>NZ_CP193626.1:0-4800000 GCF_052936305.1 Saccharothrix isguenensis
GTGTCCGACCACCAGGCCGATCTGGGTCTCGTGTGGGAGCAGGTCGTGCAGGAGCTAGCCGCCAGCACGTTGTCTCCCCAGCAACGCGCGTGGATGCGCGTGACCAGACCCATCGGGCTGCTCGACGGGACCGCCCTGCTCGCCGCGCCGAGCGACTTCGCCAAGGAAGCCATCGAGCGCGCGCTGCGCGAACCCATCACCGCGGCGCTCTCGCGTCGTCTCGGCCGTGCCGTGTCGCTGGCCGTGAAGGTCGACTCGCCCGACCCCGTGACCGCGCCGATCCCGGTGCCCGCTGCCGTGCCTGTCGCCATGTCGACATCGGTGTCGGGCATCAACGGCGGCTACGGCATCAACGGCGGCTACGCGGTCGAGGCGGAGACCGAGGGTGACGCCGAGGGCGAAGGCGAAGAGGTCGACGAAGAGGGCGAAGCGCTCGCCGCCGTCACCGAGATCTGGCCCACGTACGGTGGCGGCCACGCCGCGCCGAGCGGCACGCCGTACACGCGACCGGCGAACCCGGTGGCGTCGCAGACGAGGTTGAACGAGAAGTACAACTTCGACACGTTCGTGATCGGCGCGTCGAACCGCTTCGCGCACGCCGCCGCCGTCGCGGTCGCCGAAGCACCGGCCCGCGCGTACAACCCGCTCTTCATCTGGGGTGAGTCCGGGCTCGGCAAGACGCACCTGCTGCACGCGGTCGGGCACTACGCCCAGCGCCTGTTCCCCGGGATGCGGGTGCGGTACGTGTCGACCGAGGAGTTCACCAACGACTTCATCAACTCCCTGCGTGACGACCGGAAGGTCGCGTTCCAGCGCCGGTACCGGGACATCGACGTGCTGCTGGTCGACGACATCCAGTTCCTGGAGGGCAAGGAAGGCACGCAGGAGGAGTTCTTCCACACGTTCAACACGCTGCACAACGCGAACAAGCAGATCGTGGTGTCCTCCGACCGTCCGCCCAAGCGGCTGGAGACGTTGGAGGACAGGTTGCGGACGCGGTTCGAGTGGGGCCTGATCACCGACATCCAGCCCCCCGAGCTGGAGACCCGGATCGCGATCCTGCGGAAGAAGGCGGCGCAGGACCGCCTGGCGGCGCCCGCCGAGGTGCTGGAGTTCATCGCGGCGCGGATCGAGCGGAACATCCGCGAGCTGGAAGGCGCCCTGATCCGCGTGACGGCGTTCGCGTCGTTGAACAGGCAGCCGGTCGACGTCCAGTTGGCGGAGATAGTGCTCCGCGACCTCATCCCGGATTCCCACGCGCCCGAGATCACCGCGCCGACGATCATGGCCGTCACGGCGGAGTTCTTCAGCGTGTCCATAGACGATCTTTGTGGGCCCGGTAAGACGAAGGTGCTGGCGCAGGCGAGGCAGATCTCGATGTACCTGTGCCGGGAGCTGACGGACCTGTCGCTGCCGAAGATCGGTCAGACGTTCGGTGGCCGGGACCACACGACGGTCATGCACGCGGACAAGAAGATCCGCAAGGAGATGGCGGAACGCCGGCGGGTCTACGAGCAGGTGCAGGAACTGACGTCGCGCATCAAACAGCGCGCCCGACACACTCCCTGACGCCTCGCAAACGCTTGCGCCTCACTATGTGGTCCACGATCGAGTGATCGTGGACCACATATGTACGGAAACACCGTTACCGCTCCTCGGTTGACAAGACGGCCCCGCGACCACCCCTCACGCCTCCACCACCCCACCCATACAGCCGCCGCCCGCCTGCCGCGCCCGCCAGCCAGTCGCCCACCGCTGCCAGAGCCGCCGGCCACATCCGGCCCACGCAAGCCCGCCGCAGGCAGGCCCAACCGCCCAGGCCACCCCGGCCCTGGAACGTGGTGCCGCATCGGCATCCGCGTCCCGCCGCACCGCACGCCGCGTCCCACCCCGCGGCCCAACGGCCACGCCTCCCAACGGCCACGCGATCCCGCGGACCCGCCGGACCCATCCCGCCGGACCCATCCCGCCGGACCCATCCCGCCGGACCCATCCCGCCGCGCGCCTGCATCGCGCGCCTGCCACCGCGCACGCGACGACCCGCGCACCAACGGCCCCAATCGGCCACGCCCCAGCTGTCGTTGTGAGCCGCCGGCCCCTGCCACCGCACGCCGCCGCTGCCTGCCACCAAATGCGAGCCGCGATCTTCCTCGCCGCAGCCAGGCCCTCCAGCCTCTGCGCCTTCAGCTCCGCCCCTCCCGTCGCGACTCCCGCGCCGAAGATCGCCCCCGAGGTGCTCGCGCCAACCGCCCGCTCGGCCGGCTTCCTGGCTTGGACCGTCCAGCCGCGACCGGCGACTCCGGCGACCGGGTGCGCGGTCGCCGGAGTCGCCGTCAGTCCGATACGGCCGTCGGGTGGCCAGCCGGGTGACGGGTTCGGACGGTGACGGTCGGGCAACGGCGTGCGGGTGCGGGTGCGGGGGGCGGGGGGCGGTCGGCGGCGGTGCGGTGGGTGGTCGGTCGGCAGCCACGGCGGTGGGCGGGCTGGGTCGGCGGGCACGAGGGTCGGATGGGGCGGCGGCGGGGTCGCGGGCGGGCCGGGTCGAGGAGCCGAAGCGAGGCGGAGCGGAGGGAGCAGAGGGTGGAGCGGAGGGAGCAGAGGGGAGCGGAGGGGTGGAGGGGGCCGACTGAGAAAGAGCGGGGCCGCCCGCGCGCGGGCGGGCTATGGAGAGGACAGCGGTCGGGGGAGCGGGGCGGCGGTGGAGTGGGGCCGCGGTGGGTTGAGGCGGGTGTTCGCGTCCCCGGGTGTCGCCGTCGCCCCCGGGGACGCCGCGATCCGCACCCAGGGACGGTCCGGATCGATCGGCGCCCCGCCGCCGGCACCCGGGTGCGACGCCCGCCATGGGCACCAGGCACGGCTCGAACCCGGGTGCCGCGTCAGCTCGAGCAAGCAGAACCCGCCCGAAACGGGGTGGTTTGACGGCGTCCTCGGCAGATCACCCTTATGGGGTGGCCGATCCCGGTTGGGCGTGGTTCCCGGGCTGGGCTTGAGGTCCCGACTCCGCGCCCGCCCAAGGAGACGCAGGTGAACGACCGGCCACGAGTTGTCCACAGCCCAGGAAAAGTGCCCCGCCGGGGGAGATTCGGCCCACCGTCACCCTGTGCAGCACCCGGGTACAACTCGGCCCACACCCGGGGATGAACCCGGGGACAACTCGGCCTACCTGTGGACCGATCGGACCGTCCCCGAAGTTCTCCCCGGGGACGGCGAGTTGTCCCCGGGTGCCACCCCGTACTTGTCCACACGGCCAAGCGGGCGACACGCTGCGGGAACAAGGGTTGTCCACACAATCCACAGGCCCTACTGCTGTTGCTGTTGTCTTCCCTTGAAGAGAAGAACAAAAGAAAAACAGGCGGCGGTCGAGCCCGGGGACGAGCGCTCGGCAGCGCCTCGCCCCGGGTGTGGCCCCGAGGTGACGAACCACGCCCCGACGCTCTACGGTGGGGAACCTCCGCGCCGTGGGTCGGAAGATCCGGCGAGGGACGCGGCTCCCCAACCCCCACCGCAACGCATGCTGTTGTCGGTCATGCCGACTTGAGGAAGGACGCCTCATGAAGATCCGCGTCGAGCGCGACGGTCTGGCCGACGCCGTCGCCTGGGTCGCTCGCAGCCTGCCGTCGAGGCCGCCTGTCCCGGTGCTCGGTGGCGTCCTGCTCGACGCCGGGGCGGAGGACGGCTCCGGCGAAGCGCTGACGGTCTCCGGCTTCGACTACGAGGTGTCCGCCCAGTGCGGCGTCCCGGCCACCGTCGCCGACGGCGGCAAGGCGCTCGTCTCCGGCCGCCTGCTCGCCGACATCACCAAAGCGCTGCCGAACCACCCGGTCGAGATCGCGGTCGACGGCTCCCGGATGACGATCTCCTGCGGCAGCGCCCGGTTCAGCCTGCCGACCATGCCGGTCGAGGACTACCCGCAGCTGCCGTCCATGCCGCAGCACGCCGGCGAGCTCCCGGGCGAGATCTTCGGCGAGGCCGTCGCCCAGGTCGCCGTCGCGGCCGGCAAGGACGACACGCTCCCGATGCTGACCGGCGTCCGGCTGGAGATCGGCGAGGGCAAGCTGACCCTCGTCGCCACCGACCGCTTCCGCCTCGCCATGCGCGAGTTCCCCTGGGAGCCGAACGAGTCGCTCGGCGAGGTCGCCGTCCTCGTCCCCGCCAAGACCCTGAACGACGCCGCGAAGACGCTCGGCGCGTCCGGCGCCAAGATCACGCTCTCGCTCGCCGCGAACGACGGCCTCCTCGGCCTGTCCGGCACGAACCGCCGCACGACCACCCGCCTGCTCGACGCCGACTTCCCGAAGTACCGCCAGCTGCTCCCCACCGAGCACTCGGCCGCCGCGATCATCGAGGTCGACGCGCTGCTCCAGGCGATCAAGCGCGTGTCGCTCGTCGCCGAGCGCGGCACCCAGGTCCGGCTCGAGTTCGTGGACAACAGCCTCCGCCTGTCCGCCGGCGGCGACGACGAGGGCAGCGCCGAGGAAGAGCTCCCCGTCGACTACACCGGTGACCCGGTCACCATCGCGTTCAACCCGACGTACCTGCTGGAAGGCCTCCAGGCCGTCCGCACGCCGAGGGCGCACTTGTCCTTCACCACACCCAGTCGGCCCGCGCTGCTCAAGCCGGTGGACGAGGATGGGAACGTGGCGCCGGGCTACCTCTACCTGCTGATGCCCGTGCGCCTGCCCGGCTGATCGACAACGCATCCACAGACGTAGGGAAGAGGAACGACCGTGCAGCTCGGACTCGTCGGCCTCGGCAAGATGGGCTTCAACATGCGCGAGCGGATCCGCCGCGCTGGGCACGAGGTGGTCGGCTACGACCGCAACCCGGAGGTCACCGACGCCGAGTCGCTCGCCGACATGGTGAGCGGGCTCGACGCACCACGCCTGGTGTGGGTGATGGTGCCCGCCGGCGACATCACCCGCCAGACGATCGCCGAGCTCGGCGACCTGCTGGAGCCGGGCGACCTGGTGATCGACGGCGGCAACTCGCGCTTCACCGATGACGAGATCAACGCGAAGGCCTTGGCCGAGAAGGGCATCGGCTACATGGACGCCGGCGTGTCCGGTGGCGTGTGGGGCCTGGAGAACGGCTACGGCCTGATGGTCGGCGGCGAGGCCGAGCACGTCGAGCGCGCCATGCCGATCTTCGACGCGCTGCGCCCGGAGGGTCCGCGCGAGGAGGGCTTCGCGCACGCGGGCCGCGTCGGCGCCGGCCACTTCGCGAAGATGGTCCACAACGGCATCGAGTACGGCCTGATGCAGGCGTACGCCGAGGGCTTCGAGCTGCTGGAGGCATCGAAGCTGGTGGACAACGTGCCGGCCACGATCAAGGCGTGGCAGCGCGGCACGGTGGTCCGCTCGTGGCTGCTCGACCTGCTGGTCCGCGCGCTGGAGTCCGACCCGGAGCTGGACGACCTGCGCGGCCACGTGGAGGACTCCGGCGAGGGCCGGTGGACGGTCGAGGAGGCGATCAAGCACGCGGTGCCCGCGCCGGTGATCTCCGCCGCGCTGTTCGCCCGGTTCGCGTCCCGCCAGGACGACTCGCCGGCCATGCGGGCGGTCGCGGCGCTGCGCAACCAGTTCGGCGGTCACGCCGTTCAGGTCGCGGGCCCTTCGTCCGGTTCCGGCTCCACCCAGAGCTGACCCGTTGTACGTCCGGCACCTGCAAGTCGCCGACTTCAGGTCGTGGGAGCACGCCGACCTGGCGTTCGAGCCGGGGGTGAGCGTGCTCGTGGGGCGCAACGGCCAGGGCAAGACGAACCTGGTCGAGGCGCTCGGGTACGTGGCCACCCTGGGCTCGCACCGGGTGGCCACGGACGCGCCGTTGGTCCGGCACGGCGCGCAGCGCGCGGTGGTCCGCACGGCCGTGGTCAACGAGGACCGCGAGCTGCTGGTCGAGCTGGAGATCACGCCGGGCAAGGCGAACCGGGCGCGGATCAACCGCGGCCCGGTGCCTCGCCCGCGTGACGTGCTGGGCATCCTGCGCACGGTCCTCTTCGCGCCGGAGGACCTGGCGCTGGTGCGCGGCGACCCCGGCGAGCGGCGGCGGTTCCTGGACGAGTTGCTGACGACGCGCGCGCCGCGGTACGCGGGAGTCCGCAGCGACTACGAGCGCGTGCTCAAGCAGCGGGGCGCGTTGCTGAAGAGCGTGCGCGCGTCGCGGAACGCGGACATCAGCACGCTCGACGTGTGGGACGGGCACCTGGCCCGGCACGGCGCCGAGCTGCTGGCCGCCCGGCTGGACCTCGTCGCGGACGTCGCGCCGCACGTGGCCGCGGCGTACGCGGAGGTGGCGCCGGAGTCGCGGCCCGCGCGGATCGCGTACCGGTCGAGCCTCGGCGAGGCGCTGCCGGAGTCGCACGACCGCGAGGTGCTGGAGGACGCGCTGCTCGCCGAGCTGCACCGCGTCCGCGGGCAGGAGGTCGAACGGGGCGTGTGCCTGGTCGGGCCGCACCGCGACGACGTCGACCTGGCGCTGGGCGACCTGCCCGCGAAGGGCTACGCCAGTCACGGAGAGTCATGGTCCTTCGCCTTGGCCCTGCGACTCGGGGGGTACGAGTTGCTGCGTGTCGAAGGCGCGGAACCGGTGCTCGTGCTGGACGATGTGTTCGCCGAACTGGACCGCGGCAGGCGCAGCCAGTTGGCGAAGGTGGCCGCCGGCGCGGAGCAGGTGCTGATCACGGCGGCGGTCGCGGAGGACGTGCCCGAGGAGCTGGACGGGCTGCGGTTCGACGTTCGCGACGGGGAGGTGCGTCGTGTCTGACGACTTGCGCCAAACGGGTGTGACCCGAGGCACATCTGGGGACAACCCTGTGGATGGTGTGGATAACTCGGGGTCGGAACTGGACATATCCACACCTGCGGCCACTCCATCGAGTGGTTTGCGGGGTCCGGACCTCGCACGCGCCGCGCTCGAAGCGGCCCGCGCCTCCGCCAAGGCCCGTGGCGCTCGTGGCCCGCGCAAGGGTTCGGTGCCGGCCGCCGGCCGTCGTCGGCGCCGCCGCTGGTCCGGTCCCGGCCCCGATGACCGCGACCCGCAGCCGCTCGGTCGGCTCGCGTCCAGGCTCGCCGCCGACCGCGGCTGGGCCGAGCGGCTGGCGGGTGGCCAGGTGTTCGCCCGGTGGGCGAAGCTGGTCGGTGAGGACGTGGCCGAGCACGCGCAGCCGGTTGCGCTGAGTGACAACGAGCTGACCGTTCAGGCGGACTCGACGGCGTGGGCCACCCAGCTCCGGCTGTTGCAGCGGGACCTGCTGAAGCGGATCGCCGCGGGCGTCGGCGACGGCGTGGTGAAGAAGCTGAAGGTGCAGGGTCCGGCGGCCCCCAGTTGGCGCTACGGCCCCAGGCACGCCCCAGGTCGCGGACCACGTGACACCTACGGGTGACCTGCGCCAGGGCCGCAGCGGCGATTCTGTGGCGCGGTGAGCGCTCACCAGTCGATTTTGACCCCGTGAGCGGCGGTCGGCCCCCATCTGCGTTCACTTGGGGCCGCCTGTGAGCGAACCAGGGGTGTCCTCGGTGGGTTTCTGTCGGACTGCCCCGGTAGGATCGAGGGGTAGCGTGACCCCAGCGTCGCCAGGCGACGAACGCAGTCGCTAGAAGTCTGAGGAGACACCGAGCCCGTGGCAGCCAAGAAGAATGAGTACAGCGCGTCTTCGATCACCGTCCTCGAGGGCTTGGAGGCGGTCCGCAAGCGGCCCGGCATGTACATCGGGTCGACCGGCGAGCGCGGTCTGCACCACCTGATCTGGGAGGTCGTGGACAACTCGGTCGACGAGGCGATGGCCGGCTACGCCACCGTCGTGGACGTCACGCTGCTCGCCAACGGCGGCATCCGGGTCATCGACGACGGCCGCGGCATCCCGATCGACATGCACCCCGTCGAGAAGAAGCCGACGCTGGAAGTGGTGCTGACCAAGCTGCACGCGGGCGGCAAGTTCGACAGCGACTCCTACGCGGTGTCCGGTGGCCTGCACGGCGTCGGCATCTCCGTGGTGAACGCGCTGTCGAGCGCGGTCGACGTCGAGGTCAAGCGCCAGGGTTTCACGTGGAACCAGCGCTTCGAGGCCACCAAGCCCGCGCACGAGCTGCGCAAGGGCGAGCCGACCGACGAGACCGGCACGGCCATCACGTACTGGGCCGACCCGCAGATCTTCGAGGCCACCGACTACAACATCGAGACGATCTCCCGCCGGCTTCAGGAGATGGCGTTCCTCAACAAGGGCCTCACCATCATCCTGCGCGACGAGCGCACGCAGGCCGGTGACGAGGAGGCCGACGCCGAGGGTCACGTCGCGGCCGTGCGCGAGCGCACCTTCCACTACCCGGGTGGCCTGGAGGACTTCGTCCGCCACATCAACCACACCCGCGAGCCGGTGCACCAGAAGGTCGTCTCGTTCGAGGCCAAGGGCGAGGACCTCGAGGTCGAGGTGGCGATGCAGTGGAACACCGGCTACACGCCGTCGGTGTACACGTTCGCCAACACGATCAACACGCACGAGGGCGGCACGCACGAGGAGGGCTTCCGCGCGGCGCTGACCCGGGTGGTCAACGAGTACGCGCGCGAGAAGAAGGTGCTCAAGGAGAAGGACGCCAACCTCACCGGCGACGACATCCGCGAGGGCCTGGCCGCGATCATCTCGGTCAAGCTCAAGGAGCCCCAGTTCGAGGGCCAGACGAAGACCAAGCTGGGCAACAGCGAGGCCAAGTCGTTCGTGCAGAAGTCGACCAACGAGCACCTGGCCGACTGGTTCGAGCGTCACCCGAACGAGGCGCGCACGATCGTCACCAAGGCGGTGTCGTCGGCGCAGGCCCGCATCGCCGCCCGCAAGGCGCGCGAGCTGGTGCGCCGCAAGGGCGCGCTCGACATCGGCGGCCTGCCCGGCAAGCTCAAGGACTGCCGCTCCACCAACCCGGAGGAGTGCGAGATCTACGTCGTGGAGGGCGACTCCGCGGGCGGTTCGGCCAAGGAGGGCCGGGACTCCATGTTCCAGGCGATCCTGCCGATCCGCGGCAAGATCATCAACGTGGAGAAGGCGCGCATCGACCGCGTGCTGAAGAACACCGAGGTCCAGTCCCTCATCACCGCGTTCGGCACGGGCATCCACGAGGACTTCGACCTCGCGAAGCTGCGCTACCACAAGATCGTGCTGATGGCCGACGCCGACGTGGACGGCCAGCACATCCGGACGCTGCTGCTGACCCTGCTGTTCCGCTTCATGCGCCCCCTGATCGAGCACGGCCACGTGTACCTCGCCCAGCCGCCGCTGTACAAGATCAAGTGGCAGCGGCAGGACCCGGAGTTCGCCTACAGCGACCGCGAGCGCGACGGCCTCGTCCGCGCGGGCCTGGCCGCCGGCAAGAAGCTCGGCAAGGACGACAACATCCAGCGCTACAAGGGCCTCGGCGAGATGAACGCCTCGGAGCTGTGGGAGACCACGATGGACCCGGCCCACCGGGTGCTGCTCCAGGTCACGATGGACGACGCGGCCACGGCCGACGAGCTGTTCAGCGTGCTGATGGGCGAGGACGTGGAAGCCCGCCGGTCGTTCATCACCCGCAACGCCAAGGGCGTGCGGTTCCTCGACGTCTGATCCACCTCCGGGCCTGATCCGCCGGCTGCCTGTTAAGGAAGTAGAACTGTGAGCGAGACGACCCTGCCCCCGGCGTCCGGTGGAGACCGCACCGAGCTGCGCGACATCGAGCAGGAGATGCAGAACTCGTACATCGACTACGCCATGAGCGTGATCGTGGGACGAGCGCTGCCCGACGTGCGCGACGGCCTGAAGCCGGTGCACGTCCGCGTGCTGTACTCGATGTTCGACTCGGGCTTCCGGCCGGACCGCAGCTACAACAAGTGCGCCCGCGTGGTCGGCGACGTGATGGGCAACTACCACCCGCACGGCGACTCGGCCATCTACGACGCGCTCGTGCGCCTGGCCCAGCCGTGGTCGATGCGCTACCCGCTGATCGACGGCCAGGGCAACTTCGGCTCCCAGGGCAACGACCCGGCGGCGGCCATGCGCTACACCGAGTGCCGGCTCACGCCGTTGGCCATGCAGATGCTGGCCGACATCGAGGAAGACACGGTCGACTTCCGGGACAACTACGACGGCCGCATCCAGGAGCCGACGGTCCTGCCGTCCCGCGTGCCCAACCTGCTCATCAACGGCAGCTCGGGCATCGCGGTCGGGATGGCGACGAACATCCCGCCGCACAACCTGCGCGAGGTCGCCGAGGGCGTGGTGTGGGCGCTCGACAACTCCGAGGCGTCGGAGGAGGAGACGCTCGAGGCGATGATCGCCCGGATCAAGGGACCGGACTTCCCGACCCACGGTCAGATCCTGGGCACCTCGGGCATCGAGGACGCGTACCGCACCGGCCGCGGCTCGGTGAAGATGCGCGCCGTCGTGGAGATCGACGAGGACGCCAAGGGCCGCACCATCCTGGTCGTCACCGAACTGCCCTACCAGGTGAACCCGGACAACCTGGTCGAGAACATCGCCACCCTGGTCCGCGACCAGAAGCTGACCGGCATCGCGAACATCGCGGACGAGTCGAACCGCCGCTCCGGCATGCGGATCGTCATCACCCTGAAGCGTGACGCCGTCGCCAAGGTCGTGCTGAACAACCTCTACAAGCACACCCAGCTGCAGTACTCGTTCGGCGTGAACATGCTGTCGCTGGTCGACGGCGTGCCGCGCACGTTGCGCCTGGACCAGATGATCCGGCACTACGTGAAGCACCAGATCGAGGTCATCGTCCGGCGCACGAGGTACCGGCTGCGCAAGGCCGAGGAGCGCGCCCACGTGCTGCGCGGCCTGGTCAAGGCGCTCGACCAGCTGGACGCGGTGATCGCGCTGATCCGCCGGTCGGACACGCCCGAGGCGGCGCGCACCGGCCTGATGGAGCTGCTGGAAGTCGACGAGATCCAGGCCAACGCGATCCTGGAGATGCAGCTGCGCCGCCTGGCGGCCCTGGAGCGGCAGAAGATCGTCGACCAGTTGGCCGAGATCGAGCGCGAGATCGCCGACCTCAAGGACATCCTCGACAAGCCGGAGCGGCAGCGCGCGATCGTGCGCGAAGAGCTGATGGTCATCGTCGACAAGCACGGTGACGAGCGGCGCACGAAGATCGTGCCGTTCGACGGCGACGTGTCGATGGAAGACCTGATCGCGGTCGAGGACGTCGTCGTCACGATCACCCGGACGGGTTACGCGAAGCGCACGAAGACGGACCTGTACCGCTCGCAGAAGCGGGGCGGCAAGGGCGTGCAGGGCGCCCAGCTCAAGCAGGACGACATCGTGCAGCACTTCTTCGTGTGCTCCACGCACGACTGGATCCTGTTCTTCACGAACAAGGGCCGGGTGTACCGGGCGAAGGCGTACGAGCTGCCCGAGGCCAACCGCAACGCGCGCGGCCAGCACGTGGCGAACCTCCTGGCGTTCCAGCCGGAGGAGGAGATCGCCCAGGTCATCCAGATCAAGAACTACCTCGTCGCGCCGTACCTGGTGCTGGCCACCAAGAAGGGCCTGGTCAAGAAGTCGAAGCTGTCCGACTTCGACTCCAACCGGTCCGGTGGCCTGATCGGCATCAACCTGCGCGACGACGACGAGCTGGTCGGCGCGGTGCTGTGCTCGGCGACCGACGACCTGCTCCTGGTGTCCAGGGACGGCCAGTCGATCCGGTTCCACGCGAGCGACGAGGCGTTGCGGCCGATGGGCCGGGCCACGTCCGGTGTGCTGGGCATGCGGTTCAACAGCGGTGACGAGCTGCTGTCGATGGGCGTCGTCCAAGAGGGTCTGTTTGTTTTGGTCGCCACCGACGGTGGGTACGCCAAGCGCACGCCGATCGAGGACTACCCCGTCCAGGGCCGTGGTGGCAAGGGTGTGCTCACCATCCAGCACGACCGCAGGCGTGGCAGGCTGGTCGGCGCGCTCATCGTCGACGTCGACGACGAGCTGTACGCGATCACCTCCTCGGGCGGGGTCATCAGGACCAGCGCCAAGGAGGTGCGCAAGGCAGGACGGCAGACGAAGGGCGTCCGGTTGATGAACCTCGGTGAAGGGACCACCCTGATCGCGGTGGCGCGCAACGCCGATGAGCCCACGGACGTCACCAATGGTGACGACAGCTTGATCGTCGGCGCCGCTGACGGTGGCCCGGCCGTCGACCTCGCCGGCGACTCGGTCGACGACGGTTCGACCGCCGACTCGGCCATCGACGGTTCGACCGCCGACTCCGTCGACGGTGATCGGATTGCCGACTCCGCCGAGGGTGACCAGGCTGGGCCTGCCAACTAGCGCGAACGAGAGGTTGAGGACTGCTCGTGACTCCACCCGAGAAGCCAGAGGACAAGACCGCGGTGATCACCCGGCCCGGTGCCGAGCCGACACCGGCGGCCGGCGCCACACCGACCGGTGCCGGGAAGCCGGCGGTCGACCCCTCGGGGGCGTCCGAGCAGCCCGAGACGTCCGCGGTCGGTGCCACCCCGGCCGGCTTGGCACCGGCCGGCTCGGCGACTGGTGCGGCCGACCAGAAGGCCGACGCCAAGGCCGATCCCGAGCCCAAGACGGAGAAGACCGACAGAGCGGCGTCGGAGAACGAAGGGCACCACGTGGGCACGCCGCCGCCGTGGCAGCGGGGCTCCGGTGACGCGCAGTACTCCGAGGCGCAGCAGGTCGGTCCCGCCGACCTGCTGGCCGCCCCGGACCAGCCCACGGTCGAGGCGCACCAGCCCTCGTACCCGTCGAACGACCCGGACACGGTGGCGGTGGCCCGCCCCGTGCTGACGGGGTCGGCCGCACCCGGTGGCCAGGGCGCGTCCGGAGGTGCCCGGACGCAGGTGAACCTGGGTGCGGCCAACGGTGGCCGTCCGGCCGCCGCGCCGTCGGCCCGCCGTCCGGGGCGCGGGCCGCGTCGGGCGAGCCTGCAGGTGAAGCGGATCGACCCGTGGTCGGTGCTGAAGCTCGCGCTCGTGCTGAGCGTGGCGCTGTTCTTCGTGTGGCTCGTGGCGGTCGGCGTGCTGTACGGCGTGCTGAACGGCATGGGCGTGTGGGACAAGATCAACAACACCGCGAACGACCTGCTGCAGGGCAACGAGGCCGGCGGTGAGCCGCTGATCAGCGCGGGGCGCGTGTTCGGCGTGGCGGCGATCATCGGCGCGGTGAACATCGTGCTGTTCACCGCCCTGGCGACGGTCGGGTCGTTCGTCTACAACGTTTCCGCTGATCTTGCGGGTGGGTTGGAAGTGACCCTGTCCGAGCGGGAGTGATCAAGGACCACCCGATTTGGGGCCTCGACGGAGGGTGCTGTAGTCTTGCCGTCGTTGCCCCGAGGGCCTATAGCTCAGACGGTTAGAGCGCTTCGCTGATAACGAAGAGGTCGGAGGTTCGAGTCCTCCTAGGCCCACCGGAAGTTCACAGGTGTTGCAGAGGGGAATCGCCGTGAAGAAGATCATCGCACTGGTCGCCGTCGCGGGTGCGGTCCTGTTCTTCGTCAAGCGCAACCGCTCGGCGAAGGCCGACGCGGACCTGTGGCGCGAGGCCACCGCTCCCACCGACTGACCCGCGAGGGCGGTACATCTGCCGCCCCGTGAGGGGACGTAGCTCAATTGGCAGAGCACCGCCTTTGCAAGGCGGGGGTTAGGGGTTCGATTCCCCTCGTCTCCACGATCCGAGAGGCGAGCTGTGTTCGCGGAGTACGCGAACCGGCTCGCCTCTTCGTGTTTCCGGGGGTGCGACCTCCACGCTCGGACGTAGCGGTCGACTGACCGACCCCTGTGCCCGACCTCCGTGCCGACCTCCGTGCCCGTGCCGCATCCCCGTTCCCGGCCCTCGGGTGCTGATGTCCCGCAACGTTGACGTCATCTAGGGGGAGCGCAACTTTCGGATCTCGTGTTAACTGGGTGTTGCGACTCGCACGTCCGGATGGGCGAGTGGTCGCGTTCGCGGTATGGCAGCAAGGTGAGGGCCCGCACCCAATGCCGCTGGGTGCGGGCCCTCGTTGTGCCCTCTGCTATGCGGTGACGAGCACGCCCTGCTTCTGCTTACGTGCGGCGAGCACCGTGTCGACGGCCCAAGAGCCGGGACCGATGAACGCCAACAGCAGGAACACCCAGCAGTACACTGCGGCCGGCTCGCCACCGTTCATGATGGGCATGAGGGCCTTGGGCTGGTGAACCACGAAGTACGCGTATGCCATCGCTCCCGAAGAGAGCAGCGCGGCGTACCTGGTACCCAGGCCGATCATGATCAACGCACCACAAACCAGCTCGATCAGACCAGCGGGGCCGCCAGGCCAGCTGGTGATCGACACGGCACCCTTCGTGGACCCCAGCACGCCGAAGAGAGTCTTCGCGCCGTGGCACAGGAACAGGAAACCGACGACCATTCGGAACACAGCGATAGCATGCTCGCGACCGCGGTCAAAGATGTTCATCTTGACTCTGTCCTTACATTGCAGAGGCGGCCGGCAGGGTAAGGACAAACCTAACGGGCATCACGCGATGTGCCTAGATGGTGACCCTGTCGGTTCGCGGTTCGCCGTCTGATTGACTGGCTGCCCTATGAACCGAGCGCTGCACACCGCCCTGCCGTCCCTGTTGGTCCTCGGTGCGTTGGTCGCCTGCGGCACCGCAGATCCTTCCCCGACGCCGGCCACCGAGACCAGCACAGTCGCGCCGACGACCACGGCCGGCCCCGCCGGACCACCACCCCCGCCCGAGCCCGTGACCGACGGCCAGTGCCCCTACCTGGCATCTTCGGTCGTGCAGGAGGCGAACGGACAGCTCGTCCGAAAGGTTCGGCTTTCCGCCGACCAGCCGAACCCGGCCTGCTTCTTCTACGCCGACGGAAGTGACGTCCAGCTGTCCGTCTGGGTGTTCCAGGGTGACGCGATGATGGCGAAAGCGGTGGTCGACCGGGCCGCGCCGGTCGCCGACTCGAACCCCGCGGCAGCGCCCGAGGGTTGGAACGGCGGGTCGTTGACCACCGACACGGGCGCGGTCTACGCCGTCGCCAAGGACGGCCACGCGGTGGTCGTGACGAGCAACCAGAAGCAGACGATCAAAACGCGCCGGGTGGCCGAGACGGTCGTCGGCAACCTGGGCCTGTAGGGACGCACGACTTCGCGCCCGACCCGGAGCGGGTCGGGCGCGAAGTGCTTCCTGCGGTCAGCTGCGGCTGTGCTGGTCGGACACCTGGCCGTTGCGCGCCGCGTGCGGGTGCACGGACTCGGTGGTGGGGTCGGTGGTGTCGACGGTTTCCAGCGTCGGCTCCACGTCGTCCTCCAGGCGCACCTCCTGCGGCCGCTTGGTCAGCGCCATGTACCCCGCGACGGCGGCTGCCGCGAACACGCCCAGCACCCACGGCCAACGGCGGCGCTTGTGCGGCGTCGAGCCCATGTCCTTGCGGGCCTTCTTCGCGACCTTGCGCATCTCCTTCGCGCGCACCTTGGCGTCCTTGCGCGCCCGCTCGGCGGCCTTGGCCATGTCCTTGCGGACGGTCTTGGCCCGCTTCGCGAGCTGCTTGCGACCGCGCCGGGTGGACTTCTCGTACTCCTCGGCCCTCTCCACCAGCGCGCCCGCCTTGTCGGCGACGATGCCCCGGACGTAGTCCCTGGTCATGCCGCGCTCGGCGAGCTTGCCCTCGGCCCGCCCCGCGAGCTGAACGGCTGCGTCCGCACCGGCGTGACCAGCGCGAACGGCACCGAGGCGGGCAGCGCGCACCGCCTTGCCGACCGACTCCCCGGCCCGGGTCATGGCGTCTACCTCATCCATATCTCGCTCCAGCAGCTGTCGGTCAGTGACGTTCCAGGCAATACCCATCGTGCCCCTTTCCCAACCACCTCGCCCGGTGATGGCACGATGGGGTGCGTGGCTGACAGCAAAGAATCGTTCGTCGGGACCAAGGTGACGGCGACCCTGCACACGTCGCAGGGCGACATCCGCATCAACCTCTTCCCCGACCACGCCCCCAAGACGGTGGCCAACTTCGTCGGTCTCGCCGAGGGCACGAAGGACTACACCGAGCCCAACGCGAAGGGTGGGACGTCCGGCCCGTTCTACGACGGCTCGGTCTTCCACCGGGTGATCGCGGGCTTCATGCTCCAGGGCGGCGACCCGACCGGCACCGGCCGCGGCGGTCCGGGCTACAAGTTCGCCGACGAGTTCCACCCGGAGCTGCAGTTCAACAAGCCCTACCTGCTGGCGATGGCGAACGCCGGACCCAACAGCAACGGCTCGCAGTTCTTCATCACGGTCGGGCCGACCACGTGGCTGAACTTCAAGCACACGATCTTCGGTGAGGTCGCGGACCAGGAGTCGCGCACCGTGGTGGACGCGATCGGCGCCACCCCCACCGGCGCCGGCGACCGCCCGGTCACCGACGTGGTCATCGAGAAGGTCTCGGTGGAGCGGTCCTGAGTGGCGGACTTCCCGACATCCCCGCCGCCCGGTGAGCCGATCGGGGCGCGTCCGGACCTGCCGGTCTGCGTGCGCCACCCCGATCGGGCCACCGGGCTGCGGTGTGTCCGCTGCGACCGGCCGGCGTGCCCCGCGTGCCTGCGCGAGGCGTCCGTCGGCCACCAGTGCGTCGACTGCGTGAACGAAGCCCGGGCCACGGTGCGCCGACCGCGGACGGTCGCGGGCGCCGAGGTCTCGCAGGGCGTGGTCGTCACGCCGGTGCTGATCGCGCTGAACGTGCTGATGTTCGGCGTCACCGCGGTGCAGGCGGGCAGCCTGGCGGACAACCAGCTGTCGCCCCTGTTCCGCGACTTCGTGATGTGGACGAGAGCGGTCGCCGCCGGGGACGAGTGGTGGCGGATGGTGACGTCCGGGTTCCTGCACTACGGGCCCGCGCACCTGGCGATGAACATGATCGCGCTGTTCGTGCTCGGCCGGCTCCTGGAACCGCAGTTCGGCAAGCTGCGGTTCACCGCGATCTACCTGGTGTCGCTGCTCGGCGGCAGTGTGTCGGTGTACCTGTTCGGCGGGATCGACGACGGGGTGGCCGGCGCGTCCGGCGCGGTGTACGGCCTGATGGGCGCGCTGCTGGTGGCCGTGCTGAAGCTGAAGCTCAACGCGAGCTCGGCGCTGGTCGTGATCGGCTTGAACCTGGTGCTCAGCGTCACCCTGCCGGGCATCTCGCTGCTCGGGCACCTCGGCGGGCTGGTGATCGGGGCGGCCGTGGCGGCCGGGTTGCTCTACGCGCCGAGGGAGAAGCAGGCGAACTGGCAGGCGGCGGCCGTGGCGGGCGCGTTCCTGCTGCTCGTGGTGATGACGGTCGTGCGGACCGGTCAGCTGCTCTGACGGCCCGGCGCCGGCCGCGTGCCGGCGCTGGACCAATGCCCGTCACGGGCGCAGGGCGTGGAGGACGTCCGCCACGTCGCGCGGGTCCGTGCCGAGGTCGATCGGGGTCAGCACGAACAGCTGCTCGTCCTCGCCGTGCTTCCAATCGAGCTCCAGCGTGGCCGTCTCGCGACCCAGCCTGCGGGTGCGGGCGATGCGGACCTTCACCTCGTGCCACGGCAGCTGCCTCGCCCCGCTGAGGGTGCGGACGGTGAGGCCTGAGTCGTCCACCACCAGCCTGGGGCGCACGAATGTGCCGTAAGCACCCAGGGCGAGCAGCAGGAGCGTGGCGAGGCCGAGGAAGACCCGGCTCGTCGCCTCCGAACTGAGGATCGTGACCAGCAGTGACACGGCGGCCAGACCCCAGGCGAGGCCGACCATGCCCGGTTGTGGTGACCAGGAGCGCGTTGGGTTCACGCGTTCGAGTCTGCCGCACTTGTGGACAACTAGAGCCCTCGACCGGCGCTTGTGCGAACTGGCGCAAAGTTGTCCACAGGAGTTGTCCCCATTGGGGATGACTTACACCCGTGTGTTTCGGTGACCGTCCGGTGAACCAGGTGAACTACGGGGTAACGCGAAACGGCCCGGACGTGGTGCTCGTCCGGGCCGTCTGCCACTTGGCGTAGCGCGTGGTCAGCGCCATTTCATGGTCATCAGCAAGCCGACGATCATCAGGGCGAATCCGATGCCGAAGTTCCAGGACCCTAGGTCCATCATCACCGGGACCTTCTCGCCCGCGATGTAGTTGACCACCAGCCACGCCAGCCCCAACAGCATCATGCCGAGCATCACGGCGACGTAGACGGGGTGCGACGGCCCCGCTGCCTTGACCTTCACCGGGGTGCGGCGATCGGCAGGCGCCGTGTAGACGGCCTTCTTGCGGACCTTGGACTTGGGCATGCTGTCCTCGCCTGACGGGTGGATAGGCCTCCAGTGGCCGCGAGTTCACGTCCACTGCTGGATGAACACGTTAACGTAACCGGGCAGGTCCCTGAAGCACCGTGTAGTTCTGGAACGTTCGGTTTGGGAGGTTTTTCGGTGAGCTACGACCCGCCTCCGCCGCAAGGCGGCCCGCCGGGCCGACCGCCGCGACCCAGGCCACAGCCGCCGCAGGGCCCCGGCGAACCGCCGCCCCCGGGCTACCGGCCACCCACTCCACCTGCGGGTTTCGACCGTCCACCGACCCCGCCGGGCGGTTTCGACCGGCCCGCTGCTCGCCCGGACCGACCGCTCACCCCGCCCGGCGGGTTCGACCGACCGGTCACGCCACCGGGTGGACTCGATCGTCCCGTTCCCCGGTCCGGAGGTGCCGACCGACCGGTCACACCACCCGATGGGTTCAACCGCCCGGGCGACCACCACCCGTCCCGCGCCGAGCCGCCGCGCCCGGAAGCGCCGTACGCCGAGCCGCCGCGGGCCGAGCCGCCGGCCACCGGTCGCCGTGCGCGGCGCGACGACGTGCCGCCCCGGGAGCACCGGCCGCAGCCGCCGTACGGGGAACCGCCGTACGCCGAGCCTCCGCAGGCCGAGCCTCCGCCGTCCGGCCGTCGTGCGCGCCGGGACGACGCGGGGCCCGGTGTCGAACCGCCATCCGGACGCCGTGCGCGTCGGGACGACCCGGGGCCGCCGGCCGAGCCGCCGTACGCGGATCCCTCGTACGCGGACCCCGGGTACGGCGACCTGTCACGCCCTGAGCCGGCGCGCCCCGACCCGTCGCGTCCTGAGCCTCCGCGTGCCGAGCCTCCGCCGTCCGGGCGTCGTGCCCGCCGGGACGACGCGGGACCGGGCGTCGAGACGACCTACGTGGAGCCCGTGCGAGTGGACCCGCCGTCCGGACGGCGGGCCCGGCCCGACGACGCGGCCCCCGTCCCGCCAGCGCCGGGTCGCCGCCGTGCGCCGGAAGACCCGGCGAACCGACCCGCGACACCGGACGTCGCCGCCCGCCTCGGCGGAGCCGCGCCACCGCCCGGTCCGCGCCCTCGGCCCACCCCGCCGCTGGACGCCGACGCCACCCGCTACACCAACGCGTTCTCCGGCAGCCTCCCGCCGCCGCCGGGGGCGCGCCCACCCGCGCCGCAGCGCCGCCCCCTCCCGGTGGACCCGCCCACCGAGCTCATCGCCCCCGTCGGCGACGGCCACCCCGAGGACGGCTACGCGGACGACTACGAGGACGCGTACGAGGAATACGACGACTACGAGGACGAGGCCTACTACGACGACGAGCAGCCCGCGCCGCCGCCGGACAGCGCCGCCCGCAAGACCGTCCGCACCATCGGCGAGCTGCTGATCACGGCGGGCCTGGTCATCCTGCTGTTCGTGGTCTACGAGGTGTACGTCACCGACCTCATCTCGGCGGGCAAGCAGGGCGATGCCACCGAGGCGCTGGACGAGCAGTGGAACTCGAACACCGTCGAGGCCGACCCGCAGCGCAAGGCCCAGTACGAGCTGCTGGACGGCCAGGCGTTCGCCAAGATGTACATCCCGGCCTTCGGCCCGGACTACAAGTTCTCCATCGTCGAGGGCACCACGGACAAGGACCTGGAGATCGGCCCCGGCCACTACAAGGGCACCGCGCTGCCGGGTCACCCGGGCAACTTCGCCGTCGCGGGCCACCGGGTCGGCAAGGGCGCACCGTTCAACGACCTGGACCTGCTCAACCCGTGCGACGCGATCGTGGTCGAGACGCAGACCGAGTGGATCGTCTACCGGATGCTGCCGAAGTCCGGTGACGTGGCCGGCTGGGCGGAGAAGCAGGCGGCGAACGCCAAGTGCGCGAAGGTCTCGCCGCTGGGCGCGCCGTACGACAAGACGGTCGGCCAGGAGATCGTGCTGCCCACCCAGGGCGAGGTGATCGACGTGGTGCCGCACTTCGCCGGTGAGCCGCCCCCCGAGGCGCAGCAGGTGTCGTTGATGACGCTGACCACCTGCCACCCCCGGTTCTCCGACAAGCAGCGGCTGATCGTGCACGCGGTGCTGGCGGACACCTACCCCAAGGCCCCCGGTTTCATCCCCGAAGAGATGAAGGAGCAGTGATGTACGGGTGGATCTGGCGGCACCTGCCGGGCCCGCTGCCCGTGCGCATCATCGAAGCGGTGGTGCTCGCGGCCGGCGTGGTGGCGCTGCTGATGTTCGTCGTGTTCCCGTGGGCGGAGCCGAAGCTGCCGTTCAACAACGTGACGACGCCCCAGTAGCCCGCCGCCGATATCGCTTCGGCCGCGGAGTTCGTCACGGCTAGGCTGGCGGCATGCGCGTGCTCGTGGTCGACAACTACGACAGCTTCGTCTACAACCTCGTCCAGTACCTGGCCCAGCTCGGGGTCGAGTGCGTGGTGCGGCGCAACGACGCCGTCGAGCTGGACGAGGTCGGCGAGGTCGGCGGCGTCCTCGTCAGCCCGGGGCCCAGCACGCCGGACAAGGCCGGTCGGAGCATGGACGTCATCCGCCACTGCGCGGACCAGGGCGTTCCCGTGTTCGGGGTGTGCCTCGGCCACCAGGCGATCGGCGCCGTCTGGGGCGGCACGGTCGACCTCGCGCCGGAGCTGCTGCACGGCAAGACCAGCGTGGTGCACCACAACGGCGTCGGCGTGCTGGAAGGCGTGCCCAGCCCGTTCACCGCGACGCGCTACCACTCGCTGACCGTGCTGCCGGACACCATCCCGGTCGAGTTCGAGGTGACCGGCCGCACCGAGTCCGGCGTGGTGATGGCCATGCGCCACCGCGAGCTGCCGGTCGAGGGCGTCCAGTTCCACCCCGAGTCCGTGCTGACCGACGGCGGTCACCGGATGCTGGCGAACTGGCTCGCGGTGTGCGGCTTCCAGGTGCCGGAGGCGACCGTGGCGCACTTGGAGGACGGCATGCGCCAACTCGCCGCCGCGGCCCGCCAGAAGTAGGCCGACCCCCGGACAGGACGATGGCCCCCTCCGCGGAGGGGGCCATCGTCGTGGGACCGCTAGCGCGATGGCGTTGTCGCGCCGACCTTGAAGTCACCGATCATCACGTTGATCCGGGCGTTCTTGCCCACCGGCGTGTCGGTCTTGATCTCCTGGTCCTGGATCTTCTTGTCCTGGGTGAGGTCGGAGACCGGCACCTTCTCGCTGACCACCAGGTCGTTGCCGGTCCACCCGGCCTGGGCGAGCTTCGTCCTGGCCTGGTTCTCGGTGAGGCCGCGCAGGTCCGGCATCTTGAACTGGTTGTTCTTCGACACGCTCAACGTGACCAGCGTGTTCTTCTCGGCGCGTCCCGGGCCCGGGTTCTGGGCGACCACTTCGTTCAGGTCCTCGACGCTGTCGACTTCCTTGGTCTGCACCTTGAACCCGTTGCCCTCGAGCGTCGTCCTGGCGTTGGCGAGCGTCTGGCCGGTCACGTCGGGCAGCTGGACGGTCTCCGGGGCCTTGCCCAGCGTCACCGTGACGGTGCTGCCCTTGGGCGCCGTGACGCCGGGGTCGGGCGACTGCGACACGACCTTGCCGACCAGGTTCGGGTCATCGGTCTCGACGGTCCCGGTGGCCTGCTGGTAGACCCAGCCCTCGGTCTGCAGCTTCTTCTGCGCGTCCGTGGGGCTCAGACCGGTGACGCCGGGCACCGGCGCGGGCTGCGGGTTGGTGCCGACCACCAGCTTGATCTCGGTGCGCTTCTCCACCTCGCGGTTCGCCGGCGGGTCGCTCGAAACGACCTTGCCGATCTGGTCGTTGGTGCAAGTCGGCTCGGGACCCGGCTGGCACGGCAGCACCTCGATGAACGAGCGCAGCTCCTTGGCTTCCAACTCCGCCTGCGCCGCCGTCAACTCCTTGCCCACCAGCGCGGGCACCTGGACCTTCTCCGTGATCGGGGTGTTGGCGGCGTCGTTGTTCATCAACGTCGTGGTGATCCACGTGGCGAGCGCGAGCACGGCGACGCACAGCAGCACGACCAGCGTGACCATGATCGCCTTCTTGCGCCGGGCCCGCCGCTCCGCCTCTTCCTCGGCCAGCGGGTCGTAGTCGTCCGGCTCGTCGCGCTGCGCCGCCGGCCGGTGCCGACCGCCGCCCGACGAGACCTCGGTGCGCGGCGACGGCGACTGGTTGAGCACCGCGGTGCGGTCCTCGGGCGTCATCACGGCGGGCGCCGAAGGGCGCTGGCCGGACAGCACGCGCACCAGGTCCGCGCGCATCTCGGCGGCCGACTGGTAGCGGTTGGCCGGCCCCTTCGCCATCGCCTTCAGCACGATCGCGTCCAGCGCGGGCGTCACCTTCGGGTTCAGCATCGACGGGGACTTCGGATCCTCCCGCACGTGCTGGTAGGCGACCGCCACGGGCGAGTCGCCGGTGAACGGGGGCTCGCCGGTCAGCAGTTCGAACAGCACGCACCCGGACGCGTACACGTCCGAACGCCCGTCCACGGCCTCGCCGCGCGCCTGCTCCGGTGAGAGGTACTGAGCAGTCCCTATCACCGCCGCCGTCTGGGTCACGGCGGCCTGGCCGTCGTGCACCGCGCGGGCGATGCCGAAGTCCATCACCTTCACCGCGCCGGAACGGGTGATCATGACGTTCGCGGGCTTCACGTCCCGGTGCACGATGCCGTGCCGGTGGCTGAAGTCCAACGCGGCCGACACGTCGGCCATGACCTCCATCGCCCGCTTGCCCGACAGCGGCCCCTGCGTCTTGACGATGTCGCGCAGCGTGCGGCCGTCGACGAACTCCATCACGATGTAGGGGAGCGGACCGTACTCGGTCTGGGTCTCACCGGTGTCGTAGACCGCGACGATGGCGGGGTGGTTCAGCGCCGCCGAGTTCTGGGCCTCCCGACGGAACCGCTCCTGGAACTGGGTGTCGCGGGCGAGGTCGGCGCGCAGGACCTTGATGGCCACGTCCCGGCCGAGCCGGACGTCCCGCCCCTTGTGCACCTCCGACATGCCGCCGTAGCCGAGGGTTTCACCCAGTTCGTAGCGGTTGGAGAGCAGTCGCGGAGTGCTCATCAGTGCTTCGTCCCGCTCCTCGTCAACGGTCTCACCATCAAGCCTTGCGTTCGCTGTCGTACCGTTTCACCGTCAAGTCGGCACACACGTCACCGTCACCCGTGAGCCGATCGCCACTTCGCCGGTCGGCGTCAGGTCCGACACCAGGCACCGCTCGGGGTCCCGCGGCACGCCTCCGTCGTCGGAGTGCACCTCGGGCGCCAAGCCGTGCCCGGAGAGCGTCGTGGCGACCTCGTCCACCGGCAGGTCGACGTAGTCCGACTTGGTGATCGTCACCTTGGGCTTGCCGGGGAGCCGATCGGTGGAGTCGTCCAACGGGCGGGCACTCGTGGTGCCCTGCAGGCTCGCTCCACCTGACACCTCGTCCTTCAGCGCCCAGCGGAGGACGACCACGCCCAGCACCAGCAGCGCGACCACCAGCACAGCGACCATAACCCACACGAAGGCACGGTAGCCCCCCGGTGGCCGCGGTCCGGGGGGCAACGGACGGAAAGCGCCCGTGTGCGGAGTGTTCATCGTCGGCAGCACCGGCTGCAACCCCGGGCGCGATCCGGGGTTGGTGATCCGGATGCCCGGATGGGTGGCCTGGGCGGGCGCCTGCGGGATGGCCGGCGCCAGCGGCGGCGCGCCGACGGCCATCGCCAGGCCGGACGGCGCGGGCAGCGGCTGGCCGGCCCGCACCGCGCCCACCGCCGAGGCGAACTCACCGCCGTTGCGGTAGCGCTGGCGGGGATCCTTGACCAGCGTCGCCTCGATCAGCGCCCGCGGACCCGGCGGCACGTCCGGCGGCAGGGGCGGCGCCATGTCGCGGATGTGCATCATCGCGACCGTCACCGCGTTCTCGGACAGGAACGGTCGGTGACCGGTCAGGCACTCGTAGCCGCAAACGGCCAACGCGTACACGTCCGACGCCGGTTCGGCGGCGTGACCGAGGGCCTGCTCCGGCGCGATGTAGTGGGCGGTGCCCATCACCATGCCGCTGTGTGTGACCGGTGCCGCGTCGGCGGCCTTCGCGATGCCGAAGTCGGTGATCTTCACCTTGCCGGCGGGGGTCACCATGATGTTGCCCGGCTTCACGTCCCGGTGCACCAGCCCGCGCTCGTGCGCCGCCTGGAGCGCGTTGCCCGCCTGCTCCAGCAGGTCCAGCGTGCGGTCCGCGCCGAGCCTGCCGCGGGCGATGATCGCGGCCAGCGGCTCGCCCTCGACCAGCTCCATCACCAGGTACGCGGTGTCCTCCGGCCCGTCCGGGATCGACGCCGTCTCGCCGTAGTCGTGCACCGAAGCGATACCGGGGTGGTTGAGCGACGCGGTGGTGCGCGCCTCGATCCGGAACCGGTTCAGGAACTCGGCGTCCCCGCTCAGCTCCGCCTTCAGCACCTTCACCGCGACCTTGCGGTCCAACCTGGCGTCGTCGGCTTCCCAGACCTCGCCCATGCCGCCGACCGCGATCCGCCTGCTCAGGCGGTACCGCTCGGCGAGCAACTGGCCGGAGGTCAGCATCAACGGCCCCCGAGGTAGGCGCCGATGACCGCGCGGCCGATCGGCGCGGCGACCCGGCCGCCGGTCGCCGAGAGGCCCTGCTGGCCGCCGTTCTCCACGATGACCGCGATCGCGATCTCCGGCTTCTCGGCCGGCGCGAACGCCACGTACCAGGCGTGCGGGTTGGTCGACTTGACGTCCTCGCCGTGCTCGGCGGTGCCCGTCTTGGACGCGATGGTGACGCCGCTGAGCTTGCCGCCGCCGCCGGTGTTGTTCTCCGACTTGATCATCATGTCGCGCAGCGCACGGGCGTGGTCGGGGTCCATCGCCTCGTCGACCTCGTCCGGGTCGGTCTCGCTGATCACCTGGAAGTCGGGCGCCAGGATCTTGGAGATCAGGTGCGGCTTCATCCGCTCGCCGTCGTTCGCGATGGTCGCCGCCATCACGGCGTTGACCAGCGGCGTCACCCGGACGTCCTTCTGGCCGATGCCGGTCTGGTAGAGCGACGGCTTGTCCGTGATCGGGCCCAGCGTCGACGGCACCACCGACAGCGGGATCGTCAGGTCCTGCTCGCCGATGCCGAACTTCGCCGCCTGCTCGCGCAGCTTCTCCTCGCCCAGCTCGTTCGCCAGCACCGCGAACGCCGTGTTGCACGACTTGGCCAGCGCCTCTTCGAGGGGGGCGGTGACGCCGTTGCCGCAGTTGGTGTCGTTGAAGTTCGGCAGCTGCGTGTTCGTGCCGGGCAGCGTGATCACCGGCCTGCCGTCGACCTCGCTGTCCTTCGTCTTGCCCTCCGCCAGCGCCGCCGCGGTCACCACCAGCTTGAACGTCGACCCGGGCGGGTAGTTCTCGTGCACCGCGCGGTTCAGCATCGGCTTCGACTTGTCCGCGTCGAACGACTTCCACGCCTCTTCCTGCACGTCGACGTCGTGGCTGGCGAGCACGTTCGGGTCGTAGGACGGGGTGCTGACCATGGCCAGGATCTCCCCGGTCTGCGGCCGGATCGCCACGACCGTGCCGGTCACGCCGTTGAGCCGCTCGTACGCCACCTGCTGGAGCTTCGCGTCGATCGTCAGCTGGAGGCTGCCGCCCTTGGGGTCGCGGCCGGTGATCAGGTCGGACACCCGGCGCGCGAACAGCCGGTCGTCCGAGCCGTTGAGCAGGTCGTCCTCGGCGCGCTCCAGCCCACCCGCGCCGTAGATCGTGGAGAAGTAGCCGGTGACCGGCGCGAACACGGGGCCGTTCGAATAGGTCCGCAGGTAGCGCAGCCGGTCGTCCACCCGCTGCACGCTGGCCAGCGGCTCGCCGCCGGCGGAGATGATCTGGCCGCGTTCGCGCGAGTACTGGTCCAGGATGACCCGCCGGTTCAGCGGGTTCTTCCGGTAGTCGTCGGCCTTGATGACCTGCACGTAGGTGGCGTTGCCCAACAGCAGCAGCATCATCGCCATCATGGCGAGGCCGACCCGGCGGAGCGGTGTGTTCATTTCGGACGCTCCACCATGACTGTGAACTGGTCGGCGATGGCCGGCTGCTGCGGCCTGGGCTTCGGTGTGCTCTTGGGCGCGCGCGCCGCGTCCGAGATGCGCAGCAGCAGCGCGACCAGGATGTAGTTCGCCAGCAGCGACGAGCCGCCGTAGGACAGGAACGGCGCGGTGATGCCCGTCATCGGGATCAGCTTCGTCACGCCGCCGACGACGATGAAGATCTGGAACGCCACCGCGAACGCCAGACCGCCGCCCAGCAGCTTGCCGAACGTGTCACGCACCGCGAGCGCGCTGCGCAGGCCGCGCATGGCGAACACCATGTAGATCATCAGGACCGCGGAGAGGCCGACGAAACCGAGTTCCTCGCCGATCACGGCGGTGATGAAGTCGGTGTTGGCCTCCGGGATCTGGTCCGGCCGGCCACCGCCCAGACCCGCGCCGAACATCGCGCCGGTGCCGAGCCCGAACAGCGACTGCACGATCTGGTAGCCCGCGCCGGACGGGTCCGCGAACGGGTCCAGCCAGTTCTGCACCCGCACCTGGACGTGCGAGAACAGCTTCCACGCCACGAACGCGCCGACGCAGAACATCATCACGCCCAGCACGACCCACGCCGCGCGTTCCGTCGCCACGTACAGCAGCACCAGCACGATGCCGAAGAACAGCAGCGAGCTGCCCAGGTCCTTCTGCAGGACCATGATGCTCACGCCGACCGCCCACGCGGCGATCAGCGGACCCAGGTCGCGGGCGCGCGGCAGGTCGAGCCCCAGCACCCGGCGGCCCGCGATGGTGAACAGGTCCCGTTTCGACACCAGGAACGCCGCGAAGAACACCATCAGCAGGATCTTCGCGAACTCACCCGGCTGGATGGAGAACGCGCCGAAGCTCAGCCAGATCTTCGCGCCGTTGATCTCCGGCGCGATGAAGCCCGGCAGCACGCCGGGCAGCACCAGGGCGATCAGGCCGAGCAGGCCGAACGTGTAGCCGTAACGCGCGAGCGTGCGGTGGTCGGACAGCACCTTCAACACCGTGCAGAACAGCACGAGCGCGATCGCCGTCCACAGCACCTGCTTGGGCGCGGCGGGCGACCACACCCGGTCGTCCGGCAGCTTCACGTCCGCCATGGCCAGGTCGATCCGGTGGATCATGACCAGGCCCAGGCCGTTGAGCAGCGCGACGCACGGCATGATCACCGGATCGGCGTAGGGCGCCCACTTGCGCACCGCGAGGTGCGCCACGGTCAGCAGCCCCAGGTACGCCAGACCCAGCCACAGGATGCGCATGCTCAGTTCCTGCTCCTGGTTCGCCTCCACCAGGATCAGGGCGCCTGTGACCAGCATCGCGGCGAACGCGAGCATGAACAGTTCCGTGCTGCGTCGCGTGGGCGGCCTCAAGCCGGGCGACGTGCTGCTCGCCGCCGCGAGCGGTGTGCCCTCCGCGCCGGGGACCGGCGAACCCATGCGACTACTGACCCTTTCGACAATCCGTGCCCGGCTTCTGCACGGGCGTGGTGAGGGGGGTTCCCTCCACCGTGGTGGACGCCGGGACGTCGGTCGAGGTTGCCGGTGGCGCCTCGGTCGTGGACGTCCCGACGGTGTTCTCCGTGGTCTCCTTCGAGCACAGCGGCAGCGTCTGCTCCGTGCGCAGCCGGCGGATCGCCTCCCGGGCGCCCTCCAGGCCGTCCACGTCGGTGATGCCGTTGCGGACCACGTCCCGGCTGGCGACCTTCAGGTCGTCCACCGTGATCGGCTCGCAGGCCTGCGCACCCGGCGGGCACGAGCCCTCCACCCGGCTGTGCAGGTCGAAGCCGAACACGCTGCCGGTCACGCCGCGGAACACCGACACCTCGCCGCTGTCCGCGTTCGTGCCGACGTAGTACTGGCGCAGCACGTACCAGCGGGTGCCCAGACCGGCCGCGACCAGCATCAGGAGCAGGAACACCACCAGCGCGAGCGCCTTGAGCCTGTTGTTGCGCGTCCGCCGGGGGTCCGGCGGCGGCTGCATCGGCTCGACCCGCTGCGGGATCGGCCGAGGTCCCGTGATGGAACTCGCCCGCGAGGCGGGCGAGTCGGGGGGTGGTGGGTCTTCGCTGCCGTCTCCGGCCGCGCCGCCCACTATCGGGGCGTCCTCCCCGAAGTCGACGTCGACCACGTCGGCGACGACGACCGTCACGTTGTCGGGGCCGCCGCCCTTGAGCGCCAGCTCGATCATCCGGTCCGCGCACATCTGCGGATCCGGGATGCGGATCGCCTCGTCCAGCGTCTCCATGCTGACCACGCCGGACAGGCCGTCCGAGCACAACAGGTAGCGGTCGCCCGGTCGGGCCTCCCGCACCATCAGCCTCGGCTCCACCTCGTGGCCGGTCAGCGCGCGCAGCAACAGCGAGCGCTGCGGGTGCGTGGCGGCCTCCTCCTCGGTGATCCGGCCCTCGTCGATCAGCGACTGGACGAACGTGTCGTCGTGCGTGATCTGCGTGAACGTGCCGTTCCGGAGCATGTAGGCGCGCGAGTCGCCGATGTGCACCATGCCCAGCCGCGTGCCCGCGAACAGGACGGCTGTGAGCGTGGTGCCCATGCCGTCCAGGTCGGGGTCGCTCTGGACCAGTTCGGAGATGGCGCCGTTGCCCGCGATCACCGCGTCGCGCAACTGGCCGAGCAGGTCGTCGCCCGGCTCGTCGTCGTCGAGCGGCGCCAGGGCGGCGATCACCACCTTGCTGGCGACCTCGCCCGCGGCGTGGCCACCCATGCCGTCGGCGAGCGCGAGCAGGCGAGGGCCCGCGTACACGGAGTCCTGGTTGTTCGAGCGGACCAGGCCCCTGTCGCTGCGGGCCGCGTATCGGAGGACGAGGGTCATGAGCGCAGCTCGATCACCGTTTTGCCAATTCGGATCGGGGAGCCGAGCGGGACCCGGAGTGGGGCCGTGACCTTCGCCCGGTCGAGATAGGTGCCGTTCGTGGAGCCCAGGTCCTCCACGTACCAGTCGGTTCCGCGCATCGACAACCGCGCGTGCCTGGTCGACGCGAAGTCGTCGTCCAGCACGAGCGTGGAGTCGTCGGCACGGCCGATCATGATCGGCCGGCCGTCCAGGGAGATGCGCGTGCCCGCCAGCGCGCCGTGCGTGACGACGAGCTGCCGGGCCGCCTTGTTGCCCCTGGCGGCCTTGCTAGCGCCTCTGCCGAATTTCGGCGTCGGCACACGGAGCCCCGACGCCGCGTAGAGGTCGGAGCGGACGACTCGAAGCGCAGCCAACACGAACAACCAGAGCAGGACGAGGAAGCCCGCTCTGGTCAGCTGCATCACCAGCTCTGGCACCGGTTGTAACCGCTCCTGACTTGAGTGCCGTCACGCCAACGCTCGATCCGACCCGATCGGGCCGAACCGACCGGACCACACCGATCGGATCAACCCGGTCAGCCCTGGGTGCGGTAGACCAGCGACGAGTGGCCGATGCGGACGACGTCGCCTTCCGCGAGCTGCCAAGTCTGCACTGGGGTGCCGTTCACCGTGGTGCCGTTTGTCGAACCGAGATCAGCGAGCATGGCACTGTGCCCGTCCCACGTGATCTCCAGGTGCCTCCTGGAGACCCCGGTGTCGGGCAGACGGAAGTCCGCTTCCTGCCCGCGGCCGACCACGTTGCCACCCTGCTTGAGGTTGTAGGTGCGGTTCGAGCCGTCGTCCAGGTGCAGCGTCGCGTTCAGCTGGCGGGGACCGGACTGGACCGCCGGGGGCGCGTAGCCCGCCGCCGGGTCGCCGTACCCCTGCTGGCCGTAGCCCTGGTCGTAGCCGGGCTGACCGTAGCCGGGCTGCGCGGGCTGCTGCCCGTAGCCCTGGTCGTAGCCGGGCTGGCCGTAGCCCTGGTCGTAGCCTGGCTGGCCGTAGCCGGGCTGCGCGGGCTGCTGGCCGTAGCCCTGGTCGTAACCCTGCTGCTGGCCGTAGCCCTGCTCGTAACCGGGCTGCGCGGGCTGCTGCCCGTAGCCCTGGTCGTAGCCGGGCTGCGCGGGCTGCTGGCCGTAACCCTGGTCATAGCCTGGCTGCTGCTGCCCGTAGCCCTGTTCGTAGCCGGGTTGCTGCTGGCCGTAACCCGGCTGGTCGTAGCCCGGTTGCTGCTGGCCGTAGCCGCCCTGTGCATAGGGGTCGTAGGCGGGCTGGCCCTGTCCTTGTCCGTAGCCGGGAGGCTGGCTCATGGATCCGTCTCCAGAAGTGCGAGGTGGTGCTGACCGTCGGCTGGCAACTTTCACGTCGGGGTCGACGGACGAGCTGGTTCGGAACTGTCCCGTGTGCAGCGCGTCGGAGCGCTCCAGGGAGACTACGACGTCACCATAGGTATCCCATCCGCTCTCTTCGAGGTGCTCCCGGACGGAGTCCCCCAGAAGCTGGGTGATGCGTAGTTCATCCTGGCCGTCCCCGGCAAGCCGATCGTGGTCCTGCGGACCCAGCAGGACCTTGTAGTGGTTCGGCGCGAGCAACCTGCCGCCCGCCAACTCGCGGACGTTGCCCTCCGCCTCCCGCTGCAGTGCCTGGGCCACTTCCTGCGGGACGACGTTCCCACCGAACACGCGCGCGAAGGTATTGCCAACGATGCCTTCGAGACGGCGCTCGAAGCGCTGTACGAGGCCCACGGCAACCCTCCGACCCGGTCGACTTCTACTACCGATCGTATCCGGGCTGACGTGCCGGTACACGGGCCAATTGGTAACCCGTGCGGGCACCATGCTAGTGTTTCCCACGTCGCTCCGGGCGAGTGGCGGAATGGCAGACGCGCACGGTTCAGGTCCGTGTGTCCGAAAGGACGTGGGGGTTCAACTCCCCCCTCGCCCACCAGAACCATGAAGTCCCATCCACAGCAGTGGGTGGGACTTCATGGTTTTGTGCTTGTCCGGGCCGGTTTGCGCTCTTGGCGGACGCGTGATGTCTGTCACCCGGGTGGCCGCGGCCGAACGTGGGGCCGGTGGGCGGTCGGTCGGTCGGTCGGTTTCGCGCGGCGAGCGGTCGGTGGGCGGTCCGGTGATGCGGCCCGGGGCCTCGGCCCGGGATGCGAACCGCGGTCGATCCAGGCGAGCCACGCACACGCTGAGCATTCGACGCCGGGTCTTCGGCGGATCCGTGTCACCCAGACGGCAGCATCGCCGGGCCGAAGTCCCATTTCCGGTCGGCGACCGGTTACCGACCGCTCGACGCCGTCGATCGCAGGACGCCCGTTGACCTGGGGGTGCCGCGGTGCGCACCTGGTACGCCTTACCCAGAGCACGAGTCGAACGCGGCGGACATCCCGCCGTGGTTGCCGAGGAGGCCCTGGCGTGAGCAGCACACCAGCACGGATCGCGGACACCGACGACGCCAGGGCGCTGTCGGCAACCGCTGTTCCGGTTCCCGAACTACCCGGTTCCGTCGAGGACCTGGCCGGCGCCGCCGCCGTCCGCCTCGGCTGGCACGGCGTGGTGCTGCCCGAGATGGTCCTCATGGGGCGCAAGGTGAACGTGGTGGCGGAGCTGCTGGCCGACGCGCACGCCGAGCGGCTGTGCCTGGGCGCGGGTCCGGAGTCGGACCGCACGACGGTGTCCACGTGGGTGTGGCCGGAGATGGACGGCCGCGTGCCGCCCGCCGCGGTGCGGATCGTCGGCGTGCTGGCGGTGACCCGGCACTGGCGGACCGCGCTGGCCTCGGCGGTGCCGTTCGCCCGCTTCGGCAACGCCGCCGCCGTGCTGCCGTCGTCGGTCGCGTTCACGCACGACTACCTGGCGAACTGCCTGCCGCGCGTGCGCCGGTACGGCGTGTCGGTGCTGTTGGCCGACGAGGAGCAGCAGCTGAGCACGGATGTCGCCGGCCGCAACGAGACCGTGCCGGTCGAGGACACCGCGACCACCCGCTGGGTGAACGAACTGGTCTACGAGCGGGTGCTGGCGACCGCGTCCTGACCTACGGTCGGACCATGCGAGTGGTGATTGCGGGCGGGCACGGCAAGATCGCGTTGCAGGTGGAGCGGCTGTTGGCCACACGGGGTGACAGCGCCACTGCGTTGGTGCGCAACCCCGACCACTTCGCGGATGTCCTGGACGCGGGCGCGGTCCCCGTCCACTGCGACCTGGAGGCGGCCGACGTCGCTTCGGTCGCCGAAGTCCTGAACGGTGCGGACGCGGCGGTCTTCGCCGCGGGCGCCGGGGCCGGTAGCGGGGTGACGCGCAAGGACACCGTGGACCGGGCCGCGGCGATGTTGTTCGCGGAGGCCGCCGAGCGGGCGGGTGTGCGGCGGTTCGTGCAGATCAGCACCACCGGCATCGGCCGGACCACCGGTGACGAGGTGTTCGACGCCTACCTGGCGGCCAAGGGCGCCGCCGAGGACGACCTGCGCGGACGTGATCTGGACTGGACGATCCTGCGGCCCGGTCGGCTGACCGACGACGAGCCGACCGGCCTGGTGGAGTTGGCCGAAACACCCCTGCGGGGTTCCGTAGCCCGCGCCGACGTGGCCGCGGTGGTGGTCGCCCTCCTGGACCGCCCCGGCACCTCCCGCCGCACCTACGAACTGATCTCCGGCCCCACTCCGATCCCCCAGGCCTTCTGAGCCGGCACCGCGAGTTGCGCACTCCGGCACCTCGAACCGACCACTCGGGCACCGCGAACCGACCGCTCGGGGCGGGGTCGGTCAGCCGGAGGCGGGTGGGTCGGCAGCGGGGTGGCCGGTGGCGGTCGGGCCGAGGACCCGGTCCAGATAGGGGTTGGTGAACTTGCCGGTCGGGTCGGTTTCGGCGCGTACCCGGCGGAAGTCGTCGAAGCGGGGGTAGAGGTCGCGGAGGGCGTCGGCGGTGAGGCTGTGCAGCTTGCCCCAGTGCGGACGGCCGCCGACCGCGCCCGCGATCTTCTCGAACGCGTCGAAGTACTGCCGGTAGGGCATGCCCAGGTACTGGTGGACGGCGACGTACGCAGTGTCGCGGCCGTGTGCGGTGGACAGCCAGATGTCGTCGCCCCGCGCGACCCGGACCTCCACCGGCACGATCACGCCGTGGTCGAGTCGCGCCACGGCTGCGCGCAGTTCCCGCAGCACGTCGTGCAGCGCCGCACGGGGCACGGCGTACTCGGTCTCCACGAACCGCACCCGGCGCGGCGTGACGAGAACGCGGTGCGACACGTCCCGGTAGACGCGCTCCGACACGATCGCCCCGCACACCCGGTTGAGCGTCCTGGTGGTCGCCGGCACGGCGCGGGCCAGCTTGCAGACCAGCCCGAACGCCCCGTTCTCCAGCACCTCGTACTCGTAGAACCGGCGCAGCGCGGACAGCGGCGCGGCCGGCTCGTCCACCCGGTTGTTCCGCTTCACGATCACCCGGTCGGAATGCGGGAACCAGTGGAACTCCACGTGGTCCTCCACGGCGGTCAGGTGGTCGAACTCGTCCAGCACCGCGTCCAGCCGGCCGGGGAACTCACGGGCGTGCAGCACGAACGAGGGCACGCACCGGAGCGTGACCGTGCTGATCACCCCCAGCGCGCCCAGCCCGATCCTGGCCGCGTGGAAGAGGTCGGGGCGTTCGTCGGCCGAGCACCGCGCCACCGACCCGTCGGCGAGCACCAGTTCCAGCGCGACGACCTGCGTGGCCAGCCCGCCGAGCTTCGCCCCGGTGCCGTGCGTGCCGGTGGAGATGGCGCCGGCCACGGTCTGCGCGTCGATGTCACCGAGGTTCGCCATGGCCAGCCCGAGCACGTCCAACAACGCGTTGAGCTGGTGCAACGTCGTGCCGGACCGCACCGTCACGAGCGGTCCGCACACGTCCACGATGCCGGTCCACGCGTCGAGGTCGACCGCCACGCCGGGCGCGACCGCGATGTCGGTGAACGAGTGCCCGCTGCCCCGGGGCCGCACCCCGGGCGCACCCGCCACGACGGAGACGAGCTCGTCGAGGCTCGCCGGGTGCTCCACGCGGTGTGGGTTCGCGGACGCGGTGCGCGCCCAGTTCGTCCACGGGGTCCCCATGCCCACCTCCGGTGTGACGCGTTCCACGAACCGTAGGTGAAAGCTATTCACCTTTCAAGTACCGTGAGGAACCATGCAACCCCGCACGCGCCTGGACGCCGCGACGAAGGAGCACGACGCTCCGTTCGCGATCGTCGACCTGGACGCCTTCGACAGCAACGCGGCCGACCTCGTGCGGCGCGCGGGCGGGCGGCCGATCCGGGTGGCGAGCAAGTCCGTCCGGGTCCGCGCGCTCCTCGAACGGGTGCTCGCGAAGCCCGGCTTCGCGGGCGTCATGTGCTACTCGCTCGCCGAGGCGCTGTGGCTGTCCGGAGTGGACCTCTCCGAAGACCTCCTGGTCGCGTACCCGACCGTGGACCGCACGGCGTTGCGGCGACTGGCCGAGGACGACAAGGCACGCGGGCGGATCACGATCGTGGTCGACTCGGCCGCGCACCTCGACCTCGTCCAGGCCACGCTCGGCGCCGGCCACCCCGAGATCCGGGTGTGCCTGGAGCTGGACGTGTCGTGGCGACCGGTGCCCGGCCTGCACATCGGCCCGCGGCGTTCTCCCGTCCACACGGCGCGTGAAGCGCGCGCTCTGGCCGAGACGATCACGCGCCGGCCGGGGTTCCGGCTCGTCGGCGTGATGGCGTACGAAGGACACATCGCGGGCCTGGGCGACCAGCCGCCGGGCAAGCCGCTGCGCGGTGCGGCGCTGCGCTGGATGCAACGCCGTTCCGCCGCCGAACTGGTCGGCCGCCGCACGGCCGCCGTCGCCGCCGTCCGCGCCGTCGCCGACCTGGAGTTCGTGAACGGCGGCGGCACCGGCAGCCTGGAGGTCACCGCCGCCGACCCGTCCGTGACGGAAGTCGCGGCGGGCTCCGGCCTGATCGGGCCGGCCCTGTTCGACGGCTACCGCGGCTTCCGGCCCAAGCCGGCGGTCCTGTTCGCGCTCCCGGTGGTGCGCCGGCCGAAGCCGAACGTGGCCACGCTGTTCTCCGGCGGCTACGTCGCCTCCGGCACCGCGACGGCCGACCGCCAGCCGGTGCCGCACCTGCCGGTCGGGCTGAGCCTGCTGGCGATGGAGGGCGCGGGCGAGGTGCAGACCCCGGTGGTGGGACGGGCGGCCGACCCGCTGCGCCTCGGCGACCGCGTGTGGCTGCGGCACGCCAAGGCCGGCGAGCTGGCCGAGCGGTTCACCCACTACCTCGTCGTCAGGGGCGACGAGGTGGAGCGGACCGTGCCCACCTACCGGGGCGAAGGCCACTCGTTCGGGTGACCTGGGGGACTAGCTGGGCAGTCTGGTCGACAGGTACCCGCGGACCAGGGCCTTGGCCTCGTCCAGGATCCGCTGGTCGCCGGCCGCGTCCCGGCGGAACGCCAGGTTCAGCACGCCGTCCGCCGCTTCCACCGCGATCGAGATCGGCAGCTGGAGCTCGCCGAGCGGGATGTCGAACTTGGCCGAGATCATCTCCGCGATCCGGTCGGAGATGACGGTGTTGTTGTCGCGCCGGTCGTCCAGCAACCGCAGGTCGACCACGTCACCGAAGTGCAGCTTCGAGAACGCGGGCACCTCGCGGTGCATCGACACGTACACGTCGAAGATCGAGTCGACCGCGTCCCACCAGTGGTCGAGCGTGGTGGAGGTGAACCGGCCGTCCACCGTCTGGATGAACTTCTCCAGGTTGCGCAGGGTCAGCGCCTGCACGACCGCGCGCTTGTCCGGGAAGAACTGGTACAGCGAGCCGACCGCGACACCCGCGCGCTCGGCGATCAGTGTCGTGGTGACTCCGTCGTAGCCGACCTCCTCGATGAGCTGTGCGCAGGCCTCGAGCATCCGCTCGACGCGCTTGGCGCTGCGCTGCTGCACCGGCTGGCGGCGCAACGGGGTCGTACTGGTCACGGCGACTCCTGCGGAATGGGTGGCGGGTCTCCATAGTGCCCGGTCGCGGACCTCTCCACTTCACTTCACGCCACAACACGCCTACGATCCGAATGACTTTCATGTTTCAGGAGGCTGGCGTGACCTTCTCCCCCGACTTCCCCGGCGCCGACGACTTCCTCTGGGGTGTGTCCACCTCCGCCTTCCAGATCGAAGGCGCCTTCGCCGCCGCCGGCCGGCAGCCGTCCGGCTGGGACGCGTTCCCGGCTTTCGAGGGCCAGGACGCCTCCGTGGCGTGCGACCACTACCACCGCTACCGCGAGGACGTCGCGCTCATGCGGTCGCTCGGCGTCGGCGCTTACCGCTTCTCCCTGTCGTGGCCGCGCGTGCTCGCCGGCGACCTGGCGTTCTACGACCGGCTGGTGGACGAGTTGCTGGCGTCCGACATCGCGCCCGTCGTCACGCTGTACCACTGGGACACGCCGCTGGCCCTGGAAGAAGCGGGCGGCTGGCTCGCCCGCGACACCGCGCACCGGTTCGCCGAGTACGCCGCCAGGGTCGCCGAACGCCTGGCCGACCGGGTCGCGATGTGGATCCCGATCAACGAGCCCGCCATGGTGACGCTGCTCGGGTACGCCATCGGCCGGCACTCGCCGGGCAAGACCCTGCTGTACGACGCGCTGCCGACCGCGCACCACCTGAACCTGGCGCACGGGCTCGCGGTGCAGGCGTTGCGTGCCGCCGGAGCGCGCGCTGTGGGCACCGCCAACAACCACACGCCCGCGTGGCCGGCGAGTCCGGCCGATGTCGAGGCGGCCGAGGCTTACGCCGATCTGCACAACTGGCTCTACGCCGATGCGCAGCTGGCGGGGCGTTACCCGGACTCGCTGGTCGACCGCTTGCCGATCGTGGACGGCGACCTGGCGATCGTCTCCCAGCCGCTGGACTTCTACGGCGTCAACTACTACAACCCGACCCGGCTGCGGACACCGTCCGAGCGCAACCCGCTGCCGTTCGAGCTGGTGGACATCGACGAGTACCCGAAGACGGGCTTCGGCTGGCCGGTCGTGCCGTCCGGGCTGTCGGAGGTGATCGCCTCGCTGCGAGATCGCTTCGTCGACTTGCCGCCGGTGTACGTGACGGAGAGCGGGTGCAGCTACCCGCACTCGCAGGACGACACCGAGCGGATCGAGTACCTGGACGGGCACATCGAGGAGGCCCTCAAGGCGGACGTCCGCGGGTACTTCGTGTGGTCCCTGATGGACAACTTCGAGTGGGACTCCGGGTACTCGCAGCGGTTCGGCCTGGTCCACGTCGACTACGCGACGCAGCGGCGCACGCCGCGTGCCTCGTTCGAGTGGTACCGCGATCGGATCAGGCGGTGACCACGGAAGCGCTTGCGGAACCGGTCGTCCCGGTCCGCCGGTCGTGGATGACGTGGCTGTTCCTGGCCAACCTCGGGCTGTGGCTGGCCATCTACGCGCCCATCCAGGTGCTGCTGCCGCAGCAGGCCGAGCTGGTCGACGCGGCCGGTAAGGAAGCGGTGTTCGGCCTGGTCACGGGCGTGGGCGCGGTGGTGGCGCTGATCGCGAACCCGCTGATCGGGCTGTCGTCGGACCGCACCACGTCCCGGTTCGGGCGGCGGCACCCGTGGACGCTGGCCGGTGCGCTGGTCGGCGCGGCCGGGCTTGCGGTGCTGTCGTCGGCGTCCACCACCGGGGTGATGGTGCTCGGGTGGTGCCTGGTGCAGGCCGGGTTGAACGGGATGCTCGCCAGCCTCACCTCCGCCGTCCCCGACCGGGTGCCGGTACGGCAGCGGGCGAAGGTCGGCGGGCTGGTCGGCGTCTCGCAGATGCTCGGCACGGTCCTGGGCGCGGTCGTGGTGACGGTGCTCGTCAGCGGCCTGGCACCGGGCTACCTGGCGTGCGCGGTCCTCGTCGTGGCGGGCGCGTCGGCCTTCGTGCTGATCACACCGGACGTGCGGCTGCCGCTCGTCGCACGGCCGCCGCTGCGGTGGCGTGAGCTGTGGGTGTCGCCGAGGCGGCACCCCGACTTCGCCTGGGCCTGGTGCGCCCACTTCATGATCAACCTGGGCAACGCGTTCGGCACGCTCTACCTGCTCTACTTCCTCGGCGACGCTGTCCGGCACCCGTCACCCGAGGACGGCCTGCTGGTGTTGATGCTGCTCTACGGCGTGGCACTGGCGATCGGCGCGTTCGTCGTCGGCGCCCACTCGGACCGGACCGGCCGACGCAAGCCGTACGTGCTGATGGCCGCCGGCGCGATGGCGGTGGCGGCGCTGATCCTCGCCGCCTGGCCCACGTGGACCGCGGCACTGGTCGCGGCGCCGCTGCTCGGGGTCGGGTTCGGCGGGTACTGGGCGGTGGCGTTGGCCCTGTTGACGCAGGTCCTGCCCGCCGCGTCGGACCGCGCGAAGGACCTCGGGGTGCTGAACATCGCCAACTCCCTGCCCCAGGTGATCGCTCCGCTGCTGACGACGTTCGTGCTCGCGTCGCTCGGCGGGTACCGGGGCTTGTTCGCGGTGTCCGCGGTCGCCACGCTGTGCGCGGCACTACTGGTGAGCCGGGTTCGATCGGTGGCTTAGGGGGTTTCGTTGCGGTTGGCGGGAAAGACGGTCGTGGTGACCGGTGCGTCGCAGGGCATCGGCGCCGCGACGGCGTGGACGCTCGCGGGGCGTGGATCGGTTGTCGTCCTCGTGGCGCGGAGCGGTGAAGCGCTGGACGAGCAGGTCGAGCGGATCACGGCGACCGGTGGGCGTGCGGTCGCGCTGCCGGCGGATCTCGCGGATGTCGACCAGATCCGCGCGCTCGCCGAACGGGTGCGCGACGAGGTGGGCGTCCCGGACGTGCTGGTGAACAACGCCGGCGTCGGCCGGTGGCTGTTCCTGGACGACACCCCGACCCCCGAACTGGCCGGGATGGTCGCCCTCCCGTTCACCGCGGCACTGCACCTGACCAGGGAGTTCCTGCCGGGGATGCGGGCACGTGGTTCGGGCCGGGTGGTGAACGTGAACTCACCGGTGTCCCGGCTGCCGATCCCGGGCGCGACCGGGTACGCGGCGGCCCGCTACGCGTTGCGGGGGATGACGGCGGCGCTGCGGCTGGACCTGCGCGGCACCGGGATCGGGGTGAGCGAGGTCGTGCCGGGCAAGGTGAGCAGCCGGTACTTCGTCAACAACCCCGGCGCGGAGGACCGCATCCCGGCCGTGGCCAGGCTCATCCCGACCGTGACGCCGCAGGACGTGGCGGCGCGGATCGCGTCGGCGGTGGAGCGGGAACGGGACGAAGTGGTGTTCCCGTGGCAGTTGAAGGCGTTCGACGTGGCCGGGCGGCTCTTCCCCGGGCTGACCTCGTACCTGACCTGGCGGACCGGAACGCACCGCTGAGCCGCCGACCATGCCAACGGCCCCGATGTCCGCGCGGGAGGTGCGGACATCGGGGCCGAAGTGGTGCCCGCGGACCAGTGTCGGTCGGGGAGGGAAGGTGTGCACAACACCGGCCCGCGGCTGTCTGTGTAGTTGTCCGAACGGTGGAGCTGTCGAACTGCCCGAACTCTCCGAGCGGTGGAGCTGTTAGCTGGCCGGCGGTCCGTTCGTCGCGGTCGGGGGTTCGCACGTCCCGGACCGCCGGCCAGTAGGCGGCTGCTCGACCTGGTCGCGTCGGGGGAACGACAGGTCGGGACCGCCCGTTAATGGGCTCGGGCCACCACTCCCCGGCGTGTCCTGGTGACCGGAGGGGTCACCGGCGCCGAACGGAGGTGCCGAGCCGGGCGCGGGGCCAAACCGCCCGCGACCAGGTGTTCGTACGCGGCGCGCCACACCGAGCACGGGCTCTTCTGCTGCCGCCAACGACCGGAGCACTCGGGGCAGTTGCCCTTCTCGTCCGGTTCGTGCGCGGCGAGCAGCGCCCGCCAACCCTCGGTCAGCCGAGGGAGCTCGGAACGTGCCACCGACAGGAGGGACGGGGCGTCGGCTTCGTTGGCCAGCTCTGTGAGCAGGTCCAACCGCTCCCACACCGCGTTGCGAAGAACTTGTCCGAGGATCTCGTCCACCGAAACGTCACCGTCACCTTTCCGCCTGCTCGGCGGCCTCACGTAGCGCGGCCCTGAGTTGTACGAGTTGGTCGGCCGAAAGGACCGCCGTCTCACCCGGCGGACCGACCAGGACCACGCGGCCCCGCTCGACCAGCACGGTGAGGCAGCGCTCCCGGTCGACCACGTCGCTGCAGCGGATACGCCACCAGCGACGCTGCCCGGTCGTGCCGCGCCATCCGGAGCCGAGGTCGGTCGGCTCCTGGACGGACAGGGAAGCCGGAGTGGGCGCGACCGCGGCGACGGCGGGCGACGTCGGTCCACCAGTGGTGGTCACCGCCCGCTCGATCAGGTCCACGGCCATGTTCCTCTCCGTACTCACTCGCTTACCGGAACCCAGATTGCGATGATTCAACCCGGATCGGGACGTCATAGCGGTAGCCGGTGGCCGTTCCACGGTAAGCGGTCAGTGGAGTTCGGCAGAGCCGATCAGCCTCGCCGATCGGTACTTCTCGTGGTCGGGGAAGTGCCCCTACTCTGCCGTTGACGCCCAAAGGACTGTGAGGGGGCGCAATTGAACACCATCGGTTCGCCGAGCTCTCCTGTTACACCAGACGTCTGGGACCAGCAGGAGATGCGGGACGCCTTGGCCAGACGGGAGATCAGCGCGGTCTACCGGCTGCTCCGCAGGCATGGGGTCTCGCAGCGCCAGATCGCGGCGCTCACGGGCCAGTCGCAGTCCGAAGTCTCGGAGATCCTCAAGGGACGCCAGGTCATGGCCTACGACGTCCTGGCCCGGATCGCCGCCGGCTTGGGTGTCCCAAGGGGGTACATGGGTCTCGCTTACGACGAGGCCACGGCAGTGAGGGTGGCCGCGACCGCGGAGTCACCCCATTCTGAGGAGGACGAGTCGGTGAAGCGAAGGAAGTTCCTCGCGCACGCCGCCGCCATCACCGTCGGCGCGGCCGTGTTCGGTACGGACTCCGGGTCTTGGGCTTCATCGCCCGCGCAGACTCCGGCCCCAGGCCGCATCGGCATGACCGATGTCCGACAGGTCGAAGCGGCCACCAGGGCTTTGCGCACGTTGGACTACCAGTACGGCGGCGGTTCCTGCCGCGACGCGGTCGTGGCGCAGCTGTCGTGGGGGCAGCAGATGCTCGGCGCGAACGCCACCGACCTGGTCCGGGAGCGGCTCTACGTCGCGCTCGCCGACCTGCACAACCTGGCCGGCTGGACCTCGTTCGACACCGGTCTGTACGACTCGGCCCGCAACCACTTCGGCCAGGCCCTCGGGCTGGCGAAGCAGGGGCGCAAGGAAGAGCTCGTGGCGAACATCCTGTACCGGATGGGCCGCGTCTACCTGCACCAGAACGCCCCGGACGACGCGTTGAAGGTGTTCCAGCTCGGCCAGCTGGCCGCGCAGAACTCCGGCTCCGAGCTGGCCGTGGGCATCCTCTGCGCGAACGAGGCCTGGGCCTACGCGAAGATGGGCTCCGACGACCAGGCGATGAAGCTGCTCGGCCGCGCGCGCGACGAGTTCGCCCGCGCGAACATCGGCGAGGCGCCCGCCTGGGCGAAGTTCTTCGACGCGAACGACCTGTCCGCGATGATCGGCACGGTGCACACCGAGCTGGCGCAGACCGTGGACCCGAAGTACACGCGCACGGCGGTGCCCGCGCTGACCAAGGCCATCGGTGGCTACGGCGAGGACATGTCCCGCAGCCGGTCGTTCAACCTCACCTCGTTGTCGATCAACCACCTGCTGGACGGCGACATCGACCACGGCGCCCGGCTGGGACGCCAGGCGATCGAGCTGTCCGAGGGCCTGAAGTCGGTCCGCACGAAGGACCGGATGAAGCCGCTCCAGCATGAAGCGGAGAAGCGCCGCAACAACCCCGACGCCCGTGAGCTGGCCGAACGCCTGGCCAAGTTCACCGGCAATGACAGCGCGGCCTGAGCCAGGAGGAGTCGGGCTCCTGGACGGCAGGTTCACCCCCGCCGCGTTGACCGCCGTGCTGGAACGGCTGTGCGCGCAGCTGGGGTTGGCACACCGCGGTGCGAGGCTCGTGAAGTTCACCAGCAACGCCGTGTTCGACCTGCCCGTCGACCGGGTCGTGGTCCGGATCGTCGGCTCGATGAACCTGCGCCACCGGGCGCGGAAGGTGGTCCAGGTCGCGCGGTGGCTCGCGTCGCACGACGTGCCGGCGGTCCGGTTGGTGGAGGACGTGCCGCAGCCGTTGGCCGTGGGCGACCACCTGGCCACCTTGTGGCACACGGTGCCGTCCGGCGGCACCCCCGTCGACGGCCGTGACCTGGGTCGGGTGTTGCGCCAGGTGCACGGGCTGCCCGTGCCGGAGTTCGCGTTGCCGCGGTGGGCACCCTTGGACGACGTGCACCGCAGGATCGCCGACGCCGAGGAGCTGTCCGCGCCGGACCGCCGGTTCCTGGAGGACCGGTGCGCCGAGGCGGAGGACCGCCTGGCCGGTCTGCGGACCGTGCTGCCGCCGGGTGTGCTGCACGGCGACGCGCACCTCGGCAACCTGATCGCCAGCCCGGACGGCCCGGTGATCTGCGACTTCGACTCGACCAGCGTCGGGCCGCGGGAGTGGGACCTGAGCACCCTGCCGGTCGGCGTCGCCCGCTTCGGCCACCCCGCCGAGTGGTACCGGCAGCTCGCCGACGAGTACGGGTTCGACGTCACGAGGTGGTCCGGTTTCCCGGTGTTGCGCGAGGTCAGGGAGTTGAAGCTGACCACGAGCGTGCTGCCGATCATGCGCAGCCACCCGGACGTCCGGGACGAGCTGCACCGCCGGCTCAAGGCTCTCCGTGCCGGTGACACCACGACCCGGTGGACCCCTTATCGCTGAACCGGGGGATGTCGGGCACGAACCGGTAACGCTCGGCGCACGTTTGACGAATGACGCATCGACGGGATGCTGGACGCGGTCGGGCGAGGTGCACGTGGTCGGAAACCTGTTGGGTGTGCGGCGGCTGAGCGCGCGGCGCGCGATGAAGGCCGCCCGGATGTTGGACGAGGTCGTGGACACCCAGCTGCCGCTGCTCGCGTCGTTCGACGAGCCGCGCCGCCGCCGGTCCGCGGACTACCTGGCCGAGCTGGTGAAGCTCGCGCACGACTACCGGTACTACGCGAACGGCTGGATCGACGCCAAGGAACTCGAACGGCGCGGCAAGGACGCGATGGCGGAGCTGACCCGGCTGCGCGGTGAGGACTCTTCTGCGCGGGTGATCACCGAGTAGGACGTTCGGCGCAGCTCGTCGCACCGAACGGACCACTTGTCGATGGCCGTCGCGCGGTACCCGGGCCTTCCGCGTTCTTGCGGCCGAGTCGCCGATCAGACGACTTGGGCGCGCGAGAGGACGACGGCGAGTCCGAAGGCGATGCCCATGATGGCCAGTTCCACCGCCGCCCAGCCGACGATCGCCGTGGCCTTGTGCTGGGCGATGTGGGGCAGCAGGCGCCACCGGATGTTCGCGCCCAGGACCGCCAGGAGGCCGGCGCACACGACCTTGGCCACCAGGACCAGGCCGTACGAGGTGGTGAAGAGGGATCCGGGCAGGGAGACGACCGGGTTCAGCACCAGCTCCAGCACGCCGTTGAACAGGCCCGTCGCGGACACCAGGATCAGCGCCACCGTGGCGAGCTTCGAGAACTTCGGCAGCGCGTCGGCCAGCAGCCCCCGCCGGTGGGCCACCAGCACGACCAACGCAGCCAGGCCGCCGGTCCACGCCGCCGCGCCCAGCACGTGCAGCTCCATCGAGATCATCGAGTAGTCGTGGTACTTCCAGTTCGACGCGTGACCGGTCACCGGTAGCGGCAGCAGCCCGAACATCGAGATCAGGATGCGCAGCTCCGCGGGCACCGATTCGCCCCGGCGCACCGCCATCACGCCGATCCACAGGTACACCAACGCGCACACCGCGCTGAACAGGAGCCCCTGCCCGGCGCCGACGCGCTGCACGTAGTCCACGACCATCGGCATGGTCAGGTCGGCGTCCGGCCGCGTCTCGTACGCCCGGATCACGATCGACAGCAGCGCGGTGAACGCCCACACGGCGGCGGCGACCACGGCGGCCGGCCGCGCGATGCGCATCACCGGTTCGGTCAGGGCGGGGCGGCTGAACCCGAGCAGCTTGGGCAGCAGCGACAGCCCCACCACGATCGTCGCGGCCAGGTCCAGCAGCGTCCGCACCAGCGGGTGGGCGAACCGGACCACCACCCCCGGCTCCGTCACGCCCACCGTCTCCGGTGTCGTGGACAGGCCGAGGCCCAGGAACACGCCGAGGGCGCCGCCCGCCAGCAGGCCGCCGACGACCCACTGCCTGGTCGTCGGGGTGGTGGTCCGGTTCACCGTCATCGCCTGTCGCTCTCCTTGACGCCGCCGCCGCGCAGCGCGAGGAACACGCCGCCGCCCAGCAGCACCACCGCGCCCAGGATCCACACCCAGATGGGCACGCCACCGCCGTCCGCCGGCGCGGACGGGTCCGCTTCCGGCTTCGGCGCGGGTGTGCCGTCGCCCGCCTTGGTGAGGGTGAACTTGAGCGAACCCGTCACCGGGTGCCCGTCCGCCGACAGGACGCGGTAGCCGATCGTGTACTCGGCGGCCGGTCCCAGCGGGCGGACGGGGAAGACCACGGTGTTGTTCTTGACCGTCGGCTCGCCCTCCGCCTCCCAGCGCGTGCCCTCGGGACCGGTGACGGTGACCGTGTTGAACTTCTCCCCGGCCTGGACGGGCTGGTCGAAGGTCAGCGTGATCTCCGCCGGTCCGGACTCCAGCTGCGACCCGTCCTTCGGGTCGCTGCTGACCAGCACGTTGTGCGCGAACGCGGGTGTGGCCGTGCCCAGCACGACCGCGCCCGCGACGAGGCCGGTCAGCAGCAGCGAGACGACGCGGTTCATGCCGTCGGCTTGCCCGCGCGACGGGACCGCAGCACGGCGCCCGCACCCAACCCGAGGCCGAGCGCGCCGACCGCGAGACCGGCGCCGCCGAGCCAGCGGGCCGTGTCGTCGGTCGCCGCCGCCGCTTCCGTGGCGTGGCTGTCGTCGGCGACCGGTGTGGCGGTGGCGTGGTCGTCGCCCTTCGCGGCGACCAGCTTCAGCACGGGCGCGGGGCGTTCCGGCTCGTCGGCGCCGTCGGCGGGCGGCGGGGCGTTCCAGTCCACGACCTCACCGCTGTCGTACGTCTGCTTGGTCGGCAGCACCAGCTGGTCGGTGTTGTCCGGCAGCGGTCCGATGGACACGTCGAACTCGTTGAACTGCCCCGGCTCGATCCGGTTGCCCGCGTCGGCGGTCCACGTGACGGTGCGGACCGCCTCGGTGACCTCCCGGCCGTGGCTCTTGACCGGCGTGGCCAGCTTCTCCTTGACCGCCTCGACCTTCCAGCCGGGCGTCGGCTTGGTGCTGACCGACGCCAGCGGGTACTCGGCGGGCAGGGTCAGTTCGAGCTTCACCGTGCCCGCGTCGGGGCGTTCGTTGGGGACGCGGAGGGTCACCTTGGTGTACCCGCCCTTCACCGCGTCCTTCGGCGTGGACGCGGTGACGTGCGCGGACGCCGGGCCGGCCGTGGTCAGGGCGAGGATCGCGGCGGTCGCGAGCACGGCGCCGCCCTTGGCGAGCGTGCGCGCGCCAAATCGATGTGTCGACATGAAGTTGTGGCTCCTGAGACCTGAGAGGTGTGCTGGGGGACTCGGGCGATCAGGAGCGAGGAGGGCCGCGGCGGCCGTGCACCCGCCGCATCAGCACGCCGACCAGCGTGTTCGCCGACGACGCCGGGGTGGGGCACCACAGCGCGCCGGCCGGCACGAGCGGCGCGTGCGGCGGCGGGACCAGCCGGGAGACGGCGCCGACCAGCGCGTGCAGCGCGGCGTCGGCCCTGGCCAGCAGCAGGCCGGTGAGGAGCGCGGCGACCACGTGCGCGGCGGTCATGACGACCGGGCTGAACCCGATGCCGGGCCCGTCGGCGGTGTGGTGGCCGAGGTTGAGCAGGGCGTGCTGCCCGAGCTGGGCGACGCCGAGCGTGACCAGGATCGTCCAGGGGCGACGCCCGCGTTCGGCGATCGAGGCGCCGGCGAACGCGACCAGCAGCGTCAACGGCAGCGCGGGGGCGAACTCCGTGACCGAACCGCCGGCCGCGCCGTGCGCGGCGACGCTGAGCGCGGCGGACGTCACAGCCAGCAGGACCGCCCGCGCGAAGCGGGTGGGAGCGGGCCGTCGGGTCACACCTCAGAGAGTAGGAGGTCGCGCGTCACCCAGGGGAGTCCCCTCGGTCCAGCTCGCGTTTGCGCTACTCCGTTCGAGGGTATGGGGTACCCGTGACGATCGAGAGCAAACCTGTGGAAGAACCTTTGCCCGGTGAACCGAGGGCCGACCGACCCGCGCGCACGGACCGGGTCGTGTTCGGTGTCGCCGCCGTGGTCGCGCTCGGGTTCGTCGGGTGGGGGATCCTCGGCACGGATTCCCTCGCGATCGCGTCCAAAACGGCTTTGAACTGGGTCATCAGCCACCTGGGCTGGGCTTTCGTGCTCACCGCGTCCGGCTTCGTGCTGTTCGCCCTGTGGTTGGCGGTGAGCCGCTACGGCCGCATCCCGCTGGGCCGCGACGACGAGGAACCGGAGTTCCGCACGGTCTCGTGGGTGGCGATGATGTTCAGCGCCGGCATGGGCATCGGCCTGATGTTCTACGGCGTGAACGAGCCGCTGTCGCACTTCGTGAAGCCGCCGCCGGGCACCGTCGAAGCGGCCTCGGACGAAGCCGTGCAGACCGCGATGGCCACCACCCTGTTCCACTGGACGCTGCACCCGTGGGCGATCTACGCGGTGGTCGGCCTGGCGATCGCCTACGGCAGCTTCCGCCGCGGTCGCAGCCAGCTGATCAGCTCGGCGTTCGCGCCGCTGCTCGGCCGGCGCCGCGTCGAGGGCGGCGCGGGCAAGGCGATCGACGTGCTGGCGATCTTCGCCACCCTGTTCGGGTCGGCCACGTCGCTCGGCTTGGGCGCGTTGCAGATCGGCAGTGGCCTGCAGGTGGCCGGCTGGCTGGGCGAGGTCGGCAACGGCATCGTCGTCGGCGTCATCGCGGTGCTGACCACAGCGTTCGTCGCCTCGGCGGTGTCCGGTGTGGCCAAGGGCATCCAGTGGCTGTCGAACATCAACATGGTGCTGGCCCTGGTGCTGGCCGTGTTCGTGTTCGTGGTCGGGCCGACGGTGTTCGTGCTGAACCTGGTGCCCACCGCGATCGGCGACTACTTCCGCGAGCTGGCCGACATGGCCGGCCGCACCGCCGCGTCCGGTGGCGACGCGACCGAGGCCTGGCTGTCGGGCTGGACGATCTTCTACTGGGCGTGGTGGATCTCGTGGACGCCGTTCGTCGGCATGTTCATCGCCCGGATCAGCCGTGGCCGCACGATCCGGCAGTTCGTGGCCGGCGTGATCGGCGTGCCCAGCCTCGTGAGCCTCGCCTGGTTCTGCGTCTTCGGCGGCACGGCGATCTTCATGCAGCGGTCCGGCGCGGACATCGCGGGCGCGTCCTCGGCGGAGGGGCAGCTGTTCGGGCTGCTCGACCAGTTCCCGCTGGCCCCCGTCGCCGGCGTGCTGGTGATGCTGCTGGTGGCGATCTTCTTCGTGTCCGGCGCGGACGCCGCGTCCGTGGTGATGGGCACGCTGTCGCAGCGCGGTTCGATCCGTCCGTCGAAGCCGGTGGTCGTGTTCTGGGGTGTGCTCACCGGTGTGGTCGCGGCGGTGATGCTGCTGATCGGCGGCACCAGCGCGCTGACCGGCCTGCAGAACCTGACCATCATCGCCGCGCTGCCGTTCATGCTGGTCATGGTGGGGCTGTGCGTGTCGCTGGCCCGTGACCTGCGCAGCGACCCGATGATCCGGCGCGAGGAACGGGTCGCCGAGGTGATGGAGGAGGTCACCTCGCAGTACCGCCCGAACGGCGAGGGGCCAGGCGACGGACCGGAGGACGCCGCCTACCGGGCGGTGGAGCAGGTCACACGCCGAGGCGTTTGAGCAGGTCCGCTTCCAACCCGTCCAGATCGGCCGAGACGGCGCGGTGTGCGGCTCTGCGCCGCGGTGCCGGCATGCGTTCCGCTGCCCGCACCGCGGCCAAGAGCTGCGCCAGGCGCCTCTCGGTGCTCTCCACGTACGTCCGCTCGGTGTCCCGCAACTGGTCGAGCGCCTCGCTGAACCCGGCGATCCGGGCGTGCAGGCTCGCGCCCCTGCCCGAGTACCGGGTGAGCTGGTCGACCGGGATGCCGAGCCGCGCGGCCCGGTAGTGGTCGTAGCGGTCGCTCAGCAGGGCGGCGGCGCGGGCGGCCATCGGCGCCATCACCGGGATCAACACCGGCGCCAGCACCTTGGCCACGCCGACGAGGTTCTTCGCCCTGCCCGGGGTGAAACCCTTGCTCTTCTCACGCGCCATGGCCGTGCCCCTGTTCGCCGAGGTACCAACAGCAGACCCTAGAGCCGTTCCGGGAAAAGATCGACTCGACTCCGCGAGGTTGCCGGTACGAGCACCGACCCGGCGTCATACGCTGCACCGGTGACTTCCCAGGTGCAGCTCGACGCCGGCGTGGTCACTCGTTGCCGGCGGCGGGTGCACCTCGAACACGATCCGACCATGCGCGACGTGCCCAGGCTGCCGCCGGATCCCACGGGTCAGCAGCGCAAGGCCGACGCGGTCGAACACCGGCGCGGAGTCGCCACGGCGCTGGGCCGGGTCGTCGGGTCCGACCTGATGGAGATCCCTCAGGACGTCCCGTCGGCCGACCGCGAACGCGTGACGGCCGCCGCGATGCAGGCCGGCGTGCCGTTCATCTGGGGCGCCGCCCTGCCCCGCGACCCGCTCGGCGGCCGGCGAGGCGGCATCGACCTGCTGGTGAAGGAGACCACCGGGTACGTGCCGGTGCTCGTGGTCCGGCACAAGGTCAGCGACCCCGGCCAGGGCGCCCGCACGTCACCGCTGTCCTACCCGCTGCCGGGCGGCGCGCGGGTCGACCCGCTGCGCAAGGTCCGGCCGCAGCCGCGCGACCAGCTCCGGCTGGCGCACGCGCAGCGGCAGCTCCAGGCGTCCGGGTTCGCCGCCCACGGGCGGGCGACCGGCGGCGTCATCGGCATGGACGCCGACGTGGTCGTGTGGCACGACCTGGAAGCGCCGAACTGGCCCGGCGGCAAGAGCGCGCTGTCCGAGTACGACACCCGGTTCTCCGACCGGCTCTCCGTGGCGTCGGCCGCAGCCACCGGCGCCGACCCGCTGGCCCGCCCGTCCCGGATCGTGGAGTGCCGCAGCTGCCCGTGGTGGTCGGTGTGCGAGGAAGACCTGAAGACCGCCCGTGACGTCAGCCTCGTGGTGCGCGGAGAGGACGCCGTGGCGCTGCGCAAGGTCGGCGTCGGCACGGTCGACGACCTGGCCGCGCTGGACCCGGACGAGCAGGCGATCCCCCTGGTCGGGATGCTGCACTCGGACGCCGTCATCCTGGCCCGCGCCTGGCTGCGCGACCTGACCGTGGTCCGCCGCGTGTCCCGCATGGACGTGCCGCGCGCGGACGTCGAGGTCGACGTGGACATGGAGAGCTTCGGCGACCTGGGCGCGTACATGTGGGGCTGCTGGCTGTCCGGGCAGGACGTCGGCGAGGAGCACGGCTACCGGGCGTTCGCCACCTGGGACCCGCTGCCGTGCGGCGACGAGGCCCGCTCGTTCGCCGAGTTCTGGTCCTGGCTGACGGGCGTGCGGCTGCGGGCCCGCGCGCGCGGGCTCTCGTTCAAGGCGTACTGCTACAACGAGCTCGCGGAGAACCGCTGGCTGCTGGGGTCGGCCGAGCGGTTCAAGGGGCAGCCCGGCATCCCCGCGGTGGCGCAGGTGCGGGAGTTCATCTCGTCCGACTCGTGGGTCGACCTGTTCGGCATCGTGCGGGAGCAGTTCCTGTGCGCCCACGGCAAGGGCCTGAAGACCATCGCCCCGGTCGCCGGGTTCCGCTGGCGCGACCCGGAGGCCGGCGGCGAGAACTCGATGCGCTGGTACCGCGACGCCGTGGGCATGGACGGCCACCCGCCGAACCCCGCCCAGCGCCGCCGGCTGCTGGAGTACAACGAGGACGACGTCCGCGCCACCCACACCTTGCGGTTGTGGATGACGTCGGACGCCATGGACGACCTGCCCTTCGCGGGCGACCTGTAGAGCGTTAGCGCGGCGCCATCCTCAAAGCCCCGTCCATGCGGATGACCTCGCCGTTCAGGTAGTCGTGCTCCACGATCGACACGGCCAGCCGCGCGTACTCGTCCGGCAGCGCCAAGCGCTTCGGGAACGGCACGCCCGCCGCGAGACCCGCCCGGATGTCGTCGGACACGGTCGCCAGCATCGGCGTGTCCACGATGCCCGGCGCGATCGTCATCACCCGCACCCCGACCGACGCCAGGTCACGCGCCGCCGGCAGCGTCATGCCGACCACGGCCGCCTTCGAGGCCGCGTACGCGACCTGCCCGATCTGCCCGTCGAACGCCGCGATCGACGCCGTGTTGACCACCACGCCGCGCTGCCCGTGCTCCAGCGCCTCGGTCTTGCCCATCGCCGCCGCACCGAGCCTCAGCACGTTGAACGTGCCCACCAGGTTGACGTCGATGACCTTCCGGTACAGGTCGAGCGGGTGCGGACCCGACTTGCCGACCGTCCGGCTCGACGGGCCGATACCAGCGCAGTTCACCACGATCCGCAGCGGCGGACCGGAACCGGCGGCCGTGTCGACCGCGGCCTGGACGTCGTCCTCCGACGTGACGTCCGCCGCGAGATAGGTGACGCCCTCGACTTCCTGGGCGTTCTCGATCGAGAGGTCCAACGCGAACACCGTCGCACCACGTGCCGCCAGAGCCCGTGCGGCCGCGTTGCCCAGCCCGGACGCGCCACCGGTGACGATTGCCGCCGTACCCGAGATCTCCATGCATCCTCCTGTCCTGGCCCAGGAGGTTAACGGTCGTTCAGCTCCCGGCGCTCGGAGAAGTGGAGCAATGCGACCAACGGCACGGCCGCGAGCAGCGCCAGACCCACGAACAGCAGCCCGATCACGACCAGTTCCATACCCACTGACAGTGCCCGCATCCAGCCGGAACCGCGTCGTCCACGAGGGGTGTTTCGACGTGCACCCAGGGGACTACCGACCTCACTCTCCGCATACAGCTGGAGTTTGACCCACGGCCAACTTCGGCTGACACCGTCACCTGCATGTTCGTCCGGCGGATCGCGGTCGTGGGAACGGGTTACGTGGGCCTGACGACGGGGGCGTGCCTGGCATCCCTCGGTCATCGGGTCGTGTGCGCGGACGTGGACGCGCTGAAGGTCGCCCGGCTGCGCGTCGGGCAGGTCGACATCCTCGAACCAGACCTCGCCGACCTGGTCGTGGCGGGCCAGTCCGCGGGCCGGCTGGCGTTCGTGGAGGGCGCGCGGCACGCCGTCGCCGAGGCCGAGGTGGTGTTCCTGTGCCTGCCCACGCCCATGGGGGCGGGCGGCGCGGCGGACCTCAGCGCGGTGGAAGCGGTGGCCGAGGAGATCCGCGGCGTCCTCCCTTACGGCGCGATCGTCGTGTGCAAGTCGACCGTCCCGGTGGGCACGTCGGTCAAGGTCGCGGACCTCCTCGGGCGGGAGGACGTCGCCGTCGTCTCGAACCCCGAGTTCCTCCGGGAGGGCAGCGCGGTCCACGACTTCCTGCACCCCGACCGGATCGTGGTCGGCTCGGACTCGCCGCAGGCCGCCGAACGGGTCGGCGCGCTGTTCACCAGGCTCGGCGCACCCACCGTGCTGATGGACGCGGCCAGCGCCGAGATGGTCAAGTACGCGGCCAACTGCTTCCTCGCGATGAAGCTGTCCTACGTCAACGCGGTCGCCGAGCTGTGCGAACTGGTCGGCGCGGACGTCACGTCGGTGACCGAGGGCATGGGCTACGACAAGCGCATCGGCCAGTCGTTCCTCAAGCCCGGACCCGGCTGGGGTGGTTCGTGCCTGCCCAAGGACACGCACGCCATGGTGCGGATCGCGGACGCCGTGGGCGTCGACTTCTCGCTGGTCAAGGCCACTATCGAGACGAACGCGCGTCAGCAGCGGCGGGTGGTGGAGAAGATCCGCCGGGCGGTCGGGTCGCTGGCCGGTTCCCGGATCGGCGTGCTCGGGCTGGCGTTCAAGGCGGGCACGAACGACCTGCGCGACTCGCCCGCGTTGGCGGTGGCGGAGCTGCTCGCGTTCGAGGGCGCGGAGCTGGTGGCGCACGACCCGGAGATCACCCGGCCGTTGGTGGGCATGACGGTGGTCGACTCGCCTTACACGGCGGCGCGCGGGGCGGACGCCGTGGTGCTGCTCACCGAGTGGCCGGAGTTCCGGGCGTTGGACTGGACGCTGATGGCGTCCCTGATGTCCGGTTCGACGGTGCTGGACACGCGCAACCACCTCGACCCGGACGCGTTGACGCGCGCCGGCCTGGTGCTGCACGGGCTCGGACGCGAATTGCGGGTGCGTGACCAGGCGGTGTGACGATGAGTCGTGTTCAGCCGATCTTCAGGATGCGATCTAGTTAGCCGGGGTAACAAAACCGGCTTTGTGGACGTAGGTTGTTGAAATGTTCACCACCCGTCCTGAACTAGTCGGCACGCACGGAATGGTCGCGTCCACGCACTGGCTCGCCTCCAGCGCGGGCATGGCCGTCCTGGAGGACGGCGGCAACGCGTTCGACGCCGCGGTGGCGGTCGGCTTCGTGCTGCAAGTGGTGGAGCCGCACCTCAACGGGCCCGGTGGCGAGGTGCCCGTGGTGTTCGCCGCGGCCGGCGAGACCGTGCCGCGGGTGCTGTGCGGGCAGGGCGTGGCACCGGCCGGCGCGACGATCGACCACTACCGCTCCCTCGGCCTGGACCTCGTGCCGGGCAGCGGGATGCTCGCCGCCACCGTGCCGGGCGCGTGGGACGGCTGGTTGACGCTGCTGCGCGACTACGGCACCAAGACGCTGCGGGACGTGCTCACCTACGCGATCGGGTACGCCCGGGACGGGTTCCCGCTGCTGGAGCGGGCGGCGTTCACGATCTCGACGGTGGCCGACCTGTTCCGGGACCACTGGACGTCGTCGGCCGCGCTGTGGTTGCCGGGCGGGGCGCCACCGGAGGCCGGGGCGCGGTTCCGCAACCCCAAGCTGGCCGACACCTGGGAGTGGCTGCTGGCCGCCGCCGAGGCCGCCGGCACGTCCCGGGAGCAGCAGATCGAGGCCGCGCGGCGGGCGTGGTCGCAGGGTTTCGTGGCGGCGCAGGTGGACGAGTTCTTCCGGATGGCGCACCGGGACGACTCGGGCAACGACCACGCCGGTGTGCTGACCGGCGACGACATGGCGTCGTGGGAGGCGACCTACGAGGACGCCGTGTCGGTGGACTTCGGGTCGTGGACCGTGGTGAAGCCGGGGGCGTGGACGCAGGGGCCTGTGCTGTTGCAGCAGTTGCTGCTGCTGGAGGGCACCGGTCTGTCGTACGCCGACGGCGTGCCTTCGGCGCGGACGGTGCACCTGGCGGTGGAGGCCGCGAAGCTGGCGTTCGCCGACCGGGAGGCCTGGTACGGGGACAGCGGCGACGTGCCGTTGGACGTGCTGCTGTCGCGGGAGTACGCGGCGGAGCGGCGGAAGCTCATCGCCGATCAGGCGTCGCTGGAGTTGAGACCGGGTTCCGTGTCGGGCGTGGCCCCGAGGCTTCCGGCGCACGTCCTGCGCGGTCCGTGCGAAGGGGGTCGTGACGGCGGCGGGGCGATCGGCGAACCGACCGTGTCCGGCAGCGGTGCGGTCAAGGGCGACACGGTGCACGTCGACGTGGTCGACCGGTGGGGCAACATCGTGTCCGCCACCCCGTCCGGCGGGTGGTTGCAGTCGTCGCCGACGATCCCGTCGCTGGGGTTCTGCCTGGGCAGCCGGGCGCAGATGTTCTGGCTGGACGAAGGTCTGCCGAACTCGTTGGCGCCCGGGAAGCGTCCCCGGATCACGCTGTCGCCGACCCTCGCGCTGCGCGACGGTCTGCCGGCGATGGCCTTCGGCACGCCCGGCGGTGATCAGCAGGACCAGTGGCAGCTGGGGTTCTGGCTCGCGCACACGGTCGGCGGGATGAACCTGCAGGAGGCGATCGACTCGCCGATGTGGCACACCAACGCGTTCCCGAGCTCCTTCTACCCGCGGTCGTGGACGCCGGGGGAGGTCGTGGTCGAGTCGCGGTTCGGTGGGATGGACGAGCTGCGTGAACGCGGGCACGCGGTGGTGGACGCCGGGCCGTGGGCGCTGGGCCGGATGTCGGCGGTGGCCCGGGATTCCCGCGACGGTCTCCTCCGTGCGGCGGCCAACCCGCGCGGTGCGCAGGGGTACGCCGTCGGCCGGTGATGTCGCCGGGGACGGACGGTTGCCGGGTCGGGATCGCCGGCTGGGAGTTGCCGGCTCGGAGTTGCTGGGTTGGAACGGCCCCGGCCCGAGGGGGAGGGGGCCGGGACCGTTCCGGCTCTGGTGCCCGTCAGGAACCGAAGCTGACGCCGGTCTCCACGGTCGGCAGCTGGTCGGTCCTGTCACGGGTGGCGCCCTGGGCGGAGTCCGCCAGGCCCTCGACCGTGGTCTCGGGGTCGGTGAGGTCCAGGTCGACGGTGCGGACGCGGTCCAGGAGGTCCTTGGTGCCGATGCGGCCGGCGAGGTCCCGGGTGTCGATGCCGGCGACGTCGCCGATGGTGGCGATCTTGCCGGGCTCGGTGTCCAGCTGCGGCCGGGTTTCCGCGCCGATGTCGGCAGCCTGAGCGGTGCCACCCAGGCCGAGCATGACTGCGGCGCCGCCGAGGGCGACCGCGGCCCCCGCGAGGGTCTTCCTGAGGTTCATGGGCGGGAAAGTGTCGTACCCGGGAGCCCTGGTTCAAGCTCGCTACCTCGGGTGAGTGGACTACTTCACCCGGTCCAGTGGAGCTCGACCGTGCAGACCCGCGTCGGTCCTCGCCACACGGCCACCGGGTAGACGCCCCGCTGCGCGCCCTGCCGTGCCAGGACCTCCTCCGCGCGTGGCGCCGGGGGTGAGCAGGAGCGAGCCGACCCATCGCATGCGCGGGCTCGGGGAGGTGCTCCGGCGTCCGAGATCGTCATCGGGCACCGGTCCCGGGACCGACGGTCTCGCCGCCACCCGGCAGGCTGCGCCGAGTTGCCGGACGTGAAGGTCCTCGTCCTGAGTTCGCGAACCGACCGGAGCACCGCCGCCCCGACCCGAGGGCCTTGCCTGGTGATCAGTCCGGCCACATCGCGCACCCGCGTCAGCCGGGTCCTGACCGAACTGGGCGCGAGGGACCACGCGCAACTCGTCGTGCCGGCCTACGAATCGGGATTGGTCTCGCCGCGGCGAGGGTGAATATTCATTGTTCGGCAGCCCGCAAAGGCCTTCGTCGCAGGCCTCGCAAATCTTGCGTGAAACGATAAATCATTACGGACGGTAACCGTAACGCCGCTACCCGCCGCATTGTGTGTGCGGCGGGTGAGGTTAACGGAAGATGTACCGGGCCGAAAGCGGCGCTAGGCGATCGCGCCGGGCGGCAGCTTCAGCTTGAACGGCAGCGTCGTCACGAGCGCGAGGTCGGACGCGGTCTGCCGCATCAGCGTCGGCGCGTTGCGCGAGCCGGGCTCCGGCAGGTCGAGCAGCCGGTCCACGGCCTCGACCAGCGGTCCCTCGTAAATCCACACCGCCTGCGCGGCCCGCTGGCTGTCCCGGACCGCCGGCAGCCTGCCCGCGCGGGCCTCGGTCTCCGACCAGAACAGGATCGAGTCGATGAACCCTCTGCGCTGCTTGAACGCCATGATGCGGTCGAGCTGTCCGTCCTCGTCCCGGAGGTGGAGGAACTGGAACCCGCTTTCGCGCAGCTCGATGACCTTGCTCAGTGCGAGATCCATGACGCACCTACCTCTGTTCTGAGGTCCCCTAGCAGGTACCGGTCGTACGACCCGAAATGATCGTACGGCAAGCGGACAATCCGCCATAGGGACTAGGCCGGCGGGGCGGTCTCAATACGGGATCCGTTGCCTTCCCGTTTCGATACGGATCGCAGCACCCGAACGGTTCGCACTAATAAGGCGAGTGCGCCCAAGGTGACCAGGCTCACAGTGGGCCACATCCTGTTCCTCCACTGCGTCGGGTGGCTTGCTCACCCGTGAGACGTCTGCCATGAGTGCGGGGTTGCACGATCGCCAGTGCGCCAATCCCCACCTTGGTGTGAACCGCCAACGGGTGACCTCGCCGCCGGCTACCCTGTTCGGCGTGAGCATCGACCCGCCCAAGAGCCTCCCGGCGGTGCCCGAGTCGTTGCTCCCGCGCGAGCACGCGCTCTACCGGCCGCGGCACAGCACCCGGCAGCGGACCGCGTTGACGCTGGCAGTGATCTTCTTCTGCGCGCCGGCCCTGCTGCTGGTCGTCGGCGTTCGCCCGGCCGAGTTCGAGAACCGCAAGCTCGCCGACTTCCCGTCGATCACCGAGGGGTGGGGCTTCTTCACCGGCCTCAACGACTGGGCCAACGACCACATCCCGCTTCGGGATCACGCCGTCGCCGCCGCCAACGGCATCAGCCGAGGTGTGTTCGGCGAGGCGCCGCCGGTCGCCAAGCCGCCGGACCAGGAGCCGAACGGCCCGATCCCGCTGCCGCCCAAGGACCCGTCGCTGGACCGGCCCGAGCCCACCGCCTACGTCCGCGCCATCGAGGGCAAGGACGGCTGGCTCTACCTGGGTGAGGACATCGAGCGCGCCTGCGAGCCGCTGCTTCCGGTGCCGGAGGTGTTCGACCGGCTCCAGGCCCTGCGGACCGCGATCGAGTCGTCCGGCCGGAAGCTGGTGCTCGTCGTCGCGCCGGACAAGGTGACGACCGTGCCGCAGTACCTGCCCGCCAAGTACTTCGGCACGCGGTGCGCGGCCGAGGCGCGGGAGGAGTTCTGGCCGTCGGTCAGCCGCGAGACCGGCGCGCTGGACCTGCGCAACGGCCTGCGCGCCGAGGCCGAGAGCCGCAAGCAGCCGGTCTACCAGCAGCTCGACTCGCACTGGACGACCGAGGGCGGCCTGGTGATGGTCCGCGCCATCGCCGAGCGGATCCAGCCGGGCGTCACCAAGACCTGGGACTTCCGCGCGGCCGGGTCGTCGGAGGCCGACGCGGGCCTGCCGCCGCTGCTCGGCCGGACCGGGAAGATGACGATCACCAACTACGACCTGGCGCCGGACGGCAAGACCGTGCGGGAGAAGAAGCTCGACGAGCCGTTCCCCGTGCCGCAGCGGTCCACCCAGGCCGCGGGCACGGGCGTGGTGCGGCCCAAGGTCGTCATGCTCGGGGACTCGTTCGCCGCACCCGTGGCCGAGTACATGTCGGCCGCCTTCGCCGACTTCACCTTCGTCCACCTCAACACCGTGGCCAGCGACCCGAAGCCGACCGGTCAGCTGATGGCCGGGGCGGACGTGGTGGTCATCGAGGTGGTGGAGCGCAACATGCTCTCCGGCAACAGCTCGGTGATGTCGAGCCGGCACCTCGAAACCTTCAAGGCCGAACTCGCCAGGCAACCCCGCTGAGTAGAGTCCCCACGTGCGCGAACTTCACCCCAAGCCGTCAGGCGGAACCATCGGGCTGTGGTGCGGCAGCGACCTGCCCGGCCTGGGTGACCAGATCACCGCCCGCGTCCTCGTCCGGGAGCTGCGGCACCGGCTCGGCGACTGGCAGGTGCGCACGCTGGCGCCGTTCGGCTGGTCCAGGCCCACCCGCGCCGACGGCGGACTGGTGGCCGAGCCGCTGGGTGAGCGCACCCCCGGCCGCGTCCGGGAACTGGTCGAGTCGCACCACCTGAACGTGGTCGCGCCGTCGTTCCCGCTAGGCGCGGACCTGTCCGCCCGGTACGGCGAGGACGTCCCCGCGCAGGAGTTCTTCACCGGCGGGCTCGGCGTGGAACCCGACGCGCTCTGCGTGGCCGTGCGGGTGGCCGAGGAGGTGCCCGCCGGTCTGGTCGAGTGGATGGCGCGGCAGCCGTCGGCGTCCGTGCGGGACGAGGTGTCGCGGGACCGCCTGCGCGCCGCCGGTCTGCGGCAGGACGTGACCGTGGTGCCGAGCCCGGCGCTGCTGGTGGACCGGCTGCTGCCGACGAGCGACATGCGGACCAGGGCGGCGCAGCTGCGCCAGCTCGGGCAACTGCCGCCGGAGGGGCGCAGCTACCTGGTGGTCCACGTGCCGCACACGTCGTTCACCGCGCTGCGACCGGCTGTCGCGAAGACCGCCGAACTGCTGGCGATCGGCGACGTCGTAATGCTGTCCACAGGTGCTCCCGTGCCGGCCGACACGGGTTGGCACGCGCTGCCCGCGGACACCGTGCTGGAAGACCGGCTCGCGGTGCTGTCCGGCGCGGCGGCCGTGATCGCCGCCGACGAGCACGTCGCCGCCGCTTCCCACGCGTACGGGCGCCGTTGGGTGCTGCTCGACCCCAAGGGCGCCGACCGCGCGGCGGTGGAGCAGTTCGCGTCCGCCGACCGCGTGGTGGCACGGCCCAGTGGGCTGGCCGCGGCGTTCCGGCGCACGCTGCGCGACGACGACGACGACCGCTCACCGAAGGCGGTGCAGCGGCTGGACGACCACCTGGACGCGGTCGCCGTCGCGGCGGAGGAGGCCCTCGCCGCACGCGGCAGTTGCGTCACACCCCGCCTGGCGGCGCTGGTCGAGGAGAACCGGGCGCTGCGCCTGGCCCAGCAGCGGATGCGGGACCGGATCGTCGCGGACCGGCACGTGCTGGCCGAACGCCTGCTGGAGGGGCGCGCCGGCGGCCCGCAGCTGGCGGAGGAACGCCGGCTGCACCGCGAACTCGCCGCACGGCACCACGAAGTCCTGGCCCAGCTGGAAGCCGAACGGCGGGAGCTGGCCGCGATGCGCGCCACCAAGCTGTTCCGCTGGACGCGGCTGGTGCGTGCCGTCTACGGGCGGCTGCGGTGACCCCCCGCGTCACGTTCGTCCTGGTCACGTACGGCGGCGGCGAGCTGGCGAAGCACTGCCTCGACGTGCTGGCCCGGCACACCGACGTGCCCTACGAGGTGGTCGTGGTGGACAGCGCGTCCCCGGACGGCACGGGGCAGTGGCTGGAGGACAAACTCACCGGCGCGACCGTGGTGCGGATGGCGGACAACCTCGGGTTCGGCGCGGGCTGCAACCTGGGCGTGCAGCACGCGCGCACCGAGTTCGTGTGCTTCCTCAACGCCGACGTCGAGGTCACGCCGGGCTGGCTCGAACCGCTGCTCGACTTCCTCGACGACACGCCGGCCGCGGCGGCCGTCGCTCCGCTGATGGTGTTCCCGGACGGCCGGGTCCAGGAGGCGGGCAGCCTGCTCGGCGGTGACGCGTACAGCCGGGGCTGGGGTGACGGCTGGACCGACGTCGGTTCCCTGTACCCCAGGGTGGTCGACTACGCGTCGGCCGCCTGCCTGGTGCTGCGGCGGCGGGCGTTCCACGAGGTCGGCGGGTTCTCGCCGGAGTACCACATCGCCTACTACGAGGACGTCGACCTGCAGTTCCTGCTGCGGGCGCGTGGGTGGCAGGTGTGGGTGCAGCCGTCGTCGCACGTGCTGCACGTGCGGCACGGCACGTCGTCCACGAAGCGGGCCGAGGAGCTGTCCGACATCAACCGCGAGGTGTTCCGCCGGCGTTGGGCGGACGACCTCGCGCTCAGGCCGCCGGCCGTGGGCGTCCACGAGCACCCGCACCGGTTGTGGTGGCTGCGCGACCGGCCCGCGTCGGTGCGCGTGCTGCTGATGGCGTCGCGGGTGCCGCGTCGTGACGACGAGCGGTCGGCGGCGGTGGTGGCCGAGTGGCGCCGGTCCGATCCGGCCGCCGCGATCACGCTGCTGGCGGTCGCGGGTGAGGGGGAGGCCGCTCGGTGGCGTGCCGCCGGGGTCGAGGTCGAGGTCGCCGACGACTTCGCGGCGTGGAGCCGGGACCGGGTGGGGCACTACGACGTGGTCTTCGCGCTCGGCACGGACGTGCCCGCGACCGCCGTGACCGACTGGCAGCCCACCGCCGTGCGGGCGCTGGACCTCGGGTCGTTGCCGCACAAGGAGTGGGAGAAGCGGTTCGCCGAGACTCGCTCGCGCGAGGACGCGGTGCGGGCGGGGGAGGCGCGGGCGGCGGCGTCGGCGTTGCTGGAGTGGGCCGAGGTCGTGTCGTGCCGTGACGCCGAGGACGCGTTGTGGGCGCGGCAGGACAGCGGCCGGTCGCCGCACGTCGTGCCGGACCTCGCGGCTGACGCGGTGGCCGACGCGGTCGAGGCGGGGGAGTTCCGGGCGGCGATGGCGAAGGTGCTCGTCGACTGCACGGTGGTGCCCACCAGCTGACCGCCGGTCGGCAGCTCAGCGCTCGGTCCTCAGCGCTCGGTCCTCAGCGCTGAGCGCGGCGCAGCAGGGCGGCGGCGAGGAGTCGGCGTTCGGCTCCCGCGGTCTGCGGCCGTTCCTCGCCCTCCAGCGCGAGCCGGACCAGCGGCCACAACCGGTGCTCGGCCGCGGCCAGGCGCGACAACCGCGTCTGGTCCTCGGCCGCGAGCCGGTCCTGGTTGCGCATCAGCAGCACGGCCGCGAACTGGGCGATCCGCCGCAACTCGTGCTCCGTGATGTGGTCCAGCTCCGCCTGCCGCGCGGCCATCCGACCCACGCCGACCCCGACGCCCGCAGCGGCGAGACCGCGAAGTCCGGGCAGGCCGTCGGCCAGGCGGGGCACCTGCCAGCCGGTGACGTTCGCGCCGTGCTGCCGGTAGGAGTGCAACGGCCGGTCCACGAACGAGATCGTGCCGACGGACAGCGCGGTCGCCGCGATCCACTGGTCGTGGTACGCGCTCAGCGTGCCCGGCGGCAACGGCAGCACCCGTTCCCGGACCAGGTCGGCGCGCACCATGCACGCCGCACCGGTCACGGTGTTGAGCAGCAGCAGCTGTTCCAGGTCGGTGAACTGGTTCACGCGGTTCGCCCACACGCTCTCCGCGACCACCTCGCCCCCGCCGTCCACCAACCGCATGTCGCAGTACGCGAGCTGGACGTCCGGGTCGGTGAAGCGGGAGACGAGCACGGCGAGCTTGTCCGCGTCCCACAGGTCGTCCTGGTCCGACAGCGCGACCAGGTCCGCGTCCGCCGGCACGAGTGACAGCGCGCGCTCGAAGTTCCGGTAGAAGCCGACGTTCTCGTCGTTCTCGACGATGACGAACCTCGGGTCGTCGCCGACGACGTCGCGCAGCACCGCCACGCCCTCGTCACCGGAGCAGTCGTCGCTGATCACGCACACCCAGTTCGGGTGCGTCTGCGCGCGGATCGACTCGACCTGCTCGGCGAAGTGCAGCCGGGGCGCGCGGTAGGACGCCAGGCAGATCACGACCCGCGGACCGCCACCCGGCCAGCGCACGTCGACCGGGTCCGTGTCCGCGCCGCGCCCCCGCACGGCGGGCAGCTCGCGCCGGATCGTGGTGCCGTCGACCAGCGTGACGACCAGTTCCAGCGGCACCAGGCCCTCGCGGACCGGCACCCGGACCCGGAAACCGCTGTTCGCGTCACCGCCGATGACCGCCGCGACGTCCGGCCGGGGGTGGCCGGTGGTGGCCCGGCACGTCCGCCCGTCCGCGACCACGGCGACCTGGCGCACCGGCAGGTCGGCGTGCGCGACCCAGCCCTGGAGGTCGATCACCTGCCCGCGGCCCACGGTCACCGCCTCGGGCACGTCCACCGCGTACATCAGCCGGTCGTCACGTCGGCTGACCGGCCGGACGCGGCTCGCCAGCAGCGGCGTCACCGCGGGCACGCGCTTGCCGACGCGGCGCAGCACGCCGTCCGGCTCCTGCCCGCCACGGCCCAGCAACAGGTCACGCGTGCCGCGGGCGAGCCGTGCCGCCGGCCAGAGGACGTTCTCGCCCGCCCGCACCAGCGTCGACGACGTCAGCCGGTCCAGCTGCTCGCGCAGCCGCGCGTTCTCCGCCGCCAGCTCCTCGGCGGCCGTGCGCTGCGCCGCCAGCTCCAGTTCCGCGTCGGCCCGCTCGGTCTCGGCGGACGCCAGTTCGATCAGCGCCCGGCCGAACTCGCCGTCGACGCGGGCCACCTCGGCACGCAACCGCCGTTCCGACCCGGTGAGCTCCTCGTGCCACGCGCGCACCGCCTCCGGCAACGACGCGGTCGTCACGCCGAGCACTTCGCGTGCCTCGGAGATCTCGCGGTGCGCCTGGGCCAGCATGTGGCGCGCGTCGGCCAGTTCGCCCGCCAGCCGCTCGTGGTCGCCGAGCACCGTGCGGACTTCGTCCAGGCCGCCGCGACCCCACAGGCGCAGCCGGCCCGGCGCTTCGACGTCGGCGTTCAGCGCCTCGCGCACGTCGTCCGCGCGGGCGCCGCTGACCAGTTCCTGGAGCACCGCCTCGGCGTCGATCAGCTCCGACCAGCGTGAGCTGGCCGCGTCGTCCAGCCCGACGAGCGCGGCGAGGTGGAGCACCAGTTGCCGCGTCGAGGTCTCGGCCGGCCACGGGTGGGCCGCGCCGCAGCGCAGCACCTCGCGGGCGAACTCCACCAGCGCGCGCACGAGCACCAGCTCGGCGTCCACGCCGGCGCCCGCCCGCCACTCCAGGTCGATCCGCCGGGGCGTGCCGTCCGGCAGCACGATCACGTTGCCGGGGTGCACGTCCAGGCAGTCCGGCGGCAGCACCGGCACGTCCGGGCGGCCGGGCAGGAACGGGTGGGTCTCGTCGTCGGCGAACGGCCGGGCGTCGACCGTGCAGCAGGCGCGCCACCGCTCCAGCAGGTCACGCGTCGCGTCGAGGTCGTGCCCGGCGAGCGCGTCGAGCAGCAGCCGGTCCAGCGGCGCGCCCGGCAGCAGCGGCTCGTCGGCCACCGGCTCCTGGCTCAGCCACCCGGCCGTGCTGCCCGTGCGGTGCGGCTCGGCCAGCCGCAGGTCCTCGGTCAGCCGCCGCGACCGCCGCCACGCCGGCAGGCGTTCCGCGCTGACCATCCACCCCAGATCGGGCCGCGCGGCCTTCGCGACCGCCTCGGGGGTGCGACCCGCGATCACCAGGAACGACGGCGCGACGGCGGCGCCGAACCCGTTGGCCACGGCCTCGCGGTGCGGCGACCGCACCGCGACCGCCGTGGACGAGCCGCGGAACACGCCCAGCAGCGGATCGCGGACCAGCTTGTCCACCACGTCCGACGCGTCGGCGAGGTCGTGCACGCGTTCGTCGAGGATCACCCTCGGCAGCTTGTAGTCCGGGTACGGCAGCAGCCAGCGCTGCGCGGTCAGACCGGCTTCCGCGAGCATCGCGCGCAGCCGTTCCTTGCTCCACGTCCTCGCACCCCGCGCCGGGTAGTCGGCCAGGCCCATCCACGCGCTCGCGTGGTGGTCCTCGGGCTGCCCGAGCAGGTAGCCGATGCCGAGCCGGTTCTCGATCGCGACGACCACGACGCCGTCGTCGGCGAGCGAGTCCGTCACGTCGGCGAGCATCGCGGCCGGGCCGTCGCCGTGGACCGGCGAGTACTCCAGCACCCCGCACAGCAGCGCCACGTCGAACGTGCCGTGGGCGCCCAGGCCCGACGCGTCACCCGTGACGATCCGCACGTCCGGCAGGTCGCGACAGCGTTCGGCCGCCGCGGCGGCGCGCGACGGCGTGCCCTCGACGCCGACGACCCGCGCCCCGGTCTCGCCGAGGGCACGGGTCAGCACGCCGCTGCCGCAGCCGACGTCCAGCACGCGCAGGCCGTCGTGCACGTTCAGCGGTGCGAGCAACGCGGTTCTCTGGGGCGAGAAGTGGTAGGTCAGCTCCCAGTTGGTGAGGCCGGCGGCCAGCTCGGCCGAGCCGGCGCTCACGTCCTGGGCTGCCCGCAGCCGGGTGAGGACCTCGTCCTCGGCGCCGTCCGCGTACTCGGGTCCGCCGTCCATCAGCTGACCGGGAACTCCCGGACGACGGCGCCGCCGAACTCCTGGAACTTCTTGATCAGCTCCTTGTCGTCGACGCCGATCGGCGTCTGCACGGTGCCGATGCGCACGACCTTCGTGCCGGTGACGTAGACGCAGCGGTAGAAGCCCGGCTCGCCCTTGCGGACCAGCTGGTGGACCGTCGAGCTCTGCGGCATGACGCCCTTGGCGCCGGGCACCATCTTCGCCTTCGCCTGGAGCTCGACGAGCGCCTCGGCCAGTGCCTCGGCCTTGTTCGCGTCCTCGGCCTCGAACACCATGGCCTCGTAGGTGAACGCGGCCTCGGTGCTGCCCTTGAAGTTCACCTCGGTGATGCCCGCGGCTTCCACCGCGGCGGCTTCCTCGGCGGTCAGGATCTCGCCCTCGACCGCCGTCGCCACCTCGACGACGCCGTTGTCCGGGTTCGCCGTGCCCGGCGGCGCGGGCAGCAGGTCGATGGGCGGCGTGGTCGTGGTCGTGGTCGGCGCGGCGCTGGAAGTCGACCCGCCGCCGGTGGTGGTGTCGCCGCCCGCGGACGGGCTGCTCTCGCGGAAGCCGAAGAACCAGATCGCGCCGCCGATCAGGGCGATCACGAGCACGACGCCGACGATGGCGAGGACCTTCTTGCCGCCGCCGCCGGACGTGTCGTCGAACACCTCGGGGCCCTGGCGCAGCCAGCTGTCGTTGGACGCGGTCGCCCACGGCGCGGACGTGTCGCCACTGCCCCACGGCGAGGCGGGCGGCTGCTGCTGGGCGAACCCGTGCGGCGGCGAGGGCTGGCCGTACTGCGGCGGCTGCATGCCCCCACCGGGGACGACCTGCGTGCGGTCGACGTCCTGGGGCGGCATCGCCGGTCTGCCACCGGACACGACCTGCGTGGCCTCCGGGTTCGGCGGCTGGCCCTGGCCCGCGTCCGGTGCGACCGGCCGCAGGTACTGGGTCGCGCTCTCCGACGGCTGCTGACCCGGCTGCTGACCCTGCTGCGGGACCGGCGCCGACGGTGCGTTCGCCTGCCACTGCTGCTGAATCGGCGGAACGGCATGAGCCGAAGCCAGCACCTGGTCGCGGCGCGTCCGGTACTCGTCGGCCGAAACCCGGCCGGACGCAAGCTCCTCATCCAGCTTGCGCAGCTCATCCTGCCAGTTCACGCCGGCAGCCCCTTTCTGCGGTTCATGCGATCGTGGCCATTGTGCACGGGTGGTGACATGGCCGGGTCGGGCACCACCAAGTCGTGATGCGCCGGACGACCGAAGGTGTCGGGCATTGCTCTGCTCAACGCAGCGGCCTCCGCCCGCGGACCCGGTCGTAGCGGGTCAGCGCGTGCACGGCGGCCTTGCGCAACACCGGCACCACCCGCTGTGACGGCGAGGGTCGCGGCGGTGCGGCCGGCTCGGGCGCACGCCGGGCGCGCCAGGTCGCGTGCGCCTCGGCGACGCGTTCGCGCACCCAGTCGGCGGTCACCTGGAAGTTGCGCTCGCCCAGCAGTTGCTCCCGGGCCTTCAAGCCCTGCTCGGCGGCCCGCACCGGGTCGTCGGCCACCTCGCGCATCGCCGCCGCCGCCGCGTCCAGGTCCGGTTCGGCCCAGCGGGCGTCCGGCGGGTACGGCGGCGCGCCCGGACCGACCTCCGTCAACCGGTACGGCACCGGCCAGGCGTGCTGCGCCGGGACGAACTCGGCCGTGCCGGAGTAGTCGGTGCTGATCACCGGCAGGCCGAGCGCGATCGCCTCGGCGACGGTGAACCCGTAACCCTCGGACCGGTGCAGCGACACGTAGCAGTCGGTGCCCGCGTACAGGTCGTGCAGCTCCTCGGTGGTCAGGTACCGCTCCAGCAGCGTGATCCGGCGGTCGTCCGCCACGGCGGCGCGCAGCCTGGCCAGCTCGACCAGGTGCTGCCCGCCGTTGATCGCCTTCACCACCAGCTCGACGTCGTCCCGACCCGGGAACGCCCGTTGGAACGCCTCGACGAGGCCGAACGGGTTCTTCCGCGCCGCGACGCTGTTGAAGTCCATGGCGAACAGGAACCGCACCGGCGCACCGGGCTCACGCCGCGACCGGTCCACGGCGGCGGTCGGGCGCACCGGCATCGGGATGACCCGCACCGGCTTGTCCGTGTGCGCGGCGATCGAGGCGCGGCAGAACTCGCTGATCGTCCAGACCTCGTCCACGCACTCGAACTCGTGCATCACGGAGGGGAAGTCGTCCAGCTCCCACGCCCACACGCCGATGCGGTACCGGTCGTGGCCGACGTCGGGGTGCTGCTCCAGCACGCCGCGGACCAGGTCGGCGTTCACGCACAGCACGCTGACCGGGAACTCGGGGCGGCCCACGTCGTCCGGCTGGTCGATGTCCGTGCGGTTGGCCACGAACCAGTCCTCGACCACCGACGCCACCGGCACGCCCGCCCGGCTGAGCGCTTCGTGGATCACGCGGGCCAGCTCGCCGACGCCCAGCACGGCGGTCAGGTGGCCCACCAGGTTCACGCCGAAGCGGTCGTTCGGGGGCTGCGGCACCACGTCCGGCCCCGGCGCGGCCCACTCGGGCAGCAGGCCCTCGGTGATCGCGGACGTGCGGCACCAGTGCGCGAACCCCGGCGACCTCGGCTGCCGGAACACGCTCTGCAAGTCGGCGCGCCGCTGCCAGACGGCGGCGGTGATCCGGCTCAGGCCGTACTGCGCGGTGGGCTCGGTGAGCCAGTCGCGGAACGGCTCGCCGGTGAACGCGTGCGGCGGCACGGGCGCCGGCTTGCGCGGTGCGCGCGACGCCCGGACGCCTGCCCGGTAGACCTCGCGCATCAGCGTGGTGAGGGGCGTGCCGTCCGGCAGTTCCTCCAGCCACGAGGGGAGGACGTCCACCTTCGACAGGCGGCCCGCACCCTCCAGCCGCTCGGCGTAGTCGGCCGTCAGGTCGCGCAGTTCCGGGCGGTCGGAGAGCAGGGTCGCCGGGCGGTTCGCGCACAGCTCGCTGAGCACCCACGGGACGTCCGGGTCGAAGCCGAACAGGTCGACGACCTTCGGCGCCACGCCCACCCGCTCGAACGCGTTCCAGGTGGTGAAGCCGATGCCCGGGTCGGTCACGGTGGTGCGCGGGAAGTGGCTGACCACGCGGTCGAACCACTCCTGGTCGCAGAACGCCTCGCGGTCGAACCGGATCGCGCGGTAGCCCAGCACCGCCTCGATCCACAGGTCCGCCAACTCCGGCTCGGTGACCGTCAGGAAACCGGGGTTGTGCACACCGGAGCCGATCAGGATCGCCTCGTCGGACTCGGCGTCGCGGCCCGTCACCGGGTGCAGGAAGTGCGGCACGACGGTCAGCCCGGTGGCCTCCGGCAGCGGGGCGAGCACCAGGCTCGTCGGGCTCAGGTACGTGACGGACGGCGCGTCGGCGAGCAGCGAGCGCAGCAGCCACGGCTTCACCGCGGCGGCCAGCTGCGGCGGCGCGTGCGCGGTGGCCAGCGCCAGGAACTCGTCCTCCGCCAGGCCGAACCGGTCCGGGCCGAGCAACGCGATCCCGTCCTCGGCCTGGACGCCGTCCGCGCCGTCGAGCACGGCGATCGCGAACCGGTGGCCCGGGTGGTGCTCCACGTAGGACCGGGCCAGCACGGTCGCCGCGGCCAGCCCGCTCTCGGGCGTCACGGTGAAGGCGAGCGGGGCGTTCATGGGTTCGTTGTCACCTTCTGTCGTTCGCGCTCGCGGAACCACCGGGCGATCGGGTTCTCCACGAAGCGGTACAGCAGTTCGGACCCGACGGCGACGACGGCCAGCGCGACGAGCAGCGCGACCCAGTAGCCGGTCGTCGGGGTGAGCAGTTCGAGCACGGGGAAGCCGAGCGGGATGTGCAGCAGGTAGGTCGCGTAGGTCCGCTTCGCCGCCGCGCCCACCCACGGCTTGCGCACCAGCGGGTTGTCCAGCCGGGTGGCGAGCAGCACCACGAGGACGAGGATCAGCAGCTGGCGCGGGAACTCGTCCTCGGGCGGCCACACCTGGCTGCCCAGGTCGGCCCGGATGAACAGCAGGAACTGCACGACCCCGAACCCGACGCCGGCGACGGCCGGGATCCGACCCGCCCGCACCAGGGTCATGAGCTGGCCGATGAACAACAAGGGCAGGAACGTCACCACCATGCGGAACCCGTTCGCGGGCGGCCCGCCGTTCGCCGGGATCACCGCGAGCAGCACCGACACCAGCGCCACCGACATCGCCGGCGGCAACCACGGCCACCGCTTGAGCAGCGGCATGGTGCCCGCGACGTAGAGGTAGAAGAACATCTGCACGACGAGCGTCCAGGTGATCGCCAGCACGGACGACGTGCCCGGGACGAAGAGGTTCAGCAGCGCCATGTTCAGCGGCAGGTCGTCGAGGTCGGGCGGGAGGTTGGCGGTGAGCAGGCCGTTCGAGACCAGGACCCACGCCAGCGCCACCGCCACCCACATCGCGGGCAGGAGCCGCACCACGCGGCGGACCATGAACTGGCCGCTGGTCTCCCGGAACGCCACGTGCGTCACGACCATGCCGCTGACCAGCAGGAACGTGCCGACGCCGACACCGAACAGGGTGATCGGCCGGTAGAGGTGCAGTGGGCCGCTGACCAGGCCGTCCACGGCCTTGCCGACCGGGAAGTCGTGGCCGTTGAGGCGCAGCCAGTTCGCGTAGTGGGTGAAGATGACGGCGAGCGCGGCGAGGATCCGGATGAGGTCCAGGCCGTGCATGTACTTGGTGTTGGACGTCGTGGCCCGCACGTCCGGCGTGGAGGTCGTCGTCATCGGCTGCGGCCCATCCAACCCAGTGCGGCGGTCGCGCCGAGCGTGGCCAGCACGCCGGCGACCACGGTGGACGCGTGCGTGATCGCGAACCCGAACACGCCCTGGAGCAGCGCGAGCCAGATCGCGTTGTCCGCGAGCCACACCACGACCCGGTTCTCCGCGACCTTCGCGGCGGTCGGACCGGCGAACACGACCGCCGAGGCGAACAGCAGACCCGCGTACACGGCGGCCACCGGGTACCACCACCGGGAGAGCTCGACCGGGTACTGGTGCTCGGCCAGCACGAACAGCAGCCACGCGGCGGGTGCGAGCACGAACTGGAACCGGCCGCCCAGGGCCACCACCTGGCCGATCACGACGACACCGGAGAACGCGGCGACGGTCACCGCGCGGTGGTCGTGGTCGACCAGCAGGATCGCCGCCGCGGCGACCGCGAGGTGGACGGCCGGGACGGCCAGCCGGGTGTGGCCGGAGAGCCGGCGGACCAGCGCGCCGGTCGCCCACGCGAGCAGTTCCAGCAGGACGATCCAGCCCAGCGGCACCAGCAGCGGTTTGACCGCGATGAGCTGGCTGAGCAGGGTGAGGTTGCCCACCACCGTGAGCGGTGACGTGTGGTCGGCGGCCGGGATGGTCCAGATCGTCGCGCCCAGCGCGACCATGCCGGCGGCGAGCAGCACGGTGACCGCGAGCGGCAGGTACGTCAGCACCACGCGTCGCACGGAGGGTTGCCGGGTGACGCTCTCGTAGCCGGCCGTGGCCAGCAGCAGCATCGCGCCGAGCGGGCCGAAGTCCTCACCGAGGCCGAGCGGCCGGTTCAGGAAGTCCCGGACCGGCGCCAGGTCGCTGTTCATCCCGACGAGGTAGCCGTAGACCAGCAGCACCGCGCCGGTCGCGCGCAGCAGGACGACGGCGGGCGCGCTCGTCGTCGGCTCCGCCGCCGGTGCTTCCCGGGACGTGGCCACGGTGGTCATCGGGCCTCCGCCGGGCTCAGGGCGAGTTGCCGGTCGGTCAGCTCGGTGATCGCGGACGTGCCGCCGGGGCCGTAACCCTCTACGCGGAACACGTCGTCGCCGCGGACGTAGTGGCCGTGGAAGACGCCGTCCCGGTGGCGCATGAGCAGGCCCTGGTGGTTCGTCGGCCGCAGTTCGTGACCGCCCTGCTCGTACAGCCGGTCGATCGCGGCCAGGGCCGGTCGCGGGTCCGCGCGGGCGGTGAAACGCCACACACCCATCGTGGTGCCCTCGGCGTCGCGGGTGATCCGGCTGGTGATCCGCACCACGCCGTGGTCGGCGAGCAGCTTCACCTCGGGGTCGGTCAGCACGCCGGAGCCCAGGAACTTCGCGGGTGCGGCCTCCAGCTCGAACACCAGCGGGTTCGGCGGGGTGACCAGCGGGTCCGGCAGCGGCTCGACGTAGGGCAGGCGCGGGGTCGGGTCGGCCGCCGCGGTCGTCGGTGCGGCCTGCGGCCCGTCCGGCCGGGCGACCCAGGCGCCGACGGTGACCGCGCTCAGCAGGACGAGCACGATGATGACGGACGCCGGCTTCACAAGTACTCCCCCACAGTGGTTCGCCGGGTCATTGTCGCTGATCAACCAGTGGCCCTGAGCCGCGTACCATCGACGTCATGGCGTGGTTCGGGCGTGACAAGAGTCAGATGGTCGCACAGGTCGACGCGCTCCCGGGCCGGAACGAGCCCTTGGCCGTCCCGGACCGGCACGCGGTCTTCACGGACCGCGGCATCAAGCCCCCGTTCCCGGAGGGGTCGGAGACGGCGGTCTTCGGCATGGGCTGCTTCTGGGGCGTGGAGCGGATCTTCTGGCAGATCGAGGGCGTGCGCACGACGGCGGTCGGCTACGCGGGCGGCCACACGCCGAACCCGACGTACGAGGAGGTGTGCTCCGGTCTGACCGGGCACGCCGAGGTCGTCCTGGTCGTCTTCGACCCCGCCGTCGTGTCGTTCGAGGACCTGATGCGGGTGTTCTGGCAGGGCCACGACCCGACGCAGGGGATGCGCCAGGGCAACGACGCGGGCACGCAGTACCGGTCGGCGGTCTACTGGACGTCCGACGCGCAGCGGCAGGTGGCGGAGGCGAGCCGGAAGGTCTACCAGGAGGCGCTGAACGACGCCCGCGTCGGCGAGATCACCACCGAGATCGCGCCCCTGCGTGATTTCTACTACGCCGAGGAGTACCACCAGCAGTACCTGTCGGACACCAAGAACCCGAACGGCTACTGCGGCGTCGCGGGCACCGGCGTCTCCTGCCCGATCGGCCTCGGGATCGATGGCGGATGACCCCGCCGACCGGCCGCGTCCGGCCGCTGGGGTAACGCGGTGAAGCGGTAGCGTCACCGAATGCGAGTCGGTGTGTACGTCGACGGGTTCAACCTGTACTACTCAGGGCGTCGATGGTTCGGTCGTGGAGTCGCAGGCTGGAAGTGGTTGGCGCCACGGACTTTGGCGACGACCCTCGTCGCCGAACGCGTCAACTGGACCGGCGCGCACATCGAGCGGGTCGTGTACTGCACCGCGCGTATCGACGCGGCGGACGCGCCGGCCGCCTACGTCGACCAGGACGTCTACCTCAAGGCGTTGGTCGCGGCAAGAGCGGTCGACCACATCGAGTTCGGTCAGTACGTCGCGCGGGCCAAGCAGGCGCCTTTGGCCAGTCAGCCCAGGAAAGGACGGCCCCAACTCGTCCGGCCGGGTGTCCAACCGCCCGCCGGAGGACTGCCGCTGAGCGTCGCGTCCGATGGAAACGGCGGTCAGATCATGTTGGCGACTGTTCTGATCCGCGAGGAGAAGGGCAGCGATGTCAACGTCGCCACCCACTTGCTCGTGGATGTCCTGGGCGGCACGGTGGACGCCGCGGTCGTGATCTCCAACGACTCGGACCTGGGGCTTCCGCTGAGGGTCGCCCGCAGCCACGTGCCGGTAGGGGTGGTGAACCCTTCGACGGGGTACCTCGCCGGGGCCTTGCAGGGCAAAGCGGCTGACGGGGTCGGTCGACACTGGTGGCGCCAACTGGCCGCTGGGGACTTCGCCGCCCATCAACTGCCCGACCCGGCCGGAGGCTTCACTCGCCCGTCCGGGTGGTAGTGGGTCGCCGGTGTCACCGCCGACCGGGTTCACATTGACGGACGACAACATTCCGAGTTACTTTTACGGCACCCACCCGGCTCCCTCGCGGAGCCGGGTTTTCTTGTTTCGGTACTGGTTGCCGCCGCTGTAGCCGTTGCTCCTCGCCGGCATCGCGGACGGCTGCCGGGGTGGTCGTCCCGACCGGCGGGACCCGGTGGGCCTCTCACCTAAGCTGTGGGAGCGCTCCCCCGCACGGCGTGGTGTGGGTGTCTCGTGGCCCCCGGTTCCAGGAGCTTCCGCACCCATGCCTGATGGTCCGCTCGACCACCGCTACCGCGGCGAGCACCCCGTTCGCACGCTCCTCTACCTCTTCCGCGAAGACCGCACCCACCTCCTCCTCGGCGCGGGAGCCTTCTTCGTCAAGCACAGCCCCACCTGGCTGACCCCGGTCATCACGGCCCACGTCATCGACGTCGTCGTGGAGCGCAAGCCGATCATCGGCATGTGGCTCGGCGCCGGCCTGCTGCTGGTCATGCTGGTGCTCAACTACCCGTTCGCGGTCCTCTACACGCGCTGGTGGTACGGCAGCGCCCGGCGCACCGGCATGCGGGTGCGGTCGGCGCTGAGCCGGCGGATGCAGCAGCTGTCCATCGGCTACCACGCCAGGGTCAGCGCCGGGGTGTTGCAGACCAAGGTCATCCGGGACGTCGAGGCCATCGAGACCTCCACCCAGCAGGTCGGCGACCAGGGCCTCGCGGCGCTCGCCATGCTGAGCGGCGCGCTGGTCGTCATCGGTCTGAACGTGCCCGCGTTCCTGCCGGTCTTCCTGCTCGTCGTCCCCGCCGCCGCCGTGCTCGTCATGTGGCTGCGCGGCCGGCTGCGCGCGTACAACGAGTCGTTCCGCCACGAGGTCGAGCAGCTGTCGTCCCGGGTCGGCGAGATGACCACCCTCATCCCGATCACCCGCGCCCACGGCCTGGAACGGACCGCCCTCAACCGGATGGACGGCACGCTCCGCCAAGTCCTCGCCGCGAGCCTCAAGCTGGACGGCCTCAACGTCCGCTTCGGCGCGCTGGCCTGGATCCTGCTCAACGTCCTGGGCGTCGGCTGCCTGGCCGGCTCCGCCCTCGCCGCCTACCACGGCCTGCTCGCCGTCACCCCCGGTGACGTGGTGATGCTCAGCGCCTACTTCGCCTCGCTGACCGGCGCGGTCACCACGCTGATGAGCCTCACCCCGTTGATCAGCAAGGGCCTGGAGTCGGTGCGCTCGCTCGGCGAGGTGCTGGAGGCGCCCGACCTGGAGCACAACGCCGGCAAGGCCCACGTGGACGTCGTGCGCGGCGGCGTCCGGTTCGAGGGCGTCGGGTACACCTACCCGGAGGCCACCCGTAACTCCATCAGCGACTTCACCCTGGACGTGCGGCCCGGCGAGACGATCGCCCTGGTGGGCGCGTCCGGCGCGGGCAAGTCCACGGCGTTGAACCTGGTGATCGGCTTCCTCCGACCCACCGAAGGGCGGATCCTGCTCGACGGTGTCGACATGGAGACCCTGGACCTGCGCAGTTACCGGCAGTTCGTGTCGGTGGTGCCGCAGGAGTCGATCCTGTTCGAGGGCAGCATCCGGGACAACGTCACCTACGGCCTGGACGACGTGCCCGAGGACGTCGTCCGCCAGGCGCTCTCCGACGCCAACGCCCTGGAGTTCATCGACCGCCTGCCGACCGGCCTGGACACCGTGGTCGGCGAACGCGGCGCACGGCTGTCCGGCGGCCAGAAGCAGCGGCTCGCCATCGCCCGCGCCCTGATCCGCGATCCGAGGGTGCTCGTGCTGGACGAGGCGACCTCCGCGCTGGACAACAGGTCCGAGGCGCTGGTGCAGCAGGCGCTCGCCCGACTCGTGCACGGCCGGACCGTGTTCGTGGTGGCGCACCGGCTCACCACGATCCGCAACGCCGACCGCATCGTGGTGATGGAGGACGGCCGGATCGAGGAGATCGGCTCGCACGACGAGCTGCTCCGGTCGGACGGCCTGTACGCGCGGGCGCAGTCCGCCTAGCCGGTTAGCCGGTGGTGGTCGTCAGCCCTTCTTGGTGAGCAGGGTGGGGCCGACGATCCGGCGTGCGATGCGGCGCAGTCTGCTGCGTGGCGTCGCGGGCGGGGTCGGCTTGGCGGCGGTGGGCGCGGGGGTCGTCGGGGTCGCGGGTGCGGGGATCGCCTGGGTCGCATCCGCGGCGGGTGCGGCGGGTGCGGGCTGGACAGGGGCGGCGGGAGGGGCCGGTGCGACCGGAGCGGCGGCAACGCCGTTGACCGCGCCGTTGAGCGCACCGTTGACCCGGCCGTTGATCGTGCCGTTCGACGGGCCGGGCGGGACCTGGCCGTTGGTCGGCGCCCCGGGCTCGAACGCGGGCTCGAAAGCGGCGGCGGGCGTGGCGGCGGGGATGGCGGAGGCGGGGACCACCGGGATGTTCGCGGTCATCGGTTCGGCGGTGGGCCAACCGGGGTCGGAGGAGGGGGCGACGGGCTGGATGCGGACCGTTGGGATGTCGTTGCTTCGCTGGGTCTGAGTGGGCACCTGGCTGGACGTCACGCCTCGATCTTGCCAAAACACGCTCTGTGATCCAGTCCCGGGGAATCAACAGAAGATGAGCCCGCACCTCCTGCGGGTCGTCGTGGTCGTGGTCGCCGTCGGTGTGGGCTGCGGCGTGGTGGTCGCGGTCGTGGTCGGCCGCACGGTGGTCGTGGTCGCGGTGACGCCCGTGCTGGTCGTCGTTCCCGTGGTGGTGGTGGTGCTGGTCGTCGTGCTCGACGACGCGGTGGTGGTCGTCGTGGTCGAGGACCCGGTGTTTGACGACGACGACGTCGTGCCGATCACGGTTACCGTCCGGCTCGGTTGCTCGCTGCCCCTGACGACGACGATCTCACCGCCGGTCGCCGGCGGCAGGCCGTGCCGCGGGTTCGTCATGGCCGCCTGCGACACCATCAGGGCCGCCAACGCCGCACCGATCAAGGCACCGAAGGAGACCCGTCCGGAACCACCCAGCGCGGTGAGCATCCACAACGACTACCGGCCTCACTCGTTCGGGTCAAATTGCCCGAAACATCTGGTACCGGCCTGACACTTCGGGGTATCAGGCCGATACCAGGGGTCATCCGGTCACGCCAGGGTGGCGGTCAACGTGATCTCGGTACCCGTCAGCGCCTTGCTGACCGGGCAGTTCTGCTTGGCGTTCTCGGCAGCCGCCGCGAAGCCCTCGGCGTCGAGGCCGGGGACGACCGCGGTGACGGTCAGGTGGATGCCGGTGATGCCGGTGCCGGGCTGGAACGTCACCTCGGCCGAGGTGTCGACCTGCTGCGGCGGGGTGCCCGCCTGCGCGAGGCCGTGCGACAGCGCCATCGAGTAGCAGGACGAGTGCGCGGCGGCGATCAGCTCTTCGGGGCTGGTCTTGCCGTTCGCCGCCTCGGCGCGGGACGGCCAGCTCACGTCGTACGTGCCGATGCCCGACGACTCGAGGGCGACGCTGCCCTTGCCCTCCAGCAGGTTGCCTTCCCAGTGCGTGGTCGCCTTGCGGGTGGTGGCCATGTCTGCAACTCCGTCTTCGATGAGGAAAACCCTTCGGGATCAACCTAATGGGCATCTCCGACGGGCGCCGCAAGGCGTGATCGAGAACGTGCCCTGCGATCGGGAACGTGCCTGCGATCGGGGACCGCGCTGTGATCGGGAACGCACGAGAAGACCCCCGGCGCGTGAACACCGGGGGTCTTGTCAGAGCGGATGACGAGACTCGAACTCGCGACCCTCACCTTGGCAAGGTGATGCGCTACCAACTGCGCTACATCCGCCTGTTGGGGAGAACTATACCGGACGTTCGAAGCCGGTTTCGACAGGGGGGTTGGGCGCCGCGCGGCCGGACTCGGCCAACAGCTGGTCGACCTCGGACAACCGCTCCGTGCACCACCGCCACTCCCACAGCGGCCGGACCCGGTCGACCACCTCGGCGGGCAGCCACGGCGCCACCTCGTCCCGCAGTTCCCACTCGTCGAACACGTGCTCGTAGAAGCTCACCACGGACGCGTCGGACAGGAACCGCTCCGGCTGCCGGAAGCACCAGTGCGCGAACCCGTACACCCGGCCGAGCACTTCGCGGTCGCCGTCCCGGTGCGCCTCCAGCGCGAGTTGCCACAACTCGGACAGGAACACGTGGCAGGACCAGGACTCGCGCTCGACAACGGCGCTCAGTTCGGGGAGGAGGGCGGAAGCCCTTGTGCGCCAATCGACCACGCGGCAGGAGGTTACTCGTCGAAGCCGCCGCCGCAGCCCGATCGCCCATCACCTGACGCCCACCCGTGACCGCCCCGTCACCGACCGCAAGGGGCCCGATTGCGGTGTGCAGGTGCTCTGACTAGGCCGAACGGTCCACGTCGTCAGTCTGGTCTTCGGTATCGGGTCGCTATCACTTCGGGCCGGAATCAGCCGACTGTGGCATCTTGGCCACTGGACCACAGGCGGGGTGGGAGGTGCCGGGGCGGGATGGCCGACGATGCCGATTTCGACCGGGAACTGCTCGCCAGGCTCAGGGCGGGCGACGACGGCGCGTTCGGCGAGCTGTTCACCCGGCACGCCGACGCCGTCCGCAGGTTCGCCCTCCGGCACGTGCGCGAGCACGCCGAGGCCGACGACCTGACCGCCGAGGCGTTCTTCCGCGTCCTGCAGGCGATCCGCCGGGGCAACGGCCCCACCGAGCACGTCCGCACCTACCTGCTGACCGTCGCCCGCCGGGTGGCGTGGGAGTGGAGCGGGCGGCGGCGGGACGTGCCGGTGGAGGACGAGGAGCTGAGCCGCCGCGTCGAGCCGTTCCCGGACGTCACGGCGAACCGGCCGGAGCACACGCTGATCTCCCGCGCGTTCACCAGCCTGCCCGAGCGGTGGCGCACGGTGCTGTGGCAGGTCGAGGTGGAGGGTGAGCGGCCGGCCGCGGTCGCGCCGAACTTCGGCCTGAGCCCGAACGCGATGGCCGCGTTGGCCCGCCGCGCGCGCGAAGGGCTGCGCGCGGCGTACTTGCAGGCACACCTCGCCGAGGACGCCGGGCCGCGCGCGTGCAGCTCGGTGGTCGCCAAGCTCGGCGCCTACACGGCGGGCGGCTCGCAGGGCGGTGAGCAGAAGCGCATCCGCAAGCACCTCCAGACCTGCGCCTCGTGCAACGCGCTGCACGCCGAGCTGGCCGAGGTGTGCTCGACGCTCCGGGCGCACGCGGCGAGCATCGCCGTTCCGGTGGCCGCGACCGCGCTGCTCGCACCGGCCGTCCTGGGGCCGGCGGTGCTCGGCCCGGCCGTGATGAGCAAGGCCGCGCTCCTCACCGGACGGGTGAAGCTGGTGTTCGCCGCCGCCGCTTCGGTCGCCGCCGTCGGCCTGTTCGGGATGGTGGCCGGGACGTTCACCGGCGCGCCCGGCCCGGGACTGGTCCAGGCCGGTCCGGACGGCGCGCCCGGCGAGAACGTGCTGGCGCTGTGCTCGACCGGCCCGACCACGACCGTGACCGGCACGGCGACCAGCGAGACGTCGCCGCCCCCCGAGGCCCGGCACGTCGTGCACACGAAGACCGCCCAGCCGAAGCGCTCGGCGCTGCCGACCACGTCCGCCGCCCTGGCCGCACGCCCGGCGGAGACGTCCGCCCCGACCCTCCCGGCCGAACCGCGCACCCTGCCCGTCGGCACGGCGTCGTCCCCGGTCACCACGTCGGAGCCCGGCCCGGAGATCCTGATCAGCACCACCGGGGACGCCACGGCGACCACCGCCGTCACCACCACCGACACGGCGAAGGTGGGCGGGCCGACGAAGCCGACCACCACCTCGACGACCGTGACGCTCAGCCCGACGCCGAGCCGCCTCGACCCCGCGTGACTGCGGGTTTCACCCACGAGGTGCAAGACTTTGCCGGTAGCGTGGGAAACGTTGAGTGATCGCTCGACGTCTTGAGGAGACGGTGATGACGCGGCTGGTGCGCGGCGCGGACGGCCGGATGTGGACGGTGCGCAGTCAGATCGAGTGGCGCAACCCGTCGACCGACGCCGACTTCGAACACGATGTGAGCGGCGGTTACGGCCCCGGCGTGCTGATGCTGGGGATCGTCATCGTCCTGGGCGTCGTGCTGGTGTCGTGGACACCGGAGGCGGTCGTCGTGCCGGGGTGGCTGATCCTGGCGCTGATCCTGGTGTTCCTGTTCTTCCCGGTCCGCTGGGCGGTGCGCCGGCCGTGGCTGGTCGCCGCCGAGTCGAAGAAGACCGAGGAGCTGCCGCCGGAGCGGTGGGTCGGCTCGGTGCGCGGGTTCCTGACCGTGCGCAACGAGGTCGCCAACGTGGCCCGCAAGATCGAGATGTACTCGCTGCCCGACCTGGACGGCCCGCTGCAACCGGTCGACTGATCGCCCTCGCCGGGTGACACTGGTCGGGTGCCGGAACTCCCCGAGGTCGAGGCGCTCGCCCACCACCTGCGCGAGCACGCCGTCGGACGACGCGTGCACCGGGTGGACGTGGCGTCGCTGCAGGTGTTGAAGACGTTCACGCCGCCGTGGACCGAGCTCCAGGGCCGCGAGGTGACGGGTGCCGGCCGGTTCGGCAAGCACCTCGACCTGGACTGCGACGGCATCCACCTGGTGGTGCACCTGGCGCGGGCCGGGTGGCTGCGCTGGTCGGAGCACCTGTCGGCGGCGCCGCCCAAGCCGGGCCGCGGTCCGCTGGCGCTGCGCGTGCACCTGGGTCCGCCGGGGGATGGTCCGGGGTTCGACCTGACCGAGGCGGGCACGAAGAAGGGCCTGGCCGCGTGGGTGGTGAACGACCCGGCGGACGTGCCGGGCATCGCCCGCCTGGGGCCGGACGCGCTGTCGGTGACGCGCACCCAGCTGGAGGACCTGTTCGCGGGCCGGACCGAGCGGCTGAAGACCGCGCTGACGGACCAGGCGCTGATCGCGGGTGTCGGCAACGCGTACTCCGACGAGATCATGCACACGGCCCGGCTGTCGCCGTACGCGACGGCCGGGAAGCTGCCTCCGGAGGCGTTGGACCGGCTGCACGAGGCGTTGATCGGCGTGCTGACCGACGCGGTGGCTCGGTCCGTCGGCCAGTCGGCGGCGACCCTCAAGGGCGAGAAGCGGTCCGGGCTGCGGGTGCACGCGCGGACCGGACTGCCGTGCCCGGTGTGCGGCGACACGGTCCGCGAGGTGTCGTTCGCCGACAAGGCGTTCCAGTACTGCCCGAAGTGCCAGACCGGCGGCAAACCGCTGGCCGACCGGCGGATGTCACGGCTGCTCAAGTAGGTCACACGGACGAGTGGCTTAGTCCGTTCGTCGGCTGAGTGCCCGGTGGGTGGGTAGTTACTCCAGGAGTCCGACTGACTACTTGGAGGAGCCGTGAACCAGCGCATCACCGCCGCGTTGATCGGGGTCGCCATGGGAGTGGCCACGTTCGCCGGTTCGACCATCGCCGTCTCGGCCGCCGCGCCGGCGGAACAGCAGCCCGCATTGCACCAGGACCAGGTGTCCGAGGTGATCTGCCGCGTGCTCGAGGAGCTCGACCTCCTCGACCACCCGAGCCTGGTCGACCTGGTGGAGAAGCTGAAGTGCAAGGACTCGGCAGAGCCGACCACGACCACCACGACCACGCCATCCTGACCGGACCGGTGCCGACGTGGGGTGGGTGTCGTGGCTGTGGGTGCGACCCGAGTGATCGGGGCGCACCCACTCTCGGTGATCACTACACCCGCAGATCGCCCGATCGGGTAAGCAGAGCGCCACGGTTGCCGCCAATTCATCGGATGGGCGCGTCTGACCCCGCCCATCCCCTTGCCTATGGGGCCCCCACGGAACAGCATGGACGCCGTGCGGGACCTCATGACCGAGCGCGCTCTGCTCGGCCTCATCGCGAGCATGGCCGTGCTCGGCCTCTTCGTGATGCTGTGCCGTGCCCGCCGCGTCAGCACGTCCGTCGAGGACGCCGTGATGGACATGCTGCACCGCATGTCCAAGGCGTCGGCCGACCTCCGGGAAGGCCTGACCGAGGACGCGGCCAACAAAGCCACCCCGCACCTGCGCGAGATGCTGCGCTGCGTCGCGGTCGGCATCACCGACGACGAGGGCACGCTGCTGTCGTGGGACGGCGGCGCGAACGACCACTACGAGTTCCTCCGGACCTACATCGAGCGGGCCATCGGAGAGGGGCACAAGGAGCACGTCGAGCACCGCAAGCTCGACTGCGAGCTTCCCGGCCCGTGCTCGCTGCACACCGCCGTGATCGTGCCGCTGGTGGTGGAGAACGAGGTCGCCGGCACCCTGATCGTGGTCAGCGGCGTGGCGAACAAGCGGCAGATCCGGATGGCCGAGGAGACCGCGCGGTTCGTCTCCACGCAGCTGGAGCTGGAAGTGCTGCAGAAGTCGCGGCAGGCGTTGGCGCAGGCCGAGGTGCGGGCGCTGCGGGCGCAGATCTCGCCGCACTTCGTCTACAACGCGCTGAACACGATCTCGTCGCTGATCCGCACCGACCCGGCGCACGCGCGGGAGCTGCTGCAGGAGTTCGCCGAGTTCACCCGGTACTCGTTCCGGACGGACGGCTTCTTCACCACGCTGGCCGACGAGCTGACGAACATCCACCGCTACCTGACCATCGAGCAGGCGCGGTACGGGCCGCGGCTGAACGTGCGGCTGAAGATCGCGCCCGAGGTGCTGCAGGTCGTGCTGCCGTTCCTGGTGCTGCAGCCGCTGGTGGAGAACGCGGTCCGGCACGGGCTGGCGAAGAAGCCCGGCGGCGGCGAGCTGACGATCATCGCCGAGGACAACGGCGCCGAGGCGCTGATCTCGGTCGAGGACGACGGCGTCGGCATGGACCCGGACCGGCTCTTCGAGGACCTGAAGGACGCCCACCAGACCGGCGCGCACGTCGGCCTCGGCAACATCAACCACCGGATGCGGGCGGTGTTCGGCGACGACTACGCGCTCGTCGTGGAGACCGCGCCGGACGCCGGCATGAAGATCATCCTCAAGATCCCCAAGTACAGCCGGGGCGTGCGGACGAACCTGCCCATCGTGCCGCCACGGCTGGAGGACACGTCCGAACAACCCGTCGTGCGGGCCTGACGGATCAGGTCTGACGGGATCAGGCCGCAGCCGGATCAGGCCGCGGCGATCGCCAGCACGGTCACCATCATGACCGCGCACACGCTCCACGCGATCCACATCCAGTAGACGTGCATCGGGCTCGGGCCGTCCGCGTTCTGCCGACCCCGGACGTCCCACCACTCGACACAGCGTTCGAGCCAGCGGATCGGGTTGAACGTCACCGCCCGATGTTAGCGGTGCGCGCCGGTGTTTCCAGGGCGCACTCGACCTACCGGCACACGTAAGGTCGAAGCCATGAGCGTCACGGACAAGATCGCGGCCCGGCTGCCCAGGATCGTGAGCGAGCGGACCGAGCGCGGACCCGTGGTGGCCGCCGTCCGCCTGCACGGCGTCATCACCCCGACGCCGACGCCGATGGCCCGCAACACCATCAACATGCAGAACGTGGAGAGCGCGCTGACCCGCGCCTTCGAGCACGACCGGCTGGTCGCCGTCGCGCTGCTGATCAACTCGCCGGGTGGCGCGCCCACCCAGTCAGCCCTCGTCGCCGAACGGGTCCGCGAGCTGGCCGCCAAGAAGAAGGTGCCCGTCCTGGCGTTCTGCGAGGACCTGGCGGCCTCCGGCGGCTACTGGCTGGCCTGCGCGGGCGACGAGATCTACGCGCACGGCACGTCCCTGGTCGGCTCGATCGGCGTGGTGAGCGCCGGGTTCGGCCTCAACGGCCTGATCGAGCGCTACGGCGTCGAACGGCGCGTGCACACGGCCGGCGACAACAAGGTCCGCCTCGACCCGTTCAGCCCGGAGAAGCCGGAGGACGTCGAGTGGCTGAAGGGCCTCCAGGCCCAGATGCACGAGCAGTTCGCCGACTGGGTGAAGGAACGCCGCGGCGCGAAGCTCAAGGGCACCGACGACGAGCTGTTCAACGGCGAGGTGTGGACCGGGGCGAAGGCGCTCGAACTGGGTCTGGTGGACGGCATCGGCACCCTGCGCGGCATCGTGGCGAAGCGCTACCCGGGCGCGGAGATCGCGGTCGCCGAGCCTCGCCGACCCCTGCTCGCCCGCCTCGGACTCGCCGGCGCGACCACCCGATCGGGCGACTTCATGCTGGAGGGGTTGGCGGCGTTGGAAGAGCGCGCGCGCTGGTCGCGATTCGGCTTGTGAGGTCACGGCCTCGCGCCTGTCCGGCAACCGGCGTAGACAGCGACCCCGCCGGGTCGGCAAGATGCGCGGCACAGTGAGTACCCCAGTGAGCAATCGCACGGACAACACCGGCCTCCTCGTTCTGGCGGTGGACGACGAGGCACCCGGTCTGAGCGAGATCAAGTACCTGCTTGAAAGCAGCCCGCACATTCGACGTGTGCTCACGGCCTTCGACGCGGCCGAGGCACTGCGCATCCTCCGGGGTGACTACGACGTCGAGGTGATGGACCGCACCAGAGCAGGCCTGCCGCCGGTCGACGCCGTGTTCGCCGACATCAACATGCCCGGACTGAGCGGCACGGACCTCGCGCGGGTGCTCGGCGCGTTCCGCGCGCCACCGGCGTTGGTGTTCGTCACGGGGGTCGAGCACTCGGAGGCCGTGGTGGCGTTCGAGGTGGGCGCGTTGGACTTCGTGACGAAGCCGATCAACGAGGACCGGATCAACAAGGCGATCTCGCGGGTGGTGGAGCGGGTCGCGGCGACACCGGGGGTCACCGCGGAGCCCGCCGCGGCGGAGCAGCAGGACGACGAGGTGATCCCGGTCGAGCTGGGTGGCACCATCAAGCTCGTGCCACGGGCCACCGTCCGCTACGTCGAAGCGCAGGGCGACTACGCGCGCCTGCACACCAGCGACGGGTCGAGCCACCTGGTGCGGATCCCGTTGGCGCAGCTGGAGGAGCGCTGGGAGAACGCCGGGTTCGTCCGCATCCACCGCTCGTTCCTGGTGGCGCTGCCGCTGGTGACCGAGCTGCGGATGACGTCGAACGGGTACGCGGTGGTGATCGGCTCCGGTGAGGGTGCGAAGGAGCTGCCGGTCAGCCGGCGGCACACCCGTGAGCTGAAGGAGAGGATCGTGCGTCCCCCCAAGAGCAGTTGGGGATGACCCGGCACTCCGGCCCCCCCGGCCAACCGGACCAGCCGCAGCCGGCCGAACGCGATGCCTGGCTGTCGGTGTCGGCGCGCAAGAACCGCCGCCGGCGGGTGGTGCTGGCGGACCCGCGCGGACGCGGGCGGGTGCTGCGCACGATCATCGAGCTGGAGGAGCAGACCAGCGTCGGCGAGAAGCTGATCCGCGACCTGATCCGGCAGCAGCTGCGCACGGGTCTGCTGCTGGGTGGCGGCACGCTGCTGTTCCTGGCGCTGATGCCGGTGGCGTTCTACCTCATGCCGTGGCTGTCGGAGGTGCAGCTGGTGGGCGTGCGGCTGCCGTGGCTGCTGTTGGGCGTGCTGCCGTTCCCGCTCTGCTACGGCGTCGGCTACGTGTACCGGGGGCTGGCGGAGAGGCATGAGCAGGACTTCGTGAGTTCGGTGGACCGGTGATCCAGACACCGTGGAGCCTGGTGCTCGTCGGCGTGATGGCGGTGCTGACGTTCCTGTTGGGCTACGTCGGTTCCCGCCGGGCCAACACCACACCGGACTTCCTGGTGGCCCGCCGCGCCGTCCCGGCCACCCGCAACGCCGCCGCGATCTCCGGCGAGTACCTGTCCGCCGCGTCGTTCCTCGGTGTGGCGGGGCTCGTGCTGAAGGACGGCGTCGACGCCCTGTGGTACCCGATCGGCTTCACCGCGGGCTACCTGGCGATGATGCTGTTCGTCGCCGCGCCGCTGCGGCGGTCCGGCGCGTACACGCTGCCCGACTTCGCCGAGGCGCGGCTGGGCTCGACGCGGCTGCGCAAGTTCTGCACGTTCTTCGTGATCTGCATCGGAGTGCTGTACCTGGTGCCCCAGTTGCAGTCGGCCGGGTTGACGCTGAACACGATCACCGGCCTGCCCGCGTGGCTGGGCGGCGTGGTCGTGATCGGGATCGTCATGGTGAACGTCCTCGGCGGCGGCATGCGGGCGATCACGCTGGTGCAGGCGTTCCAGTACTGGGGCAAGCTCTTCGCGATCGCCGCGCCGACGTTCGTGCTGTTCGCCCTGTTCCTCGGCGGACCGGGCAACGGGGCGCAGCCGGTGGACTCGTCGGGCGTGCTGCGGTTCCCCGAGGACGCGCGCGTGACGACCGTCGACGAGGTGCGGGTCCGGGTCGAGGTGGCGATGGAGCTGACCGCGACCGGGATGCTGAACGGGTCGTACGCGGACGGCCCGGTGTACTGGACGCCCGGCCTGTACGAGGTGGGCGAGCAGACCGAGCTGCGGTTCACCGAGGGCTCGCCGGTGCCGGTGGTCGAGGGCTCGCCGACGTCCAACCACGACTGGCTGCGGCCCCAGACCGACGGGCTGTCCGGGCTGTTCGAGACGTACTCGCTGATCCTGGCCACGTTCCTGGGCACGATGGGGTTGCCGCACATCCTGGTGCGCTTCTACACCAACCCGGACGGGCGGGCGGCGCGGCGCACGGCGTTGCACGTGCTGTACCTGCTCGGGCTGTTCTACCTCTTCCCGACCGTGCTGGGCGTGATCTCCCGGCAGTACCTGCCGCAGCTGCTGGTGACCGGGAAGACGGACGCGGCGGTGCTCCTGCTGCCGAGCACGATGCAGCCGAACCTGCTGGGCCAGGTGTTGGGCGCGGTCGTGGCGGCGGGCGCGTTCGCGGCGTTCCTGTCCGTGTCGTCGGGGCTCGTGGTGTCGGTGGCGGGGGTGGTGTCCACGGACATCCTGCCGGGCAAGGTGCGCGACTTCCGCTGGGCGACGGTGATCACGGGCGTGGTGGGGTTGCTGCTCGCGCTGGCGCTGCCGGGCGCGGACGCGTCGTTGACGGTGGCGATGTCGTTCGCGCTGGCGGCGTCGACGTTCTGCCCGTTGCTGCTGCTGGGCATCTGGTGGCGCGGGCTGACGTGGGTCGGCGCGATGTCCGGGCTGCTGGTCGGCGGTGGGCTGGTGATCGGGGCGCAGGTGGTGACCGTGATCAGCTCCTACACCGGGCGGTGGGCGCCCTCGGTGTTCTCGCAGCCGGCGCTGGTGACGGTGCCGGCGGCGTTCCTGACCATGATCATGATCAGCAGGCTGACCGCGCGGCGGCAGCCCGAGGACGTCAGCCGGATCCTGCTGAGGTTCCACGCGCCCGATCCGCTGGGGTTCATGCGGGACCGGGAAGTGCGGTTCGGGACGGCGGAGGAGAAGGCCCGCCAGGACGAGGCCAAGCGACCCGACGACACCGCGTCACCGCCGCTGCCCTGACCGGCCGCTGGTCCGAGCGGGTGTGCGGTCGTGAGTTCACTCACAAGGGTTCCCGCGCTTCCGGTAGAGGTCTGGACCGCCCCCTCCCGAGTGCTGCCGACCGTCCTCCGGCCATGACCAGCGCTAGACCGTTCGAGAACTCCCCGGCGGTTGCACAGGGTTCGTATAGGTCTCAATCGGGTGAAGATATACACACCTATCCGGTTACCGGTGATTCTGATCACCCGAGTGGCTGTTCGTCTCAGCATTCCTACCGCTCATCGCATCACTCGACAGTTGAGCGCAAGCCGCCACGAAAGGTCTTTCTCGCGTGAGCCAGGTCTCCCTACGGTGCACCGCGTATCAGGAACGCACCAGGAGGACTTACGTGTCGTTCACACCGTCGTCAAGTACGCGAGGAGGGGACCGTGAGCACCTCTGAGCAGCACACCCCCGATGCCCAGGGCAATCACGTCTGGGTAGACGTCCAGCAGAGCCCCGACTTCGTCGAGCTGCGCCGGCGGCTGCGGAGCTTCGTCTTCCCCATGGCAGGCCTGTTCCTGGCTTGGTACGTGGCGTACGTGCTCCTGGCCGACTACGCCCACGGCTTCATGTCGACCAAGGTCATCGGCAACATCAACGTGGGCCTGATCCTCGGCCTGCTCCAGTTCGTGTCGACGTTCGCCATCACGACGCTGTACGTGCGGCACGCGAACAAAAACCTCGACCCCATGGCGGAGAAGCTCCGCAACGAGCTTGAAGGGGGTCAAGCGTGAACGGCAGCGCCCTGCTCAACATCGGCATCTTCGGCATCTTCGTCGCGGCAACCCTGGTCGTCGTGATCCGGGCCAGCCGCAACACCAAGACGGCTGCCGACTACCTCGCCGCGGGCCGCGCGTTCACCGGCCCCCAGAACGGCGTCGCGATCGCGGGTGACTACCTGTCCGCCGCGTCGTTCCTCGGCATCGCGGGCGCCATCGCGCTGAACGGCTACGACGGCTTCCTGTACTCGATCGGCTTCCTGGTCGCGTGGCTCATCGCCCTGCTGCTGGTCGCCGAGCTGCTGCGCAACACCGGCAAGTACACGATGGGCGACGTGCTGAGCTTCCGCATGCGCCAGCGCCCGGTGCGCGCGGCGGCGGCGACGTCGACCATGGCCGTGTCGTTCTTCTACCTGCTGGCCCAGATGGCGGGTGCGGGCGGCCTGGTCGCGCTGCTGCTCGGCATCACCGGCAAGTTCGGCCAGGCGATCGTCATCGCGGTCGTCGGCGCCCTGATGATCGCGTACGTGCTCATCGGCGGCATGAAGGGCACCACCTGGGTGCAGATCATCAAGGCGGTGCTGCTGATCGTCGGCGCCGGCGTGATGACGCTCTGGGTGCTGGGCAAGTACGGCATGAACCTGTCCAGCCTGCTCGGCGCGGCCGTGGACAACGCCCCGAAGGCCGGCGAGAAGCTGCTCGGCCCCGGTCTGGCGTACGGCAAGGACGGCACCACCAAGCTGGACTTCCTGTCGCTGGCCCTCGCGCTGGTGCTCGGCACCGCCGGTCTGCCGCACATCCTGATGCGCTTCTACACCGTGCCGACCGCCAAGGAAGCCCGCCGTTCGGTGGTCTGGGCGATCTGGCTGATCGGCCTGTTCTACCTGTTCACGCTGGTCCTGGGCTACGGCGCGGCGGCGTTGGTGGGTGCGGAGAAGATCCGGGCGGCTCCGGGTGGCCCGAACTCGGCGGCCCCGCTGCTGGCCGAGGCGCTCGGCGGCCCGCTGCTGCTGGGCCTGATCGCGGCGGTCGCGTTCGCCACGATCCTCGCGGTGGTGGCCGGTCTGACGATCACCGCTTCGGCGTCCTTCGCGCACGACATCTACGCCAACATCATCAAGAAGGGCCAGGTGGAGGACAAGGAGGCCGAGGTCAAGGTGGCGCGGCGGACTGCGGTCGTGATCGGCCTCGTGTCGATCCTCGGCGGTATCGCGGCCAACGGCCAGAACATCGCGTTCCTGGTGGCCCTGGCGTTCGCTGTGGCGGCGTCGGCGAACCTGCCGACCATCCTCTACTCGCTGTTCTGGAAGAGGTTCAACACCTCCGGCGCGCTGTGGAGCATCTACGGCGGTCTCTCGGTGACGATCACGCTGATCGTGCTGTCGCCGGCGGTGTCCGGAAGGCCGACGTCGATGTTCAAGGACGCCGACTTCGCGCTGTTCCCGTTGTCCAACCCGGGCATCGTGTCGATCCCGCTGGCATTCCTGCTGGGTTACGTCGGCACGGTGCTGTCGAAGGAAGACAACAAGGAGAAGTACGCGGAGATGGAGGTGCGGGCGCTCACGGGCGTCGGCGCCGAGAAGGCGACCGCCCACTAGTCCCCGGACCAGTCGGTCACTGCCTCCGCTGGAGACCACGCCGGCCGTCATCCCTTCGAGGGAGGGCGGCCGGTGTGCTCCTTATCCCCGGTTTATCAGCCCCGTGGCAGCATGGACCCGTGACCGTTCCCAGCGTTGAAGTGTCCGAGGTGCCGGCCGAGCTGCCGGCGGGCAAAGTGCTGCTCGACGTGCGTGAAGCCGACGAGTGGGCGGCGGGCCACGCCCCGGGCGCGCTGCACATCCCGATGAGCGAGCTGGCCGGCCGGTTGGGCGACCTCCCGGGCGACGCCGAGTTCTACGTGGTGTGCCGCGCCGGCGGCCGTTCCGCGCGGGTCACGCAGTACCTGAACGCCAACGGCTGGGACGCCACGAACGTCGACGGCGGCATGCAGGTGTGGGCCGTCTCCGGTCGTCCGCTGGTCGGTGAGGTCGACGGCGCGGAGCCCGAGGTCATCTGACATGGCACTGCGACCGATGCGCGTGGACTGGGTGGCGAGCCCGCCACCCGGCGCCTACACGCAGCGTCGCCTCGCCGCGCCACGGCGCGGTTACACCGGGCCGCCGTCGTACCCGGTGCCCCCGCGCTGGGGCTTCCCGTTGCTGGCGTGGCGCTGGCCCACGTCGGTGGCGACGGACGACGACCAGCCCGTGGACACGATCGGCCAGGCCCAGCGTGCGGCGCGCACCGCGTCCCACGCGCTCGGGTTGGCCGCCGTGACGGCGCTGTGGGCGTTCGGCAGTGAGATCTGGCGCTACGTGTTGTTGCTGCTCAGCCGGTACGGCGCCCTGTCCGCGACGACGGTCGGCGTGTCGGACGCGATGGTCGTGTCGTCGTCGGTGGTGACGTTCGTGGCCTGCGGGATGGGGCTCGTGTTCACGCTGCTGTGGCTGCGCCGGGCGCGGAACGCGGCGGCCACCGATGCGGGCTACCGGCCGTCGAGGTCGGACCGCGAGGTGCTGATCAGCCTCGTCGTGCCCGGCGTGAACCTCATCGTGCCCGGCGCCGTGCTGGCGGAGCTGGAGCACGCGGCCCTCCGCCTACCCGCCACCACCCGCCCCGCCCCCTCCAAGACCATCCGCTGGTGGTGGGGTCTCTGGGTGGCGATGGGCCTGTTCTTCGCGTTCACGGTCGTCTGGTCGTTCCGCTCCAGCGTGCAGGCCCTGGCGGACGGCGTGCTGTTCCACGCCATCGCCGACCTGCTGGCCGCCGCGGTCGCCATCGTCACGGCGCTGGTGGTCCGCCGGATCACCGCACTCCTGCTCCCGGTGGACGTCGGCAGCATCCGCCGCATGCGCGTGGTGGACGTCAAGGACGCCCCCACCCCCGCCCTCCGAGCCACCCGCCCCTCAGGCTCCCCCCGCTAACCACCCACCCACCGCGAGTCGTCCGCTCGGACACCGCGAGTCGTCCGCTCGGACACCGTGAAGGTGCCGGCCGGCCCAGGCCCTCATCGGCCCGGAAGCCCCCGGTCGGCCCCGATCACCGAGATGTGCACCAGGTGTCGCACCGGCCTCCGACGCCGCACGCGCCAAGTTCGCGGTCGCCCCGGCGTCACCCTTCGGCCCGCCGGCGAGGTGCACGATCACCTCGGCACCGTCCACCGCAGCGTCGATGCCCTCACCTCCGACCAGGTCGCCGGTCACGTGCTCGATGCCCTCCACCGGCTCGTGCGGCCGCCGGCTGGGCAGCCGTACCTTCCCGCCTGCCTCCTACCCTCCCAGGCGAAGATCCGGGTCTGCCGCGGCCGTGCGGGACTCGGAGAACCCGGCTGCGGCAACGCTCGCGTTCCCCGCTGTTCAATGGTCGTTCTCGCTCCGGCGGTTGGGCGGCTGACAGGTCGCGTGCCACCGTGACCCCATGCGGGCACTCGTGGCAGCTTTGACCCTGATCGTGCTGGTCCCGGGCGTGGCGAGCGCGGACGGTGACAGGAGATCCGGCCAGAAGTTCGATCTCCAGGCCCACCGGGGCGGGATCGGGCTGACGGTCGAGAGCACGGTGGCGGCGTTCGGCAAGGCGCTCGAACTCGGCGTCACGACCCTCGAACTGGACGTCCAGATCACCAAGGACGGCCGCGAAGTCGTCACCCACGACCGCAAGACGAACCCCGCCAAGTGCATCGACACCGCCCCCGCCTTCCCCGGCGACCCGGCGTTCCCGTACGCGGGCAAGTACGTGAAGGACCTGACGTTCGACCAGGTCCGCACCCTGGACTGCGGCTCGCGCCGCTGGGACCGGCACCCGGACCAGGAGCTGTCACCGGGCGCGAAGATGCCGACCCTGGCCGAGGTGTTCGCCCTGGCCCGCGACCACCGCGCGTTCACCGTCAAGTTCAACATCGAGACCAAGGTCGAAGCCGCCGCGCCGCACGAGACCGCCCCGCGCGAGCAGTTCGTCGAGGTCACGGCCCGCGAGATCCGCAAGTCCGGCTTCTACCGCAACGTCACCATCCAGTCCTTCGACTGGGGCACCCTGATGCTGTGGGCCCAGGCGGAGCCGCGCCTCCCGCTGGTCGCCCTCACCCAGCCCGAATTCCTCCGCCCCGGCTCCCCGTGGACGGGCGGCCTGAAGCTGGAGGACTTCGGCGGCAGCGTGGTCAAGGCCGTGAAGAGCTTCGGCGCGTCCGCCCTCTCCCCGGTCCACGGCAACCCGCAGGGCGGCGCGGTCGGCGACCCGGACTACGTCCCGTTCACCACGAAAGCCCTGGTCGACGAGGCGCACGCGCACGGCCTGAAGGTCGTCCCGTGGACCGTCAACGACATGCCGACCATGCGCAAGCTGATCGACGACGGCGTGGACGGCATCATCACCGACTACCCGGACCGCCTCCGCGCGGTGATGGCCGAGCGCGGCTTCAAGCTGCCGAAGAAGTACCCCTTCAAGGGCTAGCCGGCGCTCGTCAGGGGCAGGTCGTGGAGGCCCCGGATGACGAACTCGGCCTTGCGCCGGGGCTCGGCGGCCAGTTCGGCGCCCGGTAGCTTGCGGGCCAGGGAGGCCAGGGCCGCCTGGATCTCGATCCGGGCCAGCGGGGCGCCCAGGCAGTAGTGGATGCCCATGCCGAAGCCCAGGTGCGGGTTGGTCTTGCGGCCGACGTCGAAGGTGTCGGGTGAGGTGAAGACCGCCGGGTCACGGGCCGCCGAGCCGAGCAGCGCGGCGATCTTCTGACCCGGCGCCAACTCGTGGCTGGCGATGGTGACGGGCTCGGTCGCGGTGCGCTCGAACAGCTGCAACGGCGAGTCGAAGCGGATCAGCTCTTCCACCGCCGTGGGCAACAGGGTGTGGTCGTCCACCAGCCGACGCCACTCGGACGGGTGTTTCATCAACGCCCGGACGCCGTTGCCGATGACGTTCACCGTGGCCTCGTGCCCGGCCATCAGCAGCAGCACGGCCGTCGCGACGAGCTCGTCCTCGGTCAGCTTCGCGCCGTCCGCGTCCGTCACGGCCACCAGGTCGGACACCAGGTCGTCACCGGGCGACCTGCGCCGCAACGCCACCAGTTCTCGCAGGTAGGAGACGAACTCCGCCGACGCCTCCTCGGCCGCCGCACGCCGCTCCTCGGGCAACCCGTACTCGTACATCTTCACGATCGCGTTCGACCACGGCTGGAGCAGCGGCCGGTCCGCCGTGGGCACGCCCAGCAGCTCGGCGATCACCTCGACCGGCAGCGGCGCGGCCACGTGGGCGAGCAGGTCCGCCTGCCCGTCCGCCTTGATCCCGTCCACCAGCCCGTCCACCAGCCGGTCCGCCAGGTCCGCGATCCACGGCCGCAGCCGCTCCACGTGACCCCGCCCGAACGCGGCGGCGACGAGCCTGCGCAGCCGCCCGTGCGTGGGCGGCTCGTTCTCCAGCAGCGAGTTGCGGTGCAGCAGGTTGAACGCGGTGAACCGCTCGACCGGCTGCGCGTCGTTCCAGATCCGGCCGAGCGACCGGTGCTTGAGCACCGCCGACGCCGCCGCGTGCGAGACCGCCATCGGGACGCGCATCCGCTCGTGCCAGTGCACCTCGCCCCGGGCGCGCATCGCGGCGAACGCGGGGTAGGGGTCCGCGATGAAAGCCACGTCGTGCTGGTCGAAAGAGGCCACGTCCACGGACGGTAGGTCGTGCGCGCGGCCTTCGTCCATCGGGATGTCGTTGTTCTTTCAAACATTCAGGGAGCTGTGACGTGCGGTAGTCGAAGTTGACCTGATCGGTATCCGGCAGGAGCATCCCGGGTCGTGCCACCTGAAGTCGTCGCCCACCGCGGCGCGTCCACCCGCCTCCCCGAGCACACCCTCGCCGCCTACGAGCTGGCCCTGCGGCAGGGCGCAGACGGGTTGGAGTGCGACGTGCGGCTCACCAAGGACGGGCAACTCGTGTGCGTCCACGACCGCACCATCGACCGCACCAGCGACGGGTCCGGGGCGGTCAGCGGGATGACGCTGGACGAGCTGCGCCGGCACGACTTCGGCAGCTGGCACGGCGGCGACCCGGCCGAGGTGCTGACGCTGGACGCGCTGCTCGGGCTGGCGGCCGACCACGGCACCCGCGTGTTCGTCGAGACCAAGCACCCCGTCCGCTACCGGGGAGAGGTGGAGCGCGCGCTCGCCGAGCAGCTTGACCGGCACCGGGTCGACGCGGTGATGATGTCGTTCTCGGTGTTCGCCGTGCACCGGTTCAAGCAGCTGCGCCCCGACGTGCCGACCGTCCTGCTCTACGACCGGTTGTGGCCCCGCACGCGGCCCTGGTTCGCTGACTACGCCGGACCGGGCGTTCAGCTGCTCAGACGTCACCCGGACCGGGGACAGGGCGTCTACACGTGGACCGTGGACGATCCGGCCGACATCGCGTTGTGCCGCGAGCGCGGCGTCCGGTTCCTCGCCACCAACAACCCGGACGAAACCCGCGCGCACCTTGCGGCTAACTTGACGCCCGACCAGCCCTGAGGACCGAGGAGGCGCGCGGTGGCGAAGCGGACAGCCGTGAAGAACAAGCCGGCGGACGGCGTCAACCCGCGGCAGCCGTGCCCGTGCGGCTCCGGCAAGCGCTACAAGGCGTGCCACGGCGGTGCCGGTGGCGGCACCGACGTCATCGTCTCGCGCCCGTTCGAGGGCTTGGCCGCCGAGGCCGAGCTGATCGCGCTGCGCGAGTTCGTGCCCTCGGCCACGGTCAAGCTGCCGCTCAAGGAAGGCGCGGCGCGCGAGGTCGTGCTGGCCACCGTGCTGCCGATGGCGGCGGCCGGCCTGGTCCGCGCGGACGGCACCGCGTTCGTCGGCCTCCAGGTGCAGACCCGGTCCGGCGACCTGAGCCGCGACCTGGCCCGCGCCGTGCAGTGGGCGCTGACCGCCGGGACCGGTGACGCGCTCGCGGTCGTCGGCCCGGACGACGGCACGAACCCCGGCCGCCTCCAGGACCTGCTCGACCCCGAGGCCGGGTTGAGCCCCGAGCTGCACCCCGACTTCGCGTGGTGGCTGCCGCCGGACAACGAGCCCACCGGCGACGTCGCCCTGTCCCTGGAACGCGCCAACGCCGCCATCCTGCCCACCGAACGCCTCGAAGCGCCCGGTGTCGAAGCGGCCTACTGGGTCGACGCGGGCGACAAGGCGCACCTGCGCTGGGTCCGCCCCGAGCCGGAGGAGACGTTGCTCGCGGCCCTCGCGCGGCTGTCCGTGCGCGGTGAGCTGGACCTCGGCGAGGGTTCCCGGTACGCGGGCTCGTTCCGCGCGCACGGCCTGCTCGTGCCGGTGTGGGACCTGGACCGGGAGCTGCACTCCAGCGAGTGGGCACCGGGCGCGGAGGCGTTGGGCAAGCGTTTGCTGGACGCTCTGACCAGCCTTGGGACCGACCCGCTGACCGAGCCGGAACGGCGTTCGCGGGACGGCCTGCGCGGGCGGCAGATCACTCTGCGCTGACACCCCGCGCGGACCTGTCCACAGGTATCCCCAGCTTTGTCCACAGGCTCCTGTGGACAACTAGGAGGCGGCGTGATCCTGCGGATCAGCCTGAAGGCCGACTGGACGCGTGCCCGCGGGGACGGCGCGATCCCGCTCGACCCGGACGGGTTCGTGCACTGCTCGGACCCCGGCACCGTGCACCTGCCCGCGAACCGGCTCTACCCCGGCCGGCACGACCTCGTGCTGCTGGTGGTGGACCCGGAGGGCCTGCCGGTGCTGTGGGAGCCGGGGGAGACCGAGGACGGCCCGTGGTTCCCGCACGTCTACGGGCCGATCCCGGCCGACGCGGTGGTGGCCGTGCACGAGTTCACGCCGGACGCGGACGGCGCGTTCCGCCCGCTGCCCGTCCTGTGACCTGATCTGTGACCTTCGGGTGACAACCGGAAGCCCCCTTCGCGCGTGAACGTCCCGACGGTGGTCGGGAGGTCGCCGGAAGGGGGCAACTGAGGTGACGGCGGTCCTGCCGGTCGAGTGGGTGGACGCGGACGTCCGGGCGGATTTCGGGGAGTTCGTCCGGATGTCGCTGCCCGCCCTGCTGCGGTACGGCCACGCGTTGACCGGCAACCCGCACGATGCCGCCGACCTGGTCCAGACCGTGCTGGAGAAGCTGGGCGCGCGGTGGGCGGCGCTGGTGCGCAAAGGCATCGAGCCGCTCGCGTACGCGCGCCGGTCGATGGCGAACGCGCACATCAGCCGGTGGCGGCGGCATCGCCGGGAGCGGCTGGTGGCCGACTTCCCGGACGCGGTCGGCGAGTCGGGGGTCGACCGGCTGGAGCACGAGCCGCTGTGGCAGGCCCTCCGCGCCCTCCCGCCCCGGCAGCGCGCGGTGGTGGTGCTGCGGTTCTACGAGGGCCTGTCGGAGCTGGAGATCGCGGACACCCTCGGCATCTCACCGGGCACCGTCAAGAGCCAGAACAGCCGGGCGATGGCCACGCTGCGCAAGAGGCTGGAGGAGGGGTGACGGTGGAACTGGACGACCGGTTGCGCGAGCTGTTCGCCGATGATCGCCTCGACCTGCCCGCCCCGCCGGACACCGCCGAGGCGATCGTGGCCGGGGCGCGTCGTCGGCGGCGGACGCGGACGGCGGTGGCGGCGGCGTTCTCGCTGACGGTGCTGGTCGCGGGCGGTGCGGCGGTCAGCGGGATCGGGCGGCTGGTCAGCGAACCGGCGGCTCCCTCGCGGTCCACGGTGGTGGAGACGGTGACCGTGTCGGTGGCAGCGTCGAAGCCGGCGGAACCCGGTGGCTACGGCGGCATGGCGCTCGGCATGACCCGCCAGGACCTGCGGGACGCGAACACCGTGCTCTACCCCGTGCGGATGGAGACGTGCGACTACTACTCGACGGGGGTCGTCGCGGGTGAGGCCGTCGTGGTGTCCCCGCGCCACGGCGTCGTGCGGATCACGCTGCCGGCGCTGGGCGTGACGCCGTCCGGGGTGGGGGCGGGGTCGTCCACGGCCGAGGTGCTGACCCGCTATCCGACGGCGGTGTGGCGGCGGGGCGACCTGCTGACCGTCCCGATGCCCGGCACGCCCGCCTGGCAGTACGTGCTCCGGTTGGACGCCGCCGGCAGGGTGACGTCCGTGCGGATGGAGTCGATCGGCCACGACTGCGACCTGGGGGACGAGTGAGATCCGTCGTCGGGGCGTTGCTCCTGCTCCTGCTGACGTCGTGCGACGTGGCCGAGCCTCCGACCCTGCCGCCGGTCACGATCACCGTCAGCGAGACGGTCGAGGTGGACGACACCCCGGTGCTCGACGCCGGCGGGATCGGGAAGGTGCGGCTGGGCATGACACCCGCCGAACTCCAGGCCACGGGCGAGATCGGCGGTGAGGCGAACGAGCCGGAGTTCTCGTGCGTCGCCCACACGTTGAACGCCGTGCGCGGCTGGGTGGGCATCATGGATGGTGTCGCGGTGGAGCTGCGGATCGAGGCGGGCGTCCGAACCCCGGACGGTCTGCGCATCGGCGACTCGCGGGCGCGCATGCACCGGCTCTACCCCGAGGCGGAGCAGGACCCGCACGGCTTCAACCAGCCGTTGGACGCCAGTGCACGGTACCGGTTCTACTTCATGAACGCGGGCGACACGGTCACCGGTATCGAGTTGAGCCGGCCCGATCGGAGATGCCTGAGCTGAGCACAGGCGAAACGCCCGTCACCAGTGCGGTGACGGGCGCTTCCGAGTTCGTGTTTCAGAGAGCCCCGCCGGCGACCCTGGGCGCGGTCGGGTCCGTGCCCTCCTCGCCGACGTTCTCGCGGACGAGGAAGTTCTCCACGTGGAACCAGTTGCCGTCGGCGCGGTCGACCACGGTCAGCAGCGTGGTCATCGACGCGACCTCCTCGACCTGTTCCTTGAGGAACCACTGGAGGAACTGCTCGCCGAGGTAGTCGCCCTCGTCGCGGGCGGCCTTGGCGAGCGTGACGATCTGCTCGGTGACCGTCTTCTCCTGCTCCAGCGCGAGCGCGACCGGATCACGCGGGCCGGCGAAGTCGTTGCGCACGTCGGCCACGCCGGGAATGGTCACCGGAAGCCCGTTGTCCATCAGGTACCGCACGATCATCATCGCGTGGTTGCGCTCTTCCAGCGCCTGCTGGTAGAAGTGCGAAGCCAGCCGGGGCAGGTCGTTGGCGTCGTACCAGACCGCGACGGCCACGTACTGGTGCGAAGCCGTGAACTCGTTGCGGACCTGCTGCTGGAGCAGGTCGTGGAACTTCGTCGCACGTGCGGGTGAAATCTTCTTCAGGTTGACCGCCATGCCTTCGAGAATAACCGAACGTGCGATTTAATGCATTGCAGGTAAGGCTATGGAGAGTAAGGAAAGGGTTGCCGAAGAAAGCTTAGGCAACCCTTTCCCGATGTGATTAACCCGAGTTCACCCGAGTTCGCGCGGACTCACACCAGAGCGGCGCGGTCGATCGGGCACGACATGCAGCGCGGCCCGCCCCGGCCCGACCCCAGCTCGGAACCGCTGATCCGGATGACCTCGACGCCCGCGTCTTCGAGGCGCGCGTTCGTCTCCACGTTCCGCTCGTAGGCCACCACCAGGCCGGGCCCGACGGCCAGCGTGTTGTTGCCGTCGTCCCACTGCTCGCGTTCCGCGGTCACCGGGTCCAGCCCCGTGTCGATCACGCGCAGCTTCTCGATGCCCATCGCGTCGGCCGCCGCCTCCAGGAACGGCCGCCGGTCCTCGACCGCGACACCGCCCGCGCCGTCCGACCGGACCGGGTAGGCGAACAGGTGCTCCCGCACCGCCGGGTACATCACCACGGCGTCCCGGTCGACCATCGTGCACACCGTGTCCAGGTGCATGGTCGCCCGCTCCTGCGTGATCGGCACCGCCAGCACGGTGTGCGCGAGGCCGTCGGCCAGCGCGGACCGGGCGAACGACTCGGCGCCCGCCGGCGTGGTCCGCTCGCCGACGCCGATCGCCAACACGCCCGGCGCCAGCAGCAGCACGTCACCGCCCTCGACCGGCGCGGAGTGCGCCCCGTACGCGCGGCCCGTCTCGCGGAACCGGGGGTGGTAGGCGTAGATCAGGTCGGTCAGCGCGGTCTCCCGGTCGCGCGCGGGCAGCGCCAAGGACGTGATCGCGACCCGGTCGCCGACCCACACCGACGAGTCGCGGGTGAACAGCAGGTTCGGCAGCGGGTCGACGGCGAAGTCGATCGGGTGGTGCATCTTGCGCACCAGCGACGCGCCCTCGGCGGCGGGCAGCTCCTCGAACGTCATGCCGGTCATCAGCGCGGTGGCCAGCTGGTCCGGGCTGATCGACGCGAGGTGCGAGCGCAACGCGTCGGCCAGGTCGATGCCCAGCCGCCGCTCGTTGACCGCGCTGTGGATGCCCGCGATCCGGGCCCGGTCGTCGTGCAGCGCGTCGACCAGCAGGTCCGACAGCAGCAGCACCTCCACGCCGCGCCCGCGCAGCAGCTCGGCGAACGCGTCGTGCTCCTCCTGTGCGCGGTCGACCCACGGCACGCCGTCGAACAGCAGCTGGTCGTTGTTGCGCGGGGTGAGCCGCTTGAGCTCGGCGCCGGGCCGGTGCAGCAGCACCGTGCGGAGGGGGCCGACTTCGCTGTCGACCCGGGGCGCCGGTGCCGGTGCGCCGTCGGTGGACGCGGTCTGGGCGATGTGCGCAGTCACAGCACCGAGGGTAACCCCTGGTCGGTCCGAACAGCAGCTCAGTGTGGCCCATTCCGGCGAGACTCGATCGTATGACCGCCTTGGAATGACGATTCGTTGCGCAATCGACGTAGCGGGCTTTCGAAACGTTGCGTCGTCGGGTGGACCACGGGGCCCGTCTGCCCGGTTGCGGGATGACCGTGTTCCACAGGCGGTCTCAGTGGCGGACTTCCGCTTGGTCGTCGACGCACCCGACCAAGTCGGCGCGGCGACGAACCAGCTGCTCCAGGAGCTGGTCAGGGCAGCTCGCCGCCGTGCTGGAGGACCCCGACGTCACCGCCGCCGCCCGAACCGCCGCCCGCTTCCCCCTGGTGGGCCGGCCCCACCGCGAGGCTTCACTTCCCGCCGGTCAGCTCGTTGCCGCAGGCACGATGACGGCGACCGTGATCGCGGACTGGACCTCCTCGATCGCCTTCCGCACCGCCGTCGCCGCCCAGTCGCCCTCGGAGATCACCTTCAACCGCTTCCGCACCTCGGCGCGCGGCAGGTCGGCGAACACCTTGCGGTCGTAGCCGACGGCCTTCACCAGCGCGCACAACGCGGCCGTCCGCGGGTCCACCAGCCCGTCGCCGGTGACCGCCGACGTCATCCGCGCCCTGGCATCGGTCTCCGCCGCCGGCTGCACGCCGTCCGGCGCGGGGAACCGGGTGCGCGGGAACACCAGGAGCACCCGGTCCTCCTCGCGGCGCAGCACGCCACCGGCCACCAGCCCGTCGAGCACCTGGTCGGTCAGCTTCTTGCTCAGCTTGTCGATCCAGTGCGCGGGCTTGCGCGGCTTGTCGTCCGCGATCCTGGCCAACGCCTGGTCCAGCAGCGGCCGTCCGACCGGGGTGGGGTTCAGGACGACGACCTTCTTGTCCACCACGTCGACCCGCTCCGCCAACGCCAGCTCGACCAGCAGCGCACCGGCGAGGCCGTAGCCGAACGCCGGCTGGCCCAGCTTCCGCGAGCCGTCGTCGGCGTACGCGAGCAACGCCAGTTCGTCCGCCAAGGTGAGGTCGTCCATGACCCCACCCTAGGTTCAGCCGATCGACCGGACACCCGGACGACGCGGCGGGTCACCGGGTGCGGTCCCCGGCGGGGCGCCGTCCGCCCCGCGCCTGGCATGATGATCTTGACGCGGTCGGTGGCGGCGTCGGGAGGTGTTGCTACGACGAAGGTTGCGATGACCGCGACGGCCGGCGCTCGGATGCGCCCCAGGGGTGGGCGGAGACCCTGGTCGGTGGACTCACGGCAGCCACGACACGTGACCGCGCAACGCCGTGTAGCCGACGAACGCCACCACGTCGAGCAGCGCGTGCGCGACGATCAGCACCCACAGCCGGTTCGTGCGCTGCCACACCTTGCCGAACACCAGACCCATCACCACGTTGCCGACGAACCCGCCGAACCCCTGGTACAGGTGGTACGACCCGCGCAGCACCGCACTGGCCAGCAACGCGGTGTCGTCCCGCCAGCCCAGCTGCTTGAGCCGGGTGAGCAAGTACCCGACGACCAGCACCTCCTCCGCCCACGCGTTGCCGATCGCGGCCAGGACGAGGACGACGCTGCGCCACCACGACTCGTCCAAAGTGGACGGCTGCACGGCCAGGTTCAGGCCCAGGTTCCACGCGACCAGGTAGAAGATCAGCCCCGGGATGCCGATCAACGCCGCCAGGCCGAGGCTGCCCAGCGCGTCCGGGCCGATCCGGGTGCGGTCCAGCCCCAGCGCCTTGAGCTTGATCCCGCCGTGCCACAGCAGGTACAGGCCGAGCCCGCCCCACGCCGCGAGCTGCACGACGCTCAGCAGCTGCGCGATCAGGTCGAGCAGGTCGAACCGCGCCTGCGGGACGTTGATCGCGACCTTCTGCTCGTTCAGCGGCTTCGGGTCGAGCAGGCTGTCCAGCAGCCGCACCAGGCTCCGCAGCCCCGACAGCCCGAGCGTCACGGCGAAGACGAGCAGCAGCTCCAGCCGGTAGCCGTGGCGGGACCGGGCGTCGAGGTCGTCGATCACCCCCACACGGTAACCGCGCGGTCGTCAGCGCCGTTGGGTCCAGCGGGGTCAGATCCAGCGCCGTTGCGCTCAGCGGCGTTGCGCCAGGAACGGGCAGCCCATCAGCCGGCGCAGTTCGCCCGCCAACTCCTGCGCCGTGGACACCGACTGCGAGAACGCGATGCGCACGTCGTGGTCCTCGTCCGCCATCTCCACCCGCAGCCGCAGGCCGAAGCGGTCCAGCCCGAGCGGGCGGACGTGACCGCCCTTCAGGTTGTCCGGCAGGTGCTGCGCGAGCTGGCCCACCACATCGCGGTGCGACAGCTCCAGGTGGCGCAGCCAGTGGTCCTCCAGCGCGGCGAACGGGTCCGGCTCGGCCTGCGCGAACAGCTCCGGCCGCAGCGACGTGGTCCCCTCGGCGTCGGCCACCACCAGCGAGGCGGGCGTCAACCTGAGCACCGACGCGCCGTGGCCGATGTCGAGCAGACGCGGGTCCGGGCGCACGTCGGCGACCTGGAGACCGGCCTCGCGGGCCTCGGCCGGGGCGAGCGTGCGCAGCCAGCCGGTGATCCAGAGCAGGCCGCGCACCGGTTCGCGCAGCTGCACGGGCGCCTGGTCGGCGAGCTCCAGCATGGCGGTCAGCTCCGTCGCGCGGGCGGACTCGACCAGCGGGTGCTCGTCCGGCAGCACGATCGTCGCGTCACCGTGCGGGTGGACGTGGTGCAGCACCGGGGTGACCCGGTTCTCCGCGCCGTCGGACGGCAGCAGGGCCGCGCGCCCACCCCGGGCGGCGATGGTGCGAGCCCGCTCCGCCGGATGCGGTGCCGGCGGTCGACGTGTCTCGTTCACCGCTCACCTCCCAACTTAGGGCAGCCTAACTCGTTGGAGTCCGGTGGCGGTAGTCCTTCGACCGGCCCAACCGGTCACGATCCCGCAGGTCCGAATGGTTCACGCAGGCTAGGGCGTGCGCAACCGACACGCCCAGCAGGGTCGCCCGGCCGGGCGTCGGTGATCGGGCCGGTTGGCCGATTCGGCGGGCCGTGCGCCGGTCGTAACCTGGGTTCGCCTGGCGGAGGTGGCTCGTGGCCGTGCCGAACAAGCCGTCCACCGAAGGTGCGGCTGTCGATGACCGGTGGACCCGGTACTGCTTGGAGGTGGCCAGTCGGCGGGCGTTCGGCTGGGTCGTCCTCGGCGCGCTCGCGTTCGTGCTGCAGCTCGCCCTGACCCTGGCCTTCGAGGTCTCGTCCCCCCTGCCGCTCGGGCTGCTGCTGTTTTCCGTGCTGGTGCTCGGGGCCGGGCTCGCCCGGCGCCGGCCGTACACGAAGGTGATGGGTGACCACGCCTGGGTCTACGTGCGCGTGCACTGGCGCGGGGGGCTGCTCGTCGTGCACGGCGTCCGGTCCGTCGTCCTCGACGTCAGCGCCGGACCGCTGGCACGTGGTCGGATCCGCCGGCACCGGCGCGCGTGGGTCGTGTCGCCCGACCGTTCCGGGAACACGGTGGTGACGTTCCGGGGCGTGCCCAAGCTGTTCCCGGCGAAGCTCGTCCGCAGCTGAGTTTGCGTGATCAATAATTCGGCTATCCAGGGGTAGGACTTCTGGTCGGCTGGGAGCGGTGGTGGGCGACGCTTGGGTGAACAGGTGCCTGACCAGCGCGGATCGCCGCGCGGTCGGGTTCATCGCGCTGGGGTTGATCGGGCTCCTGGTGCTGTGGGCGGTGTCGGAGCGGATCGGGTCGCCGTGGGTGTTCGTGCTCACGCCGTTGTGCATCGAGTTCGCCGTGCCGGGGCTGCGGCACTTCTCCTCACGGCGCAGCCTGCGGCGGCTGCTCGACACCTACCCCCGGCACGCCGTGTCGGTGGCCTTCGTGCCGGGGCGGACGCGGGTCGGGCGGCAGACGTACTTGGAGACGGCCGGCTCCGACCGCACTTTCCTGCGGCTGTGGGAGGTGCCGGAACGGGTGCGCGAGAACATCCGGCGCGGCGGACAGGTGTGGATGGCCGGGCCTGACCCGCGCGGTCGGGCGGCGGTGCTGACCCGGGGCGCGCCGTTCCTCACCCTCGGCCGCGTCGTCATCCGGTAGGCGGGCGTTCAGCGGCCGACCGGGATGCCGCTCTGCTCGGCCCAGGCGGCGACGTCCTCGCGTCGCAACGCGGTCGCCAACAGGTCGGGGAACCGGTCCGGGGTGCAGGCGAACGCGGGTGCGCCCAGGTCCGACAGGCGGGCCGCCAACTCGTGGTCGTAGGCGGGCGTGCCGCTGTCCGACAACGCCAGCAGGACCACGACCGTCACGCCGCTCTGCACCAGCTCGCGGACGCGTCGTTGCAGCTCCTGCGCGACACCGCCCTCGTACAGGTCGCTGATCAGGACCATGACGGTGTCGGTGGGGCGGCGCACCAGCGACTGCCCGTACGCCACCGCGCGGTTGATGTCCGTGCCGCCGCCGAGCTGGGTGGAGAACAGCAGGTCGACCGGGTCCTTCAGCTGCTCGGTCAGGTCGACGACCTCGGTGTCGAACACGACGAGCTTCGTGTCGACGGCCTTCAGCGAGGCCAGCGACGCCCCCAGCACCGCGGAGTACACGACGGATTCGGCCATCGAACCGGACTGGTCGACCAGCAGGACCACGTCGCGCAGGGAGGCCTGTCGGCTGCGCCGGCTGTTGCCGACGAGGTCCTGCACGACGACCGTGCGCTGGTCGGGCTGGTAGTGGCGCAGGTTCTTCCGGATCGTGCGGTTCCAGTCCACATCGGACAGTCGCGGCCGGCTCGTGCGGCGGGACCGGTCGATCGCGCCGTGGACGGCGGCGAGGAGGCGGTCGGCGAGCTTGCGCTCGATGTCCTCCACCACCTTCCGGACGACCGCGCGGGCGGTCTCGCGGGTGCGTTCGGGGATGGCGCGGGACAGCGAGACGAGCGTGCCGACCAGGCTCACGTCCGGTTCGACGCTGGACAGCAGTTCCGGTTCGAGCAGGAGTTGGCGCAGCCCCAACCGCTCCACCGCGTCCCGCTGCATGACCTGGACGACGGAGCTGGGGAAGTACGTGCGCACGTCACCGAGCCACCGGTGCAGGACGGGCGACGAGCCGCCAAGACCGGCACTCCGCTTGCCGTCGGTCGAAGGCGCGTCCTCGCCGCCGCCGTACAACCCGGTCAGCGCCGCATCCCGCCGTTGATCGTCCGAGCCCAACGGGCCGAGATCACCAGCCGCCCCGCCCAGCAACAACCTCCACCGCCGCTGCCGCTCGGCCGCGATGTCGTGCGTCATGCCCCACCCCACCCATTCCCGGCCGCCGAGGGCCCGTACTCACACCTTCGGGTGATCATCGTCAGAATATGTACGGAAACACCGTTACCGCCCCTCGGTTAGAACGAAGAGGAACCCCGCCCAACCACACCCCTCACATCAGCCACCCATCGCCCGACCGATCACCGGGGCGCACGGTCACCTGCCGGCCGCACGGTCATGCACCGGTCGCCAACAACTCGCGCACGTGCCCCGCGAGCCGCGCCGCCAGCTCCTCGTCCCACTCGCTCGAAGCCGCCGCACCACCCGCCGCCGTGCCCTTGACCCGGTCGCCGAGCATCCGCCGCTCCGCCGGGCTGAAGTCGCCCACCGCCCGCCGCAACAACGGCAGGGCCGCAGCGAAATCCGCCCCCGACAACCCGGCCAGCCACTCGTCGACCACGCCGAACAGCCGCGCGTCCGCCGTGAGCAGCGACGCCGACCCGCGCAGGAACCCGGCCACGAACGCCGTCGCCCCGGCGGCCAGCGAGACCGCCCGGTGCAGGCGCGCGGCGACCTCCTCGGAGTCGAGCGCACCCGTCTCCCACAGCAGCCGCGTCGCCCGACCCGTCGGCAGGCCGTGCGCGTCCGGCATCGCGACCAGCGACGTCAGCGCCCGCTGCCACGTGTCCCGGTGCTCCTCGTCGGCCGCCAGCCGGACCGCGTCGTCCGCGCCCTCCACCGCCTTGACCGCACGTTCCGCCGTGTCCTCGTCCACCCCCCGACACGCCAACGGCAACCCGACCGCCCCGCGTGCCAGCAACCCGTGCAGCGCCACCCGCAGCAACTCCGGGTCCGTGCCGCGCACCGACCCGTAACGCACCGTCGTCGCCAGGTCCGGCAGCGCGGCCAGCAACTCCAGCGCGTCGGTCGCCGCCGCCGCGCACCGGTCGAGCGCCTGGCGCGCCGCCGCGACCGCCTCCGGGATCTCGCACCCGACCGACCGGCTCAGCGACTCGGCCGCGTCGACCACCCGCGTCGCGTCCCCCGCCCGCGTCACGAGCACCGTCCGCGCGGCGGCCTCGACCGTCGTCCCGTGCCGGGCGGCCACCGCCAGCGCCACCTCGAACTCCGGCTTCCAGCGCAGCTGCCACGCCTCGGCGAACGTGCCCAGCGTTCGGGTCGTGTCCGGCGTGCCCCACGGCACGTCCAGCACCTCCAGCCGCCGCAACAACTTCGACCGCTCCCGATCCGTGTCCTTGCGCAGGTCGAGCCGGATCGGCCTGGCCAGCGCGCCGGCCGGCAGCCGCAGCCGCTTGCGCAGCCGCGCGAAGTCCGCCGCCAACGGTGACGTGGGCACGTCGTCCCCGACCTCACCCAGCCGCTCACCGACCACCAACTGGTCGTGCACCAGCCGCAACGGCGTCGCGTCACCCCCGCACAACACCGCCAGCGACGCCTCCATCACCTCCGACAGCCCCGGTGACGGCCGCCCCCGCATCGCCGCCAACGCATCCGCCAGCCGCACCGCCTCCACCGCGCTCGCCGTGGACGCCGGCAGGTCCTCCGCCCGCAACACCGCGCACGCCTTGGCGAACCAGCGCGCCACGGCGTCGCCGCGTTCGGCGCACTCCCACAAGTGCGCGTACCACCCCGGCGAGTCGATGCCCGCGCCATAACCGGAAGCCGACGCCAACCGCCCGTGGCTCCACGGCACCCACGTGCCCGAAACCTTCCTGCGCGGCAGGCCTTTCAGGGCGGCGGCATCGACCGACGCGGGCGGCAGGGTGCGCAACGCGGGCACGTGCCAGGCGCCGGCCACGACCGCGATCGGCCCGTCCACGTCCTTCAACGCCTGCCGCACGTTCTGCCGCATCGCCGCCTCACGGCGCAACGTCCGCGCGTCCACCTGGTCGGCGAACTCCTCGCGCAACGCCCCCATCGCCTCCGCGACCGCCTCGGCCAGGTCCTCCGGGTCGGTGTGGTGCTCGACCACGTCCTCCCACCAGCGCTCCGGGTCGTCGAACCCGGCCGCCTCCGCCAACGTGCCCAACGGGTCGAGCGCCGCTTTCGGCCCACCGCCGGGGGGATCCCCGGAGGAGTCGCCAGGGGAGTCCAACCCGGAGGAGTCGCCAGGGGAACCCCGCTCCTCACCCAGCGACGCGGCGGCCGGCAAGTCGAAGAACCGCACCGGCACACCGTTCGCGTGCGCCCACTTCATCGCCCGCCACTCCGGCGAGAACTCCGCGAAAGGCCAGAAAGCGGCTCGCGCCGGCTCCGCCTCGTCGTGCAGCAGCAACGCCACCGGCGGCGTCAGGTCCGGCACGTGCGACAGCAGCGCGTCGCCCTCAGGCGGTCCTTCGATCAGCACCACCTCCGGCCGCACGGCCTCCAGCGCCGCCGCGACCATGCGCGCCGAGCCGGGACCGTGGTGCCGGATGCCGAGCAGCGTGACCCGCTCGGGCAACGGCTGTTCGCGCGCCATCAGCCCACCGCGTCCTGGCACGCCCGGTACAGGTCACGCCACTCGGAACGCTCCTTGACCACCGCTTCGAGGTACTCCCGCCACGCCGCCGTGTCCGACACCCGGTCCTTGACCACCGCGCCGAGCAGGCCCGACGCCAACTCGTCCGCCGTGATCGTGCCGTCGCCGAAGTGCCCCGCCAGCGCCATGCCGCTGGTCACCACGGAGATCGCCTCGGCCGTGGACAGGCTGCCGCTCGGCTTCTTCAACTGCGTGCGCCCGTCCGCGGTGGACCCGTTGCGCAGCTCGCGGAAGATCCGCACCACCCGGCGCACCTCCTCCAGCGCGGGCGGCTCGGCGGGCAGCTGCAACGCGCGGCCGAGCTGCGCGGAGCGGGCCAGCACGATCTCCACCTCGGCGTCCTCCGTCGCGGGCGGCGGCAGGACGACCGTGTTGAAGCGGCGGGCCAGCGCCGACGACATCTGGTTCACGCCGCGGTCGCGGTCGTTGGCGGTGGCGATCACGGTGAACCCCGGCACGGCCTGCACCTGGATGCCCAGCTCCGGCACCGGCAGCGTCTTCTCGGACAGGATCGTGATGAACGAGTCCTGCACCTCGGCCGGCATCCGGGTCAGCTCCTCGATGCGGGCGACCGCGCCGGTGCGCATCGCCTTCATCACGGGGCTCGCCACCAGCGCCGCCTCCGACGGACCCTCGGCGATCAACCGGGCGTAGTTCCAGCCGTAGCGGACCTGGTCCTCACCCGTGCCCGCGGTGCCCTGCACGACCAGCATCGAATCGCCGCTCACCGCCGCCGCGATGTGCTCCGACAGCCACGACTTCGCCGTGCCCGGCACCCCGACCAGCAGCAACGCCCGGTCGGTGACGAGCGTGCCGACGGCCACCTCGACCAGCCGCCGGTCGCCGACGTACTTGGGCGTGATCACCGTGCCGTCCGGGAGCCTGCCGCCGAGCACGTAGGTGACCACCGCCTGCGGCGACATCCGCCACCGCGGCGGACGCGGTCGGTCGTCCGCCGCCGCCAAGGCCGCGAGTTCCGCGGCGTACTGCTGTTCCGCGGCGGGCCGCAGCACGGATTCGGTGGTCACGGGCTCTCCTCCTGGTGGTTGAACGCCGCGCGCAGCTGCATGCGCAGGCGCAGGACGTCGAGTTCGGCGGTGTGCTCGGGCCAGCGCTCGGTGATGCGGGCCCAGTTCGCGCCGAGCACCTCGGCGTCACCCCTGGCCAGCAGCACGGCGGGCGGCCGACCGGCGAGCCACCTCGGGTCGCGCATGCCGGCGTAGCAGTCGAGCAGGTCGGCGGTGGCGTCCGCGCTCCACGGTCCGGGCAGCTGCGAGCAGGCGTGGTCGAGCAGGTCGTAGTTCCACTGCCGCGACACCTCGACCACCGTGCGCGCGGCCAGGTCGGCGGGCAGGCCGCCGAGCATCTCCAACTGCTCCATGCCCGTCAACGACCGCGTCGCCGCCACCGCCCACGGCCGGGCGTCGTCGGCCAGCTTCAGGTTCTGCGCCACCCCGCGCAGCAACGCGCCGGCCCACGGACCGCGCGCCAGCTCGGCGGCGGCGCCTTCGTCGTCGGTGTCGAGCCGGTTGGTCCAGTGCTGCGGCGCGACGCTCGCCGCCGCACCCCGGATCCGCCCCGCGATTCCCGCCTCGGAACCGTCTTTCAGCAGGTCGCGGGCCTCTTCCGGTTCGGGTGCGGCGTCGGCCCACAGCTCGTCGCTCTGCACGTCGAACCCGTCCGCCGTGAGCCAGAGTCCGCGGTGCAGGCGTTCGGCGGCGCGGTCGGCGAGGTTCGAGGTGGGGAGGGTCCGCAGGAGTCGGAGGGCTTCGTCGTGGACGCCGATCGCGCGGTCGTCCAGGGCGCGTTCGAGGAGCGGTTCGTCGTCCGGTCCGAGGTTCGCTTCCAGGGCGCTGATCAGCGCCTGGCGGTCGGTGGCCCGGCGCTGGACGTCGAACTGGGCGGCCAGGAACTCGCGGGTCTTCACCCGGTCGTGGTCGCGGGCGCGGCGCAGGGCGGCGAGGCGGGACCTGCCGGGCAGGTCGAGGGCCTGGTCGAGGTCCACCTCGTCGGTGGCGGAGCCGGTCGCCGCCCAGGACCAGGCGGACCGGATCGCCGCCAGCCACCGCCCGCGCGCGCCGAGGACGGCCGTGACGGCCGGGCGCAGGCCGGGGTGCGCGGTGCCCAGGCCCAGCAGGGCCGGCAGTTCGCGGTGGTCGGCGACCACGCGCGCGGCCCTCGCCATGCCGCACCACTCAGTGAGGAGGATCTGGTCGTCCAGCGCGAGGATCCGGACCAGGACGGACCTGGCCGCCGGGTTGGCCCGCTCGTCATCGGACGCGGGGGCGGCGGGCAGCAGCGGGGTGTCGACGGTCGGCGGGAGCTGCGCGCCGTGGGCGGCCACACCCAGGGCGGCGACGCGGTCGAGCAGGGCGGTCGGGGTGGTGCCCGCCCGGTGCGCGCCCACCAGGGCCGCCCGCACGGCCTCGTCCCAGTCGCTGTGCAGGCTCATCCGACGACCTCCGGCGCGCTGCCCGGTGCGGCGACGGCGCCCAGGCGCAGCTCATGGCCGTTCCACAGGCCCCACGCGTCGAACGGACCGCCTCCGGTCAGCGCCAGCGCCTGGTCCAGGGCCAGGTCCGGCCGGACCCGGAGCCCGCGGCCCGTCGCGTCGACCAGGTGCCCGGTGTCCTCCGTGACCCGCACCGACGCACAGCCCACGGGGTGCAGCCGCGCCCACGGATCGGCCTTCAAGAACTCCTCCAACCCCGCCAACGCCGCACGCCACGACTCCGGCGCGGGCACCGGCTCCGGCTGCCGCTCGACCAGCAGCTCGCCCACCGCCACCCGGTGCGGCGGCACGCCGGGATACGGGTGCAACACCCCCTGCACCTGGACCCCGTGCGCCAACGGCAGCACCGGCCGGGCGCCACCACCGGCGTGCCGCACCGCCACGACCCAGCCGTGGGACCGCCCCCGGATCCACTGCCGCACGGTCCGCACCAAGCCGGCATCGGACTCCAGCTTCAGCAGCGGCACCCACTGGTCCGACCAACCCGCCGCCGCCCGGACCTCCTCCTCGGCCACGGAGAAGCCCAGCCGGCGACGCACCACGGGCGAAGGCGACTCGGCCAACCGCGCCAGCAGGTGCAATCCGCCCAGCCGGTCGGCCGCGTCGTGCGCCCACCGCGCCCCACCCGCCACGACGACGCCGCGCACCTCGTCCACCGCCGACGCCAAGCCCTTGGCCTGCGCGTCGACCATCCGCGCCTCGATCGAGCGCCACCACGCCGCGTCCCGCGCGGGCAGCCCGGCGAGACCGGCGCCCGCCACGTCGGTCAGCCAGTCGGTCAGCCCCGCCACCCCGGCCCGCACCGCGCTCTCCCTGGCCAGGGCCGTCCTCTCCTTGGCCTTGGCGCGCCGCTCGACCGCCTCCGGCGACTCGTCGGAGGCGGCCGGACCGGCGGGGGCGGCGGCGCGGTTGCGGCGGGTCAGCCACTCGGTCACCCAGTCGGGCGTTTCCGACGCGGGCAGCGGCTCGCGCACGTCGCGCAGTTGCAGCGCCAGCGCGTGCTTGCACGGGAACTTGCGCGACGGGCACGAGCACCTCGTCGCCCGGTCACCCAGGTCGACGCACACCTGGTACGGGTTCTTGCCGCTGCCCTTGCACAGGCCCCACAGGGCCGTGTCGCTGCGACCCGTCCCGTGCCACCCGGAGGACCCCGCCAGCCGGGTGGCGCTGCTCGCCACCTGGCCGTCCGGGGCCTGCTCCAGAAGCGCTTGTGCGTCCATGCCGGCAGACGTTAGAGGCACCCACCGACACTGAGTCGACCACTTCCGCCCGCGGCGGCGTCAGTCCAGGTCAGGACCGCGTCGGGCCCAGGACCAGGCGTACTTGGGGTCCTCCGACGCCAGCGCCGCCTCGCCCAGTTCCAACGGTCGGAACGTGTCCACCATGACCGCGGTCTCGTCGAAGTAGTCCACCCCGAGCGAGGCCTCGACCGCCCCCGGCTGCGGCCCGTGCGTGCAGCCGGACGGGTGCAGGGACAGCGAGCCGATGCCGATCCCGGACCCCTTGCGCGCCTCGTAGTCACCGCCGACGTAGAACATCAGCTCATCGGAGTCCACGTTCGCGTGGTTGTACGGGACCGGGATCGCCAGCGGGTGGTAGTCGACCTTGCGCGGCACGAACGAGCACACCACGAAGTTCGGACCCTCGAACGTCTGGTGCACGGGCGGCGGCTGGTGCACGCGGCCCGTGATCGGCTCGAAGTCGCGGATGTTGAACGCCCACGGGTACAGGCAACCGTCCCAGCCCACTACGTCGAACGGGTGGTTCGCGTAGGTGAACCGGGTGACGCCGGCGCGGTGCCGCACGAGCACGTCCACGTCCTCGCCGTCCACGGTCAACGGCTCCACCGGTCCGCGGACGTCGCGCTCGCAGTACGGCGAGTGCTCCAGGAACTGCCCCTTGCCGGACAGGTAGCGCTTCGGTGGTCCGATGTGTCCGGTTGCCTCCAGCACTAGCACGTTCATCGGCCGGCCGGGCACCACGCGGTAGGTGCACGACGTCGGGAGCACCACGTAATCGCCCTCGGCGACCGGCAGCGCGCCGTAGATCGTCTCCACGACGCCCTCGCCGGACTGCACGTACAGCAGCTCGTCGCCGGCCGCGTTGCGGTACAGCGGACTGGGCGCCGTGGCGGTCACGAAACTGATCACCACGTCCGAGTTGCCGAACAGGGTGCGGCGTCCGGTGACCGCGTCGACGTCCGGGGAATCCCAGGTCAGGGCCGGTGTGCGGAAGTGCCTGGGCTTGAGGGGGAGGTTCGGCGCCAACGCGCCGCGCGCCTCCTCGACGGTGACCGCGTCGACGATCGCGGTCGGCAGGTGGCGGTGGTAGAGCAGCGCCGAATCTGCGGAGAAGCCCTCCACGCCCATCAGCTCTTCCGCGTACAGCCCGCCCTCCGGTGTGCGGAACTGCGTGTGGCGCTTGCGGGGGATCTCACCCACCTGGCGGTAGTACGCCATGGCTCACTCCGGGCGTTCGATAGTCGGACATCTTTGTTCATTGACCGGTACGCCACTAGCGTGTCAGCCGTGTCAAGCGCCTTCGAACTCCGTGCGCCCGGTCCACGCGGCACTCCGCCCCTGCTCGCGCGGCTTGTCGACGACGCCGCCCTGTTCCCGCCGGGCAACGCGGCAATGCCCGACGCGATCCGCGGCCACCTCGACGCACGTGCCGGTGATTGGGCGGGTGCGGTGGGGTTGTTCCTGTGCCCCGCGTCGCGACTGGCCGAGCTCATCACCGAGTTGATCAAGGTCAAACCGGTGAAGCCGATCGCCCTGTCGCTCGTCATCGACACCGGCCTGGGCGGTGTGCCCAAGGCCGTGTCGATCGTCGAATCCCGCAGCGAGCTGCTCGCGCTGCGGATGGTCGAGATGCCCGCCCCGTCCGACGTGGACGAGGTGTGGCTGGAACGCGTCTCCGAGTTCGTGCCCGAGGACGTCATCAGGGTGGTCGAGCCGAGGCGGGGCGGCGCCGAGTGGCTGGACGGCGTGCGCCGCGTCATCGAGCACGGCAGCTGGCCCAAGTTGCGGTGCGGAGGAGTCAGCAAGGAGAACTTCCCCAGCGTGGACGAGGTCGCCGACTTCCTGGCGGTGGTGAGCGGCGGCGGCGTGGCCTTCAAGGCGACCGCCGGCCTGCACCACGCCGTCCGGCGCACGGACGACCGGACCGGGTTCACCCACCACGGGTTCCTCAACCTGCTGGTCGCCACCGCGCGCTCGCTGTCCGGCGGTGACGTGCGCGGCGCGCTGTCCAGCACGGACGCCGTCGCGTTGGGCGAAGAGGCCAACGGGCTGTCCGACCAGGCCGCGCACGCCGTGCGCGGTGTGTTCGCCTCCTACGGGTCGTGCTCGCTGAACGAGCCGATCGCCGACTTGGAAGAGCTGGGCCTGCTGTGAGCTGGATCGACGACCCCGCGTTCACCGCCGACGCGCCGTTCGGGCCGCAGACGCTGCCCTACGGCGTGCTGCCCGGTGAAGTCCGGCCCGGGGGAACCCGCCCCGGCGGTGTCGCGGTGCGGGTGGGCGACCAGGCCCTGTTGCTGCGCGGGCTGGCCCTGGGAGAGCGGCTGGAGCCCTTGGTGGCCACCGGCACGCTGGACGCCCTGCTGGCGGCCGGACGGCCCGTGTGGAGCGAACTGCGGGAGAGGCTGGTCGAGATCGTCTCGGCCGCGTCCGCGCCCCGTGGGGCGGAGCTGGTGGGGCTGGACGGCGCCGTGCTGCCGTTCACCGTCGCCGACTACGTGGACTTCTACTCGTCGCGGCACCACGCGGAGAACGTCGGCCGGATCTTCCGCCCGGACGGCGAGCCGCTGCTGCCGAACTGGACGCACCTGCCCATCGGCTACCACGGCCGGGCCGGGACGGTCGTCGTGTCCGGCACGCCGGTCGTCCGGCCGCACGGGCAGCGGCGGTCGTCGTCGGGACCGGTGTTCGGGCCTTCCGGCCGGCTGGACATCGAGGCCGAGGTCGGTTTCGTGTGCGGCGGGCCGGTCGCGTCCCGGTTGACCCCGTCGCAGGCCGCCGACCACGTGTTCGGCGTGGCGCTGGTCAACGACTGGTCCGCGCGGGACATCCAGGCCTGGGAGTACCAGCCGCTCGGGCCGTTCCTGGCGAAGTCCTTCGCCACGTCGATCGCGGCGTGGATCACCCCGCTGGAGGCGTTCGCGGCGGCCCGCGTGTCGCCGCCGCCCATGGGTCACGACCTGCTGCCGTACCTGGTCGAGGAGCGGTCCTGGGGCCTGGACGTCGACCTGGAGGTCGAGTGGAACGGCACGGTCGTGTCCCGGCCGCCGTTCCGCGAGATGTCGTGGACGTTCGCGCAACAACTCGCGCACCTGTCGGTGAACGGCGCTACGGTTCGGCCGGGCGACCTGATCGCGTCGGGCACCGTGTCGGGACCGGCCCGCGACCAGCGCGGCTCCTTCCTGGAGCTGAGCTGGGGCGGGCAGGAGGCGGTGGCGCTCGGCGACGGCGAGCGGACGTTCCTGGAGGACGGCGACACGGTGCGGATCACCGCGACGGCTCCGGGTGCGGGTGGTTCGGTCGTCGGGCTGGCCGAGGTGGTCGGCACGATCGCGCCCGCCGACGAGAGGTAGGGCGCGTGGTCAGACCTGATCCCCGCGGCAGGCTGCCGGGGCCCGCCACCAAGGAGAGCTCGCTGACCTTGGAGCGGGGGTTGGCGCTGCTCCAGGCGGTGGCGGACGCGGAGTCCGAAGCGCCGTCGATCAGCGAGCTGGCGGCGGCCATCGGCGCTTCGCGGGCCGCCGTCTACCGGCTGCTGGTGCCGTTGCAGTCGCGCGGGCTGGTGCGCCGCGAGGGGTCGAAGGTGCGGCTCGGGCTGGGCGTGCTGCGGCTGGCGGCGAACGTGCTGCCGCAGCTCCGGATGGCCGCGCAGCCCGCGTTGCGGACGTTGGCGGAGACCGTCGGCGCGACCTCGCACCTGACCGTCGCCGACGGGACCGAGGCGCAGGCGGTGGCGGTGGTCGAGCCGTCCTGGACGGCGTACCACGTTGCGTACCGGGTCGGGTCGCGCCACCCCGTGCACCGGGGTGCGGCGGGCAAGGCCATCGGTCTGCCGCCGGAGGGCCGGCAGTGGGTCCAGTCGACGGGCGAGTTGCAGCCGGGCGCGTACGGGGTGGCGGCGCCGGTGCGCGGGGTGCCCGGGTTGCGGGCCAGCGTGGGCGTGGTGGCCCTGGAGAAGCTGGAGGGTGACGTCGTGGGGCCGCACGTGGTGCGGGCGGCTCAGGAGGTCGCTGACGCGTTGCGCTGACACGCAGGCGGTTGGCCGGGGCCGGCCGCGGTTTCGGCGGGGTGCACTTCGAGGCCGCCGTCGTCGTCGAGGACGATCCGGCGGTGCCCGGTAGGCGCGTTCGGCGATGGCGACGTCGCGGTGATCGAAGCAGCCGTGGAGCACCGCCCCTCCTCCCTGCCGGTCGGCGACGTCCACCGTCGACTCCTGCCGGGACTAGGCCGCGACCGCCTGCCACAGCGCGAGAGCGGCGAACGCGGCGAAGACGCAGCCGCTCACCCGCTGGATGAGGTGCGTCGGGATGCGAGTGGCGAGCTTGCGGCCCACGAGGACCGCGATGGCGGCGACGGTGGTCAGCGCCAGGAACGCGCCCAGGCCCACGAACACCGGGCTCGCGTACCGGGCGGACAGGGCGGCGGTGGCCAGCTGGGACGCGTCGCCCCACTCGGCCGCGAACAGGACGCCGAACGACGTCAGCGCGGCCCGCCGGAACGTCACCTGACCAGGACCGTCGGCCGCGCCGTCCACCTCATCGCCGTCCTGGGAGAAGCCTTCCTTCAACAGCAGGAACGCACCGACGCCGAACAGGACCGCGACCACCCCGGCGACCACCCGATCGGGTAGCAGGGTGAGCACGCCGCCGAACGTGGCGGCCACCACGCACTGGATCGCGAACGCCGCCGTGACGCCCGCGAACACGGGCCAGGCCCGGTACCGGGTGGTCAGCACGAGGGTGGCGACCATGGTCTTGTCCGGCAGCTCGGCCAGGAACACGACGGCGAAAGCGGTAGCCAGTGCGATGAGTTCAGGTGCCACGGAAACCTCCGACGTCCGGAATGAACCCGGACGGAGGCAGCACGACCCCGACCGGGCGTGGTGCGCTGCCCGGCCGGAGGTCTCGTTCGCCCGCTGGTGAGAGCGGGTGAGGGACCGGATCCGCGGTGAAGCGGATCAGTATGTCGATCCTCTCGCCCCGGTCGTGGTGACCCGGGGGAACTACTCCCCTCTGGCGCCTTCATCGTACCCCGTGCACCCGTTTGCGCTGGACGTGACGATGGGCACGGGAGGGGTGGGCGATCCGGGACCTTGGTCCTGGTCCACAGGGGACCCTCGTACCTGAGGGAGCACCGCACCACGCACCTACGTTCGATCCGTGGACGTCCTCGACCTGGCGCGGTGGCAGTTCGGCATCACCACCGTCTACCACTTCCTGATGGTGCCGTTGACCATCGGGCTCTCCCTGCTCGTGGCCGGGATGCAGACGGCGTGGGTGCGCACGGGCAACCGCAAGTACCTGGCGATGACGAAGTTCTGGGGCAAGCTGCTGCTGATCAACTTCGCCATGGGCGTGGTGACCGGCATCGTCCAGGAGTTCCAGTTCGGCATGACGTGGAGCGCCTACTCGCGCTTCGTCGGCGACGTGTTCGGCGCGCCGCTGGCAATGGAGGGCCTGGTCGCGTTCTTCGTCGAGTCGACCTTCCTCGGCCTGTGGATCTTCGGCTGGGACCGGCTGCCGAAGAGAGTCCACCTGGCCTGCGTGTGGGCCTTCTCGCTGGCCACGATCGCCTCGGCGTACTTCATCCTGGCCGCGAACTCGTGGATGCAGCACCCGGTCGGCGTCGAGATGGTGGACGGACGGCCGCGGCTCACGTCGATCTGGGCGGTGCTGGGCAACAACACCGTGCTGGCCGCGTTCCCGCACACGATCTTCGGCGCGTTCTCGGTCGCCGCGTCGTTCCTGGTGGGCATCGCGGCGTGGCACCTGTGGCGGCGCAGCGACGAGGAGTCGGTGTGGCGTGCGTCGGTCAAGTTCGGCACGTGGGTGGGCGTGGTGGCGTTCACCGGGCTCGCGATCAGCGGCGACCAGCAGGCGAAGCTGATGTTCGAGCAGCAGCCGATGAAGATGGCGGCGGCCGAGGCGCTGTGCCACACGGAGTCGCCCGCGGCGTTCTCGGTGTTCGCGATCGGCGACGTGGCGCGGCCCGACTGCGAGAACGTCAAGAGCATCACGGTGCCGGCGCTGCTGTCGTTCCTGGCGCACAACGACTTCACCACCGAGGTGAAGGGCATCGAGGACCTCGTCCCGCTGTACCAGGAGAAGTACGGCGCGAACTACCCGGTGGACCCTCGGCTGGGTGAGCTGTCGGGGATGCCGATCGACTACGTGCCGAACCTGCCGGTGACGTACTGGGGCTTCCGGCTGATGATCGGGTTCGGCGCGCTCGCGGTCGGGGCGGGACTGCTGGTCCAGTGGCTGGTCCGGGGCGGCCGGACGCCGCGGGCGTGGTGGTTCCGGTGGCTGGCGCTGGGGAGCATCGCCACGCCGTTCCTGGGCAACAGCTTCGGGTGGATCTTCACCGAGATGGGTCGGCAGCCATTCGTGGTGGTGCCGAACCCGAGCGGGGTGGACGGCGTGTGGATGTTCACCGCACGCGCTGTGTCGTCGTCGACACCGGGGGAGGTGTTGACGTCGCTGGTCGCCTTGACGCTGGTCTACGGGGTGCTGGCCGGCGTCGAGGTGTTCCTGGTCCGGCGGTACGTCCGCGCGGGGGTCGCGGGCGTGCTGCCGGGTGACAAGACCGGTGCCGACGAGGACGCCCGGTCCGAGACCGACGACGACGTCCTGTCGTTCGCTTACTGAGAGGGGGAGCCGTGGAGACGTTCTGGTTCTGCGTGATCGCCCTGCTGTGGCTGGGCTACCTGTTCCTGGAGGGCTTCGACTTCGGCGTCGGCATGCTGCTGCCCGTGCTCGGTCGGTCGGACGCCGAACGGCGGGTGCTGATCAACACCATCGGCCCGGTGTGGGACGGCAACGAGGTGTGGCTGCTGGTGGCGGTCGGCGCCACGTTCGCCGCGTTCCCCGCCTGGTACGCCGCGCTGCTCAGCTCCGTGTACCTGCCGCTGGTGCTGTTCCTGCTGGCGCTGATCGGGCGCGGGGTGGCGTTCGAGTACCGGGGGAAGGTGGACTCGGCGCGGTGGCGGCGGGTGTGGGACACCGTGATCGTCGCCGGGTCGTGGACGGCCGCGCTCGGGGTGGGGCTGCTGCTGTCGACGACGGTGTTCGGGATGCCGCTCGACGCCGCCGGCGACCGGGTCGGCTCACCGTTCGCGTCGATCCGGTGGGAGACGCTGCTCGGCGCGGCGGCGGTGGCCGGGTACGCGTTGGTGCACGGCGCGGTGTTCCTGTCGCTGAAGACCGAGGGCGAGGTGCGGGAACGGGCGCGGGCGCTGGCGCTGAGGGTCGCGCCGTTCGCGCTGCTGCCGTTGCTGGTGCTGCTGCTGACCGTGCAGCTGCGGTTCGGGTCGACGTGGACGTGGGGTGCGTCGATCGTGGTGGCGCTGGCCGCTTTCGGGGCGTACGGACGGCTGGTGCTGCGGCGCGAGGGGCAGGCGTTCGCGTTGATGGGCGTGACGGTGGCGGCGGCGGTCGCCGCGTTGTTCGGCGCGCTGTACCCGGACGTGATGCCGTCCACTTTGGACCCGGCGTGGTCCCTGACGGTGGCGGGCGCGGCTTCGAGCCCCTACACGCTGACCGTGATGACGTGGGTGGCGGCGTTCGGCACGCCCGCGGTGCTCGTGTACCAGGGGTGGACGTACTGGGTGTTCCGCAAGCGCGTCGGCACCCGGCACATCCCCCCGGTCCACGTGCCGTGAACTTCCCCGGAGCCCCTTCCGCCAAGAAGCCGGGGAACGGCCCGCTCGGCGCGCTGCCCGCGCTCTCGCGCTCGGCGCGCCGGGCGTTGGCCCTGTGCGCGGTGCTGGCGGCGCTGACGGCGGGCGCGTTGGTGTGGCAGGCCGTGGCGTTGGCGGCGGCGTTGGTGACCGGCGGGTCGTTGTGGGTCCTCGCGGGCGCGGTCGTGGTGCGGGCCGGTTTGGCCTGGGTGACCGAGTCGGTGGCGGCGCGGGCGGCGGCGGGCGCGAAGGAGGAGCTGCGGGCGGCGGTGCTGGACCGGGCGTTGGGCCTGGGGCCGGCGTGGATCGAGTCGCGCGGGCCGGCGTCGCTGGCGGTGCTGGCGACCAGGGGGCTGGACGCGCTGGACGCGTACTTCACCCGCTACCTGCCGGCTCTCGTGACGACGGCCGTGGTGCCGGTGGCGGTGGGCGCGTGGATCTTCGTCACCGATCCGACGTCGGCGGTGCTGATCGCGGTGACGCTGCCGCTGATCCCGGTGTTCGCGATCCTGATCGGCCGGTTCACGTCGGACCGGGTTGCCGCGGCGGCGTCGGCGTCGGAGCGGCTGTCGGGGCGGTTGGCGGAGCTGGTGCGGGCGCTGCCGGTGCTGACGGCGTTCGGCCGGGCGGCGGCCCAGGCGTCGGCGGTGCGGGAGGTCGGCGAGCGGTACCGGCGGACGACGATGGGGACGTTGCGGGTGGCGTTCCTGTCCGCGCTGGTGCTGGAGGTCGTGGCGTCGCTGTCGGTGGCGTTGATCGCGGTGGGGATCGGGCTGCGGCTGGTGTCGGGCGACATGGCGCTGGTCACGGGCTTGGTGGTGTTGATCCTGGCGCCGGAGTGCTACTTGCCGCTGCGGGCGGCGGGAGCGGCCCACCACGCGTCGGAGGACGGTGTGGAGGCGGTGCGGCGGGTCGCGGAGATCCCGACTGCCCCCGCCCCCGCTCCGGGCGAGGCCGCGGTGGGCGTGGAGGTCCGGGACCTCCGGGTGCGGCGGCGGGGGCGGTTCGCGCCGGACGGGGTGAGCTTCCGGGTGCGGCCCGGTGAGGTGCACCGGCTCGACTCGCCGAGCGGCGCGGGCAAGTCGACGCTGTTCGGGGTGCTGCTGGGGTTCGTGCCGGCGGACGGCGGGTCGGTCGCGGTGGACCGGTCGGCGATCGCGTGGGTGCCGCAGCGGCCCGCGTTCGCCGGGCGGACGGTGGCCGACGAGCTGGAGCTGACCACCGGCCGGGTCGATCACGACGTGCTGGCGTCCGTGGCCGCCGACCACCTGGTGGCGCGGCCGATCGCGGAACTCTCGACCGGTGAACGGCAGCGGGTCGCGGTGGCCCGTGCGCTGACGCGGGTGCGGGACGGCGCTTCCGTGCTGCTGCTGGACGAGCCCACGGCGCACCTCGACCCGGCTGCCGCTGCCAAGGTCATGGCCGCGGTCCACCAGGCCGCGGCCGGCGGCGCGGCGGTCGTGCTGGCGACCCACCGGCTGGTCGGCGGGTCGGCCCCGGAAGTGGTGGCGGCCCGTCCGGTCTCGCGGGCCGCCGACCGGCCGACGGCGCCCGGGTCCCCCCGGCCTACCCGGCGGGTGCTGGCGGGGGCGTTGCTCGGCACGGCGGCGTCGTTGAGCGGGGTGGCGCTGACCGCGTTCGCGGCCTACCTGATCGCCAAGGCCGCGACCCAGCCGCCGATCCTGACGCTGTCCGTGCTGGTCGTGGGCGTGCGGACGTTCGCGCTGGCCAAGGGGGTGCTGCGGTACCTGGAGCGGCTGATGTCGCACGACGCCGCGTTCCGGTACGCCGAGTCGCTGCGGGTGCGCCTGTGGCGGAGCCTGCGGCCGGGGCAGGGCGAGCTGACCAGGTTGGTGGACGACGTCGACACCGTCCGCGACCTGGTGCCGCGCGTCCTCCAGCCGCCGTTGGTGGCGTTGGGCGTGTCGGGCGCGGCGGTGCTGTTGTTCACGGTGATCCAGCCGGTGGCCGGGCTGGCGCTGGCGGTGGCGCTGGTCGTCGGCGGGACGGTGGCGCCGGTGGTCGCGGTGCTGACCGAGCGGCGGGCCACGGCGGTGCTCGCCCGGGGGCGGCGGCAGGTGTCGGAGCAGGTGCTGACGCTGCTCACGGCCGCACCGGACCTGATCGCGTTCGGGGCGGACGGCAAGGTGCGGGCCGAGTTGGCCCGGCGAGACGCCGCGCTCGCGCGGTCGGCTCGACGACAGGCGCTCGGCGCCGGTGCCGCGGTGTGCGTCGTGCACCTGACGACCGGGTTGGCGTCGGCGGTGTGCATCGGCCTGGCCGGCGGCGTCGACCCGTTGCTGGTGCCGGTCCTGGGCCTGGTGCCGCTCGCGTTGGCCGAGGTGTTGAGCGCGCTGCCCACGGCCGCCCAGCACCGGGCCGCGTTGCGCGAGTCGTACGGGCGGATCGTCGACCAGCCGCCGGGTGCGGCTTCAGGGGGTCGGGTCGAGCGGGTGGCGGTCGGCGGCGCGGTCGGGCTCGAAGGGGTGACGGTGCGCTGGCCGGGGAGCGCGGAGCCGGTGCTGGAACGGGTCTGCGTCGACCTGCCGGCCGGGGCCCGGGTGGCGGTGGTCGGGCCGTCGGGTGCGGGCAAGTCGAGCCTGTTCGCGCTGCTGCTGGGGTTCCTCGAACCCGAGCGCGGGCTGGTGTGGCGGCCGGAGCGGGTGGCGTGGTGCCCGCAGGAGCCGATGCTGGTGACCACCACCGTGCGGGAGAACCTCCGCCTGGGCGACCCGGGGGCGGATGACGAGCGGTTGCTGTGGGCGTTGGAGGTCGCGGGCCTGCCGATCGGCCTGGACACCGTCATCGGACCCGCGCTGCTGTCCGGCGGGGAGGCCCAGCGGGTCGCGTTGGCGCGGGCGCTGCTGTACGACGCGGACCTCGTGCTGCTGGACGAGCCGACCGCGCACCTGGACGAGCCGTCCGCGCGCGCGTTGCTGACCAGGCTGGACGACGTGCTGCGGGACAAGACCACCATCCACATCACCCACCGGCCGGAGGAGGCCGACCGCGCGGACCTGGTGCTGGACGTCGGCGGGGGGCGGCTGCGGGCCAGGGCCTACCGTTGAGCACCGTGGACCCCGCCCGCGTGCTCGCCGCGTCGACCGAGATCACCTCGGCCGCCCTGGCCGGTGACGACCCGGACGCCGTGCTGCCGCTGGTGGTGCGCAGCGCCGTCGGAATCGCCGGCGCGGACCTCGGCTTGGCCATGGTCACGGCGGACGACGGCACGTTGACCGTCGAGGCGTCGTCGGGTGACGTCGACCCGGTGGGCGTGGTGCTGTCCAGCCGTTCGTCGGCCGCCCGCGCGGCGCGGACCGGTGTGCCGGTGGTCGCCGACGACTTCACCACCGACCCCCGCACGGCGCCGTACGTGCCCAAGGCGCTGCGCGGCTACGGGCCGTTCGCCGTCGCGCCCTTCGGCACGGCGGAACGCCGGATCGGCGCGCTGGCCGTCTACCGGCGCAAGGGCGCGCGGCCGTTCAGCCCGGACACCGTCGACGTGCTCGCCGCGTTCGCCGCGCAGGCCGGGCTGGCGGTGGTGCTGGCCGAGGGGTCCACCGCGCGGCAGCGGGTGGCGGTGTACCAGGAGCGGGAGCGGATCGCCCGCGACCTGCACGACGTGATCATCCAACGGCTGTACGCGACGGGCGTGCAGCTGGACCTGCTCGACCGGCGGCTCAAGCTGGAGGGGCGGGAGGCGAAGCGGCTGGCGGATGCCGTCGACCAGCTCGACCAGACCATGGCGGAGGTCCGCGCGACGGTGCGGGCGCTGCGCAGCGCCGATCCCGGCAAGCCCGGCGACGTCGACCTCGTGGGCTCGGTGCTGGCGGAGGCGCGGACGGCCGGCGAGCTGCTGGGGTTCGAGCCGGAGGTGCGGACCGAGGGCGACGTGGCGGACGTGCCTGCGGACATGGCCGACCACGCCCGTGCGGCGCTGCGGGAGGCATTGTCGAACGTGGTGCGGCACTCGGGGGCGCGGCACGTGGGCATCGCGCTGCGGCGGACACCCGATCGGCTGGACCTGGAAGTGACCGACGACGGCTGCGGCATCCCGCGCGGGGTGGCCAAGCGGGGCCTGCGACACCTGGAGGAGCGGGCGTTGGCGGCGGGCGGCGGCTGCGAGATCACCTCGTCGCCGCGCACCGGCACCACGATCACCTGGCACGTGCCGCTGAGCCCTTGACCGGGTGACACGGCGTGCGGCCCGAGGGGGTGACGGCCGACGTCAGCGGGAGCGGCGGGCGAGCCAGGCGGCGGCTTGGGTGCGGCGTTCCATGCCCAGCTTCGCGAGCACCGCCGTGACGTAGTTCTTCACCGTCTTCTCGGCCAGGAACAGGCGTTCGGCGATCTGGCGGTTGGTCAGGCCGTCCCCGATCAGGTCCAGCACCCGCCGTTCCTGCTCGGTCAGCGCGTCCAGCACGTCCACCTCCGCCGGCCGCCGCATCCGGTCGAGGACCCTGGCCGTGGTCTGCGGGTCCAGCAGCGACCGGCCGGCCGCCACCTCGCGCACCGCGGTCACCAGGTCCTGGCCCCGAACCTGCTTCAGGAGGTACCCCGACGCGCCGGCCATGATCGCGCCGACCAGCGCCTCCTCGTCGTCGAAGGCGGTCAGCACCAGGCACCTCGGGCCGTCCGGCAGGCCACGCAGCCGCCGGCACAGCTCCACCCCGCCGCCGTCCGGCAGCCGCACGTCCACCACGGCCACGTCGGGACGCGTCGCCGCCGCCCGGACCAGGGCCTCGTCCACCCCGCCCGCCTCGGCGACCACCGAGATGTCGTCCTCGTCCTCCAGCAGTTCGCGCAGCCCCCTGCGCACCACCTCATGGTCGTCTACGAGCAACACTCGCACCGGCACGCACCAACCATAGGTCGAATGCCGGTACCCACCGCGCGCGGTCGACAAGACAGTTCAGGAATGCTGATACGCGCGATCGAGGAAGCCGACCGGATCGTCGTCGGCAGGCTCGTGCTCGAACTGTGGGGCGCGCACACCGCGGTCGCCCACGGCGAGGTGTTCTTCCCGGCGAGCCTGCCCGGGTTCCTGGTCGAGCACCAGGACCAGGTCGTCGGGTTGCTGACCTACGCCAAGGCCGCCGGCCACCTGGAGATCGTCACCATCGACGCCCTGCGAAGGGGCAGGGGCGTCGGCAGCTCGCTGGTCGAGGCCACCGTGCACCGGGCCCGGCAGCTCGGCTGCCCACGGGTCCGGCTGACCACCACCAACGACAACCTCGACGCCCTGCGCTTCTACCAACGCCGCGGCTTCCGGCTCGCCGCCCTGCGCCCGGACGCGGTGCGGGAGGCACGCCGCCTCAAGCCCGAGATCCCCAGCGTCGGCGACTACGGCATCCCCATGACCGACGAACTGGACCTGGAGCGTTGGGTCGGACCGCGCTAGTTGTCCACAGGCGCCAGCCAGGCTGTCCACAAGTTGTGCACAACCCCGGCTAGCGGCTGGGCAGCGGGCTGAACACCTCGTCCCACGCCGCCGCGACCTGGCGCGCGCACGTGGCCGGGGCGACCCCGCCGACCCCCGTGCCGAGCCCCGGCATGGCGATCGTGCGGATCACCTCGCGCAGCGGGCGGCCGTCGTCCAGCCGCCCGCCCAGCCACAACCGCAGCACGGCCCGCGCGGCCAGGTACGGGTGCACGGTGTCCTCGGGCAGCAGCTCGCCGGGCAGCCGCATGGTCGGCGCGCTGATCAGCCACTCGGGTTCCGGCTCACCGGTCGGCACGACCAGCGCCTCGCCGACCGGCACCTCACCGCCGTGCAGCCCGAGCACGGCGCTGCGCACGTTCGCCTCGACGTGCGGGAACGCCCGCGCGTAGACCGCGTCGATGCCCCCGCGCATCCAGCCGGAGGAGTTCGCGGGGCTCACCACGGCCTCGGCGACGATGTCGAGCACCGAGCCCCGGTGCACCTCGACTCCGGTCCGACCCTCGGCCACCGCGAGCCAGGCACGGGCGAGCGGTTCGTCGACGGCACACAACACCAGACGGGGAACTGCAACCGGAGCGTTGATCTCACCCTCCGTATCGGCGGACACGGACACCAGCATTCCAGGAGAACCGGTTGCTGCGGAACGGGGGAAGCCACTCGCCAGTCGGGTGATCCTCGCCTCAACGACGATCACCGGACGTGTTCCTCGTATCGTTGCGGCGTGCTCGCCTACTTCGGACCGCAGGGAACCTTCACCGAGCAGGCCGCACGCGGCTTCGCCTCTCCGCAGCAGGAGCTGGTCCCGTTCGACACGGTGCCCGCCGCCCTCGCGGCCACCCGTCGCGGCGAAACCCAGTCGGCGTGCGTGCCGGTGGAGAGCTCGGTCGAGGGCGCGGTGCCCGCGACGATGGACGCGCTGACCGAGGGGGAGCCCCTGGTCGCGGTCGCCGAGGCGGTGCTGCCGGTGCGGTTCAGCGTGCTGGTGCGGCCCGGCGGCGGCCCGGTGCGCACCGTCGCCAGCCACCCGCACGCGCTGGCTCAGGTCCGGCACTGGCTCGCGGCGAACCTGCCGGGCGTCACGGTGGTCGCCACGACGTCCACGTCCGCCGCGGCGCGCGCCGTGCTGAACGGCGAGTTCGACGCGGCGGTGAGCGCCCCGGTGGCCGTGCGGCACTACCCGCTGGAGGTGCTGGCGGCCGACGTGGCCGACGTGCGGGACGCCAAGACCCGGTTCCTGCTGGTCCGCCCGCCCGGCCCGCTGCCCGAGCCGACCGGACACGACCGGACGTCCGTGGTGTGCACGGTGCCGGACCGGGTCGGCGTGCTGTCGGACCTGCTCAGCGAGCTGGCGCTGCGCCGCATCAACCTGACCCGGATCGAGTCGCGGCCCACCAAGGGCAGGCTCGGCGAGTACCGGTTCTACATCGACCTCGACGGGCACGTGGCCGAGCCGCGGGTCGGAGACGCGCTGGCCGCGCTGCACCGGCACTGCCCGCAGACCCGGTTCCTCGGCTCGTACCCGAAGGCCGAACCGGGCGGCCCGGTGGCGGGCAACGAGGAGTTCGTGGTCGCGGCCGAATGGGTGGACAAGGTGCGGAGGGGGCAGGGCGCGTGAGGTTGATCCTGGTCAGGCACGGCGAGACGGCGTCGAACCTGAAGATGGCGCTGGACTCGCTGCCACCGGGTCCGCCGCTGACCGACGCGGGGGTCGCGCAGGCCGCCGCGTTGGCCGAGGAGCTGGCCGCCGAACCCGTGGCGGCCGTCTACGCCAGCACGGCGGTGCGGGCGCAGCAGACGGCGGCGCCGGTGGCGGCGGTGCACGGCCTGGACGTCGAGGTCGTGGAGGGCGTGCAGGAGATCTTCTGCGGTGACCTCGAAGGACGGCACGACCGGGAGGCGTTCGAGATCTTCATCGCCACCGTGAAGCAGTGGGCCGAGGGCGACCTCGACGTGCCGCTGCCCGGCGGCGAGAGCGGGCGCCAGACGCTCGACCGCTACCTGGCGGCGGTGGACAAGATCGCCGCGAAGCACGCGGACGACGGCGCGGTGGTGCTGGTGAGCCACGGCGCGTCACTGCGGATGGCCGCGCTGGCACTGGCCGGCAACGTCCAGCCCGCGCTGGCCGAAGCGGGCCTGCTCCCCAACACCGGGCGCGTCGTGCTCGAACGCGACGGGGACGGCTGGCGCTGCACGTCGTGGACGGGCGTGGACGTGGGCGCGATCTAGACCCGGCCAGTCGGGTCGGCAGGCAGGCCGGGGCCGTCGCACGCCTGCTGGAGCAGCCGGTTCCGGTAGCCGCGGTCGTCCAGCGCCGGGGCGAGCGCCGCCGTCGCACCACGGCCGGACGTCCCTAACCCCACCCCAGCTCGTGCAGCTTGGCGTCGTCGATGCCGAAGTGGTGGGCGATCTCGTGGACCACGGTCACCACGATCTCGTCCACCACTTCGTCCTCGTCGTGGCAGATGTCCAGGATCGCCTCGCGGTAGATGTCGATCCGGTCCGGCAGGACGCCGCCGTAGTCGGTGGTCCGGCTGGTCAGCGCGATGCCGTGGTAGAGCCCGAGCAGGCTCGGCTCCTCCGGGTTCCGGTCCTCGACCAGGACCACCACGTTGTTCATCGCCGCCGCGAACTCCGGCGGGATGAGGTCGAGGGCCTCGCCGACGAGTTCCTCGAACCGCTGTCGGGTCATCTCCACCGGCATGTCGTCACCTCGACGGTGTGGTCGTGGCCGTGGTGGTCGACGGCTCGTCCTCGTCCGACTTCGGGGCCCTCGACTCGGACGACGGCGGCGCGGAGGAGCTGGTGTTGGACTGCGAGTGCAGTGGCACGCCGGTCGCCTCGTCCTGGTTCACGGCGGTCGTCTGCGGCGGGTTCGACGTGGTCAGCGGCGGTGCGTCGGGGTTGCGCACGCTGCCCTCCCACGGGGTCAGGGCGTTGTTCGCCGGTGTCGCGCCGATCTTGCAGTTCGCCAGCCGGGAGCCGGCGGCCCAGCTCTCCGGCGCCCTGGTGTCCCAGCTGACGATGAGGCCGCGCGCCTTGAGGTCCGCGCCGCCGGTGTACTCGGTGGTGATCCGGCCGCATTCCTCGGCCATGAACTTGTCCTGCTGGTCCGGCGGCGGGTAGTCGCCCGGCGCGAGCGTCACCACACCGGTGATCTCGAACGAGTGCGGCTGCGCGCACTCCACCGGATCAGCCACCGACCCCGTCTCGGTGATGCCGAGGCACACACCCGGGTCGTACACGTCCGACTGGTCCTGGGTCCGCGCCGTGCCGTACGCCGGGAGCAGGCCGCCCGTCGGACCGGCCACCTGGAGGCCGCAGCGGAGCGTGCGCTCGCCCTCGCCCCACAGCTGCTCACCCGGGTTCAGCGGGCCGACGGTGTACTTCCCGAACGGGTCGAACCTGCCGCCCAGGTAGTCCAGCGACAGCTGCGCGCACTGCTCCTCGCTGATCTGCTGCCACTGCGCGTCGTCCGGGAACGGCGCGTCCGGGCCGTGGGCGGCCGAGATGTCCGCCACTCCGGTCACCTCGAACAGGTGCTGCTGCTCGCAGTCGACCTTCGCGACGTCCGTCAGGTCCTTCTTGGTCCAGTTCAGGCAGTCACCCGCCTGAGCAGCCAGGACGGGGTTCACCGGCGTCTCGCTCGTGCTCACGGCGACGCTCTCGCCCATCGGCCACGTCGTGAAGGTGCTCACGAGGAGCAGCAGGAACGCGCCAGCCGACGCGCCGAGCATGACCATGTGGTCACCCCGACGAAACCAGCGCGGGCTCGTGGACATCTACACCATGATGCCTGTGTCGGCCGGTGAACCGTTCGTGCGGGTGGCGTGTGTTGCTTTTGGGCCACTCGTCACCCATTCGGCGGCCGATCTCTGTACCGTCCCCGCCGGGAGTGGCTGATGACTGAGAACGACAACACCGGGAACTCCGCGACGCCCGGGCAGAGTGGATCGAGCGGACCGAACGGACCGGGTGGTCCGGGGCAGCAGGGTGGTGGCGCATCGCCACCGCCCTATGCGCCGCCGTCCGGGGGACCGCAAGGGCAGCCGCCGGGACGCGGCCAGATCCGCCGGCAGGAGCCGGGCGCGACCAAGCCCCGGCCGCCGACACTGGCCGAGCAGCGGGCGCGCGCCGCGGCGATCGAGCAGCAGCGCGAGCAGCAGCTCGCCCTCGAAGCCGAGGAAGCGCGCCGGAAGAAGCTGCGCAAACGCCTGCTCATCGGTGGCGGCGTGGGCGTCGGCGTGGTGGGCGTGGTGGCCATCTGGTACGCCGTGTCCAGCCCCGACGAAGTCGAGGCGCAGTGCACCCGTGACGACGTCGTGGTCGAGGACAAGTACTGCGACGAGTCCTACGCGCGCTCGCACGGCGGGACCGTCGGCGGCGGCTTCATCTACATCGGCGGCAGCTCCTACCGCTACCACTACGGCGGTCCGAGCACCCCGGTCGGCCAGAAGGTCAGCGGCGGCAGCTACACCATGCCGAAGGGCGCGAACATCTCCACGAAGTCCGGCACGGTCGTCCAGCGCGGCGGGTTCGGCGTGTCCGGCGGAAGCAAGAGCGGGGGCAGCTGAGTGCGTCGGGAGTCCTCCACCCCCCGTCCGGACTGGCAGCGCACGGTCTCCGAGCAGGGGCTCGTGTTCGGCGCGCCGGCCAAGGCCGTGGACGGCAGCCCCCGTCCCTACTGGGACGAGTCGGCGCACTACGTCTTCGACATGAACGACGTGCTGTCGCTCGAGGCGGACGTCGAGCTGCTGCACAACATGTGCCTCGAGGCCGTCGACAACGTCGTGCTCACCGAGCGCTACCGGGACTTCGGCATCAACGAGTGGCTGTGGCCCGCGATCGCCGAGTCGTGGAAGCGCCGCGACCCGCACGTCTACGGGCGGTTCGACCTGCGCTACGACGGGCGCGGACCGGCCAAGATGCTGGAGTACAACGCCGACACGCCCACGTCGCTGCTGGAGGCGTCCGTCGTCCAGTGGAACTGGAAGACCGACGTGTTCCCCGACGACGACCAGTGGAACTCGATCCACGAGAAGCTGGTCGAGCGCTGGGCCGAGGTCGGCGAGCGGCTGCCGTCCAACGAGCTGCACTTCACCTGGTCCGGCGCCGACCCGTCCGGTGAGGACCACGTCACCGTGGCCTACCTGCAGGAGACGGCGGCCGAGGCGGGCATGGACACCGTCGGCCTGGCCATCGAGGAGATCGGCTGGGACCCGCTGCTGAAGCGGTTCGTCGACCTCGAAGACGCCCCGATGGGCACCGTGGTGAAGCTCTACCCGTGGGAGTGGGTGGTGGACGAGCAGTTCGGCCGCTACGCGGTGGAGACCCTGCCCGGCACCCTGTGGGTCGAGCCGCTGTGGAAGATGCTGCTGTCCAACAAGGCGCTGCTGGCCGTGCTGTGGGAGATGTACCCCGGCCACCCCAACCTGCTGCCCGCGTTCCTGGACGACCCCGGCCTGCTCACCGAGTACGTGCGCAAGCCGCGGCTCGGCCGTGAAGGCGCGAACATCCAGATCGTCGCCCCCGGCTACGAGACCCAGACCGGCGGGGTCTACGGCAAGGAGGGCTTCGTCTACCAGCTGTTCGACCCGCTGCCCGAGTTCGACGGCTACCGGCCGGCGCTCGGCGCGTGGGTCGTGGGCGACGCCGCGGCCGGTCTCGGCATCCGCGAGACCGTCGGCCTGGTCACCGACGACGGCGCGGCGTTCGTGCCGCACAGGATCGTCGAATGAGTCGTCCCGTCCCCGATAACGCACCGCACCCGTCGTCACCGGCTCCTTCACCGGCGGCACAACCGATCACATTGCACACCATGGAGGGTCAGTGATCTCCCAACTCGCGTTGGACCCCGGCTTCGGCGCCGCCATCGGCACTGGCGTCGGCGCGATCGTGCTCTACGCCATCGTCGGCCTGGTGCTGATGGTCTTCGGCTTCTACGCCATCGACTGGACGACCCCCGGCAAGCTGAGCACGCTCGTCCGCGGCGGCGCGCCGAACGCGGTCATCGTGACCTCGGCCGGCCTCGTGAGCATGGCGCTGATCGTCGTCGTCGCGATCTGGAGCGCGGCGGGCAAGCTGGACGAGGGCCTGCTGTCGGCCCTGATCTTCGGCTTCGTCGGCATCATCGTCCAGGTGCTCGCGGTCCGGCTGCTGGAATGGGTGACCAGGCTCGACATCGGCTCGCTCATCGAGTCCGAGCGCTTCGCCCCGGCCAGCGCCGTCGTCGCCGCGGCGCACGTCGCGCTCGGCCTCGTGGTCGCCGTCGCCATCTCCTGACGGTGCCGCCGGCGGGCGGACCGCTCCGTCCCGCCGGCGCCACCGCGGCCACAGGTATGGTTGGCCGCCAGGTCGGCAGGAGCACCCGTGGGGCGTGCGCGACGCGGCGCCGCCCCGATTTTGGTGTGCTCGACGGAACTGGACTACAGATGGGGGTCGCCGCGATGACCGAGGCCGAGGGCAAGCGCATTCACGCGCTGCTGGAGGACGTCCACCGGATAGTGGCGGACCGGTCGTGCGCGGTGTTGTCGTTCGACGTCTTCGACACGATCCTCTGGCGCCGGACACCCCGTCCGGCGGACGTGTTCGGCATCCTCGGGGCCAGGCTCCGCGCGGCCGGGCTGGCCCCGACCTGGATGACCGACGCCACGTTCCGGCGGATGCGGATCGAGGCCGAGGTGAAGGCCCGCAAGGACCGCGGCGACCTGGGCCCCGAGGTGTCGCTGTTCGACATCTGGCGCGCCATGCCGTCCGCCACGTTCGACCGCGGCCTGCTGGACAAGCTGGTCAAGGCCGAGGTCGAGGTGGAACGCGAGTTCACCGTGGTCGACCTCGACATGGCCGAGGTGATCCGCGAGGCGGACCGCAACGACGTGCGGATCGTGCTGGTCTCGGACACGTACTTCACCGAGGAGCAGCTGGCCTACCTGCTCGACCGGCCCGAGCTGGACGGTCTGCGCAAGGCGACCGTGTTCCGCTCGCACCAGCACGGCGTGGACAAGACCAACGGCCTCTTCGAGATCGTCTTCAACGAGCTGGGCCTCAGCCCCGAGCAGATCGTCCACATCGGGGACAACGAGGTGGCCGACATCGAGGTGCCGGCCGAGCTGGGCGTGCGGGTGGTGCACTACCGCCGCGTCGACCAGCCGCTGGCCGTGGTGCTGGAGCGCGAGGGCGAGCCGGTCGACCCGTTCGGCCCGTACGCGCCGCACCTGGACGAGCAGAACGGCGACTTCGGCATCACCAGCCTGCGCGCCAAGGTGCTCCAGGCGCACGGCGCGGACAGCGAGTCCGGCCGGGACACCGCCTGGCGGTTCGGCGCCGCCGTCCTCGGCCCGGTGATGACCGGCTTCGCCGAGTGGGTCGCCTGGCGCGCGCACGAGTCCGGCACCCGCGTGCTGTGGTGCCCGATGCGCGAGGGCGAGCTGCTCTCCACGCTCGTCAACAACGCCGCGCGGGAACGCGGGTGGAACGTCGAGGCCAAGCCGATCTGGCTGTCCCGGCACGTCACCTCGGTCGCCGCGCTGGACCGCTTCGACGCCGACTCGGTGCACGAGTTCATCCGCCGCAGCTACAAGCTGTCCATCCGCGAGCTGCTGTCCGTGCTGCACCTGCGCGCGGGCGAGGTGCCGAGCCTGGCCAACGAGCTGGACTCCGTGGTGGACAACGGCGACATCGCCGAGCGGGTCGGCATCGCGCTCACCGAGTCGCCGCACCTCCAGAACCGGCTCAAGGCCACCGTCACCGCGGCCCGCGAACGGCTGATCCGGCACCTGCGCGACGTGGGCGCCCTGGAGAGCGCCGACCTGACCCTGGTCGACCTCGGCTGGGGTGGCACCATCCAGCGCCAGCTCGCCCAGGTGCTGAAGGTCGCCGACATCGACATCAAGCCGGCCGGCCTGTACCTCGCCACCGACGACCGCGCCTCGCGCGCCTACCTGGCCGGTCTGCGCGCCGAGGGCTACCTGGCCCAAGCGGGCCACCCGGCCGACATCGCCGCCACCATCGTGCGCAGCCCCGAGGTGCTGGAGCAGTGCGTCAACGCCCTGTGCGGGTCGCTCGTCGGGTTCACCGAGGACGGCTCGCCGGTGCTGGGCCGCGTCACCGAGTCGATCACGCAGAACGCCGAGCGGCTGGCCGCGCAGCAAGGCATGCTGGCGTTCCAGGACATGTGGAACAGCTACGTCCGGGCGTCCGGCGGCACGTGGGCCGACCTGACCCGCCCGCAGGCGGCGAAGGACCGGCTGGCGAACATCGTCGTGTCCGCGCTGAAGGCGCCCACCCCCGGTGAGGCCGCCGTGTTCGGCAACTGGGCCCACGAGGACAACTTCGGCTCCACCATGGTCACCAAGGTGGTGCCGGACGACCTGGTGGCGGCCCTGCCGTACCTGTCCCCGCTCGACCTGGACGACCTGGGCATGCGCGACTCGTTCTGGCCCGCGCTGCTCGCCTCCTCCGACACCGGCCTGGCGTCCGCGAGCAAGGCGCTGACCGCCGGTCAGCTCGACCGGAACGTGTTCGAGCCCTCCGGTGAGCCGTTCGAGACGACCCTGCACTACCGCACCGGCGCCGACGAGTGGGAGAGCGGTGGCAGCCGGCGCGTCCGGATCAACCGCAACGGCCTGTCGTTCGCCCGGCTCGACTTCGAGCACCACGACATCATCGACCTGTCCCTGTCGATCCCCGGCCGGCCCGCGATCGTGCGGGTCGACTGGATCGAGGTCAACGGCAACGCCGGTCGTCGTCCGCTGGCCGCGCCGCTGCGCTGGGAGACGCCGGAGGACTTCGCCGGCCTCACCTACTCGGGCTGCCGCTGGCTCGGCGGAAACATGATCGAGTTCGGCGGGCCGGAGTCGGTGATGGTGCTGCGGGTCGCCGGGCGCGCCGGCGCGCCCATGTCGTCCGGGCAGGTCACGGTCGCGTTCGCGCTGCTGCCGCAGTCGCTGTCGAGCCTGTCCGCCCGACCGCCTTCGGCGGCTTCCCGGGTGGCGCGGATCAGCGGCAGACTGCGCGAGGAGTACCGGGCCCGCGGGGCGACGGGTGTGGCCGAGGGCGCCGCACGGGTGGCGATCCGCAAGCTGGGAGGAACTTCGTGAACCAAGGTGTAGACGTCGTCGGCAGCCGGGAAGACCCGCACGCCCAGATCAGGGCGGCCCGCGCGCTTCCGGCGATGTTGCACTCCCTGTCGGCGCTGCGCGAGCAGTTCGCCATCGTCTTCGCCAACCGGACGATCGACACGGTGGTGGAGGTCGGCGTCGAATCCGGCCAGGTCAGCTCCATCTACACCGAGCTTGGCGCGTCGGCCGTGCACTGCGTCGACCCGTTCCCCTCGGACGAGCTGCGCGCCACGCTGGCGAAGAACCCGGCGCTGCACCTGGTCGAGGGCCACTCGCCGGCCGTGCTGGCCGAGCTGCCGATCGCGGACCTGTACGTGCTCGACGGCGACCACAACTACGCGGTCGTGCACGCCGAGGTCACGTGGATCATGGAGAACGCGCCGGACGCCGTCGTCGTGCTCAACGACGTGCTGTGGCCGTGCGCGCGACGGGACCTGTACTACGAGCCCTCGCCGTTGACCGGTGACGACAAGCACGAGTCGTCGGCCGACGGGCCCACCGTGTGGCACGACGAGCTGACCCCGGCCGGCCTGGTCGGGCTCGGGGCGTTCACCTGGGCCGTCAAGGCCGGCGGCGAGCGCAACGGCGTGCTGACGGCGGTCGAGGACGCGGTGGCCGAGCACAGCGACGCGGGCTGGCTGCTCGAACTGGTGCCCGCGGTGTTCGGCATCGGGTTCCTGATGCGCAAGGCGTCGCCGGGCGCGAAGAAGATCATGGACCAGCTGCGGCCGTACACCTCGTCGAAGCTGATCGCGACGCTCGAGGGCAACCGGATCGCGCTGTACACGCGGGTGCTCCAGATGCAGTTCGAGGCGGTCGCGCACGCGGACGACGCGGACCGGCTCGCCGAGCAGATCGCCGCGCAGCGGCACGAGATCGAGCGCCTGCGGGACGAGCTGGCCCACCGGACGACCGAGGTCGCCGAGCTGAGGCGGTCCAACGAGCTGCTCGAACGGCAGCTGCGCGACCCGCTCTCGGTGGCGCCGCCGAACCTCGGTTCCGCGGTCAACCACCTGGGCCGCGCCGCCGCCGCCCACATCCGCAAGTCCCGCCGCTAGACCGCCGGCCGGAGGCCCGGCTCACCACCCGGGCCTCCACCCGCGAGTCCTCCACTCAGAACGCGCGAGTCCCACGTTCAGGACCCGCGAGTTCCACGCTCAGGACCGGCCCACGCCCGCCGTGACAGGCTCCTCCGCCACCTGAGCTCGCGCCTCCGACTCCGCCTCGGACGCGTCCTCCGGCGCCTCGGGCAGCCGGGACGCCGTCCAGTACATGGCCAGCAGCACCACCATGGCCAGCCCGCCCAGCACGAGCGGCAGCACCGAGCCGTACGGCGGCTCCCAGCTGCCCTTCAACGGGTTGAGGATCGCCAGGCCCGACTGCCACCGGGTCATCGTGTACGCCAGGCACAGCAGGTGGATCGGCACCAGCAGGAACGCCAGCAGCCGCGTCATCGACCGGAAGTGCTCGGCGGTCAGCGCGCGGTGCGCCAGGATGTGCGCGGCCAGCAGCGGGATGCCCACGGCGCCGGGCAGGAAGTACCGGCCCTGGTTGAACCAGCTCGTCTGGTTGATCAGCAGGATCTCCATGCTGATGTACGGGACGAACGTGCCGATGAACAAGGCCGTCATCCGCCACCGCTGGGACCGCTTGCCGACCACCAGCGCGCCGAGGACCAGCAGCCCGAGCGCGGAGAACCAGACGACGTAGACCAGGCGCGGCATGAGCGTCTCGGCCCAGCCCATCACGCCGACCATCTGGTTGGCGACGTTCGGCCACACGTCCAGGAACGCCGCCTTGAGCACGTCCTTCATGGCGTACCCGTAGTCGAGCTTCGCCACCTCCGCCGCGTTGGTGTACAGCGTCCACGACACCGAGGCGATCGTGGCCAGCACCACCACCCCGGTCCAGACCCGCACCACCCGCTGCTTGAACAGGTACTTCAGCCGCTGCCACGACACCGGCACCAGCATCACGCCGAGGATCACGAACAGCCACATCACGCCGCTGAACCGGGGTGTCACGAGCACGCTCGCCGACACACCCGCCAACGCCACGGCGGCCCGGTTCACGTCCTCCCGCTTCTCGTGCAGCAGGGCGATCAGCGCGATCGCCAGCGCCACGCCGGAGGTGATCTCGATGCCGTTCGGGTTGATCGCGCCGCCCAGGTGCGCCGTCATCGGCGTCACCGCCGCCACCAGGCCCGCGAGGGCCGCCCGGTGCCTCGTCCACCGCACCGCCGCCACCACCGCGAACGCCAGCATCGCGGCCATCAGCGCGCCGTTGATCAGGCGCGCGAGCATGATGCCCTTCCACTCCGGCCAGAGGCCGATCGGCCAGCCGACCGCCGCGTAGTAGACCGGGTTGTACAGGGCCGCCGTGACGTACCGCTGCATCGTCGAGGAGTCGCCGCCCGGCTCCTCCGCGCAGCTCGCCGGCACCGTGACCTGCATCGGGAAGCAGCTCCGGTTGGCGCCCGCCGCGTCGTTGTTCTTGTCGAGGCTGCGGGGCACGGTGTGGCCCCGGTTCTCCGCGACGACCTCGCCGTACATGAGGCCCGCTGCGCGCAGCGCGTGCTGTTCCTCGTCCGGTGGTCCGTCGAAGGGCGCGGCGAAGGCCCAACCAGCGTGCAACAGGCAAAAGCCGATGAAGGCGACCAGCCAGAGCCGTGCACCCGAACGTCGGTTCGTCACGGCCGCGTATCTTATGCGACTGTGGTGGACCCTCTTGCGCCAGTCCGGTCCCGACCTCGGCGGAGCGCAGGACTGAGCCCCCGTTCCCCAGTGAACGCCCTGTCCCGACCCTACGGCCGAAAGTCGGTTGAACGTTTCGATGGGTTACCACGAGTGGCACGCCAAGCCCGGCACCTACAACGATGTCGTCCGGCACTTCACGCCGGGCTCCCGCATCCTCGACGTCGGCTGCGGCACGGCCTGGGTTTCCGAGTTCTTCCCCGACTACGTCGGGCTGGACAACTTCGAGTCGACCGTGCGCAAGGCCAAGGAGCAGGGCATCGACGTCCGCCTGGCCGACCTGGAGCAGGAGCTCCCGCTCGGTGACGCCGAGTTCGACGGGGTGGTCCTGAAGGACGTGTTGGAGCACCTGCTGGACCCGGTCACCCTGGTGCGGGAGGTGCACCGCGTGCTCAAGCCCGGCGGCCGGGTGTTCGCCTCCTCGCCGGACGCGCAGCGATGGGTGTGGAACGACTACACGCACCGCCGCCCGTGGACCCGCGCGTCGATGCGCCGGCTGTTCGAGGACCAGGGCTTCGACGTCCGGACGGTGTCCTACGAGTCCGTCATGCCCGGCACCGGCATCGTGTCCGGCATGCTGCCCGGCAAGCGCCGCCCCGCGCTGCTCCAGGCCGCCGCGTGGCTGCCCGGCTGGCGCCGCAACGTGTACGCGCTGGCGCTGCGGCCGAGGGACTGACCCGATCGCACACCGGGGCCGACGGCGCGATCCGTCGACAGGTGCCCCCGCCGAACCGGCAGGTGCTCCTGCGGAACTGACAGGTGCCTCCGCCGAACGCCGACGGCGGGGGCAGCGGGTCAGCCGATCGCGGCCTTCCCGGCCTTGGCGGTGCGCAGGAGCATCCGGACGGAACCGGACCTCGACCCGGTCTCCACGACCACCAGCGCCGTGCCGACCGCGAGGCCCGAGGCCAGGATGACCTGCCACGGCGAGCCGTGCAGCAGGGCCAGCAGCACCCAGTGCCCGACGGCGATGCCGACCAGGCCGACGACCATCCGCGTGCTCTTGCGCGCGATGGCGAACGTCAGGTGCACCCACAGCAGCGCCGCGGCCGTCATGACCAGCGCGAGCGCCGGCAGCAACGGCTTGGACGCGGCGTAGGTCGGGCCGAACGTCACGGTCAGCACCCACGTCGGCATGAGCCACAGGACCAGCGCCACGGACAGCCCGGCCGCGCCCGTCAGGGCCAGCGTCTTGAGCACCGCCCGCTCGGCCGACTCACCGCGTTCCAGCGCGGCGGCGGCCCTCGGCAGCAGCACCATGGCCAGCGCGGCGGGCGCGAACAGCGCCACCTTGCCCAGCAGCACCGCGCCCGCGTACACGGCCCGGTCGGCTTCCGCCAGCATCGCCTGCCCGACGAGCAGGTCCACGTTCGTCAGCGACGAGAACGCGAGCAGCCCGATCATCGTGGTCAGGGTGTTCGTCGAGGCGGGTGGCGTCGACGGGGCGGGCTTCGCGGCCCGGACCACCGGCGGGAACATCACCGCGAGACCGATGAGGGTCGCGATGATCATCGCCCACATGCTGCCCGACATGCCGGCGGCGAGCAGGCACAGCGGCAGCAGCAGGGGCCGCAGCGCGCCCAGCGGCCCGGCCAGCGCGAACGCCACGTAGCCGAACCGCTCCATGCCCTGGGTGGCGCCGGTGAGGACGAGCAGCATGCACGTCGTCCCGATCCACAGCGCCGCCAGGAGCACCGGCTGCGGCGAGCCGAGGTGCAGGCGATCGGCCAGCACCGGGCTCAAGCCCGCGATCACCCCCGCGATGACCAGGCACGCGATGCCCATCCGGCGGCCCTGCTGCCGCAGGTAGGCGGACAGTTCGGCGGGGGTGCCGGAGGTGCGCAGGACGGCCACGTTCCGCGTCACGGACATCTGCACGCCGTTCACCGGCATCCAGGTGATCGTGCCGAACGCGATGAGCGCCGAGATCGCGGCGAACTCCGCGGGCGTCACCATGCGGGCGGCGACCACGTAGAACAGGTAGTTGCCGCCGTGCCCGGCGAAGCTCGCGATCAGCACCAGCAGCCCGGCGCGCTTGCCGCTGTCACTCATGGTGGGCACGCGAGCGCACGTCCGGGCCGGCGGCCGACGACGGCCGGGCTCGTCTGCGCGTCAAGTACAGCGGGTCGACAGCGATGCGGGTGGGCACGGCGCTCATCGTAGGGCGGCGGTCTGGACCAGCCTTTCCAGGATCTGCCTGGCCGAGGCTCGCACCGTGTTGGTCTTGCTCACCCGGACGTACCAGTCGTGCGTGGACTTGCGCAGCGGCTCGCCCCGCGAGATCACGTCCACGATCGCCGCGCCGATGCCCGCGGTCGACTTGGCCACCTGCCCGTTGACCCCCGGCTCGACCAGTTCGACGGCCGCGTTGTCGTCGCCCTCCACCAGGACGACCGGCGTGCCCACCGCGCACGACTCGACCACGACCAGGCCGTAGCCCTCCCGCTGGGACGGGTTGACCAGCACGGCGGCCGTGCGGATGCCCTCGTCCAACTCCTCCTGGCTGACGAAACCGGGGGTGCGGACGACGTCGCGCAGGCCGAGGCGGTCGATCTCGGCGAGCACGGCGGCCCGGCTGGTGCCCTCGCCGAAGATCGTCGCTTCGAGGTCGGGGATGGACTTGCGGGCTTCCGCGATGGCCGCCGGCAGCGTCTCGACCCGCTTGTCCGCGATGTGCCGGCCGACGTAGACGACGCGCGGCGGCGACGTGACGGTCGGGTTCGGCTCCACGTCCTCCCGGGGGTCGATCAGGCCGTGGCTGACGATCGCCTTGCCGCGCAGGCCACCGGCCTCCAGCCGGCGGGCGTGCAACTGCGAGTGGCACGAGGCGATCGGGCTCAGCTTCGCGGCGACCCACTGGAGCAGGCCGGCCACCCGGCCGATGACGGGGCCCGAGTAGGCGCGCCACTGGTCCGGGCGCCACACCTCCAGCCAGTCGACGTCGATGGCCACCTTCGAGCCGATCAGCGCACCGCGGACGGCCAGCACGTTCGTGCTCGGCACGGCGGAGACCAGCACGGCGTCGTAGTTGCGGCGGTTCGCGCGGAGGTGCTTCGCCAAGCCGTAGGCGTACCTCAGGGCGGGGCCGATGGTGCGCACGCCGTTCGCGTCGTACAGGTTGCGGTCCTGGCTCACCGCGACGATCTCGATGCCCTCGATCACCGGCTCCTCGTCCCACTGCAGGCGGGTCAGGTACGTGACCTCGTGCCCGGCGGCGACGAATTCCTCGGCGAACTGTCGGTACAGGCGCTCACCACCGCCTTTGGTCCACGGGAACAGGCAGTCGAAGGCAATGGCGATGCGCACTAGCGCTCCTCTGTCTGACACTCGGAGTGGTGGTAATCGTATCGGCCGGCCGTTCGACGGTCAGGCCGGGGAATCACCCGGTTGCGGCACCCTACACAGCCGCTGTAACGCCTGTGAGGGCCTGTTACGCGGCTGGGTCGGGCAGTTATCCACAGGTGGATCCCGGCTGCCAGAGACTGTCGGTCGCAGCCGGCAGAATCAAATCAAGGGATCCCTTCGCGGGGACCTGTGCGTGAGCGTGGGCTTCCCGAGGGCATCGGCCCCGGGGGTTCGGCGGACGGTGCCGAGGACGGTGCGGCGGGCGTTGCGCCGGGCGGTCGGTTCGGGCGCGCACCACCACGAAAAGGCCTGGGTGGCGGGTACTACCCTGACCTCGTGATTGACCTCAAGGCACTGCGCGAAAACCCGGAAGCCGTCCGTGCGTCGCAACGCGCCCGCGGTGAGGACGAGTCCGTGGTCGACGCGCTGCTGTCCGCCGACGAGCGCCGCCGGGCCGCCATCGCCCGCGCCGACACGCTGCGCGGCGAGCAGAAGACGTTCGGCAAGCAGGTCGGCCGGGCCAAGGGCGAGGAGCGCGACGCGCTGCTGGCCAAGGGCAAGGAGCTGGCCACCGAGGTCAAGGCCGCCGAGGCCGAGCAGTCCGCCGCCGAGGCCGAGCTGACCGAGCTGCACCGCGCCGTCCCGAACGTCGTCCACCCCGACGCCCCCGCCGGCGGCGAGGACGACTACGTGGTGCTCAAGCACGTGGGCGAGAAGCGCGAGTTCGACTTCGACCCGGTCGACCACCTCGACCTGGGCACGAAGCTCGGCGCGATCGACATGGAGCGCGGCGCGAAGGTGTCCGGCTCGCGCTTCTACTTCCTCACCGGCGTGGGCGCCCAGCTGGAACTGGCCCTGCTGAACATGGCCGTCGCCCAGGCCACCGCCGCCGGGTTCAAGCTGATGATCACGCCGACCCTGGTCCGGCCGGAGATCATGGCGGGCACCGGCTTCCTCGGCGCGCACGCGAGCGAGATCTACCGCCTCGAAGCCGACGACCTGTACCTGGTCGGCACGTCGGAGGTGCCCCTCGCGGGCTACCACGCGGACGAGATCCTGGACGGGCCGAAGCGCTACGCGGGCTGGTCGTCGTGCTACCGCCGCGAAGCGGGCTCGTACGGCAAGGACACCCGCGGCATCATCCGGGTGCACCAGTTCAACAAGGTCGAGATGTTCTCCTACGTGCAGCCGGAGGACGCCGAGGCCGAGCACGCCAGGATGCTGGCCTGGGAAGAGGAGATGCTGGCCAAGGTCGAGGTCCCGTACCGGGTCATCGACACGGCCGCGGGCGACCTCGGCTCGTCCGCCGCCCGCAAGTTCGACTGCGAGGCGTGGATCCCGTCCCAGCAGGCGTACCGGGAGCTGACGTCCACCTCGAACTGCACCACGTTCCAGGCCCGCCGGCTGAACGTGCGCTACCGCGACGAGAACGGCAAGCCGCAGATCGCCGCCACGCTCAACGGCACCCTGGCCACCACCCGCTGGATCGTGGCCATCCTGGAGAACCACCAGCAGGCCGACGGCTCGGTCGTCGTCCCGCAGGCGCTGCGCCCGTTCCTCGGCCTGGACGTGCTCACGCCCAGCTGATCACGGCCTACTGATCACGCCCGACTGATCAACCCCAGCTGAGTTCCACCTCGCCGGCCACGTGCCGGCCGATCTCCAACGCCGACGTCGCGGCGGGTGAAGGCGCGTTGAGCACGTGCACCTGCCGCGGCGCGGTGTCGATCAGGAAGTCGTCCACCAGCGACCCGTCCGCCCGCATCGCCTGCGCCCGCACGCCCGCCGACGCCCGCACCAGGTCGTCCTCCCGCACCGCCGGCACCAGCCGGGCCAGGCTCGCCGCGAACCGCCGACGGGACAACGACCGCAGCACCTCCTCGGCCCCGGTCCGCGCGAACCGCCGGGCCAGCCGCCACGTGCCGGGGAACCGCGCCACGTCGACCACGTCCGCCGCCGAGAAGTCACGCCACCGGTAGCCCTCGCGGCGCAGCGCGAGCACCGCGTTCGGCCCCGCGTGCACGCTCCCGTCCAGCATCCGGGTCAGGTGCACGCCCAGGAACGGCAGCTCCGGGTCCGGCACCGGGTAGATCAGCCCCCGCACCAGGTGCCGCCGCTCGCGCCGCAGCTCGAAGTACTCGCCCCGGAACGGCAGGATCGTCGCCGACGGCGTCACGCCCGCGAGCCGGGCGATCCGGTCGCTGTGCAGGCCCGCGCAGTTCACCAGCGCGTCCGCCCGCACCACGCCGCTCGGCGTGGCCACCTCCACGCCACCGCCACTGAGCGCCCGCCGGATCGCCAACGCGGGCGTGTGCAACCGCAGGTCGTGGCCGTTCAGCTCGCGCACCATGGCCGCGCACACGGCCGGGAAGTCGATGATCCCGGTGCTCTCCACCCGCAACGCGGCCACCGCCGCCACCTCGGGCTCGTACTCGCGCGCCTCGTCCACGCCGATCCGCCGCGCCGCCACCCCGTTCGCCGCCGCCCGCCCCGCCAACGCGTCCAGCCTGGGCAGCTCGTCCGGCGAGGTGGCGACGACGAGCTTGCCGCACACCTCCACCGGCACGCCGTGCTCGCGCGCGTACGCGACGATCGACGCGTTGCCCGCCACCGACATCCGGGCCTTCAACGACCCCGGCTTGTAGTACAGGCCCGCGTGCACCACGTTGCTGTTGTGCCCGGTCTGGTGCGCCGCCCACTGCGGCTCCTTCTCCAGCACCACCACGTCGTGCCCGCGCCGCGCCAACTCCCGCGCCGTCGCCAGGCCGACGATCCCGCCACCGATCACCACGACTCGTCGCACAGGCGCAGACAGTAGTGCGGCGGTGCTAGTGCGGTGTCACGCGCGGTACATCCACTCCAAGGTGTCGGCGAACGGGATCACCGGCTCGTCGCCCACGGTGTCCACGAGCCGCTGCCGGCTGCCGACCAGCCGGACGACCTCGTTCGCCCGGACGAACGCCGGGTTCACCTCGACCTCGATCTCGTACCCGGCGATGGCGGCCATCATCTCCAGCACCTCGGTCAGCGAGTGCGCGACGCCCGAGCACAGGTTGAGCGTGCTGCCCGCCGGGGCGACCTCGACGAGCCTGCGGTAGTAGCGGGCCACGTTCCGGACGTCGCCGAAGTCGCGCCAGACCTCCGTGTTGCCCAGCTCGATCTTCCGCTCGCCGCGCCGGAAGTGGTCGACGATCTTCGGGATCAGGAACTTAGGGTGCTGGCCCGCGCCCGTGTAGTTGAACGGCCGGGTGATCGCGATCGGCAGCCGGTCCGCCCACAGCTTCGCCATGTGCTCCATGGCCAGCTTGCTCACCGCGTAGTCGTTCACCGGCGCGGGCGGGACGTCCTCGTGGATGGGCTCGACGGTGGCGTTGCCGTAGATGTTCGCGCTGCTCGCCAGCACCACGATCCGCGGCTGCCGGTCCGCCTCGCTCACCGCTTCGAGCAGGTTGCGGGTGCCGACCACGTTCGACCGGTACAGCTCGTCCGCGTCGCCGTGCGCGACGAACGCGACGGCCGCCAGGTGCACCACGGCGTCCGGCCGGACCTCGGCGACCACGGACCGCATTCCGTCCCGGTCGAGCAGGTCGGCCCGGTGGACGACGACGCCGGGCACCGCCGGGGCGCCCGAGCCGGCGACGTGCGCCAGGCCGACGACCTCGTGGCCGGCGCCGACCAGCTCCGCCGCGACGTGCCGCCCGGTGAAGCCGGAGACGCCGGTGACCAGGACCCGCGTCGGCTCAGAAGGAGAACCCACGCTCGTTCCTCTCGATGTCGGCCTCGACCATCATCCTGGACAGTTCCTCGATGGGGGTCTTCGCTTCCCAGCCGAGCACGTCCTTGGCCTTCGACGCGTCCCCGATCAGCAGGTCGACCTCGGCCGGGCGGTAGAACCTGGGGTTCACGCGGACCAGCTCGCGGCCGGTCTCCGCGTGCAGGCCGCGCTCGGACTCGCCGGAGCCCTCCCAGCGCAGCTCGATGCCGGCGGCGGCGAACGACAGCGACACGAAGTCGCGGACGGTCACCGTGCGGTTGGTGGACAGCACGAACGTGTCCGGCTCGTCGGCCTGGAGCATCCGCCACATGCCGTCCACGTACTCCTTGGCGTAACCCCAGTCGCGTTTCGCGTCGAGGTTGCCGAGCTCCAGCACGTCCAGCTTGCCGAGCTTGATCTTCGCCACCGAGTCGGTGACCTTGCGGGTCACGAACTCCTGACCCCGCAACGGCGACTCGTGGTTGAAGAGGATGCCGCTGGAGCCGAAGATGTTGTACGACTCGCGGTAGTTCACCGTCGTCCAGTGCGCGAACAGCTTCGCCACGCCGTACGGGCTGCGCGGGTAGAAGGACGTCGACTCGGTCTGCGGCACCGCCTGCACCTTGCCGAACATCTCGGACGTCGACGCCTGGTAGAACCGCGCGTCCGGGCGGACCGTGCGCATCGCCTCCAGCAGGTTCAGCGCGCCGAGGCCGGTGATCTGCGCGGTCGTCGTCGGCTGGTCGAAGGAGACGCTGACGAAGCTCTGCGCGGCCAGGTTGTAGATCTCGTCGGCGCCGGTGGTGTCCAGGAGCCGGATGCTGTTGCCCAGGTCGGTGAGGTCGTACTCGACCAGGTGCAGGTTCGGGTGCTGCTCGATGCCGAGCTCGGCGATCCGCCAGAAGTTGATGGAGCTCGTGCGCCGGTACGCGCCGTAGACCTGGTAGTCCTTCTCCAGCAGCAGCTGGGCGAGATAGGCGCCGTCCTGCCCGGAGATGCCGGTGACGAGTGCGGTCCGCATGACGGTGGTTGGCTCCTTGTTCTCGAATGCATCAAGCGACGCACAAATGTTGTCCGAACATCGCGTTCGCGGGAGTCTAGTGCGGGCCTGCCACGGCCTGCGGTCAGGCGTCTGCCCCAGCCCGACCGGGCGTCATCTCGCGCGAGCCACGGCTCGGTAGACGGCGGCGGTCGCGTCCGCGGTGCGCTGCCAGGTGAAGGTCTCGGCGCGCTTGCGCCCGGCGGCGGCCATCGCGGCCTGCGCGTCGGGGTCACCCACGACCGTGCGGACCGCGGTGGCGATCGCGGCCGGGTCGCGCGGGTCGAAGTAGGCCATGTCGTCGCCGCCGACCTCGTGCAGCACCGGGATGTCCGAGCCGATCACCGGGCAGCCGCGGGCCATCGCTTCGAGCACCGGCAGCCCGAAACCCTCGAACAGGGTCGGGAACGCGTACGCGCTCGCACCGTCGTAGAGGGCGGCCAGCTCGTCGGCGCTCACCCACTCGCGCAGCTCGACGTCGCCGCCCAGCCCGAGGCGTTCCACCACCGGCCGCAGCGGGTCGTCGCCGTGGCTGCCCGTGATGACCAGCTTCGGGCGCTCGGCGGCCGGGATGAGCGCCCACGCCTCGAGCAGCCCGTCGAAGTTCTTGTGCGTCATCCGGTTGCCGCCCGCCAGCACGTACGGCCGCCCGGCCGGTCTGCCCGACCGCTCCAGGACGTCGACCGGCTTGACCCCGAGGTGGATGACGTCGATGTCGGCCATCGGCCGGCCGAGCAGCTCGTGCACGTCGGTGGCGGACGCCCGGCTGTCGGTGATGATCCGGTCGGCCGCCCGCACGGTCGCCTTCGTCAACGCCTGCACGCCGCGCGACAACCGGCCCTGCACCCACTCGGGGTGCCGGGTGCCCAGGATGTCGTGCACCGTGACCACGGTCGGCAGCAGCCGGACGGCCGGCCCGAAGTTCGACGGGCAGTGCAGCAGGTCCGCACCGAGGGCGCGGGCCCGAGGCCCGACCGCGAGCGCCACCGCCGCCGCCCACGCGGCGCGGTTCTCCCCGGACACCGGGAGCGACACGATCTCGCCGGGGAACCAGTCCGGCGGCTGCTCGGCCAGCTCGCGGTTGCCGATGCCGACGAACCTGAAGTCGTCGTGCGCGGCGGCGAGGGCCGGGAACAGCCCGCGTGCGTAGCTCTCGGTGCCACCCTTGCGCCCCGTGTAAAAGACCAGGTCGACCGCGATGCGAAGAGGCACGGCGCTCATCGTAGGCCGGCGGCCGGGTGCCGCCCGACGGACTCCCCGGCCCGCGCGGCGCTACGGGGTGTCGCTGCCGACCAGCTCCGGCAGCACGTCGGTCACCACCTGCTCCAGCACCGCCTCACTGCCCGCGTACACGCCGTCCGCGCGCGGCCAGTGCGCGATCAGGTCCGTGAAGCCGAGCGCCCGCGCCTTGCCGGCCACGTCCCGGAAGTGCTCCACGCTGGTCAGCGAGTACACCGGGCACGAGTCGGCGTTCAGGTGGAAGTCGATCGACTCCTTCGCCCGACCGATCCCGGCCAGCACCTCCCGGAACGTCTCCGCCATCCGGGCCACGCCCCGCCACCACTCGGCCTCGTCGTCGGTCTGCGGCCCGGTGGTGACCCAGCCCGTGCCGTACCGCGCGGCGACCGCCATCGCCTTCGGCCCGTTCGCCGCCACCACGAACGGCAGCCGTGGCCGCTGCACGCAGCCCGGCGCGCTGCGGGCGTCCCGGATCTCGTAGTACTCGCCGCTGAACGTGGTGCGCTCCTGGGCCAGCAGCATGTCGAGCGAGGCGACGAACTCCTCGAACCGCCGCTGCCGGCTGCGCTCGCCCTGCTTGTTGTCCAGCGCCGTGGCGCCCATCACCTCCGTGTCGTAGCCCACACCTCCGGCCCCCACGCCGAGCGTGAACCGGCCGTCGGTGAGGTCGTCCAGGGCCAGCAGTTCCCGTGCGAACGGCACCGGGTGGCGGAAGTTCGGGGACGCGACGAGGGTGCCGAGCCGGATCTTCCCGGTCACCGACGCCGCTGCTGCCAGCGTCGGAACGGCGCCGAACCACGGTCCGTCGACCAGCGAACGCCACCCCATGTGGTCGTAGGTCCACGCGTGGTGGAAGCCGTACTCCTCGGCTGCCTTCCACTTGTGTTCGGCCATCCACCAGCGGTGTTCGGGCAGGATCACAATGCCAGTGCGCACGCGGCGACGTTATCCGACGGGGCACGATGGGGGAGTGCAGAGACCTTCCCTTGTGGCATCCGACGTCGACGGCACCCTGCTGACCACCCTGGGGCGCGTCAGCCCACGCACGGCGGAGACGGTCCGCCGGGTGCTGGCCGCCGACGTGCCGTTCGTGCTGGCCACCGGCCGTCCGCCCCGCTGGGTGCCGGAGGTGGCCGACGCCGCCGGCCTCACCGGGTACGCCGTGTGCTCCAACGGTGCGGTGGTCTACGACATCGGCGCCGACCGCGTGCTGTCGGCCGAGCTGCTGACCCCGGTGCAGCTCAGCAACCTCGCCTCGGTGCTGGACGAGGTGCTGCCGGGCTGCTCGATGGCCTCCGAACGCGTGGCGGAGACGGCCCGTGACGGCGGCCCGATGAACTCGGACTTCGTCGCCGACGAGTTCTACAACCACCCCTGGGACGGGGACGGCCAGCCGCTGCTCGGCCACCAGCGGGCCCACGTGCTCGGCCGACCGGCGGTGAAACTGCTGGTCAGGCACGCGCAGATGACGTCGGCCGACATGGCGGCGGCGGTCGGGCCGCTGATCGAGGGCCAGGTGGCGATGACGTACTCGACCAACGCGGGCCTGCTGGAGTTCGCCGCGCCCGGGGTGACCAAGGCGACCGGCCTGGCCGCCGTCGCCGAACGCCTCGGCGTGCCGGCGAGCGGCGTGCTGGCGTTCGGGGACATGCCGAACGACGTGCCGATGCTGCGGTGGGCCGGTCACGGCGTGGCCATGGGCAACGCGCACGCGGACGCGCTGGAAGCGGCCGACGAGGTCACCGCGGCCAACTCGGAGGACGGGGTGGCGCTGGTGCTCGAGCGCTGGTTCTAGGCTGCTCGTGACCCGCTTGCCTTGTTTGAGAGGAACGCTCTCGTGCGCGCACTAGTGACCGGCGGCGCCGGTTTCATCGGCTCCACCCTGGTCGACCGGCTGCTGAGGGACGGGCACGAGGTGCACGTCGTGGACGACCTGAGCCGCGGCAAGCGGACCGCGCCGGTCGACCCGGCCACCGCGGACCGGTACTCGCTCTCGCAGGTGGACATCACCTCGCCGGAACTGGCCGACGTGGTCACCGGGTTCGGGCCGGAGGTCGTGGTCCACCTGGCCGCGCAGATCGACGTGCGGGTGTCGGTGGCCGAGCCGCTGCTCGACGCCAACAAGAACGTGCTGGGCACGGTGAACCTGGCCGAGGCCGCCCGTCGGGCCGGGGTGCGGAAGGTCGTGTTCGCGTCGTCCGGCGGGTCCATCTACGGCACGCCGGACGTCCTGCCGGTGTCGGAGACGGTGCCGATCAACCCGAAGTCGCCGTACGCGGCGTCCAAGGTGTCCGGCGAGGTGTACCTGAACACCTACCGGCAGCTGTACGGGCTGGAGTGCACGCACCTGGCGCTGGCGAACGTGTACGGGCCGCGGCAGGACCCGCACGGCGAGGCGGGCGTGGTGGCCATCTTCGCGTCGGCGCTGCTGGCGGGGCGTCCGACCAAGGTGTTCGGCGACGGCGGCAACACGCGCGACTACGTGTTCGTGGAGGACGTCGTGGCCGCGTTCGTGGCCGCGTCCGGTGAGGCAGGCGGTGGCCGCCGGTACAACATCGGCACCGCGCAGCAGGTCTCGGACCGCGAGCTGCACACCCTCGTCGCCCAGGCCGCCGGTGTGCCCGACGAGCCGGAGTTCGCCCCGGCCCGGCTGGGTGACCTGCGCGCGTCGGCGATCGACTCGTCGCTGGCGCGGGCCGAGCTGGGCTGGAAGCCCGAGGTGGACATCGCCACCGGCGTCCGCCTGACCGTCGACTACTTCCGGTCGCTCCAGGCCTGACCCGCTACCGGGCCTCGGCCCCCGGCCCGGCTACGACGCCGCTGCGACCGTCCACAACGCGCCGGGCCGTGTGGCGCACCTCGAATCAGGGGTCCCCGCCCAGGGGACCCCTGATTTTCAGGCTTCCAGAAGGGACCGACAGGCGCGCTCGCCGAAGGGCTGCCTGTGGACAACCGCGCCGCCTGTGGACAACCGGGCGGCCGGTCCACCGGGGCCGGTCCACCGGAGCCGGACCGCGGGAACTCAAGCGCTGTGCGCCTGGTCCTTCGCGTCGGCGTCCACGGCGTCCACCACGGCGGGGTTCGCAGGGGGGTTCACGGCGGGGTTCAAGGCGGCGGCATCCACAGCGGCGGCATCCACAGCGGCGGCGGCATCGGAGCCCTCGTGCTGGGGCGGCTCGGCGTTGCGCAACGCGATCGCCCGCGCCAGCCGCGCGTACCGCAGCTCCAACTCCTTGAACCGCAGGTACGTGTTGATCGTGGCGAACCCGAACGCCACCACGAGCCCGTACAGCACCAGGTCGGTGCCACGCCCGACGCCCACGAACTCGGCCAGCATCGACACGTCCGCCGGCCGCAGCACGGCCACCGCCGCCAGCACCATGAAGAGGGCGAAACCGATCTTCACGCCCGCAGCGGTCTTCGTGGTGCCGTGGTGGCGCAGGAAGAACACCAGCAGGACGATGACCGTGCCGATGAGCAGGAACTGGATCAGCATGTCAGCGCTTGGACCCCGTCTTGAGAGCCGTGTCGAACAGGATGTTCACGCCGTTGATGAGCGACTGGCCCTTGGCCATCGAGTACTCCGTGTACAGGATCTCGACCTGTTCCTCGGTGACCCGCCAACCGCGGTGCGAGATCATGTCGACGATCTGCGACGCGTGGCCCATGCCGTTCAGCGTGATGTGCAGCTCCTCGGCCACCTTCTTGTTGAACACCCGGAGCCCGTTGTGCGCGTCGGACAGCTTCAGCTTCCGCAGCCGCGGGCTGATCGCCACCACCGTCTTCAGCACCACGCGCTTGATCAGCGGGATGTGCGAGTCGTCGCCCTTGAACCGGGTGCCGACGATGATGTCGACCGGCTCGGCGCGCAGCCGCTCCAGCATCCGCAGCACGTCGGCGACCTGGTGCTGGCCGTCGGCGTCGAACGTGACGAAGTACTCGGCGCCGGGCTGCGACCGGGCGTACTCGACGCCGGTTTGGATGGCCGCGCCCTGGCCCAGGTTGACCGGGTGCTGCACGAGGTGGGCCCCGGAGCCGCGGATCGCGTCGGCCGAGCCGTCCCGGCTACCGTCGTCGACGCACACGATGTTCGGGAACGTCTCCAGCGCGTTGCGCACGACGTCGGCGATCACCTGTGCCTCGTTGTAGACGGGCACGACCAGCCACACGTCAGACTGGTCCGCCACAGCGGCCTCCTCGCCGATCTTGCCGAAGAAAATGGGGGTGTCTGCCCGACAAGGCTAGCGTGCCCGCCGGTCAGGCTCGTGGCCGACCAGCATCGCGGTGAACGCGGCGATGCTGCGGTCCCACGAGAAGCGCTCCCGCGTCACCTCGCCGAGCTTGTCCGCCCGCGCCTCCCGCTCGGGGTCGGTGACGGCGGCTTCGAGGGCGGCGGCGAGCGCGCGCGGGTCGCGGGCCGGCACGAGGCTGCCGGTCACGCCGTCGTCGATGATCTCCGCGGTGCCGCCGACGTCGGTGGCCACGATCGCCCGGCCGATGGCCGCGGCCTCCAGCACCGTCGTGGGCAGGCCTTCCGTCCAACTGGGATTCACGAACACCGTGCACGCGGCCATCTCGCGCAACGCCGTGGCGTGGTCCACCGCGCCCAGGAACTCGACGTGGTCGGCCAGCCCGAGCCGCGTCGCCTGCGCCCGCAGGTCGGCCGCCGCCGGTCCGTCGCCGCACAGCCGCAGCCGCAGCAGCACGCCGCGCCGGCGCAGGTCCGCCGTCGCGGTGAGCAGGTCGCCGACACCCTTGCCGTTGATCAGCCGGCCGACGTAGCAGGCCACCGGCTCGCCCTCGGGCACCGACGCCGCCACGCCGTCGGGCAGTTCGATGCCCCGGTACAGGACCTGCGCGTCGCGCCCGGCCAGGTCGCGGACGAACCGCGCCGCCGACCGGGACACCGCCACCACGTGGTCCGCCCAGCGCAGCACCGGCTGGCTGGTGATGCGGTCCACGACGTCCGCCACGAACCGGATGAACCGGTTGCCGCTCTGCACCGGGCTCGACCCGTGCTCCACGTGCACCCGCCGCAGCCGCGCCCGCTTGGCGAACAGCGCCGCCCACAGGTGCGGCCAGTAGAACCGGGTGTGCGTCATCAGCACCGTGTCGGGGCCGCACAGCGCGCGCAGCTTCCGGGTGAAACCGGGGTACGGCACGGGGTAGTGCGAGACCACCTCACGTCCCGGCCACCGCACCACCGTCCACCGCTCGGCGAGTCGCTGGACACCCGCCGGCGCGCCTACCGCCGACGTGAAAACGGTGATCCGCAGGTTCGGATCGGCTTCCAGCAAGCGCCGGTGCAGTTCGTGCGCGTACGCCTCGACACCGCCCTTGTGCGGCGGGTAGTAGACGGGCATGTCGACCAGGTGCACGGCGACGAATCTAGGCCCTTGCCCGCTGTCCCAGCAGGCCACCCCAAGCGAGCACGGCGGCCGTGAGCCAGGCCACGGCCATCCCCAGGGCTACCCCGATCACCCCGAGCCAAACGCCCAGCAGTGCCACCAGGCCGACTTCGGTGACGAATTGCACGGTGCGCACCCGCGGTCCGAGCCACGCCCGACCGCTCGCCTTCCCGGCGACCAGCGCGGTCTGGGCGGTGGCGAGGAGGAACGCGTAAGCCAGCAGCACCAGCACGATCGGCCGCAGGCCTTCCCACGGCGTGCCCAGCGCGGTCGTGAGCAGGTCGGCCGGCGCGATCAGGGTCAGGCCCGCGAACGCCAGGCTCACCACCGCCGCGAGTCCGGAGACGAGCATCGGCGCCCGCACCACCTCGCGGGCCGACCGGCCGGCCAGGTGCGCGAGCAGCGCGTTGCTGATGCCGATGAACAGCACGGTCAGCGCGGTCACCGGGACCAGCGCCTTGCGCAGCAGGCCGAGCCCGTCCAGGCCGACGACCCACGCCGTCACGCCGAACGTGGCCCACGTGCCCGCGGTCAGGTAGACGGCGTCGATGAGGAACCCGGGCAGCAGCGAACGCCGGTCGCGCAGCCAGCCGCGCACCGCGCCGAACCCGAACGGCCCGCCGGTCAGCCACGCGCAGGCCGCCGCCACCGGCACCGCGCTCAACGCCCACAACAGGTAGGTGGACGACGCGTCCAGCTCACCCACGAGCACGGTCACGCCGACCGCGCCCAGGAACAGCACCAGCCAGGCCCCGTCCAGCACCAGCGCCCGGAACGGCCGCTGCCGCGCGTACGACACGTACCGGCCGTGGTCCAGCACCGCGGTGAACGGCGAGGCCATCGCCTGGATCAGCAGCAGCGTCCGGGCCGGCCCGTCGAGCATCAGCCCGACCACCAGGCACACCAGACCGATCGCCACGCCCAGCAGCAACGACGTCGCCGCCGCGCCGCGCACCCCGCGCGCGTCGCCGTTCGCGACCGCCTTCGACACCAGCAGCGGCTCCGCCGCGATCGCCCGGCCGAGGTACCACTGGCCGATCTGCACGATCGCGACCAGCGAGAACACCCCGAACTCGGCGTCCGTCGACACCGGCGCCGCGACCAGCTGCACGGCGAACGTGATGGCGCTGAAGACCAGCTGGTCGATGGTGACCGCGGACTGCCGCACGGCCGTGCCGGCCAACGCGCGCAGACCGTCGAGCCGTGATCCGTTCGCCGCCGACACGGGTGTCCTCTTCCAAGGGGAGCTTGAGCGGGCCTTACTGTACGGCGTCGGCCGATCCCTCCCGCAGCAGGAGAACCCCATGCCATCGCCGGTGTCCGTGGTGATCCCGTGCGCGCCGAAGGCGGATTTCCTCGCCGAGACGCTGCGCTCGGTCGCCGAGCAGACCCACCAGGACTGGGAAGTCGTGCTGGTCCTCGACGGCGAGTGCGAGCAGAACCGGGCCGCCGCCGCGACCCTGCCCGACGACCGCGTGCAGGTGCGGCTGACGCCCGCGCCGCGCAGCGGGCCCGCCGTGGGCCGCAACATCGGGCTGGAGGCGGCCGAGCACGACCTGGTCGCGTTCCTCGACGCGGACGACCTCTGCATGCCGAACCGGCTGGCGCACCAGGTCGCCGTGCTGGAGCAGCGGCCCGGTCTGGGCCTGGTCGGCTCGTGGGCGAACAAGATCGACCCGTCGGGTCAGGTCGTCGGCGAGATGCACTCGGCGATCGGTCCCGAGGTCGCGCGCACGATGCTGCTGTTCAACTGCCTGATCACGTCGACCGTGGTGGTGCGCAAGGAGCTGGCGGCCGAGGCGGGCGGGTTCGACCCGCGCTGCGTGCGGCTGGAGGACTACGACCTGTGGCTGCGGATCATGGCCCGCGCCGACGGCGACGTGGTGCCGGAAGACCTGGTCGGCTACCGCGTGCACCCCGACCAGTACAGCCGCGGCGCGCTGATGGGGCCGCAGACGAAGTTGCTGCGCCGCAGCAAGCAGGCGTTGGCCAAGCGCATCGGCGTCAGCGGGCTGGGCGTGGCGGCCCGGCACGCGGCGTGGCTCGGCGTGCAGGTGGTGAACCGGCGCTGGTGACGCCCCCAGGGGTCGGACGTCGGGCGGTCGGGCACGGGTAGTCTCGCCGTCGCGGCGGCCGGGGAACCGCTGTCGGACCAAATGACGGGTTGCTATCGCGATGAGTGCTGCACTGCTGGTGCTGTTGCTGCTCTGGGTGCCGGGCCTGCTCGCCGGTGCGGCGATCCGACTGCGCGGCTGGGTCCTCGCCGCCGCCGCGCCCGCGATCACCTACGGCCTGGTCTCGATCGGCGGGCTGCTGCTCGGCAAGCTGGGCTTCTCGTGGACGCTCGTCACGTTCGGCGTCTGGACGCTGCTCGCCTCGGTCCTGTTGCTGCTGGTCACGACGCTCGTCCAGCGCCGGTGGCCCCCGGACGCCGAGCGGGGCCACGTCCAGGACGACCACGAGGTCTCCCGCAACGGCCACCTGGTCGTCGGGGCGGGCCTGGCCATCGGCCTCGCGGTCGGCGCCGTCACCTTCCTGCGCGGCATCGGCACGATGAGCCGGCTGGCCCAGGACTGGGACGCGCCGCACCACGGCAACCTGGTCCGCTGGTTCGCCGAGCACCAGGCGTCCCTCGTGTCGTCCGCGGGCGCCATCGCCAACCAGCCCGAGAACACCGCCTACTTCTACCCCGGCACGTACCACCAGCTGCTCGCGCTGCTGCTGGACGAGGCGGGCATCACGCTGCCGGAACTCCTCAACGCCGGCGCGCTGAGCACCGTGCTGATCTGGCCGGTCGGCATCGCCGCGATGGGCCTGGCGTGGAAACTCCCGGCCCGCGTGGTGGCGTTCGCCGCCGCCGTGTCCACCTGGTTCTCGCCGTTCCCGTACGACTCGCTGTGGCGCGGCCCGCTGTGGCCGTACGTGGCCGGCGTCGCCCTGCTGCCGGCCATCCTGGCGCTGGCCACCTACCTGGTCCGGCCGCGCGGCGTCACCGGCCCGCTGGCGTTCGCGCTGGTCGTCGCGGCGGTCGTCGGGTTGCAGCCGAGCCTCGCGTTCATCGTCGCCGGGTTGCTCGCCATCCTGTTCTTCGCCTGCGTGTTCGGCCTGGTCCCGATCGACTGGAAGCGCGCGTGGCCCACGCTGGCCGGGACGGTCGTGCTGGCCGGGCTGGCCGCCGTGCCGCTCATGCTGCCGTCGATGGGCGCGGCGACCGGTGTGGCCGCGATGGTGTGGCCGTCGGAGGCCACGCCGGCGGGCGCGTTCGGGCAGATGCTGACGTTCTCCGGGGTGGCCGCCTTTCCCCAGTGGTGGATCGGCCTGCCCGCGCTGTTCGGCATGGTCGTCATGGCCAGGCGTCGGCTGATGACGTGGATGGTCGGCGTCTGGCTGGTGTTCGGCGGCCTGTACGCGGCGACGGTGTCGCTGGAGGGCCGGCTCATCCAGAACCTGACCGGCGTCTTCTACAACGACCACTGGCGGCTGGCCGTGATGCTGCCGCTGCCCGGCGCGATCGGGTTCGGCGTGGCCGCCGTCGCGGTCGGCACCTGGCTGGTCGACCGGTACCGCGACCGGGTGCCCGCCCTGGCCGGCAGGCCGTGGGCGCCGGTGGCCGTGAGCCTGGCGTTCTTCCTGCTGGTCACGCTGCTCAGCGGGGCGTACGTCGGTCGCAACAGCGCCCGGCTCGGGCAGGCCTACAACGACGGGCCGGTGGTCAGCGAGGCCGAGCTGGCCGCGTACCGGTGGCTCGGCGAGCGCGTGCGGCCCGGCGAGCGGGTGCTGAACGACGTGTTCGACGGCAGCGCCTGGCTGTACGCGGTGGCCGAGGTCGAGCCGGTCGAGTGGACGTTCTACGGCACGCCCGAGGGCTCGCCGAACAACTACCTCGTGCGCAACCTCAACAAGATCAACACCGATCCCGGGGTGCGCGAGGCCCTGGACGAGCTGAAGGTCCGCTACGTGCTCATCGGCAAGGGGTACGTGCGGGTGGACAAGAAGCTCACGCCCGGCCTGGCGAACCTCGACGCGATCCGCGGCTTCCGCCAGGTGTTCAAGAACGAGGGGGCCACGGTCTACGAGATCGAGGGTCAGGAACACGTCGCGGACAGTGCCGGGGCACCCGCGGACCGGTGAGCGTATCCACCCGATCAGGGCCGGCGCGCACCCACAGGGTGTGGACGGTCACAGGTCGTCACTACCGTACCCTCAAGTGCTGTGAGCTTCGCTGGATTTGACCTGATCGTCGTCGGTTCCGGGTTCTTCGGTCTGACGGTCGCCGAACGCACCGCCTCCCAGCTCGGCAAGCGCGTGCTGGTCCTGGAACGGCGCGAGCACATCGGCGGCAACGCCTACTCCGAACCGGAACCCGAGACCGGCATCGAGGTCCACCGCTACGGCGCGCACCTGTTCCACACCTCCAACAAGCGGGTGTGGGACTACGTCAACCAGTTCACCGACTTCACCGGCTACCAGCACCGGGTCTACGCGATGCACGCCGGCCAGGCCTACCAGTTCCCGATGGGCCTGGGCCTGATCTCGCAGTTCGTCGGCCGGTACCTCAGCCCCGGGGAAGCTCGGGCGTGGGTCGCCGAGCAGGCCGCCGAGATCGACTCCAAGGACGCGCAGAACCTGGAGGAGAAGGCGATCTCGCTGATCGGCCGCCCGCTGTACGAGGCGTTCGTCCGCGACTACACCGCCAAGCAGTGGCAGACCGACCCGAAGGAGCTGCCCGCGGCGGTCATCAGCCGCCTGCCGGTGCGCTACACCTTCGACAACCGGTACTTCAACGACACCTACGAGGGCCTGCCCGTCGACGGGTACACCGCGTGGCTGGAGAAGATGGCCGACCACCCGAACATCGAGGTGCGGCTCGGCACGGACTTCTTCGACGTCCGCGACGAGATCCCGGCCGGCACCCCGATCGTCTACACGGGACCGGTGGACCGCTACTTCGACTACAGCGAGGGCTGGCTCGGCTGGCGCACGCTGGACTTCGAGCAGGAAGTCCTGCCCGTGGGCGACTTCCAGGGCACCCCGGTGATGAACTACAACGACGCGGACGTGCCCTACACCCGCATCCACGAGTTCCGGCACTTCCACCCGGAGCGCGAGTACCCGTCGGACAAGACGGTCATCGTGCGCGAGTTCTCCCGCGCGGCCGAGAAGGACGACGAGCCGTACTACCCGATCAACACGGCCGAGGACAGGGCCAAGCTGGAGCGGTACCGGGAGCTGGCGCGGCGCGAGGCCGCCGAGCACAACGTCCTCTTCGGCGGTCGCCTCGGCACGTACAAGTACCTGGACATGCACATGGCGATCGGTTCCGCGCTGAGCGTGTTCGACAACAAGATCGCCCCGCACCTGGCCACCGGTCAGGCGCTGGACGGTTCGCTGGAGGACTGAGTCGGAATGTCGGGCAACTCCCAGCTCGTCGAGCACGAGGCGCCGCAGGAACTGCTGGCCCAGCGGGGCCTGTTCGCCGGGCCGTCGCCGATCGTCTCGGCCGACCTGTACGCCGAGGTCTCGCGCGGCATCGCGGACCGCGAACGCGACCGCATGGTCGTGCACCCGCACACGACCATCACGATGAACACCTACTTCGGGCGCTTCCCCGCCACCTACTGGCAGCGGTGGTGCGTGAGCCCGGAGGTGGAGCTGAGCCTGGAGCTGACCGGCTCCGGCCAGGTGTCGATCGTCGCGTCGGACGCCGACGGCGAGACCCGCATGATCGCGGCGGAGTCCGTCAGCGGCGCGAAGTCGCAGGTCGTGCGCCTCTCCGCGAAGATCGACAAGTTCACCGACGGCGGTGGCCTCTGGTTCGACGTGGTCACCGGCGACCAGCGGCTCGTGGTCGAACGCGTCCGCTGGACCGTGGCGCCGCCGAAGCGCGTCCGGCCCACCGCCGTGGTCATCTGCACGTTCAACCGGGTCGAGGACTGCCTCAACACGCTGGCCTCGCTCGCCTCCGACGCGGAGCCGCTGGACCTGGTCGACGCCATCTACGTGGTGGACCAGGGCAGCGACCCGGTCGAGTCGCGGCCCCGGTTCGCCGAGATCGCGGCACATCTCGGCGAGAAGCTGCGCTACATCCGCCAGCCCAACCTCGGCGGCGCGGGCGGCTTCACCCGCGGCCTGTACGAGGTGACCGAGCTCGGCGCGGCCGAGCACGCCAACGTCCTGTTCATGGACGACGACGTGCTGTGCGAGCCGGAGATCGTGGTCCGGATGACCGCGTTCGCGAACCGCACCGCGCAGCCGGTCATCGTCGGCGGCCAGATGCTGTACCTGCTGCACCCCAACCACCTGCACGTGGGCGCGGAGTACGCGAACCTCGACACGCTGGCGCCCGGCCAGGTCGTCCGCGGCGCCCTGCACGACGTCGACCTCACCGCGTACGACGAGGAGACCGGCAAGAAGAACATGCAGGAACGCCGGGTCGACGCGGGCTACAACGGCTGGTGGTCCTGCCTCATCCCGTCGGAGATCGTGAAGGCCGTCGGCTACCCGCTGCCGATGTTCTTCCAGTGGGACGACATCGAGTACGGCTACCGCGCGCGGGCCAACGGCTTCGCCACGGTGACCCTGCCCGGTGCCGGCGTCTGGCACGCCGACTTCCACTGGAAGGACTGGGACGACTGGCACCGGTACTTCAACCTGCGCAACGCCCTCATCACGTCGGCGCTGCACAGCCGGTTCGACCCCAAGCGCATCTGCCGGACCATGGCCGCGCAGCTCGCCACCTACCTGGTCGGCATGCAGTACGGCCTGGCGGCGACCCAGCTGAAGGCCATCGAGGACTTCCTCAAGGGCCCGTCGGTGCTGCGCGACGGCGGCGTCGAGGCGGCGTCCGAGATCCGCAAGCTGCGCGCCGAGTTCCCGGAGACGATCAAGCACCCGGCGTCCGAGGTGCCCGGCATCTCGTCCGGCGACCTGCCGATGATCCCGTCGCCGGGCGCGCCCCGGAAGCACATCGCGGTGCTGGCCAAGCGACTCGTCGGCCAGTTCCTCGGCAAGTCCGCGCACGACGTGGGCGCGATCCCCGCGGGTGACGCGGCCTGGTGGCACGTGTCGACGTTCAACACCGCCGTGGTGACCGACGCGTCCCAGGAGGGCGTGCGGGTGCGCCGCCGCGACCGGGAACTGGCCATACGGCTCGGCAAGCAGGGCACCCGGCTGCTCAAGGAGCTGTACCAGCGCGCTCCCGAGATGCAGCGCGCCTACCGCGAGGCGATGGACGACCTGACCAGCCGGGAGAACTGGCAGCGGTTGTACGACCTGTGATCCCGCAGCGGGGCGCGACCGCACCCGGTCCGCCCCGCTTCTCACCGGAGGGACCCCTCGTGGACGCAGTGCACCGGATCATCCTGCCGAGAGACGACGACCCGCTCGACGTCCGGCCGATGTACCTGGACGAGCCGGAGAACGTGCACTGCCAGGTCGGTTCCCGCCGGTGGCTGACCGTGCCCGAGCACGCCAAGGTGTCGTTCGCGACGTACTTCAACGCGTTCCCGGCCAGCTACTGGAAGCGCTGGACGGTCGTCGACGAGGTCGTGCTCCGGCTGAAGGTGCGCGGTTCCGGCCGGATCGACGTGTACCGCTCCAAGCCGAGCGGCGACGTCGTGCACCTGGAGGGCTCGTTCGTCCGGGACGCGGCGGACTGGACGTCGCTGGAGTTCCCGGTCTCGCTGAAGCCGTTCGAGGACGGCGGGCTGATCTGGTTCGACGCCTTCACGCACGAGTCCGTGCTGGAGATCGACGACGCCGAGTGGGCGGTGCGCGAGCCGCTGCCGCCGAAGACCGTCGCGGTCAGCATGGCCAGCATGAGGCCGGACGACGCGGTCGAGGCGTTGCGCGCGCTGGGCAGCGACCCGGCCGTGCTGGACGTGCTGGGCAAGGTGTTCATCGCCGACCAGAGCACGGCGAAGATCCGTTCGGTGCCGGGCTTCGCCGAGGCGGCGGCCGGTCTCGGCGACCGGCTGGAGGTCATCGAGCAGGACAACCTGGGCGGCTCCGGCGGGTTCACCCGGGGCATGTTCGAGGCGGTCGAGCACACCGACGCCGACCAGATCATGCTGATGGACGACGACATCCGGCTGGAGCCGGAAGCGGTGCTGCGGTCCAACGCGTTCGCGCGGGCGGCGGCGTCACCGGTCATCGTCGGCAGCCACATGCTGAACCTGCAGGCCAGGACCAGGCTGCACAGCTCGGCGGAGATCGTGGACCTGGGCACGTGCTTCTGGCGGGCCGCGCCGGGTGCGGTCAACGACCACGACTTCGGCGTGTCCCCGCTGCGGGAGACGCCCGCCCTGCACCCGCGCGTCGACGCGACGTACAACGGCTGGTGGATGTGCCTGGTCCCGCGCGAGGTCGTGCAGCGGATCGGCTACCCGCTGCCGCTGTTCATCAAGTGGGACGACGCCGAGTACTCGTTGCGGGCGCTGGAGCACGGCTACCCGACGGTGTCGCTGCCGGGTTCCGCCGTGTGGCACATGCCGTGGACGGACAAGAACGACTCGACCGACTGGCAGGCGTACTTCCACACCCGCAACCGGCTGGTCCTGGCCGCGCTGCACAGCCCGTACGACGTGCGGTCGGGGATCGTGAAGCACGGGTTGAAGCTGTCGCTGCGGCACCTGCTGTCGATGGAGTACTCGACGGTGGCCTTGCAGCAGAAGGCCCTGGAGGACTTCCTCGACGGACCGGCCGGGCTGTTCGACTCGCTGCGCACGGCGTTGCCGATGGTGCGCGCCCTGCGCTCCGAGTACAGCGACGCCCAGCGCCTCGAATCGGCCCGCGAGTTCCCGCCGCCCACGTTCGACATGGTGCGGGCGGAGGCGCTGCTCCAGCCGTCGAAGGGCAAGGCGACCATCGCGGTGCGGGCGGCGAAGTCCGTGCTGCACAACCTCCGCCCCCCGCAGCCGTCCGCGGGCGACCGGCCCCAGCTCAACGTGCCGGCGCTGAACGCCCGGTGGTTCCTGCTGGGCAACCTGGACAGCGCCACCGTCTCCACCGCCGACGGCACCGGCGTCGCGTTCTACAAGCGCGACCCGGAGCAGTTCCGCACGCTGATGGCCCGCGCGGTCCGCAACTACCGCAGGCTCGGCCGGGAGTGGCCCCGGCTGCGCCGGCTCTACCGGGAAGCCCTGCCCGACCTCACGTCGGCCGAGCAGTGGCGCAAGGTCTTCGAGAACCAGGGCCGGGAGCGCTGACCGGGTGACGGGGTGGCGTGTTCCGCGCCACCCCTTTGCGGCGTGAACGCCAGGGGGTCATACTCCAGTCGGACCACCACGCGCTCGTGGTGTCGCGAGCGCGCCACTGCTCCGGAAGGAGCCGGCATGCGATTCTCGCGGTTCCCGATGCTGGCCTGGGTCGCCCTCGCGGTCAACGTGCTGTTCCTGACCTGGGTCGTCGCCGGAGGCGGGCCGATGGGCGTCTTCCTCTGGATCGCCGCGGACGTCGTGCTCGCCGTGGTCTGGCTCGTCGCCAGGCACCGGAGCCACGACTGCCCGTCGTGCGGCCGTGCGCTCAAGCGCGACGTGGCGGTGTGCGCGAACTGCGGGTACAACGTCGCGCTGGCCTCCGCGCACGACACGCGCGCGCACCACTACCCGACGAATCCCGGGATCAAGCCGTGATCCCGGCTCACTCGAAGTGCGCGGCCACCACGTGGCCGAAGTTCACCACGAACTCCTTGCCGTCGGCGGTCTCGATGGCCTGGGTGTGGCCGTTGCGCACCACTTGGATCAACCGCGGTCCGAGGTCGGCGACGGTCTCCGCCGACACCTTGATCGAAATCGGGTTGGGGTTCGCGGCCAGGTGCAGCACCAGTGCCGTCTTACGCGCTTCGGAAGTCATGCCGTCCAGCCCACCAGCACGGGCGTGACCAGGCAAGGGAGGTTCGCCGTCAGCGATTCCGCGTCCAGCTGAACCCCCACCGCGTCAAGCCGGACCCGACCGCCTCACTTGCGGAAGAACCGCTCCTGCCGGCCGAGCCGGACCAGCTTCAGCCACTCCATGAACGCCTTCGGGTCGCGCCGAACGCCGATGAAGTACAGCCCGAACCGGAATGCCTCCAGCAGTCCCAGCTTCCGCATTCCCGGCTGGGAGAGCAGGTAGCCCCGGTTGCGGTACGTGTAGTACCGCTTGATGGCGTTCTCCGGGTCCTGCGCGTGGAACCGCCCGCCGAGCATCGGCTTGAACTCGTCCGACCCGTCCGGGTGCAGGTAGGTGACCTTCAGCGACGTCCCGAAGGGCAGCCCGGTGCGCACCAGCCGGCGGTGGATCTCCACCTCGTCACCGCGGAAGAACAGCCGGTAATCCGGCACGCCGATGACGTCGACCGTGGACGCCTTGAACAGCGCGCCGTTGAACAGCGACGCGATGCCCGGCAGGAAGTCCGTGCCCAGCTCGGCCGCGTTCCGCTTCCACGTCAGCCCGCGCCGCAGCGGGAACGCCAGCTTCTCCGGCCGGTCGATGTTCGCCACCACCGGCGAGATGGCGGCCAGCCCGCGCCGGTTCGCCTCCTCCAGCAGCACGGCCAGCACCGTCTCGTCCGCCGGGCGCCCGTCGTCGTCGGCCAGCCACAGCCAGTCCGCGCCCAACGACAGGGCGTGCAGCATCCCCAGCGCGAACCCGCCCGCGCCACCGAGGTTGCGGTGCGAGGCCAGGTAGGTGGTCGGGATGGGGCACTGGGCGACCAGGTCGTCCACCGGCTGGTCCGGCCCGTTGTCCACGACCACCAGGTGGTCGAGCGCTCTGGTCTGCGACGCCAGGACCTTCAACGAGTCGGCCAACAGCTCCCGGCGGTGCCGGGTCACCACCACCCCGACGACGGAGCCCTTCGGCAGTGCGCTCACCACGCTCACCTACTCGCCACCGTTTCCGCTCAGCACCCGCGGTTGACCGATCCGCTCCAACGTCGCCTCGCTCAGGTGCTCGTACGGGTCACGCCCCTTGTAGGAGGTGACCACGTCGCGCAGCGACCCGTGCATCTTGACCTGGCCCTCGTCCATCCAGATGGCGGTGTTGCACAGCTCCACCAGGAAGTCGTCCGAGTGCGAGGCGAACACCAGGATGCCGGATCGCTTCACCAGGTCGTTCAGCCGGTCGCGGGCCTTCTCCAGGAACGCCGCGTCGACCGCGCCGATGCCCTCGTCCAGGAGCAGGATCTCCGGGTTGATCGACGTGACCACGCCCAGCGCCAGCCGCACCCGCATACCCGTGGAGTAGGTGCGCAGCGGCATCGAGAGGTAGTCGCCGAGCTCGGTGAACTCGGCGATGTCGTCGACCCGCTTCTCCATCTCCTTGCGGCTCATGCCGAGGAAGAGGCCGCGGATCATGATGTTCTCGAACCCGGAGATCTCCGGGTCCATGCCGACGCCCAGGTCGAACACCGGCGCGACCTTGCCGACGATGCGCGAACTGCCCCGCGTGGGCTCGTAGATGCCCGCGAGCAGCCGCAGCAGCGTGGACTTGCCCGCGCCGTTGTGCCCGACGAGGCCGACCCGGTCACCGTGCCGCAACGCGATGTTGATGTCGTGCAGCGCTTCGATTATCGGGACCCGGCCCTCGGAGCCGATCTTGCCGCCTACCTTGCCCAGCGCGAGCTTCTTCAGCGACCTCGACTTGGCGTCGAAGATCGGGAAGTCGACCGAGGCGTTCCAAACATCGATGCTGACCATGTGTTGCGGCCTCACTCAGACCCAGTAGGAGACGCGGGCACGGTAGTTGCGCATGGCGATCATCGCCAGTGCCCAGCCCACGATGGTGAACCCGCCGACGACGACCCAGTGGTGCCATTCCTGCGTGTGCCCGAGCAAGGGCGCGCGGACGATCTCCACGAAGTGGTACAGCGGGTTCAGCTCGGCGATCAGCACTTTCCAGTTGCCCTCGCCGTTGCCGCCCTCGGCGCCGGTGACCTTGTTGAGCACGCCGACGTGCCAGACGATCGGCGTCATGAAGAAGATCAGGTTGATGAAGCTGTGGATCACCGGGGGGATGTCCCGGAACCGGGTGCTGATGATGCCGAACAGCAGCGCCACCCACACCGCGTTGACCACGATCAGCGCGAACGCCGGGATGGCCAGGAGCACCGCCCACGAGATGCCGGGGTGCCTGTTGAGCTCGTCACCGGCCATCGAGTACGGCTGCGTGAGCGCCGGGTAGAAGACGGCGAGCACGATGAAGTAGACGACGAGGTTGTGCGCGAAGAACAGCACCTGCCGCCACACCATGCGCAGCACGTGCACCGTCACCGGGGCGGGAAGGTGCTTGATCAGCCCTTCGTTCGCGATGAACACGTCGGTGCCCTCGGAGACCACGCCGAGGATGAAGTTCCAGATGATGAAGCCGGCCGTCACGTACGGCAGGAACGTGTCCAGCTCCTGGCCGAAGAGCTGCGAGTACAGCAGACCGAGCGCGAGCGCCGTGGTGCCCATCGAGATGGTGATCCAGAGCGGGCCGATCACCGAGCGGCGGTAGCGCTGCTTGATGTCCTGCCAGCCCAGGTGGGCCCAGAGCTCGCGATGGTGCCAGGCGTCGCGCACGTCGGCGAACGCACGCGCGAACGTGCGCGAGTCTGGTGCGAGGGGAGCCTCTGGTCGGTCGACCGTACTCGTGGGTTGCACGAGGATTGAGACTACCGGCGACAGGGGGGTGCGGCTGTCGCCGGGCTGTCACGGTGAGGTCACCACCCGACCACCGGTCTCCGGTCCGGTCGTCCGCGCGATCACCTGACGGTGACACCGGGCGCACTCTCCGTAGTCATGGCTGGTCGACCGGGCCTCGGATGTGACCGAACCGGGACGAGTCCGGTCGCCGACGGTCTCAGAGGTACTGGCCGGTGCCCCGCACGTGCGGCGTCTCCGAGTGATCCGCGCCGCCGGTGCCGGCCGGCAGCGCGCGCCCGCGCATCTGCTCCAGCTGCACCCGTGCCGCCATCTGCTGCGCGAACAGCGCGGTCTGGATGCCGTGGAACAGGCCCTCCAGCCAACCGACCAGCTGGGCCTGCGCGATCCGCAGCTCCGCGTCCGAGGGGGTGCTCTCCTCGGTGAACGGCAGCGACAGCCGCTCCAGCTCGTCCCGCAGCTCCGGCGCCAGCCCGTCCTCCAGCTCGTCGATCGACCGCTTGTGGATCTCCTTGAGCCGGTTCCGGCTGGCCTCGTCCAGGGGTGCCGCGCGCACCTCCTCCAGCAACTGCTTGATCATCGTGCCGATGCGCATGACCTTCGCCGGCTGCTCGACCAGGTCCGTCACGTCCTGGCCGCTCGCGTCGCCACCCGACGGCACCCGCGCGGCGCCCACCGGCGTCCCGTCCGGGCCTACCACCACCACGTGCCGCTCGTTCTCCACCTGATCACCTCGGGCTGCCTCACTCATGCCTCCCATCCTGGCCCGATCGGGTGGCGCACGCCGAACCGGGTCGCGGATCGGGCGGCAAACCCCCGGCCCCTGCTGTCGCTCGTGCCGGACTCCTCCGTACGGTGTGCGGCATGGCGTTCGACGTCGCCCGGGTCCGTGGGCTCTTCCCCGCGCTCGGCGACGGCTGGGTTCATCTGGACGCTCCTGCGGGGATGCAAGTACCCGAACAGGTGGCCACGGCCGTCTCCACCGCGCTGCGCGCACCCGTCTCCGGGCCGGGTGGCATATTCCCCGCCTCGCAACGTGCCGAGGCGATCGTCGACGCGGCCCGCCGGGCCGTGGCGGACCTGGTCGGCGCGGATCCGGCCGGTGTCGTGCTCGGTCCGAGCTCGGCCGTGCTGCTCCAGCGACTGGCCGACGCGCTGTCCGAGGGCTGGTTCCTCGGTGACGAGGTCGTGGTGTCCCGGCTCGACCACCCGGCGAACATCGCGCCGTGGCAGCGGGCGGCGCAGCGCACCGGCAGCGTGGTCCGGTGGGCCGAGGTGGACATCGAGACCTGCGAGCTGCCCGCCTGGCAGTACGACGACCTGGTCACGCCCAGGTGCAAGCTCGTCGCCGTGACGGCCGCGTCCGGCTCCGTGGGCACCCGCCCCGACCTGCGCAAGATCGCCGACGCCGCCCGCCGCGCGGACGCGCTGGTCGTGGTCGACGCCTCCTCCGCCGCGCCGTTCGTGCCGCTCGACATCACGTCCATGGGCGCCGACGTGGTGGCCGTGTCGGCGAACAACTGGGGCGGCCCGCCGGTCGGCGCGCTGGTGTTCCGCGACCCGTCGGTGCTGGACATGCTGCCGTCGGTGGCGGTCGAGCCCGGCGCGCGCGGGCCGGAGCGGCTGGAACTCGGCCCGCACGCCTACCCGCTGCTGGCCGGTCTGGTCGCCTCGGTCGAGTACCTGGCCGGGATGGACGACGCCGCGGTGGGCCCGCGCCGCGAGCGGGTGCTCACGTCGCTGGGGTCGGTGAAGGCCTATCAGGCCGGACTTCTGGCTAATCTCATCAACGAACTGCGATCGCTCCGTCACGTCATGGTGATCGGCGACGCCATGCGCCGGGTCCCGGCGCTGGCGTTCACGGTGGCCGGCGTGAAGGCGACCGACGGCGTCGAGCACCTGTCCGAACGGGGCGTGTGCGCGTTCGCCGACTCGGGTCAGCACGGCGTCTTCTCGGTGCTGGGAGTGGGCGAGGTCGGCGGCGCCATCCGCGTCGGCCTGGCGCACTACACGAACGCGGTTGAAGTGGACGAGCTCGTGCGGGCGGTCGCCGAGCTGGGCTGAGGCCGGGTGGCGCTGAGACTGGGGGTTGGGTGGACGACCTGTTGTCCCGGGAGCTCGCCGACCTCGCCGCCCTGCACCGGCTGGCGCCCCTGATGGCGGAGTACCTGCCCAACACGGCGCACGAGCTGCGGCCCGCCGCGCTGGCGGCCGTGGCGGACGAGGTGCTGCTCGGGTCGCGGACCGTGCTGGTGGAGTGCGGGTGCGGCGCGTCGTCGGTCGTGCTGGCGCGGCTGCTGGCGCGGCGCGGGTTCGGCCACCTGCTGTCCGTCGAGCACGACGAGCGCACCGCGGCGTTCGTGGCCAGCCAGCTGCGCCGGGAGGGCCTGGGCCACGTGGCGCGCGTCGTCCACGCGCCGCTGACCCCGCACCCGGCCGCCCTCGGCAACGCCCACTGGTACCACCCGCAGCTCGTGCACGACGAGGTGTCGGCGTTCGTCGAGCGGTACGGGCTGGTCGACCTGCTGCTGGTGGACGGCCCCCTGCTGGGCGACGCCCGCTACCCGGCGCTGCCCGTCCTGCGGGGCGTGCTCGCGCCGGGCGCGGCGGTGCTGGTGGACGACGCCGAACGCCCGGACGAGCACAGCGTGCTGGTGCGGTGGGCCGAGGAGTTCTCGCTGCGCTTCCGCACCACCCCGCGGACCTTCCTCGCCACCGCGAACGCGCTGGACTAGGAGACCGCGCCGGATCAGGAGACGGCGAGCACGAGCTTGCCGACCACTCCGCCGCCCTCCAGCGCGCGGTGGGCGTCGGCCGCCCGTTCGACCGGCACCACCTCGTGCACGACGGGCTTGACCTGGCCGGACTCGATCATCGGCCACACGTGCTCGCGCACCTCGGCCACCACGCGCCCCTTGCCGCTGGGCCCGTCGACGGGCCGGAACCGCAGGCCGGTCGCGCTCACGCTCGCGCGCTTCGCCAGCAGCTTGCCGATGTTCAGCTCACCCTTCACGCCACCCTGCATGCCGATGACCACCAGCCGGCCGTCCGGCGCGAGGACGTCCACGTTGCGGCCCAGGTAGGCGGCGCCCATGTTGTCCAGCACCACGTCCGCCCGGCCCACCTCGGTCACGAAGTCCTGCTCGCGGTAGTTCACCAGGACGTCCGCGCCCAGCTCGGCGCACCGCGCCAGCCGCTCCGCCGAACCCGCCGTGACGGCGACCCGCGCGCCCAGCGCCTTGGCCACCTGGATGGCGTGCGTGCCGATCCCGCCCGCGCCGCCGTGCACGAGGAACGTCTCGCCGCTCCTCAACCCCGCCAGCATCACCACGTTCGACCAGACCGTGCAGGCGACCTCGGGCAGCGACGCGGCCGTCACCAGGTCCACGCCCTCCGGGAGCGGCAGGAGCTGGGCGGCCGGGACGACGACCCGTTCCGCGTACCCGCCGCCGGCGAGCAGCGCGCACACCTCGTCCCCGACCTGCCAGTCCTCGACGCCGTCGCCGAGCGCCGCGACCGTGCCCGAGCACTCCAGGCCCAGCACGTCCGACGTGCCCTTCGGCGGCGGGTAGTGGCCCTGGCGTTGCAGCAGGTCGGCCCGGTTCACCGAGGTCGCGGCCACGTCGAGCAACACCTCCCCGGGGCCTGGTTCGGGATCCCGAACCTCCGTCCACGCCAGCACGTCGGGCCCGCCGGGTTCACGAATGGTGATCGCGCGCATGGGTCGACGGTAATCCGGTCGCCCCGGGAACGCGTGCCCGCCACCATCGACGGGCATGGACCCCTGGCCGTTCCGACACCTGGTGCTCCGCACGCCGCGCCTCGAACTGCGCCCCGATGACGACGAGGGCCTGGCCGAACTGGTGGACGTGTCGCTCGACGGCGTCCACCCGCCCGACCGGATGCCGTTCGCCGTGGCCTGGACCGACGCGCCGCGCGACCGGCTCGGCACCAACACGCTCCAGCACTACTGGGGCGTGCGGGCGTCCCTGTCGCCAGAGCGGTGGGAGCTGAACTTCCTGGTCCGACTGGACGGTCGGGTGGTCGGGACGCAAGGGCTGGGCGGGGAGCACTTCGCGATCCGCCGCGAGGTGACCAGCGGGTCGTGGCTCGGGCTGCGGCACCAGGGGCGGGGGATCGGCACGGAGATGCGGGCGGCGGTGCTGATGTTCGCGTTCGACCACCTCGGCGCGGTGTCCGCGCGGTCCAGCGCGTTCGACGACAACCTCGCGTCGCACGCGGTGAGCCGCAAGCTCGGCTACCGGCCGGACGGCACGGTCACGCAGGTCCGACGGGGTGAACCGGCGGCGGAGACGCGGCTGCTGCTGACGCCGGGGACGTTCGCCAGGCCCGACTGGGTGCTGGAGGTGAGCGGTATCACACCCCGCCTGCGGGTGCTGATCGGTGAAAGACCCTCCGTCTGACGGATTGCGTTCACCTCCGCGACTTGTGAGGGTTCGGCATCCGAGTGAAGGGGAAACTCGATCATGTCAGGTAGAACCGGGATTCGACGCGCGACGATCCTCGCGGCGTCCGCATCCCTCGCACTGGTAGCCGTTCCGGCCGTCAACGTCGCCTCCGCGGCGCCGCTCGACGGGCCCAAGCTGGCCAAGCAGCTCACCAAGAACGTCACGCTGGAAGGGGTCAACCGCCACCTGATCGCGTTCCAGCGCATCGCCGACCGCAACGACGGCAACCGCGCCGCGGGCACGACCGGGTACGACGCCAGCGTCGAGTACGTGGCCGGCAAGCTGCGCGGCGCCGGGTTCGACGTGTCCACGCCGGAGTTCCTGTACCCGGTGCAGATCACCGACGCCGCGACCGCGGCGGTCGGCGGCGTGACGCACGAGAGCATTCCGCTGGAGTTCTCGCCGCAGACGCCGGTCGGCGGCGTCACCGGCCCGCTGCGCGTCGTCCCCCAGGACGCGACTCCGGGCTGCGAGGCCGAGGACTTCGCGGGGCAGGACTTCACCGGCTCGATCGCCCTGATCCGCCGCGGCGCCTGCACGTTCGACAGCAAGCACCGCAACGCGGCTGCCGCCGGCGCCATCGCGGTGCTCATCGCGAACAACGCCGAGGGCCCGCTGTCCGGCGTCACGCTGGGTGCGCCCGGCGTCGTGCCGACGGGTGGCGTCAGCCGGGCCGCCGGCGACGCGCTGGCCCAGCTCGGCGGCCAGTCGGCGACCGTGGACATGCGGTACCACACGGAAGAGCGGCCGTCGCGCAACGTGATCGCGCAGACCAGGACCGGCCGCACGGACAACGTCGTGATGGCGGGCGCCCACCTCGACAGCGTCGACGACGGCGCCGGCATCAACGACAACGGCACCGGCTCGGCGGGTCTGCTGGAGACCGCGCTGAAGCTCGGCGGGTCGCCGAAGGTGAACAACGCGGTGCGGTTCGCCTGGTGGGGCGCCGAGGAGCTGGGTCTCGTCGGTTCCGAGAAGTACGTGCAGGGGTTGACGTTCGAGCAGCAGCTCGACATCGCGCTGTACCTGAACTTCGACATGATCGGCTCGCCGAACGCGGCGTACTTCGTCTACGACGGTGACGACTCCGACGCGGTCGGCGCGGGCGCGGGCCCGTACGGCTCGGCGCAGATCGAGAAGGCGTTCGTCGACTACCTGACCGAGGTGAAGGGCGTGCAGACCGAGGGCACGGACTTCAGCGGGCGTTCGGACTACGGCGAGTTCATCCTCAACGGCATCCCGGCCGGCGGTCTGTTCACCGGCGCCGAGGGCATCAAGACCGAGGCCCAGGCCGCGAAGTGGGGCGGCACCGCCGGTACCGCGTACGACCCCAACTACCACGGTCCGGGTGACAACCTCGGCAACGTCGACCGGACCGCGCTCGACCGGAACTCCGACGCGCTCGCGTGGGTTACCGCGTCCTACGCGATCAGCACCGAGAGCGTGAACGGCGTGCCGTCGCGTGCCAAGCGCGCCGAGGCCCGTGCGGCTTCGATGCGGTCCCTCCACATCGAGAAGCACGACCACTCGCACGCCGACGTGGCGTAAGCACCAGCTCGTCCCGACCGGGGCCGGCCTCCTGCGCGGGGAGGTCGGCCCCGGCCTGTCGGTCCGTCACCACTGTCGGCGGACAGCGGCCTTGGCGCCGGTCACCAGGCTCGCCGGCGGAACGTCGTCGGCCACGATCGCACCCGCGGCGATCACGGCATCGCGCCCGATCGTGACGCCGGGCAGGATCGTGGCGCCCGCGCCGATCCACACGTTCTCCGCCACGTCGATGGGGCCGCCGCTCAGCCACCCCCGCCGTTCCTCGGGGTCGACCGGGTGGCCGAGGGTGATGAAAGTGGCCTTGGGCCCCACCATCACGCGCTCGCCGAGCCGAATGCCGGCGTAGTCCAGGAACGTGCAGTTCTGGTTGATGAACACACGTTCCGCGAGGTCCAGGTTGAGGCCGTGGTCGGTGTAGAACGGCGGGTAGATCGTGACCTCGTCCGGCAGCGGCCGGCCGAGTATCCGTTCGAACAGGTCCGCCTTGCCCGCTTCGTCGTCGAACGGCAGCACGTTGAGGCGGGAGGTCAGCTCGGTGGCCCGCAGGACCCGTTCGGACATGGCCTTGAACTCGGCGCTGTGGATGCGCATGAGGCGGTCGTCGGACATGATCCGGACCTTCTCACGAAGGCTCCGCCGGCTCTGCTGCTCGCCGCTGCTCGGCGGCCAAGGCGTGCTCCACCCAGTCGAGGAACGCGGGAAGCCTGCTGTCAACGTCGAAGCAGTCCCGCTCGGTTCCCACGATCTCGTGCTGAAGATGAGCGAACACCGACGGACAGTGCCGAACAAGACGGGATTGAGACGACAACTGAGACGGCAGAGGCACGGCGTGACCTATGCCCCGCGGGCAGTGACGCAATGCCTGCGGGCACTGGTGACGATTGCGCCCCGGTCGCTTCCGTCACCGCTAGTGCGGTGTCCATGAACGTTCACCGGGTCGGGACACGTCGAGCAGGCAGCCGCCGCACCCCTCGCAAGGGAGCATTCGACCGAACCGCCCCCGTCCGGTGGACGCCTAGCATGCGGCTGTGCCCCGACGCCGAAGCCTGCGCCCCAAGCCACGGGTAATGTCCTTCCCGACACGCCTCCTCCTGGCTGCCGTGCCGTTTCTGCTCGGGTGCCTCTTCCTCTGGCGGCTGCTCAACCCGGTGGGAAGCGACGCGCGGGGGTTCAACCCGTTCTTCGGGTGGGTTCTGCTGTCGCTCGTGGTGGCCGCCGTGGTCTACGTGCTGACGAAGGGCTTCGGCGGCTGGGCACACCGGGTGAACCGGGCCGCGAAGTACCTGATCGAAGGCGCGGTCGCGCTGATCATGGCCGCGCTGGTGCTGGGGGCGCTGGTGTTGCCGCACGTCCTCGATTCCTCACTCGGCGCACGGGACATCGGCGGGCCGGGCAGTGCCAGGCTGCTCGGACTGCTCGGACTGGTAGGAGCCCTGGTGGGCGGCTTCTTCTGGCTGCGGGCACGGCGGCGCAGGCGATCCGGGGATTGAGCGCGGTCACACCTGTCGGTACGGGGCCGATGCCTCGTTCGCCCCGTCCTCACTCGGTGGACGTTCGTGGTCACCGCACTAGACCAATCCTCTGCAAAAGTGCCCTAGGTCGCCTTATAACCCGCTGGATCGCCTCCTGGGGGAGGGGGACGCTTCACCCCCTCGAACTTGTAGGGTCCGACGCCGCCGGTTGATGCTCGACCAGACCAATCCCTGTTGACGCTCCACTCGCGTCGACGTACCGAACCGTGCGGCCACAAGTTCGGCGGGCATTGTCCGCAACGCCTGGCGGCCCGCAAGGAGACAGCAGGGACGAAGTCGAAGGCCGGTAAGCGCGGCATGGGGTTGCCGGACGAACTGATCGGCCTGCTACGTCAGCACTCCAACGAGCAGCAACAGGAACGGGTCAAGGCGGCGCAGTTGTGGAAGGAGACCGGAGCAGCGGGCGTGCCGATACCGGCCTGAACGGCACAACTGAGACGACGATTGAGACGACACAGGAGAGCCCCGGTCACCGCGCAAGGTGACCGGGGCTCTGACCTGCGGAAGCGGAGGGATTTGAACCCCCGGACGGTTGCCCGTCTCCCGCTTTCAAGGCGGGTGCATTCGGCCGCTCTGCCACGCTTCCCGGTGTGCCGGAGCAGGTTACCGGTCCGGTTGGCGCAGGTGCGCGATGACCCGGGTGAACACCGTGGCCAGCACCTCCTGCTCCTCCCGCGACAACAAGTCGATCAGGTGCTCGCGCACGCCCTCGACGTGGGTCGGCGCCGACGACTCCAGCAGCGCCATTCCCTTGTCCGTCAGCTCCGCGAACACCCCGCGCCCGTCCTCCGGGCACTCCAGCCGCCGCAGCAGCCCTTCCCGCTCCATCCGCGCCACCTGGTGCGACACCCGGCTCTTGGAGGACGCCACCTCGTCCGCCAGCTGCGACATCCGCATCCGCCGCCCCCGCTGCTCGGACAGCCGCACCAGCACCTCGTAATCGGGCAACGACACCCCGTGCCCGTCCTGTAGTTCCCGGTGTAACCGGTCGGCGAGCATCGACGCCCCGACCACGTAGTTGCGCCAGGCGCGCATCTCCTCATCGTCCAGCCACCGCGGCTCCTGCTCAGTCACCCCCCAAGGCTATGCCGCACATCTCCGTTAACTGACGATCCACGAGCATGTCTGGTGCCGGTCAGCTCCGGAAGGCAAACTCCTGCGCCGTACAGCGCCCTCCTACCGGGCGCCGCAGGGAGGAACCACCCCATGACCTCGTTCAGACGCACCGCGAAGCGCTCCGTCGCGCTCGCGGTCACCGCGGCGGCGGCGCTGGCGGTCACGCTCGTGCAGGGCCCCGCACAGGCCGACAACGACAAGCCGGGCCGCACGGTCGCCGTCCGGCTGATCGGCATCAACGACCTGCACGGCAACATCGAGCCCCCGAGTGGCTCGTCGGGCCGCGTCACGCTGTCCGACGGCACCCAGGTCGAAGCCGGTGGCGCGGTGTTCAACGCCACCCACATCAAGAACCTCCAGTCCGAGGTCCGCAACTCCGTGATCGTCGGCCAGGGCGACCTCATCGGCGCCTCGCCGATCGTCTCCGCCCTGTTCCACGACGAGCCGACGATCGAGGTCCTGAACCGGGTCGGCATGGACACCACGGCGGCCGGCAACCACGAGTTCGACGAGGGCTACCAGGAACTGCTGCGCATGCAGCGCGGCGGCTGCCACCCGGTCGACGGCTGCCAGTTCCGCGACAAGTACAAGGGCGCGGACTTCCCGATCCTCGGCGCCAACGTGACCCTCGCCGCGAACGACCGCCCCGCGCTGCCGCCGTTCTGGGTGGAGTTCCGCGACGGCGTCCCGATCGGCTTCATCGGCATGCCGCTGAAGGACGTGCCGATCCTGGTCGACCCGAACGGCATCAAGGAGCTGCGGTTCGGCGACGAGATCGCCGCCGCCGACCGGTACGCCGACCTGCTGAACCGGCTCGGCGTGAAGTCGATCGTGCTGCTGATCCACCAGGGCGACAGCACGTCCGGCGGCGGCCCGAACGACTGCCGCACGACACCGAACGGCCCCGGCCGGAGCATCGCCGAGCGGGTCAGCCCGAAGATCGACGCCATCTTCTCCGGCCACAGCCACCAGCACTACAACTGCACGGTCACCGACCCGGCGGGCAACCCGCGCCCGTTCATCGAGGGCCTGGCGTTCGGCCGTGAGCTGTCCGTCGTCGACCTCAAGATCGACAAGCGCACCCGCGAGGTCATCCGGTCCGCGACGGTCGCCCGCAACCACGTGGTGACCCGGGACGTCGCCCCGGACCCCGAGATCCAGGCGATCATCGACCTGGCCAAGTCGAAGTCCGGCCCGATCGCGAACCGCCCGATCGGCACCATCTCGCAGGACATCCTGCGGGCGCAGAACGCGGCCGGCGAGTCCGCGCTCGGCGACCTGATCGCCGACTCGCAGCTCGCCGCCACCACGGGCAACGGCGCGGTCCTCGCGCTGATGAACCCCGGCGGCGTGCGCGCCGACCTCGCCTACGCCTCCTCGCCCGCCGGTGAGGGCGACGGCGTGGTGACGTACGGCGAGGCGTTCACCGTGCAGCCGTTCGGCAACATCCTCCAGACGGTGACGTTGACCGGCGCGCAGATCGAGGAGGCGCTGGAGCAGCAGTGGCAGATCGTCAACGGCGCGCTGAAGCAGACGATCCTGCAGCCGTCGAAGGGCCTGACCTACACGTGGTCGGCGTCCGCGCCGATCGGCTCGAAGGTGTCGGCGATCATGCTGAACGGGGCGCCGCTGGACCCGGCCGCGAACTACCGGGTCACGATCAACAGCTTCCTCCAGGGCGGCGGTGACGGCTTCAGCGCGTTCACCGGCGGCACCGGGATCACCGGTGGCGGCATCGACCTGGACGGGTTCGGCGCCTACCTGACCGCCAACCCGAACACCGCTCCGCCGGCGCTCGACCGCATCACCACCACGCCGTGAGGAACGCGCGGTGGGCGGGCGTCCCGGCGTCCGCCCACCGCACGCGGTGACCCGCCGAATCGGTCTGCATGATTGCGTTTCACCAGTTCAGGGGATGTGTCCTGCGGTTGTGGATCGGGCCGATCAAGCGCATGCTCGACGTAGGACCTGCCACCGGCGGAACCCGAGCCGAACCCGCCGGCGGCACGCCCGGAAGGGGTAGGTGGTGCGGTGCAGGTAAGTCCTCGCGGTGACGATTCACGGTCGAACCGCAACCCCGCGGGCGGAGCGGTCACGAGACCGGCCCGAACGCGAACGTGAGCGGTTCGACGAGGTTTTCGAGCGCACGGCGCCATCGGCGCCATCGCCGCGCTTGACGATGTTGACCCGGTAAGTCTGAGAGCGCCGTCTCCACCGTCGGCGCCGACCGCGGTCCACGCCGACCTCGTCACGAACGGTTTCGTCATCTCCACATGGGAAAACCCCGGGTGCGGTACCCCGACGTCGGGTCCCGCACCCGGGGCTTATCTTTGTCCGGCTTCTGTGTGGACCCTGAGGTTGGAGGACGCGCGGTGCAGTTCAACGAGAACGCCCAGCTCGACACGTCACAGGTCACCGACCAGCGGGGCGTCGGCGGTCGGGTCGCCATGGGCGGTGGTGGGCTGGGCATCGTCGGCCTCATCATCTACCTGGTGCTGTCGCAGCTCGGCGGTGGCGCGCAGCTGCCGTCCGGCTCGGGGTTCGGCGACGTCGGCGAGGGCCGGCAGGTCGGCTCGGAGGCCATCAAGGAGAAGTGCCGGACCGGCGCGGACGCGAACCGCGAGGCCGACTGCCGCGCGGTGGCGTTCATCAACTCGATCCAGGCCTACTGGACCGACCAGTTCGCCCGCTCGGGCAGCACCTACCGGGCCGCGCAGACGAACTTCTTCTCCGGCAGCGTGCAGACCAGGTGCGGCAACGCGTCGTCCGCGGTGGGGCCGTTCTACTGCCCGGCGGACGCCCAGATCTACATCGACCTCGGGTTCTTCCAGGAGATGCGGCAGAAGTTCGGCGCCACCGGTGGGCCGTTCGTCGAGGCCTACATCCTGGCGCACGAGTACGGGCACCACGTCCAGAACCTGCTGGGCACGTCCGACCGGGTGAGCTCGCGGTCCGGACCCGAGTCCGACTCGGTGCGGCTGGAGCTGCAGGCGGACTGCTACGCGGGAGCCTGGGCGAACCACGCGCAGAGCGTGCCGACGGCGTCCGGCCAGCCCTTGATCACGAACGTGACGCAGGACGACGTGAACGCGGCGCTGGACGCGGCGGCCCGGATCGGCGACGACTTCATCCAGGGCGAACTCGGCGGCGGTCGCATCGACACGACGCAGTTCACCCACGGCTCGTCGGCGCAGCGGCAGAAGTGGTACACGACCGGCTTCGAGACCGGCGATCCGGCGCGCTGCAACACGTTCGACACCAACGACCTGGGCTGACACCGACGACCTGGGCTGACACCGACGATCCGGGTCGACGTCCACGACCTCGCTGAACCAGCGCTGACGGACCCCGCACCGGCCCACCACGGCTGGTGCGGGGTCGTCAGCGCTGCTCGGTCAGCACCTTCGAACACCGCGCCAGCAGGGTCCGGAGCGTCTCCCGCTCCGCCGCGCTGAACTCGTCCGCCAACCGCCGCTCGACCGCGGACGCCCGTGCGTCGGCCACCTCGAACGCCGCCCGCCCCGCCTCGGTCAGCCGGGTCTCCAGGACGTTCCGGTGCACCTCGTGCGGGACGCGGGCGATCAGGTCGGCCGCTTCCAGGTTGCGCAGGATGGTGGTCATCGTCTGCGGTGTCACGCGGCAGCGGCGGGCCAGTTCGGCGGCCGACACCCCGGGATGCCGGTCCAGCACCAGCATCGCCGCGTACTGCGGCACCGTCAGCCCCGCCGGTCGCACGGCCTGCTGCTTCACCAGCATCAACTCGTGCTCGACGCGCTTGATGTCGCCGCCAAGGCGCTCCTCGAACGGCATACCCATGCCGAGATCGTAAACGTCGACGGTCATCAGAGCCCTGATATAAATTCGCCCACGTATTTAACAATGTGATCGGAGTGACATGCGTGTTCTGATGGTCCTCACGCTGCTGATCCTCACCGCCGTCCCGGCGTCGGCCCACCCCACCGCCGAGACGATCACCGGCGGATCCACCGCACTGCACCCCGAGGGCATCGCCTGGGACCCGCTGCGGCGCACGTTCCTGCTCAGCTCGGTGCGCCACGGCACAGTGGAGGTCGTCAGGCCCGGCGGCACCACGAAAACGCTGATCAGCGATCCCCGGATGGTGTCCACGCTCGGCGTCCACGTGGTCCGCGACCGCGTCTACGTCGCGTACGGCGACATGGGCGTGGGCAGCCGGTCCACCCCGGACACCACCTACAAGGCCTCCGGTCTCGGCGTCTTCGACCTCGCCACCGGACGTCCGCTGCACGTCGTCGACCTCGCGATCGGCCCCGGCCCGCACGCCGCCAACGACGTCGCGGTCGACCGCGACGGCAACGCCTACGTCACCGACCCCGCCACCGACGCCCTCTACCGCGTCGACCCCCACGGCCACGCCACCGTCCTCGCCCGCGACCCCCGGTTCGGCAGCACCACCATCGGCCTGAACGGGATCGTTCGGCACCCCAACGGTTTCCTGCTCGCCGTCCGCTACGACACGGGCGCGCTGTTCAAGGTCACCCGTGGCGGCCAGGTCACCGAGATCACCCTCGACCGCCCGCTGGTCGGCGGCGACGGCATGGACCTGCGCCCGGACGGCTCGCTCGCCGTCGTCACCAACTCCCTCGGCGCACCAGGGGAAGCGGCCGTCAGCGTGCTGCGCTCGGACGACGGCTGGCGCACCGCCCGCACCACCCACCGCGCCGCGCCGTGGGCCGACGACGAGCCGACCACGATCACCCGGTCGCCGCACGGGAGCTTCGTCGTGGACGGCAACCTGGGCACGTTGGCCAGCGGCGCCGGAACGTCCGACGCGTATACGGTGCGGCGCTTCTCCGAATCCCGCTGACCTGCCGCGGGGCGCGGTGTCGCAAGAACCACACCACACCCCGCCGGACGCGGTGTTAGCGTCGCCAACCAACTGCGAGGACACCGGGGAGTGTTGCCGTGACGGCGCTGGAGGCGATCGTCGTCGTCCTGGCCGGTGTGTTCGCCGGTGGGATCAACACGGTGGTCGGTTCCGGCACGCTGGTGACGTTCCCGGTGCTGCTGGCCGTGGGCTACCCGCCGGTGGTGGCGAACGTCTCCAACAGCCTCGGCCTGGTGCCCGGCTCGCTCAGCGGCGCGTTCGGCTACCGGCGTGAGCTGGTCGGCCAGGCGGGACGGGTGAAGCGGCTGCTGCCCGCGTCGGTGCTCGGCGGGGTGGTCGGCGCGATCCTGCTCGTGGTGCTGCCCGAGGACGCGTTCGCCGCGATCGTCCCGGTGCTGATCGCCATCGCGCTGGTGCTGGTGATCGCCCAGCCGTGGCTCAACCGCAAGCTCGCCGAACGGCAGCGGCAGGAGCACGGCGGGCTCGCGCTGTGGATCGGCGTGTTCCTCGCGGGCATCTACGGCGGCTACTTCGGCGCGGCCCAGGGCGTGCTGGTGATGGGGCTCATGGGCGTGCTGATGAGCGAGCACATCCAGCGGATGAACGCCCTGAAGAACGTGCTGACCGCGTTCGTCAACCTGGTCGCGGGCGTGCTGTTCATCTTCATCGCGGACGTGGCGTGGCTCGCCGTGCTGCTGCTGGCGGTCGGCTCGGTCATCGGCGGTCAACTGGGCGCGAAGGTCGGCCGCCGACTCCCACCGGCCGCGTTGCGCGCGGTGATCGTGGTGGTGGGAGTCGTGGCCATCGCTCAGATGCTCACCCGGTGACAGCTCAGCCGGTGAAGGACGTGGCTGCGGCGAGGAAGGCGTCGTTCTCCTCCGGCTCGCCGATCGTCACGCGCGTGCCGTCACCGACGAACGCCCGCACCACCACCTTGTGCGCCAGGCAGTGCTCGTTGAACGCCGCCGTCCGCTCACCCAGCGGCAGCCACACGAAGTTCGCCTGCGACTCCGGCACCTCGAACCCGGCGGCCAGCAGCGCGTCCCGGACCCGCGTCCGCTCGGCCACGATCGCCCGGCACCGCGCCATCAGCTCGTCCTCGGCGTCCAACGACGCCAGCGCCGCGACCTGCGCCAGCGCGTTCACGCTGAACGGCACGTAGACCTTGCGCAGCGTCTCGGCCACGGCGGGCGACGCCACCGCGTACCCGACGCGCAGCCCGGCCAGCCCGTACGCCTTGGAGAACGTGCGCAGCACGGCCACGTTGTCCCGGCCCGCCGCCCACTGCGCCTTCGCCAGCTCGACGCCGTCCGGCACCCCCGGGTCGTCCACGAACTCCTTGTACGCCTCGTCGAGCACCACGAGCACGTCCGACGGCACGCGCTCGATGAACCGCTCGATCTCCGCCGCGCGCAACGCCGTGCCGGTCGGGTTGTTCGGGTTGCACACGAACACCAGCCGGGTCCGCGGCGTGATCGCGGCGGCCATCGCGTCCAGGTCGTGCTCGTGACCCCCGGTCAGCGGCACCCTGGTCTGCCGCGCGCCGACGACCGCCGTGACGATCGGGTACGCCTCGAACGAGCGCCACGCGAACAGGACCTCGTCCTCGCCGGTGCAGGTGGCCTGGATCAGCTGCTGGCACAGCGTCACCGAGCCGCAGCCCACGGCCAGCTGCCCGACCGGCACACCCAGCTTGTCGCCAAGCCGCGCCACGAGCTCGGTGGCGGCGGTGTCCGGGTAGCGGTTCACCGCCGTGGCCGCGTCCGCGATCGCCCGCACCACGCTGGGCAGCGGTCCGGCCGACACCTCGTTGCTGGCCAGCTTGATCGCGCCGGGGATGGTCCTGCCGGGCACGTACGCGGGCAGGGCCACGAGATCTGCGCGGGTTCGCACGGTCATCCAAGGGCTCCCTTCGGGGTTCTGAGCTGGACGTTAGCCCGTGGAAGACCCGGATGGGGCATACCTGCCGTACCGATGCTCACGTTGACTCCCGTTTACCCCTACGTGGAAGGGTTGGCCCATGACTGCTACCCGCACCGAGACGCTCTCCCTGACCGACGGCCGCGAGTTGAGGCTGACGGTCGCCGAGCCGGAGAACGCAATCCGCGGCGGCCTGGTCGTGCTCCACGAGGCACGCGGCGTGACCGACACCGTGCGCGGCCTGGTCAGCTCCCTCGCGGCCGAGGGGTGGCTGACCGTGGCTCCGCACCTCTACGACGAGGTGTCCGGCGACGAGGCGCCGGCCATGGTGAGCACCTTGTCCGGCGAGGACGTGCTGGCCGACACCGACGTCGCCTTCGTGTGGCTCGGGCAACAGGGCGTGAGCCAGGACCGGATGGGCGTCATGGGCTTCGACCTCGGCGGGTCGGTCGCGATGGTGGTCGCGGGGAGCCGGACCATCGGCGCCGCGGTCACGGTCGGCGGCGGCGGCATCCTGGAGCCGCTGGCCGAAGGGCTGCCGTCGCTGGTGGAGGTGGCGGAGGAGCTGACGTGCCCGTGGCTCGGCCTCTACGGGGACGACGACACCGAGATCGCGTTCAGCGACGTGGAGAAGCTGCGCGACGCGGCGGCGGCGGCCCCGGTGGCGACCGACGTGGTCCGGTTCTCCGACACCAGCCACCGGTTCGACACCACGCCGGGTGCGAGCGCGGAGGCGTGGCAGCGGGCGTTGAACTGGTTCGACTCGCACCTCCGCTGAGCAACTGGTCGGCGGCTTGGAACCGAACCGGCTTCCCGGTACATCTAAGGAGGGCGTCCGGAAGGGTCATTCGGTCGACGCGGCTAACGCGCGGTGGGCCTGCGGCGAAGCGCAGTGCAGGGGGTAGTGATGAGCGACGGGAACACGGTCTCATTCACGGCGGGTGCACCCACGGTGCAGATACCGCCGGGCTTCACGCTGTCCGGAGCGGCGCAGCCCGTCTTCGCGACGCAGGCGCCGGTGGGTGACGTGCCCGTCCCGGGCAACCCCGTCCTGGGCAACCCTGTCGCGGGCCAGCCCGTTGCCGCCCCACCTGCCCCCGCCCAGCCTGCCCCCGCGTCGCCGGTCGACCCGAGCGCCACCGTCACCCTCCCGGCCGGGTTCACCGGCGCCCCCGTGGCCGCCGCACCGATCTCGACCGCAGCGGTGCCGACCGAGCCGGCGGGTGCCGAACCGGCGGTGACGCCGCTCGCCGGGGAGAGCTTCGCGAAGGCCGCTCAGACCGACCTGGCCAAGGCCACCACGGCGCTCGACGCGGTGGACAAGCAGTCCGTCCAGCTCGACCTGGACAAGCAGGGCGTCGAGGACCTGGTCAAGCTGATCTCACAGGCCCGGAGCCTGGTCGACAACGTGCACAGCCGGGCGGTCAACAACCTCGACGTCGAGCTGAAGTTCGGCAACAACTGGGTGAGCGATGCGATCAGCCGCCGACTGCGCGAGGTCGCGGTGGGCAACGAGGAGTCCGCGGTCAAGGTGATCGGCGACTTCATGCAGGTGCTCTTCGAGGTCGAGGAGACCATCCGCGAAGCGGCGCGGAACCTGGAGCGCGCCGACGACGAAGCGGCGAACGCGTTCCGGTCGGCTGGGGAGGCCAAGGGCTGATGGGCGACAACAAGCACGGCGGCAACCACGGTGCTCACGGCGGCCAGGGCAACGGCGGTCACGGTCACGGCGGCGGTCATGGCGGTGGGCACGGCGGCGGCCAGGGCCACGACAAGCGCACCGACCTCGGCCAGAAGGTCGACTGGATGACCTACAGCCACCAGCAGCTGTGGGAGATGGTCAACACCGGCGTCGACCTCAAGGCCGCGAGCAGCGCCCAGACCGACTGGGCCACCGTGGGCAAGGCGCTCGGCGAGGTGCAGGAACTGCTGGCCAAGGCGATCGGCCGGTCCACCCAGGCGTGGGAGGGCGAGTCGGCCGAACGCGCCCGCGAGGCGCTGGAGTCGGTCGAGAAGTGGGCGCTGCACACCAGTGAGCACGCCGACAACGTGGCCAAGTGCATCGCCACCGAGATCGAGCACGTGCAGACGGCACGCGAGATGATGCCGCCGCCCGCACCCGCGCCGCCGATCGTCACGCCGGTCGCCGACGTGCCGTCCGCGCCGGTGGCCACCCCGACCCCGATCGCCACGCCCCGGTCGCCGCTGATCGGCCGCGGGATGGACGACCTGGGCTACCGGACGGTGTCCCCGGTCGCGGGGGACGGCCGCGTCGCCGGCCCGAGCCTCACCGCGCGGACGCCCGGCGCGTTCACCGGCATCGACACCATCGCCGCGCCCGCGGTCGACTCGGTGCTCACCGCCGACGCGACGCACCGCCAGGCCGCCGAGGTCATGGCGATGTTCCAGCTGAACTCGTACGAGGTCGACCGGACCGTGCCGTCGTTCAGCCCGCCGACCAACCCGGTCGCGCCGACCCCTCCGCCGACCCCGCCCGTGCTGCCGCCGACCACGCCGCCCGTGGCCGACGGCGGCGGTGGTGCGGCCGGCAACCCGGTCGTGGCGAACCCCGGCGGCCGGCGTCCTGACGGCACGTCCCCGCAGTCCGGTCGCGGTGGCTTCACCGGCGGCTCCACCGGTGGTGGCCGTGGCGGCTTCAGCGGGTTCACCGGAGGCGGCGGCGGTGGTGGTGGTCGCGGAGCCGTGTCCATGCCCACGCCGGTCGGCTCGGCCGGTGGCGGCTCGGGTCCGATGGCGGGTCCCGGCTCGGCCTCGGGCGCGCTCGGCGACCGGGGAGCCCCGGCCACCCCGGGCAACGTGACCAGCCAGTTCCAGGCGCCCAAGTCGGTGACGCCGCAGGCGGGCATGATCGGCGCCGCGCCGATGGCCGCCCCGCCGCCCGTCGCCGGCAGCGGCAGCGAGGACCGCGCCCGCAACCGGCCCAACTACCTGGAGGACGACGACAACGTCTTCGGCGTCGACCGCAAGGCCGCACCCCCGGTGATCGGCCTGTGACCGAGCGCGTCTTCCGGCTCAGCGAAGTGGAGTTCTTCCTGCTCTGGCAGGCCGTCCACCGCGACGCCCACCCGGTACCGCTCGGCACCAGGCACTTCGGGCACACCCAGCAGGAACGGGCCAGGCTGGTCGACACCGCGTCCCGCGACCTGGCGGCCCGGGGCCTGGGCACGGTCGAGCGGCCCGACGAGGAGCTGTACGGGCTGCTGCGCGGCCTGGCCGAGTTCGAGATCGGGCTGGAGGTGTTCTTCACGCTGCGCGGTGAACAGGCGCGCGGCCTGGCCACCGCCGCGTGGCACGGCGCGTTCGCGGGCCGGTTGGGCAGCCAGGTGCAGGTCGCCGGGTTCCGGCCGACCGCGCTGGCCGCCACCACGGTCAACACCCTGCCGCCCGCGCGGCCCGGCGGCGGTCGTTCGGTGAACGTGCGCTGGGACGACTACCTGGCCGCGGGCAAGGCGGGGGAGAGCGAGGGCAGCGAGGGTTTCCTCGACGTGCTGCGCGGCGCCGGCCTGCGCGAACCGGAGGCCAACACCCTGATGCGCGCCGTGACGACCCGCAGCGGCGGCGGCCAGGTCGGCGTGATCGCCCGCAACCGCGCGGGGTACCTGCACCCGACGGGTTCCGCGGTGTCGTGGCTCGACACCGCCGAGGGCCGCTACCTGGTGCGGCGGGACGACGGGTGGCTGGTCGTGGCGCCGGCGGACGCGCAGCGGTTGATCTCCGCCGTCGAGGGACTGGTGGCAGGCGCCGGCCGGAACTGATCCGGTGTGTGGATGCCTGCTGTGGTTCCCGGCCGTCCGATCGGCTAGGAACTTCAGGTATGACCGAGATGCGTGCCGGCGCCGCCGCCGGCGAGGCGGAACTCCTGTGGCGTCCGGACCCCGATCGGGTCCAGGACAGCCGGATGACCGCGTTCCGCTCCTGGCTGGCCGACGCCAAGGGGCTGGACTTCCCCGACTACGAGTCGCTGTGGGAGTGGTCCACGTCCGACCTGGAGGGGTTCTGGGGCGCGGTCGCGGAGTTCTTCGAGGTGGTGTTCCACAGCCCGCCCACGCGCGTGCTGGAGGCTCCGGTGATGCCGGGGGCGGTCTGGTTCCCCGGCGCCACGCTGAACTACGCCGAGCACGCCCTGAGGGGACCGGACGGTGACCTGGCGGTGGTGTTCCACCGTGAGGACGGCTTGTCGTCGCAGTTGACCTACGGGGAGCTGCGTCGCCGGGTGGCCGCCGTGCGCGCCGGGTTGGTGGAGCTGGGCGTCCGCCCGGGTGACCGGGTGGTGGCGTTGGTGCCGAACTCGCCGGAGGCGCTGATCGCGTTCCTGGCGGCGGCGTCGCTCGGCGCGACCTGGTCGTCGTGCTCGCCGGACTTCGGGGCGCGGGCGATCGCGGACCGGTTCACCCAGATCTCCCCGACCGTGCTGGTGACCGTGGACGGGTACCGGTACAACGGGCGGGCGTTCGACGTGCGGCCGACGGTGGAGAAGCTGAGGGCGGAGATCCCGTCCCTGCGCGCCACCGTGATGGTCGACTACGTCGGCGGCACCCCGCTTCCCGGGGTCGTCACCTGGGACTCCCTGCTGGCGACGCACGACGGCGCCGAGTTGGCGTTCGAGCCGGTGCCGTTCGACCACCCGTTGTGGGTTTTGTACTCGTCCGGGACCACGGGGTTGCCGAAGGGGATCGTGCAGGGGCACGGCGGCATCGTCGTGGAGCACCTGAAGATGCTCGCCCTGCACAGCGACCTCGGGCCGGGAGACCGGTTCTTCTGGTTCACCACCACCGGCTGGATGATGTGGAACTTCCTCGTCTCCGGCCTGCTCGTCGGGTCCACGATCGTGCTGTACGACGGCAGCCCCGCGCACCCGGACCTCAACGTCCTCTGGCACCTGGCGGAACAGCACCGCGTGACGTACTTCGGGACGTCCGCGCCGTACATCCAGTCGTGCCTGAAGGACGACCTGCGCCCGGCGTCCCGCTACGACCTCACCGCGCTGCGCGTGGTCGGGTCCACCGGCGCGCCCCTGACCCCCGAGGGCTTCCGCTGGATCGCGTCGGCGGTCGGGTCGGACGTCCAGATCGCCTCGGTCTCCGGCGGAACGGACCTCTGCACCGCCTTCGTGGCGGCGGCCCCGGACCTGCCGGTCTGGCTGGGTGAACTGTCCTGCCGGGCGCTGGGGGCCGCGGTCGAGTCCTACGACGAATCGGGGGAGCCCGTGGTCGAGGAGGTGGGCGAACTGGTGATCACCAAGCCCATGCCGTCGATGCCGGTGTTCTTCTGGGGTGACGAGGACGGGACGAAGCTCCACGACGCGTACTTCGCCACGTTCGAGGGCGTTTGGCGGCACGGAGACTGGATCCGCGTCACCGACAGGGGTTCGGCGGTCATCTACGGCCGCAGCGACTCGACCCTGAACCGAGGCGGGGTCCGGATGGGCACCAGCGAGTTCTACCGGGTGGTCGAGGGCCTGCCCGGTGTCGCGGACTCGCTCGTCATCGACACGTCAGGCGCCGGCCAGACCGACGGGGAGCTGTTGTGCTTCCTGGTCCTGGACCCGGGCGTGACCCTGGACACCCTCGAACCGCGGTTGCGGGCGGAACTGCGGACCAACCTGTCCCCGCGGCACGTGCCGAACCGGTTCGTGGCCGTCGAGGAGATCCCGAGGACGCTCAACGGCAAGAAGTGCGAGGTCCCGGTGAAGAAGATCCTGGCGGGCACTCCGCCGGAGCGGGCGGTCAGCCTCGACGCCCTCCGCAACCCGGCAGCGCTGAACCCATTCCTCGATCTGGCACGAGACCTACCTCACCCCATCACCCCCTGACCTGGCCCTGAACGCCCCCCTCGGTGCTGTGGCATGCCCCCTGACCAGGGCAGACACCGCAAGGAGGGGGGCGTTTTGCTAGGGCGGTGGGGTCATGTGTAATCTATGCGTCGTAGCCGAGGGCTCCGGGAGGCTTCGCCTAGTCTGGTCTATGGCGCCGCACTGCTAATGCGGTTTGGGTTTATCGCCCATCCCGGGTTCAAATCCCGGAGCCTCCGCAACACCCGGCTTCGGCCGGGTGACAACTGAATACGATGCGCTCGTAGCTCAACGGATAGAGCATCTGACTACGGATCAGAAGGTTGCAGGTTCGAATCCTGCCGAGCGCACCAGGGTAAGTACAGGTCAGGGCCTTGTTTCGGTTAACGGAACGGGGTCCTGATTTGTGTTGTGGGGGGCTGCTGTCTCACATCTTCACACGAACGCTCGTACTGCTGCTCAGCCGTAGAGCTTGCCGAGCGCCTCGGTGCCCGTGTTGAGATCCTGATCACTCGCGTGAACGTAGGTCGAGTACGTGAACGCCGTGTCGTAGTGCCCGGCCCACTTGCTGACGATCGAGATCGGGACTCCGGCCTTCTCCATCAGGCTCAGCGCCGTGTGCCGTCCTTCGTGCAGGACGATCCGCTTCACGCCGGCTCGCTTCGCCAGTCGCCCGAACTCGTCGGAGTACCACTCGGGGTGCACTGGCTCGCCGACCTCGTCCACAACGACGTAGCCGCTGTTCCTGTACCCCTCGCCGACCGCCAGCTTCTTCTCGGCCTGCTTGACCTTGAGCGTGTGCAGGGCCGACGCCGCCGCGAGGTCGAGCGGGAGCTTGCGGAACCCGTTCTCCGACTTGGGCGGGACGATCAACACCTTGCCCTCAACCAGCACGCGTGCCTGCTGGACGTGCACGGTCGCTGTGCCCTCGATGTAGCAGTCCACGCACCACTTCACCTCGTGCGTGCTGCACGCCTTGGCGAACGTGCCGAAGTCGACGTCCTCGTCCCACCGCAGCCCGAGCACCTCACCGCGGCGAAGCCCGTACAGGGTGAGCCGCCAGGCCGCGTCCAACCGGTCCTCCTTGGCCTTCAGGAGGAACAGTCGCACCTCGTCCTTCGACCAGGTGTCGGGCTTCGTCGGCTTGTACTTCGGTGGCTTCACCAGCTTGGCGACGTTGCGCGCTACCAGTCCCTCCAGCGTCGCCATCTCGAACGCGGCCGTGAGCCTGCCCAACGTCAACCGCACGCTGCGCGGCCCCAGCCCTGTCCCCCGCTTGCCACCACGACGCCTTCCCTCCGTCTGCATCCAGGTGACCATCCGCTCGATGTCGGCCTTGGTGACCTTCTGGATCGGTGTGGCGCCCAACTGCTCGCGGACGGGTCGGAGCGCGTCCCGGTAGCTGCGCTTGCTGGACGCCCGAAGGTCGCGCGTCGCACCCTCCAACCACCCATCGAGGTACTCGCCGACCGTGACCTTGCTGGGCCGGATGTAGGTGCCCTCGTTGACCTTGTGACGGGTCTTGTCGTACTCGACGCGGGCCTCGCGCTTGGTGTCGAACGTGAACGTCTTCTGCTGCCGCTTGCCCGTCGCCGGGTCGCGGCCGATGTCCACAACGAACCGATATCTCACCGTCCCGTCCTTCAACGTAATCTTCTTGATCGGGTCACTCACTCGTCCTCCTCCGTCGGTCCCACTGGTTCGATTGGTTTCACGATCAGCCCACGCCGATCAAGCTCGGCCTGGACCTGCTGTGACAGCAGTCTGGTGATGTGCCCGCGGCGGGCCTGGCGCTCGTTGATGTCGATGTCGCCGAGGTCGGCCAGCTGGGCGTCCCGCTCGTCGGTGAGCGTCCGTCCCCAGAGCTTCTGAGCGACGTCGACCACCGCCTTGGGCGAGACCCCGAGCCGGTTGGCCAGGGTGTTGTCCGCTTCGGTCCCCTGCACTTTGGCCGCGAACCACGCCTCACCCTTAGCCCGGATCGCGGACAGCCCGAACAGCTCGTCCCGGCGTGTCTTCGGATCCCACTGCTCCGACCGCCCACCGGCGGCGATTCCCCGGATGAAGTCCTTGATCAGTGGTCGGCTCAGGGTGAAGTGCTCGGCGACAGCCACCGGCCCGTCACCTTCGAACAGCTCCGCCAGCTCCACGTTGAATGTGTGAGCGATCAACAGCACGTCGGCGAAGTTCGGGTTGGGCCGCTCACCGGCCTCCAGCGCCGCGATCTTGCTGCGGCTGAAGGGGATGCCCCGCCGCGAGAACAACCGAGCCGTCTCGTGCTGGGTGAGCCGCGCGCGCTTCCGCAGGCGCTCCAGGTTCTCCCCGACGACGGCCCCGACCGACTGCGGCTCTGTCACCTCGCCGAGTATGCCAGCTCGTCGGTTCGCTTGACAGACAGACGAACATCGACGCACACTCGAATGGAGTAATGGCAGCTCGACGATCAGGGGGGATCGTTCGATGACCAGGCAGAACAAGGACCCATGGCGCCCGACGCTCGATGAGGTCAGGCGGTGGCCCGCGACAGTGAACGTCGCGAAGGCGGCGAGTGCGTTCGGCATCTCACGCAGTCACGCCTACGAACTGATCACCACCGGGGACTTCCCAGCCAGAGTGATCAAACTCCGCACCAGCTACCGCGTCGTGACGGCGTCGATCATCCGCAACTTGTCGGACGACACGGCATAAGGTCTCCGACTGAACCATCTCGAGTCCTGTCCTGGGTGTGACCGGAGGAGCGGTGTTGCGGACGACGGTGCGCTTCTTCGGCTACGTCGAGGATGACGTGGACGAGGTGGTCGAGATCGGTCTGGCGGAGAGCGACGACGGGGCCGGCTTCGTGTTGCTGATCCAGCGGACCGACTACGAGCCGGACGAGCAGGACATCGCCCTGGGCATGGACACCTACTGCTTGGTCAGCGGTGGCCGGACGCACTACGGCGGCGTGCTGCGCGCGGCTCGCGATGGGAACACCCTCCACCTCCGGATCGCCGCAGATGCCGCGTCGCTGCTCGATCTGCCGGAGCAGCTCGCGATCACGCTGGACGGCCCGGCCGACGACGTAGCCGCGTTCTTCACGGGTCTGCCGGGAGTTCTGGACTGGGGCCGTCCGGCCGACCGCCCGGTTCTGGTGAACCTGCGCTGATGTCTTGTCACTCCTGTCCTCGGACTTCACCGGGAGCAGGTCGATCGGGCTGGTGACTACGAGTCGGTCGTCCGTGGTCGCGATACTTCGACGACCTCGAACAGATCGTCGAACTGCCTGTCCAGTGCGCTCAGCGCTCCGCCGATGAACGCCGGACCCGGCTGAAGCTGGCCCTTGATCACACGGCCGACCGTGGACCGGTCGAGGCCCATCGCCTTGGCCAGAGCGTAGTCCGAGTGCAGTCGCGCGGACCGCACGGCTTGGAGGAATGGGGCGGTGCGAAGCCTGACTGTGTATGACATCGCTGTGTCAGCGGTTCTTCCGGTCGTAGGCATCGCCCCACCGGGCGAAGACCGCGCGCGACTGCTTGGCGTCGAGCGCCAGGCGTTCCAACTGCCGCATCTTGGCCTCGTAAGCGAGGACGACGTCAGGGGCGTCGTGGAAGACGGTCGCGGTGTCGTTCTCCGCGTACGCAACCGGCTTGATCGGCGCCGCGAAGGTCATCAGTGCGGCCGGGTGCCGCAGGCATGCATAAGCCTGGCTCGCCATCGGAATCACTCGAACGCTCATCTGAGCCCAGCCACACATCAAGGTCAGGTGCAGCATCTGGTCTCGCATCACCTGGTCGCCTCCGACAACCAGCCGGATCGCCGCCTCGTGGACGAACAGAACCGTCAGTGGTCCGCCCGGTCGCCCCAGCGCCTCTTGCCGCGAAATGCGCGCCTTGACCACGGATGCGTTGCCGACCAGCGTGCGTGCGTAGTCCTCGGTCTGCGCCAGGCTGGGAATCGTCAACGGCTCATACGCCGTCACGGTGCGCGCCGTCTGCTCGTGCACGGACAGCGCCAGCAGTGAGTCGGGGGAGCCGCCGTGCAGTCGCAGGAAGCTGCCTGACTCCGCCTCACTCGCGATGGCCAGGACACGGTCGCGGGTCGGCTTGTCCGCACCACAGCGACCCATCAGTGTGCTGATCTCGCACAGACTCGTGCCCCGGCTGCCGGTCTCCAGCTTGCTGAGCTTGCCCACCGACCACCCCAGCGCCTCGGCGAGGAACGCAGACGACAACCTGGCCCGGTGACGGACACGGCGTAGCTCCTCACCCAACTCCCGGCTACGGGCCGTGCTCAGCCGAGCCGTCTGCTTCTCCTCGATCGCGGTCTCCATGGCACCCCTTCGTCACGTGGACGGCTTGCCGAGCCATGAGATCGTTTGGGTGCGTGGACGCGGCAGATGACATTCGATGACATCGCGGAAAGGCGGCATGGAGTGGTTCGCGACATCACCATCACCGGAACGCGCTCCATCTCAGATGAAGACGACGACCGCCTTCAAGCACTCTTCCGCGACTACCTGCTGCCCTTCGCGACCGCGCACTTCTACATCGGAGGTGCCGTCGGCATCGACACGGCCACGCTGGATTGGCTGGCCGAGCACACGTCGGCAACCTTGACCGTGGTCGTGCCCTGCACAGTCGCTGACCAGCCTCAACCGGCTTCCTCATCAATCGAGCGATGGCGTGCACGCACCCGCCTGACCGAGGTGATCGAGCTGGCCGCACCAGCCCTCGGCACCCCGGCCTACCACGCCCGCAACGCGTACATGGTCGACCGCAGCGAGTTCGTCATTGGCTTTCCGTTGGGCACAGAGCGAACTTCCGGGACCTGGCACACGCTGAACTACGCAGCCGATCGGGGAAAGCCACGGTTGGTGGTACCGGTCTGACGGAGAATGGGTGCTCTAATGCATCCGTGACCGCCGTCGAAGGTGAACTGGGAGCCGCCGGCCTGCGCAGGCTGCGCGAATCACGCGGCTGGTCCTGGGCCGACCTGGCTCGCGCCCTGCGCCACACCGCCCGTGACCTCGGCATGGGATCACCGGCCACCCTCCCGGTGTCCAGCATCCAGCGCACCGTCGCCCGTTGGGAAAGCCCGACGGACCGCACGAAGCCCGGAGACCGCTACCAGTACCTCCTCGCGCGGATCTATTCGAAGACCCCGACCGGAGCATCAGCACTCGGCCCTGACTCCGACTTCGCCAAGCTGCTGGACGTCCTGCGCGACTTCGGTACCTCGCCCCAGCGGATCGACCGACTTGTCGATTCCATCACACACGCGAACGTGAGCAGCCAACCAACGCCGGCGCAGCCGACTGAAGACCTGGTCGACCACTTGGCCGTGACCGTCGCCGACCTCAACCAGCAGGTCGGCTCCACCCCGTTCGTTCGCCTCCAACTGCTCTTGGCGCCGGTCCTCCACACGTGCCGCAAGCTGCTGATCCAGCCGCAACCCACCACTGAGCTGCTCATGCTGGCCACCGATGCCTATGCGCTCGCCGCCCGCCTGGCCTTCGAGACCCGCGACGATGAAGTAGCTGTGGCGCTCTACCGCAATGCCGAAGTCACTGCGGCACGCCTACTCGACCGCAGCCGCCTGGCGGCCGTGCGCACGAGCCACACGATGGTCACCTTGCACGCCACCGACGACCTGAACGCCGCTCTCCAGCTGGCCCGGGCGGCCACCGTCGACGCCCACCGCGGCTCCAGCCACGCCATCCGAGCCCGAGCCCATGCCGTCCACGCCGAGGTCCAAGCCCGCGCCGGCAACTCAACGAACGCAACCGTGGCCCTCGACCGCGCACGTCAGACCATCGAACAGCTCTCGGTAGGCGATCCCTTCGCGGCCTTCAACGCCGACCGAGTCAGCGGCTTCGAAGGTCTGTGCGCCCTCTACGGCGGCCAAGCACACCGTGCCGACGACTTACTCACCCGCTCGCTGTCCGGCCTCACCGGCGCACGCGACGCGGTTCAGCGGGGCATCGGCGCTACCGATCTCGCCTTGGCCCGTCTCCACCTCGGCGACGCCGAAGCCTGCGTCACCCTCCTCCACGAAGCCGTGGACATCACCGCCACCACGGGCGGTCGAGTACCGGCCCAGCGCATCGGTCTTGCTCGCAGGCGCCTACGACCGTGGCGCGAGGAGCCCTTCGTAGCCGAGTTGGACGATCACATCCACGACACTCTGCTCGGCCGATAGCAGTTCTCTCAACGACCTGGCCCACGCGGCCGATGAGGATTCGGCACCACCGGCCGTCCTCCCACCTGCGGACGCAGAAGCTGCGCGCCGCTTGCTGGACGAGTGGCAGGGCGCCTGACGATGACCGGCAACCTCGCCTTCTCCGCATTGCTGAACTTGCCCAGCGCAGGAGCCACCCGACTGGCCGCAGCAGCTTGATGAGTCTGGTTGCGAGCTTGAAGCCAGGTTGCGATCAGCACGATCAGCAGCGCCATCGCAGCCAGTAGGGCAACCGCAGCCAACCCTTCACTGCCGCGGGCAGTCAGCACACCCACTGCGGCAACCACTCTCGCTGCCTTACGCAGGTCGCGCGCCAGCGGTCCCACCCGCTCAGGCAGTACCTGATGAGGTGTCCTGGTCGCGCGGTCGTATTGGACGACCAGGCCGGTCAACACACCACCCGAACGCCGTTCCCGTCCGCGAGCGAGAGCCGCCAGCAACTCACCAGTGGCATGTGCGATGCCGCCCAGATCCTCGTATACAGCGCCGGTCCGCAACGCTTCGACAACGTGCACCACGGCCCTGGTGCTCGCCTCCATAGCGGCTTGGCGTTGCTCAGGAGTGGCCCATGCGCCGTCGATTCGTTCCAACGCATCGGGTGGAAGTATGGAAGCCCAACGATCGGTGAGCTTCGGCCAGGTGAGGTCAGCGGCAAGCTTCGACCCCGAGTACCTGACCAGCTCCGACCTCTTGGTGAGATCCCCAGGCAGGGAAACCGTGTACCCGAGCACCCGACCGCCATCGCCAGACACAACCTGCGGCCTCAACCCTTCCCGCTTCAACTCACGCAGGAACTGCTTACCGCTCCTGCTCGTCGCAGCGACCTGGGAAACGACAAGCCGCAACTTCTCCCGAGCCGTCACCTTCCGCCCCAGCCGCTCGGCCTTGCCCTTCTCCTGCCGAGTAGGCGCCACTGCGGCGGTCTTGTCGATCCCTGCCGTAGGCGTCAGACCAAGCTCACGTTCCAGTGCTTGGCACTCCTTCCTCAGCGCCAGGAAGTCGCGGAAGGGCGTGAACTGCTTCTCGGTGACCTCGGAGACAAGTGTGGCCATGAGGTGGATGTGATCATCAGCGTGCCGCACAGCGATCCACCGACACCCGGCCTGGTGAATCCCGGTGGCCTTCATCAACCGTTCAGCGATGCGCTCCCACTCCTCATCGCTCAACGTCCGATCCCCTGGGTGAAGGCGAACCGGCGTGTGCCACACGTACCCCGGCCGCAGCACCATGGCCTTCTTCCGGGCGTCCCACTTGTAGTACCGAACCCAAGCGGGAGCATCGGGTGGCACGTCGCCAAGTCGAACCCGCTCAGCCCACTCGTCAGTGATCGCCCGCGGAGTGCTCATCGGCAATCCAGCCACTCGCGGCCACTCCTGCATGGTGGTGATCAGCGGCCTAAGCACGAAGTCGAACTCACCCGGCTCGACCATCTCACCATCCACTCGGACAGCCGCAGCCTTCTCCGGTTGGTGCGCCCAAGTGGCACCGTCCCAAGCCGCAACAATTCGAGGGTTCCGATGCTCCTCGGCCTTGCCAGGTCCGAACAGGTACCGGATCAGTCCGGCTGGCCGGTACCCACGAACGACCTTGGCGATCATCGGTGAAGCCTCGACCAGATCGACGCCACCATGGCGTCATGTGCCCTCAACACATTGCCCACAACACGAAGCATCGTGGCAATAGCGGCAGCACTATCGACTCGACCGGTCGAGTTTGCGACCTTGGCAACCTGGTTGAGGCTGCTCCCCACATTGGCCAGCACTCGCCGATCCTCGCGAAGCTCCGCGAGCAGCTCGCGTACCTGACCATCTCCGATCGGCTCACCTTGCAGCTTCCGCACCGCGGCTTGATGCGCGGCCTGCTGAGCCCATGCTCCGGGTTTCATCCCCTCCGCAGCGGCGACCTTGCACAGGTCCGCCCACTCAGCGTCGGTGTACCGCAAGGCACCACGCCGAGCCCGCCGCTCTCCAGCAGCGTGCTCGCGGTACCCCAATCGTCCTTGCTCACGCCCACCCATAACCGTGTCCCCCCGACACCGTCTAAGACGACGTCATGCATGACACCGTCACCGCCAGGCAGGTGGGCCACCTGGCGGTCGTACTCATACTCTTCCGAGGTGCTTGCCCCAGGTTTTCAGCTTGCCACATACTGCCCGATGTTCGGGTGAAGAGGCACTCTTTTTCCTATCTTGCTCTGCGGATTCCATGCATGCCGTCGCGGGAAGCTAGGCCAGCTTTGAGGGCGGTCTTGGCTATCAACAAGCGGATAAGCACTGTTACCTAGTGGCCCTCGCAATCCTCAGATAGCGAAGCGATGGACTGCGATGATCGTCCGGGAAGCGTCATCGCCCAGGACGGTAGGTAAATCTCGCGGTGCATGGCATACTATGGTGGCTTCGACAACACCAAGTGGCTAATGTGAAGGTGGGCAGGTTGAAAACCGTCGCTTTTTATAACCATAAGGGAGGTGTTGGTAAGACAACACTACTCTTCAACCTTGGACTTGCTCTCCATCAGCAAGGCAAACGCATTCTATTTGTTGACGGAGATGCGCAGGCGAATTTGACTAGTATCAGCTTGTCGGATTCTGCTATCGAAAAAGTATACGCGGAAGAGCGAACGATCTATCATGGGCTCTCTCCTCTGGTTGAGGGATCTGGTGATGTTGCGACGATTCGACCGCGAAAGATTCGAGACGCTGCCTGGGTGCTGCCAGGGCATATCTCGCTTAGTGTTTTTGAAGAGATTGCGCCGGAAGGGTGGACTAGTGCTCTCGCCGGAAACCCGCGCGGATTTCGGGTTAGCACAGCCGTGCAGAGGTTGATCCAATCGGTCGGTGATTCGGTCTCCGCTGACTACGTTTTTCTTGACCTAGGTCCTAATGTTGGCGCCTTCAATCGAGCGGCACTCCTTGCTGCTGCCGGGTTTGTTATCCCAATGGCACCGGATCTTTTTTCATTGACCGCGCTGCCTAGCGTCGGTCAAAGTGTTAGCCGTTGGGTCGAAGAATGGGAAATCGCACAAGGCTCCGCGAAGCGTCGAGAGCTTAATCTCGGTTTTCCTTTGCCGCCTGGGAAGCCATCGCCGTTGGGTTATATAAGTCAACAGTTCGCCGTATATCGCAAGCGTCCTGCCGAAGCCTACCGTCGATGGATCGCGCAGATTCCGGAGCAGTATAATTCCGGGATTCGGAAGCAGCTTGCTGAGATTGGTGTTCCAACGCCAGCTGGTCCTGGTCAAATCGGCGAAGTGCGTAATCTCTCCAGCTTGATCCCGATGGCCCAGCGTAACCGGTCGGCTGTATTCGAGCTTACGGGTACAGAAGCTCGTGGAGCCCAGTTCACGCGAGCACGGGACACTCTAGAGCTATTCGAAAGCCTGGTGGGCGAGGTAATCAGGCGCATGAACGAGGTTGCGGACAATGCCGCAAGTATTGATACTTGATACGTGTGTACTACCTCAGCGGGGCAGTATCCACTCAAATCCGCTCCTTTCTGCCCTGCTCAGAGTATCGATGCTAAGTGGAGTGCGAGTTTGCATAACCGATATCACTCTTGCTGAATCGTTGAATAAGCGGAAGACGCTGGCGCAAAAAGCTATAGATGGGCTAGGTGCTGCCATTCGCGATACGGCTAAAGTATTAGATGTCGAGGGTTTCGATTACTATATCCCTAGTGCGGATGATGCGGTAGAGGAATGGCGAACTGAACTGACGGAGTCGTTGGAAGTAATCAAAACAAGCGGTGATGACGCGCTTGAAGCTCTTCATCGGGAAGCCTCTCGCGTTGCTCCTGCTCGCTCGACTGACGCAGGATCAGCTGTAGGTGGTCGGGATTCAGCGATATGGTTGACGGTGAAGCGCGGACATTTGGAAAACCCTGGACAAAAGACTTATTTCGTTTCCAGCAATGTGAGCGATTTCGCTTCAAAGGGCGGAGAAGTGCAGCTTAGGGGCGAATTGCGCGAAGAACTTGGCGGTACGATCGAGCGCTTTATTTACTTCACATCGGTGCAGCGTGTCGTCGGATATTTGGCGCCAGAGGGGGAAGTTAAAGACCTTACATTTTCTGATCTCCAGGGTCTAATCAGTGAGACGAATGTTGAAGATCAGCTCCTCGTAATCGCTCAGGTGGCGGTGCGCGATCGAGATTTGCCGCAGCCGATTTCGCTATCTGTGAATGGCGTCAAAGAGAGGCGGGTTTATCAAGTTCAGGATGTGCGCCTTTCTCAGATGGATATCGAGTTCGGCTGCCTTAGTGACCCGGCGAACGACGAGCTTCCTCCACCGAGTTCCCCTGTGCCCGGCAAAGCATCTGCTTGGTTGTACCGTAGTCAAGGTGACGTAACGTTTGAATTTGAAGCACTGACCTTCGCGGATGTGCAGCTAAAAATTCGTTAGCTTATGGATTTTTCGTCGTGACTATCGGCTCATCGCCAAGAGGGCGAAGCCGGAGATGACCATGAGGCCGTCGAGGACCAGCGGGCCGACTGCCGCTGCTACACATCTTGAAAGGTTGGCATTACGGGGGTTCTGGTTCGAGGTCCAGCCCGGTGTGGGCGAAGAAGGCGCTGATCAGGTCAGGCCGGTACTGCATCCGCTTGAGCCGGTTCTTCACGATCGCGGCCAGGTGGTCGATGCCGTGGACGAGGAGATTTCCCATGCTGCGCTTGAGGTGTGACCAGACGTGTTCGGTCGGGTTGAGCTCGCCGGCGTAGGGCGGTAATCGGATGACGTGCAGCCAGTCCCGGGTCGCGATCAGGCCGCGCATGGCGTGGCTGGTGTGGGTGTTGAGGTTGTCCCAGATCAGCACGATCGGTCCGTCGAGTTGCTGGTGGGCGGCGTCGAGCAGGGCGGCGTAGTCGGTCTCGGCGAAGCTGCGCCGTTCGCCCTTGCGGCCGCGGTGGATCACCGTGCGGTAGATCAACCGGGGTCGGTGTCCGGGGCGGACGCAGACCAGTCCGGCGATGGAGATCCGGCCCGAGCCCTTGCCCGAGACCGCCACGGTCGGAGTGTGTCCGCGTCGGCCCCAGGTCCTGGTTTTCGGCGGACGCAGCGTCTGTCCGGCCTCGTCCTCGAAGCACAGCCAGGCTCCCCGTTCCGCCGCTACCGTTTTCCCGCCGGCCACGTCTCCCGTCGCCAGGTGACGATCGCCTCTTCGTCGCGCTCGACCGCGCGGTGCGTGGGCACCTGCGGCGAGAATCCCATGCGGTGCAACAGATACGACACCCCGCGCAGCGTGTAGCGGGTGTGGAACAGTCGGGCGATCAGATCGGAGACCCGGGCCAGGGTCCAGCGTTGATCGTCGCCGAACCCGTGCGCGGCCGGGCCCTGGTCCAACGCCCTGGCCAGCCGCTCCAACCGCGGCTCGTCCAGCCGGCACGACGACCCGCCCGGCCCTTTCGACGCCAGCCCCGCGTCACCCCCGGCATGCCATCGGCGTCGCCAGGTGTAGACCGCGTTGGTCGACACCCGCAGTCGACGGGCGATCTCCGCCACCGGCACGTCCTGGCCGAACCACTCCGCCGCCTGTAACCGGACCACTTCGCGTTTGGCCCTGCCCCGCTCGGACAGACCACCACCATCCGCGTATCGCATCACCCCTGCGTAGACCACTCACCGGTCACGACCACGCAGGACACGCCGAGAACCCCAGGATCAACCCTGGCCTTTCAAGATCTGTAGTGGGCCGTAGTGCCAGGCCAGGAGGAGCTCTCGGAGGTGGCCGTAGGAGATGACGGCTGAGCCGAGGGCCACGGTGCCCGTGCCGCCGAAGCGGGCGAGGGTCCATTGCCAGCCCTTCGGCCAGTGGACGCGGGAGAGGACTTCGACGGAGAGCAGGAGGCCGATGGGCCAGACTGCGGCTCCGATCTGGGGTGCCAGCCCTGGTGACCAGCCGGCGGGGTGGTGTTCGGCTGGTAGCCAGGTGTGGAGGACGTTGGCGGCGATCGACATGACGGAGCCGAAGACGAAGCCTGCCCAGGCCACCAGGCGGCCGTCCGTGGTTCGGGCTGGTGTGGTGGCTGGTGAGGGTGGCGTAGAGGTGTGGCCAGGGCTGGTGGCCTCCGTCGCCAGCTCCGCCAGGGCCTTGCGGACCGCGTGATCGGTGGCGCCGGTGAGGCGTACCAGCGTGGGGCGGCCCGGTGGTGGTTCGCCTGCTGCTCGCGCCGTTTCGAGGGCCTGGCGGATCTGGGTGACGAGTTCCGGGTCGGGCGCGGTCACTGGGCCGCCTCCCTGGTTCCAGTGGCTCGTGGGTGGCAGCGGGCGCAGAAGACCGAGCGGGTTCGGTCTTCGTCCAGCCAGATGACGCGGGCGGAAATCGGGTCGGAGTCGCGGGCGTCGCATTCGCCGCAGGGCGGCTTAGGCGAGCGCGCCTCGGGCGCGGGCTCGCGTGAAGGACGGTTCTCTGGAGGGTTAAGGACGGTTCGGGGGCGAGTGCTGCCCCTCGTGAAGCCGTTCCTTGCCGGTCGTAGCCGCGTTATTTGCCCCTCGTGCTGGTCAACGGGCGGCAATGCTCGCAGGCCGTGGTGATGGGTGTCTTCAGGTTCGGTGAAGGGGCGGAGAGCCAGGTCGTAGTTCGTCGCGGACGTCGGTGAGGCGCCCGCCGGTTCGTGGGCCGACTCGCGCTTCGCCGACAAGCACTTCACGTTCTGGGAAAACCCGGACGGAACCCCGGTCTCCATGGCGGGCTCGACGTCGATGGTGGCCGGCATGGTCCGGGTGGACCCCGTCTACACCCCGACGCACCTCCGGGGACGTGGTTACGCGGGTGCCGTGGCGGTCGAGGTGAGCCGGGCCGCCTTGGCCGCCGGAGCGACGGACGTAGTGCTGTTCGCGGATCCCGCCAACGCCACCAGCAACGCCCTCTACGGGCGCATCGGGTACGTCCCGGTGACCGACTTCGCAGGTTGTGACTTCTCCCCCTGCGCACCACCTGCCGGTTAGGGGCGCGCACGGCTCGCGATGCGGCCGGGTTCGACCTCGCCGAGCTGCTGGTTGACGAGTTGACCCCGGGCGCCGGGGGCAGGTGTCCCGGGTGACGCTGTTCGCGCTGCTCGGCGCGTCCGCCGCCGCCTTGGGCCTGCTCGTCGGCCAGGTCATGACGTACGTGGTGACCCGGCTGATCGCCTAGCTGGTGATGGCGGATCGGATCAGGCGTGGCGGGTGACGTCCGACCGCCGACCTGGTGTCAAAAATACTTGACACCAGGTCAAGCAGTGCATACATTTCCCATGTCAAGTTTCCTTTACATGGGGGTGGTCCGGTGTCCTACGAGGAGAAGGGGACCTGGGTGTACCTGGTGGTCAGCGCGCTGACCTTCCTCGGGTACGTCCTGGTCGTCATGAGTCGGGCCGGTGGTGGGGCCGTCACGGGCGTGTCGTACGTGGCGCCCATGTTGTGGTCCATCGGGATCTCCGTCGGGCTGGCCGTCGTCGGCCGGATCGTGGTCGAGGTGGCGCGGCCGAGTGAGAGCTACAAGGCCGACGCGCGCGACCGGGACATCGACCGGTTCGGGGAGCACGTGGCGGGCGGCGTGCTCGGCGTCGGCATGGTGCTGCCGTTCGGGCTCGCCCTGGCCGAGGTCCCGCACTTCTGGATCGCCAACGCGATCTACGCCGTGTTCACGTCGTGGGCCGTGTTCGGCGCCGCGGTCAAGTTGGTCGCCTACCGGCGGGGTTTCTAGTGGGCAAGCCGACCAGGATCACCAACTCCATCCGCGCCCTCCGCTTCGCGCACGGCGAGATGACGCAGGCCGAACTGGCCAAGCGCATCGACGTCACGCGCCAGACCGTCATCGCCATCGAACAGGGTCGCTACTCGCCCTCACTCGAAATGGCGTTCCAGATCGCCCGGGTCTTCGACGTCCCGCTCGGCGACGTGTTCCAGTACCCGGAGGACGAATGAGAGCGATCACCCAGGATGCGTACGGCGTCCCGGAAGAAGTGCTGCGGCTCGCCGAGATCGAGAAACCCGCTGCGGGGGACGGCGAGGTGCTGGTGCGCGTCCGGGCTGCGGCCGTCTCCGGGACCGACTGGCACCTGCTGCGCGGCCTGCCCTACGCGGCACGGGCGGCGGTCGGACTGCGGCGGCCGAAGAACAGGGTGCCGGGGCTGGAGTTGGCCGGCGCGGTGGAGGCGGTCGGGAAGGGCGTCACGACCATCGAGGTCGGTGACGAGGTGTTCGGGTGGTGTGACGGCGCGTTCTCCGAGTACGCCGCCGTGCCCGAGGGCCAGGTGACGGTGAAGCCCGCGAACCTCACGCTCGAACAGGCGGCGGCAGTGCCGATCGCGGGGTTCACGGCACTCCAGGCGGTCAGGGACAAGGGGCAGATCCGTGCGGGGCAGAAGGTGCTGATCACCGGCGCTTCGGGGTGCGTCGGCACGTACGCGGTGCAGTTGGCGAAGCACTACGGCGCCGAGGTGACGGCGGTGTGCGGCGCGGCGAAGGCGGGGATGGTCCGGGACCTCGGCGCGGACCACGTGCTCGACTACGCCACCGGCCTGTTGACCGCAGCCGGCCCGTCGGTCGCAGCCGGCCCAGCCGTGACCGGCTTCGACGTGGTCCTCGACCTCTACGGCAACCCCCCGCTGCGCACCCTCCAACGCCTCCTCAAACCCGGTGGCACGGTCGCGCTCGTCGGCGGCACGGGCGGCCGGTGGTTCATGGGCGTCGATCGGTGGATCCGCGCGATCGTCGCGGCGCCCTTCCTCGGCATCAAGGTGCGGCCACTCGTCCACAAGGACCGCCTCGACGACCTGGTGCTGCTCCGCGACCTCATCGAGGCGGGCAAGCTCACGCCGGTGCTGGACCGCACGTACCCGCTGTCCGACGCCGCCACCGCCGTCGAGGACGTCCGGCGGGGCCGCGTGCGCGGTCACGCCGTCGTCACCCCGTAGTCCACTCCGACGGGGCAGGCGGGGACACGACCGGTGGGCGGTCGTCGCACGTGATCGTGTTCGGCAGCAGCCACGGCGCGAGCCGGCCGTCGTCGCCGCCGAGATCGCCCACCGCGAACTCCGAGCCGGTGGCGGGGAAGGTGAGTTGTCCACCGGCACCGCGCCGACGTTGCGGCCGTCGACGTTCCCGGTCCGCAAGGCCGAGGTCAGCGACGCGCGAGCTCCGCCAACACCCCGTCCGTGAACGGCGGCCACGCCGTCACGGCCCACTTGCCGAACGGCCGATCGGTCAGCACGACGCACGCCACCCCGGCGTCCGGATCGACCCACAGGAACGTGCCGCTCTGCCCGAAATGCCCGAACGTCCGCGGCGAGCTGGTCACCCCCGTCCAGTGCGGCGACTTGGCGGACCGGACCTCGAACCCCAACCCCCAGTCGTTGTTGTTCTGCAGCCCGTACCCCGGCAGGACCCCGCGCAGCCCCGGGAACGCCACCGACGTCGCCTCCGCCACCAGCTCCGCCGACACCAGCTTCGGCGCCTGCAGCTCGGCCGCGAAGCGGACCAGGTCCGACACCGTCGACGTGGCGCCCGCCCCGGCCGGACCGTCCAACGTGGACGACGTCATGCCGAGCGGCCGGAACACCGCCTCCGCCAGGTACTCCGCGAACGGGATGTCGGTCGCCGCCTCCACGGAGTCCGCCAGCACCTGGAACCCGGTGTTCGAGTAGAGCCGCCGGGTGCCCGGCTCGGCCAGCAGGTCGTGCGAGTCGAACGCCAACCCGGACGTGTGCGCGATCAGGTGCCGCAGCGTCGACCCCTCGGGGCCGGCCGGCTGGTCCCACTCGACCGCGCCTTCCTCCACCGCCACCAGCACGGCGTAAGCGGTCACCAGCTTGGTCACCGACGCCAGCAGGAACCGCCGGTCCACCGGTCCGCACGTGCCCAACACCTCGCCCCGCGCGTCGACCACGGCCGTCGCCACGGTCTCGACCGGCCAGGACGACACCGCCTGCAAGCTCTCCATGCCGCAGACTCTGCCATGTGTCACCACGTGAGCTGGTCGTGCTGGGCACCTCGAGCCAGGTGCCGACCCGGACGCGCAACCACAACGGCTACCTGCTGCGGTGGGACGCGGAAGGGTTCCTGTTCGACCCCGGTGACGGCACCCAGCGGCAGATGGTGCGCGCCGGCGTCGCGGCCAACGACATCACCAGGCTGTTCGTCACCCACTTCCACGGCGACCACTGCCTCGGCGTCCCCGGCGTGGTGCAGCGCATGTCGCTCGACCGCGTCGCGCACACCGTGCACGCGCACTTCCCGGCCGAAGGCGCGGAGTTCTTCGACCGACTTCGGCACGCCACGTCGTTCCACGAGGTGGCCGACATCCGGGAGCACCCCGTCACCGGACCGGGGGTGATCGCGGAGGGCGCGTTCGGCCGGCTCGAAGCCCGGCGGCTCGACCACACGCTGCCCGCGTACGGTTACCGCCTGGTCGAGCCGGACGGCCGCACGATGATCCCCGAACGGCTGGCCGCGCACGGCATCCGCGGCCGGGCGATCCGTGAGCTCCGGCCGCCGCTGTTGGACGAGGTGAGCGTGCCGCGCCGGGGCCAGCGGTTCGCCTTCGTCATGGACACCCGGCTGTGCGACGGGGTCTTCGAGCTGGCCGACGGCGCCGACATGCTGGTCATCGAGTCGACGTACCTGCACGTCGACGAGCCGCTGGCGGTGGAGTACGGGCACCTCACCGCCCGTCAGGCGGCGAAGGTCGCGGCCGAGTGCGGTGTCCGCAAGCTCGTCCTGACCCACTTCTCGCAGCGCTACACCGACCCGCGCCTGTTCCACGAGGAGGCCGCGGCGGTGTTCGGCGGCGAGATCGTGGTGGCTGCCGACCTGGAGCGGGTCCCGCTGCCCCGTCGCCGGGCGTGACCACCGGCTCGACCCCCGGAATCGTCGGACCCCTTAAGTAGAGTTACTGCAAGGGTTCCCCTTGGCGGGGACCTGCGCGGAGCTGTTCGGATCCGGCCGAGAGTGCCCGGGTCTCGGCCGCCCACTGGTCCCGGACCAAGGCGTCCAGGTCCGAGCACGTCGGCGCCCAGCCCAACGCCCGCAGCCGCTCCGTGTCCGCACGCTGCTCCCGCACCTCACCGGGGTGGGCGGGCCGCCGCACGACCGGCACCGGTCGCCCGGTCACCCGCTCCACCGCGTCCAGCACGTCGGCCACGCTCGCCGGCGTCGCACCGACGTTGAGCGCCTCATACCCCTCACCGCAGTGCTCCACCGCCGTCACGAACGCCCGCGCCACGTCCCGCACGTGCACGAAGTCCCGCACCGCCGACCCGTCGCCGAACACCTCCATCGACGGCACCCGGCCGGCCGCCACCCCGCACGCCTTGGTGATCACGCGCGTGTCGTCGCGGTCCCCGCCTCCCGCCACGTTGAACAACCGCAGCGCCACCGCGCCCACCCGCCCCGTGGCGGCGGCCCACGCCAGCACGTCCTCCGCTGCGGCTTTGGAAGCGGCATAAGGGTTGGACGGGGCGCGCGGGCGGTCCTCGCCGACCACCGGGACGCCGGCCGTCCCGTACACACCGGCCGTGGACGCCAGCACGAACCGAGGCGGCGGCGACCGCAGCAGGTTCACCGTGCCGCCCACGTTCACGTCGTAGTACCGCACCGGGTCGTCGAACGACTCGCGCACGCGGGCGACGGCCGCCAAGTGAACGACCGCGTCGACGTCGCCGAAGCCCGCGAGCCCGTCACGCGACCGGACATCACCCGTGAAGGGGATGGAGGTGTGGCCGGCGGCCACCAGTTCGGCCATGACCACTCGGCCGACGTAACCGGTGGCTCCGGTGACCAGCACGCGCATGGCGACATCCCAACACGCGACCACGCGACCACTCGACCCGACACGTGACCACTCGGCGGGCGGTCGTCGACCAGGTGCGAATTACCCCTAAAGGTGTGGACCGGTGGGGCCGATACAACCCAAGTGAGTTACCCGCATCCAGCCATGCACACGAGCATCGAGGGCGTTCTCGCTGAGTACGCCGTGCGCGAGGCCAAGCGGCAGCGCTTCCTGGAGACGGCCGCGGCCATCGTGGCCGCCGCGCCGCAGTCGGTCGACGACACCCTGTTCGGCCTCACCCTGCCGTTCCCCAAGGCCAAGGGTCCGCGTGCTTTCCTGAGCCGGGTTGACCAGGTACTTCGCGACGCCGCTCGATGATCTCGCGCGACCGTCCCTGAACCCATCGGAGAGTTTCATCCGGAAGTTGCCGGACCGCGCTAGGCCGATCCCATCGCCTGCCTCTACAGTGCGTGGCACCCGGCGCTCGCCGGTTGTCTCGTCTGCTTCTCATAAAGCGAGTTCTCGGCGATGGATCATGTCCTCTCCGCGCTTCAAGCGCGCCTCGGCACCCTGTTCGGCGACCGGCTGGTCGTGCTCGCGGGCGGCACACGGCTGAGCAGTCGCGTCGGTGAACTGCACCAGCTCGGCGCCCGCCACACACTCGTGCTGTCGACGGACGACCACGCGCCGCTGCACGATTCGGAAGTGGCCCGCTGGGTGCCGCTCGGCATCGCCGGCGGGTTCGTCTCGGTCGAGCAGAACCGGCTCACCAGGCTGCTGACATCGCCCAACCGCAAGGTCCGCGAGGTGCTGGAGGACTTCGACCCGCGCGGCGAGGCCCTGGTGATCAGCACCCCGTACGTGCACACCCCGGAGTTCGCGGGCCGGCCGGTGCTCAACGCCCGCCGCCCCGAGTGGGTGGAGTTGGAGAACAAGACCACCATCGACGGGCTGTGGGACGAGCTGTCCGCCCCGCGCGCGCCGGCCACCGTGCTCGACCTCGACTTCGAGGGCCTGTGGGCGGCGACCGCGCGGCTCGACCGCGGCGCGGGCGTCGTCTGGTCCGGCGACGGCCCGGCGATCAACGGCGGCGCGAACTTCGTCCGCCGCGTGCGCGACCGCCAGGAGGCGCTGGACGCGTTCGAGGTGCTCGCGCCCAAGTGCGATTTCGTCCGGGTGATGCCGTTCCTGGAGGGCATCCCGGTGAGCGTGCACGGGATCGTGTTCCCGGACGGCACGGCGGTGCTCCGTCCGATCGAGATGGTCGTGCCGCGCCGCGCCGGGCAGGCCCGGTTCCTGTACGCGGGCTGCGCGTCCTACTACGACCCGCCCGCGTGGATCCGCGAGGAGATGCGGAACCTGGCCCGCCGGGTCGGCGAGCGGCTGCGCGAGACGGTCGACTACCGCGGCACGTTCACCCTCGACGGCATCGCCACCGCGGACGGCTTCCTGCCCACCGAGATCAACACCCGGTACGGCGGCGCGATGGTGTGCTTCGAGGACGCCCTCCCGCAGCTGCCGCTGGCACTGGTCCAGGTCGCCCTCGTCGCCGGGCACGACCTGGGCGTGTCGTCCATCGAGTTCGAGGAGCTGCTGGTCTCGGCCGCCGACGACTACCGGCACGGCTCGGTCGGCGCGAACGTCCGCGCGGTTCAGCCGAACGAGACCGTGGAACGCCCGATCGTGTTCACCGAGTGGTCGTGCCGGTTCGCGCACCCCGAGGAGACCCCGCACGGCGCGCTGCGGCTGCGCCCGTCACCGCTCGGCGCCCGGCTGGAGCTCGACTTCTACGCCGACCAGCTGCCGTTCGGCCGCCCGGTGGTGGCGCTGACCGTGGCCGCGTTCGCCCTCGCCGACCAGGAGTGGGGCACCGCGCTGGGTCCGCTGGAGCCGGCCGTGCCCGTCGCCGACGAGCAGGCCGCCGCCGCGGTCGCGGAGCCCACCGCCGTCACCGCGTGATCGTCACGCCTTCCTGGTCGTCGCCGTACGCGGCCAGGAAGGCGTACCGGTAACCCATGAGCTGCAACGTCACCTCGGGCGGCTGGTTGGGCGGGTACGCCTTGTCCCGGTAGGCGCGCAGCAGCTCCGGGTGGCACTGCGCGGTGGCGCGCAGCAGCGCGGGCGTGACCGGCGCGTCGTCGTCCACGAGGTGCAGCAGCACCCGTGCGGCCAACGCCAGCAGCCGCGGCGAGCGGTCCGCCGACGCGAGGGCGTCCGCCACGTCCACCACGTGCCGCGGCACGACCTCGGGCACCGCGATGGCCAGCGCCATGGAGCACGCCACCTTCGCGCCCGCCAGCGCCTCGAACACCTTGTGCGCGCCCTTGGCGACCTCGTACCGGGTCTGGGTGATCCAGTCCGGGGGACGGCGGGGCAGCTCGCGCCCGAGCGCGTTCCACCGGCGCCGGGTGCGCTTGCCGTCGTCGGTGAAGCCCGCGCCGGCCAGCGCCATGGCGGCCAACATGAAAATCACCCGATCGCGGCTGTCCGCGGGCACCCGGTAGCTCGCGCCCATCTCGATCAGGAACGGCACGGCCCACACGCTCGCCTCGGACACCGTGTCGTCGACCAACACCCTGTCGGCCAGTGCTTGGCACGCGACCTCGCGGGACACGCGCTCGCCGTGCACGACCCTGCGCATCAGGTCGTCCACGCCCGCCCCATGGGCCAGCACCGACCAGGGCATGTCCTCCAGTCCACGCAACGGATCCGGCCGTTGCCACGCAGGTGGGAGATCCATGGCGCGCAACGTACGCGATTCCGGGGCTCGGTACCGGCGGGATCACTCGCCGGTGGATCAAGTGACCGCCGTACGATCACGCCGTGCCCGGACCCGCCTTCACAGTCGTCGACCTGTTCTCCGGCGCCGGCGGCATGAGCATGGGCTTCCAAGCGCACCGGGACTTCACCATCGTCGGCGCGGCCGACGCGCAGATCGGCAAGCCGTCGTCCCGGTTGGGGTCGTTGCGCTGCAACGGGACCTACCGGGACAACATCGGCGTCGATCCGCTGCAGGTGGACCTGGGGCGGCTCGACCCGGCCGTGCTGCGGCAGGTGTGGGGTCTCCAGCGGGGAGAGCTGGACGTGCTGGTGGCGTGCCCGCCGTGCTCGGGCTTCACCCGGATCGCGCCCGCCAACCACCTGCGTGACGACCCGCGCAACTCGCTGGTCGGCCGGGTCGCGGCGTACGTGGCCGAGTTCCGGCCCCGGGTGCTGGTGCTGGAGAACGCGCGGGAACTGGTCAAGGGCAAGCAGCGGCACCACCTGGACGGGTTGGCCGAGCAGCTGCTGGCGCTCGGGTACGAAGTGGACGCGAGCACGCACATGCTGTCGCGCTTCGGGCTGCCGCAGCTGCGCGAGCGGGCGATGGTGGTGGCGGTCGACGACGGCGTGCCGCTGCGCACGCTGGAGGACCTGTGGCAGGGCTGGGAGGTCCGGCCGGGCGCGGTGACGGTGCGGCGGGCGATCGGCAAGCTGCCGCCCGTCGCGGCGGGCGAGGCGCACCCGGAGGACGAGATGCACGTGTCGCCGTCGTTCCGGCGCGACCGCTCGCTGGACCGGATGCGGGCCATCCCGGCCGACGGCGGGTCGTGGGGCGACCTGGTGGGGTCGGTGTCGGAACTGCTGCTGAACCCGGCCCAGCGCAAGATCATCGAAGAGGGCAAGTGGGGGTCTCACCCGGACGTGTACGGCCGGATGTGGTGGGACGAGCCGGCGCGCACGATCAAGCGCGAGTGCGGGCACGTCGGCAACGGCCGTTACGCGCACCCCGACCAGCACCGGTTGTGCACGGTGCGCGAGATGGCGTTGCTCCAGGGCTTCCCGCGCCGGTTCCGGTTCGACGTGTCGGTGATCGGCAACGCCTACCGGCACCTGGGCGACGCGGTGCCGCCGTTGATCTCGTTCCAGCTCGCCTCGTTGGTGAAGTGGATGCTGACCGGTCAGCCGCCGACGGCGCGTGACCTGTGCCTGCCCGGGACGTCGCTGCGGGTGGGGGACATCAGACCGGTCACGCAGTCCGCCCTGGTCGCCTAGATCACCGTTTCGCAACGGTGTGGCGTCGAAAGGGGATTTCGGCTTATTACGTGCCTTTTGTGGGCACGGCCGCTGAAGTGCGGAAACCGAGTTGTCCACAGGTGTGCGCAGTTCTGTTTCGCCTTGAGTCGAAATGGACGTCGGCGTTCCTCCACGGCCGGAATGGCCGGCCTTTCAACGTCCACAGTGGACTCATCGGGACCGTTGTCGCTGCTCACGGGTAGTAGTACGGAAAGTGTGACCCGTCCCGATCCGGGGTCCCCCGATCGGATAGTGTTCCGGCGATTCTGTCGAATCGATGTCGGAACCCCACGCGGAGGCGTTCCATCGTCCGGCAGTCCGCCGCCTTGAACTACACCAAACGGGCTACCTAGCGAGCCTCAAGGAGACACATGGCATCCCGGTCGACTCTGAAGCGCCTTGGCGCTGTGATTCTCGGCGCCTCGCTCGTGCTGATGTCCGCTCTTCCCGCTGCCGCCGCTAACGCGGTCAAGGTCGAGCCGGACAAGAGTGCGGACGAGTCAGGCATGGGCGTCTACCTGGAGCGCGACGGCAAGCCGGTCGAGCTGCCCAGGCACACGACCGGCAACGCGATCAACGCGCAGCTCCTCGGTCTCAAGATCGTGGAGGGTGGCCAGGGCCAGACCGCCAGGGCGTACTGCGTCGAGCTGCCCACGCCCCTCTATGACGGCAAGCAGCTCGAAGAGGTGCCGTGGGACAAGCACCCGAACCCGAACACGAAGTTCAAGGAGAACGCGGCCCTGATCAACTGGGTGCTGCAGAACAGCTACCCGGCCCTGACCGAGGAGGACGCCGAAGCCCTGTACGGCCTGGGCGACCTCCGGCCCAGCACCCTGATCGCCGCGACCCAGGCCGCTGTGTGGCACTTCAGCGACGATGTGGATCTGCGCAAGGGCGACTCGACCGCCGAGGACGAGCACACCGACAACGGCACGATCGACGAGCTGGTCTACAAGGTCTACGAGTACCTGACCACCAAGGCCGAGCCCATCAACGACGTCAAGCCGGATCTCGGTATCGAGCCGAGCCTGCTGAAGGGCGAGATCGGCAAGACGTTCGGTCCGTTCACCATCACGACGACTGCCGACGTGGTCGAGCTGGTCACCTCCCTGCCCGCCGGCGTCACGCTGGTCGACGAGGCAGGCGAGGCGTTCAAGACCGCGAAGGCAGGCGAGATGTCCGCCTCGGCGGCTACCAAGGCCACCAACGTGTGGGTCAAGGTCGCCGAGGACGCGGAGGTCGGTGAGCTGGAGCTGGTCGTCAAGGCCGGCGCCAAGCTCCGCTCCGGCCGGCTGTTCGTCTCCGCGAACCCCAAGCAGGAGACCCAGTCGCTGGTCATCGCGACCTCCGAGCCGGTGAACGTCGAGGTCAAGGCCAAGGCCGAGTGGGTCGAGGCTGTCGTCCCGACCACCACGACCGAGCCGGCGCCGACCACCACGACCGATCTGGCGCCGACCACGACGACGGAGCCGACGACGACCACCACCACCCCGGCTCCGGCCGCCGGTGGCGGTGACGACGACCTGGCCAACACCGGTGCGTCGATCTTCGTGCCGCTGCTGATCGGCGTCGGCCTGCTGGGCGCGGGCGCCGGAGCGCTGCTGTTCCTGCGTCGCAAGCGCGCTGCCTGATCCGATAGCTCGACCGTGAGCGGCCCCTCGGGATTCCCGGGGGGCCGCTCACCCTTGTGGGGGGTGGTGTGGTGGTCCACCCGGGATCGCCGCAGGTACCGTTTGCCGCTGGGGACGCGAGGTCGATTCGGGTAGCCTGCGTCAGGAGTGCGAAGGAGCACCAGTGAACTTCGACGAGATCAAGAACAAGGCGTCCGAGTTGCTCGAGCAGAACCACGAGAAGGTCGATGCCGGCATCGACCAGGCCGCCGAGTTCGTCGCGGGCAGGTTCGGCCACGAGGACCAGGTCAAATCGGTGGCCGAGAAGGCCAAGGACATCCTTCCGGGTGGAGCGTGAACTCGTTCAACACGGCCGAGCGGGGCACCCCGTCGGGGGAGACCCGTTCGCCCGCCGCGCAGATGGTGACCTGGCAGGGTTACGACGTGCCCAGGCTGGAGCAGGTCAGGTTCCTGCTCTCGGAGCGCAAGCTCCGCGCCTCGGGCCGGTTGGTGACCGCCGGTCCGGCCGAGCAGTTCAGCGGGTCGTTCGAGGTCTCGGTGGGTGAGACCGGTGCGGTCACCCGCCTGCTGCTGCGGACGTCCACGGTGTCGGAGGAGCGGCAGATCTCGGTCAGCCGCTCGTCGGAGGGCATCTGGCTGGTCGACTCCGGTCAGGGCGCCGAGCGCGCGGACTTCGACGGCGCGGTGGACGTGGACGTGCAGTTCGCCGTCCTGTTCAACGCCATCCCGATCCGCCGGCTCAACCTCCAGCAGGAGGAGGGCGACCACGAGATCCCGGTCGTCTACGTGACGCTGCCGGACCTGTCGGTGCAGCTGGTCCGCCAGCGCTACCGCACGGTGTCCCTCGGCGAGGACCGCGCGGTGGTCTCCTTCACCCACGGCGAGTTCGAGCAGGACATCACCGTGGACCGGACCGGCCTGGTGGTCGACTACCCCCGCATCGCCTACCGCATCTGACCCGGCGCGGCCCGTGTCGGCCGCGCCGTCGTTCGATCGGGCGATCCTTCGGCGCTGCGGCGGCTGTGGCTGTGGCCGTGGAGACCTCAGACCCGGACGGCGATCGCCATCCCCTGACCGACCCCCACGCACGCCGCCGCCACGCCGATCCCGCCGCCACGCGCCCGCAGGTGCCGGCACAGGTCGATCACCACGCGGGGCAGGGAAGCGCCCAGCGGGTGGCCGTACGCGATCGCGCCGCCGTGCACGTTCACCTTCTCCCGGTCCACTTCCGGCAGGTGGTGCAGCACCGACAGCGCCATCGCCGCGAAGGCCTCGTTGATCTCCCACAGGCAGACGTCCGCCGCGTCGATCTTGAACCGGGCCAGCAGCTTCCGGATCGCGGACACCGGGGCCAGGGTGAACCGCTGCGGCTCCTCCGCCGTCACGGTCGATCCGATGAATTCACCCAACGGGGTGATCCCCAGCGAGGACGCCATGTCCTCCGTCCCCATCAGCACCGCCGCCGCGCCGTCGTTCAGCGGCGACGAGTTGCCCGCCGTCACCGGCCCGCTCTCCGAGAACGCCGACTTCAGCTTCCCCAGCCGCTCCGCCGACGTCTCCGGCCGCACGGACTCGTCCCGCCGCACCGGCGAGTCGTTCGGCAGCTGCACCGGGAACGCGAACCCGTCGTGCACCCCCGCGTCCCACGCCGCCGAAGCCCGCCGGTGCGACCGCAGCGCGAAGTGGTCCATCTGCTCCCGCGTGATCCCCAACGCCACCGCGACGTCCTCCGCCGCACGTCCCAGCGGCAGCGTCCACTCCGGCTTCATCCGGGGGTTCACCAGCCGCCAGCCCAGCGCCGTCGACACCGACTCCAACCGGTCGGCGAACGGCTTGTCCGGCCGCGGCACGACGAACGGCGCGCGGGTCATGCCCTCCACACCGCCGGCGACCAGCAGCGAAGCGTCCCCCAACGCCAACGCCCGCGCGGCCTGCACCATCGCCTCGCCACCCGAGGCGCACAGCCGGTTGATCGCCACCCCGGGCACCGACGTCGGCAGCCCGGCCAGCAGCGCCGCCATCCGGCCGATGTTGCGGTTCTCCTCGCCGGCCCCGTTGGTGTTGCCCAGCAGCACGTCGTCGATCAACGCGGGGTCGAGCGACGGGTGCCGCCGCAGCAGCTCCACGATCGGCAACGCGGCCAGGTCGTCCACCCGCACGCCGGACAACCCGCCGCGGTAGCGACCGAACGGGGTGCGGGCGGCGTCGAGGATGAGGGGGCGCGACATGCGTCCATCTTGTCACCGGCCGACGAAGAACGGGATGTAAGCCGAGGTGGAACGCGTCTCACGGGACGTGCCGAACATCCGCACCTCGATCATGTGGGGCCCCGACGACAGCTCCGACGTGGTCAGCGCGAACCGGTACCGCCCGGCGATCCCCGGCCCGCCGGACGCGGTCGGCACGATGGCCAGCCGCTCGCCGTCCACCCGCACGCTGAACCCGGCCAGCCCGGCCAACTCCTCACCCGGCCGACCCTCCAGCGCGAGGTCGAACACCATCCGCCCGCGCTGCACCGCCGCGCCCTCCGGCACGGTCTGCCCGCTCGCGTCGAGCACCGTGCCGGTCGCCCGCGCCAACTCCCGGTCCCGCCCGTTCAGCGGCTCCTTCTCCACCTTCGGCCGCGCGCCGGAGAACGAGCCGGTCAGCTCCAGGTCCACGTGCGTCGCCTGCACCCGCAGCCCGGTCACCACCGTGACGGGCAGCTTCCCCGACGACGTGACGCGCAACGCCTCCGCCGGCAAGTCCGCCACCACCGGGTACGCCGCCGCCGGCCGCCACGGCACACCGGGCATCGCGGGCCGCAGCGGCACCACCACCCCGGCCACCGACACGGTGAACGACGGTGCCTCCGGTGACGCGTCGGTGTGCAGCAACGCCATCCGCAACTGCCCGCCCGTGACTCCCGGCAACGCCTCCAACGGCCCGGTGGCAGGGGGTTCGACCGCCACCCCGACCGCCACCTCCGGGCCCGGCACCCAGGCCGGAGCCGGAGCGGGAGCCGCGTCGAAGGCGATCCGGCTGATCGCCGCGCGCTGCGCGGTCGGCCCGGCGACGGACACGAGCGCCGTCGCCTCACGCCACCCCGGCACGGCCGGACTGGTCGCCACGACGTCACCGTCGAACACCACCTGCGCGCCGTCACGCCGCAGCACCAGTTCCCACCGGTGGCTGACCCCCGGCTCCATCGCGGGCAGCGTGCGCAGCACCGAGGTCGGCGTCCCGGCGGGCACGACCACCCGCGCGGACGTCGTCCCGGCACTCGTCGCCACCAGCAACCGCACCGCGTCCGGCGGCAACGCGTCACCGCTGACCAGCGACACCGGTCCGGGCACGAGGTCCAGCACCAGCTCGCCGTCGCCGCCGGGCGCGTCGGTCTCCACCACGAACCGGCCCAGGTCGTCCGCGTCGCGCAGCACGAACGGCGTCCGGGACCGCAACGTCGCCGGAGCCGCCGCGCAGTTGCTGCTCAGCACCAGCCGCCGCCCGTCGTCGTCGCGACCCGGGGTGGCCCGCGCGCAGTTCCCGCGTGACGCCAACCGCCACCGCGTCGGATCGGGCGAGTCCGGCTGGTCGAACAGGTCCTCCAGCGCGTGGTCGCCGGAACGCACCGCCTGCGTCCTGCCGGAGCCCTCCGCGGGTGCGGACCGCCGGCCGAACGCGTCCACGGCGAACACCTGCACCGCGTAGTCGCGCTCGTCGTCCAGGCCGTCGATCTGCACGACGGAGTCCGTGACCAGCCTGCTCCGGTCGAGTCGCTCGGCGCCCCACTTCACCTCGTAGCCCGGGGCGTCACCGACCCACCGCAGCTGCAACCGCCGAGGTCCGGACGTCACGGTCAGCTCACGTGGCCGCTCCGGCGGAGGTCCTGCGACGGGCACGACCACGCCTTCGGCGGCGTACGGCTCCAGTGACGTCGGCGGCGGCGCGGACGCGCTCGTCGCGGCGACGGGCTCGCCGACACCGGTCGTCCGCAACACCGCGATCACCCCGGTGAACAGCACCAAACCCGCGGCGACGAGGGCGATCCGGCGACGGTCCATGGCGTCAAGCTAGGTGGCGGGGTGATCGACGTCACCCCGTCGTTGCGGACCCGAGACCAACGATCGCTACAGCGGCCGGATGTCGAACGTCTGCTCCTGCGACCGCACGCCCCACCGTTGCTCCACCGGGAGCACTCGCACCACCAGTTCGTGGCGGCCCGTGGACACGTCGGCCAGGTCGAGCAGGAACTCGTGCCGACCGCCGGCCGACCCGTTCGTGGGCAGGGTGACGAGTCGCTCGCCGTCCAGCTCCACCTCTAGACCTTTGATGGCGGCGATCTCGTGCGCCTGCGGGTCGGGCAGCTCGACCGTCACGCGCACCTTGCCCTCGCGCGGGAACGTGACGCCGCCCGCGGACTCGTGCAGCACGGAGACGGTCGGCGTGGGGACCCTCGGGTCGGGACGTGCGCGGTCGGTGAGCCGGGGCAGCGGGCGGCGGGCGTCCTGGCCGTCGGTGAGGACGAGGTGCGATTCGTACACCGTGACGTCGCCGTCCGACCGCAGCCGCACCTCGGGGTTCGGGTCCGGGGACGGCAGCGGGAAATCGGCGTAGACGACGGACGCGCGGGTCGGGTGGAGCCCCCGGTCCGGCGGCATGAAGACGACCGGCGCGGACCGCGTGCCCAGCTCCGCGGTGATCGGCGCGGTCCGTTCGGCGACCACGGACGCGACCACGCGCACCGACGACGCGCCGTCCAGCCGCGAGTTCGCCGCGTTGCCCAGGGACACCGCGCCGTCCTCGCGGACGCCCGGCCCGAGCGGCACCACGGAGACGGGCACCGGGCTGCTCGGTGCGCCGCCCACGCCGAACATGTCCAGCCGGGTGTCCTGCGCCAGTCGGAACGCCAGGCGCGGCCAGGCCTCCGTCCACGGCACGACCACCGGCGCCCTCGCCACCTCGACGCCGTCGCGGAAGGCCGCCACGGCATCGGGCAGGACGCGCAGCTCCCAGCGGTGCCGGACACCGGGAGTCGGCGGCGGGAACGTGCCGGACCCCGGTGGCGGCGCGTCGTCGGCGGACGCCACGTCACCGCCCAGGTCGAAGCGCGCGCCGAACGGCGAGACGCGCAGCACGACGGCGCCCGGCGGGAACGGCTCGGCCAGGTGACCCAGGTCGTGGAACGGCTCGGGCAGCAGGGCGATCATCAGCTCGTTCTCACCCGGCCGGGACGTCGCCGGACCGTCGGTGGTGAGCACGACCCGGCCGATCGCGCCGTCCGGGTGGGGCATGCCGAACCGCATCGGCACGTTCGACTGCAGGTCGACGCGGTCGCAGCTGATCTCCAGCCGCTTGCCGTTGAGCGGTCGCAGGCCCAGGCAGTCGGTGTTGCCGCCGTCCAGGACCCGCCACCGGCGCGGGTTCAGCGCCTCCGGGCCGTCGAACAGGTCGATCGGCACGACCAGCGCGTCCAGCGACGCGTCGTCGTAGGCGAGTCGGGGCACCGCGTGCGCGGTGGCCGGCTCGGACCGGGTGCCCAGGCCGTCGAGCGCGCGGACCTCGACCGTGACGTCGGCGTTCGCGTCCAGGCCGGTCAGCTCGGTCTCGGTGCCCTGGACCAGGCGGGTGTGGCCGCCCCAGCGCACCTCGAAGCCGCCGTGGCCGAGGCCTTCGGTGGCGGTCCAGGTCGCGCGCAGGCTGGTGCGGTCCAGTGCGGTCAGGGTCAGGTCGGAGGGGCGGACCACCCGTTGCGTGTCGGGAACGTACTCGATGCCGTCGGCCAGGAACCGCTCGAACACCCGGGGCGTCGGGGGAGCGGATTCGTTGCGCAGCACCACGACGGCGCCGCCGAGCAGGGCCAGGCCCCCGACCACCGCGATGAGTTTGCTCCGCTCCACCGGAGCACCCTATGGCGTGCGTGCGAGCGCGGTTCTGCCCTTCAGACCAACGATGCGGCCTCCGCGCGAACCCAGTCGTCGCAGGGCCGCGAGGGCTTCGGGCGCGTCCAGGTCGATGGTCCGGTCGGTGAGCGGCGGCCGGTCCCGCAGGGCCAGGCGGGCGGTGTGACCGGCATCGATGGTCTTGGCGAGGCCGCCGGTGGAGGCGAGCGAGCCGCGGGCCGCGCCGAGCCTGCCCAGCGCGTCGTCCACGGCGTCCAGCAGGGCGCTCCGGTTGCCCTCGCACATCGCGCGGACGAGTTCGGGGCGGCTGCCGGCGACGCGCGTCCCGTCGCCGAACGAGCCCGCGGCCAGCGACAGCGCCAACGGTCCGCCGTCCGCGCCGACGCTGGCCAGCACGGCGGCGAGCAGGTGCGGCAGGTGCGAGATGCGGGCGACGGCGGCGTCGTGCTCGGCGGCGGTGGTGGGGACGACGTGCGCTTTCGCGGCCAGGGCGAGGTCGATGACGTCGGTGAGGACGTCGAGGTCGGTGTCGTCCTCGGCGGTGACGACCCAGGCGGCGTCCTCGAACAGGGTGCCGCGGCCGGCGGGCCAGCCGGACTCGGAGGTGCCGGCCATGGGGTGGCCGCCGACGTACCGGGCGTGCGGCGCGACCCGTCGGACCAGGTCGGCGACCGGGCCCTTGACGCTGACCACGTCGGTGAGCCTGACGCCTCGGGGGAGCGCGCGCAGGACTTCTTCCACAGCCGGCATCGGCACGGCCACGACGACCAGCGCGTCGTCGGTGTGCGCGCGTTCGAGGGCTTCGGCGAGGTCGACGACGTCGTAGCCGCCCTGCCGGGCGGCCTCGGCGTCCTCGCGCGACGCTGTCGCGCCCCATGTCACCCGCCCAGCGGCTGTTGCCGCGCGCAGCACCGAACCACCGATCAACCCGAGCCCGACCACGCAGACGCTTCGCACGACGCCCATCCTGCCGGCGCGGACCACGGCTGCTCGCCATCTGTCCACAGGCCACGCGGTTGTCCACAGGTCGGCGAACGCCCATCGCGCTCCCCGACCGGCCCGGGCAAGGTCGAGGCCATGAACACCACAGCCCCGACCCGGCCCCTCCGCGACTCCCGGACCCGCCCTACCTCAGGGCGTCCAGCGCGAACGCCGTGTAGACGACGACACCGTGCTCCATGGCGGCTTCGTCGAAGAGCACCCGGCTCGAGTGGTTCGCCTCCGCCTGGGCCAGTTCGACCCCGCGCGGGCAGGCGCCCAGGAAGGCCATCGCGCCCGGCACCTTCTGCAGCACGTAGGAGAAGTCTTCGGCGCCCATCAGCGGGTCGTCCATGTAGGCCGCCCACCGCGCGCCGAGGGCCGCCGTCGTGACGTCGATGACGTGCGGTCCGACGACGTCGTCGTTCACCGTGACCGGGTAACCGGGCACGATCTTCACCTCGGCCGTGCAGCCGTGGGCGGCGGCGACGTGCGTGGCGACCTGCTGGAGTTCGCGGTGCACCAGGGTCCTGGTGTCCTCCGACAGCGTCCGGATGGTGCCCTCGACCAGGGCGGTCTCCGGGATGATGTTGGTCGTCGTGCCCGCGACGATCCGGGCGATGGTGACCACGGCCGGCTGGTGCACGCTGACGCGCCGGGCGACCATCGTCTGCAGCGCGCCGACCATGGCGGCGGCGGACGGCACGGGGTCGATCGCGTCGTGCGGCATGCCGCCGTGGCCGCCGCGGCCCTTGACGGTGATGTGGAAGGTGTCCGCCGAGGCCATCGTCGGACCGGAGCGGGAGACGACGACGCCGGACTGGAGCGTCGAGGTGATGTGCAGGGCGAACGCCTTCTCCACCGGCGGGCCGGCCGCGTCGAGCACGCCCTCGTCCAGCATGTGCCGCGCGCCGTGCTCGCCCTCCTCGCCGGGTTGGAACATGAACACGACCTGACCGGCCAGCGCGTCCCGGCGTGACGACAGCAGGCGGGCGGAGGAGGCGAGCATCGCGACGTGCGTGTCGTGACCACAGGCGTGCATGGAGCCGTCGACCTCGGAGGCGTACGCCAGGCCCGTTTCCTCCTGGAGCGGGAGGGCGTCCATGTCGCCGCGCAGCAGGACGGTCGGTCCGGGCTTGCCGCCGCGCAGCACCGCGGTGACCGAGCTGCTGGACTTGCCGGTGGTCACCTCGAGGGGCAGGCCGGACAGCGCGTGCCGGATCGCCGCCTGGGTCGCGGGCAGGTCCAAGCCCTGCTCCGGGTGCCGGTGCACTTGCCGTCGCAACGCCACTGTCCTGGGCTGAAGGGCGCGGGCGGCCTCCACCAACCCGGTGAACCGGGGTTCGGGGGCGGTCGTCAAGGCGTTCGGCAGAGTTGTGCTCATCCCACGATAGTGGCATCGCTCGGCCCCCCGTGCCCGTGGCCGAGGCCCCCGTGGTACCAGGTGGCCGGGGGTGGCCTTACGGTGTGCACATGGCACACGAGGAGCCGGTCAACGGCTTCGCTGTCGCAGTGGTCCGTGAAGACGGCCGCTGGCGGTGCAGCAGGATGGACAGCTCAGCCCTGTCCGAGCTCGACGCGGCCATCACGGAACTGCGCCAACTGAGGTCGACCGGCGCCGTCTTCGGGTTGCTGGCGGTGGACGACGAGTTCTTCATCGTCCTGCGCCCGGTGCCCGGCGGTGTGTCGCTGCTCCTGTCCGACGCGGCAGCCGCGCTCGACTACGACATCGCCGCCGACGTGCTCGACCTGCTCCGGGTGGACCCACCCGACGAGGAGGACGACGAGCTGTGGCCGGAGGGCGACCTCGCGGTGCTCGCCGACCTGGGCATGCCGGAGCACGAGATGCAGGTGGTCGTGGACGAGGTCGACCTGTACCCGGACGAGCAGCTGCAGATGATCGCGCAGCGGTGCGGCTTCGGCGACGAGTTCACCAAGCTGCTGGACAGCATCCAGGCGTGACGCCCCACGTGCCGGACGAGGCCCTGGTCCAAGCCGCCCTCGACGTCGCAGCCCTGGCGCCGAGGACCGGCGACATCCCGATCGGCGCGGTCGTCTACGCACCTGACGGCGCGGAACTGGCCAGAGCCTGCAACGCCCGCGAAGCCCTCGGCGACCCGACCGCGCACGCCGAGGTCCTGGCCCTCCGCGCCGCCGCGGCGGCCTACGGCGACGGCTGGCGGCTGACCGGCTGCACGCTCGCCGTGACGGTCGAGCCGTGCACCATGTGCGCCGGCGCCCTGGTCCTGGCCCGGGTGTCCCGCGTGGTGTTCGGGGCCTGGGAACCACGCACCGGAGCGGTCGGCTCCCTCTGGGACGTGGTTCGCGACCGACGCCTCAACCACCGACCGGAAGTGATCGGCGGTGTCCTGGAAGACCGGTGCGCCGCCCTGATGGAGTCGTTCTTCGCCGACCTGTGACACCGACGCGAGAGAGCCCCGCTCACCTGGTGGTGAACGGGGCTCTCAGCTGCGGTGGCGGTGGGATTTGAACCCACGGAGGCTTTCACCTCACACGCTTTCGAGGCGTGCTCCTTCGGCCGCTCGGACACGCCACCGCCGAGAACAATACAAGACCGCCGGAGCCGGACCTAACGGGGGTGGGGGTTGAGGGCCGGCTGGTCGCAGCGTCCTGCCTACTCCTGCGCTTCGGGGTCGGCGACCACACCAAGATCGCAGGTAGACGATTCTTCCTCGACGCTGGTGGTACCCCGGTGCCTGGTCATCGAGCGGCGAGGTGGTGGGCATGCGTTTCGGCAACACGGAAGTGCGGTTCCTGGGTGGCGGGGCCGGCTGCCTCACGATGCTGCTGGCGTCCGTCGTGATCTCCATCCTCCTCACGGTGCTGCTGAACGTCCTGCTGTGACGTCCCCACGTGAGGCGGTGACGGCCGCCGCGCCCGGTCGGCCGGAGCCGCACGCACACGGGCGCCGATCCGAGCCTCGTCAGGCCGGGTCGGCGCCCCTGTAGTGCGTTCCGTGCCCCGTGCCGGCGCTGGGAGGGCCACCGGGAGGCACGGCCATGACCCTACTCTATTCTCGAACACACGTTCGAGTGAGGGGTAAGGGTCAACAGTTAGTGACGGTGTCTTCCGCCGTTCACTCGATCCGGGGAGGATGCGCGAACCCGCCAATTACCGGAGGACCCGTTGAGATCTACCCCGCTCCGCCTCGGACTGGCGATCACCGCCGCCTCGGCCGTCACGCTCGCCCTGGCGACGCCGATCCACGCGGCACCCAGCACGGACGCGCTCATCGCCGAGGTCTACGGCGGCGGCGGCAACTCCGGCGCGACGCTGACCCAGGACTTCGTCGAACTGGCGAACGCCGGCGCGGCGCCCGTGAGCGTCGACGGCTGGAGCGTGCAGTACCTGCCGGCTGGCGCGAGCGCGGCCAGCCAGTGGCAGGTCACCCCGCTGACCGGCTCGATCGCCCCCGCCGGCCGCTTCCTGATCGCCCAGTCCAAGGGCGCCGGCGGCACCGTCGACCTGCCCGCGCCGGACGTCACCGGCACGATCGCCATGGGCGGATCGGGCGGCACGATCGCCCTCGTCACCGAGACCACCCGGTTGACCTGCAAGACCGCCGCGGACTGCGCCGCCGACACGCGCGTCCGCGACCTGGTCGGCTACGGCTCGTCGACAGTCGTCCGGGAGACCGCGCCGACCGCCAACCCGGGCAACACGACCTCCGTCGCCCGCGCCACGCTGACCGACACCGACGACAACTCGGCCGACTTCACCGTCGGCGCGCCGACCCCGGTCAACGCCGCGGGCCAGGGACCGGGCAACCCCGATCCCGACCCGGAACCCGAGCCCGGCGACAAGCGGATCCGCGACATCCAGGGCACCACCCGCATCTCGCCGCTGGTGGACCAGAAGGTCGCCGGCGTTCCCGGCGTCGTCACCGCGACCCGCGCGTTCGGCGACCGCGGCTTCTGGATCCAGGACACCGCCCCGGACACCGACCCGCGCACCAGCGAGGGCGTGTTCGTCTACACCGGCGCCCTCGCCCCGACCGTGGAGCCGGGTGACGAGGTGCTGGTCTCCGGCACCGTCGCCGAGTACCGGCCCGGCGGCGACTCGGCGGGCAACTCCAACCAGACGCTCACCGAGATCACCGGCGCCACCGTCACGGTGAAGTCCAAGGGCAACGCCCTCCCGGCGCCGGAGACCCTGAACCCGCCGGCCGGCTACCTGCCCACGGCGGGCGGTGGGAGCATCGAGTCCCTGCCGCTCGACCCGGCGACCTACGGCCAGGACTACTACGAGTCCCGCGAGGGCATGTACGTCCAGGTCGAGGACGCGCGCGTGGTCGGACCCACCAACAGGTTCGGCGAGGCCTGGATCACCACCCTCCCGACCCAGAACCCGACCGCCCGCGGCGGCACGATCTACCTCGGCTACGACCAGCCCAACAGCGGCCGGATCAAGGTCAAGCCCGCCGCCGCCACCCCGCAGACCAGCAACGTCGGCGACGTGTGGCGCGGCACGACGGTCGGCAACGTCGAGTACACCAACTTCGGCGGCTACACCCTGGCCACCAAGACGGTCGGCGAGCACGTCTCCGGCGGCATCACGCCCGAGGTCACGGACGCGCAGCGCACGTACGAGCTGTCGGTGGCCACGTACAACGTGGAGAACCTGGCCGCCACCAACGACCAGGCCAAGTTCGACCGCCTCGCCGCGGCCGTCGTGAGCAACCTCAAGAGCCCGGACGTGGTGGTGCTGGAGGAGATCCAGGACGACAACGGCCCGACCGACGACGGCACGGTGGCGGCGGACGCGACGTTCGCCAAGTTCACCGACGCCATCGTCGCCGCGGGCGGTCCGCGCTACGAGTGGCGCCAGATCGACCCGCAGGACAAGCAGGACGGCGGCCAGCCGGGCGGCAACATCCGGGTGGCGTTCCTGTTCGACCCGGCACGGGTGTCCTTCGTGGACCGGCCGGGCGGCGACGCCACCACGCCGGTGTCGGTCGTCCGCGAGCGCGGCCGGGCCGCGCTGTCCGTGTCACCGGGGCGCGTCGCGCCCGCCGACCCGGCGTGGGAGGACAGCCGCAAGCCGCTGGCCGGCGAGTTCAAGTTCCGCGGTCGCACGGTGTTCGTGGTGGCGAACCACTTCGCCTCCAAGGGCGGCGACCAGGCCGTGCACGGCCGCTACCAGGAGCCCGTGCGCGGTTCCGAGGTGCAGCGCGCCCAGCAGGCGACCCTGCTGCGCGGTTTCGTGGACCAGGTGAAGGCGGTCGACCGCAACGCCAACGTGGTCATCGCGGGTGACATCAACGACTACCAGTTCTCGCCCGTCGTCCGGACCCTGACCGGCAACGGCGACGTCGTGGCCCTGATCGACACGCTGCCCGAGCCCGAGCGGTACAGCTACGTGTTCGAGGGCAACTCGCAGACCCTGGACCACATCCTGATCAGCGCCAACATCATCCGGTACCGCTACGACGTGGTGCACATCAACGCCGAGTTCGCCGACCAGGCGAGCGACCACGACCCGCAGGTCGTGAAGGTGCGCCCCAGCACCGGCAACGCGCACGTCGACCGGCTGCTGTTCCAGCTGGAGGACGTCGTGGAGCACCTGCCGCGGCCGTAGCCCGGAGCAGTGGAGAGGCCCCTTCGGACACGTGGTCCGAGGGGGCCTTCTCCGTGTTGACCGCGGGTCGTCCGCCGCCGTCAGCCCGGCACGGGCGCAGGCGTGCTGGGGACGGCGGTCGTGCTGGGGACGGGCTTGGTGGTCAAGGTGGGCTCGGGCCGAGGGCTGACAGTGGGCTCCGGCCTCGTGGTGACGGTGGGGTCGGGCCGGGTGGTGGCCGTGGGCTCGGGCCTGGTGGTGCTCGGGACCGGCCTGGTGGTGGTCGGAGGCGTGGGCGAGTCGGCGCACCGCGCGTCCGCCGGCAGGTCGGCGTGCTCGTCGCCGACGAAGTAGATGGCGCTGGACCACTGGGTGCCGCCGTCCTGCCTGCCGACGTTCAACCAGACGTCGTTGGTGTAGCCGTAGTCCGTGACCGATTCGCCGTGCACCCAGCAGTAGACCCCCGTCGTCGCGCCTTCGGCAATCTGGCCCCCCGGCGCGGGCAGGCACGCCGTCGACGGGCAGATCCGGGCGTTGACCGCGTGCCACGTGGTGGCCCTGTACGCCGGCGGGCCGCTCGCGCCCACCTCGCTCGCGGGCTGGGCCAGTGCCACGGCGACGCCGGCGAGCAGCCCCGAAACGGCCAGTGACGCGGCGACGGCGGTCTTGACGATCCTCATGCGCATGTCCTCCCGGTGATCACGGTCGATCACTCGGTACACGCGCTCGGCGATGTCCCGCGTTGCACCGCCAGGCCGGGGAAAGCAGCAGGGCCCCGGTCACCTGACGGTGGCGGGGCCCTGATCTGCGGAGGATACGGGATTTGAACCCGTGAGGGGGTTAACCCAACACGATTTCCAGTCGTGCGCACTAGGCCACTATGCGAATCCTCCGCTGGAGAGACTACCGGAGGGCGGTGGCGCGACCCAAAACGGGTGGTCTTGGGACGGTGCATCGGTCGTCGATGGGTTCGGTTAGGCTTGCCTAATGAAGCGTGCTCTCGTGATCGCCTTGTCCGCTCTGCTGCTGGCCGCCTGCGGGAGCGGTGGTGGTGGCGGCAGCACCGGGCCGGCGGCGGACGGGGTGGTGGTCGACACCCGGTTCGGTCCCGTGACGGTCGACAAGCCGCCGACGCGGGTCGTCGCGCTGGGGTGGTCCGACGCCGAGACGGCGCTGGCGCTGGGCGTGCAGCCGGTGGGCGCGAGCGACTGGCTGGCGTTCGGCGGCAAGGGTGTCGGCCCGTGGGCGGAAGGGCTGTACCAGGAGGCCCCGAAGCTGCTCGGCACCACGGAGATCGACTACGAGGCCGTCGCCGCGCTCCAGCCCGACCTCATCCTCAACACCCGGTCGGACAACGACGAGAAGAAGCACGAGACGCTGTCCCGGATCGCGCCCACCATCGCCGCGCCCGAGGACGTCATCCCCTACGGCACGACGTGGCGGCAGCAGGTCGAGTCGATCGCGAAGGCCCTGGGCAAGGTCGCCGAGGGCGAGAAGATCATCGCGGACCTGGACGCGAAGTTCGCCGCCAACAAGAAGTTCGACGGCAAGACCACCGTCGTCGGCGCGCACTTCGACGGCAAGTTCGGCGCGTACGTCTCCGGTGACGCCCGCACGGACTTCATGAAGGCCATCGGCTTCACCCCGCGCCAGGACGTCGAGGACCTGGCGTCCGGCACGTTCTACGTGGACATCTCCGCCGAGCGGCTGGACCTGCTCGACGCCGACCTGACCGTGCTGTTCCCCATCGGCGGTGACGCGTCCGCGCTCAAGGCCAACCCGCTGGTGAGCGAGAAGGCGTTGATCCTGGAGGACGAGGACCTGGTCAACGCCTTCTCCAGCGGCTCGTCACTCGGCATGGCCTACGCGCTCGACCACGCCGTCCCGCTGTTCACCACCGCGCTGGGCTAGCTGTACTGCCCTGGGAGGTTGTGGGCGGTCCGACACGTAGTCGGATGATGTTGGAATGAGGGAGGGCCTCCGGGTTCGGTGTGGATTGCGACGTCTACACCAAGCCCACGGAGGCCCTCGTGACCCACGCTAACGCACCGCTGACCCCGGCGGGCAGGCTGCGCCTGGCCCGGTGTGTCGTGCAGGACGGCTGGCCGCTGCGACGCGCGGCCGAGCGGTTCCAGGTCTCGCCGACCACCGCCGCGCGCTGGGCCCGGCGCTACCGCGAGCACGGGGAGGCGGGTCTGGTCGACCGCTCCAGCCGCCCCCACCGCAGCCCACGCCGCCTGCCGACCCGCCGCGAGCGCCGCATCGTGAAGGTGCGTCTGGCGCGTCGGTGGGGGCCGGCCCGCATCGCCTACCTGCTCGGCCTGAACCCCTCCACGGTGCACCGGGTGCTGCGGCGTTTCGGCCTGGCCCGCCTGGCGCACCTGGACCGGGCCACCGCCGTGCCGGTGCGCCGCTACGAACACGCCGCGCCCGGCGACCTGGTCCACGTCGACATCAAGAAGCTGGGCAACATCCCCGACGGCGGCGGCCACAAGGTCCACGGCCGGCAGGCCGGCGGGCGCAACAGCTCCGCCCACCGCGACCCGGGCAGGCCGCGCAAGGTCCACGGCCGTCCCAACCTCGGCTACGCCTACCTGCACAACGCCGTGGACGACCACTCCCGCCTGGCCTACACCGAAATCCTCCCGGACGAGACCAAGCAGACCGCCGCCGCGTTCTGGACCAGGGCGCAAGCGTTCTTCCGGGCCGCCGGGGTGACGGTGAAACGGGTGCTGACCGACAACGGCTCCTGCTACCGCTCACACCTGTGGCGCGACACCCTCACCCAGTCCGGCATCACCCACAAACGCACCCGCGCCTACCGGCCGCAGACCAACGGCAAGGTCGAACGCTTCAACCGCACCCTGCTCGACGAATGGGCCTACGCCCAGGCATACCGGTCCGAGACCGAGCGGCGAGAGGCGCTGCCGCGATGGCTGCACACCTACAATCACCACCGCGGCCACACCGCACTCGGCGGCCAGCCACCCGCCACCCGCGTACCCAACCTCACAGGACAGAACAGCTAGCAGAACCAGCCGTCGGCCACCCAGCCGTTCGCGTTGATGTGCCCGTAGGCGAAGCCGTAGACGTAGTTGCCCGACTTCGGGCCCTTCACCAGGAACGTCTGGCCCCGGTAGAGGGTGCCCATCCACGGGCCGTCGTGGGGGGCGGTGCGGACGTAGAGGTCGTTGGCGCACACGGTCTCGCGCTGGCCGATGGTGCCGTTGGCCGCCTGCGCGGGGGTCGCGGTGGCGACGAGGGCGACCGCGGCGACCAGTGCCGCTGTTGTCCTCACCACGAGTCGTACCCCCCGATGCACTCGATCCGGATGTAGCCCCAGTCGTTCGGGCCGAAGTCCATGCTCGCCGCCCACCCGTTGTAGACCGGGTGGGCTCCGGGCGTGTGGCCGATCTTGTTGCCGTACGTCAGGGTCCGCTTGTACTCGACCGGGCCGACCGCGTGGTTGTAGTTGCCGTAGAAGCTCGCCGTCTGGCAGACGACGATGGCGTGTCGGGGCGGGACCGGTTCGGCCGCCGCGGTGGTGGCTCCGAGCATCAGGGCGGTGCACGCGAGGACGAGAGCCCTCATTTGGTTCCTCCTTCACCGGGTAGTGCCACTGATCGGTGAAAGCTTCCCGTGTGGGGAGTGGGCCCGGACAGGGCCGGACGAGCGACCGGCTACACTTGGGGCGGACCTCGTGCGGCACATATCTCGCGAACCTCCCCAGGGCCGGAAGGCAGCAAGGATAAGCGGGCTCTGGTGGGTGCACGGGGTCCCCTTTCTTTGTCGGACCCTCCCGGTAAGGTCGCCGACGTGGCGCTCGCCCTCTATCGCAAGTACCGTCCGGCCACCTTCGGCGAGGTGGTCGGCCAGGAGCACGTCACCGATCCGCTGCGCACCGCCCTGGGCGCCGGTCGGATCAACCACGCCTACCTGTTCTCCGGCCCGCGCGGCTGTGGCAAGACGTCCAGCGCCCGGATCCTCGCGCGCTCGCTGAACTGCGTGCAGGGCCCGACGCCCGACCCGTGCGGCGAGTGCAACTCGTGCATCGGCCTGGCGCCCAACGGCCCCGGCAGCGTGGACGTGGTGGAGCTCGACGCGGCCAGCCACGGCGGCGTGGACGACGCCCGCGAGCTGCGGGACAAGGCGTTCTACTCGCCCGCCGAGGCGCGCTACCGGGTGTTCATCATCGACGAGGCGCACATGGTCACCACGCAGGGCTTCAACGCCCTGCTGAAGATCGTGGAAGAGCCGCCCGAGCACCTGATCTTCATCTTCGCCACCACCGAGCCGGACAAGGTGCTGCCCACCATCCGCTCGCGCACGCACCACTACCCGTTCCGGCTGATCCCGCCGAGCGCGATGCGGGCGCTGCTGGAGCGCAACTGCGCGGCCGAGGGCGTGACGGTCGACCCGTCGGTGTTCCCGCTGGTCATCCGCGCGGGCGGAGGGTCGGCGCGGGACACGCAGTCGGTGATGGACCAGCTGCTGTCCGGCGCGGGCCCCGAGGGCGTCCGGTACGACCGGGCGATCGCGCTGCTCGGCGTGACGGACGTGGCGCTGATCAACGACGTGGTGGACGGCCTGGCGGCGGGTGACGGCTCGGCCGTGTTCGGCACCATCGACCGCCTGGTCGAGGCCGGGCACGACCCGCGCCGGTTCGCCTCCGACCTGCTCGACCGGCTGCGCGACCTGGTGCTGCTGCACGCCGTGCCGGACGCGGCCGAGCGCGGCCTGGTGTCCGCGCCGGACGACGAGCTGGCCAAGATGGCGGCCCAGCGCGAGGCGACCAGGCCGGGCACCGTCACCCGGTGGGCGGAGATCCTGCACCAGGGGTTGACGGAGATGCGCGGCTCGACCGCGCCCCGGCTGCTCCTCGAACTCGTGTCCTCGCGGATGCTGCTGCCGTCGGTGGGCGATGTCGAGTCGGGTCTGCTGCAACGCGTCGAGCAGCTGGAACGCCACGGTCCTCCCGCCGGCGACGCGGCGGGTGGTCCCTCGGCCGGCCCGGTCGAGCCCAAGTTCCAACGCCCCTCGCAGCGTCCCGCGTCGAGCGCCGACGACCCGCCCGCCGCGAGCAGCGCTCCGGCGCCCGTGCCGGCTGTCGAACGGCCCGCGGCACCGGTGGCGGAACGGCCGGTGGCACCGGTGGCCGAAAGGCCCGCGGCGGCCCCGGTCGGTCCGCCGCCCCCGCCTCCGGTCCTGCGCTCAGTGCCGACGCCTCAACCCGCCGCCGTGGAGCGGTCCGAGCAACCCACGCCGGTCGAGCCTGACGCACCCGCCCCCGCCGAAGTGCCGGCAGTCCCGGTGGCGTCCGGCGGGTCGGCGGCGCCCGCGGGCGGTGTCGACGCGGCCGAGGTGCGGCGGCGCTGGTCGGAGCTGTTGGGCGTGGTCCGCGGCAGCAGCCGGAGCACCGAGGCGATGCTCACCAACGCGACCGTCGCCGACGTCGACGGCACCACGATCACCCTCACCCACACGTCCGCCCCGCTGGCCCGCCGCCTCGCCGAGCCGCGCAACGCCGACGCCATCGCGGCGGCGTTCGCGCAGGTCCTCGGCGGCACGTGGCAGGTGCGGTGCGTCCACGGCGACGCGAGCGCCGCACCGGCCCGCCAGGCGGCGCAGAAGCCGCAGCGCCCGGCCCCGACCAGGCCGAGCCAGAACGCCCAGGCGCCCGGCCAGGCCCAGCCCCGCCCGCCGGAGCCGACGACCCGTCAGTCGCCGCCCGCCCGGACGAGCCAGGTGGACGACGTGCCGCCGCCGCCCGAGCCGCCGGAGCCCGACGACCCCCTCCCGCCGGAGCCGGTGGACGAGGAGGAGATGTTGGCCGAGGCCGCCCGCCCCGGCGAGGACGACGGCCGGCGGCTCGACCCGGAGGCCGTGGTGCTCAAGCTGCTGGCCGACGAGCTGGGCGCCCGCCCGTTGAAGGGCTGATCGACCCGACGGCCGGCGGACTACGCTGGTGGACGGCGGCATACCCCGAAGAGAGGAACCCGCGGTGCAACCCGGTGGGCCCAACATGCAGCAAATCCTCCAGCAGGCGCAGAAGATGCAGCAGCAGCTGGCCACTGCGCAGCAGGAGCTGGCCGAGGCCGAGGTCACCGGCACCGCCGGTGGCGGGCTGGTCACCGCCGTGGTGACCGGCGGCGGCGAGCTCAAGAGCCTGGACATCGACCCCAAGGCGGTCGACCCGGACGACGTCGAGACGCTGTCCGACCTCATCGTCGCGGCCGTGCGCGACGCGAACCGCGCCGCCCAGGAGCTGGCCGCGGAGAAGATGGGTCCGCTCGCCGGCGGCATGGGCGGGATGGACGACCTCGGTGGTCTCGGGAAGCTGTTCGGCTGATGTACGAAGGGCCCGTCCAGGACTTGATCGACGAGCTCGGCCGGTTGCCGGGCGTCGGTCCGAAGAGCGCGCAGCGCATCGCCTTCCACCTGCTCGCCGCGGACCCGGCCGACATCGGCCGGCTCCAGGACGCGTTGCAGAAGGTCAAGGACGGCGTGGTGTTCTGCGACGTGTGCGGCAACGTCTCGGCCGAGACGACCTGCCGCATCTGTCGCGACCCGCGCCGTGACCTGACCCTGATCTGCGTGGTGGAGGAGCCGAAGGACGTGCTCGCGGTGGAGCGGACCCGGGAGTTCAAGGGCCGCTACCACGTCCTGGGCGGCGCGCTCGACCCGTTGTCCGGCGTCGGTCCGGACCAGCTGCGGATCAGGCAGCTGCTGACCCGGATCGGCACGGACGTCAACGAGATCATCATCGCCACGGACCCGAACACCGAGGGTGAGGCGACCGCGACGTACCTGGTGCGGATGCTGCGGGACTTCCCGGGCCTCTCCGTCACCAGGCTCGCGTCGGGCCTGCCGATGGGCGGCGACCTGGAGTTCGCCGACGAGCTCACCCTCGGCCGGGCGCTGTCCGGCCGGCGCAGCATGTGAGGCTCGTCGCGGTCGACGGGCCGTCGGGTTCGGGCAAGTCGACCTACGCGGCGCGCCTCGCGGAAGAGCTGGGCGTCGGGGGGCTGGGCGCGGCCGTGGTGCCGACGGACCACTTCGCCACCTGGACCGACCCGGTGGCGTGGTGGCCGCGCCTGCTCGCGGACGTCCTCGAACCGCTCTGGCACGGCCGCGCGGCGTGCTACCGGCGGATGGACTGGACCGGCGGACTGCCGAAGCTCGGCGAACCGGTGACCGTGCCGGTGCCCGAGGTGCTGATCATCGAGGGCGTCTCGGCGGCCCGCCGGTCGATCTCGGCACGCTTGGACGAGGCGATCTGGGTCGAGCTGCCGGACCCTGAGGAACGACTGCGCCGTGCCGTCGCGCGGGACGGCGAAGCGAGCCGCGAGCACCTCCGTCGCTGGCAGGCGTTCGAACGCGGCTGGTTCGCCGTGGACGGCGCGAAGGCCCGCGCCGACCGGATCGTCACGGTCACCTGAACCCGGTCGCTGAACCCCGGTCACCTGAGAATCGGTCACCCCAACGGGTGGGTCGTGCGGTCAGCCGAGCGCCGTCCGCACGACGCCCGCCTCCGGCGACCCGATGGCGGTGTACCACTCCAGCGCGGTCCGCCAGTGCCCGCTCGCCTCGGCCTGGTCCCCGGTGGCCGCCAGGGCGTCACCCGCCAGGTGGGCCGCCCGTGCCTGCACGAACCGCTGCCCGGTGGTCCGGCTCAGCTCCAGGCACCGCAGCGCCAGGTCGAGCGCCTGCGCCACGTCACCCTGGTCCAGCCGGATGCGCCCGAGCACGGTCATCACGTCCACTTCGGCGATCCGAAGCCGGTAGCGCACCGCGCTGTCCAACGCCTGGGTCGCCGAGTAGCGCGCCTCGTCCAGCCGGCCCGCCGCCCGGTGCGTCAACGCCAGGCTCCGCCGCGCCGCGCAGATGCCCAGCGGGTAGCCGGTCTCCTCGGCGATCCGCAACGCCTCGGTGGTCCGCTCCACCGCGTCGTCCAGCCGCCCGAGCCCGCACAGCGCCTCACCCAGGGCGTTCTTCGCGTCGCACAACCCCTTCAGGTTGCCCAGTTCCTCCGCGATCGCCACCGCTCGCCCGGCTTCCCGCGCGGCGTCGGCCCACTTGCCCCGCATCACGTACGCCAGCGCCAGGCCCTCGTGCGAGAAGTGCGCGAACCGCCGTGCCCCGGCCCGTTCGTACAGCTCGCCGCACCGCTCGTAGAGCTGCGCGGCACGCTCCGGCTGCCCCAGGAACAGGTGCACCTCCGCCAGCGCCCGGTGGCTGTCGGCCTGCGTCATCCACGCGCCGAGCCGGTTGCCGACGTCCAGCGCGCCCTCGAACGACGACACCGCCCGGTCCAGCTGCCCGAGGTGCATGTAGACGCCGCCGAGGTTGAGCTGGGCGATGCCCTCCTGCTGCAACGCCCCGATGGTCCGCGTGATCACCAGCGCGCGCTCCAGGTGGTCCGCCGCCTGCTCCAGCTCGCCCACCTCGATGTAGACGGTGCCGAGGTTCGACAGCACGGCCGCCTCGACCGCGGGCGCGGCGCCGGTGCGCTGCTGGATCGGGATCGCCCGGCGGAAGTAGTCGACGGCCACCCGGTGCTGCCCGATCGCCCAGTACAGGGTGCCCAGCGACGACAGCATCGCCACCTCGCCGACCGCGTCCTGGGCGGCCTGCGCCACGGCCAGCCCGGCCTTGGCGGTCGCCAGCCACTCGGCCGGCAGCCCGATCGTGTAGAAGTACCGCCGCAGCGCGTCGGCCAGCTGCCACACGTCGCGGTCGGGTTGCCGGTCGGCCGCGTGCACGACGAGCGCGACCAGGTTGCCCCGCTCGGCGTCCAGCCAGGCCAGCGCCTCCGCCGACGTGGAGAACAGGCGCGGCGTCACGCCCGCCACGACGTCCGTGCGCGGCAGCCTCAACAGGGTGCTCTTGAACGCGTCGGTGGCGTTGTCGACCGACCGGATGGACCAGTCCAGCAACCGCCGCGCGGCCTGGGCGCTCTCCGCCGGGTCCTCCTCGAACTGCCGCCGTTCGGCCGCGTAGTCCCGCAGCAGGTCGTGGAACTGGTAGCGGCCGGGCGCGTGGTTGTCCACCAGGTTCGCCGTGGCCAGCCGGTCGAGCCGACGCCGCGCGTCCTGCGTGGTCAGCCCGCCCAACGCCGCCGCGACGTCCGGCGTGATGTCGCCCGGCGCCAGCGACAGCAGCCGGAACAGCGACGCCAGCTCCGGCTTCAACGCCGTGTAGGACAGGTCGAACGCCGCGTGCACCGCGGCGCGCTCGTCGCCCTCCACGGCCAACGCCGCCAGCCGGTTGCCCGCCCGCAGCTCGTCCACGTACGACGCGATGGTGATCTCGGGTCGGGACAGCAGGTTCGCCGCCGCGATCCGCAGCGCCAGCGGTAGGTGCGCGCACAGCTCGGCCAGCTCGTCGGCCGCTTCCGACTGCGCCGCCACCACGTCGTCGCCGAGCATCCCGGCCAGCAGCGCCCGCGTCTCGGACCGGTCCAGCACGTCCAGCCGCACGTTCGACGCGGCGTGGCTCACGGCCAGCCCGCGCAGCGTGTCCCGGCTGGTCACCAGCACCGCGCACCCCGGCGAGCCGGGCAGCAGCGGCCGGATCTGCTCGGCGTTGGCCGCGTTGTCCAGCACCAGCAGCACCTGCTGGTCGGTCAGCCGGGACCGGAACATCGCCTCCTGCTCGTCCTGGTCCAGCGGCACGGACTCCGGCGGCACGCCCTGCGCCCGCAGGAACCGCGGCAGCACGTCCACCGCGCTCAACGGCGGGCCCTGGGCGTACCCGCGCAGGTTCACGTACAGCTGCCCGTCGGGGAAGTAGTGCCGCAGCTTGTGCGCCGCGTGCACCGCCAACGCCGTCTTGCCCACGCCCGGCGGCCCGGCCAGCGTCACCACCGGCACGCCCTGGGCCGTCCGCAGCAACGCCTCGATCAGCTGGACGGCCTGCTCACGGCCCACGAAGTCGCCGATGTCGGCGGGCAGCTGCGACGGCACCACCCGGTCGCGCCGGGCCGCCGCCGCGCCCTGCCCCACGTCGAGCGACTGCGCGCCGCCGAGCACCTGCTGGTGCACGCGCCGCAGCTCGTCGCCCGGGTCGATGCCCAGCTGCTCGGCCAGCAGCCCGCCGACCCGCCGGTACGCGGCGAGCGCGTCGGCCTGCCGCCCGGACCGGTACAGCGCGATCATCAGCTGCGACCACAGCCGCTCCCGCAGCGGGTGCTCGCTGGTCAGCCGGGACAGCTCGGGGATCAGCGCGGCGTGCCGGCCCAGCTCCAGGTCCACCTCGACCCGGCGCTCCTCCACGTGCAGCCGCCGCTCGCCGAGCCGCGGCACCTCGTCCCGGTGCAGCACCTCCGACGGCACGTCCACCAGCGCCGGCCCGCGCCACAGCGCCAGCGCCGCGGTGAAGATCGCCGACGCGGACTCCAGCCGGCCGGCGGCCCGTTCCCGCTCGCCCTCCTCGACCAGCCGCTCGAACCGCATCACGTCGATCGTGCGCTCGTCCACGTCGATCAGGTAGCCGTCGGGCACGGTGCGGATCGGCACGGCCGGTCCGAGCACCTGCCGAAGCCTCATCACGTAGGTCTGCAGCGTGCCGCGCGCCCGCGCGGGCGGCTCGGCGCCCCAGATGTGCTCCGCCAGCTCGTCGACCGACACGCCGGCCCCGGCGCGCATGAGCAAGGACACGAGGAGGGACCGCTGCCGGCCCGCCCGCACCATGATCTGTTCACCGTTGACAATGACTTGCAGCGGGCCGAGGACGCGGAACTCGACGACAGGGCTCACCGGCGACCTCCCCTCCGCACACGTGCAGTTTCTGTTGTCCGTTGTACAGCGTAGGAGCGCGTTTGCCCGATCGCCGGTGGTCACGTTGGGTCAGCGGAGATGAGCCGGCCGTATGAGAATGCTGATTCACGTGGCCGGATCGTGACCTGTGTTACGTCGGAAGGGTTGTGGTGACCGGTTAGGGTCCGTGACCACACCGTGAGATCCCGGATTTCCCTAGGGGTGTTTGATGGTTCATTCCCGAACGGCCCGACGCCGTTGGACGGCCGCGATCGGCCTGACCGGCGTCGCTGCGCTCGCACTGTCCGCTTGCGCTGAATCCGCGCGGACGGACGACCCGGGGGCCGGCCAGGTCGGTGGCACGCTCACCTTCGGTGCGGCAGGTGCTCCCAAGCTGTTCGACCCGTTCTACGCCACGGACGGCGAGACGTTCCGCGTCGCGCGCCAGATGTACGAGGGGCTCGTCGGCTTCAAGCCCGGAACCGCCGAGGTGGAGCCCGCCCTGGCGACCAAGTGGGACTCGTCCGAAGACGGCAAGACGTGGACGTTCACACTGAAAGAGAACGTGAAATTCCACGACGACACGGACTTCGACGCCGAAGCGGTGTGCTTCAACTTCGACCGCTGGTACAACCAGAAGGGCGCCGGTCAGTCCGACGCCGTTTCGCAGTACTGGCTGGACAACTTCGGTGGCTTCGCGGACACCCCCGACAAGCCGTCGCTCTTCAAGTCCTGCACGGCCAAGGACACGAAGACCGCGGTCGTCGAGCTGAACGAGGCGACGTCGCAGTTCCCGTCCGTCCTGGGCTTCACGTCGTTCTCGATGTCCAGCCCGGAAGCGCTGAAGAAGTACGAGGCGGACAACGTCGTCGCCGCCGGTGACAGCTTCACCTACCCGCCTTACGCCAACGAGCACCCGACCGGCACCGGACCGTTCAAGTTCGGCAAGTTCGACAAGGCGAACAACGTCGTCGAACTCGTCCGCAACGACAACTACCACGGCGCCAAGGCGAAGCTCGACAAGATCGTCTTCCGGATCATCCCGGACGAGACGGCGCGCAAGCAGGCGCTCGAGGCCGGCGACATCGACGGCTACGACCTGCCGAACGCGGCCGACTGGCCGGGTCTGAAGGAGAAGGGCTTCAACGTCGCGGTCCGCCCGGCGTTCAACGTCCTCTACCTGGGCATCAACCAGAAGAACAACCCGAAGCTCCAGGACCTCCGGGTCCGGCAGGCGCTGATGCACGCGCTGAACCGCGAGCAGCTGGTCAAGTCGCAGCTGCCCGAGGGCGCGTCGGTCGCCACCCAGTTCATGCCGAGCACGGTGGACGGCTACAACGAGGACCTCAAGGCCGTCGGCTACGACCCCGACAAGGCCAAGTCGCTGCTCGCCGAGGCCGGCGCGTCCGACCTGACGCTGAAGTTCTTCTGGCCGACCGAGGTCACCCGGCCGTACATGCCGAGCCCGAAGGACATCCAGGCCGCCATCGCCGGTGACCTGCAGAAGGTCGGCATCACGCTGGAGATCTCCTCCAAGCCGTGGAACGGCGGCTACCTGACCGACGTCGACCAGGGCGTGCCGGACCTGTTCATGCTGGGCTGGACCGGCGACAACGGCACCGCGCACAACTGGATCGGCACGTTCTTCGGCCGCCCCGACAACCGGTTCAACACCGGCGCGTCGCCGTGGGGCGCGGAACTGGCCGCCGAGCTGGGCAAGGCGAGCGCCGAGCCCGACGAGGACAAGCGCCGCGGCATGTACGAGGACCTGAACAAGAAGATCATGGAGGAGTACCTGCCCGCGATCCCGGTGTCGCACTCGCCGCCGGCGCTCGTGCTCAAGTCGGACATCAAGGGCGTCGTGCCCAGCCCGCTGACCGACGAGCGGTTCGGCCCGGCCAGCAAGGGCTGAGTCGCACAACTCCAGATAGAGACCACGGGGTAGCTCAATGCTCCGCTACACGATCCGACGGCTCATCCAGCTGATCGGCGTGGTGCTGGTGCTGTCCCTGCTGCTCTTCGCGTGGCTCCGCGCTCTCCCGGGAGGTCCGGTCTCGGCCCTCCTGGGGGAGCGCTCCACGCCGGAGAAGCGGGAGGCCCTCACCAAACAGCTCGGCTTGGACCAGCCGATCTTCGTCCAGTACTTCAAGTTCATGGGCCGTGCGCTGTCGGGGGACTTCGGCGTGTCCACGGGTGTGCAGCCCGGCGACGACGCTCTCGACATCTTCCTCCAGCGCTTTCCCGCGACCCTCGAACTGAGCTTCCTGGCGATCGTCATCGCCATCGCGCTCGGCATCCCCCTGGGGTACATGGCCGCGAAGCGCCGGGGTGGCTGGTTCGACAACCTCAGCGTCGGCGGCTCGCTGCTCGGCGTCGCCGTGCCGGTGTTCTTCCTGGCCTACGTGCTCAAGGACGTGCTGTCGTCCGCGCTGGGCCTGCCGACCGGTGGTCGCCAGGACGCGATCGACGCCACCCGGGTCACGGGCTTCTTCGTGCTCGACGGCGTGATCACCCAGGAGTGGGACGCGGCGCTGAACGCGCTGGAGCACCTGATCCTGCCCGCGATGGCGCTGGCCACCATCCCGTTCGCGGTGGTCTTCCGGATCACCCGGGCCGCCGTGCTCGACGTGCTCGACGAGGACTTCGTGCGCACCGCCGAGTCCAAGGGCCTCACCGCGCAGACCATCCGGCGCCGGCACGTGCTGCGCAACGCGATGCTGCCGGTCGTCACCACCATCGGCCTCCAGACCGGCGCGCTGCTGGCGGGCGCGGTGCTCACCGAGAAGGTGTTCGCCTTCGCCGGCGTCGGCGAGGCGCTGGCCCTCGGGTTCGAGAGACGCGACTACCCGGTGCTGCTGCTGCTGATCATCATGGCCACGGTCGTGTACGTGGTGGTCAACCTCCTGGTGGACCTCTCGTACGCGCTCATCGACCCGCGGATCAGGACGAGGTAGGCCGCGATGGTCACTCCTACTCGCAAAAAAGACCGAATCGACAAGCTGGCCGCGAGCGGTTCCGACGCGGGCGTGAGCCTCGCCGCGAGCGCGTGGCGGACGTTGCGCCGCAGCCCGGTGTTCCTCACCGGCGCCACCATCATCAGCCTGTTCGTGCTGGTGTCGCTGCTGTCGCCGTGGTTGGCGCCGCACGACCCGTCCGAGGCCATGCTGATCGACCAGGTCATCAAGGCGCGCAACCAGATCCCGCCGGTGCAGGACGGCCACCCGCTCGGTGGCGACCTCCAAGGCCGCGACTTCTTCTCCCGGCTGCTCATCGGCTCGCAGCAGACGCTGATCGTCGGCGTGCTGGCGACGCTGATCGGGCTGGTCGGCGGGTTGACGCTCGGCACGCTGGCGGGGGCGTTCGGCGGCTGGGTCGACTCGCTCGTCATGCGCCTGGTCGACGTCATGCTGTCGCTGCCCAGCCTGCTGCTGGCGTTCAGCATCAGCGCGATGTTCGCCCGGCCCAACCAGTACACCGTGATCGTGGCGGTGGCGGTGGTGCAGATCCCGGTGTTCGCCCGGCTGCTGCGCGGCTCGATGCTGGCCCAGCGGTCCAGCGACCACGTGCTGGCCGCGACCGCGCTGGGCGTGAAGCCGGGGGCCATCGTGTTCCGGCACATGCTGCCCAACTCGCTCGGCCCGGTGATCGTGCAGTCCACCCTGGTGCTGGCCACGGCCATCATCGACGCGGCGGCGCTGTCGTTCCTCGGCCTGGGCAACCCCGACGACCGGATCCCGGAGTGGGGTCAGATGCTCGGCGACGTGCAGACCGTCTTCGACACGCACCCCCAGCTGGCGTTCTGGCCGGCGGGCTGCATCATCGTCGTCGCCCTCGGCTTCACCCTGATGGGCGAAACGCTGCGTGAAGCCCTCGACCCCAAGAGCAGGCGGTGAGTCGTGCCACTCCTCGAAGTACGTGACCTCACCGTGGTTTTCGAGCGCAAGGGGGAGAAGCCCTTCACCGCCGTCGACCACGTGAGCTTCGACGTGGAGCCGGGCCAGACCGTCGGCCTGGTCGGCGAGTCGGGCTGCGGCAAGTCCGTGACGTCACTCGCGATCATGGGGTTGCTGCCCCGGCGCGGCGTGCGGGTGTCCGGCTCGGTGCGGTACGAAGGCGTGGACCTGCTGTCGCTGCCGGACCGCGAGATGCGCGACCGGCGCGGCCGCGACCTGGGCATGGTGTTCCAGGACCCGCTGTCCTCGCTGAACCCGGTGATCCCGATCGGCGTGCAGGTGACCGAGGTGCTGGAACGGCACCGGGACATGGCGCGCAAGAAGGCGATGCTGGAGGCGGCCGAGCTGCTGGACAAGGTCGGCATCCCCGACCCGTCCCGGCGGCTCACCGAGTACCCGCACCAGCTGTCCGGCGGTATGCGGCAGCGCGCGCTGATCGCCATCGCGTTGGCGTGCCGGCCCCGGCTGCTGATCGCGGACGAGCCGACGACGGCGCTGGACGTGACGATCCAGGCGCAGATCCTGGCGCTGCTGAAGGAACTGGTGCGCGACATGGGCACCGCGCTGGTCATGATCACGCACGACCTGGGAGTGGTCGCCGGCCTGTGCGACGAGGTCAACGTGCTCTACGCCGGGCGCGTGGTGGAGAAGGCGCACCGGCACGACCTGTTCGCCGCGCCCCGCCACCCGTACACGCACGGCCTGCTGGCTTCGATCCCGCGGCTCGACGCGCCCCGCGGGGAGAAGCTGAACCCGATCAGGGGTTCGGTGTCGGACAACATCCCGTGGACGGAGGGGTGCGCGTTCGCGCCCCGGTGCCCGAACAAGCTGGACGTGTGCGTGCAGGTGACGCCCGAGCAGGAGGACATCGGCGGCGGCCGGCTGCTGCGCTGCCACAACCCGGTGAAGCCGCCGGTGGTCGAGGAGGTGTCGGTGTGAGCACGGCTGTCACCCCCCAACCCGGGACCGCGGTCGACACGCTGGTGTCCGTCGAGGGCATCAAGGTGCACTTCCCGATCAAGCGGGGCGTCATCCTCGACCGCACGGTCGGCCACGTGTACGCGGTGGACGGCGTCGACCTCACGGTCCGGCGCGGCGAGACGTACGGCCTGGTCGGCGAGTCCGGCTGCGGCAAGTCCACCCTCGGGCGGGCGGTGCTGCGGCTGACCGACCCGACTGCGGGCCGGACCGTCTTCGACGGCACGGACCTCTCCACGCTCAAGGGCGAGGAACTGCGCCGGATGCGCCGCCGGATGCAGATGGTGTTCCAGGACCCGATGTCGTCCCTCGACCCCCGGCAGTCGGTGGAGTCGATCCTGGTCGAGGGCCTGCGGGCGCACGACCTGGACAAGGGCCGCGAGGAGACCGGCAAGCGCTTGCGCTCGCTGCTGTCGGCGGTCGGGCTGGCGACGACGTCGCTGCGCAAGTACCCGCACGAGTTCTCCGGCGGTCAGCGGCAGCGCATCGGCATCGCGCGGGCGCTGGCGGTCGAGCCGGACCTGATCATCGCCGACGAGCCGGTGTCCGCGCTGGACGTGTCGGTGCAGGCCCAGGTCGTGAACCTGCTGGAGGACCTGCAGGAGGAGTTCGGCCTCACCTACCTGGTGATCGCGCACGACCTGGCCGTGGTGCGGCACATCTCCGACCGGGTCGGCGTGATGTACCTGGGCGGGCTGGTGGAGGAGGCGACGTCGGACGCCCTCTACGCCGAGCCGCTGCACCCGTACACGAAGGCGTTGCTGTCGGCGATCCCCGTGCCCGACCCGGTGGTCGAGGACCGGCGGGAGCGGATCCTGCTCACCGGCGACCTGCCGTCACCGGCGAACCCGCCCCGGGGCTGCCGCTTCCACACCCGGTGCCCGTGGAAGCAGGCGACCCGGTGCGACACCGAGCGGCCGGAGATGCGCGAGGTGCTGCCCGGCCACAAGGTCGCGTGCCACTGGGCGGAGGACATCCGCGCGGGCAAGATCCGGCCGCACGCGGTCGAGGCCGTGGTGGTGGAGGAGGACGAGGGCATCTCGCCCGACATCCCGCTGGTCGGTCCGGCTTCCGTGACGGAGGCGATGAACCCGTAGTGGTCGGTCGGGGACGCCCGCTCGTGGCGTCCCCGACCTGCTTTCGGACGGTGACCGCCACCCGCTCGGTGCACCATGATCGGTGTCGTGGACCCGGTCCCAGGGGGGACGACGGCGCCGGGTGCCGCTGCGCGCTGACGGCTTCGTCGGCCGAGGGACCGCCGTCGACCTCGACCTGCTGGTGTGGGTGACCGCGACATCCCCGGAGGCGGTCGTCGGCGACTTCGCCCGCATCGCCGCCCGGCTGACCGGTGAGGGCGACGCCGACTCGGAGGTCGGGGCCCGCCGCCTGCTGGACTGCGCCGACCTCCTCGAAGACCGGCTGGGCGTGAGCGGGCCGGAACACCCGGCCACCCCGTCCGGCCCGGTGAGCGCGCAAGCGCGGGCTGGTCCCCGCGACGTTCCCCGGACCGGGCCGGTCAGACTCCGACGACCTGCGGGTAGAGCGTGCTCGGGTCGGCGGCGAGAGCGGCCTTCAGGGCGACGACCACCTCGTCCGCCAGCACCTCGATCCGGTCCGCCTCGACGCCGTCCAGCGCGGCGCGCACCACGTCGGCGGGGTCGTTCTTCGGCACGTCCAGGCTCGCCGTCATGTCCGTGTCGGTCGGCCCCAGGAGCAGGCCGGTGACCAGCGTGCCCTGCGCCGCCAGTTCCACCCTGACGCCGTTGGTGAGGCTCCACTGCGCCGCTTTCGCCGCGCTGTAGGCGGTGGCACCGTCGTAGGACACCCACGACATCGACGACAGCACGTTCAGGATCGCCCCTCCGCCGTTGGCGGCGAGCACGGGCGCGAACGCGCGGATCACGTCGAGCGTGCCGTAGAAGTTGGTGTCCATCTCCAGCCTGATCGCGGCCGGGTCGCCGGTGACGAGGTTCTCGCCGGTGATGACGCCCGCGTTGTTGACCAGCAGGGTGACGTCGGCGGCGGCGGTGGCGGCAGCAGCGACGGTGGCCGGGTCGGTGACGTCCAGCCGCAGCACCTCGACGCCGGGCAGGTCGACCAGGTCGGGGTTGCGCGCGGTCGCGTAGACCTTGGCCGCACCCCGTTCCAGCAGTTGTCGCGCGAAGTGCCGGCCGATGCCGCGGTTGGCCCCGGTGACCAGGGCCATCGAGTTGTCGATCTTCATGTGCGTTCCCCCCGGAATGTGTCGGTGATGCCAACCTAGCCGGCCCGGGGGTCGGGTGCGTGGCCGTCCGCGCCGGGGGCGCCTCCCCCTTGTCGAGACACCCCCGACGCGGTGATCGGGTTACGCGGACCAGGTCGGCGAGCGGCCGAGCAGGCCCACCAGCCGGTCCGTGATCGGCGCGTCCTCCGGCACGTCGACCGGCAGCGCGAACGCCGCTCCCGGCCCTCGGACGTCCGGCGTCGTCGGATAGTGCCGCGCCATGCGGTGGGCGGCCGTGGCGAGTTCGGCGTCGAGCGTGCTGTCGACGCCGAGGGCGCGGCGCAGGTCCCAGGCGTGCACCAGGTTGTCCACGAAGTGCGCGGCCACCAGCTCCTTGCCCCGGCGGAGGCCGTAGCCGGGGAACTCGGCTTCCCGCTCCAGCACGCCGTCGGCCCGGAACGCCTCGGTGGCCGCGTCGGTCGCCGCCCGGTAGGCGACGACCATGTCGTCGCTCGCCGGCGCCTCGACGGCGGTGCCGCGGACGCTCGCGGTGAACCCCAGCGTGGACTCGACCTGGTGGCGCAGCAGTTCGTAGACGGTCCAGCCGGCGCACGGCGTGGGCAGGTCCAGGTGGGGCTCCTCCAGGTCGGCCATGAGCTTCAGGTTCAGGTCGAGCGCCGAGCGGTTCAGGTCCAGGAGATCCACGTGCTCATCCACCCTTCTAGTTGTACGAACGATCGTACAATTAGTTTGCGGCTCGTCAAGGGGTCGAGGGCGCGAGGGGGATAGCGTGAGCGCTGTGAAGGTCGACGGACGGGTGGAGCGCGGCGAGCAGACGCGCCGGCTGATCCTGCGGCGGGCCGCGGAGATCGCGTCGGTGGAAGGGCTGGAGGGCCTGTCGATCGGGCGGCTGGCCACCGAGCTGGAGGTCAGCAAGAGCGGCGTGTTCGCGCACTTCGGGTCCAAGGAGGAGTTGCAGCTCGCGACCGTGCGCGCGGCGGCGGCGATCTTCGTGGCCCAGGTCGTGGAGCCGGCGCTCTCGCTGCCGCCGGGCCTGGCACGGCTGGAACGGCTGCTCGACGGCTGGCTGGCGTACTCGGAGAACCGGACGTTCCCGGGCGGGTGCTTCTTCTACGCCGTGCAGGCCGAGTTCGACGCCCGACCCGGACGGGTGCGTGACGCGATCGCCGGGTACGGGCGGCAGTGGAACGAGTACGTGCGCGAGACCGTCGCGACGATCCCGGAGGTGGCCGACCCGGACCAGGTGGCGTTCGAGCTGATCGCGTTCCTGGAGATGTCCAACGCGCAGTCCGTGCTGCACGACGACCCGAACGCGTACGCACGAGCCCGGGTCGCCGTGCGGAGATCGCTGGCTCAGGCGGGCACGGCGGCGTCCGCGACCCGGCGCTGAGCCGCTCTCACGGCCATCCCGATCGGCACGCTGACCAGCGTGGCGACCCCGAACGAGATCAGCGTGGCCACCAGCGGGTCACTGAAGATCCGGCCGCCGAAGTAGCCGAGCGTGGCCGTGTAGGCGCTCCACAGCCCGGCCCCCACCAGCGCGATCGGCGCGAACCGCCGCAGCGGCCACCGCAGCGACCCCGCCAGCACCGCCCCCACCAGCCCGCCGCCCGGCACGAACCGCACCGCCACCAGGATCGACTCGCCCCGCGTGGCCAGCCGGGACGCCGTCCACTCCACCACGGCGCGGGGACCGGGCCGCCGGCCGACCTTCGTGAGCGCCCGCATCCCGACGCTCCGCCCGACCCCGAAGTTGATCAGGTCGGACAGCGTGCAGCCGATCGTGGCCACCAGGACCACGGCGGGCAGCGGCAGGTCGCCGGACGCGGCCAGCACGCCACAACCGATCAACACGGCCTCCGTGGGCGCCAACGGCACCACGGCGACGAAGAACAGCACGACGAGCGCGGTCATGATCCGGGAAACGATACGGGGCCGCCGATCGTCTCCAACCTGTCGGTGTCTTCAGGATCCCTCCGGCCGGTGTCCGCGAATCCGCTGGTAGAGCGTCGATGCGCCGGTCGAGCGTGACGCCGGCCACGCCCTGTGCCCGCCCCGTCCACTCGACCGGGTGGTCGACGCCGGCGCAGGTGCGCCCAGTGGTGACGCCGTTGATCGCGGTGCTTTTCCGCGGTAATGGGGTGATGAATACTTTCGTATTCGCTCTTGTGTGTGACTGGTTGGAAGTCGTGCGCCGGAGGTACCGTCACCCGTGGATTTCGCCGCAAGTCGTCACAAGTCGTCGCTGTCGGCGGAATCGTGTCGACAAAGGGGAGGGTGATCTTCATGCGCATTACTTCGTCCACCGGCCGGCTGGTGAAACTGCTCGCTGCGGTCGGCATGGTCGCGTCGGGGGTGGTGGCGGCGGCACCTGCGGCTTCCGCGTCCACGCCGGCTGTGTCCACGCCGGCTGCGTCCACGCCGGCCGCGTGGAGTTGCAGCGCCAACTACATCTGCTTCTACACCGGCTCCGACGGCGGGGGGAAGCGGTGCCAGTACTCGCAGAGCAACGCCCAGGCGGACGAGATCTGCTCGTGGCACCTGGACAAGCCGCGTTCGGTCTGGAACCGGTCGGACAGTCGGGTGCACTATTACGCGAAGCACGATTTCAAGGACCGGATCGGCAGCACCGCGCCGGGTGACCGGGGGAATCTCGCGGGCACCTACAACATCAGGTCGATCAAATTCGGCTGATCGCGCCCAGGCAGCGGTCGGCGTGCTCGCGCAGCGCGTCGACCAACGCCGGCGGACCACTGGCCAGGGTGAAGTCGACGTCCACCGACGTGATCATCCAGACCAGGTCGCGGGCGGTCTCGGCGCCGACGTGCAGCAGGCAGGCGCGGTCGTCCACGGCCTCGACCACGCCCATGCCGGGCCAGATCCGGTCGGCCACGGCGTCCGCGGGCTCGTGCAGCCGGACGGTCGCCCGCACCGGCCACGCCCGTGACGACAGCCGGTGCTCCAGGTAGGCCGCCACGTCGCCGTCGGGTGGTTCGCGGGGTGCGAAGCGCGGGCCGTTCGGGGATCGCAGAGCCAACCGGTCCACGCGGAAGGTGCGCCAGTCGTCGCGGTCGGTGTCCCAGCCGACCAGGTACCAGTGCCGGCCGAAGCTGACCAGGCCGTGCGGCTGCACGGACCGCGTCGTGCCGCCGCCGCGCGGGCTCGTGTGGTCGAACCGCAGTGCCTCGTGCCGGCGGCAGGCGTCCGCGATGGCCATCAGCACGTCCGGGTCGACGCGCGGTCCGCCGACCCCGACCCGGGCGGTGGCCGAGCGCAGGGTGCCGACCCGGTGCCGCAGCCGCGCCGGCAGCACCTGTTCCAGCTTGGCCAGCGCCCGCAACGACGTCTCCTCGATCCCGGTGACCGAACCGCCGGCGGCCGTGCGCAGCCCGACCGCCACGGCCACCGCCTCGTCGTCCTCCAGCAGCAACGGCGGCAGCGACGCCCCCGCGCCCAACCGGTAGCCGGCCGTGCCCCGGGTGGCGTGCACCGGATAGCCCAGGCCGCGCAGCCGTTCGACGTCACGGCGGACCGTGCGCGTGGTGACGCCCAACCGCTCGGCGAGTTCCGCGCCGGACCAGTCGCGCCGGGTCTGCAACAGCGACAGCAGCCGGAGCAGCCGCGCGGACGTGTCCACCATCCGCCCAGCCTGCCCGACGGTTAGGACCGGAACCGTCCCGAGGGCTCCCTAGCGTCCGTGCCATGACAGAGCACGACATCCGCCCGTTCCGCATCGACGTCCCGCAGGAGCAGCTCGACGACCTGCACCGGCGGTTGGCCGACACCCGGTGGCCGGCCGAGCTGCCCGGCGTCGGCTGGAGCCGGGGCGTGCCGGTGGACTACCTGAAGGACCTCGCCGAGCACTGGCGCACCGGCTACGACTGGCGGGCGCACGAGGCGGCGATCAACGAGCACCCGCAGTACCTGGCCACCGTCGACGGGCAGGACGTGCACTTCCTGCACGTCCGCTCGCCCGAGCCAGGCGCCCTGCCCCTCGTGCTGCTGCACGGCTGGCCGGGCGGCGTGGTGGACTTCCTCGACGTCATCGGCCCCCTGTCCGACCCGCGCGCGCACGGCGGCGACCCGGCCGCGGCGTTCCACCTCGTCGTGCCGTCCCTGCCGGGTTTCGGCTTCTCCACCCCGCTGGCCGGTCCGGGCATGAACGCGGCGCGGATGGCCGGCGTGCTGGTCGAGCTCATGGCCGCGCTCGGGTACGAGCGGTACGGCGTCCACGGCTACGACACCGGTTCGTGGGTCGCCCCCGAGATGGGCGGGCAGGCGCCGGACCGGGTGGTCGGCGTCCACGTCAACGCGCTGCTCACGTTCCCGGTCGGCGCGGAGGGCGAGATGGACGGCCTGACGGAGGTGGAGCAGCGGCGGTGGGCGGCCGTGGAGAACTTCAACGACGGCTACCTGCAGTGCAACGCCAAGCGCCCGCAGACCGTGGCCTACGGGCTGCACGACTCGCCGGTCGGCCAGCTCGCGTGGATCGTGGAGAAGTTCAAGGAGCTGACCGATCCGGAGGACGGCCTGCCCGAGGACAGCGTCGACCGCGACCGCGTGCTGACCGACGTGTCGCTGTACTGGCTGACCGGCACGGCCGCGTCGGCGGCGCAGGTCTACTACGAGGAGATCTCCGCGAAGGCGGACGCGTGGAGCGACACGGGCGAGTGGTCGGGGAGCGGGCCCGCGACCGTGCCGACCGGTGTGCTCGTCTCGGCGCACGACGTGACGATCCGCCGTTGGGCCGAACGGGACCACAACGTGGTGCGCTGGACGGAACTGGACCGGGGCGGCCACTTCCTGGCGATGGAGCAGCCCGAGCTGCTGGTGGCCGACGTGCGCGAGTTCTTCGCCGACCTGCGCCGACCCGACCTGCGCCGACCCGACCTGCGCTGACCCGACCCGCGCTGACCCGACACAAGAGCTGGGGTCGCCTCGCCGCTGTGAACCGGCGAGGCGACCCGTCAGCCCTACCGGTTGGCGCGGTTGACGGCGGAGACCAGGGCGCGCAGCGACGCGGCCACGGTGGAGCTGTCGATCCCGACGCCCCACAGCACCCGGTCGGACACGGCGCACTCCAGGTAGGCCGCCGCACGGGCGTCGTCACCGGACGACATGGCGTGCTCGAAGTAGTCCAGCACGCGCACGTCGTACCCGACGGTCGCCAGGGCGTCCACGAACGCCGCGATCGGACCGTTGCCGCCGCCGGTGATCTCCTGCGCCTCGCCGTCCACCACGACCACGGCCTTGATCTTCTCGTGGCCGCTGCCGTCGCCGGACACCTTGTGCCGCAGCAGCTTCAGCGGCACGGTGCCGTCCAGGTACTCGTCCGAGAACGAGTCCCACATGTCCTTGGGGCTGATCTCCCCGCCCTGCGTGTCCGTGACCTCCTGGATGACCCGGGAGAACTCGACCTGCAGCCGGCGCGGCAGGTCCAGGTGGTGCTCGGACTTCATCAGGTACGCCACGCCGCCCTTGCCGGACTGCGAGTTGACCCGGATCACGGCCTCGTAGTTGCGGCCGACGTCCTTCGGGTCGATCGGCAGGTACGGGACCTCCCACGGGAACTCGTCCACGTGCTGCCCGGAGGCCTTGGCGGCGTCCTCCAGGGCTTCGAAGCCCTTCTTGATCGCGTCCTGGTGCGACCCCGAGAACGCGGTGAACACCAGGTCGCCGCCGTACGGGTGCCGCTCGGCCACCGGCAGCTGGTTGCAGTACTCGACCGTCCGCCGGATCTCGTCGATGTCCGAGAAGTCGATCTGCGGGTCGACGCCCTGGCTGAACATGTTCATGCCCAGCGTCACCAGGCACACGTTGCCGGTGCGCTCGCCGTTGCCGAACAGGCACCCCTCGATCCGGTCGGCGCCGGCCAGGTAGCCCAGCTCGGCCGCCGCCACACCGGTGCCCCGGTCGTTGTGCGGGTGCAGCGACAGGATGATCGACTCACGCCTGGCCAGGTTGCGCGACATCCACTCGATCGAGTCCGCGTACACGTTCGGCGTGGCCATCTCCACCGTCGCCGGCAGGTTGATGATCAGCGGCTTCGCGGGCGTCGGCCGGATGATCTCCGACACCGCGTCGCAGACCTCCAGCGCGTACGACAGCTCGGTCCCGGTGTACGACTCGGGCGAGTACTCGTACCGGAACTCGGTCTCCGGGTAGTCCTTCTCCTGCTCCAGCGCGAACGCGGCGGCGTCGGTGGCGATCTTCTTGATGCCCTCGCGGTCGGACTTGAACACGACCCGGCGCTGCAGGACCGACGTCGAGTTGTAGAAGTGCACGATCGCCTTGCCCGCGCCGCGCAGCGACTCGAACGTGCGGGTGATCAGCTCGGGGCGGCACTGGGTCAGCACCTGGATGGTGACGTCGGGCGGGATCGCGCCGTCCTCGATGATCTCGCGGACGAAGTCGAAGTCGGTCTGCGACGCGGCCGGGAACCCGACCTCGATCTCCTTGTAGCCCATCCGCACGAGCAGGTCGAACATCTTGCGCTTGCGCGCCGGCGACATGGGGTCGATCAGCGCCTGGTTGCCGTCACGCAGGTCGACGGCGCACCACAGCGGCGCCTTGGTGATCCGTTTCGCGGGCCACGTGCGGTCCGGTACGTCGACCGCCTCCACGACCTCGTGGAACGGCCGGTAGCGGTGGACCGGCATGGACGTGCCGCGCTGCGGGTTCCACGCGGGCTGGCCGGGGACGGGACGGGCCGGGGGCCGGATGCGGCTCGAACCGGAGGTGTACGCGTCGGGGCTCGTGCTCATGATCGGGGTGCTCCTGCTGCCGGGGACTGGAGACGACCGGCGGCAACGCTCGATCCCGCGACGGGGGGCCGGTCTGATCAGACCCCGTCACGGCGGCGAAGCAGGAGCGCACGTGCCATGCCGCACAGGTTAACCGGATTTCGGCGTGGTGTGGAACCGCACGCCCAGATGGTGGAACTTCACCCGTTAGAGTTTCACTCGATCGTGAAACGGGCACCTTCTTGACATGTCCAGATGGCGAACCTCAACGCGCAGCGGCAACTACACCGCTGCCCGAGTGATCCGCGGCGTCGGTGCCGTTTTCGCGGGCATCGAGGTGTTGTACATCCTCATGCTCCTCATCGGGGTGAACACCGCCAACGCGTTCTTCCGCTTCATCCAGCAGCTCGCGGAGCCGCTGGCACTCTTCTTCCCGGGGTTGTTCCAGACGGGCAACACCAAGCTCGACGTGTTTCTGAACTACGGTCTCGCGGCGGTTTTCTGGCTCGTTGTCGCAGGACTGCTGGCTCGCGTCGTAGCGCGCTGACCCCCCTCCGTCCCGGTCCCCGCCGCCGTCCCCCCTGCGGCGGGGACCGGGCGTCAGTCCGGAAAGGCCGGCCGGCCCCAACGACCCGCGAAGACGGTCTCGGTGAGCGGCTTGCGCACTCGTGGCCGACGCTCCCGCGCTTGCAGGTCCTCGGGCAGGTCCCCGACGTCCCCGAGCACGCCGACCGCGATCACGACCACCGGCCGCACGTCCTCCGGCAGCCCGAACGCCTCGCGCACCGCGTCCGGCGAGAACCCGCCCACCTGGTGCGTGACCAGGCCCAGCTCCACGGCCTGCAGCACCAGGTTCTGCACCGCCAGGCCCAGGCCGAACTCGGTGTTCGGCAGCGGCCCGCGCTCGTCCGACTCGGCCACCGCGCCCACCAGCAGCACCGAGGCCCGTCCCGCCCACGTCTGGTTACCGGGCCGCAGCGCCGTGAAGATGCGCTCGAACGTGTCATCGCCGCGGTAGCCGACCAGGAACCGGGCGGGTTGCGTGTTGCCGTGCGACGCCGCCCAGCGGGCCGCCTCCAGCAGCACGCGCACGGTCGGGGGCGAGACCTCCGCCGTGCCGTCGAACGCCCGCGGGCTCCAGCGCTTCGAGATCAACGGGTTGACGTCCATCAGATCGCGAACTGCCAAGCCGTGATGGCGTAGGCGCCGAACCACGCGCTGAACACCGACACGCCCACCAGCACCGCCACCACCGTCCCCGTCCGCCGCCGCGCCAACGCCAACGCCACCGGCAGGAGCAGCGTGAACGCCGGCACCAGCAGCCGTGCCTTCGAGTTCATCAGCCCGTTCGACCCGAGGTCCATGGCCAGCACGCCGGCGCCGTAGACGATGAGCGGCCACTCCAGCTTGTGCCGGATGCCCACCACCACCAGCGCCAGCGCCACCACCAGCAGCCACACCGTCGCCAGCTCCAGCACCGACCGTGGCTCGCCCAGGATGAGCAGCGCGAACTTCCACGTCGCCGCGCCGCCGTCGAAGCGGGAATCCCACCCGATCTGCTGAACGGCGAACCAGCCGTCCCACCGCCCGGTCAGCACCGCCACGTACGCCAGGTACCCGACCAGCCCGAGCGGCGCGACGAGCCCACCCACCCACGGCCGCCACCCGTCCCGCCGCTGCCACGCGGCCCAGGCCGCCGCCGCGCACACCGCCAGGACCAGCGCCGCCGCAGTCGGCCGCACCAGCCCCGCCGCCGCGCAGCACACCCCGGCCACCAGCCAGCGCCGCTCGACCACACCCACGAGCGACCAGACGGCGAGAGCGCAGAACGTCGCCTCGGAGTACGTCATCGACAGCACCACCGCCATCGGCGACGCCGCGAACAGCACCACCAGGACCAGCCCGGCCCGCCGCGACCCGCCCAGCACCCGCGAGCCCAGCCGGGCCAGCCCGTAGGCGCAGACCACACCGCTGACCAGGCTCACCGCGAACGCCGCGCCCACCACCGGCACGCCCGGCAGCCCGTCCACCCACCGCACCAGCGTCGGGTAGCCGGGGAAGAAGGCAAGGGGCGTCTCGGGCGACCGCCGCCCGAACGCGTCCACCAACCCGGCCGGGACGTCCGCGTAGCCGCCCTCGGCGATGCCCAGGAACCACTGCCCGTCCCACGACGTGAGCACGCCCGTGACGTCCTTGTCCCAGCGGGCCGCCATCAGCTGGAGCACGAGCAGCCCCAACTCCCGCACGACCAGGAAGAGGACGGCCGGCGCGAGCGCGGTCGTGACCCGGTGGCCGGCGAATCGCGCCATGCCGCCACGCGCGCGCGACGCGTCCCCGGGGTGCGCGTCAACGGCCTCAAGGGTGGACACGACGTCGAGAGTAGTGGGGGTCACGGTGACCGCTGTCCGGACCACGGGCCAGGTAGGGTGCCGGGCAAGCTGGGCTTTAAGCACCTGGGAGGAGTGGGTCTGTGGCGCTCGTCGTCCAGAAGTACGGCGGTTCCTCGGTCGGGAGCGCCGAGCGGATCAAACGGGTGGCCGAGCGCATCGTCGCGACCCGCAAAGCGGGCAACGACGTCGTCGTCGCCGTCTCCGCGATGGGCGACACGACCGACGAGCTGCTCGACCTTGCGCGCCAGGTGTCACCGGTGCCGCCCGCCCGCGAGATGGACATGCTGCTCACGTCCGGTGAGCGGATCTCCATGTCGCTGCTGGCGATGGCGATCAGTTCGCTGGGCGCCGAGGCGCGTTCTTACACCGGCTCGCAGGCCGGCGTGATCACCACGTCCGTGCACGGCAAGGCGCGCATCATCGACGTGACGCCGAGCCGCATCCAGGACGCGCTGTCCGAGGGCGCCATCGCGATCGTCGCGGGGTTCCAGGGCGTCAGCCAGGACAGCAAGGAGATCACCACGCTCGGCCGCGGCGGCACCGACACCACCGCGGTGGCGTTGGCGGCTGCCCTGAAGGCCGACGTCTGCGAGATCTACACCGACGTGGACGGCGTGTTCACCGCCGATCCGCGCATCGTGCCGAACGCCAAGCGGCTGGCGACCATCACCTACGAGGAGATGCTCGAAATGGCGGCGTGCGGGGCCAAGGTGCTCATGCTGCGCTGCGTCGAGTACGCCCGGCGGTACGGCGTTCCGGTGCACGTCCGATCTTCGTTCAGCAACAAGCCCGGGACCATCGTGTCCGGGTCAGTGGAGGACCTTACCGTGGAACAGGCGATGATCACCGGCGTCGCGCACGACCGGTCCGAGGCCAAGGTGACCGTGACCGCGGTGCCCGACCTCCCCGGCATGGCGGCGCGCATCTTCCGCGTCGTGGCCGAGGCGGAACTCGACATCGACATGGTCGTGCAGAACGTGTCCCAGGCCGTGTCCGGCCGCACCGACGTGACGTTCACCCTGCCGAAGGACGACGGGCCGCGCGCCGTGGCGGCGCTGGAGAAGGCGCGCGGGGAGATCGGCTTCGACCAGGTGCTCTACGACGACCACGTGGGCAAGGTGTCGCTGGTCGGCGCGGGCATGCGCTCGCACCCCGGTGTGATCGCGCAGTTCTGCGAGGCGCTCGCGTTGGCGGGCGTCAACATCGAGATCATCTCCACCTCGGAGATCCGGATCTCGGTCGTCTGCCGCGACACGCAGCTGGACGACGCCGTGCGGGCGCTGCACGACGCGTTCGAGCTGGGCGGCGACGAAGAGGCCGTGGTGTACGCGGGGAGTGGACGATGACGACGTCGGGTGCGGGTGTCCCGCGCATGCCGGTCCTGGCCCTGGTGGGAGCTACCGGTGCCGTCGGCACCGTCATGATCGACATCATCAACGGCCGGGAGTCCGTGCCGTGGGGTGAGATCCGGCTGATCGCGTCACCGCGCTCGGCGGGCAAGAAGATCACCGTGCGCGGCGAAGAGCTGACCGTGATCGCCCTGTCGGCCGAGGCGTTCGACGGCGTGGACGTGGCGATGTTCGACGTGCCGGACGAGGTGTCGGCCGAGTGGGCCCCGATCGCCGCCGCGCGCGGTGCGGTCGCGGTGGACAACTCGGGCGCGTTCCGGATGGACCCCGAGGTGCCGCTGGTGGTGCCCGAGGTGAACGCCGACCAGATCTCCGCGCGTCCCAAGGGGATCATCGCCAACCCGAACTGCACGACGCTGTCGATGATGGCCGCGCTCGGTGCGCTGCACCGGGAGTTCGGGCTGCGCGAGCTGGTCGTGGCGTCCTACCAGGCGGCGTCGGGCGGCGGGCAGTCGGCGATCGACCGGCTGTACGCGGAGGTCTCGGCGCTGGCGGGCAAGGAAGTCGGCGTGCGCGCGGGCGACGTGCGGGAGACGCTGGAGGCCGCCGGCCTGCCGGTGTCCGACTCGCCGTTCCCCGCGCCGTTGGCGCTGAACGTGGTGCCGTGGGCCGGGTCCTTGAAGGACGACGGGTGGACCAGCGAGGAGCTGAAGGTCCGCAACGAGTCGCGCAAGATCCTGGGCATCCCGGAGCTGAAGGTGTCCGCGACGTGCGTGCGCGTGCCCGTCGTGACGACGCACTCGCTGGCGGTGCACGCCACGTTCGCCCGCGAGGTGACGGTCGAGCAGGCGCACAAGCTGTTCGAGGAGCAGCCGTCGCTGGTGCTGGTGGACGACCCGGCGGAGCTGAGGTTCCCGACGCCGGCGGACGTCGTCGGCGGCGACCCGACCTACGTCGGCCGGGTGCGGCAGGCGCTGGACTTCCCGAACACGCTCGACTTCTTCGTGTGCGGTGACAACCTGCGCAAGGGCGCGGCGCTGAACACCTACGAGATCGCCGAAGAGCTGGTGACCCGACTGTAGGTGGCGGTGCCTGTAGGTTTTCGGCCTATGGCGGAGGTAGTGCTCGCGATCGACCTGGGGACGACGTCGACCAAGGTCATCGCGGTGGACCGGGACGCGGGCGTGGTGGCATCGGCGGAGTACGGCTACCCGATGCGCACCACGCCCTCCGGCGAGGCGACCCACGACCCGGTCGAGGTGTGGGGCGCGGCTCTCCGGGCGTTGCGCGAGGTCGCCTCGCAAGGGCTCGACGTGCGGGCGCTGTCGTTGACCGGCGCCATGCACACCCTCGTGGGTTTGGACGCCTTGGGCACGCCCGTCACGCCGTCCGTGTCGTGGGCGGACAACCGTGCGCAGGAGCAGACGGCGCGGCTGCGCGGCACCGCTGACGGCATCGCGTTGCACCGCGCGACCGGCACCCCGATCCACACCATGTCCCCGTTGGTGAAGCTCGCCTGGTTCCGCGACCACGGGTTCTCCGCCTCCCGGTGGTGCGGGCTGAAGGACTTCGTGGCGTTGAAGCTGACCGGGGTGCTGGCCACCGAGCACTCGTCGGGGTCGGCGACCGGCCTGATGGACATCGTGTCGCTGGACTGGCACCCGGACGCGTTGGCGTTCGCGGGCGTGCGCGCCGAGCAGTTGCCGTCGCTGCACGCTCCGGTGGACTCGCTGCCGTTGACCCTGGACGTCCCCGGGCTGTCCGCCGGCCTGCCGGTCGTGCTCGGCGGCGGTGACGGGCCGATGGCGAACCTCGGCGTCGGCGCGGTCGTGCCCGGGGTGGCGGCGGTGTCGCTGGGGACGAGCGGCGCGCTGCGGGTGGTGCGCTCCGAACCCGCCGTGGACGAGCGGGGACGGGTGTTCTGCTACGCCATCGCCGAAGGGCTGTGGGTGATCGGCGGAGCCGTCAGCAACGGCGGTGTGGTGGCGCAGTGGGCCGCCGAGACGTTCGGCGTCGAGGTGGGCGCGTTGCTGGACGAGGCCGCCGCGGTGCCCGTCGGCGCGGCCGGCGTGACGGCGCTGCCGTACCTGCTGGGCGAGCGCGCGCCGTGGTGGGACGCGGACGCGACGTCGGCGTTGATCGGGCTGCGGCGCGAGCACGGCCGGGCCGAGATCACCCGGGCGCTGGTCGAGGGCGTGTCGCAGCAGCTGGCGCTGGTGCTGGACGCGGTGCGCTCGGTCGCGGACGTGCACGCGGTGCGCGTGACCGGCGGCGCGTTCCGGAGCGACCTGTGGGCGACCGTGCTGGCGTCCGCGCTGGGCCTGGACCTCGAACTGGCCGACGACAGCGAGGGCTCGGGCGTCGGCGCGGCCCTGGTCGGCTGGCGGTCGCTCGGTGAGATCCCGTCGCTGACCGTCGCCGCCGACCTCGTGAAACCGGTCAAGACCGTCGCACCCGACCCCGGGGCGGTCCGCCACTACGCTCGCGCCCGCCCCGCCGTCGACCGCCTCTACCAGGCGCTACGCGACTTCGACTGACGCCTTCGCGCGGCGGCCGAGCACCACCGTGCCGGCCGAGACCAGCACCGCGCCGACACCCGCCACCGCGAAGCCCCACGCCGGTGACGAGAGGTCGATCACGAACCCGCTCACCGGTGCGCCCAACGCCACGCCGAGCGTGAACGCCGACCCTTGAAGGCCCATCGCCACACCGCGTGCGGACGCCGGGGCGTACTTCGTGATCGCCTCACCGGTCGCCGTGATCGTCGGCGCGCACAGGAAGTTCGTCGGGATCAACGCCAGCGCCAGCAGCCACGGCGACCAGTCGACCAAGCCGATCGGGATGGCCAGCACCCCCATCCCGCCCATCAGCGCCCACAGCGGCGGCACCCGGTTCAGGCCGCCGTAGAGGAACCCGCCGACCAGCGACGCCACGCACATCACCACGACCACCGCGCCCGTCCACGACGTGAGGCCCAGGTCGCGCATCACCGCCACGACCGCCACCTCGACGCCCGACAGCACGAACGTGGCACCGCCCGCGCTGATCAGCACGCCGAGCATCCGGCCGTCCAGCCACTCGCGGCGCGGCACCGGGATCCGGCTCTCGCCCTCGCTGCGGACCGGCGGGTCCACCACCCACAGGACCGCGCCGATCAGCACCATCGACACGCCGATCGTCCACATCGCGGTCCGGCTCGACGCCTGCGTGGTGAGCGCGACACCCAGCGCCGGGCCGGCCATGAACGCGACCTCCACGGCCATCGAGTCCATCGCCAACGCGGTGCGCCGGCGTTCGTCCGGCACGAGCGCGGTCAGGATCTGCCTGCCCAACGACATCACCGGCATCACGGTGGTCCCGGAGAGGAACGCCGTGACCAGCAGGAAGTCGTACGGCAGCAACGGCGCGACGAACCAGAAGACGCCCTCCGTCGCCATCGACAGCAGCAGCATCACCCGCAGGCCGCGCCGGTCGACCAGGTGGCCCATCAGCGGCGACCCCACCGCGATCCCGACCGTGCTGACCGCGCCGACCAGGCCGGATGCGCCGTAACCTCGATCCAGCGCGAGGAGGACGTGCAAGGTGACCGTCATGCCCGCGGCGGTCGCCGGCACCCGTGCCAACAGCATCAGCAGCATGAAGCCGGGCACGCGGGGTGTCCGGAGAACAGCCAGGTAGGGAGCGACGTTCACGCGCTTATCTTCACTGGGCAGGGCAACAGGTTTAACCGTTCGTTTTCTTGACTCATTCAAGAAAGAGTGATGGAGTGGTGCAGCCATGACCCCAGGACCACGCGAGCTGCTCAAGGACGCCGGACTGCGCGTCACCGCGCCCCGGATCGCGGTGCTCGAATGGCTCGCGGAACACCCCCACGCCACGGCCGACTCGGTCGCCGAAGGTGTGCGTGCCAGGTTGGGGTCCGTGTCGACGCAGGCCGTCTACGACGTGCTGCACGCGTGCGCGCGGGCCGGGTTGTTGCGCCGGATCGAACCCGCCGGACACCCGGCGCGGTACGAGACGAGGACCGGCGACAACCACCACCACCTCGTGTGCCGCGTGTGCGCGCGGACCGAGGACGTCGACTGCGTCCACGGCGCCGCGCCCTGCCTGGCGCCGTCGGACGCGGTCGGCTTCGCCGTGGACGAGGCCGAGGTCCTGTTCTGGGGGCTCTGCCCTGACTGCCGAAGAACTCAGAAGGAGCAAGCGTGACCGAAGCGCGTCACACCACCAACAACGCAGGCATCCCGGTCGCGAGCGACGACCACTCGCTGACCCTCGGGGCGAACGGCCCGATCCTGCTCCAGGACCACTACCTGATCGAGAAGAACGCCCAGTTCAACCGGGAGCGGGTGCCCGAGCGGGTCGTGCACGCCAAGGGTGGCGGGGCGTTCGGCTACTTCGAGACGACCGAGGACATCAGCCGCTACACCAAGGCGGCGCTGTTCCAGCCCGGTGTGAAGACCGAGGCGCTGCTGCGCTTCTCGACCGTCGCCGGCGAGATGGGTTCGCCCGACACGTGGCGCGACCCGCGCGGCTTCGCGCTGAAGTTCTACACGACGCAGGGCAACTACGACATCGTCGGCAACAACACGCCGGTGTTCTTCCTGCGCGACCCGATCAAGTTCCCGGACTTCATCCGCTCGCAGAAGCGCCGCGCCGACACCGGCCGCCGCGACCACGACATGCAGTGGGACTTCTGGACCCTCCAGCCGCAGACCGCGCACCAGGTCACGTGGCTGATGGGCGACCGGGGCATCCCGAAGACGTGGCGCCACCAGAACGGCTACGGCTCGCACACCTACCTGTGGGAGAACGCGGCCGGCGAGCGCTCCTGGGTGAAGTACCACTTCAAGACCGACCAGGGCATCGAGAACGTGACGTCGGAAGAGGCCGCCCGCATCGCCGGTGAGGACGCCGACGCGCACCGCGCCGACCTGTGGCACTCCATCGAGCGCGGCGAGTTCCCGTCGTGGACGCTGCACGTGCAGGTCATGCCGTACGAGGACGCGGCGACCTACCGCTTCAACCCGTTCGACCTGACCAAGGTGTGGCCGCACGCGGACTACCCGCTGATCAAGGTCGGCAAGCTGGTGCTGGACCGGAACCCGGCGGACTACTTCGCCGAGATCGAGCAGGCCGCGTTCGAGCCGACGAACCTGGTGCCCGGCATCGGCACGTCGCCGGACAAGATGCTGATCGGCCGGATCTTCTCGTACCCGGACGCGCACCGGTACCGGATCGGCACGAACTACAACGAGCTCCCGGTGAACCGGCCGAAGTCGCCGGTGAACTCGTACTCCAAGGACGGCGCGATGCGTTCCGCCAACGCCGCCGACCCGGTGTACGCGCCCAACTCGTACGGCGGCCCCCACGCGGCCGGTGCGGCGGCGGGTGAGGTGGCGTCGTCGTACGGCGTCGAGGACGCGGTCACCCGTTCCGCGTACAGGCTGCACGCGGAGGACGACGACTTCGGCCAGGCCGGCACCCTGATCCGCGAGGTGATGGACGAGGCGCAGCGCGAGCGCCTGGTGCAGACCGTGATCGGGCACGCGTCGAACGGCGTGTCCGAGCCCGTGCTGGAGCGCGTCTTCGAGTACTGGCGCGACATCGACAAGGAGACCGGCGACAAGATCGCCGCCGCCTTCGGCAGGTGATCGAGCTCCACCCCTGACCGGGCCGCCCGTCCTCACGGGTGGCCCGGTTTCGCCTAACCCGTAGGCCGAGCGCTATCCGGCAGGTCAGGCGGTCTCGGGGATGTCCTGGCGGGTGTTGGCCAGCGCCAGCCCGGTGCGCAACGACCCGACCGCCTCCGCCACCGCCTCCCGGAACACGCCGCCGACGCCGAGGATGTTCGCGTACCCGTGGAACAGCCCGGCGTGCCGCCGCAGCACCACCGGCACCCCCTGCCGGGCCAGCTTCTCCGCGAACGCCTCGCCCTCGTCCCGCAACGGGTCGAACCCCGCGGTCGCCAGGTACGTCGGCGGCAGCCCGCTCAGGTCCTCCGCCAGCAGCACCGACAACCGGGGATCGGTGTGCGCCTCGCGCGACGGCACGTAGTGGTCCAGGAACCAGTCCATCTTCTCGTCGGTCAGGAAGAACCCGTTGCCGAACAGGTCCCGCGACCGCCGCCGCACCGACGCGTCCACCGCCGGGTAGAACAGCAGCAGGAACACCGGCTTCACCGCACCCGCGTGCAACGCCGTGACGGCCGCCAGGTTGCCGCCCGCGCTGTCGCCGCCCAGCGCGATGCGGTGCGGGTCGATCCCCAGCTCGGACGCGTGCGACACGGCGTACTCGAACGCGGCCTGCGCGTCGTCCGCCGCCGCCGGGAACGGGTGCTCGGGCGCGAGCCGGTAGTCCGCCGACAGCACCCGCACCCCGCCTTCGAGGGCGAGGAACCGGCACAGGTTGTCGTGGCTGTCCAGGTCGCCGCTGACCCACCCGCCACCGTGGTAGAAGACCAGCAGCGGCGACCCCGTGGCCAGGCCGGTCGGTTCGTAGAACCGCGCCCCGACGGCATGGCCGCCGACGCCGTCCAGCGACAGCGACCGCACCGCCACGCCGCCGATCACCGGACCGCACACCAGCGCGTTGCTGCGGGTCAGCGCGAGGCGGTTCGCGGCGGGCGTGGTCGTCCGCCAGTCCTCACCGCTGAGCTGCTGCAGCCTCAGCAGCAACTGCGCCTCAGGGTGCAGCCGCTGGCCGTCCAGCGTGATCGGGCGGCCGGCGATCAGCCTGCGCAGCGGCGCGGGCAGGCCGAACGCGAAGCGGAGGGCGCCGGCGAGGACACCGGGAGGGATCGAGTCGGCGAGCTTCGACATGCGCCGTACGTTACTTGCCGGTAGGTCCGGAGGCGAGGGACTGGACCTCCAGATAGCTGGAGGTGGCAGGATCGGAAACCATGACGGTCACCGTGGTGGGCATCGGCGGGTCCCTCCGCCCCAACTCGCAGTCCGAACGCGCGATGAGGATCGTGCTGGAGGGCGCGGCCGACGCGGGCGCCGAAGTCGTCGAGATCGCGGGGCCCGACCTGGTGCTGCCCTTCTACGACCCGTCCGACCCCGAACGGCCGGACAACGCCCGCCGGCTCGTCGACGCCCTGCGCCACGCGGGCGGTGTGGTGCTCGTCTCACCCGGCTACCACGGCACGGTGTCCGGCCTGGTCAAGAACGCCTTGGACTACGTCGAGGACATGCGTGGCGACGAGCGCCCGTACCTGGACGGCCGGGCCGTCGGCTGCGTCGCGGCGGCCCAGGGCTGGCAGGCGTCCGTGACGACGCTGACGGCGTTGCGCTCGATCGTGCACGCCCTGCGCGGTTGGCCCACCCCGCTGGGCGCGGCGGTGAACTCGCGCGAGGTCGTGTTCGACCCGGACGGCGGGTGCTCGATGCCGTCCGTGGCCGACCAACTGCGCACGATCGGGCGACAGGTGACCGAGTTCGCCGTGTCGAGGGCGGGCTGAGCGGGTACCTGTCCGGGTGGCGTGAGCTGCCACACCACCTGGGTGTGGTTCGGCTTCGGCCGGGTGTTGGGGTGGTCGTCAGGCCCTTCCTCCAGCTCGAAGGAGTGCGTTCACCATGCAGGTGCTCTACACGGCGGAAGCCGTCGCAGTCGGGGACGGTCGCAACGGCGAGGTCCGCTCCTCCGACGGGGTGATCGACGAGCAGCTGTCCACGCCCAAGGAGCTGGGTGGACCGGGCGGTGACAAGACCAACCCGGAGCAGCTGTTCGCGGCCGGGTACGCGGCGTGCTTCCACAGCGCGCTGAAGGTCGCCGCGAGGCAGACCAAGGCGACGATCGGCGAGACGACCGTCACCGCGAAGGTCGGCCTCGGCTCCAACGGCAGCGACGGCTTCCAGCTGGCCGTGGAGCTGGCGACGCACATCCCCGGTGTGGAGCAGGCCGTGGCCGAGCAGCTCGTGGCCGCAGCGCACCGGATCTGCCCGTACTCCAACGCCACCCGCGGCAACATCGAGGTGGCTCTCACGACCACCGTCTGAAGGAGGCGTCAGACCATGAGCAAGTCTCCGATCACCAGCCCGCTGACCGAGTCCGACAGGGCGTCGGTGGGCACGGTCCTCCAGGCCACCCTGGTCGACCTGATCGACCTGTCCTTGGTGGCCAAGCAGGCGCACTGGAACGTCGTCGGCAAGAACTTCCGCAGCGTGCACCTCCAGCTGGACGAGCTGGTGACCACCGCGCGCACGTACACCGACGAGGTCGCCGAACGCGCCGCCGCGCTGGGCGTCTCGCCCGACGGCAAGGCGCGGACGGTCGCCGACGGCTCCGGCGTGCCGGACTTCCCCGGCGGCTGGCTGAAGGAGGAGCAGGTGATCGCGGCCGTGGTGACCGCGCTGGGTGAGCTGATCCAGCGGCTGCGCGGCCGGATCGACGAGACGGACAAGTCCGACCTGGTCACCCAGGACCTGCTGATCGAGATCACCAAGGCGTTCGAGCAGGCGCACTGGATGTGGCAGGCGCAGCAGGCCTGAGCCGGCCCGCACGACGCGGAGGGGCCACCGGGAGATCCCGGTGGCCCCTGGCCGGTCACCGGCCCACCGCACCGGCCCGGTTACCGCAGTCGGTCGGTCGCAGCACCTGCGGTCACAGCACGCGCTGCACGAACGCGACCTCGGCGGCCGTCTGCCGGATCGTCTCCGCCACCACCAGCGAGCCGTGCCCGGCGTCGTACCGGTACACCTCGTACGTCGCGCTCCGCGCGGCCAGCCGGTCCAGGTAGTTGTCGATCTGCCGGATCGGGCAGCGCGGGTCGTTCTCTCCCGCCAGCACCAGCACCGGCGCGCGCACCGCGTCCACGTAGGTCAGCGGCGAGCACTCGCGGTACCGGTCGGGCAGCTCCTCCGGCGACCCGCCGAACAGCGCCCGGTCGAACGCCCGCAGCGGCTCCATCTCGTCCTCGTACGCGGCCAGGTAGTCCGCCACCGGCACGCCCGCGACCCCGGCCGCCCACAGCTCCGGCTGCGTCCCGAGCGCCAGCAGCGACAGGTAACCGCCCCACGACGCGCCGTTGACCACGCACTTCGCCGGGTCGGCGAACCCCGATCCCACGGCCCAGTCGTGCACCGCGGCCACGTCCTCCAGCTCGGTCAGCCCCGGCCGGCCCTCGATCGCGTCACGCCACTTCGAGCCGTACCCGGTGGACCCGCGGTAGTTCACGTGCACCACGGCGAACCCCGCGTCCAACCACACCGCGCGGTAGGCGGAGAACCGGTCCTCGTCCGCCGCGTGCGGGCCTCCGTGCAGGTGGAACACGGTCGGCAGCGGGCCGTCGGGCGCGCCTTCCGGACGGGCCACCAGCGCGTGCACGTCGCCCACGAACACGTCGGTCAGGTCGACCGACTGGGGCGCCTTGTGGCCGGGCGGCTCCAGCAGCACGCGGTCGTCACCGTCCGCGCCGAGCACACGCACCACACCGGGCCGCGCGGCCGACGACCACGAGTACTCCACCGCGCCGTCCGGACGCACGCCCGCGTTACCGACCGTCCCGTGCGCGGTGTCCAGCGTGGACAGCTCGTTGGTGGCGAGGTCGTAGCGGTGCAGGGTGTTCCGCGCCTGGAACGTGTGCACGACGAGCAGCGACCGGGCGTCCGGGTACCAGTCGGCGCTGATCTCGCCGGGCAGGTCGACCACGACCTCGGTCTCGGTGTCCGCCGCGACGTCCCAGATCAGCAACTCGTCCTTGCCGCGCCGCTCGTGCCCGACGAGCAGCCGGTTGTCGCCGCGCACCGGGCTGAACGCGATCGCGTCCAGACCCTTGCCGGGGCCGTCCCACTTCTCGGCGACCTTCTCGCCGGACGGCGTCACCACGCGCAGCGCGGCGTGCCGGTTGTCGCCGTGCTCCGAGTGCGACAGCACGACCAGCGTCTCGTCCTTGGACAGCGCGGACACGCCGCCGTCGTTCTCGTGCGCGTAGATCACCTCGGCCGGCCCGCCGTCGCGCGAGACGTACACCGTGGTGCCGTCGTCGGAGGACGTGCCGACCGCGACGACCTCGTGCCCGATCTCCAGCCCCGCCGGGTACCCGGCCGGCACGCCGTCCACGGCGGGCTTCGCGTCACCGGCGGGCGCGAACGGCTCGCTGACCCACGTGCCGAACTCGTCGCCGTCGGTGTCGGCGAACCACCAGATGGCCAGGCCGTCCGGGCTCAGCGTGCCGTGCGACGTGCCGTTCGGGCGGTCGGTGACCTTGCGGTGGGTGTCGGTGGCGCGGTCCCAGGCGTAGATCTCCCACACGCCGCTCGAGTTCGACAGGTACAGGCTGCGGTCCGGCGCGTCGTCGGCCCAGCCGGGCAGGCTCACCCGGGGTGCGGTGAAGCGGGCCCTCCAGCGGGCCTCGGCCTCGGGGTCGGCGAACAGCGGGTCGGGCACTTCGGCGGTCGGGTGCGTCGTCACCCCCCCGATCCTGCCGGCTTTCGGGCGGTGACCAGGAAGTAGTCGGCGAGGCCGCGCCCGACGGCCCGGATCCAGTTGCGGCCCCACCCGTCCGGGTGCTCGGTCAGCGCTACCCACTTGTCGAAGCCCGCCCAGACGTGCTCGCCGATGGAGCGAGCGGTGACGTCGGCGAACCCGGCCGCACACAGGTCGCGCAGCACGTCGTCGATCCGGTGGGCCAGGTCCAGACCGGAGGAGAACGTCTTCAGCAGCTCGGCCAGTCGGGGGCCGGCGTCGCCGGTCCTGGTGAAGAACGTGGTGACGGCGACCCGGCCGCCCGGCGCGAGCACGCGTGCGGCCTCGTGCGCGAACCCCGGGACGTCCTCGAAGTGCTGGGCGGCCTCGACGGACAGCAGGGCGTCGAACGAGAGGTCGGGGAACGGGAGGTCGTCGGACGAGCCCCGGGCTAAGGCCACGCGCGGGTCGTCGTTGGCCTCGGTTGCCCGCGCGACCTGTTCCGGCATCAGGTCGACGCCGCGGACCTGCGCCGGGTCGCGGTGGAGGACGCGCCGGGTGCCCACCCCGCGTCCGGAACCGACTTCGAGCACCCGGTCGTCCGGCCCGATCTCCAGCGCGTCCAGGACCACGTCGTACAGGGCTTCCTGGGACGCGATCCGGTGCTCGACGGTCAGGTCGCCGTCCAGCGGGATGTCCGCCCAGTAGCCGAAGTTGATGAAGCCGCCGGCGAAGAGCGGCTTGGCGCCGAGGTCGCCCGTGCCGTACGTCCGCCGCCGCAGTGCCGCGCGTTCCGCCTGGTCTCCCATGCTCCGATCATGGCCGGGCCACGTCGGGGGACGCGGGTCCGGAGGCGCGATCACCCACGATGTCTCGTTACGGAACGTGACTTGAATCGTCAACCTTCACCTGGTTGGGTGAGTCGTACCGGTCGGACGTACGCGTGATCAGCGCTGCTGCGGAATTAAGCAACAGCGAGGAGTAGTTCGTAACGTCCTCGTTCGTCCGAACGAATCACGGGTTACACGCGGGTGGCACAGGGAGGTCTGACCGATGATCGAGAACACGGTTCGGCAGGGCGGTCGCGTCGGGTGCACGGACGCCCTGGGTCGTCGGCGGACGCTGGAGGTGACCCTCACCGAGGAGGGCAACATCTGCATCCACACCCCGCCCGGTGAGTCGGCCAAGCTCGACTGGCAGGAAGTCGGCGAACTCCTCCGCCGCCTGGCCGAACTCCGACCGCACGTGAAGTGACTTCCTGACCTCGCGGCCCGGAGGGTGGAGACACCCGCCGAGGCCGCTTCGTCATGTCCTGGCCAGCTGGGCACACCTCTGCGTCCGCCCAGTCCGGCTCTGCGCCCTCTGTGCCCCGTTCTGCGGCCGCTGCGGCGCCCGCTGTGCCCCCCCCTGCACGCCTCCGCGTCCTCCGTCGTCCCCCGCGACCGCGAGGCGTTCTCCCGTCTGCGCAGGTCAGAAGACGAAGCCACTCGGACGAGTAAATCTATGATCGCTGGAGTAGACATTCGCACGCGGCTGTGTGTAGTGTTCTCCTTGTACGAGAGAGAACGTCCGGTTGGCACGGGAGATGACGAACTACCCGTGACGCAGGGTGAGTCGGCACGTGAAGTACCGGGAACGCAACAGGTTTGTGCGAGACAGCAGTACGCGAGTCCGGAGTCGACCTACCGCGCGTGAAGTGGCAGGACGGTCAGGCGCGCAGGAGCCGATCAGTGGAAGGGGTTCCCGCACGGTGGCCGAGCAGTGCAAGGAAGTCGGTATCCAGAGGAGAAGGGACGGGTTTTACACCATCGGATCGCCTGCCTCGAGCTGAAGTCGAGCCGGGCGGGTACCGCAGTCCAGCACGATGGGAAGGTGGTCTCCGGTTACGCAAGCGCGATCCACGCAGTCTCCGCAGCTCGTGCGGATGACGCGGACACGGTAAACCGGCCTCACGGCCGGGTGGTGGGAACCCATAACCCCGGGGCCCCGGTGCCAGCAATGGCGCCGGGGCCCCTCGTGGCGCGGAGGTGCGATGACCCCAGGGATGAACGAGCCGCATGCTGCGGCTGACAAGTTCGAAGACGACCACTACCCCGCCTACACGATGGGCAGAGCCGCGGAGATGCTCGGCACCACGCCGGGATTCCTGCGCAGCCTGGACGAGGCGAAGCTGATCGAGCCGCAGCGCTCGTCAGGCGGCCACCGCCGCTACTCCCGGTCCCAACTCCGGTTGGCCGCCCGGGTCAGGGAACTGGTCGACCAGGGCACCGGCCTCGACGCCGCGTGCCGGATCGTCACCCTGGAGGACCAGCTCCAGGAAGCCAAGAGCCTCAACGAGCAGAACCGACCGCCCGCACCCGACCAGCCGTACCCACCGCTGCGGGGCGTGTGACCCGAACGGGAGGACCTGTCCGAGGAGGCTCTCGGGCAGGTCTGGACAACCGGGCACGCCGCTGGTGCGAGTGTCCGGAGCGTTCGATCACCGATGCTCCTCCCGGCCTTCCCGCGAAGCGCGATTGCGCGCTGCGGCTGGTGGGGTGCTTGCTGTCAGGGGAGGTGAACGGTCGTCAGGAGGCTCGCGTCCCCTGAGCCTGGCGACCGTGTCGAGGTCGACGCCGTGGCAGCTCTTGCCCGCCTCGTCCAGCACCTGGTCTAGGAACGCGTTCGCGCCGCTGGGACGCGGGTGGGTTGCGCCGGGGTCCGCTCGATGTCCCGTCCACGTGTCGACCGGTAAGCCATCAGAATCGCGATGAGGCACGCGGTCCCCTCCATGGTGTTCGCCACTGGCTGAGCTCGCGATGCGATCCACGTATACACACTATGTATAGTGCACGCATGGTGACACAATCTTCACCCGTCCGTCGCACAGCGTTGCGCGACCCCCTGGTCGTGGTGTCCGTCGGAGTGATCTGTGGTCTGTTGACCAACCTGGGACAGGGTTTGCTCCCGGGTGCCCTGAATCAACTCGCGAACTCCGGCGCCGTGTGGACGGTGTTGGCGTTCGCCGCCGGCGCGTGGTCGTCACGACGGGGCTTGGCAGCCGGGGTCGTCGGCGGTCTGTGCGCCGAGGTCGGACTGGTGGTCGGCTACTACGGGTATGCCGAGATCGGTCGCGACGGCATGGGGGAGTGGTTCTGGCCGGTCGTGTGGTTGGTGATGGCGCTCGTCGCCGGTCCGCTGTTCGGGACGGCCGGCGCGTGGTGGCGGCACGGCCGTCGCCCGGTCCTGCGCGTCACCGGCTTGGCCCTGCTCGCCGGGGTTTTCGGTGCGGAGGGCCTGCACTACGCACTGGTCCTGCAGTACTCCGTTCAGGCATGGGCGTGTGCGGCTTTGTTCGCCGTCGTCCCACTCCTGGCCCGGACCACCTCGGAGCGCATCGCCACCTTGGTCGCCGCCGCGGCGCTCGCACCGCTCGGCTACGCCATCGTGATGGTCACGCTCGGCGGGCTCAGCGCTTGACGGGGTGCTGAACGCCTTCGACTGGTACGACAACCGATGGCCTGACGGCGGGCTCGGCCACGTCTCGCCCGTCGTGCGCGAAGCCGCCTGCTACCGCGAACACGAGCCAGTCCCCGGTGGCGCGATCAACCGGGTCGGCCAGGTCCCGCTCGCCACCAAGCGCACGGCGCACGCACTCCACGCGGCGCGTTCACCCGGGTCGTACGAGACCACGACCTTCTCCCAAGGCACACCGCAACATGCGTCAGGCCCCGTCCACATCTACTGTGGACGGGGCCTGACCTGCATTTACCGGTGTCGGGGTGACAGGATTTGAACCTGCGACCTCTTCGTCCCGAACGAAGCGCGCTACCAAACTGCGCCACACCCCGCTTACGATCGAACGAGGAGAACTCTACCTGACGTTCCCGCCCACTCCGAACCGGGTACCCCTTTCCGTGTCGGACTGGCTCTGACCTGCGTCGACGGGGCGGGGGACCAAGGTCAGGAGGCTCGCCTCCGGCGGGCACGCGAAGCGCACCGGCGCGTACGGCGACGTCCCCAAACCAGCGGACACGTTCAGCCACATGTGTGAACCCCACCGCGACACGCCACGGGCGCGCGAGCGGTCCAGGTCGCAGTTCGTGACGATAGCGCCGTAGCCCGGGATGCGCAGCTGGCCGCCGTGCGTGTGGCCCGCGAGCACCAGGTCGTACTCGTCCGCCGCGAACGGGTCCAGGACGCGCGGCTCCGGGGAGTGCGTGACCCCGAGACGAAGACCCGCCGGCGGGACGGGACCGGCGATCTCGTCGTAGCGGTCCCGCTTGAGGTGCGGGTCGTCCAGCCCGGCGGCGAAGACCTCCACGCCGTTCACCTCGAACCGGCGGCGCACGTGGGTCAGGTCCAGCCAGCCCCGCTCGATCATCGCCGCGCGCAGGTCCCGCCACGGCAGCGGGATGCCGTGCACCCGCTTCGTCTTCGCCGAGGGCAGCAGGTAGCGGACCGGGTTCTTGGGGCGCGGCGCGTAGTAGTCGTTGCTGCCGAACACGAACACGCCGGGACGCGCCAGCAGCGGGCCGAGGGCGCGGACGACGGCGGGCACGGCCTGCTTGTGCGCGAGGTTGTCCCCGGTGTTCACCACTAGGTCCGGCTCCAGCTCGTCGAGCGCGGCGACCCAGCGCTGCTTCGACTTCTGGTCCGGCATCATGTGCAGGTCCGACAGGTGGAGCACCCGCAGCGGGGACGAACCGGGCGCGAGCACCGGCACCGTCGCCTCGCGCAACGTCCACCGCCTGCGCTCGATGCCCGCCGCGTAGGCGAGCGTGGCGGCACCCAGGGCGGTCGTGGCAAGCAGCGTTCGGCCGAGCGTGTTCACGTGGTCGAGAGTAGGGGGTTGACCGATTCGGGGTGCGACGGGCTTCCCGGTACCGTTCCGGCTCATGGCGGAGCTGAAGGCGCGGTTGCAGGCTGATCTGACGGCGGCGATCAAGAACCGGGAGACCGTTCGGGCGGGCGCGCTGCGGATGACGCTGGCCGCCCTCACGACCGAAGAGGTCTCCGGCAAGAGCGCGCGTGAGCTGAGCGACGAAGAGGTGCTGAAGGTCATCACCCGTGAGGTGAAGAAGCGCAAGGAGGCCGCGGAGGCGTTCGCGGGCGCCGGGCGGACCGAGCAGGCCGAGCTGGAGCGGGCCGAGTCCACGGTGCTGGAGGCCTACCTGCCGGCGCAGCTCGACGACGCCGAACTGGCGACGCTCGTCGACGCCGCCATCGAGCAGGTCGCCGAGCAGCTCGGTGAACGGCCCGGCCAGCGGCAGATGGGCCAGGTCATGAAGGTCGTCAACGCCGGGGTCGCCGGGCGCGCCGACGGTGGCCGGGTCGCCGCGGCGGTCAAGGCGAAGCTGGTCTAGTCCACGCCGGGTCGGCTGTCAGCAGGCCCCTCCGTCCCGGCGGGTCACCGCGGCGGTCGCGGGGGAGACCTCGTTGACCGAGCACAGCGTGACCGTCGTGTCGTTGGCGAGCAGGCCGCTCGCGTAGCCGCGCACGTCGAACGTGAGCACGACGCGGTCGGGGTCCCGGCTCACCGCCACCAGCGGGTGGCGCGCCCGGTCCAGGGCCTCGACCTCGGCGTCGTCCAGCCCGCCGTCGGCGACTGCGGCGCGCAGGTCGTCCACGAGCCGGTCCGCGGCCCGGTTCGCGGACGCCTCCGCGACCTCCCGGGCACGGTCCGAAGCGTGGCGCGTGGCGACGAAGTACCAGGTCAGCGCGACACCGATGACGAGCAGGACCCCGGCGAGCGCCCACCGCGACACCACGGTGAGCGCCCACCCGAGGTCCCGTCCACGGGAACCGGTCATGACCCTTGATAGCCGATCCCACCCGGCGTCCGCCGCATCAGCTGCCGGGTGACCCGCGGCGCTGGGCGCGCGTCGGGGTGGAACCCTCCCGGTGGACGCACGGGTTCTCGCTCGCCGGCGCGCCGAGTCCGCGGACCGGACGACCTATCTGGTGGGCTCCGTGGGCAGGGTGATGTGCGGTGGGCCGCCGGGACGGCCGGGTTCACCGGGCTGGTTCGGCGGACCCGGGTCCGGGTTGCCCGGGGCCGGCGTCTCGGTGGTGGTCGGCTCGACCGGCTGCGGAGGCGGGACGTAGCCGGACGAGACCAGCAGCGTCACCACCGTGCCGCGCAGCGCGCTACCGCGCGGCGTCTGGCTGACGACCTGGCCCTTGCGCTGCGGCGAGTTGCGGGTATGCACGGACACCTTGTACCCGGCCTGCTCCAACGTGCGGGTCGCGTCGTTCACGTCGCGCCCCACCACGTCCGGGATGCGGATCTCGGACCCGCCCTTGACGTAGCGCTCCTCCACCGGCGGCAACCCGCGCACCGGCAGTCCGTCGTGGATCTTGGTCATCGTGTCGAACCACGTCCGCGCGGGCACGGTGCCGCCGTAGATGTTGCCCTTCGCGCACAACCTGGGCGGCCCGTCGTCGACGCAGATGCCGCGCGGCTCGACGCCGTCGTTGAACGTCTGCACCGCACCGGCGAAGTCCGGCGTCGCGCCCATGAACGCGGCCGACTTGAACTCCTCCGTCGTCCCGGTCTTGCCGATCATCGGCCGCGCCCAGTCGAACTGCTTCGCCGCGCGCGCCGCGGTGCCGCCGCCCGTGTCGTCCTTGGACATCCCGGCCGCCAGCCCGTTCGCCAATGGCTCGGCCACCACCTGCTCGCACGGGGCTTCGTTGACCTCGACCGGTTTGCCGTCGCGGTCCAGCACCCGGCCGATGGGCGACGGCGGGCACCACACCCCGCCGCTCATGATCGTGGCCGCCACGTTCGCCAGCTCCAGCGTGCTCACCGGCGCCGGGCTCAGCGTGAAGGAGGCGTTGCCGCCGTTGGACTTGTAGAACTCGGTCTGCGAGATCCGCAGCTCCTTGTTCTTCGCCTTCGGGTCCGGCCGCACGCCCGCGATGTTCGTCGCCATCGTCTCGCGCATCCCCAGCCGGGACGCCATGTCCACCACCGGGTCCATGCCCAGCTGCTCCTCCAGGATCACGAAACCCGTGTTGGGGGAGGTCTGCAACGCCGTCTGCAACGACATCTGCGGCGGGTACCGCGAGTTCTCGTTGCCCAGGCAGTACCAGCGCGTGTTCGGCTCGCCCGTGGGCGGGCACTTGTCCCCGCCGCCCTTGAACACCCTCGACACGTACGTGGTGGGCGTGGCCATCGTGCTCTCGATGCCCATGCCCTTCTCCAGCGCCGCCGCCGCCGTGAAGACCTTGTAGACCGACCCGGCGCCGAACTTGTTCTCCACCCCGGACGGCAGGTCGAACTGGGTCTGGTACTGGTCCGCCTTCAACCCGTAGTCCCGGTTCGCCACCAGCGCCACGACCTCGTGCCGCTCCTTGCCCGGCCGCACGACGGCCATCGCGTTCGCGAGCCCCTCGGTGGACTTCGCGACCTGAGCCTCCGCCGCGAGCTTGGCGTGCTGGGTGATCGCGCGGTCCAAAGTGGTCTGGATCGTGTACCCGCCGGTCTTCAGCTGCTCCAGGCTGAAACCGTTGCGCTCCAGGTAGTTCAGCACGTACGAGCAGAAGAACCCGTGCTCCGGCCCCGCGCCGACGCACCCGCTCGTCGGCGTGCGCACCGGCGACGCCAACCCCAGCGGCTCCAGCTTCGCGGCGTCGGCCGCGTCCCGGGACAGCTTGTCGTTCTCGACCATCTTGTCGATCACCTGGTTGCGCCGCGACAGCGCCTTCTCCGGGAACACCTCCGGGTTCAGCGCGGACGGGCTGTTGACCATGCCCGCGAGCATCGCCGACTGCGACACGGTCAACTTGTCCGGCGTGGTCTCGAAGTACGCCTGGGACGCCGCGGCGATGCCGTAGACGGTCGAGCCGAACGGCACCACGTTCAGGTAGCGGGCGAGGATTTCCTCCTTGCCCAGTTTGCGTTCCAGTTGCAATGAGATGCGCGCTTCACGGGCTTTTCGCGCAACTGTCTGCTCTTGGGCCTTTTGTTGTTCGACCTTGTTGTTCCGGGCCACCACGTGCACGAGGTAGTTCTTCACGTATTGCTGCGTCAGCGTGGAAGCACCCTGCGTGACGGTGCCGCTGAACTGGTTGGTCAGACCGGCGCGGATCGTGCCCCGCCAGTCGACGCCCTGGTGTTCGTAGAAGCGGCGGTCCTCCACCGAGACCAGGGCGGCCTTCATGGTGGGGGAGATCTTCTCCGGCGGCACGAGCACGCGGTACTGGTCGTACAGGTAGGCGATCGGCGCGCCGTCCTTGTCCGTGATCGTGGAGATCAACGGCGGGTCGGTGCTGACCAGGTCCGCGGAGATGCTGTCGACCGTGTCGCTGGCTCTGTTCGACACCACCCCGAGCGCACCCACGACAGGGAACAGCATGCCTGCCAGCAGGACTCCCGCCAGCAGACACAGTCCGAGCAGTTTCAGCACGCCGTTCCGGGCTCGCATGCAGGTCAGCGTACGCGGCACCCGAACAGGTGATCCGGACCGCGCACAGTTGATTACACAGGATGAGTACTCGTACTCAAGACAGGTAACAGGTGGGCAACCCAGGCTTGGAGGTGGAACCAGAAGGCTCTACAGTCCGTCACTGTCCAAGACAGCAGCCGACGGCGCGACCACTCGATGGTGAGCCTACGGCATCCGCGGCAGGGGTGTGGCGGATTTAGGAAGTCTGGGCACTGTGTGAACTGAGGTGGGGGCTATGCAGCAGGGGGATTGGCGTATCAAGGCTTCGTGCCGTGACGAAGAGCCGGATCAGCTCTTCGTCCGGGGCGCGGAGCAGCGCAAGGCCAAGGTGGTGTGCCTGGGATGCCCGGTGCGCACCGAGTGCCTCGCCGAGGCCTTGGACAACCGGATCGAGTTCGGTGTCTGGGGCGGAATGACGGAGCGTGAGAGGCGGGCGCTGCTGCGGCGTCGCCCGGACGTCACCTCCTGGATCGAGCTCCTGGACACCGCGCGCCAGGAGCACCACCACGAGGAGTCCAAGGTCGGTTAGGCCAGGTCAGGCCTAGTTCAGGCCGGACCAGACCCGGGCACGGCGGCACGCTGCCGCGCGATCTGCCCGCTACTCGCCCGCCAGTCGCCGACCGATCTCGTGCAGACCGTCCAGGTCGTGCACGTCGGTCGGCAGCGCGGGCACACCGATCAGCGGAACACCGGGGTGCGCGCGGGTGAACCGCGCGAGCAGTCGCTTCTCCCGATCGGCGACCGCGACGCGATCCGCGTGCACCCTCAACACCGCGGCGGCCAGCGGGGCGTCTCCACTGCGCTCCAGCCGGTCCGCCGCCGCCAACGCGCCGGGTGCGGGCAAGGGGGCCAGCACCGGGTGCGTCCGGTTCGCCACCAGACCGGTCAACGGCATCCGCTCCGCGCTCAACCGCTCCACGAAGTAGCTGGCTTCGCGCAACGCGTCCGGTTCGGCCGCCGCGACCACCAGGAATCCCGTGCCGGGTGATCGCAGCAGCTCGTAGGTGGCCTGGGCGCGTTGCCGGAAGCCGCCGAACATGCCGTCGAACGCCTGCACGAACATCGAGGCGTCGTGCAGCAGCTGGCCGCCGACGACCGTCGACACGACCTTGGTGAACACGCCGAAGCCCGCGCCGACGACCTTGCGGATGCCGCGCCCGCCCGCCCGCGCCGGCGCCGACAGCACCCGGATGAGCTTGCCGTCCAGCACCGTCGACAGCCGCTGCGGCGCGTCCAGGAAGTCCAGCGCCGACCGGCTCGGCGGCGTGTCCACGATCACCAGGTCCCACTCGTCCCGCTCCACGAGCTGGCCCAGCTTCTCCATCGCCATGTACTCCTGCGTGCCGGAGAACGACGTGGAGATCGTCTGGTAGAACGGGTTCGCCAGGATCTGCTCGGCCCGCTCGCGGCCGGCGTGCTGCCACACCATGTCGTCGAACGTGCGGCGCATGTCGAGCATCATCGCGTGCAGCTCGCCCTTGAAACCCTCCACGTCGACGCGCCGCGGCTGGTTGTCGAGCTCGCGCAGGCCGAGCGACTGGGCGAGCCGGCGCGCCGGGTCGATGGTCAGCACGACGACCCGCCGGCCGCGTTCCGCCGCGCGCACGCCCAGCGCCGCCGCCGTCGTCGTCTTGCCCACGCCACCCGAGCCGCAGCACACCAGCACCCGCGTCTCCGGGTTGTCCAGCAGCGCGTCCACGTCCAGCCGGTTCACCGCACACCCCGCGCGACCAGCACCTCGGCCAGGTCGTAGACCGCGGCCACGTCCACCCCTTCGGGCAGGTCCGGCAGCTCCAGCGTCGGCAGGTCCGCCTCCGTCAGCTTCTCCTTCGCCCGCTCCTCCATCCGCAGCCGCGCGGCGTGCTCCACGGTCTGCTCGACCAGCCCGTCCAGCACGTCCTCGTCGAAGTCGAGGCCCGAGGCCTCCAGCCCGGCGCGCACCCGGCCGACGTCGATCCGGCCCTCCGCCGCCGCCGCCACCGACCGCGCGGGCAGCCGCGGCGGGCTGACGCGGTTCACGAACACCGCGCCCGGCCTCAGGTCCGCCGCGTCCAGGTCGGCCACCGCGTCCAACGTCTCGCGCACCGGCATCTCCTCCAGCAGCGCCACCAGGTGCACCGTCGTGTCACCGGAGTGCAGCAGCTTCACCACGCCCTCGCTCTGGCCCTTGATCGGGCCGACCTTCGCCAGGTCGGCCATGCCGCGCGTGACGTCCAGGAACCGCACCACCCGCCCGGTCGGCGGCGCGTCGAGCACGACCGCGTCGTACTCGTGCCGCCCGTTCTGGCCCACGCGGCGCACGCACTCCTTGAGCTTGCCGGTGAGCAGCACGTCCCGCAGGCCCGGCGCGATGGTGGTGGCGAACTCGATCGCACCCATCCTGCGCAGCGTCCGACCCGCGAAGCCGAGGTTGTAGAACATCTCGAGGTACTCGAGCAGCGCCGCCTCCGGGTCCATGGCGAGCGCGCGCACCTCGCCGCCACCGGGCGCGGACGCGATCCGCTCCTCGGCGTACGGCAGTGGCGGGCGGTCGAACAGCTGGGCGATGCCCTGCCGGTCCTCCACCTCCACCAGCAGCACCCGCCGGCCTCCGGTGGCCAGTGCCACCGCCAGCGCCGCGGCGACCGTCGTCTTGCCGGTCCCGCCTTTGCCCGTCACCACGTGCAGTCGCGCTCTGGTGAGTTCGTCGGTCCAGCCGTTCACCAGAGCAGCCTATGCGGGCCGCCCTGAGACCCGCTGGCCACACTGCCGGCGGAGGTCAGTCCATCATCGTGACGAACACCACCGCGATGGCCGTCGCCGCGACGATGCCCCACGCCACCACCGAGGGCAGCACGTACGCGATCAGCGCCGCGATCACCGCGACCACCACCGCGCCGACCACCAGCGCCCGCACCACGTCGTACCGCCGCGCCCCCTTGCGATCCCGCGCCTGCGCCATCCCGACCAGGATCATCACCAGCCCGCCCAGCAGGAACGCGCTGGTGGCGACGACCCGCCACGTCTCCACCTGGTCAAGCTAGCGCCGGGTGACCGCCCCGTCACCCGCCGACGCCGTGGTTCACCTGCATCCCCTCACACGAATGGGGGTACTCGACCGGGTGCCCCGATCCCGCCTCCCGCTAGGCTGCGCCCCATGCAGAAGTGGGAGTACGCGACCGTCCCGCTGTTGATCCACGCCACCAAGGCGATCCTGGATCAGTGGGGCGACGACGGTTGGGAGTTGGTCACCGTTCTGCCGAACCCGAGCGGCGAGCAGCACGTCGCCTACCTGAAGCGGCCCAAGGCATGAGCTGGACGGCGCGCCTCGCGGAACTGGGCATCGAACTGCCCGAGGTCGCGGCTCCGCTCGCGGCGTACGTGCCGGCGAACCGCAGCGGGCAGTACGTCTACACGTCGGGCCAGCTGCCGTTCGTCGAGGGCGTGCTCGCGGCCACCGGCAAGGTCGGCGGCGACATCAGCCCCGAAGAGGCCAAGGCGCACGCCCGCACGTGCGGGCTGAACGCGCTGGCCGCCGTGCACGCGCTCGTGGGCATCGACTCCGTCGTCCGCGTCGTCAAGGTGGTCGGCTTCGTCGCCTCCGCCGAGGGCTTCACCGGCCAGCCCGCCGTGCTCAACGGCACGTCCGAGCTCCTGGGCGAGGTGTTCGGCGAAGCCGGGAAGCACGCCAGGTCCGCGGTCGGCGTGTCCGAGCTGCCCCTGGGCGCCCCGGTCGAGGTGGAGCTGATCGTCGAGATCGGGGAGTGAGATGTCCGACACGTGCCACGAGCTGCTGCTGAGGCTGGCCGGGCGGCTCCCCGACGACGTCCTCTGGCGGTTCCGCGACTGGGCCGCGACGGACGCCATCGTGGTGCTCGCACGCACCCTGCCGCGCACGCTGCTGCACGACCGGGTCGGCTTGACCGACCACGAGCAGCGGCTGCTGGCGGACGCCCTCGTGCCGCACGGGGCCGACCGGTCCACGATCAGTTCGGTCAAAGGGCTGGACGAACTGCCCGAATCCGGCTACACCTTCTCCCCGGAATCACCCGATCGGGTGCTGATGAGTGATTCCGCGACCGTGGTGCTCGGAGCGACCTTGCGAGGACGCCTCGGGGTCGGCGAAGTCCGGTCCTCGTGGCGGCTGGGCGGGGACGGACCCAGGCGGCTCATCCTGGTGACCGCCTCGACCGGGGAAGTCCGGCTGACCGGTGAGCTCCAGCGCGTGCTGCGGGCGCTCGGTGAGCACGACCCGTGTGTCGAGGTACTGCCCGCCGGATTGGACCTGCCGCCCTACCACCGGGCGGCGTTGGCGGCATCGGAGCTGGTGTGCGCCGGCGCTGACGCCGACGGGCACCTGGTGCCCGTATAGAGCTCGGCGCTCCCGCGCGGGCCGGAAGGAGAACAGGCGTGACGAACGACGGAGTGGGACTCCCCGTCCGTTTACACGACCTCCTGTTGGCGCTGGCCGGACGCGTCGACGACGACGCGTTGACCCAGGCTCGGGAGCTGCTGGCCGTAGCGGAGCTGGACAGAGCCGTCGAGCTCGTCGTCGGCTGCCTGCTCGCCGGGCGCATCCCGGTGTCGCCGGAGGAGCGCCACGAGATCGGCTGGCTGCTCGGCGAGGTCCGCTCGGACCGCGCGCTGGCGGACCGGCTGTTCGCGGTCGAGCGCGTGCCGGCGGTCAGGCACCGGTTCACCGTCGAGTCCGACCCGGCCGACCGCCTCGGCGAGGTGCTGGGCAAGACCGTGTCGGTGCTGCCGGACGTGCGCGGCGTGCGCGCCACGTGGCGGTCCAGCCCGGCCGGCGCGACACCCGGACCACTGCCGCAGCGCGTCGTCCTCGTGGACATCGGCCCGTCGGGATTCGCGCCCGCCACCGCCTACCGGGTGGACACCGTGCTGCGCAAGGCCGGCATCCGGGCGGCGGTCGAGGTGCTGACCGTCGGCACGCCGCTCAACGAGTACCACGCGGCAGCCGTCACCACGGCCCGCGAGGTGTTCTTCTCGTCCGGGTCGACAAGCCCGCAGCCACCACCCGACTCCGCCGCCTGGTTCGACGGTGAAGTGCGGGACCAGGCACCGGTGGTAGAGCCGGAACCGGTGCCTGTCGAACCGCAGAACGGCTCCAAGTCACGTCGGGCGCGCGCCGAGTCGTACGAGGGCGCCCAGCCGTTCCCACCCAAACCGGTGAGGCGGCTGCCGGTGCGCGAACCGGTCGAGGCCGTTCACGTGGACGACGTGGACGGCGTCCGGGTCGACGACCGAGCCGAGAGCGCGCACTCCGAGAACGCGCATGCCGACGTCCGCGCTGACGTTCGCGGCGACACACGTGCTGACGACGTTCGCGGTGGCGTTCGTGGTGACGTGCGGTCCGACGTTCGCGGTGACGACGTGCGCGCTGACGACGTGCGGGTCGAGGAGCCGCGCGCCGAGGACGTGCGCATCGAGGCCGCGCAGGAGTTCCAAGCCGCGCAGGAGTTCCAAGCCGGGCAGGAGTTCCCAGCCGTGCACGGGTTCCAGGAGGCTCCCGCCGAGCCGCCGTCCGCGGTCGAGCAGCCCCCGCCCGCCGCTTCGCCGGCGTTCGCGTTCGCCTTCCCGGACGACCACCCGTTGTCGCGGGCCGAGGTCACCACCGAACTCGGCCCCGAGGACCTGGCGATGCTCCAGGCGGCGTTGGCGGACGGGAAGGCCCCGGCCCCCGTGCAGCTGCCGCCGACCGTGGACGCCAAGCTCAGCGACCGGGAACGGGCGTTGCTGCAGCAGCTGCACGAGGAGCTGGCGCAGCGCGAGCAGCAGGCGTGGCCGGCCGGGCCCGAGTTCGTGAACGGCGTGCCCAAGCCGTCCAACGGCAAGTACCAGGGCTAGCCGCCCCGGAAGTCCGTCACCGGCTCGAATCCCGTCACCGGCTCGGCCCTGGCATCCGCTCTCCGCGGACGCCAGGGCCGAGCTGCTTCCCGCTCCGGCGGCGGACGGCCCGGTGGTCGGGCTTCAGGCCTCCGACTTGCGCCTGGCCAGGTCGATGATCCGCTGCAGGTGCAGGCCGCGGCGGACGTCCAGCGGGTGCTCGGTCGTGCCGCTGTCGACCATCGCCACGAAGTCGTCCAGCAGGTTCGTGAAGCACTGCTGCGCCGTCGTGCCGCGGTCGGCCAGCACGCGGTGGCCGTGCTCGCCGTACACGATCACCTCGGCGATGCCCGGGTTCAGCGGCAACGTCATGGTCATCGTGGCCACGCTCGTCGCGCCGCCCTCGTGCTGGAACACGATCTGCCACAGGCCGTGCTCGGACTGGTGGGCCGAGATGACGTCGGTGATCGTGCCCAGGGTGGCGTCCAGCAGGTCGAACGCGTGCGGGCCGATGTCGTCCAGCGGGCCGCGCTCGTGCCGCCACGGCGAGTTCGAGAACGGGCCGCCGAGGAGGGCGCCGGTCAGCCACCGCGCGCTGCCGCCGACCCAGCCACCGGCTTCGGCGAGCTGGTCCAGCTGCTCGCGGGTCTCCGGGGCGAACCTCTTCGTGAGCACGACGAGGGACGCGACGCCGTTGCGCTCCACGGCGTCGGCGAGGCGTTCCGCGTCCTTGAGCGTGCCCGCGATCGGCTTCTCCAGGATCAGGTGCTTGCCCAGCTCGGCCGCCTTGGTGGCGATCTCCGCCTGCACGTCCGGCGGCACCGCGAACGCGACCGCGTCGACCTGGTCCAGCAGCTCCTCTGGGCTCTTCGCGACGGTCGCGCCGTGAATCCCGGCGAGTTCGGAGGCCGCTTCCTCCCGGCGGGCCCAGATGGTGGTCAGGCGGGTGCCCGGGTGATCGGCGATGCAGGGTGCGTGCACCATGGTCGCCCACGGGCCGGCACCGATGAGTCCTACGCGCAGCTGTTCGTCCACTCGGCCCATCCTGCCTTTCATCGGCCGCCGATGTAAGTCGATTCGGGCACGAAGATGCGGCCGCCGTTGTCGAACCGCAGTTCCACGCCACCTGGTTGGCGATCGACCTCGGGCGTGGTGTCCCAGCCACCCGGGATCGGGACGTCGTGCCCGTAGTCCGGCGTCCGGCCCAGCCAGACCTCGTGCTCGACGCTGCCGAGCAGGCTGGAGCGCTTCTTGACGTAGACGTTCGGGGTGCCCTCGTCCGTGCTGGTCGTCGTGTAGGTGGGCCAGAAGAGCGCCAACGCGGCCGTCGCGGTCAGGACGGTGCCGACGATCCCGCCCACGACGAAGAGCAGGACGTTGACCAGACAGCCCGTTTTCTTGGTGTCCACGGGGAGAGATCCTCGCCGTAGGCTCGGGATCGTGCGCGAGCTTCCGAAGGAATTGGTGTTGCCGGCGGGTTCGGTCCCGGAGGGGTTCACCGGGCCGCCCGTCGAGCCGCGCGACGCCGCGACGGTGGCGTTGGTGCGGGACGGTGCGGCGGGGATCGAGGCGTTCCTGCTGCGACGGGTGGCCGGGATGGCGTTCGCGGGCGGGATGACCGTGTTCCCCGGCGGCGGGGTCGACCAGCGGGACGCGGACACGTCGGTGGCGTGGAGCGGGCCCGAGCCGTCGTGGTGGGCTTCGCGGTTCGGGTGCTCGGTGGACCTCGCGACGGCGCTGGTGTGCGCGGCCGTGCGGGAGACGTTCGAGGAGTCCGGGGTGCTGCTGGCCGGGCCGTCGGCGTCATCGGTGGTGGCCGATACCGCCGGGTTCGCGGCGGCGCGGGCGGCGTTGGTGGCGCGGGAGTTGTCGTTGGCGCAGTTCTTGGCGGTGGAGGGCTTGGTGCTGCGGGCGGACCTGCTGCGGCCGTGGGCGAACTGGGTGACGCCCGAAGAGGAGCCGAGGCGGTACGACACCCGGTTCTTCGTGGCGGTGCTGCCGGAGGGGCAGCGGGCGGACGGGGCGACGACCGAGGCTTCGGACGCGGAGTGGCAGCGGCCGGTGGACGCGCTGGAGGACTGGAAGGCCGGGCGACGGGCGTTGATGCCGCCCACTTGGGTGACGTTGGCGGAGTTGGACGACTCGGGGACGGTCGCTGCGGTGCTGGACGAGGAACGGGCTGTGTCGAAGGTCGTGCCGAAGGTGGTTCGGGACGGCGACGTGCTGCGGGTGGTCGTGCCGTGAGCGGGTTGGCCTATGGGGTGTTGCGGCAGGTCACGCCCACGGCGGCGGTGTTGCTGGCGGAGAACCCCGGCGTGATGACGTTGGACGGGACGAACACGTGGGTGCTGCGGGCGCCCGGGTCGTCGTCGTGCGTCGTGGTCGATCCCGGCCCGTTGGATGCGGCGCACCTGACCCGGATCGCCGGCCAGGCGCCGGTGGAGGTCGTGCTCCTCACGCATGGTCACCCAGACCACTCGGACGGGGCGCAGGCGTTCGGGCGACAGGTGGACGCGCCGGTGCGCTCCGTGGACCCGGCGTTCCGGCTGGGCGGTCAGGGTCTGGAGGACGGTGAGGTGATCGAGGCGGCCGGGCTGTCGATCCGCGTCCTGTCGACGCCTGGCCACACGGCCGACTCGGTGTGCTTCCGGCTGGACGACGCCGTGCTGACCGGTGACACCGTGCTGGGGCGCGGCACGACGGTCGTGGCGCACCCGGACGGGAAGCTGGGCGACTACCTCGCGTCGTTGCGCCTGCTCGCGTCGTTGCCGCCGAACACGATCGGGCTACCCGGCCACGGCCCCGAACTGCCGGACGTCGTGGCCGCCGCCACTGGGTACCTGGGCCACCGCGAGCACCGTCTGGCGCAGGTCAAGGCGGCGGTGGAGCAGCTCAGCAGCGGGCAAGCGGGCACGCCTACCTCACGCCAGGTGGTCGAGCTGGTGTACGCCGACGTCGACCGTTCCCTGTGGCCGGCCGCCGAGTGGTCCGTCCGGGCACAGCTGGAGTACCTGCTCCACAACCCCTGACGCCCAGCCGTGGCTCCTCCCGGCTGGACGCCGCCCGGAGGTGTTCACCGGCCGGCATCCCGCACGGACGCCGGCCGCCCGGCTCAGGAGACCGTGCGCAGCGGCACCACCAGGTACGTCAGCTCCACCCCGTCGTCCCCCGCCTTCGACGTCAGCACCGTGGACCGCAGCCCGTCCTGGATCCGCAGCTCGACCCGCCGCCCACCGAACGCCCTCAGCGCATCGGCCAGGTACTTCGCCTGGAACGTCTTCGTCACCCTGTTCCCGTCGATCGTCGCTTTGACCGACTCCTCCGACTCGCCGCTCTGCGGATCACTGCCGCGCACCCGCAGCTCGCCGTCGTCCACCTGGATCGTCACCGACCCGTGCGGACCGGCGTAGGGGACCGCTCGGCGGACCGCGCCCGCCAGCACGTCCGCTTCCACCAACACCGTGCTGTCGATGACCGCCTCCAGCAGCTTTCGCACTCGATCGTCGGGGAACGGGGCCGCCAGCAGCGCCGTGCTCACGCTCCCGCCCGCCCATGACAGGGCGATGCGGTCGGCATCGGCGTGCACCGTCACCTCGGCATCGCGCTCCGGCTGCCTGGACGCCTCGGCCAGCACCACCGCGGGCGCCAGGACGTCCAGCTCGCCTGTCGGCACCCACGGTAGCGAAGCGAACGCCATGCGATAACGATCGGTGGCGATCAACTCCAGCCGGCCGCCGGCGCCGTGGATGCGAACGCCGGTGAACACCGGGAGCGCGTCGTCCTTGGAAGCAGCACTGGACACGGGGGTCAGCGCTGCCGTCAGGGTGCGCGCGGGCAGGGAACCGAGAGCGGGTGGCAGCGGTGGGATGCCCGGGTGGGACGCGAGGTCCAGCAGGGGGAGGGCGAAGCGGGCGGTGGACGTACGCACGGCCAGGCGCGAACCCTCCACCACCAGTCTGACCCGGGGGTCGTCCAGGCCGCGCAGGGTGTCGGCGAGCGGTTTGGCCGGCACGACGACCGCGCCGTCCGTGTGCACCGTGGCCGGGCGCGTCAGGCGGACGGCGTGTTCTCGATCACTGCCCGCCAAGGTGACGCCCCGCGCGTCCGCGCGCAGCACCAGCCCGGCCAGCACCGGGTCGTACACCCGCGACGGCAGGAGGCGGGCGACGTCGGCGGCGGCGGCGGCCAGGTCGGCCGTGGTGGCGGTCAGGTCCATGTCGGAGACGCTAGACCCGACCACCGACAATTCCGGCGAACGTGCACGTCAGGGGGACACCAAGGCGACTTCGTCCTGCTTCGGCAGCGGCACGCCGGCCGCCACCGTCCCGCGGAACGCCCACACCAGGACCGCGATCACCAACCCGGACACCGCCGCCGCGACGAACGCCGGACCCGTCCCGTACGTCTCGACCAGCTGCCCGCTCGCCGACTGCCCGATCGCCAACCCCACGGTCACCGCCGTCACCACCCAGCCGAACGCCTCGGTGGCCGTCCCGGCGGGCGCCACCTGCTCGATCGCGGCCGAGTGGGCAGTGGCCTGCGGCGTGATCAACGTGCCCACCACGAGCAGCGCGGCGCCCAGGCCGATCAGCCCGGTGGGCACCGCGAGCAGCAGCGACAGCAGCGCGAACCCGCCGAGCAGCACCGGCAAGCGAACGTGCATCGCCCGGGGGAAGGGCCTCAGCGAGTACAGGACGCCGAACAGCACCGAGCTCACCGACCACAGGCTCAGCAGCAGCCCGCCCACGCCGACGTGACCGGCCTGCGCCGCGGCAGCGGGCACGGCCACCTCGATGAACCCGATCGTCATGCCGAAGCCCAACGCCGCCAACGCCACCGTGCGCATGCCGGGGGACGCCAGCGCCCCGAGCAGGCTCCGGATCCTCGGCGACGGACGAACCCCGCGCACGGTCGGGTCGAGGGCGAACCAGAGCGCACCGAGGACCATCGACCCCGCGCCGATCACCAGACCAGTGCCCGCCCACGGCGCCGTCACCAGCAGCCCGGCCAGACCGGGGCCGAGGATGAAGAACACCTCCATGCTGATCGCCTCGTAGGCGAACCCGGCCAGCCGCGTCGGCCCGGCGGGCAGCACGTGCGCCCACAGCGCGCGGGACGCGGAGCCGACCATCGGTTCGGTGAGCCCGACCGCGAACGCCATGGGCACCAGCACGGCCAGCGCCACACCGGCCTCGATCGCGCCGATCGCCAACGTCACGAACACCACGAACAGCGCCACCGCGGTGAGCAGCGGGCGCGTCGGCCCGTGCCGGTCCATCAACCTGCCCTGCACGATCGACCCGACCGCGACACCCACCAGCGACGACGCCGACACCAGACCCGCCGCGGCGAACGAACCGGTCTCCCGCTGCACGTACAGCAGCAGCGACAGGCCGACCATCGCGATCGGCAGGCGGGCGAGCAGCGACGCGACCACGGGGCCGCGCATGCCGGGCGTGGTCAGGGCAGCGCGGTAGTCGGAGAGGTGGGCAGAGTGGGACATGCGTACCAGTATGCACGCACTGGTACGGCCGTACCAATCATTTTCGGTGAAGTGCCAGTGGGGTTCGTCACCGGCCCCGGTGCGTCCAAGGCCTGGGCAGTGCGTTGCGGTTCGGTTACAACACTGGGATGACTGGGTGAAACCCAACGGCAAAACCGCTGAACAGAGGCCCCTTGAGGGTGAACGGGCTTGAGTCGGCGGGGAGGTGGCGTGCGATCGTTGAGGTAGCAACCGCTGTCGGCGCGGCTCGACGGGGAAACCCGTTTCGGTCGCCGTCGCAGCGGGAACCCAAACCTCCTTCCGGTGCCACGAGGGTCGGGGCCTGCGGGCGCCGGAGGTGTGGAATGCGCGGTCTGTCGGGGGATGGGCCGCGCGACAGCAAGACCGGTGCGCCGCGTCGGGGGCGGCGCCCGGTCTTGCTGTGTTCCCCCTGGGTCTAGCGGGCGCGGCGAGCCAGCCGCTCCGGGTCCAGGATCAGCACGCTCTTGCCCTCCAGCCGGAGCCAACCGCGGTGGGCGAAGTCGGCCAGGGCCTTGTTCACCGTCTCACGCGAGGCGCCGACGAACTGGGCGATCTCCTCCTGCGTGAGGTCGTGGGTGACCCGCAGCAGACCGGCTTCCTGGCTGCCGAAGCGCTGCGCGAGCTGCAACAACGCCTTCGCCACTCGGCCCGGCACGTCGGTGAAGATCAAGTCGGCCAGCATGGAGTTCGTCCGGCGCAGCCTGCGGGCCAAGGCCCTCAGCAGCTGCTCGGCGATCTCCGGCCGGTTGGTGATCCACTGCCGCAGCGCGGGGCGGTCCATGCTGACCGCGCGCACTTCGGTCACCGTGGTCGCGGTGGACGTGCGCGGACCGGGGTCGAAGATCGACAACTCGCCGAACATGTCCGACGGCCCGAAGATCCCCAAGAGGTTCTCCCGCCCGTCCGGCGACTTCCGGCCGATCTTCACCTTGCCGGATTGGATGATGTAGAGCCGGTCACCCGGCTCGCCTTCCGCGAAGATCACGTGGCCGCGCGGGAACTCGACAGACTCCAGCGTCTGCGCCAGTGCCTCCGCTGCGGCCTGTTCGACCCCCTGGAAAATGCCCGCGCGGGCCAGGGTCTCGTCCACCTCGTCCCTCCTGTCGAGACGCGGCGGCATGGTTGAGCGTGTTCCGCCTTCTGGCGGATCAGCGCCTGCCGCCGATCACTGAGTGCAGTCTAAGGGCTGTGGTCTGGATCGCCTTTCGGCGCGCCGTTCCACCGCAGCCCGGACAGCCCGATAAGGCCCGCCGGGGGTTGACCCCGTGGGCCTCGCCGGTCCTTGCCCCGCTTAGCGGCGGGTTCGCCGCTGGCGCAGGTTCCTGGCACGACCGCCCAGCCTGCGCAGCCGGAACAGTTCCAGCGCGCGGCCGATGCCGTGCCCGTAGAGCGCCCTGACCTCGTCGGGGCGCGCCGACTCCAGGAACTCCTCGACCTCGTCCTCCTGCACGGCGACGTGCCGGAGGCGAGCTTCAACGCGCTCCATGAAGAGCGCGAAGAACATGATCACGATCGGAACGGCGATGACGAACCAGGCAGTCATGATGGCTCCGATCTTTGCGCATCCGGTTCGGCGCGCGGTCAAGGGGGGTCACTCTGGCGTGTCGGTTCGTGATCGTCCGGCGGGTGCTCCTAGGACGTGCGCGGTGCGCTGCCGGTTGCTTGCCCTTGATCGTGCGGCACCAAACAGCCTGTCGCCGGGTGGATCGGGCCGACCTCCCCCGGACGGGGGTGGACGCCCGGGACGGCGACTTCCGGACGGCCGAGCGGCCGTCCACCGCGCGGTGGCGATTAACCTGGGCGGCATGGCGAAGAGCGCGGTGAAGCGGCCGGAGACGAGGCTGGGGCTGGTCCGCCGGGCGCGACGCATGGTGCGGGTCCTCGGTGAGGGTTACCCCGACGCGCACTGCGAACTGGACTTCGCCGATCCGCTGCAGCTCCTGGTCGCCGTCGTGCTCTCCGCCCAGACCACCGACGTCCGGGTGAACTCCGTCACGCCCGCGCTGTTCCGCCGCTACCGCACCGCTGCCGACTACGCGTCGGCCGACCGCGCCGAGTTGGAAGAGCTGATCAGGCCGACCGGCTTCTACCGCAACAAGGCGACATCCCTGATCGGCTTGGGATCCGCGCTGGTGGAACGGTTCGGCGGCGAGGTGCCCGGCAACCTCAAGGACCTGGTGACGTTGCCGGGAGTGGGTCGCAAGACCGCGAACGTGGTGCTGGGCGACGCGTTCGGCGTGCCGGGGATCACGGTCGACACGCACTTCGGCCGGCTCGTCCGCCGCTGGGGCTGGACCGAGGAGGAGGACCCGGTCAAGGTCGAGCACGTCGTCGGCGCGCTGGTCGAGCGCAAGGACTGGACCCTGCTCTCGCACCGCACGATCTTCCACGGCCGCCGCGTCTGCCACGCCCGCACGCCGGCGTGCGGCGCGTGCCTGCTGGCGCCGCAGTGCCCGTCCTACGGCATCGGCCAGGTCGACCCGGTCAAGGCGCAGAAGCTGGTCAAGGGCGAGGAAGCGCCGCACCTGATCGAGCTGGCCGAGCGGGTGCGGGCCGGGGAGAAGCCGGCGTGAGCGCCGGAGCGCGGTGGGCCGTCGTCGTCCTGGTGCTGGCGGTGGCGGGCGCCGTCGCGCTGTGGCCGCGCTCACCCGAGGCCGACCGGGCCGTGCCCACCCGGACCGCGCCGACCGCGGACCTGGGCGCCGTACGCGACCAGGCCGCACTGCGACCGTGCTCCCGAGAGGACGATGGCCGAGGGCCGCAGGCGTTGCGCGGCGTCATGGTCACGTGCCTCGGCGACGGCCGGGAGGTGGACGTGGCGTCCGCCGTGCCGGGCCGGGTTCTGGTGAACTTCTGGGCGACGTGGTGCGTTCCCTGTCACGAGGAGCTGAAGGTCCTGGACGCCTACGCGCAGCAGCCGGGGGCGGTGTCGGTGGTGACGGTCCTGGTGGAGAGCAAGGAGGCTGACGGTCTGGAGCTGTTGGCGAAACTCGGCGTGCGCCTGCCGTCCGTCTTCCACCCGGACGACGGCGTGCGCAAGGCCATGCGCGTGCCGCCGAGGCTTCCGGTGAGCTACGTCACCGGTGCGGACGGATCACTGACCGAGGTCGTCGACCCGGTGGTGTTCACGTCGGTCGACCAGGTGCGCGAGGTGGTCGGATGACGGCCCTCGTCGATCCGGACGGCGTGCCGGAGTGGATGGCCGGCTTGGTCAAGGCCACCGCGGACATCGACGCCCGCACGTTCACGCGCATCTCGCCGCCGCCGGACGGCACCGGCCGGCCCGCCGCGGTGCTGATGCTGTTCGGCGATGGCGAGGCGGGCCCGGACGTGCTGCTGCTGCGCCGCGCCGAAACCCTCGGCTCGCACCCCGGCCAGGTCGCCTTCCCCGGCGGCGCGGCCGACCCGACCGACGACGGACCGGTGGACACGGCGCTGCGCGAGGCGTACGAGGAGACCGGCGTGCTGCGCGAAGGCGTCCGGCCGGTGGCCACGCTGCCGCAGCTGTACGTGCCGGTGTCCGGGTTCGTCGTCACGCCGGTGCTGGCGCACTGGGACGAGCCGTCGCCCGTCGCGCCGGTCGACCCCGGCGAGACCGCCGCCGTGGCCCGGGTGCCGATCTCGCACCTGGCCGACCCGGCGAACCGGTTCCGGGTGAGCCACCCGTCCGGTTACGTCGGGCCGGCGTTCGCCGCGCCGGGGATGCTGGTGTGGGGCTTCACCGCCGGTCTGCTCAACGGGCTGCTCGCCCTGGGCGGCTGGGAACGGCCGTGGGACACCGCGGACGTGCGCGACCTCGACCTGGCCTTGCGTGCGACGGAGGTTCCGTGAACTGGGTTGACCTCCTCGTGCTGGCGCTCGCCGCCATCGCCGCCATGTCGGGCGCCCGCCAGGGAATGGTCGTCGCGCTGCCCGCGTTCGTCGGGGTGCTCATCGGCCTGGTCCTCGGCACCCAGCTCGCACCGCTGGTGGTGGCCCAGTTCGAGAACGTGGTGACCAAGGTCGTGTTCGCCGTCGGCATCGTGGTGCTGCTGGTGGCGTTGGGCGAGACGCTGGGCGTGTACGTCGGCCGGAGCATCAAGCCGCGGGTCAACTCCAGTCCGCTGCGCGGGGTGGACAACGCGCTGGGCGCGATCGTGCAGGGCGCGGTGGTGTTCGTGGTGGCGTGGATGATCGCGTTGCCGCTGACCATGGTCGCGGGCCTGCCGTCGCTGGCCAAGGCGCTGAACCAGTCGGTGATCCTGTCCACGGTGGACGACACCATGCCGCAGGCGGCGCGGACGTTGGCCGACGACCTGCAGAACCTGTTCGACGTGTCCGGGTTCCCGGCCGCGGTGGACCCGTTCAACCAGATGCCGCTGAAGGAGGTCGGCCCACCGGACCCGGCGCTGAGCGGGAACCCGATCGTGCAGCAGCTGCGGCCCAGCGTGCTGAAGGTGCGCGGGCGCGCGCCGTCGTGCTCCCGTGCGTTGGAGGGCACCGGATTCGTCATCGCGCCCGAGCGGGTCATGACCAACGCGCACGTCGTCGCGGGCACCACCGAGGTCACGGTGGAGGTCGGGCTCGGGCAGTTCGACGCCACGGTCGTGCACTACGACCCGCAGACGGACATCGCGATCCTCGCCGTGCCGGACCTGCAGGCCGTGCCGCTGGAGTTCCGCACCGACGAGATCGCGCAGGGCGAGGACGGGATCGTGCTCGGCTACCCGCTGGACGGCCCGTACACGGCGTCCGAGGCGCGGGTCCGGGAGCGGATCCCGATGCTGCGGGGACCGGACATCTACGACGCGCAGACGGTGACGCGGGACGTGTACACGGTGCGGGCGAAGGTGCGCAGCGGCAACTCCGGCGGCCCGCTGGTCGACCCGCAGGGCCGGGTGATGGGCGTGGTGTTCGGCGCGGCCGTGGACGACCAGGAGACCGGTTTCGTGCTGACCGCGCAGGAAGTCGAGCAGGAGGTGGCGCAGGCCCGGACGATGGTGCGGCGCGCGTCCACCCAGACGTGCGCGTCCTGATCGGACCGGCGTCCAGATCGGAGCTGTGTCCTGATCAGACCTTGGCCAGGAAGTCGATGACGATCCGGCTCGTGGTCTGCGGCGCTTCCTGGTGCGGGAAGTGGCCGACCTCCGGCACCACCCGGTACGACGAGCGGGCGCCCGTCCAGCTGGCGGAATCGGACGCCGTCGTCTCCAGCATCACCGGGTCGAGCGCGCCCTGGACCTGGAGCACGGGCACCTCCAGCCGGCGGTCGACGGCCTCGGCGAACCGGCGGCCGTCGCTGCGCAGCTGGGACCGCACCGCCCAGCGGAAGTACTCCATCGAGCTGTGCGCGACACCCTGCACCAGGACCGCCTCCCGGTTGCGCCGCACCACCTCGTCGAACTCGGTCGAGACCGTCCACTTCGGACCGCCCCACTTGCCGAGCAGGCCGCCGACCGCCGCGCCGCCGTCCCTGGTCAGCCACCGCTCGGGGTACAGCGGGAGCTGGAACCGGAACAGGTGCGCGCTGGCCCGGCCCTGGCGGCGCGGGTGGCGGCGGATCGCACGGCGCAGGGCCAGCGGGTGCGGGGCGGACACGGCGGTCACCGAGTAGACCAGGCGGGGGTGCATGGCGCCGACCGTCCACGCCAGCATGCCGCCCCACGCGTGCCCGACGAGGTGCGCGCGCGGTTCGCCGAGCGCCTTCACCAGGCCCGCGATGTCACCGGCCAGCGTGAACCCGTCGTACCCGCGCGGTGGTTTGTCGGAGTCGCCGTAGCCGCGCAGGTCCACGGCCACCGCCCGGTACCCCGCCTCGGCGATCGCGACCAGTTGGTGCCGCCACGACCACCAGAACTCCGGGAAACCGTGCAGCAGCAGCACGAGCGGGCCTTCGCCCAGCTCGGCGACGTGCAGGCGGATGCCGTTCGCGGACACGTCGCGGTGCGCCCAGGGACCGGGCACCCGAGCGGTCGACGGGTCGGGCAGCCGCACGGCGCGGCTCAGTGGCCTTCGCCGCGGCGGCGGAGGGCCGCGACGGTGTCCTTGGCCGAGTCGATCGTCCGCTGTGGCGCCCGCAACCGCTTCATCTTCCGCACCCCGAGGATGGTGAACAGCACCGCGGTGAGGATCATGAGCACGAACACGGTCAGGAACGACAGCGACACCGGCCAGCCGAACAGGTCGTGGAACATGTAGGCCAGGGCCATGAAGCCGAAGACGGAGCTGAACAGCAGCACCGCCAGCGCGAGGATGAAGTAGACGCTCCCCTTCACGCCCTTCTTGATCTCGCCGGCCACCTCGGACTTGGCGAGCTCGACCTCGGCCCTGACCAACGTCGACAGGTGGGCCGTCGCATCGCGCACCAAGCCGCCGATGGACGTTTCCTCCGCGATCTTGACCGCGCTCTCCGCGGTCAACGGGATCGACGGAACAGGTGGCAGTCCGCTGCCGTTGGTGTTCTCCCGAGCGCTGGTCACCGGCTCATCGTGCCATGCACCGCCCACCGGGGCTCCACGACTGGCTGATCTCTGCGGATCTCCGTCGATCCGGGCCGGCTCAGTCGACCTCGTCGGCGCGTTGGTGCACCCGGCTGCGCCGCACCAGCAGCACCGCGGCCAGCAGGGAAGCCGCCAACGACGCCAGCAGCACGGCCGCCTTCGCCTGTTCCGCGGCGGCGCCGTCCAGCGCGAGGTCGGAGATCAGCAGGCTCACGGTGAACCCGACACCGCCGAGCATGGCGACCGCGACGATGTCCAGCGGCCCGACTCCCTTCGGCCAGACCGCGGCCTTGAACAGCACCGCCAACGCCGACGCGCCGACGATGCCGATCAGCTTGCCCACCACCAGACCCAGCATCACGCCCAGCGCCAGCCGGTCGGTGAACAGCGCGCCCAACGCCTCGCCGTTCACCGGCACACCGGCGGCGAACAGCGCGAACACCGGCACCGCCACGCCCGCCGACCACGGCTGCAACCGGTGCTCCAGCCGCAGCGCGGGCGCCTCGTGCTCGTACGGGTCCTTGCGCACGCGGGTCAGGAGGGCCAGCGCGACGCCCGCGATGGTGGCGTGCACCCCCGCCGCGTGCACGGCGGCCCACGTGGCGAGCGCGATCGGGACGTACAGCCAGGGTGTCGTGACCCGCTTGTGCTGGAGGTACGCGTACAGCGCCATCAGCGCCACCGCCGCAGCCGCCGCCATGAGGTTGAACGTCGCGGTGAACAGCACCGCGATCAGCACGATCGCGCCCAGGTCGTCCACCACGGCCAGGCTGAGCAGGAACAGGCGCAGGCTGTTCGGCAGGCCGGACGCGGTGATCGCCAGCACGCCCAGCGCGAACGCGATGTCCGTGGCCACCGGGATCGCCCACGCCCGTTCGATGCCCGGCTCGCCCCAGCCGACGCCGATCGCGATCGCCGCGGGCACGACCATGCCGCCGACCGCGGCCACCACCGGCAGTGTCGCCGCCTTGAGGTTGTTCAGCTCGCCGACCACGAGCTCGCGCTTGAGCTCGAGCCCGGCGACGAAGAAGAAGATCGCGAGGAGCCCGTCCTTGGCCCAGTCGCCGACGCTCAGGCTCAGGTGCAGCGACTCAGGGCCGATGTGGAAGTCGCGCAGGGCCGTGTAGGAGCCCGACAGCGGAGTGTTGGCCCAGATCAACGCCACGGCGGTGGCGGCCAGGAGGATCATCCCGCCGACCGTCTCGGTGCGCAGGTAGCGCGCGAACTCGGTGGCGGCGTTCTTCTTGCGGTTGATCAAGATCCACTCCGGTGCGTCGGGTACGGCTCATCCTCGTGCCGACCAGGCTTCCCGGCTCACCTCGGCGACCCTAGCAACGCGAAAGGGGTGTCCACCACCCGGTGGGCACCCCTCGCGTTCCTGCTCAGTCCTCCGAAGCCCCCGAGTTGAGGCCCTTGGAGATGAGATCCATCACCGACGAGTCCGCGAGCGTGGTGACGTCGCCGACCTGCCGGTTCTCCGCCACGTCGCGCAGCAGCCGGCGCATGATCTTGCCCGAGCGCGTCTTCGGCAGCTCCGGCACGACCATGATCTGCCGCGGCTTCGCGATCGGGCCGATCTCCTTGGCCACGTGGTCGCGCAGCGCCTTGATCGCCGCCGCGCCGTCCGAGCCCTCCGCCGCGCCGCCGCGCAGGATCACGAACGCCACGATGCCCTGGCCGGTGGTGGGGTCGGTCGCGCCGACCACCGCCGCCTCGGCCACCGTCGGGTGCGACACCAGCGCGGACTCGACCTCGGTGGTGGAGATCCGGTGCCCGGACACGTTCATCACGTCGTCCACCCGGCCGAGCAGCCAGATGTCGCCGTCCGCGTCGTACTTCGCGCCGTCACCGGCGAAGTAGAAGCCCTGGTCGGCGAACCGCGACCAGTACGTGTCGCGGTAGCGCTGCTCGTCGCCCCAGATGCCGCGCAGCATCCCCGGCCACGGCTGGTCGAGCACCAGGTAGCCGCCGCCGCCATGGGGGACCTCGTTGCCCTGGTCGTCCACGACCTTCGCGCCGATGCCGGGCAGCGGGCGCTGCGCCGAACCGGGCTTGGCGGTCGTCGCGCCGGGCAGCGGGGAGATCATGATCGCGCCGGTCTCGGTCTGCCACCAGGTGTCCACGACGGGCGTCTTGCCCGCGCCGATGGTCTCCCGGTACCAGATCCACGCCTCCGGGTTGATCGGCTCGCCGACGCTGCCGAGCACGCGCAGCGACGACAGGTCGTACTTCGCCGGGATGTCCGCGCCCCACTTCATGAACGTGCGGATCAGCGTCGGCGCGGTGTAGTAGATCGACACGCCGTACTTCTGCACGATCTCCCAGTGGCGCCCCTCGTGCGGCGTGTTGGGCGTGCCCTCGTAGACGACCTGCGTGACGCGGTTGGACAGCGGGCCGTACACGATGTAGCTGTGGCCGGTGACCCAGCCGATGTCGGCGGTGCACCAGTAGACGTCGGTGTCCGGCTTGAGGTCGAACACGTTGTAGTGCGTGTACGACGCCTGGGTGAGGTAGCCGCCCGAGGTGTGCAGGATGCCCTTGGGGTTACCCGTGGTGCCCGACGTGTAGAGGATGAACAGCGGGTGCTCGGAGTCGAACGCCTCCGGCGTGTGCTGGTCGGACTGGCGGTCGACGAGGTCGTGCCACCAGAGGTCGCGCCCCTCGGTCCAGTCCACGTCGCTGCTCGTGCGCTTGACGACGAGGACGTGCTCGACGCTCTTCGCCTTCGACACGGCCTCGTCCACGGCGGGCTTGAGCGCCGCCGGGTTGCCGCGCCGGTACTGGCCGTCGGTGGTGATCACCAGCTTGGCCTGGGAGTCCTCGATGCGGGTCCGCAGCGCCTCGGCGGAGAAGCCGCCGAACACCACGCTGTGCATCGCGCCGACGCGCGCGCACGCGAGCATGGAGAAGATGGCCTCGGGCACCATCGGCATGTAGATGGCGACCCGGTCCTCCGCACCGACACCCAGCTCGACCAGGGCGTTGGCCGCCTTGGACACCTCGCGCTGGAGTTCGGCGTAGGTGATGGCGCGGCTGTCGCCGGGCTCACCCTCCCAGTGGATGGCGACCTGGTCGCCGTGGCCGGACTCGACGTGCCGGTCGACGCAGTTGTAGGCGACGTTGAGCTTGCCGCCGATGAACCACTTGGCGAACGGGGCGTTCGACCAGTCGAGGACCTGGTCCCACTTGGTGTCCCAGGACAGCCGCTCGGCCTGCTTCGCCCAGAACGCCTCGCGGTCGGCGCTCGCCTCCTCGTACAGCGCGGCGGTCGCGTTGGCCTGCGCGGCGAACTCCTCGCTGGGCGGGAACGTCCTGTGCTCGGTCGACAGGTTGTCCAGGGCGGCTTGCGGCTCTGTCATGGTGGGCGGACCTCCTGAATCCGTGGGGGTGCGGCACTGACCGTAGTGCGATTCAGGTCACTGCGCACCCAAAAGGTTCAGACCAATTTCGGCCGATTTCGAAACGCGTGGGTAACTGTGTAACCCGTGGCACGCCCGCTGACCACCGCGATTCCGCCGAACGACACCTAGGTTGCGACCAGCGGCACTTCGCGTGACTCGCGTCACGTGGTCAGAGCCGCCTCCGCGGCCGGCCACTCGGCCGCCGTCATCGAGTACACGACGGTGTCGCGCAGGGTCCCGTCCGGCCGGACGCGGTGCACCCGGAGGACGCCTTCGCGAGTCGCGCCGAGGCGTTCGATGGCGCGCTGGGACCGTTCGTTGCGGAGGTCCGTGTGCCAGCCGACGCGCAGCGCGCCCAAGTCCTCGAAGGCTCGTCGGAGCAGGAGGAGCTTGGCGTCGGTGTTGAGGGCGGTGCGCTGCCAACGCGTGCCGATCCAGGTGTGGCCGATGTAGAGGCCGCGGTGCTGCGGGTCGATCTCGTAGTACGACGTGGTGCCGGCGACCTCGTTCGTGCGCGCGTCGACCTGGGCCCACGCGAGGCGGGTCGGGTCGGCGAGGCTCTGCCCGATGTACGCCCGGGTGTCCTCGACGGTGGCCGGCTGCGGGGTGTTGAACCAGGTCCAGACCTCGGGGTCCTTGCCCGCCTCGTGCAGGCCCTCGGCGTGGTCGGGGGCGAGGGGTTCGAGGCGGACGTGGTCGCCGGTGAGCACGGGGCGGTCGTACCAGTTCATGCCCCGGACGGTAATGGGGTGTAGTGGCTATTTCAGATAGCCAGTTCAAGGTTGTTTCACGATGCCACTTACCGGCGAGTAGTGTTCTGCGTCGTGACCGATCCGCTTGCCCCGCTGCTGGACCTGCCCGGTGTGGCCGACGCCGTCGCCGCCGCTCGTGACGCCGTGTTCCAGGTGCACCGGCACCGGGTGAACCTGCGCGGCTGGGCGACCACCGCGGCCGAGGCTTCCGTGCGTGCCGCCCGTGCGTCGGCGGCGTTGGACGGCGGGCCGACGGCCATCCCCTCCGACGGGTCGGTGACCGATCCCGTGCTGGCCGGTGCGCTGCGGGTGGCGGAGGCGCTGGGCGTGGTGCTGCCGACGTGGCAGCGGGCACCGTTGCAGGCGTTGGCGCGGTTGCACGTGCTGGCGGGGGCGGACCTGGGCGGCGAGCTGGGCCGGCCGCGCGCCGAGCCCGGCATGTCCGAGCGGCTGGACCTGCTGGCGAACCTCGTCGCCGGCGGCACGTCGGTCCCCGGTCCGGTGCTGGTGGCGGTGGTGCACGGCGAGCTGATGTCGTTGGCGCCGTTCGAGACGGCCAACGGCGTGGTCGCCCGTGCCGCGTCCCGCCTGGCCTCGATCGCCACCGGTCTGGACCCGAAGTCCTTGGGCGTTCCCGAGGTGACGTGCCTGCGCCGTCAGAACGACTACGCCGTCGCCCTGCACGGCTTCTCCACCGGCGACCCCGAAGGCGTCACCCGCTGGCTCCTGTTCTGGTGCGAAGCCCTCGAAGCCGGCGCCCGTGAAGCCCGCGGCATCGCCGACGCCGCCACCCCCTGACCCCGCGTGAGTCCTGCGTTCTGGACGTAGGGCTCACGGGGTCAGAGGAGGGTCTTCAGGGTGGCGGCGGCGCGTTCGGCGTCGTCGAAGGTGTTGTAGAGCGGGGCGAAGCCGAAGCGGAGCACGTCGGGCGGGCGGTGGTCGCCGATGACCTGGTGCTCGATCAGCTGGGCGATGATCCGCTTCGCCTCCGGGTGCCGGAACGAGACCTGGTGCCCGCGCCACTCGTCCCGCGGGGTGATCAGCTCAAGGCCCGGCAGGCCGTCCACCAGCGAGATGAAGTGCGAGGTCAGGCGCAGCCCTTTGGCCCGCACGTCGGCCAGGTCCACGTCGTCCCAGACGTCCAGGGCGGCGTCCAGCGCGAGCATCGAGATGATGTCCGGCGTGCCGACCCGGGCCCGGGACACGCCCGGGTCGGGTGTGTACTCCGGCGACATCGCGAACGGCACCTCGTGGCCCGTCCACCCGGTCAACGGCTGGTCGAACACGGGCTGCCCGGCCTTCGGCACGTAGATGAACGCGGGCGAGCCCGGACCGCCGTTGAGGAACTTGTACGTGCAGCCCACCGCCAGGTCGACGCCGAGCGCGTCCAGCTCGATCGGCAGCACGCCCGCGCTGTGGCACAGGTCCCACACGACCTTCGCGCCCACCGCGTGCACCTGCTCCGTCAGCCGCGCCATGTCCAGCAGCCGGCCCGTCCGGTAGTCGACGTGGTTCAGCAGCACGACCGCCGTCGTGTCCCGCAGGTCCAGGTCCTCCGGCGGCGCCGCCCGCAACGCGAGACCCGTCAGCTCCGACACCGACCGCGCGATGTACCCGTCGGTCGGGAACGTGCCCTCGTCCACGACGATCTCCGTGCGGTCGGTGTTGCGCACCGCCCCCATCAGCGCCTTGAACAGGTTCACGCTGGTCGAGTCCGCCACGACGACCTGGCCCGGCGCGGCGCCGATCAGCCGCCCGACCCGGTTGCCGACCCGTTCCGGCGCCTCCCACCAGCCCTCGGACCAGCTCCGGATGAGCCGCCGGCCCCACTGGTTGCGCACCACGTCCTGCACCCGTTCGGCGACGACCTTCGGCGGCGCGCCCAGCGAGTTGCCGTCGAGGTACACCACGTCGTCATCGAGGTCGAACAGGTCGCGGGTGTGCGCCAACGGGTCGGTCATCTGCGTCATACGTGACTCCTGGCCGTCCACAGCTCGGGGAAGACAGAGCGTTGCGTGCGCTTCTCCAGCCACGCAACCCCCGCCGAGCCGCCGGTTCCGGTTTTCGCGCCCATCGAACGGCGCGTGGCGAGCAGGTGGTCGTAGCGCCAGCGGGCGAACTCCTCGGCGATGTCGGTCAGCGCCTCGCCGAGTTCGAGCAGGTCGCGCGACCCGTTGCGGTAGATCTCCGCCCACACGGCCTCCACGTCGGCGTTCGGCTCGTACGGCCGGCTGACGTCGCGTTCCAGCACGTGGGACGGGATCGGCAGGTCCTGGCGGTGCAGGAAGCCGAGCACGTCGTCGTACAGGCTCGGCTCGTTGAGCAGCTTCTCCAGCGCGTCGTGCTGCTGCGGCACGGCGCGGTGCGGCACGAGCATCGACCGGGACTTCTCGCCGAGCAGGAACTCCACCTCGCGGTACCGGCCGGACTGGAAGCCCGAGCCCTCACCGAGGGCGTCGCGGAACGAGTTGAACTCGGCCGGCGTCATCCGGGCGATCGGCCGCCACGCCGCGTTGAGGGCCTGCATGTGCAGGTCGCTGCGGCGCAGGGTGCGGATCGCGGCACGCACGTCGTCGGCGCGCAGTTCCTTCTTGGCGTGCCGCCACTCGAAGCACAGCAGGCCGAAGTACAGCTCCATGACCTGCGTGATCACCAGGAACGACATCTCACGCGGGTCTTCGGACCACTGCTGTTGCAGCGAGTGCAGCACGGAGGCGTGCACGTAGTCCTCGTAGGGAGTCGTGCCGCCGAAGTCGAGTTTGGGTGCGACCGGGCAAGTCATGCCTTCATCATGACCGGGCGTTCGAGTGATCTGAATGGCCGACGGCCAGTGTTTGACCATGAAGTTCTTACGACCGAAAGGCAATGGGCGAGGTAGCTTTGCGGTTGTGAGCACTGAACTGGATCACGTGGATTGGGCCTTGTTGGAGGCCCTCCAGGAGGACGCCCGGCTGTCGTACAACGAGCTGGCACGGCGCGTGCACGTCTCGCCGCCGACGGTCGCGCAGCGCGTGCGGCGGCTGGAGAACGCGGGCGTCATCACCGGCTACCGCGCGACCGTGGACCCCACGGCGGTGGGGCGGTCGGTGGTCGCCCTGGTCCGGATGAAGTGCTACGGGCCGCGGTGCATCACGGTGCACCCGGAGCTGCTGGACGACTGCCCCGAGGTGGTCGAGGTGGTGCGGCTGACCGGCGACATCTGCTCGGTGGTGAAGGCCGTGACCACGTCGATCAGCGAGTTGGAACGGCTCCTGGTGCGGCTGGGCGGCTACGGCGAGACGTCCAGCGCGATGGTGCTGTCGACGCCCATCCCGTGGCGACCGGTGCTGCCCGGCTGAGTGATGGCCGGCTGAGTGATGCCCGGCTGGGTGATGCCCGGCCGGCCTTCAGCCGGTCACGCCCGGTGTCAGTTGGCCGAGCGCGTGCCGGACGTGCCCCTGGGTGCGTTCCAACGCCTCCGCAGCGCGCGCTGCCGGCACGTTGGCCAGCAGGTGCACCAAGGCCACCTTCAGGTCACCGCCCGCGTCGGCCAACGCGGTCGTGCACTCCGACTCGCCGAGACCCGTCGCCTCACGCAGGATGCGCACGGTCCGGCCGCGCAGCTTCGCGTTGGTGGCCCGCATCGACACCATCAGGTTCGAGTACGTGCGGCCGAGCCGGACCATCACGGCGGTGGAGAACGATGTCAGCACCAGCTTCTGCGAGGTGCCCGCCTTCATCCGGGTGGACCCGGCGATCGCCTCCGGGCCGGTGTCGACCGCGATCAGCACGTCCACGTCGACGGGCGCCGGCGCGGTCGTGTTGTTGGACACGAGGACCGTGTGCGCGCCCATCGTGCGGGCCTCTTCCAGCGCGGCCACCACGAACGGCGTGCGACCGGACGCCGTGACGCCCAGCACGAGGTCGCCGGCAGCGGCGTGGCGGCGGATCTCGGCGGCGCCGTCGGACGCCTGGTCCTCCACGTCCTCCACGGCGTTGACCAGGGCGTCCCTGCCGCCCGCGTGGTGGGCGACGAACCAGTCCGGCGGCGCGTTGAACGTCGGCACCAGCTCGGCGGCGTCGAGCGTGGCCAGCCGGCCGGACGTGCCCGCGCCGACGTAGTGCACCCGTCCACCCGCGCGCAGCGCGCCGACGGCGAGGTCCGCCGCACGGGCCAGCTCCGGCAGCACGGCCGCGACCGCGTCCGGGACCAGCCGGTCCTCGGCGTTGATCAGGCGGAGCACCTCCAGCGTGGAGAGCCGGTCGATGTCCTGGGTCCGCTGGTTCCTGGCCTCGGTGGGGGATTCCACGCGGACCGCGACATCGTGCCGGGGCGGCGTCATTTACCGGACTCCCGGCGTCGCCTGCCGTCGGGCCGCGCGCCGAGGCGATGCCCGGCCACCGCGTCGTACGTCGCTTCGAGGGCCATCTTGGCGCTGTCCACGTGCCGCTGGGCGACACCGATGAACAGGCAGTCGATCACGGTCAGCTGGGCGATCCGGCTCGCCATCGCGCCCGAGCGGAACGTGGTCTCGCGGGCCGCCGTGGTCAGCACGTGGTCGGAGACCTCGCTGATCGGCGACCGCGGGAAGTTGGTCAGCGCCACCGTGGTCGCGCCGTGCTCCTTGGCCACCCGCAGCGCCTCGACCGTCTCCGACGTGGAGCCGGTGTGCGAGATGCCGACCGCCACGTCCGCCTTGGTCAGCACGGCCGCGGACGTGAGGGCGATGTGCGTGTCGTTCCACGCGAAGCAGATACGCCCTATCCGGTGCAGCTTCTGCTGGAGGTCGAACGCCACGAAAGCGCTCGCGCCGAAGCCGTAGACGTCCACCCGGCCCGCGGCGGCGACCGCCTCGACCACCGCTTCCAGCGTTTCCACGTTCAGCTGCTCGGCGGTCTCCTCGACCGCTCGAGCGTCCGCGAACGCCACTTTGCCCACCACCTGACGCAGGTCGTCGCCCGGGCCGATGTCTCCGCCCAGGTCGCGGTCGGGGCGCATCGACGTGCGGGCCGTATCGGCCGCAAGCGCTATGCGCAGCTCGGGGTAGCCGCCGACACCGATCGCCTTGCAGAACCGGGTCACCGTTGTCTCGCTGGTGCCCGCGGCCTCCGCGACCTCGGTGATGCTCCGGTGTGCGACGGTCGCCGGGTTTTCCAGCACGACCTTGGCGACCCGCTGTTCCGCGCGGGCGAGGCCCGGCAGGAGCGAGCGGATCTTGACCAGAGGGCTGGAGTCGGCGGTACTTTCGGTGGACACGTGGGAAACTTACTAACCGCTCAACGTAGGGTCAACGTAGGGTCGGCCTAACTCACCCCAAACGTGACCCGATCTCACCATTTGGTGGATCATGCGGTCGGCCTGTCACTAACGGTCCGCGGCCCGCCACCCCTCGGCGAGCAAACCCGCTGGTTCGCGCTCCGCGTCGAGTGCCACGCCCTGGTCGTCGGTGATCCGCACGGCGTCCACGTACACACCGCGCCCGTCGTAACCCGTGCCCCGGACGTACCGCCAGCGGTACTGCACCGCCGACGCCGCCTCGACCTGGACCTTGTGCCACCGCCGCTGCCCGTAGCCGGCCAACACCTGGACATCGCGCCAAGTGACGCCGTCGTCAGTCGCCTCGACCACGACCTTCTCGCCCGGGTCCAGGTCGACGAACGCCCAGAACGACAACCGCTGCGTCTCGGACCGCTGCGGGAGGTCGCGCGTGGTCAGCGTGCCGCCGTTCGCGTCGGGCGTCCACGCCGTGTCGTGCCGAGGCCTGACCGCCAGCGCCTTCGCCAGGCCGTCGGCCACCACCCGCCGGGCCGGGTTGATCGAGCCCCACCTGCGGCTCGGGTGCACCCGGTTGGTCAGCAGGATCGCGATCGACCGCGACAACGGGTCCAGCACCAGCGTGGTGCCCGTGTACCCGGTGTGCCCGGCCGCCTTGGGCGACGTCAGCGCGCCCATGTACCAACGCTGGTCCAGCTCGAAGCCGAGGCCGTGCGCGTTGCCGGGGAACGCCTGGTTGAAGTCGGTGAGCATCAGCTCGACGGTGCCCTCGTCCAGGATGCGGCCACCCGCGTGCACGCCGCCGTTGAGGATCGCCTGGCCGAGCACGGCCAGGTCGCGCGCGGTGGAGAAGACGCCCGCGTGACCCGCGACCCCGCCCAGCGACCAGGCGTTCTCGTCGTGCACCGTGCCGCGGATGATGCCCCGGCCCGCCTGGTACTCGGTGGCCGCGATCCGGTCGAGCTTCGCCGCCGGCGGGTTGTAGCCGGTGTCCACGAGGCCGAGCGGCGCGGTGATGTCGTCGCGGACGAGCTCGTCCAGCTTCTTGCCGGACCACTTCTCGGCCAGCAGGCCGAGCGTGATCAGGTTCAGGTCGGAGTACACGTACGTGGTGCCCGGCGCGCTGCGCGGCTTCGTGTCCATCACGGCTTTGACCCGGGACGAGACGTCCGGGTACTGCGACCACAGCGGCAGCCACGCCACCAGGCCGGACGTGTGCGTGAGCAGCTGCCGGACGGTGATCGACTCCTTGCCGTTCACGCCGAACTCCGGCAGGTGCCGGGCCACCGGGTCGTCCAGCTCGAACCGGCCCTGCTCGTGCTGCCGCATCACCACGATCGAGGTGAACAGCTTGGAGATGGACGCCAGGTCGAAGATCGTGTCCCGGGCCATCGGCACGCGCTCGGCCTCGGGCAGCTCGGTGCCCGCCCCGTCGGAGTAGCGGACCGCCCAGCCCGTCGGCTCGTGCGTGACCACGACGCCGTCGTGCGCCAACAAGGTGACGGCGCCCGCGAACAGCGGGTGGCCGGTCGGGTCCTGGCCAGGAGAAGCGGACACGGTGTAGCGCTGGACCCGCGCCAGGGCGGCGTCCAGCGGGTTCGGGTCGAGTCCCACGTGCTCAGGGGTACCCGGTCGCAGCACGCTGCTCGACCAACCTTCGTGCGGCTGGTCGAAGCGGGCCTCGCGGCCCTCGGCGTGCGCCGGAAGGGTGACGGTCACGGCCAGGGCGGTCGCGATCAGCAGGGCAGGGATGCGCATCGCTGTCTCCCTCTACCGGTAGCTCAGGTAAGGCGCGCGGGTGCGTTCGAACGCGGCCAGTTCGGCGGCCCAGGCCCCGACGACCTCGTCGGTGCCCGCGCCCGCGTCGACCATGCGGCGCAGCCGGTCGGAGCCGCTGAGCTTGTCGATGTAGTGGTCCGGGCGCCACGCGAAGACCTGCGGGTAGCGGGCCTTCGCCGCGACGATCATGGCGACCGCGGTGCGGGGCGCGTCGAAGCTGTGCGGGTCGGTGAGGTGCAGGGTCACCCCGGCGCACAGCTTGTTCGCGAACTTGTTGAACGTCGGCGTGAAGTACGTCTCGCGGAACCGGACGCCGGGCAGGCCCAGCGCGTTGAGGTCCTCGGCCCAGCGCCAGTCCAGGCCCGGCGCGCCGATCGTCTCGAACGGTCGGGTGGTGCCGCGGCCCTCGGAGAACACGAGCCCTTCGAACAGGCACGTGCCGGGGTAGACCAGGGCGGTGTCGTGCGTGGGCACGTTCGGGCTCGGCGGCACCCACGGCAGGCCGGAGTGCAGGTCGCTGCGCTTCCAGCCCTTCACGTCGACCACTTCGAGGCTGCTCACCCGGCCGCCGTCGGTGGGCAGGAACTCTCCGTCGAACAGGCGCGCCAGCTCGCCGATCGTCATGCCGTGCTGCTGGACGATCGGCTTGCGGCCGACGAAGGTCGCGTGGGCCGGGTCGAGCTGCGGGCCGCGGGCCGTGCCGCCGACCGGGTTGGGGCGGTCGAGCACGACGAACCGCGTGCCGGTCGCGGCGGCGGCCTGCATGACCGCGTACATGGTCCAGATGTAGGTGTAGAAGCGCGCGCCGATGTCCGCGATGTCGAACACGAGCGTGTCGACGCCCGACTTGGCGACCATGTCGGCGATCTTGGCGACGTTCGCGCCGTAGGTGTCGTAGACCGGGATGCCGGTGCGCGGGTCGAGGTAGTTGCCCTCCGAGCCGCCGGCCTGGGCCGTGCCGCGGAAGCCGTGCTCGGGCCCGAACGCGGCCTTCGGAGCCAGGCCGGCGGCCACCATCGAGTCCACGATGTGCGTGTGGTCGCGCAGCACGCCGGTCGGGTTGGTGACCACGCCGACCTCGTGGCCCGCGAACCGCCGCCAGCCGTCCTCGGCCAGCTGCTCCGCGCCGGTGTGGACGGTGCGCGGGCGGTCCGGGTGGTAGGGGTTGTCCGTGCTCGCGGCGCTCTCGCCGGCGAGCGCGCCGAGCGCCGGTACCGCGAGTGCCCCTGCGGTGAGGAAGTGCCTGCGGTCCATCGCGATCACCAGTCCAAGCCGTGGCCGAAGGGGTACGGGGTCGGTCCGGGCACCGCGACCGGCAGCCTGCCCGCCGGGGCCACCTCACCGGTGATCACCCGGGCCAGCGATTCCATCGAGCCCGCGCCGTAGGAGTAGGTGGCGAGCCACGTCGGCGCGGCGGTGTGCGCCACGTCGTACGGGTTCCGCACGGCCACCGCGACGACCGGTTTGCCGGTGGCCAGGAGCCTCGTCAGCAGGGCCTGCTGCGCGGGCTGGCCGGACAGCGCGTTGGTGAGCACCACGACCACGTCCGCGTTGGCCGCGGCCTGGACGACGGCGGTGGTCTGGGCTTGCGTCGGCGCGGCGCCGGTGGGCATCGCGTTGCCGCCCAGGACGGTGGCCAGGGTGCGGGTCGTCGTCTCACCCCAGCCGGTGACCAGCGCGGCGGTCGGCTTGGCCGCCAGCGGCAGCACGCCCGCGTCGTTGCGCACGGCGGTGATGGTGCGGTCGGTGATGCGCCGTGCGGCGGCCAGGTGCTCCGGCGTGCCGAGGGCGGCGTCGACCTGGTCGAGGTCCACCTGCCGGCCGTTCAGCATGCCTCGCAGGAACTTCATCCGCAGCACCCGCAGCACGCTCTGGTCGATCCGCTCCTCGGTCAGCTCGCCGCTGCGCACGGCCGCGAGGACGCTGTCGAACGCCTCCTGCAGCTTGACCGGCATCAGCAGCTGGTCGACGCCGGCTTTCAGGGCCAGCACGGGGATCTCGGTGTCCGGGTGGAGCTGCCGCACGCCCGCCATGGCGAGCGAGTCGGTGATGATCACGCCGTCGTAGCCCAGGTCTTCGCGCAGCAGGTCGAGGACCGGCTTCGACAGCGTCGCCGGCTCACCCGACGGGTCGATCTTCGGCATCCGGATGTGCGCGGTCATGATCGAGTCGATGCCCGCGGCGATGGCGGCCTGGAACGGCGGTGCGTCCAGCTCGCGCCACTCGTCGGCGGTGCGGTCGACCTTCGGCAGCGTGGTGTGGCTGTCCTCGGCCGTGTCGCCGTGACCGGGGAAGTGCTTGGCGGTGGCGCTGACCGCGTGCGGCGACAGGAAGCGGCCCTGGTAGCCGCGGACCTGAGCGGCGGTCAACCGGGCCGCCAGCGCCGGGTCGCCGGAGTACGACCGGACGCCGATCACCGGGTTCTGCGGGTTCGAGTTGACGTCCGCGTCCGGCGCGAAGTTCTGGTTGATGCCCATGGCGCGCAGCTCGCGGGCGGTGATCGCGGCGGCCTGCTCGGCGTCCTCGGCGCTGCGGCCGGCGCCCAGTGCCATGTTGCCGGGGAACTGGGTCGCGGGCGGCCCGATCCGGGTGACGATGCCCATCTCCTGGTCGACGGAGATGGCCAGGGGGATGTCGCTCGCCCGCTGGAGGCCGTTGGAGAGCGCGGCGATCTGACGTGGCGTGTCGATGTTGTCGTAGCTGGTGTTGTTGAAGTAGATGACCCCGCCCGGCTGGAACTTCGCCACCACGTCGGCCGGGGTGGCCACCCCGAAGTCCCGCACGTTGCCGGGGTGCGCCTCGTCCGGCGACTGGCCGTGCAGGTAGGTGACGAACAGCTGGCCGACCTTCTGCTCCAGCGACATGCCCCGGAGCAGGGCGGTGACGTTCCGGGCCTGGTCCGGCGCCGCTTGCGCCGGTGTTGCCACTGCTGTCACTGCGGAAGCCGCGGCCAAGGCGACGGCGACGAGCGGACGGAGCACTGCGGCCTCCCCACTGGGAATCTTCCACCACCAAGTGGTGCGGTTCGCAAGTTACCCACGTCACTGTGGTGGGTCAACGGGTCGCGTTCGGTGGTCATTGTGCTGAGGGGCACCGACAGTTCCGGCGGTTCGGGCGTCACCCGATCGGGCGTTGTTCGCGGCGGTTCGGCCTGAAAGGGGTCGGCGGGTCGGTGGAATCGGCAGCACAAAGACGGTGAGGCCCCTCGTGAGGGGCCCCACCGTCGTCAGCGCGGGCTTGCGAGTTACCAAGCGTGCAACTCGTGTCGTATCACCATGGCCTCGGCGTCCGGCGTCCCGGTACGCAGGCCCTAGACGACAAGCCTCCCGCGGCGTGCTGCGCGTGGGTGTCTCGAAGTCCGCGCACGGAGCTCTGCCGGGGTGGACGCCGCTTCTCTTCCGCTTCGTCCCTGGCCGACCCGAGGTCCGCACTTCCTTTGTAGTAGGTGTTCGGCGTCACAGCAAGGGCTCGATGGGGTGCACCGGTCAAGCGACGTTCAGTAGCGGAAAAGCTTTTGTGACAGGGGTTTCGCGTTCCCGCGCGCTGCCGGTACCGCTGACCGGGGCAAGGCCGGGTGAATCAGCTCCGGCGCCGCCGGCGCAGGCCGTACCAGGCCACGCCCGCGGCCGTCGCGGCGCCGAGACCGATCGCGGTGACGGCCACCGCGGTGCCCGACGGGCGGGGGATGCGGGCGCGCAGGGACACCGGGTCGGAGAACGTCAGCGACGGCCACCCGCGCTGCACCGCGACCTTGCGCAGCGCGCGGTCCGGGTTGACCGCGGTGGGGTGGCCGACGGCCTCCAGCAGCGGCAGGTCGCTGATCGAGTCGGAGTACGCGTAGCAGCGGGCCAGGTCGTAGTCGTGCTGCTCGGCGAGCTGCTTGACGGCGATGGCCTTGTTCTCGCCGGCGCAGTAGAAGTCGATCTCGCCCGAGTAGCGGCCGTCGGCGACGACCATCCGCGTGCCGACGCTGTGCGTGGCGCCGACCATGGTGGAAATGGGGGCGACCAGCTCCTCGCCCGAAGCGGACACCACGACCACGTCGTGGCCTTCGGTCTGGTGGTCGGTGATGAGCTGGGTCGCTTCTTTGTAGACGAGGGGGTCGACGATGTCGTGCAGCGTCTCCTCGACGATCGAGCGCACCTGCTCGGCGTCCCACCCCTGGCAGAGCGCGGTGATGTGCGAGCGCATCCGCTCCATCTGGTCGGCGTCGGCGCCCGCCAGCATGAAGACGAACTGCGCGTAGGCGCTCTTGAGCACCGCACGCCGGTTGATCAGGCCCTCTTGGAAGAAGGGCCGGCTGAACGCCAGCGTGCTCGACTTGGCGATGATGGTCTTGTCCAGGTCGAAGAACGCGGCGACTCGACTGCCTTCGGTGGCGTGCTCGGTCACCGGTCCAGCTTAAGGCTGGGCAGCCGGTACCCACCGCCCGCACTAGTTCGCCTCTTTACGAACTGAGTGTGCGGTCGCCGAAATTTCCGTGTCCCTCTAACGTGAAGACACGCAAGACCGTGTCTCGTGGGGATACAGTAGACGCGTCCGGCTCGACCGGACAGGTTCAGTCCGACCCCCCGGGACTGAACCAATGACGACCCCCGTCCCTCCCCCCTGGCGGGGGTCGTCCCATGTCCGGAGTCGGTTTCACCGGGCTGTCGCGCTGGACATCCGCGCACTTGCACCCCTTCTTGCATCACCGCCCGATCTTGTTTCGCCGTGCCCGCGTCCGGCGCGCGCCCTGACCGCGACGGCGCATTCGCACCCTCTCTCGCGACGTCCGGTTGTCCACAGGCCCTCCGGTTGTCCACAACTCGATCATGAACCGTTGTGTCCTTCCTCACCGCTCGACACCGTGGCACCCGTAGATCCACGACGGGGAGTGCGCGATGAAGCGACCGGTGGCCTTGGTGGCCGAAGCGGTTCTGGTGGACGAAGTCCTGCACGCGGCGGCGGTTGTCGGCTGCGAGGTGGAGCGCGTGGTCGACGTGACGGCGTTGCGCGGCCGTTGGCACGGCGCGCCGGTGGTGGTGCTGGACGAAGAGGCCGTGATCGCGTGCGCGGCGGCGGGGTTCCCGCGCAGACCGGGTGTTCACGTCGTCGGTGCGGGTCCACCCGATCCGGGGACGTGGCGGCGTGCGCTGGCGTTGGGCGCGGAGCAGGTGTTGGAGCTGCCGGGCGACCAGGACCGGCTGCGGGCGCTGCTGGCCGACGCGGCGGAGGGTGATCCGGCCGGTGCCGGCAGGGTGCTGGCCGTCCTCGGTGCGCGTGGTGGCGCCGGTGCGTCGGTGCTGGCGGTGGCCGTGGGTCAGGCCGTGCTGTCCGCCGGCGGTCACGGGCTGCTGGTCGACTGCGACCCGTTGGGCGGTGGGCTGGACCTGACGCTCGGCGCGGAGCGGCAGGAAGGGCTGCGGTGGCCGACGTTGCAGCTGACCGGTGGCCGGGTTCCGGCCGCCGCGCTCCGTTCGGCGCTGCCCGGTCGCACGGCCGGGCACGGCAGCCTGACCGTGCTGTCCTGCGGCCGGACGGGTCCGGGGCCCGAGCCGGACGCCGTGGTGGCGGTGATCGAGGCGGGCCGGCGTGCCGGTGGCACGGTCGTGTGCGACGTGCCGCGCCAGCTGACCGGTGCGGCGTGCGCGGCGCTCGACCGGGCCGACCTGGCGGTGCTGGTGGTGCCCGCGGACGTGAAGGCCTGCATGGCGGCCAAGACGCTGGTCGACCAGACCGGTGAGCGCGGGGTGGAGCTGCGAGCGGTCGTGCGGGGGCCGGCGCCGGGCGGGTTGTCCACCGCGCAGGTGGTGGAGGCGGTCGGTGTTCCGCTGCTGACCGCCATGCGTCCGGAGCCGAGGCTGGCGACGGCCCTGGACGAGGGCCGCTTCCCCGGGACCGGTCGCGGGCCGTTGGCGAAGGCGGCCCGGGAAGTCCTGGCGGTGCTCCATGACGTGTGATCCCCGGCCGACCTTGAAGCGGCATCCCGCGTTCCGGCCGGTGCCGGCGTTCCGGACGTGCCGCCCGGTGCTGCTGACGACCCTCCTCCTCGCCGAACTGTCCCTCGCCGATCGGCCGCTGCTCGCTTCGCGCGTTCCCGCGGAGGCGTTGGTCGACGCGGCGCAAGAGGTGTTGGCGGTGCGTGCCAGTGCTTCTCGTGTGCCGCAAGGTGTTGTGGAAGGGGGCGGACCGTGAACGATCTCGTGGAACGCGTCCGGCAGCGCCTGGCCAACGGGCGTGCCGATCTCACGTCGGCGGCCGTCGCGGCGGCGGTGCGGGGCGAGGCCGGCGGGGTGCTGGGTGATGAGGACGTCCAACGCGCCCTCACCGTGCTGCGCCGGGAGTTCGTCGGCGCCGGCCCGCTCGAACCGCTGCTGAGCGACCCGGACACGACCGACGTCCTGGTCACCGGGCCTGACCAGGTCTGGGTCGACGGCCTGACCGGCCTGCGCCGCACGGACGTCACGTTCCCCGACGAAGCCGCCGTGCGCAGACTCGCCCAACGGCTCGCGGTGGCCGCCGGGCGGCGGTTGGACGACGCCGCGCCGTACGTCGACGGGTGGCTGCCCGGTTCGGTCCGGCTGCACGCCGTGCTGCCGCCGATCGCGCCGCTGACGTGCCTGTCGTTGCGCGTCCTCCGTCCGGCCGTGCACGACCTGGACGCGCTGCGCGCCTGCGGCACGTTCGACCAGCCGACCGCCGACCTGCTCCGGGCGATCGTGGTGTCCCGGCAGGCGTTCCTGGTGGTCGGCGGCACGGGGTCGGGCAAGACAACGCTCCTGGCCGCCTTGCTGGGCTGCGTGCCGCACCACGAGCGGGTGGTGTGCGTGGAGGACGCCGGGGAGCTCCAGCCCGACCACCCGCAGGTCGTCCGGCTGGTGGCGCGCGGCCCGAACGTCGAGGGCGCGGGCGAGGTGACGATGCGGGACCTGGTCCGGCAGGCGTTGCGGATGCGTCCCGACCGGATCGTGGTCGGGGAGGTCCGGGGCGCGGAGGTGTGCGAGCTGCTGTCGTCCTTGAACACGGGGCACGACGGGGGTGCGGGCACGTTGCACGCGAACTCGCCGGCCGAGGTCCCGGCCCGGCTGGAGGCGTTGGCCGCGCTCGGCGGGCTCGACCGGCACGCGTTGCACAGCCAGCTCGCGGCGGCGGTGAAGATCGTGCTGCACATGCGCCGTGCGGCTGACGGCACGCGACACCTGGCCGAGGTGGGTGTGCTGGAACGGCGGTCCGGTGAGCTGGTCGTGCGGCCGGCGTGGCGGCACGACGGTGGGCGGCCGGAAGCCGGCGGTGTGCTCAAGTCCCTGGTGGGGCTGCCATGAGCTTCCTGGTGCTGGCCATCGCGCTGCTGGTCCTGCCGTCGTCGGCCGCTCGGCGCCGCCTGGTGGGGTTCCGGCGAGGGCCGACACCGACGTGGAGGCGGCCGAGAGCCAACCAACCGCTCGCCGTCCTGGCCGGTGCGGGTCTGGGCGTCCTGGCGGGAGTGGGCGGGGCGATCGCGGGCGCGTTGCTGGCCGCGACGGTCTGGCGCAGCTACCGGGAAGCGATCGGGCAGCGCGACCACCTCAAGACGTCCACGGCGCTGGCCGACGGACTGAACGCGTTCGTCGCCGAGCTGCGTTCGGGTGCTCATCCGGCCAAGGCCGCAGTCGGTGCGGCCGAGGACGCGGAGCCACCGGCGACGGAGGTCCTGCGGGCGATCGCGGCGACGTCGGATCGCGGCGGGGATGTGGAGGCGGCGCTCGCGGAGTTCCCGGACGCGCACCACCTGGCGCGTGCGTGGCGGCTGTCTGCGGTGCACGGCGTGCCGTTGGCCGAGGTGTTGGACGCAGTGCGGCGAGACCTGGACCGGCGCAGTGCGTTCGCCAGGCAGGTGCACGCCCGCATGGCCGGACCGAGAGCCGGCGCGGCGGTACTGGCCGGTCTGCCGCTCTTCGGCGTGGTGCTCGGCGAACTGGGCGGTGCGGGACCACTGGCCGTGCTGACCGGCACCACGCCGGGGCAGGTGCTGTTGGTGGCCGGGGCGGTGCTGATCTGTGCCGGGTTGCGCTGGAGCGGTCGGTTGACGAGGCACGTGATCGCATGAGCCTGCTGGTGTTGGCCTTGGCGCTGCTCGTGTTCCCGCCGCCACCGAAGGCTGCGTCGAGGCTGAAGCCGAAGCGGGTGCGACAGCCCGAGGTGAAACCGGGGCCGCCCGATCCGTTCGCGCAGGCGGCGACCTGGGACCTGCTGGCCGCTGCCCTCCGAGCGGGCCTGCCGGTGGCGGGGGCGCTGCACGCCGTGCTGGCGGGCGTGCCACCCGGGCCGGCCGAACGCCTCCGGGAGGTGGTCGACCTGCTGACGTTGGGCGCCGACCCGGTGGACGCGTGGGCCAAGGCCCTCGACCACCCGGACACCGCGCCGCTGGCCAGAGCGGCACGCCGCACCGCGCGTTCGGGGGCGGCCCTGGCCGGTGCGGCGGCGGACCTGGCCACGGAGGCGCGGGCGAAGGTGTCCGACCAGGCCGAGGCCCGCGCGCAACGTGCAGCCGTGCTCGTGGCGGGGCCGTTGGCCCTGTGCTTCCTGCCGGCGTTCCTGTGCCTGGGCGTCCTGCCCGTGGTCATCGGGCTCATCGGCAACGTCAGCAGGACCTGGTGACGATCCACAGCAGACAGGAGTGCGGAAAATGCTGGTGCGCAAGAGGTTCTCGAATGTCAGTGTGATGTCGGACGACAGTGGGATGTCGACGGTGGAGTACGCGATCGGCACCCTCGCGGCGGCCGGGTTCGCCATGCTCCTGTACTCGGTGATCACCGGCGACTGGACGCTCGGCCTTCTCCAAGGACTGGTGCAACGGGCTTTCACGGTGAACGTGTGAAAGGCGTGCCGGCGGACGACCGGGGTGGGGTGACCGTCGAGGCGGCGGTGGCGGTGTGCGGGCTGGTCGCCGTCCTGGCGCTCGGGCTCGCGGCCGTCATGGCGGTGGTGGGGCAGCTCCAGTGCACCGACGCGGCACGGGAGGCGGCCCGGTTGGTGGCTCGTGGCGATGACGCGCGGGCCGACCGCGTGGCCGGGGAGATCGCGCCTCGAGGAGCGCGGTGGGCGATCCGAAGAGAGGGCGACACGGCCTGGGTCGAGGTCACCGCCTCACGCCTCGGCGTGCAGCTGCGGGCCCGCGCCTACGCCGTGCTGGAGCCGGGAGTGGCCAGTGGGTGACCGGGCTTCGGCGGCTGCGGGGGCCGCAGCGGCCGGTGGGTGACCGGGATCGGTGGGTGTGGTGGCGGGGCGGCCAACGGGCAACGGGCAACGGGGTCGGAGTGTGCGAAGCCGCGAGTGGTCGGTGGGTGGCTGGATCGGGGTGTGCGGAGCCGCGACCGGCCGGTGGGTGACCGGGTCCGGGTGTGGAGTCGGGAGGCGGTGGGTGACAGCGGTTCGAGGTTCATGGTGTCGGGAGTGGTTGGTGGATGACCGTGGTCCGGCGTGTGTGGAGGTGGGAGGGGCCGGTGGGTGACAGGGGGTCGGCGTCGGTCGTGGCCGTGGCTGTCGCGGGCGTGTGGTTCGCGTTGGTGGTGGTCGGCGTGCGGCTGGGGGAGGCGGTCGTGAGCAGGCACCAGGTGGCCGCGGCGGCTGATCTTGGGGCGTTGGCGGCGGCCGGGCAGTTGGTGTCCGGGGCCGACGAGGCCTGTGGACGGGCGGCGTGGGTGGTCGGGCGGATGGGCGGTCGACTGGCTGAGTGCCAGGTCACGGGCTGGGAGGTGACCGTGACGGTGGTCGGCGAGGCCTCGGTGTTCGGCGCGCCCAGTGCGCGGGCGAGGGCAGGCCCGACTGAAGAATGACCCCGGTCGGCCGCGACGAACGGTTGTCCGTCGGCGGTGAGCGGACTCACACGACCGCAGTTTCGCGGCTTCACGGTGGGTGAACGGCTCCTCCACCGTTCTGCTCTCCACCCCCTGGCCCCGCGCTCACCGGGCCACATCGACCAGTTATCGACAGCCGGTTACCAAGACCCCCGGTCATGTCGTTAGTTCAAGTGAGACACCGACACGGTGTCGAACAACACACGACACGGTGTCGTTGATCGCAAGCAGGAGGCGACGAAAGATGGAGTGGTCGGATAGCTGGCGCGGGGCCTTCCGCATCGAGCTGCGCGCAGAGGCGGTCAACCTCGCGTGGCACGGGTGGCCTGTGCTGCCGGGCACCTATCCGGCGGGCGAGCAGTGGGCCGGGCGCGACGGGGTCGAGGACGACGGCCCGGCGCCGGTGCACCACGACTGGCAGGAGCGCATCGGCACCAAGGCGGAGCAGGTCGCCACCTGGTGGACGGGTCACTCCTACAGCATCCTGCTGGCCACCGGTCACGGCGTGGACGCCATCGAGGTGAGCGCCGACCTCGGCCGCCGCGCCGCCGTCGAGCTGCGCGCCACCGGCATCCCGGTGCCGATCGTGGCGACCCCGGCGGGCCGCTGGATGTTCCTGGTCGCCTCGGACGCGACCACGGCGACCACGGCGACGGACGCCGGGATCGACGCGGACGTCCGGCACTACGGCAAGGGCGAGTACGTCCCGCTGCCGCCGAGCCCCTGCGACGTCGGCGTCGTGCACTGGCGGGTCAAGCCGCAGATCTGCGCGTGGCAGCTGCCGCACGCGAGCGTGGTCCGGGACGCCCTCGTCCAGGCCGCGAACCCCACCCCCGACTACGGCTTGGTCGCCGCCGACCGGTCGTGATCGACGTGGCCGTGCCGGACGTCGTGGATCTTCTCCCCGACCACCCCGAGCACGACGTCCAGCACGGCCACCCCGCCCGCCTTGTCCAGCGGATCGTTGCCGTTCCCGCACTTCGGCGACTGCACGCAGGACGGGCACCCGGCCGGACACGCGCAAGCAGCGATGGCCTCCCTAGTAGCGACCAACCACGGGACTACCGCGTCGAACCCGCGGTCGGCGAACCCGGCTCCTCCGGGATGACCGTCGTGCACGAACACCGTCGCCTCCCCGGTGTCCTGGTGCAACGCGGTCGAGACTCCGCCGATGTCCCACCGGTCACAGGTCGCGAAGAGCGGTAGCAGGCCGATCGCCGCGTGTTCGGCGGCATGCAGTGCGCCGGGGACGCGCGCCGGAGTCAGACCGGCGCCCCCCGGCGCACTGCCCAGCGAGTCCGTGTTCAGCGAGTCCGCGCCCAGTGGGTCCGCGCCCAGCAGTTCGGCCGACACCGTGTACCAGACCGCCCGCGTCACCAGCGTCTGCGCGGGCAGCGCCAGCGGCACCGAGTCGACCACCTGACCGGACGGCAGCTTCCGCAGGTACCCGACGACCTGCGAGGTCACCTCCACCTCGCCGAGGCACACCGTCACCCCGTCGAACGACCTCTGCTCCAGCACCCGCACCACCGTGATGTCCTTGGTGTCACGGGCCGTCGTGGTCCAGTCCGGCTTCTCCGCGTGCACCAGCGCGATACCGCTGTCCAAGTCCAGGTGGTCCACCACGTACGACTCGCCCTGGTGCAGGTAGACGGCGCCGGAGTGCACCTGCCAGCACGCCGAGCCGTGGTCGACCGTGCCGAGCATCCGCCCCGAATCGGCCTCCACCACCACGACCTGCTCGCCGCCGGACCCGCGGATGTCCACGTCGCCGTGCGGCCGGTCGTGTGAGGTCCAGTACCAGCCGTTCGGCCGCCGCCGCAGCACCCGCCGCGCCACCATGTCCTCGACCACCGCGAGCGCCGCGTCACCGCCGAACGAGGCCAGCGACTCGGGCGTCAGCGGCAGCTCCGCCGCCGCGCACGCCAGGTGCGGCTCCAGCACGTACGGGTTCGTCGGGTCCAGCACCGTCGCCTCGACCGGCTTGTCCAGCACCGCCGACGGGTTGTGCACGAGGTACGTGTCCAACGGGTCGTCCCGCGCCACGAACACCACCAGCGCGTCCGTGTCCTCCGTCCGCCCCGCCCGCCCGGCCTGCTGCCAGAACGACGCCAGCGTGCCGGGGAACCCGGCCACCACCACGGCGTCCAGCCCGACGATGTCGACGCCCAGCTCCAACGCGTTCGTCGTGGCGACACCCAGCAGCTCGCCCGACGACAGCGCGCGCTCCAGCGCCCGCCGCTCCTCCGGCAGGTACCCGCCGCGATAGGCCGCGACCCGCGAAGCGAGCGATGGGTCGACCTCCGCCAGCAGCCGCCGAGCGCCCAGCGCGGTCAGCTCCGCGCCCACCCGTGACCGCACGAACGCCAGCGACCGCGCGCCCTCCACCACCAGCTCGGCCAGGATCCGCGCCGTCTCCGCACCCGCCGACCGGCGCACCGGCGCGCCGTTCTCGCCCTCCAGCTCCGCCAGCAGCGGCGGCTCCCACAGCGCCACGGTCCGGCCGGCGCGCGGCGACCCGTCCTCCGTCACCGCCGCGCACGGCAGCCCCAGCAGCGCCGAGGCCGACGCCTCCGGGTCGGCCACCGTCGCCGACGCCAGCACGAACACCGGGTCCGCGCCGTACCGCTGGGCGACCCGCCGCAGCCGCCGCAGCAACAACGCCACGTGCGATCCGAAAACGCCCCGGTACGTGTGACATTCGTCGACCACGACGTACGACAGCCGGCGCAGGAACCTGATCCACCGGGCGTGGTTCGGCAGCACGCCGCGGTGGAGCATGTCCGGGTTGCTGAACACCCAGTTGGCGTGCGCCCGCACCCAATCGCGTTCCGCCATCGGGGTGTCGCCGTCGAACGAGGCGGCCCGGACACCCGGCACGCCCAACGAGTCCACCGATCTCAACTGGTCCGCACCCAACGCCTTGGTCGGCGAGAGGTACAGCGCCGTTGACTTCGGATCAACTGTCAACGCGCTCAGCACCGGCATTTGGTACGCCAGTGATTTGCCCGACGCGGTGCCCGTCGCCACCACGACGTGTGATCCCGACCACGCCAGCGAGGCGGCCTCCGCCTGGTGCCGCCACGGCTCGGGCACACCCCGTTCCACCAGCGCGGACACCACCGGAGGCGCGGCCCACGACGGCCACGGGACGGGTTGCGCCAAGCGCGCAGGCTGGTCCTCGACGTGCGTCAACGGCGATTCGCCCACCGGAACTCCGGCGACGACCCGGTCCAGCAAACGACGTCCCTGGTTCGCCACGGGGCGCAGCTTCGCACACCGCGCCGACAGCGCCGGCGCTCATGGCCGGGCCCCGGCTCGCGGTCGTGGAAACTGCCGGTGTGGATAACGGTGTGTGCACGGATCGGGACTCCTCGTTGCCTACTTGCGGTCTATGAATAGACTCCGCCGCTATCGCATCCAATGAGGGGTGCATCACGTTGTGTCGGGGTTAGACAGTCGCGTGAGTGACCCGCCCCACACCGCGGGGTGGCCCTGCCATTGGGCTTGGAAAACTCACCAGGAGGACGGATGTCCCGGCATTTCCTCGCGGAGGGCCTAGAGCTCTCCGGAGGTGATCGCGGCCTCGTGGCCGTGATCGCCGCGGTCGCCCTGGCTGCCCTGGCCGTGGGCTATGTGCTGCTCCGGGAGGTACTGGCCGCGGGCCAGGGCACCTCCAAGATGCAGGACATCGCCAAGGCGGTCCAAGAGGGCGCAGCGGCCTACCTCAACCGGCAGTTCCGAACGCTCGGCATCTTCGTCGTCATCGTGTTCGTGCTGCTGTTCGCGCTGCCGGCCGAGGACGCGGGTGAGCGCATCGGCAGGTCGCTGTTCTTCATCGTCGGCGCGGTGTTCTCCGCGATCATCGGCTACCTGGGCATGTGGCTGTCGACCCGCGCGAACGTGCGCGTCGCCAGCGCCGCCAGGGAGACCGGTGGCCGGGAGAAGGCCATGCGGATCGCGTTCCGCACCGGTGGCGCGGTCGGCATGTTCACCGTCGGGCTCGGCTTGTTCGGCGCGGCCCTGGTCGTGTTCGTCTACGTCGGCCAGGCGCCGCGGGTGCTGGAGGGCTTCGGCTTCGGCGCCGCCCTGCTCGCCATGTTCATGCGGGTCGGCGGCGGCATCTTCACCAAGGCCGCCGACGTCGGCGCGGACCTGGTCGGCAAGGTCGAGCAGGGCATCCCGGAGGACGACCCGCGCAACGCGGCGACCATCGCGGACAACGTGGGCGACAACGTCGGCGACTGCGCCGGCATGGCCGCGGACCTCTTCGAGTCCTACGCCGTCACGCTGGTGGCGTCGCTGATCCTCGGCACCGCCGCGTTCGGCGCGAAGGGCCTGCTGTTCCCGCTGATCGTCCCGGCGATCGGCGTGATCACGGCGGTCATCGGCGTCTACATCACCAGCGCCAGGACCGGCGAGAACGGCCTCACCGCGATCAACCGGTCGTTCTACATCTCGGCGGTGATCTCGGCGGTGCTGTGCACCATCGCCGCGTTCGTGTACCTGCCGAGCTCGTTCGCGGGTCTCGTGGGCGTGTCCGAGGACGTCGCGGCGACCAGCGGCAACCCGGCCCTCATCGCGTCCGTCGCCGTGATCATCGGCATCGTGCTGGCGGGTGTCATCCTGTGGCTGACCGGCTACTACACCGGCACCGAGCACAAGCCGGTCAAGGAGGTCGGCCGCACCTCGCTCACCGGCGCGGCGACCGTCATCCTGTCCGGCATCTCGGTCGGCTTCGAGTCGGCGGTCTACACCGCGCTGGTCATCGGCGGCGCGGTCTACGGCGCGTTCCTGCTGTCCGGCTCGGTGGTCGTGGCGCTGTTCGCGGTCGCGCTGGCCGGCTGCGGCCTGCTGACCACGGTCGGCGTCATCGTGGCCATGGACACGTTCGGCCCGGTCTCCGACAACGCGCAGGGCATCGCCGAGATGTCCGGCGACGTGGACGGCGAGGGCGCGCAGATCCTCACCGAGCTGGACGCGGTGGGCAACACCACCAAGGCCATCACCAAGGGCATCGCGATCGCCACCGCGGTGCTGGCCGCGACCGCGCTGTTCGGCTCCTACAAGGACGCCATCGACAAGGCGCTGGCCGACGTCCAGGTGGCCGTCGGCGACACGCCGATCTCGTTCACCAACGTGGTGTTCAGCCCGAACGTGCTGGTCGGCCTGATCATCGGCGCGGCCGTCGTGTTCATGTTCTCCGGCCTCGCGGTCAACGCGGTCACCCGTGCGGCGGGCGCGATCGTGTTCGAGGTGCGCCGCCAGTTCCGCGAGAACCCCGGCATCATGGACGGCACGGTCAAGCCCGAGTACGGCCGCGTGGTGGACATCTGCACGAAGGACTCGCTGCGCGAGCTGGCCACCCCCGGCCTCCTCGCGGTGATGGCGCCCATCGCGGTGGGCTTCGGCCTCGGTGTCGGCCCGCTGGCCGGCTACCTGGCCGGCGCGATCGCCACCGGCACCCTGATGGCGGTGTTCCTGGCCAACTCCGGTGGCGCCTGGGACAACGCGAAGAAGCTCGTCGAGGACGGCAACCACGGCGGCAAGGGCTCCGAAGCCCACGCCGCGACCGTCATCGGCGACACGGTCGGCGACCCGTTCAAGGACACCGCCGGTCCGGCCATCAACCCGCTGATCAAGGTGATGAACCTGGTCGCGGTGCTGATCGCGCCCGCGATCGTCGGGTTCTCGGTCGGCGCGGAGGCGTCGGCCGGCATCCGGTACGCGATCGCGTTCGTCGCCGTGGCGGTCATCGTGGCGGCCGTCGTCGTGTCCAAGCGGCGCGGCACGGCCATCGCGGACGCCCCTGCGGAGGCCACCACCTCCGCGTGAGCCCGCGGTGAAGGCGGGGCGTCCCCGGTCGGGGGGCGTCCCGCCTTCGCTTGGTCGGGGTAGGCCGACTGGGTGCACACTGGACGGGGATGAACAGGACTGTTGGGAGCACCCTGATGAGACTTCTGCCGCTGGTCGCCGCGACCGCGCTGGTCGTGGCGGTGACCGGGTGCGGGTCCGGGGGTGACTCCTCCGCGCCCACGACGTCGTCCTCCGCGCCGTCCGACGCCGCGGCCGTGGAGTACATGGACAAGGTGTGCACGGCCGCGGCGTCGTTCGCCTCGGTGCAGAAGACGCCGCCGAGCCTGGACTCGAACGACCCGGCGAAGCTCAAGGCCGAGATGGGCACGTACATGGGCCAGATGGCCGACGCGTTCACCCAGACCGCGACCAGGCTGCGCGGGATCGGGCCGTCTCCGGTGGCCGGTGGTGACGAGCAGGTGGAGAAGATGGCGGCGACGTTCACCGACATCGCGAAGAACTTCACCGACGCGAAGGCGGCCATCGAGGCGGCGGACGCGAACGATCCCGTGGGCGGGTTGCAGGCGGCCGGTGAGGCCATCACGCGGTTGGACGACTTCGTCGCGCCACTGAAGCAGTTGGAGGCGTCCCCGGAGCTGTCCGACGCGGCCAGGAAGGCGCCGAACTGCCAGGACCTGCGAACGGTCACGCCGTCCGAACCCGCACCGACCTCGTAGTAGGTTGCCCTTCGGTTTTTCCACTTCCTCCGGGGGGATCTGTGCAGCACAGCGTGAAGTACCGGGCCGGGCTGGCCGGTGTGTTCGCGGCGGTTCTCGTCACCGCCGCGTGCGGTGGTGGCGGGACGTCGTCGTCCGGCACCTCGACGACGTCCGCCACGACCACGACCACGACGCCGGCGGCCGACGCCGACCCCGTCAAGTGGACCGGCACGTTCTGCGAGGGCATCAGCCCGACGATCGAGGGCGTGATGACCCTCCTCAAGACCATGTTCGAGGGCGGCGCGGAGGACCCGGCCGTGCAGAAGGCCGCGCTGCTCGACTACAGCGGCAAGGCCGGCAAGTCGCTGTCGGAGGCGGGCGAGAAGCTGGACGACCTCGGCGCGCCGTCGGCGGACGCGCAGGAGCTGCACGACGAGCTGGTCACGTTCTTCACCGACTCGGGCAAGACGCTGAACGAGGTCAACGCCGAGCTGGAGAAGCTCGACCCGGCCGACCCCGAGTTCTCGGCCAAGCTGGAGAAGCTGGGCGGCGACCAGGCCGACCCGTCCAAGCTCCAGGAGCAGATCAAGAGGCTCCAGGAGGACCCGGAGCTCGCCGCGGCGTTCAAGCAGGCGCCGGAGTGCGTGGCGATGGCCGAGACGATGAAGGGCCTCGGCGGCTGACCTGCGGTCGAGGTGCGCTGAGGCGCCTGAGGCGGTGGGGGCAGCCGGTTCAGCCCTTCGGGGCCTGGCCGTGGTCGAACGTGTGTTCTACGCTGCCTGTCCGTGGGGCAACTGTCCTTCTTCTCGGCCGAGGCGAGACAGCCTTGCGTCGGTGACCTGGCGGGCCTGCTGTGCGGGCCCGGCCAGGCGCTGGGCTTCGCCCGCGGCCGGGCGGCCAGGGTGTCGGTGACCGTCGACACCCCGGCTCGCGCGGCGGCTGTGGCGGCGGCGCTGGCCGAGCGCGGAGTGCAGGCCAGGACCGATCCGGACGAAGCCGGGTCCGTGCAGGTCACCACCGCTTTCCGGACCGACCTGACCGGCCTGGCCGGGCAGTGGCTGGACGGTTGCCGCAAGGTCGTCCCCGCCGGTTTCACGCTCGACGGCGGCGCGTTGCGGCTGTGGGCGCTCGCGTCCGGGCGCTGGGTGGAGACCGGGTACTTCCTCGGCCTCGACCCGGAATCACCCGGCACCCACGAAGCGTTGCGAAAAGCGTTGGCCACGTCGGGCCTCCCCTCGACACTCTGGACCGGGAAAGAGGGGGGACCGGCGCTGCGCGTCGTCGGCAGGCGGCGGCTCGAACGGCTCGCCGAGCTGGTCGGACGTGCGCCGAGGGGCGTTGCCGAGCGCACCTGGCCGGCTGCGTAGCGCGTCCTCCTGACGGAAGATCAGGCACAGTTGTGTCACCCTGTCCCGACCAGGGCTGCCCAGCGGCGACAAAGGACAGTGCACACTGGCGGGTCGGGACACAGTGTTCGAAGAGAGCGGGACGGCGTGGCTGGATCGACACGGGCGAGGAAGACAAACGGGGGATCAGCGAGCGGAAATCGACGGTTGGTGATCGTCGAGTCGCCCGCGAAGGCGCGGAAGATCGCGTCGTACCTCGGCAGCGACTTCGTCGTGGAGTCATCCAAGGGGCACATCCGGGACCTCCCCCGGGGAGCGGCCGACGTGCCCGCGAAGTACAAGGGCATGCCGTGGGCGCGCCTCGGCGTCGACGTGGACCACGACTTCGAGCCCCTGTACGTCGTCACGCCGGACAAGAAGGCGACCGTCGCGGAGCTGAAAGAGCTGCTCAAGGACGTCGACGAGCTCTACCTCGCGACAGACGGCGACCGCGAGGGCGAGGCCATCGCCTGGCACCTGCTGGACACGCTGAAGCCGAAGGTCCCGGTCCGGCGGATGGTGTTCCACGAGATCACCGAGCCCGCGATCCTCGCCGCCGCCGCGAACCCGCGCGACCTGGACCAGGACCTGGTCGACGCCCAGGAGACCCGCCGCATCCTCGACCGCCTCTACGGCTACGAGGTCAGCCCGGTGCTGTGGAAGAAGGTCATGCCGAAGCTCTCGGCGGGCCGGGTGCAGTCCGTGGCGACCAGGATCGTGGTCGAGCGCGAGCGCGAGCGGATGAAGTTCGTCACCGCCTCGTACTGGGACGTCTCGGCGACCATGGACGCGGGCGAGGAGGCCTCGCCGCGCACGTTCGGCGCCCGCCTGATCGCGGTCGACGGCACCCGCCTCGCCTCGGGCCGCGACTTCGGCTCCGACGGCCGGCTGAAGGCCGGTTCGGAAGTCCGGGTGCTGGACGAGGCCCAGGCGAGGGCCATCGCCGACGGCCTGGTCAACGCCACCATGAAGGTCTCCTCGGTCGAGGAGAAGCCGTACACCCGCAAGCCGTACGCGCCGTTCATGACGTCCACGCTCCAGCAGGAGGCGGGCCGCAAGCTGCGCTTCTCCGCGGACCGCACCATGCGCACGGCGCAGAAGTTGTACGAGAACGGCTACATCACCTACATGCGCACCGACAGCACGACGCTGTCGGAGACGGCGATCTCGGCGGCCCGCGCGCAGGCCACCGAGCTGTACGGCGCGCAGTACGTGGCCAAGGAGCCCCGCCAGTACACCCGCAAGGTCAAGAACGCGCAGGAGGCCCACGAAGCCATCCGCCCGGCCGGCGAGGTGTTCCGCACCCCCGGCGAGGTGGCCCGCGAGCTGGAGTCGGACGAGTTCAAGCTGTACGAGCTGATCTGGCAGCGCACGATTGCCTGCCAGATGGCCGACGCGCGCGGCAACACGACGTCGATCCGGATCTCCGGCACGACCCAGGCCACCCGACCGGGTGGAGCTCCCGGCTCCGCCGGGGCCGGCGGCGAGGCGGTCACCTTCGCCACCTCCGGCCGCACGATCACGTTCGCCGGCTTCCTCAAGGCGTACGTGGAGACGGTCGACTCGGAGGCCGGCGGCGAGTCCGACGACGCCGAGTCCCGGCTCCCGCTGCTGGTCAAGGACCAGGAGCTGCTGGCGGCGGAGCTGTCCGCGGACGGCCACTCGACGTCGCCGCCCCCGCGCTTCACCGAGGCCAGCCTGATCAAGACGATGGAAGAGCTGGGCATCGGCCGGCCCTCCACCTACGCCTCGATCATCAGCACCGTCCAGGACCGCGGCTACGTGTGGAAGAAGGGCTCCGCCCTCGTCCCGTCGTGGGTGGCGTTCGCCGTGGTCGGGCTGCTGGAGCAGCACTTCGGCCGGTTGGTGGACTACGACTTCACGGCGGCCCTGGAGGACGAGCTCGACGGCATCGCCGCCGGCCGCCAGGAGCGGACCACGTGGCTGTCCGGGTTCTACTTCGGCGGCAACGTCGGTCCGGAGTCGTCGGTCGGCCGGTCCGGCGGGCTGAAGAAGCTGGTCGGCTCCAGCGTCGAGGCGATCGACGCCCGCGAGGTCAACTCGATCCCGCTGTTCCCCGACCTGGAGGGCCGCACGGTCTTCGTCCGGGTCGGCCGGTACGGACCGTACCTGGAGCGCGAGGTCGAGGGGCCGGACGGCGGGGTCAGCGCGCAGCGCGCGAACCTGCCCGACGACATGCCGCCGGACGAGCTGAACCGCGAGATCGCGGAGAAGCTGTTCTCGACCCCGCAGGAGGGTCGTTCGCTGGGCAACGACCCGGTGACCGGGCACGAGATCGTGGCCAAGGAAGGCCGGTTCGGGCCGTACGTGACCGAGGTGCTGCCGGAGGCCCCGGAGGGCACGAAGAAGCCGCCGAAGCCGCGCACCGGCTCGCTGTTCAAGTCGATGTCGCTGGACACGGTCACGCTGGACGACGCGCTGAAGCTGCTCTCGCTGCCGCGCGTGGTCGGCAAGGACCCGGAGACCGGCGCGGAGATCACGGCGCAGAACGGCCGGTACGGGCCCTACCTGAAGAAGGGCACCGACTCGCGGTCGCTGACCAGCGAGGACCAGCTGTTCACGGTGACCCTCGACGAGGCGCTGAAGATCTACGCCGAGCCGAAGAAGCGGGGCCGGGCCGCCGCCGCGCCGCCGTTGAAGGAGCTGGGCGAGGACCCGGTGTCCGGCAAGCCGATGGTGGTCAAGGAGGGCCGGTTCGGCCCGTACGTGACCGACGGCGAGACGAACGCGTCGCTGCGCAAGTCGGACAGCGTCGAGGGCCTGTCCGACGAACGGGCGGCCGAGCTGCTGGCCGAGAAGCGGGCCAAGGGTCCGACGACGAAGAAGAAGGCTCCGGCGGCGAAGAAGCCGGCGGCGCGGAAGAAGGCTCCGGCCAAGACCAAGAGCTAGCGGAGGTGGGCGGTGGACGATTTCGGCGCTGGTCCAGTGGGCCGGGACGGAACGGAGGCCCCACCGCCCCCGCGCGTGTTCGAGGACCCGCTCGCGGGCCTGGTGACGGGCGAGCAGCCCTACCGGCGTGAGGCCGTGGCGCCGATCGTCGTGCCGTCGTTGACGCCTCCGCAGCCGCCGAGCGCGCCGTACGTCCCGTCTGCCCGCGGTCCGGTTCGTGGTCCGGCCCGCGCGCAGCGACCCGCCCAGCCGAACCGATCCGCTCAGCCGAACCGACCCGTCCCGTCGCGTCGGCCTGCCCGGTCACAGCGCCCCGTCGAGTCGTACGAGCCCGCCCAGTCGCACGTCGCGAACCCGTACGCGTTCGTGCGGGACCCGCCGGGTCGGCAGGTCGCGCCCAGGCAGCCCGGCCCACCCCGCCGTCAACCCGTGCGGGCGGGAGCGGGACAACAAGCGCCGAAGTTGAACAAGAGCAGCCTGATCGGGTGCTTGGTGGCGCTGGCGGCGGTGAGCGGGCTGTTGTTCAACGTGGTGCGTGAGATCATCCAGGCTGCGGTCGACTTGCTGAAGTGATCTCACTTTGGTCACCCGAATGGCGGCTGCGGTCATGAGGGTGAATAGGCACGGCTACCCTTACGTCCTGCACATCGGCGGGGGTGAGCACAATCCAAGACGGCGGCGCAGCGGCTTCGACCAGCCACCGGATTCGCAGCGTGTTGGCGATCCGGCCGTTCCGCAGGCTGTGGGGTGTCACCTACCTGTGCAGCGTTGGTGACTGGCTGTCACTGCTCGCGTTGACCGGCCTCGTCCGGCAGATGCTGAACGAGAGCTACCAGTGGCAGAGCTTCTCGCTCAGCCTGGTGGTGCTCACGCAGCTGCTCCCCGGCATCCTGTTCGCCCCGCTGGGCGGAGTGCTGGCGGACCGGTTCGACCGCCGCAAGATCATGGTCGCCTGCGACGTGCTGCGCGGTGGCCTGTTCATCTCGATCGCCCTGGTCGGCACCGCGTGGTGGCTGTTCGTGGCGAACTTCCTGGTCGGCTGCTGCGCCATGCTGTGGATCCCGGCCAAGGACTCGGCGGTGCCGAACCTGCTGCGCCGGCCGGACCAGGTGGAGACGGCCAACCAGCTCGGCCTGGTGATGACCTACGGCATCGCGGTCATCTCCGGCGCGGGCCTGTACGCGATCATCTCCGGCATCCCGGGCTACCTGAACGTGCAGAGCTCGGACCTGGAGTTCCGGATCGCCACGATCGCGGTCATGGTCAACGGCGCGCTGTACCTGACCGCGGCGCTGCTGGTCGCCACCCGCGTCCCGGAGCTGTCCGGCCGGATGGCGCCCGTCAACCGGGGGCGAGCGGACGGCGGTGCGCCCGGCTTCTTCGCCATGCTGCGCGACGGAATGCGGTTCGCGGCCCGCACACCGCTGGTCCGCGGCCTGGTCATCGGCATGATCGGCGCGTTCGCCGCGGCCGGCGCGGTGATCGGCACGGCACCGCTCTACGCGGACTCGCTGCTCGGCGGCGAGTCGACGTTCGGCCTGCTGTTCGTCGCCGTGTTCACCGGTCTGGCGATCGGCATGGGGACCGCGCCGCGAATGGCCCGGCGGCTGCCCTACGACCGGCTGTTCGGCGTCACGATCGTGGTCGCCGGCATGAGCCTGGTGGTGGTCGCGTTCGCGCCCCACCTGTGGGTGGCCCTGGTCGCGGTGGCGTTCGTCGGCGCGTCGGCCGGCACGGCGTTCCTGACCGGCCTGACCATCGTGGGCTCGCGGGTCGAGGACGCGATGCGCGGCCGGACGGTGGCCCTGCTCCAGTCCCTGCTCAAGATCGTGCTCGGGGCCGCCGCCGCCGCCGCGCCGCTGCTGGTGTCGCTGGTGCAGAAGCGCACGATCACCGTCTTCAACCACCCGATGCAGGTGGACGGGACCCGGCCGGTGCTGTTCGGCGCGGCGCTGATCGCCGCGCTGCTCGGGCTGATCGCCTACCGGCAGATGGACGACCGGCGCACCGAGCCGCTGTTCCACGACCTGCTCTCGGCGCTGCGCGGGCGGGCGCGGCGGACCACCGGCGTGCTGATCGCCGTCGAGGGCGACACCCGGCAGGACACGTCCGTGCAGGCCAGGAGGCTGGCCGAGGCGTTGCGCGAGACCGGCCGCCAGGTGGTGCTCGCGTCCGACCCGGACCTCGACGAGCAGCGGCTGCGCAACCTGCTGTCCACCGCCGACCTGGCCGGGGTGCGGGCGCACGCGCTGGTCGCCGCCGCGGTGCGGGCGGACGTGGTGGAGCGCGAGGTGCGGCCGGCGTTGGCCGAAGGCCTGCTGGTCGTCATGGAGCGGTACGTCGACAGCCCGCTGGCGCACTTCAGCGCGGCCGGCACGCTGGAGCCGCGGGAGATGGAGGGCCTGGTCGACTGGGCCACCGGACGACTGCGGCCGGACGTGACCGTGCTGCTGGACCGGATGCCGTCCGAGGTGCGGGCGGCCGGCGGCACGCTGGAGACGGTCGAGCACCACTGGCGGGTGCAGAAGCTGCTGACGGACATGGCGTCGGCCGACCCGGAGCGGTACGTCGTGGTCGACGCGGACGGGCCCGAGGACGAGGTGGCCGAACGGGTGCGGGCGGCGGTGGTGCCGCTGCTCGCGCGGCGGGCGGGGATGCCGCCGAAGCCGGTGGCCGAGACGTCCTGACGGATCGGTACGGTCGCCTGGTGAACCGTGGTGTGTGGGGCGACGTCGTCGGTCAGCCCGAGGCGGTCGCGGTGCTGTCGGCGGCGGCGGAGGCCGCCGCGTCGATCGTGGCGGGGGGTACGCCCGCGCCGGGCGCGATGACGCACGCGTGGCTGTTCACCGGGCCGCCCGGTTCGGGGCGTTCGGTGGCGGCACGGGCGTTCGCCGCCGCGTTGCAGTGCATCACCGCCGACGACCGGCCTGGCTGCGGCGGGTGCCCCGGTTGCCACACCGCCCTGGCGGGCACCCACGCCGACGTGCGGGTGGTCTCGCCCGAGGGCTTGTCGATCTCGGTCGGCGAGATGCGGGCGCTGGTGCAGGTGTCCGCGCGCCGGCCGACGTCCGGGCGGTGGCAGGTGGTGATCATCACCGACGCCGACCGGCTCACCGAGGGCGCGGCCAACGCGCTGCTCAAGGCGGTGGAGGAGCCGCCGGACCGGACCGTGTTCCTGCTGTGCGCGCCATCGGACCACCCGGAGGACGTGTCGGTGACCATCCGGTCCCGGTGCCGGATCGTCTCGTTGGCCACGCCCCGGGTCGCCGCGATCGCGTCGGCGCTGGAGTACGAGGGCGTGGCGCCGGAGGTGGCGTCGTGGGCCGCTTCGGTGTGCGGCGGGCACGTGGGGCGCGCGCGGCGGTTGGCCACGGACGAGCAGGCGCGGGCACGGCGCGAGGCGGTGTTGCGGATCCCGCTGGCACTGCGGCGTCCGGCGGACATCTTCACGTGCGCCGACCAGCTCGTGTCGGCGGCCGAGGGTGATGCCGTGGCCGCCAACGAGGGCCGTGACCTGGCCGAGCGCGAGGCGATGGAAATGGCCATGGGGGCCGGCGGCACGGGCAAGGGGACGGCCGCCGCGACCCGTGGCGCCAAGGGCGCGTTGAAGGAACTGGAGAAGCGGCAGAAGTCGAGGGCGACCCGGACCCAGCGCGATTCGCTGGACCAGGCGCTGGTCGACCTGGCCGCGTTCTACCGGGACGTGCTGGTGACGGCGTCCGGCGCGCCGGCCGTGCTGAACCACCCGGACCGGGCGGAGGACGCCCGTTCGGCCGCGGCGGCGTGGACCCCGGAGTCGACGTTGCGCCGGCTGGAGGCGGTGCTGAACTGCCGGACCGCGCTGGAGCTGAACGTGAAGCCGCGGATCGCCGTCGAAGCCATGCTCACCACGCTCCAGCGCGGCTGACGCCGACCGGAGCACCCGCCCAGAACGTGTCCGCCCAGAACGTGTCCGCCCAGCACGTGTCCGCCCGGCACGGGCTCACCCGGCGGGCGGCGGCTCGGTCGGTGCGGCGGTCGGGGACTTGACCGGACGTCGGCGGGCGGGTGCGGGCAGGGCGGCCACCACGACGACACCGATCAGCAGCAGGGCCGTGCCGGTCCAGAAGATCGGGATCGTCTTGTACGCGGCGTTCGTGTAGGCCAGCGGCTGGTCCTGCCGCGGCGGCGCCGGCTGGCCACCACCCCCCGGCGGGGCCTGCGCCGGAGCGCAGACCACGCCGCCGTTCGGGGCGGCCGCGCGCACGATCTGCTCACCCAGGGACACCTGTGCCAGCGCCGACGGCAGGTTCGGCAGCCCGAGGGCATCGGTCGGCAGCAGCTGGAGGTCGAGCAGGCGCGCGGTCGCCCCGAGCATGTACCCCTTGATGGTGGGACCGCCCTGCTGGAGCGGACCGTCGATCACCATGTCCTTCTGGTTGAGCTGGGCGATCTGCAACCGCAGCACGCCGATGTCGAGCAGCGGCAGGCCTTGGGCCAGGTCGCCGACGAGCGGCAGCTCCTGACCCGGGGCGACGCCGATGGGGACGTCCAGCTTCGGGTTGGCCGCGTCGAGCGTGCCCAGCTCCCTGCCGCCCTGGGTGACGCGGAGGACCGGCGCGGTGTACGTGATGCCGGACGTGGCCTCGTCGCCCGTGGAGAGCGCGACCAGCGTCGGCCGGCTGACCACGTCGATGCGGATCTCCCCGGCCGTGCCCGCGAGGAGGCGGACGCTCGCGGCCTGGAGCGTGGACGTGGACCGGACGGCCTTGTTCGCGCTGCCGGGGAGGTCGACCAGTTCGACGGTCGAGTGCGCGCTGAGCGTCTCCGGGAGGCTGAGCAGCGAGCCGGTCGCGCCGCTGTCGGGGCTGCCGGAGAGCAGGCCGCCGAGTTGGCTGAGCGGCGCGCTGAGCTGCTTGACGCTGTCGATCAGGGACTGCTTGGCGGCGTCGTCCAGCTTCGGCGTGTCACCGGTGAGCATGCCGGTGAGGTCGGGGGAGCTGGGCAGGGTCGGGATGGCGTTGAGCACGCTGAGGGTCGCGACGGAGGTCTTGGCGTCCGCTAGCGGCTGCACGCACGGGCCCAGCTCGTCGTCCCAGCGGGCGTGCACGCTGCCGTTGAGGAGACCGACCTTGAGCAGGGTGTCGAGCGGTGTGGCGGGCGGCGTCAGGCCACCCGTGATCGGGGCCGCGTTGTCCGGTGACGCGGTCTGCACCAGCGTGCCGGGTGTCTGCGGCGCGCGGCCCTGCACCGCGAAACCCATCGGCGACGCCTGCGCCACCGCCCGCTCGTACGCCAGGAACGCCTCGGTGTTGGCCTGGGCCGACGCCAGCCCGACCCCGATCTCCGCGGCCGACTGCTTGGGCAGCTGCTCGCCGAAACCGGGCAGGACCGTGCTGGTCGTGGTCGAGTCCGGGGCGATCCTCACCACGGCCAACCCGGTGCCGGCGTCCCCGATCGCGTGGGCCTGGGTGGTCGGCCCGGCGGACACCGGCGGCTGGGCCGGGTCACGCGGTCCGGGCACCGGCGTCGTCGACGGCTGGGCGGACGCGGGAGCGGCGCAGAGCGCGACCAGCACGGCGGCGGCGGGCAGGGCCATCAGGCGCATGTGGTCGGACCTCCAGGACAGCGGCGTCATCGGTGCGGCGCCCGCGTGAGCCCCGTCACTCCTCGTCCAACGAGCCGGCCCCCCGTCGGTGACGGCTGAACCTTCAGCTATAGTTGTCGCGTCTCGCCGCCTTAGCTCAGTCGGCCAGAGCAGCTCACTCGTAATGAGCAGGTCATCGGTTCGATTCCGATAGGCGGCTCCGCGGGACAGGGGCCAGGTCGGTATTTCCGACCTGGCCCCTTCTTCTTTGGCTGCGCCTCTCGGGCGGGCCGCTCACCGCAATGTTGCGCCGTGGGTAGTCGAACGGCGTCGAACGACTGCTCCATCGGAGTGACCTTTTCACCATTGGCGTCAGTCGTGGGCGACCGTGTCGTTGCCACCCTGGAGGTGAGGGCGATGGTCACGATGATCGTGTCGACGGTGCTGGCGTTGCCGTTGGCCGTGCTCGCGGCGCGGGTGGGGCGCCGGCGGTGGGTGCGCCGGCGGACCGTGGCGAGGGTCCGGGCGGAGTTGTTCCGGCACTGGGTCCGCGAAGAGCCGAGCGGGCGGTTCCTCATCCGGTCCTGACGACGGGGGCCGCGATCCTGGTGATCACGTCGCCGTACCGGCGGATCAGCTCGGCCTTCGCCGCCGCGGGCGTGCCCACGACGGCGAAGGCGTCCAGGACCTCGTCGGTGACGGCGGCGGCCATGTCGTCCCACAGCTGCCGCCGCGACATGCGGTGCAGTTCCTCGTGCAGCTCGCCCCACCCGTGCAGGTCGAGCACCTTGCGGTAAGCGGGCGTCGAGCCGTAGAACGCGATCTGGCGACGCACCTCGGCGACGGCCGCCTCATCGCACGCCACCAGCGACGGGCCGCTGACCTCCAGGCCCGCCAACGGCTTCCCGGCCTTCGCCCGGCCCCGTGCCAACGCCGGCAGCGTCACCTCGCGCAGGTAGCGCTCGGTGGTGAAGTTGTGGCACAGGAACCCGTCCGCCACCTCGCCCGCGACCTCGGTCATCAGCTCGCCGACACCCGCCAGCCACACCATGGGCGCGCCGTGCGGGTTCGGGCCCGGCGAGAAGAACGGTGTCATCAACGTGTGCGTGTAGAACTCGCCGCGGAACCTCAGCCGCTCGTCGGTGGCCCAGCTGTGCCAGATGGCGCGCAACGCCAGCACGAACTCGCGCATCCGCGCGGCCGGTCGTGACCACGGCATGCCGAAGCGCTTGGTGATGTGCGCTTCGACCTGCGAGCCCAGGCCCAGGTTGAACCGGCCGCCGGACAGCAGCTGGAGGTCGTTCGCCTGCATGGCCGTGCTCATCGGGTTGCGCGCGAACGCCACCGCGATCGCCGTGCCCAGGTCGACCCGCTCCACCTGTCCGGCCACCACGCCGAGCGCGAGGAACGGGTCGTGCCGGGTCTCCGCCAGCCAGAAGCCGTCGCACCCCTCGGCCTCCGCCGCGCGGGCGGCGTCGACCACGGTCGTCGGGTCGTACGCGATCTCCAGCCGGTCCACCTTCATGGGGACGGTTCTACTACTCCCGGCCGCCTACTTGTCGCAGGCCGTGCCGTCGCCGTCCCGGTCGAGACCGGAGCGGTAGCCGGGCTGACCGGCGTGCAGCGGCGCCTTGCCCGCGGCCCGGACGGCGTCGCAGTTGGCGTAGTGGACGGCGGCCGGCTGCTCGGGCTGCGGCGCGGGCTGCACGGGTTGCGGCGCGGGCGCGGTGTGCACCGGCGGCGGCGCAGGCGCGACGGTGTCCGCGCCGGAGCACGGCGCGCCCCACAGGCCGAGCCCGGTGGACTTCGCGGCGTCCTGGGCCGCGACGAGTGCGGCGGTTGCGCCGGAATCGGCCCGAGCCATGCCCTGGCCCAGCACGTGCACGGCCACGTCGACGCCGTCCGGCAGCAGCACCGTGCCGCCGACGACCTGCAAGTCCTTGCCCGCCAGTGCGGTCTTGAGGAAGTCGACCGCGGACGCGGCCCAGCACTCGCCGGGCTGCGCGAGGCCGGCCAGCTGCACCCGTCCGCCACCGGACACGGTGACCGTGCGCCCGTCGACGACTTCCGCGACCCGCACGGCGGGGGGAGTGGTCGTGGTCGGGGCGGTGGTGGTCACCGGGGTGTCGGTCACCGACGCGGTGGACGGCGTGGTCGTGCCGCCCGCCGCGTCGGGCTTGGCGGGATCTTCACCCGAACAGGCGGCACCGACGAAGAACAGGATCACCACCACGGCGGCGGCGGTGATGACGATCCGGCGCTCGGCGGCAAGCCGGCGCCAGGAGTCCAACGGCCCTGCGGGAGAAGCTGCCATGAACGCCTCATCGCAGGCGTACGCCGGGTGTTACCTGTGTCACCGCGAAGAGCCCTGTCAGCGGTTCGGCCGGAGGGTCCACACGACGGTCATCTCCCCGGTCGTCACGCCCTCCGCGTTCGTGATGGTCACGCTCACCGGGAACTCGGGCCGCGTGCCCGACTCCAGCTCGGCCACCACGTCCGCCGCGGGCCGTCCCAGCACGGCCTCGGCGCGCAGCGGCCCGAGCGCGAGCTTCTTGTAGGCGATCTCCGACCGCACGACCAGGGGCGTGGCCTTGGCCATGTGCGCGCTGAACGCGGCGATCACCACGGCGCCGGACGCGGTCTCCGCGACGCCGAACATCATCGCCGCGTGCGGACCGCCCACGTGGTTGCGCAGGTCCTCGCGGTCCGGCAGTTCGGCGACCACCCGATCGGCCGCCACCTCGGGGAACTCGACGCCCACGGTCTTCACCCAGGGCACGGTCTGCTTCATGGCGTCCGCGACGAACGAGTAGTCAGTGCTCATGCCGGCGATGCTACCGGCCGGTAACCACGAGACGCGAGTCACCGGAAATCCGTTTGCCCCGACCTCTCGCCAGGTGCATGCTTGTACTCAGCAACTAGTTGGTTAACGCAAGCAACGGAGTGTGTGATGGTGACCCCGACCAGTGACCGGCCGGTGGCCGACCCGCCGACGGCCGATCACATCGTGCTGGCCGACCGGCTGGGCATGGCGCTGGTCCGGATGCACAAGATGCACGCCTGCGTCGCCGCGCACATGAGCAAGTCCGGCATGGACAAGGCCTCGTTCGTGCTGCTGGCCAACCTCAACCAGATGGGGCCGTCGCGGGCCGGCGCGCTGGCGGAGGCCGTCTTCTCCGACCCGTCCACGGTCAGCCGCCAGGTGGCGACGCTGGTCAAGGACGGCCTGGTGGAACGCCGGGCGGACCCGGAGGACGGCCGCGCGAGCGTGCTGGCCGTGACCGAGGCGGGCGCCCGCCTGCTCCACGAACGCCGGGCGAAGCGCAACGAGACGCTCGCCCGCCTGTTCACGGACTGGCCGGCCGACGAGCGGACGCGGTTCATCGAGTACTTCGAGCGCTTCGTGGGGGACTACGAGAAGGCGCTGCCGGAATTCATCGCCGAGAGCGGACTCGGGCCGCGCTCCGAAGGGGAGACATGATGTCGGAGACGACAACCCGAGCGGACGCGCCGCCACCCGGCGCCGCCCTGCTCACCCACCGGCAGATCCTGACCATCCTGTCGGGCCTGCTGCTGGGGCTGTTCCTGGCCGCGTTGGACCAGATGATCGTGGCCACCGCCATGAAGACCATCGCGGACGAGCTGCACGGCCAGACCCTGCAGGCGTGGGCGACCACCGCCTACCTGATCACCGCGACGATCTCCACGCCGCTGTACGGCAAGCTGTCCGACATCTTCGGCCGCAAGCCGATGTACCTGACCGCGATCTCGCTGTTCCTGCTGGGCTCGCTGCTCTGCGGCATCGCCGACTCGATGTACGAGCTCGCCGCGTTCCGCGCGGTGCAGGGCCTCGGCGCCGGTGGCCTGATGTCGCTGGCCATGGCGATCCTCGCGGACATCACGTCACCGCGTGAGCGCAGCCGCTACGCGGGCTACTTCATGGCCGTCTTCGGCGTCTCCAGCGTCGCCGGCCCGGTCGTCGGCGGTCTGTTCGCCGGCATGGAGTCGTTCCTCGGCACGGCCGGCTGGCGCTGGGTGTTCCTGATCAACGTGCCGATCGCGCTGATCGCGCTGGTCGTGGTGGCCAAGGTGCTGAACATCCCGCACCAGCGGGTGAACCACCGGATCGACTTCGCCGGCGCCGCCCTGCTCACCGTCGGCCTGGTGCCGCTGCTCGTCGTGGCCGAGCAGGGCCGCGAGTGGGGGTGGGCGTCGGGCACCTCGATCGCCCTGTACGTCGTCGGCGTGCTCGGCCTGATCGGGTTCGTGCTCGTCCAGCAGCGCATGGGCGACGAGGCGCTGCTGCCGCTGCGGCTGTTCAAGAGCCACACGTTCTCGCTCGGCAACCTGCTCAACTTCGTGCTCGGCGTCGGGATGTTCGGCGGCATGGTCTCGTTGCCGCTGTACCTCCAGATCGTCAAGGGCTACTCGGCGACCGAGTCCGGCCTGATGATGCTGCCGCTGACGCTGGGGATCATGATGGCGGCGGCCACGAGCGGCATCCTGACCGCCAAGACCGGCCGCTACAAGGTGTTCCCGGTCGTCGGGTTCGGCGTGATGACCGCGGTGCTGATGCTGTTCAGCACGGTCGGCACCGACACGCCGATCTACCAGCCGCTGGTGCTGATGCTGTTCATGGGCATCGGTCTGGGCCTGTGCATGCAGACCCTCCAGGTGGCCATCCAGAACGACTCCGAGCCGCGCGACATGGGCGTGGCGACCTCGTCGGTCACGTTCTTCCGCCAGATCGGCGGCACGGTCGGCGCCGCGGTGTTCCTGTCGATCCTGTTCAGCACGGTCGGCGAGAAGATCGGCGACGGGCTGCGCACGGCGGCCGGCAACCCGGACTTCCAGGCCGCGCTGGCCCGGCCGGAGAACCGCGAGTTCGCCGCCGGCCTGCAGAGCGGCACGGCCTTCGACCTGGACAACACCGAGTTCCTGACCACGCTCGACCCGGTGCTGGTCCGGCCGTTCCTGGACGGCTTCTCCGGGTCGATCGACCTCGTGTTCATGGTGGGCGGGCTGGTCACGCTGGTCGGCTTCGTGGCGATCTGGTTCCTGCGCGAGCAGCCGCTGTCCACCCGTTCGGGTTTGGAGCGGGTGAAGGACGCCGAGGCGGCCAGGGAAGGCAAGGACGAGTCCGCGCCGATCACGACGCCCTGACGCCCACGCGGTCGGTCACACGGAAGAGGCCCGCTCCCCGATCGGGGGGCGGGCCTCTTCGACGGTTCCGGTCAGTGCTCTTCGCCGCGCGCCACGGCGTCCTTCAGGCGCTGGTACGAACGGACGATCTCGGCCTCGGCCTCGGTGCGGCCGACCCAGGTCGCGCCCTCGACGCTCTTGCCGGGCTCCAGGTCCTTGTAGACCTCGAAGAAGTGCTGGATCTCCAGCCGGTAGAACTCGTTCAGGTGGTGGATGTCGCGCAGGTGCTCGGACCGCGGGTCCTCGGCCGGGACGCAGAGCAGCTTGTCGTCGCCGCCCTTCTCGTCGGTCATCCGGAACATGCCGATCGCGCGCGACTTGATCAAGCAGCCCGGGAACGTCGGCTCCTGGACGATCACGAGCGCGTCGAGGGGGTCGCCGTCCTCACCGAGCGTGTCGTCGACGAAGCCGTAGTCCGCCGGGTACTGAGTGGCCGTGAACAGGGTCCGGTCGAGCCGGATGCGTCCCGTCTTGTGGTCCATCTCGTACTTGTTGCGGACCCCCTTGGGGATCTCGATGGTGACGTCGAACTCCACTGCGCGGTCCTCGCTCGTCTTCGCCGTTCGTTACGCCACTAGTGTGGACTACGACGTCTCGTCAACCCCTTGCCGAGGGTGTGACGTTGCCCGTACTCGACCGCGGAGGACTCACGTGCCCGACGAGCCATCGTGGCCGGTCGTCGACGACGACGAGGTCGACCGCGAGCCGCCGACGGTGCAGGTCAGACAACCTGACCCGGCGACCATGCGAATCCCGGTGCCGAAGCCCGCACGGATCCCGCCGAGGCCCTTCACGCCTCCTCCGGCGGTCCGGCCGGAGCCGGCGACCGAGATCAAGTCGGAACCTGAACCGGTCCCTGAACCGATCACGGAAAGTGAAGCGCCGCCGGCCCGCCGGGGCCGGAAGCCGTTCGTGCTCGGTGCGGCGGCACTCCTCGTGGTCGCCCTCGCCGGCACGGCGGTCGCCGGCACCCGGATGGGGTGGTTCGAGACCACGCCGGTGCCGACGACGCCCGCCCCGCTGCCGCCGGCGCCGGTGGCGTTGGCCATGAAGGGCGTCGGGGCGGACGGCAAGGCGCCCACGGCCGCCGGGGTGCGGGCGGTGCTGGCCGGACCGGTGGCGAACGACATGCTGGACCCGGTGACCGGCGTCGTGGTCGACCCGGTGACCGGCACGGCGCTGTGGAACCAGGGCGAGACGTCGCCGCAGACGCCCGCGTCCACGATCAAGGTGCTCACCGCGGCGGCTGCGCTGCTCGCGCTCGACCACACCGAACGCCTGTCGACCACCGTCGTGCAGGGGCCGCAGCCGGGCACCGTGGTGCTGGTCGGCGGCGGTGACCCGACGCTGTCGTCCCTGCCCGCCGGTCAGACCACGGTGTACCCCGGCGCGGCGACGCTCGACGAGCTGGCCGCGCAGGTGAGCGCCGCCGGGCCGGTGACCAGGGTGCTGTACGACGTGTCGCGGTACGCGGGTCCGGGGATGGCGCCCGGCTGGGACCCCGCCGACGTGCCCGCCGGGTACGTCTCGCCGATCGAGCCGGTGATGCTGGACGGTGGCCGGGGTGACCCGGTGAAGCGCGACACGCCGCGCACGTCCACCCCGGCCGCGACGGCCGCGCAGGCGTTGGCGCAACGGCTCGGTGTGACGGAGGTGGCCGCCGGGACGGCCCCGTCCGGCGCGAAGGTCCTCGGCGAGGTGAAGTCCGCGCCGATGGGCCGGCTGGTCGAGAACATGATGCAGATCTCGGACAACGTGCTGTCGGAGACGATCGCGCGCGAGGTGGCGAAGGCGCGGGGCGCGGAGCCGTCGTTCGCGGGTGCGGCGAAGGCGGTGCGGGACGTGCTGACCGAGCACGGGTTCGACCTGTCGACGGCCACCATCGTGGACGGCAGCGGGCTCTCGCCGAACGACAAGCTGCCCGCGAAGCTGCTGGCGGACGTCCTCGTGGCGGCGGCCAAGCCGGACGCCTCCGACGCGAGGACGGCGAAGCTGCGCCCGCTCCTGACGGCCCTGCCGGTGGCGGGCGGCAGCGGCACGCTGGAGGGTCGCTACGCGGAGCAGGGCGCGGTCGGGCGCGGCTGGGTCCGGGCCAAGACCGGCACGCTGACCGCCGTGAACTCCCTCGCCGGAGTGGTCCTGGACGCCGACGGCCGGCTGCTCGTGTTCGCCTTCATGTCGCTCAGCCCGGACTCCACGTCCGCCGTGCGCGGCGCCTTGGACGAGATGGCCGCCTCCCTCCGGACGTGCGGCTGCTAGCGCGTCCTGAGCGACGAACCCGGGTGTTCCCGAGGTGGGACTCGCGCGTTCCGGGCGTAGGGCTCATCGGGTGCGGCTGCGGAGGTGTTGTCCGCACGGTCCCCGCAGGTAGCGTCAGGAGGGTGAACCCGGCGACGCAGGACCGCAGTGCCCCGGTCGATTGGGCCCTGGCCGTCACCACGGCGACCAGGCTCGTCCGCCCCGGCCCGATCGTGCCCAGAGCCGAGGCGGACATCGCCGTGCACCGGCTCCGCGAGCAGGCCGTGGACGCCGAGGTGCACGTCCGCGAGCACACCGGCCTCGGTCACGGCCTGCCGCTCAAGCGCGGCGAGGTCGTCGACCGGCCCGCGTGGGTGCGCGCCGCCGTGCGTGGGCTCTCCGCCCTGACCGACGACGCGATGCCGAAGCAGTCGGGCGCGTTCAGCGGCGTGCTGGCGGGCACGGCGGGTGTCCAGGCGGGCGTCGTCATCGCGTTCCTCAGCGGCCGGGTGCTCGGCCAGTACGACCCGTTCTCGGAGGGCGGCCGGCTGCTCCTCGTCGCACCGAACATCGTCGGCGCCCAGCGCTCCCTCGACGTGTCCGGCGAGGACTTCGGCATGTGGGTCTGCCTGCACGAAGGCACCCACCGACTCCAGTTCACCGCCGTGCCGTGGCTGGCCGGGCACTTCGCCGGCCTGGTCGCGGACCTGCTCGGCAGCATGGACGAGAGCTCCGCGCCACGCCTGCGCGACCTGCCGAAGCGGCTCCGCGAGTCCGGTGGCCTGATCGAACTCCTGCAGAACCCCGCCCAGCGCGAGGTGCTCGACCGGCTCATCGCGCTGTCGACCCTGCTGGAGGGCCACGCCGACCACGTGATGGACGCGGTCGGCCCGGACGTCGTGCCGTCGGTCCGCGTCATCCGCGAACGCTTCACCGCCCGTCGCCAGGGCGGCGGCATCCTGGACCGGATGCTGCGCACCCTGCTCGGCGTCGAGGCCAAGGTCCGCCAGTACGCGGAGGGCGCGGCGTTCACCGGGCACGTGGTCGACGCGGTCGGCATGGAGCGCTTCAACACCGTCTGGATCAGCCCCGACACCCTTCCCACGCGCGCCGAGATCGCCGACCCGGCCGGGTGGCTGCGCCGCGTCCAGCCGTGAGCGCGGAGCGGTGAACGGCCCGCTGTCCGAAGTCCGCACCGCGGTCAAGCGCTTCCTGGCCGAGCACCGGCCGGAGCAGGTCGCGGTGGCCGTGAGCGGGGGCGCGGACTCGCTCGCCCTGGCCGCGGTGACGGCAGGTCTGACCGACGCGTCCGCCGTCGTGGTCGACCACGGCCTGCAACCCGGCTCCGCCGACATCGCCGAACGGGCCGCCCGCACGTGCCGCGCCCTGGGCCTGGCCGCCGAGGTTCGGCGGGTCGACGTCACCGGACCGGGTGGACCCGAAGCCGCCGCCCGCAAGGCCAGGTACGCGGCCCTGCGGCCGGAACGCGGCCTGGTCCTGCTCGGCCACACCAGGGACGACCAGGCCGAGACGGTCCTGCTCGGCCTGGGCCGCGGCTCCGGCCCGCGCAGCATCGCCGGCATGCGCCCGCACGACCCGCCGTGGGGCCGTCCGCTCCTGCGCGTCTCAAGGGACACGACCGCCGCCGCCTGCGACGAGCTGGGCCTGACGCCGTGGAGCGACCCGCACAACGAGGACCCGCGCTACACCAGGGTCCGCCTGCGCCGTGAAGTCCTCCCGCTGCTCGAAGACGTCCTCCAGGGCGGTGTCGCCGACGCCCTCGCCCGCACCGCTGCCCACCTGCGGGAGGACAACGACGCGCTGGACGAGCTGGCCGAGGCGTTCGACGGCGACTGCCGCTCGGTGGACGACGTCGGCCGGTTGCCCACCGCGCTCCGCCGCCGCGTCCTGCGCCGCTGGCTGCTCCGCGAGAACGTGCCCGAGTTGTCCGACTCGCACCTGCGCCGGGTGGACGCCCTGGTGAACGAGTGGCGAGGTCAAGGCGGTGTGTGGTTGCCCGGCGGCTTTGTGGCACGGCGCGCGCATGGCAGGCTGCGAGTGGAACCAGTGCAGTCATGACAAAAGGGGAACCGTCCGTGTACGACGGCGACATCAGTTCCGTGCTCATCACCGAGCAGGAGATCAGCGACAAGGTCACCGAACTGGCCAACAAGGTCGCGGCTGACTACCCGGCCGACGGAACGAACGACCTGGTGCTGATCACCGTGCTCAAGGGCGCGGTGATGTTCATGACCGACCTGGCCAGGGCGCTGCCGGTGCCGGTCCAGCTGGAGTTCATGGCGGTGAGCTCCTACGGCTCGTCCACCTCGTCCTCCGGCGTGGTGCGCATCCTGAAGGACCTCGACCGCGACATCGCGGACCGCGACGTGATCATCGTCGAGGACATCATCGACTCCGGCCTGACCCTGTCGTGGCTGCTGAAGAACCTGGCGTCGCGCAAGCCGCGGTCGCTGGAGGTGTGCACGCTGCTGCGCAAGCCGGACGCGGTGAAGGTCGAGGTGCCGGTGCGGTACGTCGGGTTCGAGATCCCGAACGAGTTCGTGGTCGGCTACGGCCTCGACTACGCCGAGCGCTACCGCGACCTGCCGTACATCGGCACGCTGGACCCGAAGGTCTACTCCAGCTGACACGCCGACGGGGCGGCCCCTGCGAAAGGGGCTGCCCCGTTCGCGCAAGAAGGCCACCCCGTCCGCGCGGTCGACTTCCAGGCGACCGAGCCGCCATCCGCGGAGCAGGGGCCGTCTAACAACTCGGCCGGCAGCGCCGTTGTGAGATGGCGTCCAGCAGCACGCCGCGGATGTCCTCCGGCTCCAACGCCTGGTAGGCCTTGCCGCCGGTGGCGTCGGCCAGCTGCCGCAGCGCGTCCATGTCGGCGTCACGACCCAGCCCGACCATGATCAGCGGCACCGGTCGGGCCGGGTCCGCCTCCCGCTTCAGCGTGGCCAGCAGGCTGGGCAGGTCGATGCTGGAGATGTCGTCGTTGCTGCCGTCGGTGAACAGCGTCACCGAGTTGATCATCGCCGGTTCGTAGGTCTCCTGCATGTGCCGGAACGCGGCCAGCGCCGTGTCGTTCAAGGCCGTGCCGCCGCCGACCAGCGCGGGCAGGCTCCCCGCGCCCTTCTGCAGCTGCGCCCGGCGGGTCGCGCCGGCGATCGGCTCGCCCAGCGGCCCGACCGGCACCAGCTCGATCCAGTCGTTCGGCGGCTTCTTGTCCGTGGAGAACGCCCACAGGCCGATCTCCGACGTGTCGGGCAGCATGGCCAGCGCGGTCAGCGCCGCCTCCTTGGCCGCGTCCACCCTGGTCTGGCCGTTGCTCATCTTCTCGGCCATCGAGCCGGACACGTCCAGCACGGCCAGCATCCGGGTGTCCAGGCTGACCGCGCCCCACGTGCGCAGCAGCTCGGAGACCTGGTCCGGGTCCGGCGTCTTCAGCACGGCCACGTCGGCGCCGCGCAGGCCGTCCTTCTCGTTCGTCCAGCCGTCCGGCGCGATGCCGTCCGGCGTGCGGAAGCCCGCCTCGGCGAACCGCTGGGCGGTCCGCTCGGTGCGCAACGCCCGCTCGAAACCCACCGCGGCCTCGGCGATGCCTTCCTGCTCGCCTGTCCGGGTGACACGTACGACCGGGTAGTCGAACGCGACCGTGCCCTCTTCGGGGTAGGAGGCGACGACCCGGCGCGACCCGGCGGTCCGGTTCGCGGCCAGCACGGACTGCTCCGAAGCGGTGAACACCGGCGCGTTCTCCGCGCCCTGCACGACCTTGCCGAACGCGTCCCGCACGGACGGCAGCGCGTCCCGGCCGACTCGCAGGAGGGCGCCGATCAGCTCGGGCTTCGGCGTGCCGTCCGGGTTGCCGAGCTGCGCGCGGATGACCGCCAGCGTGGCCAGGCCCTCGGTGGACGTGGTCGGGTCGCTCAGCGCCACGGTCACCTTGGGGTCGAGCAGCTTCGCCCAGCTCACCGGCGTGATCGGCCAGCCGAGCGGGCTCATCGCCTGCTCCGACCCCGCGATCACCACGGGCGACGAGGCCAGCGGGCCGAGGATGTCCAGCCTGGGCGCGTCCTCACCCTGGTCACCGGCCTGGCGCTGGCTCTCGGCGGCCCACATCGACGAGTCCGGGATCCACAGCGCGGGCGGGTTGATCCGGGCGGTGGGCAGGTCGTAGGAGACGTCGGCCGCGCCGCGCGCCTCGACCAGCACCTGCACGCACCTGCCGTCCACCACCGGCTGGGTGCCCTGGTAGTCGTCGGCGGCGCCGCGCACCACTTCCTCGACCGCCGGGGTGACCGCGATCTTGAGCGGTAGGGTGCCCTTGCACTCCGGGCCGCTGGTGGCCTTCAGCGCCACCACCGTGACGCCGGCGGCGGCGATGACGCCGAGCAGCGCGCCGAGGGGCAGGACGAGGCGGCGGAAGCGACCGGGCCGGTCCGGGTTGCCAGCTGACATGCTTCGTACCTTTGGTCGGGTGTTCACCCTTCCGGGTGGGCGAAAGACACGGGTGGTTGCCGAGGATGACACGGACCACTCTTGTGACAAACACTCGTGTTCTAAGTCACCCGTGTGGCCCTGTCATCGTCGCTACCTGCAGCTAATGGGCTACGCCTGGTGAGAGTTACGGCGTCGATCCCGCTCCGGTTCATGCTCGTTCCGGCGATCCGGGCGCACCCGCTTGACCTGGGAGCCGTGTCCGCAGTCACCCCGGGAACACCGGGCGGCCCCCGCCCGTTGGTCCGGCAAGACGCGACAGGGCCCGCACGCGGAGCGCTCCGCCCGCACCGTGGGCGGTAGGCTGGTCGGACGGGTGTGCCCGTCTGCGCCCGTCGACAAGTCAGGGAGGGTCGAGGCCGCCCGCCGGCCGTAAGTGCATGGACCGCAAGCGCCTGCTTCGCAACCCGCTGCTGTGGATCGTGGCGGTGTTGGTGCTCTTTTACGCCTTCAGCGTGCTCTTCGACGAGAACCGGGGTTACACCCCGATCAAGACGTCCCAGGCGCTGCAACAGATCCGGGACGGCAACGTCAAGGAAGCCACGATCGAGGACAAGGAGCAGCTCCTCAAGCTCACCCTCAACGACGGGGTGACCGTCGAGGGCGGCAACCGCGTGCGCGCCCAGTTCCCGGCGAGCTCCACGGACGAGATCTTCACCTTCCTCGACCAGGCGGAGAACAAGCCCGTCGTCGAGACCAAGGTCACGCAGGACTCGTTCCTGATGCAGATGCTGCTGTACATGATCCCGCTGGGTCTGCTCCTCATCCTGCTGATGTGGATGATGAACAACTCGCAGGGCGGCGGCAACCGGGTCCTCAACTTCGGCAAGTCCAAGGCGAAGCAGCTGTCCAAGGACATGCCCAAGACGACGTTCTCCGACGTCGCGGGCGCCGAAGAGGCCGTCGAAGAGCTCTACGAGATCAAGGACTTCCTGCAGAACCCCGGCCGCTACCAGGCCCTCGGCGCGAAGATCCCGAAGGGCGTGCTGCTGTACGGCCCGCCCGGCACCGGCAAGACGCTGCTGGCGCGCGCCGTGGCCGGTGAGGCCGGTGTGCCGTTCTACTCGATCTCCGGCTCGGACTTCGTGGAGATGTTCGTCGGCGTCGGCGCCTCGCGCGTCCGGGACCTGTTCGAGCAGGCCAAGCAGAACGCACCCTGCATCATCTTCGTGGACGAGATCGACGCCGTCGGCCGGCACCGCGGCGCCGGCATGGGCGGCGGGCACGACGAGCGCGAGCAGACGCTCAACCAGCTGCTCGTCGAGATGGACGGCTTCGACTCGCGCGGCGGGATCATCCTGATCGCGGCGACGAACCGGCCCGACATCCTCGACCCGGCCCTGCTGCGCCCCGGCCGGTTCGACCGGCAGATCCCGGTGTCCGCGCCGGACCTGAAGGGCCGCAAGCAGATCCTCCACGTGCACGCCAAGGGCAAGCCGTTGGCGCCCGAGGCGGACCTGGACGGCCTGGCCAAGCGCACCGTCGGCTTCTCCGGCGCGGACCTGGCCAACGTGGTCAACGAGGCCGCGCTGCTGACCGCGCGCAAGAACGGCACGGTCATCACCAGCGTCGAGCTGGAGGAGTCCGTCGACCGGGTGATCGGCGGTCCGGCCCGCAAGAGCCGGATCATCTCCGAGAAGGAGAAGAAGATCACCGCGTACCACGAGGCCGGGCACGCCCTGGCCGCGTGGGCCATGCCGGACATCGACCCGGTCTACAAGGTCACGATCCTGGCCCGCGGCCGGACGGGTGGTCACACCCTGTCCGTGCCCGAGGAGGACAAGGACCTGATGACCAGGTCGGAGATGATCGCCCGGCTGGTGTTCGCGCTGGGCGGCCGCTCCGCCGAGGAGCTCGTGTTCCACGAGCCGACCACGGGCGCGTCCAACGACATCGAGCAGGCGACCAAGATCGCCCGGGCGATGGTCACCGAGTACGGCATGTCCGCCCGGCTCGGCGCGGTCAAGTACGGCCAGGAGCAGGGCGAGCCGTTCCTCGGCCGCACGGCGGGCCGGCAGGCCGACTACTCGCTCGAAGTCGCGCACGAGATCGACGAGGAAGTCCGCGAGCTGATCGAGGCCGCGCACACCGAGGCGTACGAGGTGCTCAACACGTACCGCGACGTGCTCGACGCGCTGACGCTGGAGCTGATCGAGAAGGAGACCCTGCACCAGAAGGAACTGGAGCGGATCTTCGCCGCGGTCGAGAAGCGCCCGCGGATCACCAAGTTCAACGAGTTCGGCAACCGCACCCCGTCCACCAGGCCGCCGGTCAAGACCCCGGCGGAGCTGGCCAAGGAGCGCGGCGAGCCGTGGCCGCCAGCGATCGAGGACACCCTGGACGACACGCGCGTCCGGGACGCGGCGCCGACGCCGCCGAACGGCAACGGGGCGCCGCAGCAGCCGGGGCCGTACCAGCAGCCGCAGCCGGGGCAGTACCAGCCGCAGCCCTACCAGCAGCCGTACCAGCCCCAGCAGCCGTACCCGCAGCAGCCGCAACCCCAGCAGCCGTACCCGCAGCAGCCGCAACCCCAGCAGCAGCCGCAGCCGTACCCGCCGCAGCACCCGTCGTCCGGTCCGCCGAACTACGGAGCGCCCCCCGGCTGGACCCCGGCCACGGCGCCCGGCGGCGCCCCGCAGCCACCCCAGTGGAAGCCGGAGCCGACGGACGCGGAAGCCGGCAAGAGGTCCTTCGACGCGGACCCGGACAACCGCACGTGACCGAGATCGACCGCACCTCGATCGACCAGGCCGGCCTCTCCGGAAACGGGGGGGCCGGTCTCGCGCGCCGGCCTTTCGACCAGAAGCGCGCCGAGGCCGCGGTGCGTGAGCTGCTGCTCGCGTGCGGTGAGGACGCGGACCGCGAAGGTCTGCGGGACACCCCGGCTCGGGTCGCGCGGGCGTACCGGGAGCTGTTCGCCGGCCTCTACACCGATCCGGACAGCGTGCTGGCGAAGACGTTCGACGAGAGCCACGAGGAGTTGGTGCTGGTCACCGACATCCCGATGTTCTCGTTCTGCGAGCACCACCTGCTGCCGTTCCACGGTGTCGCCCACGTCGGGTACATCCCGAACGAGCACGGTCGGGTGACGGGCCTGTCCAAGATCGCCCGGCTGGTCGACCTGTACGCCAAGCGGCCCCAGGTGCAGGAGCGACTGACGTCTCAGGTGGCGGACGCTCTGGTGCGCCGGCTCGAACCGCGCGGCGTGATCGTCGTGGTCGAGGCCGAGCACCTGTGCATGGGCATGCGCGGCGTGCGCAAGCCGGGCTCCCGGACCACGACGTCGGCCGTGCGCGGTCAGCTGCGCAGCTCGGCGTCATCGCGGGCGGAGGCCATCGAGCTGATCAGGGGACGTCTGCGGTGAGCGTCCCCAGGCCGGGGCACTGCGTGGTGATGGGCGTCCTGAACGTCACCCCGGACTCGTTCTCGGACGGCGGCCGGTACCTCGACGTGGACGACGCGGTGGCGCACGGCGTGGCCATGTTCCGGCGCGGCGCCGACCTGGTGGACGTCGGCGGCGAGTCCACCCGTCCCGGCGCGTCGCGGGTGTCGGCCCCGGTGGAGGCCGCCCGGGTGGCGCCGGTGATCCGGGCGCTGGTCGCGGAGGGCGTGCCGGTCAGCGTGGACACCACACGGGCCGAGGTGGCGTCGGCCGCGCTGGAGGCGGGCGCGTCGATCGTGAACGACGTGTCCGGCGGCCTGGCCGACCCCGGTATGGCGTCCCTGGTGGCGTCGGCGGGCGTGCCCTACGTGCTGATGCACTGGCGCGGGCACAGCAGGCGGATGGACCAGCTGGCCGTGTACGACGACGTGGTGGGCGAGGTGCGGGACGAGCTGTGCCGCCAGGTGGACGCCGCGCTGGCCGCCGGTGTGGCGTCGGACGACGTCATCCTCGACCCCGGGCTGGGGTTCGCGAAGAACGCCACGCACAACTGGCAGCTGCTGAACCGGTTGGACGTGCTGCTGGAGCTGGGATTCCCGGTGCTGGTCGGCGCGTCCCGCAAACGTTTCCTCGGCACCCTGCTGGAGGACCGCGCGCCCGACGGCCGCGAGAACGCGACCGCGGCGGTGTCCGCGTTGGCGGCGTTCACCGGCGCGTGGGGGGTGCGGGTGCACGACGTGGACCGGTCGTTGGACGCGGTGGCCGTGGCGGGGGCGTGGAGGCGGGGACGTGCCGACTGACGGAGGTGGCCCAGCGGAGGTGGCCGGGACTTCCGACCGGATCTCGCTGACGGGCCTGCGGGTCCGCGGGTTCCACGGCGTGTTCGAGCACGAGAAGCGGGACGGCCAGGACTTCCTGGTGGACGTCACCGCGTGGCTGGACCTGTCCCGGGCGGCGGCGACCGACGACCTGCGCGAGACGCTGCACTACGGCGAGCTGGCCGAGCGCGCGGCGGCGATCGTGGCGGGCGGGCCGTACGACCTGATCGAGACGGTGGCGGGCAAGGTCGCCGACGAGGTGATGACGGACCTGCGCGTGCGGGCGGTCGAGGTGACGGTGCACAAGCCGTCCGCGCCGATCGCCCTGGCGTTCGCCGACGTGTCCGTGACGATCCGGCGCACCCGTGACTAGGGCGGTGCTGTCGCTCGGCTCGAACCTGGGCGACCGGCTGGGGCACCTGCGGATGGCGGTGGACGGGTTCGCCGACGTGCTGGTGGCGGTGTCGCCGGTGTACGAGACCGCGCCGTGGGGCGTGACCGACCAGGACGACTTCCTCAACGCGGTGCTGGTCGTCTCCGGTCACGTGGACGAGTGGGGCTGGCTGCGGCGTGGCCAGGCCCTGGAACAGGCCGCCGGACGGGTGCGCGAGCGTCGTTGGGGGCCGCGCACGCTGGACGTGGACGTGGTCGCGGTGGACGGCGTGCGGTCCACCGACCCCGAACTGCTGCTGCCCCATCCGGGGGCGCACGAACGGGCGTCGGTGCTGGCGCCGTGGCTGGACGTGGAGCCGGACGCCGTCGTGCCGGGGCACGGCCCGGTGCGCGACCTGCTGGCCGGACTCGACCTCGGCGGGGTCACCCGGAGGGCCGACCTGTCGCTGACCGGGTAGCGCTGCGGCGCGTGCTTGGTGGGGTTAGCGTGGGCGCGGAGGTGGCGCGATGAGCAACGCGATCACTTACGACGCGGCGCGGCGGCGGATCATCAGCCTGGTCACCGGCGGCGATCCCGACGCGCCGGTCGAGGCCTGTCCCGGGTGGACGGTCAAGGACGTGGTCGCGCACCTCGCCGGAGGGCTCGGGGACTTCACCGAGGGCCGGCTCGAAGGGGTCGAGGACGGCTCGTGGGGCGAGCGGCAGGTCCGCGACCGGCGCGACCGGAGCACGGGCGACTTGCTGGTCGAGTGGGAGCGGAACTTCCAGATCGCCGAAGGGCTGTTCGACTCGCCGATGGGCGCGGTGCTGATCGCGGAGATCATCTCCCACGAGCACGACATCCGCACGGCCCTGGGACAGCCCGGCGAACGGGACAACGTGGCGGTGCGCGCGGCGTTGACGCGGCCGTTGCAGGACGTCGACCAGCGGATGCGGGCGCGGCACCTGGCCGCGCTGCGGATCACGCTGGAGCACGGTGACCGCGTGCTGGGCGAGGGCGATCCGGCGGGCGTGCTGCGGACGTCGTCGTTCGAGCTGCTGCGGGTCCTGGGCGGACGGCGCAACGAAGAGCAGGTGCGGGCGCTGGACTGGGACACCGATCCCGGGCCGTGGCTGGAGGTGCTGCCCGTGCTCGGCAGGCGCGACACCGCCCTGGCCGAGTAGTTCGGGGACGATGGTGGGGTGAGGTTCACCAAACCCCGTGACCTGCTGGCCGCCGGACTCGTCGCGGGCCTGCTCGCGCACCTGCTGATCCGACTCTCCTACGACACGCTGCCACCGCTGCCGACGTTCGCCGGCTTCACCCTGCTCGTGATCGCCATCGTCAACCTGTGGCTGGGTTTCTCGCTGCGCGCGAGGATCCTGCGCAAGCGCGGCGCGCGGCCGGTCGAGCCGCTGACCGCCGCACGTGCCGTGGCGTTCGCCAAGGCGTCGTCGCTGGTCGGCGCGATCATGCTCGGGGGGTGGGCGGGCGTGCTGATCTACGTGCTGCCGGCGCGCGGCCGGTTCGAGGCGGCCGACAACGACATCGTCACCGGGATCGTCGGGAGCTTCTGCGCAGCGCTGCTGATCGCCGCCGCGCTGTGGCTGGAACGCTGCTGCAAGACGCCGGACGAACCGCATCTCGACCGGTGACCGCCGAATGGGGGCGAGGTCTCAATCGGATAACTGACCGGTACGGTAGGCGCCATGACCGGGCGAGGCGCGTCGGACGATGACGAGCACCAGGATCACGGTCGTGGCTCCGGGCGACTACTGCTGGTAGCGGCATTGGCGCTCGCACTCGGGGCCGCGGCGGTGCTGGTGCTGAGCGACAACGCCCGCTGGCTGCGGCTGGCCGTGGTCGCCGCGCTGTGGGCCGCGCTGGTCGGCGCGTTCCTCGCGGCCCGCTACCGCAAGCAGGTCGCGGAGCGCGCGGACGAGGTGGCGGACCTCCAGTCGGTGTACGAGCTGGAGCTGGAACGCGAGGTCGCCGCCCGGCGCGAGTACGAGCTGGAGGTCGAGGCCGAGACCCGCAAGCGGGTGCAGGAGGAGGCCAGGGAGGACCTGGAGGCGTTGCGCGGTGAGCTGCGCACCCTGCGGGAGAACCTGGAAGCGCTCCTCGGCGGTGAGGTGCTGGTCGAACGGGTGGCGCTGCGCGCCGAGTCGACCCGGATGCGCGCCCTGTCCGACCACTCCCGGTTGATGGCGGTGGGCGACAAGCGGGTCATCACCGCCGGGCCCGCCGTGCCGGTCGCGCCGAAGGCCGCGGAGAAGCCGCAGAACGACCGCACCGAGTTGATCGAGCGGGTCACCGTCGACACGTCGCGCAAGGACCAGGTTCGGCGTCCCGAACCGACCCGCCCCGAGCCCGCCCGACGCGAGCAGGCCCAGCCGGCGCGCCGCGAGCCCGCCCGTGCCAACGCCCAGCCCCGCCCGACGCCGCCCGTGGTGGTGCGGCGGGAGCCTGCGAAGCAGGAGCCGACGGAACGGGCGAACCGGGACGTGGCGGCGCGGCTGACCTCGCCGGCGGCGCCTCCCGGTCGTCCGGCGGAGCCCGCCGAGCGGTCGCGGGCGGCCGAGCCGTCGAAGACCGAGCACACCGTGCAGCGGCGCAGCCGGGTGGCCGAGCGGACCGAGATGATCAGCCGGGAGGCGTTGGCCGACGAGCCGGCACGGAGACCCGCGCCCGGACGTCCGGAGGGCGGCGGCGAGCAGCGTGGCGCCCAGCCCGCCGGCGACCAGCGTGGCGCTCCCCGTCCGCAGCCGAGCGGTGAGCAGCGGGTCGTGGCTCGCGCCGAACCGACCGGCGACCAGCGTCCCGGGTCGGGCGAGGTGCGCCGGCCGTCGACCGCACGGGCCGAGCTGACCGGTGAGCACCGGCCGGTGGAGGCGCGTCGGCCGAGCCCCGGGCGGGCCGACCTGACGAGCGAGCACCGCCCGGTCGGACGTCCGGACCCGGTCGCCGAGCCCTCACGCCGCCCGGTGCCCCAGGCGGGCCTGACCGGTGAACACCGGCCGGTCCGCCCGGACCCGGTCATCGAGCCCGCGCGTCGACCGGCCGACCTGGCGAACGAGCACCGCCCGGCGGCCCGCCCCGACCCGGTCGCCGAGCCGTCGCGGCGTCCTGCCGTGCGGGCCGACCTGACGGGTGAGCACCGCCCGGTGGTTCGCCCCGGTCCGGTCAGTGAGCCGTCGCGGCGGGCCGAGTCGATCGGCGGCGAGCACGGTCCGGGGTCCGGTCGGCCGGTGGCGGGTCGGTCGGAAGCGGCGGACGCGTCGCCCACCGCGACCTCGTCCGAGGGCCGTCGTCGGGCGCACGAGGCCACCGACGGCGACTCGGGCGGTCGTCGTCGGGCCGACGAGGCCTGGGACTCGTGGGAGGACACCCCGAAGCCGTCCGGTCGGCGCAGCGCTCCCGAGCCGGCCGAACCCGCCGGCGCCCACGCGGACGGCAAGTCGGTCAGCGAACTGCTCGCCGCGTTCGGCGAACCCGAGTCGCCGCGCCGCCGTCGCCGACGCGAGGACTGACGTCCCGGGACGCCGGCTCGCCCCTACTTGTCGATGTCCCCGACGACCACGGCGAACGACCCGAGCACCGCGGGCAGGTCGGCGACCTTCGTGCCCGGCAGCAGCGCCGACAGGGCCTGGACGTTGTTGAACGACGGCGTCCGCAGCTTCAGCCGCCACGGCGTCTTCTCGCCCCGTGACGCCAGGTGCACGCCGGACGTGCCCAGCGGCGCCTCGACCCACGTGTAGACCGAACCCTCCGGCGCCTTGACCGCCTTGGGCAGGCGCACGTTGACCGGGCCGCCCGGCAGCCGGTCGAGGCACTGGCGGGCGAGCGCGACGGACTGGTGGACCTCGTCCACCAGTCCTCGCACGCGGGCGAGCGCGTCGCCCTCGGTCCGGACCACGGGACGCACGTCGAGGTCGCGGTAGCCGGGCAGCGGGTCGTCGCGGCGCAGGTCGAAGTCCACCCCGGACGCCCGGCCGATCGGACCGGTGACCCCGAACGCGAGCGCGGCGTCCCGGGTCAGCACGCCGAGCCCGGCCAGGCCCGCCGGCGGCTCACCGGGGTCCACAGTGGACAGCACTTCGCGCACCCGGTCGGTCCAGCCGGCCGGCACGTCCTCGCGCAGGCCGCCGATCCGGTTGAACATGAAGTGGATTCGACCGCCGGACGCCTCCTCCAGCACGGCCTGCACCGCGTCGCGGTCGCGCGCGCCGGTGAGCGGCGCGAGGAACACCAGGTGCGCCATGATCCGGTTCAGCTCGCACAACAGCGCCCGCAGGGCCTGCGCGCGGGGCGGGACGTCCATGCCGGTCATCCGCTCGACGGCCAGGGCGACGGCCAGCTCGTTGCAGAACGCGGCGAGCCAGTCGTGCCGGTTGGCCAGCGTGAGGACCTGCCGGTAGTCGCGCACCTCGAACAGCTTCTCCGCGCCCCGGTGCAGGTGCCCGACCAGCGGTTCGGCGGCGGTGATGACCTCGTCGTCCCGGACCGCCAGGCGCAGCCGGTACGCGCCGTGCGCCGACGGGTGCAGCGGGCCGAGGTCGACCACCCGGTCCACCCCGAGGTGCCGCGCCCCGGCGCCGACGCCAACCGTGATCTCCACCCGTTCATGCTCGCACGACCGCGTCGTCACCGGAGGTGAGGGCTAATCGCGTGTGATGGCGAACAGAAAGCACCCGTGGAAAACGCTGCGGACCTGGATTTCGGCCACCAGCGGATTGTCGAGCAATGCGGCGACGCGGTCCGGCAGGGTTTCCGGCCGGGCGATTTCGCCGTCGTGGATGCGGCCTTCGGCGGTGTAGGCACGGAGCGCTCGCGGCGCGTGGCGGAACGCTTCGGGGAACTTCGTGGTGCTCTCCGGTCCTTCACACGGTTCGGCGTGCGCGAACACGGGACCGACTTCCTCGTACGGCCCGACGCCGGCGGTGGGCGTGTGGCGGAAAAGGATCACGGGTTCGCCGGCTTCGGCTTTGCGCAGGCAGCAGCGCAGCGGTGCCCCAGGGGATTCCGCGTGCGACTCGTGGTGCTCGTCGGCGCCGGCCCGCTCACGCGCGCGGTCCAGGACATCGGCCGGGAGGGCGTGGATTCTCATGGCCGCGACCCTTGTCCGGAACGCCCCGCGCCGCCGGCGGTCTTCGGCCCTGTGAATGGCGGCCGGCGCCGATGGAGAGGTTCAAGGCCGCCACGGGGGCAAGGGCGGCAGCAGGGACGACACCGGCACGCCCAGCCCGTGCAGGAGCCACCCGAACGACCCCAGCCCGCCTTCCGCCCGCAGTTCCGCGATCCGCGACGCCCTTTCGGCCGCCGTCAGCCAGGCCGCGCCCTCGCCGTGCGCCGTGCCGACCAACCCCAGCGCCGCCAAGGCGTCCCGCTGCGACACCAGCACCCACTCACCCCCGGCCGCCGCCGCGCACGCGTCCAGCGCCACGTGGGCGGTCAGGTCGCAGCTCCCGTCGAACACCGGCTCCACCCGCCGACCGCCCCGGTACGCCGCGAACGTCCCGGACGCGTACCGCCCGGCCGCCCGGTCGGCCAGCACGTGCCCGTAGTCGATCGCCAGGGCCGCCCCGCGCACCCGCGACACCGCGTCCGCCCACGCCGCGTCCCTGGGCGCGCCGATCTCGGCCTTCTCCCCCTCGCCCACCGGCCACCACCGGTCCAGCCAGGGGTGCGGCAGCGGCCCGGTGACGAGCGGACAGGGCACCGCGTCCAGCCATTCGTGCCCCACCAGCAACCCGCACACCGACGACGGCAGCGACGACGTCCACCGCACACCCGGCAGCGACCGCGAAGGCCCGACGTCCACCGCCGTCACGACCAGCCGTGCCGCCACCGACCCCGAAGCGACAGACCGCACCGTCGCTGACAGCTCCCCGCCGCCCGCGCCGACGTCCACGAAGTCCAGCCGCGCGGGACGTCCGAGCGCGAAGTCCACCCGATCGAGCAGCACCAGCAGCGCTTCCGCCAGCTCAGGGCCCACCAGCGGCGCGGTGCGGAAGTGGTCGGCGGGCACCGCGCCGCGGGTGAAGAACCCCGTCGGCCCGTACAACGCCTCCCGCCACAGCGCTTCCGAGTCAACCATCAGTCAAGTGTCCCTTTAAGGTTGCTCCCCGTGACCACTCCCGCCCGCAAGCGCGCCGACCAGCACCGCTGGACCGTGCTGCTCCCGGTGGTGGGCCTGATCGGGCTGGGCGTCTGCGGGCTGGTGCTCCTCGGCCTCGGCACGAGCAGCGTCGGCCTGCTGCCCATCCTGGTAGGCGCGCTCGCCGCGCTGGTGCCCGTCGTCGGCGTGATCGGCGCCTACCTGTGGGTCGACCGCTGGGAACCCGAACCGGCGAAGATCCTGCTGCTGGCGTTCCTGTGGGGCGCGTGCGGCGCGACGATCACCTCGCTGGTGTTCAACCAGACCGCGCACGTGCTCGGCCAGCTGATCGACGGCGGCGACGGCAGCATGTTCGCCGCCGTGGTCGGCGCCCCGATCACCGAGGAGGCCGCGAAGGCGGCGTTCATCGTGGTGCTGTTCCTGCGCCGCCGGCAGGAGTTCGACGGCGTGGTGGACGGCGTGGTCTACGCGGGCGTGACGGCCGCGGGCTTCGCGTTCACCGAGAACATCTGGTACTTCGCCCGCGTCTTCTCCGACAGCGGGTTCGGGGACCTCAGCAGCGGCGTGATCGCGCTGTTCATCCTGCGCGGCGTGCTCTCGCCGTTCGCCCACCCGCTGTTCACGTCGATGACCGGCATCGGGATCGGCATCGCCACCATCACCACGAACCGGAAGCTGAAGATCGCCGCGCCGATCCTCGGCTACCTCGCCGCGGCCGGCCTGCACTCGCTGTGGAACTTCTCCACCACCGTCGGCACCGGCTCCACGTTCATCAACCTGTACTTCCTGATCATGGTGCCGATCTTCGCCGGCATGGTGTTCATGGTGGTCTGGCAGCGCCGCCGGGAGCAGCGGATCGTCGCGGGCCAGCTGCCCGACATGGCCGCCCGGAAGTGGATCGCGTCCAGCGAGGTGACCCTGCTGGCCAGCCTCCAGGGCCGCAGCCGCTGGCGCCGCACGGTCCGGCGCAAGGTCGGCGACGAGGCGGCGAAGGCGGTCGCGGGCTACCAGGTCGCCGCCACCGAACTGGCGTTCCTGCGGCACCGCATCGCCAACGGGACCGCGGGCCACGACGCCGACGAACGTCACTCGAAGCTGCTCGAAGCACTCGTCGCCGCACGTCAGGCCGCTGTCGACGCACCCGGCGCGCTGAAGGCCGCAGGTGGCGTTCGTCGCAGTTGACGGCCCACCGCACCCCACCGGATTACGCTCGCGGCCGTCGTCCGGTACCCACGCCAAGGGACTGGAACGCCGCCCTAAGGAGTACGTCGCATGGATGCGACCCCCCGCCCCGCGCGGCTGGCCGTGGGAGTGGTCTCGGCCGGCCGGGTCGGTTCGGTGCTGGGTGCCGCGCTCGCCCGAGCGGGGCACGCCGTGAGCGCCGTCTCCGCCGTCTCCCGCGACTCGCTGCGCCGCGCCGAAGAGCTGCTGCCGGACGTGCCGGTGCTGCCCCCGCCCGAGGTCGCCGCCGCCGCGGACCTGGTGCTGCTCGCCGTGCCCGACGACGAGCTGCGGGGCCTGGTCCGCGGGCTCGTCGCCACCGGGTCGCTGCGGGCCGGCCAGATCGTCGTGCACACCAGCGGCGCGCAGGGTGTCGACGTGCTGCGGCCCGCCGCCGAGCGCGGCGCGCTGTGCGTGGCGCTGCACCCCGTCATGACGTTCACCGGCCGCGCCGAGGACGTGCAGCGGATGAACGCCTGCTCGGTCGGCGTCACCGCGGCAGACGGCGACGAGATCGCCTGGAACGTGGGCGAGGCGCTGGTGGTGGAGATGTCCGCCGAACCGGTGCGCATCCCCGAAGCCGCCCGCCCGCTCTACCACGCCGCCCTCGCGCACGGCGCGAACCACCTGATCACGCTGGTCGCCGACTGCGCGGACCTGCTGCGCGGCGCGGGCATCGCGGACGCCGAGCGGATGCTCGGCCCGCTGCTGTCCGCCGCGCTGGACAACGCCCTGCGGCACGGCGACCGGGCGCTCACCGGTCCCGTGGCACGCGGTGACGTGGGCACCGTGGCCAAGCACCTGGCGGTGCTCGCCGACCAGGACACCCTGCCCGCGTACCGGGTTCTCGCGCACCGCACCGCGGCGCGCGCACAGGCCGCCGGACTGCTCAAGCCCGAACTGGCGTCCGACGTCCGCGACACTCTCGACGAGGAACAGGCATGACCAAGCCGCTCACCAAGGACGACTACGCGCCGAACGACGTCACGGTGCACCGCGACCCGGACCGGCTGCGCCGCGTCACGAGGGCGCTGAAGGCGGCGGGTCGCAACATCGCCCTGGTGCCGACCATGGGCGCGCTGCACGAGGGCCACCGCCAACTGATCCGCGAAGCCCACGTGATGCAGAACACCGTGGTCGTCGTCTCCATCTTCGTCAACCCGAAGCAGTTCGCGCCGAACGAGGACTTCGAGCGCTACCCGCGCAGCCTGGAGTCCGATGTGGACATCTGCCGGGCGGAACGCGCCGGTCTGGTGTTCGCGCCGTCGGTGGACGACATGTACCCGCCCGGCGGCACCGTCACGGTCGACCCCGGCCCGCTCGGCGACGAGCTGGAGGGCACCACCAGGCCCGGCCACTTCACCGGCGTGCTGTCCGTCGTGGCCAAGCTGTTCAACATCGTGCAGCCCACGTACGCGGTGTTCGGCGAGAAGGACTACCAGCAGCTCACGCTGATCCACCGGATGGCGCGGGACCTGAACTTCCCGCTGGACGTGGTCGGCGTGCCGACGGTGCGCGAGCCGGACGGCTTGGCGCTGTCCTCCCGCAACCGCTACCTGTCCGATGAGGAGCGTTCCGCCGCGACCGCGCTGTCCGCCGCCCTGGTGGCGGGCGCGTACGTCAGCGGCCAGGGGCCGGACGCCGTGCTCAAGGCCGCGCGCGACACCCTCGCCGCGGTGCCCGGCGTCGACCTCGACTACCTGGAGCTGCGCGCGCCCGACCTCGGTCCGGCGCCGGAGAACGGCGACGCCCGCCTGCTGGTGGCCGCCCGCGTCGGCTCCACCCGACTGATCGACAACACCGCCGTGCTGCTCGGCACCGGTGACGAGTAAGGGGACCGCGATGTTCCGCACCATGCTCAAGTCGAAGATCCACCGGGCCACCGTCACCCAGGCCGACCTGCACTACGTCGGCTCGGTCACGGTGGACGAGGACCTGATGGAGGCCGCCGACCTGCTGGCCGGCGAGCAGGTCGCGATCGTGGACGTCACGAACGGCGCGCGGCTGGAGACCTACGTCATCCCCGGCGCGCGCGGCACCGGCGTGATCGGCATCAACGGCGCGGCGGCGCACCTCGTCAAGCCGGGCGACCTGGTGATCCTCATCGCGTACGGGCAGATGGACGACGTCGAGGCGCGAGAGTACGAACCGAAGGTGGTCTTCGTCGACGCCGACAACAAGGTCGTCGAGCTCGGCGCGGACCCGGCGCACGCGCCCGCGGGTTCGGGGCTGGTGAACGGGTCCACGACCGCGCAGCCGGAGGCGGTGGCGGCGGAGACCGAGGACGCGGCGGCGCTGGACGCGTTGATCCAGGCCGAGAACCAGTAGGCCGAGAAAAGGGGAGACCCGCAGTGCTGCTCGCCATCGACGTCGGCAACACCAACATCGTGCTGGGCCTGTACGACGGCACCGGCGCCGCCGCGGCGCTGGTCCGCGACTGGCGGATGCGGACCGACGCCCGGATGACCGCGGACGAGCTGGCGCTGACCATGCGGGGTCTGCTCGGCGAGTACGCCGACAGGATCACCGGCATCTCGGCGCTGTCCACCGTGCCCGCGGTGCTGCGCGAGCTGCGCGTGATGCTCGGCCGCTACTACTCGGCCGTGCCGAAGGTGCTGGTGGAGCCGGGCGTGCGGACCGGCGTGCCGCTGCTGGTGGACAACCCCAAGGAGGTGGGCTCGGACCGCGTGATCAACACGTTGGCCGCGCACCACCTGCACAGCACCGCGTGCGTCGTGGTCGACTTCGGCACGTCCACGAACCTCGACGTGATCTCGGCCAAGGGCGAGTTCCTGGGCGGCGCGCTGGCGCCCGGCATCGAGATCTCGGTGGACGCGCTGGCCGCGCGCGCCGCGCAGCTCCGGAAGGTCGAACTCGTCCGGCCCCGGTCCGTGATCGGCAAGAACACCGTGGAGTGCCTGCAGTCCGGCATCGTCTACGGCTTCGTCGGCCAGGTGGACGGCCTGGTGCGCCGGATCGTGGACGAGCTCCAGCTCAGCGAGCCGGGTCCGGTCACGGTGATCGCCACCGGCGGTCTCGCGCCGCTGGTGGTCACCGAGTCGGCCACCATCGACTCGCACGTGCCGGACCTGACCCTGCTGGGCCTGCGATTGGTGTTCGAGCGCAACATGAAGTGACCGCCGCGTGGCGGGGATCAGGTGCGCCGCAACCGCTTCACGTAGACCGTGAACGGGACGTCGAACTCGCCTTCGGCGGTTTCGGGGCGGGACTTGAGGAACGCGAGCATCCGCGCGTTCAGCCCGGCCCGTTCGTCCTCCGGGACCACCAGCGCGTGCGAGTGCGTGTTGACCATCGCGACCAGGGACTCGGCGGTGCGCCGGTGCGCGTGCCGGAAGGAGGCGTGCGCCGGGTCGGTGAACAGCTCGTGGTCCGTCAGCGGGTCGAAGGCCAGCTCGTCCTCCGCGCTGACGGTGGTCCGGGCGACCCGGACGAACTCCGCCACCCACGGCGCGGAGGTGTCGTAGTCGTTCCACAGCGCGGCGAGCACACCGCCCGGCCGCAGCACGCGCGCGATCTCCGGCAGCGCCCGTTCCGGGTCGAACCAGTGGAACGCCTGCCCGACCACCACCGCGTCCACCGTGCCGTCCGGCACCGGGATCCGCTCGGCGCTGCCGGGCAGGGCGCGCACCGAACCGTGGTGCCGCACCAACTCCGAGAGCATCGCCTCGTCCGGTTCGACCGCCGTCACGTGGTGGCCTTCGGCGACCACGCAGCCGGTCAGCTTGCCGGTGCCCGCGCCGAGGTCCAGCACGTCGTGCGGTCCTTCGCCCAGTGGCTCCAGCGCCCAGTGGACGGCCGCGATCGGGTAGTCCGGTCGGTGTTCCGCGTAAGCCGAGGCGTGCGCTCCGAAGGAGTTCGCCCGCCGGGCCCGCAAGTCATCTCCGGTCACCACGCACAGCCTAGTGAGATCCGGTTCGTTTTCCCGAGTGGTCTTTCCGTACTCTTCCACTTGTGCGTGCGCGGACGGTGCCGGGTTCCCGGGTCCGGTTCGGGTCTCCGGTTCCGTGACCAGGGAGGATCTCCACGAGCCGGTGATGCGCATCGGGGTCGGTGGCGGACGGCGGACGATGGCCGCGAAGAAGACGCGTCGACCGGGCATCCGCGATCCGGCAACACGACGCGTTGTGCCGCCCGGTCGGTGAAGAAGTCACGCGCGAAACCACGGTGTCGACCTCGCAGTTTCACCCTCGGCGCGGTGGCCGGTGGATGAAGACTTTCCGCGATCGTCGCGGTACGGAATGCCACGGTGGGGTGGTGTGAATGGGCATCGGCGAGCCGCTGCTGGCGCTCGGGGGCGCGGTATCGGGAGACGATCCCCTTCACGCCGGTTCACCGCCGTTCGCCCTGAATGAGTAACTTCTCGGACTCCAGGCGGCGCATTCCGGGAGTTGTGCGCTAACCTGCACTCGCCAATGCTTTAGGTCGCGGTCGGGGAACACCGCGCATTCGAGTCCAGGAGGATACGCATGGCGCAGAAGGTCACCGTGACCCTGGTCGATGACCTGGACGGTGGGAAGGCCGAGGAGACGGTCGGCTTCGGATTGGACGGTGTGTCCTACGAGATCGACCTTTCCGCGGACAATGCGTCCAGGCTCCGCGACGCTCTCGCCGACTTCGTCGCCAGTGCCCGCAAGGCGGGTGGCCGCAAGCGCGGTCCGGGTCGTCCGGCCGGTGTGAAGGCAGCTCGTCCCGCCTCGGCGGATCGTGAGCAGAACCAGGCCATTCGGGAGTGGGCACGCAAGCAGGGCATGAAGGTGTCCGATCGCGGGCGCATCCCGGCCGAGGTGCTGGAGGCTTACCACCAGCAGGGCTGACCGGAGTGATTGGCGTGGCGCACGCCACGGCAATTACGTCGATCGACGAAGGGGCACCGGGTTACTCCGGTGCCCCTTGGTTGTTTTTCGGTCAGGGGTCTTCCGGGTGCAACCCCTGATAAGAAGATCCTTTTCACACTTCGCGTCGGTGTGTGGAGGTGTTCGCGAGTTTCGCTCGCAGAGTTCGGTGGCACGCAGCGTGCACGGCGGTGACCTGACAGTGTTCGGTTAGGCTTGCCTCACTGAATCCGGGTCGTCGCGGGAGGAACAGCACTGTGGCCCTCCGCACCACCCGCTTGCTGCTGCTCGTCGGGCTCCTCGTGCTGGTCGCGCTCGCCAGCGTGGCCATCGGCGCGAAACCCATCCCACTCGGTGACGTGTGGCACGCGCTGACCAGCCCGGCCGGGCTGGAGAACGACCTCGTGGTCCGCGAATTGCGGGTGCCCCGCACGCTGCTCGGCATCGCCGTGGGCATCGCGCTGGGCGTCGGCGGCGCGTTGATGCAGGGGCACACCCGCAACCCGCTGGCCGACCCGGGCATCCTCGGCGTCACCCAGGGCGCGGCCTTCGCGGTCGTGCTCTCGATCTACACGCTCGGTGTGACCAGCCTCTACGGGTACGTGTGGTTCGCGTTCGCCGGTGCGCTGACGGCCAGCGTCGTGGTGTTCCTGCTCGGCTCCGGGCGGTCCGGGCCCACGCCGGTCACGTTGGCGCTGGCGGGGGCGGCGGTGAGCGCGCTCATGCACGGGCTGGTGTCCGCGCTGGTGCTGCTCGACCGGCAGAGCCTGGACGCGTTCCGGTTCTGGCAGGTCGGCGGGATCGCCGGGCGCGACGTCGCGGTGCTGTGGCAGGTGCTGCCGTTCCTGGAGGTGGGGCTGCTGCTGGCGGCGGTCAACGCCGTCGGCCTGAACGCGCTGGCGCTCGGTGACGACGTGGCGCGGTCGCTCGGGCAGCGGGTGGTGGCGACCAGGGTCGTCGGCGTCGTCGCGATCACCTTGCTGGTGGGCGGCGCGGTGGCGGTGTGCGGGCCGATCGGGTTCCTCGGACTGGTCGTGCCGCACGCGGCGCGCGCGTTGACCGGGCCGGACTACCGGTGGCTGCTGCCGTTCGCGGGGGTGATCGGCGCCATCGTGCTGCTGGTCGCGGATGTCGTCGGACGGGTGGTGGCGCGGCCCGGCGAGCTGGAGGTCGGCGTCGTGATGGCACTGGTCGGCGCGCCGTTCTTCGTCGCCCTGGTGCGGCGGCGGAAGCTGGTGAAGCTGTGACGGGGTTCCGGCTCGGGCCGGTGTCCGGGGTGCTGCGGTGGCGGCCGTTCCTGGTCGTGGTCGTCGGGCTGGTGCTGCTGGTGCTCGCGGCGGCGGTGAGCGTGGCGCGCGGCGACTTCCCGATCCCGCTGGGACAGGTGTTCGACGTGCTCATGGGCGGCGGGCGGCGCGGGCAGCGGTTCATCGTGCTCGACCTGCGGTTGCCCAGGGCGTTGACGGGGGTGTTCGTCGGAGCGGCGCTCGGGATCGCGGGGGCGGTGTTCCAGTCGATCGCCCGCAACCCGTTGGCCAGCCCGGACATCCTCGGCGTGACGTGGGGCGCGGGGGCCGGGGCGGTGACCGTGATCACCTTCGGCGGGTCGCTCGGCGTGGTCGGCGGGACGGTGGCGGAGGTCGGCGTGCCGCTGGCGAGCCTGGGCGGCGGTCTGCTCGCCGGGCTGCTCGTCTACGGGCTGGCGTGGCGGCAGGGCATCGAGGGGTTCCGGCTGGTGCTCGTGGGCATCGGCGTGTCGGCGGTGGCGGGCAACTTCACCCACTACCTGCTGACCGTGGGCGACGTCACGGACGCGGCGCGGGTGATGATGTGGATCACAGGCAGCCTGAACGGGCGCGGGTGGGAGCACGTCGTGCCGGTCGGGGTGGCGCTGGCGCTGCTGATCCCGGCGGTGCTGGTCGGGGCACGGCTGCTGGGCGCGCTCCAGTTCGACGACGACACCGTGCGCGGGCTCGGCGTGCGGCTGAACGGCGCGCGGAGCGTGATGCTGCTGCTCGGGGTCGTGCTGGCCGCCGTGGCGACGGCCGCCGCCGGTCCGGTGGCGTTCGTCGCACTGGCGGCACCGCAGATAGCGCTTCGGCTGTCCGGCGCCGCCACGCCGCCGCTGCTCGGGTCGGCCGTGGTCGGCGGGCTGCTGGTGGTGGTGTCGGACCTGGTCGCGCGGTTGGCGTTCGGCGGGTTCGAACTGCCGGTCGGCGTGGTGACGGCCGTGCTCGGCGCGCCTTATCTCATGTACCTGCTCGTCCGCAGTCGCCGGGAGGCACGGGTATGACCGCTGTTCGGCTCCAGGCCCAGTCGCTGTCCGTCGGGTACGGGGACCGGCTGGTGGTGTCCGGGCTCGACCTGGACGTGCTGTCCGGTTCGGTGACGGCGGTGATCGGGCCCAACGGGTGCGGCAAGTCGACGGTGCTGCGCGCCCTCGGGCGGCTGCTGCCGGCCCGGTCCGGGGCGGTGGTGCTGGACGGCAAGCGCATCGACCGGACGCCGACCCGTGAAGTGGCGAAGGTGCTGGCGATGCTGCCGCAGTCGCCGCAGGCACCGGAGGGGCTGACCGTGGCGGAGCTGGTCGCGCGCGGCCGGCACCCGCACCAGGCCTGGTACCGGCAGTGGTCGCCGGGGGACGAGGTGGCGGTGACGTCCGCGCTGGAGATGACCGGCATGTCCGAGCTGGCCGACCGGACCGTGGACGAGCTGTCCGGCGGGCAGCGGCAGCGGGCGTGGATCTCGATGGCGTTGGCCCAGGGGACCGACCTGCTGCTGCTGGACGAGCCGACGACGTACCTGGACCTGGCCCACCAGATCGACGTGCTCGACCTGGTGCAGCTGCTGCACCGGGAGTTCGGCCGGACCGTGGTGATGGTCCTGCACGACCTCAACCTGGCGGCCCGCTACGCCGACCGGCTGGTGGCGATGAAGGACGGGCGGATCGTCGTGGAGGGCTCGCCGGCGGACGTGCTGACCGAGGCCAACCTCCTGGACGTGTTCGGCCTGGAGGCCCGCGTGGTCCCCGACCCGGTCTCCGGCACCCCGCTGGTGATTCCCATCGGCCACCGCCACCGTCCGGCGGCACGTTCCGAGCGTTGAACCCCGGTGTTCCGGAGGTGGGACTCGGGTGTTCCGGACGTCGGACTCACGCGTTCCGCGTAGGACTCCCGGGGTCAGCGGACGCGGGGGCAGGTGGAGCAGGCGGCGGCGTCCGGCAGGACGTAGTGGAAGCAGCAGCTCTCGCGCCGCCTGGACCAGCCGGTGTCCGTGGCCTTCAGGGTGGACGCCGAGGTGAACGGGTCGAGCTTGGCCGGCAGCAGCAGCGCCGCGTCCACCACGCCCGCCGTCTCGTCACCGCACAGCTGCCCCGCCGTCCACGCCGCGCTGTCCAGCGCGTCCGTGGCCGCCGCCCACAGCATCCGCCGGCCCAGCCGCACGGTCGACCCGAACGAGCCCACGAACTGCGCGCTGTGCGCCGCGAAGCGGGCCCGCAGCAACGCCGCCAAAGCGGTCTCGTCGGCCACCGCGGTCGCGCCGGGGTAGCCGCTCGCGGGATCGTCCGGCAGGCACGCGAACTCGTCCGACAGCAGCGCCACGCCGACCACGTGCGGGCGCCCCTCGGGCGCCAGCCTGATCGCCACGTCGGCGGGCCGCAGCGACGGCACCCGCCGGGCCCGGTGGAACAGCAGCCCGCCCAGCACGCCCACCACGTTCAGGTACCAGGTCATGACGTACCCGGCGGTGGTCCGGTCCGGGGCCTCGCCGTACTGCTCCCGCAGCCACTCGGAGAGCTGCTCGCGCCAGCGGTCGAACCGCTCCGGCTCACTGACGTACTCCGAGCAGACGACCCAGTCGCCCCGGTCGGCCGGCAGCCCGAACCGCGCCTCGAACCCCTCGTAGAGCGACACCCGCGCCAGGGACTCGGCGACCGGCGTCGCCGCGTCGCACTCCGTCTCCCGCACAGGTACGGTCATCACCAGAAGGTCCTCGTCGGGTCGCATGGGTTGAGGTATGCCTAACCTTACCGAGGTTTGCCTAACTTGCCTCGCTGTGGTGACGCCCGTCACCCTCGTGACGCCGAACGGCTGAATGTTCGCGTTGAGCGGACAACACCGGATCCGTGGAATCTGCCAGCTAGATCACGCGTTGATACCGATGTCAGAGATCCCCAGAGACGACTGCCTGCGATCGGGAACTGAGAGTGTCGGGGCTGACGACTACAGTGGTCCCACGGTGCCGCGCTCTCCACGGTCAGCCAGACGGTCGGCCAGGGGTGAGCCCGAGGACCGCCGGCGCAGCAGTCAGGGAGTGCGAATGTTCGAAAGGTTCACCGACCGCGCGAGGCGGGTGGTTGTCCTGGCCCAGGAAGAGGCCAGGATGCTCAACCACAACTACATCGGCACCGAACACATCCTCCTGGGGTTGATCCACGAGGGTGAGGGTGTCGCCGCGAAGGCGCTGGAGTCGTTGGGGATCGCGCTGGAGGGCGTCCGCCAGCAGGTCGAGGAGATCATCGGCCAGGGTCAGCAGGCCCCTTCGGGCCACATCCCCTTCACCCCGCGCGCGAAGAAGGTGCTGGAGCTGTCGTTGCGCGAGGCGCTGCAGCTCGGGCACAACTACATCGGCACGGAGCACATCCTGCTGGGTCTGATCCGCGAGGGCGAGGGTGTCGCGGCGCAGGTGCTGGTCAAGTTGGGCGCGGACCTGAACCGGGTGCGTCAGCAGGTGTTGCAGCTGTTGTCGGGTTACTCGGGCGGCAAGGAGCCGGCGGAGTCCGGTGGCCGCGGTGAGGGCACCCCGTCGTCGTCGTTGGTGCTGGACCAGTTCGGGCGCAACCTGACCGCGAGTGCGCGGGAGGGCAAGCTCGACCCGGTGATCGGGCGCACCAAGGAGATCGAGCGGGTCATGCAGGTGCTGTCGCGGCGCACCAAGAACAACCCGGTGCTGATCGGCGAGCCCGGTGTGGGCAAGACCGCGGTGGTCGAGGGCCTGGCCCAGATGGTGGTCAAGGGCGAGGTGCCGGAGACGCTGAAGGACAAGCAGCTCTACACCCTGGACCTGGGTTCGCTGGTGGCCGGGTCGCGCTACCGGGGTGATTTCGAGGAGCGCCTGAAGAAGGTGCTCAAGGAGATCCGCACCCGCGGCGACATCATCCTGTTCATCGACGAGATCCACACCCTGGTCGGCGCGGGCGCCGCGGAGGGCGCGATCGACGCGGCCTCGATCCTCAAGCCGATGCTGGCGCGGGGCGAGTTGCAGACGATCGGCGCGACCACGCTGGACGAGTACCGCAAGTACGTGGAGAAGGACCCGGCGCTGGAGCGCCGGTTCCAGCCGATCCAGGTCGGCGAGCCGTCGCTGGAGCACACGATCGAGATCCTGAAGGGTCTGCGGGACCGGTACGAGGCGCACCACCGCGTGTCGATCACCGATTCGGCGCTGGTGGCGGCGGCGACGCTGGCCGACCGGTACATCAACGACCGGTTCCTGCCGGACAAGGCGATCGACCTGATCGACGAGGCCGGGGCGCGGATGCGGATCCGCCGGATGACCGCGCCGCCGGACCTGCGCGAGTTCGACGAGAAGATCGCCGACGTGCGTCGGGACAAGGAGTCCGCGATCGACGCGCAGGACTTCGAGCGGGCGGCGAAGCTGCGCGACGCGGAGAAGACGCTGCTGGGCCAGAAGGCCGAGCGGGAGAAGCAGTGGAAGGACGGCGACCTCGACGTCGTCGCCGAGGTCGACGACGAGCAGATCGCCGAGGTGTTGGCGAACTGGACCGGGATCCCGGTGTTCAAGCTCACCGAGGAGGAGACCACGCGTCTGCTCCGCATGGAGGACGAGCTGCACAAGCGGATCATCGGCCAGGTGGACGCCGTGAAGGCGGTCAGCCAGGCGATCCGCCGCACGCGGGCGGGGTTGAAGGACCCGAAGCGCCCGTCGGGGTCGTTCATCTTCGCGGGCCCGTCGGGCGTGGGCAAGACGGAGCTGTCGAAGGCGCTGGCGAACTTCCTGTTCGGCGAGGACGACGCGCTGATCCAGATCGACATGGGCGAGTTCCACGACCGGTACACCGCGTCGCGCCTGTTCGGCGCGCCTCCCGGTTACGTCGGTTACGAGGAGGGCGGGCAGCTCACGGAGAAGGTGCGGCGCAAGCCGTTCTCGGTGGTGTTGTTCGACGAGATCGAGAAGGCGCACCAGGAGGTCTACAACACGCTGTTGCAGGTGTTGGAGGACGGCCGGTTGACCGATGGCCAGGGTCGGACGGTGGACTTCAAGAACACCGTGATCATCTTCACCTCGAACCTGGGCACCTCCGACATCAGCAAGGCCGTGGGTCTGGGCTTCACCTCGGGTCAGGACACCGCGTCCAACTACGAGCGGATGAAGAACAAGGTCAACGACGAGCTGAAGAAGCACTTCCGGCCGGAGTTCCTCAACCGGATCGACGACATCATCGTGTTCCACCAGCTCACCCAGGACGAGATCATCAAGATGGTGGACCTGATGATCGCCCGCGTCGAGACGCAGTTGAAGAACAAGGACATGGCGATCGAGCTGACGGACAAGGCGAAGATGCTGCTGGCCAAGCGCGGGTTCGACCCCGTGCTCGGCGCCCGGCCGCTGCGTCGCACGATCCAGCGCGAGATCGAGGACCAGCTGTCGGAGAAGATCCTGTTCGGCGAGATCACCGCCGGCCAGATCATCATCACCGACGTCGAAGGCTGGGACGGCGAGTCCGAGGCCGACGACAAGGCGCACTTCGTGTTCCGCGGTGAGGCGAAGCCGATGCGCGTTCCGGACGCCCCGCCGGTCGACCTCGCGTCGTCCGGTGGCGACTCCGGCGGTGAGTCGGACGCCGAAGCCGGCTGACGCCGGACGTCACGGTGTCGAAGCGCCCCCCGGGAATCCCGGGGGGCGCTTCGCGTTGCCGCGCTGTCGGCGGGCCGGTGTCAGTGCAGGGTGCCGGCGGTGGTGCGCAGGTCGGTGGGCGTGCTCAGCGACGTCCGGATGACCAGGTCCAGCGCCTTGGCCGTGGTGGCGACGGGCAGGCTCGGCAGGTCGCGGCCCTCGGCCTGAGCCGGCGAGAACGGCACGTGCACGAACCCCGCACGCAGACCGGGGTACTCGGTCGCCACCAGGTGCATGAGCCCGTAGAAGACGTGGTTGCAGACGAACGTGCCCGCCGTGTGCGACACCGACGCCGGGATGCCCTCCGCCTGGAGCGCCGCCACGCACGCCTTCACCGGGAGACCGGTGAAGTAGGCCGCCGGTCCGCCCGGCACCACCGGTTCGTCGATGGGCTGCGCGCCCGCGTTGTCCGGGATCCGCGCGTCGTCCAGGTTCACCGCGACGCGCTCCGGTGTGATCCCGCTCCGCCCGCCCGCCTGCCCCACGCTCACGACCAGGTCGTAGTGACGGGTGGCGAGCGCTGCGCGCAGCTCGGTGATCGCATCGCCGAACGCGCAGGGCAGGCGCAGCGTCGCCAACCGGTAGCCGGTCGGCTCCACCGCGACGGCCGCGTCCCACGACGGGTTGGTGTCCTCACCGTCGAACGGGTCGAAGCCCGTCAGCAGAACGTCCACTCGGGCAGACTAGATGTCGTGGTCGACATGGAGGAACGCCGGACCAGGCGAGGGGGCACGACCTTCCTGCTGGTCGTGGCCGCCATCGCGTTCGCACTGGCCGCGTTCACCCGGCTGCTCGGGATCGACGGCAACCGGTACATGCTCGCCACGACCGCTCTCACGCCCTACTTCACGGCCGCCGGGGTGGTGCTGGGTGCGCTCGCGCTGCTTTTAAGACGGTGGGCGGTCGCCACCATCACGCTGCTGCTCGCCGTCGTGCTGGTGGCGGCGGTCGCGCCGAGGGCGTTCCCCGACTCACGCCCGGTCGGTGTCGGCCAGGAAGTCACCGTGATGGCGGCGAACCTCATGGTCGGCCGGGCGGAGGCCGAGGCGGTGGTGGACGCCGTCAAGGCGCACGACGTCGACGTGCTGGCACTCCAGGAGCTGACGCCGGCCATGGTGCGCGACTTCGAGCGCGCCGGCCTGGACCGGGTGCTCCCGTACCGGCACTTCCTGGACGAGCCGGGTGGGTCCGGTTCGGGCATCGCGTCCCGCTACCCGCTGTTCCCGCGCACGCTCACGCCGCCCAGCACGTTGCGCCAGGCCGGGGCGCTGGTCGACCTGCCCGGTGAGGACATCGAGGTCCTGTCCGTGCACCCGCTGCCGCCGGTGGTCGACGCCGGGCCGGAACGCTGGCAGCGCGAGCTGGCGGGCCTGCCGGAGCGGGTGGTCGACGGGCCGTTCCGGGTGCTGGCGGGCGACTTCAACGCCACCCTGGACCACGTGGGCCTGCGCCGGCTGCTCACCAGCGGCTACGTGGACGCCGCCGACCAGGTCGGCGAGGGCCTGACCCCGACGTGGCCGTCCGGCGCGCTGTGGCCGCCGCCGGTGGCGATCGACCACGTGCTGGTGGACGGGCGCTGCCCGGTGGACACGTTCGCCGTGGTGGACATCCCCGGCTCGGACCACCGGGCCGTCGTCACCCGATTCGTCGTGCCAGCTCCGTGAGCGCATCCAGCGCGCCCATCGGCAGCGACACCCCGCGCCCGTGCCGGACCTCCGGCTCACGCGGGTTGATCCTGATCAGCGCGCCCGAGACGGCGCTCGCCAGCTCGGCCTGACGGCGCACGGTCGGCACCGCGACCCCCGCGCCGATCTCGACCACGGCGAGGTTGCGGTGCGCGCGCCGCCACTCGACCAGCGCGTCCAACGCCTTCTGCGACGGACCGCCGATCCAGGACCAGTCGCCGAACATGAGGATGTTGGGCCGCGCCAGGCCACCGCAGTTGCGGCACGCCGGCAGCGGCCCGGTCGCCCGCATGGACTCTCGATCGACGTCCACCACCGCGTCGTCGGCGGGCCACACGTCGTCCGTGCACGGTTCCACGCACTGGAGGTGGTGGATCGACCCGTGGACCTCGGCCACGTCGGCGAACCCGGCCCGCTGGAACTGGCCGTCCACGTTGGACGTGAACACCCGCGCGCCCCACTCCCGCAGCACGCGGAACCCGTCGTGCGGCACGGTGCGCCGGTACAGGTCGAGCCGGTGCCCGTAGAAGCCCCACGCGAGCGTCGGGTCGTCCACGAAGTGCACCGGGTCGGCCAGCTCCTCGAACCGCAGCCCCAGCCGGACGTACGCCGGGTACGCCTGCCAGAAGCCGGTCGCGCCGCGGAAGTCGGGCAGGCCTGAGTCGACGCCCATCCCGGCGCCCGCGCACACCAGCAGCGCGTCGGCGCCCCGGATCAGCTCCGCCGCGCGGTCGAGCGCGTCAGTCACCCGTGGGCTTGGGCACGGAGCTGAGGACGACCTCGAACTCCAGCAGGTCCGAACCGGTGCCCACCGGCTTGGCCCGCTCGCCCGAGTGCGCCTCCTTGGCCCGGCCGCCCATCCAGTTCTGGAAGGCCTCCTCGGTCTCCCACTGCGTCACCACGAAGTACCGGTCGTCGCCCTTGACCGGCCGCAGGAGCTGGAAGCCGAGGAAGCCGGGTTCGGAGTCGACCGCACCGAGCCGCGCGGCGAACCGCTTCTCCAGCTCCGGGCCCGAGCCGTCGGGCACGTGGATCGCATTGATCTTCACAACAGCCATGACCACGACGTTACCGCAGCGCGTCCGCGGTCATCGGCGCAGTGAACCCGGGTACAGGTGTTCGTCGGAGGGGACGTCGTCGCCCCGGAACCACTCGCCGAAGAACGCGTCCAGATCCTGCCCGGACAGCTCCTCCACGTGCGCCTCGAACTCCGGCCACGACGCGTTGCCGTCCTCGTTCGAGGCCGTCCAGTCCTTCAGCACCCGGTCGAACACCTCGTCGCCGATCCGGTGCCGCAACGCGTGCAGCGCGAGCTGGCCCTTGTCGTAGACGCCCTTGAACTCGTTGCCGCGACCCATGTCGTACAGCTTGCGGCCCCAGAACGCGTCGCTCGCCCCCTCGACCTCGGCGCGGTACCGGTCGTCCAGGTCGACGCCCTCCTTCGCCTCGTCCCACAGCCACTGGGCGTAGCTGGCGAAGCACTCGTTCAGGCAGATGTCGGCCCAGTTCTCCAGCGAGACCGAGTTCCCGAACCACTGGTGCGCGTTCTCGTGCACCACGGTGTCCAGGTCGGCCCACCCGGCGTAGACCGGCCGGGTCTGGGTCTCCAGCGAGAACCCGATGTCGTCGGCCAGGAAGATCCCGCCCGCCGCCCCGAACGGGTAAGGCCCGAACTTCTCCGACAGGAACGCGAGGACCTCGGGCAGCCGCTCCTGGTGCCGCCGGCCGTCCTCCGCGCCGGGCGCGTAGGCGTCCACCACGGGCGTGCCGTCGGGCAGCGTGGACCGCTCGACCGTCCACTTGTCGATCGCGATCGTGGTCAGGTAGGTGGCCATCGGCTCCTCGGCGACCCAGCGGAACGACGTCCAGCCGGCCGTGGTGATCGAGCCCTCGTCGACCCCGTTGGAGATCACCGACCAGCCCTCCGGCACCCGCGCCGTCAGCCGGAACGACGCCTTGTCGCGCGGGGTGTCGTTGGCCGGGAACCAGGTCGTCGCCGAGTGCGGCTCGCCGGCCGCGAACGCCCCGCCGGACGACGAGACCTGCCAGCCGCTGCGGCCCAGCGCCCGGTCCTGAAACACGGTCGGCTCGCCGCCGTACCGGACGGTGGTGGCGAACCGCTCACCCTCCACGAGGGGCGTCTCGGGCGTGATGACCAGCTCGTGGTCGCCCTCCTGGTGGTACGCCGCCGCCGGCTTCCCGCGCACGTCCACGGCGGTCACCTTGAGCGCGTACAGGTCGAGGTTGAACCGGGTCAGGTCGGCGGTCGCCTCGGCGGTGATCGTCGTGACCCCCTCCAGCTGCCTGGTCGCCGGGTCGTAGCCGACCGACACGTCGTAGTCGCTGACGTCGTAGCCGGTGTTGCCGTCCTGCGGGTAGTACGCGTCGCCCGCGCCGTCGCCGCCCTCGGCGTTCACCACCGGAGGGGCGGCCGTCGTGTCGGTCGCGGGCCGGGCCCGCTGTTCACCTGCCGGGTTCTCACCCGGCAGGGTGGCCACCACGATCCCGGTCGCCACCAGCACCAGGATGAGGACGAGCAGGTACGGGCGTGCCTTGGGGCTGATGGCCATGCCGACATGATGCACGCATGAGCGTTGCGGAGTTCGGGGGATCGGGGCAGGGCATCCTGCTGCTCCACGGCCTGATGAGCCGGGCGAGCACCTGGTGGACGGTCGCGCGGTGGCTGGAGCCGTACGGCCGGGTCGTGGCGCCGGACGCGCGCGGCCACGGCCGCAACCCCGTGCGCGGGCCGTTCCGGACCGAGGACTTCGTCGCCGACGCGGCGGCCGTGATCGAGCGGCACGACCTCGCGCCGGCCGTGGTGATCGGGCACTCGATGGGTGGGCTGCACGCGTGGGCGCTCGCCGCGACCCGGCCGGACCTGGTGCGCGCGGTCGTGGTGGAGGACGTGGTGCCGGACAACCGCGGCGGCTCGATCGACGACTGGAAGTGGTACTTCGACGCGTGGCCGGTGCCGTTCCAGTCCCTCGCGCACGTGCGGTCGGTGGTGGACGTGCCGCGGGTGGAGGAGATGTTCGAGGAGCGCGAGGACGGCTGGCACCTCATCGCCCACCTGCCCGACCTGTACGAGATCGCGTCGGAGTGGGGCGAGCGGGCGTACTGGGACTTCGTGGACGCCGTCCGGTGCCCGATGCTGGTGATCGAGGCCGGGCGGGGCGGGATGCGGGCCGGGCAGATGGCCGAGGTGGCGCGGCGGACCGGTGCGTCCTACGTGCTGGTGCCGGAGTCCGGGCACGTCGTGCACGAGGACGCGCCGGACGTCTACCGGGGCGCGGTGGAGGCGTTCCTGAGCGGGTCGATCCCGCCGGTCTGAGTGTCCACGATCGCCATCTCGCGGGCCTTCGCGCGGATCGGGGTGATCGGGTGCAGCTCGGCGAAGGCGGCCTTCACGTCGGTGTCCTCGCCGTCCACGAGCGTGCAGTGCGGGACCCAGTTGCCCGGCAGGTGCCGGCTACTGGGGTGCTTCACCCGGCCCGCGAGGACGTCGTGCACGGCCGAGTGGACGGCCAGCAGCTCGCTGTCCACGACGGCGCCGAGCTGGAGGGCGTCCCCGGTGGCGCTCAGGGTGTGCAGCCACACGTCGGGCAGCCACAGCCGGGACAGGTCCTCGCGCAGCTCGTGCCGCACCTTGGGGCCGATCGTGCCCGCCGCCGCGTACGTGAGGTGCGGTGGCAGCTCGGACTTCGCGCCGATCCGCCGCCACAGCGCCCGCACCGCGTTGTCCGCCTCGGCGTCGAAGAACACCACGAGCGCGTGCACGTCAGTGCTCGCCGGGCAGCGCGAACAGGCCTTCGCTGGTCTGCTCGACCAGGCCGTCGGTGAGCAGCGAGTGCAGGCACCGGTCCCGCTGGCCCGAGTCCGACCAGACGACGTCCAGCCGGGCCTTCGCCACCGGTTCGGCCGTGCCGCGCAGCACGTCCAGCAGGAGGCCGCGGACCTGCCGGTCGGTGCCCGCGAACTTCTGCACGGCCTTCGCGGGACCGTCGTACGCGGGACGGCCGTTGAGCTGCCACGCGCACGCCTCGAACACCGGGCAGTCGGCGCATTTCGGCGCACGGGCCGTGCAGACGAGCGCGCCCAGCTCCATCAGCGCGGCCGAGTAGACGGCGGCGTGCTCGTCGTCCTCCGGGAGGAGGGCTTCGACGTCCTTCATGTCCTTCGTGGTGGACGGCGGGCCCGCGTCACCCGCGCCGTGCACGGCGCGCGCCACGACGCGTCGGACGTTCGTGTCGACCACGGGGCACTTCTGCCCGTACGCGAACGCCGCGACCGCCCGTGCCGTGTAGGCGCCGATGCCGGGCAGGGCCAGCAACGCGTCCACGTCCCGGGGGACGACGTCGCCGTGCTGCTCGGCGATGGCCTGTGCGGCGGCGTGCAGGCGGAGCGCGCGGCGCGGGTAGCCGAGCTTGCCCCAGGCGCGGACGACGTCGCCCTGGCTCGCCTTCGCCATCGCGGACGGCGTGGGCCACCGGGCCAGCCACTCGCGCCAGATCGGCTCGACGCGGGCGACCGGCGTCTGCTGCAGCATGATCTCGCTGACCAGCACGCCCCAGGCCGTGCAGTCCGGCCGTCGCCAGGGCAGGTCACGGGCGGTGTCGGCGAACCAGTCGAGGAGGAGCTCGGCATCCAGGCTCATAGCGCCGCACAGTCTTCCACGGCGGGTGGTCCGTCAGACGACCTCGGTCAGCTCTCCGGTGTGCACGTCGTAGACGAAACCGCGCACGTTGTCCCGGTGCGGCACGAAGGGGCTGTGGCGTACCCGGTTCACCGAGCCGCGGACGCTGTCCTTGACCTCGCGGAACGCCTCGACCGACCAGGTCGGGCGCATCCCGGAGTCCTGCTCCAGCTCGTCCTTGAAGGCGTCTTCGGTGACCAGTTCGAGGCCGCAGTTCGTGTGGTGCACGAGCAGCACCTCGCGGGTGCCGAGCTTGCGCTGGCTGAGCGCGAGCGACCGGATCATGTCGTCGGTGACGACGCCGCCGGCGTTCCGGAGCACGTGCGCCTCGCCCTGCTTGAGACCGAAGATCTCGAACACCCGGATGCGGGAGTCCATGCAGGTGAGGATGGCCACCTGCATCGAGGGACGGGGCGAGGAGCGGTCACCGGGCACGATGTTGCCCAGTTCGGCGTTGCGGCGGAGCAGTTCGTCGATCGCGGTCATCGCGCACCTCCTGTGTTCCCTGGGATTGGAACCCGTGTCCCGCATGTCGGGCAAGAGATCCGGGTGAGGATCACGTTCATCACATCGGGGGACCGACGCCTCCCCGATGATTCCACGTGGCCCGGCTACGTTCGGCGGGTGATCGAGCGCACCGGTCCCCAGCCGTCCTCGGTGTACTGGCGGCGACGTGCCCTGGCCATCGCCGGTTCGGTGATCGCGCTGGTCCTGGTGGTCTGGCTGGTGGGCGCACTGATCGGCCCCGAGGACGAGACCCCGGTCGCATCCCGGGGCGCGACGTCGTCCAGCCCGCCCCCGCCGCGCGAGACGCCGGTGGCGTCGTCGTCCGCGACCACGTCGCCTCCACCAGCGGCTCAGCCTTCGCCCGCGGCCCCGCCCTCGCCCACGTTGCCACCCGGTCCGCCGCCGCCGTGCGAGGACGCGCAGGTGGCCGTGGTGGCGGAGATCGAGAAGCCCGCGTACGCGGTGGGGGAGCAGGTGGGCATGAAGATCGTCGTGTCGAACACCGGGCCGCTGCCCTGCACCAAGGAGATCGGCCGGCACGTGCGCGAGCTGGTGGTGACGTCGGCCGACGGCGCGACCAGGTTGTGGTCCAGCAACGACTGCTTCGCCACCGCGGGTTCGGAAGTCCGCGTGATGGGTCCGGGTGAACTGTTCACCTACGGCCTGCGCTGGGTGGGCAGCACCTCGGAACCGGGCTGCCGCGTGCACACCCGACTGGGCCCCGGCGACTACCTGCTCACGGCCCACGTCGCCGGGAAGGCAAGCCCTCCGGTCGTCTTCCGCCTCACCTGAGGCCGTTGTCCCGACGCGGCAGGCGGCTGTCGGAAACCGGCGGTGACCAGGCGTTCGCACGCGGCCTGGACGTCGGCGGGGGACGCCTTGTTCCGATGACTCCGGGGTCACGCCACTGCTGTCGGTAACGCCCACTGGCCGCGGCACGGGGGAGACGAGAGCAGGGATCCCCTGGAGCGGGGATCCCTGCCGGTGTCCGAGAATCGTGCCGGTCAGCCCGGCGGGGGTGTCACGGGCCGAACCAGCGTTCCTCCGCCGTGCCGCGCGGAGAGGCGGCGGTGGAGCCGAGGACCAGTTCGGTGGACAGGGTGACGGCTCGGGGACGGGTGCGCTCGGCCGAGTCGAGCAGCAGCTTGCCCGCCGCGCGCCCCTTCTCCAGCACCGGCTGCCGCACCGTCGTCAGCCCGGCCTGCTCCGCCTCCCGGATGCCGTCGAACCCGGTCACGGTGATGTCCTCGGGCACTCGCATGCCACGCCGGCGCACCTCGCCCATGGCACCCAGGGCCAGTATGTCCGACGTGCAGATCAGGGCCGTGATCTGCGGGTCGCGCTCCAGCACCTGCGCCGCGGCCGCCGCACCGGACGCCATGGTGTGGTCGAACCGCTCCGCCACCGGCACCGTCGCCCAGTCCACGCCGACCGACGCGAACGCCTGCGCCAGACCGGCCAACCGGGCCCGCTGCACGTGGAAGTGCGCGGCCTGCTGCCGCTCCGGCGTCACGAAGTCGTCGTTGCGGTCCCGCGCCAGCCGCATGCACACCACGCCGACCCGCCGGTGCCCCAGCGAGATCAGGTGCTGCGCCAACGCGTGCATGGCCGCCTGGTCGTCGATGCCGACGCGGTCGACGTTGCCGAGGTCGGGCTGGTCGCACACCACCGTCGGCACGGGCCGTTCCAGCACGGCCGCCAGGTGAGGGTCGTCGTCGGGCACCGAATACACCACGAACCCGTCCACCCCCGCCCGGTGCACGGCCGCCACGTCCTCGCGCTCGGGGTTCGCCGGCACGAGCATCAGCCCGGTCCCGGCGTCCTCGCACGCGAGCGCCAATCCCTCGAGGAACCCGATCGCAGCCGGGTCGCGGAACGCGTAGGACAGGTTCTCGGTGAGCAACAGCCCCACCGCACCGGCCTTCCGGGTCCGCAGGGAACGGGCCACCGGGTCGGGCCCCGGGTACCCGAGTCGTCTTGCTGTCTCCAACACCCGGCGTCGCAGCTCTGGCGAGAGCTGGTCGGGACGGTTGTACGCGTTGGACACCGTTGTCCGGGAAACACCCAGCTCCGCCGCCAGTGAGGCGAGCGTCGCGGGGCGTCGCACATGCATCGACCGCGCCATGAAGTGACCGTAACGGTTCAGAACCACTTACAGAAGTGGGGGTGACGGGCGTCCCTTGGATTTGCCATCTGTGCAGCTAGGGCGACGTTACCTCACGGTACGGTGGTCTAAACCAATACGGGTGCCGCGGACGACTCGCGCACCACCAGCCTGGGCCGGAAAACCCGCGTGTAGTTGCCCGCCGGACGCCTGCGCCGATCCGGGTCGAGCCGGTGCACCAACTCGTCCACGGCCGCCGCCGCCATCTCCTCGATCGGCTGCGCGAGCGTGGTGAGCGACGGCGAGCAGTACGACGCCAGCGGGATGTCGTCGAACCCCACCACGGACAGGTCGCCGGGCACGGACAGCCCGCGCCGGTGCGCCTCCCGCAGCACGCCGATCGCCATGTGGTCGGACGAGCAGATCACCGCCGTCGGCCGCACGGTGTCCAGCAGCGTCGACACCGCCTCCGCGCCGCCCTCCGGCCCGAACGGCCCGTGCGCCACGAAGTCGGACGACGCCGGCAGCCCGTCCTCCTCCAGCGCCGCCGCCCACCCGGCCCGCTTGAGCCGCGACGGCAACGCCCGCCCCGGTCCCGACACGAACCCGATCCGCCGGTGCCCCAGCTCGACCAGGTGCCTGGTCGCCGCGTACCCCGCGTGCTGCTCGTCCACGGTCACGTCCGGCACGTCCAGCGACGGCGTCGCCCCGTTCACGAACACCATGTGCACGCCGTCCGCCAGCAGCTTCGCGTAGTACGACGGCCGCGGCGCCTGGCCGAGCGGCACCTCGACGTTGGTGATCTCCGGCGACACGAACACCATGCCCTCGACGCCGCGCGCGAGGAGCATCCGCACGTACTCCTCCTCGCCCATCGCCCCGGCGCCGGTGGCGCGCGTGTTGCACAGCAGCGACGAGTACCCCAGCCGGGCGGCGCGCACCTCCAGCGCCTCGGCGAACGCCGGGAACACCGGGTTGGACAACTCGGGCACCAGCAGCCCGATCACGCCGGTCCGCTGGAGCGCGCCCAGCCCGCGCGGCGTGTAAGGCATTTCCGCAAGCACCGCGAGCACGCGCTGGCGCGTCTCGTCGTTGACGCCCGCCCGGCGGTTGAGCACCCGGCTGACCGTGGAGATGCTCACCCCGGCTGCCCTGGCGATCTCGGACAGACCGGACACCGTGCCTCCTCGCGTGGTTACGTCGGCATGCCGATCTTCGGCCTGGGTGACGTGCAGCCTGCCGCCAGCGGCAAATTTTTGCAACGCCTACCTCGGTTTCCGTGGGGCGAGCCGTGCCGTTACGGCTTGGTTACGTGCGAACCCTTGACCCGGCCCTGGTCGGCGGGATGAAATCCGCGTCAACAATTTCGCAAGTTCTTGCAAGCGCCTTCATCACGGTGGGGGCGAGCAGGAGGGACGACAGCAACGATGCGACGTACCACCCTCGTGACCGCAGTGGCGGCAGTCGGCGCCCTCGTCCTCACCGCGTGCGGTGGTGGCGACGGCGGATCGGCGTCCGGCGACTCCGGTGAGATCACCTTCTGGGACACCAGCGGCCCGAACGAGAGCCCGGTGTTCACCAAGATCGCGCAGGACTGCGCGGCCAAGGGCGGCTACCAGGTCAAGACCGAGACGGTCGCCTTCGACCAGGCCCTGAACAACTACCGCACCGCCGCCCAGGGCGGTCAGGGCCCGGACGTGTTCCGCGCCGAGGTCGCCTGGGTGCCGCAGCTGGCGAAGCTCGGCTACGTGGTCGACCTGACCGGCACCGAGCTGGCCGCCGACACCGCCGACTTCCTGGACACGCCGCTCGGCTCGACCAAGTTCGACGGCAAGTCGTACGGCGTCCCCCAGGTCACCGACTCGCTGGCGCTGTTCTACAACAAGAAGCTGCTGGCCGACGCCGGTGTCGAGCCGCCGAAGACGTGGGACGAGGTGAAGGACGCCGCGGCCAAGCTCGGCGGCGAGAAGACGATCTTCATCAACAACGACGCGTACTACGCGCTGCCGTTCATCTACGGCGCGGGCGGCGACCTGGTCGACGCCGACTCGAAGAAGATCGTGGTCAACTCGCCGGAGAACGTGAAGGCGCTGGAGACCGCGAAGAGCCTGCTGGACGCCAAGGCCGCCTCCACGGCGCTGGACCCGGCGAACTCCTACAACAACATGCAGGCCGCGTTCACCTCCGGCGAGGTCGCCATGGTGATCAACGGCCCGTGGTCGGTGGCCGACTACCTCAAGGGCGCCGCGTTCACCGACGCCGCCAACCTGGGCATCGCGCCCGTCCCCGGTGACACCGCGGGCAAGGGCTCCGCGCCCGTCGGCGGCCACGACTACGTGATCCGCCAGGGCACCAAGGCCAAGGACTCGGCGATCAAGTTCGTCGCCTGCATGAGCAGCGTCGAGTCGCAGGTCCAGGTCGCCAAGGAACTGGGCCTGCTGCCCACCCGCAAGTCCGCCTACGAGAACGCGGACGTGAAGGCCAACGCGGTCGTGTCCGCGTTCGAGCCGGTCGTCACCGCCGCCCACCCGCGCGCGTGGATCCCCGAGGGCGGTCAGCTGTTCGACCCGCTGAAGATCGCCTACGCGGACGTGCTGGCCGGCAAGAAGGACGCCAAGACGGCGCTGGACGAGGTCGCCAAGGCCTACAAGGACACCGTCGTCCCCGAGTACACCGTCGGCTGACACTCCCCTCGCGGTGGCCGCTCCCGGTGAGCGGCCACCGCGCGGAGGCGAAGGGAGACTTCGGTGCGCAGGTTCCTGGACCGGCACTGGTACGCGTACGCGATGGTGCTGCCGGTCGTGGTGGTCATCGCCGTGTTGGTGCTGTTCCCGCTCGCCCAGGGCGTGTTCTTCACCTTCACCGACATCAACGAAGGCAACATCGCCAACCCGATCCTCGACCGGCCGGCGTCCTACGTCTCCGTTGGCCTCGACAACTACGTGAACATCCTGTCCGGCGACCCGAGCTACGGCGCGTTCTGGTCGACGCTCGTGCGCACGCTGGTCTGGACGTTCGGCTGCGTGTTCTTCCACTACACGATCGGCCTCGGCCTGGCCCTGCTGCTCAACCGCGAGGTGCGCGGGCGGTCGCTGTACCGGGTGCTGCTGATCCTGCCGTGGGCGGTGCCCGCGTTCATCAGCGCGTTCGCGTGGAAGTACATGTTCAACGCGCAGTACGGGATCATCAACCAGTTCCTGCGCTACCTCGGGCTGGACGACCCGCCGGTGTGGCTCGGGCAGTCCGACTGGGCGCTGGTCGCCGTGATCATCGTGAACGTGTGGCTGGGCGTGCCGTTCATGATGGTGGCGCTGCTCGGCGGGCTCCAGTCGATCCCCGGTGACCTCTACGAGGCGGCCGAGGTGGACGGCGCGACGCCGTGGCAGCGGTTCCGGAACGTGACGCTGCCCGGCTTGAGGTCCGTGTCCAGCACGGTGGTGCTGCTCGGCATCATCTGGACGTTCAACATGTTCGCGATCATCTACCTGATCACCGGGCCGAACCCGAACACCAGGATCCTGGTGACCTACGCGTTCGAGCGGTTCTTCTCCGGGGCGTCCCGGGACTTCGCGGTGGCGTCGACCTACGGCGTGCTGATCCTGTCCGTGCTGCTCGTGTTCGCGGGCGTGTACCGGCGCGCGCTGCGCAAGCAAGGCGAGGTGTGGTGATGACGGTCGAAGCGGCTTCGGTGCAGGTGGCCCCGCCCGAGCGGGTCGCGGGGCGGCCGGTCCGGCCCCGCAGGCGTTCGGACCGGTCGCGGTTGGCGAGCGTCGGGCTGCACGGGACGCTGGTGGTGGCGTCGCTGATCGCGGTGTTCCCGGTGTTCTGGGTGCTGGTGACGTCGTTCAAGCCGGACGCGAAGGCCGTGGAGACCACGCCGAAGCTGGTGAACGACTCCAGCCTGGACAACTACGTGCGGATCCTCGCCGGCGAGAAGGGCGACTTCCTGGCGTGGTTCGGCAACTCGGTGCTGATCGCGTTGTTGACCACGGTGCTGGCGGTGTTCCTGTCGGCGACGACGGGGTACGCGGCGTCGCGGTTCCGGTTCCCGGGCAAGCGGTCGCTGATGCTGTCCTTCCTGGTCGTGCAGATGTTCCCGTTCGCGGTGTTGATCGTGCCGCTGTACAACATCCTGCTCGCGCTGGGGCTCCAGGGCACGTCGATGGGCCTGGTGCTGGTCTACTGCACGACCGCCGTGCCGTTCTGCACGTACATGCTGAAGGGCTACTTCGACACCATCCCCAACGACATCGACGAGGCCGGTCGGGTGGACGGCCTGTCGCCGTTCGGCGTGTTCTGGCGGCTCGTGCTGCCCCTGGCCCGGCCTGGCCTGGCCGTGACCGCGTTCTACGCGTTCCTCACGGCGTGGGGCGAGGTGGCGTTCGCTTCGGCGTTCCTGTCGGCGGCGGACGAGTCGAAGACGCTGGCGGTCGGCCTTCAGGTGTTCGTGCAGCAGAACCGGACCGAGTGGGGTCACCTGGCGGCGGCGTCGATCCTGGTGGCGATTCCGGCGATCATCGTGTTCTACCTGGTGCAGCGGTTCCTGGTGACCGGCTTGTCGTCGGGCGCGGTGAAGGGCTGAGCTGTCCTGGGGGCCTCCGCCCGGCGCGGAGGCCCCCGCTCGGACCCCCATGCCTCGACCACCGATTCCAGGCCTCCGAGGGCTGAACCGATCCGGAACTAGACCAATCCACCTGTTCCCGTAAGCGCTTGCAATCCCTAACGTTGCCGCAAAGCTTGGTAGTGAAAGGTGCGTGGCATGGCTGAGGTCGCTTATCTCAAGGCTTCGCGGATCTTCTCCGGCAACCCGCCGGTCCGCGCGGTCGACGAGTTGTCGTTGGACGTCACCGACGGCGAGTTCCTGGTTCTGGTCGGCCCGTCCGGCTCCGGCAAGTCGACCGCGCTGCGCATGCTCGCGGGTCTGGAGGACGTGGACGAGGGCGCCATCCACATCGGCGGCAAGGACGTCACCAACGTTCCGCCCAAGGGCCGTGACATCGCGATGGTGTTCCAGTCCTACGCGCTGTACCCGCACATGACGGTCGCGGAGAACATGGGCTTCGCGCTCAAGCTCCGTGGCGTCAACAAGCTCGAGGTCAAGGAGAAGGTCGCCGAGGCGGCCAAGATGCTCGACCTGAGCAAGTACCTGGACCGCAAGCCGAAGGCGCTGTCCGGCGGCCAGCGGCAGCGTGTCGCGATGGGCCGCGCGATCGTGCGCGAGCCCTCCGTGTTCCTCATGGACGAGCCGCTGTCCAACCTGGACGCGAAGCTCCGCGTGGAGACCCGCGCGAACATCGCCGCCCTCCAGGCCCGGCTCGGCACCACCACGATCTACGTCACGCACGACCAGGTCGAGGCCATGACGATGGGCCACCGGGTCGCCGTGCTCAAGGACGGCCTGCTCCAGCAGTGCGACACCCCGCGCGCGCTGTACGACAAGCCGGCCAACGCGTTCGTCGCCGGGTTCATGGGCTCGCCCGCGATGAACCTCAAGACCGTGCCGCTGACGTCCGAGGGCGCGAAGCTCGACGGCATGGTGGTGCCGCTGGAGCGCCGCATGATGGACAAGGCCGCCGGTGAGGGCCTGTCCGAGGTGACGTTCGGCATCCGGCCCGAGTCGCTGGCGCTGGTCGGCTCCTCGGAGCAGGGCATGGAGATGACCGTCGAGCTGGTCGAGGAGCTGGGCGCGGACGCGCTCATGCACGGCTCGGTCCGCATCGGCAACGTGCCCGAGCGGTTCGTGGTCCGCGTGGACGGCCGCACGCCGCCGACCCTGGGCCAGACCGTGAAGGTCGCCGTGCGCGACGCCAGCGAGGTCCACCTGTTCCACCCCGAGTCGGGCCACCGCCTGACCGACTGACGTCCGACCAGGGCGTTCCCGCACGACCACAGGGGCCATCTCCGGCGAGACGGAGGTGGCCCCTGTGGTGTGCGGAACACCCGGTCGGTGGACACCGGGGTAGCAGGGCGTTCTAAACTGAACCTGACAACGGTTTCCATTGGCTGATGTGTCAGCCCGTCGAGGAGTGCTCTGATGACTGTCCGCAACGCGTTGCTCGGCGCGGTGGCCGCCGCGACCGCCGTCGCCCTGACCGCCTGTGGCGCCCAGGACACCCCCGCCGCCCAGGACAACGGCAAGATCAAGGTCCTGGCCTCCACCAACGTGTGGGGCAGCGTGGTCAAGGCGGTCGGCGGTGACGACGTCGAGGTCACCGCGATCATCGACGACCCGTCCGGCGACCCGCACTCCTACGAGAGCAAGCCCGCCGACCTGGTCGCCGCGCGCGACGCGCGCCTCGTCATCTTCAACGGCGGCGGCTACGACGACTTCTTCGCCCGGCTGCTCGGCCCCGAGACCGACTCCGTCAAGAAGATCGAGGCGTTCCCGCTGTCCGGCCTGGCTGACGGGCACGACGAGCCCGGGACGTCCGCCGAGCCCGAGACCGGCGAAGAAGGCCACGAGGAGGGGCACGAGGGGGAGGGCCACGAAGAGGAGGGTCACGACCACGCCGTCAACGAGCACGTCTGGTACGACTTCGCGACCGTCCGCAAGGTCGCCGACCAGGCCGCCGCCGACCTCGGCGCGATCGAGCCGGACAAGAAGGCCGCGTTCGAGGCCAACGCCGAGGACTTCGGCGCGAAGCTGACCGCGCTGGAGGAGCGCGTCAAGGGCAAGGGCGAGGGCAAGAAGATCATCGCCACCGAGGCCGTCGCCCACTACCTGCTCGACACCGCGGGCGTCGAGGACATCACCCCCGAGTCGTTCAGCGAGGCCGTCGAGAACGAGACGGACATCCCCGCCGCCGCCCTCGCCGACGTCACCGCGCTGATCGACCAGAAGCAGATCACCGCGCTCGTCAACAACGCGCAGACCGAGAACGCCGCCACCCGGCAGGTCGTGGACCGCGCCAAGGCCGTGGGCGTGCCGGTCGCCGAGGTGACCGAGACGCTGCCCGAGGACGCCACGGGTTACCTTGACTGGATGACGAAGCAGGTCGATTCGCTGGTGGGAGCGCTCGGCACATGAGAGTTCCCGGCACGACAGCCGAGGTGACGGACCGGCCGACCCGCGCCGCGGTCGCCTTGCGCGACGCGCGCCTGTCCTACGGCCACCGGGTGCTGTGGGACGGCTTGGACCTGGACGTCGCCCCTGGCGAGTTCGTGGCCGTCCTCGGGCCGAACGGCTCGGGCAAGACCAGCCTCATCCGGGTGCTGCTCGGCCTCCAGCCGCTGTCCGCCGGCACCGTGCGCGTGGCGGGCGGCAACCGGCGCATCGGCTACATCCCGCAGCAGCGGGCGATCGACGTCAGCCTCACCCTGCGCGGCCGTGACCTGGTCGGTTTCGGCCTGGACGGGCACGGCTGGGGCCTCGGCTGGCGCAACCGGCGGGAACGCCGGGCCAAGGTGGAGGCGGCGCTGGAGTCCGTCGGCGCGATGAAGTACGCCGACGAGCCCATCGGGCTGCTCTCCGGCGGCGAGCAGCAGCGGCTGAGGGTGGCGCAGGCCCTGGTCGGCGACCCCGAGGTGCTGCTCTGCGACGAGCCGCTGCTCTCCCTCGACCTCGCCCACCAGCGCGTGGTCAGCGATTTGATCGACGCCCGCCGCCGCGCCGCCGACACGGCCGTCCTGTTCGTCACGCACGAGATCAACCCGATCCTGCCGCTGGTCGACCGGGTGCTGTACCTGGTCGAGGGTCGGTTCCGGATCGGCACGCCCGCCGAGGTGATGACCTCGCGGACGCTGACCGAGCTCTACCGCACGAACGTCGAGGTGGTCCGCGTGCGCGACCAGATCCACGTGGTCGGCGCGCAGCACGTGTGCGAGGACGAACCGCACCACATCACGGACGAGGCCCTCTGATGGAGAACTTCCTGGACCTGGAGCTGACCCTGCGGGTGTTGGCCTACGTCCAGCCGATGCTCATCGCGGGCGCCGTGCTCGGGCTGCTCGGCGGGCTGCTCGGCCCGCTCATCGTCACCCGCAAGATGGCGTTCGCCGTGCACGGCACGAGCGAGCTGGCGTTCACCGGCGGCGCGGCGGCCTTGCTGATCGGGGTCGGCGTCGGGTACGGCGCGCTGGCCGGGTCGATCATCGCCGCACTGCTGCTGGGCCTGCTGAGCACCCGTGACGCTGACCGCGACTCCGTGATCGGCGCGATCCTGGCGTTCGGCCTCGGCCTCGGCGTGCTGTTCCTGGCGCTGTACGAGGGACGCGCGGTGACCAAGTTCGGCCTGCTGCTCGGCCAGGTGGTGAGCATCGGGTCGACGGACCTGTGGTTGCTGATCGGCGCGTCGGTGGCGGTGCTGGTGGTGCTGGCGTTCATCTACCGGCCGCTGCACTTCGCCAGCGTGGACGCGGCGGTGGCCGTGGCGCGCGGTGTGCCGGTGCGGACGCTGTCCGTGGTGTTCGCGGTGCTGGTGGGCGTGGCGGTGGCGTTGAGCGTGCAGCTCGTCGGCGCCCTGCTCGTGCTGTCCCTGCTGATCACGCCCGCGGCTGCGGCGACCCGCGTCACCGCCAGCCCGCTCAAGGCGACCCTGCTGTCCGTCGTGTTCGCCGAGGTGGCCGTGCTCGGCGGGATGGTGCTGTCGCTCTCGCCCGGCCTGCCGGTGAGCGCGTTCGTCACCGCCGTGTCGTTCCTGATCTACCTCGCCTGCCGGCTGATGAGCGGCAAGCGGGAACGAGTGCAATAACACGTTTGGCGCCGGTCCCGAGTGGGTACGCCCCGACAGGGGGCACCTGCCCGCTGCCGAACGCGGGCTGTGCGGAGACTGGTGCCATGCGACGCACGTTTACGCCCGTGAACCACGGCAGGCACGGAGGCGGTCCAGGCCGTGCCCGCGGTTGTCGTGCGCGTGACGCCGGGCACTCAGGCCCAGCGGCTGGCCCCGGCTTCCTGCCCGATGGGCTCCTCCTCCGGCTCGTCGATCCGCGGCGCGGGAAGCAGCCGGACCTCGCCGCCGGCGACCCGCACCTGGTTCCGGCCGTTCTCCTTGGCCGCGTAGAGCGCGGCGTCCGCGCAGTGCTGCGCGTCCATCAGGCAGTCCCCGTTGTCCGGCAGCACGGCCACGCCGATGGACGCCGAGATGGCGCGCACCTCCGGCCCGTCCGGCGTCAACGGCAGGTTCCGGCCGCGCAGGGTCACCGTGTTGCGGTGCTTGTCGGTGGTCACCACGGACATCTCGCCGATCGCCTCGCGCACCCGTTCCGCGATGGCCGTGCCCTGCGCCAGGCCCGTCTCGGCGAGCACCACGACGAACTCCTCGCCGCCGTCCCGCCCGGCCACGTCGCCCGGCCGCAGCTTCTCCCGCAGGATGCGGCCCACCTCGGCCAGCACCGCGTTGCCCGCCGGGTGGCCCCACGTGTCGTTGATGCGCTTGAAGTGGTCCAGGTCGATGGCCAGCACGGTCACCGGCTGCCCGTCGTGCCGGCAGCGGTCGGTGAGCCTGCCCCCGTACTCGGCCAGGCCGTTGGTGTTGAGCAGACCGGTCCGGTAGTCGGTGTGCGCGTCCTCGGCCAGCCGCGCCTGCGCCTGCTCCTGCTCGCGCAGCAGCCGTTCGAGGTGCGCCCGCCGTTCCGTCGCGTGGTAGAGCAGCGAGTTGACCAGGATCACCGGGAACACCAGCAGCAGCGGGCCGACCCAGTGGGTGGTCATCAGCATGCCGAGCATGGCGCCCGCGCCGAGCGTGCTCAGCTCCAGCATGTTGTCCGCCCGCGAGCCGAGGAACTCCTGGATCCGGGTGTGCGGGGTGACGATCTTCAACGCGATCGCGATGTTCATGCCCTGGGCGCCCCAGTTGACCACCGCGGCCACGATGAGCACCAGCACCAGACCAAGGTCGTCCGGGATGCGGCCGGAAGCCAGCAGCGACAGGCCGGACAGGTGCACCACGGCCCACGCCAGCATGGTGCCGCCGAGGATGCTCGCGGAGCTGAACACGAACCGGTACGGCTGCCGCCGCGCGATCGGCTGGATCAGGATGCGCATCCAGATCGTGGCGAGCACGGCCAGCGCGCCGGGCAGGGCGATGGCGGCGGCGAACGTCCACACGGACGTGAGGTCGATGTGCGGCCCGGCCGACTCGTCGCGCCGCGACTCCTCGGCCCGGCGGACGATCATCAGGTGGACGGTGATGGCGAACATGACCGCGCCGAACCGCAGCCAGTCCGCGTTCGACACCGAGCCCAGGGTCGTGAGGAGCCAGATGGCGGCAGCCGCTACGGCCGATTCGACGAGGAAGAAGTAGCCGAGGGCGGCCGGTCGCAACGTCCACAGATCCCAGTGGCGAATCGAGGGCCGGCCGACTGCCGCAGATGCCTTCTGGTCAGTCAAACTGTTCTTCACCACGACCCCCTACCCTCTGCGCGGCGTCGCATGGCGAACGCCGTTCGCAGCGGCACGTCCGTGCCCGGGAAGCGTGCTGAGGAGGTGTTCGCCATGCGCAACCGCGACATGTGAGACCACTCCCTCTCCATCCCCGGACCGAATGTTCACCGTACGTGCCCGCTGGCTAGCGGGCCGCAGCCGAGGGGACCTTCATGTTTGACAATCGCGATATGTGATGACTCCGTTTCAGGTCACCACTGCCTTCGTCTCGTTCCGGGAGCGGGCCCGTCGCCAGGCTACGGCCGCCTGGGTGGCCAGCAGCAGCCCGATACCGCCCGCACCCGCGATGGTCGCCGTCACCGAACCGATCGAGTGCGCCACCACGCCTGCCACGGCCATGCCGCCGCCCTGCGACGACCGCAGAGCGGCACGGCCGATGCCGTACGCCCGACCCCGGTAGGCGTCGGGCAGGATGCGCATCCACGCCGAGCGGGCGGGCGTGTGGTACGCCCCGGCCATCCCGGCGATGACCAGCAGGACGATGGTCCAGGTCAGGTTCGGGTGCAAGGCGAACATGACCAGCGGGGCCAAGGAGAGTATGGCGAGCGGGCCGATCAGCCGCTCGCGCTTGGCCGGATCACGCACCAGCCGGAACAGCACGGTCACGCCGAGGACGTTGGCGGCGGGTTCGATGGCCAGGATCAGGCCGACGGCCCAGACCGCGTCCAGGCTCGCGGCCAGGGGCACGGCGAGTCCCTCGGGCACCATGGCGAGGCCGGCCAGCAGGCGCATGCCCATCAGGCTGCGCAGCCTCGGCTCGGTGACCAGCAGCGTGAACGCGCCCTTGGGTCCTTCGGGGTCCCGATGCGCGCCGCGCGGGTCGGCGGCGGGCCGGTGCTGGACCGAGGCCTGCACCAGGATCGCCACCCACACGAAGCTGACCGCGTCGATCGCGAGCGCCACGTTGGGACCGGCGCCGATGACGAGGAACCCCGCGGCGGCGAGACCGACCATCTGGGCGACGTCCACGGACGTGCCGAACAGCGCCACGCCGTCGTCGTAGCGCTTCTCCGGCAGCACGTGGGGGAGGCTCGCCTCCTGGGCGGCCAGGAACGGCGACGAGATCATCAGGACCACGACCAGCAGCACGATCATGATCCACAACGGCATGCCGGGCACGGCCATGAGGGCGACCAGGGCGGCCTGCGACCACGCGCAGACGACCATCACCGTGCGGCGCGGGAACCGGTCCGCGACCCAGCCGAGCAGCGGGCCGGAGATCAGCGGCGGGAACAGCGTCAACGACCACGTGAGGGCCGTCCACATCGGCGACTGCGTGCGTTCGAACACCAGGAGCGACAGCGCCACCGCGGCGAGCTGGTCGCCGAACGTGGACACGGTCGAGCCGATCCACATGCCGCGGAACTCGCGGTTGCCCACGAGCGCGCGGATGGTCCCCCCGGAAGTCACAACTCCCCCAGGTTGCTCGGCCCCGATGAGTGAGTCACGTTACCCCCACCCGAAGTAACAATTCCCTCGGATAGCACCGTAGAAGCTGCCCGATGTGCGATCTCTGTCCTACCACACTGTGTACCCGAACGGAGCAGGTCGGTTACATAAAGTAGTTACAACTGCGAAAAAACGGCCACTTATTCTTCACAGTTGACGGTACGTGACACGCCGTGAGCAATCCTCGCCTACCCTACGTCCACGAAGTCGCCATTGGGGTTCGGCGGCGCTGGTCCGACCGGCCGAGCGCGTTACCTCGCTTCGCCGCGCGCGAGGGCGCCGCCAGTACGTCAATTGTGGAACAACGGCGGCTTGTCGATCTTCAGAACTGGTAGTAGAGGAACGGGCTGAACGTGCCGCTCGCCACCAGCACGGCCGCGTAGCCGACACCCGCCGTCATCAGCGAGACCCTGGCGACGGTGGCGACCCGGTCCCGGGAAGACTCCAGGTAGGGACCGGTCACCGGGTGATGGGGCAATACCACGATCGCCAGCGCGAGCAGCAGCAGGACAATGCGCTGATTGGTGGCCGCGGCGGCGACGGCTTCGGTCAGGCCGCTGAAATCAGGCAGCAGCATGTGGCCGATGATTGTGAACGCGGTGCCGAGGTCCGCGGATCGGAAGAACACCCAGCCGATTACCACCAGCAACATCGTCGAGATCCGCCGGCCAATTCGGGCACGCGTAGTGATCGGCGTGGAATCCCAGCCGAATCGGCGCTCCAGCACGAGCAGCCCGCCGTGGAACAAACCCCACACGAGGAAGGTCCAGTTGGCGCCGTGCCAGAAACCGGTGAGCACGAAAACGATCGTGAGGTTCCGGTACGTCTGGCGCACGCCGCCGCGGTTGCCGCCGAGCGGGATGTAGACGTAGTCGCGGAACCAGCGGGACAGCGACATGTGCCAGCGGCGCCAGAACTCGGTGACGGTGACCGACGAGTACGGGCGGGCGAAGTTCTCCGGCAGCCGGAAGCCGAGCATCCGGCCCAGTCCGATGGCCATGTCGGAGTAGCCGGAGAAGTCGAAGTACAGCTGGAGCGTGTACCCGATCGCGCCGAGCCAGGCGATGGCCGTGGTCATCTCGTCCGCGGGGGTGGCGAAGCAGGCGTCGACCATCGGCGCGATCGAGTCGGCGATGATCACCTTCTTGCACAGGCCGAGGGCGAACCGGGGGAAGCCGGCCGCGACGTCGTCCCAGCGGTGCATGCGGGGCTGCGGCAGCTGGTCGGCGATCTCCCGGAAGCGCACGATCGGGCCCGCGACGAGCTGCGGGAACATCGCGATGTAGGTGACGAACGCGACCGGGTCGCGCTGGGCCGGCCGCTCGCCCCGGTACACGTCGACCACGTACGAGATGTGGTGGAACGTGTAGAACGAGATGCCGATCGGCAGCGCCAGCTCGACGACCGGGAGGTCGGCGCCCACGACGGCCGCGATGTCGTGCAGCTGCGAGCTGGCGAACCCGGCGTACTTCCAGATCAGCAGGACGCCCAGGTTGATCGCGATCGAGCCGACCAGGACCAGCCGCCGGTCGCCGGGCGCGTCCGGCTCCAGCCGCCTGCCGGCCAGGTAGTTGACCACCATGCAGCCGAGCAGCAGCAGCGTCGTCCCGCCCGCGCCGGACACGTAGAACAGCAGGCTGGCCACCGCGACCACGCCGTTGCGCCAGGTCCTGGGCAGCACGAGGACGGTCGCGAGCACGACCGGCAGGAAGAACCACAGGAACAGGGGGCTGGCGAAGGACATCGCCGCAGACCTTATCCGCCGCCGATGCGCCCCGAGGTCGACTTCACCACAAACCGCCCCACCTCACACCCGCACCGGACTGGACAACTCGCGGGTCCTCGCGCGAGTTGTCCAGTCCGGCACCGCGAGTTGCGCGGTGGGGTGCTCAGCCGCGAATGTCGAGGCGGCGGCGGCGGGCGATCTCGGCCAGCACGACACCGGCGGCGACGGAGGCGTTCAACGACTCCACGCCGGCGGCCATCGGGATGGACACCGTCTGGTCGCACGTCTCCTTCACCAGGCGCGAAAGACCGCGGCCCTCGGAGCCGACCACGACCACCAGCGGACCGGTCGCCAGGTCCAGGCCGTCCACGTCCACGTCGCCGTCCGCGTCCAGGCCGACGATCATCAGCCCGGCGTCGGCCCACTCCTTGAGCTGACGGGTCAGGTTCGTCGCCACCGCGATCGGCATCCGGGCCGCCGTGCCGGCACTCGTCCGCCACGCCACCGCCGTGATGCTCGCCGACCGCCGCTGCGGCAGCACGACCCCGTGCGCGCCGAAGGCCGCCGCCGACCGCACGACCGCACCCAGGTTGCGCGGGTCCGTCACGCCGTCCAACGCCACCAGCAACGGCGGGATGCCGGACTCGTTCGCGATCTTCAGCAGTTCGCGCGGCTCGGCGTACTCGTACGGCGGCACCTGGAGCCCGAGCCCCTGGTGCATCGCGCCGCCGGTGATCCGGTCCAGCTCACCGCGCTGCACCTCCAGCACGGAGATGCCACGAGTCGCGGCCAGCTGCACCGCCTCGGCGACCCGGTCGTCCGCGTCGATGCCCAGCGCCACGTACAGCGCCGTCGCCGGGATGTCGGCCCGCAGGCACTCGACCACGGGGTTGCGCCCGGCGACCGTCTCCGGTCCGTTCTCCGCGGCCTTGCGCCGTTGCGTCCGGGCCTGGTCGGCCTTGGCCGCCGCACTGGCCCGCTTGTACGCGGGGTGGTTGGGTCGTTCGACCGCCTTGGGCGTCGGGCCCTTGCCGTGCAAGCCCTTCGGCTTCTGCCCGCCGGACCCGACGACCGCGCCCTTCTTGGAGCCGGGGTTGCGCATGGCGCCCCGGCGCTTGGAGTTACCAGCCACGAGCTCAGTCGTCCTTCAAAGTCCACAACGGACCGTCGGGGGTGTCCTCGACGGCGATACCGGCCAGGAGCAGGTGATCGCGCAGCACGTCCGCGCGCGCGAAGTCCCTGTCCTTTCGGGCCTGCGACCGCTCTTCCAGCAGCCGCTCCACCAGCACGCCCAGCGCGTGTCTGCCCACGCCGCCGGCCGCGGCGTCGTGCCACTGCGGTGACAACGGGTCCAACCCGAGCACCGCGGTCATGGCCCGCACCGACTCGGCCGCGGCACGCGCGTCCAGGTCGTCACCGGACTCCAGCGCCGTGTTGCCCTCGCGCAGCCGCTTGTGGATGGCGGCCAGCGCACTGGGCGTGCTGATGTCGTCGTCCATGGCGGCCACGAACGCGGGCGACATCCCGCCCTCCGCGCCGACGGTCCCGGTGCGCTCGACCACGCGCCGCAGGAACGACTCGATCCGCCGGTACGCGGACACCGACTCGTCCAACGCCTCGGGCGAGTACTCGATGTGCGACCGGTAGTGCGGCCCCACCAGGTAGTACCGCAGCTCCGGTGCCCGCACCCGCTCCAGCATCGTCGGGATCGCCACCGTGTTGCCCAGCGACTTCGCCATCTTCTCGCCACCCATGGTGACCCAGGCGTTGTGCATCCAGTACTGGGCGAACCCGTCACCCGCGGCCCGCGACTGGGCCTGCTCGTTCTCGTGGTGCGGGAAGATGAGGTCGATGCCGCCGCCGTGGATGTCGAACGTGCCGCCCAGGTACTCGGTCGCCATCGCCGAGCACTCCAGGTGCCAGCCCGGCCGGCCCGGACCCCACGGCGTCGGCCACGACGGCTCGCCAGGCTTCGCCGCCTTCCACAGCGTGAAGTCGCGCGGATCGCGCTTGCCGGTCGCGGCGGACTCGCCCTGGTGCACCTCGTCCGGCTTCTGCCCGGACAGCGCGCCGTACTCGGGGAACGACGTCACCGAGAAGTACACGTCGCCACCCGAGGCGTAGGCGTGGCCCTTCTCGATGAGCCGGTCCATCAGGTCGACCATCTGCGTGACGTGCCCGGTCGCGCGCGGCGAGCACGAGGCGGGCAGGCAGCCCAACGCGTCGTAGGCGTGGTCGAACGCCCGCTCGTGCGCGTAGGCCCACTCCCACCACGGCGCGCCGTTCTCGGCGGCCTTGGTGAGGATCTTGTCGTCGATGTCCGTGACGTTGCGCACCAGTCGCACGGTCGTGCCGTCCCGGCCCAGCCAGCGGCGCAGCACGTCGAAGTTCAGGCCGCTGCGCACGTGACCGATGTGCGGAACGCCCTGCACCGTGGCCCCACAGACGTAGATCGACGCCGTTCCGCTGACCTGCGGGACGAACTCCCGCATGGACCGGGTCGCGGTGTCGAAGAGGTGGAGGCTCACGTGAAGATGGTACGGGCGGTGACCAGTCGGTGTTGAGTCGCCCGGTCAGATGTGCTTGCGGAGCACCTGCAGCAGAGCCTCGGGACGGCTGCCGGTCCGGTGCGGTTCGACGATCTCCACCGCGCACCCGATCGCCGCCGCGCCACCGTCGGCTTCGGGGCTGTCACCGATCATCAGCGCCTCGGTGGGGTGCACGCCCAGCCGGTCGCAGGCGATGCGGAACAGCTTCGGGTCCGGCTTGACGAAGCCCTCCTGGTAGGAGAGCACGTACTCGTCCACCCGGTTCTCGACGCCGTGACGTGCGAAAACAGTGCGGATGTCCCAGGCGATGTTGCTGACGACCGCGGTCGGCAGCTCGGTGCCGAGGGCCTGCGCGGTGTCCGGGTAGGGCTGCCAGAACGGCGGGCTGCACAGGTCGGCGTAGAACCGCGCCGGGTCCTTGGCGCCCGCCTTCGCGAGGACCGCGAGGTGCATGTCGCGGTGCGCGTCCGGGTCGAGGTCGCGGCGTTCCCACTGCTCCGGGTCGATGCCCAGCTCCGGGTCCAGGCCGACGGGCGCGGTGAGCGCGCGCATCAGTCCGGCGTGGGCGGCCAGGGTGTCGTGCTCCAAGCGGAACAGGGTGCCGGAGAAGTCGAAGAGCACGGCGCGGATCGTCACCGATCGCACGCTACGGGGTCGGCGGAGCGGAAATCCCGCGATGCCGGGGAACCGAGACCAGGCTCACCGGGATGGCCGAGCGACCGCGACGTGGATCAGGACAGGGGGACGAGGAGCGCGGTCGCCACGGCGGCGATGCCCTCGCCGCGACCAGTCAGGCCCAGGCCGTCGGACGTGGTACCGCTGATCGACACCGGGCCGCCGACCGCCTCGGACAGCACCTTCTGCGCCTCGTCACGGCGGGTGCCGATCTTGGGGGAGTTGCCGATGACCTGCACGGCCGCGTTGCCGACCTGGTAGCCGGCCTCCTCGACCAGCCGACGCGCCTCGGCCAGGAACTCCACGCCGTGCCGCCCGGACCACCGCGGGTCGCTCGTGCCGAACACCGCGCCCAGGTCGCCCAGTCCGGCGGCGGACAGCAGCGCGTCGCACAGGGCGTGCGCCGCCACGTCGCCGTCCGAGTGCCCGGCGCAGCCGTCCGCGTCGTCCCAGCGGAGACCGGCCAGCCAGCACTCGCGGCCCTGTTCCACCTGGTGCACGTCGGTGCCGATGCCCACCCTGGGGATCACGGTGCTCCTCCGGTTCCGGCCAGGATCGCCTCGGCGACCGCCAGGTCGAACTTCGTGGTGATCTTCATGGCGTCCTGGTGGCCGGGGACCGTGACGACCGGCACGCCGAGCCGTTCGACCAGGCCCGCGTCGTCCGTGGCGTGCAGGCCGGACCGGTGCGCGCGCAGCAGCACGTCCGCGTCGAAGCCCTGCGGGGTCTGCACGATCCGCAGCGACGCGCGGTCCGGTGTGGCGACCACCACGCCGACGTCGTCGACCTGCTTCACCGTGTCGGCGAGCGGCAGCACCGGGATGACCGCCGGGTGACCCGCGGCGACGGCGTCCACCACGGCCTTGACCACGGCCGGCGGGGTGAACGCGCGGGCCGCGTCGTGCACCAGGACGATCGTCGTGTCGGGCATCTCACGCAACGCGTGCGTCAACGCCAAGCGCACCGAATCGGACCGCTCGGCGCCACCCGCCACGACGTGCACCGCCCCGCCGGCTGGGGCCGACGGGGCGGTGACGGTCTTCACAATGTCTCGTACTGCATCCACATCGGACGGGGGCGCGGCGATCACCACGTGCCGCACGCAGCCCGAGTCCAGCAGGCCGCGCACCGCACGCACGAGCAGCGGAACGCCGTCGACCGGCACGAGCGCTTTGGGCATGCCATAGCCCAACCGCTCACCCCGGCCCGCCGCGGGCACGAGCGCGACCACACTCATGTTCGCGGTTTCCGTGTGTCGGGTGGACGATCAGGACGCGGTAGCCAGGACCTCGTCGAGGAGGACCTCAGCCTTGTCCTCGTCGGTGCCCTCGGCCAGCGCCAGTTCGCTAACCAGTATCTGTCGAGCCTTCGCCAGCATCCGCTTCTCACCAGCGGACAATCCGCGATCCTTCTCGCGCCGCCAGAGGTCGCGCACCACTTCGGCCACCTTGTTCACGTCACCGGACGCGAGCTTCTCGAGGTTGGCCTTGTACCGCCGGGACCAGTTGGTCGGCTCCTCCGTGTGGGGAGCACGCAAGACCTCGAAGACCTTGTCGAGACCCTCCTGGCCGACGACGTCACGAACGCCCACGATCTCGGCGTTGTCGGCGGGGACGCGAACCGTGAGGTCGCCCTGGGCGACCTTGAGAACGAGGTACTTCTTCTCCTCGCCCTTGATCACACGGGTCTCGATTGCTTCGATGAGAGCGGCACCGTGGTGCGGGTAGACGACGGTCTCTCCGACCTTGAAAACCATGTGTCCTCTGCCCCTTTCGCTAACCCCATCCTAACACGCCGAGCAATCCCCTCCCCGGGCTGTTGAGATCGGTTCGCCCAGGTCAGCGCCGCGCGGGGGGTTGACAAATCACCCGGTCGCATGCAACGGCCCTGGTCGATCTTGCTCCACTGTGGACGTGCGTGGGACCTTCGCGCGACGCGCGCGGGACGTTTCACGAGTCGGCGCGAGCCACGCACGAGAACGGTGCGGGCGTGGTGTGGGGCACCGCATGCCGCAGGTCCCAGGGCACCCCGTTAGGCTCCACCACTGGTGGTCGGACCCGCTACTACCGGGTACGACCCGCCTCGTCAGCACACCGGGAAGGATCCGAACAGCCGTGGGTCGCGCACTCCAGAAGTCCCCAGCGTCGCGCCGCCTGGCGGTCGTGGCCGCTCTGGCCACGGGCCTCGGCTTGGCCGCAGCGGGTTGCAGCGCAGGTCAGGTCACCCAGACGGACACCCAGGTGGCCGTCGTGAACGGGGCCAGTGGCAAGGCGGGTGACATCACCGTCAGCGACGCGCAGCTCGTGTTCCCGGCGGCGCACGCCGCCTACGAGGAGGGCGACGACGCGCCGATCACGGTCGTCATCGCCAACAACGGCACCAGTGCGGACAAGCTGATCGCCGTGACCAGTGACGCCGCTTCGCAGGGCGAGGTCAGCGGGGACACGGTGCTGGAGAGCTCCTCGGTGATCATCGCCGAGGCGGACGAGCACGGCTCGGGCAGCCACGCGCCGACGTCGGGCAAGCCGTCCGGTTCCGCGTCCGCGACCACCACGCCGTCCGCCCCGGGCTCCGCCACCGGCTCCCCGACCGCGACGACCACGGACTCGGCCGCGTCCGGCACGACGTCCGCGAGCCCGACGTCGGGCAGCGGCACGTCGATCTCCCAGCCGCCGACGTCGTCGACGAAGCTGCCTTCGTCGGTGGACCCGTCCGAGCCGGGCAAGGTGACCATCGTGCTGAAGGGCATGAAGAAGAAGCTGCGGCCGGGCGAGACGATCCGGGTGACGTTCCTGTTCGAGAAGGCCGGCGAGATCACGCTGGAAGTGCCGATCGGCTCCACCTCGGAACCGCGCCAGGACGCGCCCGCCGAGCACTGATCCACACCGAGCACTGATCCACACCGGACGCCGGCGGGCCGCGCCGAACCGAGTCCGGGACGAACGCACAGCAGGGGTCCCCTCCCGGGGACCCCTGCTGTGCGTTTACCGGCGGGGACCGACATTCCGCGGTGGCCGGCGTTGGAAGCGGGACACCGCGACGTGCCTGGTCGGTGACCGCCGCACCGCGCGGATGGCGGTCGCAGCGCCTGCCGTGGTGGGCGGCGCACCGGCTGACGCAGGGTGCGCGGTCCGTGCCCGGCACCGGTGGGTGGGCGATCTTCGCGCCGGGTTGTCGGGGGTGGCGGATAGCCTGCGGGGCGTGGCGAAGACAGCACGGGTGGCCAGGCCGACGTACCGGTGTGCCGAGTGCGGGCACGAGGTGGGCAAGTGGGTCGGGCGCTGCCCGGAGTGCCAGGCCTGGGGCACGGTGGAGGAGCGGGGGGTCGCCGCCGCGCCGCGGTTCCTCGCGGGCGCGCCGACCAGCGAGGCCCGACCGATCGCCCAGGTGGACGTGGAGTCGGCCCGTGCCGTCTCCACCGGCGTGGGGGAGTTGGACCGGGTGCTCGGTGGCGGGCTGGTGCCCGGCGCCGTGGTCCTGCTGGCGGGCGAGCCCGGGGTGGGCAAGTCGACCTTGCTGCTGGAGGTCGCGCACCAGTGGGCGTCCTCGGTCGGCCGCTGCCTCTACGTCACCGGTGAGGAGTCGGCCGGGCAGGTCCGGCTCCGCGCGGACCGCACCGGCAACCTGCACGACGAGATCTTCCTGGCCGCCGAGAGCGACATCTCCGCCGTCCTCGGCCAGGTCGACGCGGTCAAGCCGAGCATGCTGATCGTGGACTCGATCCAGACCATGTCCTCACCGGTGGTCGACGGCGTCCCGGGCGGCGTCAGCCAGGTCCGCGCCGTCACGTCCGGCCTGATCGCGGTCGCCAAGGAGCGCGGGCTGCCGGTCGTCCTGGTCGGCCACGTGACGAAGGACGGCTCGGTCGCCGGCCCGCGCGTCCTGGAGCACCTGGTGGACGTCGTCCTCCAGTTCGAGGGCGACCGGCACTCCAGCCTCCGCCTGCTGCGCGGCGTCAAGAACCGGTTCGGGCCGGCCGACGAGGTCGGCTGCTTCGAGTTGCGCGACGACGGCATCGCGGGCGTCCCCGACCCGTCCGGCCTGTTCCTGCACCGCCGCGACCAGGCGGTGTCCGGCACGGCCGTCACCGTGGTGGTGGAGGGCAAGCGGCCGATGCTGGGCGAGGTGCAGGCGCTCGTCGCGCCCACGGCCCTGCCCGCGCCGCGCCGCGCGGTGAGCGGGCTCGACTCGGCCCGGTTGGCGATGGTGCTCGCGGTGCTGGAGAAGCGCGGCAAGGTCCCGCTGGGCAACAAGGACATCTTCACCGCCACCGTGGGCGGGATGCGGCTCACCGAGCCCGCGGTGGACCTGGCGGTGGCGCTGGCGGTCGCCTCGGCCGCCACGGACCTGCCGCTGCCGCACGACCTCGTCGTGGTGGGCGAGGTGGGTCTGTCCGGTGAGCTGCGCCGGGTCAGCGGCGTCGGCCGCCGCCTCTCCGAGGCCGCCCGGCTCGGCTACACCAAGGCCCTCGTGCCGCCGGACGCCGGCCCGCTGCCCCCGGAGACGCGGGCGCTCGTCGCGCAGGACCTGCTGGAGGCGCTGCAACTGCTCAAGCTCACCAAGTAGGCCGCCGAAACGCACTGCGCCCGGCCCCCCGAAGGGAACCGGGCGCAGCGGCGCAGGAGGACGCCTACTCGGCGGCCACCGCCGCGACCGACGTCGCCGCCAGCAGCTGGGCACAGCGGATCAGGCCCAGGTGGCTGTACGCCTGCGGGTGGTTGCCCAGGGAGCGCTCCGCGATCGGGTCGTACTCCTCGGGCAGCAGACCGGTCGGCCCGGCCGCGTCCACCATCTGCGCGAACAGCTCCTCGGCCTCGGTGCGCCGCCCGGTGAGCAGGTAGGCCTCGATCATCCACGCCGCGCACAGGTGGAAGCCGCCCTCGTCGCCCGGCAGGCCGTCGTCACGCCGGTACCGGTACACCGTCGACCCCGACCGCAGCTCGGCCTCGATCGCGGTCACGGTGGCCTGGAACCGGTCGTCCGCCGGGTCGATCAGACCCGACAGCCCGACGTGCAGCGACGCCGCGTCCAGGTCGTCGCCGTCGTACGCCGTGGTGAAGGACTGCGCTTCGTCGCTCCACCCGTGCTTCAGCACGTCGGTGGAGATCGTGTCGCGCAGCACCGGCCACGACGGGTCGACGTCCCGCCCGTACGCCTCGGCCAGCCGCACCGCCCGGTCGAGCGTCACCCAGCACATCACCTTCGAGTACACGTGGTGACGCGGTGCGTGGCGCTCTTCCCAGATGCCGTGGTCGGGCTCGTGCCACCGGCGGGCGACGGCCTCGGCCATCGCCTGCACCATCCGCCAGTCCTGGTCGGTCAGCGAACCGCGCGCGGCGGCCAACTGCACGACCAGGTCCACCACGGGACCGAACACGTCCAGCTGGACCTGCTGGTTCGCCAGGTTGCCGACGCGCACCGGCCGCGACCCGGCGTACCCGGGGAGCGTGTCGATGACGGCCTCGGCGCCCAGCATGGTGCCCTGGAGCGTGTACAGCGGGTGCAGCCGCTCCGGGCCGGGCAGGGTCGCCAGGACCCCGTGCACCCACCCCAGGAACGCCTCCGCCTCGCCGAGCGACCCGACCGACACCAGGGCCTGGGCGGTCAGCGCCGCGTCGCGCAGCCAGCAGTACCGGTAGTCCCAGTTCCGGATGCCGCCCAGCTCCTCGGGCAGCGAGGTGGTGGCGGCGGCCATGATCGAGCCGGTGTCGTGGTGCACCAGGCCCTTCAACGTCAGCGCCGACCGCAGCACCAGGTCCGACTCGACCGGCGGGATCTTCAGCGTCGCCGCCCAGTCCGACCAGAACGCGCCGGCCCGCGCGCGCCGCTCCGGCTCGCCCAGGGTGGCCTCGGACAGGTCGTCCGTGCCGCAGCGCAGCTCCAGCAGGATCGGCGCGCCCTCGCGGGGGCACACCACGGCGGTCGCCGTCTCCTGGATGCCGTCGGACGTGATCTGCCAGTCGACGCCCGGTGAGCGCAGCACCATCGGGTCCGAGGTGCCGACGACCCGCAGGCCGTCGCGCTCGCGCAGCAGCCGCACCGGGACCTGGCCGAACTCGGGCCGCGGCGCGAACGTGATCAGCGCGTTGGTCGAGCCGGAGATGCGCCGCACCAGGTCGGTGCGGTGCGAGGCCAGCTCGTGGTCCAGGTAGTCGGTGACCAGCAGCCGCGACCAGCGGGTCTCCACGATCATCGTGCCCGGCACGTACCGCTGGCCCAGGGGCAGCGAGCCGTGTTCGGGCTTGATCGAGAAGTGGCCCGCGGCCGGTCCGCCGAGCAGGTCGGCGAACACCGCCGCCGAGTCCGGCTCCGGGTGGCACAGCCAGTTCAGCCGGGCGTCGGGGGTGAGCAGCGCCACCGAACGCTCGTTGGCCAGCATGGTGAGCCGCTCGATCGGCACGGCCTGGTCGCCGTGCAGCCACGCGCGCCGTTCCTCCAGCAGGAACGCCAGCATGGTGGCCACGTCGACGCTGTCCTCGACGTGGTACTCGGCGAGCGTCTCGCCGTCGCCGACCTTGATGCCGACGTCCGGCCCGCTGAGCCGGGCAAACGCTTTCTCGTCGGTCACGTCGTCACCGACGAAGACGGCCGCGGTCGCCGACGCGCGGTGCCGCAGGACGTCCAGGGCGTGGCCCTTGTCCGTCTGCACCACGGCCAGCTCGATCACGGCCTTGCCCTCGGTGACCTGCACCCCGTCCCAGGTGGCCGGACCGGTGCGCACGGCTTCCAGAACCCGCTCCCCGACGGCGGGGTCCGCCCGGCGCACGTGCACCGCGATGCTCGCGGGTTTGACCTCCAGTCCGACGCCTTCACGGCCGTCGACGATGTCTTCCAGTTCGGTTTCCAGGCGGCGGTGCAGTGATCTCGCGTCCGCGTCCAGCGCGTGCACGAAACCGACGTCGAACTCGGATCCGTGCGAACCCACCAGGTGCACCTCGGACGGCAGCCGCGACAGCGTCGCCAGGTCGCGCAGCGCGCGCCCGGAGATCACCGCGGTCGTCGTCTCGTGCAGACCGGCCAGGGAGCGCAACGCGCCCACCGACTCGGGCAGCGGACGGGCGTCCTCTGGGTTGGCCACGATCGGAGCCAGTGTCCCGTCGTAGTCGCAGGCGACCAGCAGGCGCGGTGTGCGTGCCAACTGCACGATCGCACGGCGAAGTTCGGCGGGGAGGGCCTCGGCGGTCAACGCCCCTCCTCAATGCTCGGTGGGACAGGTCGGGAACAACATTCGTCTGAACTGATTCAGATCGCGGTCTGCGTGCCCAAGGCATCAAGAAACGATCGAGCCCAACGGTCGACGTCGTGCGTGAGGACTTGGCGGCGCAGCGCGCGCATCCTACGGCGGCCTTCGGCGGGATCCAGCGTGAGGGCGGCATCGAGCGCGTTCTTGACGCCGTCGAGATCGTGCGGGTTGACCAGGAACGCGCTCGTGAGTTCGGCCGCCGCGCCGGCGAACTCGGAGAGCACCAGCGCGCCGCCGAGGTCGTAGCGCGTGGCGACGTACTCCTTGCAGACCAGGTTCATCCCGTCGCGCACGGGGGTCACCACCATGACGTCGGCGGCGCTCATGAACGCGGTCAGCTCGCGTCGGTTCACCGATTGGTGCAGGTAGTGGACCACCGGGTGACCCACGGTCGAGAACTCGCCGTTGATCCGGCCGACGGCCTGCTCGATCTCGCCCCGCATCTGCCGGTAGTGCTCGACGCGCTCCCGGCTGGGTGTCGCCAGCTGGACCATGGTGACCTCGCTGGGGTCGACGCGTCCGTCGGCGAGGAGTTCGTGCAGCGCGCGGAGGCGCACGTCGATGCCCTTGGTGTAGTCGAGCCGGTCCACCCCCAGCAAAATCTTCTTCGGATTCCCGAGGTCGGCGCGAATTTGCTTCGCGTGTTTCTGGACTTCTTTGTCGCGGGCCAGCGCGTCGAGTCCGGCGGAGTCGATCGAGATCGGGAATGCCCCGACCCGGACGGTGCGGTCGCCGACCTGGACCACACCGGGGCGGGTGCGCACGCCGACCGCGCCGCGGCTCGGCTCCAGGCCCACCAGGCGGCGGGCCAGCCACAGGAAGTTCTGCGCGCCGCCGGGCCGGTGGAAGCCGACCAGGTCCGCGCCGAGCAGGCCGCGGATGATCTCGGTCCGCCACGGCAGCTGCATGAACAGCTCCACCGGCGGGAACGGGATGTGCAGGAAGAAGCCGATCCGCAGGTCCGGGCGCAGCTCGCGCAGCATCGCCGGGACGAGCTGCAGCTGGTAGTCCTGCACCCACACGGTGGCGCCGTGCCCTGCGACCTTCGCGGTGACGTCGGCGAACCGCTGGTTCACCCGCACGTAGGCGTTCCACCAGGTCCGGTGGAACGCGGGCGGCGCGACGACGTCGTGGTAGAGCGGCCACAGCGTGCCGTTGGAGAAGCCCTCGTAGTAGTCGGCGACCTCGGTGGCGCTCAGCATCACCGGGTGCAGCTGGAGGCCGTCCTCCTCGAACGCGTCCACGTCGGCGTCCGCGATGCCGGGCCAGCCGACCCACGCGCCCTTGTGCGTGCGCAGGAACGGTTCAAGGGCGGTGACCAGGCCTCCGGGGCTGTGCTTCCAGCGCTGCGTCCCGTCGGGCAGGCGCTCCAGGTCAACCGGTAGGCGGTTGGCCACGACCAGGAACTCCGCGCCGTTCTCGCCAATGCTGCTCACCGGGTAGCGCCTCCTAAGGATTCGTCTCGCCCACGTCGAGGTTAGTGGGAACGTGCAGGCTGGATGCCCTGTCGTCAGACCCGTCACACAGTGTTGACTTGACGAAAGTCCGTCAGGTGGGCCATCTCACGTGGAAAGCGCGTGTTCAGGTGTTCAGCGCCGGGAACGGGCGGCGAGCCGGCCCAGGCCGGTGCGGACCGGACGCCCCAGATGTTCACCCAGTACGACGCCGGCCGCCAGCGCGAGCGCCGTGGCGGCGGCCAGCACGAGCGTGGACATGCCGGCCGGGTCGCCCTCCGCGGTCAGCTGGTAGAGGCCGCGGTAGGTGGTCCAGCCGGGCAGCAGCGGCACCATGCCGGCCACCGCGAGCAGCAGCGGCGGAGTCCGCAGCCGGCGGCCGACGATCGTGCTGCCGAAACCCACGAGGGTGGCCGCGGCGGCGGCACACGTGACCGTGTTGATGCCGGTCACGGCGAGCAGGCCGTAGGTGGTCGTGCCGCCCGCGCCCGCGGCGGCGGCCATCGGCAGCGCGCGGAGCGGGGCGTAGCCGGCCAGGGCGAAGAACGCGGACGTCGCCGCGCCCGCCGCGAGCTGGAGCGGGACGTCGGAGATCAGCGGCGGCAGCGGCTCGGCCATGTTCGTCCGCACGCCGAACTGCACGCCCGCCCGGAGCGTGAGCGTGATGCCCGCGATCAGGCCGGCGGTGAGCAGCGCGACTTCCATCGTCCGGCCGGCGGCGGTGACGTTGTAGCCGGTGATGGCGTCCTGCACGGTGCCGACCAGCGACAGGCCGGACAGCAGCACCACGATGCCGGTGGCGATCAGCAGCGACGGCCGCACGTTCGGCAGCAGGTCCGTCGCGTACATCGCCAACGCGACCGAGGTGGCCAGGGCGCCGCCGACGACCTGCTGGAAGAAGAACGGCAGCGCGCGCCGGTTGAGCAGCCGGCCGACCCGGTCGATCAGCGCCGTGACGATGGCCGCCGTCAGGGCGAGCACCGCGCTGCCGCCGACCAGGACCGCCACCGCGGCGGCCATGCCCGCCCACGCCAGCGTCGACACCCAGCGCGGGTACGGGTGGTCGGCGAGGCTGATGCGGTCGATCTCGGCGTACGCGTCGAGGGCGGAGATGCCGCCGGACGTGATCCGCCGGACCAGCCGCTCCACGGCGGCGAGGCGCGTGTAGTCGACGCTGCGGCTGAGGACCACCCGCATGGACGTGACGGGCGAGGCGTCCGTGCCGCGGTGGCAGGCGACGGTGATCGACGTGTAGATCACGTCGACCTCGGTGTGCGGCAGCCCGTACGCGTTCGTCACCGCCAGGATGGTGGCGGTCACGTCGGCCGCGCCCGCCCCGCCGGCCATCTGCGCCTCGCCCACGCGCAGCGCGAGGTCGAGCACGAGGTGGACGGTCGAGTCGTCCGGCAGGGACGGCCCTTCGACGGGTCGTGCCTGCACGGTCTCGTTATGCCGCTTGCGCCACAGCCCCACCCGGCGCACCTCCCTCTTGTCGCATGGCCGCCACGCCCGACCGTGTCACATTGGGGGCTGTGTCATGCGCCACCCCCGGAAGAGGTACCCGGGAAGGGTGGCTTGATCACCGTGCGTTCAGTACTGTTGATACCGCTGGCCAGCGGTTTTGCGGGGTTCGGGCACCACCCGGACGGTACCCGCAACCCCCGGACGGCCCAATGCGAGCCCGCGACGAGCAGACCGTTCGCCGCAGGTGGCACCCCGTGCGGGCGCTTACGATGTTCCCGGCCTCCGGGCCATGCCGGTGTAGCTCAATTGGCAGAGCACTCGCCTTGTAAGCGAAAGGTTAGGGGTTCAAGTCCCCTCACCGGCTCCACAGACCCCCTGACCAGCCGCTACGGCAGGTCCCGGGGGTGAAGTTGATCAAGGCGTATCCTTGCACAGCGCTTCGCGCCGCGTGCTCGCGGCCCACGTCGGCCGTGGGCCGCGAGCACTGTGCGGGTGCCGGTCGCGATGGATCAGGACCGGTCGATCAGGACCTCGTAGGCGACGCCTCCCTGGTCCTCGCCGTCGACCGCCTGGACGACGTGCGTCAGGAACTCGCCCGCCGCTCCGGCCGTGAAGGTCAGCTCCGTCCGGAAGCGCTCACCGGGGTTGATCAGCAGACCCCGCAGCGCGGCGCGTTGCGGGTCGACCTGGACCTGCGTCTCGCCGACCTGCTTCACGCCGTCGCCCTGGCCGCCGCCGGCGCGCCAGCGCTCGAACAGGCGCGGGCCGAGGTCGATCACCACGGTGCCCGCCACCGGCTTCACGCCGGTGATCACCAGGTCCGACTTGACCTGCCGGTCGGTCGTGTTGCCCAGGGTGAACCAGGACTTCACCGGCTCCATGACCTTGCCGCGCACGGTGACGACGTTGCGCCACGCGATGTTGTTGTTCCTCTGCGCGTTGAGCGCCGTGGCCGGACCCTCGGCGAACGTCATCGGGTCGGTCGCCGACACCCAGCGCGCGAGCAGGCAGAAGTGGTCGGGGCCGGGGATGTTGCTCCACGGGATCTTGACCACGGTCGCACCCGCGGGCACCGACACCGACTGCTGGCCGATGAAGATCCAGTCGCCGTTGGTGGCGCTGTTCCACGTCGTCGCACCGCCGGCGGGCGTGCGGTACAGCTTGAGCGTGCCCAGGCCGGTGCCGCTGCCGTAGGGGCCCGGGTTGTGCAGCCGCACGTGGATGTAGTTCGTCGCGCCCACGACCGGCTGGATGCCGGCGCAGTCGGCCAGGGTCGGGCACACCTTGATGTCGGGGCTCTGCCACACCGAGCCGTTCGGGTTCGGCTCGACGCCGCTGTCGGTGGGCTGGTCGTGCATGAACACGTCGGTCTGCTTGCAGTCGGCGAGGAACTGCTGGATCGCCGTCGCCGTGCCGGCGCCGTTGGCCGCCGCCTGCACGAACGCCCCACCGGTGGTGGTGGCGTAGTTCTGCATGATCGGGGTGATCACGGCGTTGGAGCCGGGTGACGTCGGGACGTACACCGCCGAGATCTTGATCCCGTTCGCCAGCGCCTGGTTCGCCCTGGTCGACGCGTTCGCCACGTCCGCCGCGGTGTGGACGTCGTCGAAGCCGCCGGGCCGCGCGTCGGTCACCAGCACGACGAACTTCATCGCGTTCGACCGCCACACCCCGTTGAAGGCGGTGTTCTGCGGCCGTCCCAGGGCGGACAGGTTGTTCACCACCGTGTTCAGCGCCTCGTCGGAGGCTTCCGGCTCACCGTTGCCGGCGCTCGCGGCGAGGGTGTTGGTGATGTAGTTGGTCACCGGCGCGGCGTTGCCGGGCGCGAGGTTGGCGTGGACGGTGATGTCGTCCTTGAACGTCACCAGGCCGAACTGGTAGTCGCCGCCGGACGCGACGACCACGTCGTTGACGATCGAGTTGATGCCGGCCTTCAGGTTGGTGATCGCACCGCCCATGCTGCCGGTGTCGTCGAGGACGAACGTGACGTCGAGCGGACCGCAGCGGGAGACCGCCTGCGCGGGTGATGGCGAGGGGGCGGGGGCGGCCAGGGCGGCAGGGGTCGCCTGGACGGTGGAGAGAGCCAAGGCGGCGACGGCCACCAGGGCGCCGCGTCTGTGCGGGGTTCGCATTGCGTTGATCTCTTCTCGCTCGTGCTGCCGGGCACCGGGGCCCGGATGCCCGGACAGCGTCGTCCGGGCATGTCAGGCGGATGGCGCAACCACGTCCCGAGTACGGTCCGATAAGAGCAACTTGTCGGGAGCTCCTGTCCGGCAAACGGCAGTAGCGCGTGCCAAGCTGGTGTGTGGCCTACGAACCGGACGAGTCGCGCTACGACCGGATGACCTACCGCCGCACCGGGCGCAGCGGGCTGGTGCTGCCCGCCGTGTCGCTCGGCCTGTGGCACAACTTCGGGGACGACCGGCCGTACGCGTCGGGCCGGGCGATCGTGCGGCGGGCGTTCGACCTCGGCATCACGCACTTCGACCTGGCCAACAACTACGGCCCGCCCTACGGCTCCGCCGAGGTCAACTTCGGCCGGATGGTCGCCGACGACCTGCGCCCGTACCGGGACGAGCTGGTGATCTCCACCAAGGCGGGCTACGACATGTGGCCCGGCCCGTACGGCGAGTGGGGTTCCCGCAAGTACCTGCTGGCGTCGCTGGACCAGTCGCTGTCCCGGCTCGGCCTCGACTACGTCGACATCTTCTACTCGCACCGGTTCGACCCGGACACGCCGCTGGAGGAGACGGTCGGCGCCCTCGTCAGCGCCGTCCAGCAGGGCAAGGCCCTCTACGTCGGCATCTCGTCCTACTCGGCGACCAAGACCCGAGAGGCGGCGGAGCTGCTGCGCACGGCGGGCGTGCCGCTGCTGATCCACCAGCCCTCCTACTCGATGCTCAACCGGTGGATCGAGAACGAGCTGCTGGACGCGCTGGGTGGGTTGGGCGTCGGCTGCATCGCTTTCTCGCCGCTGGCGCAGGGCATGTTGACCGACAAGTACCTGCACGGCGTGCCGGAGGGCTCACGCGCCACGCAGGGCAAGTCGCTGTCCGAAGACCTGTTGAGCGAGGCGAACCTGGCGCACGTGCGGGCGCTGGACGAGATCGCGTCGTCACGCGGGCAGTCGTTGGCCCAGCTCGCCCTGACCTGGGCGCTGCGGGACGAGCGCGTCACGTCGGTGCTCATCGGCGCGAGCAGCGTCGAGCAACTGGACGCCAACGTGGCCGCCCTGGACGGCCCGCCGCTCACCGACGACGAACTGGAGCGGATCGACGAGCACGCGGTCGAGTCGGGCGTCGACCTGTGGGCGGAGTCCTCGAACGCCGGTTAGCGCGGCAGGGTCACCGTCACCGCGGTCGAGCCGGGACGGCTTGCGAGGTCGACCGCGCCGCCGTGCGCGAGGACCAGCGAGTGCACCACCGCCAGCCCGAGCCCGCTCCCGCCCCGGTCACGCGTGCGCGAGTCGTCCACCCGGTAGAACCGGTCGAAGACGCGGGCCTGGTCGGCGGCCGGGATGCCGGGACCGGTGTCGGCGACCCGCAGCACGACCGACCCGTGCCCCACCGACGACCCGGGCTCCGCGGACGGCCGGGGCTCCACCGACGGCCGGGGCTCCGCGGGCGGCCTGGGCTCGACTGACAGCGACACCGACGTGCCCGGCGGCGTGTGCACGGCGGCGTTGGTGAGCAGGTTGTCCACCACCTGCCGCAGCCGCAGCGGGTCGAACGCCAGCCGCACCGGCCCGTCCGGCACGGTCAGCGTCAGCGGGTGCGCCGGGTGGGCCGCGCGGAACGCGTCCGCCGCCTCCCGAGCCAACGCCGCCAGATCGCCGTACGCCACCCTCAGCGGCGTCTCCGCCTCCGCCGAGTCCAGCCGGGCGAGCAGCAGCAGGTCGTCCAGCAGCACGCTCATCCGCGCCGCCTCCGACCGCAGCTTCTCCAGGTGCGCCTCGCGTTCCTCCGGCGCGTTCGCCGCCGCGTACCGGAACAGGTCCGCGTAGCCCCGGATGGACGTCAACGGCGTCCGCAGCTCGTGCGACGCGTCCGCGATGAACCGCCGCAACCGCTGCTCGGCGGCGGTGCGGGCGGCCAGCGAGGTGTCGATGTGGTCCAGCATCGTGTTGAACGCGCTGCGCAGCTCCTCCACCTCGACGCCGCCGCTGCCGCCCTCCGCGCGCACCGGCAGCCGGGCCGAGTCGGTCAGGTCGTGCGACGTGATGTCGTGCGCGGTCCGCGCCATGTCGCTCAACGGCTGGAGCCCGCGCCGCAGCACCGCCCGCCCGATCACCACGAACGCGGTCAGCGCGAGCAGGAACGTGATCACCTCCACGATCACCAGCTGCCGCACGGTGGTGGCGATGTCGTTCATCGGCGCCGCCGTGACCAGCACGACCCCGTCCGAGACGGGGGATCCGCGCAGCCGGTAGACGCCGTCGCCCTTCAGGTGGTCCGTCCAGTACACCGGCTCCGGCCCGTCGACCTTCAACGCCACGTCGGTCATGTCGTCGCGGTCGGCCGGCTGGTCGTCCGGGTTCCTGGGCACCGCCCGGCCGTCACGCACGTCGTAGACCACCGAGTACCAGCCGTAGGCGGCGCCCTTGAGCGTGCCGGTGGCGGCGAGGTTCTTCTTCACCGAGGCCTGGGTGGTCTCCATCTGCGCGTCCAGCCGGCGTTCCAGGAACTCCTGCATCCGCTCCGCCATCACCGTGCCGACGACCGCGAACACCGCCAGCGCGAGCGCGCCCAGTCCCAGCGCCAGGCGCGTGCCCAGGCGCAGCCGGCTCACCCCGCCACTCGCCGCAGCACGTACCCCACGCCGCGGACGGTGTGGATCAGCGGCTCGCCGCCGTCGTCCAGCTTGCGGCGCAGGTGCGACACGACCAGCTCCACCACGTTCGACCGGCCGCCGAAGTCGTACTCCCACACGTGGTCGAGGATCTGGGCCTTCGTCAGCACGGCGGGGGACCGGCGCATCAGGTAGCGCAGCAGCTCGTACTCGGTGGGCGTGAGGGTGACGAGCCGGCCGCCGCGCCGCACCTCGCGGGTGTCCTCGTCCAGCACGAGGTCGGACACCTTCAGCACCGACCGCTTCCACGCCGGCCCGCTGGACCGCCGCAGCACGGCTCGCAGCCGGGCCATCAGCTCCTCCACCGAGAACGGCTTCACCAGGTAGTCGTCGCCGCCTCGGGTGAGGCCCGCGACCCGGTCGGCGGTGCCGTCGCGGGCGGTCAGGAACACCACCGGCACCATCGCGCCCGCCGACCGCAACCGGTCCAGCACGGTGAAGCCGTCCACGTCGGGCAGCATCAGGTCGAGCACCACGATGTCGGGGTGGAAGTCGGCCGCCGCCCGCAGCGCGGCCTCACCGCTGCCCGCCGTCACCGCCTGCCAGCCCTCGTACCGCGCGACCGTCGCCACCAGGTCCGCGATGTGCGGCTCGTCGTCCACCACGAGCAGTCGAACGGAGGTGCCCTTGTCCACCCGCCCATGGTGCGGCACCGCCACCCGCCGGGCGACGCCATCCGCCGCCGGCGGCCGGATCAACAGCCAGTCGACAGGTCCACGACAGGAGGCGCACAGCCGACCCGCCGCAGGCGGTCCGCCGACCGGGCGGTCCGCTGGGCTCGCGGGCTGGTGAAGACGGGCGGCGGGCCGGTCCAGTCGCCGAGCGCCGCCAGCGTCCGGAAGCGCATGGCGCGCACCACTTCCCGGAACCTCGGGCCGGGTTCGTCGGGCAGGAGCGGGACGGCTTCGGCCAGGCGTCCCAGGTTGGCCAGCACCGCGCCGCGGTGGGCGACCAGTTCGGCCTCGTCGATCCACCAAGCCCACGGAGGGGCGGAGGGGTCGTCGTCGAGGGCGGCGCGGGACTGGTCCAACGCGCGCAGCGCCGGCGCCGCCAAGCGCATCCGCGAGTAGGCGCGGGCCCGGCGCAACGCGAACATGGCCCGCACCCGCGGCGAACGGGTGGTCGCCTCGCCGACCTCGGCCGAGGAGAGCGCTTCGGCGAACCGCCCGACATGGGTGCGCTGCATCGACATGGTCAACAGGGTCAGCGCCTCGAGATCGCGGTTGCCCGCCGCCCGCGCCAACGCCAGGGCTGCGACGTTGTGCCGGTGCGCCTCGACCTGCCGTTCCTCCTCGAACAGGATCCAGCCCGCCACCTCCAGCAGTTCGGCCAGCGCGTCGACCGCTTCCCGACCGACCGGCGCGTGGCGAACGGCCAGCACCGCCAGGTCGGCGACGTCACGCGCGCCGGGCTCGCCGTCGAGGTCGATCAACAGCCGGGTCACCGCCCGGATCCCGCTCGGCACCAGCCCACCCCCTCGAACGCACTGTTCCCGCACGTCATTGGGCCGAACAGGTGGGCCGCCTGTGACCACTCACACGCGCTCTGCTACGGTTCCGCCCACGGGTTTCCCGCTCCACGGCAGGTCAGCCTGGTTCCGCGCTCGGGGCGTGTCCCACCGCAGACCACGTGGAGAGCCGGCCTCGGTCGCACGCATTCGGGAACGTGCGTGCCGAGGCCGGCTTCCCCGTACTCACCCCGGTCACGAGTACCGGGCGAAGTCGAACTCCTGCCCGGTCACCGAGCGCCCCAGGTCCGCGCCCAGTTGCGTGAGCAGGTCCACCAGTTCCAGCCCGGCCAGCCAATCGCGCGGCAACGCGGCGGTGCCGTGCAGGGCGCCCAGCACGTTCCCGGTCAACGCCGCCGTCGCGTCACTGCCGCCGGAGTGGTTGGCCGCCGCGCGCAACGCGTCCACGAACTGCGCCCGCTTCGGGTACACCAGCACCGTGTGCACGGCGATCGCCAGCGCCTCCGGCCCGGTCCACCCGCTGCCCAGCCGGTCCACCCGCACCGAGTCGAACGCCTGCGCCTTGTGCTCGTCCGCGAACACCACGGCCCGGTTCAGCGTGTTCGCCGTGTACGGGTCGTCCCGCAGCACCCGTCCGATGACCTGGTCCACGGCTTCCCTCATCGGCCGCCCGCGCACCGCGAGCAGGTGGATGAGCAGCGCGAACGCCCCACCGGACACCCAACCGCCCGTGCCGCCGTGGGTGAGCGCGGCGAACCGGCAGCCGAGGTCGTAGGCGATCTCGGCACTCGGCGCGAACCCGGCGGGCGCGGTCCGCGTCACGCCGTTGCAGCCGGACGACTCGTTCTGCGGCTGCTCCGGCGTCGGCGGCGTCTCCGCGGCCAGGGCGCGCAAGCACGTCAGACCGGGCGACCGACTCGAGTACAGCCGCTCGTCGCCGACCAGCCCCACCGCGCCGGGCTCGGGGGCCGCGGCCTGCTGGGTGACCAGCCACCGCCGGTAGCTCCGCCAGACCACCTCGATCGGATCCCACTCGCCGGTCGTCCGCCCGCGCACCCACGCCCGCAGGTAACCGTCCGCGGTGAACAGCGTCAGCTGCGTGTCGTCGGTGACCAGGGCGGGGCGCGGCGGCTCCAGCACGCCTTCAGGCCCGTGGTCGCGCTGGATGTCGGCCCACCCGAGGTACTGGATGGGCGCGCCGAGGGCGTCGCCGAGAGCGCCGCCCAACAGGCAGGCCGCGCCACGGTCGACCACGTTCATCGGCTCGCGCGGCACTGGCCCTCCTGCACTCGCCCCAGGGACTGTCCCGGGGGCCAAAACCCTAGCCCTCGCGGGCCCGTCCGGTGCCGGCAGCACGACTAGTTGACCAAGCAACATCTACCCACAGGTATCCAACGGCGTTCCCGGCGCACCTGATCCAGTGACCGAGCCGCGCACGAGCCGGGGGAGGGGCATGGCTGACCGGAGCAGGAGTGGGCTGGAGTTCGGCGTGCTCGGACCGTTGCAGGTGCTCGCCGACGGCCGGCAGCTCCTCATCGGCCGCAAGGGGATGCGCGGACTGCTCGCGATGCTGGTGCTGGAGGCCAACCGGGTGGTCCCGATCGACGAGATCGTGGACAGCCTGTGGTCGGACGAGCCGCCGGCCACCGCCAGGACGATCGTGCACGGGTACGTGTCGCGCCTGCGCCGGATGCTGGAGGAGGCCGACCCGACCGGCTCGGCCCGGATCCTCACCACACCGCCCGGCTACCAGCTGTCGGTGGACCCGTGGCGGCTCGACTTCCACCGGGCCCGGCAGCTCGTGTCCAGCGCTCGCGGCAAGCCGGCGCCGATCCGGGCGCAGCTGCTGCGCGAATCCCTCGGCCTGTGGCGGGGCCAGGTGCTGGCGGACGTGCCGGGCGACCCGGTCACCACCGACCTGGAGGAGCTCCGCCTGGCAGCGGTCGAGGAGCGCATCGAGGCCGAGCTGGAACTGGGCCGGCACCTGGAGCTGGTGGGGGAGCTGCGCCAGCTGGTGACCGAGTACCCGTTCCGCGAACGCCTCGTCGGCCACATGATGCGCGCGCTCTACCGGTCGGGTCAGCGTGCCGACGCCCTCGACGCCTACCAGCGCTTCCACCGCCGCGTCGTGGACGAGCTGGGCATCGACCCGGGCCCTGGCCTGCGCGTGCTGCACGAGCAGGTGCTGCGCGACGACCCGGCGCTCAGTTCGCCGGGTCTGGTCGAGGCCGCCCCGGCGCCACCTCGCCCCGGCGTCGTCGTCCCCGCGCAGCTGCCCGCCGCCGCCAGCGGGTTCATCGGCCGGGACGAGGAACTGGCCTGGCTGGACCGGCTGTGCGACGTCCGGGACCTGACCGCCACCACGATCGCCGTGGTCAACGGCGCGCCGGGCATCGGCAAGAGCGAGCTGGCCGTCACGTGGGGGCACCGGCGGGCCGAGCAGTTCCCGGACGGGCTGCTGTTCGCGTCCCTGAACGGCTTCGCCCCGGACCGCGACCCGGTGGAACCCGCCGAGGTGCTGGCCCGCTTCCTGCTGGCGCTGGGCGTGCCCGCGGACGGTCTGCCGCACGGCCTGGACGACCGGGTGGGCCTGTACCGGTCGGTGCTGGCCAAGCGCCGGGTGCTGGTCGTGCTGGACGACGCCTGGGACCCCGAGCACGTGCGCCTGCTGCTGCCGCCGGGCGCCGGTTCGGTGGTCCTGGTGACCAGCCGCCGTCGCCTGGAGTCCCTGGTCGTCAGCAACGGCGCCCGGATGCTCACCCTGGACACGCTGTCCGAGGAGGAGTCCGTCCGCCTGGTGGACGAGGTCGTGGGCAAGCCCCTGTCCGAGCAGGAGCCGGTGGCGATCCGCATGCTGGTGGAGCTCTGCGGAAACCTGCCCCTGGCCCTGCGCATCGCCGCCGCCAAACTCGTGTTCAGTCCGGAGTGGACGGTCGCGGACCTGGTGGCGCGGCTCTCCGACGACGACGCCCGGCTGCGCGCCCTGGACCTGGCCGACAGCGGCGTGGGGGTGGGCCGCGCGCTGGCCGTCTCCTACCGCAACCTCCCACCGGAACTGGCCCGGACCTTTCGCGCCGCCGGCCTGGTGCCCGGCCGCTGGGTGAGCCCGCACGCGATCGCCGCCGTCTGCGAGATCGACCTCGGCACCGCGGCGGCCCGACTCGCCGACCTGGCCGACGCGCACCTGGTCGTGGAGCAGTGGCGCGGCGGCTTCGTCCTGCACGACCTGGTCCGCCTGTACGCCCGTGAAGTGGTCGAGGACCGCGAGCACCGCGCGCTGCGCCGCCTGATGTCCCACTACCTGGGCGCCTGCGACCGCGCGAGACGCCTCATCCGACCGGTCTCGGACGGCCTGGACTTCACCCACTCCACGACCGTCCCCAGACCGGCCACGTCGGCGCAGGCCCTGTCCTGGTTCGACAAGGAGTGGCCGAACGTCATCGCCCTGGTGCACGCCGGCGCCGAAGCCGGCCTCCACGAAGAGGTCTGGCGGCTGGTGCGGCTGGTGCACACGTACTGCGTGACCAGGCTCGTCTGCCGCGAGTGGCACGGCATAGCCGAGTCCGGCCTCGCCTCCGCCCGGCTGATCGACGACCGGCGCGGCGAACTCCTCCTGCTGCACGCGATGCACGACGTCAACAACCGCGCGGGCGCCCTGCGCGGCACCCTCGAACACGCCGAAGCGGCACACCGAATAGCCGTGGAGCTGGGCGATCCGCGCTACCTGGTGATGACGTTGGACCAGTTGGCGCTCGCGCTCATGGCCGACGGCAGGCCCGAGGAAGCCCTGGTGCACCACCGCGAAGCCGTCGACCTGGCCCGCCGGGACGGCGACGCGCTCCACGAGGCCACGGTGCTCAACAACCTCGCCCAGGTGGAGCAACGCCTCGGACAGCGCGAAGCCGCGGCCCGCCACCAGTTCCTCGCGATGGAGATCTACCACCGCAACGGCGACGAGCGCGCGTACGCGGTGGCGGTGAACAACCTGGCGGAGCTGTACGCCGAGCTGGGCCTGCTACCGGAAGCCGAGGAGCACGCCCGGCAGGGGGTGGAGCTGGCGCGCGGCGGGTCCATGCAGTTCGAGGAGGCGTTCGGGCGGCAGGTGCTCGGCACCGTGCTGGCTGAACGGGGTGAACGCGTTGCGGCGCAAGCGGAGCTCGCGGAATCGCTTCGGCTGTTCGAACGCCTGGGCTCCACCCGGTCGATGTTGGTCCGAACGGCGCTTGAAGCCTTGACCTCCGGGGTTTAGCCGCTGTTTAGCACCGCGGTGGGCGGTCATGGGACTTTGGACCTGCGCCGATCAGCAGTAGCGGTCAGCGCTGGGTGGCACTTGGCAGGGGGAGCCAGGGGGGAAGGCCACCCGAACCCGCTGGGCCGGCGTTCGGGGGAGAGCGCCGGCCCAGCGGGGTCGTAGGGGATCGCCGCCCCGGGGGCCGTGCTCGCCGCCGTCGGGCGCTGGGTTCGACGGCCACCGCCGATGCCGGTCAACGCCCTACTCGGCGCACACGGGGAGCAGTTCGGGCCGCTTGGGCACCACGCCGTCGCCCATCGACTCACCACGCAGCTGCCGGGCGACCCACGGCATCACGTGCTCCCGCGCCCACTTCAGGTCGTGCCGCCGCTGCGTCATCCAGTCCTCGTCCATCAGCGGGGGCCAGGGCGTGTTCCACTCCTCCTCCACCCGGAACCCCAGCACCTCGGCCGCCCGCAACGCCACCCGCCGGTGTCCCTCGGGCGACAGGTGCAGCCGGTCCGCGCTCCACGCCCGCCGGTCGTGCAGCACGGTCATCGACCACAGGTCGACCACCTTGCAGTGGTAGCGCTCGGCCACCGACCACAGGTGGCTGTTGTAGATGGCGATCTTGCCGCGCAGCGACCGCAGGAACGGCGTGTGCTTCGGGTCGAACCCGGTGAAGATCAGCACCTCCGCGCCCGCCGCCCGCAGGTCGGCCACCGCGATCTCGTACACCTCGGCCAGCGCGTCGGCGTCGCTGCCGGGCACGAGGATGTCGTTGCCGCCGCCGCACAGCGTCACGAGGCGCGGCTTCAGCGACACCGCCAGCGGGATCTGCTCGTCGACGATCTCCTGGAGCATCTTGCCCCGGATCGCCAGGTTCGCGTACCGGAAACCCTCTTGGCGGGCCGAGATCATCGCGGCCAGCCGGTCGGCCCAACCCAGGTAGGTGCCGTTCGGCGCCGGGTCGTCCATGCCTTCGGTGAAGCTGTCCCCCAGTGCTACGAAGCTGTCCAATCCGTCCACAGTCCCTCCCTGCGCGCACGCGGCACCCCCATGACCGCGCACGACAGCATGCAACGCGATGCCGGCCCTACGCCACCGTGGGTTGGCGAGGCTGTTACCAAGGTGTCACTCCACCGTGTGAACGCGCCCGGGAATCACCAGGTCCGCGACAACCGGGTGCGGCGCACATCACGTCGGTCGAGATCACCCGGGAAGGGTCGGGTGCGGGAGGGACCGCCGCCGCGGTCCACCTCCCGCGCACCGGCGTCCCGCGACCGGCCGCCTCCCGGTCGACCGCCGACCCGGAGCGGCCACCGGCCTCCGGACGGCCGACCGCGTTCAGCCGGCCGCGGCCTCGACCGGCATCCCGTAAGCAGCCCGCAGCCGGGCCTCCGCCCCCGCCGACGCCCCCACCGCGTCCAGCCCCAGCAACGCCGCCCCCACCACCGGCGGCACGTCCACCACCCGCACCCGGACCTGGGGCGCGACCGCCCGCAACCCCTCGTCCACGGCGTCCGCCACCAGCCCGCCGGCGCCGGTGACCACCCCGCCCCCGAGCACCACGTCCACCGCCTCCTCCAGCAGCCCCAGCCGCGCCAGCGACACCCGTGCGAGCGACACGACCTCCTCGACGAGCCGGTCCACCACCGCCCGCGCCACCGCGTCCCCGGCCGCCGCCACCTCGAACAGCACCCGGCACAGCGCGTGCGGATCGAAGGCGACCTCCCCGAAGTGCAGCCGCTCCACCACCTCGGCCAACGTCTCGTGGTGCGTCCCGGAGACCGCCGCGCAGTGCGCGATCACGGCGTCCAGCAGCGCCGTCGGCTCACCCCGCCCGTCCTCCGCCCGCACCGCCAGCCACAACGCCTCCGACCCGAGGTGCTCGCCGCCACCCCAGTCACCCGAGATCCGCCCCACCGCCGGGAACCGGTGCGTCCGCCCGTCCGGCGCCACCCCGACGCAGTTGATGCCCGCCCCGCACACCACCGCCACGCCGACCCCGTCCGCCGTCCCGGCGCGCAGCAACGCGACCGTGTCGTTCCCGACCACCGTCGTCCCGGACCACCCGCGCGCCGAGATGGCGTCCCGCAGCGCCTCCTCCTCCCGGGGGTAGTCCGCCCCCGCAAGGTAGGCGGCGGTGTGCACGGCGATCGGCTCGCCGGCAGGCAGCCCGGCCAGGCGCGCAGCCTCCCGCGCCATCCCCTCGAACACCTCCACGCTGCGCGCGAGCCCCACGCCCTGCGGTGACGCCCCCGGCCCGAGCACCCGCGCGAGCACCCGCCCCTCCACGTCGACCAACGCCATGGCCGTCTTGCTGTTGCCGCCGTCGATGGCGAGCACCCGGTCCGTCACACCATCCCCTTCGCCCACGGCAGGAAGTCCGCGTTGCGCGCCACGAGGTCGTCGGCCAACTCCTCGGCCACCGAGAACTGCCCGATCAACGGGTGGGCGAGCAACGCGTCCGCCACCCGGTCACGCCCACCGCGCACCGCCGCGTCCAGCGCCAGGTGCTCGTAGCTCGTCACGTGCGAGATCAGCCCGGAGATCGACGGCGGCACCGGCGGCACGGGCAGCGGCGACGCGCCCCGCGCCGTCACCGACGCGGGCACCTCGATCACCGCGTCGTCGGGCAGGAACGGCAGCGTGCCGTCGTTCCGCACGTTCACCACGTGCTGCTCCACGTCCGCACCCGAACCACCGGTCAACGAGTGCACCAGCTGCACCGCCGCTTCCGAGTAGTAGGCCCCGCCCCGCCGGTCCAACTGCGCGGGCTTCGTCACGACCGACACATCGCCGTACAGGTCGAGCAGCTCCTTCTCCACCCCCGCCACGACCTCCGCGCGCGGCGGCTCGGTCCGCTGTCGACGCACCACCTCGTCGTGCTCGTAGAAGTACTTCAGGTAGTACGACGGCACCATGCCCAGCCGCCGCACCAGCGACGCGGGCAGCCCGATGTGCCCGGCCACCGCGTCACCGTGCCGTTCCAGCAGCTCGGGCAGCCGGTCGACGCCGTCCACGAACACCCCGGTCTCCCAGGTCAGGTGGTTCAGCCCGACGTGCTCCAACCGCACGCGCTCCGGCGCGACCCCCAGCACCCCGGACGTCCAGCGCCGAAACCCGATCGCCACGTTGCACAACCCGACCGCGCGGTGCCCGGCCTGCGACAACGCCCGCGTGACGATCCCGACCGGATTGGTGAAGTTCACGATCCACGCGTCGCCGGCCACCGCGCGCACCCGTTCGGCGATGTCCAGCACCACGGGCACCGTCCGCAGCGCCTTGGCCAGCCCGCCCGCTCCGGTGGTCTCCTGCCCCACGCAGCCGCACGCCAGCGGGAACGTCTCGTCCGACGCGCGAGCCGTCTGCCCGCCCACCCTGAGCTGCAGCAACACCGCCGAAGCGCCGTCGACCCCCCGTTCCAGGTCGGACGTGGTGGTGACCCGCGCCGGGTGCCCGGCGTGCGCCAGCAGCCGCCGCGAGAACGCCCCCACCACCGCCAACCGGGACGCGTCCGGGTCGACCAGCACGATCTCGTCCACCGCGAGGCTCGTCCGCCGCCCGGCGATCCCGTCGATCAACTCCGGCGTGTACGTCGACCCGCCGCCGACAACGGTCAGCTTCACCCTTTGACCCCCGTGAAAGTGATGCCCCGGACGAACGAGCGCTGCGCGAGCACGAACAGCACCACCGCCGGGAGCATGATCAGCAACGTGACGGCCATCGCGAGGTTCCACTGCACGTGGTGCATGCCCTTGAACGACGCCAGGGCCAGCGACAACGTCCACTCGCCCGGCTTCTCGCTCGTGTAGAGCAGCGGGCCGAAGTAGTCGTTCCACGTGTAGAGGAAGCAGAACAGCGCGGTCGCCGCGATACCCGGCCGCGCCATCGGCACCACGATCCGCGCCAACGCCTGGAACTCCGTGCAGCCGTCCACCCGTGCCGCGTCCACATAGGACTGCGGGATGGTCAGGATGAACTGCCGCAGCAGGAAGATGCTGAACGCGTCGAACAGGAAGTACGGCACGATCAACGGCCACAGCGTCCCGGTGAGCCCCAGGCCGGCCCACGTGTCGTACAGCGGCACCGCGACCACCTGCGGCGGCAGCATCATCGCGCCGACCACGAGCAGGAACACCACGTTCCGCCCGCGCCACCGCAGCTTGGCCAACGCGTAGGCCGCGGGGATGGAGGACAGCAACATCCCCGCCGTGGCCAGCCCCGAGTACAGCAGGCTGTTGCCGAGGTACCGGACCAACGGCGCCTGCTCGAACACCTCCAGGAAGTTGTCCCAATGCCATTCCCGGGGCCAGAGGTCCTTGGTGAACGCCTGGCTGTCCGACATGACCGCCGTCAGGAGGACGAACACGATCGGCAGTGCGAACATCAACCCCAGTGCCAGCCCGAGGCTGTGCACCGCGACCCAGTCGAGCACTCCCCGCCAGTCGCGCGGACGCCGTGCCACGGTGGTCATCCGCCCTCCTCCTGGTGCGAAGCCCGGCGCATCCGCTGCACCAACAACGCCGTGGCGGCGAACGAGATCGCGAACAGCACGGTGGCCATGGCCGCCGCGTAACCCATGTCGAAGTACCGGAATCCCTGGGTGTAGAGCCACATGGGAAACGTCAGCGTGGAGTTCTCCGGAAAGCCCAGCACCTTGGTGGACCCGGTCACGTCAGCCGATCCGCTGGCGGCCGACCCGGCCACGACGGCCTGCGTGAACAGCTGCAACGCCAGGATGACGGAGTTCACCACCCCGAACGCCAGCACCGGCGAAATGGTCGGCAGCGTGACGTGCCACCACCGCCGGACCGCTCCCGCGCCGTCCAGCTCGGCCGCCTCGTACTGCTCCTGCGGCACGTCCAGGACCGCCGCCAGAATGATGATCATCAAATCGCCGGACACCCACAGCATCACCGCCGCGATACCCGGCTTCGCCCACACGGGATCGGCGAACCACAGCGGCCCCTCGATCCCGAACCACCCGAGCAACGCGTCCAACGGCCCTTCGTTCGGGCGCATCACCAGGAAGAACACCAATGTCGCGGCCACGGGCGGGGCCAACGACGGCAGGAAGCACAAGGTCCGGACCAGAGCCACGCCCGACTTCAACCGGGCGATCACCGAAGCCACGCCCAAGGCGAACACCACGCGGGCGACGGTCAGCACCACCACGAACCACAGCGTGTTCCGGACGGCGATGTGGAACAGCTCGTCGGAGAACATGTAGGCGTAGTTCTCCCAGCCGACCCACTCCGGCGGGTTGATCAGGTCGTACCGGGTGAACGAGAGCCAGATGGTGGCGATCAGCGGGTACCCGAAGAACAGCGCGAACCCGAGGATCGCCGGCGCCAGGAACGCCAGCACGGTCAGGCGGTGACGGGCGCGCGAGCGGGACCGCCCCTTCGCCGGGGCGGGCCGCACCACGTCCACGCGGTCCAGCGTGGCCGTCATCCCTACTTGCCGCTCTTCGCGACCTGGTCGTCGATCCGCCGGTCGACTTCCGCCAGCCCCGCCATCAGGTCGGGCACCTTGCCCGCCTGCCACGACGTGGCGAAGTCGCCGACGGCCTTGATGTGCGCGTCACCGATCGGCGTCACCGGGTTGCCCTGGAGCTTGCCCGACACCGCCAGGTCGATGAAGGTCCTGAAGTTCTCGTCCACCTCCAGCCGTGGGTCGGCCAGCGCCGCCTTCGTGCTCGGGATGTTCTTGATGCCGTTGGCCAGGTCGACGATCGTTCCGGTGTCGAACGACAGGTGCTTGATCAGCTCCCACGCCGCGCCGGGGTTCTCCGCGCCCTTCGGGATGCCCATGATCGTGCCGGTGGTGAAGCCGATGCCGTACAGGTCCGGCCTGCTCGTCGGGAACGGCGCGGTGCCGAAGCGGAGGTCCGGCGCCTGGTCCTCCAGGAACGCCGTGCGGTACTCGCCGTCCACCATCATGGCGATCTTCCGCTGGTGGAACGCGTGGTCGGTCGAGTACTCCTGGCCGAGCCCGGCGCGGAACCGCTCCAGGTCGTCGTACCCGTAGAAGTCCACGAGTTCCTTCTGGAACCTCAGCATCTCCGCCCACTCCGGCGACGCGAGACCCGACCTGCCGTCCGGCTTCTCCCACTTCGCGCCGAAGTTCGGCGCCCAGATCGGCGGGCGGTTCGCGTAGAAGAGCATGGTCGGCAGGAACCCGGCGACCTCGATCGTGCCGTCCGCCGCCTTCTTGGTGGTGCGCTTGGCGAAGTCGAGCAGTTCGCCCGTCGTCTTCGGCGGCGCGGTGATGCCCGCCTCGGCGAGCATGTCCTTGTTGTAGTACAGCCCGTACACGTCGCTGAGCAGCGGCATCGCGCAGCGGTTGCCCTTGTACTCGGTGTAGGACCGCACCGCGTCCGGGATCTGGCCGAGGTCCACGCCGTCGCGGTCGATGTAGGGCTGGAGCTGCTGGAACGAGCCGCTGGAGCAGAACTGGCCGATGTTGTCGGTGGTGAACGACAGGGCCACGTCCGGCGGGTTGCCGCTGCGGATGCCCGCGGTGATCTTGTCGTCGTCCTGGCTGCCCTCGTGCCTTATGTCCGCGTTGGGGAACTTCTTCGTGAAGCTCTCCAGGGCTTCGGTCACCTCGGCCTGCTCGCGGCCCGAGTAGTTGCTCCAGACGGTCAGGGTGAACGCGTCGTCCTGACCGGGAGCCGCCGCCGGCCCCGCCTGCCCGGCGCCCCCCGAACCCGCCGCGCAGGCGGTGAGGGGCATCGCCGCGGCCACCAACAGCAACGCTGCGCGATGGAGCTTGCGCATGTGCTCTCCTTCATCTCAGCGTGCGGACGCGGCCCCCTGGTGGGGACCGCGGAAGGGTTCGGTCGTGGCGGCGGGCAGACCGAACACCTCTTCCCTGACGACGGACAGCGCGGAGTGCAGCGCGCCGGAGCGCACCGGTTTCCCGGTCACCAGGGCGAGTCGGACGGGGGTGCGCGGCAGCACCAGCCGGCGCAGCTCGGCGGCGACGAGGTCGGCGAGCGTCGTGCCGCCCGCCTGCGCGATGTCGCCGGAGAGCAGCACCAGCCCGGGGTCGAGCACGGTGATCACGTTCGCGGCGCAGGTGGCGATGCGGCGGGCCAGGTCCACCAGGAACTCCCGGCCGGCCGGTCCTTCGCTCAACGCCTTCGCCACGGCGTCCTGACCGGTGCGCGCGGACACGCCGTGCACGCGGGCGAGTCGGGCGATGGCGGGGCTGTCCATCAGGTCGCCGTAACGGCTGCCGGCGCGTCGTGCGCCCGTGTCGGCGTGCGCGTGGTCGGGGACCTGCATGGCGTCGATCTCGCCGGCGCCGCCCGTCGCGCCCCGGATGAGGACGCCGTTGACGACGACGGCCGCGCCGACCGCGTCGGCGGGCCACAGCAGGACGAAGTCCTTCACCCCCTGGGCCCGGCCGGCGATCATCTCTTCGAGGGCGACCAGGTTGACGTCGTTCTCGATCGTGACGGGGGTGGTGAGGAGGGCTTGCAGCTCCTGCGGGATGTTCTTGTTCTCCCAGCCGGGCATGTGCGGCGCGTAGTTGAGGAGACCGGTCGCCGGGTCCACCGCACCCGGACTGCCCACGACCACGTGGTTCAGGGCGTCGGTGGTGAGACCGGCCTGGGTCACCGCCTTCGTGACGGCGCTGTGGAACGCCTCCAGCACGCCGGTCTTCGGCATCGGGGCGCGGTGCTCGGTGAGCGTCGCGCCGGAGACGTCGGCGATGGCGATGTCGACCGCGTCCGGGGTGAGGTCGACGGCGGCGACGTACGCCAGCGCGCCGTTGACCGTCCACAGCTGCGCCCGTGGGCCCCTTCCTCCGCCGCGCAGACCCGTGCGCAGGACCGTGCCCTCTTCTTCCAGGCGGGTGAGGAGCTGGGCGGTCGCCGGTTTGGAGAGGCCGATGAACCCCTCCAGCTCGGCCCTGGTCAGCGCGCCGTGGCGGAGCAGCGCCTCGATGGCGGCGCGGTCGTTGATCTCGCGCAGCAGCCTCGGGCTCCCGGCTCGCATCGCCCCTCCTGTCTGTTAACTTTCCAGACTATTTCCTGCGGTGACGTTAGTGACGGCGCTCACCACGCGTCAATGGCCCGAGACGGGTCTGTTACCTGGGTTAGGCAGGCCTAAGGCACCCTTGGGGTATGACCGACACGCGTCAGGAGTCGCTGGCCGCACTGCTGGGCGGGCGGGGTGGCGCGGTGGACGCCTCGCTGCCGCCGTTGGCCTTCGTGCTCGGGTGGCTGCTCGGCGGGCGATCGATCGAGGTCGGCGCGCTCGCGGCCGTGGCGGGCGGCGTGGTCGTGGGCGCGGTGCGGGTGGTGCGCGGCGGTCGCCCCCGCGCCCTGCTCCTGTCCGTCGCGCTGGTGGTCGTCGCCGCGTACATCGCGCTCCAGACCGGCCGCGCCGAGGACTTCTTCCTGGTGCAGATCTTCCTGAACGCGGCGTCGGCCCTGGTGTGGTCGGCGTCCATCGTCGTCCGCTGGCCGCTCCTGGGCGTGGTGGTCGGCTTCATCACCGGCCAGCGCTTCCGCTGGCGCCAGGACCCCGACCTGCTCCGCGCCTACCGGATCGCCTCCTGGCCGTGGGTGGGCCAGTACGTGCTGCGCGTCGTGGTCTTCGGCGCCCTCTGGCTGGCCGGCGAGGTGATCCTCCTGGGCATCATGCGCGCCGCCCTGACGTGGCCGCTCCAGGTCGCGTGCATCGCCGTGAGCTGGTGGGTCCTGCGCCGAACCCTCCCCGCCGACCACCCCGGCCTGCGCCACCCCCGCACCCGACCCCGTGAGCCGTAGGACTCACGCGGCCTGAACGCAGGACTCGCGCGGAGGGTGGGTCAGGTGGGGCGGGGGGCGGTGTCGCCCAGGACCTTGACGGCGGCGAGCCACGCCGCGCCGGCGGCGCCTTCGGTGGCCACGTGCACGGGCGCCGTGGTGCGGGCCGACAGCTCGCGCTTGAGGCGTGCGCCGAGGGGATGGGCGTTGACCAGGCTGCCGACCAGGACGATCGGGGTCCGGTCGTGGTCCGGTCGCGCGGCCATGGCCAGGTCGGCGAGGACGGTCACGGCCGCGCTGATGATCCGGTCCGCGGATGGGACGGTGGAGCGGGCCGTCACCAGGGGCGCGTAGGTCGCCAGGTGGATGGGCGGGGTGTCGTTGACCGCGGCGATCAGCCGACGCCACTGGTCGCGCCGGGGCATGGCGGGAATCCCGGCGTGGTCGAGCACGGCGGCGGACAGGGCGTCCAGCGCGTCCTGTTCCAGAGCGACCAGGGTCGCCCGCACGGCCTCACGTCCCAGCCAGAACGCCGAACCCTCGTCCCCCAGCAGCCACCCGTGACCCCCGACGGTGGACACCAGCCCGTGGTGCTCGATCCGGGCCGCGATCGACCCCGTCCCGGCCACTAGCACCGTGCCGTCCGGTGACGCGGAACCGGTCGCGAACGCCGCCTCGCAGTCCGTGATCACCCGCATCGGGCACCGCAGCCCGGCACCGGTCCAAGCGGCCTCGAACAGCGCCGCCACCGCCGGGTCGGTCAGCTTGCTCGACCCGGCCATGCCCAGCACGCCCGCCTCGACCTTCGCCGGGTCCAAACCGTCCAGCGCCGCCGTCAACGCCTGGCGGATGTGCGCCGCGGCCCGCTCCGGCGGGTGTGAGTTGGGGTTCGCGCCGCCCGCGACCCCGGCGCCCAGGCGCGCGCCGTCGAGGTCGAGCACCAACGCCCGGGTGCTCGTGCCGCCCGCGTCCAGACCGACCACCAAGCCCATTCGGCTGAGTATGCCCAGCGCCGACCAGGTCCGGCACACCCAACCGGGTAGTGCCGGACCTGGCTCTCCGTGATCAACGACTGGTCGGCGCTGGTCGGCGGTGGTCGACCGCTGAGCAACGGCTGGTCGGTGGTGGTCGACCGCGCGTCGACGGTCAGCGCGGCGCGAGGACCTGCGCCCGGTCACCGGACGCGTTGTGGTGGTGCAGCAGGAGCAGGCTGTCCGCCTTGCCGGAAGCCGACGACCCGGCGTCCCGCAGCACCTCCAGCACCGCCTCCGGCTCCGCCACGAACGTCACCCCACCGGCCAGGGCGAGACCGGGCCGGAGCGGGTCGAACGACATCGGCGCGCCGATCCGGTCCACGAACCCGTCCGTGTTCCCCGGCGCCGGGTACTGCCCCGTCATCCCCACCGTGTACGTGAAGCGCGCGCTGGCGGCCGTCGGATCGATGCCCAACGCCGTCAACGCCACCGGCAGCACCACCACGTCGCTGTCCATCACGTTCGTGTCCACGTCGCCGTACTGCCCGTTCAACGGCTGCTCGTCCACCACCGCGCCGTCCGCCGTGCGCACGGTCCGCGCCAGCCACACGTCCGCCGTCACGCCGCCGAGCTGGTTGGTCGGCTTCACCGCACGCACGATGTAGTCGTGCACGCCGTCACCACCGGTGTCGATGCCGATCCGCGGGCTGTTGGTGTGGCCCAACGTCACCCAGTCGTGCCAGGTGGCGATGCCGAACGCGACCATCCCGCCGGACGACGCCACACCCACGTACCGCAGGTCGCCGCCCTTCGCCGAACCGTTCACCGCGCAGTCCACCCGCACCCCGTCCGCGCAGTCCGGCATCTGCGGGCTGGTGCCCTGCAACTCGAACGCGCTCACCAACGACCGGTACGCCTGGTCGCCCTCACCCTGGTCCACCACCCGACCGCGCAGGACCACCGCGCCGTCACCGCGGTCGACCGCCTCGACGTCCCCGACCGGCTCGGGCGCCGCGTACACCGGCACCCTCAGCGTGAGGTCGTCGGACCGCACGAGCAGCCGCCCGGACGCCTCGGCCAGGAACTGCCGCGCCACGTCCGCCTGTTGCTTCACCACCGTCGGGTCGGCCACCTTGCGCAGCTCGTCCGGCGTGAGGTGGAGCGCCACCCGCACCGTCCTCGACCCGCCGGGCGGCAACACGACCGTCGGCGGCCACACCTCGAACCGCGCGCCGGGCACGGTCGTCGCGGCCTCGTACGAGACCATCGCCGAACGCGCACGGGACGACTTGTTCACCACGTTCACCGTCTTCGCCACCGACATCGGCGCGGCGGCCTGGACCGGCCCGAACGTCACGCCGACCGTCCCCGGGTCGTCCTGCACCATGGCCAGCAGGTCTGCCCCCACGGCGCCGAGCGCGTCCACCCGGCCGGCGCCGACCCGCATCGGGGCCTCGGGCGTGCCGGTGGTGTGGTCGTCGCCATCGGTCACCCGGCCGGCCGCCGTGTTCACGACCGCGGCCTTGACCTCCTCGACCGTCCACTCGGGACGGACCTCGCGGACCAGCGCGGCGATGCCCGCCACGTGCGGCGCGGCCATCGACGTGCCACCCATGCTGACCGCCTCGGCGCCCGCGCCCACCTCGGCGGACAGGATCGTGTCGCCCGGTGCGGCGACGTCCGGCTTGGCGGCCGAGGCACCGCGCGCACCACGTGACGACGACGGCGTCATCGTGTCCGCCAGGGTCGGCGTGACCGTCGGCACGGCGTTGCGCAGCGAACCCAGCATGCGCAGCCGGAGCGTGCCGTCGGCCATCGCGGGCCGCAGGGCAGCGGTCGCGGCGGTGGTGAACTGGAACACCGGGATGCCCGCGTTGCCCGCGATGCCCGCCTTGAAGGTGTTGCTCGTGGCGGTCAGCAGCACGCCTTCAGCGCCCGCAGCCTCCGCGTTGTCGGTCAGCGCGCCCGAGCCGCACTCGCGGGTCGTGTCGTCCTCGTCCCACTCCAGCCACACGAACTTGCCACCGAGGTCCTCGGTGATGGGTGCGCAGCCATCGGTGTTCGCCGGTTCGGACACCGGCACCACGGGCAGCGTCCGGTCCAAGGAGGTGTAGTCGTTGTAGAACTTGCTGTACTGGCCGGAGTGCCGCACGCCGGCCACCTCCACACCGTCCAGCATCGCGGACGCGTCCCGCGTGTTCGCCACGGCCAGCGCCTCGGGCGTGTTCCCGGGGGAGCCGCCGACGTCGTAGAAGTCGCCGCCGTTGCCCGCCGCCGCGACGACCAGCACGCCGTGCTCCACGACCTTGCGCACGAACAGGCTGTCCGGGTCGTCCTGGCCGCCGAAGTCGCTGCCCAGGGACAGGTTCACCACGTCGAGGCGGTCCGCGAAGTCACCGTCGCCGTTCGGGTCGAGGGACCAGTCGAGGGCCGGGCCGACGAGGTCGGTGGACCCGGTGCAGCCGAACACCTTCAACGCGTACAGCGACGCTTTCGGCGCCGTGCCGGGGCCGATCCTCATGCCCGCCACCGCCTCGGGCGTCAACGACCTGTGGTCACCGGTGAACGTCGTGCCGTCGGCGTTCACGCCGTACCCGGCGGCCGAGCCCGCGACGTGCGTGCCGTGTCCGTGGCAGTCCAGCGGGTTGGGGTCGGGGGTGGGGACGGTCCGCTCGGGCACGTCGCCGTCGTAGGCGTCGCCCGCGAAGTCGTGGCCCCCGACGACCTTCGCGGTCGGGGTCCAGGGCGCGGTGCGGTCGACGGCGTCGTAGGCGGCGGTGGTGCCGGGGCCGCCGAAGTCGGCGTGCGTGTAGTCGATGCCGGTGTCCACGATGCCGATGCGCACGCCGTCGCCGTACCGGCCGGTGTCCCGCCAGACCTGCGCGGCACCGGTCAACTCCACCGAACCGGAGTTCTGCACCCGTTTCGGCACGGTCCGCCGCACGGTCTTGACCTCGGGCAACGCCATCAGGTCGCGCAGCTTCGCGGCATCGGCGGTGACCACCACGCCGGGCACCGCGTTGCGCGTCCCGGCGACCCTCCGGGCGCCGGCGTCCTTGTCCCGCAACGCCTGGAGCACCCGGTCGGCCTGCTGGTCGACGTGCCGCCGGGCAGCCCGCGCCGCGGCCACCGGATCCCCCGCGCCGCGAGCCATCTCGTCGCCGTACGCCTTGGCCGCCGGCGTGCCGGTCAGCTCGACGAACGCGGTGACCGGCCCGGTGGCCGCGGCCGGCGTCCCGCCCCGGCCGGGCGCGCCGTGCCCGGCCCGGTTCGGTGGCAGCGGTTGGGCGGTGCGACCGGAAGCGCCGGCGGGGTCGGCGGCGGCCGGGAGAGTCGCAGCCGGTGCCCCGATGGGTAGCGTGACGAGCAGCGCGGCGATCGTGGCGGCGGACGTCCACACCGCACGGTGGAGTTTCATCGCGACCTTTCGTAGCCGGGATTCATCGGAGCGATTACCGGACAACCTCTAGACGGAGCTGCCTGATGGCGCTATACATCCGATCTGTCGACCGGTTTGTGGAGGGGGACCTGCTGTGCAGCTGATGCGTCTGGGACCGTCGGGGTCCGAGCGCCCCGCCGTCCGCGCCGACGACGGCCTCACGTACGACCTGACGCCGCTGACCGACGACGTGACCGGCGCGTTCCTCGCCGACGACGGCATCGCCCGCACCCGGGCCGCGCTCGCCGCGCGAGAACTCCACCCGATCGTGGTCGACGGAGTCCGCGTCGGACCCCCGATCGCGGCTGTCGGCAAGCTCGTCTGCATCGGCCTCAACTACCGCGACCACGCCGAGGAGACCGGCGCACCGGCCCCGTCCGAGCCGGTGGTGTTCCTCAAGACCCCGGACACGATCGTCGGCCCGGACGACGAGGTGCTGGTGCCGCGCCGCTCGGTGAAGACCGACTGGGAGGTCGAGCTGGGCGTGGTGATCGGCCGCACCGCCCGGTACCTGGAGTCCACCGAGGACGCCCTGACCTGCGTCGCCGGGTACGTGCTGTCCCACGACGTGAGCGAGCGGGAGTTCCAGCTCGAACGCGGCGGGCAGTGGGACAAGGGCAAGAACTGCGAGACGTTCAACCCGCTCGGCCCCTTCCTCGTGCCCGCCGACGAGGTTGCCGACCCGCAGGCGCTGGGCCTGCGGCTGTGGGTCAACGGCGTGCCGCGGCAGGACTCGTCCACCAGGAACATGATCTTCCCGGTGGTCGAGCTGGTCCGCTACCTGAGCTGGTTCCTCGTCCTCCGACCGGGGGACGTCATCAACACCGGCACCCCGGCGGGCGTCGCGCTCGGCCAACCGGAGCCGAAGCCGTACCTGCGCGCGGGCGACGTGGCGGAGTTGGAGATCGACGGGCTGGGCCGGCAGCGGCAGACGTTCGGACAGGCGTGACAGCAGTCGGTGCGGACCCATGTGGAGGAGCGGTGAGCGAGTTCGAAGGACTGGTCGCGGTGGTGACCGGCGGGGCGTCGGGCATCGGCCTGGCGACGGCCCGGCTGCTGGCCGCACGGGGCGCGACGGCGGTGGCGCTGGACCTCGACCCCGACATCGCACCACCGGTGCACGGCATCAGGGCGGACGTCACGGACGACGCGTCGGTGCGCGCCGCGATCGCCGAGGTGGTCGAGCGGTTCGGCCGGCTCGACGTGCTGGTCAACAACGCGGGGGTCGGCGCGCAGGGCGGCGTGACCGCGAACCCGGACGACGAGTGGCACCGGGTGCTGGACGTGAACGTGGTCGGCATGGCGCGCGTCGCCCGTGCCGCGTTGCCCCACCTGCGCGAGTCGCCCTCGGCGGCGATCGTGAACACCGGTTCCATCGCGGCGTGGGCCGGCCTGCCGCAGCGCGCGCTGTACTCGGCGAGCAAGGGCGCGGTGCACGCGTTGACGCTCGCGATGGCCGCCGACTACGTGCGCGAGGGCATCCGCGTGAACGCCGTGGCGCCCGGCACCGCCGACACCCCGTGGGTGGGCCGCCTGCTCGACTCCGCGCCGGACCCGGCCGCCGAACGGGCCGCCCTGGAGGCCAGGCAGCCGCACGGCCGGCTGGTCTCGGCGGACGAGGTCGCCGGCGCCATCGCCTACCTCGCCGGCCCGTTGGCCGGTTCCACGACCGGCACCGTCCTCGCGGTGGACGGCGGGATGCACGGGCTGCGGTTGCGCGCCCCTGGCAGCGAGTAGGACGTGATGGGCATGATTCCGTTGTCGAGGTTGGGATTCGGTGGCGGGCCGATCGGCAACCTGTACACCGAGGTGTCCGATGCGGACGCTTTCGGCGCGCTGGAAGCCGCGTGGGACGCAGGGGTCCGGTACTTCGACACCGCGCCGCACTACGGGCTCGGCCTGTCCGAACGGCGCATCGGCGAGTTCCTGGCCGGCAAGCCCCGCGACTCGTTCGTCGTGTCCACGAAGGTCGGTCGGGTGCTGGAGCCCCGCGCCGGCGGCGGTGACGACCGGGCGAACGGGTTCGCCGTGCCCGCCACGCACCGGCGGCGGTGGGACTTCGGCGCCGACGGGGTGCGGCGGTCGTTGGAGTCCTCATTGGACCGTCTGGGCCTGGACCGGGTCGACGTGGTGTACGTGCACGACCCGGACGACCACGCGGACCAGGCCATCGCGGAGGCGGTGCCGGCGTTGGCGGCGCTGCGGTCCGAGGGCGTCGTCCGGGCGATCGGCGTCGGCATGAACCAGTGGGAACTGCCCGCGCGGTTCGTCCGCGAGACCGACGTGGACGTGGTGCTGCTCGCCGGCCGGTACACCGTGCTGGAGCAGACGGGTGCCGAGCTGCCGGCGTTGTGCGCGTCGCGCGGGGTGTCGGTGGTGGCGGCGGGGGTGTTCAACTCGGGGCTGTCGGCGCGGCCCGAGGTGGGCGACACCTACGACTACCGGGCCGCGCCCGCGTCGCTGGTGGAGAAGGCCCGGCGGATCGCCGCGGTGTGCTCGCGGCACGGCGTGACGCTGCCCCACGCGGCCATCGCGTTCCCGTTCCGGCACCCCGCGGTCGTGTCGGTGCTGCTGGGCGTGCGGACGGCGGCCGAGATGCGGGCCAACGCGGAGGTCGCGTCGCAGCCCGTGCCGGACGCGGTGTGGGACGACCTGGGGTCGGCCGGGCTGCTGTGATCGCGGCGGTCGCTCAGGCCAGGTCGGACAGCCACTGCTCCACGCCCGCCACGTGCACCGTGGACCACGAGCGGGCCAGGTCGGGCTGGTGGGCGGCCAGGGCGTCGACGATGGCGCGGTGCTCGGCGACGGTCCGGTCGACCGCGCCGCCCTGCGTGATGCCGCGCCAGATGCGCACCCGGACGGTCGGCCCGGCGAGCGTGTCGAGCAGCTGCGCCAGGTAGGTGTTGCCCGAGCACTGCGCGATGGCGCGGTGGAACTCCAGGTCGTGGTCGACCAGCTCCTCCACCGACCGGGCCGACTCGGCGGAGTCGCACAAGGCGCGCAGCGCGGCGATCTCCTCGGGGGCGACCCGCTGCGCCGCCATCGCCGCGGCGGCCGGTTCGAGGATGCGGCGGACCTGCAGGACCTCCAGCACCGAGTCGTCACCGCGGTGCAGGTCGAGCACGAACGACAGCGCGCCGAGCAGGTCGTCGGCGCGCAGGCTGGACACGTACGTGCCGTCACCCTGCCGCACGTCCAGGACCCGGACCAGCGACAGAGCCTTGACCGCCTCACGCAGGGAGTTCCGCGACAGGCCGAGCCGCTCGGCGAGGTCCGCCTCCCGGGGCAGCCGGTCGCCCGGCTTCAGCTCACCCGAGACGATCATGTCCTTGACGCGCAGGATGGCGTCGTCGGTAACGGCCACGGCGGTCCTCGACTCGTGAGCTAGACCTCGGATGTCTGCCGCCAAGTATGGGTCATGCCGAAACGCCGCGCGGCGGGGCCACCGCTCGGCTAGACATTAACCATACTCCACTCTATTCGGTTATCTTGTAACCACACGTGACGGCTTCCACCGCTTCCGGTCATAATGGTCTGGACCATTTGAGGAGGGACCTTGGACACGGTTGTCGCAGCTCCGCGAGCACTGCTCGGTCGCACCATCACCGGTCCCGTCAGCCTGCGGTTCAGGGCAGGCCGGATCGTGGACGTCGTCGCGGGCTCACCGCCCGACGGCGCCGAGGTGCTGACCGAGGGCCTGCTCACCCCGGGCCTGGTGGACGTGCAGGTCAACGGGGCGGTCGGGGTCGACTTCGCCGAGGTGGACCGCGAGGGGATGGCGGCGGTGGCGCGCGCGCTCCCGCAGACGGGGGTGACCCGCTTCCTGCCGACCCTGATCACCGCGCCGGTGCTGGTCGCGATCCGGCAGGCGCACGCCGTGCTGGCCGCGTCGGCGACCCTGCCGCCCCACCCCGGCGCCAAACCGCTCGGCGTGCACCTGGAAGGGCCGTTCCTGTCGCCCAAGCGGGCCGGCGTGCACGACCCGGCGCTGATGGTGGCCCCCGGACCGGCCGAGATAGACCTGCTCCTCGACGACGAGGTGCTCCGCCGCGCGTTGCGCATGGTGACGTTGGCGCCCGAGCAGCCGGGCGGCCTGGAAGCCGTGCGCAGGCTGGCGGCGGCGGGCGTGCTGGTGGCGGTCGGGCACAGCGACGCCACGGGCGAGCAGACCCGCGCCGCCGCCGACGCGGGCGCCCGCATGGTGACGCACCTGTTCAACGCCCAACGCCCGCTCGGCCACCGCGAACCGGGCGTGCCGGGCGTCGCACTGGTGGACGACCGGTTCACGCTGGGCCTGATCGCCGACCTGGCGCACGTCGGCCCGGACGTCTGCCGGCTCGTGTTCAACGCCGCCGGTCACCGGGTCGCGCTGGTCACGGACGCGGTCGCCGCCGCGGGCATGCCGCCCGGCCGCTACCAGCTCGGCGGCGCGGACGTCCTGCTCACCGAGGACGGCGTGCCGAGGTCGCCGGAGGGCACGATCGCGGGCAGCGCGCTCACGCTGGACCGGGCCGTGCGCAACATCGTGTCGGTGGGCGTGGGCCTGGCGGACGCGCTGGCGTCGGCGACCGTCGTCCCGGCCGACGCGATCGGCGAGCCCACGCTGGGCCGCCTGGAGCCCGGTGCGGTGGCCGACCTGGTCTGGTGGGACGACGACCTCCGGCCGCGCAAGGTGTGGGTCGACGGCGAGGTCGTGTTCGACAGCGCGGCGATGTACGACAACGCGCCCGTCGGCATGGCCGCCGCCGGTCAGTAGCCCGGCGACCCCGGACACGCGAAGAGGCCCGAGCCGGAACGCTCGGGCCTCTTCGCGCAGCTGTGATCTCGGGATCAGCGGGTCCGGGTGATCTTGTTCAGGCCGCGGGGGTTGTCGGGGTCGCCGCCGCGGGCCAGGGCCAGGCCGTGGGCCAGGCGCTGGACCGGGAGGATCTCGAGGATCGGGGCGACCTCCTCCGCGGTCTCGGCGACCGGGATGCGCAGCGCCGCCGGCACCTTGTCCGAAGCCGAGCCGACCGCCAGGACATCGGCCCCACGACCGTGCACGACGTCCAGCACGTCGTGCAGGGCGTCCCCGCCCTTGCCGGAGCTCGTCACGGCCAGCACCGCCGTCTCCGCGTCCACCGCCGCCACCGGCCCGTGCAGCAGGTCCGCCCCGCTGTACGCGCGCGCCGCCAGGTAGGACGTCTCGGCCAGCTTCAGAGCCGCCTCCAGCGCGGTCGGCAGCGAGTACCCGCGCCCGGTCGTCAGCACCCGGTCCACGAACCGGTACCGCCGCACCGCCTCCGCCACCGCGTCCACCGACGAGTCCAGCGTCGACCGCGCCAGGTCGCCCAAGCCCGAGGCGGCCGAGCCGTTCCCGCCGCGGATCGCGTCCACCAGCAGGTACAGGGCCAGCAGCGTCGCCGAGTACGTCTTCGTCGCCGCCACCGCCTGCTCCACGCCCGCCCCGACATCCACCGACAGCTCCGCCGCCGCGTTCAACGGCGACGACGCCGTGTTCGTCACCGCCACCGTCAACGCGCCGCGCGCCCGCGCCGACTCGGTGACCTCCAGCAGGTCCGGCGACCCGCCCGACTGCGACACCGACACCAGGAGCACGTCGCGCAGGTCCGGCTCGGCCCCGTACAGCGTGGTCGTGGACGGCGACACCAGCCCGGCCGGCAGCTCCAGCAGCACCTCGGTCAGGTACTTCGCGTACAGCGCCGCGTGGTCGCTCGACCCGCGCGCCGCCAGCAGCACGAACCGGGGTCTGCGCGCCGCGATCGCCGAGGCGACCGACGCGATCCCGTCCCGCCGCGCCAGCAGCCCGTCGAAGATCCCGGGCTGCTGGTCGATCTCGGCCGCCATGTGCCTGCCGGGCTGGTGGTCGCTCATCGGAATCTCCTGATCAGGTGCTGGCGGCGATGCGCTCGGCCGCGGCGAGCAGGCTCACCCGCGAACCGCCGTGGGTGTCGACGCGGGCGGCAGCGCCCAGGTCGGGTCCCGGCACGCCCGTCTCGACGTGCACTAGGTCTAGACCAATAGTAACCAGCGAGGTCACCAACGAGGTAGCCCACGCATGGCGGTGTGCCTCACGTGTCACCACCACCACGGGCCGGCCGGCGGCCAGCGACGCGATCCCGGCGGCCGACATCTCCGAAGCCGACGTCGACGACACCACCGAAGTGCCCGGCAGCAGCTCCACCAGGTACGGCCCGAGCCCCCACGGCACGTCGCCGACCGCGATGGACGGCTCCACCGCCAGGTCCACCACCACCGGCGGCCCGGACAGCCGCAGCGACCCCCGGACCTCCACCGCGCGACGCGCCGCGACCAGCCCCAGCTCCGGGTCGTGCCCGTCCACCGACGTCGGAGGCGTGCCCAGGGCCGCCGTGCGCCGCGCCGCCTCCTCCAGCCGCGCCAACGGCAGCGCGCCGGACTCCACCGCCGCCACGATGCTGTCGACCAGCCACTGCATCCCGTCGTCGTCCAACGGCTCGCCACCCAGGCACAGCGCGTCCACACCGGCGGCCAGCGCCCGCACGGACCCCTCCGCGAGGTCGCCGCCGACGGCCTTCATGTCCAGCCCGTCGGTGATCACCGCCCCGGTGAACCCCAACTCCTCGCGCAGGACGCGCACGGCCAGCGGGTTCAGCGTCGCGGGCTCCGGACCCCACTCCGGCACCACCAGGTGCCCGGTCATGACCGACCGCACCCCCGCCCGCACCGCATCCCGGAACGGCACGAACTCCACCGCCGTCAACTCCGCCACCGACCGCGGCAGCACCGGCAACGCCGCGTGGGAGTCCACAGTGGACGCGCCATGCCCCGGGAAGTGCTTGGCGCACGCGGCGACCCCGACGGCCTGCATCCCCTCCACGAACGCCGCCACGTGCGCGCCCGCCACCACCGGGTCCGACCCGAACGACCGCACCCCGATCACCGGGTCGTCCAGCGTCAGCACCAGGTCCGCCGACGGCGCCAGGTTCAGGCTCACCCCGCACGCCGCCAGCCGCGACCCGATCGACGCCGCCACCGCCCGGGTCAACCCCAGGTCACCGGCCGCGCCGAGCGCGTGGTTGCCCGGCACCTCCGACCCGTGCCCGGCGTCGAGCCGGGTGACGTCGCCACCCTCCTCGTCGATCCCGATCACGACGTCCGCCCGCGCGTCGCGCAACCGCGCGTTCAGCGCCGTCACCTGCACGTCATCGGTGACGTTGCGCCCGAACAGCACCACGCCGGCGAGCCCGTCCGCCACCCGCTTCAACAGCCAGTCCGGCGCCGTGGTCCCGTGGAACCCCGGCAGCAGGACACCCGACGCGAGCCGGTGCAACGACATGCGGTTCTACCCCTTCACCGCACCGGCGGTGACACCGGTGACCATCTTGCGCTGCACGATCAGGAAGAACACCAGCACCGGCAGCGTGAACAGCGCCGACGCGGCCATCGCGCCACCCCAGTCCGTGCCGAAGTTGGTCTGGAACCCCGACAGCCACACCGGCAGGGTCTCCTTGGACTGGTCGTTGATCAGCGACAGCGCGAACAGGAACTCGTTCCACGCCGTCACGAACGCGAACACCGACGTGGCCACCAGGCCAGGGCCGAGCAGCGGCAACGTCACCCGCCGGAACGCGCCCCACCGGCCACAGCCGTCCACCATCGCCGCTTCCTCCAGCTCCAGCGGGATGCCGTTGACGAACCCGCGCAGCGTCCACGCGCAGAACGGCAGCGTCACCGCGAAGTAGATCAGCGCCAACGACGGCAGCCGGTCCAGCAGGTCCAGGTCCCGCATCATCAGGAACATCGGGATCAGCAGCGCCTCGAACGGCGCCATCTGCGCGACCAGCATCAGCATCACGAAGCCCTTGCGGCCCCGGAACCGCATCCGGGACATCGCCAACGCCGCCAGCAGACCCACCAGGATCGCCGCCAGCACCGCCGCCAGCGACACCATCAGGCTGTTGCCCAGCGCGCTCAGGAACCCGGGCTTGGACCACGCGGTGGCGAAGTTCGAGCCCGTCACCGAGAACGGCACCAGGTCGTAGTCGCTCGACAGCAGGTCCTTGCGCGGCTTCAACGCGGTCGAGACCATCCAGTAGGTCGGGAACGCGAAGAACACCGCCACGACCACCGCGACGACGTTGACAGTCACTTTCTTCGCGGTCACAGCGCACCCTCCTGCGATCGGACCAGCCTGCGCAGGTACTGGAACGTGAGCAGCGCCAGCAGCACCACCATCACCACGGACACCGCGGCGGCCACCCCGAAGTGGCTCTTCGAGATGCCCTCCAGGTACTGGTAGACGGCCAGCGTGGTGCTGCCGCCGTCCGGGCCGCCCTTCTTCATCGCCCAGATCTGGGCGAACACCTTGAAGTCCCACAGCATCGACAGGAACGTCACCATCAGCAGCAGCGGCTTCAGCTCGGGCCACGTCACCGAGCGGAACGTCTGCCACGCCGACGCGCCGTCGATGCCCGCCGCCTCGTACTGGTCCTTCGGGATGCCGATCGCGCCCGCGTAGAGCGAGAACGCCAGGAACGGGATCGCCTGCCACACGATCAGCAGCCCGATCACGGCCAGCGTGGACGTGCCGGTGGAGAACCACGAGTACCCGCCGAACGACTCGAACCCGAGCTTGACCAGCGTCTTGTTCAGGATCCCGTACTGCTGGTCGAAGATCCACTGGTAGACCGTGGTGGCCGCCAGCAGCGGCATCGCCCACGCCAGCAGCATCGCGACCTGGAGCACGATCCGGACGACCGGGCTGATCTGCCGCATCAGCAGCGCGATCAGCAGGCCGGCGACCACCGACGCGGCCACCACGATCGCGGTGAACACCACCGTGCGGATCGCGATCGTCCAGAACCCGGGATCGCCCAGGATCTCCTTGTAGTTGTCGAGACCGGTCCACACGACCTCGCCGCGGGTCAGCTCACGCAGGTTCAGCTTGCGGAAGCTGGTCACCACTACCGAGAGGACGGGCCAACCGATGAGCCAGAGGATGGCCACCACGGCGGGGGCCAGCAGCAGGTAGGGCAGCGTCCGGTCGAAGGCGCTGCCCCGACGGCGCGGCGCGCCGTCCGGTGCGGCACGCCGCGGTGCCGACGGGTTCGTCGGCACCGCGGCGTCGGTCGTGTGCACGGCCGTCATCCGATCGTCATCCGCCCAGGGTCTTCGACAGGGCGGCGTTCGCGTCCGCTGTGGCCGCGTCCAGCGACTTCGCGCCGGTCAGGTACGCGGTCAGCATGTCCTTCAGCGGGTTCTGGCCAGCCTCGACCGCGGCCCACGCCGGCGTGGTCGGGGTGACCTTGCCGTTCGGGGCGGACGCGGCCAGCGCCTTGCCCAGCGGGTTGCTCTCCAGCTTCGACGTGTCGGTCGACGTGCCCGGCACCGAACCGCCCTCGGCCAGCATGTCCTGGTACTTCTTGGAGCTGAGGAGCTTCAGGTACTCCTTGGCCAGGTCGGCGTTCTTGCTGCCGACCGGGATGGCCAGGTTCGAGCCGCCGAGGAACACCGGGGCGGTCTTGCCCGCGGTCTTCGACGGGATCGGGAACGCCGCGGTCTTCTCCTCCAGGTCCGGGTTGGCCTTGACCGCGCCACCCAGCTCCCACGGCAGACCGATCATCATGCCGACCTTGCCGGTGCCGAACACCTCCATCTGCTGCGGCGTGGCCTCGTCCGCGTCCTTCGGGGCCTTGGTGCCGGAGGCGTCCACCAGCGTCTTGTAGAACTCCAGGCCGGCCTTGGCCTGCGGGGTGTCGAGCGCGCCCGCCCAGGCGGAACCCTGCGGCTTGGCCACGTCGCCGCCCTCGTCCCAGATGAACGACAGCAGCACGTACCAGGACTGGCCCGGCAGGTACAGGGGCTGGAACTCGGGGTCGGCCGCGTTGGCCGCCTTGAGCTTCTCGATCGCGGCGATCCACTCGTCACGCGAGGTGGGCGGCGCGGTGATCCCGGCGGCCTCGAACAGGTCCGTCCGGTAGATGACCGTGCGGTTGGCCGCGTAGAACGGCAGGCCGTACTGCTTGTCGTCCCAGGTCAGCGAGTCCTTCAGACCGCTCAGCCACTGGTCGCCGTTGAGGTCGGAGACGTCCGCGCTCAGGTCGAGCAGGGTCTCCTCGGCCGCGAACTTCGCCGTCTGGGTGTTGCCCAGCTCAATGACGTCCGGCGGGTTGTTGCTGGTCAGGGCGGTGGTCAGCTTCTCCTGGATGCCGCCCCACTTCTGGACCTCGTACTTGACGGTGACGCCGGCGTGCGAGTCCTGGAACTCCTTGTTCAGCGCGTCGGTCAGGGTGGCCGGTGCGGAACCGTCCATCAACCACACCGTCAGCGTCTTCGGTTCACCGGAGTTGCTGCTGCCGCTGTCGGTGCTCGTGCCACATCCGGCCACGGCCACCGCGAGTGCGGCGGCACTTACGGCCAGTCCTCTCCAGCCCTTCACGTGTGCGCCCTTTCCCCATGCCCCGATCCCTCGACCGGAACGCTTAAGTGGTGTAGACCAATGCGGCCTAGAGTGTGCCTCGCCACAGGGCATGTCAAGGCCGTTGCTGGACCGTTGCAAAGTCATCGGATCAATTTCCCGGGGCTTGTAGGGGGTTCGGCAGCGCGATCCGACGTGGACAGGGCATCCTGTGTCTGGGAGCGGTGGCAGGTTGGCGGCAAGGGGCGAGGAGGAAGGCATGCTCGAAACGAGCCCTGCGACTGGCGTGGACGCCAGGGCTCGCGCGCAGCGCGAGCCGAAGTACTGGGGACTCAAGCGGCATCTGCTCGACCTCCTGCGCGCGTTGCCGCCAGGATCGCCGATCCCGACGGAGCGTTCGCTGGCGGCGGAGTTCGACGTCTCGCGCACGACGGTGAGGCAAGCGCTTGCCGAACTGACCGTCGAGGGCCGGTTGCTGCGCGTGCAGGGGAAGGGCACGTTCGCCGCGGAACCCAAGGTGGCGCAACGGCTCCAGCTGTCCTCGTACACAGAGGACATGAAGGCGCAGGGGCGGCAGCCGTCGTCGCGGTTGATCGAGGCGTCGGAGATGCCGGCGGAGGCCGAGCTGGCCAGGCTGCTCGGTGTGCGGGCGGGCGCCAAGGTGCTCCGGCTGCACCGGCTGCGGTTGGCCGACGGCGAGCCCATGGCGATCGAGACCACGCACCTGGCACTGGGCCGGTTCCGGGGCCTGCGCCGGTACCTCGCGCCGGGGGCGTCGCTGTACCAGGTGCTGCGCGAGCGGTTCGGGGTCGAGATGGGGCACGCCGAGGAGACTATTGAGACGGCGCTCGCCTCACCCGAGGAAGCCGAGCTGCTCGGCGCCGACATCGGCCTGCCGATGCTGCTGCTGTCGCGGCACTCGTTCGACACGGAGGGCAACCCGGTCGAGTGGGTCCGCTCGGTGTACCGGGGCGACCGCTACAAGTTCGTGGCCACCCTCAACCGCCCCATCGACTGACCCGCCCCATCGACTGACCCGCCGCACCACCAGCCGGACCCACCGACCGGCCCGCCACGACACCGCGCCCGGTGGGCGGCCGGACGACCCGCGGACAGGTCCGCGGGCAGAATGGTGCGGTGGCGGAGACCGTGGAGTGGGGGACGGGGCGCGCGAAAGCCGTCCTGGCCACGACGATCCTCGGCTCCGGCATGGCGATGCTCGACAGCACGATCGTCAACGTCGCCCTGCCCCGCATCGGCGCCTAACTCGGGGCCTCCGTCGCCGGCCTCCAGGGGATCCTCGACGGCTACCTGTTCGCCCTCGCCTCGCTGATCCTGATCGCCGGCTCGCTCGGCGACCGCTACGGCCGCCGTCGCGTCTTCGTCTTCGGCGTCATCCGGTTCGGCTCCGCCTCCCTCCCCTGCGGCCTGGCCCCGACCACGGAACTCCTGGTCGCCGCCCGCGTCCTGCAAGGCATCGGCGGCGCGCTGCTCACCCCCGGCTCGCTGGCCATCCTCCAGTCCGTCTTCGCCAGAGCCGACCGAGGCCGGGCCATCGGCGCCTGGTCCGGGCTGGCCGGCGTCGCCACCGCGATCGGCCCGCTGCTCGGCGGCGTGCTGGTCCAGGCGTGGTCGTGGCGGCTCGCGTTCCTGATCAACCTGCCGTTCGCGGTGGTCTGCGTCCGGCTGGCCCGCCGCTACGTGCCGGAGTCCGCGACGAGTCGCCCACCGGCCACCCCGACGTCCTCGGCTCGGTCGTCGGAGCGCTCGGCCTGGCCGGCGTCACCGGAGCACTGGTCGAGGCGCCGGTCCGGGGCGCCGACGCCCTGGTCGTCACGGCGGCGGTCGTCGGGGTGGCGGGCTGACCTCGTTCGTCCTGCTCCAGGTCCGCGGCCGGGAACCGCTGGTGCCGCCACGGCTGTTCGCCGGCCGGACGTTCGTCCTGTCCAACGCCCTGACGTTCCTCGTCTACGCGGCCCTGGGCGGCGTCATGGTGCTCATGGTCCTGCAACTGCAGGTGTCGCTGCACTACCCGCCGATGGTCGCCGGCCTGGCCGGCATCCCCATCACGCTGCTCCTGCTGGCGCTGTCCGCGAAGTCCGGGAGCCTGGCCCAGAAGTTCGGGCCTCGCACCCACCTCGTCGGAGGCCGATCCTGATCGGGGTCGGCATGGTCATGCTGCGGTCGGTGGTGCCGGGCGTCGGCTACTGGACCGGTGTCCTGCCCGGCCTGCTGGTGTTCGGGTTCGGCCTCGCCGCGGTGGTGGCGCCGGTGACGGCGACCGTGCCGGCCGCCGCCCCGGACCGGTACGCGGGGATCGCCTCCGGGGGCAACAACGCGGTCGCCCGCACCGGCGGCCTGGTCGCGGTGGCCGTCCTCCCCGCGGCAGCGGGCCTGACCGGCGCCCAGTACGCCGATCCGACGGCGATGACCCGGGGCCGGCAGACGGCGCTGCTGGTGTGCGCGGTGGCGTCGGTCGTCGGCGGCCTGCTGGCCCTCGGCGTCGACAACCGCGTCCTCGAAGCCGCCCAGGAGCACCACGACCCCCACAGCTGCCCGGTCGACGGACCACCGGTGCGCACCTGACCCGCACCGGCCCCGAGGCACCCACCCGGAGCACCGGCCCGGAGCACCGGTTCGGAGGCATCGGCTCCCCGGACACCGGCCCGAGGTGCCCGGCACCGGAGGTACCCGAGCTAGAGGTACCGGGCGAACACCTCGGGGTCGACGTTCCCGCCCGACAGCACCGCGACGGTCCGGCCGGAGAAGTGCGACGGCCGGGCCAGGTAGGCGGCGGCGGTCACCGCGCCGCTGGGCTCCACCACCAGCCGCGCCTGCCGGGCCAACCGGCCGACCGCCGCCCCGATCTCCTCGTCCGACACGGTCACGACGTCGTCCACGTACGCCCGCATGTGCGCGAACGTCAGCTCGGACGGCTCCGCCCGCAGCCCGTCCGCGATGGTCCGCGCCCGGTCGTCGGCGGACCACCGGACGAGCGTCCCGGCCCGCAGCGACTCGGCCGCGTCACCCGCCAGCGCGGGCTCCACCCCGACCACCCGGGTCGACGGGCGCAGCGCCTTCACCGCCGTCGCCACCCCGGCGATCAGCCCGCCGCCGCTCACCGGCACCAGCACCGTGTCGACGTCCGGCAGGTCGGCCACCACCTCCAACCCGATGGTGCCCTGACCCGCGATGACGTCGGGGTGGTCGAACGGGGGGATCAGCGTCGCGCCGCGTTCCGCCACCAGCTCGGCGGCCAGCGACTCGCGCCGCGCCATCGGCACCTCGATCACCTCGGCCCCGTGCGACCGGGTCGCGTCGACCTTGACCCGCGGCGTCGTGTCGGGCACGACGACCACGGCGGGCACGCCGAACAGCTTCGCCGCGTACGCGACGGCCTGCGCGTGGTTGCCGCTGGAGTAGGCGACGACACCGCGCGCCCGCACGTCCTCCGGCAGCCGCGCCACCGCGTGGTATGCGCCGCGGATCTTGAACGCGCCGACCGGCTGCAGGCTCTCCGGCTTGAGCCACAGCCCGTCGTCGAACCTCAGCAGCGGCGTGCGGACGGCGGCGGCCCCGATGACGTCGGCGGCGGACCGGATGTCGGCGATGGTGACGAGTTCCATGTCGACGATCCTCACCCCTGCGGCGGCCTGCGCACTACACGGGCGGCAACCGGAATTCCTCCGGCGTCACCCGCACGGGGCAAGAACATTCACACGTACGGGGCGTTGCAAGCCCATTCCCTTACTTCTGGCAAAACCGCCCGAATCGGTGATCGACTCACTACCTTGAGTGAGAGTTAACTGTCAAACGCTACAGAGCGCAGTCAATCCGGCGTGGGCTGTGACACACTTCGCCCTCAGATGGCCTGAACCGTAATAGGTAACAGGGTCATAAAGTCGCTCGAACGGGCGAGTACTGGTCGGTAGAAGACCGGGGAGGAGGGCACATGCGGAAGCCGCGAGCCCTGTCCTTGCCGTGCGTGACCACGCCACCGGAGACCCGGGCGACGATCCGGACGAGGAGTTGTGGGGTGGGGCGACCCCTGCCGCCGCCCCACCACCCGTCCCCCTAGAGCCCCCGAGAGCGGTCCCTGCAACCAGGCTCTCGGGTTCCCTGCACCCGAAGATGAGGGAGACGCCTAATGAACCGCACGAGTGCGGCCCGCCTTGCCACGGCCGTCCTGCTGGCCGCCGGCACGGCTACAGCTCTCAGCGTACCGGCCCAAGCGGAACCCGCCGCCCCCTATGCGGGAACCGCGGCGGACACGGAGAGCTACCCGGCCGAGTTGCTCCAGGCGGTGGAACGCGACCTGGGCCTGAACGCCGATCAGGCCCGCGTCCGTCTGGCGAACGACGCCAGGTCGGGTGACGTCGAGAACAAGGCGCGCGGCGTCCTCGGCGATGCCTTCGCCGGCGCGTGGATCGACTCGGCGACCGGGAAGATGACCGTCGGTGTCACCGACGCGGCGAAGGCCGACGCGGCGCGCGCCGCCGGGGCCGACGTCAAGGTCTTCCCCCACTCGCACCGCAAGCTCACCGCCACGAAGGCCGCGCTGGACACCCTGTCCGCGCCGGCGTCCATCACCGGCTGGCGGGTCGACGACGCGTCCAACACGGTCGTGGTCGAGGTCAACCGCAACACCCGCGACGCGGCGGCCGACAGCTTCCTGGCCACCGCCTCGGCGCTGAGCCCGGCGGTCCGCGTGGTGGAGGTCGCGGAGTCCCCGACGACCCTGTACGACACCCGCGGCGGTGACGCGTACTACATGGGCGGCGGACGCTGCTCGGTCGGCTTCTCGGTCACCGCGGGCGGCTACGTGACGGCGGGCCACTGCGGCCGCGTCGGCACCGCCACCCAGGGCTACAACCGGGTCACCTCCGGCTCGTTCGCGGGCTCGTCGTTCCCCGGCAACGACTACGCCTGGGTGCGCACGAACTCCAGCTGGACCTCGCGTCCGTGGGTCAACCGCTACAACGGCACCAACGTCGTGGTGAAGGGCTCCTCGGAGGCCGCCGTCGGCGCGTCGATCTGCCGCTCCGGCTCCACCACGGGCTGGCGCTGCGGCACGGTCCAGGCCAAGAACCAGACGGTCAACTACGGCTCGTCCGGCATCGTGTACGGCCTGACGCGGACCACCGCGTGCGCCGAGCCCGGTGACTCGGGCGGCTCGTGGGTGGCGGGCACCGGCTTCGGCCAGGCCCAGGGCGTGACCTCCGGCGGTTCCGGCAACTGCTCGTCCGGCGGCACGACCTTCTTCCAGCCCGTCAACGAGATCCTGAGCGCGTACGGCCTGCGCCTCGTGACCGGCTGACGACCGGAGTGGGACGCGCGGCCGTCCTCAGCGGACCGCGCACCGCGTGAAGAACACCCCCTGGGCACCCAGCCCGGGGGGTGTTCCTCCGCACGGGGTCAGGCGAACTGCACGGACCGCTTGGACAGCCCGTACCAGAAGCCCTCGACGGTGGTCGTCGCCTCCTGCGCCCCGCTCGCGCCCAGCGACACGAACAGCGGCGCGAAGTGCTCGGTGCGCGGGTGCGCGATCCCGGCGGCGGGCGCCTTGCGCTGGAAGTCGAGCAGCGCGTCCACGTCGCCGGCGGCCAGCGCCCGACCCGCCCAGTCGTCGAACTCGGCGGACCACGACGGCGGCTGGTAGCCCGGCCCGACCGACATGTCCACGCAGCTCAGGTTGTGCGTCATGAACCCGCTGCCGACGATCAGCACGCCCTGGTCGCGCAGCGGGGCGAGCTTCCGCCCGACGTCGAACAGGTCACGCGGGTCGAGGCTGGGCATGGACATCTGGAGCACAGGGACGTCCGCCTCGGGGAACATCTCCTTCAGCGGCACGTAAGCGCCGTGGTCCAGGCCGCGCCGCTCGTCGTGCGCCACCGGCCGGTCGAGCAGCCGGGTGACGTCCGCCGCCAGCTCCGGCGCGCCCGGCGCCTCGTAGGTGACCTCGTAGTACCGCTGGGGGAAGCCCCGGAAGTCGTACGTCAGCGGCACGGTGGTGGTCGCGCCGAGGGTCAGCGGGTCGTTCTCCCAGTGCGCGGAGACGACCAGGATCGACTCCGGGCGCGGCAGCGTCGCGGACCAGGACGCCAGCTCGCCGGTCCACCGTTCGTCGTCGGCCAGCGGGGGCGCCCCGTGGCCCAGGTACAGCACAGGCATCACACGGACGACTGTACGCCTTCTAGTTGAACTTTCAACCATGCTGCGGCGGCGCGGGGGTCCGCCGCCTCCGTGACGGCGCGCACCACGACCACCCGGTCCGCGCCCGCCGCCAGCACCTCCGGCAGCCGCTCCCGGTCGATGCCGCCGATCGCGAACCACGGCCGGTCCGTCGTGCCGGCGGTCGCCCGCACCAGGTCCAGCCCCGGCGCCGGACGTCCCGGCTTCGTCGGCGTCGGCCAGCACGGACCCGTGCAGAAGTAGTCCACGCCCGGCTCCACCGCCGCCGCCCGCGCCTGGTCCACGTCGTGCGTCGACCGGCCGATCACCACGCCGTCACCGACGATCCGGCGGGCGACCGACACCGGCAGGTCGTCCTGCCCCAGGTGCAGCACGTCGGCGTCCACGGCGAGCGCCACGTCCGCCCGGTCGTTCACCGCGAGCAGCGCACCGTGCCGCGCGCACGCCTCGGCGAGCACCTCCAGCGCGGCGATCTCCTGCTTCGCTTCAAGGCCCTTGTCGCGCAACTGCACGATGTCCACACCGCCCGCGAGCGCCGCGTCCGCGAACTCCGCGAGGTCCGGGCGGGCGGGCGTGCAGAGGTAGAGCCGCGCGTCGGCGAGCCGCCGCCTGATCTGCGTTCCGTCGAGTCCTGGCACGGGCCGCACGGTAACCGCCCGGCCGATTCGTGCGCTACGGTGGAGACGGTCCGCACGGGAGCCTGGAACACACCGGGCTGAGAGGGAGCGTGGTTCGCTCCGACCGTCGAACCTGATCCGGGTCATGCCGGCGCAGGGAGCGTGAGTGCCTTGGCAATGCGAGTGACCGTCCTCGGCGGTGGCGTCATCGGCCTGTCCACGGCCTGGTACGCGGCGCGCGCCGGGTTCCGCGTCGAGGTCGTCGACCGTGAATCGCCGCACGGCGGCTCGTGGGTCGCGGGCGGGATGCTCGCCCCCGTCACCGAAGCCTGGCCCGGTGACGAGCACGTGCTGGCGCTCGGCGTCGAATCCCTGGGGCTGTGGCCCGAGTACGCCCGCGAGCTGGGCGTGGAGCTGAGCCCGGTCGGGACGCTCGCGGTGGCCGTCGACCGGGCCGACGCCGAGGTGCTGGACCAGCTGTGCGCCTACCTGGCCCGGATGGGGCGGTCCGCGACCCGGCTCACCGGACGAGAGCTGCGCGCGCTGGAACCCGGCCTCGGGCCGGTCCGAAGTGGACTGTCCGTGCCGGGGGACCTGGCCGTGGACAACCGCGTCCTGCTGCGCGCGCTGCGCGAGGCGTGCGCCGCGAGCGGCGTGGCGTTCGTCGCGGAGCCCGCCGCGGAGACCGGTGTGACGGTCATCGCGGCCGGCGCGTGGAGCCGTGACCTGCACCCGTCGCTGCGCGACGTGATCCGGCCCGTGAAGGGCGAGATCCTGCGACTCGCGGCCAGACCCGGCGCCCTCCCGCCACCCCGCCACACCATCCGCGCCCACGTGTCCGGCCGACCCGTCTACCTCGTGCCGCGCGAAGGCGGGTTCGTGCTCGGCGCCACCCAGTACGAAGCCGGGTTCGACGGCGACGTCACCGTGGGCGGCGTGCGGGACCTGCTGCGCGACGCCGAGGTCGTGTGGCCCGGGATCGCCGAGTACGCCCTGGTCGAGGCCGTCGCCGGGTTCCGCGCCGGCAGCCCCGACAACGCGCCGGTCATCGACTGGCTCGAACCCGGTGTGCTGGCCGCCACCGGCCACCACCGCAACGGTCTGCTGCTCGCACCCGTCACCGCGCGACGGGTGCTCGCCCTGCTCCGCGAAGGAGGAAACAACCGGTGAAGGCGAAGGTCAACGGGCTGGAACGGGAACTGGCCGACGGGTCGACCGTCGCCGCCGTCCTCGTGCTGCTCGACGCGCCGCCCAACGGGGTCGCGGTCGCGGTCGACGGCGAAGTCGTGCCCCGCACGGCCTGGAAGACGACCGTGGTGCCGGACGGCGCCGCGATCGAGGTGCTGACCGCTGTGCAAGGAGGCTGACGTGGACGACCCCCTGGTGATCGCCGGACGCGAGTTCGGCTCACGCCTCGTGATGGGCACCGGCGGCGCCGCCAACCTGTCCGTGCTGGAACGCGCGCTCATCGCGTCCGGCACGGAACTGACCACCGTCGCGATGCGCAGGCTCGACGCGTCCGGCGGCGGCGTGCTCGACCTCCTCGGCCGGCTGGGCATCGCCGCGCTGCCCAACACCGCCGGCTGCCGCACCGCCGCCGAAGCCGTCCTCACCGCCCGGCTCGCCCAGGAAGCCCTGGAGACGAACTGGGTGAAGCTGGAGGTCATCGCCGACGACCAGACCCTGCTGCCCGACCCCGTGGAGCTGTTGGACGCGGCCGGGAAACTGGTCGACGACGGGTTCGTCGTGCTGCCCTACACGTCCGACGACCCCGTTCTCGCGCTGCGCCTGGAACAGCTCGGCTGCGCCGCCGTGATGCCCCTCGGCTCGCCCATCGGCACCGGCCTCGGCATCCGCAACCCCCACAACATCGAGCTCATCGTGTCCCGCGCGTCCGTGCCGGTGATCCTCGACGCGGGCGTCGGCACGGCCTCGGACGCGGCGCTGGCGATGGAACTGGGCTGCTCGGCCGTGCTGCTGGCGACCGCCGTGACGCGGGCGCAGGACCCGGAGCGGATGGCGGCGGCCATGCGCGCGGGCGTGGAAGCCGGCCGGCTCGCGCGGTTGGCGGGGCGCATCCCCAAGAGGTTCTGGGCCCACGCGTCGAGTCCGGCAGTGGAGTGATTGCCAGGCACGGCATGATGGACGCTTCGTCAGCTGTGTCCGTCTGCCCGAGGAGGAGTGCCGTGACGGCCGACCAGGTCGAGGACGCCACCGCCCGGCTGTACCTCGCGATCGGCAGGCTATCCCGGCTGCTGCGCCGCACCGGATCACCCGGGCTGGGTCCCGGGGCGGTGTCCGCGCTGGCCACTCTGGCGCGGTGCGGGCCGATGCGGCTGGGTGACCTCGCCGCCAAGGAAGGCGTCGCACCGCCGACCCTGTCCCGCATCGTGGCCGCCCTGGTCGAATCCGGTTACGTGCGCCGCGAACCCGACCCGCAAGACGGCCGCGCCTGGTTGGCCACACCCACCCCGGAGGGCGTGACCATGGTGTCCGGCGTCAGGTCGGCACGGGTCCGCGAGTTGCAGCGCCGCATCCAGGAACTCTCACCCGACCACCGCGATGCCCTGGTCAACGCGTTGCCGGCGTTGGAGGAACTGGTCGGCGAGGTCAGCTGACCTGCCCCACCCTGCCGCCCCACCCGTCCTGCCCACCCGGCCGTCTCTCCCGCCCCTGCCCTGCCTGCTGCGCTGCCTGCCCGGCTCGCCGACCGCCGACCATCGACCGCCGGGAATTGTCGGACCCCTCTGGGAGAATGAAGATCAGGGGTCCCTTGGGCGGGGACGCCTGCGAAGCACTCGCCGGGTGGTCAGGCCCGGCGTGACAGGTCCGGCGCGCGGCCACCCCGACCGGCCGGCCGGGCAACGGCCGTGACCAGCCACGCCACCAGCGCCGCGACCAGCCACGCCACCAGCGCCGCGACCAGCGCGCCGATCGTGTTGTTGGAGAAGTCCTGCGCCTCGCACACCCCGATCCCGGTCGCCGCCTGCGTCAGCTCCACCGCGCCGCTGACCAGCCCCGACACCGAGAGCACCGCGAACGGCCGCCGGCACGCCACCGTGGCGAAGAACGCGAAGGGCACCAGCATCACCACGTTCAGCCGCTCCCACGACCCGGCGAGCGAGAACCCGACGTTCCCGACGCACCTCCCGACCGGGTCGGTGGTGACGAGCGTGAACGACCCGCCCGTCCGGGCCAGCGTGACCGCCAACGCCAACGCCAGCCCGCACCCCGCCAGCACGGCCGGGATCGCGGGCCACCGGCGCCACCGCGCGACCGCGAACCCGGCCGCGCCCAGCACCAGCGAGCCCGCGACCAGCGTCACGACGGCCACCGGTTGACCCAACACCGCCTCGGCGACGTCCGCGTCCTGTCCTGCGCCCATGACCGACCCTGCGCTCATGACCGACAGGACGCGCCAGCCGCACCCCGGTGCGCCTAGGGCCGGTGTTCTCCTTCCAACCTCCACAACGGCGACACAGGACCCACACCACTGCCCAACGGGTACGCGGCGGCCACCGAGCGGACGATGAAGTCCTTGCCGAACCGCACGGCCGCCGGCACGTCCACACCCCGCGCCAGCTGCGACGTGATCGCCGAAGCCAACGTGTCACCGCTGCCGTGCGTGTGCTTCACGTCGTACCGCGGCCCCAGCAGCTCGATGAACTCCGAACCGTCGTACAGCACGTCCAGGCACTCCGGGTCGCCCCACAGGTGCCCGCCCTTCACCAGCACCCACCGCGGCCCCATGGCGTGCAACGCCTCCGCGGCCTTCCGCTGGTCGGCCCGGCTCCGCACGTCCAGACCCGTGAGCAGCCGCACCTCGTCCAGGTTCGGCGTCACCAACGTCGCACGCGGGAACAGCAGCGACCGCAACGCGTCCAGCGCGTCGTCCGCCAACAGCTGGTTGCCGTGCATCGACGCCGCCACCGGGTCTACCACGAACGGCCCGACGCGGACCCGGTCCAGCGCCCCCGCGACCGCCTCGATGATCGCCGCCGACGCCAGCATCCCCGTCTTCGCCGCGTCCACCCCGATGTCCGCGGCCACCGACTCGATCTGCGCCGCGACCACCTCCGGCGGGATCTCGGTGTACCCGGTGACGCCCAGCGAGTTCTGCACGGTCACCGCCGTGACGGCCGTCATCCCGTGCACACCGCACGCGAACAACGTCCGCAAGTCAGCCTGGAGGCCCGCACCACCGCCGGAATCAGACCCGGCGATGGTGAGGACCTTCGGTGGAGCGACAGCCATCAGCCGACCCCGCTCAATCCACTACCGGCAGGTAGACCTTGTTGCCGTGGTCGGCGAACTCGTGCGACTTCTCCGACATGCCCGCCTCGATCGCCTCCACAGTGGACAGACCGTGCTCCTCCGCGTACCGCCGCACGTCCTGGGTGATCTTCATCGAGCAGAACTTCGGCCCGCACATCGAGCAGAAGTGCGCCGTCTTCGCCGGCGACGCGGGCAGCGTCTCGTCGTGGAACGACCGCGCCGTGTCCGGGTCCAGCGACAGGTTGAACTGGTCCTCCCACCGGAACTCGAACCGCGCCTTCGACAGCGCGTCGTCCCACTCCTGCACCCCCGGGTGGCCCTTGGCCAGGTCCGCGCTGTGCGCCGCGATCTTGTACGTGATCACGCCGGTCTTCACGTCGTCCCGGTTCGGCAGCCCCAGGTGCTCCTTCGGCGTCACGTAGCACAGCATCGCCGTGCCCAGCCAGCCGATCTGCGCCGCACCGATCGCCGACGTGATGTGGTCGTAGCCCGGCGCGATGTCCGTCGCCAGCGGCCCGAGGGTGTAGAACGGCGCCTCGCCGCACCACTCCTCCTCCAACCGCACGTTCTCCGCGATCTTGTGCATCGGCACGTGACCCGGACCCTCGATCATCACCTGCACGTCGTGCGCCCGCGCGATGTGCGTCAACTCGCCCAGCGTCCGCAACTCGGCGAACTGCGCCTCGTCGTTGGCGTCCGCGATCGACCCCGGCCGCAGCCCGTCACCCAGCGAGAACGTCACGTCGTACTCGCGCAGGATCCCGCACAGCTCCTCGAAGTGCGTGTACAGGAAGCTCTCCTTGTGGTGCGCCAGGCACCACGCCGCCATGATCGACCCGCCGCGCGACACGATCCCCGTCACCCGGCGCGCCGTCAGCGGCACGTACCGCAGCAACACGCCCGCGTGCACCGTCATGTAGTCGACGCCCTGCTCGGCCTGCTCGATCACCGTGTCGCGGTACACCTCCCACGACAGCTTCGCCGGATCGCCGTCCACCTTCTCCAGCGCCTGGTAGATCGGCACCGTCCCGATCGGCACCGGCGAGTTCCGCATGATCCACTCACGCGTCTCGTGGATCCGCTTCCCGGTGGACAGGTCCATGATCGTGTCGGCGCCCCACCGGGCCGCCCACACCATCTTCTCCACCTCCTCCTCGATCGAGGAGGTCACGGCCGAGTTGCCGATGTTGGCGTTGATCTTCACCAGGAACTTCTTGCCGATGATCATCGGCTCGGCCTCGGGGTGGTTCCGGTTGAGCGGGATGACCGCCCGACCGATCGCCACCTCGTCCCGCACGACCTCGGGGCTCATGCCCTCGCGCGCCGCGATGAACCGCATCTCCGGCGTGATGACCCCGGCCTTCGCGTACGCCAGCTGGGTCACCGCCCCGTTGACCGGCTCCCTCTCCGCGACCCACCCCGCGCGCAACGCGGGAAGTCCACTGTGGACGTCGATGGTGACGTCGTCGTCGGTATACGGACCGGAAGTGTCGTACAGATCGACATGATCACCATTGGTCAGCTCCACCCTCCGGAAGGGCACCCGCACGTCCTCGTCCACCACTCGGTGAACCTTGTGCGAGCCGGAGATCGGCCCGGTGGTGACACTGGGCTTGACCGAACGGTCGTCAAGTGCCGTCACGACATTCCTCCCTACGCCGGCATTACCCGGTCAGGTTCAGGCGGTCGGCGGCACCGGAGCCCCTGGCTCCAGCCACCCTCTCAGCCCGCTGTGGCGCGAGCTCCCGCGTGTGTTGAGTTATCGGCCTGACCATGCCACGGCTCGGTCCCGATGCCAAGCCGCGGATGCCAACGCCGCCCGAATACGCGTACCTTTCACCGCGTGGCTGATCACCAGCCGTTCCCGCCCGGCGCGCGGCGCGTGGCCCGCCCCGCCGCCGTCTCGCCATGCCCGTCGTGCGGCGACCTCGCCGGCCGCGGCTACCCCGGATGCCGGTTCTGCGCCGAACTCGTGGACCAGTACTGGCTGCTCGACTGGCAGGAGCTGCTCGCCGCCGAACAGCTCGCCGAAGGCGGCTCGGGGGAGCGCGAACTGGCCGAACTCGTGCTCGCCGACGAGGTCGGCCGGCACCCGTGGACGTGCACCGACTGGGCCATGACCCTCGTCGTCTGCTCCCAGTGCGGCGGCGAACTCGGCACCGGACCCGTCGACTGCGTCCGGTGCGCCATGGCCGAAGGCCTGCGCTGGTCCTGGGACCACGCCGCTTACCCGAGGTCCATCACCGCCGGCGAGCACGCGTTGCGCGCCGCCCGCGCCGCCCTGCGCGCACCGCACCGGGCACGGGCCGCGACCGTCGGCGCGTGGCGGCTGCTCCTGCCGTTCCTGCTGGTGGGGTACCTGCCGACGGTCGGCCAGGTGCAGCGCATCCGGGCCGCCGTCCTCGCCGGGGCGTACGCCGACCTCGCCGGCTGCACCACGCACGTCGACCTGGCGTCGTTCCCCGAACTGCCGTGGCGGCGACCCGAAGCCCCGACCCGGGTCGACCACCAGCCGGACGCCGCCGCGTTCCGGCACCCCGAACCCGCCGACCAGGCCTAGCCGCCGCTACTCGTCCTCGTCGTCCGCGAACGGGTCGGGCGACGTCGCCGGGTCCCAGGACAGGCCGGGCACACCCCAGCCGTTCGCCTTGACCATCTTCCGGGCGGCCCGCTTGTGCCGCCCCACCAGCCGGTCCAGGTAGAGGAACCCGTCCAGGTGATCCGTCTCGTGCTGAAGGCACCGCGCCAGGAACCCCGTGCCCTCGACCTCGACGGGCTTGCCGTCACCGTCGAACCCCGTCACCTTCGCCCACTGCGCCCGACCCGTCGGGTACGTCTCGCCCGGCGCCGACAGGCACCCCTCGAAATCGTCGTCCGGATCCGGCATCCCCAACGGCACGTCCGACGTCTCCAACACCGGGTTCACCACCACACCCCGGTGTCGCACACCCTCGTCGTCCGGGCAGTCGTAGACGAACAACCGCAGGTCGACCCCGATCTGGTTGGCCGCCAGGCCCACGCCGTGCGCCGCCGCCATCGTCTCGAACATGTCGTCGACCAAGGAGCGCAACGCCTCGTCGAACGCCTCGACCGGGCGGGTCGGGTGGTGGAGCACGGGATCTCCGGCGATCCGGATCGGGTGAACTGCCATGACGCCCAGCCTATCGGCGCGCCTCATCGGACGCGCCGACCGATGAGCCGACCCTCGCGAAGATCACGTGATGTAATGGCACCCACGCACGGGACACGGCTGAGGAGCCAGATGGACGCCGCAGAGGCACTGGCGCCGGCGGAGGGGCCGGCCGACGGTTTGAACGACCGGGAGCGCGAGATCCTGGCCTTCGAACGCCAGTGGTGGAAGTACGCGGGTGCGAAGGAACAGGCCGTCAAGGAGCTGTTCGACATGTCCCCCACGCGGTACTACCAGCTGCTCAACGCGTTGATCGAGAAGGAAGAGGCGTTGGCCGCCGATCCGATGTTGATCAAGAGACTGCGCAGGTCCCGTTCCGGCAGGCAACGCGCCCGCGCGGCCAAGCGGCTGGGCGTCGAGCGCCGATGACCAAACCCGAACAGTCGACAGGGCCCGCCCACCCGGCGCGCGCCGCGGGCTACGCACTGCTCGGCGTCGCCGCCATCGCCCTGGTGATCGGCGTGGCCAGCCTGTTCGTCGGCGGCCCTGACGACGACACCCCCGCCGCCCAGCCCACCCCACCGTCCGCCACCTCCGGCACGCCCGGCACGCCCGGCACCTCGGACACGCCCGGCACCTCCGAGACCCCGGGGACATCCGACACGCCCGGCGCCTCCGACACGGCGTCCCCGACCAGCGAGCCGACGACGCCCGCGCCCTCGGACGAGCCCCCGACCGTCGACCCCACCACCGGAGCCGCGGACACCCCGCCGCCACCGCCCGTCGCCACGATCCCCAAGCCCCCGGTGCGCGTGTACAACAACAGCACCACCCAGGGCCTGGCCGCCCGCGCGACCGGCGACGTGGAACGAGCCGGCTGGCAGGTCGCCGAAAAGGGCAACTACTCGTCCGGGAACATCCCCACCACCACGGTCTACTACCGCCCCGGCACCAACGAGGAATCGTCGGCCCGTGAACTGGCCACCCTCCTCAAGGCCGAGGTCAAACCCCGCTTCGACGGCATCCAAGCCGCCCAGCCCGGCATCATCGTGATCGTGACCAACGACTACAAGGGCCCAGGCTCCAAGGTCTCCTAACCCCAGCCCGCCCACGCACCGCGAGCCCTCCACTCGCGCACCGCGAGTCGTCCACTCGCGCACCGCGAGCCGTCCGCTCCGGCACCCCGAACCTGCCGTGCGCCGACGCCTGCCCGCCGACGCCCGTCCACCCTCACCCGTCCGCGACTTACCGTTCGCGTGACTTGGCGTAGGCGGCCAGTTCGGCGAGCTGCGCCGGGTCCAACGAGGGCCGAACCGCCGCACGCGCCGAAGCGAGGTGAGCACCCGTCACCTCCGCCGCCGCCAACGACTCCCGCATCGCGGTCAACGCGGCCTCCCGGATCAACCCCGCGCAGTCCGCCGCCGAGTAGCCGTCCAACTCCTCCGCCAACGCGTCGAGGTCCACGTCCGACGCCAACGGCGTGTTCCGGGCCGAAGCACGCAGGATCTCGGCCCGCGCCTCGGCGTCCGGCGGCGGCACGTACACCAGCCGCTCCAACCGGCCGGGCCGCAGCAGCGCCGGGTCCACCAGGTCCGGCCGGTTCGTCGCGCCCAGCACGATGACGTCCCGCAGCGGTTCCACCCCGTCCAGCTCGGTCAGCAGCGCGGCCACCACCCGATCGGACACACCGGAGTCGGACGACTGGCCGCGCCGGGGCGCCAACGCGTCCACCTCGTCCAGGAACACCAACGCCGGCGCCGCCTCGGCAGCCCGCCGGAACAACTCGCGAACCGCCCGCTCCGACTCGCCGACGAACTTGTCCATCAGCTCGGCGCCCTTCACCGACAGCACGTTCAGCCGTCCGGTCCCGGCCAGCGCCCGCACCAGGAACGTCTTGCCGCATCCCGGCGGCCCGTACAGCAAGAGGCCGCGCGGCGGCGCGACACCGAGGCGGGCGAAGGAATCGGGGTACTGCAACGGCCACAGCGCGGCTTCCGTCAACGCCTGCTTGACCTCGACCATGTCGCCGACGTCGTCCAGCGTCAACCCACCGGTCCGCAACGTGTCGGAAGTCGACATAGAGATAGGTCGAACCGTCTCCAACGCCCCCAACAGGTCCGACTGCGCGACCCGCGGCTCGTCCACGTCCCGCTGCCGCATGGCCGCCCGCACCGCGGCCTCCCGCCGCAACGCCACCAGGTCCGCCGCAACGAACCCAGGAGTCCGATCCGCCACCACACCCAGGTCCACATCGGACTCGACGGGCACGTCGCGCAGCAGCATCCGCAGCAACTCGGTCCGAACGGACCCGTCCGGCAACGGCAGGACCAGCTCGCGGTCCACCAGCTCGGGCACCCGGAGCCGGGGGTCGATGGCCTCCGGGTGGGCGCTGGTGACGACGAGCGCGACCCCGTCGGGACGCCGGTGCAGGGCGTCCAGCACCACCGTCGCCACCGGCGGAGGCGTGGACGCGGGCAACAACGCCTCCACGTCCGTCAGCAGCAACACCGCCGGCGACTGCGCCGAAGCCAGCGCGTCCGCCACCCGCTGAGCTGCTGCGTTGGCCTCCAGCACGGCGACGCTGGGCGCCGCGACCTCCACGACGGTCGCCCCGGCTCCGTGCGCGACAGCCCGCACGAACGTCGCCTTGCCGACCCCTTCGGGTCCACTCACCAACGCCGCCAACCGGGGCGTGGCCCCGAGCCGCGCCAGGAGTTCGGGGTGGCTGAACGTCAGATCGAGCCACTCGGCGAGCCGCTTGGCCGCCTCCTGCTGCCCGACAAGATCGGCAACCGGCACAGTCGGCACAACAGGCGCCGCAGCCTCAACCGCCGCAGCCCCGCCCACGCCGGCCGCCCCGAACCCGGATCCCGCCGAAGAACCCGCCGACCCGGAACCCATCGCCGACCCGACCCCCACCGAGCCCGCGCCCACCGAGCCCGCGCCCACCGAGCCCGCGCCCACCGGGCCCGCGCCGGCCAGACCAGAACCAGAACCCACACCCGAACCAGCCGCAGCGCCCGAGCCGGCCCCCGCACCCGAACCGGCCCCGGCCACGACAGCAGGCACGTCACCGGTCCGCGCACCATCCCGCCAGCCGACAACCGTCGACGGCTGCACGGCCACCGGCCCACCAGCGGGGTCGGCGGACGTGATGGTCAGCAGCTCGTTGGTCCACGTCATGCCGATGGCATTCGACAGCTTGCGCCGCGTGGCGCTCACGTCCGCACCAGGCGGCGGGGCCAGGTCCTGCGGCAGTAGGGAGACCGCGTCGCCGACCGTCAGCACCTTGCCGGTCAACGCCATGCGCAGCGTCTCGGGCGTGAGCGACGTGCTCGCCAACCGAGACCCGGCCACCGTCACGGTCCGGGCGGCGGCGACGTCCACCGGCGCGACCACGATCTCCGCGCCTTCGACCACGCCCAGGTTCGACAGGGTCACGTCGTCCACGAACACCACCCCTGGCGGGCCGTCGCCGGTGGTCGCGGCGGCGAGGGCGGCGCTCACCCGCGCTCCGGTCAGGCGCACCGCGTCCCACGCGCGCAGCCCGAGGGCGTCCAGTACCTCCGGGTGGAGGCGGACCACGCCCCGGCGGGTGTCGATGGCCGAGGGGGAGAGGCGGGCCGTCAGGGTGATCACGGGGTCGAGCGTAGTTGGGTCTGCGGTTGGTCGCGGCCTCGTTGTTTCAACCGACGTTCGAGAGCGAGAATAACGACGTTTCCGTTGAAGGTGCCGTGATGATCACCCGTCAGTGTTCGTCAACAGGACAGGAAACAGCAGGTCAGGCACAGTTCAAGCGGTCACGGGCGATCGTGCCGGCGGAGGCCGATCTGGCGCCATCCGCGACGCTTGCCCGGGCTCGACTGGCCGTTCGTCTCCGCCGCCACCTGAGTGGGATCGGCCACCCGGCGAGGCCGCCGCACGGCACGGATCGCCGCACCGGCCACCCGACCCCGCAACGGCTGCCGCAACCCCAACCGCCGCGCCGCCACCCCGTGCGCCCGCTTGATCGCCCGCCGGTCCGCCGCCGCCACCGACCACGCCTCCGGGTGCTTCGCCAGCCACCGGTACCGCCGCACCGAGTACGGCAGGTGCCCCAGGTACACCAGCATCGCCGCGATCAACGCCACCAGCGGGAACGTGATCACCGCCGCTGCCAGCAACCCGACCAGCACCAGCAACGGCGCCGCGTACCTCGGCGGCACCTTGATGGTCTTCACGGACAGCGTCGGGATCCGGCTCACCAGCAGCAGCGCGATCGCGACCGTCCACACCGCCACCGCGACCGGCTCCGACCACCACCCGGCCCGGTCCACCTGCTCGTCCACGATCAGCGGCAGCAGCAGCAGCAGCCCGCCCGCCGGCGCCGGCACGCCCACGAAGAACTCCTTCGCGAACGGCGGCTGCTCGACCTCCAGCAACGTGTTGAACCGCGCCAACCGCAGCACCATGCACACCGCGAAGATCAACGCGACGACCCAGCCCTCGCGGCCCGGGTCGTACTTCCACACGTAGATCACCAGCGCGGGCGCGACCCCGAACGAGATCGCGTCCGCCAGCGAGTCCAGCTCCGCGCCCATCTTGCTGGTCGCGTCGAGCATCCGGGCGATCCGCCCGTCCAACCCGTCGAACACCGCCGCCGCCGCGATCGAACCGATCGCCGCCCCGTACATCCCGCTGATCGCGAAGTGCACGGACGACAACCCGGCGCACATCGCCAGCACCGTGATGGCGTTCGGCAGCAGCCTGATACCCGGCCCGCTCGGAGCCATCCGCTCAGCCCTCCGAAGGAAGCTCGGCGAGCACGGTCTCGCCACCGATGGTGCGCTGCCCGGCCTCGACCAGCACCCTGCTGCCTGCCGGCACGTACAGGTCGACCCGCGAGCCGAACCTGATCAGGCCGTACGTCTGCCCGACCGCCACCTTGTCGCCCTCGGCGACCTCGCACACGATCCGCCGCGCCACCAGACCGGCGATCTGCACGACCACCACGTCCTGTCCGGACGGCGTGCTCAGCCACACCGTGTTGCGCTCGTTGTCCTCGCTCGCCTTGTCCAGGTCCGCGGACAGGAACTTGCCCGGTCGGTACGACACCTGCCGGATCAGGCCGGGCACGGGCACGCGCTGCACGTGCACGTCGAACACCGACAGGAACACGCTGATCCTGGTCATCGGCGCGGAACCCAGGCCAAGCTCGGCGGGCGGCGCGGCCTCGACCACGTGCGACACCGTGCCGTCGGCGGGCGCCACGGCGACACCCGGTCGGGTGGGCGTGGTGCGTTGGGGTTCGCGGAAGAACCACGCGACCCAGGCGGTCAGCAACGCCCCCGCGACACCGAAGCGCCGGGAGAACCGGCGCAGCAGCAGTGTCGCGACGGCTGCGCCCGCCACGAAGGGACGGCCCGCGGGGTGCATCGGGGGAACGATGCCCCGGGCGAGCTCTACGAAGTGGGAGACGGCACCACTGTTCTTGTCGCGATCGGAGGTCATGGCTCTTCCGTGTCAGGGCGGTGCTTCCGGCCCGCCACACGCTACGCGGCTCCGCCGGCCCCCGGCCCGCCCGCCCGTGCGTCCCCCGACGAACGCACGGACCGACCGGACCGGGGAACACCACGAGTGTAATCCGGGTCACATCAATGATCAACGTCGGACGGTCAACCCGAAACTACTCTCCGTGCAGGAGGCGCACCGCGACCTCGGTGCCCGCGGTCAGCTCCGTGACGTCCTCCGGCACCTCGATCAGGCAGTTGCTGATCGCCAACGCCGACAGCAGGTGCGACCCCGGCCCGCCGACCGGCGTCACCACCTGTCCCGACTCCGAATCGTAAGCGCCGCGCCGGAACTGCGTGCGCCCCGCAGGCGACGTGACCGGCGCGCTCAACCGCGCGACCGCGGTCGGCCGTTCCGCCCGGGAGAACCCCATCGCGGCGCGCAGCGCCGGCCGGATGAACACCTCGAACGACACCTGCGCGCTCACCGGGTTCCCGGGCAGCGTCGCCACCGCCACACCCTCGTAGCGCCCCGCGCCCTGCGGCCCGCCCGGCTGCATCGCGACCCTCGTGAACTCCACGCCCCGCCCGGTGAACGCGTCCTTCACCACCTCGTACGCCCCCGCGCTCACCCCGCCGGACGTGAGGAGCAGGTCCACCGACGCCAGCCGCGGCCCGATCGCCGCGTGGAACTCGTCCACGTCGTCCGGCACGAACCGCAGCAGCTCCGCCTCACCGCCCGCCTCGCGCACCGCCGCCGCCAGCATCACGCCGTTCGACTCGTAGATCTGCCCCGGCGCCAACGGCACACCCGGCCCCACCAGCTCCGACCCGGTCGACAGCACCAGCACCCGAGGCCGGCGGCGGACCGCCAGCGCGCCGAACCCCAGTGCCGCCGCCAACCCCAGCTGCGCCGGACCCAGCATCGTGCCCGCGCGCAGCACCGTCGTGCCCACCGCGACGTCGTCCGCCATCCGCCGCACGTTCGCCCCGACCGCCACCCCGCGGTCGACCCGCACCACCGACGTGCCGCCGTCCGTCCACTCCACCTGCACCACGGCGTCCGCACCGGCCGGCATCGGCGCGCCCGTCATGATCCGGTGCGCGGCGCCCGGCTCCAGCGGCGCCGACGACGTCCGCCCGGCCGGGATGTCGTCCGTCACCGGCAGCTCCACCGGTGGTGACGCCACGTCCGCCGCGCGCACCGCGTACCCGTCCATCGCCGAGTTGTCGAACGGCGGCAGCGGCACCGACGCCACCACGTCGGCGGCCAGCACCAGGCCGAGGCAGTCCCCGACCGGCCGCTCCACCACCGGCATCGGTCCCAGCAGCCCGGCGACGCGGGCCTTGTGATCAGCGACTCGGGTCAGCGTGTTGGACACGTGCACCATCCTGCCCGCCCCGTGGCAGACTGCTCGAACCGGCTGATCACGACAGGGGGAGAGTTGCAGGTCAGGACCCGCCACACCCCTGTGTTCGGGGTGGCAAGGCTCGTGCTCGCGCCCGCCGAGCCGGTGCTCGTCGAGCGGTCGTCCGTGCTGGCGACCAGCTACGGCGTCGGCATCGAGGTCAAGGCCAAGGCTCCCGGTCTCACCGCCGCCCTGTGCACCGCGAGCGCCGAAGGCGGCTGGGTGGACGTCGCGCCGCCCCTGCCCGGCGACCTGCACGTGCTGGAACTCGACGGCACCACCGGCTGGTGCGTCTCCCGCAACGGCTGGCTCGCGTCCGGCGCGACCGTCCGCCTGGACCCGTCCGCACCGCCCGTGCGGGCGCTGCACGGCGGCGACAACGGCTTCCTCACCTACGCGTTCGGCACCGGGACCGTCGTCCTCAGCTGCTACGGCACCCTCGACGTGGTCACGCTCGAACCCGGTGAACTGGTCACGCTCGACAGCGGCCACGTCGTCGCTTTCGCCGATACCGTCCAGTGTCGGCTTCGCGCGGTTTCTCCCGGCGCGCCCCAATCCGTGCGGAACGGTGAAGGACTCGTTCTCGACTTCGCCGGCCCCGGTCTCGTGCTCACCCGGACCCGCAGCCCGCGCGGACTCGTCAGTTGGTTGCGGGACAACGGATTCAGCGCCCGCCCGTAAAGCCGTCATGACTCCATAAGGAGGTATCGGCGAACCCCCTCGTGCCTCTAGCGTGGCGGTTTGCTCAGGGTATTTCTCAAAGGAGGACGTCTTGGCTGTCGGCACGGTCAAGTGGTTCAACTCGGAGAAGGGGTACGGCTTCATCGCGGCCGACGGCGGGCCGGATGTCTTCGTGCACTACTCGGCGATCCAGATGGAAGGCTTCCGCACGCTGGCCGAGGGCGACCGGGTGGAGTTCGAGATCCAGGCGGGCCGCGACGGCCGCAGTCAGGCATCGGACGTCCGGAAGGCATCGTGATCCCCGCCCGGCCCGCCACCCGGCGGGTCGGGCGCCTTCCCTGAGCCTCCGCCTCCGGAGCGTCCGCTCCCCCGGACCTCCCGGAGCCCTGGGAGCCCACGACGGTCGGGTGACGGTCGGGCGGCGGTTGCCGGCGGGCAACGATTGCCCGCAACCCGGCGCGAACCCCTGTGCAGGGACGTTAGGCTGCCCCGCGTGTCAGAGGACCTGAGCGGGCGACGGTTGGGCCATTACCGGATCGACGGCGTGCTCGGCCGCGGTGGCATGAGCGTCACCTACAAGGCCACGGACGTCAGGCTCGGTCGCAAGGTCGCCCTGAAGGTCATCGGCGAACACCTCACCGCGGACGCCGAGTTCCGGGAGCGGTTCGTCGACGAGGCCCGCAACACGTCGGCCATCGACCACGCCAACATCGTGCCGCTCTACGACTTCGACGAGGTCGACGGGCTGCTCTACATCGCGATGCGGCTCGTCGACGGCCAGGACCTCGCGTCGCACATCAAGGACGGCCCCCTCTCGCCCGCGCGCACCCTGGCGCTGCTCGGCCAGGTCGCCGAAGCGCTCGACATGCTGCACGGCAAGGGCCTCGTCCACCTCGACGTGAAACCGGCGAACGTGCTGGTCACCACCAAGGAAGCGGCGGGCGAGCACGTCTACCTCGCGGACTTCGGCCTGACCAGGCGCGGCGCCACCGGGCACCGCACCCGCACCGGCGACTTCCTCGGCTCGCCCACCTACGCCGCGCCCGAGCACCTGCGCGGCGAACCGCTCGACGGCCGCACCGACCAGTACGCGCTCGCGTGCATGGTCTACGCGTGCCTGTCCGGGCGCCCGCCGTTCCAGGGCAGCGTGCAGGACGTCATCCAGGGGCACCTCGGCGCGGAGATCCCGCCGCTGACCGCCATCGTGTCGCTGCCGCCGGCCATCGACGACGTGCTGCGCAAGGGCACGTCCAAGGACCCGTCCCAGCGGTACGGGTCGTGCGCCGAGCTGGTCGCGGCGGCCCGCGTCGCGCTGTCCGCCGCGCCCCAGGGCACCCCGCCGCCCCGCCGCGCCGATGTCGGCGGGCCGCCGATGGGTCCGCCGGCGGGTCCGCAGACCGGCGGCGTGCCCGCCCAGCCCTACCGGCCGGCCTACCCGCAGCAGCAGCCGCCGCAGCCGGGTTTCCTGCAGGACCCGGTGCGGCTGCGCCCGCCCGCCCAGGTCGGCGCGAGCGCGTTCACCGGCACCGGCAAGTCCCGGCCCCAGTGGCTCGCGCCCGTCGGCGCGGGCGCGGTGGCGATCGTGCTGATCGTCATCCTCGTGGTGATCCTCACCCCGAAGGACGAACCGCCACGACCGGGCGGCTCGCCGGGCGCCAGCCAGTCCATCGAGGTGGGAGGCACGACGAGCGGCAAACCGCTGCCCACGAGCGTGCCCGTTCGGACGTCCCCCTGACCAGCTTTTCTTGCACTCTCCTCCGTCGAGTGCTAAACACGGTATTGGCACTCGGACCACCTGAGTGCCAACACGCAGGCTGGGACTGGTGAGGCCGGTCCCCTCCCAGGGGGCAGGTCGTCCGTCGCGGGCACCGAGCCTGGCCGAAGCACCGTGTTCCGCTGTGGGCGCGAGTCCGCAGTGGCCCCATTCGTAATCAGGCGGAGGAACACACCGCAATGGCCAAGATGATCGCGTTCGACGAGGATGCCCGCCGCGGTCTCGAGCGTGGCATGAACATTCTCGCCGACGCCGTCAAGGTGACGCTCGGCCCCAAGGGCCGCAACGTCGTGCTCGAGAAGAAGTGGGGCGCGCCGACGATCACCAACGACGGCGTCTCCATCGCCAAGGAGATCGAGCTCGAGGACCCCTGGGAGAAGATCGGGGCCGAGCTCGTCAAGGAAGTGGCGAAGAAGACCGACGACGTCGCCGGTGACGGCACGACGACCGCCACCGTGCTCGCCCAGGCTCTGGTCCGCGAGGGCCTGCGCAACGTGGCCGCGGGTGCGAACCCGCTCGGCCTCAAGCGCGGCATCGAGCAGGCTGTGGAAGCCGTGATCGAGCAGCTGCACAAGACCGCCAAGGAGGTCGAGACCAAGGAGCAGATCGCCGCCACGGCGTCCATCTCCGCGGGCGACACCACCATCGGCGCGCTCATCGCCGAGGCGATGGACAAGGTCGGCAAGGAAGGTGTCATCACTGTCGAGGAGAGCAACGCGCTCGGGCTTGAGCTGGAGCTCACCGAGGGCATGCGCTTCGACAAGGGTTACATCTCCGGTTACTTCGTGACCGACCCGGAGCGGCAGGAAGCGGTCCTCGAGGACCCGTACATCCTGCTCTACGGTTCGAAGATCTCGACGGTCAAGGACCTGCTCCCGTTGCTGGAGAAGGTCATGCAGGGCGGCAAGCCGCTGCTGATCATCTCCGAGGACGTCGAGGGCGAGGCCCTGGCCACGCTGGTCGTCAACAAGATCCGCGGCACGTTCAAGTCCGTCGCCGTCAAGGCCCCGGGCTTCGGCGACCGCCGCAAGGCGATCCTGCAGGACATCGCGATCCTCACCGGTGGCCAGGTCATCACCGAGGACGTCGGCCTCAAGCTGGAGAACGCCGACCTGTCGCTGCTGGGCAAGGCGCGCAAGGTCGTCGTGACCAAGGACGAGACCACGGTCGTCGAGGGTGCGGGTGACGCCGAGCAGATCCAGGGCCGCGTCAACCAGATCCGGGCGGAGATCGAGAAGTCGGACTCCGACTACGACCGCGAGAAGCTGCAGGAGCGCCTGGCGAAGCTCGCCGGTGGTGTCGCGGTCATCAAGGCCGGCGCCGCCACCGAGGTGGAGCTGAAGGAGCGCAAGCACCGCATCGAGGACGCGGTGCGCAACGCCAAGGCCGCCGTCGAGGAGGGCATCGTCGCCGGTGGTGGCGTGGCGCTGCTCCAGGCCGCCGAGATCGCGTTCGCGGGCCTGAAGCTCGAGGGCGACGAGGCGACCGGTGCGAACATCGTCAAGGTCGCCGTCGAGGCGCCGTTGAAGCAGATCGCCATCAACGCCGGCCTCGAAGGCGGCGTCGTGGTGGAGAAGGTCAAGGGCCTCCCCGTGGGTCACGGCCTCAACGCCGCAACCGGCGTGTACGAGGACCTGCTCGCGGCCGGCGTGCCGGACCCGACGAAGGTCACCCGTTCGGCGCTGCAGAACGCCGCGTCGATCGCCGCGCTGTTCCTGACCACCGAAGCTGTGGTGGCGGACAAGCCGGAGAAGGCGGGTTCCGCGCCGGCCATGCCCGAGGGCGGTGGCATGGACTTCTGATCGGCCGGCTCCGCTGACCGATCTACCTGATCGGCCGGTCTACCGACCGGCCCGATCGGCTGAAGTCGACGAAGGGCCCGGTTCGCCTCTGGTGAACCGGGCCCTTCGCCATGTCCGGCATACGGTGGAATAGGAGCTGTGGACCTGGGAACCCGGCCAGCGCGCTACACGATCGGATGAGATTGGCCGCACAGTGTACGGAAACACTGTTACAGCCCCTCGGTTGAACCAGACCGAACCCCGAACCACCCCGCCACCCTGATCCACCCCGCCGACGCTTCCCACCGCTCACCGCCGCCGACTTGCCACCGTCACCGCACCGCCGCCGACTCACAGCCGTCACCGCACCGCCGACTGACCGTCAACGCCCTGTCGTCACCGCCCCGCCCGCTCGCCCACGAGGACTGGAGCCGATCACGTGCTCATCGCGCACCTGAGCGACCCGCACCTGCGGACCGACGCCTTGGCCGCCGAACCCGCCGCCTCCCTGCGCCTCGCGCTCGGCCGGGTGCTGGCACTGGACCCCCGGCCCGACTGCGTGGTGATCACCGGCGACCTGACTGAGCACGGGCACGTCGACGCCTACGCGCAACTCCGCGAAGTCATCGGCGCCTTCCCCCTGCCGCTGCACCTGACCACCGGCAACCACGACAACCCCGCCGCGATGCTGGACGTGTTCGGCGGCACGTCGTTCCTCGGCGGCGGGACGTCGGCGCACTACGCCGTCGCCCACCCCGGCTTCACGGTGGTCGCCCTGGACTCGTGGCGGCCGGACGGGCCGGCGGGGCTCCTCGGTGATGATCAGCTGTCGTGGCTGGACGACGTCCTCGGCCAGCGCCCGGACGTGCCCGCCTTCGTGTGCCTGCACCACCCGCCGGTCGCGGTGGGGATTCCGTTCCTCGACGGGATGCGGCTGGAGAACGGGCCGGCCCTGGGGGCTGTGCTCGGCCGTCATGGCAACGTGGCGCGCGTCTTGGCCGGTCACGTGCATCGCGTGATCAGCGTGCCGTTCGCCGGGACCCTGGTGTCCGTCGCGCCGAGCACCTACCGCCAGACGTCGCTGACGCTGCGCGCGGACCGGGAGGTCGGGTACCTCACCGAGCCGACCGGGTTCCTGCTGCACGTGGCGACCGAGTCCGGTTTCGCCACGCACACAGTGCCGGTGAGCAACGCGGGTGCGTTGATCGGCGGGTTCTGAGGCCGGTCACAGCCCGTCGCAAGCCCGTCGCAAGTCGATCGCGGGCTGATCGAGGGCCGATTGCGGGTTCGTCGCGAGTCGCACGGCCCGTCGTGGCGCGTCGCGGGCGAGTTGCCGGCCGTACTCGCACTGGTGGTCGGCAATGGCCTGTGGCGCCTGCCGGCGGAGGGGTTCACACCGGGGGAGGCGGCCAAGGGCAAGGCGGTGAAGAGGGGTGAGTGGACTGCGGTCGGTTCCTGCCGCGACTGCGACTGCGACCACGACCGCGACACCACGCCCGCCCCTACAACATGATCGTCGGCGTCACGACCGTCCGCCCCCGCTCACCCCGGGCGTTCACGAGGTGCACCACGATCTGCGTGGTCCCGGCGGGCACGTCCGACAGGACGAAACGGCCACCGTCATCAGCCGTCGTGGTGCTCGACGAGTGTTCCGCCACCCTCACCTCGACGGTGTGCTCACCCGCCGGCACCAGCCAGCCGTCGATGCGGTGCCTGGCCCCCGTCGACGTGAAGTTGACCATCAACGTCAGGTTGTCCACCGTGAACGTGATGGTGCCGGGGCTGCCACCACGCACCCCGGCGAACGAACCCGCGCGTTCCCAGCGGGCCACCTCGACGTCCAGGTTCTCCAGCGCCACCGCGAACCGGATCCGTTCGACCAGCCCCGGCGGGGGCGCGTCCAGCTCGTACACCAGGCGGTTCAGTTCAGTGAGGACAGCGGTGTCCTCTTGGCCTCGGCGGTCATCTTCGCCTCTGCGGTCATCGCGCGGGTCGATGTCGTTCACCGCGATCCTCCTTCCGCGTCGAGATGTGTGCGCAACGTGGTCAGGCACCGACCCCTGGTGGGGCCGATGCTGCCGCGTGGCATGGACAGTGCTTCAGCCACCGCGCGGTACTCCGCGCGGCCGGCCAGCACGGTGAGCCGCAGGAGTTCCTGGCACTTCTGCGACAGACGGCCGAAAGCCCGCCACAGCCGGTGGTCCCGGTCGTCCACCAGGGCCGCGTCCTCGGGCAGGCCGTACTGACTTTCCAGTTGTTCCGCCAGCTCGTCGCTCAGCGCCGCTTCGCGACGAGCCGGTGTCCAGGTCCGTTGTGCCTCTCGGCGGGTCGCGACGACGAGCCACCCGGCGAGCGCCCGTGGCTCGATCAGCCGGTCGAGGTGGCGCAGCAGCGCGAGCCAGACCGTCTGCACCACGTCCTCCGCGGTGTTGCGGTCCAGCCCGTGCCCGCGCGCGACGTGCCACACGAGCGGCGTCAGGTCGGCGATCAGCACGTCGAGCGCCCTGCGGTCGCCGTCGCGCGCGGCGACGACGCAAGCGGCGTGCCGGTCCGTGCCGTCCAGACCTTCCCACGGTGGGCGCTCACCGGCCGTGCGCAGTTCTCCCACGTCGTCACCTCCTTCTCGGCGTCCCCCAGCCGAAGCTGATCGTCACACACCACCATCGCCGGCGGTGCGGTGGCGGTCCGCGATGCCCCCTCGCACCGCGGACCGCCTCCCCCCTCACTGCGGGCGACTCCCGATCGGCACCCCTCGAAGCCGACCGGGGCAACCCTTCCCCCAGCGGTCTCAGTCCGGCTCCCGGATGCCGTCGCGGACGGCGTCGAGCCGCACACCAGACGGAGTGGCGCTCATGCGTTCTCCTCTGTCGGGGTCGAGACCGGTCATCAGATAAGGAGTGAGTAGTTCTACGCTGGATACACAGCGGCCCTTTAACAGTTCACCGTTCGCGTCGGCGGGACGCGTGGTCGCAGGCGTGCTGGGCCGGCAAGATCACCCGGACGAGCTAACCGCGTCGCACCCCGCTCGGTATGGTCTAGACCATGCTTGAGGTCATTGCCCTGGACGCCGCCGACGCCGAGGCCGCGCAGGCCGGCGGGGCGCACCGGTTGGAACTCGCCGTCGACATGGGCGCGGACGGGTTGACGCCGCCCGTCACCGTGCTGCGCGACGTGCTGTCCGCGACCGACCTGCCGGTGCGGGTCATGCTGCGCGACGCCCCCGCTTTCGCACCCGGCGACCTCGACCGGCTCCGGCGGGACGCGGCGGCGCTCCGGGACGCGGGGGCGTCCGAGTTCGTCTTCGGCTTCCTCGACGCGCAGCGCTGGGTGGACGAGGCGGCGTGCGCGGCGCTGATCGGGGAGTTGGACGGCTGCGCGTGGACGTTCCACCGCGCGCTCGACAACTCCGCCGACCCGGAGGCGGCCTGGACGGTCGTCGGCCGGCTGGGCTGCGACACGGTCCTCGCGGCCGGGAGCGCCAAGGGTGTCGCGGACGGGTTCCCGGTGCTGGAACGGCTGGCCGCGCGGCAGGACGAGGTGCGGCTGCTGGTCGGTGGCGGGCTGAAGGCCGCGCACGTGGCGCCGTTGAAGGCGGTCGGTGTCACCGGGTTCCACGTCGGGAGCGCGGTGCGGCCGGACGGGTGGAACGGCCCGGTCTCCGCCGACGCCGTCCGGATCTGGGCCGATTTGGTCTAGACCGCTCGCCGATCCGGACATTAGCATCGCCGTTGCTTCCCGTGGAATAGCCGTTGCGTATTGCGCAACAGCGGACGAAGGGTGGGGCGAGGATGCGGATCGCAGTGGCAGCGGCAGCGGTGGGCGCCGTCGTGCTGGCCGGGTGCGCCCCGGTCCAGTCCGGCTCGGCGCCCACCGGCGGTGACGAGCGGACCGGGCAGCTCCGGGTCTGGCTGTTCGACGAGGTGAACCGGGGCCCGAAGGAAGCGGTCGTCCGCGAGGCGGTCACCGAGTTCGAGCAGGCGCACGAGGGCGTGACCGTCGACGTCCAGTACATCCAGGTGCAGACCCGGGCCGAGCGGTTCAAGGCCGCGTTCAGCGATCCGGCCAGCGCGCCGGACGTCGCCGAGTTCGGCAACACCGACCTGGCCGGCTACGTCGCGGGCGGCGGGTTCGCCGAGCTGGACCTCGGCCAGTGGCCCGACGCGAAGGACCTCCTGCCCGCCGTCCTCGACACCGGCAAGGTGGACGGCAAGGTCTACGGCGTCCCCTGGTACGTCGGCGTGCGCGCGCTCTACTACCGCACGGACGTCTTCGAGGAGCTGAACCTCGATCCACCGACGAAGATCGACGAGATCGCGCCGCTGGCCAGGCGGATCCGGGCCGCGAAGCCGGACATGCTCGGCATCTCCGCCGGTGGCAAGTACACCTACGGCGCCCTGCCGTTCGTGTGGGCCAACGGCGGCGACATCGCCCGCAAGGACGGCGACGAGTACGTCTCCACCATCGACAGCCCCGAGGCCAAGGCGGGCCTCCGCCAGTACACCGAGCTGATCGCGGACGACATCTGCCCGCCGCCGCAGTGCGCGGGCAACGGCGGTGACGCGAGCGTCGAGGCGTTCCGCGCGGGCAAGGCGGCGATGGTGGTCGGCGGCGACTTCAACCGCAAGTCGGTCGACGCGTCGAGCGCCGCCGGGAAGTACGCGGTCGTGCCGCTGCCGGGGAAGCAAGCCGGTGACATCGCGCCGGCGTTCGCGGGCGGCAACCTGCTCGGCGTGCTGAAGGGCAGCGAGCGCCGGACGTTGGCCGACGAGTTCGTCCGGCTCCTGGGTGGCAAGGCGTACCAGCGCAAGATGTTCGACGCGATGGGCAACCTGCCGACGTTCGGGGACGTGCAGGCCGAGGTGGCGAAGGCGAACCCGGCGCTGGAGCCGTTCATCGAGACCCTGGAGGCGGGCACGCGGTTCGTGCCGGTCACCCCGGACTGGGCGAAGATCGACGCCCAGGCCGTGCTGCCGACGCTGTTGCAGCAGGTCGCCGCCGGTGGTGAGGACCTCGACCGGGCCGCCGCGCAAGCCGCCGAGCAGATGAACGCCGCCTTCGGCGGATGATGCCGACGAGGAAGGGCGACGGGCGGATCGCGTTCGCCTATCTCGCCCCCGCGCTGCTGGTGCTGGCCGGGTTGATGGGCTACCCGGTCTACCAGCTCGTGCTGATCTCCCTGTTCGACTACGGCCAGGAGCAGGTCAGCGGTGGCGCGCCGCTGACGTTCCTGGGCCTGGGGAACTACGCGAAGCTCCTCCAGGACGACCGGTTCTGGGCGGTGCTCGGGCAGACGGTCGGGTTCGCGGCGGTGTGCGTGGTCGGGACGCTGGTGGTCGGGGCGGTGCTGGCGGTGCTGGCCACGAGGGTCCGGACGTGGGCTCGGATGACGTTGTTCCTCGCCGCCCTGGGCGCGTGGGCGACACCGGCGGTGGCCGGGTCGACGATCTGGCTGTTCCTGTTCGACGCCAACTTCGGGTTCGTCAACGAGGTCCTGGGCACCACCGGGTTCTCCTGGACCTACGACAAGTGGGTGGCGTTCGGGCTGGTCGCGGCGCAGGTGGTGTGGTGCTCGTTCCCGTTCGTCATGGTCACGCTCTACGCGGGCATCAAGTCGATCCCCGGCGAGGTGCTGGAGGCGGCGGCGCTGGACGGCGCGTCGACCGCGAAGACGGCGACGAGCGTGATCCTGCCGCTGCTCCGGCCGCTGCTGGTCGTGGTGACCATCCAGTCGGTCATCTGGAACTTCAAGGTGTTCACCCAGATCTACATCATGACCGGCGGCGGCGGGATCGCCGGGCGGAACCTGGTGCTCAACGTCTACGCCTACCAGCAGGCGTTCGCCGCGTCCGAGTACGGGCTGGGCGCGAGCATCGGCGTGGTGATGACGGTGCTGCTGCTGGCCGTCACGGTCGGCTACCTGCGGGCGTTGCGGCGGAGCGGGGAGGTGCTGTGAACCGGCGGGTGTCGCGGGGCGTCGCGGAGGCCGTCACGGTCGTGGTCGCGGCGGTGGTGGCGTTCCCCCTGTACTGGATGGTGCTGACGGCGCTGAAGCCCGAGGCGGAGGTGATCTCGGCCGATCCCCGGCCGTGGACGCTCGCGCCGACGCTCGACAGCTTCGTGCGGGCGCTGACCGTGCAGAGCTTCGGCCGCTACCTGCTGAACAGCATCGTGGTGGCGGTCGTCGTGGTGCTGCTGAGCCTGCTGATCTCGTTCCTGGCGGCCACCGCGCTGACCCGCTTCCGGTTCCGCAGCCGGACCACGTTGCTGGTCATGCTGCTGGTGGTGCAGATGGTGCCGGTCGAGGCGTTGACCATTCCGCTGTTCTTCCTCATGCAGTCGGTGCGGGACGTGGCGCCGGTGTTCGGGCTGAACCACCTGGGTTCGCTGGTGCTGGTGCACCTCGCGTTCAGCCTGCCATTCGCGATCTGGATGCTGCGCGGGTTCGTCGCGGCGGTGCCGGTGGAGCTGGAGGAGGCGGCCACGCTGGACGGCGCGTCCCGGTTCCGGTTCCTGTGGCAGGTGCTGTTCCCGCTGGTGGCGCCGGGGCTGGTGGCGACGAGCGTGCTGTCGTTCATCCACGCGTGGAACGACTTCCTGTTCGCCAAGACCTTCATCATCTCGGCGGCGGAGAACCAGACGCTGCCGCTGGCGTTGCAGGTGTTCGTGAAACCCGACCAGAACGACTGGGGCGCGATCATGGCAGGTTCGACGTTGATGACGATCCCGGTGCTGGTGTTCTTCATCCTGGTGCAGCGGCGGCTGGTCGCGGGCCTGGCGGGGGCGGTGAAGTCGTGATCCTGCCGCGTCCGGTGTCGTTCGTCCCGGGTGAGGGGGCGGTCGAGTTCGACGGCACGGTCCACGTCTCGCGGGTGGCCGGGCCGGCGGAGGGGTACCGGCTGTCCGTGGCGCGGGACGGCGTGCGGGTGTGGGCGTCCGACGACGCGGGGGAGTTCTACGCGCGGCAGACGGTGCGGCAGTTGAGCGGGCCGGGGGCGTTCCGGGCGGTGCCACCGGGTCGGGTGACGTTGCCGGTGTGCGAGGTGGCGGACCACCCCCGGTTCGGCTGGCGCGGGGTGATGCTGGACGTGGCGCGGCACTTCCTGCCCAAGCACGACCTCCTGCGGTACGTCGACCTGCTGGCCGCGCACAAGCTGAACGTGCTGCACCTGCACCTGACCGACGACCAGGGTTGGCGGTTCGAGTCGCTGAGGTTCCCCCGGCTGCACGAGGTCGGCGGGTGGCGGGCCGACTCGCGGTTCGGCGACCGGCGGTCCGGCGGCCTGGCCGGACGTCCGCACGGCGGCTACTACACCCAGGACGACCTGCGGGAAGTCGTCGCGTACGCGGCGGCGCGGCACGTCGCGGTGGTGCCGGAGATCGACGTGCCGGGGCACAGCCAGGCGGCCATCGCGGCGTACCCGTCGCTCGGGGTGTCGGCCGGTGGGGTGTGGACGGACTGGGGGATCAACCCGAACGTCCTGACGCCCGACGAGTCCGCCGTGGACTTCTACCGGCAGGTGTTCGACGAGGTGCTGGACGTGTTCCCCGGCGAGGTGATCGGGTTGGGCGGTGACGAGGCGGAGGGCGGCGACGGCCGGTTCGTGCGCCTGATCGCGCAGCACCTCCACCGGCGCGGGCGGCGGCCGTTCGGGTGGGACGAGGTGCTCGACCGCCCGTCGGGCAGCACCGCCGGCCCGCTGCCCACCCGCACGATCATCGCGTCGTGGCGCGGCGAGGAGCCGGGTCTGGCGGCGTTGGCGCGGGGGCACGACGTGGTGATGTGCCCGGAGCAGCACCTGTACCTGGACTACCGCCAGTCCGACGACCCCCGTGAGCCCATCCCCGTCGGCACGGTCACCACGCTGGAGGACGTCTACCGGTACGAGCCGCCGACGGACCGGGTGCTCGGCGCGCAGGCGAACCTGTGGACCGAACACCTCGACTCGCCGAGGCGCCTCGACTACGCCGCCTTCCCCCGGCTGAGCGCGTTCGCCGAGGTCGTGTGGAGCCCCGCCGGGCGTGACGTGGCGGAGTTCCGGACCCGGCTGGCCGAGCACCACCTGCCCCGGCTCGACGCGCTGGGCGTCGAGTACCGCCCCCTCGACGGTCCCCGGCCGTGGCAGGAGCTCCCGGGCGTGCCCGGCTTCCCCCGGTAGGCCTCAGTCCTCTTCCGGCATGATGATCCACGCCGCGATGTAGAAGACGGCGCCGGCGCCGAACCCGAAGAGCGTGGCGGCGACCAGCAGGACGCGCAGCAGCGCGGCGTCCACGCCGATGAGCTTGGCGACGCCGCCGCACACGCCGGCGACCATCTTGTCGTTCCGGCTGCGACGGAGCTTCTTGATCTTGTCGGTGGCTTCGTTGAGCACGTCGTTCGTCATGCCTCAAGAGTGCTCTGCCAGGCGTTTCGGGACATCGGGGACGCACCCTGACTTCCCCCGGACCCCCGTTCTCAGGGTTCGGCCCTCCTGTGGTCGGCCCTTCGGGGTTCGACGAGGACCTTGCCCTGAGGTCGCCCGCTTCGGCGCCCGTAGCCGACGACCTCGTCCGCGCCCAGCTCCCGCACGACGTCGGCGCTGCGGGGGGACGCGGTGGCGGTGCCGTGCGCGCCCGCGTACTCGGCCGGCTGCACGGCCAACCCGCCGATCCCGCCGCGTTCAAGCGGGCGCGCGGAACAGCGCCGGGCCGCTACCGCCGCTTACCCTCGGAGCTGTGACGCCTGACGCACCTGAGGAGCTGGCCGCCGAGCTGGACCGGGTCGGCTACCTGCCGGACGCGGGCATCGCGACGGCGGCCTACCTGGCGCTGCGCATGCACCGCCCGCTGTTCTGCGAGGGCGAGCCGGGTACCGGCAAGACGTCGCTCGCGGTGGCCCTCGCGCAGGCCCTGGACCTGCCGTTGATCAGGCTCCAGTGCCACGAGGGCATCGACGCGACGCAGGCCCTCTACGACTGGGACTTCCCCCGCCAGCTCCTGCACCTGCGCGCCCTCGAAGCGTCCGGTCCGGTGGACGCGGAGGAAGCCGAGGCGTCCCTCTACACCCGCCGCTTCCTCCTCGCCCGGCCGCTGCTCCAAGCCCTCGAAGACGCGCCGTGCGTGCTGCTGGTGGACGAGGTGGACCGGGCGGACGACGAGTTCGAGGCGTTCCTGCTGGAGGTGCTGGGCGAGAACTCGGTGACGATCCCCGAACTGGGCCGCATCACCGCGACGACCCCGCCGCTGGTCGTGCTCACCTCCAACCGCACCCGCGAGGTGCACGACGCCCTCAAGCGCCGCTGCCTCTACCACTGGCTGGAGCACCCCGACCTGGCCCGCGAGGTGGCGATCCTGCGGCGTCGGCTGCCCGGCGTCACGGAGCGCCTCGCGCACCAGGTGGCGTCCGCCGTGCGGCGGTTGCGCGACCTCGACCTGATCAAGCAGCCGGGCGTCGCCGAGTCCCTCGATTGGGCGGAAGCCCTGCTCACCCTGGGCCGCACCGAACTGGACGCGGAAACGGCGGCCACCACGCTCGGTGCCGTCCTGAAGTACCGGGAAGACGCCCGACGCGCCCTTTCCTCCGGTGTGCTGACCGGCGTGGGCGGGAGCACAATCGTGGGATGACCGGAGCCGGCGCGACGACCGGGCTCGTGGGGTTCGCCCGCGCGCTCCGGCACGGCGGCGTCGCGTGCGGGCCGGAGCGGGTGCAGGCGTTCGTGGCCGCCGTGGACCACGTCGACCTCGCCGACCAGGGCCAGGTGTACTGGGCCGGGCGGCTCACCCTCTGCTCCGAGCCGGACGACCTGCCCCGGTACGACGCGGCGTTCACCGCCTGGTTCGGTGGGGTGCCCCCGCAGCAGCCGGGCAAACGCGCCCGGCAGACCAGCCACCTGGCCGCGCTCGGCGAGGGCGCGGCGCGGCGGAACGGGCGGGCGCCGACGCTCAAGGCCGCCGCCAGCGACGTGGAAGTGCTGCGGCGCAAGGACATCGCCACGCTCAGCCCGGCGGAGAAGCGGCACCTGCGAGAGCTGCTGGCCGCCCTCGAACCGGTCCCACCGACACGCCGCGCACTGCGCCGCGCCCCCTCCCGTCGAGGCGGGATCGACCCGCGCCGGACCCTGAAGGACGTGCTGGCCACCGGCGAGCTGACCAGGCCGCGCCACCGGAGCAGGAAGACCCGGCCGCGCAAAGTGGTCCTGCTGATCGACGTGTCCGGCTCGATGAAGCCCTACGCCGACGCCCTCCTCCGCTTCGCGCACGTCGTCGCCCGCCGGATGCCCGTCGAGGTCTGCACCCTCGGCACCCGGCTGACCAGGGTCACCCGCCAGCTCCGCCACCGCGACCCCGAGCAGGCCATGGCCGCCGCCGCCCGCGCCGTCCCCGACTTCGAGGGCGGCACCCGGCTCGGTGAGACGATCAAGGTGTTCCTGGACCGGTGGGGACAGCGCGGCGCCGCGCGGCGGGCCGTGGTGGTCATCTGCTCGGACGGCTGGGAGCGCGGCGACCCGGCGCTGCTCGCCGACCAGGTGCAACGGCTGGAACGCCTGGCGCACAAGGTGGTCTGGGTCAACCCGCACGCCGGCCACGACGGCTACCTGCCCGTCCAGTCCGGTATCGCCGCCGCCCTCCCGCACCTGGACCGGCTGCTCGCCGGCCACAGCCTCGACACCCTGCAGGCCCTGTTGGAGGAGGTACGACTTGCGTGACGTCCTGACCGAGCTGGCCCGTCGCGTCGACCGGGGGGAGACCGTCGGCGTGGGCACGGTCGTCGCCACGTTCAGCTCCGCGCCCCGACCGCCCGGTGCGGCGATGCTCGTCGGCGCGGACGACGAGGTGGTCGGCAGCGTCTCCGGCGGCTGCGTCGAAGGCGCCGTCTACGACCTGGCCAAGGAGGCCGTCCGGACCGGCGAGCCGGTGCTCCAGCGGTACGGCGTCAGCGACGACGACGCGTTCGCGGTAGGTCTGACCTGCGGTGGGATCATCGACGTCTACGTGGAGCCGATCAACCGGGACTCGTTCCCGGAACTGCCCGAGGTGCTGGAGGCGGTCGAGGCGCGCGAGCCGGTCGCCGTCGCCACGGTCGTGGAGCACCCCGAGTGGGTCGGCCGGCGGCTGGTCGTCCGGCCGGACCGGGCCATCGGGGACATCCCCTCGGACCGGGCCAGGGACGCGATCACCGACGACGCGCGCGGCCTGCTCGCCACCGGCCGCAGCGGCACCCTGCACTACGGGCCGGACGGCCAGCGGCGCGGTGAGGGCATGACGGTGTTCGTGAACTCGTTCGAGCCGCCGCCCCGGCTGCTGGTGTTCGGCGCGATCGACTTCGCCGCCGCCCTGGCGAAGCTGGGGGCGTTCCTCGGCTACCGCGTCACGGTGTGCGACGCGCGCCCCGTGTTCGCCACGAAGAGCCGGTTCCCGGAGGCCGACGAGGTGGTCGTGGACTGGCCGCACCGCTACCTCGCGGCGCAGGCCGACGCCGGGCAGGTGGACGAGCGCACGGTCGTCGCCGTGCTGACCCACGACCCGAAGTTCGACGTGCCGCTGCTGGAGGTCGCGTTGCGGCTCAAGCTCGGCTACGTCGGCGCGATGGGCTCCCGCCGCACCCACGACGACCGGCTGCGGCGGCTCCGCGAGGCGGGTCTGACCGGCGGCGAACTGGCCGGGCTGGCGTCCCCGATCGGCCTCGACCTGGGCGCCCGCACGCCCGAGGAGACGGCGGTGTCGATCGCGGCGGAGATCATCGCGCTGCGGTGGGGCGGGGGAGGTGAGCGGCTGGCCCGGACGGGCGGCTCCATCCACAAGTGAGGGGGTTGTTCGACATGACGACGAAGAGCAGGCTCGGTTGTGACTCCCATCACCACCACTCAGGGAGGGTCGGTCAATGAGGATCACCGTCACGGTCGACGGAGTCGACTACAGCGACGAGGTCGAACCCCGCACGCTGCTGGTGCACCACCTACGCGAACGACTCGGCAAGACCGGCACCGTCGTCGGCTGCGACACCAGCAACTGCGGCGCGTGCACGGTCCACCTCGACGGCCACAGCGTGAAGTCGTGCGCCGTGCTCGCGGTGCAGGCGGACGGCCGCGAGGTCACCACCGTCGAGGGGCTGGCCCGCGAGGGCAAGCTGCACCCCGTCCAGCAGGCGTTCCACCGGAACCACGCCCTCCAGTGCGGGTTCTGCACCCCGGGCATGATCATGCAGGCGATCGACCTGCTCGCGGACAACCCCGATCCCGACGAGGACGAGGTGCGGCACGGCCTGGAGGGCAACCTCTGCCGCTGCACCGGCTACCAGAACATCGTCCGCGCGGTCCGCGACGCGGCGCGGCAGATGCGCCCCGGCGCCGGCCCCGAAGCCGAGCGGGTGGACGAGACGACGCTGGTCGACCGCGCCCCGACGCACGCGGGCGGTGGTGGGGAATGACCGCCACCGCCGAACCCGAGGCCGGTCGCGAGGTCGGCAAGGCGAGGCTGCGCAAGGAAGACGCCCGGCTGATCACCGGCGCCACCCGCTGGACCGACAACATGCAGCTCACCGGGATGCTGCACATGGCGTTGCTGCGCAGCCCCGTCGCACACGCCCGGATCACGTCGATCGACGTCACCGAAGCCGTGAAGATGCCCGGCGTGCTGACGGTCCTCACCGGCCAGGACGTGGCCGCCGACCAGGGCAGCCTGCCGTGCGCGTGGCCCATCACCGAGGACATGCTCGCCCCGCCCGCGCCGTCGCTCGCCGTCGACCGGGTGAACTTCGCCGGTGAGGCGGTCGCGCTGGTCGTCGCCCGGAGCGCGGCCGAGGCGCACGACGCGCTGTCCGCGATCGACGTCGACTACGAGGACCTGCCGGTCGTGCTCGACATGGAGCGGGCCATCGCCGACGACGCCGACCTCGTGCACCCCGACCTGGGCACGAACAAGAGCGCCACGTGGGTGTTCGACTCCGCCGAGGCGGGCACCGGGTCCGACGTGGACCAGGCCCTCGCCGACTCGGAAGTGGTGGTGGAACGCACGTTCCGCCAGCAGCGGCTGATCCCGGCGTTCATGGAACCGCGCTCGGTCGTGGTGGACCCGGCGCCCGACTCGGTGACCATGTGGTCCGCCACCCAGGTGCCGCACATCCTGCGCTGGATGCTGTCCGCCGTGCTCGGCATCCCCGAGCAGCAGATCCGGGTGATCGCGCCCGACGTCGGCGGCGGCTTCGGCGGCAAGCTCCAGGTCACCCCCGAGGAGGTGCTGACGCTGCTCGTCGCGCGGCGGCTCGGCAAGCCGGTCAAGTGGACCGAGACCCGCACCGAGTCGATGCTGTCCGCGCACCACGGCCGCGACCAGCTCCAGCGCATCACCATCGGGGCCCGCCGCGACGGCACGGTCACCGGCCTGAAGGTGGACCTGCTCGCCGACATGGGCGCCTACCTGCGGCTGATCACGCCCGGCGTGCCGATCCTCGGCGCGTTCATGTTCAACGCGATCTACAAGTTCCCGGCCTACCGCTTCACGTGCACCAACGTGTTCACGAACAAGGTGCCGACCGACGCGTACCGGGGCGCGGGCCGGCCCGAGGCGACGTTCGCGATCGAGCGGATCATGGACGAGCTGGCCGCCGAGCTGGGCCTCGACCCGATGGACCTGCGCGAGCGGAACTGGATCAAGCACGAGGAGTTCCCGTTCACCACGGTCGCCGGCCTCACCTACGACTCCGGCAACTACGAGGCCGCCACCGACAAGGCGAAGGAGCTGTTCGGCTACGACGCGCTGCGCCGTGAGCAGTCCGACCGCCGCGCCAACGGCGACCCGGTGCAGCTCGGCATCGGCATCTCCACCTACACGGAGATGTGCGGGCTCGCCCCGTCACGCGTGCTCGGCGCCCTGCGCTACGCGGCGGGCGGTTGGGAGCACGCGGCCCTGCGGATGCTGCCCACCGGCAAGGTCGAGCTGATCACCGGCACCTCGCCGCACGGCCAGGGCCACGTGACGGCGTGGAGCCAGATCGTCGCCGACCGGCTCGGCGTGCCGTTCGAGGACGTCGAGGTGCTGCACGGCGACACGCGCGTCTCGCACCGCGGCATGGACAGCTACGGCTCCCGGTCGCTGGCCGTGGGCGGTGTGGCCGTCGTGCTGGCGGCGGAGAAGGTGCTGGCCAAGGCCCGCACGGTCGCCGCGCACCTGATGGAGGCGGGCGAGGAGGACGTCGAGTTCACCTCGGGCGAGTTCACCGTGCGCGGCACGTCCACCACCCTGTCCCTGGGTGACGTCGTGGTCGCCGCGCACGTCGCGCACAACCTGCCCGACGGCGTGGAACCCGGTCTGGACGCCGAGGCCACGTTCGACCCGGACAACTTCTCCTACCCGCACGGCACGCACCTGTGCGCCACCGAGGTCGACACGCTGACCGGCGCGGTGAAGATCCGCTCCTACGTGTGCGTGGACGACGTCGGCAAGGTGGTCAACCCGATGATCGTGGAAGGCCAGGTGCACGGCGGCCTCGCGCAGGGCATCGCCCAGGCCCTGTACGAGGAGGCGGTGCACGACGAGTTCGGCACCCTCACCACCGCCACCCTCGCCGACTACCTGCTGCCGTCCGCCGTCGACCTGCCGCACTTCACCACCGACCGCACCGAGACACCCGCGTTGAGCAACCCGCTCGGCGTGAAGGGCGTCGGCGAGGCGGGCACCATCGCGTCCACTCCGGCCGTGGTCAACTCGATCGTGGACGCTCTGCGGCACATGGGGGTCGAGGACGTGGAGATGCCGTGCACCCCGATGCGGGTGTGGAAGGCCATCCACCGCCGTGGCGACGAGGTGCCGGCGACACCCGGCGCGGGCGGCGGTCTCGGTTCCGTGAACGTCGACGATCAGGCGTACGCGCGGGGAGGTGCGGAATGATCCCGGCCGCGTTCGACTACGTCGCGCCCACCACCGTGGACGAGGCGGTGCGCGCGCTCGCCGCCGGCGGCGAGGACGCCAAGGTGATGGCCGGCGGGCAGAGCCTCATCCCGGTGCTGCGGATGCGGCTGGCCGCGCCGACGCTGGTGGTCGACCTGTCCGGGCTGACCGAGCTGACCGGCGTGCACGACGACGGCGACTCGCTCCGCATCGGCGCGATGACCACGCACTACGAGGTGCGGCGCGACCCGCTGGTGCGCGAGCACGCCAAGCTGCTGTGCCTGGCCACGGACACCGTCGCCGATCCGCAGGTCCGGCACCGGGGCACGTTCGGCGGCTCGCTGGCCCACGCCGACCCGGCCGGCGACCTGCTCGCGCCCGCGTCGGCGCTGGACGCGGTGATGGTGTGCGCCGGGCCGACCGGGACGCGGGAGGTGCCGGCGGCGGAGTTCTTCGTCGACTACTTCACCACCGCGCTGGCCCCGGACGAACTGCTCACCCACGTGAAGGTGCCCAAGCTGACCGGCTGGGGCGCGCACTACGAGAAGTTCAACCGGGTCGCCCAGGCGTGGTCGATCGTCGCGGTCGCGGCGGCGGTGCGGGTGTCCGGCGGCCGGATCACGGCGGCACGGGTCGGCCTGACCAACATGGCGTCCACGCCGGTGCGGGCACGCGGGGTGGAGGAGGCGCTGGTCGGGCAGGAGGCGACCGCCGAGGCGATCACCGCCGCCGCCACCCGCGCGGCCGAGGGGGCCGACCCGCCCAGCGACGGCAACGCCGACGCCGAGTACCGGTCCCACCTGGCCCGGGTGCTGACCGAACGCGCGGTGAGGGCCGCGGTGAGCGCATGAAGCTGGAACACAGGTTCACCGTTCCCGCGCCCGTGCCGGACGTGTGGGCGGCGCTGCTCGACCCGGTGAGGGTGGCGCCCTGCATGCCGGGCGCCACCCTCACCGGGGTGGACGGGCAGCGCTTCACCGGCACCGTCAAGGTCAAGCTCGGTCCCGTCACGCTGCTGTACAAGGGGACCGGCGAGTTCACGTCCGTCGACGAGCGGGTGCACGCGGCCGTGCTGAAGGCGTCCGGGAAGGACACCAGGGGCAACGGCACCGCGTCCGCCACCGTGTCCGTGGCCCTGACCCCCACCTCCGCCGAAGGCGCTTCCGGCGGTTCAGGCACGTCAGGCACCGAGGTGTACGTCGTCACCGACATGAACATCACCGGCCGTCCGGCGCAGCTCGGCCGGGGTCTGATCAACGAGGTCAGCGGTCGGATCATCGGAGAGTTCGCGGAATGCCTGGCGACACGGCTCGCGCCGGCGGAAGCTGAGGAGGTGACTCCAGCCGAGACCGCCACCCCGACCGCCCGGCCCGGGCTGCACGCCGTGCCGGACGAGCCGATCGACCTGCTCGACACCGCCGGCCTGCCCGTGCTCAAGCGGGTGCTGCCGATCGCGGCCGGGCTGCTGGTGCTCGTGCTGGTGGTGCGCAGATTCCGCGGACGGCACCGCTGAACGGACGTGGCGGGCGACCGGTCCTCGGGCTGGTCGCCTGCCTGTCCGTCCTGGCGGCCTGCACCGGGTCGCCGGTGGTGATCACGTCGCCGCGTCCGCCGACGACCACCACGTCCGCGGTCCCCGAGCCGCCGTCGTTCACGCTGGCCGCGGGCGGGGACATCCTGATCCACCCGGCGCTGACCGAGCAGGCGGACCGCGACGGCGCGCGCAACTTCGTGCCGCTGCTGGAGGGCCTGCGCGAGGCGATCGACGCCGACGTGTCGATCTGCCACCTGGAGACGCCGCTGTCCGCGCCCGGCGAGCCGACGTACGGCTACCCGGCGTTCAGCGCGCCGCACGAGGTGGCGCACGCGTTGAAGGCCATCGGCTACGACAGCTGCTCGACCGCGTCCAACCACACCCTCGACCGGGGCGCGCCCGCGATCAAGACGACGCTGGACGTGATGGACGAGGCCGGGTTGAAGCACACCGGCTCGTTCCGGTCGCCGGAGGAGTCGGCGACGCCGCTGCTGCTGGACGCGGGCGGCGTGAAGGTCGGGCACATCGCGTTCACGTACGGCTTCAACGGCGTTCCGCTGCCGAAGCCGTGGATGGCGAACCAGTTGTCGACGGGAGGCGTGCTGGCGGCGGCACGTGCGGCGCGCGAGGCCGGTGCGGAGGTCGTCGTGGCGAGCCTGCACTGGGGCGACGAGTACCAGCACGAGGCGACGCCGCAGCAGCGGGAGATGGCACGGGCCGTGCTCGCCGACCCGGCGGTGGACCTGATCATCGGCACGCACGTGCACGCCGTGCAGCCGATCGAGCAGATCGGCGGCAAGTGGGTCGTCTACGGCATGGGCAACGAGGTGGCCAGGCACTCCGAGCCGCGCGGCATCACGGAGGAGGGCATCGTCACCCGCTTCAAGTTCGTCAAGGGCCCGGACGGCTGGGCGGTCCAGGAGGCGTCCTACATCCCGACCCTGGTCGAGCTGGGCCCCCCGATCCGCGTGGTCGACCTGACCCGCGTCCCCGCCAACCCCCGCCGAACCGAAGCCCTGACCCGCACGGACGCCATCGTCCGCAGCCTGGGCTCCACCATCACCCACCCCTGACCGGCACTGCCGCAACGACCCGCACGTGTGACCGTCAGGCACGGCCTGCCCCACTGGTACCGCCGTAGGATCACATCCGTGCAGCGCCGGAGGGGGTGATGTGGTGGTCGACAGGTTCCATGACCCGTTGCTGACGACGAAGGAGACCGCCCGCCACCTCTTGATCCCGCAGCGGACGCTGAACCACTGGTTGGCCGAAGAAGCGGGCGGTGCGCCTTTGGTGCACAGGGTGGATCCGGAGCGGCGAGGGTGGCCGACGGTTCCGTTCATCGCGGTGATCGAGGCCTACGTCCTGCGGTCGCTCCGCGATCTCGGCCTGACGAAGCGGAAGATCAGGGACGCGGCGGCGGCCGTGCGCGGCGAATTCGGCACTGCGTACGCCCTGGCGACGAAGAAGATCGTCACCGACGGGGTCGACATCTTCCTGGAGTACGCCGACGGCGACCTGGCCAGGGTGGGGGACCAGCAGCGCCCGATCAGGGAAGTGCTCGACGGCTACCTGCGCTACATCGAGTGGGACGCGGGCGACGAGTTCGCCTCGTCGTTGCGGCTGCGCCAGTACCCGGACATCGCTCCGGTGGTGATAGATCCCCGGTTCGGGTGGGGTGCGCCGGTCATCGAGCAGAACCGCGTCCCGGTCGACGCGATCGTGGAGATGTGGCTGGCGGGCGACTCGCTGAAGGATGTCGGGTACGAGTACGACCTGGACCCCGACCAGGTCGAAGCGATCTGCCGGGCCGCGCAGCGTGTCCCAGCCTGAGTTCTTTCTCGATCGCGGACTCGGACGCGGTGTGGCCGATGGTCTGCGTGCGCACGGCTGGCTCGTGCACCGCATAGCCGAGTACTTCCCCGACGACGCGCAGTGCGTAGCCGATGAGGACTGGCTGTCGTACGGGCTGGAACGTGGCTGGGTCCCGTTGTGCAAGGACGGGCGGATCAAAGGGCGCAACCACGAGCGCGAACCGCTGGTGGTCCACTCCGCGGTGCTCTTCTACCTGAACAACCAGCAACTCCGGCGGGACGAGATGGTCGCCCGCTTCCACCGGGTCCGATCGGCGATCGACCACGCCGTGGAACGAGGCGGACCGGCCGTCTACGCAATCGGCGAATCGGCCATCCGGCGAACCTGGCCCTGAACCACCACCCCCGACCCCGCGCGAGTCCTACGTTCGAACGCGTGAGTCCTACGTTCGAACGCGTGAGTCCTACGTTCGAACGCGTGAGTCCTACGTTCCGAACGACCGTGTCCTACGTTCAGAACCCCCGAGTTCAACGCTCAGAACGTGCGACCAGCCGGTTCGAGCACACCCCGGACCCGGTCCAGACGGGCCAGCCACCGGGCCGTGGTCTTCTCGTCCGCCGCGAACTCGGCGTAACGGTCGGGCACGGGGGCGTGAGCGGGCACGGGGAGCCAGCCGTCCACCGGGCGCAGCGAGTCGACCGCCACGTCACCGTCCAGCAGCGCCAACGTCCCCAGCCCGCACGCGAAGTCCAGCTCCGGCAACGCCCCCGCCAACGCCAGGCCGGCGGCCATCCCCACCGACGTCTCCACCGCCGACGACACCACGCACGGCAGCCCGCACGCCTCCGCCACGGCCAACGCCCGCCGCACCCCGCCCAACGGCGCCACCTTGATCACGGCCACGTCCGCCGCGCCGGCCACCGCCACCCGCATCGGGTCCTCCGCCCGGCGGATCGACTCGTCCGCCGCGATCCGCACGTCCACCCGCCGCCGCACCGCCGCCAACTCCTCGATCGACCGGCACGGCTGCTCGACGTACTCCAACCCGCCCGCGGCCCGCTCCAACGCGCGGATCGCGACCACGGCCCCGTCCACGTCCCAAGCCATGTTCGCGTCCACCCGGATCGCCCCCGCCGGACCGAGCGCGTCCCGCACCGCCGCCACCCGATCCAGGTCCGAGGACAGCACCGACCCCGGATCGGCCACCTTCACCTTCGCCGTCGAACACCCCGACGCCGCCACGATCGCGTGCGCCCGCTCCGCCGACACCACCGGGACCGTGCAGTTCACCGGGATCCGGGACCGGACCGGCGCGGGCCACCCGTCGTGCGCGGACTCCAGGGCGCACGCCAGCCACGGCGCGGACTCGGCGTCCGAGTAGTCCTCGAACGCGCAGAACTCACCCCACCCGGCAGGGCCTTCCACCAGCAGGCCCTGCCGGACGGTGATGCCGCGGAACCGGTTGCGCATCGGGATCGAGTAGACCAGCACCACCCGATCGTAGAGCGGGCCCGGGAACCCGATCAGGGACGCATGGCGCGCGAATCCGGCACCCGGTGCACGACGGGCCGCTCCCGGCGTTCCGGCGCGGTCATCCGCTCGACCACGGCCGTGGGAGTTCACGACAGCCCAGTGAAGAGGCACCTGGGAGGTGAGGCGGGACGCCCTACCGTAGCGGGTCCAGTGAGGCGACGCGGCGCAGCGCGCTGTCCGTGAGGTCGGGGTCGGACTCCTCGACCACGATCCGCAACGCGTCCTCGAACTGGTCCAGCCGCCGGTCCAGCTCGGCCAGCTCGCGGGTCGTCTCGGCGATCGCGGCGGCCAGACCAGGCCGGTTCTCCGCCCGCCGCAACGCCTCCCGCACCACCAGGCTGTCCCGCAACGCCACCAGCGCCCGCCACAGCAGCCGTTCGACCTGCGTCACCCGCTGGGCTTCCAGGCCGCGCAGCCCGTCGAAGTGCGCGCACAGCCGCCCGGCCCGCCGACGCTGGACCGGGTCGGTGAACTGCCCGCAGTGCACGACGTCCCGCGCACCGCCCGCCAGCACCACGTCCCACTCGGTCAACCGGACGGGTAAGACCGCGACGAGCGCCAGGATGAGCAACGGCACGCAGGCCAGCCCCATCGACCACCACAACGTCGGCGCCATCACCGCCAACGTCGCCGCCGGCACCACCGCCAGCACGGCGAGAGGTCGGATCCGGTCGCGGCGGGCCCGGCGGGTGGCGGCACGTCGAGCGGGCCCCACCTCGGCTTCCGGACGCCACATCCACCAACGGGGTAACGGCAGTACCTGGTTCATGTCCACCTATCAGCGGGTCGCGAGGAACGCCCTGAACGCTTTGGGGGAGAAGGAAAGCACAGGGCTCGCGTCGCCGAGCTCGGAGTCCCGCACCGCGACCGCAGTGGGGGTGGAACCCACTTCGGCACAGCCGTTCGCCGACTCGCTGTACGACGACTCGCGCCACTCGAACCCCATCGCGATCACAACTCCTTCGTAGCCTTCTCGGCCCAGGCCGGGAAGTCTTCCGGCCTGTCGGTCCGGACACGCAACCGGGTCAACGCGTCCCGGTACGCCATCACCCGAGCAGGCTCCTCGTAGCGGACGCCCTTGACCCGGCTCTCGATGTAGGCACAACCGGGTCGTGTTCCGACTCGCTGGGGAAGGACAACACGATGAACCCGCCGTCCACGCCAGTGTGGGCACCGGCCGACGCGGGCAGTGGCGGCATCTCGATGTTCGGGTGCTCGCGCAGTTCGACCAGCGTTCCAGCTGCGCCCGGACGATGGCGGGACTGCCGACCCGGAGTCGTAGCGCGGCCTCGGAGATCACCGCCCACACCTGTGGCGCGTCCTCCAGGTCGAGCACTTCGTCCTGGCGCGCCATCCGCAGCTCGACCCGCTTCTCCACTCCGGTGGCGGGAACCCGGTGCGGCTGTACGGCTGAGAGAGGGGTGTCCATGGTGTTCACGAATGGTGGAATCGCGGTCCGACTCGTGGGTTACGGCCTGGAGCAGGTGGTCGAGCACTTCCAGCGAGCGCTCGACCGGTTCCGCGCGGCGGCGTCAGCTGATGTCGGGCAGCTTGGGACCGAGTAGGTCGTCCGCGTCCACGATCTTGTACGCGTACCCCTGCTCGGCGAGGAACCGCTGCCGGTGCGCCGCGTAGTCCGTGTCCAGCGTGTCCCGCGACACCACCGAGTAGAAGTGCGCCTGCCGACCGTCACCCTTGGGCCGCAACAACCTGCCGAGCCGCTGCGCCTCCTCCTGCCGTGACCCGAACGTCCCCGACACCTGCACCGCCACCGACGCCTCGGGCAGGTCGATGGAGAAGTTCGCCACCTTCGACACCACCAACGTCCGCAGCTCGCCGCGCCGGAACCGGTCGAACAGCGCCTCGCGCTCCTTGTTCTTGGTCGAGCCCTGGATGATCGGCGCGTCCAGGGCCTCGCCCAGCGACTCCAACTGGTCCAGGTACGCCCCGATCACCAACGTCGGCTCGTCCGGGTGCCGGTCGAGGATCGCCTTCACCACGGCCAGCTTGGTCCGCGCCGTGGAGCACAGCTTGTACCGCTCCTCCGGCTCGGCCGTCGCGTACTCCAGTCGCTCGTTGTCCGTCAGCGTCACCCGCACCTCGGTGCACTCGGCCGGCGCGATCCAGCCCTGCGCCTCGATGTCCCGCCACGGGACGTCGTACCGCTTCGGCCCGATCAGCGAGAACACGTCGCCTTCCTGGCCGTCCTCGCGCACCAGCGTCGCCGTCAGCCCGAGCCGGCGCCGTGACTGGAGGTCGGCGGTCATCCGGAACACGGGCGCGGGCAGCAGGTGCACCTCGTCGTAGACGATCAGGCCCCAGTCCCGCGAGTCGAACAGCTCCAGGTGCCGGTACTCGCCCTTCGACTTGCGGGTGATCACCTGGTACGTGGCGATCGTGACCGGGCGGATCTCCTTGCGCTCGCCCGAGTACTCGCCGATCTCGTCCTCGGTCAACGTGGTCCGCGCGATCAGCTCCCGCTTCCACTGCCGACCGGCGACGGTGTTCGTCACCAGGATCAGCGTGGTCGCGCCCGCTTCGGCCATCGCCGCCGCCCCGACCAGCGTCTTGCCCGCCCCGCACGGCAGCACGACCACGCCCGAGCCGCCCGCCCAGAACGCCCGCGCGGCCAGCCGCTGGTAGTCGCGCAGCTGCCAGCCGTCCTCGACCAGGTCGATCGGGTGGGCCTCGCCGTCGACGTACCCGGCCAGGTCCTCCGCCGGCCACCCGATCTTGAGCAGCAGCTGCTTGAGCCGGCCGCGCTCGCTCGGGTGCACGATCACGGTGTCCTCGTCGACCCGCTCGCCGAACATCGGCTTGACCTTCTTGTGCCGGAGCACCTCCTCCAGCACCGCGCGGTCCAGGGAGTTCAGCACCAGGCCGTGGGTCGGGTGGTTGGTCAGCTGGAGCCGGCCGAACCGGCCCATCGTGTCCACCACGTCCACCAGCAGCGGCTGCGGCACGGGGTAGCGGGAGAACCGGACCAGCGCGTCGACCACCTGCTCGGCGTCGTGGCCGGCGGCACGGGCGTTCCACAGCGCCAGCGGCGTGACCCGGTAGGTGTGGATGTGCTCGGGGGCGCGTTCCAGCTCGGCGAACGGCGCGATGGCGGTGCGCGCGTCGTCCGACAGCGGGTGCTCGACCTCCAGCAGCAGGGTCTTGTCCGACTGGACGATCAAAGGGCCGTCGGTCACTGGTGCGCACTCCTGTCGCTTGGCGGTTCTCCCAGTGTGCATACCGGGGGCAAGTCGGTGGCGGACGGTGTCCGCGCGACCACCGGGCGCTTACGGACTCGGTTGGGTAAAGCCGTACCCGAACGCATGATCAACTCGTGATCGGCTCGGTAATTTCCCTGCGCCCCGCCACGCGACCATACGCGCGGACCTCCGGGGCTTCCCGGATGAACGAAGGTCTTCATGAGCACGGACACGCCCGCGTCCGCCCCGCAGTACCAGAACGCCCCGCAGCCCGAGCCGATTCCCGAGGCCCCGAAGAAGCCGAGCGTCATGTCCCGCATCCTGCGGGCCGTCCTCGCCCTCGTGGTCGCCGGCGCGGTGATCTACGGCTTCAACTACTTCACCAGCGACGCGGCCCAGTCCGAGGCGGGCGACTGCGCCAGCGTCACCGGCACGACGGCGAAGCCCGAGTTGGCGGTCGTGGACTGCGGCGCGGCCGAGGCGAACTACACCATCGGCAAGGTGCTGGGCTCCGCCACCGAGTCGTGCCGGGGCGACTACAACGAGTACACCGAGACCAACCGCCGCGGCCCGGACTCGAAGCTGTGCCTGATCCCGAAGCTGGTCGAGGGCTCCTGCTACGACCCCGCGACCACCGGCGTGGGCTTCGCCGCCGTCGACTGCACCAAGTCCGGCGTGGTCAAGGTGGTCAAGCACCTGCCGGGCACCATGGACGAGGCCGCGTGCGGCGAAGACGAGCCGTGGGTGTTCCCGGAGCCGAAGCTGACCGTCTGCTTCGGTGCGCCCGACAGCGCCTGACCCGCCTCGCGGGTGCGCGTGACGCGGCCGACGTGCCGTACCTTTCGGGGCGGTCACGCGCACCCGTCCAGCAAGGATGATCATGAGCGACGAGTCGAACCAGCCCTCCGGTGACGCAGCCCCGGCCCGGCCGGGCGGCAGCGTGAAGAAGATCCTGATCGGCGTGCTCGCCGTCGTGGTGATCGCCGCCGCCGTGTACGGCGTGCGCTACCTCACCAGTGACGCCGCGACCGCCGAGGCCGGCGACTGCGTGGGCGTCGCCGCCGAGGCGGACGGCCGCGCCGACGTCACCACGCTCGACTGCGACGCCGACAAGGCGTCGTTCAAGGTCGGCAAGGTCCTCGACGCGACCGCCGACACCTGCCCCGAAGAGGGCATCTACACCGAGATCGTGCCGAACGGCCCGGTCGGCGACGGCTACAAGCTGTGCCTGATCCCGAACATGGCCGAGGGCGCCTGCTACGGGCCCGCCGAGGGCAGCGGGTTCGACCGGGTCGAGTGCACGGGGCCCGAGACGTTCAAGGTCACCAAGGTCGTCCCGGGCTCCACCGACACGACCGCGTGCCCGGCCGGCTCCGGCATGGCCTACCCGGAACCGGCGGTCACGTACTGCCTGGCCCCCGCGGAGAGCTGAACCCCCGGAACGCCCGGAACGCCCGGCACGCACCGGGGGGACGACCCGGTCCGTGCACACGCGCGGGTGAACCTGCTCAACCAGGCCCGCGACCGTGCCGATGCCCTGTTCCATGCGGAAGATCGGGTGGGGCGTGGTGGCGGTCGGGGTGCTGGTGGCGGGCGCGTTCGCGTTCACGCTGCTCGGCGGCGGCCCCAAGAGCCCCGAGCCGGGCGTCTGCGGGCACATCGAACGGGCGGACGAGGGCGCCGGCGCCCTGTACCGGGCCATCGACTGCGGGGCCGAGCACGCCAACGTGCGGGTCGCGAAGGTCGTCGAGGAAGCCTCCCAGTGCCCCACCGGCGGCTCGCCGTACACGATCTTCACGCGGTCGGCGACGTTGTGCCTGATCCCCAACTTCGTCCAAGGTGCCTGCTACGAGGGCGACAAGACCGTGGGCATGCGGAAGGTCGACTGCACCAGCGCCGAGGCGGTCCGGGTGACGAGCGTCGCCAAGGGGCGCGGCGAGTGCGCGAACGGACACAGGGTCACCTATCCGGAGCCGGCCGTCACCTTCTGCCTGGTCCGGGTGGCGGAGTTGCGCTGAAGCGCGTTGCCGATTCGAGCGCCACTCACAGGCGTGGTGAAGCTCTCCGGGGGCGGGGCGGCGAGAACGAGTGCGGTAGTGCGAAATCGTGTTCGCCTACTCACGCAACGCGACCGCGATCCGCGAGACCGAGCAGTGATCGCCGCGTAATCGATCCATAAAAGCGGAAAAAAGAAGGGCCTTCCCGCAATGGGAAGGCCCCTCTCGCTAAAGCCGAGTGCTGACGGTGGGTCAGTTGGTGGTTCCGGGCGGCAACAATCCGCCGACGTCCAAGCGCTCCGGAAGCACCTCTTCGGTGTCCATCATGTCGGCCACGCGCTGCAACCGGACCGGGTTCAACGACAGCGGGAACGTGCCCACCGACACCAGCGCCGCGGTCTGCTGGTCGACGTCCATGTAGCCGGTCAGCGCGTTCTGCACGGACAGCTTGTCGTTCGACGCCGCCTCCTGCGCGTCCCGCAGGACCTGCCGGAACAGGGCCAGCGTGCGCGGGTTGGCGTCGGCGAACTTCTTGCTCGACGAGTACCCCGACATGGGGAAGTCCTTGGTCGGGCCGACCGCCGTGTCGGTGAGGATGCGGGCGCCGGCGTCGCGCTGGGCCTGGGTGATGTACGGCTCGGTCATCCACGCCGCGTCGACCCGTCCGGCCCTCAGCGCGTCCACCATCTGCGTGAACGGCATCTCCTCGGGCTTGATCCGCTGCTTCTCCACGCCCGCCGTCTTGAGCACGGCCTTCGTGGTCAGCGCGCCGACGTCGCTGCTGGACGGCACCGCGATGCGCGGGCTGGGCAGCTTGCCGGGGCTGTCGTACGCCTCGTCCAGCGTGACCAGCGCCATCGTGTTCGTGCCCGCCTGGTAGGCCTCGCCCTGGAGCTGGAGCTCGGTGCCCTCGGCGAAGCTGCGGAACAGCGTCACGTGCGTCGACCAGGTCAGGTCGAGCGTCGTGTCGAGCTGCTTGATGCCCTCGACCTCGCTGTTCAGCGGCACGAGCTGCACCTGGAGCCCGGCCTTCTCGAACAGCTTGTTGTTGTAGGCGAGGCGGAGCGGCGCCACGTCCACCACGGGCAGCACACCGATGCGCAGAGTGTTGCGTTCCACCTCGGGGCGGTCGTTCCCGTCCGAGCCGGGAAGGAGTCCGCACGCCGTCAAGGTGGCGGCACAAGCGAACAACGCTGCCGCACGTCGCAGAACACGCGCTGGGGTAGGCATGGCACCTCTCGCCGGGATGACCTAGAGAGCGGGGTCTATTTGATCAACGAATTCTCGACGCAGTTGTCGATGCGGGGGATCGTAACCACCCAGAGGTATGAAACGACAGCCCTGCTCCGATACGGTGAGTGCTTCCGGAGTCTTCCCCGACGCCGGGGTCGAGCACTACGCTCCCCGCCTGGTGGCACTGGTCGTCGCTGACCGTGGTGTCCCTGTGCGGGGTGGGGTGGCCTAGCCGGCACCACCGGTCCTGTGCTGCAATTCGGCCCGATTTCGAGTCCATGCTTCGGTCCGCGGGGGAGAGGCCGGGGAACACTGCTGCCGGAAGAGGAAGCCCAGGGTGGCCCGTCGAGAGAGAGGTCCCAGCCAGACAGGCGTGGGGATTACACCGCGCTCCGAAAGGCCCGGAACGGGTGACGGACTGGCTGCGCAGAGTGATGGAATGGTGACCGAGTCAACGGGTGTCCGGCCGAGTCCGGCGAGCAGGGCCGCGGCCGACCGCGAGGCGGCGAAGACCCGCGGCGGTGCGGGCTGGCGGCTGCGCAACTGGCGGCTGCCCACCAAGCTGACGGCCGTCCTGCTGATCCCCACCATCGCCGCGGTCGCCCTCGGCGGCCTGCGGGTGAACTCGGACCTCGCCGACGCGACCGACCTGAACCAGCTGGCGAACCAGATCCAGCTGGAGGCCGCGGTCGCCGACCTGGTGCAGCAGCTCCAGCGTGAGCGCGACCTCAGCGCGAGCCACGTGGCGTCCGGCAAGCAGCTCGACCGCGTCGTGCTGGACCGCCAGCTGCGCCGCGTGCAGGACACCGTGCAGGCGCTCAACGGCAGGATCGCCGAACTCAGCGCCGACCTGGACGACGAGGTGGTGACCCGGTTCCGCCGGGCGTCCAGCCAGCTCGACCGGCTCAACAGCCTGCGCAACGCCGTCCGCGACACCCAGTACCCGTCCGACGCCGTGATGCGCACCTACTCCGAGTCCGTGGAAAGCCTCCTGGACCTCGGCGAGCAGGCCATCGCGGGCATCAACGAGCCCGAACTGGTGCGGCTGCACCTGGCCACCAACGCGATCGCCCGGATCAAGGAGCAAGAGTCGCGCAAGCGCGGCATCATGCTCGACGTCTTCCAGGGCGGCGTCTTCGGACCGGGCCAGGAGCGCCAGCTGCTCGCCGCGAACGCCGAGCTGGACGCGGCCCGCAACGACTTCCGCAAGTCCGCGACCGCCGACCAGGCCAAGATCTACGACGACACGGTCACCGGTCTGATCGTCGACACCGCGAACGACATGCAGGAGACGGCGCTGAACCTGGCCGCGGCCGGGAAGCCCATGACGTCGCTGCGTCCGGAGAAGTGGGACATCGCGTCCACGCTGACGGTGAACCTGACCCGTGACGTGGAGAACCTGCTCCTGGAGCAGCTGCAGACCCGCACCGACCAGCTGACCGGCGCGGCCCGTGCCGCCGCCTTCCGCGACTCCGGCATCGTGCTGGGCGCGCTGCTGCTGGCGTTGATCATGGCGCTGTTCGTGGCCCGCTCGATCCTCAACCCGCTGCGCATCCTGCGCCGCACCGCGCTGGAGGTGGCCGACCACGGCCTGCCCGAGGCGGTCGGCCGGATCCTGGTGGACCCGAACCCGCACGAGGCGGCCAAGACGGCCATCGCGCCGGTGCCGATCACCACCCGCGAAGAGGTCGGCCAGGTGGCGCGGGCGTTCGACGCGGTGCACGGCGAGGCCGTGCGGCTGGCCGCCGAGCAGGCGCTGCTGCGCGACAACGTCAACTCGATGTTCGTCAACCTGTCCCGCCGCTCGCAGGCCCTGGTCGAGCGCCAGCTGAACCTCATCGACCGGCTGGAGCAGGACGAGCAGGACCCCGACCAGCTGGCCAGCCTGTTCGAGCTGGACCACCTCGCCACCCGCATGCGGCGCAACAGCGAGAACCTGCTGGTCCTGTCGGGCACGGACCTGTCCCGCCGGCTGACCCGCCCGGTCCCGGCCGCCGAGGTGCTCGGCGCCGCCGTGTCCGAGGTCGAGCAGTACGCCCGCGTGCAGGTCGGCCAGACCCCGGAGCTCACCGTCCAGGGCCGCGCGGTCAACGACCTCGTGCACCTGATCGCGGAGCTGCTGGACAACGCCACCGCGTTCTCCGACCCGGTGACGAAGGTCACCGTGCGCACCGCCCGCACCCGCAACGGCGAGCTGGCGATCGAGATCCAGGACCGCGGCGTCGGCATGGGCGAGCAGGAGATCATCGACGCCAACGTGCGGTTGGCCGACCCGCCGGACGTGGACGTCGCGGTTTCCCGCCGCATGGGCCTGTACGTGGTCGCGCGGCTGGCCAAGCGGCACGACATCCGGGTGCGGCTGCGCGCCAACGAGGACATCGAGGGCGGCACCACCGCGCTCGTCGTCGTGCCCGACACGCTGGTCCAGTCGCCCGGCGCGATGGGTTCGCCGATGGGCGCCGAGCCCAGCCCGGTGTTCGGCGACTCCGGTTTCGGGGACGCGGGCTTCGGCGACTCGGGCTTCGGCGGCGACCAGGCGTTCGGCGAGTCCGGTTTCGGGCACACGGCGCAGCGCGCGTCCGGCATCGCCGGGGCGTTCGGCACCGGCACCCTGTCCCGCCTGGACGACGACGCGAGCTTCCCGAGCATCCCGCGCGTCGAGGACGAGCCGGCGTTCCCGGTGAGCTTCGTGCAGGGCGAGGGCGACCACGACCCGGTGCGGATGCCCGCCTTCGGCGACACGCCGACGTTCGGCCAGACCCCGTCTGAGACGTCGGGCGAGCTGTCCCAGTGGCTGCCGATGGGCGAGGACCGCGACGTCGAGCGCGAGCCACAGGGCTCGTTCGGCGAACCGACACTGTTCACCGCCTACGAGGACCGCGGCGAGCACGACGCCGCCTACGAGCACGGGTTCGAGACGACCCAGTTCGCGCCGGCGCTCGACCAGGGCTTCCTGGTCGACCCCGACCCGGAGCCCGCGCACCTCAACGGCTCGGTCACCGAACCCGCCGCCGAGTCGTTCACCGAGTCCGTCACGGAGTCGGCGCCGCAGCGCCGGATCGAGCACGACGACGCGCCGACCGAGCGGCTGCCGATCTACGAGGCCGTCCTGTCGCAGTGGTTCCAGTCCGTGGGCAGCGAGACCTCGGCGGCGAACGCGCAGGCAGTGCCGCCGGCGGCCGAGCCGGAGCCCGTCGCGCAGGAGGCGCCGGCAGCGCGCGAGGAGTCGGTGCTGCCGACCCGCACGCCGCGTCCCGTGCCGCCGGTCGCGCCCACGACGTCCGACGACGCGCTCCCCCAGCGCGGCTCTCAGGCCCCGCTCGCGGGCCGCCTTTCCGCGCGGGAGACCGGAAGCGAACTCCCGCTTCGGGGCGAGGTCGCCGCGACGCGTGCGGAGGGCACTAGTCTGACCGAGGGCGGGCTGCCCAAGCGGCAGCCCGGCTCATCCGACAATCTGCCCAAGCGCGCCGCGGAGGTGCACCGCGTGACCGAGCCCGAACCGGTCGCCGAACCCGAGCCGGCCGCGCCGGCCGAATCGGTGTGGGAGTCCCCCGCCGACGAGGGTTGGCAGGCAGCGCAGTCCTTGCTCAGCAAGGAACCAGAGACCACGACACAGGCGGGGTTGCCCAAGCGGGTGCCCAAGGCTCAGCTTGTGCCGGGATCCGCCGCACCGAAGCCGCAGGTTTCGGAGCGGCAACCGCAGCGGCCCCCGCTGCCACCACGATCGGCTGACGCGATCCGTGGACGCATGTCGAGTCTTCAGCAGGGCGTCCGTCGAGGGCGACACGCTTTGATCGACGCTTACGCTGGTGACATGTCGAGCCGGCAAGACGAGGAGCAGGAGTGACGACCGCAGCTCAGCCAGGCAGCTTTGGTTGGCTTATCACCGACTTCGTGCGCCGGGTTCCCGGTGTGGCACATTCCGTGGTCGTGTCGGCGGACGGGCTACTGCTCGCCGGCTCGCAGGGTCTGCCCCGCGACCGCGCCGAACAGCTGTCCGCCGTGGCATCCGGGCTCGTCAGCCTCACGGCGGGCGCGGCACGGTGCTTCGAGGCGGGCACGGTCAACCAGACCGTGGTCGAGATGGAGCGGGGTTACCTGTTCCTGATGTCGATCAGCGACGGGTCGTGCCTCGCGGTGCTCGCGGCGCCGAACTGCGACATCGGCCTCGTCGCGTACGAGATGACGCTTCTGGTCGAGCGCGTGGGCCAGCAGCTCACCCCGGAGCTGCGTGCGCAGCTCCAGGGTGTGGTTCGGCGGTAGATCCTCATGAGATCGTGGGGGTGAAGGCAGATGGCTGAACGATCTGGCGGCGGCGGCCGACGCTTCGGTAGGAACTTCAACTACCAGGAGTGGGCGGCCGGGGGCTTCCAATTCGCTGAGCCGGATGCCGACCCCGCACAGGACGAGGAAGCCGAGGACGTACCCAACTCGTGGTCCGGCCGCCGGGCGGAGCAGGCGCAGCGGCCACGGGTCGAAGGCACAGGGCAGGGGCAAGGCGATATGTCTCAGCGTGAGGTTGACGACTCGTCGTACGACTACGACGACGTTCCCAACCGGTTCGACATCGACGGGTACGGCAGCGGCCTGTTCGGAGGTCCGGGAGCCGATCTCTTCGGTGCCCACGGCCTGCCCGACAGCGTGCCGGAACAGGTGCCTTACGCGACCGGTCCGCAGCCGGTCGTGCGGCGCGAGGAGAACCCCGCGGCCGAGTCCGGGTCCCTGGTCCGCCCGTACACCAGGACCGGTGGCCGCACCCGGCCCGATTACGACCTCGCGATCGAGGCGCTGATCTCCACCAGCGAAAAGGGTCTCGACCGCGACGCGGCGGTGCTGCCCGAGCACCGGTCGATCTGCGGGCTGTGCACCGACACCAGGTCGGTGGCCGAGGTGGCCGCTCACCTCAGGCTCCCGCTCGGCGTGGCCAGGGTGTTGATCGGCGACATGGCGAGCATGGGTTTGGTTTTGATTCATCAGGGTGGCCTGGTCGTGGGGGACCGGCCGTCCATTGATTTCCTTGAGAGGGTGCTCAGTGGGCTTCGCAGGCTCTAGCCCCAACGCGGCCGAAGGCGAACGGAAGCCGACGACCTCCGCGAAGATCGTGGTGGCCGGTGGCTTCGGCGTGGGCAAGACTACGTTCGTCGGTTCCGTGTCGGAGATCGTTCCGCTGACCACCGAAGCGGTGATGACCGAGGCCAGCGCCGGGGTCGACGACCTCTCGGCCACGCCGAACAAGGTCACGACCACGGTGGCCATGGACTTCGGCCGGGTGTCGCTGGACCAGGATCTGATCCTGTACCTGTTCGGCACACCGGGCCAGCACCGGTTCTGGTTCATGTGGGACGACCTGGTGCGGGGCGCCATCGGCGCGATCGTGCTGGTCGACACCCGCCGGTTGGCCGACGCGTTCGCGTCGATCGACTTCTTCGACGACCGGCAGCTGCCGTACGTCGTCGGCGTCAACTGCTTCGACGGCCTGCTGCACCACCGCATCGAGGACGTCCGCGACGCGCTCACCATCGACCAGTCCGTGCCGATAGTGACGTGCGACGCGCGCAACCGGCAGTCGACCAAGCAGACGCTCATCACGCTGGTCGAGCACGCCATGCGCCAATGGATGTCGGTCCGCGCGGGCTGATCGTCCCCCGGGGTCGACGCTTCCGCTGATCCGACGGCTGACGCGCCGAAGGGCGGTCTCCTCACGGGAGGCCGCCCTTCGGCGTCCTCGGGGTCAGGCCGTGGCGGTGGTGTGGTCGTGGGTCCGGTCGATCTCGCTGGTCGAGGCCGTCACGTCGTGGGTCGTCGAAGTCGGTGACCACGCCGAGGTGACCACCCAGTGCGGTGATGCAGCGGTGGGGTCGACCGTGATCTTGCGAGTGAAGCACTGCCGGGTCGTGCTGTCCGGCAGTGCTGCCCGGTCGTCTTACGCGCGGTCGTCTTCTACGAGGGCGGCGGACGTGATGCGGTGCAGGGGGAAGCGGCGGACCTCGCCGTAGCTGACGTCCACGCCCTCCAGCACGCCGCCGCCGACGAGCTGCGGCGTGATGACGCGGCGGGCGGCGGTGCCGTGGCTGTCCACGAAGTCCACCAGGACGCTCCGGCCGCTCCGCGCGGCCTGCTGCAGCAACGCGAGCGTGGCCGACGGCCCGGCGCCCAGGTGGCCGGGCACGGAGATCCGCGCGCCGCCCGTGGTCGTCGCCGCGCGGTCGCCCGCACGGACCATCCGCACCAGCTCGTCCAGCTGCTCGTCGGACGGCGTGCTCGGCTGCACCTGCCGGCGGCGGCCCTTCCCGGCGATCCGGCGACCGCCGACCCGCAGGTTCAGCACGTGGCCGTCCGGGCCCTCCGCGGCGGGCGCGAACCCGGCCGCGCGCAACCCGTCCAGCACCTCGGCCAGCGGCAAGGGGCTCACCACCACGGTCGGCGCGATCTTGCGCAGCGCCAGCCGTTCCGCCGCCGCGTGCGACAGCACCTCGGTGATCAACACCGGGTCGTCGCAGCGCAGGAACGACCCGGCCGAACCGCCGCGCAACCGGCCGTGCCGGCGGGCCGCGTCGTCGATCAGGTAAGTCAACGCCTGCGGCACGGGGGTGCGCGACCGGGTCTTGAACAGCTCGTGCAGGTCGGCGGCGCTGCGGCCGGCGTCGAACGCGCGCCGCACCGACCCCTCGCGCACCCGGTACACGGTGGCGCTGCCCACCGACTCGACGTCCGCCACCAGCGCGATCTCGTCGGCCAGCTCGGGGTCGAGCCGGCCGGGGGCGACGACGGTCAGGTCGGCCTGCACCAGCACGTGGTCGACGGGGGCGGGCAACGCGTCGCCGAGCCGTTTCGCGGCCGGGCCGGGGCCTTCGGTGAGCAGCGTGCGGCCCTGCGCGGTGATCGCGTTGTGCGCGAGGACACCCATCTTGGTGCCCTCTTCCACGGTCCAGCGCACCAACTCGTCACGCAGCCGCCCGCCACGCCTCGGCGCCCGCCACGCCAGCACGGCGGCCAGCTCGTCCGGGTCGGTCACGGCGGTGCCGGGCTCCAGCGCGGCCAGGGCTTCGAGGATGCGCCGGCGGTCCCTGGGCGCGCCCGGCCGGTTCAGCTCGGGGGCCAGCGGGTTGAGCAGCCGGTCCCGCTCGTCGCGCTGCCCGATCAGGCCGGGCAGCCGGGGCAGGTCGAGCCACGCCTGGGCCAGCGCCGCCCACCGGTGCTCGGGCGCGGCGACCAGCCACGGGTCGGCCTGCGTGGTCGGCACCCACTCGGGCTCGACGCCCTCGGTGTCGGCGACCAGGCCCGCGTTCACCACCAGTTCCACCAGCAGCGCGGCCTGGCGGTCGTCCACGTCCAGGTCCTTGGCGAGCTTGCGCAGGTCGCGGACGCCCACGCCACCCGACCGCAGCACCGCCGGCGGGTCCTCCGACCAGCTCTTGAGCAGCGTCTCCACGTGCCGCGACAGCTCCAGCGCCTCACCGCCGCCGGTGTGGTCGATGCCGGACGGGTCGCGGCGGACGGTGGCGAGCGGCGGTTCGGTGGTCTGGATCGAGCCCAGCGGCCGGTCGCCCCGGACCTTCAGGCCGACCTCGCGGGGGAGTTCGACGGTCAACGAGTCACGGCGGACCAGCAGGCCGCGGGCCAGGAGCTTCTGGATCGGCGTGCGGGCGTTGGCCAGGGAGACGACCTGCGCGGCGTCCTTGGTCTGCCCGACCGGCGGGCCGTCGGCGAGGGTCCGCAGCACGCGCAGCTCGTCCGGCTCCAACGGCGACAGGTCGACGTCGGCGAGGCTCGGCACCGACCGGCCCAGGCCGCACGGGAACGGGTTGACCGCGTCCCTGGTGGCGGGCGGGGTGGAGAGAGCGTCGTCGTCGCCCCACAGCAGGGCGCGGGCGCGCAGGCCGTCGACGGCCGGTCGGATGTCCGTCGCGCCGAACAGCTCCTGCACCGCGGACCTCGGCACGGGGGCGACGTCCGCGTCCAGCACGAGCAGCGCTTCGAGCACCGTCAGCGTCAGCGTGTCGAGGTCTTCGCAGGCGCGCGCCACCGAGGCGCGCGACCCGATGCGGGTGGCGAGCACGGTCGTGTCGGCCGGTGGGGGCGTCGCCAGGTCCGGCCGGGCGCGCAGCAGTGCCACGAGCGCCGTGTCGTCCTGCGCCCGCAGCCACTCGGCGAGGGTGGTGCCGGACATCCCCACCACGGTATATGCCGACCACCCGGCCCGCGCTGACCAGCCCCTGAAACTCACCCCGGGGACCTTCGGCCCGACCCCGCCCACCAGTCCGTTCGTCAGCGGCGGGTGCTGCGTGCCCGGTGGTCCTGGAGGTACGCGTCGGGCGGCGTGGTGGGGGTGGACGGCCAGGCGTCGCGGTCGGCCAGGTGGAGGACCAGTGCGGCGATGTTCCAGGCGTCGTCGTCGCCCCGGTGGTGCCTGCCCTCCAACGGGAGGCCCGCGACGGTCAGGGCGCGCGCCATCCCCGGCCGCTTGCGCAGGCCGTGTGCCTGCGCGAACACGAGCTTCACGTTCCAGTGCCGCCGCCCGAACGGGTACCGCACACCGGTCGCCCGGCACTGGCGGGTGAACTGCTCCCGGTCGTAGTCGCCCCAGCTCGCCCACGGGCGCACGCCCGCCTCGTGCTCCACCTCCAGCAGCCGGCACGCCTCGGCGAACGTCACCCCGGTGTCGACCTCCGCCTGGGTCAGCCCCGTCAGCTCCGTGCAGAACGGACTGACCGCGGACCGCTGCGGGCGCACCACGACCCGGTGCTTCCCGACCCGCTCGCCCGCGGCCAGGTCGACCGTCGTCAACCCGACCTCGATGATCTCGTGCACCTGGCCGGGAGGCGGCTCGCCGTCCCAGCACGTCGCCTCGACGTCGACCACGTTGACCAGCGCTGCCGGAGTGCTCACCCGGACGAGGGTAGGGATGAGGCACACTTGTGCCGACCGCAGGCATCACCGAGGAGGAACCGTGGCCAAGGCCCGCCCCGAGCGCATCGACCCGCACTGGCCGGAGCCGCCGGTCGGCGAAGAGCACCCGGTCACCGAGCTCACCAGCCACCTCCAGGGCGCGCTGTCCCCGTTCGGCACGACGACCTTCCCGCTGCCGGTCGAAGAGCTGGGCTACCGCCACCCCGTGACGGAGATCAACCGCTAGCGACCGCCGGCAACCGCCAGGCACCCGAGAACGCGCGTGGCCGTCGAGCCGCGCGCGTTCCGCATATCCGCGCGGACTACTCTCGAATCCTCTTGAGCTGTGCTGTTCTGGGAGGTTCGATGCCGGTCCCCGGCCCTGGTTACTCGATCACCGTCCGGCTGGAGGCCCCGCCGTCGGCGTCGGCCGCCGGTGACCTCACCTCGGCGGTCGGCCGGGCCGGCGGTGTGATCACCGCGTTCGACGTGGTGGAGTCGCACACCGACCAGGTGATCATCGACCTCACCTGCAACGCGCTGTCGGCGAACCACGCCAAGGACATCACCGACACCCTGGAGCTGCTGCCCGGGATCGTCGTCCGCAAGGTGTCGGACCGGACGTTCCTGGTCCACCTCGGCGGCAAGATCGAGGTCTCGTCCAAGGTTCCGCTGCGCAACCGCGACGACCTCTCCCGCGCCTACACGCCCGGTGTCGCCCGCGTCTGCATGGCGATCGCGGAGAACCCGGACGACGCCCGCCGGCTCACCATCAAGCGGAACACGGTCGCCGTGGTCACCGACGGCTCGGCCGTGCTCGGCCTGGGCAACATCGGCCCGGCCGCCGCGCTGCCCGTGATGGAGGGCAAGGCCGCGCTGTTCAAGAAGTTCGCCGGCGTCGACGCCTGGCCGGTCTGCCTGGACACCCAGGACACCGAGGAGATCATCCGCGCGGTCGAGCTGATCGCGCCGGTCTACGGCGGCATCAACCTGGAGGACATCGCCGCGCCGCGCTGCTTCGAGATCGAGGCGCGGCTGCGGGAGAAGCTCGACATCCCGGTGTTCCACGACGACCAGCACGGCACCGCGATCGTGGTGGTCGGCGCGCTGCGCAACGCGTTGCGCGTGGTCGGCAAGAAGATCTCCGACTGCAAGGTCGTGGTGTGCGGGGTGGGCGCGGCCGGCTCGGCGATCATCCGGCTGCTGCTCAAGCAGGAGCCCGGTGACGTCGTGGCGGTCGACGTCGACGGCATCGTGCACCGCGACCGGCCCGGCCTGGACGACAACCTGAAGTCCGTCGCCGCGTCGACCAACAAGGAGAACGTCAGCGGCCGGCTGCACGACGCGCTGGTCGGGGCGGACGTCTTCATCGGCGTGTCCGCGCCGAACCTGTTCGGTGCCGAGCAGGTCGCCACGATGAACAGCGACGCGATCGTGTTCGCGCTGGCCAACCCGGACCCGGAGATCGACCCGATGGAGGCGCAGAAGCACGCCGCCGTCGTCGCCACCGGCCGCAGCGACTTCCCGAACCAGATCAACAACGTGCTGGCGTTCCCCGGCGTGTTCCGCGGTCTGCTCGACGCGCACGCCCGGACCATCACGGACTCGATGTTGATCGCCGCCGCCATGGCCATCGCGGACGTGGTGGACGGCGACCGCCTCAACGCGTCGTTCATCGTGCCCAGCGTCTTCGACTCGACCGTGGCGCCGGCCGTCGCCGAGGCGGTCCGGAAAGCCGCGACCGAAAGCGCCTAGATCGGGACTCGACCACCACGGGCGGTCACGTCGATCGTTCGCGCGCCGCGAGCGGTCGGCTTCCGGGCGACCGAGCCCGCCGTCTGCGAAGCAGCGGCGATCCGACACCGCCTAGCATCGGTCTCATGAACCAGTTCACCCACTTGGACGCCTCCGGCGCGGCGCGGATGGTCGACGTGTCGGAGAAGGAGCCCACCGCGCGGACGGCGGTCGCCTCCGGTGTGCTGCGCACGACGGCCGAGGTGGTGGGGTTGCTGGGGAGCGACACCCTGCCGAAGGGCGACGCGCTGGCCACGGCCCGGATCGCCGGGATCATGGCGGCCAAGCGGACGTGGGAACTGGTGCCGCTGTGTCACCCGATCGCGCTGTCCAGCGTGAAGGTGGACCTGGTGCTGGGCGACGCCGAGGTGCGCATCACGGCGACCGTCCGCACCACGGACCGCACGGGGGTGGAGATGGAGGCGTTGACGGCCGTCTCGGTCGCCGGGCTGACGCTGCACGACATGGTGAAGGCGGTCGACCCGGCGGCGTCCCTGGACGCGGTGCGGGTGGAGCGCAAGGAGGGCGGCAAGACCGGCCTCTGGGAGCGGACGTGACACCCGCCGACGTACGTCCGGACCGGGAGGTGGCAGTGCGGGCAGCACGGGTGATCACGGCGTCGAACCGGGCTTCGGCGGGGGTGTACGCGGACCGGGGCGGTCCGATCATCGTCGCCTGGCTGCGCGAACGCGGCTACGACGTGCCGGAACCGGTGGTCGTGCCGGACGGCGAGCCGGTGGCGGAGGCGTTGCGGGCGGCCGTCGCGGACGGGGTCGCGGTGGTCGTCACGACCGGCGGCACGGGCATCAGCCCCACCGACCGCACCCCGGAGGCGACCCGCTCGGTGCTGGACTTCGACGTGCCGGGTGTGGCGGACGCCATCCGCATGTCAGGCTGGCCGCGGGTGCCCACCGCCGTGCTGTCGCGCGGGGTGGCGGGCGTCGCGGGCCGCACGTTCGTGGTGAACCTGCCCGGCTCGACCGGCGGGGTCCGGGACGGGCTGGACGTGCTGGCGACCCTGCTGGAGCACGCCGTCGACCAGGTTGCCGGAGGTGACCACGCATGACCGAGGTCCTGCGCGCGACCGTCAGCGATCAGCCGCTGTCGGTGGAGGAGCACGCCAAGCTCGTGGAGCACGCGGCGGCGGGCGCGGTGGTGACGTTCGCCGGGGTGGTCCGCGACCACGACCACGGGCGCTCCGTGCGCGAACTGGAGTACGTCGGCCACCCGACGGCGGGCGCCGTGGTCGCCGAGGTGGTGGCGGACGTCGTGGCCCGGTTCGAGGGCGTCCGCGCGGTCGCCGTGTCGCACCGGGTCGGGCCGCTGGCGATCGGGGACGTCGCGCTGGCGTGCGCGGTGTCCTCCGAGCACCGGGCCGAGGCCTTCGCGGTGTGCTCGGAACTCGTCGACGAGGTGAAGCGGCGGCTGCCCGTGTGGAAGCGGCAGGTCTTCACCGACGGCACCGACGAGTGGGTCAACATGCCCTGAACGGGTTGGGGACCCCGGACCGCCGAGGAAGGCGGTCCGAGGTCCCTGTTCCGTGGTGCGCCGGCTCTCGCCGAGCACAGGTCACTTGGTGGCGATCTTGTGACCCGGCATGATCAGGTCGGCGTTCGGGATGAACGCCTTGTTGAGCTCGTGCAGCTTGGCCCAGCCGCCCTCGACCTTCAGCTCCTCCGCGATCTTCGACAGGCTGTCGCCCGCCTTGATCTCGTAGTCGCCGTTCGGGTTGGTGGACGGCAGCGCCACGGTCACGGGAGCGGGCGCCTGCTTGACCGGTGCGGTCTGCACCGGGGCCTGCTTCTGCGGCACCTGCTTCTGCGGCGCGGGGGCCGCCTGCCGGGGCGCGGGGGCCGGAGCCTGCCGCGCGGGCGCCGGGGCGCCGCCGAGGCCCTTGGGCCCGCAGACGGGCCAGGCGCCGATGCCCTGGGTCTTCATGACGTTCTCCGCGACGCGGATCTGCTCCTCGCGGGAAGCCTGGTGGGGCATGCCGGAGCCGCCGTGCGACGTCCACGTGGACGGCAGGAACTGCAGGCCGCCGTAGTAGCCGTTACCGGTGTTGATGCTCCAGTTGCCGCCACTCTCGCACGCGGCGACAGCGTCCCAGTTGACGCCGGACTGCGCGTTGGCGGTGCCGGCGGCCATGGCCAGGGGTGCGCCCACGATGACGCCGGCGACGGCGACCTTCGCGATGCGACGGCTGGTGACGCTGGTGGTCGGGCGGTGCTTGCCTCGGTAAGAAGCCATTTCCCTCTCTGCCACCCGCACCTGCCCAGGCGACTCGGGTTCGGGCCCGGTACGTCGTCTGGCTTGTCCTGTCCGGCGGTTGTCTCTCGCTCGGGGGTTGTTCCGGGACACCCTTGGACAGGTTCGGTGCGTGGCGTCCCGGTGTAGCTCTGGTCGGTCGGGGCCGACCAGAGAGCGACGGTACGTAACCGGGAGCCCCATGCCAAACGTTCTTGTCTGTGACGGACGTCACTGTAACGCGGGCGGGTGACGCCGCGAACGTTGTGTTTACCGAGGTCAAGGCACCGTTATCGGTCTGTTTCCGTACCGAGATCCACCGAGATCAATCACTTTCGGTGAGGTATAGCTCACGCGCTAACCCGTCCGTGGAGGACGATCTCATCCCCCGGCGAAGGGCGGCAACACGTCCAGTTGCGCACCGGCCGACACGGGCGTGTCGTGATTCCGGACGGCCACCCCATCGAGGAGGAAGCTGCACGCGGGCAGGACGCGCCCCAACCGGTCCCCGTGACGGCGCCGCAGGACCTCGATCGCGGACGCCACGGTGGCCCCGTCGCCGGACAGCTCGACGCTCTCGTCGGCGACCCCCGCCGCCGCCCGAGCCCCCGCGAAGTACCGCACCGTGAGCCGCACCCCAGCCTCCGATCGCACCCCAGCCTCCGATCGCACCCCAGCCTCCGATCGCACCCCAGCCTCCGATCGCACCTCAGCCCCCGATCGCGCTCATGGGCCGGTCCGGCTGGCTGAAGCCGGCCTCGTCGATGCCGTGCCCGGCCGCCTTCGCCCACGAGTTCCCGCGCCACAGGTCGGCGATCTCCTCGTCCGACGCGCCACCCCGCAGCAGCGACCGCAGATCCGTCTCCGACCGGCTGAACAGGCAGTTCCGCACTTGGCCGTCGGCGGTCAGCCTGGTCCGGTCGCAGGCGGAGCAGAACGGCCGGGTCACCGACGCGATCACGCCGACCACCGCCGGGCCGCCGTCCACCAGCCACCGCTCGGCGGGCGCGCCGCCCCGCTCGCCCGGCTCGGGCGTCAGGGTGAACCCGGTGCGCAGGGCGGCCAGGATCTCCTCGGCCGTCACCATGTCGTCCCGGTTCCAGCCGTGCTGCGGGTCCAGCGGCATCTGCTCGATGAACCGCAGCTGGTAGCCGTGGTCGAGGCAGAACCGCAGCAGCGGCACGGCCTCGTCCTCGTTCACGCCGCGCATCAGCACCGTGTTCACCTTGACCGGCGTCAACCCGGCCTCCCGTGCCGCGGCCAATCCCGCGAACACGTCCGACAGCCGGTTGCGCCTGGTCAGCGTGAGGAACCGGGCCGGGTCGAGGGTGTCCAGCGAGACGTTCACCCGGTCGAGGCCCGCGGCCACCAGCCCGGCGGCCCGCCGCGCCAACGTCAACCCGTTCGTGGTCATCGAGATGCGCGGTCGGGGCGTCAGCGCCGCGGTCGCCGCGATCACGTCGTCCAGGTCGGGCCGCAGCAGCGGCTCGCCACCGGTGAACCGGATGTCGGTCACCCCCAGGCGGGTCACCGCGACGCCGATCAGCCTGGTCAGCTCGGCGTCCGTGAGCAACTCCGGCTTCGGCAGCCAGTCGAGGCCCTCGGCGGGCATGCAGTAGGTGCAGCGCAGGTTGCAGCGGTCGGTCAACGACACGCGCAGGTCGGTCGCGATCCGGCCGAACCGGTCGACCAGGAGCGGTGAGCCCGGACGTTCGGAGGTGTCGGACTCCGCGGTGCCCGTCTTGCCGCGCACGGCGGGTAGACCCAACTCGACAGCTGTCACCCCTACCAGGGTAATCGTCCGACACTTGTGGGTGCTGGGGGAAATGGGGGATGGCAGGACGCGGAGAGGTGGACGAAAATGCCGGTCCCGGTGCACCGAACGCTAAATTGCCCGACATGACGAGGGAGCACGACGTGCCCGCCGACGTGCTGGACCGGTTCAGCGCCTACGTGAGGGAGACCAGCGCGCTCACCACCCTGTTCCACAGCCGGGTGGCGGAGCAGCTGGGCCTGTCGCCGACCGACGGGAAGTGCCTGGACATGGCGATGCGCGCGGACGGCCCGATCACGGCCGGCCGGATCGCCGAGCTGTCCGGCCTGTCCACCGGCGCGGTGACCGGCGTGATCGACCGGCTGGAGCGCGCCGGGTACGTGCGGCGCGTGCGCGACCCGCACGACCGGCGGAAAGTGCTGGTCGAGGTGACCGTCGGGGACGAGGGGGAGTTCGACCACCTGTTCGCCGGCGCACAGGAGGCCCTGCGCGAGGTGCTGTCCCAGTTCACGCCGGAGGAGCGGGACGTGCTGGAGCGGTACAACCAGATCCTCGTCGAGACGTTTCGCCGGCGCGTGATCGGGGCCTGAGCCGGCAGCATTGCCCGCATGGCCGCTCAGTGGAACTACCTGATGGACATGGACGGCGTGCTCGTGCACGAGGAGCACCCGATCCCCGGCTCCGGCGAGTTCGTCGCCGAGCTGACCGCGAACGCCATCCCGTTCATGGTGCTCACGAACAACTCCATCTACACCCAACGGGACCTGCGCGCCCGGCTCGTCCGCACGGGGCTGGACGTGCCCGAGGCCGCGATCTGGACCTCCGCGCTGGCCACCGCGAAGTTCCTCGACTCGCAGCGGCCCGGCGGCTCGGCGTACGTGATCGGCGAGGCCGGCCTGACCACGGCGCTGCACGAGATCGGGTACGTCCTGACCGACCGCGACCCGGACTACGTGGTCCTCGGCGAGACCCGCACCTACAGCTTCACCGCGATCACCAAGGCGATCCGGCTGGTGGAGCAGGGCGCGAAGTTCATCGCGACCAACCCGGACGCCACCGGCCCGTCCCGCGAGGGCTCGCTCCCGGCCACCGGCTCGATCGCCGCGCTGATCGAACGCGCCACCGGCCGCGCGCCCTACTACGTGGGCAAGCCGAACCCGTTGATGATGAGGTCGGCGCTGCGCGCGCTGGGCGCCCACTCCGAGACCACGCTGATGATCGGCGACCGGATGGACACCGACGTGCGGGCCGGCCTGGAGGCGGGGTTGCGCACGATCCTGGTGCTGACCGGCATCTCGGCCGAGTCGACCGCCGAGCTGTACCCGTACCGGCCGACCCGGGTGGTCAAGTCGATCGCGGACCTCGTCGGCCACTCCGCCGACCCGTTCCCCGAAGCGGTCTGACGGCGGCGGTCCGGCCCCACCCGGCCTGCCGCGGCACGGTCCGCCGCCGGCACCCGGTTGATCCGTTCGGCCGACCGCCCGGCCCGGTCGCGCGGAAGCTCCGCGCGTCCGGTGACGGGGCCGTCGCACGCGGCGCCCAGGCGGTCCAGCAGGTCCGCCTGGAGCCGCAGCCGGTCCCCGTGCTGCCACGGGTGCCAGGCGTGCCCCGCTTCGGCGGCGATGGCCACCACCGCCTCGTCCGGTTCGCCCGCGACCGGTTCGAGTTGCTCTCTCACGGGCAGGAGATGCCGCCGCGCGCCGCTCATCCGGCACGCCGTCCAATCTCCCCCGCCAGGGGGAGATGTCCGGTCCGAGGCCGAAGCCGCCTGGCGCACCGCTGATCGTCTTGTGCGCACCACACCCGCGCGTCGCTTATCGTCGCGGGTGTGGACAGACCGCTCTTCGTGGTCGGCGACGTGCACGGGCACCTCGCCGAGCTGACCCGCGCCCTGCACGCCTCGGATCTGGTCGACGCCGAGGGCGACTGGTGCGGCGGCGACGCGGAGCTGTGGTTCCTCGGCGACTTCGTGGACCGGGGCCCGGACGGCATCGGCGTGATCGAGTTCGTGATGCGGCTCGCCGAGCAGAGCGAAGGCCGGGTCGACGCCCTCATCGGCAACCACGAGGTGCTGCTGCTGGGCATGCACCGGTTCGGCGACCGGAACGTTCCGGGTGCGCCGACACCGCGCAGCTTCGCCCGCAGCTGGCAGCTCAACGGCGGCCTGCGCAGCGACCAGGACCGGCTCACCGGCGCGCACATCGACTGGCTGACCACCCGCCAGGTGCTCACCGAGGTGGACGGCCACCTGCTGATGCACTCCGACACGCTCGCCTACCTGGAGTGGGGCGACACGATCGACGAGGTCAACGAGGCGGTGTGGGACGTCCTCAAGGGCGACGACCTGGACCACTGGTGGGAGTGCTGGCGCAAGATGACCACCCGCTACGCGTTCCGCGGCCCGGACGGCGCGGCGGTGGCGGACGAGCTGCTCGAAGTGCTCGGCGGCCGGGAGGTCGTGCACGGCCACAGCGTCATCGCCGACCAGCTGGGCGTGGCGCCGCCGGAGATCGACGGCCCGCTGCGGTACGCCGACGGCCGGGTGCTGGCCATCGACGCGGGCCTCTACAGCGGCGGCCCGTGCCTGGTCGTGGAGCTGGACCACGACGACTAGACGAGTAATGCGTAAGTCGAGGCGGTAGCCGAAGACGGACGAAGGGTGTTCAAGATCAGTTTGTGACGACCGACCTGAACACCCTTCTCACCGCACTCTACGTCAAGATCGACGACCACCTCACGGGCAGGCGCCGGCCGGGCCGGCCACCGAAGCTGACCGATGCGGAGCTGGTCACCCTGGCCGTGGCCCAGGCGCTGCTCGGCTTCACCTCCGAGGCCCGGTGGCTGCGGTTCCTGCCCGTCCGGATGCCCGGCGCGTTCCGGTACCTGCCCGGCCAGTCCGCCTACAACCGCCGCCTGCGCGCCGCGTTGCCACTGGTCAAGCAAGTCATGCGCATGTTGGCGGCCGACACCGACCTGTGGACCGACACCACCTGGATCGTCGACTCCACCCCGGTCGAATGCGGACGCTCCCTGCCCACCGTGAAGCGCTCGGAACTGGCCGGCTGGGCCAAGTACGGCTTCTGCCGCTCACACTCGCGCTGGTTCTGGGGCTTGCGCCTGCACCTGGTCTGCACCCCGGCAGGACTACCCGTCACATGGGCGTTGGCCGACCCGAAGATCGACGAGCGACAGGTGCTCATGGCCATCTGCGACCACGAACCCCACCTGCTCGCCGACCGCCCCGGCCTGCTGATCATCGCCGACAAGGGCTACGTCTCCCACGAACTCGACCACTACCTCGCCGAGCGCGGAGTCCGACTGATCCGGCCGTCCTACCGCAACCGGACCCCGCATCCCGGCGAGCCGCTGCTCAAGTCCGTCCGCCAGCTCATCGAGTCGGTCAACGACACGCTCAAAGGACAGCTGGACCTGGAACAGCACGGCGGGCGCACCATCGAGGGCGTCGGAGTCCGCATCGCCCAACGACTCCTGGCCCTGACCGCCGCCATCTGGCACAACCGCGCCACCGGCCAACCCGTCACCCGGTCCCTGACCGCCTACGACCACTGACCGAGTTACGCATTACTCGTCTAGGCACCAGGGCGGGGACTCCTAGGGCAGGGGGACGATCTCCTTGCCCAGGGGCATCAGCGACACCGGCACCATCTTGAAGTTCGCGATGCCCAGCGGGATGCCGATGATCGTCACGCACAGCGCCAGGCCGGTGACGACGTGGCCGATGGCGAGCCAGATGCCCGCGACCAGAACCCACACCACGTTGCCGATCAGCGACGCGCCGCCCGCGCCCGGCCGGTCCACCACCGTGCGACCGAACGGCCACAGGGCGTAGTTCGCGATCCGGAACGACGCCAGCCCCCACGGGATGGTGACGATCAGCACGCAGCAGATGATGCCGGCGACCACGTACCCGACGGCCAGCCAGAAGCCGCTCAAGACCAGCCAGATCAGGTTCAAGATGATCCTCACGCGTTCATCTTGCCCGATTAAGCTCCGGTCCCGTGCCGAACAAACTCCGCTGGGGCGTCGTCGCGACGGGCGGCATCGCCGACGTCGTCACCGGCGACCTCCGCCTGCTGCCCGACGTCGAAGTGCTCGCGGTGTCGTCCCGCGCGCTGCCCAAGGCCGAAGCTTTCGCGGCCAAGCACGAGATCCCCCGCGCCTACGGCGACTACGCGGACCTCCTCGCCGACCCGGACGTGGAGGTCGTCTACGTGGCGACGCCGCACGTGCAGCACCACGAGGTGACGCGTGCGGCGCTGGAGGCGGGCAAGCACGTGCTGTGCGAGAAGCCCGCCACGCTCACCCTGCCGCACCTCCAGGACGTGGTGGACCTGGCGCGCGAGCGCGGCCTGTTCTTCATGGAGGCCATCTGGAGCCGGTTCAACCCGCTCACCGCGAAGCTCCGCGAGGTGGTCGCGGAGGGCGCGGTCGGCGAGCTGCGATCGGTTCGGGCGGACTTCGGGTTCACCCTCGAACGCGACCCGGCGCACCGGCTGTGGAACCGGGCGCTCGGCGGCGGATCGCTGTTCGACCTGGGCATCTACCCGGTGTCGTTCGCGCACATGCTGCTCGGCGAGCCGGAGACCGTCGCCGCGCACGGTTCCCTGGTCGACGGCGTGGACGCCGAGGTCGGGATGCTGCTCGGCTACCCCGGCGGCGAGCACGCGCTGTTGGCGTCGTCGCTGGTCAGCCCTCTGCTGTCGAGGGCGGTCGTGTACGGGACGCGTGGCCTGGTTGAGCTGCCGGGCATGCACCACGCCCCGACCGCCATCATCGTGAACGGGGTGGAGCACCGGGCGGAGATCGAGGGCGCCGGGTACGTGCCGCAGTTGCGGGAGGTCGTCGCGCGGGTGAAGGCGGGCGAGGTGGAGAGCCCGACGATGTCGCACGCCGAGTCGCTGGCCATCCTGCGGACCATGACCAAGGTCGCCGACCAGGTGGGCCTGAGCTACGACCAGGACCTGACCGGCCTGGCTCCCTGACCGGCCCGGCTACCTGGTCGCCTGCCCCGACCCGGCGTGCCCCGACCTGCCTGCCTGCTCCGAGCTGTCCGCCTGGCCCGACCGGCCGGCGGCCAGCAGCGCCTCCGTCACGTGCACGACCGCCTCGACCCGGCGGCTGCTCGGCGTGAGCAGGTGGCTCAACGCCACCCGCACGATCGTCTCCGCGACCAGGTGCACCCGCCGGTCGGGCAGGTCGGGCCAGTGCCGCCGGATGTGCCGGCCGAACACCGTGGTGGCCTGGGTGAGCACCGGTCGGCCCCTGGTGGTCAGGAACGGGAGCATGTCCTCGGCGTTCGCCCCGGTCAGGACCGACCTCGCCAGCTCGTCCTCGTCCGCCAGGTCGAACGCGAACCGGATGCCCTCCCGCAGCCCTTCGAGCGGATCGGGCGTGCCGAGCAACCGCTCGCGCACGCCGTCCAGGAACTCGGTGGTCTTGTGCAGCGCCACGGCCTGCACCAGCCGTTCCTTGTTGCCGAACTCGTTGTAGACGCTCTGCCTGCTGACGCCCGCCCTGACCGCGACCTCCGCCATGCGCAGGCCACGGGATCCGTGTGCGGCCAACAACTCGGCCGCCGCGTCGAGCAGGGCACGGGTGAGTTCCGTCACGGCGCAGAGCTTTCCACAGCGCCTAAAGTGCGGTCGTGCCGCTGACCGTCGGATTCGACCTCGACATGACCCTGATCGACCCCAGGCCCGGCATGGCGGCGGTGATGGACGCGGTGGCGGCGGAGAGCGGCTACCCGCTCGACGGGGCGCACTTCGCGGCGAACCTCGGCCCGCCGCTCGACATGGTCTACCGCGAGTCCGGCGTGCCCGAGGCGGACATCCCCGACCTGGTCGCCCTGTTCCGCGCGCTGTACCCGGAGGTCGTCATCCCGGCCACGGTCGCCCTGCCGGGCGCGGCGCAAGCGCTTGCCGTGGTGCGTGAGCTGGGCGGCACGACGATCGTGGTGACCGGCAAGTACCGGGCCAACGCGGCGCTGCACCTGGCCGCGCTCGACTGGGAGGTGGACCACCTGTTCGGCGAGCTGTGGTCGACCGGCAAGGCCGAGGCGCTGAAGATGCACGGCGCCGCCGTCTACGTCGGTGACCACGTGGGCGACGTGCGGGGTGCGAAGGCGGCCGGCGCGGTGTCCGTCGGCGTCGTGAGCGGGCCGTGCAGCGGTGACGAGCTGGCCGCCGAGGGCGCGGACGTGGTGCTGCCGGACCTGACCGCGTTCCCGGACTGGCTGCGGACGAACGCCTCGCGGCTCACCGCCGGGTCCGGGACTCCCGCACCGCGCTGAACACGCCCAGCGCGAGCCCGGCGGGCGCGAGCAGCCAGCCGGCGGCGAACACCCAGACGGGCAGGCCGCGTTCGCCGACGATGAACATCGCGACGATGGCCACCACGCCGAGCGCGAACAACGCCATGGCGAGCGGCATCAGCTTCGGGGTCGTCGACATGCGTGGGATCGTAGTCGCGCTTTCGGAGGTGCCCCGGCGGCGGTGTTCTGGATAGTCTGGTGGGACGCGCCCTGGGCACGCCCCGGGCGCGTTCGTCGTGTGATCGCTTAAGGATTGGTGAGAACGGTGCCGACCGGCAAGGTCAAGTGGTACGACACGGAGAAGGGCTTCGGCTTCGTCACACAGGACGGTGGCGAAGACGTCTACGTGCGGAAGTCCGCGCTGCCTCCGGGTGTCGAGGGCTTGAAAGCCGGTCAGCGGATCGAGTTCGGCATGGCCGAGGGCAGGCGCGGTCCCCAGGCGCTGTCCGTCCGGCTGATCGACCCGGCGCCCTCGGTCGCGGAAGCCCGCCGCCGTCCCGCGGAGGAGCTGCACGGGCTGATCGACGACATGATCAAGCTGCTGGAGGTCAAGGTGCAGCCGGACCTGCGCCGTGGCCGCTACCCGGAGCGGAAGAACACCAAGCTGATCGCCGACGTGGTCCGCGCCGTCGCCCGGGAGCTCGACCCGTAAACCCGTGGACCCGCGGTCCGCGCTGCGGGGTGACCACCACCCGCGCGAGGTCGCGAACGGTCGACTTCCAGGCGACCGAGCCGCTGCCTGGGCAGCGGCAATCAAACACGGTCGTCCACGGACAGGACCCAGGTGCCACGGGCGACGAAGTCGAACGCGCCCGTGGTGCTCGTCTGGATGCGCGCGCCGTACTGCTGGACCTCGACGCTCTCCAACTGGTCGTCGGGGTTCGGCAGCACGAGCGTGTACGCGTACCGGGGGTCGCGCTCGGTGAACAGCTTGCTCCGCAACGGCTCCTGCGGCTCACCCCGCCCGTTGCGGTAGGTGAACTTCACCGACCAGGCGCTCCCGGCCAGCTCGCCCGGCACGGAGATCTGCACCGGCTTGCCCGGTCGCACCCGCAGCACGCCGGCGGCGTCCGGGTCCGCCTCGCAGTCCTCCGACTGCAGGTCGCAGTACTGCGTCGGCTTGACGTTGATCGCCTCACCGTCGGCGTAGAACGTCACCTCGGGGTCGACGGGGGCCGCGCAACCGACCAGGACCAGCAGCAACAGGGGAAGCAGAACTCGGCGCACGGCAGTCGAGCCTACGTGCCCGCCCGGGGCGCGACGGGCGCGGCCCGCAGCGGTCGGTCGCCGCGCAGGCCCGGGATCAGCGTCGTGCCGCGCCGCGTCTGGATCGTCTGCGCCAGCCCCACCGCGAGCAGCACCGACAGCACGGTGAACCCGACCCAGTACTCGGTCGGCAGCAGCACGCCCAGCGCGCCGCCGAACACCCACGCGAGCTGCAGGATCGTCTCCGACCGGCCGAACGCCGACGCCCTGGACTCGTCCGGCACGTCGTCCTGGACGACCGCGTCCAGCGACACCTTCGCCAGCGAACTCGCCGTCGCCCCGATCAGCCCGACCGCCGCCGCCGTCAGCAGACCCGGCAGCACCGCCGCCAGCACCGTCGACGCCAGGGCCGCCGTCAGGCACCCGATCACGACCTGGTCCGGCACGCCGAAGTGCAGCCGCGCGCCCACGATGTTGCCCAGGAAGCTGCCGACACCCGCCGACGCCGCGATCACGCCCAGCAGCAGCACCTGCATGAACGCGTCACCCTCGGTCTGGGCGCGCACCACGAACGCGGCGAACAGCATCAGGAACCCGGTCAGCATCCGGATCGCGCCGTTGCCCCACAGCGCCACCACGACCGTCCGGCCCAACGGCTGCCGCTTCGGCTTCGGGCTCGCCCGCAGCGACGCCGGCACCTCGCCCTCGGTGACCTCCACCCACGACGGGATGCGCAGGCAGTAGTAGGCGTTCGCCAGGCACAGCAGAGCGGTGAACCACAGCGCGCCCGGTGACCCGAACAGGTTCGCGAGCCCGGCCGCGACCGCACCGAACACACCACCCGCGGCCAGGCCGAACACCGTCATCCGGGCGTTCGTCTTGGACAGCGTGATGTCCCGCGGCAGCACGCGCGGGGTGATGGCGGCCTTGAGCACGGTGAACGACTTGGACAGCACCATGCTGCCCAGCGCCGCCGGGTACAGGCCCCAGTTGTCGAAGTTCAGCGCCATCACGATGGCCAGGAACACGCGCAGGATGCACGACGCCGCCAACGCCACCCGCCTGCCCTGCTGGATGCGGTCCAGGGCCGGGCCGATCACCGGGGCGACCAGCGCGAACGGCGCCACCGTGATCAGCAGGTAGAGGGCGACCTTGCCGCGGCTCTCGCCGGTCGCGGCGGAGAAGAACAGGGTGTTGGCCAGCGCGACCGCCATCGCCGCGTCGGCCGCGTAGTTCAGCATCACCGCGTACGTCAGCGACGACAGGCCGGACTGCTTGGCGCCGTCGGCGTGCGCGGCCTTGCGGAACGCGGCCAGCGCCTGGCCGGTGAGCTGCCTCGTGCGGAACCACACGACCCGGGTGACGGTGAGCTTCTTCGGCAGCGTCGGCGCGGTCGGCTTGTCATCGTCCGGCGGCGGCGCGAAGCGGGCGGACTCCCGTTCGTCGCGCGGCTGGTGGGTGCGGTGCTGGTCCGTCGGCTGGTCGTGGGGTGGCGGTGGTCGCCGACCGGGCGGCGGTGGCGGCTGGTTGTGCGGTGGCCTGCCGTGCGGCGGCTGGTTGTGCGGCGGCTGGTTGTGCGGCGGCGGCTGGTGGCGCGGCGGCGGGTCGTCGTGCGGCGGTTGTCCGGGCACCGGGTACGGCCGGGTGCGCGGCTTGTACTCGTCGTCCTCCCACGGGTACCGCCGCGACGGGTCTTCCGGCCGAGGGGGTGTCACACCCCAATCCTGCCTCACCCGGTGCGGGCTGTCCCGCAGTTGCGCCCGGCGGCGCGCGGTGGTGTCCCGCACCCCGACCACGTCCGACGCGCGTTCAGCCCCGGTTCGGCGCAGGTTCAGTCGCCGGGGAACCGCACCCGGAAGATCGTCGGCCAGTTCTTGCCGGTCACCAGGAACTCGTCGGTGCCCGGCACGGCCGCGATGCCGTTCAGCACGTCGCTCTTCGGCACGCCGTCCGGCCGCAGCGAGCTCAGGTCGACGGTCGCCGTCACCCGACCGGTCCCCGGGTCGATCCGGACCACCTCGTCCGAGTGCCACACGTTCGCCCACACCTGCCCGTCGACGCACTCCAGCTCGTTCAACCGGTCGAGCGGCTGTCCGTCGCGCCGCACCGACACCGACCCCGTCTCGGCGAACGACCCGGGATCGCGGAAGGTCAACCGGTCCGTCCCGTCGCTCATCACCAGCCGGCCGGCGTCACGGCACAGCCCCCAGCCCTCGCCCTCGTACGTGACGCGCCTCACTTCTTCGAGGGTGGTCCGGTCCCGTTCGATGGCCACGCCATCGCGCCAGGTGAGCTGCCAGATCCGGTCGTCGACCACGGTGATGCCCTCGCCGAACATCGTCCCCGGCAGGTCGACCCGCTGCTCCACTTCACCCGTCTCGGGGTCCACCCGGCGTAGCGACGACTGCCCCTCCAGGCCGGTTCCCTCGTAGAGCACCCCGTCCACCAGCTCCAGGCCCTGTGTGAACGCGTCCGGGTCGTGCGGCACCGTGCCGAGCACTTCGAGCCCCGTCGGGCCGCTCGGCGGAGTCGAGCACGCCGCCGACAGGACCAACACGACCGCCATCAGGAGCCACCGCACGTCCAAAAGGGTGGCACGTGTGCACGGGGCTGCGAAGACGTGCGGCACAATTCACCTGTGACCGCCACGCCGACCCAGCAGCCCAACCCAGCGCTCGCCGATCCCGAGGCAGTCCGGTTCGCCCGGGCCGCCGCACAAGAGGAGGCGGGCGCGGACCGCGTCGGCGACCACGTGGGCACGGTCGCCGAGGACCAGGTGTCGGCCACCCACCTCTTCGAGGCCTACCAGTCCGGCTACCGCGGCTGGAACTGGGCCGTCACGCTCGCCTTCGCGGGCCCCGGCACGCCGCTGTCGGTGAGCGAGGTCGTGCTCCTGCCCGGCGACGACGCGCTGGTCGCGCCCGAGTGGGTGCCGTGGCACGAGCGGGTCCGCGCCGGCGACCTCGGTGTCGGCGACCTGCTGCCCACGCCCGACGACGACCCGCGGCTCGCGCCCGCGTACGCCGGCTCGGACGACCCGGCGGTCGAGGAGACCGCGCTGGAGATCGGCCTGGGCCGGGTGCGCGTGCTGTCCCGCGAAGGCGTGCTCGACGCCGCCCAGCGCTGGCACGGCGGCGACTTCGGGCCGCGCAGCGAGATGGCCCGCAGCGCCCCCGCCACCTGCGGTACCTGCGGTTTCTACACCCGGATCGCCGGTTCCCTCGGTGCCGCCTTCGGGGTGTGCGCGAACGAGATGACGCCTGCGGACGGGCACGTCGTGCACGTCGAGTTCGGGTGCGGCGCGCACTCCGAGACCGAGGTCGAGGGCGGCCCGCTGGTGCCCGTCGCCGAGGTCGTCTACGACGACGCGGAACTCGACGTCGAGGTCAACGCGTCCCCGGCCGACGAGAGCGGGAAGTGAGCGCGGACCCGTTCGGCACCGAGGCGCTGCGCGAGTCGGTCCTGGCCGCGTGGCGCGGATCGCCGACGAGGTTCCGGGAGGACGCCAACGCCGAGGAGGACCTGAGGCTCGGCGGCTACCGCGACCGGCTGCTGGTCGAGCTCGCGCAGAACGCGTCCGACGCCGCCGGCGACACCCCCGGCGTGCTGCGACTGTCCCTTGTGGACAACGAACTGCGCGCGGCGAACACCGGCGCGCCGCTGGACGCGGCCGGTGTGGCGGCTCTGGCGTCGCTGCGCGCGTCGTCGAAGGTCTCCGACACGGTCGGCCAGTTCGGTGTGGGTTTCGCCGCCGTCCTGGCCGTGACGGAAGAGCCGCGCGTGGTGTCGCGGTCCGGCGCGGTGGCGTTCTCCGCCGCACGCACGCGTGAGGCGGTGCCGTCGCTGGCGTCGGCCCGCGGCGGTGACGTGCCGGTGCTGCGGCTGGTGTGGCCGTCCGACGAGACGGACGTGCCCGACGGGTTCGACACCGAGGTCCGGCTGCCCCTGAAGTCGCACGCCGACGGGCTGCTCGCCGAGTTCGCCGCGCAGGCGCCCGACCTGCTGCTGGCCCTGCCCGGCCTGCGCCGGATCGAGGTCGGCTCCGAGGCGTGGGAGCGGACCGAGTCCGACGGCGTCGTGGTGCTGACCGGGCCGTCCGGCGCGCAGCGGTGGCTGGTGCACCGCGTCGGCGGCGAACTGCCGTCCTCGCTGGTCACGGGCGTCGAATCGCGTCCGCACTGGTCCGCGTGCTGGGCGTGGCCGATGGACGAGCCGCTGTCCGGCGACGTCCTGCACGCGCCGACGCCCACGGACGAGAAGCTGTCGCTGCCCGCGCGGCTGATCGCGACCCTGCCGGTGGAGCCGTCCCGGCGACGGGTGCTGGCGGGCTCGGCGGCGTCGTTCGTGCTGGACCAGGCCGCGTCGGCGTACCCGGCGCTGGTCGCCTCGCTGCCCGCGATCGAGCGGACGTCCCTGGTGCCGCTGCCCGGCTTCCCGCTGTCCGAAGTGGACGACCAGCTGCGGACCGGCATCCTCGGGGCGTTGCGGACGGCCTCCTGGCTGCCGCTGGCGGACGGCGAGTGGACCGCGCCGTCCACCGCGAAGGTGCTGGACCTGGCGTCGTTCGAACTGGTCGAGCTGCTGGAGGACGTGATCCCCGGCCTGCTCGACTACGAGCTGACCCTGCCGCCGCACGCGAAGGCGCTGGCGGCTTTGGACGTGCCGCGCCTCGGCGTGGCGGAGGTGGTCTCGGCGCTGGCCGGTGTCGGCGGCGACCCGGCGTGGTGGCACGAGGTGTACGACGCCCTGTCGCCCGTCGCGGACGTCGACTCGACGGCGCGCGAGGCGATGGGCTCGCTGCCCGTGCCGCTGGTCGACGGCCGGCTCGTGAGCAGCCCGCGCGGTGTGCTCGTGGGCACCGACTCGGAGCTGTTCTCCGTGCCCGGCCTGCGCATCGCGCACCCCCACGCCGCCCACCCGCTGCTGCTGCGGCTCGGCGCGACCGAGGCCGGTGCGGATGAGCTGCTGGATTCAGAAGCCGTGCGCGAGGCCGTGCACCGGAGCATGGACGACCCCGAGCTGGACGGGCCGGAGCTGGTGCGGACCGTGCTGCGGCTGGTGTCGCGGGCCGGTGGACGGCCGTGGCTGGCGGAGCTGGCGCTGCCCTCGACGGACGGCGAGTGGCGGCGCGCGGACGAACTCGTGCTGCCCGACTCGGCGCTGCTGACGGTGCTGGAGTCCGACGCGCCGTTCGGGGTGCTCGACGCGTCGGTGGCCGAGGAGTGGCCGCGTTCGGTGCTGACGGACGTCGGCGTGATCGACGGGTTCAGCGTGGTCGAGGACGACTCGCCCACCGAACCGGACCACGACCTGGCCGACGAGGGCTACTGGTGGGACACGTTCGACGTGCCGCCCACCCGGGTGCTCGGCATCCGGGACCTCGACCTGGTGGCGAGGGACAAGTGGCCGGAGGCGCTGGCGATGATGGCCGCCGACCAGGTGGCGTGGCGCGCGGTGACCGAGCCGGACGGCTACACGGGCTGGTGGCTGGCCAGGTACGCGACCATCGAAGGCGTGCCGCTCGGGTCCTGGCGGTCGGCCGACGCGGACGGCCTGGAAGGCCTGTACGACGTGGTCCCGCCAGTCGACCTCCCGCCGCACGTGCTGGCGGCGGCCGGGGTGCGGACGTCGTTGAGCGTGGTGGACGAGGACGACGTCGCCGATCTGCTGGCTCGCCTGGGTGATCCGGCGCGCAAGCTGTCCGACGCTCTGGTGCTGCGCGTGCACGCGTTGCTGGCCGAGGTGGCGGACTCCGTGAACGTCGAACCACCGGACCGCGTGCGCGTGCTGACCGGCGCCGCCGAATCGGCCGACGACGTGCTCGTGCCCGACCTGCCGTGGTTGCTGGGGGTGCTGGAGCCCTCGCAGGTGCTGGCGGCCTCGGGCGCGCCGGCGGAACTGGCCGAACTCCTGGCCCTGCCGCTCGCCTCGGAGGAAGTGTCCGGGGCGGTGGTCGGTGAGGGCGACGAGGTGGTCTGGTCGGAGCTGGGTGCCGTGCGGCTGGCGTGCGACCTGCTCGGGGTCGAGCTGCCGGGCGGTTCGCTGATCGTGCACGACGACTTGGTGGTGGCGGCGGAGGGCGCCGAGCACTCGGTGTCGTGGTGGGTGGACGACACGGCGGCGGACCAGCCGGTGCTGCACGCCGCCGACACCCCCGAGGGCTTGGCGCGCGCCCTGGCGTGGACGACGGGACGGTGGGACGACCGGCACACCTTCGCCGCCCTGATCGCCGACCCGACACCCTCCGTGCTTCTCGGCTGATCTGCTCTCCAGCCGGCAGCGGTGAGCAGGGCTTGTCTTCGGAGGGAGACCGGCCTGGCTGGTGAGGATTACCACGCCATGCGGAGCAATTCACGCGTCCGTGCGGGCCGATAACGGAATGTGTCGTTATCGGCCCGTTTTCCGTACCTGCTCGGGTGATGATGTGCGAATGCTTGTTCGACTATTGTTCTGGGTATGGGTGTTGTGCCGGTGTTGTTGACCGAGGATGACGTGTTCGCCGCCGTTGCGGAGGTTGAAGCGTCCATTCGGGCATTGCACCGGCGGCGGTTGGAATTGCTCGCCGAGGTGGTGCGCTGCGGGTACGACCTGGATTCGTACCGGCGGTCGGTTCGGGTGAATCCGGTGGAATTCAAGCAGTGGGTCGCGCAGGTGGGGTTGTTCCTGCCGTCGGTCGCGCCGACCGGGCAGTCGTTGCCGCCGCCGTGCCGGGTGGCGGGTGCGGCGTTGGCGGAAGGTGTGTTGTCGGAGGGGCATCTGCGGGAGTTGGCGCGGGCGGTCGGGACGCTGAAGCTGCCCGACTGGTCGGAGGAGGTCCTGGTCGAGGCGGCGCGGTCGGTGGAGCCGAAGGTGGTCCGGCAGCTGGCGGACCGCATCCGCGACCGCGTCGAGCAGGACGCCGTGGACGAGGTGGACGAGCCGGCGGCGGAGCCTGCGGATGTGGTGTACCTGCGGGATTTGCCGGGTGGACGGGTCGAGTTCTGGGGTGAGCTGTCGGCGGAGACCGGTGCTCGGTTCACCGCGATGCTGGAGCCGTTGTCCGTGCCGCGTCCGGAGGGACCGAAGGACCTCGCGCACCGGTTGGGTGAGGCGTTCGCCGACGTGGTGTCGCTGGCGTCGCGGTCGGGAGACCTGCCGTCCGAGGCCGGGGAACGTCCGCACATCAGCGTCACCGTGGATGTGGAGACGCTGCGGCGCGGGGTGGGACACGCCGTGCTCGACGGCGACCACTACCTCAGCGCCGCTCAGGCGCGGCGGATCGCGTGCGACGCGAAAGTCATCCCTGTGGTGCTGGGTGGCGATTCGGAAGTGCTGGATCTGGGGCGGACGAAGCGGACGGTGAGTGTGGCGCAGCGCAAAGCGTTGCACGCCCGCGACCGGGGATGCGCTTTTCCTGGGTGTTCACGGCCACCGAAGTGGTGCGACGCGCACCATGTGCGGCATTGATCGGACGGCGGGGACACCGATCTCGGGAACCTCGTTCTTTTGTGCCGCGCGCATCACACGCTGGTGCACCACTCACCATGGCGGATCACCATGACCGGAGGCATCCCGACGTTCATTCCGCCACGACACGTCGACCCGGCCCAACGGCCCCGGCAGAACCTGCTCCACCGACCACCCCTGCCCCTCGCGGCCTGACCACCCACGCCACACCAGCGCCTCTGCGCAGGTCAGTCCAGCCCTTGGCCGTGCTGGGCCGTGCGGCTGCCTCGGCGGGCGGCGGACCGTTGCCAGGTGAACACGCCGTAGCCGATGATCCCCAGCAGCCCGCCGGTCAGGCACGTCCACACCAGTACCGTGTCGCCCCGGCCGAACAGCAGCACACCGGCCAACCCCAGGAACCACAGCACCGTGCCCGCCACGATCGCGGGCACCGGGTCCGCCAGCTTCGGCGGTAGCGGCGGCGGGGGCGGGAGGGGTGTTGCGTCCTGTTCGGCCACGTCCGGCAGGCTACCTCGCCGAAACACGGGTGAGGCACGCTCTGCCTGCTCAAACCTCAGCCGCACCGATCAGATCCAGGAGATGCGATGGCCACCGCCGAGACACCCGCCGCCGACACGCCCGCCGGTGGCCCGGCCCGGTCCAAGCTGGACGGGTACTTCAAGATCTCCGAACGCGGCTCGTCGGTCGGCCGGGAGGTGCGCGGCGGGCTGGTCACGTTCGTGACCATGGCCTACATCGTCGTGCTGAACCCGCTGATCCTGGGCAGCTTCGCCGCCGACGACCCCAACGCCAAGGTCGACGTGCTCGGCAACATCCTCACCATCCCGCAGGTCGCGGCGGTCACGGCGCTGGTCGCGGGCGTGATGACGATCCTCTTCGGACTCGTCGCCAACTACCCATTCGCGCTGGCCACGGGCCTGGGCATCAACTCGTTCGTCGCCGTCACGATCGTGCCGCAGATGTCCTGGCCCGAGGCGATGGGCCTGGTCATGGTCAACGGGCTCGTGGTGCTGCTCCTGGTCGTCACCGGCGTCCGCACGGCCGTCTTCAACGCGGTGCCGGCGGAGCTCAAGGCGGCCATCGCGGTCGGCATCGGACTGTTCATCTGCTTCATCGGCCTGGTCGACGCCGGTTTCGTGCGCCGCCTGCCGGACGCGGCGGGCACCACGGTGCCGGTCGGCCTCGGCATCAACGGCTCCATCGCCTCCTGGCCGACGCTCGTCTTCGTCGTCGGCCTGGTCCTCACCGGCATCCTGGTCGCCCGCAAGGTCAAGGGCGCGATCCTCATCGGCGTCCTCGCGGCGGCCGTGCTGTCCATCTTGATCGAGGCCATCGTCCAGGTCGGCCCGTCGAAGGGCGTCAACCCCTCCGGCTGGAACCTCGGCTACCCGGCCCTGCCCGAGCAGGTCTTCGGCCTCCCCGACCTCTCCCTCCTCGGCGACGTCTCGTTCGGCGCGTGGACCAGGATTCCCGCCCTCGCCGCCGCGCTGCTCGTCTTCACGCTGGTGCTCACCGACTTCTTCGACACCGTCGGCACGATGACCGGCCTCGGCAAGGAAGCCGGCGTCATCGGCAAGGACGGTCAGCTGCCCGGTGTGTCGAAGGCGCTGTTCGTCGACGGCCTGGGTGCGGTCGCGGGTGGGGCGGCGTCCTCGTCGTCGAACACCGTCTACATCGAATCGGCGTCGGGGATCGCGGAGGGCGCGCGGACCGGGCTGGCGAACGTCGTCACCGGCCTGCTGTTCCTCGCGGCCATGTTCCTCACCCCGCTGTACGCGGTGGTGCCGATCGAGGCGGCGGCACCCGCGCTGGTCATCGTCGGCGCGTTGATGATCATCCAGATCAAGGAGATCGACTTCACGGACTTCTCCGTGGGCCTGCCCGCGTTCCTCACCATCGTGGTCATGCCGTTCACCTACTCGATCGCGAACGGCATCGGCGCGGGGTTCGTCAGCTACGTGGTGCTGCGCGCGCTGACCGGTCGGGCGCGCAGCGTGCACCCGCTGATGTGGATCGTGGCGGCGGCGTTCGTCGTCTACTTCGGCATCGGCCCGATCCAGGCCGCTCTCGCCGGCTGAATGGGCGATTTCACATCCTGGGCGGCGAGATCGTGAGGTATGCTAACTACGTGGCGGAGACCGAGGCTGAAGCAGGACTGGCAAGCCGGCTGCGGCTGGCCGTGGTCCGGCTCACCCGTCGGCTCCGCGCGCAGCGGGTGAACTCCGCGATCTCGCTCACCCAGGTGTCCGCCCTCTCCACGCTGCACAAGTGCGGGCCCCTGACGCCGGGCGAGCTGGCCGCGAAGGAAGGCGTCCAGCCACCGTCGATGACCAGGGTGATAGCGGCTCTGGAGGAGTACGGGTTCGCCACGCGCCGACCGCACCCCACGGACGGTCGCCAGGCCATCGTGGAGCTGAGCGCGTCGGGGCTCGACTACATCAACGAAGAGGTGTCCGCCCGGGAAGCCTGGCTGGACAAGCGGCTGGCCGAGCTGACACCGGACGAACGGGCGGTGCTGTCGCGCGCCGCCGAGATAATCGACAGGATGGCGGGGCAGTAACGACGTGCCGGCGTACGCGGGTGGGGCAGAGAACGATCAGCTCGATCGCAACACCGCCGCACCCCCGCCCGAGCACGTCGGACCTCCGCCCGAGCACGCCGCACCCCCGCGTTCCCGGATGTTCGGTTCGCTGCGCGTCCGCAACTACCGCCTGTACGCGTCCGGCCAGGTCGTCTCGCTCATCGGGCTGTGGATGCAGCGCGTCGCGCAGGACTGGCTGGTGCTGGAGCTGTCCGACGGTTCCGCCGTCGCGCTCGGCGTCGCCGCCGCGTTGCAGTTCGCGCCCACGCTGTTCCTCTCCCTGTGGGCCGGTGTGCTGGCCGACCGGATGGACAAGCGCAAGCTGCTGCTGTTCCTGGAGAGCGCGCTCGCGCTGTGCGCCCTCGCCCTCGGCCTGATCGACGTCACCGGGGTCGCGCAGTTGTGGCACGTCTACGCGCTGTGCCTGCTGATGGGCACGGTGAGCGCGGTCGAGACGCCGGTCCGGCAGAGCTTCGTGGTGGAGATGGTCGGCCGCGACCAGCTCACCAACGCGGTCGCGTTGAACTCGATGACGTTCAACCTGGCCCGGATGGTGGGCCCGGCGGTCGCCGGTCTGCTGATCGTCGTGATCGGCACCGGCTGGGTGTCCATCATCAACGCCGTCACGTTCGCCGGCGTGATCCTCGGCCTGCTGCTGATGAACGCGTCCAAGCTGTACCGGGCCGCACCGGTGCCGCGCGAGAAGGGCCAGCTGCGCGAGGGCCTGCGGTACGTGCGGCAGCGCCCGGACCTGGTGATCCTGCTGGTCCTGGTGTTCTTCATCAGCACGTTCGGGTTGAACTTCTTCGTCACGCTGGCCGTGCTGGCCCGCAACACGTTCGGTGGTGACGCCGACGCGTACGGGCTGCTGTCCACGATGCTGGCCGTCGGCACGTTCGCCGGTGCGACGCTCGCCGCCCGGCGCAGCACGCGGGGCAAGCCCCGGCTGCGGTTGCTGATCATCGGCGCGCTGGCGTTCGGCGTGCTGGAGGTCGCGGCGGGCCTGATGCCGACGATGTGGCTGACGGGGGCGATGCTGATCCCGGTCGGCATCGGCATGATGACGTTCACTACCACCGCGAACGCGACCGTGCAGCTGGCCGTCTCACCCGAGATGCGCGGCCGGGTCATGGGCCTGTACATGCTGGTCTTCCTGGGTGGCACGCCGGTGGGCGGCCCGGTCATGGGCTGGCTCGCCGAGCACTTCTCCGCCCGCGCGCCGATCGTGTTCGGCGGCGTGGTGTCGATCGTGGCGGCCGTGATCGGCGGGATCGTGCTGGCCCGGCGGGGTGGCTTCACCCTGCCGACGCGCCGCCTGGGTCTGCGCCGCCGCCGCGCTCGCGCCTGAACCCACGCGCGCCTGAACCCACGCTCGGTGCCGACGCGTCCGACAATGTCCGGGTGGTGATCGCGACGGACTGGGTCCGGCTGCTCGTCGTCTGCCTGATCTTCACCGCGGTCGCGGGCGCGGTGGTGTGGTGGGCCGGGTTGGCGTCGCCGCGGCCGGTGGTGCGGGCGGCCGTGCGGGCGGTGGCTCAGCTGGCGGCGGTGTCGGCGGTGATCACCGCGGTGCTGGCGTCGCTGCCGTTGACGGCGGGTTTCCTGGTGCTGATGGCGGCCGTGGCCACGGGCACGTCGGCCGCTCGCACGAAGACGGGCCGACGTGGCGCGTGGGTGGCCGTCGCCATCCTCGCCGGGACGGCGCCGGCGATCGCGGTGCTGGTGGCGAGCGGACTGGTGCCGTTGCGGGGAATCGCGCTGGTGCCGGTCGGCGGCATCCTCATCGGCGGCGCGATGACCGCCACCACGCTGTCCGTCCGCCGGGCGCTCGACACGCTGCGGGACCGGCACGGCGAGTACGAGGCCGCGTTGGCGCTCGGGTTCACCGAACCGGTCGCGGTGCGGGAGCTGATCCGCAAGCCTGCCGCCGAGGCGCTGATCCCGGCGCTCGACCAGACCCGGACGGTGGGCCTGGTGACGCTGCCCGGCGCGTTCGTCGGGATGCTGCTCGGCGGTGCGCCGGTGTGGCAGGCGGGGGCGTTGCAGCTCGTCGTGCTGCTGGGTCTGCTGGCGGTCGAGGCGGTGGCGATCGCGGTGGTGGTGGAGCTGGTCGCACGCGGTCCTGTGCGCAGGACTGGTGCGCCGACAGAAGTTAGGCTAACCTAAGTCTCGTCGCTTCGTGGTGGGAGCGGCAGTCAGTTCGGGAACAGACGGGCCCCGCCCTCCGGTCGTACCACCGGGAGGCGGGGCTCCGTCGTACCCGGCGGCGCCCGCGGCGTCGCACCCGGCGGTGCACCCGGAAACTCGCGTGCCGACAGCGGGCGTTCCTGTCACGATCTGATTGTGTTGACAGCCCGGAACGTGACGCTGTCGTTCGGCCCCCGGACCGTGCTCGCGGAGGTGGATCTCGATGTTCGCGCAGGTGAACGCGTAGGCCTGGTCGCGCCGAACGGGGTGGGCAAGTCGACCCTGCTGCGGGTGCTGGCGGGCGAGCTGGCCCCGGACGCGGGCACCGTCGCCGCGCGCGGGGTGGTCGCCCACCTGACCCAGGAGACCGACATCCGGCCGGGCGAGTCGCTGCGGGACCACCTGGCCCGCCGGACCGGCGTCGACTGCGCCGTGCGCGAGTTCGAGGCCGCCACGCGGGCGTTGGCCGAGGGCGCGCCGGGAGCCGAGGACGTGTACGCGCGGGCGTTCGACCTGTGGACCGCGTCCGGCGCGGCCGACTTCGCCGAACGCGCCGACGAGGTGTGCGACCGGCTGGGCCTGCCCGCGACCCTGCTGGACGAGCGCGGCTCGGGGGAGCTGTCCGGCGGGCAGTCGGCCCGGCTCCGGCTGGCCGCCGTGCTGCTGACCACGGCGGACGTGCTGCTGCTGGACGAGCCGACGAACGACCTCGACCTCGCCGGGCTGGACCTGCTCGAATCGCACGTCCTGCGCAGCCCGGCCGGCATGGTCCTGGTCAGCCACGACCGCGAGTTCCTGGCCCGCACCGCCACCGCGATCGCCGAGCTGGACGAGTTCGGCCACGGCCTGACCGTGTTCGGCGGGGGGTGGGACGCGTACCTCCAGGAGCAGGCCAACGCGCGGCGGCGGGCGCAGGAGGAGTACGAGGCGTACGCGGCCAAGCGCGACGCGTTGACGCAGCGGGCGCGGCAGACGCGGGAGTGGTCGCGGCAGGGCGTGCGGCGCAACGCGAAGTCGGACGAGAGCGACAAGCTCATCAAGTCCGCCCGCAAGCAGGGCGCGGAGAACCTGACCGCGAAGGCGTCCATTGTGGACCGACAGCTGGCCCGGCTGGAGGCGGTGGAGGAGCCGCGCGAGCCGTGGGAGCTGCGGTTGACGCTGCCCGGCGCGGGCCGGGGCAGCCAGGTCGCCTTCACGTTGCGCGGCGCGGTGGTGAGCCGCGGTGACGTGGCGCTCGGGCCGATCGACCTCACCATCGGCGCGGGGGAGCGGTGGCGGATCACCGGCCCCAACGGTTCCGGCAAGTCCACGCTTCTGGGGGCGTTGCTGGGACGCCTGCCGCTCGACGCGGGCGACCGCAGCCAGGGGCCGGCGGTCGTGGTGGGCGAGGTGGACCAGGTCCGCGCCGACTTCGCCGTGGCCGAGACCGTGCTGGACGTCGTCACCGCCCACACCGGTCTCGCGGAGGTGGAGGCCCGGACGCTGCTGGCGAAGTTCCGGGTCGGGGCGGACGCCGTGCTGCGGCCCGCCCGTTCGCTGTCGCCGGGTGAGCGGACCAGGGCGGGGCTGGCCGTGCTCCAGGCCAGGGGCACGACGTGCCTGGTGCTGGACGAGCCGACCAACCACCTCGACCTGGCCGCGATCGAACAACTCGAACAGGCGCTGGGGGACTACGAGGGCACGCTGCTGCTGGTGACCCACGACCGGCGGCTGGCTTCCGCCGTGGGGGTTGACCACACCTTGGACGTGCGGAGCCTGGCAAGATAGGCGCATGGGCACCGAGGAGGACTGGCCGATCGAGCAGACCTGGTCACTGCGCAACACACATTGGCACGCCTATGTGGAGCACACCTCTCTCGACCACGCCTCCCCGCGCCAGGAGCGCCTGGAGCGGACGCCGGAGGAGGTCCTGACCACGCCGACCGAGGTCGCGGCGTGGCTGGAGGTCAACCTGCGGAGCGCGACGAAGCCGGAGGAGGCCGGGAAGAAGCGCGCCAAGGACGAGCGGGACTTCTCCGACTCGAACCGGGTGCACGCGTCCCTGGCGTCCGCCGGCGAGAGCATCTACACCGGCGTGAAGGGCATGTTGACGCTCGCGGTGGAGGCGGTGACGCCCGACGAGTGCCGCAGCTCGCACGACGGCGCCGACGTCGCGCCGCTGAAGGCCGGCCGCCGCCGCTGACCCACTGCGGCTGATTCGCTGTCGCCGACTCCCTGCGGCTGACCAGCCGGGGTGCCCCGCGAGGCACCCCGGTCGGACCGGGCTACAGGCCGACGGGCCAGGTGTGCACGGGCTCGCCGGCGTGCGACAGCTCGACGTAACGCCCGAGCATCGCGCTCAGCGCCGCGTCCCGGTCGGCCCCGCGTTCCTCCAGCAGCGCCACCGTGTCGCGCTGCCACTGCGACCCCGTGCGCCGCGCCAGGCACCGCGCCTCGATCACGCCCAGGTAGCGCTCGCGCGCCGCGTCCGACACCCCGCACGCCTTCAGCCCTTCGTGCGCGAGCGGCAGCAGTCGGCGCAGGACGAGTTCGTCCGGTGGCACCCAGCCGATGCCCGGCCAGTAGAGCTGCGCGCCCATGCCGTGCCGCGACCCGGCGTACAGGTTCTCCTCCGCCGCGTGGAACGACATCTGCGTCCACAGAGGACGTTCGAGGGTGGTGAGGGCGCGCTGGGCGCCGTAGAAGAACGCGGCGTTCGCCATCGTGTCGAGCACCGTCGGCCCGGCCGGCAGCACCCGGTTCTCCACCCGCAGGTGCGGCACCCCGTCGACCACGTCGTACACCGGCCGGTTCCACCGCCACACGGTCCCGTTGTGCAGCCGCAGCTCGGTCAGCGACGGCGTGCCGCCCGACCCGAGCACGTCCAGCGGGTCCTCGTCACCGGTCTCCGGCAGCAACGCCGGGAAGTACCGCACGTTCTCCTCGAACAAGTCGAAGATCGACGTGATCCACCGCTCGCCGAACCACACCCGTGGCCGCACGCCCTGGTTCTTCAGCTCCTGCGTGCGCGTGTCGGTGGCCTGGAGGAACAGCGGGATCCGGGTTTCGTGCCACAGCGCCCGACCGAGCAGGAACGGCGAGTTCGCCGCGATCGCCACCTGCACCCCGGCCAACGCCTGCGCCACGTTCCAGTGCGCCGCGAAGTCGTCCGGCGCGACCTGCAGGTGCAGCTGCACGGACGTGCAGGCGGCCTCCGGCATGATGGATTCCGCGTAGCTGGACAACTTCTCCCCGGCCCGCCCCGGCAGCGGCGCGCCGTCCATCGACAGCACGACCTCTTCGCCGCGCGCCGCGATGATCTGGTCGTTCAGCGTCGTGTACCGCGCCTGCTGCGACAGCCACCGCCGCTCGAAGTGCTCCTGCCGCAACGTCGGCAGCACCCCGATCATCACGATCGACGTCCCGGCGTCGTGCGCCTTGTCGTCGGCCGACGCGAGCGTGGAGACCAGCTCCCGCTCCAGGTCGAGGGTCTCGTTCCCGGCCAGCTCGCGCGGCGGGACGTTGACCTCCAGGTTGTGCTGACCCAGTTCCAGCGTGAACGACGGGTCGTCGATCTTCTCCAGCACCTCGGAGTTGGCCATCGCGGGCCGACAGGCGTCGTCGACCAGGTTCAGCTCGATCTCCAGCCCCATCTGCTGCCGGGGGAAGGAGAAGCTCTCCTCCGCGAGCATGGTCCCCAGGGCGTCCATGCACCGCTGCATGCGCTCGCGGTAGCGCTGGCGGTCCTCTCTGGTGAACGTCCGACTGGACACATCCGTACCCATGCCGCCTCCCAATCGGTAAGGGCTGCTCCGGCGGGCTTAGCGGAGGCCAACCGTGACACAGCAAGTACCGGCCCGCCAGCGCCCAAATCGGTGCTCTCTGTCACATGCCGGTAACAATCAGCGAGAACATGCTGGTTATCACGGTGTGGGAGACTTTCGCCGTGATCGAGATCGACGACCCGGCCGACCCCCGGCTGGACGACTTCCGGGACCTGTCGACGGCCGACCGCCGGCCGGACCGCCCCGGCGGGCGGGGACTGGTGATCGCCGAGGGCGTGGTGGTCGTCGAACGCCTGCTCCAGTCGCCCTACCCGGTGCGCGGGCTGCTCGGCGTCCGCCGTCGCGTGGAGGCGCTGGGTGAACTCCCGGCGCCCGCGTACGTCACGTCCGCCGAGGTCATGGCCGAGGTGGTCGGCTTCCACCTGAACCGGGGCGTGCTGGCCGCCGCCGACCGCGCACCCCAGCCGGACGTCGCCGACCTCGTCGCCTCGTCCCGCCGGCTCGCCGTGCTGGAAGGCGTCGGCGACCACGAGAACCTGGGCTCGCTGTTCCGCAACGCCGCCGCGCTCGGCATCGACGGCGTGCTGCTCGGGCCGGGGTGCGGCGACCCGCTGTACCGGCGCAGCGTCCGCGTCTCGATGGGGCACGTGCTGCGCGTGCCGTTCGCGTCGGTGCCCGACCTCACCGAGGGCTTCGACCTGCTGCGCCACAACGGTTTCACGGTCGCCGCCCTCACCCCGCGCGCCGACGCGACCGGCCTGGCCGACGCCGGGCTGCGCGGGCGCAAGGTGGCCGTGCTGCTCGGTTCGGAAGGGCCGGGCCTCACCGACGAGACCATCGCGGCGGCCGACGTGGCCGTCCGCATCCCCATGGCGGGCGGTGTCGACTCGCTGAACGTGGCGACGGCAGCGGCGATCGCCTTCTACGCGATCGCGTGAACCGCTACGTTCTGACCGAGCAGAGGAGGACGTAGGTGGAACTGCGGGTCCAGGACGGCAAGGCCGTGCTCGCTGGTCGCGACGACGCGGGCGAGCGGGAAGTCGACCCCCACGCCCTCCCGCTCGGCGCGGGCCTCGCCGAAGCGTTGCACGAGTGGGCGAAGGTGGCGGACGCGGTGACGCGCACCGACACACCGTCCGACGACGCCGCGAGCGCCCTCGTGACCAGGCGCGGACGCCAGTTGGCCGGTCGGTTGGCCGCCGACATGCGCACGTCGGTCGAGTACACCGACCCGGTGACCGGTGACCTGGTCGTGGTGGACGTGCCCGCCGACTCCGGGGCGGAACCCGACACCGTCGAGGCGCCGGAGGCCGAGCCGGTGCGGCCGGAGCCCGAGGAGGCGACCCCCTGGGGCACCGGCCTGACCGTCACCGTGATCGTCGCCGCCGTGGTGACGTTCACCGTGTACACCCTGTCCGTCGGCCTGGGCGAAACCAGCCAGTGGCTCGCGCTGCTGGCGAACGCGCTGGTGGTCGGCGGCATCGCCCCGTCCGTGTGGCTGGCCCGCAAGACGCCGGTGTGGCGGTGGGTTGCCTACGGCGTCGTCGCGGGCGTCCTCGCGGCCTGGCTCTCCCTGCTGCTGACCACCCTGCTCTAGCCGGTCACGCCAGGGACTCCCGCCACGCGGTGTGCAGGGCGGCGAACCGACCGCGCCCGCCGATCAGCTCCTCCGGCGTGCCGTCCTCCACCACCCGGCCGTCGTCGAGCACCAGCACCCGGTCGGCGATCATCACCGTCGACAGCCGGTGGGCGATGATGAACGCCGTCCGGTCGGCCAGCACGGTCTCCAACGCGCGCTGCACCGCCCGCTCGGTCGGCACGTCCAGGCTGGACGTGGCCTCGTCGAGCACCAGCACCGCCGGGTCGGCCAGGAACGCCCGCGCGAACGCCACCATCTGCCGCTGCCCGGCCGAGAGCCGCCCGCCGCGCTTGCGCACGTCGGTGTCGTAGCCCTCGGGCAGCGACCGGATGAACTCGTCCGCGCCGACCGCCAGCGCCGCCGCCTCGATCTCCTCCCGCGTCGCGGCCGGCCGGCCCAGCGCGATGTTGTCCAGCACCGACCCGTCGAACAGGAAGTTCTCCTGCGTCACCATGACGACCGCGCGCCGCAGGTCGGCGTCGGCCACGGACCGCAGGTCGATCCCGTCCAGCAGCACCGCGCCGGACGTCGGGTCGTAGAACCGCCCCACCAGCTTGGCCAGCGTGGTCTTGCCCGCGCCGGTCGCGCCCACCAGCGCCACGGTCTGCCCGGCGGGCACGGCCAGGTCGAACGTCGGCAGCACCACCGGCGTCGTGTCCGAGTAGCGGAACACGACCCGGTCGAACCGCACCGAGCCGCGCACGTCGCCGAGCGGCGTCGGCTCCTCCGGTTCGCGCACCTCGGGCTGTTCCTCCAGCAGGCCGGAGATCTTCTCCAGCGCCGCCGTGGCCGACGCGTAGGCGTTGGCGAACATCGCGAGCTGGTCGAACGGGTCGTAGAACCGCCGCACGTACAGCGTGAACGCGGCCAGCACACCCAGCTCCAGCTGCCCGTCCGCGACCCGCAGCGCGCCCCAGGCGAGGATCACCGCCAGGGACAGGTTGCCGATCACCCGCACCAGCGACGTGAACGCCGCCATCACGCCCATCGCGTCGGTGTTGGCGTCGCGGAACCGGGTGTTCAGCTCGCCCATGATCTTCTCGTTGCGGCGCTCGCGGCGGAACGCCTGCACCGCGCGGATGCCGTTCATGGTCTCCACGAACTGCACGATGATCTTGGCGATCGCGCCGCGGGTGCCCCGGTAGGCGCGGGCCGAGCGGCGGTTGAACCAGCGGGTGAGCAGGATCAGCGGCACGAACCCGGACAGCACCACCAGCGCCAGCGGCACGTCCAGGTACAGCAGCACCACCGAGATGCCCAGCAGCGACAGCATCGACGTGAAGAACCCGTCCAGGCCCTCCTCCACGAGGTCCTGCAACGAGTCGACATCACTGGTCAGCCGGGAGATGACCTTGCCGGACGTGTACTTCTCGTGGAACGAGACGGACAGCCGCTGCACGTGCCGGAACACGCGCTCGCGCAGCACCAGCAGCATGTCCTGGCCGATCCGGCCGGTGAGCCGGACGAACGACCAGCGCAGCAGCGTCGCGGAGATCGCCGCCACCACGTACCCGCCGACGCACCACGCCAGGGTGTCCGGCCGGCCGTCCAGCGCGGCGGGCACCCCCGCGTCGATGGCCGCCGCGATCAGCAGCGGACCGGACAGGTTGACCAGGTTCTCCGCCACCACGATCACCAGCGCGAGGATCGCCGCCCTGGAGTGCGGGCGGACCAGCTCGCCGAGCAGCCGCCGCGACCGGGCCTGCAACTTCACCCCGGTCGCGTGGTCCACGTCGACGTCCTCGGCGGCGACGCCCCGCCACGCCTCCTCACCCGGCACCGGCTCCTCGCCCCGCGCCGTCGGCTCCACCGTGGTCACGCCGCCACCCCCTCGTCCTCCATAGTGGACAGGAGGTTCCGGTACTCCTCGTTGTCCGCCAGCAGTTCCGTGTGCGTGCCGGTGGCCGCTATCCGGCCGTCGACCAGCATCGCCACCCGGTCGGCCAGCTGCACCGTGCTGGGCCGGTGCGCGACGACCAGCGCCGTCACGCCCTTGAGCACGCGGCGCAGCGCGGCCTCCACCTCGGCCTCGGTGTGCACGTCCAACGCGGACAGCGGGTCGTCGAGCACCAGCACCGCCGGGCGACCGACGACCGCCCGCGCCAGCGCGAGCCGTTGCCGCTGACCGCCGGACAGGGACAGGCCCTGCTCGCCGATCCGGGTGTCCAGGCCCCACGGCAGGGCGTCCACGAACTCCTCGGCCCGCGCGACCTTCAACGCCTCGCGGACCCGCTCCTCCGTCTGGCTGCCGTCCCCGTCGCCGGGTCCGACGTCCGTCGAGCCCAGCGCCACGTTCTCGGTGACGCTCGCGGAGAACAGGATCGGCTCCTCGAACGCCGTGCCGACGACCCGGCGCAGCTCTTCCAGGTCCAGCTCGCGCACGTCCACGCCGTCGAGCGTGACCCGGCCGGCCGTGACGTCCGCGAGCCGTGGCACCAGCGCGGTGACGGTCGTCTTGCCCGAGCCGGTCGCGCCGACGAGCGCCACCGTCTCACCCGGCCGGATGTCCAGGTCGACCCCGCGCAGCACGTCGTGCTCGGAGCCTGGGTGCCGGTAGTGGACGCCCTCGAACCGGACGTGCCCGCGCACCGGGGTGGCCGCGGGCTTCGGGTCGGCCGGGCTGGTCACGGTCACCTCGGCGTCGATCACCTCGAAGTACCGCTCCAACGCCGACGCGGTCGAGTTCGTCTCCGCCAACAACCACCCGATGGAGTCGATCGGCCAGCGCAGGTAGGCGCTGACCGTGATGGCCGCGACGAGCGTGCCGACGGTGACCGTGCCGTCCGCGATGCCGATCGAGCCGAACGCCAGCTGGCCCGCGATGCCCAGCTCGGGCAGCACGATCAGCACCGCCCACAGCGCGGCGAAGATCCGCACCTTGGCCAGTTCCGTGTCCCGCAGCTCGCGGGCCTGCCGGAGGAACCGCTTGGTCAGGTGCGGTCCGCGGCCGAACGCCTTCAGCACCCGGATGCCCAGCACCGACTCCTCGACCACGGTGGTCAGGTCGCCGGACTGGTCCTGCGCCCGGCGGGCGACGACCTTGAACTTCGACTCGAACAGGTACGACAGCGCGACCAGCGGCAGCGTGCTGGCCAGCACGATCAGCCCGAGCACCGGAGAGAGCCAGAACAGCACGCCCAGCCCGACCACCACGATCAGGCTGTTGACGACGAGGAAGATGACGGCGAAGCCGACGAACCGCCTCACCTGGGTCAGGTCGGTGGTGGCCCGGGACAGCAGCTGCCCCGACTGGTAGCGGTCGTGGAAGGCCACCTGCAACCCCTGCAGGTGGTGGTACAGCTCGGCCCGCATCCGCGCCTCGACGTCCGACGCCGGTCCGGCGATCAGCTTGCGGCGGGCGTAGAACAGTGCCGCCTCGGCGCAGCCGAGCAGCCCGACGATGCCGATGAGCAGCGGCAACGTGTCCAGGTCGCGGTCGGCGATCGGGCCGTCCACGATCTGTTGGGTGATCAGCGGGATGCCCAGCCCGCACATCATCGCGAGCATGGTGGCGGCCATTCCGAGCCCCACCGGTGTGCGCACGGGTTTGAGGTACGGCCACAGCCTGCGCAGTGTCGCGGCTGTGGAAGTACGGTCTTCCGACACGAGTCCCCCTCCGGTCCACCCTGACGGTACGAAGGTGGACCGACAATCGGCATCCGGTTTTCCCTCGTCCGACCCTGCAAGCTCGACTTAGGTGGAGGTGTCAAGATGGAGGTGCGTTTCCTGCGCGCCGAGCCGACGATGGCGTTCCCGCGAGGCAGGCTCCTGGCGGTGCGCGGCGGGCGGTTGCACGTGCTCGCGCCGGACGGCTGGGACGTGGTCGGCGGCGCCCGGCCCGAGGGCGCGCGGCCGATCAGCCGGGAGGACGCCGCCGAATGGTGCGGGTACGAAGGGGCGGACGCAGCGGTGCTCGACACCGTCCCGTCACCCGAGTAGCTACTTCTTGCGCAGCATGGTCGGCGCGGTGATCAGCCCGGCCACGCCGTAGCTGACGCCCGCGAACAGGGTCAGCACGGTCCACTTGTCACCGACGTCGGTGAACTGGCCGGGCAGCTCGAAGTAGTGCGCGAGGCCCAGCAGGATCGGGCCGGTCAGCACGATCGGCCACACCGGGCGGACCTTCAGCGCCCACAGCACCGGCCCGGCCAGCAACGCGCTGACCAGCAGGGCGATCGGCAGGCCGATCACGACCAGCAGGATGAACGCGCCCAGGCTCGTCTCGTTGACGACCCGGTCGAGCAGCCCGGCGCGGTAGGCCCAGATCCAGGCGATGAGCAGCCCGGACCCGACGGCGGCCGACACCAGGACGCGCACGAGCACCTTGAACGCGAAGCCGCCTGCCGTGGTGCGCGGGGTGTCAGTCACGGGCAGAAGTGTGGCCGACCGGGTGCCGTGCTGTCACCGGTGCGGCCAGCACGAAGCCGATGACACCGGCCAGGACCGCACCGGCGGGCACCGACACCCAGATGGTCAGCAGGGTGAGCACGGCGGTGAACGTCACGCCGACCGTCGCGAACCCGAGCGGGCGTTCCTGGTGGGCGGCCTTGAGCACGGCCCAGCCGACCAGCACGCCCACCACCATGCTGATCGGCATCGCGAACAGGCCCATCGCCAGGCAGTCCCAGTCGTCCTTCGAGCAGATCGCCCCGGACGCGATCAGCTCCCGCAGCCCCCACCAGGCCGCCCCCGAGCCCGCGCCCAGCGCCGCACCGACGACCACTCGTCCCAGCATGACGCCCGGATACCCCCTTGATCACCTCCGGCAAACCCGTCCGGTCGCCACCAGGCCGCCCATCAGCGAGGACACCGAGCGCATCGCGGCGAGCAACACCGGTCCGGGCAGCTCGGAGCCGTCGTGGGCCGGCTTGGCGCCGACCACCAGGACCACGACCGCGATCAGCAGCCCCACCCCGAGGCCCGCCACCGCGGTGACGCCCGACCGGTCCACGCCCAGGCCGCGCAGCGCGAGCCACGCGCAGCGCGAGCCAAGCGACCAGGGCGCTCAGCGGGGGCAGCAGGGGCGCCAGCAGCAGCGCGACGGCCCCGCACCCGTGCTCGACGGGTCCGCACGCCTCTCCCAGGAGCCAGGACCACAGTCACCAGCGGAGACCCGCGAACCCGCCCACCACCGCCGTCGCGCCGTGCCGCCCGGTGGACCGGCGGAGCGCTCGCCCGGTGTTGTCGGCCGGTGTGCTCAGCCGCGGTTGGAGCGGACGCCCAGCAGGACGTCTTCCCACGACGGCACGATCGGGTGGTTCTTCTTGCCGCGCTTGGGCGGTGCTTCCTTGCGGGCCGGCTGCTTGACCCCGGCCCCGGCAGCGGGCTGCTGCTGGGGCGGCGCGGTCGGCGCGGCCGGCTCCTCGGCCGCCGGTGCGGGCTCCGGCTCCACCACGGGCAGCGGCTCCGGCGCCGGCGGGGGCTGCGGAGCCGGCTCCTGCGCGAGGATCTCCGGCTCGTCCAGCTTCTCCAGCTCCAGCGCCTGGCGGGCCAGCCGGGTCACCGGCCGGACCGTGCGCAGCGTCCGGTTGGGGTTCGGGTCCATGAGCTCCATGGCGCCGTCGTCCAGCGCGGTCACCGTGCCGCCGTGCGCGCCGGGGTGGAACGCCCAGTGCGCCAGGTTGTCCGACCTGCCCGCGGTCCAGTGCAGCTGGACGACCCACCGGCCGTCCTCGCCGCGCCACGAGTCCCAGCTCACGTCGGCGTACTCCTGGCCGCGCAGGCCGAAGGAGTGCGCGACCACCTCCCCGAGCGTCTGCACGTCCGGCCCGTCCTCGCGGACGGGGTGCGCGCGCTGCGCCAGGTCCGCGGTGCGGGACCGCTCCAGCAGCACCGGGTACGCGTACCGCTCCACCCGGTGGGCCGGGATGCCCGCCGCCGCCGCGACCTGCGCGACCGATTCGCCGGCGCGGATGCGGGCCTGGATCTCCCGCGGCCGCATCTGGCTCTCCACCTCGATCTCGATCTGGCCGAGTCGGGTCAGGTCGCCGCGCGCCGCCGCGCGGAGCCGTTCGTCGGCCGGGAGCGCGAAGCGCTCGCCGCGATCCGGGTCCTCTAGGATGACGGTCTTGCCGTCGTCTTCGAGCCCGATGACTCGCAACGCTCGCATCATGGCCTCCCGGATGACTCACCTCGCCAGGTACTGACGTTAATGCGGCGCGCCGCCTTGACGTGGGCGACTCGCCGGGTCCACCGATATCTTCGTGTGATCTTGCCGTATGTCGTCGGCGTCCGCACCTTCGTTACGGAGAGTTCATCCGGCGCGCAGCCGCCGGAGCGGCTCGAACAGGCTTGGCAGCACGTCATCGGGCGGGACGGGACGTGGCCCCGCGCCGGGTGCGGTTTCCCGAAGTGCACGGTCGGTCAGCGGCGTCGTGACACCGCGTGAAGCACAGCGGGGCCCGCCGTGGTCGGCGGGCCCCGCTGCGGGAGACGTGGTGCGGGTCGGTCAGAGCTTCGACACGACCCAGTCGACGGCCTTGGTCAGCGTGCTCACGTCGGTCGGCTCGACCGCCGGGAACATGGCCACCCGGAGCTGGTTGCGGCCCAGCTTGCGGTACGGCTCGACGTCCACGACGCCGTTGGCGCGCAACACCTTGGCGACCGCCGCGGCGTCCACGGCGTCGTCGAAGTCGATGGTGCCGACGACCTGCGAGCGGTGCGCCGGGTCCGCCACGTACGGCGACGTGTACGAGGTGGACTCGGCCCACGAGTACAGCCGCGACGACGAGTCGGCGGTGCGCTCCACGGCCCAGGACAGGCCGCCGTTGCTCAACATCCACTCGATCTGGTCGTTCATCAGGAACAGCGTGGCCAGCGAAGGCGTGTTGTACGTCTGGTCCTTCGTGGAGTTGTCCAGCGCCGTGGTCAGCGACAGGAACTCCGGCACCCAGCGGCCCGACGCGCCGATCTCCGCGACCCGCTCCAGCGCGGCCGGGGACATCAGGGCGATCCACAGCCCGCCGTCGGACGCGAAGCACTTCTGCGGCGCGAAGTAGTAGACGTCGAAGTCGGTCGCGTCGACCGGCAGGCCGCCCGCGCCGGAGGTCGCGTCGATGGCGACGAGCGCGCCGTCGGAGCCGGCGGGCCGGGCCACGGGCACCGCGACACCGGTCGACGTCTCGTTGTGCGCCCAGCCGACCAGGTCGGCGCCCTCGGCGTAGGCGATCTCGGGCGCGCTGCCCGGGTCGGCCTTGACCACGATCGAGTCACCCAGGAACGGCGCGTCCGAGGTGACCTTCGCGAACTTCGACGAGAACTCGCCGTAGGTGAAGTGCTGGGCCCGCTCACGCACGAGGCCGAACGCGGCGGCGTCCCAGAACGCGGTCGTGCCGCCGTTGCCCAGGACCACCTCGTAGCCCTCGGGCAGCGAGAACAGCTCCCGCAGACCGGCGCGCACCGAGCCGACCAGGGACTTCACCGGCTTCTGCCGGTGGGAGGTGCCCATCAGCGCGGCGCCGTCGGCCGCGAGGGCCGCCAGGGCCTCGGGACGGACCTTGGAGGGCCCGCAGCCGAACCTGCCATCGGACGGCAACAGGTCGGAGGGCAGGACCAACGTGGTCGGGTCGGCGGTCTGGGTCATCGCGAAGCCTCCGGTTACCGGGGAGGGGGACGGCACGACCGGCGCCGTTGCCGGGCCCTCAGTGTTGCAGCCGCGTGGCCGGGCGGTGACAGCCGGGTGTCGCTGGTCACGTCGGCGACGACCGGCACGTCCCGTCAGGCGATCTCGTCCCAACCCTCCACCTCGGACGGTGTGCGCGGGCCGGGGCCGACGTACTTCGCGGCCGGGCGGACCAGCCGGCCGGTGCGCTTCTGCTCCAGGATGTGCGCCGCCCACCCGGCGGTCCGGGCGCAGGTGAACATCGCGGGCATCATGTGCGGCGGCACCTCGGCGAAGTCCAGGATGACCGCGGCCCAGAACTCGACGTTCGTCTCGATGGCCCGGTCCGGCCGGCGTTCCCTCAGCTCGGCCAGCGCGGCCTGCTCCAGCGCGTCGGCCGCCTCGTACCGGGTGGCGCCCAGCTCCAGGCACGTCCGCCGCAGCACCCGCGCCCGCGGGTCCTCCGCCCGGTACACCCGGTGGCCGAAGCCCATCAGCCGCTCGCCCCGGTCGAGGACGCCCTTCACGAACCCGCGCGCGTCGCCGGTCCGCTCGACCTCCTCGATCATCGGCAGCACCCGCGCCGGCGCGCCGCCGTGCAGCGGGCCCGACATGGCGCCGATCGCGCCCGACATGGCCGCCGCGACGTCCGCGCCGGTGGAGGCGATGACCCGGGCGGTGAAGGTGGAGGCGTTCAGGCCGTGCTCGGCGGCCGACACCCAGTAGGAGTCCAGCGCCTTGACGTGCGCCGGGTCCGGCTCGCCCCGCCACCGGGTCAGGAACCGCTCGGTGACGGTGGTGCACTCGTCGATCCGGTGCTGCGGCACGGCGGGCCGCCCGATGCCCCGCGCGGACTGCGCCGCGTACGACAGGGCCATCACGGACGCCCGCGCCAGCTGTTCGCGCGCCTGCTCGTCGGTGATGTCCAGCAGCGGCTGGTAGCCCCAGATCGGCGCCACCATGGCGAGCGCGGCCTGCACGTCCACCCGCACGTCACCTGTGTGCACCGGGATGGGGAACGGCTCGGCGGGCGGCAGGCCGGGGCCGAACCGGCCGTCGACCAGCAGTGCCCACACGTTGCCGAAGGTGACCTGGCCGGCCAGGTCCTCGATGTCCACGCCCCGGTAGCGCAGGGCACCGCCGTCGCGGTCGGGTTCGGCGATCTCGGTGCGGAAGGCGACCACGCCCTCCAGACCTGGCCGGAAACCGTCGTCCTCGGTCTGCACCACGTTGTGCGCTCCTTCTCGGCGGGAGTGAGGGTTGACAGCACCTTGCTCCCGTTCCGACGTGCAGGCAATCGCGGCCTCGCGTGTCGTCGGTCACGATCAAGGAACCGATTCAGCGCGAGCGGCCGGCGACTTCGCGCCCGGCCCGGACGGCGTGCGCCCGCCGAACGGGTTGGAAGATCGCGTTAAGCCATTGTTTCGGATCGGCGGTGGGGCGTGTTTCGCGTGGTAGACCACCGGTCATGCACCTGGCGCCGCACGAGCGGGACAAGCTGCTGGTCCACGTGGCGGCCGACGTCGCGCGCAGGCGGCTCGACCGCGGCGTGGTCCTGAACTACCCGGAAGCGGTGGCGCTCATCACCGACCACGTGCTCGAAGGCGCTCGGGACGGTCGGACGGTCAGCGAGCTGATGGACAGCGGCCGGCACGTGCTCACGCGCGACCAGGTCCTCGACGGCGTCCCGGAGATGATCGAGTCCGTGCAGGCCGAGGCGACCTTCCCGGACGGCACCAAGCTCGTGACCGTGCACCACCCGATCGTGTGAGGAGCAGCCCGTGGTCCCTGGCGAGATCGTCACCGGCGACGAGCCGGTCGAGCTGAACCCGGGCCGCCCGCGCACCACGCTGGTCGTGGTCAACGCCGCGGACCGCCCGGTGCAGGTCGGCTCGCACTACCACTTCGCCGCGGTCAACCCGGGCCTCGATTTCGACCGCGAGGCCGCGTGGGGCAAGCGGCTGGACGTCCCGGCGGGGACGGCGGTCCGGTTCGAGCCGGGCGTCGAGCGCGAGGTCACCCTGGTCCCGCTGGCCGGCGCGCGCCGCGTGCCCGGTCTGCGGCCCGAGTTCGCCGGCGAGCTGGACGCGCGGGAGCCGGGCGCGGGGAAGTCGGGCGCGGGGAAGTCGGACGCGGGGGAGCTGGACGGGTGACCCGCATCGGCCGCGACCGCTACGCCGACCTGCTCGGCCCCACCACCGGCGACAGGATCCGGCTCGCCGACACCGACATCCTGATCGAGGTCACCGAGGACCGCAGCCGCGGCGCGGGCGCCGGCGACGAGGTGATCTTCGGCGGCGGCAAGGTGGTCCGCGAGTCGATGGGCCAGGGCGTCGCCACCAGGGCCGAGGGCGCGCCGGACCTCGTCATCACCGGCGCGGTCGTGCTCGACCACTGGGGCGTGGTGAAAGCGGACATCGGCGTGCGCGACGGGCGGATCGTCGGCATCGGCAAGGCCGGCAACCCCGACACCATGGACGGCGTGGACCCGGCGCTCGTCATCGGCCCCGGCACCGAGATCGTCTCCGGCAACGGGAAGGTCCTCACCGCCGGCGGCATCGACTGCCACGTCCACTTCGTCTGCCCGCAGATCGTGGACACCGCGATCGCGTCCGGCCTGACCACCCTGATCGGCGGCGGCACCGGGCCGGCCGAGGGCACGAAGGCCACCACCGTCACGCCCGGCTCGTGGAACCTGGGCCGGATGCTCGCGTCGATGGACCACATGCCGGTGAACGTCCTGCTGCTGGGCAAGGGCAACACCACCCGCGAGGACGCGCTGCGCGAACAGCTCCGGGGCGGCGCGGGCGGGTTCAAGCTGCACGAGGACTGGGGCACCACACCCGCCGCGATCGACGCCTGCCTGCGCGTCGCGGACGAGTCCGGCGTGCAGGTCGCGATCCACACCGACACGCTGAACGAGGCCGGTTTCGTGGAGTCCACCCTGGACGCCATCGCCGGCCGGTCCATCAACGCCTACCACTCCGAGGGCGCGGGCGGCGGGCACGCGCCGGACATCATCCGGGTGGTGTCCGAGCCGAACGTGCTGCCGTCCTCGACCAACCCGACCCGCCCGCACACCGTCAACACGCTCGAAGAGCACCTCGACATGCTGGTGGTCTGCCACCACCTCAACCCGTCCGTGCCCGAGGACCTGGCCTTCGCGGAGAGCCGCATCCGGCCGACCACCATCGCGGCCGAGGACGTCCTGCACGACCTGGGCGCGATCTCGATGATCAGCTCGGACGCGCAGGCCATGGGCCGGGTCGGCGAGGTCGTCATCCGCACGTGGCAGACCGCGCACGTGATGCAGCGGCAGCGCGGTGGGATGCCGGACAACCTGCGCGCCCGCCGCTACGTCGCCAAGTACACGATCAACCCGGCCATCGCGCACGGCATCGACCACGAGGTCGGCTCGGTGGAGGTCGGCAAGCTGGCCGACCTGGTGCTGTGGGAGCCCAAGTTCTTCGGCGTGCGGCCGGCCCTGGTGCTCAAGGGCGGGTTCATCGCGCACGCCGCGATGGGTGACGCGAACGCGTCCATCCCGACGCCGCAGCCGGTCTTCGCGCGGCCGATGTTCGGCGCGCACGCGGCGGCGCGCACCAGCGTGCACTTCGTGTCGCAGCAGGCGATCGACGCGGACCTGGCGGACATGCTGCGGCTGGCCCGGCCGCTCGTGCCGGTCGGCGACACGCGTGGCGTGACCAAAGCGGACATGGTGCTGAACGACGCGATGCCCAGGGTCGAGGTGGACCCCGACAGCTTCGCCGTGCGCATCGACGGCGACCTGGTCGAGCCGCGGCCGGTGGCGGAACTGCCGATGGCCCAACGCTACTTCCTGTTCTGATGAACCTCGCGGCGTTGATGCTCGCGGACTCCCGCTTCCCCGGCGGCGGGCACGTCCACTCGGGCGGGCTGGAGGAAGCCGTCGCACGGCGGGTGGTCGCCGACGAGGAGTCGTTGCGGTCGTTCCTGATCGGCCGGCTGCGCACGGCCGGGGCGCTGAGCGCGGTGTTCGCGTCCGCCGCGACCCGCGGCCGGTACGCGGAACTGGACGCCGAGTTGGACGCCCGCACGCCGTCGCCCGCCCAGCGGAACGCGTCCCGCGTCCAGGGGCGCGGGATCGCCCGTGCGGCGAGGAGAGCGTGGCCGTCACCCGCGTTGGCCGAACTGCTGGGCGTCACGCCGCGGCCGCACCACCCGGTGATCGTCGGCGTGCTGGTGGGTGACCCGTTCGAGGCCGCGCAGACCGTGGCGTACCACGCGGTGACCGGCCCGGCGACCGGCGCGATCCGGCTGCTCGGCCTCGACCCGTTCGGGGTGAACGCGGTGCTGGCCCGCCTCGCGCCCGACATCGACGCGGTGGCCGGCATGGCGGCGGACCACGCCGACACCGCGCCCGAAGACCTGCCCGCGCCGAGCGCGCCCGGCCTCGACCTGCTGGCCGAGGCCCACGACCGCCACCACTCGGAAGAGGTGCGTCTCTTTGTCAGCTGACCACGTGCACCCGGTGAACTTCGACCCCACCGACGCCGGCCACGACCCGCACGCCGACCACGAGCACCGCGCCGTCCGACTCGGCATCGGCGGCCCGGTCGGCAGCGGCAAGACCGCGCTGACCGCCGCCCTGTGCCGCGCGCTCGGCGGCAGCGTCGACCTCGCCGTCGTCACCAACGACATCTACACCACCGAGGACGCCGACTTCCTGCGAGCCGCGGGCGTGCTCGACACCGACCGGATCGAGGCCGTGCGGACCGGCGCCTGCCCGCACACCGCGATCCGCGACGACATCACCGCCAACCTGGACGCGGTGGAGCTGCTGGAGCACCGGTTCCCCGGGCTCGAACTGGTGATCATCGAGAGCGGCGGCGACAACCTGACCGCCGTGTTCAGCCGCGGCCTGGTGGACGCCCAGGTGTTCGTGGTGGACGTGGCGGGCGGCGACAAGGTGCCGCGCAAGGGCGGCCCCGGCGTGACCACCGCCGACCTGCTGGTGATCAACAAGACCGACCTCGCGCCGTTCGTCGGCGCCGACCTCGGCGTCATGACCGCCGACGCCCACCGGATGCGCGGCGACCTGCCGGTGATCAGCCAGTCCCTCGTGGACACACCGGACGCGCCCGCGGTGGCCGCCTGGGTCCGCGCCCGGCTCCGGTGAGGGCACGGGCCCACCTCGCGGTGGAACTCGACCCGAACGGGCGGACCGTCGTGCGCGAGATGAGGTCGATGGCCCCGCTGCGCCTCGTGCCGCGCCGTTCGGCCCACCGGGGGCCGGTCGTCGTGCACCTGGTGAGCGCCGTGACCGCCCCGCTCGGCGGCGACGACCTGGAGCTGCACGTCCGCGTCGGACCGGGCGCGTCGCTGGAGCTGCGCGGGGTCGCCGCGACGCTCGCGCTGCCCGGTCACCGCCCCGGTCGCAGCCGTGCGCTCGTCCACGTCGAGCTGGCCGGTGGCGCGTCGCTGGCCTACCTGCCCGAGCCGACCGTCGTCACCGCGCGTGCGCGCCACGAGGCTGTTCTCGTTGCGCGGATGGCGGAAGGCGCGAGACTGCGCACGCGCGAGATCCTCGTCCTCGGACGGGTGAACGAGCGGTCCGGTTCGCTGGACACCACCTTGGACGTCCGCCGTGACGGCCCAGGGGCGAATGGCTCCGTGGTGAACGGCCCGGTGGTGAACGGCCCGGTGGTGAAGCAGACGACCCGCATCGGAACGCCCGAAGTGGACGAAAGCCCCGCCGGCCTGGCGGGGCGGCGGGTGCTCGGCACCGAGCTGCTGTGCTGGGGCGACGACCTGCCGGGAGCGGTTTCGGGGGACTGGTGGTCGCTCGTCCCGCTGGCGAACGGCGGCAGTCTGACGACCGCCGTGGCCGACGACGCGGTGACCGTCGAACGGGCGTTGGACGCGGCGCGTGCGCGGCATCCCGGATCGGGTGACCCGTCTGACTCGATCTCGTGCTCGATTCCGAGCTGGAGGTCACACCCATAGTCACGGATCGGGTGGCGGTCGTCACCGTGCGGGCGGTTTCGCGCCGGCCGGGAAACCCGTACGGTCGCTGGATCGCTAGGCGCCACAAGTGCCTTGGCCAGGCCGAAGTACGCTCCGGGAGGTCGGGATGTCGGAGACGACGAACATCGCGTTGCCGTCGATGCGAGTGTCCTACGAACACGGCTCGCTCACAGAGAGCGACCTGGCGGCCACTTGGCACGAACAGCTCCAGCTGTGGTTGGACCAGGCGGCGGGCGCGGGTCTGCCCGAGCCGAACGCGATGGTCCTCGCGACCGCCGACCCCGAGGGCCGGCCGTCGTCCCGCACGGTCCTCGCCAAGGCGCTGGACGAGCGCGGCGTGGTGTTCTTCACCAACTTCACGTCGGCGAAGAGCCACGACCTGATGGCCACCCGGTACGCGTCGGCCACGTTCCCGTGGTTCGCGATGCAGCGGCAGGCCCACGTGCGCGGCACGGTCGAGAAGGTCGGCGCCGCCGAGACCGCGCGGTACTGGGAGAGCCGGCCGCGTGGTTCGCAGATCGGGGCCTGGGCGTCACCGCAGTCCCGGGTGGTCGGCGGGCGGTCCACTCTGGACAGCGCGCTGCACAAGATCGAGCGGCAGTTCGCCGACGCCGAGCGGGTACCCGTGCCGCCCCACTGGGGCGGCTGGCGCATCCGGCCCGAGGAGGTCGAGTTCTGGCAGGGCCGGCGCGACCGGATGCACGACCGCCTCCGCTTCCGCCTCGGCCGGGACGGCTGGGAGATCCAGCGGATCGCGCCCTAGCCGCGGCGCAGCAGGATGCGGCGCAGCAGGATGACGTGATCGGCCTCCGCCACCACTCGATGCGTGGCGGAGGCCGTTCTCACGAGCCGGGCTTCCTCGTCGGCCGCGACCGGCCGGGACACGGCCACCAGCCACTCGGCGTCGAGCACGCGCGGGAACAGCGACACCCCAGGATGTCCGGCGCGATCGCCTCGTGGTCGAGGTCTCCCGGAAAAACCTGTTAGTTGCCGTACGCTAACGACCGTGCGGAGAGTGCTGGGGAAGATCACCATGGACACCCGGCCGCTGAAGGTCGTGGCGTTCCGGCGGTTGTGGCTCTCCACCATGGTCACGGCCATCGGCAGCCAGTTGACCGCGGTGGCCGTGCCGAAGCAGGTGTACGACCTGACCGGGTCGTCGGGCTGGGTCGGTGTGTCGGCCGGCGTGGCGCTGGTGCCGCTGCTGGTCTTCGGCCTGTACGGCGGGGCCATCGCGGACGTCGTGGACCGGCGCAAGCTGCTGATCGTCACCAACACCGGCATCGCGGTGACGTCCGTGCTGCTGTGGGTGCAGGCCGCCGTGCACGCGGACTCGGTGTGGCTGGTGATCGCCCTCCTCGGCCTGCAACAGGTCTTCTTCGCCGCCAACGCGCCCGCCCGCACCGCGTCCATCGCCCGTCTCGTGCCCGCGGACCAGATCCCGGCGGCCGTGGCGCTGGGTGCGACGGTGATGATGTTCGGCGGCGTCTTCGGCCCCATGCTCGCCGGCATGCTGATGCCGGTGGTCGGTCTGTCGACGCTGTACCTGGCCGACGCCATCGCCCTGACGCTGACCATCTGGGCGGTCTGGAAGCTCCCGCCGCTGCCGCCGTTGAGCGGCACGACGCGGCGCGCCGGGGTGCGGGACGTCGTCGACGGGTTCAAGTACCTGGCGCTGCACAAGATCGTGATGGCGAGCTTCCTGCTGGACATCATCGCGATGGTGTTCGGCATGCCGCGGGCGCTGTTCCCGGAGATGGCGGAGACCACGTTCGGCGACCCGCCGGGCGGCGGCCTGGCGCTGGGCCTCCTGTTCGCCGCCATGCCGTTGGGCGCGATGCTGTTCGGCCTGACCTCGGGCTGGACGTCCCGCGTGCACCGGCACGGCATGGGCGTCGTCTACGCGATCGTGGCGTGGGGCATCGCGATGGTCGGCTTCGGCCTGTCCCACGCGCTGTGGCTCGCCGTGGTGTTCCTGGCCATCGGCGGCGCGGCGGACATGATCAGCATGGTGTTCCGCAGCGCGATCCTCCAGACGGCCGCGCCGGACGAGATGCGCGGCCGGATGCAGGGCGTGTTCATCGTCGTCGTGGCCGGCGGCCCACGCCTGGCGGACCTCCTGCACGGCACGACCGGCGCCCTGATCGGCCCCGGCACCACCACCGCCCTGGGCGGTGTCCTGGTGGTCGTGGCCACCGGCCTCGCCGTCCTGGCGATCCCCGCGATCCGGCGTTACCGCTTCACGCCCGAGGCCGCCGGTCCGGTGGACGTCCGCGGGTGAGGCCCTGCCGCGCCGAGGTCAGACCGGGGTCTGGGGCGCTTGGTCGGGATCGCCGTGCCGGTCCTGCGCCGAGCGCAACCGCAAGCGGTCCAGCAGCCTTATCGACGGTGTCGCGGTGACGCCGTGCAGGACGATGGAGCCGATCACGACCAGGCCGACCACCCGCCAGATCGCGTCCTGGTCGGCGAACTGCCCGTGCTCCAACCCGTAGGCGACGTAGAACAGCGAGCCGACGCCCCGCACCCCGAAGAACGAGATGACGGCCCGCTCACGGGGGCCCGTCTTGCCCCGGGCCAGCCCGATCAGGCCGGCCACCGGCCGCACCACGAGCAGGATGGCCAGCGCCACCAGCACGTCCCGCCACCCGGTGCCCGCCAGCAGGCCGGTGACCGCCGCACCGCCGAGCAGGAAGACGATCAGCACCGTGAGCATCCGCTCCACCTGCTCGACGTACTGGTGCAGCACGCGGTGGTAGCCGTGGGAGCGCTCGCCCGCCCTGATCGTGCAGGCGCACACGAAGACGGCGATGAAGCCGTACCCCTCGGCCAGCTCCGTGAGGCCGTAGGCCAGGAAAGTCGCGGCGAGCGCGACGAAGCCCTCCGCGTGCTCCGCCAGCCGGAGCTTCCGCGACGGTGCGGCGAAGAACAGCTTGCGCAACATCCACCCGGTGAGCAGGCCGACGAGCGTGCCGCACGCCAGCCTCCACAGCAGGTCCACGGCGAGCCACTGCGGCAGCCAGGCGTCCGGCGCCGCGCCGACGATGCTGACGGCCACGGCGGCGTAGGTGAACGGGAACGCCAGCCCGTCGTTGAGCCCGGCCTCGGACGTCAGCGCGAACCGCGCCTCGTCCTCGCCCTCGCCGGGGTCGTCCGGGTTCTCCGCGGGCTCGGCGACCTGCACCTCGCTGGCCAGCACCGGGTCGGTGGGCGCCAGCACGGCCGCGAGCAGCAGCGAGGAGGCCAGGCCCAGGCCCAGCGCGCCCCACCCCAGCAGACCGACGGCCAGCATCGACACGGGCATCGTGATGCCCAGCAGCCGCCAGGTCGTCGACCAGCGGCGCAGGCCGACCGGCCGGTTCAGCGCGAGGCCCGCGCCCATCAGCGAGATGATCACGCACAGCTCGGTGAGGTGCAGCGTGAGCGTGCCGTGCTCGGTCGGATCGGGGTCGGGCAGCGCGTCCACGACGGTGAACGCGACCGCGCCCGCGCCCAGGAAGATCATCGGCATCGAGATCGGCGCGCGACTGATGACGCGGGGCAGCAGCGCGGCCAGGAGGGTCGCGACACCGATGCCGGTGTAGGCCACGGCGGTGGGACCCACCAGCAGGGCTCCTCTCGGTCAGCCAGCGGTCGAACACCGATTCGACCGGGAGCCCTCCTCAGGTACCCCCGCTCGGTGGCGCCAATCCTCGGTGGTCCGGCGCGGCCGGGAGCGACTGCGAGAACACCCCCGGGTGGTGGCGCCGGCCGGAACGGACTCCCGGGCGGCAGCCCGAACCCGAACCTCAAGCCTTGCCCAGAAGAGCGGCGGTCCGACTACCCGGGCCCACTGTGATCCGGCACACTCAGGCGGCATGGCGGAAGCGACGCAACCGGAACTGAAGCGGGCCATCGGCCCCAAGTTGCTGCTGTTCTTCGTGGTCGGTGACATCCTCGGCACCGGCATCTACGCCCTCACGGGCAACGTCGCGGGCAAGATCGGCGGCGCGCTGTGGCTGCCCTTCCTGGTCGCGTTCGCGGTGGCGTTCCTGACCGCGTTCAGCTACCTGGAACTCGTCGGCAAGTACCCGAGGGCGGCAGGCGCCGCCCTCTACACCAATCGCGCGTTCAAGATCCAGTTCCTCACCTTCATGGTGGCGTTCGCGGTGATGAGCTCGGGCATCACCTCGGCGTCCTCCGCCGCCCTCGCGTTCGGGCGCACCTACCTCCAGTCCGTCATCAGGGAGTTCTTCTCCGACACGTTCACGGTGTCCGCGACGCTGGTCGCGATCCTGTTCATCATCGGCCTCGGCCTGATCAACTTCCGGGGCGTCTCGGAGTCGGTCAAGGCGAACGTCGTGCTGACCTGCATCGAGCTGTCCGGCCTGCTGATCATCATCGCGATCGGCGTGTACGCGGTGGCGGCCGGCGACGGCGACCCGAGCCGGTTGACGCAGATCGACCCGGCGCCCGACCAGCACGCGCTGGTCGCCATCACGTCCGCCACCGCGCTGGCGTTCTTCGCGATGGTCGGGTTCGAGGACTCGGTGAACATGGCCGAGGAGACCCGCGAACCGGTCCGCATCTTCCCGCGCGCGATGCTGTGGGGCATGGTGATCGCGGCGGTCATCTACGTGCTGGTCGCCATCACGTCGTCGTTGCTCATCCCGGCCGACGAACTGGCCGAGGCCGGGTCGTCGGCGCTGCTGAGGGTGGTGACGGTGGGCGCGCCCGGTTTCCCGCTGTGGGTCTTCTCGCTGATCGGCCTGTTCGCGGTCATCAACTCGGCGCTGATCAACATGCTGATGGCCAGCCGGCTGATCTACGGCATGTCGAACGAGCGGATCATCCCGAAGGTCTTCGGCACCGTGCACCCGTTCCGCCGCACGCCGTGGATCTCGATCATCTTCACGTCGGGCGTCGCCATCATCCTCGTCTCCACCACCGACATCGCGAAGCTGGGCGGCACCACGGCGCTCCTGCTGCTGATCGTCTTCACCATCGTCAACATCGCTGTCCTGGTGCTGCGCAAGGAGAAGGCGGACCACAAGCACTTCCGCGCGCCGACGTGGGTGCCGGTGCTGGGCGCGATCACCTGCGCGTACCTGGCCAGCCCGCTGTCGGGCCGTCCGGCCGCCGACTACGAGATCGCCCTCTACCTGCTCGCCGCCGGCGTGGTGCTGTGGGGCATCAACCGGATCGTGCACGGGAAGGTGGTCTTCGACCCGGAGAAGCTGGCCAAGTGACCCGCTGAACGGGTCGGTCGTCGAGTCGGGCGAGCACGGCGACGAGTCCCCGGCGCCGCTCCTCGTCCCGCTGGGCCTGGTGGTCGCCATCCCCGACCCGGGGGTGGCGGCATCGCCGTCGACCAGGTCCAGCAGCGGGGCGGCGTCGGAGCCGTGCCGGTCGCCCGGCAGGTTCCGCGGTCGACCAGGGGTCACACCGGTTCCACCCGGTACGGGTCGTGCTCGGCGAGCAGCTTCTCCAGCCTGGCCTGGTCGACCCGGCTCACCACGTACGTCTCCTCCTGCCGGTCCCGGACGCACTTGGCCAGGGTGAAGGCGGACGTGACGGTGAACAGCAGGCCCAAGGCCAGGAACGCGCGCACCCAGCCGTTCACCGGCAGGTAGGCGACGCCCAGCCCCACGGCGATCAGCGAGGTGGCGAACGACGCCACCGCCTGCGCGTAGAAGGCGGTGGTGGTCGGGGAGTGCGGCTTCGCGGTCGAGGTCATGGACGAAGGATCCGGTCTGAGCGGACCGGTGTCATGAGTACCGCTACTCACATCACGCCGCTACTCGGATCACGCCGCCAATGCCGGACTTGCCCGGCCGGGTCGCCGCCGACAGCTCCTCCGCCGCCAGGTGCACCCGCGTCCGCGGGAAGTCGCGCAGACCGCCGCGGTGGTCCAGGTCCAGCCGGAAGCAGGAACCCACGCCGGTGACCAGCTTGCCGCCGAGCGTGCGCATGGTGCCGGGGTTGAGGTGGTGGACCTTCCCTAGTCGGGTCTTCCCAGGAGGACGCCCAGGCGGGCGCCGACGGTGCGCAGGGGAGCGAGGGAACGTCGGGTGCGGGCGAGCAGGAGCGCGCCCTCGATGGCGGCGAGCACGACCGTGGCGAGGCCGTCGTCACCCACCCGGGCGGCGATGACGGACTGCCACGACTCGTAGGCCTCCTCGCAGGCCAGCCGGATCGGCTCGCTGTCCGCCGCCGCGTCGAGCGCCACCGTGGCGATGGGGCACCCCTTGCGGAAGCCCGATGCCAGCAGGTCCTCGCCCAGGAGTTCCAACGCCTGGGCAAGGGCTTTCACGGGGTCGGGCTCGGCGTCCAGCACGGCGGCCAGCGCGTCGCGGAGGTCGTTGCCCGCCAACGAGATCGCCTCGACCGCCAGCTCCTCCTTCCCGCCCGGGAAGTGGAAGTACAGCGACCCCTTGGGGGTGCCGCCCTCGGCGAGGACCTGGTTCAAACCGGTCGCGTGGTAGCCCTGCGACCGGAAGAGCTCGGCGGCGGTGCGGACCATGCGCTGCCGGGTGTCGGTGCGTCTTGGCATGGTTTTACTATAGAGACCGGTCTACTGGGAACGTCGAGGGGATACGCTCTTGTTCCATGCTGGAGATCGCCCACGGCGCGGCGCGCGCCGTCATCGCACCAGAGGGTGCGGGACTGAAGTCCTACGAGGTCGGCGGCGTGCCGTACGTGGAGACGTACGACGACGAACCGCCCATGGGCAGCGGCGGGGTGCTGGTGCCGTGGCCCAACCGGACGGCGGGCGGGCGCTGGACGCTCGACGGCGTCGAGCAGCAGCTCGAAGTGACCGAGCCGGCCCGCGGCAACGCCATCCACGGCCTGGTGCGCCGGGTGGTGTGGGACGTGGTGGAGCACACCGGCGGCCTGGTGTCGCTGGAGGCGTCGGTCGCCGGGTTCGGCTGGCCGGTGCCGCTGCGCACGACCATCACCTACGCGCTGGACGAGAACGGGCTCAGCGTCTCGCACGGCGTCACGAACGTCGGTGACGCGCGCACGCCGTTCGGCGTCGGCACCCACCCGTACCCGAGGGCGGGCGCCTCGCTGACCGACGAGACGTCGCTGTCCCTGGCCGCGACGACGGTGCTGCCGGTCGACGCCGACACGATGATCCCGAACGGCCCGGCCGAGCCGGTGTCGGGCGACTACGACTTCCGGGTGGCCCGGCTGCTGGAGGGCGTGGAGCTGGACACCGCGTTCGGCGGGTGCGAGCCGGTGGACGGGCTCGTGCGGCACGTGCTGAAGGGCCCGGCCGGCGGCGTCGAGGTGTGGGCGGACCCGGACTTCAAGTGGGTGCAGGTCTACACGCCGGACAACTTCCCCGGCCGGGGCCGTGCGGTGGCGATCGAGCCGATGACGTGCCCGCCGGACGCGTTGAACAGCGGGGTGGACCTGCTGTGGCTGGAGCCGGGCGATTCGTGGGCCGGCCGTTGGGGTTTGCGCCCGTTGTCCTAGGCCGTTAGCGTCGCTAACTATGAACGTCGCAATCACGGGTGGGTACGTCGTCCCGGTGGCCGGTGAGCCGATCGACGGCGGCACGGTCCTGATCCGGGACGGGAAGATCGTCGCGGTCGGCGCCGACGTCGAGGTGCCGGACGGCGTCCCGGTCGTGGACGCGGCGGGTGGCTGGGTGCTGCCCGGCTTCGTGGAGGCCCACGGCCACCTCGGCGTGTTCGAGGAGGGCGAGGGCTGGGCCGGGCAGGACACCAACGAGATGACCGACCCGAACGGCGCCCGGCTGCGGGCCCTGGACGGGCTCAACGCCGCCGACCAGGGTTTCGCCGACGCCCTGGCCGGCGGCGTCACGACCGCGGTGGTCAAGCCGGGGTCGGGCAACGTGATCGGCGGCCAGACCGTGGCCGTGAAGTGCTGGGGGCGCACGGCGGACGAGATGCTGGTGCGCAACCCGGTCAGCGTGAAGAGCGCGCTGGGCGAGAACCCGAAGCGGGTGTACGGGGAGCAGAAGAAGCTGCCGTCCACCCGCCAGGGCGTGGCCGCGGTGATCCGGGACGCGTTCGTCAAGGCGCAGGACTACGTGGCGAAGCGGGACGCGGCGGACGGGCCGTTCGAGCGGAACACCACGTCCGAGGTGCTGGCCCGGGTGCTGTCCGGTGAGCTGCCGTGGTGCCAGCACTGCCACCGCGCGGACGACATCGCGACGGCGCTGCGGCTGGCGGAGGAGTTCGGCTACCGGCTCATCGTCAACCACGGTACCGAGGGTCACCTGATCGCGGACCTGTTGGCGGAGCGCGACATCCCGGTGATCATCGGGCCGCTGTTCACCAGCCGGTCGAAGGTCGAGGTGCGGCAGCGGTCGTTGCGCAACCCCGGCATCCTGGCGCGGGCGGGCGTGCGGATCGCGATCACCACGGACCACCCCGTGGTGCCGATCCACTTCCTGGTGCACCAGGTGACGCTGGCGGTGAAGGAAGGGCTGGACCCCACCACGGGGTTGGAGTCGATCACCACCAACCCGGCCGCCATCATGGGGCTGGACGACCGGGTCGGCTCGCTGCGGCCGGGGCTGGACGGTGACGTGGTGATCTGGTCCGGCGACCCGTTGGACGTGATGAGCCGGGCGCTGAAGGTGTTCGTGGAAGGCCGCGAGGTGTACCGGTTCGAGGACGGCGAGGAGATCGTCGCCAACCCCTTCTACGCCGAACCCCAACCGTGAGCCCTGCGTTCCGGACGTAGGGCTCACGGGGGTCAGCGGCGGAGGTCCCGGGCGATCACCACGCGCTGGATCTGGTTGGTGCCCTCGAAGATCTGGAGCACCTTGGCCTCCCGCATGTAGCGCTCCACCGGGAAGTCGCGCGTGTAGCCGGCGCCGCCGAGCACCTGGACGGCGTCGGTGGTCACCTTCATCGCGGTGTCGGTGCAGACCAGCTTCGCGATCGCGGCCTGGCGGTGGAACGGGAGGCCGCGATCGCGGCGGCGGGCGGCGTCGAGGTACGTGGCGCGGGCGGAGCCGACGGCGGCGGCCATGTCCGCGAGCAGGAATTCGAGGCCCTGGAAGTCGATGATCGCGCGGCCGAACTGGGTGCGTTGCTTCGCGTACGCGACCGCCTCGTCCAGGGCGGCTTGGGCGAGGCCTACAGCGCACGCGGCGATGCCGAGCCGGCCGGAGTCCAGCGCGGACAGCGCGATCTTCAGGCCGTCGCCTTCCGCGCCGATCAGGCGGTCGGCGTCCACCCGCACCTCGTCGAACTGCAGCTGCGCGGTGATCGAGCCGGTGAGGCCCATCTTGCGCTCCGGCTTCGCCGCCGTCAGGCCGTCGACGTGGCCGGGTGCGAAGAAGCAGCTGATGCCCTTGCCGCCGTCGTCCGACGTGCGGGCCATCAACGTGTAGAAGTCCGCCACGCCCGCGTGCGTGATCCACGCCTTGGTGCCGTTGACGGTGTAGTGGTCGCCCTCGCGGACCGCCCGGGTGGACAGCGCGGCGGCGTCCGACCCGGCGTGCGACTCCGACAGCGCGTACCCGCCGAGGCGGTCTCCCGCGACGACGTCCGGCAGCCAGCGCGTCCGCTGCTCCTCCGTGCCGAACGTCGCCAGCGCGTAGCTGGACATGACGTGCACGGACAGCCCGACGGCGACCGACATCCACGCCGACGCCACTTCCTCCAACGCCTGGAGGTACACCTCGTACGGCTGCTCGGCGCCCCCGAACCGCTCCGGGTACGGCAGCCCGAGCAGGCCCACCTTGCCCAGCAGCCGGAACTTCTCGCGCGGGAAGACCTCGTGCTCCTCGGCCTCGGCGGCGTGCGGCGCGAGTTCGTCGCGGGCGATCTCGCGGACCAGCGCGAGCAGGTCCTCGGCCTCGGTGGTGGGGAGCAGGCGCTCGGCGGGCATCGTCGACCTCCGTACGGCTTGTGGCCGCTTCTTCGAAGTACTGGCACCAGTACTGTAGGACGTACCACAGTACTGGTGCCAGGCGCTGTGACAGAGTTGTGGACTATGACCTCGACCGCGCACCGGCCGCTGACGCCACGGCAGGTGGAGCTGCTCGGCCGGCTTGAGGCGCTGGTGCTCGCCGAGGGGTTCGCCCACTTCACGCTCGACGGTCTGGCCGCCCGCCTGCACTGCTCGAAGTCCACGCTGTACGCGCTCGCGCCCAGCAAGGAACAGCTCGCCGTGCGCGTCGTCGGCCGGTACTTCAAGGGTGCGGCCGAGCGGATCGAGCAGCGGGTCGCCGGCGTCGGCGACGTGCGGGTCCGCGTCGGCACGTACCTGGCGGGCGCGGCGGAGGAGCTGAGGCGGGCGTCGGCGCAGTTCATCACCGACGTGTCCGCGTTCGCCCCCACGCGCCGCACCTACGAGCGCAACGCGCGTGCGGCGGCCGAGCGGATCCGCGAGTTCATCCAGGAAGGCGTCCGCGACGGCGTCTTCCGGGACGTGCATGCGACGCTGATCGCCGAGATGGCCGGTCTGCTCATCGAGAGCATCCAGACCGGTGTGCTGCCCCGGCGCGCGGGGGTGTCGGACGCCGAGGCGTTCACCGCGCTGGGTGAACTGCTGCTGGACGGGTTGCGGAGAGAACGGAGCCAGACGTGATCGTCGTTGCTGGTGAGGCGCTGGTCGACCTGGTGCCCACGCCCGAGGGGAACCTGGCGCCCCGGCTCGGCGGCGGGCCGTACAACGTGGCGGTGGCCGCCGGCCGGCTCGAAGCGCCGGTGGGCTTCCTGTCCCGGGTGTCGTCCGACCTGTTCGGCGACCGGCTGATCGAGCGGCTGCACGCGTCCGGCGTGCGCACCGACCTCGTGCAGCGCGGCGACCAGCCCACCACGCTGGCGGTGGTCGGGCTGACCGACGACGGGTCGGCGCGCTACTCGTTCTACGTGGAGGGCACGGCGGACCGCCAGGTCACCGATCCGGGGCCGCTGCCCGCCGGCACGCGGGCCGTCTCGTTCGGCACGCTGTCGATGGTGCTGGAGCCGGGCGCGAGCACGTACGAGCGGGTGCTGTGGCGGGAAGCCGAGCGCGGCGCGCTGACCGTGCTGGACCCGAACATCCGTGCGGGCCTCATCCACGACCCGATGGCCTACCGGGACCGGTACGACTCGTGGCTGCCGCACGTGGGCTTGCTGAAGGTGTCCGTGGACGACGCCCGGTGGCTGGCCGAGCTGCCCGAGGACGCGTCCGAGGACGAGGTGCTGGACGTCGTGCGGGACTGGCAGGGCGCCGGGCCGGCCGCGGTCGTGCTCACCCGCGGTGGTGACGGGCTGGGCGTGCTGACCGCCGGCGGCGACGTGATTCGCGTCCCACCGACGCCTGTCGACGTGGTCGACACCATCGGCGCGGGGGACACCGTGCAGGGCGCCCTGCTGGCCTGGCTGCACGGCCACGACGCCCTCTCCGTCGACGCCGTCCGAGGTCTGGACGCCGGGAAGTGGCGCGAGGCGCTGGCCTACGCGGGCGCCGCGGCGGCCGTCACGTGCTCCAGGGCGGGCGCGGAGCCCCCCTTCAAACGCGAGCTCGAGATGACCTAGCTCTCACCTCGCGCGAGGTGGATGAACAGCCCGAAAGGGCTACGGTGGTCGGACGCACGCTAGCCACCCATGCATCCGGATGTGATGCCGGTCCCATCTCGCAGAATCGGTTCACACCGCGGCTGTGTGGCGGGTCGTCCGCTGACTAGCGTGGGAGAACTGACAGGACCCCAACGGGGTGGTGCTGCGGCGCGAGGCGGTCTGACGCTCGCGCGCGCAGGCGTGCGAGACCCGCACTTGCCGCCTCGTTCTAGCGTGAGAGGGACTCTGCATGCCCGACGCGACGACTGCGCCGAACGACACCACCGTCGCGCTGCGCCATCCGGGCGGAGAGCACGAGATGAAGGTAGTACCGGCCACCGAAGGTGCGCCCGGTGTCGATCTCGGCAAGCTGCTGGCCACCACCGGCTTGGTCACCCTGGACAGCGGGTTCGTCAACACCGCGTCCTGCTCCTCCGAGATCACCTACATCGACGGTGACGCGGGAATCCTGCGCTACCGCGGCTACCCGATCGAGCAGCTCGCCCAGAAGTCGAACTTCCTCGAGGTCAGCTACCTGCTGATCTACGGTGAGCTGCCGACCCAGGCCCAGCTGGAGGAGTTCTCCTCCAAGATCAACCGGCACACGCTGCTGCACGAGGACCTGAAACGGTTCTTCGACGGCTTCCCGCGCGACGCCCACCCCATGCCCGTGCTGTCCTCGGCGGTCTCCGCGCTGTCGACGTTCTACCAGGACAGCCTGAGCCCGTTCGACGCCAACCAGGTGGAGATCTCCACGATCCGCCTGCTGGCCAAGGTGCCCACCATCGCGGCGTACGCCTACAAGAAGTCCGTGGGCCAGCCGTTCCTGTACCCGGACAACTCCCTGGGTCTGGTGGACAACTTCCTGCGCATGACGTTCGGCTTCCCGGCCGAGCCGTACGACGTCGACCCCGACCTGGTGAAGGCGCTCGACCTGCTGTTCGTGCTGCACGCCGACCACGAGCAGAACTGCTCCACGTCGACCGTGCGGCTGGTCGGGTCGTCCGAGGCGAACCTGTTCGCGTCCATCTCGGCCGGCATCAACGCGCTGTTCGGCCCGCTGCACGGCGGCGCGAACTCCGCGGTGCTGGAGATGCTGGAGAAGATCCGGCGCGACGGCGGTGACGTCACCGCGTTCGTGAACAAGGTCAAGAACAAGGAGGACGGCGTCCGCCTGATGGGCTTCGGCCACCGGGTCTACAAGAACTACGACCCGCGTGCCGCGATCATCAAGACGACGGCGGACGAGATCCTGGGCAAGCTCGGCGCCTCGGACGAGCTGCTGGACATCGCGAAGAAGCTGGAGGAGACGGCGCTCGCCGACGACTACTTCGTCGAGCGGAAGCTGTACCCGAACGTCGACTTCTACACCGGTCTGATCTACCGGGCGATGGGCTTCCCGACGAAGTTCTTCACCGTGCTGTTCGCGCTCGGCCGGCTGCCCGGCTGGATCGCGCACTGGCGCGAGATGATCCAGGACCCGGCGACCAAGATCGGCCGCCCGCGGCAGGTCTACGTCGGCGCGGCGGAGCGCGACTTCGTGCCGCTCGACCAGCGCTGACCCCCGTTCCACCTACCTTCGCGAAGGCCCGCACCCCTCGGTGCGGGCCTTTCCGTCGTGCGTGGTCCCGGTGGCGCTCCTAGGGTCGGTCCGTGGACTCCTCGACCGTGGTGTGGTTCCGGCGTGACCTGCGGACCCACGACCACCCGGCGATCCTGGCCGCGGCCGGGCGGGCGTCCCGGGCGCTGGCGCTGTTCGTGCTCGACCCGGTGCTGCTGCGGGTTTCGGGTCGACCTCGGACCGAGTTCCTGCACCGGTGCCTGCGGTCGCTGGACCGGGAGCTGGGCGGGCGGCTCGTCGTGGTCGGGGGCGATCCGGTGGAGGTCGTGCCCCGGGTCGCCGCGGCGGTCGGGGCGTCCTCCGTGCACGTCTCGGCGGACGCCGGTCCGTACGGGAGGGTGCGCGACGCGGCGGTGGCGGAGCGGGTCGAGCTGGTGCGGGTCGGGTCTCCGTACGCGGTGACGCCGGGCCGGGTCACCAAGCCGGACGGGACTCCGTACCGGGTGTTCACGCCGTTCTACACGGCCTGGCTGGACCACGGTCGGCGTCCGCCCGCCGACACCGACGCGTCCACTGTGGACTGGATGCGGCCGGACAGCGTGCCGCCGGACGTGATGCAACCGGGCAGCGTGCGACCCGAGTTCGGGCGCGGGCTGCCGGCGGGGGAGGCGCTCCCGGACGTGCGGGAGCTGTGGGAGGCGTTCCGGGACGAGAAGCTGCCCTCCTACGCCGCCCACCGCGACCGGCCGGACCTCGACGGCACCAGCAGGTTCTCCGCGTTCCTGAAGTGGGGCGTGGTGCACCCCCGGACGCTGCTCGCCGACCTGGGACGCGGCGCGGGCGCGGAGGCGTTCCGCACCGAACTCGCGTGGCGCGACTTCTACGCCGACGTCCTGTGGCACCGGCCGGAGTCCGCGCGCCGCAACTACAACCCCGTGTTCGACCGCATGCGGCTGGACGACGACCGCGAGCGGTTCGAGGCCTGGTGCCAGGGCCGGACGGGCTACCCGTTCGTGGACGCGGGGATGCGCCAGCTCTTGCGCGAGGGCTGGATGCACAACCGCGTCCGGATGGTCGTGGCGAGCTTCCTGGTCAAGGACCTGCACCTGCCGTGGTGGTGGGGCGCGCGGCACTTCATGCGCCACCTGGTGGACGGCGACCTCGCCTCGAACCAGCACGGCTGGCAGTGGGCCGCCGGCACCGGCACGGACGCCGCGCCGTACTTCCGCGTCTTCAACCCCGTCACCCAAGGCGAGAAGTTCGACCCGAACGGGGACTACGTGCGCGAGTATGTCCCCGAACTGCGCGGCATCCCCGGCAAGGCCGTGCACCGGCCGCGCGATCCGATCGTGGACCACGCGCACGAGCGCCGGGAAGCACTCGCGCGCTACGCGGCCGTCAAGGACTAGCGCCCGTCAGCCAAGCCCGTCAGCTCGGCCCGTCAGCTCAGCGCCTCGGCTCGGTCCGTCAGCGCAGCGCGTCGCGCAGCCGGACGCGGGCGCCGGTGCGCAGGACGGCGTTCGAGTAGACCCGGCCGGCCAGCCACGTGATCACGGCGACGGCGGCGAGCGCGAGGACGATGGCCAGCACCACCTGCCACGGCGGCGCGACGCCCATCGCCATCCGCCCCGGCATCAGGATCGGCGCGAACGGCGGCAGCAGCGACAGCACCGTCACGGTGGTGCCCGTCGGGTCGGTGATCATCAGGTTGATGCCGAGCACGAACGCCACCACGATCGACATGCTGATCGGCGTCAGCACCGACTGCAGCTCCTCCTGCCGCGACACCAGCGACGCCGCCGCCGCGAAGATGGTGGCGTACAGGAAGAACCCGAGCAGGTACCAGAGCAGACCGGTGGCCAGCGCCCCGCCGGCCACACCCGCGACGTCGATCACCCCCGACACCGACGACAGCACCAGGCCGATGCCGCCGATCAGCAGGAGTTGCAGCAGGCCCACCGCGCCCAGCCCGAAGACCTTGCCCAGCAGCAGCTGCCACGGCCGCAGCGTGGCCAGCAGGATCTCCACCACCCGGCTGGACTTCTCCTCCACCACGCCCTGCGCGACCATCGTCCCGTAGACGAGCAGCGAGTAGTACAGCAGCGCCGCGATCACCAGGCCGATCGCCAGCCGCTGGCCCTTGCGGTCGTCCTCCGGCTCCAGCGCCACCACGTCCACGCCCGCGCGTTCGACGTTCCGCGCCACCACCGCCGGGTCCAGCCCGGCCTCGGCCAACTGCGCGTCGAGGACCTGCTGCTTGACGATCAGGTCGATCGCGTTGCGCAACTCGTCGCTCAGGGACTCCTTCACCACCACGCGCAGCGCGTCCGGCGCGCCGGTGACCAGGGCGTCCAGCTCGCCGGACCGCACCCGTTCCTCGGCCGCCGCCGCATCGGGGGCGTCGACCGTCTCCACCTCGCGGCCGAACGACCGGGCGGTCTGCTTCAGCGGCTCCGCCAGCACGGTGGCCTGGCCGCTCAGCGCGACCCGGTCGCGGCCCGCGTCGTCGAACAGCACGGCCTGCAGCAGCACGTACCCCGCCATCACGGCGACGATCACCAGGGTGCCCCACAGGAACGACTTCGTGCGCACCTTGCCGAGGAACTCCCGGCGTGCCACCAGGAACACGGCCCGGCCGGGGGTGAGGCTGCTCATGCCGCGGACTCCTCGGTCACCACGCTGCGGAACAACTCGGTCAGCGACGCCCGCTGCCGGGAGAACTCGTGCACCGGTCCCGTCTCCAGGGCGGCGCGCAGCACCACCTGGTCGTCGGCGTCCGGGGCCAGGTCGACGACCGTGCGGCCGGACGACGTGTGCGCGGATCGCACGCCCGGCAGGTGGTCGGCCCAGCCGAGGGGCGCCCGCGGGGCGTCCACCACCAGCTTCGTCCGGCCGCCGGCGCGCAGCTCGTCCACCGGGCCGCAGGCGACGAGCGTGCCGCTGCGCACGATGCCGACCCGGTCGCACAGCCGTTCCACCAGGTCCAGCTGGTGGCTGGAGAACACCACCGGCACGCCGCTCGCGGCCTTCTCGCGCAGCACCTGGCTCATCACGTCCACGGCGACCGGGTCCAGGCCGGAGAACGGCTCGTCCAGCACCAGCACGTCCGGCTCGTGCACCAGTGCCGCCGCCAGCTGCACGCGCTGCTGGTTGCCGAGGCTGAGCTTCTGCACCTCGTCGTGCGCGCGGTCGCGCAGGCCGAGGCGGGCGAGCCAGTTGTCGGCCGAGCGGTGCGCGGCGTTGGTGGACAGGCCGTGCAGCTCCGCCAGGTAGACCAACTGGTCGTGCGCCTTCATCTTCGGGTAGAGCCCGCGTTCCTCGGGCATGTAGCCGATCCGGCGGCGGGTCTCGAACGTGATCGGCGCGCCGTTCCAGCGGACCTCGCCCGAGTCGGCGGCGAGGACGCCCAGCGCGATGCGCATCGCGGTCGTCTTGCCCGCGCCGTTGCTGCCGACGAACCCGAACAGCTCGCCCGGCCGCACGTCGAAGGTCATCCCGTCCAGCGCGACGACCTCCCCGTAGCGCTTGGAGACCCGGTCGATCTCCAGCACACCCTGTGCCACGGTGTTCTCCTCCTGACGCGACCAGCGGTTCCCGGCGTGCACGGCGGCAGACCCGGGCCTAGCGGTAAACCTGGGTGGACAGCGGTTGGAACGGCGCCCGGCTGAACACCGCCTCGACCGGCAGGCCGAACACGGCGCAGATCCGCAGCGCCAGGTCGAGGCTCGGGTAGTGGTCGCCCCGCTCCAACGCGCCGATCGTCTGCGGGTTCACCTCCACCGCCTCGGCCAGTGCCGCCCTCGTCATACCCCGCTCGACCCGGAGCACCCCGATCCTGTTGTGGATGGGCTGCCCGGAACCCCGGCGCACCGGACTCATGCTACGAAGTGTTGCGAAAACCCAACAGATCGGCAAGTAAACAATTCACAGAATAGGCCGGATGGCGGTAACCGCTGGTTGCGGGCCCGGAAATCACGTTTCGGTGAAACGATACGTCGCCGGGAACCGAATCGACTGTCGACGGGTCGGATGCGCAGTAGGGCCGCAAGCCCCGTTGCCGTGAGGGGTGAACATGGAGCCGGACCAGTGGCTCGCGCAATACGGAGAGAAGATCGAGCAGGCCAAGCGGAACGCCGCCCAGGCCGAGTCGCAGCTCGGTGGTGTCGGCGGCAGCGCCACGTCGCCGGACGGCCTGATCACGGTCGGCGTCAACGCCTCGGGCGCGTTGACCGACCTGGTCCTGCGGCCACAGCTGCGCGGTGAGGACCCGGAGCGGATCTCGGCCGCGATCATGACCGCGGTGGCGCAGGCCCAGCGCGCCGCCGCCGGCAAGGTCGTCGAGATCATGACGGAGTTCGTCGGCGACAGCCCGGCGCTGGACTTCGTGAAGTCCACGATGCCGAACGGCTATTCGGGTGACGAGGCGGACGCGGTGGAACCGCAGCCGGAGATCCAGCGTCGAGACACCAGGCCCGACGACGACTACTTCACCAACCCACCCGAAGTCATGGCCTGAGCAGGGGGTAGATGACCATGTTCGACTCGTTCAACGTGAACCCGGCGGAGGTCCGGGCGCACGCAGGCACGGTCGACCAGCTGACGCAGCGGATGCTCGCGGCCACGAACACCGCCGACCCGTCGCTGTCGACCGACGCGTTCGGCGTGTTCGGCTCGTTCCTGGCCGAGTTCCTGCTCAAGGCCGCCGGGTCGTCCCAGGACATCCTGGGCCAGGCCACGGAGACCGTCGCCGACATGTGCCAGGGGCTGCGCGAGGTCGCCGACCTCTACGAGAACGTCGACCTCGACAACGCGTTCGGCTTCACCGGAAGGGCACGCGGATGAACGCTCAAGCCACCACCGGGAACGCCGCCGGGCAGGGCCGCGACCCGGCGCACCTGATCGGCGACGTGCGGGGCACCGTCGCGGCGGTCGAGCGGGGCGACTGGGTGCAGGCCGGGCTGGGCATGGCGAACACCGCCATGGGCATCGTCGGCATGGCGAGCAACCCGCTGTCGGGCTTCCTGTCCGCCGGGTTCAGCTGGGCCATGCAGCACGTCGACTTCCTGCGGGAGCCGTTCGACGCGCTGCTCGGCAGCCCGCAGGCGATCCGGAAGATGTCCGACAGCTGGTCGTCCGCGGCCAAGCAGATCGAGGGCATCGTCGCCGACTACCGGCGCACGTCGGTGGAGGAGACCCGGACCTGGCACGGCCGATCGGCCGACGGCTACCGGGCGGCGAGCGCGAAGCACGCGTCCGGGCTGGAGACGCTGGCCAAGGCGTCGCAGGGCATCTCGCGCGCGGCCAAGGGCGCGGGCGAGCTGGTGGCGACCGTCCGCAAGAAGATCATGGACCTGATCAGCCAGGCCGTGTCGGACATGGTCATGAAGATCATCCAGTGGCTCTCGGCGTCGTTCCTGACGTTCGGCGCGGCCATCGGGGCGGCCATCGCGGACATCGTGCGGATGGCGTGCGACTACGCCAAGAAGCTCGCGGACTTCCTGCAGAAGCTCGGCAACTCGCTCAAGAAGCTGATCGACCTGATCAAGTCGGTCGCGCAGATCGCCCAGACCGCCAAGCAGATCCTGCAGGCGATCACCGCGATGACGTCGTCCAACAAGGGCGGGTCCGGCGGCGGCGGGGCGGGGCCGAGGTTGACGCGGGGCGGTGTCGGGCTGACGGAAGAGCAGTTGGCCGACATGGACCGCGACGCGAACCGGCGCTACACCACGCTGCCGGCCGGCACGACGAACCCGTCCGGTTCCGGCGGCGGCGGCACGGGTGGACCCGTGGTGAGCCGTCCGCCGACGGTGGGCGCGGGTTACGGGCCGGGCACGGACGAGCCCCGCTACTACGCCGGTGGTCCGAGCGGGCCGGTGGTCAGCCGTCCGCCGACGGTCGGCGGAGGGTCGGGCGGCTCCGGTGGTTCTGGTGGCGGTGGCCGCTGGGAGCCGGGTCGCTGGGTGCCGGACGGTGGTTCGACCGGCGGCCGTGTGTCGACGCCGCCCGTCGTGGGCGGGACGACTTACGCGACCGGTGGCGGCGCGCCGACCGTTCCGGGCGTGCCCCCGACCGTGCCGCCGGTGCGCCCGATGGGTGACCTGCCGCCGATGCCCGGTGGTGGGTCCGGTGGCGGTGGCGGCTTCGCCGGTGGTGGTGGCGGTGGCTTCGCGGGTGGTGGTGGCGGTGGCGGTGGCTTCGCGGGTGGCGGTGCTTCCGGTGGCGGCGGCGCCGGTGCCGGGTCGACCCTCCAGGCCGGCGGCGGGTCCGGTGTGCTCGGCGCCGCGGCCGGTCCTGCCGGTGGCGCGGGCGCGGGTGCGCCTGCCGGCGGCGGTGGCCGTCCCGGTGGCGCCGGCGGCATGGGCATGATGGGCGCGCCGATGATGGGCGCTCCCGGCCAGGGTGGCGACGGCAAGGACCACCAGCGCAAGGTGCGGCTCGAGGGCGAGCCCCTGATCGAGGAGCCGCCGAAGGCGGCGAAGCCGATCATCGGCGAGTGACCTGAACGCGAAGGGGGGACCTCCACACCGGAGGTCCCCCCTTCTTCGTCGAGCGGGTCAGGTGGGCAGGGCGGCCAGGTGTTCGGCCACCTGGCGGCTCACAGCCGCTTCGGCTTCGGCGCGGTCGGCGGCGACCAGGCCGACGCGGGTGCGGCGGTCCAGGACGTCGTCGGCGTCCAGGGCGCCCTCGTGGCGGACGGCCCAGGCGACCTCGCCGATCTCGGCCACCTCCGCCGCCTCGGTGCCGTACCGGGCCACCAGGTGTTCCGGACCGGTGGCCAGGCCCGCGCCGATCAGCGGCAGGCGGTCGGTGCGGGAGCGGACCGCGGTCAGGGCGGTGGCGTCCACCGCGTCGGCGGCCATGCGGCGGTAGGTGGTGAGCTTGCCGCCGACGATGGTGGTGACGCGGTCCCGGGTGAGCACGGCGTGGCGGCGGGAGAGGTCGGCGCTGGGCCCGTCGCCGCTGTCCAGGAGTGGTCGCAGGCCGGCGAACGAGCCCAGGACGTCGGCCTGGGTGAGCGGGCGTTCCAGGACCGTGGACGCGACCGACAGCAGGAAGTCCACATCGGACTGCGGCACGGTCGGCACGTCCGGGATCGGGCCGTCCACAGGTTCGTCCGTCAGTCCTATGTAGACGCGGCCGTCCCGCTGGGGCAGCAGCAGGGCGAAGCGGCTGAAGGTGCCGGGCACGCGGACGGTCAGCGCGGTGTTGGCCAGGCCCACGGTGGACGCCGCCACGACGAGGTGCGAGCCGCGTGACGGGCGGAGCTTCACGTCCACCAGATCACCCGCCCAGACGCCGGTCGCGTTCACCACCGCCCGCGCCTTGATGTGCAGGGAAGCGCCGGTCAGGCCGTCCACGACGTGCGCGCCGTCGCCGGTCAGGGACGTGGCGCGGGCGCGGGTGATGATGCGCGCGCCCAGTCCGGCGGCGGTGCGGGCCAGTGCCACGACCAGTCGGACGTCGTCGATCACCTGGCCGTCGAAGCTCAGCAGGCCGCCGCTCAGGTCGCCCCGGCGCAGGCCGGGGGCCAGGGCCAGCGACTCGACGGCGGACACGTGCCGCGGACCGGGCAGGACGCGGGACGGGGTGCGGGCCATGCGGCGCAGCACGTCGCCGGCGCGCAGGCCGGCGGTGACGACCAGGTCGTGCTGCCTGCCGTGCAGGGGCATCAGTTGCGGCAGCGCGCGGACCAGGTGCGGCGCGGTGCGGGTCATCAGGATGCCGCGTTCCACCGCGCTCTCGTACGCCAGCCCGATCTCGCCCTTGGCGAGGTAGCGCAGGCCGCCGTGGATGAGCTTGCTGGACCAGCGCGACGTGCCGAACGCCAGGTCGTGGGCCTCCACCAGGCAGACGGACAGGCCGCGCGATGCGGCGTCCAGGGCCGCGCCGGCGCCCGTCACGCCACCGCCGACGACCAGCAGGTCCACTTCGGAGGAGGCCAGGTGGTCCAGGTCGGCGCGGCGGCGGGAGGCGTTCAGCGAGGTGTTCGGCGAGGTGGTCGGCGAGGTGGTCATGAGAGGGCCGCGTTCAGGTAGGCGGCGAGTTCGGTGAGGAGCTCGTCGAAGTCGAGGTCGGTGGTGGCGGGTCGGATCGACAGGACCAGCGACTGCGTGGTGAGCAGGACCAGGCGGGCCTGGGCGGCGGCGGAACCGGCGCGGATGGAGCCGTCCGCGTGGCCCGCCTCGATCTGCGCCACCAGGAAGGTCTCGACCAGCCGCTGCGTGCTGCCCAGCCGCTGCACCAGGTACGGCAGCATCAGCTCGGCGTCCAGGTCGAGCACGCGCCGCATCAACGGGTCGGCGGCGAGCAGTCGGATGCCCGTGATGGCCTGCGCCACGAGCCGCTGCCTGGCGTTGTCGCCGCTCGGCGTGATGCGACCCAGGAGCGCGGTGAACTCCCTGGTCATCAAGGCCCTGACCAGGGTGCCGACGTCCGGGAACCGGCGGTAGAGGGTCATCCGGCTCACGCCGGCGCGTTTGGCGATGTCCGTCAGCGTGGTGCGGCGGACCCCGACTTCGACCACGCAGTCGCGGGCGGCGTCGAGGAGCGCGTCATCACTGTGACGTTGAGACGTCATGTGTCACACTGTAGCGGTGACCGAGCGCATCGACCACACCCTCCGGGGCAGTTGGACAACGACCACGGGCTCGATCCCGCCGCACGCGCTGAAGTGGCTGCGTGCGCGTATCGGACTCGTGGACGCCCGAGCGGATGACCGGGCGGATGACCGGGTGGGAGCACGCACGGCGGGCAGCGGGGAGTCCGCGTTGTCGGGGGCCGCGCACGCGGCCCTGGACGCCGTCGTCGGGCCGGGCTACGTCCGGGTGGACCGCGACTCGCGGCTCGGGCGCGCGGGCGGCCTGTCCTACGTGGACCTGTTGAGGCAGCGTGGCGCGGGTGACCTCGCGGTGCCGGACGCGGTGGTGCTGCCCGCGTCGCCCGAGCAGGTCACCGGAGTGCTGGAGGTGTGCGTCGAGCACGACGTGGCCGTGGTGCCGTTCGGCGGCGGCACGTCCGTCGTCGGCGGGGTGACCGCGTTGCGCGGCGACAAGGCGGCGGTGATCGCGCTGGACCTCAACCGGCTGGACGAGCTGGTCTCGGTCGACCCGGTGTCACGCCTGGCCGTGCTCCAGGCCGGTCTGCCCGCGCCGCGGGCCGACGAGCTGCTCGCCGCGCACGGGCTGACGATCGGGCACGTCCCGCAGTCCTACGAGCGCGCCACCGTCGGCGGGTTCGCCGCGACCAGGTCGGCCGGTCAGGCCTCCTCCGGCTACGGCCGGTTCGAGGACATGGTGGAGGGCCTGCGGCTGGCGACCCCGGTCGGCGAGTGGCGGCTGGGCCGCGCGCCCGCGTCCGCCGCCGGGCCGGACCTGAAGCAGCTGGTGGTGGGCAGCGAGGGCGCGTTCGGCGTGATCACCGAGGTGACGCTCCGGGTGCGACCGCGGCCGGAGGTCGAGCGGTACGAGGGCTTCGTGGTCGACGGCTGGGCGCGCGGCTCGGCGGTGGTCCGGGAGCTGGCGCAGCGGCGGGTGCTGGCCGACGTGACGCGGCTGTCCGACGTGGACGAGACCGAGGTGTCGCTGGCGCTGGCCGGCGGGTGGAAGACCGACGCGCTCAAGGCGTACCTGAGGGCGCGCGGAGTCCGTCAGCCCTGCTTGCTGATCCTCGGCTGGCACGGCGCCACGAAGGGCGAGGTCAAGCGCAGGCGGGCGGAGACGGTGCGCGGGATGAAGGCGGTGTCCCTCGGTGCGGTGCTCGGCGAGAAGTGGCGGCACGGCCGGTTCAACGGGCCGCGCCAGCGGGACGCGCTGATGGGGATCGGCGTGTGCGTCGAGACGTTGGAGACGGCCACGCACTGGTCGAAGGTCTCCGGGCTGCGCACCGCCGTGCGCGAGGCGCTGGTCGACGCGCTGGGCGAGTGCGTGGTCATGTGCCACATCTCGCACGCCTACGAGACCGGCGCGTCGCTGTACTTCACCGCCCTGGCGGCACGCGACGCGGCCGACCCGATCGGGCAGTGGCAGGTCGCGAAGGCCGCCGCCAGCGAGGCCATCGCGGGCCTGGGCACGATCAGCCACCACCACGCGGTGGGCGCCGACCACGCGCCGTACCTCGAAGCGGAGATCGGCGGGTTGGGGCTGGAGGTGCTGGCGTCCGTCAAGCGGACGCTCGACCCCACCGGGGTGCTCAATCCCGGCAAGCTCATCGCTGGCGACTTCAATCCGGCGGGGCTAGCGTCGCCTGGTGACCGGTGACCTGCTGATCCGTTCCGTGCGGCCGTGGCCGAACCTCCCGGGCGCACCCGTGGTCGACGTGCTCTGCGAGGGCGGGCACGTCGCGGCGTTCGCCCCGGACCTCGACCCGCCACCTGCCGTGCCGGTGGTCGACGGCCGGGGCGGCGTGCTGCTGCCCGCGTTCACGGACGCCCACGCCCACCTGGACTCCACCCGGCTCGGCCTGCCGTTCCGGCCGCACACCGCGGGCGCGGGGCTGGCCGACCTGATCGAGAACGACCGGCGCAACTGGCGGTCCGCCGAGTCGTCCGTCGCGCAGCGCGCCACGTACACGCTCGCCCGCACGATCGCCGGCGGCGCCACGCACGTCCGCAGCCACGCCCAGGTGGACGTCGACTCGGGACTGGAGAAGCTGGAAGGCGTGCTGGCCGCGCGGGAGGAGCACCGCGGTCGGGCGCACGTCGAGGTGGTGGCGTTCCCGCAGTGCGGCATCCTGCGGGAGAAGGGCACGGCCGAGCTGCTGGAGGCGGCGCTGCGGGCGGGCGCGGACCTGGTCGGCGGGCTCGACCCGGCGGGCTACGACCGCGACCCGGTGCGGCACCTGGACGTGGTGTTCGGGTTGGCCGAGAAGCACCAGCGCGGGGTGGACGTGCACCTGCACGACGGCGGGACGCTCGGCGCGTTCCAGCTGGAGCTGATCTGCGAGCGCGTGCGGGCGCTCGGGATGCAGGGCCAGGTGACGGTCAGCCACGCGTTCGCGCTGTCCACTGTGGACGGCGATCGGCAGCGGGACCTGGTGGAGCTGCTGGCGGCGCACGACATCGCGGTCACGACGGTGGCGCCGGGCGTGCGGGAGCCGTTGCCGCTGCGGGAACTGCGGCGCGCGGGCGTGCGGCTCGGGCTCGGGCAGGACGGCATCCGCGACTACTGGTCCCCGTACGGCGACGGCGACATGCTCGACCGGGTGTGGCAGCTGGCCTACCGCAACGGGTTCCGCCGCGACGACCACGTGGAGATGTGCGTGGACATCGCCACCAGGGGCGGGGCGGCCGTGATGGGGCGGACGCTGGGCCTCACCGAGGGCTCGCCGGCCGACCTGGTCGTGGTGCCGGGCGACACGGTGACCGCCGCCGTCATGGACCGCGCCCCGCGCACGCTGGTCGTGCACGCGGGACGGGTCGTGGCCGCCGACGGCGAGATCGTCTGAGTCGCGGTCGCGGCCGCGGGTGGATCAGTAGCCTGCGCGCATGAGTGAGGACACCTGGAACGCCCTCAAGGCGACCCCTCTCGCCGAGGTGCGCCGGCGTGCGGCGATCGTCAACCGGCTCGCGGACATCCCGCCGGTGGTGGTGGACGGCGCGGAGCGGTTCGCGTGGAACGACGGCGGCGGGCAGTCGGCCGTCTGGTACTTCACGCCGGACGGCCGCGCGCTGCTGCTGACCTTCGACCACGAGTCGGACCTGAACCTGTACGCCGAAGACGACTACGCCCTCCAGGAGTCGCTGTACCGAGGGGTGCCCGAACCCCTGGTGGGGCTGGTGCGGAACCGCCCGGAGAACTACGAGTCGCTGAACCTCACCGACCCGGAGACCGGGCGCACGATCCACTACGCCGGTGGCGTCTTCTGGTTCGACGGGGAGGGGTGGCGGGCGGCCGAGGGCTTCCTGGACCACTGCGAGCGGGAGGACCTGGCCCCGCTGACCGACTCGGGGTTCGACTACTGCCTCCGGGCGTACGCGTTCGGCCGGGAGTTCACCGGCGACGCCGCGCTGGTCGAGGGCCCGGAGGTCGTCGACGGGCACGCGGCGTCGCCGCCGGAGGCGGTACCGCCCGCGCGGGGTTAGAGGGTGACGAGGGCCTTGCCGGTGTTCTCGCCGTTCAGCATGCCGATGAACGCCTCCGGCGCGCGGTCCAGGCCCTCGGTCACGGTCTCGCGGTAGCGGAGCTTGCCCTCGGCGATCCAGCCGCCGACCTCCTGCACGAACTGCTCGCGCAGGTGCTGCAGGTCCCAGACCAGGAACCCGCGCAGCGTCAGCCGCTTGCCCACGGCGAGGCCGATGTTGCGCACGCCGGTCGGGGTCTTGGTGTTGTAGTTCGAGATCGAGCCGCAGAGGGCGACGCGGCCGAAGACGGTCAGCGCGTCGATCGCGGCCTCCAGGTGCTCGCCGCCGACGTTGTCGTAGTACACGTCGATGCCGTCCGGCGCGGCCTTCGCGAGCTGTTCCCGGACCGGGCCGTCCTTGTAGTTGAACGCCGCGTCGAAGCCCAGCTCCTCGACCAGGTACTTCACCTTCGCGTCGCTGCCCGCGCTGCCGATGACCCGCTTCGCGCCGCGCAGCCGGGCCACCTGGCCGACGACCTGCCCGACCGCGCCCGCCGCGCCGGACACGAACACCGCGTCGCCCTCCTTGAACGCGGCGATCTCCAGCAGGCCCGCGTAGGCGGTGAGGCCGGGCATGCCGAGCACGCCCAGGTACGCGCCGAGCGGCGCCGCCTCCGGGTCGACCTTCACCGCTTCCGCCGCGTCCACCGCGCTGTACTCGCGCCAGCCCAGGAAGTGCAGCACCGTGTCGCCGACCGCGAACCCCGGCGCGTTCGACGCCACGACCTCGCCGACCGCCTCGCCGGTGAGGGGCTCGCCGAGCCCGAACGGCGGCACGTACGACTCGCCCTCGTTCATCCGGCCGCGCATGTACGGGTCGACGCTCATGACGACGTTGCGGACCAGCAGCTGTCCTTCGCCGGGGGTGGGCACGGGCACGTCGACCAGGTCGAAGTTGTCGGCGGTCGGGAAGCCTTCGGGACGGGAGGCGAGGCGGATCTCCCGCGCGGTGTTCGGGAACGTCATATGGATCACGACGACGCGGGACCTCACCGCTATTCCCGGCCGGGCCGATTCCCACCCGTTCGAATACGGGTGACCGGAGTCATCGCCGAGGCGTACCGTCGCCGGATGGACATACGCGTGGTCACGTCGCTCGACGCGGTCGTGGCCGCCGGTCACCTGTTCGACGACGTGCCGCGCGAGGACGCCACCCGGGCGTTCCTGGCCGACGACCGGCACCACCTGCTGATCGCGTACGTCGACGGCGAGCCCGCCGGGTTCGTGTCCGGTGTCGAGACCATCCACCCCGACAAGGGCGTGGAGATGTTCCTCTACGAACTGGGCGTGGACGACGCCCACCAGCGCCGGGGCATCGCCACCGCGCTGATCGAGCGGCTGATCGGGCTGGCCCGGGACCGCGGCTGCACCGGCGTGTGGACCGGCACCGAGAAGGACAACGCCGCCGCCCTGGCCACCTACCGCAGCGCCGGCGCCGAACTCGACTTCGACACCGTCGCCGTGTCCTGGGGCTTCTGAGGGCTCTTGCCGGGCTCCCGCGGGGCTTTCGGGGCTTCTGCGGCGGTTCCGGAAGGCCCTAGGAGCCCTTGCGGCGCAACAGGGTGCGTTTCTGCAACGACTCCTCCAACGCCTGGTAGGCCAGGTCCATCGCGGTGTTGTACTCGCGCTGGTCGCGCGGCGGCACCGACTCGTCCGGGCCGGGCACCGGGGTCATCGCCATCCACCGCTCGTCCCACAGCAGCTCGACCGCGGCCTCCCAGTGCACCGCGACGATCAGCTTGACGAGCTGCTCCTGCTCGATCACCTCGGCCATCCGGTCCTGCGACGCGGCCAGCCGCGCCAGCAGGTCGCGCACCCTGGCCCGGTCGGCGGCGCGCATCCGCTCGACCGACTCGTCGGCCAGCGCGACGATCTCCTTGTACCGCTCGACGGCCGTGACCGTCTCGGCTTCCGGCGGAACGCCGTCACCGCTGGTGCGCTGCGGGGGAACTACCGAGATCCGGCTGGTCATTATTCCTCCCCGGTGTCGAACGGGATGACGACCTGCGGCCGTGAGTGCTCGAACCGGTCGAAGAACAGCCCCCGGCGGGGTCGCGGTGACCACGCCATGACCTGTTCCGGCCCGAACGGGAGCAGCTCCTTCCCCTGGATGTCGAACGCCACCCACGCGCCGATGTCGTCGTAGACACCGGGCGACAGGCTGTTCTTCAGCCGCTGCGCCCCGCGCCACCAGCCCAGCACGTGGGTGCGGTTCTCCGGGCCGTGTTTGAGCACTGTTCGCAGGTTGTCCACCCCGGAGACGCGCGTCGTCGGGTTCTTCGCCTCCAACAGGGTGTGCGCCGCGTCCACCGCGTAAACCACCACGTAGTGCGGTTGCATCGGGGCGCCCGTCTCACCGGTCATGCTCCGGGTGATCCGAGCGGCCACGTCCTCGACCAGCGACCTGATGCCGTCGAGGCCCAGCAGGTCCACCGCTTGGCCCGCGCCGCGCAGCTGCTTGACCAGCTTCTCCGCGTGCGGCCAGGCGTCCTCGGCCAGGCACGCCAGGGTGAACTGGGCGTCACCCGGTTCGTGCTGCCGGGCCAGCGACAGCGCCGCGCCGCCGAGCACGTCCGCCGCGTCGTCGGCCAGCGACCCGAGCACGGCGATGTTCCGGCCGGGCGTGCGGGCGAAGCGGACCTTGGCCGCGCTGCCCGCCACGTCGATCACCTGGCCGAGCAGCACGGTCGGGTTGCCCGTGCCCGATGTGAGCGCCCGGAAGTCCGGCAGCGCCTGCAGGGCGGGCACCTTGCTGCCGTCGAACAGGATCGGCTCCGCCAGGTCCGCCGGCCGCCGGTGGTGCAGCTCCGCTTGCAGCGCGTCGAACGTGCCCTTGGCGGTGGCGTCCGGGATGCGCGCGATCTCGTTGCCCGGCCGGACACCGGACTCGTGGTTGACCACCGCGTGCCAGCGCGGCAGCTCCACCGCGGCGTCGTTCTGCGGCTCGGCCAGCACCCGGCGGGCCTTCGGCAGCGCGATGCGCACGGTGAACTGCTCGAAGATCGCCGACTTGCCCCAGAAGCCCTCGATGCCGGACACGTCCTGGCTCGACAGCACCAGGTGGATGCCCTGCGACCGGCCGCGCCGCGCCACGTCCTCCAGCAGCTGGGTGGCCTTCGCGGTGACCTGGTCGCGCTCGCCGAACAGGTACTGGAACTCGTCGATCACCGCGACGATCCGCGGCCAGTGCCCTCCCGGGTCCTCCTCGCGCAGCTGCTCCAGCTTGGTGACCTCGTGCCGCTTGGCCGCGTCCGCCCGCCGGCGCATCTCGTCGGCCAGGAACGCCAGCAGCGCCACGCCGAACTCGCGGTCGGTGTTGACGTTCACGCCGACCAGCCGCGCGTGCGGCAACCACGTCGGGTCCTTGCGGCCCGGCGCGAACTGGGCGAACGACACGCCCTCCTTGAAGTCCAGCAGGTACAGCTCCAGCTCGTCCGGGTGGTACCGGGCGGCCAGGCTGCCGAGCATGGCGTAGAGGAAGTTCGTCTTGCCCGAGCCGCTGGGCCCGCCGATCAGCGCGTGCGGCGACGTGTCGCCCAGCGCCACGTGCACCGGCTCGCCCTCCAGGAAGCCCACCGGCGCGACGACGCCCGCCGACGAGTCGTCCTGCCACAGCTCGCCCGGCAGCAGGTCCGCGAACGTGCTCAGCCGGTTCCGGCGCTCCTCCCGCTTGTCCGCGATGGCCGCGCAGGCGCGCGGGACCAGGGCGCGGGGGAACGGCGGGTCGAGCGTGACGGTCACGTGCTTGCCGGTCATCGTGCAGGTCGCGGTCTGGTCGGCGGCGATCGCGACGGTCTCGATCGGCGAGTTGACGGTGACCGGGATGTCGACGATGACCAGTTGGATGCCGGCCGCCAAACCGTTGCGCGCCACCCGTTGCAGCTGCTGCTGGTGCTCCTCCCGCAGCGCCTGCCGGTTGCCGAACAGCACCGCCACCCGCCACGGCTCGGTCCGCCGCCCGCCCGCCGCCGTCACCGACTGGTGGCCCTCGACCAGCACCCCGGTGTGCACCCGGCGGATGTGGTCGGACAGCTCGTCCAGCAGCTCGTGCAGCCGGGCCGGGTCGTGCACGGTCAGCAGGCCCGCGCGGGTCAGGGGGTAGAGGCCGGGCAGCGCGCCGGTGAGCTGGCCGACGTCCCACACGTGGACGTGCACCAGACCGGGCTGGAAGTGGCTCAGCAGCCGCAGCAGCAGGTTCTCCACCAGCCCCTCGGCCGCGGGCCTGCTCTCGTACGTGGAGGACACGTGCAGGTGCGCGTGGTCGAGCAGCGGCACCGCCACCGTGAACCGCTGCGGCTCGGGCGCGCTGCGCACCACACCGGTGCCGATGCGCCACAGCTCCGGCACGCCCTCGGTCGCCTCGGCCGTGCCCGGAGTGCCCAGCCACCGCTGGTGCTCCCACGACGCCGGACCGTCGGCCACCGCGTCGACCAGGCCGGTCAACGCGTCCGGCCCGTGCTCCGACCAGTCCCGGAACGCGTCCACCCGGTCGATCAGCGCCTTCGCCACCTGCTGCCGGAACAGCGGGTTCTCCATCGCCCCGGCCAGCAGCGGGTCCTCCCGCGCCCGGTCGACGCCCTGCCCGCGCACCATCACCTCGAACATGTCGCGGGCGCGTTCGTCGGCGAGTTGGCGCTGTTCGCGCGAGGCGTTGCCCAACGCGGCGGCAACCGCCCCGCGGAACTCCTCGAAGGAGCCCTCGATCCTCTTCCGGCGCTCGTCACGCCTGCTCACGTCACAGCTCCACGGCTAGGCGTTGGACCAGTTCGAGGCTGACGACGATCAGCTCCAGCTCGTCGGCGAACCGCTCACCCGCCTTCACGAACCCGGCGGGCACCAGGGACTCGTGGTGATGGGCGCTCGCCGCGACCAGGATGTCGACCGCCTCGTCCACCGCGTGCTGGGCCTCCCGGACGCTGCGGTAGGCGTCCCGGAGCAATTCGCAGCTCTGCTCGAGCGCGATCCTGACCTCGCCTACCGACGTCACGTCACAACCTGGAATTGATGCTCTCGGCCTGCGCGATCCCGTGGCCGAGGTGCTGTTGCAGGTCGGAGACGCCGTTGACGACCTCGGCGAAGCTGGCGTTCGCCTGCTCCACGTCGGCCTGGTTGCTGCCCTGGGTCGCCGTGCTCAGCAGGGCTTGCGCTTCACCGGCCAGGTCGGCGGCCTGTTGCAAAGCCTTGATGCCCTGGTCCGCCTTCTCGACGGCCTGGGCGATGGCGGCGCGGACCTCTTCGATGCTGGCCATGTCGGATCCCGACCCCTCCCGCGCGGTGTTGGCGTTCCTATAGTTGAAAGTAGTACCTAAAGAACCACGATTCACAAGCAAGATCGGCTGACCGGGTGGCGTGTTAATCCACTCGATCGGGTCAGCGTTGTGGATCTCAGTCCGGCACCGTCCACACGAATGCCGAGGCCGGTGTCGCTGTCAGTTCCAGCGCGGCGATCCCCGCCGGCGGCACGGGTGTCGCCGACCAGCGAACGGAGCCGGCGCCGTTCGCCCACTCGACCGCGGACCATCCCGAACGGCCCAGTGAGGCCACCGCGTCGTGTAGCGCGACAGCGGGTGAATTTACGCTCGATCCAAGGTCTACGTGCACGCTCAGTAGGTGCCCAAGGGGAGCCACTCGGGTGATCTTGCCATTCCGCGCGACGCGGCTCGCTACCGCCCGTGCCTGCCATTCGGCACCCGCGGACCGGTCCGTGGCCACGTCGACGCGCAACGTCAGCCTGGCGGCGGGTCCGGGCACGTCAGCGGCGTCCGCGCCGGGCTCCGCGACGGCCGGTGCGGGTCGGTACTCGGGGCTGTTCCCGGGTGGCGGGGCGTCGCTGTGCGCTGATCCGGCGTGCTGCGCGCCGGTGTGCTGAGAGTCGGTGTGCTGAGGGTCGGTGTGCCGGGGTGCGTTGTGCTGCGGGGTGTTGCGCTGGGGGTCGCCGCCGGCCCACGCCTCCACCAGCAGCCGCTCGCCACCGGGCACCGGGCCGTCGAGCAGCGCCGGGTCCTCCAGCACCGTCCACGCGGTCGGCGGCTCGCACGCCACCCGAGGCATCGGGAACTCGTCGCCCAGCTGCCGGACGAACGCGCGCACCGCGCGGGCGAGCGCGCCGGCCACGTTCTGCGTCGCTCGCTCGCCGCTGACCCCGCTGATCGTCACCGACCAGCAGCCCGGTTCCTCGTCGGAGCAGTCGACGGCCCGCACGACCCGCCCGCGGACCTGGTCCAGCAGTCGGGTGCAGGCGGCGCGCGCCTGCTGCTCGTCGTCGGCCGCCACCACCGCGGTGATCAGCAGCTCCAGGTCTTCTCCCACCATCTCCACGGATTGTCCACGACGGCGTGGTGGCGCGTATGGGTACCCGATGTCACCCATAAGCAGGGGCTCGCGCGCACCCCTTGTGATGTCCGCTGATCAGACCGTTTTCGCCGGTTCAAACCGGCGGTCACACGATGCGGTCGACACCGCCCCGCGATCCGCCGGCCGAGGTAACGATATGGGAGCAAGGTCAACCAATCCCAGGAGGTTCCACAATGCGCAGCATCATCCGAGCCATCGTCGCAGGGGCTCTCGCGCTTCCGATCGTCGTCGGGGCTGCGGGCATCGCCTCGGCCGACACCGAGTACGAGCAGAACCACGCGGCTGCCACCCACTACGGCGCCATGGTGTACGACCAGGGGTCGGCCGCCGATGACGACGGCAACGCGTACTTCTACGAGGTGTGGCAGGTCGCCGGCCCGGATGGCGCGGGCTCGCTGCTGGTGGCGTCATGGGTGTACGACGGCGATGCGGGCTACTACGACCAGTACACCTGGTCGGATTCCCACGGTGCGTGGACCGGCTCGACACACGCGACCGCCGACAGCCCGGACTACCACGACAACTGACCCGCGACCGGGTGGGGCGGCCCGCGTCGGCCGCCCCACCCACGCTGGTCGACCGGGCCAGGTCGGGCCGGGTCAGGTCGTTCGGGGCAGGTCGAGCACCCGGCGGACGAACTCCGTCACGTCGGCCAGGACCTCGGCCGAGTTGGTCTCGTTGAACACCTCGTGGCGCGCGCCGGGGTAGACGCGTTCCTCGAACAGCAGGCCGCGCAGGCGGTCGGTGCCGGTGCGGGTGTCGGCCAGGGGCACCAGATCGTCGGCGTCCCCGTGCAGCCACAGCGTCGGCAGGTGTTCCAGCGCCGGCCCGTAGTTGACGTCGTCGAGCGCGCGTTCCAGCGCCTCCAACGTCTCCCGCCGGTACGGGCCGTGCCACACCAGCGGGTCGGCCGCGTACCGCTTGCCGACCTCCGGGTCGCGCGACAGCAGGTCCGGGTCCAGCGGCACGTCCGGGACCTCCGCGCGGCCCAACAGGTCCAGCCCCTGCCAGGTGCCCAGCACCGGCGCGGACAGCACCAGCGCCGACAACGGGTTCCGCTGGGCGTACCGGGCCGCCACCAACCCGCCTTCCGCGTGCCCGACCAGCACCGTGGGCAGGTCGGACGCGGCCGAGCTGACCGTGGCGCCCACGTCCGCCACCACGCCGTCGAAGTCGGTGATCAGCGCCCGTTCGCCCTCGGACCGGCCGTGCCCGACGTGGTCGGCGGCCACGACCAGCGCGCCCGCCTCCACCAGCGCCTCGGCGACGTGCCCGTATCTGCCGCTGTGCTCGCCGTACCCGTGCACGAGCACCGCGAGCCAGCGGGCGTCCAGGTTGGGCCAGGTCCGAACCGCGAGTTCACCGGCGTGGCCGGGGACGTTCGACTCGATCACCTAGCCAGCGTAGAACGCGCTGATCTCGATCTTCCCGCCGCCGCACACCGGACCCAGGCCCCACGCGAAGTTCACCGGCTGGGTCTCGTCCGGCGGGATCGCGGCGGCGCTCGCGGCCTCCGGCCGGCACGGCTTGTCCACCGGCTCGCCACCGGTCGGCACGACGGTCCAGTGGAGGTTCGCCGACGCCGCCGCGCCGGGCGCGAGGGTCACCGGGGAAGGGCCGGGGTCGGCCACGCGCTGGAGGTCCGTCGGCAGCGGGTTGCCGGCCGCGTCGAGCAGTTGCAGGCCGCTGTAGCCGTTGAGGGTGCACGGCGTCGAGCCGTTGTTGGTCATCACGAGCTCGCCGTACCGGTTGCCCGCGCCCGCGTCGGTCGTCTGCACCGAACCGGCGAGCACCGCGGCCGTGCACCTGGTCGACCCCACCGCGTCCGGGGGCTGCGACGGCGGCACGGGCTGCCCGGCCGCCGGCGGCGTCGTCCCGGAGGTCGTCCGGGAGGCCGAGTCCGAGGCCGAGGCCGAGGTCGAGGTCGGTGGCGCGACCGCGAGGGTCGACTGGTCAACCGCTGGTCGAGGGCTCCCGCACGCGGTGAGCGCGACCGTCAGGGCGCCGAACGCCACGAGTCGCCTCATGTCCACCTCCTGGCTCGGATACGTGGTCCCTATCAGGAGGACGTACCCAACCCGGGATCGGTTGGGTGGGTCGGCGAAGAATTCACCGGATCGGGCGCGTCATTGGCGGTTCTCGACCCAACCATCCGGGAGCACCGGCATCCGGCCCACCCCGGCCGTCCACAGGTAGGTCCAGCAGACCTGCCCGTCCGGCAGCGTGACGCGGATCCGGCGGTACTCGTCGCCCTCGTACTCGTCCAGGACGGGCAGGGCGTCCTCGGGGTTCTCCAGCCGCAGCACGTGCCCCGGCACTCCCGGTCCGTCGCCGGGTCGCAGCGCCGGGTAGCCCCGGCCGGTGTCGTGCAGGGTGCCGGGCAGCGCGGCGGGCGCCGGGTCGCCGACCACGAACGGCGCGACCAGGTTCCACGCGCGCATCCCCGGCTGGAGGGTGCCGTACGCGAAGAGGCGGTCCGGCCAGTCCTCCGGCACGGGCTCGCCGTGCACCGGCGTCACGTCCAGGCCGTCGCCCTCGGCGGGCCGTCCGCCCAGCCGTCGCGCGCCGCGCTGGTCCACGTCCGAGCAGCGCACCGGCTTGCCGTTGACCAGGAGCGGCATCCTCCGGGTGCCCGCGCCGGTGTACGCGAGCACGGAGTCGACCACACCGCCGTCGAACAACGTCACCCGGCCGGTGTGCACCCGGACCAGCCGGTACCGCAGGCCCCGGCCTTCGCAGCGGTCGAGCACCCGCAGCTGTTCCGCGGTGGCGAACCACACCGCGTGCTCTTCTTCGACGCCGGGCGCCGCCGCGAGGGTGGCCGGCCGCTGGCCGTCGGTCTTGCGCAGTCCCGCGGCCCAGACGGCGGCGAGGCCGGTGCAGCGGGCCCGCAGCACGACCGCCGGGCCGGTCAGGCCGAGTTCGTCCCGCAGCCACGTCACCTTGGCGGGGTTGGCGTTGGAGCCGTAGGCCAGCACCGGCATCCGGCCCGCGAGCGGCGGTTCGCCGTGCTCCGCGAGCCAGTCGTCGAGGTCCTGGCCGTCCGGGGCGACGCGCCACCCGGAATCGGCGCCGGGGTCGGGGGTCACCGGCCAGCCCGCGCCGTCGAGGTGCACGAAGCAGTGTCCCGGCCGAGCTCCCGGGTAGGGCTCGGCCGGGTGACTATCGTCCGTGAAGGGCTGAGTCATGAATCCCATACTGGCAAACCTCACCTGGAATTCACCCGGCGTTGGGTTCGGGGGGTGACGCGTCACACGTCCACCCGTTCCCGTCGCTCACGCCTCCTGCGCTCACGCCTCCTGGGCGCGCCGGGCGTCGTACTCGTCCTGCGCCGCGCGGAAGTTCGGGAGGTTCTCCTCGATCCACCCGAACAGGTCCCTGATCCGCTCTGCCGCGTGCGTGCCCAGCGGGGTCAGGGAGTACTCCACCCGCGGCGGGATCACGGGGTGCACCTCGCGGTGCACCAGCCCGTCCCGCTCCAGCGCCTGCAACGTCTGGGCCAGCATCTTCTCGCTCACCCCGGCCACGTCCCGGCGCAGTTCGCCGAACCTCCTCGTGCCGTCGAGGAGCTTGCAGAGGGCCAGGCTGCCCCACTGCCCCGTCGCGTGGTTGGCGATCACCCTGGACGGGCAGTCGCGGTTGTACACGTCACCTCGCTGCACCATGACAGCGACTCTACCTGGACACTTCCTGGATGGTCAGTACCTGACGTTCAGGTAGGTACTGTCGAATAGTTAGCGAGCCACCTAGCTTGGGCCGCATGACGACCTTGATCACCGGTGCGACCGGCCACCTCGGCTCCCTGATCCTGGAGCACGCCCTCACCCGCCTCCCGGCGGACCGGCTGGCGGTGTCCGTCCGCGACCCGGAGAAGGCGGCAGGCCTGGGCGTCGAGGTTCGGCAGGGCGACTTCGGCGGCCCGCTCACCGACACGTTCGCCGGGGTGGACACGCTGGCACTGGTGTCCGTCGACGGGCCGGACGAAGTCCGCGCCGCACTGCACCTGAACGCCGTGCGCGCGGCGGCGGAGGCGGGCGTCCGGCACATCGTCTACACGTCGGTGTCGGACGCGGACACCTCGCCGCTCGGCCTGGCCAAGGTGCACAAGGCGACCGAAGAGGCGATCCGGGCGACCGGCATCCCGTTCACGTTCCTGCGCAACGGCATGTACCACCAGAACTACCTCCCGCAGTGCCCCGGCCCGATCGTCCGGGCCGCCGGCGACGGGCGGGTCGCGAGCGCGGCCCGGGAGGACCTGGCGCTGGCCGCGGCCGTCGTGCTGAGCACCCCCGGCCACGAGAACGCGGTCTACGAGCTCACCGGCCCGCGGGCGTGGAGCTTCGACGAGCTGGCCGAGCTCACCGGCACCACGCACACGAAGGTGAGCCCGGAGGAGCGCGTCACCGGTCTGAAGGGCCTCGGCCTGCCGGACTTCGTCGCCGGGCTGCTCACCGACATCGAGGTCAACATCGGCCGCGGCGTGCTCGCGGAGGTGCGGCCCGACCTGGAGGAGCTGATCGGCCGCGCGCCCACCACGATCGAGGAGGCCGTCGGGAACCGGTGACGTCGCGCGACGTGCCGGGTGCGCGCGGTGTGGGTAGCGTCGCGGTATGGCAGTAGTGGACAGCCCCGTCGGCTGGGTGAAGAAGCACATCCAGAAGTACGTCGAGTCGGGCGGCACCGAGGGCCACGAGTGGCGGCCGGGCGTCTTCACGCTCCTGCTGACCACGACCGGCCGGAAGTCGGGCGAACCGCGCCGCACCGCGTTGATCTACCAGCCTCACGGTGACGCGTACGCGGTCGTGGCCTCGAACGGCGGCGCGCCGGAACACCCCTCCTGGTACCGGAACCTCCTCGCGGAGAACCGGGCCGAGGTGCAGGTCGGACCGGACGTCTTCCCCGCCACCGCGCGCACCGCCACCGGTGAGGAGCGGGCGAAGCTGTGGAAGCTGATGACCGAGGTGTGGCCGGACTACGACGACTACGCGAAGAAGACCGACCGCGAGATCCCCGTGGTGGTGCTCGAACGCGCTCAGTCCTGACCGGGCTCAGTCCTGACCGGGCTCAACCCTGATCGGGGATGGGCACGGCCGCGCCGGTCACGGTGACGCGCGGGTCGTCGGGTGACACCTCGATCGTCAGCACGCTGGGCCGGCCCATGTCGTCGCCCTGGTGGATGGTGATCGTCCGCGGTCGGGTGACCGCGCCGATCGCGCGCAGGTAGCCGCCGAACGCCGCCGCGGCGGCCCCGGTCGCGGGGTCCTCCACGACCCCGCCGACCGGGAACGGGTCGCGCGCGTCGAACACGTCGCCAGTGGAGCCGTCGCCGCCCCGCTGGTGCACGAGCTGCGCGGTCAGCGCGTCGTTGGCCCGCAGCAGGTCGCCGAACGCGTCGAACTCGTAGTCCAGCGCGGCCAGCCGTTCGCGCGTCCGCACCGCCAGCACGAGGTGCCGCGCGCCGCCGTACGCCCAGTGCACGGGGTAGCGCGGGTCGAGGTCGTCGGCGGACCACCGCAGCGCCCGCAGCGCCTCGGCGACGTCCGCCTCCGACGCGGGCGTGGAGGACGTCGGCACGCTGGTCAGCGTCGCCGTGCCGGGTGTCGTGACGATCTCCACCAGCCCGGCCCTGGTGTGGAACCGCAGCGTGCCCGGCCGTTCCAGGGCGACGGCGGTGGCCACGGTGGCGTGACCGCAGAACGGGACCTCCACCAGCGGGCTGAAGTACCGCACGTCGAAGTCGCGCCCGCCGGTCCGGGGGAGTACGAAGGCGGTCTCGGAGTAGCCCAGGTCGGCGGCGATCTCCAGCATCCGGTCGTCGGCCAGACCGGTAGCGTCCAGCACGACACCGGCCGGGTTGCCGCCCGCCGGGTCGGTGGTGAAGGCGCTGTAGCGAAGGACTGCCGGTTGTGCGTCGTTCATGCGTACAGCGTGTGCCACCACCCCCATCGAGTCCAACGATTTCCTGCGATGCATTCGATCGGTATTGTCGATCCGGTGGACACCCGCCTCCTGCGCACGCTCCTGGCGCTCGCGCGCACGGGCAGCTTCACCGCCACCGCGGCGGAGCTGCACCTCGTGCAATCCACGGTGACGAGCCAGGTCAAAGCCCTGGAACGGCACCTCGGCGCCCGCCTGTTCGACCGGCTGCCCAGCGGCGCCCGGCTGACGGAGGCCGGCCGCCAGGCCGTCGAGCACGCCCGGGAGGTGCTGTCGGCCGAACAACGCCTGCGTGACGCGGTGCGCGGGAGCACAGCCGTGGAGGGCGACGTGCGGATAGCCGCGCCCGAGTCGGTCTGCGCCTACCGGCTGCCGCAGCGGATCGCGGACGTCGCCCTGCGCTGGCCGGGGATCTCCGTGCACCTCTCGCCGTCCGGCACCCGGCAGGCGATCACCGGCGTCCGCAACGGCACGCTGGACCTGGCGCTGGTGCTGGAGGACGCGGTGGTCGCACCGGGTCTGAAGGTGACCGCGATCGGGGCCGAGCCGATCGAGCTGGTGTCCGCGCCGGGCGTGCTGCTGGACGAGCGGTACTTCCTGCTGGAGGAGGGCTGCTCGTACAGCGACAGGTTCGTGCGGGAGCTGCCCGCGACGCCGAGCATCACCCGGTTCGGCAGCATCGAGGCCGTCCGGTCGTGCGTGGTGGCGGGCCTGGGGTGGACCGTGCTGCCCCGGGTGGCGGTCGCCGACCAGTTGGACGCGGGCACGCTCCAGCGCGTGCGCGAACTGCCCGACAGCACGCTGTTCCTGATCACGGACCCGCGTCGGACGCCGTCGGCGGCGGTCCAGGCGGTCGCGGCAGCCCTGGACTGAACTGAACTCGCCCAGCTCAGACGAGCTGGGCGAGCATCCCCTCGCAGCTGCGCACGACCACGGACGCGGCCCGCCGCTGCCCGTGGTCCAGCGCCGGGTCCACCGAGTGGTCGCGCCAGCGGCCCAGGGTTTCCAGCACTGCGAGCCGCAGCTCGCTCCCGGTCGGCTCGTAGTCCATCCCCAGCCGCACCACCGGGTTCGTGCCCAGGCCGCCGACCAGCCGCGACGCCTCGGCGTCCAGCTCGCCGGGCAGCCGGGTGCGCCCGCCCTGCAACGCGGCCAGCAGCCGGAGTTCCCGGAAGTCGTGCGTGGAGGAGAGGATCCGCTCCACCGCCGTGGCCAGGCCGATCGAACCGGGCCTCGGCTCGTTGCGCAGCACCACGTCCAGGCCCAGCAGCGCGGCCCGTGCCTTCAGCACCTCGCGGCGTTCGGTGAAGTAGATGCCGACCGAGTCGCGCAGCTCGCCCAGTCCGCTGCGCTGCACCAGCTGGCCGGTCAGCTTCACCTGCGTGTCGAAGCCCTGCCGGATCAGCGTGGTCGTCAGCCGCACGCCGAAGATGCCGAACCGGTCCACCAGGCCGCGGCGCACCGCCGGGTCGAGCCGGAGCGGGAAGTCCTCGGCCACGAACCGGTCCGCGGACAGCAGGTGGTGTTCCAGTTCGTCGCGCCCCAACGACGCCAGCGCGGCCAGCGCGGCGAACTCGTCCGCCCGCACGGTCCGCGCGGCCACCGCCAGCAGCCCCGCCACCGCGACCACGTTCTGGCACAACGGGGTCACGGTCGCCTCGCGCCGGTAGCGGCGGGCGATCTGCTTGGCCGACGACAGCGCGTCGATCCGGCCGCCGCCGACCTCGTCCGCCCGCGCCAGCACCAGCACCGTGTTCACCGGCGCGGCCCGCGCCACCGGGTGGTCGTGCGCGGCTTGGAGGTAGCGCACGTCCGTGGTGTGCATGTGCCTGGTCAGGTACAGCACCGCGTCGGCCTCGCCGTAGACCTGCTCGACCGGCGCGCCCGCCGGCGTGTCGATCAGGACGAGGTCGCGCAGCGAGCGGGACGGCCACTCGACCAGGACGCGCTCGGCGTCCGGCGCGTCCACGAACGCCTTGCCGTCGCGGCGGGCCACCGGCACCTCGTACGGGCCGACGTGCGCCTTGGCCTGCGGCCCGTCCTGGTACCAGGTGGTGCCGCCGGTCGACACGAACTCCTCGCCGATCAACGCGCTGACCACGGTCGACTTGCCCGATCGCGGTGATCCGGCGACGGCGACGCGCACCGGTTCGCGGAACCTGGCCTGGTGCCCGCGCAGCCACGCGACCGCGCGCGGGCTGTCCCGGTAGACGGACAGGGCGTCGTCGAGCAGCGCCCAGACCTCGTCGTCCAACGTGGTGCTGTCGAACATCAGGCGCTGATCCCCAGTGGCGGCGCCTGACCCCCCGCGAGGGCCTGGACCCGCTGGTAGAGCGAGACGAGGTGGTCCAGCTCGCGCTTGGCCTCCAGGCTGCGGCGCTCGCGTTCGGAGTTGTCGTCCTGGACGGCGCGGCGCGCGCTGCGCGCCGACTCCAGCAGGGTCTCCTGCAACTCCTCGGCCAGCGTGGAGAAGTGGTTGCGCAGGCTGCGCTGGATGTGCCGGGCGGCGTCCCGGCAGTCCTTGCTGAACTTGATGAAGAAGTCGTCCACGTGCCGGGCAGCGGCGGCCTTCGCGGCGGCCTGCCGGCGGCGCAACCGCTGATCGCTCTCGTCGATGATCGACTTGCCGCCGAACAGCGCGCCCGCGCCCAGCGAGATCGCGTTGATCAGCGGCATCCCGGCGAGGCTGGTGGCGAGGCCGAACATCAGCACGCCGCCGTAGGAGCCCTTCAGGCCGGTGAAGGCCTTCTGCATCACGTTGAACTTCTCGATCAGCGGCTTGTCCATGGGCGCCACCCGGTCCAGCACGTCGTCCGGGAAGATCGACTCGGGCAGCAGGTCGTCGCGGACCACCGGGAAGCTCTTCGCGACCTTCTCCGCCACCCACTCCGACCGGTCCAGCAGCCAGGCGAAGTTCGTCGTGGCGGCCTCGGTGAGGCTGGCCTCCAGCCAGGACTCGAACTTGTCCCAGCCCAGCGCCGGGTCGGCCGTCTCGAACGTCCGGTCCACCTCGCGCATGATCTTGCGGGTCCGGTCGCGCAGGTCGTACTCGATGTCGGACACCAGGTCGGCCATCTCGTCGGCCAGCACCGTCTGCCAGCGCGCGGACCGGCGGCGCAGCTCGTCGATGCGGCGCTGCGCCTCGTTGAGCGCGGCGATGGTGCTCTCCGGGCCGCCCTTCGAGCCGCGGGCGGTCAGCTCCTCGCGCACCGGCGCCACCAGCTGCTTGATCGCCGACGCGGCGGTGACGGCGACCGTGCGGCGGGCCAGCAGGTCGGCGGCGGCCACGATGTCCTGCCGCACGCACGCCAGCAGGTCGGGGAAGCCGGACTCGGCGTTGAGCTCCTTGTCGCCGGTCTTGGCCGCGCGCAGCCGCAGCGCGGCGGACACCGGGATCAGCTTCGCGGCCACGCCCGCGCGGGCCAGGTGCGCCCGGTTGCGCTCGACCACGCGCCGCCACTGCGCCGCGATGTCGATCTTCGTGAGCACCACGATCACGTTGGGGCAGGACGTCATGACCTGCTTCAGCAGTTCCAGCTCCGAGCCGGTCAGCTCGGCCGTCGCGTCGGAGACCATCAGCACGGCGTCGGCCTGGAGCAGCGCGGCGAACGTGCTCGCGGTGTGCGCGGGCCGCAGGTCGCCGACGCCCGGCGTGTCGATCAGCACCAGGCCCGAGTCGAGCAGGGCGCGCGGGATGCCGACCTCGGCGCGGACCAGGTCGCCGCCGTGGCCCTGGTTCGCGCTCACCCGGCTGGCGAGCTGGTCGATCGGCACGGGGATGCGCTCGGTGGGGGTGTTCGCGATGGACGCGCCGCGCACGAGGGCGGCGGACGGCGTCTCCGCGTGCTGGACGAACGTGGGAACGGTGGTGGTGGCGTCGTCGCCGACCGGGCACACCGGTGCGTTCACCATCGCGTTCACCAGCTGGCTCTTGCCCTGCCCCGGCTCGCCGATCACGAGCACGCGGAGCTTGGGGTCCAGCTGGCGGGCGCGCTTCTCGCGCAACCGCTCGGCCAGGTCGGGCCGGTTGTGCGCAGCGCAAGCCCGGATCGTGTCGTCGAGCACGTCGAGCCAGGGCGCGGACATCACTCGGCAGAGTGTGCCGGTAAAACCCGTTCGGGTGAAAGTCCCGGGCACCGGAGAGGGCCGGCGCCGCCCAGTGGACAGCACCGGCCCTCCGGTGGTGGGTCAGTCTCAGAAGAGCAGGTCGTCCACGCCGAGCGAGTTCACGACCGGGAGGTCGAGGCCTCCCGCGGTGCCGGTGACGTTGCTCACCAAGCCGCCCACGCCCGCGGTGTCCGCGACCCCCGCGACGGTGTCCGTGGCACCGGACAGCGGAGCGTTGCCGTGGGACTCGAACTGGGCCGAGCCGTGCGCGGAGCCGGAGACGCCGAGCGAGTCGCCCACGCCGCCGACGACCGGCAGGGTGCCGACGCCGGGCAGGTCGCCGACGCCCGGCAGGTTGCCCACGCCGGGCAGGTTGCCGGTGAGGCCACCGGTCACGTTGCCGACCACGCCGGTCAGCGTGTCGACGGAGCCGAACGCGGTGCTGGTCAGGCCGTCCGCGTCCGGCAGCGAGCCGGTGACCCCACCGGCCGTGGCGAGGGCACCGTCCAGCGTGCCGGTCGCCGTGCCGGCCAGGTCGTCCGCCGGGCCGGAAACGGTGGCCAACGTGCCGTCCAGGGTGTCGGTCACGTCACCCACCGCGGAGAAGTCGCCCTCGACGTGGAGCTTCGCCGAGCCGGTGATGTCCAGCAGGTCCCAGCTGGACACGCCGCCGAAGACGGACAGGCCGTCGGCGTCCGCGCTCAGCGTGCCCGCCACCGCGGCCTTCACGTCGCCCGCACCGGTCGCGCCCGACACCGCGAGCTGGTCGGTCACCGCCTTGAGCTTGAAGATCGCGCCGGCCTGACCGGCGTCGAGCACGTCGAGGGGCAGGTCGTCGAGCACCGAGCCGTCGAGAGCGGGCAGGCTCCCGGTCGGCACGTAGTCGAGGACCAGCGGGATGACTTCCTGCACGTCCAGGGCGCTGATGTCGCTCAGGCCCGCCCTCGCCAGGGTGCCCTCGGCGTCCGCCTGGAAGTCGGCCAGCGCGGTCGGGTCGCTGAGCAGGTCGAGAACGAAGTCGTGCAGCGTGGTGGGGCTGGAGCCCATGATGGATTTCTCCTGGTCGAATCGGACGCGGGGAGCGGGACCGGCAGGGGTGGGTCCGGCCTGGTGATCAAGGTAGGGGCGGGGGGATCACCGGCCATCGGGGATTACTCCCAGTAGATGCCGCAACCACGATGGGGTGGTTCTCGTTCACTCCCTAGGGGGTTAGGGGATGACCTTGTGACCTTCTTGTAACCCGTGTAGGTACTGCCCGTACTTCGATCACGGCCGGTACTGCGATCAGGCGAATGAGGAGGCGTACGAGTTGCCGTATGTGCTCGGGGTCGACGTCGGCACCACGCGCACGGCGGCGGCGGTGTGCAGGCTCGGCGGCGCCGGGCGGGCCGAACCCGAGCCCGTGGGCCTCGGCGGTCCCGGCGGCGGCGTGGCGTCGGCGCTGCACCTCACCGCGGACGGCGTGTTCGCGGTCGGCGACCCGGGCGACCCCCGGTGGACCGCCACCGGCTTCAGCCGCCGCGTCGGCGACACCGTGCCGATCGTGCTCGGCACGGAGGCGGCGGGCGTCCAGCCCTGCCCGGCCGAGGAGCTGACCGCGCTCATGGTCATGTGGGTGGCCGACCAGGTGGCCGCCCGCGAAGGCGAACGGCCCGAGCACATCGTGCTGGCGCACTCCCCGGGCTGGGGGTCGCACGCCAAGGGGCTCGTGCACCGGGCGCTGCGGTCGGTGGGGGTGGAGGCGACGCTGGTGCCCGAGCCGGTCGCGGCGGCCGAGAACCACGCGTTCAGCCGGTCGCCCGTCGGGTCGCTCGGCGTGTTCAGCCTGGGCAGCCACGCGTTCAGCGCCTCCGTGGTCGGGCGCGGGTCCGACCTGGTCAACTCCGTCGAAGGCGTGGACCAGGACGCCGGGGCCGATTTCGACGACGCCGTGTTCGCGCACGTCCGGACGTCGCTCGGGCGCGCGCTGACCGAACTGGACGCCGACGACCCGCGCACCCGCGGCCTGTACGGCCGGCTGCGGCGGGACTGCGAGGCGGCCAAGCGGGTGCTGTCCGGCGCGGTGGAGACGTCGATCCCGGTGCACCTGCCGTCCGGGCCGGTGGACGTGCCGATCACCAGGGCGGCGTTCGAGGAGCTGATCCGGCCGGCCGTGGACCAGGCCGTGGCCGCGTTCGCCAGGGTCGCGGCCGGCGTCGAGATGACCGTGCTGGTCGGCGGCAGCGCCCGCATCCCGCTGGTCGCCGCGTCGGTGCCGGGCCGGGTGGTGCTGGATCCCGCGCCGGAGACGTCGGTGGTGAAGGGCGCGGCGCTGACGGCCCGCCGGCTGGTGCAGGGGCCCGACCGCGAGCCCGAGCCCATCGAGACCTCGGTCATGGTGCGGGACGACGACCCGCTGCTGAGGTTCCCCGTGGGTGGTCTGGAGCCGCCGGACGCGGAGTTCACCGCGCCGCCGCCCCGGCCGCCCGTCGACATCACACCGCTGGACCTGCCGGAACGACGTTCGGTGAAGCGCGTCGTGCGCGGGCTGGCGTTGACCGGTGGGCAGCGCCGTGCCCGTGACTCCGAGGATGGCCGTTGACCCCGAGCATGACCGCGCACCCGGTGTTGTCCCGGCAGGTCTCGCAGGTCCTGGCCGCCGTCGCGGCGACCGCCGCCGGCTCCGGGGCGGTGGTGCGGCTCGGGGTCGTCGCGCCCGGCGGCTACGGGAAGACCACCGTGCTGCGGGAGGTGGAGCGGGCGTTCGAGGACGCCGGCACGTCCGCTTCCGTAGTGGACGACGCGCACCTGCTGCCGGACGCCGACCTGCTGGCGCTCCGATCGCGGGTCGAGCGCGGCGACGAGAACGTGGTGGTCGCCTACCGGCCCTGGCCTCGGTCACGGGCGCTCGCGGCGTTGGCCGAGTCGCTGGGCCGGGCCCGGCCGACGGTGACGCTGGAACCGTTCACCCGCGAGCAGGTGCGGGCGGTGCTGCCCGCGTCCGCGCGGGGGCTGGTGGACTTCGTGCACCAGCAGACCGGCGGCGTGCCGCGGTTCGTGCGGCGGCTGGCCGGGCTGACCGCGGCCGAGGTGACGCCCGAGGTGCTGGCGTCGTTCCGACCCGACCTGGACTGGCTGGACCCGGACGTGCAGAAGTACCTGCTGGCCGCCGAAGCCGGTGCGGCGCTGCGGCTCGACCTGCTCGGCGGGCTGCTCGGCGGTGACGCGGACGCGGTCGGCGACGTGATCGAGGCGGGCCGGGCGACCGGGCTGGTGGCGGCGGACGGCACGTTGCCGCCGATCGCGCGGACGGCCGTGGCGGCGCTGACCCGGGCTGACCGGCGGATCGCGGTGCGGCAACGGCTGGCCGAGCTGCAACTGCGGTCCGGCGGACCGGTCCTCGAGCTGGTGCGCCCGCTGGTCGGGCTCGCCGGGCCGGAGATGGCGGCGGCGTTCCGGGCGGCGGCCGACGAGGCGCTGGCCACCGACCCGGCGCTGGCGGAACGGCTGCTGGCGTCCATCGGCACGCCGAGCGCCGAGGTGGCCGTGCGGCGGGCGACGGCGGCGGCGATGGCGGGCGACCTCGACGCGGCGATGCGGCTCGCGGACCAGGTCATCTCCAGCGGCGACACGGCGCACCGCGGCACGGCGGCGGAGGTGGCCGCGATCGCGTTGGCGCACCGGGGGCAGTTGGCCCGGAGCACCGAGCTGCACCGGTGGTCGCCGAGTTCGACGTCCGCGGCGTTCGCGGTGATCGGTCGGGTCGGGACCGGGCGGCTGCCCGAGGAGGCGTTGCCGGTGGCGCCGCCGACCATGCTCGACGGCGGTGCTTCCCTCATGGCGCAAGGAGTCGTGGAGTCCGTCACGTCGTCCGCGACCACGTCACTGTCCACTCTGGTCCGCGCGGCGGGGTTGCTGGAGCCGGCCGGCAAGGCCGTGCTGCTGCCGGACACGCCCGCCGCGTTGGCCGCCCTGGTGGCGCTGCACAGCGGTGAGCCGGGGGTCGCCGAGTCGGTGCTCGACCGGGCGGTGGCGACGTCGTCGGGCGGCGTGCTGATGGCCGTGCGGCACCGGCTGCTGCGCGGGTGGATCGCGATGCAGCGCGGCAACCTCGGACAGGCGCGGGAGACGGTGGTGGCGCTGCGGAAGGTCGGCCGGCCGCTGGAGCCGCGGGACTGGCTGTTCGCGGTCGCGCTGGAGATCGGCATCGCCCGGCGCGACAGCGACCTGGCGACGTTGAAGCGCACGTGGGAGCAGGCGTGCGAGGCGGTGCTGAGGCATCCCGTCGACCTGTTCACGTTCCTGCCGCTGGGCGAGTTCGCCACCGCCGCCGCCCGGCTGCGCGACCAGCACCGGCTGGCCCCGCACCTGCTCGCGGCGCGGAACCTGTTGCGGGACCTGGGTGAACCGGGCCTGTGGGCCGTGCCGCTGCACTGGAGCGCCCTGCACGCGGCGATCATCGCCGAGGAGACCCCGGTCGCCGAGGAGCACGCGGCCTCGCTGGCGGCGTGCCGGGACCGGAGCCGGTACGCCGGGATCGTGTCGGTCGCGGCGGAGAGCTGGCTGGACGTGCTGGCGGGCAAGGTGGACGCCGACCAGGTGGAGGAGGCCGCGCGCGGTCTGCACGCCGTCGGCCAGTGGTGGGACGCCGCCCGCCTCGCCGGCCAAGCGGCGATCCGGACGTCGGACCGGCAGGCGATGGTCCGACTGCTGGACTGCGCGCGGCTGCTCCAAGGCCGGGCCACGGGTGTGACGCGCAAGCAGCCCGAGCCGGCGGCGGAGGCCGACGCCGGGAAGCTCAGCGACCGTGAGCGCGAGGTGGCCGAGCTGGTCGTCGGCGGGCTGACGTACAAGCAGGTCGGCGACCGGCTGTTCATCTCGGCGAAGACCGTCGAGCACCACGTGGCCCGGATCCGGCAGCGGCTGGGCTGCGGCAGCCGGGCGGAGCTGCTGGACCAGCTCCGCCAGATCGTCGGCTAGCCCCTTGCTGCCGGCGACTCACGGCTGCCACAGCGCGAACGCCGGGTCCGGACGAGCCCGGGGTGTGCTCACACCCCCCCCGTCATCGTTCGGCAGCGGCGCTCTCCGACGGGTGGACCGCGCGGGACTTGCTCGCGTGCAGCAGGACCAGTCCGAGGGCGGCGACCACGAAGTTCTGGAACGCGGCCGACAGCCCGTTCCAGTCCTTCGACTGCCACATGACGAACCACTCGCCGCCGATCGCGATGAACCCGCCCCCGAACAGCAGCACCTGCATCACCCAGCCCGTGGACGACAGCCGCCGCGCGGTCTCCTCCCGGCCGCGCAGCCACGCCACCAGCCCGGCCATCAGGACCACGGCGGTGACCACCTCCCACAGGATGATCAGCACGTACGCGATGGTCACGAGCGTCGGGCTGGTGATCGCCCGCCACATCGTGTTCGGCGAGCCGAACGTCGTGTCCATCGCGAAGACGTGCTGCACGAACGCGTGATTGGTGTCGTAGTCGGTGATGTTCCCGAACGCCACAAGACCCATGTACAGCGCGGTGATGCCGGTCAGCGCCGTGATCGCCGCCTGTGGGCTCCCCACCCTGGCAAGTAAACGCATGATCTGCAGAACCTAGTCGTGAACCGGCGGAAGTCCACCGGTTCACGGGCACGGTGGTTCGTAGTCCAGCTGCGGTAGGTGCTCGTGCCACCGCCCTTCCGGCAGCACGCCCCTGGTCCGGTCGCAGATCCGCCGGATCGAGTGGTCGAGGTCGAGGTCCCACAGCCGCACCGTGCTGTCCGAGCTGGTGGACGCCAGGGTGCGACCGCCGGGGCCGAACGCGAGGTCGCGCAGGCCGCCGTCGTGGCCGGTCAGCACCTGTCCGAGCGGCGCGGCGCGGTACAGGTCGTGCACGTCCCACAGCCGGATGGCGCGGTCCTCGCCGCCGCTGGCCAGCGTCTGCCCGTCAGGGCTGAACGCGACCGCCACCGCGCCCTCGACGTGGCCGGTGAGCGGCGCGCCGATCGGCTTGACCCGGCTCGGCGAGGTCAGGTCCCACAGCCGGATCGTCCGGTCGTCGCCCGCGGTGGCCAGGGTGCGGCCGTCGGGGCTGATGTCGCCCGCCCGGACCGCCGCCGTGTGCCCCGTCAACGGCTGCCCGAGCGGCTGGACGGCGGCCGGGTCGGTGGCGTCCCACAGCCGCACGGTCTGGTCCGCGCCCGCCGTGATCAGCGTCTTCCCGTCCGGGGTGAACCCGGCGTAGTGCACGTACTCGCCGTGCCCGACGAGCGGGAGCCCGAGCCGCTTCGGGCGTTCGCGGTCCTGGATGTCCCACAGCTGCACGGACTTGTCGTCGTGCCCGGTCAGCAGCACCTCGCCGTCCGGCCGGAACGCGATCGGCGAGCTGTACCGGGTGCCCACCGCGATCGGCTCGCCCAGCGGCCGGGGGCGGTCCGGGTCGGTGAAGTCCCACAGCCGCACCGCCTTGTCGCTCACGGTGGCCAGCGTGCGGCCGTCGTCGCTCAGCGCGAGCGCCCACACGCCCGCGCCGTGGCTGAACACGGCGGACGACTCGGGGTCGTGCGGGTCGGTCGTGTCCCACGTCCGGATCGAGTGGTCCTCGCTCGCCGACACCAGCCGGCCGTGGTCGGGTGTGAAGCGGGGTCCGATGGTGCGGGCCGAGTGGCCGACGAGCACCCCGCGCGGCAGCGACCACAGCCGCACGACGGCGTCGTGGCTGCCGGTGGCCAGGGTCTCGCCGTCCGGGCTGAACGCCACCGCGTACATGATGCCGTTGCGCCCGGCCAGCGGCTTGCCGAGCGTCAGCGGGTGGGTCGGGTCGGTGACGTTCCACATCCGGGTGGTGCCGTCGGCGCCCGCCGCGGCGAGCACCCGGCCGTTCGGGCTGAACGCCACCGACCACACGCCCTCGGTGTGGTCGGTCAGCGGCCGGCCGAGCGGCTTGGGCAGCGCCGGGTCGGCCATGTCGAACAGCCGCACGTGGTGGTCCTCGCTGCCGCTGGCCAGCACCCGGCCGTCCGGGCTGAACGCCAGCGAGCGGACCGTGTTGTCGAACCCGGTGATCGGTTCGCCCAGCGGCTCCGGGTTGTGCCGGTCCCGCACGTCGAAGACCGCCACGGTCCGGTCGTCGCCGCCGGTGGCGAGCAGAGTGCCGTCGTGGTTGAACGCCACCGACCGCACCTGCCCGGTGTGCCGGCCGAGCGGGGTGCCCAGCCGCTTCGGCGCGGCCGGGTCGGCCACGTCCCACATCCGGGCGGTGTGGTCGCCGTTGGCGGTGACCAGCGTCCGGGAGTCCGGGGTGAACGCGAGCAGGTAGACCGTGCCGTTGTCGCCGTTCAGCGGCTGACCGAGGGAACGCGGGCGTTCCGGGTCGCTGACGTCCCACAGCCGCACCGTCTTGTCGTCGCCGGCGGTGGCCAGCGTCCGGCCGTCCGGGCTGAACACCGCCGACGTCACCCAGCTGGTGTGGCCGGCCAGCGGCGAGCCGAGCGCCTTCGGGGCGTTCGGGTCGCGCAGGTCCCACAGCCGCACGGTCTGGTCGAAGCTGGCGGTGGCCAGGGTCTTGCCGTCCGGGGAGAACGACGTCAGGTACACCGGCCCGGTGTGCCCGGCCAGCGGCGTCGCCAGCGGGGAGGTCTGGGTGGACAGCAGCCGGGTCCGCACGTCGCGGTCGTCGGGCCGCATCCGGTGCGCCACCAGGGCCAGCTGCGCGGACAGCGACGGGTCGGCCTCCTTCAACCGGTCCGCCTCGGCCACGACCTGCCGGAACACCGCGTCGTCGCGCTGGCGCACGGCCAGCACGGCGGCGGTCGCGGCGATGAGCGCGAGCACGACGACGCACGCCACCGCCGCGCGTCGACCCCACGCGGCGCGCCTGCGGGACTGCATCGACACCGCGAGGAAGTCCTGGGCGGTGCCGGTCAGCCCCTGGGGGCCCGCCGCGTCCGCCCAGTGCCGCGCCGTCTCCAGCCGGGCGCCCCGGTAGAGCAGCGACGAGTCGCGGTCCTGGCCGGCCCACGTCGCCGCGTCCTCCTCCAGCCGCTGCCGCAGCAGCTGCCCCTCCCGGTCCTGGTCGATCCAGCTGCGCAGTCGCGGCCACGCCTGGAGCAGCGCCTCGTGGGTGATCTCCACCGAGCCCGCGTCGAGCGTGACCAGCCGGGCGCGGGCCAGCACCTCCAGCGCCTCCTCGCCCGCGGCCCGGTTCGCGGCCTGCTCGACCAGCTCGTGCCGGGTCGAGCGGCGGCGGGTGTCCTGGGTGTCCTCGCCGACGCGGACCAGTCGCAGCAGCAGCGGCCGCGCGGCCTGCTGCGCGTCCGGCGCGAGCTCCGCCCACGCCCGTTCGGCGGTGGCCGCGACCGCGCCCTGGATGCCGCCCGCCGAGCGGTAGCCCGCGATGGTCAGCTTGCCCGCCTGCCGGCGCTGCCAGGTCGCCAGCAGGGCGTGCGACAGCAGCGGCAACGCGCCCGCGTCGTACGCGCCCTGACCCGCCCTGGCCTGCGCCCGACCGCTGCGCACGCCCAGGTCGCGCAGCATCAGGTCGATCAGGCCGGGCTCCAGCTGGAGGCCCGCCGCCTTCGCCGGCCGCGACACCGCCTCCCGCAGCTCGGCCGACGTCATCGGCCCGAGCACCATCTGCCGGTCCTGCAACGCGTCCGCGAGCTCGGGGAACGCCAGGCAGCGGCCGTAGAAGTCGGCCCGCACGCCGACCAGCACCACCGCGGGCGGCGTGCCGCCGGGGACGGCCGGCGTGCAGGCCACGTGCAGCGCCTGCACGAACACCTGCAGCCGGTTCTCGTCCGAGGAGAGCGTGAACGCCTCCTCGAACTGGTCCACCACGACCACCACCCGGTCGCCGCCGTGCCGCTCCGCGTACGCCGTGAACGCCGTCCGGATCTGCGCGGCGAACCGCAGCACGCTCATCAGCGTCTGCCCCAGGAACGTGTCGGGACCGTGCCCGGACGCCACCAGGTCCTGGTCCATCCCGTCCAGGGCGAGCGCCATGTCGAGGATGTCGGACAATTCCGGCACCTGCCGGACCAATTCGCGCACCGGATCGGCACCGGGCGTGATGACGACCGACGGCCATTTCGTGGAACCGGGCAGCGCCAACGCGCCGTCCCGAATGGACGGGATGACGCCCGCGCGCACCAATGACGATTTCCCGGCGCCCGAAGCCCCTACCAGCATCACGATTCCGCCGGTTTCCGCGGCACTGCCCAATCGGGACACCAACGCGGCCGTGCTGCGTTCCCGGCCGAAGAACCAACTCGAATCCTCCGGCTGGAACGCGGCCAATCCCCGGTAGGGGCACACGCCGATGCCGTCGGAACTCGGCGGGTCCTCGTCCTCGCCCGTCGACGCCGGGCTGGCCAACGCCTCCTCCCACAGCGCGCGCCACGCGTCCAGGTCGTACAAGCCGGCCGCGGGCGGTTGCGGGCGGGTCTTGCGGGCCTCGCCGATGAGGACTTCCAGCACTACGGAGAGTGCCGAGAACCGGGCCGGCACGTTCCGCCCGCGGCGCCAGTCGCTGACCCGTTGGGCGGTCGCCCGAACGGGTCGGCCTCGTTCGTCCGTGCGCCGGGCACGGCCGACCGACTCGGTCACCTTCTTCAGCGGCGGGTCGCCCGCTTCCGCGTAGAGCAGCGCGAACCGCTCCGCGAACACGATGCGGGGACCCGACCCCTGTCCGGAACCTGCCATCCGCAGCGTGCCTCCTCAGGTCCGGTGTTCCGGACCGGAAAACCGGATGTGAGCGCGTGAACAGGTCGTTTGCCGACCGGTGGAGCTCTGGGCAGTCCACCCTAACGACTTGCACTGCCAAGCTGACCAGGACGTTCCGGTGACGTCGTCAAGTTGTGCGAAGGGACCGGTCAAAGTGGTTTCGCAGGCAACTACCGCGAGTGGCAGCGCGTTCTCGGCTGAGGAGTCCTGGGGGTCTTCTCAGCGCTGTGCGCCGAACCGGCCCGGTCGGTGGAACGGTGCGGCGACCTGCCATGCCGACCGGGGCTGACGGTGAGCGGACCGGCCGCGCGCCGGTCACGGCCCGTGAGGACCGGGGCGTTCCCGGTGAAGCACGGGTCTGCCGGATCCTGCGGACGGTGCTGGACGGCCACCGGCGCGACCGGGCCGAGGTGAGGTTGGACCTGCTGGCCCGGCTCGCCGAGCCGCCGGTCGCCTCGGCGTTCACCTAGACCGGGTTCGATCCCCTTCGGGTAGTGCCGCACACCGCGGTGTGGCACTACCGGGCCGGGCACCCCCGGCGCGGCGTTTTCCTCCCTGTCGCATTTCCGCCGGCCACCGGTCGGTCCGGTGACCGATGCTGGTGTCGTGCACGAAGACGCGGAACGCTGTGCGAGGGCCGTCCGGTCGAAAGACGCCCGGTTCGACGGGTGGTTCTTCACCGCCGTCCTGACCACCCGTATCTATTGCCGGCCGAGTTGTCCGGTGGCGCCGCCCAAGGCGGAGAACATGCGGTTCTACCCGAGTGCGGCGGCGGCCCAACAAGCCGGATTCCGCGCGTGCAAGCGGTGCCGCCCCGACGCGTCGCCCGGATCTCCACTGTGGAACCACCGCGCCGACTCGGTGGCCAAGGCGATGCGGCTGATCGCGGACGGCGTGGTGGACCGCGAGGGCGTGCCGGGCCTGGCCGCCCGACTCGGCTACAGCGTGCGTCAGGTCGAACGGCTGCTGCTCGCCGAACTGGGCGCCGGACCGTTGGCGTTGGCCAGGGCGCAGCGCGCGCAGACGGCGCGGCTGCTCGTCGAGACCACCTCGCTGCCCATGGCGGAGGTCGCGTCGGCCGCCGGGTTCGCCAGCGTGCGGGCGTTCAACGAGACGGTGCGCGAGGTCTTCGGGCTGTCGCCGACCGAGCTGCGCACCCGCCGGCGGCCCGCACCCGAGACGCCCGGAGCGCTGTCGCTGCGGCTGCCGTTCCGCGCGCCGCTGCGGCCCGACAACCTGTTCGGCCACCTCGCGGCGACCGGCGTGCCGGGGGTGGAGGAGTGGCGTGACGGCGCCTACCGGCGGACCCTCCGGCTGCCGCACGGGCACGCGGTGGTGTCGCTGAGCCCGCAGGCCGACCACGTGGCGTGCAGGCTGGCGTTGAGCGACCTGCGGGACCTGTCGATCGCCATCGCCCGGTGCCGCCGGCTGCTCGACCTCGACGCCGACCCGGTCGCGGTGCACGACGAACTGCGGTCGGACCCGGTCCTCGCGCCCGTGGTGGACGCGGCGCCCGGACGGCGCGTGCCGGGCACGGTGGACGCCGCCGAGTTCGCGGTCCGCGCGGTGCTGGGGCAGCAGGTGTCCACGGCCGCCGCCCGCACCCACGCCCGCCGGCTGGTGGAGGCGGTGGGCGACGCGGTCGAGGACGTCGGCCTCACCCACCTGTTCCCGACCCCGTCCGCGCTGGCCTCCCTCGACCCGGCGGTCCTCGCCGTGCCGAGGTCCCGCAGGATCGCGTTCCGGGCGTTGGTGGAGGCCCTGGCCGACGGCTCGCTCGACCTGGGCGTCGGCGCGGACTGGGCGAAGGCGCGGGCGGACCTGTCCGCGCTGCCCGGGTTCGGGCCCTGGACGGTGGAGGTGATCGCGATGCGGGCGCTGGGCGACCCCGACGCGTTCCTCCCCACCGACCTGGGCATCCGGGCCGCCTCCCGCGCCCTCGGCCTGCCCGGCACCCCTGCCGCCCTCGTGCGGCGTGCCCAGCGGTGGCGCCCCTGGCGGGCGTACGCCGTCCAATACCTCTGGGCGACCGGTGACCACGCGGTCAACCGGCTGCCCGCGTGAAGGGAAGACCGGGATGAGCAAGACCACGGTGGACAGCCCCGTCGGACCGCTGACGCTGGTCGCGCACGACGGCGTGCTGTCCGGGCTGTACATGACCGAGCAGCGGCACCGGCCGGCGGACGAGACGTTCGGCTCCGAGGACCCCTCGCTCTTCGCGGACGTGGCCGCGCAGCTCGCCGAGTACTTCGACGGCACGCGGACGTCGTTCGACCTGCCGCTGGACCTGATCGGGACGCCGTTCCAGCGGAGCGTCTGGGAAGCGCTGTGCGAGATCCCCTACGGCACGACCGTGTCGTACGGAGAGCTGGCCCAGCGGCTCGGCCGGCCCTCGGCGGCCCGCGCGGTCGGGCTGGCCAACGGGCGCAACCCGATCGGGATCATCGTGCCGTGCCACCGGGTGGTGGGCTCGACCGGCGGCCTCACCGGGTACGGCGGCGGGCTGGAGCGCAAGCGGCACCTGCTCGACTTCGAGCGCGGGGCGCACGTCGACCGGCTGCCGCTGGGTTGACGTCACGCGCGGCGCTCGGCCCCTCTCACCGACAATTTGAGTTGTCTTGACAAATGGAATTGTCGGTGCGACAGTTCTCCCATGCTTGACGTGGCGGTGATCGAGGACCCGGCGACCGCCGAGGTCTCGTTGGACCCGGTGCGGGCGAGGCTGCTGGCCGAGCTGGCCGAGCCGAACTCGGCGACCGCGCTGGCGGCGAAGGTGGGCCTGCCCCGGCAGAAGGTCAACTACCACCTGCGCACCCTGGAGCAGCACGGCCTGGTCGAGCTGGCCGAGGAGCGCCGCAAGGGCAACATGACCGAACGCGTCATGCGGGCCACCGCCGCGTCCTACGTCATCTCGCCCCTCGCGCTGGCCGCCGTGCAGCCGGACCCGGAGCGCGCGCCCGACCGCCTGTCGGCCCGGTGGCTCCTCGCCGTCGCCGCGCGCCTGGTGCGCGACGTCGGCGCGCTCCTCACCGGTGCGGGCAAGGTGGGCAGGAAGCTGGCCACGTTCGCGCTCGACGGCGAGGTGCGCTTCGCCACGGCGGCCGACCGCGCCGCCTTCGCGGAGGAGCTGGCCACCGCCGTCACCGGCCTGGTCGCCAAGTACCACGACGAATCCGCGGCCGGCGGACGGGCGCACCGCGTCGTCGTCGCCGTCCACCCCAGCATCCCGAAGGAGTGACGATGGGCCACGCGTTCGAAGGCGTCAACGAGGTCGAGCTGGCCGGCGTCACGCCGGAACAGGTCTGGGAGGCTGTCGCCACCGGCCCCGGCATCGACTCGTGGTTCATGGGTGCCAACGAGGTCGAGCCCGGCGCGGTGGTGAAGCAGGCCTTCGGCGACTACCGGCCCGTTCACCCGATCACCGCCTGGGAGCCCGGCAAGCGCCTCGCGTACGGCGGCGACGAGGAGCCCGACGGCCGGTTCATGGCCTACGAGTTCCTGATCGAGGGCCGGGACCGGGGCAGCACGGTCGTCCGGATGGTCACCGCCGGCTTCCTGCCCGGTGACGACTGGGAGGACGAGTTCGAGGCCATGACGGCGGGCGGCGCGATGTTCTGGCAGACCCTCGTCACCTACCTCCGCCACTTCGCCGGCCGCACCGCCCGGCCCGTCACCGTCGTCGGACCATCCACTCAGGACTGGCCCGCGACGTGGGCGCGGCTCGGCCGCAAGCTGGGCCTCGACGCCGCGCCGAAGACCGGCGACCGCGTCGACCTGGACGACGGCGTCGTCTACTACGCCAACCCGCAGACCGTCGGCATCCGCACGGAGAACGCGATGTACCGCTTCTTCCGAGGATCTCCCGGCGCCCTGATCGCCATGCACCACGTGTTCACCGACGACCACCGCGACGAGCGGACCTGGTCGGCCTGGATGGGAGACCTGTCGTGATCACCGCGGACACCAAGGGACAGGCCGTCTCCGAGGACGGCACCACGATCGCCTACACCCGCGTCGGCGCGGGACCCGCGCTGATCATCGTGGACGGCGCGCTGTGCTACCGCGAGTTCGGGCCGTCCAAGGCCCTGGCCGAAGCGCTGTCCGAGCACTTCACCGTCTACACGTACGACCGGCGCGGCCGGGGCGGGAGCGGTGCGGGCGCCGGGTGCGACGTCCGGCGCGAGGTCGAGGACATCGCCGCGCTGATCGGGGTGGCTGGCGGGTCGGCGCACCTGTTCGGCATGTCCTCCGGCGGCACGCTGGTCGCCGAGGCGGCGCACCGGGGCGTGGCGACCGGGCGGATCGCGATCTACGAGTCGCCGATGGTCGTCGACGGCACGCGCGCCCCGATGGAGGCGGACTTCCCGGCACGGGTGGAGCGCGCGGTGGCCGAGGGGCGTCCGGGCGACGCGGTGAAGCTGTTCATGCGGTACGTCGGCACGCCGGGCTTCGTCGTCGCCGCGCTCCGGCTCACGCCGATGTGGAAGAAGCTCAAGGGCGTCGCGCCCACGTTGCCGAACGACTTCGCGGTGGTGGGCGAGTTCCAGCGCGGCACGCCGCCGCCCGCCGACCGGTGGGCCGGCGCCGACGTGCCCGCGCTCGTGATCGCCGGCGGCAAGAGCCCCGAGTACATGCGCAACGCGCAGCAGCACCTGGCCGCGGCCCTGCCGCGGGCCGAGCTGACCGTCCTGCCCGGACAGACCCACATGGTCAAGCCCAAGGCGACGGTCCCGGTGCTGGTCGAGTTCTTCCAGCGCTGAGGCAGGCCGAGCTGTGAGCAGGGTGGAACCGGTGGTGGACCGCGGTCCACCACCGTGATGTCCACACCGGACTCCGGCCCCGCGCCGCCCCCGCGGGGCACGAGGCCGGAACCCCTACGGCTTGCGGGCCACGCCGCCGGCGATGCAGTAGCTGACCGCGTCCAGCTCCTTGAGCCGCGGTCCGTCCGGCCACCAGTTGGCGCAGATCACCAGGCCCGGCTCGACCAGCTCCAGGCCGTTGAACAGCTCGTGCAGCTCGGCCATCGTGGCGAACCGCCCGCTGCCCATCGGCGAGTGCAGGAAGGTCTCCTCCATCCTCCGCGCGATGGCCGAGTGCTCCTCGGTCTGCGGGTCGAGGAAGTGCGAGATCGCCACGTACGAACCGGACGGCAGCGCCTCGATGTACTCGGCCATGATCTCCGCCGACGTGGGCGCGTCACCGTTGTAGTGGTGCAGCGTACCCAGCTGGAAGAGCGCCAGCGGTTCGTCGAAGTCGATGTGCTTGCGCACGACCTCGTCGTTCAGGATGTCCTGCGGCTTGAAGATGTCCGCCGCCGAGAAGTGCGTTCGGTCGTTCTCCTCCAGCAGCGCTCGGCCGTGGGCCAGCACCACCGGGTCGTTGTCGACGTACACGACTCGTGCATCCGGGTTAATCCGTTGCGCCACCTGGTGTGTGTTCTCCGCGGTGGGCAGACCGGACCCGCAGTCCAGGAACTGGTCGATACCCGTTTGGCTCGCGACGAAGCGGGTGGCGCGGATCAGGAAGCTGCGGTTGTCCACCGCGAGGGTGGCCGCTTCGGGAGCGACCTGCTGCACGCGTCGCAGCACTTCACGGTCGATCTCGTAGTTGTCCTTGCCGTTGAGGAACGCGTCGTAAACCCTGGCGATGCTGGCTTTTGTGGTGTCGATGTAGACGGGGGCGGCGGCGTCCGAGGACGTACCCGGCATTGTGGTGACCTCGCATTTACGGGGGGAGTAGGGCTGGTGCCTGTGCACCGCGTCACAGTCCGCTCAGCGTAAGGGTATGGGCTAGGTGCGGGAGCGGACCGCGTGCGGCTGACCGGGCAAGATCATGGGTGTACGTTCAGTGACGATGCGAGTTGGCCCCACCCGGGCGCAACCGCTGTTCGGGTGGACGGGCATTACGGTCGGGAGGATCGGCGATGGCGACTGGCGAGCCCGCGCCCGAGCGGGAGAGCGGCCCCACCGCGCTGCGCATCGTGCTCGGCGCCCAGCTGCGCAGGCTGCGCGAGGCCGCGGAGATCAGCCGCGCGGACGCGGGGTACGCGATCCGCGGTTCCGAGTCGAAGATCAGCCGGATGGAGCTGGGTCGCGTCGGCCTGAAGGAACGCGACGTGAGCGACCTGCTGACCATGTACGCGATGAACGACGAGGACGCCAGGGCGAAGTTCCTGGAGATGGTCCGCCGGTCGAACTCGCCGGGGTGGTGGCACCGGTACACCGACCTGATGCCCGACTGGTTCCAGGACTACGTCGGCCTGGAGGAGGCGGCGTCCCGGATCCTGACCTACGAGACGCACTTCGTGCCCGGTCTGCTGCAGACCGAGGCGTACGCGATGGCGATCGCCAGCCACGGCCGGCCGGAGCTGGCCACGCCCGCGGTGCGGCGGCGGGTGTCGTTGCGGATGCAGCGGCAGAAGATCCTGGCCCGTCCGGGCGCTCCGCGGGTGTGGGCGGTGATCGACGAATCGGTCCTGCACCGGCCCATCGGCGGCCGTCGGGTCCTGCTCGACCAACTCGATCACTTGCTCAGCGTGACCAAGGACGGGCCTGTCACTCTGCAGGTAGTGCCCTTTCCGTTGAGCGGCTACGCAGCGGAAGGACCGTTCACGATGCTGCGGTTCAGTGAGCCGGACCTGCCGGACATCGTCTACCTCGAACACCTCGCCGGCGCGCTCTACCTGGACAAACTCGAAGAACTGGAGATCTACAGCCGGGTTTTCGACCGGCTGACGGTGGACGCCGAGACGCCTGACCGCAGTCGCCAGATGCTCGCCAAGATGCGAGCTGACCTCTAGTTTTCCTCCTTCCGGATGAGATTCGAATCCTGCATCTGCACGTGCATTTACCCGTGCGCCACTCAGTGCTACCGTCCGTGCACAGTCAGATGCACGTGCAGCTGCATCACTCTTGGTTGGAGGGCTGATGTCGATGGCCAGCAAGGTTCACAACGGCATGTCCGCTGCCGACTTGTCGGACGTGACATGGCGCAAGAGCGTCCGCAGCGGCGCGCTCGGCAACTGCGTCGAACTCGCCGTGCTCCAAGGTGACGCCATCGCCATGCGCAACTCCCGGTTCCCCGACGGCCCCGCGCTCGTCTACACCCGAGCTGAGGTCGCGGCCTTCGTGGCCGGGGCGAGGGACGGGGAGTTCGATGACCTCCTCAACTGACCACTCCACGCGGACGACGGTCCAGCTGCGCGAGCTGATAGCGCGCGGCTTCCAGTTCCTCCACCCCCGCGATGCCCGGGGGGAGCTGGCGGCGGTGGTGGGCGTGCGCGCGCACGACGCCGTCATCGACGTCGTACGGCTGCACACCGAGGACGACGCGGTCGCGATGCGGATGCCCGCCGACGAGGTGAACGTGTTGTCCCCCAGCCGTTTCTCGTGGCGGCGCCACGGTCCGGCCGCGCACGTGCTCGAAGAACTGCTCGACCTGCCCGACGAAGACCGGGTCCCGTGACGGCCGGACGTCGTCGCATGGCAGCACGGCGTCGCACGGCAGCAGGCTTCCCGTCCGCGTCCGCGGTGGTGGACGGGTGGAGGAGGTTCGACCCTCCTCAACGGCGAACCTGACCTGGAGGCGCAGCGGGAGTCGGCTCCGCGCCGGTTGTCGACACCACGCTCGGAGCGCAACTCCGTGTTCGTCGCGTTGTACGGCGCGGAGGCCGAGGTCGGCTTCGGCCTCCGCACCGGTCGTGAGCAGCGGTCGTCAGGACCGGTCTTCAACGTTGCTCAGGAGCGGTTCTCGGGGGCCGATTCCCAGCGGCCGGTCTCAGGGGCGTCGCAGGCCGCTGAGCACGACCTCCAATCCTCGGCGGAACTCCACGTCCGAGGGGATCCCCTTGGCCACCCCGGCGGTTTCGACCAGCAGCGGGTACTTCTCCGCCATCCCGGACATCGCGTCGGTGCCACTGCCGACCAGCGGGCCGCGGTGCTCCATCTCGGTCGACCCGATCAGGTAGCCGAGCACCGCGCGCAACGCGATCACCCGCTCCTCGCCGGTGAACCCGGCCCGGGTGAGCACGCCCAGCACCGCCTCGCTCCACCGCAGCACGGTCGGGCAGCGGTGCCGGTGCGCCATGGTGAGCGGCACCGCGTTGGGGTGCCGGCCGATCGCCGCGCGGACCCGTTCGACCAGGACCGCGACCTGCTTGTCCCACAACGCCTTCTTCGGCGGCTCGACGTCCACTCGGGACAGCACGTGCTCGACCGCCAGGGCTTCCAGCTCGTCCCGGTCGGCCACGTAGCGGTACAGGGACATGGTGCCCACGCCGAGTTCCGCGGCGACGGCGCGCATCGACAGCGCGGCCAGGCCGTCACGGTCCAGCACGGCGAGCGTGGCGGTGGCCAGCGCGGCCGGGGTGAGTGACTTCGGGCGGGGCATGGCCTTGACAGCGTACAACATACGCGCATAACGTGCGTAAGCGTACAGTGCACGCTCACGCCGGAGGGGGAACGAACGTGAAGGTCGGCGCACGTGAGTGGGAGGCCGTCCTGGGCGGCACGGTGCGGGTGCCCGACCCGGACCGCCTGGTGCACCTGCAGTTCCGCCGCTTCGCCGGTTGCCCGGTGTGCAACCTGCACCTGAGGTCGGTCGTGCAGCGGCACGACGAGATCACCGCGCACGGGATCATCGAGGTCGTGGTGTTCCACTCGACGGCGGACGAGCTGCGCCCGCACGTCGCCGACCTCCCGTTCGCCGTGATCGGTGATCCGGGCAAGAGGCTCTACGTGGAGTTCGGCGTGGAGTCGGCCCCGCGGTCCCTGCTCGACCCCCGGGCGTGGGGTGCGATGGTCGTCGGTGTCGTCCGCGACCTCGGGCCGGTGCTGCGCGGTCGGCGCCCGCTGCCCAACCCGACGAACGGGCGGCTGGGGCTGCCCGCCGACTTCCTCATCGCGCCGGACGGTCGGGTCGTCGCCGAGAAGCTGGGGCAGCACGCGTACGACCAGTGGTCGGTGGACGAACTGCTCAGTCATGCACAGGCGTTGACCAGCAAGGACTGAGTTGTCCACAGGGTTGTCCCCAGTTGTGGACGGATCGAACATGCGTTCGATGAGCGCTCAGCGCGACGTCTTGGGCGCGTCGTCACGGGTCGAGACCACTTCGAAGAGGTCGTGGAACTGCATCGGGGCCAGTGCGGTCAACGCGCCGCCGATGAACGCCGCGCCGGGCTGGAGCTCGCCGCCGAGGACGCGCGCGACCGTCGACCGGTTGACGTCCATCGCCTTGGCCAGCGCGTAGTCCGACGTGAACCCGGCGAGCCGCGCGGCCCTGCTGAAGACGTCGGTGCGGAGCTTGATCTTGTTCGGCATGATCCGCCTTGTGTTGTGCGCACCCAACGGCTGGTGTGTGCGCACAACGCTAGCAGTGTGCGGTTCATTCGCAACCGATGTTGTTCGCACACAACGCGCAGGTCAGGCGCACCTGGGGGGAGTGCGCAACACGCGTTGCGCCCGCGCGCGTACGATGGTGCGGGTGACCACAGACGAGAGTGCGGACTCGACCTGGTGGGAGTGGGTGGAACGCCAACTGGAGGACCGCGCCATGACCCCGGCGGACCTCAGCGAGCGGACCGGCCTCGACCGAAGCTGCTTCACCAGGTGGCGCAAGGGCGAACGCCCCAACATGGACACGGCACGCCTGGTGGCCAGGGCGTTCGGCATGAGCCCCCTGGAGGTCATGGTCAAGGCCCACCTCATCACCGCCCAGGAAGCGGACATGCGGGCCCCCGCCCCCGACCCCTCGGCGCTCACGGACCAGCAACTGCTGGCCGAACTGGGCCGCCGCCTGAAGCGCAGATCCTGACGCAGGGGCGGCCGACCGCGAACCGGGTGCCGGCCCGCCGACCACGGGAGCCGGTTCCGCCAGTAGCGGAAGCGGGTGCTGTCGCCGTCGACCCGCAGCAGGAGCCCGGTGATCGGCGTTCCGCCATCGCTCGCCGCCGCCGCGCCTCTCGGGCGCGGGTGATGAGGGCCGGCTGCCTGGCGTCGGCGGCAATCCCGGTGCTGCGACGACGGGCGGTCGGTCGACGGCCACCGGGACTGCCCGCCGTCCGCGCCTGTACCAGGCCCGACTGAGGGTAAAAGATCAGGCCCCGAGCGCGTTGCCGCTGCTCAGGGCCTGATTCACCCGGCGAAAGGTGAGTGCCCCCGGCAGGATTCGAACCTGCGACACACGGTTTAGGAAACCGATGCTCTATCCCCTGAGCTACGAGGGCGCGTGGGGGAGCCTACCGGGTGGGGAGTGCGGGTCCAGGTGGTGGGGTTGTCACTCGGTGGGCGTAGGAGCATGCACCTTGGGTGAGCTGACCGGCCCTCCCGCATCGGCTGTCCGAGGGAAGTGGGCGACCTCATCTGTTCCGCATCGGTCCAGTGAGGTACAGAAGGGGACATCTGGGCATCTCACCTCCGACGAAAGCCATCCCATGAGCAGTAGACCCTGGCCTGACTTCCGTCCCGGCCCGCTGGGCTCCCTCGCCGCCTGGTGGCGTCGGCGCCGCACCCCCGACCACGACGAGCAGTACACGTTCGTCCCCGCACCGACCGCCCACGAGCACCCCTTCGAGACGCCGCTCCCCAGCGCCGTCTACGGCCTCGACTTCCGCGCCCGGATGACGATCCACTGGCGGGTCGACCTGACCTCCGGCGCACGGCACGCCGCACCGCGCAGCGCCGCCGTCAACGACATCATCCACCGGGCCAAGACGCTCACCGAACGGTCGATGCTCGTCCACCACGCCCCGCTCCAGCACCAGCTCGGCGCGGAGCTGGCCGCGGAACGGCAGGTAGAGGGGACGCACGTCTGGGCGCGTGCGGACGGGATCGAGCTGACGGTCGACGAGCCGGACCTGGAGATGGCCCGCAAGCACATCGAACTCCTCCAGACCACCACCATGCGCCAGGCCGAGCGGGACGCCGAGCGCGCCGAGATCAAGTACCTCCGCGACGAAGTCCTGACCGACCTCTCCACCGCCACGATCTGGTGGCTCGTCCGCAACGGCTACGAGGTGGAGCAGGCCGTCGCCCTGAGCCGGCACCTGGCCGAACTCGTCGGCATCGCGTCCCAGCGCCGCGACCACCACTGGGCCGACGCCCTGGTCACCTCCTTCGAGAGCGCCCTGCCCCGCCTGGACGACGGGCACCGCGCCGACGTCCGCCTCCACCTCGCCAAGGCCCTCGGCATCTACGGCGGTTCGACGGTCGCTGCGGAGTTCGCCGCACAAGTCGGGCTCCAGAACGGCGCGAAGCCCCTGACTCCGCCCGAAATCCGACCCAGTCCCTAACCTGGTCACCGTGACCCACAACCTGACCGAGGTGCGCGGCGCGGCCGTGGCGGGCGCGTTGCGCGTCCTCGCCCGGCTGACGCCGTTCGTCGAACCCGAGCTGATCGGCCTGCCGGACGTGGTGCGACCCGGTGACGTGTGCGTCGACATCGGCGCCGCGCTCGGGCTCTACACCGTGTCGCTGTCGCGCCTCGTCGGTCCACAGGGGACTGTGCACAGCATCGAGCCGCTGGTGTTCGCCCACCCGACGCTGTCGTACCTGCTGCGCCCGCGCGAGGCCCGGAACGTGGTGCGGCACTCCGTAGCGCTCGGCGTCACCGAGGGCAGGGACGTGATGAGCGTCCCCGTCCGCCACGGCACACCGGTCACGGGCCGCTCGTTCCTCACCGCCGGCGCGGACGGGTTGGGGTCCAACGCCGAGTTCGCCGACCACCTCGAAGTCGTCGTCCGGACGGACACCCTGGACCGGTTCTGCGCGGCCAACGCCATCGACCGGCTCGATTTCGTCAAGGCCGACGTGGAAGGCGCGGAACTCCGCGTGCTGCAAGGCGGTTCCGCGACGATCGAGAGGTTTCGGCCGAAACTCCTCCTGGAAATAGAGGAACGGCACGTGCTGCGCTTCGGCTACCGCGCGCGGGACGTCCAGGACTGGCTCGCGGAACGGGGCTACCGCATGCACGTCTGGCACCGGAACGCCTGGCGGCCGACCGATCGGATCGACGACCGCGTGCGCAACTACCTGTTCCAGGCCCGGTGACTCGGGCCAGATGACCCAGGTCCGATGACCCAGGTCCGGTGACGAAAGCCGGAAAGGCGGAAGACCCCGGTCCCTGGGGGTGGACCGGGGTCTTCCTGCGGACCGGTCTACGTAACGTAGACCTCAAGTTCGTAGATCGAGTATCCGTAACCGGTGCCCCGTTGGATACCCGTCATTCGTACGAATCGTGCCGCACCGGGCGTGAAGGACGCAAGGTCCCGGCCACCATCGCCCACGGATGTCGTATAGACGGTCCGCCAGGTGCTGCCATCGGTCGACAGCTCTATGCGATACGCCCTGGCATACGCCGCTTCCCAGGACAGCACGACCCGGCCGACGGTGCGCGTCGAACCCAGGTCCACCTGCAGCCACTGCGGGTCCGACCAGTCGCTGGCCCACCGCGTGTCCGGTTTGCCGTCGACCGCGTTGGACGGTGGCGACGGGAACCAGCCGCGCTCGTGGCTGCTGGCGGACGCGGTGGCGCCGGCGGCGAGGTTGGCCAGGTTCGTACCGCGGCGGGACGGGAACTGCACGACCTGCTGGTAGGTGGGCCGGTTCTGCCAGTTCACCTTGTCGTGCGTGATGCCGCCCATGGACCGGTGGACGATGGTGTCCGCGCACCACTGGTCGCCCGCGGCGCAGGACGCGTCACCGGGGTAGACCGAGGTCGCGGGCTTGGCCGCCGCCGCGCGGAGGCTGTCCAGCAGCACCTGGCGGCACGCGGCGAGCGAGCCGCCGCCGCAGTAGCGGGCGCCCAGCGGACCGTCCACGCGGTCGCCGAGCACCGCCCGCAGGTCCTTGTCGACGTAGCTCCACCAGCCGTACTGGAACGAGGAGCCCTTGTGCGGCGCGGTGCCGTGCGCGTCCGACGGCGGTTCGCCCACCTGGAGCGCACGCGTCAGCTGCGCGTACAGGCCGTCACCCAGTCCGGGCTTGAACTGCGCCTCCACCAGCATCGGCCACCACGCGTCCAGCACCCGGATCGCCTCGGCGTGCCCGTACGCCTTGCTGCCGCGCGACGTCTCCTTGCGCAGCGAGCCGGACCGTTGCCAGTCCCGCAGCTTCGCCACCGCCGACGCCACCGCCGGATCGGTCACCGCGGCCGTGTCGATCACCCGCAGCAGGTCCGGCAGCACCTGCTCGGCACGCAGGTCGGCCACGCCCGCCTCGGCCATCGCCCGCGTCAACGACGCCCGCGTCACGGGACCGCGTGCGATCAACGCCCGCACCCGGTCGTCCAGCAGGTCGCCGCGGTGCACGGAGCCGTTGCCGTAGCCGGACGCCGAGTAGTCCAGCGCCTGCTTGTTGTTCCAGCTGATGTAGTAGTCCTGGTTGATCGAGTTCGGGTGCTGCGCGAACGGCGTGTACGTCGCCGTGTTGCGGTCGGCGTTCCAGCCCTCCCACTCGTACGCGGGCTCGGCCTTCACCGGCAGGTGCGGGTCGACGGACGCCTTGCGCACCGGGTTCGCGCCGGAGTTGAAGTACGCGGTGTCGCGGGAGTCCACGTAGAACCAGTTGAACGCGTACCCGATGTGCTCGGCGGCGCGCTGGAAGTCCGCCGCCGACCGGATCGCGTCGGGGTCGTTGAACTCCTGGAACCCGATGATCGAGTCCACCTCGTGCAGGTAGGTCGACCGCAGGGACGTGTACGCGACGAACTTCCCGTCCACCTTCGCGCGGCTCTGCACCAGGCCGTACTTCGTGCGGTGCATGACGAGCGTGTACGAGCCGGCGGGCGTCGGGTCGGCCACCGTGGGCTTCCAGGAGTTCTTGCGCTCCAACCGCTCCATCGGCAGGCACTGCCCGTGGTAGCGGTAGTGCAGCGACGACGCGGACGGAGGCGCGCCGGTCGGCTCGCACAGCTCCACGGCGTACGTGTCGGTGATGTCCTGCCCGGCGGACGTCGCGCTCCACGCGTAGTCCAGGCCGCGGCCGAGCTGCACGTACATCGAGACGCCGGCGAACGACACGCCGCGCGCCCGCAGGCCCGGACCGTGCAGCTCCTGCAACATCAGCAGCTGCGGCGCGAAGTACCCGGTCTGCGGACCCCACACGGCGATCGGGTTGCCCGTGTCGGTGTGCGCGCCGGACACGACCAGCGCGTTGGACATGCCCTGCTTCCTGCTCAACAGGTCGCGCGGCAGCACGCCGTCGGCGAAGAGCCCTTCCACTGCCTTGAGGTTCGCGGGAACATCCACAGTGGACTGACCGGTCGACGTCCGGTCGTGGACCATCGGCTCGGGCGTCACCACGCCGCCGTCCGGAAGCGCCACGCCCTGCGGTGACGCGGGCGTCGTCCCGTACGGGAAGCGCTGCCCGTCGTGCAGGGTGAGCACCGCCTCGGGGTCGTTCTGCTCGCGGAACGACCGCCACACCTGCTCGCCGACGACGGCGCCGTACCGGTTCTGCGCGGCCAGCTTCACCAGCGCGTTCTGCACCTCGCCGCCGCCGCCCGCGCCGAACAGCCCGCCGACCACGGCGGCGATCGCGACCAGGTCGGTCGGCTGGAACGGCTTGATGTCGTTCCAGTTGGTGATGGCGTCGGCGTGCCCGGTGAGCACGTACTCGCCCGGGAACGTCCGGCTGCTCACCGACGCGGTGATGTAGGCGTTGATGCCCGCGATGTAGTCCTTGACGTCCTGGAACGCCTGCGCGCCGCGCGGCCCCTGGGACGCGACCTGGTCGATCTGCGCCTGGAGGTCGGCCTCGGTGTAGGGGATCTGGTTGTAGAAGCTCTGCTCCAGCACCCGGTTGCCCTCGGCGCCGCCGGCGAACCCGGACAGCTGGCCGCGGCCGAGGTGGCGGAACAGGTCCATCAGCCAGAGCCGGTCCTGCGCGGCGGCGTACCCCGCGCCGAACTCCGTCCCGGAGCGGGTGGTCCCGTAGATGTGGGGCATCCCGATGGCCTTGTCGCGCACGATCGTCACGTCCGCGCGCGGCTTGATGGTGCTCTCGACCTGGTCGGCCGGGACGCCGAACGAGGCGTCGTTGAAGAAGGTGCCCAGCTGCTCGTTGGTCAGGCCGCCGTAGCCGGCGACGAGGGAGTCGTAGCGGCCGAGCTGGTCGGCGGAGTGCGCCGGACGGGTGCCGAGCGCCTGGTGGGCCAGGATCTCGGCGAGGGTCGCGTTCCCGTTCTGGCCGGGCGGCAGCACGTCGTGGCACTGCCCGAGGCAGTGGTCGTCCGGCGTGAACGCGCTGGTCTCGACCTGCGCCTGAGCGGTGGTGGGGACGGTGAGGACGGCCGCGGTGAGGAGGGTGACCACGGCTAGCGATCGGGCGGCTCTCCGCATCACGCGAAGCTCCTTCCAGGCAGGGATCGTGTGACGCACGTTACTGTCAGGTACCGATTCGCGAAAGTCCTTCGCGTTTGAAATTCCGCCGACCGGGTGTGAACTCTTGACCTATCAGTCGGATATTGGGAAAAAGGTCCACATGGTGCGACGTCGATCGCTGTTCACCGGTCTGGCCGGCGCGGGTGTGCTCGCGGGTCTCGGCGCGTCCCCCGCCCTGGCCGCTTCACCCGTCCTGCCCATCCGGAGCTGCGCCGACTGGGGCGCACGGCCGCCGTCCGCCTCACCGACCGTTGTGAACGAGCGGCCGGTCCGCATCCTCATCCACCACACCGCGTCCGCGAACGTCGACGACTACTCGCAGGCGGCGGCGTACGCCAACGCCCGGTGGATCCAGGACCTGCACATGGACCGCAACGGCTGGCTCGACTCCGGCCAGCACTTCACCAACAGCCGCGGCGGGTTCCTGATGGAGGGCAGGCACGGCAGCCTGGCCGCCCTGCGCGGAGGTGACCGGGTCGTGGTCGGCGCGCACTGCCCCGGCCAGAACACCGCCGCCATCGGGATCGAGAACGAAGGCCTCTACATGGACGTGGAGCCGCCGACGCTGCAATGGGACACGCTGGTGTCGTTCTGCGTGTACACGTGCGAGCAGTACGGGATCTCGCCATCGGCGATCCACGGCCATCGGGACTACCGGGACACGCTCTGCCCGGGCGACAAGCTCTACGCCCTGTTGCCGCGGCTGCGCCGGGAAGTCGCGCAGGTGTTGAGCTGACCTCGGGTATTTCCTGGCAACTGTGAACGGGCGGCGCCTGCGTCTTTCCGTGGTGAGATAACGGTGAATTAACATCAGCTTGCGTGTTCGTGCGCGATGCTGGGCGAGTACGAACACGAAACGCCAAAGCGGGGAGGCGTCGTGATCAAGGTGATGCTGGCCGATGACGAAGACCTCGTCCGGTCCGGCCTTCGCATGATCCTCAACAGCGCCGGCGACATCGAGGTCGTGGCCGAGTGCGACGACGGGCACCTGGTGGCCGAACTGGCCCGCCGGCACCGCCCGCACGTCGTGCTGCTGGACATCCGGATGCGGTCGAACGACGGGTTGATGGCTCTGCGCAGGCTGCGCACCCTGCCCGACCCGCCGAAGATCGCCATGCTGACCACGTTCGACGTGGACGAGTACGTGTCGGAGGCGCTGCGGCTGGGCGCGTCGGGCTTCCTGCTCAAGGACACCGAGCCCGAGCAGCTGGTCCGGGCGGTGCGCGACCTCGCCCTCGGCGGAGCCGTGCTCGATCCCGGTGTGGCGGCGCGGGTGCTGGCGGCGGTCGCGGACGGTGAGCGCGCCGCCGAGCCCGCGCGCCGGCTGCTGGCGTCGTTGTCCGAGCGGGAGCGCGAGGTGCTGGTCCTGATCGGACAGGGCATGTCGAACGCCGAGATCGGCGGCACGCTGCACCTGTCGGAGGCCACCGTGAAGGGCTACGTCTCGTCGGTGCTGGGCAAGATCGGCGCGGTGAACCGGGTGCAGGCCGCCCTGGTCGCCTTCCGCGGCGGCCTGATCGCCTAACCCCACCCCGCGCGAGTCGTCCACTCAGGCACCGCGAACCTTCCGTTCGGACACCGCCAGCCGGTACGAACGCGTGGTTCGGCGTGCCTCAGTGGAGTGTTCGGGGTGCGCGAGTGGACGACTCGGGGTGTCTGGGTGGAGGGCTCGCGCGGGGGTCAGGGGCCGGAGACGGTTTCGGCGGGGACGTCCACGTGGGGCTCGACTTCGACGCGGTTGCGGCCCTGGCGCTTGGCGCGGTAGAGCGCCATGTCGGCGGCGGCGAACAGCTGGTCCAGCTTCGCCGGGCCGGCGGCCACGCCGATGCTCACCGTGGGCCGCCGCGTCGTGCCCAGGACGACGGTCCAGTCGTGGCCGTCCACCGCCGCCCGGATGCGTTCGGCGACCGTCGGGCCGACCTCCGACGAGTTGCCGCCGGGATCACCGAGCAGCACCACGAACTCGTCACCGGCCCACCGCGCCACCAGGTCGGCGGACCGGCACTCGCGCCGCAGCAGCTGCGCGATCTCGCGCAACGTCGCGTCACCCGCCGCGTGGCCGGCGTCGTCGTTCACGCCCTTGAACCGGTCCACGTCCACCAGCACCAGCCATGGCACCCGGCCCCGCGCGGCGGTGCTCTCCAGCAGGCCGGCCGCCGCGCGCTCCAGCCCGAGCCGGTTCGCCAGCCCCGTCAGCGGGTCGCGCGCCGCCGCCTCCTGCGCCGCGACCGCCAGCCGCTGCGCCTGCACCGCCACCCGGCGCTGCTCCAACGCCTGCGCCAGCCCTTCCTGCAGGGTCTCGGTCGCCGTCTTGCTCGCCGCGACCGAGCAGCGCAACGCCGTCGCCTCGCCGACGTGGTCGCCCATCTCGGCGCAGATGTCCGCCAGGTCCAGCGAGAACCGCAGCAGCAGCGAAGGGTCGTTGATGGACTCCGCCGCGGCGACCGCCCGGCTGGCCAGCGTGCGGGCCTCGACCAGCTCGCCCTGCTCGCGCCGGACCACCGCCAGCACCCAGCCGGCCACCGCCGTAGCCCACTTGTCGCCGGCGTCCCGACCCTGCCGCAACGTCTCGGTGGCGTTCTCCTCGGCCTGCTCCAACTCGCCGACGCCCGCCAGCGAACGGCTGTACGCGGCGAGCAGCGCCCGCCGCATCTGCCCGTCCTTGGCCAGTTCCAAGCCCTCTTTGAGGTACTCGCGCGCCTCCGCGAAGATCGCCGGCGCGCGCTCCGGCGGTGACGAGATCGCCCGGAAGTTCAACGTGCCGCCGAGGCCCTGGAGGCAGTGGCCCAGCACCTCGGTCCCGGCTTCGGACGTCTCCGCCGCCTTGCGCGCGACCTGCACCGACAGCCGCAGCATGTCGACCGCCGCACGCCGGTTGCCGATGCCCTCCAGCAGGTAGGCGAGCGCGTGCATGGCCTGCGCGGCGGCGGCGTTGTCCGCGTGCTCGCCGTCGAGGTCGGTCCAGCCCTCCGCGGCCAGTTCCAGCGCCAGCGGGATCCGGCCGAGCCGCCACGCCAGCTTGGCCCGGTTCACCAGCACGGCCGACCGCTGCCACCGGTCCGCGCCGGGTGGCACGCGGCTCACGACCTGGTCGAAGAGGGTGTTGGCCTCCGGTAGGCGGCCAGCGTTCAGCAACGCCTTGACCTCAAGGTCGAGTTGCGGCACCTGCCCCGCTACCAGCGGATCTCGCTGCTCCACTCGTGCTGACACTCCATTCCGACTCGGCGAGGCGGTACGCGGGCCCGCTCGCCGCCGGCACGGCTACCACAGGCTACCGGCCCGAACGCCGGGTGTACCGCTCCTCGTGGAGTACGTCCTCAAGGGGCATCCGGTTCCGCCAGCCGTGCCGCTCCAGGTCGGGTGTCTCCGGGAGGGAGGCGACGGGGCCGAGGCACAGCCACGCCACGGGACGCAGCCGGGACGGGATGTCCAGCAGCCGGCGCAGCACGTCCTCGCGGTAGAAGCTCACCCAGCCGACGCCCAGGCCCTCTGCCGTCGCGGCGAGCCACAGGTTCTGGATGGCGAGGCACACCGAGTACAGGCCGGCGTCGGCGATCGCGTGCCGGCCGAGCACGGCGGGGGAGCCGCGGTCGGGGTCGTACGTGACGACCACGCCGAGCGTCGACTCGAGGATTCCCTCCACCTTGATCCTGGCGAACAGCTCGGCCTGCCGCGGGTCCAGCTCGGAGGCGAAGACGCTGCGCTCGGCCTGGACGTGGTCGCGGAACGCGCGGCGGGTGTGCCCGTCCCGCACGACGACGAAGTCCCACGGCTGGGACAAACCCACGCTGGGCGCCGCGTGCGCGGCCGTGAGCACCCGGCGCAGCACGTCGGGTGGGATCGGGGCGCCGGTGAACTCGCCCCTGGTGTCCCTCCGGCGGTGCAGGACGTCGTAGAAGCTCATTCGCAGGATCGTGCCTCACGCGATCCGGTGAACTTGACCGTCGAGGGCGTGGCGTGTGTCTCAACTGGGCTTGAATGGCCGGTCATGGTCGGAACTGTGCAGGGGTCCGCGCTGGGCTTCGCGGGTGGCGTCGGCGTGACCGCGGTGGCCGCGAAGTGGCCCGTGTTCGCCCTGGTCCTGCTCGTCGTGGTGGTGGCCGCGGTGTCCTGGTGGACGACCGTGCCCGGTGCGGTGCTGACCGCCGTCCAGTGCTGGGGCCTGTACGCGAGCTTCGTCGTCGGCCACGAGGGGCAGCTGGCGCCGGACTGGCCCGCGCTGGCGGTCCTGGTCGTGGCCAGCACGGTGTCGTTCGGCAGCCTGGCGCGGGAGCCCTCACCCGCCCGGTCCTGACCGTCCACCGCGGACCGTCGGCGACGTGCTGGTCGACCTTCACCCCGGGTGAAGCGCCACGGTGGGTTCGGCCGGGCCACGGACCCGGCCGAGGGGGCCTGCTGACACCCGCCCGGGTCGACCCGGTGTCGGGCTACCGGCTGTACGCGCCGGACCAGCTCGACCGGGCCCGGCTGGTGGCGTGGCTGCGCAGGATCGGCATGCCGCCGGCCCGCACCCGGCTGGTGTGCCCGCTCGACCCGGCGGACGCCGCCGACGAGGTGCGCGCCTACTGGGCGCAGGTCGAGGCGGACACCGCGGCCCGGCGTGCCCTGGCCGCCTCCCTCGTGGAGCGACTGTCCGGGAAGGACACGACCATGACCCTCGCGCTCAGGTGCGCCGTGCGCACCGATCGCGGACTCGAACCAGGACCGCGGCTGCGCGGGGGAGCGTCTGCTCACCGTGGCCGACGGGTTCGGCGCCCGCGGCGAGCCGCTCAGCCCGATGGCCGTCGACGCGCTCGCCCCGCTGGAGGTGCTGGTGTCCGCGGCCGACCCGGAGGAGGCGACGCGGCGGCTGGTGACCTGGCCAACGCCAACGGCGGTCCGGACGACGTGGTCTGCGTGGCCGCCGACGTGGCGCCGGGTCAGGAGGTCGCGATCGGGCCCTGGGTCTCGCCGTCCGGGGACGGTCGCCACTGGGTGAACGGTCGGTCCAGGTGCCAGGTCCTGCCGTTGTGCGTGAGCACGCGGTGCTCGCAGGTCTCCAGGTTCGACAGGGACTCGAACAGCTCGATGCTCCACCCGAACAGGCGGCGGCAGAGCAGGCGGATGGTCAGCCCGTGGGACACCACCAGCGCCGTGGACGGGTGGGCGGGGTCGTGCATCCGGGTCTCCAGTTCGGTCAGGAACGCGGCCAGCCGGTCGTCCACGTCCGCGCCGGACTCGCCGTTCGGCAGCCGGAAGAAGAAGTGGCCGAACGCGTGCCGCTGGTGCTTCAGCACCTCCTGCTGCACGGGGTCCTGGAGGTTGCCCCAGTCCTGTTCCCTCAGCCGCGGCTCGGCCACCGTGCGCTCGACCTGGTCGCCGAGGTCGAGGTTGCGGAGGGTGGCCCTGGTCCGCACGTACGGGCTCACGTAGACGGCCGCCGGGTCGCCGTTCAGCAGTCCCTTGATCCGCGGGCCGGCGGCCTTGGCCTCCTCTTCGCCCACTCCGGTCAACGGTAGGGCGTGGTCGGGGACGCGGCAGTACTCCGACTCGTCGACGTTGCCCAGGCTCTGCCCGTGGCGCAGGAGGATGATCCGCACCGGTCCATGGTGCCGGTGTTACAGTCACTCGCGAAACCGGACGGAAGGTGTCACATGGTCAAGTATGTCGCCCTGTACCGGAAACCGGCCGACGTCGAGGCGTTCGACGAGGCCTACTTCACGTCCCACCTGCCGCTGGTCGAGCAGACGCCGGGACTGCTGCGGGCCGAGGTGGCCAAGGTCTCGCGGGTCTTCGTGCCCGGCTTCCTCGGTGCGAACGAGCCGCACCTGGTGGCGGAGATGTACTTCGAGTCCATGCAGGCGATGAAGGACGCGTTCGGCTCTCCCGAGTGGCAGGCCGCCGGGGCGAACCTCTCCGAGATCGGCGGGGTCGAGCTGGTGGCCATGTTCGCGGCGGAGGTCGTGGACCGATGATCTCGGTGGTGATCGGCGGCGGCACGATGGGCGCCGGTGTGGCCCACCTCTTCCTCGCGGGCGGGCACGAGGTGGTGCTGGTCGAGGCGGGCGCCGATCGGGCGTCGGCCGCGCGGCGGGCCGTCGAGGCGTCCTTGGCCAAGGCGGCGGAGCGGGGCAGGCTCGACGCCGTCCCGCACGAGCTGCTGAAGCACCTGACCGTCGTGGGACGACTGGACGACGTGGGTGCCGGGGCGTCGCTCGTGGTCGAGGCCGTGCCCGAGGACATCGAGCTGAAGCGGCAGGTGCTCCAGGCCGCCGCAAACGCTTGCCCCGACGCGGTGCTGGCGTCCAACACGTCGTCGCTGTCGATCTCCGCGCTGGCCGAGGGGCTGCCCGGCGAACGCGTGCTGGGCATGCACTTCTTCAACCCGGTGCCGGTCCAGCAGTTGGTCGAGCTGGTGCGCCACGACGGGGTGTCCGCCGAGGTGGTGACCCGGGTCCGGGGCTGGGCCGAGGAGCTGGGCAAGACCGTCATCGAGGTGCGGGACGCGCCGGGCTTCGCCACCTCGCGACTCGGGGTCGCGGTCGGCATGGAAGCGATCCGGATGCTCGAAGAGGGCGTCGCGAGCGCCGAGGACATCGACACCGGCATGCGGCTCGGCTACGGCTGGCCGATGGGCCCGCTGCGGCTGACCGACCTCGTCGGCCTGGACGTCCGGCTGGCCATCGCCGACCACCTGGCCGCCGAGCTCGGCCCCCGCTTCCAGCCGCCCGCGCTGCTGCGCGAGAAGGTCGCGGCCGGACACCTGGGGCGGAAGACCGGCCAGGGCTTCTTCACCTGGTAAGCAGGACCACGTGCTGATCCGCGAACTCGCCGAGGCCGACGTGGAGCACGCCGACCGGTTGCGCCGGGTGGCGTTCGGCAGCATCGGCGAGCCGTCGTTGCGGCCCGGCCGCCGCGGGCTGGCCGCCGAGCTGGACGGCCGGATCGCGGGCGTGCTCACGATCAAGGAGTTCCACCAGTTCTACGGCGGCTCCACCGTGCCCATGGGCGGTGTCGGGGGTGTGGCCGTCGACCAGTGGGCGCGCGGGCGCGGGGTGGGCGGCGCGCTGCTCGACGCGGCGTTGCGGGACATGCGGGAACGCGGCCAGGCGGTGTCCGCCCTCTACGCCACCGTGCCGTCGGTCTACCGGGCGCGCGGGTGGGAGCGGGCCGGGGTGCTGGAGTGGCTGGACTGCCGGCTGGACCGGATGCCGGCGGCCGACCGGGTGTCCTCCCGGCCTGCCGTGGAGGGTGATCTCCCAGCCGTGCACGCCTGCTACAACGACGTCGCGTCCACGGTGGACGGGCTGGTCGACCGGAGCGCTCCGACGTTCGACGTGGCCGAGCTGCTCAAGCTGGACGTCGTGTCGGTCGTGCCGGGCCACGACGGCGAGGTGCGCGGGTACCTCGCGGCCGAGCGCGGCGCCGCCGGCCTGCGGGTGTTCGACCTGGTCGGACGGGATGCCGCCACCCAGCTCGGGTTGCTGCGCGAGCTGGGCAGCTGGGCCGGGGTGCTGGACCGGGCCGCGCTCCGGGTCACCGACCCCGCCGTCACCGGCCTGCTGACCGACCAGGCGATCGAGTTCACCGTGACCACGTCCGCGTGGCTGCTGCGGGTGGTGGACCTGCCGGCGGCGGTCGCGGCACGGGGGTGGCCGGCGGCCGAGTGGCTGAAACCGGCGGCGGTGGACCTCGAAGTGGTCGACGAGCACGCGCCGTGGCACGCGGGACGGCAGCGGCTCGTCGTGGAGGACGGTCGGGTGCGGGTCGAGCCCGGCGGCAGCGGCGCCGTGCGGCTGCACGCGCGTGCGCTCGGCCCGTGGTTCAGCGGCATGCAGGACAGCCACGCGTTGCGCCGCGCCGGGCTGCTGGACGGTGACGCGGCGTTGCTGGACCGGCTGGTCGGCGCACCTGGCGTGCCGCGCCTGGCGGACTACTTCTAACCTGCGAACCGTGCTGCTCGCCGTGGTGGACCAGGTCGGGATCGCCGCTTTCGCCGCCTCCGGGGCGATGGCGGCGGTGCGGGCGCGGCTGGACGTGTTCGGGGTCATCGTGCTGGCCCTGACCACCGCGCTGGGCGGCGGCATCATGCGGGACGTGCTGCTCGGCGTGCACCCGCCGGTGACCCTGGTGAGCTGGCCCTACCTCGCCGTCGCCGGTGTCACCGGACTGGTGGTCTTCTGGTTTCACCCGACCGTGACGAAGCTGTGGCGGGCGGTGCAGCTGCTGGACGCGATCGGGCTCGGGCTGTTCGTCACGGCGGGCACCACCGCGGCTCTCAAGCTGGGCGCCCCGCCGTACACGGCGTGCCTGGTCGGGATGACGACGGGCATCGGCGGCGGTGCGCTGCGGGACGTGCTGCTGCGGGAGATCCCGCTGGTCCTGCGCCGGGAGATCTACGCGGTGGCGGCCTTGTGCGGCGCGGTCGTGGTGGCGCTGGGCGACCACCTCCGCCTGCCGGCGGGACCCGTCGCGCTGGTCGCGTCGGCCTTGATCGTCGGGCTGCGGCTGGTGGCGCTGTGGCGGCGCTGGAACGCCCCGGTGGCCCGTGACGTCAACGGCGAAAAACTTGACGGGTAGCTCACACTCCCTTCTCAGGCGGCTCTCAGGACCAGGGGCGAGACTGGGCCCCATGCGCATCCTCGTTGTCGACGACGACAGGGCCGTGCGTGAGTCGCTTCGTCGCTCACTGCAGTTCAACGGCTACCAGGTCGACCTGGCCGGCGACGGCCAGCAGGCTCTCGAATCCGTCGTCTCCCAGCGTCCCGACGCGATGGTGCTGGACGTGATGATGCCCCGGCTCGACGGGTTGGAGGTGTGCCGCCGGCTGCGCAGCACCGGTGACGACCTGCCGATCCTCGTGCTCACGGCCCGTGACGCGGTGTCCGACCGGGTGTCCGGGCTGGACGCCGGCGCGGACGACTACCTGCCCAAGCCGTTCGCGCTGGAGGAGCTGCTGGCCCGGTTGCGCGCGTTGCTGCGGCGGGCCGCCTCGGACGCCGAGGAGCCGGCCGGCGCCACGCTGAGGTTCGCCGACCTGGAACTCGACCCGAGCACCCGGGACGTGCGGCGCGGCGAGCGGCCGATCAGCCTCACCCGGACCGAGTTCGCGCTGCTGGAGCTGTTCCTCGGGCACCCGAAGCAGGTGCTGACCAGGGGGCGGATCCTGGAGGACGTCTGGGGCTACGACTTCCCGACCTCCGGCAACGCGCTGGAGGTCTACGTCGGCTACCTGCGGCGCAAGACCGAGGCCGAGGGCGAGCCGCGGCTGCTGCACACCGTGCGCGGGGTCGGGTACGTGCTGCGGGAGACGCCTCCGTGATCGGTGCCGCCAACGGGCGACTCCAGCGGGTGTCGCTGCGGGCACGGGTGACCCTGCTCGCCGCGTTCTGCGTCGCCGGGGCGGTCGCGGTCGTGTCGCTCGGCGCGTACATGACGGTGAGCCGGAACCTGCACGACCAGATGGACGAGACCCTGCGGCAGCGGGCCGAGGCGGCGGTCAACGCACCCAAGGTCAACAACGACGTCACCGAGATCCCCGGCGCGTTCCTTGCCGCCGGGGACGTCCGGATCGGCGTGCTGGACGTGAGCGGGCGGATCCTCTACCCGAAGGGCACGATCGCGCCGCCGACCCACCCCGCCGACCTGGACGTGGCGCGCGGGACGCGGTCGGAGAACTTCTGGACCGACGAGCGCACCGACTTCCGGGTGATCGCGGTGCCGTACGGGGACGGCCAGGCGATGCTGATCGCCCAGTCGACCAAGCCGCTGAACGTGTCGCTCGGCAAGCTGTCCGTGGTGCTGTTCGTGATCAGCGGGTTGGGGGTGCTGGTCGCGGCGGCGGCGGGCACGGCGGTCGCGCGGACCGGGCTGCGGCCCGTGCAGCGGCTGACGGAGGCCACCGAGCGGGTCGCGATGACGGGTGACCTGCGGCCGATCCCGGTGTCCGGTGACGACGAGCTGGCACTGCTGTCGCAGCGGTTCAACGCGATGCTCGGCGCGGTGGCGGAGTCGCAGGAGCGGCAACGCCGGCTGGTCGCCGACGCGGGCCACGAGCTGCGCACGCCGTTGACGTCGATGCGGACGAACCTGGAGCTGCTGCTGGCGTCGGAGAAGCCGGGCTCGCCGACGTTGTCCGACCAGGACAAGGCGGAGATCAACGCCGACGTGCGGGCGCAGCTGGACGAGCTGACCACGTTGATCGGGGACCTGGTGGAGTTGGCGCGGGAGGACGCGCCGCAGGTCGTGCACGAGCCGGTGGACCTGGTCGAGGTGGTGGAGCGCGCGCTGGACCGGGCGAAGCGGCGGGCGACGGACGTGCGGTTCGTGGTGGAGCTCCAGCCGTGGTCGCTGCTGGGTGATTCGAGCGCGCTGGAACGCGCCGTGCTGAACCTCCTCGACAACGCGGTGAAGTTCAGCCCCGCGAGCGGCGTGGTCCGGCTGAGCCTCAAGCAGTTGGGCGACGGGAGCGCGGTGGTCGAGGTGGCGGACTCCGGTCCCGGCATCGCCGACGCCGACCTGCCGCACGTGTTCGAGCGCTTCTACCGCTCCTCCGAGGCCCGCACCCTCCCCGGCTCCGGCCTGGGGCTGGCGATCGTCAAGCAGGTGGCGGAACGCCACGGCGGCATGGCCTACGTGGGCCGGGCTCCCGAGGGCGGCGCCATGTTCACCCTCCGCCTCCCCGGCCGCCCCAGCCCTGTCCCCACCTCGCACTGACCCCCACCACCGCGTGAGTCCTGCGTTCTGATCGCAGGACTCACGCGTCTTGGACGTAGGACTCACGCGGTGGGGTCAGCCCTTGGTGGAGCCGAGGGTGAGGCCGCCGATGAACTGGCGTTGGAGGACGAAGAAGACGACCAGCGTGGGCAGCGCGACCAGCAGGGAGCCGGCGGCGACGAGGTTGTTGTCCACGAAGAACGTGCCCTTGAGGTTCTGCAGCGCGGACGTGATCGGCATCTTGTCGCCGGTCTGGATCAGCACCAGCGCCCACAGGAAGTCGTTGTAGATCCAGGTGAACTCCAGCGTCGCCAACGCCGCCAGCGCGGGACGGCACAGGGGCAGGATCACCTGCCAGTACTGCCGGAACACCCCCGCGCCGTCCACCCGGGCCGCCTCGGTGAGCTCGTGCGGGATCGTCTTCATGTAGTTGCTCAGCACGAACACGCAGAACCCGGACTGGAACGCCACGTGGATCAGCACCAGCCCCAGGTGCGAGTCCAGCAGCACACCGCTGTCGCTCAACCACTCCGGCACCGGCGTGAGCAGGAACATGCGCCACAGGGGCGTCACGATCACCTGCTGCGGCAGCAGGTTGCCGGCCGTGAACAGCATCAGCAGCACCAGGTTGAACTTGAAGCTGAACCGCGACACCCCGAACGCCACCATCGAGCTGAACAGCAGCACCAGCACCAACGCGGGCACCGTCACGATCAGCGTGTTCAGGTAGTAGTGCGGGAGGTCGGCCTGCGTCCACGCGTTGGTGAAGTTGTCCAGCGTCAGGCCCTCGGCGACCGAGAAGTACCCGTTGCGCGCGGTGTCGTCGTACGTGCGCAGCGACGCGTAGAGAGCCCACAGCAACGGGGCGAGGGTCACCAGGCACGTGACGATCAGGAACGCGTGCAGGGCGACGCGGGGCAAGGAGATGCCGGCCGAAGAGATGCCGGCCGAAGAGATGCCGGCCGAAGAGATGCGGGGCTGAGAAGCGCGTGCGGGTCGGGACTTCACGCCCGTTCCTCCTCGCGGAACACCTGGAACAGGTAGGTGATGATGAACCCGAGCGAGATCAGCAGCAGGATCACCGCCAAAGCGGAACCCCACCCGATCCGGCTCGACTCACCGATGATGTTGTCGGTCACCAGTACGGACAGCAGCTCCAGCCCGTTGCGGCCCTTGTTGATCACGTACACGATGTCGAACGCCCGCAGGCCTTCGATCACGGTGACCACGAGCACCACCACGTTCACCGGCTTGAGCACCGGGAACGTCACCTGGAAGAACGTCTGCCGCGCGTTCGCGCCGTCCAGCGCGGCGGCCTCCTTCAGCGCCGGGTCCACCGCCTTCAGCCCGGCCAGGTACAGCAGCATGATGTACCCGGTGTGCCGCCACCCGGCGGCCACCAGCACCGCGTACAGGTTGATGTCCGGATCGCCCAGCCAGTTCACCGGGTCCGTCGAGGCGGTGCCGAGCACGTTGTTCAGCAGCCCCTGCTCGGGCTGGTAGATCAGCTGCCAGATGAACCCGACCAGCGCGAGCGACAGCACCATCGGCAGGTACAGCGCGCTCTGGTAGAGCCGCCCGAACCGCAGCTGCCGGTCCAGCAGGACGGCGAGCAGGAGCCCGGCGACCGTCGGCACGACGATCAGAAACAGCAGCCAGATCAGGTTGTGCTGCACCGCGGGCCAGAACCGCGGGTAGCGGGTGAAGATGTCGGCGTAGTTCTGGAAGCCGACCCACTCGATGTCCTCGAACCCGCCGATGCCGTCCCACCTGCTGAACGACAGCGCGATCGAGCCCATCGCGGGCACCCACACGAACGCGAGGTGGAGCAGCGACGGGATGCCGAGCATCAGGCCGAGGACGAGCTTGTCTCGGGGCGCGAGCGCGGTGGCGCGCCGCCTGCCGCGCCGGGGCGACGGGGAGGGGTCCGTCGTCCCGGCCGGCTCCGGGGGAGACTGCAAGGCGGTCACGCGGTCACTCCGTGAAGATCGTCTTCGCCTGGTCGGCCATGCCCTTGAGGATCGCGTCGATGTCGTCGGGGTTCTGGATGAACGCGTTGATCCCGTTGGTCGCCGCGTCGCTGGCGAACCGGGGGTCGGTGTCGCGGTCGAGGAACTGCGTGATGTGCGCGGCTTCCTTGATGACCTGCGCGGCCTTCTTCTGCAACGAGTTGTAGCCGGACGTGTCGGCCTTGTTCGACGCGGCGACCTGCGTCGGGTCGGCCTTGAGGTACGCCAGCTGCGCGGCGGGCGTGGACAGGAACTCCAGCAGCTTGCTCGCGCCCTCGGGGTTGCCCGGCTTCTTCGACATCATGTAGCCGTCGATCGGGGCTTCCACGGTGTCCTGCCCGTGCTCCGGGTTGATCTCCGGGTACGGGAAGAAGTCGAGGTCGTCCTCCTGTCCCTTGAACTGCTGGGCGACGAACGTGCCGAGCAGGAACATGCCCGACTTGCCCTGCTGGAGGGACTGCGCGGCCTCCTGCCACTCGCGGCCGAGGGCGTTCTCCTGGTGGAACGGCAGCAGCCGCTTCCAGGTGTCGAACACCTCGCGCACCTTGGGGCCCTGCCAGTCCTCCTTGCCGGCCATCAGGTCGACGTGGAACTGGTAGCCGTTGATGCGGAAGTTCAGCTGGTCGAACGTGCCCATGCCGGGCCAGCCCTGCTTCTGCGCGAACGCGATCGGCGCCAGGCCGTCGGCCTGCATCCGGGTGGACAGCGCGACCATCTCGTCCAGCGTCTTCGGCACGGTGTACCCGCGCTGCTGCCAGACGCTCTTCAGGTAGAACATGCCCCACGGGTACTGCACGAACGGGATCAGGTACTGCTTGCCGTCCGAGGCGGTGGACGCCTCCTTCAGCCCGGGCTCGTAGTTGTCGGAGACCTTCGACCACACGTCGCTCAGGTCGCCGGTCAGGCCCTTCTCGGCGAAGAACCGCATCCGGTAGCCGGCGAACCACGCCAGCACGTCGTCCGGCCTGCCCTGCAGGTAGTTGTTGATCTGCTCCTGGTACTGCTCGTGCTGCTTGGTGTTGATCGCGACCTTGAGGCCGGACTCGCCCTCGAAGGACTTCAGCACCGCCGTGATCGCGTCCTTCGGCACCTGGTCGGACAGGTTGTTGCCGAACGACACCGTGTCGGTGGAGCCACCACCACCGCCGTCACCGGAGCCGCACGCGGCCAGTCCGGGGACCGCGGCGATGCCCGCACCGGCCAGGACGGCCTTCAGCAGGGCACGCCGCCCCATGAGGGGATGGGGACTGGCGGAGAACCTCGTCATCGTCGCTCCTACAGGGGACATTCGACCGAATCAACCGAACACCGACACCAAGTCCAACAAGAGTGATCACAATGTGGTGTGCGGCACACGGGCTGTCAAGCGCCGTTATCGAGCCGTTAATGCGGCTGGACCTTGCTGAATCGAGCTGAACTGGTGTACCACCACAGCATCTCGATCTTGTACCGCCGAACAGAGGTAGTCGGGTGATTTTGTTGGACTGTGTTGACGTTTGCCATGACGGTCCGTCACGCTTGCGCGCATGACGACGTGGCCTGACGGCGTGCGCGGCCTGGCCTGGGGCGCCGACTACAACCCTGAGCAGTGGCCGGAGCAGGTCTGGGCCGAGGACATCGAGCTGATGCGCCGGGCGGGCGTGAACCTGGTCAGCGTCGGGATCTTCTCCTGGGCGCTGCTGGAGGTCGAGGACGGCCGGTACGAGTTCGGCTGGCTCGACCGGGTGCTCGACCGGTTGCACGAGGGTGGTGTCCGGGTGGACCTGGCCACCGCGACCGCCGCACCGCCGCCCTGGCTGACCACGGCCCACCCGGAGATGCTGCCCGAGACCGCCGACGGCGTCCGCCTCTGGCACGGCTCGCGCCAGTCCTACTGCCCCAGCTCGCCGGTCTACCGCGCCAAGGCCGTCGCGCTGGCCCGCGCGCTGGCCGAGCGGTACCGCGACCACCCGGCGCTGTCCGCGTGGCACGTGGGCAACGAGTACGGCTGCCACGTCTCGCGCTGCTACTGCGACCGGTGCGCGGTGGCGTTCCGCACCTGGTCGCAGGCCCGCCACGGCACCCTGGACGTGCTGAACGAGGCGTGGGGCACGGCTTTCTGGAGCCAGCGCTACACCGCGTGGGACCAGATCCTGCCGCCGCGCACGTCACCGTCCACGAACAACCCCGGCCAGCTGCTCGACTTCGACCGGTTCTCGTCCGACGCCCTGCTGGAGCTGTACAAGGCCGAGCGGGACGTGCTGCGCGAGGTCACGCCGGGCGTGCCGGTGACGACGAACTTCATGGCCGCCGCGTTCGCCCAGCTGGACTACTGGAAGTGGGCCGCCGAGGTCGACTTCGTGTCCAACGACCACTACACGTTCGGCGAGAACCCCGACCGGCACATCGACCTGGCGTACTCCGCCGACCTGGTGCGCGGGCTTGCGGGCGGCAAGCCGTGGCTGCTGATGGAGCACTCCACGTCGGCGGTGAACTGGCAGCCGCGCAACATCGCGAAGCAGCCCGGTGAGCTGCGGCGCAACTCGTTCACGCACATGGCGCGCGGCGCGGACGGCACCCTGTTCTTCCAGTGGCGGCAGTCTCGGGCGGGCGCGGAGCGCTACCACTCGGCCATGGTGCCGCACGCCGGGACGGACACGAAGGTGTTCCGCGAGGTCGAGCGGGTCGGGGCGGAGTACCGGCGGATCGCCGAGATCGTCGGGTCCACAGTGGACGCCTCGGTCGCGGTGGTCTTCGACTGGGAGTCGTGGTGGGCGCTCAAGCAGCCCGGCCACCCCACGTCCGACTTCTCGTACCCGGACACGGTCTTCGGGCTGTACCGCGCGTTGTGGCGGGCGGGGGTGACGGTTGACTTCGTGCGGCCGGGCGCGGACCTGTCCGAGTACCGGCTGGTCGTCGTGCCCGCGCTGTACGCGGTGGACGACGCGACGCCGTACGAGCGGTACGTCGCGGGCGGCGGGCACCTGGTCGTCACCTACCTGTCCGGCGTCACGGACACGCGCGGCCACGTGCACCTCGGCGGTTACCCCGGCGCGTTCCGCGACCTGCTCGGCGTGCGCACGGAGGAGTTCTACCCGTTGCGCGCGGGCGAGGTCGTGGCGCTCGACGACGGCTCGTCGGCCACGGTCTGGACCGAGCACGTGCACGCGAACGGCGCGGAGGTCGTCGCCTCCTACGTGGACGGCCAGTTGCCGGGCGTCCCCGCCGTGACGCGGAACGACCACGGCGACGGCGTGGCCTGGTACCTGGCGTGCGGCCTGACCGGCGACGGGCTGGACCGGGTGGTCCGCGGCGCGCTGGACCTCGCGGGCGTGGCCACGGGCCCCGAGGACGTCGAGGTGGTTCGCCGCACCGGTGAGGTGGCCGGGACCGCCGTATCGTGGCTGGTCGCGGTGAACCACGGCGACGGCGACGCCGAGCTGCCCGCGGTGGGCGTCGAGCTGCTGTCCGGCGCGCGTGCGTCGGGCCGCGTGGTCGTGCCCGCCGGTGGCGTGGTCGTGGTCAGGGAAGAGGTGTGACGTGCTGGCACGCCAGCGGCAAGCGGTGATCCTGGAAGAGGTCCGGCGCACCGGCGCGGTCCGGGTGAGCGACCTGGTCGTCCGGTTGGGCGTCTCCGACATGACCGTGCGCCGCGACCTCGACGTGCTGGCCGCCCGCGGCCTGGTGGAGAAGGTGTACGGCGGCGCCACCTCCGTGGTCGGCCGCAGCACCGACGAGCCGGGCTTCGAGGCGAAGTCGGTGCGGCAGCTGCCGGAGAAGGAGGCCATCGCCGCGTTCGCCGCGGGCCTGGTGCGCCCGGGCACGGCCATCGGCCTGTCCGCGGGCACCACCACGTGGACGCTGGCCCGGTTCCTGGACGACATCCCGGACCTGACCGTGGTGACCAACTCGATCCGGGTCGCCGACGTCCTCCAGCAGAGCGGGCGCACGGACCGGACGGTGGTCCTCACCGGCGGGGTGCGGACGCCGTCGGACGCGCTGGTCGGGCCGGTCGCCGTGCAGGCGCTGCGGTCGCTGCACCTGGACGTGGTGTTCCTGGGGGTGCACGGCATGGCCGAGCGCTCCGGCTTCACCACGCCCAACCTGAACGAGAGCGAGACCGACCGCGCGCTGGTGGACGCCGCCGGCCGGGTCGTCGTGGTTGCGGACAACACCAAGTGGGGCACCGTCGGCATCTCCACCATCGCCGCGCTGGACGAGGCGGACGTGCTGGTGTCCGACGAGAGGTTGCCCGAGGCCGCGCGGGCGGTCCTCGGCGAGCAGGTCGGTGAACTGGTCCTGGCGCACGTGCCGGGCCGCGGAGAGGAACTGGCGTGAGGCGCACGGCTGGGGAGCTTGCCGATGGTCGGGAGATCATCTACTTCGACGACACCCCGGATCCGCCGCCTCGGCAGGCGGTGGACACGCGCGACCTGCCGCGCGCGCAGGCGCTGTCGGAGGTGCGGCGCGACCCGTTGACCGGCGAGTGGGTGGCGATGGCCGCGCACCGGCAGACGCGCACGTACAAGCCGCCGGCCGACCTGTGCCCGCTGTGCCCGTCGACACCGGGCAAGCCGACCGAGATCCCCGAGTCGTCGTACGACGTGGCGGTGTTCGAGAACCGGTTCCCGTCGTTCGCGCCGGACACGCCGGAGCTGCCGTCCACTGTGGACGGGATGCCGATGGTGGCGCGGGCGGCCGGGCGCGGCCGGTGCGAGGTCGTCTGCTTCACGTCCGACCACAACAAGTCGTTCGGCGCGCTGCCCCCTTCCCGGGTGCGGACGGTGGTGGACGCGTGGGCGGACCGCACCGAGGCGCTGAACGCCACTCCGGGCGTCGAGCAGGTCTTCCCGTTCGAGAACCGGGGCGAAGAGATCGGCGTGACGCTGCACCACCCGCACGGGCAGATCTACGGCTACCCCTTCGTGACCCCGAAGACGGAACGGATGCTGGCCGCTGCGGCGGACTACCAGGCGTCACACGGCCGTCCACTGATGGGTGACATCCTGGCGGCCGAACGGGCCGCCGGCACGCGGGTCGTGGCGGAGAGCGAGCACTGGACGGCGTTCGTGCCGGCCGCCGCGCGGTGGCCGGTCGAGGTGCACGTCGTGCCGCACCGCCAGGTGCCCGACCTGCCCGCGCTGGCGGACGCCGAGCGGGACGACTTCGCGGGGTTCTACCTGACCGTGCTGCACCGGCTGGACGCCCTCTACCAGCGCCCGCTGCCGTACATCGCGGCGTGGCACCAGGCTCCCGTCCGCGTCGGGCGTGACCTGTCGTGGCTGCACCTGCAGGTGTTCTCGGTGCTCAGGGCGCCCGACAAGCTCAAGTACCTGGCCGGGTCCGAGTCCGGCATGGGCGTCTGGATCAACGACGCCACGCCCGAGCAGATCGCCGAAAGGCTGCGCGCGGCGGTCACCGGGTGAGTCGATCCCCGGGGTGATCGGGTGAAGGTTCGCGCGGACTCACACCTGATGCCCAGATTCGTTTAAGGCTGCTCTCAGGCGGGCACCGCACAGTTGTGGACATGACCGAGAACGAGCAGCCGAAGCAGCCACACCAGTCTCCGCCGCCTGAGCAGCAGAGCCCGTGGGCACGCGGAGGCGCCGGTCCCGGTCATGGCGACGCCGGTGGTGTCGGTGCTGTGCAGGGCGGCGCCGGCGCACCGGAGTCCACCGGAGCGCGGGGTGCCTGGCAGGGAGGCCCGGCGCGACCGGAGGACGTGGCCGACGGATCGGCGGCAGGGGTCGATCGGTCGGACGTCGGGTCGGCGGGTGCTTCGCAGGGGAGCACCGGCCGACCCGCCAGCCCCGAGGCGCAGAGCGGTTCGGACGCCCGGACCGGCCAGGACGCGCAGGCAGGCACGCGGAGCGACGCCGACCAGGCCGCTTCGGGTGTGGTGGGTGAACCTCAGGACCGGGGCCTCTACCCGGACAGCGTGACCACGACACCGGCCGAGGCCGGTCGTCCCTCGGACTTCGGCTCGCCGGGCGCTCCTCAGATGAGCGCGGGTCAGCCGGGAACCGGTCAGCCCGGCGCCGTGCAGGGCGGCGTCGGCTCGACCGGAGCAGGTGTGGCGGGCGGCGTGCAGGGCGCCGCCGGTCAGGCCGGAACCGGCGGGTTCGGCGCCGTGCAGGGCGGCGCCGGCCTGTCGGGTTCCGGCTCGGAGGCCTGGCAGGCCGCCTACCGGCGTCCGGAACAGGGACAGTCGGAGCACGGCCGGCAGGCACACGGACAGCAGATGCTTGGCCGGCACGCACACGACCAGCAGGCGCACGGGCAGCAGACCAACCCGTTCGGCGTTCCCCGGCAGGCCGGCGCGCCGGACCACGCCGGCCCCGCGCAGCCGGGCTACCCCGGCGCGCCCTACTACGCGCAGCCCGGACAGGTCCCGGAGCAGTCGCGGCCACGGGGGCGCAACAAGGTCGCCGCCGGTGTGGCCGCGCTGGTGCTCGCCGTGGGCGGTCTCGCGGGTGGGGTCGGCGGCTACGTCGGCTACCAGGCGGCCGAGTCGGCCGGACCGGTGACCAACGCGCTCAACCAGGCGCCACCCGCCCAGCAGACGTCCGACGCGCCGGAGGGCTCCATCGAGCAGGTGGCCCAGAAGGTTCTGCCGACGGTGGTCCAGGTCCAGGTCACGGGCGGTGCGGGATCCGGGTTCACGCTCAGCTCCGATGGCCTGGTGCTGACCAACAACCACGTGGTCGAGGCCGCCGCGTCCGGCGGTCCGATCAAGGTGCAGCTCCAGGACGGCCGCTCGTTCGACGCCAAGATCGTCGGCCGCGACCCGTCGTCCGACCTGGCCGTGGTCAAGATGGAGGGCGTCTCCGGCCTGCCCACTGCGGAACTCGGCAACTCCGGCGACCTGAAGATCGGCCAGGACGTGGTGGCCGTGGGCTCCCCGTTCGACCTCAACGGCACGGTCACGTCCGGCATCGTCAGCTCGCTGAACCGGCCGGTGCGCGCCGGCGGCCGGCAGGGCACCCCGGACACCGTGCTCAACGCCATCCAGACCGACGCCGCGATCAACCCCGGCAACTCGGGCGGCCCGCTGGTGAACATGCGCGGCCAGGTCGTCGGCATCAACTCGGCCATCTACAGCCCGAACTCCGGCGACTCCACCCAGGGCGGCTCGGTCGGCATCGGCTTCGCCATCCCGATCGACCAGGCCCGCCGCACCGCCAAGGAGCTGTCGGAGACCGGCAAGGCCACCCAGACGGTGCTCGGCGTGCAGGTGGGCGACGCCCCGACCGGCGGCGCCGTGGTCCGCGACGTGACCGCGGGCGGCGCGGCCGAGGCGGCGGGCATCAAGAACGGTGACGTGATCACCAGGTTCGGCGACCGGCGGGTGGAGACCTCGGACACCCTCGTGGCCGCCGTCCGCTCCCGTGCGCCGGGCGAGAAGGTCCAGGTCACCATCGGCAACGACCGCACGGTCGAGGTCACGCTCGGCAGCCAGACCGTGGAGCCGCGCTAGCCACCCCAGCACCCCGGTACCCCGGCTCACGTGCCCCGAGCCGGTCGACGAGGCCGCGTGCCGACAGGTCCCCTTCACCTGTCGGCCCGCGGTCTCGTCAGCGTCACGACCAGGACGCCGACCCAGACGACGGCCACCGCCACCAGCAGGCCGACCAGGTAGTCCCGGTCGTTCAGGCCGGGGTTGGGCGGGCCGGCGAACGGTCGCCACAGCAGCGGGACGGCCAGGGCGAGCAGCACTCCGCTGAGCACCCCGCCGACCCGGACGGGGGCGCGCCACCGTTCCGGAACCCAGCGGGCGGTGAGGAGTCCCAGCCCGCCCAGGAGGGGCGCTAGCAGGAGGTCATGCAGGACCGGGCCGCCGATGAACCACAACGCCAATTCCACGTCGACCAGCGGCAGGAGCAGGAACGCGCCCGAGCGCGGCGGCGGCGACGTCGGCCGCCTCACCGGGCGTCGCGGGCGGGCAGAGCCGGGTCTCGGCCAGGTCGGGCACCGGGGCCTTGGCCACCACCAGCAGGCTCGCGCGCGTCATCGCAGCACCGCCGCCATGTCCCGCACGGCGCGGACGGTGCCGCGGACGGAGCCGGACACCTTGGACTTCGTGCCCGCCGCACGCGGCCCGTAGCGCACGTCCCGCTCGACCACCCGCCACCCGGCCGCCGCCGCGCGCAGCAGCAGCAGTTCCAGCGGGTAGCCGAACGCGCGGTCCTCGACGGCCAGGTCCAGCAGGTCCTGCCGGCGGAACGCGCGCATCGGCGCGATGTCCCGCACCGGCAGCCCCTTGTGCCGCAACAACGCGGCCAGCACCGCGTTCCCGGTCCGCGCGTGCCACGGCCAGCTGCCCGCCTCCGGCACCCGACGCCCCACCGCCAGGTCGGCCCGCGCGAGCAGCGCCACCAGGTCGGGCAGCTCACGCGGGTCCAGCGAGCCGTCCGCGTCGAGCACGCACACCACCTCCGCGCCCAGCGACCGGGCGATGACCGGCGAGCCGTCCCGCGATCCGTTGTCCACCACCAGCGGCCGGTAGCCGGCGGGCATGGCCCGCAGCACGCCCGGCAGGGCCGCCGCCTCGTCCAGGCAGGGGAGCACCACGTCGACTTCGTCCACGAGCACCAGGACGGTCCGCCCCGGACGGTCGGGAACCGTTGTGCCGCTTACCGAATCCTGACGTGTGAACCAGTTCTTACGGACCGCTGACGGATGGCGCCGTGACCGCGCGGCCCCGGCGACGAGGGCTCTACGGTGGGCGTGTGCTCCGTGTCCTGGCCGCCGTGGCCCTGGTCGCCTCGGCCGCCGTGGTCGGCGTGCTCCTGGGCGGTGAGCGCACGTTCGCGGGCGCGCCGCCCCTGTTCGCCGGGTGGTTCCCGCACGTCGGCATCGGCACGCCGTTCGCGGTGCTGGTCGCGCTGCTCGTGGTGGTGTGGGGGCCGGGCCTGGCCGGGCGGCTCCCGTGGCGGGCGGCGTTGGGCGCCGGGTACGCGACGGCGGTGGCGTGGATCTCCTCGCTGGCGGTGGTGGACGGGTGGGAGCGCGGGTTCAGCGGTCGCCTGACCACGTCCGACGAGTACCTGCACGAGGTGCCGGGCGTGACGGACGTGGGCGTCATGCTGCGGGAGTTCTCGTCGCGCATCCTCGACTTCCAGCCCGACTCGTGGACCGTGCACGTGTCCGGGCACCCGCGGGGCGCGCTGCTGGTGTTCGTGGGGCTGGACCGGGTCGGGCTCTCCGGTGGCGCGTGGGCGGCGGCGTCGGTCGTGCTGGTGGGCGCGTTGACGGCGATCGCCGTGCCGGTGACCGTGCGTGCGCTGGTGTCCGAGGAGCACGCACGGGCCGTGCTGCCGTTCGTGGCGCTGTTCCCCGGCGCGGTGTGGATCGGGGTGTCGGCGGACGGGCTGTTCGCCGGTGTGACGGCGTGCGGGATCGCGTTGCTGGCCACACGCGGGCGCTGGCCGGTGGCGTGGTGCTGGGCTTCTCCGTGTTCCTGTCGTACGGCCTGGTGCTGATGGGTGTGCTCGCGCTCGCCGTGCTGTGCTCTGATCCTCTGGGGCGGATCCTCTGGGGCGCGACTGGCGGCGGATCGGCGTGCGGTGCTGGGCGCGGTGGGGGTGGTGGCGGTGTTCGCGGTGCTCGGGTTCTGGTGGCTGGACGGCTACCACCTCGTGGTCGAGCGGTACTACCAGGGCATCGCGTCGTCCCGCTCCTACGGCTACTGGGTCTGGGCGAACCTGGCCGCCGCCGTGCTCGCGTGCGGTTTCGCGCCATTCGCCGCCCGGTGGCGTGGGCCTGCCCTCACACTGGCTGCTGCCGCGGCGGTGGCCATCCTGGTGGCCGACGTGTCCGGTTTGAGCAAGGCCGAGGTGGAGCGGATCTGGCTGCCGTTCACCGTGTGGCTGGTGGTGCTCGTGCCGGACCGGCGACGGCCCTGGCCGGCGGCGCAAGCGGTGACCGCTCTGGCGGTCAACCACCTCCTGTTGACCAACTGGTGAGGCGCGACGTGGAAGAGACGACCGGGCGGGTCCTCGTCGTGGACGACGACGTGACCGTGCGCGATGTGGTGCGCCGGTACCTGGAGCTGGCCGGGCACGAGGTGGAGCTGGTCGGCGACGGCGAGAGCGCCCTGCGCCGGTTCGCCGAGCGCGAGCCGGACGTGGTGGTGCTGGACCTGATGCTGCCCGGCGTGGACGGGCTGGAGGTGTGCCGCCGGCTGCGGGTGCGCAGCGCGGTGCCCGTGGTGATGCTGACCGCGCTGGGCGAGGAGGAAGACCGGATCGCCGGGCTCCGGCTCGGCGCGGACGACTACGTGACCAAGCCGTTCAGCCCGCGTGAGCTGGCGCTCCGGGTCACGTCGGTGCTGCGCCGGTCGCGGGTGGCGGCGTCGCGGTCGTCGTCCGTGCTGGAGGACGGCGGGCTCCGGGTCGACGTGGGCGCGCGCTCCGCGTGGCTGGACGGGCATGACCTGTCGTTGACCACCCGCGAGTTCGACCTGCTGGTGTTCTTCCTCACCCACCGGGGCACCGCGTTCAGCCGGGGCGAGCTGCTGTCCCGGGTGTGGGGCTGGGAGTTCGGCGACCAGTCCACCGTGACCGTCCACGTGCGACGGTTGCGGGAGAAGGTGGAGGTCGACTCGGCCCGGCCGGTGCGGATCTCCACCGTGTGGGGCGTGGGCTACCGGTACGACGGCGGCGCGTGATGCTGGTCGAGATCTACCACATCCTGCCGTTCGCGGTGCTGTTCTCGCTGCCGCTGGCGCTGCTCGGGGCGGTGGTGCTGCGGAGGCTGTCGAGCGGGTCGCTGGCCACCGCGCTGACCGTGCTGGCGATCGTGCCGGTGGTGGCGACCATCGGCGGGGTGCTCGCGGTGAGCGGGTTCATGTTCACCCCGATCCTCACCACGACCCTGCTGGTGTGCCTGCTGGTGGCGCTGGTGACGGTGCCGACGGCGGTGCTGCTGGGCCGGGCGCTGGCTCGGCGGAGCGTGTGGGAGAGCGAGGCGCGGGAGCGGGAACGCGCGGCGGAGGCGTCGCGGCGCGAGCTGGTCGCGTGGATCAGCCACGACCTGCGCACGCCGCTGGCCGGCATCCGGGCGATGGCCGAGGCGCTGTCGGACGGCGTGGTGTCGCGGCGGGACGAGGTCGCCGAGTACGCGGGCCGGATCTCCGCCGAGGCCGAGGCGTTGTCCGGGATGGTGGACGACCTGTTCGAGCTGTCCCGGATCACCGCGGGCGCGTTGCGGCTGACGTTGTCCGAGGTGCCGCTGGCGGACGTGGTGAGCGAGGTCGTGGCGGCGGAGAGCCCGGTGGCGTCGCGCAAGGGCGTCCGGCTGCGGGCCGACGCGGTGACGTGGCCGGTGGTGCTGGGCAGCGACCCGGAGCTGGCGCGGGTGGTGCGGAACCTGCTGTCCAACGCGATCCGGCACACGCCGCCGGACGGGACGGTGGCCGTGCGGGTGGACGTGGACGGGACGTCGGCGCTGCTGCGGGTGGACGACGGGTGCGGCGGGATCCCGGAGGCGGACCTGCCCCGCGTGTTCGACGTGGCGTTCCGCGGCACGCCGCACCGGCAGCCGGTCGGCGGCGGGCTGGGGCTGGCGATCGCGCGCGGCCTGGTCGAGGCGCACCAGGGCACGATCGACGCCCGCAACCACGGGCGCGGCTGCCGGTTCGAGGTGCGGTTGCCGCTCAGCGCAGGGGATCAGCTGCGAACTGCTTGACGCCCGCCGCGAACGACGTGGCGGCGTGGAAGCCGAGTAGTCCACGCGCCTTGGCCGGGTCGGCGACGACGTGCCGGACGTCGGCCGGTCGTGCGCCGCCGACGATCCGCGGCCCGGGGCCGCCGCACGCGTCCGCCAGGTGGGTGGCGAGGTCGCCGACGGTGTGCGGCTCGTCGGAGCAGACGTTGAGCGCGGTGAGGGCGCCGGGCGTGCCGGGGCGGTGGAGGGCGAGGACGTTCGCCCGCGCCACGTCGGTCACGTGCACGAAGTCACGGCGCTGCCGGCCGTCTTCGAGGACGGTGGGCGCCTCGCCGCGTTCGAGCGCGCTGCGGAACAGGCTCGCCACGCCCGCGTACGGGGTGTTCTTGGGCATCCTCGGGCCGTACACGTTGTGGTACCGCAACGCCCACACGTCGCCGCCCGTCTGGCGGGCCCACGCCGCCGCGTAGTGCTCCTGGGCGAGCTTGCCGGCGGCGTACGTGCTGCGGGGGTCCAGCGGGGCGTCCTCGGGGACCAGGCGCGGTTCCAGGGGGTCACCGCAGTGCGGGCAGGGCGGTTCGTAGCGGCCCTGGTCGAGGTCGGCCTGGCGGCGTGGCGCGGCCCGGACGACGCCGTGCTCGGCGCACTCGTAGGGGCCCTCGCCGTACACGACCATCGACGACGCCATGACCAGGCGCTTCACGCCCTTCTCGTGCATCGCGGCCAGCAGCACGGCGGTGCCCAGGTCGTTGTTGAGCGCGTACAGCGGCGCGTCGGACGGGTCGAGGCCGTGGCCCACGACGGCCGCCTGGTGGCACACCACGTCCACACCATCGAGGAGGTTCTTCACCGTGTCGAGGTCGGTGACGTCCCGGGCCCCGTCCGGTCGGGTCCGGTGGGCCTGGGGGAGGTAGGCGTCGAGCACGACGACGTCGTGGTCCTGGTCGGTCAACTGGTCGGCGATGTGTGAGCCGATGAACCCGGCCCCGCCGGTGAGGAGAACGCGCACGTCACCGAAGTTAGGGGTGGTTCGGCGGGAGTGCCCGGCGCGGCAGCGTGACGTCATGGAACCGCCAGATCCTCCGATTGACTACGGTGGCGGTCATGGAACGCAGCGCGCAGCGACTGGGACGCGCCCTTGTCGTGATCGTGGACGACCGGGTGGCGCACGGTGAGCACGACGACAGCACAGGACCGCTGGTCACCGAGTTGCTGGAGGAAGCAGGGTTCATCGTCGACGGCACGGTGGCGGTGGAAGGCGAGGTCGTGGGCATCCGCGCCGCGCTGAACACAGCGGTCATCGGTGGTGTCGACCTCGTCGTCACCGTCGGCGGCACCGGTGTGTCGCCTCGCGACGTCACACCGGACGCCACGCAGGGCGTGCTCGACCGGCCCATCGCCGGGATCGCCGAGGCGCTCCGGGCCTCGGGGCTGGCGGCGGGTGCCGTCGACGCGGGCATCTCGCGGGGGCTGGTCGGCGTGTCCGGCAGCACCCTCGTGGTCAACCTGGCCGGCTCGCGGTCGGCCGTGCGTGACGGCATGGCGACGCTGTCGGCGCTGGTGCCGTACGTGATCGACCAACTGTCAGGACTCGACGAAGCGTGACCGGTCCCGACGACGCCGACACCGCCTCCTCCGCTGCCGCCGCTGCGTCCGCCGCCGCTGCCGCATCGGCGGAGGCGGCGCGGCGTCGTCGGCTGGCCGAGGTGTTCGGCGACGTGCTGCCCGAGGGTTCGTCGGACGAGCCGAGCCCGGCCGGGCGCGACGACCGGTGGTACGAGGAGAACCGGCCGCCGCACCACGGGGGGTAGCCCGGCGCGGGTCAGTGCTGGCGCTGGGAGGCGAGCAGGTCGCGGATCTCCTTGAGCAGCTCGACGTCGGTCGGCTCGGAGGGGCCGGCTTCTTCGCCGCGCTTCCGGCGTTCCTTGAGCTTGTTCATCGGCAGCACGAAGATGAAGTAGACCACCGCCGCCACGATCAGGAAGTTGATCACGGCGGTGATGATCGCGCCGAAGTCCATGACGGTCTTCTCGTTGTCGCCGAGCTGGACGGCCAGGCCGTTGACGTTGCTGCCACCGAACAGCGCGATGATCGGGTTGATCAGGTGCGACGTGAACGCGGTGACGATGCCGGTGAAGGCCGCGCCGATGACCACCGCCACAGCGAGGTCGATCACGTTGCCGCGCATCACGAAGTCCTTGAAGCCCTTGAGCACGGGTGGCTCCTCCGTTCGGGGGTAGTGGGGGGCCAGCGGAGGGTAGCGGTAGCGGGCTCCGGTGATCACTCAGCGGGTACGTGTGTCGCGGGGAGTCCGAACAGGTCGAACATCGCCGGGCCGAACGTGGTGACCTCCGCGATCTTGTCGCCCTCGACGCGCAGCACGTCGAGCTTGAACGCGCGGAACACCGCGTCGCCGTGCCTGCGCAGGTAGCTGGCGGCGGAGGGCATCCGGTTCGCGCTGGTCGGCACGAGCAGCCAGTCGCCCTCCCGGTCCGGGCCGAAGCTGCGGGCGAGGAGCTGGGCGACCTGGTCGACGCCGTCGAAGCACAGCGGCGCGGGCGGCATGGTGATCCGCAGGTCCTCGGCGGCCACCGCGACGGCCGCCGCCGCGTCACAGCGCTGGTGGGCGTCGATGAACCGGCTCAGCAGCTCGCGTTCCCGGGGGCTCGGTTCGCGGGCGGTCCAGTCGTTGCGGTGGGACGGCAGGTGCTGCCTCATCGTGGTGCGGGCGCGCTGGAGGGCGCTGTTGGCGGCGGGAACGCTGATGTCCAGCAGGTCGGCGGTCTCCTGCGCGGACATGCCGAGCACTTCGCGGGCGAGCAGGGCGGCGCGCTGTCGAGCGGGGAGGACCTGGAGCGCCGCCAGGAAGGCGAGCTCCACGGTCTCCCGCGCGACCGCGACCACGTCCGGTTCGTCGTCGGTCGGCGCGACCTGGTCCAGCAGGCGGTCCGGGTACGGGGTGAGCCAGCTGATCCCGGTCTGGGTCCGGGGCGTCCGGGCCTTGGCGCGGATGAGGTCGACGCAGGTGTTGGTGGCGATCTTGTAGAGCCAGGCGCGGACGTTCCTGCCGTCGAACGTGTCCCAGGCCCGCCAGGCCCGCAGGAACACCTCCTGCACCGCGTCCTCGGCTTCTTCGTAGGAGGCGAGCATGCGGTAGCAGTGGACGTGCAGCTCGCGCCGGTGTTGGCGGGTGGCCTGCTCGAACATCAGCGGGCCGGGCGCTTGACCTGCTGAACGGCCCACGTGTTGCCGTCCGGGTCGTCGAAGAAGATGAACGAGCCGTAGTCCTGGTCCTGCGGGTCCGGGCCGGGCGCCATCGCGCCGTTCTCGAAGTGCTGCGGGCCGGAGTTGGCGACGCCGTTCGCTTCGAGGTGGGCGTGGGCGGCGCGGATGTCGGAGACGACCAGCTGGCAGCCCTTGAGCGAGCCGGGGGCGCTGCTGCTGCCCATGCCCTTGCCGAACACGAGGGAGCAGGCGGAGCCGGGCGGCGTGACCTGGACGACGCGGAACGAGTCGCCCGCGCTGTGGTCGGTGTCGACGGTGAAGCCGAGCGTGTCGGCGTAGAAGGCCTTGGCGCGGTCCACGTCGGACACGGGGACGATGACGACTTCCAGCTTCCAGTCCACTGTGCTCTCCTAGGTCGGGGCCTTCCGGCCACCCTGCAATGCCTTGTAGCCGGTGGAACGACAGGCGCGCCGAAAACTCATCGGTGGACCGATGACTTTCTGTCTGCCCAGCTCACAACCCCTCTCCCGCCCAACCGCCCAGCCCAACCGCCCAGCCCGACCGCCCAGCCCGACCGCCCAGCCCGACCGCCCAGCCCGACCGCCCAGCCCGACCGCCCAGCCCGACCGCCCAGCCCAGCCCTCCATTCCCTCTGGCCTCGCCCAACCACCCCTACGCCCAAGCCGCGGGCCGCCCCGCCCGCCGCCCATCCACCCCGCCCCGTCCATCCCGCCAACCCTCCCGCTGGCCACACCCTCCGCCCGGACCCGACCACGGCCCCACACCGCCGCCCGCGACCGCCCCGCCCGCCTCGCCGCCGCCCGGTTGCCCTGCCGCCCGGTTGCCATGCCCACCGCCGCCGGCCGGCCGCGCTGCGGCCTGGTTGCTCTGCCGCCCGCAGTCCCACCGCCGCCGGCCGCGCGGTTGCACGGGCCGGCCCGCCCTCCACTGCGCGGCCCCGTCCCACCTCTTCGTCGATGCGTGGCCGCCTGGCTGTCCGGCCGCTTGATTGGCCCGCTGCCCCACCGCTCCGCTGCTCAGCCTCGCCGCCCGGATACCTCACCGGCCGCCGCCCGGCCGCGCCCCTCGCTCGCTACCGCCCTACCTCGACCGCCACCCTTGCCCGCCCGCTGCCCGCCGCCCGCCGCCCTCCAACCCCCGCTCCACCGCAGCTCACCGGCTCCCACGCTCAGCCCGTGCGTCGGCCACCCGTGGTGCTTCAGACCTGGCCTTCAGACTCCCGGCCTTCAGACTCCCGGCCTTCAGACTCCCGGCCTTCAGACTCCCGGCCTTCAGACTCCTGGCCTTCAGACTCCTGGGCGGCGGGCTGTTGGCGGTTGGCGGTGGGGCTGGTGGCTCGTGCTGTCGGCTGCTGTCAGCGCAACGTCACGGCGACCGGGTTGGCCAGGGACTCGGCGGCGATCCGGTGGGCAGCCTCGCGGTTCGCCGAGATCACCACCACCTCGCCGTCCCGCACCGCGACCACCGAAGCGTCCGCCGCCAGCACGTGCGACCCCGCGCCCACCACGTCCACCCGGCTCCCCGGTCGCAGCAGCCCGACCACCCCGGCGTCGGCCAATCGCACCGCTACCGACGACACGTCCGGGTCGACCGGTGCCAAGCGGGCGTCGGTCAGGGGTTCGCCGGCTCTCGCCGCGCCTACCAGTCCACGGCCTAAGGCGTCGGCCGCCGAGACCGTCCCGACGGGTGACAGAGAGGGCGGCATGGCGACCACCCGCACGTCGTCCACACCCAGCGGCACGCCGGGCGCCAAGTCGTGCGCGGCTACCAGGACGTCGACCGTCGGGCTGCCGGGCAACACGGCCAGACCCACGGCTACGAGGGCCAGCAGGCCCGCCAAGATCCTTCTGAGGTGGAGGAGCATGGCTTCGACGTTAGGGACGGATCAGGGGCCGGGACAGCACGAACCCCCGAGCTGTGGACAACTCGGGGGCTTGTGGACGAGCGACGACTTCAGGACGCGGCGGCGGCCGGCGTGGAAGACGAAGACGAAGAGGAGGACGAAGACGAGGTAGAAGTCGAGGATGAAGACGACTCTGCCTTCGCGGGCGTCGAGTCGCTCTTCGCGGCAGCCGGGGCGCCGGAGGACGACGAACGGCTGTCCGTCCGGTAGAACCCGCTGCCCTTGAACACGACTCCGACCGCGCCGTACAGCTTGCGCAGCCTGCCGGAGCACTGCGGGCAGTCGGTCAACGCGGAGTCCGAGAAGGACTGCACCGCGTCGAACCGGTGGTCGCACTCGGTGCAGGCGTACTGGTAGGTCGGCACGGTGGGCCCTCCACGAGTCCTGGTTGGCACTCCTCCGTCACGAGTGCCAACCACGATGATGCGCCACCTGGCATACGTGGCGCAAATATCACAGGTCAACGTCACAACGGCAGTCGAACCAGCCCCGATCCGGGCGTCAGCACCGCATCCATCCGGACGTCGTGCGGTTCGGCGGGCAGGGACGGCACGAACTCCTCGTCCCGCACAAGGGCCACCAGCGGACCTGTGGACAACGTCAGGGCGCGGTCGTAGTAGCCGCCGCCCTTGCCCAGCCGCACCCCCGAGTGGTCCACCGCCAACGCCGGCACCAGCACCAACGCCGCCGACCCGACCACCGCCGCACCCAGCAACGGCCCCACCGGCTCCCCCAACCCGAACGCCCCCGGACGCAACTCCCCGGCGTGCACGGCCCAGTCCAGCGACTCCCCGACCACCACCGGCAGCAGCACCCGCAACCCGCGTGACCGCAGCACCTCCACCATCTCCACCGACCCCGGTTCGTGGGCCGAAGCGACGTACGCGCACACAGTCCCGCCCGGAGGAACGCCGAACGCGGCAACGGCGAGGAGCACCTCGGCCGCCATCGAAGGCATGACAGCACTGCGCCGCGCGGCCCGCAGCCGTGTGCGCAGCGTGTTCTTCCGATCACTTACACCGGACGTCATGGCAGGTCACACTAAGCGCGACGTTAGGCTCGCAGGTCATGAGCGCCTTCCAGACAGCAATCGTGCCCGCGGCAGGCCTGGGCACGCGCTTCCTCCCGACCACCAAAGCGGTGCCCAAGGAACTGCTGCCGGTCGTCGACACCCCGGGCATCGAACTCGTCGCGGCCGAAGCCGCCGAAGCGGGTGCGACGAAGCTCGTGATCGTGACCTCACCCGGCAAGGACGCGGTCGCGGAGTACTTCCGCCCGCAGCCGGAGTTGGAGGCGACGCTCGAACGACGCGGCAAGACGGACCTGGTCGCCAAGGTCCGCCGCGCGCAGAACCTGCTCACCGTGGAGACCGCCATCCAGGACCAGGCACTCGGCCTCGGCCACGCGGTCGGCTGCGCCGAGGGCAACCTGACCGGTGGGGACGAGGCCGTGGCCGTCCTCCTGCCCGACGACCTCGTGCTGCCCACGGGCGTGCTCAAGAAGATGGCCGCGGTCCGCGAGGAGTTCGGCGGCAGCGTGCTGTGCGCGTTCGACATCCCCAAGGACCAGATCTCCGCCTACGGCGTCTTCGACGTCCGGGACACCGCGGACGACGACGTCAAGAAGGTCGTCGGCATGGTGGAGAAGCCGAAGCCCGAGGACGCGCCGTCCACGTTCGCCGCGGCCGGCCGCTACCTGCTCGACCGGGCCATCTTCGACGCGCTCAAGCGCATCACGCCGGGCGCGGGCGGCGAGCTCCAGCTCACCGACGCCATCGCACTGCTGATCAACGAGGGCCACCCCGTGCACGTGGTCGTGCACCGCGGTGGGCGACACGACCTGGGCAATCCGGGTGGATTCATCAAAGCTGCGGTTGACTTCGCACTTGAACACCCGGACTACGGGCCCGAGCTGGGGGTGTGGTTGCGGGAACGCCTCGGCAACTCCTGAACGAGGGTCGACACATGAGGTCAGTGGATGAGCAGCTCGCCAGGGTGGTAGCCGCCGCGGTGCGGCCCGCCCCCGTGCGCGTGGCGATCTCCGAGTCGCAAGGCCTGCTCTGCGCCGAGGAGGTCGTCGCCGAGCGCGCGTTGCCCGGGTTCGACCAGGCGGCGGTGGACGGCTACGCGGTGCGCAGCGTGGACGTGCAGGCGGCGAACGAAGAACCCGTGCAGCTCCCCGTGGTGGGCGAGATCCCGGCGGGGTCCCGCCAGCCCAGGCGGTTGCAGCCGGGCCAGGCGGTCCGGGTCGCGACCGGCGCGCCGCTGCCCACGCTGGCCGACGCCGTGGTGCCCCTCGGCTACACCGACGGGCACGCGGCGAAGGTGACCGTGCAGCGTTCGGTGCCGTCCGCGGCGTTCGTCCGGCGCACCGGCGAGGACGTGCAGACCGGTGACGTCGCGGTGCGCCGCGGCTCGTCCATCGGCGCTGCCCAGGTCGGCCTCCTCGCCGCGGTCGGCCGGAACAAGGTGCTGGTCCACCCCAGGCCGCGGGTGTCGGTGATCTCGATCGGCGAGGAGCTGGTCGACGTCGACCGCACCCCCGGCCAGGGGCAGGTGTACGACGTGAACTCCTACGCCCTGGCCGCCGCCGCGCGGGACGCGGGCGCCGAGGTCAGCCGGGTCGGCATCCAGTCCTCCGACCCGCGCCGGATGCGCGAGGTCGTCGAGGGCCGGCTGCTGCTGTCCGAGATCGTGGTCGTCGCGGGTGGCGTCGGGGGCGTCATCGGCGACGAGGTGCGGGCGGCGCTGGCCGACCTCGGCGACGTCGACGTGACCCGGGTGGCCATGCACCCCGGCTCGGTGCAGGGCTTCGGCCGCCTCGGGCCGGACGCGGTGCCGACGTTCCTGCTGCCCGCGAACCCGATGAGCGCGTTGGTCGTCTTCGAGGTGCTGGTGCGTCCGCTGATCCGGGCCGCGCTGGGCAAGCGCAACCCGTACCGGCGGGCGGTCAGCGCGCGGCTGCTGTCGCCGTTGACGTCGACCAAGGGGCGGCGCGGCTACCTGCGGGGCCAGCTGCTGCGCGACGCGGACACCGGCGAGTACCTGGTGCAGCCGCTGGGTACCTCCGGGTCGCACCTGCTCGCGTCGTTGGCCGAGGCGAACTGCCTGATCATGGTCGACGAGGACGTGACGGACGTGTCGGTCGGTGACGAGGTGACCGTGTCCTTCTTGGCCCAAAGAGGATGAAGCAGGGTTGGGGATAGATGAGCCACGCGTGGGAAGGCGGTCGACGTCCCGGCTGGCCCGCGCGGCTCGGACCGCTCCGGGTGGCCGCCGGTCTGGTGGCGCTGCGCCCGCCCAAGCTGCTGGACGCCACGGCCTGGTCCCGCACCAGGCTCCGCGACCAGGCGTACCTGGAGGACTGGGAACCGACCGCGGTCGAGGGCTGGCAGGAGCGCAACGCGCCGCTGGCGTGGCCCGCGCAGTGGTCGTCGCTCAAGTCGCTGGCCCGGCGCGGCCAGGCCCTGCCGTTCGTGATCACCGTGGACGGCGTGCTGGCCGGGCAGATCACCGTGGGCAACGTCGTGCGCGGCTCGCTGCGCTCCGCGTGGGTCGGCTACTGGGTGGCGGCCGACCGGGCGCGGGGCGGCGTGGCGACGGCGGCGCTGGCGCTCGTCGTGGACCACTGCTTCGGCGACGGCGGCCTGCACCGGCTGGAGGCGACCGTCCGGCCGGAGAACCGGGCCAGCCTGCGGGTGCTCGCCAAGGCCGGTTTCCGGGAGGAGGGCCTGTTCCTCAGGTACCTCGACGTGGCCGGTGCCTGGCGTGACCACCTGTGCTTCGCGATGACCGCCGAAGAGGCCTCGCCGGAAGGGCTGGTACGCCGGTTGGTCGCACGCGGATACGCCCGAACTGCCTGATCCGAGGGCCGTATGGCTTATTCGTATCACCCAAACGTGGGTGTTACACCACACTTTGGTACGCACGCTGGTCGGCGTGCCTCCGACACAGGTGTGACTGTTGTGACTAGCGTGGCACGTGCACCGAGCGCGTCGCGGGGTAGGGGGAGGTGACGGGGATGCCCAGCTCGCTGATCGTCGTGGGACTGGTCGTGGCCTGGTTGGTCGTCCTCGTGCCGATGGTCGCGCGCAAGCGCGCCGACGCGACGCGCGGCAGCATGGAGGAGGAGTACGACGCCATGCCCGAGGTCGACGCGGAGTTCGAAGCCGAGTTCGAGGACTACGACGAGTACGACGACGAGCCGGACGAGTTCGTGCCGCCCCGGGCGTTCCGCCCGGGCCGTGGCGGCTACGACCCGGAGACCGCGGCGATCGTGGCGCAGGCGAAGTACGCCTTCCGCCGCCGCGTCGTCGGCACCCTGCTGCTGACCGCCCTGGTCACCGGTGTGATCGCGGGCGTGCTCTACCCGCTGGCGTGGTGGGTCCACGCGGCGGTGGACGCGACGCTCGTCACCTACCTCGGCTACCTGCGCCGCCAGGTGCGGATCGAGGAGGACATCCGCGCGCGCCGCCAGGCCCGGATGGCCCAGGCCCGCCGCCGTTCCGCGCGCCGGTCCGGCGAGCCGCAACCGCACCTCGTCGGCCGGCAGTCCGCGCCGTCCGCCGACGGCGAAGCGGCTCGCGACCAGCCCCGCCTGGCCCCGCAGCCCCGGTTCCAGCACCAGGTCCGCCCCGGCACCGTCGTGGTGGACGTGGACGACGAGGACCCGGTGTTCGTGGAGCTGGACGGTCCCGAAGCCCTCCCGTACCGGCGGGCGTCCGGCGAGTAGAGGGGGGTGGCGGAACCACCCCCCGGCTACTGATATGCTTCCCCCCGCACGACAACAGAACACGGGGCTGTAGCGCAGTTGGTAGCGCGACTCGTTCGCATCGAGTAGGTCAGGGGTTCGATTCCCCTCAGCTCCACGGCCTCGGCCGACCCATGTTCGCGGAATGCGCGAACCGGGTCGGCCGTAATGCTTTGTGGGGGTGCGACCCCCACGCCCCGCCCGGCGGGCTTCGCCCCGGACCCCTCATCCGTAGGTGGTTGTGTGTGCGGGAGTGAATGTGCGAAGGGTCCCACCGGGGGTGGGTAGGGGCTGTCATTCTTCGTTGCGGCAGGGACTCGCACGCGATGTGGTCGTTGTCGCTGTCGCGCCTGTGGACGTTACCGATCGCCTGGTGCCAGGTCGGACATGTCCAAGACCATCACCGCCTCGATCGTGAAGCGGTCCAGGTCGTCGAGCCAGTCCGCGTGACCGCCCCTGGTGGTGAAGAACCTGACCGTGGTGCCGTGGGTCGAATAGTCGTCGTCGACGCCGGTGCTGAGCAACGCCGCGAGTTCGTCGCTGCCCGGCATGCCCTCGGCCGCCCGCATCGCGGTCTTCGCGAAGCGCACCGCCCGTGACGCCACCGCGCGGAGGAAACCGGCCTTCTCCTCCTCCTCGATGTCGTGATCCGGGATTCTGATGTCGTTGACCTCGTACTCCCGATCGCCCACCTTCTCCCCGTCACACGGCCAGGACTTCGCGTGCGAGCCGGTCGCTCGCAGCAGGAGCGCTCCGCAGTCGGCCGTGTACCATCCGGCGCGGAGGATGTCGGTGAGTTCTTCGGGGAGGGAAGGCTCGACCTCCTGGCCGGATACCCGCATCAGCGCTCGCATCGCCGAGTTGTTCTTCACCGCACCTTCCGATCATTCGAGTGCCCGGTTGACGTACTTTGGTCCATCTTTCTCGCCGCCCCTGGGTATGAGCGTCGCGGCTGTTTCCGAGATTCAATTGTGCATCGAGGAGCTCTGCGGGCCGGGAGCGCTTCGAGGTGATCCGACCGCACACGCGAAATTGGCTCCGTGACTCGATGGACATGCCCATATCGCACTTGTGTCGATGGTGGGGGCCGGGGTGAGACCGGCCCCCACCATCGCGTCATGTGATAGGTGAGTCCCAGGTCGCCCGCAAGTCGGCGCACTGGACGAAGATCGTGCCTCCGGCGGTACGGCCTGGGGAGCCTAGCTACCACCACGGTGGCCAACAGCCTTGATCAGCTGCTCAGGTCCCTGAGCAGCCACTGCAGCGTTCTCATGCTGTGTAGTCAGGTCCACAACTGACACAGCATACGAAGAGCGGTACCCGGTGAGCCGGGTACCGCTCTTTCGCGTTCGCCGCGTCGAGGTCGGTGGCACCGGCCATCCCCGTCGACAGCCCTGGGACCAGGGCGCGCAGTGGACGCGCTCCCCGGGCCGCAGGAGTCGTCTTGTTGCCCGAAAGGTGTGGGACAGCAGCCCGCCCATGTGGTCAACGCGGGGCACGACAGGTACGAGGTGCCTAGAGGTGCACTCGAAGGTGGGGTTTTCGCCGATCAGCACATGAATGGTTCCTTCGACGGTACCCAGGGACCTGAACAACGATCGCCCGGATGGAGATGACATGGACACCGCGAAGCGGCTCATGGCTGTACTCGTTCTCGGTGCAGCCCTCGCCGGAGTTCCAGCGGCTTCGGCGCTCGCCGACGATGCTGCGCCGCGCGCCACGGCGGTGGTGACGGCTCAGGACGACAACAACAACGAGGACAGCAGTGGCAACTGGGGCTTGCTGGGCCTCCTGGGTCTGCTGGGCCTGGCAGGTCTGGCGGGACGGAAGCGGAACCAGGCCACCGATCGCACCGTGGGCCGGTGACGCGGGCGGAGCCGGCAGGGGCGGGAGTCGGTCATGCGCTGACGAGTCACCCGAGGTGGGCGGCGTGTGGTTCACCCCCGATTGCCCGTCGTCGCGATCACCTGTCCGATCCGGCGTCTGACGGTGGCGCACCGGGCGGGGTGGAGCCGCATGTGCGCTTGACGCGGAAGCCCACGGGTGGGATCAGCAGCTCAGGCCCCTGAACGGCCACCGGAGAGTTCTCATGCTGTGGTGTCAGGTCCACACTTGACACAGCAGGCGAAGGACGGGAACCGGGTCACCGGTTCCCGACCTTCTGCGTTGGTGGCCCCTGAATGCGCGGTGCGTTTTGGGTGGGCTTCTGATTCCGCCGGGGGCGAACTGGTCGATGTCGTCCGGGGCGTCCTGGGCAGAGCCACATGACAGTTCTCATGCTGTGTAGTCAGCTCCACAGTTCTCGGGCTGCTCCGATAGCACCAACGACCGAGTGGTGGCCTGAGTGTGGATTCCTCGCTGCGGCGAGGGCCGTGCGGGCTCGGTGTCGATCAGTCACTACGATCCGGCCGGTGCGCTTTGTGGCGGATCTCCACATCCACTCCAAGTACTCCCGGGCCTGCAGCCGCGACTGCGATCTCGAACACCTGACCTGGTGGGCCCGGCGCAAGGGGATCTCGCTGGTCGGCACCGGCGACTTCACCCACCCCGCCTGGTACGACCACCTGACCGAGTCGCTGGTCGAGGCCTCCCCGGGTCTCTTCCGCCTGCGCGACGACCTGGACCGCGACATCGACCGCAGGCTCCCGCCCTCGCTGGCGGCGACCCCGGTGCGGTTCATGCTGTCGGTGGAGATCTCCACGATCTACAAGCGCGGTGACCGGACGCGCAAGGTGCACCACCTCGTCTACATGCCGGACCTGGAGTCGGCGGCGCGGTTCAACGCCCGGCTGGCCAAGATCGGCAACCTCGGCTCGGACGGGCGGCCGATCCTGGGGCTGGACTCGCGCGACCTGCTGGAGATCACGCTGGAGTGCGGCGGCTACCTGGTGCCCGCGCACGTCTGGACGCCGTGGTTCGCGGTGCTCGGGTCGAAGTCCGGGTTCGACGCCATCGACGACTGCTACGTCGACCTCGCGTCCCACATCTTCGCCGTGGAGACCGGGCTGTCCTCCGACCCCGCGATGAACTGGCGCGTGTCCGGACTGGACAAGTACCGCCTCGTCAGCAACTCGGACGCGCACTCGCCGCCCGCCTTGGGGCGTGAGGCGACGGTGTTCGACGCGGACCTGGACTACTACTCGGTGCGGCGCGCGCTGGAGACCGGCGACGGGTTCGCCGGGTCCATCGAGTTCTTCCCCGAGGAGGGCAAGTACCACGTCGACGGGCACCGCAAGTGCGGCGTCCGGATGGAACCGCGCGAAACGTTGGCGCACAACGGCATCTGCCCCGAGTGCCGCAAGCCGTTGACGGTCGGGGTGCTCAGCCGGGTGGAGGAGCTGGCCGACCGGGAGCACGGGGCGTCGCCGGCGGGCGCTGCCGGGTTCACCAGCCTCGTGCCGCTGCCGGAGATCGTGAGCGAGATCGTCGGCACCGGGCCGAAGAGCAAGAAGGTGCTGGCCGAGGTCGACCGGCTGACGTCGGCGCTCGGCCCGGAACTGGTGATCCTCCAGGACGTCCCGGTGGACGACATCGCGGTGCACTCGACGTTGCTGGGCGAGGCGGTGACCCGGCTCCGGCGCGGTGAGGTGGTGCGCGACTCGGGGTACGACGGCGAGTACGGCGTGATCCGCGTGTTCGAGCCGGGCGAGCTGGAGCGGCGGCGGTCCGCGTTCTCGCTGTTCGACTGCGCCGCGCCGGCCAAGTCCACTGTGGAGCGTCCACGGCCGGCGCCCGCCGACCCCGTGGCCAAGGCCGACGTCGCGACGCCGGTCGTGGTCAAGGGGTCGCTGCTGGACGGCCTCGACCCCGAGCAGCGGGCGGCGGCCGAGGTGGACGGCGGGCCGCTGCTGATCATCGCGGGGCCGGGCACGGGCAAGACTCGGACGTTGACGCACCGGATCGCGGACCTCGTCACGTCACGCGGCGTGCCGGCCGGCGAGTGCCTGGCGATCACGTTCACCCGCCGTGCGGCGGAGGAGATGGCCGAACGCCTCGCCGTGCTCGCGCCGGAGGCCGACGATCTGACCATCGCGACATTTCACTCGCTCGGCGTGCTGATCCTGCGTGAACACCACTCGTCAGTGGGATTGTCGGCGTCGTTCGGCATCGCGGACCCCGACCGGCAGCTGGAGGTGGCGCTCTCCTTCGTCGCGGACAAGAAGGAGGCGCGGGCGCTGGTCGACGCCGGTGACGAGCGGTACAAGAAGGCGTTGCGGTCACTCGACCTGGTGGACTTCGACGACCTGATCTCCTTGCCGCCGGCGTTGCTGGAGGGCTCGCCCGACCTCGTCGCCGCCTACCGCTCGCGGTGGCGCTGGGTGTCCGTGGACGAGTACCAGGACGTGGACGAGCAGCAGTACCGGCTGCTCAAGCTCCTCACGCCGCCCGACGGCAACCTGACCGCTATCGGCGACCCGGACCAGGCGATCTACCGGTTCCGAGGCGCCGACGTCGGCTTCTTCCTGCGGTTCCAGGAGGACTTCCCCTCGGCCCGGACCGTGCACCTGACCAGGAACTACCGGTCGTCGTCGGCCGTCGTCACGGGCGCGCTGGAGGTGATCGCGCCCTCGTCCCTCGTCCCGGGGCGGGAGCTGCGGCCCATGGTCGACCACGGTTCCGCGCCGATCGGCGTGCACCACGCGTCGTCGGAGGCGGCCGAGGCGGCGTTCGTGGCGCGGACCATCGAGCAGGTGCTGGGCGGCGCGTCGTTCCACGCGTTCGACAGCGGACGGGTGGTCTCCGACGGCACCGAAGGCCTCGGCTTCTCCGACTTCGCGGTGCTGTACCGGACGGACCGGCAGTCACGGGCGTTGGTCGACGCGCTGACCCAGTCCGGCCTCCCGTTCCAGAAGCGCTCGCACGACCGCCTGGCCGACCGTCCCGGGGTGGCGCGGATCGCGAACGACCTCAAGTACGCCTCCGGCGACACGGTCCTGGAACGCGTGCGCGCCGTCGCGGGAGAAGACCACACCGCCTACGAACTGCTGAAACCGTTGGCCGCCACCTGCGACACCGAGTTCGAGCGCTTCCACACCGCGCTCGCGCTGGGCGTCGAGGTCGACACCTGGGACCCGCGAGCGGACCGGATCTCGCTGCTGACCCTCCACGCGTCCAAGGGTCTGGAGTTCCCGGTCGTGTTCATCGTCGGGTGCGCGGACGGCCTGCTGCCGCTGCGTTGGCCGGGAACCGACGACCAGGAAGCCGTGGACGAGGAACGCCGCCTGCTCTTCGTCGGCATGACCAGGGCGCAACGACACCTGTTCCTCAGTCACACCACCGGGCGACCCCGGTCCCCGTTCCTCGCCGCGCTCAAGGCCTACGACCAGGTCGGGGACGCGCAGCCGCGCCGCAAGCGCAAGGGCACCCAGCTGAGCCTGCTCTGAGCTGCCGGACCCCTTGTCCGCGGCGAGCGCATGGCGCACACCGTCGGCCTGGCCGACCCGGAGGGCGACGAGCCCCGCGTCTGCCGACGGCGACCACAAGATCACGAGTGGACTGGACCATAACGTGGTGTTATGACGTGACTGGCATATCCGCCCGGCTCTCCTGCCGCCTAGCGTTGGTGTCACGGCCCCGCATCCCGTGTCACCACCCCTGCAAGGAGACAAGCGGATGACTCGACGCACCGTCGCCGCTGTCGCCGTGGCGCTGCTGGGCGCTGCCGGTCTGGCAGCAGCCCTCACCACCACCGCGACCGCCGACCCACCACCGAACCCGACCGCGGACGGCGGCATGGTCGCCGCCATGGCGCGCGACCTGCACCTCACCCCGGAGCAGGCCCGCGCCCGCATCGACCGGGAGGCCGGCGCGGCCCGGACCGAGAGCACCCTCAAGGCCCGCCTCGGCCCGGACTTCGCGGGCGCCTGGATGAACGCCGACGCCACCGAGCTGGTCGTGGGCGTCACCAGCGCGTCCCAGGTCCGAGCCGTCGAGGCGGCGGGCGCGCGGGCGGAAGTGGTCCGGCGTTCGCTCGCCGACCTGGACGCGCTCAAGGTCAAGCTCGACCGGAACGCCCGCAGCGCACCGGGATCGGTGCCCGGCTGGTACGTCGACACGCCCACCAACACCGTCGTCGTCCTCGCCCGGGACGTGGCCGACGCGGAGGCGTTCGCGCGGGCCAGCGGCCTGGGCGAGGCGGATGTGAGGATCGAGCGGTCCACCGAGCGACCCCGACCGCTGATCGACGTGATCGGCGGCAACGCCTACTACATCGGCAGCGGCTCCCGGTGCTCGGTCGGGTTCGCGGTCAACGGCGGCTTCGTCACCGCCGGGCACTGCGGCCGGACCGGCGCGTCCACCACCCAGCCCAGCGGCACGTTCGCCGGGTCCAGCTTCCCCGGCAACGACTACGCCTGGGTCCGCACGGCCGCCGGCAACACGGGCCGCCCGCTGGTCAACCGCTACCCCGGCACGGTGCCGGTGGCGGGCTCCACCGAGGCCCCGGTGGGCGCCTCCGTCTGCCGGTCCGGCTCCACGACCGGCTGGCGCTGCGGCACCATCCAGCAGAAGAACGCCTCCGTGACCTACCCCGAGGGCACGATCACCGGTCTGACCCGCACGAACGCCTGCGCCGAACCCGGCGACTCCGGCGGCTCGTGGCTGACCGGTGACCAGGCGCAGGGCGTCACCTCCGGCGGCTCCGGGAACTGCAGCACCGGCGGGACGATCTACTTCCAGCCGGTCAACGAGATCCTCCAGGTCTACGGCCTCCAGTTGATCGTGAGCGGCGGCACGCCCCCGACCAGCACCACGTCGCCCACTACGACGACGACGGACCCCGGCCAGACGACCTGGCAGCCAGGCGTCGCGTACGCGACCGGCTCCCTCGTGACGTACGGCGGCGTCGGGTACAGGTGCTTGCAGGGGCACACGTCCCAACCAGGCTGGGATCCGCCGACGGTGCCGGCCCTGTGGCAGCGCGTGTGAGTGGCTAGCGGCGGGCGCACACGCGCGGGGGTCCGGCTCGCGATCAGCGAGCCGGACCTCGTCGCGTCACGAGGCGTGTCACAAGCGGGCTCCGCCGGTCGCGTCGAGCCACGCGCCCGTCATCCAGCGGGCGTCGTCGGAGGCCACGAACGAGACCACGTCGGCGATGTCGCCCGCGCGGCCGATCCGCCCGACGCCGAGCGCGCCGCCATCGCCGCCTCCGCGTCCGGGTCGCCCCGGACGAGATGTTCACGATCCGCCCACCGTCCCGGAGCAGCGGCACAACTGTAGCGGGCGTTATAGAATGAGCGCCATGGTGGGTCGCAAGCGCGGGTTCGACCGGGACGAGGTGCTGGACCAGGTCACGCGCGCCTTCTGGCGCGACGGCTTCCACGGGACCTCCGTCGCCGACCTCACCGAGACCACCGGCGTGAACCCGCCGAGCCTCTACGCCGCGTTCGGCGACAAACGCGCCCTCTTCGCCGAGGCCGTGGCCCGCTACCAGGCGACCTACGGCGCGTTCACCGCGCGAGCCCTCGCAGAGGAGCCGACCGCGCGCCACGCCGTGGAGCGGATCCTCACCGAGGCGGCGGTCGAGTACACGACCCCGGAGCGGCCCAAGGGCTGCCTGGTCCTCAGCGCTCCCGAGCTGCACGGCCCCCGCGACCAGGCCAGGCAGGCGTTCGAGGCGAAGGTCCGGCACGACGTCGCCACCGGCGTCCTCCCCGCCGGCACGGACGCGCACCGCCTGGCCCTGTTCGTCGCGGCCACCGTCCGCGGCATGTCGTCCCTGGCCCGGGACGGCGCCACGCGGGGGGAACTGCACGACGTTGCCCGGACGGCGCTGTCGGCGTGGCCCGCACCCGTACCCTGAGAGTCGACGAGAAGGGGTGGTGCGGGTCGTGGAGCTGGCCGAGTCGCTGCTGGCGTGGCTGCACGACTTGTTCGGTGTGCCCCTCTGCCCCGGCGACTGGGCCTGGACGGCGACCGCGTTCGGCGCCCTGATCGGCGTGCTGCCGACGATCGCCGCGCTCATGGCGATCACCGTCCGGCGGGTGGTCGGCAACTCCTACGGCCCGGTCACCGGCGCGATCTTCGCGGTGCTCGGCGTGGTCAGCACGCTGGTGCTGCCCTGGATGGCGTTCACGGCCACGTTCAAGCTGCTCCGGAACCGCGCCGCGCCGGGCATGGAGACGCTGGACTCCGCGCCGTGCCTGGCGTTCGGCCAGTTCGACTACCTGGTCCTCGCCCCGCCGTTCACGGAGGCGGTCAGCGGCCGGCAGGTGGAGTACCTGATCGCGTCCGGGGTGACGGCGGTCCTGGCGCTGCTGTGCCTGCTGTTCGTGATGCTCCAGGCGGGTTCGGCGTTCCGGCTCGGGCCGAGCTGGCCGCGCCGGGTGTTCTGGCCGCCGTTCCTGGTCCTGCTGCTGTCCACGTCCGCCCTGCCGGTCACGCTGGTGGGCCACCTGCTGCTCGGGTTCTTCCCGATCTCGTTGCTGGGCTCCCTCGTGGTGCGGGTTTTCGGGTTGACTACGGCCATGCTGAACCGCCCCGGTCGCGATCGCGGGAACCAGAGCCCGCAACCCGCGGTGTCGAGAACGCCGCCGCACCAGCAGCCGTCCCCGAAGCCCCATCAGCAGTCGCGCCCGCAGCAGCACCAGCCGCCGCAGTCGCACCAGCCGCCGCACCAGCAGTCGCACCAGCAGCCGCGTCAGCCGACGCAGGGGCAGCCGCACCAGCCGCCGCCCTACAAGGTGGAGAAGCCGCCGCCCTACCAGCCCGCGCACATCCCCCCGTACCAGCCGGTCCCGCCCTACCGGCCGACCCCGCCGCAGCGGCACTACCCGCCGACGCGGGTCGCCGACGTGCCCGTGGAGGCTCCCAAGCCGACCAGGGTGGACCAGCCGGCGCCGCTCGCCGACACCCCCGGTCCGCTGCCGTTCGGCCTGGGCGGCGGCGGTACCGGAGGCAGCGGTACCGGAGGCCCCGGCACGGGAGGCACCGGCGGGGGCACGAGCACGCAGAAGGCCGCGTCGGACTCCGGCACGCTGTGGAACCCGGCCGGCGGTCGGTTCCGGCGGATCCGCCAGCTCGGACGCGGCGGGTTCGGCACGGTGTGGCTGGCGGTGGACGAGCAGCTGGCCCGCACGGTCGCGGTGAAGCTCGCGCACGCCCCGGACAACGAGACCGAGCAGCGCATGGTGCGTGAAGCGCGCGCTCTGGCCGCCGTGCGGCACCCGAACTGCGTGCGCGTGTTCGACATCGTCCAGGACCCGGACGGTCTGGCGATCATCATGGAGTACATCGACGGGCAGCCGCTGTCCGACGTGGTGCTCAAGAGCGGTCTGCTCGCCGACACGCTCGCCGCCCGGCTCTGGGTGAACATGGCCGACGCGCTGGCCGCCGCGCACGAGCAGGGCGTCCTGCACCGGGACGTGAAGCCGTCCAACGTCATCGTGGACACCCAGGGCACCGCGCACCTGATCGACTTCGGCATCGCCCGGTCGAAGGGCGACAGCACGCTCACCGCCACCGGGATGATGGTCGGCACGCCCGACTTCCTCGCCCCGGAAACCGCGCGCGGTGAGGCGGCCAGCCCGGCGTCGGACGGGTGGCAGCTGGCCGCCACGGTCAGCTACGCCCTCACCGGCCACCCGCCGCGCGGGTCGCGGGAGAACCCGATCTCGTCGCTGATGGCGGCGGCGCAGGGTGAGCCGTGCGTGAAGCTGCCGCAGCACAGCGCGCACTCCCGGCTGCTGACCAGCGCGTTGGACGCCGACCCGGCCAAGCGGCCGACGTTGGCGGCGATCCGGAACGAGCTGAGCACGTGGCTGTCGCAGGCGGGGCTGAGCAAGGAAGGCCCGGTCACGAGGATGATCGACCGGCCGGAACCGCCGACCCGCCCCGTGCGCTGAGCCTTCCCACGACGAGCACGACGACAACGACGACGGTGGCGGCCGGTCCGCCGCCGTCGCTCACACCATCAGCGGCAGCTTGCGGGTCAGTCGGCTGACGTCCGCGCGGGGGCCGTAGAGGGCGACGGCGACGAACTCGGGGTCCTCGGCGGTGGCGAGTGCTTCGAGGTACTCGGGGTAGCCGCGGGACCGGCGGGCGACCTCCGTGAACCCGATCTTCAGCACGCCTTCCGCGCGGTGCAGGGCCTTGAGGGTGTCGCCCGGCGCGGTCAGCACCGGCACCGGGTGGGTGTTCAGGCCGAGGTGGACAGTGCCTTCGGCGTCCTTGGCGTCGTCGCCGAGCAGGTCGGGCAGGCGGCCGCCGAGGGTGAGGCCGAGGACGACGGCGGCGTTGGCGGCGAGGTTGGCCGGCAGGTCGTCACGCAGGACCAAGGCCAGTTTGGTGGGCAGCACGGTCGGATCCATTCCGTTCGGTGGAGTGAGGTCACAGTTGTGCACCTGAACGGTGCGGTCCAGCGGTTCCGAACTTCGTTCGGCGCGGTCTGCCATGATCGGATCGTGGACGAACTTGATTCGGCGATCGTCGGGAACCTGCAACTGGATGCGCGGTTGACCAACCGCGAGCTGGCCAGGCGTCTCGGCGTGGCGCCGTCGACGTGCCTGGAACGCGTGCGCGCCCTGCGCGAGCGCGGCGTGATCAAGGGCTACCACGCGAACGTGGACCTGACCGCCCTCAACCGCCCCGTCCAGGCCTTCGTCGCCGCCCGCCTGCGCCCGATGAGCCGGGTGGTGATCGACAACTTCAAGGCCGCCATCGGCGCCCTCCCCGAAGTGACCGCGATGTACGTCGTGGCGGGCGACGACGACTTCCTCATCCACTTGGCCGTGCAGGACCTGGAACACCTGCACGCCTTCCTCATCGACCGCCTCAGCGAACGCCGTGAAGTCATCAGCTTCCGCAGTTCGGTGATCTACGAGAGCATCCGCAACCCGGTCCTCACCGAGCTGCCGGGCTGAATTCGCGGCCTGCACCCGACTGGATCGAACGGGTGAACGCGAGTCGCGTCGGTAACAAGCGCTCCGCCGCTGCCGAACTACGGCTTGATCCGTTGTGGCAGAAATCGTCAGCGAGGTGGCTTGGTGTCGTCCGAGGAGAGCTGGCACGCGGCGCGGTTGATTCCCACCTCCGGGATCAACGGCGCGGATGAACAGGAACGACGGGCGACCTCGGCATTGCTGGCGGTGATGTCCGCGGTGCGCGAATTCGGCCGCGCGCTCACGCAGCCCCTGGGCGCGCCCGCCGCGTCGGTGCAGACGTTCATCGAGGTGCCGTTCGAACTCGACGGCCGCAAGCTCATCCCCGACGGGTTGATCCGAGTCGTGCGCGGGCAGCGGTCGTGGACCGCGCTGGTCGAGGTGAAGACCGGGGCCAACGAACTGCGGGCCGAGCAGCTCGACGACTGCCTGGACGTCGCCCGGGACCGCGGTTTCGACGCGGTGATCACCATCTCCAACGAGATCCCGGCGCTCCCCGGCCTGCACCCCACGGCGGTCGACCGGCGGAAGCTGAAGAAGGTCGCCCTGCACCACTGGTCGTGGACCGAGGTGCTGTGCGAAGCCGTGATGCAGAAGGAGCACCGGGGCGTCGCGGACGCCGACCAGGCGTGGGTCCTCGGTGAGCTGATCCGGTACCTGGAGCACCCGCGATCAGGCGCGATGGCGTTCGAGGACATGGGTGCGGCGTGGGTTCCGCTGCGCGAGTCCATCCAGGCCGGGACGTTGCGCGCGACCGACAAGACCGCTCCCGACGTCGCGTTGCGCTTCGACGCGCTGGTGCGGTTCGCGTGCCTCCAACTCGGTCGCAGGCTGGGCGCGGAGGTCACGCCGGCGTTGACCCGGAAGGAGCTGGCCGAGCCCCGGACGCGGGTCGCCAGGCAGGTCGGCCAACTCGTCGCCGACGGGCGGTTGAGCGCGGGGATCCACATTCCCGGCACGGTCGGGGTGCTCCAGGTGACGGCGGACCTGCGCGCGGGTCAGGTCTCCTGCCACGTCGACCTCGACGGGCCGAGGGAAGGCCGGCCCACGACCCGCGTCAACTGGCTGGTGCGGCAGTTGAAGGACGCGCCCGACACCGTGCGCCTGGAGGCTTTCGCATTGCACGGCCGCGGCGCGGGCGCCTCGGAATTGATGCGCACCGTGAAGGACAACCCGATGGCTCTCGTGGTGGACCCCGCCAAGGAGATCCGCGGATTCCGGGTCGCCAACTCGACGCCCCTGGGCAGCAAGCGCGGAACCGGTCGGAATTCGTTCATCGACTCCGTGCTCGCCGCCGTGACGGGTTTCTACGAAGAGGTCGTGCAGAACCTCAAGCCGTGGGCCGCCGCACCGCCGCGGATCCGTCCGGAGGAAGCGTTCGCGCCGCCCGCCGAGGTGCCGGAGGACCTCGTCTCCACGGCGCCGTCCTCGCAGGACGGGCCTGAGATCAGTTCCAGGACGGGAGCCACTTCTGTGCGTCCCACATCTCCGGGGTGATGGGTATGCCGTTCAGGATCGGCCACAGCCACACGAAGTTGGCCACGACGAGGCCCACGTAGAGCGACACGGCGAGCAGGCCGGTGCCGCGGCGTTCCTTGCCGTCCGTCCGCTTCCCGAGCATCTCGCCCAGCGCCAGCGCGATGCCGAGCACCAGGAACGGCGCCATCGGCGTCACGTAGAAGAAGTACATCTGCCGGTCCACGTTGAGGAACCACGGCAGGAAGCCCGCGCCGTACCCGACCAGCACCGCCGCGTACCGCCAGTCCAGCCTGGTGATCGACTGCCACAGCGCCCACGCCAGCACCGGGAACGCCAGCCACCACATGGCGGGCGTCCCGATCAGCATGATCGCGCCCACGCACGTCGCCGCGCCACAGCCCTGCACCGCGCCCTCGAAGTAGTAGAGCATCGGCCGCAGGCCCATCGGCCACGTCCACGGCTTCGACTCCCACGGGTGCTTGTTCGTCTCCGACGTCACCAGCTTGGTGTGGAAGTCCAGCACGTTCCCGCTGTAGTACCAGAGCGCACGCAACGGGTCGGGGATCCACGAGTCGTCCGGCAGCTTCCCGCCGACCACGTGCCGGTCGATCGCCGTCTCCGACGTGAACCACGCCCACCACGTCGCCAGGTACGCCAGCACCGGGATCACCAGCAGCGCGAACAACGACGGCAGCAGGTCCTTCGCGAACGACCCCAGCCACGGCCGCTCCACCCCGGCGGCACGGCGGGCGGTGGCGCTCCAGAGCACCGACAGCACGCCGAAGAACGCGATGTACCAGACGCCGGACCACTTCACGCCGCACGCCAGGCCGAGCGCCACGCCACCGGCGAAGCGCCACCACCGGAAACCCAGCCACGGGCCGAGCGGCGAACTCGTCGCCCAGCCCTCGCGCACCGCGACGGCCAGCCGTGACCGCACCTGGTCCCGGTCCACCACCAGGCACGCGAACGCCACCACCACGAAGAACGCCAGGAAGATGTCCAGCATCCCCATCCGCGACTGCACGTGGCTCACGCCGTCCGCGATCAGCAGCACGCCGGCGATCGCGCCGATCAGGTCCGACCGCGTCAGCCGCCGGGCGATCCGCACCACCAGCAGGATCGTCAACGTGCCCACGACCGCCGACGCGAACCGCCAGCCCACGGCGTCGTAGCCGAACAGCCACTCGCCGATCGCGATCAGCTGCTTGCCCAGCGGCGGGTGGACGATCAGCTCGTAGCCGGGGTTGTCCTCGTACCCGCCGTTGCGGAGCACCCCCGCGCTCTGCGGCACGTAGTGCTTCTCGTCGAAGATCGGGGTGCCCTTGTCGGTCGGGAACCCGAGGTTCCAGAACCGCACCACGCCGCCGATCAGCGCCACGGTCAGCGTGACGAGCCAGCCCCTGAGGGCGTTGCTCAGGGGGCCGGGTTCGAGCTGGCGTGCCCGCTCCTCGCGGTCGTTGCCCGGAGGGGGGCTCGCCGGCGGAACCTCGCCGGCCTCGACCACGTCGTCTGCGGACTGCGGTGCGATCAGGCTCACGTCGCCGATCGTAGGGTGAGAGGTGTGAGACCTGTATCTGGATCAGGCCGTTTGGTGCTGGCGGCTACTCCGCTCGGCGACGTCCGGGACGCTTCGGCGCGCCTGGTGGACGCCTTGGGGACGGCCGACGTGATCGCGGCGGAGGACACCCGGAGACTTCGGTCGTTGGCCTCGGCGCTGGGGGTGACCCCGTCGGGGCGGGTCGTCAGCTTCTACGACCAGGTCGAGACGGCCCGGCTGCCGAGGCTGCTGGAGGCGCTGCACGAGGGGCAGACGGTCGTGCTGGTGACCGACGCCGGCATGCCCAGCGTGTCCGACCCCGGCTACCGGCTCGTGGCGGCGTGCGTGGCAGAGGACATCCGGGTCACGTGCCTGCCCGGACCGTCCGCGGTGACCACGGCGCTGGCGCTGTCCGGGCTGCCGTCGGACCGCTTCTGCTTCGACGGCTTCCCGCCGCGCAAGCAGGGGGAGCGGCAGCGGTGGTTCGCGGCGCTGGCGGACGAGCCCCGGACGTGCGTCTTCTTCGAATCACCCCATCGGCTGGCGGACACCCTCGCCGACGCGGCTTCGGTGTTGGGGAACGACCGGCGGGCGGCGGTGTGCCGGGAGCTGACCAAGACGTACGAGGAGGTCAAGCGGGGTGGGCTCGGCGAGCTGGCCGAGTGGGCGGCCGAGGGGGTGCGGGGCGAGATCACGGTCGTGCTGGCGCCCGCCGAGACCCGCGAGAGCCCGCCGATGGAGGCGCTGGTCGCCGAGGTGAAGCAGCGGGTGGCGGCCGGGGAGCGGACCAAGACGGCGGCGGCGGAGGTCGCGGAGGCGGCGGGCGTGGGCAAGAAGGCGCTCTACGACGCGGTGATCAGCAAGAGCTGACCCGGTGGGTGGCGCGTCCCGGTCGGCGGGACGTGCCACGGGCCCCGGGCCGGATCGGCGGGCACGACCTCGGGACGGCTCGGGCGTTCGCCTCGAAGTCCTCCGACACCCGCGCTCCCGTGCCGACGGAGGATGACCTCGCGCGGGGCCTCCGGACGGTGCGACCCGGCCGGGTGGGTGACGTCTCCGGCCGACGCCGACCTGCCCGACCCGCGAAAACCCGCTGGAAGCACCTCCGTAGGCTTGGCCCATGAGTGCCTCCGTGCTGACCGCGGTGGCGTGGCCCTACGCCAACGGCCCCCGCCACATCGGTCACGTCTCCGGTTTCGGTGTCCCCTCCGACGTGTTCTCCCGCTACATGCGCATGTCGGGCAACCGGGTGCTGATGGTCTCCGGCTCGGACGAGCACGGCACGCCCATCTCGGTCCAGGCCGAGAAGGAGGGCATGTCCACCCGCGAGCTGGTGGACAAGTACCACCGGGTCATCGCGAACGACCTGCAAGGCCTCGGCCTGTCCTACGACCTGTTCACCCGGACCACCACCGGCAACCACCACAAGGTGGTCCAGGAGCTGTTCCTCGCCCTCTGGCGCAACGGCTACGTCGTCCCCAAGACCGAGATGGGCGCGATCAGCCCGTCCACCGGCCGCACCCTGCCCGACCGCTACATCGAGGGCACCTGCCCGATCTGCGGCTACGACGGCGCCCGCGGCGACCAGTGCGACAACTGCGGCAACCAGCTCGACCCCATCGACCTGAAGAACCCGCGCTCCCGCATCAACGGCGAGGTGCCGAAGTTCGTCGAGACCGAGCACCTGTTCCTGGACCTGCCGCAGTTCATCGACGCGCTCGGCGGCTGGCTCCAGACGCGCACCGAGTGGCGCCCGAACGTGCTCAAGTTCAGCCAGAACCTCATCGCCGACCTGCGTCCCCGCGCCATCACCCGCGACCTGGACTGGGGCATCCCCATCCCGCTCGACGGCTGGAGCGAGCAGCCGATGAAGCGCTTCTACGTCTGGTTCGACGCGGTCATCGGCTACCTCAGCGCGTCGGTCGAGTGGGCCCGCCGGTCCGGCGACCCGGACGCCTGGAAGGAGTTCTGGACCGGCGACGCCCAGGGCTACTACTTCATGGGCAAGGACAACATCGTCTTCCACTCGCTGATCTGGCCCTCCCTGCTCCTCGGGCAGAACGGCCAGGGCGCGAAGGGCGGGCAGCCGGGCGCGTTCGGCGCGCTGAACCTGCCGACCGAGGTGGTGAGCTCCGAGTTCCTGACCATGAGCGGCTCGAAGTTCTCCACCTCGCGCGGCACGGTCATCTACGTGACGGACTTCTTGAAGGAGTTCGGCCCGGACGCGCTGCGCTACTTCATCTCGGTCGCCGGCCCGGAGAACCAGGACACCGACTTCACCTGGGAGGAGTTCGTCCGCCGGACCAACTTCGAGCTGGCCAACGAGTGGGGCAACCTGGTCAACCGGTCGATCTCGCTGGCGCACAAGAACGTGGGCGCCGTGCCGAAGCCGACCAACCCCACCCAGGCCGACCACGAGCTGCTGGAACTGAGCCGCAAGGCGTTCGACGTGGTGGGCGCGAACCTGCGCCGCTCCCGGTTCAAGCAGGCGTCCAGCGAGGCGATGAAGGTCGTCGGCGCGGCCAACCGCTACCTGTCCGACCAGGAGCCGTGGAAGCTCAAGGACGACCCGGAGCGCCGCGACACCGTGCTGCACACCGCGTTGCAGGTCGTGCAGGACGCGAACTCCCTCCTCACGCCCTTCCTGCCGCACTCGGCGCAGAAGGTGCACGAGGCGCTGGGCGGCACGGGCGTGTGGGCGGCGCAGCCGGAGATCACCGAGGTCGCCGACCTGGACGTGCCCGACCGCGAGTACCCGGTGCTGACCGGCGACTACGCGGGCGAGCAGGCGACGTGGGCGTCCACGCCCATCGAGGTGGGCCGGCCGCTGGCCAAGCCCGCGCCGCTGTTCGCGAAGCTCGACCCGGAGCTGGGCGAGACCGGCCCGGAGTGGGCCCCGATCGTCAAGTGACGGCCCGCGAACGATGACCGAGCGATGACCGAGCGATGACGGAGCGATGACGAAGCGCCGTGGCGAACGACCACCGGTCCCGGAGACCCTTCCGGCGCCGGTGGTCGACGCCCACACCCACCTGGACGCGTGCGGCGCGGAGACGCCCGACCAGGTCCGCGAGATCCTGGACCGGGCCGCTCACGCCGGCGTCGACCGCGTGATCACCGTCGCCGACGACCTGAAGTCGGCGCGCTGGGCCGCCGAAGCCGCCACCTGGGACGACCGGGTGTTCGCCGCCGTCGCCCTGCACCCCACCCGCACCTCCACGTTCGGCGAGGCGGAGCAGACCGAACTGGCGGAGCTCGCCGAACGGCCGCGCGTCGTCGCGATCGGCGAGACCGGTTTGGACTACTACTGGGACTACGCGCCGAAAAGCGCCCAGCACGAGGCTTTCCGGTGGCACATCGACCTCGCCAAGCGGGTCGGCAAGGCGCTGATGATCCACGACCGGGACGCGCACGACGACATCCTGAAGGTGCTGGACACCGAAGGCGCGCCGTCCACAGTGGTCTTCCACTGCTTCTCGGGCGACCTCTCCTTCGCGCGCGCGTGCGTGGAACGCGGTTTCGTGCTGTCGTTCGCGGGCGCGGTGACGTTCCGCAATGCCCAAGCCCTCAGGGAAGCGGCCCGGTGGGTGCCCGAGGACCACGTGCTGGTCGAGACGGACGCGCCGTTCCTGACCCCTCACCCGTACCGGGGTCGCCCGAACGAACCGTATTGCGCGAACTACACCCTCCGGGACTTGGCGACGCTGCGTGACGTAGATCCGGCCGATCTTGCGTCCAAGATCACTCGAACCGCCGAACGAGTCTTCGGCCTTGGTGACGCGACGGAGTCGTAATCCCCTTTACGACGAATGGCGGACACACCTGCTCCGCTGACGGAGTGACTGAGGTCACAAGGTTTGTGAGGGTGTTTGCACAACCCCCGGACACCCGTTACGGTCCCGTGACCGTGCCCCGAGTTCCAGTTCGGGGCGCACCCGCAGTCGGGGCGGGTCACCTAGGCACCAGAAGCGAGAAGACGAGCGGACGCGCAGGAGTTGCCGGAGATCACCAGCTGACCACCGACATCGAACGTGCGCGCAGCCGGACTTCGCGCCTTCAGGAGGTATGGCACCCCGTGAACTCGTTCAACGAGGACACCGACTGGTTTACGCCCGTGCAGGTGGCGCCGACAGGCGTCGACGTCCTGGACAGACCCGGGCCGCCGTCCGAATGGGACACCGCGGTGTTCACCATCACGCCCGACGACGTGCTCGAAGTGCTCGGCCCGGACGCGGACGAGCTGCTGGCCGGCGCGAACGTCGACGTCGACGAGCTGATCCGGCTCATCAACGCCGAGACCACGTTCCTCCCCCCGATCACCATCCCCGACGAGGTCTCCCAGGACCGGGTCGCGGGCAGCATGGCCGCCGAGCAGCCGAGCGCCCCGCCCGCCGCACTGGTCGAAGCCGCGGGGAAGTGGAAGCGCCGCTTCCTGAAGGCCGCGGTCCTCACCGTGCTGGTGACCGTGTCCGGCGGTGGCGCCACCGCCATCGCGCTGGACAAGTCCGTCACGGTCGACGTCGACGGCGAGTCCAAGACCGTCCGCACCTACGAGTCCACCGTCGGCGAGATCCTCGCGGACGAGGGCATCACGATCGGCGCTCACGACACGCTCAGCCCGCGGCCCGAGGCGAAGGTCGGCGACGGCGGGAAGATCTCGCTGGACCGCGGCCGGCTGGTGAAGATGACGGTCGACGGCGAGCAGCGCGAGGGCTGGGTCCGCTCGGTCACCGTGGACGAGGCGCTGGACCAGCTCAAGGTCGACGACGAGGGCGCGTGGCTCTCCCACGACCGCAACATGGACGTGCCGCTCCAGGGCATCTCGCTGGAGGTCAAGAGCCTCAAGACCGTCACGGTCTACGACGGCGGCAACCCGCCCCGGCAGGTCCGGACGACCGCTGTGACCGTGAACGAGCTGCTGAAGAGCGAGAACCTGTCGCTCGGCCCGGACGACAAGCTCGAGACGGCGCTGGACCTGAAGGTCACGAGCGGCGCCGAGGTGCACATCACCCGCACCGGCGTGTCGGTGGTCAACGCGACGGAGGCCATCCAGCCGCCCGTCGAGGAGATCAAAGACGACACGATGATGAAGGGCCAGAAAGAGGTCGTCGAACCGGGCGAGGCCGGCGAGCAGATCGTCACCTACCGCGTCACGGTGAAGAACGGCGCCGAGACCGGCCGCGAGCGGCTGGGCGCGAAGGTCACCAAGGAGCCGAAGGCCAAGAAGGTCAAGATCGGCACCAAGGTCCCGCCCGACGGCGCGGTGTGGGACCGGCTGGCCCAGTGCGAGGCGACCGGCAACTGGGCCATCAACACCGGCAACGGCTACTACGGCGGCCTCCAGTTCAACAAGAGCACCTGGGACGCCTACGGCGGCAGCCAGTACGCCGCGTACCCGCACCAGGCGAGCCGCGAGCAGCAGATCGCGATCGCGACGAAGCTCCGCGACGCCCGCGGCGGCTACTCCGCGTGGCCCCACTGCCAGCAGAAGCTGGGCTTGCCGTAAGAATGCGTCCGTGACTGAGGATTCGACGTCGGCCGGATCGGGGAGCCACCTCCTCGGTCCGGCCGACGTCCGTCGGCTGGCGGCCGAGCTGGACATCCGGCCCACCAAGAAGCTCGGGCAGAACTTCGTGCACGACCCGAACACGGTGCGGCGGATCGTGGCCGCGGCCGGTCTGCGCGCCGACGACGTGGTGCTGGAGGTCGGCCCCGGCCTCGGCTCGCTGACGTTGGCGTTGCTGCCGTCGTGCCGGGCCCTGGTGGCCGTGGAGATCGACGGGGTGCTCGCGGACCGCCTGCCGGTGACGGTGGCCGAGCGCGCGCCCACGCTCGCCGACCGGCTGAGCGTCGTGCACGCCGATGCGATGCGCGTCACACCGTCCGACCTGCCCGTGGAGCCGACCGCCCTCGTGGCGAACCTGCCGTACAACGTGGCCGTGCCCGTGGTGCTGCACCTGCTGGCCGAGCTGCCGTCGTTGCGCACGGGCCTGGTGATGGTGCAGTCCGAGGTGGCCGACCGGATGGCCGCCGGGCCGGGCAGCAAGGTCTACGGCGTGCCCAGCGTGAAGCTCGCCTGGTACGCGGACGCGCGGCGGGCCGGTCCGGTGCCGCGCTCGGTGTTCTGGCCGGTGCCCAACGTGGACTCGGCGCTGGTCGCCTTCGAGCGGCACCCGCCGCTGTCCGGTGTGGACCAGAAGCAGCTGTTCTCGTTGGTGGACGCGGCTTTCGCGCAGCGGCGCAAGATGCTCCGGGGCGCCTTGTCCGGTTGGGCCGGTTCGGCGGCCGAGGCGCAGCGGCTGCTCGTCGAGGCGGGCGTCGATCCGGCGGTGCGCGGCGAACAACTGGGCGTCAGTGACTTCATCCGGATAGCCGAGGCCGCTTCCGCCCGCTAGACGATGATCTTTCGGCTGAAAGTGTGATCTGCCGGACGATCCCGTTTCAGGCTTGCGTCGATCGGGTCTCGTCAGGTCTACTCGTGTTGCCATCCCGAGCGGCTGAGAGACCTGGCTCTACGACGCCGCAGCAACCACCCCTCCACGGGGGCAGGTGCTTCCGCCAGGATCGATGGAGGATCACGTGCCCAGGATGCGAATGCTCACCCGCCGGCGGGTAGTCGACCACGGCCGCCGCACGTCTTCGGCCTGTCGCAGCTTCGCCAAGCCCTAGGCGCCTTCGAATCCTCGCGTCCTCTCGCGGGACACCCTTCTGAGCTGAGCCGCCGGTCCGGCACGCCCTGAGCGTGCCCGGCCGCCCGCAGTCGTGGAGCGAAACGTGATCACTGTCGAGAACCTCACCAAGACCTTCCCCGGGAGTACCGGGCAGGTTCGCGCGCTGGACGGCGTGAACCTGGACGTCGCCGCGGGCACCGTCCTCGGTGTCGTCGGCCCCAGCGGTTCGGGCAAGTCCACCCTCGCCCGGTGCGTCGGGCTGCTGGAGCGCCCGGACAGCGGCTCCATCCGCGTCGACGGCACCGACCTCGTCTCGCTCGACGGCATCGCGCTGCGCGCCGCCCGCCGGCAGATCGGCGTTGTGCCGCAAGGGGATTCCCTGCTCCGCCAGCGCACCGCCGCGGGCAACGTCGCGCTGCCGCTGGAGGCCGCGGGCGTCGCCGGGCCGCAGCGCCGCAACCGGGTCGCCGAACTCCTCGACCTGGTCGGCCTGACCGACAAGGCCGGCGCGTACCCGGACCAGCTGTCCGGTGGCCAGCGCCAGCGGATCGCGGTCGCCAGGGCGCTCGCCGCGTCGCCGTCCGTGCTGCTGGCCGACGAGCCGACGTCCGCGCTCGACCCCGACACCACCGGCTCGGTGCTCGCCGTGCTGGACCGGGCACGGGCCGAACTGGGCGTCACGGTGCTCGTGGTCACGCACGACATGGGAGTGGTCCGGCGGATCTGCGACGACGTCGCGGTGCTGGAGAACGGCCGGGTCGTGGAGCACGGCAAGGTGCTCGACCTGGTGTCCGACGCCGCCAGCCGCACGGCCGCCTCGCTGCTGCCCGCCGTGGACCAGAACCCGGCTCTCGAAGGCTCGTTCGACCGGGTCGCGGACATCGTGCTCGTCGGCTTCGCGGCCGTCGGCGCCCTGCTGCCCGAGGCGACCAGCCGGTTCGGCGTCGACCTGAACCTGTTGGGCGGCGGCCTGACCAGGCTGGGGGAGACCCCGGTCGCGCGGTTCCGGGTCGGGCTGAAGGGCGAGCGCGCGGACTCGGCGCTGGAGTGGATCTCGGAGGCGGGCGGCTCGGTGCGGCGGACCCTGGCAGGACCTCAGGGAGTAGCTGCGTGAGGTCCGCAACACCCTGGTCGGAGGTCTTCGACCAACTGCTCGTCGCCACCGGTGAGACGTTGTACATGGTGGTGGTCTCCACCGTCATCGCGGTCCTGCTCGGCACACCCGTCGGCATCTGGCTCCAGCTCACCGCCCCCGGTGGGCTGAGGCCGAGGCCGGTGCTCCACAAGGTCCTCGGGTTCGTGGTGGACCTCGGCCGCTCCATGCCGTTCCTGGTCCTGCTGGTCGTGCTCACGTCGCTGACCAGGCTGCTGCTCAGCAGCACGATCGGGCCCACGGCGGCGATCGTGCCGCTGTCGGTCGGCGCGATCCCGTTCGTCGGCCGGCTGGTCCAGAACGTGCTGTCCGAGGTGCACGTGTCGGTGGTCGAGGCCGCCGTCACGACCGGGTCGTCCACGCTGCGGATCGTGCGCAGCGTGCTGCTCCGCGAGTCGGCCCCCGCCCTGGTCAACGCCGTGGGCGTGACGGCGATCGCGCTGCTCGGCTACTCGGCCATGGCCGGGGTGGTCGGCGGCGGCGGACTCGGCGACCTCGCCGTGCGGATGGGCTACCAGCGGTTCAACGACCGCTACCTGTGGAGCACGGTCGTCGTGCTGGCCGTCATCGCCACCGCGATCCAGCTCGTCACCAACCGCGTCGCGCGCGGCGTCGACCGCCGGCGCACCACCTCTGTCTGAATCTCTTCCCGCAAGACTCTCCCAAAAGGAACGACATGCGTATTCGTGCTGCCCTCGTCGCCGTGCTGCTGACCGCGGTGGGCTGCGGAAGTGGCGACACCGGCGCCGCCTCGGACCCGGACGCGGCCCTGAGGATCGGCGTCAGCCCCGTCCCGCACGCCCAGGTGTTGCGCTACGTGGCGGACAACCTGGCCGCGTCGAAGGGCTTGGAGATCGAGGTCGTCGAGTTCACCGACTACGTGCAGCCGAACACCGCGCTGGTGGACGGGTCGCTCGACGGCAACTACTTCCAGACCGTGCCGTACCTGGACACCTTCAAGGCGGAGAGCGGCGCGGCGCTGGAGTGGATCGGCCCCGTGCACGTCGAGCCGCTGGGCGTGTACTCGAAGAAGCACGAGGCGCTGGCCGACCTGCCGTCCGGCGCGCGGGTGGCCGTCGCGAACGACGCGACGAACGAGGCGCGCGGGCTGAAGCTGCTCCAGGACCACGGCCTGATCAAGGTGAAGCCGGGCACGGAGAAGACCGCGACCATCCGGGACATCGCGGAGAACCCGAAGAACCTGGAGTTCGTGGAGCTGGAGGCGGCGCAGCTGCCCCGGTCGCTGGACGACACGGACGCGTCGGTGGTCAACGGCAACTACGCCATCGACGCCGGTCTCAAGCCCGCGTCGGACGCGTTGGCGCTGGAGCGGGCCGAGGGCAACCCGAACGCGAACGGGCTGGTCACGCGGGTGGAGCTGAAGGACGACCAGCGGGTGAGGGACCTGCTCGCGCTGCTCCAGTCGCAGGAGGTCGAGGACTACATCGAGAAGACCTTCGCGGGCTCGGTGCTCGCGGTCTGACGGTCCGGCAGCCTGGTGGTCCGCCGGTCCGCCGGTCCGGAGGACCGACCGCATCGCTTCGCAGGGGTCCTCGCCCAGGGGACCCCTGCTTTGATCTTGCCGGCTTGGTCGGACGACGGCCTGCGGCCGGCGCGCCCCTGTGGACAACTCGCCGGCCTGTGGACAACTGCCGGGGCCAGCCGCGCCCAGTGCTCCGGTCGCAGAGTTCAGCAGCAGGTCAAGGGTCGGTAGGAGCGGACAACCCGGAAACGCCCGTACGCTTCATGGCGTGCTCGCTGTCGTCCCACCCCCGGTCACCGTCCGCGTCCCGGCCAAGGTCAACCTGCACCTGGCTGTGGGGGATCTACGCGCGGACGGCTACCACGACCTCGTGACGATCTTCCAGGCCTTGTCGCTCACCGACGAGGTCACCGTCGCCATCGCCGAGGAGCCCGGAGTCGAGGTGCACGGCGAAGGCGCCGACGCCGTGCCCACCGGCGCCTCCAACCTGGCCTGGCGGGCGGTGCGGGTGCTGGCCGAGCACGTCGGCCGCGACCCGGACGACCCGAAGGTCCGGGTGGTGATCCGCAAGGCCATCCCGGTCGCCGGCGGCATGGCGGGGGGCAGCGCGGACGCGGCGGCGACGCTCGTCGGCCTCGCCTCGCTGTGGCGCCTGGAGATCAGCCGCGACGACCTGGCCACGCTGGCGGGCAAGATCGGCGCGGACGTCCCGTTCGGCATCTACGGCGGCACCGCGCTGGGCACCGACCGGGGCGACCGGATCGTGCCGGTGCTGTCCCGCCACACGTTCCACTGGGTGCTCGCGTTCGACCGGCGCGGCCTGTCCACCCCCGAGGTGTTCGACGAGCTGGACCGGCTGCGCGTGGACGGTGACCCACCGCGCGTCGGCGAGGCGGAGGCCGTGCTGGAGGGCCTGTCGTCCGGCGACCCGCGCCAGCTCGCGCTGCTGCTGGGCAACGACCTTCAGGCCGCGGCCGTGTCGCTGCGGCCCAACCTGCGCCGCACGCTGCGCGCGGGCGTGAACGCGGGCGCGTTGGCCGGCATGGTGTCCGGGTCGGGGCCTACCTGCGCGTTCCTGTGCACCGACGGCGACTCGGCGGTGCGGGTGGCGGCCGAGCTGGCCGGCGCGGGCGTGTGCCGGACGGTGCGCGTGGCGCAGGGCCCGGTGCACGGCGCCCGCGTCGTCGGCACCGAAGAGGCGCCCCGGCCGACCCCGCCCGAGGTGCACGCGTGACCTACTCGCCGTTCTTCCTGGCCGACAGCAGCACCTCGGTGTCGCAGGGGACGACCTCCCCGGCGGCCGGGGTCTGCGCGGTCGTGGTCCAGTTCCGGTCCAGGACCAGCACGCGCCCCTGACCGGTGGCGTCCTGCTCGCGCAGCACGTAGAGGCCCGCGGCCTGCATGGTGTCCTGCGCGGTCTGGTGGATCATGCCGACGACGTTCGGGACGGTGCACGTCTTGGCGGCTTCGGTGGCCGGTGCGGTCGTGGCCGCCGGTTCGGTGGCTGTCGGTTCGGTGGTGGCCGGCGCGGTGGCTGGTGGCGTTGTGGCGGCCGGCACGGTGACGGTGGTGGTGGCGGGAGGCGTGGCGCCGCATCCCGCGACGACCAGGGCCATCACCGCGCCGGCGACCCACTTCAGCTGTGACATCGGACTCCCTGGCTCGGTTCACCGCCGGTACGACGAGTCGGGGCGGACCGTCGTCACCGGAGCGGTAGCTAGGCTGGCGTACTGCGGATAACCCTGTCTCTCGATGAAGGTGCTGGTACATGGCCAACTTGGTCAACTTGGAGTCCGTCTCCAAGTCGTTCGGTGTGCGTCCGCTGCTCGACGGCGTGTCCCTCGGCGTCGCCGAAGGCGACCGCATCGGCGTCGTGGGCCTCAACGGCGGCGGCAAGACGACGCTGCTGGAGGTCCTGGCCGGGCTGGCCGAACCCGACGAGGGACGGGTCAGCCAGAACCGGGGGCTGCGGATGGCGGTCGTCACCCAGCGCACCGAACTGGCCGAGGGCTCGACCGTCCGCAACGCCGTGATCGACCCGCTCGGGTTCGACGCCGAGCACGAGTGGGCGGCCGACGCGCGGGTGCGGTCCATCCTCGACGGCCTCGGCATCACCGGGTTCGGGCTGGACTCGCCGGTGGGCACCATGTCCGGTGGCGAGCGGCGGCGGGTGGCGCTGGCGGCGGCGCTGGTGCAGGACCTGGACCTGGTCGTGCTGGACGAGCCGACCAACCACCTGGACGTCGAGGGCGTGCGCTGGCTGGCCGAACACCTGCTGGCCCGCCGCACGGCGCTCGTCGTGGTGACACACGACCGGTGGTTCCTGGACACGGTGTGCAGCCGCACGTGGGAAGTCGTCAACGGCAAGGTCGAGCAGTACGAGGGCGGCTACGCGGACTGGATCTTCGCCCGCGCCGAGCGCGCCCGGCTGGCCGACACGATCGAGGAGAAGCGCCGCAACCTGGCCCGCAAGGAGCTGGCGTGGCTGCGCCGCGGCGCGCCCGCCCGCACGTCCAAGCCGCGCTACCGGATCGAGGCCGCGGAAGAGCTGATCTCCGACGTGCCGCCGCCGCGCGACTCGGTCGAGCTGCTGGCGTTCGCCAAGCGCCGGCTCGGGCGCACGGTGCTGGAGCTGGAGGACGCGACGCTGACCGTGCCCGGCCGGGTGCTGGTGCGCGACCTGACGTGGCGGATCGGGCCGGGCGACCGGATCGGGATCGTCGGCATCAACGGCTCGGGCAAGACGACGCTGCTGAAGGCGTTGGCCGGCGAACGCGAGCTGGAGACCGGCCGGCGCATCCAGGGGCAGACGGTGAAGCTCGCGCACCTGAGCCAGGAGCTGCACGACCTGGACGGGTCGATGCGGGTGCTGGAGGCCGTGGAGGAGATCGCGCGGCGGGTGGTGCTGGGCAAGCAGGAGATGTCCGCGTCGCAGCTGGCCGAGCGGTTCGGGTTCTCGTCGCAGAAGCAGTGGACGCCAGTCGGCGACCTGTCCGGCGGTGAACGGCGTCGGCTGCAGCTGTGCCGGCTGCTGATGGCGGAGCCGAACGTGCTGCTGCTCGACGAGCCGACGAACGACCTGGACATCGACACGTTGCAGCAGCTGGAAGACCTGCTCGACTCGTGGCCGGGGACGCTGGTGGTGATCTCGCACGACCGGTACCTGGTGGAGCGGGTGTGCGACAAGGTCGTGGCGTTGTTCGGCGAGGGTGGGCTGACGGACCTGCCCGGCGGGATCGAGGAGTACCTGCGGCGGCGGGACCGGCAGAAGGAGACCGAGACCGCGGCGCCCAAGGCGGCCTCGTCCTCCGCGCCGTCGTCGGCGGCCGACCAGCGCGCGGCGCGCAAGGAGCTGTCGCGGCTGGAACGGCGGTTCGAGGCGTTGCAGAAGAAGGAAGCGCAGCTGCACGCGGCGCTGGCGGAGGCGTCCACCGACCCCGAGCGCCTGATGGCCCTCGACGCCGAGCTGAAGGCCGTCCTGGTCGAGGTGGAGAGCGTCGAGACCCAGTGGCTGGCGGCAGCCGAGAACGCCGAAGGCTGACCCACCCCTCCGCGCGGGTCCTGCGTTCCCGTCGCGTGAGTCCTGGGACTCACGCGTTCCGGACGCAGGACTCACGCGCGGGGGTCAGCGGCCTCGGCGGCGGAGTTCGGCGACGAGCAGGGGCATGAGTTCGTCGACGAACGCGCAGTCGTAGCCCTGGCCGGCGATCAGGGACGTGGCGAACCTGGTGCTCGCCACCTCCGCCGACGAAGCGCCGACCATGCCGTCGAGGGTGATGCCGACCTCCTCCAGCACCCGGTCCACCTGGGACGTCCGGTACCCGCACTGCGCCGGCCCGGCCGTCGGGATCCTGATCACCCGCAGCTGCTTCCACGACGTGATCGGCGGCAGCGCGACCGGCCGCAGCCCGCCGGGCTTCGGCGGGTCGTCGAGCAGCTGCTTCTCGACCCGTCCCAGGAACGCGTCGACCTCGGTCTCGTCGTACCCGCGCCGACCGAACATCGGCCGGCTGAACCGGGCTTCACGCACCTCGCGCGCGGTCAGGTCGTCCTGACCGAGCAGCGTGCTCTCGATCCGGTCCAGGAACTTGTCGACCTGCGTCTCGTGGTAGCCGCGCCGGCCGCGTGGCGGTTTCCCGAAGGCAGCGGTGCGGACGTCACGGGCGGTCAACGGGCGGCTGCCCGGTCCCGGACGCGGGCGCACGGGCGGAGGCGGTGCGGGCGAACGCTCCAGCGCCACCAGGGGCGAGCGCTCCAACGTCACCACGACCAGGTCGAGGAACGTGTCCACGTCGTCCTCGTCGTACCCGATCTGCCCGGGCGGGGCCCAGCTGAACTCGAAGTCCTGCACTTCCTGCGCGGTCAGGTCGTCCCGACCCGCCAGGGTGTTCTCGATCCGGTCGAGGAACGCGTCGATCTCGCCCTCGTGGTACCCGCGGTTCCCCGGTCGGGGCTTGTGGAACCGCACGGCCCGCACGTCCTGCGGTGTCAGCCCGGCGGCTGCGGGACGCATCCCGGTCGACGTGGCGTGCGCGCCCTGAGCAGGGGCGGAAGCCTGCTGCCGCTGCGGCGTCGAACCGAGCGTCTCGGCGACGAGGTCCATGAACGAGTCGACCTCGATGGCGTGGTAACCGGGCCGGCCGGATCTGAACCGCACCTGCCGCACGTCCTGCTCGCTGACGTCGTCCCGGCCCAGCAAGGTCTCCTCGATGCGGTCGAGGAAGGCGTCCACCTGCCCCTCGTCGTACCCGGGGCGTCCCGGAGGAGGGCGGTGGAAGGAGACCTGCCGCAGGTCCTGCGCACCCACCAGCGGCGCCGGATGTGCCGGCAGTTGTCGCCGCGCGTCGAACCCGGTCACCCACTACCTCCTCCGTGTGCGTACCGGGGAGTATCGCCGGACGGCGGCCCGGTTGTTTCGCCCTATCGGCTCAATGCTTGAAGATCGCTCTACCCTGTTCGACATGAGCCGGTTCGTGGACACGATGGTGGCAACCGCTTCGGGTGCCGGAGGACGGGCGCGGGGCATGACCACGGGGGAGCCGAACGCTCCCGTCCGCAGGTCGTGGGCGGAGGTGCACGAGCAGGCCACCCGCATGGCCGGTGCACTCGTGGCAGACGGGGTCGCGGGGGGTGAGTCGGTCGCGGTGCTCGCGGGCGACCCGGCCATGATCGCGCCCGCGGTGCAGGCGGTGTGGCTGGCCGGCGGGAGCGCGACCATGCTGCACCAGCCGACGGCCCGCACGGACCTCGGCGAGTGGGCCGCGGACACCCTGCGCGTGCTGGGCATGATCGACGCGAAGCTGGTGCTGCTGGGCGCGCCGTTCGACGCGCTGTCGGGCGTCCTGGACGAGCACGGCGTCGCCTACCGCAAGCTGGACGAGCTGACCGGCGAGCCGCTGGCGGCGCCCGTCGCCGTCGACGAGGACATGCCGGCGCTGCTCCAGCTCACCAGCGGGTCCACCGCCGACCCGAAGGCCGTCCGCATCACGCACGGCAACCTGTGGTCCAACGCCAAGGCCATGGAGACCGCCGCCGAACTCGACCCGGAGACCGACCGGATGGTCTCGTGGCTGCCGCTGTTCCACGACATGGGGATGGTCGGCTTCCTGACCGTGCCCATGCTGTTCGGCATCGACCTGGTCAAGGTCACCCCGGTCGACTTCCTCAGCCGGCCGACGCTGTGGCCGGACCTGATCAGCCGCTACCAGGGCACCATCACCGCCGCGCCGAACTTCGCCTACGCCATCGCCGCGCGCCGCATGAAGGGCGTGGACGACGGCGCGTTCGACCTGTCGAAACTGCGGATCGCGCTGAACGGCGCCGAGCCCATCGACCCGGGCGCGGTGAAGTCGTTCACCGACGCGGGCGAGAGGTTCGGGCTGCGGCCGGAGTCCGTGCTGTGCGCGTACGGCATGGCGGAGACCACGCTGGGCGTGGCGTTCGCGCCGGTGTTCAGCGGTATCGCGGTGGACGTGGTGGACCCGGAGCAGCTGGAGGCCGGCCACCGGGCCGTGCCGGTGCCGGCGGACAGCCCCAACGCGCGGGCGTTCCCGCTGCTCGGGCCGCCGCTGCCGGGTTTGGAGGTGCAGGTCGTGGACGCCGAGGGCGCGGTGCTGGGCGAGCGCGAGGTCGGGCAGCTGCGGGTGCGCGGCGAGGCCGTGACGCCCGGCTACCTCACCGTGGACGGCCCGGTGGCCACGCAGGACGACGACGGCTGGCTCGACACCGGTGACGAGGGCTACGTGGTGGACGGCCAGGTCGTCGTGTGCGGGCGGCGCAAGGACGTGATCATCATGGGTGGGCGGAACATCTACCCCACGGACATCGAGCGTGCGGTGGCGGCCGTCGAGGGCGTGCGCGCGGGCAACGCGATGGCCGTGCGGCTGGACGCGGGCACTCGGCGCGAGCGGTTCGCCGTGGTGGTCGAGTCGAAGCTGGCCGGCGAGGCCGACGCGGTGCGGGCGTTGACCAAGGAGATCAGCGCGCGGGTCGTGGACGCGGTGGGCCTGCGGCCGTACTCGGTGGTCGTGCTCAAGCCCGGCAGCCTGCCCAAGACCCCGTCCGGCAAGCTCCGCCGCTCCGCGGCGGCTGCTCTGGTGCCCTCCGGCTGAGATGTCCTGGGCGGAACGCGCGCTCCGGCACGTCCGGGCGCGGTCGACCGGGCCACCGCTCGACCGCGCCTTGCGCGTCACCCTCCACTTCCACCCCGAACGAGTGGTCGCCGCCCTCGCCGACACGGGGCGTTATGTGTCGCAGTTCGTCACCGGGACCGGCAACGGCGGCCTGACCGCGTTCACCGGGGGCGACCGGTGGCGGTGGGAGAACCGGATCTTCGGCGGCGCGTACGACGAGGCGCCGCCGGAGGACCGGCCGGTGTACGGCGGGCTGGACTTCCGGCTCAGCCCGTACGGCGCGGCACCGCGGTTCGGGTCGGCGCACCTGCGGCTCGGCGCGGCGGCGTTGTCGCGCACCACGTTCTGCTACCCGGACAGCTTCCTGGAGCCCGAGCACTTCGGCACGGCGGACCGCATGGCGCTGATCGAGATCGCGCGGGCGGACGACCGGGACCTGCTGGACGACTACGTCGAGGCGCACGTCCACGGCCCGGTGTCGGTGGCGGCCGACGCGGAGGCGCTGGTGCTCGACCCGAGCTACCGGGGCACGGCGGTGGAGGACGACGCGTCACGCCTGCCGTGCGCGGTCGAGTGGCATCCCGGGTTCCGGCTGACCGCGGCCGAGTTGCGGCGGCACGGCGACTACCGGGGCCGGCGGTACGTCGACCTGGGGCTGGAGATCGCGGTGGACGGCGTGCTCACGCCCAAGATCATCGGTGAGGCCCGCGTCCGCTACGACCAGCAGGACCTGAAGAAGGTCTGGCACCTGCTCGCGCGCTTCGGCCGGCTCTGACGCCCGTCCAGCCGGAAGCCGTCTCTTAGGACTCGTTGCCCAGTGGAAGTCGTGCTCAGTGGATCTTATTCTGGGCGGCTTCCAGCCCAAGCTCCAGCCACGCCTCCACGGCGTCCGCCGCGTGGTCCAGCTCGAACGCCAGCTGCTTGCGCTCCACGAGCGAGAAGTCGCGCAGGACGTAGTCGGCCGGGTCCATCCGTCCCGGCGGCCGGTCCACCCCGAACCGCACCCGGTGGTAGTCACGGGTGCCCAGCGACTTCGTGATCGACCGCAGCCCGTTGTGCCCGTTCTCGCCGCCGCCGAGCTTCAGCCGCACCGTCCCGAACGGCAGGTCCAGCTCGTCGTGCACCACGATGATCGACCCGGGCGGCGTCTTGTAGAAGTTCGCCGTGCCCGCGACCGGCCCGCCCGAGGTGTTCATGTAGCCGCGCGGCTTCGCCAGCACGACCCGGCGCCCGGCCAACCGGCCCTCCAGCACCTCCGCGCCGCCCTTGTGCGCCTTGAACTTCCCGCCCACCCGCGAAGCCAGCTCGTCCAGCACCAGGAACCCGACGTTGTGCCGGTTGCCCTCGTACTTGGGACCGGAGTTGCCCAGCCCGACGACCAGGGCCACGTCATCGACCACGGAACCGCAACTCCTGCTCAAGCTCGTCCAACAGGGCGTCCACCGCGCGCACCTGGTACCCGCGCCGCAGTCCGGACGTGGTGGTGAACCTGGTGTGGCGCACCTCGCTGGAGGTCATCCGCCCCCTGCCGTCCAGCGCCGCGGCGGCCCGGCCGAGGAACGCGTCGACTTCGCCGCGATCGTAGCCGTTGGGTGATCGGGGCAGCTTCACCGCCAGCACGGCGTCCCCGGTCTGCAGGGACGTCGGCGGCACGTGCCCGGACCGGAGCTGGTGCTCCAGCGCGGCCAGGAAGTCGTCCACGGTCCGCTGGTCGTACCCGCCCGCGATCTCGGTGAACACGACCGTCCGCACCTGGTCGGGGTGCAGGCGGGTGCGTCCGGCGAGGGCGTCGGCGATGCGCAGCAGGAACGCGTCCACCTGCGCCGGGTCGTACCCCTTGCCCCTCTTCCGGGGGAACGAGGTGGACCGCACCTGCGCGGGGGTGAGAAACGGGAACGGCACGCCACCCCAGCCGTGAGGCGGGGGAGGCGTGCCGTTCGAGTTGCCCGACGTGATGGGCTCAGCCTTCTTCGGAGGCCTCGGTGTCGGAGGCCTCGGCCTCGCCACCGTCCAGCTCGGCGGCCGTCGGCGCGGCGTTGACCGCGAGGACCATCGCCTCTCCGTCGGTCACCAGCGTGGTGCCGGCGGGCAGGACCAGGTCGGACGCGTGCACCTGGGTGCCCGCGACGAGACCGGCGATGGAGTACTCGACCTGCTCGGGGATGTTGAGCGCGTCGGTCTCGACCTGGACCGAGGTGAGGTCCTGGGTGAGGAGGGTCGCCGCGGCGGCGTCGCCGGTGAGGACGATCGGCACCTCGACGGTGACCTTCTCGCCCCGCTGCACGAGCAGCAGGTCGACGTGCTCGATGTAGTTCTTGATGGGGTGCGTGGTGACAGTCTTGGTCAGTGCCAGCTCGGTGGAGGACTCGATGTCCAGCGTGAGAACTGCGTTCTGACCGTGCTCGCGGACAACACGGGCGAACTCGAGCGCCGGCAGGGCCAGGTGCTTCGGGTCGGAACCGTGGCCGTAGAGCACCGCGGGGATCTTGCCGGCGCGGCGGGTGCGGCGGGCGGCGCCCTTGCCGAACTCGGTGCGCTGCTCTGCGGCGAGACGGACCTCGGACACGGTGGGGCTCTCCTAACGGTCTGGCCAGGTATACGTCGGCGGGTACGTCGGGCGGGGCGAAGCGGGGGTTGGCCTGCGGCGGCGGGCGGCGCGGAGGGTGAACACGCGCGGCATCACAACCGCCGCGTCGATCACGCCGAGCGTGATGCTCGCCCTCGCCGAGGCAACCTGAACAGTGTAGGACGACCCGTTCGACATGGCCTAATCGGGGTTGGTTACCGGCCTTGGGCTACCCCACCGGCGCCGTCTCGAACGCTCAATTCGAGTGTTCCGGAGGCAGGACTCACGCGGCCTGAACGCAGGACTCGCGGAACGACCGGTCGGCTGAAGGGGGCCGACCGGTCAGTTCGCGGTGCGCGAGCGGAGGACTCGCGGGGGTCAGGCGTTGCCGTCGAAGAGCGAGGTGACGGAGCCGTCCTCGAAGACCTCCTGGATCACGCGGGCCAGGAGGGGGGCGATCGGCAGCACGGTCATCGCGTCGAACCGCTTCTCCGCCGGGATCGGCAGGGTGTCGGTGAACACGACCTCGCGCGCGCCGCAGTTCTGCAGGCGCTCCACGGCCGGACCGGACAGCACCGGGTGGGTGGCCGCGATGACCACGTCCGACGCGCCCTCGGCGAGCAGCTGGTCGACCGCCTTGGTGATGGTGCCGCCGGTGTCGATCATGTCGTCGATGACCACGCACAGCCGGCCCTCGACCTGCCCGACCACCCGGTTCGCCACGACCTCGTTCGGCCGCAGCGGGTCGCGGGTCTTGTGGATGAACGCGATCGGCGTGCCGCCCAGCGTGTCCGCCCACTTCTCGGCCAGCTTGGTGCGGCCCGCGTCCGGCGACACGACCGTCAGCTCACGGCCGGCGTACTTGCCGCGGATGTGCTCCGCGAGCAGCGGCATGGCCCACAGGTGGTCCACCGGGCCGTCGAAGAAGCCCTGGATCTGCGACGTGTGCAGGTCGACCGACACCAGCCGGTCCGCGCCCGCGGTCTTGAACATGTCCGCCACCAGGCGCGCCGAGATCGGCTCGCGCCCGCGGTGCTTCTTGTCCTGCCGCGCGTACGGGTAGAACGGCATGATCACGGTGATCCGCTTCGCGGACGCCCGCTTCAGCGCGTCCACCATGATCAGCTGCTCCATGAGCCACTGGTTGATGGGCGCGCAGTGGGACTGGATGACGAAGGCGTCGCAGCCGCGCACGCTTTCCTCGAATCGCACGAAGATCTCGCCGTTGGCGAAGTCGTACGCCGACTGCGGGGTGACCGAGACGTTGAGGTGCTTGGCCACCTGCTCGGTCAGCTCGGGATACGCGCGCCCGCCGAAGAGCATCAGGTTCTTCTTGGGTGTCCCGGACATCGTGGGGTTCACGGTCAGCGCCCTTCTTCGGTTGTGCCTGCATTCTCGGGCGTCTGGGCACGTTCCGCCGCTTCGGCGGCGGCCGTTCCCGGCCTCCGGGAGACCACCCAGCCTTCGAGGTTCCGCTGAGGTCCGCCGGACACCGCCAGCGCGCCGGGCGGCACGTCGCGCCGCACCACGGTCCCGGCGCCGGTGTACGCGCCGTCCCCCACGGTGACCGGCGCGACGAACATGTTGTCCGAGCCGGTGCGGCAGTGCGACCCGATCACGGTCCGGTGCTTCTTCACACCGTCGTAGTTCACCGTGACGCTGGCCGCGCCGATGTTGGAGTGCTCGCCGATGGTGGTGTCGCCGATGTAGCTCAGGTGCGGCACCTTGCTGCCCACGCCGATGTCCGAGTTCTTGACCTCGACGAACCCGCCGATCTTGCCGTCCGCGCCGAGCCGCGTGCCCGGCCGCAGGTAGGAGAACGGGCCGACGGACGCGCCCGCCCCGATCTCCGCGCCGGAGCCGTGCGTGCGGACCACCGACGCGCGAGGGCCGATCACGCACGCCGACAGCGTGGTGTCCGGTCCGACGACCGCCCCCTCGCCGACCGTGGTGCCCGCGCGCAGCTGCACGCCCGGCTCGATCAGCACGTCCCGGTCGAGCCGCACGTCCGCGTCCAGCCACGTGGTGGCCGGGTCGACCACCGTGACGCCGGAACGCATCGCCCGCTCCACGAGCCGCCGGTTCAGCTCCGCGCCCAACCGGGCCAGCTGCACCCGGTCGTTCACGCCTTCCACGAGCCACTGGTCCGACGTGACCAGGGCACCGACCCGCCTGCCGTCGCCGCGGGCGATGGTCAGCACGTCGGTCAGGTACAGCTCGCCCTGCGCGTTGTCGGTCGACAGCCGGGAGAGCCCGTCGCGCAGCACCGCCGCGTCGAACGCGTACACCCCCGAGTTGATCTCGCCGATCTCCCGCTGCGCGGGTGTGGCGTCCTTCTGCTCCACGATCGCCTCGACCGAGCCGTCCGCGGACCGCACGATCCGCCCGTACCCGGTGGGGTCGGCGACCACGGCGGTCAGCACGGTCACCGCGTTGCCCTGGCCGCCGTGCTCGGCGAGCAGGCCGAGCAGCGTGTCGGAGTCGAGCAGCGGCACGTCGCCGTACGTGACCACGACCGTGCCGGACAGGTCGGCGGGAAGTTCCGCCAGGCCGCAGCCGACCGCGTGCCCGGTGCCCTTCTGCTCCTCCTGCACCGCCACGGTGACCTTGCGGTCCAGGGCTGTGGACACGTGGTCGAGGTGTTCGGCCACGGCCGCGCGGCCGTGGCCGACGACGACCGCGAGGTGGTCCGGGCCGGTACCGGCGGCGGCACGCACGGCGTGCTCCACCAGGGAACGGCCGGCGATGCGGTGCAACACCTTCGGAGTGGCTGAGCGCATGCGGGTGCCTTCACCCGCTGCGAGGACGATCGTGCTGACTGGGGTGGGGACACCCTCGAGCATCAGCGCTCTCCCTAGCTGAGTGCGTGCTTCCAGCGGGAGGGGCCTGGCTTCCCGCCAGGTGCTGATACTAAGCGTCTGAGGAAGGCTCGACTTCCACCGCGGCAACCTGGCAGCCACCTCGCCGTTTCGCCACGTACATCGCCGAGTCGGCGCGGGCCAGCGCCGCGTGCGCCGCCTCGCGCGGGCGCACGGAGATCACGCCCACGGACAGCGTCACGCCCCTGGACAGGTCGGATGGCAATCCGGCGACCGCGTCCACCGCCCGGGCGAGGGCCGCCTCGGCGGCGTGCAGCGGCGCGCCGGGCAGCAGCACCACGAACTCGTCACCGCCGTACCGGGCCACCAGGTCGTCACCCCGCAGCGCCTGCCGGAGTGTGCTCGCAATCACGCGGAGGACGTCGTCGCCCTCGGCGTGCGAGTGCTTGTCGTTGACCACCTTGAACCCGTCGAGGTCGACCAGGGCGATGGCCATCGGGTGGGTCTGCGCGCCGATCAGCGCGGCCAGCCGGTCGTCCAGGGCGCGCCGGTTCGGCAGTCCGGTCAGCGGGTCCTGCAAGGCCTGCTGCGCGATCGCGCCGTGCGCCCGGGTCAGCCGTTCGTGGTCGCGCCGGGTGAGCAGGGTGGCGGTGCGGGCCTCCTGCATCAGCCACAGCTCCACCTCCAGCGCGTTGGCGTAGGTCTGCAACGCGGAGTTGGTGCGCTCGCCGTGCGGGCCGGACATCCGGGCGTACTCGCGGGTCAGGCACAGCATCAGGGTGGGTTCGGAGGTGTCGTGCTCCAGCCGCTCGCGGGCGTCGTGCAGCACCTGCAACGCCTGCTGCGGCAGGTCCTCCATGTCCAGGCAGCGGGCCAGCGCGATCGACACGATGATCAGCTCGCGGGCGTACATGGCCAGCTCGCGCAGCGACCACAGCCGCGCGATGTGCTCCGCGCCCGGCTTGGCCAGCGCGTGGGCCGCGCCGATCACCGGCACCTGCTCGGCGGCGGTGCGGTCGCGCCGGCCGGGGTGCAGCGACTCGCGGAAGGGGCCCTCGACGGCGGTGGCGATGGCGGACGCGGTGGCGAACCGCTCGGTGGCCTCGTCGAAGTTGTCCACCCGCTCCAGCCGCAGGCCCCAGCCGATCAGCAGCCGGGTCCGGTTGAGCAGGTGCACGTAGATCTGGTGCGGGTTGGCGCTGTCCCGGATCGCGTTGTGCGCCCGCGCCAGCACGTCGTCCGCCATCTCGTAGACGCCCAGCTGGGTGAGCACGAGCCCGGTCGACTGCAACGAGGACGCGAGCAGCCGGTCCCAGGTGCGCTTGTCCATCATCGGGTCGGGGCTGAGGTCTTCCTCCAGCATCGCCAGGCCGCCCGCGACCTCGCTCAACGCCTTGTCCTCGAACCCGCCCAGGAGGTAGCGGCGACCGCGCAGCGCGTGCGCCTCGGCCTCCAGCACCAGCAGGCCGTGCCGCCGGGTGTGCGCCAGCATCTCGTCCAGCACGCTGTCGGACAGGTCGACCAGGCCGGGGGTGACGATCCGGACCACCGCCGCCGCGCGCAGGAGCTGGCCGACGATCCGCGGCTCGCCGCGGCCCTGCGCCTCGGCCAGGATCTCGTCGACCTCGTGCGCCGCGTCGAGCTGGTCGGACAGGTGGCTGCTCTGGGCCACGGCCACGAGCTCGCTGGCGCGGCCGACCAGCCACGCGTCGGACATCTCGTGGAGAGCCGGAGTCGCCACGTTGCCCTGCTCGTCGACCGCTTCCTCGTGCAGCGACTCACACCCCCATGCAGACGCAGGGCGGCCGGGACCTTGGTGGCCCGGCCCTCTCGCTCCGCCACCAGGATTCGAACCTGGACCATCGGAACCAAAATCCGAGGTGCTGCCTTTACACCATGGCGGAACGGTCGGGGCTCGCCCCGACCGCGCGAACACATGTTGTCACGAGTCTCCCGAGAAGGTCAGCAGCACCACTCAAGTGGCGGCAACCGGTGGGTAACTCGATCATGACACTGCGTGTTATCCCAGTTCAGCGGCTTGGAATTCGTGCCTTAGGTCACGGTCGGGTGAACGTGTCATGCCCGCATGTCGACACTGAGCGGGTCCGGCGGGGGGCCGCGGGACGGCGAACCGGCATGATTTCGTGCGAAACAATCATCGGTTCAACTACCAACGGTAGCCAACCGTGCACTATCCGGGCGACGCCCGATCGAGGTCTCCGGACGGCGGTCGCGGCGCCTGCGGCGGCTGTCGGGTAGGGGCTACCGGATGGCGGCCACCGAATCGAGGAACTCGGTCACCGTGCGCTCGTACGCCTCGGGGTCCACGTTCCACGCCGCCGTGTGCTCCGCCGCCGGCACCTCGACGTACCGGAGGGGCCAGTCCAGCCGTCCCGCCGCGGCGGCCAGGTCGCGCGACGCCTGGACCGGCACGCTGCCGTCCGCGCCGCCGTGGAACAGCAGCGTCGGCGGCCGGTGCGCGGGCGGGTGGACCTGGAGGTCGAAGCGGCCGAACTCCAAGCCGACCCGCCAGTCCGAGACCAGCTCGGCGATCGGCACGAGCTGCTCCGGCACGCCCCGGTTGCCCGACTGCAGCTCCAGCGTCCTGGTCCAGCTCACCACGGGCGCGTCCAGCACGACGGCGGCCACGTCGCCCGCCTCCGCCGACCGCGCCAGGAACTGGCCGACGATCGCGCCGCCCATGGACCACCCGTAGAGCACGACGTTCCGCGCGCCGCGCTCCCCGGCGTACCTCACGGCCGCCTCGACGTCACGCCACTCGGTGTCGCCCAGGTGGTACAGGCCGTCCGGCGACCGAGGCGCGCCCTCGTCGTTCCGATAAGTCACGGCGAGAACGGGTAACCCGAGTTCGTGCAGTGCAGGCATCACCCGCAAGGCCTCGGCCCTCGATCCGCCTCTCCCGTGCACCGCGACGACCCACGTGGACGACGTAGCGGGTACCAGCCACGCCGGTGCGTCACCGAACTCGGTGGAAATCCGCACTTCCGTGTACTCCAGGTCGTGCGCGGCGGCGGGGTCGGTGGTCCACACCGCCGTCTCCAGCCGCACCTGCGTGCCGTCCGGGGGCGCTTCGCCCCGCAGTTCCCGCACCACCGTGCCGGCGGACCGCTCGGTCACCGCGCCGACCTCCGCGCCGCCGCCCGGCCACACGAGGCCCCATGTGCCGGGCAGCACAGTGACCCTGGACTCCACCAGCGAGACGGTCCCGGACGTCGACGAGATGACCGTGTCGCGGTAGCCCGGACGGGCGTTCTCCGGCTCAAGCAGCTCACCGCTGTAGTACCAGCCGAACCCCAGCAAACCGCCACTGATCAGCAGCAACACCACCAGCAACGAGACGAGCGCGATGCGCAGCCGGCGTCTCGGCCGAACGTTCGGTGACCCCATCTCCGCATGATGCCCCGGCGGTGATCGACACGCCCGGCCGGCTGAGAACACGCCATGACTTTCGCCCAGGCTATGGCGGGACCGCGCCCGACTAACTTACGCTGCCGTAAGTTACGGTCCCGTAGGTAGCCCCGAACACACAACGAGGTACATGTATGACCAGCACCCTGGAGAGCAGGTCCACGCCGCGAGGTCCTGAGGACCGCGGACCCAAGCCGATCATCGACGGACGGCGTGGGCACGTCGAGCAGTTCAGCGTGTACGTGTTCGTCATCGTGCCGTTCCTGGCTCTGCTCGCGGCCGTTCCGCTCGCTTGGGGCTGGGGGCTGGGCTGGGTGGACGTCGCGCTGTTCGTGGCGTTCTACTACGTGGCCGGCCTCGGCGTGACGATCGGTTTCCACCGGTACTTCACGCACGGCTCGTTCAAGGCCAACCGCGCGCTCAAGATCGGCCTCGCCATCGCCGGCATGATGGCGTTGCAGGGACCGGTCATCGTGTGGGTGGCCGACCACCGCCGTCACCACGCGTTCTCCGACCGCGAGGGCGACCCGCACTCGCCGTGGCTGTTCGGCAGCGGCCCGGTCGCGCTGGCCAAGGGCTTCTGGCACGCCCACATGGGCTGGCTGTTCGACCGCGACCAGACCAACGCTCAGCGCTTCGCCCCGGACCTGCTGGCCGACAAGGACCTGGTCCGACTCGACAAGCTGTTCCCGCTGTGGACCACCATCAGCCTGCTCATGCCCGCCGTCCTCGGCGGTCTGATCACCATGTCGTGGTCCGGCGCGCTGTCCGCGTTCTTCTGGGCCGGCCTGGTCCGGGTGGCGTTCCTGCACCACGTGACGTGGTCGGTCAACTCGATCTGCCACATGGTCGGCGAGCGCCCGTTCGCGGCGCGCGACCGGTCTGCCAACGTCTGGGCGCTGGCGATCCTGAGCTTCGGCGAGTCGTGGCACAACCTGCACCACGCCGACCCGACGTGCGCCCGGCACGGCGTGAAGCGCGGCCAGATCGACACGTCCGCGCGCCTCATCTGGGTGTTCGAGAAGCTCGGCTGGGCGACGAACGTGCGGTGGCCGAACCCGGAGCGACTGGCGCGCATCACCGCCAAGAAGTGACCGTCGGCCCGGTGCTCCACCCCTCCTTCACCTGCCCCTCGCCTCGCCGGCGAGGGGCAGGTGTTTAGGGTGGCGTGGGTGGCGGGAAGACGGCGCGGCGACCGGACACCGGTGCCGCGCGTGCGGATGACCGGCAAGGAGCGGCGCGAGCAGCTGCTCGACGTCGCCCGTGCGCTGTTCGCCGAGAAGGGCTTCGAGGTCACCTCCGTCGAGGAGATCGCGCACCGGGCCGGCGTGTCCAAGCCCGTCGTGTACGAGCACTTCGGCGGCAAGGAAGGCATCTACGCGGTCGTGGTGGACCGCGAGATGCAGTACCTGATGGACCACATCGTCAACGCTCTGTCCGGCGGGCACCCGCGGGAGCTGCTGGAACAGGCGGCGTGCGCGTTGCTGGACTACATCGAGGGGTCGACGGACGGGTTCCGGATCCTCGTGCGCGACTCGCCGGTGGCGTCGTCCACCGGCACGTTCTCGTCGTTGCTGAACGACATCGCGTCCCAGGTGGAGTCGATCCTGGGCCTGCACTTCTCCCGCCAGGGCTACGACCGCAAGCTGGCCGCCCTGTACTCACAGGCGCTGGTCGGCATGGTCGCGCTGACCGGGCAGTGGTGGCTGGAAGTCCGCAAGCCGAAGAAGGACGAGGTGGCCGCCCACCTCGTCAACCTGGCCTGGAAGGGCCTGTCCCACATGGACCACAAACCCCGCCTCCGCACCCGCTGACGGGTCGGTTCACGCGGTGGTCGTGACTTTCAGTATCTTGTCGTCGGTGCCGTTCGAGGTCGTCACGTAGAGGGCGCCGTCCGGGCCCAGCTCGGCCCCGCGCAGGCGGCCGTGGGTGCCGTCCAGTTCCGGCGGGACGGCCACGGCGTCCACGCCGCCGTCCTGGCGGACCGTGAACAGCAGCACCTTCGACCCCTTCAACGCCGTCACGGCCAGCACGCCGTCCAACGCGCCCCACTGCTCGCCGACGAGGAACGCCGCGTCGCAGATCGCCTCAGTCGGATCGCCGGACGACCACACCGCGGGCACGGCGTCCGGGAACCGCTCCAGGTCGGTCATCGGCACGTCCTCGTCGTAGCCGCCGACCGTGCCGCCCTGCGACGGGTCCCAGCCGTAGTTGCCGCCAGCCTCCAGCACGTTCACCTCGTCGTCGACGTCGGGTCCGTGCTCGGCGGTGAACACCACGCCGTCCGGCCGGACCGCGATGCCCTGCACGTTGCGGTGCCCGTAGGTGTGGATCCGGTCGCCGAACGGGTTCCCGGGCACGCCCTCGCCGGTGTCCAGGTCGATCCGCAGCACCTTGCCGCCCAGGCTGGACCTGTCCTGCGGCACGTCGCCGCGCGCCGTGTCCCCGGTGCCGACGAGCAGGTGGCCGTCCCGGTCCAGCGCCATCCGACAGCCCGAATGCCGACCGCTCGGGTTCGTCGGCAGCCCGGAGACCAGCGGGTCCTCGACCCGGGTCGCCTTCGTGCCCTCCAGCCGCCACGTCACCAGCCGCACGTCCGACGCGGTGTTGAAGCACGTGGTGAACCGCTTGCTCGTGGTGAAGTCCGGGTGCACGACCAGGCTCATCAGTCCGCCCTCGCCCCGCGCCGCGACGTCGCCGAGGTCGGCCTCCACGTCGGCGGCCCGGCCGTCCTCGACCACCGCGATCCGCCCCGGCCGCTGCGGCACGAGCATCCGCCCGTCGGGCAGGAACCCCACGTCCCACGGGTGGCTCAACCCGGCCACCACCACCTCGACCCGCAGTCCCTCGGGCGCCGGGGTCCCGGGAGCACTGCCCCCCGCACCGTCCGACGAACACCCGGCCAACACCGCCACGGCGGCGAACCCGACAACGCGACGCATGGGGACCAGCATGCCGACACGCCTGTGTGCTCGGTGTTCACGGGAACGCTGTTCACCGGAACGGTGCTCAAGGGAACGGGTAGGGCCGTTCCGCCGGCAGCAACGCCCGCGCGCCGTCCAGGTCGCCGGCCCGCACCAGCCCGTGGACCTCGTGGGCGAGCGCCGTCACGTCGGTCAGCCCCACGACCCACTCGTCCACGTACCGGCGCGACGCGTCACCCGCCAGCCCCAGCTGCAACGACCGGTGCGGCAGCGGGTTCAGGTGCAGGTCCCGCTCCGGGTCCCACTGCACCCGCACGTCCGGCTTGCGGCCGACGACCTCGTTGCCGGGCACGGCCTCGCGCACCGCCCGGTCGAATCCCGAACGGGTGATCCGCACGGCCAGCACGCACTCCTGGTCCGGCTTCGTCCCCCACCCGGACCGGTACATCATCCACAGGAACGACGGCTTGACCCACGTCATCCGACCGGCCTTGAACGGCGGCACGAACCGCCCCGCGGCCAGCGCCGGACGGGCCACGAGGGGCGAGTACGCCTGGTACACCGTGACGTGCCGATCGTCGTAGTCGGCCCTGATCTGCTTGATCTCCACTCCGGGGGCAATCTCCACGTACCCAGCGTCACGCCCCCGTCAACCGAAATCACGGAGCACCCCGCTCGCGGGAGCCGTAGGCTGGTGGACGAGAACCCCTCCGGTGGCCGTTCAGTCCCGGGCAGGGGTCTGCCTTCGTTGACCCCCAGGGGAGCCATCGCAATGCCCCAGCCCGGCCCGCTGTCCGGCCTGCTGACCGCTGTCCTGCCCGACAAGGCGCTGCGCGCCCTCGCCGATTCGGTCGGTGTGCCGGACCTCGCACTCGAAGGCCCCCCGGCGGCACGTCCGCTGGTCGCGGCGGCCCTCGCGAACAGCGCGCCCGTGCTGGCGGTCACCGCCACCGGCCGCGAGGCGGACGACCTGAAGGCCGTCCTGTGCGACCTCATCGGCCCGGAGCAGGTCGCCCTGTTCCCGTCGTGGGAAACGCTGCCGCACGAGCGCCTGTCCCCGCGTGCGGACACGGTCGGCGCGCGGCTCCAGGTGCTGCGCCGGCTGGCCCACCCCGAGGGCAACCCGCTGAAGGTCGTCGTCACGACGGTCCGCAGCCTGATCCAGCCGATGGCGCCCGGCCTCGGCGACCTCACGCCCGTGCACCTCGCCGTGGGCTCCGAGCACGACTTCGAAGCGCTGCTCGCGAACCTGACCGAGATCGCCTACACCCGCGTCGACATGGTCGAGAAGCGCGGCGAGTTCGCGGTCCGCGGCGGCATCCTCGACGTGTTCCCGCCGACCGCCGAGCACCCGCTCCGGGTGGAGTTCTGGGGCGACGAGGTCAGCGAGATCCGCCCCTTCGCGGTCGCCGACCAGCGCTCCCTGCCGCAGGAGGTCGAGGCCTTCACCGCGGCGCCGTGCCGCGAGCTGCTGCTCACCGAGCAGGTCAAGGCCAAGGCCGCCGCGCTGGCCGAACGGCACGCCGCCGACGCCCACCTGCACGAGCTGCTGGAGAAGGTCGCCAACGGCATCCCGACCGAGGGCATGGAAGCCCTCATCCCGGCGCTCTGCGAGGGCGAGCTCCAGCTCCTGACCGACGTCGTCCCCGAGGGCACGCACGTCCTCCTCAACGACCCGGAGAAGATCCGGGCCCGCGCCGGTGACCTGGTGCGCACCGGCCAGGAGTTCCTGGAGGCCTCCTGGATGGCCGCGGCCGGCGGCGGCCAGAGCCCCATCGACCTGGACGCCAGCGCCTACCACAGCCTCGCCGACGTGGCCCGCTCCGCGAAGGCCGGCAACCGGCCGTGGTGGCGGCTCAGCCAGCTCACCACCGAGGGCGGGGACGTCGTCCGGCTGGAGCTCAAGCAGGTCGAGGCGTACCAGGGCGACATCGACCGGGCGTTCGCCGACCTGCGCGCGCACACCGTCTCCGGCGGCACGGCGGTCCTCGTCGTCCCCGGCGCGGGCACCGCCCAGCGGGCCACCGAGCAGCTGCGCGAAGCGGACGTCAACGTCGTCCTCCGGGACGTCCTGGACACCGCGCCCAAGCAGGGCGCCGTCACGGTCGTCCGCGGCGCGCTGGAGGACGGCTTCTCGCTGCCCGAGCTGGCGCTGGTCGTGCTCACCGAGACCGACCTCACCGGCGGGCGGCACGGCACGTCCACCAAGGACATGCGCCGGATGCCCAGCCGCCGCCGCAACGCGGTGGACCCGCTGGCCCTGCGCCCCGGCGACTACGTGGTGCACGAGCAGCACGGCATCGGCAAGTACGTCGAGATGGTGCAGCGCACGGTGGCCGGCGCGACCCGGGAGTACCTGGTCCTGGAGTACGGCTCCAGCAAGCGCGGCCAGCCCGGCGACCGCCTGTTCGTGCCGACCGACCAGCTGGACGAGATCTCACGCTACGTCGGCGGCGAGCTGCCCACGCTGAACAAGCTCGGCGGCAGCGACTGGAAGAACACCAAGGCGAAGGCGAAGAAGGCGGTCAAGCAGATCGCCGCCGAGCTGGTCCAGCTCTACGCCGCCCGCCAGGCCGCGCCCGGTCACGCGTTCGCGCCGGACACGCCGTGGCAGCGCGAGCTGGAGGACGCCTTCCCGTTCACCGAGACGCTCGACCAGATGGCGGCCATCGACGAGGTCAAGGCCGACATGGAGCGCACGGTCCCGATGGACCGGGTGATCTGCGGCGACGTCGGCTACGGCAAGACGGAGATCGCGGTGCGGGCCGCGTTCAAGGCGGTGCAGGACGGCAAGCAGGTCGTGGTGCTGGTGCCGACGACCCTGCTCGCCCAGCAGCACCTGAACACGTTCACCGAACGGATGCGCGCGTTCCCGGTGAACATCAAGGGCCTGTCCCGGTTCACCGACGCGCTGGAGGCCGAGCAGACCATCACCGGCCTCGCCGAGGGCGACGTGGACATCGTCATCGGCACGCACCGCCTGCTCCAGAAGGGCCTGCGCTACAAGGACCTCGGCCTCGTGATCGTGGACGAGGAGCAGCGGTTCGGCGTCGAGCACAAGGAGCACATCAAGGCCCTGCGCACGCACGTGGACGTCCTCACGATGTCCGCGACGCCGATCCCGCGAACGCTGGAGATGTCGCTGGCGGGCATCCGCGAGATGTCCACCATCCTCACCCCGCCCGAGGAGCGGCACCCGATCCTGACCTACGTCGGCGGCTACGACGACAAGCAGGTCGGCGCGGCCATCCGGCGCGAGCTGCTGCGCGACGGCCAGGTCTTCTACGTGCACAACCGCGTGTCCTCGATCGAGCGCGCCGCCCGGCACATCCGCGAGCTGGTCCCCGAGGCCCGCGTGATCACCGCGCACGGCCAGATGAACGAGGACAAGCTGGAGAAGATCATCCAGGGCTTCTGGGAGAACGAGTACGACGTGCTCGTGTGCACCACGATCGTCGAGACCGGCCTGGACATCTCCAACGCCAACACCCTCATCGTGGAGCGCGGCGACATGCTCGGCCTGGCCCAGCTGCACCAGCTGCGCGGACGCGTCGGCCGAGGCCGGGAACGCGGCTACGCCTACTTCCTCTACCCGCCCGAGTCCCCGCTGACCGAGCACGCGCACGACCGGCTCGCCACGATCGCCCAGAACACCGAGCTGGGCGCGGGCATGGCGGTGGCGATGAAGGACCTGGAGATCCGCGGCGCGGGCAACATCCTGGGCGCCGAGCAGTCCGGCCACATCGCGGGCGTCGGCTTCGACCTGTACGTGCGGCTCGTCGGCGAGGCCGTGGAGGCGTTCCGCAAGCACGCGGGCGCGGACGGGGAGCTGGAGGAGGAGCTGGCCGAGGTCCGCGTCGACCTGCCGGTGGACGCGCACATCCCGCACGACTACGTGCCCGGCGAACGGCTCCGGCTGGAGGCGTACCGCAAGATCGCCGCCGCGGTCGACGGCGAGTCGCTGCAGAGCGTGTGGGACGAGCTGAAGGACCGCTACGGCACCCCGCCGCTGCCCGTCGAGCGGCTGCTGGCGGTGGCCCGGTTCCGGCAGACGTGCCGGGCGCACGGCGTCACGGAGGTCGCCACCCAGGGCGCCACCATCCGGTTCGCGCCGCTGGAACTCCTGGACAGCCAGCTGGTGCGGATGCGCCGGCTGTTCCCCAAGGCGGTCTACAAGCCGAACACCCGAACGGTCAGCGTGCCTCGGCCGACCGAGGGCGCGGCGGGCGGCCGGATGGGTGCACCGGAGCTGCGCGACCAGGAGCTGCTGGACTGGTGCGCCGGATTCCTGCGGTCGTTGGCGGGGACTCCCGTGAGCGGCGTCACGAGGACGTGAGAAGGTACTGGTCGTGAGGACTGTGCAGAGGCGCTTCACCCGGATCGGCGCGGCCGTCGCCGCGGTGGCACTGCTGGTGGCGGGCTGTGGCAACGGCCCGGCCCAGGTCGGCTCGGCCGCGATCGTCGGCGACACCGTGCTGCCGCTGGAGCAGGTGCAGCAGCGGCTGGACATCGTGCTCAAGAAGGAGCCCGAGGCCCAGAAGCTGCACGACCAGCGCAAACTCGACCAGGTGGCCCGTCAGCTCGTGACGCTCGGCGTGCAGCACGAGCTGATCGCGCTGGCCGCGGAACGCGAGGGCGTCACGGTGTCGGAGGAGGCGGTGACCGAGTCCGTCGAGCAGGCCGGCGGCGCGGACATGGCCTCGCAGAACACCGTGTACGACGCGACGACGTTCCGCGAGCGGGCCAGGGACCAGTTGCTGCTGGTCGAGCTGGCGCGCAAGTACGCGGACCGGATGGAAGTCACGTTCGACTACTTCTTCGCCAAGGACAACGCCGAGGCGGTCGAGAAGGCCAAGCAGGTCGCGAAGGACCCGGCGAAGATGGCCGAGTTCGTCGCCGGCGCCCCGAAGAGCGCCCAGGGCCAGACCCTGTCGGAGAAGGGCCAGCGGGTGCGCTCGGCCGAGTCGCCGCAGGCCGCCCAGTCGCCGCTGTTCGGCGTCCCGGCGGGCACCGTGGTGGCGTTCGCGCCGGACCCGAGCAGCGCGCAGTGGATCGTCGCCCACGTGACGGATCGCAAGACGGACGTCCGGGCGACCGGCGAGTCGTCCACCGGGCAGCTCACGCCGCAGCTGCTGGAGCAGATCGGGCTGCGGCTCGTGCAGTCGCTCGCGGGTGACCCGGAGATCCAGATCAACCCGAGGTACGGGACGTGGGACAACACGGCGATCGCGCTCGCGCCCAGCGAGGGTGAGTTGAGCGGCTACCAGGCGACCGTCCGGGAATCGAACTCGTGACGGTTGTCCTCGTCGGCACCACCCCGGTACTCCCCGCCGCCGCGCTTCCCGCTCTGCGGGGCGCGGCGGCGGTGTACGCGGGGGAGGGCGTGGACGCGTCGACGTGGTCGGCCGAGCCGGTCTCCGCTTTCTCGGCGGGCCCGTCGGTCGTGCTGCTGACCACGAACCCGGACGAGCCGGCGGCGCGCGCGTTGATCGAGGCCGGCGCCCCGGTGATCCGCACCCCGGCCGTGCCGCTGCTGGACGCGGCGGCCGTGATGGACCGCCTGCGGTCGCCCGGTGGCTGCCCGTGGGACGCCGAGCAGGACCACAAGTCGCTGCGCCAGTACCTGGTCGAGGAGACGTACGAGCTGCTGGAGGCCATTGAGGACGGCGACCGGGCGGCGTTGCGGGAAGAGCTCGGCGACGTGCTGCTGCAGGTCCTGTTCCACGCCCGGATCGCGGCGGAGGACGCCGAGGAGCCCTTCGGCATCGACGAGGTCGCCGGCGACCTGGTCGCCAAGCTGGTTGGCCGCCACCCGCACGTGTTCGAGGGCCACGACCCAGCCGTGGATGACGCCGCGGTGCACGACGCGACGTCCCAGCAGCACCGGTGGGAAGAGCTGAAGCAGGTCGAGAAGCAGCGGGAATCCAGCGTGGACGGCGTGGCGACCGGGCAGCCGGCGGTGGCGTTGGCGGGGAAGCTGGCGCAGCGGGTGGCGCGGGCCGGGTTCCCGGTGGACCTGCTGCCCGAGGGCGACGACACCGGCACGACGCTGTTCGCGGTGGCGGCGCTGGCGAAGCTGGCCGGCGAGGACCCGGAGACCGAGCTGCGGGCGGTGGCCCGCAGGTTCGAGGCGAACGTGCGCGCGGCCGAGCGGTCCGCCCGCGCGGCCGGTGTCACCAGGCTGTCGGCGGCGGACTGGCGCGCCTACTGGCCTGCTTGAGCCCTTACCAGCTCGGCGAGGGCGGCGGAGCCCGTCCGGACCAGGTTCCGCAGGCCACCTTCGGTGACCAGCAGCACGAGCCCGTCCGTGCCGCCGATCGTGAACTCGGCCTCCTCGTGCAGCGCCGTCTACTCGATCGTCGTATCGCGGCGGATGTGCGCCCAACTCCGCACGTCCACACCGCCCGTGCCGATGGCTGCGAGACCCATGCTTCCTCCTCGGTCGTGGTCTGGCCCAAGCTTGCTCCTTCCTGGGAATTCCCACCAGACCTCGTTTGGGTGAAGCCCTAAGCTGATCGCATGGAGAGCAATGCGCGGGCTCGGACCCTCGGCGCGGAACTGCGCGACCTGCGCAAGGGGAAAGGGCTGAGCATCGTCGAACTGGGCGCGCTGGTCGGCCTCAGCAAGAGCATGCTCAGCCGCGTCGAGCGCGGCGAACGCCTCCTCAGTGAGACGGAACTGGCCTCGGTCCTGGGCGCGATGGGCGTGATCGGGGCGAAGCGCCGGGAACTGCTCGCGGTCACCCGCGATGCCGCCAAGTCGAACTGGCTGGCCACCGGCGCGGAGTTGCCCCGGCAGCTCAAGGCCCTGGTCGAACACGAGCAGGTGGCCACCTTCATCACCGAGGTCGGGCCACTCCTGGTTCCGGGCTTGCTCCAGATAGCGGACTACACCCGCGCGATCATGACCGAGGGTGGCCTTCCCCACGCTGATGTCGAAGCGCGGGTGAAGGTGCGGCTTGATCGGCAACAGGTGCTCACGCGGCGGAACCCGGTGCCGTACCTGGCGATCATCGATGAGTCGGTGCTGTCGCGCCCTCTGGGCGGACGATCGGTGATGGTCGCGCAGGCACGCCACCTGCTTGCCATGGGGGAGCGTCCCAACGTGGCCATTCGTATCGTGCCGAAGGATCGCGGTTGGCACCCGGGCCTGTACGGGTCGTTCTCCCTGCTGGAAGCTGCACGAACCAGCCCTGTGGTGCACTTGGAGCACCTCCGGTCCAACGTGTTCCTGGACAAGGTGGAGGATGTTCAGGCATACATGGACATAAAGCCCACCCTGCTGGCCGCAACCGCCAGCGTCGAGGATTCGGTCGGGCTGATCTCCGAGTATGCGAAGGGGTACCAGTGACCGTGTGGCGAAAGTCCAGCCGGAGCGCGACCGAGACCGCGTGCGTCGAGGTGGCGCATGTGGGTCGTGGGGTGGCGGTGCGGGATTCGAAGAACCAGGCGGGGCCGGTGTTGACGTTCGGGTCCGGTGCGGCGGCGGGTTTCCTGAGGTGGGTCAAGCGCGGCTGATTTCGTTGGGCTGATCTCCGAGTATGCGGAGGGGTACCAGTGACCGTGTGGCGCAAGTCCAGTCGGAGCACCACTGAGACCAACTGCGTCGAGGTGGCGCGTGTGGGTCGTGGGGTGGCGGTGCGGGATTCGAAGAACCAGGTTGGGCCGGTGTTGACGTTCGGGTCGGGTGCGGCGGCGGGGTTTCTGAGGTGGGTCAAGCGCGGCTGAGCGTTCTCCGGTCCGGTGAAGTCCGGGCGCGATGCCGCAGTGAGCTTCGCGGCCCGGGGCAACCGGGAGTGAACGGCGCGCTAACGTCGAGCGGGTGACCGAGGCCTACCTCCGCTTCCCGCACCTGCACGGCGATCTCGTGACGTTCGTGGCCGAGGACGACGTGTGGCTCGCCCCACTGGACGGCGGCCGTGCCTGGCGGGTGACCGCCGACCAGGTGCCGGTGTCGTTCCCCCGCTTCGACCCGACCGGCACGCGGCTCGCCTGGACCAGCCGCCGTGACGGCGCGCCCGAGGTCCACCTGGCGGCGGTGGACGGCGGCGAGGCCACCCGGCTCACCTACTGGGGCGACTACTCGACCGCCGTGCGCGGGTGGACGTCCGCCGGCGAGGTCGTCGCGGTGACGGCCACCGGCCAGGCGTCCTCGAACCGGCAGTGGGCGCACGCCGTGCCGACCGACGGCGGCCCGTCGCGCCGGCTGCCGTTCGGCTGGGTGGACGACGTGTCGTTCGGCCCGTCCGGCCAGGTCGTCGTCACCTCCGTCTACGGCCACGACCCCGCCTGGTGGAAGCGCTACCGGGGCGGCGCGGCGGGCAAGCTGTGGGTGGACACCGCCGGTGACGGCGAGTTCGCCCGCATCCTCCCCGAACTGACGTCGTCGCTGACGTCGCCGATGTGGATCGGGAACCGGATCGCGTTCCTGTCCGACCACGACGGCATCGGCAGCGTCTACTCCGTGCTCCCGGACGGGTCGGACCTGCGCCGGCACACCGAGCAGCAGGACTTCTACGCGCGGGTCGCGTCGAGCGACGGCGAGCGGGTCGTCTGGCAGCAGGCGGGTGAGCTGTGGGTGCTCGACGACCTCGACGGCGCGTCACCGCGTCGGCTGGAGATCGTGCTCGGAGGCCCTCGAACGGCCCGCCGGCCGCGTCCGGTGTCGTCCCGCCCGGAGGACTTCCACCCGGACAAGACCGGCCGTGCGAGCGTGGTCGAGGTGCGCGGCACCGTGCACTGGGTGACGCACCGGGACGGTCCGGTGCGCGCGTTGGCCGAACAGCCGGGCGTGCGGGCACGGCTGCCGCGCGTCGTCGGCGACAACGTCGTGTGGGTGACGGACGCGGACGGCGAGGAGGGCCTGGAGTTCTCGCCGGTCGGCGGCGTGGAACCCGGCAACGAACCGCGCCGCGTGGCCGTCGGCAAGCTCGGCCGCGTGCTGGAACTGGCCGTCGCGCCGGACGCCCGCCGCCTCGCCGTCGCCACCCACGACGGGCGGCTGCTGCTCGTGGACGTCGAATCCGGCGAGGTGCGCGAAGTCCTGAAGGGGGCGAACCCGCACGTCAGCGACCTGGCGTTCTCCCCGGACTCGAACTGGCTGGCCTGGTCGCACCCCGGCCCGCGCCCGCTCCAGCACATCCGGATGACCAACACCACCGACCTGTCCGTGGTGGACGTGACGCCGCTGCGGTTCTCCGACTTCTCGCCCGCGTTCACGGAGGACGGCCGCTACCTGGCGTTCCTGTCGGTCCGCAGCTTCGACCCGGTGTACGACGCGCACGTGTTCGACCTGTCGTTCCCGACCGGCTGCCGGCCCTACCTGCTGCCGCTCGCGGCGACCACCCCGTCACCGTTCGACCCGCTGCGCCTGGGCCGGTCCGTGGGCGACGACTCGCACGACAAGGACAAGGACAAGGACGACGAGAACCCGATCACCGTCGTCGACCTGGAGGGCCTGGCCGACCGGGTGGTGACGGTGCCGGTCGCCGCCGCCCGCTACTCGGCGCTGACGGCGGCGAAGGGCGGGCTGCTGTGGCTGCGGTCGCCGTTGCGCGGTGTGCTGGGCGACAACCTGGCCGGCGCGACCGCCCGTCCGCCCCGGGCCTTGCTGGAGCGGTTCGACCTGGCCAAGTCGCGCACCGAGACGCTGGTGGACGGCGTGGACGCGTTCGACGTGGCCGGTGACGGGCAGCGGATGGTCGTGCAGGACGGCGGCGACCTGCGGGTCGTGCCGACCGACCGGAAGGTCGACTCGGACGACAGCGACTCGGTGAACGTCGACCTGTCCCGGATCCGGGTCGTGGTGGACCGGGCGGCCGAGTGGCGGCAGTCGTACGCAGAGGCCGGTCGGCTGATGCGGGACCACTTCTGGCGCACCGACATGGGCGGCGTGGACTGGGCGGGCGTGCTGGAGCGCTACCGGCCGCTGGTGGACCGGCTCGGCAGCTACAGCGACCTGGTCGACCTGCTGTGGGAGGTCCAGGGCGAGCTGGGGACGTCCCACGCCTACGTCATGCCCGTGCACGGCGGGCCGCGCGGACGTGCGGTCGGGCTGCTCGGTGCGGACCTCGAACGGGACGAGGCGGGCGCGTGGCGGGTCGTGCGGGTGATCCCGGGCGAGACGTCGGACCCGGCGGCGCGGTCGCCGCTGTCGGCTCCCGGGGTCGCGGTGCGGACCGGTGACGCGATCGTGGCGGTCGACGGACGGCAGGTGGACCCGTTGACCGGCCCCGCGCCGCTGCTGGTCGGTGCGGCGGGGAAGCCGGTGGAGCTGACCGTGCGGCCGGGCCGCGGCGGCGAGCCGCGACGCGTCGTGGTGGTGCCGCTGCGGGACGACGAGCCGCTGCGGTACCACGCGTGGGTCGCCGACCGGCGTGCGCGCGTGCACGAGCTGACCGACGGGCGGGTCGGGTACCTGCACGTGCCGGACATGATGGGCGCCGGCTGGGCGCAACTGCACCGCGACCTGCGGGTGGAGCTGGCGCGTGAGGCGGTGGTGTTGGACGTGCGGGAGAACGGCGGCGGGCACACGTCCGAGCTGGTGGTGGAGAAGCTGGGGCGGAAGGTCATCGGCTGGTCGGTGGCCCGCGGGTACACCACGGCCGTCAGCTACCCCGGTGACGCGCCGCGCGGGCCGGTGGTGGCGATCGCGGACGAGTTCGCCGGGTCCGACGGGGACATCGTGAACGTGGCGATCAAGGAGATGGGCATCGGGCCGGTCGTCGGCACCCGCACGTGGGGCGGGGTGATCGGGATCGACATGCAGTACAGCCTGGTCGACGGCACCATGGTCACGCAGCCCCGGTACGCGACGTGGTTCGCCGGGCCGGGGTGGGGCGTGGAGAACCACGGCGTCGACCCGGACGTCGAGGTCGTGATCACGCCGCAGGACAGGGTCGCCGGCCGCGACCCCCAACTCGACACCGCCGTCCGCCTGGCCTTGGAGGCACTTTCCGAACGCCCGGCCGCCACCCCGCCGTCCCTGCCGCCGTTGGGCTGAACGCCCGCCTCCCGGACGTCGAGCGGAGGCGGAGCCCGGGGTGACCCAGCGGTACGGGGACGTAGTGCTGCGTGATCGTCGTCTTCGCCGGCGCGAAGAGCACGTAGCCTGGCTTCGTGGTCGTCCCGCCCCCGCCGAAGACCGAGCCTCGCCCTCCGGGTCGTGGCGATGCCGGCAACCTCGTCGGACGCCTGGCGCTCGTGCTGCTCCTGCTCGCCTTCGTGGCGGGCGGGGCCTGGGCGCTGGGCACGTTGAACCGGTCCGGGCCCAGGACGGCCGTGGACCCGCCGTTCCCCGTGCCGTTCCAGGAGGTGCAGCCCGGTGCCGCGGCGCCGGGGGCGGGCGGCCAGGTGCCGACGTCCGGCGAACCGCAGGCCTCGCCCACCCCCGGTGTCGAACCGCTCGACGAGTGGGCCGCGTCGCTGTCGGACAAGATCGACGTCCCGGCCCGCGCCCTGCGGGCGTACGCCGTCGCGGACCTGATGATGCGGGCGGAGGACCCGGCGTGCCGGATCTCGTGGGCGACGCTGGCCGGTATCGGCCGCATCGAGTCGCACCACGGCACCATCGGCGGTCGGGAGCTCGGTGAGGAAGGACGGCCGTCGAGACCGATCGTCGGCATCCCGCTGGACGGCTCACCGGGCGTGAAGGCGATCGCCGACAGCGACGGCGGCGTCCTCGACGGCGACACCACGTGGGACAGGGCGGTGGGGCCGATGCAGTTCATCCCGACCACCTGGGCGCGGTACGCGGTCCGGGCGAACGGGGACGGCCGGAACCCGGACCCGCAGAACATCGACGACGCGGCGCTGGCGGCGGCGCGGTACCTCTGCTCCGGCGGCCGTGACCTGGGCACCGGCGCGGGGTGGTGGTCGGCCGTGCTGGACTACAACAACTCGACCGAGTACGGCCAGAACGTCTACAGCGGCGCCGACGCCTACGCCCGCGCCAGCCTCACCGGCTGAGTCGACCACGACAGCCGGGTCGAGCACGCCTGGAGCGGTCGATCAGGGCGGTAGCGCCGGTCTTGCCGGGGTCTACGTGCGAGGGTCGGCGGGCGGGACCGGGGTCGGGGTGACCGTGAGGCCCAGGTCCGGGAGGCCCAGCCAGTCGAGGTCCACCGAGGCCGCCTTCGCGCGATCCGCCAGCTCCAGCCGCACGCGGTACACGCTCAGCAACAGGGCCTGCAAGGAGTCGACGCCGAACGACGCGCCGACGGTCTCCTCGCCCAGCCCCACGATCTGGTGCGGGCAGCGCCAGTCACCGTGGGAACTCAGCGGGTCCGGGTGGGGCCTGCCGATGCGGACCACGACCTGCGTGCGGCTGCCGTCACCGGCGGCGCACTCCACCTGCCGTTCGGCCACGACCTCGCCGAGTTCGTACGTCATCGGTCCCGTTCCACCGCGAGTCGTGCGCTGACCTCGCCCAGCGCCTCCTGGTACTCCGGTGACGGGTTCATCGCCGCAGCCATCCTGAGCTGCGTCAACGCCTCGGTCAACCGGTTCTGCCGCTGCAACGTCCGGCCCAGCGCGAACCGCGCGTAGTGGTCGCTCGGGTCGAACTCCAGCACCTTCAGGAACGCCGCCTCGGCACGCTTGAACTGGGCCGAACCCAGGTAGGCCCGGCCCGCGAGCAGCTGCACGCTCGCCCGTTCCGGCGCCGCTTCGAGCACGACGCGCAGCTCCCGCAGCGCCTCCAACGGGCGCCGGTCGGCGAGCAGCGCCTCGGCTCGGCGGAACGCCTCGAAGGTGCTGTCCGTCATGGTTCGATCAACGCTACCCGCGCACCCCGCCGCAGTTCGACAGCCGACCGGATGACGGGATCGGCGTGTCACCCCATGAGCCACCCACGAGTCACCCGACCAGCGCGGCGTGCAGCCGGTCGAGCACGGGCTTGATCGACGCGGGTCGCTCCACGTGGGCGTTGTGCCCCACTCCAGGCAGGACCATCCCGCTCGCCTGAGCCTCCCTCAGGTGCTCCGGCGGGCACATGTGGTCGGCCTCGCCCGCGGCCAGCACCACCGGCGCCTTCGCCACCGCCAGCAACCCCGCCACGTCCGGCGCGCCCACCCCGAAGGCCGCCGGATCCAGCGCCGCCCGCCACCCGGCCTCCCCACCCGAGCCCACCTCGACCACGCCGTCCTCCAACGGCACACCGGCCAGCTTCCCGGCCCACGCCGACGCCTCCGCCCGCGTCCCGAACACCCGCGCCGGCCGGGCCGCCATCGACGCCGCCCGCTCCAGCTCCTCCGCCGTCCACCGCAGCTTGATCCCCACCCCGCCGGCGGCCCGCACGTCCACCCCGAACCACCCGCTGGCCAGCGTCAACGCCACCACGCCACCCAGCGAGTGCCCCAGCACGGCCACCGGTCCGGCCGGGACCACCGACGCCACGGCAGCCGCGAACGCCCCGAACGAGTACCGGTCCAGCGCCGGAGACCTCCCGTGCCCCGGCAGGTCCACCGCCAACCACGACCCCGGCCACGACTCCGCCGCCCCGCGCCACACCGATCCGGTCGCACCCAGCCCGTGCAGCAGCACCAGCAACGGCCCGTTCCCACCCCGCGTCACGTGAACCACGCGTGAAACCCCTTCCCGCTGACGCCCCGACGAGCGAGCCGGGGCCGTTCCACACCTTGCACCAACTAGGCTCGGCGCAGATGCACAGATGGTCTGACGAGGGAGCGCACGTGGCGGTCATCGAGCAGGTCGGCGCCCGCGAGATCCTGGACTCGCGCGGCAACCCGACCGTCGAGGTTGAGGTCGCGCTGGACGACGGAACGCTGGAGCGCGCCGCGGTGCCGTCCGGGGCGTCCACCGGCGAGCACGAAGCGGTGGAGCTGCGGGACCGCGACGCCAGGCGCTACCTCGGCAGGGGAGTGGAGCGCGCGGTCACGGCCGTGCTCGACGAGATCGGTCCCGAGCTGGTCGGCATCGAGGCAGTCGAACAGCGCGTGGTGGACCAGAAGCTGGTCGACCTGGACGGCACCCCCGACAAGTCCCGCCTGGGCGCGAACTCGATCCTCGGCGTGTCGCTGGCGGTGGCGAAGGCGGCGGCGACCTCCAGCGGCCTGGAGCTGTTCCGGTACATCGGCGGCCCGAACGCGCACGTCCTGCCCGTGCCCATGCTCAACATCCTCAACGGCGGCGCGCACGCCGACACCGACGTGGACATCCAGGAGTTCATGATCGCGCCGATCGGCGCGGAGAGCTTCCGCGAGGCCCTGCGCTGGGGCGCCGAGGTCTACCACGCCCTGAAGTCGGTGCTGAAGTCCAAGGGCCTGTCCACCGGCCTGGGCGACGAGGGCGGCTTCGCGCCCGCGCTGTCGAGCAACCGGGCCGCGCTCGACCTGATCCTGGTCGCGATCGAGAAGGCCGGCTACACCCCCGGCCGGGACGTCGCGCTCGCCCTGGACGTGGCCGCCACCGAGTTCCACTCCGACGGCGCCTACACGTTCGAGAAGACCAAGCGCAGCGCCGAGCAGATGACCGGCTACTACACCGAGCTGGTCAACGCCTACCCGCTCGTGTCGATCGAGGACCCGCTGTCCGAGGACGACTGGGACGGCTGGGTGCAGCTGACCGCGGAGCTGGGCGAACGCGTCCAGATCGTCGGCGACGACCTGTTCGTGACGAACCCGGAGCGGCTGGAGGAGGGCATCTCCCGGCGCGCGGCGAACGCGCTGCTGGTGAAGGTCAACCAGATCGGCACGCTGTCCGAGACGCTGGACGCGGTCTCCCTGGCCACCTCGTACGGCTACAAGTCGATGATGTCCCACCGCTCCGGCGAAACCGAGGACACCACGATCGCCGACCTCGCGGTGGCCACCGGCGTCGGCCAGATCAAGACCGGCGCGCCCGCCCGCGGCGAGCGCACGGCGAAGTACAACCAGCTCCTGCGCATCGAGGAGGCCCTGGGCGACGCCGCGCGGTACGCCGGCGACCTGGCCTTCCCGCGGTACACGCCGGAGAGCTGATGGCGCCGCGGGAACGGGATCCTCGGCGTGGCCGCGACGCCACGCCGAGATCCAGCCCTGCCGCCGGCCGGGACCGCAAGGCAGCCGATCGCAAAGCCGGTGACCGCAAGGCGGCCGATCGCAAGTCGGCAGGCGGCCCGGCAGCGGGCCGGAAGGCAGGGGACCGCAAGGCCGGGGAGCGCACCGCCGCCGAGGGCGGAACCGCTGGTCGCAGGGCTCACGGCGCGAGTCCGGCCGACCGCGGGACCGGGCGGGCCGGCTCGGCGGGGCGCAAGGCCTCCGGCGCCAAGGCCTCCGGCACGAGGCCGCAGGCCCGGCCGCCCGCGCGCAAGCCGCAGTCGAAGGCCCGGACCAGGGCCGGCGCGGGCACCGGCGGCGCGTTCGGCATGACCGGCACCCGGCGGGCCGCGCTGCTGGCGATGGTGGTGTGCGCGCTGGCGCTGAGCATCGCCGTGCCGCTGCGGACGTACCTGGCGCAGCGCGAGGAGCTGCGCGGGATCACCGCCTCGCACGAGACCCTGCGCGCCGAGGTGGCCCAGCTGGAGCAGCGCAAGCGCGAACTGGCCGACCCGGCGCACGTGGAGGCCGAGGCACGGCGCCGGCTGCACTACGTGCGGCCCGGTGAGACCCCCTACATCGTGCAGCTCCCCGGCGACGCGGAGCGCGAACTGGACGAACAACGACCGGCCGCGAAACCGGCCCAGGACAAGGCGTGGTACGAGCAACTGTGGGATTCGGCGGCAGCGCGATGACGGTCAGTGACGAGGACAGGGCGGCGGTGACGGCGCAGCTGGGACGCGCGCCGCGGGGGATGCGGGAGGTCGCCGCGCGGTGCCCCAGCGGGCACCCGGCGGTCGTGCAGACCAACCCGCGGTTGGAGGACGGCACCCCGTTCCCGACCCTGTACTACCTGACCTGCTCGCGGTTGAACTCGTTCGTCAGCAGGCTGGAGGGCGCCGGGCTGATGAAGGAGATGACCGACCGGTTGGCCGCGGACGAACAGCTGGCCGAGCACTACCGGCGGGCGCACGAGCTGTACCTGGCCGAGCGCGACGCGATCGAGCCGCTGGGCACGACCGTCACCGCGGGCGGCATGCCCGACCGGGTCAAGTGCCTGCACGTCCACGTGGCGCACTCGCTGGCAGCGGGCCCCGGCGTGAACCCGTTCGGCGACGAGGCGCTCGACAGGCTCGCCGAGTGGTGGCCGAGCGGTGACTGCGCGTCAACGGTGAAGAACTGACTCCAAGGGCAGTTCTTCGGACATCCGGGGGCACACGGCAGTGACACCGCCGTTCGGATCAGGCACTCTGGGTCTCGGCGGGTAACGACTATTGGGGAGTTCGTGGCTGTGCCGAAGAGCAAACGTCGCGTGCGGAAGCGGGCCAAGGTCCATCCGGGCACGATGACGCCACGGCAGTGGGGGTTCGCCGCGACGGCGACCGCCGCCATGCTCATCCCCGCCCTCCTGCACGGCGCGACACCCGTCGACTGGGTCAACCTGTCGAACCAGTCCGGCGTCGAGGCCATCCCACCCGGCTCCGGTGACGTGCTCGGCACGCTGGCGCTGAAGGACGGCGACGGCCTGGGCGCGACCGGCCGACTGCCCGAGACCGACGAGCTGAGCGCGGCGCTGCTCGACGCCGCCGACGACCCGTCCGAGTTCGAGGACGAGCTGCCCCCGTTGGACGGCGGCTTCCTGCGCGAGGGCCAGCACGGCATCCCCGGCGTCATGCTCGAGGCCTACATGCGCGCGGCGGACCGGCTGGCCCGCACGACGCCCGGCTGCAACCTCGACTGGCCGCTGCTGGCGAGCATCGGGCGCAGCGAGTCCGGGCACGCGCGCGGCGGCCGGGTCACCGAGGACGGCACCACGGTTAGCCCGATCGTGGGGCCGGTGCTCGACGGCTCGCCCGGCGTGGCGGCGATCCCGGACACGGACGGCGGCCGTTTCGACGGTGACCGGACGTGGGACCGGGCCGTGGGCCCGATGCAGTTCATCCCGTCCACGTGGGCCGGCTACGCGGCCGACGGCAACGGCGACGGCCAGAAGAACCCGAACAACATCTACGACGCCACCGTCGGCGCGGGCAACTACCTGTGCGCGTACGGCTCGGACCTGAGCGATCCGGTGCAGCGCGCGCGTTCGGTGTTCCGGTACAACCACTCCGAGGAGTACGTGCGGACGGTGCTGTACTGGGCCGACGCCTACTCGAAGGGCATCACCCCGCTGCCGGACATGGTCGGCTCGGACGACGACTACGGCCCCGGCCCCGGCAACCCGGCGTACAACCCCGGGCGGCCCGGCGCCACGCCTCCCGGCACGACACCCCCGGGCACGACACCCCCGGGCACCACGCCTCCCGGCACGACGCCGCCGTCGCACGGCACGACCACCCCGCCGACGACCACGACGCGTCCCGGGACGACGGTGCCGCTGACCCCGACGCCGCCGTCGTGCCCCACGACGCCGACGGAGACGACGACCACCACGCCCACGACCACGCCGACGACGACGACGCCGCCGACCACGACGACACCCTCCGTGCCGCCGGGCTGCCCGACGCCGACCACCACCACGACGCCCACGACGACTGAGCCCACGACGACGACCACGCCGACGACGACCGGGTCCAGCTCCCCGTCGGCGACGTCCGAGTCGCCGGTGACCACGTCGTCCGCGGTGACGACCACGGAACGGACGACCTCGGCCGCCACGACGACGCCGGAGTCCACGACTCCGCAGGCGACCACCCCAGAGGCGACCACCCCAGAGGCGACCACGGCGGGCAGCAGCACGCCGGCCGGCACCTCCGGCGACCCGGTCACCTCCGCCGAGCCGTCGCCGACCACCTCGTCCATGCAGCCGAACTGAGCCGTCCCGGAGCCGCCAGCCCTTCCCGGACCCGCTCACCCGGCCCAGCCGAAGCCGGACCCCGGCGGCCCGCGTCACGGGCAGGTCCGGGCCGTGCGGCGACTACTGTGCTGGGAGCAGCACCCACCGGCAGGGAAGGAAACCGGGCATGGCACGCGTGGCCGCGATCGATTGCGGGACCAACTCGATCCGGCTGCTGGTCGCCGACGTGACCACTTCGGACAGTGGCGAGCGGTGGCTGCGCGACGTGCACCGCGAGATGCGGGTCGTCCGACTGGGACAAGGGGTGGACGCCACCGGCGAGCTGCACCCCGACGCCATCGCCCGCACCCGCGCCGCGCTCCTCGACTACACGAACGTCCTGCGCCGCAAGGGAACCGAGCGCGTCCGCATGGTGGCGACCTCCGCCACCCGGGACGCCGCCAACAAAGACGCGTTCTTCGACATGACCCGCGAAGTCCTGGGCGTCGAAGCCGAAGTCATCACCGGTGACGAGGAGGCCCGCCTCTCGTTCACCGGCGCGGTGTCCGACCTGGACGCGGACGAAGGCCCCTTCCTCGTCTCCGACATCGGCGGCGGGTCGACCGAACTCGTCCTCGGCACGTGGAACGGCGTGCGCGGCGACGTCGAGGCGGCCCGGTCCGTGGACATCGGCTGCGTGCGGCTCACCGAACGCTGCCTGCGCGGCGACCCGCCGACCGAAGCCGAAGTGGACGAAGCGGTCCGGGTGGCGCGCGACGTCCTGGCCGAGGCGTTCGAGGCGGTCCCCACGGCGAAGACCAAGACGTGGATCGGCGTGGCCGGCACCGTCACCACCCTCGTCGCGCTCACCAAGGACCTGCCCCGGTACGACCCGACCGAGATCCACCTGGCCCGGATCGGCCTCGACCGGATCCGCGAGACCACCGCGAAGCTGCTCACGATGAGTCACGACGAGCGCGCGGCATTGGGGCCGATGCACCCCGGTCGGGTGGACGTGATCTGCGGTGGCGCGTTGATCGTCCGCGCGCTGGCCGACCACCTGGAGTCGCGCGGAGTGACGGAACTCGTCTCCAGCGAACACGACATCCTCGACGGCATCGCGTTTTCCGTCGCCTGAAGCTGTCAACTGGGATTGATCGTGATCAAGCCGTGACGCCGTCACCGGTATGGCCCACGTCACCGTCCGAATAGCGTTCCTCTCACGCTGTGAAAGCGGTCGACTCTGCTCGGTTACACCCGATCAGGTGGGAGGACCCATTGTCACGTGCACGATTAGTCCCCGCCGCCGTCGCGGTCGCTCTGGCCGCGACCGCCTGCGGCGCGGCAGACACCCCGGCGGCCTCGAACACCGAAGCCGGCATCACCATCTTCAACACCGAGCCGGAGAACCCGCTCGTCCCCGGCAACACCACCGAGGTCGGCGGCAGCCGGGTCCTCGACCCGATGTTCACCGGCCTGGTCGAGTACCGCGCGGAGGACGCGCAGCCGGTGAACGCGATGGCCGAGTCGATCGACACCACCGACTCCAAGGTCTTCACCGTCAAGATCAAGCCCGGCTGGCAGTTCCACGACGGCAGCGCCGTCACCGCCAAGAGCTTCGTGGACGCCTGGAACTGGACCGCCTACGGCCCCAACGCCACCCAGGGCGCCAGCTTCTTCGCCCAGATCGACGGCTTCGACGCCGTCCACCCGAAGGACCCGGACGGCCCCGACGGCCCGCAGGAGCCGCCGGCCCCGACCGCGGAGACCATGTCCGGCCTGGAGGTCGTGGACGACCACACGTTCACCATCACCCTGTCCGAGCCGTTCGCCGTGTTCCCGGTGACCATCGGCTACGAGGTGTTCGCGCCGCTGCCCGAAGCGTTCTTCGAGGACCGCGAGGCCTTCGAGGAACACCCGATCGGCAACGGCCCGTTCAAGTACGTCTCGCGCACCGTCGGCACCGACATCAAGCTGACCCGCTACGACGACTACAAGGGCAACGACAAGCCCAAGTTCAAGGACCTGACGCTGAAGGTCTACCAGAGCCGTGAATCGGCCTACGCGGACCTCGTCGCGAACAACCTGGACTTCCTGGAGGAACTGCCGCCCAACGCGCTGGCCGGCCGCCAGTACGAGACCGACCTGGGCGAACGGGTGGTGCAGCGCGAGACGCTGAACAAACAGACCATCGCGTTCCCGCTGTACCTCAAGCCCTACGACAACGTCGAGCTGCGCCGCGCGATCTCCATGGCGATCAACCGCGAGGAGATCACCCGGGTCATCTTCGAGGGCACCCGCAAACCCGCCGACGGCTGGGTGCACCCGCTGATGAAGGGCTACCAGCCCGGCCAGTGCGGCGAGTTCTGCACGTTCAACCCGGAGAAGGCCAAGGCCGCGCTCGCCAGGTCCGGCTACACCGGCGAGGTCGTGCTGCTGTCCAACACCGACAGCGGCCACACGGAATGGGCCGAGGCGGTGGTCAACAGCCTCAAGAACACCCTCGGCATCGAGGCCAGGTTCGTGCCGTCCACCAGCTTCGGCGAGTTCCGGCAGAAGGTGAACGCGCACGAGATGACCGGCATGTACCGGGCGGGCTGGATCGCCGACTACCCGTCGATCGAGAACTGGCTCACGCCGCTGTACCGGACCGGCTCGTCCTCCAACGACGGCGGCTACTCCAACCCGGCGTTCGACGCCAAGCTCGCCGAAGCCGACAAGGCGCCCAGCGAAGAGGAAGCGATCGAGCTGTACCTCGAAGCCGAGCGGATGCTCGCGGAGGACCTGCCCGTCCTCCCGCTGTGGACGCAGAACACCATCGCCGGCCGCTCCGACCGGCTCAAGGTGGCGAACCTCGACCCGTTCCGCACGCTGGACCTCTACACGGTCGAAGTGGCCTAGCACCAGGGGTTCCGCGCACCGGGGTTTCGCACGGGCCGGTCCGGGTGGCAGGCCACCCGGACCGGCCCCGCCCGAGGGGAGTGCTCGTTGGGGCGTTACGTCCTGCGCAGGCTGCTGCAGATGGTGCCGGTGTTCGCCGGCACCACGTTCCTGATCTACGCCCTGGTGTGGGCGGTGCCGGGTGACCCGTTCGAGGGCAAGTGCGGTGAACGGGACTGCCCGGCCTCGTACGTGACGGCGATGCGGGAGAAGTTCAACCTGGACGACCCGCTGCTCGTCCAGTACGGCAAGTACCTGCTCGGCCTCGTCCAAGGCGACTTCGGCGTCACCTCGTCCGGGCTGGAGGTCGGCGACCGGATCGCGGCGGCGTTCCCGGTGACGGTGAAGCTCGCCCTCGTGGCGCTGCTGGTCGAGGCCGTCATCGGCATCACCGCCGGTGTCGTCTCGGGCCTGCGCAACCGCGGGTTCCTGGACAGCCTGGTGCTGGTGTCCACGCTGTTCCTCATCTCCATCCCGGTGTTCGTCACCGGGTACGTGGTGCAGCTCGTGTTCGGGCTGCAACTCGGCTGGATCTCGCCGACGGTCACCACGCCGACGTTCGGCAACCTCGTCGTGCCCGGGTTCGTGCTGGCGAGCCTGTCCATGGCCTACGTGGCGAGGCTCTCCCGCGCGAGCATCGCGGAGAACCGGCGGGCCGACTACGTGCGCACCGCGTTGGCGAAGGGCCAGCCGACGCGGCGGGTGGTGGGCGTGCACCTGCTGCGGAACTCGCTGATCCCGGTGGTCACGTTCCTGGGCACGGACCTCGGCGCGTTCCTCGGCGGCGCGATCGTCACCGAGGGGATCTTCAACGTGCCCGGCGTCGGAGGCCTGGTGTTCCGGTCGATCCTGACCAAGGACGGCGCGATGGTGACCGGCGTGGTCACCGTGCTCGTGCTGGTGTACCTGCTCATGACGTTGCTGGTGGACCTGCTGTACGCGGTCTTGGACCCGAGGATCCGCTATGACTGACCAGATCGCTTCGCTGGTGGCGGAACGGCCGCGCGGGCTGTTCGGGGACGCCTGGCACACGTTGCGGCGGCGGCCGTTGTTCTGGGTGTCCGTGTCGTTGATCGCGCTCATGCTGTCGATGGCGCTGTTCCCGGGGCTGTTCGCGTCCGGCGACCCGAACCTGGCCGACCTGTCGCGGTCGCGTGGCGCGCCGTCCGCCCAGGCGTGGTTCGGGTACGACAACCAGGGCTACGACATCTACACGCGCGTCGTCCACGGGGCACGGGCGTCGATCGTCGTCGGTGTGCTGGCGACGTTGGGCGTGGTGCTCGTCGGGGCGTCGGTCGGGATGCTGGCCGGGTTCTACGGCGGGTGGCTGGACGCCGTGGTGTCGCGGATCGCGGACGTGTTCGTCGGCGTGCCGTTCGTGCTGGGCGCGATCGTCATCCTCACCACGTTGAACGCCGGCGGTCACGCGGGACCGGTGCGGATCGTGGCGCAGGTGGTGCTGTCGATCTCGGTGCTGTCGTGGCCGGTGGCGATGCGGATCATGAGGTCCACGGCGATCGCGGCCAAGCAGCAGGACTACGTGAAGGCGGCGCGGGCGCTGGGCGCGTCCTCGGCGCGGATCATCGGCAAGCACATGCTGCCCAACTGCGTCGCGCCCGTGCTGGTGTACTCGACGATCGCCTTGGGGGCGTTCATCGGGGCCGAGGCGACGTTGTCGTACCTCGGGATCGGGCTGCGGCAGCCGGTCGTGTCGTGGGGCGTGATGATCAACAGCGCCAAGGACTACCTGCGCGTCGCGCCGCACGCGTTGCTGTTCCCGGCCGGTTTCCTGACCGCGACCGTGCTGGCGTTCGTGATGCTGGGCGACGCGGTGCGTGAAGCCCTCGACCCGAAGCTGCGTTGATCTGCTGGGACTGGATCCTTCTGGGGAGGTTTTTGTGCTGCTGGAGGTCGAGGACCTGCACGTGGAGTTCCGGACCCGGGACGGGGTGGCGCGCGTGCTGAACGGCGTGAGCTACCACGTGTCGGCGGGCGAGACGTTGGCCGTGCTGGGCGAGTCCGGGTCGGGCAAGAGCGTGACCGCGCAGGCGATCATGGGGATCCTCGACACCCCGCCGGCTTTCGTGACGCGGGGGTCGGTGCGGTTCCGCGGTGAGGAGCTGCTGCCGGCCTCCGCCGAACGCCGTCGTGCCGTGCGCGCCTCAGGCGTGGCGATGATCTTCCAGGACGCGCTGTCGGCGTTGAACCCGGTGTTCACGGTGGGGTTCCAGATCGAGGAGCAGCTGCGGGTGCGGCGCGGGATGAGCCGGGCCGACGCGCGGGCGCGGGCGATCGAGCTGCTGGACCTGGTGCGGATCCCCGGTGCGCGGCAACGGGTTCGGGAGTACCCGCACCAGTTCTCGGGCGGGATGCGGCAGCGGGCGATGATCGCGATGTCGCTGGCGCTGGACCCCGAGGTGCTGATCGCGGACGAGCCGACGACGGCGCTGGACGTGACCGTGCAGGCGCAGATCATGGACCTGCTGGCGGAGATCCAGCGCGAGCGGCGGATGGGGTTGGTCCTGATCACGCACGACCTCGGGGTGGTGGCGGAGGTGGCGGACCGGATCGTGGTGATGTACGCGGGGCGGATCGTGGAGCACGCGGACGCCGTGTCGCTGTTCCGGTCGCCCGGCCACCCGTACACGGCGGCGTTGATGCGCTCGCTGCCCCGGTTGGACTCGAAGGGGACGGCCCTGGAGACGATCCGCGGGCTGCCGCCGAGCCTGCTGCGGATCCCGCCGGGATGCCCGTTCCACCCCCGGTGTCCGCGGGCGGAGGACATCTGCGGGACGCACGTGCCGTCGGCGGTGCGGCTCGGGTCCGGGCGGACCAGCGCGTGCCACTTCGCGGAGGAGGTCGTGGCGGGATCCGGTGTCGCGGGATCTCGTGGAGCCGGTGGTTCTGGTGGTTCTGCTGGAGCTGGTGGGGCCGGGGGAGTCGGTGGTCCTCGTGCCTGAGCTGCTGGAAGTGGTGGACCTGGTGAAGCACTTCCCGGTGACGCGGGGGGTGGCGTTCCGGCGGACCATCGGGCAGGTGCGGGCGGTGGACGGCGTGTCGTTCACGTTGGGCGCCGGGGAGACGCTGGGGGTGGTCGGCGAGTCGGGGTGCGGCAAGTCGACCCTCGCCCAGGTCCTGATGCGCCTGGAACCGCCCACGTCCGGGGCGGCGTACTTCGAGGGTGAGCCGATGTTCTCGCTCCGGGGCGCCGCGCTGCGGAGGTGGCGGCGGGAGATGCAGATCGTGCTGCAGGACCCGTACACCTCCCTGAACCCGCGGATGACCGTGGGGGACATCGTGGGTGAGCCGTTCGAGATCCACCCGGAGGTGGCGCCCAAGGCGTCGCGGGCCGGGCGGGTGCGGGAGCTGCTGGACGTCGTCGGCCTGAACCCCGAACACCTCAACCGGTACCCGCACCAGTTCTCGGGTGGGCAGCGGCAGCGGATCGGGATCGCGCGGGCGTTGGCGCTGCGGCCGAAGGTGATCGTCTGCGACGAGCCGGTGTCGGCGCTGGACGTGTCGATCCAGGCGCAGGTGATGAACCTGCTGGCGGAGCTCCAAGGTGAGTTCGGGCTGTCGTACGTGTTCATCGCGCACGACCTGTCGGTGGTGCGGCACCTGTCGGACCGGGTGGCGGTGATGTACCTGGGGAAGATCGTCGAGCTGGGGACCGAGGAGGAGATCTACCAGCACCCCACGCACCCGTACACGCAGGCGCTGCTGTCCGCGGTGCCGGTGGCCGACCCGACCCTGCGCGGCAGGCGGGACGTGATCCGCCTGACCGGCGACGTTCCGTCCCCCGTGAACCCGCCCTCCGGCTGCCGCTTCCGCACGCGGTGCTGGAAAGCGCAGGACGTGTGCGCCGCGGAGGAACCGGCCCTGATCACCCGCGTGGGCGGGCACCCGAGCGCGTGCCACTTCGCCGAGGAACGCTCCGTCGTCCCCTGACCACGGCCTTTCCCGGCCGCCCAGACCGCCGTGCCCCCGACCGCCTTGGCCGTCAACTCGTCCGGTCCGCCGGGTCGCGCGGTCGTGAGCCTGGTCCCTGCCCGGCCGATCTCACTCCGGTCGACCGGGCAGGGACCGGGGCGGGTTCGCGGTGTTCGGCGGGTGTCCGCTGTGCCTGGTCCGCTATCCCTGCCTACCGCTACCGCTACCGCTACCGCTACCGCTACCGCTGTCGCCTGTTCTCCTACGGGTCCGCCGTGTGCGCCGCCTCCATGTTTCCGGCAACGCATCGGATGATGCCATTCATACCGCCCGCGCCCGGTTTAACACGTCAGGGTGATCTCGAGGAATCCTGCGGACTCCCTTCACACCCTGGGCGTGTCCCGCGCGACCTAGCGGTTCGAAGACCTAGCGGTTCGAAGCGGATTGGACGAAATCGGCCAGGTCCTTCGACTGCTGCACCCGCGACGGCTCATGGACGTACATCATGTGTCCCGCGGGGTAGTAGGCGGCTTCGATGTTGGCGTGCAGTTCGTCCGGGATCTTCAGGTGTGCCACCACGTGCTCCGCAGCGTAGTACGGCGTCGCACCGTCGAGGTGCCCGTACGCGATGTGCACCCGAAGGTGCGGGTTGGCGCGCATCGCCGATGCCAACTTGTCCGCCACCGTCACGTGCACCCCCTCGAACTCCTTGAAGGACCAAGGCCGCACGTTCATCGTCAGGATCTCGTACGGCAGATCGTTCTCGTACTCCAACTCCGCCCGCACGTAGTGGTTCAAAGCCGCCGTGTAAGGCCCGAGGATCGCCGAGTACGACGGGTCCTCGCCGAAGTGCTCCCGCCCGTAATCCGCGTCCGGCCCGGTGAACCGCGAGTCCAACCGCCCGACGACCTTCCGCTCCGACCGCAGCAACTCGGTGAAGAACCGCACGTGCTCGATCCGCAGGTTCACCCGGTCCACGTAGTCCTCGCTCAGACCGGTGAGCGCGGCCAGCCGCGCCACCACGTCGGCACGCTCCTCAGTGGACAGCCGGTTACCGCGCGCCAACGCCCACGGGTAGTCCCGCGACGCGAACTCCTCCGCCTCCGCCAGCACGTCATCGAGCTCACGCGACCCGTGCAGCCCGTGGTAGTGCGCGATCGCCGCGTACGTCGGCAGGAACAACGTGTGCGGCAGGTCGTTGCCCTCGCTGAAGTCCAGCGTGGCGAAGTCCAGCACCGACGAGATCAGCATCAGCCCGTTGAGGTACATGCCGTACCGGGACTGCAGGTACTCGGCCAACCCGGCCGCCCGCGTCGTCCCGTACGACTCGCCGGCCAGGAACTTCGGCGACATCCAGCGCCCGTTGCGCGACGTCCACAGCCGGATCACCTCGCCGACCGACTCCAGGTCGCCCTGGAACCCGTGGTACTCGCCGGGCTTCTCGCCCTTCACCGCCCGCGAGTACCCCGTGGACACCGGGTCGATGAACACGAGGTCGCTGTGCGCGAGCAGCGTCTCGGCGTTGTCGACCAGGTCGTACGGCGGCGGCGCCATCTCGCCGACGTCACCGGACACGACCCGGCGCGGCCCGAGCAGCCCCAGGTGCAGCCACACGCTGGACGACCCCGGCCCGCCGTTGAACGCGAACGTCACCGGCCGCTTCGCCGGGTCAGCCCCGTCCAGCGTGTACGCGGTGACGAACACCTCCGCCTTCGGCTGGTGCCCGTCGAACTTGCCCTCGGTCAGCACCTCCTGCCGCAGCACCACCCGACCGGTGGTCGTGGTGTAGTTCAGCTTGCGGCGCTTGACGGTAATGCTGTGCGAGGTGGTGACGAGGTCGTCGGCCGGGAGGTCCCGCTCGTCGCCGGGCTGGTCCTTGGCGTCCTTGGCGGCCTGCTCGTCGCCGTTGTCCTTGTCGGTCATGCTCGAACTCTACGATCGGAGTCGCGCTCCTTGCTCCCGCTGTCCGCTCTTGACGAACGGGTTACCAATTGCCGCACCTGCCCGCGGTTGGTCGCGTGGCGCGAGGAGGTGGCGAGGGTGAAGCGGGCGGCGTTCCGGGACCAGGAGTACTGGGGACGTCCGGTGCCCGGCTTCGGTCCGGCGGACGCCTCGCTGGCCATCGTCGGCCTGGCCCCGGCCGCGCACGGCGCGAACCGCACCGGCCGCATGTTCACCGGCGACCGCTCGGGCGACTTCCTGTACGCGGCGATGTACGAGGTCGGGTTGGCGACGCAGCCGACGGCGACCCACGTCGGCGACGGCCTGGAGCTGATCGGCACCCGCATCACGGCGCCGGTGAAGTGCGCGCCGCCGGAGAACAAGCCGACCCCGGAGGAACGCGACAACTGCCGTCCGTGGCTGATCAGGGAACTCGAACTGCTCCGCCCGACACTGCGCGCGGTGCTCGTGCTGGGCGCGTTCGGCTGGCAGGCGCTGCTCCCGGTGCTGGCCGCGTGCTGGCAGGTTCCCCGTCCACGTCCGGTCTTCGGCCACGGTGTCCGGGTCGCGCTGCCCGCCCAGGACGACGGCCCGCCCCTGCACCTGTTCGGCTGCTACCACGTGAGCCAGCAGAACACGTTCACCGGCAAGCTCACCCAGTCCATGCTCCAGGACGTCCTGCGTGCGGCGTCGGAGGCCGCAGGCCACCCGAAGAGGTGACACCAGGAACGCAGGCGTCCGCGGTTCCGCGAAGTGCGCTGTTCCGTGTGCACCTGGCCCACCCCGGAGATCCCTGCCGGGTAGGCCAGTCGGTCGTCTTCGCGCGAACCGCACGCGCCGACCCGGAGGGACCAGGCATCCTGGGCTCATGAAGCCCCGCCTCGCGCTCGTCCTCGCGGTGGGGTCGGCGCTCGTGCTGGTGGCGCTCGCCGCGCGCGGGACGTCGCCGGTCCGGTTCGCGGAACGGCCGGTCGACGTCGACGAGACGGCCGCGCCGCCCGCCGCGTCGGTCGACCCGTTCGACACCGAGGTGGGCGGGTCGACGGCGGCCGGGTCGCTGCTCGTCGTCCTGATCGTGCTGGTCGTGGTGGCGGTGATCGGCGTGGTGGCGCTGCTGCTCTCGTTCGGCGTGTTCCGGCGCGAGCGGCGGCGGGGGGTGGGGGTGGCGGTCGACGCGCCCGAGCTGGAGGACGGCCGGGCGGAGCCGTCGGTGATCTTCGTCCGAGGTGCGGCGGACGCGCTGGAAGCGTTGCGCGACCAGGCCGGCCCGCCCGGTGACGCGGTGATCGCCGCCTGGCTCAGCCTCGAACGGGCCGCCGAGGACAGCGGCGTGCCACGCCGGGACCACCAGACGCCGACCGAGTTCACCGGCGACCTGCTGCGCCGCTACCGGGTGGACGAGGCCGCGGCGGGCACGCTCAAGGGGGTCTACCAGCGGGCGCGGTTCGGGACGGCCGAGGTGTCGGCGGCGGACGCCCGCACGGCCACCGAAGCGCTGGCGCGCATCGTCCGGGACCTCCGGTGACCCCGCTGGTCGGCATGGCCCGAGCGACGACGCTGGCGGTCGCCGTCGCCGCTGTCACCGCGTTCGTGCTGAACCGCGTGGGCTCGCCGTGGCACTGGGCGGTGCTGATCGCGTTGCCGGTCGGCGCGCTGGCCCTGCTCGTGTCCCGCCTGCCCCGCGCGACCGACGTCGTCTGGACGCCCCTGCCCGCGACCGTCTCCACCGCCACGTCCGTGCAGGCCGGCACGCTCGCGAGCCGGTTCGCCGAGGCCGCCGTCGACCAGGACCGGTTCGTCACCCGCGTCCAGCCCCGGCTCCGGCGGCTCGCGGAGGCGCGGTTGCGCCAGCAGCACGGCGTGCACGGCCTCCAGGACCCGCGGGCGCGCGAAGTGCTCGGCGCCGACCTGCACCGCCTGCTCACCGACCCGACCGCACCGCTGCCCGAGCCGTCGAAGCTCGCCGACCTCTTGGAGAACCTGTGACCCCGGGCAACGAATCGACCGCGGGCAACGCGGAGAACGCCGAGAACGCCGAGAACGCGGAGAACCAGCAGCACGCGGAAGTCGAGACGATCGCCGCCGAGGCGAAAGCGGTGCTGGCCGCCGTCGGCACGGTCGTCGTGGGGCGGGAACGGTCCCTGCGGCTGGCGTTGGCGGCGGTCCTCGCGGGCGGTCACGTGCTGCTGGAGGACGTGCCGGGCCTGGGCAAGACGCTGATGGCGCGGTCGCTGGCGCAGGCGTTGAAGCTGGACTTCAAGCGACTCCAGTGCACCCCCGACCTGCTGCCCGCCGACGTCACCGGCTCGTTCCTCTACAACCCGGGCGACCGCGAGTTCACGTTCCGCGAAGGCCCGCTGTTCACCGGCCTGCTGCTGGCCGACGAGATCAACCGGACCCCGCCGAAGACCCAGTCCGCGCTGCTGGAGGCCATGCAGGAACGGCAGGTGACGGTCGAGGGCCGCACGTTCCCGCTGCCCCGCCCGTTCCACGTGCTGGCGACCGCGAACCCGGTGGAGTACGAGGGCACGTACCCGCTGCCCGAGGCGCAGCTGGACCGGTTCCTGCTCCGGCTGGACATCGGCTACCCGCCGCCCGACGAGGAGGTCGAGGTGCTGCGCCGCAGGCTCACCCGGCAGCGCGAGGAGACCGAGGTGGGGGCGGTGCTGGACGCGCGACGGCTCCTGCGGCTACAGCACGGCGTGGAGCAGGTGTCGGTGGACGACGACGTGCTCCGGTACTGCGTGGACCTGGCGTCCGCGAGCCGCCGCCACACCGCGGTCGAGGTCGGGGCGTCACCGCGCGGCGCGCAGGCGTTGGTGCTGGTGGCGCGGGCTCTGGCGGTGCTCGACGGGCGGGACTTCGTGCTCCCCGAGGACGTCAAGGAGTGCGCCGTCGCGGCTCTCGCGCACCGCATCACGCTGCGCCCGGAGACGTGGACGTCCGGCGTCACCGGAGTGGAGGTCGTGACCGAGCTGCTGGGTCGCGTGCCCGGCCCGGCGAGCACCCGCTCGTCATGACGAGGGCGCAGCGGCTCCGCGAAGCGCTCACCAGCGGGCGCGGGGCGCACTGGCACCCCACCGACGCGCTGGTGCGCGGTCTGGCGCTGGGCGTCGGGATGGTGGTGCTCGGCGGGCTGCTGCACGAGGTGGTGCTCGTCCTGCTCGGCGCGCCGCTGCTGATCTCCACGCTGCTCGCCCTGGTCACGCCGGTCACGGGCACGCCGGCGGTCACGGTCCGCGGCCTGCCCCGCACGGGTGAGATCGGCGCGGCCAGGTCGCGGGTCTCGGTCGACCCGGGCGCGGGCGCCGAGGTGCTGGCGATCCGGCTGCCGGACCCCGCGGCGGGCGGTGTCGGCCCGGTGCACCTGATGCCCGCGACGGCACGGGAGATCGACGTCGTGCTGCGCCGCGACGCGTGGGGCGAGGGCGTCGACCTGCGACCGGACCACCTGGTGGCCGGGCCGGACGCGTTGTTCGTGCACGGTCCGATCACCGCCGTCGAACGCGGTCGGGTGATCCTGCCGCCGGTGGAGGCGCTGCCCGCCGGTCTGCTGCCCGCGCGGGCCGTGGGCCTGGTCGGCGCGCACCGGGCGCGGCGGCCGGGCGACTCGGTGGAGCTGCGCGACATCCGGGCGTTCCAGCCGGGCGACCGGCTGCGGCGGATCGACTGGCGGGTGTCGTTGCGGAACAGCGCGATGGCCGGCACCGCCGAGGGCACGAACCTGCACGTCCGGGAGCACCACGCGGAGGCGGACGCGGACGTGGTGCTGGCGTTGGACACGCGGCAGGACGTCGGCGCGGAGCTGGGGGAGTGGGCTACGCCGGCGCGGGCGACGACCGTTCACGCGCCGGGCAGGTCGCTCGGGGAGTGGTCGCCGGCGTCGCGCGGGACGACGGTCCGCCCGGGAGGCAGCCTGGACCTGTCGGTGCGCGCGGCGGCGTCGTTGGCGGCCGGGTACCTGCGGCAGGGCGACCGGGTGAGCCTGGTCGACCTGGGCCGGCCGCAGCTGGGCGCGCGTCCGGGCGTCGGGCGGCGGCAGATGCTGCGGCTGCGCAACCAGCTGGTGGTGTGCGCGCGGTCGGCGGGGTGGGCTCAGCGGCCCGTGCTGCGGCCGGAGCAGGTGCCGCACGGCGCGCTGGTGGTGGTCCTGTCGCCGTTCTTGGACGCCGAGGTGGTGGAGCTGGCGGTGCACGCCGCGCGGCGCGGGAACCTCGTGCTGGCGGTGGACGTGCTGCCGCAGCCGTTGCGGCCCGATCCGGAGACGCCCTGGGGCGCGAGCGCGTTGAAGGTGATCAGGCTGGAGCACGACGTGCGGCTGGAGGCGATGCGGCAGCACGGCGTGGCCGTCGTGCCGTGGGGCGCGCCGATCGGCGGAGTGCTGCGGCAGGTCCGGACCGGGCGGCGGCTGTCCCGGTGACCCCGGCCCTGCCCGTGACGCCGCCGCTGCCCGTGACGCCGCCGGCGAACCCGGCCGTGTGCCCCTGCCTGCCCACTCCCCGGGCACCGCACCGCACACCGCCGTCGACCCGAACGGTGATCTCGGGGTGCCGCACCGGACGACTCGCGGTGCCCGACCGGAGGACTCGCCGGTGAGGGGCGGGATGCCCGGGTGGGTGCTGCGGGCGGCCATGGGAGCCGCCGCCGGCGCGGCGGGCGGGGTGCTGGCGCTGCACGGCGTGGAGTGGCCGGCGCTCGCGCTGTACGGGCTGCTGGTGGCCGCGGCGGTGGTGATCCCGGCGTCCGCCGCCGTCGCGCTGGTCATCGGCTACCCGGCGGCGGCGATGGTGGTCGTGGGCGACGACCGGTCGTGGGCGGGCGTGTTCGCGCTGGTCGTGCTGCTGCACCTGGTGCACGTCCTGGCCGCCTACGCGGCGATCGTCCCGATCGGATCACGCGTGCACCTGGAAGCACTGAAACCACCCGCGAAGAGGTTCGCCGCCGTTCAACTCTCCGTGCTCGTCGGCGCCGCGGTCGTCCTCCTGCTGCCGGGCGGCCGAACGGACGCCGCGGTGGAGGTCGTGGGCCTCGCCTGTGCGGTCGGACTGGTCCTCGGAGTGGTGTTCCTGATGCGTCGCGGAGACTGAGGAACGGCCCGTCCGACCTCAGCCCGAACTGAGCGTCTGGATCGTTCCTCTCAGCACGTTCACCGCGGTCCGCTGGTCAGCGCGGGCGTGTTCGTCATCACCCGGCGACTGTGGTCACAACGGGCCCCGTCGATGCGCCGGAACACCCCATCCGGTGCGACCATATGTGTATGGCTGCTGTGAAGTCGCAACCCACACGCATCGTGATCGTCGGCGGTGGCTACGTCGGCATGTACACCGCGCTGGGATTGCAGAAGAAGCTGCGTTCCGGCGAGGCGTCCGTCACGGTGATCGACCCCCAGCCGCACATGACCTACCAGCCGTTCCTCCCCGAGGCGGCGGCCGGTTCCATCGAGCCCCGCCACGTCGTGGTGCCGCTGCGGAAGGTCCTCAAGCGCTGCCACGTGGTCACCGGCCGCGCCACCCGGATCGAGCACGAGCGCAAGGCCGTCACGGTCGAGCTCGCCGACGGCCACGTCGAGGAGTTCGAGTACGACGTGCTCGTCTCCGCCCTGGGCGCGATCTCGCGCACGCTGCCCATCCCCGGCCTGGCCGAGGTCGGCATCGGCATGAAGACCATCGGTGAGGCCATCTACCTGCGCAACCACGTGCTGTCGCGGCTCGACCAGGCGGCCAGCACGAACGACCCGGAGCTGCGCAAGCGCCTGCTGAGCTTCGTGGTCATCGGCGGCGGCTTCGCGGGCATCGAGACGCTGGCGGAGCTGGAGGACATGGCCCGCTACGCGCTGCGCTACTACGAGGGCCTCAAGCAGGAGGACATGCACTGGGTCCTGGTCGAGGCCACCGGCCGGATCATGCCCGAGGTGAGCGCCCGGCTCGGCGCGTGGACCGTCGAGCAGCTGGAGAAGCGCGGCATCACGTGCTACCTCGACACGCGCGTCAAGAGCATGGAGGGCGGCCACGTCGTCCTGGACGACGGCACCGAGTTCGACTCGGACACCATCATCTGGACCGCGGGCATGAAGGCCAACCCCATGCTCCGCAACACCGACCTGCCGCTGGACGAGCGCGGGCGGGTGCGGTGCACGGCGGCCATGCAGGTGGTCGGGCTGCCGGGCGTGTGGGCGGCGGGCGACTGCTCCGCCGTGCCGGACCTGTCGCAGACCGAGCAGGACCCGACGGCGACGTGCGTGCCCAACGCGCAGCACGCCATCCGCCAGTCGAAGCTGCTGACGAAGAACATCCTCGCCACCCTGCGCGGCAAGCCGACCAAGGACTACTTCCACAAGTACCTCGGCTCGGTCGCGGGCCTCGGCCTCTACAAGGGCGTGGCGGACGTGTTCGGCCTGCGGTTCAAGGGCGTCATCGCCTGGCTGATGCACCGCAGCTACCACGTGATGTTCATGCCCACGTTCAACCGCAAGTTCCGGGTGTTCGTGGACTGGACGCAGGCGCTGTTCTCGGGCCGCGAGGTCGTCGCGCTGGGCCAGATCCACGAGCCGAAGGCCGAGTTCGACCGGGCCACCAAGAGCTGACGCGAACGGCCGCCCACCTGCTGCTCCGTTCGGCGCGGCGGGTGCGGGGCCGTCCGGCGCAGCCATCTCACTTGCGCCCCCGGACGGCCTAGCGACACGCCGGTCACCTTGACATTGCGTAACGTGAACCCGAGAATACAGCTGGTGTATCGCCTGAATGTGTGATGCATCAGTGGGGAGAGAGGTGACCGCGATGTCTCTCGAGGAGCTGGCCGCACAGCTTCGCCGCGGTGAGATCGAGGATCGTACCCTGGCGGAGTACTCCGCGGAGTACGCCACCGCCGAAAAGCGTTTTTGCAGCAAGAAAGACGACTGAGCCATGACCGTCTCCGGGTGGGGGAACGAGCTCGTTCCCCCACCCGAGGCAGCCAGACCCGCGAAACCGACCCCGCTGCTGCTCCAAGGTCAGGACTACCTGTTCCGGTCGCAGCCGAAGTGCCTGGACTTCCAGGAACAGGTGCACCGCCTCGGCATGGTCGACGAGGGCGACGGCAGTCCGGTGCCCTGCGTGCTGGTGCTCGCCCGCGCCGCCGACATGGAGATGAACGAGCTCTCCATCGCGCTCGCCGAACGCGGCATCCGGATGGCGCGCATCGACGCCGACCGCTCCGTCGACCTGCCGCTCACCGTCTACACCGACCAGCCGCTGCTGGAACTCGACCGCTGGCTGCTGCGCCCGCTGCTGGTGTGGCGCAGGCACTTCGAACTCTCCGCGGTACCCCTCGAACCCGGCACGCTGGCCGGCGCCTACGCCGTGGACCAGTGGGGCGCCGTCGCCGACTGGCTGTCCAGCCGGGGCGACTGGGCGCACGTCAACCCGAGCCGCAACACCTCGCACCTCAACCGGCTGACGCAGCTCGCCGACGCGTCCGCGTTCGGCCTGCGCGTGCCGCGCACGACGGTCACCACCCGACCCGGCCGCACCAGGCCGGGCGGCGGGCAGTGCATCGTCAAGACCTCCGGCCGGCACCTGCTGGAACCGCGCCCCGGCATGCAGCACGGCCTGTTCCCGCGTCCGCTGGAGACCAGCCGGTCCGGTGACGTGCCCGAGTCCGCGCCGGTGATCGTGCAGGAGTACGTGCCGTCGGAGACCGAGCTGCGCGTGTTCGTGGTGGGCGAGCGGTGCCTGGCGTTCCAGGTGGACAAGCTGGACCCGGCGCAGCTGTGGGTGGACCCGGAGGCGGTCCGCGTCACGCCGGTCGACGTGCCGTCCGGGCTGACCGACCGGCTGCTCGCGCTGGCCAGGCACTGGCGGCTCCAGGTGGCCGCGTTCGACCTGCTGGTCTCGGGCGGCGACCACGTGTTCCTGGAGGTCAACGTCAACTGCGACTGGCGCTGGTTCGAGCACCGGGCGGGGGACGCGCGGGTGTCGGTGGCCGTGCACGAATGGGTGGCGGCCCGCTTCGAGGAGCTCCTGGGTGCGGGCAAAGGTCGCTGAGCACGCGACGCTGTTCTACCAGGACGGCGCCGTGGTGTGGGACGACTACCTCCACCACCGGCAGTTCGCCATCAGCGAGACCGCGGAACTGCTGTGCCGCAAGTTCACCGAGTTCACCGACGTCGACGCGCTGCTCGCGCCGCTCGGCGAGGAGGACCGCGCCGCGCTGCGCAAGGTGCTGGACGAGCTGGTCGACGCCGGTGTGCTGATCGTCGAGGGCTCGCCCCGGCACGAGGAGGAGCGCCGGCTGCTGGCCGGCTGGCGCGCGTGGGGCGTCTCCGCGCGGCACTTCCACTTCGCCAGCCGCACCCTCGCCGACGCCCCGTACCAGGGTTCCGACGAGCACGACGCGGTGCTGGACGCCAAGCTCGTGACGTCGCCGCCGCCACCGCCGTTCCGCCGCCTCGGTGGCGAGGCCGTGCCGCTGCCGCCGTTGCCGGACGAGCCCGAGTGGGCCGGGTCCGGCCTGTTCGACGTCCTGCTGGAGCGGCGCACGACGCGCGAGTTCGGCACGTCCGGTGTGCCGCTCGCCCGGGTCGGTGAGCTGCTGGCCGTGCTGGCCGGGCCGTCGCCCGCGCGGTCCCGGATCGGGCGGTCCGGCACGGTGTTCAAGACCAGCCCGTCCGGCGGCGGGCGGCACCCGGTGGAGCTGTACGCGCACGTGCGCGACGTGCCGGGGCTGGAGCCGGGCTGGCACCACTACGACGGGCTCGCGCACGCGCTGGAGCCGATAGGGGTGCGCTGGGGGCCGGAGGAGATGGCCGCGGCGGCGGGGGACCAGGACTGGGTCGGGCGGGCCCCGCTGGTCCTCGCGTACACCGGGGTGCTCGAACGGACTCGATGGCGTTACGACACCTCGCGTGCATACCGCGTTGTGCAAATGGACGTAGGACACCTATCCCAAACGGCTTATCTGGTTGCTACGGCAATGGGTTTGGGTATCGGCTTCACCGCAGCATTGCGGGATCAGCTCGTCGAACAAGCACTCGACTGTGATGCATATCACGAGGTTGTACTCGGCTTGAGCGCCTTGGGGCCATTACCGAATGAGCGCAATAGCGGTTCGCATTGAGCCGTGCGGGGGACTTCTTCCGAACCTGCCCCACGAACGCTCGGTAACCGCTTAGGCTCCCCGCTGCCCCCGTAGCCCAACCGGTAGAGGCAGGCTCCTTAAAAGAGTCACAGTACGGGTTCGAATCCCGTCGGGGGCACGTTCGGTGCCGCATTGGCTTCACCCATCTGCGGGGTGAACACGAACGCGCATGCGCGTTCGTCACCCACTCGAGTCACCCGGTCGGACCTGCGAACGGTTCGGTAGCCGTGAACCGGCGTACCCGAACGGACGACTCGCGGTGTCCGACCGGACGACTCGCGCGGATCAGGGGTGGTGCGTGCGCGCCCACTCCGAGACGACCTCGTCCAGCACGGCCAGCGGCAGCGGCCCGCCGCCGAGCACGACGTCGTGGAACGCCCGGATGTCGAAGCGGTCGCCCAGCGCCTCCTCGGCCGCTGCCCGGATCCGCAGGATCTCCAGCCGGCCGACCATGTACGCCAGTGCCTGGCCCGGCGCGGCGATGTACCGGTCCACCTCGTTCTCGATCTCGATCAGCGCCATCGGCGTGTGCTCGCGCAGGTACTCCACGCCCTGTTCCCGGCTCCAGCCGTGCGCGTGCAGGCCGGTGTCCACCACGAGCCGCCCGGCGCGCAGCGAGTCCGTCACGAGCATCCCGAGCCGGGCCACGTCGTCCGAGTACAGGCCCATCTCGTCGGCCAGCCGCTCGGTGTAGAGGCCCCAGCCCTCCAGGTACGCGGTCACGCTCGCGACCCGGCGCAGCATCGGCAGGTCGGTCAGCTGCTGCGCCAGCGTGATCTGGAAGTGGTGCCCCGGCACCGCCTCGTGGAACGCGATCGCCTCGGCCTGGTACCGGAACCGCTCCTGCACCCGGTGGGTGTTCGCGTAGTACGTGCCCGGCCGCAGCCCGTCCGCCGACGGCGGCGCGTAGTACGCGGTCGGTGCGCCCGGCGCGTCGGCCGCGGGCACCGGCTCCACCTGGCAGCGCTGCTCCGGCACCCGGCCGAACCAGCGCGGAGCGGCCTCTTCGGCCCTGGTCACCGCCTCGCGGGCGGCGTTGATCAGCTCTTCCTCGCTGTTCCAGCGCAACGCCGGGTCGGTGCGCATCCGCTCCAGCACCGTCGCCACGTCCGACGTGCCGAACACCCGCTCGCCCAGCTCGGCCAGCTCGCGCGTCAAGCCCGCCATCACGTCGAGGCCGGTCCGGTGCAGCTCCTCGGGCGTGCGGTCGGTCGTCGTCTGGACCCGGGCCAGCGCCGCGTACATCGCCTCACCGCCGGGCAGCCGGTGCAGGCCCACCTCGTCGGTGGGCCGGCCCTCGATCCCCGCGATCGCGTCCCGGTAGGCGGCGAACGCGGGCCGCACCGCGTCGGCCAGCAGCCGTTCCCGTTCGGCGGTGAACACCTCGCCGCCGACCGGGCGGGCCAGGGGGTCCTCATCGGCGGCGAGGTAGCGGTCGACGTGCGCCACGGCGGCGTCGACCAGGTGCTGCACCGGCGTGCGGCCGGCAGCCGCACCCGCGAGCTGCCGGTCGGCCACCCGGCGCAGGAACTCGGGCACGGCGGCGAGCCGGTCCAGGTACGCGGCCTCGGACTCCGGCCCGGACAGGCTCGTCATCGGCATGACCGTCAGCAGCTCGCCCGCCGGCGCGAAGAACGAGTCGGTGATCGTGTACTCCACGCCGCGCGCGTCGACCAGGTCCACCACCGCCCCCGCCTGCTGGACGATCACCGCACGGGTCACCGGGTCGTCGTCGGCGGGCAGCGCGTGCGCCCGTTCCACGATGTCCAGGGCGCGGGCCCGGGTCGACTCGTCGGTCTCGGCCCGGTGGTCGGTCAGCAGGTGGTCGTACCCCGGCACGCCGTAGACCGTGGCGGCCATCGGCGCCTGCGTGAACATCAGGTCGAGCAGTTCGTCGGCCAACTCCGCCGTCGTGCCCATGCGCACCCCCGGATCGTCGTCAAAGGCAAGATGGTACTTAGCCTAAGAAACGATTTACACCCCGTCCAAATAGGCCAGCACCGCGAGCACCCGCCGGTTGTCGTCCCCGGACAACGGGAGGGCCAGCTTGCCGAAGATGTTCGCGATGTGTTTGCCGACCGCTTTCTCGGTGATGAACAGCCGCCCGGCGATCGCGCCGTTGGAACGGCCCTCGGCCATCAGGGACAGCACTTCCCGCTCACGCGGGGTCAACGTGGCCAGCGGCTGGTCGCGCGCGCCGCGGGCGAGCAGTTGGGTGATGACCTCGGGGTCCATCGCGGTGCCGCCCGCGGCGACCCGCCGAATGGCGTCCACGAACTGCCGGACGTCCGACACCCGGTCCTTGAGCAGGTAGCCGACCGCGCCGCCGCGGTCCGACAGCAGTTCCCGCGCGTACAGCTGCTCGACGTACTGGGAGAGGACCAGGACCGGCAGCCCCGGCACCTGCTCGCGGGCCTCGATGGCGGCCCGCAACCCCTCGTCGGTGAACGTCGGCGGCAGCCGCACGTCGACCACCGCCACGTCGGGGCGGTGGTCGACCAGGGCCTTGAGCAGGGCGGGACCGGAGTCGACCGCTTCCACCACGTCGAAGTCGTAGGCCTGGAGGAGCCGGATCAGACCGTCCCGGAGGAGGACGAGGTCTTCACCGAGGACAACGCGCACGGCAGCTCCATGGTCACGATGGTCGGCCCGCCGACCGGGCTCGCGATGCCGAGTGTGCCGTCGAACGCGGTCAGCCGGCGCTCGATCCCGCGCAACCCGCCGTTCTCGGACGCCGCCGCGCCGCCGCGCCCGTCGTCGCCGATCATCAGCGCGAGCCTGCCGTCGTCGTGCCGCACCCGCACCCACGCGCCGGTCGCGCCGCTGTGCTTGGCCACGTTCGTCAGCGTCTCGGCCACCGCGAAGTAGGCGGCCGACTCGACCGGCGCCTCCGGCCGGCCGGTCAGCTCGATGTCGACCTCCACCGGCAGCGGGTGCGCCAGCGCCAACGCGCGCAGCGCGCCGTCCAGCCCGCGGTCCGCCAGCACCGGCGGGTGGATGCCGCGCACCAGGTCCCGCAGCTCCGCCAACGCCTGCGTCGACGACTGGCGTGCCTCGGCCAGCAGCTCCTGCGCCGCCCGCGGGTCGCGCGCCAGCAGTTCCTCCGCCATCCCGAGGTTCAGGCCCAGCGCGACCAGGCGGGCCTGCGCGCCGTCGTGCAGGTCCCGCTCGATCCGGCGCAGCTCGGCGGCCTGCGCGTCCACCGTGTCGGCCCGTGAGTCCGCCAGCACCCGCACCCGGTTGGTCAGCGAGGCCTTGGCGCTCGGCGCGAGCAGCCACTTCACGACCGTGGCGTGCAGCCGCACGATCCGGGGCGTCGCCCACCACGCCGTCACCAGGAAGGCGATGCCGATCATGGGCGCGAGCACGAAGTTCCCCGGGGTGTCCCAGTCGACCCCGAGGTAGTCGACGCTCCGCGCGCCGGACAGCCACAGGAACGGCATCACGAACCCGAGCACGCCGTTGACCCACAGGCCGACCGGCAGCATGCCGCAGAACACCCCGGCGATCGCGTTGACCGGCAGGAACGCCAAGTCGCGCCACGTCGCCGGGTCGGTGGCGACGGTGCGGATGCGGGTCATCGGGCCGCGGTTGGGCGGCAGCCGGTACGGCGCGGGGATCTCCACCTGGAGCTCGCGGGACGCCCACCGGCGGAACAGGCCGGTGTACTGGCGGGCCAGCGCGGTGAACAGCAGCACCATCGGCACGCCGACGGTCACCAGGATCAGCGGGTAGGCGTACAGCTGGAGGGGGACCAACATCAGCCCCACCACGCACAGCGGCGTCCGCGCCACTCCCAGCGCGGTCTGCGTCAACCGAGCACGTGCACCGCGCACCAGGTCGTGATCCGTCATGCCGACGATTCTCCCGACAAGCCGCCCCCGGCGGAGTGGGCTTAACCCCCCAACTCCGCGCCACCGGACTCCGTGCCGTCCGATCTCCCGCCGGCGGTCAGTTGCGGGCGGCGGGCATCCGGCGCAGCTGCTCCAGCACCACCGGGTCCTGGAGCTGCATCCACTGGATCACCTCGGTGTACGTGGCGCACGCCGTCTCCGGCCGCACGCACACCTCGCTCAGGAACTCCTCCACCGCCTTGCTGAACGCGCCGCCCGCCCACTCGTTGAAGTGGTTGCCGATCACCATCGGGGCGCGGTTGCCGTTGAACGCCGCCTGGTACACCGACCGGTACGTGTCCAGCACGATCCGCGTGTAGTCGGCGGCCTTCTCCGGCTCCTCCTTGGCGCCGTTGAGCGCGTACCAGAGGTTGAAGTCCATCATCACGACCTGCTTGCCCAGCGCCGGCACCCGCACCTCCGGCATGGGGAACTCCCACATCCCGTCCCGCACGAACGGCCACACCACGCCGAGGCTCACGTGACTGGTGTCGTAGGCCAGCCCGTGCGCGCGCATCGCCGGGAACGCCTGCCCCCAGTCGCCCTCCAGGCACGGCGTCCGCCCGCCGCGCACGGCCGCCGGGTCCAGCTTGAACCCCTGCTGCCGGGCCTTCTCCACGATCGCGAAGAACTGGTCGATCTCGACGTTCCACTGGTCGGTGGTCCAGGTGCCGACGTTCGGCTCGTCACCGACGCAGAAGTGCCCGTTGTAGTGCGTGCCGATCTCGTGCCCGGCGTCGATGGCCGCGTTCAGGTACCCGATCCGCAGCTCGACGTCCGCGCGGCTGCCGCCGAACCCGATGGACGACCGGCCCCGGCCGTGCCCCGGCCCGGTGTACATCGCGGCGTCGTCGTCGGCCACCAGGTACACGCCCGACAGCAGCCCGGTGACGTGCGCGTTCGCCTGGCGCGCCAACGGCATGATCCGGTCCCAGTGCGGCTTGGACGCCGCGCCGTCGAACGAGAACAGCACGAACTGCGGTGGCTTCTCGCCCGGCAGCATCCGCCGCATCCACGACGGCGGCGACGTGGACGGCGGCACGGTCAGCGGTGCGGCGGCGCCCGCGTCGCCCGCTTCGCCGCTCGTCGTGCGCGGCGCCATCGGCATCGGCGCGGCCAAGTCGCCCACGTCGTGCCCCGGTCTGGGTTCCCGCGCGCCCAGGACGGCCAGCACCACCAGGGTGAGTGCCAGCGCGACGACCGTGCTCAGCCGACCCCATCGCTTCACACCCTCAATGACGACGGGCGGTAGCCGGAGGTTGCCCCTTCGTCACGACCGGCCGACGTCCACCGGCGGACGGGCGGTCAGGGGACGGGGGTGGCGATCACGACCTGGTTCTCCTCGTACCCGGTGTCGCCGCCGACCCACCGGCCGCCGCACGTCACCAGCACCAGCCGGTGCCCGCCGCGCGGCCCGAACAACTCGACCGCCCGCGCCGGCAGCGCGTCCTTGCGCACCGCCTCCACCCGGCTGACCTCGAACCGGAACGACGTGCCCGCCGTGTCGACCACGGTCACGTGCTGCCCGACCGCCGTCCGCCACAGCTCGTCGAACGGCCCGGTCATGCCCTTCCAGTTCACGTGCCCCGCCAGCACCGTCGCGCCCTCGGCCGCGCCGAGGTCCACGCCCCACCACGTCGCCTCGCCGACGCCTTCCGGCACCGGCAGCACGCCGTCCGCGGTGACCTCCTCGCGCACCAGCGTGGCCAGCCCGCCCGCGGGCAGCCGCACGGTCCCCGGCTGCTGCTGCGGCGGCGCGACCGGAGGCGGCGGGGGAGCGGGCGTGGCCGTGGTCGTGGCGGCCGGCGGCGGCGCCGAGGGCGGGTTCGCGCCGACCGGCATCCCGGCCAGGTCCACACCGCGTCCGGAGCGCGCGCTGTCGCCCAACGGGTGCGGCACCACGGCGTCACCGGGCGTCGCGGAGCCCGCCAGCACGACGTCCGGCGACCGCGTCACGACGAGCGCGGCGGAGGCGAGCAGAGCCGCCACCGCCGCGAACGTCACCAGAGCCTTCACCGACGTGCCTTCACCGGCGTGCGGTCGCCCGTCGCCGGACGAGCAGGCCGATCAGGGCCGCGCCGACCAGGGCCATGCCGCCGAACCCGACCAGGGCGCCGGTCGACGCCTCGGTGGTGAACGACGCCTTCGCCACGACCCCGGCGCCTTCCGAGCCCGCCGGGATCGTGATGGGCACGATCGGTTTGTCCGGTTTGTTGGTCAGCGCGAGCGCCAACGTCTGCCCCGGCTCGACGGTCCCGCACACCTTGGGCGGCGCGTTCGGGTCGAAGAACTCCTCGTAGCCCTTGACCGGCGCGACCTCGACCACGCAGATCTCCTGCGGCGTGCGGAGGTCCGGCACGACCGCCGTGCCGTCGGCGGTGGTCTGGAGCACGATCGGCTGACCCTCGGGACCGGTCAGCCCGGTGTCGTCCTGCCGCTTCGCGGGCGACGTGCCGTCGGCCGCCGTGACCCGCAGCGACACGCCCGCGATCGCCTTGCCGGTCTCCTCGTCGGTCTTGGCGACCTTGACCGAGCCGGGCGCCGTCTTCGCCGTCGTCGTCGCGTTCGCGGCCAGCTTCTTCTCGCCGCCCGTGGTGACGATCCGCTGCATCGCCGCGTTGTTCCGCGGCACCTGGACCCTCGGCCGGTCCGCCGGGCTGTCCAGCTTCACCGTGAACGACGGGTTCGGCCCGGTCGGCACCACCTTCACCGCGAGCGCCTTGCCGTCCCCCGGCGTGGTGAGGTCACCGGTCGGCTTGCCGCCCTCCAGCTCCGCGTCGGTCAGCTCCACCGTGACCGGGACGCCGGCGACCTGCGCGCCGTCGGGTTTGGTGATGTCCACCACCCACGTGTCGGGCGTGCCGATGACCTGTTCCTTCGTCGGCGCGCTGACCTTCGCCGCCCACGGCCCGCGGTTGGCCTTGGCGTCGGCGCGCAGCCGGTCGACGGCCTGCTGCGCCTGGCCGAAGGCCGCCAGCTGGTCGTAGTGGAACTTTTCGTCGTACGCGATCTCCTGGAAGCCCTTGGTCGGGTCGAGGTGGACGTGGTTCTCGGGGTCCGGGTAGGCCGTCCACGAGTGCAGCAGGTGCGCGAGCGCGGCGGCCTCGTCCGCGGACTCGGTGCCGGAGTGGCGCAGCAGGAGGTAGGAGATGTTCGCCGCGACCTCGTCGGACAGCGGCACACCGCCCTTGGACAGCAGTTCGTCGCCGTCCTGGTACTCCTGGCCGCTGTCCGGCGCCTTCAGCGAGTACTGCACGCACCACACGCGCTGGCCGCGCCAGACGTACGAGCCGAGCCAGTCACCGCCGGGGGGCTTGTCCTTGTAACCCTGTGCCGGCACCTCGTGCCCGAGGCCTTCCTCGACCTGCGCGCCCGCCGTGACCGGCACCGCCAACAGGGCGACGCCGGCCGCGAGGACCGCGGCTGCGAGTCGCTTCCAACCCATGATCGTCCACTACCCCTCGGCGCGTCTGTGGAGAGCTGCCGCAGTGAGCCTTACGGCTACGGGATCATGCCGACAAGCCGCCAGGGGAGTGGAGTCCGACTACGCTCCGCAGCGCGGGCGGTGGATTCGAGATCGACTGCCCGGGTAAAGTCGCTTTTACCCGACGGGAACCGATCGACTCGTGTGGTCGTTGAACCCCGTGACGGCGTCAGCACGCCACAGGAGGACGAGGTGCGTACCACCAGCAACCCCGCGTTCCGCAACCTGCCGACCAGCGGCGGTAGCGGTAACTACGCAGGCTTCGGCCAGCCCTACGAGACGCAGCAGCACGGCGGCTACCAGGGTGCACCGCCGACCACTGGCGAGCGCCCCATCACGATCGACGACGTGGTCACCAAGACCGCCGCGACGCTCGGTGTGGCACTGCTCACCGGCTTCGTGTCGGCGTGGCTGGTGCTCTCCGGTCAGATCGCGCCGATGGCGCTGATGCTGCCCGGCATGATCATCGGTCTGGTCCTGGCCCTGATCATCATCTTCAAGCGCATGGCGAGCGGCCCGATGGTGCTCGCCTACGCGGCGGCCGAGGGTGTGTTCCTCGGCGCCATCACCGGTGTGTTCGAGGCGATGTTCCCCGGCAGCGGCATCGCCTGGCAGGCGATCCTCGGCACGTTCGGCGTGTTCGGCGCGATGCTCATCGTCTACAAGACGGGTGCGATCCGCGTCACCCCGCGCCTGACCAAGTGGATCATCGGCGCCACCGTCGGCGTGGTCGTGCTCATGCTCGGCAACCTGGTCTTGGGCATGTTCGGCGTGAACATGGGCCTGCGTGACGGCGGCACCCTGGCGATCGTCTTCAGCCTGGTCGTCATCGGCATCGCGGCGTTCAGCTTCCTGCTGGACTTCGAGGCCGCCAACGAGATGATCCGCGGCGCGCTGCCCGCCAAGTACGCCTGGCTGGCCGCGTTCGGCCTGATGGTCACCCTGGTCTGGCTGTACCTGGAGATCCTCCGCCTGCTGTCGTACTTCCAGAACGACTAGCGGCACCCGCCACACCGCGAAGGGCGTCCCGGTCCAACCGGGGCGCCCTTCGCGCGTCAGTCGTGCAGTCGCGAGTGGGTCAGTCGCGCCAGTCGCCGCGGTCCTCCATGGCCGAGCCCACCTCGACCAGGCACGGTACGCACAGCGCGCCACCCTGCGACCGGACCACGAACTCCGGCGGCACCGAGTGGGCGCACGCGGCCTCGAAGTACACCTCCGAAGCCTGTGCCACGGAGAACGCGTGGCACAGCCGGTCGTACCCGCTGTGCCACCACACGTACGGCATCGCCACCCCGACCTCCCTACTTTTACGTAGGACGCGCGGTAACAGTAGCCGTGACGCGACTCAGCTCAGTCGCTCGACCACCATCGCCATGCCCTGGCCCCCGCCGACGCACATCGTCTCCAGCCCGAACTGCTTGTCGTGGAACCGGAGCGAGTTGATCAGCGTCGTGGTGATCCGCGCACCGGTCATCCCGAACGGGTGGCCCACGGCGATCGCGCCGCCGTTGACGTTCAGCCGGTCGAGGTCGATCCCCAGGTCCCGGTAGGACGGGATGACCTGCGCCGCGAACGCCTCGTTGATCTCCACCAGGTCGATGTCCGACACGGACAGCCCGGCCAGCGCCAGTGCCCGCCGCGACGCCTCGACCGGCCCGAGCCCCATGATCTCCGGCGACAGCCCGGACACGCCCGTCGACACGATCCGCGCCAGCGGTGTGATGCCCAGCTCCCGGGCCTTCACGTCGCTCATGATCACCAACGCCGCCGCGCCGTCGTTCAGCGGGCAGCAGTTCCCCGCGGTCACCCGCCCGTCCGGCCGGAACACCGGCTTGAGCCCCGACACGCCCTCGATCGTCACGCCGGGCCGCGGACCGTCGTCGGCCGACACGACCGTGCCGTCCGGCAGCGTGACGGGCGTGATCTCGCGCGCCCAGAACCCGTTGGCGATGGCCTTCTCGGCCAGGTTCTGCGACCGCACGCCGAACTGGTCCATCTCCTCGCGCGACACGCCCTTCAGCAGCGCCAGGTTCTCGGCCGTCTGCCCCATGGAGATGTAGATGTCGGGCAGCTGCCCGTCCTCCCGGGGGTCCACCCACTCGGACGCGCCCGACTGGCCCACCGCGGCCGTCCGCGCCTCGGCGTCGGCGAACAGCGGGTTGTGCGTGTCCGGCCACGAGTCGGACGACCCGCGCGCGAACCTCGACACGGTCTCCACGCCGGCGCTGATGAACACGTCACCCTCGCCCGCCTTGATCGCGTGCAGCGCCATGCGGGTCGTCTGCACGCTGGACGCGCAGTAGCGCGTGACCGTCGTCGCCGGCAGTTGGTCGAAGCCGGCCAGCACGGACACCACGCGTCCCAGGTTGAAGCCCTGCTCGCCGCCGGGCAGGCCGCAGCCGAGCATGAGGTCGTCGATGTCGCCCGGGTCGAGCTGCGGCACCTTCGCCAGTGCCGCGCGGAGGACCTGGACGGTCAGGTCGTCGGCGCGCATGTCCTTCAGGGAACCCTTGCCCGCGCGCCCGATGGGCGACCTGGCGGTGGAGACGATCACGGCCTCAGGCATTACGGAACTCCTTCGTTTTGCCGCAATGGGTGTCGTGCAGCCTAGTTAACGCCCGTTCAGCGCGGCCACCACTCGTGACGAACGACGCCGCACAGCGGAGCGAGCAGGACCGACGTCGTCGCCTCGTAGCCGGCCGCGCTCGGGTGGAACTGGTCCTGGCTGAAGTAGTCCACCCGCCGCGCGTGGAACTCCGCCGCCAGCAGGTCGCCCATCGGCACCGCCACCCCGCCGGCCCGCTCCACCTCGACCCGCTGAGCCCGCGCCAACCCGCGTGACCACGTCCGCGCCACCGACCGCAGCGGCTCGGCGATCGGCCGCACCGTGCCCAGGTCCGGGCACGTCCCGACGACCACCCCCACCCCCGCCGCGCGCAGCCGCCGCACCTGCGCGCCCAGCAACGCCGCCGACGCCGGCACCGGCAGCCGCGTGGTGACGTCGTTCGCGCCGATGATCACCAGCGCCACGTCCGGCGGGTCCGCCACCACCCGGTCCACCTGCGCCGACAAGTCGCGCGTCGTGGAACCCGAGAGGGCGAACGTCTCCAGCCGGACCGGCGCGCCGACCTCCTCGGCCAGCCCGGTCGCCAGCACCACACCCGGCAACTCGGCCGCGTCGTCCACCCCGAGACCCGCCGCCATCGAGTCGCCGAGCACGGCGAACCGCACCGGCGTCCCGCCACCCGCCCCGTACACCCCGTCCGCGCGCGGCGGCGGCGCGTCCAGCACCCCGATCACCACCCGCGCCCGCCGGGACTGCTCGGTGAACAGCCCGTACGCCACGCCGGTCAACCCGCCCAGCACTCCCGCCACCACCGCCAGAACCCGGAACCCCCGCATCGAGACCCCTTCCCCGAAGTCCCCATCGTCCACCGGGCCGCGCACCGCGCCACCCATATACGCTCATCGAGTCATCTCAAGAAGTGGAAGGTCCGTCGTGGAGTACGTCGAGAGCGTCGTAGACCTGGTCGGTAACACGCCGCTGGTGAAGCTGAACGCGGTGGCCGAAGGGCTCCAGCCGCTCATCCTGGCCAAGGTCGAGTACCTCAACCCCGGTGGCAGCGTGAAGGACCGGATCGCGCTGCGCATGGTGGAGGCGGCCGAGCGCAGCGGCGAGCTCAAGCCCGGCGGCACGATCGTCGAACCCACGTCCGGCAACACCGGCGTCGGCTTGGCGCTCGTGGCCCAGCGCAAGGGCTACAAGTGCGTCTTCGTCTGCCCCGACAAGGTCAGCGTGGACAAGCGCAACGTGCTCAAGGCGTACGGCGCCGAGGTCGTGGTGTGCCCGACCGCGGTAGCGCCGGAGCACCCCGACTCCTACTACAACGTCTCCGACCGCCTGGTCGCCGAGATCCCCGGCGCGTGGAAGCCCAACCAGTACGCCAACCCGGAGAACCCGGCCAGCCACTACCACGGCACCGGACCCGAGGTGTGGCGGCAGACCGCGGGCCGGATCACGCACTTCGTCGCGGGCGTCGGCACCGGCGGCACCATCTCCGGCACCGGCAAGTACCTCAAGGAGGTCTCCGAGGGCCGGGTGAAGGTCATCGGCGCGGACCCGGAGGGCTCCGTCTACTCCGGCGGCAGCGGCCGGCCGTACCTGGTGGAGGGCGTCGGCGAGGACTTCTGGCCGGACGCCTACGACCGCACGGTGTGCGACGAGATCGTGGCCGTGTCCGACGGCGACTCGTTCGAGATCACCCGGCGGCTGGCCCGCGAGGAAGGCCTCCTCGTCGGCGGCTCGTGCGGCATGGCCGTCGCGGCGGCGCTGCGGGTGGCCGAGAAGGCGGGCCCGGACGACGTGATCGTGGTGCTGCTGCCCGACGGCGGGCGCGGCTACCTGTCCAGCGTGTTCAACGACAAGTGGATGGCGCAGTACGGCTTCCTGTCTCCCGACACGTCCGGCGCCACGGTCGGCGACGTGTTGCGGCGCAAGGACGGCACCATGCCGGACCTCGTGCACGGCCATCCCAACGAGACGGTCGCCGAGGCGGTCGCGATCATGCGCGAGTACGGCGTGTCGCAGATGCCCGTCGTCAACGCCGAGCCGCCCGTGATGGCCGCCGAGGTCGCCGGCGCGGTCAACGAGCGGGACCTCCTCGACGCGCTGTTCACCGGCAAGGCGCAGCTGACCGACCGGCTCGAGCGGCACATGTCGCTGAAGCTGCCGACGATCGGCGCGGGCGAGTCGATCACCTCCGCGATGCAGGCACTGTCCTCAGCGGACGGTGCTCTGGTGCTGGAGGACGGGAAGCCCGCGGGCGTCGTCACCCGGCAGGACATCCTGGGTTTCCTCGCAGGTCGCTGAACGGGACGGGTTGCCCGGTTGCCGGTCGACAGGCCCACGCCATCCGCTAGCGTGGGCCACCGACTCATACGCCTACGGCCCGTGCCAAGGGGGTTGGAAACTCCGATGAACGCTCCGCAGCCGCCAGAGAACCAGCAGCTCGGCGGTCAACACCAGCAGGAGCAGGGGCAGGGTGCCCAGCCCTCGAATGCCGACGCGACCCAGGTCGTGCCGACCGGCGGTCAGCCCCCTGCTTTCCCGCCGCAGGAGACGACCCAGGTCGTGACCTCCGGCCAGCAGCCCGCGTCGAACCCGGACGCCACGCAGGTCGTGTCGCCGGGCGCGACCCAGCAGCCGCAGTCCAACCCCTACGGCCAGCCCCAGCAGCAGCCGGGCTCGGGCGCGTTCCCGGCGCAGCAGCCGCCGCCCGGCTACGGCCAGCAGCCGCCCGCGCAGTACGGGCAGCAACAGCAGTACGGCCAGCAGCCCTACGGCCAGCAGCCGCAGCAGCAGCCCTACGGCCAGCAGCCACCGTCCAGCCCGTACGGTCAGCCGCAGGCGAACCCGTACGCGCAGCAGCCGCCGGCGAACCCGTACGGCCAGCAGGCTCCGTCCAACCCGTACGGTCAGCCGGTCCAGCAGCAGGCGTGGGGCGCCCAGCCCGGCTACGGCCAGCCGGCCTTCCCGCCGCCGGCCGGTGGGTACGCGGAGTGGGGCAGCCGCGCGGTGGGCGCGTTGATCGACTACGGCGCGCCGGGCCTCCTGGTCATCCTCATGGTCGTCATCGGCACGGTGGCCGGCGACCCGACGGTCGCGATCATCCTCGCCGTCGTCGCCTGGGTGGGCAGCCTCGGCTTCATGATCTACAACTCCTGGTACCTGGCGGGCACCACCGGCCAGTCGATGGGGAAGAAGGTCGCGAAGGTCAAGCTGATCAACGAGGCGACCGGGCAGCCGGTCGGCTTCGGCAACGCCTTCGTCCGCTACCTGTGCCACTTCGTCGACTCGATCGCCTGCTACGCGGGCTGGTTCGCGCCGCTGTGGGAGCCCAAGAAGCAGACGTGGGCCGACAAGATCATGGGCACCGTCGTGGTGAACGCCCCGGAGGCCGCGGCCCCCGGCGGCTACCCCGGCGGTGGCGGGTACGGCCAGCAGCAGCCGAACCCGTACGGCCAGCAGCCCGCGTCCAACCCGTACGGACAGCCGCAGCAGCAGAACCCGTACGGCCAGCAGCCGCCCCAGCAGTGGTGACCTGCTGACGGTATCGATTCACCTGTTCGACCCGTCTCCCGCGAACGCCCGTCGGCCCTCCAGCCGGCGGGCGTTCGCCGTTCCGGCCGCCGTACCCTGGGCACATGACGGACACCGGCCACTACGGTTTCGCGACCAGGGCTATCCACGCCGGGCAGGACCCCGACCCGACCACGGGCTCGGTCATCGTGCCGATCCACGCCACGTCCACCTACGCCCAGGACGGCGTCGGCGGACTGCGCGGCGGCTTCGAGTACTCCCGCACCGGCAACCCCACGAGGGCTGCGCTGGAGGAGTGCCTGGCAGCGCTCGAAGGCGGCCGACACGGCCGCGCGTTCGCCTCCGGCATGGGCGCGACGGACACCGCGCTGCGGGCGATGTGCCGCCCCGGCGACCACGTCATCATCCCGAACGACGCCTACGGCGGCACGTTCCGGCTGATCGACAAGGTGTTCTCGCAGTGGGGCGTCGAGCACACGCCGGTGGCGCTGTCCGACGTGGACGCGGTGCGCGCGGCCGTGCGGCCGAACACCAAGGTCGTCTGGATCGAGACGCCGACCAACCCGCTGCTCAACATCGCCGACATCGCCCTGCTGGCGCAGGTCGCGCACTCGGCCGGGGCGCGGCTCGTGGTCGACAACACGTTCGCCTCGCCGTACCTGCAGAGCCCGCTGGAGCTGGGTGCGGACGTGGTGCTGCACTCGACCACCAAGTACGTCGGCGGGCACTCGGACGTCATCGGCGGTGCGCTGATCACGTCGGACGACGACCTCGACGCCCAGTTCGGCTTCCTGCAGAACGGCGCGGGCGCGGTGCCGGGGCCCTTCGACGCGTGGCTGACGCTGCGTGGCATCAAGACGCTCGAAGTGCGCATGGAGAAGCACTCGGACAACGCCGAGAAGGTCACCGAGGCACTGCTGCGGCACCCCAACGTGACCCACGTGTACTACCCGGGCCTGCCGGAGCACCCCGGTCACGAGGTCGCGGCGAAGCAGATGCGCCGGTTCGGCGGCATGGTGTCGTTCCTGGTCAAGGGCGGTGAGGAGGAGGCGCTGCGGGTCTGCTCCCGCACCAAGCTGTTCACCCTGGCCGAGTCGCTCGGCGGCGTCGAGTCGCTGATCGAGCACCCGGGCCGGATGACCCACGCCAGCACCGCCGGCTCACTCCTCCAGGTCCCCGCCGACCTGGTCCGCATCTCGGTGGGCATCGAATCCGCCGACGACCTGGTCGCCGACCTCACCGCCGCCCTCGACTAACCGCGAGTCCTCCACTCGGACACCGCGAGTCCTCCGGTCGATACACGCGAACCCCGCGCCCAGCCAGCCCGAGCGCGGGGTTCGCGGTGCCCGACCGGAGGACTCGCGGGTTCTGGAGGCGGAGCGTCAGCGGGGGCCGTAGCGAACGGCGGCACGTTCCTTCGCCTTGGCCGCCTCGACCTCGCGGTCACGCGGCGGGGCCTTCGTGACCAGCGACTCGAGCAGCACGCGGGTGGCCTCGGCGACCGCCTCGACAGCGGCGTCGAACGCCTCCTGGTTCGCCGCCGCCGGATGGGTCGAGCCGCTCACCTTGCGCACGTACTGCACGGCCGCCGCACGGATCTCGTCCTCGGACGCGGGCGGCTCGAAGTTGTGGAGGACCCTGATGTTGCGACACATGGTTCCACTATCGCCCACGAGGTCAAGGCTTGACGTCGTACCGCGCGTTCTCCACCCGCGGCACGGCGGGCAGGTCGCTGCCGTCCACGCACCCGCCGACGAACTCGACGACGCCGTCGCGCTCCACGAACCGGCCACCCTCCGCGCAGCCCGCGTGCGCCACCGTGAAGAAGGCCGCGCCGGTCAACGCCATGGCCGTGGCCACCGCTCCGACGAGCGGGATCACCGCGGTGACCCGTGCCGCGAGCGCCATGCCACCCTCCAGGTGAATGCTCTGTGAGATGCCCCCGCTCCGAGAGTACCGGTCCCGGCGCACCTGGTAGGGCATCATCAGCGTTCCGACAGGAACGGGCCGGCCCGGGGGTGCCCGGACCGGCCCGTTGTCGGCACAACGTCGGAGGCGGCCCCGACAGTTCCTGACGCCGCCCCCGATCACCGCCCCGAGCAGTCGCTAGAGGTTGCCCCGGCGGTCCTGCTCGCGCTCGATCGCCTCGAACAACGCCTTGAAGTTGCCCTTGCCGAACCCGAGCGACCCGTGCCGCTCGATCAGCTCGTAGAACACCGTCGGCCGGTCGCCGGTCGGCTTGGTGAAGATCTGCAGCAGGTAGCCGTCCTCGTCCCGGTCGACCAGGATCCGGTGCTCCTTCAGCACCTCGATCGGCACCCGCACCTCACCGATGCGCGCCCGCAGCTCCGGGTCGTCGTAGTACGAGTCGGGCGTCTCCAGGAACTCGACCCCGGCCGAGCGCATCGCGGTCAACGTCGCCACGATGTCGTTCGTCGCCAGCGCGATGTGCTGCACGCCGGCGCCCGAGTAGAACTCCAGGTACTCGTCGATCTGCGACTTCTTCTTCGCCACGGCCGGCTCGTTGAGCGGGAACTTCACCCGGTGGTTGCCGTTGGAGACGACCTTGCTCATCAACGCCGAGTAGTCGGTGGCGATGTCGTCGCCGACGAACTCCGCCATGTTCACGAAGCCCATCACCCGGTTGTAGAACTCGACCCAGTGGTCCATCCGGCCCAGCTCCACGTTGCCCACGCAGTGGTCGACCGCCTGGAACAACCGCTTCGGCGCACCTTCCGGCCGCACGACCGTGCTCTTCCGGACCTCGTACCCCGGCAGGTACGGACCGGTGTACTTCGACCGGTCGACGAGCGTGTGGCGGGTCTCGCCGTACGTCGCGATGGCGGCCACCCGGACGGTGCCGTGCTCGTCGGTGAGGTCGTGCGGCTCTTCGAGGACGGTCGCGCCCTGCGCCCGCGCGTGCGTGACGCACCGGTCGACGTCGGCGACCTCCAGCGCGATGTCGACCACACCGTCACCGTGCTTGCGGTGGTGGTCGAGCAGCGGGCTGTCCGGCCGCACGCCCCCGTTGATCACGAACCGCGCCGAGCCGGACTTGAGCACGAAGGACTTGTGGTCCCGCTGCCCGGTCTCCGGCCCCGCGTACGCGACGAGCTCCATCCCGAACGCCACCTGGTAGAACCACGCGGTCTGGGTCGCGTTGCCGACCACGAAGACCACGGCGTCCAACGAGCGGACGGGGAACGGGTCGCGCGTCCCGTCGTAGTCGACCAGGCCCACGAGTTGGCGGAGCTGGTCGTAGCTCACGTCGTCAAGCTGCTGCGTCATACCTCACAGGATGTGCGCGCTGGTCAGGGTGAGCAACAGCCGTCCGTTTCACTGGTCGTTTTGTACAGTGACCTATGCCTTCGGACTCGCAAGCTGAACACTCTGACCAGGCCGTCGACGCTCTGGACGCACGGCTGTTGCTGCTGCTCACCGACGAGCCGAGGCTGGGCGTGCTGGAGTGCTCGCGACGGCTGGGCGTGGCGCGCGGCACCGTGCAGGCCCGGCTGGACCGGCTGGTGGCGCGCGGCGTGCTGACCGGGTTCCCGCCGGCGCTCGACCTGGCCGCGATGGGCTACGGGCTGACGGCGTTCGCCGTGCTGGAGATCGCGCAGGGGCGGCGGCACGAGGTGTCGCAAGGCCTGGCGGCGATCAACGAGGTGTGCGAGGTGCACGCCACCACCGGGCCGGGTGACCTGTTCGTGCGCGTGGTGGCGAGGTCGAACGCCGACCTGCAGCGGGTGATCGACTCGATCGTCGACGTGCCGGGCGTGCAGCGCCTGTCCACGTCGATCGCGCTCTCGACCCCGGTCCCGCCGCGGGTCCGGCCACTGCTGGAGCACATCGTGTGACGCCGGCGCCGGAGGTCCGACCCGTGCGACAGCAGAAGGGCGGCCACCCCGCGTGGTGGCCGCCCTCCCGATGTCTTGGGGTCAGCCGGAGTACGGCACGGCCTTGATCAATGTGACCTTCATCGTGCTGCCGTTGGGCAGTTCGTACTGGCGGGTTTCACCCTCCTTGGCGCCGAGCAGCGCCTTGCCCAGCGGAGACGAGGGCGAGTAGACCTCCAGCGCTCCGTGCGCGCCCTCCTCGCGAGTGGCGAGCAGGAACTCCTCGGTCTCGTCGTCACCTTCGTAACGCACGGTGAGTACCATGCCGGGTGCCGCGACGCCCGAGACCGTGGGCGCCTCGCCGACCTTGGCGACCCTCAACAGCTCCTGCAACTGCCGGATGCGGGCCTCCTGCTTGCCCTGCTCCTCGCGGGCCGCGTGGTACCCGCCGTTCTCGCGGAGGTCACCCTCTTCGCGACGCGCGTTGATCTCCGCAGCAATGACCGGGCGATTCTCGATCATCTCGTCCAGCTCTCCCTTGAGCCGGTCGTAGGCCTCCTGGGTCAGCCAGGTCACCTCAGTGTCGCTCACGGTCACCAACTCCTTGTCTTGCTCCGGCCCACGGCGTGGGCTGGCAGTTCCCGGGCGCACCAGCCCGGAACGGAAAAACACGGCCCGCGTCGGGGCCGTGCTGATAGGCCAGAGTAACACGCAGGCAACGTTCCACGACGGCGTTTTGTTCCCCGGGCGGCCACTAAACCCCCAGATCACCCGCTTGGCCGCTACCTCGTGGACAGGTACGCCGGAACCTGGTAGGAGCAGCCGAACACCTCACCGGTGACCGGGGGTTTGGACGTCTTCAGCACCGTGGTCGCGCGCACCGTGCCGGCTCCGGGCCGCACCAGGACCTCCCGCCGGCCCGCCTCGTCGCCGTCCTGCGAACGCGCCCGCACGATGCACACGACGGGTTGGTCCGGTGTCTCCCGCACCACCTCGAAGGTGATCTCCACCGCGCCCTCGTCCAGCACCTCGAACGCGGTCTGCTTGGCCTCGACGGGCATGGTGCCGAGATTGCGGTAGCCGACCCACGCGACGACCGCGCCCACCAGCAACGCGATCACGGGGAGTGACCAGCGGGCCCAGCGGGGCAGCGGGCGCCGGGGTTGGCCGTACCGGCCCTCGGGCAGTGCCACTTGCCGACGCCTTCCTGCCCGTGGGGAACAATGTCGCTCGACTGTCGCGTTGAGTGTCGCAGGGGCTGGACCGGTCAGGTCCGGCAGGGGCAAGGAGGAGCACCACCGTCATGGTTGAGAAGCTGCGCCTGATGGCGGTGCACGCGCACCCCGACGACGAGTCCAGCAAGGGTGCCGCGACGATGGCCCGCTACGTGGCCGAGGGCCACGAGGTCATGGTCGTGACCTGCACCGGAGGTGAGGCGGGGAGCATCCTCAACCCCGCCATGGACCGTCCCGAGGTGCTCGCGGACATGGCCGAGGTCCGGCGCGCCGAGATGGCCCGCGCCGCCGAGATCCTGGGTGTCCGGCACCGCTGGCTGGGCTTCGTCGACTCGGGCCTGCCCGAGGGCGACCCGCTGCCGCCGCTGCCCGAGGGCTGCTTCGCCCTCGTGCCGCTGGAGGAGTCCACGCCGCCGCTGGTCGAGGTGATCCGCGAGTTCCGCCCGCACGTCGTCGTCACGTACGACGAGAACGGCGGCTACCCGCACCCCGACCACATCCGCTGCCACGAGGTGTCGGTCGCCGCGTTCGACGCGGCCGGCGACCCCGACCGCTACCCCGACCTGGGCGAGCCGTGGCAGCCGCTGAAGCTGTACTACTCGCACGGGTTCTCCCGCGCGAAGCTGATGGCGTTCCACGAGGCGCTGGTCGCCAAGGGCATCGAGTCCCCGTACGCCGAGTGGCTGGCGGGCTGGGACAAGGACAAGCCGGACGTCATCGAGCGGGTCACCACCCGGGTCGAGTGCGCCGACTACTTCCCGGTGCGCGACGAGGCCCTGAAGGCCCACGCCACCCAGATCGACCCCGAGAGCCGCTGGTTCGCCGTGCCGCTGGAGATGCAGCGCGAGGTGTGGCCGACGGAGGAGTACGAGTTGGCCCGGTCGCTGGTCGACAGCACCGTGCCCGAGGACGACCTGTTCGCGGGCGTCCGGGAGAGGGTGAGCGCGTGACCTCGTTCGACCCCGTGCCGTGGGAGCAGACGACCTCGGTCGTGGTGGTCTCCCAGCCGTCCACGGAGAAGGACCCGGGCGGCCAGCAGGAGGACTTCGGCAAGTCCTCCCCGCTGGGCCTGCTCGTCCTGGTGCTGTTCTTCATCGCGGTGGTCTTCCTGGTCAAGTCGATGAACAAGCACCTGAGGAAGCTGCCCGCGTCGTTCGACAAGCCGGACGCCGAGGCCGATGGTGCTGCCGACGCCGACGCCGACGCCGACGCCGCCAAGCCGGGTGCGAAGCAGGGCGCGAAGACCAAGACCAAGCCGAAGTCCGAGGGTGCCGGCGGCGAGAAGGAGTAGGCCCGCCTACTGCCGGTACCAGACGCGGCGGGCGGGCACGGACGCGATCTCGCGTTCGGGGTAGCGCAGGGCGGTGAGCCTGCCGCCGAACACGCAGCCCGTGTCCAGGCACAGCGTCCCGTTCACCCATTCCGGTTCCTCGACCGGCGTGTGTCCGTAGAGGACCATCGCCGCGCCCCGGTAGTCCCGCGCCCACGGGTAGCGGATCGGGAAGCCCCGGGAGTCGTGCCGGCCGGTGCTCACGCCCCACAACGCCAACGACCGCGTCCGCGCCGACTCACGGCCGTGGTAGCTCTCGGGCAGCCCGGCGTGCGCGATGACGAGCTTGCCGCCGTCCAGCACGAAGTGCGGCACCAGCGAGTCGCAGAACGCCAGCACCTCGGCGCGGAAGCCGGCCGTCTCGCCGGCCAGTTGCTCCATGGACTGCTCCAGCCCGTGGTTGAGCTGGACGGCGTGGCCCTTCAGCGCGCGCACCAGCTTCTCCTCGTGGTTCCCGCGCACCGAGAAGGCGTTCCCGGCCGCCGCCATCGCCATGACCAGCCTCAGCACGCCCGGGGTGTCCGGGCCGCGGTCCACGAGGTCCCCGACGAACACCACCTTGCGCCCGTCGGGGTGGACGCCCCCGCTGGAGTAGCCGAGTTCACGCAGCAGGTGGACCAGTTCGACGTGACAGCCGTGCACGTCGCCGACCACGTCGAACGGGCCGGTCTCGTGGCGGAGGTCGTGCGGTAAGGGTTCGTCGGAGGGCTCCATGCGCACAGTCTGGTCGACCGGCCGCGAGCCATGAGGGAATTGCCGCCGCGAATTACTGTGGAGTCATGAAGAACCGGCTCGCGTCCTCGACCAGCCCGTACCTGCTCCAGCACGCCGACAACCCGGTGCACTGGTGGCCGTGGTCGCCGGAGGCGTTCGAGGAGGCCCGCGAGCGCGGTGTGCCGGTGCTGCTGTCGGTCGGGTACGCGGCGTGCCACTGGTGCCACGTGATGGCGCACGAGTCGTTCGAGGACGAGGCCACCGCGGCGTACATGAACGAGCACTTCGTCAACGTGAAGGTGGACCGCGAGGAGCGGCCGGACGTGGACGCGGTGTACATGGCGGTCACGCAGGCGCTCAGCGGGCACGGCGGGTGGCCGATGACGTGCTTCCTCACGCCCGACGGCGAGCCGTTCTACGCGGGCACGTACTACCCGCCGTCGCCGCGCCAGGGCATGCCGTCGTTCCGCCAGGTGCTCGCCGCCATCGACCACGCGTGGCGGGAGCAGGGCGACGAGGTGCGCGAGTCGGCGGCCGGGATCGTGTCGCAGCTGGCGTTCAAGCCGCTGCCCCAGTCCACTGTGGACGAGGACGTGCTGGCGGGTGCGGTGGTGTCGCTGCTCGGGCACTTCGACCGGGTGAACGCCGGGTTCGGCGGCGCGCCGAAGTTCCCGCCGTCGATGGTGCTGGAGTTCCTGCTGCGCCACCACGAGCGGACCGGGTCGGTGCAGGCGCTGTCGATGGCGCGGGCGACGTGCGACGCGATGGCGAACGGCGGGCTGTACGACCAGCTGGCCGGCGGGTTCGCGCGGTACAGCGTGGACGCGGCGTGGGTGGTGCCGCACTTCGAGAAGATGCTGTACGACAACGCTTTGCTGCTGCGCGCCTACACGCACCTGAGCCGCCGTGACGACAACCCCCGGTACCGGGCGGTGGTGCGGGAGACGGCCGAGTTCCTGCTCCGGGACCTGGGCACGCCGGAAGGCGGGTTCGCGGCGTCGCTGGACGCCGACACCGAGGGCGTCGAGGGGTCCACGTACGTGTGGACGCCCGCGCAGTTGGTCGAGGTGCTGGGGATGGCGGACGGAGCGCGCGCTGCGGCGCTCTACGGCGTGACCGACGAGGGCACGTTCGAGCACGGGTCGTCGACGTTGCGGATGCTCGGCACGCCGGACCCGGAGATCGCCGCCAGGCTGCTGGAGGCGCGTGACCGGCGGCCGCAGCCGGGGCGCGACGACAAGGTCGTGACGGCGTGGAACGGGCTGGCGATCGCGGCGCTGGCCGAGGCGGGCGCGGTGTTCGGCGAGCCCAGGTGGGTCGAGGCAGCGGCGCGGGCGGCGTCGTTGGTGCTGGACGCGCACCTGGTCGACGGGCGGCTGCTGCGCACGTCGCGCAACGGTGTCGCGGGCACGGCGGCGGGCGTGCTGGAGGACTACGGCTGCTTCGCCGACGGCCTGCTGGCGCTGCACCAGGCGACGGGGGACGTGCGGTGGTCCACGGTGGCCGGCGAGCTGCTGGACACCGCGCTGGCCAGGTTCGCGGGGGACGAGCCGGGCGTCTACTACGACACGGCGGACGACGCGGAGGCGTTGGTGCAGCGGCCGTCCGATCCGTCCGACAACGCGAGCCCGTCCGGTGCGTCGTCGTTGGCGTCGGCGCTGGTGACGGCGTCCGTGCTGGGCGGACCGTCGACCTACCGCGACGCGGCCGAGGCGGCTGTCTCCCGGGCCGGGCTCCTGGCCGCCCGTGAGCCCCGGTTCGCCGGGAACTGGTTGGCCGTCGCCGAGGCGATGGCCCTGGGGCCGGTGCAGGTCGCCGTGGTCGGTGACGCACCGGACCTCGTCACCGCCGCGTGGGCCGGTGTGCACGGTGGCGGCGTAGTGGTGGCCGGCGCCCCGGACTCCGCGCCGCTGCTGGCCGACCGCCCCCTGGTGGACGGCGCGCCGGCGGCCTACGTGTGCCACGGCTACGTCTGCGACCGGCCGGTGACGACCGTCGAGGCCCTGACCGAGGCCCTGACCGTCCACCCCTAGCGAACCAGGATTCCGTTCCGGGCTTCCCGGCGTAACGTCGGCATCGACGTAATCATGTAATCAAGGGCGGTGGTTCCGGTGCGACGTGGATGGGGAGGCCGGGGCGGTTGGCAGCAGGCCGACCAGCCCCCGGCGGACGACGCGGCGGCCTGGTTCGCCGGCAGGCTGCCCGACGAGTGGTTCACCGAGGCGCCGGAGGTCACGGTGGACCGCGAGGAGATGCTGGTCGTGGGCACCCTGCCCCCGCTCGCCGGGGAGTTCGCCGACGACGCGGAGCGCGCCGCCGCCGAATCGGGCCGCATCAGCCGGTTCCGCGAGCAGACCAGGGACGAGCGGATCGAGATCGCCCGCCAAGCGGAGCACCGCTACCAGCGGAAGGTCGCTTGGGGTGCGCGGATCGGCGGCACGGAGGAACTGTTCACCACGCTGGCCGTGCCGGTGATGACGCGGCTGCGGCAGCCCGAGCGCAAGGTGCTCGACACCCTGGTGGCGGCCGGTGTGGCCAGGTCCCGTTCAGAGGCCCTGGCGTGGGCCGTGCGCCTGGTGGGCGAGCATGCGGACACCTGGCTCACCGAACTGCGCGAGGCCATGACCAAGGTGGACGACCTCCGAGCCCAAGGCCCCGACCTGACCTGACCCGACGACCCTGCGGTCCCAGATTCTGCGGTCCCAGACCCTGCGGTCCCAGACCCTGCTGGGGCGGTCAGGAGTAGATCGCGAACCAGATGGCGATGTAGTGGCACAGCGCCGCGAGCACCGTCGCCGCGTGGAAGAACTCGTGGTAGCCGAAGACGGCCGGCCAGGGGTTGGGCCAACGGGTCGCGTAGAACACCGCGCCGACCGTGTACAGCAGACCGCCCACCAACAAGAGGACCAGTGCTGCCACGCCCACGTGGTGGAGGAGGTCGGGGAGGACGAAGACCGCCACCCAGCCCAGGGCGATGTAGATCGGCACGCCCAGCCACCGCGGGGCGTGCGGCCAGGCGAGCTTGAGCGTCACGCCGCCCAGGGCGCCGGCCCACACCACGAGCAGCACGACGTTGCCGGTGCCGGGGTCCATCGCGAGCAGTGCGAACGGCGTGTACGTGCCGGCGATGAACACGAAGATCATCGAGTGGTCGAGGCGTTTCATCCACGTCCGCGCCCGCACGCTGACCCAGTTCACCCGGTGGTACAGCGCGCTCACCCCGAACAGGCCGAGCACCGTCGCCCCGTACACGGACGTGGCCAGCGCGGCCTTCGCGGACACGGTGGCCGCCGCCAGGGCGATCAGCGTCGCGCCCGTCGCCACGGAGACGACGAACGACCAGAGGTGCAACCAGCCGCGCAGCCGTGGCCGCAGGGCGGGCTCGGGGGGCTGGGGATGCGGCGACGCGGTCACGCGTCCGAGGTTACGGGAGCGCCGCCGGCCAGGTCAGCACACGACGGCGTGACCGAGCCCACCCGGCGTACGCTCTTCCAGCGTGGGTCTTCGCGAACGGGTCAAGAGCGTCCTGCTCAAAGGTTACGAGTTCCGCCTCAACCGCTGGCTCGACGGCAAGCAACGACCACGCCACGTCGGCGTGGTGCTCGACGGCAACCGCCGCTGGGCGAAGGAGGCGGGTTTCACCGACGTCGCGCACGGCCACCGCGCGGGCGCCCGCAAGATCCTCGAACTGCTCAGCTGGTGCCGTGAGGCCGAAGTCGAGGTAGTGACGCTGTGGATGCTGTCCACGGACAACCTCGACCGCCCGGCCGAAGAACTGGTGCCGCTGCTCGACATCATCGCCGACATCGTGGACGAACTGGCCGAGCCCGGTAACCCGTGGCGCATCCGGCACGTCGGCGCGCTGGACATGCTCCCGACCGAGACCGCCGCCCGCCTGTCCGCGGCCGCCCTGCGCACCAAGGGCCGCACCGGCCTGGAGGTCAACGTCGCGGTCGGCTACGGCGGCCGGCAGGAGATCGCGGACGCCGTCCGCAAGCTGCTCCAGAAGCACGCCGAGTCCGGCGGCACGATCGAGGAACTGGCCGAGGTCCTGGACGTGGACCACATCGCCGAACACCTCTACACGTCCGGCCAGCCCGACCCCGACCTGCTCATCCGCACGTCGGGCGAGCAGCGGCTGTCCGGGTTCATGCTGTGGCAGTCCGCGCACTCCGAGTTCTGGTTCTGCGAGGCCTACTGGCCCGAGTTCCGCCGCACGGACTTCCTGCGCGCCCTGCGCGACTACGCGATCCGGCACCGCCGCTTCGGCTCGTAGCGCCGGCCGGGGAGGTGCCCCGCCAACGCCGAAGAGCGGCGCTCCCCGGTTCGGGAAGCGCCGCCCTTGGCGGACATCAGCGCTGGCTCAGTGGCCGGTGCCCTGACCGTGCTGGTCGTTGTCGTCGTTGTCCGTGTTGACGCACAGGTTCTCGTCGTTGTGCGACAGGATCGGCACAGCGATGACGTTGACCTCGATGTTGCAGACGTTGAGGTTGCTCAGCAGGTCGGAGTCGTTGCCGAAGTTGATCAGACCGAACTGGTCGGCGTAGTCCCCGCCCTCGGCGTCCTCGTAGTACTCGTTCTCCAGCTCGCCGATGGCGGTGTAGTAGTCGCTGCCGTTGTCCGAGTGGTGCGGGGTTGCGAACGCGGGAGAGCCCAGCATCATGAGACCAGCCGCGGCGATGGCGACGGCGCCTGCCTTCTTCAACATGTAGAACACACTCCTCTAGTGGGAATTGATGTGACGCCCAGAACCTCGCTCGTACATTTCGAGAATTCGGGAGTCTGGCGGCTCAGGCGGTTAGCCCTCGCTTCGGTAATTTACCGGCTTGTGTTGCGGATTGCATCCGACCGACACTATCGTGTGAACGCAATATTTTTCCGGTTTAGTTATCGGGCTTGTTCCGGACAACGTGGCACCTGCTCGCGCCGTCCATTGACCGGTATTGCGCACCGGGTATTCCCCGCAGTGGTGTGCGAGCCGCAACCGGTGCACCGGCTGCGGTCCACGGCTCTGGTGCCGACTCAGTTGCCGGTGCTCTGACCGTGCTGGTCGTTGTCGTCGTCGTCCGTGTTGACGCAGAGGCTCGGGTCGTCGTTGTGCGACAGGACCGGAATGGCGATGACGTTGACCTCGATGTTGCAGAGGTTGATGTTGCTCAGGAGGTCGGAGTCGTTACCGAAGTTGATCAAACCGAACTGCTGGGCGTGGTCTCCCTCGTCGTCGTCGGCCCAATCCTGCCAGTGAGCACCCCCGTGCCCCGGGTCGTTCCAGTCGTCGTGGTCGTGCGGCTCGCCGGCGAGGGCGAATGCCGGAGCACCGACCATCATCAGCCCGGCCACGACCGCGGCGACGGTGCTTGCCTTCTTCAGCACTTCACACTCCTACTTTGTGGGTTCCCCCGTCGATCCAGCGCTGCTGGAAGCCCGGATGTGGGTGTCTGACGGGCAAACTACCGAACCAGTTGCCCCGGATGGATCTCCATAACACCATTGTGTGATCCACTGGAGGTGACTGTCCCTCGTTACGGTGTCTTTGTTGGCCACAATTCGTCGGTGGGGTTCCCGTGTGGTAAACCGAGCGGTCATCTCGTATGGTCTTCAGTCCGTGGATGGCGACCGGATCGTGCGCGAGTACCTGCTGCTCTGTTTGCGGCTGGACCGCCTGTCGCCCGGCCTGGTCGACTCGTTCACCGGGGACCGGGCGCTGCGCCGTGCCGTCGACAACGAGTCGAAGCCGCACCCGGCCGCGCTGGCCGACCGCGCCGCGCTGCTGCGCCGCGAGCTGCGGGGCGCCGACCTGGAGCCTGAACGCAAGCGGTTCCTGGACGCACACCTGGTGGCCGCCGAGACCTCCGCGCGCAAGCTCGCCGGGGTGCGGGTCGGCTTCGTGGACGAGGTGCGGGCGTACTTCCAGGTCGACATCCGCCCCGGCCACCCCGACACCTACCGCCGGGCGCACGCCCAGCTGGACGAGCTGCTGCACGGCCCCGGCACGGTGGCCGAACGACTCGCCGACCACCGCGCCCTGGACGCCGTGCCGCCCCACCGGCTCAAGGCCACCGTGCACGCCCTGTCCAGCGCGCTGCGCGACCGCGTCCGGCAGCGGTTCGAGCTGCCCGCGAACGAGGTCGTGGAGTACGAGGTCGTCACCGACAAGCCGTGGAGCGGCTTCAACTACTACCTGGGCGACTTCCGCTCACGGGTGGCGGTCAACGCCGACCTGGGCCACCGGATGTCGAACCTGCCGCACCTCGTCGCGCACGAGTCCTACCCCGGGCACCACACCGAGCACTGCCGCAAGGAAGTCGGCCTGGTCGGCAAGCGCGGCCACGCCGAGCAGTCGCTGTTCCTGATCAACTCGCCGCAGTGCCTGACCGCCGAGGGCATGGCCGAACTCGGCCTGCACGCCGTCGTCGGCGCCGGCTGGGGCCGGTGGACCGAGGGCGTCATGGCCGACCTGGGCCTGCGGATGGACGGCGAACTGGCCGAACGCGTCGAGGGCGCGCTGTCCGGGCTGCTCACCGTGCGGCAGGACGCGGCCCTGATGCTGCACGACCAGCGCGCCCATCCGGATGACGTGGTGGCCTTCCTGTGCCGCTGGCTGCTCGTCCCGGAGCGCCGTGCCCGCCACATGCTGCGCTTCCTCGGTGACCCTCTGTGGCGGGCGTACACGACGACGTACGTGGAAGGCGTGCGCCTGGTCCGCGCCTGGCTGGACTTGCGTGCACCCACGGACACGCTGGGTGACCGGTATGTGAGACTCCTCGATGAACCGCTGACCCCGGCCGCGTTGGCGGAGGAAGTCCGAACGGGCGTGTCCCGGCTGTCCCGCGACCCTGGGTGACGACGCCGTCCACCTTCGGCCGTACGGCTTCTGAGCTGCGTGGACGACCCCGTGTTGCGCCGATGTGACGGCTCCGGTCACCCGCGGGAACCCCACGTGGCCGTCTTTCGGCAGTTTTGCGGCGAAGTGACGAATTGGCGAATCACCTGTGTGGCTGCCTGCATAAGAGGGACCTGCGGAGGTAACTTCCGGTTGGCGGACCGCGTCCACTGCGGGCCGCGCAGGGAGGCCCTGATCGTGGCTGTCGTCGAGTTGCCGGTTCCGCCGGCGGTGATGAGCGCGAGGGGGCCGGCACCCGGCCCTCGTGGTCGGCACGCCTGAGCTAGCGGGGCGTGCCGGTCGATCGGGGTGGTTGCCTGGCCCAGCGAGGAGCGGACGCGGGTGCCGCGTTCGTGAGGGAGTTGCCGTGAACGCACGACGACCCGCGAGCCGTTCCTCAGGCTCATCGCGCAGCACTTCCCGGCGCCGAGGCGCACCGACGAACCACACGTACGTGGTGGACACGTCCGTGCTGCTCTCCGACCCCCTGGCCACCACGCGGTTCGCCGAGCACGAGGTCGTGCTGCCGCTCGTGGTGATCAGCGAGCTGGAGGGCAAGCGGCACCACCCCGAACTGGGCTGGTTCGCCCGGGAGGCGTTGCGACTGCTCGACGACCTGAGGCTCCGGCACGGCAGGCTGGACCACGCGGTGCCGATCGGCGACCAAGGCGGCACCCTGCGCGTCGAGCTCAACCACTCCGACCCGGAGGTGCTGCCCGCGGGCTTCCGCACGGACTCCAACGACGCCCGCATACTGGCCTGCGCGCTCAACCTCGCGGCCGACGGCGACGTCGTCACGCTGGTCACCAAGGACATGCCGCTGCGCGTCAAGGCCGGTGCCGTCGGCCTCGCCGCCGAGGAGTACCGCGCCCACGACGTCACGCTGTCCGGTTACTCCGGGATGTCCGACGTGGACGTGGACCAGTCCGTGGTGGACGCGCTGTACCGCGAGAACGTGATCGACCCGTCGCTGTTCGACCTCGCCCACGTCGCGGAACTGCCGTGCCACAGCGGCCTGCGCATGCTGGCGGGCACGTCGAGCGCGCTGGGCCGGGTCACGCCCGACAAGCAGGTCAGGCTGGTCCGGGGCGACCGCGAGGCGTTCGGGGTGCACGGCCGGTCGGCCGAGCAGCGCGTGGCGCTCGACCTGCTGCTCGACACCGAGGTCGGGATCGTCTCGCTGGGCGGACGCGCCGGCACCGGCAAGTCGGCGCTCGCGCTGTGCGCGGGCCTGGAGGCGGTCATGGAACGCCGCCAGCACCGCAAGGTCGTCGTCTTCCGCCCGCTGTACGCGGTCGGCGGGCAGGAGCTGGGGTACCTGCCCGGGTCCGAGAGCGAGAAGATGCAGCCGTGGGCGCAGGCGGTGTTCGACACCCTCGGCGCGCTGGTCAGCCAGGACGTCGTCGAGGAGGTCATGGACCGCGGCATGCTGGAGGTCATGCCGCTGACCCACATCCGCGGCCGGTCGCTGCACGACTCGTTCGTCATCGTGGACGAGGCGCAGTCGCTGGAGCGCAACGTGCTGCTCACCGTGCTGTCGCGGCTGGGCACCAACTCGCGGGTGGTGCTGACGCACGACGTCGCGCAGCGCGACAACCTGCGCGTCGGGCGGCACGACGGCGTCGCGGCGGTCATCGAGAAGCTGAAGGGCCACCCGCTGTTCGCGCACGTCACGCTGACGCGGTCGGAGCGTTCACCGATCGCCGCGCTGGTCACCGAGATGCTGGAGGACTACGCGTCCTGACGTCCGGACCCGGACGGAACGCCTCCCCGGTCCCCGTGACCGGGGAGGCGTTCCGTCCTGTTCCCCAGGCAGGTGTCGTTCAGGCCGGTGTCGGCCTCAGCTTGGCGTCCAGGAGCTTCGCGACCAGCGCGAGGACGACGGCGACGACCAGCACCAGCAGCGCGTTGCGCAGCGCGACGGCGAAGCCCAGCGCGGTCGCGTCGAGGAAGGGGTACGGGTACCAGCCGGTGATCGCGCCGTGGACGAACGTGTAGGCGATCCACAGCACGGGCCAGAGGAGCAGCGCCCTGGCGACGGTGGCCCGGTCGACGCGCGGACGCGGGCCGAACAGCAGCCACCCGAGCACGGCCATCAGCGGCGCGAGGCGGTGGAAGCCGAGGTTCACCCACCAGGCCACACCGACCGGGTGAACCAACGGCGCGAGCACGAGGTCGAACACGATGCCGGTGATCGCGATGCCCAGCAGGGCGTCCAGCCGGGCCACCCGCCAACCACGACCGTCCCGCCGCGGGTTCAGCACCAGCGTGAGCGACACGGCGAGCACGAACAGGTTGCTCTGGATGGTGAAGTAGCTGAACAGGCGCAGCAGCCGGACACCGAGCGGAGCCTGCGCCTCGGCGTGACCCGAGTTGACGTCCGCCCCACCGGTGAACAACAGCACCAGTTGGGTGATCAGGGCCGCGGCGATCACCGCAGCCAGCACCGCGTGCCACACCCGTGAGCCGGTGCGCCAAGCGGCGGACGTCCGTGGCGCACCGGTGCCCGCGTGGGCGGCCCCTGTGCTCATCGCCCGATCATCCGGCCGGGAGCGCGGTCCTGCTAGTCGAGCGCCCGGCGCATGAAGCCGCGGATGCCCAGCGCGCCGAAGCCCAGGATCGCCCCGACCAGCACCAGGAAGCACACCCACAGCGGCATGTGCTCGACGTGCGGCACCAGCACGGCACGCATGCCCTCGCTGACGTAGGTGAGCGGGTTCAGCGCGCACAGCACCTGGAACCAGCGCAGGTTGTCCAGCGCCGGCCACGGGAACTGGGCCGAGCCGGTGAACAGCAGCGGCGTCAGGATCACCGCGAACATCACGGTGATGTGCCGCGCCGGCACCGACGTGCCGATGACCATGCCCACCGCAGCGCCCGCCAGCGAGCCCAGGACGATCACCACGAAGGCCATCGGCAGCCCGGACACCGGCCAGTCGATGTCCAGCATGAGGAACCCGATCGGGACCATCAACACCGCCGCGAGCAGCCCGCGCACCGCGCCGAACACCATCTTCTGCACCGCCACCAGCGGGATCGGGATGGGCGCCAGCAGCCGGTCCTCGATCTCCCGCGTCCACGAGAAGTCCAGCACCAGCGGCAGGGTCGTGTTCTGCAACGCGCCCAGGAACCCGTTCATCGCCACGATGCCGGGCAGCAGCACGGCGGCGAAGTCGTCCTGCACGTACCCGATGTCGCCGAGCACCTTGGCGAAGATGAACAGGATGAAGAACGGCTGGATGATCACCTGTGCGAGGAAGCTCGGCAGCTCCCGGCCGGTGACGAAGACGTCCCGCCACATGAGGGCGTTGAACGTGCGCAACGACGTCATCGCAGCTCCCGGCCGGTCATGTGGATGAAGACGTCTTCCAGGCTCGGCGTGCCGATGGACAGGTCCGTGACCGGTGTGCCGAGCCGTTCGAGCGTGCGCAGCACCTCCGGCAGCGCCACGGGGGGCGCGACGTCCGTGTAGAGGCGGAACATGTTCTCCACGTGCTCCACGCGTTGCACGCCCTCCACCTTGGCCAGCCCTTCGGTCACCGGATCGGGTCCGGTGCCGTTCAGCCTGACGGTGACGCTGAGCGTCGTGCTGCCCGGCAGGGTCTTGGTCAGCTCGCCGGGGGAGTCCAGCGCGAGCAGCTTGCCGTGGTCGACGATGCCGACCCGGTCGCACAGCTTCTGCGCCTCGTCCATGTCGTGCGTGGTGAGCACCACCGTGACGCCGTCCGCGCGCAGGGCGGCCACCCGGTCGTGCACGAACAGCCTCGCCTGCGGGTCCAAGCCGGTCGACGGCTCGTCCAGGAACAGCACCTTCGGCCGGTGCATCAGGGAACGGGCGATCATCAGCCGCTGCGCCTGGCCGCCGGAGAGCTTGTCCACCAGGCTCGTCGCGTGGTCCTTCAGCCCCATCCGGTCCAGGACGTCGTCGGCCAGCCTGAGCCGTTCGCCCCGGCCGATGCCGTGGTAGGCGGCGTGGAACAGCAGGTTCTGCCGGACGTTCAGCGCCCGGTCCAGGTTGTTGCGCTGCGGCACCACGGCGAGCAGTTGGCGGGCCCGCTGCGAGTCCGCGACCACGTCCACGCCTTCCACCAAGGCCCGGCCTGACGTCGGCCGGACCCTGGTGGTCAGCACGCCCACGGTGGTCGTCTTGCCCGCCCCGTTCGGACCGAGGAGGCCGAACACCTCACCCCTGCGGACCGCGAAGCTCAGCCCGTCCACCGCCGGTGTCCGGCCCTTCTTGTAGACCTTCACCAGGTCCGTCACCGCTACGGCTTCGTCCACCGCGCCAGCCTAATCGGGGTGGTCCGGTCACCAGCCGGACGGGAGCGGGCGGCCCTCGGCGAACCCGGCGGCGCTCTGGATGCCGAGGGTCGCCTTCGCGTGGAACTCCTCCAGCGTCTGGGCGCCCGCGTAGGTGCAGGCGCTGCGGACACCGGCCGTGATGGAGTCGAGCAGGTCCTCGACGCCGGGGCGGATCGGGTCAAGGCGCATGCGCGAGGTGGAGATGCCCTCCTCGAACAGGCCCTTCTTGGCGCGCTCGAAGACGTTGTCCGTGCGGGTGCGCGCGGACACGGCCCGCTTCGACGCCATGCCGAAGGACTCCTTGTAGAGGCGGCCCTGTTCGTCGCGCTGGAGGTCGCCGGGGGATTCGTAGGTGCCCGCGAACCAGGAGCCGACCATCACGCTGGCGGCGCCCGCGGCGAGGGCGAGGGCCACGTCGCGCGGGTGGCGGACGCCGCCGTCGGCCCAGACGTGCTTGCCGAGCCTGCGCGCTTCTTCGGCGCACTCGGCGACGGCGGAGAACTGCGGGCGGCCGACGCCGGTCATCATGCGGGTGGTGCACATGGCGCCGGGGCCGACGCCCACCTTGACGATGTCCGCGCCCGCTTCGACCAGGTCGCGGACGCCTTCGGCGGTGACGACGTTGCCGGCGACGACCGGGACGGTGGGGCGGGCCTCGCGGACGGCCTTGAGGGCGGCGATCATCTTCTCCTGGTGGCCGTGCGCGGTGTCCACCACGAGGGTGTCGACGCCGGCCTGGAGGAGTTGCTCGGCCTTGGCGGTGACGTCGCCGTTGACGCCGATGGCGGCGGCGACGCGAAGCGTGTTCGCGTTGTCGAGGGCGGGTTGGTAGACGTCGGCGCGGAGGGCGCCCAGGCTGGTCATCACGCCCCTGAGGCGGCCGTCGCCGTCGACACCGAGCGCGACCCGCTGGGTACCGTCGTGGAGCCGTTCGAAGACGTCACGCGGAGGGGTGTCCAACGGGAGGGTGACGATCCGGTCGTCGGCCACGTCGTGCAACCGCGTGAACCGATCGACGCCCGCGCACGCCGCCTCGTCCACGACGCCCGTGGGGCGGCCGTCGTCATCGACCACCACCACCGCCCCGTGCGCGCGTTTGTGCAGGAGGTTGACGGCGTCGGCGACCGAGTCGTCGGGGTGGAGGGTCAGCGGGGTGTCCCAAACGGGGTGGCGGGCCTTCACCCACTGGACGATCTCGGCGACCGCCTGCGGCGCCACGTCCTGGGGCAGCACCACCAGCCCGCCGCGCCGCGCCACGGTCTCCGCCATCCGGCGTCCCGCCACCGCGGTCATGTTCGCGACCACGATCGGGATCGTCGCCCCCGTGTTGTCCGAGGTCGACAGGTCGACGCCGAACCTCGACTCCACGGCCGACCGGCCGGGCACGAGGAAGACGTCGTCGTAGGTCAGGTCGTAGCTGGGCCGATGCCCTTCGATGAACCGCACGAGACCTTGATACCCGCGTCGGGGCGAATTCGCCCCGGTTGTGCGCACCAAAGCGCCGTCGCTACGGGGTCTGCGGTTGTCGATTCACCCAAAGCCCGCATTACGGCGGCTCCGGTTGGCACGCGGGGTTGCGGTGCGCGTGCGGGTAGTGAGGCCCGTGCGGTGTGGCCGGTGCGGGTGTGAGGCGGGTGTGGCGGACGTGCTGCGGGCGTTGGGTGCTGGATGCGGGTCGGCAGGGCGGCGGCCCCGTCGAGGCGCTTGGGCCCGGCGGGCGCGGTGCGACAGGTCCGGTGCGGCGGGCGCGGTGCGGCAGGTCCGGTGCGGCAGGCGTGGAGCGGTGGGCCGGGCAGTGCTGGGTGAGGTGGCGGTCGTGCCGCGGTCGCGGTCGTGGGTGGGCCGTGGCTAGTGGTCCGTGGAGTGGTGGTGGTGCCGTGGAGCGGGTGGGTGCCGTGGGGTGAGGTGTGTGGCGGGGTTGGTTGGTCTCCGTCTCGTTCAACCGAGGTGTGGTAACGGTGTTTCCGTACATTTCCGGGCGATGATCACCCGATCGTGTTTGGGTCTGCCTGGGTCTCCGCACGTCGTGGCAAGAGCGAGCGGACTGCGTCGATCGTGTCCGCCTCGCCCGCGTCCTTGTCCGGCCGGTACCTCAGGACCCGTGCGAACCGCAGTGCCACCCCGCCAGGATATCGAGGGCTGACCTGCGCACCGTCCAATTCGATCTCTATCACCAGGTCGGGTCTGACCATGACCACCCAGTCCGACTTCTCCGTCGCCCTCGCCATCAGCTCGCGCGTCTGCCACGCCAGCAACTCGTCCGTCAGCCCCTTGAACGTCTTCCCCACCATGATCGGCGGCCCGCCGTCCGGATCGCGCGCCCCCAGGTGCAGGTTCGACAGCAACCCCTTCCGCCGCCCACTACCCCACTCGACGCCCAGCACCACCAAGTCGAGCGTGTGCACCGGCTTCACCTTCTGCCACGCCCGCCCACGCCGCCCCGCCGCGTACACCGACTCCAGCGCCTTCACCATCACGCCCTCGTGACCGGCGGCCAGCGACTCCGCCAGCACCTCCGCCGCCTGGTCGTCCGTCGGCCCCACCACACCGGGGATGACGTGCGAGCCCGCCACCGAGCGCAACGCGTCCAAGCGCGTGCTCAGCGGCTCGTCCAGCAGGTCGACCCCGTCCAGGTGCAGGCAGTCGAAGAAGAACGGGCTCAGCAGCAGCTCCCGAACGTCCTGCGCCCCGAACCTGCTCATCGTCTCCTGGAACGGCCGGGGCTTGCCGTCGTCGTTCAGCGCCAGCGTCTCCCCGTCCAGCACCACCGACCGGCACGGCAGCCCGCGCGCCAGCGCCACCAGCTCCGGCACCGTCCCCGTGATCTCGCGCAACGTCCGCGTGAAGATCCGGACCTCGTCCCCCGACCGGTGCACCTGGATCCGCGCGCCGTCGAGCTTGTGCTCCACCACGCACGGCCCCGTCTCGACCACCGCGTCGGTCAGCGACTCCGCCGGCGACGCGAGCATCGGCCGCACCGGACGGCCCACCTCCAACCGGAACGCACCCAGAGCCTCCTCACCTGCCATCGCGGCCACGGCGGTCTCGGGCAGCGAGCCGGAGAGCATGAACGCCCGCCGCACCGCCTCGCCGGGTACGTCGGCGGCACGGGCGATCGCGTCCAGCATCACCCCTTCGAGGGCACCTTGACGCAGTTCCCCGGTCAGCAGCCGACGCAGGAAGTCCTGTTCGACCTCGGTGGCTCTGCCGAACAGGTCGGTCAGCAGAGCCGCGCGCCTGGCCGTCGACCCCTTGCCGCTCGTCGACGCGATCGCGCCCAACGCCGAGTCCACGTCGGACACCGTGAGGGAAGGCTCCTGCGCAGGCGGAACGGCCAGGTCGAACACGGTGCGCCAGCCCGCGCCGATACGCCCCTGGCTGGGCACGCCGACCAGGAACGACACCACCGCGGACGTGGTCATCCGGCGCACCAGTTCGGCCAGGGCGGCGACCTTGGCCAGGCGGGAGCGCGTCGCCGCCACCGCGGCGGACGTCTCGACGACTTCGCTGAACAACACGTCGACCATGGTGCACCCGACCACCGACAAAAACCGGCCGGCACCGGGTCAGGCCGCGGCGCGCAGCTCCCGGACGGCCTCCCGCAGCCGGTCCGGCGTCAGCGCCGCGTACCCGAGCACCAACCCGGGGAACGTCGGCGTGCGGGCGTAGTTCGCCAAGGCCGGCGCGTTGACCCCGCGCCGCGCCAGCCGGGCCTGCAACCCACGGTCGTCGGTCCCCTCCGGCAGCCGCACGACCACGTGCAGACCGGCCGCCACGCCGATCGGCTCCCAGTCCGGCAGAACGCCCCGCAGCTCGTCCAGCAGGGCGTCCCGCCGCGCCCGGTACAGCTGACGCGTCCGGCGCAGGTGCCGGTCGTACCCGCCGGTGCCGAGCAGCCGGGCGAACGCCGCCTGGTGCAACGTGCCGGTGCCCAGGTCGTCCAGGCGCTTCCGCTCCACCACGACGTCGCGCAGCGCGGCAGGCAGCACCAGCCACCCCAGCCGCAACGCCGGCGCCAGGACCTTGCTCGCACTGCCCTGGTACACCACGCGCGTCGGGTCGAGCGCCTGCATCGCACCCAGCGCCGGCCGGTCGTACCGGTGTTCGGCGTCGTAGTCGTCCTCCACCACCACCCCGTCGCACGCGCGCGCCCAATCGAGCAGGGCACGCCGACGCGTCGGGTGGAGCACGACACCCAACGGGAACTGGTGCGCGGCCGTGACCAAGACCGCACGGCAGTCCGTTGTGGACAGGACGTCGACGCGGAGTCCCTTGTCGTCGACGGGGATCGGGCGGGTGGTCAAGTCGTGTGACGTCAGCATCGCCGCCGCGCCGGGGTGGCTCGGCTCCTCGATCGCCACGCTGCGGTGCCCGGCCGCGTGCAGGACCCGTCCCAGCAAGGAGATCCCCTCGGCCGCCCCGTTCGTGACGACCACTTCGGACGGTCGCGCCGCCACCGCCCGCACCCGGCCCAGGTAGTCCGCCAGCTCGCGCCGCAACGGTCCGAAGCCGGCCGGATCGGGGTAGCCGAGGTCGTCCGCGGACAGGTCCGCCAGCGCCGTCTTCTGCGCCTGCAACCACTCCTCGCGCGGGAACGCGCTCAACGCGGGCACGCCGGGCCGCAGGTCGTACCGGAACTCGGGGGCGGCTGCCGGTTCGTCGGCGACCGCGCCCGGCCACGTGCAGGTGGCCGCGACGGTGGTGCCCGAGCCGCGCCGCGCGGTCAGGTAGCCCTCACCGACGAGCTGCTCGTACGCGGACGTGACGGTGCCGCGGGCGACGCCGAGCTGGGCCGCGAGGTCCCGGCTCGACGGCAGGCGGGTGCCGGGCGCGAGCCGGCCGTCCCGCACCGCACGGCGCAGCTCGGACTCCACCGCGCGCCGGCCGTTCGCGGCGGGAAGGAGGAGTTCGCGGTAAGTGGTCCAGTTGGTGGCCATCGAAGTGGAGCTTAAACCTGGACCACTGGTCGAGCAGAGTCGTCCACCATGAGAACCGCGTCGATGAGGACCACGTCCGTGAGGACCACGAGGAGCGCGATCGCATCCGGTGCCCTGACGTCGGTGATCGTGGGCGCGTCCGTGCCGGTGACCGGGATGCTCCAGGCGTACCCGCTGCTCACGGGGCAGGCGATGCGCTACGCGCTGGGCGCGGTGGTGCTGCTCGGGTGGATCCGGCTGCGGGGCGGGCGGCTGCCGGTGCCGGGACGGCACGACTGGCCGGCGCTGATCGGGCTGGTGACGACCGGGATGCTCGGCTTCACGGCGTGCGTGCTGTACGCGCAGCGGTACGCCGAGCCGGGGTTCGTCGCGGCCATGCTCGGTGCGAGCCCGTTGGTGCTGGCGCTGGTCGCGCCGCTGGCGGTGGGGCGGAGACCGGCCGTTCCGGCGGTGGTGGGGGCGCTGGTCGTGGTCGGCGGGGTGGTGGTGCTGTCCGGCGGCGGGTCGTGGCACGGGCCGGGGTTGGTGCTGGCGCTGTTGACGATGGCGGGCGAGGTGTCGTTCACCCTGTTCGCGGTGGGGGTGGTGCGGCGGCTGGGCGGGGTGGCGGTCGCGACGTGGTGCTGCCTGCTCGCGGCCGTGGCCGGTGCGGTGCTGGGGACGGTGTTCGGCGGGTGGCAGGTGCCTACGGTGCGGGAGGGCGCGGCGCTGGCGGTGCTCGGGGTCGTGCTGACGGCGTTGGCGTTCGGGCTCTGGTACTTCGCGGTGGCGCGGTTGGGCGCGGACCGGGCCGGGGTGCTGATCGGGTTGATGCCTGTGGCGGGGCTGGGGGCGTCGGTCGCGTTGGGGGCGCAGGAGCTGACGGCGGTGGCGTTGCTGGGTGCGCTGGTGGTGGCGTGCGGTTGCGTGATCGGGCTGCGGGGGCGGTCGGCCGCCGACCGACCGCCCCTGACCGACCCGGACGCCCGGCTCGCGCGTTCCGAGCGTTGAACCCGGGTGTTCCGAACGCAGGACTCACGCGACGGGAACGGAGGATCCGTGGTGTCTGAGTGGGGGACTCGGGGTGTCTGAGTGGAGGACTCGCGGGTGGTGGGGTTAGCGGTTGCCGTTGGCCATGCGGAGGACGTCGAGGGCCTCGTCCAGCTGGGCCTCGGTGAGCTTCGCCGGGACGTGGCCGCGCTCGATCACCACCTCGCGGATCGTCTTGCGCTCCTTGAGGGACTGCTTGGCGATCGACGCGGCCTCCTCGTAGCCGAGGTGGCGGTTCAGGGGGGTGACGATGGACGGGGACGACTCGGCGTACTCGCGCATCTGCTCCACCTGCGGCGCGGCGCCGACGAGGACCTTGTCCGCGAGGAGCCGGGCCACGGCGGCGAGGAGGCGGGACGACTCCAGGACGTTGCGGGCGATCACGGGCAGCATCACGTTCAGCTGGAAGTTGCCCTGCGACCCGGCGAACGCCACCGCCGCGTCGTTGCCAATCACCTGCGCCACCACCATCATCGCGGCCTCGGGGATCACCGGGTTCACCTTGCCCGGCATGATCGACGAGCCCGGCTGGAGGTCGGGCAGCGCCAGCTCGCCCAAGCCGGTGCGCGGCCCGGAGCCGAGCCAGCGCAGGTCGTTCGCGATCTTGTACAGGCCCACGGCGGTGGCGCGCAGCTGGCCCGAGATCTCCACCACGCCGTCCTGCGTCGCCTGGGCCTCGAAGTGGTCGCGCGCCTCGGTCAGCGGCAGGCCGGTCACGGACGCCAGTTCGGCGGAGACGGCGGCGCCGAAGCCCGCCGGGGCGTTCAGGCCGCTGCCCACGGCCGTGCCGCCGATCGGCAGCTCCGCCAGCCGGGGCAGCGACGACGCCAGGCGCTCGACGCCGTAGCGGACCTGGGTGGCCCACGCGCCCGCCTCTTGGCCCAGGGTGATCGGCACCGCGTCCATCAGGTGCGTGCGACCCGACTTCACCAGGGACGTCCAGTCCGCGGCACGGGCGTCCAGCACCGAGAGCAGGTGCTCCAGAGCCGGGATCACGTCCCGCGCCACTGCCTCCGTCGCCGCGACCCGCAACGTCGTGGGGAACGTGTCGTTGGACGACTGCGACGCGTTGACGTGGTCGTTCGGGTGCACGTCGCGGCCCAGTGCGCGGGTGGCGAGGGTGGCGATGACCTCGTTCGCGTTCATGTTCGACGACGTGCCGGACCCGGTCTGGAACACGTCCACCGGGAAGTGGGCGTCGTGCTCGCCGGCGGCGACGGCGTCGGCCGCCGACGCGATGGCCGAGGCGACTTCGGGGTCCAGCACCCCCAGCCGCTCGTTCACCCGGGCCGCGGCGGCCTTCAGCAGGCCGAGCGCGCGGATCTGGGCGCGTTCCAGGCCTCGGCCCGAGATCGGGAAGTTCTCCACCGCGCGCTGCGTCTGCGCACGCCACAGCGCGTCGACCGGCACCCTGACCTCGCCCATGGTGTCGTGCTCGACGCGGTACTCCTGTTCAGCCATGCCACCGAGTCTGGACCGGCCCGCCCCGCCCGGCCCGACACGGGGTGGGAAGAGTGGGCTCGAACACCTAAGGTCGACACATGGAGCTTGAGGTCGACCTGCTCATCGTCGGTGCGGGCCCTACGGGCTTGTTCGGGGCGTATTACGCGGGGTTCCGGGACCTGTCGGTGGCGGTCGTCGACGCGCTGCCCGAGGCGGGCGGCCAGATCACCGCGATGTACCCGGAGAAGATGATCTTCGACGTGGCCGGGTTCCCGGCGATCCGCGGCCGGGAGCTGGTGACGGCGCTCGTGCAGCAGGCCGACCAGTGGAAGCCGACCTACCTGCTCGGCCGCCAGGCCCGCACGCTGTCCGATGTGGACGGCCGGCTGGAGGTCGGCCTGGCCGACGGCGGCGTGGTGCGCGCCGGCGCGGTGCTCATCACGGCCGGCATCGGCGAGTTCCGCCCGCGTCCGCTGCCCGCGGGCGACGGGTGGCTGGACCGGGGCATGGTGCACTTCGTGCCCAAGCTGAGCGTGCACACCGGCCAGGACGTGGTGGTCGTCGGCGGCGGCGACTCGGCGTTCGACTGGGCGCTCGCGCTGCACCCGATCGCGGCCAGCGTCACGGTCGTGCACCGCCGCGCGACGTTCCGCGCCCACCCGCCGACCGTGCGGCAGGTGCGGGACCTCGGCGTGGAGATCATCACCGACGCCGAGGTGCTGGAGCTGCGCGGCGACCCGGACCTGGCCGAGGTGGAGCTGGGCATCAAGGGCGGCGACCGCAAGGTGCTGCCCGCGCAGGCGGTCGTCGCGGCCCTCGGCTTCACCGCCGACCTGGGGCCGATCGAGACGTGGGGCGTGGAGCTGGACCACCGGGCGGTGCTGGTGGACACCACCATGCGCACCGCCCGGGACCGCGTCTACGCGGCGGGCGACGTGGCCCAGTACCCCGGCAAGGTCAAGCTCATCGCCACCGGGTTCGGCGAGGCGGCGACGGCGGTCAACAACATCGCCGTGCTGCTCAACCCGGAGGCCCACCTGTTCCCGGGGCACTCCAGCAACGCGAGTTAGGGCACTACCTGGACCTGCTCGCCGACGAACAGGTTGTCGAAGAACGTCACGGCCGCGTCGTGCGACAGGTGCACGCAGCCGTGCGACAACTCCGTCAGGCTGCCCTCGTGGAACGCGATGCCGCTGGTGGTGAAGTACACCGAGTACGGCATGGGCGCGTTGTAGGGCACGCTCCAGTCGTCACGGACCTTCCGCAGGACGGGGAACGTGCCGACCGGTGTCTCGTAGCCGGGCTTGCCGTGCGTCACCGGGACGGGGCCGTAGCTCGCGTTGCCCTGGTAGACGAGCCAGGCCTGGTTGGTGGACAGCTTCAGGCACGCCCCGTCCGTGATGGAGCAGGGTGTGCCGGTCGAAGCGCTGACGGGTGCCGCGAGGCCTAACAGCAGGGCGGACGCGGCGAGGACGGTGCCGAACGTCTTCTTCATCGCGAATCACTCCTCGCCCCCCGGTTACCCGATCGTGGAGTGATTCACCCCATCCAGTTACGCGACGACCTGAACCTGGTCACCGACCCGCAGGGTGTCGAAGTACCGCGACGCCGCCTCGCGGGACAGGTGGATGCACCCGTGCGACTGCTCGGTGAGGCTGCCCTCGTGGAACGCGATGCCGCTGCGGGTGAAGTACGTCGAGAACGGCATCGGCCCGTCGTAGGGGATGCTCCAGTCGTCGCGGACCTTCCACAGCACCGGGAAGTAGCCCACGGGCGTCTCGTAGCCGGGCCGGCCGGACGTGGTCGGCACCGGGCCGTAGCCGATCCGGCCCCCGCTGATCAGCCAGGACTGGTTGGTCGAGAGCTGGACGCACGCGCCCTCGGTGATGTCGCACGGCGTGCCCGGCACGGTCATCGGAGGGGGCGGCGGCGCGGGCTGCGGCTCCGGTGACTTCGACGTGGGTTCCGCTGCGGGCTCGGGTTCCGGCGTCGGCGCGGCAGGAGGTGAGGCCGAAGGTGGAGCTACAGGCGAAGAAGACGACGTCGTGGGCGACGGAGCCGGTCCCGCCGCCTGGTCCGACGTTCCGCAGGCCGTGGCCAGGAAAGCGATTGCCACCAGTGCTGTCCGACGCATTGCGCACCCCCAGGATCATGCTGTTCCGACCCTGGAGACGCTGTCCGCGAGCGCCGGGTTGTCGCCCGCCCGGTAACGAATCGATCAGGGCCGCCCCACCCGGAAGCGGGACGGCCCTTCGAGCGGTTGGGCTGACGGCCTAGACCGCGCCCGCGTACTGGCTGATCCACGAGCGGAACGCCGGCACGTCCATGTAGATCGACGGGCCGGTGGCGCAGGTGGAGCTGCTGTTGCCCGCGCGGCTGGTGGCGCCGATCAGCTGCCACGTGCCGTTCACGGACTTGACCTGCGGGCCGCCCGAGTCGCCGTAGCAGGCACCCGAGTTGCCGTTCGGGTTGTTCGTGCAGATCTCCACCGAGCCGTAGATGCCCAGGCAGCGGCTGTCCGCCACGATGGACGTGTTCAGCTCCTGCAACGTGACCGGCGCGCCACAGCCGCCACGCGGGGCGCAGGTCTGGCCCCACCCGATGATGCGGGTGGCGGTGCCGGCCGCACCGGACGTCGACGCCACCGAGATCGGCGTCTGGCCCACCGACGTGGACAGGCGCACCAGCGCGATGTCGTACGACGAGTGGGTGATGACCTGAGCGCCGGTCGCGACCGTGCCGCCGCTGGTGCGGTTGGTCGTGCCGATGCGCGCCCGGATGGAGGACGCCGAACGGCCCTGCACGCAGTGCTTGGCCGTGACGACCCAGTTGGACTTGATCAGCGAGCCGCCGCAGAAGTGGCTGCCCGTGGTGCTCTGCAGGGACACCATGAACGAGTAGGTCTGCGTCGCGTTGCCGCCACCCACGATGAACGGGGTGATGTCGCCGTCCGCCGCCGGGGCCGCCGCCGCCCCGGCCGCCGTGGCGAAAGCAGCTCCTACCGCCACCGCGAAGGCGGTGAACAGGGTACGAACCTTCATCGCTTCCTCTCCGTCCCCGGCGCAGGGATGCTCGGGGACGGATCGGAAACTAGGGATGGTCGCCCGTCGACCACCACAGCCGATCGGCCGGTAACCCGAGGTTGACCGTTGACAGCGATGCGTGGCAAGCGGACTACGGACAGCGAACGGGCCGGACTACGGCAGCGGCGGCAGGGCGTCCTCGCCGGTCGGCGGGATGTCGAAGTCCACCGACGAGTACTCGCGCAGCTTGGTCAGCCGGTGGAAGCCGTCGATCATCCGGACCGTGCCCGACTTCGACCGCATCACGATCGACTGGGTCGTGCAGCCGCCGGCCCGGTAGTGCACGCCGCGCACCAGGTCACCGTCCGTGACGCCGGTCGCGCAGAAGAACACGTTGTCACCGCGCACCAGGTCGTCGGTCAGCAGCACGCGGTTCAGGTCGTGGCCCGCGTCCAGCGCCCTCTGCCGCTCGTCGTCGTCCTTCGGCCACAGCTTCGCCTGGATCGAGCCGCCCATGCACTTCAGCGCCGCCGCCGCGATGATGCCCTCCGGCGTGCCGCCGATGCCGACGAGCATGTCGATGCCGGTGTTCGGGCGGGCCGCCGAGATCGCGCCCGCCACGTCGCCGTCGGAGATGAAGTGGATCCGTGCGCCCGCCGCGCGCACGTCCCGCACCAGCGTCTCGTGCCGCGGCCGGTCCAGGATGCACACCGTCACGTCGGACACGTCGCTGTGCTTGGCCTTCGCCACCCGGCGGACGTTCTCCGCGATCGGCGCGGTGATGTCGATGACGTCCGCCGCCTCCGGGCCGGTCGCCAGCTTCTCCATGTAGAACACGGCGGACGGGTCGAACATGGCGCCGCGCTCGGCCACCGCCAGCACCGCCAAGGCGTTCGGCATGCCCTTGGCCATCAGCGTGGTGCCGTCGATCGGGTCGACCGCGACATCGCAGTCGGCGCCCTCGCCGTTGCCGACCTCCTCGCCGTTGAACAGCATGGGCGCCTCGTCCTTCTCGCCCTCGCCGATCACCACGACGCCGCGCATGGTGACGGTGCCGATCAGCTTGCGCATGGCGTCCACCGCCGCGCCGTCGCCGCCGTTCTTGTCGCCGCGGCCGACCCAGCGCCCGGCGGCCATCGCGGCGGCCTCGGTGACCCGGACGAGTTCCAGCGCGAGGTTGCGGTCGGGTGCCTCGCGGCGGCGCTCGGACGGGCTGCTGCCTGTGACCATGACGTTCCTCCTGCGATTACCGGCCGGTAGACCAATCCTCGCACGACGTCACGCCTCGGCCACGTCCTCCTCGGTCACACTGAGTGCTTGATCGATCCGCTCCCGGGCGCCCGCGAGCTGTCGTTCGCAGGTCTTCGCCAGGGCCTCGCCGCGTTCCCACAGCGCCAGCGACTCCTCCAGCGACAGGCCGCCCGCCTCCAGCCTGCGGACCACCTCCACCAACTCGTCCCTGGCCTGCTCGTAGCCCGGCTCGCTCACGTGGACAACTTCCCCAATCGGTTCTGGACGTGCACCACGACGGTCGCGACCGCCTGGTCGTAGCCGATGAACGCCTCGGCGAACTCGGCGCCGTCACCCTCTCGCACCGCGTCGTCGATCCGGTGCTCGGCCGCGGTGACGCGCCTGCGGTGGACCGAGCCGCGGCCCAGCCACCACGTCGTCCCGGCGTAGCCGGAGGTGGCCTCGGACAGGTCGTGCAACCGGTCGACCAGCGTCCGCCCGCTCGACTCGCAGCCGGCGACCAGCGACAGCCAGCAGTCGGCGGCGGCCCGGTCCGCGGACTCGGCCCTGCCGCGCACCGCGAGGGCGCCTTCGTCGTCCGCTCTTCCCGCGGCGGCCATCGTCAAGGGCAGGAACGTGGGCTCACGTGCCGGATTCGGCACCACCGCCTCCTTCCACCGCCGGATCGCCGTCCTCTGTCGGATCACCGACATCGCTGGTCACTAGCGCGTGCACGGCGCCGTCGGCCACGCGCACCCTCAGCCGGGTGCCTGCGGGAGCCTGGGACGTCGACCGGAGCACGCCGTCGACCCCGTCGGGGGTCACGAGCTGCACCACCGCGTACCCGCGCGCCAGCGTGGCCGCAGGCCCGAGGGTCGTCAAGCGCGCCGTGGTGGCGATCAGCCCGGACGTCTCCGAGTCGAGGCGGTTCCGCACCGCGCGACGGGCCCGTTCACGCAACCGGTCGATGTCCTCCGCGCGCCGGTCCAGCGGACCGTGCGGGTCGGAAAGCGCAGGTCGGGTGCGCAGTGCGGCGAGCAGCTTGCGTTCCCGGTCGACCCAGCCGTGCAGCGCGCGGCGGCTGCGGTCGCGCAGTTGGCGGATCCGCTCGCCCTCCTCCGCCACGTCCGGAACCACCCGTTTGCCGGCATCGGTCGGCGTGGAGCAGCGGACGTCCGCCACGTAGTCCACCAACGGCGTGTCCGGCTCGTGCCCGATCGCCGACAGCACCGGCGTGCGGCACTGCGACACCGCCCGGCACAGCGCCTCGTCGGAGAACGGCAGCAGGTCCTCCACGCTGCCGCCGCCGCGGGCCAGCACGATGACGTCCACTTCGGAGTCGCGGTCCAGGGTCGACAGCGCGGTGAGGATCTGCGGTACGGCCAACGCCCCTTGCACCGCAACGGTGATCACGCGGAACCGCGCGCCCGGCCAGCGGGCGTGCGCGTTGGTCAGCACGTCCCGCTCGGCGGCCGACGCACGTCCCGTGATGAGGCCGATCTTGTTCGGCAGGAACGGCGGTGTGCGCTTGCGGCGCGGGTCGAACAGGCCTTCGGCGTTGAGCAGCTTGCGGAGGCGTTCGATCCGGGCCAGCAACTCGCCGATGCCGACCTGCCGGATCTCGTCCACCCGCAGGCTCAGCGTGCCGCGGTTGGGGAAGAAGTTCGGCTTGCCGTGCACCACGACCCGGCTGCCCTCGGTCAGCTGCAGCTCGCGCACCATCGCGACCGGCGCGGTCAGCTGCATCGACATGTCCACCGACGGGTCGCGCAGGGTGAGGAACGCGGTCGACGTGCCCGGTCGCGCGCTCAGCTGGGTGACCTGGCCCTCGACCCACACGTCGCCGAGCCGGTTGATCCAGTCGAAGATCTTGCGCGCGACCGTCCGCACCGGCCAAGGGTGCTCGGGGCTGGACTTCTCCGCAGCGGTCGGCTTCTCCGAGTTCACCGGTTCTCGAGGTTCGCGATGCGACGGGTGAGCATCCCGGTGAACTCGGGGCGGGCGGCGTGCGTGCGCTCGTGCGCCAGCAGCTGCTCCAAGTCCTCCGCGCTCAACGTCCGCAGACGGGCCCTGAGCTGCGCCAACGACAGCTCGTCGTAGTTCGGCAGCGCGGCGGGCGGCTCGGCGGCCAGCGCCTGCTCCTCCTCGGCCCACGGGTCGTCGGCGCGCACGGGCGGCGTCTCGGGCTCGTCCTCGTCGAAGGTGGCCCACTCGGGTTCCGGCTCCGACTGCTGGAGCACGGCCAGCACCTCGTCGCCCCTGATTGCGAGTTCCGTCACCTCCTGCTGGATCCGCATCGACAGCCGCATGGCCTCGCTGATGACGGTGACCGGCAGGCCCGCGAGTTGCATCGGAAGCTTCCGGACCTGCTCGACGGCGGTGACCGCCAGTCCCGCGGCGAGGCGGACGGTCAGCGGCAGTGGCTTCATGCCTACAGCCTGCCGCAGTCGGAGGTCCTATGCCTACATTCGGCACGCCGTACGCTGAGAGCGGCCACGCCGTACCCTGGGCGCCATGGACAAGCGAGTGCTCCTGGCGAAGCCGCGCGGCTACTGCGCAGGCGTGGATCGTGCGGTCGTGACCGTGGAGAAGGCGTTGGAGCAGTACGGCGCCCCGGTCTACGTGCGCAAGGAGATCGTCCACAACAAGCACGTCGTGGAGACGCTGTCGCGCCGCGGCGCGATCTTCGTGGACGAGACCGACGAGGTCCCCGAGGGCGCGCTCGTCGTCTTCTCGGCGCACGGCGTGTCGCCCGCGGTGCACGAGGAGGCCGAGGCGCGGCAGCTCCGCACGATCGACGCCACGTGCCCGCTGGTGACGAAGGTCCACAACGAGGCGAAGCGGTTCGCCCGTGAGGACTACGACATCCTGCTCATCGGCCACGAAGGACACGAAGAGGTCGAGGGCACCTACGGCGAGGCGCCGGAGCACATCCAGCTCGTGGACACCGCGGAGGACGTCGACAAGGTCGTCGTGCGCGACCCGTCCAAGGTGATCTGGCTGTCCCAGACGACGTTGTCGGTGGACGAGACGATGGTGCGGGTGCGTCAGCTCCAGGACCGGTTCCCGGACCTCCAGGAGCCGCCGTCGGACGACATCTGCTACGCCACGTCCAACCGGCAGACCGCGGTGAAGACCATGGCGCCAGAGTGCGACCTGGTGCTGGTGGTCGGGTCGAAGAACTCGTCCAACTCGGTGCGGCTGGTCGAGGTGGCGCTCCAGGCCGGGGCGCGGGCGTCGTACCTGATCGACTACGCGAACGAGGTCGACCTGGCGTGGCTGGAGGGCGTGACCACGGTCGGTGTGACGTCGGGCGCGTCGGTGCCGGACATCCTGGTGATGGAGCTGCTGGAGTTCCTGGCCGAGCACGGCTACGGGAACGTCGAGGAGATCACCACGGCGAACGAGAAGATCGCCTTCGCCCTGCCGCGCGAACTGCGCAAGGACATGGTCCGCTAGGACGGTCGACCAGGACGGTTTACTTACGGGAAGCGCCCCACGCCGGTGTTCTGCGGCGGGGGGCGCTTCGTGGTTCTGCCGTCGTCACGCCGTGCCGTCGAACCCGCCGTTCTTGGCGGCGGTGACGAACGCGGCCACCGTGCCGGGCGCGAACGCCAGGATCGGGCTGTCGTCGCCCAGTTTGCTGTCCCGGACGCCGACCGACGCCGTCGAGTCGCCGGCGCCGATCTCGACGCACTCGCCGCTCGTTGCCGATCGGGATGACTTCCGCCATGACCAGGTGGTGGTCAACTCAACTCCTCTCGAACCTCGTGGATCATCGACGCCGACTCCGATTCGGGGAGCGCCAGCTCCAGCAGCCGATCTACAACGGCGGCGTACTCGTCGATCTCCTCAGTATCGTCCCGGTAGCGACCGCCGATTCGATCTTCGACGTAGACGACGCCCGGATCGCGTTCGATGGGGAACTCCAGCATCGTGAACGACCCGTGCAGAGCCGGGTGCACGCCGACGCTGTAGGGCAGCACCCTGACCGTGATGTTCGGCTGCTTGGTGGCGACGAGCAGATGGTCGAGTTGTCGAACGAGCACATCCGAGCCGCCGATTCGCCGGCGCAGGACAGCTTCGTCGATCACCGTGACCAACTCCAGCGGCGACTCATCCCGTTCGAGTGCGCCTTGTCGCCGCATCCGCAGGTCGAGTTGGCGCTGGACATCGTCGTCGGACGAACCAGGGTCGTGGCCGCGGAACAAGGCCTCGGCGTACGGCTCGCACTGCAACAGGCCGGTCGGTGTCATCGCGCTGTAGGACACGATGCGGCTCGCACCCTGTTCCAAGCCGAGGTAGAGGTCGAAGCCCGGTGGGAGGGTCATCGACTCGTCCCACTCGAAGACGGGAGCGGCGGTGCGAGCCTGCAAGATCAGCTCGCGGAAGCCGGAGACCAGGTCGTCCGCGCCGTAGAACGGCAACAGCAGCTCGACGTCGGTCAGCTTCGGCAGGTTCCGGCCCGATTCGAAGTGCGTGATGCGGGACTTCGACGTGTCCAGCCGCTTCCCGGCGTCGAGCTGGCTCTTGCCCGCGTTCTCGCGGAGGCGTCGCAGCTCGAACGCGATGTAGCGGCGGAGCACCGTGGGCGTGGTCGAGAGCGCCACGAGAAATCCCTTCACCCGATCGTAGGTCTAGACAGTAGTCGGTTACACGGTAACGTCACACATAGCGTTGAGTGACGATGTAACCGCGCTGAGCAAGATTCGCACACTAGGGGTTGATCAGGTGAGCTGGGTGCCGGAAGGCGTTGTGACGAGTCTCGGACTGAAGCTGGAGACCGGGGTTCCGGTGCGCTTGCGCGGAAGGCTGGACAAGACGGCGTTCCTGACGTTGGGCGACGCGATCGAGATCGTCCTCGCCCGGGAGCACGTGGAGGCGTTGCGGGAGCAGACCGCGACCGCGTTGGGTGACATGGCGCGGGTCGAGGCGGCGGAGACGCTGGTCTTCGGCACCTTCGACGCCGGGGTGCAGGCGCGGACGGCGGGTGAACGGGCGTTGGCTCAAGTCGAGGCGGCGGAGCGCGCGGGGGCCACCGAGCAGGCCGAGTGGGCACGCCGGGCGGCGCGGGCCGCGATCGAGGCGGCCGAGCAGGCCGAGCAAGCCGTACGAGTCGCGGGCGTGGCGATGGACTCCGCCGAGGAAGCCGCCGACGAGGCCGCGCGGGCGGCCGATGCGGCGATAGCTGCCGGGTGGATCACGGGGAAGAGCGAGGAGCCTGCGTTGACCTGAAGACGACAGTCGGCGCAGGTCGGCTCCGCTCGATCGGGCGGACGCGCCCGGCGGGTATCACGTGTCGGCTGACAGGGGTCCTCGCCCAGGGGACACCTGCTCTCATTCTGCCGGCGGGGTACGACAGTGTCGGGACCGGCGACGGCTGAGCTGCGCTGACGGTGAAAGCGGTTGGCGGGGTCGGGGCGTTCGCGTTTGCTGGGTGGATGAGCGTTGGAGCGACGAGCACCGTGCTGATCGGGGTGGAGAACGTCGCCACCCCCAAGTGGGCCCGTCGTCGGGGTGGGACGTCCGTCAGCCTCGGCAAGGCGCTGCGGAGCCTGCCGTCGGCCGTGTCGATGGTGGTGCGGCTCGCCTGGCGCACCTCGCCCCGGCTGACCGTGCTGGCGGGCGTGGTGCACGTGCTGTCCGGCTGCGTCACCGCGTTCGGGCTGCTCGCCACGGCCGACGTGTTCTCCGCCCTGCTACGCGAAGGCCCCACCCCGCAGCGGATCACCGAAGCCCTGCCCGCGCTGGCGGTCGTGGTGGCGTCGTTCGTGGTCCGGGCGTTGCTCGACACGGCGGTCGCGGCGGTCGAGAGCTCGTTGCGGCCCAGGGTCACCCGTGAGGCCAACGACGAGGTGACGGCGGTCCTCGTGCGCGCGTCGCTGCTCGCGTTCGAGGACGCGGACTTCCGCGAACTGGCCCGGCAGGGCGGTCGGCGCGGGGTCCGCTCGCTGGAGAGCAGCCTGCGCTACCTGGCGGACCTGGTGTCCGGCGGCATCTCGCTGATCGCCGCCGTGGTGACGGTAGGCCTGCTCGACCCGTGGCTCGCCCCCGCCCTGATGCTGGCCGCGTTCGCGAACGCCTGGGCGTCGGCGCGGGCGTCGAAGCTGCGGTACGAGCACTTCCTGGACTCCGTCACCCGCAACACCCGCAAGGGCGTGGTCGAGGAGGTCGCCACCCACCGCGACTTCGCCCTCGAACGGCACGCCCTGACGTTGCAGGAACGCCTGCTCGGCGAGCACCGGCGCATCGCGGACAGCCTGGTGGTGGACGAGATCCGGATGGCCCACCGGACGAACCTCGTGCGGCTGACCGGGCGCGCGTTGGCCGGTGTCGGCACCGCCATCGCCTACGTCGTGCTCGGTGTCCTGCTGCACACCGGCGGCATGGAGCTGGCGCTCGCGGGCACGGCGGTGCTGGCCATGCGCACCGGGTTCTCGTCGCTGGCGTCCACGACCCGGGCGGTGAACTCGCTGTACGAGGACTCGTTCTACATCGACTTCTACCGGAAGCTGCTGGTGGAGGGCGCGGAACGGGCGCAGGGCAGCTCACCGGTCACGGCGCCGGCCGACCCGTCCCGGATCACGCTGACCGACGTCTCCTTCACCTACCCGGGTGCTCCCAAGCCCGCGCTGCGCGAGGTGAACCTGACCGTGGCCAAGGGCGAGGTCGTCGCGCTGGTCGGGGAGAACGGGTCGGGCAAGACCACCCTCGGCAAGGTCCTCACCGGCCTGTTCCCGGCCTCGTCGGGCACCGTCGCGTGGGACGGCGTGGACCTGGCGACGGCGGACCCGCACTCGGTGCACTCGTCCATCGCGGTGATCGCGCAGGACCCGGCGCAGTGGCCGATGACCGCGCGGCACAACGTGACGGTCGGCCGGCTGGAACGCGACGACGAGGACGCGTGGCGGGAGGCGGTGGCGAAATCCGGCGCGGACGAGGTGCTGGCGTCACTGCCCGCCGGGCCGGACACGGTGCTGTCGCGGCAGTTCAACGACGGGCAGGACCTGTCCGGCGGGCAGTGGCAGCGGATGGGCATCGCGCGCGGCATGTACCGCGACGCGGCGGTGCTGGTGGCGGACGAGCCGACGGCCGCGCTGGACGCCAAGGCCGAGGCGCGCGTGTTCGAGGGCCTGCGGCAGGCGACCGCGCGGCGCACCACGATCCTGGTGACGCACCGGCTGGCGAACATCCGCAACGCCGACCGGATCGTCGTGCTCGACCGCGGTCGGATCGCGGAGCAGGGCACGCACGAGCAGCTGATGGCGTTGCGCGGCCACTACTTCGAGCTGTTCGAGCTCCAGGCGTCCGCGTACCGGGGCGGGCTGCTCGCGACCTAGGCCGGCCCGACGACCACGACGAGACGGCCTGGCCGGTGAGCACGCCACCGGCCAGGCCGGCACGGATCAGGCCGTCAGTTCCAGCGACGAACCCTCACGGGCCTTGCGGACGCGCAGCCTGGTCGGGATGCGCTGCCGCAGCTCCTCCACGTGCGAGACGAGGCCGACGACCCGGCCGCCGGCGCGCAGTTCGTCCAACGTGGTCATCACCAGTTCCAGGGTCTCGGCGTCGAGCGTGCCGAAGCCCTCGTCGATGAACAGCGTGTCCAGCACGGCGCCCGCCGCGACCACGTCCGCCAGACCCAGCGCCAGCGCCAGCGACGCCAGGAACGACTCGCCGCCGGACAGCGTCTTCGCCGGCCGCTGCTGCCCCGAGTAGTCGTCCACGACGTCCAGCCCCAGACCGCCCCTCGTGCCGCGCGGACCGGCTTCGATCGAGTGGACGAACCGGTAGCGGCCCTGGCTCATGCGTTCCAGGCGCGTGCTCGCGGCCACCGCCACCTCCTCCAGCCGGGCGGCCAGCACGTAGGTGCGCAGGGTCATGCTCTTGGAGTTCTGGCCCTGGCCGTTGATCACGTCGGTCAGCGCGTCCAGCTCGGCGTACTCGGCCTCCACCGGTTCCAGCCGCAACCACGCGGCCCTGAGCTGTTCGGCCAGCGCGGCGGCGCGGAGGGCCCTCGTGCGGGCGTTGGTCCACGCCGTGGTGGCCTCCGTCGCCAGTTCCGTCGCCCGGCGGAACCGCTCCTCCGTGCCCGTCACGTCGACCTCGGTGTCCGGGTCGACGTCGGGCAGCTCGGCCAGCGTGCTCTCGGCGGCGGTCCTGGTCTTCTCGACGTCGCGGATCCGGGTCTCCAACCCGGCGACGGCGGCGGCCGGGCGTGCGGCGGCCAGGGCGTCCGCCACGTCGGCGAACCCGGCGTCCGACGCCAGGCGCGCCACTTCGAGGCGCTGGTCGGCCAGGCGTTCCTCGTGCTCGGCCACGGCGGCACGCCGCGTCGCCAACGCGGTCAGCGCGTCGGCCAGGTCGCTGAGGTGCGCCCGGCGCGTGACCACGTCCGGGAAGTCGCCGCGCGCCTCCTCCAGCCGCGCGCCCCGCTCTTCGACGGCTTCCGCGAGCTGCGTGCGCTGGGTGCGCGCCTCGGTCAGCTGGCGTTCCAGCCTGCTGCGCTGGTCAAGCGCGCGCTGCACGTTGTTCTCCAGCTCCGCCAGCGCGGCCTGCCTGCTCTCCAGCTGCTCGGCCAACGCCACGACGGACCGGTGTTCGCGTTCCAGCTCGGCCGGCGGCCGGTCGCCCAGCTGCTCGCGCAGCAACCCCAGCCGCGCTTCGAGCCCCTGCGCCTCGTGCTCGGCGCGCTGCCGCACGTCGAGCGCGCGCTGATCCTCTTCGGCGGCGCGCTCCTCGTGGGCGGCCGTCACCGAACCCAGCATCGGCTGCGCGGGCGACGGGTGCTCGGCCGAACCGCACACCGGGCACTCGTGGCCCGCGCGCAGCTGCCCCGCCAGCTCGACGGCCATGCCGTCCAGCCGTTCCCGGCGGATCCGCAGCAGCGTCTCGCGGGCCTTCTGCTGCGCGTCCACCGCGACCCGCCGCGCGTCGTCCGCCTCCCGGAACGCCCGCTCGACGCGGGGCAGCTCGGCCGCGGCGGCGGCCAGACCGGACACCTGCGCCAGCCGCGCGGCGGCCTCGGCCGACTCCTCGACGTCGGTCTTCGCGCGGGCCAGCTTGGCCGGCACCTCGTCCAGCTGGGTGACCAGCGCGGCCAGCTGCCGCGACGTGGCGGCCACGTCCTTGTCCAGCTGCGCGATCCGCCGCTGGTCGACGTGCTGCCGCTCGGCCTCGGCCGCCAGACCGGTCAGGCTGCCGGCTTCCTCGCGCAGGCGCTCACCGTCGCCGCGCAGGTCGGTGCCCCGGTAGCCGAGCACTTCCACCGCGCCGGCCGCGGCGACCTCGTGGGCGACGGCGGCGGCCAGCTCGCGTTCGAGCTTCACCGCCCGTTCCTGCGCGGGCACCACGACGGCGGCCTGACGTGCCGCGTCACGTTCGGCGATCCACGCCCGCAGGCTCGGCTCCACCTCGGCGTACCGGTCGAGGTTCCGCCGCGCCTGCCGCACCCGCAGCACCCGGTCGTGCCGCGCCCGCGCCTCCTGCCAGTCCTTCTCGGCGCCGGCCCGCACGGCGCCCGCCTCGGCCGCCAGCTGGTCGGCGTCGCGCTCGGCCTCGTCCAGCCGCTTGAGCAGGGAGCTCAGCCACTCCTGGTCGCCGCCTGCCTCCGGCGGCTCCTCGTGCGCGGCCTCGGCGACCCGCTGCACCAGGTCCCGGTGCGCCAGCCCGAGCTGGTCGACCTCCCGCTTGCACTCCTTGCGCCGCTCGCGGAACCACTTCTCCACGTCCAGGAAGCGTTCGGTGCCGAACAGCTTCTCCAGCAGCTTCTCGCGCTCGGCCGTCTCCGCGCGCAGGAACCTGGCGAACTCGCCCTGCGGCAGCAGCACCACCTGGAAGAACTGCTCGGCCGTCATCCCGAGCAGCCCCTCGACCTCGCGGGCCACGTCGTCGATGCGGCTGTGGCCCTCGCCGGTCCAGCCGCTGATCCACGTCAGCGACACCTGGGCCTGCTGCCGGGTCGCGCCGTCACCGCGCTTCTTCGGCCGCTCGTACTCGGGGCTCCGCTTGATCCGGAACCGCCGGCCGCGCACGGTCAGCTCGAGGTCGACGTACGTCGGGGTGTCGCGGTGGGCGTAGTCGCAGCGCAGCCGCTTCACGTCGCCGCGCGCGCCGGGCACCTTGCCGAACAGCGCGAACGCCACCGCGTCCAGCAGCGTCGTCTTGCCCGCGCCCGTGTCGCCGTGCAGGAGGAACAGGCCGTCCGCGCCGAGGACGTCGAAGTCGACCTCCTCGTGCCGCGCGTACGGGCCGAACCCGCTGACCGCCAACCGGTGCAGCTTCACGCCTCACCCTCCCGGGCAGCCGCCGCGAACGCCTCGCGCAGCAGGTCCAGCTCACGCGGACCCGGCACGTCGCCGCGCACGTCCTCGATGAAGCAGCAGGCGATCTCCTCGTCGGTGCGCCCGCGGACCCGCTCGGCGAACCGCAGCTCGCCCGTCCGCCCGCCCTCCGGCCGCCACTCCACGTGCACCGCGTGCGGGAACCGCTTCTGCAGCCGGCGCAACGCGTCCAGCGGGCGCACCCGGTCGGTCAGCGTGACGGAGAGGAAGTGGGCTTCGACCGGCTCGTGGTCCGGGTCGAGCAGCAGGTCGTCGAGCGCGCCGTTCAGCGTCGACAAGGCGCGGGGCACGGGCAGCGAACGCCGCTCCACCCCGGCGAGCCCACCGGCGTCCAGCTCGACCAGCCACACCGACTTGTCGTGGCGGGCCTCGGAGAACGAGTACGCCACCGGGCTGCCCGAGTACCGCAGGTGATCGGCCAGCGTCTGCTGCCCGTGCAGGTGGCCCAGCGCCACGTAGTCGACCCCGGCGAACACCGCGCCGGACACGTCCTGCACGCCGCCCACCGCGATCGTGCGCTCCGACTCGCACGGCTCGCCGCCCGTCACGAACGCGTGCGCCAGCACCACCGACCGCGTGCCCCGCCGGGCCGCCAGGTCGTCCCCGATCCGCCGCATCGCCTCGGTGAGCACACCGCCGTGGCCCTTGGCGTCCACGCCGAGCGCTTGCCGCGCCGTCTCCGGTTCGAGGAACGGGATCCCGTACACCGCCACCGGGCCGTGGTCGTCGGCGAACAGCACCGGCTCGTGCAACTCCGCGATCCGCGTGCGCAGGTGCAGCCCGCCGGCCTCGGTGAACGCGCCCAGGAAGCCCAGCCGGGCGGCCGAGTCGTGGTTCCCCGGCGTGATCACGATCTGGGCGCCCGCCGCGCGGATGCGCCTGAGCACGCGGGAGCACGCCGCGACCGCCTCGGCGTTGGGCACCGCCCGGTCGAACAGGTCGCCGGCGACCACGACCACGTCGATCCGCTCGTCCGACACCGCGTCCGCCAGCCCGCCCAGCACCGACTCCTGCTCCGGCAGCAGGTCCCGGCCGTGGAAGGTGCGCCCCACGTGCCAATCGGACGTGTGCAGGATCTTCACGCCGGCCACGCTAGGGCCGTGCGGGCGCGAAGCCCGGAACCCCGCTCGGCGTGTCGCTCGAACGCGTGGTCGGACGGCGTCCCGGGCGGATCCGGGGTTGCGCGATGATCGGGGGATGACAGCGGTCCTCAGCACGGCGGCGGTGGTCGTGGCGCTCCTGCTCGCAGGTGCGCTGGTGTTCCTGTGGCGGCTCTACCAGGACAGCGTGCGGCGCACGGACGCCGCGCTGGCCGCGGTGAGGTCCGAGCGGGAGCGCGGCGACGCGCAGTGGGTGGCGTTGCAGCGGTACGAGGTGGCGTTCTCGTCGGTCAGCGGTCGCGGTGAACTCGGCGAGAAGGTGCTGGTGGAGACCGCGCGGGCGCTGGGCCTGCGCGAGGGGATCCACTTCAGCCTCCAGGTCGACGTCGCCGGCGGCGGTTCGGTGCGGCCGGACCTGGTGCTGAACGTCGGTGGCGGCCGGCAGGTGCCGGTGGACGCGAAGATGAGCATGGCGACGTGGGCGGAGGCGGTGGAGACCGACAACCCGGCCGAGCGCGTCGACGCGTTGCGCGTGCACGTGCGGAACATCCGATCGCGCGCCGCGGAGCTGGCGGGCAAGGGCTACCAGCGGTGGGCGGACGCGATCTACGGGACGATCATGTTCGTGCCGAACGACGGCGCCGTGGTGGCCGCCCTGGACACCGATCCCGAGTTGCTGCGGTGGCTGCTCGACCGGCGGGTGTTCCTGTGCGGGCCGACCGGGTTCGCGGTGATCGCGTCGGCGGCGATGTTCGCGGTGACCGACCGGGCGCTGGCGGACGACGTGGAGCAGGTGCGGGCGGCTTCCTCCCGCGCCCACCGGGCCGCGGACGGCGCCATCGAAGCGGTGAACCTGTCCAGCACGCACCTCCAGCGGTTCCTGTCCGCGCGTCGGCGCGAGCTGGAGGCGTTGGAGGGGTTCCGGGCGGCGGTCGAGCCGTTGAGCCACGCGTCGTCCGACGTCACGCCGCTTCCGCTGGTGCGGCGGGCGGACGAGGCCGGCCTTGGTGCACCCTTGGACGCCCGGGAGGCGTAATAGAGTGTGTCGGGACTGAGCCGAACGAGGAGTGTGCGTGACCGCTGCAACGCGTGACGACCCGCACAGCGAGTCGGAAGACGAGCCGGTCGCCGTCCGCTGGAACGACCGCGCCATGTTCGGCAGCTTCCGCGGTCTGCCCTGGTGGGCGGCGGTGGCCATCGCGTTCGTGGTGGCGATCGTCGGCACGTGGGTGGACCTCGGCTCGGCCGAGCGGCCCGTGCCGACCGTGGGCTGGGTGTTCGCCATCACGTTCTTCATCGGGTGCGTCGGCGCGGTGGTGTTCGTCGAGCGGCGCTCGATGTTCGGCCCGATCGTGCAGCCGCCGCTGATCCTGGCGATCGTGGTGCCGCTGCTGGTGGCGGTCACGCAGGGGGTGCCCAGCGGTGGGCTGGCGTCGGTCGGGCTCAAGCTCGGCAAGCCGCTGATCGACGGGTTCCCGGCGATGGCGCTGACCACGGCGGTCACGGTGGTCATCGGGATCGTGCGGGTGATGACCCAGAAGGACCCGAACCGGCTGACGAAGGACGAGATCCGCGAGGCGAAGCGCCGGCCCGACAAGCCGCGCCGCGCCGACGGTCCGGACCGCGCGGACCGCGCCGAGAAGCCGTCGTCGGAGGACCGCCCCAAGCGCCCTCGCGGTGACCGTGCCGACCGGGGTGAGCCCGCCGCCGAGCGCCGTCGTCCGGCCGCCCCGCCCGCCGACGAGGACCGCCCGAAGCGCCCCCGGCCACCGGCTTCGGGCTCGGGCGACCGTCCCCGCCGTCCCGCGCCGCCCCGCGAGGGCGGCCGTCCCGCACGCCGTCCCCGCCCCCCGCGCGACGAGGACTGACCGGCGGTTCCGGCGTCCGCCAGGACGTCAGGACTCGTGGTCCAGGAGCCGGCGCTTGATGTCCGGGCCCCAGCGGAAGTTGCCGATCGCGCCGCCCGTCCGGATCACGCGGTGGCAGGGGACGAACAGGGTGGCGGCGTTCCGGGCGCACGCGGTGGCGGCGGCGCGGACGGCAGCCGGGCGTCCCGCCAGGAGCGCGTAGTCGGCGTAGCTGACCGGCTTGCCCGCCGGGACGGTGCGGAGGGCGTCCCACGCCTGCTGGAGGAACTCGCCCGAGCGCTGCCGGACCGGGATCTCGGTGATCGCGTCCAGGTCGCCCCCGTGGTACGCCCGGATCGCCCTCGTCACCGCGCCCAGGTCGCGGCGGGTGGTGAGGGTGGTCGGGCGCAGGGACGGGGAGATCTGGGGGAGCAGGTCGTCGGTGCTCGCGGTCCAGCCGCTGGCCAGCACGGCGCCGTCCATGGCGACGATGGCGGTGAAAGGGCTGATCGGGGTGTCGATGGTCGACACGTGGCCGGTGCTCACGCGGTCCTCCTGAGGTGCATCGCGGCGTAGGAGCGCCAAGGGCGCCACGCGGTGTTGTCGCTGGTCAAAGGGATGTCGGGGGCGCCGAGAACGCGCATCACGACGTACGAGGCGACGGACGGGCCGATGCCGGGGAACGCCGACAGCTCGTCGTGCAGCTCGTCGGCGTCACGGCCCACGTCCACCTTCAACGTGCCGTCCGCCAGTGCCCGTGCCACCGGTGAGTCGATCGCCGACGGCGCCGGGTACAGGTGCGTCACCGGGCCGTCCGGCCGCTCCAGCCGTTCACCCGGCGTGGTGTGGCCGAGCGCGCGGAGCAGGGTTTCCGCGCCGTCGACGCTGCCCGGCAGCCGCACGCCCGGCCGTGCCAGGACCGAGGGCCGCAACGTCGGGTCGGCGGACAGGAAGTCGTCCACGGCCACCGGGTCGGCGTCCAGGTCCAGCAGGCGGCGCACGCGGCTCACGGCGCTGCCCAGGTCACGCAGGTCGGTCAGCCGCAGCGAGCACGACACGTGACCCGCCGCCGGTTCCAGCCGGACGGTCGCCTGGCCGTGCGGCAGGCGCAGCGACCGCGCGTAGAGCTGGTCCGTCACGTGCTCCACACCCGGGATGGCGTTGGCGCGGAAGTAGGCGAGCAGGCCGGCGGCGTCGAACGGCGGCCGGTACGGCAGGCGGAGCGTGATGCGGCCCGCCGTGGTGGAGGCGGTCCGGGCCGAGCGCATGGTCGACGGGGTGGCCGCGAACACCGCGCGGATCGTGTCGTTGAACTGCCGCACGCTGGCGAAACCGGCGGCGAACGCGATGTCGGCGAACGACAGGTCCGTCGTTTCGATCAGCAACCTCGCGGAGTGCGCGCGGTGGGCGCGGGCCAGTGCCAGCGGGCCCGCGCCCAGTTCGGCGGTCAGGACGCGGGTCAGGTGGCGTTCCGAGTAGCCGAGCCGGGACGCCAGTCCGGGGACGCCCTCGCGCTCCACCACGCCGTCCGAGATCAGGCGCACGGCGCGCGCGGCCAGGTCCGCCCGGAGGTTCCACTCCGGTGAGCCGGGCACGGCGTCCGGCAGGCAGCGCCGGCACGCCCGGTAGCCGGCGGACTGGGCGGCGGCGGCGGTCGGGTAGAACTCGACGTTGCGGCGCTTCGGCGTCATGGCGGGGCACGACGGGCGGCAGTAGATGCGGGTGGTGCGCACCGCGAGGATGAAGCACCCGTCGAAGCGGGCGTCGCGGGCCGCGACGGCCCGGTAGGCGCGTTCGTCGTCGAGGAGCATGCCGACCACTCTGCCAGCGGCGGGAGGTCCGGTCTCGCGGGAATCGGACACGACGTCGGGGGCGCGTAGACTCACCCACCGTGAGTTTGACCCTCGGCATCGTCGGCCTGCCCAACGTCGGCAAGTCCACCCTGTTCAACGCCCTCACGCGCAACGACGTGCTGGCGGCGAACTACCCGTTCGCGACCATCGAGCCGAACGTCGGCGTGGTGTCGCTCCCCGACGACCGGCTCGGCAGGCTGGCGGAGATCTTCGGCTCCGAGCGAGAGGTGCCGGCGGTGGTGTCGTTCGTCGACATCGCGGGCATCGTGAAGGGCGCGTCCGAAGGCGCCGGGCTGGGGAACAAGTTCCTCGCCAACATCCGCGAGGCCAACGCGATCTGCCAGGTCATCCGGGTGTTCGACGACTCCGACGTGGTGCACGTCGACGGTCGCGTCGACCCGGTGTCCGACATCGAGACGATCAACACCGAGCTGATCCTCGCGGACCTCCAGACCCTGGAGAAGGCCATCCCGCGGCTGGAGAAGGAAGCCCGGACGCAGAAGGACCGCCGTCCGGCGCTGGAGGCGTCGCAGAAGGCGCGCGACATCCTCGACAGCGGGCGCACGCTGTTCTCCGCACAGTCCGAAGTGGACGGTTCGCTGCTGCGCGAGCTGAGCCTGCTCACCTCGAAGCCGTTCCTGTACGTGTTCAACGCCGACGAGGCCGTGCTCACCGACGAGGCGAAGCTCAAGGAGCTGCGCGAGCTGGTGGCGCCCGCCGACGCGGTGTTCCTCGACGCCAAGGTCGAGGCGGAGCTGCTGGAGCTGGACGAGGAGTCCGCCCGGGAGCTGCTGGAGTCGATCGGCCAGCACGAACCGGGTCTGCACGGCCTGGCCCGCGCCGGTTTCCACACCCTCGGCCTCCAGACCTACCTCACCGCAGGCCCGAAAGAAGCCCGCGCGTGGACCATCCCCAAGGGCGCGACCGCCCCGCAGGCCGCCGGTGTGATCCACACGGACTTCGAGCGCGGCTTCATCAAGGCGGAGGTCGTCTCCTTCACGGACCTCGTGGAAGCCGGTTCCATGGCCGCCGCGAAGGCCGCCGGCAAGGTCCGCATGGAGGGCAAGGACTACGTGATGGTCGACGGCGACGTGGTCGAGTTCCGCTTCAACGTCTGACCGGTGGGTCCCGGCGCAGCACCGGGGTCGACCTCGGACGACACCCGGGACCGCAGACCCGGAACGGCCTCGGGGCGGCGCGTTGAACGCGCCGCCCCGAGGTAGTGTGCTTGGCGTCAGCGCACCTGGTCGCGGTTGTAGCGGGCCAGGGCGAAGACACCTCCCGCAGTGGCGAGCATGCCCAGTGCGGCGACGGTGAACACGACGATGTCGGCGGTCATGCGGTTATCCCCTTGCGTTGATCTCCCACTCGTCTTGACGTCCGGGTACCCGGTTGCGTGGCCTGACAGTCGTGTAATTCACACATTCGTGGAGGTACGAGGGTGAGACTGCGTGCACTGGAGGGGCGGGCACTCACGTTCGCGCCGTGGGTGTTCGGCCTCTCCCTGCTCGGGCACCTGGCGATGGTCGCCTTCCAGACGAAGATGACGATGGTCGACCTCATGGTCTACCGGAACGCCTCACCCGAGCTGTTCACGGGTGCCCTCTACGAGTGGCGGCTCAAGGAGTTCTCCGACCAGTTCGCCCTCCCGTTCACCTACCCGCCGTTCTCCGCGCTCGTCTTCGTGCCGCTCTCGTGGGTGCCGTGGGGCGCGGCGCGGTGGTTCTGGCAGCTGGTCAGCCTCGCCTGCCTGTGGTTCATCACCCGGAAGTCGTTGCAGCTGGCGGGCAGCGCCGACCCGCGCCGCGCGCTGCTCTGGACCGGCCTGTTCATCTGGGTCGAGCCGGTCCGCACCACGCTGAACTACGGCCAGATCAACCTCGTGCTCGCGGCGCTGCTGCTCGGCACGATGGTCAGCGCGCGCAGCTGGGCGCAGGGCGCGGGCGTCGGCATCGCGGCCGGGTTGAAGCTCACGCCCGCCATCTCCGGCCTGTACTTCCTGGTCACCCGCCGGTACAAGGCGGCGGTGTGGTCGATCGCGGCGTTCTTCGGCACGGTCGGCCTCGGCTACCTGGTCTCGCCGAGCCTGTCGAACCACTACTGGTTCCACCTGCTCGGTGACGCGAGCCGCGTGGGCCCGGTCGGGTCGGCGATCAACCAGTCGCTGCGCGGCGCGCTGTCCCGCACCGTCGGCTACGACGTGGAGACCGGTCCGGTGTTCCTGGCCGGGGTCGCGGCGGCCGTCGTGCTGACCGGGTTCGCGCTGCACGCGGCGGTCAAGGCCCGGGACGCGCTGGCGATGATCGTCACGGTGCAGTTCCTGGGCCTGCTCGTCTCGCCGATCTCGTGGAGCCACCACTGGGTGTGGGCGGTGCCCGCGCTGATGTGGCTGGTCTACCGGGCGGAGCACCGGCTGGCCACGATCACGGCGGTCGCGTGGCTCCTGGCGATCGGCAGCTACCTGATCTCGTTCCTGCTCAACGCCCAGCCGTCGATCTGGATCATCCCGCGCCCCTGGCACCACGCCGCGCTCGGCTGGGTGTACCCGGCTGTGGGCGTGCTCACGCTCGTCACCATCGCCGTGGTGCTGAGCCGGGCCAGGCGGTCAGAGGAAGACGTCGAGCACCCCGTCGATCTCCTCCGCGAGTGACACGTCCAGCGCGGTGATGCCGCCGCTGGAATGCGTGGTGCACCGGAACGTCAGCGTGCGCCAGCGGATGTCGATGTCCGGGTGGTGGTTGTCGTTCTCCGCGATCTCCGCGACGCGGTTCACCACCTGGAGCGCTTGGGAGAAGCTCTCCAGCTCCACCGTGCGCACCAGCGCGGCGTCCTGGGCCATCCACGAGGGCAGGGTGGTCAGTGCGGCGGTCACCTGGTCGTCGGTCAGCAGTTCGGCCATGGGCCTGATCGTCCCACCGCGCGGGGTAAGCTGCGCGTTCGCCACGGGAGTCCGGTGCTGCGCCGGGCTGAGAGGAAGGCGCGCGAGCCTTCGACCGTCCACACCTGATCCGGGTCATGCCGGTGTAGGGAGAGATGATGTTTCGACGAGTGCTGACCACGGTGACCGCGTTCGCGCTGCTCACCGCCTGTTCCGTGACGGCTTCGGACACACCGCCGCCGGGGGAGCGGGTGGTCACGCTGGTGACGCACGACTCGTTCGCGCTCACCCCCGAGCTGCTGGAGAAGTTCAAGGGCGACACCGGCATCACGATCAAGCCGCTGGCCAGCGGTGACGCCGGCGAGGTGACCAACAAGCTGGTGCTCACCAAGGACGCCCCGATCGGCGACGTCGCGTTCGGCGTCGACTCCACGTTCGCCTCGCGCGCCCTCAAGGAGGGCGTGTTCGCCGAGTACGCGAGCCCTGAGGCGCAGCACGGCGCGCACCGCTACCAGCTGGACCCGCCGAACCGGCTGCACGCCGTGGACGTCGGCGACGTGTGCCTGAACATCGACGTGGCCGCGTTCGAGGACATCGGTGAGCCGAAGCAGTACGCCGACCTGGCCGACCCGAAGTACAAGGACATGCTGGTGGTCGAGGACCCGGCCACGTCCTCGCCGGGCCTCGCGTTCCTGCTCGGCACGATCGCCACGTTCGGCGAGCAGAACTGGCAGGACTACTGGGGCCAACTCCGGTCGAACGGCGTGAAGGTCGTCAGCGGCTGGGAGGAGGCCTACACCCAGGACTTCTCCGGTTCCAGCGGCAAGGGGTCGCGGCCGATCGTGGTGTCCTACGCCTCCTCGCCCTCTGCGGAGATCGGTGACGACGGCACGCCGCGCACCAAGGCGCTGCTGGACACGTGCTACCGCCAGGTCGAGTACGCGGGCGTGCTGAACGGCGCGAAGAACCCCGAGGACGCGAAGAAGGTCGTGGACTTCCTGCTCGGCGAGCAGGTCCAGGCCGACGTGCCGGGCCAGATGTACGTCTACCCGTCGCGGGAGGGCGTCGCGCTGCCCGAGGCGTGGACGAAGGCCGCTCCGCTGCCGGCCACCGCGCGGTCGCTGCCCGCCGCCGAGGTCGACGCGAACCGCGAGCGGTGGGTGCAGCAGTGGCGCACGTTGGTCCAGGGCTGAGTCCCAGGCCGAGTGCGGGGCTGGGTGCGGGACCGGGCGCGGGGCCGGGTGCACGGCTGGGTGCGGGGCTGACCCCTCGGCTGGGCTGGTCGCTCGCCGCGCTGCTGCCCCTGGCGTTCCTGGGCGTGTTCTTCGCCTGGCCCGTGCTGGCGATCGTCGCGCTCGGCCTGGACGAGGGCGGTGTGCTGACCGCCCTCGCCCGCGCCGACACCTGGGACCTGGTCGCGTTCACCCTCGGCCAGGCCGCAGGGGCGACGGCGTTGGCGCTGGTCACGGGCATGCCGGTGGCGTTCCTGCTGGCCCGCTGCCGGGTCCGCGGCACGGGGGTGGTGCGGGCGGCGGTGATGGTGCCGTTCGTGCTGCCGACCGTGGTGGTGGGGCTGGCGTTCCGGGCGTTGTGGCCGGACGGCGGTGTGCTGCCGATCGTGCTGGCCAACGCGTTCTTCAACGTCGCCGTGGTAGCCCGCACGGTCGGCGGCCTGTGGGCACGGGTGGATCGGCGTGCGGAGGACGCGGCCCGTGCGCTGGGCGCGTCCCGCGTGCGCGCGTTCACGTCGGTGGTGCTGCCGTCGTTGGCCCCGGCGATCGGGTCTGCGGCGTCGGTGGTGTTCCTGTTCTGCGCCACCAGTTTCGGGGTGGTGCTGGTGCTCGGCGGCGCGCGCCACCGCACGTTGGAGACCGAGATCTACCTGCGCACGGTGCAGCTGTTCGACCTGTCCGGCGCCGCCGCGTTGTCGCTGGTGCAGTTCGCCGCCGTGGTCGCGGTGCTGCTGATCGGCGGTGCGGCGCGCCGGAAGCGGGAGAAGGCGCTGCCGCTGCGGATCGAGCCCCCGCGTCGGCCGACCGGCGGTGAGTGGGGCGTGGTCGTGGCGGCGTGGCTGGTGGTGCTGGCGCTGCTCACGCCGGTGGTGGGGCTGCTGGTGCGGTCCCTGGCGACCGCTGACGGGTGGAGCTTGGCCGGGTACCGGGCGCTGACGGGCACGGGGGAGCGCGGCACGCTGGCGGTGTCCGGGCTCGACGCCGCGATGAACTCGGTGCGCACGGCCACGGACGCGACGGTGGTGGCGCTGCTGGTCGGCGTGGTGTCGGCGGTGGTGCTGGTGGGGCTGCGACGGCACCGTTCGTGGTTCGCGGAGACGCTGGACACCGCGTTGATGCTGCCGCTGGGCGTGTCCGCCGTGACGCTCGGCTTCGGCTACCTGATCACGATGGACGCCCTGCCCGGCGATTTCCGCACGTCGCCGCTGCTGGTGCCGCTGGCCCAGGCGTTGGTGGTGACGCCGTTGATCGTGCGGATCGTGCTGCCGGTGCTGCGTGCCGTGGACGAGCGGCTGCGGCAGGCGGCGGCGACGCTGGGCGCGAGCCCGTGGCGGGTGTGGCGGGAGGTCGACCTGCCACTGGCGTCGCGGTCGTTGCTCGCGGCGGCGGGGTTCGGGTTCGTGGTGGCGCTGGGCGAGTTCGGCGCGACGAGCTTCCTGGCCCGGCCGGACGCGCCGACGTTGCCGGTGGTGATCGCCCGGCTGATGTCGCGGCCGGGGGAGCTGAACAGCCAGATGGCGTACGCGGCGTGCGCGTTGCTGATGGTGGTGACGACCGTGGCGGTGCTGGTGATCGAGCGGCTGCGGGCGCCGAGCGGCGGGGAGTTCTGATGTCGTTGCGCATCAACGGGTTGACCGTCCGCTACGGTCCGGTGGCCGCTGTGTCCGATGTGGACTTGAGCATCGCGGACGGCGAGGTGGTGGCGCTGCTCGGGCCGTCCGGGTGCGGCAAGTCGACGTTGCTGCGCGCGGTGGCCGGGCTGGAGCCGGTCGGCGCGGGCGTGGTGTCGTGGGACGGGGTGGACCTGGCCGGGACGCCCGTGCACCGGCGGGGTTTCGGGCTGGTGTTCCAGGACGGGCAGCTGTTCCCGCACCGGGACGTGGCGGGCAACGTGGCGTTCGGGCTGCGGATGCACCGGGTGGAGCGGGAGGCGCGCGAGAAGCGGGTGTCCTCGCTGCTGGAGCTGGTCGGCCTGGCGGGCTACCGGAAGCGGCGGGTCGCGTCGTTGTCCGGTGGAGAGCAGCAGCGGGTCGCCCTGGCCCGCGCTCTGGCGCCACGGCCCAAGCTGCTGTTGCTGGACGAGCCGCTGTCCGCGCTGGACCGGGCGTTGCGCGAGCAGTTGGCGGTGGACCTGGCGCGGCTGCTGCGGGAGACCGGTGCGACCGCGCTGGTGGTGACGCACGACCACGACGAGGCGTTCACGCTGGCCGACCGGGTGGCGGTGATGCGGGCGGGGCGGATCGTGCAGGTCGGTGTGCCGACGGAGGTGTGGCAGCGGCCGGCGGACGTCGAGACGGCGCGGTTCCTCGGGTGCGGCAAGGTGTTGCCGGCCGCGGCGGCGCGGGCGTTGGTGGGGGTGGACGCGCGGGTGGGGCTGCGGTCGACAGCCCTGCGCGTCGACCCGGGCGGTGTGGTCGAGGCGGAGGTGCTGGAACGCGTGCACCGCCGTGACCACGTCCGGCTGTTGGTGCGGGTGGGTGGCGAGGAGTTCGAGGCCGTGGCGCCGGTCGCCGAGCCGCCGTCGCCGGGGGACCGGGTCAGGCTGTCGGTGGACCACGACGGGGTCGCCGTCATCGGTTGACGGGAGCGGGGCCCCGGGCGGGGCCCCGCGAAGCGTCGCCGGCGGGTCAGCTCGGACCGGAGATCTTCCAGTAGCCCAGCGTCGGCAGGGTGTCCGGTCCGACCGGTCCCCTGCCCCAGAAGTAGTCGTCGAAGTTCGCGATCCACGAGTTGCCGATCGGGCCCATGGTCGCCCAGCGCACCCACGACGGCTGGGTGTCGATCGACGCCTGCGCCCACGCCGCGCGCACCTTCATCGGCCGCAGGAAGTTCGTGAACGGCCTGCGCAGCAGGTAGTTGCCGTACCGGGAGCCGAACAAGCTGTTCTGCACCACGCCGGTCTCGAAGCTGTTGATCTGGTGCAGCCCCCGGAACGCCGGGCCCCACCGCTGCCACCACGGCTGCCCGCTCGCCGTGACCTGGAGCAGGTTTGGCGTGTGCAGGCTCATCCACTCGGAGTCCCGGTTGCCCCAGCGCGCCTCGGTGTTGCTCAGCGTGCTGTCGGTGACGGCGCTGCACCCGGCGAACGACAGGCCGAACGCGCTGCCCCGCCCGTGGAAGTAGGTCATGTCGACGTCGTCGGTGTACAGGCTGTCCTGACCGCCGGGGAACGCCGGGTCCTTGAAGTCCTGCTCCCACGAGTTCGGGCCGGTCCAGCTGAACTGCACCGGGACGCCGGCGCTGGTGAACCGGTTGTTGAAGCCGGTGATGTCGGCCGGGACGCCGGGCAGGAACTGGCACGTCCCGGTGCCGGAGCTGCCCACGTCGATCCGCGTGGTCCACTGCGCGCCCACTCCGGCACCCGCGTCGGCGGCGGTCTGTGTCCGCGGCGGCACGAGCGGGTCCGGTGTCGGGGCGGGGCTGTCGAGGGCGGCGGGCAGGTAGAACACGGACGACCCGCCCGACGGGTCCAGGACCCGGCAGCGGAGGACCGCTTCCAGGCGGTCGTAGACCGGGCCGCGCACAACCCAGGGCGGGGCCCAGTAGATGTAGTCCGCCAAGCCCAGCGGCAGGGGGTACGCGGCCCGGCGGCACCTGTTGTAGCGCTCGTTGTAGGGCAGGACCCGCATCGTGCCGGCGGGGGCGAGGACGCTGGTGGCGTAGGTGAGCTGGGTGACCGCGCCCGCGCCGTCCAGGGAGACCCGCACCTTCGAGCCGGGACCCTCCAGCGGGAGGCCGCCGAGCTGGAAGTCGAACGTCACCGTGGTGTCCAGCGGGGCGCTGACCACCGCATTGCCGTTGGTGTCGGTGATGTCGAGCGTCGAGTGGGACGCGCTCGCGGTGGCGTCCGCGGGCAGTAGGCCGACGCCGCGCAGGGTCTCGGTGACGCGCTTGGTGGCGTCGGCGAGGGGCATGGCCCTCAACCCGCGGATGGCGGTGAGGTCGAACTGGGTCTGGTTGGTCGCCTGGCCGCTCTCGTCGTGTGCCCCCGCGCCGCGGTCGATGCCGGGCACGCGCAGGTGGCGGTCCTCGTCGGTGAACGTGACGACGCCCTCGGCGGTGCGCTCGACGGTCTTGAGGCCGAACGCCTGTTGCAGGGCCGTCGCCTGCTCCTGGGTCAGGCCCTGTGACCGCACGGCGTACACGGGCAGTTCGTCGTCCGCGGAAGCGGTGCCGGCGGTGGCACCGGTCAGCGCCGCCGCACCCAGCATCCCGGACAGGGCGAGCACCATCGCTCCCCGTCGTCTGGTGGACATGCGTTTCCTCCTTCTGCGCCGCGGAGCAGGGTCTGCGGCACGTGCGGAGGACTCCCCGGCAAGGAGCTTGATACCGAGCCGGCCCGACATCCACTCGAACGGCGTCAATCCGGTAACACCGTTGGCGCACAAGGGACTTAGGCGGAGGGGTCTGCGCTCATGCGCTCCCCGACAGCCCGGACGGCGCACCGGGACGGAGGTCGAGGGCGTATTCCACGTCGCCGTGCTCCGCGCCCTCGATGTAGTCCGGCCACTCCTCGTGGAACGTCCGCACGTACCGGAGCCCGGCCTTCTCCAGCACCCGCCGCGACCCGGTGTTCACCGCCATCGCGTACGCCACGATTCGCGTCAGCCCTACCGACGAACCATGCGCGACCAGCGCGGACGCACCCTCGGTGGCGTAGCCGCGCCCCCAGAAGTCCGGGTGCAGCCGATACCCGAGCTCGGCCACCCCCTCGCCGACCGGGCTCAGCTCGAACCAGCCGATGAACGCGCCCGAAGCCTTCTCGTGCGCCGCCCACCAGCCCGGTCCGCCCAGCACCTTCGGCAGCACGGCCCGCTCCACCTCGGCCCGTGACACCGGCTTGCCGTCCTCGATGTGCCGCATCACCCGCGGCTCGCCGAGGAGCCATGCCAGCGAGTCCACGTCGGACGCGGTGAAGTCGCGCAACACCAACCGCTCGGTCTCCGGGAACACGGGTCTAGTTGTCCTTGGTCGCCAACCGCATCGCCGCCAGCGACAACCCGATCAGCACGTAGCACCCGGCCACCACCGTGCCGCGCCACAGCTGCGCCGTCGGCAACGGGTCGCGCATCACGTCGATCATGCCCTCCCACGCCGACGTGATGAGGTACGGGTGCAGCCAGTCCAGCGCGCTGAACAGCCCCAGCACCGCGAACACGATCACACCGGCCATCGTCGCGGCCATCACCACCAGCGGGTGCTCGGTGCACGCCGAGATCGCCATCGCGATCGCCGCCACACCCCACACCTGCACCGTGACCAGCAGGATCGTCAACCCGATCCGTCCGAGCCCCTCGCCGAACGACAGCGTCGAACCGGACAGCGTGAGCATCCCCCCGCCGCCGAACAGCACCACACCGGTGATGACGCCGACCACCGCGATCAACGTGACCGCCACCAACGACATGAAGGCCACGCCGAACGCCTTGATCGCCAGCAGCCGGACCCGCCCCACCGGCGAGAGCAGCAACCCGCGCAACGTGCCGTGCTGCGCCTCCCCGGCCAGCCCGTCCGCCGCCCAGATCGCCCCCACCAGCGGCAGCAGCAGGGGCAGGGCCAGGAACAGGGTGAACACCGGCAGCACCAGGCCGTTGCCCGAGATGATCGCCGCCAGACCGGGTCCGGCGGGTCCGTCGCCGTCGGTCGCGAACCACAGCCCCACCCCGGCCAGGATCGGCACCAGGCACAGCGACGCCAGCCCGATCACGGTCCGCGGCCGGCGCAGGATCCAGCGCAGCTCCGAGCGCAGTTGCCTGCCCAGCGGAGCGCGTACCGCCACCAGCGCGGTCATCGCGAGCCCTCCTCGATCGTGTCCACCGCGGACATGCTGTGCTCGGACTCCTCGGCCTCGGTGAGCCGGGCGAACAGGTCCTCCAGACCCGTCCGGTGCCGACGCGCCTCGTGCACCGCGACCCCCGAGTGCACCAACGTCTCCAGCACCACGGGCGCGGTCGTGCCGATGAGCTCGACCCGCACGCCTTCCGCGAACGGCCGCGCCGAGATCCGGCCCGCGCGCAACGCGCTCAGCGCGTCCTCCACGTCCGGCGTGACGATCATCAGCGAGCTGCTGTCCGAGTGCAGCAACTCGGCCAGTTCCCCTTGCGCCACCACGGTTCCCCGGTGCAGCACGGCCACGTGCGTGCACGTCGCCTCGATCTCGCTCAGCAGGTGCGACGAGACGACGACGGTGCTGCCCGCCGCGTGCAGGTCGGCGACCACCTTGCGCACCTCGCGGGTGCCCGCCGGGTCGAGGCCGTTGGTCGGCTCGTCCAGCACGATCAGCTTGCGCGGCACGAGCAGCGCCGAGGCCAGCCCCAGCCGCTGCTTCATGCCCAGCGAGTAGCCCCGGTAGCGCCGGTGCGCGGCGGCGGCGAGACCGACCCGCTCCAGCGCGTCCTCCACGGCCTGCCGGATGTCGCCGCTCGCCAGCAGCGGCTCGAACGCCGCCACCCGCCGCAGGTTCTCCCGACCGGACAGGAACGGGTGGAACCCCGGACCCTCGACCAGCGCGCCCACGTGCGGCAACGCCTGCGCGGCGCCGTCGGGCAACGCCTTCCCCAGCAGCTCGACCTCACCCTCGGTCGGCCGGACGAGCCCGAGCAGCATGCGGATCGTGGTGGTCTTGCCCGACCCGTTGGGGCCGAGCATCCCGAGCACCGCGCCCCGCGGCACGTCGAGGTCCACCCGGTCCACCGCGACCGTGCGCCCGTACACCTTGCGCAGCCCCCGCGTCCGGGCCGCGAGGACCGGGGTGGAGCCGGCCGCCGAAGCGGCCGACCCCACCCGCGCGCTGGTCGAGGTGGTCACTTGACCTGACCGATCGCGTCCAGCAGCACCTGCTCCGTCACCGCACCGGCGACGACACGGCCGTCGTCCGCGACGAGCACGCCACCGACCCTGGTGGTGATGAGCGTGCCCGAACCCCAGTCGCCGCTGACCTGCTTGCCCAGCTGCTTCAGCAGGCCCTCGACGTCGACGTCCTCGCCTCCACCGTGCTGCGGACGGCCTGCGCCGCGCTGCTCCTGCTGCTCGGCGAGCCCGGCCAGGGCGGCCTGCGGCGTGCGCGCGGCCAGCACGACGTCCCAGCCCTCACCGATGACCTGCGGCTTCGCCTCGGCCAGCGCCTGCTCAGCGGCGGCCTCGTCCTGCGCCGTCGGCTTCTCGAACTCCGGCTCGTTCACCTTCGCCCCGGCGGGCGGGGTGAACGCGAACAGCGACGCGTCCTGCGGGCCGACGTTCAGCTCGGAGAACCCGACCTGCATGGCGGGCGCGCTCGTGCCGTTGGTCAGCACGGCCATCCGCAGCGGCACCCGCAGCTCCGAGTCGACCGCGATGCGCACCTCGCGCAGCACCGTCCTCTCGGTCGGCTTCGGGGTCAGCACCAGCTCGTACGCGGGCCGGTTGGCGACCCGCGCGGTGCCGTCTACGGTGACGTCGCTGTACTGCTGGATCGCCGCCACCACCTGCCGCGACATCGTCACCGGGTCGGTCGGCGCGTCGTGCCGCTCACCCAGCTCCAGCTCCTGGTGCTCGAACGAGCCGTGCGGCATCTTGGCCACGGTCTGCTCGGCCGAGTCCCACAGCCACGCCGTCTGACCGTCGTCCACGAACGTGCGCTCCGAGTTCGCGCCAGGCAGCTGCACCCGCACCTTGCCCGTGCCATCGGTCCACATCCGCAGCGTGCTCGCGCCGTCCGACAGCTGCGGCACACCGGCGAGCGCCGGGATGCCCAGGTCGTTGTTCACCGCGACCGAACCGCCGAACGCGGCCGGCTCGGCGTTGAGCACCGACTCGACCAGCGCCTCGGCGCTGACGTCCGGCAGCACCGGTGCGGGCCCCGCGCCGGCCGGCATCGCGAGCACCCCGAGCCCGGTTGCTCCGGCGATCACGCCGACCGCCGCCGCCGCGACGGTCACCCTTCTCCGGTCCATGTCCCCTCCTCCTACCGGGCAGCCCCTTGCGTCCCGACACCCCAGACACTGCTCCGCCGGCCCTGAGACCCCGCTGAGAGGCTGAGACGGCGCTGAGAGCCTGAGAGCGCACTGAGACTCCCGCGCCGATTGTCCTCCTCACCAGGCATGCTGTGGGCGTGAGACCACGGGTGCTGGTTGTGGACGACGAGATCGGCGTGCGACGCGCGCTGGAACGCGGCCTGTCCGCGGAGGGCATGGAGGTGGTCACCGCCGCCGACGGCCCCAACGCCCTGCGGGTGGCGCTGACCGGCGCGTTCGACGTCGTGCTGCTCGACATCATGCTGCCCGGCCTGTCCGGCTACCGGGTGTTGCAGCGGATGCGGGCGGACGGCGTGCGCACGCCCGTGCTGATGGTGTCGGCCAAGGACGGCGAGGTGGACCAGGCGGACGGCTTGGACCTCGGCGCGGACGGCTACCTGGTCAAACCGTTCTCGTTCGTGGTGCTGGTGGCGCAGGTCCGGGCGCTGCTGCGGCGGAACTCGGCCGACTTGGCGCGGCGTCGGCTCAAGCTCGGCGAGCTGGTGGTGGACCGGGCGACGCGTGAGGTGAGCTGGGCCGGCGAGCACGTGGCGCTGTCGCCGCGCGAGTACGCCGTGCTCGACGTGCTGGCCAGCCGGGCCGGGTCCGTGGTGACCAAGGACGAGCTGCTGCGCACGGTGTGGGGCGATGAGCAGGCGGCGACCCGCAACGCGGTCGAGGTGTACGTCGGCTACCTGCGGCGCAAGCTCGACGCGATGGGCGCGGGCGAGGTCGTGCGGACCGTGCGCGGCCACGGCTACCTGGCGTCGACGCCCGACCTCGACGCGGCGCTGGGTTCGGCGGGGACCAGGCGCAGGTGAACCCCCGCTGGTGGCTGCGGCGGACGCTGCGGTTCCGGATCACCGTCGTGGCGACCGGCGCGGCCCTGCTGTGCCTGCTGGCGTTCACCCTCCTCGCGCCGTTCCTGATCGGATCGGTGCAGGTCAGAGCGGTGGACGGGGAGCTGCTCAAGGCGGAGAACGTGCGCGTGCTGGACACCGCGGGCACTCCGTTGGACGGCGGGCCGAGGCCCGACCTGACCGCGGCCGAGATCCGGCAGCTCAAGTCCGGTGAGCCCGTGCTGCGGATCGAGGGGCCGAGCGCGCAGCGGTGGATCGGACAGGTGGTGTTCGCGCCGGACGGCACGCCGCGGCTGCACGTCGCCGGTGACACGCTGCTCGGCTACCGGGAGGCGAACGTCCTCGGCACGCGGTGGCTCGCGTTGGCCGCGGTGCTGGTCGCGGGCCTGGTGGGAATCGCGACGTGGCTGGCCGTGCGGTTGTCGTTGCGGCCGGTGGAGCGGATGCGGGTGGCCGCGGCGGAGCTGCCGCGCGGTCAACGCCTGCCCGTGCCGGCCGCGCGGGACGAGCTGCAAGCGCTTGCGGTCGCGTTGAACGCGCTGCTCGCCCGGCGTGACGAGGCCACCGAGCGGCTGCGCCGGTTCACCGGTGACGCCGCGCACGAGCTGCGGTCGCCGGTGACGTCGGTGCGCGCACAGGCGGAGGTGGCGGTCGCGCACCCCGACCCGGACTTCTCCATCGAGGTGCTGGAATCGGTGGTGGAGGAGTCCGAACGGCTGTCCGCGCTGGTCGACGCGTTGCTGATCCTGGCGCGGGCGGACACCGGCGAGCTGCCCCGGGCGGAGCCCGTGGACCTGGTGCTCCAGGCGCAGGCCGCGGTGGACCGGCTGGGTGAGAAGGAGCTGCTGGTGCAGCTCGCCGCGCCGATCAGCGCGTGCCTCATCTCGGCCGCCCGGACCGAGGTCGAGCTGGTGCTGGACAACCTGCTGCGCAACGCGGCCCGGTACGCCCGGACGTTCATCCGGATCTCGGTGCTGCCGGCGGCGCGGGAAGTGCGGCTGCTGGTGGACGACGACGGCCACGGCATCCCCGAGGCACACCGCGAGAAGGTGTTCGACCGCTTCTACCGGGTGGAATCCGACCGGGGACGGGCCACCGGCGGGTTCGGGCTGGGGTTGGCGCTGGTCGCGCACCTGGTCCGCCGGCGGAAGGGCACGATCCGCGCGGGCGAGTCACCCGAGGGCGGCGCCCGGCTGGAAGTGCGCTGGCCGCTCTACCGGTGACCTCTCTCCTGCCGGCACCGGACGCCGTCACCGACTCGCTCACTTCCTGACCTACCGGCTAGTCGACTTACTGACTTCGCGTCGACACCTGCTCCGGCGGTAATTGTCCCAACGGGCCTCGGCCGAGGCGCCGTCGCTCGCGGTGTCCTTCACCCACCACTTGTCGCCGTAGTGCGCGAAGCAGGCCATTGCGCCGGTCAGGAACACGCAGGGTAGGCCGGACGGAGGAGCCCCGGAATCCGGCTGGCTCAGCTCGACGCGGCCACCATGACGTCACCCGCCTTGCCTGCGGACCATGCGACGTCGGACTCCTCGGCCGACGCGACCGAGGGGAGTAGTGATATCAGCGGAGCGGTCAAGCGGTGAAAGCCATGATCCGTGCTTTTGCCATGCGACCTCCGGAAGGTCTGGGAATCGGCCTTGACGGGACGGCCCTATCGGCGGTTCGGGGAAATTCGTCGATCGGCGTTGGATTCCACGCGGCATCGCATGTGATTCATCGGGCTTGGTCCCCTGGTCGGAGACAGCCGCACGGCACGCAGTGGGACCTGTGCCCCGTAATGGGTGGCAGGATCACGGCCGTGCCCGCGCTCAGGATCACCACGCTGGTGGACGCCCCGCTGCGGACGGTCGCCGCCGCGTTGCTGGACGCCCGACTGCTGGCCCGTGCGGTCCGCGGGCTGGGCGTGCGGATCTCCGGTGGGCCGGTGCTTTTCGCCGGGGCGACGCTGGACGGGTCGGTCGGGCCGGTCGACGGGACGTTGTTCGTGACGCGGGCCGACACCACCGGTGTGTCGGCCGAGCTGGTCGGTGGCCCACTGCCCCGGTTCTCGCTGGTCACCGACTTGCTGCACACCGGCGGCGGCACGATGGTGGTCGACTCGGTGGAGTGGTCGAGCCCCGGCGGCCCGTTCGGGCGGCTGGCGGACGTGCTCGTCGGGCGCGGGTTGGCGTTGAAGGTGCTGCAGGCGCGTGCCGACGCCGTGTCCGCGCGGAGCGTCGAGCTGCTGAGCGCACGCGTAGTGGTGGGTGCGGTGATCATCCGTGACGGGCTGCTCCTGGCCCAGCAGCGCTCGTACCCGCCCGAGGCCGCGGGCAAGTGGGAACTCCCTGGTGGACGGGTCGAGCCGGGCGAGACCGACCACGTCGCGGTGGTCCGTGAGTGCGCCGAGGAACTGGGCGTCACCGTGACACCGGACGACCAGATCGGCCCCGACATCCCCCTGCGCGCGGACCTCGTGCTCCGGGTGTACGCCGCCCACCTCACCGGTGGCGAACCGGAAGCGGTGGAGCACCGCGCCGTCCGCTGGCTCACCGCCGCCGACCTCGACACCGTCGAGTGGCTCCCGGCCGACCGCGTCCTCCTCCCCGCCCTGCACCCCCTCCTGACCTGACCCGCGTGAGTCCAACGCTCAGAACACGCGAGTCGTCCGGTCGGACACCACGAACCCCGCGCTCGGGATGACTGAGCGCGGGATTCGGGTGTCCTGAGCGGTGAACTCGCGCGTTCTGGACGTAGGACTCGTGGGAAGGGGTCAGGTGAGGCCGGACATGCGGAGGGCGGCGTCCAGGCGGTGGCGGCAGCGTTCGCGGGAGCGGTCGGCGCCGTGGGCTCGCGCCCGGTCCAGTTCGGCCGGGTCGTCCAAGAGCCGCTGGGTGCCCTCGCGGACGGGGCGCAGCTCCTCCACCACGGCCTCGGCAGTGGTCTCCTTCAGCTCCGCGTAGTCCTTCAGCGTGCCGGCCAGCTCCTGCGGGTCCTTCCGGGTGCACGCCGCCAGGATCTCCAGCAGGTTCGTCACGCCCGGCTGCTCCTCCGGCGCGTAGCGCACCTCGCCCCGGTCGTCCGTCACCGCCCGCCGGATCTTGCGCAGCACCAGGTCAGGCGGGTCGAGGACGAACACCGTGCCGGCGGCGTCCTTCGCGGTCTTGGCCATCTTCCGCGACGGATCCGCCAGGTCGCGGACCCTCGCCGCGGTGGGCGGCACGACGGCGCGCGGCACCACGAACACGTCGCCGTACGTGCCGTTGAACCGCCGCGCCAGCACCCGCGCCAGCTCCACGTGCTGCCGCTGGTCGTCGCCGACCGGCACCTCGTGCGCCCCTTGCAGCAGGATGTCCGCCGCCATCAGCACCGGATACGTGAGCAGGCTCAACCTGACCGACGACCGGCCCGCCGACTTCTCCTTGAACTGGATCATCCGGGCCGCCTCGCCGTACGTGCAGGTGCACTCCAGCACCCACGTCAGCGCGCCCAGCTCGCGGACCAGGTCGGACTGCACCGCCACCGACCTCGGGTCGACGCCGGCGGCGATGAGCACCGCCAACTGCTCCCGGGTCAACGACCTCAGCCTGGACGGGTTGTGCGACGCCGTCATCGCGTGCAGGTCGCTGATGAAGTAGACGTCCTCGTCGGTGCCCTCGGCGGCCCACCGCCTGATCGCGCCGAGGTAGTTGCCCAGCTGGACGGGGCCGGACGGGGTGATCGCGGACAGCCTGATCATGGTGATCCCTTCGGGTGTGCCCGCCCGACCGGACCCCCGAAAGCACGAAGGCCGCCCCAGCGGGCGGCCTGCGTCGTCTGCGCGCAGTTCAGGGCCGCCGGAAGGCGGACCACCAGAACGTGTGAAGAGTGCGCACGCCCGAGATCCTAGCGTGTTGCCGCAGCCTGTCACGGGTCTACATTCCACCCATGTACGTCGTGCTGCTGGAGTACACCGCACCGCTGGACGAGGTCGATTACGCGCTCCCGGACCACATGGAGTGGCTGCAGAAGCAGTACGAGGCCGGGTACTTCCTGGCCTCGGGTCGTCAGGTGCCCCGCGTCGGCGGCGTGATCATCGCCCGGCCGATGGTGCGCGGGAAGCTGGACGCGCTGCTCGCCACGGACCCGTTCGCCATCCGCAAGCTGGCGAAATACCAGGTGGTGGAGTTCCAGGCCACCCGGACGGCGCCCGAACTGGCCAGGGTCAACGAAGCGGTGCCGGGCTGACCGGGGGTTCGACCCGCGTCCCACCCGGCGCAGGCCGGGCGGTGGACCTCACGCGGCCGTCTCGCGGCCCGTCCGGCGGTCCTTCCAGCGCCTGCTAGCGCCCCTTCTCGCGCCCCTTCTTCCCGTCGTTCTTCCCGACGTCCTTCCGGTCCTTCTCGCGGAGCCCCAGTTCCTTCCGCTCCTGCTTGGCGGCCTTCTTCGCCGCCTTCTCCCGGGCCTTCAGCAGCACCACCACCGGGCAGCTCTTGCACCTCGGCGTCGAGCGGCAGCACTTCTTCTTCACCTTGACCTTGCCCATGGTGCGTGCTCCACTCATCCGGGTGTCCACAGAGTAGGTGAGGCTGACCTCACCTGCGGTACGTGTGTGGTAAGGGCGATCCGCCCGGTAGGCTGTTGTCAGGCTGCGCGCGATCTAACGTCCGGCGCCTGGCTTCCCTCGCACAGACAGCTCTAGGAGTTCCGCGTGCCCACGGCCACCGCGTCGATCAAGGAAACGCTGGTCCGCAACGACCTGCGCAACGTCGCGATCGTCGCGCACGTTGACCACGGCAAGACCACCCTCGTCGACGCCATGCTCCGCCAGTCCGGCGCCTTCTCCGCTCGAGCCGAGCTCGTCGACCGAGTCATGGACTCGGGCGAGCTGGAGCGCGAGAAGGGCATCACGATCCTCGCCAAGAACACCGCGGTCCGCCGCCACACCCCGGACGGGCCGGTCACCATCAACGTGGTGGACACCCCCGGTCACGCCGACTTCGGTGGTGAGGTCGAACGCGGCCTGTCCATGGTCGACGGCGTGGTCCTGCTGGTGGACGCCTCCGAAGGCCCGCTCCCGCAGACCCGGTTCGTGCTGCGCAAGACGCTGGCCGCCGGTCTGCCGGTGATCCTGGTGGTGAACAAGGTCGACCGCCCCGACGCCCGGATCTCCGAGGTCGTCGAGGAGGCCCACGACCTGCTGCTCGACCTCGCGACCGAGGTCGGCGCCGACGACTCGGTGCTGGACCTGCCGGTCGTCTACGCCTCCGCGCGCGCCGGCCGGGCCTCGCTGACCCAGCCCGACGACGGCGGCCTGCCCGACGAGGAGAACCTCGACGTCCTGTTCGAGGTCCTGTTCAACCACATCCCGGCCCCGCTGGGTGACGCCGACGCGCCGCTGCGCGCGTTGGTGACGAACCTCGACGCGTCGTCGTTCCTCGGCCGCATCGCCCTGTGCCGGATCGAGTCCGGCACGATCCGCAAGGGCGAGACGGTGGCCTGGTGCCGTGAGGACGGCTCGATCCAGAAGGTCCGGATCACCGAGCTGCTGATCACCGAGGCGCTGGACCGCGTGCCCGCCGACGAGGCGCGCGCGGGTGACCTGGTCGCCATCGCCGGCATCCCGGAGATCACCATCGGCGACACGCTCGCCGACGTGGACAACCCCGAGGCTCTGCCGCGCATCACGGTGGACGAGCCGGCGATCTCGATGACGATCGGCGTCAACACGTCACCGCTGGCCGGTCGCGGCGGCGGCACCAAGCTGACCGCCCGCGTGCTCAAGGCCCGGTTGGACTCGGAGCTGGTCGGCAACGTGTCGGTGCGGGTCCTGCCGACCGAGCGCCCCGACACCTGGGAGGTGCAGGGCCGCGGTGAGCTGGCGCTGGCCATCCTGGTCGAGCAGATGAAGCGCGAAGGCTTCGAGCTGACCGTCGGCAAGCCGCAGGTGGTCACGAAGACGGTCGACGGCAAGCTGCACGAGCCGTTCGAGCGGCTGACCATCGACGCGCCGGAGGAGCACCTGGGCGCCATCACCCAGCTGCTGGCCAACCGCAAGGGCCGGATGGAGAACATGTCCGGCCACGGTTCCGGGCGGATCAAGCTGGAGTACGTCGTGCCGTCGCGCGGCCTCATCGGCTTCCGCACCGAGTTCCTGACCGAGACGCGCGGCACCGGCATCGCGAACGCGGTGTCCGACGGCTACGGCCCGTGGGCCGGCGAGATCCGGACCAGGCACAACGGTTCGCTGGTCGCCGACCGGTCCGGGTCCATCACGGCGTACGCGATGACCCAGCTGGCCGACCGCGGCACGTTCTTCGTCGAGCCGGGCGCGGACGCGTACGAGGGCATGGTCGTGGGTGAGAACCCGCGGGCGGAGGACCTCGACGTCAACGTGTGCCGTGAGAAGAAGCTGACGAACATGCGGATGTCGTCCGCCGACGTCATGGAGACCCTGGCCCGGCCGCGGAAGCTGTCGCTGGAGGAGGCGCTGGAGTTCTGCGCCGCCGACGAGTGCGTCGAGGTCGCGCCGGAGGTCGTGCGGGTGCGCAAGGTCATCCTGGACGCCAACCAGCGCGGCCGGGAGCGCAACCGCAACAAGCTGCGCGGCTGAGCGACTGCTCCTTATATATAGGGTGTGCTGAAGGGCACCTCGGGCTTCGGCCCGGGGTGCCCTTGGGTTTACCGCCGAGTACCGCGTGGTGGGGATGGGGAGTCGTGGGACCTGGGCGCCGGTGGTCAGCGTCGTCTGGCACGCTCGTACCCATGGGCACGCGAAAGGTACTTGCGGTGGTGGCTGCGTTCGCCCTGGTGGGCTGCACGGCGACGCCTCCGCCACCCCTGGTGCCGTCGACGCCGGGGATGACGGTGGTCCCCAAGGAGAAGCAGAACGAGATCGTGGTCGGGATGGACGACATCAGGGGCGGCTACAACCCGCACACCCTGGCCGGCCAGAGCACCGTCACCACGGCCCTGGCCTCGCTGCTCCTGCCGTCGACGTTCCGCACCGACCCGGACGGCAGCCCGCGGCTCGACCTGGACCTCCTGGTCAGCGCCGAGGTGACCAGCGCGGAGCCGTACACGGTCACCTACACGCTCCGCCGGGACGCCAGCTGGTCCGACTCCGCGCCGATCGCCGCCGAGGACTTCGTCTACCTCTGGCAGCGGATGCGGGAGGAGCCGGGGGTGATCGCCCCGGCCGGGTACCGGCTCATCGACGACATCTCCAGCCGTGAGGGCGGCAAGGTGGTCGAGGTCGTCTTCACCGAACCGTACCCCGGATGGCGGAGCCTGTTCCGCAACCTCCTGCCCGCCCACCTCCTCAAGGACGCCCCCGGCGGCTGGAGCGCGGCCCTCGCGGACAGCTTCCCTGCCACGGCGGGCCCGTTCGCCGTCCGCACGCTCGACCAGCCGCGCGGCGAGATCGTGCTCGAACGCAACGACCGGTTCTGGGAGCAGCCGCCCGCGCTCGACCGGCTGGTGCTGCGCAGCGCCGGACAGCACGACACGATCGAGGCGCTGAACACCGGTGACGTCCAAGTCGCCCTCATCCGCGCCGACTCGATCGTGACCAAGGACATCGCGGAGCTGGCCAAGACCACGCCGCTCGTCTCGGTGGCCGTGCCGAGGCCGGAGGTCGTGCAGCTGCTCCTGCGCCCCGCGTCACCGCGAATGCAGGACGTCCGCGTCCGCACCGCCGTGATGAACGCGCTCGACCGGGACGAGCTGATCGACAGCGGCACCCGCAGCGGCCCGAGCGCGAACCTCCGCGCCGACGCCCTGGTGGTCCCGCCGAGCAACCCCGGCCACACCCCGACCATGCCGCCGCAGACCGGTGACCCCGTGCAACTGCTCACCGAAGCGGGTTACACCCGACCGGATGGCGGTCAGTGGGGTCGGGACGGAACGACGTTGGAGTTGACCATCGCCGCACCGGCCGATGTCGGCCCGTACGTCGCCATCGCGAACCAGGTTCAACGTCAACTGTCATTGTCCGGAATCGCCGCACGCGTCCTTACAACGCCGCCCAATCAGTTGTTCGGCCAAGACCTGTCGGATACGGCCGCTTCCAAAGAGACCGTCGACATTGCCGTCGTGCCGCGTGTCGACACCGGTGATTCGGCGGCCGTTCTGGCTTCCGCATTCGGGTGCCTGCCGTCACAGGAGGACGGCGGTACACCCATTCCGGCGAATCTCCTCGGTTTCTGCGACCAGACCGTCCAGCCGGTGATCGAACAGGCCCTCAGTGGCGAAGTGCTGCTCACCGACGCGTTGGCGGTCATCGAGCCGGTGCTCTGGCAGCACGCCGTCGTGATGCCGTTGTTCCAGGTAGCGGACCTGCTGGTGGTCCTTCCGGAGGCCGTGAACGTGACCGCGGGTGCCCCGTTCGCCGGTCCGCTCAGCACCGCTCGCACTTGGCGTCGTGAAGATCGTTGACCGTTGACCGCGGGGAAACACCGCGTTCAAGATGCGTTCGCGGTGCAGTATTGACAGTATTCCCCGTGTCCGGTTAACGAACGCTCCCACGCGGTAACGGCGGAGTCGCGTGCTGCGACCAACGTGTCACCCTTTGGTCACGATCGGCCGATGGGCAGTGACCGTGCGCCGCGCGGGTTCTTATCGTGCTGCAACGGTGTGTCGGTTCGGGGCGCGTTTGGCACATCACGGTTATGGGTGGAGTTCGGCTCAAACAGTCGTTCCAACCCAGTGCTAGGAGGGCACGTGTCGATGAGGAGATCAAAAGCTGTCTCGGCGCTTGCGCTGTTGACCAGTGCCGCGCTGGTGCTGAGCGCTTGCGGTGGCGGTGGCACCGGCAGCGACGGCCAGGGTGGTCAGCAGGACGCCGATCCGGGCGCGGTCGGGGGCGCGGACGAGCTGTTCAAGCGTCCGAAGGTGGAGGACATCGGCGAGATCGCCATCGCCGTGGAGGAGGGCTTCAGCCACTACCAGAACTTCATCGGCGCGACGAACAGCTTCGCCCACACGATCGCGTTGTCGAACGTGGCGCCGTCGCCGTACATCGTGGACTACGTCGATGGCAAGCTCGTCATCAAGGTCGACGGCGACCTGATGGAGTCGATCAAGGTCACGTCCACCGACCCGCAGACGATCGAGTGGAAGGTCCGCAAGGAGGCCGTCTGGTCCGACGGTGCGCCGATCGGCTGCAAGGACTTCCACCTGAAGTGGCTCGCGGGCGCCAGCAAGGCGACCGTCAAGAGCGACGACGGCCAGGAATCGTCGATCTTCGACGCCTCGCCGACCGGCTACGAGGACATCGAGAAGCTCGAGTGCTCGGACGACGGCAAGACCATCACCACCACGTTCTTCAAGGACAAGCCCTACGCCGACTACCGGGGCATCTTCTCGCAGCCCGGCAGTGACGGCCTGCTGCCCGCCCACATCCTGGAGCAGCAGACCGGCGTCGCGGACATCACCGCGGTGAAGCCCGACCAGAACGACGAGACCGTCAAGAAGGTCGCCGAGTTCTTCACCAAGGGCTGGCTGGGCTTCGACGCGAAGCTCGCCCTGTCCGGTGGGCCGTACACCATCGCCTCCACGGACCTCAAGGACCAGACGGTCCTGGAGCGCAACCCGAAGTGGTGGGGCAACCCCGGTGGCCCGTCCCGGGTCATCCTGAAGACGAACACGGACTCGCAGTCCGCCACGCAGCAGCTGCAGAACAAGGAAGTCCAGGTCATCGCCCCGCAGGCGGACCCGGCCGTGGCGCAGCAGCTGTACGGTGACAGCGCGTTCAAGGTCTTCGCCCAGGGTGGTCAGACCTTCGAGCACGTCGACTTCAACATGGCCCGCCCGTTGTTCAAGGACAACAAGGAGCTGCGCCTCGCGATCGCGCAGTGCTTCGACACCCAGGGCCTGGTCGACAAGCTGATCAAGGACGTCGACCCGAACGCCAAGCCGCTGAGCAGCCTGAACTTCATGCCGAACGAGGTCGGCTACGAGCCGCACTACGACGACATCGGCAAGGGCGACGTGGCCGCGGCCAAGAAGACGCTCGAGGACGCCGGCTGGACGCTGGGCGCCGACGGCGTCTACACCAAGGGCGAGTTCCGCGCGTCCTTCAAGCTGGGCCACAAGATCGTCCAGCGCCGTTCCGACACGGTCCGCATCCTGCAGGACAAGTGCAAGCAGGCCGGTATCGAGATCATCCAGGACCAGTCCGACGACTTCAACGCCAAGCGACTCCCGGCGAGCGAGTTCGACGCGGCCCTGTTCGCGTGGGTCGGCCAGCCGCTGAAGGCCGGCTCGTACGGCAACTACGCGTCGAAGGACGCGGGTGGCTCGGGCAACTACAACAACTACTCGAACCGCCAGGTGGACGAGAAGTGGAAGGCCGCCAACGGCGAGCTCGACTACCAGAAGCGCATCACCATGATGAACGAGATCGACAAGCTGATGCGTGACGACCTGCACAGCATTCCGCTGTTCCAGCTCCCCGACTTCGCGGCGCACACCGCGGAACTGGGTCCGATCAGCTACGTCGGTGTCGGCGGCGGTGTCACGTGGAACCTCTACGCGTGGCAGAAGAAGTAGTAGCGCAGTAATCGGAGCTGGCTTGTCCACGCTCTAACGACCCGTCCGGTCGGGGGGTCGGTGCCACAAGCGCCGGCCCCCCGTACGGCGTCCGCGTCCGGTAGGCTCGCCGGCCGCTACGGCGTTGCCCAGGAAGACAAGAGACTTGTCATGCTCCGTTACATAATCCGGCGATTGTTGATCTCGATCCCGTTGTTGATCGCCGCGTCCTTCCTCTGTTTCGGACTGACCACCGCGATGGGCGACCCCCTGGGCGAGTGGAAGCTCCAGAAGGCGCGCACACCGGCCGAGATCTCTGCCGCGTACGAGCGAACCGGCTACAACAAGCCGTTCCTCGACCGCTACGTCACTTGGGCGGGCGAATTCGTGACCGGTGACTGGGGCGAGTCCGTCGTCCCCGGCAACGCGGGCAAGCCGGTCAAGGAAGAGCTGTTCAAGGCGTTCACGATCACCCTGCGGCTCATCATCGCGGCCGAGATCATCGCGTTGATCCTGGGCATGGCGGTCGGTGTCGTCGGGGCGGTCAAGCAGTACTCGCTGTTCGACTACACAGCGACCGGAATATCGTTCGCGATGTTCTCGATGCCGCTGTTCTGCGTCGCCCTCATCATCAAGACCGGCGGTATCCAGCTGAACAACTGGCTGGAGACCATCGGCGCGGGCCGGTGGATCACCACCGCCGGACCACCGGGCGACGGGTTCAAGGGCAGTTTCGGCGAGCAGTTCTACCAATACACCGGCGCTTACATCCTGCCGACGCTCTGCCTGGTCGTCATCCAGTTCGCGCTCTACAGCCGCTTCCAGCGGGCGTCGATGCTGGAAACCCTGAACGCCGACTACGTGCGGACCGCGCAGGCGAAGGGCATCTCCCAGGGTCGGGCCATCTTCCGGCACGCGTTCCGCAACGCCCTCATCCCGATCATCACCGTGTCGTCGCTGAACTTCGGCGCGAACTTCGGTGGCGCGGTGATCACCGAGACCGTGTTCGGCTGGTCCGGCATGGGGAAGTTCCTGATCGACGCGGTCACCAAGCTAGTGCCGCATCAGGCAACGTTCGCCCTGACCTGACACGCCGCTCGGGTCCTGTTCCGGGCGGTGCGTGTCCGTCAGGCTGGGTGAGTGGCAGATCGGGTACGTGTCCGCGAGATCGATGACGGCGAGGGCAGGCGCCTGCTACGGATCGTCCGCCGGGGTACCGGGTCGGTGGTGACCTGGCGGCGGGCGCAGATGGTGCTGTTGTCCGCGCAGGGCATGCCGGTGGCGAGGATCGCCGATGTGACGTTCACCAGCGCGGACCGGGTCCGGGACGTGATCCACAACTTCAACACCGACGGTTTCGACTCGCTGTATCCGAAGTACAAGGGCGGCCGGCCGAAGACGTTCACGCTGCCCGAGCGCCGCGAGATCAAGAAGATCGCCAAGTCCGGGCCGGTCGAGCACGGCCTGCCGTTCTCGACCTGGAGCCTGGCCAAACTGGCCGACTTCCTGGTCGCCGAGGGGGTGGTCGACGACATCAGCCACGAGGGCCTGCGCATCCTGCTCCGCGAGGAAGGCGTCACCTTTCAACGCGTGAAGACCTGGAAGACCTCCCGCGACCCGGACTACGAGGCGAAGAAGGCACGGGTGGAACACCTGTATGCGATCGCCGACGGCGAGGTCGTCCCCGAGGCGGGCGAACCGGAGGTGGTGTTCTGCCTGGACGAGTTCGGGCCGCTCAACCTCCAGCCCCATCCCGGCCGGCAGTGGACCGAACGCGGCGGCAGGCACAAGGACCCCGACCGCGGGCCCAGACCACGGCGGCGGGCGACCTACACCCGCCCGCACGGGGTCCGGCACCTGTTCGCCGCCTACGACCTGGCCGCGGACAAGCTCTACGGCCACATCAAGAAAACCAAGAACCGGACGAAGTTCCTGGAGTTCTGCCGCTACCTGCGCACGCTGCACCCGCCGACGGTCCGCCTGGCGATCGTGTGCGACAACTACGCCCCGCACCTGACCACCAGGGTCGACCGGCGCGTGGGCGAGTGGGCCGAGGCCAACAACGTCGAGATCGCCTACACCCCGACCAACTCGTCGTGGCTCAACCGCATCGAGGCCCAGTTCACGGCCCTGCGCTACTTCACCCTCGACGGCACCGACCACCCCAGCCACAAAGAGCAGGGCAGCATGATCCGCCGCTACATCATCTGGCGAAACAAACACGCCCAGGACGAACACCTACGCGCAGTCGTCAACAGGGCGAACGTTGCCTGATGCGGCACTAGAGCCCTACCAGGTGCTCGGCTTCATGATGCTCACCGCCGTGTTCATCATCGTGTTCAACCTGCTCGCGGACGTCCTGTACGCGTTCCTGGACCCGAGGATCCGCCTTGCCTGAGACTGGTACCCCCGTGGCGCCGCCATCCGAGCGCCCCTCGGCCGAGACGAGTCAGTTCGACACCGCCACCCGCAAGCAGTCGACGATCATCTTTCGTCGGTTCCTGCGGCACCGGGCGGCCGTCGCCGGGCTCGTGACGTTCGTCGTGCTGGTGCTGTTCGCCTTCCTGGGCAGCGCGTTCTGGTCGTACTCCTTCACCGAGCTGGGCTTCACGCGGTACCTGCCGCCCAGCGCCGATCACCCGTTCGGCACCGACCGGCTGGGCGGCGACATGGTCGCCCTCGTCATCCGCGGCACGCAGTTCTCGTTGCAGATCGCCATGGTCGTGGCATTGCTGTCCACGGTGATCGGCGTCGTGCTCGGCGCGCTCGCCGGCTACATGCGCGGCTGGGTCGACAGCCTGATCAGCCGGTTCATCGACCTCCTGCTGGTGATCCCGAGCATCGTCATCGCGGCCGTCCTGGTGCGCAGCAGCTTCGTGGTCTCGGTCACCGGCGGCGGCAACAGCAACTGGCTCGTCGTGGCGCTCTACCTCGGCCTGATCGGCTGGCTGTCCATCGCCCGCGTGATCCGCGGCATGGTGCTGTCGCTGCGCGAGAAGGAGTTCATCGAGGCCGCCCGCGCGCTGGGCGCGTCCACCACGCGGATCATCTTCCGGCACATCCTGCCGAACACGGTCGACGTGATCATCGTCAACGCCACGCTCGCGATCGCCCAGGCGGTGCTGCTGGAGGCGGCGTTGTCGTTCATCGGTCTGGGCGTGCAGTCGCCCGACACGTCGTTGGGCCTGATGATCAGCTTGAACAAGAACGAGTTGACGCTGCACCCGTGGCTGTTCTTCATCCCGTTCACCTTCATCGTGTTGATCTCGCTGTCGGTGAACTTCATCGGTGACGGCCTCCGGGACGCCTTCGACCCGCGGCAGAAGAGGGTGAAGGCATGAGTGAGGTGGACGTGATGAACGCACCCGAGTCCTCGGCGTGGGGCGACCAGGGCGGCACGAGCGCGGAGAAGCTGCTCAGGGTCGAGAACCTGTCGGTGGACTTCCCGACCGACGACGGCACCGTGCACGCCGTGCGCGACGTGTCGTTCACCCTCGGCGCCGGCGAGGTGCTGGGCGTCGTCGGCGAGTCGGGTTCCGGCAAGTCGGTGTCGTCGATGGCGATCATGGGCCTGCTGCCCAAGACCGCGAACGTCTCCGGGTCGATCAAGTTCAAGGACCGCGAGCTGGTCGGCTTGAACTACAAGCAGATGCAGCCGGTCCGCGGCAACGGCATCTCGATGATCTTCCAGGACCCGATGACGTCGCTGAACCCGGTGTACACGGTGGGCTGGCAGCTCGCCGAGGCGTACCGGGCGCACCACGACGTGTCGAAGAAGGCGGCCTTCGCCAAGGCCGTCGACGTGCTGGAGCTCGTCGGCATCCCGCAGCCGGACCGCCGTGCGTCGCAGTACCCGCACGAGTTCTCCGGCGGCATGCGGCAGCGCGCGATGATCGCCATGGCGATCATCAACGACCCGGACGTGATCATCGCGGACGAGCCGACGACGGCGCTGGACGTGACGGTGCAGGCGCAGATCCTGGACACGCTGCTGCGCATCCGGGACGAGACGAGCGCCGGCATCATCGTCATCACGCACGACCTCGGCGTGGTGGCGGGCATGGTCGACCGCGTGCAGGTCATGTACGGCGGCACCGTGGTCGAGCAGGGCACCGTGGACGAGGTGTTCGAGGCGCAGCGGATGCCGTACACGGTCGGCCTGCTGGGCTCCATCCCGAACCCGAACATGCTGGGCAAGCGGCTCACCCCGATCAAGGGCGCGCCGCCCTCGCTGATGAACCTGCCGCACGGCTGCACGTTCTCGCCGCGGTGCCCGCTGGCGATCGACGAGTGCCGTGAGACCGAACCGCTGCTGCTGGAGACGGACCGGTCCGGTCACTTCGCGCGGTGCCACCGCTCCGCGCACCTGGCCACCATCGAGAACCCGCAGCGGCTGTTCGCGCACGACGAGATCGGCGTGGTGGAGAACCCGGCGTCGCTGACGGAGGCGAACCCGGGCATGCCCGTGAGCGAGGACCTCGACGTGGTGGAAGCGCGACTGCACGAAGGGGAGAACCCGACCTCATGACGTCCACCGATGTGAACCCACAGGCGGGTGGCCTCGACTCCGGCCGCGCGGGCGAGACCCCGCTGCTGGAGGTCAAGGACCTGGTCAAGTCCTTCCCCGTGCGCGGCGGCGGCATCATCCCGCGCACCGTCGGGCAGGTGCAGGCCGTGTCCGGCGTCAGCTTCGACCTGTACCCGGGGGAGACCCTGGGCCTGGTCGGCGAGTCCGGCTGCGGCAAGTCCACCACCGGCCGGGCCATCCTCCAGCTGCACAAGCCGACGTCCGGCTCGGTGAAGTTCGAGGGCCGCGAGCTGACCACGCTGCGCGGCAAGGGCCTGCGGTCGGTGCGCCGGGACATGCAGATCGTGTTCCAGGACCCGTACGCGTCGCTGAACCCGCGCTGGCAGATCAACGAGCTGATCTCCGAGCCGTTCAAGATCCACGGCATGCCGGCGGACGGCGGCGGCAACGTGCAGCACCGGGTCAACGAGCTGATGGAGATCGTCGGCCTGAACCCGGAGCACCGCGGCCGGTACGCGCACGAGTTCTCCGGCGGCCAGCGCCAGCGCATCGGCATCGCCCGCGCGCTCGCGCTCAACCCGAAGCTCGTGGTGCTGGACGAGCCGGTGTCGGCGCTGGACGTGTCGGTGCAGGCGGGCGTGGTGAACCTGCTGGAGGAGCTGCAGGAGCGCCTCGGCCTGGCGTACCTGTTCGTGGCGCACGACCTGTCGGTCGTCCGGCACATCTCCGACCGGGTCGCCGTGATGTACCTGGGCAAGATCATCGAGATCGGCGACCGGGAGGACATCTACGCCCGGCCGATGCACCCGTACACGCAGGCGCTGCTGTCCGCGGTGCCGGTGCCGAACCCGAAGGTGGAACGCGGGCGTCAGCGGATCGTGCTCACCGGTGACGTTCCGTCGCCGGTGAACCCGCCGTCGGGCTGCCGCTTCCGCACCCGCTGCTGGAAGGCGCAGGACATCTGCGCCGTCGAGGAGCCGAAGCTCGAACGGCGCGGCGACGGCCAGGGCACGCTCTCGGCGTGCCACTTCGCCGAAGTGGTGCCCGCGCTCGTCGGGTAGTCCGAGCAGGCGCTCAGCCGCCCTCGGGGCCGCCGGTTGTCCGGTGTCCCCGAGGGCGGGCGTGACTGCCCCTCTACTCTGATCCGGTGACGCTCACTGCTCCACCACGGTTGCTGCTGGTACACGCACACCCCGACGACGAGAGCCTCTGGACCGGGGGCACCATCGCCCGCTACTCGGCGATGGGCGTGCACGTCACCGTGGTCACCTGCACCCTCGGCGAGGAGGGCGAGATCATCCCGCCGGCGCTCCAAGAGCTGACCGCGGACGCCGCCGACCAGCTCGGCGGGTACCGGGTCGCCGAACTCCGCTCCGCCTGCGCGGCGCTGGGCGTGACCGACCACCGGTTCCTCGGCGGCATCGGCCGCTGGCGCGACTCCGGGATGACGGGCGTCGAGGCGAACAACCACCCGCGCGCGTTCGTGAACGGCTCGTTCGACGAGCAGGTCGCCGCGCTGTCCGAGATCATCGCGTCGGTGAAACCGCAGGTCGTCGTCACGTACGACGCGTTCGGCGGCTACGGGCACCCCGACCACATCCGGGCGCACGAGATCACCACGGCGGCGGCCGTCGACGTGGACCGCGTCTTCCACGCCGTCACGTCCCGGGCGGCGACCGAGGCGGGCGCCGCCGCGCTGGCGGAGATGGCCGACCTGCCGTGGCGGCTGCCCGCCGAGGGCGAGCTGCCGGTCACCGACGACGCCGTCATCACCACCACGATCGACATCTCGGAGCACCTGGTCGCCAAGCTGCGGGCGCTGCGGGCGCACTCCACGCAGATCAGCGTGTGGCAGGACGGCTCGGGCCGGGCCAGCTACGCGCTGTCCAACGGCATCGCGCAGCCCGTCGTGCACGCCGAGTACTACGTGCTGGCCAAGGGTCCCGCGGAAGGTGCGGAGACCGACTTGTTCGGAGGGCTGGATTGAGCGATCGCCTGGCACTCGTCGGGATCGCGGTCGCGGCGTTCGTGCTCGCGGTGCTGGAGCTGTTCTTCCTGCCGCTGCGGTTCGACGGCACCCTGCTGCCGCGGGCCGGGGACTGGCCGTTCCCGATCACGGTGGTGCTCGCGATCGTGACCACGCCGATGCTGGTGCTCGCCGCGTCCCGGCACGCGCACGGCATGCTCGCCGCCGTGTCGCCGCTGCTCGTGTGGATCGGTACGTTGCTGTTGTTCGGGCTTTTCGGCCCGGGCGGCGACGTGGTGCTGCTCGGCGACTGGCGGACCCTGGTGCTGTTCGCCGGCGGGACGCTGCCCAGCGCCATCGCCGTGGGCGCGCACATGGGGAGGAAGGCCGGTGCCCGAGACGATCACTGACCGGGACGTGGTGCGGGCGCTGCGGCCGTTCGTCCGGGCCACCGGGCCGCTGCTCGACACCCTCCGGGACGTGAACCTCCTCGGCCTGCGCGACCGCGAGGCGGAACAGGGCGCGGACCGCGGGCGCGTGGACAAGCTGTGGGACCAGCTGGCCGCCGTGAAGGTGCCCGGCACGGCCGCGTGGGCCCGCATGGACGTGGAGCAGCGGGACGAGTTCTGGCTCAACCGGGTGGGCCGGCTGGTGTCGCTGCTGGCCGCGCTGCCGGGCATCGGCGGCGTGCTGGCCGACCGGCTGCCCATCCAGTCCGCGCTGGGCGCCGCGGGGCAGGGGCTGCTGCTGTCCGCGATGGCCGGCGAGCACGGGTTCACGTCGACCGAGGACCGGGTGCGGCTGCTCGCGCACGTGCTGTTCCAGCGTTCCGTCGACGGGCGCGCCGTCGACCCCCGCGAGGACGCGCAGACCGCCGAGCTGACCGAGCAGCTGAGGGGGAGGTCCACGTTCCGGGCCATCGGCTCGACGGTCTGGAAGCTCGCCAAGGTCCTCTGGAAGCTGGAGGACGAGCTGGACAAGCGGCCCCAGGGCCGGTTCTACCACCAGGCGCTCGGCATGCTCCCGGTCGTCGGCGTCGTCGGTGACTACTTCGGTGAGCGGTCGGCGTTGAAACAGGTCCGCACGACCGCCTACGAGTGGTTCGAGACCCAGTAGCGGTAGCGGTGGTGCTCGACGCACCCCAGCGACTCGTAGAGCGTGATCGCGGGCTTGTTGTGCTCGGCCACCTGCAACGCGCACGTCGTCGCGCCCCGGTCGCGGCCCCACGCCGCCAGCCCCGCCATCAGCAGGCGGGCCAGGCCCAGGCGGCGTGCCTCGGGCCGCACGGCGAGACGTGCCACGTGCAGCAGGTCGCCGACGACGGCGCCGCGCACGACGGCCAGCACCTCCCCGTCCCCGGTGACGGTGCCGAACCCGACCGCGGCGCCGGACGCCAGCACGTGCCGCTGGGCCGGGGTGGGGTCCGGTTGCGCGGCGAGCTCCCACCATCCGGGAGGCGGGGAGTCGGAGACGATGACATCTGCGGACTTCGGAGTGGCGTACCCATTCGGCGCAGCCGTGCGGACGTCCAGCGGACCTGTCATCACGAGCGACTCGGCCCCGCCCGGGTGCTCCAGGTCGATCCGCCAACCGGCCCTCTCGACCCCGGCCTCGGAAGGTGACCCGATCACCACGTGGGCGGCCGGCTCGATGCCGTGGACGGCCGCGAAGCTGATCACCTCGGCCAGTGCGTCGGCGATCGGCAGACCGGGGTTTCCCGTGGTCAAGGCACTGTTGGCGCGCCCGGTGAAGCCACCCGCGGCGCGCAGTCGCCACTGCCCGAGGGGACGGTCGACCAGTGCCGGCCAGGCGTCCGCGCACCGTCGTTCCAGCTCGGCGATGTGGTCCACCCACGCATAGTGCACCGCACCGGGCGGAGCGCCGTCTGTGAGGTGGAGCACGGTGCCGAAAGGCCGGCCTGAGCGTCGGGCGGGCGACCCCGCCGCGTATTCTCCGGCTTGCGCGGTGTGGACCAGAACAAGAGCAGGAGAGCGCAATGACCTATGTGATCGCCCAGCCGTGCGTGGACTTGCTCGACAAGGCGTGCATCGAAGAGTGCCCCGTCGACTGCATCTACGAAGGCGACCGGATGCTCTACATCCACCCTGACGAGTGCGTCGACTGCGGTGCGTGCGAGCCGGTGTGCCCCGTCGAGGCCATCTACTACGAGGACGACGTGCCGGACGAGTGGAAGGAGTACACGAAGGCGAACGTGGACTTCTTCGACGACCTCGGCTCCCCCGGTGGCGCCTCCAAGGTCGGCAAGGTCAGCGCGGACCCCGCGTTCGTGAAGGCTCTCCCGCCGCAGGCGTCCCACGAGTGACTTCGGGCCTGTCGAATCCGGGCGCCTCGAATAGGAGGCTCCCGGATTTCCCCTGGGATTCGCTGGCAGACCACGCAGCCAAGGCGCGCGCGCACCCCGGCGGCGTGGCCGACCTGTCCATCGGCACGCCGGTGGACCCGGTCCCCGAGGTGATCCAGCAGGCCCTCGCCACGGTCGCCGACCAGCCCGGCTACCCGACCACTCACGGTGTGCCGGAGCTGCGCGAGGCCGTGGTGGGCGCGTTGACGCGACGGCACGGCGTGCCGCCGCTCGATCCGGTGGCCGTGCTGCCGACCATCGGGTCGAAGGAGCTGGTGGCCTGGCTGCCGACGTTGCTGGGCCTGGGTCCGGGCGACGTGGTCGCCATCCCGGCGTTGGCGTACCCGACGTACGAGGTGGGCGCACGGCTGGCCGGTGCGACCCCCGTGCGACTGGCCGACGGCGAGCCGCCGCCCGCCGGGACGGCCTTGGTGTGGCTGAACTCGCCGTCCAACCCGACCGGTCGGGTGCTCGACGCGGCGCGGCTGACGCAGGCCGTGGCCGACGCGCGTGCGGTCGGGGCCGTTGTCGCGTCCGACGAGTGCTACCTGGCGCTGTCGTGGACGGCGGAGCCGGTGTCGGTGCTGCTGCCCTCGGTGAACGGCGGGAGCCTGGACGGGCTGCTCGCGGTGCACTCGCTGTCGAAGTCGTCCAGCCTGGCCGGGTACCGGGCGGGGTTCGTCACGGGTGACCCGGCGCTGGTCGCGTCGTTGCTGGAGGTGCGCAAGCACGCGGGCATGATCATGCCCCGGCCGGTGCAGGCGGCGATGACGGCGGCGTTGAACGACGACGCGCACGTGGCGGAGCAGCGCGAGCGGTACCGCGTGCGGCGCGACGTGCTGCTGCCCGCGTTGACCAAGGCCGGGTTCACGGTGGACCACTCGGAGGCCGGCCTGTACCTGTGGTCGACCCGGGACGGCGAGCCCGCCTGGGACACCGTCGCCTGGCTCGCCGATCGCGGCATCCTCGCCGCTCCGGGCACGTTCTACGGCCCCACCGGCGACCGGCACGTCCGCATCGCCCTCACCGCGACGGACGACCGCATCGCCACCGCCGCGGACCGCCTGCTCTCCTGACCTCACCGCGCGACTCGCGGTGCCTGACCGGACAACTCGCGGGCACCCGCGAGTCGTCCGGTCGCGCACCGCGAGTCGCGCGGTCGGACACGCTGAAGCGCGCGCTCGGGTCAGTCGTTGGCGTGCAGGGCGGCGTTCAGCTCGATGCCGGTGCCCTTGCGGGGGAGGACCTTGACCACGCCGGTGGTCGAGTCGCGGATGAACAGCAGGTTCGACATGCCGGACAGCTCGCCCGCCTTCACGACCGCGTCGTCCGCGCCGGTGACCTTGGTGCCCGCCGTGATGTAGAGGCCGGCCTCCACCACGCAGTCGTCGCCCAGCGAGATGCCGACGCCGCCGTTCGCCCCGATCAGGCAGCGCTCGCCGATGGACACGACCTGCTTGCCGCCACCCGACAGCGTGCCCATGATCGACGCGCCGCCGCCGATGTCGGAGCCGTCGCCGACGACCACACCGGCCGTGATGCGGCCCTCGACCATGGAGCTGCCGAGCGTGCCGGCGTTGAAGTTCACGAAGCCCTCGTGCATCACGGTCGTGCCCGACGCCAGGTGCGCGCCGAGCCGCACCCGGTCCGCGTCCGCGATCCGGACCCCGCTGGGCACGACGTAGTCGACCATCCGCGGGAACTTGTCCACCCCGTACACGCTCACCTGGCCACGCGTCCGCAGGCGCAACCGGGTCTGCTCGAACCCGTCGACCGCGCACGGCCCGAAGTTCGTCCACACCACGTTGTTGAGCAGCCCGAACAGGCCGTCCAGGTTCGCGCCGTGCGGCCGGACCAGCCGCGACGACAGCAGGTGCAGCCGCAGCCACACGTCGTAGGTGGACGCGGGAGCGTCGGCCAGGGAGCCGATGCCCACCCGGACGCCCACGACCTCGACGTCACGCTCGGCGTCCACACCGAGCTGCTTGGCGGCGGCCTCACCCAGCTCGGCCGAGACCTCGGCGGACGACAGCGGCGTCACGCCCGGCTCGGCGTCCCCGAGCGACGGGGACGGGAACCACGTGTCCAGGACAGCGCCGGTGGGGGTGACGGTGGCGAGTCCGACGCCGTACGCGCCGGTGGGGTTTGCGGTGCTCACGGGTACCAACGGTAACGTGCGCCGGGTGGCCGACACCTTGCACCTCGCCTCCGATCCCGTCGAGCTGACCGCCGCGCTGGTGGACGTGCCGAGCGTCTCCGGCGACGAGGCCCGCATCGCCGACCTCGTGGAGCGGTCGCTGAAGGACCAGACCGCGCTCGACGTCACGAGGTCCGGCAACACCGTGCTGGCCCGCACGAACCTCGGCCGCCCGTCCCGCGTCGTGCTCGCGGGCCACCTGGACACCGTGCCGATCAACGGCAACCTGCCGTCCCGGCTGGAGAACGACGTCCTGCACGGCTGCGGCACGGTCGACATGAAGGGCGGTGACGCGGTGATGCTGCACCTCGCCGCCACCGTCCAGGACCCGCGCCACGACCTGACCTTCATCTTCTACGACTGCGAAGAGGTCGACGCGGTCCGCAACGGCCTGGGCCGCGTCGAGCGCGAGATGCCGGAGTGGCTGCGAGGTGACCTGGCGATCGTGTGCGAGCCGTCCAACGGCGTGATCGAGGCGGGCTGCCAGGGCACGATTCGGGTCGACGTCCGCACCAAGGGCGTCCGCGCCCACCCGGCCCGGTCGTGGATGGGCGTGAACGCGATCCACGCCATGGGCGAGGCGCTGCGCCGCTTGGAGGCCTACGAGTCGCGCCAGGTCGAGATCGACGGCTGCCTCTACCGCGAGGGCATGCTGGCGGTGAGGATCACCGGCGGCGTCGCGGGCAACGTCGTCCCGGACGAGGCCGTGCTCCAGGTCAACCACCGCTTCGCCCCCGACCGCACGCCCGAGCAGGCCGAGCAGCACCTGCGCGAGCTGTTCGAGGGCTACGAGGTCACGGTCACCGACGTGTCGGCGGGCGCCCTGCCCGGCCTCGGCGCGCCGACCACCCGTGAGCTGATCGAAGCCGCCGGTGGCACCCCCGTCGCCAAGCTCGGCTGGACGGACGTGGCCCGGTTCGCCGCCCTCGGGATGCCCGCGGTCAACTACGGGCCCGGTGACCCGCTGCTCGCGCACACGCAGCAGGAGAACGTCCCGGTGCACCAGATCCAGCAGTGCGTCGACGTGCTGCGCCGCTTCCTGAGCTGATCCGCCGCTCCCCTCTAGACTCCCGCCAATGACGGAGAACGAGGTGGACGAGCACCCCAAGGAGAAGCGGCGCGGGCCGGTCGTCCTGCGTCGCGGACGCCGCGACGAGCTGACCACCACGGATCAGCGGCTGCTGGACTCGCGCGGCCCCAGCGCCTGGGTGCACACGGACCCGTGGCGCGTGCTGCGCATCCAGGCGGAGTTCGTCGAGGGCTTCGGCGCGCTGGCCGAGGTGCCGAGCGCGGTGACCGTGTTCGGCTCCGCCCGCACCGGCCGCGACCACCCCGAGTACGAGACGGGACGCAAGCTGGGCGGCGCGCTGGCCGAGGCCGGGTTCGCGGTGATCACCGGCGGCGGTCCGGGCGCGATGGAGGCGGTCAACCGGGGCTGCTCGGAGGCGGGCGGGTTCTCCGTCGGCCTGGGCATCGAGCTGCCGTTCGAGCAGGGCCTGAACCCGTGGGTCGACCTGGGCGTGAACTTCCGCTACTTCTTCGTGCGCAAGACCATGTTCATCAAGTACTCGCAGGCGTTCATCTGCCTGCCGGGCGGGTTCGGCACGCTGGACGAGCTGTTCGAGGCGCTGACCCTGGTGCAGACGAAGAAGGTCACCAAGTTCCCGGTGGTGCTGTTCGGCAAGGCGTACTGGCAGGGGCTGTACGACTGGGTGCGCGACTCGGCACTGGCCGGCGGCAAGGTCGGCGAGAAGGACCTGGACCTGCTGTACCTGACCGACGACATCGACGACGCGGTGCGCGTGGTGAACGACGCGCACAAGGCCTGGGCGGACGCACATTGACCACGGTGACGGTGTACTGCGGGTCGTTGCGGACGGTCCCGGACAGCTACCTGAAGTTGGCGGCGGACGTGGGCACGCGGATCGCGGCCCGCGGCTGGGGGCTGACGTGGGGCGGCGGTCGGACGTCGATGATGGGCGAGGTGGCGCGGGCGGCCCGTGAGGGCGGCGCCCGCACCACCGGCGTGATCCCGCGCGGCCTGGTGGACCGGGAGCTGGCCGACTCGGACGCCGCCGAGCTGCTGGTGGTCGAGACGATGCGCGACCGCAAGGCGTTGATGGAGGCGCACGGCGACGCGTTCCTGGCCCTGCCGGGCGGGATCGGCACCTGCGAGGAGCTGTTCGAGGTGTGGACGTCGCGGGTGTTGGCGATGCACGCGAAGCCGGTGGTGCTGCTCGACGTGGACGGCCACTACCGGGGGCTGCTGGAGTGGCTGACCGAGCTGCACGGGCGCGGGTTCGTGTCCCGTGCCGCGCTGGACCTGCTGGTGGTCACGGACGAGGTCGAGGCCGCCCTGGACGCTTGTGCCGGGTAGTCGGTAGCCGCCGGCCATGGTGGCGAGGCCGGGTCGCTGGTGCGGGCAGGTCGCCGGTCAGCTGACGCGGGCCTCGGCGAGGCCTCGGGCGGCGGCGAGCCGGTCGGCTTCCTCGGCGAACATCCCGACGTCCAGCGGCACGAACGGCGAGAGCTTCACGTCCAGCCGGCCGGCCGTCGCCTTGGCCTGCCAGGTGCCGAGGACCTCGCCGTCCACCAGCAGCGCGCCGCGTCGGCCCAGGATGCGCCACACCTGCTTCTGGTGCGCCTTGTCCGGCACCAGCAGGTCGCGGTCGCGGGCGTTGAGGTACGGGTCGAGCGGCGGCAGGAGCCGCACCACCTCGGGCTGCGGCGGGTGCTCGAACGCCTCGATCCGGTCGGCGGGCAGCCACGCCCGTGTGGAGAGGGCGACCAGGTCGTCCGGCCACGCGTCCTTCACGTCGCGCACGGGTGCGCCGAAGTAGTTCGCCACCTCGGACGGTCCGGCGGGGCCGTGCAGCCGGAGGTAGTCGGAGATCAGGGCGTCGAAGCCGCGCGAGGCGTCGGGGACGTCGTGCCGGTTCTCCAGCGGCACGAACGTCACCGTCTTCTCGGCCGGGTCGAACCGCAGGCCCGCCGGCAGCACGGCGAGCCGGAAGACCGGGTCCAGCACGTGCGTGGCGTCGCAGCCGCGGCACCAGCCGGTCAGTTCGGGACGGACCCTGGCCGTGAGCCGGGACGACGCCTCGCCCTTCGTCATCGGCTCCGTCACCACTTCGCGCAGCGCGGACGCGACCTCGTGCAGCGCGGCACGGCCGTCTTCCACGGGCGGGCGGTTCATCCGGGCCACGGCGTCGGCGTCGCTCAACGGCCACAGCCGGGCGGCGAGGTCCGGCACCTCGTCGGGGCGGTGCCAGTGCGGCGCGCCCCGGACGCTCCACGTGAGGGTGAACGTGGTCGGGTCGGGCACGCGGTCCAGCCGGGCGGCCAGCGCGGGCACCGCCGACCGTTCCGAATCCTGCAGGCCGAGGTCGAACACGCGCAGGTCGGACGCGGCGGCGGTGGTCCGGTCGAACTGGTGCGCGGCGACCCGGTAGGCGATCACCCGTACGCGGTCAGCCAAGGTCGTGCTCCAGGGTGATCAGCTCGTGCTCCAGCCGGGCCGTGCCGGAGATCCCGGCCAGCTCGCCGGTGCCCGATCCCGGCACGACGTGACCCCAGAACCGCGCGCCGTCCGCCGACATGACGGCGCCGTGCTGGAGGACGAACGTCCCCGACTTGCCGTCCACCGCTCCGGTGAACCGCTCGGTGCCCACGTAGCCCGCCGAGCCTTCCGACGGCTGGCACGTCGTCAGCTCGGCGGTGCTCGTGCCCTCCATGACGCCGGTGTACACCTTGTCCACGAGCACCCGGCCCAGCTGCGGCTCAGCCTCGTCGTACACCGCCTGGTCCCACCGCGTGATCTTGAACGTCGACTTCGATTCCATGCCGGCGATCCTCGCAGCAAATCCTGTCAGCTGCTGTCAGCTATGTGGACTGATCGGAGTTGTCCACAGCCCCGGCCCGCGCGCCCGCGCGCGTCGGTCCTGTGTGGAAGGGTCGAATCAAGGGATCCCCTTCGCGGGGGACTCCTGCGGAGCACGCGGGCCGGTGCGTGGGTCAGCTGCGCGGCAACTCCAGCCAGGAGTCGGCACCGAACGTCACCGTCGAGCCGAGCGTGCTGGAACTCCGGTAGCGGGCGTCGAGGGTGTCCACGACGAGCACCAGCCGGTTGCCCGCCGCCACGGTCCACACCGCCGGTTCCAGGTCCAGGTCCACCGCCCGCGTGCCGGTCCCGGTGAGCGTCACCGGCTTGTGGGTGATCAGCGCCCCCAACCCGAACGCGTTCACCTCGTACAAGTACGCGTACAAGGTGGTCTTGGTCGCGCTCGGCGTGACGGTGAGGTGCACGCGGGGCGTGCCGCTGACCGTGGTGGACGTCCAGTGGATCGGCCCGCGCCAGACGGCGGCGGCGTTCCGGTCGATCAGCGGGGTCGAGACGCCGACCGGGATCTTCAGGAAGCCCTGCAGCGCACCGGACACGATGACCGTGCCGCTCTCCGCGACGGTCGGCCACCCCGCGCCGATCCGGTCCGCCGTCAACGGCACCGTGTCGGTCCGCGCCGTAGCCGCGGCCCACGACGGGTACGAGCGCCAAGCGCCGCCGTTGTTCGGCTTGACCTGCACCGGCTTCTCCCGGTCGATGCCGTTGTCCACGCCCTTGAGGTGGTGGTCGAACCAGCGCCCCACGGACGTCCAGACCTCGTTCGGCAGCCCGGCCGCCCCGAACAGCTCGGCGGTGGCGTGGTCACCGGGGGACAGCATGAGCCGCTTCGGCGTGCTCAACGCGCCGAAGAAGTCGGTGATCTGGCTCGGCGCGAACAGCCCGTCGTTCCACGCGTTGCCGATCATCACCGCCGCCTTGATCGACGAGACGTGGGAAGCGGGCGATCGGGGCGGCGAGATGGGCAGCACGTCGGCGAACCTGTTCTCCCGGTAGGCGGCCTCCGCCTCACGCAGCACCGGCCCCGGCCGCCCGGTCAGGTGCCCGGCGGCCAGCAGCAGTTCGACGGCCTGCGCGCTGACCGTCTCGTTCGGGTAGAGCGACCGCCCCAGGTCGGTCCACGTGCTGAGCGCCGTCACGGCCTTGATCCGCGGGTCGGCCGCGGCGGCGAGCAGGGCTTGGCCCGCGCCGTACGAGATGCCGCCGACGCCGATCCGGGCGGGATCACCGGCGGCCCGCGCCAGGCCCCAGTCGATCACCCGGCTCACGTCGGCCACGGTGTCCGGCCCGGCCACGTCGATCTCGCCCGCCGAGTCGTGGAAGCCGCGTGACGTGTAGCTGATCACCGAGTAGCCGGACTGGTAGGCGAGCTTGGCCGCCGCGCCGACGTACTCGATGTTGTTCACGCCCCAGCTCGACGGCAGCACGATCAGCGGGAACGGTCCGCTGCCGCGTCCGGTCGGGGTGACGACCAGGGCCTTGAGCGGGGTGCCGCCCTGGCCGGGGATCGTCTCGTAGGTCACCGCGAAACCGGGTGTGGCCCGGGCGGGTGGTGCCAGGACCAACGCCACGAGGGCGGCGAGCAGCAGGGGAAGTGATCGGCGCACAGGGTCCTCCTTGACCGTGACCTTGATCACGCAGGGTGTTACCGGCGAGTAAACACGACCTGTACTCGCCAGTAGCAGTTGTCTGTGACGCAGCTCACCGCCATGCGTGACGTGGCACGATGCGGTCATGCGGTTCGGGTCACGAGAGGTCGCCGGAGATCGCGCGCTGGTGATGGCCATCGTCAACCGGACGCGCGACTCCTTCTACGACCGCGGCGCCACGTTCGAGGACGACGCCGCCCTCGCCGCCGTGGACCGGGCGGTCGCCGACGGCGCGGACATCGTCGACATCGGCGGCGTCAAAGCCGGCTCCAAGGGCGAGGTGGTGGACGCCGCCGAGGAGGCGCGGCGGGTCGTGCCGTTCGTCGCGGCGGTCCGCGAACGGCACCCCGACCTGGTGATCAGCATCGACACCTGGCGGCACGAGGTGGGCCGGGCCGTGTGCGAGGTCGGCGCGGACCTGATCAACGACACGTGGGCGGGCGCGGACCCGGCGCTGGCCGAGGTGGCGGCGGAGTTCGGCGTGGGCATCGTCTGCTCGCACACCGGCGGCCTGGAGCCGCGCACCGACCCGCACCGCGTCCGGTACGCCGACGTGGTGGCGTCCGTGGCGGCGGAACTGGTCGAGCGGGCCGAGCGGATGGTGGCGCTGGGCGTGCCGGCGGCCGGCGTGCTGATCGACCCGACCCACGACTTCGGCAAGAACACCTGGCACGGGCTGGAGCTGCTGCGGCGGCTGGACGAGCTGGTGGCCACCGGGTGGCCGGTGCTGATGGCGTTGTCCAACAAGGACTTCGTCGGCGAGACGCTGGGCGTCGAGGTGCGGGACCGGGTGGACGGCACGCTGGCCGCGACGTCGGTGGCCGCGTGGACCGGCGCGAAGGTGTTCCGGGCGCACCAGGTGCGGCAGACCCGGCGGGTGGTGGACATGGTGGCGAGCATCGCGGGCACGCGTCCGCCGGCACGGGTGCTGAGGGCGTTGGCCTGATGCCCGACTGGTTCACGTCCAACACGTGGCAGAGTCCGCGGTGGACGGTGGCGGAACTGGTGGCGTGCAAGGGGAGTCGCACGGTCAGCGTGGTGCTGCCCGCGTTGGACGAAGAGGCGACGGTCGGCGACGTCGTCCGCGTCGTGCGCCCGCTGCTGGGCGGTCTGGTGGACGAGCTGGTGGTGGTGGACTCCGGATCGGTGGACGACACCGCGGGGAGAGCCGCCGAAGCGGGCGCGCGGGTGGTGCACCGGACGGACGTGCTGCCCGAGCTCGAACCCCGGCCGGGCAAGGGCGAGGTGCTGTGGCGGTCGCTCGCGGCCACGTCCGGCGACGTGGTGGTGTTCCTGGACTCCGACCTGGTGGACCCGGACCCCGGGTTCGTGCCCGCGCTGCTCGGCCCGCTGCTGACCCGGGACGTGCACCTGGTGAAGGGCTTCTACCGGCGGCCGTTGCGGCTGGAGAGCACCGGCGGCGGCCGGGTCACCGAGCTGACCGCCCGTCCGCTGCTCAACGCCCTGCGGCCGGAGCTGGCGGGTGTCGTGCAGCCGTTGGGCGGCGAGTACGCGGGGACGCGCGAGTTCCTGGAGTCGGTGCCGTTCGCGCCCGGTTACGGCGTGGAGATCGGCCTGCTGCTCGACGCGCACGCCCGGTACGGCCTGGCCGGGATCGCCCAGGTCAACCTGGGTGTCCGCAAGCACCGCAACCGGGACCTGCGCCAGCTCGGGCCGATGGCGGCTCAGATCATGGGCACCGCGCTGCGGAGGTGCGGCGTGCCGGTGGCGTCGTCCACGCTGACGCAGTTCGTGCCGTTCGACGGCGAGTGGCTGCCGTCGCCGGTGGACGTGCCGGCGGAGGACCGGCCCGCCATGCGCTCGGTGCTCCAGCGGTCGCGGTAGTAGCCGGGGACGGCGAGCAGCTCGGCGTGGGTGCCCTGCTGCGCGATCCGGTCTTCCTCGAACACCAGGACCCGGTCGAAGCCGACCAGCGGCGCGAGCCGGTGCGTGACCGGCACGACCGTTCCGCGCGCTTCGCCGAGCGCGTCGCCGTCCTCGCCGACGGCGGTGTCCCACGGCACGTCGAGGTCCACCAGTGCGGCGACCCGGTCCAGGTCGTCCTGCGGCGCCTCGGGGCGGGCGAACCGGACGTTGGCCCCGACGGTGGCCGGGCTCCTCGTCGGACGACACCGGTCCGCGCCGAACCAACCGGGCGATCAGCACCCAGTCGGCGACCGCCGGCACCGCGAACACGGCCGTGAACGCGACGAACGACACGAGCATCTGGTCCCGGCTCACGTGCGACACCGCGTCCGCGGTGGTCAGCAGCCCCTGCACCAGCCACGGCTGCCGCCCGACCTCGCGGAACAGCCACCCGCCGATCGCCGCGACGAACGGCAGCGGGATGCCGAGCACCATCAGGTACAGCGGAACGCAGCCGCACCACCCAGTCGCGGAACATCAGCGGCACGGTCGCCCAGCTCACGAGCAGCAGCACGAACCCGATCCGGATCATGAACCCGAGGCCCGCACCACGCCCAGCCGCAGCGACCGGCGGAAGAAAGGTGACCTCGGTGGTGCGCCGGATGAAGTGGTAGGCGCTGACCCCGGTCACGAACACGCCGCCCGCGGTCAGCGCGGCGAAGCACACGTGCAGGAACGCCGTCACGAACGTCGGGTTGGCGAGCAGCGCGGAGAAGTCGACCACCCGCAGCACGCCGTCCGGCAGCCGTGCCCGACCGGGTTCTGCAGGAACGCGTTCGCCATCATGATCCAGAACGCGGACGCGAACGCGGTCAGCGCCACCAGCCAGATCAACGCCAGGTGCACCCACTTGTGCAACCGGTCCCAGCCGAAGATCCGCAGGCCGAGGAACGTCGACCCCAGGAAGAACGCCACCGGCGTCTCCATCGCCGGCGGCGCGCCGAACACGTCGCCCGCGTAGGTCGACAGGCCCGACCAGTTCAACCCGAACTGGAACTCCATGACGATGCCGAGCGCGATGCCGAGCGCGTGGTTGACCACGTGGAGCGGGCCCCAGAAGCGCGTCATCCGCGCGTGCACCGGGTCGGCGGACAGCGCGGCCCGGGTCTGCGTCACCGCGGCCACCGTCACCAGTCCGAGCGTGAGCAGCACGAACAGGAAGTGGAACGAGGTGGTGGTGGCGAACTGGAGCCGGGCCAGTCCCAGAGCATCCATAGGTAGGGACCGCATATGTAGGAAGACAACGCAACATCGGGGATGTCCCCGATGTCGACCCCGGTCCGGAATCCGTAGAGTCACCGACCATGAAGTCCGACGCGCTGCGAGGCCACCTCGACGGGCTCCTGCTGGCCACGCTCGACGGCGGCCGGCTGCACGGCTACGCCATCATCGAGGCGTTGCAGCGGCGCAGCGGCGGCGCGCTCGACCTGCCCACCGGCACCGTCTACCCGGCCCTGCGCCGACTGGAGACGGCCGGCCTGGCCGCCAGCGAGTGGAGCACCGTGGGCGGGCGGCAGCGCCGCACCTACCGACTCACCCAGGCCGGTCAGCGCGCGCTGACCGCCGAGCGCACCGCGTGGCGCGAGTTCACCACCGCGATCGAAGGCGTGCTGGGAGGTGGACCGCGGCCGGCGCAGGCCTGATAGACGACTATTGCGTCACCGCGCTGGACCGGCGGCTGCGCGGCCCGGAGCACGTGAAGGACGACCTGCTCGCCGAAGCGCGGGACAGCCTCCACGACGCCGCCGCGGCGCACCGGGACGGCGGGCTCGCCGAGGACGCCGCGCAACGCCGCGCCGTCGCCGGGTTCGGGGCGGTCAGCGCGATCGCCCGCGAGTACCGGGGCGTGCTCGGCCTGGCGCACGGCACGCGCACGCTCCGGGCGGTGATGCTGGTCGTCCCGCTCATCCACGTCATGTGGGAGCTGAACCGCAGGTTCTGGATCGGCGCCTGGAACGACTTCGACGCCCCGCCGCCCGACTGGTACCTGGTGATCGCCCGCCTCAACGACACGTCGGCGTGGGTCGTGGCCGGTGTGGCGGTGCTCGCGCTGCTCGTGGGCCGACTGCTGGCCCGCACGGCGCTCAGCACGGTGACCCTGGCCAGGCTCGCGGGCGCGGTCGCCGCCGGTGGCCGTCGCGACCGCCGTGTCGTTCGCCGTGGTGCTCCGGCTGGCCGTACTCGCACGTCGGTGTGTGGTGTTCTCGTCGGTGTGACCCGCGGATGTGTCACGATCGTGTCGTGACCTCAGCGCTCATCTACATAGTCGTCATGGCACTCGTGGCGGCCGTGGTGTTCCTGCTGGCCGCGCTGGTGTTCGGGCGCGGCGAGGAACTGGCCCCGCTGCCGCCCGGCGCGTCGCCGACCCGGCTCCCGGCCGAGGACGTGACCCCCGGCGACGTGCGCGACCTGAAGTTCCAGCAGGTCCTGCGCGGTTACAAGATGACCGAGGTGGACTGGGTGCTCGACCGCCTGGCCGGCGAGGTCGAGCGGCTGCGCGGCCGGATCGACGAGCTGGAGGCCGAGCTGGGGACGGGTCGGCAGGGGGGACCCGAACCCGACGGGGAACCCGAACCCGACGGGAGGCCCGGACCCGAGGTCGCGCGGGAGCGCGAACTCGACCGGGAACTCGACCGGGAGCCCGAGCGTGACCCGGCTTGACCTGCGCGTCGAGGTCGAGGCGCCGGCCGCGACCACGTGGGCGGCGCTCACCGACTGGCCGCGGCAGAGCGAGTGGATCTTCGGCACCACCGTCCGCGTGACGAGCGGTGACGGCGCGAGCGAGGGCAGTGAGCTGGAGGCGTTCACGGGGTTCCGCCCGCTCGGCTTCACCGACACCATGCGCATCACCGCGTGGGAGCCGCCCGTGCGCTGCGCCGTCGCGCACACCGGCCGGCTCGTGCGCGGGACCGGCGAGTTCGTCGTCGTCCCCCGCGGTGACGCGCGCAGCGAGCTGGTGTGGTCCGAGGACATCCCCCTGCCGCTCAACCTGGCCTTCGCGCCCGGCGTGATGTGGTCCCTGCGCCGGTTCGCCGCCTTCGCCCGGGAGTACCCCGCATGACCGACCCCGTCCGCTGCCCCTGGGGCGCGAGCACGCCCGACTACGTCGACTACCACGACACGGAGTGGGGCGTCGAGCTGCACGGCGAGACGGCCATGTTCGAACGCATGTCGCTCGAATCGTTCCAGTCCGGCCTGTCCTGGATCACGATCCTGCGCAAGCGGGAGAACTTCCGGACCGCGTTCGCGGGCTTCGTGCCGGAGGTGGTGGCCGAGTTCGGGTCGGACGACTTCGACCGGCTGATGGCCGACGCGGGCATCGTCCGCAACCGGGCCAAGATCAACGCGACGATCAACAACGCGCGCGCCGTCGCCAAGCTCGACGTGCCGCTGGACGACCTGCTGTGGTCGTTCGCGCCCGAGCAGCACGAACGGCCCGCCACCGCCGCCGACGTGCCCGCCGTCACGCCCGAGTCGAAGGCGATGGCCAAGGAGCTGAAGCGCCGCGGCTTCGTGTTCCTCGGCCCCACCACCTGCTACGCGTTGATGCAGGCCACGGGCATGGTCGACGACCACATCGCGACCTGCTTCCGCGCCGCGGCTACCGCCCCGTGAACTTCGGCTTCCGCTTCGCCACGAACGCGGCGACCGCCTCCCGGTGGTCCACCGTGGCGCCCGCCTCGGCCTGCGTGCGGGCCTCGACCTCCAGCGCGGCGTCCAGCGCGCCGGAGAACGCCATCGCCTCCTTGATCTTGGCGTAGGCGGTGGTCGGCCCGGCGGCCAGCTTCCGGGCCAGCGCCTGCGCCGTGGACAGCACCTCGCCGTCCGGCACGACCTGGCCCACCAACCCGATCCGCAACGCCTCCTCCGCGCCCACCGGCTGCGCGAGCAGCATCATCTCCATCGCCCGGCCGTGCCCGATCAGCCTCGGCAGCGTCCACGACGCGCCCGAGTCGGCGGTCAGGCCCACGTTCGCGAACGCCATCAGGAACTTCGCGCCCTCGCCGGCGACCCGCAGGTCGCTCGCGAACGCCAGCGACGCCCCCGCGCCCGCCGCCATGCCGTTCACCGCCGCGATGACCGGCTTCGGCATGGCCACGATCGCCTTGATCAGCGGGTTGTAGTGCTTCTCCACCGTGTGCAGCGGCGCCGGGTCGCCCGCCTCCAGCAGCGCGGTGTGCTCCTTCAGGTCCTGACCCGCGCAGAACGCCTTCCCGGCGCCGGTGATGACGACCGCGCGCACCGAGTCGTCCGCGGCGGTCTTGACCACGGCCTCCAGGAACCGCTCCTTCAGCGCCACCGTGAACGAGTTGAACGACTCGGGCCGGTTGAGCGTGAAGGTGCGAACGCCGTCAGCGTCGTCGATGAGGAGTTCGGACACGTGGGGACCTCCGGTCAGTCGTTTCACCCGGTCAGTGCTGGGCAAGGCTGTCGTCGACGAACTTGGCCACCGCGGGAGCGAGGCGGTTGGTGTGCCGGTCGAAGAACGCCGCCGCGTCCGTGCCCGGCCAGTCGGCGGGCAGCAGCTCACGCGGCAGGCCCGGATCGCGGAACAGGAACTTGCGCCAGGCGTGCAGGAACCGCTGCGAGGCCGCGAACGCCTCCGCCGGCGACGTACCGTCCACAGCGGACACCACGGGCTCCCACTCGGCCACGAACCGGGAGTAGTCGCGGCCCAGCGTCGCCAGGTCCCAGGCGCGGGCCGCCAGCTCCGTCGGGTCGCCCTCGTGCTCGCCGTGGAACGTGCTCGCCCGCACGCCCTCGCCGGCCAGCACGTCCGCCAGCTCGGGGGAGGGGCGCGGCGCGATCCACGTCACCGGGCCGAGCGCGCCGTAGCCGAGCAGTTGCAGCGAGGAAGCGAGCCGGTCCCTGGCCTCCCGGGCGGGCAGCTCCTCCAGCACCACGACGTGCCAGCGACCGTCCCAGGTGGACGGCCGGGTGCGGTAGATGCGGGCTGCCGCCTCGTCCAGCCGCCTTTCCGCGCGAGGTGTCATCGCGTAGCCGGGACCGTCCGGCAGGCGGACGGGTTCGAGCCAGCCCTGCCGCACCGTGCGCGACACGGCGGTGCGCACGGCGGGCGCGGCGAAGTCCAGCGGCTCCAGCAACCGGACGAGCGCGGCGATCGTCGCGGCGCCACCCCGCTCGCGGAGGTGGCCGCCGTAGACGTCGAAGAGCGCGGAACGGGCTCGCACGAGAGCCGAGTCTGTCAGGGCGACCCCGCGACACGCCACAAAGCGGCAGAGGGTCACGACCGGGTGACGGTCGGCGGCGGGTCCGGAAGTCGTTGGGACACGGTGATCCTGGCGGTGCTCCGCGGCTTCCTGAAGATCGCCAACTAGGCCCGGGAGGGCTGGAAAGATCGGTTCGGTTTCGCTGCCGAGTCCGCATAGGGGAGAATGGGTCGCGTATCCGGCCCTGGTCGGACGGGGAAGATGTTGACGGAGGGAGCACGCGATGGCGGCCATGAAGCCCCGGACCGGCGACGGTCCCCTCGAGGTGACCAAGGAGGGGCGTGGCATCGTGATGCGCGTTCCGCTCGAGGGTGGTGGGCGCCTCGTCGTCGAGATGTCGGCGGATGAGGCCAACGCCCTGGGCGATGCCCTCAAGGCAGCCGCCGGCTGACCAGCCGGACCGAGAAAGCGTCGAGGCCCCGGTTTCCACTGTGGAACCGGGGCATCGCTACGTCCCGACGCGCCCGGCCGGCCGGTCTCCGGCGGACCCGATTCGACGCCCTGTTCTTAACCGGGCTTAACACCCGTTCAGCGGCCCTTTTCCCACTTTTCCGATCGAATTTTCCGCCCCTGTCCGGCCCTTCGGAGGTCTTCCGTGCGAGCACCCCTGCCCACCCCGCTGGTCACCGTCGAGGTGGCCGACACCCTCCGGCGAGGTGTGCCCGCGGTGCTCGTGGCCTTCCCCGGTGACCCGGTGCGGCTGGGGCCGGGCGCGGAGGACCTGGACGTCGCCGACGTGAGCGGCAAGGCGGGGGCGACGTCCAAGCAGGGGCGGACGTGGGTCGTCGGGGTCGGGGACGGTGAACCCGGTGACTGGCGCAAGGCCGGGGCGTCGCTGGTGCGGGCGTTGCACGCGGACGCGGAGAAGTCCGGGACGACGTTCGACGTGCGGTTGCCGGCGGACGTGACGGCGGCGGCGGTGTCGGCGTTCACGCTGGGTGCGGCGGTGGGCGGGTACCGGTTCAAGGTGACCGGGGAGGAACCGCCCCAGCGGGTGAAGTCGTTGCGGCTGGTGGCCGGGGACCAGGCGTTCGCTGAGGTCGTGCGGAAGGCGAACACGCTGGCCGCGGCGACGTCGTTCAGCCGTGACCTGGCGAACATGCCGTCGAACGTGAAGGACCCGTCCTGGCTGGCCGCGGCGGCGGTCAAGGCTGGGCGGGCGGTGCCGGGCCTCCAGGTCGACGTCCGGGACGAGGAGTGGCTGACCGGGCACGGGTTCGGCGGGGTGCTCGCGGTGGGCGGCGGCTCGTCCCGGCCCCCGAGGTTCATCGAGCTGACGTGGCCGGGCACCGGCGCCGGACAGCCCCACCTGGTGCTGGTGGGCAAGGGCATCACGTTCGACACCGGTGGTATCTCGATCAAACCGGCCGACGGCATGCACCTGATGCGCACGGACATGTCCGGTGGTGCCGCGGTGATCGCCGCCCTGATCGGCATCGCCAAGCAGAGCCTGCCCGTCCGGGTGACGGGCCTCGTGCCCGCCGCCGAGAACCACGTGTCCGGCTCGGCCTACCGGCCGGGTGACGTGATCACCCACTACGGTGGGACCACCACCGAGGTGACGAACACGGACGCCGAAGGCCGGCTGGTCCTGGCCGACGCCCTCGCCTACGCCGTGCGCAACCTGGCGCCGGACGTCCTGGTGGACGTGGCGACCCTGACCGGTGCGATGAAGGTGGCCCTGGGTCTGCGCACCGGTGGCCTCTTCGCCACCGATGACGACCTGGCGACCCGCGTGGCCCAGGCCGGTGCCGAGGTGGGCGAGCGCTGGTGGCGCATGCCGCTGCTGGAGGACTCGGCGGAGGACGTGCGGAGCACCATCGCCGACGTGCGGCAGTGCCCGCCGGGTCCGGGCGGCATCACGGCCGCGCTGTTCCTGCGCGAGTTCACCGGCACCGTGCCGTGGGCGCACCTCGACATCGCCGGCCCGGCGCGGGCCGACAAGGTGTACGACGAGGTGGTGGCAGGGGCGACGGGCTTCGCCGCCCGAACCCTGATCGAACTGGCCGAGACCTACGGCCGGACCCCGGCGAGCACGATCGGGTGATCATGGCCGGGAAATGTACGGAAACACCGTTACCGTCCCTCGGTTGAATCGAGGAACCCAACCCGCCGACCACCACCGCTCCCACCGCCGTTCCCGGCGCCGCTCTCGGCACTGCTCCCGACACCGTTCGCGGGACTGCTCCCGACACCGTTCCCGGCCACCGGGAACCCCTTGGCGATGAGCAGGACGCCCAGGGCGATCTCGAAGAGCCCGCCGGGAACGGACAGCGCCACGCCCACCCCGTACCCGAGGACTTCGAGGACGGCCCCCAGCAGGAAGACGGCGTACCCGACCAGCCCCCAGGCCGCCATGAACCGCGGCACCAGCCGCGCCCGGAACAGGACCCGGCAGAACACCACGCCGACGACACCCACGGACATCATCGCGACCTGGTAGCTGTAGTGGTTGCCGGCCACCGCGACCCGCGCCACCGCGGCCAGGGCGGACCCGGCGTCGGCGTCCGCGCCGGCGTGCTCCCGGGCGAGCGGCACCAGGAGCAGCAGGAAGACGACCCCCACGGCCAGCAGGGCCGCTTCGACCACCCGGCCGATCAGGTACGCGTGCGCCGAGATCTCGCCGTGCGGCCTCAGCACCGGCAGCGCCAGCACGCCGATGCCGGCGACGACGGCCGAGTTCACCAGCATCAACAGCGCCCCCACCGCCAGTCGCGCCGGATCGTCCGCGACGCCGGCCAGTACGTCGCCGCCCGTCGACCCCGCGCCGACCAGGGCGCCGCCCCCGGCGTACACGACGAACGCCAGCAGGAACAAAGTTCCCATGGTCCGCCCGACAGTTCTTGATGACATGGGTCTTCCCCTCACCGCGGGCGATCGGGCCCGTTCCCGTACTAAGTACGGCGCACGGTAACGTACTAAGTACGACCGTGCCACCACTGGAGGAGTCCGCATGCCCCGGAACGTCGGTGACCGCAGCCGGGACCGCACGGCGCTGAGTCGGGACCGCGTCCTGCGCGCCGCCGTCGCGATCGCCGACGCCGGCGGGCTCGGGTCGTTGACGATGCGCTCGCTCGCCGCCGAACTCGGCGTCAAGCCGATGTCGCTCTACCACCACGTGGCCAACAAGGACGAGATCCTGGACGGGATCGTCGACCTCGTCTTCAGCCGGATCGAGCTGCCCTCACCGGGCGGCGACTGGCGCCGGGAGATGCACCGGCGTGCGGCCTCGGCCCGCCGGGTGATCGGCAGCCACCCCTGGGCGATCGGACTGCTGGAGTCGCGGACCACCCCCGGTCCCGCGACGCTGCGGCACCACGACGCGACGATCGGCACCCTGCGCCGGGCCGGTTTCTCGGTCGCGATGACCGCGCACGCCTACGCCCTGCTCGACAGCTACGTGTACGGGTTCGTCGTCCAAGAGGCCTCGCTGCCCTTCCAAGGCCCGGACACCGCCGCCGAAGTCACCGAGAACATCGCCCGGCAGCTCTCCGCGGACGAGTACCCGTACCTGCTGGAGATGGCGACCGAGCACGTCCTCCAACCCGGCAACGACTTCGCCGACGAGTTCGAGTACGGCCTCGGCGTGATCCTCGACGCCCTCGCCGGGTGGATCTCCGAGGACGGGTCGCCGACCGGACCTCGTCACCCGCCCAGCGCGTGATCGCGGAACGCGCGGACGGCGAGCGGGGAAGGGGTGCCGGCGAGCCCGGGGCGATCTTCCGCGCGGCGAGGGCGAGCGTGAAGCCCGCCGCGGCGCACGGGTCCGGGTGCTGCGTCGGCAGCCGTCGTCGCCGCCGGCCGGGTGCGCCGGGCGGAGCAGGGGTCAGAAGTCGAGGGGTACCTCCACGCCGCCCCCACCGGTGACCGCGACCGTGCCGAGCTGCGGCAACGTCACCGTCCCCGACGTCACCGAGAACGTCACCGACCGCACGTCCTCCGGCACCTCGTAGACACCGGCCACGGGGAACGTCTCACCGCCGTACCGCGCGCCGACCTGCCGCGCCGCCGTCCCGTCGGGCAGCACCACGGACAGCAGACCGGCCGTCTGCCACGACCCGACCACGGCCGGCACCCCGTGCCCCACGAACCGCAGCTCCAGCAACGCCGTCCCAGGACCGGCCGTGGCCAACTCGTACTGCCCGTCGGACCACACCGGCCGCTGCCGCCCCAACCGCGCCCGGACGACCTCCACCGACCCGACCGGCTCGGGCGCACCGACCGACACGGGCGCCGACACCGACATCGCCTCCGGCCCGGGGCCACGCCGCAGCACCGCCGGCGCCTCACCGAACACCTGCCCGGAGGGCACCGCCACCCGCTGTTCCAGCGACTTCGCGCCCACGGTGTTGAGCACCAGCGCCTCCGGCCCACCCGCGACCGGCACGGTGTAGACGATCAGCACCGTCCCGTCGTCCGGCAGCCGGTCCGCGGGCAACGGGTGCCGCCGCCCCGGCACGTCGAGCGCCGGCTCCGGCGGCTGGGGCAGCCAGCGGTGCCACGGCGTCTGCAGGAACGCCGAGTCGACCTCGCCGTGCCGCAGCACCCGCAGCCGCAGCACCCGCAACTCCACCCCGTGCTCGGCCCGCAGATCACCTTCGGGGGTCGGCCACACCGCCGGCGACGAGTACCCCGTCACGTGGAGTTCGAGCTGGTCGTCCCGGACCGTCGCGGACGCCGGGTCGAGCGCCTGGCCCTCGTCGGGCAGCACGGCCAGGAAGTCGGGCCCGGCCTTGCCGACGCCCTGGTCGGCCGACGCCTCACGCCCGTCGGTGCGCACCAGCTTCCCCACCGGCGTGCTCCGGTTGCCCTGCGTCGGGACCTGGGGCGGCTGGACCTCCAGCCGCACCCCGGACCCGGTCCGCTCGACCTCCTTCAACGGCACCGGCACCCAGTCGGTGGCGGCGGCCGTGCCCGGCACCTGCACGGGACCGCACCACAACCGGGTGTCGACCTCGAACGCCGCCCCCGTCCGGGCGAACCAGCAGCTCACCGGGTCCGTGCCCATCCGGGCCACGTACCCGAACGACAGTGTGTAACTCAGCTCGGCCTCGGCCTGCGCCTGCAGGGCCGGCGCGTCCAACACCGCCCTGCCGTCCATGGTCAAACCGACCTGCTCGGCGCTGAACGCGGGCGTCGCGCACCCACCGGTCACCAACGCGAGCAGGAGCACCAGCCACCGCATGAAGTCCCCCAGTAGTTGCTCCTACTGGTTACATGCCGCTGCCGTCCCGTGGGGTTGCCGGTATTTGATGTGATGGGTATCACAGTGAGGGAAGATCACAGTCCCAGGGCCGCCCGGTAGACGGCGACCGTCTGATCGGCCACCGTCGCCCACGAGAACTCCTCCACCGCCCGCTCCCGACCGGCCGCGCCGAACGCCGCCGCCCGCTCCGGGGAGCCCAGCACCTCGTTCACGGCGTCCGCCAGGCCCGCCCGGTACGCCTCCACGTCCCTCTCGTCGTAGTGCACGAGCAGCCCCGTCCGCCCGTGGTCCACGACCTCCGGGATGCCGCCGACGTCGGACGCCACCACGGCCGTCCCGCACGCCATCGCCTCCAGGTTCACGATCCCCAGCGGCTCGTACACCGACGGGCACACGAACACCGTCGAACGGCTCAGGATCTGCCGCACCTCGGCCGGCTGGAGCATCTCCCGGATCCAGAACACCCCCGGCCTCGCCGCCGCCAGCTCAGCCACCGCGAGCCGCGTCTCCTCCGCGATCTCCGGCGTGTCCGGCGCGCCCGCGCACAGCACGATCTGAGCGTCCGGCGAGATCCGGTGCGCGGCGGCGACCAGGTGCCCGACGCCCTTCTGCCTGGTGATCCGCCCCACGAACGTCACGATCGGCCGTTCCGGGTCGATACCGTGCCTGACCAGCGCGTCCGTTTCGGAAACGGGGTGGTAGGCCGTCGTGTCGATCCCGTTCTTCACCACGTGGACGCGCGCCGGGTCCAACGCCGGGTAGCAGTCCAGCACGTCGGCCCGCATGCCCTCGCTCACCGCGATCACCGCGTCCGCCGCCTCGTACGCGGTCCGCTCCACCCACGACGAGATCCGGTAGCCGCCGCCCAGCTGCTCGGCCTTCCACGGCCGGCGCGGCTCCAGCGAGTGCGCGGTCACCACGTGCGGGATGCCGTGCAGCAGCTTGGCCAGGTGGCCGGCCATGTTGGCGTACCAGGTGTGCGAGTGCGCGAGCTGCACCCCACCCAGCGCGGCGGCCATCTCCAAATCCACCGACAGGGTCGCCAACGCGGCGTTCGCCTGCTCCAGCCCGTGCGCCGGGTTGTGCGCCGTGGCGTCCGCGCGCGGCCCGCCGAAGGCGTGCACGTCCACGTCGACCAGTTCGCGCAGCCTCGGCACCAGGAAACCGACGTGCACCCCCGCCCCGCCGTAGACCTCCGGCGGGTACTCCCGTGTCAGCAGTCCAATTCGCACGCCGCTCACCGTAACCCCGGCACGGGGGCAGCCGGGTGAACGAGGGGAGTTCGTCTTACTTCGCCGTTGGTGGGCCGGTGCTCACCCGGTTAGGGTCGTTGCTGTGAAAGGGCAACCGCATGTTCTAGGAATTGTGCTCGCCGGTGGCGAGGGCAAACGGTTGTGGCCGTTGACCGCCGACCGGGCAAAGCCGGCGGTGCCCTTCGGCGGTAACTACCGGTTGGTGGACTTCGTGCTGTCCAACCTGGTGAACGCGGGTTTCGTGAAGCTCTGCGTGCTCACCCAGTACAAATCCCATTCCCTGGACCGGCACATCTCGACCACGTGGCGGCTGTCCAATGTGCTCGGCCAGTACGTCACGCCGGTGCCGGCGCAGCAGCGGCTCGGGCCGCGCTGGTACACCGGCAGCGCGGACGCGATCTTCCAGTCGTTGAACCTGGTCAACGACGAGCGGCCGGAGCACGTGATCGTCTTCGGCGCGGACCACGTCTACCGGATGGACCCGGGTCAGATGGTGGACCAGCACGTCCGGACCGGCGCGGGCGTGACCGTCGCGGGCATCCGGGTGCCGCGCGCCGAGGCCAAGGCGTTCGGGTGCATCGACTCGGACGAGTCCGGGCTGATCACCAGGTTCCTGGAGAAGCCGTCGGAGCCGCCGCACGTGCCGGGCGACCCGGAGGTCACGTTCGCGTCGATGGGCAACTACGTGTTCACCACGGAGGCGCTGCTGGAGGCGTTGCGGGCGGACGCGGCCAACCCCGACTCCGACCACGACATGGGCGGCGACATCATCCCGATGCTCGTCGGCCAGGGGCGCGCGCACGTCTACGACTTCGCCGACAACGAGGTGCCGGGCGAGAGCGACCGGGACCGGGGCTACTGGCGCGACGTGGGGACGATCGACGCGTACTACGAGGCGCACATGGACCTGGTGTCGGTGCGGCCGGTGTTCAACCTCTACAACCAGGCGTGGCCGATCCGGACGGCGACCCCGCCGCTGCCGCCGGCGAAGTTCATCGCGGGCGGCAGTGCGGAGGACTCGATGGTGGGGCCGGGGTCGATCATCTCCGGCACCGTCCACGGGTCGGTGATCAGTTCGGACGTGGTGGTGGAGGCCGGGTCGGTGGTGCAGGGCAGCGTGCTGCTGCCCGGGGTGCGGATCGGGCGCGGGGCGGTGGTGCGGCGGGCGATCCTGGACAAGAACGTGGTGGTGCCCGACGGGGCGCTGATCGGGGTGGACCCCCCGACCGACCGGCAGCGCTACACCGTGTCGTCCGGCGGCGTGACGGTGCTCGGGAAGGGCGTGACGGCCCACTGAGCCGGCGGCGCGGTGGTCTCTGCCCGTGTGGCGGGTCCGGCCGGGCCGGCCGGCGGTGGGTCCGGCGGGTGGGTCCGGCGGGGTGGGTCCGGCCGGGCAGTGGGACCTGCCGGGTCCGGCCCGGTGGGGCGGTCCGGTGGGGCGGTCCGGCGGGGCGACGGGTCCGGCCGGGTGGTCGGGCCTGGCCACGTGATCAGGCCCGGTGGGCCGGTGTGCTCCGCTGGGCGGGTGTGGCCGGCCTGGCGAGCCTTTCGTGGCGGTCCCGGACGGTCGGCGGGCGCGCCGGGCCGGGTTCCGCCGGCCCACGGCCGTCGAGTTGTCCACAACCGGCCGAGTTGTCCACAGTCGACCTCTGACCGCGCCGAATCGTCGGCCCCAGCCGGCAAGATCAAAGCAGGGGTCCCCTTGGCGAGGACCCCTGCGAAGCCGGTGCCGGGTTGCCGAGCGGTCCGCGTCGAGGGCGTCAGAACACGCATCCCGGTCCGGGCGTGTCGACCGACCCGGACGGTCGGGTCGGCGCAGTCGGCCCAGACGGCTCGTCCCGGACCGCTCATCCCGGACCGGTCAGGCCGGATGGGTGGTCAGCCGACCTTCGCGGCCACGAGCAGGCCGTCACCCAGGGGCAGGATCACGGGCACGAGCCGATCGTCGTCCCGCACCGCCCGCGCCACCTCCCGCATCGCCACGGTGTCCGGGTCCCGGTGCGCCGGGTCGACCACCCGCCCGTGCCACAGCACGTTGTCGAACGCGAGCACCCCGCCCGGCCGCAGCAGCCGCACGCCCTCTTCCAGGTACTTCGGGTACTCCGCCTTGGCCGCGTCCACGAACACCAGGTCGTACGCGCCGTCGGTCAGCCGGGGCAGCACCTCCAGCGCCCCGCCCATGATGAGACGGGTGCGCGACACCGCGATCCCGGCCTCCGCGAACGCCACCCGCGCCGCCCGCTGGTGCTCGGCCGCCACGTCGATCGACGTCAGCACCCCGGCCGCGGGCATGCCGCTGAGCAGGTACAACGCGCCGACACCGGCACCGGTGCCGATCTCCACCACGGCCTTGGCCTGCAGCGCCGCGGCGAGGAACCGCAACGCCGCCCCACCACCGGACCCGATCGGCACGCACCCCAACTCGACGCCACGAGCCCTGGCGGCCGTGACCACGGCGTCCTCGGGCAAGTAGCGCTCCACGTACTCGCGCGTCGGCGCATCCACAGCACGAAGGCTAACGCCGCCGGCGGCAATTCGGGTGAATCTCGGGGACGACCGGGATTCTCAGGCTGTTCTCAGCCGACTCTCACGATGGTTATAAGGGAACCCGTCAGGCTGGGGCCACGGCAGGACCGGCCGAGGCCGGCGAGACCCCAGGCGAGACGACAGGCAAGACCCCGAGGCAAGACCCGCAGGACCAAGGCAACACCCGCAGGACCAACGGGAACACGCAGGCCCGGCCGCGCGTTGAACCCGTGCAGCAGGGCAGCCAGCCCAGTGGAGGTGCTTAACCGCCCGATGCCAAAGCAGCCGACCGCCGCACTGACCGCGCCCATCGACGACGTGGAGTGGATCCCGCCTTCGTGGGATGAAGTCGTGCGCGAACACGCCGACCGGGTGTACCGGCTGGCCTACCGCCTCACCGGCAACCAGCACGACGCCGAGGACCTCACCCAGGAGACGTTCATCCGGGTGTTCCGGTCCCTCGCGTCGTACAAGCCCGGCACGTTCGAGGGCTGGCTGCACCGCATCACCACGAACCTGTTCCTCGACATGGCCCGCCGCCGCTCGCGCGTGCGCATGGAGGCCCTGCCGGAGGAGACCGACCGCATCCCGGGCGACGATCCCACCCCGGAAGAGATCTACGACGACACCCACCTCGACCCGGAGCTCCAGGCCGCGCTCGACGAGCTGCCGCCCGAGTTCCGCGCCGCCGTGGTGCTGTGTGACGTGGAAGGTCTCTCGTACGAGGAGATCGGCGCCACCCTCGGCGTCAAACTCGGTACCGTGAGAAGCAGGATCCACCGGGGCCGCCAGGCCCTGCGGGTCGCACTCGAACGCCGTCGGGGTCTGGCCCAGGAGGACTCTGCATGACCGACCTGCGAGGTTGGCAACTGCCCGAGCAGCACCTGCTGCCCGACGCGGTCGTCGCCTTCGTCGACGGCGAGCTGTCCGCCTCGGCGCACTCACGGGCGTCCGCGCACTTGGCGCGGTGCCCGTTCTGCGCCGCCGAGGCGTACTCGCAGCAGCAGGCACGTTCCGCGGTGCGCGCGGCCGACGCGCCGTGCGCCCCCGCCGGCCTGCTGGCCAGGCTGGGCGCGATCCCGCAGGAAGTGGAGCTGCCCAGCGCGCCCGACGGCCTCGCGGTCACCGAGGACGGCCAGCTCGTCACCGTGCAGCGGCCCGACCGGGTCGCGTTCGGCGGCGGTCCCGTGCTGGGGCAGAGCCGCCCTTTCGGAACAGGCGGCGGAAGCCGCTTCGGAGGTAGGCGGGCCCGCCACGGCGCGGGTGTCGTCGTCTCCGGTCTCATGCTCGGCGCCCTCGCGCTCGTCGCACCGGGCAGCGAGGACACCGCGCCGCCGCCCGCCCAGGGCAACACCCCGCAGCCGACGCCCGCCGTCGCGCCGTCGCTGGCGAGCACCAGCCACCAGCAGATGGGTGTGCTGCGCCCCGTGGCGGACACCGGCCTCGGCCGCTGACACCCGCTGACGGCGACTTCACCGGTCACCAGGCACGATTGACCCCGGACAACATGGTGTGACGACGTGCGGGGAGCGATGGGCGAGCCAGAGCAGGGCAACGGGATCCCGCGGTCGGGCATTGACGACGGGGCGCACCGCAGGCTCGCACCCCGCCCGCTCACCCGCCCGCCGGTCGACCCCGGCCAGACGGCCGTGTTCGGTCGGCCGCAGGGCGTTGCGGGCGCGTTCTCCGCCGACCGGCCGAGCCTCGACGGCAACGGCTCCGTCCAGTTCGCCCCGCCGCCGCCGGAAGCGCTGTCGACGGCGTTCGGCCGGCCACAGGGCGACCCGGACACCCGCCTGCAGCGCCCGCCGGTCGACCTCGACGACGAGCCCGAGGCGGAGCCCGTCTTCTGGGAGGGCAAACCGGCGGGTGACGCGTGGCGCGACCCGGGCGCGTCGGCCGTCATCGGCCCGCCCGCCGTCACCGAGCAGCCCGACACCGGCCCCAAGGCCGAGCCGCCGCCGGGCCCGCAGCTCAGCATCCCCGAACTGCTGTTCGGCCGGCGCGTCAAGCCGATGGCCCTCGTCCTGCTGATGGTGACCGCGCTGCTCATCGGCACGGGCGGCGGTGTGGTCGGCTGGCTGCTGGGCCGCGTCGGCAACCCGCTCACCGACGGCGGCGTCACGCTCGCCGAGGTCAAGCCCGGCAAGGAACGCCCGGTCGGCTCGGTCGCCGAGATCGCCCAGCGGGTCACGCCCAGCGTCGTGTCGATCGAGTTCAAGGGCTCGAACGTGGCCGGCGTCGGCTCCGGCGTGGTGATCGACGGCGAGGGCTACGTGCTGACCAACGACCACGTGGTGGCGCCCGCCGTGCAGGACACGTCCGCGAAGCTGACCGTCGTCTTCACCGATGGCAAGCGGGCCGTGGCGCAGGTCGTCGGCCGTGACTCGAAGACGGACCTCGCGGTGATCAAGGTCGAGGTGGACAACCCGACCGTGCTGCAGTTCGGCGACTCGGACGCGCTCGCCGTGGGCGACACGGTGCTGGCCATCGGCTCGCCGCTGTCCCTGTCGAACACCGTGACCGAGGGCATCGTCAGCGCCCTGCACCGCCCCGTGACGGCGGCGGGCGACAACGGTGGCCCGCAGATCACCTACGACGCCATCCAGACCGACGCGGCCATCAACCCCGGCAACTCGGGCGGCGCGCTGGTCGACTCGTCCGGCGCGCTGGTGGGCATCAACTCGTCGATCCGGACGGAGACGGGCGGCTCGGTCGGCCTGGGCTTCGCGATCTCCGGCAACTACGCGCGCAAGGTGTCGCAGGCGCTGATCCGCGACGGCGAGGTCAAGCACGCCGACATGAACGTCAACGTGCGGTCGGCCTCGGCGGAGACGGCGGAGGGCGCGCAGGTGCAGAACGTCCCCGAGGGCGGCGCGGCCGACGCGGCCGGCATCGAGGAGGGCGACGTGATCACCCGCGTCGGCGACCGGATGGTGCGCAACGCCGCGGAGCTGACGGTCGCCGTGAGGAACCACGAAATCGGCGAGACGGTGCCGGTCGTGCTGGCCAGGCAGGGCCGGGAGCTGACCGTGCAGGTCACCCTGAGGTCCGACTGACGGCTACGCTGGCAGCCAGGGCCAGGTCGCGGAAGGTGGGGCACGCGGGTGTTCGACAGCATCGGTTGGGTTGAAATCCTCCTCATCATCGTGGCGGGCCTGTTCATCCTGGGTCCGGAGCGACTGCCGGCGGCGGCCGGTTGGGTCGGCAAGACCGTCCGCCAGGTCCGCGACTACGCGACCGGCGCGCGCGAGCAGTTGAAGCAGGAGATGGGCCCGGAGTTCGAGCAGCTGCGCAAGCCGCTGGAGGACCTGCGGGAACTGCGCAACTTCGACCCGAAGCGCGCCATCACCAAGCACCTGTGGGACGACAGCCCGGCGGACAAGCCGAACGGCCACCCGGTGACGCCCCAGCCGACCGTGGACCGCGAACGCCCGTTGCAGCAGGGTGAGCGCCCGCCGTTCGACCCTGACGCGACCTGACGCGACCTGACGCGCCGAAGGCGCCTGAAGGTGACCCCGCCTCGCGCGCAGCCGGGCATCCCGGTTGACGCAACCAACTGGTTTCCATATTATGGCAACTGATTGGTTGCTACTTTGTGGAGGCTGGGCATGGGTTTTCCTGACCGCATCGAACGGACCGTGGACCTCGCCGGGCCGCCGTGCGACGTGTGGGCGGCGCTGACCACGGCCGAGGGCTTGGGCACCTGGCTCGGCAACAAGGGGGCGACGATCGACCTCCGTCCGGGCGGGCTGGCCACCATCGACTGGAAGGACGGCCCCGCCGCCACGCTGAGGGTCGAGCGCGTCGAGGAGCCGACGTCGTTCGCGTTCACCTGGCGCGTCCACGGCATGCCCGACGACGACCCGCGCCGCACCTACGTCGAGTTCACGCTCGAACCGGTCGGCACGGGCACCCGGTTGAAGGTCGTCGAGTCCGGCTTCGCCCAGCTGCCCGAGGACGGCCACGACCGGGCGTACCAGGCCCACGGCGAGGGGTGGACCCACGAACTCGGGGAACTCGTCGCCTACGTCGATGCCGCCTGACGCGGAGGCGGTCGCCGAGCAGGTCTTCGCCGCCCTGGCGGACCGGACCCGACGCTCCATCCTGGCCGCGCTGGCCTCCGCGGGTCCGGCCACGGCCACGGACCTGGCCGCCCGCCTGCCGATCACCCGTCAGGCGATCGCCAAGCACCTGGCCCTGCTGTCCGACGCCGGCCTGGTCACGGCCGAACCGGGGGAGCGGCGCCGGGTGCGGTACCGGGTCCGCTCCGCCCCGATGCGCGTGGCGCAGCAGTTCCTCGCGCTGCTCGCCCGCGATTGGGACAGCGCGCTCGACGCGTTGAAGGAACACTTCGAGCGGAATGCCGGCGCACCGACGACGGACCCGCCTGACGAAACCAGAGGATCCGATGGTTGACCGCACGTCCACCACGATGAAGACGCCCCCGATCGTCACGCCGCAGGAGTGGGAGGAGGCGCGCCAACGGCTGCTGGTGCAGGAGAAGGAGCTCACCCGCGCCCGGGACGCGCTGGCCGCGCAGCGCCGCCGGATGCCGTGGCTGGAGGTGCAGGAGCAGTACGAGTTCGACGGGCCCGGTGGCAGGGTGAGCTTGCTCGACCTGTTCGAGGGGCGCCGCCAGCTGATCGTCTACCGCGCCTTCCTGGAGCCGGGTGTGTTCGGCTGGCCCGACCACGCGTGCCGCGGCTGTTCCATGGTGGCCGACCAGGTCGCCCACCTCGCCCACCTGCACGCCCGGAACACCAGCCTCGTCTTCGCCTCCCGCGCGCCGCAGCCCGACATCCGGCGGGTGAAGGAGCGGATGGGCTGGACGATGCCCTGGTTCACCATCACCGACGACTTCGACGCCGACTTCGGCGTGGACGAGTGGCACGGCACGAACGCGTTCATCCGCGACGGCGACCGCGTGTTCCGCACCTACTTCGTCAACGCCCGCGGCGACGAGGCGATGGGGAACACCTGGAGCTACCTCGACCTGACCGCGCTCGGCCGGCAGGAGGAGTGGGAGGACTCGCCCGAGGGCTACCCGCAGGAGCCGCCCTACCAGTGGTGGAACTGGCACGACGAGTACGGCGACGCCGAGGTGGCGCCGGAGTGGCTGGCCAAGGTCGAGCTGTCCGGAGCCCGCGGCGGCGGGCGGGCCGAGACCAAGCCCGTCGAAGCCGGGCAGGCGGGGTGCGGCTGTTCGCAATGACCGGTGCCGACCGGACAACGCGCTGGTCGGCTGGTCCTGATCGTCCACTCCGCGCCGCCCGTGCGGTTCGCGCGTCCGGCAAGTGGAGTGTCGCGCCGACACGCATCCGCTCGTGCGGTCCTGCCCGCGTGCCCCGGAACCCGATCGTTACCGAGGGTGTTCGCACTCCCGGGAACGATCGGCGTTCGGCACGGCGGAACGAGAGAGCGGTCAGCGCCCGGCCGGGGTGACGTTCAGCAGCCGCCCGGCGAGCCCGCGCGACCGGGTGGTCAGCTTGGCCGCCACGGACGTCAGCACCTGGCCGGCCGCCGAGTCGGGGTGCGCCAGCACGATCGGCGTGCCCGAGTCGCCCTGCTCGCGCAGCCGCGGGTCGAGCGGCACCTGGCCCAGCAGCGGCACGTCCGCGCCGATGGCCTGGGTGAGCGAGTCCGCCACGGCCTGCCCGCCACCGGCGCCGAACACGTCCATCCGCGTCCCGTCCGGCAGCTCCAGCCACGACATGTTCTCGATGACGCCCGCCACCCGCTGCCGCGTCTGCAACGCGATCGCCCCGGCCCGCTCGGCCACCTCGGCCGCCGCCTGCTGCGGCGTCGTCACGACCAGGATCTCCGCGTTCGGCACGAGCTGCGCCACCGAGATGGCGATGTCGCCGGTGCCCGGCGGCAGGTCGAGCAGCAGCACGTCGAGGTCACCCCAGAACACGTCCGCCAGGAACTGCTGCAACGCCCGGTGCAGCATCGGGCCGCGCCACACCACCGGCGCGTTGCCCGGCGTGAACATGCCGATCGAGATCAGCTTCACCCCGTGCGCCTGCGGCGGCATGATCATCTTCTCGACCTGGGTGGGCTTGGCGTCCGTGCCCAGCATCCGCGGGATCGAGTGACCGTAGATGTCGGCGTCCACCACGCCGACGGACAGCCCGCGCGCGGCCATCGCGACGGCCAGGTTCACCGTCACCGAGGACTTGCCGACACCGCCCTTGCCCGACGCGACGCAGTACACCCGCGTCAGCGAGCCGGGCTGCGCGAACGGGATCACCGGCTCCTCGACGCCACCGCGCAGCGACTTGCGCAGCTCCGTGCGCTGCGCGTCGCTCATCACGTCGAGCTCGACGCGGACACCGGTCACGCCGTCGAGCGCGGACACGGCGGCCGTCACGTCGGCGGTGATCTTGTCGCGCAGCGGGCAGCCGGAGACGGTCAGGAACACCGCCACGTCCACTACCCCGTCGTCACCGACCACGACGCCCTTGACCATGCCGAGGTCGGTGATGGGGCGCCGGATCTCCGGGTCCTGCACACCGGCCAACGCCTTCTGCACGTCGTCAACGGAGGGAAGAGTCACTGGGAACGCCTTCGGAAGATGTGGTGGGACCGCCATGCTACGGCGGGCCGTGCACCTCCAAGCTACCGGTCGGTCACCCCTGTTCCGGGGGCAGCGGGAAGTCGGTCGCGTGCTTTCCGTAACATCGGTATCCGTGCCGGAAACCGGATCTGCCCGGTTGCCCACCCGTACCGAGCTGGGGGTGTGGCGATCCTTCCTCCGGGCGCACGCGAGGCTCACCAGGGTCCTGGAAGCCGAACTGCTCGCCGAGCAACGCCTGTCGCTCGCGGCCTACGACGTCCTGGTCCAGTTGGCGGAGGCGCCGCTGTACCGACTGCGGATGACGGAGCTGGCGGACGCCGTGCTGCTGTCCCGCTCCGGCGTGACGAGACTCGTCGACCGCCTCGAACGCGCGGGCCTGGTGCTGCGGGAACGTGCCGACGGCGACGGGCGCGGCGTGGTGGCGGTGCTCACCCCGCAGGGCGTGGACCGGCTGCGGACCGCGTCCGGCACGCACCTGGCGGGCGTGGCGCGGCACTTCGCCGAGGCGTTCGACCAGGCGGAGCTGGAGGCGTTCGGCCGGACGTGCGACCGACTCGGCACGGCTGAGCCCTGACCCCGCCCGGTCCTCGACCCGGCTGATCCCCGACCCGGCTCAGGGCGACACGTCGTCCTTCGCGGACTCCTCGGCCTTGCCGTCCTTGCCCGAGGCCTTGCCTTCTCTGCCGGAGTCCTTGCCGCCGGACCCCTTGCCGGACTCCTTGCTGCCGTACTCCTTGCCGGAGCGCTTGCGGTCTCGGAACACGCGTTCCAGCTCGCTGCGCAGGTAGTCCCGGGTGGCCACCTCGCCGACCGCGATCCGCAGCGCGGCCAGCTCGCGGGCCATGTACTCGGTGTCGGCCTTGGTCTGCGCGGCCCGCGCCCGGTCCTCCTCCAGCGACACCCGGTCCCGGTCGTCCTGCCGGTTCTGCGCGAGCAGGATCAGCGGCGCGGCGTACGCGGCCTGGGTGGAGAACGCCAGGTTGAGCAGGATGAACGGGTACGGGTCCCAGCGCAGCGTCACCGCGAACAGGTTCAGCGTGATCCACACGATCACCATCAGGGTCTGCCAGAACAGGAACTTCCCGGTGCCGAGGAACCTGGCCAGCCGCTCGGAGAACCGCCCGAAGGCCTCCGGGTCCAGCGACAGCCGGAAGCGGCCGGGTGTGCGCGGCTGGTCGAGCCGCCGGCGCGGCAGCAGCTCAGGCATGGGTCAGCCCCGTCTCGCGCCAGTTCGCCGGCAGCAGGTGGTCCAGCACGTCGTCCACGGTGACCGCGCCGAGCAGGTGGTCGCTCTCGTCCACGACCGGCCCGCAGACCAGGTTGTACGCGGCGAAGTAGCGGGTCACGTCGCTCAGCGACGCGTTCGGCGACAACGTGGCCAGGTCGAGGTCCAGGACGCCCGCCACCAGGCTGGACGGCGGTTCGCGGAGCAGCCGCTGGATGTGCACGCAGCCCAGGTAGCGGCCGGTGGGCGTGGCCGTCGGCGGACGGCACACGAACACCATGCTGGCCAACGCGGGCGTGAGGTCCGGGTTGCGCACGTGGGCCAGCGCCTCGGCCACCGTCGCGTCCGGCGCGAGGACCACGGGCTCCGGCGTCATCAGGCCGCCCGCGGTGTCGTAGCTGTACTCCAGCAGCCGCCGGACCGGCTCGGACTCCTCCGGCTCCATCAGCTCCAGCAGCCGGTCCTTCTCGCCCTCGGGCAGCTCGGACAGCAGGTCCGCCGCGTCGTCCGGGTCCATCGCCTCCAGGATGTCCGCGGCGCGCTCGTCGTCCAGGTACGCGAGCAGGTCCTTCTGGTCCTCCTCGCCCAACTCCTCGATCACGTCGGCGAGCCGTTCGTCGTCCAGCGCCTCGGCCACCTCGTAGCGGCGCTTGAACGGCAGGCTGTGCAGGGCCAGCGCCACGTCGGCCGCGCGCATCGTCTCGAAGACCGCGACCAGGTGCTGCGCGCCCTGCGGCTGGCCGGCCAGCTCCGTCACCGACAGCCCGGTCAGGTCCTCCCAGTGCAGCACCTGCACCGGTCCGCGCCTGGCCAACCGCCCGGTGCGCTCGCGGACGGCGACCCTGGTCATCCGCCAGTCCCGGGTGCGGCTGGGTTCCATGGCGGCGTCCACCAGCACCGCGGCCCTGCCGTCGGCGAGCGTGACGCGGGCGTCCAGCAGTTCGCCGACGACCAGCACCTCGTTGGTGCGCTGGTGGAACTGGCGCAGGTTGACCGAACCAGTGGCGAGCGTCACCGCGTTCGGCTCGATCGAGGTGACCCGCAGCATCGGCACGAAGATGCGGCGGCGGGTGGCCAGCTCCAGCACCAGGCCGAGGACGCGGGGCGGCTGGCGGTCCACTCGCAGGCCGATGACCAGGTCACGGACCTTGCCGATGGATTCCCCGTCGGGTCCGAACACCGGCAGCCCGGCTAGTTGGGCGGCGAAGACCCGGTTCACGGCGACCACGTGATCAGGTTAGTCCGCCGACCGGCCCGCCGCTGCGTTCCACTGTGGACGGGATGGCGGAGATCACGGGCGCAGGGCGCGGGCGATGGCCTCGCAGGTCGCCGCCATGCCGACCGCGTCGACGTCCAGGCTCCACAGCCAGCTGTCGATCGCGCGGTAGAACGTCCAGCCGCGGGCGCGCTCGACGTCCAGCCCGGCGATGTCGCACAGCGCGGCGAACCGGTCGCGCACGCCGCGTTCGCCGTCCATCTCGCCGAACCTGTTCCAGAGCAACGGGATCACGCCGAACTCGGGGTCGCCGGACAGCGGTTTCGGGTCGATCATCACCCACGGCTCGCGGTCGCCCCGCAGCACGTTCTCGTAGTGCAGGTCCTCGTTGACGAGCGTGTCGCCGGCCGTGCCGGCGAGCGAACGGCCCAGCTCCTGGGCCAGGTGGACGAACGCGTCCGGCACCGGTCGGCCCAGTCCGGCGTTCTCCTCGACCAGGTCGTCCGGGAGGTGGCGGCGGAACTCCGGGCCGGCCGGGACGCCCAGCCGGCGGAGCAGCCCGCCGGTGACGGCCAGCGCCTCCTCGATCGGCACGTCGTTCAGGGTGCGGGTGTGGTCGAGGCGTTCGAGCAGGAGCGCGCCGTGCTCGTCGTCGTGGTCCAGCAGGTCCACCACGCCCCGGCCGCGCCACCTCTCCAGGGCCAGCGGCTCCTGCCGGGTCTCGGTGTCCAGCCAGGTGAGCTTCAGGGCGGCGGGGTGGCCGTCGGGGCGGCGGACCGGGAGGACGACGGCGACGTGGCCGTTGAGCAGGGGGCCGTCGGGGGTGAGGGACCAGCGGGCGCAGAACTTGGTGGCCAGGGAGGGCAGTGTGGCGCGCCAGGTCAGCGCGTCCTCGCCGAGGGTGAGGGCGAAGTCGTCGGGGACGGTGATCACGCGATCTCCAGGCGGTAGACCGATTCCCACTCCGGCCGGGCGTTGAGCCGGGCCGCTTCGAGTGCCTTGGCGGTGTCGTCGTCGGGTTCTGCCAGGTGCGCGGTGGCGGCGACGTCGACCAGGTGGGAGTGCGTGGTGGGGGAGCGGACGGTCACCGTGCAGGCGACGCCGTCCTCCAGCCCCGGGACCACCTGTTCCGTGCCGCCGACCGCCACCAGCACCGCGCCGTCGCGCCACAGCGCCCACACCAGCCTGGGTGCGTGGCCGGACGGCTCGACCCAGATCGCGGCGGCTTTGCGCAGCGCGTTGTCCAACACCTGCTCGATCTCCACCGGTTCAGCCTGCCACGGGCCTGTGAATCGGGACTCACGAAATAGCGGGCGGAACAGGTGCGTGCCACCCTTCGCACAACAGGAGTTACCGGCCGGTACGAGGAGGTACCCACAGTGGTCGACCAGCAGCGTCCCCGTCGCTCGTGTCTGGCCGTGCCCGGCTCGAGCCAGAAGATGATCGACAAGGCTCGCACGCTGCCCGCGGACCAGGTGTTCCTCGACCTGGAGGACGCGTGCGCGCCGCTGGCCAAGCCGGACGCGCGCAAGACCATCGTGGCGTCGTTGAACGAGGGCGGCTGGGGCTCGCGCGCCCGGGTGGTCCGGGTCAACGACTGGACCACCGAGTGGACGTACCGCGACGTCACCGAGGTCGTCGAGGGCGCGGGGGCCAACCTGGACTGCATCATGCTGCCCAAGGTGCAGACCGCGGAGCAGGTGCACGCGCTCGACCTGCTGCTGACGCAGATCGAGAAGACCATGGGCTACGAGGTCGGCCGGATCGGGATCGAGGCGCAGATCGAGAACGCCCTCGGCCTGATCAACGTCAACGCGATCGCCACCGCCTCGCCGCGGGTCGAGACGATCATCTTCGGGCCGGCCGACTTCATGGCGTCGATCAACATGAAGTCCCTGGTCGTCGGCGAGCAGCCGCCGGGCTACGACGTGGGCGACGCGTACCACTACATCCTGATGCAGATCCTGATGGCGGCGCGTGCGCACGACAAGCTGGCGATCGACGGCCCGTACCTCCAGATCCGCGACGTGGACGGCTTCAAGCGCGTGGCGGGTCGGTCGGCCGCCCTGGGCTTCGACGGCAAGTGGGTGCTGCACCCCGGCCAGATCGACGCGGCGAACGAGGTGTTCAGCCCCAAGCAGGACGACTACGACCACGCCGAGAACATCCTCGACGCGTACGACTACTTCACGTCCGAGGCGGGTGGCAAGCGCGGTGCGGTGATGCTCGGCGACGAGATGATCGACGAGGCGTCCCGCAAGATGGCCCTGGTCATCTCGGCCAAGGGGCGTGCCGCCGGCATGACCCGCACGAACGTGTGGTCGCCGCCGGAGGAGTGACTTCGGGTGCCGGTGAGGTCACGTGCCGTGGCCTCACCGGTGAGCATGCGCACAAGTCGTGGCCGCGATTGGCGATCACGGGGTGTCGCGTGTGCATGGTGGTGGGCGTGTCCAGACATCGAGCCCACCGCCGGCGGTGGTTCCAGCGCCGCCGTGACGACCTGCTGGAGCGCAGCTTCCGGTCCTGCCCGGCCTGCTCCGAGGAAGTCCACGTGTTCGCCGAGGTGTGCCGCCACTGCGGCGGCGCGCTGGAGCTGATCCGCGCCTGAGCAGCCGGACGTCCACCTGCCCCCGGTAGCGAGGGGGTGCGTGGTGTCCCGGTCCGGCCCGTGGCGACTGACCTCAGCGCGGGGCCGGCAGGTTGCCGACTTCCCGGTACAGCCACACCATCAGCACGACCCACAGCACGAACGCCAGCGCCCAGAGCACGGTCAGCACGACGCCGATGACCAGGCCGGCGGTGGCCATGCCCCAGCCCTCCTCGCCGGTCCGCCGGATCTGGTTGCGCGCCACGAAGCCGAGCGCGATGCCGACCGGGGCGCACAGGACCGCGGTGACCAGCGCGGCGATCGCCATCCCGTTGGTGCGCCTGGGCGGGTGGTAGCCGGGCTGCTGGTAGTGCGGATGCGACATCTCGGTCCCCCTGGCGGTCGATGCGGGCGCACAGGCTAACCCGCTGTTTCGGTTCAGCGGGTGGCGATGAGCACCTTCGTGGCGCGAACGCGCGTTAACCGGTCCATACTCGCCGGTAACCCGAGAGCTACGAAGGGAAAACGCGATGGCGCGCCTGGCCCGGACCGCAGGACTGACCGACGTCCAGGAGGAGATCCTGTCGACGGTCCGCACCTTCGTGGACAAGGAGATCATCCCGCACGCCCAGGCGCTGGAGCACGGGGACACCTACCCGGCCGACATCGTCGAGGGCATGAAGGAGATGGGCCTGTTCGGGCTCACCATCCCGGAGGAGTTCGGCGGGCTCGGCGAGTCCCTGCTCACCTACGCGCTGGTGGTCGAGCAGATCGCGCGCGGCTGGATGTCCGTGTCCGGTGTGATCAACACCCACTTCATCGTGGCGCACATGCTCAAGCAGCACGGCACGCCCGAGCAGCAGCAGGCGTACCTGCCGAGGATGGCGACCGGCGACGTGCGCGGCTCGTTCTCCATGTCCGAGCCCGAGCTGGGGTCCGACGTGGCCGCGATCCGGACGCGCGCGACGCGCGACGGCGACGACTTCGTCGTCAACGGCCAGAAGATGTGGCTCACCAACGGCGGCACGTCCAACCTCACCGCCGTCCTGGTCAAGACCGACGAGGGCGCGGAGAAGGCGCACCAGAACCTGACCACGTTCCTGGTGGAGAAGCCCGAGGGCTACGGCGAGGTCCTGCCGGGCCTCACCATCCCCGGCAAGATCGACAAGATGGGCTACAAGGGCGTCGACACCACCGAGATGGTGTTCGACGGCTTCAAGATCGCCGGCTCGCAGGTGCTCGGCGGCACGACCGGACGCGGTTTCCGGCACATGATGGACGGCGTCGAGGTCGGCCGGGTGAACGTGGCGGCGCGGGCGTGCGGCATCGCGTTGCGGTCCTTCGAGTTGGCCATCGAGTACGCCCAGCAGCGCAAGACCTTCGGCAAGCCGATCGTCGAGCACCAGGCCATCGCGTTCAAGCTGGCCGAGATGGCCACCAAGGTCGAGGCCGCCCACCTGATGATGGTCAACGCGGCGCGGCTGAAGGACTCCGGCGCGCGCAACGACGTCGAGGCGGGCATGGCGAAGCTCATCGCGTCCGAGTACTGCGCCGAGGTGACGCAGGAGGCGTTCCGCATCCACGGCGGCTACGGGTACTCCAAGGAGTACGAGATCGAGCGCCTGATGCGAGAGGCCCCGTTCCTGCTCATCGGCGAGGGCACCAGCGAGATCCAGAAGACGATCATCAGCCGGGGCCTGCTCCGCGACTACCAGTCCCGGGGCTGACGCGTCCGGGGGTCGCCGCGCGCACCCGGCAGCCCGACGAGCCGGGTGGACCGGGGGCGGTGGCTCGCGGCGGCCCGGACCTGTCGGGCGCCGTCCACTGCCGGACCGCGCCTGTGGGAAGCGGCGCGGAGCGACGGCGTAGCGTTGCGGCGTGGTGCTGCGACAAGCGCCCACATCACGTTCGCGTCAGTTTCGCGCGAACCCGTTTCGCGCTGGTCGCCCGGTGTTGGCAGGATGGGGTAGATCAGCACCGCGAAGAGGTGGTCACCGTGACGAGTTCCTTCTCCGGCCAGAACCGACCCGGGGCCCCGCCCCGCCTGCCCACCCCACCCACCGGTTGGCCCATCGGCTCGTACAGCACCTACGAGGAAGCGCAGCGGGCGGTCGACTTCCTGGCCGACGGGGACTTCCCCGTCCAGGAGGTCACGATCGTCGGCGTCGACCTGATGCTCGTCGAACGCGTCACCGGCAAGCTCACCTGGGGCCGCGTGCTCGGCACCGGCGCGGCGTCCGGCGCCTGGTTCGGCCTGTTCGTGGGCGTCCTGCTCAGCCTGTTCAACACGAGCCCCGACGCGAGCCTCGGCCCGATCGTCGCCGGCCTGGTCGTCGGTATCGCGTTCGGCCTCATCTTCGCCGCCGTGGGCTACGGCTCGGCGCGCGGCAAGAGGGACTTCCAGAGCGCCAGCCAGCTCGTCGCCGGCCGGTACGACGTGCTGTGCCAGCCCCGTTCGGCCGAGCGCGGCCGGGACCTGCTCGCCAAGCTCGCCCTGCGCCCCTCGGACGCCAAGCAAGACTGAGGTTTGGATGTCGACACCATCGGGTAAGGCCGTTCCGGGCTCCGGTGGTTGCGGCACCTGATCACCGGGCCTACGTTCGTTCCACCGGATGGCCTAGAGCCGTCCGGTGGGGCACGACGAGGTGCCGGGCGCTGCGGTCTGGCTCCTCCGTTGTCGGGAAGGAGGCAGGACCGATGAGGGGCAAGGGTCATCGGTTGGCCGCCGCAGGGGGCGCCGCGCTGATCGCGACGTCCGTGCTGGCGGGCTGTGGTTCGGGTGACGGCGGGATCACCATCAACGTCTACAAGTACCCGCAGGAGAACTTCCAGCAGATCGTCGACAACTGCAACGGGCAGGCCGACGGCTACCGGATCGTCTACCACAAGCTGCCGCGCGAGGCGGACGGCCAGCGCGAGCAGATGGTCCGCAGGCTCGCCGCCGGGGACACCGGCATGGACGTGCTGGCGCTCGACGTCACCTGGACCGCCGAGCTGGCCAAGGCCGGCTGGGTCAAGGAGTTCACCGGCGACGTCAAGGAGCAGGTCGAGGACGGCACGCTCGAGACGCCGCTGGAGACGGCCCGGTACGAGGGCAAGCTGTACGGCGCGCCGGACAACACCAACGTCCAGCTCCTCTGGTATCGCGGCGACCTCGTCCCCACGCCACCGAAGACGTGGGACGAGATGATCGGGACGGGCTCGGCGCTCGTCGCGGACGGCAACCCGGACACGCCGGGCCTGGTGGCGGCGCAGGGCAAGCAGTACGAGGGCCTCGTCGTCCTCTACAACACCCTCGTCCAGTCCGCCGGAGGCCGGATCCTGGACGAGAACGGCACGACCGCCGTGATCGACGACGGCGCGGTCCGGGCGCTGGAGGTGCTGAAGAGGTTCGCCACCTCCGACGTGGTGGACCCGTCGTTCTCCAACGCCGCCGAGGACGACGCCCGGCTGGCGATGGAGCGGGGCGACGCCGCGTTCATGCTCAACTGGCCGTACGTCTACGCCGCCGCGCAGGAGAAGCCCGACTTCGCGAAGAACCTGCGGTGGGCGCAGTACCCGTCGATCAACCCGGGTGAGCCGGCCGAGGTCACCGTCGGCGGCATCAACTACGCGGTCAGCGCGTTCACCGAGCACGCGGACGAGTCGTTCGACGCGGTGCTGTGCCTGCGCAACGCGGAGCACCAGAAGTTCGCGGCCATCAACGACGGCGTGCCGCCGACGATCGAGTCCGTCTACGAGGACCCGGAGATGGCCGAGCCGTACCCGATGAAGGAAGCCATCCTCGAGACGTTGAAGAACGCGAGCGCGCGTCCGGTCACGCCCGCGTACCAGAACGTCTCCACCGTGATCTCCACGATCCTGTCGCCGCCCGCGGACATCGACCCGCGGCGGACGGCGGACCGGCTGCGCGAGGAGCTCCAGGACGCGCTCGACTCGAAGGGGGTGCTGCCGTGAGCCACGCGCTGAACACCGACGCGGACGCCGATCCCGCCGGTCCGAAGCTGTCGCCGAAGGCCAAAGCCGCGGTCAGCGAGGGCAAGAAGGCCGAACGGCGGCTCGGCCTGCTGCTGTGCGCGCCCGCGATCCTCATCATGGCCGCGGTCGCGGGATGGCCGATCCTGTACTCGTTCTGGCTCTCGTTGCAGCGCTACGACCTCAAGTTCCCCGACCGGCGCGAGTTCATCGGCTTCGACAACTACGTCACCGTGCTGTCGAACACCTACTGGTGGAACGCGATGTGGGTGACGGTCGTGATCACCGTCGTGTCCGTGCTGATCGAACTGGTGCTCGGCATGGCGCTGGCGCTGATCATGCACCGCACCCTGGTCGGCCGGGGCATCGTGCGCACGTCCACGCTCATCCCGTACGGCATCGTCACGGTCGTCGCCGCGTTCTCGTGGCGCTACGCGTGGACCCCCGGCACCGGCTACCTGGCCGAGCTGGCGGGCGGCGACCCGGTGCTCACCGAGAAGATCCCGGCGCTCGCGGTCGTGATCCTGGCGGAGATCTGGAAGACCACGCCGTTCATGGCGCTGCTGCTGATGGCGGGCCTGGCGCTGGTCCCCGACGACCTGCTCAAGGCCGCCGCGATGGACGGCGCGTCCGCGTGGCAGCGGTTCACCAAGGTCATGGTGCCGGTGATGAAGCCGGCGATCCTGGTGGCGCTGCTGTTCCGCACGCTCGACGCGTTCCGCATCTTCGACAACCTGTTCGTGCTCACCGCCGGCTCCCAAGGCACCTCGTCGGTGTCGATGCTGACCTACAACAACCTGATCAAGGGGCTGAACCTGGGCATCGGCTCCACCATGTCGGTGCTCATCTTCATCGCGGTGGCGATCATCGCGTTCCTGTTCGTGAAGCTGTTCGGCACCGCTGCCCCCGGCAGCGACGGCGGGGGGAGGCGCTGATGGCGGGCATCGGCGGAGCCGTGACCACGGGCCGCAAGACGCGCTGGACGATCCTCAACGTCCTGGTCGTCGTGTACGCGCTGTTCCCGGTGCTGTGGATCGTGTCGCTGTCGTTCAAGACCAAGGAGACGCTGGCCGACGGCAACTTCATCCCGCGCCAGTGGACGTTCGACAACTACAAGGCGATCTTCTCCACCACGGAGTTCGTCCGCGCGCTGGTCAACTCGATCGGCATCGCGCTGATCGCCACGGCCGTCGCGGTCGTGTTCGGCACGATGGCCGCCTACGCGATCGCCCGGCTCGACTTCCCCGGCAAGCGCCTGCTGGTCGGGGTGTCGCTGCTGATCGCGATGTTCCCGCAGATCTCGCTGGTCTCGCCGCTGTTCGAGATCGAGCGGTCGCTGGGGCTGTTCGACACGTGGCTCGGCCTGATCCTGCCCTACATCACGTTCGCGCTGCCGCTGGCGATCTACACGCTGTCGGCGTTCTTCCGCGAGATCCCGTGGGAGCTGGAGAAGGCGGCGAAGATGGACGGCGCGACGCCGGGGCAGGCGTTCCGCCGGGTCATCGCGCCGCTGGCCGCGCCGGGCGTGTTCACCACGGCCATCCTGGTGTTCATCTTCTGCTGGAACGACTTCCTGTTCGCGATCTCGCTGACCTCCACCGAGCAGTCCCGCACGGTGCCGGTCGCGCTGTCGTTCTTCACCGGCAGCTCGCAGTTCGAGGACCCGACCGGGTCGATCGCCGCCGCCGCGGTGGTGATCACCATCCCGATCATCCTCTTCGTGTTGTTCTTCCAGCGTCGGATCGTCGCCGGGTTGACCTCCGGCGCCGTCAAGGGGTGAAGCAATGGCCGAGATCGTTCTGGACAACGTGACCAAGCAGTACCCCGACGGCGCGGTCGCCGTGCGGGACGTGGACATCGAGATCGCCGACGGCGAGTTCATCATCCTGGTCGGCCCGTCCGGCTGCGGGAAGTCCACCACCCTGAACATGATCGCCGGCCTGGAGGACATCACGGCCGGAGAGCTGCGCATCGGCGGCGAGCGGGTCAACGAGCGGGCGCCGAAGGACCGCGACATCGCGATGGTGTTCCAGTCCTACGCGCTGTACCCGCACATGACGGTGAAGGAGAACATGGCCTTCCCGCTGCGGCTGGCCAAAGTGGACGACACGACCGTGGAGAAGAAGGTCCGGGAGGCGGCGGAGATCCTGGACCTGATCCAGCACCTGGACCGCAAACCGTCCAACCTGTCCGGTGGTCAGCGGCAGCGGGTGGCGATGGGGCGGGCGATCGTGCGCAGCCCCAAGGCGTTCCTGATGGACGAGCCGCTGTCCAACCTGGACGCCAAGCTGCGCGTGCAGATGCGCACGTCGGTGTCGCGGCTGCAGAAGCAGCTCGGGACGACCACCGTGTACGTGACGCACGACCAGACCGAGGCGATGACGCTGGGTGACCGGGTGGTGGTGATGAGGGGAGGCGCGGTGCAGCAGATCGGCGCGCCGCAGTTCCTCTACGACAACCCGGCCAACCTGTTCGTCGCCGGGTTCATCGGCTCGCCCGCGATGAACTTCGTGCCGGCGTCGCTGGAGGACGGGATGCTGCGCACGGCGCTCGGCGACGTTCCGCTCACCGACCGGGTGCGCGGGTTGCTGGCCGGCGCCAAGGCGCCCGGTGAAGTGATCATGGGCTTGCGGCCCGAGCACTTCGAGGACGCCCGGTTGGTGGACGACACCGTTCGATCGAGCGGGGTCACCTTCACCAACCACGTGGACGTGCTGGAGTCGATGGGGTCGGACAAGTTCGCCTACTTCAGCCTGTCGGGTGAGCAGGCGACCTCGGCCGAGCTGGCCGAGCTGGCGGCCGACGCGGGCTCGGCCGACGTGCCCGGCGGCGGCGTGTCGCTGGTCGCCCGGATCTCCGCGACGTCCACCGCCGTGGAGGGCGAACCGGCCGAGATCTGGTTCGACGCGGACAAGGTGCAGCTGTTCGACCCGGGCAACGGGCGGAACCTCACCTACCGGGGCTGAAAGGGTTGCCGAAGGGCCGTTCACACTCGTCGGGGACGGCCCTCCGTGCTTCCAACGGGGGTCACGGGCCGTGGCCGACCAGTCGGGCGCATCGGCTCGGACGAACTCCATAGGCCATTCAGCGCAGCAAACCCACACCTCGCCGCAATTGTCCCGCCGATGCCGTCGCCGATCCCCACGCTGGGCGGAGGCGGGGACGACTCCGGCCGTAACGCGCCGGGGCAGGGGAATCCGCCGAGCACAGAGAAGAGCGCGAGATGGGGATTCTTGACGGCAAAGCAGTCGTGATCACCGGGGCGGGGCGGGGTCTCGGTGAGGCCTACGCGATGCACGCCGCGCAGGCGGGAGCGGCGGTCGTGGTCAACGACATCGACGCTGACCTGGCCGAACAGGTCGCCGAGCACATCCGGGCCTATGGCGGACGTGCGGTGGCGAGCGCGCACACGGTGGCCGACCCGAGCGAGGCCGAGAAGATCGTGGGAATGTGCCAGGCGGAGTTCGGCCGGGTGGACGGCCTGGTCAACAACGCGGGGCTGAACTACGAGGCAGTGCCCTGGGAGGACGAACCGGAATCGATCCGACGGGTCGTCGAGGTCAACCTCCTGGGGGTCATATACACCGGAATGGCGGCGATGCGGGTGATGCGCGAGCAGGGTTCCGGTTCGATCGTGAACATTTCGTCCGGGGCGTTTCTCGGCCAGCGCAAACTCGCCACCTACGCGGCGACCAAGGGGGCGGTGACGTCGCTCAGCTCGTCGTGGGCGCTCGACCTGGAAGCGGAGAACATCCGGGTGAACGCGGTGTGCCCGGTCGCGCACACCCGGATGGTGTGGAAGTCGGAGCGCTCCCTGCGGGCCATCCCCGCCGACCGGACCCCCGGCAAGGTCGCGCCGCTGGTGCTGTTCCTGCTCAGCGACGCTGCGGAGGGGATCACGGGCCAGATAGTCCGGTGCAACGGGCGGCAGCTGCACCTCGTCGGGCACCCGTACTTCAAGCAGCCGATCCTGGAGAGCGACACCTGGGACACCACGTCGGTGAAGCGCGCGTTCGACGGCGTCCTCCAAGCCCACCTCGAACCGTTCGGCCTGGAGAAGCGCATGCCGCCGCGCCTGCGCGAACTGGTCGAGCCCGGCCGGACGGCGTGAGACCGGCGGGGGAGTGCCGCCTCGCGTGGCACTTCCCCCTTCGCAGCTCCCGGATGACGCGGGAGGGGTTGCCGGCGGCCAGGACCCGTGGCGGGAGGTCCCGGGTCACCACGCTGCCGGCGCCGACGACGGTGTTCTCGCCGATGGTGACGCCGGGGCAGACGATGACGCCGCCGGCCGGCCACACGTTGTCGCCGATGGTGATCAGGTGGCGTAGTCGCACTGGAACCGCGGCATGACCCGGGAACCTCGCCGATCCGGCGAGCATGCGTTGCTTGTGATCAACCACGCGTCCCGGGGGTGGCCACGAGCGCTTGTCGGGGAGAGTTCACCTGATTGCCGAAACCCCCAGGGGCAAAACGAGACTGATCACTCCTTCGGGTGATCGCCCGATCGTCGGACCCCCCTGCCACCATGCTTGACATGGGTGCGCGCACTCCTCGGGTCACGGACTGGCGGCTGGTCGTGCAGTCGCGGCTGGACCGCGTCCGCGCCGACCTCGCCGCCCTCGGCGCCCCCGATCCGCTCGACCCGGAGAGCCGGGAGTGGCGTGCGGTGGCGGAGCAGGAGGCCGCCGTCGTCGAGGACATGATCACGCGCACCGAGTCGCGGTGGCGCGCGGTCGCGTCCTGGTGGTCCGGGTGGCACATCGAGCGCGCTTGGCGGTCGCTGCACGAGGCCGAGATCGCGGTCGTGGCGGCGGGCAACGGGTTCCTGGGTCGGCTGCCCGGCCTCAAGGCCCGCGTGGCGGAGAACCTGCCCGAGGACGACCCCCGCCGGGTCGCGCTGGAGGAGCTCCGGCCCGGCGAGTACCCGCTGGCCATCGAACGCGAACTCGTCATCGACGCGCTGCGGGCGGCGTTCGACGCGTCGGACTTCGCCCACGCCGGCTCGCGGGCCCTGCGGAACAAGCTGATCGCGACGTCGGTGGTGCTGTTCGTGGTCAACACCGTCCTGGGCGTCCTGGGCCTGGTCGAACCCGGGCTGATCCCGATGTGCGTCGGCTCGGAGAAGCTGCCGACGGTGTGCCCGTCGGGCAAGGGCGAGGCCGGCACGGACGTGTGGCTGATCCAGGTGCTCGGCGCGTTCGGGGCGGTGCTGTCGGCCGTCGTGCTGCTCCTGCGGCGGCGTCCCAGCCTGTCCCCGTACGTCATGGTCGGCTACCAGGCGCTGATCAAGGTGCTGCTGGGCGCGGCGCTGGCGGTGGTCGGCATCCTCGCCCTCGGCGCCGGCGTCACGACCGGCCTCATCGGCGTGGCCTCCCAGGCGGCCCTGCTGCTCTGGGCCGTGATCCTCGGCTACGGCCAGCAGGTCGCGACCCGCCTGCTGGACACCTACACGGACCGCGTCATGGACCAGGCCCGGCCACTGCCCAAGCTGGAGAGCCAGCGCTAGACCTCGTCGGCCTCACCGGCGCGAGCGGAGCGTCGAGATGACGTCCTGGTCCCACCGGTGCGTGCGGATCAGGCGGTAGCGCTCGGCGGCGACCCACATGTACGCCTCGGTCTCCGTCCGGTCGCCGACCAGCGCCGCCTGCCGCAGCATGTCCACCACCGGCACGTACTCCTCCTCGTACCACCGCTTGGCCACCGTCGCCCGGTCGAGGAGCGCGCCCTCGTCCTGCATCAGCCGGAACCCCCACGCCTCCACGTGCTCGCCGAGCTGCGCGTACTCCCACGGGTCCGTCAGCACCACCGCCGCCCGCGCCTCCCCGCCCAACGGCACCCGCTCCAGGAACAGCCGCCGGTAGTCCTTCACGATCAGGTCGCCCCGGTGCCGGATGCCGTGCGCCGGGATGCGGGTGACGACCTCCGTCACGTACGCGTCGATGACCTCCAGCCCCAGCGCGTGCGCGACCGACACCCGGTGGTGCCCGTCGTGGACGAAGTGCAGGTCACCGACCCGGTACACCTCGATGGGCGGCACCGCCTCGCCCCGTCGCTGGGCCAGCGCCAACCGCTGCCACCGCTCCCGCACCCGCGCCGACGTGGGCCGGAACCGGCGGTCGAAGTCACGGGTCCGGTCCACGCTGCCGACGATCGAGTCCAGCCTGATCGTCCGCAGCCCCAGCCGCCGCTCGCTGAGCATCCCCAGCGACTCCACCACCTCGTGGAACGGCAGCATGATGTTCACGTTGTCCGGCTCGCGGCGCAGCCACGTCGCCAGCCGCGACAGCACCTGGCGACGGCGGGCGCGCAGGAAGTCGTTCTCCGCGTCCGCCCGGGGGAAACCGGTGTCACGGGGCACGGCACTCCTCCAATACGACCGGGTCGAGCTATCCGGGGCGGTTGCCGGGCGGGATGTCCAGCACCTTGTAGCCCACCACGTTCACCACACGGGTCGAGTCCAGCACCCGGTCCTCCTTCAGGGCGCCGTGCGGGTGGATGTGCCCATGCAGCATCAACGGTGGGCGCAACCGCCGCACGACGTCGTGCAGGCACGCGAACCCCCGGTGCGGCGGATCGGGCTCGTCACCGCAGTTCAACGGCGGCGAGTGGGTCAGCAGCACGTCCACCCGGCGCCCGTCGCGCAGTTCCCGCCACCGCGCTGTCCGCACCACCCGCCGCGCCCGCCGCGCCTGCCGGCGCTCGGTCCACTGGTTCGGCCCGCCGCTGTACCGGATCGATCCACCGAGCCCCGCGACCCGCAACCCGGCCACGTCCACCACCCGCTCGTCCGCGTTCACCCAGCCCGCCGGGCCGGGCCAGCGCGCGGGGATGCCCGCCTGCGTCCACAGGCCCCGGACCTTGGCGTACCCGGTCAGGTCGACGTCGTGGTTGCCCGGCACGAACACGCACGGCCGGTCCAGCGCGCTCGCCAGGAACTCCAGGTAGTCGAACGGCAGGTCCCCGGCCGCGACGACCAGGTCCACCTCGTGCCGGCGCACCCCGTCGGTCCACAGCCGCTCGACGACCTCGTCCGACACCGCGAGCACCTTCGGCATCCACCGAGCCTAAGCGCTCCCGCCTGCCGGGACACCTCGTCGGTGAAGGGGTGAAACCACCCTTCTCCTCCTGCCGCACAAGGGAAACCGGGTTAACGTCACGGTGTGCTGGCCGAGTTGTTCCTCGACGCGTCCCGCGCCTGCCACGTCCACAGCCCGCTCACGCACTCCCTGCTGGTGTCGGCGGCGGACGACCTGGCGCGCGGCGGCGTCACCGCGCGGGTGATGGCGGGCGCCGAGTGCGACCGCCACGGCACCGTGCCCGGCCTCCGGTTCGCGGGCGCCCTGCACCGGCTGGTCCTGGAGGGCCGGGCGCCGACGCTCGCCAAGCACTACCCGACGGCGGGCGGCAGGCCGGACCTCGACACGGTGTGGGAGGACGCCCTGCCGGTGCTGCACGAGCACACCGACGAGCTGCACGCCCTGGTCACGTCCACCGTCGTGCAGACGAACGAGCCGGGCCGCAGCGCGCCGCTGTTCGGCGGCCTCCAGACCGCCACCCACCTGGCCGCCGCCGAGGCCGGCCGCCGGGCCACGTTCCCGATCCGGCTGCTGGAGGTGGGCGCGTCCGGCGGCCTGAACCTCCGGCCGCACCGCATCGCCTACCGCGTCGACGGGGTCACGTTCGGCGACCGGGACAGCCCGTTCGCCCTCGACCCGAGGTGGACCGGCCGGCCACCGGTCGACTTCGCCCACAACCTGCGCCTGGTCCGGCGGGCCGGCTGCGACGTCAACCCGGTGGACGTGTCCACAGAGGACGGGCGGCTGCACCTGTCGTCGTTCGTGTGGGCCGACCAGCTGCCCCGATTCGAACGCCTCCAGGCCGCCTTGGAGCTGGCCAGGCTCGACCCGGTCCGGGTGCAGCGGGCGACCGGCCCGGAGTGGCTGGCCGACCAGCTGGCCCGGCCGGAACGCGACGTGCTGACCGTCGTCTGGCACTCGGTGGTCTGGCAGTACGCGTCACCCGCCGACCGGGCCATGGGCCGGGCCATCCTCGCCGACGCCGCCGGCCGGGCCACCCGGATGGCGCCGCTCGCCCTGCTCGTCTACGAGCCGAGGCGCACGCACATGGCGGACAAGTACGAGTTCCAGCTCCTGCTCAAGCTGTGGCCGGCGGGCGTCTCGCTGCGCCTGGGCACGGGCGTCGGCCACGGCATCCCGTTCTCGTGGGACACCCAACCCTGGAGTTAGCCCTCAAGCACCGTTGGCGATGAGGACGGTGACCGTGGTGAGCCAGCCGAGCAGGAAGGTGAGCACCCAGAAGCGGGGGTTGAAGAACATCCTGGTCATGTCGGAACATCCCGTCGCGTGCAGGGGAAGGGGGACTCAGAGCCAGCGGTTGCGACGGAATATTCGGTACAGGGTGAGGCAGACGGCGATGATCATCGAGATCACCATGGGGTAGCCGTAGCGCCAGCGCAGCTCCGGCATGTGGTCGAAGTTCATGCCGTACACGCCGACCACCATGGTCGGCACGGAGATGATCGCCACCCACGCGGCGAGCTTGCGCATGTCCGAGTTCTGCTGGAGCGTGATCTTCGCCAGCACCGCGTTGACCAGCGTGGTCAGCAGCTCGTCGAAGTTGATCACGCGCTCGGACACCTCGGTGAGGTGGTCGTCGACGTCGCGGAAGTACGAGCGCACGTGCTCCGGGATCAGCGGCGTGTAGCCCTCCGCGAGCCGGCGCAGCGGCACGGCCAGCGGCATCACCGCCCGGCGCAGCTCCAGCACCTCGCGCTTCATCAGGTAGATCTGGTCGGCGCTGACCCGGCTGCGCGGCTGGAAGACCAGCGCCTCCATCTGGTCGATGTCGTCCTCGATGTGGTCGGTCACGTCGAGGTAGTTGTCCACCACGTGGTCGGCGATCGAGTACAGCACCGCGGCCGGACCGCTGCGCAGCCGCTCGGTCTCCTCCTCCAGCTCGCGCCGCACCGCCGCGAGCCCCGAGTGGTTGCCGTGCCGCACCGTCACCACGAAGTCCCGGCCCAGGAACACCATGATCTCGCCGCTCTCGACGATCTCGTTGGCCGTGTCCGGCGACTCGTTCTGGATGTACCGCACGGTCTTGAGCACCATGAACAGAGTGTTGTCGTAACGCTCCAGCTTGGGCCGCTGGTGGGCGTGCACGGCGTCCTCGACGGCCAGCTCGTGCAGCCCGAACGTGTCCGCGACGCCCTGGATCTGCTCCTCGTCGGGCTCGTGCAGCCCGATCCAGACGAACCCGTCGCCGCGCCTGCGCACCTCTTCGACCGCGTCGGTGTGCGTCCACAGCCCCGGCAGGCGCGCGCCGTCGACGTAGACGCCGCAGTCCACCACGTACGCCGACGGCGACAGGGGGACCGGCGCCACCACGGGGCGTTCCGGGACGCGGCCTCTCAGGCCGCCGAGTGAGGGCAAGCTGCGCACAGGGTCCTCCAGGTGGGGAGCGTCGACTCGACGAACGACGACGGCACGTCCCCGACCGGTACCGCTGGGCCTAGCTGTGGAAAGCCGGCTCCCCGATGAGGACGCGCGAGGTACTCGCAGGATGGGGGTCGTTGCTCATCGGTGGTCCTCACCTCCTCGGGTCGGCTGTCCGCGGCGGTGTAGTCGCTCACAGACCAGTTGCCGAGGGTACTCCCCCGGTGCTCACACTGTCGTCCCGGTCGAAGGGGTCTTCGATCACACGGGGAACAGCCAGCCAACGGAGGCGTGCGTGCAGTTCGGGCGTTACTACGAGGAGTTCGAGGTCGGCGCGGTCTACAAGCACTGGCCCGGGAAGACGGTCACCGAGTACGACGACCACCTGTTCTGCCTGCTGACCATGAACCACCACCCGCTGCACATGGACGCGCACTACGCGGCGGAGACGACCGACTTCGGCAAGAACGTGGTCGTGGGCAACTACGTCTACTCGCTGCTGCTGGGCATGTCCGTGCCGGACGTGTCGGGCAAGGCGATCGCGAACCTGGAGGTCGAGTCGCTCAAGCACATCAAGCCGACCTTCCACGGTGACACCATCTACGGTGAGACCGAGGTGCTGGACAAGACGCCGTCGAAGTCCAAGGACGACCGCGGCGTGGTCTACGTCGAGACCCGCGGGTACAAACAGGATGGAACGGTCGTCTGCGTGTTCCGCCGGAAGGTCATGGTGCCCAAGCGCTCCTACGGCGAAGCGCGCGGCGGCGAGCAGCCCGGCAGGCCCGAACCTTCCGCCGGCTGAGCCGGCAATCGGACAAAAGGAGTGAAGTGACCTCGCTGGATCTGGTGCGGCAAAGACTGGCCGGGTTCGCCCAGCGGGAGGCGCACGGCGTCTCCCCGCTCTACGAGCACCTGGCCTCGCACGCCGCCGACGATCCGGAGGTGGCCGGTCTGCTGACCGCCGCCCCGGAGCGGTTCGCGCACGCGACCCTGCTCCTGGCGGCGGCGCACCGGCTGGTGCAGGCCGAGCCGTACCAGGAGCTGTCCAACTACTACCCGTCCCTCGGCGGGACGTACGGCGCGGACGAGAACACGTGGCCGATGTTCCGCACCTTCGTGCTGGACCGGGCGGACAAGATGCGGGCGCTGATCGCCAACCGCACCACCCAGACCAACGAGGTGCGCCGCGCCGCGCTGCTCTACCCGGCGTTGGCGCAGGTCAAGGGTCCGATCGCGCTGTTGGAGGTCGGCTGCTCGGCCGGTCTGCTGCTGGGGCTGGACCAGTACGGCTACCGCTACCAGACCGAGCAGGCCGGGCAGCTGGTCGCCGGACCGGCGAAGGCGGCGCTCGGGCTGCACTGCGCGTTGGAGCCGGCGCCCGGCGCGGAGCTGCCGAAGATCCCCAAGACGGTGAAGGTCGCGGCGAAGGTGGGGCTGGACCGGGCGCCCGCCGACCTGACCGACGAGGACACGTACGCGTGGTTGGAGGCGTGCGTGTGGGCGGACCAGCCGGAGCGGCTGCGGCTGTTCGGCGTGGCCGCGAGCGTGCAGCGGAAGTCGCCGCCGGAGTTCGTCGTCGGCGACGCGGTCGCGGACCTCGGCAAGGCCGCCGCGCGGGTGTCGACGGACCTACCGCTGGTGGTCCTGACCAGCAGCGTCCTGCCGTACGTGCCGGGGGAGGAGTTCGTCCGGGCGCTGCGCGCGCTGGACCGCCCGGTGTGGTGGTTGAGCCACGAGGCGTACGCGGCGGGGCTGGTGCACGTGCTGCCGGGGCGGGACGACCTGCGGCCCGGTCCGGACGAGCCGGCGTACGGCGTGGTGGGCCTGGTCCGGGTCGAGGACGGCGAGGTGCGGTCCGCGCGGGCGCTGGCCAAGACCGCGCCGTACGGTCAGCGGCTGACCTGGCTGGCGTGACCGTGTCGCCCGATCGGGCGAAGTCGATCAGCTCCGGGGGAGCTGGTCCCACGCCCTGAGGGTGTCGTGGAGCATCTCGACCAGTGGAAGTGTGGCCAAGATCGCAGCGTCGGCCCAGCAGGCATCCGATGCGTCGTCCCCCGCCCGGAGGACGCCGGATCGCACCTGGCAGGCGTAGTCGCGGATCTCGTAGCGACCGCGTGGCGCCGGACGGGTGACGGTGCCGATCAACGCCCCGACGGTCACGGAGAGTCCTGTTTCCTCCAGGAGTTCCCGCACAATTGCGGTCTCGTCGGACTCGCCGTGCTCAACTCGGCCGCCCGGCAACGACCATAGTCCCTCACCTGGGGGATTGCTGCGACGCACGAGCAGTAGTCGCCCGTTCGAGTCATGCACGATGCCCCCGACACAGCGGATCGCGGGTTCCCGTTCGGCCGTCACAGTTACGAAGCGTAGTCACACCGGGTTGGCGGTGCAGCACGCTGACCCAAGTGCGGTACAAATCTCCCGACGTGTCGCGGAGTGCGGTACAACGGTTTTCACTGGCGCCAAACGGGTGCGGTAGCGAACGGGAGTTGATCACCGTGAATCTGAAGAAGATTCTCACTTTCGCCGGGGTCGGCTTGGTCCTGTTCTTCCTCATCGCGGAACCTCAGCAGGCGGCCCAACTCGTGCAGAACATCCTGGGCACCCTCCGGACGGCCGCTGAGGCGCTCATCACCTTCGTGAAACAATTGTTCTGAGTCGCCCGACTCCTCCCCCACGGCGAGAGGTCGCAGGCATGTTCGCACCACGTGACCCCGACGAGTACCTGCTCCCCACGGAGCGTCGGGTCATCCGGGTACGCAGGCACTGGAGCAGTCTGCTCTGGGATCTCCTCGAAGCAGGCGCACTGCTGGCCGGCGCGATGATGATCTCGTACCTGCTGCCGGACAACGCGGGCATCATCCAGAACATCCTCTGGTACGCCTCGCTGTTCGTGCTGCTCAGGCTGGCCTACTTCGTCATGGAGTGGTGGGTGGAGCGGATCGTCGTCACCGACAAGCGGTTCATGATCTCCTCGGGGGTGTTCGAGACCAGGGTCGCCATGATGCCGATCAGCAAGGTCACCGACCTGACCTACGAGCGCACGGTGCTCGGGCGCATGTTCGGCTTCGGCACCCTGGTCGTGGAGTCGGCCGGTCAGATCCAGGCGTTGAACCGGATCGAGTACCTGCCGAACCCCGAGGAGGTCTACGACGCCATCTCGGAGCTGACCTTCGGCGACAAGAAGGCGCAGGCCGAGCGGTTCTCGATGATCAAGGCGCAGCGGGCGGCGCGCGGCAAGAAGATGGTGCCGTGAGGCGGCTGCCGTAGTGGGCGGTGTGTCGTAGTAGAGACTGGCGGGGTGCGCATCGACCTGCACACCCACTCGACCGAGTCCGACGGCACCGACACGCCCGCGGAGCTGGTGACGGCTGCCGCCGCCGCCGGCTTGGGCGCGATCGCGCTCACCGACCACGACACCGCCGCCGGCTGGGCGGAGGCGGCCGACGCGCTGCCACCCGGCTTGAAGCTGGTGCGTGGCGCGGAGCTGTCCTGCGCGTCCGACGACGGCCGGGGCCGGGTCATCACCGTCCACCTGCTCGCCTACCTGTACGACCACACCTCGCCCGCGTTGGTGGAGGAGCAGTTGCGGCTGCGCCTCGAACGACGGCACCGGCTGCGCCGGATGGCCGAGCGGATGGTCGCCGACGGATTCCCGATCGACCCGGACGAGCTGATGGCGTCCATGCCGGCCGACGCGCCCGCCGGACGTCCGCACCTCGCCATGGCGCTGATCAGGGCCGGTGTGGTGACCACGGTGAACGAGGCGTTCGCCCGGTACCTGACCGGCGGCCGGTACTACGTGCCGCGGACCGACACGCCCGTGGCGCGGGCCATCGAGATGATCACCGAGGCAGGCGGGGTGACGGTGCTCGCGCACCCCTTCGCGCTGTCCCGGGGGCCGATCGTCACCGACGAGGTGGTGGCGGAGCTGGCGGGCCTGGGACTGGCCGGGGTCGAGGTGGACCACCCCGATCACGACGCGGAGACGCGGGTCCGGTTGCGCGGGCTGGCGGGGGAGCTGGGCCTGCTGACCACCGGGTCCAGCGACTACCACGGCACGAACAAGACGGTGCGGCTCGGCGCGGAGACCACGTCACCGGAGGTCTTGGAGGCCATCGCCGACAGGGCGACCGGCTGCAAGGTGATCGTCGGCTGAGTGTGTCGGACGGCCGCTGCTCCGCAGACGAAGAGTCGGTCGCCGGCAGTCGAACGATCGACGCGACCCATGAGGCGTGATCGGACGCGGCGCCACCCGCGAGGTCGCGTCGATCGTTCGGGTCTGGTTTTCCGGCGATCACGCCCTCCGATCGTCGGAAAACCAGACCCGAGCGGTCGACTTCCAGGCGACCGAGCCGCCGTCTGCGGAGCAGCGGCCTCCAACACTGTCGGACCCCCTGAGTAGCGTTGGGGTCGTGCAGGAGCAGTTGGGGTTCGACTTCGGCGCGATGCCGAAGAAGCTGGTGCGGGTGACGCCGGCGAAGCTCGCCACGTGGGCCGACTGCCCGCGTCGGTTTCGCATGGCCTACCTGGACCGGCCGTCGCCGCCGCGCGGTGGGGCGTGGGCGCACAACACCCTCGGCGCGGTGGTGCACAACGCGTTGAAGGCGCTGTTCGACCTGCCCGTCCAGCGGCGCACCCCGGAGCAGGCCGTGGCGCTGCTGCACCGGCAGTGGAAGAACGAGGGCTTCAAGGACGCCGAGCAGGCGGGCGTCTACCGCGACCGGGCGGTCGGGTGGGTGCGCGACTACGTCACCGGGATCGACACGTCGATCGAGCCGGTCGGCATCGAGCGGTGGGTGTCCACGCCCACGTCCAAGATCGTCGCCGAGGGCCGGGTCGACCGGATCGACCTGCGCGACGGCGAGCTGGTGATCGTCGACTACAAGACCGGTCGGCACGCGCTGACCGTGGACGACGCGCGGGGTTCGCAGGCGTTGGCGCTGTACGCGCTGGCCGCGCGGCGGACGTTGCGCAAGCCGTGCAACCGGGTGGAGCTGCACCACCTGCCGTCGGGCTCGGTGGCGGTGTGGGAGCACACCGAGGAGAGCCTGGCGCGGCACGTGGCGCGGGCGGAGGAGGCGGCGGACGAGTTGGCGTTGGCCACCGACACCCTCGCCGCGGGCGGTGACCGGGAGATCCTGTTCCCGCCGCGCACCGGCAACCAGTGCACGTGGTGCGACTTCCGCCGTTCGTGCCCGGAGGGTCAGCGGGCGTCGCCGGCGATCGACCCTTGGTCGTTGCTCGCGCCGTAGAGTTGGGCGGGTGACGATCGTGGACAGCAGACCCGAACCGCGCCTGGCGAGGCTGTGGCGAGGCGTCAGCGGCGCCCTGGCCGTCGGCTTGGTGCTGCTGGCGTTGGCGATGATCGGCGTGCAGGTCTACGCCGGCACCCGCGACCTGCCCGGCCCCGGCTTCGGCGTGGTGGTGGGGCACGTGGTGGCGGCCGTCGCGGCGGTGGTGGCCCAGGTGATCGCCGACCGCCGCAAGGGCTGGCTGGTGGCGGTGTGCGGCCTGGTGGTCGTGCTGCTGACGGCCGTGACGCTGTGGGTGTTCTGGTGGGCGTGACCCCGCGCTAGCCGGCGGCTCAGCTCAACCAGGCGCGCCAGGTCGGCAGGAGCGTGGCCAGCAGTGCGTCCGGGGCCTCGGTGTTCGGCGAGTGCATGACGCCGGACAGCACGGCGAAGTCGGCGTCGAGGCGTTCGGCCATGTCCCGCTGGCTCGCCGCCGACCAGGCGTCGTCGAACTCGCCGCACACCACGAGGCAGGGGATGCCGGACGAGCGCGCGACGCGCGCCAGCTTGGCGACCAGGTCGGGTTCGGTGCGCAACGCCTCCCCCATGCCCAGCAGGCCGACGGGGGACGAGCGGACGAACCGTTCGTGGTAGAAGTCCTTGAGCTCCTGCGGGATGACCTGCCAGCGCGGGTTCAGCGCCTGGCGCGCCTCGTTGACCTGCTGCGACGCTTCGACGCCTTGTTCGCGGAGCACCATCTCGCCGTAGTCGAGGGCGGTGCGGCGTCCGCCCGGCGGCAGCTCGGACGGACCGGACGAGAGGAGCGTCAGCCCCGACACCGGCGCACCGGCCAGCACCGCGCCGCGGGCGACCAATCCACCGAACGAGTGACCCAGCAGCAGCACGCGCCGACCTTCGGTGGTCAGCTTCGCGACCAGGTCGGCGATCACCGTGCCGAGGACGGCGGGGCGGTAGTCGGATTGCGCCGTCGGGCCGACCGATTCGTACTGGCCGGGCAGGTCGACGGCGACGACCTCGATCCCGGCGTCGGCGATCGGGTCGACCAGCGGCGCGAAGTCCTCTTTGGACCCGGTGTAGCCGGGCACGAGCAGCGCGGTGGCGCCGAGGTCACGTCCGGCGGCGGGCGCGCGGAGGGCCGCGATCGGGCCGTGCCGGCCGGGCAGGTCCACGCGGTCCGCGCGATGGGGGCTGAACTGCGAGTGCACGTCTCGCAGTCTGCCCCACCGGCCGCGCCGGCGCTGAAGCCTCACCGCGGTGGTTGCGCGCTGTTCACCGCTCTCGCGGTCTTCGGGGCATCCGGGGCCTTGGGGCCTTCGGCTTCAGCGCAGGGCGACGAGCGTGTCGCCGCGCTGCTCCAGCACGATCGGGCCTTCGGTGGCCATCCCGATCGGCCCGGTGTAGCCGCCGCGGTCGACCGGGATCGCGCCGACTTCCTGGCCGGTGAGCTGGTCGAGCACCTTGAGGCCGTCCGCGACCGGCAGCAGGAGGTGGCCGGCGAGCGTGGTGCCCGGACCGCGGGTGCCGTCCACGGTCCAGAGCGGGTTCAGCTCGACCGGCGACAGCGCGATCGTCTTCGAGCCGGTGAACCAGTAGACGTTCGCGGTGCTGGTGAAGGTCGACACCACCCGGCCGGGTGGGTCGCCCGCGAGTTCGTCGGCGCTGACGTCGACCGGGTAGTCCGCCACCAGGGCGCCGGTGTCGGCGTCGAAGACCACGATCCGGCCCGGCACGGCCACGGCGACCCGCGTTGCCGTCACCGCGATCACCCGGCTGCCCTTCTCGCCGACGATCGTGGTGGTGATGACCTGCGGTTCGTCGGCCTTCTCCGGGTTCGGCTTGAGCACCGTGATCCGGTCGGACGGGTCCAGCTCGGGGCAGCGCTCGATCAGCGCGATCTTGCCGCCGGTGACCGCGAACGAGCCGTACGTGCAGCCGGTGCGGGGCTGCTTGTTCGGGTTGACGATGGCCCGCAGGGTGCCGTACTCCAGGGAACGGACCAGGTCGTCGCGGCGGTAGACCTCGACGAACTTCTCGCCGGTGGTGAGGACGTGCGAGCCCTCGTTCAGCAGGCGGGTGCCGAGTTCGGCGTCGCCGTTGCGCTGCGGGCCGCGCTTGCCGGAGCCGATTTCGAGGGTGGTGACCTCGGAGCAGTTGGTGTCCTTGCGGTGCACCGCGAACACCCGGCCCCAGGCCGTGGTGACGGTGCACAGGGGCCAGTCGCGGGCGTAGCGCCAGCGGACCTCGCCGCTCAGCGCGTCGCGGCCGACGACCTCGCCGCCCTCGCCCGTGACCACGACCGAGTCGAGGTTCACCGGGACGGGTGTCACGTCGCTGGGGGCGCGCCAGCTCTCGGACAGCGACGGCGGCATGGCGGTGACCGGGATCAGCGGGCTGACCTCGGTCGGGCCGGTCTGGCTGATGGTGTTGTGGGCGTCGCCGGTGAACCACAGGACCAGGCTCGCGACCAGCGTCCCGACCACGACCAGGGCCACGCCGATGAAATCGCCCCTGGTGCGCCACGACCGGGCCGGCAGCGGTTCCGGGGTGTCGTCGTCCTGCGGGTCGACGGGCTCCGCCAGGACGTCCTCGTCCAGCACGACCTGCCCGTTCGACTCCGCCTGCTCCGGCTGGCCCACTGCCCGGCTCCCGATGGTCGGTGATCTATCGCGTTCGTCTGGCGACATGCTGCCACCACGGGGAAGAGGTCGGTGTGAGGCGGCGGCAGGTTCGCGCCTGAACTGGCATCCGGCCGCAGCTGGACCGGCGTCGGACCAAGCGCCGGGCCTGGCACCCGGCCACGCCCGGCCTGGCGGCGGATCCCGCCCGGCCTGGCGTCACGTCGGTCCGCGCCCGGCAGGGCGTCGGGCAGGGCGTTCACCGTCGCCCGTGTCCTGGTCCCGTGGTCCCTGGTGCTGTCCCGCTGGGTGGGGCGTTCCAGGGGGCTTCGGGGTGGTTCGGGGCGCCTCGTTCCAACCGAGGTACGAGAACAGCGTTTCCGTACATTGTCTTCCCCGCTCGGCCGCCCTGCTCGGTGCTGCCCTACTCGGCGGAAGCGGACTCGCCCGGGTCGCCGTCGCCCGTCGTGCGCCTGCGCCTGCGCCTGCGGGGACGGTCGCCCTCCGCCGACGGCACCGAAGACGCCGACTCGGTGGAGGCCGGCGCACCGGCGGTCACCTCGGCCGACGCCTCGGACGTCTGCCCACCCTCGACCGGCGCGACACCCGCACGGCTGCGGCGGCGACGGCGCGGACGGGTGCCGCCTTCCTCGCCCGAACCGGAGCCCGTGGTGCTGCTACTGCTGCCCGCGCTGGAACTCGTCTCCGGCGCCGGCGCGGCGTCTCCGCCTGCCCTGCCGGTGCGCTTGCGCTTGCGCGTCTTCTTGTCGCCCTTGAGGTTCTCCTCCGGCTCGGCGTCCAGGCCCGCGCGCGTGCGCTGGCCCATCGGCAGCCGACCGGTCGAACCCGAGGGGATGTCCAGCTCCGCGAACAGGTGGTCCGACGTCGAGTACGTCTCCACCGGCTCCGGCTTGCCCAGGTTGAGCGTGTCGCTGATCAGCTTCCAGCGCGGCATCTCGTCCCAGTCCACCAGCGTGACCGCGACACCCGTGCGCCCCGCGCGACCCGTGCGGCCGATGCGGTGCACGTACGTCTTCTCGTCCTCGGGGCACTGGTAGTTGATCACGTGCGTGACGCCCTCGACGTCGATGCCGCGGGCCGCCACGTCGGTGGCCACCAGCACGTCGATCTTGCCCGAGCGGAACGCCCGCAGCGCCTGCTCACGCGCGCCCTGCCCGAGGTCGCCGTGCACCGCCGCCGCCGCGAAGCCGCGCTCGACCAGGTCGTCCGCCACCTTCTGCGCGGTGCGCTTGGTGCGGGTGAAGACCATGGACAGACCGCGCTCGCGGGCCTGCAACGCGCGCGCCAGCAGCTCCAGCTTGTCGAGCGCGTGCGCCCGGTAGACGAACTGCTCGGTGCGCTCGTGGATCGCGCCCGCGTCGTTCTCCTCGGCCCGCACGTGCGTGGGCTGGTTCAGGAACGTCCGCGCCAGCGTGATGATCGGCCCCGGCATGGTCGCCGAGAACAGCATGGTCTGCCGCTCGTCCGGCACCATGCGGAGGATCCGCTCGATGTCCGGCAGGAAGCCCAGGTCCAACATCTCGTCGGCCTCGTCCAGCACCAGGTTGCGCACCTTGCCGAGCACCAGGTGGCGCTGCTCGGCCAGGTCCAGCAACCGGCCCGGCGTGCCGACGACCACGTCGACGCCCTTGCGGAGCGCCGCGATCTGCGGCTCGTACGGCCGGCCGCCGTAGATGGCCAGCACGCGCACGTTGAGGTGCTTCGCCGCGTCGGTCAGGTCGTGGGTGACCTGGAGGCACAGCTCACGCGTCGGGACGACGACGAGCGCCTGCGGCGTGCCGTCACCGGGGACGATGATCCGCTGGAGCAGCGGGACGCCGAAACCCAGGGTCTTGCCCATGCCGGTGCGGGCCTGGCCGATGACGTCGTCGCCGGCCAGCGCCAGCGGCAGGGTCAGCTCCTGGATCGCGAACGTGCGGTGGATGCCCGCCTCGGCCAGGGAGCGCACGATCTCCTCGCGCACACCCAGCTCGGCGAACGTGGGCGATTCGTTCTTGACCGGGGCGTCGGCCACGAGCGGGTGCGAGGTGTCCTCCGCGGGCACACCCGCCTCGCTGTGCTCCAAGGCCACCGGGTCGATATGGGTCTCTTCGTTCGTCGCGGTCAGGGTGATCGCCTCTCTCGTACCAGCGCGCACGGCCTGTACGGGCCGCTCGACCGCGTCCACCGCCACTCGGCCGTCGCAAGGGGCCGGGCGGGTGTCGCGGGAGGGCCAGCGAGGTATGCGCGCACCCTCTCCTGGCGGCACGGTGCCGCCGCAGTTCAGCCTTCGGCACCGCTGCGAGCCCCCATTGGGCCGCGCCGCGCACGGGCGTCAACTACCAAGTCTACCCGCCGCTTGGTCCGATCGTGCTGGAACGAGAGGTCGACTGCGGTTTCGCGTGCCTGGGGTGTAGCGCACGACACGCGACTAGGCTCGTGCGCATGAGCGACCCAGGAGTGGATCGAGCGGCGGGTCAGGTGGTCGAGGTGGGTGGGGAAGGCCCTCTGGCCGAGGGCATCGTGGACCTGCTGGGCGCGCTCGCGTACGGCGAGCTGTCGGCGTTCGACCGGATGGCCGAGGACGCGCGCAGCGCTCCCACGCTGGCGGGGCGGGCCGCGTTGGCGCAGATGGCGGCGGCCGAGATCGGGCACTACGCGCTGCTGGAGCGGTACCTGGCCGACCGCGGTCACTCGCTGGAGGAGGCCATGCGGCCGTTCGCCGCGGGGTTCGACGCGTTCCACGCCTCCACCGCGCCGCGCTCGTGGTCGGAGTCGCTGGTCAAGGCGTACGTCGGGGACGCGCTGGCGGCCGACTTCTACCGCGAGGTCGCGGAGTGGCTGGACGAGCCGACCAGGGAGCTGGTGCTCGCGGTGCTGGCGGACACGGGCCACTCCGCGTTCGCCGAGCGCGAAGTCCGGGCCGCCTGCGCCGCCGACCCGACGTTGCGCGACCGGCTCACGCTGTGGGGTCGCCGGCTGCTCGGCGAGGCGTTGACGCAGGCCCAGTACGTGGTGGCGGAGCGGGACGGGCTGGCCGAGCTGATCGTGCGCGGCTCGGGTGACCTGGCGGGTATCGCGGCGCTGTTCCGCCGGCTCCAGCAGAGCCACACGAGGCGCATGACGGTGCTCGGGCTCGGCTAGGGTTGGGCTTCGAAAGCATTCAACGCCGCACGGAGGTCAGCGTGGAGGTCAGGGTCGGGATCGCGGACAGCCCGCGGGAGCTCGTGGTGTCCAGCGGGCTCACCCCCGAAGAGGTCGAGTCGCAGGTCGCGGACGCGCTGAAGGCGGGCACGGGCCAGCTCGTGCTGGTCGACCAGAAGGGCGCCCGCTACGTGGTGCCCGCGGCGCGCATCGCGTACGTGGAGATCGGTCCGAGCGACGCCCGGCGGGTCGGTTTCATCTCCGGCGACTGAGCGTCCCGGCGACCGGTCCGGTGACTGGGCGGGCGCGGCTCCGGAACACGAGAAGGGGCACCCGATCGGGTGCCCCTTCCGCATTTCTCGTCCGTGGTCAGCCGACCGTGAACGGCGGGGTCGAGGTCCCCGCCACCCGGTAGCGCCGCCAGGGGTCGGGGTCGGTCAGCGACCCGGTCGCCGTGCCGTCGGGCGTGCGCAGCAGCGCCGTCCGCGCACCGCCCTCCACCAGCTCGGTGACCTGGTCGTTGGCGCCGACCCGGCCGTACCAGTGGTAGCGGCCGTCGATGGGCTGGAAGTAGCCGCGCAGCTCGACGTCCACCGGCACCTCCCGCTCGTCGAACACCAGCACGGCGCTGCCCGTGTACCCGTCCTCGTGGTGCTCCTCGGACATCAGGCCTCCTCGGTGTTGTCATCGGGCTTGACGTCGGCTTCGGCGCCGACGAGCCGCAGGCGGGGTTCGTCCAGGAGGTCCGCTCCCGGGAAGTCCGTGGTCAGCGGCGCGTCCGGGTCGAGTTCCACGCCGGCGGAGCGGAGCAGGCCGTCGAGGGCGTGCCAGATGATCGTGGTGAGGTAGCCGCTCAGGCTCGCCCGCGTCATCGACTGCCGGTCCAGCCACCAGTCGCCCGCGTTCTGCACCATGCCGACCAGCGCGTGCGCCCACGGCTCGGCGCCGCCGGAGTCCATCCCGAACCCGCGCAGGTAGTCGCCGAGCAGCCGGGCCAGGGCCGCCGCGATGAGCTGCTTGTCCTGGTCGACCACGTCCTGCTCGACCGGCCGGTCGGTGAACGACTTGCGCACCACGAACCGGTACAGGTTGGGGTGCTCCTCGATCACGGACAGGTACGCGTCGACGATGCGCTTGATCCGGACGCGGAGGGGGCCGTCCTCGGCGATCGCGGGGCCGAGGCGGTCCATCAGCGTCTCGGTGCCGCGCTGCCCGACCGCGAGGTACAGGTCGGACTTGTCGGCGAAGTGCCGGTACAGCACCGGCTTGCTGACGCCCGCCTCGGCGGCGATCTCGTCCATGCCTACGTCCGGGCCGTGCTTGGCGACCGCGCGGATGGTGGCCTCCACGAACTCGGCGCGCCGCGCCTCGCGGTGGCCCTTCCACCGCTCGCGGCGTGCGTCCGTGCCGCCCTTGACAGTTCGAGCCATGTCACGCACGCTACCAGAAGTAACCGTTACCTCAAGTTACACATACCGAACCCGGGGAGGGACCCGATGACCAGGACCTCGAAGGTCGCGGATCGTGAGAAGACCGCCGAACGCCTGCTCAACTCCTCCGCCGACAAGTTCTACGACCCGGAGGTGGACATCGACTGGTCCGCGCCTCTGGTGGACGGCCTGCGGTACACCCCCGAGCACCGGTGCTCGCTCTACGGCACCGAACTGTGGGACCGGATGAGCCCGGAGCAGCGGATCGACCTGTCGCGGCACGAGGTCGCCAGCATCGCCAGCGTCGGCCTGTGGTTCGAGATCCTGCTGATGCAGATGCTGCTGAAGGAGGTCTACCGCTCGGACCCGACGACCAAGCACGCGCAGTACGCGCTGACCGAGATCGCCGACGAGTGCCGGCACTCCACGATGTTCGCGCGGATGGTCGAACGGATCGGCTGCCCGCCGTACGGACCCGGCCGGCGCGTCTACCACCTCGGCAAACTGCTCCCGGTGATCGGCTACGGGCCCGCGCTGTACGGGTCGATCCTGGTCGCCGAGGAAGTCCTGGACCGGTTGCAGCGCGAGGCGATGGTGGACGAGACCGTGCAGCCGCTGGTGCGGATGGTCAACCGGATCCACGTGCTGGAAGAGGCGCGGCACGTGCGGTTCGCCCGGGAGGAGGTCGTCCGGGGCATGGCGAAGCTGACCAAGAAGGAGATGGCCTACCAGCGGTGGCTCATCGCGACGACGTCGATGTTCATCACCCGGTCGATCGTCAACCCGGAGGTCTACGCGGCCGTCGGGCTGGACAAGGCCGAGGCGTACAGGGCGGCGGTGACGAACCCGAACTGGCGGGAGACGATCCGCTGGTCGGGCGAGCGGATCATGAAGTTCCTGGACGAGGTGGACCTCATCGGGAAGCCGGGGATGCACGCATGGCGCCGGTCGTTCCTGCTCGGGTGAGCCGGGCGGACCCGCCGTGGGCGGCGGACCGGCGGTTCGTGACGTCGGACGGCACGGCGCTGCACGTCGTGGACACCGGGCCGCGCGACGCGGAGCTGACGACCGTGCTGCTGCACGGCTGGACGCTGGACCACACGTCGTGGGACCTGGTCGCCCCCGGGCTGCCGGGTCGGGTGCTGCGGTACGACCACCGCGGTCACGGCGGGTCGGGGCCCGCGCCGGTCGGGTCGGCCACCATCGCGCGGTGTGCCGACGACCTTGCCGAGGTGATCGCGGCACGGGTGCCCACGGGGCGGATCGTGCTGGTCGGGCACTCGATGGGCGGCATGACGATCATGGCGTTGGCCGAGCAGCACCCCTCGCTGCTCGACCGCGTCGCCGGCGTCGTCCTGGTCGCCACGACTTCGGGTGAGCTCGCCGGGTCGACGCTGGGGCTGCCCCCTGTCGTCGGGCGGGCGTTCATGGTGGGGGAGAAGGCGGTGAACCGGCGGATCGCCCGGCTGCGGCGGGCGGAGCTGCTGCGCCGGACCGGGGTCGCCAGACCGGGACTGCGGTGGCTGCTGTTCGGCAAGCGGCCGTCGTGGCGGCACGTCGCGTCGACGGCCGCGATGGTCGGCCGGTGCCACCCGGTGAGCATGGTCGGGTTCCGCGACTCGCTGAACGAGCACGACCGGCGCAAGGCGCTGGCCGAGTTCGCCCGCGTCCCGGCGGTGGTGCTGGCGGGCACGGAGGACCGGCTCACGCCGTTGCGGCACGCCAGGGTGCTCGCCGAAGAACTGCCGCACGCCGAGCTGGTGCTCTACCCGGGCGCCGGCCACATGCTGCCCTTCGAGAGGGCGGACGAGGTCGCAGCGCACGTACGGGCACTGCTGTGACGACGAAGTGGGGGTCGCCGTCGGGGACGGCCCCCACTTCGCGTGCTCGGTGCCGGGACTAGGGCCGGGACTCGGGCTGGTGCTCCGACTGGGACTCCGGCTCGAACTCGGACCGGGGTTCGGCCTGGTGCTCCGGGTGCTGGAGCGGGAAGCCGCCGCCGATGCCGCGCCAGGCGAGGTTCGAGATCAGGGCGACCGCGTCCTCCTTGGCGAGCTGACGGTCGTCCGCGAGCCACGCACGTGCCGTGACCTGCGACAACCCGACCAAGCCGACCGCGAGCAGCCGGGCCCGGTGCTCGTCCAGGCCGGCGTCGGCGGTGATCGTGTCGGTGATGGCCTCGACGCTGTCCGTCGTCGCGCGCTCGACCGCGCGCGCCACCGCGGGCTCGCCGCGCAGGTCCGACTCGAACACCATCCGGAACGCCTGGCCCTCGCCGTCCACGAAGTCGTAGAACGCGGCGACGGCGGCCTTCACCCGCTGCTTGTTGTCCGTCGTGGACGCCAGCGCACCGCGCACGCGGTTCACCAGCTCGTCCACGTGGGACTCCAGCAGCGCCATGTACAGCTCCAGCTTGCCGGGGAAGTGCTGGTAGAGCACCGGCTTGCTGACCCCCGCGCGCTCGGCGATCTCGTCCATCGCGGCGGCGTGGTAGCCGTTGGTCACGAACACGTCCTGCGCCGCGGCCAGCAACTGGGCACGTCGAGCGGTGCGTGGCAGCCGTACACCCCGCCCCGCCGCGCCGCCGTGGTGCCCGACCGCAGTCTGGGCCGTCTCCGTCATGGTGCCTCCAGCCAACCAACTCATCACGGAACCGGAAAGGGGTTGCCCTCACGGCTCGTCGGCAACCTTACTCGCTGGTAGCAGCGTTCCGGGAAAGCTTCCCGTTTCGTAGGACGCCTGTGCAGGCATCCTTGAGGCGTGACCGAGACGTTGGAGGCGCGCAGAACCGCCATCACCCACGTGCCCCTGTCCACCGCCCCGCTACCTCCGCTCGACACAACGATCGAACCGTGGCCTGGTGACTGCGTCGAGATCGCCGGGCACGGCCTGCACGTCCGGCGCACGCCCGGTCCGGCCGACTCCACCGCCGTCTACGTGCACGGACTGGGTGGTTCGTCGACCAACTGGACGGACCTGTCCGCGCAGCTGCGCGAGCACGTCGACGGGCACGCGCTGGACCTGCCGGGGTTCGGCCGGTCCGAGCCGGTCGACGGCTACGACTTCCGGATGGCCACGCACGCACGTGTCGTGATCGAGTACATCGAGTCGCTCGGCCCCGGCCCGGTGCACCTGTTCGGCAACTCCATGGGCGGCGCGATCACGCTGATGGTCGCCTCCGCCCGCCCCGACCTGGTGCGCACCCTGACCCTGGTCTCGCCCGCCGTGCCGGACCTGCGGCCGAGCCTGCGCCGGGTGTCGGACCGGCGGCTGCCGCTGGCGTTCCTGCCGGTCGTCGGGCAGCGGGTGCAGGAGCAGCTGGCCGCCGTGACGCCGCGTGAGCGGACTCACCAGATGCTCCGGCTGTGCTTCGCGGAGCCGCACTCGGTGCCGGAGCACCGCATCGCGCAGAGTGACCGCGAGTACACCGAGCGGTCCGCGCAGGCGTGGGCGGGCAACGCGCTGAGCCGCAGCACGGTCGACCTGATCCGCACCTGGCTGGTGCCGCGGTCCAAGTCGATGTGGCTGCTGCCGCCGAAGATCACCGCGCCGACGCTGGTCGTCTGGGGGACCGAGGATCGACTGGTCAGCGTGCGCAAGGCGCCCAGGGTGGCCCGGCTGATCCCGCGCGGGCGGCTGCTCGTGCTGCCGCGCACCGGGCACGTGGCGCAGATGGAGCGGCCGGTGTCGGTGGCCCGTGCCGTGCTGGGCATGTGGGAGGCGGTCGAGCGGCAGGAGTGGTGACGGTCGGTGAGGCGCACCGGATCGGCTGCTCGCTGACGCGTGGGTCACCTGGAATCCGCCGCACGGGTGTGGTTGTGGCACCCTGGTCGGCGTGAACCGGACGTCGCAGGGCGAGCGTGACGCGCCGCCGTCCGCTGATGACCGGCCGCCGCTGTCCGAAGACCGCTACCGCCGCGGGGCGCGCCGCACCGCCGCCGAGCCGCTGGCCGCGTCCTGGGAACCGGCCGGTCCGAGGCACCGCAAGCGCCAGAAGGGCATGCGCGGGCTGATCGCGAGCTACGGCTGGCGGATCTACGCCGTTCCCGTGCTCCTCGTGCTCACGGCGCTGGTCGTGCTGGACACGGCCGCGCCGACGACCGGCAACGAGTTGGCCGGCGGGCCGATCGACGCCGCCTCCGGCGCACCGGCGCCGAGCTCCACCCCCGGTCCTCCGGAGGCCACCGAGAGGCCGCCGCCCGCGATCGACCTGGCGAACTTCCCGACCGCGCAGCTGCCGGACGGCCCGAAGTTCTCCGAGCAGGGCGCGGGCACGTTCGCGGTGGTCCCGGGCACCACGCCGCAGGTGGGCACCGGGAAGCTGTACCGGTACGACATCGCCGTCGAGGACGGCGTCGAGCCGTCCGACTACGGCGGCGACCGCGACGCGTTCGCCCGGACGATCGACGGGTTCCTGGCCGACCCGCGCAGCTGGGTCGGCACCGGCACGGCCGCCCTGCAGCGGGTCGAGGGCGGCGACGTCGACTTCACCATCGCCCTCACCACGACGAACACCGCCCACGCGGTGTGCGGGTTCTCGATCCAGTTCGAGGCGTCGTGCTGGCACCCGTCGAGCGGCCGGGTGATCATCAACACGGCCCGCTGGGTGCGCGGTGCGAAGGCCTACGGCAACGACATCAGCGGCTACCGCACCTACGCGATCAACCACGAGGTCGGGCACGCGCTCGGCAACGGCCACGTGGGCTGCGCGGTCGAGGGCGGCTTCGCCCCGGTGATGATGCAGCAGTCGTTCGGCGTGGCCAACGACTACGTCGCGCAGCTCAACTCCGTCCCCGGCGGCGACCGCGCGGCCGTGGTGGCGGACGGCAAGGTGTGCAAGCCGAATCCATTCCCGGTCGCACCCGAGTAGACGGTCGCGTCCCGCGCTGTGGGACGACTTCCCATCGGGGAAGACGGACGGGCAGGCTGGCGTTGTCCGTCTGTACAGGACATGTTTCGTCGAGGAGGACTCAGATGGCGCTTCCGCCGCTCGTGGAGCCCGCAGCGGAGCTGACCAAGGAGGAAGTCGCGCGGTACAGCCGCCACCTGATCATCCCGGATGTCGGGGTCGACGGGCAGAAGCGGCTGAAGAACGCGAAGGTCCTGGTCGTCGGCGCGGGCGGGCTGGGCAGTCCGGCCCTGCTGTACCTGGCCGCGGCGGGTGTCGGCACGCTGGGCGTGGTCGACTTCGACATCGTCGACGAGTCGAACCTCCAGCGGCAGGTCATCCACGGCCAGTCCGACATCGGCAAGCCCAAGGCGGAGTCGGCGCGGGACTCGGTGGCCGAGATCAACCCGTTCGTGAAGGTGGTGCTGCACCAGACCCACCTGAACTCGGAGAACGCGCTCGACATCTTCCGCGACTACGACCTCATCCTGGACGGCACGGACAACTTCGCCACCCGGTACCTGGTCAACGACGCGGCCGTGCTGCTGGGCAAGCCGTACGTGTGGGGCTCGATCTTCCGGTTCGAGGGCCAGGTCAGCGTGTTCTGGGAGGACGCGCCGAACGGCCAGGGCCTGAACTACCGCGACCTCTACCCCGAGCCGCCGCCGCCCGGCATGGTGCCGTCGTGCGCCGAGGGCGGCGTGCTGGGCGTGCTGTGCGCGTCGATCGGCTCGATCATGGTGACCGAGGCGATCAAGCTGCTGACCGGCATCGGCGACCCGCTGCTCGGCCGGCTCATGGTCTACGACGCCCTGGAGATGTCCTACCGGACGATCAAGATCCGCAAGGACCCCGAGAGCATCAAGATCACCGAGCTGATCGACTACGACGCGTTCTGCGGTGTGGTGTCGGACGACGCCCAGCAGGCCGCGGCGGGCAACACGATCACGCCGCTGGAGCTGAAGCAGAAGCAGGACGGCGGGGAGGACTTCCTCCTGGTGGACGTCCGCGAGCCGCACGAGTACGAGATCGTGAAGATCCCGGGCTCGGTGCTCATCCCGAAGGACCGCATCCTGTCGGGTGAGGCCCTCTCGGAGCTGCCGCAGGACAAGCAGGTCGTGCTGCACTGCAAGTCCGGCGCCCGTTCGGCGGAGGCGCTGGCCGCGCTGCACAAGGCCGGGTTCAAGGACGCCGTGCACGTGGGCGGCGGCGTGCTCGCCTGGGCCCGCGAGGTCGACCCCTCGCTGCCGACGTACTGATCCCACGCACTGATCCACGCACCAGACGCCGGGGCCGCCTCCACGGGCCGCCCCGGCGTCGTGCGTCCTGCGGCTCGCTCACCTCGGCCAGGAACAGCAGCAGGCCGGTCCTGCGGTGGCGGACGGCCAGCAGGAACGGCCGGTCGAACCGCACCACCAGGGCCTCCCGCGGGTCGTGCGACCCCATGAAGGCGATCACCGCCGTGGCCGCCGCACCCTCGACGCCTTGCTCGTTGACCCGGAGCGTCGCCTGGTGCAGCACCTTCCCGACCATCAGCCACGAGTCGAACAGCGGTCCGGCGCCGAGCGCGCGCAGCGGGGCGGCGAGTTCGGAGGCGGCGGTCAGGTCCACCTTGGGCAGGTACAGGTCGACCTCGGTGAACCGCGCGCCCGTGAGCAGGTCGGCGAACGTCTCCCCGTCGAGTTCCGCCGTGGCCAGTGGTGCGTCGGGCATGAGGGCGACCACGTCCATCGCCTCGTCGCACGGGATGAGCAGGGCCTGCCGGCCCTGGCGCGCGGTGTGGCCGAAGGCTCCGACCCGGTGCATCGTCGGCACCACCCGCTTGCCCGAGGGTGCGCGGAACTCGCGGGGACGGGTGTCCTCGGCGGGGAACTCCTCCACCCACGCGGCCTTCGCGCATGGTGTCGGTCGACGTGACGGCGTCCTCGCCGGCCGCGATGGCGAGCAGCTTCGCCATCCGCTCGACGTCGGCGCGCAGCACCTCGGCCACCGCGGCCCCGGTGTCGTCGCCCGCCGCGCCGGCAGCGGCTGCACAGCGCCGCCGCCACCGAGAACGGCGACCAGCAACCGGTTGCCGGCGGGCAGCTCGCGGTGCAACCCCAGCGCAAACGCCGCATGAGTGATGTCGGTCATAATTTCCCCCTGGCGCGAGGTCGATTTCCAGGCGACCGGGCAACCGTCCGCGGAGCAGCAGCCATCCAACCCAGACCGCAATATTGCGGTTGGGCCAAATGCGTGGACACCGCGCGTTTCGGCGCCGGAGGTCCACCAACGGAAGCCCTCGTGCAGGTAGCGTGCCGGCGTGACCCCATCTCCGGAGCCGCCACCGTCGCACGTGCGTGCTGCGTTCGGCGCGCGGGACGCCGAGCCGGAGTTGATCGACGGGGGCCCGGTCTGGCGGTGCGGTGACGCGGCCATCCGCCCGGCGGGCAAGCCGGCCGAGGCCACCTGGGTCGCCAAGACCCTCGACGCGCTCGACGTCGAGAACCTGCGCGTGGCCCGCCCGCTGAGGTCCACCGACGGCCGGTACGTCGTCGGCGGCTGGGCGGCGACCAAGTACCTGTCCGGCCGGGCCGAGCCGAGGCACGACGAGGTCGTGGACGTCGCCGTGAAGCTCCACCGGGCGACCGCCGAACTGCCCAAGCCGCGGTTCCTGGACGCCCGCACCGACCTGTTCGCCACCGCCGACCGCTGCGCGTGGGACGAGGAGAGGGCCGACCTCGACCCTGACCTGGGCGGCCGGCTGTTCGAGCTGTGCGCGGCCTACCGCAAGCCCGTCGCGCTCAAGCCCCAAGTGGTGCACGGCGACCTGTTCGGCAACGTCCTGTTCGCCGGCGACGCCGCCCCCGCGATCATCGACTTCGTCCCCTACTGGCGTCCCGGCACGTACGGCGCGGCGGTCGTCGTGGTCGACGCGCTCGCCTGGGGTGGCGCGGATCACGGCATCCTCCAGCGCTGGGCGCACCTGGAGGAGTGGCCGCAGATCCTCCTGCGGGCGACCCTGTTCCGCCTCGCGGTCCACGCCCTGCACCCCCGTTCGAGCAGACAATCTCTTGTCGGGCTGGAGCGGATGGCCGCCAGGGTCGTCGAGTCGCTGTGACCTCACCCTCGACGCAGGCGTGCTGAGCAGTCAAGTTCGCGCGGACGAAACATCACGCGTTCCGCCGTTAACAGGGTGTTCTTACCGTCGGACGCGTGACCGACTCCCCCAGAATCGACACGCACTGCCCGTACTGCGCGCTCCAGTGCGCGATGACGATCGACAACGGCAGGGTGTCGCCGCGGGAGTTCCCCACCAACCGCGGCGGCCTGTGCCAGAAGGGGTGGACGTCGGCGGAGCTGCTGACGTCGCCCGCGCGGCTGACCACACCGCTGGTCCGCCGCGACGGCGAGCTGCGCCCGGCGTCGTGGGACGAGGCGCTGGACCTCGTCGCGGACAAGCTGCGTGAGCTGAGGGAAGTCCACGGTCCGGACTCGGTCGGCGTGTTCGGCGGCGGCGGGCTGACCAACGAGAAGTCGTACCTGCTGGGCAAGTTCGCCCGGGTCGCGCTCGGCACCTCGCAGATCGACTACAACGGCCGGTTCTGCATGTCCAGCGCGGCGGCGGCGGGCATGAGGGCGTTCGGGCTCGACCGCGGGATGCCGTTCCCGGTCACCGACCTGGACGACGCGGGCGCGATCCTGGTGGTGGGCGGGAATCCCGCGGAGACGATGCCGCCGTTCGTCCAACACCTGCGGAACGCCGAGCTGATCGTCATCGACCCCCGCCGCACCCCCACCGCGGAGCTCGCGACCCTGCACCTCCAGCCCGCCCCCGGCACGGATCTGGCGCTGGCGCTGGGCCTGCTGCACACCGCCGTCGCGGACGGCTACCTGGACAAGCGGTATCTGGCGGACCGCACCACCGGCTTCGACGACGCGTGGCGCATCGCCGCGACGTGGTGGCCGGAACGGGTGGAGCGGGTCACCGGCGTGCCGGTCGCCGACCAGCGGGCCGCCGTGCGCATCCTGGCCGAGGCGGGCAACGCCTACATCCTCACCGGCCGCGGCACGGAGCAGCACGCCAGCGGCGCGGACACCGTGTCCGCCTGGATCAACCTGGCGCTCGCGCTCGGCCTGCCCGGCACGAAGGGCTCCGGCTACGGCTGCCTCACCGGCCAGGGCAACGGCCAGGGCGGGCGCGAGCACGGCCAGAAGGCCGACCAGCTCCCCGGCTACCGCAAGATCGACGACCCGGAGGCCCGCGAGCACATCCAGCACGTCTGGGGGGTGGACGACCTCCCCGGACCGGGTCGTTCCGCCTACGAGCTGCTCGACGCCCTCGGTCAGCCGGACGGCCCGAAGGCGCTGTTGGTGTTCGGCAGCAACGTGATCGTCTCCGCGCCGCGCTCCCAGCACGTCGCCGATCGGCTCCAGGCGCTGGACCTCCTGGTGGTGGCCGACCTGGTCCTGTCCGAGACGGCCGCGGTCGCCGACGTCGTGCTGCCGATCACGCAGTGGGCCGAGGAGAGCGGCACGATGACCAACCTCGAAGGCCGCGTCCTGCTCCGGCAGGTGGCCGTCGAGCCGCCCGAGGGCGTGCGCAGCGACCTCGACGTGATGCAGGGCCTCGCCACCCGGCTCGGGCAGCCCGCCGAGCGGTTCCCGACCGAGCCCGAGGTGGTGTTCGAGGAGCTGCGCCGGGCGTCGGAGGGCGGCCTGGCGGACTACTCCGGCGTCACGTACGAGCGCCTGCGTCGGGGGGAGGCGCTGCACTGGCCGGTGGTCGAGGAGAGCACCCCGCGCAACTTCCTGGACCGCTTCGCCCACCCCGACGGCCTGGCGCGGTTCATCCCGGTGGAGCACCGGGGGCCGGCGGAGGCGCCGGACGCCGACTACCCGTTGCAGGCCACCACGGGCCGGGTGCTCCAGCACTACCAGTCCGGCGCGCAGACCCGGCTGGTGCGCGAGCTGAACCAGGCCGAGCCCGAGGCGTACGTGGAGGTCCACCCGGACACCGCCGTCCGCGCGGGGCTGGGCCACGGCCACCTGGCCGCGGTGGTGTCGCGGCGCGGCCGGACCGTGGCACGGGTGCGCTGCGTGCCGTCGATGCGGATCGACGTGGTGTTCCTGCCCTTCCACTACGCGGGCGAGGGCCGGGCGAACCTGCTGACCAACCCGGTGCTGGACCCGACGAGCCGGATGCCCGAGTTCAAGGTGTGCGCGGTCCGATTGGAGTCGGTATGAGGAACGTTGTCATCGTGGGCTACGGCATGGCCGGCGCCCGGCTGGCCGACGAGATCCGCCGCCGCGACCCGAAGGCGGAACGGGTGGCGGTGACCGTGCTGGGCGACGAGCCGCACCCCGCGTACAACCGGGTGCTGCTGTCCAGCGTGGTGGCCGGGTCGCTGACGCCGGAGGCGGTGCGGCTGCACGAGCCGGACTGGGCCGCCAGGCACCACGTGGACCTGCGGCTGGGCGGCTCGGTCACCAAGATCGACCGGACCCGGCGGGTCGTGCACGTGGACGACGACGAGGTGCCGTACGACGCGCTGGTGCTGGCCACCGGCGCGCGGTCGTGGGTGCCGCCGACCGACGGGCTGCTGGACGGCAACGGAGACCTGGCGTCCGGTGTGGTGGCGTTCCGCTCGCTGGACGACTGCGCCCGGATCGTGGCGAAGGCCTCGCCGGGGACGCCGGTCGCGGTGCTCGGCGGCGGGCTGCTCGGGCTGGAGGCCGCACGCGGTCTGGCCGGCCGGGGCTGCCTGGTCACGGTCGTGCACCCGGTCGGGCACCTGATGGAGCGGCAGCTCGACCCGGGCGCGGGCCGGGTGCTGGCCACCACGTTGCGGGGCCTGGGCATCGAGTTCCGGCTCGGCGTGCTGGCCACCGAGTACACGCCCGGCGAGGGGCTGGAGCTCAACGACGGCACGCACGCGCCGGCGGACCTCGTCGTCGTGTCGGCGGGCGTGCGCGCGGAGACCGGGCTCGCCGAGCAGGCGGGCATCGACGTCGACCGGGGCGTCCTGGTGGACGACGCGCTGCGCACCAGCGACCCCAGGGTGCACGCCATCGGCGACTGCGCCCAGCACGTCGGCATGGTGTCCGGCCTGGTCCAGCCCGCGTGGGAGCAGGCCGCCGTGCTCGCGGACCGGCTCACCGGCGTCGCGCCGGCCGCCCGGTACGCCGGGACGACCGTCGTGACCAGGCTGAAGGCCCGTGACGTCGACCTGGCCGCGCTGGGCGACGTCCACGTGGGCGTCGACTCGGTGGACGACGAGGTGCTGTGCTTCCAGGACCCGGCGCGCGGCCGCTACGCGAAGCTCGTGCTGCGCGGGGACAAGGTGACGGGCGCGATCGTGATCGGCGCGCCGGACGCCGCGGCGGCCATCACCCAGCTGTTCGACCGAGGTCTGCCCGCGCCCACCGACCGGCTCGCGCTGCTGCTCGGCCGTGCGCTGCCCGCCGAGAACGAGGCCAGCCCGGCCGACCTGCCCGCGTCCGCCGTGGTGTGCCGGTGCAACACGGTCAGCAAGGGGCAGCTCGTCAGCGCCTGGAGGGGTGGCGCGACGACCACGTCCGCGATCGCGGAGGTCACCCGGGCGAGCACGGGATGTGGCGGCTGCAAGGACGCCGTGTGCGGGATCGTCGACTGGCTGGCGGCCTCACAGCCGCAATCGGCGTGATGTGCGGTGGTGTTGCCGGCGGCGACACCTGCCCGAACGTCGGGGTAACGGACCGTTCTTACGGTTCCGGCAACGGGAAATCGGTGTCCGGGAGGGTCCAATGAGCACAGTGGTGGAGACCGAGAGCGTGATGCCGCAGGGGAAGCGCCGCGGTCGGTGGATCGACAACTGGGAGCCGGAGGACCCGTCGTTCTGGGAGGCGACCGGTCGGAAGGTGGCCCGCAAGAACCTGATCTTCTCCATCCTGGCGGAGAACCTGGGCTTCACGGTGTGGAGCCTGATGAGCATCGTCGTGGTGAGCCTCGGCTCCGTCGGGTTCGGCTTCACCGTCGGCCAGACGTTCTGGCTGCTGATCGTGCCGAACCTGGTCGGCGCGGTGCTGCGCATCCCGTACACGTTCGCGGTGCCGAAGTTCGGCGGGCGGGCGTGGACCACGATCAGCGCGGGCCTGCTGCTGATCCCGTGCACGATGCTGGCGATCGCGGTCACCAACCCCGCCACGCCGTACTGGTTCTTCCTGCTCACGTCGGCCGCGATGGGCTTCGGCGGCGGCAACTTCTCGTCCTCGATGGCGAACATCTCGTTCTTCTACCCGGAGGGCAAGAAGGGCCTGGCGCTCGGGCTCAACGCGGCCGGCGGCAACCTCGGCGTGGCGATGGTGCAGCTGGTCGTGCCGATCGTCATCTCCCTCGGCACGGGCATCAACCTGGCGTACGCGGCGCTGTTCTGGATGCCGTTCGTCGTGGTCGCCGCCGCGTGCGCGTGGTTCCTCATGGACAGCCTCACCCAGGCCAAGCCGGACGGCTCGTCGTACAAGAAGGCGATGTCGAACAAGCACACGTGGGTGATGTCGTTCCTCTACATCGGCACGTTCGGCTCGTTCATCGGCTTCTCGTTCGCGTTCCCGTCGCTGATCAAGCTGAGCTTCGTGGAGTACAAGGGCTTCGTGGCGCTGGCGTTCCTCGGCGCGCTCATCGGGTCGGTGACCAGGCCGCTCGGCGGGTGGCTGTCGGACCGGTTCGGCGGCGCGCGGATCACCATGGCCGTGTTCCTCGGCCTGGCGGTCGGCACGGTCGGCCTGCTGGCCGGCATCGAGATCGGCAGCTTCGCGCTGTTCTTCGGCTCGTTCATCGCGCTGTTCGTGCTGGCCGGCGTGGGCAACGGCTCCACCTACCGGATGATCCCGGCCATCTTCGCCGCCCAGACCGACGACGTGCGCTCGGCGAAGCGGCAGGCCGCGGCGGTGGTCGGCATCGCGGGCGCGATCGGCGCGTTCGGCGGCGTGCTGGTGAACCTGGTCTTCAAGTTCTCGCTGGAGGGCAGCAAGACGCTCGCCCCGGCGCTCACCGCGTTCCTCGTGTTCTACGGCCTGTGCATGGCCACCACCTGGTGGTTCTACATGCGCCGCAGGGTCTTCGCGCGGCGTCCGAGCCTCGCATATGCCGGTGTGTGACGCACACAACGCCCTGAAGTGCGGCGTGAGGCTGCTTTAACACCTGCGCAACATTCGCGACCTTGGCACGACACGGTGCCCGGTGAGCATTGACCCGGGCAGAAGGAGGGATTGGTCCCATGACGCGAACGCTGGTAGTCGCCGGTCACGGCATGGTCGGTCACCGGCTCGTGGAGGCCCTCCGCGAGAAGGACGTCACCGGCCAGTGGCGGATCGTCGTGTTCGCCGAGGAGTCCCGTCCCGCTTACGACCGCGTCGCGCTGTCGTCCTACGTGGACAGCTGGGACGCCGGGTCGCTGAGCCTGCCGCCGCACGACGACACCGTGGAGCTGAACCTGACCGACCAGGTCGTGCACATCGACCGGGTCGCCAAGGTGGTGCGCACGGCGAGCGGCCGGGTGCAGCGGTACGACGCGCTGGTCCTGGCCACCGGCTCGGTGCCGTTCGTGCCGCCGGTGCCGGGTCGTGACCTGCCCGGGTGCCACGTGTACCGGACCATCGACGACCTGGACGGCATCCGCGCCACGGTGGAGTCGGCCCGCGGCAGCGGCCGGCACGCGGGCATGGTGCTCGGCGGCGGCCTGCTCGGGCTGGAGGCCGCGAACGCGTTGCGAGGCATGGGGATCTCGCCGCACGTGGTCGAGCTGGGCCCGCGCCTGATGCCGCTCCAGGTGGACGAGGGCGGCGCCGGGCTGCTCAAGCGGCTGGTCGAGAAGCTGGACCTGACCGTGCACACCGGCACGTCCGCGTCGTCCATCGAGGAGGACCGCGGCCGGCTCATCGCCAAGCTGTCCAACGGCGTCGAGCTGGACCTGGACGTCGTGGTGTTCTCCGCCGGCATCCGGCCGCGCGACGGGTTGGCCCGCTCGTCCGGCCTCGATGTCGGCCCGCGCGGCGGCATCGTGGTGGACAAGGCCTGCCGCACGTCCGACCGGGACGTCTACGCCATCGGCGAGTGCGCCAACCTCGACGGCATGGTCTACGGCCTCGTCGCGCCCGGGTACTCCATGGCCGAGGTGGTGGCCGACCGCCTGCTCGGCGGCGGGGCGGAGTTCCCCGGCGCCGACATGTCCACCAAGCTGAAGCTGCTCGGCGTGGACGTGGCCTCGTTCGGCGACGCCCACGCGAAGGAAGAGGGCGCGCTGGAGGTCGTCGTCAACGACGCCGTCGCCGGCACCTACGCCAAGCTCGTGGTGTCCGACGACGCGAAGACCCTGCTCGGCGGCATCCTCGTCGGTGACGCGTCGAAGTACACGTCGCTGCGGCCCCTCGTCGGTCGTGCCCTGCCCGGTGACCCGGTGGCGCTGATCGGCCCGGAAGGCGGCGTCGAGCTGACGCTCCCGCACGACGCGCAGGTGTGCTCGTGCCACGCGGTCACCAAGCAGCACATCGTGGACGTGGTGGACTCCGGCGACGCGGTGGACGTGCCGGGCATCAAGGCGTGCACCAAGGCGGGCACGGGCTGCGGCTCGTGCGTGCCGATGCTGAAGAAGCTGCTGTCCGAGTGCGGTGTCGAGCAGTCCAAGGCGCTGTGCGAGCACTTCGACCAGTCCCGCGCCGAGCTGTTCGAGGTCGTCCGCTCCACCGGCATCACCACGTTCACCGACCTGATCACCCGGCACGGCCGCGGCCTCGGCTGCGACATCTGCAAGCCCGCCGTCGCCTCGATCCTCGCGTCGCTGGACAACGGGCACGTGCTGGAGGGCGAGCAGGCCACCCTCCAGGACACCAACGACCGCTTCCTGGCCAACATGCAGCGCAACGGCACCTACTCGGTCGTGCCGCGCATCCCCGGCGGCGAGATCACGCCGGAGAAGCTGATCGTCATCGGCGAGGTCGCCCGCGACTACGGGCTCTACACCAAGATCACCGGCGGGCAGCGGATCGACCTGTTCGGCGCGACCGTCGACCAGCTGCCGGCGATCTGGAAGCGCTTGGTGGACGCCGGTTTCGAGTCCGGGCACGCGTACGGCAAGGCGCTGCGCACGGTGAAGTCGTGCGTCGGCACCACGTGGTGCCGGTTCGGCGTGCAGGACTCGGTGTCGCTGGCCATCGAACTGGAACTGCGCTACCGGGGCCTGCGGTCGCCGCACAAGCTCAAGTCCGCCGTGTCCGGCTGCGCGCGTGAGTGCGCCGAGGCGCGGGGCAAGGACTTCGGCATCATCGCGACCGAGAACGGCTGGAACCTCTACGTCGGCGGCAACGGCGGCTTCACGCCTCGGCACGCCGACCTGATCGCGTCCGACGTGGACACCGAGACCCTGATCAGGCTGATCGACCGGTTCCTGATGTTCTACATCCGCACGGCGGACCGGTTGCAGCGCACCTCGACCTGGATCGAGTCGCTGGAAGGCGGACTGGACCACCTGCGCGACGTCATCGTGGACGACAGCCTCGGCATCTGCGCCGACCTGGAGGCCGCGATGGCCAAGCACGTGGACAACTACGCCGACGAGTGGCGCGGCGTGCTGGAGGACCCGGAGAAGCTGTCCCGCTTCACGTCGTTCGTCAACGCGCCCGACACGCCCGACCCGACGATCTCGTTCCGCGAAGAGCGCGGCCAGAAGGTGCCGGTTCTGTTGGGTGTTCCCGCTTTCGGTGAGGCGGAGAGTCCGGAGGTTTCCCGATGACACCTGTGTGCGAGTTGAGCGCCCTCCGGCCGGACCAAGGGGTGGCGGTCCTGCTGCCCGACGGTTCCCAGGTGGCGGTGTTCCTGACCTCGGCCGGGACGGTGCACGCGTTGGGCAACATCGACCCGTTCAGCGGCGCGGCGGTGCTGTCGCGCGGGATCGTTGGCGACCGGGGCGGTGTGCCGGTGGTCGTGTCGCCGGTCTACAAGCAGGCGTTCGAGCTGACCACGGGCAAGTGCCTGGACGACCCCTCGACCGGGGTGCCGGTGCACCCGGTGGTCGTGGCCGACGGCGTCATCCAGGTCGGGTCGCCGTGACCGCCGCCCCGCTGGCCGGGTACACGGTCGGTGTGACCGCCGCCCGGCGGGCCGACGAGCTCTCGGCGTTGTTGGAGCGCAAGGGCGCGACCGTGCTCCAGGGTCCTGCCATCCGGATCGTGCCGCTGCCCGACGACGCGGAGCTGCTGGCCGCGACGCGGGCCGTGGTGGAGGAGCCGGTGGACGTCGCCGTGGCGACCACCGGCATCGGCTTCCGCGGCTGGGTCGAGGCGGCCGAGGGCTGGGGGTTGGGCGCTCGGCTGCTGTCCCGGCTGTCCGGGGCGCACGTGCTGGCGCGGGGGCCGAAGGCTCGGGGAGCGGTGCGCGCCGCCGGTCTGGTGGACGCGTGGTCGCCGGAGAGCGAGAGCAACGCCGAGCTGCTGGACTACCTGATGCGGGCCGGTGTGTCCGGCAAGCGCATCGCCGTCCAGCTGCACGGCGAGCCGCTGCCGGAGTTCACGTCGACGCTGCGGGCGGCCGGCGCCACGGTCGTCGAGGTGCCGGTGTACCGGTGGACCGGGCCGTCCGACCCCGCGCCGCTGGAACGCCTGCTGGAGGCCGTGCTCGCGGGCCAGGTGGACGCGCTGACGTTCACCAGCGCCCCGGCCGCGGCCTCCGTGCTGCGGGTCGCGGACGCGTCGGGGAAGCTGGCGGAGCTGGTGTCGTTGCTGCGGCGGGAAGTCCTGGTGGTCGGCGTCGGCTCGATCACCGCCGGGCCGCTGGTGGCCGCCGGTGTCCCGGTGGTGCAGCCCGCGCGCGCCCGCATCGGCGCGTTGGCGCGGGAGCTGACCCTCGAACTGCCCGCGCGGGCGACCCGGCTGCGGATCGCCGCCCGTGACGTCGAACTGCGCGGCCAGGCCGTGGTGGTGGACGGCGAGCTGCGGCCCGTCCCGCCCGCGCCGATGGCCGTGCTGCGCGTCCTGGCCGCCGCCCGCGGTCGGGTGGTGTCCCGGCGCGAGCTGTTGGCGGCCCTGCCCAGTGGTGGCGAGGAGCACGCCGTGGAGACCGCGATCGGCCGCCTCCGCACGGCTCTGGGCGAGCCCCGCATGGTGGCGACGGTCGTGAAGCGCGGTTACCGACTGGCCATGGACCCTGCCGGAGTGGCGGTATGACGCTGGTTCTCGTCGCGCACGGCACCCGTGACCCCTCCGGGGCCGTGGTGGTGGAGGAGATCGCTTCCCTGGTGAGCGCCCGGCTCGGTGGCGTGCCGGTGCGGGTCGCGTACGCAGACGTTCGGCAGCCGGACGTGACCACGGTGCTGTCCTCGGTCTGCGGGCCTGCGGTCGTCGTGCCCGCCTTCCTGGCCGCCGGGTACCACGTCCGGGTGGACATCCCGGCGCAGGTGGAGGCGTCCGGGCACCCGGACGCGGTGATCACGGACCCCATCGGCCCCGCGCTGCTGCCTGCTCTCCTCGCCCGTCTGACCGAGGCCGGCTGGACTCCGGGCGACTCCGTCGTCCTGGCCGCCGCCGGCTCTTCCGACCCGCGCGCCCTCGCCGACGTCCGCGCGGTCGCCACGGCGCTGTCCCGCCGCGTCGGCCCCGTGACCATCGGCTACGCCGCCACCGCCACCCCTCACATCTCGGACGTCGTCGCCTCCGCGTCCGGACGCGTGGCCGTCGCCTCCTGGCTCCTCGCCCCAGGTCTCTTCCACCGGGCGGTCGTCGGGTCGGGAGCGGCGGTCGTCGCGGCGCCCATCGGCGCCCACCTGCGGGTCGTGGAAGCCGTCCTCCTCCGCTACTACGAGGCCCGCTGCTTCCAAGACGTCGCGTGAGCCGGGTCCGGCCGGCCGTCGCGGTGACGGAATAGTTGACGCTTCAACTAGGTTGACGCGGGTGAGACCGCTGAACCCAGGCGGTCCGGTCCGAGGAGGCCGTCATGCCCGCCATCACCGCCGACACGCTCACCCTCCCGCGTCTCCCCGAGCTGCCCGAAGCCGCCACGGCGTGGCGCAAGGTGCGGAAGGTCGTGCGGGCGCGGAAGTTCCTCGAAGGCGAGGGCTTCCAGGTCCGCCGCCCGTTCCCGGGCGTCGACCTGGCGCTCGCCGACCCGTTCCTGCTCCTCGACCACATGGGCGCCGTCGAGTACGGCCCCGGTGAGGCGAAGGGCGCGCCCTGGCACCCGCACCGCGGCTTCGAGACCGTCACCTACATGATCGACGGCGCGTTCGTGCACGAGGACTCGTCCGGCGGCGGTGGGCTGATCACCGACGGCGGCACGCAGTGGATGACCGCCGGCAGCGGCGTGCTCCACTCCGAGCTGCCCTCGCAGGACCTGGTGGCCAAGGGCGGTCTGCTCCACGGCGTGCAGCTGTGGGTCAACCTGCCGAAGGCCGCCAAGTGGACCCCGCCTCGCTACCAGGACATCAGCGCTCGGGACACCAAGCTGCTGTCCAGCGACGACGGTGGCGCGCTGGTCCGAGTCATCGCCGGTGAGGTGGCGGGCCACCGCGGCCCCGGCATGACGCACACGCCGATCACCTACCTGCACGCCACCCTCAGCCCGCACGCCCGCCTGACCCTGCCGTGGCCGACCGACTTCACCGCGATGGTCTACGTGCTGTCGGGCCGCGGCACGACCGGCGCGGAGCAGCGACCGCTCGAAGAGGGCCGGTTGGCCGTGTTCGAGAACGGAGGCGACGCGCTCACCATGAAGGCCGACACGACGTGGGACGTCCTGATCCTGGGCGGCCTGCCGCTGGACGAGCCCGTCGCGCGCTACGGGCCGTTCGTGATGAACACGCGCGCCGAGATCCTGCAAGCCATCGAGGACTTCCGAGCCGGGCGACTGGGCCGCACACACGTCCCGCACGTCACCACGGCGGACGAGGAGTTGTCATGACCGACGTTGTGGAGCTGCTGCGCAAGGGACGTGAGTTCCGTGCGGCGGGCGACCCGAGCAGCGCTGCCCGCTACCTGGTCCAGGCCGCGGAGGAAGCGCCGCGCGACCGGACCGTGCTGACGGAACTGGCGTTGGCGCACTTCCAGTCCGCCGCGCTGGGCAAGGCCGAGGGCGTGCTGAACACCCTGGTCGACCTCGACCCGTCGGACGGTTACACCCGCCTGCTGCTCGGTCGCACGCTCAGCCGGCAGAGCCGGAACGACGAGGCGCTGACCCAGTTGCGCCTGGCCGCGGCGCTGACCCGTGACGCGGAGATCGAGGACGAGATGGCGCGGGTGGAGGCGCGGGTCACCAGAGACCGGGAGGCTCCGCCTTCTCCTTGACCGCGTCCTGCCAGCGGTACGTGCGCAGGTCGACCTTGCCACCGTCGGCCAGCACGCCTTCTTCGCGCAGCAGTTGGAGCTGCCGGTCGGCGATGTGCGGCGCGCACGTGCCGTTGGCGCGCAGCACCCGTTGCCACGGCAGGTCGTGCCCGTCCTGGTTCAGGACGGCGCCGACCAGCCGGGGTGACGGCGCGCGGGCGATGTCGGCGACGTCACCGTAGGTCGCCACCTTGCCGCGGGGGATCCGCCGCACCACCTCGCGGATCATCTCGTGCAACTCCTCGTCCACGGCGCCAGTATGGCCGCTGCTCCGCAGACGGCGGCTCGGTCGGCCGGAAGTCGACCGCTCGCGCCCATTTTGCGACGATCGAAGGGCGTGATCGCCGGAAGATGCGCCGCAACGATCGACGCGACCTCGCGGCGGTGGTCCGGTCGTGTCGGGGGGCCGTGGTTCCATGCTCCCGTGGCAGTGAAGCGGGCGCCGTTGTTGGTGCGCCGGGTGCGGCAGGAGGAGCCCCGGCGTGAGTGGGACGCGCCCGGACGCGCTGTGTTCGACCACGTCGGCGGGCCGTTGCGGGTGCTGGGCGGTCCCGGCACGGGCAAGACGACGTTGCTGGCCGAGGTGGTGGCGCAGCGGGTGCTGAACGGCGTGCACCCCGAGAACGTGCTGGTGCTCACCTCGAACCGGCGCGCGGCGGAGGCGATGCGGGCGGACATCACCCGGCTGCTGACCGGTGCGACCGACGAAGGCGCGTTGCCCACGACCCAGGAACCGCTGGTCAGAACGGTCCACTCGTACGCGTTCGCCGTGCTCCGGGCGCAGACCGTGCACCTCGGCGAGCCCGCACCCCGGCTGCTCTCCGGCCCGGAGCAGGACGCGGTGGTGCGCGAACTCCTCGCCGGTGACGCGAGCGTGGGCGCCCGGAAGTGGCCCGAGCGGCTGCGGCCCGCGTTGACCCTGCCGGGCTTCGCGCACGAACTGCGCGACCTGATGCTGCGCGCCACCGAACGCGGCCTCGCCCCGGAGGACCTGACCGAGCTGGGCCGCAAGCACTCCCGCGAGGAGTGGGTCGCGGCCGGCCTGTTCGCGACCCAGTACGAGCAGGTCAACCTGCTGGCCAGCAGCGGCCAGGGGCACGCGCCGTCGTTCGACGCGGCGGAGCTGGTGGGCAGCGCGCTGCTGGCGTTCCAGACCGAGCCGGACGTGCTGGCGGGCGAACGGCGGCGGGTGCGGCACCTGCTGGTGGACGACGCTCAGCACCTCGACCCGTTGCAGTTCGAGTTCATCCGGGTGCTGGGCGAGGCCGCGCAGGAATTCATCCTGGCGGGTGATCCCGATCAGGCGGTGTTCTCGTTCCGCGGCGCCGATCCGACGCTGTTGGCCGATGCGGACGGGCCGGCGGTCGTCCTCACCACCGGCTACCGGATGGCGCCGGAGATCCGGGCCGCCGTGGGCCGGCTGGCCGGCCGGCTGCCCGGCTCGTCCCCGACCCGCGCGGTGTCGCCCGTGGACGGCGAGGGGAACGTGCAGGTCAGGCTGTTCGCGTCCGCCGCGCAGGAGGCGAGCTGGGTGGCGGACCAGCTGCGCCGCGCGCACCTGATCGACGAAGTGCCGTGGTCGCACATGGCGGTGGTGGCGAGGTCGGCGACGAGGTCGCTGCCGGTGCTGCACCGCGCGTTGTTGGCGGCGGGGGTGCCGGTGGCCGTGCCCCGGGACGAGCTGCCCCTGGCCAGGCAACCCGCGGTGATGCCGTTCCTGGCGTTGCTGCGGTGCGCGGCCGTGCCCGGCAGCCTGGACGAGGACACCGCGGCGATGCTGCTGTCGTCCCCGCTGGGCGGCGCGGACCCGTTGGCGCTGCGGCGGTTGCGGCGTGGTCTGCGCCGGCTGGAGCTGGCCGCGGGCCGGGACCGCCCGAGCGGTGAGCTGCTGGTCGAGGTGATCGAGTCGGACGACCGGCTGGCCGCCCTGGAGGACGCCGAGGCGCTGCCCGCGCGGCGGATCGGCGGGCTGGTGCGCAAGGCGCGCAAGGGGATCGCGGACGGGCTGACCGTCGAGCAGGTGCTGTGGGAGCTGTGGCAGACCACCGGTCTGGAGCTGCGGTGGGTGGCGCAGTCGGCCCGTCGCGGCACGGTCGGCATGCAGGCGGACCGCGACCTGGACGCGATCGTGGCGTTGTTCGAGGCGGCGGCGAAGTACGTGGACCGGCTGCCGGGGTCGAGCGCCGAGGGCTTCGCGGACTACCTGGCCGCGCAGGAGATCGTCGGTGACACGCTGGCGGCGTCCGCCCCGGTCGGCGAGGCGGTGTCGGTGCTGACCGCGCACGCCGCCACCGGTCGTGAGTGGACGGTCGTGGCCGTGCCCGGCGTGCAGGAGGGCAGTTGGCCCGACCTGCGGCTGCGCGGGTCGCTGCTCGGTGTCGAGCGGATGGTCGACGTGGTGGCGGGCGTGTCGTCGGAGACGGTGTCCGCGGTCGCGCCGATCCTCGCCGAGGAGCGCCGGCTGCTGCTCGTCGCGGCGAGCCGGGCCAGGCGGACGTTGCTGGTCAGCGCGGTGCGCGGGGAGGACGAGCAGCCGTCGCGGTTCCTGGACGAGATCGAGGAGCTGTCCACCGACCAGCCGGAGCGGCCGACGTTCACCCCCGAGCGCGGTCTGGTGCTGGCGGAGCTGGTCGGCGAGCTGCGCCGGGTGGTGTGCTCGGACGACGAGCCGGCGGAACGGCGTGAGCGCGCGGCCGTCCAGTTGGCGCGGTTGGCGGCAGAGGGCGTGCCGGGCGCGCACCCGGATTCCTGGTACGGCTTGGCGGACGTCACCACGGACCGTCCTCTGTGGACAGAGGAGCACACGGTCAGCGTGTCGCCGTCCACGGTGGAGATCCTGGCGAAGTGCCCGCTGAGGTGGGTCGTGGAGCGGCACGGCGGGCAGGACCCGGCGGAGCTGGCGTCGATCACCGGCACCCTCGTGCACGCGCTGGCGCAGGCCGCCGCTACCGGCGCGGACGAGAAGGAACTGCGGGTCAAGCTGGACGAGGCGTGGGCCGCGGTGGACGCGGGCGCGCCGTGGTTCTCCCGGCGCGAGCGGATCCGGGTGGAGCGGATGCTGGACACGTTCCTGGCGTGGCTGGCGTCCAGCCGCTCCCAGCTGACCCAGGTCGCGGTCGAGGAGGAGATCTCGGTCGAGGTGCCCAAGCAGGACGGCGGCCCGTTCCTGCGGGTGCGCGGCCGGGTCGACCGGCTGGAGACCGACCGGGAGGGGCGGCCGGTCGTGGTGGACGTGAAGACCGGCAAGACGCCGGTGAGCAAGGACAAGGCGCAGGAGCACCCGCAGCTCGCGGTCTACCAGCTGGCGACGGCGCTGGGCGGCTTCACGCACCTGGGCCTCGGCACCGACCCTGGCGGCGCGCGGCTGCTGTACGTGGCCAAGGAGGACCGCAAGACCGGCGGTGTCGAGCGGGAGCAGGTGCCGCTGGACGAGCAGGGCGTCCGGGTGTGGCTGGAGGCCGTGCAGCTGGCCGCCGGGTCCAGCGTCGGCCCCGAGTACCGGGCGGAGGAGAACGCGGACTGTGATCGCTGCCCGGTCCGCACGTCCTGCCCGGTGCACTCGTCCGGCCGGCAGGTGAGCCACTAGGGGCGGTCTGACCAGGGATTACCGCGGCGGCCTGCGGGTCGCCGAAGCAGCCGCGGCCCGACAACGGAGAATGCGGGACGTGGTCGTGCCGAGCGGGGTCGAACGTGCGGGTGAGCCGATGGCGCTCGCCGGTCCGTTCGAGGTCGCGGAAGCGCTGGGCCTGCCGAAACCGACTCCCGAGCAGGCCGCGGTCGTGGCCGCGCCCACCGCGCCGGCGCTCGTCGTGGCCGGGGCCGGGGCGGGCAAGACCGAGACGATGGCCGCCCGCGTGGTGTACCTGGTGGCGAACGGCTTCGTCACCCCCGAACGGGTCCTCGGCCTGACGTTCACCCGCAAGGCCGCGCGCCAGCTGTCCGACCGGGTTCGGCTGAGGCTGCGCCGGCTGGGCGGCTCGCCGCTGCTCGACCGGCTCGACCCGAGCGGTGAACGCCGCGCCGCCGTGCTGACCACCGAACCGGTGATCCTCACCTACCACGCGTACGCGGGTCGGCTCGTCGGCGAACACGGCCTCCGGCTGCCGGTCGAACCGGGCGTGCGGCTGCTCACCGAGACGGCGGCGTGGCAGCTGGCGCACCGCGTCGTGTCGACGTGGGCGGAGGACCTCGACACCGACAAGGTGCCCGCCACCGTCACCGGCTACCTGCTCGCGCTGGCCGGCGAACTGGGGGAGCACCTGGTCGAGCCGAGCGCGCTGCGCGAGCACGCCGAGTGGCTGTGTCACGTGATCGAGTCGGCGCCCAAGACCAAGCGGCAGGGCGACGGCCTGCCGCAGTCGTTGCAGGCCGTGATCAACGCCCAACGCCTGCGCGTCAACCTGCTCCCGCTGCTGGAGGCCTACCAGGCGCGCAAGCGGCGGGAAGCGGCGATGGACTTCGCCGACCAGATGTCCCTGGCCGCACGGCTGGCGTCCGAGCACCCGGAGGTCGTGCGCGGCGAACGCGAGCGCTACGGCGCGGTGCTGCTGGACGAGTACCAGGACACCGGCCACGCGCAACGCGTGCTGCTGCGGTCCCTGTTCGGGCGCGGCGAGCCGATGGCCGTCACGTCGGTGGGCGACCCGGCGCAGGCGATCTACGGCTGGCGCGGCGCGTCGGCGGCGAACCTGCCCCGGTTCGTGCACGACTTCCCGCCGGCGAGGAAGTTCGGCCTGCTCACCAGCTTCCGCAACCCGCCGGAGGTGCTGGCCCTGGCCAACGCCGTCTCCGCGCCGCTGCGCGCCATGGGCCTGGACGTGGAGGAGCTGCGCGCCCGTGACGGCGCGGGTCCGGGCGACGTGCGGGTGGGCCTGTTCGACGACGTGCGCGAAGAGCTGGACTGGGTGGCCGACACCGTCGCCGCGCAGTGGGAGGCGCACCTCGACACCAGCGACGAGCCGCCGACCGCCGCCGTGCTGGTGCGCCGGCGGTCGGACATGGCGAACATCGCGGCCGCGTTGCGGGAACGCGGACTGCCGGTGGAGGTCGTCGGGCTGGGCGGCCTGCTGGACGAGCCGGAGGTGCGCGACCTGACCAGCGCCCTGCGCGTCCTGGTCGACCCGCTGGCCGGCACCGCCGCCGCCCGACTCCTCACCGGTTCCCGCTGGCGGGTCGCCGCGTACGACCTGGCGGCCCTGTGGACGCGCGCCCGCGACCTGGCCGGCGCGCCGAGCCGTCAGTCCGTGGTGGACGACCCGCTGGCCGTGCTGGCCGACGCCCTGCCCGGTGAGCACGCCGAACTGGCCGGTCTCGCGGACGCGCTCGACGACCCGGGCGACCCGACCGCGTACTCGGCCGAGGGGTACCGCCGGATCCGCCGGCTGGGCGCCGAGCTGTCGGCGCTGCGGAGACGCCTGGACCAGCCGCTGCCCGAACTGGTCGCCGACGTGGAGCGCACCCTGCTGCTGGACATCGAGGCGATGGCCCGGCCGGGCGGCGTCGGCCGGGCGCACCTGGACGCGTTCGCCGACGTGGTGAACGACTTCGCGGCGGCCAGCCCGTCCGCGACCCTGCCGGCGCTGCTCGACTACCTGTACACCGCCGAACAGGCCGAGGACGGCCTCGAACCCGGCGAGGTGGAGGTGGCCGAGAACCGGGTTCAGGTGCTGACCATGCACTCGGCGAAGGGACTGGAGTGGCACATCGTCGCCGTGCCGCACGTGGTGAAGGACGTGTTCCCGGGGCGGAAGAAGTCGTCGAGCTGGCTGCGCGCGGTGGCCGAGCTGCCCGCCCACCTGCGGGGTGACGCCGAGGACCTGCCGGAACTCCGCATCGCGCCCGACGCCAACCGCAAGGAGGTGGAGGAGGCGCTGATCGGGCACGAGGAGGACTTCGACGCCCGGCGGTTGGTGGAGGAGCGCCGGCTCCTCTACGTCGCGCTGACCAGGTCCGAGCACAGCCTGCTGGTGTCGGGGCACTGGTGGGGCGAGACGGGCGACAAGCCCAAGGGGCCTTCGGCGTTCCTGACCGAGATCCGGGAGTCGGTGCTGGCCGCCGACCACCCGCCGGCCGACATCGCGCACTGGGCGCCACGCCCGGCCGAGGACGACCCGAACCCGCTGGCGTCCCAGACGAAAACCGCCCAGTGGCCCACCGACCCGCTCGGCAAGCGCCGCGCGGCCGTCGCCGAGGGCGCCGAGCTGGTCCTGGCCGCCCTGGACCGCCACCTGGCCACCCCACCCGCCCCCCACCCCCAAGACCCACGCGAGTCGTCCACTCAGACACCGCGAGTCGACCACTCGGACACCCCGAGTTCGCCGTTCGAAGATGATCCCGAGTTCCCGGTGGAGCCCGAGGACCCCGAGGACCCCGAGGACCCGGGGTTTTCCGAGGACCCCCAGGAGCCCGGGGAGCCCGAGGACCCGGCCGAAGCTGATCAGCCCGAGGACGACCCTGACGGCTGGGCGCGGGACGTCGACGTGCTCCTCGCCGAACGTGCCGCCGCCGCGGACCGCCGGGAACGCGTCGTCCTCCCCGACCACCTCTCGGTCAGCCAACTGGTCGAACTGGCCGCCGACCCGGACGGCCTCGCCCGCCGCCTGCGCCGCCCCCTGCCGTTCCCGCCCAACCCGCTGGCCCGCCGCGGCACGGCGTTCCACACCTGGCTGGAACAGCGGTTCGGCGCGAGCCGCCTCTTCGACCTGGACGAACTGCCCGGCGCGGCCGACGAGGGCGCCGCACCGGACGCCGACCTGGCCCGGCTCCAGGAGGCGTTCCTGGCGAGCAGCTGGGCCGACCGCGTCCCGCACGACGTCGAGGTGCCGTTCGAAGCGAAGATCGACGGCTTGTCGGTGCGCGGCCGGATGGACGCCGTGTTCGCCGACGACGACGGCGGCTGGACGGTGGTCGACTGGAAGACCGGCGCCGTGCCGGAAGACGACCGCCTGCCCGCGCTGTCGGTGCAGCTCGCGGCCTACCGGCTGGCGTGGGCGGCGTTGACCGGGACGCCGGTGGAGAAGGTGCGGGCGGCGTTCCACTACGTCCGCCAGGACCACACGCTGCGCCCCGCCGACCTGTTGGACGCCGACGGCCTGCGCGAGCTGATCCGCTCGATCCCGGACTAGCCGGTCGCCCCGGGGCCGGCGGAGGGGCCTAGGCCTGGCTGTTCACCCGGTCGTGGGCGGGGACTTCCTTCAACACCCGGTCGTAGAGCACTTCCAGCAGCCAACGCCCGAACAGCGACGGACCGAACTCGGTCGACCGGTCCTCCGGCGGCACCATCAGCTCGGCCGCGCCCGACGCGTCCACCGAGACCACGCCGATGCCGTAGTAGTCCAGCTCGATCAGCGGCCACGACTGCGTCCCCTGCGGCGCGGGCAGCACCACCGAGCACGGCGCGAGCGTCATCAACGTCCCGCACGACTGCAAGGCGCGATCCACCGTGGACTCGCCCACCAGGACCCCCACCAGCTCGACCGCGGGCACCGGCAGCTGGTCGTGCGCGGCCGGCTCGAACCACGAGCGGAACCAGGACGGGTCGGCTTGGGGCGGCCAGCCGTTCGCGCTGCGCCACTCGTGCACGTCGGCACGGACCCGCACGACAGCCGACACCTGGTGACCCAGCACGGCGACGTCGGGAACGACGATGCCGCGCCAACCCAGCGCCGACGCGGCAAGGAGGAGCGGTTGCACTCGGGCATCCTAGGACTTGTTGCGGTTTCAATGACAGTCCCTCGGCCGCGCTGGGTGTCGAACCCAGTGCCGAGAGTGATCAGGGAGTTGAGCTCCCCACGCGCAAGGCCCACAGGACGAGCGGCACCTGGAGCGGCAACCGGCCGTAGGCGATGGCCTTCACCTTGGGTGACTTCGTCCGGTAGTCGTAGGCCATCTTGACGTTGGCCGGGAACACCGCCGTGAAGAATCCCGCCGCGAGCTTCCCGCCGACACCGCGCGTGCGCGGCACGGCGATCGCCGCGGCCAGCGCCAACTCGACCGCCCCGGACAGATAAGTCCAGGTCCGGGGCTTGCCCGGCAGTGCGCGCGGCACGATCGCGTCGAACGGCTTCGGCTTCGCGAAGTGCGTGACCCCCGCGGCGCCGAGCAGCCCGGCCAGCGCCAACGCCGACCAGGGACGGGAACGAGTGGGTTCCATGGGACCACCCTGTCACGTCGACCACCGCGTGGCGCTTCCAGGGTTATCCTCCCGCATCGTGAGCGGTGATCCCGAAAATCCGGAACATCCCGAGCGGGCCGCCGTGGCCGCGCTCGCCGACGACTTCCTGGTCGACCTGCGCGAATGGTTGGCCATCCCGTCGATCGGCGCGGACCCGGCGCACCACGGCGACGTGCGGGCTTCCGCGCACTGGCTCGCCGAGGCCTTGCGGCGCGACGGGTGGCCCGACGTCCGGGTCTGGGACGAAGGCCCCGCACTGCCCGCGGTCTACGCGTGCCGGCCCGCCGCATCCCCGGACGCGCCGACCGTGCTGGTCTACGGCCACCACGACGTGCAGCCGGTCGACCCGGTCGAGCAGTGGCACCACCCGCCGTTCGAGCCGACGCTGATCGGCGAAGAGCTGTTCGGGCGGGGTGCGAGCGACGACAAGGGGCAGGTCGCGATGCACCTGCTCGGGGTGAGGGCGCACCTCGCGGCGACCGGCGCGACCCAGCCCGCGGTGACGCTGAAGCTGATCGTCGAGGGCGAGGAGGAGTCCGGCTCGCCGCACCTGACCGCGCTGCTCGACCAGCACCGGGACGACCTCGCGTGCGACCTGGTCGTGTTCTCCGACACGCCGCTGTACGGGCGTGACGCGCCGACGGTCTGCACCGGGCAGCGCGGCGTGTACGGCGCGGAGGTCGTGTTCACCGGGGCGACGTCGGACGCGCACTCCGGGCGGGTCGGCGGCAGCGTGCCCAACCCGGCGACCGCGATCGCCCGACTCGTCGCGGCCCTGCACGACGACGACGGCCGCGTGCGGCTGCGGGACTTCTACGCCGATGTGACGGAGCCGACGGAGACCGAACGCGCCGACTACGCCGCGTTGCCGTTCGACGAGGCGGTGTGGCTGGCGAACGCGGGCGGCGCGCAGGGGCTGGCCGGCGAACCCGGCTGGTCCACGCTGGAACGCGTGTGGGTGCGCCCGACCGCCGAGGTCAACGGCATCCACGGCGGGTACACCGGGCCCGGCCTGAAGACGATCGTGCCGGCGCAGGCGTCGGTGAAGCTGTCGTTCCGGCTCGTGCCCGACCAGCGGCCGGAGCGGATCGCGGACGCGTTGCGCGAGTTCGTCGTCAAGCACACGCCGGACGGGCTGCACGCCGAGGTGATCGCACGCGGTGACGGTGCGCCGCCCTACGCGGTGGACGTGTCGCACCCGGCGGTGGGCGCGGTGCGTGACGCGGTGCAGGCCGTGTTCGACGAGCCGGTGCGGTTCAGCCGCACGGGTGGCTCCGGCCCGGCGGCCATCCTGCACGGCTGGCTCGGTGTGCCGGTCGTGTACCTCGGGGCGACGTTGCCGGATGATCGCATCCACGCGCCGAACGAACGCGTCGTCGTGCCACTGCTGCTCCGCGGCGCCGAGGCCGCGGCCAGGCTGTGGCGGCTACTCCCGGAGAGGTTGTCATGATCCGCCGGTTCAACGCGGGCGAGACGCTGGCCAGCCGGCCGGGGCACTCGCTGGTCGGTGTGATCAGGATGCCGGACGTGGTGCGAAGCCCCGTCCAGGCGATCCTGAAGCGCATCATCGGGGCGCTCACCGCGTTGATCGCGACCGTCCTGATCGTCTACATCGACCGCGACGGCTACCGTGACGTCAACGGTGACGGACTGTCCTTGTTGGACGCCGTCTACTACGCCACGGTGTCGCTGTCGACCACCGGATACGGTGACATCGCGCCCGCCACTTCGTCGGCGCGGCTGATCAACGTGCTGGTGATCACCCCGTTGCGGGTGCTGTTCCTGATCGTCCTGGTCGGTACGACCCTCGAAGTGCTCACCGAGCGTTCGCGGCAGGCGCTGCGCATCCAGAAGTGGAGGACCAAGGTGCGGGACCACGTGGTCGTCGTCGGGTACGGCACGAAGGGCCGGTCGGCGGTCAGCGCTCTGATGGGGGACGGGGTGGAGCCCGGTTCGATCGTCGTGGTGGACACCACCCAGGAGTCCCTGGACGCGGCGTCCGCCATCGGGTTGGTCACCGTGCACGGGTCGGGCACGAGCAACGACGTGCTGCGCGTGGCCGGCGTTCCCCGTGCTCGGGCCGTGGTCGTGGCGGCGAACCGCGACGACACGGCGGTCCTGGTCACGCTCACCGCGCGTGAGTTGGCGCCGAAGGCCCAGATCGTGGCGTCGGTGCGGGAGCGGGAGAACGAGCACCTGCTGCGCCAGTCCGGTGCGGACTCGGTCGTGGTGTCCAGCGAAACGGCGGGCCGGTTGCTGGGCATGGCGACGGCCACGCCGTCCGTGGTGGACATGGTGGAGGACCTGCTCACGCCGGACGCGGGGCTGGCGATCGCGGAACGGGACGTGGAGCCGGCCGAGGTCGGTGGGTCGCCGCGGCACTTGCCGGACATCGTGCTGGGTGTGGTGCGCGACGGGAAGCTGTACCGGGTGGACGCGCCAGAGGCGGACGCCGTCGAAGCGGGCGACCGACTCCTCTACATCAAGAAGGTCACCCCACCCAGGGACGCCTGACCCACCCGCTCTACCTGCGACGAACGGGGCCGCCCTGGGTTGGGCGGCCCCGTTCGGGTCTCAGTTCGGGTCTCGGTTGTCCTTCCAGGTGAAGCCGCCGATGCGGTCAGCCAGGTCCTGCGAGCCCCCTGTGGCCGAGTGCGCGTACCGCTTGGCCATGTCGATGGTCGACCAGCCCATGACCACCCGCTCCGGTACGCCGAGGATCAGCAGCACCGTCGCGGCGGTGTGCCGCGCGTCGTGCAGCCGCGCATCTCGCGCTCCGGCCGTCTTCAGGACCTCTTTCCACTCCTCGCGGTCATTGCTGGAATCGATCGGGAGGCCGTTGGGCTGAGCGAACGTCCAGCCGCACCCGTGCCGTCCACCACCCGCTAGCTCACGTCCTTCCGTCTGCGCCCCAGGTCAGTCGGTGACCAGGTCGGCCCTCGGATCCCCGTGGAAGTATTGGACAATCGGCGCGTCCGGCAGCAGTTGCGCCGGTGCGACCACCCGCTGGGTGACCTTGTTCTGCAACTGCATACCGCTCATGCCGTCCACCCAGCGCCACCACTGGTCGTCCCACTCCGGGTGGCACTCGTACTGGATGGCGTGGGCCTCCGGGTCGCCGTGGGGGATGGCGAGGCAGTAGCCGGACGCCCGGTTCCGCAACTGGAAGAAGCCCTCGCTCTCGCCGTCCTGGAGCCAGATCTGATCACCGGTGTGCTCCCAGCGCTCCGTCCGCACTTGGGTGTACGGGACGGCCGTGAACGCGTACGTGGTGTCCCGGGCCGGAAGGATCCCGTAGGCGGCGCTGTCCGCCTCGGCCTGTGCCGATCCCGTGGTGGACATGATGCTGGCGGCCGCCAGCGCGGCCACCGCCAAACTGCGAAACGACATGATGATCACCCTTCTTGTTGCTCGAACGGGATTTCGGACGCTATGTGCTCTCTTCGGAGCCCACAAGAAGTGCCATGCTTCAGGGTTGGCGACGTCCTTCGACCAGGTGTGGAGAGACGTTCAAACGGTCACTTTCCGGTTGCAGGACAGGGGCCGTTCCCCCTACTCGGGCGACCGCGCCGGGCGGCACCTGCGGTCGAATCCGGCCTGGTGAGCCTCCGCCTTCGCGAGCGGGGTACCGCGAGGGATAAGCGATCACTCATCCTGTCAAGGATGGGTCGGTCATTCGGTACGGCATCGCTCAACCCGTCCCCAGCTGTCGCAGCCACAGCTTTGACCAAGCCGAACGTCCGTTCCGGACCGCAGGACCTACTCCGCGAGCGGGATGCGCACCAGGAAGGCCGCGCCGCGATCCACGCTGACCGGCTGACCGGCCGGCCCTTCACCACCGTGCGCGCCCGTGCCCGTATCGCCGACGCCCGCCGCCGTGCTCCTGCTGCCCGGCGAGCCGGCTGCCGGCCCTGACCTCATACCCGCCTCTGGTCCTGTGCCGGTTCCGGTGCTGGCGGCCGGTGAGTCGGTGCCGTGTGGTGCGCCGTGGTGGTACCTGCCGCCGACACCGACCTCCGCCGGTGCGACGCAGGTCAGCTCGCCGCCGTGTGCCCGCACCACGCCGCGCGCGATCGGCAGCCCGAGACCCGAGCCCCCGGAACGCCGGTCCCTGGCCTCGTCCAGCCGCACCAACCGGTGGAAGACGCGCTCCCGGTCCTCCGGCGGCACGCCCGGCCCATCGTCGGACACGACCAGCAGCGCGAAGCTGCCCGCCCTCGACACCAGCAGCCGCACCCGACCGGTCGGCCCGGTGGCCTGCCGGGCGTTGTCGGCCAGGTTGGCCAGCACCTGCGCCAACCGCTGCGGGTCTCCCGAGACGTGCACCGGCTCGCCTTCGGCCGCGATGTCGAAGTCGGGCGCGAGCAACCGCGTCCGCGCCACCTCCGACTCGGCCAACGCCAGCAGGTCCACCCGTTCCCGGTGCAGTTCGAGACCGGCCTCGATCCTGGCCAACGCCAGCAGGTCGTCCACCAGCCGCCCGGCCCGCCGCGACTCCCGCACCAGCAACAGGTTCAACCGCTCCCGCTCCTCGGCGGTGGCGGTCTGCATCAGGGCCTCGGCCACCGCCTGCACGCCCGCGATCGGTGTCCGCAGCTCGTGCGCCGCATCGGCGACGAACCGCTTCGTCCGCTCCTCCGATCCCTCCAACGAGTCCAGCATGTCGTCGAACGCGGCAGCCGTCCGACCGAGTTCGTTGTCCGCCCGCGACGGGTTGAGCCGGTGCCCCCGGTCACCGCGCGCGATCGAGCGGGCCAGTGTGGTCATCGCGTCCAACGGCGCCAACGCCCGCCGGACCGACCACACCAGCGCCGCGGCCGTCACCGCGAGCGCGCCGAAGCCGACCACCAGCAACAACCGCCGCAGCCGCGTCTGCGCGGCGGTGATCACCGACGACTCGGCGTACACCGTGATCTCGGACCCGTCGATCAGCTCCCTGCTGACCTCGTTCGCCACCTCCTCGGCCGGTGCCTTCCCGAACACCGTGCCGTCCGGCATGACCAGCAGGACCTCCACGCCACGGCCTTCCAGCCGGTGCACCAGGTCCATGCCGCGCACCCGTTGCTCGACCAGCTGCTGCGCCACCCGCGACTTCTCCACCAACGCGGTGTCGACGTCCCGTTTGGACTGCGCCGCGAACAGCGCGTCCACCGACAACACCACCCCGGTCAGCACCACGCCCAGCACACCGATCGCGGAGAGCGTGACCCGCCGGCGCAGCGAGACGGTCCGCAAGTTCACGTCTCGTCCGCTCTCAGGACGTAGCCCAGCCCGCGCACGGTGTGCAGCAACCGGGGACCGTGCTCCTCCAACTTCCGGCGCAGGGCACTGACGTGCACCTCCACCAGGTTCGGGTCGTAGTCCTCGTAACCCCACACCGCGGTGAGGATCTGGGTCTTCCCCACCACCCGCCCGCGCTGGGCGGCCAGGTACCGCAGCAGCCGCAGCTCGGTCGCGGTCAGCTCGACCGCCACGTCACCCCGCAGCACCATCGCAGAGTCGGCGTCCACCACCAGATCACCGATCTGCACGGTCGACGGCGTCCGCCCGAGCCGCCGCAGCACCGCACTGACCCGCGCGACCAGCTCGGCCAGCACGAACGGCTTCACCACGTAGTCGTCCGCGCCCCCGTCGAGCCCGCGCAGCCGATCGGACACCCCGTCCCGGGCGGTCAACATCACCACCCCGGCGCCACTCGTGCGCCGGATGACCTCCAGCAGCATGAAACCGTCCCGACCGGGCAGCATCACGTCGAGCACCACCAGATCGGGGCGGAACCGGGTCAACTCGCCTTCCAGCTCACGCCCGTCCGGACGGACCTGAACCTGGTAACCCGCACCCCGCAGCGCGGAACTCACCGCGGCGCTGATCGCCTCCGCGTCCTCGATCACCAGCACCCTGGCAGCAGTCGACACCTCCACATTCTGCGTCTTGAGCGGTGCCACGGAGGCGGATCACGCAGGTGAATCACGGCGGCAGTCGAGGTCGTGGCCGGCCTCCACCGATGTCGGCGCGGACGGGCGGAGGCCGGCGTCCACAGGAGAACGGCGGAGTCCGTCGTTCTCGGTCGGCGCCACGGCAGCACCTGGGGACGGTGGCCGGTAACGACCAGCAGCGGGAAAGCACGGACCGTGCGGATCCGATGTGGACTGGATCGGCTCCCGGCTGCGGTCGACTCGCGGCGAGGGTGGTCACCCGCCCCGCGGTGGCCCGGGACCGGGCGATCTCGATCGGATCCGGCGTGGGCGGATCCGGCGGCTCCACCCGCGCTCGCAGCTTCTCCACCACGGTGAGCCCGCCCATGGACGGACATCCCGACGACGTGCCCGATAAGGCATCCGGCGATAGGTCGGAGGGCGGGTGGGCTCAGTGGCTTTGACGGTCGCTTTCGAGCTGAAGTCCATGAATCCAGTGTCGAACAGGCGTTCGAGGTGTGCAAGATCACGATCGAGTGATGTTTCAGTCGGCGGACAACAGCCGACGCCCCCACGACGACCGGTCACCCCGTCTGCGACCATCCACGCTGTGGCGGTTCCGCGAAGCCCGGTCGCACGGGCGCTGGTGCTGCTGGTCGTGGGTCTCGCAGGCGTCGCGGCAGCGGTCGCGTTGTGGTGGCCGCACACGTCCACCGGAGTCACGAGGGTCTCCGCGACCGTCGTCACCCCGGCGTCCTGCGGCGACGCGGAAGCCTACGACCGGGTCGAACTGGAGATCGGGGACCGGACCCGCACCGCGAGGCTCGACGCCTGCGGCCACCGGCGGGACGAGGTCGTGGAAGTCGTCGTCCCCGCCGACACGAGCGGCGAGCTCACCGTCCAGGCCGCCGCCAGCGCCCCCGAGGGCATGCCGTTCGAAGCCAGGCTGACGGTGATCCTGATGTGCCTGAGCGGCCTCGCGGGCGGGCTCTACGCCCACCTGTGGACCAGGCGGGGTCAGCCGACGTCGTCCGCGGAAGCGGCGTAGGTGTTGCACGACGACGTGACGCCCGTGGTGAAGCCGTACGACGCCCACATGCCCTGGTTGTCGGGGCTGCCGTGCGCGTTCTTCTCCGGCGGCTCCTCCATCGCGTAGTGGAAGTCCTCCGACGCCTCCTCGGCCAGCCCCGGCTCGATCGACTCGGAGGCCGCCACCAGGAACATCCCGGCGAAGCAGTTCGCCTGCAGCTCGATCCGCCGCGACATCTCCAGGCCCGCCGGCGTCTGCTCGCCCGCGTCCAGGATCTTGCTGTCCGCCGCGCGCAGCATCCCCGTCAGCGCCTGCACGTGGTGCCCGTACTCGTGCGCCAGCGTCGCCAGGTGCGACCCCGCACGCTCGCCGCCGCCGTTGTTGCGCAGCCGCCGCGTGGGCATGTAGATCGTCCTGTTGCGACCGCAGTAGTACGCGACCGCCTCGCTCTCGGCGGGCGCCGTGCCGCACGGGCCGTCGGTCAGGTCCGGCGCCGCGTCCAGCGCGGGCGGGTCGAACGGCAGGTTCGCCTGCTCCAACGCCGGCTGCCACGCCTGGTCCAGGCACGTGACCCCGGCTTCGTAGTACGCGGACAGCTCCGGGTCCGACAGCCCGAAAGCCGGCAGCGCGCACGTCACCGCCGGCAACGAGACGGGTGTGGTGAGCAACGGGTGGTCGGCGAGCCGGTGCACGGCGCGCGGACGGGGCTGTTCAGGCGTGGTGGTCTGCGCGGCCGGTCCACCCGCCGCCACCGCCCGGCCGCTGATCCGCCGGGACGTTTCGAGCTGCGTGATCCCGCCGAGGCCCAGCACGCACAACACGATCAACGAGAACACGCCGATGAGGACGATCGGGTTGTTGTTCTCGGGCTCCTCGGGCGTGTGCACGGTCCTCCAGTCGGGTCAGCTGACGTCCGCCGCGCTCGCTACCCAAGTGTTGCACGCGCTCGTCTCGTTGTTTTTGAAGCCGTGGTTCACCCACGCCGCGTTCCGCTCGGGCGCGCCGTGGTCCCGGTTGGGGTAAATCGGGTAGTCACCACGGTTACCGGCGTCCGCGAGGGCCACCGAGATGACGTCGGCGGGCACCGCGCCGTGCGACAGGGGCGCCAGCGTCATGCCGCCGAAGCACGTCGCCTGGAGCTCCTTGCGCCGGTTGAGGTCGAGGCCCGCCGGGGTGTCCCAGCCGCCCTTGTCGTACTGGGCCTGGCCGGACGCGCGCAGGATGCCGGACAGCCACTGGACGTGGTGGCCGTACTCGTGGGCGAGCTGCCCGAGGTACTTGCCGGGGTGGTTCGGGTTCGCCGCGCCCTGCTCGTTGGCGTAGTGGTTCGGCGTCCAGTAGATCGTGCCCTCGCAGTACATGGCGGTGCGGTCCGGGCCCATGGAGCCGCACGTGTTGGTGATCTGGGACGTCACCATGACCAGCTCCACCGGCTGGTAGGGCAGGTTCGCGCGCTGGAACGACGGCTTCCACATCGCCTCGATGCACGGCAGCGCGGCCCGCAGGAACCGGTCCTGGCCGGCGGGCGAGTAGTCCATGGCGGGCAGCGGGCAGCCGTCGATGTTGAACGCGCCCAGCCCGTCCGCGTGGATCGGGTTGTCACCCAGGGCGATGACGGCCTTGGGACCGGCCTTCGGCTCGCCGGCCGGCGTGGACCGCCCGCTGCTCGCGGTCGTGGTCGTCGTGGTGGCGCCGGCCGTCGTCGTCCTCCTGGTCGGCTCGGGCTCGTACGTGTAGCTGGAGTACCCGGCGTTGCCCGGATCCGCCAGCTCGGAGTCGCGGTTGGCGGCGATGATGCCGACCGCGGCGATGCTGATGACGAGGAAGCCGATCAGCAGCATCGCCACCAGGGGGCCGCCGCTCTTCTTCCGCGGCATCGGCGGGTACGGCGTCGGCGGCGGACCCCAACCCGGCGGCGGTCCGGGCGGCGGACCCCAGTTCGCGGGCGGTGGGTGCGGCGCGGCGACCGGCGGCGGAATCACGGGCGCCTGCTGCGGCCACGGGGTCTGCCCCGGCCACGACGGCTGCTGGTGCGGCTGGGGGCCGGTCTGCGGGTACTGGGGCTGCGGACCGGGTCGCGGGTACTGCGGCTGGGGTTGCTCCGCCGGTGGTTGCTGCGTCGGCCACTGGCGCGTCGGCTGCGGCTGCTGGGGTTGCTGCGGCTGCTGCGATGGATGGGCGTGATGGGGCTGCTGGGGGTGCAGCGGAGCGGCCATCGGCGGCGGTCCGACCGGACGTGGCGGCGGCCGGCCGCCTGGCGGCGGTGGTTGCGTCATCGCTGGTGGTCCCCCGTATCGCGGATGCCCGAATCAGCACAAGAGCTTAGGGGAACTCCGCTATTCTCCGCGGCCGTGTTGAAAAACTGGGGAGCGGCGGCCACGTGCGCGGTCGCGCTGTGCGCGGGCATCGGCACGGCGTCGGCGCAACCGGTCAGCACCGCCGGTCTGCCCGGGACGGTCGGCGCCGACGTGCGGCTCAAGCTGGAGCGCGACGGCAGGCTGACCGTCACCGAGGTGGTCACCGTCCCCGACGGCGCGACGGCCACCCGGGTCGTCCCGCTCCGCGTCCCGGTCGGCGACCACCGCGACCGGGTGTTCGAGGTCGCCGACGTGTCCGTGGACGGCAACGGCACGGCCGACGCCTCGGCCGACGAGCTGACGATCGCGCTCCAGGCGGGCACGTCGACCGTCACGTACTCGGTGGTGGGCACGGTCGCGAAGATCGGTGACACGCTGGAGCTGCGCTGGCAGCCCGCGAGCGGTTGGGACACCGCGTTGGACTCGGTGAAGGTCTCCGTGATCACACCGGACGTGCCGAAGGCGGTGAGCTGCCTGGCCGGCGAGCCGGGCACCGCCAAGCCGTGCACCAGCGCCGACCTGGGCGACGGCCGGGGTGTGCGGGCGACCGAGATCGGCCTGGGCGCCGGTGAGCGGGTCGACGTGACGGTCGGGCTGCAGGAGGGCGCCGCGCCCGCCAACGCGCGGGTCGAGGAGACGTCCGGGCTGCTGGCGGCGTTCGCGCTGACGCCGGCGACCGGCGGCGGGCTCGGTGGGCTGCTCGTGCTGCTGCTCGCCGGCGGGGCGTTGCTGTGGTACCTCCGCGGCCGTGACGCGCGGGCGCTGGCCGGTGCGGTCGGACCGGTGGACGTGCTGGTCACCGACGGTTCGGGGCGGATGGCGTTCGCCTCACCGGACGGCGTGCTGCCGGGCCAGGTGGGGACCGTGGTGGACGAGCACGTGGACGTGGTGGACGTGACCGCCACGATCGTGGACCTCGCGGTGCGCAACTACGTGTGGATCGAGGAGGCGGACGGGCACGACTGGCGGTTCGTGCGGCGCAACCCGGCCGACCCGTCGCTGTCCGGGTACGAGCGCGCCGTGTACGAGACGTTGCTGCCCCACGGGGTGGACGTGGTGCTGCTGTCCGAGCTGCGGGGCAGGCGGATCGACCTGTCCCGGGTGCGGGACGAGCTGTACGCCGACGTGGTGGCGAAGAACTGGTTCGCCCGGCGGCCTGATGCGGAGCGCAACCTGTGGTGGTGGGCCGGGATCGCGCTGGGCGCGGCCGGCGTGGCGCTGACGGTGGTGCTGGCGCTGACCGGGGCGGCGGCGCTGTTCGGGCTGGTCGTCGTGGTCGCCGGTGTGGCGCTGGCGTCGGGCGCGCGCTCCATGCCGGCGCGGACCAAGCGGGGCAGTGCCCTGCTGGAGCACGTGCGCGGGTTGCGCGGGTACCTGCGGACGGCCACTCCGCAGGACATCCCGGACGGCGACCGGGAGATGGTGTTCTCGCGGTCGCTGCCCTACGCGGTGGTGCTGGGGGAGACGGAGCGGTGGCTGGCGGCGTTCGCCGGCACGCGTCCGGGGCTGTACTGGTTCGGCGAGGCGGAGGAGGGCGGGGACCTGCGGCGGTTCGCGCAGCGGTTCCCGGCGTTCCTCGGCGCGCTGGACGGCGTGCTGGCCCAGGCCGGACACCTGAGATCGCTGCGTTGAACTGCCGCTGTGTGGGATTGCCGCTGCTCCGCAGGCGGCGGGCTCGGTCGCCTGGAAGTCGATCGTTCGCGGCCCATTTTCCGACGATCGAAGGGCGTGATCGCCCGAAAATGCGCCGCGAACGATCGACGCGACCTCGCATGGTGGGCCGGTGCGGCCGGGGGGTGGGCCGAGGTGTGGGGACGGTGCGCGGGTCGGGTGTGGGTTGGTCGTGGCGGGGTGCATGTCGGGTGTTCGCGCTGGGCGTAGCGGGGTGTCGGTGAGGGCGGGTGACCATCGCGCCCGGTGACGGGGTGAACCCGTAGGCTGCGTGCATGGCGCTACCCGAACTGCACAGGTTCACGCTCCCCAACGGACTGCGGGTGGTGCTCGCACCCGACCGCAGCGCCCCGGTCGTGGGGGTGAGCGTGCACTACGACGTGGGCTTCCGCTCCGAACCCGAGGGCCGGACGGGGTTCGCGCACCTCTTCGAGCACCTCATGTTCCAAGGCAGCGAGAGCCTGGAGAAGCTCGCCCACTTCCGGCACGTGCAGTCGTCGGGCGGCACGTTCAACGGGTCCACCCACCCGGACTACACCGACTACTACCAGGTGCTGCCGTCCGCGGCGCTGGAGCGGGCGCTGTTCCTCGAAGCGGACCGGATGCGGGCGCCGAAGATCACCGAGGAGAACCTCCGCAACCAGATCGACGTGGTGAAGGAGGAGATCCGGCTCAACGTGCTCAACCGGCCGTACGGCGGGTTCCCCTGGATCCTCCTGCCGCCGGTCCTGTTCCAGACGTTCCCGAACGCGCACAACGGCTACGGCGACTTCACCGACCTCGAGAACGCCACGGTGGACGACTGCGCCGCGTTCTTCGACACCTACTACGCGCCGGGCAACGCCGTGCTGACCGTGGCGGGCGACTTCGACCCGGAGGGCGCGAAGACCCTCGTCGAGCAGCACTTCGGTGACGTGCCGGCCCGTCCGGTGCCGGTCCGGCCGTCGTTCGCCGAGGCCGCGCCGAAGGGCGAGCTCCGGGCGGAGCACGTCGACCAGCACGCGCCGATGCCCGCCATCGCCCTGGGCTACCGCATCCCCGACCCGGTGAACGAGGTGGAGGCCTACCTCGCCTACCTGGTGCTCGCCGGCGTGCTGACCGACGGCGACGGGTCGCGGCTCCAGCAGCGGCTGGTGCACCAGGACGCGATCGTGGTGGACGTCGGCGCCGGGTGCGGCCTGTTCGGGCCGTTGGAGGCGCGCGACCCCGACACGTTCAGCATCACCGCGATCCACCCGCCGGAGGTCACCTCCGAGCAGGTCGTCGCGGCGGTGGACGAGGAGCTGCTGCGGCTGGCCGAGGAAGGCCCGAGCGAGCAGGAGCTGGCGAAGGTCACCGCGCGCTGGGTGTCGACCATGCACCGTGAGCACGACCGGCTGACCAGCCGGACGCTGGGCCTCGGGTCGGCCGAGCTGCTGTTCGGGCAGGCCGAGCTGCTGTACGACCTGCCGGAGAAGATCGCCGGCATCACCACGGACGAGGTCGCCGCGGCGGCCAAGGCGCTGCGTCCCGACTCGCGCGCCGTGCTGATCCTCAAGCCCGCACAGACCACTGCCGACGGAGGTACCGAGTGAGCGCCCCGACCAAGCACCGCAGCGCCGAGGAGATCGGCCGTACGGCGCTCGGGCCTCGCCCGTTCCCGGAGCTGGGCGAGCAGCGGGCCGCCGCCGACATGGAGACCGTCGACACCACGCTGGCCAACGGCCTGCGCGTGATCGCCGTGCGCCGGTCGTCAGTCCCGATGGTGGAGGTCCGGCTGCGCGTCCCGTTCGGCGACCCGGCGCCCAGCAGCGTCGGCTCGACGCACTCGGCGCGGGCGGAGGTGCTGGCGAACACGATCCTCACCGGCACCGCGACCCGCAGCCGGGTGGACGTCGACACCGAGCTGGCGCTGGTCGGCGGCGAGCTGGACGCGGTGGTCGACCCGGAGCGGCTGGCGCTCTCCGGCAACGCGCTGGCATCCGGTTTCGACACCGTGCTGGACGTGCTGCGGGACGTGCTGACCGGCGCGACCTACCCGGCCGGCGAGGTCGAGCGCGAGCGGGCGCGGTTGGTGGAGCGGATCCGGCTGGCCCGGTCGCAGCCGAGCGTGATCGCGCGGGAGGCGTTGCAGAAGCACCTGTACGGCGACCACCCGTTCGCCAAGGAGATGCCGGAGGCGGACGAGGTCGCGGCGGTGTCGCAGGACGACGTGCGCGCGCTGCACGCGTCGGCCGTGCTGCCGCGCGGTGCGGTGATCGTCGTCGTGGGCGACATGGAGCCGGACGCCGCGGTGCGCGCGGTCGAGGGCGCGCTGGGCGGCTGGACCGGCGAGGGCACCGCGGTGACGTTGTCGCCGCTGCCCGTCGTGCGCGGCGGCGACGTGCTGCTGGTGCACCGGCCCGGCGCCGTGCAGTCGCAGATCCGGCTGGCCGGGCGCGGCCTGGTGCGCACCGACGAGCGGTACCCGGCGCTGCAGCTGGCGAACCTGGTGTTCGGCGGGTTCTTCTCGTCCCGGCTGGTGGAGAACATCCGCGAGGACAAGGGCTACACGTACAGCGCGCGCTCGCACCCCGAGTTCACGCCGGGCGGTGCGACGCTGCTGGTCGACGCCGACACGGCGAGCGAGGTGACCGCGGCGGCGCTGCTGGAGACCCGGTACGAGCTGGGCCGGCTCGGCCTGGTGCCGCCGTCGGAGTCCGAAGTGGACACCGCGCGCCGGTACGCGATCGGCTCGCTGCTGACGGCGACGTCGTCGCAGGGCGGGTTGGCGTCGTTCCTGATGAACCTCGCCGGTCTGGGCCTGGACATCGAGTGGTTCACCGGGCACCCGGCCAGGCTCGCGGCCGTCACCGTGCAGCAGGTCACCGAGGTGGCGTTGGAGTTCTTCGCGCCGACCGCGTTCACCGGCGTGCTGGTCGGCGACGCGGACCTGCTCGCCCCGCAGCTGCGGGCGTTGGGTGGCGTGGCCCTGCCGTGAGCTTCGAGCTGGTGGACCTGCCGGCGCTCTCGCGGTTCACCGTGGACCGACAGGAACCACTGCGCGGCGACGTGCGGCGCATCGCGCAGCTGTGGCCGAAGGCGCGCGTCATCACCGTGGACGCGCGGGGCCGCACGTTGGTGGCCGACCAGGCGACGCGCCTGGTCGACCACCCCGCGCCGGAGTTCGGCGACGGTCCGCCGGACACCGCCGTGCTGCTGGGCGAGCAGGACGGCGTGGCGTACTGGGCTGTTCCGCTGACCGAGGACGAGACGGACGTCAAGGCGCCCACCGGCCGGGCGTGGGGCGGGCCCGAGCTGACGGACGAGCCGCAGTGGATCGACCTGCGGGCGTGCGGCGCGTTGCTGGACGACACCGGCGCGGGCCTGTTCACGTCGGCGGTGGCGTTGTTCCACTGGCACCGGTCGGCGAAGTTCTGCGCCGCGTGCGGCGGGCCGACCGACTCGATCAAGTCGGGGTGGGCGCGGGCCTGCGAGCACTGCGGGCGCGAGGAGTACCCGCGCACCGACGCGGCGGTGATCTGCCTGGTGCACGACGGCGCGGACCAGGTGCTGCTGGCCCGGGGCGAGGGGTGGCCCGAGTCGCGGTACTCGGTGCTGGCCGGGTTCGTCGAGGCGGGCGAGTCGCTGGAGGCGTGCGTGGCGCGGGAGATCGCCGAAGAGGTCGGCGTCGAGGTCGGCGGCATCCGCTACCTCGGCAGCCAGCCGTGGCCGTTCCCCCGGTCGTTGATGGTGGGGTTCGAGGCCGTGGGCGACCCGACCGAGCCGCTGCGGCTCGCGGAAGGCGAGATCGCGCAGGCCAGGTGGGTCAGCCGGGCCGACGTGCGGCAGGCGCTCGCCGAGCCGGGCAGCGTGCCGGACCTCCTGCTCTCGCCAGGGGCGTCGATCGCCTACCGGATGATCCAGTCGTGGGCCGCTGTCGGCTGACCGGGGACCTGTTGCTGAGGTGATCGCGCCGTGGCGAACCGCCGGCGGCACTCGGCGAACGGGTCACCAAGCGGTGCGCAACCGACTAACGTCGGAAGTTCGACACGCCCGTGTGGCGGCCGTTTCGTCCAACTCGCCCGATGGGGGTCGCCGTGCACCGCAAGCTGACCGTGCGCGACCTGCGTGCCGGTAACCGGGCGCGGGTGTTGCGCGCGCTGTACTTCGACGAGCCGCGCAGCCGGCAGGACATCGCGGGCGTCACCGGGCTGAGCCAGGCGTCGGTCAGCACCGTGGTCGCCGAGCTGATCTCCGACGGCGTGGTGGTCGAGGCCGGTCAGGTGGACTCGGACGGCGGCAGACCGCGGGTGCTGCTGCGGGTCAACCCGGCTTTCGCGGCGGTGGTGGGTGTCGATGTCGGCGAGACGCACGTGCTGGTCGAGGTGTTCGACCTGACGTTGCGGCGCCTGGCGGAGGCGACGTTCCCGATGGAGCCGGACGTGCACTCGGTGGACGACGTGGCGCGGCGGGTGCTCGAAGGGCTCGACCGCTGCCTGGCGGACAGCGGCGTGGGCGATGTGCTCGGTGTCGGCATCGGCGTGCCCGGTCAAGTCGAGCGCGGCCTGGTGTACGCGCAGACCGTGGGCTGGCACGGGGTCGCGCTGGAGCGGATGCTGAGGGACGGCACGGACCTGCCGCTGTTCCTGGACAACGGCGCGAACACGTTGGGGCAGGCGGAGGTCTGGTTCGGCGCGGGCCGCGGCACGGCTGACGCGGTGGTGGCGTTGATCGGGTCGGGTGTCGGCGCGAGCGTCATCGCGGGCGGCGTGCTGTACCGGGGTTCGTCCGGTGGCGCGGGGGAGTGGGGCCACACGACCATCGCGCTGGACGGTCGCGCGTGCCGGTGCGGTGCGAACGGGTGCCTTGAGGCGTACATCGGCGCGTCTGCCGTGGTGGACCGTTATCGCGCGGTGAAGGCCGACGCGCCCGCCGAGCAGGAGGCGGCGCTGGCGGCGCTCGTCGTCGACGGGTCGGGGGATGCCCGGACCGTCCTCGCCGAGACCGCCCGGTACGCCGGGGTGGGGATCGGGAACCTGATCAACCTGTTCAACCCGTCCCAGGTGATCGTGGGCGGCTGGGCGGGCCTGCTCCTGGGTCCGAGGATCCTGGACGACGTGCGCGCCGAAGCCGCCCGCCACGCCCTGCACCGGCCGTTCGAGCAGGCGTCCATCACCTTGTGCGAACTGGGTCCGGAGTCCGTGGCCCTCGGCGCGGCCACCCTGCCGGTCGCCGCGTTCCTGACCTCGGGCGGCGCCCGCCACCGCACCCCCACCCGCGTGCTCTAACGACGGGGCCGGCCGAGGCTCCGGCCGGCTCCGGTCAGGCGGTGTACTCGTACGCCGGGTAGGTGAGGTAGCCCGCGTCGCCGCCCTGGTAGTACGTGTCCGGGTCGACGGGCGCGATCGGGACGCCGGTGCGGAGCCGTTCCACCAGGTCGGGGTTGGCGATGAACGCACGGCCGAAGCTGATCAGGTCCGCGCCCAGGCCGAGCCAGTGGTCGGCGGAGGTCCGGTCGGTCTGCTTCGGGCCCATCGGGACCACCGGGTTCATGATCAGGCCGCCCGGCCACGCGCGGCGCAGCCCGACCAGCACCTCCTCGTCGGCAGTCGCCTCCACGTGCACGTAGGCGAGGTCGAAGCGGGCGAGTTCGGCGAGCAGCGCCCCGTACAGCTCCGGGATCCCGGTCTCCTCGACGCCCCAGAAGGTGCCGCCGGGCGAGAGCCTGATTCCGGTGCGGGCCGCGCCCACCGCGTCCACGGTGGCGGCGACCGCCTCGACGGCGAAGCGGATGCGGTGGGCGATCGGTCCGCCGTAGGAGTCGGTGCGCAGGTTGGCGTTGGACGACAGGAACTGCGAGATCAGGTAACCGTTGGCGCCGTGCAGTTCGACGCCGTCGAACCCGGCCTCGACGGCGCGCCGGGCGGCCTCACCGTACGAACGGGCGTGGTCGGGCACCTCGGAGGTGTCCAGGGCGCGGGGGACCGGCGCGGGCCGTGGTCCGTTCGGGGTGAACACGTCGCCCACGGCGGCGACGGCGGACGGCCCGACCGGCTGGAGACCGGTGGTGTCGGGGTGCGAGACCCGGCCGCCGTGCATGATCTGGGCGAAGATCCGGCCGCCGTTGGTGTGCACGGCGTCGGTGACGGGTCGCCAGGCGGCCACCTGCTCGTCGGTGTGCAGGCCCGGGGTGCCGGGGTTGGACTGCCCGACCGTGCTGGGCTGCACCCCTTCGGAGACGATCAACCCGGCGGTGGCGCGCTGCGCGTAGTAGGCCGCCATGGATGGGGTCGCGAGGCCCCCGGCCGCGGCCCGCACCCGGGTCATCGGGGCCATCACGACCCGGTTGGGCAGGTCCAGACCGCCGAGGCGGTAGCGGTCGAACAGCGTGGTCATGTCGGAACTCCTCGGTACTCGTCAAGGCCCGCGGCGGGCCTGACGGGTACGCTAAAACCTGACATCAATGTGAGGGGCAAGCCGTGCGGTCGGGGTCACAGCAGGGAGGGCGGATGCGGATCGGCGAGCTGGCGGCGAGGGCCGGGGTCAGCGTCCGTTCGCTGCGGTACTACGAGGAACAGGGACTGCTGACCAGCACCCGCAGCGCCGGCGGGCAGCGCCACTACACGGAGGACGACGTCGAGCGGGTCGCCTTCGTCCAGCGCCTGTACGCGGCCGGGCTGTCCAGCCGCACGATCATCGAACTGCTGCCGTGCCTCGACTCGCCCAGCGACGAGAACTCGGACGCCGCGATGGAGCGCATGGCCAAGGAGCGCGACCGGCTCTCCGCCCACATCGAAGAGCTGCTGCGCACCCGCGACGCGCTGGACGTCCTGATGGTCACCGCCCAGGCCCACCGCGACGCCCGCCACGTGTCCCGCCAGGTCCCCGCGTGACGGGCGGGCCCCGCTAGGGGTCGACGCGGTCCAGGGCGGCGCCGTCCCAGGTTGTCTGGGTGCAGGCCACGCCGCGCCCGTTGCGGGGGCGCAGCACGTCGTAGATGTGCATGCGCGGGATCTTGTCGGAGACGCCCCAGCCGCTCGGCCAGGTGATCACCCAGTCCATGTCCAGGTCGACCAGCAGGCCCAGCATGCGGGCGATGGTCGGGTCGTCCAGCCGTTCGAACGCCTCGTCCAGCAGCACGAGGCGCAACGGTGAGAACTCCCCGCTCACCGCGTCGTAGAACGACGCCGCGGCGGCGAACAGCGTCACGTAGGAGATCAACCGGGTCTCGCCGGACGACAGCTGCCGGAGCCGGCGCTCACGCGGACCGCCGTCCGGCGCGGTGTCGGCGACGGTCACGGTGAACTGGTGCCACGTCCGGTAGTCCAGCGCACGGGACAGGACGTCCGCGTAGTTGCCGCTGTGCCGGTCCCGCTCCTCCTCGATCCGCTCCGTGAACACCCGGCGCAGCGTCGCGTCCTGCTCGGGCGTGCGCTCCGCGTAGGGCAGCCGGACCAGCGTCAACGCGTCACGGGTCGCCTCGTCCAGCGCCGCCGAGTGCTTCCACGCCAGCTTGACGTGCACGCCCTGGCTGGACCGCGCCCGCGACAGCACGCCGTTCATCCGCTTGCACAGGTCCTCGGCCACCGCGATCTGACCGCGCAGCCACTCGGCCAGGTCCCGGATCAGGTAGTCGGCGAAGATCACCTGGTACTGGCTGTCCAGCAGGCCGCGCTGCTCGCCGAGCTTCGTCGTCACCTGACGTGCCGCCGCCGCGACCGGCCGGGCGCCTTCCTCGCCGCCGACCATCACCGTCAGCAGACCCGCGTGCTGGTCGGCGGTGATGTCGTGGGTGCCGGCCAACGACGTCTGCAACGTCTGGAGCTTGGCGATCACGGTCGCCTCACCCGCGCCGCGCCGGTCGCTCCCGACCAGCGCCTCGCGCACCGACGGCACGTCCACCGGCCCGTCCGGCAACGCGGCGGCCAGCACACCGGGCGCGTCGAGAGCCGCCTTGAAGTGCTCCGCCGCCCGCGCCGACACGTCCCGCGCACCGGCGAGCTGCTCCGCCGCCGTCTCGATCTGCGCCTTGAGCTTCGCCGCCTCCTCGCGCGCCGACGCGACGTCCTCCCGCACGCGCTTCAAGTCGGCCCGGATCTCCAGCCGGGAACGCTCCACAGCGGACAACTGCTGGGCGATCTCGCGGGCCTCGCCGCCGATCGCGTCGGTCAGCTCGGCCAGGGTCGACGCCTGCGTCCCGTAGTCGCGGCACCGCGCCTCGGCCTCGGACTCGGCCGCCGCCCGGTCGTCCACGGCCGCGTGGTACCGGTGCGTCGCGTCGGTCAGGTCCCGCACGGTCGCCTGGCACTGGCGGCGCACCACGTCACCGAGCCGGTCCGCGATGCGCTGTGCTTCGGCCGCGTCGCTCTGCGCGCTCCGGAGCCCTTCCGTGTCGGCGGGCAGCTCGGCGTCACCCGCCTGCCGGACCACGGCCGCGCGCGACGCCTCGTAACGCCCTTGGGCGGCTTCCAGCTCGGAACGAAGCTTCTCCGCGTGGGCGGCGGCGCGATCGGCCGTCTCCCGCGCCGTGTGGAGCCGTCCGTGCCGCGCCAGCAGGTCCCGGTCGGACGGGAACCGGTCGACGTACCTCTCCCACTCGTCGACCAGACCGCGTGCCGCCAGCAGGTCCGCCGCCGCGACCCCCAGTTCGGCGCGCAGGCCCGACAGCTCGTCCTCCAGCTCGGCGATCCGCCGCTGCCGGGCCGCTTCCCGCGCACCGGCGCCGATGAACTCGGCCACCTCCTTGCGCCACGCACCCGTCAGCACGCCCGCCTGCCACCGGCCGTCGACCGACACGGCGAACGCGCCCTGGTCGAGCGACACCGACGCGAGCAGGTCGGCGACTGCCGAAGGGGGCACCGGCGAGTCCTGCTCGGCCGTGGGGACCAGGACGGACGCCAGCGACGGCCCGGTCACGGGGGCGGTCGCCACAGCGACGACGTCACCGTCGACCACGCCCGACGGCCCGACCCACGCGTCCAGCAGCCCGGACGCCTCCAGGGCCGCCTCCAGGCCGGCGCGCTGCTCGACGTCCGCGGTCGGCTGGAAGTCCACCAGCCGGTAGAACGGCGCGCCCGTCGCCGGATCGCGGTCGGCCGACGCGAAACGCCCGCGCGCGGGCACCTGCGCCGTGCCCGACCGGAGACCGGTCAGCTCGGCGTCCCGCGCGTCGATGGTCCGGCTCAGCTCGGCGTTCCGCTGCCCGATCGCGTGCGCGCGCTCCCGTGCCGCCGTCACCAGAGGTCCGACCCACTCGCGGGCCGCACCGGCCAACGCCCGCGCCGTGGACGGGTCCACCGACGTGGGCAGCTCCAGCGCGCCTTCCGGCCGGGTCGGTCCGGCGTCCTGCCACGCCTCCACGTCCGCCAGCCACGCCTGCGCGACCTCGGCCAGCTCCTGCGCTTCCTGGTTGCGCAACGCCGCCGCTTCCGTCGCGGCCCGCTGAGCGTCCCGCGCGGTCAGCTGGAGCGCGTCCACCTGGCGCTGCGCGGTGTCCAGCTCGGCCGCCTGCGCCGCCAACGCGAGCGCCAGAGCACCCCGCTGCCGGGCGGAGGACGCGATCGACGACGTGCGCGACGCGAGGTCGTCCAACGCCATCTCGTCCACCGCGGGAGGCACGCGCCGTTCGATCGGCAACGGCTCGGCTTCCGGATCGGGCTTGGCCCGCACGGACTCCGTCCGAGCGGAAGCGTCCAAAGTGGACACGCGAGGGATGTCCGGCACCGCGGAAGGCGACAGGCCGGCCGCCCGCAGGTGGTGGCGCAGCGGCTCCACCAGCTCTTCCGCCGCTCCCAGGTCCTCGGCCAGCCGGCGCAGCAGCCGCAGCACGCCGTCGACCGCGCCGTCCTCCTGCACCCGCTGCCTGTTCGCCATGTCCAACGCCGCCACGGCCGACGAGCGCTTCTCCGCCACCAGCTTCTCGCGCGTCTGCAAGTCCTGGAGGTCGCGGAACGCGGGCAGCTCCTTCAACGCCCCGATGGTCTCCTCGGCCCGCTGCTCACCGGCCTCCAGCTCCGACAGCGACCGCTCCGCCGCCGACCGCGCCGCCAGCGTGCCCGTCAAGGACGACGACAGCCGGGCCGACGCCCGTTCCAGCTTCCGCACCGCGTCCTCGGCCGCGCCCAACCGCTCGGCCGCCGTGCGCAACCCGCCGAACGCGTAGTCCGAGTACGTCTTCAGGAACGTCCCCAGCGCCGCGTCCGCCGACGAGAGCCGGGTGATGTTCTCCCGGATCGACTCCAGGTCGTCGAACGACGTCGCCAGCTGCTCGACCATCACCTGGTCCAACGGCGGCAGCGCGTCGGACAGGATCTGCTCCAGCTGCCCTTCCAGCACCTTCAGCCCGACGTCCGGGTTGCGCAGCGTCCGCTGGAGGTGCAGCAGGTCGCCGTACCGGGCCGCGGGCACGCCGTACACGGTCTCCGCCACGCGGGCCCGGAACGCGGCCTCCTCCAGCACGCGGTCCGCGCCGACCAGGTCACGCAGCTGCACCGGCCCCAACGGCGTCCGGTCCGCACCCACCAGCGCCAGGTCGTGCCCCACCCGGAGGGACGTGATGAACCGCCACGAGTCGGTGATCGCCTGTGACGTCTTGGACGCCTTCACGCCCAACCCGCAGGTCAGGAACTCGCCGTCGCGTTCCAGCTCGACCCACGCGTACCCGATGCGGTTCGGCCCGCCGTCGTAGTCGTCCAGCATGAGCCGCCGCAGCGACACCGTGTCGAAGCCCTTGGAGCCGACCTGCCGCAGGTCGCCGTCCAGGCACAGCGGGAGCAGCAGCTCCAGCGTGCGCGACTTGCCGGAGCCGTTGGTGCCCTGGAAGATCGCGCGCCCGCCGGAGAAGTCGAACGCCTGCTCGGTGTACTGCCAGATGTTGACGATGCCGCCCCTGTGCAGCCGCCACCTGTTCACGCGGTCTCCTCATCGAACAACGACCAGCTCGGCACTTCCGGGACGACGACGGGCTCCGCTTCACGTTCCGGGTCGCCGTCGGGCTCCGGTATCCAGCGGTGCGCGGCGGCGTTGAGCAGCCACCCGTCGTCCGTCGGCACCGCCAACCCCATGCGCCGCAACAGTTCCAACACCTCTGCGGTCAGCCGGTCCAGGTCTTCGGTGAACTGCTTCGACCACGCGGCCGGGTAGTCCTCCACCAGCCGCTCGCACACCTCGCGCAACTCCCCGCGCACGACCACGTGACGGCCGTCGGGGCGTGGGTCCGAGGACAGCAACTCGGGCAGCGCCAGCAACGCGATCCGCGCGACCGTGGACGTGCCGGGGAAGTACAGGTCGGTCAGGTAGTCCTCCGGGTCGGCGGCCAGCACGCCTTCCACCCGGCACTCGGTGTGCAGCCCGAAGCACGTCTCCAGGAGCGCGGACTCCTTGCGCTGGTGGCGCCGCAGCCAGTCCGCCTGCTCGGCCGGCAGGTCCGCGTACAGCACCACCGGGTTCTCCACCAGCTTGCGCCGCACCGCGTGCTCGACACCGCGCGGACCGGGCCGGGCCGCCAACTCCACCAGCCGATCGGGTGACGTGGCCTCGGCCACCGGCCCGGTGAGCAGCTGCCCGAGCAGGTCGGTGTCGATGGTGATCAGCGCCTCGGCCTGGTGCACGTCCACCGTGCCCTCGGTCTCGTGCAGCACGCCCAGCGACACCAGGTGCCGCAACGCCGCCGTCAACGCGCGCCGGTCCACCACGTCGTCCACGACGGCGATCCCGGCCTCCACCGCCGCCGCCCGGATGTCCGCCACCAGCCGCGACAGCAGCGTCTGCCGCCCGATGCCGGTCAGCACCGCCATCGTCAGCGCCACGTACGCGTACCCGCGCGGGGACATGCCGAGCACGCCGCGCGAGTCGTCACCGCCCGGCCCGGACTTGTAGAGCCTGGCGAACCGCCGCTCCACCACCAGCCGGTACCCCAGCGTCCGGGCGAACAGGTCCTGCAACGCGGCCCGGTGCCGGTAGACCAGCGTCAGCAGCTCGCCGTCCGGCCCGTCCGCGCGCAGCAACGGCCGCCGCAGGAGGGTGCGGGCGCACCGCACCGCGTTCGCCGCGTCGATCTCGGAGAGGTCGTCGAACATCAGTCGAGCACCAACGTCGAGTCGTGCAGGGTCAACGTGCCGGCGGCCGAGCGGATCCGCGTCGCCTGCCCCCGGGCGTGCGCCACGGTGACCCGCAGGCCGCGCACCGGGTCCGTCGCCGAGCCGGGGTCGGACGCCGTGTCCCGCTGCGCCATGGCCAGCGTCAGCAGCTCGCACAGCACGCCGAGCGCTTCACCGGACAGCGTCGCCTCCGCCAGCCTGGGCGCCGCCGCCGCGAGCTCGGCCACCGACGCGGCCCGCCGTTCGTCCGCCTCCCGCGCCTCGGCCAGCAGCGACTGCTCGGTCATCGGGTCGTCCAGGATCCGCGACGTCCGCCCGCGCGCGCCGCGATCACCACGGGTGCGCACGCTCACCGTGACGTCGACCACCGGCCCGTCCCGCCACGGCGTGCGCTCGTTGTCGCTGTCGTGCTCGGGCGCGGGGGAGACGTGCCGGGCCGAGTACAGCCCGAACGCCGCCGCGTACAGCTCATGGGCCCGCTCGCGCGACCCGGAGTCGAACCACGCGGCCAGCTTCAGCAGCTCCGCGCGACGGCTCGGCAGCAGCCCGCCACCGGACGTGGCCCGCTTCACGCTGGCCAGCAGCGACCCGATCGCCCGCGCGGTGGCCTCGCGCAACGCCGTCACCTGGCTCGGCCGGCCGGGCCGGTCCACGAACCAGTCGGTCAGCTCCTGCCAGTCCTCGGCGGACCGCCCGCGCGCGCGTTCCACCTGCTCGCCCAGGTCGGCGCGGCCCAGCAGCCGGAGCAGCTCCGACCGCGCGGAGTTCACCCGGGCCAGGGCGTCCGCGATGGCCGGGGTGTGCCGCAGCACGTCTTCCACGACCATCTGGATGTACTCCACCAGCAGGTTCCGGAACCCGGAGATCTCCTCCGGGTCCAGGTGGTGCCGCGTCACGACCTGCCCCAGGTACGCGTAGAAGTCGCGCACGGTCGCGGCCAGCTCGGCGTGCTGCAGGAACAGCGTGGTGACCTGCTCGGCCAGCACCTCGCGCGGCCGGCGACCGCCGCTGATCACCGCCTCCGACAGCGACTGCCCCAGCTGCCCGAGACCGCGTTCGACGGCGGGCAGCAGCTCGCGGGACACCTCCCGCGCACCCTCGGGCACGCGCAGCAGCTCGTCCACGTCGCGCTGCACCCGGACCGCGAGCTTGCTGACCTGGTAGCGCACGCTGCCGTGCTGGAACTCGGCGATGCTCGACGCCACCACCTCGCGCCGGCCCTGCACCAGGTTGCCCCACTCGACCAGCTGCCGGAGCCGGTTGAGGACGTTCTCGATGCGGGACTCGCCCGGCTCGACCCGGCCCTCCCGCTCGGCGCCGGCCAGGGCTCCCGCGACCTCGCCCGCGGACAGGTCGGCCAGCAGTGTGGACGTGAACAGCCGCATGATCGCCAGGTACGTGCGCTGGTGATCGCGCGCGTCCAGGTAGGCGTACAGCTTGAGGCGGCCGGCTGGTTCCACGGTGGGCCACCCTAATGCGGCGGTCCGACACCTGCGGGCTACCGTGCCGGTGTGAGTCTGGGGCGGGCGGTGGGGTTGGTCCTGGGGGTGGCCGCCGATGCGGTGTTCGGCGACCCCCGCAAATATCACCCGGTAGCGGGATTCGGGCGGGCGGCGGCGGCGCTGGAGCGCACGTTGCACCGCGACCACAAGGCGGCGGGCGTCGCGCACGCGGCGGCGTTGGTCGGCGGCACGGTCCTGGCCGGTGTCGCGGTGGAACGGCTCGGCCGGCGAAGCCAGGTGGCGCAGGTCCTGACCACGGCCGCCGCGACGTGGATCGTGCTGGGCGGGTCGTCGCTGGCCGAGGAGGGCACCGCGATGGGCCGCGAGCTGGACGGCGGCGACCTCGACGCGGCGCGCAATCGTTTGCCCAACCTGTGCGGGCGCGAGCCGCTGAAGCTGGACACGCTGGGTCTGGCGAAGGCGACCGTCGAGTCCGTGGCCGAGAACACGTCCGACGCGGTGGTGGCCCCGCTGTTCTGGGGCGCGGTCGCGGGCGTGCCCGGCCTGCTCGGCTACCGCGCGGCGAACACCCTGGACGCCATGGTCGGCCACCGCAACGAGCGCTACCTGCGGTTCGGCTGGGCGGCGGCACGCTTGGACGACGTGGCGAACCTGCTGCCGTCGCGGCTGGCCGCCCTGCTCACGGCGGCGGGCGCGCCGGTCGTCGGAGGGTCCGCCGGTGAGGCTTGGCGGACGTGGCGGCGTGACGCGGCGGCGCACCCCAGCCCCAACGCGGGTCAGGTGGAGGCGGCGTTCGCGGGGGCGTTGGAGGTACGGTTGGGCGGTCGGACGGTCTACGCGCACGGTGCGGAGGACCGGCCGGTGCTCGGGCACGGCCGCAACCCCGACGCCGGTCACGTGACGCGGGCGGTGGAGCTGTCCCGGGTCGTGGGCGCGTCGGCGGCGGCCGTGACCGCGGTCATCGCGCTGGTGCGGCCTCGTCTTCGGCGAGCTGCTCGGCGACGGACTTCCGCCTGACCTTGGCCTTGTCGGTCTTGTCCGCGTCCTGCTCGCGCAGCGCGCCGCCGGGCCGGACCTCGCGGACGGTGAAGTACAGCCAGCCGCCGAGCGCCATCGCGCCGAACGCGATCCACTGCAGGGCGTAGGAGAAGAACGGTCCCGCGTCCAGCTTCGGCAGCGGCAGCGACTCCTCGACACCGGGCTGCCCCTCGGTGAGCTGGAAGTAGCCCGGCCGGATCTCCAGCCCGGCCGCCCGGCCGACCACGGCGGAGTTCACCGAGTAGACCTGGCGGTGCCGGTCCTCCTGGAACGCCTCGCGCTGGTCCGATTCCTCCCGCCTGGCCAGCGCGACCAGGGTGACCTCGTCGGTCGGCACGGCCTTCAGCTCGGGCACCCTGATCCCGTTCACCGGCCGCACGTAACCCCGGTCGACCAGCACGATCGGCCCGTCGGTCAGCTGGAACGGGGTCAGCACCTCGAACGCCGCCTCGCCCTGGACCGTCCGCAGCCGCGCCACCGCCTGGCCCTCGGGAAGGTAGCGGCCGGTCAGCGTGACGCGCTGCCACTCGATGTCGGCGTTCGGCCGGTCGAGCACCGTGGTGACGGGCACCGGATCGGTGCGGACGGACGAGGTGACCGCGTTGTTCTGCGCCGCGCGCTCCACGTCGCGGCTGAACTGCCAGGGCGCGAGCAGCGTGAAGCACGCGCCCGCGAACACCCAGACCGCCAGCGTCAAGGCCAGCCACCCGGGTTGCAACAGGAACTTCAACCGCACATGACCACGGTAAGCCCTAGGCCGTTGTGACCTGCACCCGGTCGAAGCGCGCGGTGAACCCGGGGCCGGTCGGCGCCGCCGCCATCACGCCCACCAGCGCCTCCACCTCGGGCGGGAAGTAGGCGAGGCGCAGCATGGTCGTCGGCTCGGCGTCACCCATGCCGTAGCGGACGGTCACCGCGTCGCCCTCGCGCACGGCGGAGATCGTCGCCCGCTGCACCGGGCCGCCCGACACCACGGACCAGTCCGACAGGTCGCGCGTGACGACCGTGCTGACCTGGAACTCGTCGTCCACCAGCTCGACGCCCGCCTTGATCCAGTTCCGGTCGTCGATCCACAGCGCGATGCCGGCCTGGTCGTACTGGGAGGCGTAGTCGGCGGTGAACGAGGCGACGATGGTGAAGTCGTCGGTCAGCGGCACCCCGAGCACGTGCCCGCTGTCGCGGACGTAGCCGTAGTGGGTGGTCCGCCACAAGTCGGTGTCCGGGTCGCTGGTGATGGCCAGCCCGTCCTGGTCGCTCCAGGTGCGCGGCTCGTTGAGCCACCGCCAGTCGTCGCGGTCGAACGCCTTGATCCCCATACGGGGAATCATGTCAGCGAACGCGCCGTTGACAACGCCTGTTGTGCGTAACCGCGGCCGGACCGGGCGGCGTTGACCGCACGCGCCCCGCGCAGTGGGAGGTGCGGCGAAAGCCCAGGTGATCGCCGGACCAGGTCATCGCCGGTCCGCTGATCGTCGGGCCACGGCGTCACAGCCGTTCGCGCACCCACGCGAGCAGCCCGGGCACGGCAGCCTCGACCATCTCCACCACCGCGTCGAACCCGGCCTTGTCGCCGTAGTACGGGTCCGGCACGTCCACCCCGTCCGCCTTCGGGTCGAACGACCGCAGCAGCCGCACCCGCTCCGGGTCGGCGACCATCCGCCGCAACGCCCGCGCGTGCCCCGAGTCCAGCGCCACCAGCAGGTCCGCGTCGAGGTGGTTCTCGTCGACCTGCGCGGCGGAGTGGTCGGTCGGGTAGCCGTTGTCGACCAGCGACTTCGCCGCGCGCGGGTCGGCCGGGTCGCCCACGTGCCAGCCCCCGGTGCCCGCGCTGGTCACCTCCACGAGATCACCCAGGCCGGCCCGGCGCAGGTGATCGCGGAATATGATCGCGGCCACGGGGGAACGGCAGATGTTGCCGGTGCAGATGAACGAGACGGTGAGCGCCACGGCGGGTGAGTCTGCCAGGTGGGCGCCTCGCCGCGACCGTCGAATCGACCGGCGTTCGTGGGGGTCCGCATGTCGGGGGTGCTGGTCGGTGTCGTCGTGCTGCTCGCGGCGGTGGCGGTCGCCGTGGCGGTGGTGCGCCGCCGGTCGTGGCCCGAGACGCCCGCGTTCGCCCGGCCCCGTCCCGTGACGTCGCCCGGCGGACCGGTCCACGACCCGAACGCCGGGTTTTTCACCCACCGCGGTTTCCTGTTCCGGAAAAGGCATTTCTTCGTCGGCACGGGTTGCCCGCCGGCCCTCGTCACCGATTTCCCGTCACTCGACGTGTCGCGTCGGGAACAGCCTGTGCGCATTGCCCGGCACGGCATTCGCACGTGGTGGTGGTACCGGGACGAGTTCTATCGCGAGGCGGCCGGGCTGGGCCCCGACGACGTGCTCGCCTGGGTCCGTGAGCGGGACCGCAGGCTCCTGGCCAGGCAGGACCGGGCTCGGCTGCTGTCCGCCGCGGAGCGGAGCCTGCGCGAGCGCGACAACGGGTAACGAACGGGCGGGCAATTCCGACGCCATTCGTGGGGAATGCGTCGGGAAGGAATGTGAATGACTCGCACATGTGTCGTGCGCCGGGTTCGTCCGTCCTATTCGGAGCGAGTGGCTCCGGGGCGCGCCGGGGTGTCCGGCCGCCCGAGGAAGGCAGGGGACCGGTGATCGAGCCGTCGCCGTACCGGTGGACCGGGTGTGAAGTGCCCTCGCTCACACACCTCGTCCTGAGCCTCGCCATGGTGTTCTTCGCCATGGCCGGCTCGGTGGTCTGAACGGCCACCGGCACTAAACCCGCAGGTCCGGGCTTTGTGGACGGCTGAAACCGTTCCCGGCCGCTGCGCTGTCGATGCCTTCGGGTTTCGGCAATCTCAGTGCGCTCTCAGGTCCGACGCGAGACGATCAGCGCGTGTCCACCGTGAAGCCGTCGACCATGCCGACCATGCCGGCGCTCGCCCGGGCGCTGCCGAGGGTCGAAGACGAGATCCGGGCCTTGGCGACGTCGTCGTCATTACCGATCGTCAACACCTACACCGGTCGCATCACCGCGGCCGGCGGCAAGCGACTGCGCTCCGTGCTGATCCTGGCCGGCGAGCTGGCCGCGTCGGGCATGATCACCGACAAGGGCATCACCTCCGCCGCCTGCGTCGAGCTGCTGCACGCCGGCTCACTGGTGCACGACGACCTGATGGACAACGCCGAGGAACGCCGCGGGGTGCGCACCGTCAACGCGGACTGGGGCGTCGGTCCCGCCGTGCTCGTCGGCGACTTCATGCTGGCCCGCGCCAGCCAGGCCGCGCTCGACAGCATCTCCCCGTTCGCCGCGAGCCAACTCGCGCAGTCGGTGACCAACCTGGTCGAGGGTCAGGTGCTGGAGGTCCTCGACCTCTACAACGCGCACCGCACCCCGGACAACGCCCTGCGGTCCATCGAGCTGAAGACCGGCGCGCTGTTCGAGGTCGGCTGCGTGCTGGCCGCGCACTGCGCCGACGCCGACGACGCCACCTCGGCCGGGCTGTCCCGGTTCGGCGCGCTGTTCGGCCTGATGTTCCAGATCCTCGACGACCTGCTGGACCTCGCGTCCACCGCGGAACGGCTGGGCAAGCCGGTCGGCAACGACATCCGCCAGGGCGTCTACACGTTCCCGCTGCTCACGGCGATGACCTCGGACCAGCGCGCGCTGCTGGAGAAGCGGGGCCGCGACCTGGCGGACGCCGAGCTGGACAACCTGCTCATGGAGCTGCGGGAGACCAGCCTGGTCGCCGACACGCTCGCCCACTGCACGTCGCTGGCCGCGCAGGCGGTGCGCGCGCTGCCGGACCTGCCCGAGTCGGAGGCGCTCGACGTGCTGCGCGAGCTGCCGGGGGCCTACCTGGACTGGGCGGCGTCCCAGATCGCCTAGACTCGCGGCGATGACCAGCCAGGATTCCGGCCGGGCGCTCCTGCGCCACCACGGGGACGTCGACGCCGCGCCCGGACTCGCGGACTTCGCGGTGAACGTGCGGATGCCCGCGCCGCCCGCGTGGCTGCGCGACCGGCTGGTCGCCGCGCTGGACCACCTGGGCTCCTACCCCGCCGCCGCCGCCGACGAACGCGCCCGCGCGACCGTCGCGGCGAGGCACGGCCGGGCCGCCGACGAGGTCCTGGTCCTCAACGGCGCGGCCGAGGGCTTCGCGCTGCTGCCGAACCTGCACCCGTGCCTGGCCGCCGTCGTGCACCCGTCGTTCACCGAGCCCGAAGTGGCGCTGCGGGACGCGGGCGTGCCCGTGCACCGGGTGCAGCTGTGGCCCGAGGACGACTACGCGCTGCGCGTCGACCTGGTGCCCGACGAGGCCGACCTGGTGGTGCTGGGCAACCCGACCAACCCGACGTCCGTGCTCCACCCGGCCGAGGTCGTGGCGTCGCTGAGCCGGCCCGGCCGGGTGCTGGTGGTGGACGAGGCGTTCGCCGACGCCCTCCCCGGTGAACCGGAGTCGCTGGCAGGCCGCGCCGACGTGCCGGGTCTGCTGGTGCTGCGCAGCCTGACCAAGACGTGGGGCCTGGCCGGCCTGCGCGCGGGCTACCTGCTCGGCGCGCCGGAGCTGCTGGCCCGGCTCGCGCTGCCCCGCCCCCAGTGGCCGGTGGGCAGCCTGGTGCTCGAAGCCGTCACGGCGTGCTGCGAGCCGGACGCCGTGGCCGAGGCCGAGGCGTTGGCGCGGGAGGCGCGCGAGCACATCGCGCACGCCGTCGCGCGGCTGGGTGACCTCGTGGTCGTGCCGCCGGACGCGCCGTTCGTGCTGCTCCGCGTGCCCGAGGGCGAGCGGGTGCGGCAAGCGTTGCGGGACAAGGGGATCGCGGTGCGGCGTGGCGACACGTTCCCCGGCCTGACCCCCGACCACCTCCGCGTCGCGGTCCGCCCGCCGGAGGAGTTCGAGTCCCTCGTGGACGCCCTGCGAGTGGTGCTGGAGGACCGGTGACGACGCTCGGCGACGTGCTGGCAGCCCTGGAGGCCGCCTACCCGCCCGCGACCGCCGAATCCTGGGACGCCGTCGGCCTGGTCTGCGGTGACCGCGCCGAACCGGTGTCCAGGGCGCTGTTCTGCGTGGACCCCGTGGAGTCCACAGTGGATGAAGCGCTGGAGGTGGGCGCGCAACTCCTGGTGGCGCACCACCCGCTGATGCTGCGCGGCGTCACGGGCGTGCCCGCCGACGACCCGAAGGGCGGGCTGGTCCACCGCCTGATCCGGTCCGGCGTCGCCCTCTACACCGCGCACACCAACGCCGACACGGCCAATCCCGGCGTCTCGGACGCCCTCGCCCAGGCCATCGGACTGCGGGTCACCGGCCCGCTCGTGCCCCACCCGGACGCCGGACCGCCGTCCGCGCCCGCCGACACCGACAGCGCCACCGGCACCGGAATCGGTCGGATCGGCGAGCTGGACCGGCCCGAACCGCTGCACGAGTTCACCCGCCGCGTCGCCGACGCCCTGCCCGTGACGGCGTGGGGCGTGCGCGCGGCGGGCGACCCGGACCGCCTCGTCCGGCGGGTCGCGGTGTGCGGCGGCGCCGGCGACAGCTACCTGTCCGCAGCCTCCCGCGCCGGCGTCGACGCCTACGTCACCGCCGACCTGCGCCACCACCCGGCGGGCGAGCACCTGGCCGCGGGCGGTCCGGCCCTGGTCGACGTGGCGCACTGGGCCAGCGAGTGGCCGTGGTGCGCGCAGGCGGCAGACGTCGTGCGCGCCGCGCTCGGCGGTACGGTCGAAGTCCTCGTCTCCACCCGCCGGACCGACCCGTGGACCGTCGGCGTGACGAGCCGAACAGGAGGATCATCCAAGTGAAAGCCGATCCCGCCGTGCAGCGCAGGCTGCTCGACCTCGCGCAGGTCGACGCCGAACTGTCGCGCGTCCTCCATCGACGCCGCACGCTGCCCGAGATCGCGGAGATCGCCGAGGCGGAGAAGCAGTTCCGCGCCAAGCAGGACGCGCTGACCACGATCGAGACCACGCTCGGCGATCTGAACCGCGAGGTCAAGCGACAGGAGACCGAGATCGACCAGGTCCGCGCCCGCGAGGAGCGCGACCGCAAGCTCCTCCGGGAAGGCACGGTCGGAGCCAAGCAGCTGACCGACCTGGAGCACGAGCTGGCCACCCTCGGTCGCCGCCGCGGCGCGCTGGAGGACGACCTGCTGGAGCTGATGGAACGCCGCGAAGCCGTCGAGGCGGACATCCAGCACGCCCGGGTCGCGCTGGAGAAGGCCCAGGAGGCGCTGTCCGACGCGGCGCGCCGCCGGGACACCGCGCTGGCCGACCTGGAGTCGACCGAGACCAAGCGCACCTCCGACCGCAAGCTCATGGTCGGCCAGTTCCCCGCCCCGCTGCTCGCGCTGTACGACCGGGTGCGCACGCACAAGGGCATCGGCGCGGCGCTGCTCCAGTCACGCCGCTGCGGAGCGTGCCGCATCGAGCTGGACCGCAACGCGTTCGCCAAGGTCAAGGAGTCGGCGGCGGACGAGGTCATCCAGTGCGAGGAGTGCGACGCGATCATGGTCCGGACCGGGGAATCGGGTCTGTGAGGGTCGTCGTCGAGGCTGACGGCGGCTCGCGCGGCAACCCCGGGCCCGCCGGGTACGGGGCCGTGGTGCTGGACGAGTCCGGCGCGGTGCTGGCCGAGCGGTCCGAGGGCATCGGCGTCGCGACCAACAACGTCGCCGAGTACCGAGGGCTGATCGCCGGGCTGCGGGTCGCGGCGGAGGTCGGCGCGACCGTGGTGGACGTGCGGATGGACTCCAAGCTCGTGGTCGAGCAGATGTCCGGCCGGTGGAAGGTCAAGCACCCGTCCATGCAGCCGCTGGTCGCGCAGGCCCGTGAGCTGGCGCGGGCGTTCGAGCGGGTCGACTACGAGTGGATCCCGCGCGAGCGCAACCAGCGTGCCGACCGGCTGGCCAACCAGGCGATGGACGACCAGGCGGGCGTGGGACAGCCGGGCAAGCAGACGCCGGAGAAGGACGCCCCGGCGCGGCCGGAGCCTCAGCAGCCCGACGTGGCCGCCACGCAGTCGCCCACGTCGTGGACCGGCGCGGTCGGCGAGCCGACCAGGCTCTACCTGCTGCGGCACGGGCAGACCGAGCTGTCGGTGGCCCGCCGGTACTCCGGGCGCGGCAACCCGCCGTTGACCGAGGTCGGGCGTGGGCAGGCGGAGGCGGCGGCACGTCGGCTGGCGAAGGTGGAAGGGTTGGCGGCGGTGGTCTCGTCGCCGTTGGGCCGCGCGCAGGAGACCGCGCGCGCCGTCGCGGCTGCCACCGGGGCCGCGCTCACGTGGGACGAGGACCTGATCGAGACGGACTTCGGCGCGTGGGAGGGCCTGACGTTCACCGAAGCCGCCGAACGCGACCCCGAGGTGCACCGGAGGTGGCTCGGCGACCCGTCCGTGCCCGCGCCGGGCGGGGAGAGCTTCGACCAGGTGCACCACCGGGTGCGACGGGCGCGCAACGCCATCGTGTCCCGGTTCGGCGGTGCGAACGTCGTCGTGGTCAGCCACGTCACGCCGATCAAGTCGCTGCTCCGGATGGCCCTGGACGTCGGCCCGTCCCTGCTGTTCCGGCTGCACCTGGACCTGGCGTCGTTGTCGGTGGTCGAGTTCTACCCCGACGGGCACGCCTCCGTGCGGCTGGTCAACGACACGTCGCACCTGGGCTGACCGGCCTGGTTCCACCGCCGGGTGACCCGCCGGTATCCTGGTGGCGCGGATGAGTCGGCAGGGCGGCCGCGTCGACGGATTCCGGTCCGTCGCCGAGGAAAGTCCGGACTCCACAGGGCAGGGTGGTTGTCAACGGCAACCAGGGGCGACCCTCGGGACAGTGCCACAGAGAACAGACCGCCTCGGCGCGAGCCGGGGTAAGGGTGAAACGGTGGTGTAAGAGACCACCAGCGTTCCCGGTGACGGGAGCGGCTAGGTAAACCCCACCCGGAGCAAGGCCAAGAGGGTGCCCCAGGGCACCTGCGCAGGCGATCGAGGGCGGCCCGCCCGATGCCTGCGGGTAGGCCGCAAGAGCCTGTCGGCAACGGCAGGCCGAGATGGATGGCCGCCGAACGGGACCGCCGCGAGGCGCCCGGGAACAGAATCCGGCTTACATGCCGACTCATCCGCCCCTTCCCACCCGGCCCCGGCCTGCCGTCTTCCGGCCCTCGGCCCGATCTCATCCTGCCGGCCAGGTCCGACAATTCCACTCGGCGTGGGCCGCGACCGCCCGATCGGGCTACTCGTCCGCCTGTGAATCCCTTGCGCGCCACCGTTGTTACACAAGTGAGGCCGTTCGGGTGGTTCCTCGTATCAACCCGGTCCGGCCCGGATCCTCCCCCCAGACCACGGGCCCTGCCCCGCGGTACCACGAGGAGGGAATCCCATGTCCACAACGACGAGGCGCGCCACCACCTGGCTCGCCCTGACCGGCCTGCTGGGCGCCGCGGCGATCACCGGGTCCGCCGCCACCGCCACGGCGGCATCGGCGGAGCTGCCGGTGTACGGGGTCCGGTCCGCCGGGCTCAGCCCGGACCAGGCCGCCGCACTGCAACGCGCGTTCGGGCTCAAGGACGTCCACCTGGCCGACGACGGCTCGGTCGCGTTCGCCGACGAGTCGACCTACCTCCACGTCCCCGGACTGGACAAGGGCGCGGGCAAGCCGGACGAGGACGGCAGCGAGACCACCCAGACGGCGCTGGACGTCGACGCCCTGCGCCGCCTGACCGCCATCCCCGTCGAGGACGCCACCAGGAAGGCCCTCGGCACCCTGCGCGGGATCGGCCTGCTGCCCGCCAACGCCACCCCGACCGCCCAGCAGACGACGTTCGAGGTCGTCGACGCGTACGACAAGCCGGTGCTCACCGCGCCGCTGGACACCGCCGTCTCCTTCGCCTTCACCCTCGACGGCGTGCCGCTGGAAGGACCGGGCGCCAAGATCCGGATCGCGTTCGACGGCCAGGGCGCCGTCGCCGGCCTCAGCTACAGCACGCGTGACGTGGTCAAGGTCGGGACCGTGGCCGTGCTCAGCCTGGACGAAGGCCGGGAGCGGTGCGCCAAGGCGCTCGGGTCGAGCGTGCGGACGACCGGTGTGTCCTATGTGTACGAGGCGCCGGCGCTGGCCGACAAGGTCGACAAGCTGGAGCCCGGCTTCCGCTGCGACGGCGTCAACGCCGACGGGGCCGACGTCCAGTCCGTCATCGTGGGCGCGACCGTCGACGCGCGGCTGCCGCAGCCGGACCCGGTGCAGCCGCCGCGTTCGGAGAGCGCTTTCAGCCCGCAGTGGACGAACCGGGTCGACGTCGGCAGCGAGGGCACCGGGTCGTGCTCGGGCCTGCCGTTGACGGGCAACAACCTCGCCTCGTTCAACAACCGGTTCACGGCGGCCGGCGTGCCGGTGCAGTTCAGCTGGCTCAACGGCAACGCGTGGGAGCGCGACTTCAAGGACCCGGCGTTCGTCGGCGGCCTCGACCAGGTGTACGCGGACGACGTGGACATGACCTACTGGCAGGGTCACGGCTCGCCGACGGGGTTCTCGTTCGCCGGGTGCAGCAACAACACCGACACGTTCCTGTCCAACAACGACGCCCGCTGGGGCAACCGGGACGTCGAGTGGATGAGCCTGTTCACCTGCTCGATCCTGAAGGGCACGTCGGGCGGGCTGAGCTGGGCGCAGCGCTGGGGCAAGTCGTTCAGGGGGCTGCACCAGATCAACAGCTTCGACACCGTGTCGTACCACAGCGGTGTGCACGGCGGGCGGTTCGCCAACTACCTGGTGCGGACGCCGTTCCTGTGGTGGAACAAGCCGATGAAGGTCCGCAGCGCGTGGGCGCAGGCGTCGATCGACACGCAGCCGGCGCAGGTCAAGTGGGCGACGATGGGCCCGATCGGCACCGGCGGGCTCGCCAACTTCAACGACTACTTCTGGAACAAGGGCCCGGTCGGCCCGGACACCCTGCCGACCAGCGGCTTCTGGCGCATCTCCGGCTCCAGTTGATCCACCGCGCCGAGAGGGTCCCTTCCGCCCCTGGGGGTCGGAGGGGGCCCTTTCCGTGCTCCGCCGGCAGGTTCGCGGTGTCCGAGTGGCCGACTCGCGGTGTCCGACCGCGCGACTCGCGGTGCCCGAGTGGTCGACTCGCGCGTGGGTCAGGTGCGGCGGGAGGGGCGGCCGGGGGGCATGCGGAAGACCGGGCGGAACGCCTCGCCGTCGTTGTAGCGGCGTTCGAGGTCGGCCACGTAGGCCTCGACGGCCGGGTTGACGATGTCGGCCAGGCTGCGGACCCCGGCCTCCGCCTCGTACGCCGCCAGGTAGGTCGCCGCCGCCCGTGCCCGCTCCAGCACGTCCTGGTCGAAGTTCACCGTCCGCTGCACCCGCCGCCCGGTTTGCCGGTCCGCCCCGGTAACCTGATCATTGTCCGCAACGGTCACGGAGACGGTGATTTCGTTCACTCCGGCGGCTGGTTCGGGCACGGCCTCGGGCGGCTGGGTCATCGGCGAGCCTCCTCGGCGTCGTCACTCCGGGCTGCGGTCCGTTCGGCCTTCGCCGCTCGACCGGACGGTCTAGCCCGGAGCGTCGGCGGGAAGAGGGCTGGAGGTCGTGCGCACTGTGCGTGACCAGGAGGTTCGCAGTCGGGTGAACTATCTCAGCAATCGGGAGAATCCGGGAACGTCGGTTCTCCACCGGCTTCCCCGGAACCATGATGTCCGTGGCCAGATTAGACGTAATCGACTGCCAGGGGAACGGTTATTGATCTACCCACCGCTAGCCGACCGATACACCTCGTGACGAAGACGTGTTCTACTCGATAGCGCACCAACCGGACGGGCACCCCTCGGCTCGCCCGGCGAAGTCCTGCGTACTCAGGAGTACGAGATGACCGCCCAGACCCTGGTAACACTCGCGCAGCAGCAACCGCTCGCGCCCGGCACAGGCGGCTTGCGCCAGTGGATCCTCGACAACCTGGTCCCGCTGCTCTTGCTGACGGTGGCGATGCTGCTGCTCTGGCTCGGCGGCGGCAAGGGTGACAACGCTGGGGTCATGCGCCGTCTCGGCGGCGTCATCATCGCGCTGGCGATCATCGGACTGGCCGTCACCACGAACGCTGCCTCGGGCATCGGCCAGTGGATCGCCGGCCTCTTCACCGGCGGGTGACCCTTGCGGGTACGCACTGACGACGAGGTCTACCGGGTCGACGCCGTCTGGCTCGGCCCGCCCAAAGCGACCTTCCCGTGGCGTGCGCGTTACGTCGCGTGGGGTGTCGGCATCGTGGTGTTCCTGCTGGTCACGGCTGTCCAGCGGCAGATCGGCTTCGGTTTCGACTTCATCAACACCGGCTGGGGCTTCGTGATCACGATCGCCCTGACCAGGGTCATCTGCTCGCGGATCAGCCACGAGCGCCCGCTGTCGTCGGTCCTGACGATGTGGGGGCGCGAGCTGACCGCGCCGCGGGAGACGACCGCGGGCCGGGGCGGCGCGGCCAGCGCCGCCCGGATCCGGGCCAGCCCGCACCGCCCCCGCAAACGTCCCAAGGGGGCGAAACGCGCGAGCGCCGCCGCCCGATCCCAGCACCGCAGGCAGCAAGACAGCCGTCAGAAGGAGGTGCGCGGTGTTCGGACGCCGGCGTGACCGTGACCGACGATCCGCTGCGCACGTGGCACAGCACGCCGCCGCCGCGCGCGACGACCGCAAGGTGTACAGCAAGCGCGGTCGCCGCCTGCCGGGAGAGCAGGCCGTGCCCAGCTACACACCGTCGATCTCGGCCCGCAGCATCGACGGCCACCTGCTGCGCACCGGCCAGGAGGTCTACGCCTGGTACCGGCTCGCGCCGCAGCGCTGGTCGTTCCGGTCGGACTCGCAGCGCCAGGACCTGATCGCGGCGATCGCGGGCCAGTACGCGGAGCTGCAGGGCCGCTGGATGCACCTGCGCGTGACGACCCGCCCGTACCCGATCCGGATGTGGGCCGAGGCGCACGTCCACAACGCGGTGCGCCGGCTGCCCGACACGCCCGGCACGCTGAGCTTCGACGACTACATGGTCGGCGAGCAGCAGCAGCTGATGGGCCGGTCGATGGCCGAGAAGGAGGTCTACCTCGGCGTCCAGGTGCAGACCCGCAACATGATGGACCGCGCGGTCGAACGCGCCGCCCCCGTGCTGCGGAAGGTCTTCCCGGACGCGGTGGACGCGGAACTGGTCGCCATCGAGTCCGAGATCGACCACCTCGACCAGGTGATCGGCTCCGCCGGCCTCGAAGGGCGTCCGGCCACGGCCGAGGAGATGTCCTGGCTGATGCACCGGTCGTGCTCGCTGGGCCTGCCCGCGCCGCGCAACCTCCCGGCCGTCCCCGGCGCGCCCTGGGAGCCCGAGGACCTGGCCAGCTTCACCGACGCGGCGGACTTCCACCAGGAGCCGTACTCGCCGACCGTCACCGTGCGTGGTCGCACGGGCTCGAACGCGGGCATCAAGCGGCACGTCGCGGTGCTCACCGTCGGCCTGATGCACGGCCTCCAGATCCCCGAGGTCGACGACCCGTGGATGCAGCGGTCGGACCGGCTGCCCGCCTCCGTGGAGTGGTCCGCGCGGATCTACGTGCGGCGTCCCGAAGAGGTGGCCGGCGAGCTCCAGCGGCAGATGAGCAAGGTCCGCTCGCAGGTGCGGCACTACACCGACGAGCACGAGCTGGACCCGCCGCAGTCGCTGGCGCGCCAGGCGTCCCGGGTGCTGGAGATCGACGACGAGATGACGTCGGGCTTCACCGCGCTGGGCACCCGGGTGCGCAGCTGGTGGCGGCTCGCGGTGTCCGGCCCGACCGAGCGCGACGCCCTGCGCCTCGCCCAGGGCCTGCTCGACCTCTACAAGCCGAAGGTGGCCATCGAGCACCCCGAGGCGCAGTACGCGATCGCCCGCGAGTTCATCCCCGGCGAGCCGCTGTCGTCGTCGGCCTACCTGCGGCGCGGCTCGGTGCTGTGGGCGGCGTCCGCCGTCCCGACCGCGACCGCCGAGGTGGGCGACCGGCGCGGCATCCTGCTGGGCGAGACGGTCACCGCGACCCGTCGCCCGGTGGCGTGGGACCCGTGGATGGCGCAGGAGCTGCGGGACTCGTCCGGCCTGACCGCGATGGTGGCGGGCCTCGGCGCCGGCAAGTCGTTCCTCGGCGGCGGCATCGTCTACAAGACGCTCCGCGCCGGCGCGCACTGGACGCTGCTCGACCCGTCCGGTCCGCTGGCCGCGCTGTGCGAGCTGCCCGAGCTGAAGCCGTACGCCCGGCCGATCAACCTGCTCAACGCGCAGGCGGGCATCCTCAACCCGTACCGGGTGGTGGCCGAGCCCCAGCTGGAGCACTTCATCGACGAGGAGGACCCGGAGCGGGCGTGGCGGCGTGAACGCGCGCTGGCCGCGGCCACCCGCCGTCGCCTCGTGCTGGACGTGCTGTCCGGCCTGCTGCCGTACGAGGTGGCCCGGCTGCCGCAGACCCGGATCGTGCTGCTGCGCGCGGTCCGCACGGTCGGCGGCCGGCCCGACGCGCACCCAGGCCAGGTGTTCGAGGCGCTGCGGCGCGACGCTTCGGAGCACCACGAGCACGCCGTCGTCGTCGCCGACTTCCTGGACGAGATGCGCGAGCGCATGTCGCTGCTCATCCCGGAGAAGGACGCGGACCCGTACAACGAGGCGCGCGACGACCGGCTCACCGTGCTGACCATGGCGGGTCTGAACCTGCCGAAGGACGGCGTCGGCCGCGAGCACTGGACGGACGCGGAAGCGCTCGGAGTGGAGATGCTGAACCTCGCCGCGTGGCTCACCCAGCGGTCGATCTACGAGCGGCCCAAGGACCTGCGCAAGGGCGTCTGGATCGACGAGGCGTTCTTCCTGTCCGAGGTGCCGACGGGTCGCGTGCTGATGAACCGCTTCGCCCGCGACTCGCGCAAGTGGAACGTTCGCGTGCTGCTCTCGTCGCAGATCCCGGCGGACTTCCTGAAGATCCAGGGCTTCGTCACCCTGCTCGACTCGGTGTTCGTCGGCCGGCTGGACGACGACTCGGCGCAGGCGGACGCGTTGCGGCTGCTCAAGGTGCCGATCGGCGCGGGCTACGAGCAGGTCGTGGCGTCACTGGGCCGTCGTCCCGGCGGCGTCCGCACCAACCTCGAACGCGACCGCGCGCCCCGGCAGTTCATCTTCGCCGACGGAGCGGGCGGCGTGGAGCGGATCCGGATCGACTTCTCCGGACCGCACCTGGAGCACCTGCGCAACGGCCTCGACACCACCCCGGACGCGCTGCGCGAGGGTGCGGAGTCGACCGACGTCGAGGTCTCCTCCCCGCCGCAGGACCCGTTCGCGTACGCCGAGCAGTACAGCGACGACTACGACGACGAGCTGGCCGCCGACCTGGAAGTGGGCCTGGCCGACGAGCTGGTCGACTCCGCACACGGCGAGGGAGGAAACCGCCGACCGGGCCGGGAAGGCGCGGCATGAGCGGGCAAGCGGGCGAACCGACCGGCGAGGGGAATCGCGCTCACGTCACGGGGCACTGCGCCTCCAGCACGCCGCGCACCACCACGCTGGGCACCTCGCCACGCCCTGGCGAGGTGCGGACATGAGCACCCTCTTCTTGGTGGCGCTGGTCGCCGTCGCGCTCTACGCGCGGCGGCGTTTCAGACGCGCTCAGGAACACTCGGTCGTGCACGGCAGACCCGGCCGTGCCCGGTGGCGCGCGATGGCCGTGGTGGTGGCGATCGTCGGCCTCCAGGCCGTCATCGGCGCCACGCCGGCCCACGCCGCGCCGTGCGGTGAGGCGCCGAACCCCGAACGCCCCGGCTCGGGCATGGTCGGCGCGATCGACCCGCCGATCGGCAACGGGATGCCGGACACGCCGTACCTCACCTACGGGTACGCGGGCATGGTCTGGCACACCTACCAGGAGAAGTGCCTGATCCCCAACGCCACCCCGGTGCTCGACACCTGGATGGGCAACGAGCTGTTCAACGTCGGCAAGAACATCGTCGGCGCGACGAACGCCCTGCACTACACGGTCGTCGGCCAGGGCCTGCTCCAGCCGCTGGACGAGGCGGTGAAGGAAGGCGTCCAGAAGGTCTACGACAACGTCTACCTGCGCTGGTTCGGCCTGGTGGCGCTGATCCTGGCGGTGTTGATGTTCCGCCAGATCTGGCAGGGCGACCTGGCGTCGATCAGCAAGCGGGGGCTGTGGGCGCTGGCCGCGATGTGGCTGGCGACGTCGACCCTGGCGCTGCCCCAGTTCTACGACCTCCTCGACAGCACGCTGGTCAGGAAGACGTCCGAGATCCAGGCCGGTTTCATCGACCTGGACGACGGCCAGGACAACCTCGACGTGCTGCCGTCGCGGCTGCACGACTCCGTCGTCTACCAGAGCTGGCTGCGCGGCGAGTTCGGCGCGCCGGAGGCGCCGCAGGCCACCGAGTTCGGCCCGAAGCTGCTGGCCGCGCAGGCGTGGACGGTGCAGGAACTCGGCGAGCACAAGGACGGCGACCAGGCCGCGCTCGACGCCAAGAAGGCCGAGTACAAGAACATCTACGCGCAGCTCGGCCCGACGAAGGGCTACTTCAGCGGTGAGGACGGCGGCCGGACCGGCGCCGGGTTCCTGTCGCTGCTGCAAGCCGTCGCGTTCTCCTTGTTCCAGCTCTTCGCGAAGGCGGCCGTGCTGCTGGCGCAGCTGCTGCTGCGGGTGCTCACGCTGGCCGGCCCGCTCATCGGCCTGGTCGCGCTGCTCCACCACGACCTGCTGCGCAAGGTCGCCCGCGCGGCGGCCGTCACGGTGTTCAACGTGCTGCTGCTCGCGGCGTTGGCGGGCGTGCACGCGGTGCTGCTCCAGGCGATCTTCAACGCGTCCGGGTTGTCGCTGCTGACGAGGACGCTGCTCGGGCTGATGCTGACGGTCGTCTGCTTCATGGTCGGCAAACCGCTGCGCCGGATGTGGCAGATGGTCGAGATGTCGATCGGCTCGGCGAGCAACGCGCTGCCGATGCGCGGCGGGGTCCTGTCCCGGCTGCGCAAGAGGCAGGAGGGCTCGTCGCCGCAGGAGCAGTTCTGGGACACCGTGCGCGACACGGACCCGGACGGCCCCGAGGCGCCGCAGCGGGATCGGCGGCGGGTGCGGCCGGAGGCGGCCAACCCGGTCGTCGCCACCGCGCAGCGGTTGGACCGGGCCGGGAACAGCGGCGGGAACGGCGTGGGGGAGCTGGGCGCTGGTGCCGGCCGGACCGGCGCCGCGGCGCTGCCCGTCGGTGCGCACGGCGGGCCGCAGGCGGCGCTGCCGTCCGGGCGGTCGCGGGTGGTCGACGTGTCGCCCGTCTCCGACCGGAACTACGACCGGGTGGACGACGCGGTGCTGGTGCCGTCGCGGACCAACGGTTTCGGCCGCGTCGCGGAGGCGCCGGTGCTGCCGGGGCCGCGTCGCGCGGAGACGGAGGTCGTGGCGGGCAGGCAGGTCCACGTGATCTACCGGCCGTCACGCGGGCTTGAGGTCAGGGACAGCTGATGCCGATTCGGACCAATCGCGGCCGGGCGGCCGTGTACCGACGCCTGTGGGGCTGGCCGTTGCGCTCGCCCAAGCACCTGGCGGCGACGATCGTCGGCGTGATCGCGCTGATCACCACGATCAGCGTCGTCATCCCGAACGCGGTCAACCAGCGGCCCGCCGGCCAGGGCGCCACCACGTCCACCACGCAGGCGGCCACCGGCGGTGGCAACCAGATCGGCGTGCTGCCGTCCGCCACGGCCACGCCGCTGCCGACCAAGGCGCCGAGCCCTGTCCCGGCGCCCCCTTCGGTGACTGCGGACCCGACCGTGCAGATGATCGCGGACATGTGGGTAGATGCGTACGCCTCCTTCGAGCCGGGCAAGACCACCAAGGAGGAGTGGCTGAAGGGCCTCAAGCCCTATACGTCGAAGGAGCAGTTCCCCCGATTGGAGTCGATCGCGCCGGAGAACGTGCCCGTGGTGATCGTGAAGGCGGTTAAAGCGGTCAAGTCGGTCGCCGGTTCGGCGGAGTTCGAAGCGGAGCTGGAGGACGGCAAGCTCTTCGTGACCGTGGTGGAACTCCCTGAGGGTTGGCGCGTGCACAAGTTCGACAGGACAGGGGGGTGACATGCTGAAGATCGGGCTCGCCGCTGCCGCGGTGGTGGCTGTGATCGTCGTGGCCGTGACCAACGGCGTTTCCACCGTGATCAACGAGAACACCCCGTCGGAGGAAGCCGCCAACATCAGGATGGCGAGCTGCAACGCCTCGATCGGCCCGTGGACGGCCGGCGGTGAGGAGAAGGGCCGCCGCGAGGCGGAACGGCTCACCGACGAGCAGCTGACCACCGTCGCCAACATCATCTCCATCGGCCGCGAGCGCCAGTTGCCGCCGCTGGCCTGGCAGATCGCGATCCAGGCGGGCATGACCGAATCCGGCCTGCGCAGCCTCGACTACGGCGACCGCGACTCGCTGGGCATCTTCCAGATGCGCCCGTCGATGGGCTGGGGCACCCCCCAGCAGGTCACCGACCCCCACTACGCGATCAACAAGTTCTACGACGTGCTGCTCAAGCTCCCGAACTGGGAGGAGCAGCGGCCCGGCGACTCGGCCCAGGACGTGGAGCGGTCGGCGTTCCCCGACCGGTACCACAACTGGGAGGCCATGGCCGCCTTCCTGATAGGCAAGGAAGGCGACGTCACGGACCCGTCCGGCTGCGGCGAGGGCGCGGGCGACTACCTGCTGGCGTCGAACGCGGCGGGCACGGCCATCGAGTTCACCAAGGAGCAGCTGGGCGAGCCGTACCTGTGGGGCGGCAACGGCCCGGACCAGTGGGACTGCTCCGGCATCCTGGTCAAGGCGTTCGCCAAGGCCGGGGTGAAGATCCCGCGTGTCGCGAACGACCAGTACATGTCCGGCGGGGCGTTCCTGCCGGTGCGCGAGGCCAAGGCCGGTGACCTGATCTTCTGGGCGACCAACCCGGCGAACCCGGTCACCGTGCACCACGTGGCCATGTACCTGGGCAACGACGAGTACATCCACGCGCCGCAGACGGGTGACGTGGTGAAGATCAGCAAGATCAACTGGGATTATCACGAGTTGATGCCGCTGGCCGTCCGGCCGGGCGTGTAGGGAGGCACGACGGTGTTCAACCACGAACCCATCCAGCGCCCATCGGGGCCGCCCGCGTCGAGCACGCCGACGCGGGACTACCTCAACACGAGGCCGCCGGGCACCGACCGGTCGTACGCGGTGCTGCCGCGGTCGCTGGTCGAGGCGATGCCGCTGCCGTGGCAGCAGCAGATGGCGCACCTGCTGGCCGACTTCCACCGCGCGTACGCGCACCTCGACTGGCCGGTGTACCGGGTGGTGCCGTCCCGGATGGAACGGCTGGTCGACCTGGACGAGGAGCAGCTGGCCGAGGTCGGCGCGATCGCGGAGATCGACGCGGACGGCGAGCTGGTGTACCGGGACCGCAGCGGCGCCGTGATCACGGATCCGGAGCACAAGACCGTGCTGGTGTCGGTGCTCGACCCGATCCCGGGCGACCTCGCCAACGCCAACCAGAACACCCCGCCGCGCGGCTTCCCGCAGCCGCCGGTGGTGCCGCAGCCGACGTACCCGCAGTCGGGGCCCCTTCCCGTGCAAGCACCGCCGGTGCAGGCGCCTCCGCCACCCCGGTGGTGAACATGACATGCGCTCCGGCGCATGGAAACCTGGAGGCATGGCTTCTGATCCGAACGCTTGGTACTACTGCCTGACCCACCAGACGGTCGAGCGCGGCGTGGGTTGCCGGGGCGCGGACCGGATGGGCCCCTACCCGGACCAGGCCTCCGCGCAGCACGCGCTGGACCTGGCGCGGCAGCGGACGAAAGCCGAGGACGAAGCCGATACGGAGTGGGACGAGCGCTGAGGCCGGCCTAGGGTGCAGCACATGGTGATCCGCACCGGCCGAGCGGACCTGGACTTCGCGGGCGTCCGGTCCGAGTTCGGCCTGCCCGAGGAGTTCCCGGCCGCGGCGCTCGCCGAGGCCCAGGCCGCCGTGTCCCGCGACATCGGCACGGCGGGCCGCGAGGACGCCACCGCCCTGCCGTTCGTGACGATCGACCCGCCGGGCGCGAAGGACCTGGACCAGGCGCTGCTCGTGGAACGGGTCGGCGCCGGTTTCCGGGTGCACTACGCGATCGCCGACGTGGGCGCGTTCGTGGTGCCCGGCGGCGCGCTGGACGCCGAGGTGCGCAAGCGCGGCCAGACCCTGTACCTGCCGGACGGCAACGTCCCGCTGCACCCGCCGGTGCTGTCCGAGGGCGCGGCGAGCCTGCTGCCCGGCCAGACCCGGCCGTCGGTCCTGTGGACGTTCGAGTGCGGCTCCGACGGCGAGCCGGTCGACGTGCGCGTGCGCCGTGCGATGGTCCGCTCCACCGCCCAGTTCGACTACGAGACCGTCCAGGCGTCGTTCGAGGCCGGGAACCCGCACCCGTCGATCGAGGCCCTGCCGGACTTCGGCCGGCTGCGCCGGGAACGCGCGGTCGAGCGCGGCGCGGTCGAGCTCCAGCTCCCGGAGCAGGAGATCGTGCCGAACGGCGACGGCGACTGGAAGCTCGCGGTCCGCCCGCGCGCCGACGTCGACTCCTGGAACGCCGAGGTCTCGCTGCTCACCGGCATGGCCGCGGCGAAGATCATGCTGGCGGCGAAGGTGGGCGTGCTCCGCACCCTGCCGGACGCCGACGACGGCGCCGTGGAGGCGTTGCGCCGCACCGCGCACGCCCTGGGCGTGCCGTGGCCGGACGGCATGACCCCGTCCAAGCTGCTGGCGGGCCTCGACCCGAGCCGCCCCGAGGCGCTGGCGTTGTTCGTGGACGCGACCCGCCTGCTGCGCGGCGCCGGGTACACGGCGTTCAACGGCGAGGTGCCCACCATCTTCACGCACGCCGGCCTGGCCGCGCCCTACGCCCACGTGACGGCTCCGCTGCGCCGCCTGGTCGACCGCTTCGGCATCGAGGTGTGCCTGGCCGTCACCGCCGGCGAGGAGGTGCCGGAGTGGCTGGTGAAGGCGCTGCCCCAGCTGCCGGGCCTGATGGGCGGCTCGGACGCGCTGGCGAGCAAGGTCGACCGGGCGTGCCTGGACCAGGTCGAGGCGTGGGTCCTCGCCGACCGGGTGGGCCAGCGGTTCGAGGCGGTCGTGCTGCGGGCGGACGCCAACGACGCGGACGTCTTCGTGGCCCAACCGCCGGTGATGGGCCGCTGCACGGGCGAGAACCTGCCGGAAGGCGAACGCATCGCGGTGCGGCTGGTGGAAGCCGACCCCGAGCGCCGGAAGGTCGTCTTCGAACGCGTGTGACGTGCGCGTGTGACGAACGCGTGTGATGTGCGCGTGTGATGTGATGGCCTGGTGACTGATATTCGTGAGCTCACCGTCGGGGTCCTGGGTGGTACCGGTGCGCAGGGCAAGGGCTTGGCGCTGCGGTGGGCGAAGGCCGGGTTGAAGGTCGTCATCGGGTCGCGCAACGCCGAACGCGCCGAAGCCGCCGCCGAGGAGGTGCGCGGGCAGGCCGGCGTCGGCCACGTCAGCGGCGCGGACAACGAGGGCTGCGCGGCGCAGGCGGACGTCGTGCTGATCGCGGTGCCGTGGGACGGGCACGCGGACACCGTGGCGTCCCTGCGCGAACCGCTCCGCGGCAAGGTCGTGATCGACTGCGTGAACCCGCTCGGCTTCGACAAGCAGGGCCCGTTCGCGCTGCCCGTGCCGGAGGGCAGCGCCGCCCAGCAGGCCGCCGCGCTCCTGCCGGACTCCCGCGTCACGGCCGCCTTCCACCACGTCTCGGCGGTCAACCTGGCCGATCTCACCATCGCGGAGGTCGACAACGACGTGCTCGTCCTCGGCGACGACCGCGAGGCCACCGACCTGGTCCGCGCGCTCGCCGAGACGATCCCCGGCTTCCGCGGCGTCTACGGCGGCCGGCTGCGCAACGCCCACCAGGTCGAGGCGTTCACCGCGAACCTCATCGCGATCAACCGCCGGTACAAGGCGCACGCCGGCCTGAAGATCACCGACATCTGATGCTGCCCGTGGACGACCTCGGCGAGCCGGTCGTGCTGCCCGGCCCGCCGAGGCGCGTGGTCAGCCTGGTGCCGTCGCTCACCGAAGCCCTGGTCACCGACGCGGTCGACCCGGCCGTGCTGATCGGCGCCACGGACTACTGCGCCCACCCGCCGGACCTGGACGTCACGCGGGTGGGCGGCTCGAAGTACCCGAGCGTGGACCGGGTGCTCGCACTGCGGCCGGACCTCGTGCTGGCGAACAGCGAGGAGAACCGCCACGAGGACGTCGAACGCCTCCGCGCGGACGGCGTCCCGGTGTGGGTCACGGCCGCGCCCGCCACCGTCCCCGCCGCCCTCGGCTCCCTGCGCCGCCTGCTCGGCACGGCGTGGGACGTGGAACCGGACTGGCTGGTCGAGGCGGAACACCTGTGGCGCGAGGTGACCCCGGCGTGGACGCGCGCCGTGATCCCGGTGTGGCGCAAGCCGTGGGTCGTCCTGGGCCGCGACACGTTCGCCGGCGACGTCCTGCTGCGACTCGGGGTGGTCAACGCCTTCGCCGACCACCCCGAGCGCTACCCGCGCCCCCACCTCGACGAGCTCCAGGACGCCGACGTCGTCGTGCTGCCCGACGAGCCGTACCTGTTCACCCCCGACGACGGCCCGCAGTTCTTCCCGGGCCTGCGCCCGGTGCACGTCTCCGGCCGCTACCTGACCTGGTACGGCCCGTCGCTGGTCGAAGCGCGCACCGCCCTGGAAGCCGCGTTCAGGCCCTGAAGTGCTCAGGCCCTGAACCGGTCGGTCGCGGCCAGCAGCGCGCGCAGGATGCCCGGCTCGTCGAACGCGTGCCCGCCGTCCGGCACCACCACCAGCTCCGACCCCGGCCACGCCCGGTGCAGTTCCCAGGCCGACGTGACCGGCGTCGCCATGTCGTACCGGCCCTGCACGATCACGCCCGGGATGCCGGCGAGCTTGCCCGCGTCACGCAGCAACTGCCCTTCCTCGAACCACCCCCCGTGCCGGAAGTAGTGGTTCTCGATCCGCGCGAACGCCAGCGCGAACCGGGGCTGCGTGAACTCCGCCACCAGCTCCGGCCGCTCCACCAGCGTCACCGTCGACGCTTCCCACCCGCTCCACATCACCGCGGCCGTCTCGCGCACCACGGGATCGGGGTCGTGCAGCAGCGCGCCGTAGGCCTCGATCACGTCGGCGCCTTCCGGCACCAGCGCCGTGACCCGCTCCCACAGCTCCGGGAACACCACTCCCGCCCCGCCGCGGTAGATCCAGTCGAGTTCCTCGCGCCGCACCGTGAAGATGCCGCGCAGCACCATCTCGGTGACCCGGTCCGGGTACGTCTCGGCGTACGCCAGGGCGAGCGTCGACCCCCAGGAGCCGCCGAACACCTGCCACCGGTCGACGCCCAGGTGCTCGCGCACCTTCTCCAGGTCGGCCACGAGGTGCCAGGTGGTGTTCGCGGACAGGTCGGCGGCCGGTTCGGAGGCGTGCGGGATCGACCGGCCGCAGCCGCGCTGGTCCAGCAGCACGATCCGGTACACGGCCGGGTCGAACAGCCTGCGGTGCGCGGGTTTGCAGCCGCCGCCGGGGCCGCCGTGCAGGAACACCACGGGTTTGCCGTAGGGGTTGCCGCACACTTCCCAGTAGACGCGGTTGCCGTCGCCGACGTCGAGCAGGCCCTGGTCGTGAGGCTCGATCTCGGGGTACATGCGTACCACTCTGCCGCAACGCACCACGACGCCGCGCGGACCCGGAAGCCCACGCGGCGGTCCTCACGCGGACGTCAGTGGAACGTGTGCTCCGGGCCGGGGAACTGGTGGCCCTTCACCTCGGCCGCGAACTGCTCCGCCGCCGACTTCATCACGCCCGCCACGTCGGCGTACCGCTTCACGAACCGCGGCGCACGGCCACGGCGCAGGCCCATCATGTCCTGCCAGACCAGCACCTGCGCGTCCGTGTCCGGTCCCGCGCCGATGCCGACGGTCGGGATGCGGAGATCGTGCGTGATCTGCTTGGCGACCTCGCCGGTCACCATCTCCAGCACCACGGCGAACGCCCCGGCCGCCTCGACGGCGTGCGCGTCCTCCACGACGGCGTCGAACGCGTCGCTGCGGCCCTGCACCCGGTAGCCGCCGAGCTGGTGCTCGCTCTGCGGGGTGAACCCGATGTGCGCCATGACCGGGATGCCCGCGCGCACGATGGCCTCGATGTGCGGTGCGAAGTGCTTCCCGCCTTCGAGCTTCACCGCGTGGGCGCGGCCTTCCTTCATGAACCGCACGGCGGTCGCCACGGCCTGCTCCACCGACACCTGGTAGGAGCCGAACGGCAGGTCGGCCACGACCAGCGAACGCTTCACCGACCGGGTCACGCTCCGGACCAGCGGGATCAGCTCGTCCACGGTCACGGGCAGCGACGTGTCGTAGCCGTAGACGTTGTTGGAGGCGGAGTCGCCGACCAGCAACACCGGGATGCCCGCCTCGTCGAAGAGCTCGGCGGTGTACATGTCGTACGCGGTGAGCATGGGCCACGGCTCGCCGCGTTCCTTCATCTCCCGCAGGTGGTGGATGCGCACCTTCTTGCCGGTCGGGGCGCCGGAGGCCCCGTTCCCGTAGGGCGCGGTTACCTCGTTCGAGGTCATGTCGACCGTCCTCCCTCGGGGCCTGCGTCGTCGCGGGTCCCCGGGCCTTGTTGCACGGTTACCCGCCCAGCGTGACACCCACTCAAGGGGAATTGCGCGGAGTGCGAGGTGCTTCACACGCACCGCGTTCGGTGCCGGTTCCGACTGCACCGATCCCGAGAACCGGCACCCCGCCGCACCCCGCGCAACGCCCTGGTGAAACCGGCGCTGGTCAGACCTGCCTGGGTCAGACCTGCTTGGGTCAGACCTGCTTGGGTCAGACCTGCTTGGGTCAGACCTGCTTGGGTCAGACCTGCTTGGGTCAGACCTGCTTGGGTCAGACCTGCTTGGGTCAGACCTGCTTGGGTCAGACCTGCTTGGGTCAGACCTGCCCTGGTCAGACCTGCCCTGGTCAGACCTGCCCTGGTCAGACCTGCCCTGGTCAGACCTGCCCTGGTCAGACCTGCACTGTGGGCAGCACCACGATCTGCCGCAGGTTGACCTGCTTCGGCCGGCTGGTGGCGAACCCCACCACGTCGCCGATGTCGGCCGGGTTGAGCGGCGGCACCTGCTCCCGCCACGCCTCCAGGTGCGCGTCCACGTCCGGGTTGTCCATGTGGTCGCCCAGTTCGGTGCCGACCAGGCCGGGCTCGACGTTGGTCACCCGCACGCCCAGCGGGCCGAACTCCGTGCGCAGGTTCGCCGACAGGTGCGTGACGGCGGCCTTGGTCGCGGTGTAGACGCCGTAGTTGGGGAAGGTGATGTGCGCGCCGACGGACGAGATGTTCACCAGGTCCGCCGTGCCCTCCGCACCGGCCTCGACCAGGTCTCCCGTGAACGCCTTGGTCACGTTCAGCAGGCCCTTGACGTTGGTGTCGATCATCCGGTGCCACTCGTCGTCGCGGCCCTCGGTGATGGGGTTGGCGAGCATCACGCCCGCGTTGTTCACCACCAGGTCGACCCGCCCGAAGGCGGCGTGGACGGTCTCCACGGCCTCGGTGAGGTCACCGGTCACGTCGGCGGCCACCGCGAGCGCCCGCCCACCCTCGGCGGTGATCTTCTCGGCCAGCTCGGTGAGCCGGTCCGCGCGGCGGGCCAGCAGCGCGACCTTCGCCCCGGACCGGGCGAGGACGAGGGCGATCTCGGCGCCGATGCCACTCGCGGCACCGGTGACAACGGCAGTGCGGTTGTTCAGGTCGTAGGTCATGGACAGAACACTGGACCTGGTCGGCGCAGGTATCAGAGGCCCTGCGCCACCTGTGGAGAGCCGTTCCCTAGGTCTGGCAGTACCCAGGCTGGGCACGGCTCGGGCACCCATACTGGGAAGGTGAACCACGACCTCGGCGAATTCCTCCGCAGCCGCCGGGCTCGCGTCCGCCCGGACGACGTAGGCCTGCCCGGCGGCGGCCGTCGCCGCGTCCCCGGCCTGCGCCGCGAGGAGCTGGCGCTGCTGGCAGGCGTGAGCGTGGACTACTACATGCGCCTCGAACAGGGCCGGGCACCCGCGATCTCCGATTCCGTCCTGGACGCCGTCGCCCGCGTGCTCCGGCTGGACGAGACCGAACGCGCCCACCTGCGCAACCTCGTCCGCCCGACCTCTTCGAAACGCCCCGCGCCCCAACGCGTCCGCCCTGGTCTGCGGCGGTTGCTCGACATGGCCGACGACGTGCCGGCGTTCGTGATGGGTCGCCGAGCGGACATCCTGGCGTGGAACCCGCTGGCCGACGCCCTCTACGGCTTCACCGGCCAGGTGCCGGAGGACCGCAACGCCGCCAGGCACACGTTCCTGCGTCCGGAAGCGCGCACGTTCTACCGGGACTGGCCGACCGTCGCCGAGGACATGGTGGCGTTCCTCAGGCTGGACGCGGGGCGGTACCCGGACGACACCAGGCTCGCCGCGCTGGTGGGGGAGCTGTCGGTGAAGGACGAGTCGTTCCGCCGGCTGTGGGCGCAGCACAAGGTGATGGAGAAGACCCACGGCACCAAGCTCATCCACCACCCGGTGGTGGGCGACCTGGACCTCGACTACGAGACCCTGCAACCGACCGGCGACCCGGACGTGGTCCTGGCCATGTACACCGCGCGCGTCGGCTCGCCGACCGAGGAACGCCTCAAGCTGCTGGCGAGTTGGGCCGCAGTCCCTTCAGGAACGCCCTCAGAGCAGCAGGCCTGAACTCCAGCGCCGGCCCGTCGACGTTCTTGGAGTCGCGCACGGCACCGAGCCCGCTCCGGACCTCGACGCACTCGCCGCCGCTGTTGCCGCTGTAGCTGCTCTTCCGCCAGGTCATGCCCCAACGCTATCAAGCACATCCGTGCGTGAAACCGCCAACAGCTCCCGGAAAACCGCCTCGTAGTGGGAGATCCGGCTCTCCTCGTCCACCAGCAGCCCGTCGGTCAACGTCTCGACGTACACCGTCTTGGCCCGGTCCTCGGGTGGCGTGAGGGTCGAGAACGGGAAGTACAGCGCGCTCGTCAGACCGATCTCGTCCGGGACGACCCGGATCGTCACGTGGGGCTGCGCGGACAGCTTCTTGAGGTGCTTCAACTGCTCGAACCGGGTTTCCGGCGATCCGACCGGCGCCCGCAGCACCGCTTCCCTGACCACCATCGTGAATTCCGGCGGGTTCGGTCCGAACATCCGCGCCTGCCTGGCCATCCGCGCCTGGACCAAGCGGGCGACGTCCTCCCGGCGCAGTGCCGAGTTCGTCTCGATCACCGCCCGCGCGTAGTCCTCGGTCTGCACCAGCCCGTGCAGCAGGTCGGGGCGGTACGACTCGATCCGCCGCGCGGTCTCCTCGGTGTTGAAGAACTTCCGCAGGCGGTCGGGGATGGCCGAGCCCCACGGCGTCTTGGGCCGTCGCCGACGTGCCTCTTCGCCCAGGTGCAGGAGATCCGCGCGCTCCTCGCCCTCCACGCCGAAGAGATGTCATGTCCCTGCCGCATGTCTTCCGGATCACCAAGTACGACCCGGCTGATCGCGACGGCTACGGCCGGTACCACGGGCCCGAGGACGTCACCTGCGATCACGGCGTGGTGGAAGCGGCCTACCTCGCCGCCATGGCCGCCTTCGCCGAGGACACCGGGGTCACGCGCCTGGCCATTCGTGAGCCGCTGCTCCCGGGCATCGTCACCTTCGGCGTGGAGGCACCGATCGACGGGTACGGGCTGGCAGGGCTGTTCCCGCCGGACCTGACCGGCTTCCACGACGGCGCGGAGGTGGACCTCGCCACCGGGCTCGAACTCCTGAGGGCCATGCTGCGCGACAACGGCGCCTCGTGCGACCTGGAGGTGGACGGGAGGTTCTTCGCCCACGTCGGCTTCGACCAGTACATGTACATCGGAGTGCGGAGCCCTGCGAGAACGCGATCGCCCGCACCAGGTCACTCGGGCTGTTCCCGGAACTGGTGGACTCCGCCGACTACGAGCGGAGCCTCGACCGACCCCCTCCGCCACCGCCCGCCGACGACGACTTCTGGGCTGAACTGGCCGACCTGGCCACCCGTCGCGGCGCGGTGGTCCTGGAAGAGGGCTACGTCCTCAACGCCTCCCGCTGGCATCGCCTCCACGGCTCCGACGCAAGCACGATCAGAACCCGGCTCACCCTGCGGTCGAGGCTGTGGGTGTGGCCGGACCTCGACTACGACGTGGCCGCCGTTCTCCGCGCACTGCCGGAGGAGGGCAGCTTCGAGATTGTCTGGGAGCACCGGGACGGGCGGATCACCAGCTTCGACGCCGACGACGAGGACTACCCGGAGTTGCCGGCGCGACTGGCCGAGGCCCGCGCGGCGATGGCGATCTCCTCGTACGCGGATGAGCGCAACCCGCTGCTCGCCGCCGTGCTGCCCGATGACGACGGGGTCCTGCGCGCCCGATGGGACCTCTGACCGATCCGCACGGCCCGTGACCACGCCGTCGAAGCGGACCAGCGCCTCCTCGACCGAAAGCCGGCAGTCGGTTCCGGCAGTCGGTTCCGGCAGCAGGGCTACGAGCAGCGCTTGCCCTCGGCCGGCAGCTCCAGGTTGATCAGGTACTCGTGCCCGGCGTCGTCCACGCACTCGTTGCCGTGCAGGTACACGGTGTGCTGGTTCCCCTCGAACGTCAGCAGACCGCCGCCCAGCGTCTTCGCCAGGCTCGCCCCCGCCTCGTACGGCGTGGCCGGGTCACCGGTGGTCGAGATCACCAGCACCGGCGGCAGCCCGGACACCGGCTCGTGCTCCTGCACGCTCGGCGGCACGGGCCAGAACGCGCACGTGTCCAGCGCCGCCGCGGCCGGCTGACCGTCGTCCAGGAACGGCGCCGCCTCCTTGTACCGGCGCGCCAGGTCCTCCAGCACGGCCTTGTCGGTCACCCGCGGCTCGTCCACGCACTTCACCGCGGTGAACGCGTCCGTGATGGTCGAGTACCGACCTTCCTTGTCGCGGTCGTAGTAGTTGTCCGCCAACAGCATCAGCACGTCACCGCGGTTGTTCTTCAGCTCGGTCAGCGCGGTGTTCAGCGGCGCCCACAGCTCCTCGGTGTACATCGCCTGGATGACGCCGGTGATCGCGTCGTTGTACGACAGCTTCCGGTCGCCGACCGCCACCGGCCGCTGCACGAGCGGCAACGTCAGGTCGCGGAACACCTGGTTGGCCTTCGACGGGTCGTTGCCCAGCGCGCAGTCCTGCCGCGTCGCGCACCACGCCGCGAACGAGTCGAACGACTGCTGGAACCCGGCGGCCTGCGCGATCAGCGACTCGACCTGCCCCTGGGTCGGGTCCACCGCGCCGTCGAGCAGGAGCGCCCGCACGTTGCCCGGGAACGCCTGCGCGTACGCGGCGCCGATGTGCGTGCCGTACGAGTACCCCAGGTAGGTCAGCTTCTCGTCGCCGAGCGCGGACCGCATCACGTCCAGGTCGCGCACGACGTCCCTGGTGCCGACGTGGGCCAGCACGTCGACCCCGGTCGTCGCGGCGCACTTCTCCGCGTACTGCTTGTTCTCCGCCTCGGTCTGCGCCACCCCCGCCGGCGACGTGTCCAGGTCGTCGTCCAACCGGTCGGCGTCCCGCTCCGCGTCCGTCAGGCACCTGACCTGCGGCTGGCTCGCCCCGACACCGCGCGGGTCGAACCCGACCAGGTCGAACACGTCGCCCAGCTCGGACGACTTGACCTCCGAGCCCAGGCTCGCCGCCGCCGCCATGCCGGACGCGCCGGGACCACCCGGGTTGATGATCAGCGACCCGATCCGCTCACCGAGCGCGCGTTGCCGCAGCAGCCCGATCCTGATCGTGCGCCCCTCGGGCTGGGCGTAGTCGAGCGGCACCTCCAGCCGGGCGCACTCGATCGACTTCTTGGTCTTGTACAGCGTCGTCGTGGACCCGGTGGTGGCGTAGGGCGCGCAGTCCTCCCAGCCGACCTGCTGCCCGTAGAACCGCTCCAGCCCGGCGGGCACGGCCCCGGCCGGCCCTCTCTGCTCCAACGCCGTCCCGGCGCTGGGCGACCCGGTGACCACGCTCGTGCACGAGGCGAGGAGCGGGAGGGCGAGGAACAGCATCATCCGACGGCGCACGGTTCGATCGTATGGTGACTCGTCGGCCACAACGTCCTCCACGGCTGCTCGGTGTGAGCGAGAATGCCTTCATGCCACAGCTCCGACTCGCCCTCGCCCAGGTCAACGCCTGTGTCGGCGACCTGGCGGGCAACACCGAAATCGTCGTCGAGTGGTCCCGCAAGGCCGCCGAGGCGGGCGCCCACCTGGCGGTCTTCCCCGAGATGGCGCTCACCGGGTACCCGGTCGAGGACCTGGCCCTGCGGGTCTCGTTCGCCGAGGCGTCCAAAGAGGCGCTGACGAAGCTCGCGACGAGGCTGGACGAGGTGGGGTGCGGCGAGCTGGTGGTGTTCGTCGGCTACCTCGACCGCGACGAGCGCGGGATGCGCAACGCCGCCGCCGTGCTCCACCGGGGCGAGGTGGTGGCGCGGCAGAACAAGCACCACCTGCCGAACTACGGCGTCTTCGACGAGCGCCGCTACTTCACGCCGGGCGACACGCTGGACATCGTCCGGGTGCACGGCCTCGAAGTCGGCATGGTGATCTGCGAGGACCTGTGGCAGGACGGCGGCCCGATCGCCGCCCTGGGTGAGGCGGGCGTGGACCTGGTGGTCTCGCCGAACGCCTCCCCGTACGAGCGCAAGAAGGACGACGCCCGGCTGCCGCTGGTGGCGCGCCGCGCGGCCGAGGCCGGCGCGCCGCTCGCCTACGTGAACCTGATCGGCGGGCAGGACGAGCTGGTGTTCGACGGCGACACGATGGTGGTCACCGCGGACGGCACGCTGATCACCCGCGCGCCGCAGTTCGTGGAGCACCTGGTGGTCCTGGACCTGGACCTGCCCGGCGGCGCACCGCGGACCGAGGGTACCTACGGCGGCTTCGCGGTCCACCGCCGGACGTTGTCCGAGGACGCGCTCCCGGCGTACGAACCGCTGCCCGTGCCGCAGGCCGCCGAGCCGCTGTCGGACGAGGCGGAGGTGTGGCACGCGCTGGTCACCGGCCTGCGCGACTACGTGCACAAGAACGGCTTCCGCTCGGTGGTGTTCGGCCTGTCCGGCGGCATCGACTCGGCGGTCGTCGCGGCCCTGGCGGTCGACGCCCTCGGTGCGGACCACGTCTACGCCGTGTCGATGCCATCGGTGTACTCGTCGGACCACTCGAAGTCCGACGCGCACGACCTGGCCCAGCGCACCGGCTGCCACTACTCGGAGCAGCCGATCGCGGACATGGTCAGCGTCTTCGTGGACCAGCTCGGGCTGACCGGGCTGGCGGAGGAGAACGTCCAGGCCCGCTGCCGCGGCATCACGTTGATGGGCCTGTCGAACCAGCACGGCCACCTGGTGCTCGCCACCGGCAACAAGACCGAGCTGGCGGTCGGCTACTCGACCATCTACGGCGACGCGGTCGGCGGGTTCGCGCCGATCAAGGACGTGCTGAAGACGCTGGTCTGGGACTTGGCGCGCTGGCGCAACGCGCAGGCCGAGAAGCTGGGCGAGCTGCCGCCGATCCCGGAGAACTCGATCACCAAGCCGCCGTCGGCCGAGCTGCGCCCCGGTCAGGTCGACACCGACTCGCTGCCGGACTACGAACTGCTCGACTCGGTCCTGGACGACTACGTCGAGGGCGACAAGGGCTACCGCGACCTGATCGCCGTGGGCTTCACGCACGAGCTGGTCGACAAGGTCCTGCGCATGGTCGACAAGGCCGAGTACAAGCGCCGCCAGTACCCGCCGGGCACCAAGATCACGTTCAAGGCCTTCGGCCGGGACCGTCGCCTGCCCATCACCAGCGGCTGGCGCGAAGGCTGACCCGAACGGCTTTCGCCGTTCGGGCTGGAACGCGTCTGCTGATCGCTACCCTCTGTGTCCTCGACCGGACAGCGAGGGAGCTTCGGTGGTGACGGAGTCGTCCGAGGACAGGTCATCGGCACGTCTGCTGCCCCAGGGCATCGGGATCGCGGCTGACGTGGCCGCCGTGGCGGCATTGGTGATCGCGGGCGGAAGTCCCCTGGTGTCGGCCGCGGGCGCGTTGGCCGTGTTCACCGGCGTGTACGTGGTGTGGAAGCGGTGGGGGAAACCCGTCGACCGGACGCTCGCCGCCGCGGTGGCCGTCGCCGCGCTGGGCGCGGGCGTGCTGGGCTACTCGATCAAGGCGTCGTCACCCGGCTCACCGGCCAAGGTCGACACCGCTTCGCCGGCCGGCGAACGCACCACGCCGACCACGACCACAGCCACGACCACGACCACAGCCACGACCACGACCACGACCGTTCGCAGTGCCGTACCCGTCGTGACATCGCCGCCGGCGCCGACGACCACCGGCCCGATCATCCGCAAGCCGTACAACTCCGGCAGCGGTCGGGAGGTCCTGCGGATCGACTTCGACGACGACAGCTTCTCCGGGGAGGACATGACGATCGGCCGGGTGTCCTTGGACTCGAAGAACACCGCCCAGTTCGCCCTGCTCCCACCCGGTGCGCCGGACCCGGACTACGGCGTGTGCGCCGCCTTGCCGGAAGTCGACTGGCGGACCACCGTGGCGCTCGCGGAGTTCCGCCACGCGGTGCGCGTCTTCTGCGTCCGCACGGACGAGGGAAGGCTGGGGTTCGTCGAGGTGAGCGACGTGCGGATGGAGACCGCCGACCTCATGGACTCGGTGTACCTCCGCTGGACGATCTGGGAGTAGCGCTCCCCGCCCGGCCTGACGACCACGGCGCGGTCGTGGTCGTCACCGGCCCGGATCGGCGGCCGAACCCGCCCGGCCGGGCAGGAGCAGCGACGTCACCGCGCCCACCGCGCAGATCACCGCCGTGATCCGGAAGATCTCGTGGTACTCCGTCAGCAGCGCGTCCGTCAGCGCTGTCCTGTAGGCCGCTGCCTTCTCGGCGAACTCCTCCGGTGACATCCCGAACGGCAAGGGGGTGTCCAGGTCCGCCGTCAGCTCCTGGAACCGGTGCAGGCCCCAGGCCGACAGCCCGGCCACACCGACCAGCATCCCGGTCATCCGCGCGACCACCACGGCGGCCGAAGCGACACCGTGCTGCGCGGCCGGCACGACCCGCAGCACCGCCGCCGACACGGGCGCGATCACCAGCCCCAGGCCGAACCCGGCCACCGCCAGGTCGCGCCCGATCACGAACGACGACACCGTGGCCGGCCACTGCGCGATCAGCACGTAAGCACCCGCGGCGACGGCCAACCCGGCGAACGACACCCACCGGTCGCCGACCCGCGCCGCCAGCCACCCGCCGACCACCGCGCCCACCGGCAACGCGATCAGGAACCGGGCCAGCATCGCCGCCGCCTCGCCCGAGTCACGCCCCAGCACGGTCTGCGCGAACAGCTCCACGTCCACCAACGTCACCATCAGCGCCGCACCGGCCGCCAACGACACGCCCAGCGACGCCAGGAACGGCCGCATCGCCACCCCCGCCGGGTCCAGCAGCCGCACCGGCGACCGCCGCTCCCACCACACGAACGCGACGAACACCACGGCGGACGCACCCAGGACCGGCAGCCCCCACGACGGCAGCACCGCACGTGCCGGATCGGGGTTGTAGAGCCCCACGACCAGCAACGACAGCGCCAACGCGAGCAGCCCGCCGCCGACGAAGTCGATCCGCACCGCCGTCCGGACGGACCGCGGCACGGTCAGCTGCACGACCACCATCGCGATCACGGCCAGCGGCAGGTTCACCCAGAACACCCACCGCCAGCTCTGCGGCTCCACCGACTCGAAGAACGACCAGGCGTTGAACAGCGACGCCACGCCCACGCCGTACAGCGTGCCCAGCACGCTGCCCAACTCCTGCGCGGCACCGACCACGCCCAGCGCCGAAGCCCGCCGATCCGCCGACCACAGGTCCGCCACCAGGGCCAACGTCACCGGCAGCAGCGCCCCACCGGCCAGCCCCTGCACCACCCGCCCGGCCACCAGCAGCGGCAGGTCACCGGCGAGCGCCGTCACCGCCGAACCGACCGCGAACCCGACCAGGCACACGTGCAGCACCAGCCGCCGCCCGAACCGGTCCGACAGCTGACCCAGCAACGGCATCCCGGCGACGTACCCGAGCAGGTACCCCGTCACCACGGGCGTGGCGCGTTCCAGGTGGTTCACCGGGATGCCCAGGTCGCGCACCATGTCCACGAGCACGCCGACGACCACGTACGCGTCCAGCGCGCCCAGCAGCACGGCGACCGCGCCGGCGCCGATCGCCAGCCGCCGGGCCTTCACCGACCCCGGCACAGCCACCGCCGCACCCTCCGCAGCCGGACCTCCCGCAGCCGAACTCACGCGGGCGGCGAAACGGTGACGGGCTTGTTGAAGTCGGACAGGTCGATGGTGACCTTCGCCCCGCTCGGCAGCTCGAACACCGCCTGCTCCAGCTTGTCGTCCCGCACCGAGAACGTGGACGCCACGTCGGCGTCGATCCCCGGCACCAGCCCGGCCACCACGTCACGCGGAACGGTGCCCGTGACGACCGACACGCCGTCCTCCGAGCTGACCGTCTTCGCGTCACGCGCGTCGGCCAGCACGCGGGCCACGCCCGTGTCCGGGTCGAGGATCGTGGTCGGGTCGTACACCTGGCCCGCGAGCGTCGCGGGCAGCTTCGTGTAGCCGCCGGTCGGCCCCTTGAAGTGCAGGTCCTGCCCGACCAGCACGTACTCGACCTCGATCAGCTGGCCGAACTGCTCGACGGTGGCCCGCCCCTCCGACTCGCCCTCGGCGTTCAGGTCGCCCTCGGCGGACTTCACCGGCACGCCGGGCAGCTCACCGTCGACCTTGATCGAGAAGTGGGTGCTGGTCACCGACTTCATGCTCTCGGCGGCCTTGTCCAGCAGTTCCGGCCCGGCGGGCAGGCCACCGCCGCCACCGGACGACGTGCAGCCCGCCACGACAGCGAGCACGAGCGACCCGATCAGGGCGCGACGAGGGAGCATGGGTGAATCGTAGATCCCGCCGGCACGGGCCACGGCGAAACGGCCGAGCAATGCCATGACCTGCGGTTTGTGACCGGGGCGGCAAACGGTCGAGTGCGTTCCGCCGAGTCGCCAACGCGCGGCCGAACGTCCTTACCTAGGCTGCAGGTCATGAACCGCCAGCAGGAGTTCGTGCTCCGCACCCTTGAGGAACGCGACATCCGGTTCGTCCGGCTCTGGTTCACGGACGTACTGGGCTTCCTCAAGTCGGTGGCGATCGCCCCCGCGGAGCTCGAAGGCGCCTTCAGCGAGGGCATCGGCTTCGACGGCTCCGCGATCGAGGGCTTCGCCCGCGTGTACGAGTCGGACATGGTGGCCAAGCCCGACCCGGCCACGTTCCAGGTCCTGCCGTGGCAGACCCCGGACAAGAGCCACTACTCGGCGCGGATGTTCTGCGACATCGCGATGCCGGACGGCTCGCCGTCGTGGGCCGACCCGAGGCACGTCCTGCGCCGGACCCTGGCCAAGGCCAGCGAGGCGGGCTTCACCTGCTACGTGCACCCCGAGATGGAGTTCTTCCTGCTTAAGGGGCTGCCGGACGACGGCAGCGAGCCCATCCCGGCGGACAACGGCGGTTTCTTCGACCAGACCAGCCACGAGACCGCGACCCACTTCCGCCGGCACGCCATCGAGGCGCTGGAGGCCATGGGCATCTCGGTCGAGTTCAGCCACCACGAGGGCGCGCCCGGCCAGCAGGAGATCGACCTCCGCTACGCCGACGCGCTGACCATGGCCGACAACGTGATGACGTTCCGGTACGTGATCAAGGAAGTCGCGATCACCCAGGGCGTGCGGGCCTCGTTCATGCCGAAGCCGTTCACCAACCAGCCCGGCAGCGGCATGCACACGCACGTCAGCCTGTTCGAGGGCGACCGGAACGCGTTCTACGACGCCGAGGACCCGTACCAGCTGTCCGACACCGGGAAGATGTTCGTCGCCGGGCTGCTGAAGCACGCCCGTGAGATCTCCGGTGTGACCAACCAGTGGGTGAACTCGTACAAGCGCCTGATCGTGGGCGGTGAAGCGCCGACGGCGGTGTGCTGGGGCCACGCGAACCGGTCCGCGCTGGTGCGCGTGCCGATGTACTCACCGGGCAAGTCGTCGTCCCGCCGGGTCGAGATCCGCTCGCTGGACGCCGCCTGCAACCCGTACCTGGCGTACTCGGTGATCCTCGCGGCCGGCTTGAAGGGCATCGAGAAGGGCTACGAACTCCCGCCGCCCGCCGAGGACGACGTGTGGTCGCTGACCGACCGCGAGCGCCGTGCCGCCGGGTACGACAACCTGCCGCAGAACCTGGGCGAGGCGTTGACCGAGATGGAGAACTCGGAACTGCTCCCCGAAGCGCTGGGCGAACACGTGTACGACTTCTTCCTGCGCAACAAGCGCACGGAGTGGGACGCGTACCGCCGCAGCGTGACGCCGTACGAGTTGCGCACCCTGCTGCCGGTCCTGTGACGAAGACACCCGTGCGGGTGGTCCACACCGGGCACTCGGAGAAGCTAGGTTTGCAGACCGTGACCGAGGTGCCCGGACGTTCGGAATCCCGTCCCACGTTCATCGCCTGCACGGTGGCCACCGCCGCCGAGCTGCCCGCGGTGAAGGTGCTGTCCAGCTCGTTCCTGGCGAACCACCCCCAGGCCAGGTTCATGGCGCTGGTGGTCGACGCCCTGCCGGAGAAATCCGGTCCCGGCCTGGTCACCCCCGCGGACCTGGGTGTGGGCGCGGAGGAGCTGGCCGAGCTGGCGACCGGCTGCACGGCGTCGCAGCTGTGCGGCGTGCTGCGGCCCAAGCTGCTCGAACAGCTGCTGGGCCAGGGCGTGCCGGTCCTGTACCTGGACCCGTGGGTGCAGATCCTGCACCCGTTGACGGACCTGGTCGAGTCGGCCGTCCGACGCGGCCCCCTCGTGCTGCTGCCCAGGTCGCTGCGGCCGTTGCCGGACGACGGCCTGCGGCCGACCCCCACCGAACTCCTCGAAACGGGCGTCTTCGACCCGGGTTTCCTGCTGGTCGCGCCCGGCGCCGAGCCGTTCCTCCAGTCCCTCGGCGAGCAGCTGCGCCGGACCCCGGACGCCACCAAGGCCGTGCTGGACATGGCGCCCGCGCTGGTCAACCTGCACGTCCTGCGTGACGCGACGGTCGGCCTCTCGGTGTGGAACGCCCCGCAACGAGACCTCCACCGAAGCCCCGACGGAACGTTGACGACCCTCGGCGAACCCGTCCGCAGCGTGCACTTCGCCGGCTTCGACCCCCATCGCCCGTGGCTGCTGTCAGCCGACTTCGCCGACCGACCGCGCGTGCTGCTGTCCGAGCACCCGGAACTGGCCGAGCTGTGCACGGCGTACCGAGCGGAACTGGTGCGCAAGGGCCACACGCCGCAGCGGGTGCGTTACGGCTTCGGGCAACTCGCGGACGGCACCCAGATCCCGGACGCACTGCGCGCGGACTACCGGGACGCCACCCGAGCCCACGCCGGCTCCGCGTTCAGCCCGACCTCCTCCCTGCGGGGTCCGGAACAAGCCTCCACACCGGAAGACTCCCCACCGGAAGACTCCGCACCGGTCTCGGTCTCGGGGTCGATCCCGACGGACGCCGCGCTACCGGCCACCGGAGCACCGGCCGACATCCCAGCCGACCCGGACACCGCGCCGACCTCGGCCGACACCGCGAAACCCGGCCCGGACGCCCCGAACGACGTGGTCGCGACGGAGACCCCGGAGGCCCCTGGGGCACCGGCAACCGCCACGGCAGCGGATGCCACTGATGGCGTGGTCGCACCTGACGTCGTGGTGGCTCATGTCGAGCCGGGAACCGTGGCCGTCCCGGAGACCTTGACCGGCCCCGCCGTCCCCCTCGCGCCAGAGGTGTCGGACGCCCCGGAGCCGCCGGTCGTCCCACCCGCACCCACCGAGCCGCCCGCGACCACCCCCGCAGTCGTCGCCGCGCCGGCCCCCACTCCGACCCCTGTCCCGGCACCGACCGTGGTCGCCCGCACCACCCCGCCTCCGGCCTTCGGCCCGGACGGCGGAGCGGGGTTCGTGGCGTGGGCGAGCGAGCCGGCGCCCGACCTCCCCGGCAGCACCCGCTGGGCCGCCGCGCTCTGGCGCTCCGACGAGGCCCTCCGCACCCAGTTCCCCGACCCGTTCGGCGCCGACGTCGCAGCCTTCCGCGACTGGTGCGCCTCCGTGGGCGTCGCCGCCGGCCGGCTGCCCGTGACCGCGGTCCCGAACTCCCGCCCCGAAGGCCCCGTCCTGCACGACCAGCTCGGCGTCTCCGTCCTCGGCACCGGCCCCATCGCCGAACTCGTCCACGCCGCCGCCCGTGCCTCCGGCCTGCCGACCTCCACCACCGCCGGCTACCCGGTCGTGGTCCGCGTCGGCACCACCGAGAAGGTCCCGGACAGCCGTTTCGTGGTCGACTACGTCCTGGACGACGAGCTGCCCGCCGACGCCAACGAGATCTGGGTCCCCTCCGAAGCGACCCGCGCCGCCCTCGAACGCCAAGGCGGCCCGGCCGTCCGCGTCCTCCCGCTGCCGGTCCCGGAAGCCGACCCGAACGACCCGGAACCACACGACGGGGTCATCTTCGGCGCGCTCGCCGACCACGCCTCGGACCGCGCGGGCAACGTGCTCGGCGCCGTCTCGGCGTTCTTCTCCGCCTTCCCCGATCGCACCGACGTGACGCTGCGCATCGAGGTCACCAACGCGCACGCCCACCCCGAGGCCGCCGAACGCCTGCGCCTCGCCACGTCCGCCGACCCGCGCATCGAGCTGGTCGACACCCTCGGCACCGTCGACTGCCTCGTCCACCTGCACCGGGGCGGAGCCTGCGACCGGATCGCGCACACGCTCGCCCGCCACGCGGCCGGAGCGACGCCGATCCTCACCTCCGACCACGGCGCGGTCGCCGAGCTGTTCGACAAGTCCGCGGTGATCTTCGTACCGTGCCGCCAAGGCGTCGAACCCGACGTCCACGCCGCCGTCAAGCTCATGCGCGCGCTCGCCGACGACCTGCCGGCGGCGATCGCGATCGGCATCAAGGGGCGCGACCACATCCGCGCGACCCGTGACGTCACGCAGGTGGGTGAACTCCTCCGCGACCGCGTCGAGCACGCCTACCGCGGCTGGCGCGCCCGCCGGGCCAAGCCCGCACCGACCGTCGACCCGATGAAGGCCCTGCACTCGGCGAAGCACGCCCTGCTGCGCCAGCCGGACGTCGGCACCGCCAGCCGCACGCCCATGGCGCCGCAGCTGCGCAAGGTGGTCCTGCGCGTGCTCGACCACTACGACAACCACATGCGAGACGTGCTCGCGTCCCTCATCGACGGGGTCGAGCGCACGGTCTCCGAACTGGTCCGCCGCCAGGACGACATCTCCACCGGCGTCGGCCTCGGCGAACTGGAAGTGCTGCGCGCCGAGATCGAGCAGCACGCCGACCACCAGGGCCACCTCGCCGACCAGCTCGTGGGCATCGACGACAGCGTGGTCCGGGTCCGCGCCGACATGGCCGGCCAGGGACGGCGGCTGCGCGAGATCGAGGACGCCGTCGTCGGGGAGGCCGGCAAGCGCGCCAAGCAGGGCGACGCACTGGCCCAGCGGATCGACAAGCTCACCGTCGCGCTGGAACGCACCCTCGACCGGATCGACTCGCTGGAGTCCAAGGTCGTGGACGCGCTCCGCGAGCGCGACACCAAGATCGACTCCGGGGTCCGCGCCGCCACCCAGGCCCAGCAGACCGCCGACGCCCTGCGCAGGGTCGTCGTGCGCGAGCACGAACGGCACAGCGACACCGTGCCGCGCAGCTCACTGGTGCTGACGGACGTCGGCCTGCTCCGCCTGCCCTCGGACGACGCGTTCATGCTGCCGATGCTGTCCAGCAACGGGGTGTGGGAGACCGAGCTGTCGGAGCTGATCGACTCGGTGGTCGAGCCGGACGGGATCTTCCTCGACATCGGCGCGTACGTCGGCTACCAGACCGTGCGCATGCTGAGCCGGTTCGGCACGGGCGGCGCGGTGGTCGCGGTCGAGCCGTGCCCGTCCTCGCGGGCGCTGCTGCGGCACAACGTCGACGTCAACCTGCCCGAACGGCTCGCCCAGCAGCTCGTCCTGGTCGACGCCGCCGCGTGGGAGGCCTCCGGTGAGCTGGCCGCCGAACCCGCGTTGACCGGCGGTGTGTCGGTGACGCCGTTGCCCGAGGACTCCGGGGACGACGTGCCGAGGGTGCGCGCCGCCAGGCTGGACAAGGAGCTGGAGGCCGTGCCGACGTTGCAGGGCCGCAAGCTCTCGGTCGTCCGGGTGGATGCCCCCGGTCGTGGTCACCGGGCGTTGGCCGGTCTCGTCCGCCTCCTGCGCCGGGATCGCCCGCACGTGTTCCTGGAGTTCTCCGCGACGACGACGGAGGGTTTCGGCGACGATCCGGTCACGGTGCTGAAGGAGTTCCGCATCTGGGGCTACGACCTGGTGCCGGTGGCGACCCGCGAAGCGGCCTCGCCGGAGCAGATCGTGGCCGCGATGCAGGGCATGCGGACCATCTCGCTGTGGCTGCGACCCCGTCCTGTGGCGCCCAAGGGACCCGGTCCGCAGGTCGCCGCGCCGGCCAAGGTTGCTCCAGCAGCCCGCTGACCAGGCGATTTGACACCAGCCAAGGTCATGAGTAACTTTTGTCGAGTCGCCAGCAAGGACCTCGGAACGAGCGGTTGACACCGCGAATCGGGCCGAGTAGACTACTGCGGCGTCAAGCCTCCAGAAACGAATAAGCAGCACGACGTGCTGCCTCCGCTCTGGGAACCAGAACAAATTGAATGCTAAGCGAGTTCGTCGCGGAGCCGAGAAGCCGAAACCGGCCGATTTGACACCGAGAAAACGAACCAGCTAAGCTTTCGACAGAACGAAAACACAAAGCCCCGGAATGAACCGCGGTAAGACGCGGAACAAGATGGTGAGCGCGTGTTCTTTGAGAACTCAACAGCGTGCCGAATAGCCAGTAAATTTATGAACCTCGTCAAGAGGTTTCCTTTGAGATTGTTACTGGACAACTGACATTATTGTCAGTGTTGTTCGGAGCGATCAAACATTCCTTATTGGAGAGTTTGATCCTGGCTCAGGACGAACGCTGGCGGCGTGCTTAACACATGCAAGTCGAGCGGTAAGGCCCTTCGGGGTACACGAGCGGCGAACGGGTGAGTAACACGTGGGTAACCTGCCCTGTACTCTGGGATAAGCCTGGGAAACTAGGTCTAATACCGGATATGACCTGCCTCCGCATGGTGGTGGGTGGAAAGTTCCGGCGGTACAGGATGGACCCGCGGCCTATCAGCTTGTTGGTGGGGTAATGGCCTACCAAGGCGACGACGGGTAGCCGGCCTGAGAGGGTGACCGGCCACACTGGGACTGAGACACGGCCCAGACTCCTACGGGAGGCAGCAGTGGGGAATATTGCACAATGGGCGAAAGCCTGATGCAGCGACGCCGCGTGAGGGATGACGGCCTTCGGGTTGTAAACCTCTTTCAGCGGGGACGAAGGGCAACTGACGGTACCCGCAGAAGAAGCACCGGCTAACTACGTGCCAGCAGCCGCGGTAATACGTAGGGTGCGAGCGTTGTCCGGAATTATTGGGCGTAAAGAGCTCGTAGGCGGTTTGTTGCGTCGGCTGTGAAAACTTCACGCTTAACGTGGAGCCTGCAGTCGATACGGGCAGACTTGAGTTCGGCAGGGGAGACTGGAATTCCTGGTGTAGCGGTGAAATGCGCAGATATCAGGAGGAACACCGGTGGCGAAGGCGGGTCTCTGGGCCGATACTGACGCTGAGGAGCGAAAGCGTGGGGAGCGAACAGGATTAGATACCCTGGTAGTCCACGCCGTAAACGGTGGGTGCTAGGTGTGGGGGACTTCCACGTCCTCCGTGCCGCAGCTAACGCATTAAGCACCCCGCCTGGGGAGTACGGCCGCAAGGCTAAAACTCAAAGGAATTGACGGGGGCCCGCACAAGCGGCGGAGCATGTGGATTAATTCGATGCAACGCGAAGAACCTTACCTGGGCTTGACATGCACTGGAAAGCCGTAGAGATACGGCCCCCCTTGTGGCCGGTGTACAGGTGGTGCATGGCTGTCGTCAGCTCGTGTCGTGAGATGTTGGGTTAAGTCCCGCAACGAGCGCAACCCTCGTTCCATGTTGCCAGCGCGTAATGGCGGGGACTCATGGGAGACTGCCGGGGTCAACTCGGAGGAAGGTGGGGATGACGTCAAGTCATCATGCCCCTTATGTCCAGGGCTTCACACATGCTACAATGGCCGGTACAGAGGGCTGCTAAGCCGTGAGGTGGAGCGAATCCCACAAAGCCGGTCTCAGTTCGGATCGGGGTCTGCAACTCGACCCCGTGAAGTCGGAGTCGCTAGTAATCGCAGATCAGCAACGCTGCGGTGAATACGTTCCCGGGCCTTGTACACACCGCCCGTCACGTCACGAAAGTCGGTAACACCCGAAGCCCGTGGCCCAACCCGTAAGGGGGGGAGCGGTCGAAGGTGGGACTGGCGATTGGGACGAAGTCGTAACAAGGTAGCCGTACCGGAAGGTGCGGCTGGATCACCTCCTTTCTAAGGAGCATTCCTCACCGGTTCTCTTCTGGAGGGCCTGTGGAGAGCCTCGCGATCGGCGGATGATCGATCGGTGGTTGCTCAATGATGTGGATGCTGGCTACATGCAGGACCTCGGGTTGTCGACGGTGTCAGTACTGTCCGTAAGGGCGTGGAAGGGATCGTCGGGGGTTCAGGGTTTCTGTTCGGCACGCTGTTGGGTCCTGAGAGAACACGTGAGTGTTCGATCAGCGGGAAACGACAGGACGGTCTCCGTCCGCGAACCGCCGGCTCCGGTCGGTAGGCGTGGGCAGTGTGGGATGGTGTCTGGTTGTTCTTTGAGAACTGCACAGTGGATGCGAGCATCTTTGTGGCAAGTTATTAAGGGCACACGGTGGATGCCTTGGCACCAGGAGCCGATGAAGGACGTAGGAGACTGCGAAAAGCCTTGGGGAGCTGTCAACCGAGCTGAGATCCAAGGGTATCCGAATGGGGAAACCCGGCCCCAGTCATGTGGGGTCACCCACGCCTGAACACATAGGGCGTGTGGAGGGAACGCGGGGAAGTGAAACATCTCAGTACCCGCAGGAAGAGAAAACAACCGTGATTCCGTGAGTAGTGGCGAGCGAAAGCGGATGAGGCTAAACCGTATTCGTGTGATACCCGGCAGGGGTTGCGTGTGCGGGGTCGTGGGACCTGTTCGTCAGTTCTGCCGAGCTGGCAAGGAGTTATAAAACGGTGTTGTTAGCGGAACGCGTCTGGAAAGCGTGGCCGTAGAGGGTGAAAGTCCCGTACGCGAAAACTCACCGTCTTCTTACAGTGTTCCCAAGTAGCAGCGTACTCGTGAAATTCGCTGTGAATCTGGCGGGACCACCCGCTAAGCCTAAATACTACCTGGTGACCGATAGCGGACTAGTACCGTGAGGGAAAGGTGAAAAGTACCCCGGGAGGGGAGTGAAATAGTACCTGAAACCGTGTGCCTACAATCCGTCGGAGCCTTTAGGGGTGACGGCGTGCCTTTTGAAGAATGAGCCTGCGAGTTAGTGCTGCGTGGCGAGGTTAACCCGTGTGGGGTAGCCGTAGCGAAAGCGAGTCCGAATAGGGCGGTTGAGTCGCGTGGTCTAGACCCGAAGCGGAGTGATCTAGCCATGGCCAGGGTGAAGCGCGGGTAAGACCGCGTGGAGGCCCGAACCCACCAGGGTTGAAAACCTGGGGGATGAGCTGTGGTTAGGGGTGAAAGGCCAATCAAACTCCGTGATAGCTGGTTCTCCCCGAAATGCATTTAGGTGCAGCGTCGTGTGTTTCGTGCCGGAGGTAGAGCACTGGATGGTCTAGGGGGCCCACAAGCTTACCGAAATCAACCAAACTCCGAATGCCGGTACGTGAGAGCGCGGCAGTGAGACTGCGGGGGATAAGCTTCGTAGTCGAGAGGGAAACAGCCCAGAACGCCGGCTAAGGCCCCTAAGTGTGTGCTAAGTGGGAAAGGATGTGGGGTCGCCCAGACAACCAGGAGGTTGGCTTAGAAGCAGCCACCCTTTAAAGAGTGCGTAATAGCTCACTGGTCAAGTGGTCCTGCGCCGACAATGTAGCGGGGCTCAAGCACACCGCCGAAGCCGTGTCATTTCAGTGTAACGCTGGGATGGGTAGGGGAGCGTCGTTCAGCCATTGAAGCGCCGGAGTGATCCAGGTGTGGAGGCTGGACGAGTGAGAATGCAGGCATGAGTAGCGAAAGACGAGTGAGAAACTCGTCCGCCGGATGACCAAGGGTTCCTGGGCCAGGCTAATCCGCCCAGGGTAAGTCGGGACCTAAGGCGAGGCCGACAGGCGTAGTCGATGGACAACGGGTTGATATTCCCGTACCCGTGTGAACGCGCCCATGGCGAACCTTGTGATACTAACCGCCCGAAGCCCGCTCTGTCCCTTCGGGGGCGGGGTGACGTGGAGCGCGGGACCTGAACTTGTAGTAGTCAAGCGATGGGGTGACGCAGGAGGGTAGCTCCGCCAGTGAGTGGTAGTACTGGTGTAAGCGTGTAGGCCGTCTGGTAGGCAAATCCGCCAGGCATCAAGGCTGAGACGTGATGCATAGCCGATTGAGGCGAAGTAGAGTGATCCCATGCTGCCGAGAAAAGCCTCTAGTGAGTGTTCATGCGGCCCGTACCCCAAACCGACACAGGTGGTCAGGTAGAGAATACCGAGGCGATCGGGCGAACTGTGGTTAAGGAACTCGGCAAAATGCCCCCGTAACTTCGGGAGAAGGGGGGCCGAGGGATTTGAAGCCCCTTGCGGGCTAGGATTTTTCGGCCGCAGAGACCAGCGAGAAGCGACTGTTTACTAAAAACACAGGTCCGTGCGAAGTCGCAAGACGATGTATACGGACTGACGCCTGCCCGGTGCTGGAACGTTAAGGGGACCGGTTAGTCTTTCGGGGCGAAGCTGAGAACTTAAGCGCCAGTAAACGGCGGTGGTAACTATAACCATCCTAAGGTAGCGAAATTCCTTGTCGGGTAAGTTCCGACCTGCACGAATGGCGTAACGACTTCTCGACTGTCTCAACCACAGGCCCGGCGAAATTGCATTACGAGTAAAGATGCTCGTTACGCGCGGCAGGACGGAAAGACCCCGGGACCTTTACTATAGCTTGGTATTGGTGTTCGGTTCGGCTTGTGTAGGATAGGTGGGAGACTGTGAAGCGCTGACGCCAGTCAGTGTGGAGTCGTCGTTGAAATACCACTCTGGTCGTACTGGATGTCTAACCTCGGTCCGTGATCCGGATCAGGGACAGTGCCTGGTGGGTAGTTTAACTGGGGCGGTTGCCTCCCAAAGAGTAACGGAGGCGCTCAAAGGTTCCCTCAGCCTGGTTGGCAATCAGGTGTCGAGTGCAAGTGCACAAGGGGGCTTGACTGTGAGACCGACAGGTCGAGCAGGGACGAAAGTCGGAACTAGTGATCCGGCCATGGCTTGTGGAAGCGTGGTCGCTCAACGGATAAAAGGTACCCCGGGGATAACAGGCTGATCTTGCCCAAGAGTCCATATCGACGGCATGGTTTGGCACCTCGATGTCGGCTCGTCGCATCCTGGGGCTGGAGTAGGTCCCAAGGGTTGGGCTGTTCGCCCATTAAAGCGGTACGCGAGCTGGGTTTAGAACGTCGTGAGACAGTTCGGTCCCTATCCGCCGCGCGCGTAGGATACTTGCGGAAGGCTGTCCCTAGTACGAGAGGACCGGGACGGACGGACCTCTGGTGTGCCAGTTGTCCTGCCAAGGGCATTGCTGGTTGGCTACGTTCGGAAGGGATAACCGCTGAAAGCATCTAAGCGGGAAGCCTGTTCCTAGATGAGGTATCCCACCCCTTTGTGGGTTAAGGCCCCCAAGAGACCATTGGGTTGATAGGCCGGAGATGGAAGGTCGGTAACGGCTGGAGTTGACCGGTACTAATAGGCCGAGGACTTGTCATGAAGACGCTACGCATCCACTGTGCGGTTCTGAAAGAACCGAACCGGACCATCTGGTCCACCCTGTGTTTCGGGGGTGGGTCGGGTGCCTACGGGTTGGTAATTTCATAGTGTTTCGGTGGTCATAGCGGTGGGGGAACACCCGGTCCCATTCCGAACCCGGTAGTTAAGCCTTCCAGCGCCGATGGTACTGCACTCGTGAGGGTGTGGGAGAGTAGGACGCCGCCGAACATTCTTCGCCTTCAGGGGCACTCGTGATCGAGTGCCCCTGAAGGCTTTTTTGCGTTACGGTCCGACTCGTGGCCGAGCTGATCAAGCACGATGACCTGGCGGAGTTCTGGGCACGGACCAAGGACTTCTTCAACGCCGACCCGGTGGTCCACACGATCCCGGTCGCGACCGTGGACCGCTGGCTCAACCATCCCGACCCGGAAGACGAACCGCCGCTGCTGGTCACCGTCACCGAAGACGGCGTGCTGGTGGCCGCGGCCTTGCGCACTCCGCCGTGGCCGTTGACGCTGAGCGGTGTCCCGCCGAGGTGGACGGAAGCCGTGGCCGATGCGCTGGCCGGCGACGTCGAGCTCCCGGCCGTCAACGGCCCGCGGGACGCGGTGGAGGCGTTCGTCGCGGCCTGGACCGCCCGCACCGGGTGCAGCGCCCACGAGCGGAGGGCGATGCGCCTCTACGAGCTGAAGGACCTGGTGCGACCGGACATCCCCGGTCGGGCCCGCCTCGCCACGATGGACGACCTCGGCCTGCTGTCCCGCTGGCGCGTGGAGTTCGGAGCGGAGGCCGGGGGCGAGGACCAGGACGAGGAGGCCGAGGACCACGCGGAGCGGTTGCTGCGGGTCAGCCTGGAAGCCGGGTACGGCAACCTGATCTGGTGCGTCGGCGACACCCCCGTGTCCTGGGCGTCGGCGAACACACCGGCGTCCGGCATGGCCCGCATCGGCCCCGTCTACACCCCGCCGGAGCACCGCAGGCACGGGTACGGCGCGGCGGTCACCGCGGCCTGCGCGCAGTGGGCGCGGGACCACGGCGCCGAGCACGTCGTGCTCTACACCGACCTGGCCAACCCGACCTCGAACTCGGTGTACCAGCGGATCGGGTTCCGGCCGCTGGTCGACTCGGCCGAGTTCGTGTTCACCCGGGCCGGTGGCTGAGCAGGTCGCCCGGCCGGCAGCGGAGCACCTCGCACCGGGTGGTGAGCGTGCTGGACCGGATCCTCCTGGCGCGGCCGTTCTTGAGGACCGACAGGTCGACCACGGTGACGCCCACATCATGGCCAGGGACAGCATGCTCAACCCGGTGGCCAATGCCCACCACGGCCGGGACGGCTCCAACGGGCTGTCCCCCGACATGACATGCCCCCCGCATGTCGATTGTCGGCGTTATCGAGGATCCATACCGTCGAAGATCGCCCGCGTCACCGGCCGGTTCCGGGCGTGCGAGGAGAACACCAGGGACGTGGTCGTGTCGCCGTACCGCTGGGCCTGCTCCACGAACTCCTCCAGCTCCACCATCGACCGGCACACGACGCGCAGGAGCCAGCAGTCGTCCCCGGTCACGTGGTCCGCGTCGCGCACCTGCGCCAGGGTTACCACCCGTTCCCGGAACCGGGGTGTGTCCAGGCTGCGCACCCGCACCCGGACGATCGCCTCGATCGGCAGCCCGAGCCGCTGCGGGTCGACCACCGCGACGTACCCGGTGATGATCCCGACCTGTTCCAGCCGCCGCACGCGTTCGGTGGCGGCGGGCGCGGACAGCGAGACGCGCTTGGCCAGCTCGGTGAACGTCATCCGCCCGTCCCGCTGGAGCAGCTCCACCAACTTCCAATCCAGATCGTCCAGTTCCACCGTGGAATCGTAAGCCGGACCGGCCCGACACCTGGAGTTCCGCATGGGGAAGAACACGCTGGTCAGCCACCATTTACCCATGACCAACACGCTCCGCTTCCCCGCCGCCGACCCCGCTGCCGCCGCCGCGTTCTTCGCCGCGGAACTGGCCTTCGAGGCCGACCCGGACGACGTGGTCCGCGACCTGGAGGCAGGTGACACCGAGGGCTTCCAGCTCGTCGAGACGCGCAGTGCCGAGGCGTTCGCACGGGTGCGCATCCCCGGCGCGATCAACCTCCCGCACTGGGAGGTGGACGGGAAGACGACCGCCGGCTGGGACCGCGACCTCGTCTACGTCTGCTACTGCGAGAGCTTCGAGTGCAACGCCGCGACCAAGGGCGCGCTCGCCTTGTCCCGGCTCGGGTTCAAGGTGAAGCGGCTGGCCGGCGGCATCACCACCTGGCGGGCGTCCGGCTACCCCGTCGACGGTGCCGAGGTGGACGGTGTTGCGGGAGTGGGCGGCGCTGTGGTGGAAGGCGCGGGTGGGGACCGGGCCGGGGCGGGCGGATCCGCCCTGAACGGCATCCGCTGCGACTGCTGATCTACTCTCGGTCGGGTGACGCGTCTGCTCGTGCTGCAACCCGACCGCGACGACCCGCCGGCCCGCCTCGGCGAGTGGCTGACCGCCGCCGGGGCGGTGCTGGACGTGGTCGAACCGTACGACCGGCCGGTGCCGGAGACGCTCGACGGCTACCAGGGCATGGTGTGCCTGGGCGGTGCGATGGGCGCGCTGGACGACGCCGAGCACCCGTGGTTGGCCGACGTGCGCAAGCTCCTGTCCCGCGCGGTGTCCAAGCGGGTGCCGGTGCTCGCGGTGTGCCTGGGCGCGCAGCTCCTGGCCGCGGCCACGGGTGGTCAGGTGCGGCGCAGTCCGCACGGCACGCGGATCGGCCTGGACCTGGTGGCGAAGCGGGACGCGGCGAGCGGTGACCCGCTGTTCGGCGAGCTGCCGTGGACGCCTGACGTGTTCCAGTTCCACACGGACGAGGTCGCGCTGCTGCCGCCGACCGCGTTGCTGCTCGCGTCGTCCCCGAAGTGCGCCAACGAGGCGTTCCGCGTCGGTGACAAGGCCTACGGCGTGCAGTTCCACATCGAGACGACGCCGGACATGGTCGAGCGCTGGGCGGCCTCGGACCCGGACGCCGTGGCCGCCGCACGTCCCGGCGTGCTCGACGCGGACCGGCTCGCGCAGGGCCACGAGGACATCCTTGAGGTGTGGCAGCCGTTCGCCGAAAGATTCGTGCGTCTGGCGTCCGGTGAGCTGTCGATCCTGCGGAGCCTCCCGCTGGTGTGACGAACGTCTGACGCAGTGATCATTCACCTTCCGGAAAGGTAGCGTTCACCTTCGACTGTGTCGGTTCAGCCGGAGGAATCAGCGTGGATGCCTCGCTCCTCGTCATCGTCGTGGTCGTGACCGCGTTGGTGTTCGACTTCACCAACGGTTTCCACGACACCGCGAACTCGATGGCGACGTCCATCGCGACCGGCGCCATGCGGCCGCGCACGGCCGTCGCGTTCTCCGCGGTGTTGAACCTGGTGGGCGCGTTGTTGTCGGTGGAAGTCGCCAAGACCATCTCCGGCGGGCTGGTGGACGACGCGAGGATCACGCCGGCCATCGTGTTCGGCGGCCTGATCGGCGCGATCATGTGGAACCTGGTGACCTGGTACGTCGGGTTGCCGTCCAGTTCCTCGCACGCCCTGTTCGGCGGGCTCATCGGGGCCACCTGGATCGCGGCGGGCGCGGACGCGGTGCACTTCGCGAAGGTCGTGGACAAGATCGTGGCGCCCGCGATCGCCGCGCCGCTGGTCGCCGGGATCGTGGCGATGCTGGCCACCTACCTGACCTACCGGCTGACGAAGCGGGCGCGGAAGTCGGTGACGGACAAGGGCTTCAAGGCGGGCCAGATCGCGTCCGCCGCGCTCATGTCGCTGGCGCACGGCACGAACGACGCGCAGAAGACGATGGGCATCATCACGCTGACGCTGATCACGGCCGGAACCCTCGCGCCGGGTGCGGAACCGCCTCTGTGGGTGATCCTGAGCGCCGCGATCGCCATCGCGCTGGGCACCTACCTGGGCGGGTGGCGCATCACGAAGACCATGAGCACGGGCCTGACCACGATCGAGGCGCCGCAGGGCTTCGCCGCGCAGACGAGTGCGGCGACCGTGATCATGGCGTCGTCGCACCTGGGGTTCGCGCTGTCCACCACGCACGTCGCGTCCGGCGGCATCATGGGCTCGGGCCTGGCCCGGCAGCGCGACGGCGTGCGGTGGGGCGTGGCGGGGCGGATGGCGGCGGCCTGGGGGCTCACGCTGCCGGCGGCGGGCCTGGTCGGTGCGCTCGCGGGCTGGATCGCGTCGCTCGGCACGTGGGGTGTGGTGGCGGTGGCGGTGGTCGGGATGGGCATCTCGCTGGCGATCTGGTTGATGTCGCGCCGAGAGCCGGTGCGGCCGGAGCACGTGGTGGACGAGATCGCGGCGCAGGCCGAGACGCACAAGGTGGCGCTGTGAAGATCGACTGGATGGCGCTCGGCGCCGTGTTCGGGGTCAGCCTCGCGGTGGTGCTGGGGCTGGTCGTGCTGTTCTCGGGTGGCCTGCGCGCGTTGTCCGCGCGGGAGGTGGCGCAGGAACGTCAGGCGTCGACCGTGCTGCCCGCGGCGGCGGCGGTGGCCTGCATGCTGGCGTGCGTGACCGTGGTGTTGTTCGGCATCTACTTGATCGTGGCGGGCTGAGGCTCCCCGGCGCGTCCCGGCGGACTACGGTGTTCGTCGATGACCGATCCAGCTCGACTGCCCACGTCCCCCGCACGGTTCGGCCTGACCGAGGCGCGCAGCGGTGAGCACCTGCGTGCCGCCGGGTGGTGGGAGGGGCGACGGCCGAGCGAGGGCAACGAGCCGATCCTGGTGGCGTTGTCCCGCAGCCCCGACCCGGACCTGGCGCTGCTCGGCGTGGACCGGCTGCGGGTCGCGCTCGGCGACCGGTGGGCCGGGCTGGACCAGGCGTTGCGGGACAGCGAAGCGTTGCGCGGGCGGTTGTTGGCGGTGCTCGGCGGGTCCACCGCGCTGTCGGACTTCCTGATCGCGAACCCGGACCGCTGGCGCGACCTGGCCATCGCCGACCCGGTGGACGCGGAGGCGTTCACGCCCGCTCTCGTCGCCGCGGTGGACGGGTTGACCGGCGCGGACGCGGTGCGCGCGTTGCGGCTGGAGTACCGGGCGCTGCTGTGCCGGATCGCCGGCGCCGACCTGGCGCACGTGGTGGAGCCCGACCAGCTGTACGTCAGCTACGACGAGGTCGCCGCGCTGCTGTCGGACCTCGCGGTGGCCGCGTTGCGGGCCGCGCTGGACGTCGCCGAACGTCAGGTGCCGCGGGCCGACGAGTGCCGGCTCACGGTGATCGCGATGGGCAAGTGCGGCGCGCACGAGCTGAACTACGTCAGCGACGTGGACGTGGTGTTCGTCGGCGAGGGCGACATCGGGGTGGCGACCCGGCTGGCCAGCACGGTGATGCAGGTCGCGGGCCAGGCGTGCTTCGAGGTGGACGCGGCGCTGCGGCCGGAGGGCAAGGCGGGCGCGCTGGTGCGCACGCTGGACGGCCACGCCACCTACTACGAGCGGTGGGCGCGGACCTGGGAGTTCCAGGCGCTGCTCAAGGCCCGGCCGGTCGCCGGTGACGAGGAGCTGGGCCGGCGGTACATGGACGTGGTGCGCCCGCTGGTGTGGACGGCCGCCGAGCGGGAGAACTTCGTGCCCGACGTGCAGGCCATGCGCCGCCTCGTCGAGGACCACGTGCCGGCGGGCCTGACCGACCGGGAGCTGAAGCTGGGGCGCGGTGGGCTGCGGGACGTCGAGTTCGCCGTGCAGCTGCTCCAGCTCGTGCACGGGCGCGGTGACGAGGAGCTGCGGATCACCACGACGACGCAGGCGTTGGCCGCGTTGGGCCGTGGCGGGTACGTGGGCCGCACGGACGCCGCCGACTTCGGTCGCGCCTACCGGTTCCTGCGCACGTTGGAGCACCGCTTGCAGTTGCAGCGGATGCTGCGCACGCACCTGTTCCCGGCGGACGACGACGTCAGCGGGCTGCGGTGGCTGGCGCGCGCGGCGGGGTTGCAGGCCGAGGGCGGGCTGTCGGAGAGCCAGGTGCTGCTGGCCGAGTTCCGCAAGCGTGCGAACCAGGTGCGCAGGCTGCACGAGAAGCTGTTCTACCGGCCGTTGTTGCAGGCCGTCGCGAACGTGCCGACGGAGGCTCTGCGGCTGACCACGTCCCAGGCCGCGGCCAGGCTCGCCGCGTTGGGCTACGCCGCCCCCGACGGCGCGTTGACGCACATCGAGGCGCTGACCAAGGGCGTTTCCCGGCGGGCGCGGATCCAGACGGCGCTGCTGCCGGTGCTGCTGGACCTGTTCGCCGCCACACCGGACCCGGACCGCGGGCTGCTGGCGTACCGGCGGGTGTCGGAGGCGCTCGCCGAGACGCCCTGGTACCTGCGGCTGCTGCGGGACGAGGGCACGGTGGTCGACCGGCTGGCCGCGTTGCTGGGCACGTCGAAGTTCGTGCCGGACCTGCTGGTGCGGGCGCCGGAGGTGCTGCGGCTGCTGGCCGACACCGAGGCGTTGATCGGTGGCGACCCGATGGCCATCGGCAACCCGCTGCGCAGCACCGTGTCCCGGTACAGCGACCTGGGTCGTGCGGTCACCGCGGCACGGTCGTTGCGCCGCCAGGAGCTGCTGCGGGTGGCGTCGGCGGACCTGCTGGGGTTGGTGCCGCTGCGGACGGTGTGCGTGTCGCTGTCCGAGGTGTGGGTGGCGGTGCTGCGGGCGGCGTTGGACGCGGTGGTGCGGGGTTCCGGCGAGCCGCAGGCCACGATCGCGGTCATCGGCATGGGCCGGCTCGGTGGGCGTGAGCTGGGGTACGGGTCGGACGCCGACGTGATGTTCGTGTGCGAGCCCGCGCCGGGCGTGACGGACTCGGATGCCGCCCGCTACGCGTCGTCCGTGGTGGAGGAGGTGCGGCGGCTGCTCAGCGCGCCGAGCCAGGACCCGCCGTTGCAGGTGGACACCGACCTGCGGCCGGAGGGCAGGCAGGGGCCGCTGGTGCGCACGCTGGAGTCGTACCGGGCGTACTACGCGCAGTGGGCCGAGCTGTGGGAGGCGCAGGCGTTGCTGCGGGCGCGGTTCATCGCGGGTGACGAGGAGCTGGGCGCGCGGTTCATCGGGATGATCGACCCGGTGCGGTACCCGGCCGGCGGCTTGGACGCCACGGCGGTGCGGGAGATCCGGCGCATCAAGGCGCGCGTGGAGGCTGAACGGCTGCCGCGCGGCGCCGACCCGTTCACGCACACCAAGCTGGGGCGGGGTGGGCTGGCGGATGTCGAGTGGACCCTGCAGCTGTTGCAGTTGCAGCACGCGTCCGAGGTGCCGGGGCTGCGGACGCCGTCGACCGTGCGCGGGCTGCGTGCGGCGACCGAGGCGGGGCTGATGGCGCCGGAGGACGAGTCCGCGCTGGTGGAGGCGTGGATGATGGCGACCAGGGCGCGGAACGCGGTGGTGCTGGTCCGGGGCAAGGCCGGTGACCAGCTGCCCACGGCGGGGCGTGACCTGGCGGCGGTGGCGTCGGCGATGGTGCACGGCACCGACCAGGGGGAGTTCCTGGACTCGTACCGGCGCACGACGCGGCGGGCGCGAGCCGTGGTCGAGCGCATCTTCTACGGTTCCTGACCAGCGCGTCCCCCGCGGTTCCTGAACACTGGAGTGCGTGAAAGCGATCGCGCAGAGCCGATTCGGAGATGCCGACGTCCTCGAGCTGCGGGAGCTGCCGGACCCGCCGATCGCCCTGGACCAGGTGTTGGTCGAGGTCCGGGCGGCCGGGGTGAACCCGGTGGACCGACTCGTGCGGATGGGGTACGTGGCGGGTTCGGTGCCGCACCACTTCCCGCTGGTCCCGGGCTGGGACGTGGCCGGCGTGGTGCGTGCCGTCGGGCCCGCGGTGGACGGGTTCGCGGTCGGCGACGAGGTGTTCGGCTACCAGCGCAAGGACCACGTGCAGCACGGGACGTACGCGGAGCTGGTCGCGGCGACCGAGCGCGGGTTGGCGCACAAGCCGGCGACGCTGTCGTTCGAGGAGGCGGGCGGGCTCGCGTTGACCGGGCTGACGGCGTTGCAGGCGTTGCGGAAGGTCGGGGTGTCCGCCGGTGACACGGTGCTCGTGCACGCCGCCGCCGGTGGCGTCGGGCACCTCGCCGTGCAGGTGGCGCGGATCCTGGGCGCTTCGCGGGTGATCGGCACGGCGTCACCGCGCAACCACGCGTTCCTCCGGTCGCTCGGTGCTGATCCGGTGGCCTACGGGGACGCGCTGGTGGACAACGTGGCCGAGCTGGTCGGCGGCGACGGACTGGTCGACGTGGCGTTCGACTGCGTCGGCGGTGCGGCGCTCAACGACTCGCCCGCGCTGGTGCGCGACCCGGCCCGCATCGTGTCCATTGTGGACACCAATGTGCTGGAGCTGGGCGGGCGCTACGCGTACGCCAAGCCGGTGGCCGCGGACCTGGACTGGTTGGCCGGGCAGGCGGGCTCGGGGGCGCTGAAGGTCGAGGTGCAGCAGACGTTCCCGCTGGCGCTGGCCGCGGAGGCGCACCGGCTGCTGGAGGGCAAGCACGTGCGCGGCAAGGTCGTGCTCACGGTCTGACGGTCCGGCTGTGCGGCGGTGCGTTTGGTGAAGGGCCCCCGTCGACGACGAGGGCCCCTCGGCTGTCTCACTCCTCGTCGACGGTCGGGACCGAGGTGAGCAGTTCGACGATCCACTCCTCGACGAGCGTGTCGTCGGACTCCTCGTCCTGGACGAGGCGGTTCGACACCCGGACGCCGAGGCCGAGCACGTCGGCTGCGCCGATCGCCTCGATCGCCTCGGAGGCGGAGTCGAAGATGTTGGTGGACAGCACCTGGGCGGTGTTCGCGACGTCATCAGACACGGCGTGACCCTAACCGGCGGCCACGACCGGTGCATGGGCAGCCCCGGTGTCGACGGTGTGTCCACTGAGGGCTACGCAGGGTCGATTCAGGGCCGCTGCGCATTGACTATTGGTGTTCCGTATGTCGAGACTGTCGACACTAATGGGGGATCTTCCCGTTCGCACGCGTGCGCCCGGACGAAGGACGTCATGGACGACGAGAACCAGACCCACCGCAAGAAGAGCAGCGCGGTACTGAAGGTCGGCATGGTCATGCTCGGCGTGCTGGTGCTGCTCGGTGTCATCCAGGCGGTGACCGCCGGCACGGTCGGTGTCGGCCCCTTGAGCGTCACCCTGCGCGAAACCCCTTCGACGGTCCCGACGACGCCGTCGTCCCCGTCCTCGTCCGCTGATGAACCGGTCAGCCTGGACGGCGCCGTGGGGTCGGCCCCGACCTCCTCCTCGCCTTCGGACGACGACGCGCCGCCCAGCGCGGAGACCAAGACCGTCAGCGGGTCGTGGAAGCAGGCGCGGGGCCTGCTGACCGTGGAGGTCACCAAGGTCGAGAACGAGGGCGGCCGGCTGAAGGTCTTCGTCACCGCGATCAACGCCAGCACCTCGAAGATGGACCTGCCGGTCGTGTCGATCTCGGCGGTGGACGACGCGGAGCGCGAGTACGCCGCGTCCCTGTCGACCAGCCGGTGGCCGGCGTCGATCGGGAAGAACTCGGCCATCAACGGTTTCGTGGTGCTGGACCGGACGGCGAGCGCGGCCGGGACGACGTTCTCGCTGACGTTCTCCGGGATCATCGGTCAGCTGGCGCCGACCGGTGGTGAGGTGACCGTCACCGGCGTCCCGATCCCGAAGTAGGTGGACGTCCTCCTCGGCGTGGCGCTGGGTCTGCTGGGCCTGTGGTCGGTGCTGCTCCTGGGCCTGTTCCTGATCCGACCGCGGGGCAGCAACGCCCTGGCCCTGGCGATCCGCCTGCTACCCGACGTCCTGCGCCTGGTCACCCGCCTGGCCCGGGACGACCGCGTCCCCCGCCCCGCCCGCGTCCGGTTGTGGCTGCGGAACTCTGGCCGGGGACGCCGGACGGCCTGGCCGTGGTGCGCAGGCTGACCAGGACCTGATCCCGAGGGCTTCGGCGTGGTCAGTCCCGGGGGTTGAAGGGCGTTTCGCGAGAACGACCGAGGGCCGGGTGACTGTGGTAGTCACCCGGCCCTCGGCCTCCGATCCGGACGGCCTCTCCAGCTCACACGGCCCGGAGACGGCCTGCGCGGGGCTTCAACCGTGGAACGGCTGGTCAAGCCCCGCGCCGATCACACGTCGTAGTACAGCGCGAACTCGTACGGGTTCGGGCGCAGGCGGAGGGGGTCGATCTCCTGCTCGCGCTTGTACGAGATCCAGGTGTCGATGACGTCCGGCGTGAAGACGCCGCCCTCCAGCAGGAACTCGTGGTCCGCCTCGAGGTTGTCCAGCACCGCGTCGAGGGTGGCCGGCACCTGCTTGACGTCGCGGGCCTCCTCGGGCGGCAGCTCGTAGAGGTCCTTGTCGATCGGGGCCGCCGGCTCGATCTTGTTCTTCACGCCGTCGAGGCCCGCCATGACCATCGCCGAGAAGGCGAGGTACGGGTTGCCCGACGAGTCGGGGCAGCGGAACTCGATGCGCTTGGCCTTCGGGTTGTTGCCGGTGATCGGGATGCGCACGCAAGCCGACCGGTTGCGCTGGGAGTAGACCAGCGACACCGGGGCCTCGTAGCCCGGCACGAGGCGGTGGTACGAGTTCACCGTGGGGTTGGTGAACGCCAGCAGCGACGGGGCGTGGTGCAGGATGCCGCCGATGTAGTGCCGCGCCATGTCCGACAGGCCCGCGTAACCGGACTCGTCGTGGAACAGCGGCTGGCCGTCCTTCCACAGCGACTGGTGCGTGTGCATGCCCGAGCCGTTGTCGCCGAACAGCGGCTTCGGCATGAACGTGACGGTCTTGCCGGCCTGCCACGCGGTGTTCTTGATGATGTACTTGAACAGCATCAGGTCGTCCGCGGCGTGCAGCAGCGTGTTGAACCTGTAGTTGATCTCGGCCTGGCCGCCGGTGCCCACCTCGTGGTGCGCGCGCTCGACGGTGAAGCCCTGGTCCTGCATGTTGAGGACCATCTTGTCGCGCAGGTCGGCGTAGTGGTCGGTCGGCGTGACGGGGAAGTAGCCGCCCTTGTACTTGACCTTGTAGCCGCGGTTGCCGCCCTCTTCCTCGCGGCCGGTGTTCCAGGCGCCCGAGATCGCGTCGATCTCGTGGAAGGAGGCGTTCGCGGTGGTGTCGAAGCGGATCGAGTCGAAGATGTAGAACTCGGCCTCGGCGCCGAAGTACGCGGTGTCCGCGATGCCCGACTCGGTGATGTACTGCTCGGCCTTGCGCGCGATGTTGCGCGGGTCGCGGCTGTAGGCCTCACGCGTGAACGGGTCGTGCACGAAGAAGTTGACGCACAGCGTCTTCTCGATCCGGAACGGGTCGAGGCGCGCGGTGAACAGGTCGGGCAGCAGCAGCATGTCCGACTCGTGGATCGACTGGAAGCCGCGGACCGACGAGCCGTCGAACGCGAGGCCCTCGGCGATGGCGTCGGCGTCGAACGCGGAGGCGGGGAGCGTGAAGTGCTGCATCACGCCGGGCAGGTCGCTGAAGCGGACGTCGACGAACTTCACGCCCTCGTCGGAAATGAACTTCAGGACCTCGTCGGGATTCTTGAACACCCTCGTCGACTCCTCTGCTGCGGTGGGGGCGTGGTTCTACGCCGCTGCGGTGTGCGGCCGGCCATCGTGGCGAAACTATGACCGTGTTGTTGCCCAGCCATCACCCCGGTGTTTCGCCAGTGTTAACGGGGTGCCCGAGCCGGGCAACCCGGCCGCCGCTCCTCACCCGCTGAGCACGGCCCTTACTCTGGTGGGGTGAGCAAGTGGACCGGTTCGTGGCTGTCTGGACCTCGCTCGGCGCTGGAGCCCGGCGCCGACTCCGGTGACGGTACCGGGCAGCGATGGCGTGGTGAACGTCTCGGACTGTCGCAGTCGGGCCCCGGCTCGATCGCGTCCACCGGTCGGCGGGCGTTCGCGATCCTGGTCGACTTCCTGCTCTCGGCGGGTGTCGCGGGCCTGTTCACGATGCCCGACCTGCCGCAGAACTGGAGCCTGCTGGCCTGGTTCGCCATCACCGTCGTCGGCGTCGGCTTCTTCGGCTTCACCCCTGGTCACGCGCTGTTCGGGCTGCGGGTCGCCCGGCTGGACGGCGCGGGCGTCGTCGGCGTGCCCCGGGCCGCCCTGCGGACGGTGCTGATCTTCCTCATCATCCCGGCGGTGGTGTGGGACGCCGACGGTCGGGGTCTGCACGACAAGGCGGCGGGCACGGTCGTCATCCGCGTCCGCTGACCGCGCCGGCCGCGTGAACTGCTGAGACTGGGCCGCGGTCAAGAGCGACTGCGGCCCGGAACGACTCCTGGCACGAGAACGACTCCGGCACCGTGCCGCGGTGTGCGGTTCACGGTGCCGGAGTGGACGACTCGCGGTGTCCGAGTGGACGACTCGCGCGGGGTCGGGAGGTCAGCGGCGGCGCATGGCGCGCTGCACGTTGCGCATCTTGGCGCCCTGGGGCATCGGGCCCTTGGGCAGTGCCGCGCCACGGCTGGCCAGCGCGGCGAGCCGGTTGTCGATCGTGTCGACCTGGGCGGTCGAGATGTTGCGCGGCAGCTTCATCAGGTGGCCCTGCAGCTTGCGCAGCGGGACCTGGCCTTCCTCCGTGCCCACGACGAGGTCGTAGATCGGCGTCTCGCCGACCACGCGCGCCACCCGCTTCTTCTCCTGCGCGAGCAGGCCCTTGACCCGGTGCGGCGCGCCCTCGGCGACCAGCACCACGCCCGGCCGGCCGAGCACCCGGTGCACCATGTCACCGCTCGTCGTGCCCGCGACCGCCTGGGTGACCCGCCACTTGCCGCGCAGGTTGTCCAGCGCCCACGCCGCCGCGCCCGGCTGCCCGTCCGCCTTCGCGTACACGGTGCGCTGCACCCGGCGGCCGAACACGATGACGGCGAGCAGCGCGCCCACCGCGATGCCCATCGGCAGCAGCACCCAGTGCATGTCCCAGATGAGGCCGATCAGGAACGCCGCGGCCGTCGCGCCGAGCAGGCACGCCAGCATCAACGGCACGAGCGCCTTGTCCTCGCGGCGCTGCATCTTGAACGCCTCGAAGATCTGGCTGCGCTTCGCCTTCGATGCCGCGCGCCGAGCCTTCGCCGCTTCCTTGGAGGCCGCCTTGGCAGCCGCCTTGTCCTGCTTACCAGCCATACCCACCAGGATACGGCGCGCCGTGTCGCCCCATCACGGGAGGACTCGCTGTGCTCTGCGAGGATGCAGCGCATGGACCGGCTGCTGGAGGGACTGGACCCGGAACAGCGTGCCGCCGTGGAAGCTCCGCGCGGCCCGGTGTGCGTGCTCGCGGGGGCCGGCACCGGCAAGACCCGGACGATCACGCACCGGATCGCCTACCTGGTCCAACGTGGGCACGTTTCCGCTGGTCAAGTCCTCGCCGTCACGTTCACCGCACGTGCCGCGGGTGAGATGCGGACCCGGTTGCGGGCGCTCGGCGCGCACGGCGCGCAGGCCCGCACGTTCCACGCCGCCGCGCTGCGCCAGCTCCGGTACTTCTGGCCCAGGGTGGTCGGCGGCGAGCAGTGGCAGCTGATCGACCGGAACAAGCTGCGGCTGGTCGCGCAGGCCGCCAACCGGGCGGGGCTGTCCACCGAGTCCGATTCGCTGCGCGACCTGGCGGGCGAGATCGAGTGGTCGAAGGCGTCGCTGATCTCGCCCGAGGACTACCCGGTCGAAGCCGGCCGCACCAGCCGGGACACGCCCGCGCCCGTCGAGCAGGTCGTGCAGGTCTACCGGACGTACGAGGAGCTGAAGAACCAGGCGCAGCTGCTCGACTTCGACGACCTGCTCCTGCACACGGCGGCGGCGCTGGAGGAGCACGGCGAGGTCGCCGAGGAGTTCCGCGACCGGTACCGGTGCTTCGTGGTGGACGAGTACCAGGACGTCACACCGCTGCAGCAGCGTGTGCTGAACGCGTGGTTGGGCGCGCGCGACGACCTCACCGTGGTCGGCGACGCGAACCAGACCATCTACTCCTTCGCGGGCGCCTCACCGCGTCCGCTGCTCGACTTCCAGCGCCGGTTCCCCGAGGCCGTCGTGGTGCGGCTGGAGCGCGACTACCGGTCCACCCCGCAGGTCGTTGGCCTCGCCAACGAAGTGATCAAGTGGGCGCGCGATCGCCCCGCCGGGTCGCGGCTGCGGCTGATCGGTCAGCGGCCGGACGGTCCGCGACCGTCGTTCACCGAGTTCGACGACGAGCCGCTGGAGGCCGCGGCGGTCGCCCAGCGGGTGAAGGCGCTGCTGGACGAGGGCGTGGCGGCGAGCGAGATCGCCGTGCTCTACCGGGTCAACGCGCAGTCGGAGGTCTTCGAGCAGGCGCTGGCCGAAGTGGGCGTGCCGTACCAGGTGCGCGGCGGCGAGCGGTTCTTCCAACGGGCCGAGGTGCGGCAGGCGATGGCCGCGCTGCGGTCGGCGGTGGCGCACGAGCCGACCGGCGAGTTGCCGAAGGTGGTGCGGGAGGTGCTGGCCGGGATCGGCCTGACCGACGAGCCGCCCGCCGGCGGGTCGGCGCGGGAGAAGTGGGAGTCCCTGCTCGCGCTGGTCGAGCTGGCGGAGGAACTGGTCACCGCGGTCGACGGCGCGGACCTGCCGAAGTTCGTCGCCGAACTCGACCTGCGCGCCGAGGCCCAGCACCCGCCGACCGTGGAGGGCGTGACGCTCGCGTCCCTGCACGCGGCGAAGGGGCTGGAGTGGGACGCGGTGTTCCTGGTCGGACTGGTCGAGGGCACGCTGCCGATCCAGCACGCGGACGGCGACGACGCGGCGATCGAGGAAGAGCGGCGGTTGCTGTACGTGGGCGTGACGCGCGCCCGCGTGCACTTGTGGATGTCGTGGGCGTTGGCGCGTGCGTCCGGCGGACGTCGTTATCGGCGGCGCAGCCGGTTCCTCCACGGGCTGGTGCCGGAGGACCACCCGGCGTCGCGGGCGGCCAAGCGCGAGCCGCTGCAGAAGCGGCCCAAGCCGCAGTGCCGGGTGTGCGGGTCGGCGTTGGTCGACGCGCGGGCGGTCAAGCTCAGCCGGTGCTCCTCGTGCCCGTCGGACGTGGACGAGGAGTTGTTGGGCAAGTTGAGGGCGTGGCGGGCGGACCGGGCGCGTGAGCTGAAGGTGCCGGCGTACGTGGTGTTCACCGACGCGACCCTGGTCGCCATCGCCGAGCAGCGGCCCGAGGACGTCGCCGGGCTGGTGTCGATCTCCGGCATCGGCGCCGCCAAGCTCGACCGCTTCGGCGACGACGTCCTGGCCCTCGTGCGCGGCGGGCGTTGACGAGCGGACTGATCCACCGGCGCTGCCCGCGGGCCGTGATCGGCCGGCGGTGACGCGGCTGTCCCGCCGGCGGGCGGACTGGTCCGGACGAGTGTTCGCGTCCTAGCCTCTGTGCAGGGCAAACGCGGAATCTTCACTCGATCGACAGTTATTTGGAAAAACCGGTTGCACCTGCCGTGCGCCGAGTCATAACCTGCTCAGGCCGGGCGCGATGCGCCCGCTGGGGATTCAAGAGCTTGCAGTCGACAACAGGACGCCCGAGGAGGTGACCGGTGGTGAACACTCTCATGTGCTTCGAGACGCCCGGTTACCTGATGTCCGGGGTGGACCTGGTGTCCGGCGCTGCTCGTGTCGCGGGGGAGAAGTCTGCCCGCGATCGCCACGCCCTCGGTTGGGGCGGCGAGCGAGTTCAGCTGATTCAGCTGCCGGCGCTGCACGCGTCGACCTTTGTCCCGACTGAGAACGTTGCGCCGTCCGCGCGAGAGCGAAGTACCTGACCACCTCGTAGTCAGGCCACGAAGCTCACAAAGGCCGCGGACCCGTAACCGGATCCGCGGCCTTTGTGCTGTTCAAACCCGTTTTGCCGTACGCAGTCGCACCACCGAACCCCATGCAAGACCGTGACAGGAGTCCACTGATGTTGACCGTGACCGTCCCCATAAACGGGACGTTGTCCACCGAGTCGGAGTTCGTCGGAGCCGGAGTCGCATCCCTGATCGACACCGCGCCCGACGCCGGCTTGGAGCTTCCTTGCCGTACCAACAACCCTGACCTGTGGTTCGCCGACGCGCCGGCGGAGTTGGAGGAGGCGAAGAAGTTCTGCGCCACCTGCCCCGTGATCGCCGAGTGCCTGGCGGGCGCGATCGCCCGCCACGAGCCCTGGGGGGTCTGGGGTGGCGAGATCTTCGAGCGCGGAGCTGTGATCGCGCGGAAGCGTCCCCGTGGACGTCCGCGCAAGGACGCAGCACCCGTTGTGCCCGCGGCACCTGCCGCGACCGTTGTGCCCGCGGCGCCTGCCGCGACCGTTGTGCCCGCGGCGCCTGCCGCGACCGTTGTGCCCGCGGCGCCTGCCGCGACCGTTGTCCGGGGGGCTAACGACCAGGAGGCCGCCGCGTGACCACGTACCGATCCACCACTGACGAAACGATGCTCACCGAAGTGAACCCCAAGGGGAACCCCATGCTGCTCGAAGAAAATCTTGCCAGATCCCGAATGTATGACGCGGAGATATTCGCGCGACAGCATCGGCTGGCCCACCGGCTCGTCGTCGCCCGCAGGTGGCGCCGGCTGGCCGGATGGGCCCAGCGCAGGGCCGCTCTGAAGGCTCACGCGATCTGATGCACGCCGCGGCCCTCCATCCCCGCCCACGCGGGGATGGAGGGCCGCGCTGTATCGCGTGGGCGGAGATAACGGGCGCACGGCACTCGGCGTACGGCAATCCGGCACGCCATCCCGTTGGGGCGGCGGGATTTCGGTGGGAGGGTTTCGCCCGTTCTGGGTACGGTGCGACTTGTGGCCGTTCACTCACACAACCATGCCCATACCCACGACGGGATCGACTGGTCGTCCCAGCTGAAGGCACGGCGCCATGCCGACGAGCTGGACGCCGAGGCCCACCGCGTGGTCGCGCGCAGACTCGTCCACACCCTCCCCGACAACCCGACCGTGCTGGACGTGGGCTGCGGCACGGGTGGGATGAGCGTGGCGCTGGTCGAAGCCCTGTCCGCTCGCGGTGGCGGCCAGGTCGTCCTGGTCGACGCGGTGCCCGAGATGCTGGACGCCGCGACGGGGTCGGCCCGGTCGGCCGCCACCTACGAGACCGACACGACCAGGGCGACCGTGCGCATCCGGCCGGTCCTCGCCGACCTGGCCACCGAACGGCCGGCCGAGATCGCCGGGGCCGCCCAGCTGGTGTGGGCGTCGAACGTGGTGCATCACCTCCCTGATCAGCGTGCGGCGGTGTCCGGGTTGGTCGAGGCGGTCGCGCCCGGTGGGTGGTTGGCGCTCGCCGAAGGCGGGTTGTCGGGCAAGTTCCTCCCGTTCGACCTGGGGGTCGGCGACCCCGGTTTGCAGGATCGGCTGATCGCCGCCCGTGCCCAGTGGTTCGTGCGGATGCGGGAGAACATCACCGGCGCCGTTCCCATGCACGGCGGCTGGAACCTCGCGCTCGCCGACGCCGGTCTCGTGGACGTGACGGCGTTCAGCTACCTCATCGACCACCCCGCGCCGGCCAAGCAGGCGGTGCGCGACTGGGCGGTCAACCACCTGGAGTGGTACGAGGAGGCCGCCGGCGACCTGCTGCACCCCGCCGACCGCCGCACCGTCCGGCAACTGCTCGACCCGCAGGACCCAGCCTTTCTCGGGCTGCGCGACGACGTGTTCATGCTGATCGCCAACACCGTGTACCTCGGCCGCAAGCCGTGACCGACGCCTGCGCCAGGTGTGGTCGGACGCGGTCCTCGGTGACCGATCCGGCCGCGCTGTTGGCGTGGGTGCGCGAGCGGGAACGCGGAGTCGACCGGTGGCTGTGCCCCGACTGCGCGCGAGCCCATGTCCGGGACATCGAGGGCAAGCTGCCCAGCGACTACTGGTCCCGCTGACGACCGGGTCCCGGCGACCCGCACACCCCCACAGTGGCTACCTCGCCTGCGGTGACGAACGCGGCGCGGTGACCAGCACATGCCGCCGTGACGACCAGCCACCGTGCCCACCGGGCGTGGTGGTGGGAGGTCGGGTGTGGTGGCCGGTGGTCAACGGAGCAGGGCGGACAGCAGGCGTAATGCCGATCTGGCGGTGGCCGAGCCTCGCCTGTTGCCCGCGTTCAGCTCCGCCGTCAGACCGTCGACCGTGCACAGGCCCGACCGGACCGCTGTCGCCAGCATGTGGTGTTGGCGCAGGGCGTCCGGCTCGTGCCGGGCGGCATCGACCACCGCCCGGTTCGGCTCGGCCAGCGGCAGGCCGTCCCGGAAGACCACGGCCGGCGGTCTGGTGGTGCGTTCCAGCAGCACCTGGTCGGCGCCGGAGCGGCGACTGGCCGCCGGTTGCAGCAGGTGTATCCGCGCCGGCGGCGGTAGGGCACGGAGGCCGTGGGCGTGGAGCGCGTCCATGCCCGTGACCACCGTGCCCGGCCCCGCGTAGGCCAAGGCCGCACGCACGCGCTGCGCCCTGGTCGGCGGGCCGGCGCCGAGCAGCAGCACACCCGGCAGGATGCGCTGCCACGGCCCGCCGGGGCGGCACTTCAGGTCGATCACGTAGCCCGGCACGCCGGTGGCCCTCAGGTCCGTCGCCTTGATCACTTGGTCCATGGGTCGATCTTCCGGGGGTTCCGGGGACCGGGCCATGGGCCGTCGGTGATCTGTGGACAAGTCGGCGTGCTGTGGACAACTCAGTCGTCGAAGCCCGGCTGCCACCGCGCCACAATGGCCCTGGCCTGCACGTTCGCGTCGAGCTGGCAGAGGATGCCCGTCGCGCCGAGCGTGACCCTGTGGATAAGCAGGTACTGCGGGGGCAGGTTCAACCACCTCCCGGCTTGCGACTCCGGGTTCTGGAAGTCGCTCACGCGCTCCGCCTCGGACTGCAGCCACTTGCGGGTGAAGTGGAACGTCTCGGTCCGCAGCGGCTCGACGAACGGCCCCAGGTAGTTCATCAGGTCTTCGGGATCCATCTCCGTCCCGGGGCGGATGAACCGCTCCGCCCGGAACAGCTCCACCAGGTCCTCCGACCGACCTTCCAGCGCCATCCTGGTGATCACGCCGAGCGTCTTGGGCAGCCCGTCGGGCAGCCGCGCGACCGCGCCGAAGTCGATCACCCGCAGCCGCCCGTCCGAACCGAGCATGAAGTTGCCGGGGTGCGGGTCGGCGTGCAGCAAGCCGGACCGGCTCGGCGCGGAGAAGTGGAACTCCGACAGCAACTGCCCGGCCAGGTCCCGATCGGCCCGGTCGCCGTCACGGATGATCTTGGACAGCAGCGTGCCCTCGGTCCACTCGGTGACCATCACCTTCGGCGAGCTGGCCACCACCCGCGGCACGGACACCCGGTCGTCACCGTCGAACGCCTTGGCGAAGATCCGCTGGTTGTCCGCCTCGGTCCGGTAGTCCAACTCCTCCAGGTAGCGGTCCCGCAGTTCCTCCAGGAGCGGCTTCACCTCGATCCCCGGCGCCATCACCTGGAAGACCCGGCTGAACCGCAGCAGTTGCTTCAGATCGGCCTGCAACGCCTCGTCCGCGCCCGGGTACTGCACCTTCACCGCCACGTCGCGGCCGTCGTGCCACACCGCCCGGTGCACCTGCCCGATGCTCGCCGATGCGGCGGGCGAGTCGTCGAACGACGAGAAACGCTTCGTCCACGCCGAACCCAGCTGCTCGGTCAGCACGCGGTGCACGGTGCGGATCGGCATCGGCGGTGCGGACGTCTGGAGCTTGGTCAACGCCTCGCGGTACGGCCCCGCGAGCTCGTCCGGCACCGCGGCCTCGAACACGCTCAAGGCCTGGCCGAACTTCATCGCACCGCCCTTGAGCTGCCCGAGGACCGCGAAAACCTGTTCCGCGGTCTTCGCCGTCATCTCGGCGTTGACCTCTTCGGAACTGCGGCCTGCAAGGCGCTTCCCCCAGCCGCCCACCACGCGGCCCGCCACCCCGAGGGGAAGGCTGGCCAGCTTGGCGGTGCGGTGCGCTGCCTTCCGTGGGATCTCGCTCACCCGGTGATTCTCCTCCCCGACCGTTCGCGTGGTCGCGGCAATGCCCGCCACCACCCAAAACCTACACAGGCCTCCCTGAGGGTGGATCACAGCGCGGAACGGCACTCGCAACGCGGGTGCACCGGCGCGATCCGGTGCTCCACCGAGCCGGTGAACGCGTCGACCTCCAGTGTCGCGTCCCAGGTCGGCGGCCTGGTCGAGGACTCCTCCGAATGGTCCAGAGCCAGCAACGCCTGGCCCACCGCGACACCCGCGGTGGCCGTGACGGTGGCCAGATCGGCGTGCTGCGGCCGGTCCACGAGTTGGGCGGCTATCAGCGGCCACGCCGGGTCCAGGTCGGCCTGGTGGCGGTCCGCGCACCTCAGGCAGCTGCTGCGGCCCGGCACCACCAGCGGACCCACCACGCCCAACCCTTCGCGAACCCGCACGGCGAGGTGCGGGGTGCGGGCGGAGGCGAGTTCGTGCAGCAACTCCGGGGCGGGCACCAACGCGTCGGCCAACACCACCAGATCCGTGCCACGACCCACCGGCCGCACGGAGCCGCACGCCCGCCGGACCGCGTCCCGGGCGGCGTCGGCGCGCATCCGACCGATGTCCGACTCGATGTAGCCCGATCCGGTGTCCTCAGGCCCGACGCGTCCCCGGGCTATCACCCGAACGTGTGCCACACCGGAGGCCGCCAGGAGCGCCGCGACGGTCACCGCGAGCCGCCCCTCGCCGTGCACGACGACGGATCTGGCGGCACGGGCGGCAGGCAGCCGGACCGCGGAACGACGGGTGCGCAGCGCCCAGCCCGTCACCTCCGCGGTCAGCCGGGCGTGCGGCGCGGGCACCGATTCCTCGACCAGGCCGGCGCGCGCCAGACCGTGCAGGACGCCGGTGAACTCGGCCGCCTGGTCACCGTGGCCGTCGAGCCGTTCCCGCAGGTCGGACAGGGTGTGCTGGCCGGTGAGGCCGAGCAGCACGGACGACATGGGCTCGGGCACGTCCTCGACCAGCATGGCGTGTCGGGGGTCGGTGCCGATCTGCACGACGTCGTCCCGGCGGCGCAGCAGCGGCAGGCCGGGCAGCACCCTTGGGCGGTTGGGGAGGTCCACACCGGCAGCCTGCCCACAGTCGGCGGTATGGCAAAACGCCTGTCCACAGGCTTACCGGTTGTCCACAGAAGACACGAAGGGCCTTGACGGGCGGCCGGGCGTCCGCAGCCCGGCCGCCCGTCGGGGGGTCAGACCTTCGCCTTGCCGAGGATCCGGGTCACCGTGGTTCCGCAGACCGGGCACTTGCCCTTGGCCATCCTGCGGTTGTTGCTCTCGTGCACCTCGCCCGTGAAGTCCCGCTTCTCACGGCACTTGACGCAGTAGCCGTTGTAGGTCTCGGCCACGGCTTCCTCCCTTGTTTCGAGAGTCCGGCGCGATTTGCGCCACACTCGGGGGTTGCGCTGCACGCTACCTCCGCAAACCCCGGTCCGCTGCACGCCGCGTCCAGCGTGTCCAGCCGCCTTTCGGCGGAATCTGCTGGGCCGTCCCTCCACACGCCGCCGCTTGGCCGCCGCGGATTGTCGGTCCCTGGCCTTACCGTGAACGCCATGCCCGAACCGCAGGTGGAGGTGCGGCGCAGCGCCCGGCGCCGTCGCATGGTGAGCGCGTACCGCGAAGGGGACACGGTCGTCGTCCTGCTGCCGGCCCGTATGACCAAGAGCGAGGAGAAGCACTGGGTCGCGGAGATGCTGAGCCGCCTCCAGCGCAGCGAGACCCGCAGGCGTTCGCCGACGCGCACGTCCGACGCGGCGTTGCTGGCCCGGTGCGAGGAGCTGGCGGACCGCTACCTGAACGGCGTGCGGCCCAGCAGCGTGCGGTGGGTGCCGCCGATGCGGACGCGGTGGGCGTCGTGCACGCCGAGCGAGGGCACGATCCGGATCAGCGAACGCCTGCGGGACGTGCCCGCTTGGGTGCTCGACTACGTGCTGGTGCACGAGCTGGCGCACCTCGAGGTGCCCGGCCACGGCAAGGACTTCTGGCTGCTCGTGCACCGGTACCCGAAGTCCGAACGGGCCATGGGGTACCTGGAGGGCATCTCGGCCGCGGCGGGCCTGGGCATCACCGCGGAGGACTAGCGGCACCGCGGGAACACCCCGCGGAGCCGCTGCGGCCAGGACCCGTGCCCACCGGTCGGCCCACCGCGCCTGAGCGCGCGACTCGCGGTGTCCGACTGGAGGACTCGCGGGTGCTGGGTGCGAGGGTCAGGCGTCCTTGTCCTTGTCCTTGTCCTTGTCGTCGGTCGAGGGCTCGTCCGGCTGGTCGGACTGGTTCTCGGGCTTCTCGCGGAGGGTGCGCTCCAGCTCGGCCATCGGGTCCTCCAACGCCTTGCGCGTGTGGCCGAACCGCTCGGCGAACTCCATCGGGTCGTCCAGGTCCTCCGCCGTGGGCACGAGGTCGGGGTGGTCCCAGACGCTGTCGCGCTGCTCCATCCCGTGCTGGTCGGTCAGCAGCTTCCACAGCGCCGCCGCCGACCGGTGCCGGCGCGGACGCAGCTCCAGGCCGACCAGCGTGGCGAACGTCTGCTCCGCCGGGCCACCGGACGCCCGCCGCCTGCGCAGCGTCTCGCGCAGCGCCTCGGCGCCGGGCAGCCGCTCGCCGACCGCCTCGTTCACCACCACGTCCACCCAGCCCTCGACCAGGGCCAGCAACGTCTCCAGGCGGGTCAGCGCGGCCTTCTGCTCAGGCGTGGTCTGGGGTTCGAGCATCCCGGACTTCATCGCTTCTTCGATGCTCGCCGGGTTCGACGGGTCGATCTGACCGGCCAGGCTCTCCAGCGCGGACGTGTCGACGGTGATGCCGCGGGCGAACTCCTCGACCGTGTCCAGCAGCCGCTGCCGCAACCACGGCACGTGGCTGAACAGCCGCTGGTGCGCCGCCTCGCGGGCGGCCAGGAAGACCAGGACCTCGCTGGCCGGCCGCTCCAGGCCCTCGGTGAACTTCTCGATGTTCTCCGGCAGCAGGGCCGCCGTGCCCTCGGGCCCCAGCGGCAGCCCGACGTCGGTCGACGTCAGCACCTCGGCGCCGAGCTGCGCCAACGCGCCACCCAGCTGGGAGCCGAACGCCATGCCGCCCATCTGCCCGAGCATCGACAGCAGCGGGCCGGCGGCCTCCTTGGCCTCGGCGGGCATCGCCTCGACCCACGCGCCGGACACGCGCTGCGCCACCGGGTCGCACAGCCGCTGCCACGTCGGCAGCGTGCGCTCCACCCAGTCGCGCGCGCTCCAGCCCTGGGCCGTGCGCGCGCCCGCGGGCAGCGCCGTCACCGGGTCGAGCCACATCTCCGCCAGGTGCACGGCGTCGGCCACCGCGCGGTTCTGGTCGGGGCCGAACCCGGTGGTCGAGCCGCCCCTGCCGGCGAGCTGCTGCAGCGCGATCTGCTTCGCCAAGTCGTAGTTGACCGGCCCGGACGACGTGCCCGCATTGCTGAACATCGCACCGAGCTGGCTCAGCATCGCGCCGAGCTGGTTGAAGTCCAGGGGGTTGTCCCCTTGGTCACCTGGTTTGCGGTTGCGGTCGTCGGGGTCCTGCGGGCCGAACCCGAAGGGCTGGTCACTCATGCCTCCACGGTACGCGGGACACCGCCGGGAGGCGGAGCCGACAAACCGAATACCGGCGTGCGGGACCGGTTCGCCGGTAGCTGAACCCGGGGGTCGTACCCTGTCGGGCGTGACCGAAGGCACCGACACCGTCGTGGACCAGGCACCGACACCGCACGCGCCCCGGCGCGGCCTGACCCGGCGGACGTGGACCCTCGTGGTCAGCCTCTTGGTCGTGCTGGCGCTCGGGCTCCTCGGCGGGTTCGCCCGGGTGCCCTACGTCGCGCTCGGGCCTGGACCGACCTACGACACGTTGGGCCAGGTCAACGGCGGTGACGTGGTGTCGGTCGAGGGGCAGGAGACGTTCCCGACCGGCGGTCGGCTCACGATGACGACCGTGTCGCTCACCGACGACGTGTCGCTGTTCGGCGCTCTCGGCCTGTGGATCAGCGGCCGGTACGCGCTCGCGCCGCGGGAGGAGTTCTTCCGGCCCGGCGAGTCCGAGCAGGAGGTCCGCGACCAGAACGTGAAGGCGTTCCAGGACTCGCAGACCAGCGCCGAGGTCGCCGCGCTGCGCTACCTCGACTACCCGATGAAGGTCGTCGCCGCCGAGATCACCGAGGGCAGCGCCGCGGACGACGTGCTGGAGCCGAACGACCGGCTGCTGGAGGTCAACGGCAAGCCGATCTCCAGCGCGGAGGACGTGCGGCCCGCGCTGGAGAACTCCAAGCCGGGCGACCAGGTCACGCTGACGTTCCAGCGCGACTCCGAGCGCAAGACCGCCACCGTCACCCTCGGCCGGACCGAAGGCCGCGAGAACGGCTTCCTCGGCGTGCTGCCGCTGGACCGCGCGGACGTGCCGTTCGAGATCAAGATCAGCCTGAGCGACGTCGGCGGCCCGTCCGCGGGCCTGCTATTCGCGTTGTCGATCGTCGACAAGCTCACCCCCGGCGAGCTGAACGGTGGCAAGTCCGTCGCGGGCACCGGCGAGATCAACGACAACGGCGAGGTCGGCCGCATCGGCGGCATCGGGTTCAAGATGGTCGCCGCCCGCGAGGACGGCGCCACCGTGTTCCTCGTGCCCGCCGGCAACTGCGACGAGGCCAGGCAGCACGCCCCTGAGGGCCTGCGCCTGGTCAAGGTCGAGAAGCTGGACGACGCGGTGACGTCCCTCGAATCGCTCAGCAAGGGCGGCGAAGCGCCCAGCTGCTAGGCGCGCAGGGTTTCCAGCAGGGCGTGGGTGAGGTTCGGGGCCAGTTCGGGGTGCTCCACGACTTCCTCGGGCACCTCCACGCTGCCCCGCAGCCGCAGCACGCACGCCGCCGAGCCGTCCCGCAGCACCGCCGCCACCAGCCTGGCCTCACGGCGCTGGGGGTGCTCGGCGGCGAACCGGCGGGCCTCCTCGTCGTCCAGCTCCTCGGCGGTCAGCTGGGCCTCCGCGTCCGGCGGCAGCACGACGATCTCCTGCGACAGCGCGCACCCGTGCACCAGGTCCGGCCACACGATCCCGGCCAGCGCCAGGTCCAGCTCGGAGTCCGGCAGCGAGTCCTGGGCGATCGGTGTCAGCGGTGACGCGTCCGGATCGAGCTGGCCCGCCAGCTCCGGCTGCCGCACCAGCAGCTCCGACGTCGGGACCAGCGCGAACAGCTGCATCGGCTGGTTCCACCCGGCGGTGGACACGAACTCCTCGACCTCGCGGGCGACAGCGGGCAGCACCACGGGCGGCGTTTCACTGGCTGACACGTGCGCCATCGTCGCATCACCACCGGCCGAGCGGGCAATCAGCTCCTAACGGAAGACCGGGCGGGGAACCCTGAGCGGCCTCCGTAGAGTTGGACAGAACGTACGAACGCCACTACCGCGATCCAGGAGCGTGCCCCGTGGCCACACGGCCCCCGGTCGGACTGCCCAGTCTGTCCCGTCGCAGCCGCATTCTGCTCATCGTCGGTGCGGTGGTCCTGGCCGGTCTGATCACCGGCTCAAGGCTGCTCGGCACCTACGTCAACTGGCTCTGGTTCGGTGAGGTCGGCTTCCGCAGCGTCTACGCCACGGTGTTGGGCACCCGGTTCGGGTTGTTCTTCGTCGCGGGACTGCTGGTGGGCGGCCTCCTCGCCATCAACCTCATCATCGCCTACCGATCCCGGCCGGTCTTCGTGCCGGTGTCCGGGCCGGACGACCCGGTGGCCCGCTACCGCGCCGTCGTCGGCAAGCGGATGAAGCTGTTCGCGATCGGCCTGCCGGTCCTCATCGGCCTCATCGCCGGCACGTCGGCGCAGGCCGACTGGCAGGTGCTGCAGCTGTTCCTCAACGCCACCGAGTTCGGCGTGAACGACCCCGAGTTCGGCCTCGACATCGGCTTCTACGCCTTCCAGCTGCCGTTCTACACGTGGATCATGTCGTGGCTGTTCATCGCCACGGCGGTCTCGTTCGTCGGCGCGGTGGTGGCGCACTACCTGTTCGGCGGCATCCGGCTGGCCGGCCGCGGCGGGCAGCTCTCCGGGCCCTCGCGCACCCACCTGGCGATCGTGGCCGGCGTGTTCATCCTGCTCAAGGCGGTCGCGTACTTCCTCGACCGGTACACGCTGCTGTTCTCCGACCGCAACGCCAAGTTCAACGGCGCGAGCTACACCGACCTCAACGCGGTGCTGCCCGCCAAGCTGATCCTGCTGTTCATCGCGGTCTTCTGCGCCATCGCGTTCTTCGCGGGCGCGGTGCTGCGGAACCTCCAGCTGCCGGCGATCGCGACGGTGCTGCTGGTGCTGTCGAGCATCCTGGTCGGCGCGGCGTGGCCCGCGGTGCTGGAGCAGTTCTCGGTGAAGCCCAACGCCATCGAGAAGGAAGCCGAACCGATCGACCGGAGCATCCAGGCCACCCGGCAAGCGTTCGGGTTGACCGAGGACAAGGTCGAGAGCAAGCCGTACGCGGGCAAGCAGAACGTCTCACTGGAGGAGCTGAAGAACGACCAGGCGACGCTGGGCAACGTCCGGCTGCTCGACCCGGCGGTCATCTCCAAGACGTTCACCCAGTTCCAGCAGCTGCGGCCGTTCTACGGGTTCCCGGACAAGCTGGACGTCGACCGGTACAAGGTGAACGGCCAGCTCCAGGACTACATCGTCGCGGTCCGCGAGCTGAACACCGCCGGCATCCCGGCGGGCCAGCGTGACTGGATCAACGAGCACCTCATCTACACCCACGGCAACGGCATGGTGTTCGCCGAGGCCAGCAGGGTGAACTCGCCCGCGAACGAGGGTGTCGACGGCGGCAACGGCGGCTACCCGGTGTTCGAGGTGGCCCAGGTGGGTCAGGACGGCAAGGTCCAGCCCGGCCCGTTCGGGGTGGAGCAGCCGCGCACCTACTTCGGCGAGATGGGGACCAAGGCCGACTACGCCATCGTCGGCGGCCGCGGTGAGGGCGCGCCCGGCGAGTACGACACCGACAACTCGTCGTACACCTACGACGGCGAGGGCGGTGTGCGCATCGGCGGGCTGTTCAACAAGCTCGTCTTCGCCGCCGCCTACGGCGAGCGGAACATCCTGTTCAACTCGGCCGTCGACGAGGAGTCGCGGATCATCTTCAACCGCAACCCGCGCGACCGCGTCGAGACCGTGGCGCCGTGGCTGACCGTGGACACCGACCCGTACCCGGCCGTCGTGGACGGGCGCATCACGTGGATCGTGGACGGCTACACCACGCTCGACAACTACCCGTACTCGCGCCGCACCGCGCTGGGCGACGCGACGAACGACTCGCTGCCGGGTGTCGCGCAGCAGCCGAACCGGGAGATCAGCTACATCCGGAACTCGGTGAAGGCCACTGTGGACGCCTACGACGGCACGGTGACGCTGTACGAGATGGACCAGCAGGACCCCGTGCTGAAGGCGTGGATGGGTGTCTTCCCGGGCACGGTGACGGCGAACAGCGAGATGTCGCAGTCGCTGCGGGAGCACCTGCGCTACCCGGAGGACCTGTTCAAGGTCCAGCGCGAGATGCTGTCGCAGTACCACGTGGACAACCCGCGTGACTTCTACTCGGGCGTCTCGTTCTGGGACGTGCCGTCCGACCCGACCGTCGACAACGCCACGACCGTCGAGGCGCAGCAGCAGAGCATCCAGCAGCAGCGGGACCGGCAGCCGCCGTTCTACGTGCTGGCGGGTGACCCGACCGGTGACGCGAACAAGGTGAGCTTCCAGCTGACCAGCGCGCTGGTGCGGTTGAACCGCGAGTTCATGGCGTCGTACGTGACGGTCAGGTCAGACCCCGACAACTACGGCAAGATGAGCGTGCTGACGCTGGACAACGAGGTCAAGGGTCCGCAGCAGATCCAGACCACGTTCCTCACCAACGGCGAGGTCAGCGGTGAGCTGAACCTGCTCGCCCAGCGGCAGACGAAGGTCGTCTACGGCAACCTGCTGACCCTGCCGGTCGGCGGCGGCCTGCTCTACGTCGAGCCGATCTACATCGAGCGGGCCAGCCAGAACACCCAGTTCCCGCAGCTGTTCAAGGTGCTGGTCAGCTTCGGCGACAAGGTGGGCTACGCGCCCACGCTGAGCCAGGCGCTGGAGGAAGTGCTGACCGGCGCCGCGGCCCAGGTGCCCGGTGAGGACAACACCGGGCAGCCGCCGACGTCCACGCCGACCTCGCCGCCGGACACCCCGCCGGCCGACGGCCAGCAGGGCACGGAGCTGGAGCAGGCCGTGAAGGACATCCAGACGGCCCTGGCGCGGGTGAAGGCGGCGCAGGCGAGCGGTGACTTCGCCGAGCTGGGCAGCGCGTACAAGGCGCTGGACGAGGCGACCAAGCGGTTCAACTCGGCCGGTGACGGCTCCACGCAGCCACCGTCGTCGGTCCAGCCGTCGCCCACACCGACCGGCTGACCTGCACTGGTATTGCGATCGGGTGGCCCGGGACACGTCCCGGGCCACCCGATTTGCATTCCGGTCAACCCCCGGCGTAATGTTGTCCTCACAGCGCGGGGTGGAGCAGCTCGGTAGCTCGCTGGGCTCATAACCCAGAGGTCGCAGGTTCAAATCCTGTCCCCGCTACAAAGTGGAAAGCCCTGTTCGCGGATTGCGCGAACAGGGCTTTTTCGCATTTGTACCGGAGATTCCGATCCTCGGGCCTCGGGTAGGCGGGCTCCGTCCCTCGCGGCTCCGACCAGGGGTTGTGCTCTCGGGCCCACGGTGACCTGCGCGAACGGGGTTGGGGGACCCCGGTGAAACGGGGTTTCCAGGGCGTGTATAGTTGTCCTTACAGCGCGGGGTGGAGCAGCTCGGTAGCTCGCTGGGCTCATAACCCAGAGGTCGCAGGTTCAAATCCTGTCCCCGCTACTACGTGAAAGGCCCCCGGATTCCGATCCGGGGGCCTTTTGCGCGTCCGCTGCTCAGGTCATGTTCTCGGCCCAGTACTGGGCGCAGGTGAGTGAGCACACCCGGCCTTCGCCGCTGACCGTGCGGTGCCTGCGGATCTGCTTGCCGCACACCATGCACTCGTCCTTCCCCGCCTGCTCGGGGATCGTGCCGGACGCCCACGCGCGGGCGTTGCGGACCACCTTGGTCCCCGTCGTCCATTTGATGCCCACAGCTGACCTCCCAGTCGAACATGCCAGTCGAACGACAACCCGCCGTAATGGTCCCACCACCCGACGTGTTTGCCAGGTCGCGGACGCGACATCACCGGGTTGTGCTATCGGTCGGGGACCTCGTTGGGGCGTGCCGGACGCTCCGCGTGACACCGCGCTGCCGTTCGAGTGAACGCAAAAGTGCGGTTCCCGTTGTGGGTCAATGAATTTCCACCCGGCGTGGACAGCCGCGGTCAAGGGGCCGAACGCGTGGTGTTGATCAGCGGGCGGTTACGCAGCGGTGCTTGTCGTTGCTCCGCATGGCCCAACTCCGCTAGCCCGTGATCAGCCACAGTGGACAGAACGGCTGACCATTGTGGACAGCGACCGGTGAGCGTGGCACGGTTGGTGGTGTGTCGGACCTGAATGCGACGGCGGCTGCCCTGCTCGGGCTGCTGCACGACGGACCCAAGACCGGTGGCCAACTCGTGGCTGAGGCCGGAGAGCGCTTCGGCGCGTTCTTCAGCGTCACCCGCAGCCAGGTCTACCGCGAGCTGCCCGCGCTGGCGGATGCGGGCCTGCTGCGCCTCGGCAAGCAGGGCCCGCGTTCCAGCCAGCAGTACGTGCTCACGGCGGCGGGCAAGAAGGCCTTCAAGAACTGGCTGCTCTCCGAGCCGGGGCCGGACCACCTGCGCAGCCCGCTGATCCTGCGGCTGGTGCACGCGGGCTCCCTGACCGTGAAACAGCGGCAGGGACTCGTGGACGCCGCCCGCGCGAGCTACGGCGCCGAACAGGAGGCAGCGAAGACGGCCGTGAAGACCGCCGAGGACGCCTACGCCAAGGCGGTCGCCGAATTCGGCCTGGCCCACGCCAAGGCCGTGCTGAAACTGCTCGACGCCATCCCCACGGCCTGAAGCGCGCGCACCGGTCGCGCTCCGCGACCGGTGCCGGCGTAATCTTTGGACGTGAACCCCGACGTCGAAGCAGACATCAAGGACCTCTCCGCCACGCTTTCGAGCATCGAGGCGGTGATGGACCTCGATTCGCTGCGCGCCCAGGTCGCGGACCTGGAAGAGGCGGCGGCCCGGCCCGACCTGTGGGACGACCAGGAGCAGGCGCAGAAGGTCACCAGCCAGCTCTCGCACAAGCAGGGCGAGCTGCGGCGCATCACGACCCTGCGGGAACGCCTCGACGACCTGTCGATCATGTACGAGCTGGCCGAGGACGAGGGCGACGAGGGCAGCCTCGCCGAGGCGGACACCGAGCGCGCCAAGCTGCGTGACGAGATCTCCTCCCTGGAGGTCCGCACGCTGCTGTCCGGCGAGTACGACGAGCGCGACGCGCTGGTCACCATCCGGGCCGAGGCGGGCGGCATCGACGCGGCGGACTTCGCCGAGATGCTGCTGCGGATGTACTCGCGCTGGGCCGAGCGCCACGGCTACGGCGTCGACGTGTTCGACACGTCCTACGCCGAAGAGGCGGGCATCAAGTCCGCGACATTCCGCATCTCCGCCCCGTACGCCTACGGCACGCTCAGCGTCGAACAGGGCACGCACCGCCTGGTGCGCATCTCGCCGTTCGACAACCAGGGCCGTCGGCAGACGTCGTTCGCGGGCGTCGAGGTCGTGCCGGTGGTCGAGCAGACCGACCACGTCGACATCGACGAGAAGGAACTGAGGGTCGACGTCTACCGCTCGTCCGGCCCCGGCGGCCAGGGCGTCAACACGACCGACTCGGCGGTGCGCCTGACGCACATCCCGACCGGCATCGTGGTCTCCTGCCAGAACGAGCGCTCCCAGCTGCAGAACAAGGCCACCGCGATGGCCGTGCTCCAGGCGAAGCTGCTGGAGCGGCAGCGCCAGGAGGAGCAGGCCCGGATGGACGCCCTCAAGGACACCGGGTCGAGCTGGGGCAACCAGATGCGGTCGTACGTGCTGCACCCGTACCAGATGGTGAAGGACCTGCGCACGGAACACGAGGTCGGCAACCCGTCCGCGGTGCTCGACGGCGAGATCGACGACTTCCTGGAGGCCGGCATCCGCTGGCGCAAGCAGCGCCAGTCCTGATCGGTCAAGCTGTCGTCAAGCCGCCGTCCGGCTGCGGGAGCCAGGGCGAGACGGAGGCTTTACCCACGCCGCGAGTACACTCGCCCCTCGTGATTCGCCTCGAACACGTGTCCAAGGTCTACAAGAGCTCCGCACGCCCCGCGCTCGACAACGTCTCCGTCGAGATGGGCAAGGGCGAGTTCGTGTTCCTCATCGGGCCTTCCGGTTCCGGGAAGTCCACGTTCCTGCGGCTCCTGCTGCGGGAGGAAGTGCCCAGCAAGGGCCGCGTGTACGTGTCGAACTTCGACGTGGCCAAGATGTCCCGGCGCAGGGTCCCCCGCCTGCGCCAGTCCATCGGCTGCGTGTTCCAGGACTTCCGGCTGCTGGCCAACAAGACCGTGGCGGAGAACGTCGCGTTCGCGTTGGAGGTCATCGGCAAGCCGCGCAACACCATCGTCAAGGTGGTGCCCGAGGTGCTCCAACTGGTCGGCCTCGACGGCAAGGCGGACCGGATGCCGCACGAGCTGTCCGGTGGTGAGCAGCAGCGGGTGGCGATCGCCCGCGCGTTCGTCAACCGGCCGCTGGTGCTGCTCGCCGACGAGCCGACCGGGAACCTGGACCCCGACACCAGCCAGGACATCATGTTGCTGCTGGAGCGGATCAACCGCACCGGCACGACGGTGCTGATGGCCACCCACGACCACTCCATCGTCGACTCCATGCGCCGCCGGGTGGTCGAGCTGGACAACGGCCGGATCATCCGCGACGACGCGCGGGGTGTTTACGGCGTGGGCCGCTGAGCCCGAGGCCGACGGACCCCCTCATCCCCCGACCCTGAGGAACGTTCCCCCCGATGCGTACCAGCTTCGTGTTCAGCGAGGTCGTCACCGGCCTGCGCCGGAACGTCACGATGACCATCGCGATGATCCTCACGACCGCGATCTCCCTCTTCCTGCTCGGTGTCGGCCTGCTGGTCGTCAACATGGTGGGCAAGATGCAGGACGACTACCTCGGCAAGCTCGAGGTGGCGGTCCACCTCACCAACGACATCAGCGCCAACGACAAGGACTGCACGCAGCAGCCCTGCGCCGGCCTGCGCACGCAGCTGGAGAGCACGTCCGGCGTCGAATCGGTCGTCTACGACAACCGCGACAAGGGCTACGAGCGGTTCAAGAAGGTCTTCGAGTCGCAGCCGGAGCTGGCCAAGCTGGCCCGCCCGGAGGCCATCCCGGCCATGTTCCGGGTGAAGCTGGTGGACGCCGAGCGGTCCGACGTGATCGTGCAGGCGTTCAGCGACAAGGCCGGCGTGAAGAAGGTCGACGACCAGCGCCAGGACCTGGACCGGCTGTTCGGCTTCCTCAACGGCGTGCGTGACGCGGCGCTGGCGCTGGCGCTGCTCCAGGCGTTCGCGGCCTTGATGCTGATCTCCAACACCATCCAGGTGTCGGCGTTCACCAGGCGCACGGAGGTCGGCATCATGCGGCTGGTGGGCGCGACCCGCTGGTACACGCAGCTGCCGTTCCTCATCGAGGCGGTGGTCGCGGGCATCATCGGCGCGGTGCTGTCGATCGGCCTGCTCGTGGTGACCAAGCTCTTCCTGCTCAACCGGGTGCTGGGCGACCTGTTCGCGTCCAACATCATCCCGGAGGTGAGCATGATCGAGATCCTGTTCATCTCACCGATACTGGTGGGCGTCGCGATCCTGATCTCGGCGCTGACGGGCTACGTCACCCTGCGCCTCTACGTCCGCCTGTAGCCGCGGCCCGCAGCCGTGGCTGTGGCTCCGGGCAGCCGATAACCGCTGGCATGCTCACGTAAGGTTTCGGTCATGGTCAAGGAACGCGGTCAGAAGGTGATCGCGTCGAACCGCAAGGCTCGGCACGACTACACCATCCTCGACACCTTCGAAGCGGGTGTCGTGCTCGTCGGCACCGAGGTGAAGAGCCTGCGCATGGGCCGGGCGTCCCTTGTGGACGCCTTCGCCCAGGTGGACAACAACGAGATCTGGCTGCACGCGCTGCACATCCCCGAGTACGTGGCGGGCACCTGGACCAACCACGAGGTCCGGCGCAAGCGGAAGCTGCTGCTGCACCGCGGCGAGATCGAGCGGCTGATCGGCAAGACCAAGGAGAGCGGTCTGTCGCTGATCCCGCTGTCGATGTACTTCAAGGACGGCTACGTCAAGGTCGAGCTGGCGTTGGCGCGCGGCAAGAAGTCGTACGACAAGCGGCAGGACCTGGCCAAGCGGGACGCGGATCGGGAGATCCAGAAGGCGCACGGCCGGGCGTTGAAGGGGCGCTACTGAACGGCGTCCCCGGGCTCGTCGACGTGCACGTGCACTTCATGCCGCAGCGCGTGCTGGACAAGGTGTGGGCGTTCTTCGACGAGGCGTCCCGGCACTACGGCGTGGACTGGGCGATCCGGTACCGGCTGTCCGAGGAGGACCGGCTGGCGGCGCTGCGGTCGTTCGGGGTGGTCGGGTTCGCGCCCCTCGTGTACCCGCACAAGCCGGGCATGGGCGAGTGGCTGACGGACTGGGCGCTGGAGTTCGGGGCACGGGTGGACGGCGCCGTGCCGACGGCCACGCTGTACCCGGAGCCGGGCGTCGAGGCGTACGTGTCGCGGGCTCTCGCGTCCGGCGCGCGGTGCTTCAAGGCGCACGTGCAGGTCGGCGGCTACGACCCGCGTTGCCTGGACGGCGCGTGGGGGCTGCTGGCCGAGGCGCGGGTGCCGGTGGTCGTGCACTGCGGGCACGGGCCGGTCCCGGGCGCGCACACGGGGCTGGACGTGTTCGAGGACGTGCTGAGGCGGCACCCGTCGTTGGTGGCGGTGCTGGCGCACGCCGGGATGCCGGACTACGTGGAGGCGTTGGACCTGGTCGGCCGGTACGACGGGGTGCACCTGGACACCGCGATGGTCGGCGTGCCGTTCACGGAGGCGCAGGCGGCGCTGCCGCGGGACTGGGCGTCGCGGCTGGTCGACGTCGGCGATCGGGTGGTCTTGGGCTCGGACTTCCCGAACATCCCGTACGACTACTCCGTGCAGCTGGACGCGATCGAGGGCTGGGCCGCCGCCGACGACCGGCTGGGCGAGCCGTTCCTGCGGGCCGTGCTGCACGACAACGGCGCCCGGCTGCTGGGCATCAGCCCAGGTTGAGGTAGGCGAGCACGGCCCGCACGCGGCGGTGCTCCGAGGTGCTGGGTTCGAGGCCGAGCTTGGCGAAGATGTTGCCGACGTGCTTCTCCACCGCACCGTCCGACACGACCAGGGACGCGGCGATCGCGCCGTTCGACAGGCCCTCCGCCATCAGCCCCAGCACCTCCCGCTCACGCTGGGTGAGCGAGTCGACCGGGTTGCGCCGTGACCGGGCCATGAGCTGCGTGATGACCTCGTGGTCGATGCTCGTGCCGCCGTCCGCGACCCGGCGCACCGCGGCGACGAAGTCCGACACGTCGGCCACCCGCTCCTTGAGCAGGTAGCCGACGCCGTTCGCGCCGCCCGCCAGCAGCTCCACCGCGTACCGCTCCTCCACGTACTGCGAGAGCACCAGCACCGGCAGGTCGGGGATGCGCTTGCGGGCCTCGATCGCGGCGCGCAGGCCCTCGTCGGTGAACGTGGGCGGCATCCGGACGTCCACGAGGGCCAGGTCGGGCCGGTGTTCCTCGATCGCGTCGAAGAGGGCTTCGCCGTCCTCCACCGCCGCGACCGTCTCGATGCCCTCGTCGGCCAGCAGTCGCTGCACGCCCACCCGCAGGAGGACCGAGTCCTCCGCGATCACCACGCGCACGGCAGCTCCGTCCGGATCACTGTCGGCCCACCGAGCGGGCTCACCACCACGACCACGCCGTCAATCGTCGCAGCACGGTCCGCGAGCCCCGCGAGCCCACCTCCCGGACGCAACTCCGCGCCGCCGCGGCCGTTGTCCGTGACCTCGACCACCACGGAGCTCTCGGTGCGGGCCACCTTGACGTGCGCCTCGGTCGCGCCGGAGTGCTTGGCGATGTTGGTCAGCGTCTCGGCGACGGTGAAGTACGCGGCGCTCTCCACGGCTGTCGGCGGGCGCGGCTCGACGTCCACGTCCACGGTCACCGGGATCGGGCACCGCGCGGCCAGCGACGACAGGGCCGGGTCGAGGCCGCGGTCGCCGAGCACCGACGGGTAGATGCCGCGGGCCAGGTCGCGCAGTTCGGAGATGGCCAGCTTGGCGTCGGCGTGCGCCTCTTCGATCAGGTCGCGGGCGGCGTCGGGGTCGGTCTCCATCTTGCTGCGCGCCCGGCCGAGTCCCATGGCCACCGACACCAGGCGCTGCTGCGCGCCGTCGTGCAGGTCGCGCTCGATGCGCCGGCGCTCCGCCTCGGCCGCCTCCACGCCCCTGGCCCGGCTGGCGCTCAGGCGCTGGGTCTCAGCGGACAGCACGCTGTTGCGCGACGGGCCGAGCATGGCCCGTGCGAACCCCGCGTGGCCCCTGGCCATGGCCTTGAGCAGCCGGTACGCGATGACGCCGAGCAGCAGGCCGAGCAGGCTCACCGGGAGTGCCTTGGCGAACGAGTCGATCAGCCACACGGTGCCGCCGCCGAAGTCGACCTCCCACGTGGCGGGCAGCCAGTGCAGGTAGAACGGCAGGAACACGGTGCCCAGGACGGTCGACCACAGCGTCACCGTGAGCGCGAACTCGAACGCGCCCAGCGGCAGCATCAGCAGCCAGTAGGACAGGTCGCGCCACGTCGCCGGGTCCTTCACCAGGGCTTTCGCGCGTCCGGTGAGGCCGCCGGGGAGCGACCGGTAGGGCGAGGGGATGTCGACACCCAGCGTGGCCCGCAGCCACCCCCGTTCGGCGGTCGCCGCACCGCGCGCCAGGACCATGGTCAGCACGCCCAGCGGCACGCCGACCCAGATCACCGCGGTGCCGAGGCTGACCGCGCCCAGGGTCACCAGCAGGACGAACCAGAAGATCCCGGTGACCAGGTTGAGCAGGAAGTACCCGCTGATCCGGGCGATGTCCGGGTTGACCCGCGTCGTCATGTTCCCCACCTTCAGGCTGATGTACCGGACCAGCATCGCCCGTTCGGGGGGCCGGAGACCATGAGGTGCGCCGGTCAGCGGGGGGTGGGGACAGCCCTACCGGCCTAATGGGAATGAACCGGGGCGCGCGGGGCGTTATGCTGTGCGTGGCAGTACCCACGACACGGGGGTGAACGGTTTCGACTTTGTGCGTTGATTCAAGGGAAGCGTGCCGGTGCAGGCGAGAGACCACCGTAAGCGTCATCGCAAACCAATAAGCGCCGAGTCTAACGACCAGCGCGCGTTCGCCCTCGCCGCCTGAGGCTAGGAGCGACGCTGTCGGCCCGGAGGCGCCTCCGCTCCGGTCGCCGGCATCAGCTAGGAGGCTCACCGCCGTCCCCGGCCACGGGGAACGGTTGGGACACCCACAGTGGCTGGGCTCATCACGGTGACTTGTCCGCGTGATCACCGGGGCCGAGTAGAGATGTAGCGGACTGCGCACGGAGAAGCCTTGATGATGCGGCAGAGGACCCGGGTTCGATTCCCGGCACCTCCACGGCCTCGGCCGACCCATGTTCGCGGATGACGCGGACCGGGTCGGCCGTTGTGCTTCGTGGGGCTCGACCTCCACGTCCCGCCCGGAGGGCTTCCCCGGACCCCGCCCGTGTGGCTGTGTGGTGCGGTGGCGGGCTAGCGGGCGTCCAGGTAGTCCTTGACCAGGGCGGCTACCAGGGCCGGGTGTTCGGAGGCGACGGCGTGCGAGGCGTCCATGCGGACCACTTCGATGTTCGCCGGCAGGGTGGCCAGGTCCCGGAGCAGGCCTTGGTGGTACTGCTCGAAGAGGGCTTGGCCCGGCATCGGCTTGGTCGCGACGGCCAGCAGCATCGGGCATCGGACGTCGTGGAAGACCTCGAAGCAGTCGAGTTCCTGGATCGCCTGCTGGAGTTCCGGTTGGCCGAAGTCGCGGAAGACCTCGCGCAGGGCGGTGATGTCGTCGGCCACCGCGGTCGGGTCCAGGTAGCGCTGGTGTTGGGTGGGCACGCCGTGGCCGTCGATATCGATCACTGCCGGGCATTCCGGGTGCCGTCTGCCCCACAGCGCCGCGACCATGCCGCCCAGCGACATGCCGAGCACGGCAGGGTTGTCGGTGGCGTGTGGTTCGATCCGGTCCAGGACGGAGTCCCAGTCCCACGGGCCTTCGAGCGGCAGCGGGACGATGTCGTGGGCGCCGTCGAGGGCGCCGACGATCGGGTCCCAGTCCGCCGGTGAACCACCGGCGCCGTGCAGTGCCAACACCTTCATGTCGTCAACCTCGCCCTCACCGAGTCGACGGTCACGCCGCCGCCGTCCGCGTTCCGCGACAACTTCCCGCGCCGCACGAGGTCGTGGACGCCCTGCTTGGTGACGCCGAGCATCGCGCCGGCCACCGAGTACGACACCGCCCGCGCCGCCGGGTGCCCCACCCGCCGCGCCACGACCTGGCCCAGCGGTGTGCGCCACCAGCCGGCGGGCGGGTCGAACGGCGCGTCCCCCGGGTAGAGGGCGCCGACGACCCTGGCGATGGCGTGCGCGGCCGCCGCGTCGTCGTCCCCCTCCATGGCCGCCGCCAACCCGCTGGCCACCGCGCCGGCGCGGGACGGGAGGTCGCCGACGTCGTCGAAGAGGATTTCCAACGGGTCCAGCAGCCGGGTGCGGATGATCGTGCCGATCTGTTCTGCGAGCACGCGAGCACCTCCTTGACGGCTATCGTCAAGTGCTTGACGCCTGCCGTCAAGTAGCTAGCGGCGGGCGGGACGCGCGGTCATCGGGTCCTCGGGCCAGCGGTGCTTCGGGTAGCGGCCCCGCAGTTCGGACCTGACCCGCGGGTACCCGGTCCGCCAGAACGACGCCAGGTCGCCCGTCACGGCGGTCGGCCGGCCCGCGGGCGAGAGCAGGTGCAGCACGACCGGCACCCGTCCGTCGGCCAGCCGGGGCGTCTCGGTCCAGCCGAAGACCTCCTGCACCTTCACCGGCAGCACGGGCTCGGACGCCGAGTAGTCCACCCGGACGCGTGAACCCGAAGGCACTTCCAGCCGATCCGGTGCCAGTTCGTCGAACCGGGCCGCCGCCGGCCACGGCAGCAGCCGCCGGACGACCTGTTCTCCGCTGATCCGCGCCAGGTCCGCCTTCCGGCGCGCGTCACCCACGTCCACGACGGCGAGCAGCGACTCGTCGTCCACCGCCGGCCACGGATCGCCGATCACGCGGTGCAGGAAGGCCATCCGCTCCCGCGTGCGCAGGCCGTCCGCATCCCACCGGAGCAAGCCCAGACCCTCCGTGCGCAGGCCTTCCGCCAACGCCCGGCGGATCGCGTCGCGGTCGTGCAGGGGCTTGCTGGACAACGTGATGGCGCCCAGCTTGCGCAGCCGGTTCGTCACCACGTCGCCGTCCCACCGGACGTCGTCCTCCCACGCCAGGAGGGACGACGCGGCCCTCACCGCCAGCTCCTCGTCCGCCCGCACGGCCAACCTGATCCGACCGTGGGTGCGGCCCGGCTCCCGGTCCGCGATCGCCACCGCCAGCCACTCGGCGTCGGCCAGGCCACTGCCCGGCGGCAGCTCCACGGCCGTGCCACCGGCCATCAGGTACACCGGCGAGCCGGGGGAACGCCTGCGCGCCAGCCGTTCCGGATAGGCGAGAGCGACCACGAGAGCGGGGTCGGAGGCTTTCGGGGCCGGTCGGTCGTCGACCATCGCGGCCAGTCGGCGCACCTCGCGCGGGTCGGCGTCACGCACCGCCAACTCGATCCCGGAGTTCGACCGGTCGTCGTCCAGCAGGGCGACCACCGACGCCGCCTGACGCGCGCCCACGGCCGCCGCGCCGTCCAGCAGCGCCCGTGCCAACCGGGGGTGCAGGCCGAGGTCGGCCATCTTGCGGCCACGGTCGGTCGCGCTGCCCTGCTCGTCCAACGCGCCCAACGCCCGCAGCACCGAGCGGCCCGCGTCCAGCGCTCCCGGCGGCGGGGCGTCCCACCAGTTCAGGCCGGAACCGTCCGGCACGCCCCAGCAGGCCAGTTCCAGCGCCAACCGGGTCAGGTCGGCGGTCCGGATCTCCGGCTCCGGGTAGCGGGGCAGCGTGCTGTGCTCGTGCGCGGGCCAGCACCGGTAGACGCGGCCCGGCGCCTCACGGCCCGCACGTCCCGCGCGCTGGTCGGCGACGGCGGCACTGACGCGCACCGTGGCCAGGCCGGACAGCCCGCGTCGGTGGTCGACTCGGGGCACGCGCGACAGCCCCGAGTCCACCACCGCCCGCACCCCCGGCACGGTCAGGCTCGACTCGGCGATCGCGGTGGACAGCACGACCCGTCGCCGGTGGCCGGGCCGCAGGGCGTCGTCCTGCGCGGTGGTGGTGAGCCGACCGTGCAGCGGCAGCACGTCCACGTCGTCGCCGAGCAGCGCCGCGCACCGCCGGATCTCCGCCACGCCGGGCAGGAACGCCAGCACGTCACCGTCCACTTCGGACAGCGCCTGGCCGATGGCGCGGGCCACGGTGTGCTCGACCCGTTCCCGGCGCACCGCCGGGACGTGCGCGACGTCCACCGGGAACGTCCGCGCCTCCACCCTGATCACCGGCGCGTCACCGAGGAGCTGCGCCAACCGGTCGGCCGCGACGGTCGCGGAGGTGGCCAGCAGCTTCAGGTCCGGCCGCAGCCCGGCGCGCGCGTCGAGCAGCAACGCCAGCAGGAGGTCCGCGTCCAGGTGCCGTTCGTGGCACTCGTCCAGCAGCACCGTGCCGACGGCCGCCAGCTCCGGGTCGTGCTGCAACCGCCGCACCAGGAGCCCGGAGGTGACCACCTCGATGCGGGTGTTCTTCGACGTCTTCCGGTCTCCCCGCACCGAGTAGCCCACGGTCTGCCCGACCGGTTCGCCGAGCAGGCTCGCCATCCGCGCGGCGGCGGCACGCGCGGCGAGGCGGCGCGGTTCGGCCACCACGACGCGACCGTCCAGCGCCAACGGCACCAACGTCGTCTTGCCCGTTCCCGGCGGCGCGACCAGCACCGCCGAGCCGTGCGCCGTCAGCGTGTCCGCGATCTCGCCGAGCACCGGCCGGATCGGGAGGTCCGGCAGGTTCGGCAGGTCCGAGGTGAGCCAGTGTCGTCCCATAGGTGTGTGCCATTGTGGACCAATGGGGAAATGGGGTGTCCTCGGCGCGACGGTGACTCTGGCCCGCGCGGCCGTGGCGATCAAGGTCTGGCACGAGGTCACGAGGCTGCCCGCCTCGACGGTCGACGCCGGACCGGTCACGGTCGTCGTGCCCGCCCGCAACGAAGAGCGCACGATCGACCGCTGCCTCACCGGCCTGCGCAAGCAGGACTACGCGGACCTGCGGATCCTGGTCGTGGACGACGCGTCGACCGACCGCACCGCCGAGGTCGTGCGGCGGCACGCTGACGAAGACCCCAGGGTGCGGCTGGTCACCAGTTCCGGGCCGCCGTCGGGGTGGGCGGGCAAGGTGCACGCGCTGCACGTGGGCTGCGCCGACGTGGACACCGACTGGCTGCTGTTCATGGACGCCGACACCGAGGCCGCTCCCGACCTGGTCGGACGGCTGCTCGCGGGCGCGCGGCGGGACGAAGTGGACCTGGTCTCCACGTCCGGCCGCGGCACCAGGCCGAGCGCCGGGTGGTGGCTGCTGCTGCCGCCGGTGAACCAGCTGCTGTTCGAGACGACCACCGTGGACGGGCGGCGCGGGATGGCGCTGGCCGTCGGGCACTGCATCCTGGTCAGCCGTGCGGCGTACGAGCGGTCGGGTGGCTGGGCCGCGATCGCAGGCTCGCGCGCGGACGACGTCGGCTTCGCGACGCTGGTCCGCGACACCGGCGGCCGGACGCGGTACGTGGACGGGGCCGACTCGCTGACCACGTCGGGGATGGACACGTTCGGCGACATGTGGGCGTCGATGCGCAAGAGCATGGTCGCCGGCACGTCGATGTACGCGAAGGGGCCGGCCACCGCGTTCCTGTCGCTCGGGTCGACCGGGCTCGCGCACATCGCGTACGGGGCGGTGCCGGTGGTGACGGCGCTGCGCGGGTCCAAGCTCGGGATGCTGGCGTGGCTCGGCCAGTCGGCCGCCGGGTGGATCTTCCTGCGGCGCGCCCGGCAACCGCAGTCCGCCGCCGTGCTGGCGCCGTTGTCCTACGTGGTGTTCGGCGCGATGTCGTTGGAGGCGGCGTGGCACGCGTTGCGCGGCACCGCGAAGTGGAAGGGCCGGGACGTGCGAGGCTGAAGGCGTGGTCGACCCGCTGCGAGACCCGGATGATCCGGACCTGCTCGACCCGTACCGCGCCCGTGAGCTGGCCGTACTGGTGGAGGCCGCCCGGCTGGCGTCGGGCGCCGTGCGGTACGGCAAGGTGGGCCGGGTCGGCGTCGCGCAGGTCGTGGTGAACCGGGACAACCCGCTGCCCGGCGGCAACCACGCGTGCGCGGTGTACGGGTCGTCGGCCGAGGTCGCGGGCACGTTGATGCAGTTGGAGCAGACGTTCGCCGACGTGGGGCGGGCGGAGGCGGTGCTGTACGCGTCACCGACGACGGTGGCCGAGATCGAGGGCATCGCCGACGACACCGGGTGGCACGCCGTGGAGGAGGCGCTCGCCGTCGTGCACCGCGGTGAGGTGCAGCGGTCGCCGCTCGTGCGGCCGGCGCGGGACACGGACCTCGAAGGCATCGCCGAGCTGCTGGCCGACGACCTGGGCGTGGACGGTCCCCGGCTGCTGCGGCACCTCGGGCAGCGGCTGGACGACCCGCGGTGCGTGTTCGTCGTGGTCGACGACGGTCCGGCCGGCGACCGGATCGGCGGGTTCGCGTCCGGGTTCGGTGAGCGGCGGGTCGGGCTGGTGGAGCACGCGGTCGTGCGTCCGGCGCGACGTCGTCGTGGACTCGGCGGGGCGCTGGTGGGCGGTGTGGTGACGGCGTTGCGGGAGGCCGGCGCGATGCTGGTGGCGTCGCACGTGGCCGAGGGCGGTGCGGGGGAGCGGTTCGTGGAGGCCTGCGGTTTCGACGTCGGCTACCCGGTGACCGCCTATGCGCGCAGGGTCGACGAACTGCTCGATTGAGTAATTAGTTGCCGTACCGCATATCCTTAGCACAGCTAACGGAGATCGGAAGGGGCGCACAGTGCTGGGGTCCGATGCGATGGTCAAGCCCCGGCTGCCCGGCGAGGTGTGGGTGCTCGTCGTGGCGAGCTTCATCATCGCCCTCGGCTTCGGGATCGTCGCGCCCGTCCTGCCCGCGTACGCCAAGAGCTTCGACGTCGGCACGTTCGCCGTATCCGCCGTGGTCAGCTCGTTTGCCCTGGTCAGGCTGCTGTTCGCGCCGATGAGCGGTCGGCTGGTGAACCGGTTCGGCGAGACGTGGGTCTACATCGTCGGCATCCTCATCGTGGCGCTCGGCACCGGCGCGTGCGGCTTCGCCACCGCTTACTGGCAGCTCATCGTGTTCCGGTCGTTCGCGGGCATCGGGTCCACGATGTTCACCGTCGCCGCGGTCGGGCTGCTGATCCGGATCACGCCGGCGGCACTGCGCGGGCGGGCGTCCGGGCTGTGGGCCACCGGGTTCCTGCTCGGCAACATCGGCGGCCCGATCGTCGGCGCGGCGCTGGTCGAGATCTCCATCCAGGTGCCGTTCGTGACGTACGCGGTGGCGCTGGTGGTGGCCGCGCTGGTCGTCTGGTGGTACCTGCGCAAGTCCACGCTCGCCGCGTTGGACAGCTCGAACGAGAACGCGTTCATGCCGATGCGCGCGGCCGTGCGGCTGTCCGCGTACCGGGCGGCGTTGGCCTCCGGGTTCGCCAACGGCTGGGCGGTGTTCGGCGTGCGGATCTCGTTGGTGCCGCTGTTCGTGGTCGAGGCGCTGCGCAGCACACCCGCCATCGCGGGCATCTCGCTGTCGGTGTTCGCGGCCGGCAACGCCGCCGTGCTGATGATCTCCGGGAAGCTGTCCGACTCCATCGGCCGCAAGCCCGTCGCCATCGCGGGCCTCGCCGTGTCCGCGATCGGCACGGTGTGGCTCGGCTTCAGCGGCAACGTGCCGATGTTCATGGTGGCGTCGCTCGTCGCGGGCATCGGCGCGGGCCTGCTCAACCCGCCGCAGAACGCCGTCGTGGCCGACGTGATCGGCACCAAGGCCAGGGGTGGTCCGGTGCTCGCCGGGTTCCAGATGGCCGCCGACTGCGGCGCCATCATCGGCCCGCTGCTCGCCGGCGTGCTGGTGGACCAGTTCTCGTACCAGGCCGCGTTCACCCTGACGGGTGCGATGGCGGCGGTGGCGCTGGTGTTCTGGGTCTTCGCCCCCGAAACCCTGCCGCGCGACGAGGAGACGCACGTCGCGGCGGAGGTGGCCGGTGAATCGGGGTGCCTGGACGAGGGGCCCGAGGTGCCGGTCGGCGAGCGCATGGCAGGCCGTCCGCGTCAACCGGACGCGTGACCGCCCACACTCCGCTCAGGTTCCGCTCAGCATCGCTCGGTAGCCTCGCGCGAGGGTGACCGGGAGGATTTGGCTGTGGGTGGCGCGGAGCGCAACGCTCGGAAGAAGAAGCAGCAGCAGCGGGCAGCGACTACGGCGGTGAGCGCGGCGCGCGGGTCGTCGTCCGGTGACCGTTCCAAGGTCGTCATCGGGATCGTGGTCGTCGCGGTGCTCGCGGTGGCCGTGATCGGTGGCGTGATCTGGTCCAAGTCCGGCGGGAAAGAACCCCTGGCCGTGCCGCAGGACGTCACCGGCGTGTCCGCGCCGATCGTGCGCGAGGGCGGCGCCGTCGTGGTGGGCAAGGACGGCGCCAAGGCCACCGTCGACCTGTACGAGGACTTCCTCTGCCCGGCGTGCGGCACCTTCAAGAAGGCCTACGGCGACGAGATCAAGCGGGAGATCGAGGCGGGCACCCTCAAGGTGAGGTACCACGCCCTGCCGTTCCTGAACAAGTACTCCGACCCGGAGGGCTACTCGCGGGACTCGGCGAACGCGGCGCTGTGCGCGGCCGACGAGGGCAAGTTCTGGGAGTACCACGAGACGTTGTTCGCGAAGCAGCCCGAGGAGGGTGGTCCGGGGCACACCAAGGAGGAGTTGGTGAAGCTCGGCACGGACCTCGGGATCACCGGTGAGGCGTTCAAGCAGTGCGTGGAGAGCGGGGCGCACGAAGACGAGGCGCAGGCCGAGTTGGACGCGGTGAAGGCGGGCGGCAACTTCGGCGGCACGCCGACCGTGATGCAGGACGGCAAGATCGTGGACTGGGACGACGAGGACTGGCTGGCCAACCTCGTCAAGTAGGACCGGGCGCACGCCGTCTAGCTGCCCGGATGCGGTGAACGACCCCCCGATTTCGTCCGTGCGGGGGCGATGTTGTACGGTATTGCCACACGAGAACGGCGGCCCCAACCGCCGGGAAACGTGCAGGCACGGGGCTGTGGCGCAGCTGGTAGCGCATCACACTGGCAGTGTGAGGGTCAGGGGTTCGAGTCCCCTCAGCTCCACAATCGAATACAGCATACGAATCGCCCGCTGACCTGCGGTAATGCAGGTGGCGGGCGATCTTGCTTTTGTGTCCACTGTGGACTGCGGTGGCCGAGCTGGAGCAAATCTGGAGCAGGCGGTCGCTCCAGACGAAATGTTGTCAGCGTTGTGCTCCAGGTCTTGGTCATCCGGCCGGGTGGATCTGCTCAGGGACTTCTCGGCAGCCGTAGCGTCGGCCGATGCCTGGCTCCGGTGTACCAACCGCAAACGGTCCCGGACGGCCGTCAACGGGCGCGTAGGGCCGTGTTGTCGTTACGCCGGTCCGATCGTTGACCGATTCCTGGTACCCACGGACGGGCGCGGTGGCGGGTTTCTGTCATGACACCGGAATGTCTGCCACGACATCGTCGTGGGCGATGTCATCGCTCACGGTGACAGGCTTGTCAGCGCGGTTGTCGCCGCTGAAGCAGTAGTAGGTCCCTGGGACCTGCCGCCCTCCTGGCTGGTCGATCACGGCCCCACTGCCGCTACAACCCGGAGGACCGGCACAGCTCCGCGCTGTCCCACGCCCTGTCGCGCGGGGGCGAGGCACCGCCACCGTGCTCCCGACCCGAACGGCGGCATGTGGCCAGTGGTCGGGCAGCGATGACCCTGCCGAGTGGCACACCGCTCGGCGCAGTCCCTGCGCGGTTGTCAGCCTTGCGGTTGAGCCGGCCGTCGCCCTGTGGTCGGACGCGGCCGCGGCGGGTCGACGGATAGAACTGTGGCCGCAGGCCGCTTCTCCGCGATGCCTGTTCGACGACGGATTCGAGGATTCACATGCCCGGCATCACCCAGGCGGTTTCCGCCATCACGTTGGCGGTGGCGGGATCGATATCCGCGACGCCCGCGATGGCGACCGCGCACGGACCGACCGTGCGGTGGGAGGTCTGCGACCGACCGGTGCAGGAAGGGGTCGAGTGCGGTGACATCGCCGTGCCGGTCGACTGGTCGCGGCCGACCGGAGGGTCGATGTCGGTGCGGGTGTACCGGTTGAAGGCCGACGACCGGAGCGCGGTCAAGGGCACGATCGCGAACTTCCCGGGCGGTCCCGGCGCCACCGCCGACATCGCCTTCGCCGGCCTGCGGGCGGCGGCGCCGGGCTACGACCTGATCGGTGTGGACCCGCGCGGTGTGGGCGGCAGCGGCCCCCTGACCTGCGCGCCGGACGGCCTGGTCCTCCCACCGCTCGTCCCGCCGAGCACCGAGGCCGGGTTGAGCGGGCTGCGCGCGGACCAGCAGCGGTTCCGGGCCGCCTGCGCGGTGGAGCCCGCGTCTGCGGTGACCCACCTCGATGCCACCAGCGCCGCCAGGGACGTGGACCACCTGCGCCGGGCGCTGCGCCTGCCGCGGATCAACCTCTACGGCCACTCCTACGGCACCCTGCTCGCGGAGAGGTACCTCGCCCTGTTCGGCGGTTCCGTGCGGGCCTCGGTGCTGGAAGGGGTGATGGACCCCGCCCAGGGCCGCCGGGGCTTCGTCACGACCGCGGCCGCCGCGAGCGAGGCCCTGTTCGCCACCTTCACCCGCTGGTGCGCCTCCACCACCACCTGCGCCGTCCACGGCCAGGACCCGGCCGCGGTCCTCCAGCGTGCACAGGCCAACGCCGACGCCGGGGTGATCCCCGGTGACTTCTACGGCAGGCCGTGGCAGGCGGCCACGGTCGTCTACCTGTTCGAGATCGAGGCGAGCGGGAACCGCATGGCGTCCTTCGCCCGGCAGCTCCTCCAGCTCGCGGAGGGAGAGAACCCGGTACCGACCAGCGGTGGAGCGGACGCCACCGCCGCCGAGGAGCGGTTCCCCTACACCGACCCGATCGTGTGCCAGGACTTCCCGCTGGCGGTCCGGCGCGCCGACGACCCCGCCGGCGACCTGGCCGCCGCCCGTCGGGCCGCCCCGACCGTCGGGTACAACGTCAACGCCCACCAGTACACCTCCGCGTGCGTGGGCTGGCCGGGTCCGGTCAGGGGATCGGGCGCCCCCGTCACCTCCGGCAGCGCGCATCCGGTGCTGCTGGTCGGCAACAGCGGTGACATCGCGACCCCGGTCGCATGGGCCGAGTCGGTGAAGCGGCAGCTCGGCGGCAAGGCGGCGCTGCTCACGGTGGACCGGATCGGTCATTCGCAGAGCGTCGACAGCCCGGGGTGCGCTCAGCGGGTCATCCTCGACTACCTCGACACGCTGCGGCCGCCCACGGGGACGACGCGGTGCCCGGCGCCACAGCCGGGAACCGGCTGAGCAACCGCTCTCCGCCGGGTGGCACGGCGTCGTGGTCGGCAGCGGGCCCGCCCGGTGCCGACCGCTCGTCGGTCACCCGGCCGTGGCCTGCACGTGGTGAGCTTGCCGCGCTGGGGTTCGACGGCGAGGTGCGCGTCGACCGCCTGCGGGGGTAGGACGCGGAGTCCGTGCCATGGCCTCCGACTCGTCTGCGCTGTGCGGGCAGTGCGTGACGGGAAGGTCGCTGTTGCCGCGGACGGCTCGGTGTAGCCGTGCGTGTTTTCGCGTTGGCTGCCGGTGGGTAACGTGCGGCTTGCTCCGCTTGTCGAGATCCTGAACGCGCCACCATGCTGGCGACGGCGACTGCGTTGGCCGGACGGTTCGCGCAACGACCGGTGTCGCCGTGTGTGCCGAACATGTGCGACCCGCAGTGCGGCCGAGTTGTGGCCCGGCGTGCAACCCTGCGGGCGACTGCACGCCCAAGGGGAAATGCATCCCGACCGAATACTGATCAAGGACAGCCCATGCTTGCCCGCCGCGCGTACATCCCCGACGACCTACTGCCCTCTGGCCTTCCGGATTCACGACCGTGGCCGCTCACCGTGCCGTGCGTGGCGCAGATGGCCGAGGAAGGCATGGTCTTCGAGCGGCCGGTCACCTTCCTGGTCGGGGAGAACGGTTCGGGGAAGTCGACCCTGGTCGAGGCGTTCGCCGAGGCGTGGGGACTGGACGCGCGTGGCGGGCGAGCGGGTCGCAAGTACGTCAACGACCGGCCGAGAACGGTGCTGGGTGACCTGCTCCGCTGGGAGACCACGCCGCGGGTGCCCGGCACAAGAGCGGGCCGCGGGCCAAGCGCCGGGGGTACTTCCTGCGGGCCGAGACGGCGTTCGGGTTCATGGAAGCCGTCAGCGGAATGCGCGGCTACTGGGAAGAGGACACCAGCGAGATGAGCCATGGCGAGGGCTTCCTCACCGTGCTGGCGAACATGTTCCGTGAGCCCGGCTTCTACCTCATGGACGAGCCCGAGGCGGCGCTGTCGTTCACGTCCTGCCTACGTCTGGTCAACCTCCTGCACGACCTCGGTGAATCCGGCGCGCAGGTGATCTGCGCGACGCACTCGCCGATCCTCGCCGCCACCCCAGGCGCCGACATCATCGAGGTGGGCGACCACGGGTTCCGGCGGACGAAGTGGGAAGACCTCGCACTGGTCAACCACTGGCGCCGGTACATGAACAACCCGGCCGCCTACCTGCGATACGTCACCGAACAGTGAAAGGAGCGAGATGCCGGTCGACACCAGCGAAGCCAACGCGCGGTTCCGGCAGTGGATGCGCGGCAACCTCGACCGCGCTGCCGAACACTTCAGCGTGGTCGTGAGCGGGGACCCGCCTCGCCGAGGACCTCATGGATCTCGACGAACAGGCCCAAGCGCACATCGGCATCGCCCACGCAGCCACCCGTGCGCGCGAACCTCACACCGCTGGCGAACACCACCGTGCGGTGGTGCTACGCGCCAGGCTCGACATGCCTCCACCTGCGACGAGGCGAAGCGGCGCGGCTGTCCGATCAGCCCGTTCCGCGAGGGTCGGGGTACTCGGAAGACAGGCTCGGTCCCACCCGTCGATGCCGACGATGGCGAACGCGAGGTGCCAGGGCCGAAGCGGCATCGAGGGCGGGCTTGGTGGGGAGTCGGTCCTTCGGCTCGGCCTCGGTGAGGTGGGCCGAAGGACCGCGTGGTGCTATTCGGTGGCGAGTCGGTCCTCGGCGCGGGTGAGTACTCGGGTTGCCCAGTCCTCCCGGTTGTCGCCGCCCGCGCGCAGGCTCTCCGCCTCGGGGTCGCCCAGGGCACGGGCGAGTGCTTCCAGGGCGACCCGCCGCTGCACCGGGTCGTCGTCATCCGGTTGCGCGAGCTCGATCAGCCGCGCGAGGAGTCCGGTGTCGGTGTGGTCGCGCAGGTGCTCGCCTGCGGCGGAGGTCGCGACCAGGCGGGTGTCGCCCGAAGGGTCCCAGGGGACGCCGTCGAGGAACGTCCGCACGGAGTCCAGGTAGGACTCGGTCAGGCCCCAGTGGGTGCAGAGGATCTGCAGGGCGAGCTTGGCGAGCTCCGCGTCGTCGCCCCGCAGGAAGCCCGACACGAGCTCCTCGTGCTCCGTCGCCGACGAACGGCCGATGACGTACAGGAGGCGGTACGCCCGGGATTCGTCCTCAGTGGACGCCAGCTCACGCGCGAGTTCGGCGACCTCTCGCTTGTCGACCCTGCCTTCTTTCGCCCGGTTGACGAGTTCATCGAGGTTTGTGCGCACGTCACCCCCTCGGCACGAACTGCTCGGACAGGTCCAGCATCTTACTGGCCCTGGTCAGGTCCGCCTGGGCGGTGACTTCCTGCGCGGCGCTCTGCGGTGGAGCTGTCGAGCACCTTCTTCGAGGCACGGTCGTGGCGGATCTCTCCGACAACTCGTTCGTGAATCCGCCACGCCGGCCGATCTCCCGAGACGATGGAGCGGTCTCGGCATCATGGGTGGCTGTCAACCGGCCCCAGGGAGCTCGCTGTGATCGTGTCCTCGGTGATGACCGACCATCCCTCCTGGCTGTCGGCAGGCGAAACCGCCTATCGCGCCGTCCGTTCCGGAAGCTCTACCTGGGTGTTGACCTGTACGCCCACGGAGACCGGTGGCAACCGGACGGAGGCACACCCGGTGCGGGGCGAAGAGGACGGTCCCGTGCTCGATGTCGTCGACCCGGACGGGCTGACCGGCACCGATGAGGTGGTGGACGTGCTGCGCGCTGCTGGCACGGTGGGACGTTGGCGCAATCCGGACCTGTGGGATGCCCTGGCGACCTCGATCGTCCGGCAGGTGATCCGAGCGGGTCAGGCCCGCAAGCTCTACCGGGCGTTCTGCGAGGCGCACGGCGAGGAAGTCCTCACACCCCACGGGCCGGCGTGGCTGTTCCCGACACCGGAAACCGTCCTCGAACTCCCGGACGACGAGTTCACCGACCTGGGGATGGCCTTTAAGCGCCGTCCGCTGAAAGCCGCAGCCGAGGCGGTGCTGGACTTCGGCGCGAAGTGGGCCGAAGTCGACCCGGCCGTCCTGCGAGACGAGGTGCAGGGCGTGTCTCGCATCGGCCCGTGGACCGCGGGTGCGACCGTCGCCGATCTCACCAACGACTACTCGCTGTACCCGTACGCCGATCTGGCGGTGCGCACCTGGGCAGACCGCCTACCGACCGGGCGGACCTGGCCCGAGACCGAACCGGAGTTCGCCCGCCTCTGGGCGCGGTTGGCGGGCAAGGACCTGTCCGCCTGGACGCTGCTCACACTCGCATGGGGAGTTCGTCATGCCAATATCTCAGGAGCCGTCGCCATCTGACCTGTCTCCACCATTCATCACCGGCGCAGACCGACTTCTGCCCAATGACGCAAAGCTGCTGGCCCGGTTCTACCCGCAAGGACCCGACCTCAACAGACTCGTGTTGCGGTCGATCCGGTTCGAGCGCCGAGGCCCCGGCTGCACGCTGCGCGTCGACCTGCCGGTCGTCTCGGACGTGCTCGGCTACAGCCGCGTGCAGGCGCACCTGGGATTTCTTGCGGTCGAGGATGTCCGGCTGTCCGGTGACGCGGTGCTCCCGGCGACTGTGTCGGTCGAGTTCGCGCAACGGCCGAGGGCAAGGCTGGCCGTGTCTGTGACCGGTGAGTCGCTGCGCCTGACGCTGACGTGCGCCGAGCAGTTCCGCTTCGGCAGGATCAGTGCCCACAACTCGCCGCCGGACGCGGTGGACGACGGGCCGCACGAGTTCACGAGCAGGCTGGACCAGCGGCTGTACACGGCGGTCCCTGGACCGGAGATCGACACCTACCATGAGCACATCTGACCTGTCGGCGTTCGAGCTCTACGCCCTGCACTGGGACGAGCGCAACCAATCGATCACCGCGTCCTTCGAAGGACCGCTGGACGAAGCCGCCCGTCTGACGTGGGAGGCGCCGCCCGAGCACGACTGGGTCCGGTTACACCTCAGGTTCGCCGCGGTCGACGACGTGGAGGTGCGCGGCTGGAGCCACCAGCTGCCCACCAGGATGGAGCAGGTACCCGTAGGTGAGCGGGTGTCGGTCACGGTGGCCGGGAAGGGCACCGACGTCCGATTCACCTCCGCCCCCGCCACCTGGGTGGGGAGTCGAACGTCCAAAGCAGGCTGGGCGGGCAGGTAGCAATCTCTTGCCCAACCTAGTACCGCACCCTATAACCGCTGTTCAGTGCCTCGGCGAGGTAGGAGATGTCTGGTGACGTCGCCTCGCGCCGGCGCGGTCAGTTTCGATGTACAGATCAGGCCGAGCCCCACCCGAGCCTCCGTCTACGCGCGTGTCGCCTGTCGCACGTCCGCCTGGCAGCAATACCCGCGACGGCCGGAACACGCCGCAGCGGCACCGTCAGCGGCCAACACACAACACTCGGTGGGACCAGTACACGAGCCATCGAGTCCTTTAGGGGCACACCGAGGAGTCCCGCTGCACTCCCTCTGAACTCCGAGATCAATCCCAGGGGACATGCATCCGCTGGCTTCCCGCGCCGCCGCCAGCCTCGATGTTGCTCATGTGCTTGCGGCCAAGCGAGTCTGGGATACCAGCGGAACCCCTTACAGGAACCTTGAGCTGCTCTTACCTTGGCCGCAGGGGGTGGCGTTCTAGCACGAACCCCAAGATGATCCCCAATGTGATCCCCCGTATGAACCCCCAATGGAAGTGACCGTACGGAGACCTGATCAAGGCTCGGAGGGTGGCGGGGTGTCCCAGATGTGGACTCTCGTGCCGGCCTTGAGCGGCTTGTCGGCCGGACCCTTGATATGGGCGGGCACGATCTGCTCCTCGTGCTCGCAGCCACCGCTGGCGTGGAGCCTGGAGTTGAGGCAGGTGTTGCGCCGGTAAGCGCGGACCGGCCACCGACTACTCCACCGTGGCGCCTCGCGTTCGCCCGAAGCAGCGTTCCGGTGGCGGGCATGGACACGAACCAACAGGACAGTACCTGCATCCTCGACACCTGCGCGTTGATCCCGTTTGCGCCCGTATCGGGAACGAGGAAGGTCCTCAAGTTCGCTGAGCTGAGCGCTACCGCTCTGCGTCATGAGCTGCCAGGCGGTGTAGACGACGTGCGCCCACCTCTTACCAAACACTGACCGAAGAGGTACCAAAGGCTGTCCGAACGGCAACACCGACTCCGCGAGCGGGACGAGCTGCGGTGTCCAGTAGGTCAGCCAAACACCATCGAACTCCGGGTGCAGTGGCACCGCACCGCCGGGCGTGTTCAGACTCCAGGTGATCAAGCCAGGCCCGTCATCGCGATCAAGGTGCTGTGGCGTCCAGTGGGACCAGGACACGGCCGCGATCTGCTCATCGTCTTCGCCATCGATCGACTCGCTGAACACCATCAGACCCGCCTCGGCAGGCATCCGGCGTGCCGTAACCGGCTCTCGAGGCGGACGGTCCGCGGCAGCAAGCGCCAGCGCGGTCATGTCGCGATCGACCCAGTAGAGCTGCGCTTCACTCAAACGGCGCGCCTCACAACGAGCCATGAGCAGCGCGCCGGTGACAGCGCTCGCTCGCCGGATCTCCGGCGGACCGACCAGCCGAGGCGTGACCGCGCTCTTACCCGCGTTGAGGCGTCGGACGACCTCGTGACCGCACTCCGAGGTCATCACCCGCTCACGCATCCGCAGCCGCAGGTCGGGCAACTCGGCAGGGTCGGCGATCATGATCGGTCCTCGGTCGGCCGAACGACGTGGACGATCTCGAAGAGGTCCTCGAACTGCCTCCGCAGCGCGGTCAGGGCCCCACCGATGAACGCCGGGCCCGGCTGGAGTTCGCCTTTGAGCACACGGGTCACGGTGGAGCGATTGACGCCCATCGCCCGCGCCAGGGCGTAGTCGGAGTGCAAGCGCGCCGAACGCGCAGCCTGCACGAACTCGAACGCACGAAGCTTGATGGTGTGCGGCATCGACGATCTACACCTGATCTTGGAGCGTCACTGAACGGACACGTCGGGGACCGGAGGCAACGCCTCCCTGACGAGGGAACGGCAAGATGCCCTCAGCAGCTCGCCACGCCGCATCGCAGTCCGGACAGGTAGGCCAACACCACTCCGACTTCGTCGGCGGATCAGCCGGAATGACGAGCTCCTCACCGCACAGGGTGGCGGCCTGGTCGCGAGCCACCAGGTCCGCGTCGACGGCGTGGCGTCGACCCTCATGGGGAAGCCAACGGAACGGACGCAGTGCCATCAGCGCGCATTCCGGTCGTAGACGTCAGCCCACCGCGCGAAGACCGCTCGTGACTGCTCAACGCTCAACGCCAACCGCTTCAACTGCCGCATCTTGGCCTCGTAGGCGCCGACGACGTGCGGATCGTCATGAAACACGGTGGCCGCGTCGTTCTCGGTGTAAGCCACAGGCTTGACCGGCTCTGCGAAGGTCAACAGCCCTGCTGTCCCTCGCAGGACAGCGCCCGCCACAGCCGAGAATGGCACGAGGCGAACACTCATACGTTCCCAGCCGCACATCATCGTCAGGCGCAGCATCTGGTCGCGCATGACCTCCGGGCGACCAACCACCAGCCGGATCGCGGCCTCGTGGATGTAGAGGACCGCGTCCGGTCCACCCAGTCGTCGCAACACCTCCTGACGCGAGAGGCGCGCCTCCACCACCTCCTTGCCGCTCAGCGCACAGGCGTACTCCTCTGTCTGCGCCAAGCCGGGGATGGTCAACGGCTCGTAGACAGCGACGCTCAACGCCATCTGTTCGTGCAGGGACAGTGCCAACAGCGAGTCCGGAGCGCCGCCGTGCAGCCGCAGAAAGCTCCCGGTGTCAGGCTCGTTGACGACGGACATTACCCGCTCCCGCGTCACGTTGTCCGCACCACAGCGCCCCAACAGCGTGCCGATCTCCCACGCACTCGTACCGCGGCTGCCGGTCTCCAGCTTGCTCAACTTGCCCAACGACCAGCCCAACGCCTCAGCCAGCAACGCCGACGACACCCGCGCCCGATGCCGCACCCGACGCAGTTCCTCCCCCAGCTCCCGACTACGAGCCGAACTCAACCTGACCGGCTGCTTCTCCTCGACAACGGTCTCCACGGCTTCCCTCCGTCATAGGAACGGCTTGCCGAGCCATGAGATCGTGTGTGTCAATGGCCATTTGTTCTTCCCCATAGACGGCCAGGAGTTCTCCCCGCTGGTGGCCACCCAGATCTCCCCAACGGCGGCCAGATAGTTCCCCGCCCTGGGTTGGGACTCGGTCAGCTCAACGGCATCACGCCCTTGCCGGAGGTGGCCTGCGCGAGCCGGAAGCTGTCACCTTGGGTGACGACGACATGGGCGTGGTGCAGCAGCCGGTCGACGGTCGCGGTGGCCAGGGTCTTGGGCATGATCTCGTCGAACCCGGACGGGTGCAGGTTCGAGCTCACCGCCAGCGCCCGCCGCTCGTAGGCGGCGTCGACCAGGCGGTAGAAGCCCTCGGCGGCGTCCGGGCTGACCGGCAGCAGCCCGATGTCGTCGATGATGATCAGGTCGGTGCGGATCAGCCGCGTCATCGCTCGGGTGATCGAGTCGTCGGCGCGGTGCCGGCGGACCAGGACACCGAGGTCCTCGATGGTGAACCAGGCGACGGTAAGCCCGGCCTCGACCGCGGCCTGCCCGAGCGCTTCGCAGAAGTGCGACTTCCCGGTGCCCGACGGACCACAGACACACAGGTTCTCCCTGCGCTGCACCCATTCCAGCGTCTTGAGCGCGTCCTGGGTCGGGCGCGGGATGGTGGATGCCTGCTCGTCCCAGTCGCCGAAGGTCTTCCCGGCCGGGAACGCGGCGCGTTTGCGGCGGGTGCGCAGGTTGGCCGCGTCGCGTCCGGCGGCCTCCTCGGCCAGCAGGACGCGGACGACCTCGGCGGGATCCCAGCGCTGGGCCTTGGCGGTTGGGATCAGATCGGTCAGCGACCGCCGGATGTAGGGCAGTTTCAGGCGTTTGGTCAGTTCGATCGCCTCGGCCAGCGGGTCGCCGCCCGAGCCCGCGACGGTGCGCAGCGGTGCCGCCATCACACCTCATCCCCTTCCGTGGTGATGCCGAAGTTGGACCAGGCCGAGGTGCCTGGTTGCAGGCTGTGCGCTTCACCGGCTCGGGTGGGCTCGGCCTGCTCCCTGCCGCCCTGGTGGGCCAGGATGCGGATCAGGTCGTTCTCGGCGAACCGGCCGGCGATCGCCGCCGTCCCGAGCGCCTGGTCGACTTCGGCGGCTGGGTGGAGCTTGGCCAGCGCGACCGCCTCGGCCATCTTCGGCCGGATCCGCCGGGCTCCGGCCGCAGCGGCTTCGACCAGCCAGGACGCCGCGCCCGGCCCGAGCGCGAGGAACGCCGCTTCCTCGGCCGAGGTGGCCTTCGGGACGCGGTCACCGTCCTTGTCCTCGCGTGGTGGGTAGTGCTCGTCGCTGATCACCGGGGTGCCCGGCGTGGACCGGGTATGACGGGCGACCTCGGCCGGGCCGTCCTGACCGACGGTGGTGACGATCAGCTCGTCGCCGTGGAACCGGGCCCAGACCCGGGTGTCGACCAGCTCGTGCGGCACCGAGTAACGCACCCCTTCTACGGAGATCGTGCAGTCCCAGTTCACCCGCCGCGTCGTTCCGAAGGCGACCGTGAACGCCTGGCCAGGCAACGGATGCAGCCGGGTGCGTTCCTCGGACAGCGCCTCGACCGGGCGGCGCCGGGTCTCCCGATGCGGCCGGTCGTTGACCTGCTCGCAGAACTCCCGGCAGGCCGTCTCCAACTCGCCGAACTTGCGGTACTCGTCCAGCAGGTTCGCCTCGGTGGGCACGAGATCGGCCTTGGCGATCCGCACCGTGGCCTCCGACCCGCCCTTGGACTGCGGGTCGGCCGGGACACAGGTGCGGATGGTCATCCCGTAGTGCCGGCCGACCTCGACGATCTCCGGGTTGCGCACCGCGATCCGGGCGACATGGTCGACCGACACGGTCTTCTCGTTGTCGGTGAGCGCATAGGTCGGCACCCCGCCGATCCGCCGCAATGTCGTGTCCAAACAGGACACGATCGTGGGCAACGTCTTGTCCCACACAGGGATCACCACCCGGAACCGTGACCATGCCAGCCACGCGCACCACAGGCTCGTGCGCCGCCCGCCGATACGAGGACCCTCGCCCCAGTCCCACTGCAGCCATAGCCCCGGCTCGGTGATCCAGGGCCGGAACACCCGCCGCTGCCCGGCCTGGAACCGCTGCTTGACCCGCGCGACCTCCCGGCGGGTGGTGCGTTCCCCGCCGGCGAAACCCATCGCGCTGATCCGCTCGTGCACCACATCCGCCCGGACCCGCCCACCCGAGCGGACCACCAGCTCCTCGATCTTCTCCAGATACTCGTCGATCGGACGAGCCCGATGCTCACGGGCCACCGGGCTCTGCCCGGCCTCGCGCAGCTGCACATAGCGCGCCACGGTGTGGTGGTCACACCCGGCCAGCGCGGCCGCCGCGCGGTAACTCCCCGTGAGGTCGTATGCCTCAAGGATCTCCATGATCTCCCTGCTCGTCTTCACCGGTCGACTCTTGTTGACCGGTGGCCCGGACTACTCACCGGGGAGATATCTGGCCACCAGCGGGGAGATCGCCGGCCGTCTATGGGGCGGTAAGTGGCCGCCTATGGGGATCTTTCACTGGCCGCCGACAGTGTGAACCGCATGCACGGCAGATGACATTCGATGACATCCCGGAAAGGGCCATTCGAGTGATCCGCAACATCACCATCACAGGAACACGAGCCGTCGACGCCAACGACGCCGACCGCCTGAACGCACTCTTCAACGACTACCTGGCACCATTCGCCGCTGCGCACTTCTACATCGGAGGCGCCGCCGGCATCGACACCGCCACACTCGACTGGCTCGCCGAGCACACCTCGGCACCTCTGACCGTCGTCGTCCCGTGTACCGTCGCTGACCAGCCAGAAGCCGCCACGTCATCGATCGCATCCTGGCGCGCACTCAACAGACTGGCCGAAGTCGTCGAGCTGACCGCACCCACACTCGGCACCTCGGCCTACCACGCCCGTAACCGCTACATGGTCGACCGAAGCGACTTTGTCATCGGCTTTCCCCGAGGGGTCGACCAGACCTCCGGCACCTGGTACACGCTCAACTATGCATCCGATCAGGGAAAACCCCGATTGGTCGTACCCATCTAACGCGGAATCAATGCTGTAATGCCCTCATGACCACCGCGGAAGGGGAACTAGGGGCCGCAACCCTGCGCAGACTGCGCGAATCACGCGGCTGGTCCTGGACAGATCTGGCTCGAGTCCTACGCGACACCGCCCGCGACCTGGGCATGGCATCGCCGGGCCACCTCCCAGTCGCCAGCATCCAACGCACCGTCGCCCGCTGGGAGAGCCCGACCGACCGCACCAAGCCCGGCGACCGCTACCAGTACCTCCTCGCACGGATCTACGCGAAGACCTCAACGGGGTCCTGGGCACTCGGCACCGGTTCCGACTTCGCCGTCCTCATGGAGGCGCTCCGCCACTTCGGTACCTCATCCCAACGCATCGACCGGCTTGTCGACTCCATCACCCACGCCCGAAACGCACCCACACCCACCCCAGCACGCCCCACCGAAGACCTGGTCGACCACTTGGCCGTCACCGTCGCCACCCTCAACCAAGAGGTCGGCTCCACCCCATTCGTCCGCCTACAAATCCAACTCGCACCAGTCCTCAACACCTGCCGCAAGCTGCTGACCCAGCCCAGCCCCACCACCGACCTGCTGACCACAGCCGCCAACGCGTACGCCCTGGCCGCCCGCCTGGCCTTCGAAACCCGCGACGACGAAACCGCCATGGCGCTCTACCAAAACGCCGAAACCACCGCCGCACGCCTACCCGACCACAGCCACCTGGCAGCCGTGCGCACCAGCCACACCATGGTCACCCTGCACGCCACCAACAACCTCACCGCCGCCCTTGCCCTGGCCCGCGGCGCCACCCACGACGCCCACCGCGGCCCCAGCCACGCCATCCGAGCCCGCGCCCACGCCGTCCACGCCGAAGTCCAAGCCCGCGCAGGCAACCCCACCGCCGCAGCCACCGCCCTCGACCGAGCTTGGAAAACAGTGGAGCAGCTCTCGCCAGACGACCCCTTCGCCGCCTTCAACGCCGACCGCGTCAGCGGCTTCGAGGGCCTGTGCGCCATCTACAGCGGCCAAGCCCAGCGCGCCGACGACCTGCTCACTCGCTCCCTGTCGAGCCTCACCGGTTCACGCGACGCAGTCCAACGAGGCATCGGCGCCACTGACCTGGCCCTGGCTCGCCTCAGTCTTGGTGACGCGACAGCCTGCGTCGCCTTCCTCCACGAGGCAGTGGACATCACTGCCACCACCGGAGGCCGAGTCCCGGCTCAACGCATCCGCCGCGCACGCAACCACCTGCGCCCGTGGCGCAATGAAGCCTTCGTCGCCGAATTGGACGACCACATCCACGACACCTTGATAGGTCGGTAAGCATGACCGCAGACGTCGGCCGCTTCGCAACCCCGCGGATGGCTGCCGGAGCGCTGTTCGTCGACAACCAGGACCGGATCCTGCTGGTGCACAAGACCTACCGCAACGGTTGGGACATCCCTGGTGGCTACGTAGACATCGGAGAGTCTCCAGCAGCGGCCTGCCGACGGGAACTACGCGAGGAACTCGACCTCGACCGCGAGCCGCAACGCCTGCTCGTCGTGGACTGGGCGCCCAAGGACCGCGAAGGCGACAAGGTGCTCTGGCTGTTCGACTGCGGAACGCTCGGCGACGACGAACAGCGGATTGTCCTGGACGACTCCGAATTGGACCGCTGAGGATGGCTCCGGTGAGCAAGATCGACGACTACGTCATCCCCATGCTTGCCCGCAGACTAAACCAAGCCCATAGTGCATACGTTCATGGAGGTCCGGTTTACCTGGAGTACGGACAACCACCTGGTCGATGACATCCGGCGGCATCCCGAAAAGTGGCTCTCATGTGATCCAGGCATCGTCATCATTGGAGCGCGCTCAATCCCTACTGCGAATAGTGAGTGCCTGAAGCCTCCCTCCCCGTAACTATCTTCATCCGTTCTCTGCGATCAGGTCACGCGCCAACTCCTAGACCGCCGCCGCGATCTTGCCCACGATGGTGACCACAGCACCCACGCCGTCGCCTATCCGCGACGCGCAGCGCGGCGGCCACCTCCACCGCTTGCGCCCGGTACACGTCGCTGGCAGTGTCGATCCACCGGACCGTGCATTCGCGGAACGTGGTTCCCAACTCCCCGGCGGCGCGTATCACGCCTTCGCCGATGTTCTGCCGGGTTCGCGCGTAGGCGCGGATCGCCGGAGGCGTCCTTGCCGGGTCGTTCGACATGCTCTGCAGCGGCTGGACGTGCTCGATCAACCCGCCGGCCCGTAGGCCAGCGTGCCGACCGGGGCTATGTAGACGCCGTAGACGCCGAGCGCCTCCAGTCCGACACCGACCATCCCGAGCCCGACAACGTGTCCACTTCCCACTGGTCGATCGGATCGAGCAGCATGGCGTACGGTGTGGCACACCACGCCGTACGCGTCGGATGGCATCGACACTTGCCGCGTGCTGTCCAGCGCCTGTGCGAGCACCGCTCGGTCTTGGACCTCAGTCGCGTGTTCGCGCAGCTCCTCAGGGGCAACCTCGAACGCCGCTGGACCGTCCGTGTCTCACCGGTGATACGACCAGGGATCCTCGCACGCGACACGAGGATTAGTGCTCCCGAAGTCCAGAGTGCGTAACCCGATCGGTCGAATTGGCTCGACATGTCCAATCGAATGGCTCTTGACATCCACCGACGGTGTGTCTTCCCTGTTTTTCGGATTACCCGTCGGCTGTACAGACAGTAAAAGTCGTCATCGGTTTTCCTGGAGATCTTGGTCTTCCCCCGCTTAACGGGAGCAGTCAATGCCTACTCCTCGTACGCCGCACCCCAGGGCCGACCCCATCGACTTCGACAAGGTCATCGCCGCGTTCGGTCGCGAAGTGACCAAGAAACTGCGGACCCGCGAAGGTTCACCCGAAGACCACCTTCGTGGACCTTTCGAACACATGGTGTCCAAGATCGCTGACGGCCTGATCCTCACGGTCACGATGATCGGCGAGACACGACTGCCTGACCTGTCCGTACGCCCGGACTATGCGGTCAACGTCGACAAGGCCCGCATCGGGTACGTCGAGTTGAAGAGACCCGGCTATGGCACGCCGGAGAGTTGGACTGCCCCGACCAAGCACGACCGCAAGCAGTGGGAGGCGCTGCGCCTGTTACCCAACGTCCTGTACACGGACGGGGAGAGCTTCGCCCGCTACGCCTACGGCAAGCTCCAAGGCAGGGTCGCCCGCCTCGAGCCTGGCCTCGACCGAGCAGGCGGCAAGCTGCACACGGTCGGCACGGACTTCGCGCAGGTGATGACCGGCTTCCTGCTCTGGCATCCCCAACCACCGCGCTCCCTGGACGACATGGTGCGCGTGATCGCCAACCTGTGCCGCCTGCTCCGCGACGACGTCGCCGCGGAGTTGGAGCGCGAGCAGCGCGGCCAGTCGAACAGCGGCACATTCAGCGGACTCGCCATGGACTGGCGCCAAGCGCTCTTCCCGAGCTTGACAGACCAGGAGTTCGCCGACCAGTACTCCCAGACGGTGACCTTCGCCCTCCTACTCGCCCGAGTGGAGGGAGTGGACTTCAACGGCAAGCCGATCCGCGAGATCGCCCGGCTGCTGGGCAAGAAGCACTCTTTGATGGGCCGAGCCCTCGCCGTTCTCACCGACCAGCCTGAAGAGGAGCACAGCGTCGCGTTGACCACCATGCTCCGGGTGCTGGAGGTGGTGGACTGGACGCAGTTCCCCGACGACTCCTACGCGACGCTGTACGAGAGCTTCCTGTCCGAGTACGACCCGGAGCTGCGCAAGAAGAGCGGCGTCTACTACACCCCAGCGGAACTGGTCGCCTTCACCACCCGGTTCGTTGACGAGGTACTGCGCTCCCACCTCGGCCGCAGTAGAGGCTTCGCGGAACGCGACGTCATCGTGGTCGATCCGGCGATGGGTACCGGCAGCTTCCTCGCCGAAGTGGTCAACACCGTGGCACGCACCGTCGAGGCCGAAGAGGGGCCGGGAGCTGTCGCACCCCATCTGCGCGAGTTCTCGGATCGCCTGATCGGCTTCGAGAACCAGGCCGCCCCCTACGCCGTCGCCGAACTGCGCATCCACAGTCTGCTCAAGAAGCGCCACCAGGCCGAGGCTCCTGCCAAGGAGCGCCGCTTCCTCGCCGACACCCTGGACGACCCCCGCGTGCAGCACCTCAATTTGGGCAGCGTGTACGAGCCGTTGGAGACTTCGCGGCGCGGGGCGAACCGGGTCAAGCAGGAGGCGCCGGTCATGGTGGTGATCGGCAACCCGCCGTACGTCGACAAGGTGCGCGGCACGGCACCGTGGATCGAAGGGAAGTCGGAGAGCAAGGTCGCGGCACCCAGCCTCGATGCGTTCCGCACGCCCGGTCAGGGCAGCCGCGAGTACACGCTGCACAACAAGTACGTCTACTTCTGGCGCTGGGCCACCTGGAAGGTCTTCGACGCACACCCTCAGCACCCAGCAGGCATTGTCGCGTTCGTCTGTTCCGCGGGCTTCACCACGTCCCCCGGACTCGCCGGCATGCGTCGGTACCTGCGAGAGACCGCTGACGAGGGGTGGATCATCGATCTGACCCCGGAGGGGCACCAGCCGCCGGTCAACACACGATTCTTCCCGGGCAACCAGCAACCCATCTGCGTAGCCGTCTTCGTCCGCCGGGGCAAGATCGAGGCCACCACGCCGGCGCGCGTCCACCGGACCTCGGTCACCGGGGCCGTCGCCGATAAAATCGCAGCACTCGGCACCCTGCGCGCGGATTCATCCGAGTGGCAGCAGTGCTCCGACGGCTGGCACGACCCGTTCCAGCCGGCCGGCCGCACGCAGTGGTTGTCCATGCCGGCCACGACCGATCTCGTGCCGTGGGCGTCTCCCGGCGTCAAGCCCAACCGGACCTGGGTCTACGCACCCGACCAGGAGACCCTCGCCCAACGCTGGCACCGGCTGATCTCAGCACCCGCCGCGACGAAAGCCGTCCTCTTCCAGGAGAACCAGTACTTCGACCTGAGACGGATCACCCCACCTCTTCCGGGCTTCCCGCGCAGCAACACCGTCCTTGCCCAAGAACAAGGCGAAATGTCCTCGCCGATTCGCGTCGGGTTCCGCGCTTTCGACCGGCAGTGGCTGATCCCCGACTCCAGGCTGATCGCCAGACCCAGGGCAGGGCTGTGGTCCACCCTCGGCAGCAACCAGATCTTCGTCGTGGAACAGCACGCGCACCCGATCGATGCCGGACCGGCGCTCGTGTTCACCTCATTGCTGCCCGATATGCACTACCACTCGGGCAGGGGCGGCCGGTCGCTGCCCCTGTACACAGACGCCAAGGCAACCCACCCCAACATCACCCCAGGACTCCTCACCCACCTGACGGAGCAACTCGACAAGCACGTCAGCGAAACCGACCTGATCGCCTACCTCGCCGCCGTCGCCGCCCACCCAGGCTTCACCAGGCACTACGCCGCGGACCTCACAACAACCCCCGGTGTTCGCATTCCCCTGACCCGCGACCCGCACCTGTGGGCTGAGGCTGTGCGTGTCGGGGAAGAAGTCGTCTGGCTGCACACCTACGGCGAGCGCTTCGTCGACCCAGCTGCGGACCGTCCGGCCGCTGCCCCGCGCAACCCTCGTGAACGACCGCTGATCCAGGTCGCGATCCCGGACACCGAGCACGGCATGCCGGACCGCATGACCTATGACGAGGGCAGCAGGACACTGCACGTCGGCTCCGGCAGCGTCGCCCCGGTCGCACCCGAGGTGTGGAACTACGAGGTCGCTGGCATGCGGGTGCTCAAGCACTGGTTCGGCTACCGCAAGAAGAACCCCTCCGGCAACCGCAAGTCCCCACTCGACACCATCGTCCCAACCACCTGGACGCCGTCGGCCACCACCGAACTGCTCGACCTCATCCACGTGCTCGGACGACTCGTGGCACTCGAACCGTTCCAGGACCAGCTGCTCCACCGCATCCTCGAAAGCCCGCTGATCACGGTCGAGGATTTGACGAGCGCCGGTGTCCTGCCGGTGTCGCCTGCAGCGAAGAAGCCGACGAAGGAGGACACCCAGCCGGACCTGTTCTCGACGGACTAGGAGTTCGAGCCCACGGCAACAGGCCGGCGGCTACGGCACTGTGCGGAGCGCGGCCACGAGGTGTACCAGGTCGACCTGCAACCGATCGGCGATCGGCGAGGCGGATGACCTCGTCCACCTCCGATTCGTGCGCTGCTGCCACGTCAGACCACCGCGATCGGCATCGAAGTCCGTCATACGTACGCCTCGTCGATCACACCATCGGCTGTATTCATGCTGTCGACCTTGGCGTAGCGGAGGTCGTCAAGGTCGAGGGTGACCCGGATTGCATTGAAGTGGCACTCGGCCGCGTAGACCTTGCCCTTCTCGACCGGACGCAACAGCTCGGGGTCGATCGAGCCTTTCGTCTCGAAGACCAAGTAGCGGCTGCCGTCGGAGCGTTCGACGACGACTGCCCAGTCCGGATTGTAGTCGCCAAGTGGTGTCGGAATGATGAAAGCCGCAGGCAGCTTTACAAATGTCCTAACGTCGTTGCGCTGCTTGAGTGCGACGGCGAAGGCGCGCTCAACAGCAGAGTCGACGACGATGTATTTGTATGGTGACTTGGCATCGAATTCGAGCGGCTCGCCGTCTTCCCCAGTGACGATGTTTCCGCCCGGACCGGTGTAGCCGGCGAGGTCCGCCTCGGCGAAGATCGAGAGCGGGTACCGACGAGCAACTTCGGGCCTGGCATCATCGACGAGTTCGTAACGGAGGCCGGTGACGAGCAACTGTTCCTTCGCACTGTTGATCGCCTGGGTGGCCTTGTCGACATAGACCTGCGGGTTCTTTCGAAACTGCACCAGCGTGCCCGACTCTGTCAACGCCTGGGCGAGGGTCCGGCGTGTGAGCTGGGTGCGGTCGGCGAGGACGGACAGGATGTCTGGCAAGTCGTCGCGGTCCGCGTAGACCACGTCGACCCGCTCGCTGCGCATGGTTGTGCTACGCAGGCCGCCCTGGTCGATGTCGTTGACGAGGGTGGTCTCCCACACGCCCTTGCGGTCCGGCATCGGAGGCAGGGCACGCAACGCTGAGACGATGGCTGCCTGCAGCCCGGCTTCGTCGACGATGACGCGAAACTGGGTGCGGTGCTTGATTCGCTCCCACAGTGCTTGGAACTCCGGGCTCTCCAGGCGCTCGCCGACCACTGGAACGGAGACCCGGTTGCCGGCCTTCTTGACGTCGATCGGTTTAACGAGCCGTTTGATGAGGCGCTGGACGACAAACCGAGCCGTCACGCTGGGAACGGCCGCGGCGACGAGCGCGCGCAGCTCCTCGGTGTCGCCTGCCACGGCCTCACGCAGACTGTCCTCGACCTTGGCGACGCCCTTGCCGGTAGGCTTGACGTACCGGGCGGCGGCCAGCGCCTCGAAGAGGGCGCGGGCGATCCCGTCCCCGACCGGCACCGGCTTGGCACCGGGTGCGGGTTTGTAGGTGAGGCGCGCGAAGCCGTCGACGCTCACGCGGCCGAACTCGATGCCAAGATCGTCGGCGAGCTCGCGCTGGAGCTGCTCCGCGAACTCCTCGTACGACTCATTCGCGATCACGGTGAGGCGGTTGACGTCGAAGCCGGGGACGCGTTTGCCGTCGCCGTCAACGCAGATGCGCAAGCCTCGGCCGATACTCTGCCGGCGCCACCGTTCAGTGCCCATGGTGCGCAGCACGCAGATTTGGAAGACGTTCGGGTTGTCCCAGCCCTCCTGCAGCGCTGAGTGGGTGAAGACGAAGCGGATCGGGGTGCCGGGAGTGGTCAGCCCGACCTTGTCCTTCATGATCTGCTCGTAGGCCAGGCTCGCCTGCTGGCGGCCCTTGTCGTTGGTCTCCGAGGTGTCCACAAGCCGCTCGGACTTGCCCTTGGACCGGTCGATGGAGAAATAGCCCTGGTGGGCGCGAGCTGCGACCGCGTCGGCGGGATCGGCCCCGAGAAGGCTGCGGAACTCCGGCACGACGGCGATTCTCGCGTACTCCTCCTCGAACATCCGCGCGTACTCGCCCGGCTGGGCGTCGCCGTTGCCGTCGTAAACGCGGTACTTCGCGACTGAGTCGACGAAGAGGAGGCTGAGCACCTTGATCGCCTTGCCCGCGACGGCGAACTCTTGCTCCTTGCGCAGGTGCTGCCGGATCGTCTGGGCGATCATCTGCCGGGCACGCTCGTCGACGCTGATCTCGGCACCGACAGCGTCATGGACCTTCAACTCGACGAGGTCACCGAAGCGGACCGATTCTGACCCGGGTACCACGCTGACCGAGTCGAGGGTGAGGTTGCGGTAACGCGCGCGGCCGGTGACGTCCTCAAGGTTGGCCCCAACAGGCACGTCGACAGCCTTGCGCTTGATCTGGTTGCCGACCTCGACGTCGACCTCCAACCGGGCCTTCATCACGGAACCGGACCGCTTGGTCTGGAGCAGGCGGACGTATGGCGCGGCGCCACTCGTCTCGGTGACCAGGGAGTCGACCTCGATCTGCTTGACGAGGGCCTGCTCGTATGCGGCGATCGCATCGAGGCGGTAGACGAGATTCGCCTTGTCGTACCGGGGATGTGTCGCTGAGTAGCGCAGCACCGCCGTGGCATGCATGCCCTTTGCCAGGGACTGCTTGCCGACGGTGCTGTCTTCTCTGGTCGGCACGCGGCCCTCGATGGCGACTCGACCCGCACCCTTCGTCTTGCGGGGATTGCCGTCATCGCCGTAGACGCTCTGCGGCTCGTCGACGATGACGATGGGGCGGGTGGCGCGGATCAGGTCCATCGGGATCTCGAAGCCAAGGTCCTCAACCTGTTGGTGCACTTTGTTGGCGGCCTTGTTGATCGCGGCAGCGGTGGTGATCATCACCTCGATGCCGGATGAGGTGGCGAAGGAGCGCACCCGCGAGAGGTTGCCGCCGTCGAGTCGGAATGAGGAGAGGCGCTGGCCTGGGTAGAGCGCCTCAAAGTGCTCGCGCAGCAGAGCGATCGAGGTAGTCACGCCCTCGCTGATAGCGACCGAGGGCACCACGATCACAAACTTCGTGAACCCGTAGAGCTTGTGAAGCTCGTGAATCGTGCGCAGGTAAACGTAGGTCTTGCCGGTGCCGGTCTCCATCTCGATGGTGAAGTTGACCGACGTGAGCTGCTCCTCGTGGGCGAGGCCCGCGCGGTCCTGCACGGTGTGCAGGTTGGCCAGGATGACGTCGGTGTGCAGGCGTAGCCGGTTGCCGACACCGAGAGTCTCCACTCCCAACTCGGCCTCATCCAGGCCGGGCAGCATGTTGGCGTCCGGGGTCTTACGGGCCTGGACGGTGAACTGGCCGGTGAGTGAGTCCTGCCCGCGGAAGAGATCGGTGACGGCGTCGATGGCGGCGCGCTGGTAGTCGAGGTTGGCCTCGAAGTTGAACTTCACGCTTGCCTCAGATGCTGCGTAGGGTCGTGACGCCGGCCTGCCGCAGCGCTGCGGCGAGGTTCAGCTTGGCCCCGGAATCGCGGAAGCCCGTGTCCCGAACCACGACGGTCACTTCGGAGTCGACCGGATCCTCCTCCCGCCACCTGACGATCGCCCTCGCAACCTCGTCCGCCTTCGCGACGTCCAGATCGCTACCAAAGAAGGCGTACAGCGTGCCAGCGAGGCTGTAAAGGGTGGATCCGGCGACCTCTCTGGTCGCGACTGGTGTCACCAGATCGATGCCCAGCCGTAGCATCATCTCCACTAGCAGATCGTCCGTGCCGCGGCCGCCGACGAGGTTGTCGACGGACTCAAGTAGGTTGAGCTCAGCTGTCCCGTCCCAGGGCTTGACGTTGGAGTCAGCCAGCTTATAGGAGCGGAAGCCGGTATCGATGTCTTGCGCGTCCAGCGTTCGCTGCTGTGCAATCTGCGCACCCGCGCGACGCAGCCGCTCGCGGGTAATGTCGGCGATCGTCGTGTAGCCGTCTTTGTTCACCGGCTCGTCGAGCTGGACCAGAATGTATCGGCGGTTGCCGCCGTCGGCGGCGTTAAGATCCATTACCGCATGACCGGTCGACCCAGAGCCGGCGAAGAAATCGAGAACGAGAGCATCAGAGTTCGACCGCGTGACGAGTTTGATCCAGCGGGCGAGCACCGTCTCGTCCTTCGGGTAAGTGAACACATCTGCGCCTAGAAGGCGCTCAAGACGCTTAGATGCTGCGCGGCGATCCATGTAAAAATTTGGGAGCACACTCTGTGTGCTCGTCTCGTCAAGATAGCGCTTGAACGTCGGCCGCAGGGACTCGTCCTTGCCGAACTTGATGCGGCCTTCCTTGAGAAGCTGATTCATCCGCGGCCGTTCATAAACCCACCCGTTCGGATGCATGTTGACCGGCTTTCCTGTGGCCGGGTGCATGATCTCGTACTGAAGGTTGGGTCGCGGATTGGGACTTCTCAGGTCGCCGGCAAAGTACACGACTCCCGGTCGACCATCCTGTCCGTCTATCTCATTGTAATGTGCCGAGGCCCTGCGCGGATCATCCGCCGGCAAAGATGACCACCACTTCTTTATGAGTCGGGTAGCCTCAATGGAATTCCCGCCTGAGTCATCCCAGGCTTTCCGTCCCGCTGCCAAAATTGATTCCAGCCCAGGCTTCGGTTCGCGCCACTTAATATCTGCGAGCGCTCCCGCATTCTTGACGTAGACCAACATGTAGTCTATCGAGGGCGAGACGAACTGTGCATCGTTCTTTCGGCCGCCCTGCCACACAAGGTTGGCGATGAAGTTCTCGGCACCGAAAACTCGGTCAAGTGTCAGTCTCAAGCGAGCATGCTCAATGTCATCGATCGCAACAATTATCACACCGGTTTCCTTGAGTAGGTGGTGTGCGAGCATCAGGCGAGGATAGATCATGGAGAGCCATTTTGAATGGCGAGATGACCCGGCTCGACGATCCGCGGATAGATTAGATGCGGCACCGCTCTCCAATGTGCCGTTCTCATCGCGAAGGCCCGCAGTAGTCTCGATCTCGGCGCGGGAAGATCTAAATCTGTCGTCGTAAACGAAATCGTTCCCGGTGTTGTACGGCGGGTCGATGTAGATGACATCGACCGCGCCGGTGTAACTGCGGCGTAGCAGGCGTAGAATCTCTAGGTTGTCGCCCTCGATCACGATGTTGCGGGTGGTATCCCAGTCCACCGACTCGTCCGGGCGCGGGAGCAGCGTCTGAGTAGCTGGCTGGGCCGAGAGCCTACGAGCCTCGTTCATGCCGGGCCAGCGCAGGCCGAAGCCCTCCGCGCCACTCCGGTCGGTCTTCTGGCCGATCAGGTCGGCCAGGACGTCGAGATCGACCGTCCCGTCGACGACGGCGTCGGGGAAGAGCCGGGCAAGGGCGTCGATGTTGCCCTGCACCTCTCCGGGACCGTGGTGGTCGCGCTTGTCGCTGATCGGCTCGAACGGGGTGCTGTCCGCGGTCACGTCGTTGTCTCCCCTGGGGGCGTGCATCGGCGATGAGAGGTCTCGCCGGATCACTGCGATTGGTCGGCACTGTATAGGTCCGTGCGTACGGTAGCGATCTGCTGTCTCAACACTTTGGCCGTGGTGTTGAGTGCGATGCGAGACTGCTGCGACCTCGCACGTTTCGCCTCCCGTGCGACGGCGTCGAGCTCCGCACGGAGAGCGGCAAGCCGATGGTGCAACTGCACCGCCTCATCGGCCCCAAGTGCGGCCGACGCGGGACGCCCTGCGGTCGCGACGATGCGCACCAGGTCGCGATAGAGCGCCCACAGGTCGGTGCGGTCACAGCGGGTGATGTCGAGAACGCCATTGGGTAGCTCAGCCACCGGGACGGTGATGGTTGCGTCGATAACCGAGGTCCGCTTCTCTGGATCGGTGCGGTTCACGTGAGTGAGAGCGAGGGCCAGCTCACCCGGCAGGTCTGGGCCGTCGAGGAAGAGCACTACGGGCCGAGGCATGGCCCGCTGGACCAGTTCGACTAAGCGCCGTCGGTCGGACGGGGTGATCTTCGCGTTCAGCCGTAGGTGCAGGACGGCGATGTCGGAAATCTCGCTGTCACCGGTTCCATCGCGACCGTGGTCGCGATATACGGGTACGAGGATCGTCTCCGGGCGGAGGATTCCGACCACTTGCGCCGAGGCGACGGCCCTGTCGACGAGCCTGCGGTCCGGTGCGCTCCTCGTGTCGCCGCCGACCTGGTCTCGCAACAGCCGTTTCGTAAGCCGCTCGGAGAGCCTGGCTCGTTCAGGTAGACCCAGGACCTCCGCAGGGTTGAGAGGAGTCTCCTTGTTCACGGCACCACCGCCAACCAAGCGACGACATCGACGGCGTCAAGACCGGCGGCGCCGTCGCTGATGCCCAGGATCGAGGGCCCTGGCGAGAACAGAGAGCCCACGGCGGTCTCTGTCGCCTGTCTGGAGGCTGCCCTGACGGCTACGTCGAGCAGGCCCTGGTAGTGGGTCATCCGGTCGCCGTCCATGGTCGCCCGATTGAACGCTGAGAGAGCGGCCTCGTCGGGCTCGGTGCGGTCCAGGCAGTGGCGGCGCAGGACGTCGAGGGCGAGCTTCGGTTCGTCGATGGGGTGAGCCAGCACGCCGTCAGCCCCGACGTAGGCCAGCAGGTGGGGAGCCAACGGGTAGGAGCCCGGTATTGCGATTGCGTCCCCCCGAACCCGAAGTAGGAAGACTGCGCCCGGTGTGAGCCCGTCGGCGGCGAGTGTCTGATCGAAACGGGTCACGCCGAACAGCGCCAAGGGCCAGCCGGCCAGATCTTTGCGCTGCCGCCATGGACGCGAAGCGGCATCCATGCGGAAATCACCCAAGGTGAGATCGGTGATGCTCAGCCCTCCGGCAAGGTCCTCCATCGTCGGAGCGAAGTTCTGCATCTGCTCGAGCTGCTTGCGGCGGTAGTCCAGGTCGTTCATCGCATCAGCATCGAGGATGTTCTCCTCACCGGTGGCCGACACGTCGAGGAGGGTCATTCGGCTGGAGACGCGCTTCTCCAGGTTGATGTAGGTGTCCAGGTCGATGTCGGGCCAGAAGTTGACCAGCTGTACGGACGTGTTGGTGGTGCCGATGCGGTCGACGCGGCCGAAGCGCTGCACGATGCGAACCGGGTTCCAGTGGATGTCGTAGTTGACGACCATGTCGCAGTCTTGAAGGTTCTGCCCCTCGGAGATGGTGTCCGTGGCGATGACGATGTCGATCTGCTCAGCAGCGGGGTCGCGCCCCTTCGAGCGGGGCGAGAACGCCATCAGCAGACTATGCATGTCGTTTCGCGTGTCCAGAGTGCTTTTGTTGCTGGTGCCGGTGATGAGTGCGGAGTGCAGTCCGAGTTCCGCACGCGCCCAGCTGGATACTTCGGTGTAGAGGTAGTCGGCAGTGTCGGAGTAGGCAGTGAAGACTAGTGCCTTCCGATTTCCCTCGTTGGTGGGCTTCTCGGCCTTCTGTCGGAGCACGTCCTTGAGTGCCAGGAGCTTGGCGTCACGATCGGGATCAACGGCCTCGATGTCGGTCAGTACCATGCGCAGCCGGTCCCGGTCGTCGCGGAGATCCTGTAGCCAGGCAGCGCGGTCGATGTCGGCCAGCAGCACCTTCAGAGTGCTGCCGATGACGTCCTCCAACTCTTGATCATCGAGATCGGCGACATCGTCGAGGCTCTCGATGGAGACACCGGTGCCGCCCGCAGCGTCGTACTCCTCCACCTTGGCGACCACTGCCTCAACCTTGCCGAGGATCTTCGCCACAGTGCGGGTGAGCGATGCCACCGACGACTCAAGTCGCTTCAGCAGTCCGATGCGAAGGAGGTGAACGACGTTGGCGTCACGGTCGGACTGCCGCCAAACCCGGGCGCCACCAGTACGGAGTTGCTGGTCGTAGAGTTCGGCGTACTTCTTCGCCTTGCTGGGCAGCACATATGAGGTCGGTCGGTAGGCGGCCAGGTTGAGCATGAGGAGCGCATCGTTGAGCTGTTCGGGTCGCATCAATCGACCATCGACATCGATCGGCGGTGAAAGGTTGACCGGTGCAAGTCGCTCAGGGAACTTTCCGACGTCTGCCGTGCCGTAGTACTTCTCGATATGCTTGCGAGAGCGGGCGATCGTGACCAGGTCGAGCAGGCGGATGTAATCCATGCCGAGCACACCGACCAGTGACTTGGCCGACCTGGTCGCGGCGTCACTCTTCTGCCAGGTCGTGAATCGCATCTGCGCCTTGCGCAGTGTCTGCTCAATAGAGCTAATGCCGCCGCCCGCGAGAGCGTCGTCGACACCTTCGGTGGCGAAGAGGACCTGGTTCTTCAGGTCGGCCAAGCGGGTATTGACTGGGGTGGCGCTGAGCATGAGAACCTTCGTCCTCACTCCTGCTTTGAAGACTTCGTTCATCAGCCGCTGGTAACGGGTGACGTGGCCCTTCAGCGGCGGGTTATTTCGAAAGTTGTGGGACTCGTCGATGACGACCAGGTCGTAGTTGCCCCAGTTGACATGGGTCAGGTCGATGTCACCCGACCTGCCGTCGGCGCGGCTGAGGTCGGTGTGGTTGAGCACGTCGAAGGCGAACCTGTCGGCGATCAGCGGATTGCGGGCGTCGTTGGCGCGGAAAATCGTCCAATTTTCCCGCAGTCGTTTCGGTGCTAGCACGAGGACGCGATTGTTGCGCAGCTCGTAGTACTTTATGACGGCCAAGGCCTCGAAGGTCTTACCAAGGCCCACGCTGTCGGCGATAATGCAGCCGTTATGGAGTTCCAGCTTCTCGATGGCGCCGAGTACGCCATCACGCTGGAACTTGTAGAGCTTTTGCCACACCTCGGTGTTGAAGAAGCCGGTCTTTCCTCGCTCCTCGGTCTCGTCGCCTGCCTCGCTCACGAAGTCGGAAAAAAGCGTGATCAAAATTCGCAAATAGACTGACTCGGGCGGGTTGTCCCGATAGAGCAGATCGATCCCTGCCAAGAACCGCTCGTGTGCCTCCTCGCTGGCGTGCTCGTTGCGCCAGATCTTCTCAAAGTTCGCGGCGAGCCGCTTGGCGTCGGCAACATCGCTGATCTCTTCCGGAAAAATCAGATCGTCCGACGGCACCAGCCCGAGCCCTTCGGCGTCGAGACCAGACCCACTCACGGCGTACGGGAACATTCCATTGACGCTTACCCACGATTGCCGTGTACGCTTCGTCAACCTGCGGACCTGCAGCCGTTCTCTGGCCCACTCGGCACAGCCCCTGGCGATTCGATGCTGATCTAGTCTCGCGCGGAGCCGGTGCTCATTTCCCAGGCCATTGAGCGGGTACGTGTCCAGCGATCCATCCCATAGGAGCAGGCGGCACGGAATGTCTGAGGCATCCTTCATAATAGCGTCGTATACATACACCGAGAACGACTCGCTCAACGCGTCTACCCTCGCCGCTCCGGTGAGGTGGCGACGAAGACTGTCGACGATCGGTCCAATGGCTCCTGCGTCTGCCACGTTAGTCCTCACCGCTGCTGGAGTCTTGACCAACCGCCACGGTTCGCGCGGGTGGCGTGGACACCGATCCTAGGGGTTCCTAGTTCGGTGGGTGACGACGCTCATCATGCACAGAGAGAGCCCTTCATCGTGACAGTGCAGTTCACAAGGCAGGCTGAGTGGCGGGAACGGGGCGGGCGAGGCGAGCCTGGGCTCGAAGATCCATGTCGTGACCGACTGCGCGGGGCTGCCGCTCGCTGTCGGTGTCTCGGCCGTGAACCTGCACGACAGCCAGATTACCGCTCCATGAACACCCTCTTGGCTTCCGGTGAGTCTGGAGTCGAAACGTACGCTTGGCCAACGGACAATTTTTCGAGAGCCAATGCCATGTCCTGGCCTGCTCGGCCACGGAGAAATCCCGCGACTGTCTTGCTCTGTGGGAAGTTACAACGGAACGCCACTTTCGTGCCTGCGTTGCCGAGTACGTCTCGGTGGAAGTCGTCGACACCTTGGCTGGCGACCACAACCGTCATGCCGTACTTGCGGCCTTCCTTCATGATCTTCGGCAGGGTGACGTCCTTGGCCAACCGGTGTGCCTCGTCCAACACCACGGCGAGGCGCAGCTCGTCGGTCTTTCCCCAGTGGAACATCTCCTGGTAGACCTTGCGCAGCACGAACGCGGCGGCTGCCAGCTGCACCTGTTCCATCAGCGTGTGCACGTCCAGCACCACGCCCCCGTCCAGGAGCTTGCCGAAGCGCCCTTCGCCCGCGTCGTCCCGGAAGAGGCCGAAGTCGCTGAGTGGACGGGTCCGTGCGGCTACGTTACGTCCGCGTCCGTTGCTTTCCATCTGCTCGAGGAGCGCGGAGAACTCGGCCATGGTAGGCAGCCCGGTAGGGCCGGCCGCTGAGCCGAACCCGTGCCGCTGGTAAAGCTCACGTAGCGCCTCGTACACCACGTTCCGCTGGATCTCACCCAGTCCGCTCACGTAACCGATGACCTCGGAGAGCTCCCACGCTGCCTGGGCATACTTCTGGTGGTCGACGTCGGCTCGGAGCTCGAACGGTGAGAAGTCCAGCCCGTCGGCGGCGTCCACCACTGTCGCGTTGGCCGCCGGATCGGCCGCCATGTCGCCGTGGAAGTCCACGACCAGAGCCGGCAAACCCTGGTCGGCGAACGAGTTGAGGATCCGCCGGGTCGTCACCGACTTGCCTTGCCCGGGAATGCCGAGGACGAACATGTGCGGGCTGCCGGACGTGCTGATCCGCCAGTTCACCTCGGCGGAGTGGGCGTCGCGACCGAGCATCACGCGGATCTCGCCGGGGTGGTCCGGGCGCTTCGGCTCCGGCTCTCCACGCTCTGATGGTCCCGGTCGCGCGAATGGTGGCACCGGTTGAGTCGCCACGACGTTCGACGATGACGGCGGTTCTTTCGGTACAGGTTCGGGGACCGGCTCCGCGGAGGGTTCTGGAGCTGGTTCGGCTGACGGTGTGGTCGGGGGTTGTGGCGCCACAGGCTGGGGTGATCCGACTGCGGCGATATCGGCCTTGCGGAGGTCCGCCGGGGTCAACACCTCGATCGCGACTCCGCGATACTCCCCGGGAATGTCCTGCTCGCTGTCCAGGTTGATGACGTAACCCTGCTTGGTGATCTCCGGGTTGGTACCGTCCTCGATCCTCGCGAACTGACGTTCCGCGGCGGCCAGACGTCCTTCGCTGAGCATGCCCATGGCGAACGCGCGATTCGCGTGATGACGCAGGATTCCAGCCAACCGTGCCCGTTGCAGTTCGACGTCCAAGCGCGGTGGATCACTACGGAGGAAACCGTTCTCCAGCATCGAGACCGTCGCGTCGAGCTGCTCCACGATGTCCTCAGCCACCTGTTCCGGCGGCGTCACGCCCCTCCGCAGCTTGACTTCGACGCACTCGAGCCGAATGGTCTGCCTGGTGGCATGCACCAGGATCAGGTCGCAGAACCGCGTGTTCCCGGCAGCGACGCCGAACACCTCTTGGTGCACGTCCACGGGAACGATGATCGTGTCGGCCAACTCACCGCGACTCTCCAGCGAAGCCAGCAACGCGGCAAGGCCGACTGCCTCGACGGCCAGGTCCGACCTGCCGATTAGGCGCAGCGCCAATCGCCCGGACACCATCTGCATGAAGCGCAGAGCGCTGCGCACCGACTGGGTGTCGTTCGCGAAACTCAGCTCTCGCATCGTGGCCGACAGCAACCGCTCGATCTCGTCCTGGTGCTTGGTGGTGACCGTGAGACGTGGCCCAATTCCTTCGAGGAAGTCCGGCGCGTAGTCCAAGATGTACGGACGGTTCGCGTCGGTGCTCGACGAGTACCACTCCAGTCCGAGATTGCGGTCGATCGACAAGACCCAGTCGGCCCGTTCATGGGCGGCCTCCAGAGCCTCGATCTCCCTGTCGCCGACCGTGACCCTCAGGGCGATGCCATGCTCCGCCGGGTATCCTTGTGCGACCGCGAGCGTGGCTTGGTGAGCCCGGTGTGCGTCGACGGCGTCCGCCGCACCGTCCTTGTTCTTCCCGTCACGGCCTTCCCGCAGCCGAACAGCGGGCCTGATCTCCCAGTACCGCCCGTCAGAGGTGTCCACGGGCCGGTTGCTGGTCGGGGTCAACAAATTGCGGAAGGACGCGGTGGAATCCGTCGTCGCCGATCCTCCGACGGCATCCACCACGGCAAGGTCGTTGACCACGCTCAGGTGCACTGGTGCGTTGTCCTTGGCAAGCCGGTCGAACGGCCTAACGCTCAGACCGAGCGGCGGCTTGAGGTAAGACCGCGTGCTCCCCGTGCGGTATCGGCCGACTGCCTGTTGCAGGTCGGTCAACGCGGGCAGCGGGTCCGTGCTGGACAGTCGGGTGCTGTAGGTCACGACCTCGGCCCGCCCTGCGAGCTCGGCTACGTCGGTGTCCGCTTCTTTCTGCTTCAGCACCGCCTGGCGCAGCGCTTGGGCCAGCAGCTCACCGGAGCCGGGGTTGATCGCGAGCAGTCGGATCGCGTCCGGGTGGGAGTGCGTGTCCCGGTAAGTCGCGATGCGTTCGGCGAGCATCGTCGGCGGCACGTCGGTAGCTACGTCCCGCCGGTCGATGCCGAGCACGTCGAACACCGCCTGGACCGCGATACCAGGCTCCCGCTCGTCTGGCGCAAGGTAGATCCCGGTACCGACTGTCGCCTCGCGTGCATGTACGAAAACGCCTCTCGGCGCAGGACCGGGTACGGCGAACGGCAGGTTGGCCGGGCTTACGCGCCGGACCAGATCGGCGTCCACCATCGCGCGTCGCCGTGCCTTATCCGACCCGCCGGCCAGTTCGGTCGCCCACCTGGTCAGCGTCCGGTCGTATTCGGACAGCCACGACAACCGCAGTGGGTGGAAGGGCAGCACCACAACCGCCTGGATCGGCTTGTCGCCCGCGATCGTGATGTCCAGGGTCAGGGTGTCCATCGCCAGCAGGGCGCTGCGGTGAGTGGGATCGGTGGCTGCTTTGTCGAGTGCGCGAGTGTAGGACTGGCAGTAAGCCCGGACCTTATCCCGCAGTTCGTCGTTCCATTCCAGGGACTCGACGAGGTCGCGTGGCTTGCGATCGCTGAGAAGCGCGTACAGCTCCCGGCGTTGCTTATCCAGCGCTTGAGGAAGCTTACCCTCAACCTCCTTGACATCACCGGGGTCCAGTACGGTGCCCATGCGCCCGGAGGCGGTGAACGCTGTGACCGGATTCCCTTGCTCGAACAGGTCGCGTTGTAGTTTCACCAGTGCGGGACTGACCCCGAGCAGCACAGTGCGGCGTCCGCCCAACCGCAGCGACACCGCGGAGTGCGTGTCGTTCAGGCTGTAAGCGTCCTCGGTGAGGTCGTCCTGCCCGCCGAGCACCGCATCGAGTTTGCCGAGGGCGAGGGCCCAGGCTGATGCCCGCCTGGTGTCCCCGGCGATCAGGTCGGCTTCCCATCGCACGGTGAACTGCTGGCTTTCGTCGCTGGCGATCTCATTGTCACCGGTCTGCAACAGCACCGGCTGGCCGGCGGCGTCCAGTCCGGTCACTCGTACGACGAACAGCGAGCCCTGCTCCAGGTCGGCCTCGTCCAGGTCGATGGTCACCGTGGCGGTGCGGCGGGCGCCGGCGATGGTCATCTTCGCTTTCGGCTCGAAGTCCTCTTCGTCACCCCGCATGTCCTTCGGCGGCAGCACCTCGATCTGCCAACGACTGATCGCGTCGGTGTTCGCGGGCACGGTCTTCCAGCTGACCCTCACCACACCGGGGGTATCTTCGCCTGCTTCGGTGTACGGCAGGTCGCCAACCTGATCCTGCTTGAGACGTGAGTTCCGCACCACCGTGCCGTTCACTCTCAGGAACGGCTCGACCCGGATCTGGTCCACGGCTACGGTTTCCGGTTCGGTCAGCGGCCAGTGCTCGAAGGTGAGCCCGGACTCGGCGGCCAGCTCGGCGGTCCACGTGCCCGGATTCGACAGGTCCCGCTGCGGACTGGACAGGAAGTCGAACAGCCGGGTGCGTACAGGGCTGTCCGTCAGCCTGGCCTTGCTGAGCCGGTCGGCGACCGGAGCGACGGCCCTGGCCGGCCGGGTGATCTCCTTGACGCACTCGCTGTTGCGGGCCAGCCGGTCGACCAGTTCGGGACCACCGAGGTCGGGGATGAGGCCGACCACGGGTAGCACGGCGCCGATCGTGTGCCAATCCGGCGCAAGGCTGACCTCGGCGACGTAGCGAGCCCACGCCTCCACCGGTCGTCTCGCGCCGAGCACCTTCGCGATCTTCGATAGGCCCGCTCGCAGGCCGTCCTCGTCGGGAAGCTCGCTGACGAGCGCCGTGCTCGCCTCTCGCAGCAAGTCCACGACGTCCTGGCGTTCGAAGCTGTTGTCCAGCGAGCTGGCCGCTGCGCCGGTTCCGACCGGCACGAGCAACACCAGCTGACGGCGTTTGCGATTGCGCAACTCGACCGCGCGCTCAGCCGGAATCAGCAAGTCGTCATCAGCCTGCTCGGGCCGGTCGACGAGCACGTGCACGTCGGCCTGACCAACGGTGAGATCCCTGCGCAAGGCGCGAACCAGCCGCTCGGCGTCGCCCTGGCGCAAGTTGTCCACCCGCACGCAGTGGCCGGGTTCGTGCTGCCCGAACTGCGCGGTCAACGCGGCAGAGATCCGATCGACGATCAGGTCCGGCAGAAGGGTACCGGCAGGCTCAGACATCACGATCCCCCAGTGGGTGACGAACGATTTGTTCGGAGAAGTCGTCGGACAGGCTGTCGAAACAGCCGAGCAGCTGCAGCCTGCGCTTGAACGCGGCAAGGTTGGCCGCCGCCGCCGCTCGTGCCTCGGCACCATCGAGGAACGCGGGAGGTCGATCGACCAGGATGCCGAACCGGTGGCGCAGCTCGTCCAGGAGCTGCTGCAGCGGCATCGTGGGCCGACAGGCTCCATGATCGCGGACGAACACAGCCAGCAGCAATATCTGCAACAGCTCGTCGCTCGGTGCATATCTCCATGAACGCCGGTTCTGGGAGGCGCCTGTCAGGATTCCGTACGGTTTGCGAAGACCGCCCACCGAATGGAACCACGAAACCGTGTTCCGGGTTGCCTTGTCGTGGTTGACGAACTCCAGAACGTCAAGCAGCCTGTCCAATTCACTCTTGTCGGATCGTTTTACGTTGTCGAGGAAATTGGCTTCATCCTCAGTCAGGCTTTCGCTGTCGCGCGGATTGATCGCGTCGATCTCGTACAGCTGGCTCATGGCGAAGAGCTCGACCTGTTGATGTTCGCGCAGCTCGGCGAGCTGAACCAACTTCTCTGGACCTGAAAGGTGATGGCGCCGCTCGCGCTCACTCACGATCCGCTCGATGGCCTTGTCGGCGATCATGAACGTCATGCGGTCCCGGAAGACGAGTCGTATCTGGTTGAGGTCGCGCTCCACGCACTGTCGCGAGATCTTGTCGGACTCATCGTCAATACCGCCGGTGAAATCACAATAGAGCTCGAGCGGGGAATTCGGATCCGCCTCGGCCATGTCTGCGGGAGCCCTCCCGGTGCGCAGGAGTTGTTGTCCCGCCGCGTTGATGCGCAGGCTCAGGGTGAACAAGCCGAGGGCCAGGAGCCCGGCAAAAGTGGACATCAGCGCCGCGGTCGGCAGCCGCCCGGAGTACACGAGCAGGTGTGCGAGCAGCATTTTGCCCAGCTTGTCGGTGACTCCGGGCAGTGGGCTGTTGAGTACCTTCGATCCCGACTTGAACTCGCGCACCTCGCCCATCTCGAAGCCTTCGAGGAAGCGGAATTCCAGCAACGCACTGATGTCCAGCTTGTCCGGCTCGATCAGCTCGGGTTCCCACTTGGGAGGAGGGCCGATCCGCAAGCCGTGACCGAGATTCTCTCCGATTATTCGACGGAGCGCGCCGTCCGGATTCGCATCAGGGGTCTTCCGGGCCACTTCGGCCCGTAGTAGCTGGTACGTGACGTCGTCGATGAAACGGTGCCGGGATCGAGTCCTCGGTACGCCGGCACGATATGCTGCCAATGTTATCGGGGCGACCGACAACATCTGCTCCTCGCTGTGCGACTTGCCGACCGTGCCCATGTCGATGATACAAGACCGCAGCCAGCCGTCTACCAACGCAGACGCGTCCGGCGATTCGAATCCCACCATTTGATCACTGGCCAGCAACGTGGCCAGATATCCTGGGTAATTTCGCGCGTCCGTGTGGATCCGGGTCGGCCGTCCTCCCTTGACACAGGCTTCGAACAGATGTGGCAGGACACGATCGACATCGGTATCCGCCGTCGTGAAGACGGTCAAGGGCGGGTACAGGTAAGTTTTTACGGTCTTCGGCAGCTCGATGGTCATGACGCGCCCTCCCTCACGATTCTGCCGTCCACGGCCACCGCCTTCAGTGAACGGCCGGAGCCATCGATCACCCGCACCGCATGGGCTGGCTCTCGGCGCAGCCGATTGCCGAATCCGGTGACCTCCTGCCGGATGGCCTCGGAGGCGAGGTCGCCCAGGATCTCGCCGTCGGCCGCGCGCAGCAGCACTTCGGCGGTGTCCAGGTTGATGCGCAGTTCCGCACCAGAGGTGTGGCGGAGCACCAGGAGATCCGGGAATGACTCGATGTACGGCGAGCGGGCACCGTCAGTGGTCAGTGTGAAGTTCGCAGCGGCCAGTTCCTTGATCACGACAATGGCCCGCACCGCTGGCGCGTCGTATGACTGGTCTCGCAGTGCCAGGTCTGTGCCGTCGTATCCGACGAATCCGAGCACCCGGGAAAGTCCTGCGATGAACCTGGGCAATGCCGTGTCCGGTGCGGACAGCGCGGCGAGGTATTCGGTAAAGTGTCGATAGCCGCGCACCTCGGCGCGCCCCGCTTCGCTGCCCCATTGGCCAAGGAACAACGCCCGCTTGAGCCTCCGCATGTCCGGTTCAGTGATCTCGTGCAGATCCGGCAGGACATCGACCCTGGCGCGTGCCGTGCGGATCGCGCCGGGTGCGGGCAGCTCCGCCGGATCCAGTTCCGCCCACTCCTGTAGCAGGTTGTCACCGCTGGCACCGCCGAACGCGAGGGCGGGCAGCAGCCTGTCGGTGGTGGCTGGATCTTTGCCGTCATCCCGCTCGCTGTGGATCTGCTCGCAGGACAAGTCTCCGGTGATGAGCCAGGCGAATGCGGACCGGACGTCGCGTACGGTCGCGCGCCGTCGACGACGCAGATGGCTGGTCAGCACCAGCTCCTTGACCGCTGCCGCGGTCGAACTCGTCCGCAAGTCGGCGGCATTGCGCCGGATCGGGCAGCTGTACAGTGCCGCGCAGCCCGTGCACGCCGACCACCGCTCCTCGGCGGTGAACAAGTCGAGGATGGCTTCGGCCAGGCTGGGGGTCTCACTGCCCGGTATGGCCAGCGCACGGCGTTTGAGATCCACCAGAACCACTCGGGAGTTCGAGTCCGTGTCGGCTCGGCGTTGTCGAAGCGTTTGCTCGGCGATGTTCGGGTAGAGGTCCTCGTGGTCGGTGAAGAACTGCGTGACGCGGCCGTCGTTCGCGGCGATCAACACTGTCCGTCGGTCCGGGTCCTCGCCGTCACCGGGATCGATCGCTTGCCTCAGCATTTCGTCCGAGGACAGTGGGCCGTTGGACTCGGACGCGTCGTAGACCGCGATGAACGTGTGGCCGTCGAGTTGTTTGCGCCAGCCAGCCTCGTCGTCGTGCAATGTGTCCGCTCGCGCATCGTCCAGGGCGTTCCCCACTTTGACCAGAAACGAAGTCTTTCCGTCGCCTGGGTTTCCACTCAGCACAACGACGTCCAGCTTCCGGTCAAGGATCGCCGGAAGCAGTCTGTCGTCCAGCCAGCTTCGTGCGTAAGTGTCGTACGCGAACGCGTCATCGAGACCACGGTTTCCGCTGTTGCCGATACCGCTTTCTCGGTACAAGCCGCGGAGGTGGGCGACCGTTGGGTTCGTCCGGCGCTGTCCCGCTTCCGACGGCACACTTGGTGCCTTCAGCAGTCGTACGAATTCTGCCGCGCTTTGCGGCCGCTCCGCCGGGTTGTACGCGACGCCGAGGTACAGCGTGTTGAGCACGGCGTCACCGAATCGCTGACGCTGTTCTTCGCTCGGCGGGACCAGCGTTTCGCGCCCGGCCAAGTCCGGGCTGACGTAGGGGTAGCGACCGAGCATCGAGGTCAGGACGGACGAGGCAGCGCTGTAGATGTCGGCAGCCGGTGACCAACTACCTCGTGCCCACACCTCCGGCGCGGTGAACGGTGGCGACCCGACCGCTGAGCGGGCGCTGGCGGCACGGGAGGCCAGTCCGAAGTCGATCAGCCGTGCGCCGCCGTCATCCCGCACGATGATGTTGGACGGGCTGACGTCGCGGTGGTAGAGATCTTGCTGATGTGCGTCGTCGAGGCCTGAGAGCACATCGATCGCGATGCTCCGGAACTCTTCGCCGGTCATCACCTTGTCCGCCGCGATTTCCTTCAGCGTCGCTCCGGCGACGTACTCCTGAACCAGTACGCCTGGCGCGGGGTTCGGCAGGAGGTCGTACACCCGTGCGCAGTAGCGGCTGCGCAGCAGATCTGTGTTGTTGAACTCCGTCAGGGCCTGCGCCGGTGAAACACGGCCCTGCCTCAGGTACTTGAGCGTGCGCTCTCCGGGTAGCTGCTCGTCTGTGGCCAGCCACGTTACTGCCCAAGCGCCCTCGCCGAGCTGGCGGTGCAGTCGGTACCGGTCGAAGGCCAACATGCCGGTGATCGGACCTGAGGCTTGGGCGGCCGCTGCTGCCGCGGTTGTGGCGTCGGGTGCCGTGATCGAGGCAACCTCCGCCGCCTCTGGTCGGCCGTCATACTCAGGGCGAAGGCACTGTTCGAGCACTCGGCCGATCTCGGGGCAAGCGGCTGCCCGCTGCCTCGCCAGGTCGTGATCGGGGCTCTCGTTCTGGTCACCGTGGATCCACTGAACCAAGCACAACGCCAGGCTGTAGACGTCGTCCCTGGTGCCGAAGAACTCCATGGTGCAGTCGGGGGCACGGTACGGAGTCGACGGATGGTCGTCGAAGAGGTCCGGGGCGATGGTCTCCGTCGTGGGTATCCTGGCTCGGCTGAAGTCGCGGAACCGGATCCGGTTGTCCCCGGTGATCTCGACGTACCGCGGTCGAAGTGCTCGGTGCATGATTTCCTTGGCGTGCACCGAGGCCAGCGCGGCAAACGCGTCGTGGACGACGGGCGTGGCGATCTCCGGCGGTATCCGCCCGTCCGCGTCGGTCGCCGTCCGCCGATCACCGGTGAGCTTCCACAGGCTGGTCCCGCTCAGGTCGGGCACGACCGGGGTGACGCGGTAGCCGTTCCAGTCGAACCAGTCGCGTACCTGCCACGTGCGGTCTTCTCTGGCCAGCAAGGCAAGCGCGGCGTGCTCACGGGTGGCCAACCTTTCGGCCGCAGTGCGATCGGTGGCGTTCACGGTGGGAACGCAGTACAGGAACGTGAACTCGCCCGCCGGATTCTGCCCGGCATAGACCTGGGCGTTCCCTTCGACTCCGGCCAGTCCGACAACCTTGTACTGCATGATTTGTTGTGGCGCCTCGTTCGGCCTCCGCTGATCGAGACCGAGCAAGTAACGCATCACCTGCGACCGCAAGCCGGCCATCGCCGGCGGTAGTGAGGCATCTCGGGAAACCAGCATGGTGCTCGCCGCAGTCAGCTCAACCACCTTGTCGACACCAAGATCACCGGGCAGCGACAAGTCGATCGACGAGTGCGACATGATCACATGGCCCGTGACGGGGTGAACGCCGCGCGGCAGCGTCGACTGGGCCGAAGACCAGCCGGTGATCTTGGTGCGCAGGCGTCCAGCCAACACTCGGGCCGCGTGTGCGACCTGATCGATGGGGTTCGACCGCTGCTCGCCATTGACAAACCAGATCACTTCGCCGGCGTCGACGTGCGGGCCCCACGACTTCTCCTCGCAGGCATAGACGCCGTGGTGGCCCACCACGATCAGGTCGAGGTCAACCGGATCGGTACGTGTGGGAATCTGGCGCCCTGCGATAACATCCCAGTCGCTGGGCAGATCTCGAGCGAGCCGGTGAGCGGTTTTCTCCTCGCCGGGCCCGTGCCAGTCGCCGAGCACATGCAGCTGTGCCATTCAGCTCATCTCCGCGCTTCGTTGTGCTGGTAGTCGTCCGGCCAGGTCGAGGATCTGACCAATGCGCCGAGGGTCGTAAGGCGATCGATGTGGACCGTCGGCTTCGTATGGGTGATTAATAGTTGGTCTTGGGCTCGGGTGGCGCCGACGAACCCGACTCGCTCGCGCCGTCTTGTCGGATAGTCCGTTCCGGCCGGCAAGGTTTCCAGTCCGACGAGGAAAACCACCGGAAACTCGTACCCCTTGCCGGAGTGCACGGTGATGACCTTCACCGTCGACGTACTCGGATCGAATCCGGTGGCATTTTGCTTGTCGAACACCTCGAATGGAACGCCCGCGTTGCTCAACGCCGCACGAAGCTTGCTCAATCCTCGCCATTGGGTGAGTAAGATTGCGATCTCACCAGGTTGCCGTCGACCTTTGGACAGCATCGCGCCGATTTCCCAGACAATACATTCGATCTGCGCGTCTCCCGAATCCGCCCAGATCAGGTCGACAGGCTCCCCGTCCGGCGCGCGTTCGGATCCGGCTACCTGCTGCCCGGTCAACGCGGCAGCCGCGTTCAGGATCTGTTTCGTGCTGCGGTATGGACGGGTGAGCGTGTAGCGGACGATGTCGTGGCCGGGCAGGACTGCACTCGGATCGCCATCCCTGTATAAGCCCTGTGCCTGGTCGCCGACGAGCAACGCGCCGCCTCGCCCTGGTCGGACGGTGGCCAGGGCAAACCGCAGCCAAGCCGGGTCGAAATCCTGTAGCTCGTCGACCAGTAAGGCGTCGATCGTTTGTGGGATCCCCCTTTCCTGTGCCCGCTGGAAGTCCAGGGCCGCCTTCTCTCCGCCCTGGAGATCCATTCGGAAGCCGAGCTGGTAAGCGAATTTTCCCAAGGTAGTCACCGTGACCGCCGGATCGTGCACCAGTCGCGTCACGTACGGCACAAGCGCGCGGTTGTACACCAGGACGGTCACCCGCCATTCGGGGTGGACTCGGCGCAGTTCGCGCGCACGGGCGGCGAGCAGCAGTGTCTTGCCACTGCCGGGCGGTCCGGTCGCCACTGTGACGTCGGAAACCGGCGTCAGCGCCATCGCAGCCTGTGCGGCGTCTAGTTGGATCCGGGTGGTAGCGCGGTCCGACATCCCTGGATCGATGGCTCCAGTTCGCGGCTGCTTGCTGAAGACCACTGACGGCGCCAGGCGATCAACGACGGCCGTGAAGTCGGCATCAGGGATCGCACGCGCCGGTAGGTGACTTGGCCAATCAGGATCGGTGATGTCCTGACGCGACAAGACGACCCGCTCCTCGCGCTGCCGGGCAACATCGATCTGGCGCTCATCCGGTGCGCCAAACACCACAGCAGCACCGATCGAGGGCTCGTCCAGCCCTCTTAGGGTTTCCCGCAGTTCGGCACGCTTCCTATTTAATGTCACCCATGGTCGCCGATCATCGAGTGTCATCGCGTCTGAGGCGAAGTCGATCGCGTACAGCCCAACCTGCCGGTCGATGAGCACCAAGTCGGGGCGGTCCGGCCCGTCAGCCACCACGACCACCGTGCCTGGGCGCCCGGAGACCACTGATGCGGCTTGCGTCAATACCGGATCGGTCGTGATCATCGACGGCCTTTCGAATGTTCGCTACGCACTAGTTGGCAGCCCGAACAGCTGTTGCTCTTCGTTCAAGGTGGACAACAGGGCGGCGATATCGTTACGTTCCTCGCGGTCTCTAGGTGCAAGTTGATTAAGCTCGTCTTGAATCGCTTCGCGAGCTGTTTCGTGATCCACGGTTTTCCCGATACCGGGCAAGCCGGCGCCCATCCGCACGAGGAGCTCAGTCAGCCTGTGGCGCCGCATATCCCGCGTTGTCTGCAAACGCGGGCTTCCTGTCGATGGCACCCCGGCAAGCGCATCGAGTACGACGATTAGAACTCGAAGGGTGTCCACACGTACCGATCGAGTCCCGAGCACTCGCAACCATGCTGGCCAGAAAGACAACGCCAAGAATCCACGAGCAGGGAGAAGGCTCGTCGTCAGTGCTGGCACTACCCACGCTGACCTCGTGCTGCTTTTTGCCCGGTAGGCACGTAGCTCGTCACGGCGAATACTAGCCAGCGAGCGCGGTGCCAAGTCCGACCCGAAATTTGCGCGGTGAAATTCGGCAATCAACGCCGGGTTCGAAGGTACGCCCAACTCGCTCAAGGCGTCAACGGCTTGCTGGCGTGCCGGCGTCGCGGTAGCGCCAGCAAGTGACGCACGTACGGTCAGATCCGCAGCACTGAGTGCTGCGCCCACTCGGGCGACCGTCTGGTGGTCGAGGTCGCGAGTCTCGGCGAACGCAGCTAGCTGTCGTAGCAGCTCGTCTACGTCCAGAGGGTCAGGAGCTTCCTGCATCTTCCAGACTCTACCATACTCTTCCAGCTGGAGTAAGCGCCTTCGCGGGGCGTTGCAACGGGTGGGTGCGCCGGTCAGCGTCATGTCATGTCGGTGAGTCGCTCCGACATCGAGACCCGTTACATGGACCCCTTGCCCAAGCTTGCAAACGGCTCCCGCAGATTTGCGATGCTGAGACGCTCCGATTGTGATGAGGGCTGGGAGCGCGCGGTGCGCCTGGTTCGAGAGCACCGTGACGTGTTGGTGCAGACGTTGGATCTGGCGCGGCAGGTGTCGATGCCCTCGGATGTATACGGAGTGCTGTGCTCTAGCGGTTCAGCGCCGCGGTCAACAGGCGGACTGCTTCAGAGGGTCGGTCGAGGTCGATGAGTGCGTTGGCTGTGTTGTTGGCGGAGACGGCGAGCCGGTAGTCGTCGCCCAGTTCGACCGCGATCTCACCGGCGCGCCGGAAGAGGCCGAGTGCCGCTCGCGATTCGTGGCCGCGCAGGAGCGCTAATCGTCCGTGTCCGTTTCGCGCGTGCCTTCCGTGGGCCACTCGTGCACGCCGTATCGATGACGTGCTTCATCGGCGAGGTCCGAGTGTTCGTGGCGGTCCAGCAGATCTGCTAGGTGGTGACCGAACAGGGTGTTGTGCTCGTCACCCGGGCGGGGCAGCAAGTCGTCCGGGGAGTTAACCGGCTCGGCGTGGTTGTCGACGGTGCCCGAGCTGTCCACGACGAACACCGCCTGACCGTTGGAATCGCCGGAGCTGCCGATGGTCGGTTCGAAGGGGATCTCGTGTTGTGCCAGTGCAGGTGCCGGCCGCAGGTGTTCGGGCAGCAGGTGCTGGAACGCGCCGTTCACCTTCGCATCGTTGGCCGCAGCCGACAGTTGGGCGAGTGTGCCGATCAGGTCGACTGTTTCCCGGACCCTTGTCCGGTCTTGGGCCAGCCACCACACCACGGTGCTGCCGACGCTGGTGAGGACCTCCTCTCCCAGGTACGAGCGCACCATTCGCTCGTTGTCGATCCGCAGCACGTCGAGCTGTCGCTGCCTGCGCAAAGCCGACAAGTCCTGCAGGTGGGTGCGGTGTTCCTCACCAACGGTCAGTTTGTTCGACGTCGCCCACGCCGTGACCAGGTTCGTGCCGTCGGGCGCCGGGTGGCCCAGTGCGGACGCCAGCACGAGCGCAGCGGCGACGCTGTCCTCCGGATGGTGCAGTTCGGTTACCTGGCCGGCCCTCTTGAGCACCGCTTGAACGGCTAGAGCTGCGGGTTCCGCGTGCGTGGTCCCGGAGTCGTACCCCTGTGGGAGCCAGTGCACGGTGCAGGCGAAGGCGAAGGGGATTTCGTCGACTGAGCTGGGCAGACGCACGTGGGTGATCGCCGTGGTGGCAGGGGGCGCAGGTGTCGGTGGTGGTTCGGGCGGCGGCGCCTGCTGCTCGGCGCGCTCCTGTTCGTGTTCATACCGCCACTGCTCGGCCAGCGTGCTCTGCTGGACGTGGTGCTGACGGCGACGCAGCACCATTGCTGCGGTGGCGGCGAGCAAGACGATCACCACCACGGTGGTGATCCAGACGGCCCACTCGAAGAACACACCCGCCCAGATCGGCAACAACAGGGAGACCGCTGCGCCTGCTGCTGCCTCCTTCATGCTCCTGTCCATCCTTGTCCCTTCGATCCACCGATGTGCAGTGCTGTGTTGATGTGCCGCAACAACGTTCGGGCACGTTCGACGGCCGTGCCCCGTGCCTCCGCGTCCTCGGCGTGTCGTACCCGAGCCCGGGCCAGCACGAAGAGCTCGTTGAGCAGGGCCGCACGACCGTCACATGCCTCCACCACCAGTGCGGGATCCGTGCCGATCCACTCCCACAACTTCGCGGGTGGGACGTCGTGCGTGGTGGCGCTGAACAACTGTCGCCACAGGTTCAGCAGGTTGCGCCTCGTGTGGTACTCGTGCGCCATGCGCGAGGGCACATCGAGGTCGAGCAGGATGTCGCGGTCGGTTCCTTTCAAGTCACCTCGGGCCAACCGGTAGAGCAGCCAGCGCTGGAACCCGTAGCGCTCCACGGAACCGATCAGCGCGTCATGCGCGGCAGACCGCACCGACCTGTCGTTGTGACGAGTGAAGTGGTGCAGCCGGACCAGCGCCTGCGGCGGTTGGTTCGGAGCGATGTCGTCCACGCACACGGCTATCAGCACCTGGGCGAACGCAACCGGCAGGTTGGGCTCGCGAGAGCGGAGGTAGACGTAATCCCTGAACCTCTTCGACCACCTGTCATGGCGCAGTCCGATCGCAAGTGCCTGTGTCGCCAATTCCGTCTTGGGCTTGGCGTCGCTGGTCCACGTGCGTGCCAACTTCATCAGCGGCTCAGGGGGACCTGTGATCAGCAGCAGTTCGGCGAACCGGTCCAGCAGGTCGGCTGCGGCCTGGTACGGCATGGTCGGCAACGAGGGGACGGCCTGCACCCACTGCTCCACCCGGTCGCGCAGGTCCGGGAAGTAGGTCCAGAAGTATGTGCGCAGGGCGCTGTCCATGGCGAGGTCGGTGAACTCCACCGTGCGACGCCCGTCGGCCCGCAGGCTCACCTGTGCCATGCGCTCGGCCAAGTGGGTGCCGTCCAGGACGTGCCGGTCCTCCCTGGGGAGCTTCACCATTCTGCCGAAGACAGCTTCGGCCGAGACCATGGCTTCCAGTGGTGCTCCAGGGAGGAAGGCAGCGACCACCAGCAGGGCCCGCATCGAAGCGCGTTGTTGGTCGGTGAACAGCTTCGCGGCCTGGGTAGCCCGTTCCAGCTGGGCTCCCAGTGCTGCGGACAGCCACTCCGGCAGGCTTGTGCCGCGTCCCGTGTCACGTGCTTCGACCGTCAGCCGAGCGAGGGTAGCGATAGCGCCCACCGCAGAATCCCGCAGATAATCACGCAACCGGTCTGCGGCGGGCAACGGGTCGGAGAGGCTGATGCCGTCGGGAGCCAGGTGCGCCCGCAGGACCGCGGTGCCGTCGGGACGCTCGAACCTCACGACGAGCGCGGACAGGGAATCCGCCAAGTGCTCGACTTGGCCGGGATGCACCACTACGACCAAGCGGGCCTTCTTGTCGGCCACGGCCGTGCGGTAGAACTCCAGTTGCGGCTGCAGTTCGCGGAAGCGGCCCTCGTCCGTCTCGCACAAGTCGAGCAGGAGCGGCTCACCCGGGCGCAGTTCCTCGACGTCGAAGGCGGGGTTGTCCGGATCGTCGGTCCTGTCGTCCAGCACCCGCAGCCGGTCCACGTCGTTCTTGCCGACGTCGGTCAGCAGCATGAGCGCCGTGGTGCGCCTACCTGATCCGTCCTGACCGGTCAGGACGGCCGTGTTCGACCGGGTGAACACGTCGAACGGGAACCGCTCCGGTCGGACGAACCGATCGGCCAGGCGACGGATCTCCTCGCCTGCGACGACACGCAACTCGCGACGTCGCCGCAACGGGATGTGGATGTAATTGTTCTGCGTGCCGCTGCCGCTGTTGACGTTGCCCGTGCTGTGGAAGTCGTAGCTGGTGGTCCTCGGCGCGTCGACGTTGGTCATCACGACCCGCGCTTGTCGTAGTACCGGGTATCGGCGCCGTTGAACTGGGTACCCGGACCACTGTTGACGTTGCCCGCGCCGTGGAATGTGTAGTTCGTGTTTCCCTGGTTGACGTGGTCGCGACTTTGGGTGAGGTTCCCCTGCACGTCTTGAGCGCTGTTGGCCGTGGAGCCGACTGCGTGCGCGCGGTCTTCGGCGCTCACGTGCTCGTCGACGCCGCCTTCGTCGGGTTCGGCGCGTGGCAGGAACCCGCTGTGCAGCAGGTCGCCGGTCGGTGACGGAACTCTGAGGTACGCCAGGTCGGTCAGCTGCTTGACCTGTACCGGTGCCGGTACGTAGAGATCCTGGGGCTCTGCGGTGTAGCCATTGGCCACGACATCCTGGAAAACCCGGGCGGACACGATCGCCGCGACGCGGGTAGCAGGCCCGGAACGGGTCAATAGGTCGCGCACAGGTTTGGCGTCCAGTAGCCGGTGAGTCTCCACGCGTGACGCCCCGCTGCCCTCGCTGATCAGCTCACGACCGGAATCGGTGACCGCGCCGACGTTGACGCTGACCCGCATCCGGAGCGGCACCGGGTCGGCGTGTACTTGGGCGCGGTAGTCCAATTCGTCTTGCAGGGCTTGGAGGAACGGGGTCAGCAACAGCGGGAGCACCGCGGACGGGAAGCCCAGCGCGCAACCGTCACCGGTGCTGATGATGAAGCGCTTCCCGGACCACACCTCGGTCAAGCCGCAGCGTTCGAAAGCCGACCGCAGGACCACCGGCGCCAGCTCGGTCACTTCAGCTTGATGCCGCCCTGGCACACCGCTGAAGTCCTTGATGTCCACCACCAGCAGAGCGCGGTAGGGCGGCAGTTCGGACGCCTCGTGGACCACGTCTTCCTCCTCGTTGTGTGCTTGGCGAGGAGCTTGGCGATCGTGGATCGGAAGTGATGTCCACCGTCGGACAGTTTGAGTATGTCGTGGGTCACAGTCCGGCAATGGCCTTCAGGTGGTCTGGATCCGCCACCGAAAGGCGCGGACCGGCTCGCAAAGCTCCGCAGGCTTTGAGACGTCGCACGTAGTACGCGACGGTGCTGCGAGCCATGCCCAGGGAGTCGGCGACCTCCTGTTGGGAGAACGGCACCCGCTCAGGGTCCGAGGATGCCTCGTCGGCCAGCGCGACGACTTCCAGCAACAGGCGCGCGATCTTGCGCTCGGGGCTGAAATGAACCAGCTCTACCTGGTAGGGGACTGTCTGGGACAGTTTTGCGATCGAGTAGTCGGTCAGAGCGGCTTCACCGTCTTGTTCCTGAAGGAAGGTGTTGAAGCGATCGGCCGACAGCATGCGGACAGTGCACCGATCGATCGTCTCCACGGTCGCCGTGCGGGGTGAAGCGGAGCGAGCTGCGATCTCGCCCAAGAGGTCTCCTGCGCCGCGCAAGGCGAGCAGCACACGCCCTCCATTTCGCTCGGTGCCGAAGACCTTCACTCGTCCGGAGACCACCGCGAGGACCGTCGTCCCAGGGTCTCCTTGTCGTAGGAGCGGGACTCGAGGGCCGTGGACACGATCTACACCCTGCTCGAGCAGGTGCGCCCACTTCCGCTCTCCGAGCAGGCTGCGGAAGCCCCTGGGAGGCCGTGGCATGACGATTTGCACTGTGGATGCATACCGTAGGTGTCGGGTCGAAAGCGCTACGTCATAGGCATGTCACTCGATCGCCTCGAACTCCGCCATCGCGGTGGTCCTCCGTCGACTCGAGTTGGTGCTGACCTGCTGTGCGAGGTGCTCAGGAATAGACAACCGTTCGTTCGCGGATCAGGTCCCACACGGTGACGTCCAGCTCGGCGAAGACGAGCAGCTCATCGACCGAGTGGAAGGGGACGGGTGCTGTTGGCGGGCGCGGTTGATCTGCTCGGCGGCGCGGTGGTCGAGTCCGGAGCACTGCGCGATGACGGACGGTGGTGCGGTGTTGATGTCGACCAGGCCGCCGTCGTCGTACTGCCGCGGCAGGTCCGGTCGGCCGATTCGGAGGCCCCGTGCGAGTGCCGGGTCGCGTGCGACGAGCGCGCGGGCTTCCTCTCGTCTGGCCCGCAGGGTCAGCGCCGCGGCGACGGCGGGCTCTGCAGCCCAGGGCTGCGGTGGCTGCTGGGACGGCCGGACGGGATGGGGAAGCCCGTGGACGTCGTGCCGAATGCCGCTGAGCTGGATGCACGCCGCGACCATGATCGCGATGACTCCGATGACGCCGATCGTGCTTGAGGAGTTCCAGACCATCTACGATCCGGCGGGCTCCGGGTTTCCGGACGAGGCGACGGCCGCGGCATGGCGCGAGCGGGGCGCACGACTGGCCGGGCGGTTGGCGTCGGCGCAGCGGGTACGGATTGAGTTGCACACCGCGCGTAGGGCACGCATGTTCGAGGTTTGAGATCGGCTTCTGCTGCCATTCATGCTGCGGTGTGTGGAGCAAACTGGAGCAGGCGGTGGAGTCGAATGACGCGCTACGGCTCCGAACGGCGGTGGACGACATCGGCTGACGTGCGGGTTATCTGTTTGCGCTGGTCAGGGGAACGGCCGGACCATGCTGGCAGTGTGAGGGTCAGGGGTTCGAGTCCCCTCGGCTCCACAACTGACACAGCATACGAAGAGCGGGAACCAGTCCACTGGTTCCCGCTCTTCGGTGTTGGTGGCCCCTCGAGGGGCGGTCCGCTACGGGGTGTGCTCCCGGTTCTGCGGGGGCGAACCAGTTGATGTCGCCCAGGGCGTCCTCGGCTGTGCCGCCCAGGACGGGATCGGACAGCAGGGTGCGCAAGGTGGGCACCACGGTGCTCCTGGTGATCTTGCCGTGGATGCGTGCCAGGTGTCCGAGGCAGGTCGTGGCCAGGCGGCGCAACTCGATGTCGTACTGCGGCGCCAGGTGTTCCAGCAGGATCGGTTCTACCCACTCGCCGTCGGGGTCGTCGTAGGTCAATTCGAGCAGCGCCGTCGTCGCTACCTGAATGTCGCCCGACCCGATGGCGGCGAGCATCTCGGCACGCCAGCCCTCGTCGAGGTCGACCGAAGGGTCCGTCTCTGAGGTCACGGGGCGATTCTGCCCTCGCGGTCCGTCCCTCGGCCGGTTCCACGCGGGTTGACGGTCTTGATCAGCAGTTCGGGTCCCTGAGCAGCCACAAGAGAGTTCTCATGTTGTGTAGTCAGGTCCACAATCGAATACAGCATACGAATCGCCCGCTGACCTGCGGTAATGCAGGTGGCGGGCGATCTTGCTTTTTCGTCCACTGTGGACTGCGGTGGCCGGGCTGGAGCAAATCTGGAGCAGGCGGTCGCTCCGAACGAAATGTTGTCAGCGTTGTGCTCCAGGTCTCTGTGACCCGACTGGGTGGATCTGCCCAGCGACTTTTCGACGGCCGTAGCGGCTGCCGATGCGCGGCTCCGGTGTACCGACCCTGCGATGGTCCCGAACGGCCGTCAACGGGCGCGGCATTGCCGAGCGGTTCGCGCAACGACCATTGTCGCCGTGTGTGCCGAACATTGTGCGGCCCGCAGTGCGGGCCGAGTTGTGGCCCGGCGTGCAACCCTGCGGGCAACTGCACGCCCAAGGGGAAATGCGTCCCGACCGAGTACTGACCGAGGACAGCCCATGCTTGCCCGCCGCGCGTTCATCCCTGACGACCTGCTGCCCTCCGGTCTTCCGGATGCACGACCGTGGCCGCTCACCGTGCCGTGCGTGGCGCAGATGGCCGAGGAAGGCATGGTCTTCGAGCGGCCGGTCACCTTCCTGGTCGGGGAGAACGGTTCGGGGAAGTCGACCCTGGTCGAGGCGTTCGCCGAGGCGTGGGGACTGGACGCGCGTGGCGGGCGAGCGGGTCGCAAGTACGTCAACGACCGGCCGAGAACGGTGCTGGGTGACCTGCTCCGCTGGGAGACCACGGCCGCGGGCGCCCGGCAGAAGAGCGGGCCGCGGACCAAGCGCCGGGGGTACTTCCTGCGGGCCGAGACGGCGTTCGGGTTCATGGAAGCCGTCAGCGGGATGCGCGGCTACTGGGAAGAGGACACCAGCGAGATGAGCCACGGCGAGGGCTTCCTCACCGTGCTGGCGAACATGTTCCGTGAACCCGGTTTCTGCCTCATGGACGAGCCCGAGGCGGCGCTGTCGTTCACGTCCTGCCTACGGCTGGTCAACCTCCTGTACGACCTCGGTGAATCGGGGGCGCAGGTGATCTGCGCGACGCACTCGCCGGTCCTGGCCGCCACGCCGGGCGCCGACATCATCGAAGTGGGCGACCACGGGTTCCGGCGGACGAAGTGGGAGGACCTTGCACTGGTCGACCACTGGCGCCGGTACATGAACAACCCGGCCGCCTACCTGCGCTACGTCACCGAACAGTGAAAGGGGCGAGGTACCGGTCGACACCGGTGAAGCCGACGCGCGGTTCCGGCAGTGGATGCGCGACAACCTCGACCGCGCTGCCGAACACTTCGGCGTGGTCGTGACCGGGGACCCGCTGCTCGGCTGGCACGACCGGTCGATCAGCACCCCCGTCCGCAAGGGCGACGCCGAGTACTGGCTGCGCGTCGTGTCCGAGGACAAGCAGTGGATCGCCGGCGACTTCTGGACGGGCAACCTCGACGCGAACGTCCTCGCCGACCTCGCCACACCGCACGTCCTGGACGTGGTCGAGTGGGAGGAATGGCGACAGCATCGCGCCGAACTCATGACCCGCATGCCTGGCCAACCCTGCTCACCCGCCGACGCACTGCGCGCCGAGGTCGAACTGTCCGACGAGTGGTGGGCCGAGCTGCGCCGCACCACCGACACCGTCGCGGCGACACCGACCGCGCGCGTCAACAGCAGCCAGGACAAGATCACCGACCGGATCGTGCAACGCTTCGGCGACGCCGTCGACCCCACTGTGCCCGAATGGGAGACCGTCCACGGCGATGTCCACTGGGCGAACCTGCTGTGTCCGAGTTTCGGCCTGCTCGACTGGGAATGGTGGGGACGCGCACCCGCGGGCACCGACGCGGCGACCCTGCTGTGCTACAGCCTCCTGACGCCCACCATCGCGCACGGTGACGGCCTCGTCGTGGTAGCGGTGCGCGGTGGCCCTGCTGATGCCGAATCCGGCGCCGGGTACGGCCAGGTCCTCGGGCTTGCGGAACCACACCACCACGAGCAACGCCTGATCCCACCAGGTCAGCGCCCGGCTCCCGCGGCGGGTGCCACATGCCCCGCGTTCGGCGGCCGGCAACCGCGACACGTACCCGACCAGTTGCGGAGAACGTCGAGCATGGCTCGATAGGCGATCACGTGGAGTCCTCCGGTTCGTCCGTCGCGCATGTCGCTTCCACCTATGCCATGTGAATCGAGGCTCGAGCAGCTCAGCCGGGCCGACCGTTGGCGGGTTCCGGGCGTACATCACGGCCGGGTGCGGCTGCGGGTGGCCAGGATGTCGGTCAGGACGTCGTCGAGGGTGGCCTCGGAGTGCATGGTGACCAGCTCGTCGGGGGCGTGCGGGTCGGGCGATCGAGGAAAAGCCGAGACGGCGCGGCACCGTCGGTTCCGGAACTGGCGGTTGCCGATGGGGGCACAGTCGGAAGTCCGCCCCATCGGTGGAGCCAACGGGGATCCTGGACCGGGACCGACGTCAACGGCGGTAGGGCGTCAGATCTATCCCGGGGTACAGGACGGCTGTGCCCTCCAAGGTCTCCTCGGTCCAGTAATCACTGCCGACGGCAGGGAAGCCGAGCAGTTCGCGGCGGTGCGGGTCGGCGCTCTCAATGAGCCGCCGCACGGCCGGTCCGTCCGGTGACGCAGGCGACCCGGGCCAGCCCTGCTTGTCCAGCCACACCGAACGGGCCGAGTGGAAGTTGAGGAACTGGGCGAAGCGGTGGCCGTGCGGCGCGCGCACGGCGGAGCCCCGGTGCACGGTGTACCCGCTGAACAGCAGCACGCTGCCCGCCGACGCGGTTACCGGCGTCTCGTGCTGGTACAGGTGCGGGTACTCGGACCGGTCGTAGGAGGACTCGCCGGACGCGGTCAGCAGCGGCACGTCGCCGGTGATCTTCCGCGGCACCACGTAAGTAGGCGCGGTGTCCGCGTCAACGTCCGTGAGGTAGACGATCGCGAACACGCGCTGGTACTCGCGCCGCCTCGGAGGGTGCACCAGGGTGTTGCGGCCCCAGGCGTCGTTGTGCAGCCGCTGGTCCTTGACCGGACCGAAACCGGGCCCGTACTTGGCCTGAAGCAGAGAGTCCCCGAGCCGGACGTCCGTGGCGCCCAGCACGCGTTGCACGAACGACTGCAGGTCGGGGTGGGTTGAAATGTCGTTGAGCACGTCCTGCCGGTACGGGAACCCGGCCGAGCGGCGCAGGCCCTGGTAGCGGTGCGGCGCGTCGGCGTACTCGGCCCCGGTGGGGAAGTACGCGGCCACGGCGCGCCGGCACTCGGCAAGCGTGTCGGCGTCGAGGAAGTCGGGGACCAGCGTGTACCCGTCCTCCTCGAGCCGGGCCACGTGATCGGCGGAAATGGCCATTCCATGCTCCTTCGCCAAGTCTGAGGGATTCGGCGCGGCATTCGACGCCGGTAGCTGAAACTAGCACCCGACACCGTCGCGGGACTGTAGGTGATCGCCCCTACGGGGAACTCTTTCAGTAATTTTCTGGATTGTGCGTGTGCCGCAATCAGGAAAACATGGTTGTCGAGCGTGGCGCCGCTCTCGAGGTTGACTTCCGAATACAGACCCCACGAAAGGGGGTGCGATCATGCAGGAAAACCTGGTTGACACCGAGATCGAGTTCGTGGGTGAGCTCGAGGACGTGACCATGGGGTGGACCGGTCCGACCGACGACTTCTTCGACGGCGACTGGACTCCCTGATGAGGTGAGCGGCTGGGCTACCGGCCCGCCGCAGACCCGATGCGACGTGGCCGTCCCGGATGTCGGGGCGGCCACGTCTGTTACCCGGAAAGGTCCTGAGGTGGACATGGCGACTACTTCCGTGCCGCGTGGATCCTCCCGCAGCCGGCGGTTGTGGACTCGTGATGGCGGACGCGACGCGCTCCGCACGCTCATGGTGGGTGTGACTGCGTCCCCGGCGAGCCTGCCGGTGCGCGATGCGGAATTGCCGAAAGCGACGCTGGAATACCTGCGGATTGGACGGGTGTTCCGAACGAAAGGGCTCGCCGCGGCGTTGCGGGTCATCCCGTCCCGCCGTCCGCACCCGGTGCGCGGTGGTGTCGACGCCATCACCGCTTTCCACGCCCGCGACGCCGCCTGGCGGATCATGGGCTTGGCCCGCACGTTCGGTGGACGCCACCTGTGCCTGCACGAGTCCCTGGGCGCCTGCGCTGCACTGCGCGGCCTGGGGTTCGACGCGCAGGTCGTCATCGGCTACCCCGTGATCGAACTCGCCGACGGCAGCGACGAGTTGCACGCCTGGCCCGCACTGGGGCCGATGCCGCTGGTCGGTCGCCCCGGCGGACAACCGCTCGGCTACGTCGAGCTCGAACGCTATCCGGAAGGGTGAGGTGTCATGCCGCTGACCGCGTTCGGGATGGCCGGTGTGGTGCGAGTGCCTGGTCCGACCCACGCCGACGTGCGCTTCCAGGAGGGCGCGGTGCCCCCGGTGTGGGACATCGACCCCGGTTCGGACGTCGTCCTGTGCCAGGGGCCGTTCGGTGAGCCGGGACGGCTGCCCGCGGACCGGTTGCTGATCACTGGCTGGATCGACCTGCCGCACCACGACGATTCGGCCGCCGCGCTCCAACGTGCGCTGGACGAGCGCGGCGCGGCGGCGGTGCGCGACCTGCGCGGTGACTTCGTGCTCGCGCACGTGTCGCCCGACCGGAGCGTGCTCCGGCTCTACCGGGCGGTGAACGCGCTGGTCCCGCTGTTCTGGCGAACTGATGGCGAACACCTGGCGTGGTCGGCGGAGCCCGCGCACCTGCTCGCCGGCGGCCGCCCCCGGTTGGGTGACGTCGATATCGACGTGCTGCCGATGGTCATCGCCGAACGAGGGTTCCCGCACGACCGCTCATGGTTCGCCAACGTGCGACGGCTGCCGCCCGGTGACTGCCTGACCCTGCGGGCAGGCGAACGGCCCACCACGGCTCCGTTCGACGAGTTGCGGCCGGTGCCGAACGCGCCGGCTTCACTGGCCGAGGCCGCACGCGGGGTGCGGGACCGGCTCGCTGTGGCCTGCGACCGGATGCTCGTCGACCAGCCGGCGTCGCTGGTGGCGTTGAGCGGCGGCATCGACTCGGCTGCGGTCGCCTGGGAGATCGGCAGGCAGCCCGGCCGTGGGTCGGCCATGCACTACACGCTGGAGTCGTTCCCGGGGTTCGACGGCGACCGGCTGGTCGCCGAGGAGATCGCCGAGGTGTGCGGATTGGCGTGGGCCGTCTACGAAATGTCCAAGCACACCCGTTCCGGCGGGGACTACCTGCAGGTACCCGACCACGGCGGACTGCCCCAGACCCACGTGCCCACGCAGGGCGTGACCGCCGCGGTCGAGCAGGCGGAGGCGGTCGGCGCCACGTTCGTGCTCTCCGGGCTGCTGGCCGACCAGGTTTTCGCGCATGACGTCAACCGCGGCCTGTTCGAGGTGGCAGGGTGGCGAATGCTCGACCCCAGGGTGGCGGGTGAGCCGATCTGGCAGGCGCTCGCCGGCGCGGCGGCGGCCACGTTCTCCACGTCACCGCGCGGTGGTCGGCTGCGGTACCTGCGCCGCCTGCTCAGCGCAGACCCGACGACGGCGCTGCCGCCGCGCGACGTGATCGTGCACCCCGTGGGGTTCACCGGGGACGCCGCGGACCGGGTCACCAGGGCGCTGCAGGAGGCCGCCACCCGTGCGGAAAGGGGCCTGCGCTCGGCGATGCGCCGCAACGGGTGGTCCGCGCGTACGCTGCCGACGGGCATCACGTCGCTGTTCCTGCTCGCCGAGGGCTTCAACACGGCGAACCTGCAGGCCGCGTGGCTCAACCACTGCCTGCCGAAGCGGAAGTTCTTCACCACCCCGTACGCCGACCGCGACCTTATCGAGTACGCGCTCGCGCTGCCCACCGCGCACCGGATCGGCTTCGGGCACGGCACGACGGTCGACAAGTTCGCACTGCGCACGGCGTACGCGGGCGCCGGCCTGCCCCGCCACGCGGGGTCGCGGATGCAGCAGGCGCGGATCGACGCGATCTCGGCGGTGTTCGCCAACCAGAACTTCGACACCTGCCGGGACTTGCTCGGGCCGGACTCGTTGCTGCGCCGGTTCGGTGTGCTGAGCGGTGAGTTCGCGGACGGGCTGACGCCGGGGCGGATCCACCGCAACGGCGAAGAGATAGCGCGGCTGTGCGTGGTCGAGAAGTGGCTGAGGGGGTTGTCGTGAGGGTCGCGTTGTCCGACGGCGTCCTGTTCCAGGAACTGCCGTTCGGCGGCGTGTTGTTGGACCGGCGGAAGCTCGCCGTGCACCGGTTGTCCCAGCGGGCCGCTGGTGTGCTGCGCCGCGCGTTGCGAGGTGAGCACACGGTGAGCCCGTACGAGTCGGTGCTGCCGACCCCGGAGACGACCGACGAGCTGCGCGACAGCGTGCTGCGTGCGTTGGCACAGCGCGGGCTGGTGCGGGGCGATGTGTGACGAGCGCGCCGACGTGGAGCGAGGGCTGGCGTGGATCACCGGCCGCCTGCCGTCGTTCGCGCCGTGGGGGGTGCCGGGAGGCCGCCCGCCGGAGGACCGGTCACGGCTCAAGCCCTTGGGGGAATTGGCGATGACCGCCACCTACCTCGGTCGGTGGCACGCCGACAGCGCACTGGCCTGGCCCGCGTTGGACACCGCGCTGCGGCGGTGGCGCGAGTTCGTGACCGCCTGCTGCGCCGATGAGCGCTACCTCGCACTCGCGCGCGGCGACACCGAGCACGGTGTGTACCGGGTGCAGCCCTACGCGTGGCTGCGGGCCGGTGGCGTGCGGATGGCGGAGGCGGAGCAGGTCGTGCGGGACCTGTGGCGCGCGGGCTGCAGACCGACGTCGGTCGGACAGGTCCACTCGCTGGCCAAAGCCGGGTTCGTCCGCGACGCGCCGCGCTGGGACGACCTGTTCCGCAGGTGGCTGTTGCGTCCGGAGTGGTCGGACGCCGAGCTGGATCGCGAGGTGTACCGGATTACCCACGCGGTGTTCTACGCCACCGATTTCGGTGACCGGCGGCCCGACTTGACCGACGGGGAGCGGAGCACGGCCTTGGCGGTGCTGTCCAGGTTGGCCGAACGGTCCCGGCGGTCCCGGCACTGGGACCGGCTCGTCGAGACGACCATCGCGGTGCGGAGCCTGGGCGGCACGCCGTGCGCGGACGATCGTCGCCAGGTGCGCGGGGCCCGGCTCGCGAGCGGCGCCGTTCCCCGTGACGCCGATGTGGGCGGGGAGTCCTTTGCGGCCTGCTACCACGCCACGCTCGCGGCACTGCTCGACGGCGTCCGCCACGAAGTCGACCGGCACCGGGCGGGGCGCGCCGCATGACCCGGCACGAGGACACGGAGGTCGTCGTCGTGGGCGCCGGGCCGGTCGGGTTGTTGCTGGCCTGCGAACTGCGGCTCGCCGGAACGCGGGTGGTCCTGCTGGAACGCCAGACCGCGTTCGACACACGGCTACGTGCTCCGGGCATCACCGAGCGAACCGTCGAGGCACTGGACCGGCGCGGCCTGCTCGACCCGCTCATCGACGCGGTGGCGGAGGTGGTCGAGCCGGTGATGATGACCCGGCGCGGCCCGGACGGCTCGGCGCCCGCCATGCTGCCGATCCGGCCGGAAGTGCTCGAACGGGTGCTGTTCGAGCGCGCGACAGGGCTCGGGGTGGTGGTCCGGCGCGGCCTCGACGTGCACGGCGTGCGGCAGGACGACACCGGCGCCGAGGTGGTGGCCACCGACGTCGACGGCCGGTCGCACGTCTACCGCGGCCAGTACGTGGTGGGGTGTGACGGCGGGCGCAGCGCGGTACGCAAGTCGGCCGGGATCGTGTTCCACGGCGGTGATACCGGTCTGGTGGGCTACCAGGCCGTCGCCGAGGTGGAGGGTGCCGAACGGCTCGGCCGGGAGTGGCGGCGCACCCACGGCGGTGTGGTCGCCTATGCGCTCGGACCCAGCCGGGTCGTGACGATCGAGTTCGACACGGCAGTCGCGCACAACGGATCGGTGACGGTGGCCGAGGTCGAGGCGAGCCTGAGGCGCACCAGCGGTGTCGACGTCCGGTTGGTCGAGCCGCGGTCCTTGACCCGGTTCACCGACAACTGCCGGCTCGCCGGGACCTACCGCCGCGGGCGTGTCCTGCTGGCGGGAGACGCCGCCCACGTGCACCCGCCGTTCGGTGGTCAGGGCCTGAACCTCGGCATGCAGGACGCGGTGAACCTCGGTTGGAAACTCGCCGCGATGGTCACCGGCCGCGCCCCCGCCGACCTGCTCGACACCTATGAAGCCGAACGCAGACCTGTCGCCGAACGCGCCATCCGGAATTCCCGTGCCGCCGTGAGCATCCTCAGGCCCGGCGCGGAGAACACGCCGCTGTTCGAGCTGTTCTTCGGCGAGCTGATGAAGCTCGGCGAGGTTCGGACCCGGATGCATGAGCTGTTCTCCATGACCGACGTGCGGTACCCGACGTGCGGCGACCACCCGATGGCGGGCACCGCGGCCCCGGACCCGCTGCTGCGGACCGACGCCGGGGAGATCCGGCTCAGCCGACTGTGCGCCGACGGCCACGGGGTGCTGCTCGACCTCGCCGACGACGCGGAACTGCGGGACAGCGCGGTGAAGTGGTCGGACCGGGTGGACGTCGTCACCTGTCAGACCGATGCCTTCCCCGGCGTGGACGCGGTGCTGCTCCGGCCGGACGGGTACGTCGCCGAGGCTTGGCCCACCGGCGAGGCGGGTGCCCGGTGCTCGGCCTCCCTCGCGCGCTGGTTCGGCGCTGCCTGACCCCGGCCTGGTCCCACGACCGATCAAGGAACGTCGGGCCGCCGGAAACCCCGCACCGCCAATACCCCGCTGACACCGAGCACCACGCAACTCGCCACCAGAGCCGCCGCAACCGTGCCGGGGGAGTCCCAGTCGAGCAGCAACGCACGGGTGGCCTGCATCGCGTGGGTCATGGGATTGACCGCGGCGACCACGCGCAGCCAACCCGGGAGAGCGTCGACCGGCGCGAACGCGCTGGAGGCGAACATCAGTGGGAACACCACGACGAAGGCGATGCTCTGCATCACCTCGACGTCGCGCAGCCACGCCCCGAGGGCGAGGAACACCCAGATCAGCGTCCAGATGACCACCAGCGCGACCAGCAGCGCCAGCACCGCGCCGCGCAGGCCACCGGGCGGGCGGAACCCGAACGCCACCACCGAGAACAGCAGCAGCACGACCAACTGCCCGGCCACCCGCGCAAGGTCGGCCAGGCTGCGCGCGAGCAGCACCCAGTGCAACCCCACCGGCAGGGACCGGAACCTGGTCAGCATGCCGCCACCCATCTCGCGGACCAGTCCTCCGCCGGAGTTGGCCGCCGGGCCCATACCGGCCGTGACCAGCAGTGCCGGCAGCACGTAACCGACGTAGTCGACACCACTGGGCAACCGGTCGGCGTCGATCAGGTTGCCGAACACCTGGGTGAACAGCACCAGCATGATCGCCGGCTGGACGAGCCCGAACACCAGCAGCCGGCGGTTCACCACGTGAGCGCGCACTGCCCGCTCCACGAGCACACCGAGCTGGGCCACACCGACGCGCAGCCGTGCGACATCCCCGCGCGCCACGGTTACCGCGACCCGTTCATCGCGTCACGCCCGGAGGCCGCCGTGTCGCGCGCAATTGCCAGGTAGACGTCGTCCAGCGTCGGTTCCGCGACCGTCATCCCGTCCGTGCCCACCTCCGCCGCGTCGAGCGCGTGGATCAACCGCACCAGGTCGTCGGAACGTTCGACCGGCACGCTCAGTTCACGGCGCGAGGCATCGCCCGCGGCAGCCAGACCGGCGGCGCGCAACGCGTCGGCCGCACGGGTGAAGTCGTCCGACGCTTCCGTGACGGTGAGGTGCGCCGTGCGCACGCCCACCCGCCGTTTCAGCTCGGCCGGCGTGCCCTCGGCCGCGATGCGGCCCTCGGCCAGCACCACGACCGCGTCGGCGAGCCGGTCCGCCTCCTCCAGGTACTGGGTTGTCATCAGCACAGTCGCGCCGTCCGCCACCAAACCGAGCACCACCTCCCACATCCGCGCCCGGCTCTCCGGGTCGAGACCGGTGGTCGGCTCGTCGAGGAACAGCACCTCGGGTCGGCCGGCCAGGCTCACCGCCAGGTCGAGCCTGCGGCGCATCCCGCCCGAGTAGGTGCGCACGGGTCGGTGCGCCACCGCGGTAAGGCCGAACTGCTCCAGCAGCGCGTCCGCCTGAGCCCGTGCCCCGGCCCGGCGCGCGCCAAGCAGCCGGGCGACCAAGCGCAGGTTGTCGGCACCGGTGAGCTGGTCGTCCAGGGCGGCGAACTGGCCGGTCAGTCCGATCCGCGACCGGACCGCAGCCGCTTCCCGAACCACGTCGAACCCGGCCACCGTGGCCGTGCCGGACGTCGGCGGCAGCAGGGTGCTGAGCACGTTGACCAGCGTGGTCTTGCCCGCGCCATTGTGGCCGAGCAGTCCGAGTACGGTGCCGCGGGCCACTCGCAGGCTCAACCCGTCCAGCGCCTGGACGCCGGCGAAGTCGCGGCGGAGTTCCCGGGTCTCGATTACGAATTCACCCACGGTCGACCGCCCAGGCCCGACGAAGGGCGCAACGGACAGCCGCCGGCCGTCGACCAACCATTGATTTCCCCCACCTGGGTACGCGATGCGCTCCACGGGCCATCGACTTTACGGAGGAGTCTGGACACCGTCAAACCAGAAGCACTCCATGGATTCCACTAACACCCAAGAGTTACGCTGATCGGCGGCTTGCGACTGCCGTCGGGCGTCGGGCGCGTCACCTTGACGTCATCGAAGGTCTGCGCGTAGCGTCGAAAAACGGGAAGGGACTATTGCAAGTCAGGTCGAATTGGGCTGGGGGGATGATTTTGCTTTTCGAATCCTTTTGCTCCGAGGCCGTCGGTCGGTTTCCGGAGGTTTCCCGCTGATGCGCACAAGTCCGCGGCAGAAGGAGATACTGACCTTGGTCGCGCACGGCATGTCCAGCAAGGAGATCGGCAGACTGCTGGCGATCTCGCCGAAGACGGTCGAGTCCCACCTCCAGCGGTTGTTCGACCGCTACGGCGTGCGGAACCGGGCCGGACTGGTGGGCAGGTGGCTGTCGTCGCAGGAGGCGGGTGAGGTGGTGGTGGAGCGCGACGTGGTGGAGTCGAGGCGCGACTTGCGCTGACCAGGCTCACTCCGGCTGAACAGGTAGTTCCGCCGGCGGTCGTCGACGCGCCGCACTTCACGCCAGGCGGTGCCGTCCCAGGCGGACATGCGGTAGCCCCGGTCGACGAGCCAGTCCCGGATGGTGTCGGGCGCGCGGTGGAAGCGGCTGAGGTGGCGTTCCTCGATCTCCAACAGCAGGGTCGGCGAGTCGCGCCCGATCAGGTCGGCCCCGCCGCGCAGCACGTCGAACTCGGCGCCCTCGACGTCCACCTTGATGAAGTCGACGCGGTGGAGGCTGGTCCGGTCGGCGAACTCGTCGAGCGTGACGGTCTCCACCCCCACCTCGACCTGGTCCTCGAACTCCGCGTTGGAGCCCAGGCCGTGCGCGCCGTCGGTGAGGAAGGACCGGCCAGTCACGAATCTGCCGTTGCGCAGGGGGACGCTCATGGGCGACGTGCCGGCTTTCGCGCCCAGCGCCAGTCGGTGTCGGCGCACGTTGCGGCGGTTGCGCAGGCCGAGCAGTCTCGAAGGCGTGACGTGCGCGAACGGCAGGGGCTCGATGCTGTGCACGGTGCCGGACGGGCCGACCAGCCGGGACAGTTCGGCGGTGTAGAGGCCCAGTGCCGCGCCGACGTCGAGGCACACATCACCGGGCCGGACCAGGCCGCGCAGCCCCAGCAGTTCCGGCTCCACCCACCTGTCGGCCCTGGCCAACGCACGGATGCCGCCGTCCACCAAGCGGTCGCGCAGTCGAGGCAACGCCCCTCGTGCCCACCGTGCGGAGGTAGGCGGAGCGGGGACGGATTCAACCGACATGGGTGCCCTTCAACCTTCCAGGGTCCGGGAGTCCGGGAAAATGACTTGCACCAGGAAGCTACACGGTGCAACGCAGCACCTGCGTCACCCGCCGGGACTATTTCTTCGACCCTCTCAGGAGGGAGGGGCGGCCCGTGTAGCTCTTAGGAGCCATTGTCGATTAACTCTCTGCGGTGACGCGTCGGCAGGCACTCTCTTCGTACACTCGGGCCGATCGCAGCGGAGACATCGGCCAACAGTTTCGCCGGACCAGGGGAAAGGCGGCCACGGCGATGACGCAAACGCTCAGACCAGACCCGACGAGCCGGTTCCGGCCTGTTTTGAAACGCGACACCGCTGTTTATGCGGGATGTGCCGCGTTCGCCGCCTTGGTGACCCAGACCGGTATGCCGAATCACCGCGTGTGGGCGTGGTGGGCTTTGTGCGCCTACCTCACGGCGACGGTGGTCCTGCTCGTTCGGCGCGAGCGCCCCGCCTACGGCGGCCACGCGCTGGTCGGTCTGGTCACCGTGGGAGCGCTCGTGGGCCCGCTCGTCCAGCTGGCCTCGACCGGTCAGGCGCAGAACGAGGTGGCCGTGGTGTTCGACGCGGCCCGGCGGCTGCTCGACGGACAGCCGCTCTACCCGGTGGGCGCCGACCTTGCCGATGCCGTGGCCAGGTCGGGTGTCGACGCGTACTTCCCGTACCTGCCGGCGATGGCGGTGCTCGGCGTGCCTGCGGTGTTGGCCGACCGGGCAGGACTCGGACCGGTACCCGCCGACCCTCGGCTCACCTTCGCCCTGCTCTACACGGCCGCCGTGCTGGTCGTCGCACGCCGCACGGGCGATCGTTCGCCGGGGACGTGGGTGGTCTTGGTGGCGTCCCCGCTGGCGGCGCTGCCGTTGTCCGCGGGCGGTGACGACCTGCCCGTGGTCGGCGCGCTGCTCGTCGCCCTGGTGCTCTCGCGCGACGACAGGCCGGTGGCCGCCGGTCTGGTGGCGGGACTGGCGTGCGCGGCGAAGCTGACCGCGTGGCCGCTCGCGGTCGTCCTCGCCGTCGTGCACCTGCACCGGCGCGGACGTAGAGCTGCGCTCGCGTTGGCGGGCAGTGCGGCCGGGGTTGTCGCGGCCTTCGTCCTGCCCGTACTGGGGACGTCCGCGTCCGGGCTGCTGGTCCACGACGTGCGGTTCCCCGCCGGGTTGGAACCCGTGCCGTCGCCCGCGGCGAGCCCGTTCCCCGGCCACCTGATCGCCCAGCACGTGCCCGACGGACGGGTGCTGACGTTGTTGATGCTCGGCGCGGCGGTGGCCGCCATGGTGGTCTTGCTGCTTCGGCGTCCCCCGCGCACCGTGCACCAGGCGACGCTCCACTACGCCCTCGGCCTCGGGCTCGCGACGGCGCTCGCCCCCGCCACCCGAGTGGGCTACCTGGTCTACCCACTGGCGGTGCTCGTGGTGGGGTGGGCGTTGCGGGAGAATCACGTACCGCCACGAGGGGAGATGAGCGCCACCGATGCGGGGAGACCGGATCAGTGACCTGCGGGAGCGGATCGGACCTTGGGCCACGCGCGCCGTCGTCGCGCTGTTGTTCGGTCTGGCCGCCTGGGCGTTAGTGCGCCGCGTCCTGCCCGAGGACTGGTCGTTGGCCGGCCGGCTCGCGGTGGGACTCGCCCTGGCCGCGAGCCAGAGCGTGCCCGTGCTGTGGTGGCGGCGGAAGCCGGTGGTGGCGTGGGCGGCGTTGTTCGCCGCGTGCGGTGCCGCGCACCTGGTCGAGCTGTGGCTCGGTATGTCCACCGGCAGCCTGTTCACGCCGGGGCAGTTCGGCATGGTCCTGGTGCTGTACGGGCTGGGGTTCACCCAGCGGCAAGTGGTGGCGGGCGTGATCGCCGCGGTGACGCTGGTCTGCGCGCTGCTCGTTCAGGTCAGCCGCACCGAGGTCGTGGTGCTGGCCGTGGTGACGGCCGTGCTGCTCGGCGGGTCGCGGGCGGCGCGGGTGGAGATCGCGCGGGCGTTGGCGGTGCGGGAGGAGCGGACCAGGATCGCGCGCGAACTGCACGACGTCGTGGCGCACCACATGTCGGTGCTGGCGGTGCAGGCCGAGACCGCGCCGTACCGCCTCGACGGGCTGACCCCTGAGGCCGAGCAGCAGTTCCGTGAGGTGGCGGCGAAGGCACGGGCGTCGCTGAACGAGATGCGCGGCCTGCTCGGCACGCTGCGCGGCGGCGAGTCGGTCGAGCTGAGCCCGCAACCCACCCTCGACCAGGTCGAGTCGCTGGTCGAGTCGGTGCGCCGGGTCGGCACGCCGGTGGCGTTGGAGTTCGACGAGAGGCTGCGGCAACTGGAGCCGTTGCGCGGGCTGTCGATCTACCGGATCGTCCAGGAGAGCCTGAGCAACGCTCTCAAGCACGCCGCCGGGCAGCCGTTGGACGTCCGGGTCGTCCGTCACGGCGGGGCGGTCCACGTCCACGTCCGCAACCCTTTGCTCACGACCGTCGGCGGAGCCGGGCAGGGCATCTCCGGTATGCGCGAACGGGTCGACCTGCTGGGCGGTACGTTGGTGGCGGGACCGGACGGCGCAGGGCACTTCGTCGTGGACGCGCTCATCCCCGACCCAGGAGGAGCCCGATGATCCGCATCGTCGTGGTGGACGACCAGGCGATGGTCCGGGAGGGTTTCACCGCGCTGTTGGACAAGCAGCCCGACATGACAGTGGTCGGCGCGGCGGGCGACGGCGAGCACGCGGTGGCGTTGTGCCGGCGCGAGCAGCCGGACGTGGTGCTCATGGACATCCGGCTGCCGATCATGGACGGCCTCGCCGCGACCAGGGTGCTGCTGGGCGAGTCGGACCGCATGAAGGTGTTGGTCCTGACCACTTTCGACCTCGATGAGTACGTGTACGACGCGCTCCGCTCCGGTGCCAGCGGATTCCTGCTCAAGGACGCCCGTACCGACGAGCTTGTCAACGCGGTCCGCGTGGTCGCCGAGGGCTACGCCCTGCTCGCGCCCCAGATCACCGGCAGGCTGATTGAGCGGTTCGTCGAGCAGTCCCCGGTCCGCCCGGCGCGGCCGCGTGAACTCGCGGTCCTCACCCCGCGAGAGGTCGAGGTGCTGGGCCAGATCGCGAGGGGCCTGTCCAACGCCGAGATCGGCACCCGGCTGTCCATCGCCGAGGAGACGGTGAAGACCCACGTCGGACGTATCCTCACCAAGCTCAAGCTCCGCGACCGCGTGCAGGCCGTCGTGCTGGCGTACGAGAGCGGACTGGTCACCGGCGGGCGCCGCTGACCGGTGGCGCAAGGCAATGGCTGGACCATGCTGGCAGAGTTAGGCTCAGCTTGGTTGCACTTCGCCGTAGTTGCCATGGATTGGCGGTTGTTGAGCGCAGTCGTTGACGTGGTGCGGGTTCGTGCGTCTCGGGTGTGACTGCGGCGCACAGCGGCGACATCAGCACGCTCGGCGGGGCGTTGTTGGAGTTGGGGCGCGTTGAGTTCACCGGGCCGCGGCTATGGCAGTGATCGCGACGGTGCGGCGGTCATCGTCGCAGAGGCCGAGAACGCAGCGGGCAGGCGATTCGACCACGGCACCTCGACGCCCCCTCGCGGCGAGCGACGATGGGACGCGATGCGGCGCTGGGAGAGCTGGCGGGGTCAGCGGCCTGTGGAGCGTCCGTCCGGGCCGGTCATGGTTATGGCGCCGCCGCGCACCTGCAGGACCACGTCCGCGCGGTACTCGCCTTCGGCGAGCGCGGCGAGTTGTCCGAGGCTGACCATCCGCACGGCTCGCCATCACGCTGGAACACCAGCTCGCGTGGGATTGGTGGCTATGTCGTCCTCGATACCGGTGGCGACGGTGATGTTGGTGTTGAGCGGTGTGGTGCCCCGGTGGAGCAGGAATGTGGCAGCACAGGACGCCGCGGTGGTCGTCGATCGTCTGGCTGACGACGACGTCACCACGTTCGCGACGAGGCTTATCAAGGCGGCGGAACAATCCGTACACCGTTCGAGTGCCACTCCGTGCGATCACGGCTGTCAGGAGGCCGGAAGGCGGTCAACCGGCCACGCCCGCGTCCGCGCACTCGGCGGACGCGGGCGTGTCACTGCTCGAAGCCGGGAAGGACCTGACCGGGCTGCGCTGCTGCCACCCTGAGCCACGGCGCCGCCCAGTGAGCGGTCCAGCGTGCGGGGCTTCTACTTCGTGGCGCACAGAGCCTTGTCGAAGAGGGCGATGACCTCGTACTGGTGGACTTCGTCGTTCGTCCCGGCGACGGTGACCGCCCGGCCGTCGGGGGTGATGGCGGTGCGGGTCTGGAAGCCGTCGGCGTCGCCGCCGTGGCCGTACGCGGTAATCCCGCAGCTGAGCTTCATCTCGATGACGCCCAGACCGTAGCGCCAACCATCGAAGAGGCCGGGCGCTTCCACCGTCTGACGCATCTCCGCCAGCCGACCGGGCTTGAGCAGCCGACCGTCCTGCAGGGCGACCAGGAACTTGTTCACGTCACTCGGGGTGGCGATCATCTGCCCCGCGGCACCGGCGATCGACGGGTCGAACCGGGTGATGTCGATCAGGTCACCGGCGATCGGCTCGCCCTTGTCGTCCTTGGGCAGCAGGTAACCCCGCGGGTGCGGGGCGCGGATGTCGCGGTCGCCCGGACCAGGGTAGTACGTCTCCTTCAGCCCGATCCGGTTGATGATCTTGTCCGTGACCACCTCGGCGAAGGGTCGTCCCGTCACCTTTTGCGCCACCAGGCCAAGCACCATGTATCCGGTATTGCTGTACGCCCACACCCTGTCCTGTCCCGGAGCGAACGTCGGTGCGTGCGTCAGCGCTTCGTCCAAAACCTCCCTGGTCTCGAAGTACCGGTCCTTGATCGGCAGGATCCCCTTGCCCATGAAGGGGATTCCGGTGGGCATCCCACTGGTGTGGTTCAGCAGTTGCCTGATCGTGATCGCCCGACCGTCGATCGCCGCACCGTCGCCGGTGCCCCGCACCACGCCCGGCAGGAACTTCTCCACCGTGTCGTCCAGCGCGAGCTTGCCCTCGTCGGCCAACTGCAGGATCGCCACAGCGGTGAACATCTTCGTGTTGCTGGCGATCCGGACGTAACCGTCCGTCGGCACCTTCGACTTCGTCCGGATGTCACCCACCCCGGCGGTGTAGTTCGTCACCCGCCCATTCCGGTCTCGCACCGACATCAGCATCCCGGGCAGCGACCCGTCGGCGACCAGCGCCTCCAGGCCCGCCTGCAGCGTCTTGTCGTGGCCCGACCTCGACCTGTCACCCGAGGCACCGGCCGACGTCACAACCGTCAGCGTGAGTCCGGCAACCGCTACTGCCGCCATTGCCGCAGCGACCGCACCACGACGCCGGCGCGCGGGGCCCGGTCGGGTTTTGGCCGGACGACGGAGATCTTTCGACAAAGGACACTCTCCCATTGACGCTTTGCACTGACGCCACTCAGTGTTGTCACCGTCCCAACGCCCCACGACCCCCCGTGCTGGACACCTCCGGTACAGCCAGCACCACCTCCGACGATCCTTGATCGACGGGCTGCGCCCAGGGGTACGACAACGGCGAGGGCTCGGGCGTCAGTTCGCGCACAGCGCGGCGTCGACGAGTGCGCCCCGGTCCGCGGCGACGGAGTCGTCCTTCACCGACCCGGTGAGCGAGGTGACCACGACGGTCGCCGCACGACCGTCATCGGTGGCCGCGTTGGCGGTCGAGTAGCCCGGGATGTCACCGCCGTGCCCCCACGCGACCCCTCCGCAGCTCAACGGCATGCTGAACAAGCCGAGCCCGTACTCCGGGCCCGACTCCGGGCCCGACTGCGGGCCCGTCGGGATGGTGGTGCGCATCTGGGCCAGCTGGGCCGGTTCGAGCAACTTCCCGTCCAGCAGCGCGCGCAGGAAGGTGGTGAGGTCGCCCGGCGTGGAGAACAGGTGACCGGCCGCCCAACCCCAGCTCGGGTCCATCCGCGTGAAGTCGACCAGCTCGTCGGTCGCCGGATCGCGCTGGTAACCCCTGGGGTGCCGGCCGCGGATGTCCTGTTCGCCGACCGCGGGCGCGTGCGTGTCGCGCAGACCGATCCGCTGGATGACCCTGGTGGTCACCAGCTCGTTGAACGGGCGGCCGGTGACCCGCTGGGCGATCAGGCCGGCCAGGAGGTAGTTCGTGTTGCTGTAGGACCAACCGCCGCCGGCGGCACGCCCGTCCTCCCTGGCGTTCGCCAGGCCGAGCAGTTCCCGGGGTTCGAAGTAGACGTGCTGGTACAGCAGGAAGTCGCCCCTGGTCTCGAACATCGAGTCGGTGTAGTTCGGCAGGCCACTGTTGTGCTGGAGCAGTTGGCCGACCGTGATCCTGGTGGCGTCCACACCTTCGCCCCGCACCAGGCCCGGCAGGTACTCCTCGATCGACGCGTCGAGTTACACCCTGCCCTCACCGACGAGCTGCAGCACGACGACGGAGGCGGACATCTTGCTCGCGCTGCCGATCCGCACCCTGCCGTTCGTCGGCACCTTGCCGCCGGTCCCCAGGTCACCTACCCCGGCCGTGTAGTGGTGGGTTCGACCGCGCCGGTCCCGAACGGCGGCCAGCGCCCCGGGATGCCGGTCGGCACCGACGAGCTTGTCCATGCCCTGCTGGACCGCATCACGGCGGGGCTCGGCCTGCGCGGTCGGGATCGGGTCGGTGAACGCGAGAGCACCCGCCGCGAGCACCACCGCCGCCGTTGCGGTGACCACGCGGCGGTACCGCCAGGAGGAAGGTCGATCTGCTGGTAAGGGGACGTGAACAAGGCAGAAGACTCCTGGGCTCGGCGGACGTCGGTCTTGGGATGACCGGCTGGATCCAAGCTGCTCACCTCCACCCGAGTGGACAATCCAGCCCGCTGGACAACCGGGGTGGTGGTGGCGCCCGAGGCTGTCGTTCAAACGGGCAAGCCACGACGGGCGGCTCGATTCGCGTGCTCCACGGGGTCGTGTTGATCGGTTCAGGTTCGGCCGGGGGTGGCATGACACAGGTGCGGAAGCGCCTGCGGGCGTCGTTCGACGCTATCGCGCGCTTGGTCGGCGGCCTCGGCACAGCGCTGCTCGCGCTGGCCGTCCTGGTCTGGCTCGGCGTGCACATCCGCAGCATCTTCGCGAAGCTCGACCTCGTACCCGACGACCGGGCCCACCGACGCGTCACCGCCGTCCTGCGCTACTCCAAGGCGCCGAACCGAAGTAACGCCGCTGCGCCACCGGTCGGTCTGCCGGCCCGTGGCTGGAATGGGCCGTCGATGGCGCTCGGGAGCCAGGCGCTCTGTTCCACTGCAGGTGGGCACCTCCTAGACGGACCGGTGCCGGTTCGTCGGCCACCACGCAGAGCGGAGCCACGCCGCGGCGGTCGATCATCGGGACGGGTGATGCCGGCGACGGGTCGTCGGCCGGGTCACAGGTTCACGCGTGCCAAGCGGGCGATGAGGCTGGGCTTGTTGTGGTGCGCCTGTCGGAGGGCTGCGTGGCGTCGGGCGAAGTCGTGCGGTCGGTTTTCGCGGTCGGCCACGGTTTGCAGGTCGACGAGGAGTGCGACGGCGGCGTCGTAGTCCTTGGGTTTGCGGGTGGCGATCAGGGCGTCGACGCGTGTCCAGGCGGCTTGCTCGTCCTGTGCCAGCTTGTCCAGCCGCTGTTCGCGGGCGAGGGCTCGATCGCGCTCGTGACGGGCGTTCTCCTCGGCGCGCTCGGCCTCTTCCCGTTGTTGCCGTTCGGCACGCCTGCGCGCCGTCTCGTCCAGGAGTTCGCCCACGGTGCGCCGCTGTGGTTCGGCGGCAGGCCGGGTGGTGCGGTCGCGAAACCGGCGCAGCAGTTCCATGCGCACGGTCGCGGCCTGGTCTTGGAGAACGCGCAGCAGCAGGCGGTCCTTCTCCGCACCGGGTAGCTCCGCCACCCAGGCGGCGAGGCGTTCGGGGTCGTCTGTGGTCTCGTTCAGTGGTGGGCTCGCTTCGGCGGCGACCGCGAGCAGGTCGTCGTCGAGACGGAGGAAGTCGGCCAGCCCGCGCTGTGCCGCGGTGAGTGCGCGCAGTCCGGCGGGTACGGGCGGTTGCGGGTCGTCGTCGGCGTCACGGTCGAAGGCGTCCTCGTCGCGTTCCCAGCTGCCGTACCCGGCAAGCCATGCCAGGTACAGCGCGCGGTGGTCGCCGGCGGCGAGTTCGTTCCGGACGCCGATGATGGCGGACAGTGCTCCCTGCGGCTCGTAGTCCCAGTCGCCGGTCTCGTCGTGGTTGTGCAGGTCGAGGATGAGATGCGTGTCCGTTGTCCAGGCCTCGACCTGCTCGTCGACGAGGTACGGCCCGACCGCGTCCAGGTCGAGCAGACCGCTCGGCAGCCGCAGCAGGAGGCGTCGGGTTCCCCAGTTGGCGAGGTAGAGGTGCGCGTCGTAGTGGCGTTCCACCAGTCGGTTTGGGTCGCCGCGGAAGTCGCCCCACTCGTACTCGTTGACGAAGCTGGTGGCGGTGATCCGCGCACGGGTGGACAGCGCGCGCACCTCGGCCTGCGCCTTCCCGCCGAGCGGCCGGTCCAGCGCGACGAACTCGTAGTACTGGTACTCGCTCAACGCCCGCCTCGCGCACCGGTCCCGGGGAATGGCGTCGCGCGGAAGCCCGAGTCCTCTCCCATGTGGATGAACAGGTGCCCGGTGAGCGTGCGGTCTTCGGCGAGGACTGCCCAGCCGCGCCCACTGGCAGGGTCCGTCTCGTCGTTGCCCTCCCAGGTGAACTCGACGAAAGGCCGGCCGTCACGCTCGCTCCAGCGGCAGTCCATCGCGCCGCGGACGGCGATGAAGCCGAAATCGCCGGTCCCGGCTCGCGTGAACTCGATGAAACCGGGCTCGATGAGGTCGATGGCGTTCTGGTCCCACTGGCCCATCTCCACGATCCGCCACCGACCGGTCACGCACCCCGCGGACTTCACCACTCGTCGTCCCTTCGAGTCGGAGTCGCTCTATGCGGGCCGAATCGCCTTCCGGCGCCGTGCCGAGGTGAGGGTAACGTCGAGCCGCTGGGCGGCGGCCGGGTGGCTGCGCCATTCAGGGTGGCCAGGCGACGACCGTTCTGCCGGTGATGTTGTGCAGGATCAGGACGCTGCCGGACCGGGCACGCCGGGAGAAAACCGTCCGTCCGGCGGTTGTCGGGCGCAGTTGGTTGATGTGGTGCGGTTCGTGCGTCTCGAGTGTGACTGCGGCGCTCGGATCGTCAGGCGGGACCGGGCCCTGGTGGGCGTCCTGAACCGCGCACCCTGATTCGCGGGGCGGTGGTCAGGTCGTGGCCTCGGATCCAGTCGGTTCGGTAGACCTCGTGCCGGCACCCTCGCTCTTCTCGCCGGCCTCGATGGAGGCGTGGCGCCGCCGTTGAAGCTCATCGCGTTCAGCGTCCGGGATGGTCATCGACTCGGCGAGTACGGCGGCGAGCGCGTCCACTTGAGTGTTGTCGATGTCGGTGTGGAAGAGCCACCGGATGTTCTCGTCGCGCGTGATGAGGTCGATCGCCAAGCGCGAGCTCTGGTCCGGCGAGGTTGTCGCTCGGACGTACCGCACCTGGTCGAGCGGGATGTCCTGACGGATCTCGGCTTGCTCCAGGAACGCATTTGTCCTGGCCGTGATGATGCGGCGATCCGTGACGGCGACCAGCGTCTTCGTCGGAGCCTTGTCCGTCGCTGAGGCCAACATCTCCATCGCTCCGCCGACGATCGCGGAAATGGGATCGAGGGTGTCGAGCTGGTCCGAGAAACCGAGGACGCGCAGCGCCTCACCGTCCTCGAAGAGCCATCGCAGGATGCCGAGGTACGGCTCTGGATCCAGCGATTCGGGTGCGCAGACGACGCCCGGAGCCTGGAGCGGAGGGGCCGGCGGGTGGAGGGCGTCGGCAAGAGGCTGGATCGCCTCCAGGAGCCGGGCGGAGACTTCGCGGACTGCCTTCACGTCCTTCCGCTTTCCCAACAGCGGCCATGCGTCGGGGCCGCGGAGCTCGGCGGTGATCCGCAGCTCCCGCGTCAGCGCGTCGACGAGGCTCGTCGTCTCGGCGAGAGCGGAGTCGAACTCCGCGCGGGTGTCGCGCGCGATGACCTCGGCGTACTGCGCCTCGGCGGCGTCTTCGCGCCCAGCGGCTCTCGCCCTTGCGGCGCGAAGCGCGTGATACCCGGTCCATGCGTTGAGGGAGGACAGGAGGGCGTGGACGTCGAAGGCGATCGCCTCGCCGTTCGTCTGCAGATAACCGCGGTGGCTGCGTGCGTCGGCCCGACCGGTTTGCCCGACGTGGTCGCGGACGTTCGCCCGGTAGAGCTCAAGCTGCTTCTGCACCAGTGCTCCACTGCCCGCGACGTCCTCCCACAGGGACGTCGGGACCGACTCGATCTCTCGCGCCTGGTCGACCGCGCGGTCGATGGCGGCGACGAGCCCCGTCAGCTCGGCCCACTGGTCCTTGCGGATGGTGGTGAGGAGCTGATTCGTCACCGCGAGGTTGGTCCTGACGAGGCCCGAGACCTCACTCAGCATCATCTGAAGGGCGACCATGGCCAGCGCCGGCCCGACCGAGGCCGCGATCTTCGCCTTGCTCACCGCACTCACGGAGTAGAAGCGGGCCTGATGCACGATGCGGCCGGAAACCATCACCGCTCCGAGATTCCCGCCGTCCTTGACGGCGAGCGTCGCGCCGTTGACCAGCATGGTCCGTGCCGTGGCGCCGATCCTGTAGAGCCCCTGCACGCCGGCGGACGCGTTTCCGAGATTGCCGACCACGGTCGATGCGTTCCCGATCGAGGCGAGGATCGCCGAGATCTGCTTGCGGTCGGCAGCCGGCACGATCCCGAAGTCGATCAGATCGGGCTTCAGCTCCGGCGGGACCTCACCGGCGACGACAGCCACCCCTGGGAGCACTTCCACCAGGACCGTCGCCGTCGCCGTCGAGTCGATGTCCGAGTCGGACGTCGACTCGTCGACAACAGGTGAGTCGGTGGTATCGCTCGGCCCGTTCTCCGCAGGCTCGGTGATCTTCATCGAGTCCGAAGGGTCCTGCATGCGATCTCCTCCCGCAGGGCGCGCGCCACAGCCGGACCTCGTCGGCGTTGACCGCCGGAGTCTACGGCGCAATGCCTTGCGGACAGCGAATCCGCCGGCGTCGCATCCGGACTGGCTGCTGCCGGGCATGGGTGCACTCGGCGGCGCAGAACGCTCCCCGCGCTGCTTGGGGCGGGAGAAGTGCCGGCTGGGGGTATGCCGGAGTGGGGAGGGCGGGTTCGTGGGCGTCGGCATGCTGCTGCGGGCGGCAGGTGTGAGGAACGGCGTGATCTCGCCGCAGGACCGGAATAACCGTGCGACCGGACGTCAAGCCTCGAAGATCAGGTGGTCGTGTTCGTACGCGTCCGTTCTCGTCGACGGTGATCCAGCCGGATTCGTAGAGCGCGTCGCAGCCGAACGTGCACGCGAGCATCGCTACGTTGGCGAGGTCACGGCGTTCTGCATCAGTGCACGCGGCCCGCTTCTTGATGTGGGCGGCGACGAGGGCGCCCAGTGGGAACGAACGAATCGCCGCAGAGGGCGCACTGCGCGGATGCCCGGTGCTCGGTGCTCGGCGAGCAGGCTGCGCAACCGACGCTGTTCCAGCCTGATCTCGACCTGGGCAGCCGTGTCAAGCCGGCCGTTGTGGTGTTCGCGAGCGATGTCGTCGACCGACAACTCGTCGAGCACCACCACAGCGGGTTTGCCGGTGAACCGCGCGCGGGGTAGGACTGCCGGCACAGCACCCGGATCACAGTGCTCCGCCGGATCCGCTACCAAAACCGCACCTCGTGGTGATCGCTCATGACCGCGTGTTCGATTCACTCGGGTCAGGGAGGTGCGGCACTCCCGGTGTGACCAAGACAGTGGTGCGTAGTCCGGAAGTGTGTCGCCCGTATGGAGGGGCGAGAGTCGGCAAATGCGCTCGATGCTGGTGACGTCCGTCGATCATGTGTTCCAACTGCGCTGTGCAGTAGTCCCATCTTCGGTGGATTGACGCTGCATCCGCATTTATGCGGACTGGCGCGATGTGATGCTCACTAGCATCGGTTGTCAAGTGGGTGAAGTTGCCCGTACAGGGTGTCGCCATGCAGTGTTTCCGGGATCACCTCGAATGCAAGGGGATTTCATGAGTCGCCCTTGGGAAGCCGACCCCGTCGCGCACTTCGCCAAACGACTTGGCAGGTCAGCCGCCCAGTTGGGCGTCACCAACGACGACCCCTCCTGCCCGGACATCTGGGAGCTGGCCAACGGCGACATCGCGGTCATCGGCCGAGACCTCACAGCGGACTACGCATCCCGCTTACCCGACGGCGTCCACATCGGCGCGGACGAGAAACTCGTCGTGATCCCCGGTGTCATGCTGCGAGCAGCCAAGACGGACATCGCCGATGAGTGACCCCGAGCCCGTCCTGGGCGGCACCAGGCTGAGCGTCGACGAGTACCTCGACGACTTCAAGGACAACTTCTGGCACGACAACAGCGGTGTGAACTGGAAGCTGGAACGGCGTCAGGAGTTCGTCGAGTCCTCCAACGAGAGCTGGGAGGCGTCCAGGCGCAACGACTGGCGGAGGTCGCTCGACCTGCTGGAGGAGGGACGTGCCAACGTCGCCGCCTACGAGCGCAGGATCAGCGACATGGGTATGGAGGTGCGTCGTGTGCGGGTGGTGGAGAAACCGATCACACCGTACCTGCTCTGGGAGTTGACCTCGCTCCACGTCCGCCACCAGGTAGGCGGGAAGATCCGGGTGGTCGAGCGCGACCGGGTTCGCCCGCTCGAAACCGGCGGCACGGTGCTCCCCGAACTCTTCCTCCTCGGCCGAGCCATCGCCTACCAGGTCCTTTACGACGACGAAGGCGTGTTGAGCGGTGCGGTGAGGTGCACGGTTCCCGAAGAAGTCAGGCACTGGGGCCACATCGTGGCCTCCCTGTACGACCAGGGTGAAGAACTCGGCTCGTTCTTCGACCGCGAGGTGGCCGGGAAATTGCCCTTGGCGGGCTGACGGGGTCATGACCAGACCCGACAGGCACGGCCGGGGTGAATCGCACAACGACCTGAGCGGATCAGCAGAAGACGTCGTCCAAGCCCGTGATGTGATCGGCGGTGTGCACTTCCACCGGTCCCGACGCCCCACTACCCCGATGCCACGACAGCTGCCTGCCGACGTGCGTGGTTTCGTCAACCGTTCCGCCGACCTCCAATTGCTGACGCTGACATCGGCGGAAGTGGCGGACCGGGTCGTGGTGTGGGTGGTGGTCGGCACCGCCGGTGTGGGCAAGACGTCGCTGGCCGTGCGGTGGGCGCACCAAGTCGCCGGAGACTTCCCGGACGGTCAGCTCTACGTGAACCTGCGCGGTTACGACACCGGGCTGCCGATTGGCCCGGACGAGGCACTCGACCGCTTCCTGCGCGCGTTGGGAGTGCCCGGCAACCTCGTGCCGGCCGACCTGGACGCGCGCTCGGCGTTGTTCCGGTCGCACCTCGCGGGACGCAGGTTCCTGATCCTGCTGGACAACGCGGTCTCACCTGCCCAGGTGAGACCGCTCCTGCCGGGTACCGCCGGCTGCCTCGTGCTGGTCACCAGCCGCGACAAGCTCGCCGGCCTGGTGTCCCGGGACGGCGCGCGTCGGCTGCGATTGGACATCCTGCCCCTCGATGAAGCCGTGTCGTTGCTGCGGGACCTGATCCAGGAGTACCGCCCCCAGGACGACGACGAAGACCTGGCACAACTGGCCAGGCTGTGCGCACGTCTGCCGTTGGCGCTGCGCATAGCGGCGGAGCGGGCGATCGGCAAACCGCAGACGTCCCTGGGGGACATGATCACCGAACTGCGCGACGAGTCCAGCCTGTGGGACGCACTGGGATCGGACGACAGCGACGCCGTCCGCACCGTCTTCGCGTGGTCCTACCGGGCGCTGTCCAAGGGAGCGAGCCGGCTGTTCCGAATGCTCGGCCTGTACCCGGGTGACGACTTCGGCCCCGCGGCTGTCGCGGCGCTGCTCGGCGAACCTGTGCCCACCGTGCGGCGCCTGCTCGACGACCTGGCCGGCGCGCACCTGCTGGAAAGCACGGCAGCAGACCGCTACGAGTTCCACGACCTGCTCCGGCTCTACGCGCAGGACCAGGCGCGAACCGAGGAACCGCCGGAAGCGGCGGCGGCGGCGCTGGAACGCCTTGCCGCCTGGTACCTGCACGCGGTGTGGAACGCGGTCCGGGCGCTCATCCCAGAGGCCGCTGCCCGCGAACTGCCGTCGCTGCCCCCGGAAGTATCCGCCCCGGTCTTCGTGAACCACGAGGACGCCTTCGCCTGGTACGAACGCGAGCGCCGGAACCTCCGCTCGGTGATCGGCGTCCTGGAGGAGCGGGGGCGGGACGAGGCGGTGGCGCTCCTGGCCGACGTCCTGCGCGAGATCTACGCTCGCCACAACCACTTCGACGACTGGATCACGACCGGCGTGGCGGGCCTGGAAGCAGCGCGCCGATCGGGGAATCGCCGCGGCGAAGCGGACGCGCTGGAAAGTCTCGGCAAGGCGCACACGCAACAGGGAAACCGGACCAAAGGGATCGAACACCAAACACTGGCGCTGGCGATCAGGCAGGAGATCGGCGACCGGCGGGGTGAGCTCGCGTCCACCAACGCGCTCGGCCTGGCGCACCTGCGCAACCACGAACCGGACACGGCGCTGCGGCACTTCCGGCGATCCCGGCAGATCGCGGACGACCTCGCGGACGGTTACTGGACAGCAGTGGCGTCCAACAACATCGCCAACGCCCTCATCGACCTCGACCGTCCAGAGGAGGCCATCCCCCTGCTCCACGCCGCACTGACCGGGTACCGGCGCCTGTCGATCCCCGGTGGCGAAGGCGACGCGTTGCGAGGGTTGAGCCACGCGCACCGCATGCTCGGCATTCCGGACCGAGCACACCGCTTCATCGGCGACGCGCTGTCGATCGCGAGGGATCGCAAGAACCAGGCGTGGGAGGCGTTCTGGTCACTGGAGGCCGGACAGGTGTACCTGGCCCTCGGCGACCCCGAGGAAGCCTTGGTCCTCTACCAGCGCGCGGTGTCGCTCCAGCGGCAGTTGGGCGATCAGGTCCGGGAAGCGGCTGTCCTGGACGCCACCGGCGAGGCGTACCAGCGGTCTGGGCGACCTGCGGATGCCGCCGCGTTCCACCGGTACGCGGTGGACGTGTTCCGTCGATCCGGTGAGAAGTGGCGGTTGGCCGTAGCCCTTCGGAACCTGGGGACCGTCCTGATCGCCACGGAAGGCGCGCGTGCCGCGGCGACCGTCCTCGACGAGGCCGCAGCCCTGTTCACCGGGTTCGACGACCCGGCCGCCCACCGCCACCGCGCCGAGGTCGACGCACTCCGCCGAGGCGGAGGAGGCGATCCTTAATGCTCCAACCGGCTCGCACGCGCCGGCGGAACGGGATCACGGTCGTGACCCTGTACTGGGAGTGCGGACCGACTTCACGCCGCATAGGGAGACGCCAGGGCGTTGATGTCGACGTCGGGTCGGCTGAGGTAGTGGATCGCGGGGGAACCCAGTCGGTGTTGTCCAACAGGTTCAGCCAGCGCAGCAGGTGGTTGACGGAGTCGGCTCCGGCTGTCGCCTTGTAGTCGGCGCGTCAGAGGTCCTCCTCCTCGGACCCCACTTCTTGGTGTAGGCGTCCTGGTCCGGTTCGGAGACCTCGCCGATGATCTCGGACTTGAGGATGTCCGTGTGGGTGAGGTCGAGACCGCGCTCGTTCAGGACGGTGAAGATCCGGTAAGCGGATTCGAAGTCCTGGGTCGAGACGACGACCAGGTAGGTGTGCCGGTCGATGAACGAGACCAGCCGATGGCAGTCCTCGGCGGCGAGGTCGGACAGGCGATCGAGGAACAGGGTCGCGTTCGTGACGAGGTTGCGCCGGCTGTCGGGAAGCGTGTCGGTGGCCACCGATGCCAGTCCGGCGATCCCGGCGCGCTCCTGGATGTGCTTCTCGAAGAACGCGTGGTCACGTTCGCGCAGGGTGAGTCGAGGTTGGTCGACCGTTCCCTTGATTGGGTCGCCCTTCTGGAACATGCGCCCGTCCAAAGACGCCGCGAAGGCGTCGACCACGCAGTGCGCTGAGCAGCAGGGTCAGGGGTCGTCAGTCGTTGCTGACCGTCCACGACTTCGGCGCGGGCGTCGTTGTCCGCCTTGACCAGGACGATGCTGCCGAGGAAGTACGGATCGGCCGCGTCGAGCGGGGCCCTGTCGGATGTTGCTGCCAGCAGGTCGTCGAACATTTCGCCCGCCACCAGCTGCTCCTCGCGTGCTCACCCGCTGCCACGGAGACGACGTCGTGGCGGGCCTACTCTTCGTGCGACGTGGCGTTCACCCCCGTCCTGATCTCACCGCACGTGATCCGGCTTGTGCCGTCTCCGCTGGACGGCGCATTCTCGACGCCGACATCACCTTCCGCGAACCCGCACCTCACGAACGGCGTGCCACCGACTCGATATCCGCCTTGCACAGCGGCGAAAGAAGGGATTGTGAATTCCCGCTGAACTTCGAGAACTTCTCGGACGGTTCCGGCCTTCCCGCGTTCGTCAGGCTCGGGCACTGGTGTCGAAAAGGGGCTTGAGCAGGACTCCGACCAGAACGCCCATCAGGCAGTGCGCTCCGGCGGCGAGGGCGATGCAGTCCCACATCGACAGGTCCGGGCGGCCGGAGGTCAGCAGGGGCATGGCGGCGGAGAACACGGCCGTCCCGGCGAGCCCGGCCAGCAGGGAGACGGTGAACGACGGAGTGAACCGGTCCACCACCGCCACTACCAGGCGGAACCCGACGAAGGGCCACGCGACCGGCACGAGCGCCTCCAGCACCGTGTCGCCCCGGGTCTGCGTCCCGACCACGACGACGACCATGGCCAGGACCAGTCCCGCCGTCGTCAACCCGGCGACCACCTTCGGCGACGCGCCGGGAATCCGGTTCACGCCGTGCGCGAAGAGGAAAGCGCTCAGCGCGGCGACCGGAACGCCGATCAGGATCGGCCAATACCACTGCGGGAGCAGCGGGTCCACGAGCACCATCGCCGCCACGCCCATGAGCGTGCCGGCGAGCGGGGTCCCCCAGGTGCCTCTCATGAGAGCTTTGTACAGAGTGGGCGTAGCCGCTCACAATCCGCCATCACGGTGGCATCGGCGTTAATTCCGACTGGGGGCGACCGTATTCGGTTGCCGGCTTGTCGGATTCGACGGGGCTGTTTCATGTCCGGGTGATTGTGGGGCGATGGCGCGCGGGCAGGGTCGTTCGAAAGCGGACCTCATCCCCGCCGTGAGCCACCGTGGTGCCACAGTGAGCCAAACTGGCTTGTGTGTGGTGCCAAGACGTGTCAGAGTGGTGCCATGGACCTGACGCCGTACGTGGATTCCCTCGGTCGCGAGTTGCTGACCGTCGCGGAGACCGGTGGTGACGACGCCGCCGCGCTGATCGAGCGGTTGACCGTGTCGATGGAGTCGGCGATCCGGCTCGCGCTGCTCGAAGCGCTGTCGGCCGCTGCCGACGAGATCACCCGCGACCTGGCTCCCGGCTCGGTCCAGGTCCGACTGCGTGGCCGCGACCCGAACTTCGTCGTGACGGTGCCGCAGGTCGAGCAGCCGGTCGAAGACACGACCGACTGCGCCGCCGCGCCGGCCGACGACGTGGCGGCCGGGCTGGAGGACGGTCCGGCGGTGCGGTTCAACGTCCGACTGCCGGAGCAGCTCAAGGCCGCGATCGAGGAGGCGGCGGCGAAGGAGGGCCGGTCCCTCAACGCGTGGCTGGTCCGGGCCGCCTCGGCCGCCCTCCAGGCCCCCGCGCGCGACCCCGGCCCCGAGCGGCGCGGCAAGCGCGCTGCGCAGCACTACACCGGCTGGGTGCGCTAGCCCTTCACGCGGCCGTACCTTCACGCGGCCGGCCCTTCCGCCGGCCACCTCCAGCCACTTCACCTCAACGTCCCCACCTGCGGGGATGTCCTTCCGACTCATCCTGATGGGACAGCCATGCCTGTTTTCGCCACTCCGGAACCGATCACCGTCACCATCGAACTCCGCGCCGGGGACGTGCAGATCATCGCGACCGACCGGGCCGACACCCACGTCGAGGTGCGGCCGAGCGACGAGTCCGACGAGTCCGACGTGGAGGCCGCGCGGAAGACCCGCGTCGAGCACGTCGACGGCGCGCTGCTGATCCGCGGGCTGAAGTCCCGCGCCCTCGACTTCTCCAAGAAGACCAGGTCGGTCGACGTGCTGATCGAACTCCCCGCCGGCTCGCAGGTGCACAGCGAGATGTCCGTCGCGGACGTCCGCAGCACCGGGGTCCTGGGGGAGTGCCGGTTCAAGGCCTCGGTCGGCCACTACCGACTCGACCGGACCGGTCCTCTGCGGCTGGAAACCCTCGGCCACGTCACGGTCGACGCCGTCGACGGCGACGTCGACATCGCCACGGGCACCGGACGGGTGCACATCGGTGCCGTCGTCGGCACCGCCGTCGTCAAGAACTCCAACGGCCACACCGACATCGGCACGGTCACCGGCGAGCTGCGGGTGCGCTCCGCCAACGGCGACATCTCGGTCGGCCGGGCGGACGCGAAGGTGGACGCCAAGACCGCCAACGGCAGCATCCGCGTCGGCGAGATCGCGCGCGGCGCGGTCACGCTGAACACCTCGACCGGTGACCTGGAGATCGGGATCGCCGAGGGCACCGCCGCGTGGCTCGACCTGAAGACCGGGCACGGGCGGGTGCGCAACTCGCTGGACGACGTCAGCCCAGGACCGGAGAAGTCCGAGGAGACCGTCGAGGTCCGCGCGAACACCTCCTACGGCGACATCACCGTCCGCCGTTCCTGACCTGATCTCTCGAGGGGACACCCCATGGCCACGCCAACCCGACCGGCGATCACGGTGACCGGACTGCGCAAGTCGTTCGGAGACCACGTCGTCCTCGACGGGATCGACCTGAACGTCCCGAAGGGCACCGTCTTCTCCCTGCTCGGCGCCAACGGGGCCGGCAAGACCACCGTGGTCAAGATCCTGTCCACCCTGATCGGGTCCGACGGTGGCAGCGCGAGCATCGCGGGCCACGACGTCGCGGCCGATCCCGACGCCGTCCGCGCGGCGATCGGCGTCACCGGCCAGTTCTCCGCGGTCGACAACCTGCTGACCGGCCACGAGAACCTGATCCTGATGGCGGACCTGCACCACCTCGGCCGGGCGGCGGGCCGGCAGCGGGCCGCCGAGCTGCTCGACCAGTTCGACCTGGTCGAAGCGGCCAGGAAGACGGCGAGCACCTACTCCGGCGGCATGCGGCGGCGGCTCGACCTCGCGATGACCCTGGTCGGCTCACCGCAGGTGATCTTCCTGGACGAGCCGACCACCGGCCTCGACCCGCGCAGCCGCCGCGGCATGCGGCAGATCGTCCGTGAGCTGGTGGCCGCCGGCGTCACGATCTTCCTCACCACGCAGTACCTGGAGGAGGCGGACGAGCTCGCGGACCGGATCGCGGTGCTCGACCACGGTAAGATCGTCGCTGAAGGCACCCCCGACGACCTCAAGCGGCGCATCCCCGGCGGCCACGTCCTGCTGCGGTTCACCGACGCCCGTGAACTCGAGTCCGCGGCACACGTCATCGGCCGGGCATCCCGCGACAGCGACGCGCTCGCCCTCCGGGTTCCGCACGACGGCAGCCTCAAGTCGCTCAAGGCACTGCTGGACCGACTCGACGACAGCTCGGTCGAAGTCGAGTCGTTGAGCGTGGACACCCCTGACCTGGACGACGTCTTCCTCGCCCTGACCGGCAAGCCCGAGAACGAGGAGGTGACCGCGTCGTGAGCACCCTGTCCTACGCACTGACCGACTCGGCCACGATGCTGCGCCGCAACCTCACGCGCATGGTGCGGTACCCGTCGATGACGGTGACGCTCGTGATGATGCCGATCATCTTCCTGCTTCTGTTCGTCTACGTCTTCGGCGGCACGCTCGGCGCCGGGCTCGGCGGTGCTTCCGCCGGACGCGCGGAGTACGTCGACTACGTCACCCCCGCGATCATCCTGATGACGATCGCCTCGGCGATCCAGGGCACCACCATCTCGGTCGCCATGGACATGACCGAGGGCATCGTCGACCGGTTCCGCACCATGGCCATCGCCCGCGTGTCCGTCCTGACCGGACACGTCGTCGGCAGCCTCGTCCAGGCGATGCTCAGCGTCACGGTCGTCATCGGCGTCGCGCTGCTCGTGGGCTTCCGGCCTTCGGCGGGGGTCGGCGACTGGTTCGCCACCGCCGGTGTGCTGGTGGTGATGTCCTTCGCGTTCATCTGGTTGGCCGCCGCACTGGGCCTGGCCGCCAAGAGCGTCGAGTCGTCGGGCAACCTCGGCACACCGCTGCTCCTGCTCCCGTTCCTCGGCAGCGGGTTCGTCCCGACCGACTCGATGCCCACCGCGCTGCGCTGGTTCGCCGAGTACCAGCCGTTCACCCCGCTCATCGAGACCCTGCGCGGCCTGCTGATGGGCACGCCGATCGGGAACAACGCCGTCCTCGCGCTCGGCTGGTGCGTCGTCATCGGACTCGGCGGCTACCTCTGGGCGAAGAAGCTCTTCAACCGCGAGTCCACCCGCTAGCGCCTTGCTCCGAGGGGGAGAAGTCATGCAGCACCACCAGGTTCCGCAGGAAGACAGCAGGGGCAACGAGATGACCCGGACGGTTCCCGTCCCGCGTGGACTGCCGATGGAGCGCGACGCAGGCCCTTTCGACCCGCCCCGCGACATCACCCGGCTCCGTGACGCACGCCCGGTCAGCCCCATGCTCTTCCCCGACGGCCACGAGGGCTGGCTCGTCACCGGCTACGACGAGGTCCGCCGGCTCTTGGCCGACACCCGGTTCAGCTCCCGCCAGGACATCGGCATCATCCACGTGCCGTTCGAGACGCCGGGGATGCCGGCGCAGACCGAACCGTCGCCGCAGATGCCGGGCCTGTTCATCTCCATGGACCCGCCGGACCACACCCGGCTGCGGCGCATGCTCACCGGCGCGTTCACCGTCAAGCGCGTGAAGCAGCTCGAAGAGGGCATCATCGACATCGTCGAGCGGCAGCTGGACGGGATGTCGCGGCTGATCCCGCCGATCGACCTGGTCAGGGAATTCGCGCTGCCGGTGCCCTCACTGGTGATCTGCGAACTGCTCGGCGTCCCCTACGCGGACCGGGGGACGTTCCAGTCGAACTCCTCCAAGTTCATGGAGAAGGACGTGACGCTGGACGACAAGATGGCCGCGTTCGGCGCGATGACCGCGTACCTGGGCGACCTGGTCGCGCGCAAGCGCGCCGAGCCCGGCGAGGACATGCTGTCCGACCTGGCCCGCCACGACGACCTCACCGTCGAGGAGCTGACCGGGATCGCCTTCCTGCTGCTGCTCGCGGGGCACGAGACCACGGCCAACATGCTGTCCCTGGGCACGTTCGCGCTCTTGGAGCACCCCGAGCAGGCGGCCGAGTTGCGGGCCGACCCGGAGCTGGTGCCCGGCGCCGTCGAGGAGCTGATGCGCTACCTGGCCGTGGCCGACATCTTCTACCGCTACGCCACGGAGGACGTCGAACTGGGCGGCGAGACGATCACCAAGGGGTCGACCGTCGTCTTCTCGCTGCCGGCCGCGAACCGCGACCCCCGGCGCTTCGACGACCCCGACACCCTGGACGTCCACCGCGCGGCTCGCGGCCACCTGTCCTTCGGACACGGTGTCCACCAGTGCCTGGGGCAGCAACTGGCCCGCATCGAGATGCGCGCTGCGTTCGAAGGACTGCTGCGCCGGTTCCCGACCCTCCAGCTCGCCATCCCGGCCGGCGAGGTGAGGCTCCGCACCGACATGAACATCTACGGCGTCCACGAGCTTCCGGTCACCTGGTCGGCCCGGTGAGGCCGTCGCCCGTCGGCCCTGTCCCCACAGGCCGACGGGCGATGTCGGGTCTCAGTCGCCGCGGCCCCGGTCGTCCAGCACGAGCGGGGCACGGCCCTTGACGCGGTAGCGGATGTGCGTGACGTCCGGGGTGTGCAGGACCCTGGTCGGGGTCAGCTCGATGCCTTCCTTGACGCCGAGGCGGAGGTCGGCGTCGAGCAGCCGCATCCCGGTGCCCAGCACGACCGGCACGACGTGCAGCTCCAGTTCGTCCAGCAGACCGGCCGCCAGCACCTGCCGCACCAGGCTGCCGCCACCGGCCACCGCGACGTTCTTCCCGCCGGCGACGGCCTTCGCCTGTTCCACCGCGCTCTCGATGCCGTCCGTGACGTAGGTGAAGCTGGTCCCGCCCTCGCGCACCAAGGTCGGGCGCGGGCGGTGGGTCACCACGAAGACGGGCGCCCGGAACGGCGGCTCCTCGCCCCACGGCACCTCGCCGCCATCGGCCATGCGCCGTCCCATGACGTACGCGCCTGCGGCGTCGAACGTCTCCTGCACGACGTCGGAGTTGACGTCAAGCTCCCCACCGGCGAAGCCCTGCCGCTCCCGCCACGCCATCGCGTTGATCACCCAGTGGGTGACGCGGTAGAACGCGGCGGCCTCCGCGGACTCCAGCCAGCCGCCGCCGCCCTCGTGGCGTGGTCCGGCGTAGAAGCCGTCGAGGGACACCGACATCTGCGCGGTCACGTTGGTCATGGCCGTTCCTTCCTCCCGGCGACGCCCGGCGGGCTCGCTCGGGAGGGGATCGGAGCCGCCGGCCCGATTTCTACACCGCTCCTTCGAAGGGTCGGCCGACGTCATCCGGTGGGCGCGCAGCGGGCCGCCCGGAGCAGCAGGAACCGCTGCTCGGGCACGTTGCCGGCCAGTCGTGCGGCCCGGCGGAACGACTCGCTCGCGGCGGCCGGGTCACCCGCCTGTTCGAGCAGGTGGCCGCGCACGGCGAACAGCCGGTGGTTGCCCGCCAGCACACCCCGTTCCAGCTCGGCGACGATGTCCAGGGCGGCACGGGGGCCGTGCACCTCGCCGACTGCGACGGCCCGGTTCAGCGCGGCGACCGGGCTGGGCGCCAGGCGTTCCAGCACGTCGTACAGCGCGAGGACCTGCGGCCAGTCGGTGTCCTCGGCGGAGGCCGCCTCGCAGTGCACCGCCGCGATCGCCGCCTGGACCTGGTACGGGCCGACGGCGTTGTCCGTCAGGCTGCGGGTCACCAGGTCGGTGCCCTCGGCGATCGCGGTCCGGTCCCACCGGGACCGGTCCTGGTCGGCCAAGGGCACCAGGACGCCGTCCGGTCCGGTGCGGGTCGCGGCACGCGCCTCGGTCAGCAGCATCAGGGCGAGCAGCCCGGTCGTCTCGCCGGAGTCGGGCAGCCGGCGGTGCAGCTCCCGCGTCAGCCGCATCGCCTGGTCGGTGAGGTCGGGACGACGCAGCGCCGGCCCGGCACCGGCGCTGTACCCCTCGTTGAACAGCAGGTACAGCACGTGCAGCACGGTGCCCAGCGCCGGTCCCCGCTCGTGGTCGGGCGGCAGCTCGAACCGCGCGCCGACCTCCCGCAGCCGTTGCTTGGCGCGGGAGATCCGCTGGCCCATCGTCTTGTCGGGCACCAGGAACGCCGAGGCGATCTCGGTCGTGGTCAACCCGGCGACGGCCCGCAGCGTGAGCGCCATCTGCGCGGTCGGGGTCAGCGCGGGGTGGCAGCACAGGAACAGCAGCTCCAGCAGGTCGTCGCGCACCGGTTCCGCGTCCGGCGGCGGCGCGAGCAACCGGTCGCGCGGCACCGCGTCGAACAGCGCCTGCTCCCGGCGCTCCCGCGCGGCGTCGGAACGCACCTGGTCGACGTAGCGGCGTGCGGCGACCGTGGTCAACCAGCCCAGGGGGTGCTCCGGGACGCCGTCGCGCGACCACGTGGCGGCGGCGTCGATCAGCGCTTCCTGCACGGCGTCCTCGCACCGGGCGAAGTCGCCGTGCCGGCGGACGAGGATGCCGAGCACCTGCGGTGCCAGTGTGCGGAGGACGTGCTCGACCGGGTCGCCGGAGGTCAAAGGTCGCCGCCGCCCCGCTCCATCAGCGGCCACACCTCCAGTCCGCCGCCCAGACCCCGGCTGTAGCGCAGGGCCGGGTACGACTTCGCGATCTCCAACGCGCGCTGTTCGCTGTCGACGTCGACCACGAAGTAGGAGCCGACGTGCTCCTTCGCCTCCAGGTACGGGCCGTCGGTCACGACCGGCACGTCTTCGACGACGCGCACCGACCGCGGCCGGGACACCAGGCCTCGGGAGTCGACCAGCTCACCGGACTCCCGCAGGGCGGCGTTGAACCCGTCCACCTCGGCGACCAGCGTCGCGAACCCGTCCGCGTCGACGCTGTTCCAGACCTCTTCGTTGCCGTAGATCAGCATCAGGTACTTCACCGCGGAGCCTCCCACCGGTCCGGTTCGGACAGTTGATTCTGCCTGAGGCGCCGCGTGCGCCGCCGGCTGTGAATATGGTGACGAGCATGGGCATGTACGTCGCCGTTCGGGGCTGGATCGAGTTCGACAACAAGCAACGGCGCCAAGTCGAGGAGATCCTGGCCGAGCACCGCGACCACGCGCTCACCTGGACCATCCGTGACGGCCTGGTGGGCGAAGCCCCGGCGCCCGGGGAACTGCGCTGGTTCGCCGAGCGTCCGTGACGCCACGACACCTGATGCGGGCGGAAGAGTGCTTCCGACAGCTCGCCGCGACGCCACGACAGCCCCACAAAGGACGCCGTGTCCCGCCGGCGAGCACGTGATCGAGGACACCTCATGTTCGGTCGGATCGGCGTCCTGACGTGTAACGCGGGGTCTTTCCGCTGTTCACGCCGAGTGTCGACCATTCGGGTGTCCGCTACGCGCCGTGTTGCCGACCCGTTCTCCGTGGACGGTCGGTAATTGCTCCGTTCGGCCGATCGCTCCCGTGGCGAAAGGCGGTCAACATTCCCCGCTGGGTCAGGGGGGACGTCCCTGAGCTGTGGTTACGCGGCACAGGGAGGATTCATGATGCGTGCGCGCAGATCCGCGGCGGGCGCCGGCCCGCGCGCTTGCGGGGTGGGGTTGGTGGCGGCGGTCGTCGCGGGCCTGTTGCTGCCGTCGGTCGCCGCGGCCGAGCCGGTGGTGCCCGACTCCGCGCCGGACGAGGTGACGGCCGTCCGGTACGCGCAGGAGGCCGGCAAGTCGGTCGTGGTGGACTCGGCGACCACCGAGACCGACGAGGTGCGGGCGCACCCGGACGGCACCCTGACGCTGGTCCAGCACGTGCAACCGGTTCGGGTGCGGCGCGGCGAAGGGTGGGCGCCGGTCGACCTGACGTTGGAGCGCAAGCCCGACGGCTCGTTCGGCCCGAAGGCGTCCACGGTCGAGGTCGCGTTCTCGCCGGGCGGCAAGCGCGCGGCGGACGAGCCGTTGGCCAAGGTCGTCCAGGGTGGGCGCGAGGTCGGCCTGCGGTGGGACGGCGCACTGCCCGAGCCGGTCGTGGACGGGGCGACGCTGACCTACCCGGACGTGCTGCCGGACGTGGACCTGCGGGTCGAGGCGCACCACGAGGGCTTCAGCGAGCTGCTCGTGATCAAGACGCCGGACGCCGCGCGGAACCCGGCCCTGGACACCGTCACCTTCCGCACCCACGCCAAGGACGTCAGGGTCGAGCACGGATCGGCGAAGCGCGAGGGCGACCTGCTGGTCAAGGACGCGGCGGGCGCGCCGGTGTTCGTCGGCGACGCCTCGCAGATGTGGGACTCGTCGGGCAAGGCTCCTCGTGGCCGCGAGGGCGATCCCGTGCACGGCGACCGCCAGGCCGAGATGGACGTCGAGATCACCCCGGACGCCGTGGCGATCACGCCCGACCAGGCGTTCCTCGAAGACCCGGCGACGACGTACCCCGTGGTGCTCGACCCCGAGTACTACTGCACGAACTGCGGCAAGGTGCACCACGCCGTGGTGCAGTCGCCGTGGGGGAGCGCCCGCAACTTCGACGCCACCGGTGGCCAGCTCGGCGACCTCAAAGCGGGTTACCTCAACAAGACCTCGCTGGGCTCGAACTTCCACGGCGTGTCCCGGTCGTACCTCCAGATGAACACCCAGCCGATCGTCGGCAAGCACATCATCAGCGCCACCCTGCACACCAAGGTGATCCACACCTACTCGTGCGCGCCGTCGGCGACCGAGCTGTGGACGGCGGGGTGGATCGACGCCAACACGACGTGGGACAACCAGCCCGGCTGGAGCCAGTACCAGTCGGAGAGCAACGTCCGCAACAACGCGGCGCACTGCCCGACTGACGGCGGCGCGGGCTTCACCGCCACCAGCGCCGTCCAGGCCGCGGCGTCCGGCTCGTGGGGCTGGACGACGTTCGTGCTCAAGGCGAAGCACGAGGACCAGCTGGACACCTCGTGGCGGCGGTTCGACCTCAACCCGTACCTGGAAGTCCGCTACAACAGCTACCCGAACCAGCCGCAGGACATGGGCATCGAGGGCTGGGGTCCGGACGTGGCGGACGCCCTGCCGTGCCGCATCGGCGCGGACCGGGCGCGAGTCGGCACGAAGGTGCCGCGGCTGCGCGCGAGGCTGTCCGACCCGGACGGCGGCCGGATGGACGCGGGTTTCCGCCTCCTGCACGGTCCTCACAACTCCTACACGTGGAACGGGCACGACCTCCACACCGGTGACGTCTGGTCGGGGAACTTCGCCGAGGTGCAGGTACCCGCCGGGTGGATCACCGCCGACGGCGTCTACACCTGGCACCTGTGGTCGGGTGACTACCAGCTCAGCAGCTGGTCGCCGAACTGCGAGTTCGAAGTGGACACGACAGCGCCGAACGCGCCTTCGGTGACCTCCGCGGACTACCCGACGGGGACCGACAGCGCCCACGGCAGCATCGGCCGGACCGGTCTGTTCACGTTCACGCCCGTCACACCCGCGGGCCAGACGATGGACGTGGCCGCCTACAAGTGGTCGCTCGACAACAGCGCGATCCTGACGCACACGACACCGGTCTCCTCGGCCGACGGCAGGGCGGTCGCGGCCATCACCCCGACCCAGGTGCTGAACAACGACCTGTACGTGGCCGCCGTCGACAAGACGGGCAACCAGTCACCGCCCGTCAAGTACTCCTTCAAGGTCGCCGAGCCCGCGGGCCACAAGGCGGCGTGGTCCTTCAACCACTCCTCCGGCACGGTGGCGGAGGACTCGACCAACGGCAACCGCGACCTCACCCTGACCGGCGGCGCGTCGTTCGCCCCCGGCTACGCCTCGAACGCGCTCGTGCTCGACGGCGTCGCGGGTCACGCCGCGTCGGCGTCGGCGGTGGTGAACACGTCGCGGGCGTTCTCGGTGTCGGCGTGGGTGAAGATGGACCGCAAGGACCGGCACCTGACCGTGGTGGGCCAGGACGGCAACCGGGCCAGTGCCTTCTACCTCCAGTACGCGGGCGACGTCGACCGCTGGGCCGTCACCACGCCAAGTTCGGACGCCGACGCCCCGGCGTCCTACGCCCGGGTCACGTCGATCGACCCGGCCCAGGTGGGTGTCTGGACGCACCTGCTCGCCACGTACGAGCCGAACAGCCGGGCGCTGGCGCTCTACGTCGACGGCAAGCTCCAGGGCTCGACGACCGCGACGGTGGTCGCGACGAGCGGCAGCCTCACGGTCGGCCGGGCCAAGTCGGCCGGTGCGCACTCGAACCACTTCCCCGGCGCGATCGACTACGTCCAGGTGTGGGACCGCCAGGTGTCCGCCGACGAGGCCGCGAACCACGCGAACATGGCCGTGATGCGCGCGCGCTTCGCGTTGGACGAGCAGACCGGGACCACGACGCTGGAGCAGGTGTCCAGGCAGCAGGCCACGATCTCGGGCGGCGTCACGTGGGCGGGCACGCCGGTCGACCCGGACGACCCGAACCAGGTCCCCACCGGGGAGGACAAGTGGGTGAACTTCGACGCGTCGTGGACGGGGGAGGTCGCCGCGCCCGGCCCGGCGAACTTCCGCACCGACCGCTCCTACACGGTGTCCGCCTGGGTGCGGCACGGCGGCTTCGACGCCGCGTCACGCGCGGCCGTGGCTCTCGGGGACGCGCAGCACTCGCCGTTCATGCTGAGCTACCGGGGGAACACCGGCAAGTGGGGCTTCCTCATGAGCAAGGGGCCCGCGGGTGACGGCTGGTTCGCCGTGTCCGACTTGGGGGCGGTCCAGGGCGAGTGGGTCCACCTGGTGGGTGTCTACGACGCGCCGAGGGGGCAGATGAGCCTCTACGTCAACGGCGACAAGCAGGAGTCGTTCGTGGGAACGGCGGCGGGCGGCACGGGCGTCACCGGCTGGCGCGGCGCCGGTCCGCTGTGGGTCGGACGCGCCATCTGGACCGGGAAGAAGTCGGACGTGTGGAAGGGCGACGTCGACGACGTCCGCGTCTACTCCGGCGTGCTGAGCGACAACAAGATCGACGAGTTGCGCCTCTCCACGCATCACCAGTGACGACACCGGAACGCCCATAGCGGCTGAGGGGACTTGTTGTGGGATCCGCCCTGCGGAAATCAGTGGTCAAGGCAATAGCGGTCGGTGTCGTGGCGGTGTTGACGGTGTCGACCGGCCAGGCGTTCGCGGCGGCGCCCGACAAGTCCGAGTGGACGTTGCGGGAGTTGCAGCGGGAGAAGTCGGTGCCGACTTCCCCCGTCCAGCCGGACCGGCCGGCGGACGCCCCGGCTCCGGCCGTGGTGGCGAGCCCTGGTCGGTCGGACCGCCCGGCGCCCGCGAAGAGCGAGGTCGACTTCGCCGGCAAGGGCGGCACGGCGCGGGAGGTGGCTGCCCGCGCGCTCGGCAAGCCGATCCCCGCGGCCGGGACGCCGGTCGCGGTCGGTCTCGCCGGCGAAGCCGCGGCGTCCGCGCGGCGGTCGCGCGCGGGCAAGGTCCGGGTGGAGGTGCACGGCGAGAAGACGTCGCCCGGTGCGGTGGTGTTCAGCCTCTCCGACGCCGGTGGCGCCCGGGAGAAGCCGCTGGAGGTGACGTTCGACTACGCGTCGCTGACGGGGGCCGGCGGTGACCTCGGGTCGAGGTTGAAGCTGGTGTCGCTGCCCGCGTGCGCGCTGAGCACGCCGGAGAAGTCCGAGTGCCAGGTGGCGACGCCGGTGGAGGACGCCCGGAACGACACCGGGTCGAAGGTGCTGTCCGGCCGGACGACGATGAGCTCGTCCGAGCCGGTGGTGCTCGCGGCGGCGGCTTCGACGGGCAGCGCGTTGGGCACGTACTCGGCGACGTCGTTGGCCCCGGCGGGGTCGTGGAGCGCCGGCGGGTCGTCGGGCGACTTCACCTACGGCTACCCGATGCGGGTGCCGCCCGCGATCGGTGGCGCCGCGCCGTCGGTGTCGCTGGGGTACTCGGCGCAGAGCCTCGACGGCCGGACGTCGGCGACGAACAACCAGGCGTCGTGGGCGGGTGACGGCTGGGACATCTCGCCGGGCGGGTTCATCGAGCGGCAGTACAAGCCGTGCGGGCTGGACCTCGGCGGCAGCAACGGTCAGACCAAGACCGGTGACCAGTGCTGGGCCACCGACAACGCCACGATCAGCCTCGCCGGCGTGTCCGGCAAGCTGATCAACATCCCCGGCACGAACACCTACCGCGCCCAGAACGACGACGGCGCACGGGTCGAGCGGCTGACCGGAGCGGTCAACGGCGACAACGACGGTGAGCACTGGAAGGTCACCACGACCGACGGCACCCAGTACTTCCTCGGCCTGAACCGGCTCCCGGGCTGGACCGCCGGCAAGCCGGAGACCCGGTCGGCGTGGACGGTCCCGGTCTACGGCAACAACGCGGGCGAGCCGTGCGCGGGGTCGACGTTCGACACGTCGTGGTGCCACCAGGGGTACCGGTGGAACCTCGACTACTCGGTGGACGCGCGCGGCAACGTGATCACCTACTACTACAACCGCGAGCTGAACCACTACGGCCGCAACGCCGACGCGGCCAAGGGCACCGAGTACGTGCGCGGCGGCTGGTTGGACCGCGTGGAGTACGGCCTGCGGTCGGACGCGGTGTTCGCGCAGCCCGCGGCGAAGATCGTCTTCGAGACCGCCGAGCGGTGCGTGCCGGGCGGCGCGGTGACGTGCGCCCCGTCGCAGCTCACCGCGTCCACCGCCGGTTCGTGGCCGGACGTGCCGTTCGACCAGATCTGCAACGCGGGCGAGCAGTGCACGCACCGGCTCACCCCGACGTACTTCACCCGCAAGAAGCTGACCAAGGTGACGACCCACGTCGCCAACGGGACGTCGTCTTTCCAGGCGGTGGACTCGTGGTCGCTGGCGCACGAGTTCATGGCGACGGGTGACGGTCTCGCGCCGTCGCTGAACCTCAAGTCCGTCACCCACACCGGACTCGTCGGCGGCTCGATCACCCTGCCCTCGACCACTTTCGGCTATGAGGCGAAGGGGAACCGGGTCGACACGAGCGTCGACCACAGGCCGCTGACCCGCCACCGGTTGACGGTGATCACCAACGAGGCGGGCGGCCGGACCGGGATCACCTACAGCGGCGCGGACTGCGTGCCCGGCACCCGGATGCCGTGGGTCCCGGAGTCGAACGCGCTGCGGTGCTTCCCGACGTGGTGGACGCCGGACGGCGCCTTGGAGCCCCGGTTCGAGTGGTTCCACAAGTACGTCGTGGTGTCGGTGATCGACACCGACGTGACGGGCGCGTCCGCGCGGATCCCCACGACCTACGAGTACGTCGGTGACGCCGCGTGGCACTTCGACGAGGCCGATTTCGCGGACCCGGAGCGCCGGACGTGGTCGCAGTGGCGTGGTTACGGCACCGTGCGGGTGAAGAAGGGCGACCCGGCGGCCGGTCCGCAGACCGTGACGGAAACGGTCTACGGGCGCGGCATGGACGGCGACAAACTCCCGTCCGGCACCCGTGAGGCGTGGATCCACACCAGCGAGGGCGAGCCCGTCCGCGACGTCGACCGCTTGCGCGGGTACGTACGGGAGACGCGGCAGTACGACAACGGCGTCCTGGTGTCGGCGTCGGTGCGCGACCCGTACCTGCCCGACACGCCGACCGCGACCGACTCCCACGGCAACAAGGCGTTCGTCAACGGCGATGCCGCCGTGCGGGGCCGGACGCTCCTGGAGAACGGCACGTGGCGGCGCACCAAGGTCGAGAAGACGTTCAACGCCGAAGGCGCGGTGGAGCGGGTCGAGGACCACGGCGACGTGGACGTGACCGGCGACGAGACCTGCACGCGCACCACGTACGCGCGCAACGAGACCGCGTGGATCCTGACCGCGGCGTCGCAGGTGGAGACCGTGATCGGCACCTGCGCCGTCACGGCGTCGGCCACCACGATCCAGTCGCTCGCGCGCTCGTACTACGACGGCCAGGCGCACGGCGTGGCGCCGACGAAGGGCCTGATCACCAAGGCCGAGGTGCTGGACAAGTGGGACGCCGCCGGTCAGACCTGGGTGACCGCGTCCACGGCCACGTACGACGGCTACGGCCGCCCGCTGGAGGTCGTCGACGCACGCGGTGAGAAGACCACCACCGGCTACACCCCCGGCACGGGGCCGCTGACGCAGATCACCAGCACCAACCCGCTCGGGCACGTGTCCCACGAGTACCTGAACCCCGCGTGGGGCACGTCCATCGCTTCGGTGGACGCGAACGGCCGGCGTGCCGACCTGGCCCACGACGCGCTGGGACGACTGGTCCGGGCGTGGCTCCCGGGCCACGACAAGGCGTCGGCGAGCGCGGACGCGCAGTTCGAGTACCACTACAACACCGGCAAGCCGGTCGTCGTGGTGTCCAAGCAGCTCCAGGACAACGGCACCTACCTGGCCGGGTACACGCTGTACGACGGCTTGTTCCGGCAGCGCCAGTCCCAGGTCCCCGCTCCGGGGCCGGACGGCGGTCGCCAGATCTCGGACACCTACTACGACTCGCGCGGCCTGCCGCACAAGGCCAACGGCGTCTACTGGAACAGCGGCGCCGCCAACGGCGAGTTGACCGGCGCGTACGACTGGGAGGTGCCGGGCCAGACGATCACCGAGTACGACGGGATGGAGCGCCCCACGGCGGCCGTCTTCAAGAAGCTCGGGGTCGAGCAGTGGCGCACCACCACGTCCTACGGCGGCGACCGGGTGCACGTCACGCCCCCGAAGGGCGACACGGCCACCACGGTCGTCACCGACGCGCAGGGCCGCACGCTGGAGAAGCGGCAGTACACCAACGGTCTCGGCAGTTCGTTCGACAGCACGCGCTACGCCTACGACCACGCCGGTCTGCTGAAGTCGGTCACCGACCCGGCGGGCAACCAGTGGCGCTACACGTACGACCTGCGTGGCCGCGTGGTGGCCGTGGACGACCCGGACGCCGGGCGCTCGACCACCACCTACACCGCGGCCGGGCAGGTGCTCTCGACGACCGACGCCGAGGGCAGGACCATCGCCAACGCCTACGACAAGCTCGGACGACTGGTCGGCAGGTACCTGGGCTCCACGGCCGGGACCAAGCTCGCCGAGTGGGAGTACGACACCGTCGCCACCTCGAACGGCCTGGGCATGCTCAAGGCGTCCCGGCGCTTCGACGGCGACGCGACGTACTTGCAGTACGTCACGGGTTACGACGCCGCCGGTCGGCCCACCGGGCAGAAGGTCGTCATCCCGTCGGCGAAGGAAGGCGTGCTAGGGGCGACCTACGAGCTGAAGCAGACCTACACGTACACCGGGAAGCCGGACGTCACCACGTACTCGGCGGTCAACTCGGGCGGTCGCCAGATCGTCGCGGGCGAGTCGATCGGCACCAAGTACAACGCGTTCGGGCAGGCCGAGAAGCTGATCGGCCAGAGCGTCTACGTCGGCGCGACCGCGTACTCCAGCTTCGGCGAGGTCCTGCGGGTCCTCAACGGCAGCGCCGACCACGGCGTGGAGAAGAACGTCGCGGTCACCCACACCTACGAGATGGGCAGCCGTCGTCTCGCGGGCACCGTCGTCGAGCGGGAGACCGCGACCGACATCGAGCTGTCCGACCGCGCGTACAGCTACGACCCCGCCGGGAACGTCCTGAAGGTCGCCGACACCCCGCAGGGCCGGGCGGCGGACACCCAGTGCTTCGCCTACGACCACCTGCGCCGGATGACCGAGGCGTGGACGCCGTCGTCGGGTGACTGCGGCGCTACCAAGTCGGCCACCGCGCTCGGCGGGCCCGCGCCGTACTGGCAGTCGTGGGCGTTCGACAAGACCGGCAACCGGCTGACCGAGACCCAGCACACCGCGGCCGGTGACACGGTTCGGGAGACCAAGTACCCGCCGGTGGGCGCGGCCCAGCCGCACACGGCGCAGTCGGTCACCACCAAGGGGCCCAACGGGACGGCGCTGGACACGTTCGCCTACGACCTGACGGGGCGGACCACGTCCCGGAAGATCGGCGGCAACGAGCAGAAGCTGGAGTACGACGCCGAGGGCAGGGTCGTCCGGATCACCAACCCGGACGGCAAGGAGTCGAAGTACCTCTACGACGCCGACGGCAACCGCTTGATCAGCCGTGAGCCGTCCGCGACGACGCTGTACGTGTTCGGTCAGGAGATCCGGCTGGACACCGGGACGACCACCCCGTCGTGGACCAGGCACTACGCCCACAACGGCCAGGTCGTCGCGGTGCGCAACAGCGTGACCGGCCTGAAGTGGCTGGCGGGTGACCACCAGGGCACCAGCCAGCACGCGGTCACCAAGGACACGCTGCAAGCCGTCCAGCGCCGCCAGACCCCTTACGGGGCTTCGCGCGGCACGGTGCCGGCGTGGCCGGACAAGCTCGGGTTCGTCGGCGGGCGCAACGACGAGTCGGGCCTGACGCAGGTCGGCGCGCGCTTGTACGACAACGCCTCGGGCAGGTTCCTCTCGGCCGACCCGATCATCGACAACAACGACCCGCAGCAGCTCAACGGGTACGCGTACGCCAACAACAGCCCGGTGACGTTCAGCGACCCGACGGGCCTGCTGCGCGACTGCGGCCCCGACGGCGTGTTCTGCGGCTACGACCCGCGGCTCCACCAGAACGAGGAGCAGTACAAGAAGGAGAAGAAGGCCCACCAGGACCACAGGCGCAACGCCCAGCAGCAGCAGGCCGAGGTCGACGCCGCCGTCAAGACCGCGATGGCGAACGAGGGGATCAGCCGGGAGGACTACGAGCGCGCCTTGGCCGATGCCCACAAGACCAAGTGGGACGTGATCAAGGAAGTCGCCTGGGAGGTCCTCAAGGACATCTCCGGGTGGAACGACATCGTCGACTGCTTCACCAAGGGCGACATCTGGGGCTGCGCGGGGGTGATCACCGGACTGGTCCCGTGGGGCAAGGTCGGCAAGATCCTGGAGGCCGGCTACAACGCGGTCAAGGCCGTCAGCCGCCTGTCCGGGATCGTCGACAAGGCCAGGGGCGTGCTGCGCCGGGTGCAGTCGATCACCGAGTCGGCCGGCCGGGCTGTCATGGAGAGGTTCCAGAAGGTCCGGTCGAGTGGTTCGTCGTGCAAGTTGCACAGCTTCGTCGGCGGAACACTGGTGCTGATGGCGGACGGTTCGACCAAACCGATCGCCGAGGTCGACATCGGGGACGAGGTCAAGGCGACCGACCCGTCGACCGGCGAGACGACGGACCGCGAAGTCGTCGGCACCATCGTCCACGACGACGAAGGTGACATGACGCGCTTGACGGTCGCGTCGGAGGACGGCTCGACCGGCACCGTGGACGCGACGTCCTGGCACCCGGTGTGGGTCGACGCCGAAGGCCGTTTCGTCAAGATCGGTGACCTGGAGGAGGGCCAGCGGCTCACGTCGGTCGACGGCACGTCACCCGTCGTGTCGGCGGTCGACCGCTACACCCGCTTCGAACCGGTCTACGACCTGACCGTCGACGGCGTCCACACGTACTACGTGGTGGCGGCAGTCACGCCGGTGCTCGTCCACAACTGCGGCAATGCGGCCACTCACGATGTCGAGAACCTTGTCGAAAATCTTGATGACGATGTGTACTTCCATTACACGAGTGCGGAAGGGCACAGCGGTATCCTGGCTGACGACGGCAGTCTCAGGATCGGTGCCAACTCGGCCGGAAAGGTTCATGTGACGCAGGAAATCGGTAGCCCCGTGGAAATTGAACGGAATGTCATGATCGGCAACCCGTTGTTCGCCGGGAAGGCTGACTATCTGCTCGCGTTCCGAATGCCTCAAGGTGTCGAGCTCGGTCCGGGGTCACAGCCGAACGAGCTTATTGCGCGAGGCTCGTTGAGGATCCCGGCTGGTAATGTTCTCTTTCACGGAAGGAACCCCTTCTGATGTCAGAACTGGTCGAGTTCGATGACTTCGCCCAGGTGGAAGCGTTGCTCCGCGCCGGCATGGAACTCAAGTTCGAGTACTCCGACGACACGGAGGTGCTCAACGGGAGCCCCATCTACGCGTCGGCGCTGAACCACCTCCGCGAAGGGTTGATATCCGGACTGCGTTCGACCTCAACGCCGGGACAGGCGGAGAAGCAGGCTGCCTGGTATCAACTGTCGCATCACCGGCAGCGCTGGGCGGTCGTCGCACGAAGGGCTGTCTTGCACCCGCGTTGGCGAGAACTGGATGAGGTCGAGCTGCGTCAATGGATCGAAACGCTGGCAGCGCCACTCGCGGTGGACGATGACGTGCTGGAAGCCATCAAGGCGGCGGCCGAAGAAGTGCTTGGTCGGGACTGACGCGGAGTCCTTCGCCTCGTGCGCTTGTCGAGCACGAAGGTTCGATCGGGTGGCAACCGCCTCGACCTGACGAGGTGGACCTGGATCGCGGGTCGGGATGTCGTTCCCGACCCGCGATCGTCCTGGACGGTGGCCACGCTTTCCCGGGTCAGCGCTCGATCACCACTGGCGGTCTTCGAGGGCGGACGTGATGTCTCGGAGGACGGCCAGGTAGTCGGAGTCCTCGAAGATGGAGAGCGACTGGATCGCGCGGTCCAGGTGTTCGGCTGCCAGGGTCTTGCCCTGCTTCAGGACCGGCTCGGAGCCCAGGAGCGCCACCAGGTCTTCCTGCTCCGTGGCGGTGACGGCGCCGGACGAGAAGTAGCGCTGCAGGAGTTCGCGCTCGCCGTCGGTGCCCTGCTCGTTCGCGATGACGACCGGCAGGGAGGCGCGGCACGAGCGGACGTCGCTGAGCGGGTCCTTGCCGGCGGTGTCGAGGGTCCCCACGTACGCCAGGACGTCGTCCTGCATCTGGAACGCCATCCCCAGGTTCTCGCCGAACGTGCGCAGCTGCGCGCGTTGCACGGGACTGGCGCCGGACAGCACCGCCCCGAGTTCCGTGCACAGCCTGATGTACGACGCCGACTTCAGGTAGATGACCCGCCGGTAGGTGTTCCAGGTCAGGTCGGCCGTCCTGGTGGCTTCGGCCTCGCAGGCCTGGCCCAGGCACAGCTCGTGGCCGACCTCGGCGATCGCCTTCACGGCTTCCACGGTCGCGTACGGGTCCGTGTTGGACTCCGTGACGGCGCGGAAGAGGGCGAAGAACAGCGCGTCGCCGGCCAGGATCGCGGTGTCGGTGCCGTAGCGGTGCCACACGGACGGTCGACCGCGGCGGATCTCGTCGCGGTCGATGATGTCGTCGTGGACCAGGCTCGCGGTGTGGCCGACTTCCAGCCCTACCGCGACGTTGAGGACTTCGCGGGGATCACGCCCGCAGAGGGCGACGGACGCCGCGAAAAGGGTGGGGCGAACGAGCTTCCCGGCCGGGAAGCAGGCGTAGCGCATCGTCTCGACCAGCAGATCTCCCCCTTCCGAGGGGAGCGTCCGCAGAAACGAGTCCAGAGCATCGGTTACGTTCGTAGCCAGCTCTAAATATGCGGTGTTGGCGATGGTCTTCATCATGCCTCCTCCTGGCCTTGACCAAATCTCAACGGTGACCTTGTGGTCATCTAATTCACCACGCCGCGCAGTGGCCGTAGTTCGACGTTCACGCGACCCGCGACCGAGCCAAGAGGCGCGTAGCTGTGACGGAAGTGCATCTTTCCCACCGGCAGGATTCGGGCCTGCGAGAGCAGCGTCCGGTAGACCATCTTCACCTGGTGACCGGCCAGCAGGCCGCCCACGCAGGCATGGGCGCCGAGGCCGAAAGGCGAGAAGATCCCCGGCCTGGAACGGTGCTCGGACCGGTCGGGCGAGAACCGGTCCGGGTCGAACGCCGCCGGTTCCGTCCACGATTCCGGGTGACGCGCCGGTGGTCCGAGCAAGGCGAAGACCAGCGTTCCGGCGGGAATCTCGTGACCGCCGAGTTCGGTGTCGACGAGGTTGCGCCGCATCACGTGGGAACTCACCGGGAAGAGCCGCATGGTCTCGTTCCAGACGCGTTCGGTCTTCTCCATGCGGCCGAGGGTCTGGACGCTCGGCTCGTGCCCGGAGGCTTCCACCGCCTCCTCGCGGAGTTGTTCCTGCCAGTCGGGGTGGTGCGAGAGGAGGTGCGCCATGCTGCTCATCGACAGGGTGTTCGTGTCGAAGGCGGCGAGCATCGTCGAGATGAACGTCCGCGCGAGCGCCTCGTCGTCGGTCCACTCGATCTCGCCCCTGGCCCGGCAGAAGCGGCTGAACAGGTCGGTGCCCCCGGGCGTGCGGTTCTCGGCGATCCGCGCCGTCAGCGAACGCAGCAGACCGCGGTACGACTTGAGCATCCGGTGGCGGACCGCGCCGAGCGGGAGGCCCACCGCGGGCGTGAAGCTGGCCAGCCAGACGTCGCGGATCGTGCGGTCGAGCCGCTCGGCCTCACGCGGGTCTTCCACGCCCATGAAGATGAGCGCGGAAATGCGCACCAGCAGCCTCCGGATGGCGGCCTTGGCCTCGATCCGGCCGCGTCCCACCCAGGTGGCGACCTCTTCCTCCACCAGCTTCTGGCAACTCCGCGCATACGATTCGAGCGCGTCCGGGCCGAACGCCGGCGACAGGAGGCGGCGCACGTCGCGGTGCGGCACCTGGTCGAGGGTGAGGATCCCGTCCCAGCCCTTGATGGTGTCGTCCATGCCGGAGAGGTAGTAGCCCCAGGCCACTCCGGACGACCACACCTTGTCCCTGTTCCGGCCGACGAGGGAGACCGCGGCCGGGTCGGCGACGCACACGATCGGATCGACCCCGAACATGTGCCGGTAGACCGGTCCGAAGCGCTCGACCTGCTCCCGGAGGTGGTCGTCGCCGCGACGCACCCAGCCGGCCAGGTTGCGGTACCCCGCGAGCGCCCCGGACTTGCCCGGCAGGTGGTCGAGCCGGTTGGTCAGCGGTATTCGGGCGATCCGCCGGATCGGCGCGCCGACGTCCGGGAGGGTCGCACTGACCGGGTCGCTCTTCATCGTTACCTTCCTCGCCGGCGGAGGCATTGGGCTCCCGCCGACCGTGAAATGTGGAGTGGGTTCAGCTCACGCGGCGCGGGCGAAGGTGAAGACACGGTTCTTGGCCAGGAAGGAGAGCGCCGGGAGAGAGGTGATGGCGGTCAAGGCGAACAGCGCGATCAGCGCCGTGGCGCCGGCCGCCTGCGGCATGTCCCGGAAGCCGTACGACACCACCAGACCGAGGGCGGTGAGCACGAAGTTCCGGTAGACGAAGAAGCTCTTCATCTTCCGCATGAAGTACTCCGCGTCACGCCACCGGGACATGAACATCCCGGTCTCGACGAGGTTCAGCAGCACGCCGGGGAGCACGAAGGCGAACGCGAGGTCGCCGACGACCAGCCACGCGGCGAGCGCCGCGATGATCAGCGAGGTGACGAAGGGGACGCGCGACGCGTAGGTCTTGCCGAACCGGACGACCAGCGTCCGCTTGTTGCCGGCCTTGTCCTCGTCGTAGTCCAGCATCTCCTGGATGTGCAGGCTGCCGAACCAGATCGTGCCGAGGATGAGCGATTCGACCAGCACGGTCTCGCTGACGAAGCCGAGCAGGTTCCAGTTCGCGGCGTCGGCGGGCGAGGGCGACGCGCCGAGCCTCAGCGCGAGGTACGCGGAGCACACCAGGATCGGGCCGAACGAGATGAAGTTCGAGAACTCGCCGAGCCCGATGTACGACAGCTTCAGCTTCGAGTTGTACCCGAACATGAAGAACATGCCGGCCGCGACGCACAACAGGAACCGCCACCCTACGAAGTGGATGATCCCGCCGAGGACGACCACGTAGACCGCCAGCAACGTGTAGAAGAAGCGCCAGACCTGCGGCACGGTGAGCAACCGGCCGGTCAGGACTCCGCTGCCACCGGAGAACAGGGTGGGCGGCTGGGCGACTTCCGAATAGACGTCCTGGCGGTAGTTCGAGTAGTCCTTCAGCTCGTCCCACACCTCCATGACGGCGTGTTGGATGAACGCGGCGCCGACGACGAGTGACGCCAGCCCGACGTGGGAGTAACCCTCGGACCACGCCTGGAGAATGCCGACCATCACCGCGAGCGTGCTGGCGATCGTCCAGTGCGGTCGGACCAGCCTGAAGTACGCCATCGGCTGCTTAAAGCCCGCCATCGGACGACACCCCTCCGGACTGGTTCTTCTGCGCGACGATGAAGATCTCGGTCGGCTCTTCGGACACGTCGATCACGGCCGCGTCCTCGGCGGCGAGGAGTTGAGTGATCTCGTGGGCGATCTGCTTGGGGCGCTCGGCGTCGATCGTGCCGGTTTCGTAGGAGAACATTCCCTGAACGGCCCTGGGCTCGCCGCGGTCGCCCATGTGGATGTACCCGTTCGAAACGGAGTAGATCAGGATTCCCCCGGCTTTGACGAGGGCCACGGACTTCCGCACGCACGACTGGAGGTCGATCGACGTGCTGTTGAGCGTCCGCAAGGAGAAGAAGAGGTCGTACTCGGCGGACTCGGGCTTCCAGTCCTCGAACGAGCCGACGAAGCTGCGGACGTTCGGGTAGGCGCTGAGCTGCTTGGCGACCTGCCGGATCGCCTCGGAGCTGATGTCCAGCAGGTCGATGTGCAGGTTCCGGTTCTCGAAGAGCTGGCGCACTTCGCGACCGTCGTTGACGCCCACGCCCAGCACGGTCGCCTCCGGCGCGAGTGACGACGCGAACGGCGCGATCTTCTTGTACCAGGTGTCCTGGTAGAGCGCCCTCAGGTCGTTGACCTGGTCCCACTGGCCGTACTTCTGGTTGTACGCGTACTGCAAGGAGAGGAAGGCGTCCTCGACGAACTGGTCGAAATCGACGTCGATGCGGTGGCTGCGCCACACCTCGTGGAGTCGGAGGGCCGATGCGGCTTTGTCGGCGGTCACCTGCACGCCGGTGTCATAGCGGCGGGAGAAATGCGTCTGGAACAGCAGTTCAATGCTGTCTTCACGATGTTCGAGTGATGCTAAATCGTGGTTGTGCGCGCTGGCGTCTTCGTCTTGCTCCACCGGTGTAGCTCCTTGGGGGTATCGAGTCTCACGTGGCAGCATAGGTACTCGCCTGTGTGCCCGGCGTGCGAACGTGAACATTGTTAACGCGACGTTGAACGGATATCCGAAGTGACTTGACGGGCGGGTCGAAAATTATCTCCGAAAGCGGGACACCCTGTGGTACCATCCTGCGCCTTTGGCTACCGGCGGGTCGTATGTGCAGGCTGGATGCGTGCGATCGCAATGCGTGACGGTGTGCATCGGCTATCGTTCGTGCGACAAGGTCGCACGAGAATGCGGAGGGGCAGTGATCCGGACTGAATTCGGGCCGTTAGAGCTGTTCGGTGTGCCGGCGCCGACGATGTTCACCATTGTTTCGGGAGTCGGCACGCTGTTCTGGGTCGCCGCGTACGTGCTCATCATCAGGAAGGGGTTCCAGGACCGCAGTTTCGGGATGCCGATCGCGGCGCTGTGCGCGAACATCTCCTGTGAGGCTATTTTCTCTTTCGTCTACCCGGCCGAAGGACTGCTCCGGCTGTCGAACTACACGTGGTTCGCGGTGGACCTGGCGATCCTGTACCAGATCCTGAAGTTCGCGCCGGTCGAATTCCCCCACCGCAGTCGGGTGGCGATCTGGGCGCAGGTCGCGGTCGGGATCGTGGTGGCGGGCTGGTGCCAGATCGCGTTCATCCGGGAGTTCAACGACTACGGCGGCGCCTACGTGATCTACGGCGTCAACCTGCTGATGTCCTCGGTGTTCATCGCGATGGTGCAGCAGCGGCGGTCCGCCCGCGGCCAGTCGATGGGCATCGCGGTCTCGAAGATGGTCGGCACGGGGCTGTTCTCCGTCACGCTGTTCCTCTTCTCGCGCGACGACTTCGCGAGGGGCGGGCTGCTGACGTTCCTCTACGTGGCCTGCTTCGCGCTGGACCTCATGTACTGCGTCATCCTGCGTCGCTACATCGTCGCCGGTCGGACCGGGCGAGAGAGCCACGCGGTGGAGGAGAGCGACAAGGTGTTGGCTTCCTGACCGTCGATCTCCGGGGCCGGCGCGACGTCGAGGGCCGGCCCCGGAGACGGTCCTGGGCGACGCCGGTCCGGCGCTACCCCTCCGGAACGACCACCTAGCCGCTGCCGAGGCAGACGAACGGGCGCCGCAACGGGTCCGCGGCGATGGCGTCGGCCAGCGCCACGGCCGGTCGGGCCCCGGCGGCCAGGCTGCGGTGGTAGTCGTCCATCGCGGCGGCGCAGGCCTGGTCGCCCACCCGGCTCAGCGGGGCCACCACCATCTGCGAGCCGCTGGCCAACAGCGCGCTGGCGAACCCCAGGGGCTCGTCGCCGGGGCGGATCCGGTTGAGGGCCAGTTCGCAGGCGGCCAGCACGACCTGGCGCGGCGGGTTGACCAGGCCGGTGATCTCGTGCGCGTAGAGCGGTCCGTCGCTGAGGTCCAGCCGGGAGAACAGGGCGTTCTCGGGCTCGTGGACGCCGTGCGCGGCCAGGTGGGCGATCTCCGCGCCGTCCAGCGCCTCCAGCACGGAGGCCACCGTCGCGTCGTCGCCGGACATCAGCGCGGCGGTGCTGTAGTGCGCGCCCAGCTTGTCGATCTCACCGACCGCGGCGGGCAGCCCGGGACCGCGGACCAGCACGGTGGGACCGACCGGACGGCCTTCGGCGCGGTTCGCGGCCAGCCAGGCGGTGGCGGACGGCGCGACGACCGTCGGACGTGCGCGCAGCGTCGGCAACACGCCCCACGGCACCGCGTACAGCGCGCCGGTCGGCACGATCACCAGGTCGCGGTCGCCGATCAGCTCCGCCAGCGGCTGGACCAGTTGCGCGTCGAGCCGGTCCGCCTGCTTGCGGGCGGACGCCGACATCACCCGCACCAGCGGTTCCGGCAGGTGGTCCGGGGCCAGGGCGTTGAGGTCCGCGTTCAGCATCCGGGCGCTCTCCGCCGCCACTTCGGCCGAGCCGAGCCGGGCCAGCCGGACGGTGGAGTCCACCACGACCACCGCGACCAGGGCGTCCTCGGACGACGCGAAGCTGACCAGGGCGCGCTCGCCCAGCTGCTTCACCACCTCGGCCGGCCCGGCGACCGGACGCGGCTTGCCCCACCGGCCGCTGTGCCAGCCGAGCCGGTTCGCCTCACGCAGGCGTTCGGCGTGGCGGGCGCGCAGGCCGGCGGTGGAGTGGCCGTCGTGCTCGGCCTGGTGGATCGACTGGGTGAGGCTGCGGACCTCGGCGATCCGCTCGGCCAGCTCCGGGTTGTCGACCCTGGTCAGCGGTTCGTAGCGGTACGTCTGCGCCCGGGTCCGCTCCAGCCAGGTGAACAGCCTGCGGGCGTTGCCGCCGGCCAGGACCAGGTGCACGGCCAACTCGGTCAGCTCACGGCCGTGCAGCGCGGTCCCGGACAGCAGCTCCAGGCCGCCCATGCGGTCGCGCACGTGGTCGAGGTCCGTCAGCCCGGCCCTGATCTCGGTCAGCGCGGTCACCCGGTCACCACGGGCGACGGCGAGTTCGGCGCGGCAGAGGCGGCGCAGCAGCCGGTGGTCGATCGGTGTCAGCTTCCCGGGCCGGGGGACCAGGTCGAGGATCCGGGCGGCGGCGTCGACGTCACCACGCCGGATCCGCAGGCGGACCGCCAGCATCCGCGCCGACGCGGCCTGCTCGGCCAGCCGGGGCACGGGCAGTTCGTCGGCGAAGGCCAAGGCCCGCTTGGGCAGGGACTGGGGGACGCGTCCCGACCGCAACGCCACCACGGTGTCGATGCGGAGACCGACCAGCGTCGCGTTGGCGACGCACGTGTCGCAGCCCCACCGCCGCATCCGCTGCCGAGCCGACGACGCCATGCTGCGGGCCAGGTCGAGGTCGCCGGTCATGTACGCGGCCACCGCCCGGTACAGCTCCACGTTGCCGAAGTTGCGGGTGATGCTGTGCTCGGCGCGCAGGGCGTCGAGCACGCTGTCGAGTTGCGTGCCCGCTTCGTCCGCCAGCCCGGCGGCCATCAGGGCCTGCGCCCGGTCCAGACCGAGCATGACCGGCACGTCGAGGGCGTGCTCGCGGTACGAGCGCTCGGTGTTCTCGTAGCGCCGCAGCGCGGACGGGACGTCGCCGACCCTCAGGTCCAGGATGCCGAGGCTGTTGTTCGCGTCGGCCGCCCGGTCGAGCAACCCGTGCTCGCTCGCCAGCGCCGCTGCCCTGGTCAAGTCCTGCCGCGCTCGGCCCACCGACCCGAGGCGGGTGTGGGCCGTCCCCCGGCTCCACAGGGTCTTCACGATCGGCTCGACCAGCGACGGCCCCGGTTCGCCCGCCGCCAGCCGGTGCTCCTCGTGTTCGAGCGCGGCGTCGAGGACGACGACGGCGTCCTCGATCAGACCTGTGTTGAGGAGCAGCAGGCCGCGGTTGTGCTCGACGCTCCCGAGCAGTTCCGCCTTCACGACGGGATCGGCCACGTCCTCGACCAGCCGGCGCACCTCCGCGAGCCCTTCCAGGGCCGCGGTGGGACCTGCCGACTCCGCCAGCAACGTGGACAGCGTCGAAGACAGCCGGATCCGCGTCACGAGCCACTCGGCGCGGGTGTCCGGGTCGGTGGGGTCGATCGAGTCGGCCAGGCTCCGCCCGCGGCGCAGCAACCGCAACGCTTCGTGATGCCGTCCGGAGCACGACGCGTCCACACCGGTGCGGTGCAGCTCACGTGCTTCGCGGATGACAACGGCTTCGTCGCGGGAAGCGGGCACAGGCACTCGTCTATGACAGCACAGAACGCACCCGTCGAAAGCCCGCCGACCGGGAGGGAACCCGGTCGGCGGGCATGATCACGTTTGACAGCTCAGACCGTCACCTTCTGCACGCAGCCACCGCCCGTGCACATCGGCTCCAGGTCGCCGTCGTCGTGGGTGTGGTCGGGCTTGGGCTCCCGGCCGGGCAGCTGTTCCTGCTCGCCCAGATCGGACTCCGGCACGACCGGCAACGGGGTGGCGTCCATTGGGACGTCGTCACCCGGGTATTCGGTCTTGGTGGTGTTAGACATAGCGATCTCCTCCCCTGATGATCGTTTAGCCCGTACTGCCAACCCAGTCGGATGCGCTGGGTCATGCTCGGCGGACCCCTCGTACCGCACGAACAGAGCAATGGTGGCACAACGGCGTAACCATGGGGGAGCGAATTCGCACATCGGGTAGCAGCAGGTCGCTGTCCTGCTGAAACGGCCGAACGTTCACCCTTCCGAGTATTGGACGACTACTCGCTGGGATAACCGGCAGTAGCCGGCCCGTGCCGTGGCGTGCTCAGGTCGGAGACGGGCCGGCGGGTTCCGCGCGAAATGATCTATGTCGGCTGGGAATCCGGAGGTGGGAAAGCGGAAATCGTCAGGTCGTCGGGGTGGCTGCCGTAGTGGGGACGATTGTCGTGGTCGGGACCGGGCCGGTGGTCGGGACCGAATCGGTGGTCGTCGGCGCGGTCACCTGAGGCGTGGTGGTCGCTTCGGGCACGCTCGGGATGACGATCGTGAAGGGCGGGAGGCCGGGGATCTCCCGGCAACCGTTCTCGTCGTGCTCGATCCGCGGGCGTGGGTACTGGTTGTCCTTGCGGTACTCGGAGTCGCCGCAGCCGTACCACGGGGTGTCGAGCGGACGGCCGTCCTCGTAGTACAGGTGCACGTCCGTCAGCGGCTTGCCGTCCTTGTCGAACACGTAGATGTTGCTCGGCACCGGAGCCGGGGTCTGCGTGGCGTAGGAGACCGGGGCGGCGGGCCGGTAGTGGAGCCAGGGCGTGACCGAGCCGAAGACGAGCAGCAGCCCGCCGATGGCGAAGCCGGTCGCGGGCAGGCTGATCCACAGCCACCGCCGGTCGGTCCTGGCCTTGGGCCCGGCGAGCAGCGACAGGGCGGCGAGCACCATCATCACCAGGGCGATGGGCGACACCAGGCGGAACGCCAGCACGCCCGCCGCCGCGATGAGCAGCGCACGACCCACCCACCACACGGGTTGCAAGGTGCGGAGGGACACGAGGAACCGTTGCGAGTCGGACCGCTCGGCGCGCTGGAGCGCTTCGTTCAGCGCCACGGTCTCCGGCAGCCTGGCGACGTCCGCCAGGAGGCCGCTCTGCCGGAACACCAGCAGAGTGGCCGCGGCCGAGCACAGGCCGATGAGCGCGGTCAGTTCCTCGCCGTCGCCCCCGGTGGCGGCGAAGGAGAACGCCATGACGGTGCCGGCGACGAGGCTCCACAGCGCGAACCGCGCCATGAGCGTCGAGCGGGCGCCGGCGGCCCCGGCGGGGGTGGGGGAGGGGTAGCCGGCGGCGGTGCGCAGCTCCTGCGCGTACGCCTGCGGCGTGCCCAGCCGGTCGGTCAGCGCGGCGAGGCTGAACTCGTCGCCCATCTCGTCCGCGACCTCGACCACGTGCGCGCCGGCGTCGTCCACGATCTCGGCCACCTCGGTGGCGGGCAGGTCGGACAGAGCTTCGCGCATCGCGTCCAGGTAGTGCTGGACCTCGGTGTTCGCCTGCGTGTTCATGCACCCTCCCCCAACAGGTCGTCCAGCGTCTGCGCGAACGACTTCCAGGTCTTGCCCGAATCGAGCAGCCGCGCGCGGCCGGGCTCGTTGAGGCTGTAGTACTTGCGGTGCGGGCCCTCTTCGCTGGGGACGACGTACGACGTGAGCAGGCCGGCGTTGTACAGCCGGCGAAGGGTCCCGTAGACCGACGCGTCGCCGACGCCGTCGAGACCGCCTTGCCTCAGCCTGCGCAGCACGTCGTAGCCGTACCCGTCCTCCTTGCGCAGCACTGCGAGGACGGCGAGGTCCAGCACCCCCTTGAGCAGTTGACTGGTGTCCATGCGGTTCTCCCCGGTGGTGTGCGATGGATGGTACTACGTAATGCGGAGTACCGTGCACGAAGGGGTAGCGCGACGACGACCGGGCGCGGGGTCGCCGCACCCGGTCACCGGGACGTCAGCGGTTGAACGCCGCGATGGCGGGCAGTGCCCGGCCGGACCAGTCGAACAGGGCCTGGTTGTCCCAGCCGCTGCCGGTCGACGGGTCGTACGGGTCCCAGTTGTTGCCGGGCACGGCGTACCAGGTCGGTTCCCAGTACACGGCGCCGAGCCCACGACCACCGGGCACGGCCTGCACGACGGTCAGGACGTCGCGGAAGTTCGCCGACTGGCCCTCGGACGTGGCCGGGTAGCCCGGCACCAGCCGTGACGCGTCGCTGAACGCGTTCCCCTCGTAGTCCGCGTCCGCCATGGTGAACGGGTACGCGGTCTCCACGACCAGGACGTCCTTGTCGTACCGGGACGCAGCCTCGAACATCGTCCGCTGCAACTCGCCCAGCGTCCCGTGCCAGTAGCCGTAGTACGACAGGCCGATGACGTCGAACGGCACGCCGCGCGCGACGGCCGAGTCGTACCACCACCGGACGGCCCCGGTGTCGGTGCCCTTGGCCACGTGCAGGACGACCCTGGTCGACGACGACACGGCCTTGACCGCGCTGACACCGCTCTTGAGCAGCGTGGCGAACCGGTCCCAGTCGTCCGTGGAACCGTCCGGCCACAGCATCCCGCCGTTGATCTCGTTGCCGACCTGCACCACGTCCGCCGTCGTGCCCTGCGCCTTGAGTGCGTTGAGCACGTCGTACGTGTGGTCGTGGACGGCCTGCGAGAGGCGTTGGAAGCTGTAGGACGCCCACGCCGCCGGCTTGTCCTGCCGACCGGGGTCGGCCCACGTGTCGGAGTAGTGGAAGTCGACCATCAGCTGGAGGCCCTGCGCCTTGACCTTCCTGGCCATCGCCAGGACCTTCGCCTTGTCGTTGTAGCCGTCCGCCGGGTTCACCCACACCTTCAGTCGGACCAGGTTCATCCCGTTGGCCTTCAGGATCTGCAAGGCCTCCTGCTGCTGCCCGGACGCCGTGCGGTACACGGCGTCCAGGTCCTCGGCCTTCTTCAACGTCGACACGTCACCGCCGCGGATCGGCAGGGACGTCTGCCCGGGGTCGAACCGGACGTCGTCGAAGTTGGCCCAGTTGCCCGCGCGCGCGTTGGAGGACAGCACGACCGTGCACCGGCCGCCGGTCACGTTCGCGGTCACCGCGAGCTGGATCCACAGCTCGCCCGCGCTCACGGGCACGTGCGTGCGCTGCTCGGCGCCGCCGCACCCGCGCAGCGCCACGGAGGACTGGACCTGCCCGCCGCCGGAGCGGACCCAGACCCGTGCGGTGAACCGGCCGTTCGCCAGGCCGGTGAGCGTCTGCGTGGTCTCGACCTGGTACGCCGACGACGACCAGTGGGACAGCCGGTAGCCGCCGGACCGGCCACCCGGTTCGGTGAACGACGCGGCCTGCGTGCCGTTCGGTGACGACGTCGTCCAGCCGGACGTGCCGGACTCGAAACCGCCGTTGGCGATGCTGGACGCGGCCGAAGCCGCCGGTGCGCCCGCGGCGGCGACGGCGAGGACCGCCGCCGCCGCGTACCACCGGGCGAGGAGTTTCTTCCGACCTGGCACTTCGTCCTCCTCGTTGAGAACGCGCTGGGGATGGGGAACCCGCTCAGGACCTGAGCACGGCCGTGCCGCCCGGGGGGACGCACAGCTCGGACTCGCAACGCAGCCCGGTGAGCAGCTCGGTGCCCGACGCGGCGAGGCGCACCTCGGCGTCGGTGTGGTTGAGCACGAACAGGTAGTCGGCGTGGGCCCCGCACCGGCGGACCACCTCCACGTCACGCGGCACGTCGTCGCGGACCTCCACGCCCGCCCGCGAGCAGACCTCCCGCAGCACGTGGTCGAGCGCCGCGCCGCGCAGCCGGGTGGACACGTACCAGGCGTCGCCCGCGCCGAACCGGTGCCGGGTGACCGCCGGGCCGCCCGCCGCCGGACCGTCCGCGTAGGAGTGCACGCTCTCGGCTCCGGTGAGCCGGATGTGCTCCGCCCACACGTCACCGCGCAGGCCGCCGTCGAGCCCGACCTCCTGGCCCTCGCGCAGCGGCAGGAACTCCTCGACCTCCAGGCCGAGCACGTCGCGCAGCGCGCCGGGGTGGCCGCCGGGGTGGACGGCGTCGTTGGCGTCGACGATGCCGGAGAAGTACGAGACGACGAGCGTGCCGCCACCGGCCACGTAGTCGTGCAGCACCTTCGCCGCCGCCGTGGTCGTCAGGTACAGCGAGGGCACGACGACGAGCCGGTACCCGCTCAGGTCGGCTTGCGGCGCGACGAAGTCCACGGTCAGCTTGGCGTCCCACAGCTGCTCGTAGAACGCGCCCACGCGCTCCCGGTAGGACAGGTCGACGGACGGCCGCCAGTCCAGCTCCAGCGCCCACCACGACTCCCAGTCCCACAGCACCGCGACGTCGGCCCGCACCAGGCTGCCGCGCACCTCCTCCAACGCGGCCAGGTCCGCGCCGAGCCGCACGACCTCGTGCCACGACCTGCTGCGCGTGCCCGAGTGGGGGACCATCGCCGAGTGGAACTTCTCCGCGCCGAAGCGGGAGGCCCGCCACTGGAAGAACATCACCGCGTCCGCGCCGCGCGCCACGTGGGTGAGGCTGTTGCGGCCCATCTCGCCCGGCCGCTTGGCGATGTTGCGCGGCTGCCAGTTCACCGCGCCGGTGGAGTGCTCCATGAGCATCCACGGCTGCCCGCCCGCCACCGCGCGGGTCAGGTCCGCCGACATGGCCAGGTCGATGTGGTTCCGGTCGGCCTCGGCGGTCAGGTAGTGGTCGTTGGCCACCACGTCGACCTCGCGGCCCCAGCGCCAGTAGTCGATCGACTTGCAGTTGGTCGTCATGAAGTTCGTGGTCACGGGCACGGTGGAGTGGGCGCGCAGGATGTCGCGCTCGGCGGTGTAGCAGGCCAGCAGCTCGTCCGAGCAGAACCGGGCGAAGTCCAGCTCGTGCGCCGGGTTGCCGGTCGTGCCGGACACGCGGGGCGGCTCGATCTCGGTCCACTCGCCGTAGTGCTGGCCCCAGAAGCTGGTGCCCCAGGCTTCGTTGAGCGCGTCGAGCGAGCCGTGCCGGGCGCGCAGCCAGCGCCGGAACGCGGCGGCCGACTCGGGGCAGTAGCACGCGCCGACCGGTGCGCCGTACTCGTTGTGCACGTGCCACAGCGCCACCGCCGGGTGCTCGCCGTAGCGCGCGCCGAGCTGCCGGGTGATGCTCGCGGCGGCCTGGCGGTAGGCGGGCGCGCTCGGGCAGAACGTCGCACGTGAGCCGCGTTCCAGCTCGGTGCCGTCACGGGTGACCGGCCGGATGCCGGGGTGCGCGCGGTAGAGCCACGCGGGCGGCACCACGGTCGGGGTGGCCAGGTTGACCGCGATCCCGGCGCCGTGCAGCAGGTCGAGCAGCCGGTCCAGCCAGCCGAAGTCGAACTCGCCGGGCCTCGGCTCAAGCCGCGCCCACGCGTGGATGGCGACGCTGACCAGGTTCACCCCGGCCTGCCGCATCAGCTCGACGTCCTCGACCCACACCTCCTCCGGCCACTGCTCGGGGTTGTAGTCCCCGCCGTAGACGAGTCCGTCCACGCCTACCGGCATCCGCGGCGGGAAGGGGTCCGCCACGGCCTGCCCCTCGGACTGGCGAGGCACCACGAACGTCATGAACACTCCTGCGGCTGTGAACGTGCACGGTCTGACAGCAGATTACTTGCCAGATGAAAGCCCGTGTCAAGTAGTTGACAGGGCGGACAGTGGTGCAACTACTGTGCACGTTCACAGCGCGGTTCTCGCTGGCAGTGGCGTCAGCGACGCGGAACCCCCGGAGACCCCATGCGACTCGACATCGCGAAGAAGGCCGTGGCAGTCGGCCTCGGCCTCGTCCTGCTCGCCGGTTGCGGCGGAGGTGGCGAGCAGGAAACCGAAGGACCGGTCGAACTGACCTTCTGGGCCTGGGCGCCCGACATCGACAAGGTGGTGGACAAGTGGAACGCCGACCACCCGGACGTCAAGGTCGTGGTGAGCAAGCAGGCCCAGGGCGACGACCTGGTCACCAAGCTCATGACCAGCGCCAAGGGCGGTAACCCGCCCGACCTCGCGCAGGTCGAGTTCCAGGCGTTGCCGACCCTGGTCAGCAACGACGTGCTGGCCGACATCTCGGAGTGGGCGGGTTCGGCGAAGGACCAGTTCGCGCCCGGCATCTGGGACCAGGTGACCCTCGGCGGCGCCGGTGTCTACGCCGTGCCCCAGGACTCCGGCCCGATGATGTTCTACTACCGCGCCGACCTGTTCGAGCAGTACGGCCTGAAGGTGCCGACGACGTGGGACGAGTACGCGCAGACCGCCCGTGACCTGCGGGCCAAGGCGCCGGACAAGTTCCTCGGCACGTTCTCGGCCAACGACCCGGGCTGGTTCGCCGGGCTCGTCCAGCAGGCCGGCGGCTCGTGGTGGTCCGTGGACGGCGACGCGTGGAAGGTGTCCGTCGACGACGCCGCGAGCAAGAAGGTGGCCCGGTACTGGAGCGGCCTGGTCGCGGAGGGCGCGGTCGACAAGGCCCCGATGTACACGCCGGAGTGGAACAAGGCGCTCAACGACGGCACCCAGGTCGGCTGGCTGAGCGCGGTGTGGGCACCGGGCGTGCTGAAGGGCAACGCGGAGGGGACGGCGGGCAAGTGGGCGATGGCCCCGATGCCGCAGTGGGACGCCGCCGAGCCGCGCACCGGCAACTGGGGCGGCTCGACCACGGCGGTGACCGCGGCCTCGAAGAAGCAGAAGGCGGCGACCGAGTTCGCCGTCTGGCTCAACACCGATCCCGCTGCCGTCGAGGCGCTGGTGACCGTGAGCGGGATCTACCCGGCGGCCACGTCGGCGCAGGAGGCGCAGGCCGAGCCGCCCGCCTTCTTCCCGAACCAGCCGGACTTCTACACGCAGGCCGCGAAGATCGCCGCGACGTCCTCCGGGTTCACCTGGGGACCGAACGTCAACGTCACCTACACGGCGTACAAGAACGCCATGGGCGAGGCGATCAGCGCCGGCGCGGACCTGGTGCCCGCGTTGACGAAGATGCAGGCCGCGACCGTGGACGACATGAAGGCCAACGGCTTCACCGTCGGCGGCTGAGGAGAGCACCCGTGACGACTCGTGTGTCCGGGCGGGGTGGTGCGGCGCCGAAGGTGGCGCCGTACGCCTTCGTCGCCCCGGCGGTGGTCTTGTTCCTGCTGGTGTTCGCGCTGCCGATCGCCTACACGGTGTACCTGAGCCTGTTCCGGACCGAGGTCAAGGGCCTCGGGCTGGGCAAGGGCAGCCGGTCCGAGGTGTTCGTCGGCCTGGACAACTACTGGCGCGCGCTCACCGACTCCGAACTCGGCGCGGGCACGTTGCGGGTGTTCGGCTACGGCGCGATCCTCGTGCCGACGATGCTCGGGCTGGCGCTGGTGTTCGCGCTGCTGCTGGACGAGGAGCGGGTCCGCGCCCGCGGGTTCAGCCGGATCGCGATCTTCCTGCCGTACGCGGTCCCGGGCGTCATCGCGTCGCTGCTGTGGGGGTTCCTGTACCTGCCGGGGACGAGCCCGTTCAACCAGGCGCTGCGCGAGCTGTCGCTGTCCGAGGTGGACTTGCTGTCGCCGACCGGGATCTACTTCGCGCTGGCCAACATCGCGGTGTGGGGCGGCGTCGGCTACAACATGGTGGTCCTCTACACCGCGTTGCGTTCGATCCCGCGCGACCTCTACGAGGCGGCCCGGATCGACGGGTGCACGCCGTGGCAGATCGCGCTGCGGATCAAGATCCCGTTGCTGGCGCCGGCGCTGGTGCTGACGTCGTTGTTCTCGATCATCGCGACGCTCCAGGTGTTCGCCGAGCCGACCACGCTGGCGCCGTTGACCAATTCGCTCTCGCTCACCTGGACCCCGCTGATGAAGGTCTACCAGGACGCGTTCGGTCGCGGTGACCTCTACTCCGCCGCCGCGACGTCCGTGCTGATCGCGCTGGTGATGTTCGTGATCTCGTTCGGGTTGCTGCGGCTCACCCGGTCGCGGGCGTTCGGGGGTGAGCGGTGAGCGCCGTGCTGGACCGCGTCGTGACGCCGACGCCTCCCGCCCGCAGGCGTTCGGTGGTGTCCGCGCTGGGCGCGTTGCCGACGGTCGTGCTGCTGCTCGGTGCGGTGTACTGCCTGTTCCCGGTGGCGTGGGTGCTGATCGCGGCGACCAAGAGCACCGGCGAGCTGTTCTCCACGACGACGTTGTCGGTCGGCTCGTCGCTGGTGGCGAACCTCGGCGAGCTGGCCGGGTACCGGGACGGGATGTTCTGGCGGTGGATGGCGAACTCCGCGCTGTACGCGGGCGTGGGCGCGCTGCTGTCGGCCGCGTTGTCCGGGGTCACCGGGTACGCGCTGGCCAAGTACGCGTTCCGGGGGCGGACGCTGATCTTCAACGCGCTGATCGCCGGTGTGCTGGTGCCGGCCGTGGTGCTGGCCATCCCGCAGTACCTGCTGATGTCGAAGATCGGGCTGTCCGACACGTACATCTCGGTGCTGCTGCCGAGCGTCGTCAGCCCGTACGGGATCTACCTGGCCCGCATCTACGCCGCCGCGTCGGTGCCGGAGGACGTGATCGAGGCGGCCCGGACCGACGGCGCGAGCGAGCTGCGCATCCTGGGGTCCATCGCGTTGCCGATGATGGTCCCCGGGCTGGTCACCGTGTTCCTGTTCCAGTTCGTGTCGATCTGGAACAACTTCATGCTGCCGTACATCATGCTGGCCGACGACGGGAAGTTCCCGGTCACCCTGGGCCTCTACACGATGCTCAAGCAGGGCAACAGCATGCCCGCCCTGTACACCCTGGTCGTGACCGGATCTCTCGTGTCGGTGCTGCCCTTGATCGCCCTGTTCCTCACCTTGCAGCGATACTGGCGCATCGACCTGCTCTCCGGAGCGGTGAAAGCATGAGGGAGTCATGAGCGTCGAGCGCAGCAAGGCGTCGCGGCACCGGCCGACCATCCACGACGTGGCGGCGGCCGCCGGCGTGTCGCGGGGCACGGTGTCGCGTGCGCTGAACGGCGGGCGCAACGTCAGCCCTGCCGCGTTGGAGGCGGTGCTGAAGGCGGTCCGGACCACCGGGTACGTGGCCAACCCGGCGGCGCGCAGCCTCGTGACGCAGCGGGCGCACTCCGTGGCCTTCGTGCTCACCGAGCCGCAGCAGCGGCTGTTCGAGGACCCGAACTTCAGCATCCTGCTCCAGGGCTGCACGCAGGAGCTGGCGGAACTCGACGTGCCGGTGCTGCTGATGACCGCGAGCACGGAGGTGGAGCGCAAGCGCACCAGCCGGTTCATCGCCGCAGGTCACGTGGACGGAGTGCTGCTGGTGTCGTCGCACACCGGCAACCCGCTGATCGACGACCTGCACGACTCGGGCATCCCGGTGGTCGCGTGCGGCAAGCCGATCGGGTTCGAGAACCGGGTGGCGTACGCGGCGGCGGACGACCGTTCGGGCGCGCGGTTGATGGTCGAGCACCTGCGGTCGAGGGGGAGGCGGCGGATCGCCACCATCACCGGTCCGCCGGACACCCCCGGTGGTGTGGAACGGCTCGCCGGGTACCGGGACGTGCTGGGCGCCGACGCCACGCCGGAGTTGATCGCGCACGGCGACTACAGCCGGGTGGGTGGCGAGACGGCGATGGCTTCGCTGCTGGAGCGCGCGCCGGACCTCGACGCGGTGTTCGTGGCGTCCGACCTCATGGCGGCGGGGGCGCTCAACGTCCTGCACGACTCCGGCCGGCGGGTGCCGGAGGACGTCGCGGTGGGCGGATTCGACGACTCCAGCATCGCCACCTCGACCCGGCCCGCGCTGACGACGGTGCGGCAGCCGTTCCAGCGCATCACCCGCGAGATGGTCCGGCTGCTGATGGAGCAGATCCGGGGTGAACCGCCGGCGGCGGCGATACTGCCGACCGAGTTGGTCGTGCGCGCGTCGACGTGACCCAGCGGTCGCGCCAGGCGAGTGGCGAGAAGGTCACCGCGTCACGGACCGCTTGGCGTGACCAGGGTCGCGGCGTCGCCCGACACGTCGGGATCGCCTTCCGGGACGGTCGTGAGGTTGTCGGGTCGGTTGTGGCCGACCCGCCCCACGACCGCCGGGACCGACCTGGGTCAGTGGCCGAACTCGACTTCCAGCGCGCCGCGACGGGCGGTGACGTCGGTGGGGTCGTCGCCGTAGACCAGGAGTTGCAGGGTGCTCAGCACGACCGGGTTGTCGGTGCGGGTGGTGTCGTGGCCCGAGGTGATGAGGACGCCGCCGGCGGTCAGGTGGGGGCGCATGTGGTCCAGCAGGTCGGTCAGGGGCGCGGCCACCGTCAGCTTCACGGACTCGGCGTGGCCGTCCAGGGCGTCCGGGCGGACGGACTGGAGCGCCAGCAGCGGGATGGAGCCGCTGGTGATCCGGAAGTTCAGGTCGAGCATGACCAGCTGCCCGTCCCTGGTCTCGGCGCAGTCCAGGCTGCACAGGCCCCGGTAGCCGACGTCCGCCGCACGCTGGGTGATCGCCAGGCACTCCGCGAGCAGGTCCGCCGGAGGCGGGCTGACCTGGCCGAACAGGCCGCCGACGTAGACGCCGGTCGCGTCCACGCGCTGTTCCGTGACGGCCAGCAGCCGGGCCACGGCGTCCTGCCCGACGTACAGCTGGATGCCCCAGTTGCGCGCGATGTGCAGGTACTCCTCGACCACGAACTCGCCGAGCACGTCGGTGAACGCCGGGAACTCCACCAGCTCGCCCGCCTGGTGCAGGTACACGTCCAGGCTGCCGCCGTGCGCGTCGTTCGTCGCGGCCTTCAGCACCCACGACTTCTCCGCCGGCGCCGCCTCGGCCAGTTCGTCCCGCGTCACGACACTGCGCCGCGCGTGGAACCGGGGGTCGACGAACGTGCTGATGCTGGCCTTGTTGTTCAGGAACCCGACCAGCTGCCCGGTCTTCACCATCCGCTCGTCCGGGCACAGCGCCGTGGGCAGCGGGTACTCCGCCGAGAGCAGCAGGCCGTCCGCCATCGCCTCGGTGACGCGCGCCGTGAACCCCGCCTCGTCGCGGAACGAGCGCAGGTCGTCGCCGACCGGCAGGCCGCCGTCGCGCAGCAGCGCCAGCAGCGTCGGGTCCGTGCCGCCCGCGCTGCAGATCACCGGCGTGCCACCGGCCACGGCGATCGGTCGGGCGGACAGCGCGTCGACGGTGTTGCGGTGCCGGTTCGCCGCGATGCCCGCAGCCGGCCGTGCGCACACGGCGACGCCGGGGCCGTACACGTCTGCGAGTGCGCGAGGCGCGCTGACGGCCGGCGACAGCGGAGTGGAGATGCTGATGACGTGCTCCCGTGGGGATGAGTCGGGACGGCCGCGACCGCCACACGGGTGGTGTGGACGGGGCGCCGCAGGGACCGCGTGGTGCGGGTGAGACCGAAGAACGATCAAGTGCCGTCGAGAGGCGGCGTCCACTGCGTGCCGGTCGATGCTCGGGAGCCGGATTCGTGAACCGTGGGCGAAACTGCCCGGATGCGGGCTGTATGACCCCAGAGTCTCACGTCTTCGCCGCGTCACCCAAACGCCGCACCCCCGGGGTGTCGCGGACCACCCCGTCGGATCGGTGTTCGCCGGGGTCGGAGGCTTGGAGCGGGTGTGGGGACCCCACCCCGCGCGGCGCGCGAACCGTGCGCGCTCACGGCCCGCTCGGGTCCCAGGCCCCGACCGCGTGCCGTGACGAGCCGGATCGGTGGAGGCGGGCTAGTCGGCCGCGAACACGTCCACTTGGGGCAGGTGGTGACCCATCCGGTCGCGTTTCGCGGTGAGGTAGCCGATGTTGTGCCGGTTCGGGCGCATCAGGTGCGGCACGCGGGCGGAGACCTCGATGCCGTTGTCCTCCAGCGCCCGGATCTTGTCCGGGTTGTTGGACATCAACCGCACCGAGGCGACGCGCAAGTGCTTGAGGATCCGGGCGGCGGGGGTGTAGTCGCGGACGTCGACCGGGAGGCCCAGGGTGGTGGCGGAGTCGAGCGTGTCGAGGCCCTGCTCGTCCTGGAGCACGTGGGTGCGCACCTTGGCGACCAGGCCGATGCCGCGCCCTTCGTGGCCGCGCAGGTAGACCAGGACGCCGCTGCCCTCGGCGACGATCCGGTCCAGGGCGGCCTCCAGCTGGTCGCCGCACTCGCAGCGCATCGCACCGAAGATGTCACCGGTCATGCACTCGGAGTGCACGCGCACGAGCACGTCCTCGCGCGTGTTCGTGCGCCCGAAGACGAGGGCCATGTGCTCGTGCCCGTCCGCCCGGAACGCCACCGCGCGGAACGTGCCGCGGCGGGTGACCAGGTCGGACTCCGCCACGTCGTCGTGGTCGAAGGCCTGGATCTCCTCGACGTCGTTGATGGCTTGCTCGCGCATCCGGCTCCCTCGTCACCCGACACCGGTCGGACGTTCACTACGCTCGACCGGAACTGCACCGTAGCTCGCTCACTCGGCGGAGGTCACCCTGTTCAGCATCACCGTTCGCGATCACGTGATGATCGCCCACAGCTTCCGCGGTGACGTCTTCGGCCCGGCACGACGCCTGCACGGAGCAACGTTCGTGGTGGACGCGCGGTTCAAGCGGGCCGAGCTCGACGCGGACAACATCGTGGTCGACATCGGACTCGCGACCGAGCGGCTGCACGCCGTCCTCGGTGGACTCAACTACCGGAACCTGGACGAGGTGCCCGCGTTCGCCGGGATCAACACGTCGACGGAGTTCCTGGCCAAGCACATCGCCGACGAGTTGGCGGACCTGGTGCACGGAGGTGAGCTAGGTGACGGTGCCCGCGGGCTGGCCGCGATCGAGGTGACGTTGCACGAGTCGCACGTGGCGTGGGCGAGCTACGAACGTCCGCTGTGACACCGCACTTCGTGCTGCCGGGCGGCGTGGACGATCCCACGTCGCCCAGCGGTGGCAACGTCTACGACCGACGGGTGATCCAAGGGCTCCGCTCACTGGGGACGACCGTGCACGAGATCGCCGTCGCCGGTGCCTGGCCGCAACCTGAGGCCAACGCCCGCGACGACCTGGCGAACGCACTGGCCGCGCTGGACGACGGCGCGGTGGTGCTGCTGGACGGCCTGGTTGCGTGCGGAGTGCCCGAGATCGTCGTGCCGCACGCCCGGCGGCTGCGCCTGATCGTCCTGGTGCACCTGCCGCTGGCCGACGAGACCGGCCTCCCTCCCGTCGTGGCCGCCCGCCTGGACGCCGCCGAACGCCGGTGCCTCCGTGCGGCCGGCGCCGTCGTGGCCACCAGCCCACGCGCAGCACGGCACCTGGCGGACCACCACGGCCTGCCGGAGGTCCACGTCGTCACCCCCGGCACCGACCCCGCACCGCTCGCCACCGGCACGGACGGCGTGTCCCAGATCCTCTGCGTCGCCTCCCTGACGCCGCGCAAGGGCCACGACGTGCTGGTCGAAGCCCTGGCCGCCGTCGCCGACCTACCGTGGAGCTGCACCTTCGTCGGCCCCGGCCGTTCCACCGAGGTCCGCCGCCTGATCACCCGCCACGCCCTGGCCGGCCGAATCCACCTGACCGGCCCCCTGACCGGCGCTCCGCTGGACGACGCGTACGCCACAGCCGACCTGTTCGTGCTGCCGTCCAGGGCCGAGACCTACGGCATGGTCGTGACCGAGGCCCTGGCCCGGGGGATTCCCGTCATGGCGAGCGCCGTGCCGGACGCCCTCGGCAACGGCGGCCTCCACCTCCCGCCCGGCGACGTCACCGCCCTCGCCCAAGCCCTCCGCCGCTGGCTCACCGACGAGCGCCGGCGCCAAGCCCTCCGCGCCCGAGCCCGGATCCGCCGCCTTGGACTGTCCACTTGGGACGACGCAGCAGCGGCCCTGGCGAGCGCGGTCCTCAACGGCTGAGAGAACACGCGGTCCGCGCCGAGCCGGTGTGACAGCAGCGCTGCGTTGTAGCCGGCCCTCGTGCCGATCTCCGACACGCGGTGTTCGTCGCGGACGTCCAGCAGCTCCGGCACCCGCACCATGGGGTCGGGTTCGGTGCTGGACGACACCGCGCGGCCTTCGTCGCCGAACTCGGTGACCGGGGTGGTGGTCGAGTACGCGGCCCTCAGACCGGGGCCTTCGATGGCCGGGCGGTCAGTGGTCGAGCAGGGTGAGGCGGACGGCGCGTCCTCCGTGGACGGCGGTGTCGGCGTGGGTGGACGCAGGTGGCGAGGATCTCGGCGAAGGGCAGGCTGTTGCGGCCGACGCCGATGGTGATCACATCGGTGTCCTCGTCGAGCCCGGCCCGCACCACCCGCGGGTCCACCGTCACAGCTCGAGTACACCAAGTGGTGAAACGTGCGACCGAAAAGGGGCCGGCTAGTCTGCGGCCCATGAGCACCTTCGCCCCGGAATGGCTGGCACTGCGCGAGAAGGCGGACGCGGACGCCCGCGCGGGCGACCTGGTGGACCTGCTCCGCAAGATCCAGCTGAACCGGACACCCCTCGTGGTGCGTGATCTGGGGTGTGGAACGGGATCGTTGGGACGGTGGCTCGCCGGGCGGCTGGACGGTCCGCAGCACTGGGTGCTGCACGACCGCGACCCCCGGCTGCTCAGCATCGCGGCGGCGACGGTGAGCGGCGTCACGGTCGAGACCCGGGAAGGTGACCTCACCGCGCTCACCGCCGCCGACCTGGCCGGCACGTCGTTGGTCACCGCGTCGGCGCTGCTCGACCTGCTGACGGAGGACGAGGTGGACCGGCTGGCCGGGGCGTGCGTGGACGCGGGCTGCCCGGCCCTGCTCACGCTGTCCGTCGCGGGCCGGGTGGAGTTCGACCCGGCCGAACCGCTGGACACCGCGTTCGAGGCCGCCTTCAACGCCCACCAACGGCGGGTCGTCGCCGGTCGCCGGCTGCTCGGGCCGGACGCCACCGAGGCCGCCGTGGAAGCGTTCGAACGGCGGGGCGCGACCGTCGTCACCAGCCCGAGCCCGTGGCGGTTGGGGCCGGACCAGTGCGCGTTGGCCGCCGAATGGCTGCGCGGCTGGGTGGACGCGGCGGTCGAGCAGGAACCCGCGCTCGCCGCCGAAGCCCCCGAGTACGTGCGGCGCAAGCTCGACAACGGGCCGCACGTCGTCGTGCACCACACCGACCTGCTGGCGATACCGGAGTGACCCGGCTCTGGGCCTGGCTGAGGCTGCTCGGCGCGATCGGCATCCTGGTGGCGCTGGGGTGGCGGCTGGGCTCCGACGCGTTCGTGGCCGGTCTGCGCGCGGTCAACGGCTGGTCGGTCGTCGCCGCCCTCGGTATCGGGCTGCTGACCACGGTGTTCAGCGCGTGGCGGTGGTGCCTCATCACCCGTCGCCTCGGCCTGCCGCTCACCCTCGGCAGGGCCGTGTCGGACTACTACCGAGGACTGCTGTTCAACGCGGTGCTGCCCGCCGGCGTCCTCGGTGACGTGCACCGGGCGGTGAGCCACGGACGGCAGGCCGGTGACGTCGGGCGCGGTGTGCGGGCGGTGCTGTTCGAGCGGTTCGCCGGCCAGGTGGTGCTGGTGGCGCTGGGTGTGGCGGTGCTGATCACCGCGGGGGTGCCGGTCGCGCTGCCGGCCCGGGGCGTCCTGGTGACGGCCGTTGTGCTGGCCGCCGTTGCCGTGGTCGCCGGTCGTTCCGCGCGGGTGCGCGACCGGCTGAGGACGACGTGGGCCGACGCCCGCGCCGGACTGGTGAACGCGGAAGTCCTGCCGAAGGTCGCGCTGCTGTCGGTGGCGACGGTGGCCGGTCACGTGACGCTGTTCGTCGTCGCGGCACGAGTCGCGGGGGTGGACGCGCCGCTCGGCCGACTGGTCCCGCTGATCGTGCTCGCCCTGCTGGTGATGGCCGTGCCGGTGAACGTCGGCGGCTTCGGGCCGCGCGAGGCGTTCCTCGCGGTGGCGTTCGGCGCGGCCGGTCTGGGCGCGGCCCAGGGATTGACGACCGGCGTCGTCTACGGGGTGTTGGCGCTGGTCAGCAGCCTCCCCGGCGTAGTGGCGATGTTCCGACGCGGCTCAACCAACGAGAGCGACGCGAGCAACCCGCAGCACGGCTCAACCGAACAGCACGGCTCAACCGAACAGGGCGAGGTAGGACCCGAACGACGAGACGAGCCCCGCGAGCACGTCCCGGCCCTTGTCGGCTGACGCCGTCGAAGGACGCCCGACGACCCCGGACGACGTGTACGGCGCGAGCCCCAGCGTGAGCATGTGCGGCCGGTCGTCGGCCAGGTGGTCACCGGTCTCATAGCCGGGTTTCACCAGCTCGGGGTGGGCGTGCAGGAGGATCGACGTCTCCAGCTCGCCCGCGTGCATGTCGCTGCGGGACGACGTCTCCAGCCCGGCGGCGGCCCGTGCGGCGGCCCAGTCGGCGCTGCTCGGGAACAACGCCATCCCCTCGGACTCCTGCACGACGTTCGACAGCACGTAGTTGCCGCCGTGCGCGTTGACCAGCACCAGGTTCGGCACACCGGACCGGCGCAACGAGTCCGCGACGTCCCGCACCACCGAGTACAGCGTCCGCGCCGAGATGCTCACCGTGCCCGGCCAGTCGGCGTGCTCGTGCGAGCACGAGATCGCGATCGGCGGCAGCAGCCGGACGGGGTGCGCGTCCGCGACGGCCCGCGCGATAGTGCAGGCGATGACCGTGTCCGTCGCCAACGGCAGGTACGGGCCGTGCTGCTCGTGGCTGCCGATCGGCAGGACCGCCACGGTGGCCGCCCGCACGTCCTCGGTGGTGTCAGGCAGGTACATGGCCGGAACCGTAACGAACCCGCCGGCACAGGGACGGGATCGCACCGCTCGCCAACTCGGGCAGCACGGACGGCAGGTCTTCGAAGTCGCTCTCGCCGGTGATCAGCGCGTCCAACACGGGGTCGGCGAGCAGGTCCAGCGCGAGCGCCATCCGCTCGGCGTAGGTCCGATCCGGCCGTGCCACCACGCCCACCTGGCTGCTCCGCAGCCGCAGCCGGCGGGAGTGGAAGAACTCGCCCAGCGGCACGCTCACCTGCCGGTCCCCGTACCAGCTCAGCTCCAGGACCTCGCCCTCCGGCGCGAGCAACGCCAACGACCGCGCCAACCCCGCCTCCGTCGCACTCGCGTGCACCACGAGGTCGCAGTTCCCGGCCGCCCGGCCAGGCGGTGCGAAGTCCACGCCGAGCGCGGCGGCCACCGACGCGCGGGCCGGGTCGGCGTCCACCAGTTGCAGCCGCACGCCGGGGAAACGGGCCAGCACGGCGGCGACGGCGCACCCGACCATCCCGCCGCCCACCACCGCGATCCGGTCGCCGATCAGCGGTCTGGCGTCCCACAGCGCGTTCACCGCGGTCTCCACCGTGCCGGCGAGCACCGCGCGCGATGCCGGCACCGCGTCCGGCACGGGGGTCACCGCGTCGGCCGGGACGACATAGTGTGTCTGGTGTGGATAGAGGCAGAACACCGTGCGACCGAGGAGCGGACCGTGTTCGACCACACCGACGTTGAGGTAGCCGTACTTCACCGGCCACGGGAAGTCGCCCTCCTGGAACGGCGCCCGCATCACGTCGTGCTGGTTCACCGGCACACCGCCGCGCAGGACCAGGCTTTCCGTGCCGCGGCTGATGCCCGAGTAGAGCGTGCGGACCAGGACGTCGTCGGGTCCGGGCGACGGCAGGTCGACCGGACGGATCTCACATTTTCCGGCTGAGGTGAACCAAAGAGCCCTCGCAGAGCGTGTCATCTGTACAAACCTCCGGACAACGAGGCCCACCGCCACAGAGGGGCACGATGACCACACTTCAGCACAGTGCGGCGCTGACGAACACGGAGACCACCGCTTGGGCGGCGGTGCAGGTGTTCCTGCTCGGCGTGCTGGAGTGCGCGGTCGGGCTCGGCCCGCTGGGCTGGCTCGCGGGGATCGCGTACGCGGTCGCCACGCAGGCGTTGCTGAGCGGCGCGTTGCAGCGGACCCCGACCGGTGTGCTCGGCCCGGCCGACCGCGTGACGCTGGCCAGGGGGCTGCTGGTCGGCTGCGTCACGGCGATGGTGGCCGACGGTTCCGATCACACCGCGCTGCTCGTCGTGCTCGGTGCGGTGGCGTTGTCGCTGGACTTCGTGGACGGTCAGGTGGCCCGCCGCACGGGCACGGCGTCGCCGATGGGCGCGCGGTTCGACATGGAGGTCGACGCGTTCCTCATCCTGGTGCTGAGCGTGCACGTGGCGTTCGAGTTGGGGCCGTGGGTGCTGGTGATGGGCGCCCTGAGGTACGCGTTCGTGGTGGCGTCCTGGGCCTTGGCCTGGCTGAGGGGGCCTTTGCCGCCCAGCTACGCGCGCAAGGTGGTGGCGGCCGTGCAGGGGATCGTGCTCGTCGTGGCCGCGTCCGGGCCGGCGCCGCACTCCGGTGTCCTGGTCGCGCTCGCGCTGGCCGCGCTCATCTGGTCGTTCGGCCGTGACACCGCCTCGTTGTGGCGCGGTGCCGCGGTATCGGTGGAGGGAGTGCGCGATGTCTGAACCTGCGATGTCCGAGTCGGCGAGGTCCGGTCCGGCGAGGTCGAGCCGGCTGAGCGTCGGGAACGTCCTGCTCTGGGCGTTGCAGGTGCTCCTCGCCGCGTTCATGGTCTACAGCGGGTGGTCGCTGTTCGGCGACCAGTTCGAGGGCAAGTTCGACGAGATCGGGTTCGGGCAGTGGCTGCGGTACGTGACCGGTGTGCTGGAGATCGCCGGCGGGCTCGGCCTGCTCGTGCCGCGCCTGTGCGGGCTCGCCGCGCTGGGCGTGGTGGGCGTGATGGCGGGTGCGGTGGCCACCGAGCTGGTCGTCCTCGGCGACCCGGCGGGCGCGGTGCTGCCGGCGGTCGTGGTGGTGTCGGCCGCCGTGGTGGCGTGGTTTCGCCGCGACACCGTCACGGCGCTGCTTCAGACCTTCGGGAAGTAGCGCAGCACGGCGACGTCGCCGAGCTTGGTCACCTCCTCCAGGTGGAAGCGGCGGGCCGGGCCGCCGGGGAACTCGGCCGGGTTGACGAACCGCGGCGCGGTGGCCTGGCCGATCAGCATCGGCGCGACGGCCATCCGGATCTCGTCGGCCAGGCCGGCGGCCAGGAACGCGGTGTGGATCCGACCGCCTCCCTCCACCATGAGGCGGTCCACGCCGCGCGCGCCGAGGTCGTCCAGCAGCGCGCCGAAGTCGACCGAAGGGCCGAGCGGGACGACTTCCGCCAGCTCGCCGACCGCCGCGCGGGCCGGCTCGTGCCCGGCATCGGTGGTGTAGACGAGCTTGTCGCCGCCGTGGTGCCAGAACCTGAGCGCCGGGTCGAGGTCGCCGCTGCCGGTCACGGTGACCTTCACCGGGTACTCGGGACGGCCGGCGGCGACCCGTGCGGCACGCCGTTCCGCGCTGTTGACCAGCAGGCGCGGGTTGTCCCGGCGGATCGTCGCGGCGCCGACCAGGATCGCGCACGACTCCGCGCGCACCCGGTCGACGTGGTCGAAGTCCTCGGCGTTGGACAGCGGGAACCGCTCCGCACCCCGGTCGTCGATGTAGCCGTCCACGCTGACGGCGACGCTGAGCAGGACGTGCGGACGGATCACGCCCCCACCGTACCGACGCGTGAACCGGAGGCGGTTGATCACGCGTTACCCCCGACGAGGGGCCGATCGACCGCGGAGGACGTATGACGGGGAGTGTCGTGGACCATCGTGGCCGTCGCGTCGCGGTCACCGCCCTGGCGTCGCTGTTCGTGGTGTTCGTCCTGCTGGCGCCCGGCGACTTCGACCGGTTCACGGTGGCCGCGTTCCTCCGCCTCCCGCTGGAAGGCCTGCTCGGCCTGGTGCTGGTGCTCGTGCTGCCGGCGCGGGCGCGGCGGGTGGCGGCGGTGGTCGGCGGGGTGGCGCTCGGCGTGCTGCTCCTGGTGAAGGCGATGGACATCGGGTTCGAGGCGGTGCTGCACCGGCCGTTCGACCTGGTGCTCGACTGGCCGCTGCTGGGTCCGGCGGTGAACTACGTGCACGTGACGGTCGGGTGGTTCGCGGCGGTCGCGGTGGTGTTGGCGGCCGTGCTGCTCGGGGCGGCGGTGGTGTTCCTGGCGACGCGGTCCGTGGTGCGGTTGACCGGGGTCGTGGGGCGACACCGGCTGTTCGTCACGCGTGCCGTCGCCGTGCTCACGGTCGTGTGGATCACGTGCGCCGCACCGGGCCTGCAGCTCGCGCCCGGTGTGCCGATCGCGTCGCACAGCACGGCGGAGTTCGTCTACGACCACGCGCGCCAGGTGCGCGCAGGTCTGGGCGACCAGGAGCGGTTCGCGGAGGTGGCGGCGGTGGACGCGTTCCGCGACGCGGCGGGCGAGGAGCTGCTGACGGCGTTGCGCGGCAAGGACGTCGTGCTGGCGTTCGTGGAGAGCTACGGGCGTGCCGCCGTGGAGCACCCGGAGATCGCGCCGCACGTCGGCGCGGTGCTGGACGCGGGCACCCGGCGGCTGGTCGACGCCGGGTACGCCTCGCGCAGCGCGTTCCTCACCTCGCCGACGGCCGGCGGCGGCAGCTGGCTCGCCCAGGCCACCCTGCTGTCCGGGCTGTGGGTCGACAACCAGCAGCGCTACCGCACGCTCGTCGCCGGCGACCGGTTGACGCTGGGCGGCGCGTTCCGGCGTGCGGGCTGGCGCTCGGTGGGCGTCATGCCGGGCATCACCGAGGCGTGGCCGGAAGGCGAGGTCTTCGGCTACGACCGGATCTACGCGTCCGGCGACCTCGGCTACGAGGGGCCGCGCTTCGGCTACGCGACCATGCCCGACCAGTTCACGCTGTCGCGGTTCCAGCGGGCCGAGCGGGCCGGTGAGCACGCGCCGGTGATGGCGGCGATCCCGCTGCTGTCCAGCCACGCGCCGTGGTCGCCGTTCCCGTCCGCGGTCGGCTGGGACGACGTCGGCGACGGCTCGGTGTACCACGCGATGCCCTCGGGCGAGGCGCCGGCGGAGGACATGTTCGGCCGGGAACCCGCACTGGTGCGGGCCGACTACGCGCGGTCCGTCGAGTACTCGCTGAACACCCTCGTGTCGTACGTCGAGACCTACGGCGACGACGACTTGGTGCTCGTGTTCCTCGGCGACCACCAGCCCGCGCCGTTCGTCACCGGCATCGGCGCGGGCCGGGACGTGCCGATCACCATCGTGGCCCGCGACCCGGCGGTGCTGGACCGGACCGCCGGCTGGGGCTGGACCGATGGCCTCGAACCAGGTCCGCAGGCGCCGGTCCGCCCGATGGACACCTTCCGCGACCAGTTCCTGACCGCGTTCCGGTAGGTCTTGTTCGGGTCGTTCCCGTCACGCAGAGGTGATAAGTGCTCTACGGTCGGTGCGGCTCTGGCAATCGACTTCTGGGGGAGTGCAATGGGACGTTTCCGACGCGGGCTGCTCACCGCCACCGCAGTGGTCGCCGCAACAGCCCTGGTCAGCGCTCTGACAACGGTGTCTTCCGCCGATGCGGAGGGCGGTGGCGCGGAGGGCGGCGGCGCGGAGGGCGGCGGCGCGAGCGCCCGGCTCGCCGAATCGCTGCGGCGCGCCGTGGTCGCGCAGGACTTCGAGGACGTGCTCGACCTGACCCCGCCGGACCTGGTGGCGGCGTCCAAGGCCGGCGCGCCGGAGAAGTACGACTCGGTGCCCGCCGGGGACGTCGCCCGGTTGGGCGTCGCCGACGCCAAGCCGCTGCACCAGACCCCGAACCTGGACCTCGCGGTGATCGAGCTCGACGGCTTCGGCCGGCCGGTCGCGATGGCCGACGTGCTGCTCAGCCCGCAGTACCCCAACGGTGTCGTCGTGCCGCTGGACCGGCGGGAGTTGGCCACGGACGAGGTGCGCTACCGGTGGTGGGACGACACCGAGTGGGACGTCAACGGCGGCCGGGGCACCCGGGACGTGCTCGCCGGCCGGGAGGACGCGCCGATCGACTTCTCGTCCCCGTACCCGGCGTCGGTGCTCAAGCTGATGGTGGGCTTCGGCGTCCTGCGGCTGGCCGATCAGGGCCGGGTCGACCTCGACGCCGTCTACGACTACCGGCCGGTGACGATCAACCCGGCGTGCGGTGGCGAGTCGAGCGAGGTGATCCGGCGGCACTTCGACGAGATGATCACCAAGTCGCGGAACGAGTCGACCTGCGCGCTGATCAAGGTGATCCACGACCTCGGCGCGTGGGACGAGGTCAACCGGATGTTCGCGGACCTCGGGATGCCGACGCTGATGGTCACCGGCACCAACCCGGGCAACGGCGGCCGGTGGATCGGCTCGAACATGAGCAGCATCGACACGGCGAAGCTGCTCCTGCTGGTCAACGGCGGTTTCGGCGTCCTGTGGACCACCGATTCGGGCAAGTTGGTCACCCGCCACGAGCTGAGCGCGGCGTCCCGTGCCCAGTTCCTGGGGTCGCTGGGCGACCAGGGGCACAACGAGATGCTGTCCACCACGAACTGGTGCGGGCGCGACTACCCGGCGCAGGGCATCCCGCAGCGCACGCCCCCGCGGTGGATCCAGCCCGATGGCACGGTGAAGGTCGGTGACGCCGTGTACGACCGCGACGTGCGGCCGTGCGACGCCGCCGCCGAGGTCGCGTTCGGCCACAAGACCGGCTGGGTCGACACCACCGGCAGCGACGCGGGCATCGTGAAGTCGTTGCCGGGCAAGGAGAAGCGCAACTACATCGTGGTCCTGTTCGGCAACCTGGGCACGGACTACGTCGACACCCACCGCCCCGCCGACCCGCCCGGCGTCTTCCCGGTGCTGTACACCGAGAAGTACGCCAAGCTGGGCGCGGCGGTCGACCGGATCGTCACGTCGCTGCGCTGATCCCGGACGTCTCGCTCAGCGGAACGCCGCCAAGTGGTCCTGGACCCAGGTGGCGAAGCTCGTCGCCGGGTGGCCGAGGACTCCGGCCACGTCCTCGGCCACCACGGCGTTGTGCCCGCCCGCGCCCACTCGACCCCCGTGAGCACGGCGTCCACGGCCTCGCTGTCCACGCCGCGACCGAGCATGTCGGCCCGTCCGGCGTCCGCCGGCACGTCCGCGGTCCCGACCGGCCTGCCCAGCGCGGCGGCCAGGATCGCGGCCTGGTCGGGGACGCTCAGCGCTTCGGGCCGGTCACGGAGTACGTCTGTCCGTTGTGGACGGACAGACGCCGCCGCGTCGAGCACCGCCAAGTCGTGGTCCGGCGTGGGCTTCGCGGGAGCCGTGAGCAGGAACAACGCCCCACGCCCGTCATCGCGCGGCGCAGCGTGGCAGGGTCGTCGAAGTCGGCGCGAACGACGTCGAGGTCCCGCGACAGCTCGGCTCAGCCGTCCGCGGGCCTCAGGTGCGCATCTCCCGCGTCCGCCACAGCACCAGCACGAAGTACGGCGTGCCGATCAACGAGATCACCAACCCGGCCGGCACCTGCGCGGGCGCGATCACGGTCCGCCCCACCGTGTCCGCGATCGACACCAGCACCGCGCCCAGCGCCGCCGCCACCGGGAGCACCCGCGCGTGCCGGCCACCGACCAGCGACCGGGCCAGGTGCGGCGCGACCAACCCGACGAACGCCACCACGCCGATCGCCGACACGGCCGTCGCCGCCAGCACGCCCGCCGCCGCCAGGATCACCAGCCGCGACCGCTCCACCCGCATCCCCAGCACCCGGGGCGTGTCCTCGTCCAGGCTGTGCAAGTCCAGCTCGCGGTGCTGCGCCCACAGCAACGGCGTCAGCAGCGCCAGCGCCAGCACGGTCGGCACCACCTGCTCCAGCGTCCGCCCGTACGTGGACCCGGACAGCCAGGTCAGCGCCTTCGCCGTGTTCCACGGGTCCGACGTCACGATCAGCAGCGTGATCAGCGCCATCCCGCCGGACCACATCGCGATGCCGATGACCACCAGCCGGTCCGAGTCCAGCCCGGACCGCCAAGCCAGCCCGTAGACCAGCGCGAACGCCACCATCGCGCCGACACCGGCCGCACCGGCGATGTGCCACGCCCCGGCCAGCGGCACGACCGTAATCAACGTGATCGCACCGAGCCCCGCCCCCGCCGTGATGCCCAGCAGACCCGGTTCCGCCAACGGGTTCCGGCTCACCGACTGGATGCCGCACCCGGACACCGCCAACGCCGCACCGGCCATCAACGCCGCCAGCACGCGCGGCAGCCGCTGGTCGATCACGAACGTCAGCGCCGTCCCCGAACGCCCGGCCAGCCAGTTCGCCAGGTCGCCCAGCAGCACCAGCCGGTCCCCGAGCATCAGCCCCGCCACCGGCGCCGCGACCACCAGCACGACCAGCACCGCCGAGGTCACCACGAGCCGACGCCGCGACCCCGCCACCCCGACCCGACCGGCCGGCGCCTGCCGCGGCGTCCCGCTCGACCGCCCGCGCCGAGCCATCCAGATCAGCACCGCCGCACCGAGCAGCGTCGTCGTGACACCGGTCGGCACGCGGATCGCCGACGCGGATCCCATCACCGCGCGCAGCAGCACGTCCGCGCCCAGCACGATCAGCACGCCGACCAGCCCCGACACCGGCAGCAACGCCCGGTGCCGGCCCAACCCGGGCACGAACGGCGTCAGCAGCCGCGTGATCACCGGCGCGCTCAGCCCGACGAAGCCGACCGGCCCGGCCACCGTCACCGCCGCCGCCGTCAGCGCCACGGTCAGCAGCACCGCGCCGACCCGCGTGCGCCGCACCTTCAACCCCAGCACGGTCGCGCTGTCGTCACCCAGGGCCAGGACGTCCAGCGACCGCCCCATCACCACCAGAGCCGCCACCGCGACCACCACGACCGGCGTCATCTGCGCGGTCGCGTTCAGGTCGCTCACCGTCAACGACCCGCTGCCCCACCCGAACAGCCCGGTTGTCTCCTCCTCGTACATCAGCAGCAACAGGATCGTCGCCGACTGCAACGTCAACGCCACCGCCGACCCGACCAGCACCAACCGGGGGCTGGTCGAACCGCCGCCGGACAACCCGAGCACGACGACCGCCGCCGCCAACCCGCCCACGAACGCCGCCCCGCCCGCCGGCAGCGTCGGCAGGCTCACCCCGAACGCGGCGATCGACACCACGGCCAGGTGCGAGCCCGCGTTCACCGCGAGCGTGTCCGGTGACGCCAGCGGGTTGCGCGCCACCGACTGCATCCCGGCGCCGGCGACGCCCAGCGCGACACCGATCAGCAGCGCGGCCAGCAGGCGCGGCACGCGCGAACCCTCCAGCACGGCGAGGGTCTGCGCGTCCCCGTCGCCCACCAGGGCGGCGAGCACGTCGAGCACACCGGTCGACGCGGTGCCCTGGGTCAGGTGGACGGCGGAGAGCACGGCGATGGCCGCCACGATCCCCGCCGTGACGGCGGCGGTGCGCATCAGGCGGTGACGGCCTTCACGAACTGCTCGGCGACGTGCACGACGGACTTCGGGCCGCCGAACGTCCACGTGCCCGGCTCCAGCTTGACCACCTTCTGCGAGACCACGAACGGCAGCCGCTGCCACACCGGGTTCTCCGCCAGGCCGGTGGTGAACACGTCGTCCTCGGAGGCGCTGTAGAACAGCACGGTCTTCGGGTCGGTGATGGCGGTCAGGCCCTCGACGTCGGTCGCGCCCAGGCCCCACTTCGCGTCGACCTCGCCGGTCCACGCGTTCACCAGGCCCAGCGCCTCGGCCGTGTCGGACACCTGCGAGCCCTTGCCGAACGGGCGGATGTTGACCGTGCTGCCCTCCAGCCAGCCGTCCGCCATCAGGAACGGCGTGCCGGTCGCGCCCTTGGCCTCGACGGCCTTCTTGCCCTCGGCCAGCGCGGTGTCCATCTCGGACAGCAGCTCGTCGCCCTCGGCGGACTTGCCGACCGTCCGCGCGATCATCTTCACGTCGTCGCGCAGCCGCTCCATGTTGCGCGAGGCGTCGCTGGCCTTGGTCACGACCACCGGGACGTACTTCTCCAGCTGCCCCACCATGGTCTCGTCCCGACCCGCGGCCATGATCACCACGTCCGGGTTCAGCGCGACGATCGAGTCGACGCTGGGCTCGTTGCGCTTGCCCACGTCCTTCACGTCCGCGTCGAGCGGCACGGACGCGTCCCACGTCTTGTAGCCGGCGGCGTCCGCAACACCCACCGGCATGACACCCAGTGAGGCGACGACCTCGGTCTCGGCCCATTCCAGCGTGACGACCCGCTGGGCGGGCGCCTTCAGCTCGACGGCCTTGCCGCGGGAGTCGGTCACCGTGACCGGGCCGCCCGCGGACTCGCTCGGCGCGGTCGCCGGTGTTTCAGTGGTGCCACAGGCGGACAGCAGCACGGCCGCCGCGATCAGGGCAGGGGTCGACAAGCGCATGGCTCGAACCTCTCAGCTTCAGGGGGAAGGTCAGACCGGGCGCGGTGTGTGCCGGCCCAGGGGGCGGCAGTGGATCGCGCCGGTCACCGGGTCGTCGGCGACGTGCACCGCGACGCCGTAGGCGTGGGTGAGGTGGTCACCGGTGAGGACGTCGCGGACCCCGCCCGCCGCGACGACCCGTCCCTCGGACAGCAGCACGACCTCGTCGGCGATGATCGCCGCGTGGTCGAGGTCGTGCAGCACGACGCCCACCGCGACGTCGTGGTCGTTCGCCAGGTCGCGCACCACGTCCAGCACCTCCACCTGGTAGCGCAGGTCGAGGTGGTTGGTCGGCTCGTCCAGCAGCAGCACGGAGGTCTGCTGCGCCAGGCACGACGCCAGCCAGACGCGCTGCAGCTCGCCGCCGGACAGCTCGTCCACGCCGCGGTCCGCCATCGCGGTGACACCGGTCAGCTCCATGGCGCGGGTGATGGCGGCGTTCCCCTCCATGTCCACGCCACGCCACCCCGTCCGGTACGGGTACCGGCCGTAGGAGACGACGTCGCGCACCGACACACCGGACGGCGTGGGCCGCTGCTGGGTGAGCAGGGTGACGTTGCGGGCGAACTCCTTGCCGGACAGCGCGGAGTGCCCCCACACCGGGCGCTCGCCCAGCCGGACCTGGCCCGTGCGGGGCCGGTGCAGGCGCGCCAGCGACCGGAGCACGGTCGACTTGCCGGACCCGTTGGGGCCGACGAGCGCCGTCACGACGCCCGCGCGCAGTCCGAGCGAGACGCCGTGCACCACAGCGCGGTCGTGGTGCGCCAGGACCAGCTCGTCACCGGCGAGCAGCGCGTCTCCCTTGGACATGAGGGGAGCCTAACCTAAGGCGGCAATTCACCCGTATGGGCGTGACCTACTGCACTTCGCCGGCGATTGCCGCAACGCGGCGCTGTCGCGGCGGGGTCAGCCGCCGAAGTGCCGGCGCGTGTCCGAGACCACCGACGAGAACACCGACGAGAACACCGCCGCGCTGATCCCGCCGCCGAACTTCACCGCGGGCTCGTAGGCGAACGTCCACGTGAGCCGGCACCCGTCGTCCGCCCGCTCCACCAGGTAGTCCTCGCCGAACCGGCGGAATACCGGCAGGTTGGCCCGCTCCGCCCGGAACGACTGCCGCCGCCCCTCCTCCCACCGGAAGAACACCTCGTGCAGCCGCAGCACGCCCAGCACCGCCGTCCTCCGCGCCGTGCCCACCCCGAACGGGCGGGGTGACGTGTACTCGGCGGTGGACAGCAGGCGGCACCACCACAGCGGGTTGGACGCGGTCAGGCCACGCCACACACGATCGGGTGACACCGGCAGGTCCAGCACGTAGCTGCGGCGCTGCGGTGCCGAGTCGAAGAAGTCCAGGTCGAACGGCTCCAGGCGGGGCACGTGTTCCAGTGTGCCGCTTCCGTGGCGGTTCCACCGCACACCGCACGAGTCAGGCCGCACCCCGGCGGCCACCGACAGCAGTACCGCCTTGCGCCACTCGGGGGGACACTCCGCTCGAACGTGTGGATCAACCCCGCCGACCCTTGGCCCGCACGGTCCCGCACTGGTTGCGTACACGGGTAACCCACGCAACCGAGAGGTGCCACCAGATGCAGCCGTTCCAGTTGCCGGATTTCTACATGCCACATCCGGCACGGCTGAACCCGAACCTCGACCGCGCGCGGGCGCACACCAAGGCGTGGGCGCACGAGATGGACATGATCGACGTCCCGCAGCACGGCACGGTGATCTGGACCGACGAGGACCTCGACTCGCACGACTACGCGCTGCTCTGCGCCTACACGCACCCGGACGCGTCCGGGGACGACCTCGACCTGGTCACCGACTGGTACGTGTGGGTCTTCTACTTCGACGACCACTTCGTGGAGCTGTACAAGCGCAACCCGGACGTGGCGGGCGCGAAGGCGTACCTCGACCGGCTGCCGCTGTTCATGCCGGTCGACGGGCAGATCACCGAGGAGCCGACGAACCCGGTCGAGAAGGGCCTCGCCGACCTGTGGACGCGCACCGTCCACTCCCATTCACCCGATTGGCGGCGCCGGTTCGCGGACAACACCAAGCACCTGCTGGACGAGTCCATGTGGGAGCTGCTGAACATCTCCGAAGGCCGGCTGTCCAACCCGATCGAGTACATCGAGATGCGCCGCAAGGTGGGCGGCGCGCCGTGGTCGGCGAACCTGGTCGAGCACGTCACGGGGATGGAGGTGCCCGCCCGGATCGCCCTCACCCGCCCGATCGGCGTCCTGCGCGACACGTTCGCCGACGCCGTGCACCTGCGCAACGACCTGTTCTCGTACGAGCGCGAGGTGCTGGACGAGGGCGAGCTGAGCAACGGCGTCCTGGTGCTGGAGAAGTTCCTCGACATCCCCACGCAGGAGGCCGCCGAGGCGGTCAACGACCTGCTCACGTCCCGGCTGCACCAGTTCGAGCACACCGCCGTGACCGAGGTGCCCGCGCTGCTGGACGACAACGCGATCGACCCGGCCGGACGGCTGGCCGTGCTGGCGTACGTGAAGGGTTTGCAGGACTGGCAGTCCGGCGGCCACGAGTGGCACGCCCGCTCCAGCCGCTACATGAACGAGGGCGCGGTCACCGCGAACCCGGTGCTGGGCGGACCGACGGGCCTCGGCACGAGCGCCGTCCGCTCGCTCATCGCCACCGCGCCGCAGCGCCTGCGCAGCTTCAGCCACGTGCCGTTCGAAGAGGTCCCGTCACTGCCGGAACCGGCCCTCGACATGCCGTTCGCGCTGAAGCTGAGCCCGCACTGGCACGACGCGAAGGAGAAGAGCGTCGCCTGGGCGCGCGCCATGGGCGTCTTCGACGACGTGCCGCGCGTGTGGACCGAGAGCAAGCTGCGCGACTACGACCTCGCGCTGTGCTCGGCCGGCATCGACCCGGACGCCACACCGGAGGAGTTGGAGACCTCCGCGATGTGGCTGACCTGGGGCACCTACGGCGACGACTACTACCCGGCCGTCTTCGGCCGCACGCTGGACATGCCCGCCGCGAAGGTCACCACCGACCGGCTGAAGCAGATGATGCCCCTCGAAGGCCGGCCGCCCACGCCGGTGACCCCGATGGAGCGCAGCCTCGCCGACCTCTGGCAGCGCACCACCGCCCCGATGCCGCCGGACAACCGGCAGCAGTTGCGGCGCGCCATGGACCTGATGCTGGACAGCTGGCTGTGGGAGCTGAAGAACCAGCACGAGAACCGCGTGCCCGACCCGGTGGACTACGTCGAGATGCGCCGCAGCACGTTCGGCTCGGACCTCACCATGAGCCTGGCCCGGTTCGGCCACGGCCGGCTGGTGCCGGACGCGATCTACCGCACCCGGACCATCCGGAACATCGAGAACTCGGCGATCGACTACGCGACCCTGCTCAACGACCTCTACTCGTACCGGAAGGAGGTCCAGTTCGAGGGGGAGGTGCACAACATGGTGCTGGTGGTGCGCAACTTCCTCGACGTGGACCTGGAGCGCGCCTACCAGGTCACGACCGACCTGGCGAACGCGCGGCTCAAGCAGTTCCAGCACTCGGTCGCGGTCGAGCTGCCCGCGCTGTTCGAGGAGTTCGACCTCGACCCGGAGGTGCGTGACGCCCTGACCACGCACGTCGCCGAGCTGGAGGACTGGATGGCCGGGATCCTCAACTGGCACCGCGAGGTCGTCCGCTACCACGACGCCGACCTGGCCAAGCACTTCGGCGACCGGGAGATCGTCCCGCAGTCGCTGCACGGCCCGACGGGCCTCGGCACGTCCTCCACCCGGATCCTGGCGCGCCACAGGTGACCGCCGACTGGTGAAACGGGCCGGGGCGCGCACGCTCCGGCCCGTTGTTCACTTGCCGTGCTTGAGGAACCCGGTCCAGGCGTTCGGCGGGAAGGCGAGTTGAGGACCGGTGGGGTTCTTCGAATCACGGACGGCAACCGGGCCGTCCGCCGGGAACTTGACGGCGACACAGCTGCCGTTGTCGGCGCTGTAACTGCTGGTACGCCACATAGCGGACTCCTACGTGATCAACGATTCGATCAGGGTCGCGCTCTCAACGGGCGACAGCGCGACTCGTTCCAAGCTCTGCGTACTCAGCGTATAGGTCCGAACCCGATCGGGTTCACCCACGAAGACGGCCGCATCCTGAATCTCGATGTAGGCGATCGGTCGGGCGTCGGCGAAGTCGAGCAGCACGAACTGCCCGGTGTTCGCGGCGTGCGGTCCTGCCTCGGGCAACACCACCTGCAAGGTGACATTCGGCAGCTCACCGAGCTTCAAGAGGTGTCGGTACTGCTCGTTCATCAAATCCTGTTCGCCCACTCGAAGCCGCAACGCCTGCAAGTTCAGCACCGCGTGCAACTCCAGCGGCTCCTCCTTGAGCAGCAACCGCGCCCGCTGCATCCGGAACTCGACCAAGCGACCGGCTGCGTCCGACTTCACCCTCGGTGACGCGTTGGTCAAGGCCCTCGAGTAGTCCTCGGTCTGGAGGAGGCCGGGCAGGACGATCGGTTCGAAGACGAACTCCCGCCGTGCCAACGACTCCAGCCCGACCATGGTGCGCAGCCAGTCCGACACGACATCGGTCCACGGCCCCACCCACGAGGCGTCGTCGGCACGGCTGCTCAGCAGCACCAGCCGGTCGATGTTCTCCCGCTCGACGTGGCAGGCCTTGAGGATCTTGCGGATGTCACCCGGGTACTGTGTGCTCCGGCCGGTCTCCATGTGGCCGAGCTTGGGCTTTCCGATCCCGCAGGCCGCCGACAGTTCCGTGAGCGACAGGCCCGCCTCGTTCCGGTAGCGCGCGAGTTCGACACCGATCAACCACTGGAGCGCCGAGGGCGCGGCCAACTCGAACATGATCAGACTGTAGCCAGGTCGCCTCGATAAACGTATCACTCGATCGTGTACTGGTCGGTCGTAGACGTATAGCCCTACCGTTGGCGACCATGCACATCAACGACAATTCCGTCTACAGCCACACCTACGTCGAGGTCGCCCCGGCCGCCGTGATGAGCGTCGAACTGCTGGCTGACGATCAGGTCGAGGTGTTCGTCGGCGAGCGCAGCAAGGTCCTCGGCGTGGCCAACGGCGTGACCCTCGTGCTCTGCGAAGAAGCCCTGGAGCACCTGGCGGGCACCCTGTCCCAAGGCCGGGACCACCTCAAGGGCCGGGCCGCGTCGTCCTGAGCGCGACCGATCCACGGGGGTCGCCCACAACTACCCGGGTGGGCCCTTCCAGACCGAGGACCCGCACGCGGCCACCGAGCCGGACGGAACCGCGAAGAGCCGCACGTTCAGCTCCTTCAGCGCTGCCGCCGGGGAGAACGCGTTGAGCCGGCTGTAGCTCGGCGTGCACTGCCGCTTCGACGGCGACCTCGACGGGCTCAGCCTCGGTGACGAGGTGGCCGCCGCGGTGGTCTCGGACGTCGAGGTGCCGGAGTCGGTGTTCCCACGGGCACCTCGGGGACTTCGACCTCGACGGCAAGGCCGATGTCCTGGCGCGGAAAAGAACCGGAGCACTGCCGCTCTACCCCGGCACCGGCGCCGCAGGTTTCAAGGCGCCCTATTCGATCGGCGTGGGCTTCAACATCAACAACTTATGGCCGACATCGACTGAGCCGGACAGGCCCGTGCCGCCGGCCGCCGGGGGCACGGGCGACCGGTCGGATCCGTCAGGTGACCAGTCACGTGACAGATGCCCGCCGCGCACCCCCCTCATAGCGTCGACACCGACACGACCGAGGGGAAGGAACACCGTGATCAAGCTGGCGATCATCGTGGGGAGCACGCGGAAGGGCCGGTTCGCGCCGGTGGTGGCGAACTGGTTCGCCGACCGCGCCAAGCAGCGCGACGACCTGAGCGTGGACGTGCTGGACCTGGACGACCTCGACCTGCCGGACCGGCTGCACGGCTTCGGCGAGGAGCCCGCGCCGGAAGTCGCGCTCGTCTCGCCGCGCCTGCGTGACGCGGACGCGTTCGTGGTCATCACGCCCGAGTACAACCACAGCTTCCCCGCGCCGTTGAAGAGCGCCATCGACTGGCACTTCACCGAGTGGCAGGCCAAGCCGGTCGGGTTCGTGTCGTACGGGGGCGTCGGCGGCGGGTTGCGGGCGGTCGAGCAGTTGCGGCAGGTCTTCGCCGAGCTGCACGCCGTGACGGTGCGGGACACGGTCAGCTTCCACGGGGCGTGGGACCGGTTCGACGACGCCGGGAACCCGGTGGGGGCGGACGAGGTGAACAAGGCCGCGACGACCGTGCTGGACCAGCTGGTCTGGTGGGGGACGGCGTTGCAGGAGGCCCGCGTGAAGCGGCCTTACGGGGCCTGACGTGCGTGCCATCCGTCTGCACGCGTTCGGCTCGGCGGACTCGCTGCGGTGGGAAGAGGTCGTGAACCCGGAGCCGGGGTCCGGCCAGGTGCGGATCGCGGTGCGTGCCGCGGGCGTGCACCTGGTGGACGCGGTGATCCGGCGTGGGTGCGGGACGTGGGTGCCGTTGCCCGACCTCCCCACCACGCCGGGCAGTGAGGTCGCGGGCGTGGTCGACGCGGTCGGCCCCGGCGTCGACCCTTCGTGGCTCGGCGTTCGTGTGGTCACGCAGCTCGGTCTGGCCAGCGGGGGGTACGCGGAGCTGGCGGTGCGGGAGGTCGGCGCTGTGCACGTCGTTCCCGCTGGGCTCGGGTTCGCGGCGGCGGTGGCGATGATCTGCACCGGCGGCACGGCGTTGGGCGTGCTGGACGCGGCGGCGGTCTGTCCCGACGACGTGGTCCTGGTGACCGGTGCCGCCGGTGGTGTCGGGACGTTGCTGGTGCAGGGGGTTTCGCGGGTCGGGGCGGTCGTCGTGGGGCTGTTCGGGTGCGGGGAGAAGCGGCGGGCGGTGCTGCGGGCCGGTGCGGGGATCGCGGTCGACTACCAGCGGGACGGGTGGCAGGGCGACGTGGTGGCGCAGCTGGGTGGGCGTGAGGTGAGCGCGGTGCTGGACGGGGTCGGCGGCGAGGTCGGGCGTGGCGCGCTGGACCTGCTCGCGCCGGGTGGACGGCTGGTCATGTTCGGGGGGTCGTCGGGGGAGTTGGTCCGGGTGTCGACCGCCGACCTGTTCGAACGCTCCCTCACCGCGACCGTCGCCGTCGGGCCGCACGTGGCGAAGCGGGCCGGTGGGCTGCGGGCGTTGGAGGCGCGGGCGTTGGCGGAGGCGGCGAGCGGACGGCTGACCCCGGTCGTGCAGACGTTCCCGCTGGCCGAGGCGGCGCGGGCGCACGCGGCGATGGAGGACCGGCGGACCATGGGCAAGGTCGTCCTGGTCCCGGACGCCGGCTAGGGTCGGGACCATGCTGCACGGCAGGTCCGCAGAGCTGGCGGTGGTCGACGGTCTCCTGGCCGACGCCCGCGCCGGTCGCAGCGGTGTGCTCGTGGTGCGCGGCGAGGCCGGCATCGGCGTGTCCGCCCTGCTCGCCCACGCCGCCCTCCAAGCAACCTCGGACCGCCCCGGTGGCGGGAATGGTGGCGGTCGGGCCGGGTTCCGGGTGTTGCGCGGCACGGCGGTCGAGCCGGAGTCGGTGGTGCCGTTCGCCGGGTTGAACCTGCTCCTCCGCGGCGTCATGGACCGCGTCGACGCCTTGCCGCCCAACCAGTCCGCCGCCCTGCGCGGCGCACTCGGCCTCGCCCCTTCCGATGGCGGCGACCACTACCTGGTCGGCCTCGCCGTGCTCACCCTCCTCGCCGACCTGGCCGAGCGAGGACCCGTCCTCTGCCTGGTCGACGACGCGCACTGGCTGGACCAGGGCTCCGCGCAAGCGCTCGTCTTCGCCGCACGCCGCCTCCAGGCCGAAGGCATCGCGATGATCTTCACTGCCCGCGACCTGCACGCACCGCCGTTCCCCGCGCCCGGCCTCCCCGAACTGCGCCTCACCGGACTCACCCCCGAGCACGCCACCGCCCTCCTCGAAGAGCACGCCGCCGACCTGCCGCGTTACGTCCGCGACCGGATCGCCCACGAAGCGCGCGGCAACCCGTTGGCGCTGCTGGAACTCCCCGCCGCCCAACGCGAAGGCCACCTGCCCGCCGCGCACGCCTACCGCGTCGCCGCCCTCCCCATGCACAGCCGCATCCAGCAGACGTTCGCCGACCGCATCGGCACCCTGCCCGAACGCACCCGCACCCTCCTCCTGGTCGCCGCCGCCGACGACACCGGCGATCCGGGCGTGGTGTTCGAAGCCGCCGGCCTGCTCGGCGCGTCGTTGGACGACCTCGAAGTCGCCGAGCAACGCCAACTCCTGCGCTCCGACGAAGGCCGGCTGACGTTCCGCCACCCCCTGATCCGCGCCGCCGCCTACCAGAGCGCGTCCCTGGCCCACCGCCTCGCCGTGCACGAGGCCCTGGCCAAGGCGCTGGCCGACGTGCTCGACGACGACCACCGCAGCGCCTGGCACCTCGCCGCCGCGACCACCGCACCGGACGAGCACGTGGCCGCCGCGTTGGCCCGCACCGCCGAGGACGCACGCGGCCGGGGCGGGTACGTGGCGGTGGCGTCGGCCTACCAGCGCGCGGCCGAGTTGAGCCCGGACCCGGTGCGGCGCGGACAGCGGCTCGCGGCGGGAGCGGGCGCGGCCGGTGCGGCGGGCCAGTTCGACCGCGCGGCCGTGCTCGCCGACCAGGCGTGGGACCTGATGACGGACCACGTCGACAAGGCGCGGGTGGCGCGCGTCCAAGCCAGGTTGGCGAGCGAGCAGGGACGTCTGGCGGAGGCGTCGCAGCAGCTCGTCCGCGCCGCGATGTGCGCCAGGCCGACGGAACCGGACCTGGCGGGGGAGATGCTGTTCTTCGCCGCCCAGCACGCGTGGGCCGGTCGTGACCTCGACGCCGTCCGCGAGATCGCGTCACTGGCGGACGGTCTGCCCGGCGCCGAGGACACGCGCCTCACCGCGCGGGCGGCTGTGGGCCTGGACGGCGGTGACGTGCCCGGTGGCATGGCGGCGCTGCGGACGCTGCTCGGCTCGCCGTACGTCGGCGGACCGGGCAACGCGCTCACCGCGTGGTGGCACCTCGTGCTCGGCGACGACCAGGCCGCCTACGACTGGGCTTCCCAGCTGGAACGCCAGTCCCGCGCCCAAGGCGCACTCGGCGTCCTGCCCCGGGCGCTCGCCTACCTGGCACGTGGTCGCCTGCACCTCGGACAGCACCGCGACGCCCGTGCCGCTGCCGAGGAGGGCATGCGGATCGCGGCGGACATCGGTCAGACGTTCAGCGTCGGCTACCTGTCCAGCGTGCTCGCCGAACTGGCCGCCATCGAGGGCGACGACGCCCGGTGCGAGGAACTGGTGGCGACGCTGACCGGCGGCCCACCCCAGTCGGTGCGCGCCGCCTGCGCGCTCGCCTTGCTGAACCTGGGTTCCGGCCGTCACGACGCGGTGTTGGACCGGCTGGCCGACGTCGCCGCCGGCGCGCACCGCCTGTACGCCCTCTCCAGCCTGCCCGACCTGGTCGAAGCGGCAGTCCGGGTGGGCAAGCGCCCCACCGCCGAGGACGCCGCCGGCTGGTACGACGAGTGGGCGCTGAACACCGGCCGGCGGTGGGCGCAGGGCGTCGCGGCGCGCTGCCGTGCGTTGATCACCGACGACGAGCAGTGGTTCACCCGAGCCGTGGACCTGCACCGCGCCGACGCTGGCCGCCCGTTCGAACGCGCCCGCACCGAACTGCTGTACGGCGAGTGGCTGCGCCGGGCGCGGCGCAAGACCGACGCCCGCACCCACCTGCGTTCCGCGTCGGACCTCTTCGAGCGCCTGGGCGCCACCCCGTGGGCCACCCGCGCCCGCACGGAACTGCGTGCCACCGGCGAAAGCCGAGCCGTCCCCGGCCCGGACCCGCTGAGCACCCTGACCCCGCAGGAACTCCAGGTGGTCCGCCTGGCCGCCGAAGGCCTGAGCAACCGCGACATCGGCGCCCAGCTCTTCCTCAGCCCCCGCACCGTCGGCTACCACCTCTACAAGGCCTACCCCAAGCTCGGCGTAACCACCCGCACCGCCCTGTCCCGCCTAACCCACCCCTAACCCCGCGAGCCCTCCACTCCGGCACCGCGAGCCCTCCACTCAGACACCGCGAACCTCGCGTTCAGGCACCCTGGGCCACGCTCGGAAACCCGACCGGCAGGTTCCCGGTGTCCGACTGGCAGGTTCACGGTGCCGGACTGGACGACTCGGGGTGCCGGACTGGACGACTCGCGGTGTCTGAGTGGAGGGCTCGCGTGGGTCAGGCGAGTACGCGGGCGGCGGCGACCGGGCGTTGGGCCGTGGTGAACGTGCCGGCGGACGACGTGTTGACGCTCCACCGGTAACGGGCGAACCCGCCGGTGGCGTCGGAGGCGTAGAACATCATGTGCCCGTAGCCCGCGCCGTCCGTCTCGGCGGTCGCGTTGAAGATCCGGTTGTCCGGGAACCGGGAGTAGTTGCCCACCCCGAACACCCCGTGCGGCTCGGACGTGCAGTCGACGACCTCCACCGCGTACTGGGTCTCGCCGGTGAAGTTCAGGCTCGGGCTGGGCGCGGTGTAGACGCCCTTGACCGACCGCACCATCACCACGTGCCCGGTGTTGGTGTCCTGGTCGTTGCGGTAGTCGATGGCGATCAGGTCACCCGGGCGGAGGTCCGCCACCGCCGTGACGGGCTCGAAGTGCGGGATCTCCCGCTCGGCGAACGCCAACCGGTAGTCGCGCGCGAACGGGCTGGCGAAACCGAAGTGCCGGCTGAAGAACCGCGGCGTCGCCCACCGGTACGTCCGCCTGAGCACGGCGGTCAGGAACGACGCGCACTGGCTCTGGTTGACCCACCCGGACGCGTCACCGGGCGAGCCCCACCGGACCACGTTCGGCTGGTCCGGCTCCTTGTACGTGTTGTTGCCCAACGGGCACGCCGGCAGCGACAGGTAGCCGACCAACTGCTCGGCTTCCAGCAGGTGCGGTGTGGACGTCCGACGTGGACCCGGAGCCGTGGCCTCGGCCAACGCGGCCGTCCCGAGGGTCGCGGTCACCCGGACGGCGACCGCCGTTCCCCCCGGGAACGATCTGCGCGACAGGTCCATCGTGCGACTCCCCTCCGATACGGGCCCGCATACCGTAGTCGAAGGGGTGAGCCGCACGCGGCGGTTCAGCGCGCGTAGACCAGCAGCACGGTGGTCATCACGGTGCACAGGGCGAGCATCGTGGCGAGCCCGGTCATGGCCGCGCCGGCCGACAGGAGTACCCGGGTCAGCATGCCGAGAACTCGGCGGAGGAGTTTCGCCAGGCCCAGGACCAGCGCCATCGCGCCCATCATGACCATGACGACGATAGGGGACCACTCGGTGGTCCCGGACGTGTGAGCTAACGCGGTGAGCGTGTTCATAGCGACCCCCGGATGGCTTCCTGGGTGAACTTCACCTCTAATCGCTGAAGTTGACTGAACCTCAGTAACTTGAGGGTAAGGTGGCTGTACATGACTGACAACCCCCCTTCTGGGGTATAGGGGCGTGACTTTTCGTCGCAGTCGTGTATGTTTCCCTCTTCAGTTCATGCGCTGAAGTTCACTGAAGGGGCGCTCGCGTGTCGGACGTGGCCGTGACCGGGGATTCCCAATTGTTGGCGCACCGCCTCCGCGCCCTCCGCGAGGAACAGTGGCCCGACGTCCCGATCACGCAGAGCGACCTCGCCGAGGCGTTCAGCGCCGAGAAGCCGGCGAGCGTCCCGCTCCTGTCGTCGTGGGAGAGCCGCACCAAGCCCAGGACGCCCCCGCTGCACCGCCTGGCCGCCTACGCCACGTTCTTCGCCACCAAGCGCTCCGTCGCCCACCGCCCCTACCGGCTGATCCCGGTGGACGAGCTGACCGCCGACGAACAGCGCCGCCGCGAAGAGCTCCTGCGCGAGCTCACGGACCTTCGGGCAGCCGAACGACGCGAAGCCGGCGGCACGTCCCCGGCGGACCAGCCCAACCGCGGCTTCTGGTACTTCGACGACCGCCACGTCATCACCATCGTGGTGGCGCAGCTGCCGGCCGACATGCGGGCGAAGATGCCCTACTCGGACCCGACCCAGCCGGACTACGTCGAGCTCTACACGTACGCCGACCTGGACGCCCTGATCGAACTGCACGGCCACATCCGCGCGATCAACCCGCGCAGCCAGGTCAACTTCCGCATCGCCTCGGACCTGGAACCGGACGACTACACGACCCACCTCGTGCTGCTCGGCGGCGTCGACTGGAACGTGCTGACCCGCGAACTGCTGGCGCGGGTCGACATGCCCGTCACCCAGGTCGCCCGGCACGACGAGTCCGAGTCGGGCGGGTTCGTCGTGCACGCGGAGGACGGCGCCGAACGCCTCTTCGCGCCGAAGCTGGCCGAGTTCCGCGGTCGCGAGACCCTCCAAGAGGACGTCGCGCACTTCTACCGCGGCACGAACCCGTTCAACCACAAGCGAACGGTGACGATCTGCAACGGCATGTACGGCCGGGGGACCCTCGGCGTCGTGCGGGCGCTCACGGATGGCCGGTTCCGCGACCGCAACGCGGACTACCTGGAGCAGCGGTTCCCCGACCTCGAGTCGTACGGGCTCCTCACGAGGGTGTCCGTGGTGAACGGCCAGGTGGTCACGCCGGACTGGAACACGCCCGAGTCACGACTTTTCGAATGGCCGGAGGGCCGGAGTTGAACGTCGCAGCCACGGCGCTCGTGGGACACGAGCCGCACGGCTCCCGGTCCGCGAACCACAGCGCGTCCCACCGGCACCTGCTGGCCCGGGACGCCGTCGCCGAGCCGGCACGGGTGGACGCCATCATCGTGCCGACCTCGCGGCCCGCGGCCTACCTGGAAACGGTCGTCGCGCTCGCGAAGCACCACCGCTGCACGCTGGTCACGTTGTGCAGCCGCCACTCGTCCGCCGACGCCGCCACCGCGCTGGCCGAACGGGAAGGTGTCGAGATCGTCGCCGTCGACATCGCGGAGGTGCCCGCCGACCTCCTGCCGGAGTTCCGGACGACGACGATGCTGCGCGCGGGCGGCGGCAAGTTCGACCGCCGCACCGACACCAGCCTGAAGCGCAACCTCGGCCTGATGCTGGCGGCCGTGGCCGGGTGGGAGCGGATCGTCTACGTGGACGACGACGTCGTGATCCCGCGCCCGGACGACCTCGCCGACGCCGTCGGACTGCTCGACCGCTTCACCGGGGTCGGGCTCTCGGTCAGCGGGTACCCGGACAACTCGGTCGTGTGCCACGCCTACCGCGAAGCCGGCGGCGCCCAGGACACGTTCATCGGCACCGGCGCACTCGCCGTCGGCCGGCAGTCGTTCACGTCGTTCTTCCCGAACATCTACAACGAAGACTGGTTCTTCCTGCTCGACGACAACGGGTTGGCCCCGTCCGCGGTGACGGGGAATGCCGTCCAGCGACCGTACGACCCGTACCGGGACACCATGCGGGCCCGCACCGAGGAACTCGGCGACTGCCTCGCCGAAGGGTTGTTCGGGCTGCTCGACACCGGACACGCCCCGGCCGACGCCACGGTCGCGTACTGGCGGCGGTTCCTCGGTCGGCGCAGGCGGTTCATCGACGAGGTCATCGCCATGGTCGGCGACGCCGAGCTGGACGCCGCCGACAAGGCCAGGATGATCGCCGCTTTGAAGGCCGCCGGTGGGCGCAACCGGCTCATCGAGCCGCAGTTGTGCGTGGACTACCTGGCCGCCTGGCGAGAAGACCGCCGGCTGTGGCGCGACCACGTCGAGGCCCGGCAGCGGCGGCACGGCGGTCGACCCGTTCAGAAGCTGTTGGCCGACCTGGGTCTCCTGCACCGCTACCGCCCCGGTCGTCCCGCGAACGGGTAGCGGTGACGTCAGCCTCGCAGGTCAGCCATCCGGCGACGGACTTCGTCGGCTTCGGGAGCACCGAGGTCGACGTAGATGTTCAGCGCCTGTTGCCATCGTTCCAGGGCTTCGGTCACGTTCCCCGACGCTTCATGCGCGCCGGCGAGGCCCTCGTGGGCCTGCGCCTGCTCGTGGCGGTCCCCGATGTCCAGGGCGATGGCGAGCGCACTTTCGTGGAGCTCCAGCACCGACTCCGCGGAACCGGCCCGCCGGGTGGCGTTTCCCAGGCCGTTGAGCGCTTCCGCCTCCAGCGCTCGATCGTGCGTGGCGCGGGCGAGGGCGAGGGCTTCCCGGTGGTAGACCAACGCTTCCGGATAGCTCTCCATGTGCTGGAGCGCCACACCGATGTCGTTGAGGGCGTACCCCTGCCGGGGGCGGTCCTCGGTCTCCCGGAACAGCGCGAGCGCCCGCTGGGTGGACTCGACCGATTCCTCGTGCCGTCGCAACCGGTCCAGCACGAGTCCCATGTTGTTGAGTACCTGTCCTTGACCCGTCCGGTCTTCCTCGCTCTCGAACAGCCGCAAGGCGCGTGCGTCGCACTCCAATGCCTCGTCGTACCGGCCGAGGAGCATGTGCACGTGGCCCAGATCGGCCAGCGCCAACGCGTGCACCTTCGGCAGGTCGATCCGCCGCAGCACGTCGATCGCCTCCTCCAGGTGCTCACGGGCGTCCGAGTAGCGGCTGAGGCGCTGGTAGACGGCCCCGAGGTTGTGCAACGCCCGCCCCACCACCGCTTTGTCGTCCTGCTGCCGACCCACTTCCAACGCGAGGTTGTGCAGGGTGACGGCATCGTCGAAGTGACCGTGGCTGTCCAGGAACCGGTAGAGGGTCGTGGACAGCAGGCTCGCGTAGACCGCCCAGGTGGTGTGTGTGGTGCGGGCCGCCACGGCCGAGAGCGTGGTCCGCTCCGCCTCCAGCCAGCGCACCGCGTCGTCATCGTCGACGAGGTCGACCCGAGGACCGTCGGCTGTGGGCAGCGCCGGTCGGCGATCCCGCTCCTGGGGGAACAGAATCTCCATGGCGAGCGACGCGGTGTGCAGGAAGAAGTCGAACAGCCGGCGCAGGGCGGCCTCCTGTGCTTCTTCCGACTCCTCGTGCGCCACGAGGTCGGCCGCGTAGACGCGAAGCAGGTCGTGCATCTGGTAGCGGCCGATCCTGGTCCGCTCCACCAGGTGCGCCCGCACCAGCGCGTCGAGCAGCCGACGTGCCTGCGCGGGCGTGCACGAGATCAGGGCCGCGGCGCCGACCGGCTCGAAGTCACGACCTGGGTGCAGGCCGAGCAGGCGGAACGCGCGTGCCTGCGCGGGTCCGAGGTTCCGGTAGGACCAGGAGAGCACGGCACGCACCGCCGTGTACGGGTCATCACCGGCGTCGAGCAGGTCGAGCCTGTTCTCCTCGTCCGCGAGGTCGGCGACCATCTCGGCGAGCGTCGCCTCCGGGCTCGTGGTGACCAGGTCGGCCGCGATCCGCAGCGCCAGCGGCAGCCGGACGCAATGCCTGACGAGCGCGTCGGCGGCCTCCGGTTCGGCATCGACGCGGGGTCCGATCAGCATGCGCAACAGGACCACGGCCTGGGCGTGCGGCAGGAGGTCGAGGTTCACCCGACGGGCGCCGTCGCGGGACACGAGGCCCGGCAGCGCGTCGCGGCTGGTCACGAGCACCAGGCACGAAGACGTACCCGGCAGCAGTGGCCGGACCTGGTCGGCGGAACGCGCGTTGTCCAGCACGATCAACAGTCGCCGACCCGCGGCGATGCTGCGGAACCTGGCCGCGCGTTCGTCCGCGTCGTGCGGGATGTCGGAGTTCGCCACGCCCAACGAGCGCAGCATGCCCGCGAGGGCTTCCTCGGGCGGCACCGGCTTGGCCGGACCGTATCCGTGCAGGTTGACGTAGAGTTGCCCGTCGGGAAACCGGTCGCTGACCCGGTGCGCCCAGTGGGTGGCGAAGGCCGTTTTCCCGACACCGGCCGTGCCCGAGACCGCGGAGATCACGACTGCCGCAGTGGACGGCGGTCCTTCGGTGGACGCGAGGAGCAGGTCCATCTCGGCGAGCTGCTCCAGCCGGTCGGTGAACGCGTGCACGTCGGGTGGCAACTCGTGCGGGGGCGGGAACGCGCCCGAGCGGGTGGAGTGCAGGTGCACGTCCCCTGTGATGGACCCCGCCTGAACGACCGCGCCCGGCCCACCGGTCGCGGTCGAAACGGTGTTGGCCGTGTCGGCCCGATGCTCGTTCGACATTCAACGCCCCCTGGAGGCGGAGCCTATCGACGGGTGGCCATGGCCGAGTACGCCCAAAGCGGGTCTCGCCGACCCGATCAGGGGAACTTCCTCTTCGAGTGGCCGGAGGACCTGCGTTGAACGCCATCGTGCCTTCATCAGTGGAGCAACACGCCTCGCACAGCAAGCTGCTGACCGCTGTGGACATCTGCGACTGCCCGCCCGGTGCGATCGACGCCATCATCGTGCCCACCAACCGGTCTTGGCGCTACCTCGAGCAGGCGGTCGACGCCGCTGTCTCACTTGCTCGGCCTCTGGTGGTGCTGACCAGCGGCGACGCCTCACCTGAGCGGACGGCGAAATTGGCTCGGACCAGGGGCGTCGAGATGCTGGTCATCGACATCGAGAGGTTGCCGAGATGGCTCATGCCCCAACTGGCTACGACGAGGGTTCTGCGCTACACGGAGTTCGAGGTCCACACGGACATCAGCTTCAAGCGCAACCTGGGCCTGCTGGTGATGCGTGTGCTCGGCTGGGAAAGGGTGGCGTTCCTGGACGACGACATCACCGTGCCGAGACCCGTCGACCTCGACGGGGCAGCCGGTCTCATCTCTGCGGGTTATGCGGTCGTCGGGCTGAACCAAGTTGGTTTTCCGGACAACTCGGTGGTCTGCCACGCTTATCGCGAGAGCGGCGGTGCGCAGGGCACGTTCATCGGCGGCGGCGCGCTCGTGATCGGCCACGAGTCGATAACGTCGTTCTTCCCGACGATATACAACGAGGACTGGTTCTTTCTCCTCGATAACTGGGGCCTTCGCCGGTCAGCCGTAACCGGTGAGGTGCTGCAGAGGCCGTACGACCCGTTCGCCACTGAGTTGCGGGCACAGATGGAAGAGTTCGGTGACTGCATCGCAGAGGGTGTTTTCACGCTGCTGGACGACGATGGCGCCGTCGATTTCGCGATGGATGAGGACTACTGGTGGGAGTTCCTGCTCGGCCGGGTGCAGCTGATCGACCACATCCTGGAATGGATCAGGTCGAGTGCTCGGCAGGCCGACGAGGCGTTGCGGATGGAGGTCGCGCTGCGGGCCGCGCGGAAGCGGTGTGAGGCAATTCCACCGTCCCTCTGCGTGCGGTACCTGAAAGCGCTCGCGCAGGACCGGCGGACGTGGGCCGCGCACGTCGAGGGCTTCCAGCGGGGCGCGGTCGGATTGCGGAACTCGATCGAGGTGCTGGGACTGGCCGGCCACGGGATGTACGTGGCGCGCTGACCGGCAGGTGTCCATGTGGCGGAACGCTCAGTTCCGCGCGCTCGCCGGCGATTAGGCTCGCCTGCTGGAACGCGGACGAGCGGGAGGCGTGGGATGACGAGCACCGATGGTCGGCAGAAGTGGCTGACCGTCGCCGAGGAGCTGGCCACGGCGTTGCGGGTGGACGCGGCGGAACGGGATCGGCGCGGTGCGGAGCCGGTGGCCGAGGTCGACGCGCTGCGGCGGTCCGGTGTGCTGGCGATCGGCGACTGGGCCACCCAGCAGGCGGTCACCCGGGTGGTCGGCGCGGCCGACGCCAACGTCGGGCACCTCCTCGGGTACCACTACCTCCAGGTCTGGCGCAGCGGACTGTTCGACCGCGCGTCCGTGCCGGTCGGGGACGTCGTCGTCACTGTCGACGTCCACTCCGCCGACGTCCACTCCGCCGACGTCTGCTCAGCCGACGTCTACTCGGCTGACGTCTTCTGGGCAGGGGTCAGCAACCCCCTGGACGCGGCGCTGGAGCTGCGGCCCGTCGACGGCGGCTTCGAGGTCACGGGGCGCAAGACGTTCGCCACCGGCGCCTCGGTGGCCGACCGGCTGGTGGTCAGCGCCACCCACACCGGGACCGACGAGAAGATCACGTTCACGCTCGACGCGAGAGCCGACGGCATCACCTACGCCCGCGACTGGGACAACATCGGCCAGCGCCTCACCGCCAGCGGCGGCGTGGTGTTCGACCACGTGCACGTGCCCGCCGAGCAGGTCCTGGGCGTGCACGACGAGACCAGCCCGCGCCTCTCCCTCGCCGGCCTGGGCTTCCAGCTCGTGCTCGCCCAGCTGTGCGTGGCGATGGCCGAGGGCGCGCTGGCCGAAGCCGCCCAGTACACCCGCACGACCACGCGCCCGTGGTTCCTCAGCGGCGTGGACACGGCCACCTCGGACCCGTACGTCCTCGGCGCCTACGGCGAGCTGGTGTCCGAGACGCAGGCCGCCGGCTTCCTCACCGACCACGCCTCGGACCGGCTGCACCGGGCGTCCGAGCGCGGCGTCGAGCTGACCAGGACCGAACGCGCCGAGACCGCCGCCGCCATCTCGTCGGCCAAGGTCGTCGCCACGAAGGTGGCCAACCAGACCACCAGCCGCGTGTTCGAGCTGTGCGGCGCCCGCGCCACGGCGGCCGGGTACGCGTTCGACCGGTTCTGGCGCAACGCCCGCACGCTCACGCTCCACGACCCGGTCTCGTACAAGGCCCGCGAGGTCGGTGCGTACTTCCTCACCGGCGAGCACGCCCCGTACACCGGGTACAGCTGATGGAACCGTTGCTCGCACGCAGCGTGCGCCTCGAAGACGATGGCGTGCACATCCTGGACCGGCGGAACTTCCCGTTCGAGCGGACGTGGGTGCGCTGCGGCACGGTCGCCGAGGTCGCGAAGGCCATCGAGGACATGGTCACGCAGTCCTCCGGCCCGTACTTCGCCGCCCTGTGGGGCATGGTGCTGGCCGCCCGCGAGGCCCGCGGCTTGCCGCGTGACCAGGCCCGCGCCTCCCTCGACCAGGCCGGACAGCTCCTCATCGCCACCCGCCGCACCAACAACCACCTGCGCAAGGCCGTCGCCGCCGTGCTGGCGGGCGTGGCCGAGGACGACGACGTCGAGGCCGGCGCGCTCAAGGGCGCGAAGGCGGGGGACGAGCGGTACCGCACGCGCAGCCGGAAGCTGGGCGAGCACACCGCGGAGCTGCTGCCGGACGAGGGCGCGGTGCTGACGCACTGCTGGGCCGACCTCTACCTGACCGAGACCGTGACCGCTGCTCAAGCCATGGGCAAGCGTTTGCGGTTCGTCTGCACGGAAACCCGCCCGTACCTCCAGGGCGCCCGCCTGACCGCGGAAACGCTGGGTGAGATGGGCGTCGACACGACCCTCATCACCGACGGCATGGGCGCGGCCGTCATGTCGACCGGCCAAGTGGACGTGCTGCTCACCGCCGCCGACCGCGTCACGATGGACGGGCACGTGGTCAACAAGGTCGGCACGCTCGGCCTGGCGGTCGCCGCGCACGCCTTCGACGTGCCGTTCCTGGCCATGGTGCAGGCGCCGGACCGGCTCGCGCCCACCGCCGCCGACGTGCCGATCGAGTACCGGTCGGGCGACGACGTGCTGCGCACCCTCGGCCGCCGCACGGCCACCGGACGGGCCCGCGGCCTGTACCCGGCTTTCGACGTCACGCCGCCGCGGTTCGTGACCTCGGTGGTGACCGACCGCGGTGCGTACGCTCCGCACGGCCTGGCTGACTACTACGTTGAGGAACGTCCATGAGTGAGTGGGTTGTGCTGGACATCGAGGGCACGCTCAGCGCCACCGACCAGGTCCTGGTCACGCTGTACGACTACGCCCGGCCGCGGCTCGGCCCGTGGATCGACGAGCACCCCGACGACCCGGCCGTGGTCGAGGCCGTCGCGCAGATCCGCGAGCTGTCCGGTGTGGACGGCGGCACGGACGAGCTGGTGCGCGTCCTGCACGGCTGGATGGACGCCGACCGGAAGGTCACGCCGCTGAAGACGTTGCAGGGCCTGATCTGGCAGCGGGGTTACGCGGGAGGCGACCTGGTGGCCGAGTTCTTCCCGGACGTGGTGCCCGCCCTGCGCAAGTGGCACGACGAGGGCAAGGACCTGGCGGTGTTCTCGTCGGGTTCGGTGGCAGGCCAGGTGGCGTTCTTCGCGCACACCGCGGACGGCGACCTGACCTCCTTGTTCCAGTACCACTTCGACACCGTCAACGCGGGCCCGAAGCGCGAGGCGGCGTCGTACCTGAAGATCGCGTCCGTGCTCGACTCCGGTGACATCACGTTCTACTCGGACGTGCCCGCCGAACTGGACGCCGCCGCCGAGGCGGGCTGGCGGACGGTCGGCGTCGCGCGTCCCGGCGAGCCCTACGGCGACGCGGACTTCGGTCCACACCGGACGGTGGCCGCCCTGTGACGCCGGGTGAGGCACTGGCCGCCGAGTGCGCCCGGTACACCGCGATGGGGTGGATGCGCGGCACGTCGGGCAACCTGTCCGTGGTCGTGGACCGCGACCCGCTGCGGCTCGCGGTGACGGTCAGCGGCAAGGACAAGGGCGAACTCACGCCCGACGACGTGGTGGTCGTCGACGCCGAGGGCCGCACCGAGGACCCGGTGCGCGTGCCGTCGGCCGAAGCGGGCCTGCACGGGCGGATCGCGGCGGTGGCCGGCGCGGGCGCGGTGGTCCACGTGCACGCCCTCGCCCCCGTGGTCGCGGCCGAGCACTGGCCGGACGGCGTCGCGCTGAGCGACCTGGAGATGCTGAAGGGCTTCGGGCGGCAGGCGCACGAGTCGGTCCTCGTCCCGGTCGTGCCGAACAGCCAGGACATGCGGGTGCTCGGTGACGCGTTCGAGGCCGGCTTCCGCGCGGACGTGCCGGCCTTGATCGTGGCCCGGCACGGGGTGTACGTGTGGGGTGACGACCTGCGCCAGGCCCGGCACCGGCTGGAGTGCCTGGAGTGGCTGTTGCGCTTCAAGGTCGAGACGAGGGGGTAAGACGCGATGACGTTGCTGACCGTGTGGCCGGACACCGACCCGGAGACCGTGGTGGTGCGCACCGCCGACCCCGACGAGATCGCCGCGGAGCTGGAGCGGCTGGGCGTCCGGTACGAGCAGTGGCCGGTCGTGCCCGGTGTGACCGGCGAGAACGCGCTGGAGGTGTACGCCGAGCGGGTCGCCCGCGTCACCGAGGCCGAGGGCTACACCCTGGTCGACGCGATGGAGATGACCCCGTCGGACGACCCGGCGTGGCTGGAGTCGGCCGGTCAGGCGCGGCTGAAGTTCCTCGCCGAGCACACCCACGACGACGACGAGGACCGGTTCTTCGCGCGCGGCTCCGGGGTTTTCTACCTGCACGTCGACGAGCGGGTGCACGCGATCCTGTGCGAGGCGGGCGACCTGCTGAGCGTGCCCGCGAACACCACGCACTGGTTCGACATGGGCACCCGGCCGGACTACGTGTCGATCCGGTTCTTCCACGACGACGACGGCTGGGTCGGCAACTTCACCGGCAGCGACATCGCCCGGTCGTTCCCGACGTTCGACGCGCTCACCGCGGGTCACCGAGCGAGCTGATCTCGACGGCGAGGTTCGCCTTGGCGCGGGCCTCCCACCGCTCACGCGCGTGCGGCGTGACGTAGAGCGGGTCGCGCTCGGCGAGGGTGCGCAGGACCTTCGCCCGGCCGACCCGCCACGCGTCGTCCGGGACGTGCGCGTACTCGGCGCGCACGGCGGTCCGGTAACGCTGGTAGGTGACCGGGTCGGAGCCGAGGACGGCCAGGTCCGCGTCCAGGAGCAGGCACGTCAGCGGGTCGTCCGAGGCGTGGTCCACGGTGGCCAGCACGAGCCGCGCCACCTGGTCCGCCTCGGGGAGCCCGGCGAGCCGTGCGCGGACCCACTGGGCGCTGAGGCGCTCGTCCTCACCCGGCTTGCCGTCGTACACGACGTCGTGCGCCAGGGCGGCGAGCGCGAGGACGGCCCGTTCACGCGCGGTGCGGCGGTCGGCTTCGGCGAGGACGTCCACGTCGCGGACGACGGCCAGCACGTGGTCGGTGTTGTGGTAGCCGCGATGGGGCTCGGCGTAACGGTCGGCGAGGTCGCCGGGGCCGTGCGCGCCGCCCAGCTCGCGGACCGCCTCGTGCCACCGGGCCTCCAGTTCTCGCTCAGTCAGCTCGCGCATGGGGCAACCTCACGTGAAGGCCGCGCCGCCCTCGGGCGCGGGACCGGCGTCGATCGTGCCACCCGGCCTGGTCACCAGACCGCACAGCACCAACCCGATGCCCGTGCCGACCCGACGCCCGCGCCGACCGGCTGCCGAGGCGCTCTGATCAGGGCCGCGAGGACGGTCGGGTCCGGTGGACCTCCCGCACCCCGGTCCAGCACTCGCCGTGCAGCGCGCGCAGCTCCAGCCAGAACGCCAGGTCACCCGACCGGACCGCGCCAGGCGTCCTCGAAGTCGTTCCACACCGGACCACCCGGGTGATCAGGACGTTGCGGGCGCGCGAGTCGCCGTGCAGCGGCTGCGCCGGCCGGCCCAGCACCGACAACGCCGAGTCCACATCGGACAAGGGCCCGAATCCGGGTGGTGGTCCGGGATGGTGCGGCAGCTCGGTGTGCAGCTCGGCCGGCATCGCCGCGAACGAGGCCCACCCCGACCCCACGCGGCACGACGGACGTTTCCACGCCTGCCACCTCATATTCCACCCGGACGTGTCATAACGGATCGGCATCAAACGGATGCGTCCAAACGGAGGGCGTCGATAGTCCAAACGGCGGATCGAACAGATCGGCCGGACAGTTCATCGAGTCACGTGGGAGCGTTCATGTGCACGGCACCTCGCACTCTGTTCGGAACAGCACTCCTGTTGGCCACGCTCGCGGCGGGAGTGCTCGCCGCCGGCGCATCGGCCCAGCCGGCACCCGAGTCGGGCGATCCACGCGCGACCGCCGTGGCGGGCAACGTCGACATAGGTCAGCCCGGCAACGCCTGCGAGGTGGTGGGCCTGCCCGGCACCGAAGCGACGATGCCCGAAGGCACGTTCACCAGCGACGGCACCTACATCGACATCACGGCGTTCCCGCCCGGCACGGTGGTCACCGGTGTCGTGGTGAAGGGCGGCCCCGCCTACAACGTCTACCCGGCCGGCAACCTCGGTCCGCTGCCCTGGCTCGACCTGCACTCGCCGCTGAGCGGGAGCGGCAAGAACCCCGCCGCGATCAGCCACTGGTTCGTCTGCGTGGACGTTCCCGCCACGACGACGACGGCCCCCACCACGACGATGCCGACGACCATCACGACGGCGCCGACCACGACGACCGCCCCGACCGTGACGACGACCTCGCCGGGCGTCACCACGACCACCCATCCCGCCACCACCACGACGACCACGCCGGCCATGGCCACCACGACCACGACGAAGCACGCGGGCGTCGGCGTCCCCGGCTCGGACGACGACCTCGCCGCCACCGGTTTCAACGCTCTGTGGCTCCTCATTGGAGGGTCGGCCCTGGTCGCGACGGGTGGAGCGGTGCTCCTGGCGTCGAAGTTCCGCCGCCGAGCGCGTCGCTGAGTCCGAAAGGGAGAGACGGTCGACATCACTGATGCATAACGATCGGGCGGCAACCCGTTTCATGCGAACGGGCTAACTCGATAGAGGGGTGGCCGATGCGGTTCGATCCATCGGTCACCCCTCGACCCCTGCGGAGCAGCACCCATGCGCATGAACCCCCGCCGCCTTCTCGGAGCAGTGACGCTACTCGCCGTCACCACCAGTGGTCTTCTGCTGGGCAGCACGGCCTCGGCCACGCCGACCCCCGTCGACCCCGACCCCCGCGCGGTCATCGTCGAGGGCAACCTCGAATGGGACCACGACAACGTCTGCGAGAAGGCCGGCCTGCCCGGGACCGCGATGGACGGCGACCTCCCGCCCGGCTCCACGAAGTCGACGTTGCCCCACACCGCGGACGGCAAGCGGTCGATCACCATCACGGGTGGCCTCGACGGCTACGTCGTGACCGGTGTCGTCGTCAAGGGCGGTAAGAACTCCAACGTCTACACCGCTGAGAAGCTCGGCGACCTGGACTGGGAGAAGCTGGTCGCGCCGAACAACTCCAGCGGCGGTCCCGCGGACATCAGCCACTGGTTCTTCTGCGTGGAGGAGGACGACTCGGTCACCACGACCCCGTCCACCCCGGTGACCACCACCACGCCGTCCGCCCCGGTGACCACCACGACCGAGGCGCCGGGCGAGACGACGACGACCACGACCACGACCACCGCGCCGGCGACCACGACCGAAGCCCCCGCGACGACCACGACCACCGAGGCCCCGGCCGCGGGGACCGGTCCGGATGAGGACGACCTGGCCAACACCGGTTTCGACGGCGGCTGGATGCTGATCGTCGGCCTCGGCCTGGTCGCCGCCGGCGCCGCGTTCGTCGCGTCGCCGAAGCTGCGCGGCCTGCTGCGTCGCTGACCGACGTCGATCCGGCCCGGGAATCCGGCGTAGGCGCCGACGCACGGCGCCTACGCCGGAGCCCGGCGTAGGAGTCCGACGCAGGAGCCGGCACAGCGCCGAGGGCCGCCCCCGCAACCCGCGGGGGCGGCCCTCGGTGTGTGTGACCTGCGCTACCTCACTTGATCCAGGGGGCGGCCCAGCGCGGACCCCCGTGACACCGCCGTCTACGATCCGATGAGCCGGCGGCGCCACCCACCGGCAATGCCAGAACCAGACAGTGCAGGAGGCACCGTGACGGCCGTAGCCCCGCAGCCGATCGCGACGCGGCCCTTCGGGACTCGCGACGCGGTCAAGGGTTCGTTCCTGCTGCGGATGTTCCGCACCACGGACCACAAGCAAATCGGGATCATGTACCTGGTCACGTCGTTCGCCTTCTTCATGGTGGGCGGCGCGATGGCCATGCTGATGCGGACCGAGCTGGCACGCCCGGGTATGCAGTTCCTGTCGCAGGAGCAGTTCAACCAGCTGTTCACCATGCACGGCACGGTGATGCTGCTGCTCTACGCGACCCCCATCGTGTTCGGCTTCGCCAACTTCATCCTGCCGCTCCAGATCGGTTCGCCGGACGTCGCGTTCCCGCGGCTCAACGCCTTCTCGTACTGGCTGTACCTGTTCGGCGGCCTGATCGTGATGGGCGGCTTCCTCACGCCGGGCGGCGCGGCCGACTTCGGCTGGTTCGCCTACACCCCGCTGTCGAACGCCATCCACTCGCCCGGCGTCGGTGCCGACCTGTGGATCACCGGCCTGATCGTCGGCGGTCTGGGCACCATCCTCGGCGCGGTCAACATGATCACCACCGTGGTCTGCCTCCGGGCGCCCGGCATGACCATGTTCCGGATGCCGATCTTCACCTGGAACATCCTGGTGACGTCCGTGCTGGTGCTGCTGGCGTTCCCGATCCTGACCGCCGCGCTGTTCGGCCTGCTGGCCGACCGCCACCTCGGCGCCCACGTGTTCGACCCCGCCAACGGCGGCGTGATCCTGTGGCAGCACCTCTTCTGGTTCTTCGGGCACCCGGAGGTCTACATCGTCGCGCTGCCGTTCTTCGGCATCGTCTCGGAGATCTTCCCGGTGTTCAGCCGCAAGCCGATCTTCGGCTACAACGGCCTGGTCTACGCGACCCTGGGCATCGCGGCGCTGTCCGTGGCCGTGTGGGCGCACCACATGTACGCCACCGGCGCTGTGCTGCTGCCGTTCTTCGCGTTCATGACGTTCCTGATCGCGGTGCCCACCGGGATCAAGTTCTTCAACTGGATCGGCACGATGTGGAAGGGGCAGCTGACGTTCGAGTCCCCGATGCTGTTCAGCATCGGCTTCATCGTCACGTTCCTCTTCGGCGGCCTGTCCGGCATCCTGCTGGCCGCGCCGGCGATCGACTTCCACGTCTCCGACACGTACTTCGTGGTCGCGCACTTCCACTACGTGCTGTACGGCACGATCGTGTTCGCCACCTTCGCGGGCATCTACTTCTGGTTCCCGAAGATCACCGGCCGGATGCTGGACGAGCCGCTGGGCAAGCTCCACTTCTGGACCACCTTCCTCGGCTTCCACGCCACGTTCCTGGTGCAGCACTGGCTGGGCAACGAGGGCATGCCGCGCCGGTACGCGGACTACCTGGCCGGCGACGGCTTCACCACGCTGAACATGATCTCGACGGTCGGCGCGTACATCCTCGGCGCGTCCACGCTGCCGTTCATCTGGAACATCTTCAAGAGCTACCGCTACGGCGAGAAGGTCACGGTCGACGACCCGTGGGGCTTCGGCAACTCCCTGGAGTGGGCCACGTCCTGCCCGCCGCCGCGGCACAACTTCACCGAGCTGCCGCGCATCCGCTCGGCCCGCCCGGCGTTCGAGCTGCACTACCCGCACATGATCGAGCGGCTGCACGACGAGGCGCACGTGACGTTCACCGGCAGGGCGATCGCGCACGAGGACGCCAAGCGCGCGCCGTCCGAGGTGGCCGCGGGCGCTGTGCAGTCCGGCACACCCTCGGCGGACACCGAGGGCGACCACAAGTGACGCTTGTAACCTGAGCGCAGGTTCAACGACGAGCCCCGACGACCGTCCTGGTCGCCGGGGCTCGTCGCTGTCTGGCATAGGAGCCATCAGTGACCAAGCCCAGTGGGATCAAGATGAGTGGGATCAAGATCAGCGCCACGCCCGTCCTGATCACGGTCACCGGACCGGACAAGCCGGGGGTGTCCTCGGTGCTGTTCGCGGTGCTCACCCGGCACGGCGTGGAGATCCTCGACGTCGAGCAGGTCGTCATCCGCGGCCGGCTGGTGCTCGGCGTGCTCGTCGCCGCAGAGCACGACCCGGAGGGCCTGCAGGAGGCCGTCGAGCAGGCGATGGCGACGGTGTCCATGCACGTCGAGGTGGAGATCGGCGCCGACTCGAAGCGCACCGCCCGGCTGGAGTCCAGCCACGTGCTGATCCTGCTCGGCCGCCCGGTCACCGCCCGCGCGTTCACCGAGGTGGCGCGGCGGCTGGCGTCCCTCGGGGTGAACATCGACGCGATCCGTGGCGTGGCCGACTACCCCGTGACGGGTCTCGAACTGCGGGTTTCCGTAGCCGACGACACGCCGGAGAGCGACGCGCAGCTGCGGTCGGCGCTGGCCGAGGTGTCGGTGCGCGGTGGGCTGGACATCGCGGTGGAGCGGGCAGGGCTGACCAGGCGGGCGAAGCGGCTGGTGGTGTTCGACGTCGACTCCACGCTGATCCAGGGCGAGGTGATCGAGATGCTGGCCGCGCACGTCGGGGTGGAGCCGCAGGTCAAGGAGATCACCGACCGGGCGATGCGCGGCGAGCTGGACTTCACCGAGTCGCTGCGGCAGCGGGTGGCGCTGCTGGAGGGCCTGGACGAGTCGGTGCTGGACGAGGTCGCCGAGTCGTTGGAGCTGACGCCCGGCGCCCGGACGACCATCCGGACGTTGAAGCGGCTCGGGTTCCGCTGCGGTGTCGTGTCCGGTGGGTTCACCCGCGTCATCCAGCGGCTGGTGGACGACCTCGGGTTGGACTTCTGCGCGGCCAACGAGCTGGAGGTCGTGGACGGGAAGCTGACCGGGCGGGTCGTCGGCGAGGTGGTGGACCGGGCGGCCAAGGCGGTCGCGCTGCGGCGGTTCGCGGACGAGCAGGGCATCACGCTGGCGCAGACGGTCGCGGTCGGTGACGGCGCGAACGACATCGACATGCTGGGCGCGGCCGGGCTGGGCATCGCGTTCAACGCCAAGCCCGCGTTGCGCGAGGTCGCGGACACCGCGTTGTCGCACCCGTTCCTGGACGCCGTGCTGTTCGTGCTCGGCGTGACGCGTGCGGAGGTGGAGGCCGCGGACGCGGCGGACGGGCTGGAGCTGAACCGGCTGTGAACCCGATCCTGCGGATGCTGGTGGAGCGGCACTACTCGACCGACGCCGAGGACCCGGAGTCGGTGCGGGCGATGCCGGTGGTGCTGCGGATCGAGAAGTCCGCGCCGCCGTCCCGGACGGAACTGCTGGAGGCCGCGGCGGCTGTCGCCATCGCGGTCTGCCTGGACGAGCGCGCCGAGCCGGGCGGGGAGTGGCACGACGACCTGGTGGAGTGGGTGCGCGGGCGGATCCGGAAGGTGACGCGGCGGGCTCGTGGCGCGCACTGGGAGGCCGTGCAGGCGTTGCCGGGCGTGACGATCACGGTGGGCGACGCGTCGGTGCGGGCGTTCGTGCCGGGGCGGGTCGTGGACCTGCCCAAGGAGCTGAGCCGGTTGCAGATCTCGGGCAGCGAGCTGCCGCCGGACGAGCCCGGCCCGGTGCCCGCCGGGGCGTACGAGCTGTGGCTCAACCCCCGGGTCGAGATGACGGCGGGCAAGGCGGCGGCCCAGGTCGGCCACGCGTCGATGCTGCTCGCGCCGCACCTGACCGAGGCCGAGCTGAAGGAGTGGGCGGCGGCCGACTACCGGTGTGCCGTCCGCACACCGCCGGTGGCGGCGTGGAACGCCCTGGTGGCCAGGCCGGACGTCGTGCTCGTGCGGGACGCCGGGTTCACCGAGGTGGCGCCCGGAACCGCCACCGTGGCCGTGAACCGACGTTTCGGCTGACCGATTCGCGGTAACCATCCCCGACGTGGGCCTGTTGGACGTGCTGGACGCCAAGCTCGGTGACGGGCTGGAGAGCCTGATGTGCGCGCACCACGCCCGGCGGCTGCGGAAGCTGGGGTGGGGCTCGGTGCTGGAGCCGGGAACCGGCTGGTGGACGCCCAGTCGGCCGGTGCGTTCCGGCAACCGGGTCGAGGTGCTGATCGACGGGCACGAGCTGCTGCCCGCGATCGCGTCGGCCATCTCGTCGGCGCGGCGGTCCGTGCACATCGCCGGGTGGTGCGCCAGCCCGGACTTCCGCCTGACCCGGTCGCCCGGCTCGCCGACGCTGCGCGAGTTGCTGGCGTCCGTCGCGGAGCGGGCATCGGTCCGGGTGCTGCTGTGGGCGGGTCCGCCGCTGCCGCTGTTCGAGCCGACCCGTGCGCGGGTGGAGGAGGCCCGGCGGGAGTTCATGCGCGACAGCGCGGTGTCGTGCGTGCTGGACGCGCGGGAGCGGACGTTCCACTGCCACCACGAGAAGATCGTGGTGGTGGACGACGAGGTGGCGTTCGTCGGCGGCATGGACCTGACCGCGCTGGAGGGCGACCGGCACGACTCCGCGTCCCACCCGCCCCGGGAGCAGTTGGGCTGGCACGACCTGGGCACGCGGCTCGAAGGACCGGTGGTCGCGGACGTCGCGGAGCACTTCCGGCAGCGGTGGCAGGAGATCGCGGGGGAGCCCCTGCCCCGGCCGACGCCGCCGGCCCCGGTCGGGTCGTCGTCGGCGCAGCTCGTGCGGACGGTCCCGGAGCGCACCTACGAGTTCGCCGACCGCGGTGACTTCAGCCTGCTCGACTCGTACCTGCGGGCTTTGCGCTCGGCCACCCGGCTGGTCTACCTGGAGAACCAGTTCCTGTGGTCGCCGGAGATCACCGAGGTGCTGATCGAGAAGCTGCGCACCCCGCCGGACCCGCGATTCCGCGTCGTCATGGTTCTGCCGCGCAAGCCGACCAACGGCGCCGACACGACCCGTGGCCAGCTGGGCCGGCTGCTGGACGCCGACGACGGCAGCCGTCGCCTCGTCGCCGGCACCCTCACCTCGCACGACGGCGAGACGTCCTCCTCGGTCTACGTGCACGCCAAGCTGGCGATCGTGGACGACCGCTGGGTGTCCGTCGGCTCGGCCAACCTGAACGAGCACTCGCTGTTCAACGACACCGAGGTCAACGTGGTGACCGACGACGCCGGGATCGCCCGCGACACGCGCCTGCGGCTGTGGTCGGAACACCTGCAACTCCCGGAGTCCGAGGTCTCCGGCCCACCGCACGACGTGGTCGACACCCTCTGGCGCCCCACCCTGAGCGCCCCCGGCAAGCACCGCATCACCGCCCTGCCCGGCGTCTCCCGCCGAGCCGGCCGCCTGGAAGGGCCACTGCGCGGCCTGCTGGTGGACGGCTGACCCGGCGCGAGCCGCGGAACGCGGTCAGTTGTTGGCCGCGTCGAGGCGCTTCAGCGCCGCCTTCACGACCTCCGGGTCGTACGTCGTCCAGAACGGCGGCAGCGACGCCCGCAGGAACCCGCCGTAACGCGCGGTCGCCAGGCGCGGGTCGAGGACGGCCACCACGCCCTTGTCGTTCATCGACCGCAGCAGCCGCCCGGCGCCCTGGGCCAGCAGCAGAGCCGCGTGGGTCGCCGCCACGGTGAGGAAACCGTTGCCGCCCCGGGACTCCACCGCCTTCTGCCGCGCCGACGCCAACGGGTCGTCCGGTCGCGGGAACGGGATGCGGTCCATCACCACCAGCGACAGCGCCGGCCCCGGCACGTCCACGCCCTGCCACAGCGACAGCGTCCCGAACAGGCACGTCTCCGCGTCCTCGGCGAACCGCTTCACCAACTGCCCGGTGGCGTCGTCACCCTGGCACAGCACCGGGTAGTCGACCTTGCCGCGCAACGCCTCGGCTGCCGCCTTCGCCGCGCGCATGGAGGAGAACAGCCCCAGCGTGCGCCCGCCCGCCGCGTTCACCAAGCCCTCGATCTCGTCCACGTAGGACGGTGGCAGGCCGTCGCGCCCCGGCGGCGGCAGGTGCCGGGCCACGTAGAGGATGCCGCTGGTCCCGTGCTCGAACGGCGACCCGACGTCCAGCCCGCTCCACCGCGGCCCGCTCGTGTCCGAGGGCGGTTCCTTGTCGGTCGCCGTCCCCTCGGCCTTCTTCGCTCCGGACGCCGCCGGCAGCCCCCACTGCCGCGCCAACGTGTCGAACGTGCCGCCCAACGTCAGGGTCGCCGACGTCAGCACCGTGGTCCGCTTCCCGAACAGCCGCTCGCGCAGCAGCCCGCCGACCCCCAACGGCGCCACCCGCAGCGACGGCGGCTTGTTCCGGTCCGCGAAGTCGCCCGACACCCACACCACGTCGTGGTCCTCGTCGAACGCGCCCAGGATCCGCGCCGCGCAGTCGTGCACGTCGTCCAGCAGCGACAGCGCCAGCTTGCGGGACGTCGCGCCGTCCACGTCCTCCTTGCGCTCCGGCCCCAACGACGTGATGCACGCGTGCGCCGCGTCCTTCGTGGCGCGCACGGCGCCCGCCAACGCCTGCGGCAGGCTGTCGAGCCGACCCACCGGCAGGTCCTCCAGGACCATCGCCAGGCCGTCGCTCGCCTCGGCCATCCGGTCGGCCACGCCCTGGTCGATGAGCCGCCCGCACCGCCGCGCGGCCGTGGCGACGAGGGACGCGCTCAGCTCCTCGGTCGCCACCGACGTCACCCGGTCGACCAGGTCGTGCGCCTCGTCGATCACGACCACGTCGTGGTCCGGCAGGACCTGGTAACCCTCCAGCGCGTCCACCGCGAGCATCGCGTGGTTCGTCACCACGACGTCCGCCTTGCCCGCGACGGCCCGCGCCTTCTCCGCGAAGCAGTCGACGCCGATCGGGCACTTGTTCACGCCCAGGCACTCGCGCGCCGTCACCGAGACCTGTCGCCACGCCTGGTCCGTCACGCCGGGCACGAGTTCGTCGCGGTCACCGGTCTCGGTGTCGGACGACCACTCGTGCAGGCGCTTGACCTCGCGGCCCATCTTGGACACCGCGAACGGGTCGAACAGGCCCGCGTCCTCCGGCTCGTCCGGCGCACCGGTGTGCAGGCGGTGCATGCACAGGTAGTTGCGGCGGCCCTTGAGGATGGCGAACCGCGGCTCGCGGCCCAGCTCCTTGCGCAACGCCTTGGCGAGCCTGGGCAGGTCGCGGTCGACCAGCTGGCGTTGCAGCGCGATGGTGGCGGTGGAGATGACGACCGTGGACTCCTCGGCCACCGCGTGCCGCAGGGCCGGCACCAGGTACGCCAGCGACTTGCCGGTTCCGGTGCCCGCCTGGACGGCCAGGTGCTCGCCCGTCCGGATGGCCCGCTCGACCGCCTCCGCCATGTCCACCTGACCCTGGCGTTCGGCTCCGCCCACCGCCTCCACGGCAACGGCGAGCAGCGTCCGGGTGTCGGGGATGGCGGTGGTGGCGGGCACGGCGAAGACCGTACCCGCCCACACCGTCATCCCGGTCCGGGACTCTCGCGGTCACTTGCGGTTGATCAGCGCCCACGCGGCGGGGAGGAGACCGGCGGCGAGGGCGATCTTCAGCGCGTCACCCAGCAGGAACGGCGTCACGCCCAGCTGCAGCGCCTTGCCGAACCCGACCCCGGCCGCGGCCATCAGCCACGGCACGCCGCACGCGTAGATCGCCAGGTTGCCCGCCGCCATCGTGCCGACGGTGCGCAACGGCGTCCGGTCACCGCCCCGCGCGGCGAGGTGGCCGACCATCGCGGCGGCGAACACGAACCCGACCACGTACCCGAGCGACGCGGGCGTGCCCGACGACCCGCCCTGGAACCACGGCACACCCGCCATGCCGGCGATCAGGTAGAGCACCATCGACGCGCCACCGCGCTGCCACCCGAGGGCGGCGCCCACCAGCAGGGCGGCGAACGTCTGGCCGGTGAGCGGCACGGGGCTGCCCGGCACGGGCAGCACGACCTGGGCAGCCAGGCCGGTCAGCCCGGCGCCCGCGACGACCAGGGCGATGTCACGCGCGAGGGCGCCCGGTACCAGGTCGGCGAGCACCGCGCGGCGGCCGGGAACGGCGAGGACGGACACTTGTGGACCTCCCAGAGGATCGACTTCTCCGGGAGGTTAACCGCCGGTCACCGGTCCGGTCTTCGTCGAACCCCGACAAAGTCGGGCACGTCACGCCGGACCCCGGGACCACGCCGCACGACGTCAGCGGTCGAGCGCCACCTTGCCCGTGATCCGTTCGGTGTTCCGCCGGGTCTTGGTCCACCCGTTGCGCCCGCGCGCCAACCGGACGACCGCTCGCCACGACGTGATGTAGAACGTGTAGATGTAGATCGCGTACACGAAGCCGTAGCCCACCGCGCGCCACAAGCCGAGCGAGGGCTGGCATCGCTTGCGGTACACCGGTCCCCACAGGACGAACGGCAGCAGGCCGAACATCCCGTACACCGCGAACAGGATCCACGCGCCCTCGACGAACCACGCCCACACCTCGCCCGGCTCGCTCGCCGCGCGGTGACCCAGCAGGATCAGCGGGATGGGGTAGATGAGCGTCCCCAGCAGCTGCATCCACGGCTGGGCCAGGTAGTACATCATCTCCGCCGCGCCCAACGTCGACAGGTGCGGCGAGGCCCAGATCCGCCGCACGTAGCGCATGCACTGCATGGTCCCCTGCCCCCACCGCGTGCGTTGCGCGAGGAACCTCCGCAGGCTGTACAGACCCTCCTGGTGCACGTGCGTGTCCATGGTGAACCCGGTGCGCCACCCGGCGGTCAGCAGGTGCACGCCGAGCTCGAAGTCCTCCAGCAACGACCCGCGCCACGGCCGGCCGGCCGGCCCGGCGATGGAGTCGAGCGCCGACAGCCGGGTGAACTGCCCGTTGCCGCCCATGGAGATCGTGCCGGTCACCCCGCGCGACAGCTGGATCGCCGCGATCGCGGTGCGGAACTCCAGGTCCTGCATCCGCACCAGCAAGCCGCCGACCAACCGCCGCCACCCCGGCACGCCCTCCTGCCGCACGCCCGCGTTCACCATCCGCACGTCCACCTGCACCGCGCCGATCGTGGCGTCGCCGAACAGGTGGTCCGCCGCGCACACCTCCAGGCAGTTCGGCGCGGGCCGCCCGTCGGCGTCCACCACGACGGTGACGGCGCGGTCGGTGTCGGCGTGCCGGCCCATCCACAGCTTCAGCGTCCGGTAGGCGTCGTTCAGCGCGTCGCCCTTGCCGGTGCGCGCGTGCGGCCGGTGGCGGCGCACGAGGTGGATGTTCGGGTCGTCCCGGAAGCCGTGCACGACGGCCACCGTGCCGTCGTCGGAGTCGTCGTCGATGACCCACACGTGCGCGGTGGGGAAGGCTCCCCGCAGGTACCGGACCGTGTCGCCGATGACGGCCTCCTCGTCCCGGCAGGGCACCAGGAAGTGCCACTCGAACGCGCCGGCCCGGCCGACCGGCTGCGCCTCGTGCCGCAGGTACGGGACGACGATGAGGAACACGTACGTCACGAACGCCACGCTCATCGTCAGCGCCAACGCCTGGGTGAACCCCAGCAGGACGTCGAGGGTCACCTCCGCGTCGCCAACCACACGAACGCGACCAGCGCGGCAGCGCCGCCGAACACGCTCACCATCGAGCCGAGCAGGGTGTGGCCCCAGTAGTAGCCGGTGTCCACGCCGAGCCACTTGACCAGCCCGACCAGCGTCAACACCCGGAACTGGTTCACCAGGACCACCGCGAGGGCGGCCACCGCCAGCGCGAACAGCACCCGCCGGGTGATCCGGGGCCGCAACGCGATCATCACCGCGCCGACCACGAGCAGCGGCAGGACCAGGAACGCCGACGTGCACTCCGGCGTCATCCGCAGGCCGAGCGGGCTGTCCGAGCCGAGCCCGAAGTACACGGTCTGCCGCGACGCGACGACCTCCACGCCGTCCGAGCCCAGCGCGTCGAGCAGCAGCCCGGACAGCACGATCTCGGCCGTCCGGTAGGCGCGGTGGGCCAGCACGAGCCCGGCCGCAGCCGCTACCAGTGCGATGACGATCACCCGATTGAGAGGTTCGGTGCGGGGTACGGCGCACGCCACTGAACGGGTCCTTTCGTTCGAGTTGGTCCGAGTTCGCGATCGATCGGGGATCGCCCGATAGGGCTGCTTGGAGGTCATCGGAGCGTCATAGAGCGAACTTCACCCCCGGATCGAGTGACGGTTCACCGGATTTCCGGGCAGTTGGCCCACGTTCGGTGGTGTCGATTGGGCGATTCGAGTGGACGCAGTCCCTCTTTACGGTCAGTAACCCTTAATCCGACGGGAGGAACGCCGATAGGAGCAATTACTCGCAAGATAACGTTTCGAGAAAGGACCCCCATGCGTGTGCGAATGACGCGTCGCGCCGCGGTGGCCGCACTGGTCGCCGTCGCGGCGCTGGTGGTCGGCGCCGCGCCTGCCTCGGCGGCACCCGGAGACGCCTCGGCCTACGGCGTGAAGCTCGACCTGTCGCTGCTCGGCAGTGACGCCGTGTCGGCCGGACCGTTCGCCGCCGCCGACGCGAACGGACCCACGTCCAACACCTTCGTGGGTGTGGACCTGCCGGACGTCCTCAGGACCGGTGTGATCAACGCGTCCGCGTCCAGGGACGACGACACCGGCGGCGTCCACTCGAGAGCCTCCACCGCCGACGTGCGGCTGGAGCTGCTCCAGGCCGTCACCGGCGGTGTGTCCGCCGAACTGGTGGAAGCCGAGTGCGACGCCACCCAGGCCGGCGTGACCGGCAGGTCGAAGCTGGTCGGGCTGGACCTCGGCCGGCTGGGCGCGGTCGACGCCGAGCCCGCGCCCAACACCACCGTGCAGGTCGACCTCCTCGGCGTGGACATCGCGAAGATCGTCTTCAACGAGCAGGTCCGCAACGCGGACGGCAGCCTGACGGTCAACGCCGTCCACGTCACCCTCCTCGGCGGCGTGCTCGGCTCCGTCGGCACCGGCGACCTGGTGGTGTCGTCGGCCACCTGCGGCCCGGCCGGCCTGCCCATCCCGATGGCCTCCGGCGCGGGGCTGTGGATCGGGCTCGGCCTGCTCGCCCTGTTCGGCGTCCCCGTCGCCGCCGTGGCACTCCGCCGCCGGCACGACCTCCGGGCGGTCTGAGGCATGTACAAGGTCCCCGGCAGCGGCGTCGCGGTCGGCACCGGAATCGGCTCGTTGGCGGCGACCGGCGCCGGCGTCACGTGGTGGGTGGTGGCCGGCGTGGTGCTCCTCGTGTCCGGCCTGTTCCTGACCCACGCGGTGCGCAGGCGACGACCCACAACCGACGAGTAGCGGGCGAGTGCCCCGGCGCGCGCCGACCCCCAGTCGTGCGCCGGGGCACCGCACTCCCCGAACCCACCCGACATCCGGTGAAGCCGCCTGGAGCACCTGAAGGCGTTTCGAGCGAAGGGAGCAAGGTGAAGGAAGTCGTGCTGCTGGCGGGCACCCGACCCGAGGCGGTGAAGATAGCGCCGGTGGCGCTCGCGCTGGCCGACCACCCGGTGCTCCGACCCGTGATCATCCACAGTGGACAGCACGCGGGCATGGTGGAGCAGGCGCTGCGCGCGTTCGGCCTGGTCGTGAACGTCGAGTTGGACGTGCCCCGGCTCAGCGGCAGCCAGGCCGAGCTGGTGGCCCGCCTGGTGCCGGAGTTCGACCGGGTGCTGTGCACGCGCGGCCCGGCCGTCGTCCTCGTCCAGGGCGACACCACCACCGCGCTGGCCGGCGCGCTCGCGGCGTTCTGGCGCGGCATCCCGGTGGCCCACCTCGAAGCCGGTCTGCGCACCGGCGACCTCGCGGGACCGTTCCCGGAGGAGGGCACCCGGCAGATGATCGCCCGGATCGCCTCGCTGCACCTCGCGCCGACCGACGACGCCGCCGCGTCGCTCGTCGGCGAGAACCTGCCGGACCGCGAGATCGTGGTCACCGGGAACACGGTGGTCGACGCGGTGCAGGGGATCGCCCTCGCCGACCAGCCCGCCCGCGACCCGGCCCTGGCGCTGCTCGAACGCGTGCTGGACGAGCGCTCCGAGCGCCTGGTGCTGGTCACCGTGCACCGGCGCGAGTCGTGGGGCGAGCCGCTGGAACGCGTGCTGCGCTCCGTGCGGGCGATCGCCGACCGGCACCCCGACGTGCGCGTGCTGCTGCCCGTCCACCCGAACCCGGTCGTCCGGGCGGCGGCGCGCGACGTGCTCGGCGGGCACGACCGGATCGTGGTGACCGAGCCGTTGGACTACTCGGACCTGGTGCGGGCGCTGCGCCGGGCCGCGCTGGTGCTGACCGACTCCGGTGGCATCCAGGAGGAGGCGCCGTCGTTCGGCGTGCCGGTGCTGGTGCTGCGCGACACGACCGAGCGGATGGCCGCGGTGGACGCGGGCTGCGCGTGGCTGGTCGGGACCGACCCGATCCGGATCATCGCCGAGGCCGGCTGGGTGCTCGGCTCCCGGCTGCGGCTGCCGCTGGGGCACAACCCGTTCGGCGACGGCTCCGCCGCGTCCCGGGTGCGCAGCGCGTTGGAACGACTGGTCGGTCTGCCGAGTGATTTCTCCACCTCGCCGCTGCCGCTGCGCATTCCGTGCTGAGCGCAGACCGTTATTCATCACTCGACCGGGTATTGGTTTTCCCCTTGCGGGTGGTGTGTGGCCGAGATTGTTAGCGCTCGGGCACGAAGTTCGGTAGTTCCTGGGGCCTGGGTTCGCCAGGTCCTGGTGAAAGCGAGAAGGGCAACACCATGAAGCAGATCCGAGCGCGCCGGGTCGGGGCGCTGACCGCGGCGCTCGTGCTCGGCCTCGTCGCCGCACCGCCCGCGTGGGCGGCCAACCCGGCGGGGGTCGCGTCGGTCGGCTCGGCCGAGTTCACCAAGGCAGGCACGCTGGTCAGCGTGCCGCCGCTGGCGCCGTGCGCGGTGGACGGCACGACGTCGAACCAGTCCGAGGCGGTGGTCCGACAGGGCGTCCGGTTCGGCGCCGGCACGTCCACGTGCACCACGGCGGTCGTGGACGAGGCGAACGGCACGACCACCACGACGTCCGAGGCGATCGGCACCGATTTCGAGCTGTCCGCGCTGCTGTCCGCGGGTGGTCCGCGGCTGCGCGTGGCGAACTGGAAGGTCACCTGCACCGGCACCGAGTCCGGCACGCACGCGGGCTGGTCGATCGGCGGCCTGCGCGGCTTCCCCGGCCTGCCCCAGGAGATCCCGCCCAACTACGTCCACCAGGTCACCACGTCCGACGGCACCGTCCTGGCCACCGCGACCTTCGGCGAGACGGTCCTGCCCGACCCGAACGACGGCAGCATCGCCATCACCATGCTGCACATCCGCTTCACCGAGGCGTCCACCGTCACCGGCGAGGTACGCCTAGGCGAAACCGCCTGCTCCCCCACCCCCTGACCACAAGAGCCCAACGCTCACAACACGCGAGTCCTCCACTCAGGCACCGCGAGTCGCCCACTCAGACACCGCGAGTCGCACGGCGGGGCACCTCGAACCACGGTTCGAGGTGCCCCGCCGCGGTACGTCAGCCGACGCGCGGCGTCCCCGCCAGCGTCACGCCCGCCTCGTCCAACCGCGTCAACGCGCTGTCCACGGACCCCTGCGCCACACCCGCCGTCAGGTCCAGCAGCACGGTCGTCGTGAACCCGGCCTCGGCGGCGTCCAACGCGGTCGCCCGCACGCAGTGGTCGGTGGCGATGCCCACCACGTCCACCTGCTCGACCCCTCGCGCCCGCAGCCAGTCCTCCAGCGACTCACCCGCCCCGGACGAGCCCTCGAACCCCGAGTACGCCGCCGCGTAAGCGCCCTTGGAGAACACCGCCTCCACCACCGTGACGTCCAGCTCCGGGTGGAACGACGCCCCCGCCGTCCCCGCCACGCAGTGCACCGGCCACGAGTCCACGAAGTCCGGCGTCTCGCTGAAGTGCGGCCCGGGGTCCACGTGGTAGTCCCGCGTGGCCACCACGTGGTCGTACGACGACGAAGCGACGTGCGCCGAGATGGCCGCCGCCACGGACGAACCGCCGGCCACCGCCAGCGAACCGCCCTCGCAGAAGTCGTTCTGCACGTCCACCACGATCAGCGCCTTGCTCATCGGAGCCCCCTTCACAGGAACGTCGTCGGAATCGCGGGCTCGCCGCGGGACAGCTTCAGGCCCTCCCACGGCACGGTCACCAGGGCGGCACGAAGTCGTTCCCGGCTCTCGGACAGGGTGTCCAGACCGTCCACCCGTTGTCCAGCACGGATCAGCGGCACCGCGAGCAGCCGGTCGTGCGGACCCGTTTCCGGCACCGAGTCGTGCGAGAACACGACCTCCTCCAGCGCCGTCCCGGTCTCCTTGTGCCGACGCAGCGAGCTCTTGCGCCCACCCCGAGACTCCTTGTGCGAACTGCGCTTGGCGACCGCCCGCCCGTCCACCTCGACCAGCTTGTAGACCATGCCCGCGGTCGGCGCGCCGGACCCCGTCACCACGGACGTGCCCACGCCGTACGCGTCCACCGGCTCGGCCCGCAGCATCGCGATCGAGTACTCGTCCAGGTCGCCGGACACCACGATCCGGGTGTTCCGCGCCCCCAACGAGTCCAGCTGCTCCCGCGCCTGCCGCGCCAGCACACCCAGGTCACCGGAGTCGATCCGCACCGAGCCCAGCGACGGTCCCGCGACCCGCACGGCGGTGTTGATGCCGTTCGTGATGTCGTAGGTGTCCACCAGGAGGGTCGTGTCCACGCCCAACGCCTCGATCTGCGACCGGAACGCCGACTCCTCGGTGTCGTGCACCAGCGTGAACGCGTGCGCGCACGTCCCGGCGGTCGGGATGCCGTGCCGCCGTGCCGCCTCCAGGTTCGACGTGGCCGTGAAGCCCGCCAGGAACGCGGCGCGGGCCGCCGCCACCGCCGCCTCCTCGTGCGTCCGGCGCGACCCCATCTCGATCATCTGCCGACCGTTGGCCGCACCCACCATCCGCGCCGCCGCCGACGCGATCGCGCTGTCGTGGTTGAGGATCGAGAGCGCCAGGGTCTCCAGCACCACGCCGACGCCGAACGGCGCGCGCACGGACAGGATCGGCGAGCCGGGGAAGTACAGCTCACCCTCCGGGTAGCCGTCCACGTCCCCGGTGAACCGGTAGTGCGCGAGCCAGGACAGCGTGGCCTGGTCGACCACGTTCGTGTGCTCCAGCAGTTCCAGGTCACGCTCGGTGAACGTGAAGTCGGCGATCGCGTCCAGCAGCCTGCTGGTGCCCGCGACCACCCCGTACCGCCGGCCCTCGGGCAGCCGCCGGGCGAAGACCTCGAACACGCACGGCCGCTCGGCGGTGCCATCGCGCAGCGCTGCGGCGAGCATCGTCAACTCGTAGTGGTCGGTGAACAGCGACGTCGACATGGAGCAGAGCCTAAGGCGTGGAGACAGGTGGCCCTGCGGGCTCCACCGCCGAGCGGAACATGACACCATTGGCGGTATGACCACGCCCGTCGAACAGGAGCGGACGCAGGTTGACCCGGCCGGCGAGGAGGTCCGCACCGAGGACCGCCCGTGGCAGACCCTGGTCTGGAACGACCCGGTGAACCTGATGTCCTACGTGACGTACGTGTTCCAGAAGCTGTTCGGTTACAGCCGCGACCACGCCACCAAGCTGATGCTGGACGTGCACCACAAGGGCAGGGCGATCGTGTCGTCGGGGAGCAAGGACAAGGTGGAGGCCGACGTGGCCAGGCTGCACGCGGCCGGGCTCTGGGCGACCATGCAGCGTTCGTCGTGAAGAAGTGGACGCGCACCGGCGACCAGGTGCTGGGCCGGTTCGACCGGCAGGAGGCCGCGGTGGTGCGCGGCCTGGTGAGCCAGATCCAGGACATGCTGCTGGCACGTGCGGAAGAAGCGCCGCAGGACGAGCTGGCCGAGCTGACGGGCATCCGCACCGGCCCTTCCACGCCGCCGGACGACCCGATCCTGGGCAGGCTGCTGCCCGACTTCCACCGGTTGGACCCCGACGCGCCGGACCCGGCGGAGGTCGATTCGGCCAACGCGCTGCGGTCGTTGCACGAGCCTGAGCTGCTGGACCAGAAGACCGGTGTGGCGGCGGTGGTGCTGGAGACGTGCCCGCCGGACGGTGGCGAGGTGCGGTTGGCGTTGGAGCAGGCCGAGGCGTGGCTGTCGGCGTTGAACGACGTGCGGTTGGCGTTGGGGACGGCGCTGGACGTGCAGGACGAGATGCCGGACGAGCTGCCGCCGGACGACCCGCGATCGCCGCACCTGGGCGTGTACCACTGGCTGACGTGGGTGCAGGAGACGCTGGTCGAAGCGGTCATGACCTGATGCTGCTCGGGCGTGCGCCGGGGGTGGCGGTGGTGCTGACGCCCGCCGGTGCGGTGGCCGGGGTGGACGTGCGCGGCGCGCCGGTCGGGACGCGTGAGCTGGACTTGCTGGACCCGTCGACGTTGGTGCAGCGGGTGCACGCGGTGGTGTTGGCCGGTGGTGACCTCGTTTGTGCTGACGGGGTCGTGCGGTGGCTCGCATCGCGGGGGCACGGGTTCCCGGTGGGGGCGCGGCCGTTCGAGGTGGTGCCGATCGTGCCCGCGGCGGCGGCTCTCGGGCTTGCTCCGGGGGACGGTCATGCGGCGTGCGAGGCCGCTTCGCCGTTCGACGTGCCGGCGTTGGCGGTGGTCGGTGAGACCGCGGTGGGTTTCGTCGTCGTCGATGCCGAAGTCGGGCCGGCCGAATGCCGAAGGGTCGCGATGTCGGCGCACGACGGGTTCGCGCGGGCGGGCGTGACGGTGCCGGCGACCGTGTTCGCGGTGGCCACCGGACGTCCGACCGGCACCCCGCTGAATGACCTCTGCACCACCGCCGCCGACGCCCTCGAACGCGCAACCCACCCCGCCTGACCGCACGACTCGCGGTGCCCGACCGCGCGACTCGCGGTGCCTGAGTGGAGGACTCGCGCTGTTGGGACGTGCGCCTGGGTGTGAGCGGGGTGGGGTGGGTACCCCGGGGACATGGTTGGTGTGGACAGGGCGGTTCAGTGGATGCGGAGCGGTCCGGCGCTGGACAAGGCGGCCGGGGCCTTGGCCGAGGTCGTGCCGGCGGCGCTGCGGCGACGCGAGGTGACCGAGCTGCTGGGCGTGCGGGCGTGGGGCAAGCCGGTGCACCCGGCGGTCGTGGCGCTGCCGATCGGGCTGTACGCGGCCTCGGCGGCGCTGGACCTGATGCCGGGCAGCAGCAAGGCGGCACGGGCCGTGATCGGGGCCGGGCTGGCGGCGGCGCCGGTGTCGCTGGCGACCGGGCTGGCCGAGTACGGGACGTTGGACGAGCGGCAGCGGCGCACGGCGTTCGTGCAGCTCGCGGCGAACGCGGCGGCGAACGTGTGCTACCTCACGTCGTTCCGGCTGCGCGGGCACGGGTTCGGCGTGGTGGCCAGGGCGGTCTCGGCGCTGGGACTCACGGCACTCGCCGCGGGAGGGCTGCTGGGCGTCCAGCCGACGCACCCGGCGAAGGCCGGGACGGCGGCGCGCCGGCACCAGCCACAGGAGGGCACGGGAGGCGTCCGCGAACCGGTGTAGTGCGAGTTCTCACACCGCGGGACACCTTCCACCACCACGTAGGATGAAGGCGTGCTGGTGATTCGCCGTGACCTCGTGGACGCGATGGTGGAGCATGCCCGTCGCGACCACCCGGACGAGGCATGCGGGATCATCGCGGGCCCCGAGGGCTCCGACCGCCCGGAGCGGTTCGTCGCGATGGACAACGCCGAGCGCTCGCCCACCTTCTACCGCTTCGACTCGGCCGAGCAGTTCCGGGTGTGGCGCGAGATGGACCGCAACGACGAGGCTCCGGTCGTCATCTACCACTCGCACACCGCGACCGAGGCGTACCCGTCCCGCACGGACGTCTCCTACGCCGGTGAGCCGGAGGCGCACTACGTCCTCGTCTCCACCCGGGACCCGGAGCAGCACGAGCTGCGCTCCTACCGGATCGTGGACGGCGTGGTGACCGAAGAACCGGTCGAGGTCGTGGAGTCGTACATGTTCGCCCACACCGGCACGGACGACACGCCCGACTGTCCCTGAGCCGAGTCTTCGTCCCAGCCCTCACCACCCGGTTCCTCGGAGGTTCCAGCATGGCCGTCATCGTCTCCATCCCCACGATCCTGCGCACCCACACGGGCGGGCAGAAGTCGGTCGAGGCCGCGGGCGCGACGCTCGCCGAGGTCATCGACGACCTGGAGACCAACCACGGTGGCCTGAAGCAGCGCCTGGTCAAGGAAGGCGCGCTCCACCGGTTCGTCAACGTCTACGTCAACGACGAGGACGTGCGGTTCGCGGGCGGTCTCGAAGCGGCCGTCAAGGACGGCGACACCGTGACGATCCTGCCGGCCGTCGCGGGCGGCTGACCGACTCCGGAGGACGCATCGTGGCCCGCTACGAGTCACTGCTCGACGCGGTCGGCGGCACGCCCCTCGTGGGCCTGCCCCGGCTGTCGCCGTCGAAGGACGTGCGGCTGTGGGCGAAGCTGGAGGACCGCAACCCGACCGGCTCGATCAAGGACCGCCCCGTCCTGACGATGATCGAGGAGGCCGAGCGGACCGGGGTGCTCACGCCGGGCTGCACGATCCTCGAACCGACGTCCGGCAACACCGGCATCGCCCTCGCCATGGCCGCCAAGCTCAAGGGCTACGGCCTGGTGTGCGTGATGCCGGAGAACACCTCCGCCGAGCGCAAGCAGCTGCTCCAGGCGTACGGCGCGCGGATCGTGTTCTCGCCCGCTGCCGGCGGCTCGAACCAGGCCGTGGCGCTGGCGAAGGAGCTGGCCAAGCAGAACCCGGACTGGGTCATGCTCTACCAGTACGGCAACCCGGGCAACGCCGGCGCGCACTACCACGGCACCGGGCCGGAGATCCTGAAGGACCTGCCGACGATCACGCACTTCGTCGCGGGCCTGGGCACCACCGGCACGCTGGTCGGCGTCGGCCGGTTCCTGCGCGAGCACAAGCCGGACGTGCAGATCGTCGCGGCCGAGCCGCGGTACGGCGAGCTGGTGTACGGGCTGCGCAACCTCGACGAGGGTTTCGTGCCCGAGCTGTACGACGCCTCCGTGCTGACCGGCCGCTACTCGGTCGGCTCGTACGACGCGCTGCGCCGGACCCGTCAGCTGCTGGAGGTGGAGGGCATCTTCGCGGGCATCTCCACCGGCGCGATCCTGCACGCGGCGCTGGCCGTGGCGGAGAAGGCGGCGGCCCGCGACGAGTCGGCGGACGTGGCTTTCGTGGTGGCGGACGCGGGCTGGAAGTACCTGTCCACCGGCGCCTACGCGGGCACGCTGGACGAAGCCGCGGAACGGCTCGACGGCCACCTCTGGGCGTGACATCGGGACGTGAACAGCGAGAAGGGCCCCGCGGCGACGCGGGGCCCTTCTCGTGTCAGCCGGTTCTGTCGTGTCAGCCGATCGTGCAGGGGCCTCCGTTGAGCCTGAACGAGCTGGGCTTGCCGGTGTTGCCGCCGTGCGTGGCCTGGAAGCCGATCGAGACCGATCCGCCGGGGCTGATGACGGCGTTGTAGCCGACGTTGGTCGCGTTGACGATGCCGCTGGTGGGCGAGTAGGTCGCGTTCCAGCCGCTGGTGATCGTCTGCCCGTTGGCCAGGCCGAACCCGAGCTGCCAGCCGTTCACGGCCGCGGTGCCGGTGTTGACGATCGTGATGTTCGCCGTCAGGCCGGTGTTCCAGACGTTGTCGACGTAGGTCACGCGGCACCTCGGCACCGGTGAGGTGGTGATGGTGCCGGTCGTCTCGGTCGTCGTCCGCGTGGTGGTCGTGGACGACGTGGTGGTGGTCGTGGTGCCGGTGGTCGTCGTGCCGGTGGTGGTCGACGCCGTGGTCGTGGTGGTCGTGTCGCCCGGCTTGTCGAGGCCGAAGAACTGGATGGCGCGCAACGCCATGCCCGACGACATCAGGTTGTGGCCGACGCCCTGGAGGGAGATGGCCTCGACCTTGTCGCCGTAACGCGTGCGCGTCCAACCGGGCTGCGGGCTGTCGGTGGACGTCGGCGTGGTGGACAGCCCGTGGACGTTGGTCCACTGGTCGATCTGCTCGCCGAAGTTCGGGTACCGCAGGGTGTCGTCCGCGGTGCCGTGCCACGTCTGCATCCGCGGGCGGGCGCCGGTGTAGCCGGGGTACGCGGCGCGCGCGATGTTGCCCCACTCCTGCGGTGTCCTGAGCACCTGGCCGTTGGCGCACGCGCTGTTCCAGCCCGAGCCGTCGGTGGTGGCGAAGCAGCCCGCGGGCACGCCCGCGAACGCCGCGCCGGCCTGGAACACGTCGGGGTAGTTGGCCAGCATGACGTTCGTGGTCATCGCGCCGGACGAGACGCCGGTGACGAACACCCGGCCGGTGTCGCCGTTGTGGCGCTGGAGCACGTACCGGACCATCGACATCAGGCCGACGGGGTCGCTGCCGCCGTCACGCCGCAGCGCCTGCGGGCTGGACACGTCGAAGCACTGGCCGCTGCGGGTGGCCGACGGGTAGATCACGATGAACCCGTACTGGTCGGCCAGCCGGGCGAAGTCCGTGCCCGAGTGGAACGCCGGGCCGGTGCCCGTGCAGTAGTGCACCGCCAGCAGCACCGGCGGCCTGGCCTGCGTCCGGTCCGGCACGTACAGGTGCATGCGCAGGTTGCTGGGGTTCGTGCCGAAGCCGGTGACCTCGGTCAGCGTCGCCGCCGAAGCCTGCGGTGCGGCGACGAACGCCAGCACGAAAGCCGCTGCTGCGGCCAGGGAAGTCACGATCGCGCCGAGCGCCTTCATGGAGCCACCACCCGTCCGGTGTTGTCGATGCGGCCGGGGCGCAGGCCCTTGGCCCGGAGGCCTCGGACGATCTGCGACACGGCGTTCACTGTCGTCTCGTAGCCGGCGTGCGTCAGGACGATGCCGCCGGCGGTGGCCCCGGTCGCGGTCCTGATCGCGTCCGACGTGGTGGACGGCTCCGAGGCCGGCTGCGGTGCGGCGCACAGCGGCGCCACAGCCGGAAGGTTTCCCAAGACCATCCCTACTCCTTGAGGATCACGGCGAGAGTTGTCGTCACTATCTGTCACGCCCCGGCTCCGGACAATGAGTTTCGTGGATGTTGCGAGTCTCAAATGGCCCGTTGAGCTGCGGGAACGTTCCGTGCGTCCGTTCGGTCCCATGGTTGCGCGGTGAAAGTTTCGACCGGCTGCCCGGCGCGCTCGACCATTCGGCGTCAACGGTCGCTCCGGACCGCGCTCCGGTCATCGATGCAATTCTTTGAATATGTATTCGATGCATTCCCCTGAGTCCGGGTTGAGACATCCGAGTGAACCCGCACGGTATTCATTGTCGGCCCTTGTCGCGTGCGGTATTCCGCATTTTCTGCGAGTGTCGGGCTGCTATCGTTCGGCCCATGCAATTGACGGTGCTCGGGTGTTCGGGCAGTGCGCCGGGGCCTGATCTACCCACCTCCGGGTACCTGGTGGAGGCGGGCGGCGTGCGGATCGTGGTGGAGCTCGGCAGTGGCGTGTTCGGCGCGCTGATGCGGCACTGCGATCCGTTCGACCTCGACGCGGTGTTGTTGTCGCACCTGCACCTCGACCACTGCGCCGACTTCAGTTCGCTGACCGTCTACCGGCGTGAGCATCCCGAACCGCCTTATGACGTGACCGAGCGCCGGCTGCCGGTGTTCGCGCCGTCGCACGCGCCGTCCCGCCTCGCCGCCGCGCACGCCGCCGATCGCGCGTCGTTGGCCCGGACGGACCTGTCCGAGACGTTCGACTTCGTGCCGCTCGCGCCCGGTCGGTACGCCGTGGGGCCGGTGGACGTCGAGGTGGCCGCCATGCGGCACATCTGCGAGGCCTACGGATTCCGCATCACGTACGAGGGTGTGTCGCTGGTGTTCTCGGGCGACACGGTGCCGTGCCCGGAGTTGGTGCGGCTGGCCCGGGGTGCGGACCTCCTGCTGGCCGACTCGGCGTGGCGGGCACAGGCGGGGCGCGCCAACTACCTGCACATGAGCGGCCGGGAGGCGGGCGAGGTCGCCACCTCCGCCGGTGTCGGACGGCTGGTGCTCACCCACGTGCTCCCGTGGTCCGACCGCGAGGGCGTCCTGGCGGACGCCACGGAGGCCTTCTCCGGCCCGGTCTCCCTGGCCACCCCCGGCGCCACCTACACCCTCACCCCGTGAGTCCTACCTCCAGAACGCGTGAGTCCCACGTCCGGAACACCCGAATCCCACGCTCGGAACGGCGGGCGCTCAGCCCGCGAACGCCGAGGACGGAAGGCCTTCGCCCACTCCCGGCAGCACCAGCACCGAACCGGCCAACTCGCTCAACGAGCCCTCGCTCAGCCCCACGCGAGCCGTCGTCACGTACAGATCGGTGAAGTCCGGCCCGCCGAAGCAGCACGCCGTCGGCTGGCCGACCGGGAGTTCGATCTCCAAGTCGAGGTCGCCGTCCGGCGTGTACCGGTGCACCGCCGCCCCGCCCCACAACGCGACCCAGATCGCCCCGGACGCGTCGACCGTGAGGCCGTCGGGCAACCCGCGGTGCACCCGGGCCAGCGGACGGCGGTTCGTCGCCTCCCCGGAACCCTCGTCGAAGTCCAGCACGTCGACGCGCCGCTCCGCCGAGTCGATGAAGTACATGCGGGTGGCGTCGGGGCTCCAGCCGATGCCGTTGCTGACGCCCACCTTGTCCAGCACGACGTTCGCCTCGCCGGTGGGCTTCACCCGTGCGAGCCAACCGTCCGGCTCCTCGTCGTAACGCATCGTGCCGGCCCACAGCCGGCCCGCCGGGTCGACCGCGGCGTCGTTGCCCCGCACGCCGTCCCGCGCCCAGTACACGAGCCACGTCTTGGCGCCGTCCCGGTCGATCAGGGCCACGCCGTCACGCAGGTTCACCACCAGGCCACCGGCGGTCCGGGGCTTCGCGGCCCCCACGTGCTGCGGCATCTCCAGGACCGCGTCGTCGTCGCGCCACGGGCTGTAGCGGTGCACCTCACTGCCGAGGACGTCCACCCAGAGGAGTGTTCCGCTGGCGTGGTCCCACGTGGGGGCCTCACCCAGCGCGGCTTCGGCCCGCACCGCCACTTCGATCGACACCGGCACAGCCTACGGTCACCCGCTCACCCCCCACCCGCAATTCGCGAGTCCTCCACTCAGACACCGCGAACCCGCCGCTCAGGCACCGCGAACCGACCGCTCAGGCCGTTGGACAGCCCGCTCGAACGCCCGCGCGACGCGTAGCCTGGATCACGTGGACCCCTTCACACCGTCACCCGAGGTGGTCGCCGCGCCCGAACGGGCCAAGCCGCCGGCCAAGCGCGTCGTGCCGCCCAAGCCCGTGCTGTCGGCCGTGGTCGTGCTGGGCTTCGTCGGCCTGCTGTACGTGGTCGAGGCCGTCGACACCGTCCTCGGCGGCGCGCTGGACGACGACGGCGTGATCCCGCGCGACTTCGACCAGTGGGACAACATCCTCTGGTACCCGCTCCTGCACGGCGACTGGACGCACCTCACCGGCAACGCGGTGCCGCTGGTCGTCCTCGCCTACCTGGCCACGTCCGGCGGGATCAAGCAGTTCTTCCAGATCACCGCCGTCATCTGGCTGACCAGCGGACTGGGCGTGTGGATCTTCGGCTCCTACGGCAGCCACATCGGCGCGTCCGGCCTGGTGTTCGGCTTCCTCGTGTTCCTGCTGGTGCGCGGTGCGTTCGCGCGCAGCCCCCTGCAGATCGTGCTGGCCGTCGTGGTCTTCGCCCTGTACGGCGCGGCGCTGTGGGGCGTGCTGCCCGGCCAGCCCGGCATCTCCTGGGAAGGCCACCTGTTCGGCGCGCTCGGCGGCGTGCTCGCTGCCTGGGGCGTCGCCCGGGACGCCCGGAAGGACGCCCGGACTACGCTCGTCGCGTGACCGTCACCGCCGATTCGCCCATCGGGATCTTCGACTCCGGAGTCGGCGGGCTGACCGTCGCACGGGCGATCATGGACCAGCTCCCCGGCGAACGCATCCGGTACGTCGGGGACACGGCGAACTGCCCGTACGGCCCGCTGCCGATCGCCCAGGCCCGCGAGTTCGCCCTCGAAGTCACCGACCGGCTGGTCGCCGACGGCGCGAAGCTGCTGGTCATCGCGTGCAACACCGCCTCGGCGGCGTGCCTGCGCGACGCGCGGGAGCGTTACGACATCCCGGTGATCGAGGTCGTGCTCCCCGCCGTGCGCCGTGCGGTCGCCACCACCCGGACCGGCAAGGTCGGGGTCATCGGCACGCACGGCACCGTCACGTCCGGCGCGTACCAGGACGCGTTCGCCGCCGCACGCGAGATCGAGGTCACCGCCGTCGCGTGCCCGAGGTTCGTGGACTTCGTGGAACGCGGCACCACGTCCGGCCGGCAGGTGCTCGGCATGGCGCAGGCCTACCTGGAACCGCTGCAGCGCGCCGGAGTCGACACGCTCGTCCTCGGCTGCACGCACTACCCGTTGCTGACGGGCGTCCTGCAGATCGTGATGGGTGACGGCGTGACGCTCGTCTCCAGCGCGGAGGAGACCGTCAAGGACGTGGTCCGGGTGCTGACGGAGCAGGACCTGTTCCGCGACGGCGACCCGGATCAGCGGTTCGGCTGCACCGGACCAGTGGAGCAGTTCGGCCGCCTGGCCCGGAGGTTCCTGCCCGGCCTGGAGAACGCGACCTTCCACGCCCACGGTTGACCTGGCACGCTCCACGGGTGCTGTTGACCATCCTCGGCTGCTCGGGCAGCCTGCCGGGACCGCACGGGCCCGCATCCGGCTACCTCGTCGAGGCGGATGGCTGCCGGCTCGCGATCGAACTGGGCAGCGGTGCGCTGGCCGCCTTGCAGGCGCACCACGACCAGTTCTCGTTGGACGGCCTGCTGTTCTCCCACCTGCACCCGGACCACTGCAGCGACTTCACCACCCTGGCCGTCACCCGCCGCTACCACACCCATCCGCCGTACGACACGCGTGAACACCGGCTGCCCGTGCACGGGCCGTCCGAAGCCGCCGACCGGTTCGCCCGCGCGTACGCGGAGACGGCCGACGAGCTGCTCACCACCGACCTGTCCGACGTGTTCGACTTCCACACCCTCACCGACGGCTCGGTGACCACGATCGGGCCGTTCGAGATCACCGCCGTCCGGGTCGACCACCCCACCGAGGCGTACGGGTTCCGCATCGCCACCGAGACCGCGTCCTTGGCGTACACGGGCGACACGGGGCCGTGTGACGCGTTGCTCGGGCTTGCCGGCGGTGCGGACGTGCTGCTGTCGGAGGCGACGTGGACGCACGCGCACGACCGGCCGCTCGGCCGGCACCTGTCCGGCGTCCAGGCGGGCCGGCTGGCGGCGGACGCCGGGGTCGGGCGGCTGCTGCTGACCCACATCGCGCCGTGGACCGACCGGGACGCCGTGCTGGCCGAGGCGCGCGACCAGTTCAGGGGGCCGGTGGAGGTCGTCGCCCAGGGGGACGAGTACGCGGTTGACGAGCCGGTGGTGCGGGTAATCGGCGGCCATGGCAACTGATGTCGTCGAGCTGATCCTGGCGGACCACCGCAGGTTCGAGGAACTGTTCCGCTCCCTGCGCGACCGGGAATCCGACCGGTCGACGCTCCTGTCGGAGTTGGCGGCGCTGCTCGTGGCGCACGCCGAGGCGGAGGAGTCGGAGGTGTACCCGGCGCTCAAGCGGTACAAGGAGGTCGACGACCACGAGGTCGACCACGGCGCGGAGGAGCACGCCGAGGGGCATCAGGCGCTGCTGGCGCTGATGGAGGTCGCCGACACGCAGTCCGAGGAGTGGGAGAGCAGGCTGGAGGAGCTGGTCCAGGCGCTCAACCACCACGTGGACGAGGAGGAGCGCACGATCCTCAACGACACCCGGCAGCAGGTGCCCGACGAGCGGCGGGAGGAGCTGGGCCGGTTGTTCGCGGAGATCCGGCAGGACAGGTTGGACGACAACTGCGGCGACCTCGCCTACGTGCGCAAGATCGCGGCGGCGACGGAGGACCGGATCGACTAGCGTCGATCGGGTGTCGGACGTCGAGGTGAAGCTGGTCGGTCAGCACGATTTCGTGGCCACGAACGGGCGGGGCGCGTCGGTGCGCGTCGGCCGGAAGGGCGCTCCAGGGGCGTTCACGCCGGTGGAGCTGTTGCTGGCGGCTGCGGCGGGCTGCGCGGCCGTGACGGCGGAAACCCTCGTCACCCGCCGCGTGGACGGTGGTCTGGTGGCCCGTGCCGACGACGTGCGCCCGGCCGGTGAGCACCAGTTGGACGCGATCCCGATCGCGCTGGACTACGACACCTCGCAGCTGGACGCCACCCAGCGCGCCGCCCTGGAGTCGGCCGTCCGCCGTGCGATCGAGCAGCTGTGCACCGTGACCCGAACCCTCAAGGCCACCCCGCCCACCCCCGTCACCCTCCCCACCTGATCCACGCACCACCCCAGACCCGCGTGCGTCCTACGTGCACGTGTTCCGAACGCAGGACTCACGCGGGGGTGGTGGCGACGCCGTCCCAGACGGCGGTCGAGCCGCTGTGTCCGATGCGGACGGTCTGGACGGTGGCGGCGGCGCCCGCGGCGACCACGAGGACGGAGACCACGACGGCGATCCGGCGCCAGGTCTTCGGAACGGCCGGGTCGTCGGCCGCGGCGGCGCCTTCGCGGTCGGCCAGGCGGCCGGCGACGAGCAAGGCCACGACGACCACGCCGAAGCCCAGTGCGAACGGCAGCAGGTCGTTGCCCAGCGACGCGTGCCGCTCGATCAACGGGTTGCCCAGACCCGCCATCCGCGCGTACAGCTGGTCGCCCGCCCACTGCGCCAGCGGCACCGAGCCGACGCCCAGCAGCGTCACGCCCATCAGGGGCCAGGCGTACTTCCGCCGCCACCGCGGCACGACCGCCAGAGCGGCGGCCCCCGCGGCCGCCATCGGGAGCAGCACCACCACCGCGTGGACCAGCAGCGGGTGCGCGGGAAGACCGAAGATCGTCACCAGGTCGTCTGCGAGTGCCATGCCTCTCCCTACGCCGGTGGGTCGCTCCCGGGTTCAGCGACATAGGGTAGTGCCGTGCTGAGGACCGATGGCAGGAACGACGACGTACTGCGCGACATCCGGATCACCCGCGGCTTCCAGCAGTGGCCGGCCGGGTCGGTGCTGATCGAGTTCGGCAACACGCGCGTGTTGTGCGCGGCCAGCGTGACCGAGGGCGTGCCGCGGTGGCGCTCGGGCTCCGGTCTCGGCTGGGTGACCGCCGAGTACGCGATGCTGCCGTCGGCCACGCACACCCGCAGCGACCGCGAGTCGGTGAAGGGCCGGATCGGGGGACGCACGCACGAGATCAGCCGTTTGATCGGGCGATCTCTGCGGGCGTGCATCGACCTGGCCGCGCTGGGCGAGAACACGATCGTGATCGACTGCGACGTGATCCAGGCCGACGGCGGCACCCGGACCGCCGCCATCACCGGCGCCTACGTGGCCCTCGCGGACGCCGTCACGTGGCTCGGCGCGGCGGGCCGCCTCGCCGACCCCCTGCCGCTCTCGTGCGCCGTGTCGGCCGTGTCGGTCGGCGTGGTGGACGGCCGCGTGCGCCTGGACCTCCCGTACGAGGAGGACTCGCGGGCCGAGGTCGACATGAACGTGGTCGCCACGGACGCCGGCACGCTGATCGAGGTGCAGGGCACCGGCGAAGGCGCCACGTTCGCGCGCTCGACGTTGGACAAGATGCTCGACCTGGCGCTGGCGGGCTGCGCGGAGCTCAACCGGATGCAGGCCGAGGCGCTGGCCCTGCCGTACCCCGGCGTGCTGCCCGAGCCGAGGGGGAAGCGGAAGTGAAGCTGCTCCTCGCTTCGCGCAACAAGAAGAAGCTCGGCGAGCTGCGCCGCATCCTGCTGGCCGAGGGCCTGGCCGGGATCGAGGTGCTGGGCCTGGACGACGTGCCGCCGTTCCCGGAGGCCCCGGAGACCGACCCGACGTTCGAGGGCAACGCCCTGGCCAAGGCGCGGGACGCGTTCAACGCCACCGGGCTGCCGTCGGTCGCGGACGACTCGGGCATCGCGATCGACGCGCTGAACGGCATGCCGGGCGTCCTCTCGGCCCGCTGGTCCGGCGTGCACGGCAACGACGTGGCCAACCTGGAACTGGTGCTGGGCCAGCTGCGGGACGTGCCGGACGAGCGCCGTGGCGCGGCGTTCGTGTGCACGGCGGCGTTCGTGGCGGGGTCGGACGAGGAGACCGTGGTGCGCGGCGAGTGGCGCGGCACGATCACCCGCGAGCCGCGCGGCGAGAACGGCTTCGGCTACGACCCGATCTTCCGCCCCGAGGGCCACGACGTGACGTCGGCCGAGCTGACCCCGGAGCAGAAGGACGAGGTCTCCCACCGGGGCCGCGCGCTGCGCCTGCTGCTGCCGCACCTGCGCGAGCTGGCCGGGTAGGGGCCCGCCGCCGACGAGCGGCGGGCGAACAACCGGGCGAAGCGGGTCGGGCTGGGTCGGTCGGACCGGGTCAGGCGGGCAGTTCGCGCAGCAGCTTGGCCACGTGGCCGGTGGCGCGGACGTTGTACATGGCCTTCTTGATCTTCCCCTCGGGGTCGACCAGGAACGTCGAGCGGATCACGCCCATGACGGTCTTGCCGTAGTTCTGCTTCTCCCCGAAGGCGCCCCACTCGGTCAGCACCTCGCGGTCCACGTCCGACAGCAGGGGGAAGTTCAGGCCCTCGGCCGCGGCGAACTTGGCCAGCTTCTCCGGCTTGTCCGGCGAGATGCCGACGACGTCGTAGCCGGACGACGTCAGGTCGCCGATGCTGTCGCGGAAGTCGCACGCCTGCTTGGTGCAGCCCGGCGTGCCCGCCGCCGGGTAGAAGTAGACGACCACGGAGCGGCCGGCGTAGTCGGAAAGCGAGACGGGCTTGCCCTCGCTGTCGGGCAGCGTGAACGCCGGGGCCTGGTCGCCCGGTGACAGGCGCTTCTGCTCGGTCATGGGCCCAGACGCTACAACCCGCCGCCCCGGGCCGATGCCACAGCCCGACGCCCAAGCCGACGCCCCAAGCCGATGCCACGGCCCGACCGGACGCCACCGGGTCAGGCGGTGCCCTCGAACGTCGCGCTCGGCTCCTGGTTCGCGCCGTTCGGCTCGACCACGAGCTGCAGCCGCACGGGATGGGCCGGCACGGCGAACGCGAGCGTCAGCACGGTCTCCGCGCCCGGCGCGACCTCGGTCACGGCGGCGGCGAGGCCGTTCAGCCCCTGCACGGAGTCGCGGACCTCGGCCACCGGCTCGCCGTCGACCACCGCGCGCACGGCGAGTTGGCTGGTCCGGTAGTCGGTCTTGGTCCCGTTGACGAGGGTCAGCGTGAACACCGCGGTGCGCGGCGATTTCGGGAACGACGTGTCGCTCGGCTTGAGCGAGGACGGCGGCGACACCGTCACGGCCATGCCGTTGGCCCACACCCGCTGCGCGCCGAACGCGGTGTACCCCGACGCGGACGGCGCGTCGCCACCTTGCTCGACCACCGCGGACGGTGCCGTGGGCGTGGAAATGTCGGAGGGGTCCGCACATCCCGCCATTGCCAGGCCTAGGCAGACGCCTACGGCCAGTCTGGCGAACTTCACGGACCTCCCCTTCCCGCCCCGGCGGTGGGCTTGACTGCGACTAGCCACCACCATGACGGTGTCGGAGGGTGCCGGGGGACCGATTCAGGGCCTTGATTCGCACCTGGTGCAGGCCTGTGGCCAAGCCGTGATGACGTACGGCTTCCCACGTGGGCGGCGCCACACCGCGCGTGGGCGGCGCCACACCGACCGGCCGGGATCGGGCGGATGTCCGCCCGGAAGTTGGGGAGCGCGTCGGGGGGCGTGCGCGCTCCACTCCGATCATCGCGGTCCGTGCGCCAACCGCTACACCTAGGCTTCGGTCTTCACCCGTTCGGCTGAGCGCCGGTCGGGTGAACGTCCGGCGATCTCGGCCAGGAGTTCGAACGAGCGGAGCACGTCCGACTGCTCGGCGACCATCGTCGTGACCATCAGCTCGTCGGCCCCCGTCTCCTCCAGCAGCCGCTCCAGCCCCGCCTCGACGGTCTCCGGCGAGCCGATGACCTGGGCGTCCAGCCGATCGTCGAAGATCAGCCGCTCGACGTCGGTGAACGGGTGGTCGGCGGCCTCCTGGTTGGTGGCCAGCCTGCTCGGCCGCCCGCTGCGCAGGTTGACGAACGCGAGCGCGCCCGGACCGGCGATCCAGCGGGCGTGCTCGTCCGTGTCCGCCACTATTACCGACGCGCAGACCAGCGCGTACGGCTGCTGGAGGCGTTCGGAAGGCCGGAACCGCTCGCGGTACAGGGCCAGCGCGGGCAGCGTGTTCTCGGCGCTGAAGTGGTGGGCGAAGGCGAACGGCAGGCCGAGCAGGCCGGCGACCTGCGCGCTGTACCCGCTCGACCCGAGCAGGAAGATGTCCGGCTTGTTGCCCTCGGCGGGCATCGCGTTCAGCGCTTCGGTGCCGTCGAAGTAGCCGGTCAGCTCGCTGAGCTGCTGCGGGAAGTCGTCCACGGACAGCGGGCCGGCGGTGCGGCGCAACGCCTGCGCGGTGCGCTGGTCGGTGCCGGGCGCGCGGCCGATGCCCAGGTCGATGCGGTCGGGGTGCAGGGCGGACAGCGTGCCGAACTGCTCGGCGACCACCAGCGGCGGGTGGTTGGGCAGCATCACGCCGCCGGACCCGACCCGGAGCGTCGTGGTGGCGTCGGCGACGTGGCCGATGAGGATGGCGGGGGAGGAGCTGGCGATACCGGGCATGTTGTGGTGCTCGGCCAGCCAGAAGCGGGTGAACCCGAGCTGTTCGACGTGCTGGGCCAGCTCACGTGTGTGCCGCAGCGCGGTTCGCGCGTCCGTCGCCGTGGTGACCGTGGCCAGGTCGAGCGCGGACAGCGGCACATCGCGAAGTCGGGTCATGCCGGGGTCAACGCGCGAGGCACCCCGTGTCTTCCTGGTGTGAGCACCGTGACGATCACAGTGGGAAGGTCGCGGCCCGCGCGCGCGTTGGTCGGGGTATGGACGTGGTGGTGATCGGTGCAGGTCAGGCGGGGCTGTCGGCCGCCTACTTCGTGAAACGTGCGGACCTCGACCACGTCGTGCTGGACGCCGGCGAAGGTGCGGGCGGCGCGTGGCGGCACCGCTGGCCGACGTTGCGGATGGCGACCGTGCACGGCATCCACGACCTGCCCGGCATGCCGTTCGCCGAAACGGACCCGACCGCGCCGGCCAACGAGGTGCTGCCCGCCTACTTCGCCGATTTCGAACGCCGCAACGACATCGCGGTGCGACGCCCGGTGCGCGTGCACGCCGTCCGCGATCACGGCGGACTGCTGCGGGTCGAGACCGATCGCGGCGTCTGGGAGACCAAGGCGCTGGTCAACGCGACCGGCACGTGGACGCGCCCGTTCTGGCCCCGCTACCCCGGCCAGGAGCTGTTCCGGGGCCGTCAACTGCACTCGTCGCAGTACCGGGGACCGGACGAGTTCGCCGGGCAGCACGTGGTCGTGGTCGGCGGCGGCACGTCGGCGGTCCAGCAGTTGCTGGAGATCGCGCGCCACGCCACCACGACGTGGGTGACCCGGCGCGAGCCGGAGTTCTCCGACGAGCCGTTCACGCCGGAACTCGGCCGTGCCGTGGTCGCGAAGGTGGAGGAGCGGGTCCGCCGGGGCCTGCCGCCCCGGAGCGTGGTCAGCGTGACCGGCCTGAGCCTCACCCCGGCCGTCCGCGACGCCCTCGGGGCCGGTGTGCTCGACCGCCGGCCGATGTTCGAGCGGATCACGGAGGACGGCGTGGTCTGGCCGGACGGCACGCACGAGCGGGTCGACGCGATCATCTGGGCGACCGGCTTCCGCGCCGCGCTCGACCACCTCGCGCCGTTGCACCTGCGCACGCCCGGCGGCGGCATCCGGCTCGACGGCACCAGGGTCGTCGCCGATCCCCGCGTGCACCTCGTCGGCTACGGCCCTTCGGCCAGCACGGTCGGCGCGACGCGGGCGGGCCGTGCGGCGGCGAAGGAGATCCGGGAGTCGCTGTCCCGCCGCGAGGCCGCCTGAGCAGCTGCCGACCTCGGCTAGCCTCGACCGGGTGCGAAGGGGGCTGCGCGTCGTCGCCGGGCTGGTGCTCGGCTTCCTGTCGGCGCTGCTCGACCTGCTCGTCGTGGTGTTCGCCCGGAACGCGGCCGTGGCGGTCGCGGGGCTGGAACGGCGGCGGCTGCGGTGGTTCCTCGACGTGGACAGCGCCGCGCCGACCAGGGCCCAGGCGGTGCGCTACCTGGCCGTCCGCGCGCCGGTCGGACTTCTCCGACGACTGGACGGACTTCGCGTGGGCCGGCCTGATCGGCTTGGTCCTGTTCTACATCGAGGTCCAGGGCATCATCGGCGTGGTGGCGCTGGAGGGGAAGGTCGCCCGCCGGTGGCTCGGCCCGAGCGAAGCCGAGTTGCTGCGCCTGCGCATCGACGAGTTGGCCGCGAGCCCGCCGCAACCCCGACCACGCGGGCGACCTGCTGGCCCAGGCGCACGAGGAGTCCCGGCACGTGCTGGAGGACCTGCGTGAGGTCGCCTGGCGGGTGTACCCGACGGCGTTGGACTCGTTGGGCCTGGTCGAGGCGCTGGAGGCGGTGGCGGACCGGTCCACGATCCCGGTGCGCGTGAGGTGCGCGCCGCTCGACATTTCGCCGCGGGCGCAGACGGCGGCGTACTTCGTCATCTGCGAGGCGGTGACCAACGCGGCCAAGCACTCGGGTGCGACGATGATCGACGTGGACATCACCGGGCACGGCGGGGCGGTGCGCGTGCGGATCGCGGACGACGGCGTCGGGGGAGCGGACCCGGCGGGCGGCGGGCTGGCCGGCCTGTCGCGGCGGGTGCTGGCGCTGGACGGCTCGTTCGACGTGAGCAGCCCGGCGGGTGGTCCGACCGTGATCACCGCGGAGGTTCCGTGCGGGTGATCCTGGCCGAGGACTCGACGTTGCTGCGCGAAGGTCTCGTGCGGCTGCTGGTCGAGGAGGGCCACGACGTCGTGGCGGCGGTGGGTGACGCGGAAGCCTTGGTGTCAGCGCGGTGGCCGCGTACCTGCCGGACGTGGTGGTGACCGACGTGCGGATGCCGCCGACGAACACCGACGAGGGGATGAAAGCCGCGCTGGAGATCCGCCGGCGGTTCCCCGGCGTCGGCGTGCTGGTGCTGTCGCAGTACGTCGAGCAGCGCTACGCCGTCGACCTGCTCACCGAGCACGCCGACGGCGTGGGCTACCTGCTCAAGGACCGGGTGGTCCAGGTGGAGGAGTTCCTGGACGCGCTGCGCCGGGTCGGAGAGCGCGGGGTCGCGTTCGACCCCGAGGTGGTGCGGCGGCTGCTGGCCCGCACCACGCACCCGCTGGGCGTGCTCACCGAGCGGGAACGCCAGGTGTTGGCGCACATGGCCGAGGGGCACACGAACAACGCGATCGCGTCACGCCTGCACGTGTCGCGCAGCGCGGTGGAGAAGCACATCAACTCGATCTTCGACAAGCTCGGTCTGTCCGGTGTGGACGGCTACAGCCGACGGGTGCTCGCCGTCCTGCGCTACTTGCGCGCCTGAGACCTCCGCTGGCTCACCCGTGAAGCGATGAAGAACACCACGGCCAGCAGCACGAGGCCGAGCACCACCTTCCCCACCACGCCCATGTACTGGTCGACGACGTGGTAGTTCTCTCCCAGGACGTACCCGGCGACGATCAGCGCGGAGTTCCAGATCAGGCTGCCCGCCGCCGTGAGCAGCACGAAAGCCGGCAGCGCCATGCGTTCCACGCCCGCCGGGATGGAGATGAGGCTGCGGAAGATCGGCACCATCCGGCCGAAGAACACGGTCGCCTTGCCGTGCCGGGCGAACCACTCCTCGGTCCGGTCCACATCGGACAGCTTCATCAGCGGCATCCGCCGGGCGATCGCCCTCATCCGGTCACGGCCGAGCAGCGCGCCGAGGTAGTACAGCGTGAGCGCGCCGGCCACCGACCCGACCGTCGTCCAGAGGATCGCGGCGACGAGGCTCATCTTGCCCTGGCTCGCGGTGAACCCGGCGAGCGGCAGGAACAGCTCACTGGGCAGGGGTGGGAACAGGTTCTCCAGCGCGATCGCGATCCCGGCGCCCGGCGCGCCGAGCGTTTCCATCAGGTCGATTACCCACGAGACGACATCCATGATGTTGAAGTTACGAACGCGCCGACACGGTCACCATGAAGCCGACCGCACGACCGGGTGTGGAAAACCTCAGTCCCCGCGCCCGGCGTGCTCCGCCAGTCCTCTGGCGTACCGCGTGATCACGGCTCGGAGCACGAGGCGGTAGGGCCACCCCGTTCCGCGTCTTCGGCTCGAACGACGAGTGCCGGCGGATCGCCGTGCCTCCCCCGTCCGGCGCGAGGTCGATGAACGCCCGGTAGTCGCGAATCGCGAGACCCGAGAGCAGGACGAGCCCACCCGTCGGTTCGGCGTCAGTTCGACGACCTCCTCCCTCGTGAGCGCCTTGCGGCCTTTGTTGTGGACTACCCGGACTTCGCCGACCCCACTCGCATCACCCGCGCGTTCCCGTTCGCACCGCACGACCGGCGACCACTCGGGCCACGTCGAACCGTCCGCTGCCAGGCGGTAAACCCGATCGTGAGACGCGCTGCTGCGCACCTGGACGTCCACTCTCTGTACCATGCGGTGCTCCCAGGGAACGACTCGTTCTGGAAGGTCCTCACGGACCCGGCCCTCCGCGCCCACGAACGCCTCGTCTTCGAGCTGTACGCCCAGGCCGCCCGAGGTCGACCGGGCACCACCTCGCTCCTGGACGGCGTAGTGGCGAAGTGGCTGGAACCGGTAGCCGCCCTGGAACGCGCCCGGGGCCACCCCCGGAAGTCGCCGTGACCGCCGCCATGGACCACTTCATCACCCTCATGCACCCCTGACCCCCGCGAGAAACGCGCGAGTCGTCCACTCAGGCACCGCGAGTCGTCCGGTCGGGCACCGCGAACCCGCCGGTCGGGACGGCACTAGGATCGGTCGACGTGAAGCGGATCCCGGTGATCGTGGTGGCGGGGTTCCTCGGCTCCGGCAAGACCACGCTGCTCAACCACCTGCTCGGCGGCAGTCGCGGCACCAAGGTCGGCGTGGTGGTCAACGACTTCGGCGCGATCGGCATCGACGCGATGAGCGTGGCGGGCCGGGTCGACTCCACGGTCTCGCTGAGCAACGGCTGCCTGTGCTGCGCGGTCGACGTCAGCGAGCTGGACGACATGCTGGCCAAGCTCGACTCGCTGGTGGACGTCATCGTCATCGAGGCCAGCGGACTGGCCGAGCCGCAGGCCATGGCGCGGATGGTGCTCGCGAGCGAGAACCCGCGCCTGACCTACGGCGGACTGGTGCTCCTGGTCGACGCGGCCGAGTTCCCCGACGATCTCGCCCGGCACCTGCGCGTGGCGGACCTGGTCGTGCTGAACAAAGTCGACCGCGTCGCCGACCCGACCGCGTTGGCGGCGGAGATCGACCGGCTCAAGCCCGGCGTGCCCGTGGTGCAGTCGTCGTTCGGGCGAGTGGACCCGGCGCTGCTGTTCGACCCACGGCCGCGCGAGCGGTTCGGCCAGCTGTCCTTCGAGGACCTGCTGGACGAGGAGCACGACCACGTGCACTACGACAGCGTCGAGTTCGCCACCGGGGAGGCGATGAACCCGGTGCGGCTCATGGCGTTCCTCGACGCCCGCCCGAAGGGCCTGTACCGGATCAAGGGCTTCGTCCGGTTCGACGTGCCGGGGTACCGGCAGCGGTTCGGCCTGCACACCGTCGGCGCGTTCCTGCGGTTCGAACGCTCGACGTGGCCCGGCCCCCGGCGCACCGAACTGGTGCTCATCGGCACGGGCCTGGACGTCGCCGCGATCCGCGCCGGACTCGCCGCCTGCGTCGAGCCGGACCCGGCGTCGGTGGACCCGCAGTCGATGCTGGAAGTCCTGCGCTACAGCGCGTGAGCGGCCCCCGGCGACGAAAGCGCCGAGGGCCGCTGGTGACGCGTGGGCTCGGAGAGACTCGAACTCTCACTGGCACGGACCTAAACCGTGTGCCTCTGCCAATTGGGCTACGAGCCCGGCGGTGCAAGCTTATCGGCAGCGTTCGGCGGCCCGGTGCCGAGGGACACGACGTTCCTCCACCCGGACCTCGCGCCGGACTTCACCTCGAATCAAAACGCTGTTCTGGAACCGTGGTCCGGCCGGTCCCGTCAACGGCGTTCGGGCGCCTCAACTACGGTTGTGGCCAGACCGCAGCTAGGAGGAGATGTGGCCCGCGATCCCGACACCATCCAGCGCGAGATCGAGCAGGCTCGCGACGCGCTGGCCGTGACCCTGGACGAGCTGGGGACCAGGGCGAATCCCCAGCGCTTCGTCGAGTCCGGCAAGGAGAGCGTGCGCGCGAAGCTCGACGAACCCAAGATCCGGTACTCGCTGATCGCGGTGGCCGTGCTCGTCGGGTTCGCCTTGCTGCGCAAGCTGTTCCGGTGACCTACTGCCCCTCGGCGACGAGGGGCAGTAGCACCTGATCCACCACGCGGTCCACGAACGGCAGGTCCAGCGGGTCGCCGGTGAGCATCAACCGGTAGATCAGGGCCGCGCCCGCGATCTCGACCGCCATGCCGCGCGGCGCGTCCGGGCGGAGTTCGCCGCGTTCGGCGGCACGATCGAGGATGCGGCGCAGCACGTCCCGCTGGGCGATCAGGAAGGTGTCGCGGAACGCCGTGGCCAGCTCCGGCTCGTGCGGCAGCTCGCCGACGAGCGCCTGTGCCGCCTTGCCGATCGGGCCGGACAGGAACGCCGCGAACGCGCTCAGGAACTCCCGGAGGTCACCGGCCAGCGAGCCGGTGTCCGGCTCGGCCAGGTTCTGCTGCGCGAGCCGCGTGCACGTGTCGATCACGAGGTCGAGCTTGGACTCCCAACGCCGGTAGATCGTCGCCTTCCCCGCGCGGGCGCGCGCCGCGACGGCGTCCATGGTCAACGCCCGGTAACCGACTTCCGCCATCACCTCCAGCGCGGCCTGTCGCAACGCGTCGTCCCGGGTGGCGTCTCTCGGTCTGCCCCGCTGCGGGGTCCGTGCCGCCCCGCTGTACACCGGTGTGGCCATGTCTGTGCTCCTGTCGCCTTTGGCCGGACATCCTAGGCCGGAGCTGTCGGAGTCAGACCTCGATCGCCTGCTCATGAGCGGTGCTCGCTTCGGATTCACCCGGTGGGGGCGGTGGGGTCAGACCCGCGCGGGTGTGCAGGTACGCCACCGAGAACGCGAACGCGTCGCCGTCCAGCATGTGCACGACGGCGCGGTTGGGCCGCCCGCTCGCGATCTCGTCCACCAACTGGTCGGCCGCGAGCCTGGCCGCGATCAGGCCCGGCGCGGTCGCGTCGAGTTCCTTCCCGTCGGCCCGCACGGCGACCGCCCAGTCGTCGCCGTCGCGGCGGTAGTTCGCGGTGATGGTGAGCTTGGACATGCCTCGCCTTCCAGTCGGTCTTGGCCTTATCTGACTCGTGTTTCGGCTTTGCCGCGTCCTGTATCCCTCTATCGAGTGAGTAATCACCCGGAATTGCCGCATTCGTCGGTTTCGCCGTTGGTTCGTCACACGAACGGTTGACCCACGAAAGATGAGCACACTCTGTGCGTCTTCAGTAACGCCATGCTACCGACATCCGATAGGCCGTTTGGAGCAACACCTATGGCTTAGGAGGTCTTTGTGAGGCGTCGAATGACCGTCGCGGTGTGCCTGGCGTTCGGGTTGCTGGTGGCGCCGGGCGCGGCGTTGGCCGATTCGCCGGGGGTGTGGGAGGGCCACGGCCGGGGCGACGTGTGCGGGCACCGCGGTGAGCCGCCGTGTCACACGACGACGACCGCGCCACCGGTCACGACGACGACCACGCCCTGCCCGACCACGACCGCGCCGCCGGCCACGACCGGCACCAGCACGTCGTCCACCGGGGCGACCACCACGACGACGGACGTGTCCGGCACGTCGGCGACGTCCACCACGACCCCCGGCTGGGTCACGTCGACGACCGCCGTCACGACGACCACGGACGTGGCCGGCACGACGGCCACGTCGCACACCGTGCCGCCGAAGACCACCGTGCCCGCCGGGCCGCCGGTGGCACGTCCGGGCTCGACCGCGACGCACGCCCTCGCCGACACGGGCGCCACGCCGCTGTGGACGGGTCTCGGTGGTCTGGCCGTGCTGCTCGCCGGCGCAGCGCTGCTGCTGGTCAGCCGCCGACGCGCGTGAGCGGTCAGGTCGTGAGCCTGGAGGCCACGCCCCGCCACACGACGTCCATGACGTAACCGGTCGCGAGCGCGGGCCCCACGTCGGGCCTGCGCTCGCACCACAGCGCCAGCCGTTCGGTCGCCCCCACCACGATCTCCGCGAACGCCTCGGCCTCGACCGGGTTCACGTCGGAGTCGAAGCTGCCGATCACGGCCGCGATCAGGTCCGTCTGCTGTCGCCGGATGCCCTCGACCTCCTCCACGGCCGACGGCACGGTGATCGCCGCCTCCTGCCGCAGCAACGACCACGACTGCTTGTGCTCGGCGATGAACTCGAAGAACGCCATCAGGCCGAGGCGGAGCACGTCCTCCGGCCCGTCCGCTCCGGTGATGGCCCGCTGGGTGCGGTCGAGCAGTTCGGCGCGCGCCCGGCGGATGCAGCCGATGAGCAGGCCCTCCTTGGAGCCGAAGTACTCGTAGAGCATCGGCTTGGACACCCCGACCCGTTCGGCGATCTCGTCCATCGACGCCGCCAGGTACCCGCGTTCGGCGAAGACGCCCTCGGCGATGTCGAGCATCTGCGCCTTGCGCTCGGCCTTGGGCATCCGCCGGCGGCGTGGCTCGGTGGTGGTCACGAAGTCCAGGCTACCGGAGGTAACTTACTTGCAGTAACCTACTGGGGAGTACGTAAGTAGTTGATCCCCTTGGGGTACGGAGGACGGGCATGCACCGAGAGGTCAAAGTCCTGGTCGTCGGCACGGGCTTCTCCGGCTTGGGCATGGCGATCGAGCTGAAGCGGACGGGTGAGCGGGACTTCGTCGTGCTGGAGAAGGAGGCCGACCTCGGTGGCACGTGGCGGGACAACTCGTACCCCGGCTGCGCCTGTGACGTCCCGTCGCACATGTACTCGTTCTCGTTCGAGCTGAACCCGCGCTGGTCGCGGATGTTCGCCCGGCAACCCGAGATCTGGGACTACCTCAAGCGGGTGGCGGAGAAGTACCGGCTGCGCGAGCACATCCGGTTCAACAGCGAGGTCAGCAGCGCGCGCTGGGACGAGGACGACAAGCTCTGGCACGTCACCACCGGGAACGGCGACACGTACACCGCGAAGTCGGTGGTGGCGGGTGTCGGCGCGTTGCACATCCCGAACGTCCCGACCCTGCCCGGCATCGACGCGTTCCAGGGCAAGGCGTTCCACTCCGCGCGGTGGGACCACGACTACGACCTCAGGGGCAAGAGGGTCGCGGTGGTCGGCACCGGCGCGTCCGCGATCCAGTTCGTGCCGCGGATCGCCGACGAGGTCGAACGCCTCACCCTGTTCCAGCGCACGCCGCCGTGGATCATGCCCAAGATCGACCGGGCCATCACCACGTGGGAGCAGAGGCTCTTCCGCGCCCTGCCGTTCACGCAGCGGCTCTACCGGAACTTCGTCTACTGGACGCGGGAGTCGAGCGCGCTCGGCTTCGCGGTGAACCCGAAGATCATGGAGTTCGCGCAGAACATCGCGCGGCGGCACATGCGCCGTCAGGTGCCGGACGAGGCGTTGCGGGCCAAGCTGACGCCCGACTACACGATGGGCTGCAAGCGGGTGCTGATCAGCAACGACTACTACCCGGCGCTGAGCAAGCCGAACGTGGACCTGGTGACGGACGGCATCGCCGAGGTGCGGGCGAACAGCGTGGTGGACCGCGCGGGCGTCGAGCACGAGGTCGACGTGATCATCTACGGCACCGGGTTCCACGTGGTCGACTCGTTCGACTACCTGGACGTCGCCGGGAAGGGCGGCGTCGACCTGGCCAAGCAGTGGCGGGAGAAGGGCATCGAGACGTACTACGGCATCACCGTCTCGGGCTTCCCGAACTTCTTCTTCCTGCTCGGCCCGAACACCGGCCTGGGGCACAACTCGGTGGTGTTCATGATCGAGTCGCAGATCCGGTACGTCCGCCAGTGCCTGGAGCTGCTGGACCGGCACCAGGCCGACGAACTCGACGTGCGGCCCGAGGCCCAGGCCCGGTTCAACCGCGAGTTGCAGCGCAAGCTGACCAAGGGCGTGTGGACCGAGGGCGGCTGCAAGAGCTGGTACCTGGACGCGCAGGGCGTCAACCGCACGGTCTGGCCCGGCTTCACCTGGCGCTACTGGATGCGCACCAAGACCGTCCGCGCCGAGGACTACACCCTCACCCGCGCCCGCCGAACCCGAGTCACGGCCTGACCGGCAGGTTCACCATGCCCCACCGGCAGGTTCGCGGTGTCGGAGTGGAGGACTCGCGGGAATGCGCGAGTCCTCCACTCAGGCACCGCGAACCTGCCAGTGCGGTCAGGCGGAGACGCCGGCGGCTTTGGCTCGTTCGGCGCGCAGGCGGGTCACGTCGGGGAGTTCGAGCGGGCCGGGCTTGGCGCCGGTGGCCCACTCGATCAGCAGGTCGGCGATCTGCGGGTTGCGCGGCAGGACGGGCCCGTGCAGGTAGGTGCACAGGATCCGGCCCTGGACGGCGCCCTCGACCGAGCCGTCGTTGCCGGTGCCGACCTTGACGTGGGCCAGCGGACGGGCGGAAGGGCCGAGGACGGTGCGGCCCTGGTGGTTCTCGAACCCGGTCAGCAGGCCCTCGAACAAGCCGCCGGCCGGGGTCGCGATGACCTCGCCGATGGCCCGGCTGCCGCCCGCGTGCGACGTGGAGTCGATCAGCCCGAGACCGGGGTGGGTCACCTGGTCGGCCCGGGTGAACGACTCGCCGAAGATCTGGATCCCGGCGCACACACCGAGGATCACCGCGCCGCGCGCCGCCGCGTGCTGCATCCCCGGGTGCTCCCGGAGGTGCCGCACGGCCAACGTCTGCGCGGTGTCCTCACCGCCGCCGACGACGTAGATGTCGCACGAGTCCGGCACCGGCTCGCCGAACTTCACGCTGATGATCTCGGCCGGGATGCCCCGCCACGTCATCCGCTTCTCCAGCACCACCGCGTTGCCGAAGTCGCCGTAGGTGCCCAGCAGGTCGGGCAGGACGAGTGCGATCTGGACCTTGCTCGTGCTCACTGGGCGGCCCTCGCGTTCAGGTCGCGGAACGCGGTGTAGTTCGCGATCACCTCGACCGGACCGGGCGGCATGGCGTCGATGGCCAGCAACGGGTCCGGCACGATCGTGTGCTCGACCTCGGCGTACGTCAGCCGGACCGCCAGGTCCGTGGCACGCTCGCCGGACGCGATCACCTGACGGCCGCGCATCCGCTCGAACGGCACGTCCCACAGCCAGGACAGGTCCCGCCCGTCGGCCTCGTGCGCGTTGATCACCAGCACCGCCGGGTGGTCGGCTTCCCGGACCACGGTCAACGTCTCGCTCCACCCCGCCGGGTTCTTCGACAGCAGCAACCGGGCCCGGTGCCCGGAACGCTGGATCGTCCGGTACCGCCCGGCCACGTTGGACACGCCGCGCAACCGCTGCACGGCTTCCTCCACGGGCACGCCCAGCGCCGCCGCGGCGGCCGTCGCCATCACCGCGTTCGCCTGGTTGAACTTGCCCGGCAACCGGAGCGACAGCTCGACCTTCGCGCCGTTCGGCGCGACCAGGTACCCGTCGCCGGTCACCCAGTGGGGCTCCGGCCGGGCCAGGTCGCACCCGGTGCAGTGCCAGTGGTCGGCGCCTTCCCACCGGATCGGGTCGCCGCAGCGCGGGCACGAGGCGGCGTCGTTGTGCCAGCCCGTCCCGGTCGCCACCCAGACCACGTTCGCCGAGTCGCGCGCCGCCGACGTCACCATGATGTCGTCGCAGTTCGCCACCACGACACCGGTCACGGACGACAGCGCCGTGCGCAGCGACCTCTCGATGGTGCGCACCTCGCCGACCCGGTCGAGCTGGTCGCGGCTGAGGTTCAGCAGCACCGCCACGGCCGGCGACGCGGCCCGGACGACCTCGGGGAAGTACCCCTCGTCGACCTCCAGCACCGCGTACGGCGCGTCGGGCTGCTTGGACAGCGCGGTCACGTGCCCGTCGGGCATGTTCGCGCCGCCGTGGTTGGTCGCGACCTCACCCAGGAACGACATCGCCCGGCTGAGCATCATCGTGCTGGTCGTCTTGCCGTTGGTCCCGGTCACGAGCGCGACCGAACGACCGGAGGTCAAGTGCGCCAACGCCTGCGGGTCGAGCCGCAGCGCGACCCGGCCGCCGATCATGCCACCGGCGCCCAGACCCATCTTCTGCGACAGCTTGGAACTCATGTTGCCCAGTCGCACGGCCGCCGCGGTGCGCAGCGGCAAGCGGGCTGGGTCTGCACCTGGAGTGTTCGGCAAGCGGACTTCCTGCATCGCTCAGGGGAGGGGGAAGGTCCGATGCTACCGGGGGCGGTGGTTGGCCAACTCCCGCAGGGTCCCGATCAGCTCCACCGTGCTGAGCTGGCACAACTGGGCCATGTACTCCAGCGCGGGCAGGTCGAGGTGCACCTCGGGGGGCTGGCCGGGCATGAGGTGGGCGAGCCGGCCCTGCGCCCAGCGGCGCAACGGCATCAGCTGCGGTCGCGTGTCGGCGACGACCGCGGCCAGGTCTACCGACAGGTGCCCGGTGGGCGCGTCCCCGAACACGCGTTCGTGCACGCGGGCCAGGACCTGGTGCGCCGGCACGCCCAGCGCGAAGCAGATCTCCACCAACCTGATCACCGAGCACTGGCGGGTGCCCAGCTCGTACGTGGCCAGCGTTTGCAGCGAGATTTCGCTCTGCAGTCGGCGGTTGAGCTCCTTGCGGGTCCATCCGCGCTGCTTGCGAAGGCTGCGGAGCTCATCACCGAGCACGCGTTGGTACGCCGCTGTGTCGATCTCCACCGTCAAGTCCTCCAGTCGCCGGGGCCCCGACAGACCCCACGGAGATGGAAGGCGCGACCGGGCGATTGCTGACGCGACTTGTCCGAATAATCGCCCGATCAGGCTAATCGACTGGTACTCACAGTAGAGTTTCAGCGCTCCAACGCGCTGGTCACGCCCGTCTCCCGTGGCCCGAGGAAGCGGGGGTCCCGCTTGGCCACCAGGCCGTCCCACATCGCCTTGCCCGCCGCGGCCGTCTCCCGGAGGTGGCCGTAGGCGGTGGTCCTCGTCCACCGCCGGGACGTGTCGTGCCCCACGCCGAACGCCTCGATGCCCGCCGAGCGGCACAGCGCCACCGCCCGGGGCAGGTGGAACTCCTGGGTCACCACGGTCGCCCGCTCGACGCCGAAGATCCGCTTGGCGCGCGTGCACGAGTCCCACGTGTCGAAGCCGGCGTAGTCGGTCACCACCAGCCGCTCGGGCACGCCCTGGTCGATCAGGTACGTCCGCATCGCGCTCGGCTCGTCGTACCCGGTCCGACCGTTGTCGCCGCTGACCAGCAGCACCCGGACCTTGCCGCGCCGGTACAGGTCGGCGGCCACGTCGAGCCGGCCGGCCAGGAACGCCGTCGGCGTGCCGGCGCTGGTCAGGCCCGCGCCGAGGACGAGCCCCACCGGCGTGTCCGGCACGTCCGCCGCCGTGTGCCGGTAGGCCGCGCTGCTCGTCTGCACCCACACCCACGGCGTGGCCGCGAGCACGGCCAGCAGGCCGAGCGCGATCAGCACCCGCTTCCAGCGCAGCCGCCTGAAGAACTTCCCCACGAGCGTTCCCCCTCCGACCCGGTCAGTTGACGCAGCGCACCCCGTCGGCGGTGATCGGCGGCTGGCTCGGAGTCGTCGTGTCGGGCTGCTGCTGCCGCGCGCCGTCCAGTCCGACGAGTGGCAGGCCGGCGAGGCTCTGCCTGCCCGGACCGGAGTAGTCGGCGCCCACGAACACCCGGACGTGGCCGGTCGGGATGTCGGCGTCCTCCTCCAGGTCCAGCTCGCCGCCCAGGGCCTCCACCACGGCCTCCGCGCCGGCCTCGCCGCCCAGCCCGTAGCGGACCACGGACGTGTCCATGAGCGCGGCGTTGTCGGTGCCGCCGTCGACGAACTTCTTCGCCACCAGCGACTGGAGCACCCGGCCGGCGAGCCCCGACGCGCCGGACGCGTTGCGCACCTCGACGGTCACGGTGGCGTTGTCGACGGGCGGCGCCGTGCTGGTCTGCGCGGTCGGGTCGGCGCTGAGGCCCTTGATGAACTTCTTCACCTCGCGCTCGTTCACCTCGACGGCCAGGCCGTCCTCGGGAGTCTGGAGCTCGGGGTTGCCGGTCGGGATCGTCTCGAACTTGAGGCTGCCGCCGGTGAGGTCCTTCATCTGGGTGGCGAACCGGAGCACGTCCCAGTCCTTGTCCAGCACGATGGACTTGCTCAGCGCGTCGATCAGGTCGCTGAGCTTGCCGGGGTCGGACAACGTGCCGGCGGACAGGATCTGCTTGGCCAGGCCCGCCATGAACACCTGCTGGCGCACGATGCGGTCGAGGTCGCCGCGCAGCAGCCCGTACCGCTGCCGGACGAACGCCAGCGCCTCGCGGCCCTGGATGCGCTGCGGTCCGGCGGCGAAGTTCGCGCCCGACATGTTGTCGCGGGTGGCCTGGTTGAGGCACACGTCCACGCCGCCGACGGCCTTGGTGATCTCGTAGAACCCGACCAGGTTGATCTCGGCGTAGTGGTCGACGGTGACGCCGGTCAGGTCCTCGATGGTGTTGATGAGGTTCTTCGCGCCCTTCTGCCGCGACTGGACCTCGAGTTGCTGCGGGTCGGTGACGCCCGAGCTCTTCAGCTCCTCGATCGCGTCGTTCTTGCCGTACCCGTACGCGGAGTTGAGCTTGTGCCGGCCGTAGCCGCCCGCGATCCGCACGTACGCGTCGCGCGGGAACGACACGGCGACCGCCTTGCCGCCGTCGTTGGGCACGTGCATCAGGATCAGCGTGTCGGTGTTCAGGCCGCCCGACGACTCGTCGCCCGCGTGCAACTCGTCCAGGATCTCCTGCGGCAGCGGGTTGCCCTTGGAGTCGGTGCGGCTGTCCATGCCGACCATGAGGATGTCGACCGAGCCGTCGGCCGGCTTCTCCCCGCCGCCCCCGTCGCTGATCACGTCGGTGGTGGCGATGTCGCTGACCAGCGACTGGTAGTTCGACCACGCGTAGCCGGTGCCCAGCAGCACGACGGCCGACAGCAGCGCGACGAACGAGCGGCCGGCGACGGAACCTCCGCCCGACCCGCGCGCGGGTGGACGCCGGTCCGGCGGACCGGTGCGCGTGGCCGGCGGACGAGGCCGCTGACCCGCTGCGGGGCCTGGACGAGCGGGGTTCTGACCAGTCGTCTTCTGGCCGGCGGGGTTCTGGGCAGTGGGTTTCCGGGCCGCGGGGTGCTGACCGACGGGACGGGGCTTGGCCCGGCCGGGAGGCTCGCCGCCGGCCCTGGCAGGTTCACCGGACCGGGGGACGCCCGCCGGACCCGACCGCGGCACGCCGGCCCGTCCGCCGGACCGGGGTTCACCTGGCGTGGGCCGGTCGGACCTGGGTGGGTTCACCCGGTCGGGCGCAGGACGCCTGGGCCGCTCAGCGGGCGCGCCTGCTCGCCCGCCGGTCGGCCTGCGCGGCGGCTCGGGTCGCTCAGGGGGCTCCGGGCGACGCGGCGGTTGCTGGCCGCGCGGCGGTTGACCTGCGGAATGGCTCCGTGGAGGAACAGGACGTCCGCGGAACCCCTCGGGTTCGCCTGGCCTCGGCGGCCGGTTGTCCACTCCCACTCCTCCTATGTACCCAGGTTCATCCCATTGGACGCACGAGGGGTCGCCCGGGTTGCGCGGACAGCGTGGCACAGCACCGCGCGCCTGGTGGTGATACCGGGTGTCGGCGCTGCTGACCAGGTCGGTTACCCGATTGTGAGGTCGCGTGCACCCCGTTCGTAGACTGCCACCGTGCTGACCATGCAGGATGCGCTGCTCGCGCTCACCAGGTACTGGACCGAACGGGGCTGCGTCGTCGTGCAGCCGTACAACACCGAGGTCGGCGCCGGTACGTTGAACCCGGCCACCGTGCTGCGGGTTCTGGGGCCGGAGCCGTGGCGCGTGTCCTACGTCGAGCCCAGCGTGCGGCCCGACGACGCCCGGTACGGCGAGAACCCGAACCGGTTGCAGACCCACACCCAGTTCCAGGTGATCCTCAAGCCCGACCCCGGCAACCCCCAGGAGCTCTACCTGGGCAGCCTCGAAGCGCTGGGCATCGACGTCCGGGCGCACGACGTGCGGTTCGTGGAGGACAACTGGGCCTCGCCCGCGCTGGGCGCCTGGGGCCTGGGCTGGGAGGTGTGGCTGGACGGGCTGGAGATCACCCAGTTCACCTACTTCCAGCAGGCCGGCGGCATGTCGCTGGACCCGGTGTCGGTCGAGGTCACCTACGGCATCGAGCGGATCATGATGGCGCTGCAGGGCGTCGACCACTTCAAGGACATCGCCTACGGTCCCGGCATCTCCTACGGCGAGGCGTTCGGCCAGTCCGAGTACGAGATGAGCCGGTACTACCTGGACGACGCCGACGTCGAGGCGAACAAGCGGCTGTTCGAGGAGTACGCCGCCGAGGCCCGCCGGATGCTCGACGCGCGCCTGCCGGTGCCCGCGCACAACTTCGTGCTGAAGTGCTCGCACGCGTTCAACGTGCTGGACGCCCGTGGCGCGATCAGCACCACCGAGCGGGCCCGCGCGTTCGGCCGGATGCGCGGCCTGGCCCGCGAGGTCGCCCAGCTGTGGGCGGCCCGCCGCGAGGAGCTGGGCCACCCGCTCGGCCTGGTCGAGGCGCCCGCCGCGGCCGTGCTGCCGAAGACGTTCGCCGAGGTCGCCGAGTCGAGCACGCTGCTGTTCGAGATCGGCACCGAGGAGCTGCCGCCCGCCGAGGTGACCCGGACCGTGGACGCGGTCGGGAAGGCCGTGGCGGACAAGCTGGGCGCGACCAGGCTGGCGCACGGCGTGGTCGAGGCGCACGGCACGCCACGCCGGATCGTGGTGCTGGTGCCGGACGTCGCGCCGCGCGAGCCGGACGCCGAGAAGACCGTGCGCGGCCCCCGCGTGTCCGCCGCCTTCGACGCGGACGGCAACCCCACCAAGGCCGTGCAGGGCTTCGCCCGCGGTCAGGGCGTGGACGTCGACGCGCTGGGCCGGGTCACCGAGAACGGCGTCGAGCACGTGGCCCTGGTGCGCACCGACCCCGGTCGCGGCGCGGTGGAGGTGCTCAGCGGGCTGCTCGGCGAGGTGGTGGCCGAGCTGCGCGCCGAGAAGAACATGAAGTGGAACGACCCGAAGCTGTCGTTCACCCGGCCGATCCGCTGGCTGCTCGCGCTGCTCGGGACCACCCCGGTGCCGGTCGCGGTGTCCTCGCTGGCGGCCGAGCCGAAGACCCGGGTGCACCGCACGGCCGCCACACCCGTGGTCGACGTGACCACGGCGGACGGCTACCTGGAGTTCCTGACAGAGCACGGCGTCGACGCCTCGGCCGAGGCCCGGAGGGCCGCGATCGTGGCGCGGGCCGAGGAGCTGGCGGCGTCCGTGGGCGGGGTCGTGGACTTCGAGGGCGTGCTGGACGAGGTCACCAACCTGGTCGAGCGGCCGACGCCGATCCTCGGCTCGTTCGAGGAGCGCTACCTGGAGCTGCCCGCGCAGATCCTCACCACCGTGATGCGCAAGCACCAGCGCTACCTGCCGGTGCGCGCCCAGGACGGCTCGCTGCTGCCGCACTTCGTCGCGGTGGCCAACGGCGAGGTGGACGAGGATCTGGTCCGCGCGGGCAACGAAGGCGTGCTGCGCGCCCGGTACGAGGACGCGGCGTTCTTCTGGCGGGCCGACCTGCGCACGTCGTTGGAGGACATGAAGGCCGGGCTGGAGAAGCTCACGTTCGCCGACAAGCTCGGCTCGATGGCGGACCGGGCGGGTCGGATCGCGACGCTCGCCGGGCGGCTCGCCGGAGAGGTGGGCGGAGAGGCCGGAGCGGCCGACGACACGCTGGCGCGGGCCGGTGCGCTGGTCAAGTTCGACCTCGGTTCGCAGATGGTGATCGAGCTGTCCAGCCTGGCCGGCGTGATGGCCCGCGAGTACGCCGAGCGGGCGGGGGAGACCCCGGAGGTCGCGCGGGCGCTGTACGAGATGGAGCTGCCGCGGTCGGCGGGTGACGCGCTGCCGTCGTCCACGCCGGGCGCGCTGCTGTCCCTGGCCGACCGGTTCGACCTGCTGGCCGGGCTGTTCGGCATCGGGGCCAACCCGACCGGCAGCTCCGACCCGTTCGGGCTGCGGCGGGCGGCGCTGGGCGCGGTGAGCGTGCTGCGGGCGTTCCCGGAGCTGAAGGACATCACGCTGACCAAGGCGTTGTCGCTGGCCGCCCAGGACCTCGACGTGTCGGCCGAGGCGCTCGATGTGGCCCGCGAGTTCACCGTGCGGCGGTACGAGCAGCAGCTGCTGGACGCCGGTCACGACCACCGGTTCGTCAACGCCGTGCTGCCGCTGGCCGACGCGCCGGCGGTGGCCGACACGACGTTGGCGGAGCTGACGGACCTGGCCGGTGACGCCGAGTTCGCCGGGCTGGTCGCCGCGTTGCAGCGGGTGCGGCGGATCGTGCCCGCGGACACCGTGGGCGAGTACGACCCGCAGGTGCTGGCGGAGCCCGCCGAGGTGGCGTTGCACAAGGCGCTGGACGACGTGCCCGCCGGCGTGACCGGTCTGGCCGCGTTCGTCGCCGCCGCGTCCGGGCTCACCGGGCCGGTGAACACGTTCTTCGACGAGGTGCTGGTGATGGCCGAGGACCCGGACGTGAAGCGGGCCCGGCTGGGGCTGCTGGCCGCGATCCGCGACCTGGCCGCGCCGGTGCTGGACTGGCAGGCGCTCGGCACCGCCCTCGGCCAGGGCTGAGCTCGGAGGCCCGACAGCCGAAATCCCCGCTCCGCCGGATGAACCGGTGGGGCGGGGATTCGTCGTGCATCGCTACATGTCGCGGTTGGACAGGCTGCTCGACCACGACTGGGCGAGCGTCTGCGAACTGTCGACGACGACGGTGTGGTCCGGCGTGACCTCTTCGGCGGCAGCCGGCCCGGCGCCCAGGGCGAGCAGTGCCGCTGCGGTCGCGGCCGCCAGCGCTGCGGGGATGATTCTCACGCTGCTTCTCCTCACACACACCCAGCCAGGGTTCGGCAGGCGACACCATCGCACAGAAAACGGTCCAACGGGAAGTCCCCTTTCGCGCGTGCCGGTTCAGTGACCAATCGGGTGCGGAGCGTGATAGGCCTGTTGTGCGGCGGTGACCAGCGAATACAGGGGTTGTCGAGGGGGTGGTCCCCTAATGGGGCGGCCCATTCGGCGTCTCACCGTTGCTACGTCTTGACGAACCCGCTCCCAGAAGGATGGAATTCCGCAACATTCCGTTTTCCGCCGTCGTCATCGATGTGCCGTGCAAGGGGTTGGCGAATGCGAAGGCTACCCAGAGCCGCGTCCTGCGGTCTGCTCGTCCTGCTGGTCGCCTCGTGCGGCACGCCGCCCGACCCGTTGGCGCCACCGACCGGCAGCCCGGCGCCGAAACCGGTCGTCGGCGTGATCCTGCCGGACCGGGCGTCGTCGGACCGGTGGGATGAGCAGGACGCGCCGCTGCTGCTGCAGGCGTTGAGCTTCGCGGGCGTCGAGGGCGTGGTGGAGAACGCCGACGGTGACGAGGCGAAGTTCGCCTCCATCGCCGACGAGATGATCGACCGCGGGGTGAACGTGCTGATGACGACGCCGCTCACCCCCGAAGGCGGCATCGCGGTGGAGCGCAAGGCCAAGGACGCGGGCATCCCGGTGATCAACTACGACCGGATCAGCCTGGGCGGCACGGCCGAGTACTACGTCTCGTTCGACAACATCAACGTGGGCGAGCTGCAGGCCGAGGGCCTGCTCGGGTGCCTGGGCGACAAGAACGCCGCCCAGATCATCGAGTTGCAGGGCGCCCCGACGGACAACAACGCCACCCTCTTCTTCGACGGCCAGCGCCGCCTGCTGGGCCCGAAGTACGACAGCGGCGCGCTGCGGCTGGTCGACAGCAAGCCCGTCGACCAGTGGGACGCGGCGATCGGCAAGGCCGCGTTCGAGCAGATGCTGGCGGCCAACGGCGGCGTGGTGGACGGCGTGGTCGCGGCCAACGACGGGCTGGCGGGCGCGGCGATCGAGGTGCTGAAGGCGAAGGGCTTGGCCGGACGGGTGCCGGTGACCGGTCAGGACGCCACGCTGGAGGGCCTGCGCGCGATCCTGCGCGGCGACCAGTGCATGACGGTCTACAAGCCGATCCGGGACGAGGCCGAGGCGGCGGCGAGGCTGGCCATCGCGGTGGCCCGCGGCGACCTGAGCGGCGCGGACGACCTGGCCACCGGCAACACCCGGGACCTGGTCGCGAAGCGGGACGTGAAGTCGGTGCTGCTGGGCGCCGAACTGATCACCCGCGACAACGTGCGGACGCTGGTCGCCGAGGGCGCGGTCAAGCCGGACGTCCTCTGCGAGGGCGACACCGCCGCCGCGTGCACCGAGCTGAACATCCTGGCGAACTAGGCGGGCGCGCCCGGACCCGGCAGCACGTCGATGTCGGTCGGGCCCATCGGTCCGCCGCACTCCGAGCAGTGCAGCTCGACGTGCGCGATCCGGCCGCACGCGTGGTGGCGGTAGAGGACGGGCGGACCTCCGTCGCCCGCGGCCCAGCGGTCGCCCCACCGCACCATCACCATCAGCAGCTCGACCAGCTCGGTGCCCTTCGGGGTGAGCGCGTACTCGTGCCGCGGCGGCTTGGCCGAGTACGCGCGCCGCTCCAGCACGCCCTGTTCCACCAGCCACTTCAGCCGCTCGGCGAGCACCTTGCGGGAGATGCCGAGCTCTTCCTGGAGCTGGTCGAAGCGGCCGATGCCGATGTAGACGTCCCGCAGGATCAGCGGTGACCAGGGCTCGCCGACGACGTCCATGGTGCGCGCGATCGAACACGCCATCTCACCGAACCGGGTCCGCTGCATGAACCCAGTCTAGCCCGGTGGGTTCCCTCAGGGAACTAGCTTCTGCTAGGTTTGAGTTCCCTGAAGGAACTTGGAGGTGCGTGATGGCTCGACCGACCGTTGTCCCGCCGCGGGAGTGGCAGGCCGCCCTGGAGGAACTGCTGGCCAAGGAGAAGGAGCTGACCCGCGCGCTGGACGCGTTGGCCGCCGAGCGGCGCAGGCTGCCGATGGTCCGGCTGGGCGCCGGCCACGAGTTCACCGCACCGGACGGCGCCGTGGTCGGCCTCGCGGACCTGTTCGCGGGCCGTCGCCAACTGGTCGTCTACCACCACATGCTCGCGCCGGGGCACGACCGGCTGTGCGAGGGCTGCTGCTCGTTCACCGACAACCTCGGCGACCAGGCCCACCTCAACGCCCGCGACACCACGTTGGCCCTGATGTCCCGCGCGCCGCGGGACGAGATCGCCGCCGTGCGCGAGCGGATGGGCTGGACCCTGCCGTGGTACACGGCCGGCCAGGCGTTCTACGACGAACTGGGGTTGGGCGGCGGCTTCGGGCTGAGCGTGTTCCTGCGTGACGGCGACGAGGTCTTCCGCACCTACTTCACCACCGGTCGCGGCGTCGACCGGCTGCGCCTGGACTTCAACCTCCTCGACCTGACGCCGTACGGCCGGCAGGAGACGTGGGAGGACTCGCCGGAGGGCTGGCCGCAGACTCCGGCGATGGAGTGGCTGCGCCTGCGTGACGAGTACGAGGTGTGATCGCCGGCTCCGCTACGCCGACTCCTCGTCGTCGTGGCGCCCGGAGATGAACTCCTGCACGCGGATCTTCACCCGGATGAGCGGTTGGCGGATGCGGGCCTCCCGCTGGTAGGCGCGGCGCAGCTTGCGCGAGCCCTCGGTGTACCGCCAGCGGGCCCACGGTGAGCCGGGACGGGCCAGCCGCAGCGCGCCGATCTCCGGCAGCACGGGCACCAGCAGCCCGAGCAGACCGGTCCACACCTTGCCCTTGAGGAGCGCCACTATGGCGAACCCGAGGTTCACCAGGATGATCAGCACGCGCAGGGCGACGTCGTCGCCGTAGAACTCGTCGTAGCCCAGCGGCCGGGCGCCGATCAGCAGCAGGCCCGTCATCCCGATCGCGAGGAACACCGCGTCGACCGACAGCCGGCCGTCCTTGGTCCAGTACACGTCCCGCAGGTGCAGGATCAGGGCGAACTCGTCGAGCACGAGGGCCGCGCCCACGCCGAACAACGTGGCTGCGGCAACCCGCACCCCGTGCTGGTGGTCCGGCGCGGCCAGGCCGATCACCCCGCCGAGCAGCAGGAACACCGTGCCGAACACCACGTGGTGGATGTGCGTGCCGTTGGACGTGATGTTGCCCGGCCACCAGCGGACCTTCGCCCTGATCAGGCGCACGCTGATGCGGATGAGGACGAAGGTGACCACCAAGCCGATGAAGAAGAACAGCAGTCGTGACTGGGGCAGGTGGAGCGTGTGCACGCCCCCATCTTCACCCGGCAGGGTCAGCTGAAGGTGATGTCGCCCTTGATGTCGCCCGCTTGCACGACCTGGACGACCTTGCTGCCCAGGGAGCCGGAGATCTGGTTGTTCACCCGGCCGGTCTGCGTCACGGTCGTGTGCTCGCGCAGGGCGGCCCCGAACTCGGGGTCGGCCCGCGCGGTCCGCTCCAGCACCTCGCCCAACGCCCTCACCTGCGGCGAGTCGGCGGGCGCGCCCTCGGCCGCGGTGAGCGCCGCGGTGGCGACGGGATCGTCGGCGAACTTCGCCCGGACGAGCTCGTAGAGCCCGGCGACGGCGCGTGAGGCGAGTGAGGCGGCGATGGAGAGCAGCACGGGTTCAGCCATCGGGGGACTCCCTGTGATCGCGGTCTCGCTCACGGTAGCAGTGCGACTCGCCGCATTGTTCCGCTCGACTGCCGGCGGGATCTCATGGTTGACTGTCTTCGGTCGTACCTTTCTGTGTTCGTGTTCCACCACGCTCGCGGATCGGAGTTGCGGGCGCCGAATCCTCCTTCGCCAGGAGGGGGCCGGGGCCCACGCTGACCCGGTGGTCGCAAGCGCGATCCGGCACCTGTTAGAGGAGAAGTAGCAAGATGGCAGTTGAGGGCACCGTCAAGTGGTTCAACGCGGAGAAGGGCTTCGGCTTCATCTCCCCGGACAACGGTGGCGCCGACGTGTTCGTGCACTACTCGGAGATCCAGAGCAACGGCTACCGCACGCTGGAAGAGAACCAGCGGGTGGAGTTCGAGATCGGCCAGGGCCAGAAGGGCCCGCAGGCGCAGTCGGTTCGACCGCTCTGACCTAATCCGGGTCACCACCAGGACCCGGATCTTGTCGGGCCGCCATCCCCTCCAGCGGGGGTGGCGGCCCGATTCGCATTCGCGGGGCCGGCGCTCAGGTGGTCAGCGCGGGAACCGGCACGACCTCTTCGCCGTAGACGCGCTTGCCCACCAGGCGCGCCTCGTCGAACACGAAGATCGCCGCCGTCCGGACCAGGAACGCCCTCCCGGTGGGCTCCTCGCCGCGGAGACTGCCCAGGTGGGTGCCCCGCAGCTCCAGTTCCACGATCACCGCGTCGTCGGCGTGGCGTAACTCCACCAGCCGGCTGCGCTGGTCCGGGAACGCGTCGCGGACGCGGGCGTAGTACCCGGCGACCTCGGCGCGGCCGTCGAACACCTGCCCGGTCGCCACGATCTCGCAACGGGGATGGTCGAACGTGCGGACAGTGGCGTCGAACTCGTGTTCGTTCTCCGACTCCAGGTGCTCCAGCACGATCGCCTCCCGCAGTGCCCGCAGTGCCTTGGACGCGGTCATGCGCGCGTTTCCCTCCGGTTCGTCGGTAGCTGACGACGAAACACGGGCGTGCGCGACCAGTCAAGACGCAACTCATTCACAGGCCCGCGTTCACCCACGTGCGGAGGTCGCAAGCGGCCGGTCGGAGTGATGGTGATTGGTGCCGTTGCCGGTGCCGGGCGTCCTCCTACCGGGCGTGCTCGATCGCTTACCTGCGGCTTCGCGGGTAAGGCGGCGGTGAACACCCCGCCGCCTTACCGCGGGCCTCTTATGGGCGCATTTCGTAGGCACCCGACAGCGCGGAGACCTCGTGCCACACGCGTTCGAAACGGGCCTGGTCGACAACGGGCTTGCGGACCTGGCCGAGTGCCCACTGCTGCTGCGCTTCGGTGGACGACGCCTTTCCGTGGAGCGCGACCGCGTACGCCGAGAAGTCGCGCACCAGCACGTCGAACACCTGGTCGAGCACGTCGGCGTCCAAGCCGGTGATCCCCGCCTGCTCCAGCACGAGCTGCCCGTAGACGACCAACGTGAACAGGTGCCCGAGGTTGAGCAGGAAGTCGAGGTCCTTCTGCTGCTCCTCGTCCGGCGCGGCCGTCGTGAGCAGCGTGCGCAGCCCCTGCGCCTGCTCGTGGAAGCGGGCCACGTTGGCCACGTGCGCGTGGTCGCGGTACGCCGCCTCCCAGTCGTGGAACCGGACCTGCCCGAGGCCGCGCGCCGGGCCCTGGCGCCAGAAGAACTCGTCGTCCGCCGGGTCGCGCCGGGTCGGGACCTCGGCGTACTCGGCCGGGTTGGCCAGGTAGTTCGGCATGAACTTGAGCACGAGGGCCAGGTTGACGTGGACGGTGCCCTCCAGCTTGGGCAGGGCGCGGATGTCGCGGGCGGCCATGGAGAAGTAGGTGTCCTTCTCGAAGCCCTTGGCCGCGATCACGTCCCACAGCAGGTCGATCACCCGCTCGCCCTCGCTGGTGACCTTCATCTTGGTGATCGGGTTGAACAGCAGGTAGCGGCGGTCGTCGGGGGAGGCGCTGCGGAAGTAGTCGACCGAGCGGTCGGCGAACAGCTTCATGGCCGCGAGCCGCGCGTAGGCGTCCACGAAGGACTGCCGGACGTGCGGGAAGTCGGTGACCCGCTTGCCGTACAGGATGCGGTTGTGGGCGTGCGTGATGCTCTCGTAGAACGCGTGCTCGCCGATGCCGATGGACGCCGTGCACAGGTTGAACTTGCCGACGTTGACGGTGTTGAGGGCGGCGCTGAACGCGTCCTGGCCGGTGTGCAGGACGTCGTCGGCGGTGACCGGGTACCCGTCCAGGCGGAACTCGCTGACGAACATCTGCGAGTCCACGATGTTCTTGACCAGGGCGAACTTCTCGTGCTGGGAGTCGACGGCGAAGAAGACGTAGCCGTCCGGGCCCTCGACGTCCGCGCGCCGGCCGAACACCGAGACCATGCCAGCGACGTTGCCGTTGCCGATGTAGTACTTGCCACCGGTCGCGGTGAAGCCGTCGGCGGTGGGCGTGAGCACCATGTCGGTGGAGTAGACGTCCGCGCCGTGCTCCTTCTCGGACAGCCCGAACGCGAAGACCGCGCCGTCGTCCAGGAGCTCGGCGGCCCTCTTGCGCGCCACCGCGTTGTCGCTCATCCAGATCGGCCCGAGGCCGAGCACGGTGACCTGCCAGGCGTACCAGTACTGGAGGCCGTAGAAGCCGAGGACCTCGCTCAGCGCGGCGTTGCGGGCGGCGTCCCAGCGCTTGTCGGGGGCGCCGCCGGCTGCGGACGCCGGCGTGCAGAAGGTGGCGAACAGCTTCTCGCGGCGGACGAAGTCCAGGAACTCGGCGTACCAGACCTTGGCCTGGTCGTCCGCGATCAGGCGGCGCTTGCCGCGCTCCTCGAACCAGTCGATCGTCGCCCGCAGCAGGCGGCGGCTCTCGGCGTCCAGGTGACCGGCGTCATAGGTGTCGGGGTGGAACAGCACCGGGGTTCTCCCTTCGTCGGCGCCGCACGCTACCAGTCGGTAACTTGTCCGGCCGGTCCCTTGCGGACGGCGGATGTCGGGCTCCGGGCGTACGGTGCTCCGCGTCACGGGATCGAGGAGTACGCCATGCACCTGCTCGCCATCGGCACCCGCAAAGGGCTGTGGCTCGCGACCAGCGAGGACCGGAAGTCGTGGAGCCTCGACGGACCGCACCACCCGATGACCGAGGTCTACGCCGTAGCGGTCGAGAACCGCCGCGACCGCCCGCGACTGCTGGTGGGCACGACGAGTTCCCACTTCGGCCCGACCGTCGTGACGAGCGACGACCTCGGCGCCACCTGGCAGGAGCCGGACCACGCGCCGATCGCGTTCCCGCAGGACGCTTCACTGGAACGGGTGTGGCAGTTGGCGCTGACACCCGACCCCGAGGTCGTGTACGCGGGCACGGAGCCGTCCGCGCTGTTCCGCTCGGAGGACGGCGGCCGGACGTACTCCCTCGTGGACGGCCTGTGGAAGCACCCGCACCGCGAGCACTGGGAGGCGGGGTTCGGCGGGCAGGCGATCCACACCGTGCTGCCGGACCCGGTCGACCCGCTGCGGCTGACCGTGGCCATGTCCACCGGCGGGGTGTACCGGACGTTCGACGGCGGGGCGTCGTGGGAGGCGAGCAACACCGGGATCACGACGCACTTCCTGCCCGACCCGTACCCGGAGTTCGGCCAGTGCGTGCACAAGGTCAGCCGGCACCCGGCCGTGCCCGAGCGGTTGTTCCTGCAGAACCACCACGGCGTGTACCGGTCCGACGACGCCGGGGCGACGTGGAGGTCGATCGCGGACGGCCTGCCCGCCGACTTCGGCTTCCCCGTGGTGAGCCACCCGCACAGGCCGGAGGTGGTCTACAACTTCCCGCTGGTCGCGGACGGCGACCGCTTCCCGCCCCGTGGCGAGTGCGCGGTGTACCGGTCCTCGGACGCCGGCGAGTCGTGGGAGGCGTTGCGGAACGGGCTGCCGGACGGGTTCTGGACGGCCGTGATGCGGGACGCGATGTGCACCGACGCGGCGGACCCGGCCGGCGTCTACTTCGGATCGCGGTCGGGCGAGGTGTACGCGAGCGCGGACGAGGGCGACAGCTGGCAGCGGATCGCCGAGCACCTGCCCGACGTGGTGTGCGTGCGGGCCGCGGAGGTGTGAGCGCGGTGCGAGTGCTCGTGCTGATCCCGGGGCCGCTCCGGCGGGCGGTCGGCGACCAGGCCAAGGTGGAGGTCGACGTGCCCGAGCCGGCCACCCTGGGCACCCTGCTCGACCACCTGGCCGCGTGGTACCCGTTGCTGGACCGGAGGCTGCGCGACGAGCGGGCCGGCCTGCGCCGGTACGTGAACTTCTACGTGGACGGCGAGGAGTGCCGTCGCCTGTCCGGCGCCGACACCCGGCTCGCCCCTGGCGCGGAGGTCCGGATCCTGCCCTCGGTCGCCGGCGGCTGAAGCGCTACTCGGCGATCACCCGGTACAGCGGGCGCAGCGCGTCCGTCACCTGGCGCCCGTCCACGACCAGCGGTTCGAGCTGGTCGAGCAGGGCGTCCGGGCGTCTGCGCACCGGCTCCGCGACGTCCGGCACCACCTCGGCGACCTTCGGCCGCACCCAGAACCGGTCGAAGGCCGGCTCTTCGTCCACCTCGCCGGGCGTCTCGGCGGGGATGGGCGCGCGCAGGTCGCGCAGCCGGTCCAGCAGGTCCTCTCGGGACCGGCCGCGCCAGGCCAGGATCTCGAACGGGTCGGTGTCGAACGACTCGGCGAGCAGGTAGCAGGTGGCGGCCAGGTGCTTGCACGGCACTTCCCAGTCCGGGCACGTGCAGTCCATGTGCAGCTCGCGCATCGTGCTCGGGAACAGGGTCAGCCCCAGGTCGGCGAACACGTCCTCGATCTCGGGCGGCATCTCGCCGGCGAGCAGCTTCGCCGCGAAGATCGCCCGGTCGGCCAGCGCGTGCTCGATGCGCCGCCAGTCCTCGTCGCTGAACTTCCGCACGCCGATCCGCGCCCGGTACGGCTCCGGGCGCGTGCCCGCCACCAGCGCCACGACCAGGCTGGTCGACAACGACATGGTCATCACCTGCCCGGACCGCGCGTACGTGCGGCCACGACTCAGGCGTGCGGCCATGCCGAACGACTCCAGCACCTCCAGGAACCGGCGTGACCACCACGTCTGCGCGATATCGCCGCGCTTGCTGCGCAGCGTCAGGCCGCCTTCGACCCGGATCGGGCGTGACGGCGGGTGCCAGTCAGTCACCGACTGCCTCCCCGGACAGGGCGAACAGCTCGCGCAGCTCGCCGGTGGACAACTCCGTCAGCCAGTCCTCACCCGCGCCGACCACGAGCTGCGCCAGCCCCCGCTTCTCCTCGATCATCCGGTCGATCCGCTCCTCCACCGTGCCGACGCAGACGAACTTGCGCACCTGCACGTGGTTGCGCTGGCCGATCCGGAACGCCCGGTCGGTCGCCTGGTCCTCCACCGCCGGGTTCCACCACCGGTCGAGGTGGATGACGTGGTTCGCCGCGGTCAGGTTCAGCCCGGTGCCGCCCGCCTTCAGCGAGAGGACGAAGATCGACGGGCCGTCCTCCTCCTGGAACCGCCGCACCATCTCGTCCCGTGCCCTCTTGGGCGTGCCGCCGTGCAGGTAGAGCACTTCGGTGTCGAACCGGGCGGCCAGGTGGGGGACGACCAGCGAGCCGAAGGCGGTGAACTGGGTGAAGCACAACGCCTTGTCGCCGTCCGCGAGGGCTTCGTCCAGGATCTCCTCCAGCCGGGCGAGCTTGCCCGACCGGCCGGCGATCCGCGAGCCGTCGCCGAGCAGCTGTGCCGGGTGGTTGCAGACCTGCTTGAGGCGGGACATCGTGGCCAGCACCAGGCCCTTGCGCTTGACGCCCTCCGACTCGGCGATCCGGGCCAGCATGTCGTCCACCACCGCCTGGTAGAGCGAGGCCTGCTCGGCGGTCAACGTGCAGAGCTGCTTGACCTCGATCTTGTCCGGCAGGTCGGTGATGATCCGCGGGTCGGTCTTGAGCCGGCGCAGCACGAACGGGCCGGTGATCCGGCGCAACCGGACGGCGGCGTCCTCGTCGTGGTGCCGTTCGATCGGCACGGCGAAGCGCGCGCGGAACGTGTTGATCGTGCCCAGGACGCCGGGGTTGACGAAGTCCATGATCGACCACAGCTCGGCCAGCCGGTTCTCCACCGGCGTGCCGGTCAGGGCGACCCGGTGCCGGGCGGGCAGGGCGCGCACCACCCGTGACTGCCGGGTCGAGCTGTTCTTGACGTTCTGCGCCTCGTCCAGCACCACCCGGTCCCACGAGACGTCGGCGAGCTTCCCGCCATCCCGCGCCACGACCGCGTACGTGGTGATCACCAGGTCGCAGTCGACGTCCAGCGCCCGGCCCGCACCGTGGTAGACGCGGACCTCCAGCCCCGGCGTGAACCGGGCCGCCTCGCGCTGCCAGTTGCCGACGACGGACATCGGGCACACCAACAACGTCGGCAAACGCCGCCCGCCCCGCCGGTTGTGGGCCTCCAACGCCAGCAGCTGAACGGTCTTGCCGAGCCCCATGTCGTCAGCCAGGCAAGCCCCCAACCCCAACCGGTCGAGGAAGGCGAGCCAGGCCAGCCCGCGCTGCTGGTAGGGACGCAACTCGGCCACCAGCCCAGGCGGCTGCGAGACCGGTTCGAGGTGGTGCTCCACCTCGCCGGACAGCAGGTCGCCGAGCCACCCGGTGGCCTCGACGCCGTTCAACGGCAACGGCAGGTCGACGTCGTCCGGATGCAGCCCGGAGTGCAACAGCACCTGCGCCGCCGTCATCTGCCCGCCACCGCGCTTGAGGAAGGCGAGCCCGGCAGCGAGCCGTTTCGGGTCGACGTGCACCCACTGGCCGCGGACCCGGATCAACGGCACCTTGGCCGAGGCGAGCGACAGCAACTCGTCCTCGGTCAACCGCTCATCACCGACCGAGAGCTCCCACCGGTAGTCCACCAGGACCTTCAGCCCCAGCTCGCTCTCCTTGGCCACCTCGCCCGCCGTGCCACGGCTGGTGGCGTTGAGCCGCAGCCCGAGCCGATGGGGCTGTCGCCACCACGAGGGCAGCATCACGCCAAAACCGGCCTCCGCCAGAACAGCGGCGTGCTGGAGGAAGTCGTAGGCGCCTTCGACATCAAGCTCCAACTCCACCGGTCGTCGAGCCGAGAGCGCCCGGTCCAAGGCCGGGTAGAGCCGCCCAGCGCGCCCGAGATCACCGAGCAGAACGTCCTCGGGTCGACCGACCCACCGACGAAGGACAGCGTCCTGCTTGTGCCACAACTGTTCCGCGGTAACCACCACGCTCGGCTCGTCCACGGCCTGCAGCAGGAACTCGACCCGCCACCCGTCCTTCACCGAGCCGCCCTGATCAGGTGAACTCAACCGGAAGCAGGTCCGCACAGGACTCTCCTGCAACCCACTGGCGCGCCAAGCAGCCAACTTCGACCGAAGAGCCCCGACTTCCCCTTGCACACGGGGGTCACCGACCAATGCGGCCAACCACCGACCAACAAGCCCCTCCCCGCCCACGGCAGTGCCCGCCAGCGCACCCCTGACCTCACGGTCAACCGCCCGATCCAAGACCTCGAGGACCAGGTCACCAGGCTCGTCACCGCCGCGGAACGACGCGGGAGCACCAGTCCGAAGCGCCGCGAACCGCAACGAGTCCACCCCGGACAAAGCAGACCGCCACCGAGCACACCCATCACCGTCGACAGCAGGCAGGACACGACCCCGCCGAACCAGGTCGCGCCCGAAGCCGAGGAGGTCGGCGAGGAACTTCCCGGAAGCCCCGACCCGGCAGTCCGGCAGCGCTTCAGCGGGCATCCCGTCCACCCGGACAACAGGAACCAACCACTCCCGCCACCGAAGCGCCCCGCGTCGAGATTCGACGGATTCCCGGACCAACTCAGGCGACTCAACCGGTCCACTCGCATAAGACGGCAGCCGAACGGACAGGACGCCGACCTCACCGGCCCCGAGCAACGAGGCCAAGGAGTCCCCGGGAACCGCGAACGGATGCCCGACAGCAACCCGAGGCAGCCGTCCGACAACCCGGGCAGGCATCAACGAGTCCTCAGCCCACAAAGCGACCCGCCCACCAGCCACGCCCAGCGCGTGCAGCACCAACACCCCTGCACTATCCGCCCAACCCCCACCTCACCCCCAACCGGGTCCACCTCACCCGCACCACACCCACACCACACCGGCAGTGGCCGACGAGGCCCGATGTGACATGGCTTCGGCCTGTCCGGGGTGCCCGTAAGGGCTCCATGTCACATCGAGCCGGACCGGTTCCAGCCGGACAACCACCCGAACCGTCACGCCCGCCGCAACACCCGCGCACCCTCGTCGGACAGCACCCGCCCGGGCACGTCCGGATCACAGCCGACCTTGGCCACCCGCGACCGAATCGAAGTAGGCGACCGCTCCAGCCGTGTGGCGATAGCGCGGATCAGATCGGCAGCCGGAACGTCCTGCGTCGCGGCCATCCACTCACTCCGCAGTTCGTCGTCCAACTCCCGCGTCCACGGCTGATTGGCGTTGGCCGGCCGATCCGGTCGGTCCGGCCGATCCCGGGACGAACCCGACGGTGCTCCGCTCAACCGAGCCAAAGCGTCGAGAACCTGCCCCAGCAACTTGCCGATCTTCACGCCCGCCTCGGCGGGCAGCCGGATCGACCCCTCGGCCACCAGCTCACCCGACCCGTCCACACCAGCCAGGTCGACCGACAGCGCAGGGTCCGCCGTAGCGACCAACTGGTAGGTGGTGGAGCCGATCCGGATCGAGTTCTCGTACGTAGTCGTCGTCATGATGACGACGCTAGACCAGGGGTCCGACAATTCCGCTCAGCCGCACAGCCGACAGCCCGACACACTCGCCCCGGCAACGCCGGCAGCGCGAGCAGCGCCGGCTTCCGCCGAGCCCGTCACCAAGTACGACTTCAGGTGCTCGGCAATGGCCCGCGCCAACCCGGGCGGGACGGCGTTCCCGATCTGCCTGGCCACCGAGATCTTCGACCCACACCACTCGAAATCGTCCGGGAACGACTGCAACCGGGACGCCTCCAGGTGCGTGATCGGCCGGTCGACCCGGTGCCCGTCCTCACCCGGCTCCCACTGCGGGTGGAGGTAGCGACCCTTCTCAGGCTTGTAGAACTCGGTCCGGATGGTCAGCGACGGCTGATCCCAGCGCATCCGGCCCATCACGTCCGTCGTGCCGGTCTTCTTCTCCCGCCAACACCGCGGCAGCAGCTCCACCGGCAGGTCGAACCGACCACCGCCGGGCGGGATGTGCCGGTACCGCTCCAACGACATCGGCGTCGGATTCCGCCCGATGTGCAGGTCCGGGCTCTTGAACGGCCCTGGCAGCTCACGCCCGAAGAACTCGACCACGGACCCGGGCAACGACGTCGTCAACGGCTGCTCGGGCAGACCGCGCAACACGTCACCAACGGTGTGCCAGCGCTCCCGCACGTGCGTGGGCGTCGGCAGCGGGATGCGCCCGACCCGCGAGCCGATCACGATCGTCCGCCGCCTCCGTTGCGGCACACCGAAATCGGCCGCGAGCAGGATGCCGTAGCTCAGCTCGTAGCCCTCGGTCTCCGCCTGGAGCAACGCGAACTCGGTCGACGCCAGGAACCGGTCGACGTTCTCGATCACGAACACCGCCGGTCGGGCCCGCCGCACGAACCGCAGGTACTCCCGCCACAGCGAGTTGCGCGGGTCGTCGACGTCCCTCGAGCCGAGGTTCGAGAACCCCTGGCAGGGCGGACCACCCACGATCACGTCGACCTCGGGGATCGCGTCGTCCGGCACCTCCGCGATGTCGGACCAGCGGATGTGGTCCTCACCGAAGTTCGCCGCGTACGTCGCCGCCGCGTGCAGGTCCCACTCGACCGCCATCACCTGCCGGTAGCCGCCCGCCGCAGCGAACCCGGAGGTCATGCCGCCACAGCCGGCGAACAGGTCGATCATGGACAGCACGGGGGTCAGGCTAGCCCATGAACAGCCACAGACTCAGGTGAGCGCGCCCCCGCCACTCCGCCCCTCGCCACTCCGCCCCCCACCACTGTGCCCGCGACGCTCCAACACCACCGCCCGAACCCGCCCCGCCGCGACGGCCGGGTCCTCGTGCTCCCAAACCCGCACCGCCAACCACCCCGCATCAGCCAACGCCTGATCGGTGTTGGCATCCCGAGCCTGGTTCGCCTCGATCTTGGCGCGCCAGAACTCGCCGTTCCGCTTGGGCCACGTGCCGTGCTCCGGGCACCCGTGCCAGAAGCAGCCGTCCACGAACACCGCGACCTTCGCCGGCCCGAACACCACGTCCGCCTCACGCCGCACCGCGCGCAGCGGACGCTGGTGCACCCGGTAGCGCAACCCCAGCCGGTGCAGCTCACGCCGCAACGCCACCTCGATCGCCGTGTCACGGGAGCGCTGCTTGCTCATCCGGGCGCGAACGTCGTCCGTCGTCTCCAGGCTCGACGCCCGCGGCTCCAGGTTCGGCACCCGGCCATGATGGCTCACGCGGGGTGCAGCACGTCCCGCAGCCTCCGCGCCGCCCGGTCCAGTTGCGCGCGCGACGGCAGCACCGCAGCCCCGACCCGCGTGAACTCCGTGACCCGGAGATCGGCGAAGAAGAACGGCGGCACCGCGTGCACCAGGAGGTCCTCCGACCGCTGCGGCCCGCCCCGCGGGTTGACGATCAACCGCTCCACCCACGCGTCGACCTTGAACACGGTGTCGGCCAACGGATGCACCCGCACGTCCAACCCATGCCCGCGCAGCACCGCCAGCACCCACACATCCCGCAGGAACCCCAGGAAATCGGACACGACCCGGTTGCGCAGCGCGGCACGCCCCTCCGCGCCCACCTCGGCGATCACCTCACGCGCCGGCGTCCACAGCATCGCCCGCGCCTTCTCGTCCGCCTCGCAGAACTGCTTGAACTCGGGCCAACGAGGTAATCGACCGAGCGCTTCGACCACGTGGTGCGCCACGTGCGTGAAGGCGAAATCAGGCCGCCAGCGCCGAACCTCCGGCACCTCGGCGACCCCGGGTCCCGGCACCGGCGCACTGCGGCACGCGGCCTCGACCTCGTCCGCGCTCACCCGGTAGACGGCATCGGACTCGTGCGCCATCACGTGCTCCACGACGTGCTTCCGCTTGCCGTACCAGTGGTTGAAGTGGAACCGCGTCTCCTGCGTCACGTTGAACAACCGACGCACGTCCATCGCCGTAGTCATGACGCAGAGAGTACGGACGACCACCGACAGTCCCGGAGAAACCGCAGGTCAGCTGATCGACAGGTTCGCCCGGTCCGCCGCCGACCGCCCCGCGTCCCACCCGGCCGCACTGCGCACCGGCGTGCTCTTCGCCACGGTCCGGGTGAACATCGCCCCGAAGTACTCCTCCACCGCCTTCTTCCGCTCCGCCAGCACGGGCAGCAGCCGGTCGTCGTCGGCCGGCACCTCGTTGACCGCCCGCAGCCGCTCCCCGATCCGGTGCGCGTACGACAGCAGGAAGGACTTCCGGAACGACGCCGACCGCGCCTCGTCACCCTTGCGGGCCTTCTCGCCCGCCGCGACCATCGCGCGCGTCGCCTGGACCAGCAGCGACGCCGACAGCAGCTCCACGATCTCCAGGTCGAGCTCCTCGCCGACCAGCGCCACGAACCCGAGGTCGTACACCACGGCCCGGCACCGGTTCGCCGTGGCGACCACGTGCACGACCTGCGCCTTGCCGTCGAAGTACCGCTTGTCCAGCCACAACCGCCGGGACGTCGTCGTCGCCACCTCGAGCGGCATCCGCTCCAGCGCGTGCCGCGTCACCAGCTCCTGCGCCTTGGCCGACAGCGCCTCGGCCTCCTCCGGGAACGCCGTCGACTCGGCCTTCGCCAGCAGCCCCCGCACCCGGTTGAGGATCCTCGGGTCCACGTGGTGGTGGTCGATCGCGGCCAACGGCGTGCCCGGCTTGGGCAGGATCACCGGCAGCCCCGGCAACATGATCAGGACCCGCAGCACCGCCACGGCCGCGGCGACGGCGTCGTCGCGCAACTCGATGTGCCGGCCGGCCCACTGGTCGACGTACGGCTGCGTGACGTCCCACCAGACCGTCGCCTCGATCTCCGCCAACTGCTCCAGCCACCGCGGGTGCAACGCCGAGTACCGCGAAGCCTCCGACGCCAAGGCGTCGACCAGGACCGACAGCGCGCGCTCGTCCTCGTTGCGCCGCACCACCTCGTACACGTCGTAAGGCAGCCAGCCGTGCTCCCACAGGTGCTCGAAGGCACGCCGAAGCGCCCACTGAACCGCGTCGTCCACTTCGGCCGGCGGAAGGGAGGAGGTGCGCGGCAGCCCGGCCCGGCGATTCGCCGCGGCCCGCCACAACGCCTCGCGTAGGGAGCTCACGACCGCCGATTGTCCCCTTTCGGGTGCGGTGTCGCCGCAGCCGGTGCGCGTTGCGACCCAGGACACACCCGGACGTGCCAGCCTCGCGCCGTGAGCCGGAAGACGCAGACCCCGAAACGGCGGCAGATCGTGGTGGTCCGCCGTCCACAAGGGACGCCGCTGACCGAGGAGCAGCAGCGGGTCGTCCACCGCTGCCGCGCCCTGCCGCAGCTGCTCGACCCGCTGGAGGCCGAGTTGACGGTCAGCACCGCCGTGGCCGACGTCCGGCCCGACGAGGAGTTCTGGGCGGGCCTGATCGACCACGCCGTCTCACTGCCCAGCCGCCGCAACCACGCACTGCTCCGCGTCCTGGCAGCCGCCCTCACCGGCCGTCCACGCGAGTGGGCCGCGAGTGCCGTAGCGCCCGCCCGTCCGGCGCTGAAGGTCGGCGGCGCCTGGATCTGCGACCGGTCCATCGACGCCGGCTACTTGGCCCTGATCTGCACTTACACGTTCGCGGACGACGAGCACGCGATGGTGTTCCTGATCGACGAGCTGTCCGGTGGCGAAGTGCGCACGGCCTTCGTGACCCGGGACGTCACCACCGCCCGCCACCGCCTGGCGGACCAAGGGCCCTTGACCCCGATCGGCCCGGAGGCCGCCCACTGGCTCCTGGCCAAGTCCTACGACCGCCTGGACCGCAACACGGACGCCATCGTGAACATCGAGGTCGAACGGACCCGCCTGCTGGCCGGCCGACGAATCGCACTGGCATTCGGGTGACCGCCAATTCATTATCGCGCCGTGCGGATCGGGTGAGACAGATATCACCCGGCCCCGTTGGTCCGAATGGGAGGCGAGTTCGCTCGACCGGGCAATACCGTGCCGGCACCCGCATACCGTACGGTCGTGTTGATGGTCGAATCGACACGCCACGGGGGTAGCGGATGTCGCGATCAGGTGAGGCGCAGTACGGCGGGGTAGACGTGGGCAACACCTTGTCCGGGTCGTCCTCGGGCGGTGCCGTGCAGGCCGGGGTGGTGCACGGGGACATCACATTCCACAACGCACCGTCCACTCCGCCTCCGGTTCCACGTCAATTGTTGGCCGCACCGGTGCATTTCACCGACCGCACGGTGGAATTGGCCGGACTGGACGCGGCGCTGACCGCGAGCAGGCAGGACGGATCGCGAATGTTCGCGGTGTTGAGCGGTCCGGGCGGCGTCGGCAAAACGGCGCTCGCGCTGCACTGGGCGCACAGCGCGCGGGACCTGTTCACCGACGGCCAGCTCTACGTCGACCTCGCCGGCTTCAGCGGGTCCAGCCCGGTGCCGCCCGAGGACGCGCTCGGCCTGTTCCTGCGCAGCCTCGGCGTGCCGTCCCGGGAGGTGCCGGTCGAGATCGCCGAACAGGCCGCCCTCTACCGCTCCCTGACCGCGGACATGAAAGTGCTGGTCCTCCTCGACAACGCCTACTCGGCCGCCCAGGTGCGCCCGCTCGCGCCGAACTCGCCGTCCAGCGCGGTGCTGGTGACCAGTCGCAACCGGCTCACCGGCCTGGTGGCCGAGGGCGCACGGCTGGTCGACGTCGCCCCGCTCGGCAGGTCGTCCGCGGTGCGGCTGCTGGCCAAGGTCGTGGGGAGCAAGCGGATCACCGACGAGCCGGAACGGGCGGAAGCGCTGGTCGGCATGTGCGGCGGCCTGCCCATCGCGGTCCGGGTGGCCGCCGCCAGGTTGGCCAGTCGTCCCCAGTGGTCGGTGCGGAAGGTGCTCGCCGAGCTGACCGACGAGCGCAGCCGGTTGTCGATGCTGTCGGCCGCGGAGCTGTCCGTGCAGACGACCTTCGACCTGTCCTACCGCGCGCTCCGACCGACAGCCGCCGCGCTCTACCGCCGGCTCTCGCTGCACCCCGGCCAGGAGTTCGGCGCCTCGGTGGCGGCAGCGGTCCTGGAGGACGCCTCCCCCGCGGTGTTGGAGGACCTGGTGGACGGGAGCCTGGTCGAGTCGGTCGGCGAGAGCAGGTACCGGTTCCACGACCTCCTGCGGCTGCACGCCCGGAGCAAAGCCGACTCAGAGGACGACGTGGACGAGCGGGCGCGGGCCGTGCGGCGGATGGTGGAGTGGTACCTGAGCGGCGCGATGGCGGCCGACCTCGTCGTGACGCCGCACCGGCAGCGGCTGGGGTACGAGTTCCTGGCCCCGCCCGAGGACGTGCCGGTGCTCGCCGACCGCGAGTCGGCCTTGGCGTGGTTGGAAGAGGAACGGCAGAACCTGATCACGTGCGGACGGGTCGCCGAGGAACGCGGCTGGTGGCACCTCGCCTGGCAGCTGTCCGACGTGCTGTGGCCGCTTCTGCTGCACCACAAGCACTACCGGGACCGACTGGAGATCGACCGGCGCGGGGTCGACGTCGCACGGAAGTGGGGCGACCGGTTCGCCGAGGCCGTCATGCTCAGGCGGCTGGGCATGGTGTGCACCACGGTGGGCCGGTTCGCCGAGGCCGAGGAGCACCTGCGCGCTTCGGCCGCGGTCGCCGAGGAGACCGGTGACCGGCGGGGTGCGGCAGACGCGGGGGAGGCGCTGGCGGTGCTGCACATGGCCCGTGGACGGCTCGCCGAAGCCGCCCGCCTGTTCGAGCGGTTGGCCGAGGTCAACCGGGAACTGGGAGCCAGGCGGAGCCTCGGCCTCACGCTGATCAACCTCGGCCGCGCGCTGACCGGGCTCGGCCGCAGCGAAGCGGCGCTGGAGGCACTGCGCGAGGCGACCGCCTTGTTCGGCGATCTGGAGCCACCGGACCCGTACAACCAGGCGCGAGTCGTGGTGGCCGAGGCGGCGGCGTACCTGCGTGCGGACGACCTCGAGTCGGCCGACAGCACGGCACGCGGCGCGTTGGAGGCGCTGAGCGCGCTCGGCTCCAAGCAGGGGATGGCGGAGTCACGTCACCTGCTCGCGGAGTCCGCCGAGCGGCAGGGGAACGCTGGGCAAGCCGCAGAGCACTGGGAACAGGCCCTGCGGCTCTACACCGACATCGGGTCCTCGAAGGCCGACGACATCGCTCGACGATTACGCGGCCTGGAGCACGACCCCGAGCCACCCGCACGGGACGGCTGACCGGCGTGCCCGGTGGTCCGCGCACCACACCGGCAGCCCACGACGGTGCAACGCGCTCAGGTCGAGTCGGGCCACGTGCCACGCGTACAGCGACTCGACCGCCGATCGCACGACCGCGTCGACGTCGAGGCAGCGCGCGTCCGTGGTCACGGGCGTCAGCTCGACCACGTGGCCGAGTTCGGTCCGCACCACCAGTCCGTCCGCCGACACGGCGACGGCCAACGCGGCGAACGGGTTGTCCTGCAGGAGCACCGCGGACACCCCGATCGCACTCCCACCGGACGCTTCACGCACGACGACGTCGGCCAGGCCGTCGGACCTGGTCGTCCACCGCACCACCGGTTCGGTCATCGCGGCTCTCCCGGTGTCGGGACGGGCGGCACGGCGCGGTGCCGTCCCGGCTCGGGGATGTCGAGCAGCCCGTACATCACCCGGCGCAGCTCGGCCGACGACCGGCCGGGCTGCGACGTCAGCCGCTCACGTACGGCATCGCCCAGCTCCGCGGCGCGCGCTGCGGCTTCCGAGAACTGTTGCCGCATGGGCCTTCCCGGCCGATACCGCGGCGCGGTGCGCCGCAACAGCTCCTGCGCCGACCCGGCAGAAGTGGCGATCCGGACCGGTGCGTCGACCAGCACCACCGGACGCCCGATGGCCGCCGCGTACACGCCCACCGAGCCGTGGTCCGCCACCACGTGGTCGGCGGCGATCAACGCGGCCCGCCAGTCCACGTGCGGACCGACCACCACCAGCCCCGCGTCCCGGCACTCCGCGAGCCACGCGTCCACCTGCCTGCGGCCGTGGCCGAACCACGCCGACGGGTGGACCAGCGCCACAACGCGGAACCCTTGCGGTGTCAGCTCTTCGAGCAGGGTCGGCACCAGGTCCTCGAACCGGGCGAACAACGAGTCCAGACCCCACGTGGAGCTGACCACCACGACCTGCTGCCCCGGTTCGGCGCCCAGCGCGGCCCGGTACCTGTCGCGGTGCGGCAGGCTCGCCACCAACCGGTCGTAGCACGGGTCGCCCGCCACGACCGCCACGTCGAGAGCCTGTGGGCACTGCCGGCGCAGCACCTCCCGCTCGTCCTCGTGGGCGAGCACCAACGCGCTCGCCAGCACGCGGCCGTTGTGCAGCAGCCGTTGCGCGTCCAACCCGTAGACCACCGGCTCCCCACCGGTGGTGAAGGACTTGCCGTACCCCGCGCCGTGCGGCAACAGGACCAGCGGCGCGTGCACCTCGTGCAGTCCGCCGTAGGCCGCCGCGACGGCCAGGTCGAACTTCTCCCGCGCAACCAGCTCCCACGGCAGCACGAGACCGCCGGTCGACTTCAGGAAGTCGGCCACTCCGTTGGCGAAGACATCGGGCGCCTGCGTGAAGACGACCTGCACCCTCGTGTCGGTCTCGATCAGCTCCACCGCCTCCAGCAGGCGTTGCCCGCTGGTGACCGTGTGCACCACGGCGAGCACCGATAGGTACCCGGCGCGGCTGACCCACTGCGGTGCGTCGAGCCCGATCGGCACCCGCGACCACTCCGTACGTGTCATGCACTCTCCCCCTCGCGCTCCGACCCTGGGAGAAGAGTGACGGCCCGGTTTGCCGGGAACTTGCAGTCCGCTTGCACCCCGCCGATCGCAGTCCGGCCACATGGGCAATTCGGACGAAAACGTGGAAAGAGACTGTGGAAGTGTCTCCAGTTGAAGCAGACTGTAGACACGGGCAGGTTGACCAGCGAAAGGGTGGCGCTGGTGGAGTTCAAGATCATCGGTAAGACGCGATTACACGTCGATGGGAATGATTACGACCTCGGTCCGGCCAAACACCGCAGCGTGCTCACAATGCTGCTGTACCACTTTCCGCGGTCGGTGCAAGTGGACATGATTGCGCAAGTTCTGTGGCCGGCTAGCACGTCCGACCAGGTGCGACGCAACCTGCAACCGATCATCAGCCGGTTGCGCTCGATTCTGGCCAAATCCGGGACAGGCGGATTCATCCGGAAGGAGGGCAACGCCTACCGGCTCGACTTGGAACCGCCGGGGGTGATCGACTACCATCGTTTCCGCAAATTGGCGGAAGAGGGCCGAATGGCCGCCGGCAGGGGTGACCACCTAACAGCCAAAGCCCTCCTCCGGGAGGCTCTGTCGCTGTGGAACGGTCGACCGTTGCAGGAGTTGGAAGGGGCTTGGGCAGACCATTGCCGTGACCAGATGGAGGCATTCGACCGGATGCCCGCCTTTCACACGCTGCTGGACAGCCAGCACCAGCTCGGCGAGCACCTGGAGGTCATGGCGGAAGCCGGGAGGCTCAACGCGACCCAGGCCCCGGACGAGGCGTTCGCAGGTCTGTACATGCGTTCTCTGGACGCCTTGGGGCGCTACTCCGCGGCCCTCGACTTCTACGGTGTGTTCCGCCGGCGGCTGGTCGAGCACGTCGGCGCTGAGCCGGGGCCGGAACTGCGGGATCTCTACCGGTCGATCCTGCGCAAGCAGGACAGCACGGCGTCTCCCGAGGTCGTGGCGCCGCACCAGGTGCCGTTGCCGGGCCGGAACTTCATCGGTCGGGAGGATCTGCTCGCCGAACTCGACGCATTGCTGGACGGTGGCGATCAGGGTCGGGTGGTCGCGCTGCACGGGATGCCGAGCGTGGGCAAGAGCCAACTGGCGCTGAAATGGGCCGCGCGGCACCTCGAACGGTTCCCGGACGGCAACCTGTACCTGGAGCTGCACGGCGCCGGGCCGGGAACGCCGATGGCGCCCGACGACGTGCTGGCGTTCCTGCTGCGGTCCTTGGACGTTGCACGAATACCGGCCACCGGCGTGGAGCGGCAGCGGGAACTGCGCCGGATCCTCGGCCGGCGGAAGATGTTGGTCCTGCTCGACGACGCGCAGGAGAGCGCCCAGGTGCGGCCGGTGTTGGCGGCGACCTCCAGCTGCCTCACCATCATCACCAGCCGCACCCGGTTGATGGGTCTGAACATCCTCGACCACGTCGACCTGAAGCTGGTGCCGCCACTGTCCACGGCGGAGTCGGTCGCGCTGCTGCGCAATGAGATCGGCCACCAGCGGTCGGACCGGACACCGGAGGCGCTGAGGGACTTGGCGGACTTGGTGGACGGCTTGCCCTTGGCGCTGAGGATCATCGCGCAACAAGTCGCCCACCGGCCGGGCACACCGGTCGGGGAGCTGGTCGCCGAGTTCCGCGACCAGGACGGACTCGGCGTGCTCGGATCCGTCTACGACAGCGACGACGCAAGCGCAACGCTGCCCGTCGCGTTCTCGTGGTCGTTCCGCTACCTGCCCGAAGGCACGGCGCGGATGTTCCGGTTGCTGGGACTGCACCCGACCGCCGAGTTCGGCCTCGACGCGGCGGTCGCGCTCCTGGGTGAGTCGGAAGACGTCGTGAGCGGCCACTTGAGCGCGCTCGTGCGGAGCAACCTCCTGGAGTACGGCCGTGCGCCCCGGAGGTTCCGCCTGCACGACACGCTGCACGGGTACGCCGAACACCTCGTGCGCCGGGACGAGCCCGCGCAGGCTCGCAGAGACGCGATGTCACACCTGCTGGACTGGTACTTGGCCTCGTGCGAGGTCGCGGCGCACCTCCTCGATCCGCAAACGTCGCCGGTGCCGCCGTTGCCCGGCATGTCCCCGAACGCGGTCCGGTTGACCGATGAGGCCGAGGCGTTGGCCTGGCTCACCCGGCACAGGTCGATCCTGATCGCTTGCGTGCCCCAGTCCGTGCGTCTCGGCTTCAACGAACACGCATGGCGTCTCTCGGCGAACTTCCACGAGGCTTTCGACCGGTCGTCGACGTTCGAGGACCTGCTTGTCGCCCACCGGGCGGCACTCAAAGCGGCCAGTGCGCTTCGCGACCCGGAGGCGTTGAGCGGCACGTACAGCAATATCGGTATGGCCTTATACCGGTTGCGCAGGCTCACCGAGGCGCGCGAGCACTTCGAGGCCGGGATGGCTATCGCGCAGACCGCCGGGCTCCGTGAGATCCAGCTGATCTGCGCGCACAACGTCGCCAGCACACTGGTCGAGTCGGGTGAGATCGCAGCCGCTATCAAACTATACCGGGAAACGCTGGAGTCCGTGCGTGAAATGGGCTACCGGGATGGGGAGGCTTATGCGCTGGACCAGTTGGCGAACGCTTATCGGAAGATAGAGCGCGACGATCTCGCACTCGACCACCACTACGCTGCCCTCGCCATTCGGCGATCCATCGGCCACGTCCGCGGCGAAGCGATAACGTTGACCGAACTCGGCAAACTGCACCACGAGCGGGGAGAGCACGAGGCCGCTCTGAATCGGCTGCGGGAAGCGCTTGCGGTGCACCCCCTCGGGGACCAGAGCCGGAGCGGCGAGGCGTTGGTGACCCTCACCGAAGTGGAGTACGACCTCGGCCGGTTCGGCGAGGCGATCGCCCACGCCGAGCAGGCTGTGGCGTTGTGCGCGGCCATAGGCGCACGTCACGACCTCGGCCGTGCGCTGCACCTCTGGGGGCATGCGCTCGTCGCTCTCGGAAACGTCGAAGAGGCCGAGGAGCGGTGGCACCGTGCCGTCGATGTGCTGCGTGAGGTGGCCGAGGTCGAGACGGCCGTGCTGCTTGATCACCTGTCGGACCTGAAAAGGGTTCGCGACTCCATCCCCGCGCCCCGGACAACCAGTCCGGACTTAAGTTCGTCGCCCTCGAAGGAGGTTACAGAACGTAATCCCTGAGTGGGACTTCCGGCACGTTCGAGTGAAAATTCGCCAACTTAACAAAGATCAAACCTGATGCCCGTCCTGCTGTGGCTTCACGGACGAGCGATCGATACCCACTGGAGTGGGAGGGGTCGCTCGCGGGACCGCCGGGGCGAGGTGCTTAGATTTGGCATGCCCCAAAGCACCGCCATCGCCAAAGCAGTCCGGCCTGCGGTCGTCGCGGCGGTCGCGGCCATAGCGCTGATCGGTGGCCCTGCCCGGGCGAACGCCGAGCCGGACACTTCCCGTGTCGAGTCGGTGGCCCAGGCGCTCCCCGACGTCGGAATCGGCCGTACGGCAGTCGGAATCAACTGGCCAGGACGCATCAATTCCGCGAACTGGTTCACGACTCTGGGCAGAGTCACCGGGTGGTGGCCCACCCTGCATTTCCTTCGCGTCGTGGCGGACCCGGAGCTGTCGATTCTCGAATGACCTGCCGAAGGCGGTCAGCGCGAAGTCGTGGCACGGTTCAGCGGCACGGTGACCCGGAAGGTCGTGCCGACGCCCTTGGTCGATCTCACGTCGACCTGCCCGCCGTGCGCGACCACCACCGACTCCACGATCGACAACCCGAGTCCGGCGCCACCACCGTCCCTGGCGCGCGCCGCGTCGGTCCGGAAGAAGCGCTCGAAAACCCGCGCGCGGTCATCGGGTTCCAGACCTGGACCGGTGTCCGCCACTTCGATCACCGCGTCTTCCCCCTCCGCGCGCACCCGCACCGTGGCCGACGATCCCGGCGGGGTGTGTTGCAGCACGTTGGACAGGAGGTTCGCCAGCACCTGGCGCAGTCGGCCGGTGTCGCCGAACACCACCACGGCGCCGTCCTGATCGACGCGCAGTGAACGTCCTGGCGCCCTGGCCGCCGCGTCGGCGACCGCGTCGGCGGCCAGCGCGGTCAGGTCCACGTGCTCGCGGTCGGCTGCCAGCCCCTGGTCGAGCCGGGCGAGCAGCAGCAGTTCGTCCACGAGCGTGCCCATCCGCTTGGCCTCGGACTCGATCCGGCTGGTGACCTTGGCCAAGTCGCCCGGACGTTCCGCCGCGCCGCGGTGGAACAGCTCGGCGTAGCCGCGGATCGTGGCGATGGGCGTGCGCAGCTCGTGGGACGCGTCGGCGATGAAGCGCCGCAACCGCGCCTCGGACGCCTCCTTGTCCCGGAACGCGGACTCGACCTGCCCGAGCATCGCGTTCAACGCCACGCCGAGCCTGCCGATCTCCGTTCCCTCCCGCTCGACCGGCACGCGCCGGGAGAGGTCGCCGGAGCCGATCTTGTCCGCGGTCGCCGCGATGTCGTCGAGCGGGCGCAGGCCGCGTTTGACCGCGAACGCGGATGCCGCGATCACCGCCAGCACGGTGCCGATGCTGGAGATGATCGCCACGCGAGCCACCCGGCTGGTCAGCTCGGCGTACTCCTGGGCGTGCAACTGCTCGGCCCGCATGCCGATCTCGGAGAACCGGGGGCCGTACTCGTCGGTGTCCCAGTCCTGCAGCGCACCGAACGTCGCGCCGACCGCCAGCCCGACCCCCAACGCGGAGAGGGCGCTGACGATCAGGATCAGCCTGGCCCGCAACGACATCAGGACCCACCTCGGCGCATGACGTAGCCGACCCGCGGGATGGTGTGGATCAGCGGCGGTTCGAAGACGTCCACCTTCCGCCGCAAGTACGAGATGTAGGTCTGGACGACCGCGTCGCTGCCGCCGAAGTCGTAGTTCCACACGTGGTCGAGGATCTGCTTCTTGGACAGCACCTTGCCCGCGTTGGCCGCCAGGTAGCGCAGCAGCTTGAACTCGGTCGGCGTCAGGTCGATCGCCCGACCGTGGCGGTGCACCGTGTAGGCGTCGTCGTCGATCTCCAGGTCGGCGAAGGCGACCCTGGTGGCCGTCCCGCCGGGCTTGGTCCGGCGCAGCACCGCGCGCACCCGGACCACCAGCTCCTCGAGGCTGAACGGCTTGGTCACGTAGTCGTCACCGCCGGCGGTCAGCCCGACGATCTTGTCCTCGGTGGCGTCGCGGGCGGTCAGGAACACCACCGGCGTGTCGTGCCCCGCCTGCCGCAGCCTGGCGCAGGTGTCGATGCCGGAACCGTCCGGCAGCATCACGTCCAGCACGATGAGGTCCGGTGCGAACGCGGCCACTTGTCGGACCGCCTCGGCACTGGTCCCGGCCGTCGCCGTGGCGAAGCCCTCGTACCGCAGCGCGGTGGCCACCAGGTCGGCGAGGTAGTTCTCGTCGTCGACCACGAGGACCCGTGTCGGCTGTTGTGTCACCCGGTCAGTCTGGCCGAGCCGGAACCGGATTGTTCTGTGAGTTCTCTGTGACAGGGGATTGCCGGCGGCGTCGAAGGGCGGTGGAAGATCGCGCTGCTGCACTGGGTCGCATGGAAAAGCTGTCGATCTTCACGCTGGCGCACCGGCGAGTGGTGGTCGTGATCACGGTGGCGCTCGCGCTGGCGGGCGGTGGCGCGCTCGCCTTGCTGCTGCCGAACGTCTCCGAGCAGTACGAAGCACCCGGACTCCCGGCCTACGACGCGAACAGCCGGATCGTGGACGCGTACGGCACCGGTGGCCGGGAGCGCCCGTACGTCCCGGTGATCACCCTGCCGGAAGGCGTCTCCGTCGACAGCCCGGGAGTGGCCGCGGCGTTGACGCGAATGTTCGACGCCGTGGAGCGGGACGCGCACGCGCGCGTCGCGTCGTACGTGAACACCGGAGACCGGCGGTTCGTCGGCGAGGGCGGCCGGGTCACCTACGCGCTGGTGTTCGGGAACCCGGTGGAGCAGGGCGGTATCCCGGGCAGCGCGCTCGGCGAGGGGGCCGAGTTGGACGGGCTCGTCGACGCGGCCATCCGCCCGCACCTGCCGCCAGGGGCGTCGCTGCGGATCACCGGTCTGGATCAGCTCGCCACCGGCGAGGACACCGGCGGGCTGAACGTGCCGGTCAAGCTGCTGGTCACGCTCATGGCCGCGATCCTCGTGCTGGCCTGGGTCTTCCGGTCGAAGCTGGCATTCGTGCCGCTGCTGATCGCGCTCGTCGCGATCCCGGTCTCCTACCTCGGCGTGCTGGTGATGAGCCTGTTCACCGACATCCACGAGACCACCGTGACGATGGCGCCGCTCTTCGGGATCGGCATCGCCATCGACTACGCGCTGATCATGGTGACCCGCTGGCGCGAGCAGCGGGCCGGTGGCGCGGACCCCGACGCGGCGGTGCACCAGGCCATGGCCACCGCGGGGAAGGCCATCGTGCTCTCCGGCCTGGTGGTCGCGGCCGGCCTGCTGACCATGGTGGTGCTGCCCATCCCGTTCCTGCGCAGTCTCGGCCTCGGCGGAATGGTGGTCACGGCGGCCGGCGCCCTGGTGTCGCTGACGTTGTTGCCGATCGTGCTGGCCCGCACCGGCAGGCGTCTCGACCGCGCGCACGTCGCCCGGGGCGCGGACCGGGACGCCGACGCCAGTCGCATGTGGACCTCGTGGGCGCGGAGGGTCGTGCGACACCGCGGGATCGCCGCCGCCGGTGCGATCGCGGTCCTGGGGACGCTGGCGGTCGTCGCGCTGGGGATCAACACCAACGTCCCGGTCACCGCGAACCTGGACCACGACGGTCCGGGGCACGACGGGCTCGTCGCGCTGACCTCGGTCGGCATCCCGTCCGGAACGCTCTACGCGTTCGACGTCCACGTGCCGCCGGGCACCAGCCCGGACTCGGTCGTCGCCGCCGTCGCCGCGCTGCCCGGCATCCACACCGTCGCCGCGCCCACCGGGCAGGCGTGGCGGCGGGACGGCTCCGCGGTCATCACCGTGCTGCCGGTCGACGACGGCGGCACGGAGGCGGGCCGGCGCACCGTCGAGCGGGTGGTCGACGCGGTGCCGGACGGTGTCGGCGTCGGCGGGTACACGGCCCAGCAGATGGACTTCGCGGACGTCACCTACGGCGCTTTCGGCTGGATGCTGGCCGTGCTGTCGATCGTTTCCTACCTCATGCTGGCGCGCGCGTTCCGCTCGCTGTTGTTGCCGCTGAAGGCGGTTGTGATGAACCTGCTGTCACTCGGCGCGGTGATCGGCTCGATGGTCGTGCTGTGGCAGTGGGGCTGGGGCACCGAGGCACTGCTCGGAATCCAGCCCGACGGCGTGATCGGCACGTTCCTGCCGGTGACGATCTTCGCGTTCCTGTTCGGGCTGTCCATGGACTACGAGGTGTTCATCCTCGCCCGCATGCGCGAGGAGTACGACCGGACCGGCGACACCGAGCAGGCGGTGATCCGGGGGATCGGGCGGACCGGCCGGCTGGTCACGGCCGCGGCGGCCATCCTGTTCTTCTCCTTCGCCGCGATGGCGAGCGGCGGTGAACTGGACGTGGCGATGTTCGCCTCCGGGATGGCGCTGGGAATCTTCCTGGACGCGACGGTGATCCGCTCGGTCCTGGTGCCGGCGACCGTGGCGATGATGGGCGATTGGAACTGGTGGCTGCCCGGGTGGGCCGCCAAGGTGCTCCGGGTGGAACCCTCACCACTGCGGAGCGGGAGAACTCCGGTGCACGCACCGCGGTGAATGCGGCACCCGAATTGCCGGCGGGCACTGACGGGAAATAAAAAAAGAACCAGGCCGGTGGCAATACCGGCCTGGTTCCTTATTGTGCGCCGCCAGGGACTCGAACCCCGAACCCGCTGATTAAGAGTCAGCTGCTCTGCCAGTTGAGCTAGCGGCGCTCGGACTCTCTTGCTCTGTCCGACGCGAAGAACATTAGCACAGCGTCTGACTCAGCTCCCAATCGCCTGGTCAGGGTGGGTGTGCCGCCCTGGTGCAGGGGGAACTTCGCCTTGGTAACGATCCAGCATCCTGGGCAACATCGTCAACCCTCGGAGCGTCCCCTAGTCAGGGGACACCAGTAGACCCCCTGCAATCGGGTGGTCTGGGTGTGCAGGGACGAACCGGAGGACGGGATGCACCGCAAGCGGGGGGCGCGTGGAGCGCTGGGGTTGGTCGCGATCGGGTTGGTTGCGATGTTGGTCACAAGTTGCTCGACCGGCTCGGCGTCCACCGAGGGCGCCGCCGGCGAGACCACGACCACCACTTCGTCCACGCCGCCGCCGAAACCCGTGGCGTTGACCACCGGCCCGGCGGACGCGGCGGTCGACGTGGCGCCGGGCGTGCCGGTCGTGGCCACGGCCACGGACGGCAAGCTCACCCAGGTGACGTTGACCAACCCGGAGGGCGTGGCCGTCGCGGGGCAGTTGACGCCCGACGGCACGCAGTGGACGAACACCGAGCCGCTGGGCTACCAGAAGACGTACACGCTGTCCGTGACGGGCGTGGGCACGGACGGGAACACCGTCACCAAGACGTCCAGCTTCACCACCGTCAAGCCGCGGACGTTGACCTACCTCTCGGTCAACCCGCAGGACGGCACCACGGTCGGCGTCGGCCAGCCGCTCGCGTTCTACTTCGACGAGCCGATCGCGGACAAGGCCGCCGCCGAGGCGATGATCTCGATCACCCCGGAGCCGCGCGTCGAGGGCGCCTTCTACTGGTACGACGAGAAGACCGTGCACTGGCGCCCGCAGCACTACTGGACGCCCGGCACGAAGATCACCATCAACGCGAAGATCTACGGCAAGCACGTCGGCAACGGCATCTACGGCGAGGAAGACCGCCTCATCACCACCACGATCGGCGACTCGGTCATCCACGAGGCGGACGGTCAGACGCACCAGGTGGTCACCAAGGTCAACGGCCAGGTCGTGCGCACCATGCCGACCTCGATGGGCGACGCGCAGAACCCCACGCCCACGGGCACCTACGTGCTCACCGAGAAGCACGCCCACATGGTGATGGACTCCCGCACGTACGGCCTGTCGCTGGAGGCGGGTGGCTACGTGACGCCGGTGGACTGGGCGTACCGGATGTCGAACTCCGGGATCTTCTTCCACAGCGCGCCGTGGTCGATCGGCGACCAGGGCCACCGCAACGTGAGCCACGGCTGCCTGAACCTGTCCCCGGAGAACGCCAAGTGGGTGTTCGACAACTCCAAGCCGGGCGACGTCGTGATCGTCACCAACTCCGGCGGCCCGGCACTGCAGTTCTGGGACGGCTTCGGCGACTGGCAGGTCCCGTGGGACCAGTGGGTCAAGGGCAACCGCTAGCCGCTACACGTCCGTGACACGACCCGCCGCCACCACCAGGCGGCGGGTCGTCCGCACGGCGTCCAGCATCCGCCGGTCGTGGGTGACCAGCAGCAGGGTGCCGGTGTACGAGTCGAGGGCGGACTCCAGCTGTTCGATCGCGGGCAGGTCCAAGTGGTTCGTGGGCTCGTCCAGGACCAGCAGGTTCACCCCGCGCGCCTGGAGCAGCGCCAACGCCGCACGCGTCCGTTCACCGGGGGAGAGGGACGCCGCCGGTCGCACCACGTGCGCCGCCTTCAGCCCGAACTTCGCCAACAACGTCCGCACGTCGGCCGGCACCAGGTCCGGCACGGCGGCCCCGAACGCGTCCAGCAACGGCTCGTCACCCAGGAACAGGCCCCGTGCCTGGTCGATCTCGCCCACGACCACACCGGAGCCCAGCGCCGACGACCCCGAGGCCAACGGCACCCGGCCGAGCAGCGCCCCCAGCAACGTCGACTTGCCCGAGCCGTTCGCGCCGGTGATCGCGATCCGGTCCGCCCAGTCCACCTGGAGGTCCACCGGCCCCAGCGTGAACGACCCGCGCGTCACCACCGCCGCCCGCAGCACCGCCACCACCGAACCGGACCGGGGCGCGGCGGCGATCTCCATCCGCAGGTCCCACTCCTTGCGCGGCTCCTCGACGACGTCCAGCCGCTCGATCAGGCGCTCGGTCTGCCTGGCCTTCGACGCCTGCTTCTCGGTCGCCTCGGTGCGGAACTTGCGCCCCGACTTGTCGTTGTCGGGGGCCTTGCGCCGGGCGTTCTTCACGCCCTTCTCCATCCACGCCCGCTGCGCCCGCGCCCGCTCCTCCAGCGAAGCCTTCGTCGACGCGAACTCGTCGTAGTCGTCCCGAGCGTGCTTGCGGGCGATCTCCCGCTCCTCCAGGTACGACTCGTACCCGCCGCCGTAGGACCGCACCTGCTGCTGCGCCAGGTCCAGCTCCACCACCCGCGTCACCGTGCGGGACAGGAACTCGCGGTCGTGGGAGACCAGCACGGTGCCCGCGCGCAGCCCCGTCACGAACCGCTCCAGCCGCGCCAGGCCGTCCAGGTCGAGGTCGTTGGTCGGCTCGTCCAGCAGGAACACGTCGTACCGGCTCAGCAGCAACGACGCCATGCTCGCCCGCGCCGCCTGACCGCCGGACAGCGCCGTCATCGGCAGGTCCAGCGACACCTCCAGCCCCAGGTCGGCCGCCACCTCCAGGGACCGCTCCTCCAGGTCCGCGCCGCCCAGCGCCAGCCACCGCTCCAACGCCTCGGAGTAGCCGTCGTCGCCGGAGCCCGTGGCCAACGCCTCGGTGGCCCGGTCCAGCTCGACCTGGGCGTCCGCCACGCCCGTGCGGCGGGCCAGGAACGCGCGCACCGTCTCGCCCGGCCGCCGGTCCGGCTCCTGCGGCAGGTGGCCGACGGTCGCGGTGGTCGGGGAGAGGCGGATCACACCCCGTTCGGCGGGCAGCAGCCCGGCCAGCGTCCGCAGCAGCGTCGACTTGCCCGCGCCGTTCGCCCCGACCAGCCCGATCACGTCACCGGGCGCGACCACCAGGTCCAGACCTTCGAACAGCACGCGGTCGCCGTGCCCGGCGGCCAGGTCCTTCGCGACGAGTGTGGCGCTCATGACAACTCCGCAGGGCACAGTAGGAGGCAAGTGGCACAGCAGGGGACAAAAAGAAGACGCCCCTCGACAAGGCTGTCGAGGGGCGTTCCGCTTGGGGTGAGTGACGGGACTTGAACCCGCGACACCTGGGATCACAACCCAGTGCTCTGCCAGCTGAGCTACACCCACCAAGACCGGCTGACCCGGCGGAAGAGAGCATACAGTGCCCTGCCTCCAGGTCTGAAACCGCCCCTAGTCGACCCGGTCGGCGGCCAGCAGTTCGGCGGCCACGGCCTGCGCCTGCTCCGACGTCGGCCCCGGCGGCGCGACGAACGCCGTCCGCCGGTAGTACGCCAGCTCCCGGATGGACTCCCGGATGTCGGCGAGCGCGCGGTGCGCCAGGCCCTTGCCGGGCTGTGCGTAGTAGATGCGCGGGTACCAGCGCCGGCACAGCTCCTTGATCGACGACACGTCGACCATGCGGTAGTGCAGGTGGGCGTCGAGTTCGGGCATGTCACGGGCGATGAACCCGCGGTCGGTGGCGATCGAGTTGCCCGCCAGCGGAGCGGTGCGCGGGTCCGGGACCCACTCCTTGATGTACGCCAGCACCTGCGCCTCGGCGTCGGCGAGAGTCACCGCGGACCGCCGGACCTCCTCGGTCAGCCCCGACTTGGCGTGCATCTGCATGACGACGTCCGGCATCGAGTCGAGCGCGGTGTCGTCGGCGTGGATCACCACGTCGACACCGTCGCCGAGCACGTTCAGCTCCGCGTCCGTCACCAGCGCCGCGATCTCGATCAAGGCGTCCTTGCCCAGGTCGAGGCCCGTCATCTCGCAGTCGATCCACACCAAGCGATCCATCACGCGGGCGAGCCTAGTCGCCCGGTCCGGCGGGCCCGCCGTCGCTTCGGGTGGCGGCCCCTACCGATCTCATTACGCTCATCGCAATGACGGCCCAGAGCGATATCGCTGCCGGTTACGCCTCGGAGGGCGCGGCCATCGAACTCGGCGCGGTGCTGGTGGGCGGTGCGGTGGAGCCGACCGCGCGCGTGCGGCTCCCGTTGGCGACGCTGAACCGGCACGGGCTGGTGGCGGGGGCCACGGGAACCGGCAAGACGAAGACGTTGCAGCTGATCGCCGAGCAGCTGGCGGCGGCGGGTGTGCCGGTGGTGATGGCGGACGTGAAGGGCGACCTGTCCGGGCTGTCACGGCCGGGTGAGGGCGGTGACCGGATCACGTCCAGGGCCACCGAAACGGGTGACGACTGGCAGCCGCAGGCGTGCCCGGTGCAGTTCCTGTCCCTGGGCACGGGGGGCGTGGGCGTGCCGGTGCGGGCGACCGTGACGAGCTTCGGGCCGATCCTGCTGTCGAAGGTGCTGGGGCTCAACGACACGCAGGAGTCCACGCTCGGCCTGATCTTCCACTGGGCCGACGCCCGCGGCCTGCCGTTGCTGGACATCAAGGACCTCCGATCGGTGATCACGCACCTCACCGGTGACGAGGGCAAGCAGGACCTGAAGGGCCTGGGCGGCGTCTCGTCGGCCACGGCGGGGGTGATCCTGCGGTCGTTGGTGAACCTCGAGGCGCAGGGCGGCGACACGTTCTTCGGCGAGCCGGAGCTGGACCCGCGCGACCTGATGCGCGTCACGGACGGCAAGGGCGTGGTGTCGCTGCTGGAGCTGGCCGACCTGCGGTCCCGGCCCGCGTTGTTCTCCACGTTCCTGATGTGGTTGCTGGCGGAGCTGTTCGAGGTGCTGCCCGAGGAGGGCGACCTCGACCAGCCGAAACTGGTGTTCTTCTTCGACGAGGCGCACCTGCTGTTCGCGGACGCGTCGAAGGCGTTCCTGGAGCGGATCACCCAGACGGTGAAGCTGATCCGGTCCAAGGGGGTGGGCGTGTTCTTCTGCACGCAGCTGCCGACGGACGTGCCGAACGCGGTGCTGTCGCAGTTGGGCGCACGGGTGCAGCACGCGCTGCGGGCGTTCACGCCGGAGGACCAGGCGGCGTTGGCCAAGACGGTGAAGACGTACCCGACGACGCCGCACTACGAGCTGGACGAGGTGTTGACCTCGCTGGGGATCGGCGAGGCCGTGGTGACGGTGCTGAGCGAGAAGGGCGCGCCGACGCCGGTGGCGTGGACCAGGCTGCGCGCGCCGCGGTCCTTGATGGACACCATCGGGGCGGACGCGATCAAGCAGGCCGCCGCGTCGTCCGAGCTGCACGGGAAGTACTCGGGGACGGTCGACCGCGAGTCGGCGTACGAGAAGCTGGCGGCCGGGGTGGCGCCCCCTGCCGGTGAAGCGGGACGGGAGGAGGCGCCCCGGCCGAAGCCCGAGCGTGCCGAGCCCGGTGTGGTGCGGCAGGTGCTCGGGAACACGGCGGTCAAGTCGTTCCTGCGATCAGCCGCGAGCGCCCTCGGTCGTGAGATCACGCGTGGGCTCTTCGGGATCTCCCGGAAACGCCGGTGAGCGCTTGACCTTCATGGACAGGAACGCGGCGCCGATGCTGAGCACGCCGGCGACGTACCAGGCGGGCGCGTAGTCGCCGAAGTGGTCGCGGGTGAGGCCGGCTGCGGTGGCGGCGATGGCGGCGCCGATCTGGTGGGAGGCGAAGACCCAGCCGAACACGACCGGCGCAGACAGGCCGAAGACCTCCCGGCACAGCGCGACGGTCGGTGGCACGGTGGCGACCCAGTCCAGGCCGTAGAAGACGATGAACACCAGCATCGACGGCTGCACCGAGTCGTGGAACAACTGCGGCAGGACGAGCAGGGACGCGCCCCGCAGCACGTAGTACACGGCGAGCAGGAGCCGCGGGTCGACCTTGTCGGTGAGCCAGCCGGACAGCACCGTGCCGACGACGTCGAAGACGCCGACCATGGCGAGCAGGCCGGCCGCGGCGGTGGTGGGCATGCCGTGGTCGTGGGCGGCGGGGATGAAGTGGGTGCCGACCAGGCCGTTGGTGGTGGCGCCGCAGATGGCGAACCCGGCGGCGAGGAACCAGAACGGCCCGGTGCGGGCGGCGCCGGTCAGGGCGCTGATGGCACGTCGGGCCGAGCCGCCGGACGTCGGCGGCACGGGCACGACCTCGTCACCGCCGTAGGGCGGCACGCCCAGGTCGGCGGGGTGCTCGCGGAGGAACAGCAGCACCAGCGGCACGACCGCGAGGGCCGCGAACGACACCATCAGCGACGCCGCGCGCCAGCCGGACCACTCGGACAGCGCGGCCACCGCCGGCAGGAACACCAGCTGACCGGTCGCGCCGCCCGCCGTGAGCACCCCCGTCACCAGACCCCGGCGCTTCACGAACCAGCGGCCGGTGATGGTGGCGACGAACGCCAGCGCCATCGACCCGGTGCCCAAGCCCACCAGCACGCCCCAGAACAGCACCAGCTCCCACACCGTCGTCATGAACACGGTCAACCCGCTGCCCACCGCGACCAGCGTCAACGCGGACGCCACGACCTTGCGCACGCCGAGGCGCTCCATCAGCGCGGCGGCGAACGGCGCGGTCAGCCCGAACAGCATCAGGTTGACCGACACGGCCAGCCCGATGGTGCCGGTGGACCAGCCGAACTCGCTCCGCAGCGGTTCGATCAACGCGCCCGGGGTGGCCCGGAACGCCGCCGCGCCGACCAGCGCGATGAACGCGACGCCGGCGACCACCCATGCCCAGTTCTGCTTGCTGCGAATCACGCCGGTAAGCGTCGGTGATCACCCGGACCGGACGAAAGTGGCTCAATGGCCATCATGTGCAAGAATCCGGCCATGGACCGCCGTCACCAGGTCGCCGTGCTCGCGCTGGACGAGGTCGTGACGTTCGACCTCGGCACGCCGACGCAGATCTTCAACGCCGCCCGCGACGAGGACGATCGGCGGTTCTACCGGGTCCGCATCTGCACGCCGGACGGCCCGGTGCGCACGTCGGCGGACTTCACCCTCGTCCCCGACCACGGCCTGGAGCTGCTGGTCGAAGCGGACACGGTGGTCGTGGCGGGCGTGCACTACGGCGCGCGGGTGCTGGAGGACGGCACGCTGGAGCCGCCGGTGCTGGAAGCCCTGCGCGCGGCGGCGGACCGGGGCGCGCGGATGATGTCGATCTGCACGGGCGCGTTCGTGCTGGCCGCCGCCGGTCTGCTGGACGGCCGCCGGGCCACCACGCACTGGGCGCACGCCGACAACTTCCGCGCGCTGTTCCCGGAGGTCGACCTCGACCCGGACGTGCTGTTCATGGACGAGGGCGACGTCCTCACGTCGGCCGGCGTCGGCGCGGGCGTGGACCTCTGCCTGCACGTCGTCCGGCACGACCACGGCAGCCGGATCGCCAACCTCGCCGCCCGCCGGTGCGTCGTGCCGCCGTGGCGGCCGGGTGGCCAGTCGCAGTACATCGTCCGCCCGATCCCGGACGAAGCCGACACGTCCACCGCCCCGGCCCGCGCGTGGGCGTTGGAACACCTCGACGAGCCGCTGGAACTGCGCGCCCTGGCCGCCCACGTGCGGATGAGCGTGCGCACGTTCACCCGCCGGTTCCGCGAGGAGACGAGTGTGAGCCCGGCGAAGTGGATCACGCAGCAGCGCGTCGAGCGGGCCCGTCACCTGCTGGAGACGACCGACCTGCCCGTCGACCAGGTGGCCCGGCGGTCCGGTTTCGGCACGGGCGCGGCGCTGCGGCAGCAGATGAGCGCGACGCTCGGCGTGGCGCCCAGCGTCTACCGCACCACGTTCCGCTCGGTGGTCTAGCGCTCCAGGAACGGCCGCAACAAACCGGGCACCGCCTCGTCGGCCAGCACCAGCCCGTCCGCCTCCCCCACGTCGATCACGTGGTACGCCCCGTCACCGGCGGCGGTGGTGGCGGAGATCGTGACCAGGCCCGCGCGGCGCTGGAAGAACGAGCGTGAGACGCGCCAGCCGATGATGCCGGTGCGTTGCAGCGCAACGGTTTCCCGGATCGCCGATCCCGCGCGGGCGAGCAGGTAGCGCTCGGTCAGCGCGTGGCCGAGCGAGCGGTAGCGGTCCCAGCCCAGTGCGGCGGAGAACGGCACCAGCGCCAGCACCACCTGCCAGGTCCAGCTCGGCGCGAACCACGGCAGCACCGCCGCGAGCACCAGCAACGGCACCACGGCGCGCACCATCCGGCGGCGCAGCGCGGCCACGGGATGGCGGCGCAGCGGGGTCCGCGTCGGCGACTCGGCCTGCCGCAGCACCTCCGCCGACACGTGGTGGGCTTCGGCGACCGGCGCGGGCGGCAGCAGGAGGTTGCTCTCGCCCTTGCGACCCAGGCCGGTGGTCACGGTCTTGGCGTGCGCGCCGCGCCCGGCCCGCAGCAGCAGCGGTTCGACCAGCTCGACGCCCCGGAGTCGTTGCTCCGCAACGGAAACCGAGCGCGTGGTGAGCAGCCCGCGACGCACCCGGACGGTGTCGTCCGGCTCACGGGTCAGCTGGTAGCCCCAGAACTGCACGACGTACACCAGCACCGAGCCGAGGACGGCGACCACCAGCACCACACCCGCGAACAGCGCGACGGTCAACGCGATCGGCTGCTCCACGACCCAGTGGGCGGCCTCCGTCATCGGGTCCAGCACCTCGATGTCCAGCTCCCGCGCGAAGTTCATCACGAAGCCGAACAGCGCACCGGCCGCCACCAGACCGGACAGCGTCAACGGCGCGTACCGCAGCCACCGGTTGTCCCACTTGGACAGCACGGCGCCCGGTCGTTCCTCGACGGCCTCGGTCGGCGTCTCCGCCTTCGCGATGGTGAGCAGCAGCACGCGCAGCCGCTCCGCCTCGGCCGACGACACCGCGTCCAGCGTCAGGCCGTCCTCACCGGGTTGGTCGCGCTGCCCGGTGCCGACCCGGATCGCGGACAGCCCGAACAGCCGGTGCCCGAGCTTCGCGGTGAGGTCGACGGTCCTGATCCGGTCGCGCGGCACTGCCAGGCGCTTGCGCACGAACAGGCCGGTGTGCAGCTCGACCTGCTCCGTGGTGATCCGGTACCGGGTGGTGATCCAGCGCAGCAGGCCGAACACCACGATCGCCACGATCACGCCGCCGCTGGCCAGGAACCGCCACGTCTCGCCCTTGCCGAGCACCAGCAGGCCGATGAACAGCGGGATCAGGCCCACCATCTCGTTCAGCGGGCGGACGACGAGCATGCGCACGTCCAGCCGGTGCCAGTCCACCACCGGCTCGACGTACTCGGGCGCGGAGGGCAGTTCGGGGGTCATGTGGCGTCGCCCGGAGTGGCCTGGGTGGTGGTGGTCAGCTCGTCCGCCAGCCGCACCGCCTCATCGTGGTCCAGGCCCTCGATGGACACGGGACCTGCCGCCGACGCGGTGGTCACGGTGACGGTGGACAGGCCGAGCAGCTGTTGCAGCGGGCCGCGCTTGGTGTCCACGGTCTGGATGCGCGAGACGGGCGCGATGCGCCACTCCTGGTTCAGCCAGCCGGCCAGCGTGTACACCGCGTCCGGGGTGGCCTCCCAGCGGTGCACCCGGTACCGCCATCGCGGCATCACCAGCGTGTGCGCGGTCCCGACCACCAGGGTCGCGATCGCGGCGGTGACCTGCAGCGGGGTAGCGGCGAAGATCAGGACGACGGCTTGCGGCACCAGCAGCACCGTCCACCCGATCAACGCGTGCAGGGTCCAGAGGGTGATCGACTTGCGGCTCACCTGGTGCCGCGGCGCACGCAGGCGCAACACTTCGCTGCTCACGCCGTCCACTGTGCCTCAAGCCCGGCGCCGCGTGCGGGGGAGCCCCGACCCTGAGAACTGCGTCACGACCGCACGGCACGCCTCACGGCTGGATCATGTACGGCGCCTGGAAGGCCTCGGCCACGACGCTCTCGCCCTGGACGGCGACAGCGGCGACGGGCACGCCCACGACGACCGCGAGACCGGCGCAGACGGCCAGCGCGGCCAAGATCTTGTGCAGGGAGTGCACAACCATCGTCGAACTCCGTTCATTCGTAGCGGCTCTCGTCGGCAGGGGGGAGCCGGGTCCGGTCCGCAGCGGACGCCCGGAGGCGTCCAAGCGGAGCATGGCACACAGGGGTCATCACGGTCATCACCCCACTTGTGACTAGGCCAACCAGGCGATACCTCCTGGAGCGGTCACCCCGGGCCGCCCTGCCACTACCGTCAACGAGCCCGGCGACGGGAGGTGACTGGGCTGTTCGGAGGCAGTCACGGCAGGTCCCGCTTCAGCACCTTCCCCGTCTCGTTGCGCGGCAGGGTGTCGAGGAACACGACCTCGCGCGGCACGGAGAACTTCGCCAGGTTGGCGCGCACGTGCTCACGCACCGCGTCCTCGTCCGGCACCCCCGGCTCCTCGCGCACCACGTACGCGGCGAGCCGTTGGCCGAACTGCTCGTCCGGCACGCCCACCACGGCCACTTCACGCACCCCGGCCAGACCCGAGAGCAGGTCCTCGACCTCGAGCGGGTAGACGTTCTCGCCGCCGGAGACGATCATCTCGTCGTCCCGGCCGGCCACGAACAGCAGGCCGGAGTGGTCTCGGTAGCCGACGTCACCGGTCGACATCAGGCCGTCGCGGACCTCTTTGCCGGCGCCGTCGGTGTAGCCGTCGAACAGCATCTCGTTGGCCACGAAGATCCGGCCGGTGGCGCCCGCGGGCACCGCACGGCCCTCGTCGTCCAGGATTTCCAGCCGGGTGCCGAACGGCGGCCGACCGGCGGTGTCCGGGTGCCGGGCCAACTCGTCCGGCCGGGCGATGCTCACCCAGGACACCTCGGTGGAGCCGTACAGGTTGTAGAGGACCGGTCCGAGGTCCCGCAGGCACCGCCGCGCCACCGCCGGCGGCAACGCCGAGCCGCTGGACGCGACGACGCGCAGGCCCGGCAGGCGTTCGCCCAGGTCGAGGAGGCGTTGCAGCATCACGGGAACGACGAACAGCGCGTCGCAGCGGTGTTCGCGCGCGTCGGCGGCGGTCAGCGCCGGGTCGAACCTGCGGCGCAGCACCAGGGTCGCGCCGAGCACCAGTCCGATCTGGACCGCGGCCAGGCCCCACGTGTGGAACAGCGGCGCCGCCACGGAGAACCGGTCACCGGCTCTCAGCGGGATCCGGGACAGCAACGCGGCCGCGGGCGTGAGGCTGGCCGGTTCCGGTCGCCGGGCGCCCTTGGGCGCGCCCGTGGTGCCCGAGGTCAGCACGATCATCCGGCCGCGCGGCGGACGTCCGGGCAGTGGCGTGGCGGGCGAGCCGGTGATCAGCTCTTCCAGCGTCCTGCTCTTGGTGGCGCCGTCCACCCACGCCATCACGCGGCGGACCTTGCGCGGCGCGTGGGCCAGCAGGCCGCGGAACTCGGTGTCGGCGACGACCACGGTCACGTCCTGCTCGCGCAGCACGGTCGCGATCTGGCCCGCGCTCAACCCCGTGTTGAGCAGCACGCTGTCCGCGCCGAGCTTCCCGCACGCGGTCACCGTCTCCAGGAAACCGCGGTGGTTGCGGCACAGCACCGCGACCTTCGACCCGGCCCGCACGCCGAGGTCGTGCAGCCCGTGCGCCAGCCGGGTGGTGCGTTCGTCCACGTCGGCGTAGGTGAGCGTGCCGCCGTCGTCGATGATCGCGGGTCGGTCCGGGTGCCGGGCGGCTCCGGTCGCGAAGCCGAACGCGAGCGTGAGGCCCCACTTCAGGTAGGCGTCCAGCACGCCGAGCAAGCGCACCGGCCCCATCGGGCGCACGACACCGACGCGAACCAGCGTCGCCACCGCGCGCAGCACTCCCACCACTCGGTTCAAGGCCGTCGCGCCGATGCCGGAGTAGGTAGTCACGTCCCGATCCTCGCACTACCTACCCGTCAGTAGGAAGACTGTGGGCGGGACTCAGTGCTCCGGTGTGCCCGACGCGTTCACGACGGCGTCGCGCAGAGCCGCCCGCAGGCGGCCCACCTCTAACGGGGTCAGGACGGCCGCCTCACCCGGCGGCACCGTCACCACGACGTGCCCCTGGCTGACGAAAACCGTCATGTCGCGGCGACGTGACGCGATGTCGCGGCACGAGATCTGCCACTCCTTGCCAGTGTTCACGGCCCCCAACCTCCCACTGTCTCGACCTGGGGCGCTCGGGCCAATCCGGGCGCTCATGAGGTGGAGACGCACGCGGGCTGGTGCCATGACGGGAGAATTCCCACCGGGCGACCGTGCCGAGCTATCGATAGCGTCGCACGCGGTAGTCACTCCAGTCACCTGGAAGGGCGTGAAAATGGCTGAACGGCAACGGATCGTGATAATCGGATCGGGCCTGGCCGGTGCCTCCGCCGCGGGAGCGTTGCGGGAACGAGGCTACACCGGTGACGTGGTCGTCTTCGGCCGGGAAGCGCACCAGCCGTACGAACTCCCCGCGCTGTCCAAGGAGTTGTTGCTCGGCGACACCGACTCGCCACACCCCGTGCGCGAGCCTGAATTCTACGAAAAGGGCCGAATCGAGCTGCGGTCGATTCGACCGGTGCAACGCATTCGTACGATCGGCTGATCCTGGCGACCGGCTCGACACCGCGTCGGTTGGCCGTCCCGGGTGGAGAGCTGCCAGGTCTGCGCACGTTGCGCACCGTCGACGACTCGCTGCCGTTGCACGCGGCGTTGACAGATGGCGCGGAAGTGGTCGTCGTCGGCGCGGGGTGGATCGGCTGCGAGGTGGCCGCCGCGGCACGGCGCACCGGTGACCGTGGTCGACCCGGTCGACCTGCCGCTGCGCCGCGTCCTGGGGCCGCGGATGGGGGAGGTGTTCCGCGACCTGCACTGCGCACGTCCGCGCCGGACGTCTTCGCGGTCGGAGACATCGCCGCGCACGACCACCCCCGCTACGGGCGACGGGTCCCGGTCGAGCACTGGGCGAACGCCAAGGGACCGGGGCGCGCACGTGGCGGGCACGGTGCTGGGAGGGCACGAGCCGTACGTGACCTCGCCGTACTTCTTCACCGACCAGTACGACCTGGGCATGCACCCAGAGGCAAACTTGGCCCAGAGGCAAACTTGGCCCAGAGGCGGACCTCTCCTAGAGGCAGGAGCCGCTGTCGGGGCGGTGGTCGGACGCGATCAGGCGTTCCAGCAGCGCGCGCAGGGCTTTGGCCTCCTGCGGGTCGAGGTCGGCGATGAAGTCGCGCTCCACCGCGTGGTGCAGCTTCTCGACCTCGGCCTGCACCACCCTGCCCTCCCCGGTGATCACCGGCACGCGCACGCGCCGGTCGTGCGGGTCGGGCTGCCGCACGATCAGGCCGGCGCGTTCCAGCCGGTCCAGCTCGGCGGTGAGCGTGGTCTTGTCCAGGCCGAGCGCGTGGCCGAGGGCGAGCTGGGTGCGCTCGGACCGCTCGCCGGCCAGTGCGGTCAGCACGATCTGCCCGCGCGTGGTGATCCCGTGCCGCCCCGCCGCTTCCTGCGCGACCGTGCCCAACTTCTGCGCCGCCCGGTGCAGCAGCCAGTTGAGGCTCGCGCGGAACTCGCACACGGGGTCGGCCGAGGCGTCCATGAGCGGATCATACGTCAGTACCAAGATATTCTCACTTGAGAACATCTTGACGCGGAACGCTGTCGCCAATACGTTCTCGACTGGGAAGTTCTCTCCCCGGGGCGACGGGCTGTCGAGGGGTCGGCCCGTCACCCGCTCGGGGAGGCTTCTCCGGACTGCCACACTGGTCGGCGAGGTCCGGGAGGTGCGATGCCCCAGTCGATCGCGGCGGCCGTGGTGCGCGCCGCCGAGTTGACCGCTCTCGGTCTGCCGCGCAAGGCCATCGAACTCCTCCAGCCCGCCCTCGCGGTCGATCCGCTGCACGGCGAGGCGTGGTGCCGCTTGGCCGCCGCCTACCTCGACGCCGGCGAACCCGACCCGGCCCTGGACGCGGCGAAGCGGGCGCTCGTCCTCAACGGTGATCACGCGTGGGCCCAGCGGCTGACCGCGTTGGCGTTGAGCGAACTCGGGCGGCACACCGAAGCGGTCGTCGCGGCACGGGAGTGCGTGCGCCGCAAGCCGCGTGACTGGCGGTGCCAGGTGGTGCTCGCGGAGGTGCTGGCGGCCACGCCGCAGGGGCTGCGGGAGGCGGTGGAGGTCGCGTGGGAGGCGACGCACCTCGCCCCGACCGAGGCCCGTGCGTTCCAGGTGCTCGGTGACGCCGCCCTGCGGGCGCGGGACTGGGGCATGGCCGAACGCGCCTACCGGACCGCGTTGCGCCTCGACCCCGGTGACGACGACGTGCGGGCGAACCTCGCCACCGTGCGGCGCAAGCGGGGCGGCGCGCCCATCCCGCCGCCGTCGAGCGAAGCGCTGCACGCCGCGCACGTCCTGGTGTGGCCCACGTTGTCACGGCTCGCCGCGATGCTGGTCGCGGGCGGGTTGCTGCTCCTGCTGGCGGGCATGCCGAAGCCGACGCCGGTGCTCGGCTGGTTCACCGGTCTCCTGGTCGTCGCCTGCCTGGGGGTCGTGGGGCTGCTCCTGCTGCGGGCACGGCGAGTGCGGTCCGCGGTGCTCCGGCTGCCCCGGCACCGGCCGAAGATCGCCGTGGTCGCCGTGTCGTTCGCGCTGTCCGTGCTCGTGCTGACGGGCTGGACGGTGGCCCTCCTCCTCGGTGCGACGACGATGCTGCCGCTGACGATCGCCTGGCTGTGCGCACTGCTCGGCGGAGCCGTCGTGGTTCTGGCCGGCGATCGCTAACCTGGACACCGGGAAGGGGGGCCGATGACCCGACGCGCGCTGCTCGCGATCCTGGCGTTGATCGCGGGTTTCGTCGTGTCCGGCCCCGCTCCGGCCGCGCCCGGTGACCTCGTCGCCATCTCGGCGCCCGTGGACGGCACCCACCAACCCGGCACCGCCACTCGCGGCGCGAACGCCGTGCACCCGGTGCAGGTCCACCTGGGTCAACCGCTGGACGGCGTCCAGCCCGCCGTGCACGTCACGCCCGCGCCGCCGGTGCGGGTGGACGTCGTCGACCCGACCCACCGCACCCCCGAGCGGAACGGCCAGACCCCGCTCGGCGAACGCGCACCGCCCTCGACCTCCGGTAGCTGAACCCACACCGTTCACCCTCGTCCGGAGGTCTCTTCACCATGCCGCGCTCCAGCGCGCGGCGAGCGCTGTTCATCCGTGGGCTGCTCGCCCTCGGTGTGCTCGCCGCGTCCACGTCCACCCTGCTCACCGTGCAACCGCGCCTCGGTCTCGACCTGCGCGGCGGCACCCAGCTCGTGTTGGAAACCCCGTCCGAAGCCACCTCCGAAGCCACCGACCGCGCGATGGAGGTGCTGCGCCGCCGGGTCGACGAACTCGGCGTGACCGAGCCCGTGCTGGCGCGGTCCGGCGAGCACCGGATCGTGGTGGAACTGCCCGGCCTCCAGGACCCGACGGAGGCCGTCGAAGTGCTCGGCCGCACCGCCCAGCTCCAGGTCCGGCCGGTGACCGGGCTCGGTGACGTGCCCACGCCGGAGGGTGACGCGGTCAGCCTCGGCGGCGTCGTGATGACCGGTGACGGCATCGAGGACGCCCGTGCGACGCCCAACCCGCAGGGCGCCGGCTACCTGGTCGGCGTCGACTTCCAGGGCGACGCCCCGCAGGCGTGGCAGAAGGCGACCGCCGAGGCCGCGTGCTCACCGTCGGGTGACCCCCGGCGGCGCATCGCGTTCGTGCTGGACGACGAGGTCGTCTCCGCGCCGCAGGTGGACGTGTCGACGGTGTGCGGCACCGGCATGATCGGTCGCAGCACGTCGATCACCGGGCAGTTCGCGCAGGCCGAGGCGGCGGAGCTGGCGCTGGTGATCCGGTCCGGCGCGCTGCCGGTGCCGGTGGAGGTGGTGGAGCAGCGGACGGTCGGGCCGACGCTCGGCGCGGAGGCGATCGAGGCCAGTGCCCGTGCGGCCATCATCGGCGTGGCGTTGACCGGGCTGTTCCTGATCTTCGTGTACCGGTTGGCGGGGCTCGTGGCGGTGCTGGCGCTGGGTGGTTACGCGGCGTTGGCGTACGCGGCGATGCTGGCGATCGGCGCCACGCTGACGTTGCCTGGGTTGGCCGGGTTCGTGCTGGCCATCGGTATGGCGGTGGACGCGAACGTGCTGGTGTTCGAACGGGCGCGGGAGGAGTTCGCGCGGCGCAAGCGCTTGCCCCGTTCGGTGGACGAGGGGTTCCGCGGGGCGTTGAGCGCGGTCGCGGACTCGAACGTGACGACGTTGCTGGCGGCGGGTCTGCTGTTCTGGCTGGCGACCGGTCCGGTGAAGGGGTTCGGCGTCACGCTGTCGATCGGTGTGCTGGCGTCGCTGTTCAGCGCGCTGGTGCTCAGCCGCGTGCTGTTGCACCTGGTCATGCCCCTGCTGTCACGACGTCCGTCCTGGAGCGGCCTCCATTCGCTCGGTCGGGTTCGCACGTGGCTGACCGCACGGGGGATCACCTTGTTCCGCCGGCCCGAGCGCTGGTTGCTCGCGGCAGGCCTGGTGCTGCTGGCGGCGGTCGCCGGCTTGTTCGTGCGCGGTCTGTCGCTGGGCGTCGAGTTCACCGGCGGCCGGATGCTGGAGTTCACCGCGTCCTCCGTGGACGCCGCCAAGGTGCGGGCGGAGTTGGCGTCCGCAGGCTTCGCCGATGCCGTAGTGGTGACCTCCGGCTCGGATGGCATCTCCGTGCGCACCGGCCCGATCGACTCTGCCGCCGCCGTGCGGCTCGGTGAAGCGGTCGACCGCGCGACCGGTGGGGCGGAGCAGGTGAGCAACGACCTGATCGGGCCGAGCCTGGGGTCGGAGCTGCGGCGCAACGCGTTGATCGCACTGGCCATCGCGGTGGCGGCGCAGCTCCTGTACCTCGCGGTGCGGTTCGACTGGCGGCTGGGCGTAGCCACGGTGGTGGCTCTGGTGACGGATGTGATGGTGCTGATCGGTCTTTTCGCGTGGCTGGGCAAGACCGCGGACGCCGTGTTCCTGGCCGCCTTGCTGACCGTCATCGGTTATTCGGTGAACGACTCGGTGGTGGTATTCGACCGAGTGCGCGAACTGCGGAAGACACGTGCGCCGTTCCCCGAGGTGATGAGTTCAGCAGTGCTCCAAACCCTGCCGCGAACCGTCAACACGGGAATCGGCGTGCTGTTCGTCCTGGCCGCCCTCCTGTTCCTGGGCGACGGCTCCCTGGCCGACTTCGCCACCGCTCTGCTGATCGGCCTGGTGGCCGGCACAACATCCACCATCCTGACCGCCGCACCGGTGGCGATCGCCCTGGAGAGCGGTCTGTCACCGGCGAACCGCCGGCTCCCGAAACGGGCGACCGTATAGCAAGGTGAACGCATGACCGGATTCGCCACGTACCAGAACGAGATCTTCTGAGTGCTGTCCTGGCTGACCAGTCCTCTTCGGACTAGGAACGCCTCTGACCAGCGCGAACCATCTCGTTAGTTCTCGGCGGTTCTGGTGACGCCCGACGTTGTACGGCCTGGTGACGGCCTGAAAGTTGATCACCACACGGGCGCTGCCCTTGATGCGAACGACGCGTCAGGGACAGCGCCCGTCGTGCATCTTGGGCCTGGTGCTCATCGCCGATGGCCTTCTCGACGGCAAGGCGGCGAAGCCGTCGCGGCAGCCGATCGCCGTGCCCAGCTCGACCAAGCCACGTGACCGCGCGATCGTCCCGACCGATGTCGTTCTGGAGCTGCTTGTAGTCGCGGCCTCCCTGTTGGCGCGCCGCTCCTCGACCACGTGCACCGGCTCCGCGCACGGCCGACGGGCCGAGCGAAGCGGGAGCCCGGCGTGCCGTGATGCGGGAGTCGGTGCCCACGTGCGCCGGACCCTGCACGCGCCGCCACAGGCGGCGCGCCTTGATCACCTATAGCCAAATTCGGCAACGAACTGTTAGGAAACTTCGCCAACATCCGCTACCGGAATTTTTGAAGCACTCTCCCAAGCTTTAATTCGCCTGAATACCTCCCAATGCTGCACTGACGAACGATCGGCAGATACCCGTAACATTCTGTCAAACACCGATACGGGAAGAGTAACCCCATGAAGTACATTGAGAACCACAACAAGAGCATCGACCAAGTCGTGCCCGTTGCAAAAAGACATCTGTTTACACGACACGCATTCACGACTGCCGTGCCGTCTGCAACGTTTGAGTTTTCCCCGACTGGCAAGAGTTAGCACATTTTTAGTGTCATTAACACTCCAGGCAACCAAAGAGCAAATCTCGTTTGCGGCTTTTTCGAAATCAAACGACAATAAATCAGCACGTGATCTTGGTCGTTGCAGGTCCGAGAAGCGAAATTTCCTCCGCTTCTGCGTTTTTCGATCGACAATGCGTGTAGGCAGACTTAGTTCATTAGCGGCCAATCGTGCTATACCTAGATTCGATGCAATCTCAACCGCGACGTGCAGCGTCTCTTCGGTTTTCTTGGACAATTCTTTCGGATCGTTCGAATCCAAGGCCAGGAGTTCAAATGCGACGCGATGAAGAGCCTTGAGCTCAATTAAAAGATCGGCCTCTAGATCGCGATTTTTAGTTATTACTAAGTCGCGATTCCCTTTGAGGTCTGGATCGACTTTGCCGTCGCAATCAAGAATGAATAGAACGCCGTCACGTAGCGGCACTTCCAAATCTCTGTAGGTGCGGATCACTTGACTGGAACTGCCGGCTGGAATCACTTGAACATTACTTGCAAGGAATGGGAAGAGCGCACGTTTATCCGTAGCGCCTTCAACGATCACGATCGGAATATGCGGAGGAAGAGCCCTTCTTCGCTGGCGTATCGACTGAACAAACGAAGCAGGGCTCGGATAGAAACTCATTCCTGAACCACCCGGCCCACCTGGTCCAGTGATCGCTCCAGTTCGGGGTGAGCGCCAAGGAGAACGGGTGAGTGAGAGGCCATCAGGAATTGAATATTGTTAGCCTCGCCCATGCTTGTCAAATTGTCAATTAGCGTATCTTGCCACAAGACATGCAACGAAATCTCAGGCTCATCCACGATTACGAGCGTTCCTTCACGCGCACGAAAAAGTATCTCATATGCAAGAACAAGCATCTGCTGCTCTCCGGAACTTAGCTGCCCTGGAGTTATAGAAGAGCCGTTGCTCAACTCGAATTTAAACCCGTCCTGCCGGTTCAAGGTCATTGTTTTTTGAGCAAAACGTTCGTCAAGGAACGCCTTGAAAATTCGCAACTTCTTCGACAGGTCTTCCAAAACCTCCAACTTTTTGATCGTAGATCGGAGGAATGCGGCGATAACTGGTCGAACGTGCTGCTGGTTCAAACTCTCAGTTGTCAGGTCTGGCTCGATATCCCTATCAATGTCGAGTAGACCTACTGCACGCAAACTTTCGCGTCGGGAGTCGACTTCGAAGAGAAGCTCTTGCAGAGTTTCCAAAGATATGTCATCCGCTTGGCTCATCGCATTTATTACGTCACGAGGAAAACTGCGGTCCTGCATTTGCGATGAACGTGCATAAACGGAGTCCAGGTGTCGCATTCGGTTTGCAATATCCGAACTTGCGGCTTCGACGGCCAACCTGGACAGACGTACCGTGTCTGATTTAGAAGAGGAGGGTGCCGCCTTCGACTCTACGACCAAACGTTGGTCAGTAATGAACAGAACTGGAAACTGTTCACTTAGAGTAGTAAGCCAGTCCGGCGGCTCAACGATCTCGTCCGTTCTGCCAGATAGGCGAAGTGATCGCGTCAGTGCCCTGAAATCGGCGAACCTAACTCCAGCGGCTCTCGCGGCTTCTGAGAGCAATTCCTCCATTTTCTTGTAAGTCACAAGAGGATTGCTCAACACGTCAACCGCCCAGTCCGGGATGTCTCCCGGTATCGTGAGCGGTTTGACCACGTCCGAGTATGGTCCCCACTCGATTTCGATTCCCCTGTCACTGGGAAGCCGATTCAAGATAAATGGAGGAATATCATTGAAATGCAGCTCGAATCCAGCGAGTGGGGCTGACAGCATGGTTGACATATCGCCAGATGAAACTGCGTTCACAAGCTTCAGCACTGTGGATTTGCCGGTACCGTTAGCTCCAGTAAGCACCGTAGGATGCTGAGCTTCTACTTCGATCTCATAATCGCGCAGCCCGAAGAGTTGCCTTACGATGATACCGCGCAAGCCTCCTGATAGTGTCACGGGTGCATACTAGTCTATCGATGACGTTCCCGCGAAGAGGCCTGAACACATCTGCAATCAAGCAGCAGGAAGGCCGTCTCCAGAATGCTCTGAGGTGGCTAACCATAGATGGACACTGCTGGACCACTTCATAGGGCTGACTGAATAACTTGCAGCAGCTCATCTTTCAAGGCTTTTGTTGTCACGACCGTCGAATTTGATGAAGCATCGTGCGGATCACCGTATATATCACAAACTTCCGCACCGGCCTCTTTGGCGATGAGGACTCCAGCTGCAACATCGAGTGTGTTGTTCGAAAGCATCACGGCAGCGTCAATGCGGCCCTCTGCGAGCCAAACTAGATCGTGCGCGGCTGAGCCAAACATTCGAATTCTTTCCACGATGTTGGCGAGCGACGCGGTTACAGCTACTCGTATCCCGTTTCTCTCAACCGCCCTATTCCCAATAGCGTAATCACCTAGTGCGACGATGGACTTAGACAGCGACGCTGTGTTGCTCACTTCAATGCGAGTGCCATTTGCGAATGCTCCGCACCCTTTGGCGGCAGAATAAATGAGATCAAAGTAGGGCAATGCAACTGCGGCGGCAACGGTTTGATTGTCCTTCATTAGCGCCAGGGAAACTCCGCAAAGTGGTACCCCGTGCACGAAATTGGACGTTCCGTCGATTGGGTCCAGTACCCACGCGAATTCTCTGCTAACAACCCGGCTTTGGTCCCCCTCTTCTTCTCCAATGAATGCAATTTCGGGGGTAGCTTCGACCAAATAGGCGCGCACCCTTCTTTCAATCCGCACATCAACATCGGTGTAGGTGTCGCGGTCGGATTTCTCGGTGACGGTCTGCGGGCGGGTATTCTTGATGAGGCTATTGCCGATGGCTACGGCTTTTTGTGCGATGTCCGCCAACTGGTCGAGTGGCCGCATCACGCGGTCTCCTTTGCGCGGTTCCACATGGAGTCGAACACCTGGGAGAAGGTGGCGAACAGGCCAGGTGCGGCGTCGTCCTTCTCGATCACGAGCGTAGGGGATTCGACGCCTCGGGCGTCGGGCAAGTAGGGCTGGACTATGCACTTCGCCTGGTCGGTGATGAGGATGTTGTAGCGGATCGGTTCGTCGTAGACGCGGATGTCGAGCTGCCCGCGCGCATCCGGCGAGATCTTCGCGCCGACTCGGCGTAGGGCTTCGATGTTGAGGCGGGTGAGCATGGAGAGGTGGCCTTCCGGTAGGCCTTCCTCGTGTTCGCGGGCGGTGATGTTGTGGCCGTTGGGGTCGAGGAATAGGGCTTTGATGGTGGTGCCGGTCTCGATGGAGTCGAGTAGGGCTTTGTCGGAGTACTGCTGACAGAGGACGTTGAGGGACAGGCCCGCGATGTGGATCTCTTGTGCGCCTTCGAACAGGTCGCGTGGGGTGACGTTGTGCAGGAACTCTGAGCGGCTGGGGTAGACGGCGGTGACGTCGGCCAGGCGGGCCTGTTGGGGCATCTGGACCGGGCGCGGGACCGGGTGGGTGGAAGCCGCAGTTCGCTGCGGTGGGGTGATGAGGCTGTCGGTGTCGCCTTCGTGTGGGGTGAGGAGTTGTTCGGCGGTCCAGCCGGGAAACATCTTTTCGAGGATGCGGCAGTGGTCGGCGTAGGGCAGGCCGAGTAGGTCGCCGGACAGCCAGCGGTAGAACTGGGCTTTGCTCGGGTACTTGCCGATCAAGTCGGTGTCTAGCTGCTTGGCGACGCGGTCGTACTCCTTGCAGAAGGTGCGGTAGCCCTGCATGTGGCGTTGCCTGAGCAGCACTCTCAACAGTGTTGACTCTGTGGCCATGTGGCCTCCCCCGCGTAGTGCGTTCGGTCGAGGCTAGCACCAAGACGAGACCAAGACGAGACTAGTTGAGTGCGACACGCGGTAGGCGTGCGGCAGGTGAGACTACGGCGGACCTGTGACGGGACCAATGGCCACCGACCCTGGATGGGTAAGCCGCGCAAGAGCGGCCCCAGTCAGAGGAGTTGACACCGATGGCGATCAGCAAGGGGTACCGGTTCCCGATCTCGTTCGATGACGCGTTCCCTCAGGGCCTGGTGATGGTCGGGGAGGTCATGCCGGACGTCGAGTACCAGACGCGGGAGGAGAAGGCGGCCGGTCGGCCGGTGCGTCAGCGGGTGGACGAGGCGACGGGCAAGCGTCAGTGGAAGGTGACGGTCACCGGCCCGCACGAGCCCAACGCCAAGCGCAAGAGCTTCGAGATCACCTTGTTGGGTGACGTTCAGCCGGTGCCGACCACGGGTGAGGTGTTGCCGGGGATGCGGCCGGTGGAGTTGGACGGGCTGACGGCTGAGCCCAGGGTCGCGGGCAACGGGGAGTTCAAGTACCAGTCGTTCCTCTTCCGGGCCACCGGGTTCCGGGCTGCGGGCAGGTCGACGGGTTCAGCTCCGGCCGGGGCCAAGCCGACCGGTGGCAGCGCCGACACCAAGGCCGCGTGAGCCGTGGTTGAGATGCAACTGTTGGTCGCCCAGTGGCAGGCGGCGTACCGGAGCTACACCGACGCGCACGAGGCCAACCGGTACGTCGCGGCGGATGACCCGGCGGCTGCGGCCCGGATCGGCCCGACCTATCGGCGGGTGGCGTGGCTGTGGCGGCAGCTCGCTGCCCTGGACAGCACGCCGTGGTGGGCGAAGGCGGCGGCGCTGCACGCGGCTGAGACGTTCGATCACCAGGCGGACGTCAACGAGCGGATCGCGGGCGGTGGGCAGGTGTCCGGTGCCCATCACGTTCACGCTCCCGTTGAGGCGGGTGAGCAGTCGTGAAGCAACGGCAGAAGGATCTGTGGGCCGTGGCCAAGGCGGTGAGCACGCTCAAGGACGCGCATGAGGTGCTGGGCAAGTTGTTCCCGGCTGCCGATGCGGCGCAGGACGTCTGGCGGGAGTTCTACCTGCGGTCGGCCGAGGTCTACCGCCGGGTCGCTGAGGTCGACCGGGGGCACCATCACGAAGCGCTGTACTGGGCGACGCGTGAGCGGGAGAAGGGCGAGGAGATCACCCGTGCCCTGGACGCTGGCGCGAACGGCGGAGGTGGGGCCTGTGAGTAGGCCCGATCCGTCGCAGCGGTTGTGGAGTGTGGGCGCTGTCCGGGTTCGGAACCGGAGCAAGTACACGGTGAGCCTGAGGAAGGACGTGTTCGGGCGGGCCGTGGAGTTGGCGGGGTTCCGGTCGGATTACGCGTTGGCCAGGGCGATGGGGGTCAACCGCTCGACTGTGGCGCGGGTGCGGTCCGGTGTGCTGCGGCCGGGTGCGCGGTTCATCAGTGGGGCGTTGACGGCGTTGGAGCCGATGGAGTTCGAGGACCTGTTCGAGGTCAAGGAGAAGGAGTGATCGCGCCGCGCTGATCGCGTGTGACGCGTGACCACTCGACAGAACCGCTGGTTGGTGTGTCGCGGGAAACAGGCCCGAGTCTTGGCGGGCTGAGCCTGTTTCCCGACGACCGCACTGACCGGATTTCGCGTGCTTTCGTTGACACACAAGGGGATTCCGGTCATGTTAAGGCTATCGGTACGTGGGGTGCGTGCGTCACGTCGGCGTACTGCCCCGTCAGTGTGGAAGCTTCCCAACGGTCGCCCCTGCGCCAATGCCGACGGTTCGGCCTGTACGGCCCCAACCAGCTCCTCTGCTGCTCCTGCCTGGGCTGGCTGCCGCTGATTTTCGCCCCCGTGGGGCGTGCGCGATGAACGGCGGAAAGTGGATCGACCCGGCTCCGTTCGAGGGTGTGCGACCTCGGGTGCCGTGGTGGGCGCTGGTGCCGGGCAAGGCCAAGTGGCTGGCCGCGCTGGTCGCTCTGGTGTGGCTGCTGCTGGTCGGCGTCGTGCGCCTGGTGCTGGTCGTCGTGCGCTATCCCGTGGTCACGGTGGTGCCGGTGTCGGCGGCTTGGTGCTGGTGGCGGTTCGGCTCTCGCCGTTGGTGTTGACGTTGTTGTCGCTGATCGCGGCACTGACGGTCTGGGCAGGGTACGACCGGGCGTCGTTCCTGCGGCACTGCTGGTACCGGCTGGTCACGGAGTGGCGGCGGGCGACGGTGTACGTGCCGAAGTGGCGGGCCGTCGTGCGCCTGGCGGACCTGGCCAAGCGGGACCGTGGCCGTGAGTACCGGCGTGGCAAGCCGGTCAGGCGGGACGGGTTCAACCAGTACGTGTGGACGCTCGCGCTCGAACGGGCGAAGGTCACGCGGGTGCTGAGGCAGGACGGTATGCACGCCCTGAGGCACTTCTACGCCTCCGTGCTCCTGGACGCGGGCGAGTCGATCAGGGCGCTCGCCGAGTGGTTGGGCCACTCCGACCCGGCCTTCACGATGCGCGTCTACACCCACCTGCTGCCCTCCAGCAGGGACCGCACCCGAAAGGCGGTCGATCGTGTCCTTGCGGGCGACGCGGACGAGCACGAGCATGATCCGCAGACCGACGACGTCGACGGTTCCGCAGACGGCCTGTAGACGGCCTGAGCGGGGGATGGGGCACAAAGTGACTGGTCAGTTCGCTGCCTACCAGAACGAGATCTACCTTCAAGGCCTGGCGGGGAACCTGCCGCCGTTCACCACCGATCCCGAAGGACTGGAGGCGTCGGCCCGGGAACGGTTGGGGCCTGGGCCGTTCTGGTACGTGGCGGGTGCGGCCGGTTCGGGGGCGACGGCTCGGGCCAACCGGGAGGCGTTCGACCGCTGGCGGATCGTGCCGCGGATGCTCACCGACGCCACCGAGCGGCACCTCGGTACGTCGTTGCTGGGCACCGACATGCCCGCACCCGTGTTGCTCGCGCCGGTCGGCGTCCAGTCGATCCTGCACCCGGACGGCGAGCTGGCGACCGCACGGGCCGCCGCCGAGTTGGGGGTGCCGTTCGTGCTGTCCACCGCTTCCTCGCACACCATCGAGGAAGTCGCCACTGCCGCCGGTGACGCCGCACGCTGGTTCCAGCTCTACTGGCCGAACGACCCCGACGTGGCCGCGAGCATCCTCGACCGGGCGCGCAAGGCCGGGTACCGGGTGCTCGTCGTCACGCTCGACACGTGGACGCTCGCTTGGCGCCCGCATGACCTCGACCAGTCCTACCTGCCGTTCGTGCGCGGAATCGGGACGGCTGTCCCGTTCTCCGACCCGACGTTCCGGGCGGGGCTCGCGGCGTCGCCCGAGGACGACCTGCCGATGGCGATCCTGCGGTGGGTGCAGATGTTCACGGGCACCGACAAGTCGTGGGACCGGCTGTCGTTCCTGCGCGAGCACTGGGACGGGCCGATCGTGCTGAAGGGCATCCAGCACCCGGACGACGCGCGCAAGGCCGTCGACGCCGGCATGGACGGGGTCGTCGTCTCCAACCACGGCGGCCGGCAGGTGGACGGTGCCATCGGATCGCTGGAGGTGCTGCCCGAGATCGCGGACGCGGTGGGGGAGCAGGTCGCGGTGCTGTTCGACTCCGGCATCCGCAGCGGGGCGGACATCGTGAAGGCGCTCGCGCTGGGTGCGAAGGCGGTGCTCGTCGGACGCCCGTTCGCCTACGGACTCGCGCACGGCGGGCAGCTCGGCGTGCGGCACGTGCTGCGCAGCCTGCTCGCCGACTTCGACCTCACCCTCGGCCTGTCCGGGCACCGCAGCCCGGCCGAGCTCAACCGCGAGGCACTGCGTCCGCGCTGAGCTGCCGCACCCTGTTCTGCAACGTCGTGAAGTCGGCCGGCTGCACGGTGATCCACGCGTGCCGTCGCCGCCGGGCGCCTTCGCCGACAAATAGTGACCGGTGATCGTGTCGAAGTAGGTCAGCGGGGCCGCGCACCGCTGCTTGCGGCCGAACCGGTCGCGTCGGGCGGCGTACAGCCGGCCGCCGCCGGTGCGTTCCTCGGCCAGCAGCCTCGCAGCTGCTGCGCCTCGCCGACGCGCGCTCCGGCCGGCCTGCTGACCTGCATAGACGACCCGCCGTCCTGGTCCGGCCGGTGCCGGTTCGGCTTGTCCGCCAACGCGTCCGCGGGCAGCGAGACCACGCCGCCACGGCCCGGCTTCACCTCCGGCAACGCCGAGATCAGCGACGGCACGGCGTCCTCCGCGCGCTGGCTCGCCACCAGGCCCGCACCGGCCGGGCCGCCGGCGACGGTGTCCGCCACGAATCCGATCTTCCTCGTGCCCCCGCCGCTCTCGGCGTCGAACACCTTGCCGTGCTCCCCTCACGCCGAACTCCCCGAAATGATGGTGGCACAGGGCCTCCGCCCCGTCGGGGTGTCGGCACGGTTCCTCCCAGTGGGGGATGGACGTCCGATCCGTTCAAGACCGCCGGCCCTCGGCGCGCCTACCGTCCACGCATGATCGAAGCAGCTCGTTCCTTCCTCTGGCACAACGCCCGCGTCCTGGAGCAGCGGCGGTTCCTGCACCTGTTCGACGGCGGTCCGGCGGCGCCCGTCACGGCGGCGGTCCTGGCTCATCGGAACGACGACGGCGGGTTCGGGCACGCGCTGGAGCCCGACGGGCGGGGGCCGACGAGTCAGCCGTTGCACACCTACACGGCGTTGTCCCTGCTGCACGAAGTGGGCGCCACCGACCATGCCGAGCAGGCGTGTGACTTCCTGACCACGATCACCAACCCGGACGGTGGGGTGCCGAACTGCCTCGCCACCGCACGTGACCACCCGCGAGCGCCGTGGTGGCAGGTGTCCGAAGACAGCGACCTGCTCATGACGGCACTGCTGGCGAGCGTCCTGCACAAGGCGGGCGTGGAGCACCCGTGGCGCGATCGGGCGACGGACTTCTGCTGGCAGCGCGTCGAAGACCTCGCCAAGTCCCACCCGTACGAGATCGGCGCCTGCGTCCGGTTCCTCGACCACGCGCCCGACCGGACGAGGGCCGAACGCCAAGCGGAACGGCTGGGTGCGCTGGTCCGCGAGCAAGGACTGGTCGACCTCGGTGACGGGCAGGCGCCGGAGGGGTACGCGGCGGGGGAGACGCACAAGCCGCACCACTACGCGTCGACCCCGGACAGCCTGGCCCGACGCTGGTTCGGCGACGACGAGATGAGCCGGGACCTCGACGCGCTGGCCGCCCAGCAGCAGGACGACGGCGGCTGGACGTTCCCGTGGCCCGCGTGGACGCCGGTGACCACTTACGAGTGGCGGCCGATCGTCACGATCGAGGCGTTGCTGACCCTGCGCGCCTACGACCGGATCAGCTGACCCAAGGACACGCCGGCCAGGTCGCGCACCTCGCGGGACAGGTGCGCCTGGTCCGAGTACCCGGTGCGGTGGGCGATGTCGGCGAACGGCACGCCCTCCCACGCCAGCTTGACGGCCCGGTCGAACCGCAGCACCCGGTGCAGCACCTTGGGGCCGTAGCCGAACGCGGCCAGGCTGCGCCGGTGCAGCTGCCGGGCGCTGAGCCCCAACGACCAGGCCAGGTCGCCCACGCTGGACGACGACACGGCCGACGCGATCGCACCGACCACCGGCTCCGGTGGCGTCTCCCGCAACCGCTCCAAGGCGACGGACGCGAGCACCGAACACGGATCGTCGGCAGACCCCAGCTCATCCTCCAGACGGGCGGACGGCCCCCACAGCTCCGCCAACGGGACCCGCTGGTCACGCAGTTCGACCGCGGGCACGCCGAACGCGGAGGGCCCCACGCCGGGACCGAAGCGCACACCGAACAACGCCCCCGGCGTCATCCGCGTGACGTGGCCGACCGTGTCCGGCCCGGCCACGGACACCTCGCCCGTCGCGGCCGAGTAAATGATGTCCGTGCACCCGTCCGGCACTACCCGACCCACGGCGGGCGACGACGTGGTCCGCCGCCACAGGCAGGCCAGACCGGGGAACGGGCGTTCCTCGTACACCTCCACGATGGTAGTGGCGGGCCGCGAAGGAGGAGGCGTCCGCGGCCCGCCACGGTCACTCACCCGAACCGGATCCAGTTCAGGCTCACGAACGCCGCCGGCTGGCCGCTGGTGAAGGTGATGTACACGTCGTGCGTCCCCGTGATCCCGGAGATGTTCGCCGGGACCGTGCGCCAGCTCTGCCAGCCGCCGGTGTTGGCGATGGCGAAGCTGCCGACGGGCGGCGCGGTGGGGCTGCCGAGCCGCACTTCGACCAGGCCGCTCACCCCTCCCGACACCCCGGACGCGGCCCGTGCGACGAACTGCGTGGCGGTGCGGGAACCGAACCGGACGCCGGAGAACCGCAGCGAGTTGCCGTTGCGCAGCTGCGCCACCGCCTGCCCGCCCTCGGCCGCCTCGATGACGCCGCCGGACCGCGCCGTGGCCTGCTCGGCCTGGATGTCGCTGAACGCGTCCCACCCGCTGCCGCCCGGCGGGGTGGTGGTCGTGGTCGTCGGCGGGTTGCTCCCGCCCGCAGACCACACGGCCACGTAGTCCACCAGCATCGAGTGGCCCGGTACGGTCGCCGCGGTGGGCGTGCCGTGACCCGCCACGCCGTTGGGGAACGCGCCGCCGATGGCCAGGTTCAGCAGCAGGAAGTAGCCCGCGTGGCTGGTCATGTTGTTCCACGTGGTCGCGTCGAACTGGTTCTGGTTGACGCTGTGGTACTGCTGCCCGTCCACGTACCAGCGGAAGGCCTTGGGCGACGAACTCTCGTCCCACTCGAACCGGTAGGTGTGGAACGCCGACTGGCAGGAAGCGCCGGGGCACGTTCGGCTCGCGCCGAGGCCGTTCGTCTCGTTGCACGGCCCGCCGGGGTTCACGCCGCAGTGCAGCACGCCCCACACGGAGTTGATGCCGTTGACGTTCTCCATGATGTCGAACTCGCCGATGGCGGGCCAGTTCCAGTAGTTGCCGCGGTAGGGCGAGCCGAGCGCCCAGAACGCGGGCCAGTAGCCGAGCGCGGCCTGGCCGGTGACGTTGGGCATCTGGATCCGGCCCTCGATGGCGAGCTTGCCGCCCGCCGGGGGCTTGAAGTTCGCCCGCTGGGTCTCGACGCGGGCGGACGTCCAGTTGCCCGCGCCGTCGCGCAGGGCGGTGATGCGCAGGTTGCCCGCGCCGTCGAGCTTGATGTTGCTCGTGCTGTTGGTGTAGTTCTGGATCTCGCCGGTGCCCCAGTTCCCGGGGCCGCCGGGGTAGCCGTGACCGAGGTCGATGATCCAGTTCGAGGACGACGGCAGGGTGTTCGCGGCGCCGTTGAAGTCGTCGCTCCACTGGAGCGTCCAGCCCGGCGGGGTCGGTGGCACGGCCGCGTCGGCCATCGTGGCGACGACCGCGAGCGGCACGGCGGTGATCAGGGCGGCGGCGGTGGCGAGTACGCGTCTGGTCCGGCTGAACTCCATGAGCGGTGACCTCCTTGTCACTGTTCCTGGTTCGGCACGGCAACAAATTGCCTCCACCCTATGAGAGCGCTCTCATGATGATCGTTCAAGGGACCGAACGGCTCAAAAGCCCCTACTTGGCGTCCGCGTAGCTGTCCACCGGCACCGCCTTGAGCGGGAAGCGGACCGGTGTCGAGCCGAACACCAGCCGCGACGCCTCCTCGCCCGCCGCCGTCACCTCCGCGCACACCACCTCGGCCAACTCCTCCGGGCAGTGCACCAGCACCTCGTCGTGCTGGAAGAACACCAGGTGAGAGCCTCGCGCCGACTGGTGCAACCGCCTCCGCAACGCCCCGAGCAGCGCCGCCGTCCAGTCCGCCGCGCTGGCCTGCACGACGAAGTTGCGGGTGAACCGGCCCCAGTCCCGCGCCGCCCGCCGCGACCGGCGCAGCGCGTCCTCGCCGACGTCCGCGTCACCGGTCGCCTCGCGCCACGCTTCGGACGGCGGCGGGCTCGTCCGACCCAGCCGGGACCGCACCATCCGCCCCTGCTCGCCCGCCAGCGCGGCGGCCTCCACGTACCCGACGGCGTCGGGGAACCGGCGGCGCAGCACCGCCATCGCCGGACCCGCCTCACCGCCCGTGCCGCCGTACATGGCGGACAGCATCGCGAGCTTCGCCCGACCCCGGTCGCCGTCGAACGCCTCCTCGGCCAGGGTCGTGTACAGGTCGTCGTCCCCGGAGACCTCGGTGAACCGGTGGTCGTTCGACAACGCGGCCAGCACCCGGGGCTCCAGCTGGGCCGCGTCCGCCGCCACCAGCTTCCACCCCGGATCGGCGCGGACGGCCGTGCGCAACGTGCGCGGGATCTGCAACGCCGCACCGCCGCGCGTCGCCCACCGCCCGGACACCACGCCGCTCACCACGTAGTCCGGCCGGAACCGGCCGTCCGCCACCCACGAGTCCAACCAGGACCAGCCGTGCGCCACCCACAGCCTGGCCAGCTCCTTGTACTCCAGCAGCGGCTCGACCGCGGGGTGGTCCACCTGCTTGAGCACCCACGCCCGCGCCGACGGGACGTCGATGCCCTCCCGCGCGAACGCGCGCACGATGCCCGGCGGGTGGTCCGGGTTGACCTGCTTCCCGCCGAACGCCGCCGTGATCCGGTCCGCCAACTCCGCGAGCCTGCGGGGCCGCACGCCGGCGGCCGGACGCGGGCCCAGCGTGTCCACCAGCAGCTTCTCGTGCACGTCCGCCCGCCACGGCAGCCCGAAGTGGGTCATCTCGGCGGCGGCCAACGCGCTCGCCGACTCGGCCGCGAACAGCAACCGGAGCCGGTCGGCGTGCCCGAGCGTCGCCACCACCCGCTGCTGCTCGCCGTGCACCGCGATCACCGCTTCGAGCGGGTCGGCGTCACCGGGCAGCCGCACCTGCTCGGGTTCGAACAGGGTCGGCTGGGTGTCCCGCTTGCGCGGCCCGTGGTCGTCCGGCACGGGCAGGCCGCGCAGCCGGGCGATCGCCGCACCCAGGCCGCGCGGCTCGCTGTGCCGACCCTGGTAGGCCAGCAACAGGTACTCGGCGTGCGCCAAGTCCTGGCACCGCTCCACCCGGACGCCGCGTGCCAGCAGCCCGGGGTAGACCTCGTTCGTCCCCGCCCACAGCCACCGGGGTCTGTGCCGGGCCTCCAGATCGGACACGGCTGCCGCCAGATCCGAAGTCTCGACCACAGACCCCTCGGGCGCCCCGGCGTCGGAGAGCACGCGCAACCGGCCCGCGTTCTCCGCGTGCGACACCAGAGCGATGAGCATGCCTCTGATTGTGCAAGGCGCCCCCGACAATTCCCGGGATCAGCTCGTGGTGATCAGGGAACGCAGGAAGAAGGCCACGTTCGCCGGACGCTCGGCCAGCCGCCGCATGAAGTACCCGTACCACTCGTTCCCGTACGGCACGTACACCCGCATCCGGTTGCCCGCCGCGGCGATGCGGCGCTGCTCGTCCGGTCGGATGCCGTACAGCATCTGGTACTCGTAGCCGGCCGGCGACCGGTCCCCGGCCAGCTCACCGGCGACCTTGATCATCCGCGGGTCGTGGGAGGCGACCATCGGGTAGCCCTCACCCGCCATCAGCACCTTCAGGCAGCGCACGTACGACCGGTCGACGTCGTCCTTGTCCTGGAACGCCACCGACGCGGGCTCCTTGTACGCGCCCTTGCACAGCCGCACCCGGGAACCGGCGTGAGCCAGGTCCCGGCAGTCCTGCTCGGTCCGCTTCAAGTACGACTGCAGCACCGCGCCCACCCACGGGAAGTCCACCCGCAGCTCACGCAGGATCCCCAGCGTCGAGTCGGTCGTGGTGTGGTCCTCCATGTCGAGGGTGACCGTGGTGCCCACCGCGTCCGCCGCCGCGCAGATGCGCCGCGCGTTCTCCAACGCGATCTTCTCGCCGTCCGAGGGCAGCATCTGCCCCACCGCGGACAGCTTCACCGACACCTCGGCCCGCGCGGTGTGCCCGGCCAGGTCGAGGCGTCGCAGGAGGTCCAGGTAGGCCTCGACGGTGGCGGTGGCCTGTGCCGCGTCACGGGTGTCCTCGCCCAGGTGGTCGAGCGTGACGTACCGGCCGTCGGCCAGCACCTCGCCGGTGGTGGCGACGGCCGCGTCGACGTCGTCACCGGAGATGAAGCGCCGGACCACCGGTCGGGTCAGCGGCGTGCGTTCGACCAGCCCGCGGATCGCCCCGGAGCGCGAGGCGGCGAGCAGCGTGGACCTCAGCACGATCAGCCCTGGTGGGGGTAGCGGTAGGAGGTCGGGGCGGAGAACGTCTCCTTGATCGAACGCGGGCTGACCCAGCGCAGCAGGTTGTGCACCGAACCGGCCTTGTCGTTGGTGCCCGACGCGCGCCCGCCGCCGAACGGCTGCTGGCCCACGACCGCACCGGTCGGCTTGTCGTTGACGTAGAAGTTGCCCGCGGCGAACCGCAGCTCGTTCTGCGCGTGCGCGACGGCCGCCCGGTCCTGGGCGATGATCGCGCCGGTCAACGCGTACGGCGCGGCGCTCTCCATCTGCCGCAGCACGGTGTCGTAGTCGGCGTCGTCGTACACGTGCACCGCCAGCACCGGCCCGAAGTACTCGGTGGTGAACACCTCGTGCGACGGGTTGGTGCCCAGCAGCACGGTCGGCCGCACGAAGAAGCCCTCGGAGTCGTCCGCCGTGCCACCGGCCACGACTTCCAGGTGGTCGTCGTCACGGGCGGACCGGAGGACGTGGGACAGCTTGTCGAACGAACGGCGGTCGATGACCGCGCCCATGAAGTTCGACAGGTCCGTGACGTCACCCATGGTCAGCGACTCGACGTCGGCCAGGAAGTCGTCCTTCATCCGGTTCCACACCGAGCGCGGCACGTAGGCGCGGGACGCGGCCGAGCACTTCTGGCCCTGGTACTCGAACGCGCCGCGGACCAGCGCCGTGCGCAGCACGTCCACGTCGGCCGACGGGTGCGCGAGCACGAAGTCCTTGCCGCCGGTCTCGCCGACGATCCTCGGGTACGACCGGTACCCCGCGATGTTCGCGCCGACCTGGCCCCACAGGTGCTGGAACGTCCGGGTCGACCCGGTGAAGTGGATGCCCGCCAGGTCCGGGTCGGCCAGCGCGACCTCGGACACGGCCAGGCCGTCACCGGGCAGCAGGTTGATCACGCCGGGCGGCAGGCCCGCCTCTTCCAGCAGCCGCATGGTGAGGTGCGCGGCGAGGGACTGCGTCGGCGACGGCTTCCACAGCACCACGTTGCCCATCAGGGCGGGCGCGGTGGGCAGGTTGCCCGCGATGGCGGTGAAGTTGAACGGGGTGATCGCGTAGACGAAACCCTCCAGCGGACGGTGGTCCGTGCGGTTCCACACGCCGGGGGAGGACTGCGGCTGCTCGGCCAGGAGCTGCCGGCCGAACGAGACGTTGAAGCGCCAGAAGTCGATCAGCTCGCAGGCGGCGTCGATCTCGGCCTGCACCGCGGTCTTGGACTGGCCGAGCATGGTGGCCGCGTTGAGCGTCTGCCGCCACTTGGTCGAGAGCAGCTCGGCGGCCCGGAGCAGGATCGCGGCGCGGTCGTCGTAGGACATGGCGCGCCAGCCGGGCGCGGCGTCCTTGGCGGCGGCGATGGCGTCCCGCGTGTCCTGCTGGGTGGCGCCGTGCAGGGTGCCGAGTACGGCACGGTGGTTGTGCGGCTGCACGACGTCGTAGCGCTCGCCACCGCCGACCCGCTGCTCGCCGCCGATGGTGAGGGTCAGTTCGGTGGGCTCCTTGGCCAGCTCGGCCAGCCTCGCCTGCAGCTGCGCGCGCTCCGGGGTGCCGGGGGCGTAGCCGAGAACGGGCTCGTTCACCGGTGCGGGGACCGTGGTCACGGCATCCACAAGCAGCTCCTAACGCCACGGGGTTGGTGCCCCAACGGTAGGACTTCCAACCATGCCTCCTTTTGTCCGGACGTCTAAGCTTGACCTTCCGCCGTTGTACGAATGGACGAAGAGTTGAGCCTGCGGCAGGTTTTGATCGCGCTCGGCGACCCGCTGGTCGAAGTGCAGGTGGCGCCGCACGGGCTGGAGGCCGACGTCCTGGACGTGGTCATCCTCGACCCCGATGATACGCCGGACGTGCGTCCCGGCGACCTCGCGTTGATCATCGGTGCCCGCGGTCGGGCGGCGTCGCCGCTGGTCAGGGCTGCTGCGGCCGGGGGAGCGGTGGCGGTGGCCGTGAAGCTCGACGCGCCGTCGCCGGTGCTGCGGCAGGCGGCGGCGGACGCGGGCGTGGCCCTGCTCGCGGTACGCCCCGAAGTCCGGTGGGAACACCTCGAAGCGCTCGCCCGGGGCGTCGTGCACAACGCCCGCGTGACGGCGGACGCGGGCGCGGGCGAAGTCCTCGGAGACCTGTTCGGCCTCGCCCAGACCATCGCCTCGCTGACCGGCGGCATCGTCAGCATCGAGGACACCGCCAGCCGCGTGCTCGCCTACTCGCGTTCCACCGACGAGGTGGACGAGCTCCGCCGGCTGTCCATCCTCGGTCGCCAAGGGCCGGAGCCGTACCTCAAGATGCTCCGAGAATGGGGCGTCTACCAGCGGCTGAGGTCCGGTGAGGAGGTCGTCCGGATCGACGAGCGCCCCGAACTGGGCATCCGCCGCCGGATCGCGGTCGGCATCCACGCGGGCACGCAGCCGCTCGGCACGATCTGGGTCCAGGAAGGGGACGCGCCCCTCGCCGAGCAGGCCGAACGCGCCCTCCTCGGCGCCGCCCGCGTCACCGCGCTGCACCTCGTGCAGCAGCGGGAACCCGCAGCGGCGTTCCGGGAGAACCTGCTCGCGTCCCTGCTCGACGGCCGGATGGACGCCGAGGCGATCGCCGAGCAGATCGGCGCCGACCCGGAGAAGCCCGCCGCCGTCGTGGTGTTCGCCCTGCGCGGCCAGGAGCACAGCGACCGCACCCAGCACGAGCTGCGCCGGGCCGAGATGACCAGCCTGATCTCCGTGCACGCCGCCGCGTACCGGCGCAGCGCCCTGGTCAGCCAGCAGAGCGGTCGCACGTACGCGCTGCTGACCGACCTGCCGCCGAAAGCGCCGCTGCTCGCGCTGACCAGGGAGATCGTGGCCGCCGCCCGCAAGCACATGGGCCTGCGGGTGCAGGGCGCCATCGGCTCCACGGTGCCCACGGTGGACGAGGTGATGATCTCCCGGGACGAGGCCGACCGCGTCCTCGACGCCATGTCCCGCGGCCTCGACGCCGACGTGGCGACCCTCGCGGACGTCCGGTCCCGGGTCCTGGTCGGCGAAACGCTGGCCCTGCTCGCCGAGCACCCCCGGATCCGCGACCCGAGGCTTGCCGAGCTGGATGAGGAACTGGCGCGTTCCCTATTGACCTACCTGGACGAATTTGGTGATGTGAGACGCGCAGCCGCAAAGCTGCACGTTCATCCGAACACCCTGCGATACCGTGTCCGACGTGCGGCGGAGGTCGGCGGGTTCACTTTGGACGACCCGCTGCTCCGGTTGTTCGCCCAGTTGCAACTAAGGCTGACCTGAGGCCGCACGGCATCGCGACGTACTCTCCGAGAGTGAGCACCCAAGCCCGCGGCAGCGACTTCGCTGAATTGTCCAGGTTGGTCAAGCAGCAAGGTCTGCTCGACCGGCGCATCGGTTTCTACATCACGTTCCTGGTCGGCTTGATCGCCGCACTAGGGCTCACCGTGGCCGGCATGGTGCTGGTCGGCGACTCGTGGTGGCAGCTCTTGCTCGCCGTCGTGCTCGCCGTCGTCTTCACCCAGCTCGCGTTCCTCGGTCACGACGCCGGCCACCGGCAGATGTTCGCCGGCGGCAAGGCCAACTACACCACCGGCCTGCTGCTGGGGAACCTCGGCGTCGGCGTCGGCATCGGTTGGTGGATGGGCAAGCACAGCCGCCACCACGCCAACCCCAACCACGAGGACGACGACCCGGACGTCGACATCTCCGTGCTCGCGTTCAGCGCCGAGCAGGCGCAGCGCAAGCGCGGTTTCTTCCGGCTCATCGTCAAGCACCAGGCGTTCCTGTTCTTCCCGCTCCTGCTGCTCGAAGGCCTCAGCCTGCACATCATCAGCACGTCCGCCGCGGTGCGCCGCGAGGTCAAGGGCTGGAAGCTGGAGCTGGCCCTGCTGGCCGCCCACGCCATCTGCTACCTGACCCTCGTCTTCATGGTGATGTCCCCGGTGAAGGCGCTCGTGTTCATCGCGGTGCACCAGGGCCTGTTCGGCCTCTACATGGGCATCTCGTTCGCGCCCAACCACAAGGGCATGCCGGTGCTCCAGGCCGGCCACCAGCTCGACTTCCTCCGCAAGCAGGTGCTGACCTCCCGCAACGTCAAGGGCGGCTGGTTCACCGACTTCCTGCTCGGCGGCTTGAACTACCAGATCGAGCACCACCTTTTCCCGAGCATGCCGCGACCGAACCTGCGGCACTCGCAGGCCCTGATCCGCGACTTCTGCCAACGCCAGTCGGTGTCCTACGCCGAGTGCGGCCTGTTCAGGTCGTACGGGTACGTGCTCCAGTACCTGCACGAGGCGGGAGCTGAACTGCGCGATGCAGGAAAGCTCGCTCCAGCAGGGTCCAGGTAGTCGTCGTCACGAGGTAGACCCCGGCCGCCAGGGGCAGCACGGCGGCGATGAGGACGGTGCCGAACGGCAGGAGCCGCAGCAGCCCCGCGAAGGGCGGCTGCGGCCCTCCGTTCTTCAGGGCAACCGCCGCCTGCCACCGCGAGGTCGCGTACGCCACCCCGGTGAGCACGGCGAACAGGGCGAGGAACACGGGCGTGTGCGCCCACACGCCGAACCAGTGCGCGCCCAGCGGAACGCCGAGCAGCGTGCCGTCCAGCAGCGGGTTGGGCGTGGTGACCAGCCGGTACATCACCATGAAGAACGGCGCCTGGACCAGCGCGGGCAGGCAGCCCGCGAGCATCGAGGTGCCGTTCGCCCGGTACAGCTCCAGTGACTTCTCCTGGAGCTTGGCCTTGTCCGCGCCGTGCTTCTCGGTGAGCCGGCGGATCTCGGGCGCCAACGCGGCGCGGGCTTTCTCGCCGCGCACGGCGGCACGGCTGAGCGGATGCATGAGCAGTCGGACGACGGCGGTGAAGGCGACGATGGCCAGGGCGGGCGTGGCGAACCCGGCCAGGGCTGAACCCAGGGCGTGGAACAAGGGAGAACTCCGTCCTCGGAGCGTGCGGAACAAGGGCCTCAGGAGCTGAGGCCGAGTCCGGGCGCTCGAGGACGGGGACGGCCCGCCGCGTCGGGGTCGCGCAGCCGCAGGAACGCGGCGCGCAGGGACTTCTCGCGGATCGAGAGGGATCGCACCCACGCGGGGGCGGCCCGCACGACCGGGGTCGCGGTGAGGAGCAGCACGACCAGCGCCACCGCCGTGACGGCGGCCAGCAGCTCGGTCGGCGTGGTCAGCAGGGTCAGCGCGTAGAGCGCGGGCAGGCACAGCGCGAGCAGCAACCGCAGCCTGGCCATACCCACCTCCCCCGTCTCAGGTCACTCTACCCACGAGCGCGGGCCTGGCGGGGTGGTCGTAGCGCACGGTCACATCGGCTTCCGGCTCGTAGGAGCGGTACGCGGGCAGCGTCCACCGCCACTCGTCCGGCAGTTGGCGCTCCAGCGCCCCCGGCGACAGCCACAGGTGCACGGTCAGCTCGGCGGGCAGCCACTTGTCCAGCAGCATCGTGCCGTCCACCAGGAGCACGCCGCCCGCGCCGAGCGTGACGTAGTCGGCCCGGTGCGCCCGGTCGGTCGCCGCGTTCCACAGCGCGGGCAGCACCCGTCCGGACCCGCCGGGGTCGAGCGGTTCCAGCACCTCGCGGATCAAGCCGCCGACGTCCAGCCAGGAGTCGCGGAACGAGTCAGGGTCCTCGTGGCCGTACTCCAGCCGCACCGACGCGGGCCGCAGGTAGTCCTGGGCCGACACCCGCAGCACCGGCCGGCCCAGCGCGCGCAACGGCTCCACCAGGGCGTCCGCCAGCTCACCGGGTCTGGTCGGCACCGCGCCGTCGACCAGGACCCGCGCCCACGTGCTGCGCGGCAACGCGTCGATCCGCCCGACCAGCTCGTCCACGAGGGTCCGCGGCGACAGGGGGACGACCTTCACGGCAGCGGGTGGCCCTCCCAGCCGTCCGGCAGCACCGGCACCGGCCAGTCGGGGTCCGGCTCCCACTTCGCCCACCCCCGGTCCCACCACGTGGTCCCGGCGGTCAGCATCGCCTCGACCTCCTTGGCGGTGCGCTGGATCGCCTCGGCCTCGGCGGCGTCGTACTTGCCGTCGGCGACCATCTCCTCGAACTCGTCGCGGTCCAGCTCCTGCCAGTCGCCGTCGACCGGCACCCAGAAGTCGAGCGCGTGGTCCAGCGTGTCGAAGCCGTGCGCGGTGCGCCGGAACGGGGCCTGGAGGTTGAGGTAGAAGCCCGCGAACCGGCGTTCCCGGCCCTGCCAGTACAGGTCGACCGAGTAGGCGTCGCCGGGGCGGTGGAGCTGGAGCTTGCCGGTGCCGGTCCAGCGGGTGCGGCCCGACTCCTGCCAGTGGTGGGTTCGCGGGTGCGGGAAGAAGCCGAACTCGGCGCCCGGCGCGGTGAACACGACGAGCAGGTCCGGTTCGTCCAGCACCACCCTGGTCGGCGTCACGGCCCACGGCTCGCCGTGCAGCACCTCGCGGCGCAGCGCCACGTCCCCCGGTCGGAAAAACCCCATGGGCCCAGATTAGGCGGTGGACCGGCAGCCCAAGACCGCCCTGGTGGAAAACCCCTGGTGGGAGGGGACGGTGCCACGCCCCCTCCCACTGGCGCTACCGCCAGGGCACCTGCGGCGACGGGTAGTAGTTCACGTCCATCACCCGCCACCGCTCGGCCTGCGCGGCCAACCGGACCTTGAACCCGTCCCAGTCGTGCGTCGACCACGGCGACCAGCCCAGCTCGGCGATCGCGGGCAGCCGCGGGAACGCCATGAACTCCAGGTCGGCGGTGTCCGTGATGGTCTCGCTCCACAGCGGAGCCTCGACCCCGCGCACCGCGTCCGCCGGCAGCCCTTCGATGTACGCGCCCGGGTTCCAGTCGTACGCGTCCTCCACGTCGGTGTACCCGGCCCAGCTCAACCCGAGCTTGGTGTCGGCGTCGTACTTCATGTCCAGGTACGCCTTGCTCGCCGGCGACAGCACGATCTTGCTGCCGCGCGCGGCGGCCTCGACCATGTCCGGCGCGACCGTCTTCGTGCCCCAGAACTGCGGCACCGCCGACGCGGGCGGACCGGACTTGACGAACTCGTGCCAGCCGGTGGCGGTCTTGCCGTGCTTGGCCACCAGCGGCAGCACCTTGTCCATGAACAGGTCGAAGTCCGGGTCCGTGGTGGCGTGCGCCTCGTCGCCGCCGATGTGGACGTACTCGCCCGGGGTCAGCGCGGCGACCTCGCGCAGCACGTCGTCCACGAACTTGTAGGTGATGTCCTTGTCGATGCACAGCGAGCTGAAGCCGACCTCGATGCCGGTGTAGAGCGGCGGGGCGACGCCGTCGCAGTTCAGCTCCGGGTACGACGACAGCGCGGCGTTGGTGTGGCCCGGCATGTCGATCTCCGGGATCACCGTGATGTGCCGTGCGGCGGCGTAGGCGACCAGGTCCTTGTACTGCTCCTGCGTGTAGTGGCCGCCGGGACCGCCGCCGACCTCCGTGCTGCCGCCGTGCGCGGTGAGGTTCGGCCAGCTCTTGATCTCCAGCCGCCAGCCCTGGTCGTCGGTCAGGTGCAGGTGCAGCCGGTTCACCTTGTACAGCGCGATCTGGTCGACGTACCGCTTGACCTCGTCGACGGTGAAGAAGTGCCGGGCCACGTCGAGCATCGCGCCCCGGTGCGCGTAACGCGGGTAGTCCAGCACCTGGCCGCCGGGCGCCGTCCAGGGTCCGGGCTGCTTGGTCTTCGCCTCCACCTTCGCGGGCAGGATCTGCCGGAACGTCTGCACGCCCGCGAACAGGCCCGCGGCCGTCCGCGCCCGGATCAGCACGCCCCGCCGCGTCACGTCGAGCTGGTAGCCCTCCTCTCCGACGCGGGCGTCCGCGCCGACGAGCAGCAGCGAGATGTGCCGCCCGGACGCGCCCGGCACGACCGGCAGCCGGTAGCCCGTGGACGGCCGCAGCACGCCCGCCAGGTACTCGCCGACCTGCTTCGCCGGTGCGGAGCCGGGCTGGGTGTAGATCTTGGTGTCGGCGTCGAGCGTGAACGTCACGCCCGGCCGCGGGGTCGCTGTGACGGGGGCGGGCACGATGTGCTGCAACGGCGTCTCCGGAGTCGCGTGGGCGGGAGCGGCCGGACCCATCGCGCCGACGAACAGCAACGCGACGAGTGCCCAGCCGATCCTCGGATGCCCGAACCCGCGTCGTCCGGCGCCTTCTGTGGGAAGCACTGACGTCCTCCTGGTCAGCGTGGATCACCGAGCGGCGGCTCGATTCACCGTTACAGCCGCACCAGGAGGTGTCAAGGTCCAGACCAATCAACTACAGCTTCGGCCGCCCCAGGCCCCTCCAGAGCGCGGGGAACCGAACCTCGACGTCCTGTGCCGACGCCTTCTCGAGACCGTGCAGGAGACCGAACGTGAAGCCGTTCCCGCCGTCGCCGTGCGCCTTCGCGCCGAGGTCCCGCAGCACCGGCCGCGCGACCACGCTGTCCTGGTGCTCGCCCAGCAGTTCCTGCACCGCCTTGAGCTTCTTGCGGTACTTCTTCGCAGGCTTGCCGAACTGCGGCTCGGACACCTCCACCGCGTACCGCAGCCGCTTCGCCGCCTTGCGCGCCTCGTGCAACCCGGTGTCGTCGTGCGCGCTCTCGGCACGCTTGGCGAGCCTGCGGTAGGTCTTGTCGATCAGCTCCGGCAGCACCTTCACGGCCTTCTTGCCCGCCAACGGCGTGAACGGCGGATCGGCGATCAGCGCGTCGACGGCGTCGAGCAGCGCGAAGTACCGACCGCTGTCCAACGCCGCCACGGCCGCCTTGTGCGCGGCGGTCTCCAGCGGCGCGAAGTACCGGGCGAGCTGGGCCTGGACCGGGCCGAGCACCAGCTCCGGTTCCAGCGACGCCAGGCCGTCCTCGAACCGGGCCCGCAGCACCTCCAGGTCGCGCGCCTCGCCGAGGGTGCCCGCGAGCCACTTCAGCTCGTCGGTCAGCTCACGCGTCTCCTCGCGCTCCACGATCGCGCCGAACGCCTGGAGCGCGCTGCGCATCCGCCGCGTCGCCACCCGCATCTGGTGCACGGCGTCGTCCTCTTCCCGCCGCACGCGCGGGTCTTGGTGCTTCAACGCTTCGGCCTGCGTGCGCAGGTAGCGCATCACCACGTCACCGGCGGACTTGCCGTAGGTCGCCGGCGTGGCCACGGGCATCCGGTCGGCCAGCAGCCGGGTCAGCTTCGCCGACGACGTGGACCGCCTGATCCCCGCGTCCGCCAGCCTGGCCTCGACCCGGTCGAGCATCGCGACGTCACCGTGTTCGCCGAGCTCCACCTCGATCTCCCGCCACGAGTCGACCGGCGAGCCGTCCGCCAGGGACTGCCCGGACACCTCGTCCTCGACCACCTCGGTGATCAGCCGGCCCTTCTCGTCCACCAGCTGCCAGCGCTGCCGCGTGGTCCGGATGCGCGCGACGGGCTCCAGCTCGTTGCCCCGGGCGTGCACCTGGACCAGCGAGCCGAGCTGCTTGGGCGGGCGCTTGTCCGCACGGCCCGGCGGCAGCCGCACCTCTTCGCGGGTGTCCACCCCGACCGGCAGCTTCAGGTGCCAGCCCGCATCGTCACCGCCCGTCCGGCGGCGCAGCGTCAACCCGGCCCGCGCCAGCCTCAGGTCCGCGGTGTCGTAGTAGACCGCTTCCAGCTGTTGCTCCTCCGGCCCGGCCACCGCGGCGACCCCGGGCAGATCGGCCAGGTGCGGTAGTGCAGTGCCACCAGCGGCCTCGTACTTGCGTTCCGTCTCGTTCACCGACCTCGACATGCACCAGGCATACACCGTTTGGCCCTACTTCAGTCGACATCACGCTGAGTGATCGGTTGTTAACCTTGCCGGGGGTTTGTGTCGGCCCGTACGCGTGGTCTTTCCGTTTCGTCCCTGGACAGGCCCTCGCGGTGCGGTTGGCTGGATCGCGTGCCCACTGAGAAGGAGCGGCTCGACGAGGTCGAGCCGACGGTCGCGGATCTCGTCGCCACCACCCAGGCGCTGACGGCCGATCTCGGCCGGGTGAGCGCCCGTCTGCTCGTGCTCGAACGCAGGCTGTCCGGCGCCGGCTCGGGGCCGGACGAAGACCTCGACTCGGTCGACGGCATCGGCGAGACGGTCGACGCGCTCCGCGCCGCGTGGGACGCGGAACAGGAGCTGCTGGCCGACTCGGTCCGCGCCGACCTGCGCGCCGAGGTGGCCGAGTACGAGTCGCTGAAGGAGCAGCGGGACGCGGGGATGGCGAAGCTCTCGGCCGGCCGCATGCCGCGCTTCGAGCGGGACGCGTTGCAGCACGAGGTGCAGAACCTGGAGTGGCGGGTCAACGCGCAGGAGGCCGACGCGATGGACGCCGCCCAGCGCCTGGCCGCCGACGAACTCGCCGCCGAGGAGCCGTGGCGCGCGCAAGCCGTGGTCGCGGGGGACAAGGCCCGGCAGGAGGTCCTGGACATCGCCCGCCGACGCCTCGAACGCGCCCTCGCCGCCGACACCCGTCTGCCGCTGTGGTTCCGCGTCGGCCTGGGCGAGATCACCAGCCCCGACCCGTCGCGCTGGGTGGAGGCCGCCGTCGCCCTGGTCGCCTACCGGCTCGAGTACGGCATCACCGACCCGATCTCACCGCTGGGCGAGATCCCGTCGGCCTCCTCCGGCTTCGCCGCCTGGGTCCGCCGGGCCGAAGCCCACACCGACATCGTCGACCAGTTGGAGTCCCTGCGCCCCTGACCCCGCGCGAGTCCACCACTCAGACCGCGCGAGTCCACCACTCAGAACGCGCGAGTTCTACGTTCGGGACAACCGTGTCCTAGGTTCAGGACCCTCGAGATCAGCGCTCAGCACGTCTTGAGCATCGCGGCGAGCGCGTCCCGCTCCGCCTGGTCCACCGTCAGCGCGTACAGCGTCTTCACCGACACGACGGACCGCGCGTACGTGCACCAGTACGCCTCCACCGGCGGCTTCCACTGCGCCGGGTCCTGGTCGCCCTTGGACCGGTTGCTGCGCGCCGTCACCGCGATCAGCTGCAACCCGCCCAGGTCGTTGGCGAACTTCTCGCGCTGCGCGTCGGACCACTTGTTCGCCCCCGAGCGCCACGCCTCGGCCAGCGCCACCGTGTGGTCGATGTCGAGATCGCCCGCGTCGGTGACCACGACCCCGTCGTACGCGCTGGTCCACGTCCCGGACGTGGCCCGGCACTGGCCGTCGGTCTGCACGTCCGCGCCCTGCCGCTGCAACACGAGTTCCCGCGTGTCGCAGGAGTTCCCGTGGCTGCTCCAGTGCGGGAACCGGTCACGGCTGTAGCCGGTCATCTTCCCCTCCGGCGCCACGGTCAACGCCTCCAGCTGCGCCGTCGGGTCGTCACCGGGCTCGGCCGGACCGGACGGCGCGGTGTTCGGCGGCGTGGTGGTCGACTCGTGGTATTGGCTCAGCCCGCAGCCGACCGCGACCAGGAGGACCAGTACGACGACGCTGATCAAGGAGGTCGACCGCTTGCCGCTCATGCACCCATGATCAGCGATGATCGCCTCGACCGGAACACCGGGGGCGAAATTCCCCGGGAACGATCCCGCATCTACGGGCGGCTGGTCAGGTACCCGCCCATGGTCGCGAAGTAGTCGGACGCGGCCAACTCCGTGCCGTCCTCCCTGCGCACCCGCTTGACCAGCAACGCGTGGTCGCGGCCACGGCGTGCCCCCGCGCCCGCGACGATCGCGACGCCGTCACCCTCGCGGTAGAAAATCCGGCCGGGCGTGCCGCCGTAGCGCTCCGCGGAGACTTCGGCCTCGACGATCTCCAGCCGCTCGCCCTTGTGGAAGCAGAACGCGCTCGGGTACGGCGCGCACTGGGCGCGCACCAGCCGGTCCAGTTCCTCGGCCGTCCACGTCCAGTCGATCCGCAGGTCCTCCTCCGCGCGCTTGTGGAAGAAGCTGGCCTTCGAGCGGTCCTGCTTGGTGAAGTCCGTGCGCCCCTTGGCGATTTCGGCGAGCCCGTCCACGGTGATCGGCCCGAACAGCTCGATCGTCTTGCGGAACAGGTCGGCGGTCGTGTCGCGCGGACCGACCGGAACGGCCCGCTGGAGCACGATGTCACCGGCGTCCAGCGTCTCGTCCATCATGTGCGCGGTGACGCCGACCTCCTTCTCGTCGTTGATCAAAGCCCAGATCAGCGGCGAGAAACCCGCGTAGGCGGGGAGCAGCGAGTCGTGCACGTTCAACGTGCCGTGCTTCGGGAGTGCGAAGACGTGCGGCGGGATCCAGGTGCGCCAGTTGGTCGCCACGATGACGTCCGGCTGGACCTCCTTGAGGCGCTGGAACAGCTCGTCGTCGTCCGGCCGGTTGCGGATGATCGTCTCGACGCCGTGCTCGGCGGCCAGGTCCGCGACCGAGTCGCTCCAGATGCGCTCGTAGGCGTGGTCGCTCTTGGGGTGCGTCACGACCAGCGCCACCTCGTGCTCGGAGTCCAGCAGCGCCTGGAGCGTGCGGTGGCCCCAGGTCTGGTAGCCGAACATGACGACCCGCATGGATCTCTCCTTGGATAGGCTCACCTAACTTACGGCACCCTAACCTAAATGCCGGTGGGCTAGCCTTCGACGGTGATCCTTGACCTGAAGTTGGTGGGCGGACGGGTCGTGACGATGGACCCGGCCCGGCCGGTGGCGTCGGTGATCGGTGTCTGGGCCGGGAGGATCGTCGGGCTGGACGACGACGTGGCCCACCTGCCCGCGCGACGGGTGGTCGACCTGGACGGCGCGGTGGTGCTGCCGGGTTTCGTCGACGCGCACAACCACCTGGCGTGGGCCGGGCGGGCGGCGCGGACGGTGGACGTGTCGTCGTGCGTGTCCGTCGACCAGGTCTTGGACGTGCTGCGCGGCGCCCACCGCTCGTCGGGGTGGATCGAGGTGGCCGGCTACGACCACCGCGCGCTGGACCGGCCGTTGACGTCACGCGACCTCGACCTGATCGGGCCGAGGGTCTACGTGCAGGACCTGTCCGGGCACGCGTGCGTGGTGAGCGGTGACGTGCTGGCGGTGCTGCCGGCTTCGGCGTTGCGCGGGGCGCAGCGGGACGCCTCCGGTGCGCTGACCGGGTTCCTGGCGGAGGGCGCGCAGACGGCGGTGCGGGCGTTGCGGCTGCCGTACTCGTTGGACGACATCGCGGCGGACGTCGAAGCCGGTGCGCGGCAGTGCCTTCGGGAAGGCATCGTGCTGGCGGCCGAAGCCGGGGTCGGCGGCGGTCTGATCGGCAGCAGCCCGCTGGAGGTCGAGGCCTACCACCGTGCCTCGCTGCCGATCCGCGTGCAGCTGATGGTGTCCGCGGACCGGCTGGAACCCGTGTCCGCCCACGTCTCCGACGGCATCCGACGTGCCGTGCCGCTCGGCCTGCGCACCGGGTTGGGCGATGACTGGCTGTCCATCGGGGCGCTCAAGCTGTGGACCGACGGCGGGATGATGGCCCGCACGGCCGCGTTGACCTGGCCGTACGAAGGGATGGAGACGGCCGGTCAGCTCCAGGACGACCCGGAGGTGATGCACGCGGCGATCATCGACGGGCACGCCGCCGGCTGGCAGCTCGCGGTGCACGCGATCGGCGACCGCGCGGTGGACTTCGCACTGGACGCGTTGGCGGAAGCCCAGCACGCCGTGCCTCGGCAGGACGCGAGGCACCGGATCGAGCACTGCGGGTTGGTGCGGCCGGAGCAGTTGGACCGGATCGCCGAGCTGGACGTGATCCCGGTGGTCCAGCCGACGTTCCTGTGGGCGTACGGCAACGACTACGCCGAGATCATGGGGCCCGAGCGGGCGCCGTGGATGTACCGGGGCAAGGGGTTCCTCGACCGGGGGATCGTGGTCGCGGGCAGCTCGGACCGCCCGGTGGCGGACGGGAAACCGATGCGGGCCATCCAGTTCATGGTCGAGCGGCTGTCGAAGGAAGGGCGGTCCATCGGCCCGGACGAGGCCGTGACGGTAGAGCAGGCGATCGCCGCCTACACGGTCGGCGCCGCGTACGCGTGCCGTCGTGAGGACGCGTTGGGCACCGTCACGCCCGGCAAGCTGGCCGATTTCGCCATCCTGGACGCGGATCCCCTGACGTGCGACGTCTCCGAGATCGGCGACATCGGGGTGCAGGCCACCGTCGTGAACGGCCTCTTCGCCCACGACCCGGCCCGCTTCACCGCCGACTGAACCGCCCGTTCCCGTCAGGCGCTCATCCTCCAGTGCACGACGTACCCGGCCGCCTCGGCCGCGATCAGCGCGTCCAGCTTCGCCAGGTTCGTCCGCCGCGACATCCGGAACGCCCGCCCGCGCCGCGCGTCCAGCACCAGCGGCTCCGCGCCGGGCAGCGTGTCGGGCACGGTCTGCTGCAGGATCCGCAGGCCGACGTTCGCCGCCTCCTGCGTCATCGGCGCTTCCTTGACGTACACCAGCACCGCCGACCGCGACCCGTCCGGAGCGCGCAACCCCAGGTGCGGCCGGACCCGTAACGTGAGGTCACCGGCCTGCCACCGGGCCGGCGCCGTCGGCACGCCCGTCGCCCGGGTCGACTGGAGCCAGGGCAGGAACCCCTCGCGCAGCTCCTCGAACGCCCGCGGCCGGCCCGCGCGCAGGTGCCGGTGCGCGCCCTGCACGGCCTTCTCCAGCTCCTCCGCCGGATCGGGCGAGTTCGCCGCCCGCCGCATCGCGTCCCGCATCGGGTTGTAGAACCCCGCCACCCACTGCTCCGACGACAGGTAGATGCGGCGCTGCTCGGACACGATGTTGATCCGGCCACGCTGACCGCTCATGACGTACTCGGTGAAGGACAGGGCGGTGACGCTGATCGGCTCCACGACAAGCTCCCCTCGCACGCGTCGAACTACTGTTCGATTCTACCGGCGGGGTACGACAATCCGCGGGCTGCGAACGGGCTACTCTCGGACCTTCTTCAGCAGCGGTCCGAGGTCGGGGTCGGCTTCCACCGCGTCGAAGATCCCGGCCAGCGTCCGCTCGTAGAACGGCAGCGCGGTGGAGTACACCTCGCGCCCCGCCGCCGTGACGCAGCTGAACACGCCCCGCCGATCGGTCTCGCACGTCTCGCGGGACGTCAGGCCGGACTGCTCCAAACGGGCGACGAGCCGGCTCACCGAACTCTGGTTCAGCCCGACGACCTCGGTCAGCTCCTGCATCCGCAGCTCGCCGTCCGGCGCTTCCGCCAGCGCGCAAAGAGCGGTGAACTCCGACATCCCGAAGTGGAACTGCCGCTGCAACGCGCGCTCCAGGTCGGCGTTGATCCGGTTGTGCAGCATCCGGAGGCCGGACCACGTCTCGCGTACGGACAACTCGACCCCCTGGAGTGCAGGTATGTCCCTGCATCTTAGGCCTGCGGCACGCGGTGGACTGCTATCCCGGCGGTTCGCACCTTCGAGTGACCGAGCCCCGTCGGCCACGGCGGGTGTTGTAGTTTTGTGACCTGGCAGGTGCGGCTGCCACCGAGGCTCCTCCTGACCCGGATGGAGTGGGTGCCTCCAGAGCGCGTCCGAACGACGTGCCCGCGTTTCCACCGGTTCCCGAGGTTCGGCACCGCGAACCCGGTGGCGTCGACCGGGCGGCGTCCACGGAGGTCCCTCGTGTCGACATTCTCCCCCCACCTGGTCAAACGCTGCTGGTGCACCGGCGAGACGCCGAACATGGTGCGCAGGCAACGAGGCGGCGCGAGCACGCGTGATTCGTCCCGGCCGGGTTCACCCCGATCGGGTCCGCCTCAACCGGCCTCACCTCTGCCGGGCGCCTCGACGTCCGGGCAACGCCGGTTCGAGGCGGCGTTCCTCGACGCGGCCTGCCGGGCGATGGCGGGCATGCGCAGGCGTGGCTGCGCGCTGCGCCCGACGTCCCTGGTGAGCAGGGTTCGACTGGACCCGGCGGCGCTCGCCCTCCAGGTGCACGACGCGGCGCTGGACCACCTGCTCGCCGAGGTGCTGCCGGTGGTCGTGGGCGGACGGCTGCGAGGTGTGCCGGGCCTGCGCGTCCACCCGAGGCGGGACCACCTGGACCTGCGTTCGCCCGAGGGGGAGCTGCGCCTGCTCGGCGTCACGCGGGAGCGGTGGCGGCAGGCCGTCGCCGCCGGTCTGCCGATCGACCTGGCGACGAGTGACGCCCTCGACCCGTTGGAGTCCGCTCCGCAGCACGTGCTGCCGGCCGACCTGATGAGCGGTGTGCTGCGGAGGCTGCCGCTGTGGCGCGGTGCGGCGTGGCTGGACGGCATCGCCGTCGACGACGTCCTGGAGCTGTACTGGCGGGGTGGGCCGTCGAGCGAGTCGGTCGCCGCCATCCTGGCCGGGTCGTCGTGCGGCATCCCCGGTTCGGCGGCCGTCCCGTACAGGTTCCGCAACGCCGTGCGCGGTGTGGCGCTGTCCGCCGGCGTGCCCGGCGTCGTCGTGTCGGCGGAACCGGAGTGGGCGTGGGCGGAATGGCTGGCCGCCACCGCGCCCGGACCGGCCGTGGACGAGCGGGCGGTGCGGCCGGTGCGGATCCGGACGGACGTGCCGGACGTCTGGGAGCAGCCCGAGATGCGTGCCGCCCTGGCGTTGCGCGACATCGGCGCCGTCTACCTGCTCCTGCTCCACCACGGCGTGCGGCCCGACCGGATCGCCACCCTGACCGGTCAACGGGAGGAAGACGTCGACCGCGTGCTGGCCGGCGCGAAGGTCGAGTCGTACGACACCCTGACGGACATCGCGAAGGGCCTGGGGGTGCCGTTGGGCTACATGGGCCTGGCGCACGACGAGCAGGCCGAGCCCGACGTCCCGTGCGGCTGCGCCGACCTCGACGAACGCGCGAAGCGCGACCGGTTCCTGGCACACGCCGCCCTGGTGACCATCGGCTCGACCGCCACGACCTGGGGCTGTCGCGCCACCACCTGCCGCTCCGCCCGTCCTGTGTAGCCCGACAGGATCAGGTTGTGGATCTGGAACCGGTGACCTCGGTGATGCCGAGTTACTCCGGTCGAGTGATGTTGTGGCTTCGAACTCGACCGACTGCCGGCGTGTCGGCTCCACCCTGCGGCCGGTCCTGCGGAAGGTCCAGCGGCCCGGACCCGCCGAAGTCGATCATGCGGGTGGTGTGGGCCGATCTTGAGGTAGATCGGCCCACACCGGTCCCACCAGTGCTTGAGTGCCCCCGGCAGGATTCGAACCTGCGACCTCGGGATTAGAAGTCCCTCGCTCTCTCCACTGAGCTACGGAGGCTGGAGGGGCTGTTGACCACGCGCTGTAGCAGCGTAGCCGCCCCACCGGACACATCGTCCGGAAGACTCGGTGCGTTTCCGTCGAGGCACCAGAAGGGTGATCAAGATGCCTAAAAAGTGATGTGAATCACTTCGGAGGGGCCGTCGAGTCGCGGGAAACTAGCGTGACCGCCAGTCTGGTGGGCTCTCCTGGTCTGCCGCCGTCGAGGAGGCGCAGGGCGAGTTCACCCGCGTGGCGCCCCTTCTCGGCAAGAGGTTGACGCACAGTAGTCAATGGTGGGTCTGCGTGTTCGGCGGCGGGCACGTCGTCGAAACCGGCCACCGAAACGTCGTCCGGCACGCGCAGCCCCAGATCCCGAACGGCCTGCAACGCGCCGAACGCCAACTCGTCCGAAGCGCACAGCAGCGCGGTCGGTCGCGGTGACTCCGACAGCAGCGCACGCGCTCCCGCCCGGCCCAGCTCGCGACTGCTCCGCGCGCACTCCCACACGGGCGTGTCCACCCCGGTCACGTCCAAGTAGCCGTGCAGTCGGTCCCGCGTCACCCGGAACGACGTCGACGCCTGCCGCGCGGGCGACACCGGCCCGTTGTGCCCGTCCGCGTGCAGCGCGAACGTCATCACCCCGAACCGCCGGTGTCCCAGCTCCCACAACGCCGACGCCGCCAGCCGCGCCCCGCCGAAGTCGTCCACCTCGACCCGCGCCGTGTCCGGCAGCACGGGCTGGTCGATCACCACCATCGGCAGCCCGCGCGCCCGCACGGCCGTCAACGCGGGGGCGTCGTCCGGCAGCGAGTACGCCACCACGACGTCCGCCTGCGCCCTCGCCACCGTCTCCGGTCGCGGTCCGCCCTTGTCCCGGCCGGGCATCAGCACCAGGCAGTGGTCGTGCCCGTCCACGGTCGACGCCAACCCGTCCAGCACGATCGACAGCGCGGCGTCGGCGAAGGACGCCGACAGCCCTTGCCCGAGCATGAACCCGACGGCCGCGCTGTGCCGGGTGGCCAGGCTGCGCGCCACCGGATCGGGTCCGGCGTACCCGAGTGACGCCGCCGTCTCCATGATCCGCTCGCGCAACGCTGCGGACAGCTGGTCCGGCCGGTTGTAGGCGTTGGACACCGTCGCACGCGACACACCGACCGCACCGGCCACCGTGTCGAGCGTCGGCTTGCGAGGGCGGTCCACGTGATGAGCGTAACCAGGTAATCGGTTGGACGTTCTGAAGCGCTCTAGTCACACTCGGGACCATGCCCACGCCTCGCCTCGCGGTCTTCGCGGTGTTCCTGTTCAACGGGGTGCTCTTCCTGTCGTGGGCGGCGCGCATGCCCGCCCTGTCGGCGCAGGTCGGCGCCACCGAGGGCACCCTCGGCCTGGCGCTGCTCGGCGCGAGCATCGGGCTGGCGCTGTCGGCGCCGGTCGCGGCCCGGACGTGCGCGAGGGTGGGCGCGCGGAAGCTGATCACCGTGGGCGTGGTGGGCACCGCTGTGGGCGTGCCCGGCCTCACGCTCGCGGACTCACCGCTGCAACTCGGCCTGATCCTGTTCGCGCTGGGTTCGTGCAGCGCGTCGATGGACGTGGGCATGAACGTGGCCGCGGTCGCCGTCACCCGCAGCCTGGACCGGCCGTTGATGCCGCAGTTCCACGCGGGCTTCAGCGTCGGCGGCCTGGTCGGCTCGCTGGGCGCGGCGGCGGCGGCGAGCGTGGGCTGGAGCCTGACCCGTCACCTCGTCACCGTCGCGGTCGTCGGCGCGGTCGCGATGGCGTGGGTGATCAGGGCCGTGCCGGGCGTGCGGGGGGAGACCGCCGACACGCCGAAGGACGACCGCCCGGTGCTCAAGCGGCCGTTGTTGTGGCTGCTCGCGGTGATCACGTTCTTCTCCGCGATCGCGGAGGGCGCGACGTCCGACTGGTCGGCGCTGTTCTTCGTCAACGAACGGGGTCTGGGCGAGGCCGCCGCCGCGGCGGCGTACGCCGGGTTCTCCATCGCGATGGCCGCCGCCCGCATGTTCGGCGAGCCCGTGCAACGCCGCCTCGGCCCGTACCGGCTGCTGGCGATGGGCGCGGTGGTCGCCGCGGCGGGGCTGTCGCTGGCCGTGCTGTTCGACGTGCCTGCCCTGGGCTTCGTCGGGTTCGCGTTCGTGGGCCTGGGCCTGGCGTTCGCGTTCCCGGTGATCATGGACCTGGCGGGTGACGCGGGCAGGCGCGCCGACGGCACGGGCGGCGAACGCGAGATCGGCCTGGTGACGACGGTCGCCTACACCGGTTTCCTGATCGGCCCGCCGATGGTCGGCGGCATCGCGCACGCCAGCAGCCTCTCGGTCTCGCTCGGCGTCGTGGCGTGCGTCATCGCCCTGATGGTGCCCGCCGTGCTGCTGGCGCGGCGCTCCCGTGCCCGGGAGATCACGCGAGCGGCAGTCGACCCAGCGCGGCCTTGAGCAGCGGTTGCAGCACGGCCAGCATCCGGTCGGGGACGCCGCCGGGCTGGGCCATCGCCACCAGGACGCTGCGGTTGGCGTTCACCGCCAGGGTCGCGGTGCACGCCATCTCGCTGCCGCTCATGTCGCACAGCACCCACGTCGAGTGCCCCTCCACGACCACCTCGTGCCCCTTGTCCTGCCGCGTCCGCACCTGCTCGTACGGCTGGTAGAGCGCGGCCACCACGGTCAGGCCCCTGGCGGTGCCGTCGTCCAGCACGTACTGGCACGACTCCTGGATCACGTCGTCCTTGCGCTCGGGCTCTTCCTTGTACGAGCCGAGCGACTTCAGGTCGTCCGCGTCGAGCAGCGCGCACGGCTCGACGCCCGCGACCCTGCGCGGCTTGGCGATCTTCGGCGCGTCCGACGGCGCGCCCGACCGCGTGGAACCGGACGTCGTCGGCGTGACCCCGGCCTGGGGCAGCGCGTCCCCGCGGACGGAGTAGCTGCACCCGGCCGACAGGAGCAGGACGAAGGCCGTCAGGAGCGCCGTGCGGGAGCTGGTCACGTCAGGCAACGGTAGTAGGTGTGATCTGTGCACGTCCGGCGGTTGGTGGCAGCACCACGGGGCCGCATACGCTCGTGGCGTGCCCACTGAAGCGCCCACCCGAACCCAGCGCACCGGCCTGATCCCCCTGCTGATCGTCGGCTCGACGGTCGCCGCGCTCGTCGCGGTGGCGCTGCTCACGATCACGGGTGACGACCGGCCGGCGCTGATCGTCGTCCGCGTGCTGACCGAGTCGGCGGCCGTGGTGGCCATCGGCTCGCTGCTGCTGGCGGCGTTCCTGGTCCCGCCGCAGGAGAACGGCACGCTGGCGGCGGACGGCTACGCGGCCCTGCGCACGGCGGGCTGGGCGGCGTCGGTGTGGACGCTGGGCGCGGTGCTCTCGGTCCCGTTCACGGTCGCGGACGCGCTGGGCCAGCCGGTGACGGCGCTGCTGTTCAGCAGGGCGGACGGGGGTTCGCAGCTGGACCTGTCGGTGCTGTTCCAGGTCGTGGGGCTGGTGGAGCAGGCCAAGGCGTGGATGATCACAGCGGTCGTGGTGGCGCTGCTGGCGCTGGGCTGCCGGCTGGTGCTGTCGTGGGCCTGGACGTCGGTGCTGTTCTTCGTGTCGGTGTTCGCCCTGGTGCCGGTGGCCGTGACGGGGCACTCGTCGGGTGGCGGCTCGCACGACGTGGCCACGGACAGCCTGCTGTACCACCTGATCGCGGCGGCGTTGTGGGTCGGCGGCCTGATCGCGCTGCTCGCGCACGGCCGGCGGGGCGGCGACCACCTGGCGTTGGCGACGACGAGGTTCTCCAAGATCGCGTTGGTGTGCTGGATCGTGATGGCGGCCTCCGGCGTGGTGAACGCGTGGGTGCGGCTGCCGCTGGACCAGCTCCTGGGCAGCGATTACGGCCTTCTGGTGCTCGGCAAGACGCTCGCGCTGGTCGTCCTGGGTGTCATGGGGTACTTCCAGCGCGAGCGGAGCGTGAAGCAGGTCGTCGCGACGGGCTCCGGGCGTTCGCTGCTCAGGCTCGCGGGTGTCGAGGTGCTGCTGATGTTCCTCACGATCGGCTTGGCCGCAGCGCTGAGCCGCACGTCCCCGCCGGTCGAGGGACGGGTGCTGCCCAGCGCGGTGGAACTGCGCATCGGCTACGACCTGCCCGGCGCGCCGACCGTGGCCCGGCTGCTGTTCGAGTGGCGGTTCAGCCTGGTCTTCGGCACGATCTTCCTCGCTCTGGCCGCCCTGTACGCGGTGGGCGTGTGGCGGCTGCGCAAGCGCGGTGACGTGTGGCCGGTCGGTCGCACGATCGCGTGGATCGCGGGCTGCCTGACCGTGGTGTTCGCCACGTCGTCCGGTGTCGGCCGGTACGCGCCGGCGATGTTCAGCGTCCACATGGAAGCGCACATGCTGCTGTCCATGCTGGCACCGGTCCTGCTGGTGCTGGGTGGTCCGGTGACGTTGGCGATGCGCGCGCTGCCGCCTGCGGGCAAGGGCAACCCGCCGGGGCCGCGCGAGTGGCTGCTGGCGGTCGTGCACTCGCCGGTGGCGAAGGCGCTGACGAACCCGTTCATCGCCTTGGCGCTGTTCGTGGGCTCGTTCTACGGCCTGTACTTCTCCGGCCTGTTCGACTGGGCGCTGGACTACCACTGGGCGCACCTGGCGATGAACGCCCACTTCATCCTGGTCGGCTACGTCTTCTACTGGCCGGTGATCGGGATCGACCCGTCGCCGAACCGGCTGCCGCCGCTGGGACGGCTGGGCCTGCTGTTCGCCTCGATCCCGTTCCACGCGTTCTTCGGCATCGTGCTGATGAGCTCGCAGACCGTGATCGGCGACAACTTCTACCGGTCGTTGGGCCTGCCGTGGGTGACGTCGCAGCTGGAGGACCAGCGGCTCGGCGGCGGTATCGCGTGGGCGGCGGGGGAGGTGCCGCTGATCGTGGTGATGGTGGCGCTGCTGGTGCAGTGGGCGAGGTCGGACAGCCGCGAAGCCCGCCGGTCGGACCGGCGGGCGGACGCGGACGGTGACGCGGACCTCGTCGCGTACAACGCGATGCTGCGCAAGATGTCCGGCAAGGACTGAACGCGGGGCTTCAGAACCGGGCTTCAGAGCGGCCGGCGGAAGCCCTTCACGGCCATGACCCAGCCCGCGACGGCCAGCACCGCGCTGGTCACGAGCGCCCCCACCACACCGGTGACGGGGTGGTCGAGCGCCAGCGAGCGCGCCGCGTCCACCGCGAACGTCAGCGGGTTGACCTTCGCCACCGCCTGGAGCCAGCCGGGCAGGCCGCTGATCGGCACGTACGCGCTGGACGCGAACATCAGCGGGAACATGGCCAGGAAGCCCACGGTCTGCATCAGCTCGGCGTTGCGCAGCCAGGCGGCGATGGCCAGGAAGATCCAGCCCAGGCCCCAGCCGACGGCCAGTGCCAGGGCAAGAGCCGCGGCGATGCCCATGACGCCGCCGGCTGGGGCGAAGCCGAACACGACGACCGCGAACACCAGCATCAGCAGCAGCTGCGAGGCCGTGCGGACCAGGTCCGACAGGCTGCGGGCGACCAGCACCGAGCCCGAGTGGATGGGCAGCGAGCGGAACCGGGCCAGGACGCCGTTCTTCATGTCCGTGACCAGGCCGACGCCCGCCTGGAGCGCGGACTGCATGGCCGTGTTGACCAGGATCGCGGGCATCAGGAAGTCGATGTAGGCGACGCCCTCCGGGAAGCCGGGGGTGGTGGCGATGCTGGCGAAGATCTGGCTGAACAGGGTGAGCATGATCAGCGGCTGGAGGATGCTGAACACGATCATCCGCGGGTCGTTGACCAGCGTGCGCAGCGACCGCTGGGTCAGCACGAGCACCTGCGTGCCGAAGCCTGTGCCGCGCCAGCGGGTCCGCGGCGCGGCGGTGAGGGTGGTGGTCATGCGAGGGCTCCTGTTCAGGCCGCGTGCTGCGCGAGGGTGAGGTACACGTCGTCCAGGGTCGGTTCGCCCAGGGCCAGCTCGGTGGCCTCCAGGCCGACCTCGTCCAGCGCGCGGACCACGACGGCGATCTCGCGGGACGACGTGACCGGCGCGGTCAGCGTGTTCTGCTTGGTCACGGGCTGCAGGCCCGCCCGCTCCAGGGCCGCGGCGGCCTGGGGGACGTCCGAGGCCTCGGCCAGGGTGACGGTGACCGTGCGCTGGCCCACCTGGGCCTTCAGCTCGGCGCTGGTGCCCGCGGCGACGACCCTGCCCTTCGACAGCACGGTGATCGAGTCGGCGAGGCGGTCGGCCTCGTCCAGGTACTGGGTGGTGAGCAGGACCGTGGTGCCGTCGGTGACCAGGCCTTCCACGATCTCCCACAGGCCGAGCCTGCTGGCCGGGTCCAAGCCCGTGGTCGGCTCGTCCAGGAAGATCACCTCGGGGTGGCCGACGAGGCTCGCGGCCAGGTCGAGGCGGCGCCGCATGCCGCCGGAGTAGCTGCGGGACTGCTTCTTCGCCGCGTCCGCCAGCCCGAACAGCTCCAGCAGCTCGTGGCCCCTGGCCCTCGCCTCACGCGGGCTCGCGCCGATCAGCCGGGCGATCAGGACCAGGTTGTCCAGGCCGGACAGCTGCTCGTCCACGGCGGCGAACTGGCCGGTCAGGCCGATCCGGCTGCGCACCTCGTGCCCCCGCGCGACGACGTCGAACCCGGCCACCCTGGCACTGCCGGAGTCCGGCGGCAGGGTCGTGGTGAGGACGTTGACCAGCGTCGTCTTGCCCGCCCCGTTGTGGCCGAGCAGGCCGAGCACGGTGCCCCTCGGCACGGCCACGCTCACCCCGTCGAGCGCCTTCTCCGCGCCGAACGACTTGCCGACGTCGGTCGCCTCGATCATCAGGTCTTCCACTGCTTCCCCCTCGGTCACTTCAGCACGCCGTGCAGGTAGAGCTCCACGAGCAGGTCGGCGTCGGCGGTGGAGTCGCCGAACCCCTCGCCCTGCATGCGGTTGGTGAACACCAGCCCGAGCAGCAGGCGCGCCGCCAGGGACGGGTCCACCCGCAGGTCGTCATCCGGCCCGAACAGCGACGCGACTCGCTCGGAGATCCGCTGCATCTCGGGCGGCGGTCCCTTCTGCTTGTGGTCGGCGTGCGGGTCGTAGCCCGAGTCGCGGAGCACGCTCATGAGCTTCCACAGCCGGTCGAGGTAGCTGGAGACGGCGCTGATCGCCCAGGAGAGGCGTTCGGCCAGGCTTTCCACCTGCCGCGCCTGTTCGATGAGCTCCAGCTCCGAGTCGACCGCGAGGACCGTCCGCGCGCAGGTGTGGATGAGCTCCTGCTTGTCCTTGAACGCCCGGAAGACGGTGCCCTCCGCGATGCCGGCCGCCTTGGCGATCTGGCTGGTCGTCACGTTGGCGCCGTGCTCGAAGAGGAGCGGGACGGTGGCGGTGACGATCGCGTCGCGGCGGTCCTCGGGACTCATCGCGGGCGCGCGCCGACGGCGTCGGGTGGTGTCCTCGGGCATGTCGCCAGCTTATGAGTGAGTCCTCACTCATGTCAACGAGTGAGCGCTCACTCACTTCATTATGCGTGTTTCACACAGTTGTCCACAGATCCCGGACCACCCCTGTCACCGCAGCTCCAGCCCCGGCAACCTGGTCCTCAAGCGATCGACACAGGAGGCGGAAATGGCCTACAACGAGTCCAGGGTCACCATCTGCGGCAACGTCGCCGGCCCGGTCACCCACAGCAAGGTCGGCACTGGCTTCAGCCGGGCGAAGTTCCGGCTGTTCACCGCCGAGCGGGTGTGGGATCCGGAGGACCGCGCGTGGAGCGACGGCGCGAAGATGTTCTTGACGGTCACCTGCTGGCGGATGCTCGCGGACAACGCGCACGCGTCGCTGAACAGGGGAGACCCGGTCGTCATCACCGGCCGGCTGGCGATCAAGGACATGGAGCACGACGGGAAGGTGCTCCAGATGGTGGAGGTCGAAGCCACCGCGATCGGGCCCAACCTCGCCCTGTGCACCGCCACACCGCTGCGGACGAGGGTCGCGCCGGACGCCATCGAGGCCCGCGCGGCGCCTGAGATCGTCGCGCCCCGCAAGGCGGACGAGTTGCCGCTGGTCTTCCCGACCTGGTCGGAGGCACCGGAGCCGGAGGTGCTGAAGGGGGCGGCGCCGAAGGAGGCGGCCGAAGTGCCGTTCTGAGCCGATCGGGCTACAAGGGGTTCCGTTCACCCGATCCGGGCGGAGAATGCGCGGGCAGTCGTCGCCGTTGCGAGCGTGGAGGAGGGAGGTCGTCGGGCCGGCGCCAGGGCCGGGTCCGCACGCAGGCATCGGGGTTTGACAGCGCACCGAGTTCACGCATCCGGTCGGAGTCGCTGGTCGCGGGGTCGCGCCAGGCGTGCCACCCGACCGCGTCACAGCCGGGCGTTACCCACGTTCGCGTTAACTCCGCGCTGCGCCCACGTCCGTTGCCGGCGTCCGAGGTTCGGACCCGATCGGCACCGCTCTACGATCGCGGGCATGGCCGAGTACGTCTACACCATGAAGAAGGTGCGCAAGGCGCACGGGGACAAAGTCATCCTGGATGACGTCACGCTCATGTTCCTCCCCGGTGCGAAGATCGGCGTCGTCGGTCCGAACGGGGCGGGCAAGTCGAGCGTGCTGAAGATCATGGCCGGCCTGGACACACCGGGTAACGGCGAGGCTTTCCTCTCGCCCGGCTACACGGTCGGCATCCTCCAGCAGGAGCCACCGCTCAACGAGGAGAAGACCGTCCTGGGCAACGTCCAGGAAGGCCTCGGCGAGATCAAGGTGAAGCTCGACCGCTACAACGAGATCGCCGAGAAGATGGCCGTCGACTACTCCGACGAGCTGATGGAGGAGATGGGCCAGCTCCAGGAGGAGTTGGACCACGCGAACGCGTGGGACCTCGACTCCCAGCTGGACCAGGCGATGGACGCCCTCCGCTGCCCGCCGCCGGACGCCGACGTCAAGACCCTCTCCGGTGGCGAGCGCCGCCGGGTCGCCCTCTGCAAGCTGCTGCTGAGCAAGCCGGACCTGCTGCTGCTCGACGAGCCCACCAACCACCTGGACGCCGAGAGCGTGCTGTGGCTGGAACAGCACTTGGCGCAGTACGCGGGCGCGGTCCTGGCCGTCACACACGACCGGTACTTCCTGGACAACCTCGCCGAGTGGATCCTGGAGATCGACCGCGGCCGGACGCACGTGTACGAGGGCAACTACTCCACCTACCTGGAGAAGAAGGCGGAGCGGCTGGCGGTCACGGGCAAGAAGGACCAGAAGCTGCAGAAGCGGCTGAAGGACGAGCTGGAGTGGGTCCGGTCGGGCGCCAAGGCCCGCCAGGCCAAGTCCAAGGCACGCCTCGGCCGCTACGAGGAGATGGCCGCGGAGGCGGAGAAGACCCGCAAGCTCGACTTCGAGGAGATCCAGATCCCGCCGGGCCCGCGTCTGGGCAGCGTCGTGGTCGAGGCGGACAAGCTCAAGAAGGGCTTCGGCGACCGGGTGCTGATCGACGGCCTGTCGTTCAGCCTCCCCCGCAACGGCATCGTCGGTGTGATCGGTCCGAACGGTGTCGGCAAGACGACGCTGTTCAAGACCATCGTCGGCCTGGAGGAGCCCGACGCGGGCAAGGTCCGGATCGGTGAGACCGTCAAGCTGTCCTACGTCGATCAGAACCGCGGGGGCATCGACCCGAAGAAGAACGTGTGGCAGGTCGTGTCCGACGGCCTGGACTACATCCACGTCGGCAACGTCGAGATGCCGTCGCGGGCGTACGTCAGCGCGTTCGGCTTCAAGGGTCCGGACCAGCAGAAGCCGGCGGGCGTGCTCTCCGGTGGTGAGCGCAACCGGCTCAACTTGGCGCTGACCCTCAAGGAGGGCGGCAACCTGATCCTCCTCGACGAGCCGACGAACGACCTGGACGTCGAGACACTCGGTTCGCTGGAGAACGCGCTGGAGCAGTTCCCCGGCTGCGCCGTGGTCATCTCGCACGACCGGTGGTTCCTCGACCGCGTCGCCACGCACATCCTGGCGTGGGAGGGCACGGACGAGAACCCGTCGCAGTGGTACTGGTTCGAGGGCAACTTCGAGGGCTACGAGAAGAACAAGATCGAGCGACTCGGTGCGGAAGCTGCGAGGCCGCACCGCGTCACCTACCGCAAGCTCACACGGGACTGAGAGCCGGGAACCTGCATCGTGGCGGCGAGGGGCGAGGCGCGAGCGGACGTCGAGGTGAGCACGCTGGTCGTGCCCGCCTGGCGGCTGCGTTGGCGGGCACCGGAGCTTGCTCTGGTGCTGGGCGAGCGCGCCGTCGCCCTCGCCTCGGCCCGCCGCGACGAGGCGGACAGGTTGCGCGCGGAGGCCCTGGTGGTCTTCGCGAGCAATCGCATGGGCAGGGGCGTCCGGACCGCGGACCGGGCGTTGGACGCCCTCAAGGCGGCCGAGTCCGGGTCCGAGCAGGAGACGGCCTGGCGGCTGCGCGTCGAACTGGCGGACAGCGCCAGGTCGGTAGGAGCACCCCTGACGGGCTTCGCCGCCGTCCGTCCCGTTCTCGAAGCCGAGAACGTCCCTCTGGGCCTCCGGGCCGCCGCGCTCGTCCAGGCCAGCGAGTGCCTGGTCTCGGTGGGGCGTGGCGAGGCCCTGTCCCGGGCCTTGGACGAAGCGGACCAGCTCTACCAGGCCGACCCGCTGCTGGACCACGACACGACCCTGCTGCACCGCGCATTGCTCCGTGCCGCCGCCGGTGGCCAACACCGCCGTTGGGGCGACCTGCAGGCGGCGACGGCGGCGTGCCGCGACGGCCTTGCCCTGCTGGACCGCCTGAAGGAGGCGGAGTCGGACAACGGCCAGGTGCGCGGCAGGCTCACCGTCGAGCTGGTCTGCGGCCTGCTGGACCTGAACAAGCCGGGTGAGGCGTCGGAGATCGGCACCCCGCTCCTGGAACGGCCGGTGCGAGCGCCGTCCGCGTCCACCACGGGCTGGCTGCGGCTGGCCCTGGCCACCAGGGTCCACCTCCCGGCGGGGCGGGTCGACCAGGCACGCGACCTGCTCCGCGACACGGCGGACAGCGCGGAGCGCCACCAGCTGGACCTGCTCCTGGCGGAAAGCCTCCTGGCTCTTGCGCACGTCCACGAGGTGGCCGGCAACCTCACGGAGGCGTTGGCCAACCTGCGCTCGGCCCACGCGGCCGAACGCAGGAGGGCGAGGGCCGTCTACGCGGTGCGGGCGAGGTTGGCTGCCGAGTTCTCCGGAGTCCACCGCCGGCCGGCCGGCAACCTGCACGACGAACTGGGAGCCCTCCTCCGCACCGGAGCCCAACCCGCACCGGCTCCCTCGGAGACCGAGCTGGCGCCCGAGGCCAAGCAACAACTCCGCCAGTGGCGCCCGGTGCAGATGCACCGCAACGAGGGCGTGCGCGTCAAGCGCTCCCGCCGTGCGGCGGAGGACATGACCGCGGAAGGCATCTCTGCCGCCAGGGCACACGCCGCCGACCGTTGGCGCTTGGTGCAGCCGTTCGGAGGCGGGGAGGCGTCGGGAGACGCGCAACTGTTCGGCGGCCCCGAAGAGGTGGAGCCGCAAGAGGTGAAGCTCCAGCCAGGAGGCCACCGCCAACCCGCAGGCTCGCAACCCAGCCAGCCGTTCCCGGCCCAGCCGGTTCCCGCCCCACCGTTCCCGCCCCACACCGCGCCCACGCAGGGACGGCCGGAACACGCGAGGAGCGGCCAGGCAAGGCCGGACTCACCCGTGTCTCCACCCCCCACCCCCGACCCCCAGGCCTCCGCCTTCGCCGGCGGCACCGGACCGACCCGCGACCCCGCGAGCCCTCCCGCGACTGCGGACGCCGGTGCCGATGCGGGCCCGAACGCCGATGCGGGCCGGAACGCCGACAGCACCCGTGACGAACCCGCCACACCGACCCCTGACCTAGTCGACACCGCGCGCCAAGTCGCTGCCGAGTCGGCCGGTGGCCCGACGACCGCAGCCCGCCAAGATCCCGCCGCGCCGGCCAGTAGTCCTGCCGGTGGTCTTGCCGGCGCTGGGGCCAACGGTCCCGCCATGTCGGCCACCGGTCCTGTCAGCGCGGCTCGCCGCGATTCGCCGGCGGTGGGCGATAGTCCTGCTGCTGCGCGCGACGACTCCGCCGCCCTGGCCGGTGGCCCTGTCAGCGGTGGACCCGGCGAGTCCGCAGCGTCGGCCGACGGCTCCGCCGGCGTTGCGCGCCATGAGCCCTCGGTGGTGGGCGGCGGGTTCGGTGGTGCTGTTCGTCAAGGATCGGCTGTGTCCGCGGATGGCCGTTCCGACGTTGCGCGCCATGATTTCCCCCCGCCAAGTGGCGGTCCTGCCGGTCCTGTCGGTGGCGGGCGCCATGGTTCCGCCGCGTTGACCGCGGGCACGTCCGGCGCTGTCGGTCGGGACCCTGCGGTGTCGGCCGATGGTCCTGTTGGTGTTGGTGGTGAGCATCCAGGCCCGGCTGCGTTGGGCGGGCGTCCTGCGTTCGCCGGTGGCTTCGTGGGCGGCACTGGGGCTGGGCTTGGTGGTGGCGGGGGATTCGGGATCGCGCAGGATGTTCCCGCCGCGCCGAATGCTGGTCAGGGCGGTGGCGCGGGGCTTGGCGATGGCCGGTTGGGTCGCGAGGTTTTGCCAGGCGTTGCCCCGCCCCCTGGTGGTGCTGAGACTGGTGCCGGTGGGGCTGGTGTCCATCCAGGCGGCGCGGCGGGGAGTGGATCCGGTGCGCCCGGTGTCGCGCGGCACGGGAACGCCGAGGGCGTTGGGTCTGGTGGCGGCGGGTTGAGAGGTGCGCCGCACGGCGGTGGTTCGGCCGGCGGTGGTTTCGCAGGTGGTGGTGGTGGTTCGGCCGGCGGTGGCGCTGGTGCCGGCGTGGTGGGGCGAGGGCCGTTGTCGGCTGGTGACTTGGAGTCGGCTGTGGCGGACCAATCCATCACTTCTTCCGGTTCGGCGGATGTCGGGACCGGTGGGGGAATTGGCGAGGCCTATTCGGACATTGCCGGAAGTGGGTTCAGCGGGAGGTCCGCGGACGGTGGCCAGGGGATTGCCGCTGGTCAATCCGGCGTCGGAAGCGAAGTGAGCGGAGCGGAGGCGGTGGAGGCCCCTCCTGCGACCGGGGGAAACGAGACTGGCGAGCGGAGTGTGCCCGCGGCCGGGTTGATCGCTGCCGCCGGAGTCGTGCGCAGCGGGCGTCGGCGGGCTCGTGAGGCCGCTGACGGTGAGGACGAGCGTTCCTCCGGCGACCAAGGGTCGGACGCCAACGTGCTGGACACGTTGAAGGCCGCCGGCCTCCTCGATTCGCACCGTGCCGGCGGGCGTCGGCGGGCTCGGGATGCCGAGGAGGAGGCCGCCGTTTCCGCCACGGGTCCTGAGGCGCAGCTCCCGGGTGGGGCTGAGGCACAGGCCCCGGCTGAGGCGGAGACTTCGGCGGTCATCGGGTCGGAGTCGGTGCAGTGGCGGGTGGAGGCGCCGCAACGGCTGCGCACCGAGGAACCGTCCATCGACATGTTCGACTCCCCGATGATGGTCCAGCCCGCCGCGCGCGACGACGTGCCGCCGGTGGGCCTTGGCGCGGCCTTCGTGAAGGGTCCGGTCATCCCCACCGCCCGGGTGCCCGATCCGCCCGACTACCCGGCGCCGCCCGTGCCGGACTTCGCGTCGCCGTCGCCGAACTTCCCGGCCATGGCGACGGTGCCCGAGCAGGACCAGTCCACGCCTGAGCCGGAACCTGAGCCGGACCAGGTGCCCACCGTTCCGGAGCCCGACCAGGTCCCGCCTGTGCCCGTTCCCGATCCGGTTCCGTCGAATCCGTCGCCCGAGGTGGCCCCGCCGTCGCAGGTCGGGTCTACCGGCTTCCTCAGCGCGGCCGACGTCGAGCACGACGACGCCCCGGTCGAGGCCCCGAGCACCGCTCCGAACACTGGCCCGAACACAGCCCTCAGCGCTGCCCCGAACGCAGAACCGGAGCCTGAACCGAACACCGCTTCGGCCGAGGTCCCGACCGGTGTCACGGCCGACGCCCCGACCGCCTCGCCGGCTGCCGACGTCCCAGCCGGAGACCCCGTCGCGGTCCCGGCCGGTGCCCCGGTCGACGGCCCGGCTGCCGAGACCCGTGCCAACACCTCTGTCGGCACCCCTGCGGTCACCCCGACCGAGGACCCGGCCCAGGCCGAAGACCCGACCAAGAGTCCGTTCGTCACCGCGGTCGTCGTCGGCGGCAAGACGATCGACCTCCCCGCCATCGTCGAACCGCCGCCGCCGGCTTCCGACTCACCCAGCGTCACCCGCGCCTCACGTCGCCACAAGAGCGACCTCAGCCTCGCCGAACTCCTGGCCGAAGCACTGGTCGCCTACGAGGACGCCCGCCGGGAGGACGAAGCCGCCGGCCGGGTGGACGAGGACACCGTGCCGATCACACCGGTCGGCCCCCCGCCCGAGTCCGCCGCCGAGACCACCGCCCCCATCCAGCGCGTCGAACCCGCACCCCGGTTCGACACCTGGACACTTCCCGGCTGAACAATTTGAGGTTCTAATAAGGTTTCCCGCGAGTAACAAAGCGGGAAATGACCCGACCTGTAGTCATTTTGCTACTTTCGGGCAAGTGGTTCGATTCAGTGTGAGGTGCGGCGAACGGGTTCGGGCCCGTCTGGTTTAGTGGTGCGCGGACCCGGTACACAGAGGTACCGGATACTGTGGAGCCGCGTGAACATGACCCCGACTGGAGTCCCGTCCCGATCCGAGCCAGCCGCCCGCCACGACGTCGGCGCGGCCCGCACGGCCAGTCCTGAACAGGCTCGTGACGAATTGATCGAACGGGCCGCCGCCAACGCCCCCGAGCTCGCCGACCTGATCCGCCTGTACTACCGCCACGTCCCCGCCGAGGAAGTCAACGACGACGACCCGGTGGACCTGGTGGGTGCGGTGCGCTCGAACTACCAGCTCGCCGAGACACGGGTGCCCGGCCGCCCGGTGGTGCGGATCCTCAACCCGACCCGCGACCACGACGGCTGGACGTGCCCGGCCACGGTGGTGCAGGTCGTCACCGACGACATGCCCTACCTGGTCGACTCGGTCGCCTCCGAGCTGACCCGCGGCGGTGTGCAGGTGCAGCGCGTGGTGCACCCGATCGTCGTGGTGCGCCGGGACGTGGTGACGGGCACCCTCCAGGAGGTGCTGCCGAAAGCCGACCCGGCCGACCCGCCGGGTGAGGCGATCGCCGAATCCTGGATGTACATCGAGGTCGACCTGCTCACCGACCCCGACCGGGCGCGTGAGCTGGAAGCCAAGCTGCACACCGTCCTCAACGACGTCCGTGAGGTCGTCGAGGACACCGACAAGATGGCCGGCACGGCCCTCCACCTGGCCGAGCAGCTGGAGTCCGACCCGCCGCCGCTGCCCGACCACGAGGTCATGGACGGCGCGAAGCTGTTGCGCTGGCTGGCGGACGACCACTTCACGTTCCTCGGCTACCGCCAGTACGAGCTGGTCCGCGACGACCCCGCGACGGAAGGCGAACCGGCCCAACGCGCGGTCCTGGCCAGTGGCCTGGGCGTGCTCAGACAGGACAGCCTCGCGGCACGCAGCCTCACCGCGGGCCCGGACGCGGGCGCGCAGGCACTGTCACCCGAACTGCTCGTCCTGACGCAGGCCAGCGCGCAGTCGAGCGTCCACCGCTCGGTCTACCCGTACTACGTCGGCGTGAAGACCTTCGACGCCGAGGGCAACGTGACCGGCGAGCACCGGTTCCTCGGCGTCTTCTCCACCACGGCGCTGCACGAGGACGTGCTGGACATCCCGGCCGTCGAGCGCCGGGTCCGCGACGTGATCCACCGCGCCGGTTTCCCGCTGCACTCGTACTCGGGCCAGCGGATGCTCGAAGTGATCCAGAACTACCCGCGCACCGAGCTGTTCTCGGTCGACACGGACACGCTGTACCAGACCGTCACGGGCGTGATCGCGCTGGCCGAGCGCCGCCGGCTGCGGCTCTTCCTGCGCCGCGACCCGTACGGCCGCTTCTACTCGTGCCTGGTCTACCTGCCGCGCGACCGCTACACCACGACGTCGCGGCTGGCCATGCAGGAAGTCCTGATCGACCAGCTCGGCGGCGTGAACCTGGAGTACAGCGCGCGAATCGGCGAGTCCGCGCTGGCCCGCGTGCACTTCACCGTGCACACCGACCCGGTCCGCCAGAGCGAGCCGGACACCGCCTACATCCAGCAGCTGCTGGCCGAGGCGGTCCGCACGTGGGACGACCGCATGGCCGAGGCGGTCGTGGAGGACCGCGGCGCCGGTCTGGGCACGGAGTCGTCGTCCGAGCAGGGCCAGCGGATCGCCGCGGCGTTCCCGGAGGCCTACAAGGAGGACTTCACCGCGGCGGACGGCCTGGCGGACTTCCGGCGCATCGAGGCGTTGCGCCCGGGTGACCTGGACCTGGCCTTCTACACGCCGCGCGACGCCGACCCGGGTGAACGGCGGTTCAAGCTGTTCCTGGTGGGGGCCCGGCTGACGCTCAGCGACGTGCTGCCGATGTTGCAGCGCATGGGCGTGGTCGTGGTGGACGAGCGCCCGTACGAGCTGTCCCGCGACGACGGCGTCGAGTGCTGGATCTACGACTTCGGCCTGCGCATCGACCAGGGCACGCTGGAGAAGCTGTCCATCGACGACATGGACTCGGTCCGCACCCGCTTCCAGGACGCGTTCGACGCGGCCTGGCGCGGTGAGGCCGAGGTGGACGGCTTCAACACGCTGGTGCTCAGGGCCGGCATCACGTGGCAGCAGGCGGCGATGCTGCGCGCCTACGCCAAGTACCTGCGCCAGGCGGGAACCCCGTACAGCCAGGACTACATCGAGGACGCCGTCCTCGCGCACACCGAGGTCGCCACCGCCCTGGTGCGGCTGTTCGAGACGCGGTTCGACCCGGGCCTGACCGACGAGGACCGCGCCGACCACACCGAGCACCTGGTCGGCGCGATCACGAAGATGATCGACGACGTGACCAGCCTCGACGCGGACCGCATCCTGCGCAGCCTGCTCACGTTGGTGCAGGCCACGCTGCGCACGAACTACTTCGTCCGCGACGACGACGGCAACCCGCGCCCGTACCTGGCGGTGAAGCTCGACCCGCGCGCGATCCCGGACCTGCCGCAGCCGCGGCCGAGGTTCGAGATCTTCGTGTACTCGCCGCGGATCGAGGGCGTGCACCTGCGGTTCGGCCCGGTGGCGCGAGGCGGTCTGCGCTGGTCCGACCGGCGCGAGGACTTCCGCACCGAGATCCTGGGCCTGGTGAAGGCACAGGCGGTGAAGAACGCGGTGATCGTGCCGGTCGGTGCCAAGGGCGGGTTCGTCGTCAAGAAGCCGCCGGCGACCACGGGCGACCCCGGTGCGGACCGCGAGGCGCTCCTGGCCGAGGGCATCGCCTGCTACCGGCAGTTCATCTCCGGCCTGCTGGACCTGACCGACAACCTGAACTCCGGCGCGGTCATCCCCGCGCCGCAGGTCGTCCGGCACGACAGCGACGACGCGTACCTGGTGGTCGCGGCGGACAAGGGCACCGCGGCGTTCTCCGACATCGCGAACGAGGTGTCGAAGTCCTACGGCTTCTGGCTGGGCGACGCGTTCGCGTCCGGCGGCTCGGTCGGCTACGACCACAAGGCGATGGGCATCACCGCCAAGGGCGCGTGGGAGAGCGTGAAGCGGCACTTCCGCGAGCTGGGCACGGACACGCAGTCGGACGAGTTCACGGTCGTCGGCGTCGGCGACATGTCCGGTGACGTGTTCGGCAACGGCATGCTGCTGTCCGACCGGATCCGGCTGGTGGCCGCGTTCGACCACCGGCACATCTTCATCGACCCCAACCCGGTCGCGGCCACCTCCTACGCCGAGCGCAAGCGGCTGTTCGAGCTGCCCCGCTCGTCCTGGGACGACTACGACCGCACGCTGATCAGCGAGGGCGGCGGCGTGTGGCCGCGTTCGATGAAGTCGATCCCGGTCCGCACCCAGGTCCGGGAGGCCCTGGGCCTGCCGGAGGACGTGGTGAAGCTGTCGCCGCAGGAGCTGATGAAGGCCATCCTGCTGGCGCCGGTGGACCTGCTGTGGAACGGCGGCATCGGCACGTACGTCAAGGCGCGCACCGAGTCGCACGCCGAGGTCGGGGACAAGGCCAACGACGCGATCCGGGTCGACGGCGCGGACCTGCGGGTGAAGGTCATCGGCGAGGGCGGCAACCTGGGCCTCACCCAGCGCGGCCGGATCGAGTTCGCCCGCTCGGGCGGGCCGGACGGGCACGGCGGCAAGATCAACACGGACGCGCTGGACAACTCGGCCGGCGTGGACTGCTCCGACCACGAGGTCAACATCAAGATCCTGCTGGACGAGCTGGTCCGCGACGGCAGGCTCGACCAGCGGCAGCGCAACGAGCTGCTGGGCCAGATGACCGACGAGGTCGGCGACCTCGTGCTGGGCGACAACTACTCGCAGAACTTCGTGCTCGGAATCTCCCGCGCCCACGCCGCGCCGATGCTCTCGGTCCACGCGCGGCTCGTCGCCGACCTCGAGAAGCGGGGCGCGCTCGACCGCACGCTGGAGGCGCTGCCCAGCGTGGCGGAGTTCAAGGCGCTGGAGAAGGCGGGTGACGGGCTGACGTCACCGGAACTGGCGACGTTGCTGGCGCACGTCAAGCTGGCGCTGAAGGAGGAGGTGCTCGCCAGCGACCTGCCGTCGATCGACGTGCTGGCCCGCAGGCTGCCCGACTACTTCCCCAGCGAGCTGCGGAAACGGTTCGCCGACGCCATCGCCAACCACCCGCTGGCCCGCGAGATCATCACCACGGTGCTGGTCAACGAGGTCGTGGACGGCGGTGGCGTGTCGTACGCGTTCCGGCTGGCCGAGGAGACCAGCGCGTCGGCGACGGACGCGGTGCGCGCGTACACGGTGGTGACGGCGATCTACGACCTGCCGACGGTGTGGCGGGAGATCCGGGCGCTGGACAACGTCATCCCGACCGACGTCCAGGACGACATGGTGCTGGAGACCCGTCGCCTGCTGGACCGCGCGTCGCGCTGGCTGCTGACCAACCGCCCCCAGCCGCTCGCGGTCGGGTCGACGATCAGCCGGTTCGCCCCCGTGGTCGGCGCACTGGTGCCGCGCACGATCGACATGCTCAAGGGGCACGAGAAGCAGACCGTGATCGACCACGTCGAGCAGTTGGTGGCGCACGGCGTGCCGGTGGGGCTGGCGCGTCGGATCGCCGGGCTGCTGTTCACCTACGGGCTGCTGGACGTCACGGAGGTCGCGGAACTCGCCGAGCGCGAGGAGGGCGAGGGTTCGACCGGTCGTGAGCGGACGCACGAGGAGACGGCCGAGCTGTACTTCGCGCTGTCCGAGCACCTGGACGTGGACCGGATGCTCAGCTCCGTGTCGAGCCTGGAACGCCTGAACCGCTGGCACGCGTTGGCGCGCCTGGCGTTGCGGGACGACTTCTACTCGTCGCTGCGCTCGATCACGGTCGACGTGCTGCGGTCGTCCGAGCCGGGTGACAGCGCGGAGGAGAAGATCGAGCAGTGGGAGCAGGCGAACTCGTCCCGCCTGGGCCGTGCCCGCGCCGCGCTCGAAGAGATCAACCGGGTGTCCAAGCTCGACCTGGCCACCCTGTCCGTCGCGGCCCGCCAGGTCCGCAGCTTGATCCGCTGACGACGACGGTCGGGCGTCCCGACGTGGGGACGCCCGACCGGTCAGCGGTTCAGCGGGTTCGGACGGTCAGCGGGTCAGCGGCTCAGCCCAGGAGCCACGGGCCGGTGTACTCGATCTCGTACGGGGTGTCCACGGGCGCGCCCGTGGGGCTGAAGCAGCGGACGTTGATGCCGGTGCTCGTGTTCCAGTGGTTCACCTTGCAGAACTCGCCGTCCCAGCCGGTGGCGGCCACTTGCACGTTGCCGGTGGCGAGGTCGGCGTTGGTGAACTTCATGGAGTAGTTGCCCGTGCCGGCACGGCTCGCGGTCGCGCCGCCCGACGGGACTTCGTGCTGGTAGGACAGGCTCGGCGTGTACGACGCGGCGGTGGCGTTGTTCGCCAGCGCGTAGGCGGACTGGTGGCCGTCCGGGTTGCAGCAGCCGTTGAGGCCGAGGGTGTTCGTCCGGTCGGTGAAGGTCATCGAGAAGCGCGAGTCGGTCGGGGTGCCGGCGGTGTTGAAGCACCGGATGTTGACCCGGATGGTCGAGGACGGCGTCGTCCAGCCGAAGTTCACGATCTTGCAGCGCGTGGCGCCGTAACCGGCCGCCGTCACCCGGGCGCGCCCGCCGCTGGTGGTGCGCCCGATCTCGGGCAGGAAGACGGCGTAGGTGCCGACGCCGGTGCGGGCGACCGTGTTGGTCATGCCCGCCGAGTTGAACTGCTGGTGGTACGGCGGCGTGGAGTTCGCGCTGGTGGCGTTGGTCGAGTGGACGTAGGCGCCGGGGTAGGTCTGGCCGTAGTCGAACCCGGGCCATACCCGCTTGTTGGTGAAGCTCGCCGTGAACATGCTGTCGACCGGCGCGCCGGCGAGCGTGAAGCAGCGGACGACGACGTTCTGGTCGCCGCCGGTCGCGACCCAGGTGTCGGGCTTGCACTGGTGCGTGTGGTTGCCGTAGGCGGTGGCGTGGGCGACGCCGCCGGACACCCCGAGCCTGGTGAAGCGCACCGTGTAGTGCCCGGTGCCGTGTCTCGTGATCGTGTTTCTGATCGTCGTGCCGACGCTGTTCATCTGGTACGTCGGGTCGGGCGTGTACGACGCCGCGGTCGGGCTGTTCGCCCAGACGTACCCGGCGCCGGCGACCGGGCCCGGGTCGGCGTTCGCGGTTCCCGCGGTCACGACGGCTGTCGCCGCGACCAGGGCCACCACCACCGGGGTGACGAGTCTGCGCATGTGCTCTCCCTTGTCCTGGGCCGGCCCTTGCCGGACCGGCCCTGAGAGTGCGGGCAGACCGCTCTGGTGGCGAGTCGGCGGTTCGGCCCTCATCGGCTGTCCGCCGGTCGACCCGCAGCCTTTTGGCGTCAAAGCCGATCGCCGGGGCCAACCGCGAGCCCTCTCGCGCGTCAAACGGGTGACAACAGCATGACAGGACGGATGGAGGCAGCGTGCCGGACGAGTGCGTGCCGATCGAGTTGGGGCTCGTCGACGACCACTCGATGTACCGCGACGGGGCGGCGCTCTGGCTGGAGGACCAGCCGGGCCGGCGGATCAGGGTGGTGGCGGCGGTGCGCTCGGTGGCGGACCTGGTGATCGGTGGCCGGTTGCCCGCTGTGGTGCTGCTGGACCCGTCGCCCGCCGACCCCGTGCAGGCGGTCTCCCGGCTGGTGGCGGCCGGTGTGCGGGTGATCGTGCACAGTGCCGACGAGACACCGCACGTCGTGCGTGCCGCTTTGGCTGCGGGAGCCAGGGGTTACGTGTCCAAGCGGGCGCCGTTGTCGGACTTGGTCGACGCGGTGGTGGCGGTGGCGGGTGGCGGGCACTACCTGACCCGGCTGTTAGCCCAGGGGGTCCTGCTGGCGGTGCCCTCGCGGCGGCCGGTCTTGTCGGAGCGCGAGGTGGAGGTGCTGCGCGGTGTCGCCGAGGGCCGGACCCGCCGCGCGGTGGCCCGTTCGCTGGGCCTGTCCGAGGGCACGGTGAAGACGTACCTGGAACGCATCCGCGGCAAGTACCGCGCCGCCGGCCGCACCGCGGGCTCCACAGTGGAGCTCTACCAACGCGCCCTCGAAGACGGCCTGATCGCCACAACCCGCGTCGCCTGACCCACCCGCCGCAAAGGCACCGCGAGTCCTCCGGTCCAGCACCGCGAGTCGCGCGGTCAGGCACCGTGAGTCGTCAGCTTGGGCGCTGAGAGTTGCCCACCGAGGTGCCCGGGAGTGCGCCACTGAGCCGGCTCCGGGGAACCGAAGCCCCGGAATTGTCGGACCCCGTCGGTAAAATCAAGACAGGGGTCCCTTGGCGGGGACGCCTGCGAAGCGCGCCCCCGCCAAGCTGGTGAGCCGTTGACTCCGGTGTGCCTGGTGAGCCGTTGAACAGTCGAGCCGTTGAGCCCGGCGGAGCTAGTTGCGCCAGGTGTCGGACAGCGCCACGGGGGCAGTGGCGGTGCGGTTCACCCCGCTCTCCCACGTCACCGCCCCGCTCGACTCCTTCCTGATGTACTTGTACTGGAACGAAGTCCCCGCCGGCAGCGACACCGAGCCCCGCCAAGTCGGGTACGTGGCGGACGACAGGGCCACCGCGTTGGCCGTGTTCCACGCGCCGAGCGACGCGTGGTCGCCCACCACGAAGATGTTCTGCCCCAACGACGTCGTGGCGTTCACCGCGAACGTCGCCGTCCCGGCGGGCGGCGGAGTGCCACCACCAGTCGCACCGACGTGCAGCGCCAACGCCTCACCCGCCGCCAACGTCGCCGTGAACTGGCCGTTCGACCCCACGGTCACCGCCACGCACCCGTCCCGCTGCACGTTGCAGTAGGACCCGGCGGGCAGCGAGGTCTGGAACGTCCGCGTCAACGACGAGGACTCCCGGTTGATCGCCACGAATCCCTTGCCACCCCGGCCGAACGCGATCGCGTCGCCGCCGTTGTCCCACCAGTTCACCACCGACGTCCCGGCCACCGCGTTCCGGAACTGCACCATCGACGAGATCTGCGTCCACCGGTGCTGGCACTTCCACCCCGACGTGTAGCACTCGGACCCCGAAGGCGGTCCGGCGTCGTGGTCCGAGAACTCGTACCCCGAGTACACGTTCGGCGAACCGTAGGGCCACGCCAGCATGAACACGTTCGCCAACGTGTAGGTGGACCCGTCCTTGTACGTCAGCGTCGACCCGTTGCGCTCGGTGTCCCAGTTGTCCACGAACGACCGCGCCTGCCCGCTCGGCAGGTAGCCCCACGACTGCCCGAACGTGCTCAGGTACGCCAGGTTCTCGTTGTTGAAGATCCGCTTGATGTCGTACGCGTACCGGAACTCGTCCACGTCACCCGACCCGGTGTACTCGCCGGGCTGCACCGCTTCGCCGGCCCCGTAGATCACCTCGTGCACCCAGTACACACCCGGGTTGCTCAGCCGCGACTTGATCGCGGACAGGTCTGCCGCCGGCATGTGCTTGGCCGCGTCGATCCGGAACCCGTCCACGCCGAGCGAGATCAGGTGGTTCAGGTGGGACGCGATCCGCCCCCGCACGTAGTCGCTGCCGGTGTCGAGGTCCGACAGCCCGACCAACTCGCAGTTCTGCACGTCGTAGCGGTTGCGGTAGTCGCTGATGCGCGACCGGCAGGAGTGGAAGTCCGGGTCGCTGTAGATGCCGGGGTAGTTGTACTTCGTGTACTGGGAACCGCCGGTGCCCGTGCCGGACCCGGCGCTCATGTGGTTGATCACCGCGTCCGCGATGACCTTCACGCCCGCCGCGTGGCAGGTGTTCACCATGTTGCGGAACGCGGTCTCGTTGCCGAGGCGTCCGGCGATGCGGTAGCTGACGGGCTGGTAGGTGGTCCACCACTGGGAGCCCTGGATGTGCTCGGTGGCCGGTGACACCTCCACGAACCCGTAGCCCTTCGGTCCGAGCACGTTCGTGCACTCGGCGGCGACCCGCGCGAACGGCCACTGGAACAGAGTCGCGGTGACGTCCTTGGCGGATGGGGGAGCCGCAAAAGTTTGCGGTACGGCCAACAGGCTGAACAGCAGTACGGCTATCGCGCACAAGGCGCGTCGGCTGAGGGAAACCACGATGTCTCCTCGCTGGCAGGGGTGTGCTTTAGGTCATACCAGCCGGCAGACTTGCTGAAAACACTTGCAAAGTATTTCATTGCCCACCGGCGCGGAACCGATCCGGAAGGACACACCCCATGACGCAGGACTGGTGGCGCGAGGCCGTCATCTACCAGGTCTACGTGCGCAGTTTCGCCGACTCGAACGGCGACGGCGTCGGTGACCTGCCCGGCATCCGCTCCCGGTTGCCCTACCTCGCCGAACTGGGCGTGGACGCGGTGTGGATCACGCCGTTCTACAAGTCCCCGATGGCGGACGGCGGCTACGACGTCGCCGACTACCGCGAGGTCGACCCGCAGTTCGGCACCACGCACGACGCGAAGGCCCTCGTGGACGACGCGCACGAGCTCGGCATCCGGGTGATCGTGGACATCGTCCCGAACCACACGAGCGACCAGCACGAGTGGTTCCGGCAGGCCCTCGAAGCCGCGCCGGGTTCGCCGGAACGCGCCCGCTACCACTTCCGCGACGGCCGTGGCGACCTGCCGCCGAACGACTGGGAGTCCGTCTTCGGCGGCCCCGCCTGGTCGAAGACCGCCGACGGCCAGTGGTACCTGCACCTGTTCGCGCCCGAGCAGCCCGACCTGAACTGGGACCAGCCGGAGGTGCGGGAGGAGTTCCTGGACGTCCTGCGCTTCTGGCTCGACCTCGGCGTGGACGGCTTCCGCATCGACGTGGCCCACGGGATGATCAAGGCCGACGGTCTGCCGGACGTCGGCACGCCCGGCCACCTCAAGCTGCTGGGCACCGAAGCGCTGCCGTTCTTCGACCAGGACGGAGTGCACGAGATCTACCGCGACTGGCGCAAGGTGCTCGACTCGTACCCCGGCAGCCGGATCGGCGTGGCCGAGGCGTGGACGCCGAGCCCCGAGCGCACCGCGCGCTACCTGCGCGCCGACGAGCTGCACCAGGCGTTCAACTTCCACTACCTGACCGCCGAGTGGAGCGCCGCCGACCTCAAGCAGGTCATCGACGACTCGCTCGCCGCGATGGCGCCGGTGGCCGCGCCGACGACGTGGGTGCTGTCCAACCACGACGTGCAGCGGCACGTGACGCGGTACGGCAGCGTGGCGCGGGCGCGGGCGGCTGCTCTGCTGATGCTCGCCCTGCCCGGCAGCGCGTACGTCTACCAGGGCGAGGAGCTGGGCCTGCCCGAGGTGCTGGACCTGCCGGAGGACGTCCTCCAGGACCCGGTGTGGGAGCGGTCCGGGCACACCGACCGGGGCCGTGACGGCTGCCGCGTGCCGATCCCGTGGACGCCGGACGGCCCGTCGTTCGGCTTCGGCGACGGCGGTTCGTGGCTGCCGCAGCCGGCGGACTGGGCGGGGCTCAGCGTCGCCGCGCAGCAGGGCGACCCGAACTCGGTGCTGGAGCTGTACCGCAGCGCGCTGCGCCTCCGGCACGAGCACCCGGACCTGGGCGCGGGCTCCGAGGTGGAGTGGCTGGACGTGCCCGAGGGCGTGTTGGCGTTCCGCCGTGGCGCTTTCACGTGCGTGGTGAACTTCGGTCCGGACGTGGCACGGCTGCCGGCGGACGGCGGCGTGCTGCTGTCCTCGGGTGGTTGCGCTACCGAGGGAACGGACGTCCTCGTGCCGGTAGACACGACCGTGTGGCTCTCGCGCCCGTAGAGTCACACGGTGTGACAGCGCGGCTGAGTGACATCGCGACCCAGGCAGGCGTGAGCGAGGCGACGGTCAGCCGGGTGGTCAACGGCAAGCCAGGCGTGTCCGCGACCACCCGCCAGGCCGTCGTCGCCGCGATGGACGTGCTCGGCTACGAGCGCCCGGCCAGGCTCCGCCAGCGCAGCGCCGGGTTGATCGGGTTGATCATCCCCGAGTTGAACAACCCGATCTTCCCGGCGTTCGCGCAGGTCATCGAGCAGGTGCTGACCAGCGACGGCTACACGCCGGTGCTCTGCACGCAGACACCCGGCGGCTCCACCGAGGACCAGCTGACCGACATGCTGGTGGACCGGGGCGTCACCGGCATCGTCTTCGTGTCCGGGCTGCACGCCGACACGACGGCGGACAAGGACCGGTACGTGAAGCTGGCCGGGCGCGGCGTGCCGTTCGTGATGATCAACGGCTACACCGACCAGGTGTCCGCGCCGTTCGTGTCGGTGGACAACCGGGTGGCTGCCCGGCTCGCCGTCACGCACCTGCTGGAGCTCGGCCACGAGGCGATCGGGCTGGCGGTCGGCCCGCCGCGGTTCGTGCCCGCCCAACGCATGGTGGAGGGCTTCACGCTCGTCCGCCCGCAGGCGTCCGACCTGGTCGAGCACTCCCTGTTCACGGTCGAAGGCGGGCAGGCCGCCGCCAACGCGCTGCTGGACCGCGGCTGCACGGCGATCGTCTGCGGCAGCGACCTGATGGCGTTCGGGGCGATCCGCGCGGCCCGCCAGCGGGGTCTCACCGTCCCGCGCGACGTCTCCGTCGTCGGCTTCGACGACTCGCCGCTGATCGTGTTCGCCGACCCGCCGCTGACCACGATCCGCCAGCCGGTCGAGGCGATGGGGCAGGCCGCCGTGCACGCGTTGCTGGAGGAGATCGGCGGCACGCCCGCACCGCACGCGGAGTTCGTGTTCCAGCCCGAGCTGGTGGTGCGCGGCTCGACGGGCGCCCGACCCAGATGACCGTGCTCGCCCAGCGGATGCGGGCGCAACGGCTCTCGCATCCGGCGGCCGACGTGACGGACCTCTTCACGTCCGTCTTCGCGTTGCAGGCCCAGGACATGCCCGCCGCACGGCTCGCCGCGCGCGCCAGGGGCGTCCGGTGCCTGGACGGTCCTCTGGTGCGCACGTGGGCCATGCGCGGCACCCTCCACCTGCTGCACGAGAACGACCTGTGGGTCGTGGACCTCCTCGGGCCGACCTTCATCGCCGCCGGACGACGTCGCCGCGACCAGCTGGGCCTCACCGACGAGCTGTGCCAGCGCGCGCTGCCGGCGCTCCGCGAAGTGCTGACGGAGCCGCTGGAACGAGCCGAACTCGTCCGCCGCCTGGCCGACGTCGGCATCGTGCTGGACCCGAAGTCGCAGGCGCCGGCCCACCTGCTGGCGTTCGCCGCGCACTCCGGTGTGCTGTGCCGGGGGCAGGACGACACCTACCGGCTCCTGCGCGTCGACTGCGAACCCCGGGGTGTGGACGAGCTGTGGCGGCGCTACCGGCGTGCCTACGGCCCGGCGACACCCGACGACTTCGCCGCGTGGAGCGGCCTGCCCAAGCGGCAGCTGAAGGACCTGCCCGAGGTGACCGGCGAACCGTCCGAGCCGAACGGCACGGTCCGCATGCTCGGCCACTTCGACCCCTACCTGCTCGGCTACCGCGACCGCTCCGCGGCGCTGGACCCGGAGCACGCGCCGCTCGTCCAGACCGGCGGCGGTTTCCTCACCCCGCAGGTCGTGGTGGACGGCCGGGTGGTCGCGGTGTGGCGGCGGGACGGGGCGACCATCGCCGTGCACCCGTTCGGCCCGCGGCCCGACCTGGCGGACGAGGTCGCCGACCTGGGCCGATTCCTCCAGGTGGATGCCGCCTTAACGTGGGTGTAGCACGTGGATAGGGTCACTGCCACCGCAACGAAACCGGGAGGCGCGTTCAAGTTGGGTGTGTTCGTCACAGGTGTGCGACCGCGCTGGTCGGACATGGACGCCTACGGTCACGTCAACCACGCCAACACGGTGACGTTGTTGGAAGAGGCGCGCATCGACCTGCTGTTCACCGAGGCGACCCGGCAGGGCGTGCCGGACATGGCGAAGGGCGTGGTGGTGGCCCGGCTGGTCGTGGACTACCTCGCGCCGCTGGTCTTCACCGGCGGTGAGATCGAGGTCGAGATGTCGGTGCGGGAGCTGAAGTCGGCGTCCTTCACGCTGGACTACGCGGTCCGCGAAGACCGCCGCGAGGGCAGCGCTGTCGTCACGAAGGCGGAGACCCTCATGGTCCCTTACAACCTGGCGGCCGGACGTCCGCGCCGTCTCCTCGAAGCCGAGCGGGACTTCCTCGCGGGCTGGCGTGCCGGAGGTAATGGTGCCTGAGTTGGTCCTCGCCGACCCCGCCGAGCGGGATGACCTCGGCGCTTTCGTCGCCCGAGCCGTGCGCTTGGACGCCCAGGCCGTGGTGCGGCTGCGCAACCGCGCGTCCGGCGACCTGGTGGACGCCTGGGTGGCGACGCCGTTCGACGCGCTGGCCACCCGGACCGTCGCCGGGCAGATCACCCCGGACGACGTCACGGTGTCCGGGACCGACCTGCTCACCGGCCTGGCCGTGGTGCGCAGCGAGACCGTCGACCCCGGTCCGGCGCGGGACATCATGTGGCGTTCGGCGCTGCCGCCGTCGACGGGCTGGCTGCCGGTGGACCGGCTGCCCGGCAGCGTCGTGGCGGAGTTGGCGGAGAAGGGCGTGGAGGTGGCGCGCGAGAACGCCGGTCCGCGCGGCACGCCGCCCGCGTCGCTGCTGGATCAGACGGTGCTCACGGTGAGCGGTTCGGGGCTGGACGTGAAGGTGCCGATGCGGTGCCTGTTCGCGTTGTCCGGCATGGGTTTCCTGGGCGGTGACGACGTGCGCATCACGGCCACCGACTCGTGGATGCGCATCGACGCCCGCTTCGGCGCGGTGGTCCGCCGCCGGCACTCCATGCTGCCCCTGCTGGTCTGATGGGCGGCAGCAAGCTCACGCAGGGGTCCCACCCAGGGGACCCCTGCTTCAACCCTGCCACAAGGGACCGACACTCCGTGGCGCTCGCGGGCTGCCTGTGGACAACCGCAGAACGACAACCGCAGAACGACAACCGCGGAGCGACGGCCGTGGCGCTAGGCGAGCCAGACGGCCGTGTCGGGCGGCAGCTGGTTGCCGTCCATCGGGCCGCTGGCCAGCAGCACCTCACCGGGCGGCAGCGGCACGGGGCCGCCGGAGGTGTTGAGCGCGCAGATCAAGCCGCCGCCCTTGCGCCGGAACGCGAAGCACCCGGCCGGCGCGCCGTACCACTCCAGCTCGTCACCGCTGAACTCGCCGCGTGATTTCCGCAGCTCCAGCGCGTGCCGGTAGAACGACAGCATCGACTCCGGGTCTTCCAGCTGCGACTCGGCGGTCAACCCCGCCCACTCGTTCGGCTGCGGCAGCCAGGTGGTGGGCGCCTGCGAGAACCCGAACGGCGGCGTGTCGCCCTCCCACGGCAGCGGCACGCGGCAGCCGTCACGGCCGCGCTGGGTGTGCTTGGACCGCAGCCAGATCGGGTCCTGCAACGCCCAGTCCGGCAGCTCAACGTCCGGGAGCCCCAGCTCCTCGCCGTTGTACAGGTAGACCACGCCCGGCAGTGCCAGCTCCACCAGCGTCATCGCCCGCGCCCGACGTGCGCCGATCGCGCCACCGCCGTACCGCGTCACGTGCCGCGTCACGTCGTGGTTGGACAACGTCCAGGTCGGCGGCGTGTCCAGCCCGCGCACCGCACCCAGCGAGTGCTCGATCGCCGTGCGCACGCCGTCCGCGTCGAACGGCGCCTCGACCAGCCGGAAGTTGAACCCCAGGTGCAGCTCGTCGGGCCGCACGTACCGGGCGAACCGCTCGTCGTCCTTGACCCAGACCTCGCCGACGGCCATCCGGCCCGGGTACTCGTCGATGACCTTGCGGATCATCCGGTGCACCTCGTGCACCCCGTCGTTGTCGAACCGGGGGTCCAGCGAGTTGTCGTGCATCACGCCGGCGCCCAGCTCGGCCCGCGGGTCGATGTTCGGCAACCCGTAGGGCTTGGCCATCCCGTGCGCCACGTCGATCCGGAACCCGTCCACGCCGCGGTCCATCCAGAACCGGAGCGTGCGCGCCAGGTCCGCCGAGACCTCGTGGTTGTCCCAGTTCAGGTCGGGCTGCTCGGGCGCGAACAGGTGCAGGTACCACTGCCCGTCCGGCACGCGCGTCCACGCCGGTCCGCCGAACTGGCTGGGCCAGTTGTTGGGCGGCACGGACCCGTCGAACCCGCCGCCGTCCCGGAACACGTACCGGTCCCGCTCGACCGACCCCGGCCCGGCCCGCAGCGCGGCCTGGAACCACGGGTGCCGGTCGCTGGTGTGGTTCGGCACGAGGTCGATGGTGACCTTGAGGTTGTGCTCGTGCGCCTCGGCGACCAGCCGGTCGAACGCGGCCAGGTCGCCGAACAGCGGGTCGACGTCGCGCGGGTCGGCCACGTCGTACCCGTGGTCGGCCATGGGCGAGGTGAAGAACGGTGTGAGCCACAGGGCGTCCACGCCGAGCAGTTCGAGGTAGCCGAGCCTGGAGCGGATGCCGTCGAGGTCGCCCACCCCGTCACCGTTGGAGTCGGCGAAGGACCGGACGTAGACCTGGTAGAAGACGGCGTCACGCCACCAGGCGGACTCGTCGGCGATCTCTGGTTGTAGATCGGAGGATCGTCGCACGAGACGTCATCCTGCCATTCGCGACGGACACCAAGACCACGTTCGGGCGATCAAGAATCACACCCAGGCATTCATCATGCTGTTGGCTGCCATCTCCAGATAGGCCCAGAGCTGCGCACGGTGCTCCGGGGAGAGATCAACAGAGTCGACCCCCACCTTGGCGCACCGCAGCCACGCGTCCCGCTCGATGGGACCGATCACGAACGGAGCGTGGCGCATCCGCAACCGAGGATGACCGCGGGTGTCGGAGTACGTGTGCGGCCCGCCCCAGTACTGCATGAGGAACAGCCGGAAACGCTCCTCGGCGGGGCCCAGGTCCTCTTCGGGGTACATCGGGCGCAGGACGGGATCGTGGGCCACTTCCTCGTAGAAGCGCGCGACGATCTTGTGGAACGTCTCGTACCCGCCCACTGCTTCGTAGAAGTTCTCCGGAGGAGTGGTCACCCCTCCATCCTGCCTCAATCCCGGACCGGAAGCCCACGCGCAGGGGCCTGGGCGGGGTCCGGGCGGGGTCCGGGCCGGAGGCCTACGACTTCAGCGAGATGCCCGCCTCTTCCAGCGCGGGCATCAGCTTGGCCCTCAGCGCGCGCTGGACCGCCCACTGCCTGCCCGGCCGCACCTTCACCGTGACCCGCATGGTGATGCCCTCGGGCGTGACCTTCTCCACACCGAGCACCTGCGGCTTGTCGATGACGTCCTTGGCCAGCGACTCCTCGTCCGTCGCCGCGATCACGGCCTTGGCCAGCACCTCGGCGGCCGAGGACAGGTTCGCCCCGTAGCCGAGGGGCAGGTCGACGACCGCCACCGCGAACCCCTGCGACGAGTTGCCGACCCGCAGGATCTCGCCGTTGCGGACGTACCAGACGGTGCCGTTGGTGTCGCGGATCGTGGTGATCCGCAGCGCCACCGACTCGACCGTGCCGGTCGCGGGACCGAGGTCGACCACGTCGCCGACGCCGTACTGGTCCTCCAGCATCATGAACATGCCGGACAGGAAGTCCTTGACCAGGTTCTGCGCGCCGAAACCGATGGCCACGCCGAGGATGCCCGCCGAGGTGAGGATCGGCGCGGGGTTCATGCCGATCTCGGTGAGGATCTGGATGAAGGCGATCCCGAACACGATGATCGTGATGAAGGACTTGAGCACCGAGCCGATGGTCTTGGCCCGCTGCTCGCGCCGCTCGGAGACCAGCGCGCCCAGGGTCTGCGGCGCACGCTCCCGCAGCGGCCTGAGCAGCTTGGGCTTCCGGCCGCCGTTGCCGCGGGTCATCCGGTCGATCAGCCTGCGGAGCAGGAAGCGGACAACCACCGCGATGACCACGGTCAACGCGATCCGCAGCCCGCCTTCCGCGATCTTCGGCCCGTTGACCACCCACCACTCGACGGCGAGGGTCGCCTCCACGTTCACCTGCTCTGTCCTCCACTCACAATTCGAGGCCGGTCGCCCAGGCCAGGAAGCTCAGCTGGTCCACGGCCAGGCCGACCGACCGACTCACCGATCGGCCCGCGTGCCCCACCTCGGTCTCGCGGCGGAGCAGCATTGGGTGCTTGGTCGGATCACTCGACGTCGCGTGCTGGAGCGCCGCGCACATCTTCCGGGCGTGGTTGGGGTCCACGCGGCTGTCCGACTCGAAGACCGTGAACAGGACCGAAGGGTACTCAACACCGGGTAGCACCCGGTGGTACGGGGAGTAGTCGAGCAGCCACGCCAGCTCCGACGGCACGGACGCGGACCCGTACTCCTCCGCCCACAGGCGTCCGAGCAGGAACTTCTCGTACCGCACCATGTCCAGCAGTGGCGCCGAGCACACCGCCGCCGCGTACAGCTCCGGTCGCTGCGTCACCGCCGCACCGACCAGCAGCCCGCCGTTCGACCCGCCGGTGATCGACAGCTGCTGCGGCGTGGTCCACCCGTCCTCGATCAGCTTCTCGGCCGCCGCGTGGAAGTCGTCGAACACGTTCTGCTTCCGCTCCCGCATCCCGGCCTGGTGCCATTCCTCTCCCTCCTCGTCGCCGCCCCGCAGCGACGCGTGCGCCCACACGCCGCCCGCCTCGACCCACGCCAACGTCGTCGCGCTGTACCCCGGCCCGCGCCCGACCGCGAACCCGCCGTACCCGGTGAGCAACGTGGGCCGGGGCAGGTCCGGGTGCTGTTCCCCGGACACCACGAACATTCGCACGACGGTCCCGTCGGACGACGTGTACGAGAGCTGTTGTGTGGATACCTGCGGCAGGGCGACCGTTCCGGGCGCCGCCTCCTCCAGCTCCGTCCGGCCGCTGGAGAGCGAGTACCGGTACACCGACATGGGCGTTGTGAAGTCGGACCACCCGAACCACAGGACGTCCCGGTCCGCAACCGTGAGCGCGTCGACGGTGGACAACCCGTGCAGCGACCCCGTCCCCGGCAACGGCACCTCCCGCAGGTGCGCGCCCGAGTCGGGGGAGTGCAGGTGCAGTTCCGACACCGCGTGCCGGGTCCGCAGCAGCACCAGCGCCCCGTCCAGCCACGTCACCGCGTCCAGCACCGAGTCCGGCTGCTCCGGCACCAGCTCGGTCCACTCGGTGGGCGCCTCCGGATCGGCCACGCACAGCCGGAACCGCGGCGCGTCCAGGCTGGTCCGCAGGTAGAGCCGACCGTCCGGGGCGACCCACGCCGCGCACTGCACGCCGTCGTCGTCCGACACCACCGGCTCCAGCTCGCCGGACCCGTGCAGGTCGGCGATCCACACCGAGTCCCGCCGCACGGTCCCCGGCACGCCGTTCACCAGGAGCCACCGCCCGTCCTCGGACAGGGACACCCCGTAGTAGTACGTGTGGTCGAGGCCGTCACCGTGCACGTTCACGTCGTCCGAGGCCGGCGCGCCGACCCGGTGCCGCCACACCCGCCGGTGGAACTGCCGCTCGTCCTCGGGCACCAGCGCCGGGTCGACCCGGCGGACGTAGAAGAACTCCTCACCGCCCGGCAGCCAGGCCACCGGCGAGTACCGGCAGCGGTCGACGGGTCCGTCCAGCAACTCGCCGGAGTCGACGTCCACGACGTGGAGCAGCGAGTGCTCGTCTCCGCCCACGGAGAGCTGGTAGGCCAGACGCGTACCTTCGAGGGAGGGCGACCACCGGTCCAGGGTGGTCCGCCCGGTCGGGTCGACCGTCGACACGTCCAGCAGCACCCGCTCCACACCGTCCACCCGCACGTACAGCACCGGGTGGTCCTGGTCCGGCCCCCGCCGGGTGTAGAACGACCGCCCGGCCCGCCACACCGGCGTGCCGACGGACCCGGTCCGCATCAGCTCGGCCAGCCGGTCGCCCAGCGCGGCACGTCCGGGCATGGCGTCCAGCCACGACCGGGCCAGCCCGTCCTGCTCGGCGGACCAGTCGGCGGTGCGGGGGTCGGTGGCGTCTTCCAGCCAGCGGTACGGATCAGCCACGGCGTGTCCGTGCAGGTCCTCGACGAGGTCGAGCCGTTCCGCGGCGGGATAGGTGATCGTCGCAGGCAGCGCTGCGGGGGAGGCCTCAGTCACCCCCGGGAGCGTAGCGGCCCTGATGAAAACCATCTTCGATAGGGGTGTGTTCACCCGATGTTTCGATCTCGGGTCCGTGACACGTCGCATATCACAGGTGATTTTTGGGGTCGATCTGTGGTCTGCTATTGCTGAACCGGTGGAGGTGGTCGCGTGCCAGACCGACAACCCACCCCGATCGGCGCCCTGGTGAACGCCGGGAACGCGTCGTCGGCCCCGTTCGGCCAAAAACAGCTCGCGGCCACGTCCGTGCACGCTGTGGTCGACGGGCAGGGAGCCGGTCAGGCGCCCGTGGTGTTGCCCTGGGGTAGACGCAAGGTCTTGCTGCTCAACGCCACGTTCGAACCCCTCACCGCGCTGCCGCTGCGGCGCGCGGTGGTCCTCGTGGTGTGCGGGAAGGCCGAGGTCGTGCACGGTGACCCCGCGGGGGCCGTCGTCCACTCCTCGACGTCCGAGGTCGTCGTCCCGTCGGTGATCCGGCTGGCGAACTACGTGCGGGTGCCCTACCGCGGTCGGGTCCCGCTCACCCGGGCCGGGTTGATGCACCGCGACCGGTACCGCTGCGCGTACTGCGGTGGGCGCGCCGAGACGATCGACCACGTCGTGCCGCGCAGCCGGGGTGGCCCGCACTCGTGGCAGAACTGCGTGGCCTGTTGCGCCAAGTGCAACCACCGCAAGGCCGACAAGCTCCTCTCGGAGCTGGGCTGGCGCCTGCGCGTGGTGCCGAACGCTCCCCGCGGGCCGCACTGGCGGCTGCTGGCCGGCGTCACCGAAGCCGACCCGCTGTGGCTGCCCTACCTGGGCGAGCCCGCGGCCTAGGCGTTCCGTCCGTCACGCCGCCTGGGTGAAGCCCTCGCGGTCCGAAGTGATGCGCACGGAGCCCGGCTCCGTCCCGGTGATCCGCACCGAGTCGCTGTCGCCGCCGGTGATCCTGACCGAGTCCGTCCCGTCGCCGGTGATCCGCACGGAGTCGCTGTCGTCGCCCGTGATGCGCACGGAGTCGTTGTCCGCGCCGGTGATGCGCACGGAGTCGCTGTCGTCGCCGGTGATGCGGACGGAGCCCGTGATCCTGACCGATCCGGTGATGCGCACCGAACCGGTGATCCGCACCGAAGCCGGGTCGGCGGAGGTGATCCGGACCGAGTCGTGGTCGTAGGAGGTGATGCGGACCGAGCCTCGCGCCGACGCCCCGGTGATCCGGGCGGAGTCGTCGGAGACCATCCGGATGGAGTCCCCGGACGTGATGCGCACCGACGCGGCTTGCTCGACGGGACGCTGATCGGTCGTAACGCTCTGCTCTAGTTGGGCGTACGACGAAAGGGTGAGGGCGGCGACCAGAGCAAGGTTCACGGTGTACATGTCGTGTCCTCCGAGACTCATCGGGCGGGAATTAGTATCCGGAATCGGATGCGCAAGACCCGTACAGGTGAAAAGCTAGAAGCCGAGTGGGCCCAGTGCAAGACGCCAAACCGGCCGCCATACGCCTCCGTATGGGGGAAGGCCGTCCGGGTGTACGCACTGCAACGATGGAGCGGTCCATCTAGTGCATCCGGCACCAATGGACACCCAGGGTGACATTGCCCCAGGTAGGGGTCGTGTAGATCACATCGACCATGTCGGGTGACGGGGGTCGTGCCGGTGGTGGACCCGGTGTCGCGGCCGGCGTCGCCATCCCACCCCGCGGTCACCGCCGAACACGGGATCGCTCCCCGCCCCGCCGCGCCCGCGTTCACAGATGGAGGGGGTGGCCGGACCGCGTCGCGCACCCCGCCGAGCCCGTGCGGGTGCGGGAACAGGTGCCCTCGCCCTCACGTGACCAGGACGATCGGTTACCGTAACCGCCGTGACCATCGTGGAGACCGTGCTCGTCTTCGCGCTGATCCCGCTGGCCATCTACGGCGTGATCACGCTACTGACGCTGAGGCCGAAGGCCACCCGCATCCAGCGGTACCGCCCGGGCCAGGAATGGAACTACGCCCCCGTCTGGTGGGGTGCGAACCCCGCCGGCCTGACCGGCGGCGCGCACGAGGCCGCCCCCACCGCGGCCGAGGGCCGTACCGCCAAGGGAGGTGCCCGTGGCAACTGGTGAGCTGTCGAAGACGCAGGTGGACCCGTCGACCCTGGAGGTCGGCGCGGCTGTCACCAGCAGCGGCCGGATTTCCGTCGCGAAGATGTACGAGCCGCACGCGCCGAGCCTGCCGTTCACGCCGGTCCAGCTGGCGAGCCTGGACGAGGCGGTGACGCTGGCCAGTCGGACCACCGGGCTGGACTACAGCGTGTACCTCGGCGAACTGGGCCCCGACGCGCGCGCGAAGGCCGAGGAGCTGCACGCGAGCACCCCGCGCCCGTCCCACGCCGTGCTGATCGCGGTGTCGCCGGGCGAGCGCGTGGTCGAGGTGGTGACGGGCGACGAGTCCCACCGCCGGATCGCCGATCGCGGCGCCAAGCTCGCCGTGATGAGCATGGTCGCGTCCTTCAAGGAGGGCGACCTCGCCGGCGGCTTGCTGAGCGGCCTGCGGATGCTGACGGACCAGGCGGGCAGCGCCCCCAAGCGGCGCTGAGCCCGACGAAGCGGGACTGACGGAGTGAGGGCCCCGGCGCTGAGCCGGGGCCCTTGCGTTCTACCGGGTCTTGAGCGCGTCCACGAACGCCCTCAACCGCGCCGGGTCGACACCCAGCACGACGTCCGGGTTCTTGCTGTCCCGGACCGCGCCCAGGTGGTTGCCCACCTCGACGCAGTCGCCGCTCAAGCTCCTGCTGGACTTCTTCCACCGCACCGTCATGCGACTCCTGTCGTCCGCTGCACCTCCTTGGCGATGATCTCGAAGGACTGCTCCGGGGTCATCGCGACGTCCACCAACTCTGGCACGCACGCCTCGAAGCCGGCCACCGCCTGGGGCTCCTGCACGAACACGGCGCTGACCGCGTTCTCCAGGTGCACGAAGGAGGTTCCGTCGCACTTGATCAGCTGGAAGGCGCCGCCGAGTCCTGCGTGCCAGCCGGTGGCGTTGGGCACGATCCGCAGGTCGACGTTCTCGTGCGCGCTCATCATCAGCAGATGGTCGAACTGCTCCGCCATGACCTCCTGGCCGCCGACCGTCTGGCTCAGCACACCCTCGCCGATCAGGGCGGTGTAGTGGACCGGGTTGCGGCGCGTGAGGATGTCGCGTCGTCCCATTCGGACCGCGACGCGGGTGGCGATCTCCTCGTCGGGGACGCGTCCGGCTTCCATCATGGTGCGGGTGTACGAGCTGACCTGGAGCAGGCCGGGGATGAGCAACGGTGACCAGCTCACCACCTCGTGGGCCATCTGCTCGACCTCGACCAGTGCGGCGATTTGGGCGCGCCGTTCGGGAAGTTCGATCACGTCGAGGGGAGATCCGGTGGTGTCCTCGGCCAGCGCGAGGATTTCTTCGCGTACACGATCGGGGATGTCCAGCGGGTCGAGGATGCGGAGGACCTCGGCCAGGGTCGGAACGCGTTGCCCGCTCTCGTTGCGTGAAAGCAGCGAATGGATGATACCGACTTTCCTCCCGAGTGCGCGCTGACTGAGATTATTCGCCTGACGCACGTTGCGCAGGAGCGCGCCCAAAGCGATGGCCTTCGAGGTATTGCGTTTCATGTTATGCAGCTTAAAGCGAGGCCAGTGGCCAAGTCTCTCGCCCGATAAGGGTATTGACCGACTGTTAGTCGCCGGACACTCTGTTGTGCAACACAGCTGCCGACCGGTCCGCACGCTGGTCGGACATGCGCGGCGGGTGGTGGAGCGCGCGAGGACTGCGCAGCGCCCACCATCCGCCGCGTCTCGCACCAAGGGGAGTCATGGAGTCCGAAGAACGGTCATCCGTCCGGCTGAGCACTGCCCGCAGTCGGGAATTGGGAGAGGAATTGCGTCGAGTCCGGCACCGGGCCCGGATGTCGTCGGGTTCCGTCGCCGAGGCGCTGGGGTGGTCGGTGGGAAAACTGTCGAAACTCGAAACCGGAAGTCGCGGCACGAGCCCGTGTGAAATCAGCACGCTGCTCGGTCGGTGCGGCGCCGACAAACCGACCCGCGACCGGATCCTGGCCATTGCCAGTGAGGCGGACACGGGCAGTTTCCTGCGCCTGCACGACTCGTCGCCGGACACGTTGACGGCGCTGTCGGTGCACGAGCACACGGCCCGCACGGTCACCGCGTACGAGCCGTTGACGGTGCCGAGCCTGGCGCAGACCGAGGACTACGCGTACGCGCTGACCAGGAACCGGGCCATCACCCAGGCCCGCATGACGCGTCAGGACGTGCTGCGCCGGACCGGCGGCCCGGAGACGGTGATCTACCTCCACGAGGCGTCGTTGCGCGTGGTCGTGGGGGATCCGAAGGTCATGCGGGACCAGTTGCTGCGCCTGACGCTGATGTGCGGTTGGGAGCAGTTCTCCCCGCGCGTCATCCCGATGAGCGCGTCGTCGCACGTGGCCCTGCGCCACCCCGCGACCCTGCTGACCTTCACCGCGCCCATCAAGCCGCTGGCCTACACCGAGACCGACACCGCCACCGTCTTCCACGACGACCCGGTCGCCATCGCCGCGTACCAGGCCAAGATGCGCTACCTGGAACGCCTGGTCCTGTCCCCGGCCCAGTCCCGCGACGTGCTGGTCCGCTGGGCGGACGCCTACGACCGCGACACCCGTTCCTGAGGAGAGCGCACTCCCGGCCGCTGTGGAGGGACGTGGTGGCACTGTGCGGCGCCACCACGTCCGACTCCACGACGGCTCAGGACCGGTCGAACTCCTGGGCCGCCAGGGCGCGCACGATGCCCGCGCGGCCCTCCGACACCAGCCGGCGCAGGGCGGGCGGGCGTTCCTCGGCCAGCCACTCGTCGGCCGCCGTCACCGTGCTCTTGGAGATCGACCACGACGGGAACAGGCCGACGACCATCGACTGCGCCCGTTCGCTCGACCGCCGCTCCCACACGTCCGCCACGTCGGCGAAGTACCGCGCCACGAACGGCTCCAGCAGCGCCTTCTGACCGGGGTGCTGGATGCCGGCGATGATCGCCTCCGACACCGCGTTCGGCAGCTCGTCGTCGTTCACCGCCCGGTCCCACGCCTCGTTCTTGGCCTCGATCGTCGGCCGCAGCGCCCGCGCCGACTCGGCCTTGCGCCGTCCGGTCGCGGTCGGGTCGCGCTCCTCCTCGGCCGCGACCTCCTCCAGGGACGCGGCGCCGTGCGCGACGAGCGCGTGCAGCAGCCGCCACCGCAGGTCCGTGTCGACGTCCAGGCCCGCCAGCGTGTCCGTGCCGTCCAGCCAGCCCCGCACCACGCCCAGCGTCGGCTCGTCCAGCACCGACCCGGCCAGCGCGTTCACGAACGCCAGCTGGTGGTCCGAACCCGGCTCGGCGGCGAGCGCCAGCGCCAGGACCCGGCTGGTGAACTTCCGCCAGCCCTCGTCCCGCCACGACGTGTCCGCGTACGACGACAGCGCCGTCTGCGCCTGGAGCAGCAGCCGCTGCACCACGCCGACCTCGGTCTCCGTGCCCAGCCCGCCCAGCACCAGGTTCACGAAGTCGCGGGCCTTCAGCTCCGCCTCACGCGTCATCTCCCACGCCGCCGACCAGCACAGCGTGCGCGGCAGGGGCTCGGCGATGTCGGCGATGTGGTCGATCAGCGACGCCAGGGAATCGGGGTCCAACCGCATCGTGCAGTACGTGAGGTCGTCGTCGTTGACCAGCACGAGCTTGCCGCGCGGCACGCCGACCAGCTCGGGCACCTCGGTGCGCTCGCCGGACACGTCCAGCTCCACGCGGTGCGTGCGCACGAGCTTGCCGTCCGCGTCCGAGTCGTAGACGCCGATCGCCAGCCGGTGCGTGCGCAGCTCGCCCGCACCCGGCCGGGCGCCGCCCTGGAGCACGGCGAACTCGGTGAACCGGCCCTCGGTGTCGACCGAGTACTTGGGGCGCAGCAGGTTCAGGCCGGTGGTCTCCAGCCACTGCGCGCTCCACCACGACAGGTCGCGGCCGGACGCCTCTTCCAGCGCGTTGAGCAGGTCGGCCAGGGTCGCGTTGCCCCAGGCGTGCTTGCCGAAGTACACCCGCAGCCCGGCCAGGAAGTTGTCCAGGCCGACGTACGACACCAGCTGCTTGAGGACGCTGGCGCCCTTGGCGTACGTGATGCCGTCGAAGTTGACCTCGACCGCCTGGAGGTCCGGGATGTCGGCGGCGACGGGGTGCGTGGACGGCAGCTGGTCCTGCCGGTACGCCCACGACTTCTCGATCTTGGCGAACGTGGTCCACGCCTGCCGGTACTCGGTCGCCTCGGCCTGCGCCAGCACCGACGCCCAGGTGGCGAACGACTCGTTCAGCCACAGGTCGTCCCACCAGCGCATGGTCACGAGGTCGCCGAACCACATGTGCGCCATCTCGTGCAGCACGGTCTCGGCGCGGCGCTCGTACAGGTAGCGGGTGACGCGGCTGCGGAAGACGTAGTCCTCCAGGAAGGTGACGCAGCCCGCGTTCTCCATCGCGCCCGCGTTGAACTCGGGCACGAAGCACTGGTCGTACTTGCCGAACGGGTACTTCACCCCGAACGCGCGGTGGTAGAAGCCGAAACCCTGCTTGGTCTCGGTGAACAGCCGCTCGTGGTCCATGTGCGGCGCGAGCGACGCCCGGCAGTAGATGCCCAGCGGGATCGTCGTCTCACCGTCGGTGAACTCGTCGCGCCACTCCGCGTACGGGCCCGCGACCAGCGCGACCAGGTACGTCGACATCGGCTTCGTGGTCCCGAAGACGTGCCGGTCGGCGCCGCCGTGGCCATCCACAGTGGACTCGATCGCCGCGTTGGAGACGACCTTCCAGTGGTGCGGCGCGGTCACCGCCAGGTCGTAGACGGACTTGAGGTCCGGCTGGTCGAAGCAGGCGAACATGCGCTTGGCGTCGGCCGTCTCGAACTGCGAGTACAGGTACACCTCGCCGTCGACCGGGTCCACGAACCGGTGCAGGCCCTCGCCGGTGTTCATGTACCGGCAGTCGGCCTCGATCGTCAGCTCGTTGACCTCGGCCAGGTCGGGCAGGTGGACGCCGTCTTCCTCGCGGTACCCGGAAACGTCCAGCTCGTGCCCGTTGAGGACGGCGCGGTGCACGTTGGCGGCCACGATGTCGACCCACGAGGACGCGCCGGGCGTGCGGCTGCGGAAGGCCACCGTCGTGATCGAGCGGAACGTGTCCGAGCCGGGCTTGCCGCCACCGTCGGTCAGGTCCAGCTCGATCCGGTAGGAGTCGACTTCCAGCAACGCGGACCTCTGCTGGGCCTGGTCGCGGGTGAGGTTGGGTGCCGCCACTGGTCACCTCGTCTGCCGGCGCCACGGGGATCTCGGCGCCGACGTCGTCGGAACGGGGAATGGTGTCGTGTCGGTGAACACGACAGTCGCATCCAATCACGTAGGACGCGGGGAAGTGGACTGGCGTCCGAGGGAAGACTGCGTGCGGTCGGCTGGTTGACCACGAAGGGACGCGCCGAACCTGGTGGCGCCCGGACACGCACAGCCACGGAAGGAACACCGCATGTCGACAGAGGGACGCACGAAGGTCGACTTCTACTTCGACCCGATCTGCCCGTTCGCGTGGATCTCGTCCCGGTGGATCCTCGAAGTGGAGAAGGAGCGGGACCTCGACCTCGACTTCCGCGTCATGAGCCTGTCGGTGCTCAACGAGGGGCGCGACCTGCCCGCCGAGTACCGCGAGCTGATGGACCTCGGCTGGGGGCCGGTTCGGGTCGCGATCGCCGCGGCCAAGCTCAAGGGCGACGACGTGCTGCGCGACCTGTACACGGCGCTCGGCACCCGCTTCCACAACGAGGGCAAGAGGGACTACGACGCGGTCATCAGGGAGTCCTTGGCGGAGGTGGGCCTGCCGGCGGAGCTGGCCGAGGCGGCGCACACCGACGAGCACGACGCCGACCTGCGTGCCAGCCACCACCGCGGCATGGACCCGGTCGGCATGGACGTCGGCACCCCCACGATCCACATCGAGGGCGTGGCGTTCTTCGGCCCGGTGCTCACCAGGATCCCGCGCGGCGAGGACGCCGTGAAGATCTTCGACGGCGCGCGGGCGCTGGCGAGCTACCCGCACTTCTTCGAGTTGAAGCGCACCCGGACCGGGGACCTGGACTTCTCCTGAGGCCATCGGTGTGACACTCTGAGGCTGCTTTCGTCTTAAAGTGTCACACCGTTCCCCGGGGAGTCGCAGTGATCGAGGTCGTCAACCCGACCACCGAAGAGGTCATCGGCACCGTCCGCGCCGGCACCGTCGGGGACGTGGACGCAGCCGTGACGAGGGCCGTCGCCGCGTTCCCGGAGTGGGCGGCGACGCCGTTGGAGACGCGGCTGGCGCTGGTGCGGCGGGTGGCCGACGCGTTGGTCGCGCGGACCGACGAGCTGGCCGCGACCATGACGGCGGAGATGGGCACGCCCATCACGTTCGCGTCCCGCGTGCAGGTGCCCAACCCCGTCGGTATCGCGCGGGGCGTCGCCGACGTGATCGAGGGCGGCTACTTCTCCGGTGAGGAGATCGGCAACTCGCTGGTGCTGCGCGAACCGATCGGTGTCGTCGCCGCCATCACGCCGTGGAACTTCCCGCTCCAGCAGATGGTCGCCAAGGTCGTGCCCGCGTTGGCGGCGGGTAACGCGGTGGTGCTCAAGCCGAGCGAGCTGGCGCCGATGACGGCGGACCTGCTGGCCTCGATCCTGTACGAATCCGGCGTGCCGCACGGTGTGTTCTCGTTGGTCCACGGCACGGGGCCGGTGGTCGGCGAGGCGCTGGCGGTTCACCCGATGGTGGACATGGTGTCGTTCACCGGTTCGACGCGGGCCGGTCGGCGGGTCGCCGCGGTGGCCGCCGAGACGGTCAAGCGGGTGGCGTTGGAGTTGGGCGGCAAGTCGGCGAACGTCGTGCTGGACGACGCCGACGTGACGCGCGCGGTGAAGATCGGCGTGGCGAACGCGTTCATGAACAACGGCCAGGCGTGCAGCGCGTGGACCCGGTTGCTGGTGCCGTCGTCCCGTCACGACGAGGCGCTGGAGATCGCGGTGGCCGCCGCGTCGAAGTACGAGCCGGGCGACCCGGCCGTGCCGACGACGCGCATCGGCCCGGCGGTGTCGGCCGCACAACGCGATCGGGTGGTCGGTTACATCCGCAGCGGTGTCGAGGAGGGCGCGAAGCTCGCCCTGGGCGGCCCGGATGCGCCCACCTCCCGCGGCTTCCACGTGGCGCCGACCGTGTTCGGCGACGTTCGTGCGGACATGACGATCGCGCAGGAGGAGATCTTCGGCCCGGTCCTGTCGGTCATGCCTTACACGGACGAGGACGACGCCGTGCGCATCGCCAACTCCACCATTTACGGGCTTGGCGGCGCCGTCTTCTCGTCCGACGAGGACCGTGCGCTCGCCGTGGCGAAACGACTGCGCACCGGTCAGGTGGACATCAACGGCGCCGCGTTCAACACCAGCGCCCCGTTCGGCGGCTACCGCCAGTCCGGCACCGGCCGTGAGTTCGGCCGACACGGCCTCGACGAGTTCACCGAACTCAAGTCCATCCAACGCTGACCCCGCGCGAGTCCTGCGTTCCGAACGTAGGACTCACGTGGTGCGGGCGTAGGACTCACGGGCTAGGTGTTCTGTCCTGTGAGGTTGGGTACGCGGGTGGCGGGTGGCTGGCCGCCGAGTGCGGTGTGGCCGCGGTGGTGATTGTAGGTGTGCAGCCATCGCGGCAGCGCCTCTCGCCGCTCGGTCTCGGACCGGTATGCCTGGGCGTAGGCCCATTCGTCGAGCAGGGTGCGGTTGAAGCGTTCGACCTTGCCGTTGGTCTGCGGCCGGTAGGCGCGGGTGCGTTTGTGGGTGATGCCGGACTGGGTGAGGGTGTCGCGCCACAGGTGTGAGCGGTAGCAGGAGCCGTTGTCGGTCAGCACCCGTTTCACCGTCACCCCGGCGGCCCGGAAGAACGCTTGCGCCCTGGTCCAGAACGCGGCGGCGGTCTGCTTGGTCTCGTCCGGGAGGATTTCGGTGTAGGCCAGGCGGGAGTGGTCGTCCACGGCGTTGTGCAGGTAGGCGTAGCCGAGGTTGGGACGGCCGTGGACCTTGCGCGGCCTGCCCGGGTCGCGGTGGGCGGAGCTGTTGCGCCCGCCGGCCTGCCGGCCGTGGACCTTGTGGCCGCCGCCGTCGGGGATGTTGCCCAGCTTCTTGATGTCGACGTGGACCAGGTCGCCGGGCGCGGCGTGTTCGTAGCGGCGCACCGGCACGGCGGTGGCCCGGTCCAGGTGCGCCAGGCGGGCCAGGCCGAAACGCCGCAGCACCCGGTGCACCGTGGAGGGGTTCAGGCCGAGCAGGTAGGCGATGCGGGCCGGCCCCCACCGACGCGCCAGACGCACCTTCACGATGCGGCGCTCGCGGCGGGTCGGCAGGCGGCGTGGGCTGCGGTGGGGGCGGCTGGAGCGGTCGACCAGACCCGCCTCCCCGTGCTCGCGGTAGCGCCGGGCCCAGCGCGCGGCGGTGGTCGGCGAGACCTGGAACCGCTCGGCCGCGCGTCGCAGCGGCCAGCCGTCCTGCACGACACACCGGGCCAGGCGCAGCCTGCCCGCCGGGGTCAGCGGTGCGTTAGCGTGGGTCACGAGGGCCTCCGTGGGCTTGGTGTAGACGTCGCAATCCACACCGAACCCGGAGGCCCTCCCTCATTCCAACATCATCCGACTACGTGTCGGACCGCCCACAACCTCCCAGGGCAGTACAGCTAGGCGGAGCCGACGCTGGCGTCGTCGGACACCGTGAGCCGGTGCGGCCGGCCGTCCCGCCGGCGGGCGGTGAAGGCGAATTCGGTATTGCGTCCAGTCTGAACAGGTCTGTCGTCACAAGAGTCGGACATGCTTACCCCCGGGTGATGTAACCACCACTTGTCGTCGGCTTCGTGTGCTCAGTCCGGGGCCGGTCGGGATTCGGCACGTGTCTCGCCGCGAATCCGGCCCGCGCCCCCTGGTCGCATGGCGCCTATTGCCGCCGGAGCGGCTCGACCAGCCGCGACCTCCGCCCTGCCCCCAAGACTCCTGGTCAGCATTCCGGCAGCGCACCGGATCCGCACCCCAGTGACTCCCGAATTCTCAGTTCGGGGGTGCGCCCGATACCCCTAGGGTGTGTGGTCGACCTCCTGGGAGGCGGACCGACGGACGTGGGGGTGGGGACGATGGCCACAGGTCGTGGACGGCTGACGCTGCCGGCCGCGGTCGGCGATCTCGTCGGGCGCGACGACCTGGTGCGCGAGACGGTGCAACGGGTGCTCGGCGTCGACCGGCTCGTCACGCTCGTCGGGCCCGGTGGCGTCGGCAAGACGGCGCTCGCCCTCGAAGTGGCCCGCCGGTGCCGCGACCAGCACGACGAGACGTCCACCGGACTCAGCCGAGAACCCGACGACCAGTACGTGGCCGTCGCCTACCTCGGGCACATCACCCGGCCCGACGAACTGCACCGCGAGATCATCCGCGCCGTGGGCATCACCGACCAGTCCAGCGACGACCCGGTGGACGTCCTGGTCGAACACCTGCGCGGCCAGGACAAGCTCCTCGTGCTGGACAACTGCGAGCAGCTGTGGGAAGCGGTCGGCGACCTCTGCGCGGTGCTGCTGGACGAGGCTCCGGAGGTGCGCGTGCTGGCCACCAGCCGCCACCACCTGGGCATCGCCGGGGAGCACGCCACGCTGGTGCCGCCGCTGTCGGTGCGCTCCGACGACAGCTCGGCCGAGCCGTCGGACGCCATGCGCCTGCTGCTCCGGCGCGCGGAGGCCGCCGGCCGGGTGGTCGAGGAGGGCGAAGACCTGGAGGCGTTGGCCGAACTGGTCGACTGGTCCAGCGGTCTGCCGCTGGTGCTGGAGCTGGTCGCGGTCCGGCTCGGCGGCGGCATGTCGCCCCGCGAGGTCCTGACGAGGCTGGACGGCGGCCGTCTGCTGGCCACCCGCACCCGTCGCGTGCGGTCGCACCACCGGACGTTGGAGCAGACCCTGGACTGGTCGCACGGCCTGTGCTCACCGGAGCAGCAGCGGTTGCTGGCGCGCATCTCCGCGTTCGCGGGCGGCTTCACGCTCGACGCCGCGGAACGGGTCTGCTCGGGGGGCGGCATCGGCGAGCACGAGGTCGTGGACCTGCTCGCCGACCTGGTCCGGCAGTCCTTGGTGGTGGCCCGCCCGAACGGCCGCTACCACCAGTTGCAGCCGGTGCGCGAGTACGGGCAACGCCGGCTGCGGGCGTTGGACGAGGAGCTGTGGGTCCGGGACGCGCACTGCGCCTTCTTCCGCGACCTGGCGGCCGAACTGGCCTCGACCTGGTACTGCGAGGACGAGGTGACCCTGCTGCGCCGCGCCCACGTCGAGATGCCCAACTTCCGGGCCGCGCTGCACCACTGCGCCACCACGTCCGGTCTCGCGGAGATCGGCCTGGCCATGGTCCACGACCTGGCGCGACTGCGCGTGCAGTTCTTCTTCGCGCAGCTGGGCGAGTTCACGACGTGGTTCCAGACGCTGCTGGACCGCGCGCCGGTCCGCCCGACGCCCGAGCGGATCGGGTCCGTGGCGCTGCTCGGGTGGATCAAGCTGTGCCAGGGCGCGCCCCGCGAGGTGGCCGTGCAGCTGGAGCACTGCCGCGAGCTGGTGTCCATGCTGGACGAGGACGCGCAGGTCGCGCCGCTGTACTTCCTCGAAGGCGCCCACGCCCTGCTGGCGGTGGGCAACCCGCAGTCCGTCGAACCGCTGCACCGGGCGGTGGAGCTGTTCGGGAAGATGGGCCCGGAGTTCCGCGGCGACTGCGGCAACACCAAGCTGATCTGGGCGTTGGCGGCCGGTTTCTACGGTGACGAGGCGTCCGCGATCGACGCGGCCGAGGACTGCCTGAACGACGCGCGTCAGGCCGGGGCGGAGTGGGCGATCAGCTGGGCGCTCTGGGCGCGCGGCCTGGCTCCGTTGCGGCACGGCGCACCCGAGGAGGCCGTCGCCTGGTTCCGCGCGGGGCTGGAGATCCAGATCCGGCTGCACGAGCAGTGGGGCAGCACGTGGGCTTCCGAGGCGATCGCCTGGGCACTGGCCGCGGTGGCGCGGGACACGGCCGCGGGCGAGGACCTGCTGGAGATCGCCGCCGAGCTGCTCGGCGGCGCGGTGGCGATGCAGAAGGTCACCGGCGTCGCGATCGCCGGGCTCGCCCCGTTCGGCCGTGAACGCGACAAGGCCCGTAACGCCATCGTGGCCCGCCTGGGTGACGAGCGGTACCAGCGCGCGTACGGCCGCGGCACCGCGTTGCCCAGCCGGGAAGCGGTGTACGCGCTGGCCCTCGGGCCGAGGGTCGAGGCAGGCGGGCGGCGTGCGCCCGACTGCGGTTGGGACCAGCTGTCACGTCGGCAGCGCGAGATCGCCCTCCTGGTCTCGCAGGGCATGACCAATCACGCGATCGCGCGCGAGCTGCACCTGTCCGTGTCGACGATCGAGAACCACCTCACCGCGGTCTTCGCCAAGATCGGGGTGGCCAACCGGGCCGAGCTGAGCACGTGGGTCGGGGTCCAGCTCGCCCAGCGCAGGGACTACTCCTGAGGCTCAGCCCCGCCAGCGGACCGGCAGGGAGACCACACCGCGCAGGACGCCGAACGTCCGCGCCGGCTCGAACCCGGGCTCCAGCGAGAAGTCCGGGAGGGTCGCCAGCAACTCCTCGATCACGATGCCGACCTGCAGGCGGGCCAGGTGCATGCCGAGGCAGCGGTGCGCGCCGGCGCCCCAACCGAGGTGCGGCGCACGGGGGCGGTCGATGTCGAAGCGGTCGCCGTCGGGGAAGCGCGTCGCGTCCCGGTTGGCGCTGCCCCACAGCAGCAGCACGCGGTCGCCCGGGGTCAGCTCCACCCCGTCGAGCGTCACGTCCGCACGCACCGTCCGCCCGGTCGCCGCGACCGCCGACTCGTGCCGCACGCTCTCCTCGACCAGCGCGGGGATGAGCGACGGGTCCTGGGCGACACGGCGCTGGAGCACGGGGTCCGTCGCCAGCGTCAGCGCCGTGTTGGCGATGGTGTCGGTCGTGGTCAGGTGCCCGGCGGCGACCATCAGGAACGCGTGCTTGAGCAGCTCGTCGTCCGAGGCCGGGCAGCCGTCGACCGGGGTGTTGACCACGGCGGTGAGCACGTCGTCCCGGTCCTCCCGGCCACGCCGTGCCGTCACCTGGGCGTGCAGGAACTCGGCGAACCGCTCACCGGTCCGCTGCGCGTCCTCGGCCGACTTCGAGGTCACCAGCGTGCGGGCCAGCCGGCTGAGCTCGGGCCGCTGGTCGACCGGCACGCCGAGCAGCCCGGCGGTGACCATCGGCGGGACGCGGCTCGCCAGCTCCGCCACCAGGTCGGCCTGGCCGCGCGGGCGCAGCTCGGCCAGGACCTCCTTGGTCAGCGCGCGGATGTACGGCTCGTGCGCGGCCACCGCCTGGGGCGTGAAGAACGGCTGCATGGCGCGCCGCCAGACGGTGTGCTGCGGCCGGTCGGTCTCGAAGAGCGGCGCCTCGACCTTCTCCAACGCGGGCAGCACCATCGTCGCGCCCAGGCCGTCGACGGCCGCGCTGAACACGTCGTCCCGCTTGGCCGCGTGGTCGATCTCCTGCCACCGGCTGAGCACGTGGAAGCCGCCGTACTTCTCGCTGCGGGCCACCGGGCACCGGCTCCGCAGCTGCCCGGTCAGGTCGTGGATGTCGGCCGCGACAGCCGGATCGAGGTGGTCGAAGTCGCGCATCCGCGCCGTCGGATCGCCGTCCACGCCGTCCCCCTGGGTGTGCACACTGCGTGTTCGTGTCGCCACGAGTCGTCAGGCGAGAACCAAACCAGATGAACGACCTGGTGTCACGCCTGTGGCCGGAGCACGCCGTCCCGCAGGAGCGGCACGGCGGTGCTCACGTCCACCTCGGAAGCCAGCTCCACGTCACCCCTGTGACCTGCGGCGATGAGTTCACGGCCGGAGACGCAGCCCGCCAGCACGTCCTCCACCGGCGAGCGCGCGTACATCTCCGCGGCCACCGCGGCCTCCACCGACGCCGAGCCGTAGCCCAGCAGCGACGCCATCACCGCGCCCGCGCCGAGCAGGTCTTCCACCGCCGGACGCAGCGGTCCGGCGTCCGCGGTGCCAGTGGCGATGTTCACACCCCAGCGCTCGCCGGCGGGCACCACGCCGATCGGCCCGCCCGCCGCCAACGACCGCGCCGCCGCCCCGACCGCGCCGGCGTTCCGCAGGCACCCTGCCAGCACGATCGCCCCCGTGGACGCGGCCAGGTCGCACAACGTCGCGCCGTTGGCCGACGCCAACTCCAGCACCGTCCCGGGAGGCACCGCCACCAGCGACGACGGCCGCAACGTCCACGACGGGTCCGGCGGAGCAGCCGCCGAAGACCGGTCCGCCCACCGCACGGGCCGCACAGCGCCCCCACGCCCGACCACGACGTCCACCGCCGTGGAGAACGACAACACGTCCACGATCACGAGCACCGCGCACTGCTCGCCCAGGACGGCAACGCCCTCCGGACCCCACTCCAGCCGCAGCCGGCAACCCTCTTGTCTGAACACTCTTCCCAAGATGGCAGACTTGCTGACGTGCGCGTTTACCTGGGATCGGACCACGCGGGCTTCGAGCTGAAGACCCACCTCGCCAAGCACCTGACCGACGCGGGCCACGACGTGGTCGACGTCGGCCCGGCGGTGTACGACGCGGAGGACGACTACCCGCCGTTCTGCATCGAGGCGGCCCGCCGCGTCGTCGCGGACGCGGGCAGCCTCGGCGTCGTCATCGGCGGCTCCGGCAACGGCGAGCAGATCGCCGCGAACAAGGTGCCCGGCGCCCGTGCGGCGCTGGCCTACAACGTGGAGACGGCGGAACTCGCCCGCCAGCACAACGACGCCCAGCTGATCGCGCTGGGCGGCCGGATGCACTCCACCGAGGAGGCGTTCGCGATCGTGGACGCGTTCCTCGCCACCCCGTTCTCCGAGCAGGAGCGGCACGCCCGCCGCATCGGCATGCTCGCCGAGTACGAGCGCACCGGCGAGGCTCCGGCCCTGCCCTGATGCCCGAAGGCCACACCCTCCACCGCTTGGCGAAGCTGCACCAACGCCGTTACGCGGGCTCGACCGTCCGGGTGTCGAGCCCGCAGGGCAGGTTTGCCGCGTCCTTTGTGGACGGTCGGCGGTTCCTGCGCGCGGAAGCGCACGGCAAGCACCTGTTCCACGTGTACGGCCCGGACGCGACCGTGCACGTGCACCTGGGCCTCTACGGCACGTTCGCCGAGGCGGCGCACCCGGTGACGGAACCGGTCGGCCAGGTCCGGATGCGGCTGGTCGGCCCCACCCACTGGACGGACCTGCGCGGACCGACCCGGTGCGAGATCCTGACCGACGTCGAGGTCGCCGCGCTGCGCGCCCGTCTCGGGCCGGACCCGTTGCGCCGTGACGCGGAACCGGACGTGGCCCACGCCCGCGTCGCCCGGTCCCGGCAGTCGCTCGCCGTGCTGCTGATGGACCAGACGGTGCTCGCGGGGGTCGGCAACGTGTACCGGGCGGAGGTGCTGTTCCGGCACGGCATCCACCCGCTCGTGCCCGGCAACAAGGTCGACCGGGCGCTGTGGGACGACCTGTGGCTGGACCTGACCGTGCTGATGCGCGCGGGCGTGAAGACCGGCCGCATCGACACCGTGCGGCCGGAGCACATGCCCGACGTCACCGGCAGGGAGCCGCGCGAGGACCGGCACGGCGGCGAGGTCTACGTCTACCGCCGCACCGGTCAACCGTGCCTGGTCTGCGGCACTCCCGTCGCGGCCGCCGACCTGGCGGGCCGGAACCTCTACTGGTGCCCGACCTGCCAACCGGCCTGACCCCGCTCGGCCCGATCAAGCCGGGCTTGATCGAGCCCGGCTTGATCAAACCGGGCTCGGTCCGGCGTGGCTCGGTCCGTCGCGGTCAGAACCCGCCGAAGTCGCCGCCGCCGAAGTCGCCGCCCCCGAAATCACCACCGCCGAAGTCGCCACCCGCGTCGCCGCCCTCACCGCCGGCGTCGCCACCGTCACCGGCGTCCCCGCCCGCGTCCTCGGACGCGACCGCGGCCGGCACACCGACCATGCCCGAGAACATCGCGCTGAACAGCAGCATCGAGCCGAAGCCCCACGCGCCGGCCACCAGAGCGGGCTTCCACCACGGCTCCGAGTACCAGCCCTGCGGCACCGGCCGGCCCGCGACCACGCCACCGGGGTAGTAGTGCGGCGTGCCCGAACCGGGCCGCGGCGAGGCGACGTACCGGTGACCCTCCACCGTGACGTCCCGGTCCTCCATGACCTTGCCCGCACGGCTCTGACCGGTGAGGTCCGGCAGCTCCGGACCGGGGTCCAGGTCCATCGCGATGCGCGCGGCCCGCACGTAGTACAGGCCTTCCATCGCGGTCTGCGTGACCAGGCGGCACTGCTCCACAGTGCGCGCCTGCTCCATCTGCGACCCGGCGGCGGTGAACCGCTCGGACGCGTCCGCCAGCGCCTGCTGGGAGGCGACGTCCGAGCCGGTCAGGTTCATCACCTGGCCGCCCAGCCGTTCGACCCAGCGCCGCGCGTCGGCCTGGGCGTCCTCCAGCTCCCGGCGGCGCTTCTCGGCGGCGGACCTGGCGAAGAACCAACCGGCGCCCACCACCAGAACCAGTAGCACGAGCAACACGATCGTGGTGGTCATCGACCCTCCTGGTGCCTGTTGCCCGGAAAACGACCCGCGACCGGCGGAGGTTCCCGAGACCTGTCAGAAGATCTCCGGACAGTGTGGGTCGCGATCACCCGAAAAGGTGTGCGACAAGGCGTTGACGACACCCTTCGTGACCTCCTGGACCCGCTGGGCGCGTGCCAGGGACGTCAGCCTGGTCCCACCGAGGTACACCGCGCCCAACGCGTTCACGTCCAGCACGACGTCCGGGTCGTCGTCCACGCGCTGCACGGTGGCCGTGCCGTCCTTCACGGTGAACCGCCACCGGCCGGCGTTCCACGGGCAGAACCCGTCGGCGACCTCCAGCACCGCGTCCACGTCCGAGTTGTAGCGGCGCAGGGTCAGGGCGCGGTCGACGTCCACGACGCGCACCCACACGGAGTCGAACCTGTTCCGCAGGGCGAGGCGCGAGTCCTCCAGGAGGTGGGTGATCGGGTCGTCGGACGCGGTGAAGAACTTCAGCTCGCCGACCATGTCGAGGTCCAGCAGGTACCGGTAGAGCGCCGCGTACGCCTCGTCGTCACGGGCCGCGATCTCGCGCACGTGCAGCTCGTTGCGCGGGCCGCGGTCCACCCAGTGCGACTTGACCCGGTAGACCGCGTAGCCGTGCGGGTGCAGCGCGTACCGGTAGGCGCTCAACCCGTCGCGGTCGCGTTCGGTGTCGGCGAGGTGGCAGTCCCAGTTCGCGTCCGACCTGCTCAGCCAACCCGTGCGGACCGGCCGGATCTCGTCGTGCAAAGCCTTCATCACCGGCATGGCCTCGTCCCGCGAGACTTCGCGCACGCGGTCGCCGCCCACCGACACACCGGGCCGGAACGTCGCCCTGGCAGGCACGTCGAGCTTGCAGAACTCCGCCGCGAGCCCGTAGCCGAACCGGGGGTAGATCGCCGCCTCCGACGCCCACAGCACGGCCAGCGCCTCGCGGCCCTCTTCGTGCAGGCCGTGCAGCTGGGCCCTCATCACGCGCGTGAGGGCGCCCCGGCGGCGGTGCCCCGGTTTCACGGCCACCGACGTGACGGCGGCGACCGGCTGCGGGCCGGCGCCGGGCAACGTCATGTCCCGGGTCTGGATGCCGCCGCCGCCGATCAGCTCGTCGCCGTCGAACACGGCGTGGTGGCGTTCCGGCTCGAAGATGTCGCGCCACCGTTCGAGCTGGTCTTCGGCGGTGTCGGACAGGAACGCGGCGTCGAAGACTCGCTGGAAGTCGGCGAGGTCGCCCGCCGTGAGGGTGCGGATGGTGAGCGCCATTGCACGTTCATACGCCGTCCGTCGGGTCGGCGCGAGCCAAAATCAGGGGTCGCGTACGGGTGACGGGTTCGGTGGTGCCGTGCTGATGGACGCCCACTCGTTGGCGAGAGCGCTCCGCGTCAGGGCTTCCGCCTCGCTGATCGCCGTGCTCGACCCAGCGCGCGCTGCTGCTCCTGCGGCGACGTGGTGCCCGTGGGACCGCACGCCCGGCTTCTGGTTACGCCGCATGGCGCATGAGACAGCTGTGCACCGCGTCGACGCGCAGGCCGCGATCGGCTTGGCCGCGCCGTTGGAGGCGGGATTAGCGGCACGGCATCGACGAGGTGGTCGGGCCTGTGGCTGGGCTGCCACCTACCGCCCGCTGCGCACACGTCCGGCCAGGCCGTGACCCTCCGCGTACCCGGCCGCACGTGGACCGTGGCGTTGCACTCGGGGGTGCCCAACGCCGATCATGCGCGGTGGTCAGCGGGTCACAGTCGGCGGTGGACCTGTGGCTGTGGGGCGGCTGGGGGAGGAGCACCTGTCGGTCGAGGGCGACGTGGCTTTGGTGCGCTCGTCGCGTGCCGCTGTGGCAGCCGCAACAGGCTGACTTCCTGAGGGGCGCGGCGCACACTGTGCGTCGTGACCAAGCTGCGCATGATCCTGAGATGCATGGTGACGTTCACCATCGGCTTGCTCATGGTGGTGCTGGCGATTCGCTTCGGCGAGGCCCTGTGGCGGGTGATGACGTCCTACGGGCGGTAGGGAGCGGGGCGGACGAAGCAGAACTCGTTGCCGGCGGGATCGAGGAGGACCTGGAAGCTGCCCTGCTCGTCGGTCTGCAGTTCACCTTGCGCCGTGGCGCCCAACGCGGTGGCCTTCTCCGTGGCTTCGCCGACGTCGTCCACGACGATGTCCAGGTGGAGCCGGTTCTTCACCGACTTCGGTTCAGGGACGGGCTGGAACGACATGCGGGGCCACCCCGGCGGGGCGACATGAGCCCACCCAAGCTCTCGCTCGACCGGCTCCCCACCCAGCAACGCAGCCCAGAAGCGCACCAGCCGTGAGGGTTCGAGGCAGTCCACCACGATCTGATCCAGACGCATGGTCCACATCATCCTCGAACCCCGGGTGCCGGAAAGTCCTAAGTGGACTTCCGATGTGCCCGCGAGCGCTTGCCTCATGAGCCAGTGCAGACAGCCGGCGGGACCAGCCGATCCCCACCGACGATCCACCCGTACCGGCCCGGTCTCGCACAAGCCCACTCCACCTGCGTGGCCCTCCGACACGTACCGACGCGCGACCAGTGGGCGTGATCGTGAGATCGCCGACAAGCTGAGCGAGTGCGTGATGGCGAGTCAATCGCACGCCAATCGCACGACGTGATCAAGAGACACGACAGCGCTGCTGCCCGAGGATGGGTGGCACCGCTGTTGACCTGCAAGGGAAGTCCGAGAGCGGGTGACGGGAATCGAACCCGCATGACCAGCTTGGAAGGCTGGGGCTCTACCATTGAGCTACACCCGCACCGCGCCTACCGGGGTGGGCGCGGGAGTAGCTTAGCTGGTCGCGATAGGGTGGGGTGGACCGGGGCGTGGCGCAGCTTGGTAGCGCACCCGCTTTGGGAGCGGGGGGTCGCAGGTTCAAATCCTGTCGCCCCGACGGTCGCCCTGGCCGACCTTCGTGGTTGGTCAGGGCTCCTTCCCGGGTATCCGGTCCGCATGACCACTGCACCGTTCGAGCCGAACCCCGAGTTCGGGAAGCCCCGGATCGCCGCTGCCGACCCCGGGACCGGAGCGCCTGAGCAGGCGCCCGGGTTCGGAGTCGAGAGTGAAGAGCCTGACGTGATCCAAGAGCCGGAAGTGCCCGAAGAGCCTGAGGACGACGACAGCTAGGCGCCCAGGTCGTTCACGGCCGTCGACACGATCGCGGCCTGTCGCTCCAGCTCTTCGTCCGGCGAGGTCTCGTCCACGCCTCGGGCCAGGAGTTCCGCTCTCGACAGGAGCAGCAGCGCACCGCGGTAGCGGTCGGTGTCCAGGTCGTCAACCTGCACCACTTCCAACCGTCCCTCGATCAGGACCAGGTTGGGGTCCGGCAGTGGGGAGTCCAACAACCCCCGCAGATCACTTGCCTTGACGCTCATTGGTACGGCCTACCCGACACGCCGCGTAGTGAAACGCGGGCCGTTCTTGAGCACACCCGCGCCCGGGCGCTCAAGAACGGCTCCCCAGTCATGCCGGTGTGGCCACCTGCTCGCTAACCACCTGCGCCGCCGCCGACACGAGTGCCGTCACGGACGGGTTGGTGGAGTTGTCCCTCCGCCACGCGAACTGGGTGTACACCCTGAACGGCGGGACCCAGGGCAGGCGGCACAGCCTGCCGTCGGCGAGTTCCGTCGCGACCGTCACCTCGGGGACGAGCGAAATCCCCAGACCCGAGGCGACCGCCCGCTTGGCGGCGTCGATGGAGTCGAGCGCCAGCACCGGCGACTTCGACTCCGTCTCCTGCAAACCCAACGCCTGCTCGAACTGCTCGTAGTAACTGGCGCCGTTCTCGGCCCGGATGAGCGTGCTTCCGCGCAACTCGTCCTCGGTGATCACCGAACGCCTCGTGAGCGCGTGGCTGGGACCGGCGACCATGGCCAACGGCTCCGGGCACAGCACCGTCGTCTCCAACCCCTCGCGGGGCTCCACGGAGCCGATGAAGAAGGTGCAGTCCAGCCGCCCCTCACGCACCGAGGTCAGGTTCGCCTGGGTGTTCCGCGAGTGGAGCGAGATCTGGACGCTCGGGTAGCGCCAGCACATGTACTCGATCAGTGGTAGCAGACGGTAGTCGGTCAGACTCTGTGCGCTGCCGATGACCAGCTTGCCGTGCGGCTCGCCGTTCATCGTTATGGCTTTTCTCGCCTTGTCGGTCAGGGTGATGATGTTGCGTGCGAACGGTAAGAGCTCGACACCGGCAGAGGTCATCTGGATGCCGCGCGGAAGTCGCCGGAACAGGGGCACGCCGAGGGTTTCTTCGAGTGCCTTGATCCGGGTGGTGATGGTGGGCTGCGAGCAATTCAGCGTGGCGGCTGCCTTGGTGAAACTGCCCGTTTGAACCACAGTTGTGAACGCCAAAAGTTGACGCGTCTCCATGGAGCTCCCCAACGGTGCGGATAAGTGGTCCACGAGAGGCCGGTGTAGGACGGCGTCGTGATCTCTTGTGCATGGCGGCAGCCGACCCTGGCTGCGCTTATGCGTGCGCGCGGCCGAGGTCGATCAACATCGCCGCACTACCGTGAGGGATGGCACCCGGTGGCCGGGCGGTATACCCGCCACCTGTACGACACCGGCGGCACAGCCGGTGCCCAGCGATGATCCTGGTTTTGTGTTCGGCAGCGGCGGAATGGATCTCATCGGGTCATCGGCACCTTGTCTGGTAGGTGGTTAAAGAGCTCGATGACATTGTCTGGCTCGTTCCTGTCGGTCCCGGTTGCCGGTTGCGTCCGCTGCTGACCCCCCAGAACGTCCGGCAACACGAATTATTCCTGGTCGAACACGCGGGTCCGGGCGTCACGCTACCTGAAACCCACACTAATGGACTACGGCGACTGGAGTCATCTCGACAAGTGAAAACTTTCTGTCGGGTGCTACTCCAAACGGCCCTAATTCACTCCTTGTGCCCAACCCCTTCCCTGTAGTGGTTGCTCACCGTCACCTGCCGTTACGCCATACGTGTTACACGACCGGTGGGTGGCTTCGCTCGGTGATGACGCGAGGAGCTATACCCGTGGATCCCAGTGTCACTCGAATGGCCTAGCGATTCGGAGGGCAGATCGGCCACATGGCGGTGTCGATACAGCTGAACGGCCTACCGACGAGACCGAAAAGTGCGGTTCACGCCGCGTGCGCACCCGTTGGCGCATCGGTGGTCGGTCGTGGTCAAGCCCCGGAACGAACCCGGAACATGGCCGGAACGCGCCCGGAACGCGTCCGCCGGTCACTCGCCGCCAAGACCGCACTTACCGTGCTTTGTTTTATAGCCACTGTTGTGATTTTCGACGCGTTGCAGGTTGCGCGCGCCATGTGGCCAGTGGAGGGGGCGTGAGGGGTAACCCAAGGGCATCCGCAGGGCTGCATTTGGGAGCGTTCCCGGCGACGAAACCCGCCGACACCAAGAATTCCGCGGACCGCAGCCGGAATGTGATTCCCGCTCACCCCGGATTGCCGCGACAATGTCCGGATGCCCTGGCGGCACCGCCGTCGCAGCCCCTTGCGGCCCCCGGACCCGGGGTGCTAGCGCCCCCGCCCCGGCGGACCGCCTAGACTCAGGCGGAATCCCGGCGCACCCAGACGCGTTCCCGGGATGTTCCGCACGTCGTGCCCGTTACGAGGAGACCACGTTGAAGAGCACCGTCGAGCACCTGAGCCCGACGCGGGTCCGGATCAACGTCGAGGTGCCGTTCGACGAGCTCAAGTCGGACTTCGACCGCGCGTACCGGAAGCTGGCCAAGCAGGTCCGCATCCCCGGCTTCCGCCCCGGCAAGGCCCCCGCCCGCGTGTTGGAGAGCCGCATCGGCCGCGCGCCCGTCCTGGACGAGGTCGTCCAGGAGGCCATCCCGGCCAAGTACCTGGAGGCCGTCAACTCCGGTGAGCTGCGCACGCTCGGCCGCCCCGACTTCGAGGTGACCAAGATCGAGGACGGTGAGTCCCTGGCGTTCACCGCCGAGGTCGACGTCCGTCCCGAGATCACCGTCCCGGCCTTCGGTGACCTGACCGTCAGCGTCGACGACCAAGAGGTCACCGACGAGGACGTGGACACCCAGCTCGACGAGCTGCGCGCCCGCTTCGCCACCCTGACCGGCGTCCAGCGCCCGGCCGGGAACGGCGACTTCGTCGTGGTCGACCTGTCGGCGACCGTGGACGGCGAGGAGGTCGAGGAGGCCAGGACCGCCGGCCTGTCCTACGAGATCGGCTCCGGCCAGCTCGTCGAGGGCATCGACGACGCCCTGATCGGCGCCTCCGAGGGCGAGTCCAGGAACTTCACCACCACCCTGGTCGCCGGTGAGCACGCCGGCCGCGACGCCGACGTCACCGTCGTGCTGACCTCGGTCAAGGAGCGCCAGCTCCCCGAGCTGGACGACGAGTTCGCCCAGCTCGCGAGCGAGTTCGACACCCTGGACGAGCTGAAGGCCGACCTGCGCACCCGCCTGGCCCGGGTGAAGAAGATGCAGCAGGGCGTCCAGGCCCGCGACAAGGTGCTGGAGGCGCTGCTGGCCAGCGTCGAGGTGCCGCTGCCCGAGGCCGTCGTCCAGGGCGAGGTCGACGCGCGTGCGCACGACGCGATCCACGCCCTCGAGCACGACGAGTCGCGCTTCGCCGACTGGCTGGCCGAGCAGGGCCAGACCAAGGAGGAGTTCGACGCGGAGCTGCGCGAGACCTCCGAGCAGGCGGTCAAGACCCAGCTCGTGCTGGACGCGATCGCCGACGCCGAGCAGCTCAGCGTGACCGACGCCGAGCTGACCGAGCGGATCATCTACCAGGCCCAGCGGTTCGGCGTGAGCCCGGACGAGTACGTCAAGCGGGCGCAGCAGTCGGGCCAGCTCGGCGCGATCTTCGCCGACGTGCGCCGCGGCAAGGCGCTGGCCACGGTCGTCCGCCAGGCCACCGTCACCGACGCGGCCGGCAACGCGCTCGACCTGGACGAGCTTTTCGGTGAGGCGAAGCCCGAGGCCAAGTCCACTGAGGAAGCCGCCAACGCGGAGTGAAGCCCTGAGCGAACGCGGGCGGTGTCGGGACGTCGACGCCGCCCGCCTTCGTTAAGGTCGTTGCTACGAGACTCTTTTCGGCACAGCTAGTCGGCAAAGTTAGGCAGGCAGACGTGACGCAGCATTCCTTCCCGACGCCCGAGATGCGAGCGGCCACGGGGATGAACCTCAACGACTCGGTCTACGAGCGCCTGCTCCGTGAGCGGATCATCGTGCTGGGGTCGCAGGTCGAAGAGGGCATCGCCAACCAGATCACCGCCCAGCTCCTCCTCCTCGCGGCCGAGGACCCGGAGAAGGACATCACGCTCTACATCAACTCGCCCGGTGGCTCGGTGACCGCGGGCATGGCGATCTTCGACACGATGCAGCTCATCGAGCCGGACGTGGCCACCTACGCGATGGGCCTGGCCGCCTCGATGGGGCAGTTCCTGCTCTCCGCGGGCACGCCCGGCAAGCGGCACGCCCTCCCGCACGCCCGCATCCTCATGCACCAGCCCTCGGCGGGTGTCGGCGGCACGGCGGCGGACATCGCGATCCAGGCGGACATGCTCACCAAGACCAAGCACGAGATGGCCGAGCTGATCGCGGAGCACACCGGCCAGCCGGTCGAGCGCATCATCGCCGACTCGGACCGCGACCGCTGGTTCACCGCCCAGGAAGCCCTCGAGTACGGCTTCGTGGACAAGGTGATCAGCCGCGCCAGCCAGGCGTCGACCAACTGACCGCGAGCAGAGCACCAGGAGACCTGAAGTGAGCCAGTTCCACGCGCCGCAGTCCCGGTACGTGCTCCCCTCGTTCGTCGAGCGCACCAGCTACGGCATCAAGGAGTCCAACCCGTACAACAAGCTGTTCGAGGAACGCATCATCTTCCTCGGCGTGCAGGTGGACGACGCGTCGGCCAACGACGTGATGGCACAGCTGCTCGTGCTGGAGTCCGAGGACCCCGACCGCGACATCCTGATGTACATCAACTCGCCGGGTGGCTCGTTCACCTCGTTGATGGCCATCTACGACACCATGCAGTTCGTCCGCCCGGACATCCAGACCTACTGCTTGGGCCAGGCGGCCTCGGCGGCGGCCGTGCTGCTCTCGGCGGGCACCCCGGGCAAGCGGCACGCGCTGCCCAACGCCCGGATCCTGATCCACCAGCCGGCCACCGAGGGCGTCTACGGGCAGGTCTCCGACCTGGAGATCCAGTCCAACGAGATCCAGCGGGTGCGCAGGCTGCTGGAGACGACCCTGGCCCGGCACACCAACCAGACGCCCGAGCAGGTGCGCACGGACATCGAGCGCGACAAGATCCTCACCGCCGCGGAGGCGAAGGACTACGGCCTGATCGACAGCGTTCTGCCGTACCGGAAGCTCTCGGCGAAGTAGCACCGGCGTGGCGTCCGACACGCCGAGCTGACCAGGGGTCCTGTTCAGTTCGGCGTGTCGGGGGCACGCTGGTCCTCCCGCACAGGCGGGTAGGACAGGTACCGTCGAGGGGAACGGGCGGACCCCGCATCCAGCGGGCACTCGCCACATCAGCAGTCAGGCGCACTTCACCAGGTCGTGTGCCGGAGGGGACAGAGGTCAGCGGTCATGGCACGTATCGGTGACGGCGGCGACCTGCTGAAGTGCTCTTTCTGCGGTAAGAGCCAGAAGCAGGTGAAAAAACTCATCGCCGGCCCCGGTGTCTACATCTGCGATGAGTGCATCGACCTCTGCAACGAGATCATCGAGGAAGAACTCGCGGAGGCCGGTGACGTCAAGCTCGACGAGCTGCCCAAGCCCGCCGAGATCCACGAGTTCCTCGACCAGTACGTGATCGGCCAGAACGAGGCCAAGCGCACGCTCTCGGTGGCGGTCTACAACCACTACAAGCGCATCCAGGCGGGTGACCGCGGGCGTGAGGGCCGCGACGACGGCGTGGAGCTCGCCAAGTCGAACATCCTCATGCTCGGCCCGACGGGCTGCGGCAAGACCTACCTGGCCCAGACGCTGGCGAAGATGCTGAACGTGCCGTTCGCCATCGCGGACGCCACGGCGCTGACCGAGGCCGGCTACGTGGGTGAGGACGTGGAGAACATCCTCCTCAAGCTCATCCAGGCGGCGGACTACGACGTCAAGCGCGCCGAGACCGGCATCATCTACATCGACGAGGTCGACAAGATCGCTCGAAAGAGTGAAAATCCGTCGATCACCCGCGATGTGTCGGGCGAGGGCGTGCAGCAGGCGCTGTTGAAGATCTTGGAGGGCACCACGGCCTCCGTGCCGCCGCAGGGCGGTCGCAAGCACCCGCACCAGGAGTTCATCCAGATCGACACGACGAACGTGCTGTTCATCGTGGCGGGCGCGTTCGCGGGCCTGGACAAGATCATCCAGGACCGGGTGGGCAAGCGCGGGCTGGGCTTCGGCGCCGAGGTGCGCACCAAGGCCGAGGTCGACGCGGCGGACTACTACGCCGACTCGATGCCCGAGGACCTGATCAAGTTCGGTCTGATCCCCGAGTTCATCGGCCGGTTGCCGATGGTCGCGAGCGTCACGAACCTGGACAAGGAATCACTCGTCCGGATCCTGACCGAGCCGAAGAACGCGCTGGTCAAGCAGTACCAGAAGCTGTTCGAGATGGACGGCGTCGAGCTGGAGTTCACCCGGACCGCGATGGAGGCCGTCGCCGACCAGGCGATCCTGCGCGGCACCGGCGCCCGCGGCCTGCGGGCGATCATGGAGGAAGTCCTGCTGCCGGTGATGTACGACATCCCGAGCCGCACGGACGTCGCCAAGGTCGTCATCACCGAGCAGACCGTGAAGGACAACGTCAACCCCACGATCGTGGCCCGGCAGCCCTCGCGCCGGGAGCGCCGCGAGAAGTCGGCGTGAGTTGTCCCTCCCGCACACGCTGATCCTGCACGGCCTGGGTGGTTCCGGGCCGACGCACTGGCAGAACTGGCTGGCAGGCGAACTGGCCCACCACGGTGGGGCGGTGGACCTGCCCCAGTTCAGCACCCCGGACCAGCCGGAGCTGCCGGTGTGGCTGGACGAACTGCGGGCGCACCTGGCTGCCATGCTCGCAGCCGGTCCGGTCGAACGCGTGGTCGTCGCGCACTCGCTCGCCGGGCTGCTGTGGCTGCACCACGCGGCCGGCCCGTTCGATGAGGCGCTGCGGGTGGACCGGGTGCTGCTGGTCGCGCCGCCCGCCCCGGACTACGCCGATGAGCCGTTGATCTCCGGCTTCCTGCACCCCGTGCTCGACCCGACGGCGGTGCGGCGGGCGGCCGTGTCGACCCGGCTCGTGGTCGGCGAGGGTGACCCGTACTGCACGTTGTCGCAGGCCAAGGAGTTGGCCGAGGCGTTGCGGATCGACCTGGACGTCATCGTGGGCGGCGGTCACCTCAACGTGGACGCCGGCTACGGGCCGTGGGGCGCGGTGTTGAAGTGGGTCCGCAGCGGCCGAGTGCCCCTCACTCCGCGCTGACCACCACCCTGAACAGGGTGAACGTGGCCAGGAACGGGCCGGTCGCGAGGTCGGCCAACCAGGTGTCGGCGGCGCGGCGGGTGATGCGGCCCGCCTGGACGGCGCGGTGGGCGTTGCGGGTGAGGCCGAGGAGTTCGTCGGCGGTCGGGAAGTCCCGGAGCACGGGTGCTTCGGTGTCGACCGCCACGACGGTCAGGCCCTCTCGCACCGCGAGGCGCGCCAGTTGGCGGCCGACGACGGGGTTGCGCACGATCCGGTCGCAGACGAACCGGTTGAACGCGAGGTTCGTGGCCACCGAGCCGGGGTCCACCGCGAGGGTTTCCCAGTCGGGTTGGGCGAGCGCCGCACGTCCACCGGAGCGCAGGACTCGGCGGAGTTCGGCCAGGACGGCGGCCGGGTCGGTCACCTGGTGCAGGACCCGGTCCACACGCGCGCGGTCCACGCTGTCGTCTTCGACGGGGAGCGCGTGGGCGTCGCCCGGCCGTACGTCCACGGCGAGTCCGGCGGTGCGCCGTCTCGCTTCCTCGACCATGGTCGGGTCCAGGTCCACACCGATGACGGTGCCCGCGCGTTCGGCCATGGCGGGCAGATCCGTGCCTGGGCCGCAGCCGACGTCCAGGGCGGTGTGGTGTGGCCGGAGGTCCAAGGCGTCCAGCAGGCGCCGCTTGTAGGCGCGGCCGGCTTCCGCCACGTGGTCCAGGTAGGTGATGGGGTCCGGTCGCGTCGGCATGAGACCAGGCAACCACAGCGGTGTGGAGGTCCTGTGGAAGTCCTGTGCGGGGTCAGCGGGGACGCGGGGTCAGCGGGGGACGCGTTTGCCGAGGAAGCGGATGACGTCGGGGACGATCTTGCGGTAGAAGGTGTCGTCGTGGCCGCCGGGGGTGATGGAGCCGACGGCGAGCTTGGTGCCCGCGATGAACTTCCGCGTCCCCTCGATGAACCGGTCCCGGTCGCCCGTCCACACGCCGATCGGGGTGGTGCCGAGCTTGTCCAGGTTCTTCAGCGGATCGAGTGAGGCCCACTGCTCCGGGCCGGTGAACGCGGCCCGCTTCGACATCTCGGCCCACTCCGTGATGAGGGCGGGGGCGATGGCGGCGACGGCCCTGGCCGGATCACGCCGCTCGTGGCGTCGGCGTGCGTAGAGCAGCGCCCCGAAGCCGCCCATCGACACCCCCGTGCAGGCGAACGGCGCGCCGTAGCCGCGTTCGGCCAGCCACCGGGGCACCTCTTCCAGGAGCATCGCCATCGGGTCGTCACCAGGGACGTTCTCGTGCCAGTAGTGGTTGTCGCCGTCCACCGCGACGAACCCGAACGGCGGGATCTGGCCCCGACCGACGGCTGCCACCAGCACCTCGGACATACCGCCCACGGCGGCCAGGCGGGCCGTGCCGTAGCGGCCGTGGAGGAGGATCGACATGGGCAGGCCCTCGGTCGGCACGCCCGGCGGGACCATGGTGAGCAGGTCCACGTCACGGCCTCGGAACTCCGAGCGCACCCGTTCGACGCGCACGACGGCGCGCTGCACCGCAGGCACTGGACCGGCCACGCCCACAGCATGCCGCAGCGCCTCACCGAACGGCGTGTCCCCGTCCGACGCCGCTGCGATCCCCACCGTGGCCGCGACGCCTGCCCCCAGCGCGCCGAGCGCGGTCCGCCTGCTGATCATGTTCTCCCCCAACCGATCCCTCCGTCACATCGCGCGAGGTGGACCGGGTGTTTCGTCAGATGGCCGACTCCGCCCGAAGTTCCGCGATCCGTTCCGCGGAGTAGCCGAGCCCGCGCAGTACGTGGTCGGTGTGCTCGCCCAGAGCGGGCACCGAACCCGGCGTCCACTCCCAGGCGGTGGAGTCGACGGGCGGGCGGAGGACGGTGATGCCGCCGTCGGGCACCGGCACGTGCGCGAGCCGGTCGCGGGTGGTGAGCTGGGGGTGGTCCGGCAGGTCGGCGACGCTGCGGGTGCGGGCGGCGGGGACGTCGGCGCGGTCCAGCGCGTCGATCAGGTCGGCGGCCGGCCAGGCGGTGAAGTCGAGTTCGGCGTGCAGGGCGGCGCGGTTCGCGACGCGGGAGCTGACGGTGCCGAACCGCGGGTCGTCGGCCAGGTCCGGCCTGGTGAGCAGCGCGCACAGCCGACGCCACTGCGGGTCGTTCTGCACGGCCAGGTGCACGGCGCCGTCCGCGCACGGGAACGGGCCGTACGGGGCGATGCTCGGGTGGTGCGCCCCCGTGCGTGGCGCGGCCTGACCGGTGCCCACCGCGTACAGCATCGGCTGGTGCATCCACTCGGTCATCGCCTCGAACAGCGACAGCCGCAGCGTGGCGCCCTCACCGGTGCGGGCCCGGTGCAGGAGGGCGGCGAGCACGGCCGACTGGAGCTGCACGCCCGCCGCGATGTCGGCGACCGAGATGCCCGCGCGTGCGGTCACGTCACCCTCCCCGGTCAGCTCGACCAGCCCGGCCTCGGACTGCACGAGCGCGTCGAACGCCTTGCGTGACGCGTACGGGCCTTCGTCGCCGTAGCCGGACAGCTCGCCGACCACCAGATCGGGTTTCGCCGCACGGAGTGAGGAAGCGTCCACACCCAGTCGACGCGCGGCGGCGGGTGAGAGGTTGCACAGGACCACGTCGGCGGTCGGGAGGAGGCGGTCCAGCACCTCGCGGCCCGCCGGGTGCTTCAGGTCCAGCGTCAGCGACTCCTTGCCGACGTTCGTCCAGGCGAAGTACGAGGACACCGAGCCGCAGGCGGTGTCGTAGTGGCGGGCGAAGTCGCCGCCGTCCGGCCGCTCGACCTTGACCACGCGGGCGCCGAGGTCGGCGAGCAGCCGGGTGGCGTACGGGACGGCGACGGCCTGTTCGAGGCTGACGACGAGCACGCCGTCCAGCGGTCTCACCCGACGACCCTGTCGGCGCCCGTGTAGACGTTCATCGAGTCGCCGCGCAGGAAGCCGATCAGCGTGACGCCCTGCTCCTCGGCCAGTTCGGCGGCCAGCGACGACGGCGCGGACACGGCGGCGAGCACCGGCACACCGGCCATGGTGGCCTTCTGCACCAGCTCGAACGACGCACGCCCGGACACCATCAGCACCGTCCCGCCCAGCGGGATCCGGTTCTGGAGGACCGCCCAGCCGAGCACCTTGTCCACCGCGTTGTGCCGGCCCACGTCCTCCCGCACGACCAGCGCCTCACCTGATGTGGTGAAGAGCCCGGCGGCGTGCAGGCCACCGGTCGAGGCGAACACCTTCTGCCGTTCGCGCAGCTCGTCCGGCAGTGTCGACAGCACGTCGACGCCGATCGTCGAGGTGTCGGCGGCGGGGGAGAAGCGGGTCTTCAGCTTCACCGCGTCCAACGCCGCCTTGCCGCACACGCCGCAGGACGACGTCGTGTAGAAGTTCCGCTCCACGCCCACCTCGGGCGGTGCGACACCGTCGGCCAGAGCCAGGTCCAGCACGTTGTACGTGTTCAGCCCGTCCGGCCCGGTGCCCTCGCAGAACCGCGCCACGGCGACGTCCTCCAGACCGCCGATGACGCCCTCGCTGAGCAGGAAGCCGTGTGCCAGCTCCACGTCCTGACCCGGCGTGCGCATCGTGACGCTCAGCGCCTTGCCACCTACCCGCAGTTCCAACGGCTCCTCGGCGGCCAGCGCGTCGACCCGCTTGCGGAACTCCCCTCGCGCGTAGGTGACCACTGGGCGACGCACCGTGACTCGCCCCATGTGAAGCTCCTTCGCTCGTGTGCCCGCTGTCCAGGTTACGGAGGTGGCTGCGTGATCTTGGACCTGGTTAGAGTCGGCCGGGTGGATACCTACGACGTGGTGGTGGTCGGCGGCGGGCACAACGCGCTGGTGGCGGCGGCGTACCTGGCGCGGGCGGGACGCGCGGTGCTCGTGCTGGAGAAGCTCGGCCACGTCGGTGGCGCGGCCGTGAGCTCGGAGGCCTTCGCGGGGGTCCAGGCGCGGTTGTCCCGGTACTCGTACCTGGTCAGCCTGCTGCCGGACCGGATCGTGGCGGACCTGGGGCTGCGGTTGTCACTGCGGTCGCGGGCGGCGTCCTCGTACACGCCGGCGGGGGACTTGCTGGTGGAGCGTGATCCGGGCGAGGCGACGGCGGCGTCGTTCCGGGCGTTGACCGGTTCGGACGCCGAGTTCGACCGGTGGCGGCGCTGGTACTCCTCACTGGAGGCGCTGGCGGGGGCGGTGTCCTCGACGATGTTGGCGCCGTTGCCGTCACGCGGGGATTTGCGGCGGCGGGTCGACCCGGTGGTGTGGGACCAGGTCGTGGAGCGGCCGTTGGGCGAGGCGTTGGAGTCGTTGTTCGCGCATGACGTGGTGCGCGGGGTGGTCGCTACGGACGCGTTGATCGGCACGCACACGTCGTTGCACGACCTGAAGGCGAACCGGTGCTTCCTGTACCACGTGATCGGGAACGGCACGGGGGAGTGGCAGGTGCCGGTCGGCGGGATGGGCGCGGTGACGGCGGAACTCGTGCGGGTGGCTCGTGCGGCCGGGGCCGAGATCGTGACCGGCGCGGAGGTCACGCGGGTCGACGCGGACGGTGTCGCGGGTGAGGTCGAGTACGACGGGCGCACGGTGGGCGCTCGCTTCGTGCTGGCCGGGGTGGCCCCGGCCACTGTGGACCGGTTGCGCGGTCGGTCTTCGCCGGGGGTGGCCGAAGGCTGCCAGGTGAAGGTGAACATGCTGCTGGAGCGGCTGCCTCGGTTCCGGAGCGGGGTGGACGCGCGGGTGGCGTTCGCGGGGACGTTGCACCTGGACGAGTCGTACGGGCAGTTGGAGGCGGCGTACCGGGAGAGCGCGGCGGGGCGGGTGCCGTCCGTGCTGCCGGCGGAGATGTACTGCCACACGTTGACCGACCCGTCGATCCTCGCGCCGGAGTTGGTGGCGCGGGGGTGGCACACGTTGACGTTGTTCGGGCTGCACACGCCGGCGGCGTTGTTCGAGCGGGACAACGTGACGCTGCGGGGTGAGCTGGTCGGGCGTTACCTGGCCGGGTTGAACGCGTACCTGGAGGAGCCGATCGAGTCCTGCCTGGCTTCGGATGCCAACGGGGAACCGTGCTTGGAGGCGCGCACGCCGTTGGACCTGGAGGCGGAGCTGGGGCTGCCTCGCGGCAACATCTTCCACGACGAGCTGGCGTGGCCGTTCGCGGAATCCGAGGACGAGGTCGGCCGGTGGGGCGTGGAGACGGACGTGGCGAACCTGTTCGTGTGCGGGGCGGGGGCGCGGCGGGGTGGTGGGGTCAGCGGGATCGGCGGCCACAACGCGGCGATGGCCGTGCTGGAGCGGTCCGCTTGACGTGAGCGTTGGACTCGCGAGTTCTGAGTGGTGGACTCGCAGGTTCTGAGTGGTGGACTCGCGGGTTAGAGGCGGGCGAAGAGGTCGCTGATCAGGTGTTGGGCCTGGTCGGCGTTCGCGTTCGAGGTCACCGTGATCTTGACCGTGCCTCGGCGGGCCACGACGGCGGTGTGGACGACCTCGCCGGTGACGGCGGTGGCGCGGTAGGCCTCGTCGTGGAAGTCCGGCAGGTCGGTGGCGCGGGCGTGCTCCTCACGGCCCTCGGCGAACGACGCAGCGTCCGCGCCGGTGTCGAACCGGACCTCCGTCATGCCGCCGTCGTACGAGCAGCGCACGACGGTGCCGGTGATCGTCTGGCGCGGGTGGTTGAGCTTCAGCCCCAGCGCCGCCCCGACCACGTCCTCCGGCGCGTCTTCGCAGTTCACCCCCGCCGAGTCGGTGGCGGTCGGCGTCGGTGGCTGTTCGGTGGAGGGCGGGGGCGTCGGGGTCGGCGGGGTACCGGTGCATGCGCCGAGCGCCAGCAGCGCCACGGCGGCGAGCACGGTCCTGATCACGCGGGACTCCCTGCGGGTCGGTTGCCCGTAGGTTCGCCCGAACGGGCGCGGACGTTACGGTCCCCGTCCGGGCCCGGTCGGGGCCGACTGGCGGGTGGCGCGGGAACACCGCGCCCCCTCGTGGTTCCGCGCCCGCCCGGCTCAGGTCTCGATCTTCTCCAACCGCACCACGATCGACTTGGACGTCGGCGTGCCCGACACGGTGGCCGTGGAGTCCAGCGGCACCAGGGAGTTCGCCTCGGGGAAGTACGCCGCCGCGCAACCGCGGGCCGTCGGGTAGGACACCACCCGGAACCGCTCGGCACGCCGTTCGGTCACGCCAGTCGGGTCGTCCGGCCACTCGCTGACCAGGTCCACGTGCTGCCCGTCGAGCAGGTCGAGCGCGTCCAGGTCCTCCGGGCTGACGAACACCACCCGCCGGCCGTCCTTCACGCCCCGGTAGCGGTCGTCCAGGCCGTAGATCGTGGTGTTGTACTGGTCGTGGCTGCGCATGGTCTGCAACAGCAGCCGACCAGGCGGCACCCGCAGCACCGTGAGGTCGTTCGCGGTGAAGTGCGCCTTGCCGGACCGGGTGCCGGTGAACTCGCGGGCGTCGCGCGGCGCGTGCGGCAGCACGAAACCGTCCGGCCGGCGCACCCGCTCGTTGTAGTCCTGACAGCCCGGCACGACCCGCGCGATCCGGTCCCGGACCAGGTCGTAGTCCTTCTCGAAGTCCTCCCACGGCACCGGGTGGTCCGGGCCGAGCACCGCCCGCGCCAGCCGGCACACGATGGACACCTCGGACAGCAGCCGGTCGCTCGCGGGCGCCAGCCGGCCGCGGGACCGGTGCACCACCGACATCGAGTCCTCGACCGTGACGAACTGCTCGCCGGTGTGCTGGAGGTCGCTTTCCGTGCGCCCCAGGGTGGGCAGGATCAACGCCGTGCGCCCGTGCACCACGTGCGACCGGTTGAGCTTGGTCGACACCTGGACGGTCAGGTCGAGCTTCCGCATGGCCGCCTCGGTGACCGACGTGTCCGGGGACGCCGCGACGAAGTTCCCACCCACCGCGAAGAACACCTTGGCCCTGCCGTCGCGCATGGCCCGGATCGATGCCACCGTGTCGAACCCGTGCCGGCGCGGGACCGGGATGCCGAACTCGGTTTCCAGGGCGGCCAGGAACTTCTCCGGCATCTTCTCCCAGATGCCCATGGTCCGGTCGCCTTGCACGTTCGAGTGGCCGCGCACCGGGCACAGGCCCGCGCCCGGCTTGCCGATCATGCCGCGCACGAGGGCTACGTTCGCGATCTCGCGGATGGTCGGCACGGAGTGCTTGTGCTGCGTCAGCCCCATGGCCCAGCAGAAGATCGTGCGCTCCGACTCGGCCAGCATCCGGGCCAGCAGCTCGACCTGGGCGCGAGGCAGGCCGGTGGCCACGTCGACCGAGTCCCAGTCCAGCCGGCGCACGTGGTCGGCGTACTCGGCGAACCCGTTCGTGCAGCCCTCCACGAACTCCTCGTCCACCGCGTCCCACGACAGCAGCAGGTTGCCGACCGCCTGGAACAGCGCCTGGTCGCCGCCGAGCCGGATCTGGAGGAACTCGTCGGCCAGCTGCGTGCCCGCGCCGATGAGCCCGCGCACGTTCTGCGGGTTCTTGAACCGCAGCAGCCCGGCCTCCGGCAGCGGGTTCACCGCCACGATCTTCGCGCCGTTGCCCTTCGCCTCCTCCAGCGCCGACAGCATCCGGGGGTGGTTCGTGCCGGGGTTCTGCCCCACGACCACGATCAGGTCGGCCCGGTTGAAGTCGTCGATGCTGACGGAGCCCTTCCCGATGCCGGTCGTCTCCGACAGCGCCGCGCCGGACGACTCGTGGCACATGTTCGAGCAGTCCGGCAGGTTGTTCGTGCCGAACGACCGCACCAGCAGCTGGTACAGGAACGCGGCCTCGTTGCTCGTCCGGCCGGAGGTGTAGAACACGGCCTCGTCCGGGGTCGCCAGCCCGTTCAGGTGCGTGGCGATCAACGAGAACGCGTCCTGCCACTCGATCGGCTCGTAGTGCGTGGCACCCTCGCGCAGCACCACCGGCTCGGTGATCCGGCCCTGCTGGCCCAGCCAGTAGTCGGTCTTCCCGGCCAGGTCGGCGATCGGGTGCTCGGCGAAGAACTCGCGCCCGACCCGGCGCCGGGTGGCCTCCTCGGCCACCGCCTTCGCGCCGTTCTCGCAGAACTCGGCGATCTTGCGGTGACCCTGCGGCTCGGGCCACGCGCAGCCGGGGCAGTCGAAACCCTCACGCTGGTTGAGCAGCCGCAACGTGGCGGCGGTGCGGGTCACGCCCATCTGCTCGACCCCGCGCTTGATCGACACCGCGACGCCGGGGATGCCCGCCGCCCACCGCTTGGGTTCGCTGACGTCGAGTTGCGACTCGTCGATGTCGTGCCGTGGAGGCTTGCGTTCCATACCCCATAGTGTGCCGCCGGCGCACCCCGCGCGAGCACGCCGGCGGTCTGTCCGATCGCCGGTCGAGGTCAGGTCGACGCGGGACCGCTGTCACGGGCCCCAAGGGGTTGCGAACGGCCCGTGAATCCGGCCTCCCCACCTGCGACGACGACCGGTGATCGACGTCAATTGTGAGCGGCGCCACTATCGAACGAATCGTCCGAACGGGTGACCCGTCACTCTTGGCAGTCGTCGGGGACGGTCGTCAGGGACCGATTCGGGTCGAAGGGCCCCTCACGGTCGTCGACCGTGCCTGCGTCGCTGGTCTTCCGGTCGGCGATCCAGGGCGCGAGGAAACCTCGTTCCGCCGCCTCGCACGACATCGAATAGGTGTACCCGTTGGACTCGTCGGTCCAGAGGCCGTGGCTGGCGTCGCGGAACTCCGGGCCGGAGCGCAGCACGTAGCTCGTGTCCTTCCGGCTGACCGCGACGATCTCCATCGGGTCGGTCAGCCTGCCCGGCTCGTCCGCGGCGAACGCGTAGGCGATCACGTAGTTCGTGTGCACGAACAGTTCACCGGCCTTGCCGGCCTCGGCGCGCATGGTGCCGTTGACCTTCGGCTCGGCGGGCAGCAGCTTCCAGCCCCGGTCCACCCGCGTCACGACCAGGCTCGCCTCATCGTCATGGCGACCGTCGAACAGCGGGCGCATGTGGTCTTGGAGGTCCGGCGCGAGCAGCCCGAGGAACGGCTCCACGTCGTGCTGCTCCACCACCCGCCGGTCCAGGCGTGAGGTGATCACGGCCTCCCGCACCCGGCCGTAGGCCTGCGCGACCTGCTCGGCGGAGAACTCGCCGACCGCCACCGCCTCGGGGGCGACGACCCCGGCCTCGCCGTCCGCCCAGCCCTCGGCGGGCGTGCCCCTGAACGGCCGGTCCAGGTCGATCCCGAACACGGCGTTCGGTTGTGAGGCGTCCCGGCCGAACCCGCTCCACAGCGACACCCCGACCAGCATCGCCGCGACGAGTGCCACCGCGGTGATCGTCCTGGTCCGGCCGCCGGGCAGCCGCAGCCGGCGCCGGCGCTTGGGCCGCATCGCGCGGGCCTCCTTCTCGGCCCGCCGGGTCGCCTCCCTGATCCACTCCTGGTCGTTCAGATCGGGGTGGTCTTCCAGCCCGTACGCGTCCACAGTGCCCCCACGCTCGATCGGTGCTCTCACTCGATCGGACTAGGGATCGTCCGCGTTACTACGCCGGACGGCCGAGTCAGTCGGGGCAGCCGTCGGCCGGTGACGACGGCGTGCCGAGGTCGAAGTCGAGGCCCGGGGGCAGCGACGGCTCGGCGAACGCGGGCGCGAGGTAGCCGCGCTTGGCGGCCGAGCACGCGATCGAGTGAAGCGAGCCCGCCGACGCGTCCGCCCACAGCCCTTCCACACCGGGACCGCCCGTCCGCACCGCGTACCGCACCTGGAACCGCGAGAACGCCACCACGTCCATCGGCCCGCGCACCGCGTCCGGCTCGGCGGGCACGAACGCGTAGGCGAACGTGTAGTCCGTGAGCACCGCCAGCTCACCTTCCGACCCGACCTCGGCGACCATCTCGCCGCGCACCTTCGGCTCCGCCTCCGCGAGCCGCGAGCCCTTGTCCACCCGCGTCGCGGCCAGTGCCGCCTCACCGTCGTTGCGGCCGTCGAACAGCACCCGCAGCGAGTCGCGCAGGTCCGGTGCGAACAGCGCGAAGAACGGCTCCAGGTCGTGCTGCTCCACCACCCGCCGGTCCAGCCGGGCCGCGATCACCGCCTCGCGCACCCGCTGGTAGGCCGCCGCGACCTGGTCGGCGGAGTAGGCGCCCACCTGCTGCGCCTCCGGCACCACCACCCCGGCGTCGCCATCGGCCCAGGACGCCGCCGACGTGCCCGCGAAGGGCTCGTCCAGGTCGACCGCGCGCTGTCCCGCCGGCGAACCGGACTCCGTCTCGAACACCGCCCACGCCAGCAGCAGCGCCGCCACCACGATCGCCGACCCGATCCAGAACCGCCGCCGGGGCCGCCTCGGCAACGACTTCAGCCGCCGCACCCGCGCCTCGCGCTCGGCCCGCCGCACGGCGTCGCGCGCCCACCCGTTGCCCTGGAGGTCCGGATGGTCCTCGATGCGGTACTCGTCCACGTGCCACCCCAGTCCTCCCCGCGACCCCGGTCGCGAAGCCTCACCGAAACCGCTAGCAGGTATCTGGTGAGAAGTCGATACCCGCTCCTCCGTAGACTTCGACCGTGACTGAGACGCCCACCGCACCGCAGCGATCCGAACTCCCGTCGGCGTGGAACCCGGCCGAGGTAGAGGCCGGACTGTACGAGCGGTGGGTCGAGCGCGGCTACTTCACGGCCGACGCCGCCAGCGACAAGCCGCCGTACACCATCGTCCTCCCGCCGCCGAACGTCACCGGCAGCCTGCACATGGGCCACGCGCTCAACCACAGCGTGATGGACGCCCTGACCCGCCGCCGCCGCATGCAGGGCTACGAGGTCCTGTGGCTGCCCGGCATGGACCACGCGGGCATCGCGACGCAGAACGTGGTCGAGCGCTCGCTCGCCGGCGAAGGCATGTCCCGGCACGACCTGGGCCGCGAGAAGTTCGTCGAGCGGGTCTGGGAGTGGAAGGCCGAGTACGGCGGCAAGATCCTCAACCAGATGCGCCGGCTCGGCGACGGCGTCGACTGGTCCCGCGAGCGCTTCACCATGGACGAGGGCCTGTCCCGGTCCGTCCAGACGATCTTCAAGAAGCTCTACGACGAGGGTCTTGTCTACCGGGCCGAGCGGATCATCAACTGGTGCCCGCGCTGCCAGACCGCGCTGTCCGACATCGAGGTCGACCACTCCGACGACGAGGGCGAGCTGGTCTCGATCCGCTACGGCTCGGGCGAGAGCTCGATCGTGGTCGCGACCACGCGCGCCGAGACGATGCTCGGTGACACCGCCGTCGCGGTCCACCCGGAGGACGAGCGGTACCAGCACCTCATCGGCACCGAGGTCGAGGTCCCGCTGACCGGCCGGTTCGTGCCGGTCGTCGGCGACGAGCACGTCGACCCGGCGTTCGGCACCGGCGCGGTCAAGGTGACCCCTGCGCACGACCCGAACGACTTCGAGATCGGCCAGCGCCACAACCTGCCCGCGCTGACCGTGATGGACGGGCGCGGCGTGATCACGGTCAACGGCCCCTTCGACGGCCTGGACCGGTTCGAGGCGCGTCCCGCCGTCGTGGCCGCGCTGCGCGAGATGGGTCGGATCGTCGCCGAGAAGCGGCCGTACACCCACTCGGTCGGCCACTGCTCGCGCTGCGACACGGTCGTCGAGCCGCGCCTGTCCATGCAGTGGTGGGTCAAGGTCGAGCCGCTGGCGAAGGCCTCCGGCGACGCCGTCCGCGACGGCCGCACCACGATTCACCCGGCCGAGCTGTCCAAGCGCTACTTCGACTGGGTGGACAACCTGCACGACTGGTGCATCTCGCGCCAGCTGTGGTGGGGCCACCGCATCCCGGTCTGGTACGGCCCGAACGACGAGGTCCTGTGCGTCGGCCCGGACGAGGAGGCCCCCGGCGAGGGCTGGGTGCAGGACGAGGACGTCCTCGACACGTGGTTCTCCTCGGCGCTGTGGCCGTTCTCCACGCTGGGCTGGCCGACGCAGACCGGCGACCTGGCGAAGTTCTACCCGACCAGCGTGCTGTCCACCGGCTACGACATCCTGTTCTTCTGGGTCGTCCGGATGATGATGTTCGGCCTGTACGCGATGGACGGCAAGCAGCCGTTCGACCACGTCTTCCTGCACGGTCTCATCCGCGACCAGCACGGCAAGAAGATGTCCAAGGCGCGCGGCAACGGCATCGACCCGCTCGACTGGATGGACACCTACGGCGCGGACGCCACCCGGTTCACGCTGCTGCGCGGCACCAGCCCGGGTTCGGACCTCGCCGTGGCGGAGGAGTGGGCCGCCGGCTCCCGCAACTTCACCACGAAGCTGTGGAACGCCACCCGCTTCGCGTTGAGCAACGGCGCGACCGTCGACCGCCCGCTGCCGCCGCGCGACGAGCTGACCGACGCCGACCGCTGGATCCTCGACCTGCTCGACCAGCTGGTGTCCGATGTGGACGGGCAGTTCGAGTCGTTCCAGTTCGCGAAGCTCAGCGAAGGGCTCTACCACTTCACGTGGGACGAGTTCTGCGACTGGTACCTGGAGCTGGCCAAGGTCCAGATCGCCGAGGGCGGCGCGCGTGCCGAGGCCACCCAGTCCGTGCTCGGCCACGTGCTCGACGTCGTGCTGCGGCTGCTGCACCCGCTCACGCCGTTCATCACCGAGACGCTGTGGACCACGTTGACCGGCGGCGAGTCGCTGGTGGTCGCGGACTGGCCGAAGCCGACCGGGATCGCGCGCGACGAGGTCGCCGCCACCCGGATCGAGGGCCTGAAGAAGCTGGTCACCGAGATCCGCCGGTTCCGCTCCGACCAGGGCCTCAAGCCCGCCCAGAAGGTCGCGGGCAAGGTGCGCGGCGCGTGCTGCGTCGACCTGACCGACCAGGTGGCGGCCGTGCGGACGCTGTCCCGGATGACCGAGCCCGGCGACGACTTCTCGGTCACCGTGTCGCTGGACGTCGGCCTGCCCGCCGGCACGGTGAAGGTCGAGCTGGACCTGTCCGGCACGGTCGACGTGGCCGCCGAGCGCAAGCGGCTCGCCAAGGACCTCGCCGTGGCGGAGAAGGAACGCGCCCAGTGCGAGGGCAAGCTCGGCAACGCCGCGTTCCTGGACAAGGCGCCCGCCGAGGTGGTCGCCAAGATCCAGGCCCGGTTGGCGGCGGCCAACGCCGAGATCGACCGCATCCACGCCCGCCTCGAGACCCTGCCGCAGGGGCAGCAGTCGTGAGCGGGTTCGAGACGGGGGCGCTGGAGGAGCTGCGCCAGGTCGAGCTGGAGCTGAACACCCGCTGGCCCGAGACGAAGCTGGAGCCCAGCCTCGACCGCATCCGGGCGTTGGCGGACCTGCTCGGCGACCCGCAGCACACGTACCCGGTGGTGCACGTCGGCGGCACGAACGGCAAGACGTCCACCTCCCGGATGATCGACGCGCTGTTCACCCGGATCGGGCTGCGCACGGGCCGGTACACCAGCCCGCACCTCCAGCTCGCCACCGAGCGGATCTCCGTGGACGGCGCGCCGGTCACCCCCGAGCGGTACGTCGAGATCTACCGCGACATCGAGCCGTACCTGGCCCTGGTGGACTCGCGCGGCGACGTGCCGATGAGCAAGTTCGAGGTGCTCACCGGGATGGCGTTCGCGGCGTTCGCGGATTCGCCGGTGGACGTCGCCGTGGTCGAGGTCGGCATGGGCGGGTCGTGGGACGCGACGAACGTCGCCGACGGCCGGATCGCGGTCATCACGCCCATCGGGCTCGACCACGTCGAGTACCTGGGCAGCGACCTGGCGGGCATCGCGGAGGAGAAGGCCGGGATCATCAAGCCCGGTGCGGTCGCGTTGCTGGCCCAGCAGGACCCCGCCGTCGAACAGGTGCTGCTGAAGCGGTGCGCCGAGGTGGACGCGTCCATCGCGCGGCTCGGGTCCGAGTTCGGCGTCATCCAGCGGGATGTCGCGGTGGGCGGGCAGATGCTGCGGCTGCAGGGGCTCGGCGGCGAGTACGACGAGGTGTTCCTGCCGCTGCACGGCGCGCACCAGGCGGCGAACGCGGCGTTGGCCCTGGCGTCGGTGGAGGCGTTCTTCGGTGCGGGCGCCGACCGGCGGCTCGACGTGGACGCGGTGCGCGAGGCGTTCGCCACGGTCAGCTCGCCGGGCCGGCTGGAACGCGTCCGGTCCGCGCCCACCGTGCTGGTGGACGCCGCGCACAACCCGCACGGCGCGGAGGCGTTGGCGAAGGCGCTGGACGAGGAGTTCGGCTTCCGCAAGCTGGTCGCCGTGGTCGGCGTGATGCAGGAGAAGGACGCGGTGGGGATCCTCAGCGCGCTGGAGCCGGTCGTGCAGGAAGTCGTGCTGACGGCCAACTCCTCGCCCCGCGCGATGGACCCCGACCTGCTGGCCGGGGTGGCGATCTCGATCTTCGGCGAGGACCGGATGGTCGTGCGGCCACACCTGGACGACGCGATCGAGGAGGCCGTGCGGCTGGCCGAGGAGAGCGACGACGGTGACGTGCTGCCCGGCGGCGGTGTCGTGGTGACCGGCTCGGTCGTCACGGCGGGCGACGCGCGGGCGCTGTTCGGCAAGGAGCCGTCATGACCTCCGCCGCCACACCGGCGCCGGCGCCGAAGAAAGACCCGATGAAGTCGTTCCGCGGCATCATGGCGGGCACGCTGATCCTGGAGGCGATCGTCGTCGCCCTGGCGCTGCCGGTGGTGGCGAAGCTGGGCGGCGGTGTCGGCACCGGCACCGGGTACCTGGTGCTCGGGCTGATCGCCGCGCTGATCGCGACGTGCGCGCTGTTGAAGCGCTCGTGGGCGGTGTACGTGATCGCGGCGATCCACGTCGTGATGGTGGCGTCGTGGTTCACCCTGACCGCGCTCGGCGGCATCGGCGTGGTGTTCAGCCTGGTCTGGGTGTACCTGCTGTGGCTGCGGCGTGACGTGGCGAAGCGCATGGCCGAAGGTCGGCTGCCCAGCCAGCAGCAGGGCTGACGTCAGCGGCCCGCCCCGGGCCCCGCCGAGACCGGGGTCGGCGGTGATCGGGCGTCCGACCGCGCCGATGTGGTCACAACGGGTACAGCCAGCTGCCAGACGCGGTCACGGTCTCCGTACCCGGGGCCGGCTTCGCCTGTCGTACCGGGGTACCGGTCAGGCCCGTACCCCGGTACGACAGGTCGCTCCGCACTGGGCCTGTGCACGACGGGCTCCGTTCACCCGGAATTCGGCTTCACCGATTACAAACCCGCCCATGAGCGATGGTGTGGTGAACCGGCGGACGCTGCTGCGCGCCGGTGCGATCGGCACGGCCGCGGCGTTCGTGCCCGGGGGTCTGGCGGTGCCCGGCGGTGTGGCGTTGGCCCGGGGTGGCGACCGGCCGGTGCTCACGCACGGCGTGCAGTCCGGTGACGTGACGTCCGACGGCGGTCTGGTGTGGACGCGGGCCGACCGGCCGTCGCGGATGGTGGTGGAGTTCTCGTCGGACCCGGCGTTCCGGCACTCGAAGACCGTGCGCGGGCCGCTGTTGACGCCCGAGTCCGGTGGCACGGGTCGGGTGCGGCTGCGTGGCCTGCCCGGTGGGCGGGAGGTGCACTACCGGGTCGTCGCCGAGGACCTGGACGGTCGCACCCGCAGTGAGGCCGTGACGGGCAGCTTCCGCACCGCGCCGCACGGCCGTGACGACGTTCGGTTCGTGTGGTCCGGTGACGTGGCGGGGCAGGGCTGGGGCAGCAACCCGGACCTGGGCGGTATGCCGATCTTCGGCGCGATGGCCGCCCGCCGGCCCGACTTCTTCATCAACAGCGGCGACACGGTGTACGCGGACGGCCCGCTGAAGGAGTCCGTGACGCTGCCCGACGGGCGCGTGTGGCGGAACCTGGTGATCCCGGAGAAGCTGAAGGTCGCCGAGACGCTGGACGAGTACCGCGGCCAGTTCGCCTACAACCTGCTCGACCCGCAGTACCGGGCGTTCGCCGCGCAGGTGCCGATGATCGTGCAGTGGGACGACCACGAGGTGACCAACAACTGGTACCCGGGCGAGATCCTGACCTCGCCGCTGTACACCGAGAAGAGGGTGGACGTGCTGGCCGCGCGGGCGTTCCGGGCGTTCCACGAGTGGCAGCCGATCGACCCGCGGCAGGCGGTGGACGGGCGGGTGTACCGGAAGTTCGCGTACGGCTCGCACGTCGAGGTGTTCGTGCTGGACATGCGGTCGTACAAGGACGCCAACACGTCACCGCGCGACGGGCGGGGCGTCGTGCTCGGCGAGAAGCAGGCGAAGTGGCTGGTCGACTCCCTGGACCGCAGCCGGGCCACTTGGAAGATCATCGCCGCGGACCTGCCGATCGGCGTGATCGTGCCGGACGGCGCCGACATCGAGGGCGTGGCGAACGGGCTGCCGGGCGCGCCGGGCGGACGTGAGCACGAGCTGGCGTGGGTGCTGAGCGAGCTGAAGCGGCGGCGCGTGCGCAACACGGTGTGGCTGACCGCCGACGTCCACTACACCGCCGCGCACCACTACTCGCCGGCGCGGGCGTCGTTCCAGGACTTCGACCCGTTCTGGGAGTTCGTCTCCGGTCCGCTGAACGCGGGCGCGTTCGGCCCGAACGCGCTCGACCCGACGTTCGGCCCGGAAGCCGTCTTCGTCAACGCCCCACCGGCCGCCAACACCACCCCGTTGGACGGGTTCCAGCACTTCGGCGAGGTCGAGGTGTCGCGTGACGGGGAGCTGACCGTGTGGCTGCGCGACATCAAGGGCGCGTCGCTGTGGAGCAAGACCCTCCGACCCGAGCGCCGCTGACCGGGCGTGCGACGACGTCGGGCTCCTCACGCCCGACGTCGTCGACCCGGCGTCGGGCTACCGGCGCTACCGGCGCGAACAGGTGCGCCGCGCCCGGTTGATCCTGGCGCTGCGCTGCCTGGACGTTCTCCCGGTGCAGTCAAGCTCGCCGTGGACGATCCGACCGCGGCGGTGGAGTCCTACGCGGCACGAGCACGTTCGGCCTGCTCGTGCCGGCCCTGGACGAGTGCCACGGGCATGCCGCGGAACTCCGCCGTGAAGGACCCGTGGGGGACTGGATCCGGCCGTACCGGGGTTGACGCAAGGTTCTGCAAGGACTTGCAGCCGTCTGGGCCTTGTTCGCGCCGCGATCGTCGTGGTTTTGTGCACCTCGCCCCGGCTTCCCGTCGGGGTGTGGTTGCAAATTCTTGCGACAAGGAGGTCGCGATGCGTCGGGCCGTCGCCGCGCTCATCGCCCTGGCCGTTGTGCCGTTCGTCCCACTACCCACAGGCGCCGCGGCCGAAGTCCAACGGCTCGCCGTCGGCGCCGTCACGGACATCGCGCCAGGCGTCCAGCGCACCGACAAGGCGCTGGCCAAGGACGCGCTGCGGGCCGACATCACGGGTGAGCGGTTCTACTTCGTGATGCCGGACCGGTTCGCCAACGGCGATCCGCGCAACGACCGGGGCGGCACGACCGAGACCGACCGGCTCAAGAGCGGCTTCGACCCCACCGACAAGGGCTTCTACCACGGCGGCGACCTCAAGGGCCTGCACGACAAGATCGACTACCTGGACGGCATGGGGATCACCGCGATCTGGATGACCCCGATGTTCCAGAACCGCTGGGTGCAGGGCTCCGGTGACGACATCTCGGCCGGCTACCACGGCTACTGGACCACCGACTTCACCAAGCTGGACCCGCACTTCGGCACGACCGAGGACATGCGGCGGCTCATCCGCGAGGCGCACCGCCGCGACATCAAGGTCTTCTTCGACATCGTCGCCAACCACACCGCCGACCTGATCGACTACGCCGAGGGCGAGTACGGCTACATCGGCACGGGCGCCCAGCCGTACCTGGACGAGCAGGGCAACCCGGTCGACATCGCCGCGATCGCCGGGCAGGAGGACTTCCCGAAGCTGACCGCGCCGTACACGCCGGTCGTCAAGGGGGAGAAGACCCCGGCCTGGCTGAACGACCCGCAGCTCTACCACAACCGCGGCGACTCGACGTTCAGCGGCGAGTCCAACGAGTACGGCGACTTCTTCGGCCTGGACGACCTGATGACCGAGCACCCGACGGTCGTCGAGGGCATGAAGGGCATCTTCACCAGTTGGATCGACACGCTGGGCATCGACGGCTACCGCGTGGACACCGTCAAGCACGTCAACATGGAGTTCTGGCAGGCCCTCGCCCCGCACGTGAAGCAGTACGCGGAGATGCGCGGCAAGAAGGACTTCTTCGTCTTCGGCGAGGTGTTCGACGCCGACCCGGCGCGCACCTCCCGCTACACCACCACCGGCAGGATGCAGGCCACGCTGGACTTCCCGTTCCAGAGCGGCGCGGCCACGTTCCTGTCCGGCCAGGGCGCGGCGCGCCTCGGTGAAGTGCTGGTGGACGACGACCGCTACACCGACGCGGACTCCAACGCCTCCTCGCTGCCGACGTTCCTCGGCAACCACGACATGGGCCGCCTCGCGTGGATGGTCCGGCAGAGCCGTCCGGGCATCTCCGAGGACGAGCTGCTGGACCGGCTGGAGCTGGGCAACGCCCTGATGTACCTGTGGCGCGGCAACCCGGTCGTCTACTACGGCGACGAGCAGGGTTTCGCGGGCACCGGCGGCGACAAGGTCGCCCGGCAGGACATGTTCGCCTCGCAGACCCCCGAGTACGCCGCCGAGGACCTGGTCGGCAGCGACCGCACCGGCGCGGTGGACAACTTCAACCCCGACCACCCGCTGTACCGGCAGCTCAAGGGCCTGGCGAAGTTCGTGGACGCCGACCCGGTGTGGCGCGACGGCAACCAGACGCTCAAGGTCGCCCAGGGTGACGTGATCGCGTTCAGCCGCACGGGCCGCACCCAGCAGGTCGAACACCTGGTCGTGGCCAACGCCGGCACCGCGCCCGCGACCGTCGACGTCCCGGCGGCCGGCAAGGGCTACCGGCCGATCTGGCCCACCGCCGGGTCGCAGGTGAAGCCGGTCGACGGCAAGGTCACCGTGACCGTGCCCGCGTTGTCCGCCCTGGTGCTCAAGTCGACCGGCAAGCTCAAGGCCGCCGCGCCCACGCCCACGTTGGCCGTGCCGCCGGTCGGCACCGTGCTGGACGACCGGGTCGAGCTGCGCGCGGACGGCATCACCTCGCCGTACGCGCAGGCCACGTTCGCCGCGCGGGTCGCGGGTGAACGCGACTGGCAGGTGCTCGGCACCGACGACGCCGCGCCGTACCGGGTGTTCGCCGACCTCGCCACGCTGCCGGGTGCGGCGGTGGGCAAGGACGTCGAGGTCAGGGTCGTGGCCAAGGACGCCAAGGGCACGTTGGGCGCGGACGGCGCCCGGATCGGCCTGGTCGCCGCGCCGGAGGTCGAACCGCCCGGCGCGGTGACGTCCGACTGGCTGGTCGTGCACTACAACCGCCCGGCCGGCGACTACGACGGGTGGGGCCTGCACGCGTGGGGCGACGTCGAGAACGCGCCGACGTGGGACGCGCCGCTGCCGTTCGCCGGTGAGACGCCGTACGGCCGGTTCGCCTGGATCAAGCTCAAGCCGGGCGCGAGATCGGTCGGGATCATCGCCCACCGCGGCGACGAGAAGGACACCGAAGGGGACCGGTTCATCGACCCGAGCGTGACGCCGCAGGTGTGGCTCAAGCAGGGGCAGGCCGCGGTGCACGCCACCGAGGTCGCCGCCACCGGCCAGGCCGTGGTGACGCACACCGGTGACGCCACGGGGCTCGTGGTGCGCGCGGGCGGCGCCGACCACCCGTTCGACGGGGGAGTGGCGACCATCCCGGCGACCGCGCCCGTCGAGTTCTCCGTGCTGCGCGGCGGGACGGTCGAAGCGTCCGGCAGCACGGCCGGGCACGCGTGGGTCGCCGGCGACGAGGTGTTCGCGAGCCTCGCCGCCGCGCAGAACCGCGCGGTGATCCACTACAACCGCCCCGCCGGCGACTACGCCGACTGGACGCTCTACCACTGGACCGGCTCGCTGGAACCGAGTCCGGGCTGGAACCAGTCACGCGTGCCGGACGGCACGGACGGGTTCGGCGTGTACTGGTCGGTGCCGTTGGAGCCGGGCGCGGCCGGGCTGAGCAACATCATCCACAAGGGCGACGCCAAGGACCCCGGCCCGGACCAGTTCCTCGACGTCACGGGCACCGGCTACGAGGTCTGGTACGTCTCCGGCTCCACCAGGCCGGACGGCTCGATCTCCTACGTGCTGCCGCCTTCGGGCGGTGCCGGCGTGGAGGACGACCTGACCAGGTCGAAGGCCGTCTGGGTGTCGAAGGACCTGGTGGTGTGGGACGTGCCGGTGGTGGCCTCCGACGGTTACCGGCTGGAGTACGGCGGCAAGGTGCTGCGGCTGGAGCCGTCGTCGGAGGCCGTGCCGGCGAAGTTCCCGCACTTGCGGGGCAAGCCGGTGTTCCGGGTGCGTGACGGGGCACGGCTGGACGAGGCGTTGCGGGGCAAGCTGTCCGCCGTGCACGTCGACGCCGGCGGTGGTCTGCGGCACCGCACGGGCGTGCAGATCGCCGGTGTGCTGGACGACCGGTTCGCCGACGCCGCCGCGCGGTTGGCCTACGGGCCGACGTTCGACGGCGACAACGTGACGGCGCGGCTGTGGGCGCCCACGGCGTCGTCGGTCAAGCTCCAGGTGTCCGACGAGCCCGGCTCGGCGGCCACGACCGTGGACATGGCGCGGGACGACGCGTCCGGCTCGTGGACGGCGTCCGGGGCGTGGCGGGACAAGTTCTACCTGTACGAGGTGACCGTCGCCGGACGCACGGTGACCGTGACCGACCCGTACTCGGTGGCGTTGGCGGTCGACTCGACGCACTCGCAGTTCGCCGACCTCGGCGACGCGCGGACCATGCCCGCCGACTGGGCCGGGCACGTCGCCCGCGGCCTGGACGACGACCCGACCGAGCACGGCATCACCGAACTGCACGTCCGGGACTTCTCGATCGGTGACGCGTCCGTGCCCGAAGGCGACCGGGGCACCTACCGCGCGTTCACGCACTCGTCGTCCACCGGCATGACCCACCTGCGGGAGCTGGCCGCCGAGGGCCTGGACACCGTGCACCTGCTGCCGACGTTCGACATCGCCACGATCCCGGAGAAGCGTTCGGACCAGCAGCGGCCGTCGTGCGACCTGGCGTCGTTGCCCGCCGATTCCTCCGCGCAGCAGGCGTGCCTGGCCGAGGTCGCCGGGAAGGACGGCTTCAACTGGGGCTACGACCCGTACCACTACGACGTGCCCGAGGGCTCCTACGCCACGGACGACGCGCAGACCGGGTGGGCCCGCTCCAAGCAGTACCGCGAGATGGTGAAGTCGTTGCACGACAACGGCAACCGCGTGGTGGTCGACGTGGTCTACAACCACACCGCCGCCTCCGGTGACGCGCGGACGTCCGTGCTGGACAAGGTGGTGCCGGGCTACTACCAGCGGCTCGACCTCGACGGCGCCGTCGCCAACTCCACGTGCTGCGCGAACACCGCCACCGAGAACGCCATGATGGGCAAGCTCGTCGTGGACTCCGTGGTGCGGTGGGCGAAGCTGTACAAGGTGGACGGCTTCCGGTTCGACCTGATGGGCCACCACCCGAAGGCGAACATCCTGGCCGTGCGGGCGGCGCTGGACGCGTTGACCGTCGCCGAGGACGGCGTGGACGGCCGGAAGATCCGCGTCTACGGCGAGGGCTGGGACTTCGGCGAGGTCGCCGGCAACGCCCGGTTCGAGCAGGCCACGCAGGCCAACATGGCCGGGACGGGCATCGGCACGTTCAGCGACAGGTTGCGCGACGCGGTGCGCGGCGGCGGTCCGTTCGACGCCGATCCCCGCGTGCAAGGGCTCGCGTCCGGTCTGGCGGGCGACCTCAACGGCACGCCCGAGAACGGCGACGTGGCCGCGCGGCTGGCGAACTACAGCGACCTGGTGAAGCTGGGCATGGCGGGGAACATGGCGTCGTACCGGTTCCAGTCCACGTCCGGTGGCGTGGTCTCCGGGCGTGACGTGTCGTACAACGGATCGCCCGCGGGGTACACGGGCTCGCCCGCCGACGTGATCACGTACGTGGACGCGCACGACAACGAGACGCTGTTCGACTCGCAGGTGTACAAGCTGCCCGCGACCACCTCGATGGCCGACCGCGTCCGGATGCAGAAGGTCGCCCTCGCACCCGTGCTCCTCGGCCAGGGGCAACCGTTCCTGCACGCGGGTGCGGAGTTCCTGCGCTCGAAGTCGTTGGACCGCAACAGCTACGACTCCGGTGACTGGTTCAACCGCTACGACCCGTCGTTGCGGGACAACGGTTTCGGTCGGGGCCTGCCCCCGGCGGCGGACAACGAGGACAAGTGGCCCTACGCCGCCCCCTTGCTGTCCAACACCGCGCTGAAGCCCTCCACGGCCGACATGCGAGCCGCTCTGGGCAACACGGTGGAGCTGCTGCGCATCCGCAAGTCCTCACCGCTGTTCACCTTGAACGACGCGGGACTGGTGCAGCAGAAGCTGTCGTTCCCGGCGGCCGAGCCGGGCGTCGTCGCGGCGTTGCTGGACGACACCGCCGGCCCGGACACCGACCCGGCCCTGGACGGCATCCTGGTGATCGTCAACCCGTACCCGGCGGAGAAGTCCGTCGCGGTCGAGGGCACGTGGCAGAACCACGCCTTGACCGGCGACAAGGCCTCGGTCGCCAACGGCTCGGTCACGGTCCCCGCCCGCTCGGTGGTCGTCCTGACCCGGTAGTCCGGGCGACGGCCCTCGGCGCGCAGGCCGCGGAACCCCCGCTCCTGCGCGCCGAGCGCTTCCCGACCCGGTGGCCACGGCGGGCGTCGGGGTGGCTGCGGCTACCCTTGAGCCAGTTGCACAATCCCGTACGAAGGAGTACTGACCGCCGTGAGCGAGCGCACCCTGGTCCTGGTCAAGCCCGACGGCGTCAGCCGCGGCCTGGTCGGCGAGGTCATCTCCCGCATCGAGCGCAAGGGCCTCACCCTGGCCGCTCTCGAACTGCGCACCGTGGACCGCGCGACCGCGGAGCAGCACTACGCCGAGCACGACGGCAAGAGCTTCTACAACGACCTGGTCGACTTCATCACCGGCGGCCCGCTGGTCGCCATGGTGGTCGAGGGCTCCCGGGCGATCGCCGCGTTCCGCCAGCTGGCCGGCGGCACCGACCCGGTCGAGAAGGCCACGCCGGGCACGATCCGGGGCGACTTCGGCCTGGAGGTCCAGTTCAACCTGGTGCACGGCTCGGACTCGCCGGAGTCCGCCGAGCGCGAGATCAAGCTCTGGTTCCCGAACCTCTGACGGACCCGGCGGACGGCCCGGACCTCGCCGGAGGTCCGGGCCGCTCGCCATTCCGACCGACCTGGGCACGCGCCGGTGACGAGCCGAGGCCGCCGGGGGCCGAGCCGTGCAGCACGACACCCTCGCGGTGGCCCAACGGCAGGTACATGCGGACGTCGTCGAACCGCACGTCGCCGACCGAGATCGCGTTCGGCAGCCGCCCCCACTCGCGGAAGCCCAGGCTCTCGTACAGCTGGATCGCACCGTGGTTGTTGCCGCGCACGCCGAGCGTCAGCACCTCCAGCCCGGCCGCACGGGCGTGCTCGATCACCGCGCCCACCAGTCGCGAACCCAACCCGAGCCCGCGCGCCGCCGGGTGCGCCGTCACCCGCCGCAGCTCGGCCATGTGCGCGAACACCTCGCTGTTCGACCGCTTCCACGTCGCCGTCCCGCGCACCACACCGTCCACACGGGCCACGACGAGCGCTCCGTCACCGGGCGAGCCGAGCACGCGGTCCAGCCACGCGTCGGTCTGCGCCCGCACGGGCGGGTCCACCCAGCCGATCGCGCCGCCCGCCGCCACCACGGCGTGCAGCACCTCGTGCACTTCGGACCGAAGTCGTTCGTCGGCCGTGATCGGCCAGGTCAGGTCGATTTCCACGGCACCCAGCCTAAAAGCGTTCCGGGATTGTCGGACCCCGCCGCTACCGTGACGCGCGTGACCCCCACCCTCGTCCACGCCAAGGGCCTGACCAAGCACTTCGGCTCCTTCGAAGCAGTCCGAGGCATCGACGTCGAAGTCGGCAAGGGGGAGGCGTTCGGCTTCCTCGGCCCGAACGGCGCGGGCAAGTCCTCGACCATGCGGATGGTCTCCTGCGTCTCACCGCGCACCGGCGGCGAGCTCAGCGTGCTCGGCATGGACCCGGACGTGGACGGCCCGAAGATCCGCGCCCGGATCGGCGTGGTGCCGCAGCAGGACAACCTCGACACCGAGCTGACCATCCGGCAGAACCTCCAGGTCTACGGCCGCTACTTCGGCCTGTCCCGCGCCGCGGTGCGCGAGCGCGCGGTGGAGCTGATGGAGTTCGCCCAGCTCACCGACCGCGCCGACGCCGAGGTGGAGCCGCTGTCCGGCGGCATGAAGCGGCGGCTCACCATCGCCCGCTCCCTGGTCAACGACCCGGACCTGCTGCTGCTCGACGAGCCGACCACGGGCCTCGACCCGCAGGCCCGCCACCTGCTGTGGGACCGCCTGTTCCGGCTCAAGCAGTCCGGCGTCACGCTCATCATCACCACGCACTACATGGACGAGGCCGAGCAGCTGTGCGACCGACTGGTGGTGATGGACGGCGGCCGGATCGCGGCCGAGGGCTCGCCGTCCGAGCTGATCCACCAGTACTCGACCAGGGAGGTGCTGGAGCTGCGGTTCCCGCCCGGCGAGCAGAGCGCCGACGAGGTGCGCGACCTGGCCGAACGGGTCGAGGTCCTGCCGGACCGGGTGCTGCTCTACACCGCGGACGGCGAGGCGGCGCTGTCCGCGGCCCACGCACGGGGCGTGCGGCCGGTGTCCAGCCTGGTGCGCCGCAGCACGCTGGAAGACGTGTTCCTGCGCCTGACCGGTCGGACGTTGGTGGACTGATGAGCACCGGACTGACGGGGACCGGAGCGACGGACCCGGACGTGAGCGAGCCGGACGTGGAGGGCCTGGACGTGAGGGAGCCGGACGTGGCCGGCGCGCGGGTGGTCGGCCCGTGGCGGGCCGCGCTGCTGGTGGTGGAGAACCACTGGACCTGGTACCGCCGCAACTGGCGGGCCACGGTCATCTCCAGCTTCCTCCAGCCGGTGCTGTTCCTGCTGGCCATGGGCATCGGCTTCGGCTCGCAGGTGCAGGTGGGCGAGGCCACGGACGGCTACCGGTACGTGGTGTTCCTGGCGCCGGCGCTGCTGGTGATCACCGCCGTGCAGAACACCATGTTCGAGTCCACCTGGGCGGTGTTCTCGGCGTTCAAGTGGCAGCGCAAGTACCTCGCGATGGTGTCCACCCCGCTCACGTCGAGCCAGGTCCTCTACGGCCAGCTGCTGTGGAACGCGCTGCGCCTGGCCGCCGGCGCGATCGTGTTCCTCGGCATCGCCGTCGCCCTGGGCGCGATCACCAGCCCGTCGGCGCTGCTGGCCGTGCCGTTCGCGGTGCTCGCCGGCATGGCGTTCAGCGCGCCCGCCGTCGCCTACACCGCGACCAGGGAGAAACCGGACTCGTTCAACGCGATCTTCCGTTTCCTGGTGATGCCGATGACGCTGTTCACCGGCGGGTTCTACCCGATGAGCCAGCTGCCGGACTGGATCCACCCGCTGGCCTGGATCACCCCGGTCTGGCACGGCATCGAGCTGGCCCGCGGCGTCACCTTCGGCACCCTGCGCCTGCTGCCCGCCCTCGGCCACGTCGCCTACCTGTGCGCCCTGATCGCGCTCGGCGTCGTCCTGGGCCGCCGCTACTTCCACCGGAGGCTGGCCGTATGAACCGCGAGTCCTCCACCCGGGCACCGCGAACCGACCGCTCGGACACCCCGAACCCGCCGGTCGGGCCGAAGTACGGCGCTGGCCTGCTGCTCCGCGTCATCCCGCCGGGCCTGTACGCGGGCCGCTCGCACACCCTGATCGAGCGGTCCTACCTGGTCAACAAGCGGGCGTGGATGCAGGTGTTCTCCGGCTTCTTCGAGCCGCTGTTCTTCCTGTTCTCCCTCGGCTTCGGCCTGGGCCGGCTGGTCACCACCGTCGAGGGCCCCGGCGGGCCGATGCCCTACGCCGCGTTCGTCGCGCCCGCCCTGCTGGCGGCGTCGGCGATGAACGGCGCGGTGTTCGAGGCGACGTTCAACCTGTTCTTCAAGTTCAAGTACGCCAAGACGTACGACGCGGTGCTGGCCACCCCGCTCGGCCCGGTCGACATCGCGGTCGGCGAGGCCACCTGGTGCCTGATCCGGGGCGGCGTCTACGCGGGCGGGTTCATCACGGTCATGCTCGGGTTCGGGCTGATCGACTCGCCGTGGGCGCTGCTCGCCCTGCCGGCGTCCCTCCTGGTCGCGCTCGGTTTCGCGGCGATCGGCATGGCCGCGGCCACGTACATGCGGTCCTGGCACGACTTCGACCTGGTGCAGCTGGCCGTGATGCCGCTGTTCCTGTTCTCCGGCACCTTCTACCCGCTGTCGGTGTACCCGGGGTGGCTGCAGGTCGTGGTCGAGTGGACGCCGCTGTACCACGCGATCGAGCTGATGAGGGCGCTGACCACGGGTCATGTCGGCTGGGGCGCGCTCGGCCACGTCGCCTACTTCGTGGTGATGGCGTGCATCGGAGTGGTTGTCGCGGCACGGCGGCTCGGCAAGTTGCTGCTGACCTGACCTGGTTGAACACTGGACGAACCTCCTGGCGCTCTTCCTGCTCCCCACGGCGTTCCTCATGCACAACTTCTGGAAGGAGACGGACCCGCAGGCCAAGCAGATGGAGATGATCCAGTTCAACAAGGACCTGGCCCTCGCGGGCGGCGCGCTGATGTTCTTCGGCCTGTACGCGGGCGCGGGCTCCGAACTCGGCCTCACCATCACGGGACCGCTGTTCTGACGCACCCGGGGCGTGCCGTTACCCTGAAACGGTGAGTGTCGAGTCGGTCTTCCCCGCCCTGGAACCCCTGCTGCCGAGGGTGTCCAAGCCGGTGCAATACGTCGGCGGGGAACTCAACGCCACCGTGAAGGACTGGGACGCCGCCAGCGTGCGGTGGGCCCTGATGTACCCGGACGCCTACGAGGTCGGGCTGCCGAACCAGGGCGTCATGATCCTGTACGAGGTCCTCAACGAGCAGCCGGACGTGCTGGCCGAGCGCACGTACGCGGTGTGGCCGGACCTCGAGAAGCTGATGCGCGAGCACGGCGTCCCGCAGTTCACCGTGGACGCGCACCGGCCCGTGGCCGCGTTCGACCTGTTCGGGGTGAGCTTCGCGACCGAGCTGGGCTACACGAACATGCTCAACGCGCTGGACCTGGCGGGCATCCCGATCCACGCCGCCGACCGCACCGAGGACCACCCGATCGTGGTGGCCGGTGGGCACGCGGCGTTCAACCCGGAGCCGATCTCGCCGTTCGTCGACGCCGCGGTGCTCGGTGACGGCGAGGAAGCCGTCCTGGAGATCACCGACATCGTCCGCGCGTGGAAGGCCGAAGGCTGCCCGGGTGGCCGGGACGAGGTCCTGACCAGGCTGGCGGAGACCGGCGGCATCTACGTGCCGCGGTTCTACGACGTCGAGTACCTGCCCGACGGCCGCATCCAGCGCGTGGTGCCGAACCGCGAGCGGGTGCCGTACCGGGTGTTCAAGCGGACCACGATGGACCTGGACGCGTGGCCGTACCCGAAGCAGCCGCTGGTGCCGCTCGCGGAGAGCGTGCACGAGCGGATGAGCGTGGAGATCTTCCGCGGCTGCACGCGCGGCTGCCGGTTCTGCCAGGCGGGCATGATCACCCGTCCGGTGCGCGAGCGGTCCATCGAGGGCATCGGCGCGATGGTCCAGCGCGGCCTGGAGGCGACCGGTTTCGAAGAGGTCGGCCTGCTGTCGCTGTCCAGCGCGGACCACTCGGAGATCGCCGAGATCACCAAGGGCCTCGCGGACCGCTACGAGGGCACGAACACCGGCCTGTCGCTGCCCAGCACCCGGGTCGACGCGTTCAACATCGACCTGGCCAACGAGCTGTCCCGCAACGGCCGCCGCTCGGGCCTGACGTTCGCGCCGGAGGGCGGCAGCGAGCGCCTCCGCCGCGTGATCAACAAGATGGTGTCGGAGGAAGACCTGATCCGCACGGTCAGCGCGGCGTTCAGCGCGGGCTGGCGGCAGGTGAAGCTGTACTTCATGTGCGGCCTGCCCACCGAGACCGACGACGACGTGCTCCAGATCGCCGAGATGGCGAAGAACGTGATCCGCGCGGGCCGCGAGGTGTCCGGCCGCAAGGACATCCGCTGCACGATCTCCATCGGCGGGTTCGTGCCCAAGCCGCACACCCCGTTCCAGTGGGCCGCGCAGTGCGACCCGGAGACCGTGGACGACCGGCTGCGCAAGCTGCGCGACGCGGTGAACTCGGACCGCGGGCTGGGCCGCAACATCGGCATGCGCTACCACGACGGCAAGCCGTCGCTGATCGAAGGCCTGCTGTCGCGCGGCGACCGGCGCATCGGCCTGGTGATCGAGCGGGTGTGGCGCGAGGGCGGCCGGTTCGACGGCTGGTCCGAGCACTTCTCCTACGACCGCTGGGTCAAGGCCGCCGAGACCGAGCTGACCCCGCTGGGCGTCGACCTGGCCTGGTTCACCACGCGCGAGCGCGAGGAGCTGGAGGTCCTGCCCTGGGACCACCTCGACTCGGGGCTGGACAAGGAGTGGCTCTGGTCGGACTGGCAGGACGCGCTGGATGAGCGGGAGCAGGACGACTGCCGCTGGACGCCGTGCTTCGACTGCGGTGTGTGCCCGGCGATGGGCACCGACATCGAGGTCGGCCCCACCGGTCGCACGCTGCTGCCGATCTCGCCGGTCGGAACGGGCTCGCCGGTCCGCAACCCCACGCTGGCGAAGGGCTAGGGCGCGCCGACCTCCGCCGCGTCGACCCTGATCGCACGCACGGGGCACACCCGTGCCGCCGCATCCAGTTGCGGTGGAACGCCGTCCGCTGGAGCGCCGCCGTGATCGACGCGGCGAGCACGAGCTCCAGACCCACCACGCCCAACGCGTGCCGGACCTCGCCCCCGCCGACCAGCGGCAGCACGAGCTGGTAGGCCGCGAGGGGCGCGTTGTCCAGCACCGGGAACGCGGACGCGTGCGCCACGGCCGTGACGCACGCGAACGTCGCCAGCACCTGGTGCGTGCTCAGCAGCGCGGCGCGTCCGGTGATCTTCCGGACCCAGCCGGTGGCCGTGAGCACGTCCCAGCACGCGGCCAGGCACAGCGTGGCGTAGGCCGTCCGCCCGGACGTCGTGGCGATGTCCCGCACCCCGGCGTCGTGTTCCGAGACCGCGAGCACCACGTGCGCACCCTCTGTTGACGAACGGCTCCACCCTCTGGAGAAGGACTACGAACGTCGGGTGCGGCGGTTCGACGAACGGTTCAATTGCGGTATGTGACCTGTACCAAGTCACTGGTCGGAATGTGCGACGGGAACGCCCGGTGACGTTATTTGTATCCTTTCGGGACCAATGGCCCACGGCCAGGCGGCACTCGTGCTCGGTATTCCGGAGGGCACCGTGAAGTCCTGGATCTGCAACGCGATGAAGATCCTGCGCCGCGCGAATGGCGCTGACAAAGCCGGGTGTCGGCACCGGGAAGAATCGGCCGGACGATGGCGCGGTCAATGTCCGGGTGGCCCGCGAATCGACTCGCGGAAGTCGGACCGCTATTCTGACAGAAGCACACCGATTCGTCTCTACGGTGGCGCCGAAGGAAATCCGGGGGCGCGGATCGCGGTCCTTCGGTACCGCAGGGACTGGACAGGTGTCCTCCCGTGGTGGTCGCGGTCGACCGCCCCGGCTGCGCCGCAGCGGATCGGAGCCTCCCGGTGACAGCAGTGAACCCGACGACACTCCCGAGCCGTGGCGGAGAGCTGAACGCCGTCCGCGGCCTGGTGCGCGGAGTGCCGGCGGGCCGCACCACGACGCTCCTCGTCACCGGCGTGGGCGGCGGCGGCAAGTCGGCACGGTCGAGCTGCACCTGTCCGGCGCGTACCGCAAGCTCGGCATCGCCGGTCGCGCGGACCTGACCGGGGCGCTGCGCGGCCAGGGCCAGTGCTCAGCGTGACCCGTCCGACGCGGGCCGCACCGCCGCCAGCGCGTCGACCATCCCGTGCCCGTAGAAGCTGTTGTACTCGGAGTAGCCGGTGCAGAACGCGTCCTGCACGCCCGTGCCGTTGAGGTCGTAGTCGGCCGGGCATGGCAGCGTCTCCGCCTGCGCGTTGAGCATCCGGCTCAAGTCGTCGGCAGTGGCCTCGGGGTGCGTGGACGCCAGCAGCGCCGCCACCCCGGACACGTGCGGCGCGGCCATCGACGTGCCGCACGAGTAGTCGTACCCGGCGGACGGCACGGTCGACAGCACGCACCCGCTCTTCGCGTCGTCCGGCGGCTGCCTGCGGTCGCCGCCCGGCGCCGTCACGTCCACCGCGCCCAGCCCGTACGAGCTGTACCCGGCCTTGACCTTCTCCGCGCCCACCGAGGACACCGCCACCACGTTGCGCAGCTGAGCGGGCAGCACCAGGCACGTGTTGTCCACCGGCCGCGGCTTCACGTCCTCCGGCGCGGCGTTGGTCGGGCTCAGCGCGTCGTGCCCCGGCTTGGTCAGGTCGGCCGCCGCGTTGCCCGCCGCCGCCACCGTCAGCACGCCCCGCGAGCCCGCGTGGTCGACCGCGCGCCGGACCGCCTCGTAGACCACGGACTGGCCCCGCTTGTTCTGGCAGGTGAACACCCACGGGTCGATGAAGTAGCTGTTGTTGGTGATGGTCATGCCCTGCTCGGCGGCCCACATGAACCCGCACACCGCGTACTCGGGGTAGATGAACCCGGCGTCGTCCACGACCTTCACCGACGCGATCCGCACGCCCGGCGCGACACCCGTGGTGCCCGCGCCGTCGTCGGCCGCGGCGATCGTGCCCGCCACGTGCGTGCCGTGCCCGGACGTCGTCGGCGACCACGCTGCGGGCGTCGGGTCGGCCACGCCGGACGTGCAGCCCGCGGACAGCGCCGGGTCCAGCGCGTCCACCAGGTCCGGGTGCGCCGGGTCGATGCCCGAGTCGAGCACGCCGACCACCACGTCCCGGCTGCCGGTGCTCACCGCGTGCGCCTCGGCCGCCCGGATCAGGTCCATGTCCCACTGCTCGGCCGTGCGGTCCACCGCTCCCGCCGGGGCACGCGCGCCGGCCGCCTCGTCGTCCAGCCTCTTCTGCCGGCCCTCCTTCGGCGTCACGGGCGCGCCGGTGTGCTTGGAGAGGCCGTCGAGCTGCGCGCTGTACGCCCGGTCGACACCCATCCGCTGCCCGAACCGGGGGTCGGCGGACACGGCGACCGCCACGGCGATCTGCGGGTAGTACCGGGTCGTGGTGCCGCACGCGGCGGCGACCTGGGCCTCGGCGAGCGGCGCGCTCGTGCCGGTGGAGAACACCACCAGGTAGCGCAGGGTCGGACCGGGCTGGACGCAGCCCGGTGCGGTCACCGGCTCCTCCGCGGGAAGGGCAGCCGCGGGCGTGGTCGCCACGAAGCAGCCTGCCGCGAGCAGCGCCGCGCTGACCGCGACCGCTTGGACGCGGCGGTGCAGAGGCACGGGGGACCTCCAGTGCTGGACCGGGCGGGGTGCCGGACTAGAGCCGTCGATCGGACTCGGGGACGAGCCGTCGATCGGGACTGCTGTTGCCGGACGGTAGCCACGCCGGGCGAAGCAGACAAGCGCAACGGTGCCGAACGGGTCCAAGGTACCGTCCTGGTGGAGTAGGACCGTGGACCGTTGGGGTGCTCACCCCATCGTGGAGCCACCCGGTACCCAAGGGGAGTAGCCCTGAGCCGCCAGCAGCAGCCCACCAACCCGTCGGCCGCACCTGTGCAGAAGCTGCGCCTGCGTTACGCCAAGCGCGGCCGGCTGCGGTTCACGTCACACCGCGACATCGCGCGGGCCTTCGAACGCGCGCTGCGCCGGGCGGGCGTTCCCATGGCCTACTCGCAGGGTTTCAGCCCCCACCCGAAGGTGTCGTGGGTCGGCGCGGCGCCGACCGGCGTGGCGAGCGAGGCCGAGTACGTCGAGGTCCAGGTCGTCGACCGGGTGGACCCGGAGGCGCTGCGGACCGCGCTGGACGCCGTGCTCCCGCCGGGGCTCGACATCCTGGAGGTCGTCCAGTCGGCCGGCGGCACGCTGCCCGAGCGGATCGACGCCAGCGAGTGGCGGGTGGAGCTGCCCGGCGTGTCGCCCGAAGAACTGTCCGAAGCCGTGATCGCGCTGCTCGCCGCTGAATCGGTCGAGGTAGAGCGGTTGACCAAGGACGGCAAGAAGATCGTGGACGTGCGACCCGCGATCGTGTCGGCGCAGGTGGGGGCCCAGGCAGAGGCGCAATCGAGCGACGCCGGACACGATGCACGAGATTTGTCACGCCCGTGTGGGATACTCATGACGGTCGTACGGCAGACAACCCCTACCGTGAGACCCGACGACGTGCTGAGTGCCCTCCGAGTCGTCGCCGACCTGGTTCCGCCGGTGCCCGCGAAGGCGACCCGGATGGCGCAGGGGCGGCTCGACGACGAAGGCGGACTGGTCGACCCGCTTGCCCTGGACAGGGCGGCGGAGGTCTGACCGGGCTGTGCGGGAGCGGCGCTGACGGCGTCGTCGAAAGTGTTATCGGACCTGCTGTGCCGCGTGCCCCACGGGTGGGCGCCACAGCGCGAGGCAAGGATTCCCGCCGCCAGCCGCGGCGGTGAGTGGACACAGAGAGGCCCCTGCGCGGCCGCGTCGGTTGGGACGCGCCCGGGGGCGGAGGAGCTGCATTGTCGAACACGGAAAAGCCTGCCGGCGCCGCCGGCGGGGGTAACGCCACACCCTTGGCGGATCTACCCGCCAAGCTCCGGGTGCACGCGCTGGCGAAGTTGCTGGGCGCGAGCAGCCGGGACGTGGTCGCGGCCCTCGCCGACCTCGGTGAACCGGTCAAGGGCGTGCAGTCGAGCGTGAGCCGCGATCTCGCGCTCAAGGTCGCCGAGAGCCTGCGGGGCTGGGACGACATCGTCACCGGCGACGTGGACGAACAGACCGAGGAACCCGTGGCGGTGGCCCGCGACGTGGCGCCGCTCGCGCCTCTGTTCGCCCCGCCGTCCGCGATGTTCCTGCCCCCGACGCCGGTCGCCAAGGCGCCGGTCGTCGAGGACGAGGACGACACCGAGGACGAGTCCGACGAGCACGCCGCCGATGACGCGGGTGACGAGGGCGAAGGCCGTCGTCGCCGTCGTCGTGGCCGTCGTGGCCGCGGTCGCGGCAAGGGCGTCGGCGACGAGAACGGCGAGGACGAGCAGGGCGAAGAGCCCGCCGAGGCCGAGGCGGAGCCCGAAGCCGCCGAGGAGCCGTCGGCCGACGACGAGGGTCCGGGCAGCCGTCGTCGCCGTCGTCGCCGTCGCCGCAAGACCGGCGCGGAGGAAGAGGCCACGCCGAGCGAGGACGACCCGCCGAACACGGTCGTGCACGTCCGCGAGAGCACCAGCCGCGACGCGCGCGACGACAAGGCCGACTCCGAAGCCGCGCAGAACGAGGTCCGCAGCGTCCGCGGGTCCACCCGGCTGGAGGCCAAGCGCCAGCGCCGCCGTGACGGCCGCGAGGCCGGTCGCCGCCGTGCCCCCGTGCTGTCCGAGGCCGAGTTCCTGGCCCGCCGCGAGGCCGTCGAGCGCACGATGGTGGTGCGCGAGCGCGGTGACCGCACGCAGATCGGCGTGCTGGAGGACGGCGTCCTGGTCGAGCACTTCGTGACCTCGTCGGGCAGCGGTTCGCTGGTCGGCAACGTCTACCTCGGCCGGGTGCAGAACGTGCTGCCCTCGATGGAGGCGGCGTTCATCGACATCGGCCGCGGTCGCAACGCGGTGCTCTACGCGGGCGAGGTCGACTGGGACGCGGCCGGCCTGGAGGGCAAGGCCCGCAAGATCGAGCAGGCACTGTCGTCCGGCGACAGCGTGTTGGTGCAAGTCACCAAGGACCCGGTGGGCCACAAGGGCGCCCGGCTGACCACGCAGATCAGCCTGCCCGGCCGCTTCCTGGTGTACGTGCCCGGCGGCGGCGCGACCGGCATCAGCCGCAAGCTGCCCGACAACGAGCGCAAGCGCCTCAAGGACATCCTCAAGCGCGTGGTCCCCGAGGACGCGGGCGTCATCATCCGCACCGCCTCGGAGGGCATCGCCGAGGAGGAGCTGGCCCGCGACGTGACCCGCCTGCAGGCGCAGTGGCAGGTCATCAAGGACCGGGCCGACGTGCCCAAGGCCCAGGCGCCGCAGCTGCTGTACGAAGAGCCGGACTTGCTGGTGAAGGTCGTCCGCGACCTGTTCACCGAGGACTTCGCCGCGCTCGTCGTCCAGGGTTCGGACGCGTGGGAGACCATCGACGCCTACGTGCGGCACGTCGCGCCGGACCTCCAGGAACGGTTGCGCAAGCACGTGGGCACCAATGACGCGTTCACCGAGTACCGGATCGACGAGCAGCTGCTCAAGGCGCTGGACCGCAAGGTCTGGCTGCCGTCGGGCGGCTACCTGGTCATCGACCGCACCGAGGCGATGACGGTCATCGACGTGAACACCGGCAAGTTCACCGGTTCGGGTGGAAACCTCGAAGAGACGGTGACCCGGAACAACCTGGAGGCGGCCGAGGAGATCGTCCGCCAGCTGCGGTTGCGGGACGTCGGCGGCATCATCGTGATCGACTTCATCGACATGGTGCTGGAGTCGAACCGCGACCTGGTGCTGCGCCGGCTGACCGAGTGCCTGGGTCGTGACCGGACCCGCCACCAGGTGGCCGAGGTGACGTCGCTGGGTCTGGTGCAGATGACCCGCAAGCGGGTCGGCACCGGGCTGCTGGAGGCGTTCTCCTCCACCTGCGAGCACTGCCGCGGGCGTGGCGTGGTCATGTCGACCGAGCCCGTTCAGGCGCACGGCAGCGGTGGCGGCGGCGGTGGCCAGCCCGCTCAGCAACAGCAGCAACAGCAGCAGCAGAGCGGTGGCCGCAAGTCGCGTCGCGGCAAGGCGGTCGACGTGCCGGAGCCGGTGGCCGAGCAGACCGTGGAGCCGACCGAGGAGCCGGAGGCGATCACCGAGCCGTCCACGTCGGACGAGCCGGTGGCCGCGGTGATCGAGGAGGAGGCCGCGCCGGAGACCCCGAAGCGCGACCGCCGCCAGCGTCGCCGGGCACGCCGGGAAGCCGGTGCCGTCATCACGCACGGCGACGAGCCGGCCGAGCCCGCCACCCCGGCCGAGAGCGCTCCTCTCGCGCCGGTCAGCACTGCCGAACCGACCAACCCGGCCGAACCGACCAGCCCCGCCGCACCGACCAGCCCTGCCGCAGGCACGGCCACGTCGGGCGCGACCGGCGCTGAGACGGCTCCTGAGCCCGCCACGGCGGCTCAGCCGGCCGAGTCCGCGCCCGTCGCTCCCGCAGCGGCGGAAGAACCCCCTGCCGCGCCCGTCAAGCCCGCACGGGCCGGACGGGTCGGGAGGGTCACCAGGGCGAGCGCTCCGCCCAAGGCCCAGCCGGCTCCCGAGCCGATCGTCATCCCGACGGTCCAGCCCGAGGCAGCCAAGCCTGCCGAGGCGAAGCCCGCCGAGACCGCGTCGGCCGAGCCGTCGGTCGACCAGCAGCGCAACGGCCACGCTCCGGAGCCCACGGCCCCGGCGGTGACCACGCGTCGCCGCACGGCCCGCCGTGCCGCCTCCCGGCCCGCCGGCCCGCCGCTGGGCGCGGTCAAGGAAGGCTGACCGAGCCGCTGTACGACGCACTGCTCGACGAACCGCTGTCCAGCCTCGCTGGGCAGCGGTTCGTCGTAGGCGGCCTCCGGTCCCCGACCTCCGCCCCGCGCCGCCCCGCCCTGCCTCCGACCCGCGCCGACACCCCGGCCCCATCGCGGGTCGCCGGACCGCTGCGACTGCGGACCGCCGGATTTGTCGGTGGTCCGCGGTGGGGAACGTGCGACGGATCCCACGCCGGGGGTACCCTCGCCAGGCGTTGCGCCCGCTCCGGAGCGGAGGGCTGTGACCAGGGCGAATCCGGTAGACCGACCCCGGTTTGACCTCGCAGTCCACCGCCACGTAACCTGATACGCGGCCCGCCGTCCGGTGGGCCCTGTCGCGTGAAGCCCAGCTCGCTCATCCAGTGCGGCCGAGGCACGCGCGACCCGTCCCGTCGAGTAGCAGGAGACTCCCGTCCCGATGTACGCGATCGTCAAGACCGGCGGCAAGCAGTACAAGGTGGCTGTCGGCGACGTCATCGAGGTCGAGAAGCTCGAAGGCGAGCCGGACACCGAGATCACCTTCGCGGCGCCGCTCCTCGTCGTGGACGGCGAGAACGTCACCTCCGCGGTGGACGCCCTGGCGAAGATCTCGGTGACCGGCAAGGTCGTCGAGCAGACCAAGGGCCCCAAGATCCGCATCCACAAGTTCAAGAACAAGACCGGCTACCACAAGCGCCAGGGTCACCGCCAGAAGTTGACCCGCGTCGAGGTCACCGGCATCACCGGTAAGTGAGGATCTGACTAGCCATGGCACACAAGAAGGGTGCGTCCAGCTCCCGCAACGGCCGTGACTCCAACGCCCAGTACCTCGGCGTGAAGCGGTTCGGCGGTCAGGTCGTCAAGGCCGGCGAGATCCTGATTCGCCAGCGCGGCACCAAGTTCCACCCCGGCGTCAACGTCGGTCGCGGCAAGGACGACACGCTGTTCGCGTTGGCGCCCGGTGCGGTCGAGTTCGGCTCCAAGCGCGGTCGCAAGACCGTGAACATCGTCCCGGCCGAGGTTGCTGCTTAAGCGCTTTGGGCGTAAGACGGAACGACCTCCGACGAGGGGCGGGACCGGTGCATTCCGGCTCCCGCCCCTCGTTGCTTATCTGGAAAGGAAATCCCCGTGTCCCGCTTCGTCGACCGGGTCGTCATCCACGTCGCCGCAGGTGATGGGGGCAACGGGGTCGCGTCCGTGCACCGCGAGAAGTTCAAGCCGCTGGGTGGTCCCGACGGCGGCAACGGCGGCAAGGGCGGCGACGTCGTGCTGGTCGTCGACTCGCAGGTGCACACGCTCCTCGACTTCCACTTCCGCCCGAACGCCAGCGCCGGCAGCGGCAAGGGCGGTCAGGGCGGCAACCGCGACGGCGCGCACGGCGCGGACCTCGAACTGCGCGTCCCCGACGGCACCGTGGTGCTCACGCCCGAGGGCGAGATGGTCGCCGACCTGGTCGGCGAGGGCACCCGGCTGATCGCGGCCCAGGGTGGTCGCGGCGGTCTCGGCAACGCGTCGTTGGCGTCCAAGGCCCGCAAGGCGCCCGGTTTCGCCCTGCTGGGTGAGCCGGGTGAGCAGCACGACCTCGTGCTGGAGCTGAAGTCCGTCGCGGACGTGGGCCTGCTGGGCTTCCCGTCGGCGGGCAAGTCGTCGCTGATCTCCGTGCTGTCCGCGGCCAAGCCGAAGATCGCCGACTACCCGTTCACCACGCTCGTGCCGAACCTGGGTGTGATCACCGGCGGTGACACCATCTTCACGATGGCGGACGTGCCCGGTCTGATCCCCGGCGCGTCCGAGGGCAAGGGCCTCGGCCTGGACTTCCTCCGGCACATCGAGCGGTGCGCGGTGCTGGTGCACGTGGTGGACTGCGCGACCTACGAGGCAGACCGCGACCCGGTGTCGGACATCGACGCGCTGGAGGAGGAGCTGGCGAAGTACACCCCCTCCCTGGCCGACGACCTGGCCGAACGTCCGCGCGTGGTGGTGCTGAACAAGATCGACATCCCGGAGGCGCGGGACCTGGCGGAGATCGTGCGCCCGGACATCGAGGCCCGTGGCCTGCCGGTGTTCGAGGTGTCCACGGCGAGCCGCGAGGGGCTGCGGGAGCTGACGTTCGCGTTGGCGCGCGTGGTGGAGGAGTACCGGGCTTCGCGGCCGAAGCAGGAGTCGACCCGGATCGTGCTGCGGCCCCGTGCCCTGGACGACCAGGGCTTCACCGTGGTGGAGGACCCGGACACCGAGGGCGGCTTCATCGTCCGCGGCGAGCGGCCCGAGCGGTGGATCCGGCAGACGGACTTCAACAACGACGAGGCAGTCGGCTACCTGGCTGACCGGCTCAACCGCCTCGGCGTCGAGGACACGCTGGTCAAGATGGGCGCCGAGCCGGGCTGCCAGGTCACCATCGGCGACCTGGTGTTCGACTGGGAGCCGACGACGCCCGCGGGCATCGCGATGACCCTGACCGGTCGCGGCACGGACGCGCGGCTAGAGGTGAGCAACCGGGTCGGCGCGTCCGACCGTTTGGCGGCGAAGAAGGCCCGTCGCATCCCCGGCGAGTACGGCGAGTTCGAAGAGGACGACGACGAGTGATCGGGTCGGTGGCGGCGTCTCAGGCCCGGCAGGCGGTGTCCGCGGCGTCGCGGGTCGTGGTGAAGGTCGGGTCCTCGTCGTTGACCACCGCCGAGGGCGGGCTGGACCCGACCCGGCTGGACGCGCTGGTGGACGCGGTCGCGGCGAGGTGCGCGGCTGGCAGTCAGGTGGTGTTGGTGTCGTCGGGCGCGATCGCGGCCGGTCTCGCGCCGCTGGGCGTGACGAGGCGACCCCGTGACCTGGCGACGCAGCAGGCGGCGGCGAGCGTCGGGCAGTTGGCGTTGGCGCACGCGTACGCGAACTCGTTCGGGCGGTACTCCCTGACCGTCGGGCAGGTGCTGCTGACCGCGGACGACGTGGTGCGGCGGTCGCACTACCGGAACGCGCAGCGCACGTTCTCCCGGCTGTTGGCGCTGGGCGCGGTGCCGGTGGTGAACGAGAACGACACGGTGGCCACCGAGGAGATCCGGTTCGGCGACAACGACCGACTGGCCGCGCTGGTGGCGCACCTGGTCGGCGCGGACGCGTTGTTCCTGCTGTCCGACGTGGACGCGCTGTACGACGGCGATCCCCGCAAGACGGGCGCGCGGCGGATCACCGAGGTGGCCGGCGCGTCCGACGTGGACGGTGTGCGGGCGGGTTCGGTCGGCGCGTCCGGCCTGGGCACCGGCGGCATGGCGTCCAAGCTGGCCGCGGCACGGCTGGCGGCGTCGGCGGGCATCCCCGTGTTGCTGGCGGGTGCGGCGGACGCGGCCCGCGCGTTGACCACGGCGGACGTCGGCACGGCGTTCGCCGTGACCGGCTCCAGGTTGACCGCGCGTCGCTTCTGGCTCGGGCACGCGGCCGACGCGAGTGGCAGGCTGTCGCTGGACGACGGCGCGGTGGCCGCGGTGGTGGACCGCCGGCGGTCGCTGCTGGCGGCGGGCATCACCGGGGTGGAGGGCACGTTCGAGGCTGGTGACGTGGTCGAGCTGGTCGACCTGTCCGGGCACGTGGTGGCGCGCGGAGTGGTCGGTTTCGACGCCGCCGAGCTGCCCGCGCTGATCGGTCGCAAGAGCGGTGACCTGCCCGCCGAGCAGCGCCGCGAAGTGGTGCACGCCGACGACCTGGTGCCGTTGCGGAGCTAGTAGCCCGCTGGTCAGCACGCCGAGGTCGGCTGTCACCGACGCGCCGCACCACCATGCTGGCCGTCTGCACGACCTCGCCGCCGAGCCCTTGTCCCGGTTGACCGGGACGTTCCGGGCGGGCGCTGCCGCAGGGCCTGGCTGGCCTACTCGTGCGCGGCCCGCCATTCGGTGGCGAGCAAGCCGAACAGCAGGTCGTCCGTCCACTCTCCCTTGGCCCACGTACTCCGCACCCGGTGCCCTTCCTGGCGGAACCCGAGCCTGGCCAGCAGCCGTGCCGACCGCTCGTTGCGCGCGTCGCACTCGGCGGACACCCGGTGCAACCCGCGTTCCTCGAACAGGTGCGCCACCACCCGCCGCACGGCCTCCGACGCGTACCCACGCCCCTGGTGCGCGGTCGCCAGGGTGTACCCGACCTCAGCCTGCATCCGGTTCTCGTGCAGACCCACCCCGACGTCGCCGACGAGCACCCCGCCCGCCTCGACGGCGAACTGGAACCAGCCCGGCTCGGTCGGGTCCGCCGTGCCGACCTCCCGGACGAACTCCTCCGCCTGTGCCAACGGGAAGGGCGTGACCCACCCCTGGTACCTCGCCACGTCCGGGTCCGACCGGTAGGCCGCGAACGCCGGCGCGTCGGCCACGGTGAAAGGCCGCAGCACCAAGCGTTCCGTCGTCAGCCTCATGCCGCTCACGCTCTCGGTCTCATGCCGTCACCGCCAATGCGAACGGCAGCACCGCGGACGCACCGGCCCTGCGCAGCAGCCGGGCGGCGACCGTCATCGTCCAGCCGGTGTCGACCTGGTCGTCCACCAACAGCACCGGACCGGCCACAGCGGACAGGTCGGGCACGTCGGTCTCCCGCACCAGCCCGGCCAACCGCTGTGCGCTGTTCGCCCGGCGCGGCGCCTCGCCCAGCCACACCTGCCCGAGCAGCGGCAGCCGCCCCACCACCGAGATCCGCTGCCCGAAGCTGCCCACCAGCGCCGGCCTGGTCCGCGACCCGACGGTCACCACGCCCACCGGCCGTTCCTTCCAACCCCAAGCGGACAGCACCTTCACGCACGCGGCGAACACGTCCTCCGGGATATCCTGGTCCTCCGCCCCGAACAACGACCGCAACCGGTTGCCCCAGCCGATGTCGGTCAACCGCCCCAGCGCCCGCCCGGTGGTCGCGATCTCGCCCGCCGGGATCTTCCCGGACAACGACACCCCGACCGCCGCCATGCCGGTCGGCCACATCTTGCGCGGCTCCACCTCGACGCCGGGCCGCAGCAGCCGTTCCCGTGCCGCCGACGCCGCCGCGTCCGACACCGCCGCCGAAGGCCGTTCTCCCGTGCAGTTGTCGCAACGACCGCACGGCGCCGCGTGCGGATCGTCCAGCTGCCGCAGCAGGAACTCCATGCGGCAGCCGTCGGTCGACAGGTAGTCCAGCACCGCCTGCCGCTCCACCTGCCGCGCCGCCTCGATCCGCTCGTACCGCTCGGCGTCGTAGGACCACGGCTGCCCGGTCGACACCCAACCGCCGCGGACCCGCCGCACGGCGCCGTCCACGTCGAGCACCTTCAACACCACTTCCAGCCGGGTGCGCGACAACTCCACCATCGGCTCCAACGCGGCCGTCGACATCGCCCGGTCGGCCGGCAGCACGTCGAGCACCTGCCGCACCACCCGTTCCGGCGGGAACGCCAGCGACGCGAAGTACGCCCAGATGTCCTTGTCCTCCGGGCCGGGCAGCAACAGCACCTCGGCCCGCTCCACCCCGCGACCCGCACGGCCGATCTGCTGGTAGTACGCGATGGGGGACGGCGGCGCGCCCAGGTGGACCACGAACCCCAGGTCGGGCTTGTCGAAGCCCATGCCCAGCGCCGACGTCGCCACCAGCGCCTTCACCCGGTTCGCCAGCAGGTCTTCCTCGGCCCGCTGACGCTCCGCCGGGTCGGTGCGCCCGGAGTACGCCGTCACCTCGTGCCCGCGCTCACGAAGGAACGCCGCCACGTCGTCCGCCGAGGCCACCGTCAGCGTGTAGATGATTCCCGAACCTGGCAGCCGCTCCAGCTGCTCGGCCAGCCACCCCAGCCTGACCTCGGCGGTGGGCAGCCGCACCACGGACAGCCGCAGGCTCTCCCGGTCCAGCGGCCCGCGCAGCACCAGCGTGTCCGTGCCCGCGCCCAGGCCGAGCTGGTCGGCCACGTCCCGCACGACCCGGTCGTTGGCGGTGGCCGTGGTGGCGAGCACCGGCACACCGGCAGGCAGCTCGGTCAGCAACGTCCGCAGCCGCCGGTAGTCCGGCCGGAAGTCGTGGCCCCAGTCGGAGATGCAGTGCGCCTCGTCCACCACCAGCAGCCCCGCGGAGGCCGTCAGCGACGGCAGCACCGTGTCCCGGAAGTCGGGGTTGTTCAGCCGCTCCGGCGACACCAGCAGCACGTCGACGTCGCCGGACGACACCCGGTCCTGCACGCCCTGCCACTCGTCGGTGTTGGCCGAGTTGATCGTCGCCGCGTGCACGCCCGCCCGCGCCGCCGCGTCGACCTGGTTGCGCATCAACGCCAGCAACGGCGACACGATCACCGTCGGCCCCTCGCCCAGGGACCGCAGCAACGCCGTGGCGATGAAGTACACGGCCGACTTGCCCCACCCCGTCCGCTGCACCACCAGGGCCCGCCGCCGTTGGGACACCAGCGCGTGGATGGCCGTCCACTGGTCGTCACGCAGGACGGCATGGGGGCCCGCCAAAGCCCTCAGCCGTTCTTCGGCCAGTTCCCGCAGTGCGCTGTCGTCCATGTGCCCCACAGTGGCAGATGGCCCCGACACTCCGGACACCTGTGCGACGGTCCGCGCGCCGACTTCACCCGATCGAGGACGGACGGGAGCGGCGCGTCCGATCCTCGGGAACCTCGGAGACATCCACGACCGGGTGGCCGTAGGCTTGACGACGTGACTGATGACCTGCGCGAACAGGTGCGCGCCGCGGCCCGGCGCGCCCGTGTCGCCGCCAACGAACTCGTTCTCGCCACCCGTGAGAGCAAGGACGCAGCACTGCGCGAGATGGCCGCCGCGCTGCGCACCCGCGCCGCCGAGGTGCTGGAGGCCAACGCCAAGGACGTCGAAGCGGGCCGGGCCGCGGGCCTCAACCAGGGCCTGCTGGACCGCCTCGCGCTGACCGAGGCGCGCATCGAGGGCGTGGCCGAGGGCCTGGAGACGGTGGCCGGCCTGGCGGACCCGATCGGCGAGGTGCTGCGCGGCTCGATCCTGCCGAACGGCCTGGAGCTGAAGCAGGTCCGCGTCCCGATGGGCGTGGTCGGCATGGTCTACGAAGCCCGGCCGAACGTCACCGTGGACGCGGCCGGCCTGGCGCTCAAGTCCGGCAACGCGGCCCTGCTGCGCGGCTCGTCCACCGCTGAGCACTCGAACACCGCGCTGGTCGCGATCCTGCGCGACGCCCTGGAGACCGCGGGCCTGCCCGCCGACTCCGTGCAGCTCCTGCCGTGCCACGACCGCGCCTCGGTCACCCACCTCATCACCGCGCGCGGCCTGGTGGACCTGGTGATCCCGCGCGGCGGCGCCGGCCTGATCAACGCGGTCGTGCAGCAGGCCACCGTGCCGACCATCGAGACCGGCGTGGGCAACGTGCACGTGTACGTGGACGCGAGCGCCGACCTCGACATGGCGCAGCGCATCGTGCTCAACTCCAAGACCCGCCGCACGAGCGTGTGCAACGCGGCCGAGTCGCTGCTGGTGCACGCCGCCATCGCGGACGAGTTCGTGCCCCGCATCACCGACGCCCTGAAGAAGGCGAACGTCACCATCCACGGTGACGAGCGGTTCGCCGCCGACCCGCGCGTGCAGGCGGCGACCGACGAGGACTGGGACACCGAGTACCTGTCGCTGGACATCGCCGCCCGCGTCGTCGGCTCGATCGACGAGGCCATCGAGCACATCGCCGCGCACGGCTCCGGCCACACCGAGGCCATCGTGACCAGCGACCTCGGCGCGGCCCGCCGGTTCACCACCCGGGTCGACGCGGCGGCGGTCATGGTCAACGCGTCCACCGCGTTCACCGACGGCGGCGAGTTCGGCATGGGCGCGGAGATCGGCATCTCCACCCAGAAGCTGCACGCCCGCGGCCCGATGGGGCTGGCCGAGCTGACCTCGTCCAAGTGGGTGGTCTGGGGCGAGGGGCACGTCCGGCCGAGCTCGTGAGCAGGCCTCGCGACGCCGGCGCCACCAAGGCGGCGTTGCTGGACGCCGCCACGGAGCTGTTCGGTGAACGCGGGTTCGACCGGACCACGGTGCGTGACATCGCGAACCTCGCGGGCGTGAACCAGGCCTTGTTGTTCCGCTACTACGGCAGCAAGGACGCGCTCTTCGCGACCGTGCTCGCCACGCAGAGCCGTGAGCTGCTGGAGGACTCGCCCGCCGAGCACCTGTTGCGCACCGTGCTGCTGCGGATGCTGGAGGAGAAGCCGAGGCGCGAGGACCACCCGTTGTACGCGGTGCTGCGGTCGTCGCACCACGACTCGGCGGTCGACGTCGTGCGGCAGCAGCTGGGGGAGGAGTACTCGCGCGCTCTGGCGTCCCTCACGGACGCGGAGGACGCGGAGCTGCGCGCGGACCTCGTGCTGGCGTGGGTCGTGGGCATCGGCGTGCTGCGCACCGTGTTCGGCAAACAGCCCCTCGCCGGCGCGGACAGCGCGGACGTCGCGGCGCTGGTGACCCGAGCGGCGTCGGTGTTGCTGGAGCACACCGATGTCGGTTGACGGTGTGTAGTGATCTGACTACTGTCGGATGTAAGCGACTGCTTACACGGGGGTTCCGATGGAGATCAGGCCGTTCCCGTTCACCGAACCCGACGACCTCCTGCTCAGCCCCGAGTACCTGGAGCTGCAACGGGACGAGCCGGTGGCCAGGGTCCGGCTGCCGTACGGCGGCGACGGTTGGCTGGCCACCCGCTACGAGGACGTCAAGACCGTGCTGGCCGACCCGAGGTTCAGCCGCGCGGCGGTGATGGAGCCCGGCGCCGACGTGCCGCGCACCCTGCCGAAGATGCCTGCCGAGACGAACATCCTCAGCATGGACCCGCCGGACCACACACGGCTGCGCAGGCTGGTCGCGAAGGCGTTCACGGCCCGGCGCACCGAACAGCTGCGTCAGCGCGCCCAGGAGCTCGTGGACGGCCTGCTGGACGCCATGGAGGAGCGCGGAGCGCCGGCCGACCTGGTCGAGTCGCTGGCCATGCCGCTGCCCATCACGATCATCTGCGAGATGCTCGGCGTGCCGTTCGAGGACCGCGACAGGTTCCGCGCCTGGTCGGAGGCGGCGGTGTCGATCACCGCGTTCACCTACGAGGAGATCCTGGCGTCCGGTGAGGCGCTGCGGGCCTACATCGGCGAGTTGACCGAGCGCAAGCGCGTCGACCCGGCCGACGACATGCTGTCCGTGCTGGTCGCGGCGCACGACGACGAGGACAGGCTGAGCACGCCGGAGCTGGTGTCGTTCGGCGTCGCGCTGCTGGTCGCGGGCCACGAGACCACCGCGAACCAGCTCGGCAACTTCGTCTACCAGCTGCTGCGCGACCCGGACCGGCTCGGCGAGCTGCGGGCGGACCCGACCCTGGTGCCGGCGGCGGTCGAGGAACTGCTGCGGTTCACCCCGTTGGGTGGTTCCGCGGGCTTCCCCCGGATCGCGACCGCCGAGGTGGAGCTGTCCGGCGTGACGATCAAGCCGGGTGAGGCCGTGTTCGTGGACAACCTCGCGGCCAACCGCGACCCGTCGGTCTTCGAGAACCCGAACGAGCTGGACTTCCACCGCGCGCAGAACCCGCACATCACCTTCGGCCACGGCGCGCACCACTGCATCGGCGCCCCGCTGGCCCGGATGGAGTTGCAGGTGGCGATCGGCTCCCTGCTCAAGCGGTTCCCGCTGCTCAGGCTGGACGGTGACGTCACGTTCAAGAAGGGCCGGCTCATCCGCGGCCCGCAGGCCCTGCCGGTGAGGTGGTAGTCGGATGGGGGAGTGGACGGTCGAACTCGACCGGGACAAGTGCATCGGCACCGGGATGTGCACGTCGACCGCGCCGCACCGCTTCCGCCTCGACGGCGGCAAGTCCACCCCGGTCGACGGGGTGGTCGAGCCGGACGAGGCGGTCATCGACGCGGCCGAGTCGTGCCCGATGGAGGCCATCCTGGTCCGCGCTGACGACGGCGCCGTGCTGGCTCCGGAACCGTAGGCTCCGGCCCCCCGGGAGGGCTCCGAGAAAAACATCGGCGGATCGCGTCATGGCGGCGTGCGCGGCACGTTCCACCGTCGCGCGGCTCTGATTCGGGGTGGGTCGTGCGATCCGCGGATGCGGCCTACTCCCCTGGGGCCGTGACCGGGAGACTAGTGCGCGGGCGGCCTTCCGGGGAGCGACCGGCCGCCCGCGCACCACCCGAACTAGGCTCACAACCCATGACCAACCGGCGGATCGGCGTCATGGGCGGCACGTTCGACCCGGTGCACCACGGCCACCTCGTGGCGGCCAGCGAGGTCCAGGCCCGGTTCGACCTCGACGAGGTCGTCTTCGTGCCCACCGGCCAGCCGTGGCAGAAGTCGGAACGCGCGGTCAGCGCCGCCGAGGACCGGTACCTGATGACGGTCGTCGCCACCGCCTCCAACCCGCGGTTCTCGGTCAGCCGGGTCGACATCGACCGGCCCGGGCCCACGTACACGATCGACACCCTCACCGATCTCAAGGCCGGGCACCCGGACTCGGACCTGTTCTTCATCACCGGCGCGGACGCGTTGGAGCAGATCCTGTCCTGGCGGCGGGCGGACGACGTGTTCGACCTCGCGCACTTCATCGGCGTCACCAGGCCCGGCTACGAACTGGTCGACACGCACCTCCCGCCAGGCGTCGTGTCGCTGGTGGAGGTGCCCGCGATGGCCATCTCGTCGACCGCCGTGCGGGCCCGGACGGCCGCCGGACTGCCGGTCTGGTACCTCGTGCCGGATGGTGTCGTTCAGTACATAAGCAAGCGTCGGCTTTACTCGATGCCGGACTGACGCGCGACGCCGGTACCCTCATTGACTCGTGCGGACGTATAGGCGTCCGCCGGTGTGATGAGGAGTGACGTGGCAGCCACCGACGAGGCACGACGGTTGGCGCTGGTCGCCGCGAGCGCGGCAGCCGACAAGAAGGCGCACGACGTGATCGTGCTCGACGTGTCCGACCAGCTGGTGATCACGGACGTCTTCGTGATCGCCTCCGCCGCCAACGAGCGGCAGGTCGGCGCGATCGTGGACAACGTTGAAGAGAAGTTGCGGGAGACCGGCCGCAAGGCGGTCCGCCGTGAGGGCGCGCGCGAGGGCCGCTGGGTCCTGCTGGACTTCGTGGACGTGGTGGTGCACGTCCAGCACACGGAGGAGCGCACCTTCTACGGCCTGGAGCGGCTGTGGAAGGACTGCCCGCAGATCGAGTTCGACGCGGGGCCGGTGACCGACGAGGCCGACGAGGCCGCGGAGGCATGACCCTGAACCGGCTCGTGCTGTGGCGGCACGGTGAGACCGACTACAACGCGACCGGTCGCATGCAGGGCCACCTGGACTCGGCGCTGACCGGGATCGGGTGGAACCAGGCCCGGTTCGCGGTGCCGGTCCTCGCCGGGTTCGCACCCGAGCTGGTGGTCGCGTCGGACCTGCACCGCGCCCGGGACACCGCGACGGTGTTCGCCGACGCGACCGGGGTCGAACTGCGCATCGACGAACGGCTGCGCGAGACGCACCTGGGCAAGTGGCAGGGGCTGACGTCGGCCGAGATCGAGGTGGAGTGGCCGGGCGCGCTGGACCGCTGGCGCGCCGACGGCACGCTGGCGCCACCGGACGGCGAGACGCGCGTGCAGGTCGCCGAGCGCGCGATGGCCGTGGTGGAGGAGGTGGACGCGGAGTTCTCCGAGACGGTCATGCTGTGCGCGCACGGCGGGCTGATCAGCGCGTTGACCGGGCGGTTGCTGGAGCTGCCGGTCGACCGGTGGGCGTTGCTGGGTGGCATCGGCAACTGCCACTGGACCGTGTTCACCCGCCGGCCGCACGGTGACGGCAGGTGGCGGCTGTCGTCGTACAACGCCGGAACGACCCGGTGAGGCTGCTCGTCCTCGGTGATTCGCTGACGTTCCACGGTCCGGAGGGGCCGTTGCCGGCCGACCACCCCCGGTTGTGGCCGAACGTCGCCGCGTCGGCGTTGGGCGGGCACGCGGAGCTGGCGGCGGGGTTCGGCTGGACGGCCCGGGACGCGTGGTGGTCGTTGACCGGCGACCCCCGGGTGTGGTCCTTGCTGCCGCGCACGGACGTGTTGGTGCTGGCGGTGGGGCACATGGACACGCTGCCGTCGCCTTTGCCCACGTACTTGCGACACGGGCTGCGCTACCTGCGGCCGGACGGGCTGCGGCGACGGGCGCGGGCCGGGTACCAGGCGTTGCAACCGGTGCTGTCGCGGCTGCTCGGCGGGTACCCGGTGGCGTTGCCGCCACGCCTGACCGTGCGGTACCTGGACGACTCGGTGCGCGCTGTGCACGCTCTTGAGCCGGGGATTCGCGTGGTCGGGATGACGCCTTCCGTGCACCGTGCGCCGGCGTACGCGAGTGTGCACAGCGGGCGGGCGGCGGGGGAGCGCGCGCTGCGCTCGTGGGCGGACGGTGCCGGCGTGCCGCTGCTCGACGTGCCGCCGTTGGTCGGCGAGCACATACGGTCACGGCGTGGCAACCCGGACGGCATGCACTGGTGCTGGGAAGGCCACCGGGTGGTCGGGAACGCCATGGCGGAACTGATCAGGTCCGTGGCGGTCGGCCACCCGGGCAGGTCGGAGCCGTAGTCTCGGCACTCGTGTCCACCACGATCGTCACCGACTCCACGGCGTACCTGCCCGAGGGGTTCGCCGAGCGGCACGGCGTCCGGGTCGTGCCGCTGCACGTGGCGGTGGACGGTCGGAGCAAGCTCGACGGGGTCGACTTCGGACCGGCGGAGCTGGCGGCGGCGTTGGGCGACCACCGGCGGGTGACGACGTCCCGGCCCACGCCGGGCGAGTTGGCCGAGGTGTACCGGTCGGTGCTGGCCGAGGGCGCCGACGCGATCGTGTCCGTGCACCTCTCCCGTGAGCTCTCGGGCACGTGGGAGGCCGCGCGGTTGGCGGCGGAGGAGGTCGACCCGACCCGGATCCGGGTGGTCGACTCCCGCTCCACGGGCATGGGGTTGGGTTTCGCCGCGCTGGCCGCGTGTGCCGCCGGTGACGACGGGGCGCGCGCGGAGGAGGCGGCCGTCGCCGCTGCGGCGCGCACCAAGATGTTCTTCTGCGTGGAAACGCTCGACCACCTGCGCCGAGGCGGGCGCATCGGCGCTGCGGCGGCCTTGGTGGGCACCGCGCTGGCTGTCAAGCCGCTCCTGCACGTGGACGACGGCCGGATCGTGCCGCTGGAGAAGGTGCGCACGATGAGCCGGGCCATCGGCAGGCTGGTGGACCTGGCGTCGGCGGCGGCGGGTTCCGGCCGGGTCGGACTGGCTGTCCACCACTTGGCCGCGCCGGATCGCGCGGCGGAACTCGCGACGCGGCTCGACGAACGCGTCCCCGGCTCGACCGGCTGCCTGATTTCCGAGGTAGGAGCGGTGATCGGCGCCCACACCGGTCCCGGTGTGCTCGGTGTGGTGGTCCTGCCGGGCGGCTTGTCCTAGCCCGCTTTATCCATCACCCACGACGTTGTCCACAGATCGCCGACAACTTTCCCGCCCACTGCTCCACCCGGCCTAACGTCGGCCGCATGTTCGACAGGAACCCGGAAACCACGACCGCCCGACTGAAGGCCCTCGTCTCCCAGGAGCAGGGCAAGCACCGCGCCTCGGCAGATGAGACGCTGGTCTTCGTCTCGTCGGCCGGTGACTCAGGTGGTGGGTCGGTCCGTGGCTCGGCCGGTGGCTCGGGTCCACCCGGCCCGCTCCGCCGCGCGATGCACCGCTGGCTGCCCGAGCCCGCGCTTCCACGCCGTCGCAGAGTCCTGCTGGCGGGCGTCATGGCAGGCGTGGCACTGGCGGTCGCGCTGGCCCTGTGGTGGAAGCGCCCGCCGGTGGAGATCCCGCCGGACCTCCCGGTGGCCGAGGCGGCTGCCGTCAGCCGCGCCGAGGAGCTGCTGGTCGTCAACGTGGTGGGCCTGGTGTCGACACCAGGCCTGGTGACCGTGCCCAGCGGAGCCAGGGTGGCGGACGCGCTCCAAGCGGCGGGCGGCGCCAATCCGGGTGCCGACCTGACCCCGCTCAACCTGGCCCGCAAGCTCGTCGACGGCGAGCAGATCGCCGTGGGCATCCCCATCCCCCAACCCGCCGGGGCGGACACCACGCCGTTGAGCCTGAACACGGCGACCAAAGAGCAGCTCGACACCCTGCCGGGCGTAGGTCCCGTGACGGCGCAGCGGATCGTCGACCGAAGGCAGAAACGCGGCCCCTTCACCGCCCTGGAACAGCTCGGCGAGATCGAGGGGATCGGCGACGCGAAGCTCGCCAGGCTGCGCGAGCTGGTCCGCCTCTGACCGCACCTTCCCGAGCCCTCGACACACCACCACCCGGAGACCCATCATGCGTCCCACCCATGGCTGCTCACGGCAACCGCAGTGCCCGCGAGCATCGTCCACTCCGAACCACGTCACGCCGTCGATCCCTTGCCCCCGCAGCGAGATCCCCGACCACATCCTGGCCGCCGCACCCTCCCCGACTGCTGTACCCTCGCCCACCGCCGCAGCCTCGCCGACCGCCGATCCCCGTCGCACGTCCGGCACCCGCCGAGCCGGTGATCCGCTCGAAGACCTGCGCGCCGAGCGTGGCCGCACGAGCGACCGCCGCCTGCGGCACCTCCTCCACCGCGTCCGCCGCCTGTTCCTCGTCCGCCGCGTGGGCCGTCTGCATCTCTTGAGCCTGTCCAGGTTCCGGTGGGCGGGGCCATGAGCCCTCGTGCACACCTGGTCCCGGCCGCGCTGGCGGTGTGGGCCACGGCGCTCGCCGGGCTGCTCTGGACGTGGTGGGCCGCGCTCGTGGTCGGCTTCGCCGCTGCGGTGATCGGTGGCCTGGCACTGCGCTCGTGGCGTCCGGCTGCGGTGGCGGTGGCGGTCGCGGGTCCAGTGGCGGCGTGCTGGATCGGCGCCCAGGTTCACGCGGCGGCCCACCACCCGTTGCGTGCCACTGCCGAACGCGGCACGCCGACCACTGTCCACCTCGAACTGGACGATCGGCCGCATGGCCTGCGCACCAGCGGTTTCGGCTCGCGGGCGAGCGGGGTCGACCTGATCCTGGTGCGTGCGACGCTCGACGGCGGCGGCCGGATCGTGGTGCTCGCACCGGCGGCCCGGTGGCGGGACTTGCTGCCGGGGCAACGGGTCACCGCCCGTGGCACGCTCGCCCCGCCACGAGGTGGTGAGCTGACAGTCGCGGTGTTGCGGGTCCGCGGGCCTCCGCAGGACGTGACCGAAGCGCCGTTGTGGCAACGAGTTGCCGAGGACCTGCGTGCCGGGCTGCGGAACGCGAGCACAGCGCTCGACCCCGAACCGGCCGGGTTGCTGCCCGCGCTCGTGGTCGGCGACACCTCGAAACTGTCGCCCAGGGTGGTGGAGGAGTTCCGAACGGCGGGTCTGGCTCACGTGCTCGCTGTCAGCGGAGCCAACCTCGCGATCCTCTGCGGCGCGGTGCTGTTGCTGCTGAGGTTGTTCCGGTTCGGACCGCGTGGCTGCGCGGTCGGTGCGATGGCGGCGCTGGTCGGGTTCGTCGTGTTGGCCGGGCCGGAGCCGAGCGTGCTGCGGGCTGCCGTGATGGGCGCGGTGGCGTTGCTGGCGCTGGTTCTGGGTCGGGAGCGGTCGGCGTTGCCGGCGCTCGCGGCGGCGGTGGTGGTGCTGGTCCTGTACGACCCGGAGTTGGCCACCGAGCCGGGGTTCGGGCTGTCGGTGGTGGCGACGGCGGCGTTGGTGCTGCTCGCACCGAGGTGGGCCGCCGCCATGAAGGACCGGGGTGTCCCGGTGGGTTTCGCCGAGGCGCTGGCGGTGCCGGTGGCCGCGAACCTGGCGACCGCGCCGCTGGTCGCCGGGCTTTCCGGCCAGGTGAGCCTGGTGGCGGTGCTGGCGAATCTGCTGGTAGCCCCGGTGGTGGCGCCGGCCACGGTGCTCGGTGTGCTGGCCGCGGTGCTGGCTCAGGTGTACGAGCCGGCGGCACGGTCGGCGGTCGAGTTGGCCGGCCCGGCGGTGAGCTGGCTGATCACCGTCGGGCGGCACGCGGCGGCCGTGCCGGGTGCGGCGGTCGGGTGGCCGAGCGGGTGGGCCGGTGGGGCGTTGCTGGCCGGGGTGCTGGTGCTCGGCTACGCGGTCACCAGGCTGCGTCGGATCCGGACGTTGGTCCTGGCGGTCCTGGTCGGCGCGGTGGTGGTGGTCGTGCCGCTGGGCGTGATCTCGCCCGGTTGGCCGGTGGACGGCTGGTCGGTGGTGGCGTGCGACGTCGGACAGGGCGACGCGGTGGTCCTCGCCACCGCCGAGCGCGACCGGGCGGTGTTGGTCGACACGGGGCCGGACCCGGTGCCGGTGCTGTCCTGCCTGCGGCGGCTCGGGGTGCGGCGCATCCCGCTGGTGGTGCTGAGCCATCTGCACGCCGACCACGTCGGCGGGCTGGCCGCGGTGTTGGCGGATCGGGGTGTGGGCGCGGTGGCGGTGGGGCCTTCGCGGCAGCCGGAGTGGGCGTGGAAGGAGGTGCGGGAACGGGCGAGGAAAGCAGGCGTGCGCTTGGTCGAGCTGGAGGCCGGGCAACGGTTGAGCTGGCCGGGTCTGGACCTGGACGTGCTTGGTCCACGCGCGGACCCGGCGGATGGGACGAAGACCAACACCGCGGTCAACGACGCGTCGCTGGTGCTGCGCGCCTCCACCGCGGCCGGGCGGGTGCTGCTGACCGGCGACATCGAGTTGGCCGGGCAGGCGGACCTGCTCGGCGGGCACGTCGACTTGCGGGCCGACGTGCTGAAAGTGCCACACCACGGATCGAGGTACTCCTCGCCGGCGTTCCTCGCGGCGGTCCGGCCGCGGATCGCCTTGGTGAGCGTCGGCGCGGGCAACCGCTACGGCCACCCCAGCGGAGTGCTGGTCGACGCGTTGACGAGGCACGGCGCGCTGGTGTTGCGCACCGATCGTGACGGCGACACCGCCGTCCTGGCCGGCCCGGACGGGCCGCGGGTCGCCCGCAGGGGTGGCGACTCATCCGATCACGGACAAGGGGAGAACAACGATGAGGAACAACGACGTCTGGATCCGGCTGCACTCGGGCTGGGTGCGACAGGCGGGCAACCAGGCGGTGGCGTGGGCGCTGTGGCAGCCCGGCTACACCGCCGAACCGTGGCCGCGAGACGAACTGCGGCCCGCCTTCACCTATTACGTCTGCGAGGACCTACCCGGCGGCGCCCGCGGCATCGTCTCCAGGGCGACCGTCACCGGCGTCATCCGCATGGCGCAGGTGCCCTCCGCCGACACCGCTTACCGCCTGGTCTCCGACGCCCTGTTCGACGACGACCTGGCCATACCGCCGGAGGAGTGGCACGCCGAGCGCTACAACCAGGAGAAGGCGAAACGCCCGTGGCCCCAGATGCTCACCGCGTGGCGCGTCGTCACGGAACAGGTCGGACCACACGTCCTGCCGGAACTGGCGGCCTTCCCCCGAACAGGCTGGCTGCGCTCCTCCAGCATCGCCCTGTGACCGCGCTGCGGGCGGACCGGCGCACTCCGGACGCACCAGGCACCGGGCCTGCCGTGGCTGGACCTGCCAGGGTCGGACCTGCCGGGGCCTGGTCGATGACCAAGCCCCGGTCCGCCGAACCAAGTCGTGCTGAACCGCGCCTTGCTGAACCCCGTCGTGGAGGGCTCAGTTCTGGAGGGCCTTCAGCACGGCCTCCGCCGACGGCGGGACGTTGGCCCTCGGGCCGACTCGGTCGCCCAGGGCGTCCAGGGTCTTGAGGCCGTCACCGGTGATCAGCAGGACGGTCTCGCCGTCCGGGTCCAGCCGGCCGGTCTCGACGAGCTTCTTCGCGGTCGCCACGGTGACACCGCCGGCGGTCTCCGCGAAGATCCCCTCGGTCTTGGCCAGCAGGCGGATGCCTTCGACGACCTCTTCGTCGGTGACGTCCTCGATCGCGCCGTTGGTGCGGCGGACGGCGTCCAGCACGTAAGGGCCGTCCGCCGGTGCGCCGATCGCCAGCGACCGGGCGATGGTGTCCGGGCGGACCGGGGTGACGACGTCCAAGCCGGACTTGAAGGCGGCCGCGACGGGGGAGCAGCCGGTGGCCTGGGCGCCGAACACCCGGTACGGGGTCTCCTCGACCAGGTCGAGGCTGCCCAGCTCGCGGAACGCCTTGTCGACCTTGGTCAGCTGGGAACCGGACGCGATGGGCACCACGACCTGGTCGGGCAGCCGCCAGCCGAGCTGTTCGGCGACCTCGTAGCCCAGCGTCTTGGAACCCTCGGCGTAGTAGGGCCGGACGTTGACGTTGACGAACGCCCAGTCCTCGTGCTCGGCGGCCAGTTCCTGGGCCAGCCGGTTCACGTCGTCGTAGTTGCCGTCGACGGTGATCAGGTCGCCGCCGTAGACAGCGGTCATCAGGATCTTCGCCCGCTCCAGGGAGGAGGGCACCAGGACCACCGACTGCCAGCCGGCACGGGCGGCCGCGGCGGCGACGGCGTTGGCCAGGTTCCCGGTGGACGGGCAGGCCAGCACCGTGAAGCCCAGCTCGCGGGCGGCGGCGAGGGCGACGCCGACGACGCGGTCCTTGAACGAGTGGGTCGGGTTGCCGGTGTCGTCCTTCACCCACACCTTGCGCAGGCCCAGTGCCTTGGCGAGGCGGTCCGCCTCGACCAGGCGGGTGCCGCCGGGGTCGGTGTTGGGGTGCGCCTGGACGTCGGACGGCACGGGCAGCAGGCCGCGGTAGCGCCAGATGGACCGGGGACCGGCTTCGATGTCCTCGCGACGGACCCGGCCGAAGTCGTAGGCCACTTCCAGCGGCCCGAAACACTCCATGCAGGCGTATTCGGGGGCGAGCGGCGTCTCGTGCCCGCATTCACGGCAGGACAGCGCCCGAGCCGGGCCGAGGTCGAAGGAGGTGGTGGCCGAAGGCACACTGACAGCAGTCATCGCGAGGTATCTCCTCATCTTTCCCGCGTTGCGGGTCGGAATTGGCACCGTGATTGCCGGCGCGCGCTGGGAAGCGCACGCTGAACAACGGGTTGCCGGGGCTTCTTCGGGCCGATCCCTCTGCCCCTCTGGATGAGCGGTATTCAGTTGTAGCTTCAAGCTACGGCACGATCCCGACCCTCAGCCAGACACGTCCACCATCCGGACGCCCGTCGCGCGTGGGAGGATCGCGCCGTGAGTTCGCCCGCTGAGACGACCGACGCTGTGCACCTGATCGTCGGCGAGGAGGAGTTGCTGGTCGAGCGCGCTGTGCGCGGCGCGTTGGACGCGGTGCGCAAAGCCGATCCGCAGGCCGACCTGACCCGCGTTCGCGTGACCGATCTCACCCCGCCTGAGCTGGCCGAACTGGTGAGCCCCTCGCTGTTCGCCGAGGGCCGGGTGATCGCGCTGGAGGCGGCGCAGGAGATCGGCAAGGAGATCGCCGACGTGGTGGTCGCCTACGCCAAGGCTCCGGCGGAGGGTGTGACGCTGGTCGTCATCCACACCGGCGGCGGGCGCAGCAAGGTCGCCAAGGACCTGCCCGCGGCGCTGCGCAAGGCCGGCGCGAGGGTGACCGAGTGCCCGAAGATGACCAAGGCCGCGGACCGCGAGGCGTTCGTGCGCAACGAGATCCGGTCGGCGGGCGGCAAGACCGATCCCGAGGCCGTGGCGGTGCTGATCGAGGCGGTCGGGTCGGACCTGCGCGAGCTGGCGGCGGCGTCGTCGCAGCTCGTCGCCGACACGGCGGGCAAGGTCGACGCCGAGGCGGTCCGCCGCTACCACCGCGGCCGGGCCGAGGTGACGGGGTTCGCGGTCGCGGAGAAGGCCGTGGTGGGTGACCGGGCCGGAGCCCTGGAGGCGTTGCGCTGGGCGATGCAGCTCGGCGTGCCGCACGTGCTGGTCGCCGATGCGCTGGCCGACGCCGTGCGCACGGTCGCGCGGGTGTCCGCGGTGGGTCGGGGCGACCCGAACAGGTTGGCGGGCGAGCTGGGCATGCCGCCGTGGAAGATCAGGAAGGCCCAGGGGCAGACGCGCGGCTGGGACGACCGGGGGCTCGCCGCGGCCATGACCGTGGTCGCCGACCTGAACGCCGACGTGAAGGGTGTCGCGGCCGACCCGAGCTACGCCCTGGAGCGCGCGGTGTTGAAGATCGTCACGGCGCACGGGCGGCGTTGACCACAGCGACCCACAGCGCACAAGCACAACGAAGCAGAAGCGCCGCCCACCCCGTGCGGGGGAGCGGCGCTTCTGCGTGAAGGAGGACCAGATCAGATCTGGTTGGCCCGCCGGGCGAGCGCCGACTTCTTGTTGGCGGCCTGGTTGGCGTGGATCACGCCCTTGGAGACGGCCTTGTCGAGCTTGCGGGAGGCCTCCTGCACCAGCGCGACTGCCTTCTCCTTGTCACCGGCGTCGGCGGCCTCACGGAACTTGCGAATGGCGGTCTTGAGCGACGACTTGACGGCCTTGTTGCGCAGGCGCGCCTTCTCGTTGGTCTTGATCCGCTTCATCTGGGACTTGATGTTCGCCACGCGAAAGCCACCTTTTCTCGGTCTCGGAGTCGTACCGCGCTTGTCACCGGCTCCGCCCCACGAGGGGGCGGTTTTCCTCCACAGCGGAATGCCGCGCGGGTACGGCCGAGAAGGATATCAGGGCAGCTCACCGCACCGTGAACCGAGCCCTCTCGTCGCCGACCAGGACCTCGTAGGCGCCCTTCGCGACCTCGGGCTTCCCGCCGCCGTCCATGTCGCCGGCGGTCACCGCGAGGCGCTTCACGTCGAACGTCACGTCGACCGCCCGCTCCTCACCGGCCTTCAGCTCGACCCGGGTGAACCCGACCAGGCGCTGGTAGGGCGTCAGCACCTTGCTCACGGGCTGGTGCACGAACACGGGCACGACGAGCGTCCCGTCCCGCTCACCGGTGTTGGACACGGTCACCGACACCTTCACCTGGTCGTCACGGCGCACCTCGCTGGACTTCAGGGTCGGCGCGGACGTGGTGAACGTCGTGTACGACAGGCCGTGCCCGAACGCGAACTCCGGGTCGTACCCCGAGCCCGGAGCCGCGTTCGCGCCGCGCAGCTGGTCGTACGAGAAGGGCTGGTCGCCGATCGACTTCGGCCACGACACCGGCAGCTTGCCGCTCGGGTTCACCGCACCGAACAGCACGTCGGCGATCGCGGCGCCGCCCTCCGTGCCCGGCAACCAGCCCGCGACCAGCGCCGGAGCGTCCGCCACCGTGCCGAGCACCTGCGGACGCCCGGTCAGCAGCACGACCACGACCGGCTTGCCGGTCGCCCGCACCGCGTCCACCAGCCCCTGCTGCTCGGCGGTCAGGGCCGGCTCCTCGGTGTCCGCCTCGCCCTCCGCGCCGGGGTCCTCGCCGAGCACCACGACCACCGCGTCGGCGTCCGCGGCCTGCGCGACCGCCTCGGCCTGCGTGGGCGCGCTGACCACGTTGGTGGACGGCGCGGCGTCCCGGATGCCCTGCAGCACCGTCACGGTCGGCGGCACGGGCGACCACTCGGGCACGCCCTGCCAGCCGACCGTCCAGCCACCGAGCTGCCGGGTCGGGGAATCGGCCGTGTCACCGGTCACCACGAGCTTGCCCGCGCCGCTCGACAGGGGCAGGACGCCGCCCTCGTTGCGCAGCAGCACCGTGCTCTCCGCCGCCGCCTGACGGGCCAGCGCGCGGTCGGCGCCGTTCACGATCGCGTCGGCCTTCTCCGGGTCGACGAACGGCTTCTCGAACAGGCCCAGGTCGAACTTGAGCTTCAGGATCCGCCGCACGGCCTGGTCGATCCGCTTGCCGCTGACCGCGCCGCTGCGCACGTTCGCCAGCAGCCCGGAGGTGAACTCCGCCGCGTTGGACGGCTCCATCGCCATGTCCACACCGGCGTTCACGGCCATTGCGATGGCCTCCTTGTAGTCCGCCGCCACGTGGTAGCGGTCCACCAGGAACCGGATGTCCTCCCAGTCGGTGATCGCCACGCCGCGGAAGCCCATCCGCTCGCGCAACTGGGTCGTGAGCAGGTACTTCGACGCGTGCGCCGGAACGCCGTTCACCGCACCGGAGTTGATCATCACGGTGCCGACGCCCGCGTCGAACTGCGGCTGGAAAGCGGGCAGGACGGTGTCCTGGAGGTACCGGATCGGAAGCTGGGCGGGCGCGCGGTCGTGGCCGTTGAACGGCTCCGAGTAGCCCGCGAAGTGCTTCGCGGTCGCGGTCAGCTTCGCCGTGCCGTCGGTCGGGTCGTCCTGCTGCCCGCGCACGTTCGCCGCCGCCAACGCGCCGGCCAGCACCGGGTCCTCGCTGTAGGTCTCGTAGTAGCGGCCCCACCGGGTGTCACGGGCGATGTCGGACACGGGCGCGAAGTTCCAGAACACGCCGGTGGCGCGCATGGCCCGTCCGGTCGACTCGCCCAGCTGCTCCTGCAGCTCCGGGTTCCACGTCGCGCCGAGGCCGATCTGGTGCGGGAACATGGTGGCGCTGAGCACGTTCGAGTGGCCGTGCACGCCGTCCGCGCCGTAGATCAGCGGGATCGGCAGCCGGCTGTGGTCCATCGCGTACTTCTGGATGGCGTTGGTCATCTCGGCCCACGCCCGCGGCGTGTTCGGGTTCGGCGCGTCACCGCCGCCGGACAGGATCGAGCCGACCTTCGCGTCCGCCAGGACGGCCTTCATGCAGTCCTCGCGCAGCGGACCGGGGTTCCACTCGCAGTTGCCGCGCAGCTTGCCCAGCCGGATCTGGGTCATCTGGCCGACCTTCTCCTCCAGCGTCATGCGCCTGAGGAGGTCGTCGACCCGCCGGTCGACCGGTGCGCGGGCATCCAGGTAGGCCTGTCCCGCCGGTTCGATGATGCCGCTGGCCTGCGCGCCGGTGGCGAGCAGGGCGAGCGCGGCCAACGCGGCTACCGCCGTGCGTTTGCGGGATCTCAGCACCGAGGACCTCCAGGGATGGATCAGGTGACGCCGGGAAACACCCTTCCCGCGTGAGCCGGACCACAACAGGGCTGAACGGCCCATTTGGGAGCGTTCCCATAAACCTCGGACCTCCCACGACCAGCGGCGGGCGGTCTGTGGCGGGAAAAGCAGTACGAGCGTCCGATTAAGCTGTCCGGGTGACCGCCGCACTCGACTGGCCCGGCTTCGGCCAGATCTCGCTCGCCGCGCTGCTGTTCCTCTGCCTGGCCGCCGTCCTCGCGGGCGCGGTCGACGCGTTGGTGGGCGGTGGCGGGCTGATCCAGCTGCCGGCGCTGCTGTTGATCGCGCCCGGCGGTCAGCCGCTGTACGCGCTGGCCACGAACAAGATCGCCTCCGTGGTCGGCACGTCCGCCGCGGTGCGCACGTACGCACGGCAGACGGCGATCGACTGGTGGTCGGCGCTGCCGATGGCGTCGGCGGCGTTCGCGGGAGCGGTGGGTGGTGCGGCGTTCGCGGGCGCGTTGGCGCCCGGTGTGCTCAACGGTGTGGTGCTCGTCGCCCTGGTCGGCGTCGGCCTCTACACGTGGAGGAAGCCGGAACTGGGCGTGTCCGAGGCGCCCAGGTTCGCGCGCGTCGCGCAGATCGGCCTGATGGCCCTGGGCGGCGCGCTGATCGGCTTCTACGACGGCCTGGCGGGGCCGGGCACCGGCACGTTCCTGGTGTTCCTGCTGGTGGGCGTGGTGGGGTTCGCGTTCCTGCACGCCTCGGCCACCGCGAAGATCGTCAACGTGGCGACGAACCTCGGTGCCCTGCTGTACTTCATCCCGGCAGGGAAGGTGTTGTGGGGCTTGGGTCTGGTGCTCGCCCTGTGCAACGTGACGGGTGCGGTGTTCGGGGCACGCCTCGCGGTCCGGCGGGGCTCGGTGTTCGTGCGCCGGGTGTTCCTCACCGTCGTGGTGGCGCTGGTGCTCAGTCTGGGGTGGAAGGCGGCGCTTGGATGATCCGGAACGTCGCGCCCATCGGGTCGCCGACGGTGGTGAACCGGCCGAACCGGGACTCGACCACATCACCGACCGTGACGCCGCCCAACTTGTCCACCCGCTCGGCCGCCGCGTCGGCGTCGGACACCGAGAAGTAGGTCATCCAGTGCGGCGGGATCTCGGCCGGGATCTCGTTCGCCATCCCGAACACGCCCGCCACCGCGCGGCCGCCGACCTGGAACTGCGTGTACGGGAAGTCCGGCAGCGGGTCCAGCTGCACCCCGAAGACCTGCTGGTAGAACTCCGCCGCGCCGAACGGGTCACGAGTGGCCAACTCGTTCCACATCACCGCGCCGGGCTCGTTCACGACGTACGCGCCGATGTGCGTGCCCGCCTCCCACAGCCCGAACGCCGCCCCGAACGGGTCCACCGCGATCGCGCCGCGCCCCGGCCCGCCGGTGTCGTACTCCGGCACGAGCACCTTGCCGCCGTTGGCGCTGAGCGCCTCGACCGACTCGTCCAGGTCGTCGGTGGCCAGGTAGGTCGTCCACACCACCGGGAACATCGCGTCCGGCGGCATCTCGCCGAACCCGGCCACCGGCAACCCGCGCACCAGCGCCATCGTGTAGTGCCCGGTCTCCGGACCGCCGACTTCGAAGTCCCAGCCGAACAGGCCGGCGTAGAAGTCCATGGTGGCCTGGCGGTCGGTGGTCATCATGTCCACCCAGGCCGGTGTGCCGGGCGTGTACGGGGAGTTCAGCTCGCTCACCTCGCCACGGTGGCACCGGCGGGGCCGGCCCGCGAGTTGATCACCGCCGGCCGGCGAGGGGAATGCGTCGCCGTCCGGTCAGTCGCCCGTGCGCGGCTGGTCGCTCTTGCGCGGCCGACCGCGCTTGGGTTGGTCGGCCGCCCCGGAGGGCAGCCGACCCGATTCGGCGAGCGCTCGGCGCAGCAGGAACTCGATCTGCGCGTTGGTGCTGCGCAGCTCGTCGTTCGCCCACCTCGTCAGCGCGTCGTGCACCGCCGGGTCGAGGCGCAGCAGGACGCTCTTGCGCTCCGCCACCTCAGGTGTACAACGACCCGGCGTTGACCACGGGCTGGGTGGATCGGTCGCCGCACAGCACGACCAGCAGGTTCGACACCATCGCCGCCTTGCGCTCCTCGTCCAGTTCCACCACGTCCTCCTCGGCGAGCTTGGCCAGCGCGAGCTGGACCATGCCGACCGCCCCCTCGACGATCCGCGTGCGCGCCGCGACCACCGCGCCCGCCTGCTGGCGCTGCAGCATCGCCTGCGCGATCTCCGGAGCGTAGGCCAGGTGCGTGAGCCGGGATTCGATCACCTTCACGCCCGCCGACTGCACCCTGGCCGCGATCTCCACCGACAGCGTCTCGGTGATCTCGTCCGCGTTCTCCCGCAGCGACAGCCCGGACTCGTCGTGGTTGTCGTACGGGTAGCTGGTGGCGATGTGCCGGACCGCGGTCTCGGTCTGGATGCCGACGAACCGGACGAAGTCGTCCACCTCGAACTTGGCCCGCGCGGTGTCCTCGACCTGCCACACCACCACGGCGGCGATCTCGATCGGGTTGCCGTCCGCGTCGTTGACCTTCAGCGTGGCCGTCTCGTGGTTGCGGATCCGGGTCGACACCTTCACCTTCGTGGTGAACGGGTTCGCCCAGCGCAGGCCGTCCTGGCGGACCGTGCCGGTGTAGCGGCCGGCGAACTGGAGCACCCGCGACTCGCCCGGCGCGACGGTGAACAGCCCGCCCGCCGCGAGGGTGCTGCCGGTGATCAACAGCGCGCCGCCGACGATCGCCGGGATGCTCGGCCCGTCGTCGCCGGGGATCGAGCCGAGCACGAGCACCGCCACCCCTGCCAGCAGCACGAGCACCGCGCCGCCGAGCACGCTCCACCCCGATACCGCTCGTGCCTCCCGCTCCCGGACCACAGGAGTCGGCATCCGCACCGCCACGTCCGTCGTCGCGTCCATGTTCCACCCCTCGAAGAAGTTCATATCGTGTGACTAGCAAAGTGATATCACTTTTTCGGCGACGGGGGCAAGCCGCGCGGGAGCACGAGGTCCGCGCAACCTCACCGGACCTCGCGCGTCGCTGACTGCATGGGGACGATCACCGTGCGCACGCCGCGCGCAGAAGACCGGGGACCGCTCGTCGACGTGCACATCAAGGCACGGCGCAGCTACTACGAGGGCCACGTGCCCGAGGCGAAGCTGGCCGAGTGGGAGCAGGCGGCGCGGGCGAGGGGCTACGACTTCACGAAGCCCGGCCCGGTGTGGCTGTGCGCCGAGCTGGACGGCGAGTTCGCAGGGTTCGCGCTGGTCACGCCGGACGGCGAGCTGTGGCAGCTCCAGGTCGACCCGGCGCGGTGGGGCAACGGCGTCGGCCGATCGCTGCACGATGCCGCCATGGCCGCTCTGCGCGACTTGGGCGTCACGACCGCGCACCTCGACGTGTTCGTGGAGAACCGGCGCGCGATCCGCTTCTACACCGCCCGCGGCTGGCACGAGACCGGCCGCGAGGAGACGCACGTGCGAATGGCGCTCGACCTGGACCTGTGATCGCCTGGTCAACGTGGAGATCCTGAGCAGCCGAGTCCTCGTCCGCTCCCGCGACCCCGAGCGCGTCCGGGCCTTCTACCGGGACGTGCTCGGCCTCGCCGTCTACCGCGAGTTCCCCGGCGGCACGGTGTTCTTCCTCGGCCAGGGGTTCCTGGAGGTCTCCGGGACCACGACCGAGGACGCCACCGACGCCACGCAGCTGTGGGTGCAGGTGCGTGACGTCGCGCGAGCCGCCGAGGAACTGGCCGAGCACGTCGTCCGGCCCGCCCGGCGCGAACCGTGGGGCCTGGACGAGCTGTGGATCGCCGACCCGGACGGCCGGCGGATCGTGCTGGTCGGGATCCCCGCCGACCACCCGCTACGCCGGGACGTCCGCGAGTAGCTGGACCGACGGCCCCACCACGCCGCCGTACTGCTGCAACGACGTGCGCACGCCCGTGAACCCGGCCGCCTCGGCTTCCTTGATCAGGTCGTACTCGGAGGTGTCCAGCGCCCGCCGGTGCACCGACACGACCAGCCGGCCGCCCGGCCGCAGCACCCGGAACAGCTCGTGGAACGCGGCCGGCCGGTTGCCCCACAGCTGGAGGTTGTTCACCGAGACGACCACGTCCACGGAGTCCTCGGGCTGCCCCGTCCGCGTCGCCGCGCCCTCCCGCAGCTCGACCCGGCCGGACACGATCAGCTCCGCGCACCGCTCGCGCGCCTCGTCCAGCATGACCTGCGACGGGTCGACGCCGATCGCCTTCAGCGCGCGTTCACCGGCCAGCTTCAACCCCACGCCCGGACCGGGGCCGAGCACCAGCACGACCTCCTCGGCCGTCGGCGCGGCCAGGTCGGTGACGTGCTCCTCGACCTTCGCGTTCAGCACGGCCATCACCCGGCCGCCCAGCTCGCCGACCTTGCCGCGCGGGTGGCCGAACGCCGCGTCCAACGCCTTCATCAGGTTGTTCGCCATGCCCCCAGCGTCGTCAGGACGCTCGTCGATCGCATCGGGGATCGCCCGGAGACGGGCTCGGGAGCATCCCCGGAGGTTCCGGTCGAAGGGCACCCCGCTCGGACGGAGCGTCATCGCGCGGGACGCCGCGGTGACGTGACGAAACCGGCTTAGGCCGTTGGCGTGGAGGTGCTGACTCGATCGATGGACATCGCGCCGGCAGGGCGCGGGACGGCACTAGTTTCCGGGACATGTCGAACGTGGACGACGTGATCCGGAGGGTCAAGGCCGAGGCCGCGGCGGACGTGCGCGCCAAGCTGCGCGGGCACCTGCTCGCCCAGCCTCCGGAGTGGCTGGTGGAGCGGCTGCTCGACGAGTTGCTGGTCAAGATGGGCCTGCCGATCGCCCCGGCCACCGCCGTCGTGCCGCACCAGGTGCGCCGGCTGGAGTTGACCGAGGAACGGCTGGTGGAGCTGACCACCCGGTACGACGGCTTCGACCGTGACCGGCTGGTGGCCGAGGGCTACCTGGTCGACCCGCCGCCGAAGGGCGGTCCGCTGATCGGGCCGGAGTGCCGGACAGCGGCCGGCACGGACCTGCTCGGGCGTGCCAAGGACCTGCTGCACTGCTTGCTGTTCGGGCCGGGGCTCGTCCGCACCCAGCGCGAACTGCTCAGCCTGACGGTGCCCAGGGCGAAGCTGTCGGTGTTCGGGTTCATCCGCGACGCGGCCACCGAGATCAGCGCCGAGGGCACCTGGGCCGATCCCGCCGGCACCGCCCACGACGACCGCGCGGGCAACACCGTGGTGCAGGTCGAGTACGGCGAGGTGCCCGGTGAACTGGTCGGCAACGGGATCGTGGTGGCGCTGCGCCTGATCAACGAACTGGAGGTCAACGAACAGATCCTCTACGCCCGGATGGAGGACGTGGAGCAGAGCACGCTGATCTGATCGGTCTAGCGCCAGCCGAGCTGCCGCAGCTTGTCCACGACCAGCGAGAACCGCTCCGGCTCCAGCACCGAGCCCTCGCGCCGGATGTCGTCCTCGTCCAGCTCGAACACGCGGTCCAGGCGCACGTAGGAGTGCCTGCCGTCCCGGTCCCAACGGCCCGAGCCCAGGTCGAGGCAGTCGTCCGCCTCGTGCCGGTCGGGCGTCCTGCTGGTCATCATCAGGGCGAGCAGCGCCCGCCGGTGCCTGCCGACGACCAGCAGCGGCCGGTCCTTGCCGCGGTCCGGGTCCTCCTCGAAGGGGACCCAGGCCCACACCACTTCGCCCGGATCGGCCAGGCCGTCCAGATCGGGCGAGTACTCCAGGGTGGCCGCCACAGCGGCCGTGTGGACCTCGCGCACCGCGCCTGTGACCGGGCGGGCATCCTCACCGTTCGCGTACACGGCGTGCAGCCTATGGCCTCGGTCACGCCGGGGCGGAACGCCACGACGGCGTGACGTGAGATGCTGTGTCTAGTTGACATGGGCAGATCCGCCGTCCTTCGTGTGCGAGGAACCTGAGTGACCACGTTCGCCGACCAGACGTTCACGCCTCCGGAGCTCATCCGGAACTTCTGCATCATCGCCCACATCGACCACGGGAAGTCGACCCTGGCCGATCGCATGCTGCAGCTCACCGGCGTCGTCGACGCGCGGGCGATGCGCGCGCAGTACCTCGACCGCATGGACATCGAACGCGAACGCGGCATCACCATCAAGGCGCAGAACGTGCGGCTGCCGTGGGTGGTCGACGGCAACAACCACGTCCTCCACATGATCGACACCCCCGGCCACGTCGACTTCACGTACGAGGTCTCGCGGGCGCTGGAGGCGTGCGAGGGCACCGTGCTGCTGGTCGACGCGGCGCAGGGCATCGAGGCGCAGACGCTGGCCAACCTGTACCTGGCGATGGAGAACGACCTCACCATCATCCCGGTGCTGAACAAGATCGACCTGCCCGCGGCGGACCCGGACAAGTACGCCAAGGAGCTCGCCCACATCGTCGGCTGCGAGCCCGAAGAGGTGCTGCGCGTCTCGGCGAAGACCGGCCTCGGCGTCGGCGCGCTGCTGGACGAGGTCGTCAAGCGCGTCCCGGCCCCCGTCGGCGACGCGGACGCCCCGCCCCGCGCGATGATCTTCGACTCGGTCTACGACACGTACCGCGGCGTGGTCACCTACATCCGGGTGGTGGACGGCAAGATCACCCCGCGCCAGCGGATCCGGATGATGTCCACCAACGCGACCCACGAGCTGCTGGAAGTCGGCATCATCTCGCCCGAGCCGAAGCCGAGCGTCGGCCTGGGCGTCGGCGAGGTGGGCTACCTCATCACCGGTGTGAAGGACGTCCGCCAGTCGAAGGTCGGCGACACCGTCACGGCGGAGAAGCACGGCGCCACCAAGCCGCTGGCGGGTTACCGCGAGCCGCGCCCGATGGTCTACTCCGGGCTCTACCCGGTGGACGGCTCGGACTACCCGATCCTGCGCGAGGCGCTGGACAAGCTGCAGCTCAACGACGCCGCGCTCACGTTCGAGCCGGAGACGTCGGCCGCCCTGGGCTTCGGCTTCCGCTGCGGCTTCCTCGGCCTGCTCCACCTGGAGATCACGCGCGACCGGCTGGAACGCGAGTTCGGCCTCGACCTGATCTCCACCGCGCCGAACGTGGTGTACCGGGTGGTGATGGACGACGGCACCGTGCACGTGGTGACGAACCCGTCCGACTGGCCGGACGGCAAGCGGGCCGAGGTGTACGAGCCGATCACCAAGTGCACGATCATCGCGCCGAGCGACTACATCGGCGCGATCATGGAGCTGTGCCAGGCCAAGCGCGGCCAGCTGGGCGGCATGGACTACCTGTCCGAGGACCGCGTCGAGCTGCGCTACACCATGCCGCTCGGCGAGATCATCTTCGACTTCTTCGACGCGCTGAAGTCGCGCACGCGTGGCTACGCGTCGCTGGACTACGAGGAGTCGGGCGAGCAGGACGCCGAGCTGGTGAAGGTCGACATCCTGTTGCAGGGCGAGCCGGTGGACGCGTTCAGCGCGATCGTGCACAAGGACTACGCCTACGCCTACGGCACCAGGATGGCGTCCAAGCTGCGCGAGCTGATTCCGCGGCAGCAGTTCGAGGTGCCGATCCAGGCCGCCGTCGGCGCCCGCGTGATCGCCCGCGAGACGATTCGCGCCATTCGCAAGGACGTTCTGGCGAAGTGCTACGGCGGTGACATCACCCGCAAGCGCAAGCTGTTGGAGAAGCAGAAGGAAGGCAAGAAGCGGATGAAGATGGTGGGCCGGGTCGAGGTCCCCCAGGAAGCCTTCGTCGCAGCCCTGTCCACCGACGACTCCGTCAAGGACAAGGGCAAGAAGTAAGCCCCACCGGCCAACTCGCGCCGGTCGGTACATCTTCGGGTGACCGGCCGGCGCGGAGCCGTGTGTTGCCGAACCCGTCCGACGTAGTCGGCGAACCAAGCGGAGAAGGGGACGAAGTCCACCGAGCTGCGGCCCGACATCCTCGTCGCTCATGAGAAGCGCACTCACGCACAGCTGTGGGTCCGGAGCTACTGGGTCGTCGACCCGCAGGAGCCCGGGATGGCTGTGTTCGAACTCGGCACCGAGGGCTGCTGCGAATCGGTGGCCGAGGTGGGGTCCGGAATAACAGAAGGGCCCTCAGGACGCCCCTGTCCTGAAGGCCCTCGAAAGGGTTCGGCGGCTCAGCTGTGGTTGCGGAGCATCCCGCTCAGCGCCTGGCGGCGGAGGATGGCTTCGATCTCCCGCGCCTCGTGGCTCGTGTGGCGGGAGAGGATCGCCTCGATGTCCATCCGGGCGCTCGGGGTGTTGTAGGCGGCCAACTCACGGTTGAGATCCGCTTCCCGCTTGCGGATCTGCCGCCGGGTGGCGAGGTACGTGCGAACGGTCTTCAGAGGGTTGGTCATGTCGCCTTTCGGTCGTCTCTCTGTATCGGTTCACCTACTATGATGCCGCACGTCAGAGGCTTGCGCCGCCAAATCGGGCGTGATCTCCGCCGCAACTGTCACGACCGTGTTAGCCGCCCGCGCGCCGCCCCGCCGCAGACGTCGACGGGGTAACGCCGGAGCGACGATCACCTCACCGCGCGAGGATCTCCAACGCCCGCGCGTACTTCGCCCGCAGCCGGTCCTGGGTGGCCATGTCGAGCAGCGCCAGCCGTGCCGGTGACGTGTTGTCGGCGATGTCCGCCCGCTTCACCTCCACCGCGACCGGGTCGGTCCGCACCCGCGCCAGGTAGTCCTCCTGGGCCTCGCCGTCGCGGTGGCTCAACGCGAGCACGGTCGCCACCACCTCCGGCGGGCACCCGGCGGCCAGCAGGTCGGTGTCGGTGACGGCGGTGTCCTCCACGACGTCGTGCAGCACGGCCGCCATGCGCGCGTGCTCACCCGACACGCGGGCCATCACGCGCAGCGGGTGGTCGATGTACGGCTTGCCGGACTTGTCGACCTGCGCCGCGTGGGCCGCCCGTGCGATCCGGATCGCGTCATCAACGGTGAACGTCACCCGCTCATGGTCACACCCTTGACAAGACCCAGTGGTCTAGTCCATTTTGCCAGTGGCCCACGTCACCCGTGCTGGGCCTTGGCCGCCGACGAGAACGTGGAGGTGGACGTGGCTTCGAGGACGAGACGCGCGCTGGGCGCGGTGCTGGCGGGACTGCTGGCGATCGCGAGCCTGACCCTGGTGGTCGCCGGCAGCGCGTCGGCCGCCAACCTGGTCGCCAACCCCGGTTTCGAGGGCGGCACCAGCGGTTGGACGTGCGGTGCGGCGGCGACCGCGACGACCATGACCAAGCGCAGCGGCACGCACGCCCTGGCCGGCACCCCCGCCGGTCACGACAACGCCCGCTGTTCGCAGACGATCTCCGTGCGGGCCAACACCGCGTACAAGCTGACCGGCTGGGTGCAGGGCAGCTACGTGTACCTCGGCGTGACCGGCACCGGCAGCGGCGACAAGAGCACCTGGACGCCGGGGTCGGCCGGCTTCAGCCAGCTGTCGATCGACTTCACCACCGGCGCGACGAGCAGCGTCACGATCTACGTGCACGGCTGGTACGGCCAGCCGACGTTCTACGCGGACGACGTGAGCCTCGACGGACCGGGCACCCCGCCGACGAGCACCACCACCACCACCACGACGACAACCACCACGACGACCACGACCACGACGACCACGCCCGGCAACCCGGACCCGTCGCTGCCCAAGCACGCGCTCACCGGTTACTGGCACAACTTCGACAACGGCTCGCGGCTGCTCAAGCTCGCCGACGTGCCGACCACCTACGACATCGTCGCCGTCGCGTTCGCCGACGCCACCACCACGCCCGGCGCGGTCGCGTTCAACCTGGACCCGACGTTGTCGAGCAAGCTCGGCGGCTACACCGACGCCCAGTTCAAGGCGGACGTGCGCACCCTCCAGGGCCGGGGCCAGAAGGTCATCATCTCGGTCGGCGGTGAGAAGGGCACCATCAGCGTCGGCAACTCCACCGCCGCGACCAACTTCGCCAACAGCGTGAAGGCGTTGATCGCGAACTACGGGTTCGACGGCGTCGACATCGACCTGGAGAACGGCGTCAACGCCACGTACATGGCGCAGGCGCTGCGCAGCATCCACGCGGGCGGCGGCAGGATCATCGCGATGGCGCCGCAGACCATCGACATGCAGTCCACCGGCGCGGAGTACTTCAAGCTGGCGCTGGCCGTGAAGGACATCCTCACGGTCGTCAACATGCAGTACTACAACTCCGGCTCGATGCTCGGCTGCGACCAGAAGGTCTACTCCCAGGGCACGGTCGACTTCCTGGTGGCGCTGGCCTGCATCCAGCTCCAGAACGGCCTCCGCCCGGACCAGGTCGGTCTCGGCCTGCCCGCCTCGCCGTCCGGCGCGGGCGGCGGCTACCAGTCGCCGGCCAACGTCAACGCGGCGCTGAACTGCCTGGCCAAGGGCACGAACTGCGGTTCGTTCAAGCCTTCCCAGACGTGGCCCGGCATCCGCGGCGCGATGACGTGGTCGATCAACTGGGACGCCTCGAACAACTGGCAGTTCGCCAACACGGTGGCGCCGCACCTCGACACGCTCCCGTAACCCCGCCCGTTCCGGGCGTAGGACTCCCGCGGAAGTCCTACGCCCGGAACGCGTGAGCCCTGCCTCCGGAACACCCGAATCCAACGCTCGGAACGTGAGCGTTTTGCCGTCGGACGTCGTGGACCTGCCAATACGGCATTTCGGCGGCAGGGCGGGTTAGGGTCGGCGGCATGTGGGACCGACTCGAAGTGCCCGTCATCGCCGCGCCGATGGCCGGTGGGGCGTCCACACCCGAACTGGTGGCCGCGGTCGCGGGCGCGGGCGGCCTCGGGTTCCTGGCCGCCGGCTACCTGTCCGTCGAGGCGGTCGCCGCGCAGATCACCGGCACGACCGCGCTCACCGACCGGCCGTTCGGCGTCAACCTGTTCGTCCCCGGCTCCCGCTCCAACGCCGACCTCTCCGGCTACCGCGAACGCGTCCGGGCGCAGTCGGCGACCGAGCCGGGCGAACCGACGTGGGACGACGACGCGTACGCGGCCAAGCTGGAACTGGTCATGGCGCTGCGCATCCCGGTCGTCTCCTTCACGTTCGGCCTGCCGAACCCGGAGGACGTGCACCGCCTGCACGCGGCCGGCTCCACGGTCGTCGTCACCGTCACGACCCCGCAGGAAGCCGCGCAGGCGGCCCAGATCGGCGCCGACGCGCTGTGCGTGCAGGGCAGCGACGCGGGCGGGCACCGCGGCACGTTCTGCGACGACGGCGTCTCGCCCGGAGGCGGCGAGCTGTTCGGCGTGCTGGCCGCCCTGCGCCTGGTCCGCGCCAGGGTGGACCTGCCGCTGATCGCCACCGGCGGGCTGGTGCACGGCGCGGACGTCGCCGCCGTCGTCACGGCGGGCGCGGTCGCGGCGCAGCTCGGCACCGCGTTCCTGGCCGCACCGGAGGCCGGCACGTCCGCCGCGCACCGCCAGGCCCTCGCCGACGGCACCCGCCGCACCGCGCTGACGAGGGCGTTCAGCGGACGCCCGGCGCGCGGCCTGGTGAACCGGTTCCTGGTCGCGAACCAGGGCAAGGCCCCCGCCGCCTACCCCGAGGTGCACCACTTGACCAAGCCGGTGCGCGCGACCGGCGACCCGGAGCTGATGTCGATGTGGGCCGGGCAGACGTACCCGCTGGTCCGACCGGCCCCGGCGGCCGAGATCGTGGCACGGCTGGTCGCCGAGGCCCGCGAGGCCTTTTCCGTCGCGAGCACGCGCATTCCGCCGGGGTAGCGCCACAGAATGGCGGCGTGACCACCGCACGCGACCTCGCCGACGAGTTGTTGACCCTGGTGCTGGACGGCGATCCCGTCATGGCCACCCTGCTCGGCCTGCCGGGCTGGGACGACCGGCTGCCGGACCCGAGCGCCGACGGCCACCGCGCGCTGCGCGACCGTGCCGAGGGCATCGCGCGTCGCGCGCACGCCGGGGACGACGACCCGGTGACGCGTGCGGTGGTCGCGCAGCAGGCGTGGGCCGTGGTGCACCGCCTCGACGCGAAGCTGGTCGAGCACACCCACGCCGAAGGCCTCACCGCGCCACTGGTCGTGCTGCTCGGCGCGTTGCCCCTGATCCGCCCGGCCGACGACCGGGCCAGACAGGCCTACCTGGCCCGGTTGTCGGCACTGCCCGCGTACCTGGAAGCCCTCGCGCGGCGGCAACGGGACTCCGCCCGCCGTCCGCTGAGGCACTTGGTGGAATCCGCCATCGACCGCCTCGACCGCTACCTGGCCGAGGACGACGACCCGCTGTCCACCCCGCTGCACGGCACCACGTCCGCGCCGGAATGCGCCCGGCTGCTGGACGGGACCGTCCGCCCCGCCTTCAGCCGCTACCGCGACTTCCTGCGCACCGAGGTGGTCTGCCGCGGGCGCGATGAGACGCGGCCCGGCCTGTGCTGGCTGCCCGACGGCGACCGGATCTACCAGGACCTGGTCCGCATGTACACGACGACCGCGCACACTCCCGAGGAACTGCACCGGATCGGGTTGGACCTGATCGAGGCGCTGGACCGGGAGTACGAGGAGATCGGCGGACGGGTGTTCGGCCCGACCACGGCGGCCGGCGTGCGGGCCCGGCTGCTCGCCGATCCGGCGCTGCGCTGGAGCGACGCCGACGAGATGCTGGTGCCGGCCAAGGACTCCATCGCCCGCGCCGAGGAGGTCGCGGGCAATTGGTTCGGCGCCGTCCCGGCGGCGCGGTGCGTGGTCGAGGCGGTCCCGGAGGCGGAGGCCCCCAACGCGCCGCTGGCCTACTACATGGACCCGGCGATGGACGGCTCGCGGCCGGGCACGTACTTCGTCAACACCTACCGGGCCGAGCTGCGCGAGCGGTTCAGCGCCGAGTCCACCGCGTTCCACGAGGGCGTGCCGGGGCACCACTTCCAGATCGCGCTGGCGCAGCAGTTGGTCGACCTGCCGCTGCTGCGCCGGTTCGCGGCCATCGAGGCCTACCTGGAGGGCTGGGCGCTGTACGCGGAGCGGCTGGCCGATGAGATGGGCCTCTACAGCGACGACGTGGCGCGGCTCGGGATGCTGTCGGGCGACTCGCTGCGCGCCGCCAGGTTAGTGGTGGACACCGGCCTGCACGCGATGCGGTGGACGCGGCAGCAGGCGGTGGAGTTCTTGCGCGCCAACGCCGTCATGCCGGACGTGGACGTCTTCTCCGAGGTCGACCGGTACATCGAGAACCCCGCGCAGGCGCTGTCGTACATGGTGGGGCGGCTGGAGATCCAGCGCCTGCGGGGTGAGGCGGAACGGCGGCTGGGCGACCGCTTCGACATCAGGGCGTTCCACGACCTCGTGCTGCGCGGCGGCCCGTTGCCGATGGCCGTGCTCGCGGAGGTGGTGGACGGCTGGTGCGACGCGGCGCCCGGCCGGCTCAGCTGCGGGTGAAGACGATCTTGCCCGCGGTCTCGCCGTCGAGCATCGCGCGCAAGCCCTCCTCGGCCCGCTCGAACGGCAGCTCCGCGCCGATCTGCGGGCGCAGGCCGGTCAGCTCGCAGAACGCCAGCAGGTCGCCCAGCTCCTCGCGGGTGCCCATGGTCGAGCCGACGACCCGCAGCTGGAGGAAGAACAGCCGCTGCAACTCCGCCGCCGACGCGTCACCGCTCGTCGCGCCGGAGATCACCACGATCCCGCCCGGCTTGAGCGACTTCATCGAGTGCGACCAGGTGGCCTTGCCGACGGTCTCGAACACCGCGTCCACGCGTTCCGGCAGCCGTGCGCCGGACTCGAACGACTGGTGCGCGCCCAGGCTCTCGGCCAACGCGCGCTTCTCCTCCGTGCGGCCGGTGACCCACACCCGGAAGCCCGCCGCGCGGCCCAGCTGGACCAACGCCGTCGACACGCCACCGGACGCGCCCTGCACCAGCATGGTCTGACCCGGCCGCAGACCCGACTTCACGAACAGCATCCGGTACGCCGTCAGCCACGCCGTGCCCATGCACGCGGCCTCGGCGAAGCTCATCCCCGCCGGCTTGGGCAGCACGTTGCGCGCCGGGACGACGACGTGGTCGGCGAACGTGCCCTGGTGCTTCTCGGTGAGCAGCGTGCGGCCGGGGTCCAGGGTCTCGTCACCGGACCAGTCCGGGTCGCCGATCACCGAGTGCAGCACGACCTCCGTGCCGTCCTCCAGCACGCCCGCGCCGTCGCAGCCCAGGATCATCGGGAACTTGTCGGCCTTGATCCCCACGCCGCGCAGCGTCCACAGGTCGTGCATGTTCAGGCTCGCCGCTTTCACGGCCACCTCCACCCAACCCGGCGGGACCTCGGGCTCGGGTCGTTCGCCGACGCGCAGGGCGGCGATCGGGTCTTGCGGGCTCGGCTCGGCTGCGTAGACGGCGAACATGCGGGCAACTTACCGACTGGTAGTGATCCGTGTGCGGTGAAGCGCGTCACGGGACTAAGCTCGGTGGTGTGGTGGACGCTTTCGAGCAGTGGTGGGACGGGGTGGAGCTGTGGTTGGCGCAGCTGCCCTTCCCGTTCCAGTTCGCGCTGCTCATGTGCGTGCTGCTGCCGTTGTGCCTGGGGGTGGCGCGGCTGATCGACCGGGTCGTGGACAACGCCTCGACCAGGTTCAACCCGGTGCCCAAGGTGCCGCCGGCGAGTGACGACGCGAAGCCCGACAAGGTGGACGCGAGCGGTTCTTCGTAGGCTCTGGAGTCGTGACTCCCGCCCGGCGCCTCTCCGTCGCTCTGCTCGGCCTGATCGTGCTGGTCGTGGTCGGCTACTTCGCCAAGGACCTCACCGGCTCGTCGCCCGCTCCACCCACGTCCGGTTCGGTGTCCGGCGCGGCGGCCGACGTGCCCGGCGGGGACTCCGGGTTGCCGGTCAAGGCCCTGTCCAGCCTGCCCGCGGAGGTGAAGGCCACGTGGGAGCTGATCGAGCGGGACGGCCCGTTCCCGTACCCGCGCAACGACGGCGGGACGTTCCAGAACCGCGAGAAGGTGCTCCCGGCCAAACCCCGCGACTACTACCGCGAGTACACCGTGCCGACGCCCGGCAGCGACGACCGCGGCGCGCGGCGGATCGTGACCGGGTCGTCCGACGAGGTGTACTACACGGCCGACCACTACGAGTCGTTCGTCGTCGTGGACGTGGCCGAATGACCTACCGGCACGTGGTGCGGCGCGGTGCGCACTCGAAGGAGGCAGCCCTCGGGGCCATCGCGGACGCGTTGAGCTTCCCCGACTGGTTCGGGCACAACCTGGACGCCCTGTACGACTGCCTGACCGACCTGTCGTGGCTGCCGCAGGGCGAGCACGTGCTGGTCTGGGAGGGCGGCAACGCCGACATCGAGGCCGTCCTCGCCGACGCCGTGGCCCGCACCGCCGACTCCGGCGACCGGGTGCTCACCGTCGAGTACACGGACTGACGCCGCCCGTGCGGACCGGCGCTAGTCCTCGGACTCCCCGGTGGGCACCCAGGACGGCTTGCGCTTGCCGACGAACGCGGCGATGCCCTCCTGGCCCTCCGGGCCGCCGAAGTGGCGCGCGGACAGGGCGAGCATGTCGGCGAACACCTCGCCGAGGTCGTCCGACCGGGGTTCCTGGAGCATCCGCTTGGTGGCGGCGAGGGCGTTCGGCGCGCCCAGCGCGAGCATGTCCGTGTAGCGGGTGACCTCGGTGTCCAGGTCGTCGGCGGGCACGGCCGAGTTGATCAGGCCGATGGCCACGGCCTTGGGTGCGGCGAACGTCTCGCCGGTGAGGAACAGCTCGTGGGCGGCGCGCGGCAGCAGGCGGGGGAGCACGGTCACCGAGATGACGGCGGGCACCACGCCGATGCGGACCTCACTGAAGGCGAAGGTGGCCGTGTCCACCGCGACCGCGATGTCGCACGCCGCCACCATGCCGACGCCGCCCGCGCGCGCCGGGCCGGCCAGCCGGGCGACGACGGGCTTCGGGCTGGTCCACAGCTGTTCCAGGATCGCGGGGAACTCGTTGACGCCCTGCTTGTCCGCGCTCGCGCCGCCCGCTTCCTTGAGGTCCATGCCGGAGCAGAACACCGGGCCGGTGTGGCTCAGCACGATCACGCGCACGGCGTCGTCGGCCGTGGCGGCCTTCAGGTGTCCGGTCAGCTCGGCGCGCAGCTGTGCGGAGAGGGCGTTGCGGTTGTGGGGGGAGTCCAGCGTGATCGTCGCGATGCCACGCCGCACCTCGTAGTGGACCAGCTCGTCTGCCATGGGTGGCACTCTACGATCCCCGGTCTTTTGACAGTGCACTGTCAAAATGACAGAATGCTGTCATGATAACGGAGACGGTTCACCTCGCTGTGTACGACACGGTGGCCGACTGGGAGTTCGGGTACGCGACGGCGCAGATCAACACGCCGCAGTTCCAGAAGGCGCCCGGTCGCTACCAGGTGCGGACCGTCGGCGCGACGCTCGACCCGGTGACGTCCATGGGCGGGCTGCGGATCACGCCGGACCTGGCGTTGGCCGACGTCGACCCGGCGGACAGCGCGATGCTGATCCTGCCCGGCGCGGACACGTGGGGGAGCGGTGCGAACGCGGCGTTCGGCGCGGCGGGTCGGCGGTGGCTGGACGCGGGCGTGCCGGTCGCGGCGATCTGCGGCGCGACGATCGGGCTGGCGGCCGAGGGTGTGCTGAACACGCGGGCGCACGGCGGCAACGCGGTCGAGCAGCTGGAGTCCGTGCCCGGGTACACCGGTGCGGCGTTGTTCCGCTCGGAGCGGGCGGTGCGGGCGGACGGCCTGATCACGGCCGGTGCGGCGTCGGCGCTGGAGTTCGCGCGGGAGATCTTCGCCGAGCTGGACCTGTACGAGCCGGCCGTGCTGGAGGCGTGGTACGGCCTGTACCGGACGGCCGACCCGGCGTGGTTCGGCAGGCTCGTCGCCGCGGTGTCATGACCGACGTCGAGCCGCGCACGGAGGCGGGGGACGTGCTGACCGAGGTCATCATGCGCACGTTCCGCCTCTACGGCGGTTTCCTGGAGGCGGCCGAGGTGATGACCAAGCCGGTCGGCCTCACGGCGGCGTGGTGGCAGGTGCTCGGCGCCGTGCTGCGGCAGCCGTTGCCGGTGTCGGGCATCGCCCGTGAGATGAGCCTGACCCGGCAGAGCGTGCAGCGCATCGCGGACCTGTTGGTGGAGAAGGGGTTGGCCGAGTACCTGCCCAACCCCGCGCACAAGCGGGCCAAGCTGTTCCGGCCCACTGCGGCCGGCTACGAGGCGGTGGCCCGGCTGGCGAAGGCCCAGCACGCTTTCACCAACCGCATCTCGGCCCAGGTGGACCTGGACGACCTGCGGACGACGCTCAAGGTGATGGAACGTCTGGTGGAGGCCCTGGACGCGGACGAGTGGCCGGGCGAGCACGACTGACCGCGCCGTGCGACCAGTCGTGGAGGGCGGCGTAGTCGGCGTCGGTGATGCCCTCGCGGGGGTCGGCGGTGGAGCAGGGCCGGTCCCCGGTGGTGTGCGGACACCCACGCCCGATCGGCCTCGGTGATCTCGTCGTCGATCCAGGCGAACGCGCGACCGGCCGCCCAGTCGACCAGCGCCAGGGTCCCCCAGTGCACCCCGTCCTGCCCATCGGCCATCCACGTCGTGGCCCAGACCAGGTCGCACGCCAGTGCGGCCAACCGGGGTCCGTGCGCGGGGTTGATCCTGCCCGGCAGCGGATTCGAGTGACCCGCCCGGTAGGTCGGGTGGCCGTCCGGGTGGTGCGGCGGTGGCGTGCCGAACGGGATGAGCGGTCCGTCGACGTCGAGGAACAGGATCGGACGAGGGGCCGTGGCGCTCACGGTCGCACGATAGGGCGCTCGCACTCAGGCAGTGCGGGCCAGTCGAGAGCAGAGCGCCGACTGGTAGCGGTGGAGGACCAGTTCCGCCACCTCCGGGTCCGGGCCAAGGGGTGGGGCGATGATCGCGTCCTCGCCGGCCAGGCGGGTCACGCGGTCCGGGAGGAAGCCGGGGGCCAGGAACCACGACGCCACGGCGATGCGGTCGGCGCCCCGGGCGCGCAGGCGCGCCACGGCGGTCGGCACGTCGGGAGTGGCGGTGGAGGCGAAGGCGGCTTCCACGCCGGCCCAGCCCGCACCGGCGGCCCACCGGGCGGCGATCCGCGACACCACGGCGTTGGCGGGCGCGTGGGACGAGCCCGCACCGGCCAGGACCACGCCCGTCGAACGGTCGCGTGGACGCACACCGACCGAAGCCAGGCGGCGCAGCGCCGCCGACTCCAACCGGGGGTCCGGGCCCAGCACGTCGGCGATCGTCACGTCCAACGACGGCACTCCGGCCTCCGCCACCGCGCTCGGCACGTCGACCCGTGCGTGGAAAGCCTTGCCCAGCAACAACGGCACCACCACGGCCGAACGGTGGCCGTCCGCCGCCACCCCTCGCAGCACGTCACCCAACAACGGCACCGAGAGGTCCAGGAACGAGCACCGGACGTCCAACGACGGCTGCAACGCCCGCACCACGTCCAACAACTGCCGCACCACGGCCGCCGACCGCGGGTCACGACTGCCGTGCGCCACGGCCACCAACGCGGTCACAGCGCACCCGTCAGCCCGCGCGCCCGCAGCACAGCGCGCTCCAACGGCCGGAACACCAGCAACTCGATCCCCACACCCACCAGCAGGATCAGGAAGATCGCCGCGATCACCATCGAGATGTCGTTCAACGCCGACCCGTTGTGCAGGTACTGCCCCAGACCCTCACCGAGCTGCGGCGACGTCGCGATGATCTCCGCCGCCATCAGCGACCGCCACGAGAACGCCCACCCCTGCTTCAACCCGGACAGGTACCCGGGCAGCGCGGCGGGCAGCAGGATGTGCCGCGCCGACGCCAGCCGGCCGGCCCCCAGAGCCTGGCCGACCCTCGGCAACAGCGGCGGGATCTGGTCGACGCCCGACACCAGGCCGTTGGCGATCGACGGCACCGACCCCATCAGCACCACGAAGTAGATGGTCGCCGGCGTCGCGCCGAACCACAGGATGCCCGCCGGCACCCACGCCACCGACGGCAGCGACTGCAAACCCGTCAACAAGGACCCGATCGCCGCCCGCACCACCCGCACCTTGGCGATCAGCAACCCCAGTGGCGTGGCGATCACCACGGCGGTGAGGAACCCGAGCAGGGCACGGCTGACCGAGGTCCACAGCACCTCGAACGCACGACCGGTCTCGACCGCCTCGACCACCGCCGCCCACACCGACCCCGGCGACGGCAACTGGTACTCCGGCCAGAACGCCAACGCCCACAACGCCTGCCACGCGCCGAGCAGCAGCGCGAACGCGATCAGCGGCGGCACCGCCGTGCGGAGGAACCGCTTGCGCAGCGACGGCCGCCGCTCCTGCGACGGCGCGTCCAGCGCGTCCAGACCGGCGCCGACGGCGGAGAGGTCCGTGTCAAGCTGCGGCATGTCCGCTGATCACCTCTCGCAGGTGGGCCGTGATCTCGTCGATGACGGCGGGCTCGTCGCAGTCCGCGGTGGACCACTCGCGCACGACGCGGCCCGGCCGGGACGACAGCAGCACGACCCGCTGCCCGAGCCGCACGGCCTCGCGCACGTCGTGCGTGACGAACACGACCGCAGTGCCGGTCTCCCGCCACACCCGCACCAGCTCCGCCTGGAGCACGTCCCGAGTGATGGCGTCGAGCGCGGCGAACGGCTCGTCCATCAGCAGCAGGCCGGGCGTGCCGTTCTCGGCGCTGCCCAGCGTGGACGCCAGGGCGCGCGCCAGCGCCACGCGCTGCCGCATACCGCCGGACAGCTCGTGGGGCCGCTTGTGCCCGGCGCCGACCAGCCGCACCAGCGACAGCAGCTCGCTGGCCTTCTCCCGCCGCGCGCCGCGCTTCACACCCGCCAGTCGCAGCGGCAGCTCCACGTTGCGTGCGGCGGTCAGCCACGGCATGAGCGCGGCTTCCTGGAACATCACGGCGGGACGTGACGTGGTCAGCTCGATCCGACCGGAGGTGGGCGCGTCCAGCCCGGCGACCAGGTTCAGCAAGGTCGACTTGCCGCAGCCGGACGCGCCGAGCAGGCACACGAACTCGCCAGGGGCGACCGTCAGGTCGACGCCGTCGAGCGCGACGACGCCGGCCGGGCCGTGGCCGAAGACCTTGCGGACCCCGGACAAGGTCACCGCGGCATCCACGTCGGACAAGGCCGTCGGGTTCTCAAGCGTGGCGGTCATGGTGTGCCTGCCTTCCTCAAGTTACTTCCGGTCCAGTCCGGCGGTGTCCACGGTCGGCTTGCCCGCCGCCGAGAGCACCTTGTTCAGCAGCGTGAAATCGGCGAGACCGGCCAGGTCGGCGGCCTCCTTCACCACACCCGCGGTCACCGCGTCCTGTGCCAGCCGCGGAAAGCTCCCGGCCTGCGGGTCCACTGTCAGCTCGATGTTGTCGAACGCCCGGTCCAGCACCGGTTCGCCCAGTGCCTTGCCGGTGAGCTGCTTCAACGCGTTGTTGACGATCTGCTTGGCCTCGACCTCGTTGTCCAGCGCGAAGTCGGTGGCCGCGACGTGGCCGCGCAGCAGCGCCTCCACCGTCCGGGGGTGCTCGCGGAGGAACTTCGTCCGCACGAGGACCACCGTGGTCGGGAACTTCCCGTCCTCCCACAGGGACTTCTCGTCCAGCAGCACCTTCGCGCCCGCTTCCAGCACGAGCCGCGACGACCACGGCTCCGGCGCCCACGCGCCCTGCACGTCGCCGCGCCGGAACAGGTCCAGCGACTGCGAGTTCTCCACGTTCGTGACCTGCACGTCGAGCTTCTCGTCGGCCAGCCACTTCTTCAGCGCCACGTCCTGCGTGTTGCCGAGCTGCGGGGTGGTGAGGACCTTGCCGGCGAGGTCGGCCGGCGAGGTGATCTCCGGCTTCACCACGAGCTGCGCCCCGCCCGACGTGGCGCCGGAGACGAGCGTGACCGCCTCGCCGTCGGACTTGGCGTAGGCGTTGATCGCCGGGCCGGAGCCGATGAACGACACGTCCAGTGAGCTGCCCAGCAGGGCGTTCACCGCGGTGGGGCCTGCGGTGAACGCCTGCGTGACCAGCTTGGTGTCACCCAGCTCCTTCGTGAAGAAGCCCTTGTCCACGGCCACCAGTGCGGCGGCGTGGGTGACGTTGGGGAAGTAGCCGAGGCGGACCTCCGTCGCCGCGCCCAGGTCCCTGGCGTTGGCCGAGTCGTCACCGCGGTCGATCCGGGAGCACCCGGAGAGTGCCGCGAGTGCGGTCAGTGCAGCCAGTGACGTGATCAGGGTGCGGCGCTTGGTGCTCACGGTCGCGGGACCTTTCAGGGACCGGGGGAGACGAGGGCGTGACTGTCCGGCTCGGCGGCGTCGCCGCCGTCGGTACAGCTCTCCACGCGGTCCAGCTCCGGCAGCGGAGCACCCACGAGCCCGGCGGCGAGCGTGCTGCCGTCAGCGGCGTCGATGACCAGGAACGCGCCCGTGCGGCGGCTCTTGGTGTAGTCGTCCACCGGGATGGGCTCGGCCGTGCGCAGCGCGACCTGGCCGATCTCGTTCAGCGTCAGCGAGTCCGGCGCGTCGGTGCTGCCGAGCTTCTGCTCGTCGAAGCGGGTGTGGAGCTGGGTGACGATGGCTTGGACGGTGCGTGTGCCGTGTTTGACCAGGACGCGGGCGCCGGGGGTCAGTGCCTTCTCCGAGAGCCAGCAGACGGTGGCGTCGAATTCGTCGGTGACCTTGGGTGGGACGGCGGCGGCGGCGATGAGGTCGCCGCGGGAGATGTCCAGGTCGTGCGCCAGGAGGAGTGTCACGGACTGGCCGGAGGCGGCTTGTTCCAGTGGGCCGTCGGCGGTGTCGATGCCGGTGACGGTGGAGCGCAGCCCGTCGGGCAGGACGGTGATCTCGTCGCCGACGCGGACGGTGCCGGCGGCGACCTGGCCCGCGTAGCCGCGGTAGTCGGGGTGTTCGGCGGTGCGGGGGCGGATGACGTACTGGACGGGGAAGCGGAACGGCGCGTCGTGCGGGTCCACGTCGACCGGCACGGTCTCCAGGTGTTGCAGCAGGGTGGGGCCGTCGTACCAGGGTGTCCGGTCGGAGCGCTCCACCACGTTGTCGCCGGCGAGTGCGGAGACGGGGATCGTCACCACGGCGTCCTCGGGGTAGCCCAGGGCGGTGGCGTGGGCGGTGAACTCCTTGGCGATGCGGGAGAACGTGGCCTCGTCGTGGTCGACCAGGTCGATCTTGTTGACCGCCAGCACCAGGCGCGGCACGCCCAGCAGGGCGAGCACGGCCGCGTGGCGGCGGGTCTGCTCGATGACGCCCTTGCGGGCGTCGACCAGCAGCACGCCGAGCTGCGCGGTGGAGGCGCCGGTGACGGTGTTGCGGGTGTACTGGACGTGGCCGGGGGTGTCGGCGAGCACGAACGAGCGTTTCGGGGTGGCGAAGTAGCGGTAGGCCACGTCGATGGTGATGCCCTGCTCGCGTTCCGACCGCAGCCCGTCCACCAGCAGCGACAGGTCGGGGGTGGTCAGGCCGCGGTCGGCGCTGGCGCGGTGCACCGCGTCGAGGGTGTCGGCCAGCACGGACTTGGTGTCGTAGAGCAACCTGCCGACCAGGGTGGACTTCCCGTCGTCCACGCTGCCCGCCGTCGCCAGCCTCAACAGGTCGCTCATCTAGAAGTACCCCTCCCGCTTGCGGTCTTCCATGGCGGCCTCGGACAGCCGGTCGTCCGCGCGGGTCGCGCCGCGCTCGGTGAGCCTGCTCGCGGCGACCTCGGCGATGACGGTGGCGATGTCGGCGGCGTCGGACTCGACCGCGCCGGTGCACGACCCGTCGCCCACGGTCCGGTAGCGGACGGTCTTCTCGACCATCGTCTCGTCCGCGCGCGGACCGCCCCACGGGCCCTGCGCGAGCCACATGCCGTCGCGCAGGTACACCTGCCGACGGTGGGCGTAGTAGATGTCGGGCAGCTCGATGTTCTCGCGGGCGATGTAGTGCCACACGTCCAGCTCGGTCCAGTTGGACAGCGGGAACACCCGCACGTGCTCGCCGGGGCGGTGCCGGCCGTTGTAGAGGTTCCACAGCTCCGGGCGCTGGCGGCGGGGTTCCCACTGGCCGAAGGAGTTGCGCAGGCTGAAGATCCGTTCCTTGGCCCGGGCGCGTTCCTCGTCGCGGCGGCCGCCGCCGAACACGGCGTCGAAGCGGTGGCCGGTGATCGCGTCGAGCAGCGGCACGGTCTGCAACGGGTTGCGGGTGCCGTCGGGGCGCTCGGCCAGCCGCCCGTCGTCGATGTAGTCCTGCACCCTCGCCACCTCCAGGCGCAGCCCGTGCCGCGCGACGACCTTGTCGCGGAAGGCGATGACCTCGTCGAAGTTGTGCCCGGTGTCCACGTGCAGCAGCGGGAACGGCACCGGCGCGGGCCAGAACGCCTTCACCGCCAGGTGCAGCAGCAGCGTGGAGTCCTTGCCGCCGGAGAACAGGATCACCGGCCGGTCGAACTCGCCGGCCACCTCGCGGAAGATGTGGATCGCCTCGGATTCGAGGCGCCCCAACGTGTCCAGAGCTGTCGTGGTCATCCGTGCAACCCGCATTCGGTCTTGGCCCGCCCCGCCCACCGGCCGCTGCGCGGGTCGGCGCCCGGCAGCGGCTTCACGGTGCACGGCGCGCAGCCGATGGAGGGGTAACCGTCCTGCACCAACGGGTTCTCCAGGATCCCGTGCCGGGCGATGTAGTCGTGGAACTCGTCGTCCGACCACGCCGCGATCGGGTTGACCTTCACCAGCCCGTTGCGGTCGTCCCACGCCACGACCGGCGTGCCCGCCCGCGTCGGCGCGTCCACCCGACGCACCCCCGTCACCCACGCGTCGTAGTTCTCCAGCGTGCGCTGCAACGGCACGACCTTGCGCAGCCGACAGCACTCGCCCGGATCCGACCTGTTCAGCAGGCCGAACCGGGCCTCCTGGTCGGCCACGGACTGCTCGGCCGCCGCGTTCACGATCCGGACCTCGGGATAGACCAGGTCCACCGCGTCACGCGTGCCGATCGTCTCGGCGAAGTGGTAACCGGTCTCCAGGAACAGCACGTCCACATCCGGCTTCACCTTGACGGCCAGATCGATCAGGACGGCGTCCTGCATGTTCGACGCGACGATCCAGCTCTCGCCGAACGTCCGGGCGGTCCACGCGAGCGCCTCCTCGGCACCGGCCTGCGCCAGCTCCACCGAAGCGGCCTCGGCGATCACCTTCAGCTCCTCGACCCTGGTCGGGGCGGTCATCGCTGCACCTCCTGAGGAAGGTTGAGACCAACGAACTTCACCGTGAACACGCGGCGACACGAGGCGCACAGCCACGAATAGTCGGGCTCCTCCTGCGGACGAAGGTCCTCGTCACCGCAATAAGGGCAGTAGAAAGGAGTCGCGCGCTCGGTGCTCATGGCCGCTGCTCCGGAGACGGCGGCGCGGTCGCGACCGCACTCACTTGAGATCACCCTCGTCGGCGCGGGCGACCCACTGCGCGAACCTCTCGCCCGGCTCACGCCCGGCCACGAAGTTGCGCACCACGCGCTCGACGTAGTCCGACAGCTCGACGGCGGTCACCTTGTGGCCCCGCAACTTCCGGCCGAACCCGGCGTCCAGCCCCAGCCCGCCGCCCAGGTGCACCTGGAAACCCTCGGCCTGCCGCCCGTCCCCGTCGGCGACGATCATGCCCTTGAGGCCGATGTCCGCGGTCTGGATCCGGGCACACGAGTTGGGGCAGCCGTTGATGTGCACGGAGACCGGCTCGGTCACCCCGCCCACGATGTCGGCCAACCTGCTCTCCAACGCCGACACCAGGTCGACCGCACGCGCCTTGGTCTCCACGATCGCGAGCTTGCAGAACTCGATACCCGTGCACGCCATCACACCGCGCCGCCACGGCGACGGCTCCGTCTGCAACCCCAACTTCGCCAGGTCCGACCGCAGGTTCCCGACCTCGCCCTCCGGCACGTCCAACACGACCAGCTTCTGCTGCGGCGTCAGCCGGACCCGGCCCGACCCCGCCCGCTCCACCACCTTGGCCACCTCGACCAACGTGGAACCCGACACCCGACCCGCGATCGGAGCCGCCCCGATGTAGAACAGGCCGTCCTTCTGCCGGTGCACACCGATGTGGTCACGCGGGACCGCGGGCACCTCCGGCGCCGGACCGTCGACCAGCTTCCGCTTCAGGTACTCGGTCTCCAACACGTCACGGAACTTCCCCGGACCCCAGTCCGCGACCAGGAACTTGATCCGCGCCCGGTGCCGCAACCGCCGGTAGCCGTAATCCCGGAAGACGCTGATCACGCCCTCCCACACCTCCGGCACCTCGGCCTCCGGCACCCACGCGCCCAGCCTCTGCCCGATCATCGGGTTCGTCGACAGCCCACCACCGACCCACACGTCGAAACCCGGCCCGTGCTCCGGGTGCTCCACCCCGACGAACGCCACGTCGTGGATCTCGTGCGCCACGTCCGGCAACCCCGAGATCGCCGTCTTGAACTTGCGCGGCAGGTTCGCGAACCGCGGATCACCGACGTAACGGCGCAGGATCTCGTCGATCGCGCCCGAACCGTCGACCACCTCGTCCTCGGCGATCCCCGCCACCGGCGAGCCGAGGATCACGCGCGGACTGTCACCACACGCCTCCATCGTGGTCAGACCCGCGTCCTCCAGCTTGCGCCAGATCGTCGGCACGTCCTCGATGCGGATCCAGTGGTACTGGATGTTCTGCCGGTCGGTGATGTCGGCCGTGTCACGCGCGTAGGTCTGCGACAACTCGCCCAACAACGCCAACTGCCGCGTGGTCAACCGGCCGCCGTCGATCCGGACCCGGAGCATGAAGAACTCGTCGTCCAGCTCCTCCGGCTCCAACGTCGCCGTACGACCGCCGTCGATCCCCGGCTTGCGCTGCGTGTACAGCCCGTACCAGCGGAAACGCCCACGCAGATCAGCCGGGTCGATCGAGTCGAAACCACCGTGGGCGTAGATGTTCTCGATCCGCGAACGCACGTTGAGCGGATTGTCGTCCTTCTTGCTCCGCTCGTTCGGGTTCAGCGGCTCGCGGTAGCCCAGCGCCCACTGCCCCTCACCTCGGCGCTGCTTGGTGCGCTGAGGCGTCGTCGTCGGGGGGACCATCCTCGTCCTCCGGGGATTCGGGGCGCTGGTGCGCGTGCGAGTCCCAGGACAGCCGTGGTGGGGGTCTCGTCAGCGCACCCGGCGCCGACGGGAACAAAAAGGCAGGCGCGGGTTATGCCGAACGACGGCACATCGCGCTGGAGACACGACGGAAGTCGACGTGGCGGCGGACCACCAGGCGGACTCCGGTCGATGTCATGTGCCTCAGCGTGCCACGCGTCCACCCCGTGGTCCACAGGCATCCGCATCGTGGGACGACGGTCGCGGTGCTGGTAAATGGGACAATGGGCGTCATGCCCTCCGCCCTGCCGATCGGTGATCCCGCGCCCTCCGACGGCTCGCTGCCCGCCTCCGCCCTCACCGGTCTGGGCGACCGCCCGTTCGGCGTCTACGTGCACGTCCCGTTCTGCGCGACCCGGTGCGGCTACTGCGACTTCAACACCTACACCGCCGGTGAGCTGGGCACTTCCGCGTCACCGGCGTCCTGGCTGGAGGGCCTGCGGCGGGAACTGGACCTCGCCGCGTCCGTGCTGGGCGCCCCGCCGGCGGTCGACACGGTGTTCGTCGGCGGTGGCACCCCGTCGCTGCTCGGCTCCGACGGGCTGGGCCAGGTGCTGGACGCGGTCCGGTCGTCGTTCGGGCTGGCGCCCGGCGCGGAGGTCACCACCGAGTCCAACCCGGAGTCCACGTCACCCGATTTCTTCTCAGCCATCCGTGATGCTGGTTACACGAGGGTGTCGCTCGGCATGCAGTCCGCCGCACGGCACGTCCTCACGTTGCTCGATCGGGTGCACACGCCGGGCCGTCCGGTGGCCGCCGCTCAGGAGGCCCGTGCGGCGGGCTTCGACCACGTGAACCTCGACCTCATCTACGGCACGCCCGGCGAGACGGTCGCCGACCTCCAGTCGTCGCTCGACGCGGTGCGCAGCGCGGGCGTGGACCACGTGTCCGCGTACGCGCTGATCGTGGAGGAGGGCACCGCGCTGGCCCGCCGGGTCCGTCGCGGCGAACTGCCCATGCCGGACGACGACGTGCTCGCGGACAAGTACGAGCTGATCGACAAGGCCATGACCGCGCAGGGCCTGCACTGGTACGAGGTGTCGAACTGGGCCGCGTCGGCGGAGGCCGCGTGCCGGCACAACATCCTGTACTGGCAGGGCGCCGACTGGTGGGGCGCCGGCCCCGGCGCGCACAGCCACGTCGGCGGGGTGCGCTGGTGGAACGTCAAGCACCCGGCGAAGTACGCGGAACTGCTGGCGTCCGGCACGTCGCCCGCCGCCGGCCGCGAAGTCCTGACCGACGACGACCGCCGGGTGGAACGCGTGCTGCTGGAGCTGCGCCTCGCCACCGGCCTGCCGCTCGACGTCCTCGACCAGGACGGCCGGGCCGAGGCGAAGTCCGCCGCCGAGGACGGCCTGCTCGACGCCTCCGCGCTGGACCAGGGGCGCTGCGTGCTCACGGACCGGGGTCGGTTGCTCGCCGACGCCGTCGTGCGCCGCCTCACTTGAGCGTCGCCGCCCTACGGCGTTGCCGCCTCACTTGAGCGTGATCGACGCCGACTCGCCGATCGTCCGGTACCCGAGCGGCGCGTAGAGGCGGACCGCATTGTCCGGCTCGCTCTCCAGGAACGGCGTGCAGCCCGCGTCGAAGACGCGCGCGGTGAGGTCGGCGCACACCGCCGACGCGATGCCGCGCCGCCGGAACGCCGGCAGCACCGCGATGCCCGCCACCTGCGCCAGGTCGTAGCACGGCCCCGTGTACACGCCCGCACCCACCGGTTCGCCGTCCAGGCGGGCCAGCACGATCACGCCGTTGTCGCGCAGCAGCGAGCGCTGCCGTGCCACGTCCTCCTCGCCCGCCGTCCCGACCCCGAAAGCTGTGTTCTGCACCACCGACACCGCCAGCAGATCCGCGTCCGACGTCACCGCCTCCAGCACCAGCCCGGCCGGCAGCGGCGGCGCGTTCAGGACGTCGACCGCCATCATCGGCAGCAGCTGGTCCACCGTGAACCCGGCCGCCGCCAGCACCTCGTCGATCAGCGGCGCCGGCCGCAGGTACTCCAGCCTCGGCGTCCGGGACCGCTCCAAGAACGCCGTGACCAGGGCCTCCACCTCGGCGGGCGTGGCCGGCTCGCCGTCGTCGGGCACGGCGTAGTTCAGGAAGGGGTGGTCGCTGTGCGCGTCGAAGCGCACCAGGAACGGGCCGACGCGCTCGGCGTCGGTCCGGATGGCGTCGCGCAGGGCGGCCTGGATGCGGGAGAGCACACGGGAAGCTATCCGGATATGCCGAAGCTCGGCGACCGGGTTTACCGATACCCGCCCCAACCTCCGTAAACTCAAGGTGAAGCAGTACGACTTCCTGGAGGTGACGCGCGTTGAACTCCGATGAGCGCCGGTTCGAAGTCTTGCGCGCGATCGTCGCCGACTACGTGTCCAACCAGGAGCCGGTCGGCTCGAAAGCCCTGGTCGAACGGCACAACCTGGGCGTGTCGAGCGCCACCGTGCGCAACGACATGGCCTCGCTGGAAGAGGACGGGTACATCACCCAGCCGCACACCAGCGCGGGCCGCGTGCCCACCGACAAGGGCTACCGCCTGTTCGTGGACCGGCTCAGCGAGCTGAAGCCGCTGTCCACGCCCGAGCGCAGGGCCATCCAGAACTTCCTCGAAGGCGCCTACGACCTCGACGACGTGCTGCGCCGCAGCGTCCGGCTGCTGGCCCAGCTGACCCGCCAGGTCGCCGTCATCCAGTACCCGACGCTCAGCCGCTCGACCGTCCGCCACATCGAGGTGCTGGCCATCACGCCGGCCCGGTTGATGCTGGTGCTGATCACCGACACCGGCCGGGTCGACCAGCGCTCGGTCGACCTCGGCGACGTGATCACCGAGGAGAACGTGGCCCGGATGCGGTCGCTGCTCAACGCGGCGATGGTCGGCCAACGCCTGTCCGACGCCTCCGCCGAGGTCGCCAAGCTGCCCGAGAACGTGCCGAACGAGCTGCGCGACGCGGTGCTGCGGGTGAGCACCGTCCTCATCGAGTCGCTGGTGGAGCACCCCGAAGAACGCCTGGTGCTGGGTGGCACCGCGAACCTCACCCGCAACGTGGCAGACTTCCCCGGTTCCCTGCGCCAGGTGCTCGAGGCGCTGGAGGAACAGGTCGTGGTGCTCAAGCTGCTGGCCGCGGCCCGCGACCCCGGCAGGATCCTGGTGCACATCGGCGAGGAGAACGAAGCGGCCGAGATGCGCAGCACCTCGATCGTGTCCATCGGCTACGGAAGCCGGGACAACCTGCTCGGCGGGATGGGCGTGGTGGGGCCGACGCGCATGGACTACCCCGGCACGATGGCGGCCGTGCGAGCGGTGGCCAACTACGTCGGGGAGATCTTGACCGGACGGTGACGGCGGGGGGAACACCGCGGTCCCGCAGGACGTTTCGCACAGCGAGCGAGCGCGTGTCGCAGCGTGCTCGCAGGAGGAAACACGGTGGCGAGGGACTATTACGGCACGCTCGGGGTCTCCAAGAACGCGACTCCCGACGAGATCAAGCGCGCCTACCGCAAGCTCGCGCGGCAGCTGCACCCCGACGTCAACCCCAACGAGGAAGCGCGCTTCAAGGAGGTGACCGCCGCCTACGAGGTCCTCTCGGACCCGAAGAAGCGGCAGGTCGTCGACCTGGGCGGCGACCCGTTGGACTCGGGTGGCGGTCGAGGCGGTGGCGACCCGTTCGCGGGCTTCGGTCTCGGCGACATCATGGACGCGTTCTTCGGCGCGGGCGGCGGTGGCGGACGTGGTCCGCGCAGCCGTGTGCAGCCCGGTTCCGACGCGCTGATCCGGCTGTCGATGACGCTGGAGGAGTGCGCGGCGGGAGCTTCGCGCGAACTGACCGTCGACACGGCGATCCTGTGCGACCGGTGCGTGGGCAGCGGCTGCGCGGACGGCTCGTCCCCGATCCGCTGCGACACGTGCGGCGGGCGTGGCGAGGTGCAGTCGGTGCAGCGCTCCTTCCTGGGCCAGGTCGTGACGGCCCGGCCGTGCCCGGTGTGCCGCGGCCTCGGCGAGGTCATCCCGGACCCGTGCCAGCAGTGCGCGGGCGAGGGCCGGGTGCGGTCCAGGCGGACCATCTCGGTGCAGATCCCGCCCGGCGTGGCCGAGGGCATGCGCGTCCGGCTGGCCGGTCAGGGCGAGGTCGGACCCGGCGGCGGACCGGCGGGCGACCTGTACGTCGAGGTCGAGGAGGTGCCGCACGAGGTCTTCGAGCGTGACGGCGCGAACCTGCACTGCTCCGTGCGCATCCCGATGACGACCGCGGCCCTGGGCGCGGTGCTGCCGCTGCAGACGCTGGACGGCGAGGAGGAGCTGGAGATCGAACCCGGCACCCAGCCGAACACCGAACTGGTCCTCACCGGGCGCGGCATGCCCCGGCTGCGGTCCAGCGGGCGCATCGACGGCCGTGGCGACCTGCACGTGCACCTGGAGGTACTGACGCCGGCCAAGCTGGACGCACGGCAGGTCGAGCTGCTGCGCGAGCTGGCCGTCCTGCGCGGCGAGGACGAGCCGACGCTCGCGCACAACGGCAAGGGTGTCGGCGGGCTCTTCTCGCGGCTGCGCTCCGGCCGCAACCACCGGTGACGCTGCCGGTCTTCCTGGTCGCCGCGCTGCCTTCCGGTGCCGAGGCCGTGTTGGACGGCCCGGAGGGACGGCACGCGGCCACCGTGCGGCGGTTGCGCGCGGGGGAGGAGCTGGTGCTCTCCGACGGCACGGGCGCGCAGGTGCGGTGCGTGGTGTCGGAGGCGTCCAAGGACTCGCTCCGGCTGAACGTGGTCGAGCGGTGGGTCGTGCCGGAGCCGTCCGTGCGGGTGGTCGTGGCGCAGGCGCTGGTGAAGGGCGACCGGGGCGAGCTGGCCGTGGAGCTGGCCACCGAGGCGGGTGTGGACGGCGTCGTGCCGTGGCGCGCTTCGCGCTGCGTGACGAAGTGGGAGGAAGGTCCGCGCGGGGCCAAGGCCCTCGAACGCTGGCGGAGCACCGCGCGTGAGGCGGCCAAGCAGGCCCGCCGGGCTCGCGTGCCGTCGGTCGCGGAACCCGTTTCGACATCCGGGCTGGCGCGGCTGGCCGCGTCCTCGGCGGTGACTTTGGTATTGCACGAATCCGCGTCGGCGGGCATCGGATCGGTTCAGTTGCCCACTTCGGGTGATGTGCTGCTGGTGGTCGGACCGGAAGGCGGGATCACCGACGAGGAATTGTCCACGTTGACCGGTGTGGGCGCGCGGGTCGTGCGACTGGGGCCGACCGTGCTTCGTGCGTCTACCGCGGCGGCCGTGGCTTTGGGTGCGCTGGGTGTGCTGACCGATCGCTGGGCGTAATGAAGCTTGCTCCCTTCTGGCGAACACCTGACATTGGGGTTACGCTGATGGGCAGAGGGGTTGGATTCGTTTAGCCGCGATCGGCCCTTCGCCACGAACTCGCCGGACACCTCCCCCCTCGGTCCGGCGCCGCCGCGTCGTGGTGGGACGACCCCCAGGTCCCACCGCGACGCGGCCTCTTTTTGCTCACACAGGGGTTTCGATTGCGCATCGTCTACGGGCCGCACCCGAGCCAGTTCGGCGAGTATTCCTCGCCGTCCGGTGAATCATTTCCCGTTGTCGTGGTAATCCATGGTGGTTTTTGGCACCAGCGTTATGGGCTGGAACTCGGCCGCCCCCTCGCCGCCGACCTCGTGGCCCACGGCGTGGCCGCGTACAACGTCGAGTACCGGCGGGTGGGCGGTGGCGGCGGGTGGCCCGCGACGGGCGACGACGTGCTGGCCGCGATCGATGTCCTGGACCCGGCGCTCGGCCCCGTGGTCACGCTGGGTCACTCCGCCGGCGGCCACCTCGCCGTGTGGGCCGCCGCCCGCCACCCGCGGGTGCGTGGTGCCGTCGCCCAGGCGGGGGTGCTCGACTTCCTCCAGCACCCGCAGATCACCCGCCGTGCGGCCGAACTCCTGGGCGGCACGCCCGCCGAGGTCCCGGCCCTCTACGCCGACGCCTCACCGGCCGCCCTCCTGCCGATCCCGAAACCGCTGGTCCTGGTGCACGGCGAGGATGACGAGGACGTGCCCATCGCGCAGAGCGAGGCGTTCGCCGCCGCTTCCGGCGCCGAGCTGATCGCCCTCCCCGACACCGACCACATGGCCCTCATCACCCCCGACACCGAGGCCTGGGCAACGTGCCGCGCCGCTGCCCTACGCCTCACCACCCGGTGAGTCCTACGTCCGGGACGTTCCGGACGTAGGACTCACGGGTGGGTTAGCCTGCGGAGTCATGTCCGACTGCCTGTTCTGCCGCATCGTCGCCCGCGAGATCCCGGCGACCGTGGTGCACGAGACCGACACCACGCTGGCGTTCCGCGACATCTCACCCCAAGCCCCGACGCACGTCGTGCTGGTGCCCAAGGTGCACGCGCCGGACGCCGTGGCGCTCGCCGCCGCCGCGCCCACCGTGCTGGACGACCTGTTCCTGGCCGCCGGTGAAGTGGCGAAGGCCGAAGGCGTCGCGGACAGCGGCTACCGCCTGCTGTTCAACACCGGGGAGGACGCGGGGCAGACCGTCTTCCACGCCCACCTGCACGTGCTCGGCGGACGGCGGCTCGGGCCCCTGGCGTGACGCCTGCCCGAGACGGCATCACCGGGCGTCGGGGCGAACGGACGCCGCCGAACGCCCCGACGTGCGCCGTCACCCGGTCCACCGGCCGAAATCCCGGCTTCCCGTACAGCGGCTTGCCGTACGAAGTCGCGTGCTGGGACACCGCCGGCGTGCCCGCGAACGCCGGCGCGGGCTCCACCAACAGCCCGCCCGAGCCCATGCCCACCGTGGCTACGCGCCACCGACGCCATGCTGACCGCCGCGTGCTCGTCCCCGAACCGGGTGACGATCACCCGGCCGACCAGCTCACCGCCGTCCACCAGCCCGAAACCGGTTCCGGCGCGCCGCAGGGAAGCCCACTCGGCCGGTTCCGGGGCCACTGCCGGTCCGCCGCGAGGCGGACGCGGGCGGGCACGTCGTCGGGGGCGGGCGGGCGCGACTTCGCCGCGCTCCCGGTGAACCCACCGTGTCCAACCCGTTCCTTACTCCGGTGCGGACTGTCGGTGGGGACGGCTAGCATCGGACGCAGAAGGTCGAATTCACCCGAGCACGGCGCGAACGCGCAGGAAGAGGGCCCGAGGCCACGTGGCCGGAACCGCTGACAACACGCCGCAGGCAGGCCGGGCCGCGGCCGACGCCCAATCCAAGTTCGCCGTGCCCGACGGTGCGGTGCTCGCCCTGCTCGGGTCGCGTGACGAGAACCTCCGGCTCGTCGAGGAGTTGCTCGACGCCGACGTGCACGTGCGCGGCAACGAGATCACGCTCTCCGGCCAGCCCGCCGACGTGGCGTTCGCCGAACGGGTGTTCTCCGAGCTGATCACCCTCGCCGGCCGCGGCCAGCAGGTGGGGCCGGACACGGTCCGCCGCACGGTCGCGATGCTGTCCGCGGGCACCAGCGAGTCGCCCGCCGAGGTGCTGAGCCTCGACATCATCTCCCGGCGTGGCCGCACTATCCGGCCGAAGACGCTGAACCAGAAGCACTACGTGGACGCGATCGACCTGAACACGATCGTGTTCGGCATCGGCCCCGCGGGCACCGGCAAGACATACCTGGCGATGGCGAAGGCCGTGCAGGCGCTCCAGGCCAAGCAGGTGAACCGGATCATCCTGACCCGGCCCGCGGTCGAGGCGGGCGAGCGGCTGGGCTACCTGCCCGGCACGCTCTACGAGAAGATCGACCCGTACCTGCGCCCCCTGTACGACGCGTTGCACGACATGGTCGACCCCGAATCCATCCCGCGCCTCACCCAGGCGGGCACGATCGAGGTCGCCCCGCTGGCCTACATGCGTGGTCGGGCGCAACCGGTGTTCACCACCGTGCTGACGCCGGACGGCTTCCGGCCGATCGGCAGCCTCCGCGTCGGTGACCTGGTCATCGGCTCGAACGGCGAGCCCACCCCCGTGCTGGGCGTGTACCCGCAGGGCGAGAAGGACATCTACCGGGTCTCCGCCCAGGACGGCGCTTCGACGCTGGCCTGCGGCGACCACCTCTGGACGGTCAGGACGGCCTCCGACCGCCGCCGCGACAAGCCGTGGCGGGTCCTGGAGACCAAGGAGATGATCGGCGACCTCCGCGACGCCCACGCGCGGCGGTACGAGATGCCGCTGCTCAGCGCCCCGGCGTGCCACCCGAGGCGCGAGGTCCCGGTGGACCCGTACGCCCTCGGGCTGCTGCTCGGCGACGGTTGCGTGACCGGCTCGACCACCCCGTCCTTCTCCACCGACGACCCGGAGCTGGTCGTCGCGCTCCAGTCCGCCCTGCCCGGGGTCGTGGTGAACCGGAAGAACCGGGTCGACTACGTCCTGAACCGGGTGAGGACGCCGGGCCGCGTCATCACGATCGAGAACCCGGTGACGGGGGCGCTGCGGGCGCTCGACCTGCTCGGCACCCGATCGCACGCGAAGTTCATCCCCGGCGCTTACCTGCACAACGCGCCCGAGGTCCGGCTGGCCGTCCTGCAAGGTCTGCTGGACGCGGACGGCGGACCTGTGACGCAAGCCGGTCGGACCTGCCGCATCCAGTACACGACCACGTCCCCCCAGCTCAGGGACGATGTGGTCGACCTGGTCCGGTCGTTGGGCGGCGTCGCGTACACCAGGACCCGGGTGGCCGAGGGGCGGAAGCCGGGATTCGTGAACGGGCGTGAGGTGGGCTACCGCCACGACGCGCACGTCGTCGACATCCGGCTGCCCCGCGGCGTCGAGCCCTTCCGGCTCCTCCGCAAGCGGGACACGTACCACGCCGCGGGTGGCGGAGGTCGGCCGATGCGGTTCATCGACAGCATCGAGCCGGCGGGCCGGGCCGAGGCGGTGTGCATCCAGGTGGCGGCAGCCGACTCGCTCTACGTCACCGAGGACTACCTGCTCACCCACAACACCCTCAATGATGCGTTCATCATCCTGGACGAGGCGCAGAACACGACGCCCGAACAGATGAAGATGTTCCTCACCCGCTTGGGCTTCGGCTCGAAGATCGTGGTGACCGGCGACATCACCCAGGTCGACCTGCCCGGCGGGCAGCGCAGCGGTCTGAGGGTCGTCCGGGACATCCTGGAAGGCGTGGAGGACGTCCACTTCTCCATCCTGACCAGCAGCGACGTGGTCCGCCACCGGCTGGTCGCGGACATCGTGGACGCCTACGAGAAGTGGCAGGTCGACCAGGACGAGGGCGACGCCGCCGAACGTCACCAGCACCACGCCGGACCCGGTGCGCGGTCGCGCGGGCAGCGCCGGGGACGATAGGCACCGTGAGCATCGAGATCGCGAACGAGTCGGGCGTCCAGGTGGACGAGCCGTCCATAGTCGCCGCCGCCAGGTTCGCCCTGGACCGGATGGGCGTCAGCCCGTTGGCCGAGCTGTCCGTCCTGCTGGTCGAGCTGGACGTGATGGCGGACCTGCACCAGCGCTGGATGGACCTGCCCGGCCCGACGGACGTGATGGCGTTCCCGATGGACGAGCTGGACTCGGCCCGCCGACCGGACGCCGCGGGCCTCGGCCCGGCGCTGCTGGGCGACATCGTGCTGTGCCCGGACTTCGCCAAGGACCAGGCCAAGAAGGCGGGCCACAGCCTGCTGGACGAACTGCACCTGCTGACCGTGCACGGCGTGCTGCACCTGCTCGGCTACGACCACGCGGAGCCCGCGGAGGAGCGGGAGATGTTCACGCTGCAGAACCGCATCCTGGGCGACTTCCGCACCGCGGCGGCCGAGGCCGAGCGCAAGTCCGCGCAGCGCGAGGCCGATTCGAAGTTGCTCGGGGCGGTCGGTCTGGAGGACGCGGACCGGCCCGAGCCGACCACCTGAGGCGGCCGAGGTGATAGGCAGTCCCACCGGCTTGCTGGTGTTGGCCGCGGCGTTGGTGTTGTCGGCGGGTGCGTTCGCGGGGGTGGACGCGGCGCTGGGCACGGTGTCGCGCGCACGGGTCGAGGCGTTGCAGCGGCAGGGTCGGGCCGGCACCGTCCACCTGATCGCGCTGCTGGCCGACCGGCCCCGGCACGTGAACCTGCTGCTGTTGCTGCGGCTCGGCTGCGAGCTGGCGGCGACGGTGCTGGTCACGGTGGTGTGCTTCGAGCTCGTCGCGACCGACTGGGTGGCCATGCTGGTCGCCGGGCTGAGCATGCTCGTGGTGTCGTACGTGCTGGTCGGCGTGGGTCCGAGGACCATCGGCCGGCAGCACCCGTACGCGGTGAGCCTGCTGGCGGCGGGTCCGATCCGGGTGCTCGGCCGGCTGCTGGGCCCGTTGAGCAAGCTGCTGATCCTGGTGGGCAACGCGATCACCCCCGGCAAGGGTTTCCGGGAGGGTCCGTTCTCGTCCGAGGTCGAGCTGCGCGAGCTGGTGGACATGGCGCAGGAACGCGGCGTCGTGGACGAGGGCGAGCGGGAGATGATCCACTCGGTCTTCGAGCTGGGCGACACGATCGCGCGCGAGGTGATGGTGCCGCGCACCGAGATCGTGTGGATCGAGCAGACCAAGTCGGTCCGGCAGGCGCTGGCCCTGTCGCTGCGCACCGGGTACACGCGGGTGCCGGTGATCGGTGAGAGCGTCGACGACATCGTCGGCGTGGTGAACCTCAAGGACCTGGTGCGGCTGACGTTGGCCGAGGAGCCGAACGGCACGACGGTGGCGGGCGTGATGAAGCCGGCGTCGTTCATCCCGGACTCGAAGCCGATCGCGGACCTGCTGCGGGAGATGCAGCTGTCGCGCAACCACCTGGCGATCGTGGTGGACGAGTACGGCGGCACGGCGGGGCTGCTCACCATCGAGGACATCCTGGAGGAGATCGTCGGGGAGATCACCGACGAGTCCGACACGGACGACCGGCCGCCGGTGGAGCACCTGGACGACGGTTCGGTGCGGGTGAGCGCGCGGCTGCCGGTGGACGACCTGGACGCGTTGTTCGGCACGGAGCTGGACGACCACGAGGTGGAGACCGTCGGAGGTCTGCTGGCCCAACGCCTGGGCCGGGTGCCGCTGCCGGGGACCGAAGCGGAGATCGCGGGCCTGCGGATGCGGGCCGAGGGCGGCAAGGACGAACGAGGGCGGATGCGCATCACGACGGTGCTCGTGCGCCCGGTGAACGGCGACGACAGCGAGGGGACCACCGGTGACTGACCTCGACCCCGAGGACCAGAAGATCATCACGCTGGCGCGTTCGGCGCGGGCGCGCACGGGAGCGCCCGAGGGTGCGGCCGTGCGGGACACCGATGGCCGGACCTACGCGGCCACCACGGTCGCCTTGCCGTCGCTCAAGCTGACGGCGTTGCAGGCCGCCGTGGCCGCCGCCGTGTCCAGCGGGGCCGAGGGCCTGGAGGCGGCGGCCGTCGTCACCGCCGCCGGTGCCGTGGACGAGGACTCGCTGGCCGCCGTGCGCGACATGACGGCCGGTGCACGGGTCTTCCGCGCCGACGCGTCCGGCGCCGTGCGGGAAACCGCGTAGGTGCGCGACTACATCACCCTGTGCCGGGGGTGTTGCTGCGGCACGGTCAAGAAGCACCCGGACTACGACCACGACGAGCAGCTGCGGCGGCTGCGGGAGTTGGCCGACAACTCCGGCGGCCGGTTGCGCCTGCGCACCGCCGACTGCCTCGACGCGTGCGAGAACTCGAACGTGATCGTGGTGAAGCCGGCGGGCCAGAAGCCGGTGTGGCTGGGGTTCGTCCTGCACGACGCCGTGATGGACGACCTGGAACGCTGGCTCGCCGACGGCGGCCCGATGCCGGCCACCCTCGAGGTGAACCGCATCCGGCCACCGGCGAAGAAGGCCTGAGCCCGCACCTCAGGCCTCGGCCGAGGCCGTTCGAGACCTCGGAGCGCCGGTCCGGCGCGACGACCACATCACCGCACGAGTGGTGTGCGCCGGCCCACCCGACAGCGACTGACTAGGGCTGACGCGGCGCGGCCGGCGGGTGCGGGGACAATGGACGGATGGATGGTTACCGTTCCGGGTTCGCGTGCTTCGTCGGCCGCCCCAACGCAGGCAAGTCGACGTTGACCAACGCGCTGGTCGGGACCAAGGTCGCGATCACGTCGAGCAAGCCGCAGACCACCCGACACACCATCCGGGGCATCGTGCACCGCGAGGACGGGCAGCTGGTCCTGGTGGACACCCCCGGCCTGCACCGCCCGCGCACGCTCCTCGGTCAGCGCCTCAACGACCTGGTCCGCGAGACGTGGACCGAGGTGGACGTGGTCGGGTTCTGCGTGCCCGCCGACCAGAAGGTCGGCCCCGGCGACAAGTTCATCGCCGCCGAGCTGGAGAAGATCGCCAAGCGCACGCCCGTCATCGGCATCGTCACCAAGACCGACCTGGTCAGCCAGCAGCAGGTCGCCGAGCAGCTGCTCGCGCTGCAGAAGGTGATGGACTTCGCCGAGCTGATCCCGGTCTCCGCGGTGAACGGCTACCAGGTCGACTCCCTCGCCGACCTGGTGCTGAGCAAGCTGCCCGAAGGCCCGGCGCTGTACCCGGACGGCGAGCTGACCGACGAGCCGGAGCTGACCCTGGTCGCCGAGCTGATCCGGGAGGCCGCGCTGGAGGGCGTGCGGGACGAGCTGCCGCACTCGATCGCCGTCGTGGTGGAGGAGATGCTGCCGCGCGAGGGCCGTGACGACCTGGTCGACATCCACGCGAACGTGTTCGTCGAGCGTCCCAGCCAGAAGGCGATCATCCTGGGTCACCGCGGCGAACGGCTGAAGCAGGTCGGCATCACGTCCCGCCGGCACATCGAGAAGCTGCTCGGCACGCGCGTCTACCTCGACCTGCACATCAAGATCGCCAAGGACTGGCAGCGGGACCCGAAGCAGCTGCGCAAGCTCGGCTTCTAGGTCTCCGGGTTTCCAGGGGTTCGGGGATTCCGAATGGCGAACCTGTACCGGGACACCGGAGTGGTCCTGCGGGTGCAGAAGCTCGGCGAGGCGGACCGCATCATCACGCTGCTCACCCAGAAGCACGGCAAGGTGCGCGCGGTGGCGAAGGGCGTGCGCCGCACGTCGTCGAGGTTCGGCGCCCGGCTGGAGCCGTTCGGGCACGTCGACGTGCAGTTCTACCCCGGCCGGTCGCTGGACGTGGTCACCCAGGTGGAGACCCTGGACGCGTTCGGCGTGGTCCTGGTGGACGACTACCAGCGCTACACGGCGGCGTGCGCGGTGCTGGAGACGGCCGACCGGCTGACGTCCGAGGAGGGCGAACCGGTCCTCCGGCTGTACCTGCTGGTCACGGGCGCTCTGCGGGCGCTCGCGGCGAAGGAGCGGGACGCCTCGCTCATCCTCGACGCCTACCTGATGCGGGCGATGGCGTTCGCCGGGTGGGCGCCGGCGGTGGACGACTGCGCGCGCTGCGGTGACCCGGGGCCGCACACGGCGTTCAACGTGCACGCGGGCGGCATGGTGTGCCCGCGGTGCCGTCCGCCGGGCAGCGCCACGCCGTCCGCGGACACCCTGCGCCTGCTCGCCGCCCTGCTCCACGGCCGGTGGGACGTGGTGGACGGCATCCCCACCGGTGCCCGGCGCGACGCCAGCGGCCTGGTCGCCGCGCACCTCCAGTGGCACCTGGAGCGGCAGCTGCGGTCGCTGCCCTTGGTCGAGCGAAAGGCTCAGCCGTCCGACGGTTAGAGTCGCCTGCCCCACGAATTCCCCCAGTGATCCAGAGAGGACAGTCATGCTCCGCCGACGGCGGGTTGAGCACGCCAAGCGTGTTCCCCGACCCCCGGAACCGCACCCGACCGGCGCCACGCCGCCCGTGCTGCCCGTCGACCTCGTGCCCCGGCACATCGCGATCGTGATGGACGGCAACGGTCGTTGGGCCAACCAGCGCGGCCTGTCCCGCGTGGAGGGGCACAAGCGCGGTGAGGCCGTCGTGGTGGAGGCGGCCAAGGGCGCCATCGAGATGGGCGTGAAGTGGCTGTCGCTGTACGCGTTCTCCACCGAGAACTGGCGGCGCAGCCCGGAGGAGGTCCGCTTCCTCATGGGCTTCAGCCGCGACGTGATCCACCACCGCACCGACGAGCTGGACGAGCTGGGTGTGCGGGTGCGGTGGTGTGGACGTCGACCGAGGCTGTGGCGCAGCGTCATCAAGGAGCTGGAGGTCGCCGAGGAGCGCACCAAGGACAACGACGTGCTGAACCTCGCGATGTGCATCAACTACGGCGGCCGGGCCGAGGTGGGTGACGCGGCGCGGGAGATCGCCCGGCTGGTCGCCGCCGGGAAGATCAACCCGGAGAAGGTGGACGAGCGCACCCTCGCCAAGTACATGTACCAGCCCGACATGCCGGACGTGGACCTGTTCATCCGGCCGTCCGGCGAGCAGCGCACGTCGAACTTCCTGCTGTGGCAGTCGGCGTACGCCGAGATGGTGTTCCAGGACATCCTGTGGCCGGATTTCGACCGGCTGGACCTGTGGCGCGCCTGTGAGGCGTACGCCATGCGCGACCGGCGCTTCGGTGGCGCCGTTGACAAGCCCGACGTGGAGGATTCGGAGTGACCGACGAGGACGCCGCGGTGACCGCGGAACTGCTCACCGCGGCCCGTGAGGCGTTGGAGATGTTCCACGAGGTGCACGTCGACGACGACGGGGCGCTGAGCTTCCAGCACGCCGAGGTGCCGTGCGCGGTGCAGGCGATGCGGCTGGCCGAGGGCCTGACCGTGCTCAGCCTGACGTGCGTGGTGGCGTGGGACCTGCCGAAGGACCCGAACCTGGCCGTGTCTGCCGCTGAACGCGCTGGTCAAGGCCTGTTCGGCACGCTCGGTGTGATCAACACCGAGCGGGGGATGGATGTGACGCTGCGCTACGCGTTCCCGGCTGAAGGGCTCAAGCCGGAGCCGCTGAGCACGCTGCTGATGTTGGTCGTGTCCACTGCTTCGCAGCTGCGCAACGAGCTGCTCGCCCGAACCGGGGACGGTGCCTGATGGCTGGTGTGATCGTGTACGAGCCCGACGACGAGACCGACGTGGAGGGCCTGCCCTGGGCCGTCACGTTCGAGGCGTCGGCGGGGGAGGAGTGGGCCTCGTTCGTGTGCGGGCCTTACGAGCGGGACGACGCGGTGAAGCTGGCCGAGGAGGTGCTCGCCGCGAGCCGTGGCGTGACGGCCGTGGTGGAGCCGTTGTTGCCGGTGATCGAGGCGGCGGACGTGCTGGCGACCATCGCCGAGCTGCGTGACGAGGAAGAGGACCCCGCGTAACGCTGTGTGATCATATCGGTACGGTCGGCTTCGAACGGGCGTCGACCGTACCGGGTCGCAGCGGCGGTGGCGCTAGCGCTCCTCAACGTCTGCCGGATCATTCGGGCGAGCCGGGACCTCAGCGACGCTCGGGATCACCGTGTTCCGACGAAGGTGAACATGCGCGCGCCCACGGCCAACGGTCGCGGTTCGCCGTGGAAGCGGTGCGCGCCGACGCCGAAGCCCGCGTCCGGGTCGGACAGCCACCGGCGCTCGAAGCCGCGGTCCTCGAACCACTCGCAGATCAGCGGCACGCGGTCGGGGGCGCCGCGGTGGCGGGTCCAGATGACCGTGCCGCCCGTCCGGCACAGCTGCGCGCAGTGGTCGACGGTCCGCTCGACGTCCTCGTCGGTGATGTTGCCGAACACGCCGCAGACCAGCACGAGGTCCGCCGGTGCCAGGTCGCGGTAGTGGTCGGTGACCGAGGCGTCGGCCGTCAGCACCTCCACCCCGGTCAGACCGGCCGCCCGTGACGCCGCATCGGCGACCGCCGCGTTCCGCGGGTCCAACTCCACGAGACGTGCGCGCACGTCGTCCCGCCGGGGGTGGTCGGCGAGCACTCCCAGCAGGTCACGGCCCTGACCGGCGCACAGGCTGAGCACCCGCAGCGGCCCGGGAGGGCTGTCGTCCAACGCGGTCCCGACCTGCGCTTGGACGGCTCGCAGCCGCCTCGCGAGTCCCGAGCCCGGACGGTCGTAGTCGCCGTGCCACCCGTGCCAGTCCACGGCCCGAAACCTACCGCCCGTGACGGTCACGTGTCCGGTCGTCGAAGACCCGACGTTGGTGGGTGAGGTGCGGGGGGTGGTTCTGGCATCATCTCGAAAGTGACAATCACTGGCGAGATCCGTGGATCGCGCCCGCGCCGCCCACCGCAGCGATGGAAGATCACTTCACTCGAAGTGCTCTGCGTGCTGCTCGTGCTGGCGCTGGTGTTGCAGAACTGGCTGGTCGGCGTGCTCGACGTCGCGGTGCTGCGCACCGCGTCCACGGTGTTCGTCGCGATCTGCGTGCAAGCCCTGCCGTTCCTCGTGCTCGGCGTGCTGATCAGCGGCGCGATCGCGGCGTTCATCCCGGCCAGTGCGCTGCGCCGCGCGTTGCCGAAGAAGACCGCGTTCGCCGTGCCCGTCGCCGGTGTCGCCGGCATGGCGCTGCCGGGCTGCGAGTGCGCGTCCGTGCCCGTCTCCCGCCGCCTGATGCAGCAGGGCGTGGCCCCCGCCGCGGCGCTGACGTTCCTGCTCGCCGCACCGGCGGTGAACCCGATCGTGCTGGTCTCCACGGCCGTCGCGTTCCCCAACGCGCCGATGATGGTGCCCGCCCGGTTCGTCGGCGCGCTGCTCACCGCCGTGGTCATGGGCTGGCTCTGGACCCGGTTCGGCAAGGCCGAGTGGATCGCCGAGCGCGCGCTGCGCCGACTGCCCGACAACGACGGCACGTCCCGCTGGGCGGTGTTCGCCGAGACCGCGCGGCACGACCTGGTGGACGCGGGCGGGTTCCTGGTGCTCGGCGGGGTGTTCGCGGCGGCGTTCAACGTGCTGGTGCCGCAGGCCTGGCTGGAGACGTTGGCCGGTCAGATCGTCCTGGCCGTGCTGGTGTTGTCGCTGCTGGCCGTGGTGCTGGCGCTGTGCAGCGAGGCCGACGCGTTCGTCGCGGCCTCCATGTCGGCGTTGCCGCTGCTGCCGCGGCTGGTGTTCCTGGTCGTCGGCCCGGCGGTCGACGTCAAGCTCATCGCGCTGCAGGCGGGCGCGTTCGGCAAGTCCTTCGCGGCGCGCTTCGCCCCGACCACGTTCGTGGTGGCGATCGCGTCCGCCCTGGCGGCGGGAGCGGTGTTCCTGTGAGGCGTGAGACCCATGAGGCGTGAGACCCAGAACATCCTGTTGGTGCTGCTCGGCGGCGCGCTGCTGAAGCTGGCGCTGACCGGCACCTACCTGCGGTACGTCAAGGAGTCGTTGCAGCCTTGGCTGATCCTCACCGGCGCGGTCATGGTGGCGCTGGCGCTGGTGTCGGTGGTGCGTGACATCCGGGCCGGCGGGGAGCACCCCGACGGGGCCGAGGACGGCGGCCAAGAGGACGGCGGGCACGAGCACGGTGGGATCGCGCACGCCGGGCACGACCACGGCAAGTCCCGGAGCCCGTGGATGCTGCTGCTGCCGGTGCTCGCGGTGTTCCTGATCAGCCCGCCCGCGCTGGGCGCGGACACGGTCAACCGGTCGGACCGCAACGCCGCCCAGGAGGCCAAGGCGTCGAACGGCTTCGCGCCGCTGCCGTCCGACGACGTCATCCCCCTCACCATCAGCGAGTTCGTCACCCGCACCGCGTGGGACGACTCCGGCTCCCTGGACGACCGCACGGTCAAGCTCACCGGGTTCGTGGTGCGCAAGGACGGCGACGTGTTCGTCGCCCGGCTGACCATCTCGTGCTGCGCCGCGGACGCCTCACCGGTCAAGGCGAAGATGGTCGGCCAGGACTTCGACGCGTTCCCGACCGACCAGTGGGTCGAGGCCACCGGCCGGGTCGTGCCCGGCTCGGCGACCAAGGCCAGCGCGTTCGTGCCGACGTTCACCGTCTCCGAGGTGGTGCCGATCGCCGCGCCGGAGGACACCTACGAGGGCTGAGCCTTCTTGGCGCCCGCGCACTCGCGGCACGTGCCGAAGATCTCCACGGTGTGGCTGACCTCGACGAACCCGTTCTCCGCCGCGACCCGGTCGGCCCACTTCTCCACCGCCGGGCCCTCGACCTCCACCGTGCGGCCACAGCCCCGGCACACCAGGTGGTGGTGGTGGTGCTGGGAGCAGCGCCGGTAGATCGCCTCACCGGAGTCCGTCCGCAGCACGTCCACCTCGCCGGCGTCCGCCAGCGACTGGAGGGTGCGGTAGACCGTGGTCAGGCCGATGCCCTCGCCACGTTTGCGCAGCTCCTCGTGGAGTTCCTGGGCCGAGCGGAACTCGCCGAGCGAGTCGAGCAGCTTGGACACGGCGGTGCGCTGCTTGGTCGAACGCAGCCCGGGAACCGCCGTGGTCGGGCGCTCGCTTGTGGTCACATCTCCTCCGTCCGGGGGGTCCGGTCGGTCTGGTCGACACCACGTGGCCCCTCGTCGACATGGGTCACCGCATCCACCACGATGTGCGCGAGGTGCTCGTCCACGAGCCGGTACACGACCTCCCGGCCGTGCCGCTCGCCGTGCACCACACCCGCGGCCTTCAGCACGCGCAGGTGCTGGCTGATCAGCGGCTGGGCCACGCCCAGTGCCTCGACCAGCTCGTGCACGCACCGGTCCGCCTCGCGCAGTTGCAGCACGATGGCGATCCGCACCGGCGCGGCGAGCGCACGCAGCAGCTCACCGGCCGCGGACAGGGTCCGCGCGGCCTTCCTCGGCGCCGGCGGGGGCACGCGTCGCTCCGGGGAGTGCACGTGTTCGCCCCGCACTCCGACCGTCACGGCGCCTCCCACGTGGTATGGATTTTCACCACCGATACTACGGCGCTAGAGCACGGACACCGTGATGAGCACCAGCAGCGCGAGCACGAGCACCCTCAGGACGCGCGCGCTCGGCGTGAGCAGGGGCCAGGTCACGGCGAGCATCGCCGCCACACCGAGGGCCAGAACGCCCAGCAGCAGTGCGCCGATCGCGCCCTGGAGCCACACACCCAACCCGAACAGCGTGAGGACCAGCAGGAACACGGCGGGCGCCGGCACGCGTGCGAGAGGGCCGGAACCGGGGATCAGGGTGCGCTTCGGGTAACGAGCCACCGTGGCATCCTTGCACCGTGCTGCTCGTGTGCCGCTTCACCGTGGCGGAAACCGATGTCGAGGCGTTCACCGCGCGCGTGGACCGGGCGTTGTCCCTGCTCACCGCCCAGGCGGGCTGCCGGAGGGGTCAGCTGTCGCGGTCGACGGACGAGGCGGACCGGTTCGTGCTGACCGTCGAGTTCGAGTCGGTGGTGGCGTACCGGCGGGCGATGTCGCCGTTCGACGTGCGCGAGCACGTCATCCCGCTGCTGTCCGAGGCGAGCACCGACGAACCGGCCGCCTACGAGGCGCTGCTGGTGGCGGCGGACGGCGATGTCCGGCGCGAGGTGAGCCTCATGGCGCGCGACGCGGGCACCGTCCGCCTGGGCGAGGCCGCCGGCCCGACCACCCCGCGCTGACCACCCCGCGCCGACGACCGGGGGCGTTCGCCCCGTGGTCACCCGTTGGCAGGTCGCTGGGGGCAGGGTCGCTGGGGGCAGGCCGGCAAGGACTACGCTGGCAAGCCCGTTTCCCGTCCCCCTCTGCATCTCCCGATGGAGCGTCCGTGGCAGCCGATCGCATCGAGACCGTCGTCAGCCTGTGCAAGCGCCGCGGGTTCGTGTACCCGTGCGGCGAGATCTACGGCGGCACCAGGTCGGCCTGGGACTACGGTCCGCTCGGTGTCGAGCTGAAGGACAACATCAAGCGCCAGTGGTGGAACTTCATGGTGCGGGGCCGCGAGGACGTCGTCGGCCTGGACTCGTCGGTGATCCTGCCCCGCGAGGTGTGGGTGGCGTCCGGTCACGTGGACGCGTTCGTCGATCCCCTGGTCGAGTGCAACTCGTGCCACAAGCGGTTCCGCCAGGACACGCTGGTCGAGGAGTACGCGGAGCGCACCGGCAAGGACGTCGCCGAGGGTGACGTGTCGGACGTGCCGTGCCCGAACTGCGGCACGCGCGGCCAGTACACCGAGCCGAAGATGTTCAACGGCCTGCTCAAGACGCACCTCGGCCCGGTGGAGTCCGACGAGGGCCTGCACTACCTGCGCCCGGAGACCGCGCAGGGCATCTTCACGAACTTCCTGAACGTGCAGACCACGTCGCGTCGCAAGCCGCCGTTCGGCATCGGCCAGATCGGCAAGAGCTTCCGCAACGAGATCACGCCGGGCAACTTCATCTTCCGCACCCGTGAGTTCGAGCAGATGGAGATGGAGTTCTTCGTCGAGCCGGGCACGGACGAGGAATGGCACCAGTACTGGATCGACGAGCGCAGCCGCTGGTACACCGAGCTGGGCATCTCCAAGGAGAACCTGCGGCATTACGAGCACCCGAAGGACAAGCTCTCGCACTACTCGAAGCGCACCGTCGACATCGAGTACCGGTTCCAGTTCGGCGGCCAGGAGTGGGGCGAGCTGGAAGGCATCGCGAACCGCACCGACTTCGACCTGAACACGCACTCGAACCACTCGGGCGTCGACCTGTCGTACTTCGACCAGGCCACCAACTCCCGCTACCGGCCGTTCGTGATCGAGCCGGCGGCGGGCGTCGGCCGGCCGATGATGGCGTTCCTGCTGGAGGCGTACACGGAGGACGAGGCGCCGAACGCCAAGGGCGGCGTGGACAAGCGGGTCGTGCTCCGGCTGGACCGCAGGCTCGCGCCGGTGAAGGCCGCCGTGCTGCCGCTGTCGCGCAACGCCGACCTGTCGCCGAAGGCCAAGGACCTGGCCAACGCCCTGCGCAAGCACTGGAACATCGAGTTCGACGACGCCGGCGCCATCGGCCGCCGCTACCGCAGGCAGGACGAGATCGGCACGCCGTTCTGCGTGACGGTCGACTTCGACACCCTCACCGACCACGCGGTGACGGTGCGGGAGCGGGACACGATGTCGCAGGAGCGCGTGTCGATGGACCAGCTGGAGGGCTACCTCGCCGCGCGCCTGATCGGCGCCTGATGCGTGCACCGCAGCAGGCTGTCCGGGATCTTCATCGACACGCCTGCCGCGGAAGCCGGTGCGGCGGCGGACTCCTGGTCCGCGTCGACATCGAGACCGACGACGTGGCGGCCGAGGTCGCCCGCCTGACGGCGCTCGGTACGACGCCGGTGTCCCGCCGGCTGGAGTGCCACACGTCGCGCGCGCCGGGCGGCCACCTGCTCTGCGTCGTGCCCGTGCACAGCGATCGCGAGACGTTCGACGGCTCGGCGCGGACCTGGCCGTGACGCCGCGGACCCGGGCGGGTCAGCCCGCCGAGCGGTGTTCGGACGGGCTGATGCCGCGTTCCCGCTTGAACGCCGTGCTCAGCGCGAACGCGGTGCTGTAGCCGACCTGGCGGGCCACCGCGCCCACCGTGGCGGACGGTTCGCGCAGCAGGTCGGCGGCCAGCGTGAGCCGCCAGTCGGTCAGGTAGGCCATCGGCGGTTCGCCGACGAGTTCGGTGAACCGCCTCGCCAGCGCCGCCCGGGACACGCCGACCGCCTCCGCCAGCGATCCCACCGTCCACGGTCGGGCCGGATCGCTGTGCAGGAGGCGCAACGCCCGCCCCACCACCGGATCGGCGTGCGCCGAGTACCAGGTCGGCGTGTCCGCCTCCGGCCGGCAGAACCACGCCCGCAGGACCGAGATGAGCAGCAGGTCGAGCATCCGGTCGAGGACTGCTTCCTGGCCCGGCTCGTCCCGGGTGATCTCCGCCGCCAGCAGCGGCACGAGGGGCAGTTCGGCGCGCGGCACGACGAGGAACGGCGGCAGCACCGACAGCAGGCGTCGGCTCACCTCGCCGTCCAACTGGTACGTGCCGCTGAGCATCACCACCGCGCCGTCGGGGTTGGCGCCCCACGTCCGCACGCCCAGTCCCCACTGCTCGCACAGAGCGGCGCCGTCCGGCGTGGTGCTGATCTCGCCGGGGTGGATCACGGCCTGCACGGGCGTGGCCGGGTCGTCCGCCAACGTGTAGGGCTCGGGTCCGCGCACCACCGCCACGTCACCGGCGCGCAGCGGCACGGGCACGCCGTCACCGGCCACCAGGCACCCGTCACCGCGCACCAGCGCCACCACGCACAACGGCGCACGGTCCTCGATGCGCACCGAGAACGGCGGGTCGAGGACCGTGCGCATCAGGAACGCGCCACGGGCGCGCGGCCCGTCCAACAGCCCGGCGAGAGCATCCACGGACGTCAGCGTAGAGACGCCCGCGTATGGATTCGAGTCTCCCGGCCATGGGAAGTCCACCGCCGGTCGACTTGACTGACTGAATGTTCCCCACCGTGACGATCATCGCCGCCCTCGGCTGCGGGATGATGGCAGGAGTGTTCTTCGCGTTCTCGGCGATGGTCATGCCGGGTCTGCGGCGGGCCGAGCCGGCGGTGGGCATCGCCGCCATGAGGGCGATCAACGTCGCCGTGGTGAACCCGGCGTTCGTCGGGACGTTCGTCGGCACGGCGGTCGCAGGCGTCGTCGCCGCGTTCGGGGGCGACCCGTGGGCGTGGGCGGGCGCGGCCCTCTACCTCCTCGGCGGGATCGTCCTCACCGGCGCCTTCCACATCCCGCGCAACAACGAGCTGGAACGGCTCGCGACCCCCGAGTACTGGGCCCGCTACCTCCGCGAGTGGATCCCCGTGAACCACGTCCGCGCGCTCTTCTCGCTGGCGGCGTGCGCGTCCTTCATCCTGGCCGCCCTCGACTGGTGAAGGCGGCCACTTCGCTCGGCAGTCCGTTTCACAACCGCCTGATGTCGAGCGATTCCTCCTGCGCGGTTCCTGACGACTCGTCGCGCCGCACGATGTAGGCGCCGCCGGTCGGCCGTTCGGACACCGCTTCCACGAGCGAGGTGCCGTGGTAGACGAGCCCGGCGCCGTCGTCGGTGCAGTGGGTCACCGGCAGCGCGCCCGACGCGACCGCCTCGTGGATGGTCGGTCGGCGCGCCGCCTCCGAGTCGTAGTGGACGCCACACCCGTACGGCAGGAATCCCAGACCGTTCGTGATCACCCGCAGTTCCGGCCCGAACGAGTCCGTCGAGCCGCCCAGGTACCAGCAGATCGACCCGGCCGACACCCCGCCGAGCACCACGCCGTTCTCCCACGCGGTGCGCAGAGCGGACCCGAGGTCGTGCACCGCCCACACCGCGAGCAGGTTCGCCACCGAACCGCCGCCGACCCACACCACGTCGTGCTCGCCGACCCAGCCGGTCAGGTCCGTGGAGGGCGGCATGGTGAACAGGTTCAGGTGCGACACCTCCCAACCCGCCAGTTGGCCCGCTTCGGAGAGGTTCGCGTTGAAGGAGCGCTGGTCGCCCGCGGCCGTGCCGACGTGGCACAACCGGGGCTTGCGGCCGTGCACGCCGGACAGGTCGACGGCGTGGTGGACGAGTCGGTGGAACTCCAGTGGTGTGCGGTGGCCGACCCGGAGGCCACCGGAGGTCGCCACGATCGTCGGCTGGTCTGCTGCCATGTCACCGATCCTGACACTCCTGTCCCCCGACCGGGTGTGGAATCATTCCCCGTCGTGACGTTCCTGCCGAGACTTCGCCGGCTCGTGACTCGAATCGTGCTCGGCGGCCTCGTGATCGGGTTCCTCGTCGTCGCCGGCACGGCTTTCCGCGTGTGGCAGGTGGCCCGCGAGGACGACCGGACGCACGCGGACATGGCGGTGGTGCTGGGCGCCGCCCAGTACAACGGCGTGCCGTCCGAGGTGCTGGAGGCACGGCTGGAGCACGCGCGCCGGCTCTACGAGCAGGGTGTGGTCAGCTACATCGCCACCACCGGCGGCCGGCAGCCGGGTGACAACTTCACCGAGGGCGAGGCCGGCCGGATGTGGTTGGAGGCGCGCGACGTGCCCGCCGACCACATCCTCGAAGTCGGGGAGGGCACCGACACGCTGGGCAGCATCCAGGCCCTCGCCGTCGCCGCCCGCGCCAAGTCGCTCACCACCGCCGTGATCGTCAGCGACCCGTGGCACTCCCTGCGGGCCCGCACGATGGCCGAGGACGAGGGCCTGTCCGCGTGGACGTCGCCGACCCGCAGCGGGCCGAACGTGCAGACCCGCGAGACCCAGCTCTTCTACATCCGCCGCGAGACCGGCGCGCTGCTCTACTACCACCTGATGAAGGCCCCGGCCGGCGCGTTCGACGGCATCCTGCTGTAAGCCTCTACCCTGGGCCGATGAGGCTGGGCACATGATCCAGGGCTACACCGGGCACGACTGCGAACGGCTGCTCCCCGAGCCGCCCAAGGGAGCGGTGCTGCCCGGTGCGCGCACGGAGCGGCGCACGCCGTTCTCCCGGGACCGGGCGCGGGTGCTGCACTCCGCCGCGCTGCGCAGGCTGGCGGGCAAGACGCAGGTCGTCGGCCCCGGTGAGGGCGCGGAGGTGACCGGTGTGCCGCGCACCCGGCTCACCCACTCGCTGGAGGTCGCCCAGATCGGCCGGGGCATCGGCGAGGAACTGGGGTGCGATCCGGACCTGGTCGACACGGCCGGTCTGGCCCACGACATCGGGCACCCGCCGTTCGGGCACAACGGCGAGCGCGCGCTGGACGAGCTGGCCGGACCGTGCGGCGGTTTCGAGGGCAACGCCCAGACCCTGCGCATCCTGACCCGCCTGGAGCCGAAGACCGCCAACGGGCTCAACCTGACCCGGGCGTGCCTCGACGCGGCCACCAAGTACCCGTGGGTCCGGCGTCCCGGCATGGTGAAGTTCGGCGTCTACGACGACGACCTGGACGTGTTCACCTGGCTGCGCGAGGGCGCGCCGGACCGGAAGCGCTGCCTGGAGGCCCAGGTCATGGACTGGGCCGACGACGTCGCGTACTCCGTGCACGACGTGGAGGACGGCGTGCTCGCGCACCGGATCCACCTGTCCGCGCTCGGCGACCCGGCGGAACGGGCGGCCATCGCGGGTCTCGCCGCCAAGCACTTCTCCGACGAGCCCGCGTCCACGCTCGAAGCCACCGCCGCCGAACTCCTCGCGCTGCCCGTCATCGCCGAACTGGCCGAGTACGACGGCTCGCTGCGCGCTCAGGTCGCGTTGAAGCGGCTCACCAGCGAGCTGGTCGGCCGGTTCGCGTCGGCCGCCGTCGGGGCCACCCGCGAGGTGCACGGCGACGGCAGGCTCAGCCGCTACCAGGCCGACTTGGTCGTGCCGCCCCAGGTCGCGGCCGAGGTCGCGTTGCTGAAGGCCGTCGCGGTGCGGTACGTGATGAGCGACCCGGCGCGGCTGGCCATGCAGGCGCGGCAACGGGAACTGGTCGCCGAGCTGGTCCACCTCCTGCTCGAACGCGCGCCGGACACGCTCGACCCCGCGTTCCACCCGGCGTGGGCCGCCGCCGGCACGGACGCGGAACGGCTGCGCGTCGTGGTGGACCAGGTCGCGTCGCTGACCGACGCCCAGGCCGTCGCGTGGCGGCGCGCGCTGGCGAACGGGACCCCCGAACCCCAGTGACCGGTGGCACACTCGAAGCCATGGGTGATGAGGCGACACGACCGCCCGGCCGTCGCCGGCCCTGGCGCAGGCCGAGCCGTGAACCGGTGCACGTCGGCCGTGAGCTGCCGTACCAGGACGGGTGGGACGACGAGCCCGGCGACGGTTCCGCCGGCGTGCGCGAACCACGCCACCCCAAGCCGCTCGGACCCACGAGTGGCGCGGGCGAACGTCCGATCCCGGACGAGCCCACAGCGGTTAAGGAGACCCAGTGCCTGATCGAGCGCACCTGACGTTCGCACTCACCCTGCACGACGCCGTCGCGCCCGATCGCACGCGCAACGCCTGCTGGTCGCCTTACTCGGTGGCCGGCGCCCTCGGCATGACCGCACAGGCGGCGCGCGGCGAGACGGAGGCCGAGCTGGTCGCGCTGCTCGGCGCGGACCACGCCAAGGTGCTCAAGGGCGCGGTGGTCGGTGACGACGCCGAGTTCGCCGTGGCCAACACGCTGTGGGCCGCGGACGAGCTGCCGCTGAACGAGGGCTTCCTCACCGACCTGGCCGGGTGGCCGGGCGCGAAGGCCCGCTCCGCGCCGTTCGCGGCGGACCCCGAGGGCGCTCGCAAGATCATCAACGCCGACATCGCCGAGACGACCAACCAGCTGATCCCGGAGCTGCTGGCGGCCGGCTCGATCACGGTCGAAACCGTGGCGACCCTGGTCAACGCGCTGTACCTGAAGTGCGCGTGGACCGAGGAGTTCCCGGAGCACGACACCGCCGACCTGCCGTTCCGCGGCGCCGGGACCGTCCCGACCATGCGCCGTGAAGGCGCCATGCGGTACGCGCGGCGCGCCGGGTGGGAAGCCGTGGCGCTGCCGGCGCGCGGCGGTGTCGAGGCGGTCGTGCTGCTGCCGGAAGGCGACCTCGGCGGCACGGACGGCGTGCCCGAGGTGCTGGAGGCGCTGGACCGGGAGCGGGTCGAACTGTTCCTGCCCAAGCTGGACCTGTCCGTGAACGCGTCGCTCGGCGAGGCGCTGCGGCAGGTCGGCGTGCGCACCATGTTCACCGGCGCGGCCGACCTCACCGGGCTCAGCCCCGACCCCCGGCTTCAGGTGGACGACGTGGTGCACGAGGCCGTGCTGCGGCTGGACGAGCAGGGCTTCGAGGGTGCGGCGGCGACCGCCGTGGTGATGCGGATGACGTCGTTCATCCCGGCCGAGCCCGCCCGGACGGTCCGCGTCGACCGGCCGTACCTGCTGCTGGTCAGGCACGGGGAGACGGGCGCGATCTTCTTCTTCGCCCAGGTCGCCAAGCCCTGAGCGATCCGGCCGGTCCGTCACGGCCGGTCCCGTCACGTCTGGTCCTGTCACGTCTGGTCCTGTCACGTCTGGGGTGCCCTCCTCGTCCACCGGGTGAAGACCCGACACGAGGAGGGGACATGCCCAGGATCCCGGGCGTCACGACCAGGCAGGCCGGCCCGCTGGTGAGGTTCGCCTACCGGTTCGCCAGGAAGCGGTTCGGCGCGGTGCCCGAGCCGTTCGCCGTGACGGCGCACCACCGGAAGCTGTTCGTCGCGGGCGCGCGGCACGAGATGGCGGTGGAGAAGGCAGCCAAGACCCTGCCGGTGTCGCTGCGCGAGCTGGTCGTCTACCTGACCGCGGTGAAGCTCGGCTGCTCGTGGTGCGTCGACTTCGGCACCATGCTGATCAAGCACGAGGGCTTGGACGTCGACCGGCTCAAGGAGATCCACGACTACCGGAACTCGGACAAGTACACCGAGCTGGAGAAGCTGGCCCTCGACTACGCCGACGCGATGACCGACACGCCCACCGCCGTCACCGACGAGCAGGTCGCCGAACTCGACCGGCGGCTGGGGCACGAGGGCCTGGTCGAGCTGACGTACCTGATCGCGCTGGAGAACCAGCGGGGCCGGTTCAACTCGGCGTTCGGCATCACCGACCAGGGGTTCACGTCCGGCGACGCCTGCCGCGTGCCGATGCCGTAGCGCCCGGGCGGGACCGTCGACCCGGTCTCCTTCCTGTCCGCCCGGGGCGTCGACCTCGGTGGCGGCTGGCCGAGGATCGACCCCCGGCGCGCGCGGCGCGACCGTGTCGGTCGTCCAGCACCTGATGAACCAGCGGGGCCACGGGCTCGTGGTCGACGGCCAGGTCGGCCCGGCGACGTGGCCGGAGCTGGTCCACCCGCTGAGCCAGGGCGCCGGCGGGCACCACGTCCGCGGGTTTCAAGTCGCGCTGAACAAGCGCAGCGCGGGGCTGCGGGTGGACGGGACCTACGGCTCGGTGACGACCACGGCGGTGCGCTCCTCCCAGAGCGCCAACCGACTGGTCGTCGACGGCAACGCCGGCCCCGTCACCTGGCGGGCACTGGTCGGCTAGGACCGGTCGGGGAACGGCACGTGGCCGAGCTTGTCCGGGTTCGACATGTCGTACACGCCGGTCACGAGGCCGTCCCGCACCGAGAACGCGCTGACCCTCGCCGTGAGGTTGCCCTGGGACGGGAACAGCAGGCCCAGGTCGCCGTTGACCAGCACCGGCAGCCCGTCCATGGTGCCGCCGTACTTGCGCAGCAGGCCGAGCAGGAAGCGCGCCACCTTGTCCGGGCCGGTGACCACGTTGATCGCGGTCTTCGCCTTGCCGCCGCTGTCGCCCACGATCACCACGTCCGGGTGCAGCAGGCTGACCACCGCGTCGACGTCACCGGAGGCCATGGCCCGGAGGAACCGCTCCAGCAGCTCCCGCTGCTCGTCCAGCGCCACCCTCGGCGGCGGCTCGGCGTCGGCCGCCGCCCGACGGCCCCGTGACGCGTGCTGGCGGGCCGTGGCGACCGTGCAGCCCAGCACGTCGGCGATCTCCGCGAACGGCACGTCGAACGCGTCGTGCAGCACGAACGCCACCCGCTGCTCGGGCGTGAGCCGGTCCAGCACCACCAGCGCGGCCATCCGCACGCCGTCGTCGCGCACCACCGCGTCCAACGGGTCGTCCTCGCCGGACGTGATCAGCGGCTCGGGCAGCCACTGCCCTACGTACCGCTCCCGGCGCACCGCGGCCGACCGCAGCCGGTCCAGGCAGATCCGCCCGACCACCGTGGTCAGCCAGCCCCGCAGGTCCCGGATACCGGCCCGCGCCTCGTCGGTGAGGCCGGTCAGCCGCAGCCACCCCTCCTGCACCGCGTCCTCCGCGTCCGCGACGCTGCCGGTGAGCCGGTAGGCCACTCCGACCAGGTGCGAGCGGTGGCCGGTGAAGGTCGAAGCCAGGGTCTGCTCGGCTGCGGTCACGAGCACCAGTCTGCCAGCACTAGACTCGCTCGACGTGGCAGGACGCATCCGGGACAGCGACATCGCGTTGGTGCGTGACCGGAGCCGGATCGACGACGTCGTGGGAGACCACGTCTCCCTGCGCGGGGCCGGCGGCGGCGCGCTGAAAGGCCTGTGCCCGTTCCACGACGAGAAGTCGCCGTCGTTCAACGTGCGCCCCTCGCACGGCACGTTCCACTGCTTCGGCTGCGGCGAGGGCGGCGACGTCATCGCGTTCGTGATGAAGATCGAGCACCTCGGTTTCGTGGAGGCCGTCGAACGGCTGGCCGACCGGGCGGGCATCCAGCTGACCTACGAGGGCGGCGGCGCGACCGTCCAGCGCGACCGCGGCACCCGCAGCAGGCTCATCGAGGCACACCGGGTCGCCGCCGAGTTCTACGCCGAGCAGCTCGCGACACCGGAGGCGTTGGCCGCGCGGGAGTTCCTGGCGGAACGCGGTTTCGACGAGGCCGCGGCCCGGACGTTCGGCTGCGGCTTCGCGCCCGCCGGCTGGGACAAGCTCACCAAGCACCTGCTCGGGCGCGGGTTCGAGCTGACCGAGCTGATCAAGGCCCAGCTGACCAAGGAAGGCAGGCAGGGGCCGATCGACCGGTTCCACCGCCGGCTGCTGTGGCCGATCCGGGACATGGGCGGCGAGGTGGTCGGGTTCGGCGCGCGCCGGATCTTCGACGACGACCAGATCCAGGCCAAGTACCTCAACACCAGCGAGAGCGTGATCTACAAGAAGTCCCAGGTGCTGTTCGGGCTGGACCTGGCCAAGCGGGAGATCGCCAAGCGCCGGCAGGCGGTGGTGGTCGAGGGCTACACCGACGTGATGGCCATGCACCTCGCGGGCGTGCCGACGGCGGTCGCGTCCTGCGGCACGGCGTTCGGCGCCGACCACATGAACGTGCTGCGCCGGCTGCTGATCGACGACTCGGTCAACGGCGAGGTGATCTTCACGTTCGACGGTGACGCGGCCGGGCAGAAGGCGGCGCTGAAGGCGTTCGAGGGCGAGCAGGCGTTCTCCGCGCAGACGTACATCGCGATCGCGCCGGACGGCATGGACCCGTGCGAGCTGCGCCAGGCCAAGGGCGACGTCGCGGTGCGCGACCTGGTGGCCCGGCGCACGCCGCTGTTCGAGTTCGCCATCAAGACCCGGCTGAAGGACTACGACCTGGACTCGGTGGACGGCCGGGTCGAGGCGCTGAAGACGATGGTGCCGTTCGTGGCGCAGATCAAGGACCGGGCCAAGCGGGACGGCTACGCCACGCGGCTGGCCTGGTGGGTCGGCTGGGAGGACGAGTCGGCCGTGGTGCGCCGGGTGCGCGAGACGGCGACCGGCCGTGTTCCCGCGCGCCGTGCGCAGCAGCCCGTGGACCCGAACCAGGGTGCGCTGGCGGTGGAGGTGGACGGGCCGACGCGCCCCGATCCGCGCGACCCGGCGTTGTGGGCGCAGCGGGAGGCGTTGAAGGCGGCGTTGCAGCTGCCGGAGATGGCCGGGCCGTACTACGACTCGCTGCCCGACGAGGCGTTCACGCACCCCGCCTACCTGGCGTTGCACCAGGCGATCCGGGAGGCGGGCGGCGCGTCGTCGGGGCTGTCGGGTCCGGCGTTCCTGGACGCGGTGTCGCAGGCGTGCCGGTACCAGGCGGTGCGGTCGGTGCTGACCGAGCTGTCCGTGGAGGCGTTGCGGGTCAAGGCGGACGACCAGTACCGGTACGTGCAGAGCGTCCTGGCGCGGTTGCAGCAGATCCTGGTGTCCGGGCAGATCACCGAGATCAAGTCGCGGTTGCGGCGGGTGTCGCCGGTGGAGGAGCCCGATGAGTACCGGGCCCTGTTCGGCGACCTCATCGCGCTGGAGGACTACCACAAGGCGTTGGGCCAACAGGCGGTGGGCGGGCTGTGAGGGAACTGTTCCGGAAGGTGTTCGGCTCGGGTGCGCCCCGGGGGTTCACGGGTGCGCTGGAGCGCGACGAGCACGTGCTGGCGTCGGCCGGGATCGGGTCGGAGTGGCTGGTGGCGACGACCTACGGGCTGTGGCTGCCGGGTCCGCGCCGGGTCGGCTGGCACCTGATCAGCAAGGCCGCGTGGAGCGGAAGCGCGCTGTCGGTGACCGAGTCGGTCGAGGACGGCACGGCGGGGGAGGCCGTCCTGCTGCGCGACCTGGCGCCGCAGCGGTTCCTGCTGGAGACGCCCGGCAAGGTGCCTGAGGTCGTGCACGCGCGGGTGACCGCGTCGATCAAGTCGCGCGACCACAACGAGACCGTCGGGGCGTGGTTCGTGCAGCGCAAGGTGACCGGGCGGGACGGGGTCGTGCTGCAGGTGCGGCCCGACCCCGGGGCCGACCTGGAGCGGGTCCGGGAGGTCGCGGCCACGGTGGCGGCGAAGATCTCGACGTTCCGCCCCGAATCCTGAGCCCCGAGTCCGGAGCCCCGAGTCGGGAGCGCCGGTCGGGAGCGCCCCGAGTTCCTGATCGCTCGACTCCCAGCTCTCGACGCGACTAGCAGTACGCGCGTACTGTAAGCACCTGCTGTCTACTCGGAGTGGGTGCGCATGTGGGATCCGGGCCAGTACCTCGCGTTCGCCGACCACCGGTCCCGGCCGTTCCACGAGCTGGTGGCCAGGGTCGGCGCCACGTCGCCGCGTCGGGTCGTGGACCTGGGGTGCGGTCCGGGGAACCTGACGGGGACGCTGGCGTCGCGGTGGCCCGCCGCGGTGGTGGAGGCCCTCGACTCGTCGCCGGAGATGGTGGCCGAGGCACGGGCGCGCGGTGTTGCCGCGCGGGTGGGCGACGTGGCGTCGTGGGAACCGTTGCCGGACACCGACGTGGTGGTGACCAACGCGGTGTTGCAGTGGGTGCCGGGGCACGAGGATTTGTTGCGGCGGTGGGTGCGGTCGCTGCCGTCCGGCGCGTGGCTGGCGATGCAGGTGCCGGGGAACTTCGCCGGGCCGTCGCACGAGCTGGTGCGGTCGTTGGTCGACACGTCGTGGCCGTCGTTGCGCGGGTTGGTGCGGCCGTCGCCGGTGCTCGACCCGCAGGGGTACGCGACCGTCCTGGACGGCTGTGCGGTGGACGCGTGGGAGACGACGTACCTGCAGCGGCTGGAGGGGGAGGACGCCGTGCTGGAGTGGATCACCGGGACGGCGCTGCGGCCGATCCGCGCGGCGTTGGACGACGGGGAGTGGGCGGAGTTCCGGGCGCGGTTGGCGCCGATGCTGCGGTCCGCGTACCCGCGGCGGGCGGACGGCACCACGTGGTTCCCGTTCCGCCGGGTCTTCGCGGTAGCCCGCGTGCCGTGACCTGGCCTGTGTCGTGACTCGCCTACTGTCGTGACCGCCCCGCGCGGGGACGGCCACGACTTCGGCCTCAGTTCGCCCGCGGGATGACGGGATCGCGTCGGTGCCCGTTGGCGTGGGGTTGATGGCGGCCGAGACCCGTGGTCTCGCTCACCTTGGCGCGGACGATGCCGGCCGCGCCCTGGACGGCCGGGTGGTCGGCCAGGGTGCGATAGCCGCGCACGATCTGGTCGTAGCGCTGACGTCCGGCGCGCGCCCCCAGGACGTAGCCGATGGCGGCGCCGAGCAGGATGCCCTTCATGAGGTGTCCTCTCCTCCGATCGTGCCTGATCACCACCGTTCCTACCGCAACGGCAGGGGGGTGTGCGCGAGCACTGTTGGGGATGCGCTAGAGTTACGTCCTGTCGGGCCGGGCGGCCCGGCCTACAACAGAACATTCCCCCTTAGCTCAATGGCAGAGCATTCGACTGTTAATCGAAGGGTTACTGGTTCGAATCCAGTAGGGGGAGCTCGCTGGCAGCCCCGGGTCTCGCGACCTGGGGTTTTGTCGTCTCATGGGGTCGGGGTACCCGGGAGTCACCCGAATGTCACCCCGCCGTGCCGGATTCTTGAGGCAGGCTGATCCGCATGGTCGACCGCTTCGCCAACCGCCGCCGGATCACGTCCCTCGACCCGGAGGTCGACCACGTCGAGATCATGCGCATCTCGTCCGGGTACGAGTTCCCGTGGGACTACGTGCGGGCGCTGGAGTTCGCACTGTTCAGGACGTACTGCGTGCCGTCGATCTCGGCGTTGCTGGCCCGGACGGGGGAGTTCGAGCGGCGGGCGCAGAAGCGGTACGACGACACGGCGCTGCTGATGGCGGAGCTGGTGGAGCACGGTTACGACTCGCCGCGCGGCCGTGAGGCGCTGCGCGTGGTGAACCGGCTGCACGGGCGGTACGAGATCTCGAACGACGACATGCGGTACGTGCTGTCGACGTTCATCTTCGACCCGATCGAGTGGATCACCACGTTCGGCTGGCGGCCGTTGACGGACCACGAGCGGCTGGCCGCGTTCCACTTCTACTCGGCGGTCGGTGTCCGGATGGGGATCAAGTCCCTACCGCCCACCTACTCGGCGTACCAGGCGTTCAAGCGGGCGTACGAGGCCGAGCACTTCAGGTACAGCGACTCGAACCGCGCGATCGGCCAGTACACGCTGGACCTGTTCTGCTCCTGGTACCCGGCGCCGCGGGCGCTGACGTCCCGAGCGGTGCTGGCGATGCTCGACGGGCCCATGCTGACCGCGTTCGGGTTCACCCCCCAACCGCCCTGGCTGACCACCCTCGCCCACACCGTCCTGCACCTGCGAGCCCACACCGTCCGCCTGCTCTGGCCGCGCCGGAAGCCCCGCCTGACGAACGACCCGAAGAACCGCACGTACCCCGGCTACCCGACGGGCTACCGACCGGCCGACCTCGGAGCCCCGTAGCCCCGGAGTGCACAGCTTGGTCACGCCTCACCGGGTTGTCGAGACGCGGGGGATGCCCCCTCTGTACCCTCCAGAACCGCACGTCAGGGGGCGGTAGCTCAGCCGGTCAGAGCAGCGGACTCATAATCCGTCAGGTCGTGGGTTCGAACCCCACCCGCCCCACTGTTACCGCTGGTCAGGCCGGGTGGAACGCACCCTGGCATGATCAACGCCACCCTTTTGCCCGCTGTGCGGGCGGCATCCGCCGGCCGCCATCGGGGTGTCGGCGGTCTTCCGGCTGGTGACCTTGCCCGCCTTGGGGCGCGCTGGAGCATGGAGACCTGGAGTGACCGAACTGGTCGACTACCGGCCGATCAGCCGATTCGGCATCGTCCGAATGGTGTCACCCACCGCTGAAGGTGTGGAAGGTGACCTGAGGCTCATGGTTCGGGAGTGCCACCGGGACGAGGGGCCGTGTTGTTCTGCGGGCTGCCTGGCTGGTTCGGCAACACCCGTTCCGATTGTGCGGGGAACGGTGAATAACCAGACCGCGGACGGTGGCGACGGGCCACTCCTCGATGTACGGCCGGGCGGCCTCGGCGATCGATAGGAGTTCTGAGCCGGCACGGCCTCGCGGAATGGTGCGGGCGGACGGGCTTGGTAGGTCCGGGGGTATTCGATCGTCCGCATCGGCTAATTCGATCTTGGGGCGAGTGGTGTGGCGGGTACGACCGGGTGCGGTCGACGGACGGGGTTCGTCGGGCGCCGACTCGCCGGTCACCGCACCGCGTGCGGCAACCCGCATCGACGCGGTATCTGCCGGTCGGGCGGCTCCCGGCCCGGGCTGTCACCCGGTGTGTCGGTCACCGAGTCGATCGTCCACGGGTCGACTCGGCGCGATAGGCCATCCGGGGCTTCATGTCATCCATTCGGCGGTGCGGCAATGTATCGGTATCAAATAAACCGGGGGTATTCAACCCGTTGAATCCAGGTGTTTTTTGGGTGAACCTCGTGTTACCGTTGCGCGGATTTCGACGGCAGGCGTAAACCGGGGACGCCACGTCCGTCCACAATGGGGGGACACATCCATGAGTTCTGACCGGCCACGCGAGCGCGCGCGCTCGACGACCGCAAAGGCTTTGGCCGCGGTGTACGCGGCACTGGCCGAGGTCGATCCGACCTTCGAGGCCGCGACGCCGGCCGTGGTCTTCGTGGGAACGTCGTGCTCGCCCGAATGTGCCGATCGATTACGCCGGTTCGGGTTCACGGTCACTCAGTGTGACGCGGACGTGGAGAAGGGCGCCTACCTCACCGGTGGCTCCTCGCACGGCACGTGGCTGCCGGCGGAAGGGTCCGTCGAGGAGCACAGCGCGGCGGTGGCGGCGGTGGCCGAGCGCGCCCGGTTGCGGGACTGGGCCGGGGACGTCGCGCCCGAACCGTCCTTCACCACGATGCACAAGCCCGGCTCCGACTCCCGGGGCGTGGTGCAGTTCGCCGTCGCGGGCTCGGAGGTCGTGGCCAAGGTGGGCGCGGCGACGGTGATCGCCGACGAGGTCCGGTTCGCCACCGGCGTGAACGCCCTGCTGGCGGCGGACGGCCGGCGCGGCCTGTTCCCCGTGGTGCACGGGGTCCGCACCGAAGGCGGCCAGGCGGTGAGCCTCATGGAGGCCGGCACGCCGATGCCGCTGGCCCCGCTCTTCCTCGACGACGCCCGCACGACGTTCGCCCCGGCGGCGCTCGACATCCTCGAACCGCACCTCGACCAGGTCGGCGCCTGGTACCGCAGCACGGCGGACGCGCGCCGCCCCACGGTGGCCGACTACCTCTACCGCGAGCGCTACCACCTCCTGCCCCGGCACGCCGACTTCGTGCGGACGTTCACCTCGCTGTTCCCCACCACGGACCTCGGTGACGTGCTCGACGCCCGACTGCTGCTGCCCGGTGGCGCGGAACTGCCGTCGTACACCGAATCGGTGGCCTGGCTCGACACCGCGGTCCCGGACCTGCTGCCCGACGGCGGGAGCGCGGTCCACGGCGACATCTACGCGGCCAACATGCTGCTGCGCCCGGACGGCAGCCCGGTGCTCATCGACCCCCGCACGGTCTGGGAGGGGCGCGACCGGCCCGACGTCGGCTACGGCGATCCGGTCTTCGACTTCGCGACGCTGCTGCACGGCGTGTTCCCGATGGCCGCGGTGCTCAGGGCGGTCGAGACGGGGACGACCGAGGCACTGGTGGACGTGTCTTCACCGGCAGACGGCGTGCTCGACCTGACCTCGCTGACCCTGCCCGGGACGTTCCCCGACGCGGTCGGCGCCCTCGTCGCGCGCATGCTCCGCGGGCTGCCGCACGCCGAACCCGCCCCGCGCGCCGAGACCCGCCTCTACATCGGCGCGGCGACGTCCCTGGCCGGCTGGCTCAAGTACGAGCGTTCGCTGCGCACGCCGCAAGCCTGGCTCGCCACCTTCGCCTACATCACCTGGTACCTCGCGGTCGCCAGGCAACTGTGGGAGCACGCCGGTTCCGAAGGAGAGAAGGACCTGTGACCACGCTCGACTATGACGACCTCGCCACCGAGTACGCGCGACACCGCCGCACCTATCCCGGTCTGATCGAGCACATCGTCGACCGGGCGGCGCTGACCGAGGCCTCCACCGTCCTGGAAGTCGGCTGCGGCACCGCGAACCACCTCGCGGCGGTGCGGCGGACCACCGGGGCCCGGTGCGTGGGCCTGGAGCCGTCCGCGCAGATGCTGAGCCAGGCGGCCAACCACCCGGAAGAGCTGGAGCTGACCCGGGGGCACGCCGAGGAGCTGGAGTTCCCCGCCGGCACCTTCGACCTGATCATGTCCGTGGACATGATCCACTACGTGCCGGAGCCGCTGGCCTACTTCCGGCGGGCCTTCGCCGCCCTGAAGCCGAACGGGCTGCTGGTCACGGTCACCGACTCGGAGTGGATCATCCGCAACCGGATGCCGATGGCCCGCTACTTCCCGGGCACGGTCGACGTCGAGGCCAAGCGCTACCACGCGATCCCGCGGCTCGCGGGCGACCTGGCGCTGGCCGGGTTCACCGGTCTCACCGAGCGGGTCGTCGAGAGCGAGTACGAGCTGACCGACGCCACCCGCTTCCGGGACAAGTCCTACTCCTGCCTGCACCTGATCTCCGACGCGGAGTTCGCCGAGGGCATCGCCGCGCTGGAAGCGGATCTCGCGACCGGACCGATGACGGGCAACCTGCGCAGCCTCGCGCTCTGGGGTGAGCGCCCGGAATGATCGAGCGCTACTGCCTGCCCGAGATGCGGGCGCTGTGGACGGACGAGGCGAAGTACGCCTCGTGGGTCGAGGTCGAAGTGCTCGCCAGCCAGGCTCAGGTGGAGCTCGGCGTCGTCCCGCCCGAGGCGCTGACCGCCATCCGGCAGGGCCGGGTGCCCAGCCCCGAGCGGGTGCGCGAGTGCGAGGTGACCAGGGACCACGAGATCCTGGCGTTCCTGGACGCCTACACCGAGACGATCCCCGACGGCCACGGGCGCTGGGTGCACCACGGCATGACGAGCTACGACCTCGTGGACACCGCGCTCGGGCACACCCTGGCCAAGGCGTGCGACGTGATGACCGAGGCGGCGACCGCCCTCCGCGCCGCATTGGTGCGGCGGGCGCGGGAGCACTGGGACACGGTGTGCGTGGCGCGCACCCACGGCATCCACGCCGAGCCGACCACGTTCGGACAGAAGCTCGCGCTGCACGCCTGCGCCGTGGACCGGAGCCTGCGCAGGCTCGCCGCCGCGCGCGAGGCGGTGGCGGTGGGCACGGTGTCCGGGCCGGTCGGCACGTACTCGAAGATCGACCCGTACGTGGAGGCCTTCGTCTGCGACGCGCTCGGGCTGGGCGTCGAGCCGATCCCCAGCCAGGTGGTCGCCCGTGACCGGCACGCCGAGCTGCTGTCCGCCCTGGCCGTGCTCGGCGCCGTGGTCGAGCAGATCGGCCTGGAGCTGCGGCTGTTGCAGCGCACCGAGGTCCGCGAGGTGGAGGAGCCGAGGACCAGCGCGTACCAGGGGTCCAGCGCGATGCCGCACAAGCGCAACCCCACGCTGAGCGAACGGCTCTGCGGGCTGGCCCGGCTGCTGCGCTCCTACAGCACCGCCGCGTGCGAGAACGTCGCGCTGTGGCACGAGCGGGACCTCGCCCACTCGCCGGTCGAGCGGGTCGTGTTCCCCGACGCGTTCACCATCGCCCACTACCAGGTGGTCCTGGCGACCCGGATCGTCACCGACATGCGGGTGTTCCCGGACCGGATGCGGCAGGGCCTCGAAGCCACCAACGGGCTGATCTACAGCGCGGACGTCCTGCTCGACCTCGTGGCGGGCGGGATGGACCGCGAGCGGGCGTACCGGGAGGTGCAGGCGGCGGCCACCGAAGCCGGCGAGACCGGCCGCCACCTCAGCGAAACCCTCGCCGACCGGGGCCTGGCCACCACGCCCGAGCAGTTCCGGCCGGAGCGGTTCCTCACCCGCACCAGCGTTCTGCGTGACCGAATGGAGAAGATGTTCGATGTGGAAATGTGAGATCGTCGACGGCACGAGCCTCGACGTCGCCGAGGTCGCCGCCCTGTACCGGGCGTCGACCCTGGCGGAGCGGCGCCCGGTGGAGGACGCCGAGCGCTTCGCCGACATGGTCCGCAACGCCAACCTCGTCGTGGTGGCGAAGCTGGACGACCGGATGATCGGCATCAGCCGCTCCATCACCGACGGCGCCTACGTCACCTACCTGGCCGACATCGCCGTCGACGTGGAGTTCCAGCGGCGCGGCGTCGGCCGGGACCTCATCGACGCGAACCGCCGGGCCCACCCGCGCGCCAAGATCGTGCTGCTGTCCGCCCCCGCGGCGGTCGACTACTACCCGCACATCGGGTTCAAGAAGCACAACTCGGCCTGGGTGCTGGACGCGCTGACCCCATGACCGGGCACCAACACCCGCCGCGAGCGCCGCGGATCGGGATCACGACCTACCAGGAGGACGCGTCCTGGCGAGGCTGGCACAGGCGTGCCTCGCTGGTGCCGAGGGACTACCTGGACCCGATCGCCGCCGCGGGCGCCCTGCCGGTGCTGCTGCCCCCGGACGGGAACGAGGCGGCAGCCGCCGACCTGGTGTCCTGGTTGGACGGCCTGCTCCTGGTGGGCGGCCCGGACATCGGTTCGGCGCACTACGGCCGACCGGACCCGAGCACGGGAACGGGGGAAGCCGCGCGGGACACCTGGGAGATCGCCCTCACGCGGGAGGCGCTGCGGGCGGACCTGCCGCTGCTCGGCGTGTGCCGGGGGATGCAGTTGCTCAACGTGGTCTGCGGCGGAACCCTGCACCAGGACATCGCCGACCCGCGGCACCAGCCCGAAGGCAGCCGGTTCGGCGAGGTCGACGTGCGGCTGGACGCCGAGCGCCTGCCGGGGACCGTGTTGGGCGACCGCACGACGGTCGCCTGCTACCACCACCAAGCGGTCGAAGTGCTCGGTGACGGCCTGGTCGTCACCGGGACCTGCGTCGACGGCGGGGTCGAGAGCCTCCAGCACGCCGGTCGGACGTTCGTGGTGGGCGTGCAGTGGCACCCGGAGGCGGGCGTGGACGCGGAGTTGTTCAAGGCACTGGTGCACGCGGCGGGTGCGCGATGCTGAGCGCCGTCCTGCCGCGCAGCCACCGGGGCCGCGTCCTCGCGCTCGGCGCGCTGATCGACGCCATCGCCACCGGGGTGTACCTCGCCGTGGCGACCCTGTACTTCGTCCAGCTGGTCGACATCCCGGCCACGTCGGTGGGCGTCGCGATCGCCGTGGCGAACATCCTCGCGCTGCTCGTCCCCATGCCGGTGGCCCGGCTGACCCGGCGCCTGGGCGTGACCCGCGTCTACATCTTCCTGCTGTTCATGCGCGGCGCGGGCATGGCCGCCTACGCCTTGGCGGACGGCTACTGGCGCTACCTCGTGGTCACGTGCGTCTTCACCATGGCGAGCCGGGCGGCGCTGCCGCTGCTCCAGGTGCTCATCGGCATGCTGGAGGGCGAGAGCGACCGCACCAGGACCATGGCGTCCCTGCGCACGGTCAACAACATCGGCCTGTCCCTGGGCTTCCTCGTGGCCGGCGCGGTCCAGCTGTCGCAGGCACGGGTGGGCTACCTGGTGTTGTTCATCGCCTGCGGTGCAGCGTTCGCCGTGGTCGCGGTGGTCACCGCCAGCGCGACACGCGGGGTGACGGGCAAGGAGTCGGCCGCGCCGGTGCCGGGTCGCCGAGCCCGCTCGGTGTACCGGGACGGCCGGTTCATCGCCGTCGCGGTGGCCAACGCCGTCCTGATGCTGCACGACTCCATGCTGTTCATCCTGATCCCGCTGTGGGTCGTGCAGCGGTCCGGTTTCTCGCCCACGGTGAGTTCCGTCCTGCTGGTGCTCAACACCGTGATCACGGTGGCGATCCAGGTGCACCTCTCCAAGTACGCCAAGGGCGTGCGCGGGTCGATGAGGCTGCTGCGCTGGTCGGTCGCCGCGCTGGTCGCCGCGGGCGTGTTCCTCGGCTTCTCCGACGACGGCCCGGACTGGCAGCTGCTGGCGCTGCTCACGTGCGCGGTGATCCTGCTGACGCTGGGCGAGAACCTGCATTCCGTCGCGGGCTGGGAGCTGTCGTTCCTGCTGTCCGCACCGGACAAGCGCGCCCAGTACCTGAGCCTGTTCAGCCTCGGCTACACCGGCCAGCAGATCGTCGGGCCGGTCCTGATGACCGCGGTGGTACTCCCCTGGGGCATGCCGGGCGTGCTCCTGATGACAGGGCTGTTCGTGGTCGCCGCGGCGGTCACCCAGGTGGTCGTGCGGACCGGTGCCGCCGACCACGACGACGAGAAGGCAGCGGTATGAGCACAGGCGCGAGCAAGCACGTGATGATCTTCGGCAGCGGGAACGGGGACTTGCCCAGCCGCCTCCGCGCGATCGAGGCGGGGATCCGCACCACCCTCGTGTGCCGGCCCGACCACCTGCACCGGCTGGTCGAGCCGGAGAAGCACGCCCGCCTGCTCGTGCTGGACGCCGAGGCGGGCACGGACGAGTGCGTCCGGCTGGCCCTGGCCGTGCACGAGGCCAACCCGGTGACCCACATCGCCACCCTGGGTGAGCACGACCAGGACCGCGCCGCCGCTGTCGGCGCCGCACTGGGCGTGGCCACGCACAGCGTCGAGACCGTGCGGCTGGCCCATCACAAGGACGCCATGCGGCAGCGGCTGCACGAGGCGGGGGTGGACACCACTCCCGCCGAAGTGGTGGCCGACCTCGCCGCGTTGCAGGACTTCGCCAAGCGCAACGGTTTCCCGGTGGTGGTCAAGCCGGTCGGCGGGCTGGCCAGCTTCGGGGTTTCGATCGTCGTTGACGAAGCGGAGCTGGACGCGGCCTTCGAGCGGGCGATGGCCGCGTCCGACAGCGGCTGGCTGCGACCCCTCGGAGTCCTCGCCGAGGCCTACCTCGACGGCCCGGAGTACAGCGTCGAGGCCCTGTCGGAGGACGGCGAGCACGTCGTGCTCGCGGTCACCGCCAAGCACACCGACCAGCGCACCCGCATCGAACTCGGCCACGTCGTGCCCGCACCTCTGGACGACGACACGCGCGTGCGCTGCGAACGGCTCGCGCTCGACGTCATCGAGGCCATCGGCGTGCGCACCGGGGCGACCCACACCGAGCTGGTGCTCACCGCCGACGGGCCCAAGGTGGTGGAAACCCACGTGCGCATGGGCGGCGACGAGATCTGGGAACTCGTGCACGGCGCCACCGGCGTCGACCTCATCGACGCCCAGCTGCGCCAGTCGCTCGGCCACAAGGTGCTGCCGGCGGTGCGGGCCAGGCTCGCCGAGCCCTCTCCGCCACGGGCGGTGGCGATCTGGTTCGCGACCCCGCCGCCCGGTGGCGAGCTGGTCGAAGTCCTCCGGCCGGAGCCGGACCCCGAGGTCGAGGTCGACGTCGCCGCCAAGCCGGGGACCGTCTTCGCCGGCTTGGTGAGCTCCTACTCCCGCCCCGTGTCCGCCCGTTGCGGCGCGGACACGGCGGAAGAGGCACTGCGCCGGGCACGTGCGGCCATAGCGGCCATGTCCTTCATCACCCGGATTCCGGCCGACGGCCGATGACCGGCTACCGCGCAACTTCCACGTTTTCGAAGGGACGCCATGCTCTCCTTGAAGACCGAAGGCTTTGTAGACCTGGTCGCCGCGGTCGCCGAACGCGCCCGATTAGCCGGTGACCTCGAAGAACTCCTCCGCATCGCCATCACCCTCGACGGCCGCATGTCCGAGGAGACCGGCCGCCGGGCGCTCACCTCGGCCGACCGGGTGGTGGTGGACCGGATCACGGCGGACGCCGCCACCGTCGAGATCGGCTCGGACACCGGCGACCGGCTCTACCTGACCGGCGCGGGCAGGCTGGTGGTCCGCACCGACGGCGCCGGCGACCCGGTGGACCTCCACCTCCTCGGCGCGCTGCGCTGGCAGGGCGACCACGAGGTCGAGACCAAGACCCGAAGACGCGCCGAGGCCGACGCGACCGCCGCGGAACTGGCCGCCCTGCACTCCGAGCTGGCCGGTGAGCCGGTCGACGCGGTGCACGAGCGGATCGACCGCATCGAGTACGCGGTGGTGCACATGGCGCCGGTCCTGCTGCACGTCGACGACCGGGTGTACACGAACCTGGGCAAGGGCGGGAACCTGCCGGGCAAGTCGATGGGCGCGGCCGACGCCCGAACCCTGCTGAACCGGCTGCGCGCGACGCCCGTCGCCGAGTGGTCGGCGCAGGACGCGTGCTTCATCGTCTGCCTCAACGCGCTCCTGCTGTCCGGGCCGGCGGTGCGCGCGGAGGAGTTCAACGGAGCCCAGCTGACACCGTCCATCGTGGACGCCTTCCTGGTCGACCGGCTCGCGGCGTACGGCGGGCGGCGGCCCCGGACGGCGACGTCGGACCTGGCGGGCCTCGACGTCCTGGCCCGCGAGTGCGCACGCCTGCGGGCGGAGGCGCTGGCCGGAGGGCAGACCCCGTACCGGGTGATCAACGGGCTGAACATGCAGAAGGTGGAGCACCTCATGCCCACCCCCGACCTGCTCGCCGACGTGCCGGCGGCGGTCGGCGCGCACGTCGAGGACCTCGTCGGCGCCCCGCTCCCGGAACGAATCTCCGACATGGCGCCCCTGTGGAAGGACCTGGCGAAGCGGATCGCGGGTGTCACCGCCGCCGATCCGTTCACCACCGCGTTCGAGTCCGTGCTGCACGGCCTGCTCACCGTCATCGCGGAGGCTTTCGCGGCCGACGTGACGATGAGCCGCGGCCCGGAGCGGTTCGACGCGCTGCGGTCGGAGCCCGGGGACGTCGACCCGCTCAAGCTCGGCACCGGCGACTTCTACTGCTGCGTCACCCCGCGCGAGGCGTTCGTGGACCGGTTCGGCGACGACCGGGCGGGGTTGGCGAAGACGCTCGCGGCCTACAGCGCGCGGATGCGGTTCAACACCTGGCACTACCTGCCGCACACCCTCGGCATCGTCGAGCGGGAACCGGGGCGCACCGACTGGTTCTTCGCCCCGACGATGCCCGACGTCACCGAGTGGTCGGACCAGCACCACACCGGGCACGTGGTGTTCGGCGTGCGGCACGCGATCCGGGTGCCGTTCGGCATCGACTACGACGGCCGCGACCTGCCGGGCCTGTACGACCTGCGGCTGATGCGCACCTCCGCACCCTCCCTCACCGTGGCGGACCTGCGCGGGTCCATCGCGGCGGCGGCCCTGCTCAAGGGCTTCTACCAGGCGATGTCGGAGTACGAGCCGACGGTGGCCGACTTCGGTCGGGATTGGTACCAGCGCTTCTATGGATGACGCGTTGCGCTACGCCACCGCGGTTGAACTGCGCCGCTGGTACTCCACGGGCGAGCTGTCGCCCGTGGAGCACACCCGTGCCACGTTGGCGTTGCTCGCGGAGCGGGAGCCCACCCTGCACGCGTTCGTCACCGTGTCGGGGGAGTTGGCGCTGGCCCAGGCCGAACTCGCCGAGCGCAGGCTGCGCGAAGCGGACGCGGGGGACAGGTGGCCGCTGTTGGGCGTCCCGCTGTCGGTCAAGGACCTGACGCCCACGGCGGGCGTGCGCACGACCCGGGGCTCGGCCCGCCACGACCGGTGGATCCCGGACCACGACGCGCCCGCCGTGGCCCGCCTGCGCGCGGCGGGCGCGGTGATCATCGGGAAGACCACGACGTCGGAGTTCGGCTGGAGCGCGGCGACGGTGAACCCCCTCGGGCCGCCCGCCGCCAACCCGTGGGACTCCCGGCGCAGCGCGGGCGGGTCGAGCGGTGGGGCGGCAGCGGCCGTCGCCGCCGGGATCGGGGTCGCCGCGCTGGGCACCGACGGCGCCGGGTCGATCCGCGTGCCCGCCGCGTTCTGCGGCGTGGTGGGCTTCAAGCCGACCTTCGGCCGCGTGCCGTACGTGCCCGTCAGCCCCGAGGGGCTGTCCCACATCGGGCCCCTCGCCCGGGACGTGGCCACGGTGGAGCTGGTGACCCGGGTGATCGCCGGGCCGGACCCGGCGGACCCGTTCTCGGCCGCGCCGCCCACCGCCCGCCCGCTGCCCGACTCGCCCCGGATCGCCTGGCTGCGGTGGGACGACGCCGGAGGTGAGGTCGACCGGGTCGCCCGCGACGCGGTCGCGGCGGTGTTCGGCGCGGTGCCGGAGGTGCCCGTGCCGTTCGAGGACCCGTACCGGCACCTGGTGACCATCCTGGCCTCGTTCGACGCCACCCAGCCCGAGACCGACGACGCGCGGTCGGACCCGGCCCGGCTCGCCGTCGTCCGGCACGGCCGCGGTCTGCGGGCGACCGACCTCGCCGAGGCGCTGGGCGCCAGAGCCGCGCTGGTCCAGGCCGTCGACGCGCTGATGCGGGACTTCGACGTCCTCGTCATGCCGACCGTGGACGTCGAGCCGTTCGCGGTCGACGCGTGGCGGCCCGACGACGGCGACGACCTCGACTGGCTGGCGTGGTGCCGACGCGCCTACCCGTTCAACCTGACCGGGATGCCGGCGGTGTCGGTGCCGGCGGGTTTCACCGCGGCGGGCCTCCCCGTGGGACTGCAGCTGGTGGGCAGGCGCCACGAGGACGCGCTCGTGCTGCGGTCAGCCGGGCTGTGCGAGCAACGCCGACCGTGGCGAGCCGGATACTCCGGAAAGGACCATTCGTGACCCGCTATTCGACATCTGCCACGGGCAGCACCGACTTCGTCGCCCGCCACGGGCTCTGGGACGAGGAGCAGCGCGATGCCGCCGAGGGCGTGATCGCCCGGCTGGCCGACCTGGAGTACGTGCGAGTGGTCTTCGGCGACCCGCACGGCATCGCCAGGTCGAAGACGCTGCGCGCCGAGGTGTTCGCCGGGGTTCTGCGCGACGGCATGGACTTCAGCCCCGGCCCGTTCGTGTTCGACACCGGGCACGCCACGGCCATCGACTTCTTCGCCGACGGCGGCGGCATCGGGATCGGCGAGCTGACCGGGGCGGGTGACTTCATCGTCGTGCCCGACCCGCGCACCTTCCTGGTCCTGCCGCACACCGGTCGCCCGACCGGGTGGGTGATCGGCGACGAGTACCTGCGCGACGGGACGCCGCACCCGCTGTCCGGCCGCGCGGTCCTGCGCCGCCAGTGCGCCGCGCTGGCCGAGCGGGGCATGGAGTACGTGGTCGGCCTGGAGGTCGAGTGGTACCTGACCCGCTACCGCGACGGCGGGCGACCGGTCAGCGTCGGCGGCTTCGGCAAGCAGGGCGACCCGGCCGACGTCGAGCCGGTCAACGGCGGGTACCAGTTCAACTCGGACAGCCTGCTCGACGCGCTGCTGCCGGTGCTCGACCCGGTGCTGGACGCGCTGGTGGCGCTCGGCCTGCCGGTGCGCGGCATCGAGCACGAGTCGGGCCCCGGCCAGCTGGAGTTCACCTTCAACCCCATGGAAGGCGTGCGCGCCGCCGACTCCATGCTGCTGCTGCGCACCATCGTCAAGCAAATCCTGGCCAGGTCGGGGTACCACGCCTCGTTCATGGCGCTGCCCGGCCTGCCGGGGTTCGACCCCAGCGGTTGGCACCTGCACCAGTCACTCGCCGACGTGGGCACCGGCGCCAACCTCTTCACCGCGGAAGCGGGTGGGGCGCCGCTGTCGGAACTGGGGATGTCCTACCTCGGCGGGCTCGTCGAGCACGCCGCCGCCGGGTCGTTGCTGGGCGTGCCCACGGTCAACGGCTACCGCAGGATGAGGACGGAGTTCAGCCTGTCCCCGGACCGGATCGCCTGGTGCGTCGAGAACCGGGGGGCATTCCTGCGGGTGCTGGGCGCGCACGGCGAGCCGGGCAGCCACGTCGAGAACCGGATCGGCGAGCCGGCCGCCAACCCCTACCTGTACCTCGCGGGCCAGTTGGCCGCCGGGGTGGACGGCGTCGACCGCGCGCTGGACCCCGGCCCGGCCGCGGAGGACTCGCACGCCGGGGAATCGCCGCCCCTGCCCCGTTCGCTGGAGGAGGCCATCGCCGCGTTCGGCGAGAGCGCCTTCTACCGCGCGACGTTCGGACCCCGGCTGCACGAATGCCTGCTGCAACTCAAGGCCAGCGAGCAGTCTCGCTATTCGGAGTGGCTCGCTAAGGTCCAGCCGACAGAAGAGAACCAGGTCACCGAATGGGAGCACCGTGAATACTTCGGCACCTACTAGCCGATACCGCAGTCGGGTGGTGCGCAGCGTCGACGACCTCAGCGCGGGCACACCGGGCGTCGTGGCCGCGGCCGGTGCGAACACGAACTACTCGTCGGAGTTCATGCGCGCCTACGAGCGTTTCCCGATCCAGCCCGTGCACGGCTGCTACTACGTGGAATTGCTCGACGAAGACGACGACGTGGTGGCGTTCGCGCCCTGCTTCGTGCAGGGCGACCCCCTGGGCGCACTCGGCCTCAAAGAGGGGGAACGAGCCCTGCTGAGCAACGTCTGGCACTGCTCCGACACCCGGGTCGTGGCCGCCGACGTGACGCCGGAGATCGCCGGCGAGCTGCTGACCGCGATGCGCGAGGTGGCCCGTTCACTGGGCCTGCCGCGCACCGGGTTCATCAACGTGGCCGACGGCTCGCCCAGCGCCGACGCCCTGGCCGGGGCCGGTGTCGAGGGCGTCCACCTCGACACCCGCTACTGGCTTGACCTGGCCAAGCACGGCAGCGAGGAAGGCGTGCTCGCCACGGTCAAGCCGAACGACCGCCGCGAGTACCAGCGGCACTGGCGGCGGGCGGCCGAGGCCGGCGTCAAGATCGTGCACCGGATGGCGCTGCCGGACGAGGACGTCGAGAAGCTGAACCTGCTCGAGGTCACCATGGTCCGGGTCGGTTCGGCGGGCTACTACGACGCGGAGAAGCTGGCCGCGTTCCTGGCCGAGACCCCCAACGCGCGGATCATCGAGATCACCCTCGACGAGCACCTGCTGGGCTTCGCGATCCTGTTCACCGACGAGACGCGCCTGCACGCGTGGGCGCTGGGGTACGACCGGGAGCGCAAGCTGCCGTTCAGCCCGTACTACCTGATGTGGGGCTCGTTCATGCGGCTGGGCTACGAGCTGGGCCTGCCCCGGCTGGAGGCGGGCCGGCGGAACGGGGAGTTCAAGATGCGCTACGGCCTCGTGCCGCAGGAGCTGAGCGCCTACGTGGTCGACGTCTGATGGGCGCGCTGACGATCACCGACGGCGTGCCGGAGGACTGGGACGAGCACGCCGGCTCCTGGCCCGCTGCCGGCCGGGCACGGTGGATCGGCTTCGGCCAGTCCTGGTTCCCGGGGCGGTACCTGACGTTCGCCCTGCGCGGCCCCGACGGCACGTGCCGGGTGGCGATGGGCGGAGCGGTGCTGCCCGCGCCCGCCGCCGTGCCCCGGCGCGACCCGTGGCACATCCTGACCGGCCGCACGGCCGACCTCGGGCTGTTCACCGCGGACGAGCACCCGTGGCCCTCGGACCTGGATCCCGACGAGGTCTACCCGTGCCTGGTGCTGATGTACCCGTACTACGCGACGTTCCCGGTGGGCAGCGAGGCGACGGACCCGGACGGCCTGGCCGAGTACGCCGACGCGCTCGTGGAGTGGGCGAAGGCCGAGGGCGTGCGGTCGGTGGCGGTGCTGTACCTGACCCCGCCCGCCGACCCGCTGGTCGCCGCGCTGGCCGGTGCGGGGTTCAAGACCGCCGCGATGGGCGAGCGCTGCGACATGCCGGTCACCTGGTCGGACTTCGACGGCTACCTGCGGTCGCTGCGGAAGAAGTACCGGGACGAGGTCAAGCGCGAGATCAACCGGATGGAAGAGCGCTCCCTGACGACCGCCGTGCGCGCCCTGGAGGCCGACGAGCCCGAACTGCTCGACCTGCGGTGCAGGCTGATCGAGAAGTACGACGGCTCGGTGAACCGCGCGGACCAGGCGGCGATCTTCGACATGATCCGCCGCTACGTGGTCCCGGAGGACATCACGGTGTTCACCGTGTCCGACGGTGACGACCTGATCAGCTTCAGCCTGTTCATCCAGGACGGTCCGGAGTGGACGGTCATGCTGACCGGCACGGCCTACGGGAAGCCGAACGCCGACTACGGCTACTTCTCGTGCATGTTCTACCAACCCGCCGCGATGGCTCCCGCCAAGGGGATCACCCAGGTGTCCTACGGTTACGGGACGCTGGACGCGAAACGTCGCCGAGGTTGCCTGCTCTACCCGTACCAAGCGGCGGAGTTGCGCCTCTCGCAGTGATCAACCCGCTGGTCAGGGCGCTGCGCGGGGAGGTCGCAGGCGTGGCCGGGCAGACGTGGAGCAGGTGCGCGGGCGGGCGCGGTGCGGTGGTGACGGGCGTTCGGCGGCCTGCGCCCGTGCCGTAGCGGCTCACGCCGGGGCCGGCGAAATCGGCTCAGGCCACCGGGAGACTTCCGGGCATGACCGCACCGTCTGCCCGCCGCCACGACCTCGACGTCCTGCGGATCGGCGCCTTCCTCCTGCTGATCGTGTTCCACCTCGGCATGTTCTACGCGCCGGTGGACTGGCACGTGAAGAGCACCCACGTCACGCCGGCAGTCGAACCCTGGATGGACGCGCTCAGCCCCTGGCGCCTCATCCTGCTGTTCGTGATCTCGGGTGTGGCCACCCGGTTCATGGCCGACAAGCTCGCGGCCGGCCCCATGGCGGCCCGGCGCACGCAGCGCCTGCTCATCCCGCTGCTCTTCGGGATCGGGTTCGTCGTCCCGCCGCAGAGCTGGGCGGAGGTGGTGGCGAAGACCGGCTACACCGGGAGCTTCCTGGACTTCTGGCCCCGCTACCTGATGTTCGACCAGAGCTTCGGGCTCGTCCTGCCCACCTACAACCACCTGTGGTTCGTCGCCTACCTCTGGTTCTACACGATGGTCGTGCTGGCGGCCGTGCCGTTGCTGCCCGCGGCCGACCGCTTCGCCGGTCGGGTGCTGGCAGGTGCGGGGCTGTTCGTGGTCCCGGTGCTGCTCTTCGGCCTGTACCGGGCCACGGCGTACCAGGCGTGGGGCGAGACGCACGTGTTCTGGGCCGACGGCTACGCCCACCTGCAGTACGGGACGGCCTTCCTGCTGGGCTTCCTGCTCGCGCGGCAGGACGCCGCCTGGAACCTGCTGGAGAAGGCGCGCGCCGGGACGCTGGCCGCCGCCGTCGTGCTCGCCGCCGCCGGTCTGACGCTCGCGCGCCTGGGCGTCGACGACATGCCTGGCTGGCCCGGCGCGGGCTGCGCCTTCCTGCGGGAGGCCTACGCCTGGGCCGTCATCTGCGCCCTGCTCGGTTACGCGCGACGGTACGTGCGCGGTGGATCGCCGCTGCTCAGCACCCTCAACGAGGCGGTGTTCCCGTTCTACATCGTGCACCAGACGGCGATCGTGCTGGCCGGTCACCTGCTCGCACCGCTGGAGCTGCCCGTGGCGGCCGAGGTGGGGATCATCCTGGTCGTCACGGTGGCCTCCGGCGTGGCGGCGTACTACCTCGCCCGTGCCGTGCCCGTGCTGCGCGTGCCGCTCGGTTTGAAACCCCCTCATCGCCGGGCGCGCCGGATGAGCACAGCGGAGAAGTCGGATTAGCGGACGCGGGGAGACCCCGGCCGCGCCGGCGGCCGGGGCGCTCCGTCCAGGGCGTGCGGATGATCGCTTGACACCGTGTGGTAGCCGCCTGGTGGCACCAGAGGTAGCATCGGTGGTATGAAAATCAGTGTGAGCCTCCCGGAGGAGGACGTAGAGTTCGTTGATCACTACCTTAGGCAACACCACAGCGCGTCACGGTCGTCGGTGATCCACCAGGCGATCACGCTGTTGCGTGAGGCGGGCCTGGAGAACGCCTACGCGAGCGCGTGGGAAGAGTGGGAAGCCGGGGGAGACGCCGACATGTGGGACGCGACCGCACCAGACGGTGTGCGCGATGCGCCGCGGTGACATCTACTGGGTCGACCTCGAGCCGTCGCTGGGCGCCGAGGCGAACAAGATCCGACCGGCCGTGGTCGTGAGCAACGACGCGGCGAACCGGGTCGCCGGACGGGGCGGCCGGGGTGTGGTGACGGTCGTGCCCATCACCTCCAACACCGCGAAGGTGTACCCGTTCCAGGTGCTGCTGCACGCCAAGGACTGCGGGCTCGGCGCGGACTCCAAGGCGCAGGCCGAGCAGGTTCGCACGGTCGCCGCGGCCCGGCTCCGCTCCCGGATCGGCGGCGTCCCGCCGGCGGTGCTCAAGCAGTTGGACGAAGCCCTGCGCGTCCATCTCTCGTTGTAGCCCCGGCCTCGCCCAGGCCTCGCCACAGGCCCGGCCCAACGCCCTCGCCCCGAAGCCGTCAAGCCGAAGCCGCGGAGCCGACAAGACTGCGGGAACCGCCCGGAGGCGGCCCCCGCAGCTCACGTCACTCGACCACGCGGATGGCTCCGGCCGGGCACAGGTGCGCCGCCTCCCGTGCCCGCGCCTCCTGCTCCGGGGTGGGCGTCGGCTGCAGCAGGACGACCGTGCCGTCCTCCTGGTCCTGGTCGAACAGCACCGGATCGGTCAACACGCACATGCCCGACCCCGCGCACAGGTCCGGATCCACTTCGATCTTCACTCAGAACTCCACCGGTAGCTCGTGTACTCCGTAGATCGCCATATCGTCCCGCATCCGCACCTCCTCCGCGGGAACGGCCAGCCGCAGGTTCGGGAACTCGCGGAACAACGCGGTGTACGCGACCCGCATCTCGATCCGGGCCAGCTGCTGCCCGAGGCACTGGTGCACGCCGTGGCCGAACCCGAGGTGCCCCGCCGCGGACCGGCGGATGTCGAGCTCGTCCGGCCGCTCGAACCGCGCCGGGTCGCGGTTGGCGGCGGCCACGGAGATCGAGACCGACTCGCCGGCCCGGATCACCTGCCCGCCGACCTCCACGTCCTCCAGCGCGGTGCGGAGGGTGCCGAACTGGAGGATCGACAGGTACCGCATCAGCTCCTCGACCGCGTTGTCCGCCAACGACGGGTCCGCCCGCAGCGCCGCCAGCTGGTCCGGGCGCCGCAACAGCGACAACGTGCCGAGGCCGAGCATGTTCGCCGTGGTCTCGTGGCCCGCGATGAGGAGGAGCAGCCCCATGTTGGCGACTTCCTCGTCGGTCAGCTCACCGGTGGCGACGAGCCCGGACAGCATGTCGTCGCCCGGTGTCACGCGCTTGCTCCGCGTCAACCGGAGCACGAAGTCCTCCAGCCGCTCGAACGCCGCCATGATCTCCTCGAACGAGGAGTCCAGCCGCAAGGCCTTCGCGGTGTCCGTCTGGAACGACTCCCGATCCTCGTAGGGGACGCCCAGCAGTTCGCAGATCACCAGCGACGGCACCGGCAGCGCGAAGTCCGCCACCAGGTCCGCCGGCGGTCCGGCGGCGCGCATGGCGGCCAGGTGGTCGGCCACGATCCGCTCGATCCGCGGCATCAGCAGGTTCATCCGCCGCACGGTGAACTGCCCGGTCAGCAGCTTCCGGTAGCGCGTGTGGTCCGGCGCGTCCATCCCGATGAACATGCCCGGCTTGGCGGGCGGCCGTTGCGCCATCGGCTGACCGGCGACCAGCCGCGGTGAGTGCTGCAACTCGGAACGGCTGCTGAACCGCCGGTCCGCGTGCACCTCGCGGGCGAGCTCGTAGCCGGTCACCAGCCACCCCAGGTGCCCGTCGGGGAACTTCATCCGGCTGATCGGTGCCGTGCCGCGGAGCAACCCCAACTCCGCGGGCGGGTCGAACGGCGTGCTGCGCGTCGTGGGCAGCTCGGTGTACAGCGTGTCGGTCATCTCGCACACCTCCCAGTGCGTTAAGGGACCTCCTTCGCAACGTACAGAAGTTTCACGAACCCGTGAAGTAAATATGCCATCAAAGAACGGTGCTAGTACGACCGATAGCACGTGTGCTACAAAATGCCCGAGAACTCCAACGAGGGGGAGGTGAGGGTCCTTGGTCATCGAGGTGCGCGATCTGCGGATGCGCTACGGCACGACGGACGTGCTGCACGGGGTCGACTTCACCGCGGGCCCCGGTGAAGTGGTGGCGCTGCTGGGGCCCAACGGCGCGGGCAAGACGACGACGATCGAGATCCTGGAGGGCTTCCGGCTGCCCTCCGACGGCCACATCCGGGTGCTGGGCGTCGACCCGGCCACGGGCGACGAGGCCTGGCGGGCGAAGCTCGGCGTGGTGCTGCAGTCGTGGCGCGACCACGGCAGGTGGCGGGTGCGCGAGCTGTTGCACCACCTCGGCCGCTACTACACGCCCTACAGCACGCCCCACCAGTCACGGCCGTTCGACACCGACGAGCTGATCGAGACGGTCGGCCTGACCGAGCACGCGCACAAGAAGATCAGCAGCCTCTCCGGCGGCCAGCGGCGGCGGCTGGACGTGGCGATCGGCATCGTCGGCAAGCCGGAGCTGCTGTTCCTGGACGAGCCGACCGCCGGGTTCGACCCGCACGCGCGCCGGGACTTCCACGACCTGGTGCACCGGCTGTCCGACCTGGAGGGTATGACGATCCTGCTGACCACGCACGACCTGGACGAGGCGGAGAAGCTGGCCGACCGCATCCTCGTGCTCGCGGGCGGCCGGATCATCGCCGACGGCAGCCCCGACCAGCTCAGCCGCCAGGTCGCGGGCAAGTCCGAGATCCGCTGGACGCAGGGCGGCCTGCGGCACGTGCACACGGCCGACGACGCGACGGCGTTCGTGCGCGACCTGTTCCGCCAGCACGAGACCGGCATCTCCGAGCTGGAGGTGCGGCGCAGCACGTTGGAGGACACCTACATGGCACTCGTGCAGCAGCACGAGAGCGGGCAGCGGAGGGAGGAGGTGGCGGTCCTGTGAACGCCAAGACGCAGGCCATCCGGCTCGGCGTGGACCGCGGCGTGCGGGAGTTCCGCCACTCCATGGGCAGCTCGGACCAGTGGTACAACGTCTTCACCGGGCTCGCCGCGCTGACGGTGCTGTGGTTCCAGCGCGACTCGTCCATCGAGGGCTCCGGCGTCTCGCTCGCCGCGCTCACCCTGCCCGGCCTGCTCGGCATGGGGATGGTGTTCGGCGCCCTGGTCGGGCCCGCGGGCCAGCTCGCGACCAACCGCGAGGACGGCACGCTGCTGCGCGCCAAGGCGGTGCCCCACGGGATGGTCGGCTACCTCGTCGGTCGGACCGTGCAGACGTCGCTGGACTCCTTGACCGGTCTGCTGATCGTGCTGGTGCCGGGCCTGTTCCTGGTGAACCTGCTGGCGGACGCGGGTGTGGGCGGTCTCCTCGGCCTGCTCGCCGTGCTCGCGCTCGGCATGGTGTCGATGCTGCCCTGGGGCGCGGTCGCCGGGTCGGTCACCAAGAGCCCGGGCGGCGCGATGGGTATCACCATGCTGCCGATGATGGGCATCGTGGCGATCTCGGGCATCTTCTACCCGATCACCGCGATGCCCGGCTGGATGCAGGGCGTGGCCCAGGCCTTCCCGGTGTACTGGGCGGGACACGGCGCCAGGGCGGCCCTGCTGCCCGACGCGGCGGCGGTCGCGGAGATCGGCGGTTCCTGGCGGATCACGGAGATGATCGGCGTGCTGGGGGTGTGGACGGTGGTCGGCTTCCTGATTGCGCCTACGATCCTGCGTCGGATGGCTCGCCGTGAGTCGGGATCGGATATGGAGCAACGCCGACAGGCGGCGCTGCAGAGGGTGCGATGAGCGAAAGCGTCTACAACCGGATCGCGATGCTGCGCGCGGAACGGGGTGTGTCCCGCCGCCAGCTGTCCGAGGCGTTGGGCATCCACTACCAGACCGTGGGCTACCTGGAGCGGGGCGAGTACAGCCCGAGCCTGTACCTGGCGCTGCGCATCGCGCAGTACTTCGAGGTGCCGGTGGAGGTCGTCTTCTCGACCGACCCGTTCCCCCGCCTGGGCAGTTCGGAGAGATCCGCGTAGACGAAGCAGGGGGCGGCGCGCGAGAGCGCCGCCCCCTGCCCGCTCACCCGGAGTCGATCACTTCAGCGCGGACTCGATCACGTCGGCCGCCGCCGGCGTGCCACCGGCGGCCCGGATCTCCGCCTTGATCGCGGCGAGCCGTTCGGCCACGTCCGGGTCGTCGGCCAGTTCCAGCACCGCGGAGCGCAGCCCCTCGGCGGTGACCTCGTCCCTCGGGATGTGCCTGCCGACGCCGAGGTCGACCAGGCGCATCGCGTTCACGACCTGCTCGCCGATCGTGGGCACGCCGATCATCGGCACGCCGTGGTACAGGCCCTCCATCGAGCCGCCCATGCCGCTGTGCGTGATGAACACCTTGGCGTGGGCCAGGATCGCCAGCTGCGGCACCCACCGGTGCAGCTCGACGTTCGCCGGCGGCTCGCCCAGCTCGGCCGGGTCCACCACCTTGCCGATGTTGACCACGACCTGCCAGTCGAGGTCGCCGAACGCCTCGAAGCACTCGCGGTAGATGCCCGGCTCGTTGGTGTAGGCCGAGCCGAACGACACCAGCAGCACCGGCCGGTCGTCCGCCGGCTCCCAGCCGCCCTGGAACGCGCGGTCGTCCAGGCACGGCCCGACGAACGTGTACTTCGGGTGCACGGACTCGCTGCGCGGCTGGAACGACCGCGCGATGCTCACCACCGCGCGGTCCGGGTGGCTCACGTACGTCTGCGCCGGGATCGGCACGCCCTCGGCCGCCAGCCACTCGTCCAGCTCGGCGTAGAACGCGCGCACCTCGTCGTCGATCAGGTCGCCCATGTCGTCCTCCCAGCCCTCGTACGCGACGAAGGTGGGCGAGAACTGGATCGCCGGCACGCCCCAGCGGTCCGCGAGCAGGCGCGCGGTCCACGCGCCGATGTCGTACACGACGACGTCCGGCCGGTCGTCCGCGAACGCCGCCTCCAGCACCGGCAGCACGGCCTTGGCCTCGGCGAGGAACAGGTGCATGGCCGCCGCCATGCCGGTCGGCCACTCCCGGTCGTCGGTGGGCAGGGTGGTCGGGTGGACGACCGGCGTGGCGCCCGCCTGCCCGACGATGTCGGCGAAACCGGGGTCGACCGCGTAGCTGACCCGGTGGCCCCGGTTCACCAGCTCGGTGACGACGGGCAGCGTCGGGTTGACGTGGCCGTGGCCCGGGATGTTGAGGAAAGCGATGTGCGACAAGGAAATCTCCGTGTGGGTTGGGTCGAATACCCCGTCACGCGTGGCGCGTGGGGGTTGCCGGCTGACCCGAACTCAGAGGTAGAAGACCTGGAATGCCCACATGTGAACCACGATAGCGACGGCCGCCAGTCGATTTACGACTGCGGTCCGAGCACGGCGCGCAGCGCCGCGCGCACCGCTCGGGCCAGTTCGGCGCGGCTCTCCGGCGTGCCGGGGGTGGGTGCGCCGAGCGCGCCCGCGCCGACCAGCCGGTCGAACACCAGGCCGTCGACGAACGCCACCAGCTCCCGGCCCTGCCGCTCCGGGTCTGGCGCGCCGGCCGCCGCCAGCATCGCCCGGGCACGGGCGCGGGGCCGTTCACCGTGGGCCAGGATGCCGCGCAGCTCGGGGTGGTGGGTGGCCTCCAACAGGCAGGCGTACCGCGCCAGGGTGCGCTCGCGGCCGGTGGTCATCCACTGGTCGAGCACGTGCGCGATGCCCTCGGCGAGCCGGTCGAGGTCGAGCGGCGTGGTCGTGTCCACGTCCTCGACCTCGGCGTTGTCCAGGTCGGCCAGCCGCTGCACCACGCCCTCGATCAAGGCCTTGCGGGTGCGGAAGTAGGCGGAGGTGGAACCGGTGGGCACGCCGGCCCGCGCGTCCACCGCGCGGTGGGTCAACCCGCGCATGCCCTTGGTGGCCACCACGTGGATCGCCGCGTCGGCCAAAGCGGCCATGCGCTCCGTCACAGTGCTCCCTCCTTCTACAGCTGTAGAGTACGTCCATCTACAGCTGTAGAAGGAGTGCGCATGAAGGCGGTCGTGGTGGGTGGTGGCCTCGGTGGGGTCACAGCGGCGGTGGCGTTGCGCGAGGTCGGGTGGGAGGTGTCGGTGCTGGAGCGCGCGCCCGAGTTCGGCGAGGTCGGCGCGGGTGTGGGCGTGATGCCGAACGCGATGCGGGCGTTGGCGGCGCTGGGGTTGGCCGACGACGTGCGGCGGATCGGCACGCCGCGCGTGGCCGGTGGCATCCGTGACCCGAGAGGGCGGTCGCTGGCGCGCGTCGACGCGACGCAGCTGGACCACGTGGTGGCGGTGCACCGCGCGGACCTGCACCGGGTGCTGCGGTCGGCGTTGCCGGCGGAGTGCCTGGTCACCGACACCGACGTGCGGTCGGTGGACGACCTGGACGCGGACCTGGTCGTGGCGGCGGACGGCATCCGCAGCCGGATCAGGCAGGCGTTGTTCCCCGACCTCCCCCAGCCGGTGTACGCGGGCGCCACGGCGTGGCGGAGCGTGACGACGGCGGAGTTCCCGCCGGACCTCGAAATCAGCCAGACGCTCGGGCCGGGGACGGAGTTCGGCGTGCTGCCGCTGGGTGACGGCCGGGTGTGCTGGTACGCGGCCACGGTCGCGCCCGCCGGTGGCCGTTCGGAGGACGAGTGGGGCGAGGCGCGCCGGCTCGTCGCCGACTGGCACCACCCGATCCCGGCGCTGCTGGACGCGACCCCGCCGGAGACCGTGCTCCGGCACGACGTCCACGAGCTGGCGACGCCGCTGCCGACGTTCGTCCGGGGTCGGGTGGCGCTGCTCGGCGACGCCGCGCACGCCATGACGCCGTACCTCGGGCAGGGCGCGTGCATGGCGATCGAGGACGCCGTGGTGCTGGCCGCCGCGTGCGCGCACGGCGATGTGCCGAGCGCCCTCGCCGAGTACGACCGGCAACGCCGTCCGCGCACCCGGGCGATCGCCAGGGCGTCGAGGGTGCTCGGGCGGGTGGGGCACAAGGTGCGCCACCCGGTGGCCGTCGCACTGCGTGACGCGGCGATGCGAGCGGTTCCCGCGCGGACCGCAATTAGAGGGATGACGAAGTTCCACGGGTGGGTCCCGCCACGGTTGTCACTCGATAGGTGAATAATGAACTGTGAGGTAAATCACTTATCACCGCAGTGATTCGGGCGGGTAACGATCCAATATCACTCGTTTTCCCAGGGTGCGTCACCCTTTTGCTGGATCAAGCACTCACGGTGTGCCATCAAAGATGCGGCGTACCGCTCCTTGTGTGCCCGACGCGGCGGTGCAACAACCCCGAATGGGCAACTACGGTGTCCCGCCATGGCACCCGTCCCCTTGTGTCCGGCTGAAGCCATCCCCCTGCGCGAGACCACTGTCGACCTCGCCGAGGCCGATGACTTCCTCCGTCTCCACCACGCCGAGAACCCCGAACTCGGCCCCGTCGAACACCGTCTCGCGGAGGTGCACGCCGAGGTCGCCGCGACCGGCACGTACCGCCACACGGCCGAAGAGCTCACGTTCGGCGCCCGGGTCGCGTGGCGCAACAGCGCGCGCTGCATCGGTCGCCTGTACTGGCGCAGCCTCAAGGTCCGAGACCTGCGAGACCTGCGTGATCCGAAAGAGATCGCGGACGAGTGCGTGGAACACCTCAAGCTCGCCGCCAACGGCGGCAAGGTCCGCCCGGTGATCACCGTGTTCGCGCCGGACGAGCCCGGCCGGCCGGCGCCGAGGATCTGCAACGAGCAGTTGATCCGCTACGCGGGCTACCTCGGCTCGGACGGCGGCGTGCTGGGCGACCGGCGCAACGTCGAGCTGACCGACAAGGCCGTCCGGATGGGGTGGCGCCCGCCCGCGCGACGAGGGCCGTTCGACGTGCTCCCGCTGATCGTGGAACGGGACGACGCCGAACCGTCCCTGGTCGAACTGCCGCCGGACGCCGTGCTGGAAGTCCGGATCGCCCACCCAGAGCTGCCGTGGCTCGCCGACCTGGGCCTGCGCTGGCACGCCGTGCCCGCGATCAGCAACATGCGGCTGCGGATCGGGGGGATCGACTACCCGGCCGCGCCGTTCAACGGCTGGTACATGGGCACCGAGATCGGCGCCCGGAACTTCGCCGACGCCGACCGGTACGACCTGCTGCCCTACCTGGGCAGGCGGATGGGGCTGGACACGTCGTCGGTGCAGACGCTGTGGAAGGACCGCGTGCTGGTCGAGCTGAACCGCGCGGTGCTGCACTCGTTCGCGGCGGCGGGCGTGACGATCACCGACCACCACACCGAGTCGGACCGGTTCCTCACCCACCTCCGGAAGGAGGAGGAAGCGGGCCGTTCGTGCCCGGCGGACTGGACGTGGATCGTGCCGCCGATGTCGAGCGGCATCACCAGCGTCTTCCACCGGTACTACGACAAGCGCGAGCTGGTGCCGAACTTCTTCGCGGGCGACACCGAAGGTGTCTGCCCGGTCATCCACTGATCCATTCGTGGAGGCGACGAGGTCTCACCAAGACGTACGTACGGGTACTTTTATCGCCTGCGTGTGGCATAGATCACCTTCGGCGGACTAGGGTGACTCTCCGTGAGAGTGGGCATACCCGTCGAGGCTCGGCCCGCCGAGCGCCGCGTCGCAGGTCTACCGGAAACGGTGGCCACGCTGATCGGTGCCGGACTCGCGGTGGACGTCCAAGCCGGGGCGGGCGCACACGCCCACGCCTCGGATGACGCCTACCGCGCAGCCGGCGCGAACATCATCACCGACCACCCGGCCGGTCGATCCGATGTGCTCGTCTCCGTCCAACCGCCGACCCCGGACCAAGCCGCCGCCCTCCGCGAGGGCGACATCACGATCAGCTTCCTCCAGCCGAACGCCGAGCCGGAGCTGATCGAGGTGCTGAACGCCAACAAGGTCACCGCGTTCAGCCTCGACCTGCTGCCGCGGGTCACCAGGGCGCAGTCCGCCGACGCCCTGTCCTCCCAGGCGCTGGTGGCGGGCTACCGCGCGGTGATCGAGGCGGCCAACCGGCTGCCGAAGTTCCTCCCCATGTTCACCACCGCGGCCGGCACCATCCCGCCGGCCAAGGTGCTCGTCCTCGGCGCGGGCGTGGCGGGGCTCCAGGCCATCGCCACCGCCAAGCGCCTCGGCGCGGTGGTCGAGGCGTACGACATCCGTGCGGCGGCCAGGGAAGAGGTCAAGAGCCTGGGCGCGAGGTTCCTCGAACTGGACCTCGAAACGCAGCGGGGCGTCTACGCCGAAGCCCAGTCGGAGACGTTCCTGGAGCGGCAGCGGGAGCTGATCGCGGATCGGGTCGCCGCCTCCGACGTGGTCATCTCCACCGCCGCCATCCCCGGCCGCAAGGCGCCGGTGCTCGTCACCACGGACATGCTCAAGGCGATGGGGCCCGGTTCGGTGGTGGTCGACCTGGCCGCCGAGTCCGGCGGCAACGTCACCGGGAGCAGGCCAGGCGAGGAGACCTGGATCGGCGAGGTGCTGGTCTACGGCGCCAGGAACATGCCCAGCACCATGCCGGTGCACGCCAGCAGGCTGTACGCGCGCAACGTGGCCAACCTGCTCATGATGATGACCAAGGACGGCCAGGTGACCCCCGACCTCACCGACGAGGTGCTGGCCGGCTGCTGCCTCACGCACGCGGGCGAGCTGAGGAGGGAGCTGCCGTGATCGACCTGTTGACGATCTTCGTGCTCGCGGTGTTCGTGGGCTTCGAGGTCGTGTCGAAGGTGTCCACCATCCTGCACACGCCCCTGATGTCGGGCGCGAACGCGATCCACGGCGTGATCCTGGTCGGCGCGATCCTCATCACCGGCCGAGCCGAGCACGCGCTGGAGGTCGCGCTCGGTGTCGCGGCGGTCTTCCTGGCCACGATCAACGTGGTGGGCGGCTTCGTGGTGACCGACCGGATGCTGGAGATGTTCAAGGGCCACAAGCCGGTCAAGGCGGTCGAGGTCCAGGGCAACGGGCACAAGGAGACGGGGACATGAGCCCGACCTGGGTCCAACTCGCGTACCTGGTGGCCGCCCTGTGCTTCGTGCTGGCGCTCAAGGGCCTGAGCACGCCGAGGTACGCCCGCGCGGGCAACCTGCTCGGCGCGGCGGGCATGGCGCTGGCCGTGGTCACGGCGTACGTCCACGGCGCGGTCCACAACGGGCTGCTGATCCTGGTCGCCGTGGCCGCCGGTGTGGCGGTGGGCATCCCGGCGGCGCGGTCGGTGAAGATGACCGCCATCCCGCAGATGGTGGCGCTGTTCAACGGCGTTGGCGGCGCGGCGGCGGCCCTGGTGGCGTTGACCGAGTTCCTGGCGGTCCCGCACGGCTCGGTGCTGTTCCAGGTCGCCACCGCGCTCACGGTGCTGATCGGCTCGGTCAGCTTCTCCGGCAGCGTGGTCACGTTCCTCAAGCTCCAGGAGATCATGACCACCCGGCCGGTGCTGCTGCCCGCGGGTCAGCTGGTGGGCATCGGCGTGGCCGCGGCGAGCGCGCTGCTGGCGCTGTCCGTCGTCCTCAGCGGGAGCGCCCTGCTGCTGGTGCTCCTGGCGTTGGCCGGTCTCGCGCTGGGTGTGCTGTTCGTGCTGCCGGTGGGCGGCGCGGACGTGCCGATCGCGATCTCGCTGCTCAACGCGTTCACCGGCCTGGCCGTCGCCGCGTCCGGCTACGTGCTGGCCAACACCCTGCTGATCGTCGCCGGCACGCTCGTCGGCGCGTCCGGCACCATCCTGACCCGGCTGATGGCGCAGGCCATGGGCCGGCCGCTGACCAACATCCTGTTCGGCGCGTTCAAACCCACCACGGCGGCAGCTCGGACCGACGAGCAGCGGACCGTCCGCTCCGGCACGGTGGAGGACGTCGCGATCCTGCTCGGCTACGCCCACTCGGTGCTGGTGGTGCCCGGCTACGGCCTGGCCGTGGCGCAGGGCCAGCACGCCGCGCGGGAACTGGCGGCCGTGCTGGAGCAGCGCGGCGTCACGGTGCACTACGGCATCCACCCGGTGGCCGGCCGGATGCCGGGCCACATGAACGTCCTGCTCGCCGAGGCGGACGTGCCGTACGAGCAGCTGAAGGAGCTGGCCGACGTCAACCCCGGCATCGGCAGCGTCGACGTGGTGCTCGTGGTCGGCGCGAACGACGTGGTCAACCCGGGCGCGCGGGACGAGCCGAGCAGCCCGATCTACGGCATGCCGATCTTCGACGTGGACCGGGCGAAGGCCGTGGTGTTCATGAAGCGCTCGATGCGGCCGGGCTTCGCGGGCGTGGACAACAGCCTGCTCTACAACCCGAAGACCACCATGCTGTTCGGCGACGCCAAGGAGTCGCTGACCAAGCTCCTAGCCGCAGTAAAACAGGTCTGACCCCGCGAGTCCTCCGTTCCCGTCACCCGAGTCCTCCGTGCGTGGACGGAGGACTCACGGGGGTGGGAGGTCGTAGCCGGGCACGGCGGGGCCAAGGTGAGCGCCGAACGCGGCGTCCACCTCGACCCGGGCCCACCACGCCTCGTGGTCCGCCGTGGAGACGTCCGGCACCACCACGGACACCCCGGACGACCGGATCAGGCGCACCATCCGCGACATCGCCTCGTGCAGCAACGCCTCGGGCTGCTCGGCGAGCCGGCGCACCACCGACGCGTCCAGCACCAGCGAGTCCACCGGCAGCTCGCCGAGCAGCGACAGCTCCGCCTGCCCGCCGTTGAACCGGGTCAGCCCGACGGCGATCCCGTTGTCCCGCAACACCTGCGCGTTGTCCTCTCCCGCGCCTTCGAGCATCGACCTGGTGTCCAGGAATATCCGCAGCCGCGACGCGGGCAGCCCGGTGTCGTCCAGCGTCCGCTTCACCGTGCGGACCAGGTCCTCGTCGCGCGACTGCATCGGCGACAGCTCGAAGTACAGCAGGCCGGGGGAGCCCGACGAGGCCACGTCGCCCGCTGCCTCACGCAGCGCCCACTGGCCGAGCGCCAGGGACACCCCCGTCGCCTCGGCCAGGTCCAGGCAGTCGTCGTGCCCCAGTTCGTCCCAACGCAGCCGGGCCACGTGCCCGAGCACCTGCCGCCCGGTCAGGTCCAGCACCGGCTGGTACTCGACCTCCACCTCGCCGTCGGCCACCGCGCCCGGCATCCGCGCGGCCCGCGACTGGCGCTCCCGGAACGCCTGGTCGGCGTGCCGGTCGTACGGCAGCCACTGCCGCTTGCCCTTCGCCTTGGCCCGCTGGAGGGTCGCGCCGGCCGCGCGCAGCACGTCCGCCGCGTCCGAACCGGCGGGCGGCCGGTCCACCACGCCGATGCTGACCGACAGCGCCACGCCGTCGTCCATCGGCTGCTCCACCGCCGCGGCGATCCGCTCCACCATCTCGGGCACGGTCGGCGTGGCCGGCGAGTTGTCGATCAGGATGGCGAACTCGTCGCCGCCCACCCGTGCGACCAACGCCTGTTCGTCCGCCACCAGGGCGTCGAGCCGGCGGCCCACCTCGGTCAGCAGCCGGTCGCCGACCGCGTGGCCGAGACCGTTGTTCACCACCGAGAAGGCGTCCAGGTCGAGGCAGTAGAGCGTGATCCCGTGGCGCGACGCGCTGTGCACCGACTCCAGCCGGGTGATGAAGCGCTGCCGGTTGGACAGGCCGGTGAGCGAGTCGTGCAGCAGCTGGAAGTCCAGGTTCTTCTGCAACAGGTGCAGTTCGCTGACGTCCTCGACCATGGTCACGTGGTACGCGGGCGCGCCGTCCTCGTCACGCAGCAACGACACCGCCAGGTGCGCCCACACCGGCTCGCCGTCCTCGCGCAGCAGCCGCCGCTGCTCGCGCACCCGCTCCACCCGGCCCTCGCCCACCGCCCGGTAGGTGGCCACCATGGCGTCCACGTCGGCCGGGTGGAACAGCTCGATCAGCCGCAGACCGGCCAGGGCGCCCCGGTCCAGGCCGGTCATCTCGGCCAGTGCCTCGTTCGCCCGCACGCACTCGCCGCGCAGGTTCGTGATCGCGATGCCGAACGCGGACGAGTCGAACACCTCGCTGAACCGGGCCTCGCTCGCCTTCAGCCCCCGTTCGGTCCGGAGCTTCGCCTCCAGCAGCGCCCGCTTGATCTCTTCCTGCTGGTCGAACGCGTCCAGCCGCATCGCCGTGGCGAAGCTGGTGCTGACGCTGCCCAGGATGGCGACGACCTTCTCCGCCAACCTCGGCACGTCCTGCAGCTCGGGGATGAACAGCAGGGTGTGCCCGAGGACGTCCACCGTGCGGCGCAGCGTCTCCGGCCCGGTGAAGTGCGCCTCGACCAGCCGGTCGCCGACCACCTCGACCGGGTCGATGGCGAACGGCTCGGCCTGGATCGCGTCGGCGATGACGTCCACGAGGTCGAGCAGGAACAGCTCGATCTCGGTCGGCGACATAGGCACGTACGCGGTCGGGTAGACCGCCCGCATCCAGGTGCGCGCGATTTCCTGCCGCCGGGTCCTGACCGGTGGCGCCTTCCCGCTCACGTCCCGCGGCTCACTTCTCGGCGCTCACTTCCGGCGCTCACTCCTGCGCGCTCATCCCCGAGGCTCACTTCCGGCGGCTCACTTCCGGTTCACTTCTTCCGGCCGACCCCGGCGAAGATCCCGGCCCGGTCCACGTCCTCGTCGACGGCGCCCTCCTCGGGGCGCCACAGCGGCAGCGGGACGACCCCGGGCTCGACCAGGTCGAAGCCGTCGAAGAATGCGGTGATCTCGGCGTGGCCGCGCGGGAACATCGGGTTCGCGCTGTTCCGCATCACCGCGACGACCCCGGCCATCTCCTCCGGCTGAAGGTCCGCGGTGAACTGGGACAGCGCCAGGTAGCTGCCCGGCACGACGGCGTCCCGGTACGCGGCGACCACGCCCGCCGGATCGCGTTCCGGCGGCACGAAGTGGAAGACCCCGACGGTGAGCACGCCGACCGGCTCGCTGAAGTCGATCAGACCCGTCTCGCGGACGCCGGCGAGCACCGCGTCCGGGTCGGTCATGTCCTGCTGGAGGACGGTCGACCGGTCGTCGTCCTCCAGGAGCATCCGGCTGTGCGCGACCGCGACGTCCTCGTAGTCCACGTACACGACGCGGGACCCGGGCGCGGCCTTCTGCGCGATCTCGTGCACGTTGCCGACGGTCGGGATGCCGGAACCCAGGTCCAGGAACTGCCGCACGCCCGCGTCGACCAGGTGCAGCACGGCCCGGCGCAGGAACGCGCGGTTGAGCCGGGCGATGGTGCGGGCGTTGGGCTGGGCGAGGAGGAACTTCTCCGCCAGCGCGCGGTCGGCGGCGAAGTTGTGGCCGCCGCCCAGCAGGTAGTCGTAGATCCGTGCGGCGCTGGGCAGCCCGGTGTCGACGTCGTTCGGGACCCAGCTCAGCTGTTCCGCCACCGCATCCTCACCCGTTGTGTGCAATGCCCGAGGGTTCGGCCCCCGTGGGGCGAGGTTACTGATGTGGATCGCCGAAGGGGCAGGGGGTCGAGCCGCTTGCCCCTGATCGGCGTACACACGGTGAGGAATGCGATCACGGTCGGTGTCCCGGATGCCCACCCTCGGTCCCCACTGCGCAGGGACGAACAGCGGCAGTGCCACCCCGAACGCGGTGCCGAGCGCGCGGGCGAGGGTCACCGCGTCACCACCCGATCCGGCGTCACCCGTGGAGGGCACCGAGGATGGTGGCCGGCCTGCGGCATCGCCGCGCCCACGCCCGCACCGAGCCGGTGCCACCACCACCTCGTCGCGGCGGACTGTCTCGGCCTCCGATGTATTACCACCCAGTACCATTCGCGCATGTCAGACGAGGCACGCTCGCTCACCGACGTGGTCACGAGGCTCCGCCGGGCGTTGCGCACGAGCATCCGTTCGGAATGGCCGTGGGACGCCCTCCCGATGGCGCAGGTGGAGCTGCTCCAGACGCTCGCCGAGCGTCCGCCGATGCGCGTGGGCGACCTCGCGGCGGAACTGCGGCTCGCGCCCAACACGGTCAGCGGCCTCGTCGGTCAGCTGATCGAGAGCGGTCTGGTGGAACGGGGCGGCGACCCGAGCGACCGCCGCGTGGCCCGGCTCTCGGTGACCCCGCAGGGACATGAGCAGCTGGCCGTCTGGCAGGCCGCGCACGAGACGCGCATCGGTTCGGCGCTGGACAAGCTCGACCCGGCGGAACGCGCCGACGTGGTCCGCGCGCTGGCCGCCTTGGACCACCTGGTGGACCACCTGCGTGCCCACTGATCCGGCGGACCCCCAGCACGAGCCGGATCACGGGCACCCGGATCAGGCGCACGACCAGCCGGTCGACCCGGGCGTCTCGCTCGACGTCCCGGCGCAACGCCGTGAGCTCGGCCCGGCGGTGCCGGCCGTCATCGCGCTGGGCGGCGGTCTCGGTGGTCTGGCCCGGTACGGGCTGTCCGCCGCCGTTCCCGGCCCGTGGGGTCTGCTCCTGGTCAACGTGCTGGGGAGCGCGCTGATCGGCGTGCTGATGGTGCTGGCGCCCCGGCTGCACCCGCTGGCCCGGCCGTTCCTGGGGGTCGGCGTGCTGGGCGGGTTCACCACGTTCTCGGCGTACGCGCTGGACGCCGTGCACCTGGGCGCGACGGCCTTCGTCTACCTGTTCGGGACCTTGTTCCTGGCGCTGGGCGCCACCTTCGCCGCCATGGCGCTGACCAGGAAGGCGCTCCCGTGACGGCGCTGCTCGTGTTCGTGGGCGCGGCCATCGGCGCTCCGCTGCGCTACCTGGCCGACCGCGTCGTCCAGTCCTGGCACCCGACCCGGTTCCCGTTCGGCACGGTGACGGTGAACGTCGTCGGCTCGTTCGCGCTCGGCTGCGTGACCGGCGCGTCACCGCACCTGGTCGCGTTCCTGGGCACCGGCCTGTGCGGCGCCCTGACGACCTACAGCACGTTCAGCTTCGAGACCGTCCGCCTGGCCGAGGACGGCGCGTACCGGCAAGCGTTTGCGAACGTCGCCACCTCCCTCGCCGCCGGCGTAGCCGCCGCCTACCTCGGCTACGCCCTCACCCACTGACGGCAGGACGCCCTCACCCGTCCGACGCCAGCCTCCCCAGGACCGCCGGCAACTCGCCGGTGTGGACGACGCCGAGCCGTTGCGTGGCACGGGTCAGCGCCACGTACAGGTCGCTCGCACCGCGCGGTGACTCGGCGAGGATGCCCGCCGGGTCGACCACGAGCACCGAGTCGAACTCCAGGCCCTTCGCGTCCGTCACGCCCAGCACCACGACCTGCGCGTCGAGGTCGTTCGACGCGCCCGGCACGGCGGCGCGCAGCGACGCCACCGACGCCGACGGCACGATCACCGCCAGCTTGCCGTCCCCGACCGCGGAGACCTCCTTGTCGACCACAGAAGGCAGCGCCTCGGCCAGCGACGGCACCCGCAGGCTCCACGGCTCGAACCCGCTGTCCCGCACCGACGTCGGCGGCACCAGGTCCGGGTCGACCGAGGCCAGCACGTCCGCCGCCACCGCCATGATCTCCGACGGCGTCCGGTAGTTCACCGTCAACTCCGTGAGCTTCCAGCGGTTCATCACGTACGGGGACAGCACCTCGGCCCAGGACGACGCGCCCGCGATGTCGCCGGTCTGCGCGATGTCGCCGACCACGGTCATCGACTTGGACGGGCACCGCCGCATCAACGTCCGCCACGCCATCGGGGACAGCTCCTGCGCCTCGTCCACGATGATGTGCCCGAACGTCCACGTCCGGTCCGCCGCCGCCCGCTCGGCCGCCGTCTCGTAGCGCTCCGCGCCGTGCCGCTCGGCCAGCTTGTAGGCGTCGACCAGGTCGGTCGCCATCAGGATGTCCGGGTCGGCGTCGTCCTCCAGGTCGAGGATGTCCAGCACGCCCTGCGCGTAGTCGATCGCCTGCCGCCGCTGCCGCTCGGCCCTCGCCTTGGCCTCGGTGTCGTCCTCGCCGAGCAGCTCCGCCGCCTCGTCCAGCAGCGGCACGTCGGCGGGCGTCCACTCGGAGCCTCGTGGACGGGCCAGCAGCGCGCGTTCGTCGGGGGAGAGCTTCGGAGTGGCCTTGGCGATCAGCTTCGGCGACGCGTAGAGGTCTTCGAGGAGCTGCTGAGGGGTGAGGTTGGGCCACAGCTTCGCGATCGCGGCCTGGACACCCGGGTCCTCCCGCAGCTCGCGCCGGATGTCGTCGATGTCCGCCTGGTCCAGCAGGTGCCGACCGAGCCGGGACACGGCCTGCGACGCCAGCGTGGAGATGATCTCGCGCTGGAACGTCCGCCGCGCCTCGTTGTGCGGACGCCTGGTGCGCCGCGCCCGGCCGCGCGCGTCGGTGATGGCCCGCCGGTCCAGCCGCAGCACGTCCTGCTCGAACGGGACCTCGACCAGCCCCGGCGCCTCCTGCCGGTCCCGGATCGCGTGCGCCACCACGTCCGCCATGCTGATCCGGCCCTTCAGCGCGGCCACCTCGGCGGGCTCGCGGCCGACCGCCGTCATGCCGGGGAACAGCTCGCCCACGGTCGACAGCAGCACGCCCGTCTCACCCAGCGAGGGCAGCACCTGCCCGATGTACCGCAGGAACGTCGCGTTCGGCCCGACCACCAGCACGCCGCGCTTCGCCAGCTGCCGCCGGTGCGTGTAGAGGAGGTACGCGGCGCGGTGCAGCGCCACGGCCGTCTTGCCCGTGCCCGGACCGCCCTGCACGACGACCACGCCGTTCAGCTCGGTGCGGATGATCTTGTCCTGCTCGGCCTGGATGGTCGCGACGATGTCGCCCATCTGGCCGGTGCGGCTCGCGTTCACCGCGGCCAGCAATGTGGCCTCGCCGGTCAGGCCCTCGGAAGGGCGGTCGAGGTCCACCGAGCTGATGTCCAGCAGCTCGTCGTCGAAGCCGACGACCTTGCGCTGCTTGGTCCGCAGGTGCCTGCGCCGGCGCACGCCGTCCGGCGCGGCGGCGGTGGCCAGGTAGAACGGGCGGGCGGCGGGCGCGCGCCAGTCCATCAGCAGCGGTTCGTAGTCCTTGTCCTCGTCGAACAAGCCGATCCGGCCGATGTAGAACCGGTCGTCGGTGTGGAAGTCGAGCCGGCCGAAGCACAACCCGTTCTCCACCGCGCTGTACTGCGCCAGCTGGTCCGAGTACATCGCGACCGACGTGTCCCGCTCGGACCGCATCTGGTGTGTTCCACCGGTTTGCCGCAACGCCCCGGCCAGGCGCTTCGAGCTCTGCTCGCGCAGGTCGTCCAGCCTGCCGTACAGCATCGACACGTATTCCTGCTCCGACTCGGTTTCCGCGAGCCGGAGGTCATCGGAGGGGCTTGACAACGTGCCTCATTTCTGGATAGCGTGGTTTATCAGCCTGTGTCGCATTGCGGCTGACAGTTTTCTGCGGGCTGACAGTCCTGCGCCCGTCATGCGCAGAACGTCTAATCTACTACACGTCTTCGCCCTGGTGCGCGAAAGCCGTAGCCGAGCGCTGTCCGCCGGCCCCGACGGATCGACCCGCGGTTGGTAGCACCTTGCGCACGCTCGGCAGCGCTGCGTGATCGGCGCAGTCGACCCGCCCCACCTGCACGCCCGGTGAGCACCGGATCACCCGATGAGCGGCTGTCTCCGGGCACGCGGGTGAAACCGGTCGACGTCGGCCGATCACCCGGCACCCTGGGCAGGGTGAGGGAGAAGCGCCGGGAGCTGGCCCGGCTGTGCCGCGTCGTGGTCGACCGGCCCCGGTGGGAGCTGGCGTTCGCGGTGGTCGTGTCCGCCTGGTCGCTGGTGTGGGTGGGGAGCCAGGTGTTCGGCGGGCCGAGCCCGCTGGAAGTGCTGCCGGTGCGGTGGGCGGGATTGCCCACCGGGTGGCTGGACGCGACGGGCGCCTGGTTCGCCGGCCGCACCGGGTTCCTCGCCGTGGCGGGCGGCCTCCTGTGGGCGATGACGAGCGCGCGGCGGCAGGCGTCGGCGTTGTTCGGCTGGCTCGCCGTGATGGCGGCGGCCCAGGACGTCGGCTACGTCGCGGTCCGGTGGGCGCTGCTCACCTTCGTGGTGCACCTCGCGGTGATGGGACTGGTGTCGATCACGGGCCGGCGGGCGTTCGTGGTGGACCGGATTGCCGTGATTCCACGGGACGTGGCACAGGCCGGTGCCACTGCGGCGGCGTTGTCGGCGGTTGTTCCCCTGCTCGCGCCGGGCCTGGCGCTCGCCCGACTGGTCGCCCCCTACGTGACTCGGCCACCCCGCCCCCGGGCCGGAGCGCCGATCGTCCGCGTCCCCTCCGCCGAACGGGTCCACCCGGTCGGCACACCCGGTGAAGTGCTGAAACCGGTGCCCGCGCAGCGCGGGTCGAGGTGAACCGGGTCGATTTCGGCATCGCCGGATGGCGGCGGATGGTTTTGTCGCCTAACAATTGGCCACGGAAGTCGAGGGAACCTCACATCACATTCCGGAATCGTCTGTTTGGGCTTACCGGTCCGTATCCATCAAGATGAGCCCGTGCCAGAAAATCCCGCCGAAAACCGCTTAGCCAAGGTGATGCGTCGTCAGCCCGTTCAGCAGCGCGGCGCCGCCACGGTGACCGCGATTGTCGATGCCTGCGCGACGCTGCTCAACGACTACGACTACGACGACATCACCACAGCCCGGATCGTCGAGCTGGCAGGCGTGCCAATTGGATCGTTCTACCAATACTTCCCGGACAAGCGTTCTGTCGTGCACGCGTTGGCGTTGCGCGGCATGGAGGACTACCTGTCCCGGGTCGAATCGCTGTTCACGGAGGGTCGGCTCGCCACGGACTGGCGGGAAGCGGTGCAGCAGGTCGTCGCCATCTACCTGCGGATGCTCGTCGAGATACCCGGTTTCGGGCGGGTCAGGTTCAGCGACATGCTCGACGGCCACCGGCTCGACGCGTCGGTCGACCAGTACGAGTTGATGGCCGAGCGGTTGCGCGACCTGTTCGTCGGTCGCTTCGCGGTGCGCGGCGCCGCGCCGATCTCGTTGACATTCCGGATGGCGGCCCAGACCGCCGACGCGATGTTCAAGCTGGCCGAAAGGGTCGAGCCGGACGAGCGCCCGGTGGTGCTCCGCACCGCCGATCAGGTGATCATGAAAATGTTGTCCGGGGTCTTCGACCCGGCCTAGGCGGGGTCCGACGGCGTCTGATGTTGCCGCCGAGGTCCGGGTGGTGTGGGGTGGACCGGTGAGCGACGACTTCGACGTGATCGTGATCGGCGGCGGGCCGGTGGGTGAGAACGCCGCCGCCCGGACCGCCGCCGGCGGACTCCGCACCGCGCTGGTGGAAGCCGAACGCGTCGGCGGTGAGTGTTTGTACTGGGCCTGCATGCCGAGCAAGGCGTTGCTGCGCCCCGGTCACGCGCTCGCCGCCGCCCGCCGGCTGCCCGGCGTGCCGGTCGGTGACCGGCTGGACCCGGCGGAGGTGTTGAAGCGCCGCAACGGCTTCACCTCCGACTGGGACGACTCGGGCCAGGTCGAGTGGGCCGAGGGCGCGGGGCTGACCGTGGTCCGCGGCCGTGGCCGGCTGGCGGGGGAGCGGCGGGTCGAGGTCGACGGCCGGGTGCTGACCGCCGCGAAGGCGGTCGTCGTGTGCACCGGCAGCGTGCCGCGGGTCCCGTCGCTCCCCGGCCTGTCGGACGTGCCCTACTGGACGTCCCGCGAGGCGACCTCGGCGCAGGAGGTGCCCACGTCGTTGGTGGTGCTCGGCGGCGGCGTGGTCGGCGTCGAGATGGCGCAGGCGTGGGCCAGGCTCGGCTCGGAGGTCACGCTGGTGGTCTCCGGCGAACGGCCGTTGCCCAGGTTCGAGGCCTTCGCGGGCGACCTGGTCGCCGAGGGCCTGCGCGAGGACGGCGTCCGGGTCGTCACCGGTGTCAGGGCGACCGGTGTGTCCACTTCGGACGGCGGCGTGTCGTTGCGGCTGTCCGACGACTCGTCGGTGTCCGGCGCGCACCTGCTCATCGCGACCGGGCGCCGGCCCGCCACCTCGGACCTCGGCGTCGAGCAGTTCGGCTTCACCGCGGGCGAGGTGCTGGAGGTCGACGACACCGGCCGGGTGTCCGGAGTGGACTGGCTGTACGCGGCGGGCGACGTCACGGGCCGCGCGCTGCTCACCCACCAGGGCAAGTACGCCGCGCGGGCGGTCGGGACGGCGATCGTCACCGGCGCGACCAACCCGGAACCGTGGACCGCGCCGGTCGCCACGGCCGACCACACCGCCGTGCCACAGGTCGTCTTCACCGACCCGGAAGTGGCGTCGGTGGGCTGGTCCGAGGCGCAGGCGCGAGAGGCCGGGCTGGACATCCGGGTGATCGACCTGGACATCGCCGTGGCAGGGTCGTCCCTGCACGCGGACGGGTACCGGGGCAAGGCCCGGATGATCGTGGACGAGCGCAAGCGCACGCTGGTCGGGGTCACGTTCGCCGGTCCGGACGTCGCCGAGCTGGTCCACGCGGCCACCATCGCGATCGTCGGCGAGGTCACCGTGGACCGGTTGTGGCACGCGGTGCCGGCGTACCCGACGATCAGCGAGGTCTGGTTGCGGCTGTTGGAGGCGTACGGGTTGTAGCGCACACGGGTGGTGGGCGTGGGACTTCGCCCGACCCTGTCGACACACTGACGCTGCGTACACGATTGAGCGGTATAGCGTGCCTGCGATCGCCCGAGTGCCGTACAAACGCTGCGGCCATAAAGCGTCTGAACCGAAAAGTGCGGTTCCAGCTCATTACACTGCGGGTGTGACCAGGGGAACTGTGGCAGTCGCGATGGGCGCGGTGCTCTGGTGCGCCTTCGTCATCGCGACCACGTTCCTGCCGGGCGGACCTTCGTGGCCGCCGACCGCGGTGTACCTGCCGGGGTTCCTGGTTATCCCGGTCGTGCTCTCCACGTTGTTGCGCGCGCGTTCCCACGCCTTGTTCTGCCTGGCCCACGTGCCGAGATCGGTGATGTTCACCGGTTTCGCCATCGCGGTCGGCGGGTGGATGTTCTCGTTCGGCCTGATCACCGGCAAACCGGGCACCGAAACGCTGGTCGCGGTGGCCGGGCTGGTGATCGTGCTGCACGTCGCGTTCGGGTTGATCGGCGTCGGCATGGCGCGCACCGGGCGCTGAGCACCGCGTCACCCCTGGGCGTCACCCCTGGGCAGCGGGCAGCCGCAAGCCCTGCTCGGCGATCTCCACCAGCTCCGGCGCGGCCGGATCCGGTTCGCCTTCCGCCCACACCACCTGCGTGATCCGCAGCAGCGCGCCCTTCACCGAGACCCGGATCACCGACCGGTCGAACGACTTCGGCCCGCCGGGCCACCCCTTGCCGTCCTGGACCAACGGCTTGACGCCGCCCGAGCCCGCCGTCGACGCGATCGCGTGCAGCTCGCCGGCGCGCGTCGCGTCCGGCAGGCTGAGCTCGGCGATCGCCACGCCGACCTCGCGGCCGTCCACCGCTGTCTCGTACTGGGCGCGCCTCAGCTGCATGCACATGTGCCCGGACAGCCACGCCCGCACGTCGCCGAACGCGTGCCCGGCGCAGTCCTCGGTGCGGTCCGCGCCGCGGGGCGAGAAGTTCCGGCCGTCCACGACGACCGTCGTCGGCTGCGGTGAAGGAGGGGTGGAGGCCGCGCTGTCCGCCGTGTTGCCCGACGACAGCGACGCGATCAGGGCGATGACCAGCAGCACGCCGACGACCGCACCGGCCACGTAGGGCACCAGCTTGCGCCGGGTCGGGGCCACCGCGATCTTCGGCAGCAGCATCGTGCTGGCCGACGCCAGGTCGGCCGCCGCGTCGGAGAAACCCTCGGCGATCAGCGCCCGCCGGTCGGGCGGCGAGCCGGTCGGCGCCAGCACCGCGACCAGCTTGGCGGCGTGGTCGGCCGTGCAGGGCCGGTCGCTGGTGGCCAGTTCGCGCGCGGCGGCGAGCAGCGTGGTCGGCTTGGGGTGCAGGACGCGCACGCCCCGGTTGAGGTCCACGGTCGGCTGCACGACCTGGCCGACGTACGGGCCGACGGCCACCACGGTCGTCACCGGCAGCGGCTCGCCGCGCATGTCCTGGATCCGGCGGCCGACGGCGGTGCTGGCCTCCAGCGCCTCGGCGGCGGGGCTCATCGCGCCGTCGGGACGGGTCAGCGGCCAGCCGTCGATCTTCCACTGCCCGTTCAGCGGCGCCTCCAGCCGCACGGCCGGGTCGGGCAGGTCCACGCCCACGACGACGAGCACACCCCGTGGCAGCACGATGACCGCGTCCAGGACGCGGGGGCAGTCCGGCGGACGCACCCCGAGCAGCGCGACGCCGCCCAGCACGGCGTCGCCCACACCCCACGTGCTCAACGCGGCGCGCACGTCAGCGCCCACTTCGGACGGCTCGCTCCCGAGTCGGATCAGCCGCACAACACCACACCGTTCCACACGGTCGGACACGGTAGCGCCGTTGGCAGCCGGGTCGTCGGGCGCATCGGGGGAGACGACGTCGCGTGACACCCATCACCTGGACGGCCGTGGCTCGTTGGTCGGTCGTCCAACCCCGCATCGGAGGTCCGACAGTGAAGCGCAACGCCGCCCTGCTCGCGGCGGGAACGCTGGCGCTGTCCGTCGCGGTCGTCCCGTCCGCCTCGGCCGGTCTGCTCGCCCCCGTCTCGACGTTGCCCGCCAGTCAGCTGTCCGGCGGTGCCGCCGGCACCGTCTTCGTCCACGGCACCGATCTCGCCGCCGCCGAACGCGCCGTGCGCGGGTCCGGCCTGAGCCGCATCACCAGCTTCGACCGCATCGGCGTGGTCGCCGCCCGCGGCACCGCCGCGCAGATCACCGCCGCCCGTGCCGCCGCCGGCGTGACGTACGTCGAGGCGAACCGGCCGATCGAGTTCACCGGCTCCACGTCCCACACCGCCACCCGCGGGCTCGAAGCGCGCCGGACCCTGACCGGCCCGAACGGCCAGGCGCTCGACGGCAGCGGCGTCACCGTCGCGGTGATCGACTCCGGGGTCGACCCGACGCACCCGGCGTTCCGGCAGCCGAACGGCCAGACCAAGATCGTCCGCAACCTCAAGAGCGTCTGCCTGGACGAGGCGAACCCCGGCACCGGCTGCATCCTCGACGTGCCGACCACCGTGGACACCGACCTGCTCGCGGTCGGCGGCCACGGCACGCACGTCACCGGCATCGCGGTCGGCGGCGACACCACGCTGACCGACGGGACGGTGGTGCGGGGCGCGGCTCCCGGCGCGAAGGCCGTGGTGATCTCCACCGGCGCGGTGCTGTTCATCATCGGCGCGGACGCGGCGCTGAACTGGGTGCTGGAGAACCACCGGGCTCCTTGCGGCGCGGGCGTCCCGGCGTCGGTGTGCCCGCCGATCAAGGCGATCAACAACTCGTACGGCCCGTCCGGCGGCGGCGCGTTCGACCCGAACTCGACCACGGTCAAGCTCCAGCGCGCGTTGGCGGCCGAGGGCGTCGTGACGGTGTGGGCCAACGGCAACGACGGCGGCGACGGCAGCGCGAACCTGTCCAACCCGCCCGGCCAGGACCCGACGCCCGGCGTGCTGTCCGTGGCGTCGTACCACGACCTGGGCACCGGCACCCGGGACGGCGCGGTGTCGGAGTTCTCGTCGCGCGGCCTCGCGACGGACTCCTCGACGTGGCCGGACATCTCCGCGCCGGGCGAGGACATCACCTCGGCTTGCCGGCCGTACCTGGTGATCTGCGCGACCGGGCTGCAGCCGCAGCACGGGCCGGGCCTGCTCGACCTCGGCACCTTCAACACGATCAGCGGCACGTCGATGGCCGCGCCGCACGTCACCGGCATCGTGGCGCAGCTGTTCCAGGCGAACCCGTCCGCCACTCCCGCGCAGGTCGAGGCGGCGCTGAAGTCGACGGCGCACAAGTACGGGTCCGGCTACCGGGCCGTCGGACCCCACACCTCCAGCCACGACAGGGGAACGGGCCTGGTCGACGTCGTCGCCGCGGCCCGCGTGCTCGGCGCAGCCTGATCAGCGCGGCTCGATCTGCCCGGCTTGATCTGCCGGTCTTGATCTGCCGGTCTTGATCAACCACCGATCACATCACCGTGTCCGGGCGATCCCGGAAAGTGACCTCGCGGCCCGCACCCGGGCCGCGAGGTCGTCGTTTTAGGGTCGAAAGTCCTGTATCCGACCCGCCCGGGTGAGGAACGCGATGGTTCTTATGGCGGACCGCAGCCGTAGCGGGCAGAATGACCAAGTCGGGAATTCACAAGATCGTCCGCTCCATCGACAGGCCGTAGGGGAAGACGTCCCTCGTCGAGTAGCGGAGGTCAGCTGTGAGCACCCGTGGCAGCAGCAGTGGCGTGGTCTACGTCCACTCGTCGCCGTCTGCGGTCTGTCCGCACGTCGAGTGGGCGATCTCGGGCACCCTCGGTGAGCGAGCGGACCTCAAGTGGGCGGCGCAGCCCGCGGCGCCCGGACAGTTGCGCGCCGAATGCAACTGGACCGGCGATGCCGGCACCGGGGCCAGACTCGTGTCCGCCCTCAGGGCGTGGCCGATGCTCAGGTTCGAGGTGACGGAAGACCCGAGTCCGGGAGTGGACGGCGTGCGGTACTGCTTCGCGCCCGTGCTGGGCCTGTGGCATGCGCGCACCAGCGCCAACGGTGACATCGTCGTGTCCGAAGACCAACTCCGAGCCCTGGCCGCCCGCAGCAGGGGCGGCGAGTCGTTCGCGCACGGCGTGGACGAGATCCTGGGCGCGGCGTGGGACGACGCCCTGGAACCGTTCCGGCGCGCGGGTGATGGCGCACCCGTCACCTGGTTGCACCGCGTCGGCTGAGCCGGTCGACGGCGCCCGGCCGTCGTGCTGTTCTCCGTCCGGAGGTCACCGGGGTCCGGAGGTCACCGGGTTTCGCTTCACGCGCACGGTCGCTGTGGCACGCTCGTGCTGTGTCCGCACGTCTGCTGCTGCCCGTCGTGCTCGTGGTCGCCACCGCCACGGCCGGTGTCGGTGTGCTCGCGCGCGAGGTGTACCAGCGGCCCGTGCAGGCGCAGGGCGACCAGATCGCGGTGCCGAGTTCCGGGCCGTCCAGCCGCGTGCCGCGCAGTGCCCAGCCGGGCAGCGGCACCGTGCAGCTGAGCATCGACGCGTCGCAGCACCCGGACGGCCAACGCGTGCGTGAAGTGCTCCAGCAGTTCTTCGACGCGATCAACGACCACGACTACGACGAGTGGGCCAAGACCGTGACGGCGCACCGGGTGAGCCAGACACCGAAGTCCCGCTGGGTGTCGGACTACGAGAGCTCGCAGGACGGCTCGATCCTGGTGCACCGAGTCGAGTCCGTCTCGCCGACCAGGCTGCGCGTGCTCATGACGTTCACCAGCACCCAGGACGTGGCCAAGGCGCCGGCCGAACTCCAGGCCGACTGCATCAACTGGCGCGTCGTCTACCCGCTGCAGGAGGAACGCGGTGGCCTCCGCGTGGACCTGGGCACCGAAGGCTCGACCTCCCAGTTCGCCCCCTGCTGACGACCCGCGAGTCCTCCACTCGGACACCGCGAGTCGTCCGCTCGGGCACCGCGAAAGCCCCGGTCGGGCACCGCGACATGCGCGGTGGGGTCGCCCCCCGACGGAACGACCCCACCGCGGTGCGGCGGAGCTGGGGCCGGTCGAGCCGGCAGGGTTACAGGGGGATGTTGCCGTGCGCGCCGCGGCCGGCGGGGGCGGCGGCCAGTGCCTGGGCCAGCTTGCGGCGGGTCCGGGTCGGCTCGACGACCTCGTCCACCACGCCGATCGCGATCGCGCGCTCCACGCCACCGGCGATGCGCTCGTGCTCCTCGACGAGCGAAGCGTGCAACGCCTCCCGCTCCTCGTCCGGCACGGCCGCCAGCTTCTTGCGGTGCAGGATGCCGACGGCGGCCTTGGCGCCCATCACGGCCACCTCCGCGATCGGCCACGCGAACACCGCCGTCGCGCCCAACGAACGCGAGTTCATCGCGATGTACGCGCCGCCGTACGACTTCCGCGTCACCAGCGTCACCCGCGGCACCACGGCCTCACCGAACGCGTGCAGCAGCTTCGCGCCGCGCCGGACCACGCCGTCCCACTCCTGGCCGACGCCCGGCAGGTACCCCGGCACGTCCACCAGCACCAGCAGCGGCACGCCGAACGCGTCGCACATCCGGACGAACCGCGCCGCCTTCTCCGCCGACAGCGAGTCCAGGCACCCGCCCTTGCGGATCGGGTTGTTCGCGATCACGCCGACCGTCCGACCGCCGAGCCGGCCGAGGCCGACCACGATGTTCGGCGCCCACTTCGCCTGCAACTCCTCGAACGAGTCCGCGTCGAGGATCGCGGCGACCAGCGGCTTCACGTCGTACGCCCGCTGCGGCTGTTCCGGCAGCAACGCCCGCAGGTCGTCGCCGTCCGGCACCGAGTGCAGGTCGAACACCCCCGGCTGGGCGAACAGCCCGGTGATCCGGCGCGCCCGCTGGTAGGCGTCCGGCTCGTCCGAGGCGATCACGTGCACCACACCGGACTTCCGCCCGTGCGCCTCCGCGCCGCCCAGTCCGTCCATGTCGATCTGCTCGCCGGTCACCGACCGGACCACGTCCGGCCCGGTCACGAAGACCTTGCCGGCCGGAGCCATGATCACCACGTCGGTCAGCGCCGGCCCGTACGCCCCGCCGCCGGCCGCCGGCCCGACCACCACGGAGATCTGCGGCACCCGGCCGGACGCCCGGATCATCGCGGCGAACATCTGGCCCATGCCGTCCAGCGACTCCACGCCCTCCGGCAGCCGCGCGCCGCCGGAGTGCCAGACGCCGATCACCGGGGTGCGCTCGCGCACCGCGATGTCGATCGCCTCCACGATGTGCCGACAACCCTCGGACCCGAGCGCCCCGCCCATCCGCGTGGCGTCACTGCAGTAGGCCACGACCTTCGCGCCGTTGACGCGCCCCCGCACGGCGTACATGCCGCTGCCGTCACGGGGCCGCAACGGCGCGATCGAACCGGGGTCCAGCAGTTGCGCGAGCCGGACCTCCGGGTCGCGCGGGTCGAGTGCGGCATCCGCCTCCGGGTTCGCCGGGCGGGACGCAAGAGCGGTCATCGCGAAGCTCCTCGTAGACGTCTGTCAGGCCTGGGTGAACACGAGCGAGACGTTGTGCCCGCCGAACCCGAAGGAGTTGTTCACCGCGGCCACCAGGTCGATCTTGCGCGGCTCACCGGTGACGACTTCCAGGTGCACCTTCGGGTCCTGGTCCACCAGGTTCAGCGTCGGCGGCACGATGCCGTCGCGGACCGACAGCAGCGTGGTGATCGCCTCCACCGCGCCCGATGCGCCCAGCAGGTGGCCGTGGTTGCCCTTGGGCGCGGTCAGCACCGGGTGGTCGCCGATCGCCCGCTGCACCGCCTTCGGCTCGATCACGTCGCCCACCTGAGTGGACGTCGCGTGGCAGTTGACGTGGCCGACGTCGGCCTTGTCCACGCCCGCGACCTGGATCGCCTTCGTGATGGCCCGCGACTGGCCGATGCCGTCGGGGTCCGCCGCGGTGATGTGGTGGCCGTCGGAGCTGGTGCCGATGCCCGCGAGCTTGCCGTAGATCCGCGCGCCGCGGGCACGGGCGAACTCCTCGCGCTCCAGCACCATGATCCCGGCGCCCTCGCCGAGCACGAACCCGTCCCGGTTCACGTCGAACGGGCGCGACGCGGCTTCCGGGTCGTCGTTGCGGGTGCTCATGGTCCGGGCCTGGATGAAGCCCGCCATGGTGATGGTGGTGATGCACGCTTCCGCGCCACCGGCCACGACCACGTCCGCCTCGCCCGACTTCAGCATCCGGAACGCCCAGGCCAGCGCCTCGGCGCCGGACGCGCACGCCGACACCGGCGCGTGCACGCCCGCGCGTGCCTTCAGGTCCAGGCCGACGTGCGCGGCCGGGCCGTTGGGCATGAGCATCGGCACGGTCAGCGGCGAGACCTTCCGCAGCCCGGCGGTCTCGATCAGGTCGTCCTGCTCCAGCAGCGTCATCGCGCCGCCGATGCCGGTGCCGACGATCACGCCCAGCCGTTCGGGGTCGACGCCGTCGTCGCCGAGCCCCGAGTCCGCCCACGCCTGGCGGGCGGCCACCACCGCGACCTGCTCGCAGCGGTCCAGCCGGCGCGCCTCGACGCGGGGCAGCACCTCGGTCGGCTCGACCGCGAGCCGCGCGGCGATCCGCACGGGCAGCTCGAACCGCTCCGCGAACCCGCCGATCAGCGACTTCACACCGCTGCGGCCGGCCAGGAGCGCATCCCAGGTGGAGGCGACATCGCCACCGAGCGGGGTGGTTGCACCCAGCCCGGTGACGACGACGTCGTTGTTACTGGTCATGCGTTGCTGGCGATGTAGTTGACCGCATCCCCCACGGTCTTGAGGTTGGCCAGCTCGTCGTCCGGGATCTTCACGCCGAACTTGTCCTCGGCCTGCACGGCGATCTCCACCATGGACAGCGAGTCGATGTCCAGATCGTCCACAAAGGACTTATCGGCCGTCACGTCGGCCGCCTCGACACCGGCGACCTCCTCGACGATCTCGGCGAGCCCCTTCTGGATGTCCTCGTTGCTCACTGAAAATCCCTTCCTTCTTGCTTCGCCGGCTGGTTGGTCCCACCGGAGTCTGGATGTGCGGTCATGGCAGTCGGACGACCTGGCCCGCGTAGGACAGGCCCGCTCCGAAACCGACGAGCAGCGCCACGTCACCGCTGCGCACCTCACCCGCCGCGCGCATGTGGTCCAGCGCGAGCGGGATGGAAGCGGACGAGGTGTTGCCGGAGTCCACGATGTCACGCGCGATCACGAGGTCTTCGCGGGCTCCCTTGGCGCGCAGGCGCTTCGCGATGGCCTCGATGATCCGCAGGTTCGCCTGGTGCGGCACGAAGACGTCCACATCGGACACCTCGATGCCGGCCAGCTCGATCGCCTGCAGCGCGATCGGCGCGATCTTGGTGGTGGCCCAGCGGAAGACCGCCTGGCCCTCCTGGAAGATGAACGACTCGCGGTCGGAGATCCGGATCATGTCGGCCAGCTCGCCCGCGCTGCCCCAGGCCACCGGGCCGATGCCCGGCTCGTCGGACGGACCGACGACCGCCGCGCCCGCGCCGTCCGCGAAGATGATCGCGGTGGACCGGTCGCCCTGGTCCACCCAGTCGGTCAGCTTCTCCGCGCCGATCACCAGGACGTGCTTCGCGGTGCCCGCGCGGACCATGTCGGACGCGGTGCCCAGGGCGTAGCAGAAGCCCGCGCACGCGGCGTTCAGGTCGAACGCCGGCGAGCCCGTGACCCCGATCCGGTCGGAGACCTGCGCCGCCGCGTTCGGGATCTGGGTCGGCATGGTGCAGGTGGCCACGATGACCGCGCCGATGTCCGACGGGGCGAGCCCGGCGTCGGCGACCGCCTTCGCGCCCGCCTCGGCGGCCATGTCGACCAGCAGCTCGTCCGGCTTGGCCACCCGGCGGTTCGCGATGCCGACCCGGTCCCGGATCCACTCGTCCGAGGTGTCCATGCGGAGGCTGAGGTCGTGGTTGCTGACGATCGTCTCGGGCTGGTAGCTGCCCAGGCCGAGGATGCGGGTGCCGGCCGGGCCGGCGGGCATCGAGAACGTGGTCACCCGGTCACCTCTGCCCCGGTGAGCAGGTCGACGACCCGGTCCAGCTCGTCGGGGGTCTTGAGGGCCAAGGTGGGGGTGCCCTTCAGCTCGCGTTTGGCCAGGCCGGTCAGCGCGCCGGCGGGCGGCAGCTCGACCAGCGCGGTCACGCCGTTCGCGGCCAGGGTCGCCTGGCAGGCGTCCCAGTGCACGGGGCTGGTCACCTGCGAGATCAGCCGGCTCAGCACCTCGGCGCCGTCGGTCACCACAGCGCCGTCGGCGTTGGACAGCAGCGGCAGCGCCGGGTCCTTCACCGCGATCCCGGTGGCACGGGCGCGCAGCGCCTCCTGGGCGGGCGCCATGTACTCGGTGTGGAACGCGCCGGCGACCTTGAGCGCGCGGACCTTCGCGCCGGGCGGCGGCTCGGCGACCAGCTTCTCCAGCGCGTCCAGCGGACCGGCGGCCACGATCTGGCGCGCGCCGTTGAGGTTCGCGCCGACCAGGCCCAGCTGCTCCAGGTGGGCCAGCACCTCGTCCTGCTCGCCGAGGAGCACCGCCGCCATGCCGGTCGCCGTCAGCGCGCACGCGGCGGCCATCTCGGCGCCGCGCACGGCGGCCAGCGCGACCGCGTCGTCGGTGCTCATGACGCCCGCGATGGCGGCGGCGGCCAGTTCGCCGACGGAGTGGCCGGCGATGATCGTGTCGGCGGGCAGCTCGACCCGGCGGCGCAGCTCCTCGTAGGCGAGCAGGGCGAGCGCGACGACCAGCGGCTGGGTCACCGAGGTGTCCTGGATCTCGTCCGCGTCGGCGGTCGTGCCGAGCCGGACGAGGTCGAGGCCGGTCGCCTCGGACCACGCGCCGACGCGCTCGGCGGCCCCCTCGAGTTCGAGCCAGGGGGCGAGCATGCCGGGTGTCTGGGACCCCTGTCCGGGGGCGAGGAGCGCGATCACCCGCTCACTGAACACTCTTCCGGCCGTGTCCGGTGATGCTGTCACGGACGAAACCAACGACCAGTGTTTGTAGGGTGTCTACAAATGTGACTCTGAGATGAACGTAGAACGACGTCAGGTGTTGTCGAACTCGGCCCAAACCGGACATGCGTCGTCCGTCACACCCCGTCGAGCGTCCCTCGTCAGGTCACCAAAGACCGCGGGCGCGGGCCAGCCGCCCCACGGACAGTGCGATGCGCAACACCAGAGCGTCACGGGGATCGTTGGCGTTCCTCCCGGTGAGCTCGGTCGCCCGCTTCAACCGGTAGCGGACCGTGTTCGGGTGCACGAACAGCTTCCGCGCGCACGCCTCCAGCACGCCCCCGACTTCCAGGAACGCGTCCACCGTCTCCAGCATCGAGCCGCCGGCGTCCTCCAGCGGACGGGCCACCCGGTCCACCAGCTGCCACTCGGCCTCCGGGTCACCGGCGAGCGCGCGCTCCGGCAGCAGGTCGAGCGACCGCACCGGGCGCGGCGCGGCGGGCCACCCGACCACCGCGCGCAGCCCGGACAACGCGTCGCTGGCGCTGCGGTGCGCCTCGGCCAGGCTCATCACGGTCGGACCGGCCACCACCGGGCCGGGTCCGAACGCGTCCGAGATCCGGACCAGCGACTCGCCGCGCTCCGTCTCGCCGCTCAGCACCACCACGAGCCGCGAACCCTGGACGCTCAGCAGCACCGGCCGGCTGATCCGGGCCGCCCTGCTGCGCACCTCGAACACCACGGCCGGCGGGTCGTCCGACGGCGGGTTGCCCACCAGCACGGTCGCCTCCGCCGCCGGGTCCCAGCCCAGCGCGGTGGCCCGGGACAACAACGACTCCTCCGCGTCGCCGCGGACGATCCCGTCCACGACCAACGCCTCCAGCCGGGCGTCCCACGCGCCGCGAGCCTCGGCCGCCGCCGCGTACGAGGTGGCCGCGGAGAACGCGATCTCCCGGCCGTAGCGCAGCACTCCTTCGCTCAGCAGCGCGCGCTCGGCCTCGTTCTCGGCCAGCTGCGGGAGCTGCCGTTCGAACAGCTCCAGCGCGATCCGCACCAGCTCCACGGTCTGCCGCAGGCTCACCCACCGCGAGATGTCCTTGGGCGCGGAGCGGAACGCCTCGGCGGTCAGCCGGATCGCCTGCTGCGGATCGTCCAGCCAGGACACGAAGCCGGCGACCCCGTTCTGGATCAGCAGCAGCACGCCCGCGCGCTGGTCGGCGGGCATCCGCCGGAACCACGGCAGGCGTTCCTCCATCTCGGCCACGCTCGCCGCGGCCAGGTCGCCCGACGCCCGTCGCAGCGTTCGCAAGGTGGCCCGCGAGAGCGCGGCTGAGCTGGTCATACCCCAACGATCGCATGGGCCGGGAGGGGCGACACCAACGAGTGACACAGCCTGACGCTCCGCGCCGGCCGCCTTACGGTCGGTGGCAATCGGACCAGCTCTTCGTGGAGGGGTGCTCGTGCGCAGGTACATGTCAGTCGGCCTGGCGGTGACCGCGGTGCTGGCGACGGGGATGACACCGTCGTGGAGCTCGTCGCGCGATGATCCGCTCGCCGAGTTCCACGGCCAGCAGCTCACCTGGTCGCCGTGTCGGGAGAACCTGGAGTGCGCGGAACTGGTCCTGCCGCTGGACTACACCCGGCCCGGGGCCGACCGGATCTCGTTGGCCGTCAGCCGGAAGCAGGCGACCGACCAGGAGCGCCGGCGCGGCGTCCTGGTGCTCAACCCCGGCGGGCCGGGCGGGTCGGGCCTGGACATGCCGTCGTTCCTGGCCCACACGAAAGCCGCGGAGGTGTACGACCTGATCGGCTTCGACCCGCGCGGCGTCGGCGGGTCGACCGCGCTGACGTGCCGCACGGTGCCGGAGTTCGCCACGCTGGACTCCCGACCGGCTGATTCAGAGTTCCCGAAGTGGGCCGCCGAGGCACGGGCCGCCGAGGACGCCTGCCACCGCGCGGCCGGTGGCATCCGGCCGTTCATCAACTCGGCGAACACCGCGCGGGACCTCGACGTGGTGCGCGCGGCGCTGGGCGAGGAGAAGCTGAACTACCTGGGCTACTCCTACGGTACGTACCTGGGCGCGGTGTACGGCAGCCTGTTCCCGAACCGGCTGAACCGCAGCGTGCTCGACTCGTCCGTGCACCCGGAGTGGGTCTGGCGCGAGCAGTTCCGGGCGCAGGGGGTGGCGATCCGGCGCAACGTCGAGGCGTGGGCCGCGTGGGCCGCGCAGCACCACGACCGGTTCGAGCTCGGCGCGACCGCCGACGAGGTGATGACGACCGTCGAGGGCGTCGCGGCCACGCTCGCGGCCACACCGGTGGAGGGCCAGGACCGGACCAGGTTCGACGCCATGGTCGGCGTCGGCAGCCGCTACCGTCCACTGTGGTCCGACCTGGCCGACTCGGTGGTGAAGCTGGGGGCCGGGAAGGCCTCCCCGTCGGGCGCGTTGCTGGCGCGGGCGGCGCGGGACGACCTGGTGTCCGGTGTGTTCAACACGGTGACGTGCGAGGTCGACTGGCCGACCGACCTGGCGGTGTACTACGAGGACATGCGGGTCTTCCGGGACCGCTACCCGTACGGGTACGGCGTCCTCCGCGCGGCGCCGACCACCTGCGCGTTCCGCACGTTCACCCCGCCGGAGCCGGCCGTGTCGCTCAAGCGGGCCGGGTACCCGGTCGGGCTGATCGTGCAGGCGGAGGGCGACACCCAGACGCAGTACGAGAGCGGCCCGGCGATGGCCACCCGGCTCGGGCACAACCTGATCACCGTGCGGGACGAGGGCAAGCACGGCATCTACGGCCGCGGCAACGTGTGCGTGGACAAGGCCGTCGACCGGTACCTGGTGTACGGCGTGCTGCCGGCCAGCAGCTCGAACTGCCCCGGCGACCCGAGGCCGGACGCGGCGCGGGAACCGTCGGCCCAGTACGTGCAGGCGTACCTGGACGGCCGGGTCCTCTCCGCCCGTTCCTGATCCGCCCGCGATCGGAAACGCGCGATCCCCGGCGCGCGATCCCCGACGCGAAAGGCGCTCACGCGAAAACGCCCGGCGCGAGAATCCCGCGCCGGGCGTTTCCCTCTCCCCGGTCCCCACCGGTGATTCCACTCTGGACTGTCCGGGCGCGAACCGCCACGTCAGTCACCCTTTCGTGCCACCACTTCAGGTTGCCGGGTGATGCGCACTGGGAAACGATCTCCACCACAAGCGAAAATGCCAAGGAGGGTCGTCGTGGGTACCCAGATCACCGAAGGACTCGGACAGGCGTGGGCGATGGTGGCCACGTTCGTGCCGAAGCTCCTCGGCTTCCTGCTGGTTCTGTTCATCGGCTGGCTGATCGCCAAGGCACTGGCCAAGGCCGTCGGCTTCCTCCTGAAGCGGGTCGGTTTCGGCCGCCTCGTCGAGCGCTCCGGCCTCGGTGGCGACAAGTCCCCGATCGACGCCTCCGGTGTGATCGTGAAGATCGTCTACTACTTCGTGCTGCTGATCGCCCTGCAGCTCGCGTTCGGCGTGTTCGGCACCGGCAACGCGGTGAGCGTCCTGCTCAACGACGTCATCGCCTACCTGCCGCGGATCGTCGTGGCGATCATCCTCGTGCTCGTCGCCGCGGCCATCGGCAAGGCGCTGAAGGGCCTGGTGAGCGGCGCCCTGGGCGACCGCCCGTACACGAAGATCCTGGGCAACATCACGTACGGCTTCATCGTCGCGCTCGGTGTCATCGCGGCGCTGAACCAGCTCGGCATCGCCGTCGCGGTGACCATGCCGGTGCTGATCGCGGTGCTGGCGACGGTCGCCGGCGTGATCATCATCGGTGTCGGCGGCGGCCTGGTCCGGCCGATGCAGCAGCGCTGGGAGGGCTGGCTCAACAAGATCCAGGAGGAGTCGGCGCACATCGCCCCGACGCCGCGGCGCGAGCAGGAGCCCGTGACGGCCGGCGCCGGCCGCGCCTCGGCGCGTGCCGGGCAGGTCCCGCAGACCCCGCCCGCCGGGATGGCGAAACCGCCGGCCGAAGGCCGCTGACCCCGGTTCGGCCGGGCGCGGCCCAGCCCGCCTCGCACACACCTGACGACGCCCCGAACACACCGGCAGGCCCCCGCACCGGCGGGGGCCTGCCGGTGTGCGGTGGATCAGTCCAGCTCGTCCAGCACGTCCGCCCAGCTCACGTAGGCGAACCCGGTGGTGTCCACGTCACCGGCGGCCGGGGCGCGCTCGCCGTCGTGCACCACCAGCAGCCCTTCCCGGTAGTTCCGGCCGAGATCGGCGGTCACGAGGTGCGCGCCGTCCGAGTGCTCCACCGAGTCGTTGCCCCGGCCGCTGCCCACCACGAACTCCCCGGCGTACCGGTTGCGCCCGGTTCGCTCGTAGGCCACGAACCGCGAGTCGCCCTGGCTGGACGCGATCAGGTAGTCGTCGCCGACGGCCAGCCCCTCGGCGTCCGCCGTCAGTCGCCTGCCGCCGAAGCCCGGGTCGGCGCCCGACACCGAGCACTCCTCGGTCTCCGGGTCGTAGGCCTGCGGCACGCCGAACGACCGCACCTTGTCGATCAGCACGGGCGTGCCGAACCCGGCGGCGCGCAGCGGGATGCGCCAGATGCCGACGTCCTCCTGGGCCGCGTACAGCACGCCGTGCTGGGAGTCGACCACCATGCCCTCCAGCTGCGGGCGCTCACCAGGCTCGCCGCAGGGCGTCCAGTCGGTGCCGTCGGGCAGCCGGAACGTCGCCGGTAGGTCGATCGAGGCCACCACCGCGGTGCCGACCGAGCGGTCCGGCCCGGCGACGACGTGCAGCAACGCCACCCGGGTCTCGTTGCGCCGGTTCGCCACGACGACCGGCGTGCGCCCGACGATCCCGGCCGCCAGCCCGTACGCGGTGTGCTGGTCGTCCACTTCCTCCTCCGACGCCGAGAACACCGGCCGCGCGCCGGGATCGGTGACGTCGCGGACGACCGACGCGCCCGCCGCCGCACCCCGGCCGTCGATCTCGTAGACCCGGATCCGGTCCCGACCGCGATCGCTGACGAACGCCAGGTCCCGTGCCCGTCCGCCGACCGGCACCCGGCTCAGCACGTCCACGTTGTTGAACCGGCCGGGCTTGGCGTCCGGCGTCGGCGGCGCGGGCGCCGGGTAGGTGCCGAGCGTCCGACCGGACAGGTCGAACGCGGCCAGCCCGCCCTCCTTCAGCGTGCCGAGCACCACGCTCTGCCGGGCAGCGCGCGGATGCACCCAGATCGCCGGGTCGTCCGCGTCGGCGTTGGCCGGCGTCCCGGACGGGTCGTCGACGAACGCGCGGGTCTGGGTCACCGGCACGACCTCGGCGGGACCGGGGGACGAGGCGATCAGCAGCGGCACCAGGGCGGCCATGAGCAGGATTCGCATTGAGCGGAAGCTACGGGCCGCCGGTGTACGACCGCTGAAGTCGAGGTGACACCTCCACCGCCGGGCGGGGGCTTCGGGAATCTTGCGCTTTTCGTCACCACAGGAACACGGACGCGCGGGCTGATGTTCGATGCGACAGAGAGACATGCGCTCCGGAGCGCGCCACGCTCGTTACCGTGCCCGGGCATGTCGGGGATGGAGGACGCGGTGCACGTCTTGTTGGAGCAGGGGTTCACGGTCTTCGGGCAGAAGGTCTCCTGGGCGGAGTTCATCGGCCAGGTCTTCGCCCTGGTGGTGGTCTACCTGGCGCAGAAACGCTCGCTCTGGACGTGGCCCGTGCAACTGGTGTCGGTCACGCTGCTGTTCGTCGTCTACATGTCGGCCCAGCTCGGCGGCACCGCCGCGCGCCAGGTGGTGATCGCGCTGATCACCCTCTACGGCTGGTGGGCGTGGACCCGCCGGCGCGACCCGGTGTTCGGCGTGGTCGTCCGCAAGGGCACGACCGTGGAGCGCGTCGCGGTCGCGGTCGCGTTCGTCCTCGGCACGGTCGGCTTCGCACTGGTCCTGGACGCGCTTGACGCCTCCTGGGCGCCGTGGCCGGACGCCGCGATCTTCGTCGGGACCATCCTCGCGTTCACCCTCCAGGGCTTCGGCCTGGTCGAGTTCTGGCTGGTGTGGCTGGTGGTGGACGCGATCGGCGTACCGCTGCAGATCCAGTCCGGGCTGTGGTTCAGCGCGTTCGTCTACACGATCTTCGCCGTGCTGGTGGTCCGCGGCTGGATCGACTGGAACCGCGCGGCCAAGCAGACCACGTCGCGCGCCAAGGCGCCCACGGCCTAGCGCCCGGTCTTGGCCTTGGCGAGCTCCGCGGCGAGCACGTCCAGCGAGCTGTCCACTGACTCCGGTTTCCCCAGCGCGTGGTGCAGGTTCTCCTGCATCACGCTGGTCAGCTCGTCGTAGTGCGCGGACGTGGGCCGGAGCCGGGCGGTCCGCAGGCTCTTCCACAGCGGGGCCAGGTCCGCCTCCAGCTCGGGATCGCGGTACAGCGCGGTGGACGTCGGCCCGAACCCGGCGTGCTCGAACATGAGCCGCTGGTTCGCGTCGTCGACGACGAACCGGATGAACTTGCGAGCGGTCTGCTGGTGCGCCGAGCACCGTGACACGGCCAGGTTCCAGCCACCCAACGCGCTGGTGCCGGGCAGCGTCGTCCTCTCCCACTCCCCGATCACGTCGGAGTCCTTCCCGTCGAGCACCGGCCCCGCGTACGGCCAGTTGCGCATGAACAACGCCCGGCCGGCCTTGAACTCGTCGAGGGACGCGTTCTCGTCGTAGTCGAGCGCCGCCCGGGGGATCCACCCCTGCTCGATGCCCTCCGCGAGCGCCCGCACGCCGGCCTTCGCGCGGGGGTCGTCCGGGCGTTCCAGGTCGCCGTCGTGCGCCCAGATCGCCTCGGCCGCGTTCACGATCAGGCCCTCGTAGCGCCGGAACTGGCCCACGTAGCCCTGCAACCCGTGGCGGGGCGCGACCTCGGTCGCCTGCCGCCGCAACTCGGCCCACGTGGTCGGCGGCTGGAGACCTGCGCGCTCCAGCACGTCCTTGCGGTAGTAGAGGAACCCGGCGTCGGCGCGCCACGGGACGGCCCACAGCTTCCGCTCCTCCGGCGACCGCGTCCCGCCCACCGGTGACCTGGCCGCCTCCACCGCCTGCGGCAGCATCCGGTCCACCCCGAAGTCGCCGGGGTCCAGCGGCTCCAAGTGCCCGGCCGCGGCGAACTCGGCCGTCCACACCATGTCCACGGCCATCACGTCGTAGCAGTCCGGGCTGCCGGGCACGCCCGCCAGGTCCTGGGCGCGCGCGGTCAACTGGGCGCGGTGGGCGTCGGTGGAGCTCGGCATCTGCACGAAGTCCACCTGTTCGTCCAGGCCGGCCCTCGCGTTCCAGCGGTCCACCATCTTCGCCACCTGGCCGCCGTCGGTGGTGTCACGCCCGTCCACGAACGTGATGGGGCCGCTCCCGTCCCTCGTCTCGTCCTCGATCGGGGTCGTGCAGGCCGCCAGGAGCACCAGCAGCGGTATGAGAACGCGGATCACGTCACCCTCCCCCAAGCCATGCGCGCTATGTCGTCCAGAGCGACCTCTCGGCCCCCAAGCGCCCCGTTGCCGTTCGCACCGCCGATTTGGTGGCAGAGCCCGCCGTTGGCGGTCGCGGCGGCCCAGAGGGCCGTTGAGGGCGCGCACGCCCCATCGGTGAAGCCGACGGCCACCACCCGGACCGGACGGCTGACGCCGCGCGCGATCGGCGTGATCGGCGCGGTGGACGCCAGCACCACGATGGTCGCCCCGCGCTCGACGCCTTCCTCGACCGCGTCCTCGGACAGGGGCAGCTCGATCAGCCCGTCACGCGGGCCGATCAACCGCGCCACCTCGGCCGCGAACAGCGCCGCGTCGGCCGAGCCGTCGACGGCCACCGCGATCACCCGCCGCCGGGACGCCGCCTCCCACGCGGCGCGCACGTCCGCCGCGTCCGCCGAGCCCGGCTCGACCTGGAGCGTCTCGGGCCGGCCGGGCCGCACGTCCGGCCGCGAGTCGACGTTCCAGGCCACGTCCCGGAACCCCTCCCGCTTGAACTCCTCCTGGGCGGACGCCGAGAGCAGGTGCGCGAGGAACCGGTCCACGATCCGCAGCCGGTGCCGGTTGGACTTCCGGTTCGTCCGCTCCACCTCGACGAACGGGTGGTCCAGCACCAGCGCGCCGCCCCGCGGGTACAGCACGCGGCACCCCGGCGTGCCCGCCACCGCCTTCTCCGAGCCGACCAGCGCCACGTCGCCGACGCACGGCTGGTCGGTGGTCGTGCGCCGGGTCACCTCGTGCAGCTTGCGCGGCGCGCCCTCCGCGTCCAGGTCCAGCCCGTCCAACGCGTGCAACGCCAGCGCGGTCGCGGCCAGCACGCCGACCCCCGACGACGTGTCCACCTCGGCCGGCCGCCGCACGTCCTGCCAGTCGAACTCGTCGTCAGGCCCGGCGATCGACCCGGCCAACTCCTCCGACGCGCCCAGCACCAGCGGGGACACCGCCACGCCCGCCCGGTGGTGCAACGCGACGTCGGCGCGGTGGCGCAACGCCTCCTCGACCGCCCGGACCTCCGCCGTGGTGTCCGGCAGCCACACGTGCGGCTCGGCCCCGACCCTGGTCAGGTCGGCCGACTGCCAGCCGCCGCCCAACGCCTCCGCCGCCGCCTTCGCGGACGGCCCGGTGAACACCAGCGTGTTGAACTCCTTGCAGCCCAGCGGGCTCTCCCGGCGCAGGTCCTGCTCCAGGTCCAGCGCGAGCCGGCGCACCACCACCTCCTTCTCGGCCGACACCAGGACGTTCAGCTGGACCGGGGGAGGGCACGGCGGGACGGTGGGAGGCGCGGCGCCCGCGCCGTTCGTGACGCCGACGAACAGCAGCGGCACCGCCAGCAGGGCCATCGCGGGCCGCGGCTTCGGCCGCTCCTTGCGCTCCCTGCGGTGCCCGGCCGGCCGGTGGCCGTGGACCGCTCGGCCGCCCGGGACCGGCGGCGGCCCGGCGTCCGGCACGTGCACCCACGCGTGCCCGCGCACCTCCTTGACGTCCACGTCGACCCGCCGGAACGACTCCGGCTCCATCGCCGGGTCGGGCCGGATCACGTCGTCGTAGAACCGGTCGGACACGATCAGCGCGAGCAGCGCGGTGGAGCCCGCCAGCGCGTCCCGCAGCGGCTCGGCGTCGAGCAGCCTGAACGCCAGCGTCACGTCGTCGCCGACCACCCCGTGCTCGTCGTGCACCACCTCGCCCGCGGTGATCGCCATCCGCAGCCTGATCCGGGCGTCCTCGTTGCGGGTGGCGTTGTAGCGGCGCAACTCGCCCAGCAGGGCGTGCGGCAGGCCGCCGACCACCCGGCTCTTCGGCACGTCGGGCGGCACGAGCACGAACACGCCGTCGCCGCGGTCCTCGTGGTGGGCCGTCGACCAGCCCAGGCGGGAGTCCTCGAAAGCGCTCTCCAGCGCCGCGTACAGCCCGCGCCGGATCTCCTCCTGGGGGACGAGGTGGCGCCGGCCGAACGCGGCCACGTCCACGACCACGACCGTGCGGTGCAAAGGCGGCTGCGTCCCCATCCGACCCCTCGTTGGAACGCTGGGCTTCTGGCCGCAAGTCTATGGGGTGGATCACATCTCGCACGGTCATCGGGGATACCGCGCAGGTCGACCGCATCACTGCGGGAACGGCTCGGGGCGGCTCGGCCCGGCGGAAACGGTTCGGGGGCGGCTCCGCACAGCGGAACCGCCCCCGAACCGTTCAGCCGATCAGGCCAGGCCGGCGTCCGAGGTGGACGGGCCCGCCGCGCTCACGTCGTCGAGCTTGTACTTCTTGGTCGCCTGCACGACCAGCGACTGCTGGATCTCACCGCGCTTCGCCAACGCGGCCAGCGTGGCCACCACGACCGACTCGGCGTCGACCAGGAAGTGCCGCCGCGTCGCCGGCCGGGTGTCGGAGAACCCGAACCCGTCGGTGCCCAGCGTGGTCATGTCCGTCGGCACGTACGGCCGGATCAGGTCCGGCACGGCGCTCATCCAGTCGGACACCGCCACCACCGGGCCGGCCGCGTCCGCCAGCACCTGTGTGACGTAAGGCACACGCGGTTCCTGGTCGGGGTGCAGCATGTTGTGCCGGTCGACCTCGACCGCCTCGCGGCGCAGCTCGGAGTACGACGTCGCCGACCACACGTCGGCCTGCACGCCCCACTCCTCGGCCAGCATCCGCTGCGCCTTGATCGCCCACGGCAGACCCACGCCGGAGCCGAGCAGCTGCGCCCGCGGACCGCTCTGCGCCGGCGCCACCTGGTACCGGTACAGGCCCTTGAGCAGGCCGTCGACGTCCAGGTCCGCCGGCTCGGCCGGCTGCTGGTACGGCTCGTTGTAGACGGTCATGTAGTAGAAGACGTTCTCGGCGTTCTCGCCGTACATCCGCCGCAGGCCGTCCTTGACGATGTGCGCCACCTCGAACGACCACGCCGGGTCGTACGCCACGACCGCGGGGTTCGTGTGCGCCAGCAGCAGCGAGTGCCCGTCCGCGTGCTGGAGGCCCTCACCCGTCAGCGTCGTGCGGCCCGCCGTGGCGCCCAGCACGAAACCGCGCGCCATCTGGTCCGCCGCCGCCCACAGGCCGTCGCCGGTGCGCTGGAACCCGAACATCGAGTAGAAGATGTAGATCGGGATCATCGGCTCGCCGTGCGTCGCGTAGGACGTGCCGGCGGCGGTGAACGACGCGGTCGAACCGGCCTCGTTGATGCCCTCGTGCAGGATCTGACCCTGCTCGCTCTCCTTGTACGCCAGCATCAGCTGGGCGTCCACGGAGGTGTACATCTGCCCGTTCGGGTTGTAGATCTTCTGCGCCGGGAACATCGAGTCCATGCCGAACGTGCGCGCCTCGTCCGGGATGATCGGCACGATGCGGTGGCCGATCTCCGGGTCCTTGGCCAGGTCGCGGACCAGCCGGACGAACGCCATCGTGGTGGCGACCTCCTGCTTGCCCGAGCCCCGCTTGACCACGTCGTAGACCTTGTCGCCCGGCAGCACCAGCGCCTTGGTCTTGGTCCGCCGCTCCGGCACGAACCCGCCGAGCTGCTTGCGCCGCTCCAGCAGGTACTGGATCTCCGGGGAGTCCTTGCCGGGGTGGTAGTACGGCGGCAGGTACGGGTCGAGGTCCTTGTCCTCGATCGGGATGCGCAGGCTGTCCCGGAAGTTCTTGAGGTCCTCGTGGGTCATCTTCTTCATCTGGTGCGTGGCGTTGCGCGCCGCGAAGTGCGGGCCCAGGCCGTAGCCCTTGATGGTCTTGGCGAGGATGACCGTCGGCTGGCCGTGGTGCTCCACCGCCGCCTTGTACGCCGCGAACACCTTGCGGTAGTCGTGGCCGCCGCGCTTGAGGTTCCACACCTCGTCGTCGGACATCGGCGAGACCAGCTCCTTCGTGCGCGGATCGCGCCCGAAGAAGTGCTCCTTGACGTACGCGCCGTCATTGGCCTTGTACGTCTGGTAGTCGCCGTCCGGCGTGGTGTTCATCAGGTTGACCAGCGCGCCGTCGCGGTCGGCGTGCAGCAGGGAGTCCCACTCCCGGCCCCAGATGACCTTGATGACGTTCCAGCCCGCACCGCGGAAGAACGCCTCGAGCTCCTGGATGATCTTGCCGTTGCCGCGGACCGGGCCGTCGAGGCGCTGGAGGTTGCAGTTGACCACGAAGGTCAGGTTGTCCAGCTGCTCGTTCGCCGCGACCTGGAGCAGGCCGCGCGACTCCGGCTCGTCCATCTCGCCGTCGCCGAGGAACGCCCAGACGTGCTGGTCGGCCGTGTCCTTGATACCGCGGTCGTGCAGGTAGCGGTTGAACCGCGCCTGGTAGATCGCGTTCATCGGGCCGAGGCCCATGGACACGGTGGGGAACTCCCAGAAGTCCGGCATCAGCCGCGGGTGCGGGTACGACGGCAGGCCGCCGCCCGGTCCGGCGTGCGAGAGCTCCTGGCGGAAGCCGTCCAGCTGCTCGGCGGACAGCCGGCCTTCGAGGAAGGCGCGGGCGTACACGCCGGGGGAGGCGTGACCCTGGATGAACACGTGGTCACCGCCGCCGGGGTGGTCCTTGCCCCGGAAGAAGTGGTTGAAGCCGACTTCGTACAGGCTCGCGGACGACGCGTAGGTCGAGATGTGACCGCCGACACCCACGCCTGGGCGCTGCGCGCGGTGCACGGTCATCGCCGCGTTCCAGCGGATCCAAGCCCGGTAGCGGCGCTCCACCTCTTCGTCGCCCGGGAACCACGGCTCCCGTTCGGTGGGGATGGTGTTCACGTAATCCGTGCTGGTCAGCGAAGGAACGCCGACGTGGCTCTCCCTGGCCCGTTCGAGCAGGCGCAGCATCAGGTAACGGGCACGCTGCTGCCCGCCGCCCTTGAGCGCGGCGTCGAACGACTCCAGCCACTCCGCGGTCTCCTCCGGATCGATGTCCGGGAGGTGGGCGGCCAGACCGTCACGGATGACGCGTACCCGCTCGGGGGTGTTCTGCGGGGCCAAGGGATCTCCTCGTTCCGGTGTCTTCTGACTCCATCGTTGCTCGACACACACGTTCCCGTCACCGCTACCGGTGAGTAGTTCTGGATCGTGTCTCTCGCGCGCGCGAATAGGAGGTATGTAGAGCGTGCCTCATCCGGTCGGGGGACCGCACCCTGGGGTACCCGATGCGGCGTGTCTTGCCCGTTACGGTTGCGCGTGGCGGGGCTGACAGTGTTCGCTAGCCGCGACTGGTAGTGACATCGCGCGGCAGTCGGACCCGACTGCCGCTCTTGTGTACTTGGAGGAGTGGAAGCCGTGGTCGCCGCGGAAGACGCCGGCAAGATCGGTGTCGCCGACAGGCTCGGGATCGAACCGGGCAGCGTGGTCCAGGAGATCGGCTGGGACGAGGACGTCGACGACGACCTGCGCGCCGCGATCGAAGAGCGGGTGGGCGGTGATCTGCTCGATGAGGACTCCGACGAGGTGATGGAAGTCGTCCTGCTGTGGTGGCGCGAGGACGACGGCGACCTCACCGACGCTCTGATCAGCGCCACCACGTCCCTGGCCGACGACGGCGTGATCTGGGTGTTGACGCCCAAGACGGGGCGGGACGGTCACGTCGAGCCGAGTGACATCGCCGAGGCCGTGTCCACCGCGGGGCTCGCCCAGACCTCCAACATCACGGTGGGCGGTGACTGGTCTGCGACCAGGCTCGTCTCGCCGAAGTCGGCCAAGACGAAGCGTTAGCCGCCGGCGCGTGCCGGACAGGGCGTACGTCGATCAGTCGTACGCCGAGACGTAGCGCTCACCGCCATGCCCTAGGCTCGATGGCGGGCTCCCCGATCGGGTGGAGCCCGTTCTTCGGGTTGCTCCGGGTTCTCGGGTTCGCTCTGGTGGAGGGTTGCATGGTCGCGGTCGGTGCGGAGGCTCCTGACTTCACGCTCAACGACTACAACAAGCAGCCTGTGACGCTGTCCTCGTTCCGCGGGACGAAGCACGTGCTGCTGGTGTTCTACCCGTTCGCGTTCAGCGGGATCTGCACCGGCGAGCTGTGCCAGGTGCGCGACGAACTGGCCGCGTACGAGGACGAGAACGTGCAGGTCGTCGGGGTGTCCGTGGACACGCCGTTCAGCTTGAAGGCGTGGGCCGCGGAACAAAGCTTCCAGTTCCCGCTGCTGTCGGACTTCTGGCCGCACGGCGCGGTGGCGCAGGCGTACGGCGTGTTCAACGAGAAGGCCGGCCTGGCCAACCGCGGCACGTTCCTGATCGACACCTCCGGCGTGGTGCGGTACGCCGAGGTGAACGCCCCTGGTGAGCCCCGTGACCAGGAGGCGTGGAAGAAGGCCGTGGCGGCGCTCGCCTGATACCTTCCCGGCGCCGGCCACCGGCGCTTCGGGGGCGCGTAGCTCAGCGGAAGAGCACTCGGTTTACACCCGAGCGGTCGCAGGTTCGAATCCTGCCGCGCCCACTGCGTCCTTGCGGAACTGTGTCCCCCCTGGGGGGTGTATCCCCGACCCGGCGGGCTCTGCCCTCCGGGCCCCGAGCTCTCGCCCTCGGCGCGACGAGGTCGGTGCCGCCGTGCGGCTCGTCGCGCGGTTCGGCATGACGAAGGCACGGCGTGCGTCCCGGTGCTTCACCGGCGAACGGCGACGGCCTGCGCACCGGAGGCCGGGTCGCGACGACGTCAGGCGGTGCCTCGTCCTCGGCTGATCTCGTGCCAACGCCCCTCGCGCAGCCGGTAGGAACGGCCGTTGAGGGTGGTCTCGAAGGCGATCCAGCGGTCCAGGGGGATGGGGGCGGTGAGGAGTTCTTCGCGGTTCTCGTCGGCGCACGGGATCAGTCGGGCCTGCTTCAGCTCGTCCGTCCGCGCGAACTCGGGGATCCGGGCGAACCGGGCGGTGATCACGCCGATGTCGAGCATCGGGTCCAGTGGCACCGGGCCGTACCCGCCGACGTCGTTGGTGCGGAACGCGACCGTGTCCCCGGCCCGCGCGACGGCGGCGGCCGGCCAGCGGAGGTCCAGCGGGCCGAACTGGGTGCTCCCGCCGAGTGCTGCCGCCAACCGGCGCTCCAGGGCGGGCAGCAGCGGGTCGTCGGCGGTCAGCGTGCGGATCCCGGTGAGCCGACGCGGTGGTGCGGTCGGCTCGATGATGTCGTGGGTGGTGTTCACAGCGGCCAGGAACTCCTTCGGTCGCGCGAGGCGGGTACGTATTCGGAAGGATTCGTCTTGGGTGGTCCGACAATGGCCCACAAATGGGCGACGCGGTCGGGTCCGAGTGGACCGTTCGGCGAGCGGCCCGCTGCCTGAGCCCAGCGGCCGGGTCGCCGTGCGGGGGCGATGAGGTGCGGTGATCGGCCCGGTCGTGCACGCAGAGATGAGCACTGGTCGATTCGGGTGGAAGAAAGACTCAGGCACTGTCACTCGATCGAGTGATAAACGTGCATGCGCTGTAACCCCGGTCCGGTGGAATGCCCGGAACGCTGTCAGGTGGTCCGAAAAGCACGCCGGGACCACCGGTTGTCGATCACGCCGGAGGGCGCGGCTGATCGCGTCGAGGAGGGTCGGGACCGTTCGGCGCTCCAGGGCGTCCGCTCGCCCTTGATGGGCCGGATGGCCCATTAGGGGCTGCCAACCTTGGCCCCCTGTGCGGCATCCCCCTATACCGGACGGATCGGACGACGTAACTTCCTGGTCATGTCGCCCAGGACCGTCACCGCGGTGATCGGCGCCGCGTTCTTGCTGGCCGGGTTGCTGATCATGGTGCTGCCGCTGTCCACCGACTCGCCATCGGGCTTCCCGGTCGCCTGCGGCAACAGCCTCGGGATGGGGTTCGACGAGGTCGTCGTGGAGGCCGAGGGCGCAGCCTTCGTCGAGCTCTGCGGCCGGCTGCGCGGGGAGCGGTTGGCGTGGGCCGCCCCCGTCACCGTGGTGGGTGTTCTGCTCCTGGGCGGCAGCGTCGTGGCGCGGCGTCGGTCGTCCGCATAGCTACCTACGAGTAGCTTCTACCTCATGACGTGGATGGTCTACGGAGCCAACGGGTTCACCGGCACGCTCGTCGCGGAACTGGCGGTGCGGCGCGGGATGCGGCCGGTGCTGGCCGGGCGTGATGCCGCGAAGGTGCGACCGCCGGCCGAACGGCTGGGTCTCGAACACCGGATCTTCGACCTCGGCGATCTCGCGGACGCCGTGACGGCGCTGGAGGACGTGGACGCGGTCGCCCACTGCGCGGGCCCGTTCTCGGCCACCTCGGGGCCGATGGTGGAGGCCTGCCTCGCGTCGCGGACGCACTACGTCGACATCACCGGCGAGATCGACGTCTTCGAGGCGGTGGCGAGCCGGGACCAGGCGGCGAAGGACGCCGGCGTGGTGCTGCTGCCCGGCGCCGGCTTCGACGTCGTCCCCACCGACTGCGTCGCGGCCATGCTGCACCGGGCGCTGCCCACGGCCACGCACCTCGACCTGGCGTTCGTGGTCCAGGGCGGCGCCAGCGCGGGCACCGCCAGGACGGCCGTCGAGGGCTCGGGCGGCGGTGGGCGCGTCCGCGAGAACGGCGAGATCCGCGGCGTGCGACTCGGCCACCGCCGCCGGACCGCCCACTTCCGCGACCGGCCGCGTGACGTCGGCGCCATCCCGTGGGGTGACGTGAGCACCGCCTACCGGTCCACCGGCATCCCGAACATCACCACGTTCACCACGCTGCCCGCTGTGCTGAGCAAGCTGCAGCCGTTCACCGCGCCGCTGCTGAGCACCGGCCTGGGCCGGCGGCTGGGCATGGCGGTGGCGAGGCGCATCCCCGGGCCGGACCACGCCACCAGGGGCCGGACCCGCTGCGAGGTGTTCGGCGAGGTCTGGGACGACGCGGGCAACCGGGTGCGGGCCGCGCTCACCGGCCCGAACGCCTACGACCTGACGGCGGACTCGGTGGTCAAGGCGATCGAACGCCTCGGCGACGCCACGCCCGGCGCGCACACGCCGTCCAGCGCGTTCGGAGCGGACTACGTCCGAGCGCTGGACGGCGTGGTGGTCGGCGAAGTCGAGGCGGTGTCAGCGGGCGGACAGCAGTGAGGTGATCTCCTGCGCCGCCCCGCCGGCCTGGAGCAGGTGCTCCAAATTCTCCGGGAGCACGTCGCCGCGCTTCTGCACGGCCTGCGCGTACAGCCGCCCGGCGCGGTAGGACGAGCGGACCAGGGGACCGGCCATGACACCGGAGAACCCGATGCCCTCGGCCGTCTCCTTGTGCGTCACGAACTCCTCCGGCTTCACCCAGCGCTCGACCGGGTGGTGCCGGGGCGAGGGCCGCAGGTACTGCGTGATCGTGATGATCTCGCAGCCGGCGTCGTACAGGTCGCTCAACGCCTCGGTGACCTCGTCCGGCGTCTCGCCCATGCCCAGGATCAGGTTGGACTTCGTCACCAGACCGGCCTCACGGGCGGCGGTGATGACCTCCAGCGACCGCTCGTAGCGGAACGCCGGCCGGATGCGCTTGAAGATCCGCGGCACCGTCTCCAGGTTGTGCGCCAGCACCTCGGGCCGGGACGAGAACACCTCGGCCAGCTGCTCGGGCACCGCGTTGAAGTCCGGGATCAGCAGCTCGACGCCGGTGCCCGGGTTCAGCTCGTGGATCTGCCGGACGGTCTCCGCGTACAGCCACGCGCCGCCGTCCTCCAGGTCGTCCCGCGCCACGCCGGTCACGGTCGAGTAGCGCAGACCCATGGCCTGCACCGACTCCGCCACCCGCCGCGGTTCATCGCGGTCCAGGTCGGCGGGCTTGCCGGTGTCGATCTGGCAGAAGTCGCAGCGACGGGTGCACTGCTCGCCACCGATCAGGAAGGTGGCCTCCCGGTCTTCCCAGCACTCGTAGATGTTGGGACAACCGGCCTCTTCGCACACCGTGTGCAGGCCCTCGCGTTTGACCAGGCCCTTGAGCTCCCGGTACTCGGGGCCCATCTTCGCCTTGGTCTTGATCCACGAGGGCTTCTTCTCGATGGGCGTTTGGCTGTTGCGGACTTCCAGCCGCAGCAGCTTCCGACCTTCAGGTACGACGGTCACGGCTTCAACACTACGTCACGAGGGGTCCGGCGCCACGCCCGTGAGCTTGGCCGTCAGGTCCCACAACCGGGCCGCCGCGAGGTCGTCCCGGGCGGCCTTGGTGGATGCCGCCGGCGCCGGGTGGCCGCCGGTCTCACGGAACCCGTCCGGGCCGTAGTAGCCGCCCGGCTCGACCTTCGGCGAGGTCGCCGCGTAGAGCTGCGGCAACGCGCCGACCTCGGCGGGCTGCGCGAGCCGGTCGCTGATCTTGAGGCCGAGCCGGTAGAGCGGGTTGCGGTAGGCGGCGGCGGTGTTGGTGCTCAGCTCGGTGGCGGACACGCCGGGGTGGGCGGCGACGGACGTCACGTCCACGCCCGCAGCACGGGTGCGCCGGTCCAGCTCGCGCGCGAACAGCAGGTTCGCCAGTTTCGACTGCCCGTAGGCGCCCCACGCCGTGTACCGGCGCACCTCGTAGTTCGGGTCGGCCAGGTCGATGCGGCCGATGTTGTGGACCAGGCTCGACACGGTGACCACGCGCGCGCCGGGCCGGGTGCGCAACGCGGGCATGAGCAGCCACGTCAGCGCGGCGTGGCCGAGGTGGTTGGTGCCGAACTGGCGCTCGAACCCGTCCGCGGTGCGCCCCAGCGGCACCGCCATCAGGCCCGCGTTGTTGACCAGCACGTCGAGCGCGTCACCGGTGCGTTCCCGCACCAGCGCCGCCGCCGCGCGGACCGACGACAGGTCGGCCAGGTCCAGGGACACCAGCTCGGCCTTGCCGCCGGTGGCCAGCACCCGCTCCAGCGCCCACCGGCCCCGTTCGGCGGACCGGCAGGCCAGCACGACGTGCGCGCCCCTGTCCGCCAGCACCTCGGCGGTGCGCAGGCCGAGCCCCGAGTTCGCCCCGGTGACCAGCACGGTGCGCCCGCTCTGGTCAGGGATGTCCGAGGTGTCCCACTTCCGGCCAATCCATTTCGGCATGCCTAATACCTACAGGCGTTCAGGCGCTCTTGGCGAACCTGCGACGCCCGCCGGGCACGACGGCGGCCGGGGCGGTGCGGATCAGGCTCTCGAACGCCGCGCCGACACGGGTGATCTCCGGGGTCGGCTCGGACAGTTCCGCCAGGCCGGCGGTGAGCGCCAGCAGGCGCTGCTCGCGCTCGACCGCCTCCGTCGACGTCAGGTGCGCGTCGAGCACCGCACGCAGCACCGGCTGCTCGGCGGCCAGCTCGCGCCACGTGCGCGTGACGATCTCCACGCGGTCGTCGTCGCTGTCCTCCAGCGCCGTGCCGAGCCGCCCGGTGAGCTGCTGCATCCAGCGGTAGTGCAGGGCCAGGAGCAGGTCTTCCCCGGTGGCGAACAGGTCGCGGTCGAACGTCGGGGGCGCCGCGGGGTCGCCCGCCGCGTCGCGGAGCACGGCGTCCAGAGCGTCACGGCGTCGGTAGAAATCGGTCCAACCCATGATCACGCCTCCTCTCGTGGTGACCGGCGTCATACCTCAGGTCTTTCGCATACCGTCGGTATGGCCATGACGCGAACATACCACGAGTACGTACCGCCGGTATGTCGTACGGTTGTGAACGTGGTGACAGTGCGGTCGAGGCGGTTGGACTACTCGGAGTCGACGAGGCAGGCCCTCGTGGACAGTGCCGTCGAGCTGTTCACCAAACGGGGGTACGCGGGCACCTCGCTGGACGAGGTGGTCAAGCGCGCCCGGCTCACCAAAGGCGCGCTCTACCACCACTTCAGCGGCAAGCAGGCGTTGTTCGAGGCCGCCTTCGACTCGGTCGAGAACACGTTCATGCGCAAGCTCGGCGAGATCGTCAGCGCGCCTGGCGACCCGTGGGAGACCGCGATGGCGGGCCTGCGCGCGTACGTCCGGGTCTGCCTGGAACCCTCCTACCAGCGGATCGTGATCCACGAGGCGCCGGTGGTGATGGGCTGGGAACGCTGGCGCGAGGCCGAGGAGCACTTCAGCTACGGCCTCCTGCGCGCCACGATCGAGGGACTGGTCACGTCGGGTGAGCTGGAGCAGCTGCCGGTGGAGACGATGAGCAGGCTGCTGTTCGGCGCGCTGTCGGCGGGCGCGAGCACGATCGCCGGCGCGTCCGACCCGCGCAAGGCCGGCGCCGAGGTGGAGCGCACCATCGTCCGGGTGGTCGAAGGGCTGCGGGTCCGCGACGTCCCGGCCGCCGCGCCACCCGAGGAGAAGCGGTCCCGGTCACGTCGCCGGTAGTGGCGTTCGGATCGCGGTGCCACCGCACCCGCTACTAGCGTGACGGCAGTGGAACTCCGCATCTTCACCGAACCCCAGCAAGGGGCCTCCTACGACGACCTGCTCGCGGTGGCGCGCACCGCCGAGGCCGCCGGCTACGGCGCGTTCTTCCGCTCCGACCACTACCTCAAGATGGGTGACGCCACCGGTCTGCCCGGACCGACCGACGCCTGGATCACCCTCGCCGGGCTGGCCCGCGACACCGGGACCATCCGGCTCGGCACGCTGATGACCGCCGCGACGTTCCGCCACCCCGGCCCGCTGGCGATCAGCGTGGCGCAGGTGGACCAGATGTCCGGCGGACGGGTCGAGTTCGGCTTGGGCGCGGGCTGGTTCGAGGCCGAGCACAACGCCTACGGCCTGCCGTTCCCGGACACCGTCGAGCGCTTCGATCGGTACGCCGAGCAGCTGGAGATCGTCACCGGCCTGTGGGGCACGCCGATCGGCGGGACGTACGACTTCGAGGGCCGCTACTACCGGCTGACCGCCTCGCCCGCGCTGCCCAAGCCCGCGCACGACATCCCGGTCCTCGTCGGCGGCAAGGGCCGCAAGCGCACCCCGGCGCTCGCGGCGAAGTTCGCGGACGAGTTCAACCTGCCGTTCGTGGACGTGAAGATGTCCGTCGACCTGCTCGCCCGGGTCGACGCCGCGTGCGAGGAGATCGGCCGCGACCCGGCCGGGATCATCCGCTCCGCCGCCCTCGTGGTGTGCGTCGGGCGGGACGACGCCGAGGTCGCCCGCCGGGCCGCCGCCATGGGCCGCAACCTGGACGAACTGCGTCGCGACGGCCTCACCGGCACGCCCGCGGAAGTGGTGGACCGGCTCGGCACGTGGCGGGAGAAGACCGGCATCAGCCGCGTCTACCTGCAGTTCCTCGACCTGGCCGACCTGGGCCACGTGGAGTACGTCGCGGCCGAGGTCGCGCCTCAGCTGCGCAGCTGACCGGCCACGTCCGACGCGGCGGTGAGCAGGACGAGCACGGGGATGGTGGCCGCGGTGCGCAGCCGGTAGCTCCCGCGCTTGTCCTGCTCCACCACGCCGGCCGCGGTCAACGCCTTCAAGTGGTGGTACAGCTGCCCGGTGGACCCGAGGCCGGCCGCCTCCTGCAACGCCGTCGCGGGCCGGCCGCCCTGGGCGAGGAGGGTGCGGACGATCTCGACCCGGACCGGGTGCGCCAACGCGGACAGCACCTCGATCCGGGGCCGGTCCGCCAACGACAGCGCGCGCTCCGGCGTGATGTCGATCCGCCACGTGATCCGGCCGTCGCCGAGCGCCACCTGGCCGCCGTAGCCGAACGCGCCGCCACCGTCGTCCTGGGCGGCCGGCTGCCCTGCCTCGGCCGGCTGCCCCGCCTCGGGCAGCACGACCGCCTCCCGCTCGTCGCCCTCCAGAGCGGCCACGCGCTGTTCCAGCTCGGCAAGTCGCTGCACCAGGTCCACCGCTGCCATCCTACGAGAGGCTGACCTGGAATCGCCGCAGGACAGCGGGCTCCAGCAGGGCTTTCAGCGCCAAGGCGACCAGGTCGCCGGCCCTGCCGTACCACTGCTCGTCGACTTCCCCGGTCAACACCGCCGCGCTGCCGACCCGCCCGTCCGCCCAGCGCACGCCGAAGCCGACCGTGATGATGCCCGGCAGCGACCCGCCCTTGAACCCGACACCCACCACGCCGGGCGGCAGCTCGTCGCCGTAGCCGTGTTCGAGGTGCGCGCGGGCGATCGGCATCGCGGTCATCGCCCGGTGCGCCCGGTTGAGGCCCGCCGCCGTGCCCGACCAGGTGCCGCGCGCCCAGGCGCGCTGCCCCTCGTAGGTCTTCGGGACGTCCGGGAACTTCCCGATCACCTCGAGCTGCAACTGCGGGTCGCGCAGGTACCGCCGCACGTCCACCCGGCGGCCGAGCACGAAGTGCAGCACCTCGGCCAGGATCTCCGGGACCTGCAGGACCGGCCAGCGGGCCGCCGTCGCGTGGATCAGCCCGTCGCCCAGCCGGTACCGGAGCAAGTCGGTCGCCGCGTTGTCGCTGAACCGGACCATCACCGTGGCCAGGTCGTCCAGCGTGACGTACCGGTTCGGGTCGTCGGCCGTGACGCCGTTGGAGAACGGGATGCCCAGGTGGCGCAGCGACGCCTGGTGCGCGCCACCGTCCAGCCCCAGGTAGTACTGCTCCCACTCGCGGACGCGCACCTTGTCGTCCGGCCGCACCAGCCCGACCTCCACGGCCTTCGCGTACGCGGCCAGGTGCACGACCTTCACCGCGGAGGCCAGGGGCCGGCGTTCGTGCGCGCGGTGCGAGAGCCGACCGCCCCGACCGTCGTCCACCACCACGGCCACGTGCTCCGGGTTGGCGCGGAACCAGCTCAGCCAGTCGTCCGGCGCGACGTCCGCGTTCGGATCGGCGGCGGCCGGCAGGACGGGCAGCAGCGCGGCGGCGCCGGCCACCCCGCAGGCGGCCAACAGGTGTCGTCGGGTCAGGAGCACGACGAATCTCCCCTCCGGTAGTCCGTAATTCCGGAATACTAGAGGGGAGGAGTCGTGCTTGTCAGCGGGTGCGGCGGGGTCAGCCCGTTTGGACGGCGAACGTGACGCCCGCGGCGACCGGTCGGTCGCGGACGAGCGTGCGGTCGGTCAGCGGCAGGTCGCCGTTCAACGCGTCCACGACGGCTCGGCGGGCGAGCGGCAGCACCTCGGCCACCGTGACGGTCCGGCCCAGCTCGTGCGACAGCGACGCCACCCCGGCGTCCCGGATGCCGCACGGGATGATGTCGCCGAACGCGCCCAGGTCGGCGTCGCAGTTGATCTCGAAGCCGTGCATGGTGACGCCGCGCTGCACCCGGATCCCGATCGCGGCGATCTTGCGTTCACCGGCCCTGTCGTCGGCCGGCAGCCACACGCCGCTGCGGCCGTCCACCCGACCGGTGTGCACGCCGAGCTGGTCGCACACGTGGATCAGCGCCTGCTCCAGCCGGCGGACGTACTTGACCACGTCCAGCGGCTCGGCCAGTCCCACGATCGGATAGCCGACGAGCTGACCGGGTCCGTGCCAGGTGATCTTGCCGCCGCGGTCCACGTCGATGACCGGGACGTCGCCGCCGACGGGGCGCTCCTCGGGCTCGGTGCGCCGCCCGCACGTGTACACGGGCGGGTGTTCCAGCAGCAGCAGCGCGTCGCCGATCGCGCCGTTCGCGCGGGCCTCGGCCAGCTCGCGCTGCAGGTCCCACGCGGCCAGGTAGTCGATGGTGCCCAGCTCGCGCACGTCGATCGGGTCGGTCGAGGCGCGGCAGGAGAGGTCAGGACTGCTCACGTCTCGACCCTACGCCCACGGGCAGCAGCCGCAGGGCGTGGGCGACGACCAGACCGACCCCCACCACGCCGAGGATCGCGCCGACCGTGTCGGTGAACCAGTGCATCTCCAGCACCACCCGACTGGCGGCCGTGATCAGGACCGCCGTGCAGGCCAGCGCGATGGCGAGCTTGAAGTACCGCCGGGCCAGCCACCCGCACAGCACCACGCCCGTGAAGGCGACCGACGTGACGGCCGTGACGTGCCCGCTCGGATAGGCCCACTTCGGGAAGTCGACCGGCCGGACCCGCTGGTAGGCGTGCCGGGCCAACAGCGTGGACCAGCACGCGGCGAGCAGGACGGCGCCCTTCGCGGGCAGCGGGTCGCGGGAGAGCAAGGCCCGCAACACCAGCGACAGCAGCGCGATCGTGGCCAGGCCGGGGCTGAGGACCAGGCTCACCACCGCCGCGGCGTCCACGAACGTGGGACCGAGGTCCAGCGCGGCCTGGTGCAGCTCCCGGTCCACCGCGGGCACTTCACGGCGCACCGTGAAGCCGAGGACCACCGAGGCCAGCGCCAGCACCACGCCGACCAGCGCGCCGATCACCCGTTGACGGCCGCCGCCACCGCGGCGCCCAGGGCGGGGTGCAGGAACTGGAAGCCGCGCTGCTCGAGGACGCGCGGGACCGCCCGCTGCCCGGAGAGGAGCCCTTCTTCGGCGAGGTCGCCGAGCACGGCCTTCAACACGAACGGGGGCGCGATCCAGGGCGTCGGCCGGTGCAGGGCGTGGCCGACGGTGCGGGTGAACTCGGCGTTGGTGACGGGGCTGGGCGCGGTGACGTTCACCGGGCCGGAGATGTCGTGCTCCACCACGAACCGGATGGCCGAGACGGCGTCGTCCAGCGAGATCCACGGCATGTACTGGCGGCCGTTGCCGAGACGTCCGCCGAGGAAGAACGAGAACAGCGGCTTGATCCTGCCGAAGAGGCCGCCGGACGGGCTGATGACCAGGCCGGTGCGGAGCCTGGCGACGCGGGCGTGCTCGTCGGCGGGCTGGGTGGCCGCCTCCCACTGGCGGCAGAGCTCGGCCAGGAAACCGGTGCCGGACGGGCTCGCCTCGTCGACGACCTCGTCACCCGTGTCGCCGTAGTAGCCGATCGCACTGGCGTTGACCAGGGCCGGGACGCCGTGCTCGGCGACGGCCGCGGCCAGCACCTCGGTCGGCACCGTGCGGCTGTCCAGCAGCACCTGCTTGCGCTCGTCACTCCACCGCTTGTCGGCGACGCCCGCTCCGCACAGGTTGACCACCACGTCCGCGCCGTCCAGCGCGCCCGCGTCGATCCGCCCGGCCGGCGGGTCCCAGCCGCGCTCGTCCGGCGCGCCGGGCCGCCGTCGCACCAACCGCAGGACCTCGTGCTCCGCACCGCGCAACGCGGCCACCAGACTGGTGCCGATCAAGCCCGATGAACCCGCGATCACAACCCGCATGGGTTGATCGTCTCTCAGCAGGGGGCCGGTTGCACAGTGGCCGAGGTGTCACCCACACCACGCACCCGCGCCACCCGGTACACCTCTCGGCACGCCGCTCCGGCCATCCGCAGGCCTGACGGCGATGGTTCGCGGAGGTCGCTCTCGCAGAGGTCCCCGCCAAGGGGATCCCTTGATGTGATCCTGCCGGCCAGGTCCGACGATTCCGGCCGTTCAACGCATCGCCTGTGGACAACCGGCCCGTCCTGTGGACAACCACGGTCGCTCGGCAACTGAGGTCGCTCGGCGGAGAACTGCGGGCGGGGACGGCGAAGGCCGCTCCCGGCGAACCGGGAGCGGCCTTCAGCGGTTGGTGCAGGGCCTCACCGAGGGGCCTGGGAGAGGGGTCAGAGGCCGAGGTCGGCTTCGAACGAGCCCTCTTCGAGGCGGTTCTTCACGGTGGTGAGGAAACGGCCCGCGTCGGCGCCGTCCACCAGGCGGTGGTCGTAGGTCAGCGCCAGGTAGGCCATGGACCGGATGGCGATGGTGTCGTCGCCGCTCTCGTCCGTGATCACCACCGGGCGCTTCTTGACCACGCCCACACCCAGGATGCCGACCTGCGGCTGCTGGATGATCGGCGTGTCGAACAGCGCGCCGTTGCTGCCCAGGTTGGTCAGCGAGAACGTGCCGCCGGTCAGCTCGTCGGGCGTGAGCTTGTTCCCCCGCGCCCGCGCCGCCAGGTCACCGATCTTGTGCGACAGCCCGGCGAGGTTCAGGTCGCCCGCGTTCGCGATGACCGCGTTGAGCAGACCCCGCTCGGTGTCGATCGCGATACCCAGGTGCTCGGCACCGTGGTACACGACCTCCTTCTTCTCCTCGTCGATGGACGCGTTCAGCACCGGGTGCTGCTTCAGCGCCTCGACCGCCGCCTTCGCGAAGAACGGCAGGAACGTCAGCTTCGTGCCCTCGCGCTGCTCGAACGCCGCCTTCGCCCGGTTCCGCAACCGGGCGATCTTGGTGACGTCCACCTCGAACACCTGCGTGAGCTGCGCCGAGACCTGCAACGACTCGCGCGTCCGCTGGGCCACGATCTGCCGCAGCCGGGGCAGCTTCTGCACCGTGCCGCGCTTGCCGCTGGAGTCCGCGGCCGGTGCGGCGACGCGCTGCGCCGGGGCGGACGCGGCGGCGGCGGGCTTGGGCGCCTCGGGTTTCGGCGCCTTGGCGGCCTCGACCGCGGCCAGCACGTCCTGCTTGCGGATCCGGCCACCGACGCCGGTGCCCTTCAACGACGCGAGGTCGATGCCGTTCTCGGACGCCAGCTTGCGGACCAGCGGCGTCACGTACGGGGCGCCGTTGGACGACTCCTCGGCCGGAGCCTCCTGCTTGGGAGCCTCCTGCTTCGGGGCCGCCTGGGGGGCCTCCTGCTTCGGCGCTTCCTGCTTGGGCGCTTCCTGCTTCGGGGCATCCTGCGCCGGAGCGGGAGCCGGGGCAGCGGCCGGAGCCTCCTGCTTGGGGGCCTCCTGCTTGGAAGCCTCCTGCTGGGCGGGCGCGGGCGAACCCGAACCGACCACCGCGAGCTGACCGCCGACCTCGACGGTCTCGTCCTCGCCGGCGGTGATCTCCAGCAGGGTGCCGGCCACCGGAGACGGGATCTCGGTGTCGACCTTGTCGGTGGACACCTCCAGCAGCGGCTCGTCCACCTCCACCGAGTCGCCGACGGCCTTGAGCCAGCGGGTCACGGTGCCCTCGGTGACGCTCTCGCCCAACGCGGGCATGGTCACCGGGGTGCCTTCGGCCGAACCACCGGACGGAGCCGGGGCCTCGGCGGCGGGAGCCGGAGCGGACTCGGCCCGGGGCGCGGGAGCGGCCTCGGGCGTCGACTCCTCGGCCGGCGCCGACTGGGCCGGGGCCGAGTCCTGGGCCGGAGCGGAGTCGGAGGACCCCGCATCGGAGGACCCCGCATCGGAGGACCCCGAGTCGGAGCTGTCGCCGATGACGGCCAACTCGGCGCCGACATCGACGGTCTCGTCCTCCTGGGCGACGATCTTCTGGAGCACACCCGCCGCGGGCGACGGGATCTCGGTGTCGACCTTGTCGGTGGACACCTCCAGCAAGGGCTCGTCGACCTCGACGCGGTCACCCTCCTGCTTCAACCAGCGGGTGACCGTGCCCTCGGTGACGCTCTCGCCGAGTGCGGGCATTTGGACGGAGAAGGCCATCGTTCGCTGACTCCTCGTGCGTGGGTCGGGGATCGGCTGACTGCGGTGCGACGGTCAGCCGTGCACGTGCAGCGGCTTGCCGGCCAAGGCGAGGAAAGCCTCGCCGAGGGCTTCTGTCTGGGTCGGGTGGGCGTGGATCAGCGGAGCCACGTCCTCGGGGTAAGCCTCCCAGCTGTAGATGAGCTGGGCCTCACCGATCAGCTCGCCGACCCGCTCGCCGACCATGGTGACACCGACCACCGGGCCGTCGGGCGCCTTCACGAGCTTGACACCCCCGGCGGTCTTCAGGATCTGGCTCTTGCCGTTGCCCGCGAGGTCGTAGACGAACGTCTCCGCGGAGCCGTACTTCTCCTTGGCCGCGGCCTCGGTCAGACCGACCGACGCGACCTCGGGCTTGCAGTAGGTGACGCGCGGGATGCCCGCCTCGTCGATGACCTTGGGGTTCTGCCCGGCGATGTCCTCGGCGACGAAGATGCCCTGCTGGAAGCCGCGGTGCGCGAGCTGCGGACCGGGCACGATGTCGCCGACCGCGTAGACGCCGGGCACGCTGGTGCGCAGCCGCTCGTCGGTGACGACGAAGCCGCGGTCGATCTGCACGCCGGCCTCCTCGTACCCGTGGCCCGCCGTGTTCGGACCGCGGCCGACGGCCACCAGCAGCAGGTCCGCGTCGAGCACGTCGCCGGACTCCAGCGTGACCGACACGCCGTTCTCCTGCTGGGTGGCGCCGGTGAACTTCACCCCGGTCTTGAACTTGATGCCGCGCCGCCGGAACGCGCGCTCCAGCTGCTTGGACGCGTACTCGTCCTCGGCGGGGACCAGGCGGGGCAGTGCCTCCACGATGGTCACCTCGGCGCCGAAGGAGGCCCACACGCTGGCGAACTCCACGCCGATGACGCCGCCGCCGAGCACGACGACCTTCTCCGGGATGAAGTCCAGGTTGAGCGCCTGGTCGCTGGTGATGATCCGGCCGCCGATCTCCAGACCGGGCAGGCTGCGGGCGTAGGAACCGGTCGCCAGCACCACGTTCTTGCCGGTGTACCGCCGGCCGTCCACCGCGACGGTGGTCGGGCCGACGAACGTGCCCGCGCCCTCCACCAAGGTCACCTTGTTGGCCTTGACCAGGCCCTGAAGGCCCTTGTACAGGCGGCTGACCACGCCGTCCTTGTACGAGTTCACGCCCGCGATGTCGATGCCCTCCAGCGAGGACTTCACCCCGAACTGGTCACCCTCGCGCGCGTTGTCCGCGACCTCCGCCGCGTGCAGCAGCGCTTTGGTCGGGATGCAGCCGCGGTGCAGGCACGTGCCCCCCAGCTTGTCCTTCTCGATCAGGATGACGGACAGGCCGAGCTCGGCCGCGCGGAACGCGCAGGCGTAGCCGCCCGAGCCGCCACCGAGGATCACAAGGTCGGCGGAGGTGTCGGTCACGTGATCTCCCTGGAGAGCTTGATGCCTTACTCCGCGCGGGTGCGCGCGTGTGCTTGCCATCTTGTCACTACCGCGAGGGCGACGGCGACGCGGTGTCCTGTTGGGAGGATTTGCCCCCGCCTTCACACCCGGTCCGGCACCATGGTGGGGAGTAGTCCCGGCAGGAGGTGGCCCGGTGGGCCTGTTCGACCGTTTTCGCAGGAAGCAGCGCCCAGGCGTGCTGCGCGCGTCCACGTCCACGGACACCGGTCACCTGGAGCAGTGGGCCGCTGAGCGCAGGGGTGTCGAGGCGTACGTCGAGCCGAAGACGACCGTGACGGAGACCACTGTCGTGCTGGTCGCGCACGACGGCGAGTGGACGCGGCGCAGGATCGACGGCACGGACGGCGCGAAGCGGCTGGCGAAGAAGCTGGCGATCCCGATCTACGACGCGGGCATCGTCGGGTACCCGAAGCGGATGCGGGAGTACTCCCGGCGCAAGAACCAGGGCTGAGTCCCCGTACCCCTGATCTGTCCTCAGTGGACGATCGGGCGAGCGGGTCCGCGCGTCGTCGGACGCCGACGTTCGTGGCCGGGCCGACCGAGGAGAGGTCGACCCGGCCACTTCGCGGATCAGCTGGGACCAGGTCCGACTAGCCGTTCGCCGCGATGTCGGCCAGCACCGCCGCGAGGGTGCGCACCGGAACGCCCGTGCCGCCCTTGGTGGTGTACCCGTACGGGCCACCCGAGTGGAACGACGGCCCGGCCACGTCGATGTGAGCCCAGGTCACGCCCTCGGCCACGAACTCGCGCAGGAACACGCCGGCCGTGAGCATGCCGCCGAACCGGTGCCCGGACACGTTGGAGAGGTCGGCCACCCGGGACTCCAGGTCACCGCGCAGCTCCTCGGGCAGCGGCATGGCCCACGCCTGCTCGCCCACCGCGCGGCCCAGCGCGGCGATGCGGTCGCGGAACTCCTCGGTGCCCATGACACCGGAGGTCCGCTTGCCGAGCGACACGAGCTGCGCGCCGGTCAGCGTGGACGTCTCGATCAGGTAGTCCGGCTGGTCCTCGCACGCCCGCACGATCGCGTCGGACAGGATGAGCCGGCCCTCGGCGTCGGTGTTGAGCACCTCGACGGTCTTGCCGCCGTACATGGTCAGCACGTCACCGGGCCGGTAGGCGGTGCCGGAGGGCATGTTCTCCGCCATCGGCGCCCACGCGGTGATCTCCAGCGGGTACTTCAGCTTCGCGGCCAGCACGACGGTGGCGATCACGGCCGCCGCGCCGCCCATGTCCGAGGTCATCTCGTCCATGCCCGCGGCGGGCTTGATCGAGATGCCGCCGGTGTCGAACGTGATGCCCTTGCCGACCAGCGCGATCTTCTTGCCGGCCTTCGGGCCGCGGTACGTGATGCGGACCAGGCGCGGGCCGCGGCTGGAGCCGCCGCCGACGGCGAGGATGCCGCCGAAGCCCTGCTTGCGCAGCGCCTTCTCGTCCAGCACCTCGACCTCCAGCCCCTCGGCCTTGGCCAGGGCGGCGGCCCGCTCCGCGAACGACGCCGGGAACAGGTCGTTCGGCGGGGTGTTGACGAAGTCGCGGGTCGTGGCGACGGCCTCGGCGATCGCGGTGGACGCCTTGAGCGCGGCGCGGTGCGCCCGGATGTTGCCCTCGGCGGGCGCGACGAAGTCGACCTTGCCGACCGGGCCGTCGCCCTTGTCCGACTTGTAGGTGGTGAACGAGTACGAGCCCAGCACGGTGCCCTCGACGGCCGGCCCGAGGTGCAGGGCGGACAGCGTGGAGATCGCGCGCTTGCGGCCGGACAGCGCGCGGGCGGCGGCGCCGGACGCGCGGCGGACCTGCTCCTCGGTCACGGTGCCGTCGTCGGCGGGCTTGCCCAGGCCGACGGCGAGCACGACGCGGGCGCCGACCTTGCCCGCGGACGGCACGGTGACGACCTCCTCGGCCTTGCCGCTCGCGCCGACGGCGTCGAGCAGGTCCAGCAGCGCGCCGTCGAACGCGGCGCTCACCGCTTCGGACCCGCCGGCGAGGGCGAGGCCGTCCGGCCCCTGGAGTGTGCCCACCACCACGGCGTCGGAGGCGGTGCTGCTCGGGTCACTGTCGGTGATGGCCAGTTTCGGCGCGGTCACTGCGGCTCCTTGACGGGGTCCTCCCGGCGCTTCCTGGTCTTGCGGCGGGATCGAGGTGGATCGTGACGAATGCTAAAGGTGTCGTTCACACCGAGGACGCCCGCACCTTCGATCGCACGGAGTAACAATTAACACGAATGGGGGTCGACCGGTCGGCCGGTCGTACTCACCCCGCCCGTGTGTAAGTGTGTACCGGTGACAGTCACGCCCCGTGCCGGGGCCGTGGTGCTCGCCCTCGGCGCGACGTTGGGAGCCGGTGTCTTCACCGGCTTCGCCCCTGCCGCGGCACTCGCGGGCCCCTGGTTGATCCCCGGACTCGTGCTGGCCGCGGTGACCGCGCTGTGCTGCGCGTTCTCCACCGCGGACCAGCACCGCGCCTACCCGGACGCCTCCGGCGGCTATGCCTACATCCGCAACCAACTCGGTCCTTGGCCGGCGCGCATCGGCGCCAGCGCCCATCTGGTCGGCAGAGCCGGGATGGCCGCGGCGCTGGCCGGGATGTTCGGCGCGTACGTGGTTCCCGAGCACCGGGTGGCGGCGGCGCTGGGGCTGATCGTGGTCACGGCGGCGCTCGGAGCCGCGGGTTTCGCGTGGACGGCGAGGCTGAGCGCGGCTGCCGTGGGCGTGGTGGTCGGTGTGCTCGGGCTGGTCGTGCTCGTCTGCTTCTCGGTGGCGTCGCCGGAGGACCCCGTGGCGGGTTCCGGGTCTTCGGTGGACGCGGGCACCGTGGGGGAGGTGCCCGGGCTCGACGGGCTCATGGGTGCGTCGTTGTTGCTGTTCACGGCCTTCGTGGGGTTCGAGCGGGTCACTGCGCCGCAGCGTGGCGACCGGGTGTTCTCCCCCCGGGTGCTGCACTTCGCGGTGCCCGCGGTGATCGGTGTCGTGCTGGTGGTGTGCGTGGGGCTCTGCCTGGCGCTGTTGCGGCAGCTCGGTCCGGCCCGCTTGGCGCTGTCACCTGCGCCGTTGCGGGACGCGTTGATCGCCGCGGACGGTCGTTGGCTGCTGCCGGTGCTCGGGTTCGGGGCGGCGGTGGCGGCGGTGTCGTCCCTGTACTTCGTGTTCGCGTCGGCGCGGCGGACGCTGGTCGGGATGACCGAGACCGGTGATCTGCCGGCGGTTCGGTCGCGGTGGGCGTTGGAGGTGGTCAGCGCGTCACTGGCGGTCCTGGGTGTGGTGGCGTTGCCGCCTTCGACGGCGTTGGCCGTGGGTGCGTGCGGGACGGCGTTCTACTACGGCTTCACCAACGCCTCGGCGCGGGTGCTGCTCCAGGAAGACCGGACTTGGCCGATGCGCACGGCGTGCCTGGGGTTGGGGTTGTCGGTCCTGTTGGCGATGAGTGCGCCCGCGGACGCCCTGGTGATCACCGGGTTGGCGCTCGCTCTGGGTACCGGGTTGCTCGCGCTCGGTCGCGCGCGGCAGCTCGTGCGGTGACCTCCGGGTAGTCCTTCCGGATGGTCGGATGTCCGAGCGTCGGGACAGCGATTTTCCGACGTCCCACAGGCGGCTATCGTGCTGTCATGACGACAGCGTTGCCTTTCACCCGGACCCCCAGCCCGCAGCCGGCGACCCCGGAGCGCGTTGCGGAGGTACTCGCGAAGCCGGGCTTCGGGCAGCACTTCACCGACCACATGGTGACGATCCGCTGGAACCGCGAACAGGGCTGGCACGACGCCGCGGTCGAGCCCTACCACTCGCTGGAGCTGGACCCGGCGGCCATGGTGCTGCACTACGGCCAGGCGATCTTCGAAGGGCTCAAGGCGTACCGCCAGCCCGACGGGTCGATCGCGTCCTTCCGCCCGTCGGCCAACGCCGAGCGCTTCCGCGCGTCGGCGCGCCGGTTGGCCATGCCCGAGCTGCCCGACGAGTTGTTCCTGGAGTCGATCCGGGAGTTGCTGGCGGTGGACTCGCGGTGGGTGCCCGCGATCCCCGAGGAGTCGCTGTACCTGCGACCGTTCCTCTACGCGACCGAGAAGGGCTTGGGCGTGCGGCCCGCGACCGAGTACCTGTACGTGCTCATCGCCTCGCCCGCCGGGTCGTACTTCGCCGGTGGGTTGAAGCCGGTGACGGTGTGGCTGTCGACCGAGTACGTGCGGGCGTCGCCGGGTGGCACGGGCGCGGCCAAGTTCGCGGGCAACTACGCGGCGTCGTTGGTGGCGCAGGCGCAGGCCGCCGAGCAGGGCTGCGACCAGGTCGTGTGGCTGGACGCGGTGGAGCGGCGGTGGGTCGAGGAGATGGGCGGGATGAACCTGTTCTTCGTCCTCGGGTCGGGCGCCGACGCGCGGGTGGTCACGCCGGAGTTGTCCGGGGCGCTGCTGCCCGGGATCACGCGTGACTCGTTGCTGCGGTTGGCTGCCGATTTCGGTCACGCGGTGGAGGAACGGCGGATCTCCACCGAGGAGTGGGAGAAGAAGGCCGAGTCCGGCGAGCTGACCGAGGTGTTCGCGTGCGGCACGGCGGCGGTGATCACGCCGGTTGGGCACGTGAAGCACGCGGAGGGTGAGTTCTCCGTGTCCGGTGGTCGTACTGGCGATGTGACGATGAAGCTGCGCAATCACCTGACCGGGATTCAGCAGGGGTTGGTCGCCGACCCGCACGGGTGGATGGTCAAGATCGATTGAGGGGTGGTCCGGTCCGGCTCGACGTGACAGGGGTTCGACCAGCCTGTGGCCCGAACCCGTGTCACGTCGGGCCACATCGGCCACTTACAGGGCGTTGATGGCCAGGACCGCCAGAGTGGCCGTTTCGCACGCTGCGCCCAGTACGTCGCCGGTGATGCCGCCGAATCGCTTCCGGGTGTGGTGGATCAGGAGCAGGACCAGGGCTGCGGCGACTATTACGCCGGCTGGGCCGTGGACGGGGTGGACGAAATAGCCGCCCGTGGCGAGCGCCGTCCACCACGCGGCGGCTACCCATGTCGATTGGGTGCCGGCTACTAGTGCGCCCAGGCCTTCGGGGCGTGCTGCGGGTACGCCGTGCAGGCAGCAGAGGATGAACGCGGCTCGGCCTGCTGTCAGGGCCAGCAGTACGGCTCCCCAGTGGACGGTGGGGAAGGCGGCGGCTTCCGCGCCCAGCACGACGATCAGCGCTACTACGGCGAACGGGCCTGCGCCGCCGTCCTTCATCACGGCCAGCGCGCGCTCCGGTGGGCCGTAGCAGCCGAGGCCGTCCGCCGTGTCGGCCAAACCGTCCAGGTGCATGCCCCTGGTGGCCAGTGCCAGGAAGCCGACTGCCAGGAAGCCCGCCAGCAGGTCGGGCAGGGGCGCGTGGAGCAGCGCTGTCACGGCCGCACCCAGCAGGAGGCCTACGAGGGGCGCGAGGGTGATGGCTCGTCGTGCTGCCCGTGCGTCGACCTCGCCGACGCGGACGGGCAGCACCGTCAGCCAGGACAACGCCAAGCGCATCAGGCGGGTCCGGAGACGCCTGCGCTGTCGAAGGTCGCCATCTCGGCCAGGATGCGGGTGGCCATCACCACCAGTGGCAGCGCGGCCACCGCGCCTGAGCCCTCGCCCAGCCGCATGTCGAACTCCAGCAGCGGTTCCAGGCTCAGGTGGCCCAGTGCCAGGGCGTGCGAGGGCTCGACCGAGCGGTGGCCGGCCACCCACCACTCGCGTGCGCCCGGCGCCAGCTCCTCGGCCACCACGGCCGCCGCGCCGGACACCACGCCGTCGAGGATCACGGGGGTCCTGCGCACGGCCGCTTGGGCCAGGAACCCGGCCATCGCGGCGATGTCCGCCCCTGACGAGGTGGCCAGCAGGGCCACCGGGTCGTTGATGACCGGTCGTGCGCGGCGCAGCGCGTCCCGGATCGCGGCCGTCTTGCGCATCCAGCCCTGGTCGTCGATGCCGGTGCCGCGGCCGACCACGGCGACGGGCTCCGACCCGGTCAACGCGGCGATCAGCACGGCTGCCGGTGTGGTGTTGCCGATGCCCATGTCGCCGGCGATCAGCAAGTCCGCGCCGCCGTCGACCTCGTCGTCCACGATCTTGTGGCCGATCTCGACCGCCCGTTCGGCCTCTTCGAGGGTCAGCGCGTCCTCGCGGTCGATGGAGCCTGAGCCGCGGCGGACCTTGAAGTCGCCGACTGCCGTCTCCGAGTCGACCGACAGGTCCACCACGCGGACCGTTGCGCCGGCCACGTTGGCCAGCACGTTCACCGCCGCGCCGCCGGACAGGAAGTTGGCCACCATCTGGCCGGTGACCTCGCTCGGGTACGCCGAGACGCCGTGCTGCGCCACGCCGTGGTCGCCTGCGAACACCACCACGCGCGGTCTGGTGAAGGGGCGGGGCGGGCACTTGCCCTGGCACGCCGCCACCCAGACGCCCAGGTCCTCCAGCCTGCCCAGGGAACCGGGGGGCTTGGTCAGCGAACCGTGCCTGGCGACCGCCTGGCCGCGGGCGTCCTCGCTCGGCGGCTCGACGGGCGGGAACTCGATGGTCACCGACTACCTCCGGGTTCGCGCAGTCGCAGTGGGATTCCGGCGACGACCAGCAGCACCTCGTCGCACACCTCGGCCAGCCGCGCGTTGAGCGAACCGAGGTGATCGCGGAAGAGCCTGCCAGAGTGCGTGCTGGGCACGACGCCCAGGCCGACCTCCGCCGACACCAGGACCAACCGGGATCGGGTCTGGGCGACCGCGCGGACCAGCGCCGCGCAGGCTTCCCCGACCTGGCCCATGCCGTGGCCCTCCCAGGCGCCGGCGTCGTCCAGCACGCCGTTGAGCCAGGTGGCGATGTCGTCCACCAGGATCGGCGGGTCGGTTTCGCTGGTCGCGGTGAGCAGGGCGATCAGGTCGGTGGGCGCGGGGGCCTCGACCGTGTTCCAGGTGCTGGGACGGCGGGCCACGTGCTGGGCGATCCGCAGCTCCCAGTCGGCGTCGTCCGGGTACCGCCGCGCCGTGGCCACGTAGGTCACGACGTCGTCGGCGACCAGCCCCTCGGCGTGCGCGGACTTGCCCGAACGGGCGCCGCCCAACACCAGTGTCCGACACGTCACACCGCACTCCAACTGTTCCGAGAGGACATAGCCTGACCGGGACGTTACCCGGAGCGCACAGCGGGAGGAGATCGTCGTGGAGTACCGCTGGAGGTACCAGGACGAGCAGGGCCGCGAGGTCGACGGCCCGAAGGCCGCCTTCCCCGACCAGACCGGGGCCGAGGAGTGGTTCGGCACGGCCTGGGGCGACCTGCGGGAGGCCGGTGTCGCCCAGGTGACCCTGCTGCGCAACGAGTCCGAGGTCTACGGCCCGATGTCCCTCGCCCCGGCCGAGTAGACCGGTCCGGGGAATTCACGCAGGGGTCACGCGGGAGTCCCGCCCGGACGCGTCCGGGCGGGACTCCCGCGTAGCCGTGCGTTTCCGCGTCAGGGGGTGACGGTGAGGCGCGGGTCGGTCTCGACGACGCCTTCGAGCACCTCGTCGATCTTCGTCATCAGGTCCTCGTCCAGCTTCACGCCGGCGGCCTTCACGTTCTCGTGCACCTGCTCCGGGCGGGACGCGCCGATGATCGCGCTGGCCACGTTCGGGTTCTGCAGCACCCACGCGACGGCGAGCTGGGCGAGGCTCAGCCCGGCCTCCTCCGCCAGCGGCTTGAGGAGCTGGACCTTCTCCAGCACGTCGTCGCGCAGCAGGCGCTGGATGAACTTCGAACCGGTCTCGTCGGTCGCGCGGGAACCGGCGGGCACCGGCTGACCGGGCAGGTACTTGCCGGTCAGCACGCCCTGGGCGATGGGGGACCAGACGATCTGGCTGATGCCCTCGCGCTCCGAGGTCGGCACGACCTGCGACTCGATGACCCGCCACAGCATCGAGTACTGCGGCTGGTTCGAGATGAACGGCACCTTCAGCTCACGCGCCAGCGCCGCACCGCGCGCGATCTGGTCGGCGTTCCACTCGGACACGCCGATGTAGAGGGCCTTGCCCTGCCGGACGACGTCGGCGAACGCCAGCATCGTCTCCTCCAGCGGCACCGTCCTGTCGTACCGGTGTGCCTGGTAGAGGTCGACGTAGTCGGTCTGGAGGCGCTTGAGCGACCCGTCGATCGACTCCATGATGTGCTTGCGGCCGAGGCCCTTGTCGTTCGGACCGCCGGGACCGGTGGGCCAGAAGACCTTGGTGAAGACCTCCAACGACTCGCGCCGCTCGCCGGCCAGCGCGCGGCCCAGCACGGATTCGGCCTTGGTGTTGGCGTACACGTCGGCCGTGTCGAACGTGGTGATGCCCGCGTCGAGAGCCGCGCGGACGCAGGCCGTCGCCTGGTCCTCCTCGACCTGCGAGCCGTGGGTGAGCCAGTTGCCGTACGAGATCTCGCTGATGTTCAGGCCACTGCGGCCGAGACGTCGGAACTCCATGGTCCCAGCCTAGTACCGGATCGTTCGGGTTGCTAATGAACTCCCCGGAGGTGTCAGACCTTGTCGCCGGGGCTCACCCGTGGCTTGGGGACGCGCAGGCGGCGCAGCTGGCTGGCCCGGATGAACGAGTACCAGCCGATGGACAGGCCCCGGCTGGTGTCGGTCGGGAACTTCAGCCGCACCCGCCTGGTCACCATCCGGCCGAGCACGAAGCCCTCGGCGATCATCGCCAGCAGCATGAACGTGGTCAGCAGCGTGGCGTAGCTCTGCACCTGGGGCATCGGCACGAGCAGCGCCACGAACACCAGGATGGCCAGCGGCATGAACAGGCCCATCAGGTTGCGGCGCGAGTCGACCACGTCGCGGATGTAGGCCTTCACCGGGCCGCGGTCGCGGGGCAGGAGGTACTTGTCCTCGCCCGCCATCATCCGCTGCCGACGCTCGACCGCCGCCGCACGGCGGTCTTCCTTGGACATCTTGTTCCCGCGCGCCCGCTTCAACGCCTCGCGCTGCGTCCTGGGCGGCGGCGGGACGGGGCCGCGCCGCTTGCCCTCCGCCTCTCGGCGCTTCGGCGTGGGCCGACCCTTGCCCTGGGTGCGCGACGGATCGACCGGGTTCACCTCCGCCGGCGCGTCCTCGGCGGTGGTGTCGGTGGCTTCGTCGGCGTTTCGGCGCAGGAACCTCACCGCACCAGAGTAGGAGATGCCCCGATAAGTACTGTTCGCGAGGTGCGAGTTGTGATTGCGCCGGACTGCTTCGGCGGAACGTTGACCGCGCGGGAAGCCGCCGAGGCCGTGGCCGAGGGCTGGCGCCGCACCGCCCCCGACGACGAGCTCCGCCTGCGTCCGCTGGCCGACGGCGGTCCGGGCTTCGTGGACGTCCTCCACGCGGCGCTGGGCGGTGACCTCCGCACGGCGACCGTCACCGGCCCGCTGGGCACGCCCGTCGAGGCCCGCTGGCTGGAGCACGACGGCACCGCCTACATCGAGTCCGCCCAGGCCTGCGGCCTGCACCTCATCCCGCCCGACGAGCGCCCGCGGACCGCCGAGACGGCCACCACCAGGGGCGTCGGCGAGCTGATCGACCGTGCGCGGGACGCCCACACGATCGTGGTCGGCCTGGGCGGCTCGGGCACCACGGACGGGGGCGAGGGCCTGCGGGAGGCCGTCGGGCGCGTCACGGCCCGGCTGGTCGCGGCGGTGGACGTGGAGAACGTCCTGCTGGGTCCTCACGGTGCCGCGCGCACGTTCGGCCCGCAGAAGGGCGCGTCACCCGAAGCGGTGGAACGCCTGGAGGCCCGGCTGGCCGCGATGGACGAGCTGGCCGAGGTGCGCGACCGGCCCGGGGCAGGTGCGGCGGGCGGCCTGGGAGCTGCGCTGATGGCCCTGGGCGCCACGGTCGCGTCCGGCGCGGGCGTGGTCCGCTCGCTCACCCGGCTGGACGACGCCCTGGATCGTGCCGACCTGGCCGTCACCGGTGAGGGCAGCTTCGACTGGCAGTCGCTGCGCGGGAAGCTGGTGACCGCCGTGGCCCGTGGCGCGGCCGAACGAGGCCTGCCGTGCGTGGTGCTCGCCGGGCAGGTCACCGTGGGCAGGCGTGAGGCCGGGGCGGCGGGCGTGCAGGAGTCGTACGCGGTGGCCGAGCACGCGGGGTCGGTGGAGCGGAGCATGGCCGACCCGGCGGGCACGCTGGCCGACCTCGCGGCGCACGTCGCGAGTCACTGGTCACAGCGCCGACCGTGACGGCTGTGCGACCATGGGGGCAGGAACAAAGCGGGTACTTCCCGTGTTTGCCGGAATAGATGCCCGCAAAGGACCTCTGAGGGAGAGCCATGACGACCGCTCAGGACGCAGTCACCTCGACTCCTGACGCCCCGCCGACCCACGGTGTGACGCTGACCGACGCGGCAGCCGCCAAGGCGAAGGCGCTGCTCGACCAGGAGGGGCGCGACGACATGCACCTGCGCATCGCCGTCCAGCCCGGTGGCTGCGCGGGGCTGCGCTACCAGCTGTTCTTCGACGAGCGCACGCTCGACGGTGACGCGCTGCGTGACTTCAACGGCATGAAGGTCGCCGTCGACCGCATGAGCGTGCCGTACGTCGAGGGCGCCGTGATCGACTTCGTCGACACGATCGAGAAGCAGGGTTTCACCATCGACAACCCGAACGCCGGCGGTTCGTGCGCCTGTGGCGACTCGTTCCACTGATCGACCGCTGGAACCGCAGCGACCACGGGAAGGGCCCTCGCCACACGGCGAGGGCCCTTCCCGTTTGCGTGCGGACGGCTGAAGGCCCCCGCCGGGGGCGCTCACCGGCTCAGACGTAGGCGTCCAGGTCGGCTACCTGGGCGTAGTTGGAGTCGTCCACCTGCCACGGCCGTGCGGTCTGCGGCTCGGGGAGGGACTTCACCCCGCCGCGCAACTCCTGCGGCAGGTCGGTGCAGTCCTCGATCAGCTCGTCCAGCGTGTCCGCCTCGATGTTCCTCACAACACGACCGTATGCGTGCGAATCGCTTGACAAAAGCCCTACCGAACGGTAGTCGTCCGGTCGGTCCATTTTGACCCCGCGGTGCCCTTCGGAACCAGCCCTGTGGTGAGCAGCATCACGCCGCGTCGGCCACCGGGACAGCGCGAAGGCCCTCGGCACGAGTGCCGAGGGCCTTCACAGGGACAGCGTCAGAGCTTGACCGGGTAGTGCGGCTCCGGCACGACCGGACGGATCCGGCCCTCCACGAAGATCCCGTGCCAGATCATGAACACCAGCAGCGCCCAGATCCGCCGGCTGTGGTCCGCCACGCCCGACCGGTGCTCCTCGATGACCCGCAGCACCGCGTCCTTGTCGATGTACTGGTCGGTCTGCGACTGGCGCACGTGCTCCACCGCCCAGTCGTGCATCTCGTCCTTCAGCCAGTGCCGGATCGGCACCGGGAAGCCCAGCTTGCGCCGGTTGAGCACGTGCGCGGGCACGATGTCGCGGATCGCCCGGCGCAGCGCGTGCTTGGTGGTCTCCTTGGTGAGCTTCAGCTCGGAGGGCACCTGCGACGCGATCCGGAACACCTCCGGGTCCAGGAACGGCACCCGCAGCTCCAGCGAGTTCGCCATGGTCACCTTGTCGGCCTTGACCAGGATGTCGCCGCGCAGCCAGGTGAACAGGTCCACGTGCTGCATCCGCGTCACCGGGTCCCAGCCCTCGGACTCGCGGTACACGTGCGCCGTCACGTCCTTGTGCGACACGTCCGGGTTGTACGTGCGCAGCACCTGCCGGATCTGGTCGTCCATGAAGATCCGCGCGTTGCCGTAGTAGCGCTCCTCCAGCGTGAGCGCGCCCCGCCGCAGCAGGTCCTTGCCGCGCACACCCTGCGGGATCTTCGTGGACACCTTGCCCATGGCCTTGCGCAGCGCGACCGGCACCTTGTCGAACGGCGCCAGCGACAGCGGCTCGCGGTAGATCGTGTACCCGCCGAACAGCTCGTCCGCGCCCTCGCCCGACAGCACCACCTTCACGTGCTGGCGCGCCTCACGCGCGATGAACCACAGCGGCACCAGCGCCGGGTCCGCCACCGGGTCGTCCAGGTACCAGGTGATCAGCGGCAGGGCGTCCATCATCTCCTGCGCCGTCACCGCCTTGACCACGTGCTTGACCCCGATCGCGGCGGCCGACTCGGCGGCCACGTCGATCTCCGAGTAGCCCTGCCGCTCGAACCCCGTGGTGAACGTGATCAGGTCCGGGTTGTGCTCCTTGGCCAGCGCCGCGACCACGGTCGAGTCGATGCCGCCGGACAGGAACGAGCCGACCGTCACGTCCGCGCGCATGTGCTTGGCCACCGAATCGCGCAGCGCCTCGGTGATCTCGTCGTACAGCCGGTTCTCGTCCGCGTCGCCGCGCACCGCGCGCGGCCGGAACGTGGCCGGGAAGTACCGCTCCACCACCGGCTTGCCGCCCGGCGTGACGGTGAACGACGTGCCGGACTCGATCCGGTGAATCCCGGTCTGCATCGACTCCGGCTCCGGCACGTACTGCAGGATCAGGTAGTGCTGGAGCGCCTTCAGGTCCACCTTCGGCGTGATGCCGATCGTCGGCGCCAGCTCCAGCACCGACTTCTTCTCGCTGGAGAACGCCACACCGCCCGGACCGGCCGCGTAGTACAGCGGCTTGATGCCGAACGGGTCGCGCGCGCCGAACACCACGCGGCGCGCCTTGTCCCAGATCAGGAACGCGAACATGCCGCGCAGCCGACCCACCGCGGCCGGGCCCCAGTAGTGGTAGGCCGCCACGATCGTCTCGGTGTCGCCGTCCGTGGCGAACACCGCGCCGAACTGCTTGGTCAGCTCCGCGCGCAGCTCCACGTAGTTGTAGATCTCGCCGTTGAACAGGATCGCGTACCGACCCTGCTGGTCGTGCGGACCCCAGTGCAGGGGTTGGTGCGAGTGTTCGATGTCGATGATGGACAGGCGGTTGAAGCCGAAGACGACCTCACCGCCCTGCCAGGTGCCACTCTCGTCGGGGCCGCGGTGCCGCTGGCAGCGCAGCGCCCCAGCCACCGCCGAGCGCGCCCGCTGTGCCTCGATCTCGCCAGGGCAAACCAGTCCTACCAGGCCGCACACGCCGTAACACCCTTCATGTCGTCTGGAGAAGGGTCCAGTATGCCGGGGGGTGGGTGTGTGACCGAAACTGCACCGGACGGGTACGGCCCCCAAGGGGTGACGCGCCGTGCGCTGGGCTACGCTCCCGCATGATCCGGCATGGGGCTGTTCCGCCCCTGCCTGCGAGCTTTTGGCAAGCGGTTGAAGGCGACGAGGAGGCGGCGAGCAGTGGGCCTGAAGGAGGGCACCAGGGCAGCCCGGCTGGCGAAGGTCGGCGGGCTGGTCGGCCTGGTCGGCGTCGGGGCCACGGGTTGCTCCACGGAAGAGGTGCTGCGCTTCGGTTGGCCGGTGGCCGTGACGCCGCAGGCCGAGGCGATGCGCGAGCTGTGGACCTGGTCGGTCGTCGCGGCGCTCGCCGTCGGCGTGATCGTGTGGGGTCTGATCCTCTGGTCGGTGGCGTTCCACCGCAAGAAGAGCGAGGAGCTGCCCCGCCAGGTCGCTTACAACCTGCCGCTGGAGCTCGTGCTGCTGGTCGTCCCGACGATCATCGTCGCGGTGTTGTTCTACTTCACCGCCGTGACGCAGAACTACGTCACGGACAAGTCCAAGACACCCGACGTCACGGTCGACGTGATCGCGTTCCAGTGGAACTGGGAGTTCCAGTACCCCCAGTACAAGACCGAGGAGTCGAGCCTCCCGGTGAGCACCGTCGGCTCGTCCGGCGAGATCCCGCTCCTGGTGGTCCCGCAGGGCAAGTCGATCCGCTTCAACCTGCGGTCGACCGACGTCATCCACTCGTTCTACGTGCCGGAGTTCCACTTCAAGCGGGACGTCTTCCCCGAGCCGGAGAAGAACAACCAGGACAACTCGTTCCAGATCGACCAGATCGACCGGACCGGGTCGTTCGTCGGTCGCTGCGCCGAGCTGTGCGGCGTCTACCACGCCGTGATGAACTTCGAGGTCAGGGCGTTGGAGTCGGCCGACTTCGACCGGTACATCGAGTTGCGGCAGCAGACGAACCCGGAGACGGCGCAGCCGTACACGGCGGCTCAGGCGCTGACCGAGCTGGACTGCGGCGAGCTGTGCACGCCGCACGCCGTGACGACCAAGCCCTTCGACACCGACCGGACCGTCCGCGAGGCGTCCGGCGGCGGGAAGTAGGAGGACGCTGCGATGAAGGTCGAAGCACGCATTTTTGACTTGGTGATGGCGTTCTCGTTCCTGATGGCCGTCGTGTACGGCTACTGGACGTGGGCGGACACCGGTTTCGTGGAGCCGACCGGCACGGTGGCGCTCGCGCTGACCGGCGGGTTGGCGCTGCTCGTCGGCACGTACTTCCGGTTCGTCGCCCGGCGCATCGAGGTGCGGCCCGAGGACAACGCGGACGCCGAGATCAGCGACGGCGCCGGTGAGCTGGGCTTCTTCAGCCCCGGCAGCTACTGGCCGATCGGTCTGGCGGCGGCTGCCGCGACGGCCGGCGTGGCGTTGGCGTTCTGGCACGTCTGGCTGCTGGTGATCGCGGTCGTGATGGTGCTGATCGCCATCGGCGGCCTGGTGTTCGAGTACCACACCGGTCCCGACCACACCTGACGCTCGTTCTCACGGGGGCCACCTTTCGGGATGGCCCCCGTTTTCGTGCTCGGGGTCAGGCCGCCGCGTTCGAGGTCTGGTAGGTGTCCACGTACTCCTGCTCGGACAGTTCCAGGATGCGGTAGACGATCTCGTCGGTGACCGAGCGCAGCACCGGCAGCGACTCCTGCATGCCCGCGTAGCGGTCGAAGCGGAGCGGCGCGCCGAACCGGATGGTGACCGGGCTGACGCGCGGCAGCTTGCGGTCCACGGGCTGCACCTTGTCGGTGCCGATGAGTCCGACCGGGACGACGGGCGCGCCGGACTCCAGCGCCATCCGGGCGACACCCGTGCGGCCGCGGTGGAGGCGGCCGTCCAGCGAGCGCGTGCCCTCGGGGTAGATGGCGAACGCGCCGCCTCCGGCGAGGATGTCCGTCGCGGTGTCCAGGGAGGCCCTGGCGGCCCTGCCGAGCCCCCGGCGGACGGGAACGTGGCCCAGGGAGCCGAAGAAGTAGCGGGAGAGGGCTCCCTTGACGCCCCTGCCCTCGAAGTACTCGGCCTTGGCGAGGAACGAGACGCGGCGCGGGACGACCATCGGGATGACGACGCTGTCGATGAACGACAGGTGGTTCGGGGCGAGGATCACCGGACCGTCGGCGGGGACGTTCTCCAGACCCTCGACGGTCGGCCGGTAGACCAGCCGCGCCGTGGGCGCCACCACTCGCTTCATCACCGTGTAGAGCATGGCCACAGCATGACCGGCCGCTGTTACCCCGTGGTGAAAAGGTGGCCGTAGTCTCCGACCTGCCGCCCGGGTGCCGGTGGAGGCGCGGCGCAGGGTGCCCGAGTGGACCGCTCGCGGTGCCGGAGTGGACGACTCGCGGTGCCCGAGTGGACGGCTCGCGGGGGTCAGGCGTCGGCCAGGGCGGCTTTCAGCTCGGTCGAGCGCGCGGCCCACTTGCGGAGCAGTTCGGCCGCCGTGCCGGAGTCGATCGCCTCGGCGGCACGGCCCAGGGCGTTCGCGATGTCCGCGTGCAGGTCGCCCGACAGTCCACTGTGGGTCGCGAGCGCACCGGCCGCGTTGAGCAGCACCGCGTCCCGCACCGCACCCGGCTTCCCGGCCACCAGGTCCCGCACGACCTCCGCGTTGACCGAAGCGTCACCGCCCTTGAGGTCGGCCGGCAGCGCCGCCGCGATGCCGAGCACCGACGGGTCGATCCGGTCCATCCGCACCTCGCCGCCATCGGCCACCCACACCGACGTCGTGGTGGTCGTGGTGATCTCGTCCATCCCGTCGTCGCCGCGCACGACCAGCATCGTGTTGCCGCGACGCGCGAACACACCCGCGATCAACGGGGCGAACGACACCCGCGCGCACCCGACCAGGCCGGTCTTCGGCTGCGCCGGGTTGGTCAACGGCCCGAGCAGGTTGAACGACGTCGGGATGCCGATCTCCCGCCGCGGCGCGCCCGCGTGCCGGAAACCGGGGTGGAACACCGGGGCGAAGCAGAAGCCGATGCCCAGCTCCTCCACCGTCTGCTGCACGCCCGACGGCGGCAGGTCGATGGCCACGCCCAACGCCTCCAGCACGTCCGCCGTGCCGCACTGGGACGACGCCGCGCGGTTGCCGTGCTTCACGATGGGCGCACCGGCCGCGGCCGTGACGATCGCCGCCATGGTCGAGATGTTCACCGAGCCGGAGCTGTCACCGCCCGTGCCGACGATGTCCGCGGCACGCCCCTCCACCGTGAACCGGCGGGCGTGGCGGAGCATCATCGTGGCGATGCCGTCGACCTCTTCGGGCGTCTCGCCCTTCGCCCGCAGCGCCACCGCGAACGCGGCGATCTGCGCCGGGGTCGCGGCGCCGGACATCACTTGGTCCATGGCCCAGCCCGTGTCGTCCTGCGAGAGGTCGACCCGGTCGATGAGCCGGTTCAGCAGTAACGGCCAGGTGCGCTGCTCCACGGCGGCATCAGCCCCGGACGACGGGCAGCACCGTCGAGCGCAGCACCTCGGCCACGGTCTCGGCGGCGGCCAGCGGGTCGAGCGGGTGCACCAGCACCGCGTCCGCCTGCGACCACGTCGCCAGCCACCGGTCGTCCTTCCGGCGCACCGCCACCACGATCGGGGGGCAGTCGGTGATCTCGTTCTTCAGCTGCCGGGACAGGCCCATGCCGCCGGTCGGCTGCGCCTCGCCGTCCAGGATCGCCAGGTCGACGCCGCCCTTGTCCATCTCGTACAGGACGTCGGCGACGGAACCCACCTCGACGTACTCGACGCGACCGAGGTCGGGCGCCGGACGGCGGCCCACCGCAGTGATGATCGTCTCACGCACCTCGGGGCGGTGGCTGAACACCAGGATCCTGGTCGTCTGCGTGCTCATCGGCGCGGTCCTCCGGGTCGGGGTGCGAGGTGTCGAAGATGTTATCCGGCCCACTCCCCGCGACTTGCAGTGCGTCCCACCCGATCCAGTCCCCGCCCAGCCGCTGCGCCAGCCCGGCCATCCGGGCGCGTTCCTGCGCGCAGTGCAGGGCGTCCAGCGGCTGCACCCGCAACGCGTGCCAACGCCCGTCGAAACGCAGCTCCCAGCCGTCCTGGGCGAGCAGTTCGCGGGCACGTTCGACCTGGTCAGACGGCAAGTCGAGGTGGTGTCGAAGCACCGCCGGCTCCGCCTCGCGCCACCGCGGCGACCGGGCCAGCGCGGCCGAGTCGGCCTCCGCGATGTCGAACGCCTCGACCACCACCGCCAGCCCCGGTGAATCGATCCCCAGTGCGGGTACGCCCCGTCGTGCGCGACGATCACGCCACCGGCTCAACAACCCCATGACCGTCCTCACCGCGCGTGTGACCCAGATGACCTGCGGACGTGCCCCGGACCCGATGGGCGGAGCGAAATCCTGCAAGCAATAATGCGTCGTGTGACAACGGCAGCGCCCTCCATCGGCCAGCGCGTGCACTCGCTGAACCGACCGAACATGGTCAGCGTCGGCACGATCGTCTGGCTGTCCAGTGAGCTCATGTTCTTCGCCGGGCTCTTCGCCATGTTCTTCACGGTGAAGGCCCAGAACGAGGGGCACTGGCCACCAGAGCCGACCCACCTGAACGTGCCTTACGCACTGTTCTTCACGATCATCCTGGTGGCTTCCTCGTTCACGTGCCAGTGGGGCGTGTTCGCCGCGGAGCGGGGTGACGTGTTCGGTCTCCGTCGCTGGTACGTCGTGACGCTGATCATGGGCGCGATCTTCGTGGCAGGTCAGGCCGGTGAGTACATGACCCTCGTGAACGAGGGCACGACCATCGCGGGCTCGGCCTACGGCACCGTCTTCTACCTGACGACCGGCTTCCACGGCCTGCACGTGATCGGTGGTCTGATCGCGTTCGGCTACCTGCTGGTCCGCACGAAGCTGAGCAAGTTCACGCCCGCGCAGGCAACCTCCGCCATCGTCGTGTCGTACTACTGGCACTTCGTCGACGTCGTCTGGATCGGCTTGTTCGCCATCATCTACATCGTGCCCTGACCAGCTCGAACCCCGAACTCACACCAGCAAGGGTTGCCGCACACATGACCACCAACACCACACGGGCCGGGAAGCGCGGCACGAAGCTGCGCAGGCGGATCTCCGGTCTGCTCGCGCTGGGCTTCGCGCTGCTGGCCGCCGGCTTCCTGTTCAGCGCCCTCGCGCCGCAGCCGCAGACCGCGCAGGCGCAGGACGACCCGGCGCAGGTGCGACTGGGCGAGCAGCTCTACAACAACGCCTGCATCACCTGCCACGGCACGAACCTGGACGGCGTCGAGGGCCGCGGCCCCAGCCTCATCGGCGTGGGTGAGGCGGCCGTCTACTTCCAGGTGTCGTCCGGCCGCATGCCGATGGCGCGCCAGGAGGCGCAGGCCCTGCGCAAGCCCGCCAAGTTCACGCCGGAGGAGGTGGACGCGCTCGGCGCGTTCATCCAGTCCCGCGGCGGCGGCCCGCAGACCCCCGAGGAGCGCGGCGAGGCGCTGCGCGGCGAGAACCCGGCCCGCGGCGGCGAGCTGTTCCGGCTCAACTGCGCGGCGTGCCACAACTTCACCGGCCGCGGCGGGGCGCTGTCGTCCGGGAAGTTCGCACCCGAGCTCGACGGCGTGTCCGAAGAGCAGCTGTACACCGCGATGCTCACGGGCCCGCAGAACATGCCGAAGTTCTCCGACCGGCAGCTGACGCCGGAGGAGAAGGAAGACATCATCGCTTACATCAAGTCGGTGACCGACGGGAACAACAACCCCGGCGGCGCCCCCCTCGGCGGCCTGGGGCCGGTATCGGAGGGTCTGATCGCGTTCATCGTGGGTATCGCCGCCCTGATCGGCGTGACCCTCTGGATCGGAGCCAAGGCATGAGCGGCGTGAAGCCGAACGAGCTGCCCGACGAGGCGGAACTCGCCGGGATGAGCCGGGACGAGCTGGTCAAGCTCGGCACCCGCATGGACGGCGTCGAGCTCGTCCACTACGAGGAGCGCTGGCCGGTCAAGGGCACCCGCGCGGAGAAGCGCGCCGAGCGCCAGGTCGCCCTGTGGTTCGCCATCGCCGCGCTCTCCGGCCTCGCGTTCCTGGTCGCGTTCATCTGGTGGCCGTGGAAGTACGTGGCGCCGCACTCGACCGACCACCTCCTGTACAGCCTGTACACCCCGATCATCGGCTTCACGCTCGGCCTGTCCGTGCTGGCCGTCGGCATCGGCGCGCTGCTGTACACGAAGAAGTTCATCCCCGAGGAGCTGGCCGTCCAGCAGCGCCACGACGGCGGGTCGAGCGAGGTCGACAAGGCCACGGTCATCGCCGAGCTGGCCGACGCGGGCGAGCGCTCCACCCTGGGCCGCCGGGGGCTCATCAAGAAGACCGCGGGCCTCGGCATCGGCGTGCTCGGCCTCGGCGTGACCGCCGTGCCGCTCGGCGGTCTGATCAAGAACCCGTGGGCCGACAGCGACTCCAAGGACTCGCTGTGGCACACCGCGTGGAAGTCCGAGAACGGCGAGAAGGTCTACCTGCGCCGGCACACGGGCAACTTCCACGACGTCGCGCTGGTGCGTCCGGAGGACATGGAAGCCGGCGGTTTCGAAACGGTGTTCCCGTTCCGCGAGTCGGAGCGTGACGACGAAGAAGCCCTGGTCCACGCGTTGAAGCGGGCCGACAGCCCGGTCATGCTCATCCGCCTGCGCCCGAACCAGGCGGTGGTCAAGCGCGCCGGCCAGGAGGACTTCAACTACGGCGACTTCTACGCGTACTCGAAGGTCTGCACGCACCTCGGGTGCCCGACTTCGCTGTACGAGCAGCAGACCGGTCTGCTCCTGTGCCCCTGCCACCAGTCGCAGTTCGACGTCTTCCACTACGCCAAGCCGCGGTTCGGTCCGGCAACCCGGGCCCTGCCGCAGCTTCCGATCACGGTGGACGAGGACGGATACTTGATTGCTCGCAGCGACTTCATCGAGGCTGTGGGTCCGGCGTTCTGGGAGCGTAAGTCATGAGCGGCATCACCACGCCGACGAAACGGCAGGGCCTCGTCTCCCGCGCCGCGGGTGGCACCGCGAAGTGGGCTGACGACCGGTACCACATGGCCGGTGGCATGCGGAAACAGCTCAACAAGGTGTTCCCGACCCACTGGTCGTTCCTGCTCGGCGAGATCGCGCTGTACAGCTTCATCATCCTGCTGCTGTCGGGCACCTACCTGGCGCTGTTCTTCGACCCCTCCATGGAGGAGGTCGTCTACAACGGCAGCTTCGTGAACCTCCAGGGCATCGAGATGTCCCGGGCGTTCGAGTCGACCCTGCACATCTCGTTCGAGGTGCGCGGCGGCCTGTTCGTGCGCCAGGTCCACCACTGGTCCGCGCTGCTGTTCATGGGCTCGATCGTGGTGCACATGTTCCGGATCTTCTTCACCGGCGCCTTCCGGCGTCCGCGTGAGATCAACTGGGTCATCGGCATCGTGCTCTTCCTGCTCGGCGCGATCGAGGGCTTCCTCGGCTACTCGCTGCCCGACGACCTGCTGTCCGGCACGGGCCTGCGGGTGATGGCGGCGCTGCTGATCTCGTTCCCGGTGGTCGGCACGTGGATCAACTGGCTCGCGTTCGGCGGGGAGTTCCCCGGCACGGAGATCATCCCGCGGCTCTACACGCTGCACATCCTGGTCATCCCGGGCATCATCCTGGCGCTGATCGCGGTGCACCTCGGCCTGGTCTGGTACCAGAAGCACACCCAGTTCCCGGGCGTGGGCCGCAAGGAGACCAACGTCGTCGGCGTGCGCATCATGCCGGTGTTCGCGGCCAAGGGCGGCGGGTTCTTCGCGGTGGTCGTGGCGGTCACGGCGATCATGGGCGGCATCTTCCAGATCAACCCGATCTGGAACCTCGGCCCGTACAACGCGGCCCAGGTGTCGGCGGGCGTGCAGCCCGACTGGTACATGGGCTGGACCGACGGCCTGATCCGGCTGTGGCCCGCGTGGGAGCTGTACCTGGGCAACTACACGGTGCCGGCGCCGTTCCTGCCGTTCCTCCTGGGCCTGCCGCTGCTGACCGGTCTCGCCGCGGTGTACCCGTGGATCGAGCGCAAGATGACCAAGGACTACGCGCACCACAACCTGCTTCAGCGTCCCCGCGACGTGCCGGTCCGGACGTCCCTGGGCGCGATGGCGATCTCGTACTTCATGGTGCTGCTGCTCTCGGGTGCGAACGACATCATCGCGATGAAGTTCGACATCTCGCTGAACGCGACGACGTGGATGGGCCGCATCGGCATGCTCCTCGTGCCGCCGATCGCGTACTTCGTCACGTACCGCATCTGCATCGGTCTGCAGCGCGCGGACCGCGAGGTGCTGGAGCACGGTGTCGAGACGGGCATCATCAAGCGCCTGCCGCACGGTGAGTTCATCGAGGTCCACCAGCCGCTCGGCCCGGTGGACGCGCACGGCCACCCGCTGCCCCTGGACTACCAGGGTGCTCCGGTGCCGAAGAAGATGAACAAGCTGGGTTCGGCCGGTCACCCGGTTCCGGGCAGCTTCCTGACCCCGGACGCGCCGGAGGAGACCGCGGCCCTGACCCGTGCGCGAGCGGCGCACGGTGTCTCGGACGACTCCCTGACCGGCGAGAACAAGCCCACGGGCGAACTGGCCGGCAAGCCGTCCCAGCCCGAGGCCTGACCGCACTACTGGCCGGCCCCGCCGGCAGTCGGCTCCACCGGAAGGGCCCCGCACCTCATCGAGGCTGCGGGGCCCTTTCGCATGTCAAAGGACGAACACGGCGGCCGCCCACCGCCGGCCGAGCCGATCAAGGCGCAGTGCTTCGCAGGGGTCGCCGCCCAGGGGATCCCTTGTTGTGAGTCTGCCGGCGAGGTCCGACAATTCCGGACAAACCGCTGGTCAGCACGTGTGCTACGGGTGGGTCGGTGAGACGCGGGTCGGCTGCGAGCGTGGCTCGGCCGGCGAACCGTCAGCCCGGCACGCGACCGACCGCTACGCACCCGACGTGACGCCCGGTGCGCACGCCAACGCCCGGTGCCGCTGGGGCACCGGGGGCGGGAGCAGGAGCAGCCGGTCAGGCGTCCTCGAGGCCGATGGCGAACGCGGCGTCCGTGTCGCGCTTCGAGTACGACCGGAACGAGATGTGGGTGTCCGTGTTCAGCACGCCGGGCACCTTCGAGATGTGGCCGGGCACCAGGTCGGCCAGGTCCTCGTGCCGGGCGACCTTGACCAGGGCGATCAGGTCGACGTCACCGGCGCACGAGTAGACCTCGGTGACGCCCTCGATGTCGGCGATCGCCTGCGCCGCGTCCGGGATGCTCTCGGCGGCGGCCTGGATCAGCACGATCGCGGTGATCACAGCGGTCCTCCACAAGTCGTCGGGGTATCGACCGCCCACATGCTAGTGGCCCGCCATCCGGTACTGATCGCGACCGGCCTCTGCCCGCGCCACCCACTCCCGCCACGCCCCGGCGGCGAACGCGGGCGACGTCCACGGCGTCTCGCAGTGCACGAGCCGGGTGCCGGGCCGGTCCACCCACCGCAGCACGACGCCGACCTCCTCGGCGGGCGCGCCGAACAGCGGCCCGTCACCCGGGATCACCGTCTCCGCGGACGCCACCAGCGCGTCGACCACCGGCATCGGACGCACACCGCGCCGCGCCACCCCCGCCGACGCCAACCGCCCGTGCCGCACCACGGCGAACTCCCACCCGCCGGACCCGTCGGGACGCGCCGCCACCACCTCGGGCAGCACGGCCAGCCCCGCGAGCCGTTGCGCCCGGTCGAGTGAACGCACCAACGACGACATCCGGTCGCGGCGGGTGGCGGCGTCCTCGAAGCGGTGGTCCGCGGCGAGCGCGTCGATCTGCGCGGTGAGCCCGTGCAGCGGCGCCACGTCCGCCCCGCCGACCAACCGCCGGAAGGCCTCGGCGGCGGGGGAGTAGTCGTCCACCGACTGCCGTCCCGCGCACGGCGCCTCGCACCGGCCCAGCTCGAACAGCGCGCACGGCGTGGCGGACGCGTTGCGCGCCGGGATCCGCATCGAGCAGGCCCGCAGCGGCACGGCTTCCAGCACCGCCTCCAGAGCCGTCTCGGCGAGCCTCCGCGACCGGAACGGTCCGAGCGCACCGTCCCGGGGCGTGCGGACCACGGAGAGGCGCGGAAACGGCTCGTCCGTGAGCACGAGCCACCACGCCTGCCCCTGGTTCTTGGAACGCCGGTTGTAGGCGGGCTTGTGCGCGGTCAGCAGCCGCAGCTCCCGCACCTCCGCCTCCAACGAGTGCGCGCACTCCACCGCGTCCACCCGCACCGCCAGCGAGACCATCTCCCGCAGCCGCTTCCGGCCTTCACTGGCGGTGAAGTACTGCCGCACCCGCCGCCGGAGGTCGGACGCCGTGCCGACGTACAGCACCTCCTCCGACGGTCCGCGGAACAGGTAGACGCCGGGAGTGGACGGCAGGTCGGCGGCGAGCGTCCGCTTGCGCCGCTGCGCCGGCGTCACCTCGGGCAGGTAGGCGACCAGCTCTTCCAACGAGTGCACGCCGACCGACCCGACCCGCTCCAGCAGCCGGTGCAGCACCTCGACGGTGGCGCGGGCGTCGATCAGGGCGCGGTGGTTCGGCTGCACGGACACACCGAACAGGTGCGCCAACGCGGACAGCCGGCAGCTCGGCGCCTCGTCGCGGCTCAGCACCCGCCGGGCCAGCTTCACCGTGCACACCACGGTCGGCTTGGGCCACGCGTACCCGTAGCGGGCGCAGGCGGCCTTGATGAAACCCACGTCGAAGCCGGAGTTGTGCGCCACCAGCACCGCCCCGGCGGCGAACTCGAGGAACGCGGGCAGCACCGTGTCCAGCCGGGGCGCGCCGGTCACCATCAGCTCGGTGATCCCGGTCAGCGCCACCACCTGCGGCGGGATGCCGCGCTCGGGGTCGACGAGCGTCCCGAACTCGCCGATCACCTGCCCGCCGCGCACCTTCACGGCGCCGATCTCGGTGATCGAGTCGCCGTCGGCGCGACCACCCGTGGTCTCCAGGTCGAACACGACGAAGGTGACCTCGCGCAGCGGGGTGCCCAGTTCGTCGAACGTGAGCTGAGTAGTCATGGCAGGCGCACGGTATCCGGCACCACCGACAGTGCTGGATCGTCGCTGCTCCGATCGGCGCGACCTCGTGGCGCGAGGTCAACGCCGGAGAGGGTGCGCACCTGCTTTAACCTGTAGTGATGCAGGACCCGATCGCGCCGGCGAACAGTGCCGACGACCTGGGGGGCGAGGAGCCCGCGCAGGCCGTCGAGTCCACTGTGGACTGGTCTGCGCTGCCCGAGCCGCTGCGGTCGCGGCTCGCCGAGCTGAGCGCGGACGCGTTGGGCGGTCTGGCGAAGGTCGACGTGCCGCAATCCCTGCGCGCGGTGGCGCGGTTCGCGCCGACGAAGCGGGCGCGGCTCGGCGGGCCGGCGCTGCTCGGCGGGTTGAAGTCGTCCTCGAACTTCCGCGCCGCCGTCGTGGAGTGGCTCCGGCGCAACCGGCCGACAGCGCTGGAGGTGACGTCGCCCGACCCGGTGGCGGCCGGCGCGGCGGCGGTCCTCCAGGGTGACGAGGTCGCGGCGCACTTCGTCGAGTTGATCGGCAGGCGGGCGGCGGACGCGTCGCTGCGGTCCGAACGCGACCTGGCCGTGCAACGCGCGGAACGGCTCGAAGCGGAGTTGGAGCGGCTCAAGGCGGAACGGGTCGAGGCGGGCGGCGCGGCGGACAAGATCCGCGAAGAGGCCGACGTCGAGTTGGAACGGCTCCGCAAGCGGTTGCGGGAGCAGGGCGTGCGGCTGCGCGAAGCCAAGGACCGGGCAGAGTCGGCCGCGACCGAGGTGGAACGGGTGCGCGCCGAGGCCGAGGCCGAGGTGCGCCGCCTGGCCGCCGAACGGGACCGCGAGCGCGAACGCGCCGAGCACGAGCGGGCCAAGGCGCGGCGGGCCGTGGCGGACGCCGACGTGGCGCGCCAGTCGGCCAAGGAAGCCCGTCAGGCCGACGAGGTGCGGTTGGCGCTGCTCGTCGACACCTTGGACGGCGCGGTGAACGGTCTGCGCCGCGAACTGGCCCTCGGTGGCGCCGGCCCCCGACCCGCGGACCTCGTGCGGGGTGCGAGCGCGGCACAGGGCGCGGTCGGGCGGGTGGAGGACCCGGCGGCGTTGGACCGCTTGCTGGCACTGCCCGCCGTCCACTTGATCGTGGACGGCTACAACGTGACCAAGACGGGTTACCCGGAGCTGTCGCTGTCCGACCAGCGCGACCGCTTGGTGCACCAGCTGGCCGTGTTGGCGGCACGCACCGGCGCGGAGGTGACGTTGGTGTTCGACGGCGCCGGAGTGGTGGCCGTGCCGACGTCCGCGCCGCGCGGAGTCCGTGTCCTGTTCAGCGATCCGGGCGTGTTGGCGGACGACGTGATCAGGGCGTTGGTGACCGCCGAACCCGAGGGTCGTCCGGTTGTCGTGGTGACGTCCGATCGGGCGGTGGCCGATTCCGTCCGGCGGCGGGGCGCGCACCCGGTGCCGTCCGCGGTGCTGCTGGCCCGCTTGGGCCGGGTGTGACACAAATCGTGTTTTTAACACCACCGGCGGTCACACGACCAGGTCACAGCTAGGCCGTTCGGGAACTCACGGTTTCCCGCAACGATTCCCGTGCCCCGCCAGTGGACTCCGAGGCTCACTTTTCGTAACCTAGCCGAGATCTCGCGGCGAGCATGCGGTCCATCCTGGACGGCGACGCGGGTTCACCGCCGAATCGGCCTGTCGGGGAGCCGAGCCGGAACTCGATCACGAGGACTTGTCGGGCTGCGTCATGCGCCCGGTCGGCAGGCGGTTCACACGAAGGAGACACACGCGACTGTGGCGTCGCAACGACTCAAGCGCGGCCTGCGCGGGGCGATGGCGGCCACGGCGGTGGCCGCTGCCGCGGTGGGCGTCATGCCCGTACCCGCCGGAGCTCAGCCGAACACCCCCGCGAACGCCTCCGAGGCGCTGAAGAAGTACAACGAGCTGGCCGAGCAGGCCACGAAGCTCAACGAAGAACTCCTGCGCGCGGAGGAGAACCGCTCCGCCAACCAGGCGAAGCTGGACGAGGCGAACGCTTCCCTCGCCCAGGCGACGCAGGCCGGCGACCAGGCGAAGGTGGACGAGGAGAACTTCCGCGTCCAGGTCGACAAGCTCACCGAGGCGTCGTTCGAGGGCGCCAGGTTCAGCCAGCTGTCGGCGTTGCTGGTCTCCGACTCCCAGCAGGACTTCCTGAACCGCATGTCGGCGCTCGGAGTGCTGGCGTCGGACAGCGAGGAAGCCCTCGACCGGCTCTCCGGCGCGGTCGCCGCCGCGGAGGACGCGCGGCAGAAGGCCGCCGCCGCTCAGGGCGCCGCCCAGGCGGCGACCGACGAGGCCGCGCGGATCGCCGAAGAGGTCAAGAAGCGCAAGGCCGAGCTGGACGGCCAGGTCACCGAGGTCAAGAACCAGCTCAACAGGCTGACCGCCCAGGAACGCACCGTGCTGCGCGACCCCGGCGAGACGCCGAACGTCGCCGTGCCGTCGGGCAAGGCGGGTGAGGCGCTGCAGTTCGCGCTGGGCCAGATCGGCGACATGTACCAGTACGGCGCGACCGGCCCGGACCGCTGGGACTGCTCCGGTCTCACGTCCAAGGCCTACGCGGCGGCAGGTGTGATCATCCCGCGCACCTCGGGTGGTCAGGCGGGCGCGGGTCGCGCGGTCAGCCGCGGTGAGGTCACCGCGGGCGACCTGATCATCTACAACGGCGGCATGCACGTCGGCATGGCGGTGGACAACGGTCGGGTCGTGCACGCGTCGACCGACGGCGTCCCGGTCAAGGTCGTGTCGCTGGATGCTCCCGGCAGCATCTACGCCATGCGGCGCATCGCGGGCTGACAACGATCGTCCGGCAGGGCCATCCTGAACGTGGGGTGGCCCTGCCGACGACTTTGGAGGCTCGTGAGCCGCTATCGGGTGCTGCTGGCCGCGTTGGTGGCCATGACGTTCCTCGCCGGGCTGGGCGTTGCCGTGGTCCCGGTGAGCACGTCCGCACCCCCGGCGTCCGCCGACACCGCCGCCTCACCGCGTGCCGACTCGATCCGGTCGCTGCTCGACCGGCGGGCTCGGGCGTTGCTGGAGCGCGACGAGACGGCGTTCACCGCCGACCTGGACCCCTTGGCCGACGCCGGGTTCCGGCAACGGCAGCGCGACCTGTTCCGCAACCTCGCCGCCGTGCCGCTGGCCGAGTGGGACTACTCCGTCGAAGGCGAGACGGACCTCTCGTCGCTCGACCTGCCCGCCGCCGACGAGTCGTGGGCGCCGGACGTGCGGCTGTCCTACCGGCTGCGCGGCGTGGACGTGGAGCCGAGCAGCCAGGGGATGGCCTACCTGTTCACCCGGCGCGGCGACCGGTGGTACCTCAACTCCGACACCGCCCTCGAACCGGTCGGCAAGCGCACGTGGCGCGGGCCGTGGGACTTCGGGCCGTGCCAGGTGCTCACCGGCGCGGGCGGGTTCGTGCTGAGCCACCCCGGCGGTGAGGCGCTGGCCGCACGGGTGCTCGCCGAGCTGGACGACGCGGTGGCGGCGGTGACCGAGGTGTGGGGTCCGGCTTGGTCGCGCCAGGTGGCCGTGCTGATCCCGGCGGGTGTGGAGGAGATGCGCGCGCTCGTCGGGCCTGGCTTCGCCACCGGGTCCATCGCGGGCGTCGCGGTGGCCGACCGGGTCGACCCCGACACGCACACCGCTCGTGGTCAACGGGTGGTGCTGAACCCGGACAGCGCGGGCGCGTTGTCGCCGTTGTCGCTCCGGGTGCTGCTGCGGCACGAGATCACGCACATCGCCGCGCGCGGTGCGACCGTGGACGGCGCGCCCATGTGGGTGCTGGAGGGTTTCGCGGACTACGTGGGGTACCGGCGCAGCGACGTGCCGCCGCGCAAGGCCGCGCCGTTGCTGGCGGCGCAGGTCCAGCGGGGGCTGCCCACCGCGTTGCCGACGGACGCGGACTTCCGCGGCGGGTCGATGGAGTTGGCGTACCAGCAGTCGTGGTCGCTGAACCTGTACCTGGCGTCGACGTTGGGCGAACCGGGCCTGGTGGAGCTGCACCGGCGGCTGGCGAGGGTCCGGGTGTCCGAAGTGGACGGCGTGTTGGTCGAGATCACGGGGCAGGACACGGCCGGGTTGGTGCGGGGGTGGCAGGACTTCCTGCGGCAGACGTTCCCGTGACGAGGCGGTCCCGTAACGTGGGCGCGTGCGTCGGACCCTGTTGGTGACCAATGACTTCCCGCCCCGGCCCGGCGGCATCCAGGCCTACCTGCACGCGTTGGCCGTGCGGCTGCCCGAGTTGGTGGTGTACGCGCCGTCGTGGGAGTCGCCGTCCGGCTCGCACCCGGAGTTCGACGCCGTGCAGCCGTTCGAGGTGGTGCGGCATCCGGGGACGTTGATGCTGCCCACGCCCGATGTCCTTCGGCGGGCGTCCGACATCCTGCGTGGAGCGCGCTGTGACGCCGTGTGGTTCGGGGCGGCGGCTCCGTTGGCGTTGATGGCGTCCCGGCTGCGGGCCGCGGGTGCTTCGCGGGTGGTGGCTTCGACGCACGGGCACGAGGTCGGGTGGTCGATGCTGCCGGGCGCGCGGCAGGCGTTGCGGCGGATCGGGTCGGATGTGGACGTGGTGACGTTCGTGAGCCGGTACACGCGGTCCCGGTTCGCCGCCGCTTTCGGTCCGATGGCGGCGTTGGAGCACTTGCCGTCCGGTGTGGACACGTCGGTGTTCGCGCCGGACGCCGCTGCTCGGGAGTCGCTTCGCGCGCGGTACGGGTTGGGTGACCGGCCGGTGGTGGTGTGCGTGTCGCGCCTCGTGCCGCGGAAGGGGCAGGACGTGCTGGTGCGGGCGTTGCCGGAGATCCGGCGGCAGGTGCCCGACGCGGCGTTGCTGCTGGTGGGCGGTGGGCCGTACCGGAAGACCCTGGAGCGCTTGGCCGCTTCGGTCGGGGTGTCGGAGCACGTGGTGATGACCGGGTCCGTGCCGTGGGAAGAGCTGCCGGGGCACTACAACGCCGGTGACGTGTTCGCCATGCCGTGCCGGACGCGGGGGCGTGGGCTGGACGTGGAGGGTCTGGGCATCGTGTACCTGGAGGCGTCGGCCACCGGTCTGCCGGTCGTGGCGGGGCGTTCGGGTGGTGCGCCGGAGACCGTGCGCGACGGGGTGACCGGGCGGGTGGTGAACGGACGTGAGGTCGCGGAGGTCGCCGACGCCGTCGCCGCGCTCCTCGCCGATCCCGGCACCGCCGCGAAGATGGGCGCCGCCGGCCGTGAGTGGGTCACCGCGAGCTGGCGCTGGGACGTCCTGGCCGACCGCCTCGCCGGATTGATCAACTCCTGAGCGTTGAACTCGGCTGTTCCGAACGCAGGACTCGCGGTGTCTGAGCGCGCGACTCGCGGTGCGCGAGTGGAGGACTCGCGCGGGTGGGAGCGCTCTCGCGCGCGAGTTGTCCGGTCAGGCACCGCGAGTTGTCCGGTCAGGTGGGGTCGGGGTCGGACAGGGCGGCGTGGACGGCGGCCAGTTCGGCGCGGGCGGAACGTTCGGTCACGCGGAGGCCCAGGTTCGAGGTGAGGGTGACCGCCTCGGTGGCCAGGGACTTCGCCTCGGTCGGTTGGCCCAGGAGGCGGCGGACGGCGGCGAGGCCGACGAGGGCGCGCGCCTCACCGGGGAGGTAGCCGATCCGGCGGGCCTTCGTGAGAGCCTGCTGGAACTGCTCGTCGGCGGTCCGCAGGGAACCCAGGCCGCGGTTCGCGGACGCCATGACCACCAGCACGTTCGTGGTGATCCGCTGGTCACCGTCCTCCCGCAGCTCGGTCAACGCCTGGTCCGCCAGCGCCAGCGCCTCCGCGTGCTCGCCCAGGTCCAGCCGCACGGACGCGATCGTCTCCAGGACCCGGGCGGTGGACTCGCGGAAACCCCCGTCGGTGGACAGCCGCAGCGCCTCCGACAGGTGGGTGAGCGCGCGCTGCGGTTCGCCCATGAGCTGCCACGCCACCCCGAGCAACGTCGACGCGGTGATCTCGCTGGACCGCAGACCGTGCTCCACGCTGATCGCCAGTGCCTCGCTCAACAGGTCCGCCGCCTCGGCCAGCTCGCCGGTCTCGATCGCCAGCACGCCCAACCCGGTCAGCACACCCGCCTCACCCGACCTCGGCCCACCGGACTCGCGCTTCAACGCCAGGCACGTCTCCAGGTCGTCACGGGCGCCCGCCATGTCGCCCGCTTCCATCCGCACCACGCCGAGGTAGCTGCGCACCCCCGCCTCTGACGCCAGGTCACCGGACACCCGGTGCAGGTCCACCGCCCGCGTGTAGTGCGCGATGGACGTGGTGAAGTCGCCCAGCCGCCAGTGCAGCGTGGCCAGGTTCTGGTGCATCGCCGCCTCGCCGGCCACGTCGCGCTGCTCGTGCGCCGCGTGCATCCCGTACCGGGCCGTCGACAGCCACTCGGTGACGTGCTTGCCGATCCACAGGTAGCCGCGCAGCCCGTCCGCCAGCCGCCACGACACCGCCGCCGGCCCGCGTTCGGCCGCCGAACGGATCGCCGCGGTCAGGTTCGCCCGCTCCGCGTCCAGCCACGCCCGCGCCTGCGCCGCCGTCCCGATCCGCGGCAGCCGCACCGCCCGCCCCGCCGGCGCGGGCAGCCGCATCAGGTCCGGGTACAGCAGCTCGGCGCAGTGGTCCACCGCCCGCGCGTAGAACTCCAGCACCCGGACTCGTGCCGCGCCGAGGTCCGGCTCGGCGTCCGCGACCTCGGCGGAGAACCGCGCCAGCTCGTCGTGGAACGCGTACCGCCCCGCGCCGGAACGCACCAGCCGCGCCCCGGTCAGCTGGTCGAGCAGCGCGGCGGCCTCGGGCACCGGCAGGTCCGCCGCGTTCGCCGCGACCTCGGTGGTGAAGTCCGGCCCCGGCACCACGCTCAACAACGCGAACAGCCGGCGTGCGGCCGGTGGCAGCGTGGCGTGCGCCAGCTCCAGCGGACCGCGGTCGCCCAGCCGTTCCAGGTACCGCGACACCGAGCCGCCGCCGACCGCCGCCGTCGCGATGTCCAACGTCAACGGCAGGTGGCCGCACCGCCGCGCCAACTCCTCCGCCGGCTGCCCGGACCGCCGCAGCAGGGCCAGCGACTCGTGCGGTTCGAACACGTCCAGACCCACCCGGCGGGCGCCGTCGACGGCGATCAGGCCACGCAGGTCGTCCCTGCTGGTCACCAGCACCGGGCAGCTCGCCGCACCGGGCAGCAGGGGTCGCACCTGGTCGGGCGCGCCGGCGTTGTCGAGCACCAGCAGCATCCGGCGACCCGTCAGCAACGACCGGAACAGCGTGCTCTGCTCGTCCACGTCCACCGGGATCTGCTCCGGCGGCACGCCGAGCGCCCGCAGGAACCGGGTCAGCGCCTCCACCACCGGCATCGCCGGCCCGGACGCGTGACCACGCAGGTCCACGTACAGCCGTCCGTCCGGGAACCGGTCCCGCAGCCGGTGCGCGACGTGCACCGCCAACGCCGTCTTGCCCACACCGGGCACGCCGGTCAGCGCCACGATCGGCACGGCGGTGCGCGGCCCGTCCGGCGCGATCAACCGGGAGATCCGGTCCACCACCTCGACCCGACCGACGAACCCCGGCACGTCCGGCGGCAGCTGGTCCGGCCCGGGCTCGGTCCGTTCGGCGGGCGCGGCCAGGCTCGGGTCGCCGACCAGGATGGCCTGGTGCAGCTCGCGCAGCGCCACCCCGGGTTCGACGCCGAGCTGGTCGTCCAGCATCCGGTCGACCCGCCGGTACGCCTCCAGCGCCTCGGCCTGCCTGCTGCCCCGGTACAGCGCGACCATCAGCTGCGCCCAGAACCGCTCGCGCAGCGGGTGGTCCGCGGTCAACGACCGCAGCACCGGCACCAGCCGCTCGTGGTTGCCCAGGGCGAGTTCGACGTCGTTGCGCTCCTCGTGCACCACCAGCAGCCGTTCGGCCAGCCTCGGCACCGCGCCGTCGCGCAACGCGTCCGAAGGCACGTCCGACAGCGCCGGGCCGCGCCACAGCGCCAGCGCCTGCCCGTACAGCTCGGCCGCGTCCGACAGGTGCCCGGACTGCGCGGCCTGCCGGGCGAGACCGGCCGTGGTGGTGAACCGGTGCACGTCCACCTGCTCCGGTGGCACGACCAACCGGTAGCCGTCCGAGGTGGTCCGGATCAGGGACGGGTCGCCGAGGAGTTGCCGCAGCCGCATCACGTAGGTCTGCAACGTGCCGCGCGTGCGGGCGGGAGGGTCGTCGCCCCACAGGAACGAGACCAGTTCGCCAATTGGGACGACCCGGCCGGCGCGCAGCGACAGCGCGGCCAGCAGCGCCCGGTGCTTGCCCGCCCGGACCGACACCGGTTGACCCTGTATGCGCACTTCAAGGGGGCCGAGAAGGCCGAACCACGGCCCTGCGCCCATCCGTTTGCGTCCCCTCGTTCCGCCTCCCCCCGGCACAGCCTAGGACGGGCGCTGACGGCACGAGTCACCACCGCGTCAGCGATACGACAGCGTGCTGCTGCACTCTAGGAGATGTCCCGGTTGGGGGACCGGGACAACAAACTTCTCGGGTCCGCGTCAAGCGGATACGCGATCACTGGGGGTCGAGTGGCCCGCACCGAACAGGGTGCGGGCCACTCGTCTTGTCCGCTGTCCGGGATCGGCCGAGGTTGAACCCGGCCGCGTCCGCGGAGCAGCGGCGGTCAGGAGCTGTAGATCGCTTCGATGTCCTGCTTGTAGGTCGACGCCACGACGGAGCGGCGGAGCTTGAGGCTGGGGGTCATCTCGCCACCGGCCTCGGTGAAGTCCACCGGCAGGATGCGGAACTTCTTGATCGCCTCCGCCTTGGACACCGCCAGGTTGGCCTCGTCCACCGCGGCCTGGATCTCGCCGCGCAGCGTCTCGTCGTCCACCATCTCCGCCACGGTCGCCGAAGCCGGCTTGCCGTGCTGCTCCTTCCACGTCGGGAAGAACTCCGGGTCGATGGTGATCAACGCCCCGATGAACGGCTGCGCGTCACCGACGACCATGCACTGGCTGATCAGCGGGTGGGAGCGGAGGCGGTCTTCGAGGCCGGCGGGCGAGACGTTCTTGCCGCCGGCGGTGACGATGATCTCCTTCTTGCGGCCGGTGATCTTGACGAAGCCGTCGTCGTCCAGCTCGCCGAGGTCGCCGGTGTGGAACCAGCCGTCCTCCAGCGCCTCCGCGGTGGCCTGCTCGTTGTTCCAGTAGCTGCGGAACACGATGTCGCCCTTGATCAGGATCTCGCCGTCCTCGGCGATCCGCACCGAGGTGCCGATCACCGGCCGGCCCACCGTGCCCACCCGGAACGCAGCCTTGGTGTTCACGCTGGCCGCCGCGCTGGTCTCGGTCAGGCCGTAGCCCTCCAGCACCGGCACGCCCACACCGCGGAAGAAGTGGGCCAGGCGCTCGCCGAGCGGCGCGCCGCCGGACACCGCCGCGATGCACCGGCCGCCGAGCGCCGCCTGGAGCTTGCTGTAGACGAGCTTCGAGAACACCGCGTGCTTGATCTTGAGCCCGAGGCCCGCGCCGCCGGTGTCCTGCGCCTGGCTGTACTGCACCGCGGTCGCCTCGGCGGCGTCGAAGATCTTGCCCTTGCCCGCCGCGTGCGCCTTCTGCTTCGCGCCGTTGTAGACCTTCTCGAACACGCGCGGCACGGCCACGACGAACGTCGGCCGGAACGACTGGAGGTCCGGCACCAGGTTCTTCACGTCCCAGGTGTGACCCATGGTGACCCGCGTGTACACGCCCGTCACCGACAGGGCGCGGGCCAGGATGTGGGCCAGCGGCAGGAACAGCAGCAGCGAGTTGCCCGCGCGCATCAGCTCGGGGAACGCCGCGAGCCCGCCGCGCACCTCGGCCAGCAGGTTGCGGTGGGTCAGCTCGCAGCCCTTCGGGCGGCCGGTGGTGCCGGAGGTGTAGACGATGGTCGCCGTGTCCTCCGCGCCGACCTCCTTGCGCCGGGCCCGCGCGTCCTCGTCGGACACGCTCGCGCCGAGCGCGGTCAGCTCGTCGATCGCGCCCGCCGCGTCACCGGAGGGGCCGTCGATCTGCCACACGTGCCGCACCTCGGGCAGGCCGGACACCACCGAGTCCACCATCGCGCGGTGGTCGGAGGTCTCCACGAACACGGCCTTGGCCGAGGAGTCGGACAGGATCCACTCGACCTGCTCGGCCGAGGAGGTCTCGTAGATCGGGACCACGACCCCGCCCGCGTGCCACACGGCGAAGTCGAGGAGGGTCCACTCGTAGCGGGTCTTGGACATCAGGCCGACCCTGTCGCCGGCCTGGAGACCCGCCGCCATCAACCCCTTGGCCACTGCCAGCACCTGGGCGGCGAAATCACGGGCGGTGACATCCACCCATGTCCCGTCCACGCGGCGGCGGAAGCTGACGGCGTTGCCGAAGCGCTCCGCGTTCGCCCACACCATGTCGGTGAGGTTTTCCTCGGCAGCCACAGTGGCGGTGGCGGGGACGCTGAACTCGCGCACGTCGACCTCCGGACGATTCGTTTGTTACTGGTGGGGAAACCTAGCCTGTGATTCCGGCGATACACCAGGCTGGTGGGTACTTCCGTAACCGTGTCGTGGCACTCTTCCCATCCGTGCCCAGTGTCGACGTCGTGGACGAGACGTTCCTCGCAGTGCCCCCGGACGTGGTCGCCGCCGCTTTCGCGCCACCCGCCGCATGGGCGGAATTCTGGCCCGACCTGACCCTCGACGTCTACGCCGATCGGGGTACTGAGGGCTTGCGCTGGACGGTGGGCGGCGCGTTGGTCGGAACGATGGAGGTCTGGCTGGAGCCCGTCATGGACGGCACCCTGCTGCATTACTTCCTCCGTGCCGACTTGCCCGGGGGTGCGTCCGACCAGCGGGTACGGCGTGAGGTGCGCCGCCGCCAGATGGCCGCCAAAGAGGTGTCGCTCGGCCTCAAAGTGATCTTGGAGGAGGGCCGGCCGCCGGGTGTCCCACCCGTCCTGCCGTAGATTTGGGTCTTGTGCGGGTTCACGTCGTCTCGGACGTCCACGGCAACGCGGAGGCACTGGCCCGCGCCGGGGACGGTGCCGACGCGCTGGTGGTGCTGGGTGACCTGGTCGACTTCGTCGACTACTACGACCACGGCAGGGGCATCCTCGGCCGGGTGTTCGGCGCGGAGAAGGTCGAGGTGTTCGCCCGGCTCCGGCGGGGCAGGCCCGGCGCCGAGACGGTCCGCTACATGCGGTCGCTGTGGGAGAGCCTGGACAACGCGGCGGACGTCGTCCAAGAGGCGATCGTCGAGCAGTACACCGAGCTGTTCGGCGCGATGAGCGCGCCGACCTACGCCACGCCGGGCAACGTGGACAGCCCCGAGCTGTGGCCGAGGTTCGCCCGCGACGGCGTGCACGTCCTGGACGGCCAGGCCGTCGACATCGGCGGGCTGCGGTTCGGCTTCGCGGGCGGCGCGCTGCTGCACCCCGGTTTCGTGCCGAACCGGCGCGGTCCGTGGCGGCCCTACCTGCGCACCGAGGACGAGTTCGGCGCGGCGCTGGCGGGTCTCGGAGAGGTCGACGTGCTGTGCACCCACGTGCCGCCGGCGGTGGCCGAGCTGACCTACGACGTGGTCGCCCGGCGGCCGGAGCTGGGCTCCACGTCGCTGCTCAAGGTGATCGAGCGCGACCGGCCGCGCTGGTCGGTGTTCGGGCACGTGCACCAGCCGATGGCGCGCCGGGTGCGGATCGGCCGGACCGAGTGCGTCAACGTCGGCCACTTCCAGCGCAGCGGCACGCCCCACGTGCTGCGTTGGTGAGCAGAACTACCGGGTAGCCTCCCGGACATGGCCGACGAGTCCACCCAGTCCATCGTCATCGACGCGACGCCCGAGGAGATCGTGGCGGTCATCGCCGACTTCGACGCCTACCCCCAGTGGGCCAACGGCGTGAAGCGCACCGAGGTGCTGGAGACCGGGGCGGACGGCCGCGCGGCCCAGGTCAGGTTCAACATCGACCAGGGTCCGATCAAGGACGAGTACGTGCTCGCCTACGACGAGTGGTCCACGAAGAAGATCTCGTGGCACCTGGTCAAGGGCCAGATGCAGAAGTCGCAGGAGGGCAGCTACGCGCTGACCCCCAAGGGCGCCTCGACCGAGGTCACCTACACGCTCTCGGTGCAGCTGATCGTGCCGATGATCGGCCTGTTCCGCCGCAAAGCCGAGAAGATGATCATGGATACGGCGCTCAAGGAGCTCAAGCGGCGGGTGGAAAACGCTGGATGAGCGCTCGCCTGCTGCTCTTCACCGGTAAGGGCGGGGTCGGCAAGACGACCTTGGCCACCGCCACCGCCGCCGCGCTCGCCGCCGGCGGTCGCAAGGCGCTGGTCGTGTCCACCGATCCGGCGCACTCGCTCGCCGACGCGCTCGGCGTGCCGCTGTCCGGGCACGTCACCGAGGTCGAGGGCAGCCTGCACGCGGCCCAGATCGACCCGCGTGCGCTCGTCGACGACGCGTGGCGCGACCTGCGCGGACACCTCCGGACCGTGCTCGCCGGCGCGGGCGTGGACGAGTTGGACGCCGAGGAGCTGACCGTCCTGCCCGGCGTCGAGGAGCTGCTGGCGCTGTCCGAGGTGCGCCGGCTGGCGAGCGGCGGACCGTGGGACGTGGTGGTCGTGGACTGCGGTCCGACCGCCGAGACGTTGCGCCTGCTGGCGCTGCCCGAGGCGTTCGCCTCCTACCTGGAACGGCTGTTCCCGACCCACCGACGGGTGGTGCGCGGGCTGCTGGCCGGTGTCGCGGGCAGCGGCACGGCGGAGAAGTGGGACGCCACCGCCGACGCGCTGGGCCGGTTGGCGGAGGACCTGGACCAGCTGCGCGGCCTGCTGACCGCGCCATCCACCAGCGTGCGGCTCGTCCTCACCCCGGAACGGGTGGTCGCCGCCGAGACGAGGCGGACCGTGACGGCGCTGGCGTTGCAGGGCATCCGGGTCGACGGCGTGGTGGCCAACCGGGTCGTGCCGGATCCGGGCGCCGACAGCGGTCCGGCGGCCGAGTGGCTGCGCACCCGGCGGGCCGAGCAGGACGCGGTGCTCGTCGAACTGGCCGACCTCGGGCTCGTCCGCACGGTCGAGCACCGGGCCGCCGAACCGGTGGGCACGACCGCGCTGCTGGACGTCGCCGACGGCCTCTACCAGGGGCGTGACCCGCTTGAGGGTTCCTCCGCGGACGAACCGCTGCTGGAGGTGGTGCGGTCCGGCGAGCTGGAGTACACGCTGCGCATCGCGCTGCCGGTCGGCGACTCACCGCTCGACCTGGCCCGGGTGGGCGACGAACTGGCCGTCACCGTGGACGGCAGGCGCCGGCTCATCGCGCTGCCGTCGCTGCTCAAGCGTTGTCTGGTGACCGGCGCGGAGCTGGACGACACCGGGTTGGCGGTGCGGTTCGCACCCGACCCCGATCTGTGGATGCGGTGAGGCGCGTGGACTCGAAGCTTGCCGAGGAGCTGCGACTGCTGCTCGACGCCGCCGCCGAGCGGGCGCAGCCGTGGCTGCACCGGGTGGCCGCCGAGGGCGAGCACGACGACCGGACGTGCGGCTGGTGCCCGTTGTGCAACGCGGTGGCGTTGGCCCGCGGTGACCGGTCGGAGCTGGCCGCGAAGGCCGCCGAGCACGTGGCCGGGCTGATCGCGGTGCTGCGGGCGGCGTTGGCCGAGCCCGTGCCGCCGCCCGCGGCGTCCTCCGAGCCCGAAGGGGAGCGGAAGCCGCGCGTCCAGCACATCCCGGTGGTGCGGCGGGACAAGGGTGCGCAGTGCTGACTGTCGGCGTCGACGTCGGCGGGACGAGCGTGCGCGCGGGGGTGGTCGACAGCGACGGCGCGGTGCTCGACACGGCGCGTGCGGCCACGCCCAGCGGTGAAGAGGCGTTGGAAGAGGCGATCGGCGCGGCCGTCGCCGAGCTGGCGGCCCGGCACGAGGTGGCCGCGGTCGGCTTGGCGGTGGCCGGGTTCGTGGCCTCGGACCGGATGACCGTGCGGTTCGCGCCGCACCTCGCGTGGCGGCAGGCGCCGGTGGCGGAGCGGATCTCGCGGCGCGTCGGCATGCCGGTGGTGCTGGAGCACGACGCGAACGCCGCCGCGCTCGCCGAGCACCGGTTCGGCGCGGCGCGCGGGGCGAAGATCGCCGCGCTGGTCGCGATCGGCACCGGGATCGGCGGGGCGCTGTTGATCGACGGCCAGGTGTTCCGCGGCGCGTACGGCGTCGCGCCCGAACTGGGTCACCTGCGGCTGGTGCCGGACGGGCGACCCTGCCCGTGCGGCAAGAACGGCTGCTGGGAGCGGTATTGCAGCGGCACCGCGTTGAGCACCACCGCGGTCGAGCTGCTGGCCCGGCACCCTGGGCTGTCGACGGTGCTGGCGCGGGAGGCGTTGGGCGACTCACGGGCGGTGACCGGGCGGCGGGTGGCGGGCGCGGCGCGGGACGGCGACCCGTTGGCGCAGCGCGCGATGGCGGACCTGGCCCGGTGGCTGGGGGAGGGCTTGGCGCTGGTCGCGGACGTGTACGACCCGGAGGTCGTGGTGATCGGCGGTGGCGTGTCGGAGTCCGCGCCGCTGTTCCTCGACGACGCGCGGGAGCACTACGCGACCGTGGTGACCGGCGCCGGGCACCGGCCGCTGGCGCGCATCCGGACGGCCCAGCTCGGAGACGACGCGGGCATCGTCGGGGTGGCGACGCTGGCGCGTGACGTGGCCGGTCGGACGGCTCGCAACGGACGGGCCCGGTGACCGGTGTCGGCCACTTGACGGCTCGGCGCGCGTAGCATCGCGGGCATGCGCACCTCCGGCGCCGTGGCAGCCTTCCGGGGACAGGGGCCGCGCGACTGCGTTCGCGAGGTCTGGAACGATCACGCGGTGTTCGGATGAGTGTTCGGACGGGTGCGGCGCGTGACCACGTCGGTTACTTCCACGAGACGGCGTTCTACGGCAGCGACGAGGACTTCCGGTCCATCGTGGCCCCGTTCGTCGACGGTGGTGTGGTGGCCGGCGAGCCGGTCGTGGTGGCGTGCCACCCGGCCAACGAGCGGCTGGTCCGGGACGCGGTGGCCGACGTCTCCGGGGTGGTCTTCCTGCCCGGTGCGGACCAGTACGAGCGGCCGACCGAGTCGATCCTGACCTACCGGAAGCTGTTCGCCGAGTACGCGGGTGCGGCGCAGATCCGGGTGCTGGGCGACGTGCCGCACCCCGGCGTCGGCGCGTCCTGGGACTGGTGGTCGCGGTACGAGGCGGCGGTGAACGACGTGTTCGCCGACGTCCCGCTGTGGGGCCTGTGCCCGTACGACCTGCGCACCACGCCGGCCCCGGTGCTGGCGGACGTGCTGCGCGCCCACCCGCACGTGACGGGGCCGGACGGCGCGCACCGGCCGAACCCGAGCCACTCGACCTGGACGTTGCCGCCCACCGTTCCCACCGCGCTCGAAGCCGATCCGCCGGTGGTCGAGCTGACCGACCCGGTGCCCGCCGAGGCGCGGCGCGCGGTGACGGCGGCCTGTGCCGCCACCCGGCTGAGCCGCGACGACGTGGACGACATCGTGTACGCCGCGAGCGAGGCCGTCACCAACGCCCTGTCCCACGGCAAGCCGCCGGTGACGCTGCGCGCCTGGGTCGTCCCCACCCACGTCGTGGTGGCGATCACCGACCACGGCGACGGCCCCCTGTCGCCCACGGCCGGCCTGATCCCCACCAGCCAGACGTCGACGGCCGGCGTGGGCCTCTGGCTGACCCACCGCACCTGCCACGACGTCACCATGACCCGCGGCCCGGACGGCTACACCATCCGCCTGACGGCCACCCTCCACCCCTGACCCCGCGCGAGTCCTCCAGCCAGGCACCGCGAGTCGTCCACTCGGACACTGCGAATCGCGCGTTCGGGCACCGCCAGTCGCGCGTTCAGGCGAGCGTCAGAGGACCGCACCGTCGTCCCAGCCCGAGTCGGGCGGCGGCCCGCTGCGCATCCGCAGCACCAGCCACCCGGCCCCCGAGCACATCACGATCAACGCCAACGGCGTCCCGATCGCACCGGTCAACCCGAACAGCCCCGGCACGACCAGCAGCACGACACCCAGCGCGATCAGCGCCAACGCCGCGATCGTGCCCCGCCGCAACGCCGGCAACGGCGGCGGCTCCGGCGGCACGTAGTGGTCGTTCGGGTCGTCCGACTCGACGTCGTCACGACCGTCGACGTCATCAGGCCTGTCCTCGACGGTGGCCACCACCGGCTGACCCTCGGGCCGCACCGGCCGGACGGGCTCCGCCTCGTCGCCTTCGTCCGGTTCGACCTCCTCGGAGGACCAGGCCTGCCTGCCCACGCCTTCGCGTTCCAGGCCCGCCACGATCTCGGCGAAGGTCGCGTCCACGTCCTCCGGGCCGTCGGTCGAGTCGCGTCGGGAGTTCATCGGCGTGCTCCAGCCCTCCGGGTCGTGAAGGCCAACCCTCTGCCAGGTTCCATCGTCCCACGAGCCGGTTGTGTTGCGGATTACGGCAGCCGGTGGACGTTGGGACCGTACCGCCTCCGCGTGCGTGTTCGTTGTGTGTTCTGCCGTCGGCTCCGTAGGCTGACGGCGGGGATCAAGCTCGTCGAGGAGGCGCTCCCAGCGGTGCTCTACTGGTTGATGAAACACATCTTTCTCGGGCCGCTCCTGAACCTGTTCTTCCGACCCCGGATCATCGAGGGCGCGGAGAACATCCCGAAGGAGGGTGGCGCGATCCTGGCGAGCAATCACCTCGCGGTCTCCGACTCGTTCTTCCTGCCGTTGAAGCTGTCCCGCCGGGTCACCTTCCCAGCCAAGATCGAGTACTTCACCGGCAAGGGCTTCAAGGGGGCGCTGCAACGCTGGTTCTTCTACGGCGTAGGCCAGGTCCCGATCGACCGGTCCAGCGCGTCGGCCGCCCAGGGCGCGCTCGACACCGGCGTGCGCATCGTGCGCGAGGGCAAGCTGCTGGGCATCTACCCCGAGGGCACCCGCTCGCCCGACGGCCGGCTGTACAAGGGCAAGGTCGGTGTGGCGTGGATCGCGTTGGAGTCCGGCGCGCCCGTCATCCCGATCGCGATGTTCGGCACGGACAAGGCCAACCCCATCGGCTCGCGGATGTGGAAGCCGTACCCGATCCGGATCAAGATCGGCAAGCCGCTGGACTTCTCCCGGTACGCGGGTCTGTCCGGTGACCGGTTCGTGCTGCGGTCGATCACCGACGAGATCATGTACGCCCTGATGGAGCTGTCCGGCCAGGAGTACGTCGACGTGTACGCGACCAAGGCCAAGGAGGACCAGGGCGCGCCCCGACCCGCGAAAGCGGTCGATCGGCTGCCCGAGACGAAGGCCGGCTGATCCGGCACCCTAGGCTGGTGGGGTGCGGTTCTTCTACGACTGTGAGTTCATCGAGGACGGGGTGACGATCGACCTCGTCTCCATCGGAGTGGTCGACGAGGAAGGCCGCGAGTTCTACGCCGTGTCCACCGAGTTCGACCCGGCCAAGGCCGGTCCGTGGGTGCGCGCCAACGTGCTCAACCAGCTGCCGTCGCCCGCCGACAAGGCGTGGCGCAGCCGTGAGCGGATCCGGAACGACCTGCTCGAGTTCCTCGGCGGCGCCAAGGCCAACCGGGACGACATCGAGCTGTGGGCGTGGTTCGCCGCGTACGACCACGTGGCGTTGGCCCAGCTCTGGGGCCCGATGCCGACCTTGCCCCGCTGCCTGCCCCGGTTCACCCGCGACCTGCGTCAACGCTGGGAGGACGTGGGCAAGCCGTACCTGCCGCCCGCTCCCGCCGACGCGCACGACGCGTTGGCCGACGCGCGGCACAACCTGGCACGGTGGAAGGTGATAGAGACCGAGCGGCTGCGCAAGGGTTTCGCGGTCCGGTAGGTGGACCCTCGCTTGCTGCACCGATCCAGGGCGTGTCAGTCTTGGGTGACCCACGCCACGAGAAGAGATTGGCTAAGCAAATGCGCATTGGTGTGCTCACCGGCGGTGGCGACTGCCCCGGCCTCAACGCGGTCATCCGCGCGGTGACCCGCAAGGGCATCGAGGCTCACGGCTGGGAGATCGTCGGGTTCCGGAACGGGTGGCAGGGACCGATCGAGAACCTGACCAAGCCGGTCGGGCTCGGTGAAGTCGAGGACATCCTCACCAGGGGCGGCACCATCCTCGGCTCCTCGCGCACCAACCCCTACAAGGTCGAGGGCGGTGTCGACCGGATCCGCGAGAACCTCGCGGCCAACAAGGTCGACGCGCTGATCGCGATCGGCGGCGAGGACACCCTCGGCGTCGCGAAGCGACTGACCGACGACGGCATCGGCGTCGTCGGCGTGCCGAAGACCATCGACAACGACCTGGGCGCGACCGACTACACGTTCGGCTTCGACACCGCGGTGCACATCGCCACGGAGGCGATCGACCGGCTGCGCACGACGGCCGAGTCGCACCACCGGGCGCTCGTCGTCGAGGTCATGGGTCGGCACGCGGGTTGGATCGCGCTGCACTCCGGTCTGGCCGGCGGCGCGAACGTGATCCTGGTGCCGGAGCGGAAGTTCAGCGTCGAGAAGGTCGTCGAGTGGGTGGAGCGGCGCTTCGAGCGCCAGTTCGCCCCGATCATCGTGGTCGCCGAGGGCGCCATGCCCGAGGGCGGCGCCGAGGTGCTGCACTCCGGCGAGAAGGACGCGTTCGGCCACGTGCGGCTGGGCGGCATCGGCACCTGGCTGGCCGAGGAGATCGCGGAGCGGACCGGCAAGGAGTCCCGCGCGGTCGTGCTGGGCCACGTCCAGCGCGGCGGCATCCCGACCGCCTACGACCGCGTGCTCGCCACCCGGTTCGGCCTGCACGCGGTGGACGCGGTCGCCGAGGGCGACTTCGGCGTCATGGTCGCGCTGCGCGGCACGGAGATCGTCCGGGTGAAGCTGGCGGAGGCGACGGCGGAGCTGAAGACCGTTCCGGCGCACCGCTACGCAGAGGCCGAGGTCTTCTTCGGCTGATCGACCCCCGTTCAGGCGCCCCGGACGACTGCGTTCGGGGCGCTTGGCGTTTCCGCGGGTGTTCCGAGCGTTGAACTCGGAGTACGCGAACGGAGGGCTCACGCGTCCTGAACGGAGGACACGCGGTGTCTGGGTGGAGGACTCGCGGGGTCAGTGGGCGGACAGGTGGAGGTAGGCGGCGAAGGTGCCGAGCCAGTGCTCGGCGTAGTAGCCGTGGCCGAAGACGTAGGCCAGGCCGGCTTCGCGGTGGGCGTCGGCGGCGGTGCGGGCCAGGTCGGTGTAGCGGTGGTCGGGCGGCAGGGCGGCGGTGATCGCACGCCACTGCCAGGCGCGGGACAGGGCGAGCCCGATCAGGTGCGAGCCGTGCGCGTCGCCCGGGTCGTCCACCGGCACCGGCTCGCGCAGCACCTTCCAGCGCGCCTCCTCCAGGTTCGGCAGGAACGCCTCGAACCACGCCGTGAACGCGGGGGCCGGCAGCACCCGCCGCATCAGGTCCGCCTCGGTCAGCGCGGGCGACAGGAAGTCCGCCGCGTCCGGCTCGAACCCGCCGTACCCGACGTCCTCCCGGTGCCACCGCAACGCCGCCTCCGCGCACGCCGCGGCCAGCTCTTCGTCACCCACGGCGCGCGCCGCGTCGAGCACGAGCCCGGTGGCGAACGCGGTGTTGCCGTGCGTGCCGGACCGGTTCGGCAGCCGCGCCCCGGCCACCTTGGCGAGATACCGGTCACGCAGAACCGTGCTCAACGGCCGCAGCGCCGCCGCCCACGGTGAACCCCAGGTGCGGAGTTCCGCATCCAACACGAGCAGCCACGCCCACCCGTAGGGCCGCTCCCAGAACCCGCCGCCGGGGCCGTCGAAGTACGCCGCCTCGGTCTCCGCGTGCGCCGGGGTGATCAGCGAGTCCAGCGCACGGCGGGCCTCCGTCGCACCCTCGACGTCCGGCCGCGACCGCAGCACGCGGACCGCCAACCAGGTCTGATGCACGCACGAGTGCCAGTCGAACGACCCGGCGAAGATCGGGTGCAGCACCCGCTGGGGCACCAGGTCGGCGTCCCCGGTCACCACGTGCGACCAGTGCACCGGGTAGTCGCGCCGGATGTTCTCCACCGCGGTCGACAGCAGCCTGGCCGCCGTGTCGTCATCCAGCCGGGTGTCGGGCATGGCCCACATCATGCACAGCCGGACCCCTGCCCGTCCCGAGGCGTGGACAGCTATCTTTAACGTGTGAACTGGACCGTGGACGTGCCCGTGGACACGCTTCCCGAGCTTCCGCCCCTTCCGCCCGAGCTCCGCGCGCGGCTGGACGACGCGCTGGAGCGGCCCGCCGCCCAGCAGCCGGAGTGGCCGGACGCCGAGCAGGTGCGCCGGGTGCGCGCCGTGCTGGAGAGCGTGCCGCCGATCACCGTGCCGGCCGAGATCGACCGGCTGAGCGCCAACCTGGCCGAGGTCGCCCGCGGCGAGGCGTTCCTGCTGCAGGGCGGTGACTGCGCGGAGACGTTCGCGGACAACACCGAGCCGCACATCCGCGCCAACATCCGGACCCTCCTCCAGATGGCCGTCGTGCTCACGTACGGCGCCAGCCTGCCGGTGGTGAAGATCGGCCGCATCGCGGGCCAGTACGCCAAGCCGCGCTCGTCGGGCATCGACGCGCTCGGCCTGCCGTCCTACCGGGGTGACATCGTCAACTCGCTGGTCCCGACGCCCGAGGCGCGCGTGCCGGACCCGTCCCGGATGATCCGCGCCTACGCCAACGCGGGCGCGGCGATGAACCTGCTGCGCGCCATGACCACCGCGGGCATGGCCGACCTGCACAAGCTGCACGACTGGAACAAGGACTTCGTCCGCCAGTCGCCGGCGGGTGAGCGGTACGAGGCGCTGGCCGGTGAGATCGACCGCGGCCTGCGGTTCATGTCGGCGTGCGGTGTGAACGACGCGTCGCTGCACACCACCGAGATCTTCGCCTCGCACGAGGCACTGCTGCTCGACTACGAGCGCGCGCTGCTGCGCCTGGACACCAACGGCGACCAGCCGAGGCTGTACGACCTGTCGTCCCACTTCCTGTGGATCGGCGAGCGGACCAGGCAGCTGGACGGCGCGCACATCGCGTTCGCCGAACTGCTGTCCAACCCGATCGGCTTGAAGATCGGCCCGTCGACCACGCCGGAGATGGCGGTCGAGTACGTCGAGCGGCTGGACCCGCACAACCAGCCCGGCCGGCTCACGCTGATCAGCCGGATGGGCAACGGCAAGGTGCGCGACGTGCTGCCGCCGATCGTGGAGAAGGTCACCGCCTCCGGCCACCAGGTCATCTGGCAGTGCGACCCGATGCACGGCAACACGCACGAGGCGTCCACCGGCTACAAGACCCGGCACTTCGACCGGATCGTGGACGAGGTGCAGGGCTTCTTCGAGGTGCACCGCAGGCTCGGCACGCACCCCGGCGGCATCCACATCGAGCTGACCGGCGAGGACGTCACCGAGTGCCTGGGCGGCGCCCAGGAGATCTCGGACATCGACCTGGCCGGCCGCTACGAGACGGCCTGCGACCCGCGGCTGAACACCCAGCAGTCGCTGGAGCTGGCGTTCCTGGTCGCGGAGATGCTCCGCAGCTGACCCGCTGTTCCGCGCAGTGGCCCCCGACTCCTGGAGTCGGGGGCCACTGCCGTTCCAGCACCACAGCCGGTCGTGCTACACGGCGATGAGCGTGATCTGGCTGTCCTTCGGGACGCGCTCCCCGCCCCGGACGGACTGGTTGATCACCCGGGCCCGGTCGCGGCCGTTGAACTGGACGTCCACCTTGAGGCCCGCTTGCTCCAGGATCTTCTTCGCTTCCTTGACCTGCTTGCCCTCCACCTGCGGCACGGTCACCGCGTTGGACAGCACGACGGTCACCTTCCGGTTGTTCGCCGGCAGGTTGGAGCCCGCCTGCGGGTCGGTGCGGACGACCTTGCCCGCGTCGACCGCCGCGGAGAACTCGGCCGGGCCCTCGACCGGCTCGAACCCGGCCGCGCTCAGCTCGGCGAACGCCTCGTCCTTCGTCTTGCCGGTCACGCTCGGCACGGGCTTGGGCTCGGAACCCTTGCTCAGCACGATGACCACGGTGGAGCCGATCGGCACCGGCGTGCCGGGCGCGGGCTTGAACGTCACCACCTGGCCCTTGGGCACGCGATCGCTGAACGCGTCCTCGGCGGGGTTGAGCTGGGACTTCAACCCGACCGACGCGATCTCCCGCTCGGCCACGGCCACCTCGGAGCCCGCGCTGACCTGCGGCACGACCGGCTTGCCCGCCGACACCAGGATGCGCACGTGGTCGCCCTGGTTGGCCTCGGTCCCGACCGGCGGATCGGTGCTGATCACCTGACCGGTGGGCACGGTGTCGCTGTGCTCGTTGCGCGAGGTCGACTTGAGCGAGGCCTCGTCGAGCAGCGCGATGGCCGTGGACAGTTCCTTGCCGACCAGGTCCGGCACCCGGGTGACCCGGCCGACCGCGAGCCACCAGCTGAAGGTCCCGACCACGATCGCGGCCACCACCACGACGCTGAGCCACGTGACGAACTGCCGCTTGCTGCGCGCCCGCATCTCCTCGTACAGCTGTTCGGGCGTCTTCTTCGGCGGTCTCTTCGGCCGCACGCGGGCCGGTCGTGGCTGGGGCGCCGCGGGCAGGGGCTCGGACGGCGGCATGAGCAGCTCCGCCCGCGAGATCGCCTTGGTGCCCTGCGGGCCGGAGGACGGCGGCACGAGCGGGTTCGGCCGGTGCACGGGCACGGTCGGCTCGGCGAACGGCACGCCGGCGGCCACCCGCACCGGCTCCACCCGCACCGTCTGCTCGGCCGGGCTCGGCGGGGGTGGAGCCGGTGCGCGCACGTGCTCCGTCGGCTCCTCCGCGGGCGTGGAGGCGGGCACCGGGACGTCCACGGTGGCCAGCCCGAGCATCGCCCGCGCCGTCTCCACCTCGGACAGGAACGAGTCGGCGTCCGCGGGCCGCAGGAACGGCTCCTTGCGGGTCGCGCGGCGGACCAGCTCGGCCACTTCGGCGGGCACGTCCGGCACCGGCGGGACTTCGTCGTTCACGTGCCGGTAGGCCACCGAGATCGCGTTGTCGCCGACGTACGGCGGCGTGCCGGTCAGCATCTCGTACAGCAGCACGCCGGCGGAGTAGACGTCGCTGCGCGCGTCGGTGATCCCCGTGGTGACCTGTTCGGGGGAGAGGTAGGCGACTGTGCCGAGGATCATCGTGTCGCTGGTCACGCCGACCGCGGACACCGCCCGGACCAGGCCGAAGTCGGCGACCTTGACCGTGCCGCCCGACCCGATGAGCACGTTCTCCGGCTTCACGTCCCGGTGCACGAGGTCGGCGCGGTGCGCGGCGGCCAGCGGCGAGAGGATCTTCTCGATCACGGTCAGCGCCAGCGGCACGTCCAGCTTGCCGCGGGCGGTGAGCAGGTCGCGCAGCGTGCCGCCCTCGACCAGTTCCATCACCAGGAAGACCCGGTCCTCGTCCACGCCCTGGTCGTGCACCTGCACCACGCCCGGGTGGTGGAGCTTCGCCGCGGCACGCGCCTCGCGCTCGAACCGCGCGACGAACTGGGGGTCGGCGGAGAACCGGGGGTCCATGACCTTGATGGCCACGGCGCGCTCCAGGCGGGTGTCCACACCGCGGTACACGGTGGACATACCGCCCCGGGCCACCAGGGTGCCGACCCGGTAGCGTTGTTCGAGCAACCCGCCGATCACGTTCGAAGCCGACCTTTCCACAGCCGTGGATCGTACGGTGGGGTGATGCCGACCGATGCTGTGCGTCGGAGCATCCCACGCGTGCTTGTGGGATCCGCGTCAAACCCCGGTGGAACAGGGGGTGGCGGACAGTCGACCCGAGGGTGTATGCCCACCACCCGGTTGGCGCAGGGCGTCGTTCACGTCGTTGTGGCATCGTGACGCAGGTGAGTGCGATTCCTGCCGCTGCGGATGTGCTGGCTCCCGACCTGGAGGTCCTGCCTCTACCCGAGGTCGCCGAGCGTCTTGCCCTACCGATCAACCGTGTCCAACAGTTGCTGCGCGACGGTCAGCTCCTCGCGGAGCGCCGGAACGGTGTCCTCGTCGTCCCCGCCGCGTTCCTCGCTGCCGGAGGCGTCGTGAAGGGGCTGCCGGGCACCGTCACGGTGCTGCGTGATTCCGGCTTCTCGACCGAAGAGATCCTCCGGTGGCTGTTCGCCGAGGACGAAACCCTCCCCGGCACGCCCATCGAGGCGTTGCGCGGCGACCGCGGCCGTGAGGTGAAGCGCCGGGCACAGGCACTGGCTTTCTGACGAGCCCAGCACCACCCCGACGACCGGCGACGTCCGGGCGGCCCTGAAACGGGGACCGTCCGGGCGTCGTCCTGCGCCCGGACGCCGCCCGCACAGCCCCCGCGCGGCTCCCGGACGGCGCGGTGCTAGCGACGGGAGCGGTGTACGGCCCTGGCCACGAGCGCGCGCCCGAACGCGGGCACGGCGACCGCCAGCCGCCGCGAGTCCGGCACCGCCACCCGCCGGTCCAGCACCTGGTAGTCGGCCGCCACGATCTCGTCCAGGATCTCCCGGTACAGCGTGAGCGCGGTCCGCACGCACGGCCGTGACACGGGCCGCAGCATCGGCACCCCCACCTCGGCCTCCCGGTACTCGGCGAACGCGTGCGCGACGAAGTGCCGCAACGCCCGCCGCACCCGCTGGTCCGGCTTCCCGGTCCGCCGGCACCACACCAGCAGCTCGCGGTCGACGCCGTGCACCGCCAGCACGTCCTCCGGCAGGTACAGCCGCCCCCGGTCCAAGTCTTCCCCGACGTCACGCAAGAAGTTCGTCAGCTGGAACGCCCGGCCGAGCGCGGCGGCGGACGGTTCGGCCTCGGCCCGCGGCACGACCGTGCCGAAGACCGGCAGCAGCTGGAGCCCGATCACCGCGGCCGAACCGTGCACGTACCGCTCCAGGGCGGCGAAGTCCGGGTACGACGTGACGGTCAGGTCCATCCGCATCGACGCCAGGAACGCGGTGAACAGCGCGTGGTCGATCGAGTACCGGTGCGCGGTGTCCACCACGGCGGCCAGCACCGGGTGGCCGGTCGTCCGCCCGGCCCACTCCTCGTCCAGCCGCGCTTCCCACTGCTTCAGTTCGGTCGCCGGGTCGGCGGACTCTCCGCTGTCCACGATCTCGTCGGCCCACCGGGCGAAGCCGTACAGGGCGTGCACGGCGGGCCGCTGGTCGGCGGGGAGCAGCCTGGTGGCGAGGAAGAACGTGCGGCCGTGCCGGGCGTTCAGCTCGCGGCAACGGGCGTACGCCGCGGCCAGGTCCGTCACGCGTACCTGCCGGACAGCCGCAGCGGATCGGGCTTGGTCAGCGACACGCAGGCGAGCGCGGACACGGCGGCGACCATCACCAGGTAGACCCACGCGTACAGCGCGGTGTCGCCGTTGGGGAACGTCACCAGCAGCAAGCAGGTGGAGAAGAACGCCGCCGCCTTCAGCCCGGTCTCGGTCCACGGCAGCGCGGCGGCCATGACCAGCGGCCAGCTGAAGTACCAGGGCAGCGTGGCGGGGGAGAGCAGGGCCACGGCCAGCATGGTGATCGCGGCGCGGCGCACCGCCTCCGGGCCGCCGTCCCGCGCGGCCCGCCACTGCCGCCACGCGATGTAGACCAGCAGCACGGAGCCCAGCGCGCGGGCGATGGTCATGAACCAGCCCGGTTCGACCAGGACGAACGCGCTGACCACGGTGTGCGCGAAGTCGCCGACCGCGCTGGGCAGGGACAGCCAGTTCACGATCGTGGACGAGGAGCTGAGGGCCGGGATCCAGCCCAGGTCCAGCCCGGAGACGAGGGTGGTCGCGGCGAACACCGAGACGAACGTGGCCACGCCGCCGGCGATGGCCTTGCCCAGCTGCGCGCTCCGCGTGCCGGGCAGCCGACGTGCCCAGATCAGCACCAGGAACGGCAGCGCGACCACGGCGGTGGCCTTCACCGCGAACGCCAGCGTCACCACCGCGATGCCCAGCACGTGCCTGCGGTCCAGCACGAGCAGCACACCAGCGGCCAGCAGGCCGACCATGAGCAGGTCGTTGTGCGCGCCGGCGATCAGGTGCACCAGCATCAGCGGGTTCGCGGCGGCCACCCACAGCGCGGTCGCGGGGTGTCCGCCGAGGTGGCGGGTGAGGCCGGGCAGCGCCCAGCACAGCAGGACCAGGCCGATGGCGAGCACGAACCGCATGATCACCACGCCGCCGATGACGCTGCCGCCGGTCACCCAGACGACGCCCTCGGCGAGCATCAGGAACAGCGGTCCGTACGGCGCCGGGGTGTTCTGCCAGACCCAGCTCACGTTGTCCGACAGGGGGCTCTGCAGCACCGCCGGCCCGACCGAGTAGGGGTCCAGGCCGTTGAGCGCGAGCTGGCCCTGAGCCAGGTAGCTGTAGATGTCCTTGCTGAACAACGGCGGCGCGAACAGCAGCGGCAGGGTCCAGGCGACGATCGCGGTCAGCACCGCCGCGGTGCCGACGTGCCGGTTGCGCACCATCCGGCCCAGCCGGATCCACGCCCAGACGACCATGCCGAGCCCGATGTAGAGGACCGCGGTGGCCAGGTCGTGGCCGTGGCCGTACCGGATGAAGCTCAGCGTGGTGTCGGCGATCAGCGGGTCGTGCTTGAGGATCGCGCCCGCGCCGGTGCCGCCGAGCGCGAGCAGCATGACGCCGCCGACGCCGAGCAGGATCGTCCGGATGGGGATGCCGCCGGGATCTGCCCGGTCCGTCCGGTCCGTCCGGTTCGAGCGGGCGGCCTGCTCCGGAACCTGGGTAGCCGACGACCGCACCGGCTCGACAGGTGCGGCGCTCGATCGTGGAGAAGACGGGGTCGCGGCCATCGCGGCAACATCGTCGCACAACGGCGGGACGGGCCTGCACGTGATTGCTCAACCTGGTGACACGCTCGTAACACCCGGACGGATCCTCGCACGGCCCGGCCGCCCGGGGGAGTGGCCACATGGAGTATTCGGTCCCGGAGCGGGGACGGGTTCCACCTGCGTCGAGGCTGGGATCTCGGCCAGGCGGACCGCGGCCGGCGGATCGCGCTGACCGGGCCGCGAGCCTGCGCAGGTCCGCAGCGGTCGGCGTCGACCGGTTCGGGGGTGTGGTGCGCGGCGGTCGTGACGGCGTGCGCGGTGTCACGTTCGAGCTGTGGACGGCCCGCCGGCGCGGAGCCTCGTGATCACCGCGGGGTGTGCGCTCGTGGCCTTGCCGCCGGGCGGCGTGAGCTCGCGCTGACCGACCCCGTGATCCGCTGCGCGGCCAGCCGGCCGGAGATCAGCACCGGCGGCACGCCCACACCCGGCGTGGTGCCGCAGCCGGCCAGCACCACGTTGTCCAGCACCAGGTTCCGCGGCCGGAACGGGCCGGTCTGGGCGAACGTGTGCGCGGCGGAGAACGGCGTGCCGGCGGCCAGGCCCATCGCGGCCCAGTCGTTCGGCGTGACCAGGTGCTCGACCTGGATGGAGTCGCCGAACCCGGTCAGCCCGCGCGCCTCCAGCACGCCGACCAGCTCGTCCCGGTAGGCGGGGCCGACCCGGTCCCAGTCGATCGGGCCGGTGCGCAGGTTCGGCACGGGCGCCAGCACGAACATGCCCTGGCCGGGCGGCGCGGTGACCAGCAGCGACGGGTCGCTCATCAGCGTGCCGCGGCGGGTCAGCTCGTCGAACGTCCGGTCCCACGCGCGGCCGAAGAACAAGGTGTGGTGGGCCAGTTCCGGCCACGTCCGGTCCACGCCCGCGTGCAGCACGACCGCCGAGGGCGACCACGTCATCGGCAGCGGGCGGCGCGGGCGGTGGCCCAGCAGGCGGTACGACACCGGCAGGTCCGGGGTGAGCACGACCGCGTCGCACGGGATGCGCTCGCCGTGCGTGGTGCGCACGGCGGCGACCCGGCCGCCGATGCGTTCCAGCCAGGCCACCGGGGTCTGGAAGCGCAGGTCGGCGCCCGCGTCCCGGGCCGCTGCCGCCAACGCGTCCGGCAACGCCCGCATCCCGCCCTGCGGGTAGTGGACGCCCGCGATGGTGTCCATGTACGCGATCACGCCGTACGCGGCGAGGGCCTTGCGCGGCGGCACGCCCGCGTACAGCGACTGGAACGAGAACACCCGCTGCAACCGCTCGTCGCGCAGGAACCGCGCCACCGACGGCCCCAGCCGGGCGAACCCGCGCAACGCGGCCAGCTTCGCCAACTGGGGCGTGAGCAGGGACAGCGGCGAGTCGAAGTTCGCGCCGATGAACGCGTCGCGCTCCACCCGGTACAGCTCGGTCAGCCAGCGGCGCAGCGCCCGGTACCCCTCGGCCTCGCGCGGACCGGCGAACCGGCGCACCTCGGCCTCCATCGCCTCGGCGTCCGCGTGCACGTCCAGCGTGCTGCCGTCGGCGAACCGGGCGCGGTAAGCGGGCTCGACGGGACGCAGGTCCAGCCGGTCGCGCAGCGAGTCGCCGACCGCGTTCAGAGCCTCGTCCACCAGCTCCGGCATGGTCAACACGGTCGGCCCGGTGTCGAACCGGTACCCGCCCAGGTCCAGCCGCCCGGCCCGGCCGCCGGGCACGGCGTCCCGCTCGACCACGGTGACCCGGCGGCCGGCGCCGAGCAGGTGCAGCGCCGCGGACAAGCCGGCGAGACCCGCGCCGACCACGACGACGTGGTCGGCGCGGCCGGTGACCGTGCGCATGGTCAGTAGGTCCGCTTCGTGGCGCTGACCGCCAGCTCCGCCAGCCGCTCACCGGCCGGTTCGGCGATCGGCGCGCGGTCGAGGGCGCGCAGTGCCGACCCGGTCAGCTCGGCGATCCGGTCCTCGATCGCGTCCACCGCGCCGACCTCGCGCAGCCGGGTGCGCACCTCGTCCACCATCGCCACGTCCAGGTCGGGCTTGCCCAGCGCCTCGTGCAGCACGTCCGCGCCGAACTGCATCCCCAGCGCCACCAGCAGCGTCCGCTTGCCCTCGCGCAGGTCGTCGCCGGCGGGCTTGCCGGTCACCGCGGGGTCGCCGAACACGCCGAGCAGGTCGTCCCGCAGCTGGAACGCCACCCCGATGTCCGCGCCGAACGAGCGCAGGCCCGCCACCAGCTCGGGTGAGCCCGCGCCGATCGCGGCGCCCATGTGCAGCGGCCGTTCCACGGTGTACGCGGCGGTCTTGAGCCGGTCGATGCGCAGCGCGGCGTCCGGCGAGCTGTCGCCGCGCGCCTGGGTCAGCACGTCGAGGAACTGGCCGGCCAGCATCTCGGTGCGCATGTCCCGCCACGGCAGGCTCAGCCGCTGCAACGCGTCGGTGGGCAGGCCGGCGGCGAACAGCATGTCGTCCGCCCAGGCCAGCGCCACGTCGCCGATCAGCACCGACGCCGCGAGCCCGAACCGGTCGGCTTCACCCAGCCAGCCCTCGGCGCGGTGCTCGCGCGCGAACCGGACGTGCACGGTGGGCATGCCGCGGCGCGTCTCGGAGGCGTCCATCAGGTCGTCGTGCACCAGCGCGCACGCCTGGAGCAGCTCCAACGAGCTGACGGCGGTGAGCACGGCGTCGGCCAGCTCGTCGCCCGGGTCGCCGCCGGCGGCGCGCCAGCCCCACCACGCGAACGTCGGCCGGATCCGCTTGCCGCCGCCGAGGACGAAATCGGACAGCGCGTCCACCGCGCTGGTGAAGGTCTCCTCCATGCGGACGCCCAACGCCCGGCGGTCGGCGAGATAACCTGCCAACGCCTCGTCGACGTGCTTGGGCAGTTCGAGGTCCAACACATGGAGCGGCACCCGTCTATGGTCACCTCTGCCGCCGCCGGGTGCCCAACCGGGGGGCTTGTCCCAATGAGTGAAAGGGAACTCCCACTGTCCGGACGTACCTCTAAGCTGACCCGCATGACGTCGGTGGTCGAACGCCTGCGCGGGGATTCCCCCGTGTTCTCCGTCGAGTTCTTCCCGCCGCGAGACGAGGCGGACGAGACCGTGCTCTGGCGCGCGATCCGCGAGCTGGAAGCCTTCGACCCGGCGTACGTGTCCATCACCTACGGCGCGGGCGGCTCCTCCCGTGACCGGACCATCCGCACCATCGGCCGGGTGGCGCAGGAGACGACGCTGGTGCCGATGGCGCACCTGACGGCCGTCGACCACTCGGTGGCCGAGCTGCGCAACGTGATCGGCTGGTACGCGGCGGTCGGCGTGCGCAACATCCTGGCCGTGCGCGGCGACCCGCCCGGTGACCCGAACGGCGAGTGGGTGGCCCACCCGGAGGGGCTGACCTACGCCGAGGAGCTGGTCCGGCTGTGCCGGGAGCTCGGCGACTTCTGCGTGGGCGTGGCGGCGTTCCCCTACGGCCACCCCCGGTCGGCGGACCTGGACGAGGACACCAAGTACCTGGTGCGGAAGCTGCGGGCGGGTGCGGACTTCGCGATCGCGCAGCTGTTCTTCGAGCCGGACGACTTCCTGCGCCTGCGCGACCGGGTGGCGGCCCTGGGCTGCGACGCGGACATCCTGCCGGGCCTCATGCCGCTGACCACGCCGCGGACGCTGGCCAAGACGGTGGAGCTGTCGGGCGCGTCGATGCCGGACTCGTTCGCGCGCCGGCTGAACCCGTATCTGGACGACCCGGCGGGGTTCCGCCAGGCCGGCATCGACGTGGTGACGGAGGTGGCGGAGCGGCTGCTCGCGGAAGGCGTGCCGTGCCTGCACTTCTACACGTTCAACCGGTCCAAGGCGACGCGCGAGATCGTCGGCCGCCTCGGCCTGGTCCCGGCGCGCACCGTGTGAATGGCCCCTGCTCCGCAGACGGCGGCTCGGTCGCCTGGGAAGTCGGTCGTTCGCACCCGTTTTCCGACGACCGAAGGGCGTGATCGCCGGGAAACGGGGCGCGAACGACCGACGCGACCTCGCGGACGGGTGGCTAGGTGTGCAGGTGGCGTTCGGTCGCGGAGTCGAGGGTGACGCCGAGCCGGTTCAGGCCGTTGATGCTGATGATCAACGCGAGCAGGTCGGCCAGTTCCTTCTCGGTGAACGCCGCGCTCGCGCGCTCCCACAGCTCGTCCGGCACGCCGTGCTCGCCGAGCCGGGTCACCGCGTCGGTCAACTCCAGCGCCACCCGCTCCGTGCCGCTGAAGAACGTCGACTCCCGCCACACCGACACGGCGAACAGCCGCTGCGGGTTCTCACCGGCCTTCATCGCGTCGGTCGCGTGCATGTCCACGCAGAACGCGCAGCCGTTGAGCACCGACGCCCGCAGCTGGACCAGTTCCACCAGCGTGCGGTCGACGTTCTCGGCGGCGTAGGCGGCCAGTCCGGTCATCAGGCGGTACGCCTCGGGCGCCACCTTGGCGAATTTCATCCTCATACCAGGTGGACGAGGCAGCCCGCGACGACGTGACAGCGCCCTACGCGAGCTGGCTGCGGCGGTGCGACACGAGCGCCAGCACCAGCACGACCAGCACCGCCCCGCCGGTCAGCCCGGCCACCAGCATGGTCCAGCCGAAGTACGACACCGAGTTCTCCCCGGCGTACCGGGCGGTCGCGGTCAGCATCGAGGCCTGACCGGGCTTCGGGGACCACGCGACGGTCGCGTTGTCCTCCTCTCGCCCGTTCGTGTCGACGACCTCACCCGGAAAGCTGATCTTCACCTGGATGTCCGAGCGCTCCGGCGGCACCTGCGTCAGGTCCACCGACCCCGACAGCGTCACCAGGTCGCCCGACCGCCGGAAGGACAGCTGGTACCGGCTGGACGACGCGCTGGTCGCCGCCGACAGCGTCCTGACCTCCTCGAACGTCAACCCGCTGAACGACAGCTGGGTGCCTACGTAGTCGTCCACCTTGTACGGCTTCGTGGTGACCCGGCTGGCCAGCTCGTTCGGCACCTTCAGCTGCGGGCCGGGGTCGTCGTCCTGGGTGGGCGGGGTGGCGGCGGTGATCTCGCCGGACACCCGGTCGTCCGAGGACAACGCCATGGCGGCGTGCAGCCGGACGCACCCCGTCAGCGAGAAGAACGCGAGGAGGAACATCGGCAGGAGGAGCGCGGAGGCCCTGGACACGCGGCCATCCTGCCGGCAGCGGTCAAAAGTTGACCGCTGGGACACGGTCGTGAGCGTGGCTAATTACCTGTTCGGGGGACACGGGCCGGCGGTAACGTGCGGCTCATGTCGACCTCCTCCTCCGCCGGCGTGCACGGCGTCAGCAACCAGTTCGTAGCCGACTACGCGGCGGCGGACCCGCTGACCGCGACGTTCATCGGCAAGCCCGGTCACGACGACCGGCTGACCGACTACTCCCCGGAGGGTCACGCGGCGCGCAACGAGCTGGCGCAGCGCGCGCTCGCCGCCGTCACCGCGGCCGAACCGGCCGACAAGTCGGAGGCCGACGCGAAGGCCGTCTTCCTGGAGCGGATCGGCCTGGAGGTCGAGCTGTACGACGCCGGCCTGATGGAGGGCAACCTCAACGTCATCGCCAGCCCCGTGCAGTCGATGCGCGAGGTGTTCGACCAGATGCCCACCGAGAGCCCCGACGACTGGGCCGTGATCGCCAAGCGGCTCGCCGCCGTGCCGGACGCGGTGGCGAACCTGCGCGCGGGCCTCGCGTACGCGGCGGACAAGAACCGGTCCGCTGCGTTGCGGCAGGTCACCCGGGTCGCCGAGCAGTGCGACACGTGGGCGGGCCGGGCCGGCGGGCAGTCGTCGTTCTTCGCCGCCCTGATCGCCGACGCCCGCGTGGACAGCGCGCTGCGCACCGACCTGGAGGCGGGCGCGAAGGCCGCCGCCGAAGCGTACGGCGACCTGGCCGCGTTCCTGCGCGACGACCTCGCGCCGAAGGCGCCCAGGAAGGACGCGGTCGGCGAGGACGTCTACCGGCTGCAGTCCCGCTACTTCACCGGCTCCCGGCTCGACCTGGCCGAGGCCTACGAGTGGGGCTGGGAGGAGTTCACCCGCCTCGAGACCGAGATGAAGCAGGTCGCGGACCGGATCAAGCCGGGCGCCACGCTGGCCGAGGCCGCCGCCGCGCTGGACGCGAACCCGCGCTACCAGGTGCGCGGCAAGGACGGCCTCCAGTCGTGGATGCAGAGGCTGTCCGACGATGCGCTGCTGGACGTCCGGGGCGTGCACTTCGACCTGCCGGACGAGCTGATGAAGCTGGAGTGCCGCATCGCGCCGCCCGGCGGTGGCGTCGGCGCCTACTACAGCGGCCCCACCCCGGACTTCACCCGGCCCGGCCGCATGTGGTGGTCCGTGCCGGAGGGCAAGGAGGAGTTCTCCACCTGGCGCGAGGTCTCGACCGTCTACCACGAGGGCGTGCCCGGCCACCACCTCCAGGTCGCCACGGCCGTCTACCAGGCGGAGAAGCTGAACGAGTTCCAGCGGCTGCTGTGCTGGGTGTCCGGCCACGGCGAGGGTTGGGCGCTGTACGCCGAGCGGCTGATGCGGGAGCTGGGCTACCTGGAGGACGACGGCGACCTCCTGGGCATGCTCGACGCGCACCTGTTCCGCGCCGCCCGCGTGATCATCGACATCGGCATGCACCTGGAGCTGGAGATCCCGCGCGGCACCGGTTTCCACGAGGGCGAGCGGTGGACGCCGGACCTGGGCCTGGAGTTCATGCTCACCCGCACCATCACCGACCCGGCGCACGTGAAGGACGAGATCGACCGCTACCTGGGCTGGCCCGGCCAGGCGCCGTCGTACAAGCTGGGTGAACGGCTGTGGCTGGCGGCCCGCGAGGACGCCCGCGCACGGCACGGCTCGGCGTTCGACCTCAAGCGCTTCCACCAGGAAGCCTTGGAGATGGGCGCCATGGGGCTGGACACTCTTCGCGAGCGGCTCGCGGAACTCTGATCCGCTCGGTCCGGTGACCTCACGCCGAGGTCACCGGACCGGGGGTTGGATGTGGGCGGACGAAGAGGGGGCGGGGGAACCGATGACCAGACGTGCGATGCGGTCGGCGCTCGGCGTGGTGCTGGCCGGTGTGCTGCTGATCGCCGGCGCCCCGGCGTCCGGGCAGGCCCAACCGGTCGAGGACCAGACCGAGTGGCGCATCCGGCAGGAGGTCGTGGACCACGCGCTGCGCGAGGTCGGCCAGCGCGAGGGAACCGGCAACTACTACCCCGAGAAGTACCAGCGGACCGGTCAGGGAGTGCTGCGCCCGGCCGAGTGGTGCGGCGTGTTCGTCAACTGGGCGTGGACCGCGGGCGGCGTGCCGGACAAGCCGGCGATGCGCCCGGCGCCGGGCGCGTCCGTGCTCGACCAGGGGCACTGGGCGACGTACTGGCAGAAGTGGGGCAAGGCCAACGGCCGGTGGAAGGACATCGGCGACCGCGACGTGGAGCCGGGCGACGCCGTGGTCTACGGCAACTACCCGGACATGCACGCGCACGTCGGCCTGGTGGTCGAGGTCAAGTACGACCGGACCGGCCGCCACGCGACGCACGTCCGCACCGTCGAGGGCAACTTCGACGAACGGGTCGTCTACTCGAAGATGCGCCCGATCGAGGGGCTGAACGCCGGCAAGTACCTGCGCGCGACGGGTTTCGTCTCGCCGTTCTAGGCGACGGCGTCAGGTGACCGGGTCAGGTGACCGCGTCAGGCGGCTGCGTCAGGTGACCGGCAGGGTGCGGCCCAGCACGGCGAACGGCCGGGGGTCGCCGGTGAACTGGTAGTGCCGCAGCACGTCCGCGAAACCCATGCGCCGGTACAGCCGCCACGCCTTGCTCGGGCCCTCCGGTGTGGACAGCAGCACCCGTGAGTTGGGCACGCCGGCCAGCAGGTTCCGCAGCAGCTGCTCGCCGATGCCCCGGCTCTGCGCGCGCGGCAGGACGTGCAGCTCGGTCAGCTCGAAGTAGTCGCGCATCCACTCCTCGACCGCGTTCGGCCCGGCGACCATGGTCAGCCCGTGCCGCACCTGCTCGTGCCACCACTGGCCGACGGAGCCGCGGTAGCCGTAGCCGATGCCGACCAGCTCGTCGTGCTCGCCCAACGCCACCACGCACCGCCAGCCCTCGCGCAGCATGTGCGCCAACCACATGGGCGCGCGCTGCTCGGCCGTGCCGGGCGGGTAGTCCATCGCGCTCACGTACAGCGCCAGCGCCTCGTCCAGCCGCGAGTTCAGCTCCCGCGAGGACAGGGCGACGATCCGCTGCGAGGGTGCGGCGGTCACCGGGCGACCTCGGCGGGTGTGCCACCGGTCAGGTCGACCAGGCCGGCGTAAGTGGTGGGGTAGACCGCGTGCGGGTGCCCGGCGGCGGCCCACACCACGTCGTACCGCTCCAGCGCGACGTCCACGAACGTGCGGATCGGCGTCGGGTGGCCGACGGGGGAGACGCCGCCGATGACCTGGCCGGTGTGCTCGCGGACGAACGCGGGCTTGGCCCGTTCGATCGAGTCCGCGCCGGCCAGCGCGGCGAGCTTGTCCGTGTCCGCCCGGTGCGCGCCGGACGTGAGCACGAGCAGGGGCGTGGCGACGCCGTCGCGGACCGCGGCGAACACGAGGCTGTTGGCGATCGCGCCGACCGGCACTCCCACCGCCTCGGCCGCTTCGGCGGCGGTGCGAACGGCGTCGGCCAGCACGCGGATCCCGTTCGCCGCCTCGTGATGGCCCGCCTCGGACAGTGCGGCGGCCACCTTGCGGATGCCGGGGTGGTCGAGTGCGCTCACCTGTTCATAAGACCACGGGCGGTCGGCTTGAGGAGTTCCGGGCCGGCAGGTTAGTCTGGTCTTGCTCGAACATCTGTTCGAGCAATGCCTTGGTGGTGGGGCGGGGGAAGCGCCCCACCACCAAGTGCCGCCGTCTCCCCGCGGCGGTCGTCGCTGTCCCGACGCCGCGAGGAGGCCGCGAGATGACTCAGACCTTCCCCCGCCGCATTCCCCTCCCACTGCCACCGGCGTCGGCCGTGACCCTGCTCGGTCAGGCGCGCGAGTGCCTGGCCGAGGCCGAACGGGACCTGGTGCCGCACACCCGCTTCGCCACGGCCTACCTGGCCGCGATGCGGGCCGCCGCGGCCGTGCTGGCGGCCCGCGGCCGACCCCACCGGGGCCGGTCCAAGCCGACCAGCGTGTGGGTCCTGCTGCCCTCCCTCGCGCCGGAGTTGCGCGAGTGGGCCGCGTTCTTCGCCGAGTGCTCGGCGACGCGCGCGGCCGTGCTGGCGGGCATCACCAGGCAGGTCACCCCGAGGGCAGCCGACGACCTGGTGCGCCAAGCGGCGCAGTTCACCGAGTTGGTCGACGAGATCATGTACGAGGACGGACTGTGAGCAGGGGACTGGTCGCCTACGACCGCCTGATCGACGTAGTGGAGCAGGAAGCCGAGCGCCTGGCGGCGTCGGCCGAAGGACAGCGCCCGGAACGCCAGGTGCCGGCGTGCCCCGGGCTCAACCTCGGGGAGACGGCGAGGCACGTGGGCAGCACGTACCGGATGGTGTCGACGTGGCTGAGGGAAGGCAGCCAACCGCTGGTGTGGCAGCAGGACCCGGAGAAGGGGCAGACGCTGCCCGAGTACGTCCGGGCGGGTGTGCCGCCGTTGGTCCGGGCGTTGCGGGCTCGTGAGCCGGACGACCCGTGCGAGACGTGGTGGCCGGCGGAGCGCAACCACAACTTCTGGGCGCGGCGGCTCGCGCACGAGTCGACCGTGCACCGGATGGACGTCCAGTCTGCGGCCGGGCTGCCGGTCGACCCGGTGGACGACGACGTGGCCGAGGACGGCGTGGACGAGATCCTGTCGCTGTGGCTGGGGCACCGGCTGGACCTCCTCGGCGTGCGCGGCACCCGGCAGGGGACCGTGGCGCTCCGTGCCGGGGACAAGGTGTGGCTGGCGACGACCGGGCCGGACCCGGCCGTGGCACGGCTGGTCGGCGACGAGGAAGCGGCGTCGGCGAACGGGGAGGTGACCGGCACCCCGATGCAGCTGTACCGCTGGCTGTGGGGCCGCATCCCGGACCGCGACCTGCCACCGCGGACCGGTGACCACGACGCGATCGCCCAGCTGTGGGCGTTGCTGAGGCTGGCCACCAAGTAGACGTGCGTCCGCCGCCGGGCAACCCGACCCCCCACCCGGCGGCGGGCGCACCCCACCTCGTGGCGCGGTAGCTTTCCGGCGATGACCGGGTTCCGACCGCCAGGACGTGCCCGCGGTGGTGTCGTGGTGTGCCACGAGGTCTGGGGCGTCACGCCACCGCTGGTGACCGCCGCACGCAGATCCGGCGGGTGCTGGACGAGGCGGCCGGCTGCCCGCCGAGGACGTGCCGCGGGTCGGCGTGCTCGGTACTCGATGGGCGGCGCCATCGCGCTCAGGCGGCTCCGCACCGCGTTCGACGGCCGCGCCACCGTCTTCGACGGCTTGGACCACGGCTTCGCCCTCGACCCCGCCGATCCCCGCCACGCGCCGGATGAAGCCGCCACCTCCTGGCAGCGCACCATCGCGTTCCTCGGCGCCGCTGACCCGCTGGTGTCAGAGTGCGATCGAGGTCGCTTCACGCAGGCCGTCGGAGGTCGCCGTCTCCAGGCGGAAGCGGGCGTCGCAGCCGTCGATCTCCAGCATGCCGACCGAGTTGCCGAAGTGCGGGCCGCTGACCTTCCGCCACGCCACCGGGTCCGGCGAGATCCCGCGCCGGTCCGCCCACCACCGCAGCACCCGCGCCATCGGCCGTGACCACGACAGCCGGAACGCGGGCCGGAACACCCACGGCGGGTCGTTGTGCACCGGCGAGCACACGAGTTGGTACACCTTCGAAGCCACCGGCGACTCGAACGCCGCCCGCGCCGCGTAGCTGTGGTGCACGTCCCCGGACAGCACGCACACAGTGGCGGGCGCGTTGTCGGACCGCCCGATCCGGGCCAGCAGCCGGGCCAGCCGCTCGAACGAACCCCGGAACGCGGGCCAGTGCTCCAGGTCCGCGACCTGCCGCACCTTCTCCCCGAACCGCCCCCGCCACCCCGGCAGCCCGGCCATCCGCTCGTTCAGCGACTGGAGGTGGCTCAGCGCGTGCGGCATCAACCACGGCAGCGACGAGCCGACCAGCAGGTGGTCGAAGTCACCCTCGGCGTTCTCCTCGATCCAGTCGAACTCGCGGTCGCCCACCATCAGCCGTTCCGGCCCGGACAGGATCCGCCCGCCCCGGGTGTCGATCACCAGCAGCCGCACCCGGCCGAAGTCCCGCCGGTAGCTCCACCGCGTCGACTTGCCGCCGTCGACCTCCTTGTCGGCCTGCTCGGCGAAGTCCTCCAGCAGCCCCTGCACGTCGCCGCCGCTCGACCGGACCTTCCCGTACAGCTCGTCGCGCGCCAGCTCTTCCGGGGAGAGGTTGCCCAGGTGCTGGTAGACCCAGTACGACGCGAGCCCGGCCCGGATGCGCTCCGGCCACCACGGCTTGGTCGCCATCTGCTCGCGCCACGTCCGCGAGGTGTTCCAGTCGTCGCGCACGTCGTGGTCGTCGAAGATCATCGACGTGGGCACCACGGACATCAGCCAGCGGACCTCCGGGTCGGCCCACGACTCGTGGTACAGCTCGGCGTACTCGCGGAACGACACGACTTCGCCCGCGGGCTCCGGTCTGCGTTCCGCCAGCCACCGGGTGACCCGCGGCGTCGGCTCGTCCGCGTAGACCTGGTCGCCGAGCAGCACCAGCGCGTCCGGCCACTGGTCCTGCGGCTGGTCCAGCATCCGCAACGCGTACGCGTCCAGCGCGTCCGGCCCCAGCTTGTCCGGTTTGTCCGTTGTGGGTGTGGCCTTCGCCGCCCGGCACGAGCCGAACAGCAGCCGCCGCACGTCATTGGTCCTGATCACGGGCGGTGGGAACGGCGAATCGGGCCGCGGCCACACCACCTCGTCGTCCAGCCGCACGTCGTACGGCGTGGTGGTGCCGGGAGTCAGCCCTTCGACCACGACCAGGGCGAAGTGCTGCTCGCCGACCTGGAACGTCTCCGCGCGTCCGCCCGCGACGGCGACCTCGCACGCGGCGTCGGATTCGACCCACACCGTCGCCGAGGTGGAGTCGACGTGTCGCAACACCGGACCAAGTACCAGGTCAGCCATTCGTCAGACGTTACCGTCGGAGCATGGCAACGAGGTGGCGCGATGTCGTCGTGGACGTGGCCGACCCTGCGGCACTGGGCCGGTTCTGGTCGGCGCTGCTGGAGCGGCCGATCACCGGCGAGACCGCCGACGAGGTCGACGTGGCGCTCAGCGGCGGGATGGAGCTGGTGTTCGGGACCGTGCCCGAGCCGAAGGTGGTGAAGAACCGCCTGCACCTGGACCTGGCCTCCTCCTCGCCGGAGCACCAGGCGGCGATCGTGGAGCGGGCCGTTGACCTGGGCGCCAAGACGGTGGACGTCGGGCAGGGCGACGTGCCGTGGGTGGTGCTGGCGGACCCGGCGGGCAACGAGTTCTGCGTGCTGGAGCAGCGTGACGAGTACGCGCACACCGGGCCGGTGGCCGCGGTCGTGGTCGACTCGCTCGACCCGCGGGCGCAGGCGGCGTTCTGGGCGGGGGTGACCGGGTTGCCGGTGACCCGCGAGCACCCCGACTTCGCGTCGCTGAGCCAGGAAGCCGGGCCGGCGCTGGAGTTCGTGCGGGTGGCCGAGCCGAAGGTGGTGAAGGACCGGATCCACCTGGACCTCGCCCCGCCGGCGACCTGCTGATCGAGGTGGCGCGGCTGGAGGCGTGGGGCGCGGTGCGGGCGGACGTCGGGCAGACCGACGTGCCGTGGGTGGTGCTGGCGGACCCGGAGGGCAACGAATTCTGCGTGCTCACACCCCGCTGACCCGTCCATGATGGCGATCGTGATGCGACCCGCGTACCTGGAGCCCCGCACGGACGTCCCGGCGGTGGAGGACTGGTCCACCAGGTTGTTCCTCGACGAGGACAAGACCTTCGGGCGCGTGGCCGACGCGATGGCGGTGGGGTCGCTGACGGTCGCGGTGAGCCTCGTCGTGTTCCCCGAGGCCACCCCCGGCACCGTGGCGGTGGTGGTGGTGCTCGCGCTGCTGGGTCTCCTCATGGCGCTCGCGTCGCTCGTGCACCGGCACGAGTGGGCGCCGCGACGGCGTGGACTGCTCGACCGACCGTGGCGGCGGGTTCCCGCGACGGTCGCCGCCGGCGGGACGTGGGAGGAGGAACGGCTCCTGCTCTTCACCGAGGGGGGCACGGTCGTCCTGCGCGGCACGTTGCCCGACGTGACGACCCTGGTGCTGGACCGGCAGGAGGTGTTCCTGTGCGGGCCGGACGACAAGGGCAGGGCAGAGGTTCGCGTCGCGGGCCTGTGCCGCCTGTACCCGATGCGGGTGGAGGAGATCGAGGCGGCCGACGTCCGTCCCCGTGAACGCGAACCGCACCTGATCGGCAGACCGCTGGACGACGAGGTGGTGGCGCGCGCGTTCCGCGGCTTCCGCTGGGGCACGCGGGCCTGGGTCTGGCCCACTGCGTCAACGGTGGTCGGCGCCGCGATGGTGTCGCTGAGCGTGACGCCGCTGTCACCGGCCGGCCTGGTGGTCGGTGGGCTCCTGATCGTGGCCGCCGCCATCCTCTCGCCGGGTGTGGTGATGATCTGCAAGCTGTACCGCGAGGCGGTGGCGGCGGCCGAGTCGGCGGTGAAGTGGACGCCGGTCCCCGTGACGCTCTTCCCCTGGGAGTCCGAGCACGAGGTCGCCGGGCTCGCCCAGCTGCCGACCGGCACGGCGGTGGTGCGGTTCCCGCTGCCCAACCCGGACCTGATCGCCAACATCGCCGAAACGGGCACGATGTGGATGGCCGGTGACGGCGGTGGTGTCATCACCGTCGGCCTGCCCCGCGTGCCCGCGCTCATGCCGGCGATGGTGGAGCGCGACCGCGACGTGCCGGAGGAGAACCCGCACCCGTGGCTGCTGCGCGCCATGGAGCCGTCGTGGGACGGCGTCCCGGCGCTGCGCGGCTGAGCCGCACGGTCTACCGCCGCTCGGCCGTACCGCCTACCGTTCCTCGACCTCACCGTCTACAGTGCCGATATGCAATATATTGGTCGGGCCCTGTACCGCGACCAGGCGCTGACCGCGATCCGCGAGGCGATCCTGGGTGGCGACCTGGCGCCGGGCGTGCCGATCAAGGACGCCGAGCTGGCCGAGCGGCTGGGCCTGTCCCGGACGCCGGTGCGCGAGGCGTTGGCGCGGCTGACCGACGAAGGCCTGGTCGAGAGCAAGCCGCACAGCTACACGCGGGTCACCCCGCTGGACACGACGGCGGTGCGTGACGCGCACGTCGTCGTCCGGACCATGCACGCGTTGGCCGCACGGCTCGCCGTCCCGCGCATGGTGGAGGCCGACCTGGCCGCGATGCGCGCCGCCAACACGTCGTTCGCGCAGGCCTTGGCCGTCGGTGACGTGCCCGGCGCGTTGGCCGCGGACGACGAGTTCCACGCGGTGGCAGTGCGGCGGAGCGACAACTTCGCCGTGGTGGCCACCATCGAGCGCTACACCCCGCTCGTCCGCCGGCTCGAGCGGTTGCGGTTCGCCGCGCCGACCGGCCGCCACTCGGTGGCGATGCACGACGAGATCATCACCGCCTGCGCCGCGGCCGACGCCGAACTCGCGGCGCGGCTGGTCGAGCGGAACTGGGCGACGTTGGCCGACCTGCTGGTTGAGGAGAACTGATCATGGCGCTGGACGACTTCGCCCGCTTCCCGCTGACCTTCGGCCCGTCGCCGGTGCACGAGCTGGAACGGCTGGGCCGGCACCTCGGCGGCGCGCGGGTGTGGGCCAAGCGGGAGGACTGCAACTCCGGGCTGGCGTTCGGGGGCAACAAGACGCGCAAGCTGGAGTACCTGGTCGCGGACGCGTTGGCCACGGGCTGCGACACGCTGGTGTCCATCGGCGGCGTGCAGTCCAACCACACCCGGCAGGTGGCCGCGGCGGCGGCGCGGGCCGGGCTGAAGTGCGTGCTGGTGCAGGAGAGCTGGGTGGACTGGCCGGACGCGGTGTACGACCGGGTGGGGAACATCCTGCTCAGCCGGTTGATGGGCGCCGACGTGCGGCTGGTGGAGGCGGACTTCGGCATCGGCGTGAAACCGGCCTGGGAGCAGGCGATCGAGGACGTGAGTGCGGCGGGCGGCAAGCCGTACGCGATCCCGGCGGGTGCGTCGGACCACCCGTTGGGCGGGCTCGGGTTCGCCGGGTGGGCGGTCGAGGTCGAGCGGCAGGAGGCCGAGCTGGGGGTGCGGTTCGACACGGTGGTCGTGTGCTCGGTGACCGGCAGCACGCAGGCGGGGATGGTGGCCGGGTTCGCGGGCAGCGGGCGGACGATCATCGGCATCGACGCGTCCGCCGAGCCGTGCGACACCCGTGACCAGGTGTCGCGCATCGCGAAGAACACGGCGGACCTGCTGGGCGTCGAGGTGACCGACGCGGACGTCATCCTGGACGACCGGTTCCACGAGGGCATCTACGGCGTGCCGGGGGAGTCCACTTTGGACGCCATGCGGCTGGGCGCGAGCCTGGAAGGCATGATCACCGACCCGGTGTACGAGGGCAAGTCCCTCGCGGGCCTGATCGAACTCGTGTCCACCGGCGAGGTCCCGCGCGACTCCAACGTCCTCTACGCCCACCTCGGCGGCCAGCCCGCGCTCAACGCGTACAGCGCGCTGTTCCGCTGACCGTCAGCCGAACCAGCCGGGGACGTCGACGGGGAATCCGGCGTCGGGCACGACCGCGCGGAGGGACGACTCCAGCTGGGCGACCCGGCCGGCGCCGAGTTCGTGGACCCACCGCGCCCGCAGCCGGTCGAAGATCTCCGCCGACTGGGTCAGCGAGTCGATCCCGCGCGGTGTGAGCCGGACCAGCTTCCGGCGCGCGTCCCGAGGGTCGTCGGCGCGTTCGACGTAGCCGAGCGAGGCGAGCCGGTCGACGGTCTTGCCGGCGGCTTGCTTGGAGACGCCGAGGCGGCGTCCGATCTCGCTGGCGGTCGCGCCGTGCACGCCGATCGCCTGCATCGCGAAACCGTGGGCGGGCCGCACGTCGGGGTGCCCGCGTTCGGCCAGTTCGGCGTGCAGCTGGTCGATGAGGGACCGGAATCCGGCGAACAGCAGCAACGGCAGCTCGAACCCCGGCGGCTCGCGATCAGCCCTGCCAGTGGTGTCGGTCCTGCCGGTCCTGCCTGCCTGATCAGCCACGTCGGCCATCGGCGCGCTCGACAAACTCGACAACCAGGTTTACGGTTTCGTCAACCACGTTGTCGACTTTACCGGAGTCCCGCATGTTCGCCCGGCACACGCTCGAATCCGCTCCCGCCGGCTCACGCCGCCTGATGGAGTCCGCGGTCGCCCACCTCGGCCACCTACCGCCCGCCGTGGCCCTGCTCGCCGAGTCGCCCGAGATGCTCGGCGGCTTCCTCCACGCCAGTGGTCTCTTCGAAGCGAGCACCCTCGACCCGCTCGCGAGGGAGGTGGTGATCATGACCATCGCCAACCGCAACGGCTGTCGGGTCTGCGTGGCCATGCACACCGGCCGCCTGCGGGAGCTGGGTGCCGAGTCGGCGCGGATCACCGCCCTGCGGTCCGGGGAACCGCTGGACGACCTGCGGCTGGAGGCGCTGAGGCAGTTCACCCTGCGCGTGCTCGCCACCGCCGGAGAGGTGCCGGAGGACGAACTCGCCGAGTTCGTGGCCGCCGGCTTCACCACCCGCAACGCGCTGGAGGTGGTGCTGGGCATCGGCACGTACACGATGTCCACCTTGGCCAACCGCCTGGTGCGCGCCTGAGCGGCACGCTCTCGCGCCCGCCGGCCGGTGTCCGTCCTGGCGAACCGCCTGGTGCGCGGCTGAAAACCCCCGTCACGCCCGCAGTCGCAACCCCTTGGGCGTCGCCCGGAAGCCCGCGTCCTGCAGGACGCCGGCCAAGCGCGAGCCCAATGCCACCTCCCCGTCCGCCCGCTGCACCGCCAGCTGACCCAACCACCCGTCGCGCACGGCCCGCCCCAACGCCTGGGCGGCCGAGCGCAACGACTCCTCCTCCTCGGTGAACGACAGCAGCGACCGCCCGCCCCGCTCCACGTAGAGCGTCGCCGCACCGTCCACCAGCACCACCAGCGCACCGGACTTCCGGCCGGGCCGGTGCTTGCCCTCGCCCGACGACTCCGGCCACGTCAGCGCCGCACCGTAGGGCTGCGCCGGATCGGCCGCCGCCAGCACCACGGCGTCCGGCGAGCCCATGTGCTCCTGCCCCGGCGGCCGGGACGACGCGCGCAACCTGTCCACCGCACCCCGCGCCGCGAACTGCGCCGCGCCCAACCCCTCGACCACGTACCCGCGCACGACCTGCCCGGACTCCTCCATCGCCCGCAGCACCCGGTACACCGCGCTGAACCCGCCGGTCACCCGCTCGGTGTCCAGCGCACCGCGCGTCAGCACGCCGTGCCGCTCCAGGAACGCCTCGGCCCGCGCGTGCGCCCGTCGCGTCGCGTCGGCAGCGGGCACCACGGCCAGCGACCACCGGCCCGCCACCGTCGGCGGCCCGGTGCGGCTCGGCATGTCCGGCCGACCCGCCCGCATCCGCGCGTACCGACCGCGTGGCGCGGCACGCCGGGGTTTGTGCGCCGTGCCGCCACCCGCGACCAGCGCCCGCAACGGCGCCAGCGTGTCGTTGGTGACCACACCGGCCCACACCAGGTCCCACAGCGCGCCGACGACCTCGGCGTCCGTCGTCGGACCCTGCAACGACACCCGGTCGACCAGCTGCCGGAAGAACAACGCGCCACCGCCCAACGCCTCCACCACGGCGGTGTGCAGCGACGAGTCCGGCATCGCCTCCGGCACCAGGTCCGGCAGCAGCAGGTCGGCCACGTCCGCGGGCGCCAACGCGATCCAGCCGTCACCGCCGGCCAGCGACCCGCACCCCGTCCACGTCACCTCGCCGGACGCCGTCAGCTCGTCCAGCAGCGCCGGGCTGTAGCCGGGCAGCCGGGCGGGCAGCACCAGCGACTCGACCGCGCTCGCGGGCAGCGGCGCGCCCGCCAGCTGCTCGACAACCGAGTACACGTCGTCCACCGTCGGCGCGGACCGCAACCGCCGCCCCACCCCGTGCCAGCCCGGCAGGAACCGGCCCAGCGCGGCGGGCTCCACCGGTTCCACCTCGGCCCGCAGCCTCGCCAGCGACGCGCGCCGCAACCGCCGCAGCACCTCGGCGTCGCAGTACTCGGTGTGCGTGCCCGCCCCCGGTCGCGGGGGTCCAGCGAGCGACAGGGGTCTCAGCTCACCGCGCACCAGCCGCCCGGTGGCCGCCATCCGCTCCAGCACCCCGGTCACCACGGCGACGCCGAGCCCGAACCGCTCCGCCGCCACCACCGCCGGGAACGGCCCGTGCGTCCGCGCGTACCGCGACAGCAGGTCTCCCAACGGATCGGCCACCGGCTCGGTGAACACCTCAGGCACACCCACCGGCAGAGCCACGCCCAACGCGTCCCGCACCCGGCCCGCGTCCTCGATCCCGATCACGCGGTCCTCACCCGCGATGCGCACCCGGATCGCCCGCCGCTGCGCCACCAGGTCGGCCAGCCACTCCGGCCGCACACCGCGTTCCAGCGCCTCCGCCTCGGACAGGTCGCCCAGGAACCGCAGCAGGTCCGACGCGCCCTCCGCGTCCCGCGCGTGCCGGTCCGGCGCGAGGCGCTGCAGGTTCCGCTCGACCTCCTCGACCACCTCCGGGTCCAGCAGCTCCCGGATCGCCTCGGACCCCAGCAGCTCCGCCAGCAGCGCCGAGTCCAGCGACAACGCTGCGGCCCGCCGCTCGGCCAGCGGCGCGTCCACCTCGTACAGGAACATCCCGACGTACCCGAAGAGCAGGCTGCGGGCGAACGGCGACGGTGACGGCGTCTCCACCTCCACCACCCGCACCCGCCGCGCCCGGATCTCCGTCATCAGCTCACGCAGGCCGGGCACGTCGTAGACGTCCTGGAGGACCTCCCGCATGGCCTCCAAGACCACCGGGAAGCTCTCGTACTTCGCCGCCACCGACAGCAACTGCGCCGCCCGCTGCCGTTGCTGCCACAGCGGGGACCGCTTGCGCGGATCACGCCGGGGGAGCAGCAGGGACCGCGCCGCGCACTCCCGGAACCGGGCCGCGAACAGCGCCGACCCGCCCACCTCGGCCACCACGACCTGCTCGACCTCCTCCGGGTCGAGCAGCACGTCGTCCGCACCCGCCACCACCGGCGCGCCGTCCAGGTCGACCGCGTCCGGCAGCCGGATCACGATCCCGTCGTCGGAGTGCGCCGCCTGCACCTCGATACCGCGCCGCTCCCGCAGCCGGGCCGCGATGGCCAGCGCCCAGGGCGCGTTGACCTGCGCCCCGAACGGCGAGTGCACCACCAGCCGCCAGTCGCCCAGCTCGTCCCGGAACCGCTCCACCAGCACGATCCGGTCGTTCGGCACGTGCCTGGTCGCCTCGCGCTGCTCGCCCAGGTACGCCAGCAGGTTCGACGTCGCCCACGCGTCCAACCCGGCCGACGCCGTCCGCTCGGCCGCCTTCGCGTCGTCCATCGCGGACACTTCGCGGAGGAACTTCCCCAGCGCCCGCCCCAGCTCCAGCGGACGTCCCGGCGCGTCGCCCTTCCAGAACGGCATCCGCGCGGCCTGGCCCGGCGCGGGCACCACGATCACCCGGTCGTGGGTGATGTCCTCCACCCGCCACGACGACGTGCCCAGCAGGAACGTGTCGCCCACCCGCGACTCGTAGACCATCTCCTCGTCCAGCTCGCCCACCCGCGAGCCGGGACCGCGCTCGGACGGCGGGGTCATCACCGCGAACAGCCCCCGGTCCGGGATCGTGCCGCCCGACGTCACCGCCAGCCGCTGCGACCCCGGCCGGCCGCGCAGCTCACCGGTGATCCGGTCCCACGTGATCCGGGGCCGCAGCTCGCCGAACTCCTCACTCGGGTACCGGCCCGCGAGCATGTCCAGCACCGCCTGCAACGCCGACTCCGGCAGTGCGGCGAACGGCGCGGCCCGCCGCACCAGCCCGGCCAACTCCTCGACCGTCCACGTCTCCATCGCCACCATGGCCACGACGTGCTGCGCCAGCACGTCCAGCGGGTTGCGCGGGTACCGCACGGCCTCGATCGCGCCGTCACGCATCCGCTCCGCCACCACCGCGCACGACACCAGGTCGCCGCGGAACTTCGGGAACATCACCCCGCGCGACACCGCGCCCACCTGGTGCCCGGCCCGGCCGACCCGCTGCAACCCGGACGCCACCGTCGGCGGCGCCTCCACCTGCACCACCAGGTCGACCGCGCCCATGTCGATGCCCAGCTCCAGCGACGACGTCGCCACCACGCACGGCAGCCGCCCGGACTTCAGCTCCTCCTCGACCACCACCCGCTGCTCGCGCGACATGGAGCCGTGGTGCGCGCGGGCGATCGAGGTGCTGCGCTGGATCGTCACGCCGGACTGGCCGGGAGCCTCGGCAGGGAACCGCTCGATCTGGGACCCCTCGGTCTGCCGGGACCGCTCGGGCTGGGCTTGTTCGAGCTGGGCCGGTTGGGACCGCTCCAGCTCCTCGGCCTCCTCCGCCAGCTCGTTGAGCCGCGCGGTGAGCCGTTCGGCCAGCCGCCGGGAGTTCGCGAACACGATCGTGGACCGGTGCTGCCGGACCAGCTCCAGGATCCGCTGCTCCACCGCCGGCCAGATCGACGTCCGCCGCTCCGCGCCCGCCGCCGAGCCGGACACCTCGCTGGTCGGCTCGCCGAGCACCGACATGTCCTCGACCGGGACCTCGACCCGCACCTCGATCGTCTTCGCCGTCTTCGGCTGCACGACCCGCACCGGCCGACCGCCCGCGAGGAACGCGCCCACCTCCTCGACCGGTCGGACCGTCGCGGACAGCCCGATCCGCTGGGCCGGCCGCTCCAGCAGGGAGTCCAGCCGTTCGAGTGACAGCGCGAGGTGCGCGCCGCGCTTCGTGCCCGCCACCGCGTGCACCTCGTCCACGATCACCGTCTCGACACCGCGCAACGACTCCCGCGCCGCCGACGTGAGCACCAGGAACAGCGACTCCGGGGTGGTGACCAGCACGTCCGGTGGGGTCCGCGCGAACGCCCGCCGCGCGTCCGCCGGCGTGTCGCCGGTGCGCATGCCGACCGTGATGTCCGGCTCGGGCAGCGACAGCCGGTGCGCGGCCTGCCGGATGCCCGCCAACGGCGCCCGCAGGTTCCGCTCCACGTCGACTGCCAGCGCTTTCAGCGGTGAGACGTACAGCACCCGACACCGCCGCTTCGGCTCGGCGGGCTTCGGCGTGGACGCCAACCGGTCCAGCGCCCAGAGGAACGCGGCCAGCGTCTTGCCGGACCCCGTGGGTGCGATGACCAGCGCGTGGTCGCCCGCGGCCGCCGCCTCCCACGCGCCCGCCTGCGCGGCAGTGGGCGCGGCGAAGGCCCCGGTGAACCACTGCCGGGTCGCGGGGGAGAACGCGGACAGGACTTCCATGCCGTCCATAGTGAACCCGGGGTCCGACAATTTTGGTTTGTGGCACGATCACCCCGTTCGAAACCAAAGGGGTGACCGTGCGCGTCCTGTCCGTCGACCTGGGCACTTCCAACACCGTCGCGGTGCTCGCCGCGCACAGCCGGCCGCCCCGGGTCGTGGAGGTGGACGGATCGGCCACCATGCCGTCGGCCGTCTACTGCGAAGAGGACGGCACCCTCGTCGTCGGCCGCGACGCCGAGCGCCGCGCCCGCCTCGACCCGGCCCGCTTCGAACCCAACCCCAAGCGCCGCGTGGACGACGGCGTGCTGCTCCTCGGCGACAACGTCGTCCCGGTCACCGACGCGCTGGCCGCCGTGCTGCGCCGCGTCCTGGACGAGACCAACCGCCAGCTGGGTGGCGAGTCGCTGGACGAGATCCGCCTCACCCACCCCGCGCAGTGGGGCCTGACCCGCCGCAACGTGCTGCTGTCGGCGGCCCGCCTCTCCGGCGCCAAGGGCGAGGTCGTGCTGGTCCCGGAGCCGGTCGCCGCCGCCTCGCACTACGCCTCGCTGTCCGTCGGCCAAGCGCTTGCGGTGTACGACCTGGGCGCGGGCACGTTCGACGTGGCCATCGTCGGCGCCACCCAGAACGGCTTCACCGTGCTCGCCGAGGACGGCCTGCCCGACCTGGGCGGGCTGGACGTCGACCAGGCCCTCCTCGAACACGTCGGGCGGCAGGTCTCGCACCGCGACCCGGCGGCCTGGCAGCGGCTGCTGCGCCCCGAGTCCACCGCGGACCGCCGGGCCAGGCGCGCGCTCCAGGAGGACGTGCGGGCCGCCAAGGAGTCGTTGTCACGGCACTCGCACACCGAGGTGCCGATGCCGGAGCCGTTCGAGGACGTGCTGGTCAACCGGTCCGACCTGGAAGCGCTGGTCCGGCCGAGCATGATGCGCAGCGTCGAGCTGCTGGAGTCCACGATCCGCTCCACCGGCATGGCGCCCAACCAGCTCACGGGCATCTACCTGGTCGGCGGCGCCAGCCGCATCCCGCTGGTCGCGACGATGATCGCCGAGCAGGTGCGGATCGTGCCGACGAGCCTGGACCAGCCGGAGACGTCGGTGGCCCTGGGCGCGCACCACGTCCCCAAGAACGGCGTCACGCCGCGCTCCCAGGAGACGACCAGGCCCAAGGAGCCGGACACGGTCGTCACCACGCCGGTGCACCCGAACGCCGGGTACAAGGTGAACCCCACCACCAGCGGCGCGTACCAGGGGAACCCGAACGCGAGCGGTCCGTACCAGGTCAACCCGAGCGCGAGCGGCCCGTACCAGGTCAATCCCACCGCCAGCGGCCCGTACCAGGTCAACCCGAGCGCCAGCGGGCCCTACCAGGTGAACCCGCAGACCGGGCCGCAGCAGTTCAACTTCCCGACCGTCACGCGTCAGCTGCCCGCCGAGGAGAAGAAGCCGAACCGGACCCTGCTGATCTCCGTCGGCGCGGCGGTGGTCGTGCTCGCGCTGGCCGTGGTCGGCGGGTTCGTCGCGTTCAGCGGGCCGGGCGTGCCCACCGCTCAGGAGTGCAAGAACGACACCCAGCAGGACGACAAGGGCTTCACCGAGTGCCTGCGCCGTCTCGCGGGCACGATCCCGGACACCAGCACCTGCAAGGCGGGCGGAACGCCGGGTGTGGGCGGTGTCAACGGCATCAAGGGCACCGTGGTCAGCTGCGCGGTCAGGGACGACTACTCGGTCCAGTACGTCCTCACCGAGACTGTCGTCGGCGCGCAGCACGGCGCGGAGGCCGTCGTGCAGTCGCTCAAGACCGACATGGTCGAGGCGCAGTGGGCGGGCAACGGCCTCAAGGGCAAGTACCGGGCCGCAGCCGACGGAGGGTTGGGGCTGCTCGTGTTCACCGCCGACGACCTCCCACTGCTGGGCATCGTGACCAAGAGCGGCGGCGAGGAGCTGACCGCGGACCAGGTCGCCGACTTCTTCGAGGCCGCGGTCCAACCCGGCACCTGACCCGGACGGTGGCTGGTCGGGCCACCGGTCCCCTGGCACGATCAAGATCATGACCGTGGTCGACGTCGTGCAGCGCCGGGTTCTGCGGGTGTTGGCGGTGACCCAGGTGCTGGGCGCGGCGGGCGTCACCATCGGCCTGGCGGTGAGCACGCTCATCGCGGCCGTGCTCGCGGACTCCGACGTGGTCGGCGGGCTGGCTCAGACCAGCGCGGTGCTCGGCGCGGCGCTGTTCGCACTGCCCGCGGCCCGGATGGCGGCCCGGCGCGGACGCCGTCCGGCGCTCGTCTTCGCCTACGGCGCGGGCGCGATCGGCGCGGCGGTGGCGGCGTGCGGGGTGGTGCTCGGCTCGTGGCACGTGCTGCTGGTCGCGCTCGTCCTGTTCGGGGCGGCGTCGACCGCGAACCTCGCGGCCCGGTACGCGGGCGCCGACCTGGCCCATCCGCACCGGAGGGCGCGTTCGGTGGCGCTGGTGGTGTGGGCGTCGACGCTGGGCGGGGTGGCCGGGCCGAACCTGGCCGCCCCGGCGGGTGACGTGGCCGTGCGGCTGGGACTGCCCGTGGGCGCCGGGCCCTACCTGCTGTCGGCCGCGCTGTTCGCGCTGGCCGCGTTGGTGGTCCTGCGGTTCCTCAGGCCCGACCCGCTGGCCATCGCGCAGTCCGCCGTCGTCATGCCCGCCCACTGCGCCGGGGGAATGGGCGAGACCAAGGGCGCGAAGGCGCTGTGGCGGTCGCTGCCCTCCACGGCGAAGCTCGCGCTGGGCGGGGTGACGCTGTGCCACACCGCGATGGTGGGCATGATGTCGATGACCCCGGTGCACATGGACCACGGGGGCTCGTCGCTGCACGTCGTGGGCGTGGTGATCAGCCTGCACGTCGCCTCGATGTACGCGGCCAGCCCGCTGTTCGGGTGGATGGCCGACCGGCTCGGCCGGCTGCCGGTGCTGACGATCGGCGCCGCGCTCGTGGTCGCCGCGGCCGGCATCGCGGGCATGGCGCCCTCGCACGACGCGCCGCAGCTCGCCGCCGGTCTGACGCTGCTCGGCTTCGGCTGGTCAGCGGGCCTGGTGGCGGGATCCGCGCTGCTCACCGAGTCGGTCCAGGTGCTCGACCGGCCGGCCGCGCAAGGCCTGTCCGACCTGTGCATGAACCTCGGCGGCGCGCTCGGCGGCGTCACGGCGGGCGTCGTGGTGGCCACGTGGTCCTACGCCGCGCTGGGGCTGCTCGTCGGGTTCACCGCGCTGCCGCTGCTGGTGACGTGCCTGTTCACGTCGTCGCAGCGGGTGGGGTGATCAGCGCTTGCGGTTGTGCCAGAGCGCCCGCACGCCCACGACGAGCGCCGCGACGAGCACGGCGATCACCGCGATCGTGGCGATCGGCGACGACATCCCCGTGGGGTCTTCCTGCAACAACAGCACCCTCCGAGGTTAGCGCGCCGCCGCGGCGAAGTCGCGGACCCTGGCCGTCTCACCCGTCCTGCGCCAGACCATTCCCCACGCCACGCGCGGGGCGTCCACCAGTGGCAGGAACGCGATCTTCGGACGGGTGAAGTAGCCGACCGCGTGCGCGCCCAGCGGGCAGACGCCCTCGCCGTCGGCGATCGCGGTGAGCAGTTCCTGGAACGTCGTGAGGGGCCGCCCGCGCTTGATGGGCGCGCCCTCGGGAGTCGTGTCACGCCAGAAGGAGGCACGGAAGACCGTGTCGCGGGCCAGGTCTTCCAGGCTCACCGACTTCTGCCTGGTGAACGGGTGCGTGTCGGACACGGCGAGCACCAAGGGCTCCTCGAACACCACCGGACCGGACGTCAGGTCGGGCTCGTCCACCGGGAACAAGGTCACCAGCACGTCCACCTCGTCCGCTCTGAGCAGCGCGAACGGGTCGGTGAACAGGGCCTCGCGGACGCGCACCCCACTGCCGGGGTGGCGGGCGCGGAAGGTGTCGAGGACATCCGCGACGAGGTCGGCGACGGCCGGCGCCTCGAACCCGACCCGCAGCAGACCCGTCCCGCGCGCGGCCTCCACAGCGCGCGCTATGCCGTCCACGATCTGCTGGTAGGCCGGTGCCAGGTCGTCCCGCAGACGGCGGCCGATGGGGGTCAGGGCCACCCGGCGGCTGGTGCGCTCGAACAGGGGCGCGCCGATGCGGCGTTCCAGCTGCTTGACGGACTGGCTGACCCGCGCCTGCGAGACGTGCAGGCGCTCGGCGGTGCGGCTGAAGTGCAGCTCCTCCGCCAACGTCAGGAAGACCTCCAGGTCACGCCGTTCCATAACCGCCAGGTTATCGTTCTATCCGGCCTTCGTCGTTGTTCGGGGTCTGCCGGGCGACGAGTCTCGACCTCATGGAAAACACGCTCCTCGTCCGCGCCGCGCAGGCTGAAAAGCTCCACGCCGACCCTGCCGCCGTCGTCACCCTCCTCGCCGACCTGGATGGCCTGACCGGCAACCGGTCCACCTTCCGCGACGGCGCGGACGGCGCGCCGCCGCACTTCCACACCCGCGCCTCGGAGTTGTTCTTCGTGCTCGACGGGACGCTCCAAGTGCTGCTGGACGAGGACGTGGTGACCCTGGAGCGCGGCGACTTCCTGGTCGTGCCGCCACGCGTGCCGCACGCCTTCGGCGCGCTCAAGGGCGCCGACGCGGACGTCCTGTTCGTCTTCACGCCCGGCATGGGCCGGTTCGACTACTACCGCCTGCTCGACCGCGTGCAGCGCGGCGAGGCGAGCCCGCAGGAGATCCGCGACTCGCAGGACCGGTTCGACAACCACTACGTCGACAGCCCCGCCTGGAAGGCGGTGCGCTGACCGGGCTCGTTGCTACCGTGGCGTGTGACCAGCGAATCCCCTGCGGTGAAACTGCGTCGGCGAGAGCAGCTCCGCGACTTCCTGCGGACCTGCCGGGCGCGGCTCACGCCCGCTGACGTGGGCATCGTGGCGGTGGGCCGGCGCCGGACGCCGGGGCTGCGGCGCGAGGAGGTCGCCGCGCTGGCCGGGGTCGGCGTGTCCTGGTACACGTGGCTGGAGCAGGGCCGTGACATCACCGTTTCAGCCGAGGTGCTCGACGCGATCAGCCGGGCGCTGCGCCTGACCGCTCTCGAACGCGCGCACCTGTACCTGCTGGCCGGTCTCAACCCGCCACGGGTCGGCGGTGCGCGCGGTGACGCGGTCGGTCCGGAGTTGCGGCGCCTGGTCGACGCGTGGACGCCACGACCCGCGATCCTCCGGGACCGGTACTGGAACCTGCTCGCGATCAACGCCGCGACCCGGACCGTGTTCGGCTATGACGACACCGACCACAACTGCCTGGTCACGTTCTTCACCAATGCCCGGTACCGGGACATGCACGTCCACTGGGCATCGGTCGCACCGGTCGTCGTCGCCGCCTTCCGCGCCGACGCGGCGCACGCACCCGCGGACCCGGAGTTCGACCGGGTGGTCGACGCGCTCAGCGCCGCGAGCACCGAGTTCGCCGAGCTGTGGGCACGCCACGAGGTGGGCGCCCCGGTCCAGGCCGTGAAGGCGGTCCACCACCCCGAGGCCGGTGACCTGGTCTTCGACGTGACGACCCTGGCGGTGGCCGACCGCTCGGACCGGTACCTGGAGCTGTACGACCCGCGGCCGGGCACCGGGACCGGGGAACGGCTCGATCGGCTGCGGCACAGCGGGCCGGCCGCCTCGGTCTGACTCCGTCCGGTCCGGCCTGTCCCGGTCCGGCCCGGTCTGATCGGCCGTCGAGGGTGGTGGTGCCGCTCCCAGGTTGAGCGCGCACTGTTCGCGCCCCTCACCGGTCGGCACGCTGGATCCCATGACGCACAGCACTTCCCGGTTCAAGGACAAGATCGCGCTCATCACCGGCGGCACGAGCGGCATGGGGCTGGCCACCGCGCGGAGGTTGCTCGCCGAGGGCGCTCAGGTGGTCGTCACCGGGCGCGACCAGACCCGGCTGGACGCCGTGGTCGACGAGCTGGACGGCGGCGACGGCGTCCTCGCCGTGCGCGGCGACGTGGCGAGCCTCACCGACCTCGATGCGCTGACGGCCGTGATCCGGGACCGGCACGGGCGGCTGGACGTGGTCTTCGCGAACGCGGGCGTCGCTTCGTTCCAGCCGCACGGCGACGTCACCGAGGCCGAGTTCGACCGCGTCGTGGACATCAACTTCAAAGGGGTGTTCTTCACCATCCAGAAGACCCTCCCGCTGCTGTCCGACCACGGCGCGATCGTGATCAACGCGTCGTGGACGCTGCACCGCGGACTGGCCGGCGCGTCCCTCTACGCGGCGACCAAGGCGGCCGTGCACAACCTGGCGCACACCCTCGCGGCCGAGCTGGCGCCCAGGGGGGTGCGGGTCAACTCGGTCAGCCCCGGCTACATCGAGACCCCGATGTTCCACGACAACGTCCCGGCCGAGGTGGAAGCCGCCGTCGTCGCCGCGGTGGCCGCAGGTCGGATCGGCACCGCCGACGACGTCGCCGACGCGGTCGCGTTCCTCGCCTCCGGTGAGGCGTCCTACGTCAACGGGCAGGACTTGATCGTCGACGGTGGTCTGGTCGCCGCCGCCCTGCGGTGAGGTTCCCCGGCCCGGCTCGGCGGCGACCACGTCGGCGGTCCGGCCCGGAAGGCGGCGCGATAGCCTGGCGTCGATGCGCATCACGGTGTTCCGCCGGCGGATGGCCGACGAGTTCGGCCAGGTCAGAGCGGAGATGGTGGCCAGGGACCACGTGCTGTCGGCCCTCGGCGGTCGGACGCCCGACGAGGCGTTGGAGGCGGGGCTGCCGGCCAAGGAGGTCTGGCTGGCCGTCTGCGCCGCCTTCGACGTGCCGGAACAGCGGCGGTGACCGGTGTGACCCAGCGTGCCGACCAGGTGGTCGAACACCTGTTCGGCTACACTCCCCGACACGACCGGGTGATGACACCCCGCTGGTGACCTGGTCCCCACCCAAAAATGTCGGACCCCACCCGTAACGTCGGCCCCGACATCGCACAGCGACCCCAAGACACTCCGAGGTGGACTCCAGATGGCACCCCAGGCACCCGACCGGGACAAGGCCCTCGAACTGGCCCTGGCCCAGATCGACAAGCAGTACGGCAAGGGCTCGGTCATGCGGCTCGGCGACGAGGTCCGCGCCCCGCTCCAGGTGATCCCCACCGGTGCGATCGCGCTCGACGTGGCGCTGGGCATCGGCGGCCTGCCGCGCGGTCGCGTGGTGGAGATCTACGGCCCGGAGTCCTCCGGTAAGACGACGGTGGCCCTGCACGCCGTGGCCAACGCCCAGCGCGCCGGCGGCATCGCGGCGTTCATCGACGCCGAGCACGCGCTCGACCCGGACTACGCGAAGAAGCTCGGCGTCGACACCGACGCGCTGCTGGTCTCCCAGCCCGACACCGGCGAGCAGGCCCTGGAGATCGCGGACATGCTGGTCCGCTCCGGCGCCCTCGACATCCTGGTCATCGACTCGGTGGCGGCCCTGGTGCCGCGCGCCGAGATCGAGGGCGAGATGGGCGACAACCACGTGGGTCTGCAGGCGCGGCTGATGAGCCAGGCGCTGCGGAAGATCACCGGTGCGCTCAGCAACTCCAACACCACCGCGATCTTCATCAACCAGCTGCGCGAGAAGATCGGCGTGATGTTCGGCTCGCCCGAGACCACGACCGGTGGCAAGGCGCTCAAGTTCTACGCGTCGGTGCGGCTGGACGTGCGGCGCATCGAGACCCTGAAGGACGGCGGCGAGCCGGTCGGCAACCGCACCAGGGTCAAGGTCGTGAAGAACAAGGTCGCCCCGCCGTTCAAGCAGGCCGAGTTCGACATCCTCTACGGCCAGGGCATCAGCCGGGAGGGCTCGCTCATCGACATGGGCGTCGACCAGGGCATCCTGCGCAAGTCGGGCGCCTGGTACACCTACGAGGGCGACCAGCTTGGCCAGGGCAAGGAGAACGCGCGGAAGTTCCTGCGCGACAACCCGGACGTGGCGAACGAGATCGAGAAGCGGATCAAGGACAAGCTGGGCATCGGCGCCACCCTCGACGCCGACGACACCGTCCCGGCGGCGCCGGTCGAGTTCTAACCTGGCATGGCAGGACGAGGTGGCCGTGGTCGCGGGCTGTCCCGCGACCCTTCGGCCGACGACACCGAGCAGGGGCCGGTCGACCCGGCGAAGGAACAGCGCAAGGCGACGGACATCTGCTACGCGCTGCTCACCGCACGGGCCCGGACGCGCGTGGAGTTGAAGGACGCGCTGCTGCGCAAGGGCATCACCGAGCCGACGGCGGAACTGGTGCTCGCCAAGTTCGACCGGGCGGGCCTGATCGACGACGTCGCCTTCGCCGAGGTCTGGGTCCGTTCCCGGCACACCTACCAGGGGCTGGGCCGGCGGGCACTGGCCATGGAGCTGCGCCGCAAGGGCGTGGCGGACGAGGTGGTCACCGAGGCCGTCGCGGCGGTGGACGACGAGGCCGAGGAAAGCCGGGCGCGGGACTTGGTGTGCAAGAAGCTGCGCACCATGGCGGGCTTGGACGACACCACGAAGATCCGCCGCCTGGTCTCCGCCCTGGCCCGCAAGGGCTACCCGGAAGGCCTCGCCTACCGGGTGGTGCGCGAAGAACTGCGCCGGGCCGGCGAGGACACCACGACCTTGGACGACCTGACCCAATACTGACCCGGCACCGACCCGTACCCGGCTGGCCAACTCACGTGCCCGGCCAGCCGGTTCGCGCTACCGGACTGGCTGGTTCGCGGTGCCCGGCTGGACAACTCGCGGTGCGTGAGTGGGTGGTTCTGGGGTTAGGGGAGTGGGCGGGCCAGGCGCCAGTATTGGCGCTTCTTCTCCTCGCGGACCACTACGCCCAGTCGGCTCAGCTCCTCGCGCAGTTCGGTCGCGTCCTCGTCGTCGCCCTTGCGCAACGCCTCGGCCCGCACCTTCAGCAACGCGTTCGCCCCCGGCGGCAACCCGGGCGTCCCGTCGACCCACCGCCGGTAGTCGTCCCGGTACGGGTCGCCCTCCAGCCACTGGTACCCGTGCGACTGGAACGCATCAGCCAAGTCCGACGGCTTCAGGTCGTGGCCCTCCCGGGCCAGCTCACCGGTGTCCACCCCGAGCAGCACCAGCTTCTTGCCGTCCAGGAACGCCCCGGACACCAGCGTCCGGTCGAAGCTCCGGTGCTTCCCGCCCCGCAACAGCTCGACGCCCTCGTTGAACACCTCGACCACGAGCCGCTCGTGCGCCGCGATGCCGGCCACCACCAACCCGAGCACGGCACCCAGGGCCACCGACCCGATCGTCGCCCAAGGCTCCGGGATCGACGCCACCAACCGGAAGGGTCCCTGCATCGGCGCCCACGACAGGTCGGCCACCCACCCGGCGATGGCCTTCAGACCCCACACCACGACCGCACCCGCCAGCGGCAACCCGACCGACACCAGTGCCACTTGGCCGTGGGGTTCGGCGACCACCGTGGTTCGTCGCGCGCTCATCCCTCACTACCTCCCCCGAAGTGAACGCCCCAACGCTATCGCCGTAGGTCACGTGGGCAGGGATCAGGGGGCGAGAGCGCCAAGAAGGGGCGCCTCCCCGCGCAGGGAAGGCGCCCCCGGACGAAGAACACACCGGACGAAGGGCACAAAGGACTACAGCGCGGCGGCGGCTCGGGCCAGTTCCTCGATCCGGGCGAAGTCACCCGAGGCCAGCGCGTCCTTCGGCGCCAGCCACGACCCGCCGACACACCCGACGTTCGGGAGCGCCAGGTAGCGCGGCGCGCTCTCCGGCGTGATGCCGCCGGTCGGGCAGAACCGCAGGCCGGGCAACGGGCCGCCGATGGACTTCAGGTAGTCCACCCCACCCGCGGCCTCGGCCGGGAAGAACTTGAGCGACGTCAGCCCGCGCTCGACCAGCCGCATCGCCTCCGACACGGTCGCCACGCCCGGCAGGAACGGCAGCCCGGTGTCCTCGGCCGCGTCCAGCACCCGGTCCGTCGACCCCGGCGTCACCAGGAACGCCGCACCGGCCTTCGCCGCCTGCTCGGCGTGCTCCGGCGTGGTCACGGTGCCCGCGCCGATCACGATGCCCGGCACCTCCGCCGCCACCCGCTCGATCGCGGCCAGCGCGGCGGGCGTGCGCAGGGTCAGCTCGATCACCCGGACACCCCCGCGCAGCAACGCCTGCGCCAGCGGCACGGCGTGGGACGCGTCGTCCACGACGACGACCGGGATGACGGGGGACAGCGCCAACAGGTCCGCCGCAGTGGCGTGAGCTGGGGTGTTGGTCACCGGGAAACCTCCTGGTTGAACTGGCCCTCGAAGTGCGAGGCCGCGATCGGTCCGAACACGCTCGCGCCCCGGTCGGCGGGCCCCACCGCACGGCGCAGCGCGGCGAACAGCTCCCGGCCCGTGCCGGTCCACGCCTGCGCGTCCGGCGGGAAGTCCACCAGCTCACGGCCGGCCAGCTCCGCCGCGTCCACGAAGACCTCCAGCGTGCCGGTCTCGGCGTCGAGCCGCAGAACGTCACCGTCCCGCACCCGGGCCAGCGGCCCGCCGACGGCGGCTTCCGGCGTGACCTGGATGGCGGCCGGGATCTTGCCCGACGCGCCGGACATCCGTCCGTCGGTGACCAGCGCCACCTTGAACCCGCGGTCCATCAGCACGCCCAGCGCCGGGGTGAGCTTGTGCAGCTCGGGCATCCCGTTCGCCTGCGGTCCCTGCTGCCGCACCACGATCACCACGTCCCGCTCCAGCTCACCCGCGTTGAACGCGGCGCTGAACGCCTCCTGCGACGTGAACACCCGCGCGGGCGCCTCGACGACCCGGTGCTCCGGCTTGACCGCCGACACCTTGATCACCGCACGGCCGAGGTTGCCGGACAGCATGCGCAGGCCGCCGTCGGCCGCGAACGGCTCCGACACGGGCCGCAGCACGTCGGTGTCCAGCGAGTGCGGCGGGCCGGGACGCCACATCAGCACGCCCTCGACCAGCACCGGCTCCTGCCGGTAGCGGTCCAGCCCGGGGCCGGCCACGGTCTGCACGTCACCGTGCAGCAGGCCGGCGTCCAACAGCGTCGAGACCAGGTACGACACGCCGCCCGCCGCCTGGAAGTGGTTGATGTCCGCTGATCCGTTCGGGTAGACGCGGGCCAGCAGCGGCACCACCGAGGACAGCTCGGCGAAGTCGTCCCAGTTCAGCTCGATGCCCGCGGCCGACGCGATGGCCACCAGGTGCATCGTGTGGTTGGTCGACCCGCCGGTGGCCAGCAGCGCGATCACGCCGTTGACGACCGACTTCACGTCCACCACGTGCCCGATCGGCGTGTACGCCTCGCCGCGGCTGATCTCCACCGCCCGCCGCCCGGCCTCCTCGGTCAACGCCTTGCGCAGCTTGGTCCCCGGCGGCACGAAGCTCGCGCCGGGCAGGTGCAGGCCCATGACCTCGACGACGAGCTGGTTCGAGTTCGCCGTGCCGTAGAACGTGCAGGTCCCGGGGCTGTGGTACGACTGCGCCTCGGCTTCGAGCAGGTCCTCGCGGGACGCCTTGTTCTCCGCGAACAGCTGCCGAACCCGGGCCTTCTCCGAGTTCGGCAGGCCGGAGTTCATCGGGCCGGCGGGCACCAGGATCGCGGGCAGGTGCCCGAACGACAGCGCGCCGATCAGCAGGCCGGGCGTGATCTTGTCGCACACGCCGAGCAGCAGCGCCGAGTCGAACATCTCGTGCGACAGCGCGATCCCGGTGGCCATCGCGATGACCTCGCGGCTGAACAGGGACAGCTCCATGCCCGCGCGACCCTGGGTGATGCCGTCGCACATCGCGGGCACGCCGCCCGCGAACTGGGCCACACCGCCGACGGCACGCGCCGCGTCCTTGATCCACGCTGGGTACTCGTGCATGGGCTGGTGGGCGGACAGCATGTCGTTGTACGCGGACACGATTGCCACGTTCGGGCGACGCACCGCCCGGAGGAGTTCTTTGTCACCGCCAGTGATCCCGGCGAAGCCGTGCGCGAGGTTGCTGCACGCCATGTCGCGACGGGCGGGGCCATCTTGCCGGGCCTGGGCGATGCGTTCGAGGTAGGCGGACCGGCCGGCGGCGCTGCGGGCGGCGATTCGAGCCGTCACCGCGGTGACGACGGGATGCACGCTCATGGTTCGCTGTCTCCGGTGGTGATCACGGGCCGTGGTGGGCCCGGTGGACGACAGCGCTGGCGTCGCACGGACGGACGTGACAGCTCGCACACTATGTCACGAGACATGATCGTCACAAAAACGATTCAGATCATGAGACACGACCGAGGCGGCTGTGGTCCTTGTCACAGCGCTCTCCACTTGGCAGAGTCGGAACAGGACCGGACCCCGAGGGAGGTGCTGACCATGACGTCCTCCGAGATCGTGGAGCTGCGCCGGGCGCTAGGCCAGTTGCGCCACTGCGTCGGCAGCTTGCGCGCGCGGTACGGCGACGTGGCCGCGGTGCAGAGGCTGGCCAACGACGTCGAGCGCCTGGACATAGACGCGACCGAGCTGCTCGACCTGGACAGCCCGCCCCGGCAGCGCGCGGTGCCCCGGGCCGAGCGGGAGGTCGTCGTCGTCCCCGACACGCCCTACGACCCGAAGCTGTGGACCGACGCCGACGACGAAGGTCTCGGCGGCTACCGCAGCCAACGCACCTGAACGACCCTCGACCGGCCCTCGCGTGAGCACGCGGGGGCCGCTCACTTTTCCGGTCCGGCAGTGTGTTCAGCGTCACAGTATGTCCCGCACCGCGGCACTCCCCACGCCACAGCATTCCCCACGCCACAGCGAAGTGGAACGAGGTGAGGTATGAGGGCGCAGATCGCCCAGCGCACGTTGCGGACGGACCGGTGGTGGCTACCCCCGCTGACGACGTTCGTCGGCCTGCTCCTGATCTCCGTCTACGCGGCCGTGCGGACCTTCATGGGCGACCACTACTGGGTGGACGAGTACCGCTACCTGACGCCCATGTACTCGCCCTGCCTGACCGCCGAGTGCGTGCCGAACGCGGCGCACTTCGGCCGGCTGCTGCCGGAGCTGCCGGGCTTCCTCACCCCGCCGGTGATCATCATCCCGTTCCTGCTCGGTTTCCGGGTCACCTGCTACTACTACCGCAAGGCGTACTACCGGGCGGCGTGGCTGTCCCCGCCCGCGTGCGCGGTGGCCGAGCCGCACGCCAAGTACACCGGTGAGACCCGCTTCCCGCTCGTCGCGCAGAACCTGCACCGCTACTTCTTCTACGCCGCGTCGATCCTCCTGATGATCAACATCTACGACGCGGCCTTCTCGTTCACCACCGGCATCGGCCTCGGCAACCTCGTGCTGCTGGTGAACGTCGGGCTGCTCGCCGCCTACACCCTGTCGTGCCACTCGTGCCGGCACATCGCCGGCGGGCGGCTGAAGCACTTCTCCAAGCACCCGGTCCGGTACTGGGCGTGGACGCAGATCTCCAAGCTCAACGCCAAGCACATGCAGTTGGCGTGGGCCTCGCTGATCTTCGTCTGCGTCACGGACCTCTACGTCGCACTGGTCGCCTCCGGGACGATCTCCGACCTCCGACTCGTCAACTAGGGAGTTGTTTTGCCCGAGGTGGAACGGCATTCGTTCGACGTGCTGGTGATCGGTGCCGGCGGTGCTGGTCTGCGTGCCGCGATCGAGGCCAGGGAGCACGGGATGCGCACGGCGGTCCTGTGCAAGTCGCTGTTCGGCAAGGCGCACACGGTCATGGCCGAGGGCGGTATCGCCGCGGCCATGGGCAACGCGAACTCCGACGACAGCTGGCAGGTGCACTTCCGGGACACCATGCGCGGCGGGAAGTTCCTCAACGACTGGCGGATGGCGGAGCTGCACGCCAAGGAAGCGCCCGACCGGGTGTGGGAGCTGGAGACCTACGGCGCGCTGTTCGACCGCACCGAGGACGGCCGGATCAGCCAGCGCAACTTCGGCGGGCACGAGTACCCGCGACTCGCGCACGTGGGCGACCGCACCGGCCTGGAGCTGATCCGCACCCTCCAGCAGAAGGTGGTGTCGCTCCAGCAGGACGACTTCGCCGAGACCGGGGACTACGAGTCGCGGCTGCGGGTGTTCCAGGAGTTCACCGTCACCGACCTGGTGCTGGACGACGGCCGGGTGGCCGGGGCGTTCGGCTACTGGCGCGAGTCCGGCCGGTTCGTGCTGTTCGAGGCGCCGGCCGTGGTGCTGGCGACGGGCGGCATCGGCAAGTCGTTCAAGGTGACGTCGAACTCGTGGGAGTACACCGGCGACGGTCACGCGCTGGCGTTGCGGGCCGGCGCGTCGTTGATCAACATGGAGTTCGTCCAGTTCCACCCGACCGGCATGGTCTGGCCGCCGTCGGTGAAGGGCATCCTCGTCACCGAGTCGGTCCGCGGTGACGGCGGCGTGCTGCGCAACTCCGACGGCAAGCGGTTCATGTTCGACTACATCCCCGAGGTGTTCAAGGACAAGTACGCCGACAACGAGGACGAGGCCGACCGCTGGTACGCCGCCCCCGCCGACAACCGGCGACCACCCGAGCTGCTGCCGCGCGACGAGGTCGCCCGTGCGATCAACTCCGAGGTCAAGGCCGGTCGCGGGTCGGAGCACGGCGGAGTGTTCCTGGACGTGTCGACGCGCCTGCCCGCCGAGGAGATCATGCGGCGGCTGCCGTCGATGCACCACCAGTTCAAGGAGCTGGCGGACGTCGACATCACCGCGCAGGCGATGGAGGTCGGGCCGACGTGCCACTACGTGATGGGTGGCGTGCAGGTCGAGCCGGACACGGGCGCGTCGTCGGTGCCGGGGCTGTTCGCGGCCGGTGAGGTGTCCGGCGGGATGCACGGCTCGAACCGGCTGGGCGGCAACTCGTTGTCCGACCTGCTCGTGTTCGGGCGACGGGCGGGTGCGGGTGCTTCTTCCTACGTGACCGGCCTTTCCACGCGACCGGTGTGCTCGGAAGACGCCGTCGCCGAGGCGCAACGGGTGGCCGTGGCGCCGTTCTCCGGATCCGACGAGGGCGGCGAGAACCCGTACTCCCTGCACATGGAGTTGCAGCAGGCGATGAACGACCTGGTCGGCATCATCCGGAAGGCCGACGAGATGGACCAGGCGATCAAGCGGCTGGACGAGCTGAAGCGGCGGGCCGCGACGTTGGTGGTCGAGGGCCACCGGCAGTTCAACCCCGGCTGGCACCTGGCGCTGGACCTGCGGAACATGCTCGTGGTCAGCGAATGCGTGGCGCGGGCCGCGTTGCTGCGCACGGAGAGCCGTGGCGGGCACACGCGTGACGACTTCCCGGGGATGGATCCCGAGTGGCGGCGGAAGTTGTTGGTGTGCAAGCTCTCCGGCTCCGGCCCGGAGGCGTCGGTCGAGGTCGTGGAGGAGTCGCAGGTACCCATCCGACCGGACCTGCTGGCGTTGTTCGAGCACAGCGAGTTGCAGAAGTACCTGGCCGCGGACGAGCTGGAGGGGTGACATGGGGTACCAGGGGCACTTCCGGGTGTGGCGCGGTTCGGACCGGGGCGGCGGGCTGGAGGCCTTCACCGTCGAGGTCAACGAGGGTGAAGTGGTGCTCGACGTGATCCACCGGTTGCAGGCGACCCAGACGCCGGACCTCGCCGTGCGGTGGAACTGCAAGGCGGGCAAGTGCGGGTCGTGCTCGGCGGAGATCAACGGCAAGCCGCGGCTGCTGTGCATGACGCGGATGTCGGTGTTCGCGGAGGACGAGACGGTGACCGTGACGCCGATGCGCACGTTCCCGGTGATCCGTGACCTGGTGACCGACGTGTCGTACAACTACCGCAAGGCCCGCGAGATCCCGTCGTTCAGGCCACCGGCCGGTGTGGCGCCGGGGGAGTACCGGATGCAGCAGGTCGACGTGGAGCGCTCGCAGGAGTTCCGCAAGTGCATCGAGTGCTTCCTGTGCAACAACACGTGCCACGTCATCCGCGACCACGAGGACAACAAGGAGTCGTTCGCCGGCCCGAGGTTCCTGATGCGGGTGGCGGAGCTGGAGATGCACCCGCTGGACGAGGCGGACCGGGTGGGCCAGGCGCAGGAGTCCCACGGGCTGGGGCTGTGCAACATCACCAAGTGCTGCACGGACGTGTGCCCGGAGAACATCAAGATCACCGACAACGCGCTGATCCCGATGAAGGAACGGGTGGCGGACCGGCGCTACGACCCGCTGGTCTGGCTGGGCAACAAGCTGTTCCGGCGGTCCTGACCTGCCCGCACAGCTGTCAGGGCGGTCCGGAACAGGCCGATCACGTCCACGACGAACCCGCGGCGCGTCACCCCGAGGTGGCGCAACGCGGGGCCGTGGTCCCACGCCACGGTGACGACCGCGCCGCAGAGCGGCGTCCACCAGATCGCCGTCCACCAGCTCGCCGTCACGGCTGTTCTAGCGGGACCGGGCCACCCGCCGAACGCGTCCCGCAGCCGGTCGCAGTGGAACGGCACGTGCCGCTGCTCTTCGGCGATCAGCAGGACCATCAGAGCCTCCGCCTCGAACTCCCGCACCCAATAGCTGAAGCTGCTGTTCACGGGCCGGCCTTCCCGTGCTCGGTTGCCCGTTCCAGCATGGACGGACCCGGGCCGTCGCGCGTGCAGGTCCGGTGGAGGTCTCGTGGAGACCGGTCAACCGGTAAAGGGGTTCAGCAGGCGTGCGCCGGATGACGCGACATCGCCGACGTTCCGCGTGACGAGCGTCCAGCCGTAGACCAGCGCGGTCGCCGCCAGCAGAACGTCGATGACGGGCAGCGGGTCCGGGACGTTGAGGCGTCCCCAGACTTGGGCCACCTCGGCGGTGACCGGGACGATCCGGTCACCGTAGGCGTCGGCCAGCTGCACCAGCCACCGCTCGAGCGTCTCCGCCTGGCCCGGGTCGCGCCGGGCCAGCCGCTCGACGCCCTGTCTGATCTCGCCGACGACCAACACGCTCAGGAACAGCTCACTCGCGGGAACCGACTCGAACCAGGCGGAAACGCCGGCGTTCGGCACCTTCTTGCGGATCTCCGACACCACGTTGGTGTCAAGGAGAAAGCTCACTCGTCCTCGCTCAGGTCGACGGCTCGTGCGGGCGCAGACGGCCGCATGATCTCCAGGTCGACATCGGGGGCGGACCGCAGGAACGACTTGAAGTCCTCCCCGCCGCCGCGGAGACGTCGGTACTCGGCGATGTCGATGACCACGGCAACCTCCTCGCCGTGCCTGGTGACGAACTGCGGACCGTCGGTCTCGACCGACCTGATCAGCTCGCTGAAGCGCTGCTTGGCCTCTTGCAACTGCCAGTGCCCGTTCATCGCGACCTCCTCACCGACCCAAATCGGTTCTGTCTAGACAGACTAGATGGCCCAAGCCAGTCCGTCAGGCCGGTGCAGTTCGCACACGTGGCGAAGGGACGGCCTACCAGGCCGCCCCTTCGCTGTGTTCACCCACATCGTCATGTGTGCCGGCTGACATCAGCTCGACACCGTGCTCTCACTCAAACGGGGCCCCGGCGCGCCAACGCCGGGGCCCCGTTGTCTTCAGCTGCAGCCCGAGGTGGAGCCGCAGCCCTCGCACAGGTAGCAGGAGCCGGCCGGGCGCATCTTCGTGCCGCACGTCATGCACAGCGGCGCGTCGGCGGCCTTGCCCAGGTGCAGTTCGAGCAGTTCCGTGGAGCTGCCCACCTTCACGTCCGGCGCCTTGGGCTTCTTCTCGGCGGGCACCGCGGTGGTGGCCGGGGCGGGGGCCGAGTCGACCGACGTCCGCAGGCCCTCCAGGTCGACGTCGCCGTTGCCGTAGTCGGACGACACCTGCGCCGTGCGCTCGTCGGCGGTGAAGATGCCGAGCTGGGCGCGCTTCTCGAACGGCAGGTAGTCGAGCGCCAGCCGGCGGAACAGGTAGTCCAGCACGCTGGTCGCGATCCGGACGTCCGGGTCGTCCGTCATGCCCGCCGGCTCGAAGCGCAGGTTCTGGAACTTCGAGACGTAGAACTCCAGCGGGATGCCGTACTGCAGGCCCACCGAGATGGACATCGAGAACGCGTCCATCACGCCGGCCAGCGTCGAACCCTGCTTGCCGAGCTTGACGAAGATCTCGCCCAGGCCGTCGTCCGGGTACGAACCGGCGTGCAGGTAGCCCTCCGCGCCGCCGACCGTGAACGACACCGTCTGCGACGGGCGCTTCTTCGGCAGCCGCTTGCGCACCGGCCGGTACTCCACGACCGTCTCGGTCTTCACCTCGGACGAGGGCGAACCCGCGCCGACCGCCTTGGCCGTCTTGCCCGCCGACAGCGGCTGGCCGACCTTGCAGTTGTCGCGGTAGATCGCCAGCGCCTTCAGACCCAGCTTCCAGCCCTGGTAGTAGATCTCCTCGACCTCGGCGACGGTCGCCGTCTCCGGCATGTTCACCGTCTTCGAGATCGCGCCGGAGATGAACGGCTGCACCGCCGCCATCATCCGCACGTGACCCATCGGCGCGATCGACCGGTCGCCCATCGCGCAGTCGAACACCTCGTAGTGCTCGGTCTTCAGGCCCGGCGCGTCCACCACGTGCCCGTGCTCGCCGATGTACTCGACGATCGCTTCGAGCTGCTCCTCCTGGTAGCCCAGGACCCGCAGCGCGCGCGGCACGGTCTGGTTGACGATCTGCATCGAGCCGCCGCCGACCAGCTTCTTGAACTTCACCAGCGCCAGGTCGGGCTCGATGCCGGTCGTGTCGCAGTCCATCATCAGGCCGATGGTGCCGGTGGGCGCGAGCACGCTGGCCTGCGCGTTGCGCCAGCCGTTGCGGGCGCCGATCTTCTGGCACTCCTGCCACGCCCTGGTCGCGACCTTCTGCACCGCCGCGTCGTTCGAGTGGTAGGTGCGCAGCATGTCGTTCGCGGCCGAGTGCTTGCGGATGACCCGCTGGTGCCCCTCGGCGTTGCGCGCGTAGCCCTCGTACGGGCCGACGATGCCCGCGAGCTCCGCGGAACGCTTGTACGCCACGGCCTGCATCAGGGACGTGATCGCGGCGGCCAGCGCGCGGCCACCCTCGGAGTCGTACGCGTGACCGGTCGCCATGAGCAGCGCGCCCAGGTTCGCGTAGCCGATGCCCAGCTGGCGGAACGCGCGGGTCGTCTCGCCGATCGCGGGGGTCGGGAAGTCCGCGAAGCAGATCGAGATGTCCATCGCGGTGATGATCAGCTCGACCGACTTGGCGAACAGCTCCGAGTTGAACGTGCCGTCGTCCTTGAGGAACTTCATCAGGTTCAACGACGCCAGGTTGCAACTGGAGTTGTCCAGGTGCATGTACTCCGAGCACGGGTTCGAGGCGGTGATCCGGCCCGACTCCGGCGTGGTGTGCCAGTCGTTGATCGTGCCGTCGTACTGGATGCCCGGGTCGGCGCACTCCCACGCGGCCTGCGCCAGCTTGCGGAACAGGTCCTTCGCGTCGACGTGCTCGATGACCTCGCCGGTCTGGCGGGAGCGCAGGCCGAACTGGCCGCCGTCCTCGTAGGCGCGCATGAACTCGTCCGACACGCGGATCGAGTTGTTCGCGTTCTGGTACTGCACGGACACGATGTCCTTGCCGCCCAGGTCCATGTCGAACCCGGCGTCGCGCAGCGCGCGGACCTTGTCCTCTTCACGCGCCTTCGTCTGGATGAACTCCTCGACGTCCGGGTGGTCGACGTCCAGCACGACCATCTTCGCCGCGCGGCGGGTCGCGCCACCGGACTTGATGGTGCCCGCCGACGCGTCCGCGCCGCGCATGAACGACACCGGGCCGGACGCCGTGCCGCCGGACGACAGCAGCTCCTTGGACGACCGGATCCGGGACAGGTTCAGACCCGCGCCGGAGCCGCCCTTGAAGATCAGGCCCTCCTCGCGGTACCAGTTCAGGATCGACTCCATCGTGTCGTCGACCGACAGGATGAAGCAGGCGCTGACCTGCTGCGGAGAGGTGGTGCCGACGTTGAACCACACCGGCGAGTTGAAGCTGAACACCTGGTGCAGCAGCATCCAGGTCAGCTCGTGCTCGTAGATCTCGGCGTCCTCGGCGGTGGAGAAGTAGCCGTGCTGGACGCCCGCCTCGACGTAGGTCTTCACCACGCGGTCGATGAGCTGGCGGAGGCTGTGCTCGCGCTGCGGCGTGCCGACCGCGCCGCGGAAGTACTTGCTGGTGACGATGTTGGTCGCGTTGACCGACCAGAAGTCGGGGAACTCGACGCCCCGCTGCTCGAAGTTCACCGAGCCGTCGCGCCAGTTCGTCATGACGACGTCGCGGTGCTCCCAGGTGACCTCGTCATACGGGTGCTTGCCCGCCGTGGTGAAGACGCGCTCCACCTTCAGCTTGGCGTTCTTCTCGCCCGCGCCGTTGCGGGTGGCCGTCTTCTTGCTGGAGCCACCGACGGTCTCCGTCATCCCGGGTCCCTCTCGTCTTTCTTCGTCTTGGAAATTTTGGCCGCGCGCCCACGTCCGGGCTCCCCGTCCGAGGCGGTCGCGCTGTTGTCCTGCGTCGCGTCCGCGTCAGTCGTCAGTGCGCTGGGCGGTGCGAAGATCGGCGATCTCCTTCTCGAAGTCCTCGACGGACGAGAAGGAGCGGTAGACGGAGGCGAACCGCAGGTAGGCCACCTCGTCCAGGTCCCGCAGCGGGCCGAGGATGGCCAGGCCCACCTCGTGGCTCGGGATCTCGGCGTTGCCGCCCGAGCGGATGGACTCCTCGACGCGGTGCGCGAGCTGCTGGAGGGCGTCCTCGTCCACCGGGCGGCCCTGGCAGGCGCGGCGCACGCCGTTGACGACCTTGTCGCGGCTGAACGGCTCCGTGACACCGGAGCGCTTGACCACCGCGAGCACGGCTTCCTCCACGGTGGTGAACCGACGGCCACAGCTCGAACAGGAGCGCCTGCGGCGGATCACCTGGCCCTCGTCGACTTCGCGCGAATCGACCACACGAGAGTCGGCGTTGCGGCAGAACGGGCATCGCACGGCTGGTCTCCCCTCCTCCGCGCAGCATCCATCGCGTCAGCCCTCATGGTGGGGAATACCCCAACCTGTGGACTAACTACAACGGTGTAACCACAAGATGTAGGGGTCAACCTATGCCCGGACCCTACTGCCGTGCAACTTCAAACACGTGGTCCAGGTCACCCGGACGGGTGTATCTGCGCTGTGCGACACCTCGGCTGCGGAACGTCCTCGATTCGCTGCCGCAAACACTTGAGTCCTCCGCTCCGAACGCGTGAGCGGAGGACTCGCGTGGTCCGGCGGTGGGACTCACGGCGTGTGGGCGGGGACTACGAGGGATTGGCCGGGGAGGACGTCGGTGTCCGGCAGGTTGTTCAGCTCGCGGATGCGGGAGACGACGGCATCCGGGTCGCTGTGGGGGGCGTTGCGCTCCGCTACGTCCCACAGCGTCTCGCCCACCTGGACGTGTACGACGCTAGTCCGTTCGGGGACGGTCGTGGCGCCCGACGCGTACAGGTAGAGCACGCTCAGCAGTGCGGCGAACGCGGCTGCCCCGGCCGCGTAAGCGAGGAACTGCACGACCGGGTGGTGTCGGGCCCGCGCCCGACAGGCGGCGGGCTCGGGCGCGGTCTGGTGTACTTCGAGTCGCCGGGCGCGCGTGGCCGGGCGGCGATTGTCCTTGTCCGCCAACTCGAACCGGCGGAGCACCCGTGGCCCTGGTCGCAATCCGACGCCGAGGGCGACATCCTCGACACCGGCGCCGTCCACGAGTTCGAAGCTGTTCCGGGTGCCAATGACCACCGCCATGATGCCCTCCAACGCAGGTCATCCGATCATGATCGAACCTGTGTTCGATCGAACGTCCGTGCGAATGTCTACCACTTCATCGGGCATAATCGCTACGACACGCCGAGGTTTACTTCGAACAGGTGTTTGATCTGGACAGGTAACGCGACTACCGTCCACAAGTGAAGATCGTCGGAGAGCCGGCCTGGGCAATCGGGACCGGTGAGGAGGAAGCACCGTGGCACGCAAGACGAATGAACCCCTGCGCACCGCCGATGTGCCCTCCGCTCCCGAACCGGCGGACATCGCGGGCAACGCCGGGCTCACCCTGCGCCAGCGCAAGGTGCTCGACGTGATCCGCGACTGGCTGGACCGGTTCGGCTACCCGCCCAGCGTGCGCGAGATCGGGGAGGCGGTCGGCCTGACCTCCACCTCCTCGGTCGCCCACCAGCTGCGCGCGTTGGAGCGGAAGGGCTACCTGCGTCGCGATCCGAACCGTCCGCGCGCGGTGGGCGTGCTGCCGGCCGAGATCGTGACCGGCCTGGACCCGTCGTCCAAGCCGACGCCCGCGTACGTGCCCATGCTGGGCCGCATCGCGGCCGGCGGGCCGATCCTGGCGGAAGAGGCCATCGAGGACGTGTTCCCGCTGCCGCGCGAGATCGTCGGCGAGGGCGACGTGTTCCTGCTGAAGGTCGTCGGTGACTCGATGGTGGACGCCGCCATCACCGACGGCGACTGGGTCGTCGTCCGGCAGCAGCCGACGGCGGACAACGGCGAGGTGGTGGCCGCGATGATCGACGGCGAAGCCACCGTGAAGTCGTTCAAGCGCAAGGAAGACGGGCACGTGTGGCTGATGCCGCACAACGTCGCCTACCAGCCCATCCCCGGCGACGAGGCGACGATCCTGGGCAAGGTCGTGGCGGTCCTGCGCAGGCTCTAGGCGGTAGCGCCACGGCGGGTTCTCGAAGCAGGTGGGCGGTCCGGGCCATGAGGCCCGGGCCGCTCACGCCTTTCGCCTGCGGGAACGTCGCACCAGAGCTGCTACCAGCACCAACGCCACCGCGCCACCGCCGACCACCGGCCACGCCGAACCCGAGTCGGAGGCCGGCGGAGCGGCCGAGGCGTCACCGCCCGGCGCCGGAGCCTCCGTGGTGGTCGTCGTGGTGGGCGCGGGAGGCTGGGCCAACGCCGCCGCGCCCGCCACCGCGCGCACGGTCGACGACGTGCCGCCGTTGCCGAACTCGGACGCCGACAGCAGCGTGCCGTCCGGGTCGAACGCGATGGCCTCACCCTGCGGCTCACCGGCCAGCGGCACCCGCACCGGGTCGGCTTCGAGCGCCTTCGCCAGGTCGCCGTCCGGCACCGGGAACAGGTACGCGTCGGTGTACGTCCGCAGCGCCGCCACCTTGCCGTCCCGGGACATGGCGCCACCCGTGACCACGCGAGTCACCACGGAGTTCTGCATCGGCCCGCCAGGTGTGTCCGACCCGCTGATCGGCACCCGCGCCACCTGCTCCAGCGGTGTCGGCGCGTCCTCGCTCAACGCGGACGCCGGCCGGTACACCAATGGCGCCCCGAGGGTTTCCTTCGTGATGATGTGCGGAATGCCCGCGCCGTCGAGCAACAATGCTTCGGCGTCGTGCTTTCCGTCAGGATACGTGAGTCGGTACAAACGGCTGCTGCCGTCCGGTGAAACCGCGTGCAATGCCACGGTTTCCCGCGTCTTGCCGTTGTCACCGGTGTCCGCCGCCCACAGGGTTCCGTCAGGAGCCAGGGCGAGGTCTTCGACGTCGAACGGGTTGTTCGGCGAGGTGATCGTCCGGGTGATCGCGCAATTCCGGTCGAGCACCTGGATCAGCAGTCGGCCGTTGTCGCTGTCGTTCACCGCGAACCACTGGTCGCCGTCCGACGCGAAGCCGGACAGCTCCTCCAAGCGCGGGTCGGTCACCGTGCACACGTCGGCGACGGCCGGCTCCGCAGAGGCGGAACCGGCCGTCAACAACAGCCCGACGACTACCGCGAACGCGCGCAACGGCTCAGGCGTGGCTTCCGTTCACGGCGAACTTCTCCAGCACGCCGGCCAGGTCGCGCGGCACCCGGGCGGACAGCTCGGTGCCCTCCTCGGTGTGCCGCTCCTTGAGCACCTCGCCCTCGCGGTGCACGCGCGCGACCAGCTCGCCCCGCGCGTACGGCACCATCGCGTCGACCACGACCTCCGGTCGCGGTGTCATGGCCGCGATGCGTTCCCGCAGCTCGGGGATGCCCTCACCGGTCTGCGCCGACACGAACACCGCCGTCGGGAACAGGTGCCGCAGGCGGGCCATGCCCAGCTCGCCCACCGCGTCGACCTTGTTCACGACCAGCAGCTCGGTCGGCATCGGGTCGTCCCGCCGCGACGAGATGTCGGTGATCACCTCGCGCACCGCGACGACCTGCTTCTCCGGCATGGCGTCCGAGCCGTCGACCACGTGGACCAGCAGGTCCGCGTCGGCGACCTCCTCCAGCGTCGACCGGAACGCCTCGACCAGCTGGTGCGGCAGGTGCCGCACGAAGCCGACCGTGTCGGTCAACGTGTAGGGCAGGCCCTCGGGGGTCTCGGTGCGCCGCGTGGTCGGGTCGAGGGTCGCGAACAGGGCGTCCTGCACCAGCACCCCCGCGCCGGTCAGCGCGTTGAGCAGGCTGGACTTGCCCGCGTTCGTGTACCCGGCGATGGCCACGTTCGGCACCGAGTTCGCCACGCGGCGGTGCCGCTTGGTCTCCCGGGTGACGCTCATCGCGGCGATCTCGCGGCGCAGCTTCGAGATGCGCGCGCGGATGCGCCGGCGGTCGGTCTCCAGCTTCGTCTCACCGGGACCGCGCAGACCCACGCCGCCGTTGCCGCCGCCGGCGCGACCACCGGCCTGCCGGGACAGCGACTCACCCCAGCCGCGCAGTCGCGGCATGAGGTACTGGAGCTGGGCCATCTCGACCTGCGCCTTGCCCTCACGGGTCGACGCGTGCTGGGCGAAGATGTCCAGGATCAGCGCGGTGCGGTCGACGACCTTGACCTTGAGCTTCTCCTCCAGCTGCCGGAGCTGGCCGGGGGAGAGCTCGCCGTCGCAGATCACCGTGTCCGCGCCCGTCGCGATCACGACGTCGCGCAGCTCGTGCACCTTGCCGGAGCCGATGTAGGTGGCCGGGTCGGGCCGGTCGCGCCGCTGCACGAGGCCTTCCAGCACCTCGGAGCCCGCCGTCTCGGCGAGCAGCGCCAGCTCGGCCAGGGACGCCTCGGAGTCGGCCGCCGTGCCTTCGGTCCACACGCCGACCAGCACGACGCGCTCCAAGCGGAGCTGCCGGTACTCGACCTCGGTGACGTCCTCCAGCTCGGTGGACAATCCCGCGACGCGACGCAGTGCGGCGCGCTCTTCGAGCGCCATGTCGCCGGTGGACAGCTCGTCCTCGTGGTCGAGCCAGTCGTTGCTGTTGTGCGTGTTCTCCGTCATTTGCCCTTCATCGTCCCACGGCACCCCTACCAGGTCCGAGTGGTTAATCGCCCGGGTACATCGCCAGGTAGATCGCCACGCGTTCCCCGCCGGGGTGTGCCGGCTCGGCTGCCAGCTCATCGAACAACGAACGGAGGCGCCGGTTTAGTTCCTCCGGGTCGGCCCGCACCACGAGTCGTACCTGTCTCAGCAGGTCGACCCCCACGTCGGCGACCTCGCCGAGGAAAGCCTGGAGGACCGCCTCCTTGGCCGCCAGCGGCTTCTCCCGCCAGTCGAGCTGCCACGACAGGCCGGTCGACAGGTAGGGGATCTCCCGCGCGCCGCGGTTGCCCGACCGCGCCTCCTGGGGCTCCAGGAAGCCCGACGCGACGAGTTTGCGCACGTGGTGGAGGGTGGTGGCGGGGTCCTTGCCGAGGCGTTCGGCGATCTCCTTGTTCGTGAGCGGCGTGTCGTAGGTGAGCCTGATGATGCGCAGCCGCACGTCCGAGGCGAGGGCGGCGGCCTCGTCGGCGGTGGCGATGCGTCTGGGCACGGTCACAGCATAAGACCGGTCCGGACTGAGTGATTGACAGTTTCCAATCACTCTCGGGAGACTTCCCGTCGTGTCCCTCTGGTCTCATCGCGACTTCCGCCTGCTGTGGGCAGGCGACACCATCAGCCAGTTCGGCTCGACGATCGGCCGCACGGTGCTGCCGCTGCTCGCCGTGGGCGCGCTGGCCGCGACGCCGTTCGAGATGGGCGTGCTGTCGGCCGCCGGAACGGCCGCGTTCCTGCTGATCGGGCTGCCCGCCGGGGTGTGGGTGGACCGGCTGCGCCGCCGTCCGGTGATGCTCGTGGCCGACTTCACCCGGGCCGCGCTGCTGGTGTCCGTCCCGGCCGCCTGGTGGCTCGGCGTGCTCACGTTCGCGCACCTCGTCGTGGTCGCCCTGCTGATCGGCGCGGCCACCGTCATGTTCGACATCGCCTACCAGTCGTACCTGCCCGCGCTGGTCGGCCGGGAGCAGCTGGTCGAGGGCAACTCGAAGCTGGAGGCCAGCCGGGCGGTGGCGGAGGTGTCCGGGCCGGCCGTGGCGGGTGGTGTCGCCCAGGCGGTCGGCGCGGCCGTCGGCGTGCTCGCCACCGCTGTCGGCTACGTGGCCTCGGCGCTGTTCCTGCTGCGCATCCGCACCGAGGAGCCGCCGCCCCGGGTGCCGGACAAGCCCGGCTTGGTGCACGAGATCGCGGAGGGCCTGCGGTTCGTCTTCGGGCACCGGTCGCTGCGCGCGATCGTCGGCTGCACGGGCACCGCGAACTTCTTCGGCGGCATGACGATGGCCGTGCTGGTGCTGTTCCTCGTCCGCGACCTCGGCCTGTCGGAGGGCGTGGTCGGCCTGGTGCTCAGCTCGGCCGGCATCGGCGGGGTGCTGGGCGCGCTGACCGTGAACCGGTGGAACGCCCGGTTCGGCCAGACCACGGTGATCTGGCTGTCGGGCCTGGTCACGTGGCCTCTCGGGCTGCTGGTCCCGCTCGGCGCGGCGGACTGGCGGATCGCGCTCCTGGTCGTCGGCGAGGCCGGGGTGGCGTACGGGGCGACCGTCTACAACATCGCCCAGGTCAGCTACCGGCAGTCCATCTGCCCCGACCACCTGCTGGGCCGGATGAACGCCAGCATCCGGTTCGTGGTGTGGGGCTCGATGCCGGTCGGCGGGCTCGTGGGCGGCGTGCTCGGTGGTGGCATCGGCGTCACGGGCACGCTGTGGGTGGCCATGACGGGGCAGGCCCTGGCGGTGCTGTGGGTGGTCCTGTCGCCGCTGAGGACCCGCGACGCCGTTGCCGCGTGAATTCCGGCTGTTCCGGGGGAGTGACGCGGTCAACCAGTTCGGCACGGCGGTGGTCTGCAACGTGGCCCAGGTCAGCCTGCGGCAGGCGTTGTGCCCGGACCGGCTGCTGGGCCGGATGAACGCGAGTGTCCGGTTCCTGCGTGGGGTGCGATGCCGGTGGGCGCGCTGGCGGGTGGCGCGCTGGCCGAGTGGGCCGGCGTTCGGAACACGTTGTGGGTCGCGTCGGCGGGGATGATCCGTTCCGTGCTCTGGGCGGTCCTGTCACCACGGCGGGTGATGCGGGAGGTGCCGGCGATCACTACGGTCGACCGGCATGGCTGACACCACCGTGCTCCGCGAAGGTCTCCGGTTCGGCGAAGGGCCTCGCCAGGGGGCTGACGGCAGGCTCTTCTACTCGGACTTCTACGACCACGAGGTCCGCGCGTTGGACCTGGCCACCGGCGACGAAGAGGTCGTCTGCACGGTGCCGGAGCAGCCGTCGGGCCTGGGCTGGCTGCCGGACGGCCGACTGCTCGTGGTGTCGATGCGGGACCGGAAGGTGCTGCGGCTGGAGGACGGCGGCCTGGTCGAGCACGCCGACCTGAACGGCATCGCGACCTTCCACGCCAACGACATGCTGGTCGACGCGCACGGTCGCGCGTACGTCGGCAACTTCGGCTTCGACCTGCACGCGGCCATCGCGGCGGGTGGTGAGGGGCCGATGCTGGAGCCGGACTGGGTTCCGCCCGGCACGCCGTTGGCGCTGGTCCAGCCGGACGGCACGGTCACCGCGGCCGCCGACGACCTGAAGTTCCCCAACGGGATGGGGCTGCTGCCCAACGGCCGGCTGGTCGTCGCGGAAACCCTCGCCTTCGGCCTGACCAGCTTCGCGGTGGCCGACGACGGCACGCTGTCCGACCGGCAGGTGTGGGCGTCGCTGCGCGAGCACGGCATCGCGCCGGATGGCATCGCGGTGGACGCCGACGGCGGCGTGTGGGTCGCGCCCGCGCTCCAGCCGTTCGCGTTCCGGGTCGACGCGGGCGGCGAGATCACCCGGAAGGTGGAGACCAGCCAGACCTGCTTCGCCGTCGCCATCGTGGACGACGAGCTCGTCTGCTGCACCGCGCCCAGCTCGCAGCCCGAGGCGGTGTCCGAGGCGCGGCTCGGCAAGCTGGAAGTGGTCGCCCTCTAGGGCGCCGCTAGAGCGCGTCCCACCAGGCCTGGTCGAGCTCGCCTCGGGCCAGCAGCACGGCCGGGCCGGTGAGCGTCGAGGTCTCGTCCTCGATCACCACGGACACCTGTCCACCGGGGACGTCCACAGTGGCCTTGCCGACCCGCTGACCGGTGCCGTGCAGCCACGACGCCACCGCGGCCACCGTGCCCGTGCCGCACGACCTGGTCTCGCCCACGCCGCGCTCGTGCACGCGCATCCGCAGCGCGCCGTCGCCGAGCACGTTGACGAACTCGACGTTCACGCCGTGCGGGAACAGCGCCGGGTCGTGGCCCGGCGGCACGTGCAGGTCCAGCTCCGCCACCGGCACGTCCGTCACGCAGCCCAGGTGGGGGTTGCCGACGTCCACCGCGACCCCGCTGAACGCCCGGCCGTCGACCGTGGCGGTGCCCGTGCCGGTGACCAGCGCACGGCCCATGTCCACCGTCACGGTGCCGTCCGGGTGCACGACGACGTGCCGCTCACCGGCCCGCGTGCCGACGGTGAACTCCCCGGCGGGCACGAGCTCGGCCTCCACCAGGTACCGGGCGAACACCCGCACCCCGTTGCCGCACATCTCGGCGATCGAGCCGTCCGCGTTGCGGTAGTCCATGAACCACGGACCGAAATCGGGCCGCACGACCCGCAGCACGCCGTCCGCGCCCAAGCCCCGCGGGCGGTCGCACAGCGCGCGCACCCGCGACTCGGTCAGGTCCAGCACGCCGTCAGGGTCGGGCAGCACCACGAAATCGTTCTCCGTGCCGTGGCCCTTCAGAAACTCGACTCCCACGGCCACCAGGCTACGGGGCGACCAGCGCGAGCACGTCCCCGGCCAGGTCCGGCGCCGACGCGTCGAACCACGTGATCCGCTGGTCACGGCGGAACCAGGACCGCTGCTTGCGGACGAACCGCCGGGTGGCCTGCGCGGTGATCGCCGCCGCCTCCTCCAGCGAGTGCTCGCCGTCGAACGCCGCCAGCACCTGCTGGTAGCCCAGCGCGCGTGACGCCGTGCGGCCATCGCGCAGCCCCCGCGCCTCCAACGCGCGCACCTCGTCCACCAGACCCGCCTCGAACATCCGCGCCACCCGCGCGTCGACCCGCTCGTCCAGCGCGGACACCTCCCGGTCGAGCCCGACCACCACGGTGCCGTAGCGGGCCGGTCCCGGCTTGGGCAGGGTCGCCGAGAACGGCTGCCCGGTCAGCTCGATGACCTCCAGCGCGCGCACCACCCGGCGGCCGTTGCTGGGCAGGATCGCCAGCGCCGCGGCCGGGTCGAGCTGCGCGAGCCGCCCGTGCAGCGTCTCCGCGCCGAACACCGACAGCTCGTGCTCCAGCTGGGTGCGGATCTTCTCGTCCGTGCCGGGGAACACCAGGTCGTCCAGCACGGCCTGCACGTACAGGCCCGAACCGCCGACCAGCACCGGCGTGCGGCCCCGGGTCAGCAACCGCTCGACCACCGCCCGAGCCTCACACTGGTAGGCGGCCACGGACGCCGTCTCGGTCACGTCCAGCACGTCGAGCAGGTGGTGCGGCACACCCCGCCGCTCGTCCTCGCTGATCTTGGCCGTGCCGATGTCCATGCCCCGGTAGAGCTGCATGGCGTCGGCGTTGACCACCTCGCCACCCAGTTCGGCGGCCAGTCGGACGGCCAGGTCCGACTTCCCGGTGGCGGTGGGGCCGACGACGGCGACGGGGGTGCTCACGGGCTCAAGCCTCCCAGACGGCGAAGTGGTACCCGACGCCGAACGGCGCGAGGAACGACGAGCGGGTGCACCGCCACGCACCCGGCACGCCCGAGGCCACCTGCCAGGCGGCGCGCCCGCACGCGCCCAACTCGGCCGCCAAGGCCGGGTCCAGCGCACGCAGGGCACGCGTGTCCGCCGTGGCCAGCGCCTTGCGCACGTCCTCGTCGAACGGCCCGGCCCGCTCGTCCGGGCGTCCCACCGCCAGCTCGCCGTGCCGGTGCGACCCGTCACCCAGCACCAGCACCGCCCGCTCACCACCCAGCCGCTCGCCGAGCGCGACGCACTCGGCCACGGGCAGGTCCGGCGGCACGAGGTGCACCCGCACCCGCCGTGCGCCGACCTGCTCCCGCAGCCACGCGGCGACCAGCACCGGCAACGGCAGGTCGTCCTCCACGGCGGACGCGTCGGCGGAGGAGATTGCGGCGGACAGGGACACCCGGACGTCCACACCGAAGCCCCGGAACGTGCCCGCGACCTCCTCGACCACCCGAGGCCCGGACGGGTCCACCGCGACCGCCACCCACTCCGGCGAGTGCGCGGCCAGCTCCCCGGCGACGGCCAGGCACGCCGACCGCACCGGCTCGGTGTCCGACGCCGCCCCGGAGACCAGTTCGGGCACCAACAGGGGTGGGTGCGGCAGGACCGCCAGTCGCGGGATCATGGCGGCCAACGCTACTCATCGGCCACCACCGGTACCGATGCGAGCTTTGACCTGTTTGAATGCGCGCGAGGTACTGGACACTCTGAAGGAGCGTCGCGGTACCCGGGTGCTGGGCCCCGTCGTAGGCGGGGCGCCCGTGGTCGGCACGGGCACCACGAAGTGGGCAGGCGAGGAGGAAGCCGGCGATGACGGAGCACGAGACGACACCGGGAACCACTGGCGACAGTGGTGCGGGGGCGGTGGTCGAGGAGACCAGGGTGGAGGCAACGCCGGCAGCAGTGACGGCGGCGGCACCGCCGGTCCCCGTGGCGTCGGACCACCCTGACCGCTGGGGGCGCGTGGACGCGGACGGCACCGTCTACGTCAAGACGGCGGACGGCGAGCGGGTCGTCGGTTCCTGGCAGGCGGGCGAGCCCGCCGAGGGCCTGGCGCACTTCGCGCGCCGGTTCGACGACATCCGCACCGAGGTCGAGCTGCTGGTGACGCGGCTGTCCTCCGGCGCGGGCGACCCGAAGCACGCGTTGACCAGCGCGAAGCACGTCAAGGAGAGCCTGGCCGACGCGGCGGTGGTCGGTGACCTCGCCGCCCTGGCCGCGCGCGTCGACCACGTGCTGGTCAAGGCGGAGGAGGGGCTCGAGGCCGCGAAGATCGCCAAGGACGAGGCACGGGCCGCGGCCGGCGCGCGCAAGCAGGAGCTGGTCGAGGAAGCCGAGGTGCTGGCGAACGAGTCGACGCAGTGGAAGGCCGCCGGTGACCGGCTGCGGCAGATCCTGGACGAGTGGAAGACCATCCGGGGTGTGGACCGCAAGACCGACGAGCAGCTGTGGCGGCGGTTCTCCAAGGCGCGTGACGCGTTCAACCGCAGGCGCGGCTCCCACTTCGCGGACCTCGACCGCCAGCGCACCGTGGCCAAGAGCCGCAAGCAGGAGCTGGTCGAAGAGGCCGAGAAGCTCGTCGAGTCCGACGACTGGGGCCCCACGGCCGGTCGGTACAAGGACCTGATGGTCGAGTGGAAGGCCGCCGGACGGGCGCCCAAGGAGGCCGACGACGCCCTGTGGCAGCGCTTCCGCGCGGCTCAGGACGCCTTCTTCGCCAAGCGCTCCGAGGCGTTCAGCGAGCGTGACGCGGAGTTCGCGACCAACGCGAAGCTGAAGGAGGAACTGCTCGCCGAGGCCGAGCGGATCGACCCGGCAGCGGACCTGGAAGCCGCGCGCCAGCAGCTGTACAAGATCCAGGAGCGCTGGGACGCGATCGGCAAGGTCCCCCGCGAACGCGTCCGCGAGCTGGAGGGCAAGCTCCGCACCATCGAGGAGCGCGTCCGCGGCGCGGTCGACGCCCAGTGGCGCAAGTCCGACCCGGAGGCCGAAGCCCGCGTCGCCCAGTTCCGCGAGCGCGTGGAGCAGTTCGAAGCCCAGGCCGCGAAGGCTCGCACGGCAGGCGACAAGCGCCGCGCCGAGCAGGCCGAGGCCCAGGCCAACCAGTGGCGCGAATGGCTGGCCGCCGCCGAGCAGGCCGTCTCCAGCCGCTAGCCGCGGGCAAGAGCCGACCGGGCCCCTCCACCAGTGGTGGAGGGGCCCGGCCTGTACCCGCGGGTCTCGGAGAACCGGCGGTGGACCGGCCGGGTCAGGTCACTTCCCGGCCGGAACGGGTCATTGCAGGGGCGGCCGGGACGCGGCCAACTTCAACCACTTCACCAACAGCACGACCACCGCCACCACCGCCAGCACCAAGCCGAACCCCGGCCCCGGCCCGGGGTGGTGCCCGGTCGTCGTCTGCGTGGTCCAGATCGACAGCACACCCGTGACCGCGCCCACGAACGACGCCAGCGCGCAGAACCAGGCCAACGCCCACCGCCGCACGGCCAACGTCAACGCGGGCAGCAGCACGCCGCCGACCACCGCCACGTACGAGAAGATCTTCGGCAACGAATCCGCGTCCCCGAACAGCACGGTCAACCCCACCGCGTCGTCCGTCCACGGCAGCACCAGCGACACCAGGATCGCCAGCGCCGCGACCGCGATCGTCAACGCGCCGGCGCCGGGGTCGATCCGCTTGGCCGCCGACCGACCGACGCTGTCGATCTCCTCACGCAGCCCGGCCACGTCGTCAGGCTCTTCGCTCACGGAGTCGAACACCCGCCGACAGCCGCGGGCAGCGGGCTGGGCCGGCCGAACGACGGCAGCCCCAACGTCACGCCCGGAGTCCTGGGCTTGATCCCGGCCTCGGACCGGTCACCGGCCTTGGTGCGGCGGTGCGAGAGCAGCGGCCCGTCCGCGATCAGGTTGTGCGGCGCCCCGTACGTCACCACGGTCTCCACCACGTCACCCGGCCGCACGTGCGCGTCACCAGGCGTGAAGTGCACCAACCGCCCGTCCCGCGCACGTCCGGTCATCCGGCGCGTCTCGGCGTCCTTGCGCCCCTCGCCGGAGGCGACCAGCAACTCCACCCGGCGACCGACCTGCTCCAGGTTCAGCTGGTGGGCCACGTCGTTGACCAGCGTCACCAGCCGGTCGTACCGCTCCTGGACCACCGCCTTGGGCAGCTGGTCGGGCAGTTCGGCCGCCGGCGTGCCGGGCCGCTTCGAGTACTGGAACGTGAAGGCCGACGAGAACCGGGCCTCCCGCACCACGTCCAGGGTCGCCTGGAAGTCCTGCTCGGTCTCACCGGGGAAGCCGACGATGATGTCCGTCGTGATGGCCGCGTCCGGCATCGCCGCGCGCACCTCGTCCAGGATGGACAGGTACTTCGCGGTCCGGTACGAGCGGCGCATCTCCTTCAGCACGCGGTCCGAGCCCGACTGCAGCGGCATGTGCAGCTGGTGGCACACGGCGGGCGTCTCGGCCATCGCGGCGATCACGTCGGAGGTGAAGTCCTTCGGGTGCGGCGAGGTGAACCGGACCCGCTCCAGGCCCTCGATCCCACCCGTCGCGCGCAGCAGCTTGCCGAACGCGAACCGGTCGCCGAACTCGACGCCGTAGGAGTTGACGTTCTGCCCGAGCAGCGTCACCTCCAGCACGCCCTCGTCGACCAGCGCCTGCACCTCGGCCAGCACCTCGCCGGGACGTCGGTCCTTCTCCTTGCCGCGCAGCGACGGGACGATGCAGAACGTGCACGTGTTGTTGCAGCCGACGGACACCGACACCCAGCCCGAGTAGGCCGAGTCGCGGCGGGCGGGCAGCGTGGAGGGGAAGGTCTCCAGCGAGTCCAGGATCTCGACCTGGGCCTCGCGGTTGTGGCGGGCGCGTTCCAGCAGCACCGGCAGCGAGCCGATGTTGTGCGTGCCGAAGACCACGTCCACCCACGGCGCGCGCTTGACGATCTCGCCCTGGTCCTTCTGCGCGAGGCAGCCGCCCACGGCGATCTGCATGTCCGGGTTCGCGGACTTGGCGGGCGCGAGGTGGCCGAGCGTGCCGTAGAGCTTGTTGTCGGCGTTCTCCCGCACGGCGCAGGTGTTGAACACGACCACGTCCGGCGGGGCGTCGCCCTCGGCGGGTGTGTAGCCCGCGTCCTCCAACATGCCGGCCAGGCGCTCGGAGTCGTGCACGTTCATCTGGCAGCCGAACGTGCGGATCTGGTAACTGCGAGTCACTGCACCTAGTCCTTCCGTCGGGTCCAGCGTAGAGCGTGGACGTGCGACGATGCGCAGGTGTCGGGAACGCTGCTGCGGTTGCACGCGGTCGGGGCCGCCTTGGCCCTGGCCACTCTGTCATTGACCGCGTGCGGTGACGACTTCGACCACGTCAAGCTGACCATGGCGGCCGGCGGTCCCGGCGGTGTGTACCACGCGCTGGGCGTGGCGCTGGCCGACGCGTGGACCCGCGATCCGGGCATCCCGCGCCCGCAGGTGGCCACCACGGCGGGCTCGGTGGACAACCTGGACCGGCTCGGGACCAACCAGGCGCAGGTCGGGTTCTCCGCGGCCGACGCGGCGGAGGAGAAGCAGAAGGCCAACTCCGGGCACAAGCTGTACGCGCTGGCCAGGATGCACGACGACTACCTCCAGCTGGTGGTCCGGGACGACGTGCCGGCCACCAGCCTGTCCGACCTGAAGGGCCGGCGGGTGAGCGTGGGCGCCCGCGACTCCGGCGTGTGGCTGATCGCGCGGCGGTTGCTGGAGTCCGCGGACATCTCGCCCGACCAGGACCTGAAGGTGCAGTACATGGACCTGCGGACCAGCGCCGACGCGATGCGCGACGGGTCGCTGGACGCGTTCTTCTGGTCCGGCGGCGTGCCGACGGACGCCGTCACCACGCTGGCCACGACGGTGAAGCTGCGGATGCTGGACCTCGGCGACGTGCTGCCGAAGCTGCGCCAGGCGTACCCCGTGTACGGCTCGGCGACGCTGCCCGCCTCGGCGTACCGGCTCGGCGGCGGCCCGATCGTCACGCTGGTCGTGCGCAACTTCCTGCTGGTCAACGACACGATGTCGGACGAAGTGGCGGAAGCCCTGGTCAGAGGACTGTTCCAGGCCCAACCCTCGCTCGTGGCGGTCAGCCCGGTGGCCCGGTCGATAGAGATCAGATCGGCGATCGAGACGACCCCGGTGGAGCTGCACCCCGGCGCCGCCCGGTACTACCGGGACGCGAAGATCTGAGTCGCCGCGCTTCCCGCCGACCGCGGATCCGGTCGACCCGACGACGAAGCCGGCCGGCCCGGCCGTGCATTCGAGCCGGTTCTGCTACGACACTGCGCCGGTTCAGCTACGAATTCGAGCCGTTTCAGCTACGGAATTGACCCGGTTGGGCTACAAATCCGAGACGGTCACACCGCCGGGAACTGCACCACCACCCGCAGCCCGCCCTCCTCCGGCGACTCCAACCGGACCGACCCGTCCACCCGGTCCACGATCTGCCGCACCAGCGCCAGCCCCAACCCCGAGCCCTGCACGTTCTGGTGCGCCGGGCTGCGCCAGAACCGGTCGGTCGCCCGCTCCAGCTCCTCCGGCGCCAGCCCCGGCCCCTCGTCCTGCACCGACAGCCGCACCACACCGCCGCGCCGGCGCACGTCGACGTGCACCATCGTCCCGTCCGACGTGAACTTCAGCGCGTTGTCCAGCAAGGCGTCCAGCACGGTCTCGACCCCCCGGGGCGGCGCCAACGCCCGCCCGCCCGGCTCCCCGTCCAGCACGAGGTGCACCCCGCGCGCCGTAGCCGCGGGCTGCCACGCCGTGAGCCGCCCGGCCACCGCCCGGTCCACGTCCACCGGCACCGGGTCGACCGAGGTCGCCCCCGCGCGGGCCATGGACAGCAGTTCGTCCAGGATCCGGTTCAGCCGGTTCGCCTCGTCCAGGGCGGCGGCCTGGTGCGCGACCCCCTCGCCGACCACGTGGTCCTCCAAATTGGACAGACGCAGCTTCAACGCGGTCAACGGGTTGCGCAGCTGGTGGGAGGCGTCCGCGACGAACGCCCGTTGCGCGGCCAGGACATCGCTCACGTTCGCCGCCATCTGGTCGAACGACCGGGACAGCTGCCGCAGCTCCGGCGGGCCGTCGGACGAGCCCACCGGCTGCACGGGCTGCCCGGACACCACCGCCGTCAACAGCCGCCCGGTCGCGTCGTCCAGCCGCCGCACGGGCCGCAGCGTCCAGCGGACCAGCGGCAACGCCACGAACACGCCGAGCACCAGCACCAGCAGGCTCGACCCGAGCAGCACCGACCACCACACCACGATCTCGAGCCGGGTCTTCGACGTCGGCGAGAACGTCACCACCGCGCCCCGGACCTCGCCCGCCTCCAGCACCGGCTCGGCCAGCACCAGCTCGGTCGACTCCCACGGCATGACCAGCTCCGGCGCGACCGGCTGGCGACCGGCCAGCGCGCCGCGCACCAGGTCGGCCACCTCGGGTCCCGACACGTCCACGTCGTCCGAGGACGCCGCCACCACCTGGCCGTCCCGGCCGAGCAGCGCCACCCGGATCCCGTACAGCTCGTAGTAGCGGCGCATCTCGGCCTCCAGCACCTGCGGCTGGTCGTCGATGAACGGCCGCTGCGCCACCGACGCGAACCGGTTGGTGTCGGTGAGCCGGTCCAGGAACAGCTGCTGCTGCTCGGTCTGCGCCACGCCGCGGCCCAGCGGCACACCCATGCCGACCAGCACCAGCACGACCAGCGTCAACACGATGCCCAGCAGCCGCGACCGCACTCAGCCCCCGCTCAACCGGTACCCGACCCCGCGCACCGTCTCCAACAAAGAAGGACGCCCGAGCTTGGTCCGCAGCGTCGCCACGTGCACGTCCAGGGTCCGGTTGGCCCCCGCCCAGGTGCGTCCCCACACCTCCGCCAGGATGCGCTCCCGGGTGCACACCGCGCCACCCGCCGCCATCACCAGCGCCAACACCTGGAACTCCTTGCGGGACAACGCCACGGGTTCACCCGCCACGGTGACCTCGTGCCGGCCCAGGTCGACCCGCACGTCGGACACCTCGAACACCTCCGTGCCGGTGCCGCCGAGCCCGACCGGGTCGCCGCGCCGCCGCCGCACCGCGTGCACCCGGGCCACCAGCTCCCCCACGTCGTAGGGCTTGACCAGGTAGTCGTCCGCGCCGGCGTGCAGGCCGAGGATCCGGTCGTCGATCTCGCCGCGGGCCGACACGACGATGATCGCCACGTCACTCGCCGCACGGATGTGGCGGCAGAGCGTGACACCGTCCACGTCGGGCAGGCCGAGGTCGAGCAACACCACGTCGATCCCGGCCAGCCGATCGAGCGTCCCCCGTCCGGTGGCTTGGCGGTCTACCGTGAAACCACGTCTCGTCAACGCCGGTACCAGCGCTTCTGCGACGCGGTCGTCGTCCTCGACCAACAGCACCCGCACCGTGGAGCCTCCCCGCTAAGTGTCGCCACCCTGTGACAGAGTTGAGACCCTAAGTCTTGCTCAACCGCCTGGACTGGTGTGGTGATGCGCACCTAGGTTTCCGCCATCGCTCAGGAACCCCTACCTGGAGGACTGATGACCGCCGCCACTCCTGCTCCGCCGATGATCCGGATGGCGGGCGTGGACAAGTTCTTCGGACCTCTGCACGTCCTCAAGGACGTGACGTTGGAGGTGCCGAAGGGGCAGGTCGTCGTGGTGCTGGGGCCGTCCGGCTCGGGCAAGTCCACCCTGTGCCGCACGATCAACCGGCTGGAGCCGATCAACTCCGGCTCCATCGAGGTGGACGGCCAGCCGTTGCCCGCCGAGGGCAAGGCGCTGGCCCGGCTGCGCGCGGACGTGGGCATGGTGTTCCAGTCGTTCAACCTGTTCGCCCACAAGAGCATCGTCGACAACGTGATGCTCGCGCCGGTGAAGGTCCGCAAGACCCCGCAGGCCCAGGCCCGCAAGACGGCCATGGAACTGCTGGAGCGGGTCGGCATCGCGAACCAGGCGGAGAAGTACCCCGCCCAGCTGTCGGGCGGGCAGCAGCAGCGCGCGGCGATCGCCCGCGCGCTGGCGATGCGCCCCAAGGTGATGCTGTTCGACGAGCCGACCTCCGCGCTGGACCCCGAGATGGTCCAGGAGGTGCTGGACGTGATGACCACGCTGGCCAAGGAAGGCATGACCATGCTCGTGGTGACGCACGAGATGGGCTTCGCCCGCAAGGCCGCGGACCGCGTGATCTTCATGTCCGACGGCGAGATCGTCGAGGACTCGGTGCCGGAGAAGTTCTTCTCCGCACCCGAGTCCAACCGCGCGAAGGACTTCCTTGGCAAGATCCTGACCCACTGAAGTCCCACGACCGCGGCGCTGAGCCTGGCGCCGCTCTACCGAACAAGAGCAGGAGACAGACGATGAGGGTTCGCACCCTTGCGGTGGCGCTGCTGGCCGGCGGCCTCGCCCTGACCGCGTGCGGCAAGGAGGGCACCCCGGGCGACACGGGGACCGCCCCCTCCCAGCAGGTCGCCAGCGACGTGAAGGTGGAAGGTTCGCCGACGTTCGAGGAGATGAAGAAGCGCGACAAGGTCGTCATCGGTGTCAAGGAGGACCAGCCGGGCCTCGGTTACAAGGACCCGACGACCAACAAGTACACCGGTTTCGACATCGAGATCGCGAAGCTCGTCGCGTCCAAGCTCGGCTTCGGCGAGGAGAAGATCGAGTTCAAGTCGATCCCGTCCGCCGGCCGTGAGCAGGCGCTGATCAACGGCGACGTGGACTACTACGTCGGCACGTACACGATCAACGACAAGCGCAAGCAGCAGGTCGGGTTCGCCGGTCCGTACTACACCGCGGGTCAGGACCTGCTGGTGAAGAAGGACGACACCTCGATCACCGGCCCGGAGACCCTCATGGGCAAGAAGGTCTGCTCGGTGACCGGCTCCACGCCGATCCAGTACGTCAAGACGAACAACTTGACCGAGCCGGGCAACATCGTCGAGCTGCAGACCTACTCGCAGTGCGTGACGCAGCTGATCGAGGGCGCGATCGACGCCGTCACCACCGACGACGCGATCCTGAAGGGCTACGCCGCGCAGGACCAGGAGAAGCTGAAGGTCGTCGGCAAGACGTTCTCGAACGAGCCGTACGGCATCGGTCTGGCGAAGGACGACAAGGCCCTGCGCGACAAGGTCAACGACATCCTCGACGAGGCCATCAAGGGCGGCGACTGGCAGGCCATCTACGACGCGACGCTGGGCAAGTCCGGCGCCACTGTCGACAAGCCGGTGCTCGAGCGCTACTGATCACCCGATGACGCGGCCGGTCGCCCCTACCGGCGGCCGGCCGCATCACCGTCACCACCACGACCTAGCCGAGGAAGCCGATGGACGTCCTGCTCGACAACCTGGACCTGTACTGGCCCGGGTTCCTCAGCACCGTGTGGCTGTTCCTGCTCTCCGCGGTGGGATCGCTGGTGCTGGGGGTCATCCTGGCGATGCTCCGGGTCGCGCCGGTCCCCGTGATGCGCGCCATGGGCGCCACGTACGTGACGCTCCTCCGCAACACCCCCCTGACCTTGGTGTTCTTCTTCTTCGCGTTCGCGTTCCCGCTGCTGGAGATCGTGACCTCGGACACCTTCGGCTCGGCGGGCGGCTACTACTTCTTCGCGGCGGTGACGGCGCTGATCCTCTACACCGCGGCGTTCGTGTGCGAGGTCGTGCGGTCCGGCATCAACACCGTCCCCGTCGGCCAGGCCGAGGCGTCCCGGGCACTGGGGCTGACGTTCGGCCAGATGCTCGGCTCCGTGGTGCTGCCGCAGGCCACCCGCGCGGTCGTGCCGCCGATGATGAGCACGATGATCGCGCTGCTGAAGAACAGCACCATCGCGGCGGGTTTCTCCGTGTTCCAGGCGGGCTCGATCAGCCTGTACCTGTCCGAGCGCGGTGAGAACCAGATGATCGGCCTGCTGTGGGTCGCGCTGTTCTTCATCCTGCTCGTGATCCCCATGTCCCTGCTGCAGCGCAGCCTTGAGAAGCGGTGGAGCATCGCCCGATGAGCTCGGTCCTGTTCGACGTCCCCGGGCCCCGCGCCCGGCTGCGCCACCGTCTGTACGCGCTCCTCGGCGTCGCCGTGCTGGTCGGCGTGGTGGGCTTCGTGGTGTACCGGTTCGCCGTGACCGGCCAGTTCGAGGCCGACAAGTGGAGCTGGCTGCAGTACGAGCAGATCCAGCTGTCCATCGTCGGCGCGCTGGTCAACACGCTGAAGGCGTTCGCGGTCGGCGCGGTGCTGGCGATGATCTTCGGCGCGATCTTCGCCGCCGGTCAGCTCTCCGACCACAAGATCATCCGGGTGCCGTCGATGGTGGTCGTCGAGCTGTTCCGGGCCGTGCCGCTGGTCGTCATGATCTTCTTCTTCCACTACGGCGTGTCGCCTGGCCCGCCCTTCTACTCGGTCGTGCTCGGCCTGACGCTCTACAACGGCTCGGTGCTGGCCGAGGTGTTCCGCGCGGGCGTCCAGTCGCTGCCGCGCGGGCAGAGCGAAGCGGCCTACGCGGTCGGCATGCGCAAGACCCAGGTGATGTCCAACGTGCTGCTGCCGCAGGCGGTCCGGGCGATGCTGCCCGCGATCATCAGCCAGCTGGTGGTGCTGCTCAAGGACACCGCGCTCGGCTTCCTCATCACCTACGACGAGCTGCTGGAGTACGCACGCGAGCTGGGCGGCGCGTTCCAGTTCGACCGGCCGCTGGTGCCCGTCACGCTCGTGGTGGGAGCGATGTACATCTCGATGTGCCTGCTGCTCACGTGGCTGGCCACGTACCTGGAGAAGCGCAGCCGGCAGAACAAGAAGGTGCTGAAGCTGGAGAAGAAGCCGGCCGAGGACGTCGTCGCCGCGGCGGTCTGAGCCGGTCCGGGGTTCGCCGCGCTCGGGTCTCCCGAGCGCGGCGTGAACCGCCAGTACGTGAACTGTCGGTAGGAGCCGGTAGCGGCGCTCAGTAGCGCAGCAGGGCGCCCACGCCCTCGCTCAGTCCGTCGACCTCGGCGACCACCACCTGCGCGCCCGTCGCGGCGGCGGCGGTGCCCAGGGCCTCGTCGGCGCGGTGCTCGCCCACGTGTTCGACGCCGAGCGTGCGCAAGTCCTCCTCGCTCAGCGCCACCTGGGCGGGATCGTCGCCGGACCAGACGGTGCGGTCGCCCAGTGCCGGGTCGGACACCAGCAGCGCCGCCACCTTCGCCTCGCGCAGCGCCGCCACCACGGGCTCCAGGCCCTGCACCGCGCGCCCGTCCGGACGGCCGGTCTGCGCGGTGAACTCCTCGACCACGTCGTTGTCCAGGTCGACCTGGTACTGGGCCACGAGCGATTGCACCGCGTCGTCGAACGCGCCGTCTTCCCCGCCCTCGGCGAGGGTCGCGTGCTCGACCTCGACCAGCACGTCCCGGCAGCGCGGGCTCAGCGCCTCCCGCACCGCGGCACGTGCCTGCACCTCGCCGCCCAGGACGAGCAACCGGGCGTTCAGGCTGGTCACCAGCCGGTCGGCCTCCTCCGCGATCGCGTTCGCGTTGTGCTTCGCGGTCTCCTCCACCCGCTGCTGCATCCGCCGGTGCGACCAGCCGCCCGCGTTGACCTTGTGCAGCGGGTGGTCGTCGCCTTGCACCTCGGAGGTCTGCTCGCCCCGCGCGTCGTAGCCGTGCAGGTCCGCGCCGGCGCGGTCGACCAGCACGGCGACGTGCGGCACGTCCGGCTCCATCCAGGTGGCCAGCGGCAGCACGTGCGGCAGGTCCGACCAGCGCACGGTGTCGGCGGCGGGCGGGCGGGGCAGCACCCGGTCCAGCAGCAGCCTCCCGTGCGCCGCGATCATCGCCCGGCCGGACTTGCCGGAGACCGGCGTCAGCGCCGTCTCCTGCATCGCGTCCAGCGTCGCCTCGTCCGCACCTTGCCGGGCCAGTTCCTCGCGCGCCGCGCGCCACCGCAGCTCCATGGCCTTGGCCGCGTCCTCGGTGTCGTGCGAGGCGTCAAGGTAGACCGACGCGAACGGGCCGCGTTGCCTGACCAGCTCTCCCAACGAAGACATGTCCATTGGCCTCGGCTACCCGATCGCGGGCCGCGTAATCTCGAGGGCATGGTGGACGAACCGGGTGCGATCACCAAGGTGCAGCAGAACGCGGTCGACCACCTGCTGAAGGTGGGCATCAACGGCTTCGGGCCGTTCAAGGGCGCCGAGCAGATGGCCGTGGAGGCGTTGGACAAGGGGTTGACCCCGGAGGAGGCGATCAGGCACCTGATCAGGACGCACGTGGCGGCGGCCGGCGTGCAGGGGTTCGCCACGAACGTCGGCGGCCTGATCACGCTGCCGATCAGCCTGCCCGCCAACCTCACCGCCGCCTACCTGGTGCAGACGCACCTGATCGCGTCGATCGCCGCCGTGTACGGGCACGACCTGGAGAGCGACGAGGTGCAGACGGCGATCCTGCTGTGCCTGCTCGGAAACGCGGGGACGGAGCTGCTGAAGAAGGCGGGCATCAAGGTGGGGGCCAGGTTCACCATGAACCTGATCGAGCGAATTCCCGGCCAGCTCATCCGCGAGATCAACAAGCGGGTCGGCTTCACCCTGCTGGCGAAGTACGGCGCCGGCAGGGCGACCGTCACCCTGGCCAAGGGCGTGCCGCTGGTGGGCGGCGTGATCGGCGGGACGTTCGACGCGGTCACCACGCGTGCGGTAGGCGCCTTCGCGTCCCGCTTCTTCACCGAGCGCGAGGTCGCGCCGCCGGCGGTCGTGGACGGCACCTTCATCGAAGGCGAGGTGCTGGACATCCGGGAGTGACCGGTCCAGCCGGACGTGCCCGGAGCCGGCCCACGACCTGGGCCACTCGGGCTCGCGCCGACTCGCGGATAACCGGTTGGTGTTGTGGCGGGAAGCAGGCTAACGTGATGACCATGTTCTTCCAGATCTACCTCTGAGGGCTTCTCCCTCCAGCGCCGCGCAGGCCTCGGGCCGCGCCGCGCCCTTCTCCTGGTGGCCTTAGCGGCTCTTCTCGCGACCCCGTCGAACCGGGGGTCGTAGCCTTCTGCACGCCTCGACATTCCGAGGAGGCGATCGCATGCCCACCATGCGCAACGAACCACCACACGACGGTCAGCCGACCAGCCGTGCCGCCCGGCGCGGTGCACGCTCGTCCGGTGCGGTCCAGCCGCGCTACGGCGGGGGCCGAGCTGCCGTCACCCCGCGCCACTACGCCATGCGGCGTCGCTGACCAGCGACTTCGCCACACCTCAGGAGGCACACATGACCAAGAACGACGGTCCGCAGGTCGAAACCGAGTCGGCGCAGCACGAGCCGGAGCAGGAGCCGGAGCAGGACTCGGGGCAGGAAGAGCCCGCCGCCCCGCTCAACCGCGCCGCCCGCCGCGGTCACGCCGCCAAGAACGACAGCGTGAACAAGGTCCCCGGCCGCCCGCAGCAGAACACGTTCGTGGGTCGCCGCGTCTTCCGCCGCACCAGCGGCGGCTGACGGACCCCGTCGGCACCGCGCCGCTCGACTGGTCTCCGGTGCGCCGTGAGCGCACACCTGGTGAGCCCGGAGCTGGTCGGGCGGTCGACCGAGACCGGGCACCTCGCGGGCGCGTTGCACCACGCGCCCGCGACGGTGCTCGTCGGCGGTGAGGCGGGTGTCGGGAAGTAGCGTCGACCTCGCACCCCTGCTGCCCGCGTTCGAAGAGCAGGCGCCGGGGGACGAGGCGCGTCCACGGTTGTTCGAGGGTGTGCTGTCGCTGCCGGCTCGGCTCTCCGAGCACCGGCCGGTGGTGCTCGTGGTCGAGGACGCTGTCGGGGGTGACGCTCACCGGCGACGGACGGGCGGAACGAGCGCGGTTCGGGCTGACGGCCCGAGAGGTGGAGATCCTGCGGCTGGTCACCGACGGGTTGGCCAACCGGGAGATCGCGGAGCGGCTGTTCATCTATAGGCCTGCTCGAACAGGGCTGACTCCCGATGCCTCGCCGGGGTGCCTCAGCGCGACTGTTGACGTTGCCGGACGTGGTGCGGTTGGCGCAGTGGACGGGCTGGCCTCGGTCGGACGGTCGGGCTGGTGCTGCTGGCGATGTCGGCCGCGATGGCGCTGCTGTCGCCGATCGTCGGCGTGGTCGCGGACCGCTGCGGGTACCGGGCGGTCGCGTCGACGGGCACCGCCGTGATCTTGATCGGTACCGTGCCGCTGCTCCGGGCGGGTGATGATCCGTGGGACCTGGCGTGGCGGCCGGCGGTGATCGGATCGGGCACGGGCTGTTCGCCGGACCCCACGCGGCGGCCCTCCTGGCGCGCACCCCACCCGAGCTGATGGGCACCGCCGGCGGCATGACGACGCTGGTCCGCACGGTGGGCTTCTCCACCGGGCCCGCGGTGGGCGCGCGCTGGGAGGGTTCCACCCGACCGTCGTGGTGCTGGTGGCGATCACCGCGCTGGGGGTGCCGGCGACGGCCGCGCAGCAGCGGGCCGACTGAGGTGGCGGTGCTCTTATCGGGCGTGTGACCTGCCGATCACGTGCCCGGAGAACTAGCCTGAGGTGGGTAGCAACCGGGTCCGGTGTAGATCGGGAGGCGCCCCATGAGGATCGCTGACGTGTTGCGTAACAAGGGCTCGGCCGTGGCGACGGTGGAGTCGGGAGCGTCGGTAGCGGATCTCGTCGCCGCGCTGGCCGAGCACAACGTGGGCGCGATGGTCGTGATCGGCCCAGAGGGCATCGCCGGGATCGTGTCGGAGCGGGACGTCGTGCGGAAGCTGCACGAGCGGGGCGGCGAGCTGTTGGGCGCACCGGTGTCGGACATCATGACCAGCGAGGTGTTCACCTGCACGCCGGGTGATTCGGTCGACAGCCTCACCGTGCTGATGACCGAGCAGCGCATCCGGCACGTGCCGGTGGTCGACGGCGGCCGGTTGGTCGGCATCGTCAGCATCGGCGACGTGGTGAAGAGCCGGATCAACCAGCTCCAGGAAGACCAGGACAAGCTGACCGCCTACATCGTGCAGGGCTGAGCAGGCCGACCACGACGGACCGCGCGGGCGCCTCCGGGTGCTCGCGCGGCTCGGCGTCGGTCAGTCGTGCGCGCGGCGGTAGTGCCGGCTGACCCTGGCCCGGTTCCCGCACGCCGGCGCGCACCACTCCTGCCGGGGGTGGGCCTTGACGAAGTACCGGATGCACCGGGGTGCTTGGCACGCCCGCAGTTCCTCCCGCGCACCGCTCGCCAGGAAGTCGATCGCCGCCGTCGCCAACGTCGCCGGCAGGCGGTCGCCGGGGTCAGCCGCGTCCACGTACCGCAACCGGGGCTCGTCGGTCCACTCCAACCGGGCCGCCCTGGGCACCCGCGCGGCGGCGTCGTTGACGATCTTCAGCGCGCGCTCGAAGTCCAGCAGGTGCGGCGTGTCGAGGCGTTCGTCGGCCCGCACCACGTGCGCGAACAGCGATCGCACGGCCCAGCGCAGCTCGATCACCCGCTGCCGCAACGCCTCGTCCGGTGCGGTCCCGCTCGACACCGCCCGCAGCCACGCCGCGAAACCCTCCGGGGTGGCCAGGTCGTCCCTGAGCCCGCTGTGCCCGTCGTGCCGGACCGTGCTCGCGAACTCCAGTGCCAGTGCCATCGGGGCCAGTCTAGTGATAAGTTTCCTAACGGACTTCAGCCTACAGCCCATTAGGGGAAACCGTGACGATCCAGGCGAACGTGTTGGCTGCCCACCGCCGGTTGGCAGCCCTGATCGAGGACGTCACCGACGCGCAGGTGGCCGAACCGTCGCTGCTGCCCGACTGGACGCGAGGCCACGTGCTGGCGCACCTGGCGAACGTCACCGTCGGCCTCGCCGGTCAGGCGGAGAACGAAGGCGCGAAGGTCGAGGTCTACCCCGGTGGTCGGCCCGCCCGGGACGCCGCGATCGAGGCGGGCGCGGTGCGCTCGGCGGCGGAGCACCGGGCCGGGATCGCCGACGCGGTCGCCCGGCTCGCCAAGGCCTGGGCCGGCGTCCGCGACTGGGACACCCCGACCTTCTACCGCGGCAGCACGCTCACCGGCACGGCGTACGCGCTGTGGCGCGAGGTCGAGATCCACACCCGGGACCTCGACCTCGGTCCCGTCACGTGGTCGCCCGAGTTCTGCGACCACGCGGTCGACTTCCTGTCGGCGCGGGTGCCGGACGGCGTCAGGCTCACGTTGCGGGCCGAAGACCGCCGGTGGGTGATCGGCGAGGGCGAGGACGTCACGCTCACCGGCGACCGCACCGACCTGGTCGCGTGGCTCGCCGGGCGCGAGCCGGCCGGCCCGGTCACCGGCGACCGGCCGGAACTCAAGCCCTGGCCGTAGCGCCGGCTGCGCGCGCCCGGGCCCGCGGGCGGATAAGTTCGGGTGATGCTGCACGAGATCGCCGAAGCCACGCGGGGCTTCCTCGACCTGTTGGACGACGGGCAGCGCGCGGTCGCGGTGCGGGCCATGTCCGACGACGAGTTGCGCAAGCGGTGGGCGTACACGCCGGGGCAGCGGCCCGGCGTCGTCTACGGCTCCTTGGACCGGGACCAGCGCAAGGCCGTGCACCGGCTGCTGGCGTGCGTGCTCAGCCCGCACGCCTACGCGCAGGCCGGCACGGTGATGGCGCTGGAGGACGTGCTGGACGACCGCGAAGGCGGCCTCCGCGACCGGCACCAGGGCGACTACTGGACGGTCCTGCTCGGCGAGCCCGGTGAGGAGCCCTGGGGCTGGCGGGTCGAGGGGCACCACCTGTCGGTGAGCGTGGTGGTGGCGGACGGGCGCGTGTCGGCCACCCCGTTCTTCCTCGGCGCGAACCCGGCCCGGACGACGTACCGGGGGCGGACGGTGGTGCAGCCCTTGCGGTTGGAGGAGGAGCTGGCCCGCGAACTGCTGGACCGGATGGGCCGCACGGCGCGCGGGCTGGCCGTGGTCGCCGACACCCCTCCGCCGGACCTCCGCACCGGCAACTCGCCCCGCGTGGGAGACCTGGAACCCGTCGGTGTGACACCCGCGCAGCTCGACCGGGCGTCACGCGGGCTGCTGGTCGGGCTGGTCCGGTACTACCTCGACCGGCTGCACGGCGACCTGGCCGACGAGGAGTTCGACGCCCTGGACCTGGAGCGGCTGCACTTCGCGTGGGAAGGTTCCGCCAAGCGCGGCGACGGGCACTACTACCGGATCCAGGGGCCGGAACTGCTGATCGAGTACGACAACACGGCCAACGACGCCAACCACGCGCACTCGGTGTGGCGACGGCGGTCGGGCGACTTCGGCGACGACCTCCTCGCCGCGCACCGCGCCTCGGTGAGGCACGAGTGACGCCGGAAGAGGCGATCGCGGAACAGGAACGGCTGCGTCCGCTGGTCTCGACGCGGACCGATCCGGGGCTGGTGGTCCGGCACGTCGCCGGGCTCGACGTGTCGTACGCGGACGACGAGCGGTTGGCGGCGGCGGTCGTGGTGCTGGACGCGGGGTCGTTGGAGACGGTCGACTCGGCCGTGGTGCCGGGGAAGGCCGATTTCCCCTACGTGCCGGGCCTGTTCGCGTTCCGGGAGCTGCCGTCGTTGTTGGAGGCGATGGAGAAGCTGACCGTCACGCCGGACCTGCTGGTGTGCGACGGGCAGGGGCTGGCGCATCCCCGGCGGTTCGGGTTGGCGTGCCACCTCGGGGTGGTGACGGGCATACCCAGCGTCGGCGTGGCCAAGACGCCGATGGGCCTGTTCACCATGCCGGACGACGTGCGCGGCGCCCACACCGATCTCGTGGACGACGGCGAGGTCGTGGGCCGGGCGTTGCGGACGCGGCAAGGGGTGAAGCCGGTGTTCGTGTCCGTGGGGCACCGCATCGACCTCGACCGGGCGTGCGCCGAGGTGCTGCGGTTGTGCGTGACGCGGCTGCCGGAGACGACCCGCCGTTCGGACTCGTTGGGCCGGGCTCAACTCAGGTAGGCCAACTCCGGGTGCCGCCGGACGTAGGTGTCCAGCAGGCTCTTGGCCGTGGCGACCGAGTCGACCAGCGGGTGCAGGGCGAACGCCTTCAGCGCGGCCGACCGGGTGCCCTCCGTGATCAGCCGGTCCACCGCCTTGACCGAGGTGACGAGCCCGGCGGCGTGGTCGGGGAGGGGGCTCACGGGTAGCGGCCGGGCACCCGTCGCGTCGACCTCGCACGGCACTTCGACGATGGCCTGGTCGTCCAGTGTGGACAGGGTGGAGTCGTTGGGCACGTTGAGGATCAGCGTCGCCGTCTCGTTGTCCGCGATGGCACGCATGACCGCCATGGCGACGTGCTCGTACCCGCCGCCCTCCAGCGTGTCGCGTTCCCGCTCTTGAGCCATGTACGTGGCTTCACGCTCCAGCCGCGTGGTCTCCCAGTCCACTTCACCGCCGTAGAAGCGCTGTTGTTGGCCGAGCAGGAAGGCGCCCCGGTTGTCGCCCAGCGCTTCCCGCGTCGAGTAGTAGTAGTGCAGGTACTCGTTGGGGATGGCGCCGAGCGCGCGCAGCCACTCCGCGCCGAAGAGGCGGCCCTCCTCGAACCGGGACAGGGCGTCGTCGTCGGCCAGGAGGGTCGGCAGCAGGTTCTCCGCACCGAGGTGCACGCCTTGCAGCCAGCCGAGGTGGTTCAGGCCCGCGTAGTCGAACGTCGGGTTCTCCAGTCCGAGGGCCTGGGCCACCCGGCGGCACAGGCCGATCGGCGAGTCGCAGATGCCGATCACGCGTTCACCGAGGTGACGGGCCATCACCTCGGTGATCAGCCCGGCCGGGTTGGTGAAGTTGACGACCCAGGCCCGCGGGGCGAGTTCGGCGATGCGCCGGGCCAGCCGGTCCGCCACGGGAGCGGTGCGCAGGCCGTACGCGATACCGCCCGCGCCGACCGTCTCCTGGCCGAGGACGCCGTGCGCGTGCGCGACTTCCTCGTCGATCGCACGCCCGGCCAGGCCGCCGACCCGGATCGCGGAGAACACGAAGTCCGCACCGCGCAGGGCCTCGTCCAGGTCGGTGGTGGCGGTGACGGGTGGTCCGCCGCGCAGCACGTGGTGGATCGCGTCCAGCCGGTGCGCGTCCACGTCGTGCAGCACGACTTCGGTGATGTGCTCGTCCAGCGCCTTGTGCACGAGCGGCACGCGGAAGCCGCCGCCGCCCAGGATGACCAGCCTCATGCGTCCCATCCTGCACCGGCGAGCAGCGTCACGAAGGCCGCCGTGAGCGGGTCGGGGGTTCTGTGCGCGTAGGCGACGAGGGTTCTCCGCACGGGGGGATCGGTGCGCAGGACGGTCCCGTCGAACGCCTCCGGCAGGATGTTGCGCGGCACCAGCGCCGGACCCAGGCCCGACGCGGCCAGCACGGGCGCGGCGGCGGTCTGCTCGGTCCGCACGGCCGCACCCGGCTGGAAGCCACGGGCCGCGCACGCCGCGTCGACCAGGTCGGCCAGGCCGTTGCCCGGCGCGTAGTGCACCCACCCGTCGTCCGCGAGCGCCCGCAGGTCGATCGGTTCGCGGTGGTGGCTGTCGGGCGGCAGGACGACCACGAACTCCTCCACGCCCAGCGGCTGCTGGAAGCCGACCCAGTTCGCGGGCTCCGGACCGAGGGCGATGTCGGCTCGGCCTTCGGCCATCGCCTCGCGCAGCTCGTCGGCGTGGCGGTGCTCGAACAGGCGGATGCGGACGTCCGGGTGTTCCGCGCGCCACCGCCTGAGCACGGGCGGCAGCACCCCGAGGGTGAGCGAGTAGAGCGTGGCCACGCGGAGTTCGCCGCACTCCAGCCCCGCTGTGCGTCGTGCGGCGGTGAGCGCGCGCTCCGCGTCGGCCAGGGCAGCACGGGCGTGGGGGAGCCAGGCACGTCCGGCGGGCGTGAGGCGGACGGCGCGGGGGAGTCGGTCGAGCAGCGGCGTGCCCACCGTGCGCTCCAGCGCGCGGATCTGGTGCGAGAGGGCCGGCTGGCTGACGTGCAGCAGCTCGGCGGCGCGGGTGAAGGAACCTTCGTCCACCACCGTCACCAGGTACTCGAACTGCCTCAGCGTCATGACAGCAGTTTATGCCTTTGAGAAAAGACATGTCTTGGACTTATGGGTGGTAGCGGCCTGATGATCGGCCCATGTCATTGAACGAACAGGCCCGCGCGGTGCTGGAGAAGCTCGCGGGCGCGCCGGCGCTGGAGGACCTGACGGTCTTCGAGGCGCGGCGGTCGCAGTGGGGTTTTCTCGGGTTCCAGGGCGCACCCGAGCCGGTCGCGCGGGTCGAGCACTTCTTCCTGCCCGGTCCGACCGCCGACCTGCCCGCGCGGATCTACTACCCCGAGGGCGACGGGCCGTTCCCGGCGATCGTGTTCCTGCACGGCAGCGGGTGGGTGACCTGCAACCTCGACCTCTACGACGTGGCGTTCCGCGCGTTGGCCAACGCGACCGGGCACGCGGTGTTCGCGGTGAACTACCAGAAAGCGCCCGAGCACCCGTTCCCGGTGCCGCTGGACGACTCGTACGCGGCCACGGCGTGGCTGTTCGAGCACGCCGGGTCCCGGGACGTCGACCCGGCACGGATCGGGGTCATGGGTGACAGCGCGGGCGGCAACCTGGCCGCCGCCGTGGCGCTGCGGGCCCGGGGAGCGCTCGACCTGGCGTTCCAGGTGCTCGTGGTGCCCGCGCTGGACGCGGACTTCACCACTCGGTCCTATGTGGATAGTGCGACGGGCTGCGGGCTGTCGACGGCCGGGATGCGGTGGTTCTGGTCGCACTACCTCGGGTCCGGGGAGGTCTCCGAGTCGGCCGCGCCGCTGCGGGCGTCGGTGGACGGCCTGCCGCCGGCGTTCGTCGCCATCGCCGAGCACGACCCGGTGCGTGACGACGGCGAGCGGTACGCGGCGAAGCTGGCGGCGGCCGGCGTGCCGGTCCGGCTGCGCGAGTTCGATGGCACGATTCACCCGTTCGTGTTGATGGACGGCGTGCTGGACGAGTACCGCGTGCTACTGGGCGAGCTGCGGACCTGGCTGGGTGCGCTGTGATGCCGCCCGCGTTGATCGCGCTGGCCATCGGCGCGTTCGGCATCGGCACCACGGAGTTCGTCATCGTCGGACTGCTGCCGCAGGTGGCGGGCGATCTCGGGGTGTCGATCCCGTCGGCCGGGCTGCTCGTGTCGGGCTACGCGCTGAGCGTCGTGGTCGGCGCGCCGCTGATCACGGCGGGCGGGTCGCGGTTGCCGCGCAAGCAGATGCTCGTGGGGCTGATGGCGTTGTTCATCCTCGGCAACCTGGTGTGCGCGGTCGCCGACGACTACGCGGTGCTGATGGCCGGACGGGTCGTCGCGGCGCTGTGCCACGGCGCGTTCTTCGGTGTCGGATCGGTGGTGGCGGCCGGGCTGGTCGCGCCGGACCGGCGGGCGCGGGCGATCGCGCTGATGTTCACCGGGCTGACCGTGGCGAACGTGCTCGGCGTCCCGGCGGGCACGGCGTTGGGGCAGGAGTTCGGCTGGCGGTCGACGTTCTGGGCGGTGACCGCGCTGGGCGTCGCCGGGCTGGTGGGCATCGTCGCGCTGGTGCCGGTCCAGCCGGCCTCGACGGGGTTGCGCGGCGAGTTGGCGGTGTTCCGCCGGTCCGGGGTGTGGCTGGCGCTGGCCACGACGGCGCTCGGGTTCGGCGCGGTGTTCGCGTCGTTCACCTACATCGCGCCGATGATGACGGAGGTCGCCGGGTTCTCGCCGGGCGCGGTGACGTGGCTGCTGGTGCTGTTCGGGGCCGGGCTGTGCGTCGGGAACGTGATCGGCGGGCGTGCGGCGGACCGCAGCCTGATGCCGAGCCTGTACCTGTTCCTCGGCGCGCTCGCGGCGGTGCTGGTGGTGTTCGTGTTCACCGCGCAGTCGGCCGTCCCGGCGGTCATCACGATCGCGGTGTTCGGCGTGTTCGGGTTCGCGACCGTGGCGCCGTTGCAGGCACGGGTGCTGGAGCAGGCGGCCGGCGCGCCCGCGCTGGCGTCGGCGGCGAACATCGCGGCGTTCAACCTGGGCAACGCGGCGGGCGCGTGGCTGGGCGGCGTGGCGATCGACGCCGGTTACGGCTACACCGCGCCCAACTGGGTCGGTGCGGCGATGGCGTTGGCCGGGCTGGGCGTCGCCGTGGTCGGCGGGCTGAGCGGGCGACGTCGTCAAGGGCCGATCGTCGGGTCTTCTTCACCGTCCACAGTGGACGTGAAGCGCCCTTGACAGGGGTTGTGCGGCGGTGGAGGGTCTGCCGGAAACCTGTCCCACAATGATGGGGGTTCGGTCGTGAAGGGTGTACGGAGAGCCGCGGTGCTCGCCGCTCTGGTCACGCTGCCGCTGGGGTCGATCCCCGCGGTGGGCGGTGCCGCGACGGAGGGTCCGGTGTTCGTCGGAGGTGAGGCGCAACCCGTCTTCGACCCGAAGGACGTGGTGCGCGAGAGCGTCTGGGTGCGAGCGCCGGTCGACAGCGACCACGACGGTCAGGACGACGAGGTCTACACCGAGGTGGTCCGCCAGGCGGCCACCGACCGCGGGCTCAAGGTGCCGGTGGTGTTCTTCAACAGCCCGTACTTCTCCGGCGGCAACGACGTGGCCAACCACGACGTCGACGTGGAGCTGTACGTGCCGAACCGCCGCGGCGGGTACGACAAGCGCGACGGGTCGGTGCTGAAGGCCGAGGCGGACGCGCGGATCGCGGCGGCGGTCGGGCCCAACCCGGCGCCGATCCGGTCCGGGCGGTACGAGGACTACTTCGTCTCCCGCGGCTTCGCCATGGTGTACGCCGAGTCGCTGGGCAGCGGCAAGTCGTCCGGCTGCCCCACGTCGGGCGGGCACAACGAGACCATCGGCTCGAAGTCCGTGGTCGACTGGCTCAACGGCCGCACCACCGCGCGCGACGCGGCCGGCGCCCCCGTCGAGGCGGACTGGAGCACCGGCAAGGTCGGCATGATGGGCGTGTCGTACAACGGCACCCTGCCGAACGCGGTGGCGGCGACCGGGGTCGAGGGCCTGGAGGCCATCGTGCCCATCGCGGCCATCTCCAGCTGGTACGACTACTACCGGGCCGACGGCGCGGTGGTGGCGCCCGGCGGGTATCAGGGCGAGGACCTGGACGTGCTGGCGGAGTACGTCTACACCCGCGCCGACCGGGAGGTCTGCAAGCCGGTGATCGCGGACATCGCGGCCCGGCAGGACCGGGTGACCGGCGACTACAGCGCGTTCTGGGACGAGCGGAACTACGTCAAGGACGCCGCCAAGGTGCGGGCCGCGGTGCTCGCCGTGCACGGGCTGAGCGACTGGAACGTCAAGGTCAAGCACGTCGCGCAGTGGTACGAGGCGCTGCGGAAGCACGGCGTGGAGCACAAGATCTGGCTGCACCAGGCCGCGCACACCGACCCGGACACGCTGCGGTCGGTCGAGTGGCGGCGCACGATCAACCGGTGGTTCAGCCACTACCTGTACGGGGTCGACAACGGCATCGAGCGCGAGCCGAAGGCGACGATCCAGCGCGAGGACAAGGTCACCTGGGTGGACGAGGCCGACTGGCCCGCCCCCGGCACGTCCACTGCCCGCGTGCACCCGTGGGCCGGCGGTTCGGCGAAGGGCGCGCTGCGGTCCGGGCCGGTGCCCGGGAGCGCGGTGGTGGAGTCGTTGCGCGACGACGCGTCCAAGCGGGCCGAGGACCTGATCGACCTGCCCGCCTCGGGCAACCGCCTGTCGTACGCGACGCGGCCGGCCGCGTCGCCGGTCCGGTTCTCCGGTGTCGCGCGGGTCGACCTGGCGGTCTCGTTCGACCGGCCGGCGGCCAACGTGACCGCGTTGCTGGTGGACCGGGCGCCGGACGGCACGTCGCACGTGATCACGCGGGGGTGGACGGACCCGCAGAACCGCGTGTCGCCGTCCCGGACGAAGCCGATCGAGCCGGGCAAGCGGTACCGGGTCGAGGTCGAGCTGGAACCGACCGACTACGTGGTCCCGACTGGTCACAGCATCGAGTTCGTGGTGATCTCTTCTGACCACGACTACACGCTGCGGCCGACGCCCGGCACCGGCCTGTCGATCGACCTCACGTCGACGGTGGTGAAACTCCCCGTGGTCGGCGGCTCCGCCGCGTTGCGCCGGTCGGTCGGTTAGAAAGTAATTCACGAAGGATCCATCTGGAAAGTCTTCCACTTGCCGCTCGGTTGTGGTCGGATCGGCGCCACAGTCGTGAAGGAAGGTGGCAGATGAGCCGAAGCCGAATCAGGCGTGCGTTAGTCGCGGCCCTGGTCGCACCGCTGGTCGGCCTCGCCCTCGTGCAGGGTGAGGCCGCCGCGGCGCCCAGTTTCCAGATGCCGTTCCCGTGCGGCCAGGTCTGGGAGGGTCAGACCAGGACCAGCCACAGCCCCGCCAACGCGGTGGACTTCAACCGGGCCAACGACCTCGGCGACGCCGTGGTGGCGGCGGCGGGCGGCACCGTGACGCGGGTGGCGGACACGGGTTCCACCAGCTACGGCCGGTGGATCGAGATCGGCCACGGTTCGGGGTGGACCACCCGGTACGCGCACCTGTCCGCGCAGCGGGTCGGCGTCGGCCAGGTCGTGTCGCGGGGCCAGCGCATCGGCGACGTCGGCTCCACCGGCGGTTCCACCGGCCCGCACCTGCACTTCGAAGAGCGGCTCAACGGTGTGGCGCAGCGGATCGTGTTCAACGGCAGCACGATCTTCTACTGGGGCACCCGCAACTACACCAGCCGGAATTGCTGATGAAGCGGATCACGCGCGCTTTCGTGACCGCCCTGGTCGCGCCGCTGGTGGGCCTCGTCCTCGTGCAGGGTGAGGCCGTCGCGGCACCCGCGTTCCAGATGCCGTTCCCGTGCGGCCAGGTGTGGGAAGGCCAGACCCGCACCAACCACAGCCCCGCCAACTCGGTCGACTTCAACCGCGCGAACGACGACGGCGATCCCGTGGTGGCGGCGGCGGGCGGCACCGTGACGCGGGTGGCGAACACGGGTTCCACCAGCTACGGCCGGTGGATCGAGATCGGCCACGGTGGCGGCTGGACCACCCGGTACGCGCACCTCTCCGCGCAGCGGGTGTCGGTCGGGCAGACCGTGTCGCGCGGGCAGCGCATCGGCGACGTCGGCACGACCGGTGGCTCCACCGGCCCGCACCTGCACTTCGAGCAGCGGCTCAACGGTGTGGCGCAGCGGATCGTGTTCAACGGCAGCACGATCTTCTACTGGGGCACCCGCAGCTACACCAGCCGCAACTCGTGCAGCAGCGGGGTGACCGGCACGGTCAGCACCGACAGCGGCGCGTCGGTGACCATCCGCTCCGGCCCCGGGACCGGGTACGCGGCCGTGGGATCGGTGGCGAGCGGCTCGACGGTGACGATCAGGTGCCAGACCCGCGGTCAGACGGTCACGGGCAAGTACGGCACCACCGACCTGTGGGACCACATCGGATCGGGCTACATCTCCGACGCGTTCGTGTACACAGGTTCGGACGGCCAAGTGGCGCCGAACTGCTGAGTTCCCGCAGGTGATCGGGCCGCTCCCAGTTCGCCGGGAGCGGCCCTTTCGCAGTTGTCCACAGGTCCGGCTCCCGCGGTGGGCCGCGCGGTCGCCGTCCGCCACAGTCGGTCCCATGACGAAGCTGCTCCCCCCGACCAGGCTCACCGACCCGGGCGACCTGATCGCCGCGGTGCCCCACCTCCTCGGCTTCCACCCGGCCGACTCGATGGTCGTGCTGGTGGTGCGGGATCGCGACATAGCCATGACCCTGCGCATCGACCTGCCCCCGCCCGGCGCTCCGCACCGGGTGGCCGAGCAGCTGGCGGGGCCGTTGTCGCGGTGCCGCTCGACCACCGCGGTGGTCGTCGTGATCGGCGGCGGTTCGGGTGATCCACCGGAAGACCTGCCGCACGACTCGCTGGTAGACGTGATGGACGACGCGCTGCACACCGCGCGCGTGCCCCTGCTCCTGGCCGCGTGGACCCGTGCGACGGCGAAGGGCGAGGCGTGGTTCGACTACCACGACGCGGGCACGTCCGGCACGGTCCCCGATCCGACGAGCACGACCTTCGCCGCCAGGTCCGCGTCCGAGGGCCACGTCACCTACGCCAGCCGCGCCGCGATGGGCGAACTCCTCGCGCCGGACCCGCCGGAAGTGCTGTCCCGCCGAGCCGCCCTCCTGAACCGCCTGGCCGCCGACGCCGCACCACTCCCGCCGGACGGCACCGTGCTGCCTCGGCACCGGGAGCTCATCCACGCGGAGGTGGTCCGTGCGGCCGGTCGAAAACGCCCGCTGACCGATGCGGAGGTGGCCGACTTGGCGCACGCCCTGTCGGACCCGTGGGTGCGTGACTCGGCGCTCGGCTACTGCGTGGGTCGGCACGCCAGGAGCGCCGAGACCCTGTGGACGGAACTGACCCGGGCGTGCCCCGCGCCGGAACGCGCCGAACCGGCCGCCCTGCTGGCGTTCTCGGCCTACGTCAACGGCCTGGGCACCCTCGCATCCCTGGCCCTGGACCGCGCGGAACAAGCCCATCCGGGCCACCGCCTGACCGAACTGCTCAGGTCGGCCTTGGACACCGGCCTCTCCCCGGACCACTTGCGGCGACTGGCCGAGCGGGCGGCGGAGACGGACTGGAGCACGCCACCGTCCAGCTGCTAGCGCGGTTCGAGCCCAGGGCGGGTGTGGGTGATCGCCGAGGCGATCGACCAACTCGGCCACGGGGCGTCGGCCGACTCCCGCGTGGTGCGGGGCCGACTCCACTGTGGTGCGGGCCGACCTGAGCGTGGTGCGGGTCGACCTGCGGGCCGCCGGAGCCCGCCGCACGCCCGCGACCGCCACCCCACGCCGGGGTGCGGCCGGGTCGCGCGGTGGGCACGGCGAGCAGCCTGGTCATGCCATCGGCCGATCGAGAGGCGGACCGAGCCCTCAGCCGCACCTCACCGTCGACGACCACGACCGACCGCTGTCGATCGACCTGGCCACACCGCTCATCCGGATCGGAGGAGAGACCCGAGTGCGAACGCCCGGCCCACGCCATCCGGAGGTGTGCCTAGAGCAGCTCCGGTCGCTGCCACGGCTCACCCAGCACGTGCTCGGCGAGGAACGCGAAAATGGTCTCGTACCAGACCTTCGCGTTCCCCGGCGTGAGGATCCAGTGGTTCTCGCTCGGGAAGTACAGGAACTTCGCCGGCACCCCGTGCCGCACGAGGTCGAAGTAGAGGCGTTGGCCCTCGCCGATCGGGACCCGGTAGTCCTTGTCGCCGTGGATCACCAGCATCGGCGTCTTGATGTCCGCCACCCGCAGGTGCGGCGAGTTGGCGCGCACCTGCTCCTGCTGCTGAAGAGGATCGCCCATCTCGCGGATCCAGTAGTACGAGTCGTCCGTGGTCCCGGTGAACGCGTCCAGGTGCCACAGCGACGCATGCGTCACGATCGCCTGGAACCGGTCGGTCCGGGTGGCGATCCAGTTCGCCATGTACCCGCCGAACGATCCGCCCATGACGGCCGTCCGCGAGTCGTCGACGTCGTCCCGCCGCACGGTCACGTCGGTGATCGCCATCAGGTCCGTGTACGGCTTCGCGCCCCACGAACCCCACCCGGCGCGGACGAAGTCGTGGCCGTACCCCGTCGACAGGGCCGGGTCCGGCAGGAGCACCGCGTAACCCCGCGCGGCCATCAGCCACGGGTTCCAGCGCCAGCTCCACCCGCTCCAGCTCATCACCGGACCGCCGTGCACCCACAGCAGCAGCGGCGCGGGCTGGTCGGGCGACGCGCCGGCCGGCAGCACCAGCCACGCGCGCACGGTCCGGCCGTCCTCGACCACCGTCTCGATCTCGGTCAACGTGCCGGGCAGCGACTCGACCACACCGGGCGCGGGCAGTGGCACCGCCTCCTGGTCCGCCCCCGACGCGGACAGCCGCACGGGCTGCGGCGGGTGGTCCCACGCGCTGCGCAGCGCGTACACCGACGCGCCGTCGGGGCCGACCATGACGTTGGTGTACGCACCGGACGCGGTCAGCTTCACCACCGCGCCGGACTCCAGGTCGAGCTTCCAGATCGGCTGGTGCCCCCGGTGGCTGCTGGTGAAGTACACCGCGTCACCGGCCGGGCTGACCACCGGACCGGTCGGCTCCTCGGGGAAGTCCGCCGCCAGGTCCTCGACCGCGCCGGACTCCAGGTCGATGCGCACCAGCGTGTTCGTCCACGGGCTGTCCGACGTCGAGTCGAACGCCCGCACGGCGATCACCCCGGACGAGTCCGGCAGGAACACCGGGTGGAGGAACGAATGCCCCTCGCGGTCGGCGAGCACGCGGTCCGTGGCGCCGTCCGTCGACGTCAGCCGCAAGCGGATCCTCGATCCGTACGACGCGCTCACCGCGACGCGCTCGGGGCGCGCCACCCACCGCCCGTCCGGGCTGATGGCGGGGGAGTCGTCGAGCCGCGCGGCGGCGTTCGGCGTCAGGTCCCGCAGACCCCCGGCCTGGCTGATCCGCGCGCTGTCCACGTCCACCGGCGACGTGGTCGCCAACAGCCGGGGGAAGCTCGGGCCGAGGTCGGAGTCCCAGTACCGCACGGGGTACGACTCGTGCAGGATCGCGGTCACCCCGGCGTCCTCACGGGCCTTCCGGCGCTCCTCGTCCTGCGAGCCGAACTCGGCGTTCGGGTGCGCGGCCGCCGCGAGCAGCACCGTGCCCGCGTCCCGCGCCACCGCGAACTCCGACACGCCACCGGCCGGTCGGCACAGCTCCCGCGCCTCCCCGACGGGAGGCAGCAGCCACAGCGCGGGCTTGTCCTTGGCCGCCTTGCCGTCGGTGGGCCCGGCCTCCTGGTCCGGCCGCGCCGAGATGAACAGCAGCGCGCCGTCCGGGGTGAACGCGGGCGCCGACTCGCCCTTCCCGCCACGGGTCAACCGCCGCGCGGGCCGTTCGCCGGCGGGGTCGATCTCCCACAGCGCGCCCTGCCACGTCTTGCCGTCCGGCGCCAACGTCGCCACCACGGCGACCAGCCGCGTGCCGTCCGGCGACAGCGCCGGCGATGAAAGCCGCGGCATCTCGTTGTACGCGTCCAGGTCCCCGAACGCGGCCTCGGTGATCTCGCCTGTCATCACGCCCCCTGCCGTGCCCTGGTGAAGTCCCACGCGTCACGCACGATGCCGGCCAGGTCCACCCGCTCCGGCTTCCACCCCAACTCGGTGCGGGCCCGCTCGCTGGACGCCACCAGCACCGCCGGGTCACCCGCGCGGCGCGGCGCCACGTCCGCCGGGATCGGGTGCCCGGTCACCTCGCGGCACGCGTCGACGACCTGGCGCACCGAGAACCCCATCCCGTTGCCCAGGTTGTAGATCCGGTGCTCGCCCGCCGAGGCGTGCGCCAACGCCCGCAGGTGCGCGTCGGCCAGGTCCACGACGTGGATGTAGTCGCGGACGCACGTGCCGTCGTCGGTCGGCCAGTCGTCGCCGTACACCTGCACGCGCTCGCGCTCGCCCATCGCGACCTGCAGCACGATCGGGATCAGGTGCGTCTCCACCCCGTGCCGCTCGCCGAACCGCCCGTACGCGCCCGCCACGTTGAAGTAGCGCAGCGACACGGCGGCCAGGCCGTGCCCGGCGGCGTACGAGGTGATCGCGTGGTCGATGGCGAGCTTCGTCGCGCCGTAGGGGTTGGTCGGCCGGGTCGGCGCGGTCTCCGCGATCGGCACCTGCTCAGGCTCGCCGTAGGTGGCGGCGGTGGAGGAGAACACCAGCCGGGGCGTGCCGTGCTCGCGCATCGCGTCCAGCAGCCGCAGCGACGTCACCACGTTGCCCTGCCAGTACTTCGCCGGGTCCTGCACGGACTCGCCGACGAGCGACTTGGCCGCGAAGTGCAGCACGCCGTCGAAGCCCCCGCCGCCGACGCCCTTCGCCAGCACCTCGCCGATCGCCTCGTCGATGCCCGCCTCGACCAGCCGCGCGCCGTCCGGCACCGCGTCGGCGTGCCCGGTCGACAGGTCGTCCAGCACGACCACGTCGTGCCCCGACTCCACCAGCCTGGCCGCGCACACGCTGCCCACGTACCCGGCACCGCCCGTGACGAGCAACTTCACCGCAATCCCACCTTCGACTGGATCATCTGTCGCGGCCGGCACCCGCCGAGGGCACCGCCGTGAAAGTCCTGGGCGCGGTCCAGCCGCGCTCCGCGAACGCCGCGAGCACCCGCCGCACCACGTCGTCGTGCCGCTCCACGGGAACCAGTGCGATCGCCGACCCGCCGAAGCCGCCGCCGATCATCCGGGCGCCCAGCGCACCCGCCGCCTTCGCCGCGTCCACCGCGACGTCCAGCTCCGGCGCGGACACCTCGTAGTCGTCACGCAGCGACGCGTGCGAGGCGTCCAGCAGCGGCCCCAGCTCGGCCAGCCGGTCGGCGCGCAGCAAGTCGACCGACGTCAGCACCCGCTCGTTCTCCGTCACCACGTGCCGCACCAGCGGGCGCAGGTCCTCGGGCAACCGGGCCGACGCGGCGTCCAACTCGGCCGGGTCCACGTCCCGCAGCGCGGGCACACCGAGGATCGAGGCCGCCTTCTCGCAGCCCGCGCGCCGCGCGCCGTAGCCGCCGTCGGTGTGCGAGTGGCTGGCCTTGGTGTCGACGACCAGCACTTCCAGGCCGTGCTCGGCCGCGTCGAACGGCACCTGCTCGGCCTCGAACGACCGGACGTCCAGGAACAGGACGTGCGCCTCGGCGCAGCACAGCGACGCGGTCTGGTCGAGCAGACCGGTGGGCGCGCCGACGAAGTCGTTCTCCGCGCGCTGCACCCAGCGCGCGATCCGGGGCAGGTCGTCGGCGGGCCGGTCGGCGAGCCCGAGCAGCGCGAGCGCCACCGCGCACTCCAGCGCGTGCGACGAGGACAGGCCCGCGCCGGTCGGCACGTCACCGGCGATCACGAGGTTCGCCCCGTCCGTCACGCCCTGCCCGCGCAGCACCCACGCCACACCGGCCGGGTAGGCGGCCCATCCGTGGACCGCGCCGGGTTCGAGGTCGGCCACCGCGATCGGCGACGCCTGCTGCACCGTGCCGCCGTCACCGATCGTGGCGACGTGCAGCCGGCCGTCGGTGCGCGGTGACGCGGCCACCGCCGTCCGGTGCGGCAGGGCGAACGGGAGCACGAAACCGTCGTTGTAGTCCGTGTGCTCCCCGATCAGGTTCACCCGACCGGGCGCGGACCAGACACCTGCGGGCTCGGCGCCGTGCAGGCGGGCGAACGCGGCGACCGCACGCCGCGCGGGGCTCACCGCGCCTGCACCATGACGGCGTGCGCCACCGCCGGGTCCAGTTCGGCCACGGTGCCGTTGCCGCGCACCTGGACGACCTTCGCACCACCGAGCGAGTCGACCTCGATCGTGCCGCCCGGCACCACGCCCGCCGCCTTCAGCTCGGCCATCAGGTCCGGGTCGAGCTGCACGTGCTCGGCGATCCGCCGCACCTCGACGCGACCACCGCCGCGCCGGGCCACCTCGTCCACCCGCACCAGGTCCGCCTCGGCGGGCGGCGCGGGCTCGCCGTCGCCCAGCTTGTCGAGACCGGGGATCGGGTTGCCGTAGGGAGAGGTGGTGGGGTTGCCGAGGAGCTTGACCAGCTTGCGCTCGACGGCCTCGCTCATCACGTGCTCCCAGCGGCACGCCTCGCTGTGGACGTGCTCCCACTCCAGGCCGATGATGTCGACCAGCAGGCGCTCGGCGAGCCGGTGCTTGCGCATGACCGCGATGGCCAGGCTGCGACCCTGCTCGGTCAGCTCCAGGTGGCGGTCGTCCGCCACGACGACGAGACCGTCACGCTCCATCCGGCCCACGGTCTGGCTGACCGTCGGACCGCTCTGCGCCAACCTCTCCGCGATCCGCGCGCGGAGAGGCACTACGCCCTCTTCTTCGAGCTCGTAGATCGTGCGGAGGTACATCTCGGTAGTGTCGATGAGCTCGTTCACGCCCGCTCCCCTTCGTATGCCGTCAATGCTAGTCGGCCGGTCACGGGTGCAGGATGGTGCCGTGCATCCACTGATCAGCACCGAAGCCCTGGCCGTCGCACTGGACGGCGCCGAACCCCCCGTCGTGCTCGACGTCCGATGGCGACTGGGTGGACCGTCGGGACGTCAAGACTACGAGGTCGGGCACGTTCCCGGCGCGGTCTACCTCGACCTGGACACCGAGCTGTCGTCGCCGCCCGGCGCCGGTGGCCGCCACCCCCTGCCGGACCCGGCCGCGCTGCAGGCCGTGCTGCGCGCCGCCGGCGTCCGCGATGATCACCCGGTCGTGGCGTACGACGCCGGTGACGGCTCGGTCGCGGCCCGTGCCTGGTGGCTGCTGCGGTGGGCAGGCCACCCGGAAGTGGCCGTTGTGGACGGTGGCTTCGCCGCGTGGACCGCCGAGGGCCGCCCGGTCGACGCCGACACGCCGGTGCCCGTCCCCGGTGACATCGTCGTGCGGCCCGGCGCCATGCCCGTGCTGGACGCGGACGAGGCCGCCGCCTTCACCGGCACCCTCCTCGACGCCCGAGCCCCCGAGCGCTACCGGGGCGAGACCGAGCCCGTGGACCCGCGCGCCGGCCACATCCCGGGCGCCCTCAACGCCCCGACCTCCGGCCACACGTCCGAGGGCCGCTGGCTCCCCGCCCAGGCCCTCGCCGAGCGCTTCCGGGCCGTCGGCGTCTCACCGGACCGCCCGGTAGCGGCCTACTGCGGGTCGGGCGTCACGGCGTCATCGGTGGTGATGGCCCTGGAAGTCGCCGGGATCACCACACCGGACGCCCCGGCCGCGCTCTACGCGGGCTCGTGGTCCCAGTGGTCCTCGGACCCGTCCCGCCCGGCCGCCACCGACCCCGACCCGGGCTGAGCCCTCAGGCGTTCGGGATCTTGCCGAAGGCGGTGGTGGCGAGTGCGCGGGCGGCTTCGCAGGTGTCGATCTCGCCGAGCGTCGTCACGGTGACCTCGAACGCCGGGGTGATCTCCTCCGGGTCGTCGGTCAGCATGAAGTACACCGTGCACTCGCCTTCGCCCTTCACCTCGTACGCGGTGTTGCCGCCGATCTCCAGCACGCGGGGCTCCTGGTCCTGCTCGGCGGTCGAGAGCATGAACAGCACGAGCGAGAACGGGTCGTCCGTGCTCTGCATGCAGCCCTTCTCGCCGGCCTTCGCCGAACCGACGGCCGCGGCGACCTCCTCGGGCGTGAGGACGTCGCACATGTCGTAGCCGTCGGTCTTCTTCTTCGTGGTGATCTTGATGTCACCGGACGGCTTCGCCGCGCCCGACGTCGGGGCAGCGGTCGTGGGCGGCTCGGAGACCCCGGTCGACTCGGCGGACGGCCTGGTCGTGGACGGCTCGCCGGAGGTGGTCTCCGCGGCGGACGCGCCCGCCGCGGCGACCGGCTTGCCGCCGACCTGGTCGCCGCAGGCCGTGAGGCCGAGCGTCAGCGCCAGGGCCAGGGAGGTGGTGAGGGCGGAGACTCGTCGCAGGCGCATACCTCTGTGACCCCGTTCCGACGTGCGGGGTTCCATCCTCGATGGCCGCAATCCTGGCCCGCGCCGTCTCGGCAGAGAGTAAGGCGCAAGCGGATGGCCGGCCGGCGGGTGGGCTAGGTTTCGGACATGGGCAAGGCAGCCGCTGTCGTCTGGGACGAGTCCTTCCTCGGCTACGACCTGGGGGCGGACCACCCGCTGAACCCGGTCAGGCTGGACCTCACCGTCCGCCTGGCCACCGCGCTCGGCGTGCTGGACGGCGTCGACCTGATCAGGCCGGAGCCGGCGCCGGACACCGAGATCGAACGCGTCCACGAGCCGTCGTACCTCAGCGCCGTGCAGGCCGCGCCGATGGCGGGCTGGGACGTCGGCCACGGCCTGGGTACCGCGGACAACCCGGTGTTCGCCCGCATGCACGAGGCGTCCGCGCTGGTCGTGGGCGGCTCGCTGGCCGCCGCGCGCAAGATCGCGTCGGGCGAGGCGGACCGGGCGGTGAACATCGCCGGCGGGCTGCACCACGCCATGCCCGACCACGCCGCCGGGTTCTGCGTCTACAACGACTGCTCGGTGGCCATCTCGTGGCTGCTCGACAACGGCTTCGACCGGATCGCCTACATCGACACCGACGTGCACCACGGCGACGGCGTGCAGGCCGCCTTCTACGACGACCCGCGCGTGCTCACGGTGTCGGTGCACCAGAACCCGCTGAGCCTCTGGCCGGGCACCGGGCGCGCCGCCGAGCTGGGCGGCAGGGGCGCGGAGGGCACCAGCGTGAACCTGGCCCTGCCGCCCGGCACCGACGACCGGGCCTGGCTGCGCGCGTTCGACGCCACCGTCCCCGCCCTGCTCCGGGTCTTCCGCCCGCAGGTCCTGGTCACGCAGTGCGGCGTGGACACGCACCGCGAGGACCCGCTGGCCGACCTCGCGCTCACCGTGGACGGCCACCGCGCCATCTACCAACGCCTGCGCGAACTGGCGGAGGAGACCGCGGACGGCCGCTGGTTGGCGCTCGGCGGCGGCGGGTACGAGCTGCTGCGCGTGGTCCCCCGGAGTTGGACGCACCTGCTCGCGACCGTCCTGGACCGGGACGTGGACCCGGCCACCCCGCTGCCCGCCGACTGGGTCGCCCACGCCTCCACCCTCGCGCCGAACTGGCCGCTGCCGATCGCCATGACCGACGGCGCCGACACGGGGTTCCTGCCGTGGGGCGGCCAGGTGGACACCCCGGTCGACCTGGCGATCCTGGAGACCAGGCGGGCGCTGTACCCCCTGCACGGACTCGACCCGGAAGATCCGAGGGACTGACCGTGGACCCGTTCGACTACCCGCGGCACTGGGAGGCCGACGTCGTGCTCAGCGACGGCGGCACGGTGCACCTGCGTCCCGTCACGCCCGACGACGCGGAGAAGCTGCTCGCGTTCCACGGCCGGCTGTCCGAGCGGACCCGCTACTACCGCTACTTCGGCCCCTACCCGCGGATGCCCAAGCGGGACCTCGTCCGGTTCAGCACGGTCGACCACGCCGACCGGGTCGCGTTCGCCGCGCTGCTCGGCGACGACATCGTGGCGGTCGGCCGCTACGACCGGCTCAACGACACCGGCAGCGCCGAGGTCGCGTTCGTGGTCGAGGACGCCCACCAGGGCCGGGGCCTCGGCTCGATCCTGCTGGAGCACCTCGCCGCCGCCGCCCGGGAACGCGGGCTGAGCCGCTTCACCGCCGAGGTGCTCGCCGAGAACGGCCAGATGGTGCGGATCTTCCGGGACGCCGGCTACGGGGTGAGCCGCGCGTTCGAGGAGAGCGTGGTGCACCTGGAGTTCGACATCGACCCCACCGAGGAGTCGGTGGAGGTGGCCCGCGCCCGCGAGCAGGCCGCCGAGGCGCGCAGCGTGCACAACCTGCTGCACCCCAGGTCGATCGCGGTCATCGGCGCGTCCACCGACCGCACCAAGATCGGCAACGCGGTGCTGGCGAACCTGCTCACCGGCGATTTCGCCGGCCCGGTGTACCCGGTGAACGCCGAGCACCGGTCCGTGCGCGGTGTGCGCGCCTACCCGTCCGTGCTGGAGATCCCGGACGACGTGGACCTCGCCGTGGTCGCGGTGCCCGCCGCGAGCGTGGACGAGGTCATGGACGCGTGCCTGGCCAAGGGCGTGAAAGCGCTGGTCGTGGTCACGTCCGGGTTCGGCGAGACCGGGCCGGGCGGGCTGAGCGCGGAACGCAGGCTCGCCGCCGAGGCCCGCGCGCACGGCATGCGGGTGGTCGGCCCGAACGCGCTGGGCGTGCTCAACACGGACGCGGGCGTGCGCCTCAACGCCACCCTCGCGCCGAACCTCCCGGCCCGGGGCCGCACCGGCTTCTTCTGCCAGTCCGGCGCGCTGGGCACCGCGATCCTGGCCAACGCCGCCCAACGCGGCCTAGGCCTGTCCACGTTCGTCTCCGCCGGCAACCGCTCGGACGTGTCCGGCAACGACCTGCTCCAGTACTGGGAGACGGACCCGGCCACGGACGTGGTGCTGCTGTACCTGGAGTCGTTCGGCAACCCGCGCAAGTTCGCCCGGCTCGCCCGCCGGCTCGGCCGCACCAAGCCGATCGTGGCGGTGAAGTCCGGCCGGCACGCCGTCACGCCCGCTCTGGCGGCGACCTCCGTGCCGGTGGACGAGTCGAGCGTTCAGGCGTTGTTCGAGCAGGCCGGCGTGATCCGGGTGGAGTCCCTGGCGCAGCTGTTCGACACCGCCCTGCTGCTGGCGCACCAGCCGCTGCCCGCCGGGCCGCGCGTCGCCGTGGTGGGCAACTCGACCGCGATCGGGCTGCTGGCCGCCGACACGGCGCTGGCGCAGGGCCTGGAGCTGGCGGGCGACCCCGTGGACGTGGGCGCGCAGGCCGGGCCGGAGGTGTTCGCGGCGGCGGTCAAGGAGGCGCTGGACAACCCCGACGCGGACGCGCTGGTGGTCGTGTTCGTGCCGCCGCTGGCGGTGCCGGGCACGTCGTTCGCCCGCGCGTTGCGCGAGGTCGTGGAGCAGGGCGGGCGGACCAAGCCGATCGCGTCGACGTTCCTGGCCGTGGAGGGCGTGCCCGCCGAGCTGGCGGTGCCCGGTCCCGGGGGCGCGCCCGGCCGGGGTTCCGTGCCGTCGTACCCGAGCCCGGAGCGCGCTGTGCTCGCGTTGGCGCGGGCGACCCGTTACGCGCGGTGGCGGTCCTCGCCCCAGGGCACGTTCGTCCGGCCCGAGGGCATCGACCGGGACGCCGCCCACGCGATCGTGGAGTCCTTCGAGCTGGACGAGACCGGTGAGCAGCTGGTCGACGACGACACCGCCGTGCGCCTGCTCGGCTGCTACGGCGTCGACCTCGTGCCGTTCCGGGTGGTCGGGTCCGCGGACGACGCCGTGCGGGCGGCGGGGGAGTTGGGCTACCCGGTGGCGATGAAGTCCACCGACGACCGGCTGCGGCACCGCACCGACCTGATCGGCGTGCGGCTCGACCTGTCCGGCGAGGAGTCCGTGCGCACGGCGTACGCGATGCTCGCCGGGATGTCCGACCGGCAGGACGTGTACGTGCAGCGCATGGCGCCCAAGGGCATCTCGTGCGTGCTGGGCCTCCAGGACGACCCGTCGTTCGGCACGCTGGTGTCGTTCGGGCTGTCGGGGCTGGTCAGCGATCTGCTGGGGGACCGGGCGTACCGGGCGGTGCCGCTGACGGACGCGGACGCGGCGGCATTGGTGCGCGCGCCCAAGGCGGCGCCGCTGCTGGCCGGCTACCGGGGTGACGAACCGGCCGACCTGGCCGCGTTGCAGGAGTTGGTGCTGCGGCTCGCGGCGCTGGCCGAGGACCTGCCGGAGGTCCGGCAGCTCACGCTGGAGCCCGTGCTGGCGAGTGCCGCCGGCGCGTACGTCAGCAGCGCCCGGGTGACGCTGGGGCCGCCGCCTTCCCGGCACGACACCGGTCCCAGGCGGCTGCGTTCACCCGGCGGCGCCCGCTAGCGCCGTCACGTGCTTGATACGCAACGTCACCCTTGACCGATCCCGTGTCCCCTATCTTCCCTTTGGCTCTGGACGCCATCCCTTGGCCCGCTTAGGTTCCCCGGCATCCCGAGGAAACTCCCGAAAAGGGGAAGAATGGCTCTGGCACCGCTGCGCGCCCTCGTCTGGGCGTGTTCCGCCGCGCTTGTCCTCACTTCGTGCGCCACCGGTGACGTCACGACCGTCGCCGGCAAGGCGGACAGCTCCAACGAGCTGACCATCGCCGTGGCGTACGACCAGCCCGGTCTCGGTGTGCGCCGCCTCGACGGCACGTACCGCGGCTTCGACGTCGACGTGGCGCGATACGTGGCGAAGGAACTGGGTGTCGACGAATCCGGTATCACGTTCACCGAGGCAACCCCGTCGGAGCGGGAGAAGCTGCTCGTCGACGGAGGCGTCGACCTCGTCGTGTCCAGTTACTCGATCACCGACGAGCGCAAGGAGGTCATCGACTTCGTCGGCCCGTACTTCGTGGCCGGGCAGGACCTGCTGGTCCGGTTGACCGATGAGCGGATCACCGGACCGGACTCGCTCGACCAGAGTGGTCTGAAGCTGTGCTCGGTGAAGAACACCACCTCGGCGCAGTACGTGAAGGAGAAGTTCGCGCAATCCGTGGAACTCGTGGAATATCCCAACTTCAGCGACTGCGTCACCGCGCTGCTGGCGGAGCAGGTGGACGCCATGACGACCGACGACGTGATCCTCGCCGGCTACGCCGCGCAGAACCCCGAGCTGCTGCGGGTCGTCAACAAGCCGTTCAGCAAGGAGGAGTACGGCATCGGACTGCGCAAGGGCGACCCCGCCAGCAAGGAGAAGGTCACCGCCGCCGTTCGGAAGATGATCGATACGGGCGAATGGCGCAGGTCGCTGGAGGCCAATGTGGGTGCGTCCGGTTACGCCATCCCGGATCCGCCCGACATCACGTCGTGAGCCGCGACCGTACGCTCGGGATGTGCATGCCTCGCAACACGTGCCCCAGTACCGCGCCGACGGGCCGGTCCGCGCCGGTATCCCCGACCACGGTCGCATCCCCCGCTACTACGCGGTGAAGACGGAACTGCTGTGGCTGATCGACGCGCTGGGCGAGGGAGTCGCGCTCCCGCCGGAGCGGGAGTTGGCCGAGCGGTACTCCGTGTCGCGGGTGACGCTGCGGCAGGCCGTCGGCGAACTGGTGCTCGAAGGCAGGTTGCAACGCCGTCAGGGCAGCGGCACGTACGTCGCCCCGCCCAAGCTGGTGCAGCCGCTGTCCCTGCTCAGCTGCACCGAGGGCATGCGGCGGCAGGGCGTGGAGCCGACGCGCAGCGTGATCACGGTCGAGCACCTGCCCGCGGACGAGGTGCTGTCGGCGGACCTGCGGATCGGCCGGGGCGACCCGGTCGTCCACCTGGAGCGGGTGCTGCTGGCCGATGACGAGCGGGTCGCGTTGGAGTCCACCTACCTGTCCGCGGCCCGGTTCCCGACGCTGCTGGAGGTCTTCGACCCGACCACCTCGCTGCACTCGTGCCTGCGCGACCGGCTCGGCGTGGTGTTCACCGAGGCCGAGGAGCGGGTGGAGACCGTGCTGGCCACGCCGCGCGAGGCGTTGCTGATCGGCACGAACCCGGCGTTGCCGATGCTGCTGGTGCACCGGGTCTCCCACGACGGCGACGGCGAGCCGATCGAGCGCGTCCGCTCGCTGTACCGGGGGGACCGGTTCAGCTTCGTGGCCCGCCTCCGCCCGGAGTGATGATCAGTCCACTTCGGACGGATGCCTGGCCGTCACCGAATCTTTTCCCGGAAACGCCCATTGGCACTAATTTCGGCGTGCCCTCGCGGAGGTACCGTGGTCAGTGGGACGTGAGTCCTCCTCACCCGCGACGACGCGGGGGAAGCGGGGGTGGCGCCGTGACGTTCAAAGAGGAGTTCCTGGCGGAACTCGAGGACTGCCTGCGCGGGTACGGCGCGGTGCCGGTGAGCCGGCCGGCCGCCCTGGCCCGGTTCATCGACTACGTGCGCCGGCTGCCGGACGACGATTCGAGGCTGCGCTGCCTCGACGGCGTCGACCAGGGTTCCGGGTCGTTCTGGAACAACCCGGCGGTGTGGTGGGAGCAGGTGCCGCAGTTCGGCATCGGCTCGACCGACTGCTCCGACCTGCTCGACCGGATGCTGGACGAGGCGATCACCGACGAGATCGACGTCCTGGAGATGGAGATCCGCGAGCTGCCCGGCTGAAGGTCCGGCCGGATACCCGGCCGAGAACTCGGCTGAGGACCCGGCCGAAAACTGGCTGAAGACGCGAAACACCCGTTGTGCACCCGGGTCGCCGGACGCACAACGGGGAGTCTCACGCGGGGGTCAGACGGAGAGCAGTCGGTCGAAGAACGAGCGGTAGCGCTTGAGCGCCTGCCGCAGCTCCTCGGTCTGCACTTCGTCGCCCCGGTGCCACTGCTCTTCGAGCGCGTGCTTGTGCTCGTTGAACGTAGTGGCGAGGGTCTGCATCACCTGTGCGACCAGTTCGTCGGCCCGCTGGACGGCTTCGCGCGGGTCGTCGACGAAGTCGGCCTGAAGGGCGCGCCACTCGGCCTGGTAGTCGGTCGCGTCGTCGGTGGTGAACAGCGGGGTGTCGCCGGCGGTCGTGGAGACCGCGGACAGCTCGGCCGGCGGCTCCTGCGCCACCGCGTCTTCACGACCGTCGTACCCGGCGTGCTCCTGGTGGGTGGACTGGTGCGTGCCGGACCCGTCGTCCGCCACCGGTTCCCGGTCGAAGCGTTCCTGGTCGGTCAGGTCCGGCTCCAGCACATCGCGACCGGCAGGGGTCTGCTCGACCGGCTCCCGTTCCGACTGGTGCAGATCCGACTGGTGCAGACCCTGCCGGCCCGCGTTCGGCTGGTGCAGGTCCTCCTGGTCCGGGTTCGGCTGGTAGGCGTCCGGCTGGTGCGCGACCTGCTGACGCGGGTCCAGCGAGTCGCGCTCGGTCGGCGTGCGTCCGGCGAAGTCCTCGGTGGTGAGGTGTTGACGTTGGTCGGTCATTACCGTGCCCCTTCCCGGTGGCTGCCCAACAGGTCCTCGAACACGGTGCGGTAGTGGACCATCGCGGCGCGCAGCTGCTCGGTCGTCGCCTCGCCGCGCTCCTGGCGTTCCACGATCGAATGGGCCTCGCGGTAGTGGTCGAGCGTGCGGCCGTGCTCGACGGACAGCAGCTTCTCGCGGCGCTCGTACCCGTCGGTGGGGTAGCCGCGTTCGGCCATCAGGTCGGTGACCAAGCGGTCCGCCTGGCTCACGGCTTGGTTCGGCTCGTCGACGAACTGCTCCTGGACCTGAGTCCAGTTGCGGGCGTAGCTGTCGCGCGTCGCGTCGTCGAGCGGGCGGAGTTCCAGCTGCGAGTGCTCCCGCTCCCGTTCCGCCAGTTCCCGTTCCGCCGCCATGTGGCTGCCGTTGCGTTCCAAAGCGCGCTCGTACTCGGGGCCGAACTTGGAGCGCAACCTCTTGCGCTGCATGAGGAACTTCAGCAGCACCGCGATCGCGGCCAGTACGACCAGCACGACGACGATCACGCCGATGGTGGTACCGGTGGACATCTGCGCCTCCTTGGCTCTGATGTCCACCGGCTACCCGTCACGTGACTGATTCGAAACCTATTCGCCTATTGACACGGCGATTCGTGGTGGCGCGGTACGGTCAGCGCGCCACCGCCTTGCGGTACTGCCGGATCGCCAGCGGCACGAAGACCAGCAGGAACACCGCCACCCAGATCAGCGTCATGAGCACCGGGTGCTGGAGCGACCACACCTCCGGCGGCGGCGACAGCGGGTTGGTGTTCCCGAACAGCTGCCGCGCCGCGGCCGTCACCGCCGACACCGGGTTCCACTCGGCGAACGTCTTCAGCGGGCCGGGAAGCCTGCTCTCCTGCACGAACGTGTTCGCGATGAACGTCAGCGGGAAGATCGCGATGAACGAGGCGTTGTTGAACACCTCGGGGCTGCGCACCATCAACCCGACGATCGCCATGCCCCACGACACCGCGTACGCGAACAGCAGCAGCAGGGCGAACCCGGCCAGCGCCTCCAGCGGCGACGAGTGGATCCGCCAGCCGACGATCAGACCGGTGATCGACATCACCAGGATGACGATGACGTTGTTGGCCAGGTCGCTGGTGGTCCGCCCGATCAGCACCGCCGACCGCGCCATCGGCAGCGACCGGAACCGGTCGATCACACCCTTCTGGATGTCGTCGGCGAGCCCGGCGCCGGTGATGGTCGCGCCGAACACCACGGTCTGCGCGAAGATGCCCGCCATCAGGAACTCGCGGTAGTCCATGCCGGGGATGGCGATCGACCCGCCGAACACGTACGCGAACAGCAGCACGAACATGATCGGCGACAACGTCGAGAACACGATCAGGTCCGGGACCCGCTTGATCTTGATGAGGTTGCGCTTGGCGACGACCGCGCCGTCACCCAGCGCCTGTGCGAACGCGCTCATTCTCCCTGTTCCCCCTGCTTCTCCTCGGCTGCGTGGCCGGTCAACGTGAGGAACACGTCGTCCAGCGTCGGCCTGCGCAGCCCGATGTCCAGCACCTTGACCGACTCGGCGTCCAGCCGCCTGATCCCCTCCACCAGCACGGTGGCGCCGCCCGTCACCGGCACGGTCAGCCGGTGGCTGCGCTCGTCCAGCGAGATCTCCCCGATCGCCAACGACGCGAGTGCGGTCCGGGCCGTCGCCGCGTCCTGCGCGGAGCCCACGGTCAGCTCCAGCCGCTCACCGCCGACCTGGTCCTTCAACTCGTTCGCGGTGCCCAGGGCGATGACCCTGCCGTGGTCGATCACCGCGATCTTGTCCGCCAGCCGGTCGGCCTCCTCCAGGTACTGCGTGGTGAGCAGCAACGTGGTGCCGCCGGCCACCAGCTCCGAGATCACGTCCCACATGCCCAGCCGGCTGCGCGGGTCGAGCCCCGTGGTGGGCTCGTCCAGGAACAGCACCGCCGGCTCGGCCACCAGCGCGCCCGCCAGGTCGAGCCGCCGGCGCATACCCCCGGAGTAGCCCTTGACCGGCCGGTCGGCCGCCGCCACCAGGTCGAACCGCTCCAGCAGCTCGCGCGCCCGCTCCCGGCTGCGCTTCTTGCCCAGGTGGTAGAGCCGCCCCACCATGTCGAGGTTCTCGAAGCCGGTCAGGTTCTCGTCCACGGCCGCGTACTGCCCGGACAGGCCGATCCGGCGGCGCAGCTCCTTCGCCTCGGCGACGACGTCCAGCCCGGCGACGGTCGCCGTGCCCTCGTCGTGCTCCAGCAGCGTGGTGAGCACCCGCACCGTCGTGGTCTTCCCGGCGCCGTTCGGCCCGAGCAGACCCATGACGGTGCCCTCCGGCACCACCAGGTCGAGGCCGTCGAGGGCGACCACCGACCCGTAGCGCTTTACCAGTCCTTCGGCCACGATCGCGTCTGCCATGCGGGTCATGATGTACCTGGGGTCCGACAATTTCAGGTCGTTTTCCGCGTCAGGGGAGAAGTTCGGCCCGCGACTCCTCGTTCGGGAGGACGGCCGACGCCCACGGCGTGTCCTGGAAGGCCCGCTCCGCGCCGGGCGGGAGCGCGGCCGCAGCACCACCGGGCCAGGCGCACCGGCACCACCCGCCGGCCGTGCGCCCGGCCCGGCACCGGCACCGGCCGGTCGAGCCCGCACACGTCGATGGTGGCGGCGCCCTTCTCCGTGCCGCCGCTGACCCCACAGGCCGTCCGAGTCGACTCCCTCGATCGGGTAGTCGTCGGACAGCGAGCCCTCCGACAGCACGGCCGGCGCCACCGGGTCGGGGCTCGGCATCAGCGCACCGGCCGCTGCGCACCGCACGTGCCGCCGACGAGCCGGCGGAACGGTTCGCACGCCGCGCAGAACCACCCGGTCGGGTTGTCCTGCCACGGTCGCGCGGCAGCGGTGGTCTTGCTGCCTGCCGGCTTTTCCCTCGGCGACGGCTGGAGCCCGCGGTGCGTCGGGCGGCTCTCCTCGTCCGGCGCGGTCCTGCCCGGCGGTGACCCGGTTCTCGAAGTCCCGCACCGGGTTGCGGGCCACCGCGGGGTCGCTCACGGCCGGCGCGCCGGCATGCGGAAGGAGGTCTTGCCGGACCCGTCGCAACCCGCGACGACCGCCCGACCGGGGGCGGTGAGCTCCAGATCCACTTCGCGGGAACCGTGGAACCCCTTGACGTTCCGCAGCCGGACCTGCGAGATGTACATGTGGCCAGACTTTCGTCCGCGCCGATCACGACTCGTCCAGTTCACCGGGCACGTCGCACAGCGTGCGCGGTACCGCCGACGGCACCACCGGAAGGCGGTCGGCGAGGCCAGGTTATCGGGGCGTATATGCACCTTTTCGACGTTCGATCGAGTGAAACTGGGGAGGACGCGGGCCGCACTAGGGTGTTCGCAGTTCTTTTCCAGCGAGGAGAGATCCGCATGGCAGCCGTCCAAACCCGACGCAAGCGCAAGCTTGGTCAGTTCCTCAACGCTTTGCGCAAACGCGCGGGCAAGACCGAGATCGACTACCACGCGCTGACGCGGAAGACGCAGTCCACGCTGTCGCGGATGGAGAACGGGTACATCAGTCCCAGTTGGACCGAACTGGGGGCGTTGCTGGGCCTCTACGGCGCGACCGATGCCGAGCGGCGTGAGGCGGAAGCGTTGTGGGAGGACGCGAAGCAGGACGGCACCCGCCTGGTGTACGCGGCGGCGTACACCCCTGAGGCGCGCACCTACGCGCGCCAGGAAGCGGACGCGACCGAGGTGCGCACCATCGAGATGATCGTCATCCCGGGCCTGCTGCAGACCTCCGCCTACGCGGCGGCGATCCGGCTCGCGGGTCAGCGGTTCATGGACTCGTCGGTGTCGGTGGAGCAGGTGGCCGCGGCACTGGCCAACCGGCAGCGCCGGCTGCCCGGCTTACGCCTGCACGCGGTGATCGACGAAGCGGCCCTGCACCGGGTCGTGGGCGGTCACCTCGTCATGCGCGAGCAATTGTCGCATTTGCTGGAGAAGGGGAAGCAGGACAACATCACCATCCAGGTGGTCCCGTTCGGCGCAGGCGCTCACGGGACCATGTCCGGTGGTGGCGCGACCGCTCTTCGCTTCGAGGACAGTGATCCTTCGGCCGTGTACCTGGAGTACGCGGGCGGCGGCAAGTGGGTGGACAATCGCGCCGACGTGCAGAAGTACCTGCTGCACTTCGAGGAAATGGTGAGCGAGGTCGCCCTGTCGCCCAAGGAGTCGGCTTCGTTGATCAGAAAACTGGCAACGGCACTGAAGGACACATGAACAACGACAAGACGTGGCGCAAGAGCACGTACTCCGGCGCGGGGAACAACTGCGTCGAGCTGGCCGTGGGACGGAACACGACCAGCATCAGGGACACCAAGCAACCGGGACCACGATTGACCTTCGCCGACCGTCCATTCCGGGCGTTCCTCACGGCTCTCCGACAAACCTGACCGTCACCGCCGATCCGCCGTCCGCCCCGGTGTCGCGGTCACCGTCGCACCGCGGGCGGCGCGACGACCGGCGGTGACGTGGGTCGGCGATGGCGGTCGCCGACCCGACGACGAAAGAACCGTCACGAAGGAACCGTCACCGAGGACCTGTCCGAACGGCCGGTCCGAACAGCTCAGTGGACGCCCAGCACCCCGTCCACCCGGCGGGGGATGCCCAACGGGTTGCCCTCGCGCAGCTCGGCCGGCAGCAGCGCGTCCGGCCAGGACTGGTAGCTCACCGGCGACACCCACCGCCGGATCGAGGTGGCCCCGACGGAGGTGTGGAGCGGGTTCGTGGTGGCCGGCCAAGGCCCGCCGTGGTGCATCCCCCACGCCACCGCGACCCCGGTCGGCCAGCCGTTGAAGACGAGCCGCCCCACCACCGGCCGCAACGACTCCGCGATCCGCCCGGCCGAGCCGTGCTCGGTCTCGGCGGCGTGCACGGTGCCGGTGAGCGTGCCGGGGAGCCGGGGGAGGACCGGTTCCAGCTCGGCGGGATCGGTGTAGGTCACCACGATCGCCGCCGGGCCGAACTGCTCCTCGGTCAGCTTCTCCAGGTTCTCCGCGAACGTGCTCAGCGGCACCTGGAAGAGGCGGGGCTCGACGCTCCAGCCCTCGGCGGGCGCGGTGCCCCGGGCGACCAGCGCGGCCAGTCCCGACGCGGCCAGGCCCTCGGTGCCGGCGCGGTACGAGTCGCACATCCGCTCGTTGAGCATCGGGCCGCCCACCGCGCCGGACACGGCGTCGGCGAGCGCGGGCACCAGGGACTCCGGCGCGAACAGCAGACCGGGGTTGGTGCAGAACTGACCGACGCCGAGCGTCAGCGAGCCGACGAACTCGGCCGCGAACCCCTCGGGCCGCGCGGCGGCGGCTTCGGGGAGGACCACGGTCGGGTTGACGCTGCCCAGCTCGCCGTAGAACGGGATCGGGTCGGGCCGGGCGGACGCCAGGTCGAACAGGGCGCGTCCGCCGACCGTGGAACCGGTGAAGCCCACGGCCTTGATGGCGGGGTGCTTGACCAGCGCCACGCCGGCCTGCTGGCCGTGCACGATGCCGAAAACCCCCGCCGGCACGACGGATTCGACGATCCGGGCCGTCTCGCGGGACGTGCCGGGGTGCGACGGGTGCGCCTTCACCACCACCGGGCACCCGGCGGCCAGGGCGGACGCGGTGTCACCGCCGACCACCGAGAACGCGAACGGGAAGTTCGACGCCGCGAACACCCCGACCGTCCCGAGTGGACGGAGCATCCGGCGCAGCACCGGGCGCGGCGGGATGATGCCCGGGTCCGCCGAGTCCAGCGTCGCCTCGACGTAGCTGCCCTCGCGCAGCATCCCGCCGAACAGCCGGAGCTGGTTGGTGGTCCGCTTCAGCTCCGTCGTCAACCGCGGCACGCCGAGCGCCGTCTCGGCGTCGGCGATCTCCACCAACGCGGAGGACGAAGCGTCCACCGCGTCCGCCACCGCGTCCAGGACCGCCGCGCGCTCGACCGCCGGGAGCCCGGACCACGACGGGAACGCCGCCGCACCGGCCCGCACCAGCGCGTCCACCTCGCGGTCGGACGTCTCCGGCACCGCCTCCCCGACCGCCGCGCCGGTCCGCGGGTCGTACCCCTGCACGCCGCTCATCGGCCGGCCTCCTTCACCGCGGTGTCGAACTCGGAGCTGCACCACACGCCACCCAGGTACACCCGTGCAGGTGAATCTGCCGGGGGTTCGCCGCTCGCCTCCAGCACCTCGGCCGCGTAGACCTCGGAGTCGTCCTCGGACTTGTAGCCCAGCGCCTCCGCCTCGGTCAGCGAGAACCAGCGGCGCTTGTTGTCCGACACGCCCCACACCACCCGGAAGCCGGGCGACGGCGCCGACAGGCAGGCCTCGAACAACCGCGCGCCGTCGTCCGGCGACAACCACGTCGACAGCATCCGGAAGTCGCGCGGCTTCTCGAAGCACGACCCGATCCGGATCGCGATGACGTCCATCCCGTACCGCGACGCGTACAGGCTCCCCAACGCCTCCAGCGCCACCTTGCTCACGCCGTAGTACGTGTCCGGTTGCGGGAACAGGTAGTCGCCCGCTTCACCCGAGGAACGCTCGTAATACCCGACCGCGTGGTTGGAACTGGCCAGCACCACCCGGGAGACCCCGGCGCGACGGGCCGCCTCCAGCACCACGTGCGTGCCGTTGATGTTCACGTCCAGGATGTCCGCCCACGGCCGCTCCAGGCTGTGCCCGCCGAGGTGGATCACCGCGTCGACGCCCTCGCACGCCGCTTCCATGGCGGCCTCGTCGGTCACCGACGCCGTCACCAGCTCGACCCGCTCGCCGTCGACGGCCGGCGGCAGCGGGGCGATGTCGAGCAGGCGCAGGGTCCGGCCCGGTGCGGCCAGTCGGCTGCGCATGAGCGTGCCGACTATGCCTGCGGCGCCGGTGATGAGGATTCGTGCGGTCACGTTAGCCCTTTCGGCAATCGGGAGTCAGGGTCAGCGGCCGAACTGGCGGAGCAGTTCGGTGATCGTGCGTGCGGCGTGCAGCAGTGCTTCGACGACCTGCCGCTCGTGGTCCGGGTCGAGCCGGCCGAGCGGGACCGAGCAGCTCATCGCGTCGAGCACCGGGTTCCGGTACGGCAGGGCGACGGCGAAGCAGCCCAGGCCGGGCGTGTTCTCTTCGCGTTCGTGCGCGTACCCGACCGCGCGGAACCCCGCGAGCTGCGTGTGCAGCGCCGGCCGTTCGATGATCGTGTTCGGGGTCAGCGGGTCCAGTCGCGCGGGCAGTATCGCGTCCACCTCGGCCGGGGTGCGCGCCGCGAGCAGCGCCTTGCCCAGCGACGTGGCGTGCGCGGGCAGCCGGCGGCCCACGCGGGACACCACGCGCAGGTGGTGCTCGGACTCGCGGCTGGCCAGGTAGACCACGTCCGCACCGTCGAGGCGGGCCAGGTGGACCGTCTCGTTGATCTCCCGGCGCACCTGCTCCATCACCCGGATGGCGACCTGCACCACCGGGTCGTGGTCGAGGTACGACGTGCCGACGAGCAGGGCGCGCACGCCGATGCCGTAGGTGCCGCGGCTCGGGTCGAGCTCCACCCACCCGCGGGCGACGAGCGTCTGCAGCAGCATGTAGAGGCTCGACTTCGGGTAGCTCAGCTCGCGGTGCAGTTCGGTCAGCGTCAGCGGGCGGTCCGACGACGACAGCACTTCGAGCAGTTCCACAGTCCGATCGGCCGACTTGACCGCGTTCGGCCGAGCGGGTGACGCGGGTCCAGTCACCAAGTCCTCCACGGGAAACGTTCCGGCAACACGCACTTGACACGTCGCTGCGCCGATTCTTACAGTCCGCCCAACACGTTCACAAGTACGATCGCAATTCATATATATGAACAGCATGGCTGTGAAGAGGAGCCACCGTCAATGACACCGTCCCGCCGGTGCGCCACGGCCGTCGCTGTAGTGACCGCCGCGGGGCCTGTCACGCACCGGACCTGCGGGTACCCGTGGTCGAGCGGAGCGGTGCACCGCCACGCGCCGCACCCGGCCCGGACCCGCCGCGAGCCGGAGGTCCGCACCAAGTCTCCCGGCGCGCGGCTGCGCGCCGACGAAGACCCCACCGGAACGGCGGCTTCGGCCGAACCGGTGAATTCCCGTGAACGGCCTGGGTTGCGCAAGTCCTGGACTCGGGCCGTCCACTCGCCCAGGGTGACCCGGTGACACCGGTGGACACCGCTCTGAACGTGGGGGCGACGGCCAGTGGCGGCGGTGCCGTCGCAGCCCACCCCGTAGGGCGATCCCGACGTCGGGATCGCCCCACGGACCGCACCCGTACCACTGCCACGTCGGCGGGGACTCGCTCATCAGCGCCGATGGTGCCCCTGCTGCTCCACCTCGTCGTCAGCGCGTTCGCCGCCTGTGCGCTGCCGCGCGAGGAAACGCGAAAGTCCTTCCTGCGTGGGATCACCACCGGAGCGATCAAGGGATGAAGGTCTGGGTATGCAACTGGATGGGGTGCTGTTCTTCCCGGTGACGCCGTTCGGCACGGACGGCGGGATTGCCGAGGACGTGCTGGCCGAGCACGTCGAGAGCGGGGTGGCGGCGGGTGCCGGTGGCGTGTTCGTCGCCTGCGGCACCGGCGAGTTCCACGCGTTGGAACCGTCGGAGGTCGAACGCGCGGTGGCCGTGGCGGTCGAGGTGACGGCCGGGCGCGTGCCGGTGTTCTCCGGCACGGGCGGTCCGCTGCCGACGGCCAAGCGGATCGCGGACGCCGCCGCGCGGGTCGGTGCGGACGGCTTGCTGCTGCTGCCGCCGTACCTGGTGACCAACCCGCCCAAGGGGTTGGTGCGCTACGTGGCGGAGGTGGCGGAGGCGTCCGAACTTCCGCTGATCGTGTACCAGCGCAACAACGCGGTGTTCACGCCGGACACGGCCGTGGAGATCGCGTCGCTGCCGAAGGTGGTCGGGTTCAAGGACGGGCTCGGCGACATCGACCTGCTGCACCGCATCGTGCTCGCGGTGCGCGCGGCGGTCGACGAGCCGTTCCAGTTCTTCAACGGCCTGCCGACCGCCGAGCTGACCGTGCCCGCGTACCGGGGCATCGGCGTCGACCTGTACTCGTCGGCGGTGTTCTGCTTCGCGCCGGAGATCTCGCTCGGCTTCTACAACGCCGTGCGGGACCGGGACGACGCGCTGGTCACCAGCTACCTGCTGGAGTTCTACAAGCCGCTGGTGGAGCTGCGCGACCGGGTGCCCGGCTACGCGGTCTCGCTGGTCAAGGCCGCCGTGAGGGCGAACGGGCTCGACGTCGGTGGCGTCCGCCCGCCGCTGCTCGACCCGACGCCGGAGCACGTGGCGGAACTGGAGAAGATCATCGCGGCGGGGCGGAGCCTGTCCGCATGAAGATCACCGACATCGTCATCACGCCGGTGGCCTTCCGGGATCCGCCCCTGCTGAACTCGGTGGGAGTGCACGAGCCGTGGGCGCTGCGCACGATCGTGGAGGTGCACACCGACGAGAGGATCTCCGGGCTCGGCGAGAGCTACGGCGACATCGGGCACCTCACCCGGATGCGCACCGCCGCGCCCGCCCTGATCGGCCTCGACGTGCACTCGCTCAACGAGATGCACTCGCGGATCGCGGTCGCGCTGGGCGGCGAGGCGGGGTCGGACCGGCACGGGCTGACCGGGCCGCTGACCGTCGAGTCCACTGTGGACCGGGTGTTCTCGCCGTTCGAGGTGGCGGCGTGGGACATCCGCGGCAAGGCGTTGGGCCGACCGGTCAGCGACCTCCTGGGCGGCGCCGTGCGGTCTGCCGTGCCGTACAGCGCCTACCTCTTCTACAAGTGGGCCGGGCACCCCGGCGCCGAGCCGGACGAGTTCGGCGAGGCGCTGGACCCGGCCGGCATCGTGGAACAGGCCAGGGCGCTGATCGACCGGCACGGGTTCGGCTCGATCAAGCTCAAGGGCGGCGTGTTCCCGCCCGAGCAGGAGGTCGAGGCGATCCACGCGCTGCGCGAAGCGTTCCCGGACCACCCGCTGCGGCTCGACCCCAACGCGGCGTGGACGCCGGAGACGTCGCTCAAGGTCGCCGCGGAACTCGACGGGGTGGTCGAGTACCTGGAGGACCCGGCGCCGGACATCGACGGCATGGCGCAGGTGGCGGCGCGCGCGCCGATGCCGCTGGCGACGAACATGTGCGTGATCGCGTTCGAGCACATCGCCCGTTCGGTGGAGGCGGGCGCGGTGCGGGTCATCCTGTCCGACCACCACTACTGGGGCGGACTGTCCCGGTCCAAGGAGCTGGCCGGGATCTGCCGGACGTTCGGCATCGGCCTGTCCATGCACTCCAACTCGCACCTCGGGATCAGCCTGGCCGCGATGACCCACCTCGCCGCGTCCACGCCGAACCTGAACTACGCGTGCGACACGCACTACCCGTGGAACCTCGCGGACGACGTCATCACGACGCCGTTCACGTTCGTCGACGGCGCGCTGCTGGTGCCCACCACTCCGGGGCTGGGTGTCGAGCTGGACCGCGACGCGCTGGCCCGGCTCGCGGAGAACTACCGGACGTGCGGCCTCGTGCAGCGCGACGACACCGGGTACATGCAGAAGCACGACCCGTCGTATGAGAGGAAGCGCCCCCGGTGGTGAGCACCGTTGCGCATTTGTACCCCTGGGACGTCGTAGGCGACCCGTCCGCGGTCGACCGCGTCGCATCGCTCGGCGTGGACGCGGTCGCGTTGGCCGCGTCGTACCACACCGTGCGGGCGGCGACGCCGTTCCACCCGGAGCGGCGGATGGTGGACGCCAGACACGCGGCGCTCTACCTGCCCGTGCGGGAGGAGGCGTGGCGGGGCAAGCGGCTGGCGCCCGCTCGGCCGTCCTGGGTGGACGGCGACAACTCGTACGGCGAAGCCTCCGACGCGCTGCGCGCGGCCGGGCTGCCGGTGTACGCGTGGACCGTGCTGACGCACAGCAGCCGGCTGGGCGAGGCGAACCCCGACGTCGTGGTGCGCAACGCCTTCGGCGACCTGTACCCGTACGCGCTGTGCCCGTCGAACGACGACGTGGTCGAGTACGCCCGGACGCTGGTGTCCGAGGTGCTGGAGCTGGGCCGGCCCGACGGCATCGTCCTGGAGGCGTGCGGGCCGCTCGGGTTCTTCCACGGCGGGCACCACGAGAAGACGGACGGCGCGGACTGGTCGGCCGTGCAGCAGAAGCTGCTGTCGCTGTGCTTCTGCACGGCGTGCGCCGACCTCCACACCGACCTGGACGGCTTGCGCGCGGTGGTGCGCGCGGCGATCGACAACGGCGCCAGCAGCGTCGAGGAGGCGCTGGGCGATCGGGCTGACCAGGTGCGCGCGGTGCGCACGGGCGTCTCGCGCTCGCTGCGGCGGGAACTGGTGGGCCTGATCCGGTCGACGTCGCCTTCGACCCGCATCGCCGCCCACGCGACCGCCGACCCGTGGGGGACCGGGCCGTTCGCGACGGTCGCCGGGGGAGTCGACGCGGACGTCGACGTGCTGACCCTGACGTGCTGGCCGGGCGTGGACGCGTCCCTGCCCGCGATCCGCGCCCTGCGCGCGGAAGCCGACGTGCGCACTGCCGCGTACGTGCTGGCACTGCCGCCGAAGCCGGCGGACGGTGACGAGCTGCTGAAGGAGTGGCTGGCCTACGCGGAGGCCGGTGTGCGGGAGTTCCACCTGTACCACGCGGGCTTGGCCTCGGCGCAGCGCATGGACGCGCTGCGGCACGCGGTGGCCGGTATCAAGGCGGCCCTGTCCCGATAACCCGATCGGGTAACTGTGAACAGGACGGAGCAACCCGGATGCCGGGTCGCTCCGTCCTGTTCACATGAGAAGCCTTGGAACCGCGCTGGGTGCGGGTGCGCTGCTGGTCGCGCTCGTCGGCTGCTCCTCGCAGGGCGGCATCGAACGGCCGGACGCCGGTGGCGGTCCGGTGCTGACCACGGAATCGCCCGCCCCACCCACTGAACCCACGTCGGCGGAACCGGAGTTCGAGGCCCCCGTGCCGCCGGGTGGCGAGCAGGTGCCGGAGGCGAAGCTGAACGCGAGTCAGCTGCCCGAGGGCATGCCGTCGGTCGTCTGGACCGAGGGTGACGGCAGCGTGCTCGGCGTCATCGGCGTGGAAGGCGGCTGCAGCAAGGCCAGCGTCGAGGTCACCGAGCAGGGCGCCGAGTCGGTGCACCTCGAACTGGTCGAGACCGAGCCCGCCGGCACCCAGGCCTGCACCATGGACATCCGCTACCCGCCGCTGACCACGAAGCTCGGCGAGCCGCTCGGCGACCGCGAGGTCGTCCTCACCCATCGGCAGGTCGTGGAGTAGGGCCTGCCTCCCCGGTGCCCGGTCGGCCTCTGCTCGGTCGGCCGGGCACCAGCCCTGCAACCTGATGGGGCCCGGGTAACGTCCTCCGACTATGAGGAACGTCAAGGTCGTCGTCGCCCTGGCCGTGCTCGTGCTGGCCGGGTGCAGCACCACCAGCACCCCGTCCGGCACGTCCCCGTCGTCCACCACCGCCTCCGCGTCGGACTCGTCGGCCACCTCGCCGGCGGAATCGACGTCTGGTTCGACGTCTGGTTCGACAACGTTGTCACCGCCGTCCGGGGAGACCCAGCCGGACCAGCCGCCCCCGCGGACCAGCGCCGCGCCGTTGCCCGGTGGACCGACCGAGGTCCAAGCCGAGCGGATCGACGGCAGCACCCTCCCGGACCACTACGAGCAGAAGGCGTGGACCTCGGAGGACGGTCGGACGGTGCAGGTCGTCGGCGTCGCGGGTGGCTGCAAGACGGCGAGTGCCGAGGTCACCGCGCAGTCCGGCGACCAGGTGCTGATCACCCTCGTGACGACCTACTACGCGCCGCCCGAGGGCAGCCTGTGCACGCAGGAGCTGCGGGACGTGCCGTTGAACGTCACCCTCGACGCACCCCTCGGCTCACGCCGCCTCGTCCTGGAATCCCGCGAGGACACCGCATGACTCCACGCGGGCTGCCCTGGCACGGCCCGACCTCACTGGCCCTGGTCCCGCCGACCATGACCCTGCACGCCGCCTGGCTGGAGGCGCGAGCCGACTGGGGGCCGGGCGTCCACGAGGACGGTTTCGGGCTGTGGTCGTCCGACGAGGTCGACTCACCGGCCGGCTTCACGGCCTGGCTGGCGCGGTTGGCGGCCGAATCGGACCCGGCGAACGTGGAAACCGGCCGGATGTGCTCCACCTACCGGTGGATCGTCGAGGACGGCCGGGTGCTCGGCGGGATCGCGTTCCGGTACGGGCTGGAAGAGTTCGTGCAGCGGTTCGGCCACATCGGCTACGGCATCAGACCGTCCGCACGTGGGCGAGGGCTGGCGTCGTGGGCGCTCGGCCGAATCCTCGACGAGGCACGCGCCACCGGCCTGGACCGGGTGCTGATCATCTGCGAAGCAGACAACACCCCCTCGATGAAGACGATCGAACGCCACGGCGGCGTCCTGGAGGAGATCCGGCACTCCGAGGCCGGGGCCGTCCGGCGCTACTGGATAGACCTAGGTGATTGAAGTGGACCTCCGCGCGGGCCTGGGCGGAGGCGCTGGTGTGGCGTGGGTGGTCAGGCGGCGACGTTCATCCGCCACGACACGTCGACCCGGCCCGGAGCCTCGACAGAACCCGCTCCACCGACCACGCCTGCCCACGGCTCGCATCCGAATCGGGACCTGGACGAAGTTCAGCGGCGGCGGCGACAACTGCGTCGAGGTCATGCGCACGGCCGACGCAGTGCTCGTCCGCAACAGCAACCGGCCTGAAGAAGCCCCACAGCGCTTCACCTACAGCGAGTGGGACTTCTTCACGCGCGGCACCAAGCTCGGCGTGTTCGACCCGGGCTGGCAAGTCACTTCCGGAACGTGATCTGGAGGGTCGGGGCGGAGGTCTCGGCGAAGAAGTCGTTGCCCTTGTCGTCCACCACGACGAACGCCGGGAAGTCCTCCACCTCGATCTTCCAGACCGCCTCCATGCCCAGCTCCGGGTACTCCAGCACCTCGACCTTGCGGATGCAGTCCTGGGCCAGCCGCGCCGCCGGTCCGCCGATCGACCCCAGGTAGAACCCGCCGTGCTCCTGGCACGCTTGGGTCACCTGCTTGGACCGGTTGCCCTTGGCCAGCATCACCAGCGACCCGCCCTCGGCCTGGAACCGCTCGACGTACGAGTCCATCCGCCCGGCCGTCGTCGGCCCGAACGACCCGGACGCGTAACCCTCGGGCGTCTTCGCCGGTCCGGCGTAGTACACCGGGTGGTCCTTCAGGTACTGCGGCATCGGCTCGCCCGCGTCCAGCCGTTCCATGATCTTGGCGTGCGCGATGTCCCGCGCCACCACCAACGGCCCGGTCAGCGACACCCGGGTCTTCACCGGCAGCGCGGACAGCGTGGCGCGGATCTCCGACATCGGCCGGGTCAGGTCGATCTGGACGACCTCGTCCGACAGTTCCTCGCCGTGGACGTCGGGCAGGAAGTGCGCCGGGTCGCGTTCCATCTGCTCGATGAAGATCCCCTCGGGGGTGATCTTCGCCTTGGCCTGCCGGTCCGCCGAGCACGACACGGCGATGCCGACCGGGCAGGACGCGCCGTGCCGGGGGAGTCGGATGACGCGCACGTCGTGGCAGAAGTACTTGCCGCCGAACTGGGCGCCGATGCCGAAGTTCCGGGTCAGCTCCAGCACCTGCTGCTCCAGGTCGACGTCCCGGAACGCGTGCCCCAGCGCCGAGCCCTCGGTGGGCAGGCCGTCGAGGTACCGGGCGGACGCGAGCTTGGCGACCTTCAGGTTCTGCTCCGCCGACAGACCGCCGACGACGACCGCCAGGTGGTACGGCGGGCAGGCCGCCGTACCGAGCGAGCGCAGCTTCTCGTCCAGGAACTTGGCCAGCCGCGACGGGTTCAGCAGCGCCTTCGTCTCCTGGTACAGGAACGTCTTGTTGGCCGACCCGCCACCCTTGGCCATGAACAGGAACTCGTACTTCGGCTCCACGCCCGGCGCGGTGAACAGGTCGATCTGGGCGGGCAGGTTGGTGCCGGTGTTCTTCTCGTCCCAGAAGGTGACCGGCGACATCTGCGAGTAGCGGAGGTTCAGCTCCTGGTAGGCCTCGAAGATGCCGCGCGACAGGGCTTCCGCGTCGGTGCCGCCGGTGAGCACGGATTCGGTGCGCTTGCCCATCACGATGGCGGTGCCGGTGTCCTGGCACATGGGCAGCACGCCGCCCGCCGAGATGCACGCGTTGCGCAGCAGGTCCATGGCGACGAACCGGTCGTTGCCGCTGGCCTCGGGGTCGTCCACGATCGCGCGCAGCTGGGCCAGGTGCGAGGGCCGCAGCAGGTGCTGGATGTCCCGGATGGCTTCCTTGGCGAGCAGCGTCAACGCTTCCGGCTCGACCTGGAGGAACGTGCGGCCGGCGGCCTCGACGACCGACACGCCGTCCGGCGTGACGAGCCGGTACTCGGTGTGGTTGTCCTTGGCCAGGGGCAGGACGTCGGTGTACTGGAACTCAGGTGCCAAGAGGTTCGGCGGAGGCACGTCGCGGGCTCCCTTGCGCGCTTCGGGTTCCGCCGAACCTATACCGATACCGCCGCCACGTCCCTCATGCCGTGATGTGATTCGCGTCGTGGTCGACAGCCTCACCAAGCGGCGGCTCTCCGCGCCCGAACTCGACGCCCTCGTCCGCCGTGCCCTCGGCGTGCCGCTCGCGGAGCACGTGGAGCTGACGGAGGGCATGTTCAACACCGCCTACCGGCTCACGGCGGAGAACGGTCGCGTCACCGTGCTGAAGGTCGCGCCGCCGCCCGACGCGCCGCTGCTCACCCACGAACGCGACCTGATGCGGACCGAGGCGTTGGTGTTCGGGCTGATGGCGGCGCACGGCCTGCCGGTGCCGGAAGTCCTGCTGCACGAGGACGGGCTGCTGCTGATGACGGCGCTGACGGGCGAACCGTGGACGTCCGCGCGGCCGCGGTTGAGCGATGCCGAGCACGGGGCGCTGCGGCGGGAGCTGGGCGTGATCGTCCGCGACCTGCACCGGATCACCGGTGACGTCTTCGGCTACGTCCAAGGCCCGAACGCGCCGACGTGGCGTGAGGCGTTCACGAAGATGGTGGACGCGGTGCTCGCCGACGCCGCCCGGTTCGGCGTGGAGCTGCCCGACGTGCGGCCGGTGTTCGCGGCCCGCGCGCACCTGCTGGACGAGGTCACCGAACCCGTGTTGGTGCACTTCGACCTGTGGGAGGGAAACGTCTTCGTCGCGGACGGGCACATCGAAGGCGTCATCGACCCGGAGCGCGCGCTGTTCGGCGACCCGTTGGCGGAGATCGCGACGGTGGCGCTGTTCGCCGAGCTGGACGACGACTTCGCCGCCGGCTACGGCAAGGACGCGTTCACGGAGTCGGAGCTGGCCCGGATCGCGCTCTACCGCGCGTACCTGTGCCTGGTGATGATCGTGGAGGGCGTGCCGCGCGGGTACGCCGGTGACGAGCGCGAGGCGGACGTCCGGTTCTTCCGCGAGCGGCTCGCCGACTACCTGAGGCTGTAGGGGCCACCTGAAGCGGCGGTGCCGCGGTGCTGAACGCGGAAGGCCGGGCCGGCCCCCGACCGCCCCGACCTTCCTCAGCGTGCGACCGCCTCCGCGTGATGGGGCGGAGGCGTCGCATGGCTCGTGTAACGCACGACCGTGCCGTGACAGGAGTCACAAGTCAATCCGCTGACGGGGGTCACTCCTGCTGTATCGCGTCAGCTCGCGTAGGCCCGCAGCTTGGCCGCCCGCTCGCCCTGCCGGAGCTTCGACATGACCTCGCGCTCGATCTGCCGCACCCGCTCCCGCGACAGGCCGAACTGCTTGCCGATCTGGTCCAGCGTGCGCGGCTGGCCGTCTTCCAGGCCGTAGCGCAGCCGGATCACGGCCTGCTCGCGCGGCTCCAGCGTGGAGAGCACCCGCCGCAGGTCGTCCTGCAACAGGCCGGAGATGACCGCGCTCTCCGCGTCCGTCGCGTCGGAGTCCTCGATGAAGTCGCCCAGCGGGGCGTCCTCCTCGGCGCCGACCGGCATGTCGAGGCTCACCGGGTCGCGGGCGTGGTCGAGCAGGTCGACGACCTTCTCCGGCGTCAGCCCCGCTTCCTTCGCCAGCTCCTCGTTGGTCGCCTCGCGGCCCAGCTGCTGGTGCAGGTCGCGCTTGATCCGGGCGAGCTTGTTGACCTGCTCCACGAGGTGGACGGGCAGCCGGATCGTGCGGCCCTGGTCCGCCATTCCCCGGGTGATCGCCTGGCGGATCCACCAGGTCGCGTAGGTCGAGAACTTGAAGCCCTTGGTGTAGTCGAACTTCTCCACCGCGCGGATCAAGCCCAGGTTGCCTTCCTGGATGAGATCCAACAGCGGCATTCCGCGTCCGGTGTATCGCTTCGCCAGCGAAACGACCAAGCGGAGATTCGCTTCGAGAAGGTGGTTCTTTGCCATGTGGCCATCGCGGATCAACGCGCGCAGTTCGCGGCGGCGCTCATCCGGCAGGCCGGGATGGGTCTCCAGCTTGTGCTGCGCGAAGACGCCCGCCTCGATCCGCTTGGCGAGCTCGACCTCGTCGGCCGCGGTCAGCAGCGCGGTCTTGCCGATCCCGTTCAAGTAGACTCGAACCAGGTCTGCGGCCGGTCCCTGGGCGTCCAGGTCCAGCTCGGCGCTCGTGATGGTCGTGATGGCCGTGTCGTTCCCGACCTGTCGGTCGAGGAGCCTCGGGACGGTCATGGAGCTCCCTCCCCCTTGTGTCGCGGGCTGGCAGTGCGGTCGTGTCGCACACTCCGCGCTGCGTTGCGCGGCGCACCTTTCGGTGTCTGACACTTGGGGAAACGCGAACCGGAGCGAAATGGTTCCCGCTTCCCATGACCAGAAGACGTCACTGCCGTCACAGCGGTTGCGCGCCGAATCCTGAGGATTGGCTGAGAGGGATCTAGAGTTCCACCAACACGGTGAACGGACCGTCGTTCACACTCCGTACCGACATCATCGCGCCGAAGCGTCCCGTTTGCACCCGGGCGCCCTTCCGCCGCAGTTCCGCGACCACCTGATCGATCAACGGCTCGGCGTGTTCGGGGCGTGCGGCGGCGGTCCAGGACGGCCGCCTGCCCTTCTTCACCTCGCCGTAGAGTGTGAACTGGCTCACAATGACGAGGGGTGCACCCGTTGTGGCGCACGACTCCTCGTCCCTGAGGACGCGCAGCTCGTACAGCTTCCGGGCCATCACGTGCGCCTTGTCGGCGGTGTCGTCGACGTGGACCCCCAGCAGCACCAACAGGCCGGGCTCCTCGATCGCGCCGACGACCTCGCCTTCCACCGTGACGGACGCCTCTGTGACCCGTGCCACGACCGCCCTCACGCGGGCACCACCATGCCGTGCCGGACCAGGTCGCGGACCACGGGCAGGGCCGCTTCGGCCAGCGCGTCGGCGTCCAGGTCGTGGGCGTAGGCGAGCAGCGCGACCAGGTCTTCCAGCGGGAGCGCGCCGCGGAAGCCCGCGAGCAGCGTCGCCGCGGTCTCGTCCAGCTCGTGCTGCCAGCCGGGGCCGTCGGTGCGGTGCAGGCGGCGGACGACCGACTCCCAGCCGTCTTCCACCGGGGCCGAGACCTCTTCCAGGAGGACGGTCTCGGGGACGGTGAAGCGGGTGGCCAGGAGCTTGGCGTTGTCGGTGCCGCGCAGCCAGGCGACCCGGTCCAGCCAGGCGGCCGATTCCGGGCCCAGCGGGTCGTCGTAGGCCTGGCGGAGGTCTTCGCAGACCACCTCGGCGTGGTCGGCGTCGGTGCGGCGCAGCGTGACGAAGCCGAAGCCGATGCCCTCGACGTCGTTCTCGGCGAACCAGTCCAGCCAGGCGGACGCCTTGGCGCGGCCCTCGTCGCCGCGCGGGTCCACGCCCGCGTCACGCAGCCAGGTGCCGACGTACAGGGCGGGGTCGGCGATGTCGCGCTGCACGAACCACGCGTCCACGCCGCCGCGCGGGAGCCAGGCCGAGACCCGGTCCGCCCAGTCCTCGCCCTTGCGGTGCAGCCAGGAGGCCAGCAGCTGGCCCACGCCGCCCTCGTTGAGGAAGGCGGGCATCTGGCGCACGACCAGGGCGCTCGCGTCGTCACCGGCGAGACCGGAGTCCCGGTAGACGTAGTCCACGCGGGGCGGGCCGACGACGAACGGCGGGTTGCACACGACCTGGTCGAACCGCCGGCCGCGCAGGGGGCCGAACCACTCGCCCTGGCGTAGTTCGACGTCGACCTCGTTGATGCGGAACGTGCCGGCGGCCAGGGCCAGCGCGCGTTCGCTCAGGTCCGTGGCGGTGATCTTCCGCGCGTGCCTGCCGGCGTGCAGGGCTTGCACGCCGCAGCCCGTGCCCAGGTCGAGCAGCGTGCCGACCGGGCGGCGGGAGGTGGCGCGGGCCAGGCTGATGGACGCGTGCCCGACACCCAGCACGTGGTCGCTCGGCACCGGTCCGCCGCGCTGCTCGGAGTCCTGGTCGGCGATCACCCACCAGGAGCCCTCGTCGTCGCCGTAGGGCCGGATGTCCAGCCCCGCCCGCAACCCGTCCCCGTCACCGCGCAACACCTCGGCCTTGACGGCGGTGTCGATGTCGACGTCGGGCAGCGCCGCTCGGACCGCGGCCTCGGGCTCCGTGTCACCGAGCAGGAAAAGGCGGGTCAGGGTGCCCAGCGCACCGGCGTCACGGGTGGCCCGGCGGGCGGCTTCGGGCTCACCCCGGCCCAGCGCGGCGTGGGCCTGCGGCCCGAGCACGTCCACCACCCCGTCCGCGTCGTAGTCGGCGGCTCGGAACGCCGCGCGCAGCCGGGCGGTCAGGTCGACAGAGAGATCAGGGAGCACGGCGCAATCGTGCCGCGCCCCACCCGCCGCCGCCCACCCACCCCGCGCGAGTCCTGCGTTCGGAACGCGTGAGTCCTACGTCCAGGACCCCAGGATCAACGCTCAGAACGCGCCCAGCGTCACGGCCAGCGTGATCGCCAGGGCCAACCGCTGGTCGGCGTCGTCCAACGGCAACGACGTCACCGCCGCCATCCGCTGCATCCGGTAGCGCAACGTGTTCGGGTGCACGGACAGCGCCCGCGCCGCCTCCCGCGCGTCACCCTGCGCCGCCAACCACGCCCGCAACGTCACCGCGTACTGCGTCCCGTGCTCCGCGTCGTGCCGCACCAGGTCCGCCACCGGCCCCCGCGTCGGCGACCGCCCGGCCTCCGCCACCCCCGCCAACCGCCGCAGCAACACCCGCGCCCACGCCGCGTCGTACACCACCGGCTCACCGCCCGACAGCGCCAGGCACTCGTCGGCCTCACCCCGTGACGCGGGCAACGACGCGGCATCCGCCCGCCCACCGACCCCCGCCATCACCACGGCCTCCGCCGGCAGCTCGCGCGCCAACGCCCGGACCCACTCCACGGCCGCCGCGGGGTCCTCCCCGCACGGCAGCACGGTGTACAGGACGTTCCCGAACAACGCCGACCGCCCAGGCCGTGACCAGCCGAAACCCGCCGTCGCCCGGGAGAACGCCAACAGGGCCGCGCCGTGCTCGCCCTCACCGGCGTGCGCCTGCACCGCGATCACCCGCAGGTCCGCCGACGGCAACCCCAGCCGCACCAGGTTCCCCGGCGTCCCCGAGTCGAGCGCCTCGATCACCAGGTCGGCCTCGGCCTGCCGCTCCAGGTCCGCCGACGCACGCGCCCGAAGCAGGTGCAGCGCCGCCGTCCGCGCCCCGTCCACCAACGCCGCCTCGCGCACCGCGTCGACCGGGTCGTCCACCTCCACCCACACCGACCCCAGCAGCTCACGCCCCGCCCGCACCGCCGCCACCAGCCGCCCGCCCAGCCGGTCGGTCAGCTTCGGCACGAACAGCGGCTCGTCGGACCGCGACAGGTGGGTGAACACCCCGTACGCGTCCAGCGCCTGCCACGCCTCCTCCGGCACCCGCCGCCCCAGGATGGTCTGCACCCGCACCGGGTCCACGTCCTGCTGGCGGTACGAGTACGCCAGGACCCGCGACTGCTGGTCCTCGATCGTCACCGGCCCGCCGACCACCGCCGCGATCGCGTCCGCCACCGCGAACAGGTCACCGGACCCCTGCCCGCCGAGCACCAAAGTCTGCGCGACGTTCGCCAACTGCCCCCACGGCACCGACGGGTCCACCAACAACACCGCCGCCCCGGACCGCTTCGCCGCCGCGACCACCCGTTCGTCCAACGGGGGCGACCCGTGCAGCACGACCGCGGCCGCCGACGTCCCGGCCACCAGCCGGGCCGCCGCGGCGGGTGTCGGCACGCCCAACCCGAGCAGCACGTCGTCCGACGCGGCCTGCGTGTGCTCCGCCGGGTCGTGCAGCGCCACACCGCGCAGCTGCACGTCACGCCCCCGTGGCGCGCAGCTCAGGTGCGTGCCGAGACTCCCGAGCACGTCCACCAGGCGATCAAGGGCGACCACAGCCGGATCGTACGGTGTCCGTCGCACCGCCCCCGGTTCCGCGACGCCCACCATCCGGGGAGGGCAAAAACACACTCCGCAGGTATCGGTCCGGGAGTCGCAGTGGGACGATGGAGGCATGGTCAGTCCTGATCGCGACGGCACACCGGTGCTCATCACCGAGGCGGCTCTCTCCTTCGAGGAGCAGCACGCCGCGCGCAAGCGCAAGTACGCGATCATGATGGGCGCCCGCATCCCGTGCCTCGTCCTGGCGATGGTCTTCTACCAGGTCTGGTGGCTGGCCCTGGCGCTGATCGTGCTGTCCGTCCCGCTGCCGTGGATGGCCGTGCTGATCGCGAACGACCGGCCTCCCCGCAAGGCGGAGAAGCGCAGCCGCTTCGCCCAGGAGCACCGCGCCCTCGAGGCGCGCGACCATCAGGTCATCGACGGCTGAGCCCCCGGCCGGGCGGGTTGGGCCCCGACCCCGGACACCGCCCGAGCCGCCGCCCGCACGCCCCCGAGCAGCGCGTCCCGCCGTGACGCCCCGGACAGCCACGCCGCCAGCAACCCGGCGTCGAACGCGTCACCGGCCCCGGTCGAGTCCACGCACTCGACGTCCTCGGCCGGCACGGACACCACGCCGTCCCGGTCCACCCAGCTCGCACCGCCCGCCCCGGACGTCAGCGCCACCGCCCCCACCACGTCCAGCAGGGCGGACGCCGACGCGGGCGACGCGGACCCGGTGAGCGCCACCAACTCCTCGGTGTTGGGCAGCAGCACGTCCACGCCGCGCACGTCGTCCAGGAACCCGTCGTAGATCAACGCCGCCGACTGCGGGTCCACCGACGTGGTCAGCCCCGCGTCCCGGGCCGCCCGCAACGCCGCCACCCCGGCCGCCCGCGACGACGCGTCCAGCAGCACGTACCCGGAGAGGTGCAGGTGGGACGCGTCCCGCAGCAGCCCGGGGTCGACGTCGGCGGGGGAGAAGCGGGCGTTGGCGCCCCGGTCGGGCAACATGCTCCGCTGGCCGCTGTCGTCCACCAGCACCACCACGCAGCACGTCGCCGCCTCCGGGTCGACCGCGAACGCGCACCGCACGCCGGCCGTCGTCAGCTCCGAGTGCACCTGCCGTCCCGCCGAGTCCGCGCCGACCCGTGCCACCAGCACCGGCGACGTGCCGCAAGCGGCCAGCCACACCGCCGTGTTCGCGCCCGCGCCACCGGGCTCGATGGTCACCGACGCCCGCGAGTCGCCGCCGTGCACGATCGGCCCCGCGTGCCGGGCCACCACGTCCAGCCCGGCGTCGCCGACGACCACGATTCCCGTCACGCCGCCAGCTCCACGGCCACCCGCGCGGCCAGCGAGGTGTTCGACACGACCAGGGCCTCGTTCGCGTCCAGGCTCACCCCGCCGCTCGCGGAGTGGAAGTGCTCCAGCAGCACAGGCGTGACCTCCTTGCCGTGCACGCCACGCTCGCGCAGCAGCTCCAACCCCTCGGCCAGCAGCCGTTCGTGCAGGTCGGCGGCCATCTCGAACTCGACCGGGATGGGGTTGGCCAGCAGCACGCCCGCCGACCCGGGCACGGTCCGGTGCGCCGCCACGACCGCCGCCACGTCCGCCACCGAGTCCACCCGCCACGGCACGTCGAACTCCGACTCGCGCCGGTAGAACGCGGGGAACCGGTCCGTGCCGAAGCCGATCACCGGTACCGAACGGGTCTCCAGCAGCTCCAGCGTCGCGCCCATGTCGAGGATCGACTTCACACCCGAGCACACCACCAGCACCGGCGTCGCGGCCAGCACGTCCAGGTCGGCGGACACGTCCCACGTCTCCCGCGCGCCCCGGTGCACGCCGCCCAGGCCCCCGGTGGCGAACACCCCGATGCCGGCGGCGGACGCCAACGCGGCCGTGCCGGCGACCGTCGTCGCGCCGTCGCGCTTCAACGCGTACGCCGCGCCCAGGTCACGCCGGGACAGTTTCGCCAGGTCACGGGCGGGGTCGCAGACGTGGTCCAGCTCGGTGGAGGTCAGCCCGATCTTGGGCACGCCACCGAGCACGGCGATCGTGGCGGGCACCGCGCCCGCGGCGCGCACCACGCCTTCGAGCCGTTCGGCGACCTCGCGGTTGCGGCCGGGCGGTAGCCCGTGGGACAGGATCGTGCTCTCCAACGCGACCACCGGCCGGTTCTCGGCCAGGGCGGATCGGACTTCGTCGGTGATGCTCGGCGTACTCACGAGGGGCCATCATCCCAGGTACGCTGACCCCGTGAGCACCCAGACTCTGCCCGAGGTGGAGACCCGGCCGGAAGGCACGGACCACACCGGGGACGACACCCCGAAGATGTTCCACTACGTGCGCAAGGCCAAGATCGCGGAAAGCGCGGTGATGGGCACGCACGTGGTGGCGCTGTGCGGCGAGGTGTTCCCGGTGACGAAGTCGCCCAAGCCGGGCTCTCCCGTCTGTCCTGATTGCAAGAAGGTCTACGAGGGCCTGCCCAAGGGCGGCGGCGGCGAGTAGACCTTCGCGGAACCCCTGAAGCCCGGCGCGCCACCACACGCGCCGGGCTTCACCCGCACCCAGACACCGCGAGTCGTCCACCCAGACACCGCGAGTCGCGCGCTCAGACACCGCGAGTCGCGCGCTCAGACCCCGCGAGTTTCGCGTTCAGTCCGCGCTTGTGGCTCCGGCCGCGGTTGCGGCTGTGGTTGTGGCTGCACCCGTTCCACCGGCAACGGCACGGTGTGGTTCGTGTCCGCCGGTGACGGCGCGGTCCCGGGAGCCAAGGCGGGCCCGGCAGCACCGGCCGCAGGCCCACCAGGCGCGTCCCGCAACGCCTGACCGCTCTTGTCCGCCCGCCGCCGCTCGGCCGCCCGCTCGATCTCCAGCCGCTGCCACCGCCGCCGCTGACGCCGGGTCATCCGCGCCGGCCACATCTCCTGCAACGCGCTGTTGAAGTAGGCCCCCAGCGTGATCGCCAACCCGATCAGGTACGCGAACAGCAGGAACGCGATCGGCGTCGCCAACGCCCCGTACGTGTACCCGGTCGTCGTGATCCACTGGATGTACAGCCGCAGCCCGATGGACGACAGCAGGAACACCGCCATCGCCAGCACCGCACCCGGCATCAGCCGGTGCCACGGCAGCTTGTTCGGCAGCGAAACCTTGTACAGCGTCGCCAGCGCCACCACCAGCAGCACCGCGATCCCCGGGTAGTAGAACGCGCTCAGCCACGACTCGATGGTCGGCTCCCACGAGTCCGGGAACACCCGCGGCAGGAGGTCGGGGCCCAGGGCCAGCACCGGCAGGCCGACGATCAGCAGCACCAGGCTCGCCATGTACAGCAGCAGCGCGAAGATCCGCTGCCACACCTCGTTGCGCACCCCGTACTGGTCGTGCGCCGCGGTGATCGCGTCCACGAACGACGACATCGCCGACGACCCGGCCCACAGCGAGATCAGGAACCCGACCGAGACGATCTCACCCTTGCCGGTGGTGAGGACCTGGTCGACCGTGGGCACGATGACCTCGTTGACCACGTCCGCGCTGAAGATCGTCCGGCAGGTCGAGATGATCCGGTCCTTGACCGCGCTCACGACCGCGGGCCCGAACCAGTCCCCGAGGTACCCGAGGCTGCCCAGCAACCCCAGCAGCAGCGGCGGGAACGACAGGATCTGCCAGAACGCGGCCTCGGCGGCCTCGGAGAAGATGCTCCCCTCCCACGCCTTCGACAGCGTGCGCGCCAACAGGCGCAGGGGCCCTTTGCGACCCGTGCTGCGTGCTGTCTCGTCCGTCGGCGAACCCATCGCAACATCAAGCATGGTGCATGCCGGGTGATTTCGCGGCATCGGAGCCCGTGCGTCGGTGAGGCAGCGGGTAGGCTGTCGATGCCCTCGACCGGTCACCCGCACCGAGGGCATTTGCGTGTCCACCACCGCAACAGCGCCGAACCAACGCCGCACCGCCCGCACGACACCGCCGCTGATCAGCGCAGAAAGGGTTTCGAGGTTGTCGCAACCGCAAGTCGCCACGACCCGTCCCCTCCGCGCCTGGCAGCGGCGCGCCCTCACGAAGTACCTGGCCGCGAAGCCCAAGGACTTCCTCGCGGTCGCCACGCCCGGCGCGGGAAAGACGACGTTCGGCCTGCGTGTCGCGGCGGAGCTGCTGGCCGACCGCACGATCGAGGCGGTCACCGTCGTCACGCCCACCGAGCACCTGAAGCACCAGTGGGCGCAGGCGGCGGCCGACGTGGGCATCGCCATCGACTCGAACTTCCGCAACACGAACGCGGTGACGTCCCGCGACTACCACGGCGTCGCCCTCACGTACGCGCAGGTCGCGGCGCACCCGATGCTGCACCGGGTCCGCACGGAGAACCGCAAGACGCTGGTCCTGCTCGACGAGATCCACCACGGCGGCGACGCGAAGTCGTGGGGCGACGCGATCCGCGAGGCGTTCACGCCCGCCGTGCGCCGGCTGTGCCTGACGGGAACCCCGTTCCGCTCGGACGACTCGCCGATCCCGTTCGTCAGCTACGAGCCGGGCCCGGACGGCGTCCAGCGCAGCCGTTCGGACCACTCCTACGGCTATGCGGACGCGCTGCGCGACGGCGTCGTCCGGCCGGTGATCTTCCTCGCCTACTCCGGTGAGGCGAGCTGGCGGACGAGCGCGGGGGAGGAGTTCTCCGCCCGGCTCGGCGAGCCGCTGACGCAGGAGCAGACGGCGCGGGCGTGGCGGGTGGCGCTCGACCCGACGGGCGAGTGGGTCCCGTCGGTCCTCAAGGCCGCCGACATGCGCCTGACCCAGCTGCGCGACGGCGGCATGCCGGACGCGGGCGGCCTGGTGATCGCCACCGACCAGACCGTGGCCAAGGCGTACGCGGAGATCCTGAAGCGCCACACGGGCCACGACGCGACCCTGGTGCTGTCCGACGACCCGAAGGCGTCCGGCCGGATCGCCGAGTTCGCCAACTCCCAGGACCGGTGGATGATCGCCGTCCGGATGGTGTCGGAAGGCGTGGACGTGCCGCGGCTGGCCGTCGGCGTGTACGCCACGAGCGCGTCGACCCCGCTGTTCTTCGCGCAGGCGGTCGGCCGGTTCGTGCGGCAGCGCGCCAAGGGCGAGACGGCCAGCGTGTTCCTGCCCAGCGTTCCGGTCCTGCTCGGCCTGGCCAGTGAGCTGGAGCAGCAGCGCGATCACGTGCTGGGCAAGCCGCACCGGGAGAAGGACGGCTGGGACGACGAGCTGCTGGCGCAGGCGAACCAGGTCAAGGACGAGCCGGGCGAGGAGGAGCGGGCGTTCACCGCCCTCGGCGCGTCGGCCGAACTCGATCAGGTGATCTACGACGGCTCCTCGTTCGGCACGGCCGCGTTCGCGGGGAGTGACGAAGAGCAGGAGTACCTGGGCCTGCCGGGTCTGCTGGAACCCGATCAGGTGCGCGCGCTGCTGCGGCAGCGGCAGGAGAAGCAGCTCGTCGAGGCCGGCAAGCGCCCGGTCGCCGCACCGCCGCCGCCCGCCCCGAGCCGCCCGGCGGGCGTGCAGGAGCGGCTGGCCCAGCTGCGCAAGGAGCTCAACACGCTGGTGGCCATGCACCACCACCGCACCAAGAAGCCCCACGGCAAGATTCACAACCAGCTGCGCGAGTACTGCGGGGGTCCGCCGACCGCCATGGCCAGCATCGAGCAGCTCGAAGAGCGCATCGCCACCCTGCGCTCTTGGTGACCAGGCGTAGTCAACTGCGACATTAGGCGTAGCCAGATGTCCGTTCGGTTACCTCGTCGTTAGCGCATCGTGCCTACTTGACCGGTCAAGTGTGCTTCCCGTCACCGCCTGTCCCGGCATACGTTGTGCGCCACAACAATTTTCGCTCCTGCGTGAAAGGGATGGCGGATGCGCAGCAAGAGCCTCGCTCTCATCGCCGTTGGCACCGGCCTCGCCGTGGCCATGACGGCATGTGGCGCCAACACGTCCACCGGTGGCAACACCACGGACACCAACACGAACAGCGGCTCGGGCGGCGCTAAGGTCGGCGTCATTCTCCCCGAGACCGCGAGTTCCGCGCGCTGGGAAGGTTTCGACAAGCCGCTGCTGGAGAAGGCGCTCAAGGCCGAGGGCCTCGAAGCCGACATCCAGAACGCCCAGGGTGACGTCCAGAAGTTCTCGACCCTGGCCGACGGCATGATCAACGGCGGCGTCAAGGTCCTGATCATCGCGACGCCCAACAGCGAGATCGGCGCGACGGTCGCCAAGAAGGCCGAGGCGCAGGGCATCCCGGTCATCGACTACGACCGGCTGAACCTGGGCGGCAGCTCGAAGTACTACGTCTCGTTCGACAACGAGAAGGTCGGCGAACTGCAGGGTGAGGGCCTCATCCAGGGCCTCGCCGCGCTCGCGCCGGACAAGAAGCCGGCCGAGATCATCGAGATCGAGGGCGCTCCGACCGACAACAACGCCACCCTCTTCTACAACGGCCAGCAGAAGGTCCTCAAGCCCAAGTACGAGTCGGGCGACCTCAAGCTGGTCCAGTCCCAGCCGATCGACAACTGGGACAACCAGAAGGGCGGCACCACCTTCGAGCAGATCCTCACCGGCAACGGCCAGAAGGTGGACGGCGTCGTCGCCGCCAACGACGGCCTCGCGGGTGCGGTCATCACCGTGCTGAAGAAGTACGGCCTGAACGGCAAGGTCCCGGTCACCGGCCAGGACGCCACCCCGGAGGGCCTCCAGGCCATCCTGCGCGGCGACCAGTTCATGACCGTGTTCAAGCCGATCAACGACCAGGCCGAGGCGACCGCCAAGCTGGCCGCGGCGCTGGCCAAGGGCGACACGGAGGCGGCCGACAAGATGGCCACCGGCGTCACCGAGGACACCAAGGGCAACCGCGACGTCCCGTCGGTCCTGCTGCCCGCGCAGCTGATCACCAAGGACAAGGTCAAGACGGTCGTGGACGCGGGCTTCGTCAAGGCGACGGAGATCTGCGGCGGCGACCTGGCCGCCGTCTGCACCGAGCTCGGCATCAAGTAGTCCAGCTCGCGCCGGGGCGGGGTGTGGGAGACGCACCCCGCCCCGGCGCGCCCACCCGTGTGTGGGGAAAAAGGGTTAGACGGAGGAAATCCAGTGAGCGAGCCGATCCTCGAACTTCGCGGCCTCAACAAGAGTTTCGGTCCCGTGCACGTCCTGCACGACATCGACTTCGACGTGCACCCCGGCCAGGTCACCGCCCTCGTGGGCGACAACGGCGCGGGCAAGTCGACGTTGGTCAAGTGCATCGCGGGCATCCACCCCACCGACTCCGGCCAGGTCCTGTTCAACGGCGAGGAAGTGCACATCCACGGGCCGCGCGACGCCGCGAACCTGGGCATCGAGGTCGTCTACCAGGACCTCGCTCTGTGCGACAACCTCGACATCGTCCAGAACATGTTCCTGGGCCGGGAACGCGGCAAGCTCGGCATGCTGAACGAAGCCGACATGGAACAGGCCGCGCGCACGACCTTGACCTCGCTGTCGGTCCGCACGGTCAAGTCGGTGCGCACGCAGGTCGCGTCGCTGTCCGGCGGGCAGCGGCAGACCGTGGCGATCGCCAAGGCAGTGCTGTGGAACAGCAAGGTCGTGCTGCTGGACGAGCCGACCGCGGCGCTGGGCGTCGCGCAGACCCGCCAGGTGCTCGACCTGGTGCGCCGACTGGCCGAGCAGGGCTTGGGCGTGGTGCTGATCAGCCACAACATGAACGACGTGTTCGAGGTCGCGGACCGCATCGCGTGCCTGTACCTGGGCCGGATGGCCGCCGAGGTGAACACCAAGGACGTCACCCACGGCCAGGTGGTCGAGCTGATCACCGCCGGACGCTCCGGGGACCTGGGCATCGCCCGTCCCGAGAGCGCCACCATCTGATGCCTGCCCCGGATCGACGCCTGCCCCGCCAAGCTCCCCACGACGAGGAACGCAGCATGTCCAACACCACCAGCGAGACGTCCCCCCAGGACAGTCCGCAGGGCGCCATCTCCGACTTCGGCATCGACACCACCTCCCAGTCCACCGGCGAGGCGGTCCGCGACTACGCGGCGCGCCTGCGCGGCGGCGAACTGGGCTCCCTGCCCGCGCTGCTCGGCGTCGTCGTGCTGCTCGTCGTGTTCAGCTCGCTGGCCGACAGCTTCCTGACGCTGGGCAACATCGCCAACCTCCTCGCCCAGGGCGCCAGCGTCGTCACCATCGCCATGGGCCTGGTGTTCGTGCTGCTGCTGGGCGAGATCGACCTGTCCGCCGGCACCGCGTCCGGTGTGTGCGCCTCGGTGATGGCGCTGCACCTCGTCCAGGGCGGCAACCTGCTCGGCGGCATGGGCGACACCGTCTTCTACCTGTTCTGCGGCGTGCTCGCGCTGGCCGCCGTGCTGGCGTCGCTGATGCGGATCTGGCCCGGCACGGTGATGTCCCTGGTCGCACTGGCCATCGCCCTGTTCGGCGTGCCGGCCAACCCGTGGGTCGAGATGCTGCTGGCCGTCTGCGTCGGCGCCGCCATCGGCTCCATCACCGGCTTCCTCGTCGCCCGCGTCGGCATCCCGTCGTTCGTGGTGACCCTGGCGCTGTTCCTGGCCTGGGGCGGCGTCATCCTCCAGTTCATCGGCCAGGGCGGCACGCTCGGCCTGCGCGACGACGTGCTCTTCAACGTCGCCAACGGCAACCTGAGCACCGCGGGCTCGTGGGCGCTGTTCGTCGTCGCCGCCGGTGGCTACGCGGCGGTCGTGCTCGGCCGCCACTTCAGCCGGCTGCGCCGCGGCCTGGTCGCGTCGCCCACCCCGATGGTGCTGGCCAAGGTCGGCACCGTCGTGGTGCTGGCCGCGGTCGCCACCTACGCGTTGACGCTGAACCGCTCGCAGAGCAACCTCGTGGTGATCACCGGCGTGCCGTTCGTGGTGCCAATCGTGCTCCTGCTGCTGGTCATCGGCACGTTCGTGCTCGAACGCACCCGCTACGGCCGGCACGTCTACGCCGTCGGCGGCAACAAGGAAGCCGCCCGCCGCGCCGGCATCAACGTGCCGCAGATCCGGATGAGCGTGTTCGTCATCGGCTCCTCGCTCGCGGCCATCGGCGCGATCATCTACTCGTCGAAGGTCGGCTCGGTCGACCCCAACGCCGGTGGCGGCAACACGCTGCTGATGGCGGTCGGCGCGGCCGTGATCGGCGGCACGTCGCTCTTCGGCGGCAAGGGCAAGCTGCGCGACGCGGTCATCGGCGGCGCGGTGCTCGCGATCATCCAGAACGGCATGGGCCTGCTCAACCAGCCCGCCGCCGTGGTGTTCGTCGTGACCGGTCTCGTGTTGCTGCTCGCCGCGAGCGTCGACGCGCTGTCCCGCCGCCGGGCGGCCACCGCCGCCCGCTGACGTGAGCTCACCGAACGCGGGAGCCCGACCCGACGAGGTACGCAGGCACAACCGCACGGCGCTGCTGCGCCGGCTGCACGTGGACGGCCCGTCCACCAGGGCGTCGCTGGCGGCTGAGCTGGGCCTCAACCGCAGCACGATCAAAGCCCTGGTGGACGGCCTGGCCGAGTCCGGGGTGGTGGCCGAACGCGTGCCCGCGCAGCGCTCCGGCGCGGGCCGCCCGTCCCTGCTCGTGCTGCCGCAGCCGCACGCCGCGGTCGTGATGGCCATCGACATCCGCGTGGAGCAGGTGGCGATGGCCATGGTCGGCCTCGGCGGCGACATCCTCGGCCGGGACTCGTGGAACCTGCACCACCGGTCCCGCGACCCCGGCGAGGTGATCACCCACGTCGCCGACTCGGCCAAGCTCCTCGCCGACGAACTCGACGTGCAGGCGGTCGGCGTCGGCGTCTCCGTGCCCGGTGTGGTCCGGCGCGCGGACGGGCTCGTGCACGAGGCGCCCAACCTGCACTGGACCGACGTGGCGTTGGGCGAACGGCTGTCGTCGGTGCTCAGGGTGCCCGTCCAGGTCGGCAACGACGCCGAGCTGGGGGCACTGGCCGAACACGTTCGCGGCGCGGCGCGGACGTCCTCCGACATGGTCTACATCTCCGCCGACGTCGGCATCGGCGGCGGCGTGATCTCCAACGGCCAGCCGTTGCGCGGCACCGGCGGCTACGTGGGCGAACTGGGGCACATGGTCGTCCGCCCCGGCGGCAGGCGCTGCTACTGCGGCTGCCAGGGCTGCTGGGAGACGGAAGTCGGCGAGGCGGCGCTGTGCCGCGCCCTGGGTCTGCCCGAGGACGCGCCGCGCGGCACCGTGGTGGCCGAGCTGCGGTCGTTGGCAGGGTCGCCGGACAGCGTCGCGCACCGGCTGGGGGAGTTCACCGAGTGGTTGGCCATGGGCCTGGTCACCGTGGTCAACATGCTGGGACCGGAACTGGTGGTGCTGGGCGACTTGTTCACCGCGCTGCCCGAGTCCATGGTCGAGCAACTCCGGCGCACCGTGCAGAAGCGGTCCCTGGTGTCCCGCGCCGTCGGCGGCACCCGCATCGTCTCGTCGCCCCTGGGCCGTGACGCCAAGCTCATCGGCGCCGCCGAACTGGCCTTCGAGCCCGTGCTGGGCGAAGTCTGAGCCGCGACTCCCCGTGCCGCACAGCGAACTCCGCGTCGACATCGACGGCCGAGCCCGATCGGCGTCGGAAAGCCCTCACACCGCCCAGGAAAATGCAGGGGGGCGGGGACCCTCTCGGATCCCCGCCCCGGACGGCTAGGGTGCTACGAGCCCAGTCAGGGCTCGTGGTGGTCAGCCCTGCTGCAGCTCGGCAGCGAGTTCGCGCAGCTTGGTGCTGTGCTCACGGGCGTGGTGCCCGCAGAACAGCAACTCGCCCCCGGAGGGGAGCACGGCGCGAACCTGGGCAGCAGCCCCGCAGCGGTCGCAGCGGTCGGCAGCGGTCAACGCGGGGCGGGTGAGTGTCGTAGTCATGGAAATCTCCCTCCGTCCCGGCACCGGGGATCGGTGCCCTCACACCTAGCTGCGACCACTTCGCATCTGGCGGGTGCGCCGTGTTCGCTGCCTTCACTCTTGCAGACGTTCGGGCGGAAGTCAGTGTTCCCCTGACCGTGGCGACCCGCGTCACTCGTCATTTACCCCGCGTCAGGGTGGTCCGAACCTCCGGGTTCCACCGGATCGAACGGCTCGTGCTCACGTTCCGCTGTCGTGGCAACGGTTTCATGACCTGCGAATACGGCGTTGGACGCACATTCGTTGGGCCAAAAGGTGGGTAACCGGGGGTCGAAGCTGTGATCGGTAACACTTTGGTCCGCTCACAGCGAACACGGCCCCCGGTTCCACCATACGGACACGATCAGGACACGATGTCCTGGTTCACGGTCCGTTCCCCGACCCGTCAGATGGTCACGCGACGCCCGTCGAACCGCGTCAGGCCGAACGAGGCGTCCTCGTGGTTGACCCGCACGTGGTCCCGCAGCACGCCGATGCCGACCGCCTCGCCGAGGCGGACGGACTCGGTGAAGTCGGAACGCCAGTGCACGCCCGCCATGTTCCGGCCGGTCGCGATGTTCGCCGCCACCTTGTCCAGCTCGCCGCCCACGGTGAGCGCCTCGCCACCCGTGTACGGCACCAGGGCCGTGCCGTCGGCGTCCGGCACCACGGGCTTGGGCAGCACCCACGACTCGTCGAACCACGCCTTCAGCACCGTGATGCACGCCCCCGCGACGGTCGCGTGACCCGACCCGTAGGACGGGTGCGTCGGCGAGCCCTCCGGGAACGCCTGCGGCAGCAGGTACGACCCGTGCTTCTCGTGGGTGAGCTTGACCGCCTCCGAGTCCAGCACCTCGCGGTCGATCATGTCGTAGTCCCGCAGCCCCGACAGGTGCGCGTGGATCCGCCCGCCGAACGCCTCCGGCCGCAGCCGCCGGTGCACGAACCACTTCTGGAACCAGACCGCCTTCAACGCCCTCGTCGCCACCTCGGTGACCAGCGACAGCAGGTGCGGGCCGCCGTAGGTGCCGAACCCGACCTGGTTCGCCGAGTGCTCGTACGGGTTGCCGGTGTCGACCGGCGCGCCCATGTCGAGCAGGATCAGCGCCGCGTTCAGGTACGCCTGGTACAACGCGTCGAAGTGCACGTAGTTGCCCAGGTCACGGGCGTTGCGCAGGTACCGCCGGTTGACGTGGTCCCGTTCGGTCCCGGGCGCCTCGGCACCCTCCTGCACCGCCCGCCACTCCTTGAAGTCGGTCAGGAAGTCGCAGTCCGGTCGCACGGTGTCGTGCAGCTGCGGGATGCGCAGCGTGCCGTACTGGATGTCGCGCAGCAGGAACTGCGACAGGAACGGTCCGCGCAGGTCACCCCGGGCGTGGCCGCGGAAGATCGTGGCCGGCGTGACCCGCGTGCCGACCTTCGGCGCCCGGTAGTCGGTCAACCGGGACAGCTCGTCCGCCGCCTGCGCGATCAGCGGGTTCGTGCCGTACTCGGTGAACGGCACGTCCCTGGTCAGCGCCATCCAGTACAGCTCGACCATCTCGGCCGAGTTGCGCGGGCTGTCGATGCGCGGCACCGGCGGCATGACCAGCGACTGCGGGTCCGGGCCCTCCAGGTCGAACGCCAGCCCGGACCGCGGGTTGGTGAACCGGCGACCGCGGTCGAGCGGGATGCGCTCGAAGTCCTCCGACCGCCCGGTGGCCAGTGCCCGCAGCATCCTGTTGTACGCCTCGGGCTGGACTTCGCCGACCTTGTCGTGCGGCAGGCCCTTGCTGTAGTTGGCGACGTACGGGTAGTCGCCTTCCTCCCCGTTGTTCGCGTGCTCCGGCCAAGGCTGCCGGTCGAGCGCCTCTGCCGCGGCAAGGCGCGAAAGGCGTGCGTCAGTACGACGTTCACTCATGATTCTCCCCCTGCGAGGCGCTTCCCCAGTGCCGCCCCCCGGCGGCTGCGCCACTTCCAGGACACCACGCACCGTGATCGTTAGCAGTCGTCCGATCGGGTGACATTACGACAAAAGAACAAGGGCCCCTCGGCTGTTCAGCCGAGGGGCCCCTGCTCAGAGCCATCTTCAGTCGAGCGGTTAGTCCAGGTAGTCGCGCAGGACCTGGGACCGCGACGGGTGCCGGAGCTTCGACATCGTCTTCGACTCGATCTGCCGGATCCGCTCCCGCGTCACCCCGTACACCTGGCCGATCTCGTCCAGCGTGCGCGGCTGGCCGTCGGTGAGGCCGAACCGCAGCCGCACCACACCCGCCTCGCGCTCGGACAACGTCGCCAGCACCGACTGCAACTGGTCCTGGAGCAGCGTGAACGACACCGCGTCCACGGCCACCACGGCCTCGGAGTCCTCGATGAAGTCACCGAGCTGGCTGTCGCCCTCGTCGCCGATCGTCTGGTCCAGCGAAATGGGCTCCCGGGCGTACTGCTGGATCTCCAGCACCTTCTCCGGGGTGATGTCCATTTCCTTGGCGAGCTCCTCGGGCGTGGGCTCGCGGCCCAGGTCCTGCAGGAGTTCACGCTGTATGCGGCCGAGCTTGTTGATGACCTCCACCATGTGCACCGGGATGCGGATGGTGCGGGCCTGGTCGGCCATCGCGCGGGTGATCGCCTGGCGAATCCACCACGTCGCGTACGTGGAGAACTTGTAGCCCTTGGTGTAGTCGAACTTCTCCACCGCGCGGATCAGACCGAGGTTGCCCTCCTGGATCAGGTCCAGGAACGCCATGCCACGACCGGTGTAGCGCTTGGCGAGCGACACCACGAGCCGGAGGTTCGCCTCCAGCAGGTGGTTCTTCGCCCGCTCGCCGTCCCGCACGATCCACCGCAGGTCACGGCGCATCTGCGGGGTCAGCTTCTCCTGCTCGTCCTCGGCCCGGCGCACCCGCTCGGCGGCGTAGAGGCCGGCCTCGATGCGCTTGGCGAGTTCGACCTCCTCCTCCGCGTTGAGGAGCGCGACCTTGCCGATCTGCTTCAAGTAGGCGCGGACCGAGTCGGCCGAGGCGGTGAGTTCGGCGTCCTTGCGGGCCTGCCGCAGGGCCTCCGACTCCTCCTCGTCCCAGACGAAGTCGCCCTCGCCGGGCTTGGCCTCTTCCTCGGCGGGCTCCTCCTCGACCGGCTCGTCGATCAGCTCGACGTCTTCCACCAGGTCTTCGGCATCAGGAGCGCCTTCGAGGTCCTCGGGGTCCTCGCCGTCCTTCTTCACCTTGCCGGGCGCGGCAGTGGCGGCCTTGGCGGCCGTCTTGCGCGGCGCCCGCGTGGCCGTCTTCCCCGCCGCGGCGGTCTTCGCCGCCGGCTTCTTGGCCGGGGCCTTCCTCGCCGAGGTGGCCTTGGGCGTCTCCTCGGCGTCAGCCTGAGCTGCCTGAGTCGTCTTCGCGGCTGCCACGTACGCCCTTTCACGACTGTCGATCAAGGCAAACCGAAGGGCGCGAACCTCGGTCGCCTGAGTACGGGGGATCCCCCGCCGGATCGTTCGTCAGCGGGGCACCGTTCCATTGTAACGACGAGAATCGCGTGCCGTTGCGCCGCGGCGTCCTCCGCAGAGGTCCGGCACGCGTTCTCGCAGGTGGAACGATGCGCAAATCAGTGGCGGAGACCTTGCGCGGCGGCGACCGCGGCCCCCACGATGCCCGCGTCGTTCTTCAACGCGGCGGCCACCACCTCGGTGCGCGCCTCCAGCAGCGGGAGCCACTTCTCGGCCTTCTTGCTGACCCCGCCGCCCGCGATCACCAGGTCCGGCCAGATCAGGTCCTCCAGCACGTTGATGTACCGGGAGACGCGCGGCGCCCACTCAGCCCAGGTCAGGCCCTTGTCCTCCTTCACCGAGGCCGCGGCGCGCTTCTCCGCGTCGTGGCCGTCGACTTCGAGGTGGCCGAACTCGGTGTTGGGGATCAGCTTGCCGTCCAGGAACAGCGCGGTTCCGATGCCCGTGCCGAACGTCAGCAGGGCCACCAGGCCGTCCCGGCCGACACCGGAGCCGAACCGCATCTCGGCGATGCCGGCGGCGTCGGCGTCGTTGAGCACGACGACCTGTTCCTTCGGCCGGCCGAGGCGCTGGGCGAACAGTGCGGCGGCGTCCGTGCCGATCCACGTCTTGTCGACGTTCGCGGCGCTGTGCGCGATACCGTGCTTGACGACGCAGGGCAAGGTGACGCCTACGGGACCGTCCCAGTTGAACTTCTCGACGATCTCGGCGACCACGTCGGCGATCGCGTCCGGCGTCGAGGGCTGCGGCGTGATGATGCGCAGGCGCTCGCCGTCCAGTGCACCCGCCTCCAGGTCCACGAGCCCGCCCTTGATGCCGGAACCGCCGATGTCCACGCCGAACCCGCGGGTCATGCCCATCCCCGTGGCCTTCCTACTCGATTCAGTAACCGTGGCCGCAGACATTAGCCTGCGGTTCTCCGATAGTCCCGTGAGAGTGACGCAGGAGGAACAGTTGCGTTTCGATCCGCGCTCCTTGGTCGACACCGCCGTGCTCGTGGCCCGTGAGGCGGGCGAGTTGGCGGTCACCATGCGCGAAGCCGCCGTGACCGACGTCGACACGAAGAGCAGTGCCACCGACGTGGTGACGGCCGCCGACCGCGCGTCCGAACAACTCGTCCGCCGGCGGCTCGCCGAGCTTCGGCCCGGTGAGCCCGTGATCGGCGAGGAAGAAGGGGGTACGGCCGCGGTCGAAGGGCTGACCTGGGTCGTCGACCCGATCGACGGGACGGTGAACTACCTGTACGGGATCCCGCACTACGCCGTGTCGATCGCCGCGCAGGTCGACGGCGAGTCGGTGGCCGGGGCGGTCGTGGAGCCGGTCAGCGGACGGGTGTGGACGGCGGCGCGGGGCGGTGGGGCGTGGCTGGACGGGCGGCGGCTCGCCGTGTCGGACGCCACCCGATTGGACTTGTCCCTTCTGGGTTACGGCTTCGCGTACCGGGCGGAGCGGCGGCAGCGGCAGGCGGAGGCGTGGACGGGCCTGGCGACGCGGGTGCGGGACATGCGGCGGGCGGGTGCGGCGTCGTTGGACCTGTGCGCCGTGGCGGCCGGGCGGCTGGACGCGTACGCCGAGCACACCCTGGGACGGTGGGACTGGGCGGCGGGGGCGTTGCTGGCCCGTGAGGCCGGTGCCGTCGTGCACCTGCCGGGGGAGGCGCCGGAGCTGGGGGCGGACGCCACGTTCGCCGCCGCGCCGGGCATCGCCGACGCCCTGTTCACGGCCTTGGTGGAGTGCGGCTTCGGCAATGTCTGACCCGCGAGTCCTCCGTTCGGAACGCGTGAGTCCCACACTCAGAACGTGAGGCTCACCCGATCAGGCGCAGCGGCGCGAGGGCTTGGGTGACACGCGGGTCCCGAGCATGGGACTCGCGGTGCCGGGCCGGAGGGCTCGCGGTGCCGGAGCGCGCGGTTCGCCGTGCCGGACCGGAGGGCTCGCGGTGCCGGAGTGGAGGGCTCGCGGGGTCAGCAGTGGACGTCGCGAGCGGCCTGGAGGTTGTCGGCGTTCAGGGACGGCGAGGTCGAGCCCTCGGCGGCCTGGCCGCCCTGCTGCTCCGGCTCCTGCTCCGCCCACGCGGACAACTGGTCGAGCACCTTGCGGGCGTCGCTGTTCGGCTTCACCTCGCTGAACTTCTGGCCGATCGCCAGGTCCACCGTCGCGTCCTGCCGCTCGTCGCGCACCAGCTCCAGGCACGGCTCGATCAGGCTCAACGTCCGCGCCGCACCCGCACCGGGCGCCCCGAACCGGATCTGCCCCCGGCACGTCATGTCCTGCGACGGGTACACCGGGTCGTTGTCCGGCTCGGCCGCCTGCTTCAACCCCAGCTCGACCAGCGTCGTCGCGACGAACCGCGCCTGGTTGCGCTGCGTGCTGGCGTTGAACACGCGGAACTGCACGTCGCCGACCGGGACCGGGTCGGTCCGGTCCAGCGCGTCGTGCGCCAGCACCGTGCCCAGCGCGGGCTGCGGCCCCGCCGGTGGTGCGCCGGACGCGGCGGAAGGCGCCGCTCCGGGTGTGTTGCATCTGATCGCGGCGTCCACGTCCCCGGCGTCCGCCAGCACGCGGTTCCACACCACGACCGACGTCACGGCGAGCACCACGAAGAGGACGAGCGCCGGCAACGGCCGCCGCTTCCGGTACCGCGACGACCCGCTGTTCCCCGTACCGGGTCCCACGTCCGTCGACCTCCCCTGGCCCAGTGTTGTTGGTGATCAGGCTATGCCGCGCCCCGCCCGCCCGCGCCTCGGGCGGGTGTGTAGCGGGGTGCGATCACCCGGTCGCGGACGGTGAACGCCCATGTCGGGCATCACAGCACGCCGGCTGCGGGTGGGCATCGCCCACACAAAGCCTATCGGGCCTGCGTGCGAAGGGCCTCTCACCCGTCTGCTCAATTAGGGGGAACCCGCTGCACGGCCCCCCGATCAATGAGCTACCCTCTCGGCGCTCCGGGCACCTCCGGGCACCGGAAAGCGTCGACGTACAGGGGGTTGGCGCCCGGCCGAACGAGCGAGACCTCCGTCACTGGGGACGGAGGGCACAAATTGGGGCGCTGGTGCGTTAACCAGCGACACGAACAGTCTCCGTAGACCGCAGGGGTGAAAGAAGCATGGCGACCGACTACGACGCACCGCGTCGCAGCGAGGCGGACGAACTCGCTGAGGACTCCCTAGAGGAGCTGAAGGCGCGGCGCAACGAAACGCAGTCCGGGGTCGTCGACGTCGACGAGGACGCGACCGCCGAGAACTTCGAGCTGCCGGGCGCCGACCTGTCCGGCGAGGAGCTCACGTTCAAGGTCCTGCCGAAGCAGGCGGACGAGTTCACGTGCTCGAAGTGCTTCCTGGTGCACCACCGCAGCAGGCTGGCCGAGGAAGTCAACGGCCAGTACATCTGCCGCGACTGCTCCTGACGCACGACCGGGCACGGCCACCGGCAGCAGGCGCACACCGGCAGCAAGCACACCGACAAGGCACACCGGCAGCAGAACCACCGGCAGTAGGCACACCAGCAGCACCGCACCTACGACCAGACCTGGGCGCTCACCCCCACCGCCGGGGTGGCGCCCCGGTCGCCGTCGACGATCAGCCCGTCGACGTGGTCCCGACACCACCCCGACCGACACCACCCCGACCGACACCACCCCGACCGACACCACCCTTTCCGGGATCCCCTCCGATGCGGCCTGACCGGGTGTTCATCACCGGTCACGCAGCACGGCCGCCAACTTCTCCGCCGAACGCACGCTGAACAGCCAGTACGGCGTGGGGTCCGCGGGATCGTCGATCACGACCCGCACCATCGGCCCGATCCACCCGCGGTGCGTCACGAACGCCATCGGGTCGAGGTCCGGCCCCATCGCCTTCCGCTTCGACTTGGCGTCGAACACCTCGACCTCGCCGAGCAGCTCCAGCGGCACGTGCGCCTGGCCGACCCGCAGCTCGCCGCCGGACACCTCGACCTTCACCGAGCCCAGTCGCACGATCAGCAGCACGGCCAGCGGCACGGTGATCACGTACGGCAGCCACGACCGCACGCCGGGGAACCCCATGTGGATCTCGGCGGCCAGCAGCGCGGCGGCGGCCAGCGGCAGCGGCCAGCCCCACCACGGGACGTACAGCCGCTCGCGGAACACGATCGGGGCGGTCACAGCACTCTCGCTCACGTCACCAGGGTAGTCTCGCGCGCCGTGCCCAGCGTCGAGGTCCTGTTGTCCCGGCTCGATCCTGCCGTGCCAGTCCCGGCCTACGCCCGATCGGGTGATGCCGGCGCGGACCTGGTGACCACCACCGACGTGGTGATCGAACCGGGTGAACGCGCGGTGGTCGGCACTGGTATCGCCATAGCGCTGCCCGAGGGGTACGCGGGGTTCGTGCACCCGCGTTCCGGTCTGGCCGCGCGTGTCGGTCTGAGCGTGGTGAACACACCGGGCACGATCGACGCGGGCTACCGGGGCGAGATCAAGGTGTGTCTGGTGAACCACGACCTGCGCGAGGCCGTCGTGCTCACGCGCGGTGACCGGATCGCCCAGCTCGTGGTGCAGAAGGTGGAACACGCGGTGTTCCGCGAAGTCGAAGAGCTGCCCGACTCCGCACGCGGACAGGGCGGCTACGGCTCTACAGGCGGGCACGACGTGCTCGCCCGGACGGAGGGGTGAAGGCGATGTTCGGAAAGCGCCGAAAGCGCGGTAGGCACTCCGCGAACCGGGGGACGGCGCAACCCGAGGTCGAGTTCGACGGTGTCGAGGAGGCCGAGGAAGGGCCGTTCGACGAGTCGCTGGCCCCGGACGACGGACTGACCCGGCTGGACCTGGGCTCGATCCGGCTGCCCGTGCCCGACGGCGCGCAGCTGCAGGTGGAGATGGACCCCTCGGGCGCGGTGCGGGCGGTGCACCTGCTGACGACCGTCGGCCAGCTCACCGTCAGCGCGTTCGCGGCGCCGAAGTCGGACCGGCTGTGGCCGGACGTCAGCGGCGAGATGATCGCCCAGTTCAAGGCGGACGGCTTCCGGATCCTGCGGGAGAACGGCGACTGGGGCGAGGAGATCGCGGCCCGCAACAACGAGGTGCACCTGCGGGTGGTGGGCGTGGACGGCCCCCGGTGGATGCTGCGCGGCATCGCGGCGGCGCCCACGGAGGAAATGGGGCTGCGGGCGACCGAAGCCCTGTACACGCTGATCAGGGACACGGTCGTGGTGCGCGGCGAGCAGGCGATGCCGGTGCGCACGCCGTTGCCGATCGAACTGCCGGAGGCCATCGCCCGGCACGTCCAAGCCCAGCAGGAGGCCTAACCCGACGCGTCGAGGTACGCGGTGAGCGCGGCGCGGCCCAGGGACTCCCGGTCCGCGCCCAACGCCGCCAGCGTCGTCGTGCGCAGAGCGGCACGAGGAAGCGCCTCGACCCACTCCCGGGCGACCTCCAGCGGGTGAACGGGGTCGTCGGTGCAGGCGGCGACCCCCACCGGCGCCGGCAGCCCGCCCAACTCGGCCAACGTCGGCGAGGACGACCCGGCGGCCTCCCGCAGCACGGCCGCCAGCCGCGTCCCGTACCGGGGCCAGGCGCGTCGCAGCTCGGCGCCGAGCCACCCGTCCACGCCCGCCAGCGCGGCCTCCACGCCCGCCGACTCCACCACCGAGGCGCTGGCCGACGCCGCCAACGCCGCGGGTGCGCCGTCCGCCGCCCCGTGCCACGCCGGCAACGCCACCAGCAGCCCCGCGCACCGCTCCGGGTGGCGCACCGCCCACGCCGCCGCGACGTGCGCGCCCAGCGACACCCCGCCCACGACCAGCGGCGTCCCGTCCCACGCGGCGTCCAGCGCTGCCACGTGCTCCCGAACGCCCCGGGACGCGGGGGCGACGAGCCTCACCCCGGCCTCCGCCAGCGGCCCCGCGAACACCGACGCCACGAACACCTCGTCGGACGCGGTGCCGGGCAGCAGAACGGCGGGTGACGGCCTCATGAAGACAGATCCTCCCCCAGTCGGATACCCGACCGGGTGTACCCGGTTACGCTGGCCGTTGGACGGGCTTCGTCGTCGAGGCCCCGCGCATTCCAGGAGTCGGGGATGACTGGTACTGGAGGTGGCTACTGGCGCCGCCTCGTGCGTCGGCTCACCACCGACGTCAGCGAGTTGGACGCCGATGACCTGTCCCGAAAAGCCCAGGCCGTCGGGGCCATCCGCGCGTGCGACTGCGAGTCCGGTCAGGAGGTGACGGTGTTGGGCAGGCTGCGCAGCGTCGAGCTGTGTCCGCGTGACGCCGCCGCCACGCTGGAGGCCGAGTTGTACGACGGCACCGAGGGCGTCACGCTGGTCTGGCTGGGTCGTCGCCGCATCGCGGGCATCGAGCCGGGCAGGACCATCAAGGCCAGAGGGCGGATCGCGGTGCGTGACGGCCGCAAGGTGCTCTACAACCCCTACTACGAGTTGCAGAACGCTTCATGACACAAGTGGACGAGTCCGAGAAGCAGCCCACCATGCTGGAGCAGATGGGCGGCGTCAGCGGCCTCCTCTTCTCCTCGCTGCCGGTCGTGGTGTTCGTGCTGGTGAACGCGCTGGCCGGCCTCATGCCGGCGATCTGGAGCGCGCTGTCGTCGGCCGTGGTGATCGGCATCGTGCTGGCCATCCGCAAGGGCTCGGTGCAGCCGGCCGTCTCGGCGGTCTTCGGTGTCGGCATCGCCGCGTTCATCGCCTACCGCACCGGTGACGCCAAGGGCTTCTTCCTGTTCGGCATCTGGCAGAGCCTCGTCTACGGCGGCGTGTTCCTCGGCTCGATCCTGGTCAGGTGGCCGCTCGCGGGAGTGATCTGGTCGGCGCTCAACGGCCAGGGCCAGGCGTGGCGGCGGGACAAGGCGAGCGTCCGCGACTACGACATCGCGACCCTCGTGTGGGCGCTGGTCTTCGGCTCCCGGTTCGTGGTGCAGCGGTGGCTGTACGACGAGGCGTCCGTCGGCTGGCTGGCCGCGGCGCGGTTGGCCATGGGCTACCCGCTGATGGCCGTGGCGCTGGTCGTCACCGTGTGGGCGGTCCGCCGGTCGGACAAGCGCCTCAAGGCCACCCTCGCCCTGGAGGAAGAGGAGAACCGGGCCGCGGAGGAACGTCTCCGGGCGCAGGCCGCGGCCGATCCGGACGCCGCCAAGCCGACCCTCTACGAGCAGGCGCTCGACGCGCCCGCCGAACACCGCCCACAGCCCGCACGGGCCGACGAGCGGTAGCCGGCACGAACGCTTGGAGCAGGGGTCCCAGCCGGGGCCCCTGCTCTCTTTCGGGGGTTTCTTCGGGAGCCTTCCGGAGCCTTCGGGGCTGTCGGAGCAGTCGGGCTAGTAGCCCAGCGCCGAGCGGATGTCGCTCTCCACGGCCGCGGAGGCCACGAACAGCAGTTCGTCCCCGCCCTCCAGCGTGTCCTCGGGCGTCGGCACGATGACCCGGCCACCGCGCAGGATCGTCACCAGCGCCGCGTCCCGGGGCAGCGACAACGCGTTCACCGGCGACCCGGCCAGCGGCGTGTCACCCGGGAGCGTGATCTCCACCAGGTTCGCCTGACCCTGGCGCAGCGTCATCAGCCGCACCACGTCCCCGACCGTCACGGCCTCCTCCACCAGCGCCGACAGGATGCGCGGCGTGGACACGGCCACGTCCACCCCCCACGACTCGGTGAACAGCCACTCGTTGGCCGGGTCGTTCACCCGCGCCACCACGCGCTTCACCGCGAACTCGGTCTTCGCCAGCAGCGACACCACCAGGTTGACCTTGTCGTCACCGGTCGCCGCGATCACCACGTCGCACAGCTGCATCCCGGCGTCTTCCAGCGACGACAGCTCGCACGCGTCGGCCTGCACCCACTCGGCCTGCTCCACGGTGTGCGGCTCGAAGTGCGTGCGGTCCCGTTCGATCAGCATCACCTGGTGCCCGTCGGACACCAACTCGGCCGCGATGGACCGACCCACCGCACCGGCCCCAGCAATGGCGATACGCACTAGCTCTCCTCGGGCGCGTGAGCCGCAGCCGCGGCCACATCGGTCACGGTGCCGGACAGGGCGGCCACGTACACCTGGTCGTCGGCCTGGAGCACCGTCTTCAAGTCGGGCAGCACGCCGGTCCCGAACCGCATCACGAACGCGACCCGGCACCCGGTGGCCTCCTCCAGGTCGTGCACCGTACGGCCGACCCAGTCCTCGTGCAGTTCGAGCGGCAGCACGGCCACCGTGCCGGACGGGTCGCGCCACGCCGTCGCCGTGCCCTCCGGCAGCAGCATCCGCAGGAACCGGTCGGTGGACCACGGCACGGTCGCCACGGTCGGGATGCCCAGCCGCTCGTACACCGCGGCGCGCTTCTCGTCGTAGATCCGGGCGACCACCGCCTCCACCCCGAACGTCTCCCGCGCCACCCGCGCCGAGATGATGTTGGAGTTGTCGCCGCTGGACACGGCCGCGAACGCGCCCGCCCGCTCGATGCCGGCCTGGACCAGCACCTTCTGGTCGAACCCGTTGCCGACGACCTGCTGGCCGTGGAAGTCGGAACCGAGTCTGCGGAACGACTGCACGTTCTTGTCGATCACCGAGACCTGGTGGTCCAGGCGCTCCAGCGCCTTGGCCAAGGACGAGCCCACCCGGCCACAGCCCATGATCACCACGTGCACGAAAGCCTCCCGAACGACGTCTGTGGAGAACCTACCCACGATTAGTCCGACCAGGGGACGCGACCCCTTACGCTTTCGACCCGTGTCCAAGCTCGCAACCGCGGCCAAGCGCCTCCTGGTCGGCAGGCCCTTCCGCAGCGATCGCCTCTCCCACACGCTGCTGCCCAAACGCATCGCGTTGCCGGTGTTCGCGTCCGACCCGATGTCGAGCGTGGCCTACGCGCCGGAGGAGATCCTGCTGACGCTGTCGGTCGCCGGGCTCTCGGCGTACGCCTTCAGCCCGTGGATCGGCCTGGTCGTCGTGGTCGTGATGCTCGCGGTGGTGGCTTCCTACCGGCAGAACGTGCATGCCTACCCCTCCGGTGGAGGCGATTACGAGGTCGCGACGGTCAACCACGGGCCGAGGTGGGGCCTCACGGTCGCGAGCGCGCTCCTGGTCGACTACATCCTCACGGTAGCGGTGTCGATCTCCTCGGCGGCGGCGAACATCGGCTCGCTGGTGCCGTTCGTGGACACGCACAAGGTCCTGTTCGCGGTGACGGCGATCGTCATCCTCACCGCGATGAACCTGCGCGGCGTGCGCGAGTCGGGCGCGATGTTCGCCATCCCGACCTACGCGTTCGTCGCCGGCATCGTCGGCATGATCGTCTACGGCGCGGTCCGGGTGTTCCTGCTCGACGAGGAGGTCCGGGCCGAGAGCTCGACCTTCACCCTGGCCGACGACCACGGCCACCTCGCGGGAGTGGGGCTGGCGTTCCTGGTGCTGCGCGCGTTCTCGTCCGGCAGCGCGGCGCTGACCGGCGTCGAGGCGATCAGCAACGGCGTGCCCGCGTTCCGCAAGCCCAAGTCGCGCAACGCGGCGACCACCCTGCTGATGATGGGCGTCCTCGCCATCGTCATGTTCCTCGGCCTGATCTTCCTGGCCAGGGTCACCGGCGTGGTGGTGGCGGAGGACCCGGCGCACCAACTCGTCGGCGCGCCCGAGGGCTACCAGCAGAAGACCCTGGTCGCCCAGGTGGCAAACGCCGTGTTCAGCGGGTTCTCGCCCGCCATCTTCTACATCATCTTCTTCACCGGCCTGATCCTGGTGCTCGCCGCGAACACCGCGTTCAACGGCTTCCCGGTGCTCGGCTCGATCCTCGCCCAGGACCGCTACCTGCCACGCCAGCTGCACACCCGCGGCGACCGGCTGGCGTTCAGCAACGGCATCGTCTTCCTCGCGCTCGCGGCGATCGTGCTGGTCATCGCGTTCGACGCCGAAGTGACCAAGCTCATCCAGCTCTACATCGTCGGCGTGTTCGTGTCGTTCGTGCTCAGCCAGAGCGGCATGATCCGGCACTGGAACCGGCTGCTCGCGACCGAGACCGACCCCGCCGCGCGCCGCCGGATGCGCCGCTCCCAGGCGATCAACAGCTTCGGCCTGTTCATGACCAGCGCCGTGCTCGTCATCGTGCTGATCACCAAGTTCGTGCACGGCGCGTGGATCGCCATCGCCGCGATGGCCGCCATCTACGGCCTGATGACCGCGATCCGCCGGCACTACGACCGCGTCGCCGAGGAGCTGCGCCAGCAGGAGGAGAACAAGGAGCAGCAGAAGCTGCTGCCCGCACGCAACCACGCCATGGTGCTCGTCTCCAAGCTCCACATGCCGACCCTCCGGGCCATGGCGTACGCCAAGGCGACCCGACCGGACATCCTGGAGGCGGTCACGGTGAACGTGGACGACGGGGACACCCGCCGGCTCGTGCAGGCGTGGGGCAAGGAAAACTTCAAGGTGCCGCTGAAGGTGATCGAGTCCCCGTACCGGGAGATCACCAGGCCGGTCCTGGAGTACGTCAAACGGGTGCGCACCGACAACCCGCGCGACGTGGTCACGGTGTTCATCCCGGAGTACGTCGTCGGTCACTGGTGGGAGCAGTTCCTGCACAACCAGAGCGCGTTGAGGCTGAAGGGCAGGCTGCTGTTCGAACCGGGGGTGATGGTGACCAGCGTGCCGTGGCAGTTGGCCTCATCCTCGAAGATGACCGACAAGTACGACGTAGTGGCACCCGGCGCCATCCGGCGCGGTCTGGACAAGCGCGGCCAAGAGGATCAGAGGAACGGCAAGTGACGGCGACCTGGAAGCAGCGGCTCATCGAGGTCGAGGTAGGCGCGGTGGCCCACGGCGGGCACTGCGTCGCCCGGCACGAGGGCCGCGTCGTGTTCGTCCGGCACGCGCTGCCCGGAGAACGGGTGGTCGTCCGGATCACCGAGGACACCGGCGGCTCGTTCTGCCGCGGCGACGCCGTCGAGGTGCTGGAGGCGTCCCCGGACCGCGTGCAGGCGCCGTGCCCGTACGCCCGGCCGGGCCTGTGCGGCGGCTGCGACTGGCAGCACGCGTCGTGGCAGGCGCAGCGCGAGCTGAAGGCCGCCGTGGTCAGCGAGCAGCTGCACCGGCTGGCCAAGCTCGACTGGGAGGTCATCGTCGAAGACCTGCCCGGCGGACCGGAGGACTGGCGCACCCGGGTGCGGATGGCCGTCGGCCGGGACGGCCGCGCCGGGTTCCGCGCCCACCGCAGCCACGAGGTCATCCCGGTGGACGACTGCGTCATCGCCGCGCCGGACGCGCTGGAGGACGTCGTGGACCGCACGTGGCCCCCGAAGGCCGAGCTCGTCATCACCCGCGACGCGGGAGCGCAGGTCCACCTGACCGAGATCGGCCCGCCCGTCGTGCGCCGCGGCCGACCCGTCCCCGGACCGCCCCGGCACCGCGCCGGCAGCGGCACGGCCACCGAACTCGCCGCCGGCCGGACGTGGAACCTGCGCGCGGACGGCTTCTGGCAGGTCCACCCGGCCGCCGCGGACACGTTCGCTGGCGTCGTCCGGGACTGGGCGGACTGCCAGCCCGGCGACCGGGCCTGGGACCTGTACGGCGGCGTGGGCCTGTTCGCTTCCGTGCTGGCCGAGCAGGTCGGCGTCTCCGGGTCCGTCGCCGTGGTCGAGTCGTCGTTCGGCGCGGTCGAGGACGGCAAGCTCAACCTGTCCGACCAACCGCAGGTCAGCTGGTACGTGGGCCGCACCGAGACGGTGCTGGAAACCCCCGACTTCACCGACCTGCCGCCGGACGTCGTGGTGCTGGACCCGCCGCGCAAGGGCGCGGGCAAGGTCGTGGTGACCGCCATCGCCCGAAGTCGGCCCGCCCGTGTGGTGTACGTCGCCTGCGACCCGGCCGCATTGGCCCGCGACATCGCCGCCTTCGCCCATCAGGGCTACGAATTGGCGCAGCTCAGGGCGTTCGACGCGTTTCCCATGACTCACCACGTCGAGTGCATCGCCTTGCTGAAGCCCGTTCGCTGAGCGCCGTCTCAGTCCTCCGTCCGTAGACTGACCGGGCAATTGGGGAGCCGAACCACAGGGCGAGGTGGAGCGCAGTGACGCTGCTGGAATCCGTGCACGGACCGGCGGATCTGAAACGGCTGGGTGCCGACGAGCTGGTGCGGCTGGCGGCCGAGATCCGTCGGTTCCTGGTCGACAAGGTCTCCCGGACCGGCGGGCACCTCGGGCCCAACCTCGGTGTCGTGGAGCTGACCATGGCCGTGCACCGGGTCTTCGACTCGCCACAGGACTCGGTCGTGTTCGACACCGGCCACCAGAGCTACGTGCACAAGATCCTCACCGGCCGCCGCGACGGGTTCGACACCCTGCGGCAGAAGGGCGGCCTGTCCGGCTACCCGTCGAGGGCCGAGAGCGAGCACGACGTCGAGGAGAACAGCCACGCCTCGACCGCCCTCTCCTACGCCGACGGCCTGGCCAAGGCCTACCAGCTCGGCGGCGAACGCCGGCACGTCGTCGCGATCGTCGGCGACGGCGCGCTGACCGGCGGAATGTGCTGGGAAGCGCTGAACAACATCGCCGCGGGCGTCGACCGCCCAGTGGTGATCGTGGTCAACGACAACGGCCGCTCGTACTCGCCCACCATCGGCGGCCTGGCCGACCACCTGTCCTCCCTGCGCCTCCAGCCCGGCTACGAGCGCGCCCTGGAACGCGGCAAGAACGCCCTCCAGGGCACCCCTATCGTCGGCAAGCCCGTCTACGCGGCCCTGCACGCGGCCAAGCGCGGCATCAAGGACGCGCTCAGCCCGCAGGCCATGTTCGAGGACCTCGGGCTGAAGTACATCGGCCCGGTCGACGGCCACGACCACGCCGTGCTGGAGTCGGCGCTGCGGCGGGCCAAGTCGTTCGGCGGGCCGGTCATCGTGCACACCGTCACCCGCAAGGGCAACGGCTTCGCGCCGGCCGAGAACCACGAGGCCGACCAGATGCACGCCACCGGCGTCATCGACCCCATCACCGGCGAGAACATCGGCCCGTCCAAGCGCACGTGGACCCACGTGTTCGCGGAGGAGCTGGCGACCCTGGGCGGCGAACGCCCCGACCTCGTCGCCATCACCGCGGCCATGCGCGGCCCGACAGGCCTGGACAAGTTCGCCGGCCTCTACCCGGACCGCTGCTTCGACGTCGGCATCGCCGAGCAGCACGCCATGACGTCCGCCGCGGGCCTCGCCATGGGCGGGATGCACCCGGTGGTGGCGATCTACGCGACGTTCCTCAACCGGGCGTTCGACCAGCTGCTGATGGACGTCGCCATGCACAAGCAGGGCGTCACGGTGGTCCTGGACCGGGCCGGCATCACCGGCCCCGACGGAGCGTCCCACCACGGCATGTGGGACCTGTCCATCTGCGGCCTGATCCCCGGCATCCACGTCGCCGCGCCCCGTGACGCCGCCACGCTCCGCGAGGAGCTGCGCGAGGCCGTCCGGATCTCCGACGCGCCGTCCGTCGTCCGCTACCCGAAGGCGGCGGTCGGCCCCGACCTGCCCGCCGTCGAGCGCGTCGGCAAGGTCGACGTCCTCCAACGCTCCGGCGACGACGTCCTGCTCGTGACGGTCGGCGCCTTCGGCTCCCTCGGCCTCGCCGCCGCCCAACGCCTCGCGGACCAGGGCATCGGCGTCACCGTGGTCGACCCGCGCTGGGTCTTCCCGGTGCCCGCGGACCTGGTCGCCCTGGCCGCCAACCACCGCCTCGTGGTGACCGTCGAGGACGGTGGTCGTCACGGCGGCTTCGGCTGGGCACTGGCCGCCGCCCTGCGCGACGCCTCCGTCGACGTCCCCCTCCGGGACCTGGGCATCCCCCAGTCGTTCCACGAGCACGGCGAGCGCGCCGAGGTCCTGGCCGACTGCGGCCTGACCGCCCAGGACGTAGCCCGCCGCATCACCGAGTGGGTAGCAGCCGACCTCCCCACCCCCACCCCGGCAACCGCCAAGAACTAACCCCACACCTCCCGCAGCCCCCCGGCCCCAGGCCGGGGGGCTGCCCCATCCGCGCGAGTCCTCCACCCAGACACCGCGAGTCGCGCGCTCAAGCACCGCGAGTCGTCCGGTCGGGCACCGCGAGTCGCGCGCCGGGGCACCGGCAGCGGTGCGTTCGGGCTGCCTCAGCTGATCCAAGCCAAGCCTCACAACCCCAGGGGGCGAGGTTGTCCACAGACCGCACGCACAGCAGCCCGATACGTCGGTCCCTCGTGGTTGGGTACGTGCGAGGGGATCCCCGGCCAGGGGCACCCCTGCGACAGCACGCCGACAGGGCGCCGACAGCTTGACGCTAAGCAGCCTCTCAGGGATCTGTGGCACCGTTGTGGTGTGCGGATCCTGGTAGTCGAGGACGAGGTGCCACTGGCCGACGCGATCGCGCGTGGCCTGCGGCGCGAAGGTATGGCGGTAGACGTCGCGTACGACGGCGAGACCGGCCACGAGAAGTCGACCGTGACCCGGTACGACGTGGTCGTGCTCGACCGCGACCTACCCGGCATGTCCGGCGACGAACTGTGCAAGGAGATCCTCAGCTCCGGAGCCCTGACCAGGGTCATGATGCTCACGGCCAGCGCCGGCATCGACGACCGCGTCGCGGGCCTGTCCCTCGGCGCCGACGACTACCTGGCCAAACCCTTCGCCTTCCCGGAACTGGTCGCCCGCGTCCGAGCCCTCGCCCGCCGCGCCACGCCCGCCACCCCGCCGCTGCTCACGGCGCGCGACGTCGAACTCGACCCGGCCCGCCGCACGGTCCGCCGCGCCGGTCAACCCGTCGAGCTGACCCGCAAGGAATTCGGCGTGCTCGAAGTCCTCCTCGCCGCCAAGGGATCGGTCGTCTCCAGCGAAGAGCTGCTGGAACGCGTCTGGGACGAGAACGCCGACCCGTTCACCACCACCGTCCGCGTCACGGTCATGACGCTGCGCAAGAAGCTCGGCGAGCCGGGCATCATCGACACGGTGGTCGGCTCCGGCTACCGCGTGCCCACGGCAGGTGTCCCCGAAGTAGGCCCACGCTGAACTCAGGGCTGGCCGGCAGGCGCGGGCCGGGGCTGCGGACGCGGCTGACCCTCCTCGCGGCGGGCTTGGTCGCGTTCGTCAGCGGCCTGCTGCTCCTGCTCGGCTGGCTGCTCGTCGGCCGCGTCATCGCCTCGTCGCCCCGCTTCGCCGATGGCAGCACCGTCATCGTCGACGGCCGAGAGGTCGACGCCGGCGCCCTCATGGACCTGCTGGGCGAGCAGGCCCGCGACGACGTGCTGCGGTCCGGCTCGGTCGCGTTCCTCTGCGTGGTGGCCGCCGCCGCCCTGCTCGCGTGGACCATCACCGGCCGCGTCCTCCAACCCGTGCACGACGTCACCGACGCCGCCCGCCGCCTCTCCGCCGAATCGCTGGGGGAGCGGCTGCGCCTGGAAGGCCCGCGTGACGAGGTCGCCGAGCTGGCGGACACGTTCGACGAGATGCTCGACCGGTTGCAGGCGGCGTTCGAGTCGCAACGGCGGTTCGTCGCCAACGCCTCCCACGAGCTGCGCACTCCGTTGGCCGTGATCCGCACCGAACTGGACGTGACGCTCGCCGACCCGGACGCCGACGCCGACGAGCTGCGCCGCATGGCCGGCGTGGTGCGTGCCGCGACGGAACGGGCGGAACAGCTGGTCAGCGCGTTGTTGCTGCTCGCACGCACGGATGGACTCGGGCTGGCGGTGCGTGAACCGGTGGACCTCAACGCAGTGGTCGAGTCGGCGTGGAGGGCGGCGCGGCCCGAGGCGGAGGACCGTCAGCTGCGGGTGTCGTTCCTGACGGCGCCGGCGCCCGCCGTCGGCGACCCCGCGTTGTTGGAGCGGATCGCGGGGAACCTGCTGGAGAACGCCGTGCGGCACAACCTGCCTGGTGGGTGGATCGAAGTCCGTACTGAAGGCGGCCCTGAGTGGACGTCGCTGCGGGTGTCGTCGTCCGGGCCCGTGATCGCGCCGGACCGGGTGGAGGAGCTGTTCGAGCCGTTCCGACGGGGTGGCACCGACCGGACCGCGCGCACGGGCACCGGCCTCGGGCTGTCCATCGTCCGGGCCGCCGTCGCAGCTCACGAGGGTCAGGTGCACGCCACGGCGGTGCCCGGTGGGGGCCTGTCGGTGGCCGTGCACCTGCCATCCGCGCCGCACGGAAAACTCGCGTGAGTGGTCCCGATCACACATGATCCGGATCTGGGGTAGTTCCACGTGCTCTGACCTGCGCGGACAGGCCTCCTGACCCCCGATTTGTCTGTGCGTTGGGCGGGGTGTAACTTTCTCCATGTCAGCGCGGAACGGGCCGGAGAGAGACCGGAACGGAGCGCGGCGAACATAGAAGCCCCGGATCGAATCACAGTAGTGATGAGTGACGGTGTGCGCGTGTTCTTTGAGAACTCAACAGCGTGCCGAATAGCCAGTAAATTTATGAACCTCGTCAAGAGGTTTCCTTTGAGATTGTTACTGGACAACTGACATTATTGTCAGTGTTGTTCGGAGCGATCAAACATTCCTTATTGGAGAGTTTGATCCTGGCTCAGGACGAACGCTGGCGGCGTGCTTAACACATGCAAGTCGAGCGGTAAGGCCCTTCGGGGTACACGAGCGGCGAACGGGTGAGTAACACGTGGGTAACCTGCCCTGTACTCTGGGATAAGCCTGGGAAACTAGGTCTAATACCGGATATGACCTGCCTCCGCATGGTGGTGGGTGGAAAGTTCCGGCGGTACAGGATGGACCCGCGGCCTATCAGCTTGTTGGTGGGGTAATGGCCTACCAAGGCGACGACGGGTAGCCGGCCTGAGAGGGTGACCGGCCACACTGGGACTGAGACACGGCCCAGACTCCTACGGGAGGCAGCAGTGGGGAATATTGCACAATGGGCGAAAGCCTGATGCAGCGACGCCGCGTGAGGGATGACGGCCTTCGGGTTGTAAACCTCTTTCAGCGGGGACGAAGGGCAACTGACGGTACCCGCAGAAGAAGCACCGGCTAACTACGTGCCAGCAGCCGCGGTAATACGTAGGGTGCGAGCGTTGTCCGGAATTATTGGGCGTAAAGAGCTCGTAGGCGGTTTGTTGCGTCGGCTGTGAAAACTTCACGCTTAACGTGGAGCCTGCAGTCGATACGGGCAGACTTGAGTTCGGCAGGGGAGACTGGAATTCCTGGTGTAGCGGTGAAATGCGCAGATATCAGGAGGAACACCGGTGGCGAAGGCGGGTCTCTGGGCCGATACTGACGCTGAGGAGCGAAAGCGTGGGGAGCGAACAGGATTAGATACCCTGGTAGTCCACGCCGTAAACGGTGGGTGCTAGGTGTGGGGGACTTCCACGTCCTCCGTGCCGCAGCTAACGCATTAAGCACCCCGCCTGGGGAGTACGGCCGCAAGGCTAAAACTCAAAGGAATTGACGGGGGCCCGCACAAGCGGCGGAGCATGTGGATTAATTCGATGCAACGCGAAGAACCTTACCTGGGCTTGACATGCACTGGAAAGCCGTAGAGATACGGCCCCCCTTGTGGCCGGTGTACAGGTGGTGCATGGCTGTCGTCAGCTCGTGTCGTGAGATGTTGGGTTAAGTCCCGCAACGAGCGCAACCCTCGTTCCATGTTGCCAGCGCGTAATGGCGGGGACTCATGGGAGACTGCCGGGGTCAACTCGGAGGAAGGTGGGGATGACGTCAAGTCATCATGCCCCTTATGTCCAGGGCTTCACACATGCTACAATGGCCGGTACAGAGGGCTGCTAAGCCGTGAGGTGGAGCGAATCCCACAAAGCCGGTCTCAGTTCGGATCGGGGTCTGCAACTCGACCCCGTGAAGTCGGAGTCGCTAGTAATCGCAGATCAGCAACGCTGCGGTGAATACGTTCCCGGGCCTTGTACACACCGCCCGTCACGTCACGAAAGTCGGTAACACCCGAAGCCCGTGGCCCAACCCGTAAGGGGGGGAGCGGTCGAAGGTGGGACTGGCGATTGGGACGAAGTCGTAACAAGGTAGCCGTACCGGAAGGTGCGGCTGGATCACCTCCTTTCTAAGGAGCATTCCTCACCGGTTCTCTTCTGGAGGGCCTGTGGAGAGCCTCGCGATCGGCGGATGATCGATCGGTGGTTGCTCAATGATGTGGATGCTGGCTACATGCAGGACCTCGGGTTGTCGACGGTGTCAGTACTGTCCGTAAGGGCGTGGAAGGGATCGTCGGGGGTTCAGGGTTTCTGTTCGGCACGCTGTTGGGTCCTGAGAGAACACGTGAGTGTTCGATCAGCGGGAAACGACAGGACGGTCTCCGTCCGCGAACCGCCGGCTCCGGTCGGTAGGCGTGGGCAGTGTGGGATGGTGTCTGGTTGTTCTTTGAGAACTGCACAGTGGATGCGAGCATCTTTGTGGCAAGTTATTAAGGGCACACGGTGGATGCCTTGGCACCAGGAGCCGATGAAGGACGTAGGAGACTGCGAAAAGCCTTGGGGAGCTGTCAACCGAGCTGAGATCCAAGGGTATCCGAATGGGGAAACCCGGCCCCAGTCATGTGGGGTCACCCACGCCTGAACACATAGGGCGTGTGGAGGGAACGCGGGGAAGTGAAACATCTCAGTACCCGCAGGAAGAGAAAACAACCGTGATTCCGTGAGTAGTGGCGAGCGAAAGCGGATGAGGCTAAACCGTATTCGTGTGATACCCGGCAGGGGTTGCGTGTGCGGGGTCGTGGGACCTGTTCGTCAGTTCTGCCGAGCTGGCAAGGAGTTATAAAACGGTGTTGTTAGCGGAACGCGTCTGGAAAGCGTGGCCGTAGAGGGTGAAAGTCCCGTACGCGAAAACTCACCGTCTTCTTACAGTGTTCCCAAGTAGCAGCGTACTCGTGAAATTCGCTGTGAATCTGGCGGGACCACCCGCTAAGCCTAAATACTACCTGGTGACCGATAGCGGACTAGTACCGTGAGGGAAAGGTGAAAAGTACCCCGGGAGGGGAGTGAAATAGTACCTGAAACCGTGTGCCTACAATCCGTCGGAGCCTTTAGGGGTGACGGCGTGCCTTTTGAAGAATGAGCCTGCGAGTTAGTGCTGCGTGGCGAGGTTAACCCGTGTGGGGTAGCCGTAGCGAAAGCGAGTCCGAATAGGGCGGTTGAGTCGCGTGGTCTAGACCCGAAGCGGAGTGATCTAGCCATGGCCAGGGTGAAGCGCGGGTAAGACCGCGTGGAGGCCCGAACCCACCAGGGTTGAAAACCTGGGGGATGAGCTGTGGTTAGGGGTGAAAGGCCAATCAAACTCCGTGATAGCTGGTTCTCCCCGAAATGCATTTAGGTGCAGCGTCGTGTGTTTCGTGCCGGAGGTAGAGCACTGGATGGTCTAGGGGGCCCACAAGCTTACCGAAATCAACCAAACTCCGAATGCCGGTACGTGAGAGCGCGGCAGTGAGACTGCGGGGGATAAGCTTCGTAGTCGAGAGGGAAACAGCCCAGAACGCCGGCTAAGGCCCCTAAGTGTGTGCTAAGTGGGAAAGGATGTGGGGTCGCCCAGACAACCAGGAGGTTGGCTTAGAAGCAGCCACCCTTTAAAGAGTGCGTAATAGCTCACTGGTCAAGTGGTCCTGCGCCGACAATGTAGCGGGGCTCAAGCACACCGCCGAAGCCGTGTCATTTCAGTGTAACGCTGGGATGGGTAGGGGAGCGTCGTTCAGCCATTGAAGCGCCGGAGTGATCCAGGTGTGGAGGCTGGACGAGTGAGAATGCAGGCATGAGTAGCGAAAGACGAGTGAGAAACTCGTCCGCCGGATGACCAAGGGTTCCTGGGCCAGGCTAATCCGCCCAGGGTAAGTCGGGACCTAAGGCGAGGCCGACAGGCGTAGTCGATGGACAACGGGTTGATATTCCCGTACCCGTGTGAACGCGCCCATGGCGAACCTTGTGATACTAACCGCCCGAAGCCCGCTCTGTCCCTTCGGGGGCGGGGTGACGTGGAGCGCGGGACCTGAACTTGTAGTAGTCAAGCGATGGGGTGACGCAGGAGGGTAGCTCCGCCAGTGAGTGGTAGTACTGGTGTAAGCGTGTAGGCCGTCTGGTAGGCAAATCCGCCAGGCATCAAGGCTGAGACGTGATGCATAGCCGATTGAGGCGAAGTAGAGTGATCCCATGCTGCCGAGAAAAGCCTCTAGTGAGTGTTCATGCGGCCCGTACCCCAAACCGACACAGGTGGTCAGGTAGAGAATACCGAGGCGATCGGGCGAACTGTGGTTAAGGAACTCGGCAAAATGCCCCCGTAACTTCGGGAGAAGGGGGGCCGAGGGATTTGAAGCCCCTTGCGGGCTAGGATTTTTCGGCCGCAGAGACCAGCGAGAAGCGACTGTTTACTAAAAACACAGGTCCGTGCGAAGTCGCAAGACGATGTATACGGACTGACGCCTGCCCGGTGCTGGAACGTTAAGGGGACCGGTTAGTCTTTCGGGGCGAAGCTGAGAACTTAAGCGCCAGTAAACGGCGGTGGTAACTATAACCATCCTAAGGTAGCGAAATTCCTTGTCGGGTAAGTTCCGACCTGCACGAATGGCGTAACGACTTCTCGACTGTCTCAACCACAGGCCCGGCGAAATTGCATTACGAGTAAAGATGCTCGTTACGCGCGGCAGGACGGAAAGACCCCGGGACCTTTACTATAGCTTGGTATTGGTGTTCGGTTCGGCTTGTGTAGGATAGGTGGGAGACTGTGAAGCGCTGACGCCAGTCAGTGTGGAGTCGTCGTTGAAATACCACTCTGGTCGTACTGGATGTCTAACCTCGGTCCGTGATCCGGATCAGGGACAGTGCCTGGTGGGTAGTTTAACTGGGGCGGTTGCCTCCCAAAGAGTAACGGAGGCGCTCAAAGGTTCCCTCAGCCTGGTTGGCAATCAGGTGTCGAGTGCAAGTGCACAAGGGGGCTTGACTGTGAGACCGACAGGTCGAGCAGGGACGAAAGTCGGAACTAGTGATCCGGCCATGGCTTGTGGAAGCGTGGTCGCTCAACGGATAAAAGGTACCCCGGGGATAACAGGCTGATCTTGCCCAAGAGTCCATATCGACGGCATGGTTTGGCACCTCGATGTCGGCTCGTCGCATCCTGGGGCTGGAGTAGGTCCCAAGGGTTGGGCTGTTCGCCCATTAAAGCGGTACGCGAGCTGGGTTTAGAACGTCGTGAGACAGTTCGGTCCCTATCCGCCGCGCGCGTAGGATACTTGCGGAAGGCTGTCCCTAGTACGAGAGGACCGGGACGGACGGACCTCTGGTGTGCCAGTTGTCCTGCCAAGGGCATTGCTGGTTGGCTACGTTCGGAAGGGATAACCGCTGAAAGCATCTAAGCGGGAAGCCTGTTCCTAGATGAGGTATCCCACCCCTTTGTGGGTTAAGGCCCCCAAGAGACCATTGGGTTGATAGGCCGGAGATGGAAGGTCGGTAACGGCTGGAGTTGACCGGTACTAATAGGCCGAGGACTTGTCATGAAGACGCTACGCATCCACTGTGCGGTTCTGAAAGAACCGAACCGGACCATCTGGTCGGGGACGATTGTGTCCCGGGTCGGGTGCCTACGGGTTGGTAATTTCATAGTGTTTCGGTGGTCATAGCGGTGGGGGAACACCCGGTCCCATTCCGAACCCGGTAGTTAAGCCTTCCAGCGCCGATGGTACTGCACTCGTGAGGGTGTGGGAGAGTAGGACGCCGCCGAACATTCTTCGCCTTCAGGGGCACTCGTGATCGAGTGCCCCTGAAGGCTTTTTTGCGTTAGTGCATCATTCCACTGCACGAGGAACCGTCACGTTGCGGGTGCGTCGGCCGCTGTCCGGGCGACGGACCTCGCGCGAGCGGGTGATCTGCGGCTTCGCCCCTTGATCCGTCCTTACCGTAACGCCATGGGCAGCGGTCAACGGGCAGGGGAGGCTTCGGTGCCGTGGCGAGCGCGTAGACGAAAAGGCCGGCACGACCGTGCCCACCTCCCGCCGTTACCTGCGCCGACGTGGGCTCCGGCCGTGCTCGGCCTGATCGTCCTCATAGCGTTGGTCCTGCTCCTGTTGACCTACGTCTGACACCGGCGCCCGACGCCGCGACTCATTCGACGGGCTTCAGGTCGCCGGTGGGGAAACGCCGTTCGTTCCGCTCGATCTTGGCGAACGCGGCCTCGATCAGGTCCACGTCGAGCTTGTCGGCCAACCGCACCAGGTAGTGCATGACGTCGGCGAGCTCATCGCGTACGTTCCAGGCCAACTCGGGGTCGTCCATCGCGTGCGCGGCCTCTTCGGGCGTGAGCCACTGGAACAAGTCGGTCAGCTCGCCCACCTCCCCGGACAACGCCATCACCAGGTTCTTCGGCGTGTGGTACTCGTCCCAGTCTCGCGCGGCGGCGAAGCGACGCAGGGCGTCCCGCAGGTCTTCCAGGTTCATGCCCGCAGAGCTACCACACGGTGGTCGCTGGGCCGGACGCCGCGTACCCGTTTGAACGCCGTGCTGAAGGCGAACCCGTCCGCGTAACCGACCGCCCGCGCGACCGAGCCGATGGTCGCGTCCGGCTGGGTGAGCAGGTCCGCGGCGACGTCCATGCGCCATTCGGTCAGGTAGGTCAGCGGCGGCACGCCGACCAGGGTGGTGAACCGCCGTGCCAACGCCGCCCGTGACACGCCGGCGCGCGCTGCGAGCTCGGCGACGGTCCAAGCGCGCTGCGGTTCGTCGTGCATCGCACGCAGCGCAGGGCCGACGATCCCGTCGCCCAACGCCCGGTACCAGGCGGGCGTGTTGGCGTCGGGCCGGTCGAACCACTCGCGCAGCACGTAGACCAGGAGGAGGTCCAGGAGCCGGTCGAGGATGACGTCCTGGCCGGCTTGGTTCTTGGGGATCTCCGCGGCCAGCACGTCCAGCGTGGGACAGTGCTCGTCCCCGCACGGCAGGACCACCGTCCTCGGCAGGGCGTTGAGCAGCCGGTGCGACACGCCGCGCTCGACCGCGTAGCTGCCGGTGATCACCAGTGCGTCCTCGTCGGTGCCGAAGCCGTAGGTGCGGGTGCCGACGCGCCACTGCTCGCAGTCCGGTTCGTCGAGGTCGATCTGCGGCGCCGTGGACGGGTCGTCGGCCAGCACGAACCGCATCGGGCCGCGGATCAGACCGATGTCACCCGGTCGCATGAGGACGCTGGCGCCGTCCTCGGTGAGCAGCCAGGTGTCACCGCGGACGGGGGTGACGAGGGTGAGCGGCGCCGTCGCCGTGAACGCCAGCGACCACGGCGGTGAGGCGAACGAGCGGCACAGTTCGGCGCGCTGCGCGTGCACGCCGCGCAGGAGAGTCGTGAGAGCGTCCACGTGGACGATTGAACATGGATCGCGGACGGTGAGCCATGTCCCGTCCAGCACGATCTTGGTTGTGTAGTGGCATGACAATCCTGGTTATCGGAGCCACCGGCAAGACCGGCCGCCGCGTCACGTCCGCCCTCGACGCACTCGGTGTCGCCTACCGTCCGGTCTCCCGCCACACGGAGATCCGTTTCGACTGGACGGACCAGTCCACCTGGGCGCCCGCCCTGGACGGCGTCACGGCGGTCTACGTGGTGCCACTCGGCACGAACATCGACGACGCCGAGGTGTCCGCGTTCGTGCCGCAGGCGGTGGCGGCGGGCACGCGGCGGCTCGTCCTGCTGTCGGCGCGTGGGCTGGACGACGACGACGGTCGTGAGCGCGCGGTCCGGGAGTCCGGTGTCGACTGGACGATCCTGCGGCCGACGTGGTTCTCGCACAACTTCAGCGAGGACTACTTCCTGCAGCAGGTGTTGGAGGGGGAGATCGCGCTGCCGGTCGGGGGCGACGGCGGGCACCCGTTCATCCACGCGCAGGACATCGCCGACGTGGCGGTGGCGGCGTTGACGCAGGAGGGGCACGCGGGCGTGACGTACGAGTTGTCCGGGCCGCGGGCGTTGACGTTCGGCGAGGTGGTGGCGCAGATCGGTGACGTGTCGGGCCGTTCGATCCGGTTGGTGGACGTGCCGGCGGCCGACTACATCGCGGCGCTGGTGGAAGGCGGTTTCGACGACGAGTACGCGGAGGTGCTGACCATGTCGTTGGTCGCGATGCGCGACGGGCAGGATGCCGCGCTGTCCGACGGCGTGCCGTCCGTGCTCGGGCACGACGGGCGGTCGTTCGAGGACTACGTCAAGGAGGCGGCGGACGCCTGGGCCTGAGCGGCTTCGGCGAGGACGAACAGGTGCTCCTCGTCGGGCTGGCCCTCGCGGTCGGGGGAGAAGGCGGTGCTGCGGGTGTCGAGCACCGTCAGGCCCGCTCGGGTCACGAGGTCGAGGAGGTCGGGTGTGGCGAAGCTGGTGAGGCGGACGGTGTGGCCGAGGAAGGGGACTTCGAGGTCCTCGACGTCCATCGGCACGGTGACCATCGCCAGCAGCCCACCCGGCTTCAGCCACCGGGCGATCCTCACCAGCACGGCGGCGACCTCGTCGCGGGTCATCTGGAGGAACGGGAAGAACGCGCACACCGCGTCCCAGCTCGCGTCCTCGGTCTCCCACTCGCGGACGTCGGCGTGCAGGAACCGGGCTCGTGGCACCTGGTGACGGGCGATGTCGACCATGGTGGCCGACACGTCGACCCCGAGGACGTCGTGCCCGGCGGCGGCGAGGTCTTCCGCCACCGGCCGCCCCGTGCCGCTGCCGACGTCGAGCACCTTGGCGTGCTGCGGTAGGCGTTCGAGGAGCACCCGGACCGCCTCGTCCACGGCCGGTGGACGTCCGAACGCGTCCTCGTAGCCCTGGCCGACGGCGTCGAACAACTCGGCTGCGGTGAGGGGGTGCTCCACGGTTACCTCCGGACGAGGGTGAGGCGGGGTGTGGCGGGGGCGCTGGGGGCGCCTTGGCCGGGCAGGGCGGTGAGGACCAGGCCGAACACGAGGCCGTTCAGCTCTTCGACGTCGAGCAGGAGTTCGCGCGCGATGGCGTGCGGGGTGGTGCCCTGGGCGCGCAGGGTGCGGAAGACCTTGGTGAGCACCTGGGACGTCTCGCGGTGGGCCATGCCGGTGGGGCGGCGGGCCAGCTGGGCGCAGACGGCCGCGTACTGGGGGTGGGTGAGCAGGCCGAGGTCGCGGAGGCGGTGCGCGAGCGCGAGCGGGGCGACGTGCCAGGTGGTGCTGTGCGCGACGACCTGTTCGGTGAGCGCGCCGCGTGGCACGGCGGCCAGCACACCGGCCCTGGGCAGCAGGAACGCGGTCGCGAACGTTTGCGCGTCGTCGGTGTGGGTGAGGTGGCCGAGTTCGCGGGCGGTGTCGAAGCGGGCCTGGTCGGGGGTGGCCGTCGGGTCGAGGAACACGTACGGGATGCCGTCGTGGCGGCAGGAGAACGGGCCGGCGGCGGCGCAGTCCTGGGGCAGGGAGAAGACGCGGACGCCGTGCGCTTCGAGCAGGTGGACCATGTTGGGCGCCGGGCGGTGCGGGATGCCCCAGCGGGCGCGGACCATCTCGGCGGCGGTCTCCGGGTCGGGGTGGTCCCAGGTCGGGACGTCCGGCTCGGGGAACGTGAAGGCGCGGGTCAGCCAGGCGTCGAAGCCGATGGCCAGCCGGGCGGCGCTGATCGCGGCGTCCCGTTGCCGCTTGGGCGCCGGTCTGGTCACGACGTCGATCTCGGGCACGTCGTCGGCTTCCAGGAAGCCCGCGGGGAAGCCCAAGGCCTCGGTGAGCCTGGCGGTGGTGGCCGGTCGGGGGTGGCGGCGGCCGTGCTCGTAGTCGCCGATGCTCGCCGGACTCGTGCCCGCTTTGCGCGCCAGCTCGACCGCCGTCAGACCGCGACGGGCGCGGGCCAGGGCGAGGCGGGAGGGCGTGAGCATGATCGCGCCATTCTCGCACCCTCCTACCGGCGCAGCGTCACGGTGACGTCGATGTCGTCGGGTCCCTCGGTGCCGCGGGGCGCGGGCAGCGGGCCGAACACCAGGGGCGGCAACGTGATCCGGTGCGCCCACCGGTCCACGACCTGCCCCTGCGGCGTCGGCTCCGGCTGAGCCACCTCCCGCAGGACGACCAGCCGTTCACCTTCCTGCTTCGGGTAGGTGACCAGGAACCACAGCTTCCACTCGTGCGTGTGCAGCGAGTCGAACAGCGTGAACTGATCCCTGTCGTTGCCCCGCATCATGGCCGCGATGGCGGGGCCCTTGGCGTAGTCGCTGCGCAGGGGAGCGCCGGGCGTGCCGGTGTGGCGGTTGCCCTGGAGGGTGCCCAGCACGACCGGTCTGGTGGGGTGCTGGACGAGCCCGGCGTTCCACTTGTCGACCCGCGTCCAGCCCTCGGCCACGAGGACCTCGCGCAGCCGGCCGACGCGGTGGATCCAGTCCAGCAGCCCCGCTCCGTTCGTCGGCCCGAGCGGTGGCGCGGACGCTCTCGCGTCCACCCCGGCCCAGATCGCCTCGTCCAGGTGGTCGATCCGCAGGCCCAGGTCGGCCAGTTGCGCGTGGTGGTCGGCGGTCAACTCCGTGGCGTTTGACATCCTCATGTCCGGCACGGTAGCGGCGACCACCGACATTCGGGGTCGGAGCAGGTGGGCATGGACGGGTGGCCGGATGGGTACCACTGTCATCCGAGCGGGACGGGATGGGACATGGATTCGCTGAGCAGGAACAACGTGGTCGTGGTCGGCCGTGACGACGGCCCGGTGGTGGTGCTCGCGCACGGTTTCGGGTGTGACCAGAACATGTGGCGGCTGGTGGTGCCCGCGTTGGCGGAGAAGTGCCGGGTGGTGCTGTTCGACCACGTCGGGGCGGGGAAGTCGGACCTCTCCGCCTGGGACGCGCAGCGGTACTCGACGCTCGACGGGTACGCCTCGGACGTGCTCGACGTCCTCCGCGAGCTGGACCTCCGCGACGTCGTGTTCGTGGGGCACTCGGTGGCCGCGATGATCGGGGTGCTGGCAGCGGCCGCGGAGCCGACGCGGTTCGGCAGCCTCGTGCTGGTCACGCCGTCGCCGAGGTACATCGACGACGGCGACTACCGGGGCGGTTTCAGCGCCGCGGACATCGACGAGCTGCTCGACTCGCTGGAGAGCAACTACCTCGGGTGGTCGGCGACGATGGCGCCGGTCATCATGGGTAATCCGGACCGACCGGAACTCGGCGACGAGCTGACCAACAGCTTCTGCCGCACGGACCCGGAGGTGGCGAGGGTGTTCGCGCGCACGACGTTCCTGTCCGACAACCGGGCGGATCTGGCACGGGTGACCGTGCCGACGCTGGTGCTGGAGTGCGCGCAGGACGTGATCGCCCCGCCCGAGGTCGGCGCGTACGTCCACGCCCGGATTCCCGGCAGCACGCGGGTCACGCTCGACGCCACGGGCCACTGCCCGCAGCTCAGCGCCCCGGAGGCCACGGCGGAGGCGATCCTGCGGTTCGTGATGGACCAGCGGTGATGTGCGAGACCGGGAACTCCCCGGAGAACGACAACGAGACGTTTTCGGCCTTATTGGAGGACAGCGCGGAAGATCTGTACGAGAACGCGCCGTGCGGCTACCTGTCGACGTTGCTCGACGGGCAGATCGTGAAGGTCAACGGGACGCTGCTGCGGTGGCTGGGATACGACCGCGAAAGCCTGGTCGGGCGGCGGCGGTTCAGCGACCTGCTCAGCATCGGCGGCAAGCTCTACCACGAAACGCACTTCTCGCCCCTGCTGCGCATGCAGGGCGAGGTCCGTGGCGTGGCCTTGGAGGTCGTCGCGGCAGACGGCTCCCGCATGCCGGTGTTGGTGAACTCCCAGGTCAAGACCAGCGACGACGGTGCGCCGCTGTTGATCCGCACGACGATCTTCGACGCGCGCGATCGTCGTGCCTACGAACGGGAGTTGTTGAGGGCCCGGCAGCAGGCGGAGAACGAGCGGGACGAGATCCGCAGGCTGGCACTCACCCTCCAGCGCACCCTCCTGCCGCCGGTGCTGCCCGACGTGCCGGGCGTGGAGGTCGCCGCCCACTACCACCACGCGTCGCCGTACGAGGTCGGTGGTGACTTCTACGACGTGTTCCCGCTGTCGGACGGGCGGTGGGGTGTGTTCCTGGGTGACGTGTGCGGCAAGGGCGCGGGTGCCGCGGCGGTGACCTCGCTGACGCGGTACACGCTGCGCTCGGCCGCCGTGTACGACCCGGATCCGGTCGCCGTGCTGACCAACCTCAACACCGTGCTCAACCAGGAGCGCGACGACGGGCCGCTGCGGTTCTGCACGGTCACCTTCGGGGTGCTCGCCGTGGAGGCGGACGGATGCACGCTCACCCTCGCCGCCGGCGGCCACCCGCCGGGCCTGCTGCTGCGCGCGGACGGGACGGTCGAGTACGTGGAAACGCCCGGTGGTCAGCTCATCGGCATCCTGCCCACGGCGCGCGTGGTCACCACTACTCTCCGTCTCTTCGGCGGTGACACGTTCGTGTTGTATTCGGACGGCGTGGTCGAGGCACGAACGGGCGACACCCGTTATAGCGAAGAGGCGTTGCTGGAGTTCGCCGCCACCGTCGCCCCCACGTCGGCGTCGGGGGTCGTCGAGGCGTTCGTCGGGCTGTTGGCCACGCTCGGTGAAGGGGTCGAGGACGACACCGCCGTGCTCGCGCTGGGTGTCCCGGCGTCGCCGGTCGAGGCCCGCTGACCCGGCTTAGGGGCACGGACTTGATCTCGTGACCTCCGGCTGTTACTCCGCTGCGGGGTTTTTACTCCTTGACCAGCACCTTTGCCTGTCGCGACAGTAGGAGGTCCACGTCCGCCGGGTCGAAGGCAGCCGGATCGAAGTCGGCGGTGTCATCCAGCTCCAGCCACTCCTTCAGCTCCTCGTGCTCCGGGTGTGCAGGGTCGGCCAGCACCTCGAACAGATGGGCGTAACCCCAGATGCCGCCGGAGTCCTCGGGCGGCCCGGCTCGACGACCCGTCAGGCAGCGGGGGTAAGCGGTGCCGGGCTCCGCGGTGACGATGTCCTCCACCAAGAGGTCGTGTTTCCAGCCGTCGCCGAAGTCGTATAGGTAGCCGATGCGGTCCATGGGGCTCTTGGCGACATCGGCGAGCCTCACGGAGGCGGCGTCGCCATGCTCCAACTCGGGGTCGGGTATCCCGTAGCGCCCGACAGGGGTCTCGAAGACCCACAGGTGGTAGTCCTCCCACTCGAACGACTCCTGGACGGTCCGGTGCAGCCGCACCAACGGCATGGTGGACGGCACCTCCAGACGACGCCAGATCGGCGGCTTGGCCCCGTGGAGCGAGACCTTCAGCCGATGCACGCTGGTGTCAGCCGGGGTGGGCGCGGGTTCCGGGAGCAGTTCCACCCGTTGCCGCAGCAGTGCCAGGTTCGCCGACCTGACGGCACCTGGCCGCCTTTCACGCTCTCGCCGATCGGCGGCGTGTATTCGAGCTACGATTTTTGCGGTCGAGTGTCCGGGTTGTCGGGCGAACAGTTGTTCTGTTATCTGCTCCATTGGTGCATCTGGTGTCGATTATCAGTGCTTCTTGGTTTACTGCGAGCGCACCGATGACGATCCGGGGGAGTCGTGGACTGGAAGCAGGACCTGCTCGGCGCACTGGACGAGATGGCCAAGCTGCCGGGCGACAGCGCGGGCACGGAATGGAAATGCCTTGGCAGGGTGCTGCCCACCGGAGAACCGGGCTGGTACTCGCTCGATCTGCGGTCGGGTCGCAACTCCCGCGGGTTCGGCAGCGCTGACAGCTTCGACCAACTCTGCCTGGCGGACAAGGAAGGGCCGGAGCGGGGAACGCACATCCCCATCGAGCGCAGCCTCTACGCGGACGGCGTGATGACGCTCAAGGTCTCCGGCCCAGTGCCACGGGGCTCTGAGCTGGCATGGACCATCCGCCTGACACCGCAGCACCTGCTGAAGCGGCTTCGCGAAGGGGTCGCCCAGATCGACGAGGCGCCTCTGGCCGCCAAGCTCGCCGCCGGCAGGCTCGATCCGGTACCGGCGGACACCTCCGACCACCCGCCCGGCTTCATGCCCGGGCAACGGGCCGCTTACCGGGCCTGCTTGACGCCAGGACTGCACGCGGTGTGGGGGCCGCCGGGAACCGGTAAGACGACCGTGCTGTCCCGCGCCATCGAGGACTTGGTGAAGGCCGGCAAGCGGGTTCTGCTCGTCTCGACGGCCAACATCGCGGTGGACAACGCGATGAGCCAGGTCGTGCGCAAGCTCAACCCGCGGCCCGGCCAGGTGATCCGCGTAGGTCCACCGCATCTGCCGGAGTTGGCCGCTGACGACGACATCCAGCTGCACCGCCTCGCCGCGCGCACCACCGCCGAAACCGATGCCGAACTTGCCGACGTCCAGGAACGTCTCGCTCAGATGGACAGCGTCGAGCAGCAGCTTTCAGAACTGGACGCGAACCTCGCCGATTACGACCACGATGCCTACGTGGCAGCGGTCCGGCGCATCGACAACACCCGGCGGTGCGAAGTCGTCCGCGGCCAACTCGGCGCAACTCGTGAAGAGCTCGTCCAGGCCGATAACGCGGTCAGCGCCGCCCGGGCCGCCGAGGTGTTCGCGGCCGGCGAGGCGGAGCGAGTGAGGCCTCAGCGGGAAGCGCTGGCCGACGCCCATCGGTACCGCTCCGAGGCGACCCGGCTGCGGTTGGAGTCCCAGGTTCGGGAGGCGGAGGTGCGTCGCCTGGGATCAACCCCGCCGCCACGCGGCTTCTTCAAGCGCAAACGAGCGTTGCGGGAGCTCGAACAACGCATCGCGGACCACGGCACCTACGCTCGGCAGGTCGCCGAGCAGGTACGGCATCTGGAAGCACTTGTCGCGCACCGTGAGCGGGATGCGGGTCAGGTCACCGCCGATTTCCTCGATCAGCTCGACCGCAACCTCGACCTGGCCAGGGCACGCCTGGCCGGCGCGGAACGGGTTGGTGCCGAGGTGAGGCGACGCGTGCGGGCACTGGAGGCGGACGCGACGAGTCTCAGCACCGCCGGGCTGGCCACCGACGAGGACCAGGACTTCGTCCAGCGCGCCGATCGGGGAGGCCTGCCCGAGTCACACGTCCGTCGGCTCCGGCTGCGCGACCTCCGCGACCAGGGAGCAGCCGAGCGCGGTCGACTGGAAGACCGGCTGCGCAAGTTGAACGCGAAGATCACCAAGTTGCGCCGCGACGCCGAAGGCGAAATCGTCGGAGCGGCAAAAGTCGTCGGGACCACCCTCGCACGGTCACGCGCCCACCGGGCGGTCGCCGAACAGGTCTTCGACGTGGTGATCGTCGACGAGGCAGGCGCCGCGGTCTTGGGCGAGGTGATCCTCGCCGTTGCCCGCGCCCGCGTGACCGCGGTGTTGCTGGGCGACTTCCTCCAGCTGCCACCCGTTGTGCGCAGGGAGGTGCAGGAGCACGCCAAGGCTTCCGTACGTCGGTGGATGGCGCCCGACAGCTTCGAGCACTGCAAGATCCGGACACCGGAAGACGCGCACCGGAATCCCGGGTGCGTGGTGCTCACCGACCAGTTCCGATTCGGTCCGAATCTCCAGCGCCTGGCCAACGACGTCCTCTACCGAGTATTGGAGGACGGGAGGCACAAGGTGTCGAACAGGCCCGCGCCCGACACCACACTGGTGCTGGTCGACGTCGGTCAAGTGGGCGAGTTGAACACGGTGCACCGGTCCACGGCGGTGGCGGGCTGGTGGGCGGTCGGCGCGTTGCTCTCCCGCGCCCTCGCCCAACACCACGCCGCCGATCCGGGTGGCGTGGGAATCGTGACGACGTTCAGGGAACAGGCCGAAGCGACGTTGAGCGCTTTGCGGGACACAGACGTCAATCAGACCGTCCCGGTGGGCACGGCCCACGCCTTCCAGGGGCGCGAGTTCGACACCGTGATCTTCGACCTCGTCGAGGACGGGCGTGGGTGGATCAGCAAAGCGCGCGTCGACGGGGACCCGTTCACCTACAATGGTGTCCGGCTGTTCGGTGTCGGGATCACCAGGACGCGGCACCGCCTCTACCTGATCGCCGACCTCAACCGTGCCATTCGGCCGGCCAAGGGCTCGACCCCGCTCGGTTTGATCAACCGCCTGGGCAGTGCGAATGTCGAGGTGTGTCGCGCCGGCACGCTCCTCGGGCTGGTCGAGCGTCGAGGTTACCGGCCTGCGTCGACCGTGGAGGCGGAACTGGACGCGGTGCTGCGCGAATATATCCAGGTCACCGACATCCACGACGATTTCGCGTTCGACGAGGCGCTGGAGCGGCATCTCAAAGAGGTGCGCCGATCACTGTGGATGTGGTCGCCCTGGGTGGGGCGAAAAAGCGCACGCTTCCTCCCGCTGATAGACGCGGCGGTCGCGCGCGGTGTCGACGTGAAGGTCTACATCAGGACCGAACGAGACAAGATCCTGCTGAGGGACAGCAACCGCCGTTGGGTCGAGAAGTTGATGGAGACAGGCGCGAAGGTCATCCGTGCGCAGATGGAACACAAGAAGATCGTGGTGCTTGACGAGCAGATTGTCCTGCTGGGCAGTCACAACCCGCTGTCACAGAGCGGCAGTCGAGACGTGATGATCACCAGTCGCGGCGCCGCGTTCGCAGACCGGTTGCTCACAGAACTCGGCGCGCGCGACTTCAGTCGACCCACCGTGTGTTCGAAATGCGGACGGGAGCGCGAGCTGTGGCGTTCCGCGGATCGGCGGAAGGGGTTGCCGTACTCGTGGCGGTGCTATGAGTGCGAGGTCCGCCGCGCTCGATGACGTCATGGTTCCCAGACCTGGATCGCCCTGACCACGAACGGGGCGTCGGGGACGTAGGTGCCGCGGCCTGGATAGGTGGTGAACTCGGCCTCGGTCGAGCACGTCGCGCCCTGGAAGACGGACGCGTCCCTGGTCAGGCGGTTGACGAAGGACCGGGCCACGAAGCCTCCCGGCAGCGGGATGCACTCGCTGGGGTTCGCGGTCTCCAGGTCGAGGCGGTGGGCTTGGCCGGTGTAGTCGACACCCGACCACACGCAGAACTCGCCACGGTCGCACGTCGCATCGGATGGTTGCTGCGCCACGGCTATGCCACTGGACCCCAGGGCACCGGCGGTGAGCGCCAGCGCGGTCACGAGGCTGCGGGTCGTCATTCGGGTCACCTCCACCCGTCCAGCGTCCGGGGTCCGGCGCCGGGGTGCGGCGAGATTGGCCGCCATTCACCCGATTGTGCGGGCACCTGCGGGTTTCGGCAGGTCGAGCCGCAGGCGTTCGGCGAGCCGGATCGCGTCGTACGGAGCGACCGCGTCCGTGTCGTTGTCGAAGTAGACGTACACGTCGTGGTCCACGGCCCACTTGCCGATCTTCGCGGCCCACTCGTCCAACTCGGCGTCGGTGTAGCTGCCCACGTACAGCGCGCTGTTGCCGTGCAGCCGGACGTAGGCGAAGTCGGCCGTGACGTCCTCCAGGTACGGGAAGACGCCCGCCGAGTGCGACACGACGAGGGCGATGCCGTGGGCGCGGAGGAGGTCGTGGAACTCCGGGTCGAGGTACGTCGGGTGGCGGACCTCCAGGGCGTGCCGCAGGGGCCGGTCGGCGTCGGCGACGGGCCACGCGCGTTCCGGGGGCAGCCGGTCGTCGTGCCGTTCGGCCAGCTCGGCGGCTGCGGACGTGGTGCGGGGGAGGAGGTCGAAGAACCTGACCAGGCGATCCCGGTCGTAGGCCAGCCTGGCCGGCAGCTGCCAGAGGAACGGCCCGAGCTTCGGCCCCAGCGCCAGCATCCCCGACGCGAAGAAGTTGGCCAGCGGCGTCTCCACGTCGCGCAGTTGCTTCATGTGGGTGATGAACCGGCCGCCCTTGACCGCGAAGACGAAGTCCTCCGGCGTCTGCGCCGCCCACGCCCGGTAGCTCGACGGGCGTTGCAGCGAGTAGAACGAGCCGTTCAGCTCGACCGACGTCATGAGCCCCGAGATGTGCTCCAACTCCCGCCGCTGCACCAGGCCCTTCGGGTAGAACACGCCGCGCCACGTCCGGTACACCCAGCCCGATGTCCCGATGCGCACCTCGCCCGCCATGTCCCAGTAGTACCCGCGTGATCCCCGGCATACCCCCGTACCTTTGTTCCGGCTCCACCAAACACCCATGCGCCTGGTGGGGAAATCACTCGGACGCCCGTGAGCACCAGCGGCTGGCGATCCTCCGGGCGACCCTTCGAAGGGTCGCCCGGCAAGTCGGATGCGGCTCCTCCCGCAGGCCAGCGTGATTCACCCCGGTTCGATGATGTGCACGCGGCCCTCGCCCACGCCGGAGACGTTGGGCTTGAGACCGTCGTAGTTGAACTCCGGGTCTCGGAGGCAGGCCAGAACCTGGGAGACGTCCCAATGGGGAACGCGGGTCGTGTAGTGGTGCGCGTTCGCAATCGCCTGTGCGGCCATCCCGAACGCGTTGGCGCCCGCGATCGACTCGCTCTGCGCCGCGGTGCCGGCCAATCCTGTCACCCACACATCCGCCCACGGGTAGTCGGCCAGGACACCCGATCCCGCCACGACCACCCCGCCGGGACCGGAGATCATCCGGATCGGTCGTCCCACGCGCTCGTTGCACGCCTTCAGACTCGCGCCGATCGAGAGCAGCTTCAGCAATTGGTCGCCGCGGTTCGCGATGACCGGCACGACGGTGTCAGCCTCGGCGCACAGTCGCTTCACATCCTCGCTCTTCAGCGTGGGTTCCGTCGAGCCGTTCCCCGCGGGTACCTCTTTCGCCACGACGTCCTTCTCCTCCGAGCCGATGTCCCGTGCGTTCAGCTCGGTCCGCATTTCGTTGCTGAAGTACGTGTCATCGGGGTCGTAGACCACCGCAGCGCCCAGGGGCACGGGTTGAGCTTTCACCCATTTCGCGATTTCCTCGGCGAACGCCGCGTTGAACGGCGACGACAGGAACATGTTGGGGCTGGCGGTCATACCGCTGCCGTACATCGCCGCGCCGATCACCGGGATGCCGCTGAGGCTGCCCACGGCGTCCAGCGCCTGCGGTCTGCTCTGCGAGATACCGATGACGGCGGCCAGTTCGCCACGTCCGGCCCGCCTGCGGTCCGCGATCCGCTCGGCCACCCAGTGACCGTCCGTGAACCGGTCGCCGCTGTTGGCGAGCACCAGCTTCACCGGCACCTTCCCGTCGTCGCTGTCGGCCAGGTGGTTGTGCTCCTTCTGCTTGTCCACCACGCCTTGCAACTGCCAGATCGCGTTGGGCGGGGCCGTGCTCTCCGCCTGGTCGGCTCGGGTGAGAGGGCCGAAGAAGACCACGGTCCGGTAGTAGCGCGGATCGCCCTGCCGATCCTTCAGCTTGTCCACGGCGCTGTTGTTCTCGACCACCTGCCGTTCGAGGACGGCGAGATCCGGCACGCGCCCGTTGGTGACGATCCTGCCGCTGACGAAGCTGCACCCCGCTTCGATGACACCGACACGCTCGCCGGAGGCGTTGATCCTCGTGTCGGAGCAGCCACCCAGCAGGTACTGGTACGCGCCGAAACCGACCGCGCCGGCCAGCAGCGCGATCACGACGGCCAACGGCACAACCGCCGACAGACCCGGCACCTGCGGTGTGACGCGGACGTGCGACTCCACCCATATCCTGACGGCCGGGTTCACCTCCGCGGCCTTCTCCCCCGCCACCGGTAACCGGACCGCCAGGTACGGCGGCTGCGGCAGCGCGGTCGGCTCTCCGTTGACGAACCGGTCCAGGATGCGCGCCGCGGTCGGCACGTCGTGCGCGGCGCCGGCCACGCGGGCGGTGTGCTCGGGGTCCAGTGTTCCTACGATCAGCAACGGGGCAGGGTCGAGGCCCTTCATCTGCTCGGCGAACTGGTCGAGCAGCGCCGAGGTGAACGGCTGGCTGCCGTCGAGCAGCAGGATCGGCGTCCAACGGCGGCGACGGCGGTGCGGTGATATCCGGCCAGGACGCACCAGGTCGGACAGGTCCTCCAGGATCGCCGCGACCAGGACCTGGCGGCGCAGGTTGTCGAGGCTGTCCTGACCCAGACCGCCGACGGGCAGCAGCGACAACGCCTGAGAGGCGAAATCACCCGTGCCACCGGTAGCGCTCTTCACCCGGTCGCGAAGCCACCGCGTCGAGCCGCCGTTGAGCTTCCGCGTCAACAGCCATTTGAGCGGACCGCTCAGTATCGCGGTGAGCAACGTGCCGACCAGCTGGACCGGCAACTCCGCCTCGCTCATCCTGCGGGTCCAGCTCAACAGGGCGTTGTTGCTCTCCCAACGCTGGTACAGCAACGTGAGGAGCTTGTTCTTCTGCGTCGCCCTGGACGCGGCACCGATGTCCACGCCGACTTCCAGGACATCCTGGACCAGGTCGAACCTCCTGGTTCTCCAGTTCCTACCCGCACCGCGGGGAATGCGGTCCTTCAACTTCTGCACCAGCAGGTCGAGCAGCGCCTCGCACGGCGACAACCCGCTTTTCGCGGCCTTCTCCACGAGCTTTCGGTCCGCGTACGCGTGCGGCACGAGGTCACTGTCGTCCGAACCGGACAACCGGGCCTTGAGAGCGTCGAGGAAGTCGGTGTTCCCAGTCTGATCGGCCGACGTCGCCACGACCACCAAGGAGGGCAGCGTGGGCTTGCCGCACGTCACGTCGTCGAGCAGAGAGGCCAACTTGTCCATGCCGTCGACCGGTGGAAGCATTCAAACCTCCGGGAAGTATTATTGTCAAGCAGTTCACTGTATCGATCTTAAAAATAATTACGCTGTGAATCGTCCGCGCGGCACAGTGTGGAAGCAGAGCCGCAGTAATGCGGTCCCGATGTTGCGGAGTGCTCGGGGCGTCCCGGGTGGCGTCGCCCTTGTCGATCATGAAAGGGTGTCGGGGGTTGTCCTCCGATTGTCGCCATCATCGCGGACGTGTTACCGGTCGCATCTCCCGCGTTCCCGTTCCGTTACCGTTCGGCGAACTCGCCGTCGGCGAGTGTGAGCGGTGATCGCTTGACGGGCGAATGGCGAAATGCCCCTTCTGCCGGAATTCGCCGGAGTGCGCGACCCGGATCCGCCCACCATGAGAACCCGGTCGCGGAACTCAAGCGATGCGAACGGCGGGCGCGACGACCGCCTTGACTTCCACCGCACTCGAGGTTGCAGGTTGTGGGCATGGACGACCGAACGCTCGACGCCTACCTGACCCGGATCGGCGCCACGCGCACCAGCACCCTCACCGAGCTGCACGAACTGCACCTCGCCGCCGTTCCGTTCGAGAACCTGAGCATCCACCTCGGCGAGCCGATCGTGCTCGACGAGGACCTGCTGGTGGACAAGATCGTCAACCGACGTCGAGGCGGCTTCTGCTACGAGCTCAACGGCGCGTTCGCGGCGCTGCTCACCGCGCTGGGATACGACGTGCGGATGTTGTCCGCCAAGGTGTTCAACGACGGCGCCTTCGGCCCGCCGTTCGACCACATGGCGTTGCGCGTCGGTGATCTGCTGGTCGACGTCGGCTTCGGCCGGTTCACCTTGCGGCCGTTGAGCATCGTCAGCCGTGACGGGCAGCACGATCCCGCCGGCGTGTTCCGGCTGGTCGACACGCCGGAAGGTGACGTGGACGTGCTGTGCGACGACGTCCCCCAGTACCGCTTCGAAACTCGTCCACGCGCGTTGGACGAGTTCCGCGCCACGTGCTGGTACCAGCAGACGTCGCCGACGTCGCCGTTCCTGCGCGGCGCGACGTGCTCGTTGTCGACGCCGACCGGGCGGGTCACCATCGCGGGCAACAAGTTGATCACCACGACAGACAAGGCGAAGCACGTCGAGGAGTTGGACGACGACGCCTTGCTCGACGCCTACGCCAAGCACTTCGGCATCGTGCTGGACCGCGTGCCCCGGCTCAGTTGAGCAGTGACGCCAAGGCGACGGCGTCGTGCGGCGCCGCGCCGCGCATGGTGTTGTCGAAGTACACGAACACGTCCCGGTCCGCCGACCACTCGCGGATCCGAGCGGCCCAGTGGTCGAGGGCGGCGTCGGAGTAGGCGCTGACGTAGACGTCCGGGTCGCCGTGTAATCGCACGTAGACGAAGTCGGCGGTCAGGGTCGCGGGTTCCGGCCACCGGCCCCCGGAGTCGGCGACCACGAGGGACACCCCGGCCGACGTCAACTGGTCGACCAGGTCGGGGTTGTCCCAGCCGGGGTGCCGGATCTCCAGCGCGTGCCGCACGGGCGGGCCCGGCAGCAGGTCCAGGAACGCCGCCAGCCGCTCTGGCCGCCACGGCGGGGTCGGCGGCAGCTGCCACAGAACCGGGCCGAGCTTGTGCCCCAGGTCCAGGACGCCGGAGGCGAAGAAGTCGGACACCTCCTTGCCGACGTCCCGTAATCGCTTGGTGTGGGTGATCTCGCGATGCCCCTTCACGGCGAACACGAAGTCGTCGGGTGTGCGCTCGAACCACGACTTGTAGTCCGTCGGCTTGCGCAGCCCGTAGAACGAGCCGTTGATCTCCACCGTGTCGAGCCGTCTGGACAGGAATTGAAGTTCGAGGCGCTGCTGCAACCCTCTTGGGTAGAAATCGCAGCGCCACTCGGGATAACGCCAGCCCGATGTGCCGATTCTGATACCCACAGTGACGGAAGTGCCCGTATGGGTGACCATCGAAACGTCCACCGGGTCGAGGGGATGCGGCAGCGTGCCGACAAGCTCCAGGCGCTGCGCGCCGAGGTCGAGCGGATCCGGGTCACCGAGACCAGCGCGTACGGCGCTGTGGTGGTGACCGTCGACTCCAACGGCTCACCGGTGGACATCCGCTTCGACCGGGCGAGCGCGGTGCGGCCGGAAGACCTGGGGCTGTTGGTGATGGCGTGCTTGCGCGCGGCACGCGCCCGCATCACCGCGCATGTCCAAGCCGTGACCGAGGAAACCGTGGGCGGCGACCTGCCGGACACGCGGCGAATGGTCGTGGACAGCTACCGCGAGCGCTTCGGCGAGGCGGCGGCGCCGCCTCGGCGTACGACGCGCGACGACGACGATTTCGTGCGTACGACAGGATCGAACGCTGGTACGAGAACGCCTACCAGTCGATTCGGGGATCCGACGACGTCGCCGGGCACGTGGCCGACGTGCGGCGCGCGGACGGCAGCACCGGGTTCAGCCGTGCCGAGATCGAGCAGATCAAGAACCACGTGTTCGAGGACCTGCAGCCGTTGGAAGGGCAGGACGGCGGCACGGTGATGGCGCGGTTCGACCCGAGCCCCGACAGCCTAGGCGTGGCTGCGGCTGCGGTCCGGTCGGGCGCTGCCGGAAGACGCGGCGCTGCTTGAGCACGAACTGGCCGAGGCGCGATACTGGCAGCAGAACCCGAACGCCTCGTACAAGGAGGCCCACGCCGCGGCGAACGAAGTGTCGCGGTGTGAGAACTTGAACGGCTGGCGCACCAGAGCTAGAACCCGGCGCCGTCCAACGCCCCCGTCACCACCCGTTCCACCCGTGCCTGCTGGGGATCGCGCGCCAACGCCTCGGTGCACGGGCAGTGTGCCAAGTCGTTGCCGCACAGGTACACACCGAGCACCCGAAGGCTGCGCGCCGTCTGACGCAACCGCGCCGCGCCGCGCAGTCGGACGTGCCCGTAGACGGCCTTCGCCAGCTGGTAAGGGGCTCCGGGGCCGAGGTCGACGCACGCCTGGCTGTCGAACTCCTCCGCCACGCACGCGATGGGACGGCAGCCGCACGCCCGTGCCGATCGCAGCAGCCGTTGGTCGAGCTTCGCCACCAGGCGTCTGGCCACCTCGTCCCGCCAAGCCCGGTCGGCGCGCAGGAACACCGCCAACTCGTCGAGCCGCACGGGATCCGGTCGCGGCCGGGCGCGTGCTCTTCGCCGATGTGAGGTCATGCCACCAAGGTCGGGTGTCCGGAACCATCGTGGGTGCCGCTCACCCGGCTGCGCGGTGAACGCACTCGTGTGAACCAACGATCCGAACGCACAGAGACACCACTGCACCGGAGCGCATGAACGCTCGGGCGGCCCGTCGGTCGGACACCGCACCCAGTCCAACTCGTGCTGCGTAGCGCCGACTGATGGTGCGACGCACCGACCTGGTCTGGTGGGCGCAGGTCGGAGGCGCTCAGCGCGCCGTTTCCTCCAGGTAGTCCTGTGTCTCCGGGTCGGTCGAGTAGACGCAAACCCCACGCATTCCGCGAGTGAGCAGCACTTTGTAGGTGTTCCTGATCAAAGCGTGGAAGTTCGCGTCCGCAGCCTTCTTCACCGCCGGGTCGTGGGAGCACTCACGACGAGCCACCCAGCGGCCATCCCGCCGGACGAAGTCGGGGCCGAAGATTACACCCGCCCAGTCGTACTCGAAGCCCTGCGCCGTGTACACGCAGCCGACCTGGCCGAAGCCACGCTCGTCGCTCGCCCAGTAGTGCGACTCGGGTGCGTCCGGGACCCGCTTGTCGGGCTTCGCGTTCCATGGGCGTCGCCACTCGCCGATCTGAACGTCCGGCACGAGGACCTTGGTGCCGTTCACCGTGGTGGGGTCGCTCCACTTCCAGCAGTACCCGGCGGCGAGGCGAGCTGTGCCGCCGAACCGCGCCTGCTGTGCCAGCAGCCAATCCTCGACCTCGACCGGCGTGGAGGCCGCGTGCACGACGAAATCCTCGTCATCGCGCGTCACGATGTCCGACCAGGCGGTCGCCGGGCGTCGGCCGATGTCCAGCAGACCGGCTGCCCACGCGTCGAAGAACTCCGACCCGCCACACCGGTACTGGCCTGCCAGGTGCACGATCTCCACCTTGCACCCGAGCGCGCGGGCCGCGTCCGCGATCTCTCGCTCGGAGCCCATCTCACCGGGACGGACGACCTGGTGCTCGTCCAACAGGAAGACAGGCACCGACGCGGCGTCGATCAACTCGGTGACCTGTCGGCGTGCTCGTTGTCGCGCTTCGGCCTTGGTGTACCGGTTGACGCTGGTCTCGCGAACGCGGTGCGCTTCGTCGCAGATCAACACGTCCAGGCCACGTGGCTCGGCGTCCATGAAGTTGTTGAAATACTTGAACATGGTCTTCACCCGAGGCGCGCGTTTCCCGGCAATCTTGCGCAGCGTGTTCGTGAACGCGCTGGAGCCGGTGGCGTGATAGACCCGCCGGTTCGACCGGGCCAGTTCGCCGAGCAGGCTCAGCGCGATGACGCTCTTGCCCGAGCCCGGCCCGCCGAGCACGATGACCACGGTCTGAGTGCGGTCGGTCCGTGCGCGCTCGACGGCTTGCATGACGAGGCTGTAGGCCACCTGCTGCTCGTCGATCAGCACGAACTGCTCGCGGTCCTGGATCTCGCGCGCAGCCAGCTGGAGCAGCGGTTTCGACGGGGCGTGCCTCGCGTTCAGCAGGTCTTCAGCGGCTCGGCCGGCCGCGTCCCTGGTCGTCGGGTCGGGGTCGAGCAGTGACCTGAGGCGGTCGGTCATCCGCGTTCGGGTGTCCATCGTGAAGAGGCGGCCGTAGTCGTCCATCTCGTACCGGGACAACCGCCAGACTCCGGATTCCAGCGCGTTGTGCAGGTACGCGAGACCGTGGACCGAGCCGGGCTGTTCGGCGAGTGAGGGCGTCGAGTCGACCAGGTACTCGCAGTACCTGCGCACCTGCTTGACGGGGTGCAGCACGGGCTCCGGGTAGTGCGGCACCTGTACCAGGTCGTCGCCCACAGGTTCGGCACTCGACCACTGCTTCAGCTCGACCAGCACGTAGGACGGCGTGCCGCGTCGCGGGTGCGTGCCGCACAGGATCACGTCCACCCGCTTCGGGCTGTGCGGCAGTTTGTGCTCCAGCAACACTTCGACGTGCCCGAGCCCGGCCTCGACCACGTCGGTCAGGAACGAGGGCAGGCTGTTCTGCCACGACCGCACCTCGGCCCGGCCGACTCCCGACTCGAACTGGATGCGGGCCTGCTCTTCCAGCACTGTGTGCAGCCGATCGGCCATGTCGAGCAAGTTCTGCGCACTGCGGCGCACAAGAGCCACCGGTTGATCCCCCACCTGGGCACGCGGAATACACGTGCGGGTGGGGGCAACGACGGAGGTGAACCCGGTGCCCGGCGGGCCGCATGCCGAGGTTAGCGCGACAAGAGATCAGGTGACGCACCGGTGCAAGCGCTGCAGGACGTGTCCAGCGGGTGAAGCGATACAACGATCCGGTGACGACCACTACCACCTGTGACGTTCACGGACGGGTCGACGATGCACCTGACGTACTGCTCCGGGATCAGGTGAGGACTGCTGCATGCGCGCTCCCGAGAACGACCCCGTGCTGCGCGACCGGGTCGCTCGGCTCATGGGGGTCCTGCGCCAGATCGCGGTGGCGAAGAACCGGCCGGTTCGCCAGGCGAACCAGTACCTCGACGCCCTATGGTTGTCACCCGCTCACGAACTCGGCCTCGTCCACGCCGCCCTGGAGCCAGGGGAGCAGGTCATCCGGGTGCCGAGGGTGCCGAACGAGCGGGAACCCGGTCCACCGCCGTCGTTGCGGAACTGGGTCGAGTGGGCCCGAGGCGGGGGCGACGACCTGCCGGAGCCGACGTTGAAGCAGCACGTCGAGGTCCTGAGAGGGCCCGTCGAGCAGACCGACCTCCCGCGCCTCGGACGGGAGTTCGCGTCCTGGATGCGGGTGTGGCGGCCGTGGGCGGAGCGCGAACGGGCCAGGCGACCGCGCAGGCGCCTGTACGAGAAGTTGTTCGAGCTCCAGCGTGAGGCCGTCGACCGGCCGGAGAGCGTCGAACTCGTCCTCTCGACAGGTCTCCTGCACGCACCCGGTGGTGAGGAGGGTGTGCACGTGCACCTCATCACCCAGCCGGTCGTCGTCGAGCAGGATGCGGCGACCGGCGACATGGTGTGCTCGCTGGCCGACGAGTCGGTGCCGAGGCTGGAGGCGGACGAACTGCTGTCCGGCCTGCCCCTGTTCGACCAGTCGAGCGGTCAGGTGATGCGCGACAGGCTGCGCGACGCCGTCCAGTCCGCCCTCGACCCGGCGGCGGAGGGGTTCCTGAAGGAGTGGTCCTCCCGGGCGCTGCTGATCGAGCACGTCGTCGACAACGGCTGGGACCGCCCCGCGGGGTCAGGCGCCCGGGTGGCGCTCGCGCCCGCCGTCGTGGCCCGCCGGCGCGGTGCGTTCGCGCTGAGGCAGTACTACGACACCATCACCAGGTCACTCGCGCGGGACGACACCCCCGTGCCGCTGGGACTGGCGCAGCTCGTCCAGGCGATCGAGCCGGAGGAGCGGCTGCGGTGGCTGGAGCGCACCGGGAGCACCGCCGCGGCGGTGCTGGCCGAGGAACCGTTGTTCCCGCTGCCGGCGAATGAGGAGCAAGCCCAGATCCTCGAACGGCTGGGCGGCGACAGCGGCGTGGTGGTGGAGGGTCCGCCGGGCACCGGTAAGACCCACACCATCGCGAACCTCGTCAGCGCGCTGCTCGCACGCGGCCAGCGGGTGCTCGTGACCAGTGAGAAAGCTCAGGCACTGCGGGTGCTGCGGGACAAGCTGCCGGAGTCCATGCGCGACCTGTGCGTGGCGCTCACCGACGCGTCCACCAAGGGCGACTCGGACTTGGCGCGCAGCGTCAACCAGCTGGCGGGGCGCAAGACCGACTTCAACCCGGCCAGGGCCGATCGGGAGATCGCCGACCTCGCCGCCCGCCGCCGTGACGCCCTGGTGAAACGCGCCGACCTGCTGGAACGCATCCGGGCACTGCGTGAGTCGGAGACCTACGCCCACCCGGAGATCGCGCCCGGCTACCGGGGCACGCTCACCGACATCGTCCGGACCGTCAACGCGGAGCAGGAGCACGCGTGGGTGCCGGGGCCGGCGTTGGGTCCGCTGCCGTTGAGCGAGGACGAGTTCGCCGAGCTGGCGGACCTCCTGCGGGATGAGACGCCGCAGCGGGTGTCCCGGCGCGGCCAGGTGTTCCCCGTGTCCGACGCGCTTCCGGACGCGGGCGTGGTCGACCGGTGCTGCGAGGCCGTCGCACGCGGTGACGCGGCCCGGGAGAGCGAGGCCGGCGGGCTCGTCCAGGTCCTGGGTGATCTGGACGGCGCCCGCCTGGCCCACCTGGGGCCGGCGTGCGCCGAGGTGTCCGAGGCGGTCGACGCCGTGCGGCGGCTGCCCGTGGACGCGGCGTGGGCGCTCTCGGTGGTCGACGGTGTGCTGACCGGCGGCGTGAGCCACCTGTGGGAGCGGGCGGCGCAGCAGCTCGGACGCGTCGAGGGGGCCGTCGCCGACGACCACGAGGCCGGGTTCGCGGACGTGCAGATCGCGGGCGCAGTCCTGCCGGGTCCGGCCGCCGAGGTGTTCCGCGCGTTCGCCGACTACCTCGAGGCGGGCGGTTCGCTGCGCAAGAAGCTGTTCCGCAGCGACGAGCAGAAGGCGGTGGCCGTCTACGACACGTCGGTCCTGGTCGACGGAGCTCCGGTGCGGACCGTCGAGCAGGCCCGGTCGGTGGCCGCGCACCTGCGCGTCCTGGAGACACACCGCGTGCTGGACGCCGCGTTCGCGCCGCTCGGCTTGACCCTCGCCGCGAACCCGCACCGCGGTGTGCTCGTGGAGCGGATGAGGCAGGTCAGGCAGGCGCACAGCGCGGTCAACCGGGTCGTCACCGCGTGTCGGCAGCTCGCCGGCCTGCTGCTGCCCATCCCCGTGGCGCACCGCCCGCGCATGGACTCCTTGGAGGCTGCCGAGGCGATCGCGCGTACCGCGCTCGCCGTGTCCGACGCCCGCGCCGCATCCCTGGCCGAGGTCGAACTGGAGGAGGCGGCGCGGCGCGTCCTGGACGCGAGCGCCGGTGAACGCCTCGCGCCCGAGGTCGAGGCGATCGCCGCGGCCCTGCGCGGGGCCGACGTACCCGCGTACCGCGACGCGGCGGCCGCCCTCGCCAGCGCCTGGGCCCAGTACCAGGCGCAGCTGCGCGCGGACGACCTGATGGGCCGCCTGACGAAGGCGAACCGGCAGCTCGCCCAGGAACTCCAGCGCTCCCGCGACGACCGGTCGTGGACGTCGCGGTCGGTGCACTGGCCGAGGGCGTGGGCACGTGCGTGCGCGCTGACGTGGGTGGAGCAGCAGGCGACGCCCGGCTTGGAACGCACCCTAGACGCCGAACTCGACGTGCAGGTGCAGGAGATCTCGCTGCTGACCGCGGAACTCGCGGCGGCCAAGGCGTGGTCGGCTTGCCTCGGCCGGATGACCGCCTTGCAGGTGCAGGCGTTGCAGAGCTACCGGTCGGCGAAGGCGGGCGAGGGCAAGGGCACCGGCAAGTACGCCGAGCGGTACCGCAGCTCCGCGCGTGAGGCGATGCTGGTGGCCCAGGCAGCCGTGCCCGCGTGGGTGATGCCGATCCAGCAGGTGCTGGCGTCGATCCCGCCGACGCAGGAGGCGTTCGACGTGGTCATCGTCGACGAGGCCAGCCAGGCGGAGCTGACCAGCACCTTCCTCCTGTGGCTGGCGCCGCGGGTCATCGTCGTCGGCGACGACAAGCAGTGCACCCCGTCGGAGGTGGCGTCCGGTTCGCTGGAGGAGATCTTCACCCGCATCGACACCGACCTGGCCGACATCCCGAACTACCTGCGCACCGAGTTCACGCCCCGCTCCAGCGTGTTCTCCATGCTGCGCACCAGGTTCGGGCAGGTGGTGCGACTGCGCGAGCACTTCCGGTGCATGCCGGAGATCGTCACGTGGTCGTCCAACGAGTTCTACCGCGACGCGCCGCTCGTGCCGGTGCGCCAGTTCGGGGCCGACCGGCTGCCGCCGCTGCGCACCACGTTCGTGCGCGGCGGCTACTCGGAGGGCGCGAACGCCCGGTTGGTCAACCGGCCGGAGGCCGAGGCCATCGCCGAGTCGGTGGCGGCGTGCCTGGACGACCCCGCCTACGACGGCAAGACGTTCGGGGTCGTGGTCCTCCAAGGGCAGTCGCAGGTCGAGCTGATCAAGCAGGAGCTGATCGACCGCATCACCCCCGCCCAGTGGGACGAGCGGCGGCTGCGCATCGGCACGCCACCGGACTTCCAGGGCGACGAGCGCAACGTCGTGTGGCTGTCGCTGGTGGTAGGACCGGAGCAGAACTTCGCGTCACTGACCCGTCGCGAGTTCCAGCAGCGGTTCAACGTGGCCGCTTCCCGCGCCCAGGACCAGCTGTGGCTGTTCCACTCCGTCACGACGGACCGGCTGCGGCCGGGCGACCTCCGGCACTCGCTGCTCACCTACATGAGCACGGCGGGCTCCGTGCCGGTGCCACCGATGCCCACCGCCGTCGACCCGGACCACCGCCACCAGGACTTCGACTCCCTGTTCGAGCAGCGCGTGTTCCTCGACATCACCGCGCGCGGCTACCACGTGACACCCCAGGTGGAGACCAACGGCAGGCGGATCGACCTGGTGGTCACCGGCGCGGCGGGCAAGCTGGCCGTGGAGTGCGACGGCGACGCGTTCCACTCCACACCGGAGCAACGGGTCGCCGACCTCCAGCGCGAGCAGGAGCTGAAGCGGTGCGGGTGGACGTTCTGGCGGATCCGCGAGTCCACTTACTACCTCGACCGCGTCGCCGCGCTCGTTCCGCTGTGGGAAACCCTGGACCGCCTCGGCATCGGGCCGATCGGCTCAGCCGTCACCGACGGCGCGCCGACGGCGACGGTGTGGACCCCGACGGCTCTCGCCCGCCCCCGGCCCGCCCACCTGGACATCGACCCCGACATCGGTGACCCGGAGTACCCGGACGACGACACCGCCGCCGAACCCGCGGACACCCCCGCCCGGGAACCCGTTGTGGCGAAGCCGGTCGTGGCGGAACCCGTTGTCGCGCGGCCGGCTCCGACGGAACCGGCCGTCGTGGAGCCGGTCGTCGCGGCAGCGGTTGTGGCGGAACCGGTGCCCACCAGCCGATACCTCGCGGGTGACTGGGTGCGCGTCCTCCTGGTCGAGGAGGCACGCCGCAGGCCGCTGCTGACCGAGGAGGTGTGCGACTTGCTGGGCGTCGACACGGCCTCCGCGCGGGAGGTGCTCGACGCACTGGTGGACAAGGGCGCGCTGCTCAGGTCGGGTAGTCCGCTCGGCGCCAGCTACCGCCCTCCGGAGCAGCACGAGGCGCCGGTCGGGGACAAGCCGGAGGACCCGAGGCTCGACGTGGTCCGGCGGTTGGCGAGCCGGGTCGGAGGTGTTGGCAACGCCGGGGTGCGAGACGCCCTCGGTATCAGTGCGGAAGAGGCCCAGTCGCTGCTCCGCGCCCTCTACGAAGCCGGACAAGTGGACCGGATCGGCTCGAAAGGGGCGCGTGTCTACCGGCGGAGGCGCTGATCCGCTCGTGACGGGTCGGTGCGGAGCGGTGCTGTGACGTTTTCGCGGTAACCACCGATGTGCTGTTGGAGTCGGCGTTGGATCGGGAAGCGGCATGGTGGGACTCGTCAAGCGCGACGTCTTCCGGAGCAAGTCGTGACGGGACGAGTTCGATCGGTACGGTAGCGTCCGAGGTGGTGGCGAATGAACGACAAACCGGTGCGTGACATCTTCGACGTGCGAGCGCGACTGGTCGACGACTACCGCGGCTTCACGTCGGCCTTTGTCGGAATCCGGGACACCAGGGTTCGGGACTACGTCGACGTGGAACTCGCCCGCGGTCGGCAGTGGCCTGATCCGTGGGTCTCGCTGAACCCCAGTTTCGCATCGGGCGGTTCGATCGACACCTTGGTCCACGATGGTGTGTTGCACCCGGAATGCGAACGGATCTTTCGGGTCAAAGAGCACTCCGGAGATCCGGGACGTCGGCCGCTGACCCTGCACCGGCACCAGCGCGAAGCCGTCGAGGTGGCACGCCGAGGGCACAACTACGTGCTCACCACGGGTACCGGATCAGGGAAGAGCCTGTCCTACATCGTGCCGATCGTCGACCACGTGCTGCGTGGCGAACGCCGAAAGGGCATCAAGGCGATCGTCGTCTACCCGATGAACGCGCTGGCGAACAGCCAGCGGCACGAATTGGAGAAGTTCCTCGCCTTCGGCTACCCCGCCGATGCGCCTCCGGTGACCTTCGAGCGCTACACGGGGCAGGAGTCCGAACAGGAGAAGGAGCGGATCCTCAACAATCCGCCCGACATCCTGCTCACCAACTACGTCATGCTGGACTTGGTCCTGACCAGGCCTCGGGAGCGCGCCAAACTCATCCGTGCCGCTCAGGGCCTGAGTTTTCTGGTGCTCGACGAGTTGCACACCTATCGCGGTCGTCAAGGCGCCGACGTGGCGATGTTGGTCAGGCGCGTGCGCGACGCCTGCCAGGCGCCGGACCTGCACTGCGTGGGCACGTCGGCCACCATGTCGACCGAGGGCACGATCAACGAACGGCGCGCGGTGGTCGCAGAGGTGGCAGGCCGGCTGTTCGGGGCTCCGGTCATGCCGGAGCACGTGATCGGTGAGACGTTGGTCCGGGCCACCGCCGACATTCAGCCAGGTACCGAGGCGCTGACCACCGCCGTGGGCCACGACCACTCCGGCATGTCGTTCGAGGAACTGCGTCTCGACCCGCTCGCCGTGTGGGTGGAGTCGGCCTTCGGACTCACCACCGACCGCGGTACCGGCGCACTCGTGCGGCAGACCCCGGTCAAGGTCGAGGTGGCGGCCGAGGAGTTGGCGACGCGCACCGCACTGGACGCGACGATGTGCGCCGCCGCGATCCGGCGGGTGTTGCAGGCGGGCAGCAACGTCTGCGATCCCGAGACGGGACGGCCGCTGTTCGCGTTCCGCCTCCACCAGTTCCTGTCCAAGGGCGACAGCGTCCACGTCAGCCTGGAGCCGGAATCGGAGCGCCGCATCGTCGGCAAGTACCAGCTGGTCGCGCCGAACGAACCGGAGAAGGTGCTGCTGCCGTTGGCGTTCTGCCGCGAGTGCGGTCAGGACTACCTGGTCGTCGCGCGCACCACCCGCCACGGTGTCACCAGGTACGAGCCTCGCCAGGACCGCGACGCCAGCGGCGGCGATGCGGACAACGGCTACCTGTACGTCAGCGACGACCTCCCGTGGCGGTTGGACCTGGAGTTCGACAACCGCCTGCCGAACTCGTGGATGTCGGAGACCTCGGACGGCTATCCCGAGGTGGTGCCCAGCAGGCGCAAGTACGTTCCGAGAGAGGTGTGGGTCGGCGTCGACGGGCACGAGAACGAACCCGGTGAGGGTTTGCGTGCCGCCTACGTGCCCAGCCCGTTCCTGTTCTGCCTGCGCTGCCGCATCTCCTACGAACAAGTGCGTGGTCGGGACTTCGCGAAGCTGGCGACCCTGGACGTCGAGGGCCGCAGTTCCGCCGTCAGCGTGGTGGGCGCGAGCATCGTCCGCAGCCTGCGCGAGTTCCCGGAGGACGAGCTGCCGACCGACGCGCGCAAGCTGCTCACCTTCGTCGACAACCGGCAGGACGCGAGCCTCCAAGCCGGCCACTTCAACGACTTCGTGCAGGTCGCGCAGCTGCGCGGAGCGCTCTACCAGGCCGCTGTCGACGCGGGCCCGGAAGGCCTGACCTTCGACGAACTGGGTCGCCAGGTCGTGGCCGCGCTCAAGCTGGACTTCACCGACTTCGCCCAGGCCAAGGACGCGCTGTTCAGCCGGCAGGACACGGCGTGGCGGGCGTTGCGCGAGGTCGTCGCCCACCGTGTCTACCAGGACCTGGAGAGCGGCTGGCGGATCACCATGCCGAACCTGGAGCAGACGGGTCTGATCAGGGTCGACTACCAGGACTTGCGCGAGCTCGCCGGGCACGAGCCGTTCTGGCAGGACAAGTACCCCGTGTTGAGGGACGCGCCCGATGGTCTGCGGGAGGAGATCGGCCGGGCGCTGCTGAACGAGTTCCGCCGGGTGCTCGCCCTGGCGGTCGAGTCGTTCAGCCAGGACGGGTTCGAACGGCTGCGCAACCGCAGCGCGCAACTGCTGGAAGGCCCGTGGGCGCTGGGGGAGCGGGAGACCGAGCCGAAGGTCGGTTACGCGTTCGTCCGCTCCGGCCGCCCCGGCGGGCCGCGCCGCGAGCTGAACCTCACCGGGCGTTCGGCGTTCGGCCGCTACCTGATCAACCATCCCGAGCTGAGGGCGGTCAACGGCGGGCACAAGCTCGGGCGGGAAGACGCGGAGAAGATCATCGGCGACCTCCTCGCCGTGTTCGAGAAGCAAGGGCTCGTGACCATCGCGATCCCCGCCGACAAGGCCGGATCTCCGGGCTACCAGCTGATGACCTCGACGATCATCCTCCGGCCCGGTGACGGCACGGCGGGCGCGCTCGACCCCGTGCGGCGCTCCTACGACGCGGACACCGCACCGCGGACGAACGCGTTCTTCGTGCACCTCTACCGCGAACTGGCCGGTGCGCTGGCGGGTCTCGAAGCCAAGGAGCACACCGCCCAGGTCGACCCGGAGCAGCGGCAGGAGCGGGAAGCGGCGTTCCGCAAGGGCGACCTGCCGCTGATGTACTGCTCGCCGACGATGGAACTCGGCGTGGACATCGCGAGCCTCAACGCGGTCGGAATGCGCAACGTGCCGCCGACACCGGCGAACTACGCGCAGCGCAGCGGTCGCGCCGGTCGCTCCGGCCAGCCCGCCCTCGTGGTGACGTACTGCGCCACGGGCAACAGCCACGACCAGTACTACTTCGCCCGCCAGGAACGCATGGTCGCCGGAGCCGTCGAGCCGCCACGTCTGGACCTGGCCAACGAGGACCTGGTGCGTTCCCACGTGCAGGCCATCTGGCTCGCGGAGACCGGCCAGTCGCTGGGCGGCGCGATCAACAAGCTGCTGAGCGTGGAGGACCGGAAGCTTCCCGTGCTGCCGGAGGTCCAAGCCGTCATCTCCGAGCAGGGGGCTCAGCGCCGGGCCGTCCAGCGAGCTCACGCGGTGGTCGGTGACATGCCGAGGCTCGCCGACGTCTCCTGGTGGTACGAGGGGTGGATCGAGGAAGTGGTCGCCGCCGCCCCGCACCAGTTCGACCGGGCGCTCGACCGCTGGCGCGACATGTACCGCAACGCCCAGGCCGAGCGGGACAAGCAGCACCGGCTGGTCGGCGACCACTCGGCGACGCCGCAGGCCCGCGACCGGGCGGCCACGCGACGCCGAGTCGCGGAGAACCAGATCAAGCTGCTGTGCAACGAGGACTCGGACACCTTCCAGTCCGACTTCTACGCCTACCGCTACTTCGCCTCGGAAGGCTTCCTGCCCGGCTACTCCTTCCCCCGCCTGCCGCTGGCCGCCTACATCCCCGGCCACCGCCGGTGGCGTTCGGAGGGCAACTACATCCAGCGGCCCCGGTTCCTGGCGATCAACGAGTTCGGTCCCGGCGCGCTGATCTACCACGAGGGCGCCCGCTACCAGGTCACCCAGGTCCAACTTCCCGTGACGTCATCGGGTGAGATGTCGCTGGACACCGACGAGGCGCGCCGCTGCCCGTCGTGCGGATACCACCACCAGGCGCAGCCGGGCACCGACCGGTGCGACAGTTGCGACAGTCCGTTGGCGCCGATCCGGTCGAACCTGCTCCAGCTCCAGACGGTGTTCACCCGCCGCCGCGAGCGCATCTCCTCCGATGAGGAGGAGCGCCGGCGGGCCGGGTTCGAGAAGGAGACCTCCTACCGGTTCACCGACCACGGCGACCGCCCCGGCCACCTGGACGCCGAGTTCGTCGACGCCGACGGGAGGTCGTTGGCGCACCTCGCCTACGGCGACACCGCGACCATCCGGGTGACGAATCTCGGGCACTCGCGCCGCAAGAAGCGCGAGGACATCGGCTTCTGGCTCGACACCGTCACCGGCCGGTGGCTCGCCGCGAAGGACGCCCCGGACGCCGTGCCCGGTGACGACGAGCTGGTCGAGGCCGGCGAGGTCGAGCGGAAGATGAAGGTGATCCCGTTCGTCGAGGACCGCCGCAACATCCTGGTCTTCCGAGCGGCCCGCGCCCTCGACCACGAGACCGCGACGACCCTGCGCTACGCGCTCGAACGCGGTATAGAGGCAACTTTCCAGTTGGAGGACGCCGAGCTGGTCAGCGAGGCCCTGCCGGACGACCTGGACCGCGGCCGCACCCTGTTCATCGAGTCCGCCGAAGGTGGCGCGGGCGTGCTGCGCAGGCTCCAGACGGAACGCGGCGACCTCGCCCGGGTGGCGCGGGCGGCGCTGGAGATCATGCACTTCGACCCGGAGTCGGGTCAGGACGTGCAGCAGGCGCCGCCCGACGAGCGTTGCGAGCTGGCCTGCTACGACTGCCTGCTGTCCTACGGCAACCAGGGCGACCACCGGCTGATCAACCGGCACAAGGTGCGTGAGCTGCTGCTGGAGTTCGCGTCGGGTTCGACGGTGCCCGCCGGGTCCGGCGTGAGCCGCGACGAGCAGGCCGAGCAGCTCACCTATGCTTCCGACTCCGGGTTGGAGCGGGATTTCGTGGCCTGGCTGCGTGAGCACCAATATCGTTTGCCGGACGCGGCGCAGGTCGCCGTCGAGGCGGCGCGGGCACGGCCGGACTTCGTCTACCACCTCAAGGGCGGTGCGGTCGCGGTGTTCCTCGACGGCCCCAAACATGACGACACGTCTGTGGCCGAGCGTGACGAGGACGCCGAGGAGCGTCTGATGGACTGTGGCTGGGCGGTGGTGCGGGTCCGCTACGACGACGACTGGTCGAGCGTCGTGGCGCGCCACGCCTCGGTGTTCGGTGCCGGCAGTGGTGCACGATGAACAGGGAGAACGTGTGACGAGCTTCGCCGTCGGTTCACTGGTCCAGGCCCGTGGCCGCGAGTGGGTGGTCCTGCCCGACAGTTCGGCGGACTTCCTGGTGCTGCGCCCTCTCGGTGGCACGGAGGACGACGTCGCCGCCGTGCTGCCCGAACTGGAGGACGTGCGCTCGGCGAGCTTCCCCAAGCCGGACCCCGAAGACCTGGGCGACTTCAGCCGCGCCTCGCTGCTGCGGTCGGCGTTGCGCATCGGCTTCAACGCCAGCGCGGGCCCGTTCCGCTCGCTGGCGGGCCTCTCCGTCGATCCCCGTCCCTACCAGTACGTGCCGCTGCTGATGGCGATGCGGCAGGAGGTCGTGCGGCTGCTGATCTCCGACGACGTCGGCATCGGCAAGACCATCGAGGCCGGGCTGATCGCGACCGAGCTGCTGGCGCAAGGCGAGGCCCGGGGGCTCACCGTGCTGTGCAGCCCGGCACTGGCCGAGCAGTGGCGCGAGGAGCTGAGCGACAAGTTCGGGCTGCGCGCCGAACTCGTGCTGCCCAGCACCGCCACGCGCCTGGAGCGCACGCTCATCGGCAACGAGACGGTGTTCGAGCGCTACCCGTACACGGTGGTGTCCACCGACTTCATCAAGTCCACCCGTCGCCGGGACGAGTTCATCCGGTCCTGCCCGGACCTGGTGATCGTCGACGAGGCGCACACCTGCATCGGGACCGACGACCGGACGGGCACCGCCCGCATGCTCCGCTACGAACTGCTGCGCAAGCTGGCCGACGACCGGGAGCGGCACCTGGTGCTCGTGACCGCCACCCCGCACAGCGGCAAGGAGGAGGCGTTCCGCAACCTCCTCGGTTTGCTCGACCCGGAGTTGGCGACCGTGCACTTCGACGACGAGCGGGGACGGCGTCGGCTGGCCGAGCACTTCGTGCAGCGCCGACGCGCCGACATCCGCGACTACCTCGACGAGGAGACCCCGTTCCCGAAGGACCGGGAGAGCAAGGAAGTCGCCTACCGGCTGAGCCCGGCCTACCGGTCGCTGTTCACCAGCGTGCTGGAGTTCGTCCGCGAGCAGGTGCGCGACGAGGCCGGGGGAGCGGTGCGCCAGCGGGTGCGGTGGTGGTCGGCGCTGGCGCTGCTGCGCGCACTGGCGTCCTCGCCGCGCGCGGCGGCCAAGACGCTGCGCACCCGTGCCGCCGCCGGCGCCGCCGACAGCGCCGAGGAAGCCGACGAGCTGGGCCGCGCCACGGTGCTCGACCAGGCCGACGACGAGGCGATCGAGGCCGCGGACGTGACGCCCGGCGCGGACGCCGAGGCGGAGGACGACGACACCGCGACCCGCAGGCGGCTGCGTGACTTCGCCGCCCGCGCCACGAAGCTGGAGGGCAAGGACGACACCAAGCTCGCCCTGCTCACCAAGACCCTCAAGGGCCTGCTGGCCGACGGCTACGCGCCGATCGTGTTCTGCCGGTTCATCGACACCGCCGAGTACCTGGCCGAACAGCTCACCGGCAAGCTGGGACGCGGCACGTCCGTGGAGTCGGTCACCGGCACCCTGCCGCCGACCGAGCGCATCGGCCGGATCAGGGAGCTGACCGACAAGCCGGGCAAGCACGTCCTCATCGCCACCGACTGCCTGTCGGAAGGCGTCAACCTCCAGGAGCACTTCAACGCGGTCGTGCACTACGACCTCGCGTGGAACCCGACCCGGCACGAGCAGCGGGAAGGCCGGGTGGACCGGTTCGGGCAGAAGCCGGGCAGCGTCGTGCGCGCCATGACCGTCTACGGCGCGGACAACGGCATCGACGGCATCGTGCTGGACGTGCTGCTGCGCAAGCACGAGAAGATCCGCAAGGCCACCGGTGTGTCCGTGCCGGTGCCGGCGGAGACCGACAACCTCCTGCACGCGTTGATGGAGGGCTTGGAGCTGCGCGGCGACAACCAGGCCGACCAGCCGATGCTGGACCTGGGTCTGCTGCCGGAACGCGAAACCCTGCACCGCGACTGGGAGAGCGCCGCCGAGCGCGAGAAGCGGTCCCGCAGCCGGTTCGCGCAGAACACCATCGACCCGCAGGTGGTCGGCGAGCAGGTCCGCGCCGTGCGTGACGCCCTGGGCACTCGCGCGGAGATCGTCGAGTTCACCCGCGAAGCGCTCCGTGCGCTCGGCTCCACGGTCATCACCACCGAAGCGGAGGTCGCGCCCGCCGCCTTCACCGCCACGACGGCCGCGCTGCCGCCCGCGCTGCGGGAAGCCCTGCCCGTCCGGCGGGCCGAGCCCTTGCCCTTCCACCCCGATTTGCCGCTGCCCTCGCCCAAGCACGCCGTGCTCACCCGCACCGACCCGACCGTGCAGGCGGTGGCCCGGTTCGTGCTCGACATGGCGTTGGACACGACGAACGGCGAGGCACGCGCACGTCCCGCGCGCCGCTGCGGCGTCGCCCGCACGAAGGCCGTGGCCGTGCGCACGACACTGCTGCTCGTGCGGTACCGGTTCCACCTGGTGCTGCCCTCGCGCTCCGGTGACCGCCCCCTGGTCGCCGAGGACGCGCAGCTGCTGGCCTACCGGGGCAGCCCGGGCTCGCCGGAGTGGCTGACGAAGTCCGAAGTGGACGGTCTGCTGGTCGCGACCCCCGACGCCAACATTCCCGTGGACCAGGCCCGCACGTTCGCCGAGCGCGCCGTCAAACGCCTCGACGACGTGATCGGTGAACTCGACCGCAGGGGCGAGGAACTGGCCGAGGAACTGCGCGCCAGCCACCACGCCGTCCGCCGGGCGGCGGGCGCCCGTGTGCGCAACCTCAAGGTCACCGCCCAGAAGCCCGCCGACGTGCTGGGCGTGTACGTGTACTTGCCGATCGCCGATGGGGGCGCTTCCGCGTGAGCACCGAGACCTTCACCTCCATCCGTTCCATCGGCGGCCTGCTGCCCGCCGACCTGCTCAACCGGGTGTCGCTCGGCCTGGGCGGCCGCACCGAAGCCGTGAAAGACCTCGACGGCTTCACCACCGACGCCTACCACCTGGGCGGCGAACGCATCCGTGACGCGGCCAACCGCTCGTGGAGCTACCTGACGGGCCAGTGGTCCCGGTTCCAGGACGAGCTGGAACGCCGCCCCGACGACGTGTCGGCCGCCGTGACGCGCAAGCTGTGGACCGAGCTGCTGTTCGCCCAACTCGGCTACGGGAAGCTGGACGCCGCGCCGAGCGGCGGCCTGGTCGGCGACGGCAAGTCGTTCCCCATCAGCCACCGCTGGCACAGCGTGCCTATCCACCTGGTCGGCTGGAACACGCCCGTCGACAAGCGCACACCGGGCACCAAGGGCGCGGCCACCGCCGCGCCGACGTCCATGGCGCAGGAGCTGGTCAACCGCTCTGACGAGTACCTGTGGGCGATCGTCAGCAACGGCCGGGCGGTGAGGCTGCTGCGCGACTCCACGTCGCTGGTGCGCGCGTCCTACGTCGAGTTCGACCTCGAAGCGATGTTCGGCGGCGACCTCTACAACGAGTTCGTGCTGCTGTTCGCGCTGCTGCACCAGTCGCGGTTCGAGGTGCTGTCCGAGGACGGCGGCCCGGCCGACTGCTGGCTGGAGCGGTGGCGCACCCAGTCCATCGAGCGCGGCCAGCGGGCGCTGGACCAGCTCAAGGACGGGGTGGTCGAGGCCATCAACATCCTCGGCACCGGCTTCATCCGGCACCCGGAGAACGTCGAGCTGCGCGAGCAGTTGCGGTCGGGCGCGCTGCGCGCCGAGGATTACCAGCGCTCGCTGCTACGCGCGGTCTACCGGCTGCTGTTCCTGTTCGTCGCCGAGGATCGCGGAGCCCTCCTCGACCCGGACGCCTCCGAGGACGCCAAGGCGCGTTACAACGAGTACTTCTCGTCGGCACGGCTGCGGACGGCGGCCATGCGGCGGCTGGGGACGCGGCACGGTGACCGGTGGAAGGCGCTGCAACTGGTCCTGCACGCGCTCGGCGGTCCAGAGGTCAACGAGAATGGCGACTTTGCCGACGAGGCGTCGGCGAACGGTCTGCCCGGCCTCGCGCTGCCCGGCCTGGGCGGCATCTTCCAGCGCGGACCGCTGGACCGGCCGCTGCGGGACGCGACGCTGGCCAACCAGGACCTGCTGGCGGCCGTGCGCAGCCTGTGCGTGCTCAAGGGCGGCACCGGGCCCCGGCGGACCGTGGACTACCGCAACCTCGACGCCGAGGAACTGGGCAGCGTCTACGAGACGCTGCTCGCCTACCTGCCGCGCCACGACCCGGACGAGCGCACGTTCCGGTTGGAGGTGCTGGGTGGCAACGAACGCAAGACCACCGGCTCCTACTACACGCCGTCCTCGCTCGTGGAGTGCCTGCTGGACTCGGCGCTGGAGCCCGTTCTCGACGATGCCGTGGAGGGCAAAGCGACTCGGGAGGAGCAGGAAGCGGCGCTCTTGGCGCTGACGGTGTGCGACCCGGCCTGTGGGTCGGGGCACTTCCTCGTCGCCGCTGCCCGGCGTATTGCCAAGCGCCTCGCGGTCGTGCGGACGGAGGAGATCGAGCCGTCCGCCGATGACGTGCGGCACGCGGTGCATGACGTCATCGCCAGATGCATCTACGGCGTGGACCTCAACGACTGGGCCGTGGAACTGGCGAAGGTCAGTCTGTGGATGGAATCGCTGGAGCCCGGTAAGCCGCTGAGCTTCCTCGACGCCCACATCAAGGTCGGCAACTCACTGCTCGGCGTCACGCCCAAGCTGCTCGCCGATGGCCTGCCGGACAGCGCGTTCAAGCCGCTGGAAGGTGACGACAAGGTGGCCGTCGCAGGGCTCAAGAAGCTCAACGCGACCGAGTACAAGAACAACACCCTGGATCTGTTCGGTGGCGCGGCGATCGACACCGGCAACCAGAAGTTGGCGAAGCAGGTCGCCGAAATCGCCGGACAGGTGCCCCGCGCGCTTGCGGACGTCCACGCGCAGGCCATGCGGTATCGGGGCTACTCGCAGTCGGCAGACTTCCAGCATCGCAAGGAAGTCGCGGATGCCTGGTGCGCGGCGTTCGTCGCGCCGAAGAACCTTGTGCCCGGCGCGGAGAACGCGACGGCGAGGGCTGATCAAGCAGCCATCGCCGGACCGTGGCCGCTGACCTACCAGACCATCATGAACCTGGACGCCGAGCCGGACCGCGTCGACCCGGGTACGCGCGAGTTGGTGCGGAAGCTGACCGAGGACTACCGGTTCTTCCACTGGCACCTGGAGTTTCCCGAGGTCTTCCACGTCGGCGATGACGCCGACGCCGACGAGAAGACCGGCTGGTCCGGCGGGTTTTCTTGCGTGCTGGGCAACCCGCCGTGGGAGAATATCGAACTGAAAGAGCAAGAATTCTTTGCCTCTCGTGCTCCACGAATCGCAAATGCGGCAGGGGATAAACGAAAGAAGCTTATCGAAAATCTCTCAGAATTTGACCCGCAACTCGACAGGATCTATCGGTCGGCGAAGCGGGAAGTGGATGGGTTTCGCCATCTTGCTTCGTCTTCTGGTCGGTATCCCTTGTGTGGTCGCGGGCGGGTCAAGTTGGACCCTCTATTTGCGGAGTGTGCACGGAGTGTCGTGGCCGATCATGGGCGATTTGGCATGGTGTTGCCGACTGGTATTGCCACGGATGCGAACACGCAGTACTTCTTCCGTGCCATGGTTGACGCATCTTCGCTGATCTCATTCTACGACTTCGAGAACGAAGCCTTCCTTTTGAGTCGAGATGTGCACCATAGCTTTCACTTCAGTCTCTTGACCGCAGGTGGCCGGCAGGTGCGCGTCAACGAAGCGCGATTCGCATTTTTTATTCGCTACATGCGTGACCTGGAATCCGGCAGTTTCTCCATGTCGCCATCGGAAATCCTGTTGCTTAACCCTAACACTGGCACGTGTCCGGTGTTTAGAACTCGCCGAGACGCGGAGATTACCCTTCGGGTTTATCGAACGGTTCCGATCATGGTGCGATCAGGTGTGCCTGAGGGTAACGCGTGGGGAATTTCGTTTATGCAAGGACTTTTCAATATGACGTCCGACTCAGCGCTCTTTGTTGGTGCGGGCGATGAGCATAGGTACGCGATGCAGTTGCCGCTGTATGAGGCTAAGATGTTGCACCACTTCGACCACCGCCTCGGGACGTATCTCGGCCAAACCGAAGCGCAGGCGAACATGGGAACGCTTCCTCGGGTGACTGTCCAACAGCATCAAGATCCTCTGTACTGTGTCGAGCCTCGATATTGGGTCGATGCCAGGGAGGTTCAGAAGAGGAATCGTGCCGATCGCGGCTGGTTGATCGGGTTTCGCGATATCTGTCGGACTACAGATGAGCGTACCGTGATCGGTGGTGTGCTGCCACTGGTCGGCGTCGGGCATGTCATGCCGCTCATATTCTCGGCACGAGGATTCGAAGTCCTTCCGGCGACGTTGTCTGCGTTCGTCTTTGACTACATTGCACGCCAGAAAATCGGTGGCACGCATCTGACCTACAGTTATCTCATGCAGTTGCCCGTAATCTCTCCGGCAGTGGCTGAAGCGCCAGCAGCCTGGGATCGGGCGCAGTCTGCCGAACAGTGGATCCGATCGAGAGTGCTGGAACTGAGCTACACATCGTGGGCGCTCACCGAGTATGCATTTGACTTGGGCGATGAAGGTTCTCCCTTTGTGTGGGATGGCGGTCGACGGGTGTTTATGAGGGCGGAGTTGGACGCTGCCTTCTTCCATCTCTACGGTGTGAGTCGTGATGATGTCGACCATATTATGGAGACATTCCCGATCGTGAAACGTAAGGATGAGGCTACGTTCGGTGAGTACCGCACTAAGCGGTTGGTCCTTGACGTCTACGACCGAATGCAGAAGGCGATCGACACTGGCGAGGCTTATCAAACGATCCTTGATCCGTCGCCTGGGCAGGGCCCTCGCCACCAGGCGCACTAAGCGGGGCGGTCGCAGCGGACCGCCCCGCTGGTTAGCTGGCCCTCAGGTGCTTCGTGAAGGAGCGGAAGCTGTCGACACTGAACCTGAGTTGACCCGCCTCCTGGTTCTTCGAGTCGCGCAGTAGCGCCAGGTTTGGTCCGAGCGCCACCTCTACGCAGTCGGCATCTCCGCTGTAACTGCTCTTGCGGAACCGAGGCGTAGTCATACCTGCCCCACCTCACTCTCCGTCGTGGTCCTCCGCGATGGATGCCATGAGCCGCAAGGACTCCTGCTCGTCCAGCGCTACGTCCCTGAGCTTCTCCACTGCCAGCCTATAGTTCGCGACACGGATGGGATCATCCAGGAAGAGCCCGGTGGCGCGGTCTTCGACGAAGACGATGTCGGAGTCCTTTGCGAACTCCAACAAGACGAACTGTCCGGCGAGGCCCGGGTGTCCGACGACGCTGTTCGGCACGATGCGGGTCGCGACATTGGGTCGCTGGCTCAACTCCACCAAGTGTCGAACCTGACGCGCCATGATCTGCGGCCCGCCCAGCGACAGACGTAGTGCGTACTCGGCGATGATCAGATTGAGCTGCGGGGCCTTCGGTCGCCCCAAGATCGCCTGGCGGGCCATCCTGCGGGCCACGCGGGCCTCGATGTTGGGTTCCTCTTGATCGAGCATGAGCGCACTGATCGCCGCATAGGCGTACTCGGCGGTCTGGGCGAGTCCTGGCACGAGCATGAGTTGGAAGCTCGTGATGTTCACCGCCCGGGTCTCGAAGTTCAGATAGGTGCGACTCTGGACGGTCGGGCTGCTGCCCTCGACCAGGCCAAGGCCACTGCCTCCTCGCGCTTGGTCCAACAGGCGGTCGCGTTCAGCACCGGTCACGCCGACGACGGTGAGGATCGAGGCTACTTCCTCGACCTTGGGTTGCCGCTTGCCGTTCTCCAGCCTGCTGAGCGTGGCTGCCGAGACACCGATCCCCTTGCTGACTTGGTCCAGATTCAGCTTCGCGGTCCGGCGCAACCGCTCCAACTCGAATCCGATTCCCCTGGTAGTCACGCTCGGCTTCTGCCTGACCAAGTTCTCACCTCTTACGTAGTCTGCAAGAAAGTCGACCACAAGATCGTTGGTTGTGCTTCTGAACAGCAGAAACTCACCCAGAAGAGCGAATGAAAGACGTGGCATGAGCCTCTGAAGGCTGCAATCCTCGACCGGGTCGAGGGGAGTGGTCATGGAAGGCCCATCAGAGGTCAAGCAGGTCGATCGCGCGTTGCGGCAGCATCTGGCCGCGCTGATGATCGGTGTGCTCTACGGCGATGACGAAGACTCACTGTGCATGGCGCGTACGGAGACCCACCGGCTGGTCGACGCGGTCACGCTGTGCCTGGGCACGCACCCGCTCGACAAGAACGGTATGTGCAAAGCGTGCGGGGTGGCGGGTTGCGTGCTGCGCGAGGACTTGCGCCAAGCGCTGCGGCCCATCCTCACCATGCCCGTGGCCGGTGGCTGAGCCGGACCTGTTTCGGCTGGCCGCCAGGGGCGGCGTGGGCGGCGCTTCTCCGAGTGCTCTCCGCGCCCGCGCCGCCCCACCCTCACGGGAGGTGCGAGAAGTGCTCGTTCACACGCAACGGCAGGTGCTCGTCGACCGGACGATTACCAACCTGCTCGGTTTCTCCTGCCTCGCCTCACCCGCGCAGCGTCGCGCGGTGCTGGCGTGGCTGGGCATGGCGAACCCGGCCGTGGCCCAGTGGGCTCGGTGCACGCGGATGTTCCCGGTGCTGTTCAGCGCGGGCGTGCTCGGTCAGCTCGGCGCGTTGCTGGCGATCGGCGCGCGTGCCGAGCCGGTCATCCCGCACACGCTGCTGCTCATAGGCATGGTGCTGCTCGCGCTGGGCGGAATCCAGTGCTGGCAGGCCGCTCGACAAGCGCTGGACGTGGCGGTCGGGGCGTGCCTGGTGCCCGAGCCGCCGATGAAGACGGTCACGGCCGAACGCGACGGCCCTGACAGCGGTGCGCGGGCTCAAGCCGTCGCGAGCGGTGTCGGGCGGTCCACCGACTGACTGTGTGGTGGACCGCCGGACGGCGAACGGCTCAGACTCCTCGCCACACCGGGATCATGTGCTCGCGGCGCGCGTCGGGAGCCGCCTCCCGCTTGAACGAGCCGCCTTCGGCGAGGAACACGCAGTCGATCCCCAACCGGTGCAGGTAATCGAGCCCGTCGCGCTCGGGTCTGGCCGGGAACAGCCCGGACAGGCGGGTGACCGGCCGGACGCTGTGCACCGCGTAGTCCAGCAACTGGGCCACGGCCTCGCGCACCTTGCCGTGCGTGGCCAGGCTCTTCGCCTCGATGATCTCGACCTCGTCACCGTTCTCCCGGTAGAGGTCGGCGCGCAGGTCGCTGTCGGTGCGGAACGCGACCAACTCCTCCGGTTCGCAGAACCGTTGGTAGAGCTCGACGAGGCCGGTCTCGACCCGGTCGGTGACCGTGGTGGACGCCGGGGTGGTGCGCTTGATCGTCTTCTTATGAGCCTTCTCGACCGGCGTGATCCACGAGCGGCGCACCTCGTCGAGGTTTTGCTCGATCGCCTCTTCGAGCTGTCTCTCCAGCATGGTCGGGACGACGCCGAACTCGCGCAGCACGTTCGGCACGTCCTGCTCCCGCAGGAACCGCTGACCGGGAATGTCGTAGTTGGGCTTGTACCCGCACAGCGTCACGAGGTCGCGCTTCGGGCGTTCGACCATGCGCACGTTCAGCACGCTGTAGGCGTGGTCGAAGTTCTCCTTGTCGCCCTCCTTCCACCACAGCTTGTCGGCGAAGTCCCGGTTGACGAAGAGGTAGCCGACCTCGCCGATCGCCTTGACCTTCTTGTCGCCCACGAAGAAGACGACATCGCCGCGCTTCAGCTCGGACATCATCTTGGCGTGCTTCGGCTCCGCACCCCAGAAGTGCGCGACGCCCGACGGGTGCAGGGCGAGCAGGCGCTCGCGCTGTTCGTCAGTCAACAGCGGGCCCCGCTCAGCGTCGGCGAAGGGAACCCAGCCGTCGATCGTGTCGTGGAAGTGCGCCCTGGTACGGGGCTTGCCGTAGGAGGGGGCGACGAGGACGTTCGGCGTCCTCACTCGGCCTCCACCTCGATCTCCGGCACGTCGACGTCGAGATCCGCGAGAGTGGCCAGCTCGATGGCCGTCAGGCGCTGCTCGGCCGACGCACGTCCCTTGGCATCGAACCTGACTCCCTCGGCCTTCAGTACCTCCCGGGGGTCGTCGGTACGACTGGGGTCGGGCCAGCGGAAGTCCGGCGAAATCTCGCCGCTGAGCTTGAGTACTCGGTGAGCGTTGGGGGTCACCACGTTGGCGAGCCGTGACCCCACGGGGACCTGATGGCTGCCGATCACCTCGGCCACGTCGGAGTAGCTGGTCCACCGCCCGGCTGGGATGCAGGCGAGGATCTGGGTCATCCGCCTCCACGGCAGCTCCACCGGCGTGCTGTCCGCCGCGTCCGTGGGGCCGGGCCAGATGCGCAACGCCCGTTCGGCGAGCGCCCGGCCGCGATCCCTGATCTCGGTCGCGCCCCACCTCGACGCCCCCGCGATCTCGCGGTTCATGGCCAGGCCGCTGTCGGCGAGGATCTTCTTCTTGGCGGCGAAGCCGTCGTTGGCGAGCTTCGCGTTGTAGGCCGTCAGGCTGAGGTTGCCCAACGTGTGCACGAGCTTGGAGTGCAGCTCCTCGGGAGTCTCGTCACCGGTCAGCTCCTCCGTCAGCATGTCCCGCCACTCCTGGGTGGGCGACTGCGGGAGCACGTGCTCGATGGTGAGTCTCGTGCCCGCGAAGTCGATCGGCTCACCGTGGCGGTAGTCCTCCTCCAGGCACCGCAGCACGAACGTGCGCTGCGGGCCGCGGCCGATCCAGTAGAAGTTGTTCACCAGCACGGCTTCGCGCACGTGCTGGTCGGTCGGGAACTTCTTGCGCGGGCCCGACAGGATGCGGGTGATCTCCTCGGCCGTCGGCACGGCGTCGCCCAGCTCCTTGACCAACGTCATGAGGATGCGGTTGGTGCCGGTGGTGGCGATGCCGACGATCATCCGGCGCACCAGGAAGCTCTCCACCACGCGCAGCGCGCGTGCGGCCTCGTGGGCGTCGAGGCTGCCGGTCTGGTGGGCCGTCATCACCCGCAAGGCGATCGGGTGCACGACCTGCGCCGCCCAGCGCTTGAGCCGGTCCAACGCCCGCCGGAGGACCGGGTTCGGCTCGTTCTCCGGGTCGAGAACCCGGCGGAACAACCGTGCCTTGTGGTGCAGCTCGACGATCCAGGACTCGATTTCCGCCTCGCTCGACAGCTTGCTCAGGAGGTGCTGCTGGGACTGGTAGATCGCGTCCTGGGTGGCGCGGTCGTCGCCGCGCAGCACCAGGTCCAGCCACACCAGCTCTTCGAGCTGCTGCTTGTTCGGCAAGCTCTCCTGCAACGGCAGCCACTGGTGGGTGTAGACGTGCTCGGCACGGGTGGGCAGGCGCATGAACAGGTAGTTGCGCAGCAGGTCGGCCTGGGTGAGCGGCTGGCCGGTGTGGTTGAGCGACTCGAAGATGCGGTGCACGTTGTCGTCCGGGTGCGCCGCGATCTCCACGATGCTGAGCTGTCCGGCGATCGCCTGTTCGATGCGCGCGATGTCATGCGGGTCGTCCGGGTCGTCGACGGCCGCCAGCTCCTTGCGGAAGAAGCGGTAGGCGTCGCCGATCCGGTCGGATCCCCCGGCGTCGGGCGCCTGCTCCAGCAGCTTGATCCACGACGGCCGGTCGGCCTGCGTCGGCAGCAGCGTGTACCGCTCCTGGCCGTTGGCGTAGCGGTTGAACAGGTAGAGGTCGTCGATCTTCTCCGCCAGTCGGGCGTCCTGGGCTCGCACGTGGTCGCGGATCGCGCACAGCAGGATCGACAGGGTCGTCAGCCGCTGCTGGCCGTCGACCACCAACCACACCTGCACGCCCGCCGGCGTGTTGCCCGGGCTCGGGGCGAGGACGACCGAGCCGAGGAAGTGCGACGCGGCGCCTCCGCTGTCCGCTACCCCGGTGAGGTCCTGCCAGAGCTGGTCGAGGTCCTTCCGCTCCCAGCTGTAGGTGCGTTGGTAGAGCGGGACGACGTACTGGCGCTCTCCTTGCAGCAGGCTGCGGAGAGTGGTCTCGCTGGCCTTCACCGAACTCCTCAGGCAATCGGACGCGGCGTACCGTCATCGAATGGGCGATCTTGTCCGCGCATGATGCGATATCGGTGATGATGTAGCGGTTGTTATCGAATCCGTTCACCTGATCGGTCGAGACACATGCGGGTGACGTTTCGTGACATCGTGAGCTTGGGAGGGATGGCCATGGACGAGAGCACGGTTCGACGCCCACTGCTGGTCAAGGCGTTGCTGGAGGTCCTGGACGAGGCGGGCGGTCCGATCCGTGCCGGTGACGCCCTGGCGCGGGTCGCCGGGCGGGTGGCGCTCAACCAGGTCGAGGTCAGCCGCAACAGGACCGGTCACCAGCGGTATGCCACCGCTCTCCAATTCGCGACGACGGGGATGAAAAAAGCCGGCTGGCTGGTCAAGCAGGACGGCACGTGGCGTCTCACGGAGTCCGGTCGGGCGGAGCTACGCAAAGCGAATGAAGCTCGGGATTTGGCGCAGGCGCTGAATTCGGCCTACTCCACGGCAGCTGAGGACGTCGATCCGCAACGCGCGCCGCGCGCCTGGCTCCTGCGGGGGACCGTCAAGGGGCACAACCTCGTGCCCGGCTGGCTGGAGGAGGGCTTCTGCTCGCTCGCCGCGACCCGGCTCGGTCCGCTGGGGTCCGGGGTGGAGCAGGAGGAGGTTCGGCAGGCGGTCGACCGCGACTACGGTTACCTGTCCTACAGCGCGAAGAGTGTCCAGGTCTTCGAGCTGCACGCGTTCCTCAGCCTCATGGCACCGGGCGACCTGGTCCTGACCCCGTGGGAAGGCGACATCCACCTCGGTGTGATCGTCGGCGACGCTGACCAGGTCGACAGCCCGGAAGGTCTGTCCAACCTGCGGCGCGACGTGGAGTGGCGCACCCTCGACGAGCCGGTCGATTACGCCGATCTGCCGGAACGGGTGGCCGCCCGCTTGTCGGACCAGAACACGCTGGTCGACCTCACCGCGGAACTCGACGACCTCCTGCCGTTCCTGCCCGTGCCCTCCGACGGGGGACCGGTCGAGCAGACCCAGCCGGAGCCGGTCAAGCCGCCTGCCGAGGTCACGCTCAAGGACGTCACGGCCGAACTCGCCGACGAACTGCTGCTGTCCCGCGACTTCCTGCAAGAGACCGTCGAACTGCTGCGCGAGCGCAGGCAGATCATCCTCTACGGCCCGCCCGGCACCGGGAAGACGCACCTCGCGCAGCAACTCGCGTGGCACCTCACCGACCGCAGCAAGGTGCGGCTCGTCCAGCTCCACCCCGCCTACTCCTACGAGGACTTCTTCGAGGGCTTCCGACCCGCCGCCTCGACCGAGGGGAGCGGCGTGGCGTTCCGGCTGGTGCCCGGCCCGTTGCGCAGGCTGGTCGACGCCGCGCAGCAGAACCCGGAGATGCCCTATGTGCTGATCATCGACGAGATCAACCGGGCCAACCTCGCCAAGGTGTTCGGCGAGCTGTACTTCCTGCTGGAGTACCGCAACCACACCGTCAGCCTCACCTACTCCGAGGACGGCGCCAGTGACTTCTCCATGCCGAAGAACGTGTTCATCATCGGCACGATGAACACCGCAGACCGGTCCATCGCATTGGTCGACGCCGCCATGCGCAGGCGGTTCGCGTTCCTGGAACTGCACCCCACCGAGCCGCCGGTGGCAGGCATGCTCCGGCGGTGGCTCGAACGGCACGAGCTTGACACCGCCCCGGCCGTGCTGCTCGACGAGCTCAACTCGCGCATCGAGGACCGTGACTTCCGCATCGGACCGACCTACCTGATGCGGCCTGCGGTCCACCAGGCGGGCGGCCTGGAGCGGGTGTGGAGGACGTCGATCCTGCCGTTGCTCGTCGAGCACCACTACGGGGAGAGCGTCGACGTCGCGGAGACCTACGGTCTGCCCGCGCTGCGGTCGGCGGTTGGCCCGAGCGGTGGACAGTGACGCCCATCGTCCTGCACGAGGGCGGTTCCAGCGTGGAAGTGGCGTTGTCAGCCGTGGTCGCGTCGGCGCTCGCGGCCGCCGACATCGTCACCGCTGAACCACGCTCGTCCGGGAGGTGGCGGCTGCGTGCCAAGGACGTCGTCGGCGTGGCGAACGTCGGCGGCGTCCAGCTGGTCATCAAGCCCAAGATCCCGATCGCCCGGCTGTTGTTCCTGCTCGGCTACGCCCGCAACCCGCACCACTGGCTCGACGCCGATGTCGACATGGGGGTCGAGGACGACCTGGTGCCCGCCATGGCCCACGCGTTCGAGCGGCAGGCGGAGCACGCCGTGCGGCGCGGCCTCCTCCAGGGATACCGGACCGTGGAGGACAGCCTGCCCGTTCTCCGGGGGAGACTCGACGTCTCCCGGCAAACCGGACGCAGATTCGGGTTGGCGCTGCCGCTGGAGGCGCGATTCGACGACTACTCCGTCGACATCCCGGAGAACCGGTTGCTGCTGGCGGCGGCACGCCGGCTGCTCACCCTGCCGGACGTGCCGGCACCGGTCCGTCAACGGTTGCGGGCGCTGACCGCACGTCTGGCGGACGTCTCACCGCTCGTGCGCGGGACCGTGCTTCCCCGGTGGCAGCCGACGCGGCTCAACCAGTGCTACCAGAACGCCCTCCACCTGGCGGAGATCGTGCTCGGCGGGAACTCGGTCGAGATCGGCGGAGCGGGCGTGCGGATCTCGGGGTTCCTGCTGCGCATGTGGCGGGTGTTCGAAGGCTTCGCCACCGTGGCCCTCGCCGAGTCGCTGCGAGGACACGGCGGTCGGATGTCGCTCCAGGATCGCCGACACCTCGACCGCGCCAACGAGGTGCCGATCAGACCCGACCTGGTGTGGTCGCACGGCAGCCGCCCGACCGCTGTTCTCGACGCGAAGTACAAGACCCACGGTGGCCGGAGCGGGTCGAACGCGGACCTCTACCAGATGCTCGCCTACTGCACAGTGCTCGGCGTGCGCCGCGGCCACCTGCTGTACGCGGACGGCGAGCGACCGCGCAGCCATTCGGTGCGCAACGCGGACGTGGACATCGTCCAGCACGTCATGGACCTCGACCAGCCACCACACGCGCTGCTGGGGCAGATCGAAGTCGTGGCCGCGGAACTCCGCCAGGACGCGGCGACCTGACGTGGCGGCCTGACGCGTTCCGCGAACCGGTGGTGATCGTGGGGAGCTGGAGATCGACAGGGAAGGCCGTCGTTCTCCGACGCCTCGCACGCCGTGGCGCGTGCCGCGCTGATCCTGGAAGGGACTGTCGAGTTCACCCGGCAGCGGCGTGAGGTCATGGCCCGCGCGACCGAGAAGCTCACGGACGAAGATACCCGGTCCGACGAGCCGCCGGCCACCGCGAAGGCCCGGCTCGGGCCGGCCTGACCGGACCACGTTCCCCAGGCCTCATCCACCCGGGTCACAGGTGCACCGTCACCGGAATCGTCCTGCCGCTCATGCCCTCAGGGTGACCGCGAGGGCACGAGCGGCAGGCGGAACAGCCGCCGGCCGGTGAAGTATGCACCGCCGGTCAGCACGGCGGGTACGGCGATGACCGACAGCACCGCACCCACGAGGGCCGGGTGGGGGACGGGCTGGTCGGCCGGACCGCCGTCCAGGGAGAGTCCCAGGGACAGGCCGACACCGGAGATCGCCGCGCTGCCCAGCCCCAATCCCCAGACGACGCCGAGGGACCTGCGCGTCGTCAGCGCCCCGTCCACGTCCAGGTGCTCGTCCGTCACATACCGGCGGCCTCCACGCAGCACGGTGGCCGCGACGAACACCTGCACCACACCGATGGCCGCGAAGGTCCAACTCAGAGAGCCGAGCGCCGGGTAGATCCGGGGCAGGCGACCGCCGATCAGCACGATCATCATCGGTAGCAGAGCACCGGCGGTGAGCAACGCGGCACCGAGCCGCCCGCACCCCACGCGGATCTCCCGTGCACGCGCCGCCGAGATCCACACCTGGCGCTGCGGCGGTGGTGGGTAGGTCATGAACCCGGTCCCGCCGACGGTCGGGCTCGCCGCCGCGTCCTGGCCGACAGGAGGCGGAGCCGGGACCAGGAGACGGCGTCCCACGAAGAACAGGACACCGGTCAGCACCGGAGGCGAGGCCAGCAGGCACAGGTACGCCCAGACGCCGATCGTGAAGCGCACGCCCGGGTGGTGGGGGTTGTCCGCCTCGGCCGCGACGGTGGCCAGCAGCAGGAGGCAGGCGAAAGACGAGAAGACGATCGAGGTCACCCACATCGCGGCCAACAGCCTTCTGGTCCTCCGCGCGGCCTCGATGTCGAGGTAGCCGCCCCGGATGTGTGGCCGGACACCCGTCAAGCCGAGAGCGGCGTAGAGCACGTTGAGCACCGAAGCCCCGCCGATGATCCACACCACCGAGCCGAAGAAGTGGTAGGCGATCGGAAGACGAAGGCCGAGCACCACGATCGCCGTCGCGAGCGCGACGCTCGCGACGGCGAACAACCTGCCCGTCGAACCGCAGGCAGCGTGGACGTGCCGGGCGTGGGGCTCCGATATCCACACGTGCGGCGACGGCGGTGGCCCTGGTGCCGGGTGGATCACGATCCGGGCCGCCAATCCGACCCGTCTCCATCCTTGTCGCCGGCGTCCCTCATCGTTCCGGTGTCGGGCATCGCCCAGTCCGAACCGAGGTCGTGGATCTTCTGCATGATCGCCGTCTGCTCAGCCTCGATCGTGTTGACCTGTGACTTCATCGCCAGCACGGCCGCGCCGATGAGCGCGATGGCCGCGCCGCAGGCAGCGCTCAACGCGGCGATCCCCACCGGGGTGCCCACGACGGTGCACGCGCTCGCGACCGCACCGACGGCTCCGATCACGAACGCGCCCAAAGCGAACCACATGGTGAGCTGGAAGCTCTCGATCGCATTGGCCAGAGCGGTGAGCGAGGTGCGCAACTGGTTGGCGATGTCCTTGACCGCGTTCAAACCGGCTGCCTGAGGGGACGCCGCGGAATGGTAGGCCCGGGCCGCGCGCCCTTCCCACTCGATAGTCGTCCGAAGTTTGTCGAGGCCGACCGTGCCCGCGATGTCACCCAGTGCGTTGCCGACGTGCGCCACCCACTGCTCGCCCACTTGCTTGAGCCGGTCGGGGTCGCCCCACTGCTCGATCAGGTGGCCGACGTGGTCCCAGAGTTCTGCCACCTTCTCCGACAACAGCCGCATGCCCTGGACGATGGGGGAAATCATGTGCTCCAGCGGGGCCGGCACCCAGCTCAGGAGGCGGTCGACCTGGTCGAAGAACTCCTTGACGTTCTGCTCGGCGTCCCGCCTCTCCTCCTCCACCTGCCGCACCAGCGGGTTCACCGCGAGCCTCCTTGGTCGTGGATGCGGTCCATCGCCAGCCTGTTGGCTTCTTCTTCGCTTTCGTAGGTGTTCGCGGCGGCGTGCAGGCTCTCGCCGAGGCCGCAGAACGCTTGGATCGCCTGGGTGAGCATGTCCTCCAACGCGAGGCGGGCGTTGTCGTAGGTGCGGTCCAAGCCCCGGTCGGCCGCCCATTCGGACATGTCGGTGTCGGTGACCACGAGCCCACCGATCGCGGCACGTGGTGCCTCCAGGTTTTCGGAGGCGGCAGTCCAGAGGGCGGCGTCGGAGCGCATGGCTTCGAGCGCGACGGAGATGTCGGTCATGGCAGCAGCCCCACTCGGCGCAGCAGTGCGTTCGGATCGCTCACCAACGCGGTGAGTTCGGCGATGGCAGGGCTTCGCGGCCCTTGTGCGAGGTCGGCGGGAGCGCTGCGGGCTCGGAGTGCCCAAAGCACCTCCAGGACTTCCTGCTCCAACTCGCTGTTGCGGGCGGTGTGCGCCCAGGCCGGGTCCACGGCCACGTCGAGCACCTGCCCACGTTGCGCGGTGCCGCGCACGTGCCCGCCCCGGCTCTCGGCGGTGACCGGTCGGTCGGCCACCTCGGCGACCTGCCGCATGAAGCGGTCCAAATCGGCTTTCACGGCGCCCATGAGCAGCGTCGCCTCGTCCAGCGTGATGCGCGATCCAGCCCGCTGGGAGACAGTCGGCGTGGGCGGTTCTTCTACCGCCGGCCGCTCGACCTGCTTCACCAGCGCCTGCATGGTTGCCGCGTTCATCGCGGTCGTCACGGCAGAGCCCAGGCTCCTGGGATCGACGGACTGCTTCCACTGCGCTGCCAGCGTCACCGACAGCACGTCCGCCGAATCGTCGACCGTCACGGCCACGACGCGGTCGGCGTCCCACCCCCGTAGGACGTCGGCCACGTCGAGCGCAGCTTCCTGCTCCCGACGTGGCCGAAGGTCCTCCTCGTCGCCCTCTTCGAACCCGAACCTGAATGTCACGCCCACGCCGCCCCCTGCGATCCGTAGTCAATCGGATTCGGACTGTAGCGGGACGGCGTGCGCGGTCGAAGGCGAACCTGGACTATGTGGCGGCCGGCACCTCGAATCGAGTGCTCCGCCTCCGAGTGACGGCTCTGTTCAGCGGCTGTGCCAGACCAAGCGCATGTGCCGGCGGCGCTCGTCGGGGGCTTGTTCCGCGATGAACAACTCATCGGTGGTTCGGTAGACGCAGTCGATCCCCAACCGGTGCAGCAGACCAACGCCGTCGGCGCGGGGCGCTCCGGGAAGAGGGCCACCAGACGGGTGACCGGCTCCGGGCTGTCCACCGCGTAGTCGAGCAGTTGAGCCACAGCCTCCCGCACCTTCCCGTGCGTGCCCAGACTCTTCGCCTCGACGACCACGACGTCCGCGCCGTCGCGGTAGTACAGGTCGGCCCGCTTGCCACTCGGCGTGACGAAACTGTGCATTTCGACGTCGGAGCGGAAAGCCCGGTAGTGGGCGACCAGTCGAGCCTCGACCCGTTCGTACGCGGTCTGCCGCTCCGCGATCCGGTGCCAGACGACGTCCACGTGGGTTCGTTCGACGGGGATCACGCGGGTGTCGAGCCCGACGAGGCCGGCGGTGGCGTTCAGCCTGGCGCTCAACTCCGCCTCCACGGTGCCCGGGTTGATGCCGAAAGCGGTGATCAGGCGCGACGACCGAGGCTCCTCGACGACGCGCTGCCCGTACACGTAGTCACCGGCGGTGAACCCTTCGATGCTCCAGAGGTCGGTGATCGGGTAGTCGGTGAGCCGGACGTTGAGGACGCTGTACACGTTGGTGAAGCTCGAATCGTTGGCGTGCTGGTTCCAGAGGAGGTCCGCCAAGGGCTCGTTGCGGAACAGGTGTCCGATCTCGCCGGTGGCCTTGATCTTCTTCTCACCGACGAACAGCACGACGCCCCCTGCGCGCAGCCGTTCCATGGGCTTGTCGTGACGGGGGATCGCACCCCAGAAGTGCGCTTCACCGGATGGGTGCAACTCCTCCAGTCGGGCCAGATCGGCCTCGGACAAGAGTGAGCGGTAGGGCTCCTGTGTGAAGGCGACGGAACCCGCGAGCGTTTCGTGGAAGCGCTTCCTCGTGTCGGGATTGCCGTAGCAAGGGGCAAGAAGAGCGAGCGTCATGGACGGTCCCCCACCGGTCGTCACTTGAACGTGTGGGGGGTTGACCTTAGGTCCCGAACATCGTGCTGTCACCGGTATGGGTGAAGAGTGTGAGTGCTCGGCTCTCGGTCACCGCCGTCGGTGCGATCAATAGGCTCTGGCGCGGTTCGTCAACGCGATGAAGACTCGGGCGAGTGACCCACAAGTGGTTGCCGTCGTGACATTTCGATGTCCGGACACCGACCACGAGGCCAGCGTCGGCCTGGTGGAGAACGTCGTCGAACTCTGAGCTCGGTGCGAGCCTTGCGGCTCAAGCCCCGCGCCTCGCGCACCTCGTTGGTCCGGAGGTCGAGCAGGTCCCCGACGTAGCCGCCGCCGAGCCTGTTCGCCACGTCGCCGGCCCGCAGCGACAGCCCGGCGGCGTTGAGCGCGGTGTCCAGGGTGGCCCGTTCGGCCGCCCCTGCCGCAGTTCCCCGGGGGTCCTCCGAACCGGACGACGACACCGAGGCCGGACCGGCACGGCGGAACGCCCGTCACGGCTTGACGGGCACCTTCGCCTGGCGCGAGAGGTAGTCGTTCACCTCGTCGGCGTCGAAGGCGGCCGGGTCGAAGTCGGTGGCGGAGTCCAGTTCCAGCCACTCCAGCCGTTCGGCGTGCTCCGGGTGCTCGGGGTCGGTCAGCACGTCGCACAGGTGCGCGTAGCCCCAGATGCCGCCGCTGTCCTCCGGCGGGGCGGCACGGCGGCCGGTGAGGCAGCGGGGGTAGGCGGCACCCGGTTCGGCTTGGACGACGTCCTCCACCAGGATGTCGTGGTCCCATGCGTCCCCGAAGTCGTACAGGTAGCCGATGCGGTCCTTGGGGTTGCGCGCCACGTCGGCCAGCGTCACGGTGGCGGCGTCGCCGTGACCGAGCTCCGGATCGGGCATCCCGTACTCGCCCTGGGGCGTGTCGAAGACCCACAGGTGGTAGTCCTCCCAGGCGAACAAGTCCTGGACGGCCTGGTGCAGTCGCACCAGCGGCGTGGACGACAGCACCTCGACCCGGCGCCAGATCGGCGGCTTCGACCCGCGCAGGGTGATCTTCAGCCGGTGCACGCTGGTGTCGAGGGCGGTCGGCGCGGCCTCCGGGAGCAGTTCCAGCCGCTGTTCGAGCAGCGCCAGGGTCGTCGTCACGTCTTCCACCTGGTCCGGCTCGACCGGGCACGGCTCGCGTTCGAGCGCGTCCGCCACGATCCCGCGCGCCTGTTCGGGCGTGTACTCCCGGAACGGGAAGCCCAGCTCCGCGGCCGCGTGGACGTACCCGGCCCGGATCTGCTTCGGCTGGTCGCTGACGAAGCAGTCCTTGAGGCCGCCGAGGTCGTGGTCGATCAACAGGACGAGGACGTGCGACTTGCGTCCGTACGAGAAGGTCAGCGCCAACCCCTCTTGAGCGCCGCGCGGGTCCGCGTAGCCGAAGCAAGCGCCGACGGTCGGCTTGCCCACCGTCGTCGCCCACTTCGGGTCGCGCAGCCCGCTCGCGACGAGGCGGTCGGCGGCCTGGGCCGCGATCGGCCGCACCTCCGGCGGCGCGAGCACCGCGAACGCCCTGGCCAGGGCGAGGGCTTCCGGCCCGCCCGTGGCCTCCGCGTCGGAGATCATGGCGGCCACCACGTCCGGGAAGTCCTGCGGATCGACGCTGCCGCCGATCGCGCCCAGGAACTCCGAAGCGGTCAGCTCGGCGTCCAGCGGTCCGCAACCCGGCTCCAGCAGCGGTGAGAAGCCGTCGAGAACCGCCATCCCGAGTTCGGCCACCGGCTGGACGAAGCCTGCCTCGGTCAGGCGGTCCACCGCGTCGGGCACGTCCCGGGCGGTGTCGACGAGCCGCAACGCCTCCTCGGGGGCTCCTTGGTCAGCCAGCATCGCGCGGAGGTCGGACAGAGTGGGCTGGGCATCGTTCGACACCCGCCCAATCGTGCCACCCGCGTCAGTGGCGTCGTACACGGCTCCTGGACCTGAACGTCCCTCACGCGAACGAGACGTGGACGCCCCTGCCCGGGGGTTCAGCCGGACTCGGGGGGACCGCCCGCACGTCCGCCGGCCGTGTCCGTCAAGCGGCGGAGCTGGGCGGCCAGGTAGGGGCGGGCACGGCGCTGACCTCCCCGGTCGGCGATGGCCCGGGACAGAGCCTCCAGGGCCCTGGTCACGCGGTCCCGGTCGGGGTGCCAGCCCCGGCGTTCGCACTCGGCCAGCCAGTCGACGGGGGAGAGGTGGCCGCGTTCGCGGTTGCAGCGGCGGCAGGCGGCAACCTCGTTCTCCTGCCACGACGGGCCGCCCTTGACCTTGGGCACCAGGTGGTCGGTCGTCGGGGTGACCTGGCCGGTGAACGGGCGGCGGCACCACGTGCAGTCGTCACCGTCCCGGAGGATGGCCTCGGCGAGACGGGTGGGGCGGTCGTGGGCGGCTTCTGGCATCGACCACCAGGAAAGCACTGCGCCCCGGCCGTCGCACGACAGCCGGGGCGCAGGGAACTGGGATCAGGCAGGGACGGAGGCGACGCCGGGCGGCAGGAAGCGCTTGCCCGTCACCTTCTCCGAGATGCCCGAACGGTCCAGGAAGGGGGTGATGCCGCCGAGCCAGAACGGCCAGCCGGCGCCGAGGAGCATGCACAGGTCGATGTCCTGCGCCTCCGCGACCACGCCTTCGTCCAGCATGATCCGGATCTCCTCGGCCATCGCCTCCAGCGCCCGCGCGAAGACCTCTTCACCGGTCAACGGCTTGTCGCCGAACGACCACAGCGCCTGCACCTCGGGGTCGACCGACTGCTTGCCGGCCGAGTCCCACTGGTAGACGGCGGTCTTGCCGGCCTTCACGAACTCCTTCATGTTCTCCGACACGCCGAACCGGTCCGGGAACGCCCGGTTCATCGTCTCCGCCACGTGCAGCGCGACGGCGGGGCCGACGAGCTGCAGCAGGATGAGGGGCGACATCGGCAGGCCCAGCGGCTCGGTGGCCTTGTCCGCCACCTCGAACGGCGTGCCCTCGTCGATCGACTTCACGACCTCGCCCATGAACCGCGTCAGCAGCCGGTTCACCACGAACGCCGGAGCGTCCTTCACCAGCACCGAGGACTTCTTCAGCTGCTTGCCCACCGCGAACGCCGTTGCCAGCGTCGCGTCGTCGGTCCGCTCGGCCCGCACGATCTCCAGCAGCGGCATGATCGCCACCGGGTTGAAGAAGTGGAAGCCGACGACCCGCTCCGGGTGCTTCAGGCCGGAGGCCATCTCGGTGATCGACAGCGACGACGTGTTGGTCGCCAGCACCGCCTCCGCCGACACGTGCTCCTCGACCTCGGCGAACACCTTCTGCTTCACGCCCAGGTCCTCGAACACGGCCTCGATGACGAAGTCCGCGTCCGAGAACGCCGCCTTGTCCAGCGAACCGGACACCAGCGCCTTGAGCCGGTTCGCCTTGTCCGCCGACACGCGCTTCTTGCCGAGCAGCTTGTCGATCTCGGCGTGCACGTACCCGACGCCCTTGTCCACCCGTGCCTGGTCGATGTCGGTGAGCACCACCGGCACCTCCAGCCGCCGCGCGAACAGCAGCGCCATCTGCGATGCCATCAGGCCCGCGCCGACGATGCCGACCTTGGTCACCTTGCGCGCCAACGACCTGTCCGGCGCGCCGGCCGGCCGCTTGGCCCGCTTCTGCACCAGGTTGAACGAGTACAGCCCGGCCCGCAGCTCGTCGCTCATCACGACGTCCGCCAGCGCCTCGGTCTCCGCCGCGTACCCGGCGTCCAAGTCGTTGGCACGGGCCAGCTCCAACAGCTCGAGAGCCTTCAGCGCACCCGGCGCCGCACCCTTGGTCTTGCCCTCGACGATGGCCCGCGCACGCGCCACGGCCGCGTCCCAGCCCGCACCGCGGTCGATCTCACGGCGCGCGGGCACGACGTCGCCGCGCACCACGGACGCCAGCCACAGCAGCGACTGCTCCAGGTAGTCCGCCGAGTCGAACAGCACGTCCGCGATGCCCAGCTCCAACGCCTGCTTGGGGTTGAGCATCTTGTTCTGGTTCAACGCGTTCTCGAAGATCACGGTGACCGCGTCGTTCGCGCCGATCAGGTTCGGCAGCAGCTGCGTGCCGCCCCAGCCCGGGAACAGGCCGAGGAACACCTCGGGCAGCGCGATGGCCGCCGCGTTGGACGCCAGCGTCCGGTAGTGGCACGACAGCGCCAGCTCCAGGCCGCCGCCCATCACCGCGCCGTTGACGAACGCGAAGGTCGGCACGGGAGACTCGGTGAACTTGCGGAACACGTCGTGCCCGAGCCGCCCGATCGTCACGGCCTGCTCGCGGTGGGTGGCGTTCTCCACGGCCGTCAGGTCCGCGCCCACGGCGAAGATGAACGGCTTGCCGGTGACCGCGATCGCCGCCGGTGACGCCGCTGCCGCCTCGTCGAACGCCGCGTTCAGGCTCACCAGCGACTGCGGGCCGAACGTCGACGGCCTGGTGTGGTCGTGGCCGTTGTCGATGGTGATCAGCGCGACCTTGCCGTCGACACCGGGCACGGAGATCAGCCGGGTGCGGGCGTGGGTCACGACCTCGTCGGGAAAGAGGGCCTTGGCCTCGTCAGCGGTCAACGTGGTCACTTGTTCTCCCCGTTCCACAGCGGGTTCTCCCAGATAACGGTGCCGCCCATGCCGATGCCGATGCACATGGTGGTGATGCCGTAGCGCACGTCGGGGCGCTCGGCGAACTGCCGCGACAGCTGGGTCATCAGCCGCACGCCGGACGACGCGAGCGGGTGGCCGGTGGCGATCGCGCCGCCCCACTGGTTGACCCGCGGGTCGTCGTCGGCGATGCCGAAGTGGTCCAGGAAGGCGAGCACCTGCACCGCGAACGCCTCGTTGATCTCGAACAGACCGATGTCCTCGATGGACAGACCCGCGCGCTTGAGGGCCTTCTCCGTCGCCGGCACCGGGCCGATCCCCATGACGTCGGGCTCGACGCCCATGAACGAGTAGCCCACCATGCGCATGCCGACGGGCAGGCCCAGCTCGCGGGCGGTCTCCTCCTCGGCCAGGATGCAGCCGGTGGCGCCGTCGTTCAGGCCCGCCGCGTTGCCCGCGGTGACCCGGCCGTGCGGGCGGAACGGCGTCTTCAGCTTGCCCAGGTCCTCGACGGTGGTGCCGGGACGCGGCGGCTCGTCGGCCGTCGCCAGGCCCCACCCGTGCTCCGCCGACCGGGTCGCGACCGGCACGAACTCGGGGCCGATCTTGCCGTTCTTCACCGCGTCGGCGTACTTGGCCTGCGACGCCGCCGCGAACGCGTCGGTGCGCTGCTTGGTGATGGCCGGGTACCGGTCGTGCAGGTTCTCCGCCGTCGAGCCCATGACGAGCGCGGACGGGTCCACGATCTTGTCGGACAGGAACCGCGGGTTGGGGTCGACGCCCTCGCCCATCGGGTGCCGGCCCATGTGCTCGACACCGCCCGCGATGACCACGTCGTACGCGCCGAACGCGATGCCGCTGGCCGACGTCGTCACGGCCGTCATCGCGCCCGCGCACATGCGGTCGATGGCGTAGCCGGGCACGGACTTCGGCAGGCCCGCGAGCAGCGCCGCGGTGCGGCCGATGGTCAGGCCCTGGTCGCCGGTCTGCGTGGTGGCCGCGATCGCCACCTCGTCGACCCGTTCCGGTGGCAGCTCGGGGTGGCGCCGCAGCAGCTCGCGGATGACCTTGACGACCAGGTCGTCGGCACGGGTTTCCGCGAAGATTCCCTTGGGGCCGGCCTTGCCGAACGGCGTGCGCACGCCGTCGACGAAGACCACGTTTCGAACGCGTGCCGGCGCTACTGGTGCGGCCACGGCGTCTCCTCCACTTGTGGTGACGATTCGCCCGAACGGCGGGGCGCGACTCCTACCGATCGGTAACACAACTGTAGACCCCGTTACTGGCCGGTAACCACCGTGGCTCCCCTGTCGGGTGTGTCACAGAACGCGCGGATGGCCAGGAACAGCCCGAACCCGAACGGGGACATGATGATCGCGAACGTCAGCAGCGGCCCCATGAGCAGCGGGTGCAGTCCCAAGCGGCGGCCCTCCCGGTACATCCACGCCCCGATCAGCAAGTCCCAGGCGAGCACCTGTGCCCAGATCGCGGAGGCGCCCCACGGCGTGGCCATGAACTCCCTCAGCGCGTCCAGGTCCGGACTGCTCATCGTCGCCCACAACTCCGGCAGGTGCCCGGCGACCAGGACCGCGTAGACGACCAACGGCGGCACTGCGATCCACGGCGACGACACGACCCGGCCCGTCACCGACCACTTCGGGGCGAAGATCATCAAACCCCAGAACGGCACGGTGAGCCAGAACGTGATCTCGAACAGGAACCCGGTCATGTCCGCACCGCCTCCGTCTTGTCGGTCTTGTCGGGAGTCGTGCCGGGAGTCGTGCCGGGGGTTGCGCGCAGTGCCCGTGCGACGACTGCGGCGGTCCAGGCGAGCACGGCAAGCGCGCCCAGGGCGGTGAGCAGGTCCGGGCGCAGCAGCGGTTGCCCGCGCAGCGCCTGCCACGTCAGCAGCGCGATCAGACCCGCGTACCCGATGGCGAGGCCCCAGACGAACCGCGGGGTCGCGCGCCGACGGAACAGCATTGCCGCCAGCGGGAGGAGTTGGAGCGCGTGGATGCCGACGAAGTGCGGGATTCGCAGGTCGCCGCCCGTGGTGCTCCACCCGGTCAACAGCATCTCCGGTCCACCGTCGGGCACGCCGACGCTGTGCGCGCCCACGACGCCGCCGCTGCTGTCCTGGCCGGGCGCGGGCGCGATCATCAGGAACCCGAGTGCGAGGCCGACCAGGGTGAGGGCGGTGCCGAGCCTGATCGCGAGACCGGTGGCGCGCTCCGTGAACCTCGTGAACAGCAGTGCGATGGCGATCAGCGCGTGCATGGCCCAGACGACCACGATGGTGATCCCCATGGCGCGCCACAGCGCCTGGTCGAACGGGGTGGCCACGTTGAAGTGGCTCCGCGTGCCCCGGACCACCTGGCCGACGATGAGGGCCATCTCGACGGCGCTGGCCACCGCGAGCGTGGTGCCCGCCCACCAGCCGGTTCGGCGCAGCTTGGTGGTGAGGGTGAGCATCCACGCCAGGGTGACGCCGTAGAGGGCGAAGGACACCGCGAACTTGAACGGCTTGAACCAGATCGGGGACCCCGCGACAATCCGGTCGTCGATGATCAGTCCCGCGAGGGACACCGGGATCAGGGCGACCATCAGCAGGGAGAACAGCATCAACGGCGGGTGCGGGCGAAGGAAGCGGAACACGGACGGCTCCTCATTTGGATAGCAGCACTTTCTACTATCGGATAGTTACAGTATCCATGCTGAGGGTCGTCTCAGGAAGGGGCACGTGTCCATGCGCATCGCCGAGTTGAGCCGTCGCAGCGGCGTGCCCGTGCCGACGATCAAGTACTACCTGCGGGAGGGGCTGCTCCCGGCCGGTGAGCTGACCAGCCCCAACCAGGCCCGGTACTCGGACGCGCACCTGCACCGGCTGCGGCTCGTGCGGGCGATGGTCGAGTTGGGCGGGTTGTCGATCGCGGCCGTGCGCGACGTGCTGACGGCTTTGGACGACCCGGCCAAGTCCATATACAAGGCGATGGGCACGATCTCCGCCGCGGTCGCGCTGCCGGACCTGGGCGCCGAGGACGAGGTGGCGAACGAGCAGGTCGAGGCGTTCCTGCAGCGGCAGGGGTGGGTGTGCCGTCCGGCGTCGTACGCGCACAAGGCGTTGGTCGGCGTGCTGGCCACGGCGCGGGAGGTCGGCCACGAGCGGTTCGCGGACCTGCTCGACGGGTTCGGGCGGGCCGCCATACCGTTGGCGGAGGCCGATCTGGAGTACGTGCTGGCGGCGGAGACGAAGGACGAGGCGCTGGAAGGCGTCGTCGTGGGAACCGTGCTGGGTGACGCGGCGATGGCGGCCGTGCGTGCCATGGCGCGGCGTGAACTGTCGGGGCGGCTCGCAGCCGAGGAGTCCGGCGCCGAAGGGGCCGGTGCCGAGGAGGTCGAGGCGGAGTCCTGCTCGGGGTCGGATGGTGCCGACCCCGAGCAGGGGAAGTCCTGAACGACCTGCGCCGGGCGTTCTGAGCGGTGGACCCGCGTGTTCCGAGCGGTGAACTCAGGTGTCCGGAACGCAGGACACACGCGTTCCGGACGTAGGACTCACGCGGGGTCGTCGGACTCGGGGGTGAGGGCCTCCGACAGGACGTCGGCGGTGAGGGTGATCTGCCAGTTGCGGGCGCCGCCGGCTCGCAGGGCCGCGGCCACGCCCTCGGGCGAGGTGTCCTCGGGCGGCTGCCAGCACGTGCGGCGCACGAGGTCGGGCAGCAGGAGGTTCTCGACCGGGAGGGTGTTCGCCTCGGCCACCGCCGTCAACGCCGTCCGTGCCGCCGCCAGGCGTGCCGCGGCGGCCGGGTCCTTGTCCGCCCACCGGTTGGCGGGCGGCGGCCCGTCGTGCTGCTGTGAGGGCTCTGGCAGCTCGGACTTCGGCAGCGCCGCGGCGCGCTGCAACGCGCCCAGCCACACGCCGACCATGCGGCGTTGCGCCCGACCCCGGAACACCGGGAGCGCGGACAGCGCCGCCTCGTCCGCCGGAGCGCGCACGGCCGCGTCGACCAGTGCCGCATCGGGCAGCACCCGGCCCGGCGCGATGTCGCGTTCACGGGCCAGCGCGTCCCGGGCCTCCCACAGCGCCCGCACCGCGGCCAGCTGCCGGGGGTTGCGGATCCGGTGGATGCCCGACGTGCGGCGCCAAGGCTCCGCACGTGGACGCGGCAGGGGCGCCAGGCGGGCGGCCTCGAACTCTTCGAGCGCCCACTCCAGCTTCCCCTGCCGCTTCAGCTCCTGTTCGAGCACGTCACGCAGCTCGACCAGCAGTTCCACGTCGAGGGCGGCGTAGTTGAGCCAGTCGGCGGGAAGGGGGCGGCGCGACCAGTCGGCCGCACCGTGCCCCTTCTCCAACCGGTAGCCCAAAAGCCGCTCGACGAGCGTTCCCAGCGCCACCCGTTCGAACCCGGCCAGCCTGCCCGCCAGCTCGGTGTCGAACAACACGCTCGGACGAAGCCCGAGTTCGGCGAGGCACGGCAGGTCTTGCGACGCCGCGTGCAGCACCCACTCGGTCCCGTCCAGCGCCTCGACCAGCGGGTCTATCCGGCCGCCAAGGGCGATCGGATCGACCAGCACGGTCCCGGCGCCTGCCCGGCGCAATTGCACCAGGTAGGCCCGTTGCGAGTAGCGGTATCCCGAGGCTCGCTCGGTGTCCACCGCAACCGGACCCGTCGCTCCGGCGAGCGCATCAGCGGCACGCCGGAGCGACGGTGCGTCGGCGACGACAGGCGGAACACCGTCAGCGGGTTCCACCAGCGGCACCGGATCAGCACCGGTTGGTTCGGTTGGCTCGTCGGAGGGTACGTCCACGGCGGAAGACCCTACGACGAACGCACCACTCGCGGGTGTGTTCGGCCGGTTCAGTGTGCCGACCTGCTCAGCGGATCACGCCGGCACGCATGGCCAGCGCCACCATCTGAGCCCGATCCCCGGTGCCCAGCTTGCGCCCGATCCGCGACAGGTGAGACTTCACCGTCAGCGCGGAAAGGCTGAGCGCTTCGCCGATTTCCTTGTTGCTCTGGCCATCGGCGACCAGCTGGAGGACCTCGACCTCACGCGCGGACAGCTCCCGCGGCGTGTTGTCGGTGCCCGGCACCCTCGTGCCCGCAGCAAGCACGGGCGCAACGCTCGGATCTGCGTAAACGCCACCATCGAGCACCCTGCGCACCCCGTCGGTGACCACCATCGGCGAGGCGGACTTCAGCAGGTACGCCTGAGCGCCCGCCTGGAAGGCCGACCTGACCGCATAGGGGTCATCGGAGGACGCGAGCACCACGATGCGGGGCCAGCCCTGGGCACGGAGTTCCGTGACCAGGTCGATGCCGGTGCCATCCGGCAGGCCCAGATCGAGGATCGCGAGATCGCACGGTCCTGTCGCGAGTGCCCGCGCCCGAGCCTCCGCGACCGAAGCCGCCTCATGCACTGTCCCGGCTCCCATCTGGGTGAGCCGAGCCGATATCGCCTCCCTCAGCAGTGGGTGGTCGTCGACCACCAGCACTGAAAAAAGCTCCTCCCGCGGGTGCGGGACCATGTTCGCCGGCAACGAGCCGGCTGGCGTGGTACGAACGGCCTGACCTAAGCCGACGGCAGCCACGTCACTACCTCCCTGGAGTCGGTCGTGCCCCCCGACCGGCACCGGGACTTTCGTCCAATCAGCCGCGCCACTGATCGACCGAAAGTGGTGTCGTCTGGGGCAGCGTAGCCGCCCAAGCGGGTCTACGGGACGATCAATCGGGTATCTATCCCCAATGAGTTGTCACTGATCGCTCTTGTTGTCACACGATCGGCTGACAACTCGATAGAGCGCGTAACGCGAGCGGTTCTCACGACGACATCTAGGAGTTGCGGGTGGCGAGCACCACGGGTCGAGCGCGGGCCGAGGAACTGCTGGCCCGCGTGCCGCTGATCGACGGGCACAACGACCTGCCCTGGGCACTGCGCGATCTCGCCACCGAGGGACAACTCGGTGAAAAGTCAACACCCGGTGACCTGGCCGCCGCCGTCTCGGTCATCGACCTGACGACGCGGCAGCCGGCGTTGCAGACCGACCTGGTGCGGGCGCGCGACGGCCGGTTGGGGATGCAGTTCTGGTCCGTCTGGGTCCCCTGCCGACTGGCGGGCGCCGCAGCCGTCACCGCCGTCGTGGAGCAGGTGGAGTTGGTCCACGACCTCGCCGCGCGCTACCCGGAGCACCTCCGGATCGCGACCACGGCGGACGAGGCCGAACGGGCGTTCCGGGACGGGCGGATAGCGTCGCTGATCGGCGCGGAGGGCGGGCACAGCATCAACGGCTCGCTGGACGTGCTGCGGGCGTTGCGGCGGCTCGGGGTGCGGTACATGACGCTCACTCACAACGAGAACACGCCGTGGGCGGATTCGGCGACCGATGAGCCGGTGCACGGCGGGCTGTCCGACTTCGGGCGGGACGTCGTGCGCGAGATGAACCGGATCGGGATGCTGGTCGACCTGTCGCACGTGGCGGCGTCGACCATGCGGGACGCGCTGGACGTGTCGTCGCGGCCGGTCGTGTTCAGCCACTCGTCGTGCCGGGCGGTCGCCGACCACCCGCGCAACGTGCCGGACGACGTGCTGGGGCGGCTCAGGGACAACGACGGCGTGTGCATGGTGACGTTCGTGCCGCACTTCGTGTCGCGGCCGTACGCGGAGTGGGACGCCCGGCTGAAGGACGCGATGGACGCGGCGGGGGAGAGCCACAACGACCTCGACGCCCGGCACCGGTTCATCGACGCCTGGCCGGACGCCGGCCCGACGCCTCGCGTGACGATGGACGACGTGATCGCGCACCTTGAGCACGCGCGTGAGGTGGCAGGCATCGACCACATCGGGCTGGGCGGCGACTACGACGGGACGCGGAACCTGCCGGAGGGCATGGAGGACGTGTCGTGCTACCCGAGCCTGATCGGGGCGCTGCTGGACCGGGGCTGGAGCGAGGACGACTGCGCCAAGCTCGCCGGCCGCAACGTCCTCCGCGTCCTCCGCGCCAACGACTGACCCTGGCCACCTGGCCGCCGCCGTGCGCGGCCGGCGGCTTCGTGGTGTCCGAGCGCGCGACTCGCGGTGCCGGAGTGGACGACTCGCGTGGTGGGAGCGCTCTCACGCGCGAGTCGTCCGGTCGGGCACCGCGAGACTGCCGGTGGGGTCAGCGGAGGGTGGTCACGCCTACCGGGGGTAGGCCCACGGCGGTGGCCATGAGGTCGAAGAACGCGGTGCCGTGGGCGGCCAGTTCGGCGGTCTCGGCGGTCCAGGACGCGCGCAGCTCCATGTCGTCCGTGCGCGCGGGGCCGGCTATGTCGCCGAAGCGGGCCGACGACGTCTGCGTCACGGTGCCGCCCAGCGCCAGGAACGCCGCGCCGGACACCTCCAGCGCCTCCACCAGCCACGACCAGCCGACCTCGGGCAACAGGGGGTCGGCGGCCAGTTCGGCGTCCAACTCCACCCGCACGTACGCCACCAGCCGGAAGACGCCGGACCAGGCCTCGACCCCCTCGGGGTCGTGCAGCAGCACCAGCCGTCCGGTGGACAACTCGTCGGCGGGCCCGGTCACCTCCGCGGTCAACGCGAAGGACCAAGGCGCAAGCCGCTGCGGCGGGCGCACCTCGGTCAACTCCAGTTCGGGTCGGGTTCGCACCGACCGGAGCGTCGCCACCGCCCGCTGGAACAGTTCGGGCTCCGTCACACCACGGACTGTAGGCCCCTGAACCCCGGAACGTGAGCGCGGCACGCCGGACCTCAAGACGCCGCCCGTCCACCGCGTGGGACGATGGGGAACGAGATGAACGACATCACCGAAGCCGAAGCCGAAGCCGCCACCGAGGCCGGGTCCGAAGCCGGAGCGCCGCTGCTGGTCGCGGCGCGCGGCGGCCGGCCGTCACGCACCCCGGTCTGGTTCATGCGCCAGGCGGGCCGCTCCCTGCCGGAGTACCGCAAGCTGCGCGAAGGCACCGCGATGCTGGACGCCTGCATGGACCCGGACATGGTCTGCGAGATCACCATGCAGCCCGTCCGCCGCCACGACGTGGACGCCGCGATCCTGTTCTCCGACATCGTCGTGCCGCTCAAGGCCGCCGGTGTCGACCTGGACATCGTGCCGGGCACCGGACCGGTCGTGGCCCACCCGATCGCGACGGAGGCCGACGTCAAGGCGCTCCCCGAGCTGCACGAGGAGCAGGTGCAGCCGGTGGTCGAGGCGATCGGGCTGCTGAACAAGGAGCTCGGCGACGTGCCGCTGATCGGCTTCGCCGGCGCGCCGTTCACCCTCGCCTCCTACCTGGTCGAAGGCGGCCCGAGCAAGCACCACGAGCGCACCAAGGCGCTCATGCACGGCAACCCCGACCTGTGGCACGCCCTGCTCGACCGGCTGGCCGGCATCACCGCGGAGTTCCTGCGCGTGCAGGTCCAGGCGGGCGTGAAGGCGGTGCAGCTGTTCGACTCGTGGGCGGGCGCGCTGTCCGAGCGCGACTACCGCGAGTTCGTCCTGCCGCACTCGACCAGGGTGCTCCAGGGCGTCACGGGTGTGCCGCGCATCCACTTCGGCGTCGGCACGGGCGAGCTGCTGCCCGCGATGCGCGAGGCGGGCGCGGACGTGGTGGGCGTCGACTGGCGCACGCCGCTGGACGTCGCCGTCCAGCGACTCGAGAAGGCCGCACCCCACCTGCCGAAACCGGTGGTGCAGGGCAACCTCGACCCGGCCCTGCTGTTCGCGGGCGTGCCCGCGCTGGAAGGCGAGGTCGAGCGGATCAAGCGCGAGGGCGAGGCCGCCGCCGGCCACATCTTCAACCTCGGTCACGGCGTGCTGCCCGACACCGATCCGGACATGATCACGCGGGCCGTCGAGCTGGTGCACCAGCAGGGGTGACGGCACGGTGATGAGAGCGCTGCGAGTCGCGGTGGTCGGGGGCGGGATCTCCGGCCTGGCCACCGCGCACCGGCTGCGCCAGCTGCTCGGCCCGTCGGCCGAGATCACCGTGGTGGAGCAGACCGACCGGCTGGGCGGCAAGCTGCGCACCGCCGAGGTCGGCGGCCGTGCCTACGACGTGGGCGCGGAAGCGTTCCTGCACCGCCGCCCCGAGGCCGCCGACCTGATCGCCGAGATCGGCCTGGGTGACCAGCTCGCGCACCCCACGAAGGCGCCGTCGAGCATCCACGCCGACGGCGACACCCGGCCGATGCCCGCGCACACCCTGATGGGCGTCCCCGCTTCGGTGGAATCGGTGCGCCAGGTCCTGTCCAGCGAAGGCCTGCGCCGGGTCGCCGCCGAACCCGACCTGCCGCCGATCCGCCTCGACGGCGCGGACGTCGCCGTGGGCGCGCTGCTGACCGAACGGTTCGGCCCCGAGGTGGGGCAACGCCTGGTGGGGCCGCTCCTGGGCGGTGTGTACGCGGGCCGCACGGACGTCCTCGGCCTGCGCGCGACCATGCCGCAACTGGCCTGCGCGCTGGACTCCGGCGTCGGCTCGCTGCTGGCCGCCGCCGCCACCGCGATGCCCGCGCCACCCCAACCGAGGGTCACCCGACCGCCGGTCTTCGGCACGCTCCGAACCGGCCTGGAGACCCTGGTGACCCGGCTCGCCGAGGTGGCGGAACCGGACATCCGGCTGGGCCTGCCGGTGCGCGCCCTGACCCGTCGCGAGCGCGGCTGGCGGCTGGAGATCGGCTCCGCCGCCGCGCCCCGGCACCTCGACGTGGACGGCGTGGTGCTCGCGGTGCCCGCGCCCGCGTCCCGCAAACTGCTCGCCGACGTCGCACCCGCCGCGTCCCGCCGCTACGCCGAGGTCGAGCTGGCGTCGATGGCGCTGGTGTCGCTGGCCCTGCCGCCCGGCACCGAGCTGCCCGACCGCTCCGGCGTGCTGCTGGCCGAGGGCGAACGGGCGCCGGACGGCGTCCCGTTCACCGCGAAGGCGTTCACCTTCTCCAGCCGCAAGTGGGCGCACCTCGCCGGTGAACCGGTGCTCGTGCGCGGCAGCGTCGGACGGCATGGCGAAACGCACCTGGTGCAGCGGGACGACGAGGACCTCGTCGCGGCGGTCCGGCACGACCTCCACCAGCTGACCGGGATCACCGCCCAGCCCATCGACACCGTCGTGACGCGCTGGGGCGGCGGCCTGCCGCAGTACGGCGTGGGCCACCTGGACCTGGTCCGGGACATCGAGGACGCGGTCGCCGACGTGCCCGGACTGGCCGTGGCGGGCGCGACGCTGCACGGCGTCGGCATCCCCGCGTGCATCGCGACGGCGGACGCCGCGGCGGCCCGTGTCGCCGCTCACGTGCTCGGCCAGGTTCGCTGAGTGAGAGGATTGACGGCATGGCCCGCCTGAACTTCACCGAGCTCAACGACACCATCCGCTACACCATGTGGTCGGTCTTCCGGGTGGAGCCCGGCCGCCTGCCCGACGACCGCGGCCCGGCCGCGTCGGAGGCGCAGGAGTACCTGGACGGCTTGGAGTCCAAGGGCGTCGTGGTGCGCGGTGTGTACGACGTGGCGGGCCTGCGGGCGGACGCGGACTACATGATCTGGTGGCACGCCGAGGAGATCGAGCAGGTCCAGCACGCCTACACCGGCTTCCGCCGCACCGCCGTGGGCCGCGCGTCCACCCCGGTGTGGAGCCAGGTCGCGCTGCACCGGCCCGCCGAGTTCAACCGCAGCCACATCCCGGCGTTCCTCGCGGGCGAGGACCCCCGCAAGTACGTCTGCGTGTACCCGTTCGTGCGGTCCTACGAGTGGTACCTGCTGCCCGAGGAGGACCGCCGCCGCATGCTGTCCGACCACGGCAAGGAGGCGCGGGACTACCCGGACGTGCGGGCGAACACGGTCGCGTCGTTCGCGCTCGGCGACTACGAGTGGATGCTGGCGTTCGAGGCCGACGAGCTGCACCGCATCGTGGACCTGATGCGGCACCTGCGGAACACCGAAGCGCGGCGGCACGTGCGCGAGGAGATCCCGTTCTACACGGGCACCCGCGTCCCGGCCTCCGAGCTGGTCGCCAACCTGCCGTGACGGGAGGAGGGGCGTCCGGGTGGACGCCCCTCCCCGCCGGTCAGCCGGTGACCCGGTATGCCCGGATCACCGAGTGCTCGAACGTGTTGCCCTTGCTGTCGGATCCCTTGGCCCGCAAGGACGCGAAGCACGCCTGGTCGGCGTTGCGCACGAGTGCCGCGCCGCCGACGACCGGGACCGCGGACCACGTCCCGCCGTCGTCGAACGACACTTCGACCCGCACCTCCCGTACGCGGCCGTTGTCCGCGCCCTCCTGCTGTTGCACGGTCAGCGGGATGCGCAACACCCGACCCGCGGGCGTGCCGCCGCCGGCGTCGAGCCCGGGAGCGAACCGCACCACCGTCAGTGGCAACTTGCGCGTCGCCCCACCGGCCACGGTGTCGGAGCGGAACGTCCACGCGCCGGTGACGCGTGTGCTGAACTCGGAGACGCCCGGCGCCCGGACGAAATCCATCTCGGCCCTGAAACCGGCCGGGCCGGCCGGCACGGTGAACCGCCCACCGGGGTACGGGGTCTCGCCGACCCGCTGCCCGTCGCGGTAGAGGGTGGTGCGGGCGGTGGCGTAGAGGGTGGTGCCGAGGTTGTTCGCGGCGTCGTTGACCATCGGCACCCGCACGGTGATGTCGTCGCCGAGTCGGGCGAGGTAGTCGTAGCGGGACGGCGGCAGCCCGGGACCGAAGACCGGGAAGGCGAACCGCTCCTCGTGGATGCGGCCGTTGCGGTAGGCGCGGTCCTCGATCGAGTACTCGGCTACCAAACCGTCCACGGTGTCCGACTGCGTCATCAGCCAACGCCACCGGAGGCCCTCGGCGGTCACGTAGTCGACCGCGTCGCCGCCTTCCGGCACGGGGAACAGCGTGCCCATCGGACTGGCGCCGTCGGGTGCGATCGGCGCGGCGCCGTGGGCGACCTTGTGCCCGGCCGGCGTGTGTCCGAACTTCGTCCGCACCTCCGCCAGGTCACGCCGCGCGGGCGTCCGGACGAAACCCGTCGGCACCTGGCCGCGCTCGATCCACGCGAACCGGTAGCGCACCGCGGTCGTGCCGACCGGCGTGCCGTTCATCTGGTTCGCGACCATGAAGTGGAATTGGTCGTCCGGCAGCGCCGGACCGACGCCGCCGAGCGTCAAGCCGTCGGGCACCCCGTCGGAGAACGTCGTGCCGAGCGCGTACCGCGTGTCGTGGTAGGCGCGGGTGATCCGGAACTCGACGAACCCCGGCGTCGGGTCCGGTTCGGGCGCGGTGATCCTGACGGGTTCGGCGGTGCGGGCGTCGAAGGTGACCGAGGTGTTCTCGGTGACCGACAGCGACGGTTGGAACAGCATGGCGATCCGGCCGTCCGCAGGGTCACCGGTCGTCACGTTGGCGGTCATCATGTACTCGCCCTTGGGCAGGCGGGTGGTGAGGGTGTTGCCGGCGCCCCCGAGGGACTTGACCAAGCCGTTGTCCAGGCCCATCACGATGCCGCTGTACTGCGCGGACGCCTCGCCGTTCGCGTCGACGTATGTCGTGGTGACGTCGTAGCTCTCCACCTCGCGGTCGACGCTGATGGGTGTGCGCAGGACGTCGCCCGCGACGACGGCGCCGGAGTACACGCCGTCGACCGTGCCGACCCCGGTGTCAGCGGTGACGGCTACCTTCGCCTCACCACCCGCCGGGACGGTGACCGTTGCCGGCGTGACGGTGAACATGCCGGCGGGTGCGGGCTCGCCGAGCCGGCTCCCGGCCTCGACCGAGACGGGGAACGTGACCGGGTCCGCGCCGCTGTTGCGGTACGTCAGCTCCTTGGTGACCGGGGTGTCGTCGGTGTGCGGCCACGGCTGGGACCCCATCGCCAGGCTGGTGGGCTCGGACGTCACCGTGGTGGTGAGGGCTTCGGCGACGTCGACCCGGCCGGTTCCCTGGTCGAACGGCGTCAGCACCGCGTTGTGCCGGGCCGACGCCATGAGCGTCGCCTTGATCCGCGCGCCGGTCCAGTCGGGGTGCTGCTGGGCGATGAGCGCCGCCGCGCCCGCGACGTGCGGGGCGGCCATCGAGGTGCCCGACATGGACACGTGCCCGTCGCCGACGGGGGTACCGGTCCGGCCGGTGGAGGACTTGGCCGCGACGATCTCCACGCCCGGCGCGGTGATGTCGGGCTTGACCGCGCCGTCGCCGATCCGCGGACCACGGCTGGAGAACGGCGCGATGCCGTCCTGCCGGTCCACCGCACCCACCGTGAGCGCGGCGTCCGCGCTGCCGGGCGAGGAGATCGTGCCGCCGCGGCCGGGGCCCGAGTTGCCCGCCGCGATGACGAACAACGTGCCGCTCGCCGCGGACAGCGTGTTCACGGCCTCTTCGAGCGGGTCGATGCCAGGGGTGTCCTCGCCGCCGATGCTGAGGTTGACCACGTCGGCGCCCTGGTCGACGGCCCACTGCATGCCGCCGAGGATCCACGACTCCGCGCAGCCGCGGACGGCGCACACCTTGCCGTCGAGGAGCTGCGCGTCCGGTGCGACACCCCGGTACTGCTCACCGGCACTGGCGATGGTGGCGGCGACGTGCGTGCCGTGGCCGACCAGGTCGGCGGCGTCGGGTTCGTCGGTGAAGTTGCGCTCGGCGACTTCCTTGCCCGCGAGGTCGGCGTGCTGCTGGTCGACGCCGGTGTCGAGGACGGCGACCTTCACACCCGCGCCGGTGTGCCCGGCCTGCCAGGCGGTGGGCGCGCCGATCCGGGCGGCGGAGTGGTCGAGGCTGGGGTGGCGCAGACCGTCCAGCCAGACCTTCTCGACGGCCGGGTCGTCCACCAGGGACCGGAACGTCGTGGTGGCGTCGGACTTCGTGCTCTCCACTGCCACCGCGTCGACGGCGGGCAGGGCGCGGGTGACGTGGACGCCGGTGCGCGGCCGGCCACCGGTGATGATCAGCGGCGTGGTGTCGCGCGCGTCGTCGTCGTAACCCGCGTCCACGAGGCCCGTCACGTCGAACAGGCGCGGGTCGAGCCTGTCGTCCGCGAGCGCACGGGCCGCGTCGCGCGGGACGACGTGCAGCCGCCCGTCGCGGTGGAACGTGTGGAAGCCGACCCGTTCGCGGCCGGGACCGGGCTCCACCGAGGCGAACCCCGCGCCGCGCAGCACGACCCGATCACCCGTGATCAGGGTCACGGTCGTGCCGCCGGTGTCGGGGTGCGCCGGATCCGAGGTCGCGTCGGCCACCCCCGTGGCCGTCGTGGCGACGAGGCCGGCGGCGGCCAGCGCGGCCCAGACGGCTCGCCGTGATCTCGCGGTCAGCACAGATGCCCTCCCGGATTCGGTGTGCGCGGTGGAAGGACGCGCAGTCGGAAGGCGCCGCTGACCCGAGGCGGCGGAAACAGCCAGAACAGTCGGAACCCCCAACGACTTCGACGCTATCCACCAGGAATGGTGAGTTCAGCGTCTTTTCGTGGGTAGTCCGTCACTCGATCAGCCCAGCTACCGATCACTTGAAGTCGCACTATTGACGACAGGAGACGTCCGTCCGAGCGAATGCCCCCCGAGCGAATGCCCCCCCGGACGGAATGATCTCGACCAATTCGGCGGAGTCGGCGGTTCCCCTACCGCTCGGTCACTGCGCCGTGGGCATCAACGGAGGTGCCTGCTCGCGGACCACCTGCTGGGCAGCCCGGACCGTTGGGGTAGACCATGTCCGGGTGCAGGGCGATGTGGCGGTCCACCAGCAGAGATGTGGAGTGGTCCAGCAATCGCAGGGTGGCCGTGACGGGCTTGGCGGGCAGGTCCGGGATCGGTGCGAACCCCTGCGCCCCCTTCGCCTGCTCCAGCCGTGCGCCGCACGAGTCGTCCGGGCCCGTGCCGGTGCACGTCCTCTCGGCGACCTCGGTCGACGGGTGCAGCTCCAGCGACGGGACTGCACAGCGGCCGTCCCAGCGAACCTCGATCGGCCCGGACACGACGTCGGGGGTGTTCCACGTCCACGCTGACACCGACGAGCGTGCCGATCGCCGTGCAGGCTGTCGTGCTCCCGCCGACGTTCGACGTGCCGCACGCGGTGGCCGGCAACGGGACGCCCAGGGGCCAGGTCCGTTTCCACATGTCACGGGGACGAAGGCGGTGGGCGGTCAGGTTGCTGCGTTGCGCGGTGCCACCAGCGCTTCTTCTTCGGCGGCGGGAGGTGTCCTTGCGCGACGGCCCACTCGGCGAACCTGGCCGCGTCCTCCCGGAAGCGGACCCCGTCCTCCTTCGGGTGGGCTTCGGCGTAGGCGTCGAACACCGGCCGGAACCGGTCGCCCAACTCGTCGGCCACGTCGGGCCGCAGCATCTCCACGATCCCGCGCCGCTTGTTGCGCAAGGCCCGCTTCTCGATGCGCAACCGGTCTTCGTCGAACCCGGGCGGTGGAGCGCCGTCGGCCATCAACGCCCGCAGCAGCCCGGCCTGCGCCGCCGCCAGCCGATCCCGCTGGGGTTGGGTCATGCCAGCACTGCCCGGATCGCGGCCAGTTCGTCGGCCAGTTCGGCGTCGGCGGGGTAGTGGTCGTCGCGTTCGAGGAGGACGCCCGGCGGGTCGACTCGCGCGCGGAGTCGGGCGAGCACGTCCAGCACTTCCGGGCGGACGGCGTGGGCGTGGGTGTCGTGGTAGACGCCTTGGTGCTCCTCGCCGCCGGCGACGTGGACGTAGGCGAGGCGTTCGAGGGGGATTTCGTCCAGGAAGCGGGTGACGTCGGTGCCGAGGTTGCGGGCGTTGGCGTAGAGGTTGGCGACGTCGATCAGGAGGTGGCAGTCGGTGCGGTCGACCAGTTCGGCGAGGAACTGGCCTTCGGTGAGCTCGCCGTCCGGCCATTCGAGGAGCGCGGCGACGTTCTCGAGGGCGAGGGGGACCGGGAGGTCTTGTTGGGCGGCTTTGACGTTGGCGACCAGGACGTCGAGGGCGTCGCGGGTGCGGGGCAGTGGCATGAGGTGGCCGGAGTCCAGGCCGCCGGCGCGGACGAAGCAGACGTGGTCGCTGACCAGCGGGGCGTCGAGGGCTTCGGCGAGTGCGGCCAGGTGGGCGACCCTGGCGCGGTCGACCGGTTCCGCGCCGCCCAGTGACAGGGAAACGGCGTGCGGGAGGACCGGGAGGCCGCGCTCGCGGAGGAGGAGGATGGATTCGGGCAGGTGGGAGACGTGCAGGTTCTCCGCGACGACCTCCACGAAGTCGACGCCGGGCAGCCGTTCCACGGTGAGGTCGATCTCCGGCCGCCAGCCGATCCCGACACCCAGCTTCTCCACGAGCGACCCGCCCTTCCCGCTGCTACCGTGCTGATCTTCAGGTTTGCGCGCCCGCCGAACACTATTGGGTGATCATCACCGGAATATGTACGGAAACACTGTTACCGCCACTCCGTTGACAGAGTAAGGAGCCCGGCAACCCCACCGGTCCGCCCAACCCCCGGACCAGTGGCCCGACAGCTGCCTGATCGGCCGCCCGAGAGTCACCAGGTCAGCCGCTCGATCAGCCGCCGGACAAGCCGCTCGATCAGTCACCCCCGCCCCCACCACACGACGACCCACCGCTGTCCGAGCCGCTGCTCCCACTGTCCGAGCCGGAACTGCCGCCGTTGTCCGAACTGGCGGCACCACCACAGCTGCTGCTGGAGCAACTGCCACACCCACCGCCGCACGACGCGCCCGCAGCCGACCCCTGCCCCCGCGACCGCCGCCGAAGCGTCGCCGCCGCTGCCGGCGCGATGCCCAGCAACTTCCACACGTGCTGCCGCCCGACCCGGCCCAGCAACCCGTAGTACGCCACCATCGCGACCCGGCCCTGCGGCCCCACCGCGCTCGCCGCGCTCGCCGCTGCCTGCCGCAGTTGGCGCACCACCGCCCGGCCCGACCCGGTCAGCGGACGCCGCGCGCGGGTGAGCACGACGGAGAGCGCCAGCGCACCCACCACCGCTCCGCCGGCCACCCCGAACGGCAGGTCCAGCGCGATCGTCGCGAACACCGCGAGCACGGCCGCCAGCACCACCACCCGCCGCAGAGTCCGCGCCACGCGCCGACGTCCGGCCGGGACCACCAGGCCCTGGTTGATCAGGTGCTGCCGCAGCTCGACCGTTTCGGGGCTGCCCGCCGTGGCGGTGACCAGGGCGCCCAGTGGGCGGGGGAGGGAGTGGAGGGCGCGGGCCTGGAGCGAGGTGCGCGGGAGGCTGTTGGACTGGACGGGGGTGACCAGGCCGTCGCGGGAGATTCGCAGTGCGCCGGCCTCTGCCAGCGACACCACCGCCACCTCGGCCGCCCGGCCCGGACCGCCGACCAGAAAAGCCTGCTCCTCCGGCCCCAGCCCGCCGTGCGCCGAGCCGGCCCGGCCGTCCCGGGGATCAGGCGTCGAACCCGCCGAACCCGCCGTAGTCGGTGTCCATGTATTCGCCACCGTCATCACCCTCCAACCACTGCGCGGCCAACCAACCACCCGCGAACCACCCGCCGGCCACCAGCAACCCGTTCCGGCGCTGCCAGCGCTGAGGTTCGACGACCACGGCACGCCTGCGCCGGGGAAGCGGATGCTGGGACGTTTCCGCAGGTGCGATCGGTTCCACCCGTTCACCGTCGAAAATTCCCGTGGCCACCCGGGTCGACTCGCGCGGCGGCTCGGGTGATGGCGCGGGAGCGGAGGTTCGCGTCAGGCCGTAGCGCGCGGTGATCTCGGCCGGGTCCACCGGGGCCAGTCCCGCCGTCGCCTCCTCGTACGCCCGCGTGCCCCTCCTGGTGAGAACGGGCGGCGGACCCAACAGCAGCAGGACCGCGAGCGCACCGGTCACGGACAACGCGGTGATCGTCTGCCAACCGGCTGGACCTGCGAAAACAGCCACCACAGCGAGCAAGGCCAGCGGCACGACGGCCAGCGATGCCCGCACCAGACGTCGTCGAGGCGACACCAGCAGACCACCCGCCACCAGACGTCGTCCGATGTGCCGGGCAGGTCCGCTGGTGGCCGCACCCACCACCAGCTCGTCCAGATCCCGAGGCCGGTCGAGGTGGGCCAGCACGACCGACTGCAACGCGGTCACCGGCTGCTCGACACCGGGCACCGCCGCGACCGTCGAACCGGACACCCTCGCCCGGTTCTCGGCCACCAACCCCGACACGGCCACCTCGACCGCGCGCACGGGCCCACCGCCGAGGTAGCCGATCTCCTCGAACGTCAACGGCCGGTCCACCAGGCCGCCGGCGACCCGCTTCAACCGCAGGCCCACCACCACCGCGGCGACCAGCGCCGGGCCGTACCACCACAGGAACGTCGACGAGAACGTCATGGGCGTCACCCTAGGAGCCATCCCGCCGGAACGGTCCGGATCGGCGAAGCTGCAAGCCCGTCAGGTCCCGCCCCCGCCGCAGCCGCCCCCACCGCAACTACTGCCACTGCTGCTGCAACTGCTGGAACCGGTGCCGCACCCACCACTGCTCGTCGCGGAGTACGTCCCGCCGGCATAAGCCCCACTCGAAGCCGCACGCTTCCGGCCACGAGCCCGGGAACGCGGCGGCGTCCGGACCGCAGCACGCAGCAAGACGTCCGGATGAGCGTCGAAACCGTTGAGGGCGACCAACCCGGCGGCGTCCGCGGAGCCGGCCCCGCCGGTCGACGCGCGAGCCTCCGCCACCGCCTCACGACCCAGGGCGGTGAGCGTCGGACGCACCTTCACCAGCAGCGCGACCAGCACCCCGGTCAGCACGAGCTGGAGCGTCAACCACCCCACGGGCGCGCCGATCACCAGCCCGTTCACCCACCGCACCACGCCGACGAAGAACAACAGCACCATCGGCACCACACCGGTCCGCAACCGGGACCTCACCACTTCCGGCGCGACCAGGTAGTCCAGTGAGGACAGTCGACGGCCGACGGCGAGAGTCGCGTTCCGCTCCGACACCGACGTGATGAGCAGCGTCAACGTCCGGTACTTGTACCGGGTCGCGTCGGCGAGCACGGCCTTGTCGACCGGATGAGCGGGAACGGCGGGACCGGCGATCCGCACGGACCCGTTGCGCGCGGGCACCAACGTGCCCGCGGACAGGAGGCCTGCCACGGAGGTCTCGGCCACCCGTCGCGGCCCGCCGGTCAGGTAAGCGATGTCCAGCAGGCCGAGCGCACCTGCGGGGACGACTCCCCGCGTCCCGCGCAGGCGCACTCGGACGAGGATCGCGAACCCCAGCGCCAGCGCCAGCGCGATCCAGTACAACTCCAGGAATTCCGGGCCCGAAAGCCCCCACGGTCGCTCCACGGTCCACCCCCTGTGGGCCTCGGTGGAACCAGAGGTCCACCAGCTAGGAGGCAATCGTGTGCTCCGCGTCACACCCCGGCAAGGGGTCTTTAGCAAGCCTTAGGGTTCACGACCCGGTGGCGTCAAGCGGACGTCAGGAGGACGAAGCGCCGTCCACGCCGCCCGAGCCTTCACCGTCGGTGCCCTTGAAGATGCGCATGATTCCTCCTGGTGTCGATCTCGTCATCATTCGGAGTAGCGACTTCAGTCTGCTGGACCGGCCGGGCTTTCGACCAGACGCAAGCTGATGGAGTTGATGCAGTACCGCTGGTCGGTCGGCGTCGCATAGCCCTCACCCTCGAAAACGTGCCCGAGGTGGCTGTGGCATGTGGCGCACAACACTTCCGTCCGGACCATCCCCATGGCCCGGTCCTCCCGGAGGATCACCGTGTCGGCGTCCGCCGGCGAGAAGAACGACGGCCAACCGCAGTGCGAGTCGAATTTCGTCTCGCTGCGGAACAGCTCGGCCCCGCACGCGCGGCAGGCGTAGACGCCTTCGGTCCTGGTGTCCGTGTACTCACCGACGAAGGCGGGCTCGGTGCCCGCCTCGCGCAGCACCGCGTACTCCTTGGGGTTCAGGATCTCCCGCCACTCCAGCTCGGAGTGGACCACCTTCGGGGTGGCGCCGACGACAGGTTCCATACCTCAAGGTTAGTCGAAAGTCACCCGAAGAAAACCGAGATCAGGTCGCCCAGGTAGTACCAGACGCTGACCGCCACACCCAGCAGGATCAGGCTCACCACGACGACCGCGAGCTGCCTGCGCAGACCGCCCGCGCGGTTCGCCGAGTCCGCGAACTGCGCGACCCCCGCCAGCGACCCCTCGATCGTGAGGCTCGGGGGCTGCTGCTTCATCCGACCGAGGTGTTCGGCGAACGCCTTGGTCTCGGGGTCGTCGGGGTCGAGGCCGATCAGCTCGTCGTCGAGGTCGCCCAGTGGGCGCTCGTCGGGTCCGTCGGCGGCTCTGGCGCTGGCCATGACCTCAGCGTAATGGGTGGTTCAGCCGCTGGGCAGGGTCAACCGACGAGGACGGGTGAGGGCTTGATCGCCCCCACCGCACGGCCGTGGCCGAGCACCGGGAAGGTGGCCAGCTCGTCCGGCGCGTGCACGCCGAGCCGACGCAGGGCGGCCACCAGCACCACGGCCCGCGCGCGGCTGGAGCCGTCCGCGATCTTGCACGCCACGGCCTCACCGGTGGGCAGACCGATCGCGTAGACGCCCTCGGCGCCGTCCTTGGCCACCGCGCCGGGGATCGCCCGCATCAGCTTCGTGACGTCGCGGTTCGTCCCGCCGACCCACTCCGGGTGGCGGTTCATCGCCTGCGCGATCCGCTGCTGCGGGCCGTCCGTCGCTCGTGCCAGCGTGCTGAAAGCCCTGGCCAGGCCCGTGAGGCTGATGCCGAACAGCGGCGCGCCGCACCCGTCCACGCCCTCGGCGCCGATGCGTTCACCGGCCAGTTCCTCCAGGGTGTCACGGACGGCGCGCTGGAGGGGGTGGGTCGGGTCGAGGTAGTCGTGCGTCGACCAGTCGTTGACGACGCACGTGGCGAGCATGGCGGCGTGCTTGCCCGAGCAGTTCATGTACTTCGGGGCCTTGGTCCGGCCGGCCGCGAGGTGCGCCTTGAGTGCGTCCTCGCCGATCGGCAGGTCGGGGGTGCACTGGAGGGAGGTTTCGTCCAGTCCGTGCCGTTCGAGGATCCGGTGGACGCCCTCGATGTGGAAGTCCTCACCGGAGTGGCTGGCGCAGGCCAGGGCGAGGAGTTCGCCGTCGAGGTCCAGGCCGTGCCGGAGCATGGCCAACGTCTGGATCGGCTTGTTCGACGAGCGCGGGTACGTGGTGTCGTGCGGGCGGCCGACGGCGAACACCTCGCGGCCCGACCCGTCCACGGCGATCACCGAGCCGTGGTGCACGGACTCCAGGAACTCACCCCGCCACACCTCGGCGACCAGTTCGTGTGCCACGCGACCCTCCTCGATACGCTGCCAACTGTCGACAGTTAACATGGCGTGGGTTGCCTGGCGCTAGGAGACGTTCATGACACCGCCGTTGCACATGAGCTTGGCCGGTCAGACCGTGGACGTGCTCCGCGAGCTGGTGCTGACGGGCGACATCCTGCCCGGCGCGCGGGTGAACGAGGTCGAGCTGGCCCAACGGCTCGGCATCTCGCGCGGACCGCTGCGCGAGGCGATCCGACACCTGGCGTCCGAAGGGCTGCTCGTGCTCGCGCCGCACCGGGGCGCTTCCGTGCCGGAGGCCGACGCCGCCGACGTGCAGGCCCTGTTCGAGCTGCGGACGGCGCTGGAGTGCGCGGCGGCCGAGCTGGCGGCGTCACGGCGGTCCGACGCGGACGTGGTCCGGCTGCGGGCTGTCTGTGAGGAGTCGCGCCGGGCGTACTCGGCGGGCGAGCGCTTCCCGTACCGGCTGGACTTGGCGTTCCACCAGGCGTTGCTGGACGCGGCGCGCAGCCCTCGGATCGCCGAGCAGGTGCGGCTGGTGCAGCAGCGGGTGGTGTTGCTGCGCAGTGGCCTGCGGGACGACCCGCCGCACCAGCAGGCGTCGTTGGACGACCACGACGCCCTGGTCACCGCCATCGCCGCCGGCGACCCGTCCCGCGCTTCGGACGTGATGCGCAAGCACCTCGCCCGCGTCTGCGCCCAGATGCTCACCAGCCTGGGCTGACCGACCCGGTCGAGTCCGGCGCCTGGAAGTCCATCACGACGAACCGGCCTGGCATCCCGGGGTGAGCGCCGGCGGTGAACGGGAGGACCTGGATCGTCACGTTCGGAGCCTTGGCGGCTTGGGAACCTCGGACCGGGGGAGAGTTCACCCGCCTCATGCACCAACTCGCGGTCAGCGAGGCGCCGAGGCTGTTCGGGATCGTGGAGGAGTACGGCGAGGCGGAGGACGCGCGCGTCGCGGGCTACGGCCTGGCCTACGCCGATCGTGCCGAGGTCGACGGCGTGGAGGGCGGTTTCCGGCTCAGTTCGGAGAGCGCGGAGAGCGCCAGGGTGTTCTTCGAGATCAGCTCACGGTCGTCCGGCACGCAGCGCACGCACGTGGTCTGGCCGGGTCGACGTGGCGTGCGGGACCGGAGGGCTGATGGCGGGCAGCCCTCCGGCGGCGAAAGCGTTGTCAGCCCAGCGTTCCCGTCACCTTCGCGTGCCCCTTGAGGAGGTTGCGGGCGATGGTGCGGCGCTGGATCTCGTCCGTGCCCTCGTAGATGCGCAGCAGCCGGAGTTCGCGGTACCACCGCTCGATCGGCAGCTCCCGGGTGTAGCCCATGCCGCCGTGGATCTGGAGGACCCGGTCCACGATCTCGTTGGCCTTGATGCCGCCGTAGAGCTTCGCCATCGACTGCGCCTGCCGTGAGTCCGCCTTCTGGTCGACCAGCCAGGCGGCGTGCAGGACGAGCCAGCGCAGTGCCTCGATCTCCGTCGCCGAGTCGGCGATCATCCACTGGATGGCCTGGTACTCGGCGATGGGCTGGCCGAACGTGACCCGGTTGTTGGCCTGCTCGATGGCCATCTCGACCAGTCGCTCGCACGAGCCGATCGCGCGCGCGGGGAGCAGGTAGCGGCCCTGGCCGATCCACTGCATGGCCAGGTGGAAGCCCTTGCCCACCTCACCGAGGACGTTCTCCTCGGGCACCCGGACGTTGTCGAACACCAGCGCGGCCGGACCCCACTGGCCCATGGTCGGGATGGGCTCGGACTTCCATCCCATGTCCCGGTCGACCAGGAAGCAGGTGACGCCGCCGTCCGCGCCCTTCTCCTTGTCGGTCACCGCGAACACCATCGCGAAGTCCGCTTCGTTGCCCTGGGTGATGAACGTCTTCTCGCCGTTGATCACCCAGTCGCCGCCCTCCTTGCGGGCGGACGTGCGGATGGCCTTGGCGTCCGACCCGGCGCCGGGCTCGGTGATCGCGAAGCACGACACGCGTTCACCGGAGATCGTCGGCACCAGGTAGCGCTGCTTCTGCTCCTCGTTGCCGTGGAACAGGATGTTGTCCGCGTAGCCGCCGAAGCGGAACGGGACGAACGAGCGGCCCAGTTCGGCCTCCACGAGCGCCGTCATGAGCGCGCCGAGGCCCATGCCGCCGTACTCCGTCGGCGTGAGCACGCCGAAGAAGCCCGCCGCCTTCGCCTTGTCCTGGAGCTCTTTCAGCTCGTCCCGGGTCAGGCCGGGCTCGCCCAGGCGTTCGCGGCGCAGCACCTCCGGTTCGAGCGGCGTCACCTCCTTGCGCACGAAGGTCCGCACCCAGTCGCGGATCTCCTTCTGCTCCTCGTCGAGCGTGAAGTCCATGCCGTCCTCCCTCTACCCGTCTACATGAACGCGTTGATGCCGGTCAGCGCCCGGCCGATGAGCAACTTCTGGATCTGGCTGGTGCCCTCGTAGAGCGTCGTGACCCTGGTGTCCCGCAGGTACTTGCCCACCGGGTACTCGTCGATGTACCCGTACCCGCCGAACACCTGGATGGCGTTGTTCGCCACCCGGACGGCGGCTTCGCTGGCGTAGAGCTTCGCCATGGACGCCTCCGTGCCGAACGGTTCGCCGCGGTCGGCGAGGTCCGCGCACCGCCACGTGAGCAGCCTGGCGGCGTCCGTTTCCACGGCCATGTCGGCCAGGAGTTCCTGCACGAGCTGGAAACCGGCGATCGGCTTGCCGAACTGCTCGCGTTCCTTGGCGTACTCGAGGCTGGCCTCCAGCGCGCCACGGGCGGCGCCGACGCAGCCGGCGGCGACCGACATCCGTCCCCGGTCGAGGGCGGCCATGGCCAGCTTGAAGCCCGTGCCCTCGTCGCCGATGCGGCTGTCGTCCCCCACCCGGACCTGGTCGAGCGTGAGTTCGGCGGTGGCCTGGCCGCGCATGCCGAGCTTGCCGTGGATCTCGGTGGCCTGGAAGCCGGGGGAGTCGGTCGGCACGAGGAACGCGGTGATGCCCTTGGGGCCGGGACCGCCGGTGCGGGCGAAGATCAACGCCACGTCGGCCCACGTGCCGTTGGTGATGAACACCTTCCGGCCGGTGATCACCCAGTCGTCGCCGTCGCGGACGGCCTTGGTGGCCAGGGAGGCGGCGTCGGAGCCGGTGCCGGGCTCGGTGAGGCCGAAGCAGCCGAGCTTCCCGCCCGAGCACAGTCCGGGGAGCCACCGTTGTTTTTGCTGTTCGGTGCCGTTCTTGAAGATGGTCTTCCCGACCAGGCCCAGGGAGACGGAGATGATGCCGCGCACCGCCGAGTCGCCGCGGGCGATCTCCTCCAGGACGAGGCAGTACGCGAAGTTGTCGCCGCCCGAGCCGCCGTACTCTTCCGGGATGCCCAGGCCGAGGAAGCCGACCTCGCCGAGCGCGGGCACGAGGTCACGATCGATGGCCTCGTCGCGGTCCCAGCGGGCGGCGTGGGGGACGATCTGCTCCTCGGTGAACCGGTGGGCCAGGTCCACGAGTTGGCGGTGTTCGTCCGGGATGCGCAGATCCACTGGGGTGACCTCCTAACCGAACGGTGTTAGGTTATCTAACCTAGGCGCGGAATCGACCACAGGCAAGGGGAGCGGACAATGCCGAGGAGCCCGATCCTGAGTGCCTCGCGCATCCGGACCGCCGCACTGCACATCATCGACCGGGATGGGCTGGACGGCCTGTCCATGCGCAAGCTGGCCGCTGAGCTGGGCGTTCAGGCCGCGTCGCTGTACGGGCACGTGAGCACGAAGGACGACCTGCTGCACGACGTGGCCGCGGGGATCCTGGAGAACGTCGACGTGTCGGGGTTCGAGGGCGGTGACTGGCGGCACGGTCTGCTCAGCTGCGCGCGCTCCTACCGGGCGGCGTTGGCCGCGCACCCCAACATCGTGCCGTTCCTGGCTTACGGGCCGGCGCACCGGGAGGCGTCGTTGCGCCGGCTGGACGTCGTGCACGGTGGGCTGGTATCGGCGGGGTGGTCGCGGCGGGAGGCGACCATGATCGCGGCGTCGTTGATGTACCTGGTGTTCGGGGCGGCGCTGAGCTCGTTCTCCAGCGGGTTCTCGGAGGACCAGACGTTCTACCGGGATCGGTACCCGAACCTGGACAAGGCCCACTTGCTGCCCGCGGTGGCCCGGGAACTCGACCACGACAGCTTCGAGCTGGCGTTGAACGCCTTCGTCACCGGCCTTGAGGCGCGAGTGCCTGGCTGATCCTGCGCACCAGGCCGGTGTGGTCGGCGGGTGCGACGGTGAGCCACTCGGTGCCCATGCTCGCGTACCGGCCGCGCGGGGTGTCGATCCAGGTGACGGCCGTTCCCCGTGGTTGGGCGGTGAAGTGGCCGGTGCCCGTGATGGGGCCGGCCAGCATTTCCCTCAGGGCGCGGACGTCGTCGTGTCCGGGTTGCCGGCCGTGCCGCTGCTGGGTGAGGGCGGAGGCCGGGACGGTGACCGGTCGGCCCGGTCCCGGTGGTCGTGCGGGCAGGACGTTCAGCGCTGCTTGGGCGAGGCCGACTTCTCGGAGGAGGTCCAGCCGGACGCCGTCGTCTTCTTGGACGGCTCGGACGGCGTAACGGCCACGGGCGGCCACCAGTGCGCGGACCAGGTGTTCTTCGGCCACGTCGACCATGCCCATGACGGTGATCGACGTGTCCGGGGTGGCCAGGAGGCGCAGGGCGTCTTCCAGCTCCGGTTCCGGACGGCCGCGCCTCGCCAGACCTCGGCGTTCCAGGTCGGCGTGGACGTCGTTGCGGATGCGGGCGCGCTCGTCCAGCGTCGTGCCGTGTTGGGTGATGTCGAAGGGGTACGGGATGGCCGCCCCGGCCCGCAGGTCCTCCCAGAGGACCTCGAAGGCGGGCAGGGACAGCCTCGCGATGGTGCTCATGCGGTGTTATTCGCCAATGGTGGGTGGGGAGACGAGGCGGTTGTCGTCGAAGTACTCGTCGGTGGGGATGAGGTACTTGGCCTTGTGCTCAAGGTCCTCTCCGCCCTGCCCCTGCCCTTGACCGCCGGCCGCGCCCATGCCCGCGCCCATCGCGCCGGGCGCGCCCGCGCCGCCGCGTCCGCCTTGGCCCGGTGCGCCTGCGTGGTTGGGCGTTCCGGTCGGGCCGAACCCGCTCTGGCCGCCTGAGCCCACGGGGCCCATCGGACCCATCGGGCCGAAGCCGCCGCGTCCCGCGCCGCCTGACATGCCACCGGGGCCGCCTGGCATCCCCGGACGTCCGCCGCCCGTTCCGCTTGGTCCACCCGGCCCGCCGGTCCTGCCTGTCCCCCCGGGGTTGCGTCCGGGCGTGCCGCTGCCGGGTGGGCGGGTGGTGGGCGGTGGGACGTGCCTGCCTGGCTGGGCCGGCAGCCTGCCCGGCGTGCTGCCGGGCGGCTTGGTGCCGGGTGGCATCGCCCACGGTGGGGTGATGGGCGGCGCGGGTGGGCCGGCGGGCGGCAGGTTGACCGGCGGCGCGACGGGTGGCGGCGGCGTGACGGTGGGCGGCGGGGCCCACGACGCATTCGTCGTGCCGCTGCTACCCGTCCCGGTGTTGCTCGTTCCGGTGGTGCCTGTTCCGTTGCCGACCCTGCTGGTCGGCTCGACGGTGTGCGTGTTGACCGAGGAGGTGTTGGTGTTGCTGGTGGCGACGCCCTGCTCCTGGGTGACGGTCGGCATCTCGGCGAACGCGGGCATCGAGCTGGTCGCCGAGCGCATCGCGTCGTCGCGGGACTGCATCACCTGGATGGCCTCAGCCTTGGCGCCGTCCGACTTCGCCTTCTGCATGGGCATCGTGAAGGGCAGCGCCGCCAGCTCCACGATGTTGCCGCTGCTGATGGCGTCGGTGAACATCTTCTTCGGGTCGTACGAGACGGGTTCCGGCATCCGCGCCTTCGCCTCGGACGCCGCCGTGGTCTGCGAGTGGAGCGCCGTGCCCGTAGCCGTGAAGTGGTCACCGGTCAGGTCGCTGAACTCGCCCACCTTCGCCAGCGCAGCCCGAGCCCCCTCCGCCGCGCTTCCGGTCCAGGCGTTCTGCGAGCCGTTGACGATGACCTGGAAGTCCACCGCCAGATCGGTCAACGTCGACCCGATGTTCGTCCACTCGTCGGCGATCTCGCCCGCGAGACCGGGATCGAACTTCTCTTCAACCTGCCGCTTCATCTCCTCGTGCGGGTGCGCGGGGTAGTTGGCGGTGGGTTCGGGTGCCTGAGGCTTTTCGCGAGTCATGTCATCCCCCCTCGGGACGGTCGGACAGCAGTCAGGGCAGCTTGGGCGCGATCAATTCAGCAGCCTTCGTCGCCCGTTCGCAGGCGGCATCCGTGTCGGTAGAACTGGCTTTGAGGTTCGCGGTGACTTCGACAGTGGAGGAGTCGGTGACCTGAATGAATACCTCACAACCGGCCTTCCCGCCGCGCGGGGCAGGGATCTGGGTCGCGTCGTACTTCCCGACCTCGATCGGCGATGCCTTGTCCTGTTCGATGTTCAGGGCATCGATTCCCTGGTCCGGCAGAATACTGACGAGGAGTCCGCCATTTCCGCTGACGGTCCAATCACAGCTCGATGTTCCCGCGACCTGGCCGGCCTCGCCAGGACTCGTGAGGCCGACCTCCTTTGCCTCACCGGATGTCAACAAGTCACAGGCCTTGATTCCGACGAGCTTCGTGTCGCTGACTTTCGGGCCGCTGCTGGTGGTGGACGCGGCCGACAGTGTCTGCGGAGTGGGGGTCCCTCCTTGATCGTCGCTACAGGCAGTGATCACCAAGGCCGAGGCCGTCACGCAGGCCAACGAGATGCGGGTGAGTGCGCGGTTCATGGAGCTGCCTTGTCAGTCAGAGGTTGTTGAGCGTTTGAGCCTTGGCTTCATCGACGTTCTGGTACGAGGCCCGACTCTTCTCGATTTGGGCTTTCAGTCCGTCGATGGCCGTGACCATCTCGGGAATGATCTCGCCGATCACTTGTTCGCCGAGTTGTCCATTTACAATGCCGATGTCCTCGGCGTATCCACCGCCCAGTGGAGTTTTGTTGCTGAGCTGAAAGGCGTGTCGCTGGATCTTGTCCAGGGTGTCCTGCATCTCGGTGAGCTTCTTCAGCATCGTGTCGACCGCTTGGGGGTCGACTGAGAGCGCCTGCGCCTCGTTCGCGGCCGACAGGGCCTTGGTGGCGGCGACGATGTCGCTGATGCCCATGGTGAACAGGCTCGCCAGCCCGCCACCGCCCTGCTCGCGGTACTGCTGCAGGGCGTACTGGCCGACGTCTCCCGTCAGCCCCCCGTTGTCGCCGGTCACAGCACAAACCTCCCCGATTGCGCTCTGTGGTCAGTCGGGAACTGTATCGAAGCGCTGTAACGGTCGGGGCGAGATCATTCGCGTACATGCGAACGGGCTAATGGCACCTCCGGGCGGCACGGTGTGACGGCAGCGGTTGAGTGGTGTAAAACCGCTGGTCGGAGGGGTGACCCGACGGCTGGATACACCGCGGTCGTGTGCTGATCACCACGACGGCGCGTTTGCCCTGCCCGGCCCGGTCGCCGTTGTTACGCTCGCCCGCGTGGCGGCCCAAGCTGTGGAACTGAACGTAGGCGAGCGCGTGGTCCGGGTGTCGAATCCGGGCAAGGTCTACTTCCCGGACCGGGAGATCACCAAGCTGCAGGTGGTCGAGTACTACCTCGCCGTCGCCGAACCGCTGCTGCGCGTGCTGCGGGACCGGCCGACCACGTTGAAGCGGTACGTCGACGGGGTTGCGGGGGAGGCGTTCTACCAGAAGCGGCTGCCCAAGGGCGCTCCCGAGTGGGTCGAGACGGCTCGCATCAAGTTCCCGTCCGGGCGCCCCGCGGACGAGGTGTGTCCGACCGAGCCCGCGGTGCTGGTGTGGGCGGCGAACCTGGGCACGTTCGACTTCCACCCGTGGCCCGTGCGGCGGTCGGACACGGACCGGCCGGACGAGTTGCGCGTCGACCTCGACCCCCAACCGGGAACGGGCTTCCGGGACGCGGTGGACGTCGCGATGGTGCTGCGCGAGGTGCTGGACGAATTGGGGCTCACCGGCTACGCGAAGACGTCCGGTGGGCGCGGCATCCACGTGGCCGTGCGGATTCGGCCCGAGTGGGACTTCGTGGACGTCCGGCACGCCGTGATCGCGTTGGCGCGCGAGGTGGAGCGGCGGGCGCCGGGCAAGGCGACCACGTCGTGGTGGAAGGAGGAACGCGGCGAGCGGGTGTTCCTCGACTTCAATCAAGCCGCCAGGGACCGCACCATCGCATCCGCCTGGTCCGTCCGCGGCACCCCGCGCGCCACGGTGTCGACGCCGGTGACGTGGGAGCGGCTGTCCAGTGTGGACCCGGACGACTTCGACGTGCTGACCGTGCCGAAGTACTTGGAGGACAACGGCGACCCGCACGCCGGCCTGGATGACGAGGCGTTCGGCATCGAGACGCTGCTGGACTGGTACGCGGGCGACGAGCGAGGCGAGATGCCGTACCCGCCCGACTACCCGAAGATGCCCGGTGAGCCGATGCGCGTCCAGCCGTCCCGGAAGCGCAACTAGAGCCGGGAAAGCGGGCAACCCTCACTTGTCGGGCGATGGTGGACCGGTACCGGCGACCTCGGTGCTCGACATGACGAGTGCCGGCGCGCAGCCACGGATGCTGGCATAAGTGCTGGTAGAGGCCGTCGACTGGCGGTGCGGGCACAATTGTTCGCGGATGGTGATCCTCGGTGTTCAGGGTATTATTCCCGAGTTTTCACGGCTGGTTTCCCGCGGTCCAGACTCTGCCCGGTTGGGGTATCGCCGGGCCAGTGGTCCACGGGCAGGCTTGACGTATGCCCGCTCGCCGCCTTGAAGTGCTGTTGCCCGCCGACGTGTCGGCCCACGACTACGCGGCCGTTGCCCATGCCATCTGGGCAGTGCTGGATTCGGCGGGGTTCGGGGAGGACGGGTCGTTGCGGCCCGACGACGGAATCGCGGACATGGGGTTGAGCGCGTAGGTCGACGTCGTGTAGGGCTGTGGCGATCAGCCCGGCTGTCCGGCCTCGTACTCGCTCGTGGTCCTCACACGGGGTCGAGTGTCGGCCCGGTCACCGGCGTTTGCTCCAACCGGCTGTTTCGGGCCGCAGTTCGGCCGTGATCCGACTGGTCCTCTCGTACCATGGGGGGCGATGTCGGACGAGAGGGAGGCAAGACGATGACGCATGCGTACGTGGTGCGGTTCGTCGGTGGGCCTCTCGACGGTCGGGTCGACTCGCACGCCAAGGCGCCCGAGGCCCCGAAGCAGACCGTCACCCACGTCCACCTGCACGGCGGCCCCAAGATCGTGCACCACTACGACCTCCAGTACGCGGTCGAGTACGGGTGCGAGTACCGGCTCCGGGTGGAGGAGTAGGGCCCTCCGCGCCGCTACTTGACGAAGTCAGAAGCGGTCGACAGTAGACACGAGGCAAGCACGGGTTTACCGTTTGCGGTGCGTGAGAGCGCTCTCACAAGGTCGTGAGTCCCTGCTGGAGGTCCCTGTGCGTTCAATCCGCCCCCATCTGGCGGCTGCCGTCGCCGCGTTGGCCGTGGCCGCGGCGATACCGCTCGTCCTGACCGGAACGGCCAACGCCGTACCTGTCGGCGCAGGCAGTTACGCCACCACCCGCCCGGCCGGCACGGTCGGCCCATCCGACTACAACGGCGCCCCCGTCACGCCGAAGGTCACCGCGCGGATGGCCGGCCGCCCGGTCCCGACCAACGACTGGTGGTCGTCGCTGGCCTTCCAGCGCTACCCCGGCAACCCGTACTCCGAGAACATGTACGGCCACCCGCTGACTTTCCACGCGGCGGCCCAGGGGCTCGGTGTCGGCTACCCGAACACCCCCAACATCACGCCGGACGGCCGGTTCTACGAGTTCATGCACCAGGACGACCTGTTCGTCGGCGTGGCCGGCCTGAACGCGCCGCGCACCGCGGTCGACGGCTGGTCCGACTGGACGGTCAGTCCACTCTGGACCGACGGGACGCGCACCCTGCGCACCACCATCGGCCACGGCTCGCCGTACGTCTACGCGGAGGCCTCGGGCGGCGCGGCCAGGGTCGGCTTCAACGGCGCCACCACGATCTGGAGCAACACCGGCACCACGCTCGGTGTCACGATCAACGGCCGCGACTACGCGCTGTTCTCCCCGACCCCGTGGAACGTCGTCGGCACCGCCGAGGCGACCGCGTCGGCCTCCTTCTTCTCGGTCGCCGTGCTGCCGAGCCGCGACGCGCTGCCCCTGTTCCAGCGCTACGCGTTCTCCTTCATCACCGACACCAAGGTGAGCTGGTCGTACAACTCGGCCAACGCCCAGCTCACGGCCACCTACACGGCCACGACCACGCCGCGTCAGGGCACCCAGACCGGCACCCTCCAGGCGCTCTACCGGCACCAGTGGATCAACTCCTCCGACGCCATGACCGCCCACCGCTACACCTCGCCGCGCGGTGAGATGCGGTTGCGCGAGGGCTCGTCGTTCACCACCCGCAGCACGTTCAACGGCGTCCTGCCGGCGCTCCCCCTGTCCTCGGCAGCCGACAAGAACCGACTGCGCGCCGAGATCGACCAGGAGCTGAACGCCGCCGACCCGTGGAAGGGCGCGAAGGACACCTACTGGACCGGCAAGGCGATGTGGCGGCTGGCGGCACTCGCCCGCGTCGCCAACCAGATCGGCTACACGGCGGGCCGCGACCGTCTGCTGGGCATGGTCCGCGACCGGCTCACCGACTGGCTCACCGCCACGCCGGGCGAGGCGGACAAGCACTTCGTCTACGACTCGACGTGGGGCGCGCTGACCGGCTACCCGGCCTCCTACGGCACCGACGCCGAGCTGAACGACCACCACTTCCACCACGGCTACTACGTGCTCGCGGCCGCGATCCTGGCCCAGCACGACCAGGCGTGGGCGGCGGACTCCCGGTACGGCGGCATGATCAAGCTGCTCGTCAAGGACGCCAACAACTACGACCGCGGCGAGACCCGCTTCCCGTTCATGCGGAACTTCGACGCGTACGCCGGCCACGGCTGGGCGTCCGGCCACGCCGGGTTCGCGCACGGCAACAACGAGGAGTCCTCGTCCGAGGGGATGATGTTCGCCACCGCCGCGGTGCTGTTCGGCCAGGCGACCGGTGACACCGCCCTGCGCGACGCGGGCATCTACCTGCACACCACGCAGGAGTCCACGATCGCCCAGTACTGGTTCGACAAGGACGACACCGTCTTCCCGGCCGCCTTCAAGCACGGCACGGTCGGCATGGTGTGGGGCGCGGGCGCCAGCTACAGCACGTGGTGGACGGCGAACCCGGAGGAGATCCACGGCATCAACATGCTGCCGATCACCGGCGGCTCGCTGTACCACGCCGACTACAAGGCCGACATCATCCAGAACGTCAACGAGCTGCGCGCCAACAACGGCGGCACCGAGGTCGAGTGGAAGGACATCATCACCCAGTTCCTCGCGATCGCCGACCCGGCGCAGGCGCTGGCGAACTACGGCAGCGGCCTCCCGCCGGAGGACGGCGACTCGCGGGCGCACGCCTACCACTGGATCACGTCGCTCGACACCTACGGCACGCCCGACACGTCCGTCACCGCGAACGTGCCGACGCACGCCGTGCTGAGCAAGAACGGCGCCCGCACGTACGTGGCCTACAACCCGGGCGCGACGGCGACCACGGTGACGTTCTCCGACGGGCAGACGCTGAACGTCCCGGCGTCGTCCACCGCGTGGCGCGGTCCGGCCGGCAGCGGCGTGGACTCCGGTTCGGGCGGCGTCAACCCGACCGATCCCACGACGACCACGACCACCACCACGACGACCACGACCACGACGACCACGACGACCACGCCTCCGCCGGTCTCCCGTGACGCGTTCGGCACCATCCAGGCCGAGTCCTACGACGCGCACAAGGGCGTGTTCAAGGAGACGACCACTGACACCGGTGGCGGCCAGAACATCGCGGGCATCGCCAACGGCGAGTGGACGCTCTACCGGGGCGTCGACTTCGGCTCCCGCACCGGCCGGCAGTTCGTCGCCCGGGTCGCGAGCGGCGCGGCGGGCGGCGTGAGCGGTCTGGTGGAGGTCCGGCTCGGCAGCCCCACGGCCGCCCCGGTCGGCAGCTTCGCCATCGGCAACACCGGCGGCTGGCAGAGCTGGCGGACCGTGCCGGCCAACATCACGGGCGTGACCGGCAAGCACGACGTCTACCTGACCTTCACCAGCGGCCAGCCGGCCGACTTCGTGAACGTCAACTGGATCCAGTTCGGGTCCTGATCCCACCGCCGCACCAGCGGCGCGAGCGGTGGACGGCACGGGCGGCGAGGGCTCACCTCGCCGCCCGTGTCCTGTTTGGACTCCCGGACCGGACCACTTCTGGCCGGGCGCGCGAGCCGGCAGGATCCGGTGGATGGAACCGAGGGCTCGCCAACCGCTCGTCCTGGCCGCGCTCGTCGTGGTGGCGGTAGCGGTGTCCGCCATCCGGCCCAAGAGCTACGGCACCTGGCTGCTGGAGGTCGCGCCGATCCTGATCGCCCTGCCGCTGCTCGTGGTGACGTACCGCAGGTTCCCGCTGACCAGGCTCGCGTACTGGCTGGTCTTCGGGCACGCGCTGGTGCTCGCGCTCGGCGCCCACTACACCTACGCCGAGGTGCCGCTGGGCGACCTGCCGTGGACCGACCGGAACCACTACGACAGGTTCGCGCATTTCGTGCAGGGCTTCGTGCCCGCCGTGCTGGTGCGGGAGGTCCTGTTGCGCCGGTCGCCGCTGCGGCCGGGCCGGTGGACGTTCTTCCTCGTCTCCGCCACCTGCCTGGCGATCAGCGCGGGGTACGAGTTCGTTGAGTGGGCGGGCGCGATGGTCGGCGGTGAGTCCGCGACGGATTTCCTTGGCACACAAGGAGATGTCTGGGACACCCACTGGGACATGCTCCTCGCGCTCATCGGTTCGGTGGTCGCCCAATGGGTCCTCGCGCGTCCGCACGACCGGCAGCTCGCGGAATTGTCGGTGCCGTAGGGCAAGCTGCACCCCGACGGATCTTGTGCAAGTCGTGGAGGTACCGATGGCGAAGGCGAAGCAGAACTCGTTGTCCGAGGAGGACATCGACTACTTGCGCGCGGAGCTGGCCGCGGGTCGTCCGGCCGCGGTCTGGTTCACCTCCGCCGCGGTCGGGGTGGAGGCCGGGCGGTCGGCGAAGGTGATGTCGTTCACCGAGCCGGCCGAGGGCGATTTCATCCAGGTGCGGCCGACCGGTGACAAGGACGACCTGTCGTTCTCACCGGCCGAGTTGACGCTGGAGAAGCCGGCGCCGCGCAGGCGTGCGCCGGCTCCCGCCCCCGTGAAGGAGGAGGCCGAGGCTCCCGCGCCGGTCGAGCACATCTACACGCCCGCGCCGCCACCGGCGAAGCCGAAGCCGGCGCCCGCACCCGCGGCGCCGGCCGCCGACCGCAAGCCCGCCGCGCGCAAGCAGGCGAAGCCGGCCGAGGTGACGGTGACGCTGGTGTCGACCGTCGAGGGTGAGTGGACGGTCGACGTGCAGTGGGGCTCGAAGCGGACGTTGAAGGCCGCTCCGGTGGCCGCGTCGGCGGTGTCGCAGGCGGCGAAACTGCTGCCGGCGGAGGTCGACGAAGCGGTGGAGAGCGTGATCGACGCGGCCCGGGAACGGCACCTCGCGCGGGTCGAGCAGCTGCGGGCGGAGCTCGCGGAGGCGCAACGGGCGCTGGACGAGCTGACCGGCTGAGGGGTCGTGAACACGTATTGCAACATCTTGATGATTGCTGTTCCGCGATCGGGTGAGGGGGCTTCCCCTGCCCAGCGGTAGGGCGGACGGTGGGGTCGAAATACCTTCGATCGCAGGAGGAAGTCCGACTCCGGGGAGACAGAAGATGGTGGTGGAGATCATGACCGTGGAAGAACCACAGCTCGGCAGTTGCGGTTGCTGCACCGGTTGCACGGGTCCTGGCTGCGGGTGCTGTTCCAGCTGCTAGACCGGCGCCCGTCACGCGATGACTGATCGCCCGTGAAAGACAACGCCCGGCCCCGGCCGCCCCAGCGCGCCGGGGCTCGGGGCGGGTTCACGGGTCAGGGTGGGCAGACGGTGCCGCTCGTCGGCACCTTCGCGTTCACCAGGAACTCCTCGGTCGCCTTCATCGCGCACGCCGACTGGCCCAACGCTCCGTGCCCGCCGCCCTGCCAGCCGACCACGATCCCGGCCGGCAACGCCTGTGCGGCCCGTTCGCTGCCCTCACGTGGCGTCACCGGGTCGGCGGCGGTCGTCAGCACCAGGATCGGCGGCGCCCCGACCAGCTTCGGCACCTTCGCCGGCTGCGGCACGGGGAAGGGGCCGCACGTCAGCAGCTCGCGGGCGAAGTAGGCGCCGAACAACGGGTGCTTGGTCCGCCAGTCCGCGGCCATCCCCTGCACCCGCTCGGGCGGGATGCGGGTCGTGGTGTCGTTGCAGCCGGTGACGATCCCCGCGTCCAGCCACGGCGGGCCCTCTTCCCCGTCGGCCAGCAGCGGGTCGACGAACGCGCTCAGCCTCGCGCCGTCACCACCCTCCGCCGCGACCAGGGCGTCGGCCAGCGCCGGCCACCGCGACCGGTCCGCCAGACCCGCCAGCACGGCCACCGTCGCCGTCCCCGGCGTCACGTCGAAGCCACGCCCGTCCAGCGGCTCGTCCCGCAACGACTCCAGCAACGCCTTGAACCGGCTCGTGGCGTCCGCACCCAGCGGACAGCCCCGGACCACGCAGTCCTTCTCGAACGCCGAGAACGTCTCCTCCGCCGCCACCGCCCGGGTCTGCGCCACCGCCGGCACGTCCAGCGTCGGGTCGGGCGCGCCGTCGAACACCATCCGCCCGATCCGGTCCGGGTACCGGCTCGCGTACAGCGACAGCACCCGCGAGCCCTCGCCGATGCCGATGCCGTTCAGGTGCGGCACGCCCAGCGCCTCGCGCAGCTGTTCGAGGTCGGCCGCCGCACGCCACGAGTCCACCGCCGTCAGCCGGTTCTCCAGGTCGAGCACGCACTCGCGGCTGGCCAGCGTGTAGGCCTCCGACAACTCGTCGTGCGTCTCCGACCCCGGGTCGGACTCCACGATCTCCACCCGCGCCACGTCCGGCACGCACTGCACCCCGTCCGACTCGCCGGTGCCCCGCCGGTCCACGCCGATCAGCGTGAACCTGCTCAGGACCTGCGGCGGGAGGCTCGCGGCGAGCCGCGCCGCCTTCAGCGTGCCCGGCTCGCCGTCGGCGTCGCTGAGCACCACGAGCGGGCTGCCGCCGGTGCCGACGCGCAGCAGCGCGAGACCCAGGCTGCCCCGGCCGGGACGGCTCGGCGCGTCCAGCCGCACGGTCAGCCGCGCGCACTCGTACTCCCCGGCCGGCGCCGTGCCGCCCATCCGGGCGTTGGTGGAGTCGGTGCACTTCGACCAGGCCAGCCGGTTCGCCTCGTAGTCCTCCAGCGGGGGCACCTCGCGGGGGCCGGACGGCACGGAGGCCGTCGACGGCTCCTCGCCGTCACCGTGCACGGCGATCACCGGCCGGGTCGACGGTCCCGCGCTGCACGCCGCCAGCGCGCTCAGGGCCGCCAACATCAAGGCGGCGTGACGCCGACGCGGCACAGTGGTCCCTCGCTCTCTCCCGGCAGGCAGGTGGAAGCCTCACACAGTCCAGGTGAGACTTCGGTGAGCGGGCTGGGGGAGGATGGCCGGGTGGTCGTCGTGCACGTCGAAGGCAGTCCTGAACGCCCGTACCCCCGTCCGGGGCCGCTCGCCGCCGCCGCCAGGGCGTTCGGCGCGATCCCGCCACCCGCGCTGGTCCTGCTGGGCGTGGTTAGCGTGCAGGTCGGCGCGGCCGTCGCCAAGCAGTTGTTCACCCTTGCGGGTGCCACGGGCACGGTCACGCTGCGGCTCGTGCTGGCGGCCGTGGTGCTGGTGCTGATCTGGCGGCCGTCGTTGCGGCTGGACCGGCGGACGTACCTGGTCATCGCCGGTTACGGGCTGGTGCTCGGCACCATGAACCTGACCTTCTACCAGGCGATCAAGCACATCCCGCTGGGCGCGGCGGTCACCATCGAGTTCCTGGGGCCGCTGGCCGTGGCCGTGTTCGGGTCGCGCCGCTGGCTGGACGGGGTGTGGGCGCTGCTCGCGGCGGGCGGCGTGCTGCTGCTGACCAGGGTGGACGGTGGCCTGGCGCTGCCCGGCGTGCTGTTCGCGCTGGCGGCGGCCGTGTGCTGGGCGGGGTACATCGTGATGGCGGCGGCGCTGGGCAGCCGCACGTCCGACGGCAAGGGCCTCGCGCTGGCGATGGTGTTCGCCTCCGCGCTGGTGCTGCCGTTCGGGGTGGCCGAGGCGGGCACGATGCTGCTCGACCCGGTGGTGCTGATCGCGGGCGCGGGGGTGGCGCTGCTGTCGTCGGTGATCCCGTACTCGCTGGAGCTGGAGGCGCTGCGCCGGATGCCGCCGCGCGTGTTCGGCATCCTGATGAGCCTGGAACCGGCGGTCGCCGCGCTGGCCGGGTTGATCGTGCTGCACGAGGCGCTGCACCCGGCGCAGTACGCCGCGGTCTTCTGCGTGGTGCTGGCGTCGGTCGGGGCGACCCGGACCGCGAGACCGGAGGTGTGAGCCCTGGTGGAGCAAGGCCTCGACGGTCGAGCAGTCCTGTCGGAGCCGCGAGGACCGGCGCGCGACGGTGTCGGCGGTGCGGGACGTGGTCCTGGCGAACCCGCTGCGTGCGGTTCGAGCGGGACGACCTGCCGCTGGACCTGATCGGGCGTGAGGTCGCACGTCACAGCGTGGCCGACTGCCTGGCCGAGGTCCGGGCCGCGAGGTCGTGGACCGTCAGGCGGGGCGGACCTCCCCGCGCAGCACCGAGTCGACGTCGTAGCGGGCGGGCTGGTCGAGCTGGTCGTAGCGGCACGACTCGGGCTCGCGGTCCGGGCGCCAGCGGCGGAACTGGCCGTTGTGGCGCAGGCGGGCCGGTGCGCCGCCCTCGGTCTGGCTGTACGAGATCTCCAGCACCCGCTCCGGCCGCAGCGGCACCCAGTCCGCGTGCTTGCCGCGCCACCGGTTGATCTCGCCGGGCAGCCGGCGGCCGTCCGGCTCGACCAGCCACGGGTGGTCTTCCGACGTGATGAGGCCGTGGAGCTCCTGCGCGAGCGCACGTCGTTCGGCGGCCTTGAAGGAGCCGACCACGCCCACGTGGTGCAGGATGCCGGCGTCGTCGTGCAGGCCGAGCAGCAGCGAGCCGACGGCCGTGCCGGGCTCGGTGTCCTTGTGCCAGCGCAGCCCGGCCACCACGCAGTCGGCGGTGCGGGCGTGCTTGACCTTGATCATGGACCGCTTGCCGGGCGTGTACTCCCCGGCGGCGGGCTTGCCGATGATGCCGTCCAGCCCCGCGCCCTCGAACAGCTCGAACCACTGGAGGGCCAGGGCGGCGTCGGTGGTCGCGGGCGTGAGGTAGAGGCCGTCACTGGGCGTGACCAGGCCTTCCAGCGTGGACCGCCGCTTCGTGCCGGGCTGGTCCAGCAGCACGTCGTCGCCCACGGCCAGCACGTCGAACGCCACGAAGCTCGCCGGTGTCTGCTCGGACAGCAGCTTCACCCGGCTCGCCGCCGGGTGGATGCGCTCGGACAGGGCGTCGAAGTCGAGCTTGTCGTCCTTCGCCACGACCAGCTCACCGTCGACCACGACCCGCGGCGGCAGGGTGCGCCGCAGCGCGGCCTCGGCCTCCGGGAAGTACCGGTTGAGCGGCTTGCCGCTGCGGGACTGGAGGAACACCTCGTCGCCGTCGCGGAACACCAGGCAGCGGTAGCCGTCCCACTTCGGCTCGAACACGAGGTCGACGCCGGTCGGGATGCTGTCCACCGCGTTGGCCAGCATGGGCTGCACGGGAGGGTTCAACGGGAGCGCCACCCGGCCATCCTGCCCGGTGGGCCGCCCCGGCGCACGTGATGGCGCTAAGCCGCCTTGCGGTAGCGGAGGAGCAGCGCGCTGTCGTGGTGCAGCACGGACTCCAGCTCCAGCGACCGGGGCGCCGGCGGCAGCGGACCGACCGCGATCCGCCCGGCGTCACCGCTCGCGAGCAGCGGCGAGAACGTCACGCAGAGCACGTCCACCAGGTTCGCGTCGATCAGCGAGCCGAACACCTTCGGCCCGCCCTCGCAGTCGACCCGGCGCAGGCCGCGTCCGTCGAGCGCCTCCAACGCCACGCCCATGTCCACCGACTCGGCACCGGCCACGACCACGTCCGCACCCGCCGCGGCCAGCGCGTCCCGCCGTTCGACCGGGGCGCCGGCGGTGGTGAGGATGATCGGCGGCACGGACGTGCTGGTCAGCAGCGGGGACGTCGGCTCGATCGAGCACCGCGCGGTGACCACCGCGATCGGCGGCACCGGCGCCAGCCCCAGCCTCGCCCGCCGGGACGCCCGGACCTCGCCCGCCTTGACGCCCTGGTAGCCCTCGACCAGGGCCGTGCCCGCGCCGACGAGCACCACGTCGCACAGGTCGCGGCCGAGCATGAACACCTTGTGGTCGGCGTCGTTGCCCAGCCCTTGGGACCGGCCCGCCACCGACACCGCGCCGTCCACGCTGGACACGAAGTTCACCTGCACCCAGGGCCGGTCGAGCCCGTCGGGGTAGTCGTAGAGCCGTTCCAGCTCGCTGTCGGTGATCTCGCCCTCGCGTGGTGGCCACAACATCCGCACGACCACATCCCAGCACGCCGTTACGATCCGGGCATGTCCGCCCCGCCGCGCCTGTCCGACCGGATCCCGCACGTCGCCGCGGCCGAGCTGGTGGACGCGATGGTCCCGCCGCCGCGCTTCGACGCCGTCCGGTTCGACACCTACCTGCCGAACCCGGATGAGCCGAGCCAGGCGGCGGCCGTGCGGGCGTGCCGGGAGTTCGCCGAACGCGTCTCCGAGGATGGCAGCAGAGGCTGGCTGGGGCAGCTGTTCAAGCGCTCCGACGAGGGCGCCGCGAAGCCCGGCCTCTACCTGGACGGCGGGTTCGGCGTCGGCAAGACCCACCTGCTGGCCTCCATCTGGCACGCCGTGCCCGGCCCGAAGGCGTACGGCACGTTCGTGGAGCTGACCAACCTGGTCGGCGCGCTCGGGTTCGGCGAGACGGTGCGGCGGCTGTCGTCGCACGAGCTCCTCGCGATCGACGAGTTCGAGCTGGACGACCCGGGCGACACGATGCTGGTCACCCGCCTGATCAAGGAGCTGACCGCGGCGGGCGTGTCGGTCGCGGCCACGTCGAACACGCTGCCGGACAAGCTCGGCGAGGGCCGGTTCGCCGCCGCCGACTTCCTGCGCGAGATCCAGTCGATGTCGGCGAAGTTCACCGTGGTCCGGGTGGACGGCCCCGACTACCGCCACCGGGGTCTGCCCGACGCGCCGGCGCCGATGGCCGACGAGGAGCTGCTGGCCAAGTCCGAGAGCACGCCGGGCAGCACGCTGGACGACTTCGCCGACCTGTGCGACGCGCTGGCCAGGATCCACCCGTCGAGCTACGGCCGGCTGGTGGACGGGGTCACCGCCGTGCACCTGCGCCACGTTCGGCCCGCACCCGATCAGGCGGTCGCGTTGCGGCTCGTCGCGCTCGGCGACCGGCTCTACGACCGGGACATCCCGGTGGCGGTGTCGGGGGAGCCGCTGTCGGAGCTGTTCACGGCCGAGATGCTGCGTGGCGGCTACCGCAAGAAGTACCTGCGGGCGGTATCCCGACTCGTCGCGCTCTCGCGGTGACTTCTCTCCGCTAAACCCCCGCTCAGCGGTGGTTTTGCCGATGGGGCGCCGGGTATCCCACCGCCGTGATGAGCGAAGCGGAACGCCGCACCCTGAGTGAGATCGAGAGCAGACTCGCGGACGAAGAGCCGGGCCTGGCCTCGGCGCTCGTCGCCGGCAAACCTCGGCACCCGGTGCTCAGCTACGCGCTCGTGGCGACGTTCACCGTCCTGGGCGTGCTGCTGCTGTTCCTCGGGGCGTTCGGTCCGGCCCTGGCCTCGTTGGGGTTCGGCGCGGTCCTCCTGCTGATGCGCGGTTTCACCTGGCGCTGAGCGGCTCCCCGGTCGCCCGCGTTCGGTCCAGCCGAGCCGCGTGGCGATGGTGCGCGCCTGCCCTCCGCGCGATGCCCTCCGCGCAATGCCTTCCGTCACACCTTCCGGATGAGGCCAAATCCGCTGGCCACCGGACCTCGTCATGGCCGACCATGCGCGGGTGGGATTCCTGGACGCGAACGGCCTCGCCTTCCGACTGCCCGACGGACGCGAGCTGTTCCGCGACGTGTCGTTCAAGGTCGGCACCAACAGCGTGGTCGCGCTGGTCGGCGCCAACGGCGTCGGCAAGACGACCCTCCTCCGCATCCTCTCGAACGAGCTGGTGCCCACCGCGGGCAGTGTCCGCGTGCAGGGCGGCCTGGGCGTGATGCCGCAGTTCGTCGGCTCCGTCCGGGACGAGAGCACCGTCCGCGACCTGCTGCTGGCCGCGTCACCCGCGCCGCTGCGGGCCGCCGCCGAGGCGCTGGACGCGGTCGAGCTCCAGCTCATGGAGACCGACGACGAGCCCGCCCAGATGCGGTACGCCGACGCCATCACCGTGTGGGGCGAGGTCGGCGGGTACGACGCCGAGGTCCTGTGGGACACCGTGACCGTCGCCGCCCTGGGCGTGCCGTTCGACCGGGCCCGGTTCCGCGAGGTGCGCACGCTCTCCGGCGGCGAGCAGAAGCGCCTGGTGCTCGAAGCGCTGCTGCGCGGACCGGAGCAGGTGCTGCTGCTCGACGAGCCGGACAACTACCTGGACGTGCCGGGCAAGCGGTGGCTGGAGGACCGGCTCCGCGAGACCGGCAAGGCCGTCCTGCTGGTCAGCCACGACCGGGAACTCCTCGACGTCGCCGCGACGCACGTGGTCACGGTGGAGGCGCACTCGGCGTGGACGCACCCCGGCTCGTTCGGCACCTGGCACGCCGCCCGCGCGGCCCGGATCGAACGCCTCGCCGAGCTGCACCGCCGCTGGAACGAGGAGCACGACCACCTCAAGGAACTGGTCCGCACGCTCCAGATCCAGGCCCGGATCAGCGAGGTGATGGCGGCCAAGTACCGGGTGATGCGGGCCAAGCTGGAGAAGTTCGAGGAGGCCGGCCCGCCGCCGGAGCTGCCGACGGACGAGAAGGTGACGCCCCGGCTGCGCGGCGGGCGCACCGGCGTGCGGGCGATCACCGTGCAGAACCTCGAGCTGACCGGCCTGATGAAGCCGTTCGACGTGGAGGTCTTCTTCGAGAACCGGGTGGCGGTGCTGGGCTCCAACGGGTCGGGCAAGAGCCACTTCCTGCGGCTGCTCGGCGGCGGGGACGTCGCCCACACCGGCGTGTGCCGCCTCGGCGCGCGAGTGGTGCCGGGTCTGTTCGCGCAGACCCACCAGCACCCGGAGTGGATCGGCCGCACGCTGGTCGACATCCTGTGGCACGGCTCGGACGGCCGCGCGGGACGGGACCGGGGCGCGGCGATGGCCGTGCTCAGCCGTTACGGCCTGGGCAAGCAGGGTGACCAGCGGTTCGAGACGCTGTCCGGCGGGCAGCAGGCGCGGTTCCAGGTGCTGCTGCTGGAACTGTCCGGCGCGACGCTGCTGCTGCTGGACGAGCCGACCGACAACCTCGACCTGAACTCGGCCGAGGCGTTGCAGGACGCGCTGGAGGGGTTCACCGGGACGGTCGTGGCCGTCACGCACGACCGCTGGTTCGCGCGCGGGTTCGACCGGTTCCTGCTGTTCCGGTCGGACGGCGAGGTGGTCGAGGTGAACGAGCCGGTGTGGGACGAGACGCGGGTCAAGCGGGCGCGGTAACCATGGCTGCCGAACGCGAACGCTGTGCGGGTTCCGGCCAGGCAGACGGTCCACGCGACGGCGCACGCGGCGGCCGTCGCGGCCTGGCGGTTCAGGCCGTCCGGGTCGCGACGTCCTCGGACTTCGTCGGCTCGGCGCCCTCCTCGACCAGGTGACCGGTCTCGGACTCGGACTCCAGCACCCACAGCCCGTCCTCGCGCCGCCACGACGTGAGCGAGCCGTTGGGCACGACCGTGTTCCGCGCGAACGCCGTCAGGTCGCGCTCCGGCAGGCCCTCCAGCAGGTAGCGCAGCAGGAACGCGGTGATCTCGTGCCCGAACAGCAGCACCCGCCGCCCGTCCACGTCCCGCAGCAGCGACCGCAGCCGCAACGCCACGTCCGCCCACGACTCGCCGCCCGGCGGCCGGTAGTAGAACTTGCCGAGCCGCCGCTCGCGGGCCGGTTCCTCCGGGTAGCGCCGGGCCACGCCGTGCTTGGTCAGCACGTCGAACACGCCCAGCTCGCGGTCGCGCAGGCGTTCGTCCACCCGGCTCCGGGGATGGCCGGGCAGGGCGTGGTGAGCGGTGTCGAGGGCGCGCAGGTAGGGCGAGCACACCACCACGTCCGGCCACTGCTCGCGCGGCATGGCGGCGAACCACCGGCCCAGCGCCCGGCCCTGCCGCTCGCCTTCGGCGGACAGCGGCACGTCCGCGTCGCGCTCCGGCAGGTCGACCACCTCGTGACCGGCCGCCTCCACGGCCTCCCACGCCACGTTGCCGCTGCTCTCGCAGTGCCTGATCAGCCCGATCCACTCCACACGGGCCAACCTAGCGGCACCGTCCCGCACCGGCATTCCCTGGCGTTCACCCCGGCGCGGTAGAACTCCGGTCGTGGACGACGTGGACGCGTACTGCGAACGCCTGGCACCCGGTCTCTGGGCCGAACCGCTCAACGCGGTGAGCAACGCGGCCTTCCTGGTCGCGGCGGCCGTGCTGTGGTGGCGCCACCGCCCGCAGTCGAAGAGCCTGCGGGCGCTGCCGGTGCTGCTCGCCCTGGTCGGGCTGGGCAGCCTGAGCTTCCACACGGTGGCCGACACGCTCACCAACCTGTTCGACGTCGGCTTCATCGCGGTCTACGTGATCTGGTACCTGATCGTGTTCGCGCACCACTACCTGGGCCTCCGGTGGGCGTTCGCCTGGCTGGCCGCGCCCGCGTTCGTCCTGTTCGCGGTCGCCACGGCGCCGGTCGGCTCGATGGTCCCCGGCGGCTCGGGCATCTACCTGGCGCCGTTCCTGGCCCTGCTGGCGGTCACGGTGGTCGCCGTGGTCCGCGGGATGCCGTGGCACGACCTCGCGTCGGCCGCCGCCGTGTTCCTGGTGTCGGTGACCCTGCGGACGCTCGACCAGCCCCTGTGCGAGGCCTGGCCGAGCGGCACGCACTACTTCTGGCACGTGCTGAACGCGGTGGTGCTGTTCCTGGTGGCCAGGCAGGTCATCGGACTTCGGCGGCCAGCCGTCCGGACCTGACGGCCTTGGCCAGCGCCTCGTGGTCGGCGGCGGTCCGGTCGGCGTAGTCGCGCGCGAACCGGGCGATCGCCTCGTCCAGCTCCTCGCCGTCCTCGCAATACCCGGCGAGCAGCCGCGGGTCCACCGAGCGGCTGTGCGCGCGGGCCAGCAGCGCGCCCGCGAGCCGGCCGTAGTCGTCCAGGGCGTCCTGCTTCAACGCGGTCGCGTCGATCTCGCCCTTGCGGTTGCGGAACTGCCGGACGATGTAGGGCCGCCCTTCGATCGTGGTCCAGCCGAGCAGGATGTCCGTCTCCGCTTGCACGAGCCGGGCCCCGTGCACGATCCGCTTGCCCTCGTGCTTCACGGGAGGCGAGTCGAGGAACGGGGCCAGCGCCGACGGCCGCGCCTCCTTCGCCTGCAGCACCAGCGCCTCCGCACCGTTGCCGTGCAACAGGACCAGGTAGTTGCGCCAGCCCACGCTGCCCGTGCCGACCACCCGGAACGCCACGTCGGACACGCTGTAGCGCATGATCAGGTTGTACCGGGACTCGCGCAGGGTGTCCACGTAGGACGGAAGTGCGTCCACCACGTCTTGCGCGGTGGACTCGGAGATCCGGGTCAGCACCGGGGGATCGGCGACGAACCGGATGTGCTCGCCCTCGCGCCGGGTCCACTTCGCCGCCACCCGCGCGCTGGTGTTCTTGCGCGCCTTCGACGCCGCCTTGCTGAAGTTGTCCACCAGGTCGTCGGCCTTGGACTTGCTCAGCACCGACTCGTCGCCCAGCGCGCTCCACGACTCCATGAACGGAATCTCGGCCAGGTGGCGCGCCGCGCCCCGATAGGCGCGCACCGCGTCGGACGCGGCGTCCCAGCAGCCCTTCTCGGACACGCCTCCCTCCCGCCCGGCCAGCACCAGCGACGTCGCCAGCCGCTTCAGGTCCCACTCCCACGGGCCGGGCAGCGTCTCGTCGAAGTCGTTGACGTCCATCACGATCTCGCCCTCGGGCGTGCCGTAGAGGCCGAAGTTCGCCGCGTGCGCGTCACCGCACAGCTGCGCCTCCAGCCCGCTGCGCGCGCCGACGGCCAGGTCGCCCGCCATCAGCCCGGCGCTGCCCCGGAAGAAGGCGAACGGCGAGGCCAGCATCCGGCCGACCCGCAACGGCACGAGCTCCGGCAGCCTGCCCTCGCTGGACGCGTCCACGAACTCGGGCACGGCCGGCCGGTCCGGTGCGAGCGGCATCCGGCGGTGCGCCTCGTGGCCCACCGCCGCCCGCAACTCGCGACCGCGCGCCAGGACGTCCTCGGGTTCGACCCACTGTCCCAGCGCGACGGCCGCTTGAGCCCGCTTGAGTTCTCCCATGGGGTAATGATGGGTGGCGAGGCCGCCGGACACACCGACCTCGACACGTCTGTGACCTGCGAGCACGCAGGACCTACCGGAGGCAGGTCAATCGGACACCGTGCTCAACACCTCGCCGATGGCGTCGACGCCGCGGTCCAGCTCCGCGCGCGTGATCACCAGCGGGGGAGCGACGCGCAGGGTCGTGTCCTGGGTCTCCTTGCACAGCACGCCCAGTCCGGCCAGCGCCTCCGACGCCTCACGCCCGCGCGGTCCGCCGGGCGCGATCTCGACGCCCGCCCACAGGCCGCGCCCGCGCACCTCGGCCACACCGCGCCCGATCAGCTCGCCGAGCCGCGCGTGCAGGTGGTCACCCAGCTCACGGGACCTCTGCTGGAACTCGCCGGTCGCCAGCAGTCGCACCACGGCCCGGCCGACCGCGCAGGCCAGCGGGTTCCCGCCGAACGTCGACCCGTGCTCACCGGGCCGCAGCACGCCCAGCACCGCTCGGCTGCCGACCACCGCCGACACCGGCAGGATGCCGCCGCCCAGCGCCTTGCCCAGCGTGTACAGGTCGGCGCGCACGCCCTCGTGGTCCAGCGCCAGCAGGTCGCCGGTGCGGCCCAGACCGGACTGGATCTCGTCCGCGATCAGCAGCACGTCGTGCTCGTCGCACAGCGCCCGCGCGCCCGCCAGGTACCCCGCCGGCGGCACGACCACGCCGGCCTCGCCCTGGATCGGCTCCAGCAGCACGGCCGCCGTCCGATCCGTGATCGCGTCGCGCAGCGCGTCCAGCGACCCGTACTCCACGACCTTGAACCCCGGCGTGAACGGGCCGAAGTCGTCGCGGGCGGTGTCGTCGGTGGAGAACGAGACGATCGTGGTGGTGCGGCCGTGGAAGTTCGACCCGGCGACCACGATCTCGGCGGTGCCGGACGGCACGCCCTTCACCTGGTAGGCCCACTTGCGGGCCACCTTGATCGCCGACTCGACGGCCTCCGCGCCGGAGTTCATCGCCAGCACCATCTCGGTGCCGGTCAGCTCCGCCAGCTCGCGGCAGAACAGGCCGAACTGGTCGTGGTGGAACGCGCGGCTGGTCAGCGTGACGCGGCCCAGCTGCTCGACCGCGGCGGCGACCAGGTCCGGGTGGCGGTGGCCGAAGTTGAGCGAGGAGTAGCCGGACAGGAAGTCCAGGTACCGCCGGCCCTCAACGTCGGTGACCCACGCGCCCTCGCCGTGCGAGATCACGATCGGCAGCGGGTGGTAGTTGTGCGTGCTCCACTCCTCGTCGAGCGCGATGAACTGCCGGGAGGTCGGAGCGGCGTGCCCTGCGGTGAACGGAGCCGTGGCGGTCATGTCACCAGGCTAGGGGGCTTGTGCCAGCGATTTCATCCGCCAGGTGTTGCGCGTCCGCCGTCTTCATTGCGCAAATTGCCCATCGTGGCGGCGATCTGTTGCGCAGCGGGTGAAGCCATGATCGCCCGGCTACCCTCCGACGATGGTGAAGAAGTCCCCGCAGGTTGAGTCGGTGTCCGAGGCCTTCCGAGTGCGCCCGGAGGACTTCGACCTGGCGAAGGTCGATCCGGCCGCCACGCCGGTCGGCCCGCAGTCGAAGGCCGAGGCCGCCGAGGAGATGCCGCAGATCGGAGAGGAGCTGGACGGGCTCCAGGAGGCGTTGTACGCCGAGGGCACGGGTGGCAGCCACCGGAGGGTGTTGCTGGTGCTCCAGGGCATGGACACCTCCGGCAAGGGCGGCACGATCCGGCACGTCGCCGGCCTGGTCAACCCGCAGGGCCTGCACATCTCCTCGTTCAAGAAGCCGACCCGCACCGAGCTGCGGCACGACTTCCTGTGGCGCGTGCGCCGCCAGGTCCCGCTGCCCGGCTACATCGGCGTGTTCGACCGCTCGCACTACGAGGACGTGCTGATCGCGAGGGTGGACAACCTCGTGCCGTCGACCGAGTGGCGCCGCCGGTACCGGCAGATCAACGCGTTCGAGGCCGAGCTGGCCGCCGAGGGCGTCACGATGGTCAAGTGCTTCCTGCACATCTCGCCGGAACGGCAGCGGGAACGGCTCCTGGCCCGGCTGGAGGACCCGCTGAAGCGGTGGAAGTACAACCCGGCCGACCTGGAGGTGCGAGCCAAGTTCTCCCGGTACCAGCTCGCCTACCAGGACGCGCTGGTCAAGTGCTCGACGCCGACCGCGCCGTGGTTCACCGTGCCGTCGGACCGCAAGTGGTACCGGAACTGGGTGGTGGCCCGGCTGCTCCTGGAGGCCCTGCGCGACCTCACGCCCAGCTACCCGCAGCCCTCGTACGATCCGGTGGTCGAGTTGGCACGGCTCCGGGAGTCCGACCCGTTGCGCTGAACGCAATCTTCGTTGCGCCTATTGCTTGTTCGCGGTGGTCCACGCCACTGTGGGACTCGCCGCGGGCGGTCTGAGCGGAGGTTCGCTGTGGGTGTGGACAGGCGTCGGTTCCTGGGGGCCGTTGGTGTGGGAGCGGGGTTGTTGATGACCGAGGGTGCCGCCCGAGCGGATCGGCCGGAGCACGGGTCCAGGGCGGAGGTCCCCGTCTACCTGGGCACCTACACGTCGTGGGAGGGCGGTGGCACGGGCATCGGGCTGGGCGTCTACGACGGCGCGACCGGGCGGCTGCGGGCCACCGGCGTGGTGGAGGGCGTGCCGAACCCGTCGTTCGTGATCGCCGAGGGCCGCCGGCTGTACGCAGTCAACGAGCAGTCCGACGGTGCGGTGACGGCGCTGGAGGTCGGCGCGGACGGCGTGCCGAAGGTGATCAACAGCCAGAGCACCGGCGGCGCCGACCCGTGCCACCTGGCGTTGCACCGCGGGTTCCTGCTGGCGGCGAACTACAGCTCGGGCAGCGTGTCCGTGCACCCCGTGCGGCGTGACGGCGGGCTGGGCGAGCGCACCGACCTCGTCGTGCACGAGGGCGCGGGGCCTGACCCGGACCGGCAGGAAGGGCCGCACGCGCACCAGGTGGTGCCCGACCCGACCGGCGAGTTCGTGCTGGCGGTCGACCTGGGCGCCGACTCGGTCTTCAGCTACCGGCTGGGCGACGACGGCAGGCTGACGTCCGTCGGGTCGGCCCGGCTGCACGCCGGGGCGGGGCCGCGGCACCTGGCGTTCCACCCGTCCGGGAAGTACGCGTACATCGCCAACGAGTTGGACTCCACGATCGTCGTGGCGGCCTACGACCGCGGGGTGCTCACGCCCGGCCCGAAGGTGAGCACGCTGCCCGCCGGCGCGCCGACCACGCCGCGCAACTACCCGGCCGGGATCCTGGTGTCGCCGGACGGCCGGAACGCGTACCTGTCCAACCGGGGCCACGACAGCGTGGCGGTGTTCGCGGTGGAACGCGGCGGCGCGGAGCTGCGGTTGGTCGAGACCACGCCGGTGGGCGGCCGGTTCCCCCGGCACATCACGCTCGACGGGTCCGGCCGGTTCCTGCTCGCGGCGAACCAGAACTCGAACAACATCACCACGTTCGCGGTGCACCGCTCCACCGGGACGCTGCGCCAGGTCGCCACCTTCGACTCTCCGATCGCGGTCTGCGTCGCGTTCAAGGGATGAGCCCCTGAAGGGATGGGCGCTGAAGGGTGAGGCGTCGAGGGCAAGACACTGAAGGGTTAAACCCCGACGGGTCAACTTTCACCGATCGCACTGTCCACAGTGGTACGCCATTGGGTCATGAACATGATCGCGATCGCCATGGTGATGGCCCTGACCCCCGCCCCGGCCGCGCCGGAGCTCGTCGCGCTGGGTGACTCCTACGCGGCGGGCACCGGCGCCGGCAACGAGGCTGCCGACTCGTGCCGGCAGAGCCCGCACGCCTTCCCGAAGCTGTGGGCCGAACGCAACCGCGCGTCGGTGGTGCTGGCCGCCTGCGCGGGCGCGCGCACGGCGGACGTGGCGCGGCAGGCCGAGCGCATCAAGCCGTCGACCACGCTGGTCACCATCACGGCCGGCGGCAACGACGCCGGGTTCGCGGAGGTCATGACGACCTGCACGTCGGGCGGCGACGACGAGTGCGTGCAGCGGGTCGCCACGGCGGAGCGGTTCATCCGCGACGAGCTGCCCGGCCGACTGGACGAGCTGTACGGCGAGGTGGACGAGCGGACGTCGGCCAAGGTGGTCGTGCTGGGCTACCCGCGGCTGTTCTCGTACGAGACGTGGTGCCTGATGAGCGAGCCGAAGCGGCAGGCGGTCAACCGGGCGGCCGACCTGATGGCCGACGTCACCGCGGCGCGGGCGCACGCGGTCGGGTTCGGGTTCGCCGACGTGCGGCAGGCGTTCGACCGGCACGGCGTGTGCTCCGACGACCCGTGGATGAACGGCCTGGTGCTGATCCCCATCGACCGGTCGTACCACCCGAACCGGGCCGGTCACGAACACGGCTACCTCCCGGCCTTGACCGCGGCGGCTTCGTAGGGGCACGAACTCACCGCTCGCGGGTTCGCCCGGCGATGGCTGCGTCGGGCGACCCGACCCGGCGGCTGACCTCCGAACGGCTCGCCACCGGGTCTCTCGCGGTCGGCGACCCTGCCGCCGGTGGTTTCGAGCGCGGCTCCGGGCAGCTCGGGGACCGGGTCGCGGGCGGGTGGGGCGACGGCCGGGCCGGTCCACGACGGCCGCGCACCCGGTCGGGGGCGGCGTTATCGGTTGGCGTCGGCGGCGGCTGATTGACCATGATGCCCGGGTGAAACCCACCGACGGGCTGCGCCAGGTCGCCGCCACCCGCTACGTCACGCCCTTCCGGGAGGGCGGTTCCCTGCCGGGGCTGGTCGAAGCCGACGACCTCGGCATGTACGTGGTCAAGTTCCGCGGCGCCGGCCAGGGCGTGAAGGCGCTGATCGCCGAGATCGTGGTCGGCGAACTGGCCCGCCGCCTCGGCTTCCGGGTGCCCGAGCTGGTCCTGGTCGAGCTGGACCCGGAACTGGGCCGGTCGGAGCCGGACCAGGAGGTGCAGGAGCTGCTGAAGGCCAGCGGCGGGCTCAACCTGGGGCTGGACTACCTGCCCGGCTCGTTCGACTACAACCCGGTGGTGCGCGAGCCCGGGGCCGACCTCGCCACCCGGCTGCTGTGGCTCGACGCGCTCACGCTGAACGTGGACCGCAGCTGGCGCAACCCGAACACGCTGTTGTGGCACCGGGAGCTGTGGCTGATCGACCACGGCGCGTCCCTGTACTTCCACCACTCCTGGCGGCCGGACCGGTTCCCGGCGGCGACGTACCGGTTCGACGCGGCCGACCACCTGATGCTGCCGTTCGCGGACGGCCTGGCCGAGGTGGACGCCGAGCTGACCGCCCTCGTCACGCCCGCGCTGGTGCGCGAGGTGCTGGCGCTGGTGCCGGACCCGTGGCTGGAGCAGGACGAGACGTTCGGCACCCCGCAGGCCGTGCGCGAGGCGTACGAGTCGTTCTTCACCGCCCGCCTGGCCGCGCCGCGGACGTGGGTCGACGCACTGGAGGCCGCTCGTGCCGCACGTGTTTGAGTACGCCGTGCTGCGCGCCGTGCCGCGGCAGGAGCGTGGCGAGTGCGTCAACGTCGGGGTGCTGGTCTACTGCTCGGCGCTGGACTTCCTCGGCGCCCGCGTGCACGTGGACGAGCGGCGTTTGCTGGCGCTGGACCCGTTCCTGGACGTGGAGGTGCTGCGGGCCAGCCTGGAGCACCTGGGGCTGTCGTGCGACGGCGCGGCCAAGGCCGGCCCGGTGTCGCGCACGTCGCCCGGACAGCGGTTCCGGTGGCTGACCGCCCCGCGCAGCACGATCATCCAGACCTCGCCCGCGCACACCGGCCTGACCGACGACCCGGAGGCCGAGCTGGACCGCCTGCTGGCCGCCCTCGTGCTGCCACCCGAGCACTAGGGTGGCAACCTCTCGGAGCGCACCGCGTCCTTAGGTGCGAGCAGTGACCGACACACGGACGGGGTCGCTTGATGAGCGCCGGGTACCAGCAGGGCGGGTATCAGCAGGGTGGGCAGCCGCGGCAGCGCGGTCCCCAGCAGCGTGGTCCCCGACAGGGTGGTGGTGGCCGGGGCGGCTACCAACAAGGCGGGTACCCCCAAGCCGGGTACCAGCGAGGCGGTCCCCATCAGCAGGCCGCGTACCGACAGGCTGGAGGACGTCCGGTGCCCAAGCGCCGCAAGCCGAGGTTCGGGCGGATCGTCGCCGTCGTCCTGGTGCTGCTGCTGGCCTTCTCGATCGGCATGTGGGTCTACGTCGACTCGTCGTTGCGCCGGATCGACGCGCTGGCCGACTACCCGGACCGGCCGGCCGACACACCGGGCACCAACTGGCTGCTCGTCGGGTCGGACGCGCGCGACGACCTGAGCGAGGAGCAGAAGGCCACGCTGTCCACAGGTGACGCGGGCGGTCGCCGCACGGACACCATCATGCTGCTGCACATCCCGGAGGGCTCCGGGAAGTCCACTTTGGTCAGCATCCCCCGGGACTCCTACGTGGGCATCCCGGGCAACGGCCAGAACAAGATCAACGCGGCGTTCGCGTTCGGCGGCCCGTCCTTGTTGGTGCAGACCGTCGAGGGCGCCACGGGTATCCACATCGACCACTACATGGAGATCGGCTTCGGCGGCTTCGCCGGGATCGTGGACGCGATCGGCGGCGTGGACATGTGCATCGACGCGCCGATGCAGGACCCGTTGGCGGGCCTCGACCTCCAGCCGGGCTGCCAGGAGCTGGACGGCGCGCAGGCGCTGGGCTTCGTCCGGTCGCGGGCGTTCGCCACGGCCGACTTGCAGCGGGTGGAGAACCAACGCAAGTTCCTCGCGGCGCTGTCGGAGAAGGCGACGAGCTTCGGCACGCTGGCCAACCCGTTCCGCGCCTTCCCGCTGCTGTTCGCGAGCACCGACTCGATCTCGGTGAACTCCGACGACCACCTGCACCACCTGGCCGGCATGGCGTTCGCCATGGGCGGGGGAGTGGACACGGTCACCGTGCCGGTGGGCGGCACGCCGACCGTGCCGGGCGCCGGGTCCGTCGTGAAGTGGGACCAGGAGAAGGCGCTGGCCCTCTTCGGCGCGCTGGAGAAGGACGAACCCGTCCCCGCCGAGCTCTTGCCTCCGGCGAAGTAGCTCCTCACACGCTGATCGCGCGCAGAACGGGCCGCCGGGCTTCACACCCGGCGGCCCGTCCGCGTGAGTCCTACCCGCAACGCGTGAGTCCTACGTTCGGGACACCCGTGTCCTACGTTCCGGACCTCCGAGTCCAACGCTCACGACGCGTCAGCAGTCTGCGGCGTGGCGGTCGGGGCGGGCTCCCGGACGTCCGCGGTGATCTTCTTGAAGACCTGCGTGGCGGCCTGCATGACGACCTGCCTGGTGACCGGTGCGGCCGCCGCCGTCGGTGCGGCCGTGGGCGCTGCGGACGATGCCGCCCCGGGTGCTGCCGCGGGTGCTGCGGTGGGTGTGACGACCCGCTCGACGGCTGCCGCGGGTGCGGCCACCGGCGCGGGTGCCGCCGGTGCTGTCACCGGCGTGCGCGCGACGGCTGCCGTGGGAGTGACGGCTGCCGTGGGTCCGACGACGGGTGCGACGGCCGGTGCGGGTGGGACGTCGGGCGTGTCCGTGGCGGCCTGGACCGCGTCTGCCGCCTGCACTGCCTCGGCGGCCTCGCTGACGAGGATGATCCCCTCGAACTCGCGCAGCAGGTCGTCGTAGATCGGCGTGAGTGACACTTCGTAACCCCCAAGACGTGGTTCGTCCCCCGAACGGGCCAAAGCAGCGTACCTACGGACGCACCGCGGCTTCACCCGGTATTCAACAAATCGATCACCACGACACCGACTGTCGGCTGAACACACCTCCCGCGCACAGGTTGTGGCGACCGCTCACATGGGCGGCGAACCGCAGCTCACCTAGCGTTTCGGGCCATGACGAGTGTTCCCGGTCACAGCGACGACCTGTCCGGTCGTACCGCCCTGGTCACCGGCGCCGGCAGCGGCATCGGCAGGGCGTGTGCGGCGGCCCTCGCGCGCGCCGGGGCGAAAGTGCACCTGGTCGACCGCGACCGCGACTCGGTCACCGAGGCGGCCCGGGAGATCGGCGGCACCGAGCACGTGGTCGACCTCTCCGTCGACGACCCCGCCCGCGACCTGCCCACCGAGGTCGACGTCCTGGTCAACAACGCGGGCCTCCAGCACGTCGCCCCGATCCACGAGTTCCCGCCCGACCGCTTCACGCTCCTCCAGCGGGTCATGGTCACCGCGCCGTTCCTGCTGACCCGGCACGTGCTGCCGCACATGTACCAGCGCGGCTGGGGCCGGGTGGTGAACATCTCCAGCGTCCACGGCCTGCGGGCCAGCGCGTTCAAGGCCGCCTACGTCACCGCGAAGCACGGCCTGGAAGGGCTGAGCAAGGTCATCGCGCTGGAAGGCGCCCCGAACGGCGTCACCAGCAACTGCGTCAGCCCCGGCTACGTGCGCACCCCGCTGGTCGAGAACCAGGTCGCCGACCAGGCCAGGGCGCACGGCATCGAGCCGGACCAGGTGCTGACCGACGTGCTGCTCACCCGGCACGCCATCAAGCAGCTCGTCGAGCCGGATGAGGTGGCGTCCGTCGTGCTGTGGCTGTGCGGCGCGCACTCCGGTCACGTCACCGGCTCGTCGTTCACGATCGACGGCGGCTGGACCGCCCAGTAACCCCTCGTTCCCCCAACCCCAACGAAGTGGTGACCGACATGACCAACGCCGCCCCTCCGCAGCCGAAAGCGTCCTTCAAGAAGGTCGTCATAGGAAGCATGATCGGAACCACCATCGAGTGGTACGACTTCTTCCTCTACGGATCCGCCGCCGCCCTGGTGTTCAACAAGCTGTTCTTCCCCACGGCGAACCCGCTCACCGGCACGCTGCTGGCGTTCTCCACGTACGCGATCGGCTTCCTGGCCCGTCCGCTGGGCGGCCTGGTGTTCGGCCACTACGGCGACAAGCTGGGCCGCAAGAAGCTGCTGGTGCTGAGCCTGGTGCTGATGGGCGCGGCGACGTTCGCGATGGGCCTGCTGCCCACGTACGCCACGATCGGGTTCGTCGCACCGCTGCTGTTGACGTTGCTGCGCCTGGTCCAGGGCTTCGCGCTGGGCGGCGAGTGGGGCGGCGCGGTGCTCATCGTGTCCGAGCACGGCAGCGCGAAACGACGTGGGTTCTGGGCTTCCTGGCCGCAGGCGGGCGCACCGGCGGGCAACCTGCTGGCCACGGCGGTGCTCGCGATCCTGGCGGCCGTGCAGACGGACGAGGCGTTCCTGTCGTGGGGTTGGCGGGTGCCGTTCCTGCTGTCCGGCGTGCTGGTCCTGATCGGACTGTGGATCCGGCTGAGCGTGTCCGAGTCGCCGGTGTTCCTCGAGGCGCAGCGGAAGTTGGAGCAGCAGAAGGCGGCGGCGGGCGCGGTCAAGGAGAAGGCGCCGATCGTGACCGTCATGCGGCACAACTGGCGCGAGGTGCTGATCGCGATGGGCGCCCGGATGGCGGAGAACGTGTCGTACTACGTGATCACCGCGTTCATCCTGGTGTACATCACGTCGGAACTGGACATGTCGCGCTCAGCCGGGCTGAACGCGGTGCTCATCGCCTCGGCCGTGCACCTGGTGACGATCCCGATGTGGGGCGCGCTGTCCGACGTGATCGGCCGCCGCACCACCTACCTGATCGGCGCGGTCGGCATCGCCGTGTGGATGTTCGTGTTCTTCGCGCTGCTGGACACCAAGTCGTTCTTCCCGATGACCTTGGCCGTCACCGTCGGCCTCGTGCTGCACGGAGCGATGTACGGGCCGCAGGCGGCGTTCTTCTCCGAGCTGTTCGGCACGAAGGTCCGCTACTCGGGCGCGTCCATCGGCTACCAGCTCGCGTCGATCGCGGCCGGCGCCGTGGCCCCGCTCATCGCCACCGCGCTGCTCGCGGCGTACGACAGCACGCTCCCGGTCATCCTGTACGTGGTCGGGATGTGCGTGCTGACCGTGATCGCGGTGCTGGCGGCGAAGGAGACCAAGGGCACCTCGTTGGACCGGACCGACAACGAGCCGGTGTCGGTGCGAGCATGACGGTATGAGCGAGGCGGACGCGGTGGAGCACCTGCTGGAGTTGCTCGACCTGCTCGCGACCGATGCGGGCAGCGAGCGGCTGGCGGCGGTGCTCCCCGCGGCGCGCGCGGCGGGGCTGCCCGACCGCGAGGTGGACCGGGTCGCCCGCGCCGCGGAGTGGGCGTTGAAGATCCGCCGCACGCTCACCGCGCACCGCCGCCGAGAAACGGAACTGGAAGCGCTGTTCGACACCGCGAACGACCTGGCCGGCGTGCGCGACCCGGACGCCGTGCTGCGGTCCATCGTGCGGCGGGCCCGGCTGCTGCTGGGCGCGGACATCGCCTACCTGAGCATGAACGAGCCCGGCGAGCGCGGCACGTACATGCGGGTCACCGACGGGTCGATCTCCGCGCTGTTCCAGCAGGTCCGGCTGGGCATGGGCGAGGGCCTGGGCGGGCTGGTGGCGCAGACCGCGCAGCCGTACGTGACCGCCGACTACTTCGCCGACGACCGGTTCAACCACACCGGCCCGATCGACTCGGCGGTGCGCGACGAGGGCCTGGTCGCGATCCTGGGCGTGCCGCTGAAGCTGGACCGCCGGGTGATCGGCGTCCTCTACGCGGCCAACCGGTCGCCACGGCAGTTCCCGCCCGACGAAGTGGCACTGCTGTCGTCGCTGGCGGACCACGCGGCCATCGCGTTGGACACCGCGCACCTGCTGGAGGAGACCCGCACGGCGGGCGAGACGATCCGCGCGCACAACGAGGCCATGCGTCGGGCCGAGGAGGCGCACGACCGGCTCACCGACCTGGTGCTGCGCGGTGCGGACGTGCCCGAGGTGGCGGCTGCGGTGGCCAAGGTGCTCGACGGCGGGATCGTCGTGCACGACAACGACGGTGGCGAGCTGGCCCGCATCGGCACGACGCGTGCGCTGGCGCCCCGTGCGGCGGTCAACGCGTCCCGTGCCAGCGGCCGGGCGATCCCGCAGGACGGCACTTGGGTGTGCGCGGTGCTGGCGGGACGTGAGCTGCTGGGCAGCATCACGCTCACCGACCGCCCGGACCTCGGTGACGCGGACCGCAGGCTGTTCGAACGCGCCGGCGTCGTCACCGCACTGCTGCTGCTCCTGCGCCGCACGGTGGCGGAGGCGGAGAACAAGGTGCGCGGTGAGCTGATCACCGACCTGCTGACGTCCGCGGTGGATTCGGTCGCGTTGCGCGCCCGTGCCCGCCGGGTGGGCGTGGAGCTGGCGGCCGACCACGTGGTGCTGGTCGCGGACGGCCCGCGTGACCGGCTCCTGGCAGCCGCCGCCCACCACGCGTCGGCGAGCCGCGGACTGGCGGGCGTGCACGGCGAGCACGTGGTGCTGGTGCTGCCGGGGGCGGACCTGGAGTGCGCGGCGAAGGACGCGGCGAGGGTGCTGGGCAAGGCGGTCGGGCTGCCGGTGACGGTGGGGTCCGGTGGGCCGGCCCACGGCCCCGAGGGGGTGGCCGCCGCGCACGCCGAGGCGGTCCGGTGCCTGAAGGCGTTGCTCCAGCTCGACCGGAAGGGCACCGGCGGGACGTTGGCGGACCTGGGGTTCGTCGGCGTGCTGCTGGGTGACCGGGCCGATGTCGCGGGGTACGTCCGGTCCACCCTCGGGCCGTTGCTGGACTACGACGCGAGCCGTGGCACGGAACTGGTCCGCACGGTGACCGCGTACTTCGCGTGCGGTGCGAACCTCAGCCGGGCGAAGGACGAGCTGCACGTGCACGTGAACACGGTGGTGCAGCGGCTCGACCGGGTGGCGAGCCTGCTGGGGGAGGACTGGCAGTCACCGGAGCGGGTGCTGGAGGTCCAGCTCGCGCTCCGGCTGATGAAGGTGCTGGGGGCCGGCTAGGGGCGTCTGCCCAGGGTGCTGCGGTGTGGGGAGCGCATGTGGCCGCTTGAGCAGGCGTGCGGGTGAACATGGTGCGCGCCGACTCGGGCTCGCCATCGCCCAGCCGGAGGGTGAAGGGACTGTCCCAGTAGAGGAAGGCCCGGTCGTCGGCCGGTGAACGAGATCGTGCCGTGCGCGTTCAGCGGCACGGAGATCGACCAGTTCATGACCCACTCGGTCTCCACCCGGCCGTGATGGGGCTCCACGTCCCACAGTGTGGCTCAGGGCATCCGCGCCCAGAAGTCGAAGCGGTGATCGGCCTGGTAGTCCGTGCCCTCGATCCGTCCGGGCGCCAGGGACTGGACGTGGCCGGTGCCGAAGGCGGGCCACGCCGGCAGGTCGGCGCAGGCCGGGTCGCCGTGGGTGGCGAAGGCCGCCCAGTACCGGTTCATCGCGTCCGCGAGCTCCCGCTGCGCCGGCGACAGCGACGGGCCGCCGGGGAAGTCGAACTGGTACACCAGCTCACTGGCGTGCACCGCGCCGGCCGGGAACCCGGGCGAGATCGGCGGGGCGCCCCGGTCGGCGAACTCGTAGAACCAGGTGTCGGTGCGCGCGGCGAGGGTCTGGCCCAGTTCCCAGGTCGGTCGCGCCCAGGCCCGGTCCGTGCAGACCTGCGCCCAGGCGAGGCCCGGTGTCGGGAAGCGGTCGAGCGGGTAGTGCGCGGCGACGTCGTCCGCCGCTCCTCCGAACGCCTCGGCGAGCAGCCGGGGGTAGCTCTCGGCGGTGACGGGGTTGCCGGCGAGGTCCGCGAAGAGCCCGACGAAGAACCGCGCCTCGTCCCGCGTCGCGCCCAGCACCAGCGGCACCCGGTGGAAGCGCCCGGCGGGCAACGCCTCCTCGGGTGACTCGGGCAGGGTGGGGCCACCGAACGCCGGCCGGATGAAGGCGGCCGACGCCTGGAGCAGGTCCGGCGCCGGGACGCGCCGGAGCTGCGCGAGCGCCGACTCGGCATCGCTGCCCGGCGTGACCCAGCCGTGCTCGGCGGCGGTGGCCGCGCCGAGCCGGTCAAGCTCGGCCGCCGGCAGCCACCTCGGCGGGAGCGCCGGGACACCGGGGATCAGCGTGTGCGCCGGCGTCGAGCCCACGACCGCGAACGCGCTCTGCAGGACCGCGCGGTGGAACAGCCCGGCCGACGTGGGCGACACCAGGTGCGCCGCGATCATGAGCGCCCCGTACGACACCCCGACCAGCGTCACGTTCGCCGGATCGCCGCCGAACCGCGCGATCTCCCGCCGCACCCACCGCAGCGCGGCCTGCTGGTCCAGCAAACCGAACGTGCCTCCCTCGGCGAGGCCCGGGTAGCCGAAGCACCCGAACACGCCGAGCCGGAAGTGCGGCGCCACGACGACGACGTCACCGGTGACGGCGAGCCGCCGGGAGTCGTGGGCGGTGGACCCGTTCGTCCCGCCGCCGCCGTGCAGCCACACCAGGACCGGGCGCTTGGCGCCCGGGGTCGCCGGCACGGTGACGTCCAGCGTCAGGCAGTCCTCGTCGACGGCGGTGACGTCCGTGAACGACTGGGCCGGCTGCGGTGCGGGGTTCCCGGGCGCGGTCGCGTCCCGGACCCCGGACCAGGGCTCGACCGGCGCGGGCGGACGCCATCGCCGCTCGCCGACCGGTGGTGCGGCGTACGGGATCCCGCGGAACGAGAGGTGCCCGTCGAACCGGTGGCCCCGGATGGCGCCGCTGCTCAGCCGCACGGTCGCGAACCCGGTCATCGCGAGCCGCCGAACACCACGGCGATGACCGGCCGGAGCACGTCCCGCGCCGGGAACGCGTCCACGCCCGAGAGCGCGACCTGATCGGCCAGGCCCTGCACGGTCGCGAGGATCGTGCGGGCGGCGAGCACGGCGTCCACTCCGGGCTCGACCTCACCGCGTTCGATGCCGTTCTCGACGGCCGCCGAGACGTAGCCGAGGATGTCGCGGCCCGCCCGCCGGGCGACCTCGGCCAGCCCGGCGTGGTGCAGCGCCTGTGCCTGCAAACCCTGCCGGACGCGGTACTCGACGTCCCGCTCCTGGTCGAGCGGTAGCAGCTCGACCAGGCTGTCGAGCAGCACCTCCGCGATCGGCAGACGAGCCGCCTCGCCATCGCGGACCCGCACACCCACCCGCTCGCTCAGCCGCCGCGAGGCGTCTTCGTAGGCGAAGTGGAGCAGCACGTCCTTGCCCGCGAAGTAGTGCTGGATGAGCCCGACCGAGATCCCCGCCTCGGCCGCCACCCGGGAGAACGAGACGGCGGCGAACCCGTCCGCGGCGAGCAGGCGCTGGAACGCGCGGGCGATCTGAGCGCGGCGCTGGTCATGATCGGCAACTCTCGGCACCCGGTTACAATACAGTCATATTGCTATCGTCCCCCGACCGGATCGGAAGACACATGCGCGCCAACCTGCGTGGCGACCTGAAAGCGGCTCTCAAGTGCCGGGACGCCATCGCCGTCGCCGCCCTCCGCTCCGCCTTGGCGGCGATCGAGAACGCCGAGGCCGTCCCCGCCGGCCACCAGTCGGACGCGGTCGAGGGGAGCGAGCACTTCGCGGGAGCGGCGAGCGGCCTCGGTGCGGCGGAAGCGGAACGCCGCCACCTCACCGAGGCCGACCTGCGGTCGATCGTCGAGAACGAGATCAGGGAACGCGGGGTCGCCGCGGACGAGTACGACCGGCTCGGCCGCACCGACCTCGCCGTGCGGCTCCGCGCGGAGGCCGAGGTCCTGAGCCGGTACCTGTCACTCTGACGACTGAGAACGTCCCGCCGCTCGGTCGCACCGGAGCACGCCGAGCGGCGGGAGGACTCAGGACAGCGCGCACTCCGTGGCGTTCACCGTGGCCGGGCGCGGCACCGTCGTGGACGCGGGCGGCCGGGTGCCGGAGGACAGCCAGCCCTCCAGGGCCGTGAACGCCGACCGGTGGCACGGCGTCAACGGCCGCAGCCGGTCCGGGAACGCGTCGAACAGCGAGTCCACGTGCGTCCCGCCCTCGATCCGGTAGTAGCGGAACAGCGCCCCGCGCCCCGCCGACCGCACCATGTCCGCGTACACGTCGGAGTCCTGCGAGATCGGCAGCAGCACGTCCAACGTGCCGTGCAGCGTGAGCAGCGGCCGGCCGATCCGCCCGGTCAGCGCGATCCGCGACACCGCCCGCTGCGCCTGGGGCCGTGAGGCGTAGTCGTAGTCCGCGTCGCACGACGGCGTGCCGGGCGCGCAGAACGGCGTGCCCGCCACCGCGTCACCGTCCCACGTCGGGTCCAGCTCCTCGCGGTAGATCCGCTGGGTGAGGTCCCAGTAGTACTGGTGGTGGAACGCCCACAGGAACTCCGACTCGGCGGGGAACCCGGCCGCCGCCATCGCCGCCTTGTCGCCCGCCGGGTACCCGGTCAACACGGGCGGCAGGAACGTCAGCAGGTTCGGGCCGCGCGCGGACCACAGGGTGCCCTCCCAGTCCACCCCGCCGTCGTACAGCTCGGGGTGGTTCTCCAGCTGCCACCGCACCAGGTAGCCGCCGTTGGAGATGCCGGTGGCCAGGGTGCGTGACGGCGGCCGGCAGTACCGCTGCGCCACCACGACCTTCGCCGCCCGGGTCAGCTGCGTCACCCGGTGGTTCCACTCGACGATCGCGTCACCGGGCCGCTTGCCGTCCTGGTGGAACGCCGCACCGGTGTTGCCCTTGTCGGTGGACGCGAACGCGTACCCGCGCGCCAGCACGAAATCGCTGATGGCGCGGTCGTTGGCGTACTGCTCCCGGACGCCGGGGGAGCCGGCCACGACGAGGCCCCCGTTCCAGCGCTCCGGCAGCCGGATCACGAACTGCGAGTCGTGCGCCCAGCCGTGGTTGGTGTTGCCGGTGGACGTGTCGGGGAAGTAGCCGTCCACCTGCGTCCCGGACACGGGGGTCGGCGCGGGCAGGCCGGCCGGCGTGAGCCCGGCCCAGTCGGCGGGATCGGTGCGCCCACCCGCGGTGGAGAGGTCGGCGAGGTGGGTCAGTTCCTGGTGCTCGGCACCGGGAACGCGCAGGGGTCCACATCCTTGAGCGGACGCGGGAACGGCCTGCGCCGTCGTCGCGAGGAGCGCTGCGATCAGCGGAACGGCGATGTTCACCCATGGCACGGTAAGTCGCTCCACCCGACCGCGTAATGGGTCCGGTCGCCATGCCGAACGGGGCCGATGTGGTGCGGCGAGCCATCGTGCCGCCCCCGGAGCACTTCTACGGTCGAGAAGCGGACAAGGAGGTCCGCATGCGCGTACTCACACTGATCGCCCTGCTGTCCGCGACCCTGCTGTCGACGACCCTGCTGATCGCGCCGCAGGCCGACGCCGCGAGCGTCACCGAAGTCCCGGCGTTCGGGTCGAACCCCGGGAACCTGAAGATGTTCCGCTACGTGCCGGACGGCCTGCCCGCCGGCCGACCGCTGGTGGTCGTGCTGCACGGCTGCACCCAGGACGCACGCTACGGCACGTCCAGCGGCTGGGTGTCGCTGGCCGAACGGCTCCGGTTCGCCGTCGTGCTGCCGCAGCAGCAGAGCACCAACAACTACAACAAGTGCTTCAACTGGTTCCAGGCCGTGGACACGACCCGAGGTTGGGGCGAGGTCGCGTCGATCGCGTCGATGGTGGCGCGGATGAAGGCCGACTTCGGCACGTCCGCCGGCTACGCGACCGGCTTGTCGGCGGGCGGCGCGATGACGTCCGTGCTGCTGGCCACGTACCCGGAGGTGTTCACCGGTGGCGGGGTGGTGGCCGGGCTGCCGTTCGGCTGCGCCACCGGCGTGATGGACGCGTTCGGCTGCATGAACCCGGGCAAGGACCTGACCGCCCGGCAGTGGGGCGACAAGGTGCGCGCGGCGACGACCCACCGCGGCCCCTGGCCGACCATGACCGTGTGGCACGGCACCGCGGACCACACCGTCGCGGTGGCCAACCAGCGGGAGATCGTCGAGCAGTGGACCGACGTGCACGGAGCGGACGCCACCGCTGATGTCACCGACACCGTTGCGGGTTACCCCCATGCGGTGTACCGCAACAGCAGCGGGTCACCAGTGGTCGAAACCCACACCGTCACCGGAATGGGTCATGGCCAACCGGTGGATCCGGGCACCGCGGCGCACCAGTGCGGCGCCGCGACCGCGTATGTGCTGGACGTCAATGTCTGTGCGGCATGGCATCTCGCCCAGCGGTGGAGGCTGCAGTAGCCCGATCGGTGCGTTTTGACGACACCGGCCGGGGTAGCTCAGTTGACGCAGCGAAGTTCGCACTGCCAGGTGATTTACGTTCACCCGGCGTGAGGTGTCTGCTTCCGGGGTGACTGAGCAACGGCGCTCGACGCGCACAGACCAGGAGTGGGACCTGATCCGGCGCATTCAGAACCTCGCCCACAAGGCCGAACGCACGGCGTTCGACCATTCGAACCTCGTCGGTCCGCCACCGTCCCAGCAACACCTGGACATCCTGGCGGAGATCCGCGCGCTCACCGAGCAGGCGGTGGCGCAGCGGATGCCGAGACCGGCCACCCTGCCTCGGCAGGCGGAGCCGGTCGAGGGCAAGAAGGTGTCCGCGCCCGCCCACTGACGGCCGCCGCGGGCTGGGCCTGCACCCAGCCCGCACGGCCGCTTGTGCCGCCGGCGACGCCTTGTGCCGCTAGCGACGCCGGACGAGCTTCACCAACCCCTTGAACGTCTCCTCCAGACCGGACGAGAACGGGTTGTCGTTGACCAGGTAGGTCCAGGTGGTGTTCGGCCGCTGCACGCCCGCCTCGGCCAGGTGGGCGCCGTCGGCGTCGATCTCCACCTTGGCGAAGGTCTCCTCCGCCTCGTCCCACGCGTCCGGGATGACCTTGTGGTAGGCCGGGATGGCCTCCCGGTGGAACTCGTCCAGCGGGTTCTGCCGCGCCAGCGCCCGCAGGTGGATGCCCTCGCGCAGGTCCGTGAGGAACGTCAGGTGGTCGCTCCACCGCTGGTCCAGGTGGTGCAGCGTGATCAGCCGCGCCGCCTTCACCTTGACGTCCTCGTCCAGGTCCTTCAGGTCGAGCGTCTTGTCCGGGTTCCGCTTGGACAGCTCCCGCCACGCGGCGTCCGTGGTGAGCAGCTCGTCCCGGAACTCGAGCAGCAGCTGGCGCTGGTGCTCGATCAGCTTGTTGTACCGCCAGGTGTTGCGGTGGATCTCCAGCTGCACGCCCTCGGCGACGCGCTGCGCGTGCTCCACGGTGTGCAGCGTGCCCACGTCGGTGATGCGGCCGTCCTCGTCCACCTCTGTCGGCTCGTCGTGGTCCGGCACGTACTGCGTGACCAGCTCGTCCTGCAGCGAGGAGAAGAACACCGAGCCGCCCGGGTCGCCCTGGCGGCCCGCGCGACCGCGCAGCTGGTCGTCCAGCCGGCTGCTGGAGTGCCGGCCGGTGCCGATCACGTAGAGGCCGCCGAGCTCGGAGATGCGCTCGTGGTCGGTCGAGTCGTGCCCGCCGAGCCGGATGTCCGTGCCGCGGCCCGCCATCTGGGTGGACACGGTGACCCGCTGGTACGAGCCCGCGTCGGCGATGATCGAGGCCTCTTCGGCGTCGTTCTTCGCGTTCAGCACGACGCAGTCCAGACCGGCGTCGGCGAGCTTGCGGGACAGCCGCTCGGACTCCGCCACGTCGAGGGTGCCGACGAGGATCGGGCGGCCGGTCTCGTGCACCTCCTTGATCTCGGCGACGATCGCGGCTTCCTTCTGCTCCAGCGTCGTGTAGAGGCGGGGAGCCTCGTCCTCCCGGATCGTCTTCACGTTCGGCGGGATGACCAGCACTTCCAGCTTGTAGAAGTCGCGCAGCTGCTCGGCGACGGCCACCGCCGTGCCCGTCATGCCGCACACCGACGGGTAGCGGCTGAGCAGCGCCTGGACGGTGATCGAGTCCAGCACCTCGCCCGCGTCCGTGGTCGCCACGTTCTCCTTCGCCTCGACCGCCGCCTGGAGGCCGTCGGGCCAGCGCTGGAGCTTCGCGATCCGGCCGCGCGTGTCGTTGATCAGGTGCACCTTGCCGTCGCGGACGATGTAGTCCACGTCCCGGTGGAGCAGGACCTGCGCGTGCAGGGCCACGTTGACCTTGCTCAGCGTGGTGGAGACGTGCTCGTCGGAGTACAGGTCGATGCCGCCGAGCTGGCGCTCGACCAGCTCGCTGCCCGCGCCGGTGAGGTAGACGTTGCGCTCTTCGTCGTCGATCTCGAAGTGCAGGTCGCGGCGCAGCCGCTTGACCAGGTCGGCCAGCGCCGGGTCGACCGCCGGGCCCGCCGTGGAGCCCGCCAGGACCAGCGGCACGCGCGCCTCGTCCACCAGGACCGAGTCGGCCTCGTCCACCAGGGCGACGCGCGGCCTGGGCACGATGCGGTCGTCGACGTCGGTGGCCAGCCGGTCGCGCAGCACGTCGAACCCGATCTCGGAGACCGACGCGTAGGTGACTTCAGCCTGGTAGGCGGCGCGGCGCTCGTCGGGCTTGGAGCTCTGGTCGAGCCAGCCGACGCTCACGCCGAGGAGCCGGTAGAGCGGTCCCATCCACTCGGCGTCGCGCTGGGCGAGGTAGTCGTTCACCGAGACCACGTGCACCTGGTCGCCGCGCAGCGCGAAACCGGCGGCGGCGATGGCGCCGGAGAGGGTCTTGCCCTCACCGGTGGCCATCTCGACCACGTGACCCTCCAGGAGACCGAGGGCGCCGAGGACCTGCACGTCGAACGGGCGCAGGCCGAGCGCGCGCTCCGCGGCCTCACGTCCGAGCGCGCACACCTCGACCAGCTCCGGACGGCCGAAGTCCTCCTTGCCGCGCAGCCCGGCCGCAGCGGCGGTCAACTCCTCGTCACTGAGCTTCTTCACGCGTTCGGCCTGCTCGTTGACCTCGTCGAGCAGCTTCCGGTAGGGCGTGAGGTCGGCGGAGCCCGGCTTCTGCGCGAACCGACGCAGCCGCTGCTTGAAGCGTCCCAGGAGAGTGGTCACGGCACGGCAACGTACGGCAAGCGCGCAACGTTCCGCACGTCACCCGTTTGACAGTTCACTCCGGGTCGAAGCCCACGCACGGCGTCGCTACTCATCGTCACCTCGTCGTCGGTCGGGAGTCTTCCGCGGAGGAAGGGGTCACCTGCTGGAGATACCCCTTCCTCCGTGAGGTTCCGGTCAGGGTCGGTGCGTCTCCCGCAGGCCGAGCACCGATGCCAGCGTCACCACGCCCATGACCAGCAAGAAGGCCGACACGGACGCCGACGTGCCGGTCGCGACGAGCAGCGCCGTCATGATGAACGGGGTGCCACCGCTGACCAGGATCGACGCCAACTGGTACGCCAGCGACGCCCCCGAGTACCGCACGTGCGGCTCGAACAGCTCCGCCAGGTACGCCGCCACCGGCCCGTAGACCAGGCTCGACGCCACGCCGCCCACCGCCAGCGCCACGAAGATCAGCCCCAGCGACGCCGTGTCGATCAGCCAGAAGTAGGGGAACGCCCAGGCGATCAGCCCCACCGCGCCCACCACGATCAGCGGACGCCTGCCGTGCCGGTCCGACCACCGCCCGGCCAGCAGGATCACCGGCACGCTGATCAGCGACGACACCAGCGTCACGATGAGCACCGAGTTCCGCGCCAACCCCAGCTCACGGGTCGCGTAGTCGAGCACGCCCGCGATGCTCACGTAGAAGATCGCGTTGGACGCGAACATCAGCCCCGCGCCGAGCAGCACCTGCCGCCGGTGCGTCCGCAGCACCTCGCGCAACGGCGCGGGCGGCACCTCGGGAGCCGCCGAACGGCGTTCCTTGATCTCCCGGAACACCGGGCTGTCCTCCACCTTCAGCTGGATGAACAGCACCACCGGGAACAGCAGCGCGCTTGCCAGGAACGGCACCCGCCACCCCCACGCGGCGAAGTCGGCCGGCGGCACCGTCGCGCCCACGACGAGGAACGCCACGTTGCCCAGGATCACGCCCAGCGGCACACCGGCCTGCCCGAACGTCCCGGCGAACCCCCGCTTCCCCGGCCCCGCGGTCTCGGTCAGCAGCAGCACGACGCCACCCCACTGCCCGCCCACCGCGATGCCCTGCACGAACCGCAGCAGCACCAGCAGCACCGGCGCCAGCACACCCAGGGTTGCGCTGGTCGGCAGGAGTCCGATCAGGAACGTCGCGGCGGCCATCATCCCGAGGCACGCCACCAGCGCGGGCTTGCGGCCGAACTTGTCGCCGACGTGCCCGAACACCAGCCCGCCGACCGGCCGCGCGATGAACCCGGCCCAGAACGTGCTGAACGAGAGCAGCAACCCGATCAGCGGTGACGCGTCGGGGAAGAACAGCTTCGGGAACACCAGCGCCGCGGCAGTGGCGTAGATGAAGAAGTCGTACCACTCAAGCGACGACCCGACCAGGCCGGCGGCCATGAGCTTGCGCAGCGTGCGCCGCTCGGGGGGAGCGGTCGTGACCATGAGGATTCCCTTTCACCAGGTGTCCACGAACGGGCGTTTCTTGCCGGTCCTGACTGGGGCGTGGTCCGGACCGGTGAGCAGGGTGGTGATCCAGCGCCGGGTGTCCGCCGGGTCGATCACGTCGTCGATCTCGAACGCGGACGCCACGTTGAGCGCCTTGCCGTGCTCGTAGGCGGCCGAGACCATCGCCTCGAACATCTCCTTGCGCTGCTCCGGGTCGTCGATGGCGTCCAGCTCGCGCCGGTACCCGAGCCGCACCGCGCCTTCGAGGCCCATCGGGCCGAACTCGCCGCTGGGCCACGACACGGCGAACAGCGGCACCTTCAAGCTGCCCGCCGCCATCGCCTGCGCGCCCAGCCCGTACGCCTTGCGCAGCGCCACGAACCCGAACGGCACGTCGAGGTTCGCGCCGGTCACGAGCATCCGGGTCAGGTGCCGCACGGTGGCGGTGCGCTCGGCGTCCGGCCCGACCATGAACCCCGGCGTGTCGCACAGCGACACCACGGGCAGGTCGAACGCGTCGCACAGCTGGAGGAACCGCGCCGCCTTGTCCGCCGAGTCGGCGTCGATCGCGCCGCCCCGGTGAGCCGGGTCGTTCGCGATCAGCCCGAGCGGCCTGCCCTCGACGCGGACCAGCGCGGTGACCATGCCGCGGCCGAACTCGCGCCGAAGCTCCAGCACCGACCCGGCGTCCGCGACCGTCTCCACGACGGTCCGCACGTCGTACGCGCGGACCCGGTTCTCCGGCACGAGGTGCCGCAGCAGCCGCTGGTCGGGGCACTCCCAGTTGTCCGCCCGCCTCTCGTCGGGGGTGCCTTGGAAGTACGAGAGGTACTTCTTGGCGACCTCGACGGCCTCGGCCTCGTCCGACACCAGCACGTCGATCACGCCGTTGGGCGACTGCACGTCGACCGGACCGATCTCCTCCGGCCGGAACACCCCGAGCCCGCCGCCCTCGATCATCGCCGGGCCGCCCATGCCGATCGTCGCGTCACGGGTCGCGATCACCACGTCGCACGTGCCCAGCAGCACCGCGTTCCCGGCGAAGCACCGGCCGGACGCGATGCCGACCAGCGGCACCAGCCCGGACAGCTTCGCGAACAGGTGGAACGCCATGCAGTCCAGCCCGCTGACGCCGCCGTGATCCGTGTCGCCCGGCCGACCGCCGCCGCCCTCCGCGAACAGCACCACGGGCAGCCGCCGCTGCTCGGCCAGCGCGAACATCCGGTCCTTCTTGGCGTGGTTGCGCAACCCCTGCGTGCCCGCGAGCACGGTGTAGTCGTAGGACATCGCGACGACCTGGCCGCCGTTCACCTTGCCGACGCCCGCGACCAGCCCGTCCGCCGGCGTGCGCTCGACCAGCTCGTCCAACGACCGCCGCCGGCGTTGCGCGGCGATGGTGAGACCGCCGTACTCCACGAACTCCGTGCACAGGTCGTCGATGTTCTCGCGGACCGTCCGCCGACCCCGCGAGTGCCGCTTCGCCTCCGCCTCCGGGCGGGAGAAGTCGTGCCGCGCCAACGTTTCCGCCAGGTCCGGCCGCACGTCGTCCAGGTCGAACTCGACGGCCTTCTCCTCGACCGCGACGTCCACGCCCTCGGCCAGCAACGCGCCTTCCGCGACCGTGTCGCCGACCTCGACCAGCACCCGCGCGTCGCCGATCGCCACGACGTGCTGCATCTTCATCGCTTCCACGACGACCGCGCCGGACTCGATCGCCACGACCGTCCCCTGCACGGGCGAGCGCGCTCCGGTGTCCTCGCGGGGCAGCGAGTCCACCAGACCGGTGTGTCCTTTCAGGACGTCCGGGTGGTCCAGCAGGCCGCGCAGGAAGCCGATGTTCGTCTTCGCGCCGTCCACGGTGAACTCGTCCAGCGCACGGCGGGCACGGCGCAGCGCGGTGTCCAGGTCGTCGGCGTGCACGATGACCTTCGCCAACAACGGGTCGAAGTCGAGGCCCGCCCGGTAGCCGACGGACGCGTGCGTGTCGACCCGGACGCCCGGACCGGACGGCGGCACGAACGCCGACAGCCGTCCCGTCGAGGTGAGGCCGACCCGAAGCTGCATCGCGCTGCCGCGTGGCGTGTGGGCCAGGTCGGGCTCGACCTCGGTCGCCAGCAGCAGTTGCGCCCGGACCAGGTCCAGCCCGGTGACCTGCTCGGTGACCGTGTGCTCGACCTGGAGCCGGGGGTTGGCCTCCAGGAACGCGAACCGGCCGTCCGGCGCGACCAGGAACTCGACCGTGCCCAGCCCGGTGTACCGGACGGCGCGCGCGATCGTCGCCGCCGCCTCATGCAGCGCGGCGCGCAGGTCGGGGGAGAGGTCCGGTGCGGGCGCGATCTCGACCAGCTTCTGGTGCCGGACCTGCAACGAGCAGTCGCGGTCGCCGAGCACCGTCGTGCCGACCAGTTGCACCTCGACGTGCCGCGCCGGTTCGAGCAGCTCCTCCACGAACACGGTGTCGTCGCCGAACGCGGCCAGCGCCTCGGCCCGGCACCGCGCGACGGCGGCCTGGAGGTCCGCGAGCCGTCGCACCACCCGCACGCCCTTGCCGCCGCCGCCCGCGACGGCCTTCACCACCACGGCGCCGTGCGCGCGGAAGAAGTCCTCGAACTCGTCCTGGGCGCCCGCGAGCACCGGCACGCCGACCTCGGTGGCCAGCGCGCGGGCCCGGCTCTTGTCGCCGAGCAGTTCCAGCACCTCGGGCGGTGGGCCGACGAACGTCAGCCCGGCCTCGGCGCACCGCTGGGCGAACCCGGCGTTCTCGGCCAGGAACCCGTAGCCGGGGTGGACCAGGTCGCACCCCTCGGCGGCGGCGATCACCGCGTCCGCGTCCAGGTAGGAGCCGTGCAGGCGGACCGCGCGGTCGGCGAACCGGCCGTGGGCGTCGTCGGAGTCGGTGACCAGGGCGACGGTGCGCCAGCCGAGGTCCGCGGCGGCGCGGAGCACTCGGACGGCGATCTCTCCCCGGTTGGCAACGAGCAGCGTGGGCACTTCGACCTCCTGAGCGACCGCTTAGTATGTGACCGCGGCCGCATAGTGACACCTGCGCTTGGCGTTCGTCCAGAGGGAACCGATGCCGGTGCCGGGGCGTCCTTGGGACAATCGGCTCGAGTGCGGGACGGAAAAGCAGGCCAGGAGGCGCCCACCGTGGTTTTCAAGAGGATGTTGCGTGCGTTCGGAGTAGGTGGTCCGTCGGTCGACACGGTGCTGGCCAACCCCAACGTCAGGCCGGGTGAGCTGGTGACCGGTGAGGTCCGCGTCGCGGGCGGTGACCACCAGGTCGAGATCGACCAGGTCAAGCTGTCCCTGGTCACGCGGGTCGAGGTCGAGAGCGGTGACAGCGAGCACAACCGCAACGTCGAGTTCGCGCGGATCGTCGTGGCGCAGCGGGTCACCGTGGCGGCCGGGCAGAACCTCGTGCTGCCGTTCCAGTTCCCGATGCCGCTGGAGACGCCGGTGACCGTGGTGCACGGGCAGCCGCTGCGCGGCATGACGATGGGTCTGCGCACGGAGCTGGAGGTGCGCGGCGCGGTCGACCCCGGCGACCTCGACCACCTGGCCGTGCACCCGCTGCCGTCGCAGGAGCACGTGCTGAACGCGTTCGGCGCGCTCGGGTTCCGGTTCCAGCGGGCGGACAACGAGTCCGGGCGCATCCACGGCGTGCCGCAGCAGCTGCCGTTCTACCAGGAGATCGAGTTCCTGCCGCCGGGCCAGTTCCTGAGCAAGATCAGCCAGCTGGAGCTGACCTTCGTGACCGACCCGCAGCGGCTGTACGTGGTGCTGGAGGTGGACCGGCGCGGCGGTCTGTTCCGAGCGGGCGGCGACTCGTTCGGACACTTCGCCATGTCCCACGATGAGGTGATCCGCACGGACTGGGCCGCGCTGCTGCACCAGTGGATGGACCAGGTGTCCGGCAGGCGATCTTCCGGGGGATACGGGTCGAACGGCGGTCACGGCGGGCACCGCTGAGGTCACCATGGCGGGGGAACCGGTGCCGGCGGGGTGGTCGCTGGTGCTGCGGCCCGCGTTTTCGGTGGGATGATGATGGTCGAGGCCCTCGACGAGGTCGGGGACTTCTTCGAAGGCGACCAACCCGCAGGAGGCATAGTGGGCATCGGCGGTGTGATCAGCGCTCTGATCGTCGGCCTCATCATCGGTTTGCTGGGCAAGCTCGTCGCGCCGGGCAAGCAGGCCATTCCCATCTGGCTGACGATCATCGTCGGCATCGTGGCGGCGTTCCTGGGCACGTTCCTCGCCCGGGCTCTCGGCGTGGAGGACACGCCCGGCATCGACTGGATCGAGATCATCGTGCAGGTGATCCTCGCCGCCATCGGCGTCAGCCTCGTCGCAGGCTTCTACGGCAAGAAATCCGTCCGCTAGCCCCGGACCGGACCAGCAGGGCCTCCCGGAACGTTCCGGGAGGCCCTGCCCCGTCCTACGCGAGTCCTGCGTTCGGCTCACGCGTTCCGGACGTAGGACTCACGCGTTCTGGGCGTGGGACTCGCGGGGGGCGCCGAGCATGCGGAGGACGAGGTCGGCGTAGAGGTCGCCGATCTCGGCGGGGGTGCGACGGCCGGCGGGCTGGTACCAGCGGGCCACGTCGATGCACAGCGACAGCACGGCCAGCGTCGCGCCGCGCACGTCGGGAACGTCGAACGCACCGGCGTCGACACCGGCCGAGATCATGTCCCGCACCGCCGCCTCGATCCGGCGGCGCAGCACGACCACCTCCGCCAGGTGCTCCGGCGTCAACGCGCTCAGCTCGTACTGGACGACCCGCGCCGTCGTGTGGAACTCGGCGTGCCACGACGCGAACGCCCGAACCGCGGACGCCAGCCGGACCACGGGATCCGTCTCCGGCACCGCCGTCAGCACCGACAGCGACGTCGCGTGCCCGACCCGGGAGATCTGGAACAGCAGCTCCTCTTTGGACCGGTAGTGGATGTACACGGCGGCGGGCGACATGCCGGCCTTCGCCGCGATGTCACGGGTGGTCGTCGCGTGGTACCCCCGCACGGAGAACGCGGCGGCGGCGGCGATCAGCATCCGCCGGGCGGCCGGTGGCGTGACCGAGGACCACGTCTCGTCCAGGAGCGCGAACTCATCACGGGTCGACGTCATGCACCTCTCCTTGACACGGGCCCGAACGATACCGCAGGCTAAGCGCACGCTTACGCCTAAGCAACCGCTTAGTATGGAGGATGCGAGAGTGCGCCGCACGCTGTTCGAACCCGACCACGAAGCGTTCCGCGAGACCGCGCGGGAGTTCTGTGCCCGCACCCTCAAGCCGGACTACGAGAAGTTCGTCCAGCAGCGCCACATCGACCGGGACGTGTGGCTGGAGGCCGGCGAGCAGGGCCTGCTCGGCTTGGAGGTCCCCGAGGAGTACGGCGGCAGCGGGGCGAACGACTACCGGTTCAACGCCGTGCTCGGCGAGGAGCTGTCCAAGGTCAGCGCCGGCATGGCCTCCTGCCTGGGCATCCACGGTGACGTCGTCGCCCCCTACCTGGTCGACCTGTGCACCGAGGAGCAGAAGCAGCGCTGGCTGCCCCGGTTCTGCGCGGGCGAGATGACGACCGGCATCGGCATGACCGAACCGTCCGGCGGCTCCGACCTCGCGGCGCTCAAGAGCAACGCCGTCAAGCGGGGCTCCGACTGGGTGCTCAACGGCTCCAAGACGTTCATCACCAACGGCTTCTCCGCCGACATGATCGTCGTCGCCGCCCGCACCAGCCCGGAGAAGAAGGCCAGGGGCATCACCCTGTTCGCCGTCGAGACCGGCATGAAGGGCTTCGAGCGCGGTCGCAAGCTGGACAAGGTCGGCCAGCCCGAGTCCGACACCGCCGAGCTGTTCTTCGAGGACGTGCGCCTCCCGCAGGAGAACGTCATCGGCGAGGTCGACCAGGGCTTCATCTACATGATGGAGCGCCTGCCCCAGGAACGCCTCGGCGGCGCGATCTCCAACCTCGCGCACGCCAAGCAGATCCTGCTGGAGACGATCGCCTACGCGAAGGAGCGCAAGGCGTTCGGCCAGGCCATCGGCTCGTTCCAGCACAACAAGTTCACCCTCGCCGAGCTGGTCACCAAGATCGACGTGACGCAGGCGTTCCTGGACCAGTGCACCGACGCCCACACCCGGCGCGAGCTGACCGCCGTGGACGCGGCCAAGGCCAAGTGGTGGAGCGCGGACGTGCAGAACGACGTCATCGACGCGTGCGTGCAGCTGCACGGCGGCTACGGCTACATGACCGAGTACCGCGTGGCGCGCGCCTGGATGGACGCCCGGGTGACCCGGATCTGGGCCGGCTCCAACGAGATCATGAAGGAACTCATCGGCCGCGACCTCGGCCTCTAGCCCCAGGAGAACCGCCATGCCCGAGGCTGTCATCGTCGCCACCTCGCGTTCCCCGATCGGCCGGGCCCGCAAGGGCTCGCTGGTCGACCTGCGCCCGGACGACCTGGCCGCGCAGATCGTCGGCGCCGCGCTGGACCAGGTCCCCGAGCTGCACCGCGAGGACATCACCGACCTGCACATGGGCTGCGCCGAGCCGCAGGACGAGCACGGCCAGAACGTGGCCCGCCGGGTCGCCGTCCAACTCGGACTGGACGGCCTGCCCGGCACCACCGTCAACCGGTTCTGCGCCTCCTCGGTGCAGACCACGCGGATGGCGTTCCACGCCATCAAGGCCGGCGAGGGCCACGCGTTCATCAGCGGCGGCGTGGAGTGCGTCTCGCGCTACCGGCACGGCGACCCGCACCTCAACCCGCTGTTCGACGAGGCGCGTGAGCGCACCGAGCACACCGCCCAGTCGAACGAGCCCTGGCACGACCCGCGGGACGACGGCAAGCTGCCGGACTACTACATCTCGATGGGCCAGACCGCCGAGAACGTCGCCACCCTGCTCGGCATCAGCCGCCGTGACCAGGACGAGTTCGGCGTGCGCTCGCACAACCTGGCGGAGAAGGCCATCGCCGACGGCTTCTTCGACCGCGAGATCACGCCGGTGACGCTCCCGGACGGCACCGTCGTCGCCACCGACGACGGCCCCCGGAAGGGCGTCACCTACGACGCCGTCGCGGCGCTCAACCCATCGTTCCATCCACAGGGGACGGTCACGCCCGGCAACTGCTGCCCGCTCAACGACGGCGCGGCGGCCGTGGTCGTCATGAGCGCCACGAAGGCGAAGGAACTGGGCCTGACCCCGTTGGCGCGCATCGTGTCCACCGGCGTGTCCGGCCTGTCACCCGAGATCATGGGCCTCGGCCCGGTCGACGCCACGAAACAGGCGCTCGCGCACGCGAACATGACCATCGACGACATCGACCTGGTCGAGATCAACGAGGCGTTCGCCGTGCAGGTGCTGGGCAGCCAGCGCGCGCTCGGCATCGACATGGACAAGCTGAACGTGCACGGCGGCGCGATCGCGCTCGGCCACCCGTTCGGCTCCACCGGCGCCCGCATCATGACCACCCTGATCAACGGGATGCGCGCCCGTGACGCGCAGTTCGGGCTGGAGACGATGTGCGTCGGCGGCGGTCAGGGCATGGCGATCATCCTGGAGAGGTTGAGCTGAATGGGAATCCTGGACAAGTTCCGGCTGGACGGGCAGGTCGCGATCGTCACCGGCGCGTCCTCGGGACTGGGCGTGGCGTTCGCCAAGGGCCTGGCCGAGGCGGGCGCCGACGTCGTGCTCGCGGCCCGGCGGGTGGACCGGCTCAAGGACACCGCGAAGCTGGTCGAGGCCGCCGGCCGCCGCGCGCTGATCGTGCAGGCGGACGTGGCGCAGCCGGACGACTGCCGCGAGGTCGCCCGTGCCGCCGCCGAGTTCGGCCCGGTGCGCGTGCTGGTGAACAACGCGGGCGTGGCGTCGGCGGTGCCCGCGTCCCGCGAGACACCCGAGCAGTTCCTGGGCGTCATGGACGTCAACCTCAACGGCGCGTACTGGATGGCGCAGGCGGCAGCGGCGGTGATGGCCGGCGGGGGGTCGATCATCAACGTGTCGAGCGTGCTCGGCATCATCTCCGGCGGCCTGCCGCAGGCCGCGTACTCCGCGTCGAAGGCCGGTCTGCTCGGGCTGACCCGCGACCTGGCGCAGCAGTGGACCGGGCGCAAGGGCATCCGGGTCAACGCGATCGCGCCCGGCTACTTCGGCTCCGAGATGACCGACCAGTACCCCGACGGCTACCTCGAATCGCACGTCTCGCGGCTGCCGATGGGCCGTGTGGGTGATCCGGAGGAGCTGGCGGCGGCCGTGGTCTTCCTCGCTTCGGCGGCGGGCGGCTACACCACCGGTGCGACGTTCGTGGTGGACGGCGGCGCGACCATCGGGAGCTGATCCCCGACTTGTGACCCACGGAGGCGCGGTGCGGCGATCGAGCCTGGAGGCTGGGGAGATCGCCGCCCGCACGGGGGAGTTCCGTGGTCGCGAAGAGTTCGACCGAAGAGCCTGCCTTGGTCATCCTCGACCCGCCCAGGTCGGTGTTCCGGCGCAAGCGCTTCCTGCTGCCGTTCGGCGTGTCGGCGGGCATCGCGCTGATCGGCGAGTGCAAGGCGTGGCGGAACCGCAGGAGGGGGGACGGGCTCTACTGCACCTTCGACATGGCGATGTTCGTCGACCTGACCTCCAGGACAAGACCTGGAAGGGCATCGAGGGCGGTGGCCTGACGAACGCCAAGCAGATCATCGCCCAGTCGCCGGACCTGTGCCGGGCCTACTCCGGCGCCGCCTACCTCGCGCTGGTCGCGTTCGCCGCCGACGACCGGCGGGCGCCGACCACGGAGGAGGCCAAGGCCGTCGGGGCCGAGGTCAAGCCGCTGTTCGAGGTCGGGGGCCAGTTCGGGTCGGGCATCGGCCGCACGTTCTTCAGCCCGGACGGCCGCACGTTCGCGCCGGTCGGCGTCATCTACGAGCGCCAGTACCTGGCCTGCCAGATCCACACCTAGGAGCGGACCGGGTCGGTCGACCACGAGCGGGTGGTGCTCTACCCGACGCGCACCACCACTCCGAGCCGTGGCTGATCGCGTTCAGCGAGGCGGATCGACTCGGACGTGTCGGTCAAGGGCTGTTCGGGGTGGCGTCCGACGACGACGGCACGACGGTGTTCCTGGCGCTGTTCGGCGACCCCGACGACCCCGAGGCGGGACCGCAGGTGCGGGTCGAGTGCTACAACGCCGGGCTGCGCGACGACGTCGTGCCCGAGGGCGGGTTCCACGCGCGGTGCCTCGGCAAGGTTCAGGCGTGGAAGGCCGACACCCAGCAGCTGGTCATCCGGCCGATCGCGATGTTCCGGTGATGGGGCGTGCGATGCTTGCCCCATGGCATCGGTACCGGAGCGGCTGATCGACGCCGCGACGCGGTTGTTCGCCGCCAAGGGCTTCGACCGGGTCGCGGTGCAGGAGATCGTGGACCTGGCGGGCGTCACCAAGGGCGCCATGTACCACTACTTCGGGTCCAAGGACGACCTGCTGCACGAGATCTACGGCAGCCTGCTGCGGATGCAGACGGAGCGGCTGGACGAGTTCGCGTCCGGTTCGGCGCCGATCGCCGAGCGGCTGCACGCGGTGGCGGTCGACGTCGTGGTGACGTCGGTGGAGAACTTCGACCAGGCCAAGGTGTACTTCCGCTCGGCGGACCACCTGGCGGAGGACAAGGTGCGGGAGATGCGCGCGGAACGGCGCCGGTACCACGAGCGGTTCCGGTCGCTGGTGGAGGAGGGCCAGGCGGCGGGCGCGTTCCGCGCCGACGTGCCCGCGGACCTGACCGTGCACTACTTCTTCGGCACCGTCCACCACCTGGGCCAGTGGTACAGCGCCGAGGGGCCGTTGTCGGCGAAGCAGGTGGGCCGCCACTTCGCCGACCTGTTCCTGGCGTCCCTGCGTCCCGTGGAGGGCACCTCGTGAAGGCCGACCTGCACCGCTACCTCCGCACCGTGCGCGAGGCGCTGCTGTGGAAGCTGGACGGGCTGTCGGAGTACGACGTCCGCCGACCGTTGACGCCGACGGGCACGAACCTGTTGGGCCTGGTCAAGCACCTGGCATCGATGGAGGTCGGGTACTTCGGCGACACGTTCGGCAGGCCGTTCGGCGAGCGGTTCGAGTGGATGGGCGAGGACGCCGAGCCCAACGCGGACATGTGGGCCACGGCCGACGAGTCGCGCGAGGACATCACCGGGCTCTACCGGCGGGCGAGCGAGCACGCGGACGCGACGATCGACGCGCTCGACCTGGAGTCTACGGGCGCCGTCCCGTGGTGGCCGGAGGAGCGGCGGACGGTCACGCTGCACCTGGTGCTGGTCCACATGATCGCGGAGACCAACCGGCACGCGGGGCACGCCGACATCGTCCGCGAGCTGATCGACGGCGCGGCGGGACTGCGCCCGGACAACGACAACCTGGCGTCGAGCGACGCGTCGTGGTGGGACGACTACCGCGCCCGCCTGGAACGCGTCGCCCGCGAGGCCTGACGGCAGACCGCCGCGCGATCGTCCGCGGCCCGCGCAGTTCTCCACAGCATCGGCAGTTGTGTCCAGCTCCGCAGTCCTCCCAGCCTGCGGAGTTGTCCCCAGCACTCGCTGTTGTCCACAGCCCGCCTCGCCGCGCCCGATCCCGGCGGCGCCGTGTGGCAGGGTAGAAGCAGGGGTCCCCTTGGGCGGGGACCCCTGCGCAGCGAGCCGAACTAAGCGGCCGGGACCAGCAGGACCACGGTCTCCGCCACACAAGCGGGCTTCGGGTTGTCCTCGATCTCGACGGTCACCCGCACCACCGCCTGCTTGCCCTGCGGCACGTCGGTGATCTCCGCCAGCTCGGCGCCCGCCCGCACCCGCGCCCCGACGACCACCGGGCTCGGGAACCGCACCTTGTTCAACCCGTAGTTCACGCCCATGGACAGCCCCTGCACCGTGTAGATGTCCCGCACCAGCAACGGGATCAGCGACAGGGTCAGGTACCCGTGCGCGACCGGCGCGCCGAACGGCCCGGCGGCGGCCTTCTCCAGGTCCACGTGGATCCACTGGTGGTCGCCCGTGGCGTCGGCGAACAGGTTGATCTCCGCCTGGGTGATCTCGTGCCACCCGCCGTGACCGAGGTGCTCGCCCTTGGCCGCCGCAAACTCGTCGAGGTCCGCGAATACCCGCATCTCAGTCCTTCGGTCCGCCGGCGACGTAAATGACCTGACCGGACACGAATCCGGCGCCCTCGCTCACCAGGAACGACGCCGTGTGCGCGATGTCCTCGGGCGTGCCCACGCGCTGCACCGGGATCGCCGCCGCCGCGCCCTTCTTGAAGTCCTCGAAGTCGACGCCCACGCGGGCCGCCGTCGCCGCGGTCATGTCGGTCGCGATGAACCCCGGCGCGATCGCGTTCACCGTCACGTTGAACTTGCCCAGCTCGATCGCCAGCGTCTTGGTGAACCCCTGCAGCCCCGCCTTGGCGGCCGAGTAGTTCGCCTGACCCCGGTTGCCCAGCGCCGACGTGCTGGACAGGTTCACGATGCGCCCCCACTTGGCCACCGTCTGGAACTTCTGCACCGCCCGGCTCATCAGGAACGACCCGCGCAGGTGGACGTTCATCACCGCGTCCCAGTCGTCGTCGGTCATCTTGAACAGCAGGTTGTCCCGCAGGATGCCCGCGTTGTTGACCAGCACGGTCGGCGCGCCGAGTTCGTCCGCGACCCGCTGCACCGCCGCGTCGACCGCCGCGCTGTCGCTGACGTCCACGCCCACCGCGATGGCCGTCCCACCAGACGCCTTGATCTTCTCCACGGCCTCGGCGCAGCTGCCCTCGTCGAGGTCGAGCAGCGCGACGGCCAGGCCGTCCTGCGCGAGCCGCGTGGCTACGGCGGCGCCGATACCGCGTGCGGCACCGGTGACGATGGCCACCCGTGCGTCCGTCTGGGCCACGGTCAATCCTCCTTGATCTGCGGGGCCTAAGCAACCGCTTAGTAACCTACCGGCGACACCGGCTTGACGCCAGGGCTGGTCAGGAGAACCATACCGACTGGTCGGAATGTCAGCCAGAGGAGGCGCGGTGGAGTTCTCGGGCAAGGTCGCACTGGTCACCGGAGCCGCGAACGGCATCGGCGCGGGAGTCGCGCGCCGACTGGCCGCCGGCGGCGCGTCCGTCGTGGTCGCCGACGTGGACGACGTCCGGGGCGAAGCCGTGGCCGACGAGGTGGGCGGCGTGTTCGTCCACTGCGACGTCCGCGATCCCGGGCACAGCGAGGCAGCCGTGGCGACGGCCGTGGAGCGGTTCGGCGGGCTCGACATCGCGGTCCTGAACGCGGGCATAGGCACCGGGTTCGGCCTCGGCGACGACTTCGACCCCGAGCGGTACCGCAAGGTCATGGGGATCAACCTCGACGGCGTCGTGTACGGCGTCCACGCGGCGCTGGCGGCGTTGAAGGAGCGCGGCGGCGGGCACATCGTCGCCACCGCCAGCATGGCCGGTCTGATGGCGATGCCCATGGACCCCCTGTACGGCGCGAACAAGGCCGCCGTCGTCGGCCTCGTCCGCGGCCTCGGTCCCGTGCTCGCGCCCGACGGCATCACCGTCAACGCCGTGTGCCCGTCCTTCGCGGACACCGCCATCATCACCGGCTTCAAGTCGACCTTGGAATCGGCCGGGATGCCGGTGATGGAGGTGGACGACGTGGTGGACGCGTTCGTGTCCGTGTTGCGGGACGGCAAGCCGGGTGAATGCTGGTTCGTGCAGGCCGGGCGTCCCAGCGCGCCGTTCACCTTCAAGAACCCTCCCGGCCCGCGCACCGCCACCGGCGAGCGCGTCGCCCTCGGCCGCGACCCCCTGATCACCGACGAGCAGACCACCAAGGAGCACTGACAGCCGTGCGCGCCATCCAGATCACCGAGTTCGGCGGACCGGAAGTCCTCACCGAGGTCGACCTCCCGGACCCCGTCGCAGGCCCCGGCGAGCTGCTCGTCGACGTCAGCCGCGCGGGCCTCAACTACGCCGACACCCACCAGGCTGAGAACTCGTACCTGTCGAAGATGGAGCTGCCGCTCGTGCCCGGCGGCGAGGTCGTCGGCACGGCGGGCGGGCGGCGCGTGGTCGGCCTGACCAACTTCGGCGGCTACGCGGAGAAGGCCGTGGTGCCCGAGGCGACAGCGTTCGACGTGCCGGAAGGCGTGGACGACCTCACCGCGTTGAGCATGGTCGTGCAGGGGGCGACGGCGTGGCTGCTGCTCCGCAAGAGCGCCCACCTGGAGGCGGGGGAGACCGTCGTCGTGCACGCCGCCGCGGGCGGGGTCGGGTCGCTGGCCGTGCAGCTGGCCAAGAAGTGGGGCGCGGGACGCGTCATCGCCACCGCGAGCACCGAGGACAAGCGCGAGCTCGCGCTGGACCTGGGCGCGGACGTCGCGGTCGACTCCACGGCGGAGAACATGACCGACGTGCTGCGCGAGGCCAACGGCGGGCGGCGGGTCGACGTCGTGCTGGACATGACCGGCGGCGCCGTCACCGACCAGAGCATCGCGGCGCTGGCGCCGTTCGGGCGGCTGGCGTTCTACGGGATGGCGAGCCGGGAGCAGCCGACGCCGGTCGAGCCCGGACGGCTGCTGGTGCACTCGACGGCCATCGCGGGCATGTGGCTGCCGCACGCGTTCAGGTTGCCGGGTCGGGTCGTGCACCGGGCCATGGGCGAGCTGTTCGACCTGGTCCTGGCCGGTGAGCTGCGCGCCGTGCCGGGCGGCGAGTACGGGCTGTCGGAGGTGCGCCGGGCGCACGAGGACCTGCGGGCGCGCCGCACCACCGGCAAGCTGGTGCTGGACCCGTCGCGGTGACCTGGGCACGCCTGCCTGGGCACGCCTGTCCGATCTCGGCACGCTGACGTCGGGCACGCTGACGTCGGGCACGCTGGGAACCGCCGGCATCGCGGACCGGGGGGCCACTCGTGAACGGGCGGCCCCCCGGTCCGGATGATCAGTCGCTCAGTTCGGCCAGTGCGGCCTTGACCTTCGCGAGCTCGGCTTCCAGCTCTTCCATCCGCGTGCGGTGCTGGGTGCGGGCCGCCTCGATGACCTCGTCGATACCGCCGGCGATGTCGTCGTGCAGCTCCTTGGCCGCCCGCGACACCGCTGCGGCCGAGATCGAGAGGCCCTGCACGACCCGCTTGGTGCCATGCACCAGGTCGGCCTGCCACTCGCCGTCCGCGGTACCGGTCACGGTCAGCGTGAGCTCGACCGTGCGGGTTTTCTTGGCCGTCGATTTAACCCGCTTCACGGGCTTGGCCTCGGGCTCTACCGGCGGCACGGGTGCGACCTCCTGCTGCACGGGTGCGGCGGGCGCCTCGGCGTCCACCGTCTCTTCCTGCTCCACGGGCGTGTCCGCCTGCACGTTCTCGTTGTCCTCTCTGCGCATTCCGGCTCGACCCGGCCTGATCATAGAACACATGTTCGATGGTGGGTCGATTGCCTCGCACAGCGTAGGGTGTCGGGCTTGTGAGCGGTTGGTGGGACTTCCCCGCTCGCCGGTTCTTGGACCGGTTGAGCGACGAACTCGGAATTGCAGCGGTGGTGGCCTCGGGCGTCCTGGCGCCCGGAGTGCTGGCCGCGGTCGACCAGCACGGTGCGGCGGTGCGAGACATCCTCGCGTTCGGCGTGCCCGCGGCGGCGGTGGCGGGGGTGGTGCTGCTCGCCGGGTACGCCAGGGGTGTGCTCGACGAGGCGACGGCACAGGGCTGGCAGGTGCCGCCCGTCGTGGACTGGGCGAACGCGGACTGGACGACGCTGAGACTCGCGGCCGTCTGTCAGCTTTCGCGCAGCGACGAGCCCGCACTCGAAGGCTAGCGGCAGGCGAGTCGTCCGCCGGAACGCCGTCCACAGGCCTGCCGGTTGTCCACAAGGACGTCGCTCGGCCCGCGGCTCGTCGGCCCCTCCGGGAAAGATAAAAGCAGGAGTCCCCTCGGCGGGGACCTCTGCGAGAGCGTCGATCCGGTTGGCGTTCCACCCGGCCACCGCGTGCCGTGACCGGGCGTGCGAGCCACCGCGTGCGGTGACCGGCACGTTCGCTGACGTGCCGTGACCAGCGCGCCCGGTCACCATGTGCGGTGACCGGGCGCGCCGGGCTAACGCGTGCCGTGAGCGAGCGCGGTCAGCGCTGCTCGCCCGGCGGGTACTGGCCCGGGTGCGGCTGCACCGGCCGGCCCTGCATCGGCTGACCGGGCTGACCGTGCTGGCCGGGCGGCGGCGGCATGGGCTGCACCTGGCCGGGCTGCATCGGCTGACCGCCCGGAGCGGTCGGCATGCTCGACGCGTGGGCCGGCGTCTCGGTCATCCGGGTTGTCTGCTCGGCCGGCGAGACACCGGACGTCGTCCGCTGCACGTCCTCACGGCCGCGCTTGTACGCCTCGGCCTGGGCCTTCGCCTGCGGCGCCTCGGCCTCGGCCTTCGACAGCCAGCCCTCCCAGCGCTGCTGCATGGGCTTGATCATGCCACCGCCCACGCCGATGATCGCGATACCGCCGACGGTCGCCAGGATGGTGATCAGGATCGGCGTGGTCACCGTGGTCGCGACACCGATCTGGTTCAACGCCGCGATCACACCGAGCGCGATGATGAACCACGAGGCGATCTTGCCGAGCGTCGGACCGTAGGAGAGCCCGCCGAGCGCCCGCGAGATGATGTCGCCCACGGCCCGCGCGACAGCGGCGGCCACCACGATGATGACGATCGCGACGATCGCCCTCGGCAGCCAGGCCACGATCTGGTTCAGCAGGTCGCTGACCGGGTTCGACCCGAACACGCCGAACGCCACCTGGAGCGCGATCAGCAGCACGGCGTAGTAAACGATCTGGGCGACCAACCCCGACGCGTCGAACTTCGACCGCGCCAGCGCGTCACCGATCCCACCGCGCTGCACCGCGCGGTCGAAGTGGACCCGCTCCAACACCTTGTTCACCGCCGTGCGCAGCAGCCGGGCGATGATCCACCCGATGAGCAGCACGACGAGGAACCCGACGAGTTTCGGCAGGAAGGTCACCACGTTGCGCAGGGCGTCACCGGCTGCCTCACCGATGCCTTGAGCCTGCGCCGTTTGCGCGGCGAGCAGGGCTTTCATCGTCTTCGACCTCCTCGGACGACCCGTTCGTCTCTGGAGACGGTTACCCGAGGTGGTCGGCCCAAACCGGAGATGCCCCGAGCGGGGGGTGTAGGACGGGTAGAACGCGCAGCGTCACCGGCGAGCCGGTCAGGCCTCCGGGATCGGCGGCAGCCGCACGTCGTCGCGGTCCACCTCCACGCGCGAGACGCCGGGCACGGCCCCGAGCAGGTCGCCCACTTCGGGGGCGACCGACCCGGTGACCACGCCCAGCGTCTCCAGCACGTCCTCCACCACCATCCCGGCGTCCCGCAACGCGGACACCACGGCGGGCAGGTCGTCCAGGCTGTCGCGGGCGACCGAGACCACGACCTTGTCCACGGGCGCCTCCGTCAGGCGGTCAGGGAGTCTGCACCAATCCTGCACCCACGTCCGTGGAAGGCAAGCCCAGCCGGCGGGCGGACTGCGACAACCTCGCCCACAGCTCCCACCCGCGCGAGCCGTGCTTCTCCGCGATGAGCGCCGCGGCCCCCGCGACGTGCGGTGTCGCCATGCTCGTGCCGGAGATGCGCTTGCGCATGCCGAGTCCGCTGCTTTCGCTGTTCCAGCTGGAGTAGACGTCCACGCCGGGCCCGACGAGGTCGACCTGGCCGATGGTGTCGACCGTCCCGCAGGAGAAGGGCGCGATCGCCCGCTCCACGTCGATCGCGCCGACGGAGAGGATCGACGGGCAGTTCGCCGGGTGGCCGACCGGGTTGACCCGCCCCGGCCGCTTGCTCTCGTTGCCGGCGGCGGCGATGATCAGCGTGCCCTTGTCCATCGCCCGCGTGGCGGCCTGCTCGAAGATCTGCGAGTGGGGAGTGCCGGGCCGGACGGCCGCTCCCAGCGACATCGAGATGACCGCGCAGCCGTTGGCGATGGCCCACTCGATGCCGGCCAGGATGCCGCTGTCCGAGCCGAAGCCCGAGTTCGACAGCACCTTGCCCGCGTAGATCTCCGCCTCGAACGCGACCCCGTAGCCGGGACCGCCGCCGGCGGGCTGACGCGGCCCCGCGGCGCTGCCGATGCAGTGCGTGCCGTGGCCGTGCGCGTCCTCCACCGTCTCACCGGTGATGAACGACTGCGTGACCACGGTGCGGCCCGCGAAGTCCGGGTGCGCGACGGTGAAACCGGTGTCCAGCACGGCGACCCGGATGCCCTTGCCGGTGACCGAGCTGAGGTTCGCGCCCACGGCCTGGAGGCCCCACGTGAACACGGACTCGTCCACGGCGGGCGCCGCGGCCTCGTCGGTGTCGGTGGCGGTGTACGCCTGCACGACCCGTTCCGCCTCGACGACGGAGATCGGGCCGGGCGCCGCGGCGGCCTCGGTCAGCCGGGCGACCTGGTCGGGCGTGGCGTCGACGACGGCGATGCCCAGGTCCTGGAAGATCACGCCGTCCGCGGCGGCGAGCTCTTCCCTGGTCGCGGAGTCGGCGCTGCTGGCGGTGCTGATGCCGGCGACCCGGTTCATCTCCCGCGCACCGGCCGCGACCGATCGGTCTTCGAGGAGCACCAGATAACGGCCTGTGGTCTCGGCGCCCGTTGGTTGTGACATGACGACCCCCTTCGGGGTGGGAATGCAGTCAGGTTTAACCCCGGATCACGCTTGTGCTCAATCAGCCGTAAGTGTTGGCCCCCTGGCGCAAACGTGGTTCGTATGCCGTAGTGGAGGCGCCGGACCGGCACAAGATACAGATCACGCCACCGCAGGCGTGGACTCACGCTTCTGGGTGAACTTTTGAGCCAACGGCTCCACCACGCGTGCCGCCACCGGCCCGAGCACCGCCATGAGCAGCACGTAGGCCGTCGCCAGTGCCGCCAACTCGCCGTCCACCGCACCGGACGCCACCGTGAGCGACGCGATCACGATCGAGAACTCACCGCGCGCCACCAGCGCCGCGCCCGCCCGTGCCCGACCCATCCGGCCGATGCCCTGCCGCCGCGCGGCCCACCACCCGGTGGCGACCTTCGTCAGCGTCGTCACCACGGCCAGCGCGACCGCCCAGCCCAGCACCGGCGGGATCGACGCCGGGTCCGTGTTCAGGCCGAACACCACGAAGAACATCGCCGCGAACAGGTCGCGCAGCGGCTCCAGCATCCGGGTCGCGTTCTCCGCCGTCGACCCCGAGATCGCGATGCCGAGCAGGAACGCGCCCACCGCCGCGGACACCTGCAGCTCCGACGCGACACCCGCCACCAGCAGCGCCGCGCCCAGCAGCTTGAGCAGGAACACCTCCGGCTCCGGGCTGTCCACCAGCGCCGACACGTACCGGCCGAACTTCAGCGCGATGACCAGCACGACCGTGATCGCGGCCAGCGAGATGCCCACCGCGGTCAGCCCGCCGACGAAGCTCACGCCCGCCAGCACGGCGGTCAGGATCGGCAGGTACACCGCCATCGCCAGGTCCTCGAACACCAGCACCGACAGCACCACCGGCGTCTCCCGGTTGCCCAGCCGGCCCAGGTCGCCGAGCACCTTGGCGATGATCCCGGACGACGAGATGTAGGTGACGCCGCCCATCGCCAGCGCGCCGACCGGACCCCAGCCCAGGACCAGCGCGGCGATCACACCCGGCGTCGCGTTCAGCACGATGTCCACCAAGCCGGCCGTCCACGACCGCTTCAGCCCCGTCATCAGCTCGGCGGCCGAGTACTCCAGGCCGAGCAGGAGCAGCAGGAGGATGACGCCGATCTCGCTGGAGATGTGCGAGAACTCCTCGATGCCGTGCAGCGGCACCAGGCCGCCCTGCCCGAAGGCCAGGCCGCCGATCAGGTAGAGCGGGATCGGGGAGATGCCGATCCGCCACGCCATCTTGCCGAGCAGGCCCAGCCCGAAGAAGACCGCACCCAGTTGGATCAGTGCGATTGCCGTGTTGTGCAAGGTGCTCAGCCACCACCGAGCAACTCGGCGGCGGCTGTCAGGCCGTCCGCCGTGCCCACCACGACGACGAGGTCACCACCCGCGAACACGAAGTCGGGGCGCGGCGACGGGTGGACCGAACCAGCGCGCACGACGGCGACGATGGACGCGCCGGTGCGGGTGCGCAACTCGGTCTCGGCCAGCGGGCTGCTGTCGAACCGCGAGCCGGGCACGATCGGGAACTGCTTGGTGGAGATCCCCGCGACGTCGCGGTGCTGGTCCTCCAGCTGCGCCACCAGCTGCGGCGACCCGAGGAGCCCGGCCAGGGTGCCCGCCTCCGTCGGCGTCAACGGGATCGAGGCCGCGCAGCCGTCCGGGTCGTCCAGGTTCGACACGATCAGCTCGAACTTGCCGTCCCGGTGGGTGATCACCCCGACCCGCCGGCCCGCTCGGATCATGAAGTCCTGACGGGTGCCGATCCCCGGTAGCGGCGTCACCTCGACGTTCACGCGTCCGATCATAATCTGCCGATGAGACGTGTTCGGGCGATCAGCCGGGGATGGGTGGTGCGGGACCGGGTGCCCGGACCGGACGTGGACGAGTTCGCCGAGCCGGAGCGGGTCGTGGCCGCCCTCGCCCGCGCACGTCCCGGCACGCTGCTGGCCGTGCAGCACCCGCACCGCACGCCCGCCGCGCTGGCCGCCGGGGCCGGCCTGCTCGACGCGTTGCCCCAAGCCCGCGCCGAACTCGCCCACCTGCGCCGCAACGCCTACCGCGAGGTCCGGGACGTGGTCGCGCCCTACCGCGTGGACGGCCCGGACGGCACCGCGTACGGGCTGCTGTGCATGGTCGACCCGGCGGCGGTCGGGCACACCGAGGACGTCTACCCCGACGTGGTCGCCGAACGCGCCCGCGTGCTCTCCGGCCTGGGATGCCTGACGAGTGCGGCGATGCTCGTGCCGGTGGGCCGCGAGGTCCGGCTGACGGAACTGGTGGCGGAGGTGGAGGAGGAACCGGCCGTGTCCGTGGTCGACCCGGGCGGGCGGCGCCACTGGCTGTGGCTGGTCGGGCCGGGCGAACGCCAGGACGCGCTGCTCGCCGCCGCGGGCGAGCACCCGTTGATGGTGGCCGACGGCAACCACCGGGTGGCCGCGACGGCCGGGCTCTCCGGACTGCTGGCGCTGGTCACCGCCGGTCCCGATCTCCGGATCGGGCCGATCCACCGGGCCTTGGCCGGCACCGGCCTGACGTTGGCCGACCTCACCGCGGCGTGGCGCTCGGCCGGGCTCAGGGTGACGCAGGTCGACGCCTCGACCCGCCCGTCGCCGGGAGTGGTCGTCGCGGTGGCCGGATCGAGCGCCGTCCGGGTCGAGCTGCCGCCGGGCATCGACCACGCGTTCGTGGAGACCGTGCTGCTCGACAAGGCGCTCGGGCTCGACCCGGAGAGCCCGCACGTGCGTCCCGTGACCGGCGGTGCACCCGTGGACGCGGACGCCTTGCTGCTGATCGCGCCGGTGCCGCTGGACGACGTGCTGGCGGTGCACGCGGCCGGCGGTCGGATGCCGCGCAAGAGCACCTACTTCACGCCCAAGCCGCGCAGCGGGCTGCTGCTCGCCGATCTCGACTGACGGTCCGACCACCTGATGCGGGTGTGACGGGCCGCACCAGGCACAATTGGAGGTTGACGACCGTCGTCGCATTGAGGAGGACTACCCCGTGGGACACGGTGAGCTGCGTGGCGTGGTGGCCCTGGACGGGCCGTCCGGCACCGGCAAGTCCTCAGCGGCGCGACGGCTGGCGGCCGGCCTGGGAGCGCGTTACCTGGACACCGGCGCGATGTACCGGGCGGTGACGCTGGCCGTGCTGCGCGCAGGCGTCGACCTCGCGGACGCGGCCGGCGTGGCCGGGGTGGCGCGGGACGCGGTGCTCGTCCAGGGCACCGACCCGGACCGCTCGACGACGTTCCTGGACGGCGAGGACGTCGGCGCGGAGATCCGCGGCCCCGAGGTGACGCAGGCCGTGTCACCGGTCTCCGCCGTGCCGGAGGTCCGCGCGCAGCTCGTCGCCGAGCAGCGTCGGATCATCGCGGAGGCGATCGCCGAGGCGGGCGGCATCGTGGTGGAGGGCCGTGACATCGGCACCGCCGTCGCGCCCGACGCGCCGCTCAAGGTCTACCTGACGGCCGACGCCGAGGCCCGCGCCCAGCGCCGCGCCAAGCAGGACAGCGCCTCCGGCCGGCAGGCCACGCTGGACGCGACGCTCGCCGACGTGCAGCGGCGCGACACCTACGACTCGACGCGCGCGGTGTCGCCGCTGCGCGCCGCGGACGACGCCGTGGTGCTCGACACGACGTCGCTCGACCTCGCGGGCACGCTGGCCGCGTTGATGGACCTGGTGGGCGACCACGGGCTGCTGGCCCAGCCGAGCGGACGGGTGCACGGGTGACCGACCAGCTCCCCGAAGGCTCGTCGGCCCGGCTGCACGACATCGGACGGTGGATCGCGCGCGGTCCGGCGCGCACGCCGTTCCGGGTACGGTCGCACGGCGTGTCGCGGATGCCGGCGGAAGGCCCCGTGGTCGTCGTGGCGAACCACAGCTCGATGGCGGACGGCCCGATATTGTTCGGCGTCCTGCCCCGGCGCGTGGTGTTCTTGATCAAGCAGGAGATGTTCAAGGGCGTGGTCGGCACGCTGCTGCGCAAGATCGGCCAACTGGCCGTGCGGCGCGGCGAGCCCGACCGCGCGCCGCTGCTCGCCGCGCAGAAGGTGCTGCGGGCCGGCGGCGTGGTGGGCGTGTTCCCCGAGGGCACGCGCGGCACGGGCGACGTGGCCGAGGCACAGCGCGGCGCGGCGTGGCTCGCCCGCTCGACCGGCGCGGTCGTCGTGCCCGTCGCGTGCCGGGGAACCCTGCGCCCGGCCGGCGCCGGACGGCGGTTCCGGCCCGTGGTGGACGTGCTCGTGGGCGAGCCTTTCGAGCTGCCGACCGACAAAGGTCGTCAGGCGCTCGAGAAGGCCACCGAGCAGGTCCGCGACCGCTTGGCCACTCTTGTGGCCGAGCTAGACAGTCAGCGAGGAGAAGTCAGATGACGGACTTGGACGGCACCTGGGCGGACGAGTCCGACTGGACCGCGTTCACCGAGGCGGTGGAGGGCGAGGAGGGCGGCGCGCCCCCGATGCCCGTGCTGGCCGTGGTCGGTCGGCCGAACGTGGGCAAGTCGACCCTGGTCAACCGCATCATCGGCCGCCGTGAAGCGGTCGTGCAGGACGTGCCAGGCGTGACCCGCGACCGGGTGGCGTACGACGCGCTGTGGAACGGCCGCAAGTTCACCGTGGTCGACACCGGCGGCTGGGAGCCCGACGCCGTCGGCATGATGGCCGCCGTCGCCGCGCAGGCCGAACTGGCCATGGCCACCGCCGACGCGATCCTGTTCGTGGTGGACGCGACCGTCGGCGCGACGACCAACGACGAAGCCGCCGTGAAGCTGCTGCGCCGGTCCAAGCGGCCCGTGATGCTGGTGGCGAACAAGGTGGACGACGAGCGGCTGGTGGCCGAGGTCGCGTCGCTGTGGTCGCTCGGCCTCGGTGAGCCGATCGCGGTGTCCGGCCTGCACGGACGTGGCTCGGGCGACATGCTCGACGCCATCCTGAAGGCACTGCCCGAGACGCCGCGCGAGACGTTCGAGGCGGTTCGCGGTGGTCCGCGCCGGGTGGCACTGGTCGGCCGCCCGAACGTCGGCAAGTCGTCCCTGCTCAACCGGCTGACCGGGGAGAACCGGTCCGTCGTGCACGAGGTCGCGGGCACCACCGTCGACCCGGTCGACTCGCTGGTGGAGCTCGACGACGAGGTGTGGCGGTTCGTCGACACCGCCGGCCTGCGCAAACGGGTGAACTTCGCCTCGGGCGCGGAGTACTACGCGTCGCTGCGCACCAAGGCCGCGATCGAGTCCGCGGAGGTGGCCGTCGTGCTGCTGGACGCGGCCGAACCGATCAGCGAGCAGGACCTGCGGGTGCTGTCGATGGTCGTGGACTCCGGTCGGGCGTGCGTGCTGGCGTTCAACAAGTGGGACCTCGTGGACGAGGACCGGCGGCACGCGATGGTGCGTGAGCTGGAACGAGGGCTGGTTCGGGTGCCGTGGGCCGAGAAGGTCAACATCTCGGCGCTGACCGGACGCGCGGTGCGCAAGCTCGCGCCCGCGCTGCGGACGGCGCTGAAGTCCTGGGACACCCGGATCTCCACCGGGCAGCTGAACTCGTGGCTGACGGACCTGATCGCCGCCACCCCGCCGCCGGTGCGCAGCGGCAAGCAGCCCAAGGTGCTGTTCGCCACCCAGGCGAGCACCCGTCCGCCGACGTTCGTGCTGTTCACGACCGGTTTCCTGGAGGCCGGGTACCGGCGGTTCATCGAGCGCAGGCTGCGCGAGGACTTCGGCTTCGCGGGCAGCCCGGTGCGCATCTCGGTGCGGGTTCGGGAGAAGCGCCCCAAGAAGTGATCGGTTGCTCCCGCAGGCGGGATGCGGTTGCCTGGCGATGTGCCGGTGCGATTGGTCCTCGCTGACGACGAAGCGCTGCTCCGCCGAGGGCTGAAGGTGCTGATCGAGGCGGACGGTCGGGTCGAGGTCGTGGCGGAGGCCGCGGACGGCGCCGGTCTGCTGGACGTCACGCGCCGGTTCCGGCCGGACGTGGCGCTGGTGGACGTGCAGATGCCGGGCATGGACGGCCTGACCGCGTTGAAGGAGATGCTGGCCTGGTCCGACCCGCCGGCGTTGGCGGTGCTGACGACGTTCGACCTGGACGACTACGTGGCGACCGCGTTGGAGTTGGGCGCCCAGGGCTTCCTGCTGAAGGACGCCGAGCCGGAAGCCCTGGTCAGGGCGGTGCTCGACCTGGCGGCCGGTGGGGCGGTGCTCGATCCCCGGATCACTGCCCGGCTGCTGCCGAAGCTGCGGGCGACCCGGCTGCGGGAGAACCGCCGGCTCGACGGGCTGAGCGCCCGTGAACGCCAGGTGCTCGGGCTGCTGGCGAACGGGCAGCCGAACAACGCCATCGCCGCGTCGCTGGGCCTGAGCGAGGCGACGGTGAAGAGCTACGTTTCCACCGTGCTGACGAAACTCGGCGTCGAGAACCGCGTGCAAGCCGCCCTCGTGGCGCACCAGGTGGGCACGTGGTGATCCTCCTGGAGTTCCTGGCCGTCCTGGTGCCCGCCGCGATGGTGCTGATGGCGGACTACGTGCCGTACTCGTGGTCGATCCCCACGGCGCTGGCGGCCTGCCTGCTGCTGCCGGTGCGCCGTTGGCGGCCGTGGATAGCCGCGCTGGTGTGCCTGCCGGGCCTGATCGGAGGTTTGGGCTGGCCGGCCACCGTCGTGGCCATGTACCGGGTGGGGCGCAAGTCGTCCCTGCCGATGATGATCACCTGGGTGGCGCTGGCGACGGTCCTGCCCTCCACCCTGGTGGTGGTCACCCAGCACCTCGCTCCCGGTTCGGCGCTCCTGACGTTCGCCTTCAGCCTGTTCATGGCAGGTGCCCCCACCGCGCTGGGCGCCCTCATCACGACCAGGCGCAAGCTGACAGCGAGCCTCGCTGAAGCGTCCCGTGCCCGCACGGCCGAGTTGGAGGCGCGTGAGGCTGGTGCGCGAGCGTCCGAACGTGCCCGGATCGCGCGGGAGATCCACGATGCCGTGGGGCATCACGCGACCCTCATCGCAGTGGAGTCGGCGGCCTTGGCGGCCACCACCGACGATGTGGGCACCCGTGACACGGCCCTGCGCCTACGAGCGCTGGCCAAGGAGGCCCTGTCCGAGATGAGGACGGCCCTCGGGCTCCTGAACACCGAACCGACCCCCGGCTTCGAAGGCATCCCGTCCCTGATCGAGCGGGCGACATCAGCGGGCCTGGCTGTGCACTACGACCACACCACACCACCCCCACCACCCGCGACGGGCCGAGCGGTCTACCGGATAGTTCAGGAAACCCTGACCAACGTGACGAAACACGCCCCCGGCGCCACGGTCCACGTGCGACTGTCGAAACAGGACGGACACCTGCACGTGTCGATCGTCAACGGCCCGCCGACCACCCCCGTGCCGCCCCACGACCAGGGCGGCCACGGCCTGCACGGCCTGCGGGAACGCGTGACGTCCGTAGGGGGCGTCCTGACCACCACGGCGCGGGCCGATGGCGGTTTCGCGGTGAGCGCGAAGCTACCGGTGGGTCCGTCGAAAGTTGACACAGATGACTCGACTTTCGGCGGTAGTGCACGAAACGCGGCGAACGCATAGTGGGTGGGGCGTCGACCCGGGGGAGCGGTAAGACCGAGGGGAGCGCAGGGGCCCGCGACACGCGGGCCTCTGCCATTTTCCGAGGTAGAGCCTCTGGTCGGCGAGGTCGGGGGGTGGCGTCGGGGGCTCGTTGTAGCGTGCGCTAAGCTTGCCGCGCACCCCACAACGGGGATGCGGCCGGGACGTGGCGCAGCTTGGTAGCGCACTTGACTGGGGGTCAAGGGGTCGCAGGTTCAAATCCTGTCGTCCCGACGGTCTGAAAGAGCCCCGCTGATCTAGGTGAAACACCTGATCAGCGGGGCTTTTTCGTGTCTTGATGTGGATCATGTCCAAGATCGTCACAGCCTGGTTCTGTGGACCATTTGTGGACCGGGAGCCGTGAGACGTGGTTAGACGGCGCGCAGCTGCGGGGTCTGCGTGGAGTTCTTCTGGAGGTGCTGGGAGAGCAGCGCGCCTGCGTCGGTGACTGATCGGCGGTCCGGGTGCAGGTACCTCTGCGTGGTCGTCAGCGAGCCGTGTCCGGCGATCCGTTGCAGGTGGTGGACCGGCACGCCTGCGTCGGCCATCCACGTCAGGCCGGTGTGGCGCAGGTCGTGACGGCGCAGGTGTTCGTAGCCGAGCTTGTTGACCACCTCGTCCCAGTGGGTGGCGTCGCGGAGGACGGATGTGACGATCCGGCCGCCTCGTGGACCGGTGAACAGTCGTGCATCTCCGGTCCCGTCCGTCTTGGCGATCCGCCGTTCTACGAGTTCCCGGATCTCTTCGATGATGGGGACGCGGCGTGCGCGTTTGCCCTTGGTGCCTTTGTCGATCAGTCCGCCCGGCCCGTTGGTGGTCTGGCGCCGCACGGTCCAGGTCCACTCGGTGGTGTCGAGGTCTTTCACGCGACAGCCGGACACTTCGCCGATGCGTGCCGCGGTGCACGCGGCGAACAGCACGACGTCGCGCCATCCCGCGTACTCGTCGGAGGATCTGGCGACCAGTGCATCGGCAAGCCGGGTAAGTGCGGTCCAGTCGGCCAGGGCGAGGGATCGCGGGTCGTCCAGCTCGTCTTCCGCGCGGGCGTACTCGCGCTGCCACCCGGAGATCCGGGCCGGGTTGCGGTCGATGATCTCGTCGCGCAATGCCTGTTCCATCACGCGGACCAGGACCGCGATGGTGTTCTTCACGGTAGAGCGGCTGCACTCGTCGGCGATCCAGGCGTGCACGGCGCGGTCGACCACGCCGTGCGTGACCATCTGCACGGGGATGTGCCCGATGGTCGGCACGACCCGCTTCCTCCATCCGGCCAGGTAGGGGTCGGTGGTCTTGGCTTCCAGGCCGCGGAGTGCCAGCGGCATGTTGGCGTTGCCGTAGTCGGTGAGGGTCATCGATCCGGCGTCGGGGTCGTTGCCGCCGGCCGCCAGGCTTTTCATGGCGTCGATCCAGGCTTGGGCCAGTTCCTCGGTTTGGCACGACTCGGACAGTGATGGGCGCTTGCCGGTGGTCGGGTCGGTCCAGCGGACGCGGGCTCGGTAGGGCGTTGGGCGGGCGGGGAGGTGCTCGATGTCGTCCGACAGCTTTACGCCGATCGGGGGACGTCGTCGGGGCTTGGGCATGGCTGGGGCTCCTCGGGGCTCCGCAGAATCCGCAGAATCCGCAGAATTGACCGGCGGTGGTCGTTTACGCAGGTAGAAGGCTTACGGGGTGATCATGGTCAGAATCCGCAGAATCTCCGCAAAACCTCCGCAGAATTCACGGGGGCCGGTCGCGGCCGGGTTGGACGGGTGCTCGACGTGACGCGGGCGGGAGCGTCCGGTGGTTCGCGCGCTGGTCGCCTGGTGGCCGGGCCTGGTGGATTCTGCGGAGGTTCTGCGGAGGTTCTGCGGAGATCACGACCGTTTGACACGCACCCCCGGTGACCTGCGGAAACGGTTGATTCGGCTGGATTCTGCGGATTGTGCGGATTCTGCGGAGCCTCATGAGTCACCTCCGGCTCGGTGGGAGGGGTGGACGTAGTACGTCGGCGACGGCTTGCGGCCGGGGCCACGTCGCTCGGGCGGTGGGGTGTGGTGGATGTGGCCGTGCTGTTCGAGCAGGTCCAGGGCGGGGGTGAGGTCGCCGACCTTCTTGAACCTGGCGCGGCTCATCGCGGTGAACAGTTCCCGCACGCTGAACGAGGTCGGGCGGGTGCGCTCGATCCAGTCCAAGACGACGTGAGCGTCGTCAATCACGGGGTCGCTGCCCATGCGGTCGAACGCGGCCAGGGCGTGGGCGGCGGCGTAGTCGGTGATGCGGCGTGCCGCGGTAAAGGTGTCGGTGGTGATGGCACCGGCCCAACTGGTCGGGTTGTGGGCGAGGTGGAGCAGGGCGGCGATCCGGGCGGTGAGCCCGGCTTGCTTGCCGCCCCAGTCCCCGAGGTGTGCCCAGGAACCGGTCACGGGGTGAAGGCGCGGTTCGATCTCGTCTTGCAGGTCGGCCATGAGGTCGTCGGCGGCAGGGGTGAACACGAGCACGGCGGGATCGGTCCACTCGGCGAGTTCCCGCACCAGCGAGCGGATGCGGGCGTCGTAGGCGTCGGCGATTTCCGGCGCCGCCGGAGTGGGGCGGGAGATGCGGTTGCCCACGGTGTTGACGGGCAGGGAGTACATGATCCGCGCGAGCAACCCGGTTCCCCGGAAGGTTTCGTTGCGGGCCAAGCCGTCCAGGATCGACGGCTGAATGGTGAGTCCGAGCGTGATGGCGGGTTCTTCGACGGCGGTGGCTTCCCGTCCTTGCCGGTCCACCAGGTGGAGATCCCCGGCGTGGCCTTTGAGGAACACGTCCAGGTTGGGCGATCCCGAGTAGCGACCGGCGAGCGTGCCGAACAAACCGCCTTCGGCCGACAGCACGGCGATCCGGCCACCGTGGTCGGCGAGCAGGGTGGCGACGACTTCGGGCGTGGCGTCGTCGGCGATCAGTCGCGGCGTGATCGGCGTAGCGTTCTTGTCGACCTGCATGGCGGCGTTCACCGCCGCTTCCAGCGCGGCGTCACGCTCGGACGGATCGGCGGACAGCACGGCCTTTTCCGCGCGGGCAGCAAACTCCTCGGCCGCACGACGCCCGATGCGGGCCGACTCGATCTCTGCTTTCGCCTCGGCGACGAGTTCCTTCTCCACCGCACGGATGGGTCGGGTCATGGCCTTGAACACGGCGGATTTCCGTGACGCGGGTGGGAGCACGACAACGGAGTACAGGTTGACCGGTTCGTCCCAGCCGGGCCGCACCTGAACCCGCACCCGCCCGCCGGCCGCAGTGGACAACGCGACCAGTGCGAGGCACCCGGCGAGATCGGGCGGGGTCTGGGTGAGGTTGGCGACGGCGGTGACGTGGTCGGCCAGCCATGTCGGAAAAGCGTCGATCGGGAAGGGCGGGACGGCGCGGCTGGTGCCCAGCGGCATCGGCGCTTCCCACTCCGGCGCCGCGACGGTGGGTTCGTTTTCGGGGACTGCGTGCAGAGGGCGTGCGGTAGTCATGGCGGTGTCCTGTTCAGGCCGCATGCCGTTGATGGGCGGTGTGGATGAGTCGGCCGATGTGTTCGGCGACGGCGGGGACCACAGCGTTTCCAAGCGCGTGGATGTCGTCTCGCACCAGCCGACGGGGAACCCCATCAGCCACTCGAGCCAGCGGGGGTTCGCCCGGCCAACTCCGCCGTACATCCGCCGCAGTTGGTTGCAGATCGATTCGCCCTCCCGGTTGGTGTAGCCCCGGTAGTCCCGCGCTACGGGTGTGCGCCAGGACGAACAACCTGCGTCGTCGGTGTGGGGCACCCATGGAGCACGCTGAGACAACTGACCATTCGACATCGAACCCGAGGTCGGAAAGGTCTTGGAGGATGATCGAAAATGCGTCAGCGTCCCCAAGGAGTGCGGCGACGTTTTCGGCGAGGACCCAGGCTGGCCGAACGGCGGCGATGACGTCGCGCATCCAGGGCCAACCCCATCGTTCATCGGCGAGTCCGAGTCGCCGTCCAGCTGCGGAGAAGGGTTGGCAGGGGAATCCGCCTGCGACCAGGTCAACGGTGGGGCGCTGTCCGGATGACCACCAGGCGGGGGCGGTGCGGACGTCGTCATGGCGGGGGACCTCCGGCCAGTGGCGGGCGAGCACGGCACGTGCGTGCGGGCTGATCTCGACCTGTCCGACGACGGTCATCCCGGCCCGTTCCAAGCCGAGTTCGAGACCACCGATGCCGGAGAACAGCGACAGCACGTTCACGCGACACCCCTGCGGGTCTGGTTGGCGGGTGTGGTGCGCGGGCGTTGTTGGCCGGCGCGCAAGCCCTTCTCGATCACGCGACGGATCTCGCGTTCGGTGCACCCGCAGGAGCCGTTGATCATGTGGGTGGCGGCTGCGTACAAGGCTTGTTCGGCTTGAAACGCGGGGAGCATTCCGCCTCCGACGAGTTGTCCCAGTTGCCCGGATGCGGCGTACAGGACGGCGTTGTGCTCGTGTGGTGCGGCTTGTGCGACGTGTCGGCACTCGCCCCGGATAGCGGCGTCCACGTAGGCGGGCAACCGCTGTGAGGCGATCTGAGGGGCCGCTGTGGTGGCCGTGACGGGCTTGGGGGACAGGCGGTGGACCAACCAGGTGGGCAGATCTGCCACGGGGAGGTCTTCCACGAGTTCGTATCGACCGGTGGGGGTGGTCGATCCGGGGGCGACGACGTAGCCGCCCCAACTGCGGGTGTCGACCTTCCAGCCGAGTCCGTTGCCGGTGGCTCCTTGGGTGTTGCGCAGTTGCACGTCGCGCGGCGCCCGGAAGTAGAGGTGTCGGCCGCCGCTGGGGGTGTCGACGGTCAGCGTCTCCCACGGCACCGGTTGTCCGGCTTCCTCGCAGATCACGGCGAACACGTCGTGCCCGTCCCGGACCCCCACCCGTTTCCAGCCGTTCGTGGGCACGTCGGCGGGTGAGTCGACGGAGTCCAGGTCGACCACGAGAAGTCCGCTGGGACCGGTGGCCACGCCGACGTTGCACCCGCTGTAGCGGCGGCTGGTCCAGAACCACCGCACCTGGTCCGGGTCGTTCATCGCGCGCTGCTCCCAGCCCTGGTGGGTGGTGGCGCAGATTCCCGAACGGGGGCAGTCCTTCTCGCCGTGCAGGGCCGGGGGCTTCTTGGAGTTGGGCCGGAGAGGGAAGACGTGCCAGCCCCGCGCGACGGCGTCGAGGGCGACGGCGAGCATGTCGGTGGTGCTCATGGCGTTGGGCTCCTTCCGGTGGTGGAGGCGCGTGGGTCGCTGCCTGGCACCCACGGGAGGGCGAGAACCGCCCTCCCGTGGGTGCGTGCGGTCAGGCGGGCTTGTTCCCGCTACGGCGGCTGGTGACGTGGCCCTGCTCGGCGAAGGTCTGGACCGGGTGCAGTCGGTGGCGGAGGGTCCGGGCGAGGGGGACGGCCTTGTGGAGGGCGTGTTGGGTGTTGCGGTGGGCGGTGGCGGCGGTCGTGGCGGTGGACCGTTCGGCGAGCCGTGCGGCGGCGTTGACGCAGCGTTCGGTCAGGTTGCGCAGGCGGGCGGTGATGTGGAGCAGCAACGTGACGACCGCGGGCAGGGCCGCGGGGTTGGTGACGTGGTGGGCGTTGTCGGTGAGGCGACCTGCCGCGATGTCCAACAGATCGCGGACGTCGCGGCCGGTGGTGGTCGAGCGTTCGTTCGATGCCGGTTCGGATGCGTTGTGCGCGTCCCAGGCGACGGCGTGCGCGTGGACCAACGCCCGCCGCACGTCGCCTGCGGCGGCCAGTGCCGCAGACGTGGCCTGGTGGGTGTCGTGGTGGGCTTCGGCGGCGGTGGGGTCGTTGGTCTGCTCGGACAGGTCACGGGCGCCGGTGGCGCAGCTGCTGAGCACCAGCGTCAGTCCGCGGGCGATCTCGGCCAGGTGGCCGATCGCTCCGGGCAGGCGGGTCCGGTTGAGGTGGTCGCGGTCGACGGTCACCTCGTAGGCCCGGTCGAGCGCCCTGGCGGCGTCGGTGAGCCTGTCGAGGGTGTTCTGTCCGTGTCCGTTCATTGTTTCCTCCTGTGTGGACGGTTCAGGCGTGGACGTGGTGCATGCGGGGGTGGTCGACCAGCCGGGCGGCCAGACGTTCGATGCGGTCCCAGGACCGGACCACCAGCAGGGCGGCCTCGCGTTCGATCTCGCGGTAGGTGGGGCGTTCGGCGCGGGGGATGTGGGCCAGGCAGTCGCGTGCCTCGTCGCGGTCTTGGGCGCTGCTGGCGTGCACGTCGTGGGGCAGGGCGGTGACGGGCAGGTCGTGGATGTCGAGCCAGTGCAGTTCGGTGGGCACGCCTGCCAGCAGTGCGGTCGCCGCCGCGCGGTAGCCGTCGTTGGTGCTGGGGAAGGTCATGGCGACGTTGCCGAACCACTGGGTGGGGCCGGTATTCCAGATTTGGATCCTCGGCACCTGGCCGCCCAGTCGGAGTGCGATGACGGCGTGGGCGGCTTCGTGGTGGGCGGTCACGCCCAGGGCGTAGGTCGCGGTCCGGTCGGCGGTGGTCTTGTGCGGGGTGTCGGTCACGGCTGGCAACTCCTATTCCGTTGGTTACTGTGCGTAGCGTGCGGTGGGTATGGAGAGTTGGGCCGACGGGCTGTCAGCTTTGAGTCAGAACGGTGTTATGAAAGGTGTTTCGCGCGCGCACGTGCGCGCGCACGCATTGGGGGCGGGGGCGGGCGTGCCTGACGTGACGTCACGTCAGGCGTCAGGCACGCCCACGCATGTTCACGCTGCGTTACGCACCGGGAGTGCGTAGCGGATCGCGTTGCCGTCCGTTCCGGCTTCGACCAGCAGGCCCTGACGGGCGAAGTCGGACAGCACCCCGGACAGCCACTGCCGGGACCGGTCCAGCAGCTTGGGGTCGGGCAGGTCCCGCACGGTGATCGCGGTGTGGCCCTGTGCGGCGAGTTCGTCGATCGCGTTGCGGATCATGTCGAGCGCCTGCTTGCGGGTGGGCCGTCCACCGGGCAGCGCCATGTCGGGGTCGTTGGGCAGTTCCGCGTCGGGGTCGACGTCCAGGTCGGGTTCGTGGTCGATCGGCAGGGTGTCCAGCTCGTCGTCGGTGGGCAGCGGCAGGGAGTCGAGGTCGCTGTGGTCGACCGGCCCGGCGGGGGACGGTTGGTGTGCGGACACGGCGGTTCCCTTCGTGGTCGCGGCGCCGCCGGTCGAGGTCGGCAGTCCGAGAACCTTTGCGGTGGGTGCCCACAACGGCGGACGGATGCCCTGGTGCACCCCGATTTCGGTGGACATCTCGTCGTCGGTGACGTCGAAGGTGCGCCCCGGCACGGCGAACCGCTCTTCGGCGATGCCGGGGCCTTCGAGGTAGTTGCAGCCCGGTCGGCGGTTCTTCCACCGGTCCGGCCGCGCCCCGGCGTCGATGGTCTCCTCGGACAGGGTGAACGCGGCGTCCTCGATGTCGTTGACCCCGAAGCACCACACGCCGCCGAGCTGGGACCGGATGTCGGTGGACATCTGCCGGAAGCTGGCCTTCTGCAACGACAGCACCAGCGAGATGCCCGCGGAGCGGGCTTCCTGCGCGATACGCGTGACGGTCTTGGCGTCCTCCAGCACTCGCGGTGCTTCCTCGATCCACAGCACGAGGTAGGGCATGCCGTGCTTGGCGAACACCTCGGGGGTCCACTGGTCGTAGCCCCACTTGCCGAGCTGGGATGCCCGGTCGGTGATCGCGTCCGGAACTCTGGTGACCAGGTTCTTGCACGCCTGGTGCCCGATGACGACGTGCGCGTTGTCGCCCAGGAACCCCACGGTCTGCTCACCCTTGGACGGGTCCAGCACGATCAGGTTCGCGTCACGGCGGGTCAGGATCTCGGTCCAGGTGAGCTTCGCGCCGTGGGACTTGCCCGACCCGTTCATGCCCTGCACCACGTAGTGCGTGGCGTTGCGCTGGGTCTTCTTGTCACCGGGCAGGAACAGCTGCTGCGGGTCGTTGTCCTCGTACAGGCCCGGCACCAGGGCTTCGGTGATGGAGCCGCCGGGAGCGGACGGGCCGGGCCACGGCTGCGGGTGCCGCAGCACGTCCTGCGGGACGATGGCCATCGTGGCGCGGCTGAGGTCGTCCGGGTCGCCGACCACCCGCACGGACCCCTTGTGCAGCCCCAGCACCTGGGCCACCTTGTCGGCCTTCTGCTGGACGTCCTCGACGCTGACCTCACCGGCCGGGAGCGCCAGCGGCACGGACACCTTGTTCGGAGCGACCTCCACGGGGCCGGTGCGGACCCCGGCGAGCTTGATCTTCTCGAACAACCCGGACGTACCGTCCCCGTCGCTGCCGCTGGACAGCACCCGCCGGATGTTCCACGACAACGCGACCGCGGCACCGCCGTAGAGGCACAGACCGGTCATCGGCTGCGTCCACGGCGCGACGATCGAGCACGCGGTCAACCACAGCCCGCCGAGGGCCGTGGTGGCGGTGGCGTGCAGGCGGGTCACCATGCCGCGTGCGGCACCGGCCTTCCACGCCACCGCCGACAACCCGGTACCCAGCAACGTCAGACCGGGGGTGACCCACGGCAGCACCTCGGAGTCCGCGCACAGCAGGTGCGTACCGGCACCGGCCGCCCACATGGCACCGACAGCCGCCCACTCACCGGCGTAGGGCGCCACACGCGACGCCCAGTACTTGCGCGGGACGTAGTACCCGAACTGCTTGTCCTGCTCGTGCTCGGTGACCGCGTGGCCCCCGTTGCGCCTGCCCATCTCGAACTCCTCTCGTGTGCGTACTGCGCGCGGTCACCCCGGCCGGTACGGGTAGGTCAGGCGTTGAACTCGAACGTGCGACCGGGCTTGTCCTTGTGCCCGGCCGCGTCCAGCTCGACCACGTAGTGCTTGCGGAAGGACAGGTAGGTCTTGATCACCGACGTCTGCGCGACCAGCAGGGCGTCGGCGGCGTGGCGCATGTGGCGGGCCACCAGCGCGGCCCGCACGCGGGAGTCCGCGCCGAACAACTTCGGGTCCGCCGACTTGACGTACTTCAGCGCCGCCGCCAGCTCCTCCGCGCTCACCATCAGCTCGTGGTGCATCGGGCGGAGCACCTTGCGGACGTTGCCGCAGTAGTCGCGGATCTGGCTGGTGGAGAAGAACTCCGGCTCACCGAACGCCATCATCTCGGCCATTTCGGGTGTCCTTTCGGGACAGGGGGGAATGGTGACGGTCTACGCTTTCGGGCCGACCGGGCGACGACACCCGCAAGGGGAGGGCGGGTGTCGCACCCTGGACGGTCAGACCGCGTCGACCAGCGACAGGGTCGGGACCGGCGCGTCCTCGTCGGGGCCGGTGGCCAGCAGCCCGGCCTGTCCGAGCAGCTTCCGGGCGCGATCCACGCCGCACCCGAGTTCACGTGCCGCACGACGTACCGGCACGGTGCCGTCCTCGTCACGGGCGACCAGTTCGGGATAGGACAGGATCGCCAGCAACTCGTCATCCGGACGCGGGGCTTTCGGCGCGGTACGGGTACCGGCCGCGACGGCCTTACGCGTCGTCTGGGGTGTACCGGTACGCACGGCGGTTGCACGTACCGGCGTCGGCTTGTCCGCCACCGGATCGCGGCGTACCGGGGCCACGTCGGTACGCGGCGGGTGGACCGGCGCGACCAGGGGAGCGGGTACCGGTGCCGGGGCCGGTACGGGCTGCTCGTCCACCGACAGGGTCAGCAGGTGCGACAGCAACCCGGCCAGTACGACCGGCCCCGCACCCACCGCGATAGCCGCCGGAGTCGGCAGGTGGCCCACCGACAACGTGTGCCACGTGTTGAGCCCCAACTCCATGCCACCGGCCAACACCAACACCAACCACGCCCACACCCGCGCCGACTTGCTGTGCGCCACGGTCACCTCGTGCAGCGCCAGCAGCGTCGACAACGCGAACACCAGCGCCAGCACCACGGCCATCGACGCACCCAGCAGCGGCTGCACCGCCTGAACTTCACCGCGCACGGTCAACGCGAGGGCGCCGGACATCACCGTGAACAACCCGATCTTGCGGACACCGATCTTCGCCATCACTGCCCCCGCTTCGAACGACGGTCACCGGGGGAGACGTGCACCGTGCCGCGGTCCAACGACCGCAGCAGCCCACGTGCACCGGCCATGAACGCGGTGAACGCGCCCAGCAGGTAGACGGCCACAGCGGCGAGCACGACCGGGAACCACCCGGAACCGTCCGGGACCACGATCCACGCGACCACCAGGACCACCACCGGCCAGAACAGCAGCCGCAACAGCGACCACGCCAACACGAACGGCAGCAACGCCACCTTGATCACCCGGCTCATCACGCCACCACCCGGTCGGTCAGGGTGACGCCGCCACGCACGCGGTACTCGCGGTGCTCGCACCGGTCGCACCAGGCGAACTGCCGCCGACACGTGCCGGTCAGGTCGTGGTCGTGCCCGGACAGCCCCGGCTTGCACCGGCAGTCGTGCCAGACGTCGAACACGTGCCCGTGTGCGGTGCACAGCTGCTCGGCGACGCACCGGTCGCAGCTCAACGCCCGGCCGTCGTCGGTGACGTGCCATCCGCGTTTGGCAAGCCACGTCATGGCCTCGGACTCGGTGGTGAAGTGGACGGTGGTCTCCCACTCCTCGTCGCGGTACTTCTCACCGCACGTGTCGCAGTCGGCGGTCACGCACGTTGTCGTGGTCAACATCAGGCGACCCTCCTTTCGTAGTCGTCGGTGGTGTCGGCGAAGAAGCAGGGCAGGCACTGCTTGCGCGGACCGCGCACCACGTGGTCGACGTGGGCCAGGTGGGCGGGGTCGTGGCAGAAGCGGCGGGCACGCATTGCGGCGTCGTGCGCCTTCCACATGGCCGGCGTCATCGTCCGGACCGGAACCGCGATCTCGTCGCGCCACAGCTCGCACACCTCTTCGGTGCGCGCGGGGATGCGGTGCCGGAACACCAGCAACGCGTCCGGGTCGGCCCCGCCGGGCCGCAAACCCTTGGCTCGCAACTGCCGCCGGGTGTACAGGCCCCTGGGCACCCCGCCCGGCCTGGTCCCCCACCCGAACACCGGCAACCCGTCACGCGAACCGCGGCACGTCACCGCCATCCCGTTCCACGGCAACACCACCGTGCTCAGCTGCACGCGGCGGCCCATCACGCCACCTCGCCGATCAGCTCGGCGACTGCCTGGTCACGCCGTTCGCGGATCAACTGCTGACGCTCGTGGGCGGTCTTACCACCCCGGACGCCGTGCTGGTCGTAGATCCCGCGCGCCAACTCCGACTCCAGGCACTCGACCTTGATCGGGCAGCCGGCGCACACCGCCTTGGCCGTCCGCATTCGGAACGCGGCCTCGCCCTTCGTCTCGCGCAACTCGCGCGGCAGGTCGTTCGACGGGCCGAACCACAACTCCAGGTCCGTGCCCTGGCACGACCGGTCTGGCCAGCTCTTCAGCTTCTTGAGCGCGCTCTCGTCCATCACGCCACCACCGGCAACTGCGGCGCCGACACGGCAGCGGCCTCCTGGCACGCCTTCACATAGTCCGTGACCGCGTCCTCAGGGATGCGCAGCGCGCCCTTACCGGTGCCGATCTTCAACGCCCGAAGGGCGCCGGACTCGATCGCCCGGTAGATCGTCGCCACAGAGACGTCGAGCATCTCCGCCACGGTCTTCACGCGGTACATCCGCGTCACCTGCTGATTCATCCGATGCTCCTAGCGAGGTCCGAGAGCCCTGCAACAAGGGCAACTAGTGCTAGTGCTGATGTTAGGACTAAAACTAGCAACGTCAAGTCGTAGACGAGGAGGTGCCCCCGTGTCACCGCTAGCGGAGGCGCTAGCGTTGGTACTCAAATCAGCAGCTCAGGGAGGCTCTGTGTCGAAGGATTGGGACGCCGTCTCGGTAGCCATCACCACTCGAATGGCCGAACTCGACATGAAGCAGACCGAGCTGAAGGAGCGCTCCGGACTCGCCTTGCAGACGGTTCGGGAGATCCAGCTCAACCTCCAACCGCGGGACCGCAGCAAGCGCACGCTCGCGGCGCTGTCCGAAGCGCTGGGCTGGCCCAGCGACCACCTGTGGTTGGTGCTGGAGGGCAAAGACCCTGGAGACCCGGATGCCAGCGATCCCGTGCTGGCGGAGTTGGTGGCGCTGAAGGGCGCGATCACCGTTCTCACCGACCGTGTCGACGCGATCGAGCGGCGGCTAACTGCCGACGACGAATGACCATGAGGCGGTCCAACCGCTGGTTGACCTGCACGGCAAGGCTGCGGACGTCTGCGGCTACCGCCCGTGCGTCGTCCCCCTGTGACACCACTGACCTCCTGAGAACACCGCGACCACTGCGGTGCCAGTAGCGTCGGACGAAGTGGGCGACGTACCCCGGAAAAACCTTCCGGGGTACGTCAGCGATCTGCCGAGAGGCTGAGGCCATGCGCGGAATGACGAACTCACTGACGATCGGCGAACGCGTTGCGTGGTACCGCCGGCGCAGGGGAGTGCCTCAGGAGGTACTCGCCGGTCGTGTCGGCCGAACCACCGATTGGCTCAGCAAGGTTGAGAACAACCGCATCGACCTCGACCGGCTGTCGGTGATCCGGAACCTCGCCGACGCCCTGGACGTGTCGGTCGGCGACCTGATCGGCGAACCGACGCTGCTCGACTGGACCCAGGAGAGCGGCACGAAGACGGTTCCCGCATTGCGTGCCGCGCTGATGGACTACCGGCAGTTGACTCCGCTACTGGCCATGCCGAATGCAGGAGCGGAACCGGTCGACCTGGATGAACTCCGGCGTGAGGTCGGAGTGGTATTCGACGCGTACCAAGCGTCCAAGTACGGGTTCGTCGCTGGTCGCGCCCCGCTGTTGCTTGCCGACGCGGTCCAGGCCGCACAGGTGTACGGGGCGGAAGCTCAAGGGCTGCTGGCGCTCAGCTACCAGGCCGCGACGTCGATGCTCACCAAACTGGGGGAGACCGATCTCGCCTGGATCGCAGCCGAGCGCGGGCTCTCCGCAGCACAGCAGACCGGTGATCCTGTCGTGCTCGGCTCACTGTTCCGCTCGGTCGTCCACGCCTTGCTGTCGACTGGCCGGTACGCGTCGGCTGTGCAGCTCACCGAGACAGCGGCGGGTCTTCTCCAGCCCGAACTGTCGCCCGCGGACGGCGCGATGCTCTCCATCTACGGCAGCCTGTTCCTCGCTGGTTCGATGGCAGCAGCACGAACCGACGACCGCGGGCGAACCCAGGACTTCCTACGGGAGGCACAGGATGCGGCTGACCGCTTGGGCGCCGATGCCAACCACGTGTGGACCGCGTTCGGCCCGACCAACGTGAAGATCCACCGAGTAGCCACCGCGATGGAACTCGGCGACGTCCAAGTCGCCGTGGACCTTGGCCCTGCCGTCGACACGTCTGGCCTGCCGGTCGAGCGCCAGGTAAGGCACTCGCTGGAGACGGCGCGGGCGTTGAGCGCGTGGAACCGGACCGACGAAGCGCTCTCGATCGTGCTGGAAGCCGAGCGCCACGCACCCGAGCAAGTTCAGCACCACTACTTGAGTCGGCAGCTGGTGCTCACGTGGATGCGCCAGCAACGCACCAAGCCCGGACATGCCCTTGCGAGCTTGGCTCAGCGCCTGCGGCTGGAGTAGCGCGCACATCCGGCGACGCCCTTAGTCTCTTCTGCATGGATACGGACGCCGACCACTTCGCAACGCCCCGGATGGCTGCCGGGGCGTTGTTCGTTGACGACCACGACCGAGTCCTTCTCGTGCACAAGACCTACAGCAACGGGTGGGACATCCCTGGTGGTTACGTCGACATTGGGGAGTCACCAGCTGCGGCGTGCCACCGGGAACTGTTGGAGGAGCTGGGACTCGACCGAGAGCCACAGCGCCTACTGGCTGTGGACTGGGCACCGAACGACGGTGAAGGCGACAAGGTGCTCTGGCTGTTCGACTGCGGAGCACTCGGCGACGATGAGCAGAGGATCAAGCTGGACGGCTCCGAGCTGGACCGCTGGGAATGGGTGCCGGCTGCACAGCTCAACGACTACCTGATTCCGCGGCTTGCCCGCCGACTTGGTCAAGCTCATGCCGCTCAGGGCCGTGGCGATACGGTTTACCTCGAACACGGCCACTTGCCTGGTCTCAACGCGAACTCCCCAAACTCTGGCGAATGATCAGGCCTGTCCAGCGTTTCTCGTCTTCATTCAAGGCGGCCCTGCCGGGGCCGCTCCCGCCGCTCCGCCTAGGCCGCTCGGCAAGGGCCAGTGGCTCGGCGACGCCACCCTGGCCCGCCAGCGGCCGAAGACGCGCCCGACCCCGGCAGCCGCAAGACGAAAAGACATGTCCTCGCCGGACGGGCAGGCCAGCAGGATGACCGGAGGGTACCGACAGCTCGACTACCAGCGTGGGTCGGGTTTCGTGTCATCGCGCCGACCTCCCCGAGGGCAACCACACGCGTCAAGGGCAGCCCCAGCCCAACGGTCCAGTGTGGCCCAAGGTGCCCCCTTGACACGTGCGGTTGACGAGCCAGGTCGGCGGGATGACACTAAACCATCAACAAAAGTCGTGGCGGCTTACATGTAACGTTCTTCGGAGAAAAACGATTACACGTCTGCGAGGCTTCGAATGGAGAAGTAATGTCACCGGAAAGCTACTGGCTCGAAAACTGGATGCGCGAGTATGATATTACCTCTGTCAGTGAGTATCAACGAGCGATACAGTCTCCAACCGTAATTAAAGCGCTGTATCAAGAAATTCCTGAGCATCTAGTTCGAGAACCTTCCCTTAAGGTCGAACCATACACGGTAATGGCCGGGCGAAGCCTGGACCTCTCGGCGTCTTTTTACAAGGCATGCTTTGCGTGTCTCCGTTCGGAATTGGGGGTCGCTGTAACTAGAACCGCTCACTATTTCGACAAATTGGCGGTTAGTGGCCCTATCGCCGATAAGGTAATGAGAGATCTGGGAAGTGGCGATAAAGATCGGCGAGCCAGAGTGCTGCGCGATCTCCAAGCCCACGTCGCTATAGTTAATTATATCAATAATATCGGTGCGCGGGACAGGGTTAAATTTGTTGCGAAACCTTCCGGCTACTGTCAAGGCTGCTACTCGATCGCGGCGCGCGAAGCGGGCATCACTATCTTTGATGATGAAAAGCAGCGGAACGAAATTGTTGAGCAAATAGTCAAGACGTCGAGAATTATTACTGTTCGCGACCGTGCTGGGTCTTGGATGGCTAAGATTTCCGGGCCAATGATCATCGGAAATCAGAGCAAGGTTTACGGGCGTGATCGCCCCAGTCGACACACGGTCGCGGAGGACATGTTCTACGCCATGTCTTACCCTGTAGTGCAGGATTTTATGTCTTCGAAGCGCTATAAACTTCCGGTCGTAGATATCGGCGAAACTGACTGGACGCACCTGCAAAAAGGATCGGCGCTGGAGAAGAATGCGCACGAAGTCGCTCTCAAGGTCGAGCTTCCCGCAATCACGGGGATTGGTCTTGAAGATTATATCCGACTCGAACAGGATGAGCAGAGCAGTTTTATAAAGTTTCAAGCGGCTGTGCGATCAGCAATTCAAGAGTGTGTTAAAAGGTATGATTCTGCACCTCCGGATGAGGTTGCCCAAGCAGTCGTAGATGAGTTCATTAAACCTGAGCTGGCGAATATCGAACAAAAACTTAAGGTTGCAACACGAAGTCTAGGTAAAAAAGTTGGAGCTTCAGTTGCGGTTGGTGCGACCGTTACATCAATAGGATTGGTTGCTGCGATGCCGATCGTAACCGCTGCAGGTATTGCTGCGGCGGCAACCTGGCTCACCCAATTGCACAAGTTCTACGATGATAGGTCGGGCGTGGAGTCGTCAGAAATGTATTTCCTCTGGAAATTGGCAAGAGCGCCTCATGGGTCTAGTCATTCCTAGTGACTTTGGATCGTAAGATTGTCGAGGGGCGGTTGATTTCACATTTAGCCTCAAGAGCGACCCAACGTGTCACCCCATGACTGCCCGCCAAGCTGATCCACAACGTTTGACGAAAGCCCGCCGAGCAGGTCGAAACCGTTCGGCGGGACATCCATCTACTTCTTGATCAGCGCGCACAACTCTGCCGGAGTCAACCACTGCTTGCCGCGGTGGATCATCCGGTGGCAGTTTGAGCACAGAACCACCAGGTCGGACGTGCGAGTCTTGACAGGGCCGGTGACGTGCAGAGGAATAGCGTGGTGGACCTCGACGAAACCGTCCCCACGCTCACCGTAGGTGCGCGCGAAGTCGAACGTGCAGACCTCGCACTCAAGGCGGCCGTGGCGCTTGAGAACTTCGGCGATCTTCTTACGGCGAAGGGACGGGTTGCGCTCGCGTGCAAGATGGCGCCGTTGGAGGAGGCTCCCCTCCGAGATCCCCTCCTCGGCGTCGTCATCCATCGGCGGCACGTCAGTCAGCCGTCCGGCCAGTAGCTCAGTCCGGATCGCGGTCGCGAGTAGGTGCATCTCGTGCGGGTTCGTGACGAAGGCGTCGTGCACCTCCTTGTCTCTCGCTCCGCCGTGGTTGGGCTGGTGCCCGAAGTCGGCGTGCCACTGCCGGATGTTCTCGCCCTTCCTGGCTACGGCAGCGGGACTGCGGAACTTCTCGGTCCGAACCTCCGCCGGGTGCAGCGGCAAGAGCTGGAGGAGACGGGACAGCTCGATGACGTCGTCTTGCTCTTGGTAGAGCCTGGTCCAGCCCTTGGATGCCATTAGGTCGCAGACGAGCACGAGTTCGTCCCACGCCCAAGCTGGTGGACGAGCTTGCACCACTCGGAATCCCAACTTCTCCAGAAGCGGTACGACCGTGGCTTTGCCACCGATGAGTTCGTCGTGCTTCAGGGCACGAGACTCGATGGGCTTCGGCCCTTGGCGCTCAGGCAGGTAGCGGTGGGAAACGCCAACGATCGCCTTCGAGTCGTATCGACGGCCTTCGTGCTCGATGTAGTACGACGTCGCCTCGCCGTAGCCGTAAAGCTCTAGAAACCTCTGTTGCCCCATCTCGTCGTACTCGGCCATCGCGGCAAGCACGGCTTCCCTGGTGGTGTCGTTCCACGCCATGGTCGACAGCGTAGGAGCCACCACCGACACTGAGGCCAACCCGCGGTTTGGCAGGTGCGGCTGCTGTGGCTGTAGTAGCTGTAGTAGCTGAGCGTTCCATCGTGACGATGCAGGTCACGGCTTTGGCTGAGCAAGGGAACGGGAAGGGAGCCCTCTTCGCTACCTGTCCGGGCATCAAGTAGCGCAGCGCCCGTGGACCGCGTGTGGACCAGAAAGCCAGCAACAGCAGCAAAGCCTGAGATCACGGCTGGTGTGAGTAGGTGTCAGGAACCCTGTTTTCCCAGCTAGACGGCTGCCCGGACGTCCTGGGGGTCAAGGGGTCGCAGGTTCAAATCCTGTCGTCCCGACGGTCGAAGTACGGCGAAAGCCCAGGTCAGGGCCTTGGATCACTACGGTGAGACAAGGCCCTGATTCTGTTTTCGGGCACGTCGTCTCACAATTTCTCACGAACGCTCGTACTGCTTGTTTCAGCCCAGGAGTTCACCGAGCTGGTCGGCCGCCTGGCGCAGGTGCTCGACGTTCGGGTGGATGTAGACCCGCTTGGTGAAGCTGAGGTCCGCGTGGCCCGCCCAGGCGCTCACGATCACGTCCGGCACACCGGACGTCGCCAGGTACGTCAGGCAGGCGTGCCGAGCGTCGTACGGCCGGACCTTCCTCACCTTGGCCTGATCCATCAGCTTGTGGATCGCTCGCCGAAGCCGATCGGTCTTCCAGGGTTGCCCCAGCTCGTCGACCAGCACGAACCCGGACCGCTCATACAGCTCACCGGCCCTCATCGCCTCCGTGGCCTGCCGGGCCTTGAACGCCTTGAGCGCCGCGTGCAGGGGCGTGGGCAGGGGCAGCTTGCGCTTGCCCTTCTCCGACTTCGGCCCCTTCTCCTCGACTTCACCCTCTACCAGCGTGCGCGTCAGCTCGATCGACAGCGTCCCCGCGTCGAGGTCGACGGCGCTCCACCTGAGCCCGCAGACCTCGGCGGGTCGCATCCCGATCAGCGCCAGGAGCACGGGCGCATGGAGCCGGTGGTCGCGGATCGCGGCGAGGAACTGTCTCACTTCCGTCTCACTCCAGGGCACGCGGAGTGCCGCCGCAGCCGCCGCCTTGCGCCGCGCCTCACGCGGGATTTGCGTGTACTGGGCGACGTTGCGGACCACCAGCCTGCGCCGCATCGCCACGTTCAACGATGACCTGAAACGCCCCAGCGTGAGCTGCACGGACCTGACGCTGAGCCCGCTGCCGACCTTCCCTCCGCGCTTGCGGCCGGAGGTGAGCATCCAGCTCACCATCTCGTCCACGTCCTCTTCGGTGACGTCCTGGAGCCGCTTCCCGCCGAGCCGCTCCCGCACCGGCAACAGCGCGTCGGCGTAGTTGGCGGCGGTGGCCTTCTCGACGTCGACCGTCGTGGACTTCAACCAGGTGTCCAGCCAGGCCGACACGGTGGTCTTATCGGGCCCGACAAACGTCCCCTCGTCGGTCTGGTGTTTGACCTTGGCGTACTCGGCGCGGGCTTCCTTCTTGGTGTCGTAGGTCTTCGTCAACTGCCTACGCTTGCCGGTCGCCGCGTCGCGCCCGATGTCGATCACGAACCGGTACCTCGTCGTACCGTCCTTCAACTCGATCTTCTTGATCGGGTCCCCCACGAGCTTGCAGCTCCTTAGTTCAGGCCCCCTCCGGTGAGCCCAGAGGGGGCAGCAATCCGAGTTCCCGGGCCCTGCGGATATACCGCGCCGCCTGCGTCCGCGACCTGTTCATCACGTTGGCCACGGCCACCGCGGGTGCCCTGTTGCCGGCTGCCACGGCGTCGGAGTAGATCCGCGCCGCGCGCCGGGCGTCGTCGTCGGCCTGGTTGCGGACGCGCTCGTCCGCGTCCGGCAACGAGGCTTCACGCTGCTCGACCGGCTGGAATCCAGGGGGCAGTGTCGCCAGCCACTCGTCCCGCACGGATGCGGGCACCGTGGCTTTCTCGACCGCCGCACGTGTCATCTGGTCGACGAGGATCTGCCTCATGACCCCCGTCGTGACTGGTGCCGTCGCCTTGGCCTTCACCGTCATCGACAGCACGACCGGCCGGAGGTCGGGGCCGACGAACAACTCCATCGTTGCCGCGACGTCCGGCTCGTCCAGCACGAAGTTGGCTTGGAAGCGAACCGGGATGGCGCTGTCCGGGGTCAGAGCCAGGTAGCCATCGGGCGGCAACACGTCGACCGATACCCAGGCGATCCGGAAGTTCTTCGGTAGGCGAGGCACGGCAGAACGATACGCACCCCCTTCATCGTCAGTGCCTTGGATGACCAACAAGGTATGCCATGGCTGCGGCATGAGTAAAGACCGTTCGAGTAACGTGGTCGGCATGACTAACGGGGGGAAGACTCTGGCGGACCGCTCCGCCGAGCTTCAGAACTGGATTCGCACTGGTAGGGCACGGCGGCTCCGCGTCGATGCCGGCCTCAGTCAATCGCTGGTCGCGCACGACTGCGAAGTCACGGCGTCCACGGTGCACCGCTGGGAGATGGGGGACAGACTGCCGCGTGGCCGCAACATCATTGCCTACCACGCCTTCCTGGCTCGCTTGGTTGAGCGGAAGCAGCGAGGGGGCGAGTCCGATGGGCAGTAGGCAGGAAGCCAAGCGACGTCCGACCCTGGCGGAAATCAAGGCGACGTGGCCACCGGCCGTGGACGTGTCAACCGCGGCGACAGCGTTCGGGATGAGCCGTAGCAAGGCGTACGACCTCGTCGCCCGCGACCAGTTCCCCGCCAAGGTGGCCAAGTACGGCGGCCGGATCATGGTGATCACGGAGTCGCTCGTGCGCGCACTGTCCGCCGAGGACTGACGCCATGGCTGAGTTCGGGGGACAAACTCCGCCTGGAGCGCACGACGAACCATCGACCCGGCGCCTGCGGGTGAGGTCGGTGCGCGAGGTCGACATCAAGCAGACGCGGTTCGCGTGGCGGGACTACCGACCCGTCGGCGAGGTCGCCCTGCTGGTCGGCAAACCCGGCATTGGCAAGAGCGCGATCGTCGTGGACCTGGCGGCGAAACTGACCACGGGACAGCTCAACCACAACTCCATCGTGCGTTCGCAGTTGGAGAAGTTGAGGCTCCTGGCGCAGCAGACGGGCACGACCATCCTGGGCATCGGGCACTTCCGGAAGGCGACGGCGGGCGTCGATCCGGTCGACGCCATCGGTGGTGCCGGGGCCTACAGGCAGGTCGTCCGGCACGCCTTGGGTGCGCCGCGGAGGACGACTACAACTACGTCCTGTCGGTCATCAAGTCGAACGTGGTGTCGGTGTCGACCGTCCCGTCGCTGTCCTACGGGAGCATCTCCGCCCCCGTCATGGCCGACAACGGAGGGGAGCCCACGGTCGTTCGGATCGTCTGGCAGGGGCACTCGACGGCCTCGGTCGTTGACCTCCTCCAGCGCTCCGCTCACGACGACGGGACGAGCGGGTGGACGCTGCCGCATGGCTCATCGACTACCTGACAGGGCGCGGCGGTGAGGCCCCGGTGCTCGAGTTGTTGGCCGAAGGACACCGGGCTGGCTTCTCCAAAGACGCCTTGAAGCGTGCCAAGGCCGGAGCCAAAGTCCGCTCCGGTAAGACCGACTTTGGTGGCGGCTGGGTATGGCGGATCAACCCGAGAGGGCGCGAAGGAAGCACCCAAGGAGCGAAGGAAGCAGCACAGGGGACGCCGTTCCTTCGCTCCCTTCGTGCGCTCTTCGCAGCACGAAGGCGGCCATCTGCCGCCGTAGCAAGCTAGAAATCAGGACACCCGAAGGGCGTCCTGATCAAACAGCACCGGCTCACCGCGCAGCCCACGCGCCATCGACCGAGGCACTCCCGTGCCGTCGGCGACGAACGTGGGCTGCGCGGTGGCCGGCGCGGCAGTGAGCCCGACCGGGACGTGGCGCGCGAAGTCGGTGCCGACCTCATCGTCATCGCGCCCGGCTCGACACCACGGGGGCGCTGCACGGACTGCACCGACTCCGCGAGTCACAGGTCGGCAAGGCAAAGGTGGCACTTTCCAGCCAGTCGTTCGACGTTGAGAGTGAGCGGGCTCCGGAGAGCCCGCCTGTCGTTTCGGGGGGAACGATGAGCACAAGGAAGCAGGGTGTGCGTCGGCAGCGGCGTGTGCGCGGAGGCGCTGAGACCCGGATCAACATCCGCACCACCATCAAGGTTCGGGCCGCGTTGGCAGCGAGGGCGGCGGTGGCCGGGTTGTCGGTGCCGCTGTACCTGGTCGAGTGCGGACTGCGTGAGCCCGACGGCTGGTCGCTGCACCAGCAGCGGCACTGGGTAGCCGAGTGGGAGGCCGCCGCGGTGAAGCTGTCCCGGTCGGGCAGCGCGCTCAACCAACTCGCCCGCCAGGCCAACAGCGGCCACGTTGTCGGCCAGCAGCAGTTGCAGGCGGCGCTGGCCTACCACCAGCGGGTCTTGGACGAGCTGCACCGGGTGCTCGCTGCAGTGGACCAGCACCGAGGAGCCGGGCGGTGATCGCCGAAGTCGCGGGCCGTGGCAAGCGCGGCTCCAACACCCTGGGGCTGCTGCGCTACCTGTTCGGCCGGGGCCGCTCCAACGAGCACCGCGACCCGCACGTCGTGGCGGCATGGGACCCAGACTGGGTACGAGGCGGAACCTGGGGCGAAGATGCGACCACTGCCCCAGGACGCGCTCGGCTGGCCCAGCAACTGGACGCCCTGATGGCAGGGCACCAAGTGGACCTACCAGACGGGCACGTCTACCACGTGGTCCTGTCCATCCCTCCCACCGACGTCGCCACCGCTGGCTATCCGCCTCAGCCGGAGGCGCACACCGATAAGGACGGGAAGCGTCCCACCCAGCAGCGGCTGCCGGACGAGGTATGGCGGCAGCTGGTTGAGTCCGGCATCGCCGCCCTGGGCCTGGGTGCCGATGCCGATGGACAGGGCGGCTGCCGGTGGGTCGCGGTCCACCACGGCCTCTCCACCAAGCGCAACGACCATGTCCACGTCGCGGTCAACGTGGTGCGAGGCGACGGCCAAGTGGCCAATCTGCACCGCGACTTCCTGCGGTGGCGCGACTGGTGCCGCCAGGTCGAGGAGGAACGCGGCTGGATCCGCACCGCCCCGGCCGGAGAGGGCCGCTCCAAGCCCACCTCGCGCCTCGAACTCGTACGGGCGGGCGCCAACGGGCAGCGCACCGAGCGGGACCAGCTCCGCGATCTCGTTACGACTGTTGCCGCCGAGGCCTCCGACGAGATCGGGTTCGTACTGGGCCTGCGTCGTCGTGGCGTGATGGTTGCCGCCTATCCCGACACCGGACCGGTCACCGGCTACAAAGTCGCCTTGCGGCCCGAGCAGCACACTGCCGAGCAGGACCTCCCAGAACCTGAGCCACTGTGGTTCGCCGGGTCGACGCTGCGACGCGACTTGTCCTTGCCGCGGCTACGCGCCCGCTGGGCTGACTCCAGACCGTTGCCCGCTAGCAGACAGCAGACGCTGTGGCGTGACATCGCCGACCAACCCGTCGGCCGCCAAGACCACACCGGCGGAACGAGCGAGCAGACCTTGCGACGGGAGTTGAACCGAGCCTGTGCCGCGGTGAAAGCCGTCACCGGCACCGCAGAGGACGCCGTCCCGGCGCCGGACTTGAATCAACGCACCTGGCACCTGTTCGTCGAGCGCTCCGCCGACCTGATAGCCGTAGTCCGGCTCCGTGACCCGCACCAACTTCTAGAGGAGGTCCACGACCAGCTCACCCGCGCCGCTCAACTTCCTCACACCAGCCCGCCAACCAGCCTTACGGGGCCATTGGGCACCAAGCGAACGTCGGCCCCGGTCATCACCGCGCAGGAGGCGCTGCGGCTGCTGGGCGACGCCACCCGCGTCGCCGCCCAGATTCGCGATGCCACGCCGGTCGTGCTGGCACTGGTCGTGGTCGCCGTTCTTGGCATCATCACGGCCCTGCAGGCGGTCGCCGAGCGTCGCACCGTCCGCGAGGCCGCCCGAGACCAACTCCGCGCCGCCATCGCTGTTCTGGAGGAACACCCTGCCCGCGGCGACCTTCCTCCGGAGCGACCGACACGTCACCAGTTGACCGGCGTGATCACCCCAACTGCGGCTCAACCGAGTTCAGCACCGCTTTCTGGCACCAGACCGGCGCAACTGCAGCGGCCTGCCTTCCCCGATCCCGCCAGACGTACACGGCCGTCCCGGTGATCGAGGCACGCCGGGGCCGACGTGCGCAGCCATTCTGGAGCAGCTGGCTCCTTGATCCCGGTGATGTCGCCGCGCAGAACCATGACGGCGCGGCTCTGACCCAACGAGCACGTTGGTCTGATTGGGTGAGCGGGCCTTGGCGGTTCACACCAATGTCGGCTACACAACGTGCCCGCGACACATGACCATGGTGATCATGGCTGATGGCGCAAGCCGTTCTTGGAACGGTGTGGCGACTTTGGATGCGAACCGAGCGAAGTCGCGGTTCGGCGTCGCCTACGTTCGCGCGGTGTGCAGCCAAGCTGGGGTTGGCTTCCAGGAGAGCAGCCCTGACGAGGACGTTCTCGCGATCGACGGGAACGTTGACTTCGAGATTGCACCCGCCCGGGTGCAGGTGAAATGCACCGGGCGGTTCCGGATCAAGGGTGGATCGACGGCGACCTGGCCGATCGACGAGTCCTGGGTTCAGCACTGGAAGCGCTCCGGGCTTCCGGTCTACTTCGTCCTGGTGATCGTTGACCCGGATGATCAGGTGTCGTGGCTGCTGCACCAGGACGAGGTGACGCTGCACCGCGCGGCTGCCTTCTGGGTCCGGGTCGACACGCTTCCGGATGGGCAGAACATCGTCGTCCCGAAGGCGCAGCGGTTGACGGCTGACACCCTGCGGTTGTGGGCGGCGGAGGTCGAGGCTAGCTTCGGCGGGTCGAGAGGAGGCGGTGTGGTTGCCTGACACCGTCGTCTTGCCGACGCCAGTCGATCTGGTGAGCTACCTCAGGACCCACGGGTGGTTATCCAGTCCGCCGGGTCCGGGTGGAACGCTGTGGGTGAAGGGCGAGGCCCGCATCGGTGTACCGCACGAGTTGGATGACGTGCTGATCAGTGCAGTGCTGGACAGGCTTGCTCGGGCCGAGCGGCGCGACGTGAAGACCACCACTGACGCCGTGAGGTACGTGCGGTTCGACGTGGCGCACCTGAGAGCGGTGAACGACTACCGCATCATCGACAAGATTCCGCTGGAGACGGCGACGAAGCTGATCACCTCCGCGCGGACGATGCTGCGTGCGACCGCCACGACGGCGCGGTGGGAGCGTGCACAGATCGGCGGCAGCTACTCGCGAGTCGGCGACGAGGTGATCCGTGAGGCGTTCATGGGGCACACCGAGCGTGGCTCCTTCATCATCCCCGTCCTGGTGCCGATTCCGGAACCTGAGCAACCGGATCCTGAGCAACCGACGTTATATGACGGGCAGGCCGAGCCTGTCTTGCACAACGCAGCGCCAGAGCCGTTCGAACGTCGCGTCGTGCGGACATTCGCTCAGTCGATGCAGGCTGTGCACGACCTTGTCGTAGAGCCTGGGCGCATGCCGAACACCGACTACATGCACGAACTGGTGTACCGAGGCGTAAGTCGTGAGTTCTGCACAGCGCTCGCCACTGTCCTCGATGAGAGCGCGATTGGGGAGTTCGAGACCACCGTCGACTGGGCGCCGGTGGTGCCGGCACCGGATACGATGGCGCGGCAGGTGTCGATCAGTGCGGAAGCCGTTGACCTTGTCCGGTCCGTCGCCGAACGATTGCGTCAACAGCGAGCGCCCTCCAAGCAGATGTTCTCCGGCACCATCGTCCAGTTTCGGCACGAGAACCATGACGATCCGTTCGGTGAGATCGCCGTGTCAACCATGCGTCGAGGCCGGCCATCGGAGGTCAGAGTACGGCTCCCTATCGAGACCTACCGTAAAGCCTGGGAATGGCATAACGCAGGCCGCGCCGTTCTGGTTGAAGGTCTTATTCGACGCTCACCTGGCAAGCCGGGAATCGTAGACGACCCGGCCCGGTTTCAGCCGCTCGATGAATTGATGCTGCCCGGCGCGGTCTAGCCTTCGAATTCCTGGTACGTGGTGGGGTTCATTCACCGGTGTGCTGGCGGGTGGGCGGGCCGCCTGGGCGTCACGCTCGCACCACGGCCGTGGTGCGGTGGAAGAGTGACCTCGCAACCTTTTGGATTCATCATATGTACGGCTCCGTCTGTGTTCGCCAGCCGACAGCGATGCCAGCTCTCTCTTCGTTCCGTACACCAGATGCTGCACAGTTACAGGTTGAACTCGGAGTAGGCTCGTGGTACCCCGGCGAAGCGCTCAGGGGTGAGGCCTGCCAACCGCAACACGCGGCGTCGTCAAAACCCAACACGGCCTCTATACGATCCCCGCATCGCAAGGGCTCGTGTCGCCGATCAGTGGCAGAAGGTGTGGTAAAGCGCAGTGTGTCGGCGGTGGCGGCTGTTCTCAATGGATTAGCATGTCTACATGAGTTACACGGCCCAGGTTCTTCGCGTAATGATCGCTTCCCCTGGTGACGTCACCGATGCGCGTGATGCGGTCGAGGCTGCCATCCATGGCTGGAACGACGCCAATGCTCGGAACAAGCAGATCATCCTGCATCCATGGCGCTGGGAGACTTCAGCGGTGCCGGTCTTGGGTGGGCGCCCTCAGGAGTTGATCAACGCCCAAGGTGTCGATGACTCCGACATCGTGTTCGCGCTGTTCGGCAGCAGGCTTGGGTCTCCTACCCGGGACGCCGTGTCGGGCACTGTTGAGGAGATCGAACGAGCTCTCGAGCAGGGAAAGCCTGTCCACCTTTACTTCTCTACAGCGCCGCTGCCCAACGATGTCGACACCGCGCAACTCGAAGGGCTTCGCGACTTCAGGAGGGAGATCCAGAGCCGGGGTCTGTTGGGTGAGTTCAGCAGCCCGAGTCAGCTCAATCATGAAGTGTGGAAAGCGATCGAGCACGATGTTGCAGCCTTGAATCTGGGTGTGCCCGTACTCGCGCCTAAGGCGACTGGCGTGGACCTGCTTGTGCAGCCCCAGCAAGAACGCGTGCAAACCGGGGTCGATAAAAGGGGGAAGGTGAAGTACCGCACTAATCACTGGCTGGAGATCATCAACCGCGGCACGGTGGATGCCGAAGACGTCCGTTTTGAACCGTTGGGTGAAAACTCCAGCTTGCGTTTGGTGGGCAGTGACAAGCCCACTGTCATCCATGCCGGGCAAACACGACGGATTAACTACACGCCGGTCTGGAATGGGGATGACGACCTGAAGTTGCGGGTCATGTGGAGTGAAAACGGTCAGCAGCAGGAGCGCGAGTTCCACGTGGGGTGACTCTCTGCAGCAGGACGCTTGTCGAAGTTATCCTGAAAGGTGCGTATTGACAATCTACGGCCTGTCGGACACTGATGAGCCGAGACGAGCCTGCCGGTTCATGGCGCTGGAGTCCACTGCCAAGGTCGTGTTGCATGTCGGCGGAGGCAGGCGACACGGAGGCTGGCCTCTGCGCGAGCGTCGGGATTCTCGGCGGCCCGCTGGGCGACGTAGGACGCCATGCGTAGTTCACGGATGTCTCGGAGCAGTTCGAAGCCGGGCCAGTCAATGACGTCGTGGCCGTAGCGGTCGCAGAAGTCGCGGTAGTCCTCTGCAGTGATCCAGTCGAAGCTGGTGTGCTTGATGGCGGTGCTGACGAGGTCCCATTCGGGTGGGCCGACGGAGCAGCGTTCGAGGTCGAGCAGCACCACCTGGCCGTCGTCGGTGGCCACCACGTTGCCGACCCAGGCGTCACCGTGCACGACGCAGCGCGGCAGGCCGGGAGGCACGTTGGCGTAGCGGGCCTGGAGGGAGGACAGGTGTTCACGGAGCCAGCTCCGGTCTTCGTCGGTGAGCGTCGTGGCCGCGTGGATGCGCTCGGCGAGCCGGACGAACGGGGCCAAGTCGCCAAGGGGGAGGTCGGTGGGGACGGGGAGGTCGTGGAGTCGGCGGATGGCGGTGGCGACCTCGGCGGGAGTGCCGTGTCGGTGGGGAGGGAGCTCCTCCCAGAAGGTCACGGCCCTGCCCGCCGCCTGCACCGGCTGGACGACGTCCTTCAACGCCCGGACGGCCGGGATCTCGTGCTCGGCAAGCCACTGCGCGATGCGGACCTCACGAGTGGCGGCGGCGAGCTGGCCGGGCCGGGCGATGCGGGCCACGACGCCGCCGGGCAGACGGAACAGGGCGTTCTCGCCCAGCCGGATCGGCTCGACGTCGGTGTGGTCGAGGCCGACCTCTACACAGGCGGCGGCCAGCACGGCCGAATGGTCATCGCTCACCGTGCCACCACTAGGGTCGTGATGCGGTGCCGCAAGGCCTCCACCGCGGGGATGACCCGGTGTCGTTGGCCGTAGCGAGCCAGCTCGCGCAGGTCGTCCACGGCGCGGTTGGAGCGGATGGTCCCGGCGGCGTCCAGTGCCGCTGAGCCGATCACCGCGGCCTCGCGCGGGTCGCCAGTGGCCATCGTCAGCGAGGCCAGCTTGATCTGCGAGATCGTGCGCGACCGGGCGTAGGCGGCGGTGTGCCCCGCCACGGCCGTGGAGAACCGGGCGGTGGCCTCGGCAGGAGAGCGGCCCTGGACAGCGATGTCGAACAGGGCGTGGCCGGTGTCGCCCGCGTGCTGGGCGGCGTCGTAGTACCGCATCCACGACGCGTCGTTGGCCGGGTTGCTGTGGGCGAAGTGGTCGTCGGCGGTGCCGACGGCGATGAGCGTCTCCCGGACGCGGCCCATCTTGGCCAGCGCTCGGGCGTGAGCAGTGTGCAGCATGGCCCGCTCGGTCGCGGTGAGCCGGTCGGCGCGGACGAGGGCGTGCTCGGTGAGCGTCAGGCCCTCGTCGGGCTTGCCGATCCAGATGGCCTGCCGGGCCATTGAGGAGAGGATCTTGGCGCGCAGGTGCCAGTCGTCGGCCTCCTCGGCGCAGGCCAGGGCGAACTGGAACACGCGGCGGGCGTCGTCGTGGGCGTAGGCGTCGAAGGCCATGAAGGCGCAGGTGTGGGCGAGGTAGCCGACGGCGCTGTGCAGCGGGCCGTGCAGCTTGGCGGGGTAGTTGGCGCCGAGCAGGTCGGCGGAGAAGCGGAGTTGGGCGAGGACGGCTTCGCGGGCCAGGCCGCCGCCGTAGGTGTGGTCCCACCCGGCGAACACGCGTGCCGCGGTGTGAATCTGCTCGATCTCGGTCTGGCCGACGCGGGCGGGGGCCGCGGTCGGCTGGGTGCCCTCCAGCAGGGCAGCGACCGGGGCGAGCGCGAGGGTGCCGACGCCGAGGGCGGCGGTGCGCAGGAACTGCTTTCGGTCCACGGTCGCCAGCTTTACCACCGAGCGGCGGCGGTTGCTGAAGCCCAGCGCGGCGTCGCTGGAAGCACCAAGGGTGACGCGCAGTGCCTCGCGGTACAGCGCTCCGGGCCAACGGATGTCGCCGCGTTCGAGCTTGCCCAGGTAGTTGGCGTCGAGCTCGACCTTCCGCTCGTAATGACGCCAGATGTAGGCGTTGACCAGGTCGGCAAGCTCTTGCCGGGACAGGGACTCGCCGGACTGTGTGGGCGAGGCGGTGCGTTCCCGCGCCTGCCGCAGCTGATCGTTTGCCGTGGGCACTGGTCCGGCCTCCCATGGGTGTGACCAGGGCCATCGTGACACGCAACGTGACGAAACGGGTACTGCTCCGCGAATGGGGAGGATTGCAACCCTCCCCGAATCCTCCCCTTGACATCCCCGGTTCCTGGTGTCCGCAGCAATGCGGATCGCGGGCACGGTTGGTGGCATGACGGAGACCGCGCTTGAGCAGGGTGGAACGGCGAACACCGCCGCAGCCGGCGTCATCCCGCGTGCGTCGCTGGTGGTTCGCGCCTTCAGCAGTCCTCATGAGGTCAACGGCCTGCACCCGGTGCTGGCCTTGGCGGCAGACCTGGGTACCGAGAATCGGACCCGCACCGAGGCCCAGCAGATCATCAACGACCCGCGCGGCGACGACCGCGTGGCCGCGGCGGCCCTCCGTGCGATCCACGACCACGATGTCACCCGATCGGTGCTGATCGAGCGGATCGACGCCTGGGCGGGAAGGCAGTTCGGCGAATCCAGCGCGCGGCTGCTGCACACCGAGAGCCTGGGGCAGTTGGTTGACCGCCTGGCCGCGGCGTGGGTCCGGTCCCGGCTGCTGGCCGAGGACGACAACCCGGCCGCGCGTGATCCGGCGAAGCTCGCGCTGCACCGGCTGGGAGAGCTGTGCATCGGCTACGACGACCTGGTGACCGACCTGCTGGGCGGCCGTCGCCGACTGCCGATCTACCAGGCGCTCACCGGCCACGACGTGGCGGCATGAGACGTGGACGGGACACGCGATGTCGTCGCCGTCGTCGTGGCATTCGACAGCCCCGTCGGCCGCGTCACGACGGCCATCGACGAACTCACCACCCACCTGCCCTCCACTGGTCACCAGCTCGTCTGTCCGATCTGCTCCGCTCGGTCGTGGCCGTGTCCCCCATTCCACGACGCGGCGCACCTGGTGATCGCCGCCGGAGTCCGGCTCGCCGACCTGGTGCCGGTCGACCTCCACTCGCGGCTGTGGCCACCAGCCACCACGAAGCAACAGCCCTGGCCCACCGAGGAGGTCTCGAATGGCTGAAGCACCGTTCACGGCCGTGCACAAGGCCGTGTTCGACCACCTCGACTACCTCGACGCCCTGGTCGGCGAGGGCGACCTCCGATGCCGTGCGGCGTTGGCCGACTCCGAGATCGCGCGTCTTACCGCCGCATGGCGCGCTTTGCTCGACCAGCACGCACTCGACGGGCGCGGCCGCTGTCGGCAGTGCTCCGGCCAGTTCCGTGCACGGAGATCACCGTGCACGGTGTGGACCACCGCCCACCAGCACCTGGTCACCGACGGCCCTCCCACGGCCGCGACCGGTCGGCACGCGGCAGTCGACCGGCGGTCGTCCGTCGCCGTGCTGGGTGCCTCCTGACCGGAGGAACGCGCCGCCCCCGACGCGGTGCGTTCCCTCCGGTCGCATGACCTCGTCCGCGAGCCGCACTTGCGCAGCAGAACCCTCTGAAAAGGTGACCAGGTGAACACACTGCGAGACCACAACACCGGCCCGTCCACCGACTCCGACAGGGCGACCGAGATCCGCAACGCCCTGACGGACAAGCTCCTCTCAGACGGCATGATCACCTCACCGGTCGTGGAGCGGGCATTCCGCACGGTGCCTCGGCACCTGTTCGTCCCCGAAGGCACGCCCCTGGAGGTGGCCTACAACGCCGCCGACTCGGTGGCTATCAAGACCGACCAGGACGGCGTGATCATCTCCTCGACCAGCGCGCCGTTCATCCAGGCGCGGATGATCGAGCAAGCCGGGCTCGGGCCCGACATGAGCGTGTTGGAGATCGGGTCCGGGGGCTACAACGCTGCGCTGCTGGCGGAGGTCGTCGGTCCGCACGGGCGCGTTGTCAGCGTGGACATCGACCCGGAGGTGACCGACCGAGCCCGCGCCCTGCTGGACGCCACCGGGTACGGCAGCCGGGTCACAGTTGTCCAGGCCGACGCCGAGAACCCTTTGCCCGAACTGCACCAGCCGGTCGACGCGATCCTCGTGACGGTCGGGGCGTGGGACCTCTCGCCGACATGGCTTGACCAGTTGTCCGAGAACGGCATGATCGTCGTCCCGCTGCGGATGAACGGCATCACCCGCTCGATCGCGTTCCGCCGCGAAGGCGACCACCTGGTCAGCACCTCGGCCGAGGTGTGCGGATTCGTCCCGATGCAGGGATCGGGCGCGCACGACGAGCGGATCTTCCTGCTCCCCGACGCGCACGGCCACAACGTCAAGCTCCGTTTCGACGGCGACGTTCCGCAGGACATGGGCCTGTTGGACGGTGTCCTGGCCACGGAGCGCACCGAGGTCTGGTCCGGCGTCACGGTCAGGCACGGCGTGTCGTTCGCCGACCTGCACCTGTGGTTCGCAGGCTTCCTGCCCGGCTTCTGCAAGCTCGCCGTGGACGAGGGCACCGAGTTGGCCGCCGAGCGCAAGAGCTGGTTCCCCTTCGGTGTCGTGCGCGGTGACTCCTTCGCCTACCTGGCGGTGCGTCCGGCGCTGGACGGTGCCGGAGTCGAGTTTGGAGCGCGGGCCTACGGAGCACACGGCGAGACCGCCGCCACCGCGATGGTCGAACAGATCCAGGCGTGGGACCGCCGTGCCCGCGATGTGGCTCCCACGTTCGCCTACTGGCCGACCGGTAGTGACCGCATCCGGATCGACGAGGGCGCGGCGGTGCTGGAGAAGACGCACGGCCTGGTCACGATCTCCTGGCCGCAGGCGGCGAACACCGCAGCCGGCCCGGATGCCCTGCACAACCCCGAAAGTGAGGAGTGAAACCGATGTCGCCAATGCTGACCGTCGCCAGCCCGGAGCTTGAGGATTCCGCCGTCGACGACGCGGAGTTCGAGCTCGACATGCGTGTGGTGGAGTCCACCACCCAGCTCGTGATCATGATGTGCGACACGAGCGACGGCTGCGGCAACACCTGCGGCACCAGCGCGTGCAGCACCGGCTCCAACGACCCGTTCTGACCCAGCCCTCTGCCGTCGGTGCCCGAACCCTCGGGCGCCGACGGCGGCGGCCAGCCGACCGGGCGAGGAGAGCCGATCACCATGACCGTGTCCACCCGCTACCGGCACACCGGCCTCGTCCTGGTCCGTGCCACCACAGACCCCGGTGACCTCGACCCTCCGACGCACCTGGACCTGTCCGACCCCGCCGCGGTCGAGCAGGAGGGCCGGGCATGGTTGACGAAGGTGTGGGCGCGCCGAGAGGTACGCGAGGCGCTGCACCTGGCCAGCCCGGTGCTCTGTGCCCGCCTCGACCAACTCCTCGACACGGGTGCCGGGCCACATCCGGTGAAGGAATTGCGCCGCGCCATCGTCTCCGTGGCGTCCTACCTGCTGCGCTGGCAGCGGCGCGCGACCCCGTTCGGACTGTTCGCCGGAATCACCGCCGCCGCCATCGGGCCCGCGAAGGCCGAGGTGGGCGGCGGGCACCGGGCCGTGCTGCGCGCGGACGCCGAGTGGGTCACAACGCTGATCGACCGGCTTGAACGGCATCCGGGCCTGCGCCCGCGCCTGACGGTCGTGGCCGACAACGCGAGGATCGTGCGCGACGGCCGCGTCATCGTGCACCGCCGGGCCGAGGTCGGCGCCTCCACACCAGGACCGCTGCGGGAGTCCTCGGTACGGCTCAACCGGCCCGTGCAGTTCGCGCTGACCGCAGCAGGCTCGCCGATTCAGTTCGACGCGCTCGCCGCCGAGATGACCGCCCGGTTCCCGTCCGCCTCCCCGGACAAGATCCATGCACTACTGCACGGCCTGGTCGACGGCGGCCTGTTGATCACAAGCCTTCGCCCTCCGATGACGACCGTTGACGCCTTGTCCCACCTGGTCCGCGCGCTACGTGCGGCCGGCGGAGAGGACCTGCCCGACGTTGCCGGGCTGATGCGTGAACTCGACGGCATCAGTACCCGCCTAGCCCATCACAACAGCACCACCGACCCTATGCGGACCATCGAGATCCGGAAGGCCCTCGGCACGCAGATGACCGCCGTGGTCCCGGATGCCGGTCATGTCTTTGCCGCCGACGTGCGGCTGGACGCGATGATCACCGTTCCCGAACGGGTGCTGACCGAGGCGACGGTCGCCGCCAGTGTTCTGCTGCGGGTGGGCACTCAGCCGTTCGGTTCGGCGGCCTGGCTGGACTACCACGCCCGGTTCCGTGCTCATTACGGTCCCGGTGCGCTGGTGCCGGTGCGGGAGTTGGTTGCCGACTCTGGGCTCGGCTACCCGGCCGGGTACCTCGGTGCGCCACGCGCCAGGCCCGCTTGGCGGATGCTGACCGAACGCGACGCCGCCCTCATGGCGTTGATTCAGCAGGCCACGGTGGACGGTGCCGAGGAGATCACGCTGACCGACACGGACATCGAGGCGTTGACCGTCGGGGAGCACGCCGACATCATCGCGCCGCAGCGTGTCGAACTCGGTGTCGCGTTGTACGCCGCCTCGGCCCAGGCGATCGACCGAGGTGATTTTCACCTTCGAGTTACCGCCGCACCACGCATCCCCACCAGCATGGCTGCACGGTTCGCCCACCTGCTCGACGACGCCGACCGCGCACGGCTGGCCGCGACCTACGCCACGGAACCCGAGAACTCAACGCAGGACGGGACGGTTGCGGTGCAGTTGTCGTTTCCACCACGCCGCCCGCACAACGAGAACGTGGTGCGCGTCCAGCCGCTACTCCCGGACGTCGTACCACTCTCGGAACATCCCGACCCGGCACACCCGCATCTCGGCGTGATCAGCGTGGACGACCTGGCGGTCACAGCCGACGCCGACCAGATGTACCTGGTCCAGCGTTCCACCGGCCAACGGGTGATCCCCCGGATTCCGCACGCCCTGGACACCACCGTCCAGACTCCGCCACTGGCTCGGTTCCTCGCCGAGGTCGCCGACGCGCGCAACGCGGTATTCCGAGGATTCGATCTGGGCGCCGCCCGCGCTCTGCCCTACGTGCCCCGCATCCGGTATCGGCACACGGTGCTCTCCGCTGCCCGCTGGATCGTTAGCGATTCAGACTTATCCGGCTGGCAGAAGGACTCGCTGCGTTCCTGGCGGCAGCGGTGGCGGGTACCGGCACGGGTCGTGCTGTGCCACGGCGAACTGCGCCTGCCGCTCGACCTCGATCAGGAGCTGGACCGCGCCTTACTTCGGGCTCAGGTGGAGCGGGCCGAGCGGATCGAGCTGCAAGAAGACTGCCCATCCGACGGCCACGGCTGGATCGGACGTCCGACGGAGTTGCTGATCCCGATGACCGCGGCCACCCCGTCCTCACGGCCGCTTCCGGCAACTGCGGCCCCCGGTGCGGTCCTTCGACCAGGTGCCTCCGCCATCGTGCACGCGCAGTTGGTGGGCAACCCCGCGCGGTTCGACGAGATCCTCACCGGCCACCTGCCCGCGTTCGTCGACAGCCTCGACGGTCTGGTCGGGCCGTGGTGGGTACGACGGCACCGCGACATGATCCGACCCGAATCCGATCAGCACCTGGCCGTGTTGCTGCGCCTGACCAACCCCGAACAGTACGGGCCGGTCGCCGCCAGGGTGGCCGCCTTTGCGGCCGACCTGCACGCGCGGGGTCTTCCGTGCCAGCTCACCCTCGCCGCCCACCCGCAGCATCTCGCTCGCTACGGCGAAGGCCCGGCGCTGGCTGCCGCCGAGGACATGTTCACCGCCGACACTGCGGCCGCCATCGCACAGATCACGACCACCCGGGCATCCGGGATTCCCGCCCAGGCACTGGCCGCCGCGTCGATGGCACACTTGGCCGCGTCCTTCGCCCCCGACCCGCAGACCGGGTACCGGGCGCTCGTCGGATGCCTGCGCAGGGAACACGGCCCGCTAGACCGGACATTGCGCGACCACGCGCTCGATCTGGCCGACCCTGACGACGGATATCGAGCCGTCCGCGCCCTGCCCGGCGGTGAGGCGGTCGCTGCGGCCTGGACTGCCCGCGACACCACGCTGACCACCTACCACCACGCCCTCACGCAGCAACATCGCGATCCGGGCACCGTGCTGCGCACACTGCTGCACGAGCATCACGTCCGTGCCGTCGGCGTCGATCCGACGTTCGAGAAGGAGACCGGCCGACTCGCTCGCGGCGCCGCGCTGCGCCGCCTCGCCCTGGCCGGTGCTCGATGAACTCCGACCCCGGCGCGGTCACGCTCACCGCCGACGAAGCGGCCGGTCAATCCCTGGCCCGAGGCGCGGCCGGGACGGCGCTGCTGCACATCGAGCGAGCCTGGACCGGCTCCGGAAGCTGGGAAACCGCCCGGTCCCACATCCGGCAAGCGACGGGCGGGCCGATCGACGCCGCCGAACACGCTGGCCTGTACTACGGGGCACCGGCGATTGCGTTCATGCTGCACACCGCCTCGGACAGGCATCCTCGCTACCGCGCGGCCTGCGAGGCGTTGGACGAGCACGTGCTGCGCCTGGCCCGTAGGCGTCTGGCGACCGCCGCGGGCAGGATCGAGCGCGGCGAGGCCACCACGTTCGCCGAGTTCGACCTCTTCTACGGGCTGACCGGGATCGGTGCGCTGCTGGTGCGCCGCAACCCCGGAAGCGACGTCCTCGCCGGGATCCTGCGGTATGTAGTCGCACTGACCGAGCCGCGCCGCCAAGACGGCGTCGAGCTGCCGGGGTGGTGGGTGGCCCACGACCCGGACGAGATCCTGCCGACCCCCGGCGGGCACGCGAACTTCGGGATGGCGCACGGCGCGGCCGGGCTGCTCGCCCTGCTTGCCCTCGCCACCACCCACGGCTGCGTGGTCGACGGCCAACACGAGGCGATCGCCGTCCTGAACGACTGGTTCGACCAGTGGCAGCAGGACTCGGCGGACGGACCGTGGTGGCCGCAGTGGATCACCCGCGAAGAACTGCGTACCGGCCGTCCCACCCAATTCGCACCAGGCCGCCCGTCCTGGTGCTACGGCACCGTCGGCATCGCCCGCGCCCAACAACTCGCCGCCATCGCCACCGACGACCTACGACTCCAGGACGCCGCCGAGAACGCCCTGGCCGCGACCCTGACCGACACGCAGCTCGACCGGATCACCGAACCGGGCCTGTGCCACGGCATGGCTGGCGTCTACCAGACCGCCTACCGGGCCGCCCACGACGCGCGGAACCCCGCCATCGGCCGACGCCTCCCGGCACTGACCGCCAGGCTCACCCAGCACGCCCGCCAACTCGGCGACCAAGCGGACGAGGGCGGGCTGCTGACCGGAGGCGCCGGAGTGGGACTGGCGCTGGAAACCACCCAACACGCCGAGCCACCGCACACGGGATGGGACGCATGTCTGCTGATCACCTGACCACCACATCCCCGCACGAACTCGCCGCCAGCGTGCTCGCCGTGCTCGCGGGCACCGACCTGAAGACCGTTGCGGCGAACAGCGGCTTGGACCGCGCCGACCTCGACGAAGCCGTGTACGTCTACCAGGCGGCGGGCCTCGCGGCGCTGGAACGACATGCAGAACACGACTGGTACCAGGTGCGCGTCGAGTTCCCCGACTGGTCCACTGCCGAGGCTGTAGGTGCGGCGCAACTCGGGCCGCTCCTGGATCACCTCCAGGCCGCTGGGGCGGTGGGCGGGTGGTGGTTTCTGCGCAAACATCCCTGCTGGCGGCTGCGTCTGCACGGTGCGGACACCGCAGCTGTCGACCACGTGCTCGACGAGATGACTGCGGCAGGGGTCATCGCGCGGTGGTGGCCGACGGTGTACGAACCGGAGACCGCCGCCTTCGGCGGCCCCTCCGGGATGGACGCCGTCCACGACCTGTTCTGCGCCGACACCCGCGGTGTGCTCGACTACCTGAGCCACGACGCCCCGGGCCTCGGCCGCCGCGAACTGTCGATCCTGCTGCTCAGCGGCCTCCTGCGCGCCGCCGGACTCGACGTGTTCGAGTGCGGCGACGTCTTCGACAGGGTCGCCCGGTTCCGACCCGCACCCGCCGACGCGGACGCCGCACGGATCGAGCAACTGGTCGCCAACGTGCGCGTCCTGTTGTCGATCCCCGACCTGCCGACCAGCGAGCTGTTCACCTCCGGTGGAGCGGTCGAGCACGCGGCGCCCTGGCTCGCCGCGTTCCAGAACGCCGGCCGCCGGCTCGGCGACGCCGCCGCGCAAGGACGCCTCGACCGCGGAGTCCGCGCGATCCTCACCCACGTACTGATCTTCCACTGGAACCGGTTCGGCCTGTCGGCCGCCAGCCAGGGCATCCTCGCCCGCGCGGCGACCGCGGCCCTGCTGCCCCGGAGCTGACCCATGGACCCCACGACACTGGTCGCCGCCGCCCGCCGCTTCCCGCTCCTCGGCAGGCCACGCCCCGCCTGTCCCTCACTCGTGCGCCGAGTCCAGGAGGTCGCCGACATCGCCCACAAAGCGGGACAAGCGGGCACCGACGGTCTGGCCGAAGGAGCGCATGCCCTGAACAAGGCCGCGCTGATCGCCAGCGACTGCGGCGTGCCGAGCCTGGCCCGCGACCTGTGCTGGCAACACATCGACCTCTACCGCGTCGCCGCCGACCGCCCGCTCACCGTGCTCCAGGCCAGGTACATGCTCGAACCCGTCCTCAACCTTGCTCGACTCCAGATCCGCGCCAGCGACGGAGAACAGGCGCTGCACCTGCTGACGGCGATGCACCGCGCCGTCATGTCCAAGGCAGACCTGGACGTCGACGGACAGACCTTGCCGCTGACCGACCTCACCGGCACCCGCCAGGAACACCACAAGCTGCGCGAATGGGTATGGCTACACCTCGTCGGGGATGGTATCCGCGCGCTGACCCTCGCCGGACGCTGGGACGATGCGGTCGCCCACGCGCAAGCCCACCGAGGAGTCGGGCTGCACCTCATGGAGGGACGGCAGGCCACGATCGTGGCCCACTGCCTGGACGGAGCAGGTGCGGCGGCCATCGCGGCGCTGGCGGAAAGCACGCCAGTGCAACCATGGGAACTCCAGGTCGCCTCTTGCCTCAAGGTGATGTGCGCCCATGCCGCCGATGTGTCTGCACGCCGGGACGTGTACGCGATGATTGGGTACTTCGTCGGGCACGAGCCGATGCCCGGCTACGCGGCCTTCCGCGCCCAGCTCGGGCTGACTGTGACCACACTCGCTGCTGCCACCGATCCCGAAGCGGCAGACAGTGTCCTTGCCCAGGTGGCCGACGAAGTGATCAAAGCCAGCGACGGATACGCCGCCCGCGACGTGCTCCGACACCGCGACACACAAGCGAACTTGCCCAATGAGCAGCGCGAAGCGCTCTCCGACCTGCTGGTCTCCTCCGGCCTGGGGTCAGGAACGCTGTTGGAGCACCTGCTGAAGTCCCTGCTCGACTCGGCGCAGGCCGCGGCCAGGGTGGTGGGTACGTCGCTATCGCAGCAGGACGATCCAGCCATGCGAGCGTGAACCCGCCACCCGCCACCCGCCACCCGCCGCAAAGCGCTCGCCAACCGTAGAGCCTCAGAACCGGGCCAGAACAGTGTCTTGGAGCTCCGGGGCGGAGCTGCACGCCTGCGCCCACGTGACTCGAGTTCGGTGCCCAGGTCCGCGACGATCCGCATCTGCCGGTCTCGTTCAGGAACTGCTCGGCGTCCCGCCGCAGGTTGGCGACCAGGTCGTGTGCCAGAACTCCGGGTTTACGGCGAGTGGGCGACCAGTTCGTCCACGGTCGCTGGTCGACTCTTCAGATACTTGGTGCATTGAGGGCAAGGCGTCGGCCTGATCGGCTGCGCCAGCGTGGCGGTGACCAGCCAGCGTGGCGTGCCACCTGGCAAGTTAAGCGTCTTGGGGCGCTTTCGTCGGTGATCCCGGCTGATTTTAGTTCCGTACTCGTCGAGTCGATGTGCCTTCGAGTTGACAGGAGGAGACAACCACGACTCCCGCTTCCCTCGGCCGGGGACCGTGCGGCGAGATCGTCATCACCGTCTAGCGGCGCGGGGGCGTCTCGGCGCTCGCGTCCGTGAGCGGGCTCGAGGGTGTGGGCTCGGTTCCTTTTCACTGGTATCGATGCGAGCTATAGCAGCGGCTGCGACTGTGGCCAGCGCACGGGCCATCAGAGGCGGGACGGCGTTGCCTACCTGCTTGAGCATCTGCCACTCGCTCGACTTGAACACGAAGCCGTCGTGGAACGACTGGAGTCGCGCCGCCTCGCGCACGGTGATCCAGCGGTCCAACCATGGGTGGACCCACTCGGACATGTCCCTGTGCATCTGGGCCAGGATGGTGTGAGAAGGCTTGTCGGAGTGGAGACGGCGCCACTTCTCCGCGCGCGCGCCCGACCACACCTCCGGCCGCAGGGTCTTGCCGTTGGCACCGGGCTTGAGGTCTTTGATCAACTTGAGTCGGCGTTCCTGCATCCCCTTGGTGTGGTGGTTGTGCAGGAGAGCGGGAACGTGGCCGAGCGCGGTCAGTTTGAGGTCCTTAGAGTACCACTGCCCTTCGCGGTCGACGCGGTACTCCCAGCCTGCTCGGGTGGATCTCTGCCCAGATGGGTAGGGAAGTGGTGCGTCGTCCAGCGACACTTCCTCGGGGAGATCCCGCAGCACCTGGCCCACCGTGGGCGTGGCGACTCGCTCGCACTCCAGGCTCTTGACGAGGAAGTCGTGCGCCTCCATACCGAGGTCGCATCCGTCGCGCACACCGAAGAAGATCGCACGGCGCCGCAACTGTGCGACCCCGTAGTCGCTTGCGGACACGAGCGTCACACCCGCGTTCGAATACCCCGCCTGGGCGAGTGCGTCGAGCACCTCATCCCTGAATCGGCCACCTGCGAGCAGGAGCATGTTTGGCACGTTCTCCATGAGGAAGACCTTGGGACGCAAGACGGTCAGCACTCGGATGAACTCGCGGTAGAGGGTGTTGCGAGCGTCGTCGACCGCGCGTGGCCCGATCTGGCTGAAACCCTGGCAGGGCGGGCCACCGAACACCAGATCCGTCGGTGTGCCCACGAGGTGGTGGAAGCGTGCCCGTTCCTCGTGCCACACAGGCGAGTCGTCACGCAGGAAGTCGCTCACGTCGCCGTGGAAGAGAGGTACGTCGGGGAAGTTGTGCCGGTAGGTCTCCACTGCATACCGGTCGAGTTCGACCGCAGCACGGACCGCGAACCCGGCGAGGCGCACTCCCTCGCAGAAGCCGCCGCATCCTGAGAAGAGGGAGACAGCGCGCAAGGGAGTCAACGTTTCTCCTCGGGCCTCACCTGAAACTACGGACGTGGAAAGCGCACAGACTGTGGAAGTCTACGCGATTGTTTTCCAGTAGGGAACCATGTTCATGAGGTGTGGGAACCCGAAGTCATGTGTTCCCGTGCGCGAGAAACCGCATGCGCGACTGTCCGTGCGGCGTTGAGTGTGTCTTCGTGCTCCCAGACCCTCACGACTGTCCAGCCTGCGTCTTGAAGCAACGCATCGGTCTGGCGGTCTCGCATCTGGTTGCCGCTAATTTTGTCAACCCAGTAGGAGGTATTGGTCCGGGGAACGCGGTAGTGTTCCGGGCAGCCGTGCCAGAAGCAGCCATCCATGAAGACGGCCACTCGAGTTTTTGTGAACACGACATCGGCGGTCCGACGAACCTGGGCCACCGGTCGCGTGCACACCCGGAACCGGAGCCCCATGGCATGTAGCAGCGAGCGGAGTGCCTTCTCCGGTCGCGTGTCCCTGCTTCGACAGCCGAGCATCGTCCGCCGGATCGCATCGCTGGATGCCCAGCTCTCCTGTGGGCGGGACAACCGACCGACCTCCCTACGTGCAGGTAGAGCCTCGTGCGCGTGAGACCTGGTGTCCAGGTCGGCTTCACTCTATTGGTGGGAGCAGGGTGGAGACGCGGAGGGTGGCCGCGGCGTGGGGCCGTCATGGCAGGCGTGCCAGCGCCAGAACGCTAATCGGAGCCACGTCGCGACTCGACGCCGCATTATTGCGGTCCTACGCCCTTTGTATCGTTCCGATCTCAATCAGCGAGGTCGATCGCCGCACGCAGGGCATCCCGTGAAGATCAATTCACCCGAAAGGGTGAACTTTGCGCTATGTGTACAGGTTGCCCTAGGTTCTGCTCGCTGTGTGACCCTGTGGAGGCGCCCAATGGTGGTCCAAGTGGGTGTAGCGAACTACGCTCCGCTGGCGATCACCCGGAGGTGACCGGTTTGCTTGATTACGACTCCAGGAGCGTTCGCGGTTCGCGGCGGTTGCAGGCCGTGGGCGACGAGAAGAGTCGCGGTGTACCCATCGGGGAGGTGGACTCGTCGGTGAAGCGTGCTCGCAAGCCGTTGCTGACCATCTCAGACGAGTCAGGAGCCGAGCAGGACTCGCCCGAGTGGATGGACTCCTGGCAGGCTCTCGGAGCGCGTATGGCGAGAGTTGTGACCGGTTACGTGCCGAGCAGATTTCGCAAAGTGGTGGTCGCAGCCGCCGCACCGACGCGGGAGTACGCGGCCGTAATGGCTGCACTCGGCATAGTGCGCCTCTCTTATCGCGACCGCGTCCTGCCCGATCCGGAGTTCAACTTCCACCGCCTTGCCGCCCTGCCGCCGCGCACGATGGTGCGAGCCGTCATGGCTGGGGGCGGAAAGGTCGAGGTGGGGCCGGTAATGGGTGTGGACTCCAAGGGCAACTTGAAGTTCGGCCGGAAGTCGCTCAGCCCTCCGCACTGCGCGGACATCTCGCAGGCGCCGTGGGCGCAGCCCGACTATCGAGAACAGCGGTACGACATCGCCTACGACAGCGCTTTCATCCGCAACATGCTGCCGACCGCACAACCGGGGCTGTTTGCCACTGAAGGGCGAACCGCCTGCGTAGTAATGGGCCCGTCGGGAGACCTCGCGGAGGAGGCGAACCTGCTCGTTGCCAGGCCCGGAGACGGGGCCAGGCTCGGGCCTGTGCACGAGATCCTCCGGCCGTTCAACAGATACGGGCCACAGGGCTGGCACAGCGTGATCTGCGGAACGCAGTCGTTCGACTGGCCTCTCCCAGCTGCGGAAAGGGGACAGCGTCTGCTCATCCTCGATGGAGCGGCGGCTGTGCACCGATGGCTCGGGAACATCCACGACGCCGACATCGTCCTGGCGCTCGTGCACCGTAGTGACTCCTCGGCGTCCGCTGCGGCCGAGGCGGTCCTCAACCAGCGGCGAAGTGCGGAGCGGTTCGACTTGAGGGAAATTGGCTGGACGCCGCCGCCTGCGGTTGAGGCGGTTGCATTCGGAGAGCCCGTATGAGCAGGCTACTGGAGGCACTCGCCAAGTACCGCGCTGCCGGAGAGCTCCAGGTGCAGCGGCTGGTCGCCCACGACCCGCCGGTGCGCCGGGTCTGTACGGCCGTCTCAGCGTTCGTGGCCCGTGTGGATGACCGCGGCCGACCGCCGGTCTGGGCCGAGGCGCGGAACGCCGCTGCCGCCATGCGCTGGCTGTTGCTCACCCGCCCGCTCGCTGCACACGGTGGTCCAGAAGGGATCGACGCCGCGCTGCGCGTGCTGCGGACTCAGGCTCGCCACCTCGCCGAGCGGGTCGACCCGGCCCTTCTTGCGGAACTGCACCTTGTCATCGAGGCGGCCGAGGAGTTGCACAATGCAGACGACAGGCTCGGCGATCTGGTATCGGCCGCAGCGCAGAATGCCAGCGGGAGCGTCTGCATCGTCTCCGTCGGTGTCTCTGCCCGGCAAGAGGCCCAACGGGTTCTGGGCGAGCGCCTTCCAGGCGTGGCGTTTCTGGGGCCTCGTCAGTTCCTGAACGGTCCGGTTTGGGACCTGGCGGTCGTGGTCGGCCTCTCGTCGTGGTTTGCCGACGAACTCTTCACGGCGCCGCGCTGCGTCAAGCTTGCATTGGTACACCATGGCTGGCTGCGCGACCGGAACGAGGTCTCCGGGCTACTCGCCGCAGCGGGGGGCACCAGAATGCAGCTCTTGTTGCCTCCAGGACAGGGAGTGACTGACCCCACGTCTGAGAGCATCCGGTCGCCCGCAGACATAGTCGACTGGTCGGGTGTAGAGCCGATCGAGGGCAAGCCACAGGACGGCGATCCCTCCGACGACGTCCCAGCGCGCCTGGTAGTGCTCGCTGGCGGATATGGCTTCTACTTGGACGCCGATGCCGACACCATCCGCGGAATCGACCCGGCTGGGTCAGCTGGCCGCTGGGTCCGGCAGATCCCGGCGACTGACCTCGATGCGGGCAGCGTCGTCATGCTGCGCAAGGGGATCAGCGAGCGCGAGACGTTGCTGCCGCGGATCGGTGCCATCCTCGGTGATCGCGAGGCGGCCGTGAGGAAGCAGCAGGACTTGTGGAAGAGCGCTCTGCGACGTCACCTTGCAGTGGGCGGCCTCCGGGATCTCCGACGCGCGCTCGGCATGCCTCAACTGTCCCTCGGTTATGCCAAGTACTGGGCTGGTAAGAACTGCATCAGTCCACGCCAGGCTGTATTCGAGAAACTCCTCGCACATCTCGGTATGGCTGACGCGCAGGCGTGTTGCAGCGCGGCGAAGCTGCTCTACTCCGCTCACCACAAGGCCGGTCAGCAGTTGGTCAAGGAGCTGGGCGACAGTGTCGACGACGCTGTCGTGCGCCGGTTGGAGACCGAGGACTCTGTGACGCTCGCTGTGGGCACCGGCACCAGTTCCCTACAGATCACCTTGTTCAAGGTCGTCGCTGTCTCACCGGAAACGACCACTGTGCCGGCGGCCGCACTTCGTACCGCGCTGAAGCTCAGGGGTGCCGAATGGCTCGCATGATTCCGTCGATCTTCGACCAGGACACGTCCAGCCCTGGTGAACTGAGGCTCTTCGAGCGGTTCCAGACGGCCCCGGACACCAACGACTGGACGGTGCTCCACTCACTGGATCTGGCCGACCACCCGAGCCAGGTCTGCGGCGAGGTCGACTTCGTGGTCGTGGTTCCAGGACTTGGGGTTCTGTGCATCGAGGTCAAGGCTCACAAGCGGGTTGCCCGGGACGCCGACGGGAACTGGCTGCTTGGCAGGCGGGATCCGACCCCGCGAAGCCCGTTCAAGCAGGCCGACGACCAGATGCGCAGCATCATGGCCTTCCTCCGCAAGTCGCGTCCGGAACTCGCCGACGTACCGGTGCTGTGTGCGGTCTGGTTCACCAACTGCCGGGCGCAGTTGCCGCCCAGCGTGGAATGGCACGACTGGCAACTGCTCGACCAGGGTGACCTCGCGCGACCGATCGCGGCCACAGTCATCGAGGTGCTCAGCAAGGGACGAGCACACCTCGAGCGGAAAGCCCGCAGCACACCGTATGAGGGCCCCGATGCAAAGACGTGCGAGCAGGTCGTTCGCTGTCTGCGGCCTGAGTTCGAGCTCGCGGTCTCGGTCGAATCGCTGCGGAGCAGGCGTGCTCAGCACGTCCTTCGGTTCACGGAGGAGCAGTATGACGCGCTGGACACGATGGACCGCGCGCCCCGTGTGCTATTCACCGGCCCAGCTGGCACCGGCAAGACGTTCCTGGCCCTCGAAGAAGCGCGGAGGAACGTCATGCGCGGCCGATCCGTCCTGCTCATCTGTTACAGCAGGCTTCTGTCGGAGTGGCTGCGGGGCGTTGTGCCAGAAGGGGTTCGAGTCGAAACACTGCACGCCCTGATGTGCCGGGAAGCAGCGATCCGCCCTCCCACCAACGCGCCGTCGACGTGGTGGAGTGAAAAACTTCCCGAGCTTGCGCTTGAGGCGATGCTGGACAGCACGGCCCCAGCAGCCGATGTGCTCCTCGTGGACGAGGCACAGGACCTGATGGATCCGGCGTACCTCGACATCCTCGATCTGACGCTGAAGGGTGGCCTCTCGTCTGGAACATGGCGGATGCTTGGGGACTTCGAGCGCCAGGCCATCTTCGGACGCACCACTGGTCGTGCCGATCTCGGCTTTCGAGCTGCGGACGCCGTCGAAGCCGTCCTTGGGCGCAACTGCCGAAATACGCCTCGCGTGGGCAGCATGGCCGCGATCCTCGCAGGCATGGAGCCCGGGTACCACGGTTTCCGCAGGCCAGACGACGGCGTCAATGTCGTGTTCCTTCCCTACACGAGCGAAGCCGACCAGGAACGCCTGCTCCTAACCCAGCTAAAGAGGCTCCAGCGGGAAGGCTACGAGGTCGACGACGTCGTCATCCTTTCGGCGAGGGCGACCGGGGCGGCAGCCCGCACCCAGGACGCCGTACTCGCCAGGAGACTGGCTCCATTTGGTGATGCCGTTGTCGGACGGGTGCGGTACGGCACCGTGCATGCGTTCAAAGGACTCGACGCCCCGGCTGTGATCGTTACGGATGTCGAAGACCTTGACGGGCGTTCGGCGCAAGATCTCCTGTACATCGCCATGACACGGAGCACAGGCCCGCTCTGTCTTCTGGTGAGCAGCCGCATTGGAGCGGCCATCACCGATCTCGTCAAGAGAAGGGGCACCGTTGCCTGACTTCATTGGAGCCCGGAAGAAGGTCGAGGCCGCATTGGCGGCCGAACTCGTTGGCCCGAAGCCCGGTGGAAAGCCACTCGACACTTCAGCTGCGCTGAAGTTCACCACCTGGGAGCAGGCGCGCGGACCGTGGCACGACCAGGCCACAGGAGAGGAGATTCTCACCGAAGCGGGGCCTGCGACGCGTTATGGCGTCGGTGTTCTGTTCAACGCGGAGTCGTCCACAAGGAACGGTACGAGCGAGGACGAGGATCGTATCGGCGAGAACGATATCCCCAGCGATAAGCGAATGCCCGAGCAGGACTTCGCCAAGCTGAGCGCCAACATCCGGGACTCGCTCCAGGGTGCGAACACCAAGTTTGCCGACGACGACGACTTCGACCTGGGAAGCGCGAACACCTACCGGCCCAGCTCCATGGGGGTCACGTGCAGGGTTCGGCTTCCCAAGGGCAGCCGTGTCAAGCTTTCGGCCGGATTCGGCCGCTACAGAGTGCTTCCTGTGCGAATCGGGGAAGCCGAGCGATCTTGGTTCCGGCGCGAGCAGGTTACCGTCCACGCCGTCTTCACGGCAGAAGACCTCACGGCGCATGTCGGCCGCAAGACAGTCCACGAGGACGCTTCGGCTGGAGAGCGAACCGGGGACGAAGACCTCGACATCGGAGTCGGCGCGTACAGCAGGTCGATCGACGATTCGGAAGACCGCCTCGTCACGTTCTACATCGAGAACCGCACAACTGGACGCAAGGACCTCGCGAGTCTCTTCCAGAGCGGTTTCACGGTCACAGCCCAAGATGGTGCGGTCGTCCTACCCTACAGGTCGGCTGCCGACGAGTTCTCCGATGACCCGGAGCAGGCCGGCATCACTATGCTGTACCGCAAACACGAGATGTACGCGGTCGGGCACGGCTGTGCGGCCAACTGGGGCGACGTGGTAGACGCCGAAGGGGTCGACTGGGTCAAGGCCACGGTCTTGCCCGTCTTCGAGGCACCCAGCATCACCCCGGTGATCAAGCGGGGCGGTCGCGAGCTCACCGTTGACATGCGTGTTCTGGCAGACGAAGCCCGCATGTCGGAAGCCCTCACCCAGATCGGCGGACTTCTCGACGCGTACAACTCGTGGATAGCCGACAAGCGCGCGGAAATCGTGACCCTGCCGGATCAGATGAAGGCAACAGCGCAAGACCACTTGGACGAGTGCGTAGCGGCGCTACGAAGGATGCGGGCGGGCTGGCGGCTCGTACAGGACGTGCCCAAGGTTCGAAAAGCCTTCCTGCTTGCCAACCGCGCTATGCTCACCCAGCAGGCCAGGTCCAGCGGTGATGTCCGAAAAGCGACACTTGATGCTGACGGCAGCTTTGTCTTTGCTGGAAAGCCGCCCACTTCAGAACCGCCTGTCGAACGCGGCCAGTGGAGGCCGTTCCAGATTGCGTTCTTCCTCGCTGTTCTGGAATCGGTCGCTAATGGCGACAGCGAGCACAGGGAAACAGTCGAGTTGATCTTCTTTCCGACCGGTGGCGGAAAGACCGAAGCTTATCTGGCTGTTGCGGCGTTCAGCATGTTCCTGCGCCGCCTAGAGGACAAGGCTGATGTGGGCACGGAAGTTCTCATGCGGTACACTCTTAGGCTTCTGACTAGCCAACAGTTTCTCCGGGCATCGGCGCTGGTGTGCGCCATGGAAGAACTCAAGGAGAAGACGCCCGAGCTGGGCCTTGAAGAGTTCTCGATCGGTATCTGGGTTGGGCGTGGTAGCACGCCGAACAGTCGCAGCGACGCTCTGGCGAAACTCGGGAAGCTGCCAAGCGGTGGGGAGAATCCTTTCCTGTTGCTGCGCTGCCCTTGGTGTAATGCGGCTTTCGGTGCGATCCCCGAACACCAAAAGGGCCGGTGGAAGAAGTATGCGGTCGCGGGTTACCGTAAGGTAGGAAACAGTGTTCGCTTTCTATGCTCTGACAGTCGCTGCCACTTCCACCGGAAGCCGCTGCCGGTGTACGTAGTGGACGAGGACTTGTACGCACGGCGACCCACCCTCGTCATCGGTACGATCGACAAGTTCGCATTGCTTGCCTGGAAGCCTGAAGCGCGCTCATTGTTCGGGATCGGCCCCACCGGTGAACGGGCCGCCTCACCTCCAGGCTTGATCATCCAGGACGAACTGCACCTGATTTCCGGCCCACTGGGGTCGATGGCTGGCTTGTACGAGACCGTGATCGAGGATCTCTGCACTGGAGCAGGTCCCAAACGGGTAAAGCCCAAGATTGTGGCGTCGACCGCGACCATCCGCCGATATCGCGAGCAAGTGCGGAACCTCTACGGTCGTGCGGATGCCAGGCTCTTTCCACCGCACGGCCTGACTGCGGACGACTCGTTCTTCGCAACCTGGGCGCGTCGTGATGATGGCAGCCTTGAGCCCGGTAGGCGGTACGTCGGCGTCCACGGACCGGGTCTTGGGTCGATGCAGACCGCACAAGTGCGGACCGCGTCCGCGCTCCTTCAAGCGCCCATGGACCTGCCGGAGGACGAGCGCGACCCGTGGTGGACGTGCCTAACTTTCTTCAACAGTCTGCGCGAACTCGGCAACACCTTGACGCTGTTCCAGGCGGACATCCCAACCTACCTAGGCGGTATGAACAACCGTGACGGCCTCGACCGGAACCGCCAGCGGTGGCCACGGCGTCCACTCGAGCTCACGAGCCGACTGAGGAATGACGAAGTGCCACGCGCGATCGCCGATCTGGAGGTCAGCCTGGGGGAGCAGGGATGCGTCGACGTGTGCCTTGCGTCCAACATCATCGAGGTGGGCATCGACATCGACCGCCTGTCGCTGATGGCCGTGGTCGGCCAGCCGAAGACCACGTCCCAGTACATTCAGGTGAGCGGCCGGGTAGGTAGGCGTTGGCAGGAGCGTCCTGGGCTCGTTGTCACTCTCTACGGCGCCGCCAAGCCCCGGGACCGCTCCCATTTCGAGCGGTTCCGCACCTACCACGAGCGGCTCTACGCCCAGGTCGAGCCGACCAGCGTGACACCGTTCGCGCTCCCGGTGTTGGAGCGAGCAGTCCACGCGGCAATCGTGGCCTACGTGAGGCAGCGGGGATCGCTCATGCAGAAGCCGTACCCGGTGCCAGGCGAACTGATGGCGAAGGCCGCCGACCTCCTGCGTGAACGTGCTGGCTTGTTGGACGGCGTCGACATGGAAGACCTCGAACGGATCCTCAAGAGGCGCCTCCACCAATGGCAGCACTGGGAGCGGACCAAGTGGGACGCGAATCCCGAGTACGGCGATCCTGCCAACGGCCTCATTCGCTGGCCAGGCACTTCCGTTGAGGAGAAGGTACGCGGGCGGACATGGGAGACGCCGACATCCATGCGAAATGTGGACGCGAACTGCAAGATCGAGGTCACCTCGAGTTACGCCGCGCACGCTGGCGACAGCGCAGAGGAGGGTGAGGAGCAGTGAGGCGAGCGATGGAAGGAATCATCCGCCGCGCCCAGCTCATCGCTCCGTTCGGTGTGGGCTCGATGAGTGTACTTGCCAACGGCACGTCTGTAATTGGGGCAGGGCTCGACCACTGGTTCGCAAAGCCTGAGCATAGCGATCTGGATCTGTCGGAGTTCGAGGTGAGCGAGTGGCGCCTCCAGCAGCGGCTCAAGGTTGGAGGATTCCGCCTGCCACCCGACTTCCGCATGCGTGAGTCCTCAGGTGCGCATCCGGTCAACGTAGGGCTGACAGTGCCGTTCCTCCGCTTCCCGACCTGGAGTTTCTGTCCGTACTCCGGTTGCAAGCGCCTCAAGCAGCATCCGCTTTCATTGCAGGAGAAACCGGCGTGTGATGCCCCGATCCACGCGGGTGCGAAGTATGACAGTCTGATGGTGCAAGTGTCTTTCGTTGCGATCTGCGAGAACGGGCACATCATGGACTTCCCGTGGCGGGAATGGGTGCACAGGAGCGTCAACCCCGCATGCCGCGGCGAGCTCAAACTGATCTCGACTGGCGGCGGCACCTTGGACGGACAGCGTGTCGAATGCGAGTGCGGGGTGCGTCCGCGCACCCTGCGGGACGTCACAATAGCGGGGCCGGACGGCTCTCGGCTCACGAGCAACCTCGAGGACGGAACAGAGTTCCTTTGTCGGGGAACGATGCCGTGGCACGGAGCCAACAGCGCCGAGGCGTGTGCCGCCCCAATCCGAGCGAGCCTGCGGGGAGCTTCGAACGTCTACTTTGCGCAGGTTGCTAGCTCGATCTATCTCCCGCAGTACACGACGGGCGTCCAGGATGCGCTTGACATCCTGCATCAGCCCACCGTTGGTGCTGTGGTGAGCGCTATCATGGATTTCGGCCACGAAGTAACGCCCGAACTGGTCAAACAACAAGCTGGACCACAGAGCGCGGGCATATCCGATGAGGACATGCGCGAGGCGTTGCGTGCAATGGCCGCGGAGAAGGCGGGTGAAAGTCACGTGGACGGCGCGGATGTCGGCGAGCAGGAGTTCCGGCGTCCAGAATACGAGATGCTGCGTAAGCCAAGCTCGAACGAGTCGCTGCGCATCACCGCCGTCGACCGCGACGCATATGATGACGATCTTGACGAGTGGCTCGATCGGGTCACTCTCGTGGACCGCCTCCGTGAGACCCGTGCGCTTTGGGGATTCTCCCGGGTCTATCCGCAGCCACCTTCGCGGGAAGCTGGCAAGGCCATGCTGCGAGCCACAGCTGTCGACTATTCGGAGCAGTGGCTTCCTGCATACGAGGTGTACGGGGAGGGTATATATCTGGAGTTCGACGCGGAAAGGCTTGCCGAGTGGGAGTCGCGGCTCAGTGTCGCGGACCGGATCGCGCGGCTGGTTCAACTGAGTGAGACCGCTGTGCGTGGTGATACCCGAACCGGACCGCTGACCGCCAGAATGGTCCTGATTCACACATTTGCACACCTGCTTATCAACCAGCTGGTGTTCGAATGCGGGTACAGCTCTGCGGCACTCCGTGAACGGCTGTTCGTCTCGGAGGCACCCGATGCCATGTCGGGCCTGCTCGTCTACACAGCGTCGGGAGACTCCGAAGGGACGATGGGCGGCCTTGTCCGTATGGGCAGACCGGGCCGCCTGGAACCTGTGTTGCGCTCGGCCCGTGAGAACGCGGCCTGGTGCGCCTCTGATCCGGTCTGCATGGACGTTGGTGAGTCAGGGCAGGGTCCGGAGTCGTGCAACCTCGCGGCATGTCATAGTTGTGCCTTGCTGCCTGAGACAGCTTGTGAGGAATTCAACCGGTTCCTGGACAGAGCAATGCTTGTGGGTACGATAAATGATCCAACGGTCGGGTTTTTTAACAGCTAGTCCGTACTGTCGTTAGTGAGGGAATTGTCTCGGTCATAGGGCGGCTACTGGCCCGATAGTAGCCATCGGTGTCGATGGGAAGGCGACCAATTGGTTGATGCTGTAACTGGAACAACGTCGCTGTCCGGTGAGTGAACTCGACTGCGGCGGTGGCCTCACGTCAGGCGGGGCCTCGATGTAGGCCAGCCAGGGCAGTCGGTTCGCCGTTGGACACCTCTGGCCGTTGTTATAACTCAGTGCCGGTCTGATGCCTCCAACCCACCGTGATGGTTCCGACGGTGGTGCGGGGCGTGGTGTCGACGGGCGATGCAGACACCACGCCGGCGAAGTATGCGATCACGCACGCGGCGGCGGCCAGGGCGAGCCAGCGGCCGGGCCGGAACTCGCGGGACGTGTTGATCGTGAGCATCGGTTTCCTCACTGGTGTGCCGACTTCAACTGTGTGCCGATGCGGGTCGGAACGAAGCCCGTTTCTAGGCTTGAGAATCCCTGTGACAGGCAAGCCACGGTGACCTTGAGGGGTGGAACATCGCCTGTCCGTGCAGCTCACGGGCCTCTGGGCGGTCAGATGGAGTGGGAACAGGGGCGTGTCGGGGTCGGAACGGGTGTTCCGACCCCGTGCCGAGCTCTCAGCCGTCGATCGCGGCACGGACGGCGTCCACGTCGACCACGCTGACCGGGTTTGGGCGGCCCTCCACGCGGCGCTTGCCCGCCGAGGGCACTCCGGCTGCGCGCAGTGCCTCGCCGAGCGTCTTCACGTCCCAACCGATGCGCGCGGCCAGCGCGCCTGTGGGCACCAGGCCGTGCTCGTCGTCGCCGATCAAGCCGTCCAGCAGCGCCAGGACCTCAGGCAGTTCGTGCACCAGTTCGGCGTCCACCGGCTTCCGGTCGGTAGCGGTGGCGGTCACCTCGTCGGCCAGACGCGCGGCCACCGTCGGGTCCAGTACCATCAGGTCGCGCTTCCCGATGGCGTCCCCGGTCAGCGTCCCGGCCTGCTCACGCAATACCCGACCGCGCTCACACGCGGCACGAATGGCGGCGATGTGCAGCAGGTGGGTTCGTACGGTCACCGCGTCACCGGCGGACAGTTCGGTCTCCCCGTCCGCGCCCAGTAGTAGGCCGACACCCTTGTGGCTGGTCAGCAGTTTGGAGGCGTCCATGCCGGCCTTGTAGGTACCCGCACCGAGGATGGTCTCCGACGCCTGCCAGGTCATTGTCTTCAGTGCGAAGCGGGTGCCGAGCTGCCCGCGCAGCCCGTCTGGGATGACCTGGGCGTCCGGCTTTTGGGTGGCCAGGATCAGCGAGTAGCCGGCGGCCGGGCCGGTCTTGGCGATGTAGGTCAGCAACTCGCAGATTCGGCCGCCGATCTTCTTGCCCTTCGGGTTGTCCTCGTCCAACGGCACGTCCAGGGCGAGGAAGTTCTGCACCTCGTCGATGCCGATCACGGTCAGCGGCATCCTGTGGGCTGGGTCGCGGGTAATTTCTGGAGTGACCTTGGACTCTGGGCACAGCTCGTCGTCCATGTCTGCGAGCCGGTCGAACCGGTCGGCGACGTCGGCGGCGCACTCCTCCAGCACGTGGATTAGGCGGCGGGCGTCGGCCTCGCGCGAGCCTCGGATGAACCGGTGCGCCACCTGCTCGAACGGCCGGAAGTCCTTACCTCCCTTGCCGTCGGCGATGACCAGCCGCACGTGCGGGTCGAGCGCAGCGGCGGTGAGCGGCAGACGGGCGACGAAGGTCTTGCCCTGGCGTGGGATCGCGCCGATCAGCAGCGACGTCCACACCACGGGCAGGTTCACCGCCGCGCCGCGGGCGGTGGTGCCGAACGGCACCGGCCGCCACAAGTCCCAGGATGTCACCGAGGCGAGCGGGCTGGGGACCGGTTCGGCGGCGTAGGGGTCGGCGTCGCCCACCCACAGCGCCAGCCTGCCCGCGTGGCCGTCGTCGCCGCGCACCCGCTCCACGATCAGCCGCACCTCGTCAACCGCCAGCGCAGAAGCCAGCGCCTCCCGCTTGCCGATCACGTCAGACGCCTTGCGGCTGGGCGGCAGGTCGATGGTCAGCGCCCACCCGGCACCGTCGTGGCGCGGCGGCTTGACCAGCATCAACGATTCATCACGGCCGATCAGCTTGGCGTCGCGGAACGCGATTACCAGGTGGTCGCCATTCATCAGCCACGCCAGCGACCGGGAGCCCAGACGGGTGCTCCGCCCGCCTGCGCCGTCCTTGCGCTGCCCGGTGACCGCCAAGACCACCGACACCGCGCCACCCGCGACCACCAGCGGCAGCGAACCAGCGGTCAATTTGGCGATGAGCCCGCTCAACCCCGTCACGCCGACGGCCATCACAGAGATCGCGCCTCGGCGGCGGCGCACGACGGCGATCTCCTGCCACTTGTCGGCCAACCGGTCGGCGGCCTTGGACGCCTCGTAGAAATCGGCCACCCGCACCCATGCCCACCAGGCCCGTGCCGATACCGCCAAGCCGCGTCCGACGGCCGCCGAGTAGCGCACCGGCATCATCACCGCCCGGCCCGCCAGCTCAGCCCCGGCCTGGCGGGCGGACTCGGCGGTCTGCCACTGGGCGGGCAGCCGCGACGCCGCCGACTCGGCCAGCTGGCGGACACGGGAACGCTGGTACTCGGCATCGATGATCAGCTCGCCGTCCAGCACCGGCGTGGCGGCCTCGACCGTGTCCGCCGCGCCCGGCTTCTCGGCACCCGCCCCGACGGTCGACACCGAGGCCGCCTCGTGCCCAGTGGTGTCCGGGAACGGGATCAGCTCGCCGGCCACGTCGTCCTTCTGCCGCGTCAGGCTCATGCGGCACCTCCGCGCAGGGCGTCGCGGACCTCGCGGGCCGTGTCGGTGCCGCACCCCAGCGCCTCCCGGAGGCGGGTCGCGGACGGGTCGGCGGGCAACCGACCGGTGGCGATCAACCGCCGGGCACGGTCCACCAGTAGGGCTACTCGGTCGTCGGTAGCCCTGTGCTGTGCCGCCGTCGTGTCAGGAGCGTTGTCCCTGTACTCCGGGCCGGTAGTGGCGGCGGTAGGGCCTACTGGGAGGCCGTGGTCCAGGTCCGCGAACGCCGACCAGATCACCGGAAGCACCATTACCGCGCCGACCGCGACCAACGGTCCGATGGCGTGCGCGAGGAGCTGCATCGCGTCGAACCGCGCCCACGGCACCGACACCCACGGCAGGTACGGCCACACGTTCAGCGTGAGCGTCACCGCGAGCGCCCCGTATTCGACTGCGGTCAGGTGCCGGTGCCGCAGCACTCGGCCCCGAGTCGCCAGGAACGCCCGCGCCCCGACGACCACCAACAGCACCGCCGAGATCACCGGCTCCACCGCCCACGCGCCCCACCACGCGGCGGTCCTCTCGACCATGCCGCGCGTGAGCGTGAAGTGGACACCTGTGGTGGACCAGCCCAGCGCACCGACCAGCGCCACCAAAGCCACGACGGTGAGCACCAGGCGCACCCGCGCCGCCTGCCCCGCCCGTGCCGCCGGGTCCTGGGCCAGCGCGTGCAGCCGGGCGGCCTCGGCGGCGCGTTTGCGGCTGCGGCGGACCCGGTCGGTGTCGAGCAGCAGTGGCGCGGCGTCGGCCTGCAACTCCAGCAGCGCGTGCGCCTCGTCCACCTCAGCGCGCAACTCCCGGACCCGCCTGGTGGCTGGCGGTACGACGACCGGGATCGGGTTGGACACGGCCGGAGCCTGTCCGGCCACGTACTTCACGACTTCGGCCACGGCGCGCTGTACGTCCTCGTCGCTCGGTTCGGGAAACGGGATGAGGACGGTCATCGCCGCACCCCGCAGTTGTCGCCGGGGCAGTCGGTGATGCGCCAGGTGCGGCGTGCGGCGGCGTTGCGGCCGGACAGCAGGTTGGTCGCGTCGCGCAGCCGTTCGGCGGCCTCCCGGTTCTCCAAGCAGTGCGCCGGAGAAATCCAGCCGCCGGGGTGCGCAAGGGTGGCGGACTCGATGTAGGCGACGTGCACGCGGTTCATCGGGCACCTCCGCCCCGCTGCGGTGCGCAGCGCGGACACGGCACCGACCGCGTGCGGTCCTCGTCCAGCCACACCACGCGAGCGGAGACCGGGTCGGAATCGCGAGCATCGCAGTGGCCGCACACCGGCCGCACCGCCGAGCGCCCATCGGGCGCGCTCGGCGTAGGACGGTTACCTGGACGGTTAAAGGACGGTTTGGGCGTCGTGCTGACGCCCCCACCGGTCGCTGTTGACGCCCCCAGGCGCTTCTGCTGACGCCCCCGGCTGGTCGGAGGGGCGTCGTCCTGACGCCTCTCGTTCGAGGCTGTGGACAACTCGGGGGCCAGGAGGTCGTAGACGTGGGGTCGTGCGTTGGCCTCCGGGATCTTGGCGTCGCGCACTCGCGTGTTGCCCGCACAGATCAGGCCCAGCTCTACCAGCGACCGCAGGGAACGCTGGATGGTCCGCCGGGACAGACGGGTGTAGCGCACCATCCGCTCGACCGACGGGAACGCGTCCCGACCGTCGGGGCCGGCGTGGTTGGCGAGCGCGATCAGCGTGATCGCCAGCGTCGAGGCGTCCTTGCGGTCGGTGGGGATGGGGGCGCGGTTGAGCGCCCAGTCGATGGCCTCGATGCTCACCGGGCACCGTCCACGGCGCGGGCGCGGTAGAGGAGGCTGGCAACGGTGCCGACGACCGAGGTGTCCTGGTCGGCCAGCCACTCGATGACGTGCCGGTCGTGCTCACCCAGTTCGATGCCGTCCAGTGGCTCCAGGATGGCGGCGGCATGGTCGGCGTGGCGGCGAGCGCGCCACTGGTCGGTGGTCTCGTCCGGCTGCTGGCTGTCGAGGGTTTCGGCGCCGCTCATGTCGAAGGGCGGGCGAACGCGCCGCGGTGGCCGTCGGAGCGGCGTAGTGGGGGTGGGGAAGTGGGTGGTGCTCATCGTGAACAGGACCTCTGGTGCTCGGGTCCCGTCTCACAGGCGTCTCACGAACCTGTTGGACAGGGCCGGAATGGAGGCCCTGACCTGGATTGCCGCCGGACTCGACCAGCCACAACGGACCAGAGAAGACCACTGTGGACACCCCTTGTCCCGCTGGGGGTCAAGGGGTCGCAGGTTCAAATCCTGTCGTCCCGACGGCCGAAAGAGCCCGCTGATTCAGGTAAAAGACCTGGTCAGCGGGCTTTTTTGCTTCCGGCTGTGGACCTTGCTTCCGGCCTTGCGGTCGTCTCACACGGCGGTGAGTGACTAACTGAGTGACTACGGCTTCGCTGCCGAGCTGCACGCACTCGCCGTCCCCGTGTTCAGAGTTGCTTCTCTTCGTCAAGGCGGACCCTGCGGGGCCGCTCGCCGCACTCTGCTAATCCTGTCCGGCAGGGTCTTCACAGCCCCGTCTATGTGTCGCTCGGGCAAGCGGGCGGGGCCCGGCCTTCGGCCACCCACCCGCGTCCGGCGACGGGAGGTAGGGCGTTAACCCGGCCGGACACGACAGCGGCCGAGCGACCCCGCAGGGTCCGCAAACAAGATCAGGGACTGCGCTCGCCGCGCGGCAGGTCTCCGAAATGGTCGAAGAACGTGGGCAGCTCGCGTTCGGCGGTGGGACCGGGTCTCGCGCCATCCCGTCGACCTCCACGAGGGCAACCACACGCGTCAAGGGTGCAGACCCAGTGCAGTGTCCAGTGTGGATGGATGAGCCCCCTTGACACGCGCGGTTGGGGCGGGGGCAGGTCGACGAGATGGCGCGAGGCCCTCTTCATAGGGATGCGCCGTGGTTCTGATCGCGAGGGAACGTCAGGAACGCGGGATGCTGAGGACCCAATCGCGAACCGCTGTCGTCGTGTCTTGGCAAGCCAGTCCTGTGTTGTCGAAGACCGTCAACGTGTGCGGCGGTGCAACCTCCCCCTGCTGGAGGTGCGCGTTGATGGACAGATGCTTTGCGATGTTACGGACAGCGGACTCCGCGCCAACACGGGCGCGAATCCGCCGTTCCAGCTCGTCTGGGGCGCATGTCAGTGCGAAGAAGTGCACACCGGCAAAGCCCTTGCATTCCTCGCTGTTAGTGAGCACCTGATGCGGCAAGCAGACGCCGCAGATCACTGGGACGAGTCCATTGTCCGCGATACCGTTCGAGATACTCATCGCATAACGCCAGAAGGCTGGATAGTCGATGCGGCCGTAGGCGACGGCGGCGGCACCGGCGGCGAGCACATCGCCGTCCAATGCCAGTACGGCCGGTTCCCGTGACAGTGCTCGGCAAGCAGTTGATTTCCCGGCGGCCGCAGCACCTGTGACGATCAGCAGTGGAAGAGACACCATTCCATCTAAGCGGTCGATGTCGATCACGCAAGTATCGGTCTGTGACTTGGGATGTTCATCATGAATGGTCCCGAGCACTACGCGGCAGCCGAGAAGTTCCTCGCAGCGGCCAAGGCCGACGACATTGAGCCGGGCGAGCCCAGCGAAACCTCGAACCTGACCGTCGCACAGGTTCACGCGACGCTTGCGTTGGCGGCAGCCACGGCTATGGCGTGCTCCATCACCACCGCACGTGGCTCGGTGCTGACGGCGCTGCCGTCTGCTGACATGAAGGAGTGAAACGCGGTGGCCAGCGTATCGTCCAAGGTCCCCCGACGAGGCGAAGTGTTCCGTACCGGGTTTGATGGAGACCTCCAAGCCTGGATGATGAGGACTGATGGCCCCACCGAAGAAGTACCCCGATGAGCTGCGTGAGCGGGCGACCCGGATGGTCGTGGAGGACCGGCGGGACCCGGCCGCGGCGACTGGTGCGATCAAGCGGATCGCCGATCAGCTCGGGATCCACCCCGAGGCGCTGCGGACCTGGGTCAAGCGCGCGGAGATCGACGCCGGGGACCGGCCGGGCACCACGAGCGGTGATGCGGAGCTGCTCGCTGAGCTGGAGCGGGAGAACCGTGAGCTGCGGCGGGCGAACCGAACGATCTTGGTCGAAAGCTCTGCTACCAGGGGCTTCGCCATGTCGGGGCACCGACACGCCGACCACCACCGGCTTGTGATCGACATCCTTGCGCACCAACACATCCAGATCAGGGTGAAAAAGGCTCACTGGAGAAAACCCAGCGAGGTATTCACCGAACTCCTCGAAGCGGATGCTTCCACCGCCTGAACTCGCCGGGTGCTGGTGAGGAGGGTGCGGATGACAGTCCTCAAGACTGGTTGCCCATTAGTGGACGCGTCACGGGAAAACCTGCAAGAGTGAAATTATCATTACGTGGTCATGCCTGATCAGTCGGTGCATACCTTCCACGGAAGTGTCTGGGAGGTGGCGCCCGGTGTGGGCCACACAAGTCTTTTCCGAGTGAATACAGTGATTGCGGCGGGCACGTTTGACGTTGCGTCGAGCGGGGCCGTCTCGCGATTCGACAACTACTCGGGTCACTATCGACTGCATCATTCAATTTAGGGCACCGTACGAGCAGCCTTGGGGAGGAATGGATTCGACGTGAGTGGAGCACAGTGGGATCCGTTCGAGTTCCAGTGATGGGCTGAAGTCCGAATTGATCAGCCTCGACGTGGACTGACTGTGGCATGCCCTGCGCATGCGATCGGTTTGCAAGCGCGGGGCGTCTCACAAACCGGAGACGTCCAGCCTTTCCGTGCGCCCATGCGCAACGTGCGAATTGTGGCCGGTAGGCGCTGGGGTCATTAAATCCGTCCGTCAGGGTTCTGCTCTCTTAGGATCTGGGCACGCTCGACCAGTTGCTGTACCTGTTCCGGGCGGAGGAAGCTGGCCGAGGCGATAAGTTGACCGACTTCCTGTCCGGCCGGGTGCCGCTGGCCTCGCGCTGGTTCCGGCTCCTCCGGCAGGCCGGCGATAACGAGTAGATCCGCCACCGGCATCTGCAAGACCGGGGCGATGTCCTTGAGGATCTCGGGATTTGGTGGAAGGTTACCGTTTAGTAGTTGGTTCAATGTGGATTCGGATCGCCCTGCCGTTCGGCTGACAATTCTAGGCGTCAGGTTGCGGTTTTCAATCAGGCCGCGCTAAATTTTAGCGAATGTGGAATTCATCTTTGACATGCTACAGCAGGCGCGTCGGTGGTCCCTCTGCGGCACGGCCGGATCGATCGATCGCCGGTGAAGTCGAGAGGTACCCCGGTATTCGATTCCAGGTCTCGAGTAGGTCATGTTCGAGTCCACAGCCCTGTGCCTGCCGAAAATGCTGTCCATACAGGTCACGCGCGTGTCGATCATCTCGAGGATGCCGTTCAGCCGCCGCCGGTCAACGTCGAGCCGGGTGACGGGCTACTTGATCACAAGTGGTGTCGACAGCGCAGATGTTGAACTACAGCCGTGTTGCTTTCGGTAAGGACGCTGGTTGCTTGATTTGCGCTCAAGCGGCGCAGGGTGTCGGACTGTTCAGCCGGTTTTCCAGCAGTCGATGATCTCTTGCGGTCCCCATACGAGGTCGGCGTCGTCGGTGTCGATGTCCGTGCCGGACAGGGACACGACGGCCAGTCCGGAGCGGCCTGTCTCGTAGCCGGGGATGTGGTTGGCGGAGTGGCGGAGCGTTTGGAGGTCGTGGCGGTCGAATGCGCTGCCGATCCATTTGATCGACCCGGCGAAGTCGATGCGGTCGGCGACGGGGGAGCGGTCGGCTCCGATGAGGTCGAGTTCGGGGTTGTGCTGGCGGTTCCACCAGCCGCCTACCGCGGCGGTGTCGGGCCAGGGCAGTTCGCCGGCCTGGCCGGCGAGTTCCAGTGCTTCGCGAATGAGTGGTTCGACGGCGCGTCCGCGCCAGCTGGTCCATTGGCGTTGCAGGACGCGTGCGCCGATGTGGGGGCGTCCGCGGCGGGCTTGTTCCTGGATGGCGCGTCCGATGGGCAGGTAGAAGCGCAGGTTGCTGTCGGCGATCCGGTAGAGGGCCGGTTTGCCGGGCTTGGTAGAGAGCGGGTGGTCCACTGCCAGGACCCGTTTCACCTCGGTGAGTCGGCGTAGCAGCGGCGACAGCGTTCCGGAGGGGATGTGTCCCTGGTTGCTTCCGGCGGTGGCGGCGATGTTGGCGTGGGTGCGTTTGGTCCCGCCGATCGATTCCACGACGCGGTGGGCCTGATCGGGTGAGGGGAACTCGGCCAGCAGGGAGGACTCGGGCACGCCGAACAGGGGCGCGGCCGGGTCGTCGCATTCCCTGCGCAGGAAGTCGGCGGCCGGCATGGCGTGGGGCCAGCTGCGGATGATGCCGGGCAGACCGCCGGTGACGAGGTGGGCGTCGATGGCATCCGGCGCGTCCAGGCCGAGGGCCTGTCCGGTCTCGGCGGGGTTGAGCGGTCCGAGCACGAGGTTGTCCGCACGTCCGTAGAAGGGGCGGTCGTAGGCGGTGAGGCGTTCCATCATGTGCAGGTCGCTGCCCAGCAGCACCAGCAACACCGGGCGCCGTGACCACAGCCGGTCCCACGCGGTCTGCAACGCGCCGTCGAAGATTTCGTCCTGTTCGGCCAACCACGGCAACTCGTCGAGCACCACGACCGTCGGGGTGTCCGGCAGCGTCGCGCCCAGGACGCGGAACGCGTCGGGCCATCCGCCGGTGACCCCGGTGGGCGGATCGACCTGTCCGGCGGCCAGGGACGAGTCGGCGAGTTCGGCGAGGAAGGCGGTGGTCGACTCGATCGAGGACGCGCCCTTGGTGGCGGCGAAGTAGAAGTAGGGGACGTCGGCCCGGTCACAGAACTCCTGGACCAGCCGGGACTTGCCCACCTGTCGTCGTCCGCGGATGGCGATCGCGGCCCCTTCCCGTGAGGTGATCACCCGGTCAAGGCGCTTGCGCAAGAGGCGCAGCTCGGCCTGTCTGCCCACGAAACCCGACATGGGAATCAGTGTAGACGCGATCTACATAGATTGCATCTACACGTATCGGGAGCGGTGGGGTCCGATACTGCTTCGCTTCGCTTCTCGTGGATTGCCGACTGTCTTCAGGGATCAGGAGTCAACGCCGCGGTCCGGCTCTGCGTGTCGACCGGGTGTGGCCCAGACTTCGCTGGCCAGTCGTCTGCACGGTGTGGACGGCGGGGCGAGTACCTCATTGCTTACAGACAAGCATTTCGGCCACTTGATTTATGCACAGGCGTTCGACGCCCGCTGGGGGTCAAGGGGTCGCAGGTTCAAATCCTGTCGTCCCGATGGCCATTGACCAGCGGGTTTGCCTTTCGAGGCAAGCCCGCTGGTGTCGTTTTCGGCTGTTGTGGTCGCAATGTGGTCGCGCCCTGCGGGTCAGACGACGTCGGCCTCGTCCACAGGGTCATTGCGTTGTGGGGTAACTGCTGGTCATGGCGGTGATCAGGTCGTGTGATCGGCGGTTGGCGCGTCGGAGGGCGCGGGCGATGTTGGTGTCGCCGTTGGTGCGGTGCCAGCCGATCGCGGTGTTGCGCAGGGTCGCGATGACGGCGGGGCCGGTGCCGGTCCGGGCTTGATGTGAGTCTGCACGGAACGTCACGTCCCGGACGTGATGGACCTGGTTCTCGATGAGCCATTCGCGGCGGATCCAGTCCTGCAGGTCGGCCGGCAGGGCGTCGCCGGCGGGCAGGACACGGTGAGGTAGACCGTTTCGCGGCTGGTCTTTGCGCTGGTGGTGCGGCTGCGGGTGACCCGGACGGCCTGCTCGGCGTGCGGGAACGCGATGCCGCCGGGGGTGCGCGGTGTGACGGCTTTGACGGTGCGGGTCTCGCGGCGTCCGTGACCTCGGTCGTGGGTGCGGTCCCCAACCGGAATTTCGGACCAGGCGGGGATTTGAGCTCGGCGAGCAATGTCGGCTGGTTGCCTTTGACGGCGGTCATCAGATGGGCTCCGTGGGCGACCTGCCGGGCGTGGCCGGCTGGATGTGCAGGGCGTCGGCGACGAACACCACGCCCGTCAAGGAGCCCACGACCTTGTGGACGGCGTCGAGAAGCGGTGTGAACGCGGGGATCTCGTTCGATTTCGCGTCCACGGTGACCTGGGCCAGGACGATGCCGGTGTCGGTGTCCAGCGCGGAGAGCAGATGGACCTGGCGGCCGTCGTCGAGGCGGGTGCCACGCAGGGTCTTGCCGTCCACGGCGATGACGTGGCGGTGTCGGCGTGGACGGACCGGTGACGATCGCCGGGTGCGGGTGGTGAGTCAGCCGCCGAGGACGGTGGCCAACAGGTCGGCGTCGAGGCGGGTCAGCAGCCGCCATATCGTTGTGCCGGAAGGGATGCGGTCGAAGCCGAGCCGGTCGCGGGCATGGCCGTCGAGATCCCCGCAGCCAGTCGCCGATCGCCGCGAATGACGACGCCCCGGCCAGGATCGCGCAGACCGCCACCGCGAGCAGCGCGGACAACGGGTAACGGATCCCACGCGGGTCACGCGGATCAGCACCTTCGCCAGGGCGTCCAGCAGACCACCGTGCTCGCCATCGGTGACAGGCGCCGGTGGGCCGTCGACGGAGGGTGTCGTGACGGTCAGTGCGGTGAGAGATGATGCCATCGGCGGGTGGGATCTTCCTCGGAGTCGTGAAGCGTCGCAACTCCATGATCACCGATGCGATCCCCACCCGCCGCCATCGCCTCCACGAAGGCCCTTCACGTTTAAACTCCCAGCTCAGCGCATTGCTGTCTGACTACGCAATCGCCCTGGCCTCGTCCAGGGCTTGGGCGATGACGTCGACGGCGTCGTGGCGTAGCAGGTGTCCATAGACCTCGGTGGTGGTGGACAGGGTCGAGTGGCGCATCGCGCGGGAGATCACGGCGAGTGGCACTCGTGAGTTGAGCATGGTGGTGGCGGCGAAGTGCCGTAGGTGTGCACACGAATCTTGGGCAGTCCGGCGGCGTGGGCGTGTTGGTGGAAGTGCCGGAGCACGTACTCGGGGCGCAGTGGCCTGCCGTCGCGGCGATGGAACACGAGGTCGTCGCCGGGTTGGTGGAGCTGCTGGTGGCGCAAGGCGGTGACAACCCGGTCGGACAGGCCGGTCCAGGTGCGGCTGCTCGTGGTCTTGGGTGCGGTGAGGACCGGTGTGGTGTTGTTGATGTTGGACAGGGTGTAGCGGATGAACGCCACCTGGCCGCCGAGGCTGATGTCGTCCCAGTGCAGGGCCAGAGCCTCGCCTTTGCGCAGTCCGGTGCCGATGATGACCTCGAACAGGTCGGTGAGCGGGTCGTCGTGGTCGTGGCAGTAGCCCAGGAACCGTGCTGCCTCGCTCGGTGACCAGCAGGTGGGTTCGTACTTCGGTGGCCGCGGCACCAGGACGTAGCGGGCGGGGTTGTGGGCCAGCCGTCGTTGTCGGACGGCGTAGGTCAGGGCGCTGGACAGGGTGGCGACGCAGCGCCGCGGGGTGACCGGGCCGGGGCGGGCGGTCAGCTGGTGGTGGATGAACAGTGCGATGTGCTGGTGGCTGAGTGCGTCCAGCCGTACCGCGCCCAGGGCGGGAACGAGGTCCTTGTAGACGTAGTCGTGGTAGCGGGCCGTGGTCGTCGGCTTGATCGCCGATGCCTTGTCGTGCAGCCAGGTGGTGAGGTAGTCGGCGACGGTCTGCTTGTCGTCGGTGATGATGCCGGTACGCTCGTACTCCAGTACCTTGCCCAACGCCGCCTGAGCCTCTGTCCTGGTGGCGAAGCCGCTGCGGCGCATGGTCCGCCGACGCCCGTCCAACGACGGCAGGTCGACCGCGAAGGACCACCGCCCGTGCCTACCGCCCGCGAGTTCGGGGCACCGGGCGCCGAGCTGCCTGCCGGCGGCATCCCGACGGCCGCACCGCCGGTACACGCGCCACGTTGAGGGTTGCTCATCATGACCTTCATTCGTGTTCCACGGTCGAACCCCGTTTCGGGGTGTTGTGGTTCGCCGCGCGGGTGCGTCCTACCGGTGAGGTGGTGTCGGCCGCGTCGTGTGCGCAGGGAGGTGTCCGCTGGTCGATGTCGCCTTGAGATGCGCGTCACGTGGATTGACGGCCGATCGGTGGCTGTGACGTGTGATTGCTGCGAACGGCCTACATCTCGGGGGCGACTTGTGCGTCATAGTTCTCGGCGGTTGGGGATCAGTCGTCGCGGGGGATCGGTGGTGTCACCGGTTCAGGGGGGCACCACAAGATGCGTTTGCGCGCGCCGGCGCGGGGCTTTGCCCTGCGCGGCTTCAGCATGGGGATGGCACTGTCGGTTGTCCTCGCCGGGGTAGTAGTCGCCCCCTCGCCGCCGGCGCTCGCGGCGTCGGTGGTTCCCGATTCCGCGCCGGACGAGGCGACGGCTCTGCGCTACGCCCGTGAAGGCGGTAAGCAGGTGGTGGTCGACAGCGCGACCACGGAGACCGACGAGTTGCGTGCCGACCCGGACGGCACGATGACGTTGATCCAGTACGTCCAACCGGTGCGGATCAGGCGCGGTGACGCGTGGGTGGCTGTGGATCTGACCTTGGAGCGCAAGCCCGATGGCACGCTGGGCCCGAAGGCCGGGCCGGTGGAGATGGCTTTCTCCGGCGGCGGGCCGAACGACGCGCCGATCGCCAAGGTCGCCCGGGACGGCAACGAGGTTGGTTTGAAGTGGTCCGGTGACCTGCCTGAACCGGTGCTCGACGGGCCGCGGGCCACGTACCCGGATGTGCTTCCGGGCGTGGACTTGGAGGTCGAGGCCGGGCTCAAGGGCTTCAGCGAGGTCCTGGTGGTCAAGACGCCGGAGGCGGCGCGCACTCCCGAGGTGCGCATGATCGCCTTCGGCACGCACGTCGCCGACGTCCAGGTCGAGGACGGCCCGAAGATCGACGACGGCTTGATCGTGAGGAACAGCGCCGGGATGCCGGTGTTCTCCGGCCAGGCCTCGCGGATGTGGGACTCCTCCGGAGACTCCGACGACAACCGCACGAACGGACCGAGCCTGGGCGACCGCCGGGCGACGATGGCCGTCGAAGTCACTCCGGGCACCGTGGCGATCAGCCCGGACCAGTCCTTCCTGGACGATCCGTCGACGACCTATCCGGTGCTGCTGGACCCGGACTACTCCTGCACGAACTGCGGCAAGAACCACCATGCCGTGGTGCAGGACCAGTGGCCGGACGCGCGCACCTACGATGTGACCAGCGGTGACCTGGGTGATCTCAAGGCCGGCTACCTGGGGGCCGAGTACCTTGGCACCGCCAACAACGGCCGGGCGCGGTCGTTCCTGGAGATGAACACCTCGGCCGTAGCGGGCAAGTTCATCCACGGTGCGACTCTGCGGACGAAGGTGGTCCACACCTTCTCGTGCTCGCCGTCGGCGACCGAGGTGTGGTGGGTCGGGGCTATCAACGTCGACACGACGTGGCACAGCCAGCCCGGGTGGATCAGGCTGCTGTCCGAGAACGCCCGTGCCAACAACGCGAGGTACTGCCCGACCGATGGTGGCGCGGACTTCGACGTCTTGTCCGCGGTCCGGGAAGCGGCTGGGGTGCGAGCGGCGGGCGTGACGTTCATGTTGAAGGCGAAGAACGAGAACGACCTGAACACCTCGTGGCGGCGATTCGACCTCAACCCGTACCTCGAGGTGAAGTACAACAGCTACCCGAACCCGCCGACGGACCTCGGTATGGAGGGGTGGGGCCCGAACGCCGGGGACGCGCTGCCGTGTGTGACGGGCGTCGGTCGTACGCACGTCGCGACGAAGACGCCGAGGTTGCGTGCACGTGTGTCGGACGCGGACGGCGGAATGCTGGCCGATGTCGGCTTCGCGGTGGACCGCGGTCCGGTGGGCAACAGCACGTTCGTCACCGAGCCGGTCGCGAATTGGGTGCCGTCCGGCTCGTTCGCCGAGGTGGGTGTTCCGGCGGGGGCGTTGGTGGAGAACGGGATCTACAACTGGTCGGCGTACGCGGGTGACGGGGGTTTGCGAGGCGGCCGGTCGCGCCACTGCGAGTTCCTGGTGGACACGGTCGCTCCGAGCACGCCCGCCGTGTCGTCCACCGACTATCCGACGGCCGGAGTGAACGGCAGCGTCGGCCGGACCGGCATTTTCACGTTCAGGGCCAACGGCAACACGGGGTCCGGCGGTGCGATGGACGTCGTCCGCTACGGCTGGTCCCTCAACGACAACACGGCGATCGAGAGTTTCGTCGACGTCACGTCGAACGACGGCACCGTCTCGGTGCCGATCACTCCTCGCACGGCGGGTACGAACGTGTTGCACGTGACCGCGTTCGACAAAGCGAAGAACCGGGCCGCGACGAATGCCGTGTACGCGTTCGACGTCGCAGCCCCGGTGCCGGCTCTCGCGGCGTGGACCTTCAACGCATCGACCGGGACCACCGTGCCCGACGGCCGGGGCAACCACCCGATGACGCTCTCGGGCGGCGCCTCGTTGGCCACGGGTTATGCCGGCAACGCGCTGACGCTGAACGGCAGCACCGCGTACGCCGCCAGCGCCGCCGCCGTGCTCGACACATCGCGAGCGTTCTCGGTGAGCACGTGGGTGAAGCTCGACAGCAAGGCAGACTTCGTGACCGTCGTCTGCCAGGACGGCGCCTGGGTGAGCCCGTTCTACCTCCAGTACGCCAAGAACGTCGACCGGTGGTCGATGACCACCACCTCGTCGGATTCGAGCGCGCCCGCGGCCTATGCGCAAGCACTGTCCACATCCGCGCCGAAGTTGGGTGTGTGGACGCACTTGGTCGGCACCTACGACCCGGATCTGCGGCGCATCTCGCTCTACGTGGACGGCGTGCTTCAGAGCACTGCGACGGCAACCACTTGGAAGAGCTCCGGAAAGCTGGTCGTCGGCGCCAACAACGCGAGCGCGCCAGGCAACTTCTTCCCGGGAGCGATCGACTACACCGAGGTGTGGGACCGGGTGTTGCGCCCAGGGGACGCAGTGGACAGTTCCAACCTCCTGGTCCCGCGTTCGCAGCTGCGCCTGGACGAGCGCACCGGCACGCAGGCGCTCGACGAGGTGACGACGCTCAACGCATCGCTGTCCGGTGGCACGTCGTGGGCGGGAACCCCGGTGGATCCCGACGACCCGAACCAGGCGTTGACCAGTGAGGACAAGTGGCTGAAGTTCGACGGGACCGGTGAGGTCGTTGCCCAGCGGCATCCGTTGTTCCGCACTGACCGGTCGTTCACGGTGTCGGCGTGGGTGCGGCACGACGGGCTCGACGCCGGCAACCGCGTCGCGGTGAGCATGGGCGAGGATGCCAATCAGTCGCCGTTCATGCTGGGCTACTTCACCGAGCAGCGGAGGTGGGGCTGGCGCATGTCGACCGGCCCGACCGGGGCCGATGCGTGGGTGGTCTTCTCCGATGAGCTGGCGCAGGCGAACACGTGGGTGCACCTGGTCGGTCGGTACGACTACGCGCGTGGACGGCTCGACCTGTTCGTCAACGGCGTGCAGCAGGCCCGCGCCGTGGTGAACCCGCCCGCCGGTGCGAAGGTCGTCGGTTGGAGCGCGCCGGGTCCGTTGCGCATCGGCCGCGCCGCGTGGAACGGCGTTCCGGACTTCCGCTGGAAGGGTGACATCGACGACGTGAGGGTCTACGTCGGTGCTGCCGTGCCCGCCACGATCAAACAGGTCCACGACACCACCATCCATCTCTGAGCCGGTCCATTCCCCTCCTTCAGGAAAGGCGTTGTGGTGAGCGCTGTCGCGCGGAGGGTGGCCAGACGGGCCATCGCCTTCGGTCTCGTGTTGGTGTTGGCGACCTCGACCGCGCAAGCGGTGGCGGCACCAGCCGATGAGAACGGGTGGGAGGTGACCGAACTCCAGAAGGAGAAGTCGGTTGCGACGGCGTCCGTGTCCGTCCGCCCACAGCCGCCGGACCCGGCTTCCGCCGCGGTGGTGAAGGAGGCGGCGAAGGCGACGTGGCCGGCCGCGAGGAAGTCCGAGGTGGACTTCGCGGGCAAGGGCGGGACGCCCGCGCAGGCCGCGGCACGTGCGGCGGGAACGCCCATCCGCGCCGAGGGCACGCCGATCGCCGTAGGTCCGAACCGGGCCGCACGTGCGGGAGCTCGTGTGGCTGCCACTGGCAAGGTCCAGGTCGAGGTGCACGACCGGAAGTCCGCGGTGGTGTTCAGCCTCGCCGACGCAGGCGGGGCAGTCGGGACACCGCTGGACGTGACCGTGGACTACCGGTCGTTCGCGTCAGGGTTCGGCGGCGACTACGGGGCACGGCTGAAGCTGGTGTCGTTGCCGGCCTGTGCCCTGTCCACACCGGACAAGCAGGAGTGCCGGGTCGAGACGCCGGTGGAGGGCGCGGCGAACAACATCAAGGCCGGCGCGTTGTCCGGCACCACGACGTTGGCGTCGTCGGAGCCGATGGTGTTCGCCGCGGTGGCGTCGGCTTCCGGCAGCGCCGGTTCGTACGCGGCGACGTCGCTGGCCCCGGCGGGGTCGTGGAGCGCGGGCGGCTCGTCGGGTGACTTCACCTACGGCTACCCGATGCGGGTGCCGCCGTCGATCGGTGGTGGGACGCCGTCGGTGTCGTTGGGGTACTCGGCGCAGAGCCTGGACGGGCGCACGTCGTCGACGAACAACCAGGCCTCCTGGGCGGGTGACGGCTGGGACATCTCGCCCGGTGGGTTCATCGAGCGGCAGTACAAGCCGTGCGGCCTGGACCTGGGTGGCAACAACGGGCAGACCAAGACCGGTGACCAGTGCTGGGCGACCGACAACGCGACGATCAGCCTCGTCGGCGTGTCCGGGAAGCTCGTCAACATCCCGGGCACGAACACCTGGCGCGCGCAGAACGACGACGGCGCACGGGTCGAGCGGATGTACGGCGCCGCCAACGGCGACAACAACGGTGAGCACTGGAAGGTCACCACCACCGACGGCACCGAGTACTTCCTCGGCTTGAACCGCCTGCCGGGCTGGACCACGGGCAACCCCGAGACGCAGTCGACGTGGACCGTGCCGGTGTTCGGCAACAACGCCGGTGAACCGTGCCATCAGGCGACGTTCGACGCGTCGTGGTGCCAGCAGGCGTACCGGTGGAACCTGGACTACTCGGTCGATCCGCACGGCAACGTCATCACGTACTCCTACGGCCGGGAGCTCAACCACTACGGCCGCAACAGCGACCCGGCCAAGGGCACGCCCTACATCCGCGGCGGTTGGCTGCACCAGGTCAAGTACGGCCTGCGCGTCGACATTGCGTTCGCCCACCCCGGGGCGCACGTCACCTTCGAGACCGGTGAGCGGTGTGTCCCCGGTGGTGCGGTGACGTGTGCTCCGTCGCAGCTGAACGCGTCGACGGCGTCGTCCTGGCCGGACGTGCCGTTCGACCAGATCTGCGACGCGGGGCAGCAGTGCACGAACAGGCTGACGCCATCGTTTTTCACCCGCAAGAAGCTGACCAAGGTCGTCACCCGGGTGGCCAACGGCGCATCGACATTCCAGAACGTCGATGTGTGGTCGCTGCAGCACGAGTTCCTGAAGACCGGTGACGGCCTCGCCCCGGCGATGAACCTGAAGTCCATCGTCCACACCGGACTGGTGGGCGGCACTGTCGCGCTGCCGCCGAAGGTGTTCACGCACAAGGCGATGGACAACCGGGTCGACAACAGCAGCGACAACTACCCCCCGATCACCCGCTACCGGATCGACGCGATCACCGGCGAGGCCGGCGGCCACACCCAGGTCGAGTACAGCGCTCAGGACTGCGTGCGCGGCAGCAGGATGCCCTCGGCGCCGGAGTCGAACGTACTGCGCTGCTACCCGACGTGGTGGACGCCCGAAGGCGCGCACGAACCGATCCTCGACTGGTTCCACAAGTACGTCGTGGTCGCCGTCACCGAGGACGACCGGACCGGTGCCTCCAGCCTGGTCAAGACCAAGTACGAGTACGTCGGCGACCCGGCCTGGCACTTCGACGAGGCCGAGTTCGCCGAACCGACGCGGCGGACGTGGTCGCAGTGGCGCGGCTACGGCACGGTCCGCACGATCAAGGGCGACGCCTCGGAGACGCAGAGCGTCACCGAGGAGGTCTACGGACGCGGCATGGACGGCGACAAGCTGCCGTCCGGCGTCCGTGAGGCGTGGGTTTCCACGAGCGAGGGCGAACCGGTCCGCGACGTGGACCGCCTCCGAGGGTTCCTCCGCGAGACCCGGCAGTACAACGCCGGGGACCTGGCGTCGGCGTCGGTCAACGACCCCTGGATGCCCGATACCCCCTCGGCCACGGACACGTTGGGCAACAAGGCTTTCGTCAACGGTATCGTCTCCGTGCGCGGACGGACCAAGCTGTCGGACGGCACGTGGCGGCGTACGCGCGTGGACAAGGCGTTCAACGCCGAGGGCATCGCCGTCCGCACCGAAGACCACGGCGACCTGGCGGTCACCGGCGACGAGTCCTGCACCCGCAGCACGTACGCGCGCAACGAGGCGGCGTGGATCCTGTCGTTCGCGCAGCAGGTGGAGACCGTCAGCGGCACCTGTGCCGTCACCGCCTCCGCCGCGACGATCCAGTCGCTGACCCGGTCGTACTACGACGACCAGGCGCTGGGCGTCCCGCCGACCCGCGGTCTGATCACCAAAGTCGAGGCGCTGGACAAGTGGGACGCGTCGGGCCAGTCGTGGGTGGTCGCTTCGACCGCCTCCTACGACCCGTACGGCCGGCCGCTGGACGTTTATGACTCCAACGGCCAGAAGACGTCCACCGCCTACACCCCGCCCGACGGCCCGGTGCGGGAGATCACCAGCACCAACGCGCTGGGCCACGTCACCAAGGCGTTGGTGGACCCGGCGTGGGGCACGTCCGTGGCCACGATCGACGCCAACAACCGGCGTGCCGACCTCCAGCACGACGCGCTCGGTCGGCTCGTCGCGGCGTGGACGCCGGGCCACGACAAAGCCACGCGCAAGGCCGACGCCGTGTTCGAGTACCAGTACAACAACGACAAGCCGAGCGTCGTGGTGTCCAAGCAACTGCAGGACAACTACGAGTACCTCGCTGCCTACACGCTCTACGACGGCATGCTCCGCGAACGGCAGACGCAGGTGCCCGCGCCCAACGGCGGTCGCCAGATGTCCGACACGTTCTACGACTCGCGCGGCCTGCCGTACAAGAAGAACGGCGTCTACTGGAACGACAGCGCACCGGGCGGAACCCTCGGCAGCGTCTACGACAACGAAGTGCCCGGCCAGACCCTCACCAAGTACGACGGAATGGGGCGGCCCACCACCGCGACCTTCCGCAAGCTGGCGATCGCCCAGTGGAGCACCACCACGGTCTACGGCGGCGACCGCGTGGTCACCACCCCGCCGAAGGGCGGCACCACCACGACGCTGATCAACGACGCGCAAGGCCGGACGCTCGAAAAGCGGCAGCACACCGCGGGGCCCGACAGCTCCTACGACGCCACGAAGTACGCCTACACCGCGGCCGGCCAGCTCTCGACGGTGACCGACCCCGTGGGCAACGTGTGGCGGTACACCTACGACCTGCGTGGTCGGGTCGTCGCGACCGACGACCCCGACGCGGGCCGCAGCACCATGGTTTACAACGCGGCCGGCCAAGTGCTGAGCAGCACCGACTCGCACGGCCGCACGATCACCAACACCTACGACGTCCTCGGACGCCCGAAGGCCCGCTACGAGGGATCGACCACCGGAACGAAGCTCGCCGAGTGGGAGTACGACACCATCCTCGGCGGTGTAGGGATGCCCGCGGCGTCGCGCCGGTTCGTCGACGGCGCCACCTACCTTCGCAAACCGACCGGGTACGACGCGGCGGGGCGTGCGACGGGAGAGAAGGTGATCATCCCGGCGTCCAAGGAAGGCGTGCTGGGCACCACCTACGAGGTGGCGCAGACCTACACCTCCACCGGCAAGCCGGCCTCGTTCGTCCGCAAGGCGGTCAACTCCGGCGGTCGCCAGATCGTGGCCGGCGAGACCGTGACGTCTTACTACAACACGGCGAACGGGCTGCTCGACAACACAAGCGGTGCGGAGGCCTACGTCTCCTCCACCAGCTACTCCAGCTTCGGCGAGGTGCTCCAGGAGAACTACGGCAGCGGGGCGCTCGGCGTCAAGAACGTGCAGGTCACCAACACCTACACGCTCGGATCACGCCGCTTGGAGCGGACGATCATCGGCCGCGAGACGACCACCGGGAACCGCGTCGCCGACTACAACTACACCTACGACGCCGCGGGCAACATCACCAAGGTCGCCAACACGCCGGAAGGCGGCACTGCGGATACGCAGTGCTACGGCTACGACCACCTGCGCAGGCTGACCCAGGCGTGGACCCCGTCGTCGGGCGACTGCGCCACGGCCCGGTCCGCGACGTCGTTGGGCGGTCCGGCGCCGTACTGGCACTCGTGGACCTTCGACAAGACCGGCAACCGTCTGACGGAGACCACGCACGCCTCGGCCGGCAACACCGTCCGCACCACCACCTACCCGGCTGCGGGCGCGGCACAGCCCCACACCGCGCGGACTGTCACCACCACTGGGCCGAACGGCACCTCGGTGGACACCTTCGCCTACGACACGTCCGGGCGCACCACGTCGCGCAAGATCGGCGGCGACACCCAGACGCTGGAGTACAACGCCGAGGGCCAACTGTCACGGGTCGTCAACGCGGACGGCAAGGCATCCACGTACCTCTACGACGCCGACGGGTCACGGTTGATCAGCCGTGAGCCGTCCGCGACGACGTTGTACGTGTTCGGCCAGGAGATCCGGCTGGACACGGGTACGTCGACTCCGTCGTGGACCCGGTGGTACACCCACAACGGCCATGTCGTGGCGGTGCGCAACAGCGTGACCGGCTTGAAGTGGATCACGCCCGATCACCAGGGCACGAACCAGGTGTCGATCACGCCGGTGTCGATGGAGGTGTCGCAGCGGCGGCAGACCCCGTATGGGGCTCTGCGCGGGGCGGCGCCGTCGTCGTGGCCGGACCGGCTGGGTTTCGTCGGCGGGCGCAACGATGATTCGGGTCTTGTCACGGTCGGTGCGCGTCAGTACGACCCGGCTGCCGGGAGGTTCCTGTCGGCCGATCCGATCATCGACAACAACGATCCGCAGCAGCTGAACGGTTATGCGTACGCGAACAACAGTCCGGTGACGTTCAGCGACCCGACGGGTCTGCTGCACGACTGCGGTCCTGACGGTGTGCGTTGTGGTGGCAAGGAAACGAGCATCCGCGGGCCGAACTGGGCCGACGAGGTGGAGGTCTACACCGGTCGTGCGCGGGCGGCTCAGCAGCAGCAGGCGTGGGTGGACTCCAATCGCCGCAGGGCGATGGCGGAGGCGGGGATCAGCGAGGCGGACTACGCCAAGGCCCTGGCCGACGCGCACAAGACGAAGTGGGATGTGATCAAGGAGGTCGCCTGGGAGGCCTTGAAGGAGATCTCCGGGTGGAACGACATCGTCGACTGTTTCACCAAGGGTGACATCTGGGCCTGCGGCGGGATGGTCGCGGGTCTGGTGCCGTGGGGCAAGGTCGGCAAGATCCTCGAAGCGGGCTACAACGCGGTCAAGGCCGTGAGTCGGCTGTCGTCGGTCGTGGACAAGGCCCGTGGTGTGCTGCGCCGGGTCCACTCGATCAACGAGAACCTGCAGAAGGTCGCGGACGACAAGTTCAAGAAGGTCGGCGGCTCCGGCGGTAGTTGCCCGACCACGCACAGCTTCGTCGCCGCGACCCTGGTGTTGATGGCCGACGGATCGACCAAACCGATCTCCGAGGTCGACATCGGGGACAAGGTCAAGGCAACCGACCCGGCCACCGGCGACACCACCGACCGCGACGTCGTCGCCACCATCGTCCACGACGACGAAGGCGACATGACCCGCCTCACCGTCGCCTCGGAAGACGGCTCGACCGGCACCGTGGACGCCACCTCGTGGCACCCGGTCTGGGTCGACGCCGAAGGCCGCTTCGTCAACATCGGCGACCTCAAACCCGGCCAGCACCTCACGTCGACCGACGGCACCTCGCCGAAGGTCACCGACGTCGACCGCTACACCCACTTCGAACCGGTCTACGACCTGACCGTCGACGGGGTGCACACCTACTATGTGGTTGCTGGGAACGCCCCGATCCTTGTCCACAACTCTGGACCCTGCGACGGCGACCTCGGCCCGGATTGGGAGCCGCGCCCTGAATCAGAGATTTGTGGCTCAACTGGATGCGAGGCGGTAGCTCGAAGCATCCAAGAGCAGATTGGCGGCGACATTCGGCGCATCGAGTCTCCAATTCCTGGCGGATTTTTGGGCCGGTACCGTGGTCAGGACAGCATGTGGAGGCATCATGAAGTCGTCGTTCGCGATGGCAGAGTCTATGATGGGTTCACCGTGCGTACCGGTCTACCTATCGATGAGTACAAGGCGTTGTTGCCCGACTTGTTCCCGAACGAGTTTCCATTCTGAGGCGGACGATGAGCTATCGAGAACTCTGTCAATCTGTCTACCGGAGGCCTCTACTTCATGGGCTCGACGGTAGCTATGGGGCGGCAGTTGCCTACGTTTTGGGTTGCGATGCGGGAACCTCGGGCGTCATGCTCACGGGGTTCAGGGAGTGGCTAATCGTCCGGCTCGATGGTGGACATAATCTCGCTTGGCCGGCGTTGGTGTTGCGAGCAGTTGCCGCAGAAGAACGCGTGGCTGACCTGAAATCGGCTGATGGGGAGAGCGACAAATTCCGGCTTGATGGACTCTTTCGCTTGCTGGACGAGTTCTTTGAGCAGAAGGGTGATCGGGATGGGGTAGCGCGCATCTATTTCCGATACGGCGAATGGCTCAAGGGTCAGTCGTGGTACCGGCCGGAGATGCTGGAGTAGTTCTCTATCAGTAGCCGATGGCTGGGTTGTCGGTGATGCAGCCCTTCTGTGGCCCACCGTTGTCTTGCTGGGCTCTACTGGCGATCTCCGGGACATGGTGAACCGCTTGCGCGGAGCCAGCTCCTATCGGGAGGTCCACATTTTGATCGTTTGGATCGCGGCGCGGCCGGTGATCGAGGCCAGGTTTCCTCTATGACGCCGACGGGTCGCGGCTGATCAGCCGTGAGCCGTCCGCGACGACGTTGTACGTGTTCGGCCAGGAGATCCGGCTGGACACGGGTACGTCGACTCCGTCGTGGACCCGGTGGTACACCCACAACGGCCATGTCGTGGCGGTGCGCAACAGCGTGACCGGCTTGAAGTGGATCACGCCCGATCACCAGGGCACGAACCAGGTGTCGATCACGCCGGTGTCGATGGAGGTGTCGCAGCGGCGGCAGACCCCGTATGGGGCTCTGCGCGGGGCGGCGCCGTCGTCGTGGCCGGACCGGCTGGGTTTCGTCGGCGGGCGCAACGATGATTCGGGTCTTGTCACGGTCGGTGCGCGTCAGTACGACCCGGCTGCCGGGAGGTTCCTGTCGGCCGATCCGATCATCGACAACAACGATCCGCAGCAGCTGAACGGTTATGCGTACGCGAACAACAGTCCGGTGACGTTCAGCGACCCGACCGGTCTGCTGCACGACTGCGGTCCTGACGGTGTGCGTTGTGGTGGCAAGGAAACGAGCATCCGCGGGCCGAACTGGGCCGACGAGGTGGAGGTCTACACCGGTCGTGCGCGGGCGGCTCAGCAGCAGCAGGCATGGGTGGACTCCAATCGCCGCAGGGCGATGGCGGAGGCGGGGATCAGCGAGGCGGACTACGCCAAGGCCCTGGCCGACGCGCACAAGACGAAGTGGGATGTGATCAAGGAGGTCGCCTGGGAGGCCTTGAAGGAGATCTCCGGGTGGAACGACATCGTCGACTGTTTCACCAAGGGTGACATCTGGGCCTGCGGCGGGATGGTCGCGGGTCTGGTGCCGTGGGGCAAGGTCGGCAAGATCCTCGAAGCGGGCTACAACGCGGTCAAGGCCGTGAGTCGGCTGTCGTCGGTCGTGGACAAGGCCCGTGGTGTGCTGCGCCGGGTCCACTCGATCAACGAGAACCTGCAGAGAGTCGCGGCCGAGAAGTTCAAGAAGGTCGGCGACTCGGCCGGGGGAAGTTGCTCCCTGCACAGCTTCGTCGCCACGACCCTGGTGCTGATGGCCGACGGATCGACCAAACCGATCTCCGAAGTCGACATCGGCGACAAGGTCAAGGCAACCGACCCGACCACCGGCGACACCACCGACCGCGACGTCGTCGCCACCATCGTCCACAACGACGAAGACGACATGACCCGCCTCACCGTCGCCTCGGAGGACGGCACGACCGGCACCGTGGACGCGACGTCATGGCACCCGGTCTGGGTCGACGCCGAAGGCCGCTTCGTCAACATCGGCGACCTCGAACCCGGCCAAGTGCTGACTTCGACGGACGATACGGCCCCCGTCGTCACGGAAGTCCAGCGGTATGCCCGCTTCGAGCCGGTGTACGACCTCACGGTCGAAGGTGTCCACACTTACTACGTCGCGGTTGGCGGCGAGGACATCCTGGTCCACAACTGCGGCGACGGCACCGTAGAGCGATTGGAGGAGATGGTGGACGACATCTCCGCATCCACACCCCGACGTCAGCGGCCTGGCACCGTCAGCGAAACCGTGGGTGAACGGCCATCCGGGCTGCTGATAGCCGTGCACAGTCGGGCGGGTGCTCCTGGAGTCGTTCCGGTGCAGGTTCAAGCGGCATTGGAAGCTTGTGGTCATGCACATGCAGGATGCAGTGAAGTGAGCGGCGTTGCACGTGTCGTAGAATTAGGGTCCGCTCCGGTATCGGTTACAACGATGGGGATTAAATCGAAGAGGATCGGCGCGGCGCTTCACAAGCAGGTCATGGCGCCGTGTCCGAGCTGCCAGCGGTTCTTGGCTGAATTTGGAATGTGAGAAGGCTCATGGAGTTGCGCGGTTTTGTCCTGGATGACCCCGGAGGCCTGTCGAAGCGGGCCGTCGAATTTCTCGAAGCACATGCTGAAAGGATCTCATACGACGTCGGCTTGACTGGCGACGAGTTGCGGCGTCACCTCGTCGATGTATTCGGGCCAGGGCAGTACGGCGATGTAGTCTCGCTGGTCGAGAGTGTGCAGAGGCGGTGGGGTGGTCTTGCGTACCGAAGTGGCCTGTTCGACGGCCCTGTCGTTTTCTCGCCGATGTGTGATCCGGAAAATGCTGATGAACCTCTCGAAATAGAGTACGCTGTGGCGTCGGGAAGTCCAGCAGGCGCGTCCATCGACCTCCAAGGTGGGGTGTTGATCGGTTTTGATGGCAACTATGTGAAAGAATTCGCCAACCTCGACTCGCTGATCGAATGCGATGCAATGTTTGCCTCCGTAGCGGCATCGATGTCGGTGACCGAGATCGTATATGATTCGAAAACTGATGACGCTGACTTCCTTTCGCGTGTTTCGGAGTCCCTCGCTGGCTCGTTGGATGTGGTCTCTGAGGCTTCCGGAAACCATTTGAGGTGGTTCGCCAACGAGGTCTCTGCGGTTCATGCATGCTCGACTTGGTCGCGGATGCGCCTCGGTCTTTCCGCATACGTGAGGATTTGGGCGAGGAGCAATGAATTCGTCCAGCTCCTGCGCTCTAAGCTGACTGACACGCTCTGAGTGTTGGTCTTGTGCTTGCCGAAATGTCGTCCGTGCTGGTCAGGCTTGCGTGGTAGTATTCGTTGAGGATGCCGCCGAGTCGTTGTCGTCGGCGGATGTCGAGTCGGGTGACCGCTGCTTGATTGGTGACTGGGCTTGACCCAAGGCCTGTGGGGTGCCAAAAGCCAGCTACATGGTTTGACCTGCGGTTAGGCTGCCGTGGGCTCGTACTCGTTGATGAGGCCGCCGAGGACTGGTCGGCGGCGTATCGACGTGTAGCCCGGTTCTGCAATGGGGTGGTCCGGTCGTGCTGGGGTGAGTTGCCAGGGCGATTGCGTAGTCAGACAGCAATGCGCTGAGCTGGGAGTTTGGGGCGTGAAGGGCCTTCGCGGAGGCGATGGCAGCGGGTGGGATCGCATCGGTGATCATGGAGTTGCGACGCTTCACGACTCCGAGGAAGACCCCACCCGCCGATGGCATCATCTCTCATCACCGCACTGACCGTCACGACACCCTCCGTCGACGGCCCGGCAGCGCCTGTCACCGATGGTGAGCACGGTGGTCTGCTGGACGCCTTGGCGAAGGTCCCGGATCCGCGTGATCCGCGTGGGATCCGTTACCCGTTGTCGGCGCTGCTCACGGTCGCGGTCTGCGCGGTCCTGGCCGGGGCGTCGTCATTCGCGGCGATCAACGACTGGCTGCAGGATCTCGACGGCCATGCCCGTGACCGGCTCGGTTTCGATCGCATCCCTTCCGGCACAACGATGTGGCGGCTGTTGACCCGCCTCGACGCCGACCTGTTGGCCACCGTCCTCGCCGGTTGGCTCACCACCCGCGCGCGGCGATCACCACCGGTCCGTCCACGCCGATACCGCCACGTCATCGCCGTGGACGGCAAGACCCTGCGCGGCGCCCGCCTCGACGACGGCCGCCAGGTCCACCTGCTCTCCGCACTGGACACCGACAGCGGCATCGTCCTGGCCCAGGTCACCGTGGACGCGAAATCGAACGAGATCCCCGCGTTCACACCGCTTCTCGACGCCGTCCACAAGGTCGTGGGCACTCTGGAGGGCGTGGTGTTCGTCGCCGACGCCCTGCACACCCAAGCCGGCCACGCCCTGTGCTTGCCGAAAATGTCGTCCGTGCAGGTCAGGCGGCGTGGTGGTACTCGTTGAGGATGCCGCCCAGTCGTTGCTGTCGGCGGACGTCGAGTCTGGTGATCGCTGCTTGATCGGTGACGGCTGGTGGCAGGGCGCGTAGTGGTCGGGCGTTGTCGATGCCTTGGTGGGGGCGGTGGTTGTTGTAGTACTTCTCGTACTCGCGTAGGGCGTGGAGTAGGTGCGGTTGGTTCCAGATGAGGGTGCGGTCGAGGAGTTCGCGTCGGCAGCTGCGGATCCAGCGTTCCATGATCGCGTTCATGCGCGGTATCCGGACACCGGTGAGGACGACCTGGATACCGGCGTCGGCGAGGACGGCGTCGAACAGGGCGGGGAACTTTCCATCCCGGTCGCGGATCAGGAACCGCGCGGAACCACCCGCGTCCTCGAGGTCCATGACGAGGTTCCTGGCGGCTTGGGTGACCCAGGAGGCGGTCGGGTGCGCGGTGGCGCCGAGGACGCGGATCCGGCGGCTGGCGTGCTCTATCACCGCGAGCACGTAAAGGCGGGTGCCGCTCAGGGTGGTGGTCTCGAAGAAGTCGCAGGCCAGGATCGCGTCGGCTTGGGAGCGGAGGAAGGCCGACCAGGTCGTGGAGACGCGTTCTGGTGCCGGGTCGACCCCGGCGTCCTGGAGGATCTGCCAGACGGTGGAGGCGGCGACTGTGATGCCGAGTACGAGTAGTTCGCCGTGGATGCGGCGGTAGCCCCAGGTGGGGTGCTCGCGCGTTAGGCGTAGTACCAGGAGTCGGATCGAGCGGATGGTCCGTGGTCGGCCGGGCCGCTTGGGGCGGGATCGGGCTGCGTGGCGGCGGGCGAAGAGGTCGCGGTGCCACCGCAGGACTGTCTCCGGGCGTACCAGTAGCCGGAGTCGACGAAGCGCTTGCGCCGGGAGTCGGTGCAGCAGTGCCGCGAGGAAGGCCCGGTCGGCGGGGGAGAACCGTGGGCGGGCGTCTCCGAGTTGGCGTTCCAGGACCGTGATCTGGTGGCGCAGCGACAGGATCTCCGTGTCCTTGTCCCGGTCGCTCATGGGCAGCAGGCGCAGCAACGCGAACGTGTTGGTCACGCCGAGGTAGGCCAGTCGGAGCAGCACAGCCGATCATCATGCCGTGCTGGCCGACACCACGGCGGATGGCAACCGTGACCCTGAGCCCCTCGATGCCCTGGGTGCCGCGCGTCCTCTACCTGCATGGATGAGGTTATCGGCAGGCACAACGGCATGTCGGATGGCTGCGCAGGTTCGAATCCCCGGCGGGAGTACCAAAGGATGGGAACAGGACTGACCAGCGGCTTTGCACAGGCAGCTTGGTGGTGGAGTCATCATTCGGCCTGTCTGCGCCTGAGTAGGGGCCTGGGTGACGGGTCGCTCGGACCCGTCATCACCTCGGCCGTTCCGTCTCGAGTCGAGCGGCCCTGGGACTTCCTCAACTGGACCTGAACTTGCTCTCGGTGTTGCGTGTGCTCACTGGTGGAGTCAGGAGGTGGAGGAGTGACGTGCAGTGGTCAGGGGTTGGACGGCTTCGCTGGCGTGGAGGATGCGGTCCAGGTCATGGTCGGTGAGGTCGCAGTGCAGGGAGAGCCGTAGTGCGGTGCGGTTGCGTGGGGTGGCGGGGGGACAGAAGACGGATCCGAACACGTCGTGCTCTTCCATGATGTCGCGTACCTGGATGACGGTTTCGTCCGGACCGGTGGGCAGCGACATGATGTGGGCGCCCGAACCCCGCAGGTTGTACCCGAGGCCGGTGAGGCCTTCTCGCAGGGTGGTGGCGACTTCGTGCAGGCGGGTGCGGCGCCATTCGTCGTGGCGGACGACATCCAGGGTGGCGGCGATCTGTACCAGGTCGGAGGGCACCAGGGTGGAGGCGAACACGGCCGGGTAGGAGGTCATCTTGAAGTACTCGACGAAGTCCTCGTCGGGGCAGGTGATGTAGCCGGCCCGTTTGGCGAACGCCTTCGACAGGCTCGTCGTGCGGAAATGCACCCGTGCTGTCAGCCCGGCCTGCGCGACCATGCCCGCGCCTTCGGGTCCGTGGGTGCCCAGCGAGTGCGCCTCGTCGACGACCAGGACGCAGCCGGTCTGCTCGGCGACATCGCACAGGGCGGCCAGTGGCGCGAGGCTGCCGCACACGCTGTACATCGAGTCGACCGCGATCACTCCGGGCCCGTGCTCCTCGATGCGGCGCAGCAGGTGAGCCGTGTCGTTGTGGAAGAAGGGCCGTACCGGGGCGCCGGCCGCTTTCGCCCCCGCCCACAGCGACATGTGGGCCAGCATGTCCACGTACACCGGCACCTCGGGTCCGGCCAGCGTCTGCATCAGCCCCACGTTGGCGTCGTACCCGGACTGGGTGAAAACACCCGCCTCCGAGCCGAGGTAGCGGGCGAACTTCCGCTCCAGCACGGTCTGCGGGTGCTCCTCGTACAGCAGCACCGCCGAGGCCAGCCTCGCTCCCCGCATCGCGTCGAAAGACTCCACCACGGCGTCCACGATGCGCTTGTCGCCGGCCAGACGCAGGTAGTCGTTGCTGTCGACCACCGTAGAGCCCGGACTGGGCAGGCGCCGGCCCCGCAGGATGTGACGGCCATGCCACCGCCCCCGGATCCCCGCCGCGTGGAAAGCCTCCACGCGCTCCTGGACGAACGGAGGAAGCAGGGAGCCGGCGGCAGAAGAATCGATCATGCCGTGCAATGTAGGGTCCGTAGCTCAGGGCAACGGCGTTGCTGCACAGGCACGTTCGGGTGATTTTGCAGCGGCTGTTGAGGCGCGGCGCACCCTGTTCAGCAAGCCGCCTGGTCCTAAACGCCGTGGTGCTCCCTGACAACCGCATCCAGCCGCCCGGCGCTCACCTGACGTTCGGGCGGCTGGAGAGGTGTCCATGTTTCCCGAGGCCGACCGCCCTGGCGAACGCTCCCGGCCAGCTCGTGGACTTTCTCAGCACATGGTGTGCGTGACCGTGGTGTCCGGGATCTTGGCGGGCTGGTAGTGGGCGTAGCTGCCCGTCAGCTGAGCATGAGCGTCGGTGATGGTGAAAGGTATACGCGCCGTGGGGCGCGCCCGCCGCATCCGAAGCGGAAGGCGGCGCCGGCGCCTTCCTCCACAAGTCCGTGCGAGAACAGGTTGATGTATCCGTTCTTCACCTCACTGCCTTGCGGTCCCGGATGACGAAGTGACCGTTGACCTGGCAGTTCTGGCGGCTCCAGTCGATCGTCTGCCCACGCCAGCACTTGGCCTGGAAGTAGCCGTTCGGGCCGCCGTCGGTGCCCAGGCAGCTGCGCCGGCGCACCGAGGTCCACCGGTCTTCGCTGTAGGAGTCGGTGTGCGGCGTGCAGGTGTCGTCGACGGCCCGGATCGTTGCGTGCCCGGCAGCACTCGTTGCATTCGCAGCGTGTGCAGGCGCTGCCGCAGCAGCGGCGGCGACCACTGCGATTGCCGCCAGAACACGCTCACGTCGATGATCTTCACTTCATACCTCAAGAACCGTACAGCCCGCCAACGGACACGGCCTCGGGGAAGCCTTCGCTCGTTCGAGCTAACCTGACCAGGAGCGTGTGCCGTCGCATTCCCGGATCACTCCTGAAGCAGGAGCGCCATGCTCGTGATCGCTCTGCTTCTGCCGGTCCTGCTCGTGCTCATGCTGTTCGGGCTGGATGACCAGGAAGAGCTACCGCGAGGAGACCCGCACCGTCGACGGGGTGGCGGTGACGACCATCGAGACGGACTTCGGCCGGTTGCCGATCATGCTCAACCTGTACATGCCCACCGGCACGGTCCAGGCGGTCGGGCTCGACCAGTGCCCCCGATGATGCTGGAAAAGCCCACAGGGTTCCTGTTGTCCGAACCGCCGGCCAAGACCGGGAGCTCCGATCGGGCGCAGATCTACGGCGAGATCTGCCTGGAGTACCGGCCGGACATCGCGCACGGGAAGATCACCGGCCTGGCCACCCCCGACCGGCGGGAGTGGTGCGTGAAGTTCACCAGCACCCGCTACAAGCAGCTCGTCATCCCCGACCTGGGCGTGACCTTCGTGGACGGCGAGACCGAGGTCACCGACAAGACTGCCATCGAGGCCCTGCGCGGGCTACCCAGCGTGCTGGGCGTGCGCGCCGTCGGCGGTCGTCCTTCCCGTGCGGGGAAGGACGACCGGACCGAGACAAGCACGGAATGAAGGAGCACACGGTCGAGCCAGGACCGGGTGACTTCAGGCAGCCGCAGACGCCTGACGGCCGATCAGCGCACGAGCTGAGTGATACAGCTCGCGCGAGCTTCCGTATAGGCCAGAATGTTCGTCTGGGGCGCGGATGCCACGCACTGCGTCATGGTGGCGATTTCTTCCGCGGCGGGACTGGGAACAGCGACGCACATGGCCAGGTGTTGCGGGTTCTCCAGCGATCCGCCTTTATCTTTTACGCATCGGGCGAGCTGGTCGACCACGCTCTGTTCCTCGGCTTGAGCGGCGACCGGTACGGCGGTACTCAACACAGCGGCCAACATGACCGCGCCAATAGCCATTCGACGCATCATCAACTATCTACTCTCTACGAACCGACAGAACAGCCACAGTCTGTCACTGTCCAGTTCCGAAGAGTCTTCACATCGCCTGGCAATCACCTGGAGTCTTCTCGCTGAGGCACCCCGCGATGGTGCGGCCCGCCCGTCCGTACACGACGTTGAGGACTGGCGAAGACCTGGTAGGCGATGATCGACAGGGCGGTTCCCGTCCACCCGCGACCCCGCCGAGGCAGTCCGGATCGCACCGCATTACCGCACCGGGCCGTGCGTTGCTGGTCGAGGGTCCAGCGGGTCCGCACGTCCACTGGTCGGGTGGTGGCGAATCGGGGGTGCTGGTCCTCGGTCACCACGACACGGTGTTCCGCTCGGCACCTTGGCGCGTCGCCCGTTCGCGGTCGAGGACGGGCGGGTGACCGGCCCTGGTGTCTGCGACATGCTCGGTGGTCTGGTGCAGGCGATCCACGGCCTGGCCGCGCTGGACGACCTGACCGGCGTCGAGATACTGGTGACCTGTGACGAAGAGAACGGCTCTCACACCTCGCGGACCCTCATCGAGGAGCGCGCACTGGCGTGCGGGGCGGTGCTGGTGTTCGAGGGCGCGGCCGAGGGCGGTGGCCTGAAGGCTGGCCGCAAGGGTTGCGGCACGTTCGAGGTGCTGATCACCGGCCGGGCTTCGCACGCGGGTCTTGAACCCGAAGCCGGGGTCAACGCCTTGGTCGAGGCCGCCCACCAGGTGCTCCGGATCGATGCGTTGAGCCGTCCGGAAGTGGGTACCACGGTCACCCCGACCATCGCGACGGCCGGCACGCAGAGCAATGTCGTGCCCGCGCAGGCCACGATCGTCGTTGACGTTCGGGTCGAGACGGCCGTAGAGACGGATCGGGTCGAAGCCGCGTTCGCGGCCCTGACCACGCACGTCGAGGGCATCGCGATCGAGGTGCGAGGCGGAGTGGGCAGGCCACCGATGCCCGAGTCCGCGGCGGCGGAGCTGTTCGCGATCGCGAAACGGCTGCTGCCCGGCGTAGAGGCTGTGGTGGTCGGAGGCGGCAGTGACGGCAACTTCACGGCCGCGCTTGGCGTGCCGACCTTGGACGGCCTCGGTGCCGTCGGGGGCGGCGCGCACGCCGACCACGAGTACCTGCTGGTGGACACCATGGTCGAACGGGCGAACCTGGTGACCGGCCTGGTGACCGGCCTGGTGACCGGCCTGGTGACCGGCCTGGTGACCGGCCTGGTGACCGCGATCCTGAACACCTGAGCCGTACGTGGTGTTGTGGACATCGGCTTCGGCCTTGCCGCAGCAAATCTTCAGGTCCAGTAGTCGACCATCAGATCGGTGGCCCAGCCGGGTTGGAACACCGGACCGCGAGGACCGTACTCGGCGAGCCACGGCTTGATGTCCAGCACCGGAGTCCCGTCGATGGCATCGCAGTCCTCGACGTGAATCCGGGTGCCGTCAACGGCGGTGAGGCGGCATCGCGTCAGGCCGATCCGGTTGGGGCGAGCGCTGAACCGCTGGGCGAAGATCCCCACCTCCGGCTGATCCGGTCGGGAGGCCGGGCGGCGGGAGGTCACCACCTCGGCCGGGTCCACCCGATCCAACAGGAAGACCAACTCCAGGTGGGAGAACTCGTGCAAGCCGACCAGCGCCTCCGGACCGAAGCGGTCGACGTCCAAGTCGATCCAGGCCCGCTCGCGGCTCCAGCCGTGGGCACGACCGGCGGGTTCGGTGCGGGTGGAGCCCACCCGGCCGACCGGGACGAGATTCATGGCACGGATCATGCCGGACGCCCTGTCCGCCAGTACACCGCGCCCACCACGGCACCCAGCAGCGCCACGCCGCCCCAGTAAAGCGGTCCCCGGTCGTGCGCGACCGCCACCAGGAACACCGCTGTGCTTGCCGAAAATGTCGTCCATGCAGGTCAGGCGGCGTGGTGGTACTCGTTGAGGACTCTTAGCCGCGGTCGTCGGCGGATGTCGAGGTGGGTGATGGTTGCTTGATCGGTGGCCGGTTGTGGCAGCGGCTGCAACGGTCGGGCGTTGGCGATGCCTTGATGGGGCCGGTGGGTGTTGTAGAAGTGCTCGTACTGGCGTAGCGCATGAAGCAGGTGCTGTTGGTTCCAGATGAGGGTGCGGTCGAAAAGCTCGCGGCGGCAGCTGCGGATCCAGCGTTCCATGATCGCGTTCATCCGCGGGATGCGGACTCCGCTGAGAACGACCTGAATGTCCGCGTCGGCGAGGACGGTGTCGAACAGGGCGGGGAACTTGCCGTCGCGGTCGCGGATCAGGAACCGTGCGGGGCTGCCTGCTTCCTCGAGGTCCATGACGAGATTTCTGACGGCTTGGGTGACCCAGGACGCGGTGGGGTGTGCGGTGGCGCCGAGGACGCGGATCCGGCGACTGGCGTGCTCGATCACCGCGAGTACGTACAGTCGGGTGCCGTTCAGGGTGGTGGTCTCGAAGAAGTCGCAGGCCAGGAGTGCGTCGGCCTGGGAGCGGAGGAAGGTCGCCCAGGTTGTCGAGGTGCGTTCGGGTGCTGGGTCGATTCCGGCGTCTTTGAGGATCTGCCAGACGGTGGAGGCTGCGACTGTGATGCCGAGTACGAGGAGTTCGCCGTGGATGCGGCGGTAGCCCCAGGCAGGATTCTCCCGCGCCAGACGCAGAACCAGGAGCCGGATGGAGCGGATGGTCCGTGGTCGGCCGGGACTCTTGGGTCGGGATATGGCTGCGTGGCGGCGTGCGATGAGGTCCCTGTGCCACCGCAGCACCGTTTCCGGCCGGACCAGTAGTCGGAGTCGACGAAGCGTGGCAGCCGGGAGTCTGTGCAGCAGGGCTGCGAGGAATGCCCTGTCGCCGGGGGAGAACCGTGGGCGGGCGTCTCCGAGTTGGCGCTCCAGGACGGTGATCTGGTGCCGCAGCGCCAGGATCTCTGTGTCCTTGTCCCGGTCGCTTATCGGCAGCAAGCACAGCAAGGCGAACGCGTTGGTCACACCGAGGTAGGCCAGTCGGAGCAGCACGATCGGTCATCATGCCGTGCTGGTCGATGCCACAGCGGATGGCAGCCGTGCCGCTGAGCGCCTCGGAACCCCAAGCACTGTGTCTTCTACCTGCATGGATGAGGTTATCGGCAGGCACACGGCTACCGACTGGTCTGGCAGAAGCTGGCCGGAGGACTGGCCGGTCTTCCGGTGGCCGAACCGTCCGCGAAAGCCTTACGGGATCTGCGTCGCGGACTCGGTGGCGTGCCGATGCGCCGGCTGTTCGAGGTGCTGTCCGGGCCGCTGGCCCGACCTCGCACGCCCGGTGTGCGGTTCGGGTCCTACCGCACGGTCTCCTTCGACGGCTGCAGCTCGATCAAGGTCCCCGACACCGCCCGCAACCGGGCCTGGCTCGATTCCCCAGGCAACGGCGGCTACCCCCTGGTGGAGCTGATGACCCTAGTCGAGACCGGCACGAGAGCGCTGATCGGGGCGGTGTTCGGCCCCACCCGCGAGGGCGAGACCGACTACGCCAGGCGCCTGTTACACCTTCTGAATCCGGACATGCTGGTGTTGTGGGACAAGGGTTTCGACAGCAACGCCTTCCTCACCGAGGTGCCGCCACCGGCGCGCGGATCCTGGGCCGGCTGCGCAACAACCGGCGCATCCCCGTCCTGGTCCGTCTCGTCGACGGCTCCTACCTGTCGACGATCGGCGCCCTCAGGTGCGGGTCATCGACGCGCAGATCACCGTGACGGTGGCGGGCGGGACCACCTTCACCGGGACCTACCGGCTGGTCACGATACTGTTCGACGCCCGTCGCCACCCGGCCGCCGCCCTGGTCGCCCTCTACCACCAGCGTTGGGAGCACGAATCGGCGTACTACGCCCTGCGCCACACGATCACCGCCGGACGTGTTCTGCGCTCGGGCGACCAGGGCGGGCTCGACCAGGAGATGCGGTCCCTGCTCACGCTCTACCAACTCCTGCGCACCGTCATGGTCGACGCCGCGGAATCCCGGCCCGGCACCGATCCCGACCGCTGCGGATCACCATCGCCCTGCACACCGCCCGAGACCTGGTCGTCCAGGCAGCCGGAATCATCGTCGACAGCAACGAAAACTCGGGGTCATCGCGCACCGTCTCCTGGCGGCACTCCTTCCGCCCCGACGCCCAAGGGTGAGTACCCGCAAGGTCAGGTCCCCGATCTCCCGCTACAGCGAACGCCGCGACGACGGAAGATCAGACCGAAGCTGCGCCGTCACCGCCCTCGACATCAGCGTCCTGGAACCCCCGGATCCGCAGCCCGCTCTGCCCACCGCTTCCCGGGACGACCGCAATATCACCCCTGCCGAACGTCGCAGGCACCGGATTCTGGTCTTGTTGCAGGAAGATTCCACCCGTCTCTGGAGACCCCGCGACATCGAGGTCCACTTCGGTGACATCACCCTCGACACCATGTACAGACAACTCTTCCGATGGGCCGACAGCGGACTCATCCACAAGATCGGCCCGGGCCTCTGCGCCGCCACGACATGGTCACCGACTTCCTTGCAAGAGCACCGGAATCCTTTACTGGCCGGGAATCCCGCAGTCCAACGCCACCTCCAGCAGCGTCTGGTGCCAGAGGCCAGGCGGTGACGGTGTAGGGCACCGTGAAGGTTCGGTTGTAGGTCAGGGTCTGCTCGGTGTCGGTGTCCGTGCAGCCACACCGGCAGCGGGTGCCCCACCACTCGAGCGATGTCGGCGACGTCGACATGTTCGTTCCACACCGCCTTCGGCCGCGCGGGCCCGCTCCCGGGCAGCGCTCAGGATTCCAGGCGCTCCGCGGTGTCGGCGAGCAGGGCGAGGAGCCAGCGCCAGGTTTCCCGGTCGGTGGTGGACAGCGGCTTGGGGGAGAAGAAGTACAGGCGGTTCTGGACGATTTCGATGTTGACCGGGCGTTCGGCGTACCGGGCCAGGAGGTCGGGGGAGAAGAGGGTGCGGTCCAGCAGGGCCTGGATCTCCCCGGCCCTGCCGAACGGCCCGGAGACTGTGAAAGCTTCGGTGCCGGGGCCGCGCAGGTCGGGGTTCCCGAGGATGGCTTCGCCGGACATGTGCCGAACGCCCGTGCCTTTCGCCCGCGAGGTCAGCAGCAGGTGGGGGAGGTGGGCGTCGAGAGGGGTGGTTGCGTAGCCCAAGTGGTACGTTTCCGCGCCGTGGTAGCCGGCCGTGTAGTGGTACTGGCCTATTTCCATCGGACGTGGCCCTTCGATGTTGACGACGTCGACGGCGCAGCGGTTGTTCCCGATGTCGAAGACCCCGGCGGGCTGCTCGGGGTCCCTGACCTTCATCCGGTAGCCCATGCCGTTGCGGGCGGCGAACTGCATGATGCGGTAGTGGTCGATCCGCACCTGCCCGCTACCTTTGCGGCCCTGGACGACGACCAGGACGATCAGTACGAGACCGATCACCAGCGGCAGCAGTCCGAGGAGCCGGACGCCCATGCCGCCGTCCGGATGGGCGCCGGTGAGGTACATGTTGAGCGGAATGCTCAGGAAACCGGAGAAGGCGGCGACAAGCACGGCGAACACGAGTGCGCCGCACGCCATGTCGCGGCCCGGGGGGTCGCCGTTCGCTTTCGCGTGCGCCAATGCCGCAGCCGGGTCGACCGGGGCGGCGAGCGGGGAGTAGTCGAGGTCGTCGGGCACGGCTCACGCTACCCCGTCGAGCGGGCGGAACCTTCCCGGTTGGGCGGTTTTGGGCGCGGCTGAGGTGCCTGGCAATCCCCATACTCCGGTGACCGCAGGGTTCGCTACTGACGCCCAGGACGGGCGTCAGGCGCGAGCAGCACTTCGACGACCCGCAGCTGGTTGCCTCTGAACGATCGGTCAGGGTTCTGCTCTACTGGTGGTTGGGGTGGTGAAGGACGTCCTGGCCGGTGACGTGTGCGGGCCGTGGCCAGGAGAGCAGGACCCGGCTGTGCAGCTTGCCGAGGACGAAGTCGGCCGTAGGCGCTTCGCCTCGGTGAGCCGTGCGCGGACGTGCTCGCCGAGTGGGCTGTCCGGTGTGACGGTGACCCGCTCGCCACGTTCGGCGGCCGCGAGGGCGTCGGCCATGCCCGGTGTGCCGGTCGGGCCGAGCAGATCCGTCAGCCGCTGCACCTCGGCGAAGGCGTCCACGGGTCCGTCGTGGCCCGGCCTGCCCGCCAACTGCTTGCGCGCGTCGCTGAACCACGGCTCGATGTGCGCGCTGGTCCAAGACCCGGTGAGTGCGTCAAACGAGGGCAGAACACCCGTGATGTGCTCGGCGAGCAGCAGCGAACGCACGATCGGCTCGTTGTACCGGTCCTCGTCCTCGTCGTCCCCCTTCTGATCGACGGTGAAGCCGACGTCGAGCATCTGGGTGAGCAGGTGGTCGGGATCAACGCCGTGGCAGTCGGTCGGGAACATCGGGTCGAAATGGGGATCAGCTCGCCGGCGACGGCGTAGTCGAAGGAAGGCGACGCGTAGTCGTGCCACAGCACGGACGCCGCCGGATCGACGTTGCCCGAGCGAGGACGCTGCCGATTCTCTCGACTGTGCGAGTTCTGGCGTTGCCTGTCCGCGACCAAGAAGGTCAGGTCTACCGGCTCAGGCGTCCCTACCGTTTGGTTGTCCGGGCTCGTAGGGTCCGGATGCCCCGGGAGGGGTGGGTATGGCTTTCAGGCGTCCGCCGTTCGTGTGGCTCACGTCGACTCGCCGCCCGCCTCTCCAGGACGGACTCGGCCTCTGATTAAGAGCTGCGAACCGATCGCCGTGTAGGGACCTGGCGGCGGGGTCGTCTGCGGGCACGATCATGAACCTGCGGGTGAGAGGTGTGAGTTGACCCAACTGTGGGCCGGGGTGGACATCGGCCGGGAACACCACCACGTGGCCGTGGTCGACGCCGACGGTAGGCGGGTGTTCTCCCGCCGGGTCGCCAACGACGAGGGCACGCTGTTGACCGCGATCGGCGACGTGTGCGCCCTGGCGGAGCGGATCAGGTGGGCCATCGACCTGAACAGCACCGAGTCCGCGCTGCTGCTGACCCTGCTGCTTGACCACGGACAGGCGTTCGATGCCCGCTGCGGTCGACACAGGCGCGTAGTGGGAGGAAGATGGGAGGAAATTGGCAGAAATCAAGGTGGGGCAACAGGATCGAGCTGGACTCAGGTGCATTCAACGGCACCGTCGTGACCTGCCACTTCGACGTTCTCGCAGGTCAGGTCATGATCCAATCCACCCTGGGGGTCAAGGGGTCGCAGGTTCAAATCCTGTCGTCCCGACGGTCGAAAGAGCCCGCTGATTCAGGTATAACGCCTGGTCAGTGGGCTCTTTTGCGTTCGGCTGTGGATCTTGTCTTGATCTTGCTGTCGTCTCACACGTCGGTGAGTGACTAACTGAGTGACTACGGCTTCGCTGCCGGGCTGCACGCACTCGCCGTCCCCGTGTTCAAAGTTGCCTCACTTCATCAAGGCGGCCCCCTGCGGGGGCCGCGAAAGATGAAGTTCAACTCCACCGGTCTGTGACCGGCAGGTGATCACTAAACGGTACCTTCTCGATCGACCCCTCCTCGCCACGACGGCCGATCGGCTATGAAGTGGAGGTGATGAGTCGGATTGCGCACTTCGCGGTGACCGTGTCGGCAGTGGTGGTCGCCGTCTGCGTCCTGGTGCTGACGGTACGAGCCATGACCTCTGGCCTGCCTCTCACGGTGCACCAGCAGATGACCTTTGACAGCGAAGAACTAGGCAAGCGGGTGCACGGAGCCCTGGCGGAGAGTGGCGGCCTCGGCGGTAGCAGCGATTCGATGAGCTGCCCCGAGAATGTGGCAATCAAGGAGGGGACTGTTTTCGGTTGCTCGGTCAGGCACAACGGACGGTTCAAGACCGTGCGTGTCGTGGTCGTGGATGCTGAGTCCGGCGCAATTGAAGTTGGGTCGCCCTCAGAGTGAGACCGGCGTGCCAGCGTCGGGACGAGCGCCAGGTGGTCACCGTGAACGAGTTGGCCGCCCGCCCTGAAACCCTGTGCTGCTCGAAAAGTCATCGCTGCTGGTCAGGCGGCCTGTGTGTATTCGTTGATAAGGCCGCCGAGGATGCGGGTGCGGAGCACCCGGCGGGTGTATCGCGGCGGGGTGCTGCTGAGCTTCGGGTGGTAGTTGGTCGCGGGCCTGGTGGGGGCGGTGTCGGTTGTAGTGGTGTTCGTAGGTTCTGAGGACGTGTCGTGCGTGGGCCTCTCCCGTGATGAGGATGTGGTCGAGGAGTTCGCGTCGGATGGTGCCGACGACCCGTTCGCAGTGGGCGTTCATCCGCGGTGCCTGTGGTGCGCTCTTGATGCGTAGGTCGTCGGCGTGGAAGACGGTGTCGAACGTCTGGCTGTACTTGCCGTCGCGGTCGCGGAGCAGGAACCGCAGGGGCTCCGTGCGCGTTCCGAGGTCGGCGGCGAGGTTCCTGGCTTGCTGCGTTGTCCAGGCCTGGGTCGGGTGGGCGGTGACTCCGGTGATGGGGACTGTAAAACGAGTGGCTCTGGCCCGTAGTCGGTGGTGACTTCGGGTATCCGTTCGCAATCATGATCTTGTGATGGATGTCGACTCCCTTGTGGGAACGGTGTTTTCCGGACTGTCGGCGCTGGCCGTCCAGAACGTGGCGGAGGACGGCGGCATGGTGGTGGTCACGGCCAACACTCGGGATGTGGCCGTGCCGTGTCCGGTGTGCGGGACTGTGACGACGAAGGTGCACGGCTATCACCATCGGGCGGTGAAGGATGTGCCGGTCGACGGCCGCCAGGTTGTCGTGCGCCTGCGCGCCCGGCGGCTGGTCTGCCGGGCTCGGAGCTGCCCCCGGCAGACCTTCCGGGAACAGGTTCCGGGTTTGCTGGAGCGCCACCAGCGTCGAACGGTGCGGCTTGTCCGGCAGATATCTCAGGTGGCGCAAGAGTTGTGCGGTCGGGCGGCCGCTCGCCTGGCCGACCTGTTGGCCATGCCCGTGTCCCGCAGTACCGCGTTGCGCCGTCTACGGCGCCTGCCGCTGCCCGAGCTGACGGTCCCGCGGGTGATCGGCGTGGACGACTTCGCCCTGCGCCGCCGCCACCGCTACGCCACGATCGTCATCGACGCCGAGACCGGCCGACGCGTCGCGGTCCTGCCCGGCCGCGACGCCGCCACCCTGGAATCCTGGCTGCGCGAACATCCCGGTGCCGAGGTCGTATGCCGAGACGGCTCAGCCACCTACGCCGAGGCCGTCCGCCGCGCCCTGCCCCACGCGGTGCAGGTCAGCGACCGCTGGCACCTGTGGCGAAATCTCTGCGACAAGGTCTTGGTCGAGGTTCGGGCGCATGCCGGGTGTTGGGCCACGGTCAACCCGCCCCGCCCCGGTGGAGTCCACGAGCAGACCGTCCGCGAACGCTGGAACAAGGTTCACAAGCTGCTCGGCCAGGGCGTCGGCCTGCTCGACTGCTCACGCCGCCTCGGAGTGGCCCTGAACACCGTCAAACGCTACGCCCGCATGCCCGAACCCCAAACCTTGCGCATCGCCCCCACCTACCGCCCGACTCTCGTCGACCCCTATCGCGACCATCTGCGCGCCCGCCGCTTGGCCGATCCCGCGGTCCCCGTCACCCAACTGTTCGCCGAGATCCGGGAGTCGGGCTACACCGGCAGCGCCAACCTGCTGGTCCGCTACCTCAACCAGGGGCGCGCCGAAGGCGACCGTCCCGTCACGACCTCGCGTCACGCCAGCCGACTTCTGCTCACCAAACCCGACAACCCGCGCCCGAAGGAAACGACCTTGCTGGAGAAAATCTCCGCGGCCTGCCCGGAGATGACCGCACTCGCCAGTCTGGTGCGCGGCTTCGCAGCCCTGCTGACACCGGCCGCGGGCAACGACGAGAAACTCACCGAGTGGATCACGGCGGCCCGCGCCGTCGACCTGCCGCATCTACGCAGTCTCACCAACGGTCTCGAGATCGATCGGTCCGCAGTGGACGCTGCCCTTACCTTGCCCTATCACAACGGCCGCACCGAAGGCGTCAACACCCGCACCAAGAGAATCATGAGACAAATGCACGGTCGCGCCAGCTTCGACCTTCTCCGCCAACGCATCCTCCTGCACTGACAAGTACCCGGAGTCACCACCGACTACGGGCCAGAGCCGCTCGTCGTGTTTCAGACCCCAGCAGGGTTCCGGCAAAGTTGTTTGTGCTGATAGTGGGACGGGCACGGCGCTCTGGTCGATCATGTGATTGTCGAAGTCGCATGATCTTGGGAGTGCCGTGCCCGCGTTGTCATCCTGCCCGATGCCCGTGGTTGTGGAGCGCTTGGCCTCGGTGCCGGCCGGGCAGGTCGCCGACCTGCGGGTCCTGCTGGAGCGGGTGCCGGATCCGCGCAGGCGTCGGGGTGTGAGGCATTCGCTGTCGTCGATCCTGCTGGTGGCCGCGTCGGCGGTGGTGGCGGGTGCGCGGTCGTCCGCGGCGATCGCCGAGTGGGCCGCCGACGCGCCGCAGATGGTGTTGCGGCGGCTCGGGGTGCGGTTCGATCCGTGGCGGGAACTGTTCACCGCGCCGGAGGAGTCCACGGTGCGGCGGGTGTTGTCGCTGGTGGACGGGGATCTGCTCGATACCGCGATCGCTGCCTGGTCGGACTCGCGGCTTCCCGACCGCGGCCCGGACGACCCGCCGGCGGCGGTCGCGGTCGACGGGAAGTCGGTGGCCGGCACGTTCGGCACCGGCGGTGGGTCCGGGGTGCACCTGATGGGTGCGTTCCGTCACGAGGACGGGACCGTGGCCGGTCAACGGCAGGTTCCCGCCGGCGGCGAGCCGGCCGGGTTCGCGCCGCTGCTGGACGGGGTCGACCTGGCAGGGGTGGTGGTCACCGCGGACGCGCTGCACACCCAACGGGCGCATGCCCGCTACCTGCACCGGCGCGGCGCGCACTACGTGTTCACCGTCAAGACCGGCTGGCCGAAGGTCTACACCCAGCTGGATTCGCTGCCCTGGGACGACATCCCCGCCGTGGTGACGCGGGACCGCGGCCATGACCGCACCGAATTGCGCACCGTCCGCGTCGCCCCGCTCGGAGACCCCGGTTTCGGCGAGGTCGACTTCCCGCACGCCGCGCACGCGTTCCTCGTCGAGCGCTACCGGACCTGCCACGCCACAGGCAGGCGCGGCGCCTACGCCGCGCTCGGGGTGACCAGCCTGACCGGCGACGACGCCCACCCCGCCCGCATCGCCGACCTGCTGCGGGGCCACTGGCGGATCGAGAACCGGCTGCACTGGGTCCGCGACGTCACCTACGGCGAGGACGCCTCCCGCATTCGCACCCGAAACGGCCCCCGCGTCATGGCCTCCCTGCGCAACCTCGCCATCAACGCACTACGCCACACCGGCCACACCAACATCGCCAAGGGGTTGCGCACCATGGCACGCAACCCCCGACGACCACTCCAACTCCTCGGAATCCCCGACTGAACAGCACAAACGACTTTGCCGGAACCCTGCCCCAAGCAGGACGCGCACCTCCGAGTTTGTCAATTCCGACAGCCCTTCTTCGAACTCGAACTCGAAGCCCTCTCGATTGCCCTAACGAGCTTCCGATAACCCTCACCGACGCCAGGGGGGTGATAACCCTTCTCTCAAGTCGTCCGGTGCACGACCCAGCAACGAAATAGCAAGATTGAAATTGTCCGTTCCCACCGGGTTCCTGAGCCCCCAGGCGAGCAATGGACGCGCGTTGCGAGACTGAAAAAACCGTCTCACCACTTCGTCATCCTCTGAAAATTTTCGCAACTCCTTCCACTCCCTCAGCGCCCGACGCGGATCGTCCAGTTCGCGAACCAACTGGACAGAGGACACCGCCGAGGCAACACGCACTCTTCCATCGTTAGTGTAACCAAGAAACACACATGAGAGCCGACTGCCTGTTGCCGGCCAATCATCAGCCGAGACCGCTCCATCAGCAATATCCGCACCATCAATGAACCCAGGTTCCCCGGCCTCTGTGCGCACCAAGAGACCGTAGCCCTGATGTCCGGTCACAGTACACTCTACAAGGTCGAATCTTTTCAAATTCCCGGTGTTCACGACCGACCTTTCGGCGCCCACGGTGCCCGCGGAAAGCTATTGAACTCACCGAAGAGCTCACGAGGGATTACATACTCCAACATGTCTTCGTCAATTCCCTCCCAAATCTCGATTTGATTTCCATCAATCCAGGAGTTTGGCACGGTGACCTGCCGCGCTCCAGCAGTCCGGGAACCTGTTCCCGGAAGGTCTGTCGTCGACAGCCCAGGGCTGGGCAGACCAGCCGCCGTACGCGCAGCTGGACGACGGCTTGGCGACCGTCGACCGGCACATCCTTTACTGTCCGACGGTGGTAGCCGTGCACCTTCGCCGTGGTGGTTCCGCAGACCGGACACGGCACAGCCACGTCCCGAGTGCGGGCCGTGAGCACCACCATCCCGCCGCTGTCCGCCACGTCCTGGACGACCAGCGCGGACAGACCGGAAAACACTGTTCCCACAAGGGAGTCGACATCCATCACAAGATCGTGATCATGGCTGGCTACTCGACGTCACCACCGACTACGGGCCAGAGCCACTCGTTTGACAGACCCCGTTGCGGCCGCAAGTTGGCCGTGTTTCGGGCGCAAGCCCGCGCTAGTTGTCGGTCTCGTCCCTGTTCGGGACGAGACCGCGGAGCCGTCTGTTCGCCGTGAGTTGTCGAGCAGGTCAGCAGGGCTGCCCGTAGGTCTGGTCGGTCCACTGTCGTGACGACGCCCGGTTGTCAATGAAAGAAAGGGTTGGCGAATTGCACCCTGTCACCATCGAGATTCCGCCGTAGTTCGTGTAGTCGTAGAGCAGAGTCGCCTTGCAGCCGGAGTAGGTCCGCGTGGAGGAAACGACGTTGTCCCAGCCCGCAGGCATGCTGGACGCGCCCCAACTGGGTTGGGTGCCGTTGTAGTAGCAGCCGCCGGGAGCGGTCCAGTTCAGCGAGCTGCCGCCGAAATTGGGGTCGGTGTAGTCGGTGCCGATTAGAGTTGCCTGGATGCCGATACCGGCTCGCTTGTTCTCCTGCGCGATCTCGGCCTGTACCTCTGCGGAGGACGAGAAGCAGCGCATGTCCGACATCGGCGAGTGCCGCTGCCCCTTCTCGGCTGTGCCGAGGTGGACGACGCAGTGGCGTTCGGGTGAAGCGCCCTGCTGGGAAGGCGAAGCGTGCGTCACCGTGATCGAGGCCACCATGCCAAGAAATAAGAGGACTGCGGCCGTACAGCGCAAGAGCATGGTTCTCATATGTTCCGCTTTCGATCGGGAAGGGTTCGGCGAAATGCCGAACATGCAGGAGTAAAGGGTACGTTGGCGGCTACACGGTGGCCAAGGGTTCGCATGGCGGCAAGCGGGTGACCGTCGAGTGGTCCACCACGTGGTGGACCACTCGGTCGAATGTGCGGTCGGATTCCGTTACCGGTAGGAACCGTGCTCCGTCCGTCGGCCTATTCAGCGGCTCTTCGGACCTGAGCGGTCCGGCATCCGCTTTGTACCCCTTCTTGCGGTGTACCGCGTGAGGTCGTCAATTTGGCGGCTTGACGCTGCGTCTGATGTGCTTTCGGTGGTCGATCAGTTCGGCATGGCCTCCAGGAAGCGGCGACGCTGCCAACTTTTCGGGGTACCCGGTTGCATCACGGGGTGTGATCTCTGGATGGGCTGTCGCTGCTCCGACCGCACTGGTCGAGTTTGGCTGTGCCGACGACGGTGGCAACTGACCCCCTGGCGACGCGCGGGTTTCTAGTGCTTGTCGCAACACACCTGATCATGAGGGCGTGTTGATGGCGAGGCGCGGGCGCAAGCGCAGGCTCGATCTCGAGTCGGAGTACTGGTTGCTGTTGGCCGCCGGTGTGGGCACCGTCGAGGCGTGCAGAGAACTCGGGATCGGTCGCAAGACCGGCTATCGGTGGCGGACGGAGAACGGTGGACTGCCGCCGCAACCAGCCCGGTCGAACAGGTTCCTGTCGTTGACGGAGCGACAGCGGATCGCCACGTTGCACCGGGAGGGTCTGGGCGTTCGGGCGATCGCCACGATGATCGGTCGCGCGCCGTCTACTTCTACACGCTGCTGCGCGGCACGAGCCCGATCGCTAGAGAGCGCCTACCTGCTCGTCGCGGTACTGCCAGCCGAGTTGCTGCAGGTCATCCTCCTGAGGACGGCGGGTTTCGCCACGACGTGGGCGGCGTTGATCAGAGCCGGTCAGGTGGTCGCCTTCTGCGTGGGACTGATAGGCCAGTCGAAGCAGCACAGCCGGTCATCATGCCTGTCAGTTGACGAGCCTGTGGATCACCAGCACTCCACAGGCTACCCGACGAACCTGTTGGCCTGCTTCACGCTTCTCACCTGCATGGATGAGGTTATCGGCATACACAGGGGCAGCAGTGCCGCGAGGAACGCCCGGTCGGCGGGGAACCGTGTACGGGCGTCTCCGAGTTGGCGTTCCATGATGATGGTCTGGTGCCGTAGCGCCAAGATCTCCACGTCCTTGTCCCAGTCGCTCATGGGCGGGAGGCGCAGCAGCGCGAACGTGTTGGTCATGCCCAGGTAGGCCAGTCGAAGCAGCACAGCCGGTCATCACGCCGCGCCAGTCGCCGAGCCCGTGGAGCACGAGCACCCTCATGGGCCATTCCGAGCCCTTGTCCCGACCGCGCTCTCACCTGCATGGATGGAGTTATCGGCAGGCACAGCGTCGGGAACTCGCGACCGCCGAGCACCGGCAGCACCGCTTCCGCCCAGGTGCCGAAGTCCGGGTGCGACTCGCCCATTCGATCCAGGTGCCGCACGACGGCGGACACCGCCATCACCTGGTCCGGATCTCCGAGCGCGCGCGTGATGACCGGGAGGTCGTCGGGTGGTGTGGCGTCCGCCAACGCACGCAGGTACACCTCGTGCCGCACGTGTTCGTCGTGCACGCCCGCGTTCACGTCCACGTCCCGCAGGACGGTCGCCGCGACGAACTCCGGGAACCGATCGTGCTCGGTCACGACTGTCGACGACCCTCCTCCCGAGCCCCCGCAGGGTGTAGCGGCGCATGTCCCGGCGGATGGCGTTGCGGATCTCCCGGATGTGGTCGTCCACACCACGGCGAAGGGATCGGACCATCGAGCGGGGCGTGGGCACTGTCCTTTATGCCGGACCACCGCGAACTCGGAGGTGCTCGATGTCCTGGACCCAGAGCAGCGTCCACCGGGCGCGGGCCCGGACAAGGAGGTTGTCGCGCTGCCGGAACTCGGACGACAACCATCTCGCCTCAGCGAATCGCCCGTGTCACTTCACTCGAGCTCAGGATGTCTCGCGGAGAGATGTGACGGTCCATCCCTCGTGGTAGACCGGCTGGAGTTGGTCTGCCACGCCGAACGCGTCGGCCACCGCGAGGGCCGCCGCCGCCCGCACGGCGGACGTTTCGATGTCGGTCAGGTCAAGTTGGGCGTGCACGACCTCGACTGCGACGCCTCTGGTGTCTGCGCCGCAGCTGGTCACCAGGTCGAGGCCGTCCGTCGCGCCCGCCAGTGCCGCGTCCACGAACTCGCGGTCCGGACCCGGCTGGAGCGATGACGTGTCGTCGGGGTCGACCACCCAGGTGACCGGCGATCGGTCCTCGTCCGCTGTCGTCAACCGGACTCGGACCTGGCCGAAGTAGCCGACTCCTGCGTGCTGGCGCCTGAGTCGGTATTCACCGGTGCGATCGTCGGGCATGCTCAACTCCTGGTGTTCACGAACAGGTGGTAGATCGTATTCCGGAAGTAGTGCTCGTTGCCGAATCGCCCGGTCGTGCGTTGGATGTGGTCGTAGTCGTGTCGTCCGCCGGCGTTCCACAGGTCCGTCGCGGCGTCGTCGTCCATGGCGGACATGTCCGCGTGCCGCAGGTTGTCGAAGTCCTCGCCGCGGATGCGGTGCTCGATGATGCTCAAGTCGGTCGGACCGCCCGGTCTGCTGCTCACCGCATCCATGTACCGCTCGGCTTGCTCCCGCGTTTCCCAGGCGTAGAGCCCGTCTCCGAGTTCGGAACGCGGCCTGCCGTTGCTGTCCACGCCGGACGGCCACGGCTCGCCGCCGTTGTTGACCAGGCGGTCCGCGTCGGCGGGTCCCTGCACGCTGTAGTACGTCCGGCAAGGTGACAGCCCGAGCGGGTCGATCGCCGCGGTCGGGTTCGGCACGTACGCTTGCGGGTTGGGACCCGGTGCCAGACCCAAGGGGTCGACGGACGTGTAGCGGGCGCTCTCGGGATCGTAGTAGCGGGCGTTGTTGTAGTGCAGGCCGGATTCGGCGTCGTAGTACTGGCCCGGGAAGCGCAACGGCGTGTCGGCGCCTTGCGGCACCCCGATGGTGACGCCCCAGATATTCGCCTGCCGACGCCACGCGACCGCGCCGTCCGCGTCCACCAGTTCCGACACCGCACCCACCAAGTCGGTGACGATCGAGTGGAATTCGCGGTCGATCCAGCCTTGGTCGTCGTGGACTCGTTCCACCTGGCACAGGGGAGTGAAAGTGCCGGGTTCGAAGTCCCAGGTCGTCGCGGTGCCGCCGGAGGTGATCTGCTCGGCGAGCACGAGCCCGTCCCAGCAGAAGTCCATCCTTTCGGCGACCGCGCCGGACCTGTCGAGCCGCAGCTTCGCGATGCGTCGACCGAGCGGGTCGTACAAGTACTGCCAGCGGACCGAGTCCGGGGTGACGACCTCGACCAGGCGGTCGTCCGCGTCCCAGCGGTAGTGCCACGTGTCCGGCTTGGCCGACAACCGCTTCCGCGACCGCTGGACGACCCGACCGTGACTGTCGTAGCGGTATCTGATGTTGCCTGCGGACACCACCGCCGCGCCCGCGTATTCCCGAGGTCCCCGCGCCTCGCCACGCGGCCAGTCCGCGTGCGTGATGTTGCCTGCCGCGTCGTAGGTGTACCGCTCGTGCCACCCGTCGCCTACGACCTCGGTCACGCGGGCGCCCGCGTCGAGCACCAGCCTGCGGTTGCCGCCGAGCAGGTCTTCGACGCCGATCAGCGTTCCGGCCCGGTCGTACCGATAGTCACGGCGCTGTACGAGGTGTTCCCGGTCGGCGTGGCGCGTCGACACTGATTGGGCGCTGAGCCGGTGCGCCTCGTCCCACATGTGGGTGATCGTCGTCGGGCCTGTGGTCCGCTGGGTGACCCTGCCGGCGGTGTCGTAGCCGAACGACACCGCGTGACCTCCGGTCAGCAACTCCTCGACATGACTGGAGTCGCCGTACCTCCAGCGCGACACCGCTCCGATCGGGGTCGTCCGCGTCACGCGCCTGCCGATCGCGTCGTAGGACGACGCCACGATCTTGCCGTTGACGCCTTCCTCGATGACCCTGCCCAGCAAGTCCCGGCGGAGCACGAGGTCGGCGTCGCGGTTGCGAGCTCGCACCAGGCGTCCGACCGGGTCGTACTCGAACAGTTCCACGACATCGCCGAAGCGACGTTCCCGCACGCGACCGGCCGCGTCCCGGAGGAAGCTCACTTCGTCACCCAGGTCGCTGGCACGGCCGACCAGCTGCCCGGCCGCGTCGCGCCGGTAGCGGACGGTGCGGCCGTTGAAATCGCGTTCGGCGACCACCCTGCCTGCGGCGTCGTACTCGTAACGCCAGACCTGGTTGTGGGCGTCGGTCACGGACACGAGTCGGAGCAACCGGTCGTAGTCGAACACCAGCCGTCCACCGTCAGGGAAGGACCGCACCTTGGGCAGGTCGAAGTGCGTGGTGGTCTCGGTGGTGGCACGGCCGCTCGCGTCGCGGTACTCGACCTGGTTGCCCTCGTCGTCGTACCTCCACCGTTCGATGGAGCCGTCCGGCCCGGTGCGGCTGAGCAATCGTCCTTCGACGGTCCACTCGAGACTCGTCACCGCGCCGGACGGGTCGGTGATGGTGACGACCCGGCCGAAGTGGTCGCGCCGGTAGCGGGTGGTGCGGCCGTCCGCGTCGGTCTCGGCGACCGGCAGGCCGGCCGCGTCGCTGACGACCCGGCGTTCCCTGCCCACCGCATCGGCGACGGACGCGAGTTGGCCCCGTTCGTCGTAGGCGCACCGCGTCACACCGCCCGTCGGGTCGGTGATGGAAGTGACCCGCCCTGCCTCGTCGTAGGTGCGCCGCCAGACGGCGCCGTCCGGGTCGACCGTGACCAGCGGTCGCCCGCCCGCGTCGTGCTCGGCGAGCAGCCGAGTGCCGTCGGGCCTGGTCCATGCGGCCAGGTTGCCGTGGTCGTCGTACTCGTAGCGGTCCACGCGGCCGAGCGGGTCGACGCGGGTCAGAAGCAGGTCGACCTCGTCCCACTCCTGAGTGGTGGTGGCGCCCAGCGGGTCGGTAGTGGCGACGACTTGGCCGCGATCGCTGATCACGTACCGCGTGCTGTTCCCGAGCGCGTCGGTGAACACGGTGACCCGTTGTCCGTTGACCCGTTCGTAGGCGAACCTGCCGTCCAGGACCCCGTCCGCGCCCTCGTTCCCGATGCACCGGCCCTCGGCGTCGTAGCGGTAGCGGTACCACCACCCGTTGCGGTCGAGCCAGCGGATGAGCCGGCCCGCGTGGTCGTAGTCGAACGACAGGGCACGACCGGACGAATTGAACACGGCGGCCAAGTCGCCGGCGTCGTCGTAGCGGTAGCGGGCCAACGTAGTCGATGCTCCGCCGAGCGGGTCACGCAGCCGGAGTTCGGTGACGCGGCCGCCCTCGGTGGTGATGTCGACGTGGTAACCGCCGCTGTGGCGGATCGCGACCAGGTCTCCTGTTGCGTCCCGATCCAGGTCGATCCGGTTGGCGCCGCGGTCGGTGACGGTAGTGAGGGGAAGCACCGGGCCGGGGCCGTGGCCCTGGAAGTGAAGGGAGTGGCCGTTGTCCCGTCTGCGGATCACGTACCCGGTGTCATTGCGCGTGAGTGGCCAACGCGGGCCGACCTCGGGCAACACCTCGCCCGACTCGGGTGGTTGGGGGTAGACCAGGACCATGCCGTCTTCGGCGACGAACACCACGCCGTGGGCATCGATTTCCAGTCGCTGGCCGAGGGTGCTCGCCCACGTTCGGCCAAACGCTGTGCCCGCCCGGTAGGACGAGATGTGCGTGCGGCGTAGCACGAGCGGCAGGACACCTGCCAGTTCCACGTCGGTCTGGCCGAGCACGACGTCGCCGCTCGCGACGTCGACCGGGTCGTTCTCGCAGACTCGGTTCGACTCGGGCGTCTTGGTGGTGTCCGGATTCGCCGGCCGGCTCGGGCTTTCCGGCCGCGGGGTACTGGACGGCTTACCGGGGCCGGTCGGAGTGGTGCTGCCGGGGGAAGTCGTGCCCGACGGAGAAGTGCCCTCGGGGGAGGGGGTGGCGGATGGCGACATCGTGCCGGACGGGCTCGTGGTCCCGGACGGTGAGGTCGTGCCGGACGGTGACGTGGAGCCGTCGGGAGTGCTCGACGGGCTGGTGGTGCCGTCGGGGCCTTTGACGTTGGGTGCGTCGGGCGCGCTGGGGGTGCTGGACGGGCTGGTGGTTCCGGGGCTGCTGGGTGTGTCGGCGCGGCGGCCGAGTTTGCCCAGCTCTTCGATGATTTCGCCGAGTTTGTCGAGGACTTTGCGGATGCGGGGGGTGACGTTGCCGATGGTCTTGACGAGTTTGCGGACGAGGTCGGCGATGCGGTTGCAGACGCGGGCGATGGTGGAGGTGGCCTGGGCGACGATGAGCGGTGTGGCCAGGCCGAGGGTGGCGACGGCTTCCAGTGCCCAGGTGATGAGTTTGCCGACGACTTCGGCGACGAGGTCGCGGATGATCTCGCGGACGGCGGCGACGACCTCGCCCATGATCATCACGCCGGCTCCGACGCCTTCGGCCAGCGATCCCGCGCCGGCGATGGCGTCGGCGGTCTGGGCGGCGTGCCCGCGGTAGCCGTCCGCGGCCGCGCCTTGCCAGCCGGGTGCGTCCTGCGTGCCGAGTTCCTCGGCGATGCGGGTGACTTCGGCGGCGACGTTGGACCAGGTCTCGCTGAATGAGCGGATGACCGGCGGGTCGCCCGCGAACCAGTCCAGCGCTTCCTTGAGCGGTTGGACGTGCTCGATGAGCCAGGACACGCCGTAGGAGGCGACGGTGCCGATGGGGTCGATGACCATCGACAGCACTTCCAGGCCGACGCCGACGCCGCCGAGCCCGGCGGCGACCCAGCTGCCGTCGGAGATGCCCTGCGCCAGGTCGTTGGCGGATTCGGCGATGCCGATGCCGGTAACCGCGGTCGTATCGCTCTGCGCCGTCGCGACCAGGGGGTTGTTCACGTGTTCATCCGTCGAACCGCGCCGACTCACCGGACTCCTGGTCGTCGTAGGCTCGGGAGGTCTCACGCAGGTTCGCCGCGTTGTCCGACACCGTCTCCGCCGCCTTGACCAGAGCCTCCACGCCCATGTCTTCGAACGGTTGCAGCAGCATCGCGAACGGCTGGCACACCACGCCGTAGGCGGAGTCGTTCATCGCCACCGTCCGCGCCCCGTCCGCCGCCGTGCGCAACCGGTCCGCCAAGCCCTCCACCCGCCCGGCCAACGCGTCGATCTCCCCGGTGACCGCCTCGTACCCGGTCATCGCGTCACCTCAGGTGGCTCTCGTCGGTGAAGTCATCGTCGTCACCGGGCCGACGCGGCGGCGTCGACGGTCGCGCGTCCGGCTCGGGCTGGGGGAAGTTCCGCTCGGCGACGGCGACGATGTGCTGCCCGGAGGAGGTCGGGCCCACCGTCTCCCCGACGATCCGCGCCAGCTCGGCCGGGTAGCCGGCTTGGGCCTTGCCCATCGCCTCCATCACGGCCGCGGCGATCTGCTCCGGCCGCAACCGCGACACCCCCTCGGTCATCGTCACCGCGCTCGGGATGCCGTTAGGGCCGACGGTCACGCTCACCGCCCCATTCGCGGCCGAGGCGGTGATGGAGATCCGCTCGACCTCCTGCCGCATCGACTCGTACCGGGCGGCCTTCTCCTCGGCGTCGCGCTCCCAGTCGTCCACCAAGCGCTGCACGTTGGCCAACGGGTCGGTCATCGGCTCCCCCTCCGGTGACGCAGAGATCGGGCCAAGCTACTGCGCCTGAGACGACGCACCGGGCCGATTCGCTCCCAAGATGACCGGATCGGCCCAACCAGTTGGCCCAGATCGGTGTACCAGCCGCCACGTCCGTCTCTTGCGGTGAGCAGGAGCGGGCGCGCTTGCGGGCTCTGGTCACTTGATTCGCGCACATGTGTTCGACGTATACAGCGGTCGCCACAGGCCGTTCATAGGAGGAGGTGAAATACCTGATCAGCGGGGCTTCTTCGTGTCCGGATGTGGATCATGCCCAAGATCGTCGCAGTCTGGTTCTGTGGACCATTTGTGGACCGGGAGCCGTGGGACGTGGTTAGACGGCGCGCAGCTGCGGGGTCTGCGTGGCGTTCTTCTGGAGGCGCTGGGAGAGCAGCGCGCCCGCGTCGGTGACTGATCGGCGGTCCGGGTGCAGGTAGCGCTGCGTGGTCGTCAGCGAGCGTGTCCGGCGATCCGTTGCAGGCGGTGGACCGGCACGCCGGCGTCGGCCATCCACGTCAAGCCGGTGTGCCGCAGGTCGTGGCGGCGTAGGTGTTCGTAGCCGAGCTTGTTGACCACCTCGTCCCAGTGCGTGGCGTCACGGGCGACGCATGTGACGATCCGGCCACTCGTGGACCGGTGAACAGCCGCGCGTCTCCGGTCCCGTCCGTTTCGGCGATCCGTCGTTCAACGAGTTCGCGGATCTCTTTGATGATGGGGACGCGGCGTGCGCGTTTGCCTTTGGTGCCCTTGTCGATCAACCCGCCCGGCCCGTTCGTCGTCTGGCGCCGCACAGTCCAGGTCCACTCGGTGGTGTCGAGGTCTTTCACGCCGCAACCGGAGGGGAACCTCACAGCGCCAGGATCTCCGTGTCCTTGTCCCGGTCGCTCATGGGCAGCAGGCGCAGCAGCGCGAAGCGTTGGTCACGCCCAGGTAGGCCAGTCGGAGCAGCACAGTCGGTCATCATGCCTGTCAGTTGACGGTTATCGGCATACACAACCTTACGTGTGGCGAATTTCCGGCTGGCTGCCGTCCTGGATTGCACGCGCTTCGATCAGCCGAGCCCTGAGGTCGTGGCGGCTGATGTAGCGCCGATGGCGTCCGTGTTCGTCGATCACGGGCTGGCACCGGAGCTGCGGAGAGAGGTACAGCCTGCGCTACCAGTATTCACCTGCTGCCTGGATCGCTGCGGCAGGCGAACCGACGCTACCGTTCGGCCTGAAACGACGAGTAGGGCTTCCGGAGGGCGTGTCCGCAATGCGAGGACGCTCTTCGGCTGTGGTCATCAAGCATCAAGGCCGCAGAGCACGTTGACGCTGCTCGGCTCGACTGCCGGCGTATCGCCGTTTATCTTCTAGGGGTATTGCGCATGTACATGCTCGCTGGCGTGCTGGGAAGCGCTCGATCGCGGCACCGAGGAATGGCCGGATCGAGTCGTGTACCGGTTTCTGCACACAGGAGACGTGGACGGGCCGACGACGAAGTGGGCTTACGGCCGGTTGCGCGCCGAGGCCGATGCTGTGGCCTGTCGGCTCCGCTCAGCTGCTGACCGGCTCCCGATGCCTGCTGCTGTTCCCGCCAGGGTCGGGGCTTCGTCGCAGGTCTCCTGGGATGTCTTCGTGCAGGTTGGGTGCCTGTCCCAGCGTATTCGCCTGCCGCGCAGCAGCGTTGGCCTGGTGTGCGGTGGTCGCTCGGTGTGATGCGGGAACTGCGGTGCGGCAGCTGCGTTCACCGGCCCGGACGCAGACAGCGGTCCCGGGGCGGGCGAGTTCGACCGTGGTCGCCCGGAGTACACCGACGTGGCGTCTGGGAGAAAAAGGTGTCGGAATGTCCTTTCGTCGAAGTGGTTGCGGACCGGGTCATCGACCGGATCGAACTGGATGAAACGTACTGCCTGCGACCGGGCGACCGTGATCCGTGCGCCGCGCCTGCGGGGTTTGCCTGCCTGCCAGGAACGATCCGGTTCGATCCTTCGGCTGCTGCCGGACAGATCATCGCGTCCGCGTAATGAAATCACTTCTCGTACAGAGCTTGCTCCTTCTCGTGGCGGCCCGGTGGTCAAAGGGTCGTGAAATGTGAAAATCAGAGGGGATGGTCGTCGTGAGCATTGTATCCGTCAACAATAAATGGTCCGAAAACCCGTTCACATTCTGGGCGGAGCAGGCCCGCCGACTGACCTGGGACCGCAAATGGGACGAGGTTTTGGACGATACCCGATATCCGCTGTGCCAATGGTTCGCCGGTGGCACGCTCAACGCGGCGTACAACTGCCTGGACGTGCACATCGAGGCGGGTCGAGGTGGCAGTCCAGCGCTGATCTTCGACAGTCCGCAGACCGAGGTGAAGGAAACTTACAGCTACCGTCGGCTCCACGAGGAAGTGGTCTCCTTCGCGGGCGCGCTCGTTGACTTGGGGCTGCGGAGAGGCGACACCGTCCTGCTCTTCCTACCTGCAGCGCCACAGACGGTGATCGCCATGTTGGCCTGCGCTCGGCTAGGACTTGTTCACTCCGTAGTGGTCACGTCGGTGCCGGCGTCGGTGCTTCGTGATCGCATCGACGATGCACGACCGGCCGTTGTCCTCACAGCGTCGGGCGGGTTCGACGGAGCTCACGCTGTCAGCTATCAGCCCGTGATCGAGGCTGCGCTCGATCAATCGCTCCACGTACCGTCGGCGTGCGTAGTGCTTCAGCGTCCCGACGCCGGGCAGTGGCATCTGCGCGAGGGTCGCGATTTGGATTGGGACGAGCTGGTCGAGACCAGCACCTCGCGTCCGCGGGCTCTGCCCGTCCCCGCCGAACATCCGTTGTACATCCTCTACACCTCCGGCTCCACCGCGAAACCCAAGGCAGTCACCCGTGACACGGGTGGCTACCTCACTGCCTTGCGGTGGGCGGTGGAGAACGTGTTCGGGATAGGCCGGGACGACGTGTTCTGGACCGACTCCCACCCCGGCTGGGTAATGGGACACTCCTTCGGCGTCTACGGTGCGCTGGTCGCCGGATGCACCACGGTGTTGTACGAGGGCTCACCCGTCGACACACCTGACTCCGAGGCGTTCTCCAGGGTGATCGCCGAGCACGGTGTGAACGTCCTGTTCACCACTCCCATGACCCTGCGTCGCATCCGCCGCGAGGCCCGTGCGGGAACGACCTTGCGCAACGGACACCACCTCAGGGCAGTGTTCCTGGCGAGTGAACGTGTCGAACCCGATCTCATGCATTGGACACAGGGGTACTTCGGTTGCCCGGTTATCGACAACTGGTGGCAGACCGAAACCGGCTGGCCGATTGCATCCAACTGCCTGGGCCTCGGGCTGCTGGCCGTCAAATCCGGATCGGTCGCCACTCCGCTGCCGGGATATCGCGTGGAAATCCTCGATGATGACGGCCACTCCTTGCCACCGTGCACTCCTGGGCACATCGTCATCCGGCTCCCGTTGCCCCCAGGCTGTCTGAGCACCATCTGGGGTGACGACGAACGCTTCATCGCCACTTACCTCACGAGATTTCCCGGTTACTACGACACCTCCGATGCTGGACATCTCGATGAGGACGGCTATCTGTGGATAGCGGGGCGCACGGACGACATCATCAACGTCGGTGGTGACAGCCTGTCGGGACTTGACGTCGAGCACGCCATCGTCGCGCACGTCGCTGTCGAAGGCTGTGCGGTGGTCGCCGCATCGGACGAGTTCTTCACCCAGGTACCTGTCGCGTTCGTGATCACCAAAGCTGGCGTGACGCAGGACTACGACGCACTCGCCATGCAACTGCGTGAACGGGTCGACACCGAAGTCGGCGCATGGAACCAGTTGAGCCGGTTCGTGTTCGTACGCGGACTTCCTCACACGGCGTCGAAGAAGATCAAGCGATCAGAACTGCGCGCGTGGCTGTTCGACCCGTCGTTGTTGGAGGAGGGCCTCGCTGTCGAGGCGGACGTCTCGTTGCCAACTGCGGACGGTTCGCGTCTCCAAGCCTGATCTCTGGTCGGCGATCGGAACCACAGTTTGCTCGAGGTAGATCAGGTTCGACGTACGAGTGCACAGAGCCGTCGAAGGAATCGCTCGAAGCGAGTGGCGCCGAGCGCGGGGTTCGTTCGGGAAGGGCTGCTGCGCAGTTGGCAGGTCATGGGTGGGCGACGGTCCGACGTGGAGATGTTCGCCCGCAACCGCCCGCTCCCATCCGAGCCGGACGACCACTGACTGGGGCGGCTTTGGCCGTCACGCTCGTGCTGCGGACTCCGTAGCGCTGTTCCGTGTACACGAAAACGGGGTTCGACTCGGGGACCCGCTGCTCCATGTCCGGCGGTAATTGGCTCCACCTGTCCGCCGTTGATGGCAATCAGCGGCTCGATGATGGCCGGGATCGTGCGGACGAAACAACGCGCCGGTGTCCGTCGCTGTGTCGACGGCAGTGGCAGTGTACGTGTGGACCGGTTTCCGGCTGGCTGACGTCCTGCGGGTGCGCGCGTGCTTCGATCAGCCGAGCCTCGAGGCCGTGCGGCTGATGTCGCGCTGATGGCGTCCGTGCTCGTCGAATCCGAGCCGGTGTCGGCGCCACGGAGCGGAGGTACAGCCTGCGCTACCAGAAACCACCTGCTGCCTGGGTCGTTCCGGCGGGCGGGCGAGATTACCGTCCTGCCTGGGAAATCAACGAATAGGACCTCGGGTTTGTGATGTCAATCCATAATGTGCAAGTTGACGGGTCTTCTGATGCGGGCGTTGTCAGGCCCGCGTCGGCGGTGCGGGTGCGGGGCCTGAGGAAGGTCTACGGCACGGATCGACAAGCGGTGACTGCCCTTGCGGGTGTCGATGCGATGTTCGATCGGGGAACGTTCACCGCGGTGATGGGGCCGTCCGGTTCGGGCAAGAGCACGTTGCTGCAGACCGCGGCGGGGTTGGACCGGCCGACCGGCGGCCAGGTGTGGGTCGGCGACACGGAGTTGTCGCGACTGTCCGAGACGGATCTGACGAAGCTGCGGCGGTCGAAGATCGGGTTTGTCTTCCAGGCGTTCAACCTCATCGGTGCGTTGACGGTGCAGGAGAACATCGTGTTGCCGCTGCAACTGTCAGGGAAGCGCGCCGACGCCACCTGGGTGCGGCAGGTCGTCGATCGGGTGGGGTTGACCGACCGGCTGTCGCACCGGCCGTCGGAGCTGTCCGGCGGTCAGCAGCAGAGGGTCGCGATCGCGCGGGCGTTGGCGACGCGCCCGGAGGTCATCTTCTGTGACGAACCGACCGGTGCGTTGGACACCCAGACCGCGGCCGAGGTGCTGAGCCTGCTGCGTTCGGTGGTGGACGAGGCGGGGCAGACGGTGATCATGGTGACGCACGACCCGGTGGCGGCGTCGTACGCAGATCGTGTGATGGTGCTGGCCGATGGCCTGATCGTGCACGACATGCCGCAGCCGGGTGCGGAACGCATCGCGGAGCACTTGGCGATGCTGGGCCGCCGTCCGCGCGTGACGCAGGAGCGCTGACCGATGCTGAAGCTGGCCGCGAAGATGCTGCGCCACCGCAAGGGCAGCGCGGTCGCCACCCTGCTGGCCTTGACGGCCGGAGTGATGATCTTGATGTCGATGGGACTGCTCGTGGAGTCCGGCCTGCGGTACGAGGCCGCGTCGCAGCGCTACGCCGCAACGGACGTCGTCGTCGCCAATCGCGACATCACGCTCACGACGAACGGCCAGAAGGCCACCGTACCGCTGCCTGAGGGAGGCACCGTCCCTGCCTCGATGGTCGAACGGCTCCGGCAGGTACCGGGCGTGGCCACCGTCGTGGCGGACACGTCGGTGACGGCGATCCTCGAAAACGGCGGGGCCACCGGGCACGGGTGGAGCAGCACGGTTCTCACCCCCTACCAGTTGACCAAGGGTGCCCAGCCGAAGAACGACAACGAGGTTGCGCTGGACGAACGCGTGGCCGGCTCGGTAGCGCCCGGCGATGAGGTCCCGATCCTGATGGAGGGGACGGCACGCGTGTACCGGGTCAGCGGCTTCGTGCGCAACGCCGGTCCTCGCCCCGGCCCCGACGCGTCGCCCGCGGTGTTCTTCACCGACGAGCACGCTGCGGCCGTGTACCCGCGGCAGGGCCGGGTCGACGCCGTCGGCGTCATCGCTGAGCCAGGTGCCTTCAGCGCCGCACTGGTCGCCGACGTGCGCAAGCTGGCCACCGAGGCCGGTGTCAAGGCCCACGCCGGCGCCGAGCGCGGGCAGCTGGAACAGTCCGCGGACGTGGCGGCCGGCGCCATGCTGATCCAGCTCGGCACCATCTTCGGTGGATTCGTGGCGCTGCTGGTGATGTTCGTCGTGGTCGGAACCATCGGCCTTGCGGTCCGGCACCGGCGACGCGACCTCGCGTTGCTCCGGGCCGTCGCCGCGACTCCAGGCCAGATCGCCCGGTTGATCCTCACCGAGGTGGGGCTGCTCAGTCTGTTGTCGGTCGTGATCGGTGTGCCCTCGGGCTGGTTCGCCACTCGATGGCTGCGGGGGGAACTGGTCGACCGCGGGTTCATCCCGAACACGTTCCCGTTCAGCGGCGGTGCACTGACTGCGGCCGCCGTGGTGGGGGCGACAGTGGCGGCGGCGGTGGGGGCCGCGCTGATCGCCGCCCGTCGGACGATGCTGATCCGCCCGACGGAGGCGCTCGGTGAGATCGCCGTGGAGTCCAGTAGGAACAGCAAGATCCGCCTGTTCATCGGGTTCGTCACCCTGGCGGGTGCCATCTACCTGACCACGCTCAGCACGACGCAGAAGGGGAACGCTGCCCTCGGTACCGCGCTCGGCATGCTGTTCGCGCTCGTCCTCGCGGTCGCCCTGCTCGCCCCCTGGATCAACCGGGTGGCCGCCTGGCTTCTCGGCCCGGTGCTGCGTGCGGTGTGGGGCGACAGCGGCTACCTGGCCGCGGCGAACCTGCGCGCCAACGCCCAGGGCATGGTCACCGTACTGACCGCACTGGTGCTGACGGTCGGCCTCGGTGGCTCGATCTGGTTCCTCCAGGACAACCTGCAACGACAGACCGTCACCCAGAACCGCGCCGGGATGCTTGCCCAGCACTCCGTGAGCTCCGCCACCGGCCTGCCTGAGACCGCCCTCGCGGAAATACGCGGGATTCCCGGCGTGGTGGCCACCACCGGAGTGCGGAACACCTCGATCATCCTCGGCGGAGGCGGGGAAGGCGGCGGTGTGCAGGCGATCGATCCGGACGGCGTCGAGCACACCATGGACCTTCAGGTTCGCAGCGGCAGTCTGGCCGACCTGCGCGGACCCGCCATGGCGGTGTCGACCCTGCAAGCAGATTCGAACGGCTGGAAAGTCGGCGACCAGGCCGAGGTGTGGCTCGGCGACGGCACACCGGCCACCCTGCGCATCGTCGCGATCTACGGCCGGGGCATCGGCTTCGGCGACTTCACCGTCACCAAGGACGTCATCGCGGGCCACACCGCCTCCACCGGCTACGAGCGGATCCTCGTCCGCGCCGAACCGGGCACCGACATCACCACCGCCCTGGCTGACGTCACCGACCGGCACCCCGGCAGCACCGTGACGAGCACGGCCGGGCTCACCGGCCAGCTCGCCAACGACCTGGCGCTGAGCGCCTGGATGAACAAGCTGCTGATGGGCATGATGATCGGTTACGCCGCCCTGGCCGCCGCCAACACCATGGTCATGGCCGCCCTCACCCGAGGCCGTGAACTGGCTTCACTGCGCATGGTCGGCGTCACCCGGAAACAGGTGAGAAGAATGGTCCACGCGGAACAGTCCGGCCTGCTCGGCGTTTCCCTGCTCATCGGCGGATCCATCGCCGCGCTCACCCTGATATCAGTGGTGCGCACCCTCACCGGGCAGAGCGTTCCTTATGTCCCCACGCTGGGATGGGTGTCCATCATCGGCGGCACGGCGCTGCTCGCCCTGCTCACCACCATCCTGCCCATCGCACGACTGCTCCGGGTCCCACCGATCGCCGGCATCGGAGTCAAGGAGTGACGATCACCGGGGACGGCAGACGTTCCCGATCCGGTTGAACGACAACCGGAGGGCGTGTCCGCACCGCGAGGACGCCCTTCGGTTGTGGTCGTCAAGCGTCCGGCCGGAGAGAACGCTCGCGGCGGTCGAGCATCGAACAGCCGCGGTAGTTCCCCCACCGCTGCGTCACCGAGACGCGATGCTCAAGGCAGTGCTCACCGCCGATGCCGAAGACGGGGATGCTGCCCATGCGCGAGCACGGCTTGGCCGGGATCACACGCCGCACGACCGGCGCCGTACTCGTCCGGGCTGAGCCAGCCGAGTCCTCCTGGATGCGCTCGGTGAGCGGCACTACCTCGGTTCGGCGCCTTGGAGGTAGCGCAGGACCGCGGTGACGCGTCGGTCGGCCCGGTCGTCGGGTGCGAGGTCGAGCTTCGCGAAGATGCTGCGGATGTGCTTGTGGACTCCCCCTTCGGTGACGGTGAGCCGTTCGGCGATGGCGGTGTTGCCGAGTCCTTCGGCCATGAGGGCGAGCACCTCGCGTTCGCGTGGGCTCAGCCGGGCGAGCGCGGCGGAGTGCGGGTTGCGGGCCAGCAGTTGGCCCACCACCTCGGGGTCCACGGCGGTGCCACCGCCCGCCACCCGGTGCAGCGCGGTCAGGAATTCATCGACGCGCCCCACCCGTTCCTTCAACAGGTAGCCGAGCCGGTCGGCGCCGTTGGCCAGCAGTTCGGTGGCGAACGTCCGTTCCACGTACGCCGAGAGCACGAGCACCGCGAGGCCGGGCCGGCGGCGGCGTGCCTCGACGGCTGCCACAATCCCTTCGTCGGTGTGGGTGGGCGGCATCCGCACGTCGACGATGGCGACGTCCGGCTCGTGCTCGGCCACCGCGGCCAGGAACGATCCCGGCGTGTCGGTGGTGGCCACCACGTCGAGCGATTCGGCTCGCAGCAGCAGCGCCAGTCCCTCGCGCAGCAGCGGGTCGTCCTCCGCGATCACGATCCGCACGGCAGCTCCACTCTCATCGTCGTCGGCCCGCCGGGCGGGCTGTCCAGGGCGAAGCGCCCGTCGTAGGCATCGATGCGCCGGCGGATGCCCGACAGGCCCGACCCGCCGTTCTCGTCCGCGCCGCCCCGGCCGTCGTCGTCGATCCGCAGCAGCAGCCGATCACCCTTGCGGTTCACCTGCACCACGGCGCTCGCGGCGCGGCTGTGCTTCGCCACGTTCGAGAGGGCCTCGGCCACCACGAAGTACGCGGTGGCCTCGACCGAGGCGGCGCACCGGCCCGGCACGTCCACCACCACCTCGCACGGCACGCCGCAGCTGTCAGCGAGGCCGGTCAGGGCACCGGAGAGCCCACGGTCGGCCAGTACCGGGGGCAGGATGCTGCGCGCCACCGCGCGCAGTTCGGCCAGTGCCTGTTCGGCGGCGTCCTGGGCTCGGTCGAGCGCGGCGTGAGCCGCGTCGGGGTCGCGGTCCACGGCCCGCCGGGCGGCGCCGAGCAGCACGGTCACCGCGACCAGCCGGTTCTGCGTGCCGTCGTGCAGCGACCGCTCGATGCGGCGCAGCTCGGCGGTGTGCGCGTCGAGAGCTGCGGCGCGGGTGGTGGTCAGCTCGGCGACGCGCAACGACAGGTCGGTCCCCGCGGGAGGCGCCAGCAGGTGCCGGCCCGGCCACTCCTGCGCCCGGACCAGCGCCGGCCCGAGTGCGACGATGAAGGCGCCGCAGAACACGCCGGTGGCCCCGACGGACAAGGGACCGTTCAGATCCCAGAAGAAGAAGCTGGGAGCGTTGTCCTCGGGCGGCAGCAGGTGGTACCAGAACGGGTACGTCGTGTTCTGCAGCGTCGCGGCCGGTATCGCGAGCCCCATGAACCCGATGGCGGAGCCGACTGTGGCGTGCAGCGGCAGCCAGGCCAGCTCACGCCGCACAGACACGTCGCGCAGCGCGGCACGCACCTGGCGCGGCACCGGGCCGGGGCCGAGAACATCGAGCCGGGCGCGTTCCCGGTTCGCGACCGCCCGCACCATGCGCAGAGCGGTGGGTACCAGGAGAACGCCGACACCGACGCAGCTGAGCAGCACGACCACGCCGACCCAGACGAGGACAGCTATCGCGAGCAACGCCGTGCCGAAACCACCTATCAAGCGCGCAACGGCATCGATCGTCGCCAGCAGGCGCTGCCACACCCGTGTCATGCCACCTCCCCGGGCCGGGACCCTATCCGATCGGCGCAACCCACATCGGACGCGAGTCGGCCTTCCTGTCGTGCCCACCCACCAGGACAGGAGCAGCCCTGATCCGGGGGTGCCACCACTACCCCGGTTGTCCAGCGGGCTGGATTGTCCACTCGGGAGGAAGTGAGCAGCCTGGATCCAGTCGGCCATCACAGGACCGACGTCCGTGGAACCCAGGAGTCGCCTGCCTTGTTCACATCCACTTCTCAGCTGAAACGACGTACTTCCTCGCGGTGTCGCCGTGTGGCCACCATGACGGCGGTGGCGGTCGCGGCGGGCGGTCTCGCGTTCACCGGCCCGGTTCCAGCCGCTCAGGCAGAGCCTCGCCGCGATGCGGTCCAGCAGGGCATCGACAAGCTCGTCGGTGCCGACCGGCACCCTGGGGCACTGGCCGCTGTCCGGGACCGGCACGGCCGGACCCGCCACTACACGGCCGGGATCGGTGACCTGCGGACCGGCGGCAAGGTGCCGGTGAACGGCAGGATGCGGATCGGCAGCGCGAGCAAGATGTTCACCTCCGTGGTCGTGCTGCAGCTCGTCGGCGAGGGCAAGCTGGAACTCGACGCATCGATCGAGAAGTACCTGCCGGGCCTGGTACGGGCGAAGGGCGTGGACGCCGCCGAGATCACGGTTCGCCGGCTGCTCCAGCACACCAGCGGCCTGCCCGACTACACCACCTCGATGTTCGCGCCCTTGGGCGACTTCTCCCCGTACCGGCACGTCTACCTCGAACCGCGTGAACTGCTCGACCTGGCGAACGCCCGGGAGGACGGCGTGCCCGCCGGCGGCGGTTGGTCCTACAGCAACACGAACTACGTCCTGGCCGGGCTGATCGCCCAACGGGTCACCGGTCGCCCGTTCAACGAACTGGTGACCACCAGGGTCATCGAGCGGATCGGTCTGCGCGACACGTACGCGCCCGAGGTCGGCGAGCAGGACATCCGCGGCCGGCACCCCCGGGGCTACCAGCGCAACCCGACGACCAAGGAGCTGCTCGACTTCACCCGCATGGACCCGAGCTGGGGCTGGGCAGCCGGTCAGCTGGTCTCCACGCCCGGCGACCTCAACACCTTCCTGCGCGCGCTGCTGGAAGGGAAGCTGCTCGAACCGGCGCAGCTGGCGCAGATGCGCACCACCATCCCGATGAACCCGGAGTCGCAGTCGGGGCCGGGTTACGGACTCGGCATCTTCCGCCTGCCGCTGAGCTGCGGAACGGTCGCGTGGGGCCACGGTGGCGACATCCCGGGCTACGCGACGCTCAACGCGGCCACCGACGACGGTCGCGCGGCGACCCTCGTGGTCACCTCGCTCAACGGGTCGGTGAATGACAAGTCCGTCGCCGGGGACCGGAGCGCACTCGTCGACGCCGCGCTGTGCGCGAAATGATCTCCGGTCTGAGGGCCGGTTGCCAGGCCTGGGAATCAGTGAGCGGTCAGGGCTCTGTCGTGGTGCGGTGATGCGCCACGACAGAGCCTCTGTCGTTGTGTGGTTTCGCGGGGGATCGCGCCGGCCGCAGACCGCGGGAGGTAGTGCTGGCTGTACCGCGGTCGTGCAGCACGGGGGATCGCAGGGCCGCTGGGGTGGCGGCAACACTGTGCGTGTCAGTCAAAACAATCCGATTGGGAGAGTGTGCCTTGTCGCAAGGTCTGAGTCACCCGGCCGGAACCAGCACGGGCCCTGCGGCCGGCGTCGTGGTGTGATGGTCGCGGCGATCGCGGCGGTGGTGGTCGCCGGACTCGCGGTCACCCCGGTGGCGTCGGCGGGTGCGTGGGAGCAGAGGTCGAAGCCGGGGCACGACAAGACGCTGCAGGCGGGTCTGGACGCGCTGGTCAAGGACGGCGGGGTCCAGGACGGCTTGCTGCCCGGGGCTTTGATGTCGGTGCGCGATCCTGACGGGCGGGTGACGAACTACACCGCCGGGGTGGGTGACATCCGGACGAAGTCGAAGGTGCCCACGGACAGCTACGTGCGCATCGCCAGCAACACCAAGATGTTCACCGCGGTGGCGGTCCTGCAGCTGGTTGGCGAGGGCAAGCTCGCGCTGGACGACCCGGTGGAGAAGTACCTGCAGGGTGTCGTGCGGGGCAGCGGTAAGGGTGCGGCGGTGCACGGCCGCGATCTCACGATCAGGCAGCTGCTCAACCACACCAGCGGCATGACCTCCGCAATGCCCTCGATGCCCAAGGGAATCCTGCCGATCAAGGACCAGTACTTCGACGCCCGCGAGTTGCTCGACGCGGCGCTGCTGGAGGATCCGGTGTTCGCTCCGGGTCAGGACAGGGTGTGGTCCTACAGCAACGCCGGGTACGTGTTGCTCGGTCTGACGGCGCAGAAGGCGGCGGGACGGCCGCTCGCCGAGGTGATCACGGATCAGATCATCAACCGGATCGGCCTGAAGGAGACGTACTACCCGGGGCCGGGTGACCGCGAGATCCGCACGCCGCATCCGCGGGGCTACCTGCCGAGCAGGGACGCCAACGGCAAGGTGATCCCCGGTGAGCTGACCGACATCACCCGGTTCGACCCGTCGATCGCCGGTGCCGCGGGGCAGATGATCGCCACCCCCAGTGACGTCAACAAGTTCCTGGTCGCGCTGAACGACGGCCGGCTGCTCAAGCCCCGGGAGCTGGCGGACATGCGCAAGACGATCGAGGCACCCGGCTTTCCCGCGGGGTGGAGCTACGGTCTGGGCGTCATCAAGATGACTCTGAGCTGCGGTGTCATCGCCTACGGTCACGGTGGTGACGCCGACGGTTACCAGACCCGCGCCGCGGTCACCTCCGACGGCCGCGCGGTCACCGTCGCGGTGACGAACGACGAACCCGGCCGCGCCGAGGTCCTCGCGTTCTTCGACAAGGCCCTGTGCGCCACGAAGTAGTAGCCGTTGCAGCGGTCGCCAGCGCGAAGACGGCCTCGCCCCAAGACTGCACCGGGATGTCCACTGTGGTGGTGCGCCGGGGAGGAGCCACCTGAACGTCGCCACCACGAGGTTCTGCACGGCGGCCAAGAGAGCGCCGACCGCGATCGATCCGACCAGCAGGCAGGGGGCGCCCGCCGCCCGAGCCACTCGGCGTTCCTGATCGGCCGGCGGTGGCGCGGTGATCGGCGTTCCCCCGGCGATCACGCTAGCCGTTCGAGCCCACGATGTTGACCGGACGGCTCCCGTGCGGACGGCGGGCGAGTCACCCCGCCCGGTTGGCCGGTGCGACACCGGTGAGGGTGAGGCTGCCGGGGATTGCCGCGAAGGCCACGAGCGTGTCAGTGGCGAGGCGCTCAGCGGTGGGGTCCTGTGGCCGGTCTGCCCAGGTCTCCAGCGCGCGGTGAAAAGCGGCGACGAGGATGTCCAGCGCGAGGCGGGGACGCAGGTCGTGTGGGTCGAGCCCGAACCTGCGGTGCAGGACGTCGAGGGCGGCGCGGACGGTGACGCCGCAGAAGTACAGGCAGTGCGCCTCGATCGCCGGAGTCCTGCCGGCCAGCCGTGTGCAGAACAGCAGCCGGTGTGCCCACTCGCCGGTGTCCATGGTCCGCATCGCGGCGAGCACGGCGTCTTGCAGCACCTGCAGGATCGAGCATTCCGCAGCCACCGGCCGGGTTTCCAGCTCGTCGATGAACGCTCTCCACATGTCCTCGTACGGCGCCATCGCCACTTCTTCCTTGCTCGCGAAGGTGCGGAAGAACGTGCGCTTGGACACCTCCACCCGGTCGCACAGCTCGTCCAGCGTCACGCTGTCGAAATCACGTTGTGTGAACAGGCGCAGTGCGGTGTCGATGAGCGCCTCGCGTGTGCGCTGCTTCTTGCGCTCCCGCAACGTCGGCCGTGGGCCGGGGGACGACACGGAGTCGGTGGCCATGCGGGGATCTTACCTTGGTGCCAAGTGCCGCTTGAAAGCAAACGCCACTCAGTGGCAAAGTGGTCGGGGACGATCACCAACCTGGGAGGCACCCATGCAGGCCCTGCTCCTCGACCACTCCGCACCCGGCAACCTCCGGCTCGGCTCGGTTCCCGACCCGGAGCCGGCCGCCGACGAGGCTGTCGTCCGTGTGATCGCCAGCTCCGTCAACCCCGGCGACCTGTACCTGGATGCCGCTCCGGAGGGCAGCGTGCCCGGTTACGATGCCGCCGGGGTCGTCGTGCGGGCGGCCGCGGACGGCTCGGGTCCAGCTGTCGGCACACCGGTGGTGACGCTCGGCTTCGCCGGCGGGTGGGCCGAGCTTCGCGCGGTCCGGACCGGTTGGATCGGGGTCGCGCCGGCCGGCGCCGATCTCGCCGCCGTCAGCACGGTTCCGGTGGCGGGCACCAGTGCGCTGCGCGCGCTGCACAGGCTGGGCCCGATTCTCGGCCGCCGGGTTCTCGTGACCGGCGCCACCGGTGCGGTGGGCCGATACGCCGTGCAACTGTCCAGGCTCGGCGGCGCGTACGTCGTGGCCTCCACCGGTGACCCGGAGGCCAACGGTGACCAGCTGCGGGCACTGGGCGCCGATGAGGTGGTCCGCGAGCCAGGAGACCTCGACGAACCAGTGGCCGGCGTCATCGACGTGGTCGGCGGTGAACGCATGGTGCAGGCGTACGAGAAGCTCGCCGAAGACGGCGTTCTGGTGTCGGTCGGGCAAATGAGTGGCGGAGGGGAGCACTTCCCAGCCTTGGCCTTCTCCGGTCACGACGGCCGGAACAACCGCAGCATCACCTCCTTCTTCCTGGGCGCCCACGCCGGACTGTCCACAGACCTGTCCTGGTTGGCCGCGCGGGTCGCGGACGGCACCCTGACCCCGGGCATCTCCCGGCGCGAGGACTGGAAGAACGCGGGCACGGCCGTTCAGGCGCTCGTCGAAGGCCGCGACCGCGGCAAGCTGGTCCTCGACATCGGCCAGCACGCTTAGGACATGCCCGCCGTCATGGCCGCGAAGTGCGTTCAGCGGGCGAAGGACAAGCAGTACCAGGCTCTCCAGCAACAGCGGAAGGCCGAGCGCGTCGCCGAGATGCCCCCGGAGCGGCGAGCCGGGTACGAGAAGAACCGTGAGGCCGGGCAACGGGGCGCGGAGCGGCCTCAGGGGCGGCAGGAGATCGTCAAGCGTCTCGTGGCGACTGGCGAGTACGGCGTTCCGGCCCGAAACGACCCTGTACCGTTCGGAAAGTCATCGCTGCTGGTCAGGCGGCCTGTGTGTATTTGTTGATGAGGCCGCCGAGGATGCGGGTGCGGTGCAGTCTGTGGGTGTCGAGATTGTGTACCGCGGCGGGGTGTTGTTGGGTCTTGGGTGGTAGTTGGTCTCGGCCCTGGTGGGGGCGGTGTCGGTTGTAGTGGTCTTCGTAGGTCGTGAGGACCTGACGTGCGTGGCTCTCGCCCATGATCAGGGTGTGGTCGAGGAGTTCGCGTCGGAGGGTGCGGATGACTCTTTCGCAGTGAGCGTTCATCCGGGGCGCCTGTGGCGCGGTGGTGATGACGCGTAGATCGTCGGCCTGGAGGACGGCGTCGAACGTCTGGCCGTACTTGCCGTTGCGGTCGCGTAGCAGGAATCGGAGCGACTCCGTCCGGTGTTCGAGGTCGGCGGCGAGGTTCCTGGCCTGTTGCGTTGTCCATGCCCGGGTCGAGTGAGTGGTGACGCCGGTGATGTGCAGGCGTCGGGTGTCGTGTTCGAGGAACGCGAGCGCGTACAGGCGTGTGCCGAGCATGGCGTCGAGGTGGAGGAAGTCCGCCGCGATGATGCCCTGGGCCTGGGCGGTGAGGAACTGCCGCCAGGTCGGGCCACCACGACGTGGTGCCGGGTCGATGCCCGCGTCGTGCGGGATCCGCCGGACCGTCGAGTGGGCGATGTGGTGGCCGAGTCGGGCCGGCTCGCCCTGGATCCGCCGATGCCCCCATCGTGGGTCTCCCGGGCGAGCCGCAGCACGAGCGTCTTGACCGCCGCTCGGGTTGGTGGGCGTCCGGTGCGTCGGCGCGCGGAGTGGTCCCACTTGCGGGCTATGAGTTTGCGGTGCCAGGCCAGCAGGGCGCCCGGCGTGGCCGGGAAGACCTCTCGCCACCGGCGGCGATCGACCAGCGCGGACAGGGCGGCGAACCAGAGCCGGTCCGCGGGCTCGTAGCGGACCGGACTGGCGAGTTGCCGGCGGAGTACGGCGTTCTCGTGGCGCAGGGCGAGCAGTTCGGCGTCCTTCGCCGCTTGACTGCGCAGCAACACCGCCGGGACGGACAGCAGCTTCCCGGTCACCTTGTATAGCAGGGACACGATCACCCGGCCATGCTCCCGCAGGCGACGGTGCCCTCGCTCTACCAGCGGCGATGACTTTTCGAGCGGCACAGGTTTCGTGGTTCGTTGCTACTGCTCCAGTTCGAGGGCGAGACCGACTTTATGGCCTCCGAGGCGTGTCTGGGGAATGACCGCCGCGGGCGTTTCCTGTGCCGCAGGGGAGGTCTCCTCGGCTGGCGTTTCCGGCTGGGCGGTCTGGGGCTGGGGTTGCTGTTCCTCGTTCATCGGACCTCTCGGGTTCGGATTCGTGTGGCGGAACCACGGTAGCGGTGGTGGCCTGTGCCGGTCAGTGTGGTGATCTCGCAGCAGCACGACCGCCGACGGTGAGCGACGGGTTCGTGCGGCCCCCCGGCGCGGCACCGGCAGGTCCCCCTTCCGCGCATGTCCGCTGAGGATGGTCCGTCGAGTCCGGTGAATGCGCCTCGAGTGATCCAGGACTGCGGGGCGGAGTCCACCGGTCGGCGTCGGTGATCCTGCTGTACCGGTTGTTCTCGCTCGCGATGTGTTGAGGTAGCAGGGTTTGGTACGTCAACGCTGACTGACTTGAGCAGGTGCAGGGCGGGTGTTGCCGGTTACGCGGCGGTCACGTGTCGGTGCAGCCATTGCAGGAGTTCGGGGGTGTCGGTGGTGAGTAGTCCGAAGTGGGGGCCGAGGGTGCCGGCGTCGGCGGTGGTGGGGTGGATGCGGTAGGTGATGTCGTTGCCCAGGGCGGCGAGTTCGGGGACGAGCCGGTTGGTGTGGGCGATGGCGACGCGGGTGTCCTTCTGGGCGTGGGAGATCCGGACGGGGGCGGGGATGGACAGGGCGGGGTTGGTCAGGTCGAGTTGGCGCAGGAACTCGCGCTGGTGGGGGTTGGGGTCGCCGGCGAGGTCGCCGCGGAACTGTTCGGTGCCGGGGATACCGCCCCACAGCTCGGTGGTGGACAGTTCCACGCGGCAGCGGTCACCGGAGGACGCGAACAGCTCGTAGGCCCGGTCGGTGAGCACTTGGCGCGGGTCGATGACGGTGTCGCCGGCGGTGGCCCCGGCGGTCGAGCCGATGATCGCGCCGGTGAGCAGCATCGGGGTGAACGCCAGCCCGGGTGTGGTTCCGGAGTAGCGGCTGCCGGCGAGCACGTCGTCCTTGATGTGCGAGGCCGGTGCCAGCGCCGCGACCGCGCACAGGTCCAGTCCGGGTGTGCGGGTGGGAGCGTGGTGGCCGGCGAACAGGGCGGCCTGCCCGCCCTGGGAGTGCCCGACGACCGCCAGCCGGGTGGAGATGTGCGGGTGCAGGTTCCGGGCGGCCACGGCGATGTCCAGCACGCCGTAGGCTTCGGACTCGCCCAGCAGGTAGGGGTGGACACCCTTGGCGCCCAGTCCTTCGTAGTCGGTCATCGCGACCGCCCAACCCGCCTGCAGCAAGGCGTTGAGCAGCACGTGCGGGGCCTGGTTGATCCGGTGGTGCTCCGGCAGCCGCTCCGCCAGCTCCGGCGAGTCGCGCGAGGGGGCGCACTTGTCGCCCAGCCCCAGGGTGCCGTGCGCCCAGCTCACCAATGGATAGCCGTCCTGCGGCGCAGGAGCGGGCGGCAGCGCCACGATGCCCGACACCGCGATCGGGGTGCCGTCCACCGCGGTCGACCGGTACAGCACCAGGTCGTTGCGCGACGCCGAGCTCAACGCGGCCGGCCCGGTCAACGGCCGTGATCGGATCACCTCGCCGGCCACGCCCCCCAACGACGCAGACGACAGGAAGAAGACATCCTCCTCCAGCATCGACAACCCCCTCCGCACGCCGCGCTCGGCACACCCCGTACCGGCCGGGCGTGATCATGCCTGAAGTCGGCGTCCGTGCGCGATGTCCCAGCGCCGGATCCCACTCCACGACACAGTCGACCCCTGGCGCGCTCCACCTTCCCCCGATCCGTGAAGCTCGCCGGCATCGGCTTTCGGGGAGTCCTCGACACGCGCGGATCGTCGTTGCATGCCGGAGCTGCGGCAACCGGGTCGCTCACGCTGTCATGGCGACTACGACTGGTCCTCGAAGTAGAACCATTCGTCGCCGTTCTCGGGCTGTCGCGGTGCCTCGACAACGATCACGAGTCAGTCCAGGCTGCCAAGATTGGTGACGTGGTGACCGCCCGCAGTGTTGGCGTTGGAGTTTTCCTCGCTCGTCGAGTCAGAGTTGATGATGCTGCTCAACGACGAGATGTCATCAATGACGTGGGCGTTGTTCAGCACGCCGTCGAGGACGCCGGCGTGGGCCGCCGGCGCGGCAAACAACGCCGCGCCGGTCGCAGCGGTTGCGATGGCGAGTTTTTCGATCATGCGCATGGGTATGACGGCCTTCCGAGGTCGATTATGAATCGCACCGATGATCCTCTACATCAAGAGCGAGTGTCGACAGCCACGCACATCAAAGAGGTCCACGTTCGGGTGAATCTGTCAGAACGAATTTCACCGTGCGGATACACCTCCCGCAAGAACCAGAGGGGCACGGTCTGCGCGAGCGGCAACGTCCCGAACGGCGTCTCACGCTCGTACACCACGTAGCCGTGTAGACGGCCGGTCCTGGTCCCCATCCAGGCGCACAGCGTCGCGCCGACCTCGTCAGGCAGGCCGAGACCCTCCTGTCGCATGAGGTCGGTCGGTGAGCACCCCGTGCGCGCAAACCACTTCGGGAACACGTCGCCCGGGTTGAACCGGATATCGACGCCCTTCTCCCGTTCTTGGCCCTGCGGGGTGTCAAACGCCGGCTACGTGGTTTGACCTGCGGTTGGGCTGCCGTGGTTCGTACTCGTTGATGGAGCCACCGAGGACTGGTCGGCGGCGTATCGACGTGTTGCCCGGCTTTGCGATCGGGTGGTGGTCCGGTCGTGGTGGTGCGAGTTGTAGTGCTTGGTGGGGTCGGCGGTGGTTGTAGTGGGCCGCATAGCGGTTCAGCACTGTTCTCAGCGCAGGAACCGCCGCCACGAGGCGTCGCTGTCGCGTCGGGGAGCGGGTGGGATCCGCAGGCGCTTGAGCACGCGCCGTACGGTCGAGTCGGCCACCCTGTGGCAGAGTTCGGGCAGCTCGCCCTAATTCCGACGGTAGCCCCAGAGTGGTCGCGGCATCGGCTGCGATGGCCGTCAGGTGGTCACTCCCGGCGATGTCGTGGGTGGCGGCCGCGGCTTCAGCGGCCAGCAGGTGCAGGGCTCCCCTCAGGGTGAGCGCGGTGGGGCTGATGGGCGGTGCCAAGCGCTGCTCATTTCACGGCGATTCCGCATGCCTTAAGGGTGTCCTGGGCGCCGGGGGCGGCCATCATGGCCTCGTATCCGCCGTGGATCACCCGGAGGTTGGGCAGCAGGGCGAGGTCGTCCAGTGAGGTGACGTCGAAGAGGTCGTCTTCTCCATCCCAGAACGGGGAGCATTGGTGGTGGATCTCCAGTCCGTGGGTGATCAGTTCGTCCACGGCGGCCAGTTGGTCTGGGGTGATCTCCAAATCGGTGAAGTACTGGCGGGCTTCCTCCAGGACGGTGTACAGCAGGTTCTGCTTGTACAGGTACTTCCACAGGTCGCCTGTGGCGCCCTTGGCGTGGAGAATGTCGGCGATCCTGAAACGAGGCTGGATCACCTTGTCCCGGTACACGAGCTTGTCGATGACCAGCAGCTTGAAATTGAAGTCGCGGAACATGCCCCACTATCTACCAGACCGCCCTGGCAATCCGGGCAGACACCGACCACTGGGCTTGCCCCAAGGCCAGGTAGTAGTGGTCGTGTAGTCGTCTTTGACGATCGCCCGGTCCCGGATGCGCTGCAAGGTGCCCTGCGTCGGTTAACGCGGAGGCATCATCGGCGGACAGAGGCGGGCAGACCGACCGAAGGAAGCATGCCGTAGGCGATGCGGCGTTCCTCCGCTTTGCGCATGGCGTTCAAGGCATCGGCGGCACGGGTGGCGGGCTCGATCCAGGAACCGCCGCGTCCATCGACCAAACGCCACAGGATGCTGGTGTCCACCGTGGTCAGGTCGGAGCCGATGCGGCTCAACGCGGCGAGCATGGCGGAACCCGGGTGGAGCGAATTGTGGGCACCAATCCACGCATCGAGGAGATCACCGGAGGGGTGGTCGGCGTCGAGGAGGCCCGCGGCGACCAGCATCGCGCGGTTGTCGTAGACGAAGTGCGCACCGGCGTGGTCCACGCGCTCCCAGGCGAACTCCTCGATGATGACCTGCCCGCCCGGAGCGAGCAGTGTGGCGGCATGGGCCAGGATGTCGTCGAGGCTCTCGGCGTGGTGCAAGGAGCGCGTGAACAGTACGACGTCGTACTCGCCGGAGACGTCCATGACATCGGCTTCGATGACAGGCACTCCGCGCTTCGTGGCGGCAGCGGCCATATCGGCGTTGCGGTCCACGCCGGTGACTTTGTAGCCCAAGTCCGCCAGGGCGGCAGCCAGAGCGCCACGGCCGCAACCTGCCTCGAGAATCCGAGCCGAGGGTGCCGGCAGCAATGGCTTCAAGTGGGCGAGGGTATGGGGCACCGCAACAGTGTTCAGATCCATTTGGTCGATTCTACGTCGCACCGGTTGTGTCGTGCACGTGTATTGCAGGATGCTCCGAACTTGAGTGACGATCAAGAAGTCGGATTGCGAGTGGATTGGTTGCGAGGGGCTTGTAGGGCTTCCATCCCTACAACCGCTTCCTCTCCCGTGGCAACCTCAAAAAACCCCCGCCGACCGGGCCCAACAGGTCCATCCTGGGGACCGCTAGGCCTCCGTAGGTGCCGCCTTCATCGGCCGGTTGGAAGACGATGATGCCGTTGACAGGCCACTGCGGCAACGGCAGCGCGGAGGAGCAGGTGGTTCTGGTGCTGCACTTCAGTGCTTCGCGCCTGGTTTGGATACGGTGCTTTCGTCACTGTTCCTGCCGAAACGTTATCCGTGCAGATCAAGGGACGTGTCGGGGTTGAACTCCCGGCTGTAGCAGGGCATCAGGTGTAGTTCGATCCGGTCGGCGTTGTCCTGCAGCCAGGCGCTGACGGCCTTGCTGCGGTGGACCGGGTGCCAGCCGGCGATGACGTGACGTGGGTCTTCCGGCCGGCCTGGCGCGCCGTGCGGTCGAGGAAGCCGGTGAACACCGGTGCGGTGAAGCGTTCGGTGTACACGGTGAACCACAGCGCGCCGCGTGAGGCGGCGGCGCGCTGTGGTTCACCCGCAGTCGGTTTCCGGCCACCCGCACGATCGGCGTGCGTCCCTTGGGCGCCCAGGACCGGCCGGGTGGTGCGGCGTCGGAGCGCAGCCCGCACCGGTCGCCCCACGCGATCGCGGCGCCCTCCGCCTTCGCTGGTCTCGATCGCCGGGTACTGCTCGTCGAGCCACGCACGCACCGCGGCGGCCTGCTGTTCGTAGGCGCGTCGGGCCGGGCGTTGCGGGGTGAACCCGTGGCGACGTAGCCACAACCCGACGCCCTGTTCGGTCATGTCGACCCCGACGACGAGCCGGATCAGCTGGACCACCGCCTGGCGGGTCCACAGGTGGGCCGCCGATCAGCAGCTCTCGGGTGTGTAGTCGGCCATCACCGTGAACAGCCTGCTCCGGTCCTCCGGACCGATCAGTTCGGCGGGGCCGGGACGTCCCCCGGCGGGTCGCCAGGCCGTCGCGGCCGTCCCGTGGGTAGGCGCGCCACCAGGTGCCCACCGAGCGTTCGGAGACCCCGAACACCTCCCTGGCCTGCCGATAGCCGGCCTCCAACGCGGTCACCACCCGCAACCGCAGCACCTCACGCTCCGCAGGCGACAACCGGTGCGCACCCTCGACCTCGATCACGGTGATCGACTTACAGGATGACGATCGCTTTCTACTCAATATGCACGCCATCCGCCGGAACCGGTCGCGCCGGTGAATCGCCCACCCGTCATGATCTGCGTGCCGCTGTACGCAGGGAGGGTCACATGCGACGACTGACCGCCGTTCTCGCCGCCGCGCTGGTTGTGGTGAGCGGGTGCACCTCGCCCGAGCCCGGCACGGAGGAACCTGGTGGCGTCCCCACCGGCAGCTCGACCTCGACCTCGACCCCGACGACGGGCGCTCCGACCACCCCGGCGCACAGCCCGACCGTCGAGCCCGACGTGGTGGTGGCGGGCTCGGTGTACTTCCTGCGGGACGAGAAGCTGGTGCCCGCGTCCCGAGACCTCCCAGGGCCCGGTGTCGCCGCGGCCGCGGTGCGCGCGCTGCTCGCCGGTCCCAGCGAGGCCGAGCAGGCGGCGGGGATGTCCAGCACGGTGCCGGCCGGGACCGGGCTGCGCGGCGTCAACCTGGCGGACGGAACCGTGACGGTGGACCTGTCCGGGCAGTACGCCTCCGGCGGCGGCTCCTTCTCGATGATGGGCAGACTCGCCCAGCTGGTGTTCACCCTCACCCAGTTCAGCTCGGTGGAGCGGGTGGAGCTGCGCCTGGACGGCGAGCCGGTCACGGCGCTCGGCGGCGAGGGCGTGGTCATCGACCGCCCGCAGACCCGCGGCGACTACGAGGACTTCGCCCCGGCGGTCCTGGTGGAGTCCCCGGTGTTCGGCACCGACGTCACGAGCCCGCTGCGCGTGTACGGGTCGGCGAACGTGTTCGAGGCCCAGTTCTCCCTGCGCGTCACCGACGCCGCGGGCAAGGCGCTGGTCGAGCAGCCGGTGATGGCCACGTCGGGCACCGGCACCCGCGGCACGTTCGACACCACCCTGCGCTTCACCGTCGTCGCCGCGGGTCCCGGCAAGGTCATCGCCTGGTACGCATCGGCTCAGGACGGCAGCGAGGTCGTGGTGAGCGAGATCCCGGTGAACCTCGGCAGGTGAGCCGGGCGCTCAGACGGTGACGACGGCCCGCGGTCAGCAGGCCGGGCACCTCGCACGTGAACACCGCCGGGCCGCCGTAGACCTCGGTGATCGGTCGCAGCGCGATCCCGGCTTCCCCCGCGCACGAGTCGGGGAGCGTCACCTGGGTGCGCCACGCGTGACCCAGGCGGCGGTTGGGTGCGTGGTGACGTCGAGGACCCTGATTCGTCGGCTCGTGTGCTCGATCACCGCGAGCACGCCAGGGCGATCAGCCGGGCCTCGACCTCACCGCTCACCGGGGACGCACCGGAGGAAGATCACGCTTTTTGCGCGAGACGGTGGCAAGGACATCACCACCGGTCCCGGTGAACCGCTTGGCGACCAGCCGCAGCATCTCGACCCGAGACCCCGAGCCGGGCCGCGATCACATCCTTCGGCTCGGCTGGCCCACCGAGGTGTCCAGTGCGAGCAGCACCCGCGCCCGCCTGATCGCCGACGCCGGATGCACCCCCGTGGTGGTCAGCCGGATCAAGTCCTTGTCCGGCAGGGAAAGGGGACCTGCCGGACAGCAACCTCCCAGCACCAGGAGCCATAGCTAAGCAGCGACACGCCACTAGGCCTCCCTGGACCACGCCTTGGAGAGGGCGAGCTTGCCGCCGGTGTGCAGCAACGATCCCGAGTACACCCGGCTCGCCAGCAGCACGGTCAGCACGACCGTCCCGGCCAGCAGCCCCATGGCCAGCAGCGGTTCCCACAGCGCCGCGTCACCGGCGAACAGCCGCACCGGCATCGCGATCGCCGACGAGAACGGCAGGAACGACAGCACGGTGAGCACGGCGACGTTGTCGGAGAAGAACATCACGCCGAAGTACGGTCCCATCACCAGGAGCATCACCAGGCCCATGCTCGAACCCAAGTCCTCCTGCCTGCTGACCAACGACCCTGCCACCGCCCACATCGCGGCCAGCAGCACGAAGCCCAACACCAGGAACGGCACGAACCAGCCCAGCGCGGGCGCGACCAGCGCCAGCAGCTCCGAGTGGCCGCCCAGCCGCATCGCCACCGGCGCGGCCACCGCGATCACCAGCACCTGGCCGATCGTCAGCAGCGAGTGGCCCACGATCTTGCCCGCCAGCAGCGCGCGCACCGGCACCGTCGACACCAGGATCTCCACGATCCGCGTCTGCTTCTCGGTGACGGTGCTCTGCGCGATCGCCGTCCCGCCCATCCCGAACATGAGGAACAGCAACGCGAACACCATGATCACGAGCTGTCGCTGGCCCTGGCCGACCTCGGCCGGGTCGAGCAGGTCGACCGGCGGCGCGGTGCGCAGCGCGGCCACGACGTCGGTCGGCGGGTCGGCCAACGCGACGACCCGGATGCCCGTGGCGGACTCGCCCGTGGTGTCCGGCACGACCGCCGCCTCCACCTCCTCCGACCGGATCAACGCCTCGGCGGCGGCCAGGTCGGCAACCTCGCGGACCTCCACACCGGTGTCCGTCAACGCCTCTGCGGCCTGCGAGCCGACCGTGGCCACCTTGGTCTCACCGCCACCGAGCACGGTCGGCAGGATCGACATCGCGAACAACCCGACCACGATCACGCCGAGGCCGATCCAGAACGCCCTGGTGCGCAGGAACGTCTTCATCTCCCGCTCGGCGACCAGCCTGGTGGCCGCGGCGAACCCGCGCGACCCGCCGTCCCGCTCCCGCTCCGTCACGCCGGTCATCAGATCGCCTCCATGAAGATCTCGCCGAGCGTCGGCACGACGGGGGTGAAGCTGCGCACGGAACCCCGGCGCAGGGCGGCTTCCAGGACCACCTGGTCCACTTCGGCGTCACCGTCCGGTTCGAACACCACCCGCGGGCCGTCGACGTCGACCACCCGGACGCCCGGCACGTCGCGCACCCACCCGGCGTCGGACGCCACCACCAGCTCGAACCGCGTGGTGCCGTACCGGGTCCGCAGCTCGTCCCGCGCGCCGCTGACCGCGATCCGGCCGCCGGAGATGATCACCACGTCGTCGCACAGCCGTTCCACCACGGACAGCTGGTGGCTGGAGAACAGCACGGGCACACCGCTCGCGGCCCGGTCGCGCAGCACCCCGAGCACCGTCTCGACCGCGATCGGGTCCAGCCCGGAGAACGGCTCGTCCATGATCAGCATGACGGGGTCGTGCACCAGTGCTGCGGCGACCTGCGCGCGCTGCTGGTTGCCCAGCGACAGCTCTTCGAGCTTGTCCTTGGCCCGGTGGCCCAGTTCGAGCTGGTCGAGCAGGCGTTCGGTGTTGCGCCGCGCGGTGTCCTTGTCGAGGCCGTGCAGCTGCCCGAGCCAGGCGATCTGCTCGGCGACGGCCATCTTCGGGTACAGGCCGCGTTCCTCGGGCATGTACCCGAACCGCTGCTGCACCGAGCCCGTCACCGGCGAGCCGTGCCAGGCGACCGTGCCGCCGTGCGCGGCGAGGACACCGAGGACGATGCGCATGGTGGTGGTCTTGCCGGACCCGTTCGCGCCCAGGAACCCGGTCATGCGGCCGGGCCGGACCTCGAAGGACACCCCGTCGAGGACCTGGTGGTCGCCGAAACTCCGGCTCACCGACGTCACTGTCAACATGATCGCAACGCTAGGCCCCGCACGCCTCCGCCACGTCCGGCGCGAGATCGACCCCGGGGGTCATCCTCGCGGAGGACCCCCTTGGCCCGGTTCCACGATCCCGTGCTCGTAGGCGAACACGACCGCGTGCGTGCGGTCGCGCAGGCCCAGCTTGGCCAGGATGCGCGACACGTGCGTCTTCACCGTCGTCTCCCCCAGGTACAGCGCGCCGGCGATCTCCGCGTTGCTCGCGCCGCGCGCGAGGTGGACCAGCACCTCGAACTCGCGGTCGGTCAGCTCGGACGGCCGGTGCGCGGGCGTTGCCGGTGCCGGTCCGGTGAACCGGGCGATGACGCGCCGCGTGACCTCGGGCGACAGCAGGGCGTCACCTCGGGCGACGATCCGGACCGAGTCGACCAGGTCCTCGGGTGAGGCGTTCTTGAGCAGGAAGCCGCTCGCGCCCGCCCGCAGCGCCTCGAACAGGTAGTCCTCGCGGTCGAACGTGGTGAGGATGACGACGTTGATCGGGTTGCCCGCGCCTGCCGGGCCGAGGATGCGCCGGGTGGCCTCCAGCCCGTCGATGCCCGGCATCTGCACGTCCATCAGCACGACGTCCGGCTGGAGCCGGCCGACCACGTCCACGGCCTCGACGCCGTCACGGGCCTCGCCGACCACCTCGATGTCGTCCTCGGTGCCGAGGATCACCCGGAAGCCCGCCCGCACCAGGTCCTGGTCGTCGGCGAGCACCACGCGCAAGGGGGTCGTCATGCCGGGAACCTCGCACGGACCCGGTACCCGGCGTCACGGCGGGGTCCGGCTTCCAACTCGCCGCCGTGCACCGCGACCCGTTCCCGCATGCCGACCAGGCCGAACCCGGTGAGGCCCACCGACGTGCCCTTGGAGCCGCGCCCGTCGTCGGCCACCTCGACCTCCAGCGAGTTCTCCAGGAACCGCACCCGCACGTCCGCCTTGCGCGCGTCCGCGTGCTTCACCACGTTCGTCAACGACTCCTGCACGATCCGGTACACCGACAGCGCGACGCCCTCCGGCACCGGCCGGGGGTCGCCGTACACGCCGTGCTCCACGTCGAGCCCCGCCGACCGCGCCAGTTCGGCCAGCTCAGGAAGCTGGTCCAGGCCCGGTGACGACGTCTCGCCCTCCTTGTCGCGGACCTCCTCCTGGTCGGCACGCAGCACGCCCAGCAGCCCGCGCAGTTCGCCGATCGCGGTGCGCGCGGTGTCCTCGACGGTCCGCAACGCCTCGCGGGCCAGGTCGAGGTCGCGGTCGAGCACCCGCCGCGCCGCGCCCGCCTGCACGCCCATCACCGACACGTGGTGCGCGACGACGTCGTGCAGGTCACGGGCGATGCGGACGCGTTCGGCGACGATCGCGCCACGCGTGTTCTGCTCCTGCGACCGGCGCAGTTGCTCGGCGCGGTGCTCCAGCTCGGCCTGTCGGCGGGCCGATTCCCACGCCATGTCGCCGAAGAAGTACGAGGAGAGGAAGAACAGCAGGTTGAACCCGATGCCGTAGAGCACCGACGCGATCACCGGGTCCAGCGGACCGGCCGCTCCCTCGAACGACGGCGCGGGGCGCACCAGGAACTGCACCAGCCCGAACCCGAGCCAGGCGAACATCACCACGATCACCGCGACCCGCGCCCACCGCGCCCGCGTCCGGTCCTGCCCCCACGCGCCGGCGCTGAACATGGCCAGGAACAACGCGACCGAGGGCACGAGGTTGTCGCCCACCTGTCGTGCCTGCGCCGCGATCAACAGCCCGCCGACCACGAGCAGCACGGCCACCGGGAACCGCCGTCGTGCCACCAGCGGCAGCGTCAGGGCAGCGCCCCAGGCGAGTTGCTCCGGCATCGACACCACGTCGTCGAACACCATCGCGCCCATGCTGTTGACCAGCACCGTCACCGCCGTCGCGCCCGCCAGCGCCGCGAGCGCCAGCCAGACGTCGTGCCGCCGCTGGGCCGCAGTGGGGCCGGGACGCCGCCACTGCGCCCACACGGGCTCACGCGACCATTCGTCCGCCATGCCGAGAACGTAACCCGGCCGGCGTTCGCCCAGCACGCCGGACCACCACGGTCCAGCGGTGGTCACCGCGAGGCGCCTGCGAGACCGGGCTGATCACCCCCGGCGACAGTGGGCGGACAGGGACGAGCCCGGCCGATCACTGGCGGATCGGCCGGGCTCGTCGGTGAAGCGGATCAGGCGAGGTCGAACCGGTCGAGTTCCATGACCTTGGTCCAGGCCGCGACGAAGTCGGCCACGAACTTCTCGCGGGCGTCGTCACTGGCGTAGACCTCGGCGAGGGCGCGCAGCTGCGAGTTGGAGCCGAAGACGAGGTCGACCGCCGTGGCGGTCCACTTCAGCTCGTCGGTGGCCACGTCCCGGATCTCGTACACGTGCTCCTCGGACTCCGACGCCTTCCACCGGGTGCCCGGCGAGAGGAGGTTGGTGAAGAAGTCGTTGGTGAGCACGCCGGGCCGGTCGGTGAGGACGCCGTGCCGGCTGCCGCCGTGGTTGGCCTCCAGGGACCGCAGACCGCCGAGGAGGACGGTCATCTCCGGCGCCGTCAGGTCGAGCATGTACGCGCGCTCGACGAGCAGCACCTCGGGCTGGAGCTTCTCGCCGGCCCGCAGGTAGTTGCGGAACCCGTCGGCGCGCGGCTCCAGGACCTTGAACGACTCGACGTCGGTCTGCTCCTGGACGGCGTCGGTGCGACCCGGGCGGAACGGCACGGTCACCTCGAAGCCGGCGTCGCGCGCCGCCTTCTCGACGGCGGCCGAACCGGCCAGCACGATCAGGTCGGCGAGCGAGATCTTCGCGCCGCCCGCCTCGTTGAACTCGCGCTGGACGCCCTCCAGGACCTCCAGCACCTTCCCGAGCTGCTCGGGCTGGTTGACCTCCCAGTTGCGCTGGGGCTCCAGGCGGATCCGGGCGCCGTTCGCGCCGCCGCGCTTGTCGGTGGAGCGGAAGCTCGCGGCGGAGGCCCAGGCGGTGCTGATCAGCTCGGTGGTGGTGAGTCCGGTCTCGAGGACCTTCGCCTTGAGCGCGGCGATGTCGGTGTCGCCCACGAGGTCGTGGTCGACGGCCGGCACCGGGTCCTGCCACAGCTGGGCCTCGGGGACCCACGGTCCGAGGTAGCGGCTGGCCGGACCCATGTCGCGGTGCAGCAGCTTGTACCAGGCCTTGGCGAAGGCCAGCGCGAACTCGTCGGGGTTCTCCAGGAAGCGGCGGGAGATCTTCTCGTACGCCGGGTCGACGCGCAGCGACAGGTCCGTCGTCAGCATGGTCGGCTTGTGCTTCTTGGCCGGGTCGTGCGCGTCGGGGATGATCGCCTCGGCGTCCTTGGCGACCCACTGCTTGGCGCCGCCGGGGCTCGTGGTGAGCTCCCACTCGTAGCCGAAGAGGATCTCGAAGAACCGGTTGCTCCACTGCGTCGGCTTGTCCGTCCACGTCACCTCGAGACCGCTGGTGATCGTGTCGGCGCCCTTGCCGCTGCCGTAGGTGCTCAGCCAGCCCAGGCCCTGCGCCTCCAACGGGGCGCCTTCGGGCTCCGGGCCCACGTGGCTGTCGGCCACGCCGGCGCCGTGGGTCTTGCCGAAGGTGTGGCCGCCCGCGATGAGGGCCACGGTCTCCTCGTCGTTCATCGCCATCCGGCCGAAGGTCTGCCGGATGAAGTGCGCCGCCGCGAGCGGGTCCGCGTTGCCGCGCGGGCCCTCGGGGTTGACGTAGATCAGCCCCATCTCGGTCGCGCCGACCTCGGGCGCCATCTCCGACTCGCTGACGTAGCGCTCGTCACCCAGCCAGGCGTCCTCCGGGCCCCAGAAGATCTCCTCCGGCTCCCAGACGTCCTCGCGGCCGAAGCCGAAGCCGAAGGTCTTGAAGCCCATCGACTCCAGGGCCACGTTGCCGGCGAGCACGAGCAGGTCGGCCCATGAGACCTTCTGGCCGTACTTCTGCTTGACCGGCCACAGCAGCCGGCGCGCCTTGTCGAGGTTGGCGTTGTCGGGCCAGCTGTTGAGCGGGGCGAAGCGCTGACCGCCGTCGCCCGCGCCGCCGCGGCCGTCGTGGATGCGGTAGGTGCCGGCGGCGTGCCAGCTCATCCGGATCATCAGGCCGCCGTAGTGGCCGAAGTCGGCGGGCCACCAGTCCTGCGAGGTGGTGAGCACCTCGGTGATGTCGCGCTTCAGCGCCTCGACGTCGAGCTTGGCGAACTCCGCGGCGTAGCTGAAGTTCGCCCCCAGCGGGTTGCTCTTCGTCGAGTGCGCGCCCAGCACCGAGAGGTCGAGCTGGTTGGGCCACCAATCCCGGTTCGTGCGCGGACGGCCGCCGGTCTTCGGGGTCGGCGAGTCGATCGCCGGGTTCTCGCTTTCGCTGCCGTGCGCGGTCACGGAGTCGTGCGCGACCGGGCAGCCGACCGCGGCCTTCTGGTCCACGCCCTGTGCGCTTGAGGGGGGCGTCTTCCCGAGGTCGCTCAATTTACTTCCTTCCAGCGGGCGGATCATTGGCGGTGTTCTGGGTCGAGCAGTCGGGGCAGGTGCCCCAAAAGACGACCTCGGCCTCGTCGACGACGTAGCCGCCGTCGTCCGAGGCGGTAAGACAGGGGCTGTGTCCGACGGCGCAGTCGACGTCGGCGATCGCGCCGCAGGAACGGCATACGACGTGGTGGTGGTTGTCACCGACCCGGGACTCGTAGCGGGCCGTGGCGCCGGCGGGCTGGATGCGCCGCAGCAGGCCGGCGTCGGTCAACGCCCGCAGCACGTCGTAGACGGCTTGGTGGGACACCGTCGGGAGGTCAGCCCGGACCAACGTGATCACCGTCTCGGTGTCGACGTGCGGGTGGTCGCGCAGCGCGGCGAGCACGGCCAACCGGGGCCGGGTCACCCGCAGCGAGACCGCTCGCAGCTGCGCCTCGAAGTCGGATGTCACGCCCCGAGTCTAGACCGCTTGTCTGGAACGAATCAAATTTACCTTCGTCACACCGCAGTCACGAGCACTCTAGGTGACGTCTCGACTACACAGGACGTCCACAAAGCACGGACGGCGGCTGCCGTTCCGAGTGGAGGATTCAGCTCGCCGGCCGTCTCATCGGCCGGCTTCGCCGAACCAGCGGGCCAGGCGACCGGCCCGGTCGACCGCGCGGATGCGCCGCTCGGTGGCGGCGCGGATGGCTTCGGTGGCGACGATCAACAGCTGGTCGCCCTCTTCCAGGCGGGTGTCCGGTTGCGGGTTGGAACTTTCCCCGTCGCGGACGACGAGGCTCACCACCGCCGTGGCCGGCAGCCGGAGTTCACCGACGTGCACCCCGTGCAGTCGTGAGCCGGTCGGAATCCGCACCTGGAGGAGCACCGCTCCCAACTCGTCGAGCGGCGCGGCGTCGACGGCCACCTCCTGCGGCTGGACCGGTTGGAGGAGGCCGAGCCGGCGGGCCACGGCGGGCAGGGTGGTGCCCTGCACCAGGGTGAGCAGCCCGACCAGGATGAACACCGCGTCCACCAGCCGCTGCGCCCCCGGCACGCCTTCGGTCAGCGGGATGAGCGCGAGCACGATCGGCACCGCGCCCCGCAACCCCGACCAGGACAGGAACGCCTGCTCCCGCCACGGCACCCGGAACGGCGCCGCGGAGACCACCACCGACAGGGGGCGGGCCAGCAGCACCAGCACCGCTCCGGCCACCAGGGCCGCCACCAGCGCACCCCCGAGCCGGCCGGGTGAGGCGTACAGGCCGAGCAGCACGAACAACCCGATCTGCGCCAGCCACCCCAGTCCCTCCACGAACGACAGGGTGTCGCCCCGGTGCGGCAGCCGGGCGTTGCCCAGCACGAGCCCGGCCACGTAGGTGGCCAGCAGCCCCGAGGTCCCCAAGCCCTGGGCGGTGACGTAGGCCGCCAGGCACACCCCCATCGTCGCCAGCGGGTACAGGCCGGTGGCCGGCAGCGCCGCGCGCCGCAACCCCTGGGCACCCAGCCACGCCAGCGCGCCGCCGATCACGCCGCCGACCGCCAGCTGGTAGAGCGCCAGCATCGGCGTCCACCAGTGGATCGCCTCGGTCGAGGCGAGCAGGACCACGGCGATGAACACCGGCGCGTCGTTGAGGCCGGACTCCAGCTCCAGCGTCCCGGACAGCCGCTTGCTCACCCCGACCCCGCGCAGCACGCTGAACACCGCCGCCGCATCGGTGGACGACAGCACCGCACCCCACAGGAAGGCGGTGCGCCAGTCCAGGTCCAGCAGCAGGTGCAACGCCGCACCGGTGACCGCGATGCTCACCGCGACGGCCAGCGTGGACAGCGCCAACCCCAGCCCGAGCGCCGGCTTGACGTCCTTCCACCGGGTGGTCAGACCGCCTTCGGCCAGGATCAGGATCAACGCGGCGATCCCCAACGACTGGGTCAACGCCGCGTCGTCGAACCGGATGCCGATCCCCGCCTCGCCCAGCACCACCCCGATCGCCAGGTACAGCAGCAGCGACGGCAGACCCAACCGCACCGAGATCCGCACCGCCAACACCGACACCAGGAGCACCGCGGCGACCACGCCCAGTACCGCGGTCAGATCCACCAGCCCGCCCTCTCACCCGTCCTACCCCGATGGCTTGGCAACTCGGGTAGGCCGCCACGACGCGAAGCGTCAGCGCAACAAGCCCACCGGCCGAGCGCAACCGCAACGCACACCCCGCACGGCGATTCACCCGCGCGGGCACGACGACCTACAGCACCACCGCGGGCGGAGACCGGTCACGCACCGTGGCCGCCGTCGGCGTGAGCGGGGACCGGGAGGCGACCAGCCGAGCAGGGGCGAAGCGCGCGACAACCAGCGGAGGTGACACGGCCGGGAACGCCGCGTCCAGCCCAGGTCCCACCGGCCTCGAACCGGGACCAGACGCCACACGGATGGCTGAACCTCGGTGACCGAACGAGGACTGCGCTCCCGGTACGTCACCCCGGAGCTCCGCCGGCACGGCCGGTCCGGTGCCGACTGCCACGCCGGACGTAGCGGGGGCACCGGCATCGGCTGACGGGACGGGCCACAACAGCACGAGGGCGACCAAGAGCGCCAGCACAGGCTGCCACAGCACGCGCCCACCTCGCTGCTGCCGCTCCACGCACGCCCTCCTCCGGTCGCGCCTCACCCTAACCCGACGAGCCCGGGCACTGCGGCACGCCTGTGCCTGATTCCGGGTCGATCGCGGCCCGAGTCCGACTGTCCTCAGTGGAGCCGGAGCCGGTCGGACTGACCGGGCTGCCGGTCACCGCGTCTGCGACCCGGGTCCGGCGGCGGCGCGCCCGGTTGCCGCTCACGCCCGTGCCCGACTGGGACACGGTCGACGCCGCGTTCGAGTCGATGCGCACCCCCGTGCGGCGGCTGGTGCACGAGGTGCTGCGCTCCGCACCGGGCTCCGACCTCGCGCGCCCGGCTGCGTGTTGGAGGCAGTGGTCTGCGCGGGCTTCGGCTTGGCTGTCATCGGCTCGTTCGGGCATCGGCTCGTTCGGGGTTGAGCGCGGTCGCGGTCTCTCCCGACGTGGCGGGCACCGTGGTCGCGTTGGCCGTCGGCGCCGCGGGTGGTCTCCGACATCGTCCTGACCGTCGGAGCCATCCGACGACTTCGTGACAAGAACGCCGCTGCGGAACGCACGTCCCGAACCGCCCAAGGTGATGTTGTCCAACGGCAGCCCGGCGAACGGGGCACGGCACGGGCCGACTGCCGCCCGCTTCGGGCTGTCGCCGGACTTGTCCGGTCAAGGCGGTCGCCGGCTCTGGACGGCTGGGCCGTCGTCAGCCAGAGTCGGGGGCGGTGATCGGGCGCTCGGATCACCTGACAACGTTGTCACCCAGAGAGGTCCCCCTGCCGATGCCACTCCGACGAGGCAACTCACTCCTGCTGGCCGCCGCACTGGCGCTCGTCGGCGCACCGCTCGCCGCGACGCCGGCCGCCGCCCAGCCCACCGACGTGGACCCGACGACCCTGGTCAACCCGTTCGTCGGCACGCAGAACTTCGGCAACACGTTCCCCGGCGCCAGCATGCCGTTCGGCATGGTGCAGCTCAGCCCGGACACCGGTGGCCAGGGCGGTTACGACTACCAGCAGCAGGAGATCCACGGCTTCAGCCACACCCACCTGTCCGGCGTCGGCTGCGGCGTGGCGGGGGAACTGCCGGTCATGCCGACGACCGGCCCGGTGGACAACGTCGACATCGCCGGGTACCGGTCGGGGTACTCGCACGCCGACGAAGAGGCGCGGCCGGGCTACTACCGCGTCGGGCTGTCCCGGTACGGCGTGGACGCGGAGCTGACCGCCACGTCCCGCACCGGCTGGCAGCGCCACACCTTCCCGGCCGGGGCGCAGGCGAACGTCCTGTTCAACACCGGCAAGGCGAACCAGCAGGTGCTCGACTCCGAGGTGCACGTCATCGGCGACCGCACCATCGAGGGACGGGTGCGCGCCGGGCGGTTCTGCGCCGGCCACGACGAGCACACCGTGTACTTCACGGCGACGTTCGACCGGCCGTTCGCGAGCTTCGGCACGTGGCGCGGCACGACCCGCGCGCCGGGGGTGCCGGACGCGGCGGGCCAGGGCGGCAACGGCGCGTGGGTGACCTTCGACGCGACCGCCGACCGCGACGTGGTGCTCAAGGTCGGCCTCTCGTACACCGGCATCGAGGGCGCACGGAAGAACCTCGCCGCCGAGACCGGCGACTCGTACGACTTCGACGCCACGAAAGCCGCCGCGCACCAGGCGTGGGTGCAGCGGCTGAACTCGATCCGGATCGACGGCGGCGCGCCGGAGCGGCGGGTCGCGTTCTACACCGCGCTCTACCACTCGCTGCTGCACCCGAACCTCGCCGGCGACGTGGACGGCCGGTACATGGGTTTCGACGGGAAGCCGCACACCGCCGAGGGGTTCACGCCGTACCAGAACCTGTCGCTGTGGGACACCTACCGGCCGCAGAACCAACTGCTGGAGCTGCTGGAACCCGAGGTGGCGCGGGACGTCGCGCTCTCGGTCGTCGCGAGCGGACGGGACGGCGGGTGGTTGCCGCGCTGGGCGCTGGCCAACAGCGAGACCAACATCATGACCGGTGACCCGGTGACGCCGTTCCTGGTCGAGGCGTGGTCGAAGGGCCTGCTCGCCGGGTACGAGGAGGAGGCGTACGAGCTGCTCAAGCGCAACGCCACCACCGTCCCGCCCGCCGACTCGCCGTACAACGGCCGGTCCGGCGTCGAGTTCTACAGCGATCGCGGCTACATCCCGTCCGGGCTCGTGCTCGGCACCGACTGCGCGCACAAGGGCGGCGACAACGACTGCGCGCACCCGGCGTCGGCGACGCTGGAGTACGCGGCGGCGGACGCGTCGCTCGCCGTCATGGCGGAGGGCCTGGGCAAGCGGGACGACGCGCGGGTGTTCGCCGATCGGGGCCAGTGGTACCGGAACCTGTGGGACGCCTCGACCGGCCACTTCCGCCCCCGCACGGCCGAGGGCACGTGGGTGACGCCGTACAACCCGGTCGACGCGGGCCACCAGTTCCACGAGGGCGGCGCGTTCCAGTACCAGTGGCTGGTGCCGCAGGACCCGAACGGGCTCGTCGACCTGATGGGCGGCCGGGAGGCCACCGAGGACCGGCTCGACGCGTTCTTCGCCTACGACAAGCTGCTCGCCGACCCGGCCAGGACCGTGCGGGAGGACTGGATCACCCAGCCCTACGACTACTACGGCAAGCCCACCTACAACCCCAACAACGAACCCGACCTGCTCGCGCCGTACTTCTACCTGTCGACGCGCACGCCCGCGAAGACGGCGACCGTGGTGCGGGCGGCGATGACGTTGTTCACCACCGGACCGGACGGCATGACCGGCAACGACGACCTGGGCACGATGTCGGCGTGGTACGTGTTCTCGTCGCTGGGCCTGTACCCGACGATGAGCGGCGGCGACTTCCTCGCCCTGTCCAGCCCCCAGTTCCCGGGCGCGACCGTCCGAACCGGGCAGAACACGCTGACCATCACCGCCCCCGGCGCGAGCGACGCCAACCGGTACGTGGGGCAGGTGTCGCTGAACGGCCGTGACGTGCGCAAGACGTGGCTGGACTGGGACTCCGTCATCGCCGGCGGCACGTTGGCCCACCAGCTCGGCACGACGCCGTCGTCCTGGGGCACCGACCCGGGCTCCGAGCCGCCCTCGATCAACCGCGCGCGGCCCGACGACCGGCGGCACGTGGACGCGTCGCTGCGGCAGTCCGCGGCGGTCGTGCCCACGGCGGACTCGCCGCAGACCGTGCCGCTGACGCTGGACGTGCTCGCGCAGGCGCCCGGCGCGGTGCCGGTCGAGGTGACGACGGAGGTGCCGGCCGGTTGGTCGGCCCCGGCCACCCCGCCGATGGTGATCAAGTCGCACCGGCTGCCGACCCAGCGGTCGGTCGAGGTCGTGGTCACGGTGCCGGCCGGCACGCCGATCGGCAGCTACCCGGTGCGCGTCACCGTGCACGGGCCGAACACCGTTGTGCGTGAGGCCGTGCTCGAAGTGCGGCAGGCGGCGACGTGCGCGGTGTCGGGCGAGCAGTGCGCGGTGGACTTGTCGCGGGAGCTGAACCACGACGGCACGGCGACGGTCGCCGCGTCGGGTCAGGGCAACTTCGACGGCCAGGGCTGGAGCTACGACGCCGCGTTGCTGCCCGCCGCCGGTCCCGTGTCGTGGGGTGGCGTGACGTACCAGGCCCCGGACGCGACCGGCACGGCCGCGAACTTCGTGGAAGCGCGCGGGCAGGCCATGCTGCTGCCCGCGGGTGAGCACGGCGCGTTGCGACTCGTGGCGGCGGCGCACAACGGCCCGGTATCCACGTCCGTCACGGTCCGGTACGCCGACGGCAGCACCGCAGAGGTGCCGATGACGGTCGGCGACTGGGCCGGCTCCGGCGGTGCGGTCGTGCTGGACATGCCGCACCGCATCAGGGCGGGGCAGGGCGTGGACGGCCCGCCGGTGCGGCTGTTCGGCCTGTCCCTGCCGCTCGACCCGGCCAAGGCCGTGCACTCGGTGACGCTGCCCGACGACCGGCGGGTGGAGGTGTACGCGATCACGCTGGTCTGACGGCCCGGCGCGTCAGGGGCGGGCGTCCTCGGTCGCCCGCCCCGCGCCGGTCGGCAGCCCATGCGTGAACCCGGTGAGCGGATCGATGTGCGGCGTTCACACCCCCGTGCGGGAAAGAGTGGGTGCGCTCGCCACGGACGGGACTCGCGGCGGTTCCTAGCATCGAGGCATCAGTGTGACCGCTGTCACCGGTCCTCATCGTGGAGGTTCGCCGTGCCCGATCGTCACCTCGTCGCCGTGATCCGAGGGCCTGCCGCGGCGCTCATCGCCGCGCTGGCCGTCCTGGCGGTGGTCGCCTTGTCCGCCGTGAGCACGTCGCGGCCCGCCCGAGCGGCCACGGTGCAGGAGGTGACGGGCTTCGGCTCGAACCCCGGGAACCTCCAGATGTTCCGGTACGTGCCGACCGGCCTGGGCGGCGGGCGGCCGGTGGTGGTGGCGATGCACGGCTGCACGCAGAACGCGTCCGGCTACGCCAACGGCACCGGGTGGCAGGCGCTGGCCGACCGGTGGAAGTTCTCGGTGGTGTTCCCGCAGCAGAAGTCGCAGAACAACGCCAACTCCTGCTTCAACTGGTTCGAGCCCGGCGACACCCGGCGCGGCTCCGGCGAGGCGTTGTCGGTCAAGCAGATGGTCGACCGGATGAAGGCGGACCTCGGGTCGACGTCGGCGTACGCCACGGGTCTGTCGGCGGGCGGCGCGATGACGTCGGTCATGCTCGCGACCTACCCGGAGGTGTTCTCCGGCGGGGGAGTGGTCGCGGGGCTGCCGCACGGTTGCGCGACGACGGTGTCCTCCGCGTTCGGCTGCATGAACCCCGGCGTCGACCTGACTCCCGCGCAGTGGGGCGACAAGGTCCGGGCCGCGGCGTCCTACACCGGCACTCGAGCGAAGGTCTCCATCTGGCACGGCACCTCCGACCACACCGTGCGCCCGATGAACGCCACCGAACTGGTGGAGCAGTGGACCAACGTCAACGGCACCGACCAGACGGCCGACGTGCGCGACACGGTCGCCGGTTACCCGCACCGCGTCTACGGCGGCACCGTCGAGGTCTACGACATCACCGGCATGGGCCACGGCCAGCCCGTCGACCCCGGGACGGGTGCCGGCCAGTGCGGCACGGCGGGGGCCTACGTCCTCGACGTGAACATCTGCTCGGCGCACCACATGGCGAGGTTCTGGGGACTGGTGGACGGCTCGCCGACACCCACGCCGAGCACCACGCCGAGCACCACATCGACGCCGCCGTCCCACACCGACACCGCCCGCGGCACGCCGACCGACCACTACGTCGCCGGCCGCGTCGACGTCCACGAGTACAACACCCTGGGCGCCAGGTACGGCTACAGCAACGTGATCACGCTCTACCACTGCGGCGTGGACTGGACCGACAAGCCGGACTGCACGTCGATCTGACCACTCCGCCACAAGCTACCCCGCGAGCGACTGCACCGACACCGGCCGCGGTGACGTCATGACGGCCGGTGGCTCGGGTGCTCGACTTCCCGCTGGGCGGTGGTCACGACTCCACCGCCGAGCGGGCTGCCGCAGCCACGTCGAGCGCGTGCCGCCGCATGTCAGTCGGAGGTGGCCCGCCGACGAGGGCTTCCTGCGGCGCGCGGTGGGCCCGGCGCGCTGACCGAGTCCGTCGTGCACGAAGGACAGAATCGGCGCGGCGGTACGTCGACGCGCCGCGAGCGGTTCCGCGATCCGGGTGTGACAGGTGCGGGTGTGCCGGACAGGTAGTGGGTGGAGGACGGCGAACGAGAGGACGACATGAGCAGTGGTGGTGGACATCCACCGGGGTACGGCCCCCGCGAGCGGCGGTTCCGGGATCTGCACGTGGAGACGTACCCGGACCTGCTCCGGTTCGTCGAGCGGCGCGTTCCGCACGCCGAGGCGGAGGACGTCGTCTCCACGGTCTTCCTGATCGCTTGGCGGCGGCTGGGGGATGTGCCGCAGGACGCCCGGCCCTGGCTGTTCGCGGTGGCGCGCAGGACGATGGCGAACCAAGCGCGCGGGCGGTTGCGGCGGCAGGCCTTGGACGTGCGGGTGGCCTCAGAGTTCGAACAGCTCGTGCCGGACGGTTCGGCGGAGGTCGCGGCGCGGGTGGACCTGGTGCGGGCGTGGCTGGCGCTGACCGCGGCAGACCGCGAGGTGTTGGCGTTGGTGGCCTTCGACGGCTTGACCGCGGACCAGGCGGCTGCGGTGCTCGGCTGCCGCCGCACGACCTTCGCTATGCGGCTGAGTCGGGCCCGCAAGCGATTGGCGCGGGTTCTGGGCCCTCCCGACGAGGCGGTCGTGACACCCGAACCACTGCACGAACCGACGGGAGCGTGGAAGTGAAGGACATGAAGGACCTGCGGCGGCTGGCCGCACTGGATCCGGCGCGGGGCCGCGAGCCGAGCCTGGAGGAGTGGGCGCGGTCGGCGGCGCACGTCGAGCGCGTCATCGACGGGACTCACGAGGCCACCGCCGTGCGCACGTCCCCTCCCGTGTGGCGGCGAGTGGGCATCGGCTTCGCCGCCGCCGTGGTCGCGGTGGGTCTCGTGGTCGCCGTCGGGCTGGTCCCGGGCGCGACCGACGAGGCGTTCGCCCAGTGGACCCCGAACCCGGATCAGACCGGCGGCGAGCAGGCTCTGCCCCAGGCCCGGGCTTGCGCGGGAGCCTGGGGGGGACCTGAGCCTTCGGCGGCGGACGTGGTGCTCGCCGAGCGACGTGGCATCACCAGCGTCCTGATCATGAAGATGGGCGACGGCCTCGGCGAGTGCATGGTCGTCGGCGACGAGGTGTACAACTGGCAGGGCTTGACCAGTGGGCCCGTCGAACCGCCCGCGGGCGGCACCGCCACCATGGAGACCATGAGTTCGAGTGGCGACGAGGGCGAGATGTACTCCCGCGTCGTCGGACGCATGGGTCCGGACGTCACCGGGGTCGACATCCTGCTCGACGACGGTCGTCTCGTCCGGGCCGGGGCTGACTCCAACTGGTGGACCGCCTGGTGGCCTGGGCCCGAGGCCGGTGAGGTGGGGAGGACGACGATCGTCGTGCACACCGCCGAGGGCAGTACCCGGCACCCACCCTCGGAGCTCTGGGGACGGTAGGCCGGAACGCGTTGAGGACGCGGCCCGCGGCGTCCGATGCGAACTCCCGTCCGGGTTCGCGGGCGGGAGTTCGCGGGCGGTCTGCTCGGGGGACGCCCTGGCCTCGGTACGGGTCAGCGCCGGCCGAGGGCGGGGGGGACGTGGTGAGGATGCTGTCGAGCACGTGCGTGTTGTGGTCGACGCCGAGCTGGTTGGGCACGGTCGACAACAGCGTGTCGGCCTCGGCCGTGACAACGCGTCCGCCGCCGTCCTGGCCCGCGAGTGCGGCCCGTCCGACTCGTCCCCGGAGGAGGGAATCCGATTCTCTCCACGTGGCCACTCGCACGGGTCCCGGGCGTGCGACTTCCTCCACCGCGACCGTGCCGTCGTGGCGGGACAGCGCTACGCCGTGAGCCCCTTCTTGAGGGCGCGGGCGATGTGCACGGCGCGGCGGGCCTGGAAGGACACGGCGTCGAGTTCCAACTGGCCGGGTGGGGTCTGACCGTTGTTGGAGACGTGGCTCGTGCCGTAGGGGTTGCCCGCCTGGAATTGGATCGGGTCGGCGTAACCGGGTGGCACGATGACGCAGCCCCAGTGGTAAAAGGTGTTGTTCAGCGCGGTGATGGTGGTTTCCTGGCCGCCGTGCGCGGTGCCCGCTGACGTGAACGAGGTTGCCACCTTGTCGACGAGCTTGCCCTGTGCCCACAGCGGCCCAGTGGTGTCGATGAACTGCTTCAGCTGCGCCGTCGGCAGGCCGTACCGGGTGGGCGTGCCGAAGATGAGCAGGTCGGCCCACTCCAGGTCGTCCAGTGTCGCTTCAAGGACGTCCTGGGTCTCCTTGACGTGGGCGGCCCAGCCCTGGTTGCTGGCGATGGCCTCTTCCGGCGCCAGCTCGCGTACCTTGCGCAGCCGCACCTCGGCTCCGGCGGTCTCGGCCGCCGTGGCCGCGGCCCGAGCCATCGAGTACACGCTGCCGGTGGCGGAGTAGTACACCACGGCGGTCTTCAAGTCGGACATCAGGTCTCCCGTGCGATCGACGACTATCGCCGTGGTGTACCCGCTGAGCGCCGGTGTCCGCATCGGGATCACCCTTTGGTGGACGAGCCCGCCATCCGAAAGGCGCGATTTGCCGGTGCGCCACTACGCCCAGGGGGATCGGATCATGGGTTGACCTGCGGAAACGTCGAAGCGGCAGGTCTTGGCGGTGTCGCCGCACCTCGGCGGCACACAGTCGGTCCCCGGGGTGCCGGAACCCTGCGCCGGGGCGCTGATCGCGGGGTGTGGCGTCACGACTGCTCTACCTGGTCTTCGTCCGACTCGTCGACCGGCTGGCGCCTCCCGGAGCGACGTGGTCGACCCCAGCGGGCCGAGGCACCTGTGGACGCCACAGTGTTTCCCCAGGGTCCAACACCCCGCCGAGGACAGGCGGAGCCGTGCCGCCGCCGACCGGTTCCGTCAACGTGATTGCGTCCGCGCGCCGGAGCGGGCGATGAGGGTGCCGCCGAGCAGCAGCAGCGCGCCCAGGAGCAGGAAGGCCAGGTCGTAGTAGAGCTGGTGCGGCCCCTGCCGGACGTGGTGGATGCCCAGGATCTGGTGGTCCACCAGGCCTTCCACGAGGTTGAACACGCCCCAGCCCGCCACCATGCCGCCCCAGAGCAGCCGTCCGGACAGTCGTGGACCGCGGTTGAGCACGACGACGCCCGCGATCACGAGCACCAGGCACAAGAGGTGGAACAGACCGTCACCGACCATGTTCAGGTGCAGGTTCTCGGAGTCGGTCGGCGGGTACCAGCCGGAGAGCATGTGGTGCCAGCCGAGGATCTGGTGGATGACTATCCCGTCGACGAAACCACCGATGCCGAGCCCGAGCAGCAACGCCGCGGTAGGCAGTCTCATGGTGCAGGAGTAACCCCCGGCTGGAACGCCGAAACCGGAAGGTCCGACACGCGGTGGCCCACGGCGACCGGGCGGATGCGGCCCGGTGGTTCCCGAGTTGCGCGATGAGCGACCGCCGGCGATGTCACCTGCGCGGCCGTGGACTGCCAGAAGACGACATCAACGCCTCGACTTGTGTTGACCCGCTGTGGGTTGGTACGCGTTCGGTGGGCCGCTGAGGACTGGTCCGCGACTCCGGTCATGGCGGATCGACCAGCGTGCGCCGGCTCGCGGGCCTTTTGGTTGGATGTCGGTGTGACCGCGTACGACATCGCCCGTCGCCTGCCCGCCATCCCGGAACTGCGCGACTTGAGTCGTGCGCTGGCTGTGCTGGACGTCGTGCTGAATCCGGGCAGCGACGACCGCTATCACCACTACGACGCCGAGTGGGCCCCCGGCCGGCAACTGGCGTCCAAGCGGGACGGTGCGGGCAACGAGTACTCCATCGTGTTCACGGCCGCCGGGGCTTTCGTGCGGGGCTTCGACCACGAGTCGCCGATGAGCCCCTACGCCACCGACGACGGCGAACCCTGGCCAGGCGTCCTCGACTCCGTGCCCGAAGCGTTCCGGGCGTGTGTGGAGGAACCGGCGTTCTCCGACGAGTTCGGCACGCCGTACGTCACGGTCTGCCTGTGGCGCGAGCACGCGGACGACGCCTGGCGGCACGGGGACATCGCCTTCCCCGACGGGGATCAGGACCATGACGGAGCCGATTGGCTGTTCGCCCTGCTGACGGACCCCACGCCCGAGGCATTCCAGGAGTGGGCGCAGGACTACTACGGCAAGCCGGTGGACCTCGACGCGGTGCGGCACGTCCTGGCCGGACAGCCGCTGACCGCGGACGTCGTGGCCGCGCTGAACCCCGCCACCACTCTGGCCGCTGTCGCCGACAAGGTCGCCGCAACCGGCTTCCCGATCCGCTGACTCCCGCACTGTCCGGCTCGGGGCCGCCACTTGGTGATTCGCGAGGCTTGCGCCCCACGGTGTTCACGGCTCGGAGAAGAGCGCGATCGGGAACCGACCATCGGCTCCGTCGACCGTGAACCGGGTACGCCGCCGGTCTCGGCCGCGCGGGGAGACGGTCGGACCGCAAGTTGATCATCACAGAAAGTTTCGTTGAAGTTTCGCTGAGTGACGTATAAGCTACGGTTGCTCTGGGAGCGCTCCCATTTTGATCACACCGCCGCTCAATCACCCGGATTGAATGGAGGCTCATCAATGCGTATGCGCACTACTTCCGGCTCCGTTGGCAGACGGCGTGGCATCTTCGCACTGGTCATCGGCATGCTCGCCTGCACGCTGGTCTGGGCGCCGACGGCGTCCGCGCACGGCACCATCGTCAGCCCCGCCACCCGCGCTTACCAGTGCTGGCAAAGCTGGGGCAGCCAACACACGAACCCGGCCATGCAGCAGCAGGACCCCATGTGTTACCAGGCCTTCCAGGCCAACGCCGACACCATGTGGAACTGGATGAGCGCGCTGCGGGACGGACTCCGCGGGAACTTCCAGGGATCGACCCCCGACGGACAGCTCTGCAGCAACGCCCTGTCCCGCAACAACTCCCTGAACAACCCCGGCCAGTGGCGGACCACCAACGTCGGCAGCAGCTTCTCGATGCGGCTGCACGACCAGGCCAGCCACGGCGCGGACTACTTCAGGGTGTACGTCAGCAAGAACGGGTTCGACCCCAAGACCCAGCGCCTCGGGTGGGGCAACCTCGACCACGTCACGACCACCGGCAGGTTCGCCCCGGCCAAGGACATCACGTTCAACGTCCAGACCAACGGCACCTACCGCGGACACCACATCGTCTTCACGATCTGGCAGGCCTCGCACCTCGACCAGACCTACATGTGGTGCAGTGACGTGAACTTCGGCTAGGAATCCGGCAGACCGACCGGAAGTCGGAATGTCCGGCCCGGCGCCCGCACTGGCGCCGGGCCGGCACCCATTCTTCTCACTGTTGGTAACCGGCTGCTGTCCATGGGTGACGGCGAGGGCTGCGGAGAAATTGTTAAGACTTTTTCCGGTCGGGTTGTAGATCTGAGCTGCTGCCGTTCGACGCAGGGGTGACAGCACAGGATCGAGACGCCGGGAGAAGACGATGAGGGCAGGACGACGAGAGTGGTGGGGCTTGGCGGTGCTGGCGCTGCCGACGCTGCTGCTGTCGCTGGACATGAGCGTGCTGCACCTCGCGGTCCCGCACCTGGCCGCCGACCTCCAGCCGAGTAGCACCCAGCTGCTGTGGATCATCGACATCTACGGCTTCATGATCGCCGGCTTCCTGATCACGATGGGCACCCTCGGCGACCGGATCGGCCGGCGGAAGCTGCTCATGGTCGGCGGCGCCGCCTTCGGCCTGGCGTCGATCGTGGCGGCCTTCACCACCAGCCCGGAGATGCTCATCGCGGCACGGGCGGCGCTCGGTGTCGCCGGGGCGACGCTGATGCCGTCCACGCTGGCGCTGATCAGCAACATGTTCCAGGACCCCCGCCAGCGCGGGACCGCGATCGCGGTGTGGATGAGCTGCTTCATGGGCGGCATGGTGATCGGGCCGGTGGTCGGCGGCCTGCTGCTGGAGCACTTCCGGTGGGGCTCGGTGTTCCTGATGGCCGTGCCGGTCATGGTCCTGCTGCTGGCCACCGCGCCGAAGCTGCTGCCGGAGTACCGCGACACCGCCGCGGGGCGGCTAGACCTGGCGAGCGTGGGCCTGTCGCTGGGTGCGATCCTGCCGATCGTCTACGCCCTCAAGGAGACCGCCAAGGACGGCGTGTCGTTGTTGAAGGTGGTCGTGCTGGTCGCGGGCGTGGCGGTCGGTGTGGCGTTCGTCCGCCGTCAGCGCGGCCTGGCCGACCCGATGCTGGACCTGCGGCTGTTCCGGGTACGGGCGTTCAGCGCGGCGGTGAGCATCATGCTGGTCGGCGCGCTCACCATGGGCGGCGTCTTCCTGCTGGTCAGCCAGTACCTGCAGATGGTCGCCGGGCTCAGCGCGGTGGAAGCCGGCGTGCTGCTGGTGCCGCAGGCCGGTGCGGTGGTGGTCGGCTCGCTGATCGCGCCCCGGCTGGCGCGGCGGTTCCGGCCGGAGTTCGTGCTCGGGTTCGGGATGCTGGTCGCGGCGGGCGGGATCGTGCTGTTCACGCAGGCCGGCGGGACCGGCGGGGTGGCGTTCGTGGTGGTGGGCATGTCGATCGCGAGCTTCGGGATGGGGCCGCAGGGCGTGCTGTGCACCGAGATGGTGGTGAGTTCCGTCCCACCGCAGAAGGCCGGTGCCGCTTCGGCGATGTCGGAGACCAGCGCCGAGTTCGGCATCGCCATGGGGATCGCGGTGTTCGGCAGCGTCGGCACGGCCGTCTACCGCAACCAGGTCGCCGTTCCGGGGGAGGTGCCCGCCGAGGCCACCGCCCTGGCGACGGACAGCATGGCCGGCGCCCTGCAGGCCGCGACCACCCTTCCCGGTCCACTGGCGGATGACGTGCTCGCCACCGCGCGGGACGCGTTCTCGTCCGGGCTGCACACCGTCGCCGTTGTCGGCGCTTCGATGGTGGTGGTGTTCGCCGTGGTGGGCATGATCGCGCTGCGCCGGGCTCGTCCGGTGGTCACCGAAGAGCCGGTTCCCGCCCTGACCGACCACTGACCCCGGTACCACCGGCGATGACCGGTTGGGCCGGTGCTTCCCGGACCGGCGGCGATCGTCGCCGGTCCGGTCTCGGCGGTCGGCCCGGCCGACGCCGCCGGGGATTCGACATGGCGCGGCAGGACCGCCGCGAGGGGCACGGCGGCCGGCAGGACCGCTGCACGCGCCACCGCGGTGGACCGCCGAGCCGATGCTCGCCGGCAGCGCCGGCCCGAGTGCGCCGCGGAGTTCGTTGCTCGTCCCCGCCGCCGCGAGCACCGGCCGCCCTTCTTCGTCCCGCCCGATCCGGCGGGACGACACCGGGTGCGCCACGCGCAACGCGCTCACCGCCGGCGCCACCACGTCCAACGGGCCGGTCGTACACACCGCCCGGCCGCTGCGCAGGCCGTTCATGGCGTGGTGCGCCCCGCTCCGGGCGAACAGTCGGAGGTAGTTCGACATCAGGATCCCCCAGGATTCTCATTGTCTGTTGTTTCGGTCTGTTGTGTTCACGAGTCGTTCCCGCGCGACCGCCGGCGCGTTCGTCGCACGCCATGCCGGAGAAGGCGCGGATCACCGGTCGGGTGGAATACCTTCGTTCGGCCGGGCTCCAGGTGAATGGCCGTTACGGCACGGACGACCCGAAAGCCCTGAACCGCACATCTCCGGTTCGCCGGTCGTGCCCGTCCCGAACCGGCCGCCACCGGGTACGTACGGTGTAAGTCACCCTGCTCACTATGCACTTACGGTGTACGTGTGTCAACCAGTGGCGTCGGAGGCCCTGTCGTCGAGTCGTCCGCCACGGGCGACCGAGGGCTTGTCCGCGCGGTGCCGTCGCACTATTCGGTGTCAAGTCCACGGCGTTCACTGCGGACGTGCCGCAATTGGCCGGGTCCCAATGCTGCAAACGATGGCAGTATGCCGCCGCTTCACGGTGCCGATGGCGTCGCTAAGCTGGTTCGGCCCCGATCAGTCGGCACGCGAGGGGGAACAGTGGCCGGAACCTGGGTGCCTGCCGGAATCGACATCTCGACGCCGTCCGCGGCGCGGGTGTACGACTGCTTGCTCGGCGGGGGCCACAATTTCCCCGTCGACCGGCAAGTGGCCGGCTTCATCATCACCAGGCTGCCGCGGGCGCGGGAGATCGCCGGCTCGAACCGGGCGTTCCTGCGCCGCGCGGTGCTGTTCATGGCCGAGCGGGGCATCACCCGGTTCCTCGACCTCGGCTCCGGCATCCCCACGGTGGGCAACGTGCACGAGATCGCCCAACGCGCCAACCCCGCCAGTCGCGTGGTGTACGTCGACTACGAACCCGTCGCCGTCGCCCACAGCGAGCTGCTGCTGACCGGTAACGACCGTGCTGCGGTCGTGCGGGCCGACCTCACCGACGCCGACGGCGTGCTGTCCAGCGCCGCCGTGCGCGACCTGTTCGACACCGACGAGCCGATCGGCCTGTTGATGGTCGCCGTCCACCACTTCGTGCCCGACGAGAAGGACCCGGCCGCCCTCGTGGCCCGGTACCGCGACGCCCTCCCGCCCGGGAGTCACGTGGCGATCTCCCACCTCACCGCGGACCACGACCCCGAAGGCATGGCGGAGGTGACCAGGACGATGGCCACGAGCCCCGACCCCATGTTCTTCCGACCCCGTGACCGGGTCGAAGAGTTGTTCACCGGCATGGACTTGGTCGAACCCGGCGTGGTCGACGCTCCGCAGTGGCGTCCCGAGCCCGGCATCTCCGGCGCCGCGACCCCCGTCCAGGGCGTCTACGCCGGTGTCGCCCGCGTTCGCGGGACGGCCCCGTGACGGAGGTCGCGACGGCGGACCTCGGTCCTGAGGTCACCTCTGCGGGCGCACGGCGGCGGGTGGTCGGGGCGGCGATCGACAGCACCCTGCCGACGTCCCGGACACCTCGCTGCGGCAGTCCGACCGGCCGTCGTGCCCGGTGATCTCGACGCGAGGTCATCTCGTGTCCTGCCGCCCGCGCCGATGCCCCACGCCTTCGCCTCGCGCGCACCGCGTCCCGCCGACAGCGGTGGCGGAACGCCACGACTTTCCCTCTTGCGCCTACTCACTCCTGGACGACGGCCGCGAGCAGGCCCTCCAGCCCGTCCAGGATCAGTTCGAGGCCGAACTCGAAGTCGGCGTCCCGGTATTCCTCCGTGAGGATGCCCCGCGTGATGGCGTGGACGTGGGGGAACTGGTCGGCGGAGATCTGCGGCATGTTGTGCTCCGCCCACGCGGCCAACTCGTCCGGGTCGAACGGCAGGTCCACCCTTCGGACCGTGAAGCCGAAGATGTGGCTGTCGATCAGCGAAATGGCGTGCCCGGCGAGCAGGTACGGGAATCCCGCGACGTGCAGGCAGCCGATGGTGGCGTCGTAGTGCGCCAGTTGCAGCCGACCCACGGTCTGCCGTGACGCGACCAGGCCGACCGCCCACTTGTGCTGCCGCAGCACCGCGTGCGCGGACACGGCCCGGCGGTGCATCGCGGGACGCCACTCCTCGCCGACGGCGGGTGTGTCGATCTCGCCGATCACCAGGTCGGCGACGCCGTCGAACAGGTCCTCCTTGCTCTTGACGTGGTTGTACAGCGACATCGCCTCCACGCCGAGTTCGCCGGCGAGCTTGCGCATCGACAGCGCCGCCAGGCCTGATTCGTCGGCGAGTTGAATCGCGGCCGTCAGCACCCGGTCCCGGGTCAACCGCATGCGTTTCAAATGCCCCGCACCTCCCTGGTGACAGCCTTACTGTGTAAGTGTAACTTACCGCTGCCACTTACCTCGTAGGTCCCGAGCGTTGTCGTGAAGCGTGTGACCCGCCTGCACGCACGTGTCAGGAAATCGGCGCGTCAGGGTAAACCGGGGCGACGCCGCAAACGGGCAGCTTCCCGAACCGTCCTCGACTCGCCGCGATATGCCGCCAGGCGGCGGGGAGAGCCCCCCGGTGCGCGGGAATGGGGGCAGTCGTGCAGTGAGTGTCCGGCGCGGCCGGCCAATTACCAGAAAGCACGGTGTGTCCCGATGGCAATTGGGTCCGAGAACGAGAATCCGTTGCAGAAGAGCACCCTGGGTCGCAGGGGTCCCGGAATCCGCATCCCCGTCTCGGAATGAGCCGGGCGGAGGTGGCGGCACCGGTCGGGCGGTGCCGCCACCCCGCGCTCAGTCCAGGGTCGTGTCGGCGTTCTCGCGGACCGCGACGGAGGCGGCGTTCTCCTGGTAGCTCTGCTCGGACACCAGCGTCACCCGTGCGGTGGACTGGAAGTCCGGGATGGTCGCCGCGCCGCAGGACGCCATCGTCGCCTTGATCTTCGCCACGGTCAGGGCGAGCGTGTCGCCGAGGTCGCCCACGTAGGGAACGTAGCCGTCGACGCCCTCTTCGAAGTGCAGCGCGTCGTCGCCCTGGTCGTAACGCTGCCAGTTGCGCGCACGGCGGGAGCCCTCGCCCCAGTACTCCTTGAACACCGAGCCGCCGATGCGGACCTTCTTGCCCGGCGACTGGTCGAACCGCGCGAAGTAGCGGCCCAGCATCACGAAGTCCGCACCCATCGCCAGCGCCAACGCCATGTGGTAGTCGTGCAGCAGGCCGCCGTCCGAGCAGATCGGCACGTACTCGCCGGTGTCTCGGGCGTAGTCGTCCCGCGCCTCCGCGACGTCCATGACCGCGCTCGCCTGGCCCCGGCCGATGCCCTTCTGGTCGCGGGTGATGCAGATCGAGCCACCGCCGATGCCGACCTTGACGAAGTCGGCGCCCGCGTCGGCCAGGAACCGGAACGCGCCGCCGTCCACGACGTTGCCGCCGCCGATCGGCACCTCCGGGAACTCGCGCTTGACCCAGCGCAGCGCCTCGGCCTGCCAGTCGCTGTACCCGTCCGACGAGTCCAGGCACAGCACGTCGACCCCGGCCGCGACCAGTGCGGGCACGCGTTCGCGGTAATCGTGCGTGTTGACGCCCGCACCCACCCGGAACCGCTTGGCCGCGTCCACCACCGCGCCGGGGAACTGCTTGTGCTCGGCGTAGTCGGAGCGGAACACCAGGTGCTGGAGGTGCCCGGCGCCGTCCACGACCGGCAGGCAGTCCAGCCGTTCCTCCCACAGCATGGTGTTGGCCTCGGAGAGCGTGATGCCCTCCTTGCCGCACGTGAGGGCGTCCACCGGGCGCATCCGGTCTCCGACCGCGAGGTCCAGGTCGTGCCGGTCGGGGTGGAAGTCGCGGGCCGTGACCAGGCCGACGAACCGGCCGTGGGCGGAGCCGTCCTCGGTGACGGCCGCGGTGTTGTGACCGGTGGCCTTCATCAGGCCGACGAGGTGCCGGAGCGTGTCGGTCGGGCGGACCGTGGTGTCGCTGACCACGAACCCGGCCTTGAAGTTCTTCACGAACCGCACGGCGTCGGCCTGGTCCTCGGTGGACTGGTTGTGGTGCAAGAAGCTCAGGCCACCCGATCGGGCGAGGGCGACCGCCAGTTCCGGTGAGCTGACCGCCTGCATGATGGCAGAGGTGAACGGCACCGACAGCCGGATCGCCGACGGAGCACCCACGGCGTGCCGGACGAGGGACGTGCCGAGGTGGACCTTCCCGGGCGTGCACTCCGCTGTCGTCCTGTTGGGCAACAAGAGGAACTCGTTGAACGTCCGCGACACACCGGGCACGATCTCGACCACGGGCACTCACTCCTCATCACCGCGCCGGGTGCGCCGGCTCCGCTAGGTCGCCACAGCCTGGCACAACGCGACGTGGCCGTTCGCCGCCCGGTGGAGGCCCGGAGGGGGCGGCCGGAGTCGGCGTTTCAGGTGGACGGACGGTGGTATGCCCAGCCGATGACGACCTCGTCGGAGCACCGCAGCGAGTTGCGGCGCCTTGCCGCGGAGACGTTCGGGTGGGAAGAGCTGCGGGACGAGCAGCTGGCGGCGATGGAGCAGGTCATGGCCGGGCACGACGTGCTGGTCGTGCTGCCGACCGGCGCCGGCAAATCCGCGATCTACCAGGTGCCGGCGTTGCTGCTGGACGGTCCCACCGTGGTGGTGTCCCCGCTGATCGCGCTGCAGAACGACCAGGTGGAGGGCATCGAGGGCAGTAGGGCGCCGGTGGCGGTGACACTCAACTCCACGCAGGGCAGTGCGGAACGCCAGGAGGCCTGGGACTCCGTGCGCGGTGACGACGCGGAGTACGTCTTCCTGTCACCCGAGCAGCTGGCCAAGGACGAGGTGGTCGACGCGCTGGCCGACACGGGCGTGTCGTTGTTCGTGGTGGACGAGGCGCATTGCGTCTCGGCGTGGGGCCACGACTTCCGGCCGGACTACCTGCGGCTGGGGTGGGTCGTCGAACGGCTCGGGCATCCGAGGGTGATCGCGATGACGGCCACGGCGGCACCGCCGGTGCGCCGGGACATCGTGGACAACCTGGGTCTGCGCGACCACCGCGAGGTGATCGCGAGCTTCGACCGGCCCAACCTGCACCTGGCCGTGGAGCGGTTCACCGACGACGCCGACAAGCGCAACGCCGTCACCGCCCGCGTCCGCGCCCTGGCCGCCGATCCCGCGACCCGCTGCGGCCTGGTCTACGCGGCCAGCCGCAAGGAGGCCGAGTTCTACGCCGAGGAGTTGACCGGCGTTCGGGCGGCGGCTTACCACGCCGGGATGAGAGCCGCCGACCGCGAGCGGGTGCACCAGGACTTCCTCGCCGATGAGGTCGACGTCGTCGTGGCCACCTCGGCGTTCGGCATGGGCATCGACAAGCCGGGCGTGCGGTTCGTCGTGCACGCCTCGGTGATCGACTCGCTGGACTCCTACTACCAGCAGGTCGGACGGGTCGGACGGGACGGCGAACCGGCGTCGGTCACGCTGTTCTACCGGCCGGAGGACCTGAACCTGCAGAAGTTCCTCACCACGACCAAGGCCCCCGAGGACACCCTCGAAGAGGTGGCCCGCGCCCTGGACCGGCACGACGAGCCCGTCCACCCGGACGACCTGGACGTGGACGCCTCCCGGGGCCGGCGGACCCGCGCGGTGAACCTGCTCGAACAGGTCGGGGCCGTCACCACCACCGAGTCCGGTCGCCTCTCCACCGACCCGGACTCGACACCCGAGGAGGCGGTCGAGCGGGCGGTCGACGCCGCGGAGGCCCAGCAGCGGCTGATCCGCTCCCGCATCGGGATGATGCGTGCCTACGCCGAGACCACCGGGTGCCGGCGGCAGCACCTGCTGGGCTACTTCGGCGAGCAGCTGCTCGACCCGTGCGGCAACTGCGACAACTGCGACGCCGGTACCGCCCAGCGCCGGTCGGTGGGCACCGACGAGTTCCCCGTCGACAGTCCGGTGGACCACCCGGAGTGGGGTTCCGGTGTCGTCATGTCCGTGGAAGAGGACCGGATCACCGTGCTGTTCGACGACGTCGGCTACAAGACCCTCTCCCTGCACCACGTGCGGGAGCACCACCTGCTCAGCCGTGCCGGCGGCACGTCCTAGCACCGCGATTCACCGCCGCCGGTCCGGGTAGGCCTTGGAGGGACGGAACACGCCGATACCTCTGGAGGTCGAGGGCGATGGCCGACGACGACGGTGCGCGGACCGAGCACGTGCGGATGCCGATGCCGCCGGGAGGTGACGCGGGCCGCCACCCCGGCAGGCCGCGGCTCGCCGACCCGGACGCCGAGCGTTCGGAGGACGACGCGGTCGAGGCCGCGGAGAGCGGCGGCCACCCGCATTCCGGTCGGCCGCACCGGGTGACGGGGGACGAGGAGCTGCCGGGGGAGTGGGAGCGCGACAAGCCGGTCAGCCCGCCTGAGGACCGGTAGTCGACGCGGCACGAGGGCACGCCCGCCCGCGCCGGCGGAGCCTGGGGACCGGTGACGGGCGGCATCGGATCCCGCGTGGAACCACGGGCGTCGTCGTACGTCCCAATGACCATGGAAAACTTGCCGCGCACCCTGCGGTCGAAGATCGTTCTTGTTGCGGTTCTCGCGCTGGTCACGGGCTGTTCGACCACGGTGACCGGGTCGGGCTCGGGCACCGAGCCGGTGGGGGCCACCACGACCAAGGCCACCACCGCCACCACCAAGGCCGTGACCACGACGGCTGAGGAGCGGACGCCGGAGCCCGACCCCCGGCCGGTGCCGACGGTCGACGAAGGCGCGCCGGCCCAGTACTGCGACGAGCAGTTCACCGGTGCCCTGGGCAAGCCGATGCTGGCCGTCGTGGTCGAGACGCCGTCCGGCCGACTGACGTGCGACCAGGCCGCCGCCATCCTGTTCGACTACTACGCCGAACGCCGTGACCCGACGCCGGGACTGCCGCCGCTCACGATCGGTCCGATGTCCTGCAACCAGGTCCCCGAGCCGGCGATGCCGCAGGTCGTGTGCTCGGACGACGACAACATCATCTACTCGATGTGGCCGCAGACGTGACCCGCGAGCGGGTCAGCAGGACTTGACCCAGCTGCACTCCACCTCGACGCCGGGCCTGTCGCCCTCGCGCGTCCGCTCGTCGGCCGCCCGGGGCACGACCTGGCCGGGGCTGCCGGCCAGCCGGACCGCGACCGCGTCCTCCAGCGGTTTCGCGGACGTCAGCGTGTTGTTGCTGATCATGGAGAACACCAGCGGGGTGCCGTCCGCCGTGGTCACGTAGCCGGACAGCGCGCTCACGCCGGTCAACGTGCCGGTCTTGGCCCGCACGTTGCCCTCGGCCGGCGTGCCGCGCATCCGGTTGCGCAGGGTGCCGCCGGTCATCCGGTCACCCACCCCGGCCACGGGCAGCGCGTCGTACCAGGCCCGGAACCAGGGCTTGCCCTTGGCGGCGAGCAGCAGCCCGGTCACCTGGCCGGGCGCCACCTGGTCCATTCTGGACAGACCGGAGCCGTCCCGCAGCGAGATCACCGCCGGGTCCATGCCGAGCCCGCCGAGCCGCGCCGAGATCGCCCGCAGACCGGCACTCCAGCTGCCCTCGCCGAACACCGCGCGACCCGCCGTCTTCACCAGGATCTCGGCGTGCATGTTGTTGCTGAGCTTGAGGAACGGCACCACCAGGCTCGACAGCGGCATCGACCGGTGCTCACCCAGGACGCGGGCGTCCGGCGGCGTGGCGCCCAGGCCCGTGCCGTCGAGCACGCGGACGCCGTGCCGAGCCAGCGCGTCGTGGAACAGGGACGTGACCAGTCCGGTCGGCTCCCAGACCGTGCTCCACTCGGTCTCGGCCGCGCCACCCGCCGGGATGGTGCCGCGCACGTCGATCACGTTCGTGCCGTGCTGCCGCTCGACGGACACGCTGGACGCCGAGCCGGGCGCGCCGGTCACGGCGGTGTTGGCGATCGTGACGTAGCTCGTCGGCGGCTCGGTGGTCACCGTCGCGGGTTCGCCCGCCGCTCCCGGCGCGACCCGCACGATGATCGATCCGGCGTCGTAGTCGGTGTCCGGCGAGACGGTCAGCGCCGAGATCTGCGCGTTGTAGTAGTACGGCTCGTCGTCCCAGGCCCAGCCGGTGCCCAGCCGCACGGAGTCGAACCAGGTGTCGTCGGCGATGAGCCTGCCGCGGACCAGCCTGATCCCGCTCTCGGCGACCTCGGCCGCCAGCGCGTCGTAGTCGGCGGCCAGCATCGTCGGGTCGCCGGTGCCGCGCAGGTGCAGGTCACCTGCCAGCACCCCGGCGCTCGCGCGGCCGACCGCCGACACGCTGGTGGTGAACCGGTGGTCGGGGCCGAGGATGTCGAGCACCGCCGCCGAGCTGATCAGCTTGCCGTTGGACGCCGGCTGGCTGCGCCGGTCGCTCTCGCGGGAGAACAACACCTCGCCGGTGTCGGCGTGGCGGACCACGAGCCCCACGTCGGCGCCTCTGAGCCCGGGAGCGGCGAGGATCGCACTCAGGTCTTGGTACAGCGTGTCCTGCGGCTGGGCGGATGCGCCGGTCGTCAGTTCGGATGCCGGAACCGCGGTGAACACGGCGGCGGCCAGCACGAGGGCGAGGGATCGAGGTCTGGGCATCGGGACTCCCTGGGACGCCGAGGACGGTTCGTCAGGGATTCTCCACAACCTCTGGTGATCTGTGAAGCATTGACGCACCGGTTCACCAGCAGTGGACCGCCGCCTGACCGCCGCCCGACCTCCGGCCGGACGAGCGTGAACGGGGCACCAAGCCGGATTCGGCTTGGTGCCCCGTTTCGCCGTGCGCGTTCGATATCGAGCGGTCGCTAGACGACTCCGTCGACCTGGAACGTCTGCACTTGACCCGCGCTGAACGGAACGCGGAGGGTCTTGCCGGACAACCAGGTGTCCTGGCGGTGGGTGTAGCGGTCACCGCCGGACGTTCCGGTGGACCAGCGCGGCACCAGGCCGTTCGTCCCTCCGGTGACCTGGCCGAACCGGGACAGGTCGAAGGTCAGCGTCTGCGCGGCGCCGGTGTTGGCGGCCACGATGACCAGACGGCGCGCTCCCGGGTCGTAGGCGGCGACGGCCAGGTCGCTGCCCGTGTCCAGGATGCGCATACCCGGCCGGATGTGGCGGGTGAACTGGGCCAGCACGTAGAACTTCGTCTCCACCGCACCCGCCCGCAGGGTGCCGCCGTCGTACCGGATCGCTCCCCAGCCGGAGGTCGGGTCCATCACCTGCCAGTAGCACCAGGCCGTGGGGTGCAGCCAGCGGAAGTCGAGCAGCAGGCACCGGGCGGTGTTGAGGCCCGAGCCGTCGCCGTCGCCGTGCTCGGAGTTCCACAGCACCTTGCCCGCCGCGCGCACGTCGTTGGACAGCAGGTCGCGGCGGCCGTTGACGCCTTGGTACCCGTGCACGTTGACCTGGTTCACCAGTGCCCTGGTGGTGGAGTCGAAGCTGTTCCAGGTGGTGCGGGCCAGGTCGTAGCTGGTCTCGTCGGACGCGGCGATCCGGATCCCGCCCACGCCCTGCCGGTTCAGCTCGGTCCGCATGTGGGACAGGATGGTGCGCTGGAGGCCGGCGTCGAAGTGGCAGCCCTCCTGCGTGCCGTTGGCGTGCCAGTAGTTCGAGGACGGCTCGTTGAACGGGTCGACGGTGCGGAAGTCGACGCCCCACCGGTCACGGGCGTAGCGGGCGGTGACGGCGAGGTGGTGGGCGTGTTGGCGGTAGTTCCAGGGCTGGAGGTTGTTGTCGGCGGCGTTCGCCGCGCCGGACGGGTTGTGGTTCAGGCACATCCACCACATGGGTGAGTTGGCGAACAGCTCGCTGATCGCGCCCCGCTGGGTGGCCTTCACGAGCGCCGCCCGCTGCTTGGCGTCGGCGTTCCAGTTCCACGCGGACGAGGTGGGGTCCTCGTTGTTCCAGTCCTGCCAGAAGCCCTCGATCTGCTTGAACCGGGGGATGTTCGGCGAGGCGACCATGCGCGCGCTGCCCACGGCGTTCCAGCTGGACGCGCCGAGGTTGTAGCGGGCGATGTTCATGCCCAGGCCGGGCAGGGCGGTGCCGTTGTAGGTGACGGTCTTCGTGGTGAAGAACAGGTCGGCGAAGTCGTCCCGGTCGCCGAACACGTTGGCCCACCACGCGAGCGAGGTGCCCCAGCCTTCCCAAGTGCCGTAGTTGACGCCGGGGTTCACCCCGATGGTCGCATCGGCACGGGCCAGACCGGTGCCGAGCGCACCGGTTGCCGCTGCGGCGCCGGCCGCGGTCAGCACCCTCCTGCGGTTGATCACGAATCCTCCTGGTAGGCGTGCGGTTCGACAGCCCCTGGCCTGCGCCGATCGACGGATTCGAGGCGATGTTTGCGCGAACATCCGGTGGCGGTCATAGTGTGTGAGCTGGACCGCACAGGTGTCAAGGGTGCGGCGTCCGGGTATGAGGCGCTCGCATGGGCGGTGGACGCCGGCGCTCCGGCCGGGTCGCGGAGACCCGGCCGGAACGGTGTCGGCCCGGCTGACCGCGCGTGTCACCGTGAGCGCGTCACCGTGAGCGCTTACCGCGAGCGCGTCACACGCGTGCCCACTTCTGGTTGGCCTGTCCGTTGCAGGACCAGAGGATCAGCGCCGTGCCGTTGGCGGTGCCGGCCAGGTTGGCGTCCAGGCACAGGCCGGCGTGGACGTTGCGGATGGAGCCGTCCGAGGTGAAGGCCCACCTCTGGTTGGCCTGCCCGTTGCACGGCCACGTGATCACCCTGGTGCCGTTCGCGGTGCCCGAGTTGTCGGCGTCGAGGCACAGGTTGCCGAACACCCGGATCTCACCGGTGCTCCAACTGGTCCACAGCTGGTTGGCGGCGCTGTGGCAGTCCCAGATCAGGGTCGTCGTACCCGGTGCGGTGGAAGCGTTGTCCACGTCCGCGCACCGGCCCGAACCGACGCCGCGGAGGCGGCTCGTGCTGTTCGGGAGGGTGCTGCCGCCGCTGACCCGGAACACGGCCACGCCGTGCGCGGGGACGGTCGCCGAGATGGCGCCGCCGGTGTCGAAGACGCCGCCGGTCCACAGGTCGGTCGCGGTGAAGGAGGTGCCCGACAGACCGATCTGCGCCGCCGTGGTGGAGATGGTGGCGCTGCCGCCGCCCCGGTTGAACAGCCCGACCGCGACCGAGCCGTCGCTCATCGGCTTGGCGAAGACCTCGGTGGCGCCGTCGTCGCGCACCCGGCGTCCGCCGGCCCCCAACGGGTCCTGGTTCACCGCGAGCAGGCGCGGGTTGCGCAGGATGGCGCTGACGTCACCGGACATGGTCCGGATGTCGTTGCCCGCCATGAGCGGCGCGGCCATCAGCGCCCACAGCGCGAAGTGCGAGCGGGACTCCGTGCGGCTGAGTCCCGGCCTGCCGACGACGAGCATGTCGGGGTCGTTCCAGTGGCCCGGACCGGCCTGCGCCGCCAGGGGAGCGGTCACGTCGAGGACGTTGCCGACGCCCATCGGGTAGCTGTTGGTGTTGCCGTTCTGCCAGATGTCGAGGAGGTCCTCGGTGGTCCGCCACAGGTCGGCGACCTCGCCCCAGTTGTACTTGTCGCCGGTGATGGCGTGCAGGCTGTTGGGGTTGATGCTGTAGACGATCGGCCGGCCGGTGGCCCGCAGCGCGTCGCGCATGACGGTGAACCGGTGGACCTGCTCGTCCCGCGTGCCCGCGCCGGAGCACCAGTCGTACTTCAGGTAGTCCACGCCCCACGACGCGAACGTCCGCGCGTCCTGCGCCTCGCGCCCGAGGCTGCCGGTCGAACCGGGGTAGCCGCCCACCCGTTGCGCGCACGTGCGTTCGGTGGGGGCCATGTAGATGCCGAACTTCAGGCCGCGCGCGTGGATGTGGTCGCCGAGCGCCTTCATCCCGCTCGGGAACCGCGTCGGGTGCGCCCGGAGGTTCCCCTGCGCGTCGCGGTTCGGGTCGAACCAGCAGTCGTCGACCACCACGTACTGGTAGCCGGCCGCCCGCATCCCCGAGTTCACCATCGCGTCGGCCGCTTGGCGGATCAGGTTCTCGTTGATGTCGCAGCCGAAGGTGTTCCACGAGTTCCAGCCCAGCGGGGGCGTCGACGCGGGGCTGCCGGGGGCGGCCGTGGCGGTGTGGGTCACCTGTGGTGCCAGCAGGACGGCCGCGGTCGCGGCAGCTGTCGTGAGGAGGTGGAGCAGTCGTCTGCGCGAGCGAGTGGGCGCCATTGCCTCTCCTTGAACGTTCCATGTCCCGCTGACGCTCGAAGTCAGCGCCGGTTCACGTTGTGAACGCTAACGACGCTACGTGACCAGTTCAATACCTAGGCAAGCGCATGACGGGGCAGTACCCTGCTTCGCCACCGCGCTGCGGTGTGCCGACAGGCGCCCTGTCAGGCCATGTGAGCGATAACAGCAGACGCCTGCCGGCACTGGCCGCGAAGTCGCCTACCGAGGCGTCCGGGCCGGCTCGCCGATGTCGGTGAGGCCGGCCAAGGACTGCGGCAACGGACCCTGGTGCAGGACGCCGAGGCGTTGCGTGGCACGGGTGAGGGCGACGTAGAGCTCGGCCGCGCCTCGGGGGCCGTCGGCGATGATCCGCTCCGGCTCCACGACCAGGACGGCGTCGAACTCCAGGCCCTTGGTCTCCGACGCCGGCACCGTGCCCGGCACGCCCGGAGGCCCGATGACGACGCTGGTGCCTTCGCGCCCGGCCTCGTCCCGCACGAAATCCCCGATGGCAGCGGGGAGCTGGTCCTCCGTGACCCGCCTCGACCACGGCTGCACGCCGCACGAGCGGACCGACTCGGGCGGCTGGACGTCGGGCGCGAACTCGGCCAGCAGCGCGGCGGCGATGGTCATGATCTCCGCCGGGGTGCGGTAGTTCACCGTCAGCGACCGGTAGACCCAGCGGCCCGGCACGTACCGGTCCAGGATCGTGTCCCACGACGTGGCGCCGGCCACCGAACGGCGTTGGGCGAGATCGCCGACCACCGTGAACGACCGGCCCGGACAGCGCCGCATCAGCACCCGCCAGTCCATCTCGGACAGTTCCTGTGCCTCGTCCACCACGACGTGCCGGTACGTCCAGTCCCGGTCCGCGGTGGCGCGTTCGACCAGGTCCCGGGTGTCCAGTTCGAGGACGCGCTCCGCCAGGTCGTCGGCGAAGAGCAGGTCCGTGGCGAACAGGTGGTCCTCGTCGTCCATCGAGTCCTCGCGGCCGACGAGGTTCTCCAGCACCTCGGCGGCGTACCTGGCCTCGGCCTGCCGCGCCCGCTCGGCGGCCTCGTCGGCCGACTTGTCCCGGCCCAGCAGGTCGACCAGCTCGTCGAGCAGCGGCACGTCCGACACCGTCCACGCGTCGCCATCGGCGCGCAACAGCGCCGGGTGGCCGCCCGCGGCCCGCAGCCGTTCGGGGGACGTGTACAGCGGCGCCAGCAGTGTTTCCGGCGTCAGCACCGGCCACAGCTCGTCGATCGCGGCGGTGAACTTGTCGTCCTGCGCGAGTTCCTTGGTCAGCTCCGCCCGCATGCGCTCCCACGCGTCGCGGTCGTCCCGGGTCAGCCAGCCCTTGCCGATCCGGGGGATGGCCCGTTCGGTGAGCACGTACGTGACGATCTCGATGAACACCGCGCGGGCCTCGTTGTGCGGCAGCCCGCTCGCGCGCGCCTCTTCCCTGGCCCACTGCGCGGTCTCGGCGTCGATCCGCACCGAGACGTCCGACAGGTCGATCGGCAGTGGCTGCCCCGGCAGTCGCTGGCGGTCGGCGACCGCCGCCTTGAGCACGTCGAGGATCTTCAGCGAACCCTTGTGCCGCGCGGCTTCCGGGGTGTCCTCGGCGGTGACGCGCAGGCCGGGCACGAAGTCGCCGGTGGTCATGAAGACCACGTCCGACTCGCCCAGCGACGGCAGCACGCGGCCGATGTGGTTGAGGAACGCGGGGTTCGGCCCGACGACGAGCACGCCGTGGCGCTCCATCCGCTCGCGCTGGGTGTAGAGCAGGTACGCGACGCGGTGCAGCGCCACCACGGTCTTCCCGGTGCCCGGACCGCCCTCGATCACCAGCACGCCGGGGTGGTCGAGCCGGATGATCCGGTCCTGCTCGGCCTGGATCGTGGCGACGATGTCGCGCATCCCGTTGCCACGCGGTGCGTTGACCGCCGCGAGCAGCGCCGCGTCCCCTTGCGCGTCACCGCCCGGACGTCCCAGCACCTCGTCGGTGAAACCGGCCACGTGACGTCCGCGGGTGTGGAACTGGCGGCGGCGGCGCATGTCCTCGGGGTTCGCGGCGGTGGCGACGTAGAACGGGCGCGACGCCGGCGCGCGCCAGTCGAGCAGCACCGGCTCGTACCCGTTCTCCGCGTCGAAGAGGCCGATCCGGCCGATGTACGAGTGCTCCCCCGAAAGGCTGTCCAACCGGCCGAAGCACAGCCCGTTGTCCGCCACGGCCAGCCGCTTCGCCTCTTTGGCCAGCGCGCGCACCTCGTCGTCACGTTCCATGGGCGTCCCGCCATTGCCGCGCAACGCCGCGCCGTGCGCGCCCTTCACCCGCGCGCGCTCGGCGTCGAGCCGGGCGTAGAGCCCGGCCACGTAAGCGCGCTCGGACCGCAATTCCTCGTCGTAACCCTGAGTTGACACATGCCCCTCACAGCGGCTAGCCTGGTACCAGGTTCGGCGGATTCTCCATGTGATTACGGAGAGCACGCCGACTTTTTATTGTCCAAGTCGTGTCAAGTCGGGCGCCTTTTCGAGTGCCTGGCACGGGCTGCACTAGTTGTTGCGGGTCATGACGTTGGTGACGGCTGGTAAGGCCTGAGACGGGGGACGGGTCTTTCGGCGGCAGGATGAGAAGTGCGACCAACTCGTCCGCCGAGCAGAAAGACCCGTCCGTGCTCCACCGTAACGCCCCGCTGTCCGTCGAAGGCCGCCACCGCCTCGTCCATCGCTGCCGGACCCGCCCCATCGCCCACGTCGCGGCCGAGATGGGCATCTCACGCCAGTGCGCCTCCAAGTGGGTCAACCGCCATCGCCGCTTCGGCGAGGCCGGTCCGACCGACCGACCGAGCGCGCCACACCGACAGCCCACCGCCACCCCCGCCGAGGTCGTCGTCCGGATCGAACGGTTGCACGGCCTCGGTGACCGGGGAGGGAGAGGTGGTGGGGCGCCACACTTTGTGCCACGCTAGTGGTACAAAATCCGGGGGGCGTCATGGCGGGTTCGGTTCTGCTGCACGGCGTCCTCGGCCTCGCCTTGTTGGTCGCGCTGTGGCCCACCCGGTCGACCGGCCTGCGGTTCCTCCGGCGATGGGGCGTCGCGGACCCGGACGAGCGGCAAGGCGCGCTCGCGGTGAAGTACCTGCGGGACCGGCGGTTGCTGTACCCGCCGCTGTTCCTGGCCGCCCCGGCCGTGGCGGCCCTCGCCGCGCACGCGTGGGGACTGCCTTCCAGCGACTTGGGCTTCGTCCGTTCCCTCGCTCCGCTGATCGTCGCCCTGCTGCTCGCGGAAGCCGTCGCCGCACTGCGTCGCGCACGCGGTCCCCGGGTCGCGACGCTGACCCGCCGGCACTGGCGCGACCTGGTGCCCCGGTGGGCGATCGGCCTCCTGCTCACGTTCGGCGCGGTGGCCGCCCTGCTGGCCGTGGCGGGCATGATCGCCCAACCCCGGGTGGACCGGATCGTGGCCCTGATACCGGCCGGCGGTGTTCGGGAATCCGAGCACGGGACGTTGACCGTCGCGCCGCAGCACCTCGCCGAACTCGCCTGTCCGACGTCCCTGGTCACGCTCATCGGGGTGGTGTCCGGACTGGCCGCCGCGCTGGGCGTGGTGCGGCTCGCGGTCCGGCGCGGTCCGGTCGGCGATCCGCGAGTGGACGCCGCGCTGCGGACGCGCAGTGCCCGGGTCGCGGTCGGCATCGGCATCGCCTGGACCGCCTCGATGGTCCTGGTGGCCAACTCCCGGCTCGTGGTCCTGGGCAGCGTCGACTTCGCCGGCTTCCCGCCGCCCCCCGACTGGCTGGAACTCGTCTCGTTCACCGAACTCGCCGGAGCGCCGGTGCTGCTCGCCGCCGCCGCGGGGTGGATCTGGGTGGCGAACCCGCCCCGCCACCTCCCGTACGTGCAGGGCGCGGCGTGACGCGAATCGTCGTCGACCCCGCCGGCGGCGTGGCGGCCTGGCGTCAGGTGCGCGACCAGCTCGTCCACCTGATCCGCATCGGTGAACTACCGGTCGGCAGCCAGTTGCCGTCGATCCGGCAGCTCGCCCGGGACCTCGGGGTGTCCGCCGGGACCGTGGCACGCGTCTACCGCGAGCTGGAGACCGGGGGCACCCTGCACACCGCGAGGCGCAACGGCACCGTCGTCGCCGCCATCCCCCGCACGGACGCGAATGCCGCCATGGCGCTGGCGACGGCCGCGGCCGAGTACGTCGACTCCGCCAGGGCACTCGGCTTCGACCGGCAGGACGCGGTGCAGGCGGTGCTGCACGCCTACCGGGACGAGGGGTAGGGCATCCCGCGGCACCCTGCCGGCGGCACGCCCAGAGGCGATCGCGGCGGCAGGTCCGGCGGCGATCCCAGCGGCGACCTCAGTGGCCGTCCCCGGTCATGTCCATCCCGCCGTCGCCGCCCCGGCCCTCGGGCGTGGACTCGTCCGGCCGCGTGTTGGGCGTGTTGGCCTGGTCGTCGGCGAACGTCGGCCGGCTGTGCTCATCGGCGAAGTCGGGCTCGTGCTCCAGGTCGGGTGTGGTGGGGTCGTTCTCGCGTGGGTCCATGCAGCTCTGGCTACCCGCTGACGGCCACCTCGACGCCTGACGCCGTGACCGGTGACGACGACGGCGGGCCTCGTCACCCGCGACGGGCCGGGGCGACGTCCTCCGCGCCTTTCAGCACGACCTCGCGCCGTTCCCGCGCGCGGTACCCGTAGGTCGCCTCGCGGACGGTGATGTCGTCCTCCAGCCCCGACCCGACCGCACCGGCGATCGCGCCCAGCACGCTCGCCATCAACGCGATGACCAGGTAGTCACCCACACCGACCGGGTGGCCGAGCGTGGTGGCCAGGTACGCGGGCGGGACGACCAGCGCCACCCCGGCGAGCGCGACGACGAACATGGCCACGAAGAACGCGGCGCTGCCGGCGGCGACCGTGATGACCGTGCTGGCGTTGCGCAGCCGGACGTCGGGATCCCTGCCGCCGTGGGTCCGTTCCCACAGCTCGTGCGCGACGATGATCCAGACGGTCATCGTGGCGATGGCGGCCGTGGCCAGGCCGGCGAGTCGGAGCGGGCTGAGCGAGTCCGCGAGGGTCCAGATGCTGGAGTACAGGACGCCGAACGCGATACCGGTCAGCGCGCCGGCCAAGGCGGTGGAGAGCCCTCGGAGCAGCTGCCACGGGCGGTTGACCCGGACCATCCCGGCCAGCAGGTGGGGCAGGCCGCGCCGGCGGGTGATGTCGAGGTGGGGCGAACCGGGTTCCTCCGGGTCCGCCACCCGGATGGTCCGCGTGGACAGCTGCCGCCGGAGTTCCCCGAGCGCCACCGGCTCGTACGGGTCGTCGGGCGGCGCGGCGAGGTAGGCGACGATCGCCACCACGGTCGCGCTCAGCCTGCGCCGCAGGCGCCAGCCGCCCAGCGCGGGCAGGCAGAGCACCGCGACCCGGTCGGCCGTGTGGATGTCGGCGATGACCACCGAACCCCCCTCCGGCATCGGCTGGTCGGTGATGCAGACCACCAGGTCCCACCCGGTGTCGCGGACGTGTTCGCGCGCCTTCTCCACCAGCGGGTTGTAGTCCGGGTACATCGCCTCGAACGGCTCGTGCATCGTGTCGACGTGCCAGGTGACCTGGTCGCTCACGTCGGTGCGGAGGCGTTCGGGCAGCACGTCGCGCAGCCGGTCGGCGAGGATTGCGGGCAGACCAGGATCAGCCAGCACGCCGACCGCCACCCTGCGTGACTGCCCCTCGTCAGGCCGCTCGTGGTCAGGCGCGGTCATCGGTCGCGGTCCGGGGTCACAGGACGTTCCTCCATCAGCCGTCGTCCCCGTGGCCTACCCCCTCCCCCGGCCGGAAAACCGGGCGAGGTCCATCTCACCGGACGAACCGCCCTTCGGTGACCAGGCCCGTGGTCAGCGGTGGCGCGCAAAGGTTTCGAGCACACCGCGTGCGACCGCCGGTGGTTCTTTCGGGTGCCGGAACACCCCTCCAAGAGTGGCTGACCTCCTCCACCCGGGTGGCTAGCGTCGAGGTCGTCGGGGCGATCGCCACTTCCGGTCCCACCGCCACCGCGGGTCTGCGGCGCCTCCCGACTGCGCGATCCACCGCGCACCACCGAATCTGGAGGAATCCCTGTGTTCAGACCACGAAAGCGCGGTAAAGCCCTGGGCGCGGTCGTCCTGGCGGTCGGGCTCGTCGCCGCACCGGTGCCGGGAGCGGCCGGTGCGGAGCCGTCGCCGACCGGTGTGCCACCGCGTACCGTTACCCTGGTCACCGGCGACCGGGTCGTGGTGACCGGCACGGCGGTCGGCGCGTTCCAGCCCGGTCCCGGCCGTGCGGCGATGACCTTCCACACGACCCACCGGGACGGGCGGCTGCACGTCGTCCCCGAGGACGCGGTCAGAGGCATCGCCGCGGGCAGGCTCGACCCGCGGCTGTTCGACGTGACGGGCCTGATCGAAGCTGGCTACGACGACGCCGGCAGCGACCACGTGCCGCTCATCATCACCGGTGCCCCCACCACGGGCCTGCAAGCCACGCGCGCGTTACCCGGCGCCGTGGCCGCGCGAGCGCCCAAGACCGGTGCCGCGTTCCAGGACCTGCTCGCCGACCCGGGCGTGACCAAGGTGTGGCTCGACGGCCTGCTCCGGCCCACCCTCGACCGCTCCACCACCCAGATCGGCGCGCCCACCGCGTGGCAGACCGGCTTGACGGGCAAGGGGATCCGGGTCGCCGTGCTCGACGGCGGCGTCGACGGCGACCACCCCGACCTGGCGGGCAAGGAGGTCGCGCAGCGGAACTTCACCGACGACCCCGACAGCGCCGACCTCGACGGCCACGGCACGCACGTCGCCGCCACCATCGCGAGCGGGAGCCGGACGTACCGGGGCGTCGCGCCCGACGCCCGGATCCTCGACGGCAAGGTGTGCCTGAACGGCGGCTGCCCCCAGTCGTGGGTCATGGCGGGCATGCAGTGGGCCGTCGACGAGGGCGCCGACGTCGTCAACCTCAGCCTCGGCGGCTACGACTCCCCGGACATCGACCCGTTGGAGGAAGCGGTCAACCTGCTGTCGGCGAAGACCGGCACGCTGTTCGTGGTCGCGGCCGGCAACGGCGGCCGGTCCAAGTCGATCGACTCGCCCGGCAGCGCCGACGCCGCGCTCACGGTCGGTGCGGTCCGGCACGACGACGACCTCGCCCACTTCTCCAGCCGTGGTCCGCGCAACGGTGACGGCGCGGTGAAACCGGACATCACCGCGCCCGGCTTGACCATCGTCGCCGCGAGGGCGGCCAAGGCGACCATCGGCACCCCGGTCGGCCGCCGGCACCTGGCCCTGTCCGGCACGTCGATGGCCACCCCCCACGTCGCGGGCGCAGCCGCCCTGCTCGCCCAGCAGCACCCAGACTGGACCGGCGCGCAGCTCAAGTCCGCCCTGATGGCCTCGGCCAAGCCGAACCCGGGACTGGGCGTGTTCGACCAGGGCGCCGGACGGGTGGACCTGACACGTGCGATCACGGCCACCGTCGGCGCCGAGCCGGTGAGCGTGACGTTCGACGAGCAGCGGTGGCCGCACCACGACGACACCCCGGTCACCAAGACCGTCACCTACCGCAACGGCGGCCCGGAGCCCGTCACGTTCGACCTCGCCGCCGAGCTGCGCGGTCCCGACGGCCGGGCCGCACCCGAAGGCCTGCTCACCGTCACCCCGGCGCGGGTCACCGTGCCCGCCGGCGGCACGACGGCCGTGGCCGTCACCGCGGACACCAGGGTCGGCTCCCTCGACGGCGTCTACTCCGGCGCGCTGGTCGGCGGACCCACGCGCACGCCGGTCAGCCTCGCCCGTGAGGTCGAGAGCTACGACATCGCGGTCGAGCACCTCGACGCCGAGGGCAATCCCGGCCTCGACCACACGACCGCGATCGTGGGCATGAACAACGACGTCTACACGAACGTGTACGGCGCCAACGGGACCGCCACCGCGCGCGTGCCCAAGGGGGAGTACATGGCGCGATCGGCCGTGCGCACCGGCGCGGAGGTCGCCGTGCTCGCCAGGCCGGGCATGACCGTCGACGCCGACCACACCCGGTTCACCTTCGACGCCCGCGCGGCCCGGCCGATCCGCGTCTCCGCGCCCGATCCCGGCGCGCTCCCGGTGATCAGCGACATCAACGTCGCCAGGGTGTTCAACGGCCGGCGCGTCGTGCTCAACACGGCGTTCTTCTCCGGCTTCGACGGCATGTCGATCGGTCACGTCGGCCCGACCCTGCCCGAGGACCAGCTGGGCGTCTCGATCGGCGCCCAGTTCCAGCACGCGCCGGTCGACGGAACGCCGGTGCACTACCGGTTCCGCTGGGTCGAGCGCGCGGTGCCGACCGGGTTCACCCGCGCGCCCGGCCTGGACGAGCTGACCGAGGTGCGGACGACGTTCGCCCCCGGACCGGCCGATCGACGGCACCTGCACAGCGGCAACGCCAGCCCGTTGGACGGCTCGGGCGGCTGGTCGGTGCTGCTGCCCGTGGCCGCCGGCGGCACGGTGGTCGACCGCATCACGCCGGACCGGCTGACCTGGGGCTGGTCCTACACGCGGCAGTCCCCGCAGTACCGGACGGAGGCCGACTACTCCTCGTTCAACCGCACGTACCGGCTGGGCCGCAACTACGACGAGCGGTTCCTGTTCCCGGTGCTCGGCCCCGGCCTGTCCGGGTACTCGGCCACCTACCTCGGTCTGCACGAGGACCGCATCACGGCGCAGGTGCCGCTGATCAACGACCGCGACGGCAACCTCGGCCGGGGGAGCCACGAGTCCGCGCGCACCTCGCTGCACCGCGACGGGCGGCTCGTCGGCCTGTCCCGCGACCAGGTGGCCGAGTTCACCGTGCCGGCGGGGGAAGCCCACTACCGGGTGGAGCACGACGTCGTCCGCGACCCGGAGGTCGACGAGCTGACCACGCGGATCACCGGGGCGTGGACGTTCCGCACGGACGTCCTCCCCGGCGGCCACGGTCGCCGGCTGCCGTTGTCGGTGGTGCGGTTCGCCCCGGAGCTGGACGCCGCGGGCGGCACGCCGGCCGGTCGGGTGCTGAGCGTGCCGCTGACCGTGGAGCAGCAGGACGGCGCGGACAACGGCGAGGTGCGGGAGGTCCGGGTCGACGTGTCGTTCGACGACGGCAGGTCCTGGCGCAGGGTGCCTGTCGTGGACGGCGCCGCGTTGGTGCGGCACCCGCACGCGGCCGGTTACGCCTCGCTCCGCGCCTCGGGGTCCGACAGCGACGGCAACACCTTCCAGCACACCGTGATCCGGGCTTACAAGATCACCAAGTAGGGCACGCCGGTGCCGGGGAGGAAGCCGCCCCTCCCGGCACCCGCTCCTGCTAGCCCGTCCAAGCGCGTGGCGAGAGTCGCGGGCGTCCTCTACCTCCTCCTCGCCGTGCTCAACGGCGCAGCCCAGATGTACGTGCGCGCCAGGGTCGTCCGGCGGGGTGACGCGGCTGGCACGGCCGCCAACGTGGTCCAGCACGCCACCCTGTTCCGCCTCGGCTTCGTGGCGAACCTGGTGGGCATCGCCTGCCTGCTCTTCGTGGCCATGGCCCTGTACCGGTTGCTCGGGCACGTCGACAGGAACGCCGCGGCGGTGCCGGCCGTCTTCGTCGCCATCGCGGTCGCGCTGATGAGCGCGAGCCTGATCAACCACTTCGCCGCGCTCGTGGTCGCCACCAACGGGTCCTTCGCGGCGGCCTCCGGCGTGAGCGGATCCGACGCCCTGGTGCTGACGTTCCTCGACCTGCACCGCAACGGGTACCTGATCGCCCAGGTCTTCTTCGGCCTGTGGCTCCTCCCGCTCGGGTACCTGGTCCGCGCCTCGGGGTGGTTCCCGAGGCCGCTCGGTGTCCTGCTGGTGGTCGGGTGCTTCGGCTACGTGGTCGACCTGTTGGTGAAGTTCCTGTTCCCCGGCTTCGGCACCACCCTGTCGCCGTTCGTGCTGGTGCCGGTGGTCGCCGCGGAACTGTGGATGATCGGCTGCCTGTTCCGCATCGGCGTCCGGAAGGACGCCCGGCCGGGCGGACTCGTCCCCGTCGCGGCCTGATCCCCGCTCCTCAGGCGGGGACCCGGCGGGAACGGACCAGCGCGAGACCGCCGAGGACCACGCCGAGCACGCCCACCACCATGGCCACGATGGCGCCGGCCCGTCCGTTGCCGGTGCCGAAACCACCGGCGGAGTCGGCGTAGTGCAGCCAACCGACGACCAGGGCGACCAGTCCCGCCACCCCGGCCGCGATCGCTCCGACTCGTCCGTTCCCGGCGGGACGACGGGCGGAGCGCAGGGCCGACGCGCCGAGGACCACGCCGACCAAGCCCACCAGCGCGGCGGCGGTGGGCACGAACCGCCCGGTGCCGATGCCTCCGGCGTCCTGCGCCACGGCCAGGACCTCCGGGATCAGTGTTGAACTCATGTCTCTCACTCCTCTTCCGCCACGTTTCCTCGCCGGCTGATCCTGTCGCCGGGCGGTCCGCCGGTCGTCTTGCGGACGGACGCCATCCGGCCTGCCACGACCACCGCACCCGGCTGCCGCGGCGGTCGTGGGAACGGCGGGAAGTACCGCGTTCGCGGTAGGCGAGGGGTCGTCCGCGGGGAGGAGTCGCCCGGCCGGGTACCGCGTTACGGTGCGCGCATGAGGACAGGACGGTCCGGAATACCGGCCGGCGTGGTGGACGGGGCGATCGCCGCCGGCGTGGCGGTGACGCTGCTCGTCGCCGGGTTGTCCGGGGACCACCCGGCCGACCCGCTCGGCTACGCGCTGGTGGTCGCGAGCGGACTGGCGCTGGCCGCGCGCCGGCACGCTCCGGTGGTGGTCCTCGCCGTGACCGGGCTGTGCGTGGTGGGCTACCAGGCGATCGGCTTCGACGTGCCGGCCGTCGCGTTCCTGTTCGCGGTGTACTCCTCCGTGCGGGCGGGCCACCACGTCATCACGGTCGTGGCAGCTGTGGTGTTGTTGGCCGCCTTGCCATTCGGCGCACTCGTGCTGGCGCAGGACCTCCCCGTAAGCGATGCGCTCACCCAGGCCCGGGGTGCGCTGGAGATCGCCTGGCTGGTCGCCGCCGCTGCCGCCGGTGAGGCGCTGCGGCAGGCCGAGCGGCGGGCGGACGAAGCCGAGCGCACCAAGGAGGAGACCGCGCGGCGGCGTGCCGACGAGGAACGGCTGCACATCGCGCGGGAGCTGCACGACTCCCTCACCCACCAGATCTCGATCATCAAGGTGCAGGCCGGGGTCGCCGTCCACCTGGCCCGCAAGCGAGGTGAACAGGTGCCGGAGGCCCTGCTGGCGATCGAGGAGGCCGGGCGTGAGGCGACCCGCGAGCTGCGGGCGACCCTGGAGGCGCTGCGCGACGACGGCACGACCCCGCCGCACGGGCTCGCGCACGTCCCGGAACTGGTGGAACGCGCCCGCACAACGGGCTTGGACGCGACGCTCACGATCGACGGGCACCGTCACGACGTGCCGGCGGCCGTGGACCGGACCGCGTACCGGATCGTCCAGGAATCGCTGACTAACATCACCCGCCACGCCTCCGCCGCCACGGCGTCGATCCGGATCGACTACCGGCCGGACGCCCTCGCCATCCGGGTGGACGACGACGGCAAGGCCACGCCGGGCGCCGTCACGCTGCCCGGTGTCGGCCTGCTCGGGATGCGCGAGCGCGTCACCGCCCTGGGCGGTCGCCTGCGGGCCGGACCACGCGGCGGGGGTGGCTTCACCGTCCACGCCGAACTCCCCGTGGAGCGGACGTCGTGATCCGCGTCCTGCTGGTGGACGACCAGCCGCTCCTGCGCAGCGGGTTCCGCGCGCTCCTCGACGTGGAGGACGACATCGAGGTGGTGGCGGAGGCCGCCGACGGGCAGGAAGGGCTGGCGCTCGCCCGGGAACACCTGCCGGACATCGCGCTCGTCGACATCCGGATGCCGGTGATGGACGGGATCGAGGCGACCCGGCGGATCGCCGCGGACCCGGCCTTGGCGGGCGTGCACGTGGTCATCCTGACCAACTACGGCTTCGACGAGCACGTGTTCAACGCGCTGCGCGCCGGCGCCGCCGGGTTCCTGGTCAAGGACGTCGAGCCGGAGGACTTCCTGCACGCCGTGAGGGTCGCCGCGCGCGGTGACGCGCTGCTCGCGCCGTCGATCACCCGCAAGCTGATCGACCGCTACGTCAGCGAACCGCTCACCGTGCGTGCCGACGTGGAAGGCTTGACCAACCGCGAACGCGAGGCCGTCGTCCTGGTGGCGCGCGGCCTGTCCAACGACGAGGTCGCCGACCGGATGGTGATCAGCCCGCTGACCGCCAAGACCCACGTCAACCGGGCCATGGCGAAGCTCCACGCCCGCGACCGCGCCCAACTCGTGGTGTTCGCGTACGAATCGGGCCTGGTGTCCCCGCGCACCCGCTGACGCGCCGACCGGTCGGTGGGCCGGCCCGCCGAGCCGTCCGTGCCCGAGCACGCGATCGAGGTGGGAACCATCGCCGCCCTCGACCGGGGGTCACGCTTTCGAGGCATCGACACCGGGGGCGTTCGGTTGAAAACTCATACCCCAGGGCAAGCTTCGCCCCACGGAAGAGAGTCGATCGTGTCGCGTTCAACGGTATTGGTGGCGCTGGACAACAGCACGGGTGGTCTGGTGTCACGGGACCAACTCGAACGGATTTGCGACCAGCTGCGCGAGGACGGCCACGAAGTCGTCTGGGCGCACACCGCCGAGGACGCGCTGGCGTTGACGCAGAGCAGGGCCGACCTCTCGGCGGCCATGGTCTCCTGGGACCTCGACTCCCCGGAGACCGTCCTCAGGGCGCTCATGGGCCGCTTCACGAAGCTCCCGGTGTTCCTCGTGACCACCGCGACCTCCGTGGACGACCTGCCGCTGTGGGTGTCCGAAGTGGTCTCCGGCTACGTCTGGCTGCTCGAGGACACACCGGACTTCGTCGCCGGCCGGATCGGGGTCGCCGCCCGCCGGTACCTCGACGGCGTGCTTCCCCCGTTCTTCCGGGAGCTGCGCCGTTTCGAGGACACGCACGAGTACTCGTGGCACACCCCCGCGCACGCCGGCGGGGTGGCGTTCCTGAAGTCGCCGGTGGGGCGGGCGTTCTTCGACTACTACGGCGAGCGGCTGTTCCGCACCGACCTGTCGATCTCCGTCGCCGAGCTGGGCTCCCTGTTCGAGCACTCGGGCCCGATCGGGGAGGCCGAGCGCAACGCCGCGCGCATCTTCGGCGCGGACCTGACGTACTTCGTGCTGCACGGCGACTCCACGGCCGACCGGATCGCGTGCCACGCCAGCATCGCCACCGACGAACTCGTCCTGGTGGACCGCAACTGCCACAAAGCGATCTACCACGGCCTGACGATCACCGGCGGCCGACCGGTCTACCTGGTGCCCACGCGCAACGGTTACGGGCTCATGGGTCCGATCCCGCCGTCGGCCATGACGGCGGGGGCCGTCGCCGAGCAGGTGCGCCGCAGCCCGTTCGCGGAAGGCGCGGCGAGCCCGGACCCGGTGTACGCCGTGATCACCAACTCCACCTACGACGGGCTGTGCTACGACGCCGTCCGCGTCGCCGAACTGCTCGGTGCCAGCGTGCCGCGCCTGCACCTGGACGAGGCGTGGTTCGCGTACGCCCGGTTCAACCCCCTCTACGCCCGGCGCTACGGGATGTCGGTCGACGCCGACGCCGTGCCCGACGACGTGCGGCCGACGGTCTTCTCCACCCAGTCCACGCACAAGCTGCTGGCCGCCATGTCGCAGAGTTCGATGGTGCACGTCAAGAACTCGCCGCGATCGCCGGTCGAGCACCGGCAGTTCAACGAGACGTTCATGATGCACGCCACCACATCCCCGCTGTACCCGATGATCGCGGGGCTCGACGTCGCCGCCGGGATGATGGACGGCCCCGGCGGCCGGTGGCTCACCGACGAGGCGATCACCGAGGCGATCCGCTTCCGCCAGGCGGTGGTCCGGCTGGGCCGGCGGATCCACGACGCGGGGGACCGGGCCGACTGGTTCTTCGGCGCCTGGCAGCCGGACGAGGTCACCGACCCCGCCACCGGCCGGGTGTACGCCTTCGCCGACGCCCCGCTCGACCTCCTGCGCACCGAACCGCGCTGCTGGACCCTGGCCCCCGGCGCGGCCTGGCACGGCTTCGAGGGCCTGGAGGACGGCTACTGCCTGCTCGACCCGGTCAAGGTCTCGATCACCTGCCCCGGCGTGGACGCGCTGGGCAACGTCGCCGCCATGGGCATCCCGGCCCGGATCCTCACCGCGTACCTGGAGACGCGCGGGATCGTCGTGGAGAAGACCGACGCGTACACGTGCCTGATCCTGTTCTCGATGGGCATCACCAAGGGCAAGTGGGGCACGCTGCTCGACGCCTTGCTGGACTTCAAGGCCCTGTACGACGCCGGCGCCACCGTCGCCGACGTCCTGCCCGACCTGCTGAAGGAGCACCCGGACCGCTACCAGGGCCTCACCCTGCCCGCCCTCTGCGACCAGATGCACCAGCAGATCGGCAAGAGCGAGCTGACCTCGTTGCTGGACGAGGCTTTCACGCATCCGACACCGGCCCTGTCCACGCCCGCGCAGACCTACCAGCGCCTCATCCGAGGCGGCACGGAACCGGTGAGGCTGGCCGACATCGCCGGCCGCACCGTGGCGACCATGGTCGTCACCACGCCGCCCGGTATCCCGGTCCTCATGCCCGGTGAGAGCACGGGTGAGGCCAACGGTCCCGTGCTGCGGTACCTGCACGCGCTGGAGGCGTTCGACCGGGAGTTCCCCGGTTTCCCCAGCGAGACCCACGGCGTGGCAAGGGATTCCGCGGGCGACTACTGGATCGCCTGCCTGCGTTAGGTTCTGCCTGGGTTGGGACCCGCCTGCGTTAGGGCCTCCCGGTGGTGTCGCGCTCGCGCCAGGCGCGTTCCCATCCCCGGGTCAGCGCCGGGTAGACGACGAGGTACCGGAAAGGTGCGATGGCGGCCATGTAGAGCCGTCCGAAGGTGCCGTTGGGCTTGACGAGCACCGTCATCCGCAGCTCGTGGTCGCCCTCGGCGCCCTGCGCCCAGGCCAGGTGCATGACGGTGTGCACGGTCTTGTTCGCCAGTTCGCGGGCGGACTCGTTGGGGAGTTCGTAGACCGCCTTGAGCGGCATGGTGGCGTTGTCCTCGCCGCGTGGCGCGTCACGGAGGTCTTCGGGCAGGCGGTCGCGGAGCGAGACGACCCGTTCCCCGACGCTGTCCGACGGTTCGTCCCAACCGAAGAGCGCGCCGAGCTTCCACCGTGCCGCGAACAGGAACCGCACCGGCCAGGGTTGTCTCGCGATGCCGCTGTGGGTCCGCATCGCGGCGAGCATCACCGGGAAGTCGTGCGGTCCGGCGCCCGGGGTGCGGAACGCCCACGCGTCCTCCACGTGGAAGTCGTCGGCGATCTCGTGGATGCGCCACGGCTGTTCCCCGTACGCGGTCTTGTCGAGTCTTGTCACGGTCGGTGTCCTCGTTCGGCGTTCCAGTCGGTCATCAGGGCGAGCAGTTCGGTCTGCGCCACCGCGGCCATGTCCGGGTCGAGTCCGCGGTAACGCTGGTAGAGGTCGACCACCATCGGTTCGGCGTCCAGCCAGGCGGCGTACCCGGCCAGGTCGACGGTCGCGGCGGCCTCGCGGAAGGGCAGGCCCTTGGCGTGGGCGGCGTCGGCCCGCTCGATGACGTGGGCGAGGTAGCCGCGGACCGCGCGGATGCCGTCGGCGTCGGTGATCGGGCCGCGACCTGGCACGACGGTGGGTGCGTCGAGCGCCGGCATGGTGTCGCACGCGGTGATCCAGTTCGCGGTCGGCCCGTCCCACACGATCGGGGTGCAGCCGATGAAGAGCAGGTCACCGGCGAACAGGACGCGCGCGTCCGGGGTGCGCCAAATAATGGACAGGGGAGAAAGTGGGGTCGGGGTCTCGCTCGTACAGGCGTCAGGTGCGCAGGGCCTTCAGCGCGTGGGAGATCAGGTCCAGTGGGGACCGCGGTGGGGTGGGGAGCAGGGCGGCCAGGTCGTCGCCGGAGGGCTCCAGCAGGCCGGCGGCGATGTTGGCGAACAGCGAGAGCGTGTGCCCCACCTGGTACGGCTGGAGGTCTCCGGTGGCCAGCGCCTGCCTGGTGTCGGCCAGCGACACCGGCTCGTACGTCACCGGACGTCCGAGGGCGGCGGTCAGCGCGTCGGCGATGTCGCTCCCGCCGATGGCGGTGGTGCCCGCGAGTTCGTACGTGCGGCCGGCGTGACCGGTCGGGCGGCCGGCGGTGAGATCGGCGTGGACCTCCGACGCGACGCGGGCGGTGACGTCGGCGAGGTCTTCCCGCGCCACGACCGCGATCCGGCCGTGGCCCATGGGCGCGGTGAACACGCCCGTGGTGGCTGCGGATTCGGCGGAGTTCACCGCCAGACCTGCCGGGATCTCCGCGTACAGGCCGTTGCGCAGCACGGTGACGTCGAACGGGGTTTCGGCCAGGCGGGCTTCGGTCCAGCGGTGGGCCAGGGCGATGCTGAGCTGGTCGCCAGAGCCGGCCAGGCTCGTGTAGACCACGTGCCGGACACCCGCCGCGGCTGCCGCGTCGATCACCGCGCCGTGCCGGGCCAGCACCACGTCGTCCTCGGCGTAACCGGCGGAGACGAACACCAGCACCTGCGCACCGGCGACGCCGTCGGTGAGCGTGGACGGGTCGTCGAAGTCGATCCGCCGGGCGGCGCCCGTGGCCGCGCGCGTGCCCGCCACGACGTTCAGGCCGGCGGCGCTGAGCCGGTCGAAGACCAGACCACCGAGCGCGCCGGACACACCGGTCACCAGGATCATGGAATACCCCTCACTGCGGTTCGGTTGCTGACCATAGGTTCGTGACCAGCGGCCGGGACCGTAAGGAGGCACTACTGTGTCCGTCGCGCACACCGGGGTAACCCCGCAGGTCAGCGGTACCGAGCCGGTCGGTCCGTGTGGCGAGGACGACTGCGGCATCCGGGACGTCCTCGATCGCATCGGGGACAAGTGGACGGTGCTGGTGATCGTGGAACTGGCCAAGGGCATCCGCCGCTACCGCGAGTTGCAGCGGGCCGTTCCCGGCATCTCGCAGCGGATGCTCACCGTCACCACCCGCCGCCTGTGCCGCGACGGTCTGGTCGAGCGGACCGTCTACGCGACCGTCCCACCGCAGGTCGAGTACGCGCTGACCGACGTCGGCCGCAGCCTCGCGGAGACGATCGCCCGCCTCGCCGACTGGTCCCGCGACCACAAGGACGCCATGGCCACGGCCAGGCAGCGCTGGGACGCCGAGCACCCCGACGACCCCGACCGCTGAACACCCGGGCACGCACACCCCGCCGTCACCGGTGTCGCCAACCTGACGCACGCGCGCCGGTGTGCCCCTCACGTCACTGTGAGGGGCACACCGGCACCCGTCACGGAGTCGAGCAGGAGACGGCCGGAGCCGCCCACTGGCCGTTGGCCATCACGGTGAAGCCGAACGTGGTGCTCGCGCCCGCGGCGAGGTTGCCGTTCCCGTTGGGCTTCATGGTCATCACCAGGCCGCTGGAGTCCCAGCTCGGCGTGCCGCTCCACGTGGCGGACACCCGCTGCGGAGAGGTCAACCGGACGGTGGCGGTCCAGCTGGTGATCGCCGACGCGCCCGCCCGGATCGTCACCTCGCCGTTGAAGCGGTCACCCCACTGCTGGCTCATGCGGTAGGACGCCGTGCAGGAACCGCTGCTCGGCGGCGGCGGCGTCGTGGTGGTGGTCGTGCCCGGCGGGGTGTCCGACGGCGCGACGGCCCGGCCGGTGGACGGCGAGATCATGCCCGCGCACAGGCCCCGGCTGCGCAGGTCGGACGCGATCTGCGGGATCGCGTTGATCGTCGTCTGGTAGCCGTCGTGCATCAGGATGACGCCGCCGTTCTGCAGGGTCGACGCCGCCTGCACGATCTGGGCGGTGCTCGCGTTGTTCCAGTCCCGCGAGTCGACGGTCCACAGCACCTCCGTCAGGCCGTACTGCGCCTCGACCGCCTTCAGCGTGCTGTTGGTCTCGCCGTACGGCGGCCGGAACAGCTTCGGCGCGACGCCCGTCGCCGACTGGATCGCGTTCTGCGTCTGGGAGATCTCCGACGCCATCTGCGACTGGCTCAGCTGCGTCATGTGCGGGTGCGACCAGCTGTGGTTCTCGACCCACATGCCGGCGTCGCGCTGGCTCCTGGTGAGCGCCGCGTTGCCCTGGACCTTGTTGCCCTGGTTGAAGAACGTGGCCCGCAGGCCGTTCTGCCGCAGTGCGTTGAGCAGCGTGGTCGTGGTGGCCGCGATGGGACCGTCGTCGTAGGTGAGGGCGACGTAGCCGTTGGCGCAGTTCGACGTGGTCGGCGGCGTCGTCGTGGTGGTGGTCGGCGGAGCCGTGCCGGCGGCGTTGAGCGCGTTGAGGACCGACGTGTAGGCGGCCTTCTTGTTGCCCGAGCCGTCGAACAGCAGCGGCGTGCCCGAGGCGCGCCACGAGTCGCTGTCGCGGATGCCCCACACCGTGATGCCGGTGCAGCGGGTCACGGCGAGGCAGGCCTGGACGACGCCCTGGTACTGCTGCGCCTGGCTGGTGCCGGAGCCTTCGATGTCCAGCTCGGTGATCTGCACGTCCACACCCAGCGCCGCGAAGTTCTGGAGCGTGGTGTGGTAGTTGGACGGCACCGGGTTGCCGCTGTTGAAGTGGGCCTGGAAGCCGACGCAGTCGATCGGCACGCCGCGCGCCTTGAAGTCCTGCACCATCCGGTAGACGGCCTGGGTCTTGGCGTGCGACCAGTTGTCGGTGTTGTAGTCGTTGTAGCAGAGCTTCGCGGAGGAGTCCGCCGCGCGGGCCGCCCGGAACGCCGCCTCGATCCAGTCGTTGCCCGTCCGCTGGAGGTTCGAGTCACGCCGAGCGCCCGACGAGCCGTCCTGGAACGCCTCGTTCACCACGTCCCACGAGTGGATCCTGCCCCGGTAGTACGTCGCCACCTGCGTCACGTGGTTCAGCATCGCGTTGCGCAACGCCGTGCCCGACATGTTCTGCATCCAGCCCGGCTGCTGCGAGTGCCACGCCAACGTGTGCCCGCGCACCTGCATCCCCTGCGCACGCGCGTGGTTCACGATCCGATCCGCGTTCGTGTACGTGAACTGACCCTGCGACGGCTCCAACGCGTCGATCTTCATCTCGTTCTCGGCCGTGACCATCTTGAACTCACGGTTGAGGATGCCCACGTAGGTGGAGTCGCCCAGCTTGTTCGCCGCGACCGCCGTCCCGAAGTACCGGCCGCTCTCGGCGGCGGACGCCCCCAGCGTGGTGCCGGCGCTGGCCACATTGGGCAGCACCACGGCCAACGCGCCGAGCAATCCGACCGCACCGGCCAGGGCCGCGACACGTCGCGTCCCTCCTCGCGCCACCGGCCTGCCGGCAACGGTGACAGCATTTCTGGACATCACTTCCTCCAAGGGGTCGTCGCGGGGCGCAGGCGAGCCGAAAGTTTCGGGCTTTTTCGGTGCCAGCTTTCGAAAGCTAAGGCGAATGATCTCCGGAGTCAAGCACTGGGTTTCACCTATAGAGACGCAAGAGACCAGGTAGAGCGCGACTTACGGCCGACTGCACTACCTTCTGCGGGTTACGAAACTATCGAAACTTTTCGGCATGGCCACCGGGCGACCGGCCCGTTCAGGCTGCGACCAGCCCAGGGGAACCCGGCGGCGACCACGATGGCGATCATCTCCAGCGCGCGACCACCGGGAGCCGGTCATGTCCGAAGATCGCATCGGCGAGTACCGGCTCTGGCGGCAGAGGGCCGGTGTCGGGTACTTCGGGCAGGTCCGCGTGCGTCTGGCGACGGACGAGGGGAGTGGGCCGCCGGTCGTGTGGCGGGTGGACGCGGACGACGCGTGGTCCATCCAGCCGGACCTCGACCGCAAGCTCGTGGACGCGGCGCTGGCGGGTGCGGCGAACGGTCTCTCGACCTGGTGTCCTGCTGCGGCGTGGACACCGCCGGGATCACGAGGTGGTGCACGCGCGACTCGACATGACCGACATCGAGGAGTCCGCCGTCCGGGCGGCGGCGGCCCTCGCGGTGGCGGAGGCGTTCGGCGTCGCCGACCGGGTGGAGCTGGGGTTCGACGCCGGCTGGACCGTCGGCGTCGAACCCGGGAACGCCTAGCGGGACTGGAGGGCGTCCACCGCGACGGCCTGCGCGATCACCACGCGGCGGTCGATGTGCGGGTCGGCGATCTGGATCAGGTAGTGGTCGCGGACCCAGGTCTTCTTGTCCACGCTGAACACCGGCTGACCGTTGCGGCCGAAGTCGAAGTGGTAGCGGAACGGGACCGGGATGTTGTTGACCAGGGGGAGGAAACCCCACACCCGGCGCAGGACCGCGAGGCCCGCGTTGCGCTCGCTGCCCGTGGCCGTCGGCGCGCCCGGCACGTCGAGGTGCCAGGTGGAGTTCATCAGGGACTTGCCGAAGTCCTTGCGGAAGTGGCCGATCGGCCGGCCGTCGGCGTCGGTCACGTCGTAGCCGCTGCCGAGGTCGATCACCTTGCGCGCGCGGAAGCCCGCGAGCACCTGGCTCTTGCTGGAGTCGGTGTAGACGGTCACCTGCTCCTTGAACGCCATCCTCTTCTGCTCGACGAACGCGACGAGCTGACCGGGCTCGCCGCCCTGGTCGGCGAAGATCTCGTAGCGGTTCACCATCAGGGTGACCTTCTGGTGCATGTGCAGCACGTTCATCGCCTGCGAGAGCATCGTCGTCCCCTTGACCTTCGGTGGAACCGCATTTTCCCACCCGGTCGGACCAAGATCCCCAGTGGCACCGCCGTGCCCGCTCTGTCACGGTTCGGTCACTCAAGCCGGGATTGACCGTGAAACGGCAGGTATCGATTGACATTCGATAGGCAACGAGCGAGACTCGATGCATGATCGCAGAGCGTTGGGCGGTAGCCCTGCTGAGGGTTTTCCTCATGTTGCTGTTCGGGGTCCTGGTCCTGTTCCAGGTGATGTCGTTGCCCGGCCAGTTCGCGCACATGGCGGAGGTGTCGCCGGACATGGCGCACCTGCGGTGGCCGCTGACGGCCATCACGGTGTTCTGGGTGCTGTGCGTGCAAGTGGTCGTCGTGGCGACCTGGAGGTTGCTCACCCTGGTCAAGAACGACCGCATCTTCAGCGAGGCGTCCCTGGTGTGGGTGGACGCGATCGTGTGGGCCATCGCCGCCGCCTGGCTGGTGTTCGTGGGCGTGTTCCTCTGGGTCGGCTTCAACGCGGACGACCCCGGCGTGCCGCTCATGCTGTTCCTGATGCTGATCGGTCTCACCGTGCTGGGGCTGCTGATGGTGGTGATGCGGGCGCTGCTGCGGCAGGCCACCACGCTGCGGAGCGACATGGAATCGGTGATCTGATGCCGATCATCGTGCGCATCGACGTCGAGTTGGCCAAGCGCAAGATGAGCGTCGGCGAGTTCGCGGAACGCGTCGGGCTCACGCCGTCGAACGTGGCGGTGCTGAAGAACGGTCGGGCGAAGGCCGTCCGCTTCAGCACGCTGGAAGCCATGTGCCGGGTGCTCGAGTGCCAGCCGGGCGACCTGCTGGAATGGGTCGACGACGAAGAAGGACAGCAGTGATCGAGGTGCGCGGCCTGACGAGGCGCTACGGCGACGTCCTGGCCGTCGACGACCTGAGCTTCGACGTCGAACCGGGCAAGGTCACCGGGTTCCTCGGGCCGAACGGCGCCGGCAAGTCCACCACCATGCGGATCATGCTCGGACTGGACCGGCCCACCTCGGGCACCGCCCTCGTGAACGGGCGTCCGTACGCGACGTTCGCCGAACCGCTCCGAGAGGTCGGCGCGCTGCTCGACCCCGGCGCGGCGCACCACGGCCGCACCGGTCGCAGCCACCTCCGCGTGGCCGCCCGGTCGAACGGCATCCCGGCGCGCCGGGTGGACGAGGTGATCGAACGGGTCGGGCTCGGCCGTGCGGCCCGTCGCCGGATCAAGGGCTACTCGCTGGGCATGCGGCAGCGCCTCGGGATCGCGGCGGCCCTGGTCGGCGACCCCGGCGTGCTGCTGTTCGACGAGCCGATCAACGGGCTGGACCTCGACGGCGTCCGGTGGATTCGCGGACTGCTGCGCCAACTCGCCGACGAGGGACGCACCGTGCTGGTCTCCAGCCACCTGATGAGCGAGATGGAACAGGTCGCGGACCGCTTGGTCGTCATCGGTCGGGGCCGCTTGATCGCCGACGCGACCACGGAACAGATCATGAGCGGGCTCGGGCACGTCCAGGTGCGGGTTCGCGGTCCCGAGCCGGACCGGCTCCTCACCGCGCTCCGGGAGCACGGCTTCCGGGCCGAACGGGTCGACGCCCGCGAGGTGCGGGTCGAGGACAGCACCGCCGAGGAGGTGGGCGAACTCGCCCACTCCCTGAACGTTCCGCTGCACCACCTCAGCGAGGTGCGCCAGTCCCTTGAGGATGCCTACATGGAGCTGACCAACAGCAGCGTCGAGTACCACGGCCGTGAGCTGGTGGGGACGACCGAGGGGGCGCGGTGACGGCGCTGGCAGGCGCGGCCGGCCACGCCTCCGCAGGCCACGTCTCCGTCGGGCGTGTGTTCGCCCGCACCTGCGCCGCCGAGTGGGCGCGACTGTGGACGGTGAAGGCGACGTGGTGGTTCCTCGCCGCGGCGGCCGTGACGATGGTGGGGATCGGCGTCATCGCGGGCTTGGAGGCGGCCTCCGATCCCGTTGCGCCACGGGGCGGCTCGGCGTGGTTGGCGGGGTCTTTCGCGGGTATGCCGGCGCAGTTCGCCCTGCTGGCCCTCACCTTGACCGCGGTGACGTCCGACTACGCGACGGGCGGGATCACCCCGGCCCTCCAGTGGACGCCACGCCGCGGCGTCTTCTTCCTCGCCCGCACGACGGTGGCGGTGGGCACGGTGACCGGTCTCGGTGTGCTGCTCGCGGTCGCGTCCGCGTTCACGGCGTTCGTCGCGGCCCGGCCACTGCTCGACGTTCCGCTGGACAACGGCCTGGAGGTGCTGTCCGACGTCGCGTTCGTCTTCGCCGCGGGAGCGGCTTTCGCGATCGGGCTCGGCTTCCTGCTGCGCAACATCGCCGGAGCGCTGGTGACCGTGTTCCTGCTGATGCTCGTGCTGCCGCTGATGCTGCCGAACTTCGGCTACGAGTGGATGTCCGCGGTCGCCGACCTCCTGCCCGGGTCCGGTGCGGCGTTCCTGCTGATCGGGGAGGTGCCGGGGATGACGCGGACGTCCTCGGTGATCACCATGCTGTGCTGGGCGCTCGGCGCACTGGTGCTCGGCCGGCTGCGGCTCGCCCGCGACGACGCCAACCGCTGACCCCCGCAGGACTCGCGCGTTCGCGAACGCTCAGGGGCAGGCCCGCCGAGCGGTGTCGAAGTTCGTGGAAGAAAATTCGGCGGCGGTGTCGATCCGCGGCGCCCACCGTTCGACCTAGGGGTGAGAGGGTTCGAACGGGACCCGGACAGACCCAGGAGAGACAGAAGATGAAGTACATGCTGATCATGCGCGCGACCGACGAGGCCTACCGGAGCATGAGCGACATCGACTTCGACGAGATCTTGGAGATGATGGGCAAGTACAACGACGAGCTGATCCGGGCAGGTGTGCTGGTCGCCGCCGAAGGGCTCGCCGACGCCGAGGAAGGCGTGGTCGTCGACTACTCCGCCGAGCCGCCGGTCGTCACCGACGGCCCGTACGGCGAGACGAAGGAGCTGTTCGGCGGGTTCTACATCCTCAACGTGACGTCGAAGGAAGAGGCCGTCGAGTGGGCGAAGCGGGCGCCGGGCGCCGGTCCCGGCTTCAAGACGGAGATCCGCCGGGTCACCTCGATCGACGAGTTCCCGCAGGACAACGAGTGGATCCAGAAGGAGCGGGCCTGGCGCGAAGCCACCGGCCAGCTCTGAACGGCCCGACCGGGATGCACGCACCCACCGATCGCACCGCCCGTGACGCCGTCGCCGCCGTGTGGCGGATCGAGTCCGCACGGATCGTCGGCGCCCTCGCGCGGTACACCGGCGACTTCGCGCTGGCCGAGGACATCGCCCAGGAGGCCGTGGCGGAGGCTCTCGTGACCTGGCCGCGTGACGGCGCGCCCCGCAACCCGGCGGCGTGGCTGCTCACGGTCGGGAAGCGCCGTGCGATCGACGCGTTCCGCCGGCACTCCGCCCTCGACGAGAAGTACGCCGTCCTCGCCCGCGACCTGGGCGAGGGCGGCGCCTCCTCGGGCGCGGCGCCCGATCCGGCCGAGGACGTGCTGTGGGATCCGGACCAGATGGACGACGACGTGCTCGCGCTGATGTTCATCTCCTGCCACCCGGTGCTGTCGCGGGAGGCCAGGGTGGCGCTGACGTTGCGCGTGGTCGGCGGTCTGACCAGCGACGAGATCGCCAAGGCGTTCCTCGTCCCGACCGCCACCGTGCAGGCCCGGATCACCAGGGCCAAGAAGACGCTCGGTGCGGCGCGGGTGCCGTTCGGGCTGCCCCCGGCGGAGGAGCGGAGGAAGCGGCTGGGCTCGGTGCTCAACGTGATCTACGTGATCTTCACCGAGGGGTCCACGGCGAGCTTCGGCGGCGAGCTGATCCGGCTCGACCTGGCGAGCGAGGCACAGCGGCTGGCCCGGGTGCTGGCCCGGTTGACGCCGGACGAGCCCGAGGTCCACGGCCTGCTGGCGCTGCTCGAACTGACCTCGGCCCGCTTCCCCGCCCGCACCGGGCCGGACGGCGCGCCCGTGCTGCTGGAGCACCAGGACCGCCGTCGCTGGGACCGCGCCGCGATCCGCCGTGGACGGGCCGCGCTGGCGCGGGCGGAACAGGTCGGCCGAGGCCTGGGCGCCTACGGCTTGCAGGCGGCCATCGCCGAGTGCCACGCCGTCGCACCGTCGGTCGAGGCGACGAACTGGGAGCGCGTGGTGCTCGTCTACGAGGCGTTGGGTCGCCTCGCGCCGTCACCCGTCGTCGACCTCAACCGGGCGGTGGCCGTCTCCATGGCCCGGGGGCCGGCCGCCGCGCTGGCGATCGTGGACGACCTGGTGGCGGCCGATGCGCTGTCCAGCTCGCACCTCCTGCCGAGCGTCCGCGGCGAACTCCTCACCCGCTTGGGACGTACCGGAGAGGCGCGGGCGGAGCTGGAGCGCGCCGTGCGGCTGTGCGGCAACGAGCGGGAACGCCTGGTGCTGGAGCGGAAGCTCGCCGACCTGGCCTAGCTGTTCTGTCCTGTGAGGTTGGGTACGCGGGTGGCGGGTGGCTGGCCGCCGAGTGCGGTGTGGCCGCGGTGGTGATTGTAGGTGTGCAGCCATCGCGGCAGCGCCTCTCGCCGCTCGGTCTCGGACCGGTATGCCTGGGCGTAGGCCCATTCGTCGAGCAGGGTGCGGTTGAAGCGTTCGACCTTGCCGTTGGTCTGCGGCCGGTAGGCGCGGGTGCGTTTGTGGGTGATGCCGGACTGGGTGAGGGTGTCGCGCCACAGGTGTGAGCGGTAGCAGGAGCCGTTGTCGGTCAGCACCCGTTTCACCGTCACCCCGGCGGCCCGGAAGAACGCTTGCGCCCTGGTCCAGAACGCGGCGGCGGTCTGCTTGGTCTCGTCCGGGAGGATTTCGGTGTAGGCCAGGCGGGAGTGGTCGTCCACGGCGTTGTGCAGGTAGGCGTAGCCGAGGTTGGGACGGCCGTGGACCTTGCGCGGCCTGCCCGGGTCGCGGTGGGCGGAGCTGTTGCGCCCGCCGGCCTGCCGGCCGTGGACCTTGTGGCCGCCGCCGTCGGGGATGTTGCCCAGCTTCTTGATGTCGACGTGGACCAGGTCGCCGGGCGCGGCGTGTTCGTAGCGGCGCACCGGCACGGCGGTGGCCCGGTCCAGGTGCGCCAGGCGGGCCAGGCCGAAACGCCGCAGCACCCGGTGCACCGTGGAGGGGTTCAGGCCGAGCAGGTAGGCGATGCGGGCCGGCCCCCACCGACGCGCCAGACGCACCTTCACGATGCGGCGCTCGCGGCGGGTCGGCAGGCGGCGTGGGCTGCGGTGGGGGCGGCTGGAGCGGTCGACCAGACCCGCCTCCCCGTGCTCGCGGTAGCGCCGGGCCCAGCGCGCGGCGGTGGTCGGCGAGACCTGGAACCGCTCGGCCGCGCGTCGCAGCGGCCAGCCGTCCTGCACGACACACCGGGCCAGGCGCAGCCTGCCCGCCGGGGTCAGCGGTGCGTTAGCGTGGGTCACGAGGGCCTCCGTGGGCTTGGTGTAGACGTCGCAATCCACACCGAACCCGGAGGCCCTCCCTCATTCCAACATCATCCGACTACGTGTCGGACCGCCCACAACCTCCCAGGGCAGTACACCTAGCCGATCCGCCCTAGGTTGGAGAGCCGGGAGGCCTTTCCCGGAGATCCATGGGGGATGGATGAGCGACACCGGCACGGCACCGGGAACGGTCGGTCGCGGCAAGTGGCGTGACGCGGGGGAGTTGTTGGCCGACCGGAGGTTCCGGCGCTTCTTCTTCGGCTACGCCACGTCGTTGGTCGGGTCGTCCATGGCACCGGTGGCCATGGCGTTCGCCGTGCTGGACACCGGCGCTTCGGCGACCGCCCTCGGTCTCGTGTTCACGGCGGGCGTCGTGCCGTCCATCGTGCTCCTGCTGGCCGGTGGGGTGCTCGCCGACCGCGTGTCGCGCCGGACCGTGATGGTGGTGGCGGACATCGTGTGCGCCGCCGCCCAGTTCGTGTTCGCCGCGCTCGTCTTCACCGGCACGGCGGAGCTGTGGTCGATGATGCTGCTGGCGGCCGTGCGCGGTGGTGCGGCGGCGTTCTACCAGCCCGCCCTGGCCGCGATGCCGCCCGACCTGGTGGAGCGGGGCCGGTTGCAGCGGGCCAACTCGTTCCTCGGGCTGGCGAAGGCGATCCCCGACGTGGCGGGTCCGGCCGTCGCCGGTCTGCTGGTGGTGCTGGGCGGTTCCGGCGTGGTCCTCGTGGTCGACGGGGTGAGCTACCTGCTCAGCGCGGTGTTCCTGGCCGGTGTCCGGGTGCCGCGACGTGCCGTGGTCGAGCGGGCTCCGGTCGCCCGTGATCTTCGGCGGGGCTGGGCGGAGTTCCGGTCCCACCGGTGGCTGTGGACGGGCGTCGTGCAGTTCGCGTTGTGGAACATGGCCGTGGTGGCGCCGTTCATGGTGCTGGGGCCGGTGATCGCCCGCGACGACCTGGGCGGCGCGTGGGCGTGGGGCACGATCGCGGCGGCGCAGGGTGCGGGCGCCGTCCTGGCGGGCGTGGTGCTGCTGCGGGTCCGGGTGCGCCGGCCGCTGGTGACGATCGTGGTGGTCCAGCTGAGCTGGGTCTTCCTGCTCGGCTTCCTCGCGCTCCGGCTGCCGATGCCGGTGGTGGCCGTGGCGGCGTTCGCCGTGGGCATCGGCTCGGGCGTGTTCATCGCCCTGTGGCGCACCACCGAGCAGACCCTCATCCCGCGCGACGTGCTCTCCCGCGTCACCTCCTGCGAACTGCTCGGCGCGTACGCCCTGGGACCGGTGGGCCTCGCGGTCGTGGGCCCGGTCTCCGACGCGTTCGGCATCGCCCCGGTCCTGTGGTTCGCCGCCGCCTGGCAACTCCTCAGCAGCGCCGCGATCCTCCTCGTCCCGGAAGTCCGCTCGACCCGCCTCGACCGGGCCTGAAGTCCTGGCTGACACCAGCAGGAGGTGGCTGAGGCGGACGGTTGGACGCCGGTGGCCCGTGCCTTGTGCCCGGACGAGGCTGAACGGCGTCACCCGCACGAACTGGCGCCGGGAGGTCGGCGGAAGCCGGCCGCGGGCGTCGTCCCCGCGGTCGAGCGCGGGTGACGCCTGCTGTGCGGCAGTTGCCGGCGATGATGGGTGACGTGCCCGCTTTGGCCCTGGGCCGCCGCAGCGATGTGCCGGCGTGGAACAGCGCCGGGCACGCCCTGTTCGCCGGGCACCTCGACCCGGCGGCGCCGGACCGTCCGGAGCAGCGGCCGAACAGATCGCCCTCGCGCGCGGCCATGGCCCTGCTCGTCCACAGCACCCAGGGGACTGCCGGCGCCGACCCGGTGCGCGAACCGGTTCCGTGCGAATAGCGGTCCGATCCCAGCAGATCCCTGAACGAAGGTCGACCTGCCCACAATCAATGAGGAGGACGGTCGTGCGCGCCGGAAAACATTGGAGAATGGGAGAAGAATGCGCAAGAAGGTTATCATCACCGTGATCCTGACCGCCGGAATGGCAGTCGCACTCGCCGCTGCCCCCAGGTCGGCCGCGGGCACGGGTCCGCAGGCAGCGATGTCGCAGTCGCGGCCGGCCGGGCACACCCAGGTGGTGCGGTCGAGTCGCGGATCGCGAACCACTTCGTCGCCGCGGTGATCCCCGGCTGCTCACCACGGCACATCGCCGCGATGCCGGCGGACGGCCTGCCCAACGGACTCGCCCTCGACGAGCGCACGGGGACGTCCTACGCCACCGACTCCGTCCTCGGCACGATCATGACCGTGCCGCTGCGCGGTGGCACGGTGGTGGTCTGGTCGTCGGCACCCGGCACGGACGCCCCGGCCGGGTCGAGGTCCGCGTCACGGCCTCGTCGGCATCGACGACTTCCCGTTCTACGGTGACGACGTGCTGTCCGCCCTGAACGGGCTGAACCAGGTGGCGCGCATAGCCCCGACGGCACCTCCACCACGCTCCTCGACGCCACCGACGGCTTGCAGAACCCCACGTCCGTGGCCGTGCGCGACAACACCGCCCTGGTGTTCAGCGCGGCCTACACCACCTCCACCGACCCGAACCTGGTGCCGGCGACGCTGTCCTGCCGTTGGTGAACGGCCTGATGGGGCCGGCCCGGACGACACCGTCCGGGCCGGAGCCATCGGGATCAGCGCAGCGGGCCGGTCCTGGCTGGCGTCCAGCGGACCGCCTTCTGGCTGCCGTCCGCCGTGGTGCTCCGGCCGACCACGACGCCGTGGTTGTTGATCGCCACCGGCGCGCTGTACGTGCCGCCCAGCGAGTCGAGGTACGTGACCCGGCCGGCGCGCCAGAGGAACGCGCGGGACGACCCGTCCGACGTCACCCCGACGACATCACCCCGCTCGTTGATCGCGATCGCCTCGGACGGCGCGGGCACCCCGAGGTCCACCTCCTTCCCGTCGGCGGGCCACAGCACCGCGCGCTGGAAGCCGTCTGCGCCGACCGACCAGCCCACCGCGTCACCGCGTTCGTTGAGCGCCTGCGCGCCGTGCGCCACCCGGCCGTTCTCGGCCAGCACGGTCACCCCGTCGCCCTCCCAGCGCAGCGCCACCGTGCCCCGGTTGCCGACGACGACACCGGCTTCGTTGATCGCCTCCGCGGTGTACGACCCGTACCCGCTCGGCACGCCGGCCAGCTTCGTGCAGTCACCGTCGGCACAACGGATGGCGGCGAACTCCTGGGTCGCCGCCGACGAGAGGCTGCCCGCCACCACGCCCGCGTTGTTGATCGCTTCCAAGGACACGTACGGCCCGGTCAGCGACAGCTCCGTGTGCCGGCCTTCCTCCCACACCGAGGCGCGGTCGTAGTGGCCGAGCGTGGACCTCGAATACGTCATGGGCACGTCGCCGCCGTCGTTGATCACGTAGGCGAGGGCGCGTGCCGCGGTCGGTGGCGCGATGGTCTGCCGCGTGCCGCTGAACCACACCCACGGTTTCAGCCCGGCGGAGGAGTCGAGGCCGAGCACCTGACCGCGCTGGTTGATCGCGGAGGCCAAGCCGGGGCCGAGGTCGGTCGCCCCGCCGCGCGGTGACCACATGACGGCGTGCACCGGGCCGTCGCCCTGCGCGCTGCCGATGACCTGGCCGAGGTCGTTGACACCGGTCACGTGGTGGCCGGGATAGCCGGGCAGGTCGGCGAGCGCGGCGACGACCATGGTGTCGTCCGCGGGTGTGCCGTAAGCCGGTGGCACGAGCACCAGTGGCAGGGCGGTCGCGAGCGCCAACACGGCCAGCGACGCGCGTAACTCGGGCATGATCGCTCCATTGCGAAGACGTCCTGGTGGGTGGTACTGGATCGATTCGACCGTAGCCCGTCGCTCGAACGGACGGCGTCGGCCGGACAGCGCAACGGGACGAGCCGGCGCGCCCACGAGGCGTCGCCGACCGTCCCTGGAGTGGGTCGTGCCCCCTGCGGCACCGCCGGAGCGGTGGCCGTCAGGGGGCACGAGCCGTGTCACCACGGCATTCCGGTGCGTCTTCCGGAGATCAGCCCGCCGCGCAGGAGACCGAGGGCCAGTTCCAGTTGCCGTTCGCCTGTATCGTCACGCCCCAGTTGTTCCCGCTGCCGTTGGACTTCGCGGTCAGCACTTGCGCGCTCGGGTAGCTCGCGCTGACGTTCCAGGTGGCGAGGACCTTCGCCGGGGACGGCACGTTCATCGTCACGGTCCAGTTCGACGCGCCGCTGACCGAGACGTTCAGGTTGTACCGGTCGCTCCACTGCTGGCCCGCGGACAGGGTCGCGGTGCAGCTGCCGCCGCCACCGCCGCCGGGGGGCGGTGTGGTGGTCGTGCCGCCGACCGTGATGTTGGAACTGCCGCTGCTCTGGTAGCCCTCGGTCGCCATGATCATGTAGTCGTGCGAGCCGAGGTTCATGCCGTTGCGGGCCCACGCGTCGAAGTGGTTGCCGGACGTGATGGTGCCGCCCGTCCGCTTCGACTGCCGGACGCTCCAGTACTGGTCGAAGGTGCGGGTGCCGTCGATGGAAGGCTGGTTGACCCGCGTCGTCTTGTAGATGTCGTACGTGCCGCCGTCCGAGGTGACCGTGCCCTTGTACGTCCCGGTGGGCCGGTAGGTGCCCCAGCTGTCGACGATGTAGTACTCCACCAGCGGACCCCTGGTCCAGCCGTAGAGGGTCAGGTACGAGTTCCCGGACGGGTTGAAGCTGCCCGAGTAGTTCACCGCCCGGCGCCCGCCGGTGGCCCAGCCCTTGCCCGCGACGAAGTTGCCGGTGTTGCGCCACGACGTGCTGTAGTTGCCGCTGGAACCCAGCTCCATGGAGACGGTGCCGGGGCTGTCGGTCCAGAACGAGTAGAAGTAGCCGTTGTTGGTGCCGGTTTGGTTGGAGGTCACCGCGGCGTAGGCGTTGGGCGCCCCGAATACGACGAGCATGAATGTGATCGCCATCAACGGGATGATTTTCCCGCGTCTGGTGTTGACCGACATCGGCGAGTTCCTTTCCTGTGCAGGGTGGACCGGCCGCTCCGGGTATTACAGGGCAGAAGCCGGGCGGCAGGGATGGTGCACGTGCGACGATCGACGTGAAATAGAATCGATCTGATCGTCGGAACATGTCAACAGTTTGCGAAACTTCGAGCGTCGGGTAATCACAAAGCGGATGAGTGCGCGCGCGTGCCCGGCGCCGTGCGGGCCGCCGGGCACGCGCACGTGCCGTCAGCTGCCGGCGCAGGTGAGCATCGGCCTGCCGGGTGTCCCGGAGGACGTCCCGAGGAACCCGAACGTGGTCGTGGCGCCCGCCGCCACCGCGCCGTTGTGCGAGACGTTGCGGGCCGTGGCCGTCGTCCCCTGGCTGGTGACGGTCGCGTTCCACGCCTGGCTGATCGCCTCGCCGGAGGCGAGCGTCCAGGACACGGCCCAGTTGCTGATCGCCGCCGTGCCCGCGGTGACGCGGACTTCACCCTGGAACCCGCCCGGCCACTGGTTGACCACGGCGTACGTCGCGCTGCACCGCGCCCCGCCGGGAATCGTGGTGGTGGTGGTCGTCGTCGTGGTGGTCGTGCTCGTGCTCGTGGGTGTTGTGGTGCTGGTGCTGGTGCTCGTGGCGGTCGGGGTGGTGGGACCGCCCCACCCCGACGTCGAGTCCAGCCACGCCGACCGGCGCTGCATCCAGTCCCGCATGAACTGCACCTGGCCCTGCCACGTGGGCGCGGTCGGGGTGGTGAAGAAGCCGATCATCGGGGTGGAGAGGTTCGGCCAGCGCTGGAAGTTGCGCTGCGCGCCGTTGGCCAGCGGCCGGGTGAGCGTGTCGATGCGGCTCTGCACGGCGGAATCGGAGAGCAGGCCGCCGCGGCGCAGCGACTGCCAGCGCGACTTGAGCTGGTTGACGAACGCCGGGTCCCGCAGGAGCTGGGCCTGCCAGTCGTTCGCGGACGGCTGCCGGGTCTGCTGGTGCTGCCAGCCGGCGGTCTGGTCGTTCTGGAAGTACCCGCCCACACCGAACGTGAGGTCGAAGTCCCACAGCGGTCCCGCGAAGATCTTGGCGTCACGGTCCTTGTAGAAGTGCGCGCTCCGGAGGTACGCGTCCATCCCGCGGCTCAGCTCGTTGATGATCATGTGATCGATGAACGAGGGGACGTCGATGTACTTCCGGTAGCCGTTGACCGGGTCGGCGGAGTTCGGCGCCCGCAGCGCGTTGTGGAATTCCTGTACGTGGTTGCGCAACCAGTCGCGCTGCTGGGTGTTCAGCGGGTCCGGGTCGGCCACTTCGAGGTAGTTCCAGCACGTGTTCGTCGGACCGCTGCACGGCAGCGTCGGCTCCTCGGCGGCCATCCACTCGAACTTGAAGATGTACCCGCCCGAGATCCGCGGCATGGTCGTGTCGTCGGCCTTCAGCTTCTTGAGGTCGAGCCGGTTCTTGGTGTTCTTGATCGTCTCCACGAGCATGTAGACGCCCATGTAGTCGTTGGCCGCCACGGGGCTCGCGTCGGTGTTGACGTAGAGCTCCGTGAACGCGTAGCGCGGCGCCTTCAAACCCATCTCACGACCGAGGTCGTAGATGAAGGCCTCGCGGATCAACGACTTGTCGGTGAACGGTCCGCGCAGCACCCAGTCCGAGTCGGCGGGCATGCCGAGCACCGGGTAGTCGGCGTCGTCGCTGTCGTTGTCCCACAGCTCGACGCGGTACGGCGTCTTCTCGAACGAGGCCGACGACTGCCCGCGCAGCTTGAACCCGGAGCGGGTGGCGATGGTCGGGGTCGCCGCCAGCGACGTCGTCCCGCCGGCACCCGGTTGGAAGATCATGGTGGTGGCGTCGAAGTACTCACGGGCGGGCTTCCCCGCGCCGTAGGAGTCGATCAGCGTCACCGGCAGGTCGTGCGCCGTGGTGACGTTGTGGGCCACGTACATCGCCGTTCCCGGCGCGCCGGACGCGGTCCCGCCGACGAACGCCTGCGCCCGCAGCTGCGTGGTGCGGCTGAACTGGAGCGGCGAGCCCTGGTAGGCGGTCGACTGCGCGTTCGGCAGCCGGCCGTCGGTGGTGTAGCGGATCTGGGCGCCGGCGATCGCGGTGCTCAGCGACACCGACACCTGCCCCTGGAACGTGCGGCTCGGCACCGAGAAGACGATGTCGCCGACCAGGTCCTCGGCCGAGGCGGCGGCGGTGACGGCGTCGGCGGCCGCCGTGCTCGCGTCCGGTGCGGCGGGCCGGGTCGCGGACTCCGGTGCGGCGCCGGCCGACAAGGGGATGAGCAATCCGGCGAGGAGCACGGCGGCGACCGCGAGCCCCGTGGTGCCGTGGGTAGCCGCGGCGCCGTTGCTGCGGGTGGTCAAACGCACGATGCCTCCTGTTCGGGTCGGTGGGACATGGTCGGTGTCGGGCCGACGGACGGTGCGGTGTCGCGGAAGTGGCGACGCAGCGTCCGTCGCCACGGCACGTCGGGCAGGTCCAGTCGGAGCGCGGCCAGGCCGGTGGCGTACTTGGAGATCCGGGTGGGCCGCATCCCCCGTCGCCACAACACGCGGTCGACCGGTGTGGCGGCCGACGCGGTCTTGGTCTCGACCACCGTCAGACCCGGCAGCCGGAGCGTGGAATCCGCGTCCCGCCAGGAGAGCGCTGTGTCGATGGTGACCCGGCTCCGGGTGTCCGGGAGCAGCAGGGTGGCCCGCTGGTAGTCGGTCACCAGGACCGGGTCGAGCGAACTGCCGGTCTCCGGGCCGACCGATTCGCGGGCGAGCGCTTCGTCGACGAAGTGGCGTCCGGGGTGGACGGTGCCGGAGTCACGGGAGCGGTAGGGCATCCGGTGCTTGGTGATGCTGCCCCGGGCGCCGCTGATCTTGACCTCCAGCCAGCACTCCCCGGAGTCCAGGTAGGTCCGGGTGCGGACCTTGAAACGGCGGCGACGCCGGTACGCCGCGCAGTAGTAGCTGGCCAGCCGGGGGGTGTCGAAGTACACCGACTCGTAGCGGAACGTGCGTTCGCCATCGATGTCCAGCACCTTGGCGTACGGCGCGATCTGGTCCAGCAGGCGAGGCAGCGCCTCGGTGGGGACGAGGTACTTGCGGTCCACCCTGGTCTGCAACGCGGCGCGGTCGATCAGCTCGGCGAGCCCGACGGGCGCCAGCCGCGCCAGCGCACGCGTGATCGGCATCGTGGTCATCGGCGCGCTCCCATGGGTGCGGGCGCCCCCGTGCCCGCGGTCAGACCGCGTGCGGTGAGCGCGTACCGGACGTCGACCACGGTCGTCTCGTTGACCAGGTCGAGCCGCTGGACGTTGACGGCGTGGACGCGCGCGTGGAGCAGCTGTTCCAGGTGCGCGACGAGCGCCACGTGGTCGGTCATCGCCGTGTCGAGCACCAGGACCTGGTGCCGGTAGTGCCGGAACAGCCGCTTGTGGTCGCCGAGGAACATCACCAGGACGATCAGCGCCATCAGGCCCGCGTTGAGCCACATCGAGGTGGTGCCGAGCGCGCCGAGGAGACCCAGGGCGAGCGCGGAGAAGTAGTACGCGACCTCGTGCTGGTCCAGCTCGGTCGAGCGCAGCCGGATGATGGACAGCACGCCGAACAGCGCCATCCCGAGCCCCAGCCCCGCGCCGGTGTTGCTGGCGCTCAGCGCGCTGGCGACCGCCAGGACGCCGACGTTCACCCCCAGGTAGGCGACGACCAGGTCGCGGCGGCGATGTCGGGGGAAGTAGAGCCCGAATACGAGTAGTGCCACTGCGCAGATGTCGATCGCGAACAGGACGAGTTGTGACATCTCGTTCGTTCCTCCTGAGCCGGTGCCGGGTGTCGGCTGGGCACCGCCCGCTCCGTGGCGGGGGTCGCAGGACGGTCGCCGAAACTTTCGTGCATTGCGGTAAACTTTCGGGAACTACTGCGAAACGATAAGGGGCTTCACGGTGTCGCGTCAATGAACTTCAGGTGTGTGACCGTGGGCCAAAAGGAGCAACTATTGCTGGTAAAGAGTGATTCTCGGCCTGCGTCGCCGTCATCCGGGTGAAAGCGCCAAGGGGGTCAAGCCGTCGTCCGTCACTGTCGTCCATGTCCGAAACTTTCGAAGCACTGCGCCATTGATCGGTCACGTGACGTCAGCAACGGGGGCGACGAGCACCGGACCTGCACGTCGAGAGGGCGGCACGCGGGAGTGCCCCGCGGTGGCGGCGGCGTCGGCCGCAGTGCCGACCGGCGAGTGCGGCCGTCCCCGCCCTGGTCCCCACGGACCCGGCCGGCTGAGCGCGTGGAGGGCTCAGCCGGCCGGTCACCACCGGGAACGCGAGCCGGCTTCCCCTGGGACGTCGACGTAGAGTCGAACACCTCGCGCAGCGCCGTGCTGCGCCCGCAAGGGGGCCTGGCTCGATGACTGACGACCTCCGGACGCTGTTGCGCGGGCTCGCGGTGTTCGCCGGCGACCTCTCCCGGGTTCGACCCCGAGGCCACGCCGCAGGACCCCGTGCCGCTGTTCACCGAGTGGCTGCGCACGGCGGTCGGACGCGGTGTGCCGGAGCCGCACGTGATGACGCTGTCCACTGTGGACTCCGATGGCCGGCCGTCGTCCCGCGCCTTGATCCTGAAGGACGTCGACGAGTCGGGCTGGCAGTTCGCGTCCACTTCGGCCGGTCGCAAGGGGCGGGAGCTGGGCGCGACGCCGTTCGCGGCGCTGAACTTCTACTGGCAGCCGTTGGGTCGGCAGGTCCGGGTGCGAGCGGCGGGTGGCGGCCTCGCCGGACCTCGTGCCGCCGACGTGGACGCTGTACGCGTTGCGACCCGACGAGGTCGAGTTCTGGCAGGCCGACAAGGGCCGCCGGCACGTGCGGCTGCGGTACGAGCGCGGCGACGACGGGTGGGCCAAGGTCCGGCTGTGGCCGTGACGGCAGGTCGGTGACCCCGGTAAGCCAGTCGGTCGCCATCGCCACGGCGGGTCGGCCGATCCGCACTTCTTACTAGTCCGTGTGGGTGACGCCGGTGGCGGCGTTCGCGGTGTTGATCGTCACCACGGTGATCCGGGGCGTGCTCGTGCCGGGTGAGCATGCAGTTGATGGGCCGCTGGAAGCGGTGGCCACCGCCGTTCGCCCGCCGTGCCGCCGCACCCCACGAGGACTTCGTGTCGCGGGTGGACGAAGCTGGGGAAGGTCGAGTGCGGCGAGGACGAACAGCGCGTCTGGATGCGGACCGAGCACAGCCCGAACGTTCCGTGCCAGAACTTCCCCGTCCCACCGCTGATGGCACTGACGTCCTGCACTGCTACCACGGCAACGACTTCCACGTCGGCCGGGCGAAGAGGTGGCACGCGGTGTGACCGGTGGCCTACTCCACGCTCCGTTCCGGCCCGCCTGGTGGACGAACCGGCGTCGATCAGGGGTCGCCGGCGAATTTCGTGGCGGCTGAGCATGGCGCTGGAGCGGATCGCGCGGTAGAAATAGCCACACCGTTGCTTCCGTGTCCGATCCCGGCGGTGCTGTCGTGAGAGCGCTCTCTCGCGTCGGCGCCCGGTCGGGTCGGCGTCACTACCCCCATAGAGGCTAGTCAATGACGATCATGCCCCACGCAAGACGTGAGAGCGCTCCCACGCGCCGAGGTCGGGTGTTCGTGCTCGGCCTCGCGCTGGCCGCGACCGCCGTGACGATCGCACCGGCCGCGAGCGCCGCCCCGCCCCGCCCCGGCACGCCCGACCAGCTCGGCGTGAACGTCAAGGTCTTCGACCCGAGCATGCCGGTCGCCGAGATCCAGGCCGCCCTCGACGCCACCCACACCGCGCAGGTGGACAACGAGATGGGCACCGAGCGCTACGCCTACCTCTTCAAGCCCGGTCAGTACGGCACCGCCGAGCAGCCGTTGCAGATCAAGGTCGGCTACTACACCGAGATCGCCGGCCTGGGCGCCTCGCCCGAGGACGTCGTCATCAACGGCAAGGTCGACGTCTACAACCGCTGCCTCACCGAAGGCGGCACGGCCAACTGCATCGCGCTGGTCAACTTCTGGCGCACGCTGGGCAACCTGACCATCAACGTCGACGCGGCGGGTCAGGACGGCTGCCGCGCCTCCGCGAACTTCTGGGCCGTGTCGCAGGCGGTGTCCATGCGCCGGCTCAACGTCACCGGCGGCACCATGTCCCTGATGGACTACTGCACCGCCGGTCCGCACTACGCCAGCGGTGGTTTCATCGCCGACTCCCGGCTGCCCGCCGTCGTCAACGGCTCGCAGCAGCAGTGGCTGACCCGCAACAGCGAGGTCGCGAGCTGGTCCAACGGCGTGTGGAACCAGGTCTTCTCCGGCGTCGTGGGCGCGCCCAGCGACGCGGCGTTCCCGACCGAGCCGTACACCACGCTCGACACCACCCCGCTGTCCCGCGAGAAGCCGTACCTGTTCGTGGACGAATCGGGCTCCTACAACGTCCGCGTGCCCGAGGCGCAGCGGAACACCAAGGGCGTCTCGTGGGCGGACGGCATGACCGCCGGCCGCACCATCCCGCTGTCCGACTTCTTCGTCGCGACGCCGGCGGATTCCGTGCGTGACATCAACAACCAGCTCGCGCGCGGCAAGCACTTGCTGCTCACGCCCGGTGTGTACGACATCGGGCGCAGCATCGAGGTCAAGCGCCGCAACACGGTGGTCCTCGGCATCGGCCACGCCACGCTGACCGCCGTGAACGGTTCCATCCCGGTGGACGTCGCCGACGTGCCCGGTGTCGTCATCGCCGGCGTCACGGTCGATGCCGGTACCGAGCTGTCGCCGGTGCTGATGAGGGTCGGCAAGAAGCACGGCAACCGCCCGAGTTCGCCGACCAACCCGACCACGCTGTCCGACGTGTACTTCCGCGTCGGCGGGCCGCACATCGGCAAGACCGACACGGCGCTGGAAGTCAACAGCGACAACGTCCTCATCGACCACACGTGGGTGTGGCGCGGTGACCACGGCGTCGAGGGCTTCACCGACACCGAGCGCTGGAACACCAACATCGGCCGCACCGGCGTGGTCGTCAACGGCGACCACGTCACGGCGACGGGGCTGTTCGTCGAGCACTTCCAGCAGTACAACACCGTCTGGAACGGCGAGCACGGCACCACCGTGCTGTACCAGAACGAACTGCCCTACGACCCGCCGACGCAGGGCGACTGGATGAACGGCGACGTCGCGGGCTGGGCGGGCTACAAGGTGGGCGACCACGTCAAGTCGCACACGCTGCACGGCGGCGGCGTCTACGTGTTCAACCAGAACAACCCGTCGATCCGCACGGAGAACGGCTTCGAGGTCCCGGAGACGCCGGGTGTGAAGCTGCACCACATCATGACGGTCAACCTCAGCGCCGGCGTCATCGACCACGTCGTCAACGGCGTGGGCGAGGCGGCCGACATGACGAAGGTCGGTGTCCCGGTCTACATCACCGAGTACCCGGCCCCGTAAGCGAAGGCCGGCCAGGAACGTGAGCGGTGCCCGACCCGGCAGTCGGGCACCGCTCACCCCCGTCCGCGGTCACTCGGACGAACCGCGCCGGCGGGCGTGTTCGACCAGTTGCTGTGCTTGTTCAGGACGTCAGGAGCTGCACAGGGCGTCGGCACCCCGAGACGGCGTCGGTTCGCGGAGTGGTCGAGGCGTCTGCCGAACCGGTCCTGCTGGTGGAACGGCGTGCTCGTGGGCCTTGCGGGGAGTACCCCGAACGGATCGTCAGAGACGTCGAGCGGACCGCCAGGCCGTCGAGTAGTGGCCGCCGTCGTCCAGGAGCGACGTGCCGCCGACGTCACCCAGCGTCGGTCCGTTGATGCGTTCCCGGCTGGAGATGAAGCGGTGGTGGCCGTCGCTGTCCAGGCCGAAGTAGATGCCGACGTGGTCGAGGGTCTCCGGGTCGTCCTCCACCTCGAAGAAGACCAGGTCACCGGGCTGCAGGACGCCGTAGTCGGTGGCGCGGCGGCGTTCGTTCCGCACCAGCTGGACACCGGGGCCGAACTCCGAGATCGCGTACGCCCGCCGCGGGATGCCGGGCCCTGCCGTGTTGGTGCCGAGCAGCGGCATGCCCATGCGGTAGCCGAAGACCAGCCGGATGTACCCCGAGCAGTCCACGGCGCCGTAACGGCTCTTGTCGGGCTGTCCGTTGCTGCCGTTCGGGAAGCTCCACGGCACGCCGAGGTAGTCGTAGAAGTCCGACTGCTCCTGCCGCCCCGCCCCGGACGACTTGACCGGCCCGAACGACGCGTCACCGCGGAAGCGGACGCCCTTGGGGTCGGTCTCCGCGGGCGCGTCGATGACGTAGTCGGTGGCGATCGCCAGCACGTCCGGGCTGGTGTCCTGCCGCGCGTCGCTGAACCAGGTCTGGAACCAGTCGGAACTCTCGGCGCCGGCCCGCCACGGTTCGGGCAGCAGCCGCACCCACGCCGAGGTGTTGATCGTGGCGGCGGTCGCCTGCGGCTCGCTGAACGAGCGGCGCGAACCGTTGAGCAGAGCGGTCCTGGCGTCGTCGGTGAAGGTGGCGACGATCGCACCCGCCTGGTCGCGCACGACCGTGCGGGCAGGCCCGGTGACGCGCTCGTAGAGCAGTGCGGACTGCGGGGCGGCATGGCCCTCCTGGGGCTGCGAGGACTCCGCTTGTCCCGCCGGCGGGACGTCGGCGGACCCCTTGGGCCACCACGTGACGACACCCGCCGCCACCACCGCGACGACCGCGACCGCGCCGGCAACGGCCAGACGCCCGATTCTCCGATTCACCACACCTCCAGCGGAACCGCTCAGACCGTGGGTACGAGCCCGACCAGCACCCCGCTGGCCAGCACGCCGTAACCTGCGGCGCTGACCGTACCGGTGGCCAGCAGCGTCACCAGCGGAGGCTGCCGGACGAGCTGGTAGGCGATCAGGCCGGGCACGACGAAGCCGAGCGTCTGGTGGGCGAACAGCAACGGGTAGTCGCTCTGGACGAGCATGAACAACGTCGTCTGCAGCAGCACGCCGGTGAGCACCACGGCGGCGAACAGCCGCTTGCCGTAGAGGATCACGACCCGTTGCAGGAGCTTGACCGCGCCGAAGGTGACCGCGCTCATGATCACCACCAGCACGGCCCGGCGGTAGTCCTCGACGAGGGTCAGCGCGAGCCAGCCGGGCGTGATCATCCCGCCCGGCGACAGGTTCGTGCTGAGGTAGCAGGCCAGCGAGAAGACCAGGCCGATGGCGAGGCCGAGCGTGGCCACCTCGGGCAGGAGGAGGGATCCGTTGGTCACGATTGCCTTCTGGTTCGGGGTGCGGGCGGAGCGCCGTGCGGCGGGGTGGGGTGCGGTGGGTTGCCGTGCGGCGGGGTGCCGTGTGGCGGGGTACCGCGAGGTGGGACGCCGCGCGGAGGAACGCCACGGGGTGGAACGCCACGTGCAGGGGTGCCGTGCGGCGGGGTGCCGTGCGGCGGGTTCGCCTGCGGGTTCCCGTGCGGCTGGGGGCCGCGGGGTTGAGCCGGTCGCGGTCGGTCGGCCGGGTGTTGCCGGGGCGCTGCCTCGAAGAGGTCGCCCTGGAGGCCGCCGGGAACCTCGCGCCGGTCGTGGGCGGGCGGTGGCGGCGGCCCGGAGGGCCGCGCCGGGGGCCGGGGCTGCTCGCGTGCCACCGGCTTCTCCTCCGGCTGCACCTCTTCGAGCGCTTCCAGCGCCGCGAGCAGCACCTCGCCCTGGCCGTGGATGTTCCCGATCGCGATCAGCGAGGCGATCTCGTCGACCTCGGCCAGGATCGCGTCGAGCAGGTCCTCGGCACTGCGCGCGCCGCCGAGGTCGGTCACGCGGTCCTGCCACGCGTCGCCGACGGTCGAGCGCGCGCTCCGGGTCGGATCGCCGATCAGCACGACCCGCTCGGGGTCGATCCGGGCGATCAGCTCGCCCATCTGCCGGTTCCGCTCGACCCGGTCCGGCCGGCAGTTGATGACCACGTGCAGCGGGCGCGAGATCGAGCCCTGCTCCAGCAGCCGCTCGATGTTCATCAGCGTCGACTCGGGGTCGTTCGCGGCGAAGACGTTGGCCAGCTTGATCACCTTGCCGTCCACCGCGCGGGTCTGCACGGAGAGCACGCCGGGGTCCGGCGGCGCGGCCCACATGCCCGCCAGCGCCAGTCGCCGGTTGACCCCCAGCAGGTCGGCCACGGCCAGGGCGATCGCCACGTTCTCCTTGAACGTGACCCAGCCGAACCCGGCCATCTCCTCGTCGGTGACCGATTCCGGGTCGACCGACAGCAGCTCGCACTTCCGCTTCGCCGCCTCCTGCTCCAGGATGTGCAGCCGGTCGCGTTCGGCGGTCACGCAGATCCCGCCCACCGGCATGGACCGGCTCAGCGAGCGGGCCACGTCGTCGAGGGTGGGCCCCATCTCGGCCAGGTGGTCCTCGCGGACGTTGCACAGCACGCCGATGGTGGACCGGATCAGCTTGCTCTGGTTGATCTCCTGGAGGTCGGGCATCACCGCCATGCACTCGATGACCAGCGCGTCGGACCGGTACGCCGCGGCCCGCCGCACGATGCCGATCTGCTCCACGACGTTGGCGATGCCCCACTTGCGGTAGACGGGTTCCTCGCTGCCGTCGGGGTGGATGAACCGCGCCGCGGTCCCGGTCGTCTTGGCCGTGGTGACCAGCCCGCCGCCGCGCAGCGCGCCCGCGCACAGTCGGGTGATGGAGCTCTTGCCGCGGATGCCGTTGACCAGCACCCGGTGCTCGATGCGGTGCAGCTCGGCGAGGTGCCGGCGCTGCTCCAGGACGCCGCCGACCAGCAGGCCCGTGGTCAGGACCACGAAGACCACGTACAGGTAGGTCACGTCGTGCCCCGTCCGGCCTTGGGACGCGGGCGTTCCGGCGGACGCCGGCGCGGGGCACGGGTGATCGGCGGTGGGCGCTTGGCCGGCCGTTCGACCGGCTTCATCAGCTGGGTCGGGTCGGTGGCCGCGCCGCGCGGTCGGCGGACCTCGCCCAGCCGGTCCGGTCCCTGGACCACGGCCTGGCGGCAGATCTCCAGGCAGGAGGCGATCGTCCCGATCTCGTCGTGGCGCTGCGGGTAGATCACCGACTTGAGGTCGCCCGCCACGAGCCCGTCGGCCGCCCGCGCCACCCGGCGCAGGGGTCCGAGCACGGTGAAGAGCAGCCAGCCGTAGCCGAACAGCGCGACCAGCGCGGCGATGAGCGCGACCAGCTGCGCGTGGCGGCGGGCCTCGTTCACCGGCAGGGCCAGTTCGGAGCCGGGCAGCTCGGTGACGACGGTCCAGCGCAGTCGGCCGATGTCGCCGCCGAGCACGGTGGCGGCGGCCACGATCGCGGGTCCGGCGTCACCGGGTCGGATCTCGCCGACGACACCGCCGTGCTGAGCGCGCGCCGCGCTGTCGCGCAGACCTTCTTCCGTCACCTCTTCGAAGGCGACGAAGCCGTCGGTGGCGTTGATCGTGCGGAAGTCGCCGTCGACCACGCGGGCGTGGCCGGGGACCTGGCCCAGCAGCACGCGGAGGTGGTCCAGGTCGAATTCGCCGATCAACGTCGTGTCGCGGCCCGTGACGGGCACCTGCGCGAAGATCACCGGCACCCGCCCGGCCTGGTTCTGCTGGCGGAAACCGGCGGTCGGAGCCGGCGCCTCGGTGTGCCGCAGCGGGGGCCGCCCGACCGGTTCGCCGGGCGTTCCGGTCCGGTCGACCAGGTACAGGCTGCGGTACCGGGTCTGGTTGGCCAGCAGCCCGTCCAGCGCGGCCCGCAGGACGCCGTCGTCACCGGGCGTGCTCGCGACGGCGGCCAGGTCGGCGAGGCCGTCGTTCATGCTGCGGCGCAGCGCGTCGGTGGCGTTGCCGGTCTGGGCGCGGACGCTGGCGACCACGGCGGCCGGGATGTCGACGTCGGTGGTGCGGAACGCCACGAGCATCCCGGCAGACCAGCCGAAGACCGACAGCGCGACCACCGCGGACGTCATCCGTGCGGTGATCGCGCGGCGCCGCCGGGACGTGTCCCGGCCGTCGTCGTCCTGGCCGTCGCGGACGAGCCGGTCGCGGCACAACCGGGCGGCGGCCACGATGCGGGCGACCTCGCCGGTGGCGGAGGGGCGGATCTTCGTGTCCAGGTTGCCCGCGGCGATGCCGAGCAGGTCGGCGCGCACGGCCAGGACCGGTCCGCTGACGATCCGCCTGACCAGGACGAAGCCGGCGATGGCGAGCAGCGCCAGGATGGCGGCGGGCACGATGCCGGAACCTCCGCCGCCCCCGCCGGACAACGGCCCGTCGGCCACCGCGACCACGACGAGGTCCAGGCCCTCCGGGATGCCCGACGGCATGACCCGCGCGTAGGCGAGGGTCGGCCGGGTCTGGCCTTCCTCCGGGCCGAGCACGACGCCCGGCTTGCCGCTCTCGGCGGCCAGGCTCGCGTCCGCCACCAGGGTCGCGATCCGGGTGTCCCGGTCCTGCGCGGGCGACGGGGTGGCGCCGACGACCTTGCCGGCCAGCGTGGCCAGCATGAACGACTGCCGCAGGACCTCGTCGGCCTCCACCTCGGGCAGCCGCACGGACGTGGTCGCGGCCAGGATCCGTCCACCCGGCAGCGCGGTGGTGGTGATGAGGAGGAGTTCGCCGTTGGCGGCCACCGTGGAGGTCACCGCGGCATCGGTGACGCTCGCCGGGATGGACTCCGTCGGGACGGGCTCGCCCCGCGTCGCGACCAGCGTGCGGGGCGAGCCGGCGAGTACCGCCGCGCCGCGCCACTTGCGGTTGCGCACAAGGGCTTCCAGCATCGGGTCGACCGCGTCCGTCACCCCGAGCGAGGCGGCGCGCAGGTCGCTCACGCTCTGGTTGGCCGTCGCCCCGACCGATCGGGCCGCCGCGGCGGCCAGTTCCTGCTGCGATTCGAGGAACGCCCCGGGAACGGCCTGCCCTTCCGGGTCGTCCAACAGGACGACTGTGGACGTTGCCAGGAGCAACAGCAGGATCAGCACCAACGCGGGCAATGTCCGGACGGCGGCGGGGAACGCCGCCTCCGGGAGTTGCGCCTTCAATCGTTCGACTCGCTCGTCACGCAGCGTAAGTTCAGTGTGGCGTAACACAGCTCTCCGACCGTCACCCGCTGAAAGGGTGCGCCCCCACGCGCGTCACCCAATGTCCGCAAACCTCGTAGATTGTGCACTAGGAACGGGCAAGTTCACCCACTCGGGTGTTTTTGTGTCGCCCCGATGGAGTGAGGCGGGTTACGTTAGGTGACTAATGTTCGCGTTCGACGGCATTGGCGTTGGTTGGTCACACTCGCTGTCGTGCTCGCCGTCGGGGCCGTTCTCGTCGCCTTGCCCGGCCGGTCCGACGACCCGAAGCCGCCGGACGAGGCCCCGTCCACCGGCCTCGGCACCAGGCTCGACGACTTCGCCGCCGCCTTGCGGGAGGACGCCGCCTACGCGCCGCCCGACGGACGGCAACGGCGCGCGTTCGTGGAGGGGATCTCCAGTCTCAGCGAGGGGTCGTACGAGGCGGTCGACGCATTGCGGGCGTTGGGCCTGACCGTGGAACGGGGGACCGACGCGCACACGGGACGTCCCTACGCCGCCGTCGCGAGCGCGCCCGACGCCGAGCACGGGTGGGGCTTCTACGTCATCGACCTCTCCCGGCCCGCACGGGTGGTGGTGCAGGTACCGCATCCGGCCAACGACCTGCGCACCGGCGAGATCGGCCTGGAGCTGTTCCGGCGGGTGCCGGGCGCGGTGCTCGCCGTGGCGGGCACCCACCGCCGGGCCGCCAACGGCGCTGGTGACGCGGCCCACCGCACCGATTCCGCGTTCCACGCCCTGGCCGGGGAGCACTCGCGGCAGGGCTTGCCGCAGGTCCAGGTGCACGGCTTCGACGACGGCAGCCTGCCGTCCGCGGACGTGGTGCTCTCACCGGGACCAGGGCAGGCGGGTGACCTGGTCAAGCGCGTCGCCTCCGCCCTCGACGAAGAGCTGCGCGTCTGCCGCGCCTGGGAGCGCGAGTGCGGTGAGCTGGAGGGCAGGCGGAACAAGCAGGGCGAGGTCGCGGCCGGGCACGACGCGGTCTTCGTCCACTTGGAGGTCAACCGAACGGTGCGGGACGACCCGTCGGCGTGGCAGGAGGTCGTCCGGGTGTTCGCGGACGCTCTGGCGGACGGTGACTAGAGCATGGCCCACCAAGGGCATGGCAGGTATCAATCCGACACCCGTTCCGGCTAACCTTCCCACCGCCTGACGACGCGCGGTGGTGACACGCGGACTGATCGAGTCGTCGGGACCCGCCCGGTCCAGTGAATGGGGTACTTGTGCGCATTGTCGCCGCCTTGAGACGTCGGTGGCCCCTCGTGGCGGTCCCGCTCGCGGCCGTGGTCACGGCCGGTGCGGTCGTCTACGCGGTGAGCGAGCCGGACTGCGGTGAGTGCCTGCGCCCGGCGAGCGGCGGCAGCATCCTGGCGTCGCTGAAGATCACGGCGGAGTCGGGCGAACCGCTGGAGGGCGCGAGCGTCACGGTGCACGCACCGGTCGGCGCGCCGTCCCGGCTGACCGCGGACGACGACGGCGTGGTGGAGGTGCCCCAGCTGTCCGGCCCGGCGATGGCCGTGGTCGAGGCGGACGACCACCTGCCCGAGCCGGTGGCGCTGGGCTGGTCCGACTCCGGCAAGCAGATCGACATCCGGCCGCTGGCCCGCAACGGCAAGCGGTTCGCCGTGCACTCCGCCGGTGACGTCATGTTCGGCCGGCGCTACGCGGCTCCCGCCCAGGAGGAGTCGAGCGGCCGGTCCGAACCGCTCATCGCCGACGACAACGCCGCGGCCGGCGCGGCGAACGTGGTGGCCGCCATCGCGCCCGCCTTCGCCGCCGCCGACTTCCGCACCGTCAACGTGGAGACGGTGGTCAGCGACAAGCCGGCCGAGGCCGCCTACCCCGGCAAGCGCTACATCCTCAAGTCGGCCGCCCCCACCGTCTCCGGGCTGAAGGCGCTGTCCACCGACCTGGCGGTGCTGGCCAACAACCACGCCCGCGACCTGCTCGACCCCGGCGTGGCCGACACCCGGGCCGCGCTCGCCGACGCCGGCATCGCGATGGTCGGCGCGGGCGCCACCGCCGAGGAGGCCTCGGCGCCCCACCGGCGCGAGGTGAACGGCACCGGGATGAGCGTGCTCGCCTACACCAGCGTCGACGGCTCGTTCGTCAACGAGAGCTTCCCGTCGGGGAGCGCGCGGCGGCCCGACTCCGTGTCCCAGAAGGACGAGTGGCAGTACGAGACCCGGACCTGGGGTTACCCCCAGGCGGGCGTGCCGGTCGCCGCCCGCCGCATCCGCGAGGCGTGGGAGCGGTTCTCCGCCCTGGAGTCGCGGCTGTCACCCGAGCAGGTGGCCGGGATGTGGGCGTCGATGGAGGCGGTCTACCCGGAGGTGCAGGACTGGGTGGCCCGGCGCGGTCACGGCGGCGCGGCACCGTGGAACGCCGATTCCGTCCGGCAGATCAAGGAGGCCGCGGCGGCGTCCCCGGTGGTGATGGTCCAGCTGCACGCCGGTTTCCAGTTCCAGGAGGCCGCCTCGGACAACGTCCGCGAGGTCTCGCGGAAGGCGATCGACGCCGGAGCCGACATCGTGGTCGCCCACCACCCCCACGTCCTGCAAGGGGTGGAGTGGTACAAGGGCAAGCTGATCGCGTACAGCCTGGGCAACTTCGTGTTCGAGCAGAACTTCCTGGCCACCTTCGCGAGCGCGTTCCTGCGCACCGTGTGGGAGGGCGACACGCTCGTCGAAGCGCGCCTGTACCCGTTGGAACTGGTGGACTACAAGCCGGTGCCGGTGACCGACTCGGCCGCCGAACGGGTCCTGTCCCGGATCTGGGAACGCGGCCTGCTGCCGTGGGAGTCCTACCGGGCCGGCTCCGGTGACGTGCGAACCCGGCCGCGCGGGCCCGAGAAGGACACCACGCAGGCGCACCTCGTGATCGAGCGGCACACCGGCCGCATCACCACCGAGGCGCCACCGGACGCGCCCCAGCGCCAAGAGGTCACACCGCGCGAGACGCTGGAACTGCCCGCGCCGGTCGGCCCGGCGGCGCTGGTCAAGCCCGGTGACGGCAAGGGGCTGGACATCGGGCGTGACCTCTTCGGCTGGGGCCACTTCGAGGACGAGACCGGGGACGCGCTGATCAGCGAGGCCGTGCACTGGAGCGTGAACAGCAAGCGCGAAGGCGTGCGCTCAGGTGACGCGGCCAGCGGTCTGCGCAGCCTGCACCTGGAGGTCAAGGACGGCGACTCGGTGCAGAGCAGGCCGATCGCCCGCATCCCCCTGCCCCGACACCGCGTGTACGAGGAGAAGCGGGGAGACGCACGTCCGGTCGACCCGAAGCCCTCGTACTCGTTGGTCGCGAAGGTGCGGCGGTCCACGGCGGCCGTGCCGGAGGTCCGGATCGACGTCTACCACTTCGACGACAGCAACCCGGCCGAGGACCCGACGTCCGAGGTGGTCGCATCGCACGTGAAGGCGCTGGAGGTGCCCGCCGACGGCGAGTGGCACCAGGTCGTCGTGGACCTGACGGTGGCTGAACTGGATGCCGGACCGGCGCAGGGCAACATGGTGATGCCGTACCTGAAGATGGGCGCGCCGGACTCCAAGCAGGTGGCGTGGGTCGACGTCGACGACCTGCGGTTCGTCGAGTGGCGTGAAGCGGCGGGCATGACCGGTGCGTTCGGCGCCTTCACCATGGTCCGGAACCGCACCGACGTGTCGTTGACCCTGCCGTACGAGGTGCGCGAGCCCCGGCAGCGCTGACCGACCCGGTGGACAGGGCACGTCTGGTGGGCAGGGCGTGTCCTGCCCACCAGAAGGCCTCAGCGTGCCAGCGGGATCTCGAAGTGGACGGTCTGGAAGGTAATCGGGTCGCCGTCACGGGCGTCGTGCACCTCCTCGGCCACCGACCGCCAGAACGGCTCGGCACCCGCGATCCTGGTGTCGGTGTGCAGGTACAGGCTCCGGTACCCCGGCGTGTCCGCCACGAACGCCGTCGCCATGTCGACCAACGCGCGCGCCAGCCCACTGCGACGGTGGTCCGGACGCACGTACACCCGGAACAGCTGCGCGGTAGTGGGCTCGGGGTAGCGGGCCGCCAGCCAAGCCGGATGCGGCGGGCTGGACGGCGCCGTCGCACGGACACCGGTGGTCGCCACGACCTCGTCGCCCTTCACCGCCACGAACAGCGCGTGCCGCGCCGGCCGGACGTACGCGCCCTCCAGGTCGATCACGTCACCGTGCCACTCCGGCCGATACCCGTAGCCGAACTCCTGGTAGAACGTGTCGAGCATGACACTGCGCGCCCCCGGCAGATCAGCCGGACGCGCCCTGCGGACCTCGTAAGGCCCCACTTCACGGTGGTACTCGGTCATGTCCTCTTCTCCTCTGTTCCTTCCATCGCTCGGCCCAGCAGGCCGATGGTCACCGGGTGGGCGGGGGAGCCCAGCACGTCACCCGCGGCGCCCTGTTCGACGACATCTCCCCGGTGCAGCACCGCGACGCGGTCCGCCAGCCGCGCGACGACGGCGAGGTCATGGCTGATCAGCACCAAAGCGCAGGGCAACGCCGCGAGCTGATCGAGCAGACGGGCCTGGGTCAACGTGTCCAAACCGGACGTGATCTCGTCGCACACCAGCACGTCCGGTCGCGCGAGCAGCGCCCGCACCAGAGCGGCCCGCTGCAACTCGCCACCCGACAACTCCGCCGGCCGACGCATCACGGTCGCCTCGTTCAAACCCACGGCCGCGAGTTCCTCCAACGCCAACGGCCGAGCGTCCGCCACCCCACCCAGCCGCACAGCAGTACGACTGACCTGGTCGAGCACCGACCGGTACGCGTCGAACGACGCACGAGCGTCCTGGAACACGTACTGCACCGCGGCCAACTGGGCCCGTGAACGCCGCCGCAACGACCGGGGCAGCGGACGGCCGTCGAGCAGCACGTCCCCGTCGTACGTGGGATGCAGCCCGGCGACGCACCGCGCCAGGGTCGTCTTCCCACTCCCGGACCGCCCCACGACAGCGAGCCGCTCACCCGTTCCGACCTGCACGTCCGCCGCGTGGAGCACAGCGGTGGACCGGTGCCGTGCGGTGAGCGAACGGGTCTCCAGCCGAGGCGGGCCGAGCGGACGGGCAGAAGGCACGGTCACGCGGGGCTGGGCGGCGATCAGAGCGGCGGTGTAAGGCGATCGAGGCCGCGAGAGCACGTCCGCCGTGGACCCGGCCTCCACCACCTGACCGGCACGCAGCACGACCACCTCGTCCGCCAACGCGCGCACCACGTCCAAGTCGTGCGTCAGCAGCACCAGCGCAACCCCCTGCGCCACCACCGACGCCAGTTCGTCCACCACCTCCGCCCGCGTGATCGGGTCCTGACCGGTGGTGGGCTCGTCCGCGACCAGGACCGCCGGATCACCGACCAACGCCTGCGCCAACACGACCCGCTGCTGCTGCCCGCCGGACAGCTCGTGCGGGTACCGCCGCAGCAGTTCCACCGGCACCCGCGCCCGACGCAACGCCGTGGCGATCAACGAATCACGGTCGCCTGGGTGCAGCCCGGCGATCTCCCGGAACACGCCGCCCAACCGCCGCACCGGGTTCAAAGCGGCCGACGGCTGCTGCGGCACGAACCCGACGCGTCCCGACACCGTGATCCGCCCGCTCACCGACACCCCGGGTGCGTGCTCGCCCAGCAGCGCCAACCCGGTCGTCGTCTTCCCACTGCCGGAGGCGCCCACCAACGCGACCACCTGCCCGGCGGCCAGGGCGAAACTCACCCCGTCTACCAACGTGTGCGACCCGGCCACCGCGCGCAGGCCCTCGACGTGCACCACGGTCACGTCCGTGCCTCCGCCCGCAACGCGCGGTCGAACACCAGGTTCAGCCCCACCGACAACGCCACGATCAGCAACGCCGGCACGACCACCGCCCACGGCTGGAGGAACAACCCGACCCGGTTCCGGTCCACCATGACGGCCCAGTCCGCCGCGTCCGGCGCCACCCCGACCCCCAGGAAGCTCGCCGAAGCCACCAGGTACAGCGCACCGGTCAGCCGCACACCCGAATCAGCGGCCAGCGTCCGGAGCATCGACCGTCCCGTGTAGACGATCGATGTCCGCCACCACGTCTCACCCTGCAACCGCATCGCCTCCAACGCCGGACGCCCGGAGATCTCCAGCGCCGCCGCCCGCGAGATCCTCGCCACATCGGGAAAGTTGACCAAGGCCACCACGAGCACCAGCACCGTCAGACCAGGCCCCGCGATGGTCGCCACCAGGATCAGCACGAGCAGCGACGGCACCGCCAGCAGCAGGTCGAGAGGTCGCATCAGCACCTCGTCGACGATCCGCAGGCGCGACATGGCGGCCACCACGCCCCACGGCACACCGACCGCATAAGAGAGCACCGTCGCCAGCAACGCGACCAGCACCACCGTCTGCCCACCCGCGAGCACCTGGTGCCACACGTCCCGGCCCACGAAGTCGGTGCCCAAAGAGGAGTTCACGACGAACGGCGCCCCGCGCGTCAGCGAATCCGGCACGAACCAAGGCCCGAGCAGCGCCAACGCCAGCGGCACCACGACGAGCAGCGCACCGATGCCCCTCATGCGATCGCCACCGATCGCGGCGCGAGCCGGAACACGACCAGGTCGGCCACCAGGTTCACCACCACCGTCGTGACCGCGAAGACCACCGCCAGACCCTGCACCACCGGCAGGTCACGGCCCGCGACCGCGTCCACCAGGACCGTGCCCAAGCCGGGGATGACGAACACCGCCTCGACCACGATCACACCGCCCAGCAGCCAGTCGGTGGTCCGCGCCACCTGCTGCACGGCCGGTGCGAGGGCGGCCGGCAGGGCGTGCGCGAACCGGACCCGCGTCACCCCGATCCCCAGCCGAAGGGCGTGCCGGACGTGGTCCGAGGCCAGCGCGTCGATCATCCCCGCCCGGACCAGCCGGCTGATCGAGCACAACGGCCGGGCCACCAGCACCACCAGCGGCAGCACCAGCACGGACGGCGTGCCGAGCAGGTCCGCTCCCACCGCCGTGGGCGGCAGCCACCGCAGCTGCACCCCGAACAACGCGATCAGCACCACGGCCAGCGCGAACTCCGGGATCGAGTGCAGCCCCACGGTGACGGTGGTGACCACCCGGTCCAACGGCCCGCCCTCGCGCAACGCGGCCAGGACACCGAGCAGCACCGACAGCGGGATCAGCAGCACCAGAGCGAGCAACGCCAGCACGAGCGTGGGCCCGAGCCCGTCGTGCAGGAACTCGGCGACCGGCCGACCGGAGAACAGCGACACCCCGAAGTCGCCGTGCGCCAGACCCCACAGCCACGAGCCGAACCGGTCCAGCGCGGGCCGGTCCAGCCCCATCGCGATCCGGATCTCCTCGATCCGTCGCGGGTCGGGGTTGTCGCCGGCCAACGCCACGGCGGCGTCCCCCGGCAGCGCCTGCACCAGCAGGAACACCGCGGTGACGACGGCCAACACCTGCACGAGACCGATGGCCAGCCGCCGAAGGGCGTACCGGCGCAGGCTCACCCCAACCACACCTTGTCGAACCGCGCCCAGTCGAGCGTGTTCGCGGGCGCGGTGGAGATGCCGCCGACGTTGGGCGCCGCGCCGACGATCCAGTCCGCGAAGCCCCACATCAGGTACCCGCCCTCGGCGTGCAAGGAGCGCTGCATCTCCCGGTACACCGAGTCCCGCTCGCCGGCATCCACAGTGGACACCGCACGGTCGTAGAGCGCGTCGAACTCCGGACGCGCCCACTTGGTCACGTTGGTGCCCGAACCGGACAACAGCCGCTGCGCGATGTGCGTCTCGATCGGCATCGCGCCGGACCGGAAACTCGACATCGACCCGTTCTTGAGCGTGTCGGCCCAGTAGCTGTCCTTGTTGCCGGTGACCACCTCGATGGTCAGCCCCGAGCCCTTGACCTGGTCGGCGAACACCGTGGCGGCCTCCACCATCCCGGCCGCGGCGGTCGACGTGTCCAGCTTGACCGTCAGCCCCTCGGCGCCGGCCCGTCGGATCAGGAACTTCGCCTTGTCCAGGTCACGGGTCCGTTGCGGGATGTCGTCGGCGTAGTGCCGGTAGCCCTTGCCGAACAGGTCGTTGCCCACCTGCCCGGCCCCCGCGAGCACCGACTCGACCAACTGCGGCCGGTCGGCCAGCAGGAACATCGCCTCGCGCAGGTCGCGGTTGTCGAACGGCGGCCGGTCCACCTTCATCGCGAACGCCTGCACGGCGCTGTTCGGCGCGCGGTGGATCGCCATCCGGTCACTGCCGCTGTGACTGCGCGCGGTGGTCGGGGTGAGGTCGTGCGCGTACTCGACCTGCCCGCCGAGCAGCGCGTTCGTCCGCGCCGACTCCTCGTTGGCCAGGACGAACTCCAGCTCGTCCAGGTGGGGCGCGCCCTCCCAGTAGTCGGCGTTGCGCTTGAGCAGCACCGACTTGCCGGGCTCGAACGACACGAAGCTGAACGGGCCGGAGCCGACCGGCTCGGTGAAGTCCTCCGCCCCGGCGGGCACGATGTACGCGCCGAACGCGGCCAGCACGTTGGGGAACTCCACGAACGGCCGCTGCAGCGCGAACTCCACCGTCCGGTCGTCTACCGCACGGCTGTTCGCCAGGTCGATCAGCGCGAGGCTCGACTTGGCCCGGAACGCGCGGTTCGAGTCGAGGATGCGGGCGTAGCTGGCCAGCACGTCCTCCGCTCGCACCGGCTGCCCGTTGTGGAACGTGGCCTCGCGCAGGGTGATCCGCCAGCGCGTCAGTGCGGCGTCCGGCTCCCACTTCTCGGCGAGTCTGGGCTGTGCCGAGACGTCCGGGCCGAGGTCGGCGAGCTTGTCGTACAGCGCCTTGGACCGCGCGGCCTCGACGAACAGGTTCGCCAGGTGCGGGTCCAGCACCTCCTTGGCGCCGCCACCCGCGAACGCCGCCCGCAGCCGTCCGCCGGAGCGTGGCGTGGAAGCGGCGGACGGCTGGGCGCCGGTGGTGCCGCAGCCGGTGAGGGTGGCGATCGAGAGTCCGGCGGTGAGGCCGAGGAAGCGGCGGCGGTCGAGGGAGTGCATGCGGTTCCTTTCAGTGACGTTCGGGGCGCAGGCGCGCGACGAGGTGCAGTCGGTCTCCGGACAGGTCCTGGCTCAGCTCGGCGTCGGCGGTCCACGGTTCGTCGGTGCGCGGCCCCGGCGAGTCGAACAGGGCCGGCACGTCGAACCCGGCGAGGTCCAGGACGTGCCGCAGTTCCTGGGGGAACAGCAGCCGCCACGCCGAGTGCTGCACGAGCGGCCGGGCACCCGGCCGGCACCACTCGCGCCGCCGGCGCAGCAACTGGGCGGCGTGGTCGATCCAGAGCCGGGTGTGGGAGGTGTGCGACACGCCCTCCCAGACGACCGTGCGGCTGCTGGTGCCGTCGAGCAGTTCGGTGTTGCCGAGGAAGAACGCGCCGTTGCGCATCTCCGCGACCAGCAGGCCACCGGGGGTGAGGTGGTCGCGGCAGCGGCGCAGGAAGCCGTCCAGGTCGGCGTTCGTGTGGCAGTACAGCAGCGCGCTGTCCAGGCACGTGATCACGTCGAAGCGACGGCCGAGCGAGAACGTCCGCATGTCGCCGAGCACGAACGTGGCCGCCGGGTGGTGCTCGCGGGCGTGCTCGACCATCCGCTCCGAGCTGTCCAGCCCGACCACGCGGTAGCCCAGGCCGGCGAGGTGGCCGGCGTCGCGGCCGGTGCCGCAGCCGACGTCCAGCAGGTCGCCGCGACGGCCGCCGAACCTGGTCACGACGTCGTGCGCGAACCGGGCGGCGACGTGGTCCGGGTCGGGGAACTGGTGCTCGTAGAGCGCGGGGTTGTCGGTCAGCAGGTTCTCGCCGACGGTCATCGGGCCACCTCCGGTCGGGTCGCGGTCAGCACGCCACGTCGGTGCAGCCTGGCCACCGCCGCCGCGCAGCAGAGCCCGACCGCCACGCACAGCAGGGAGGCGAGCCAGGCCGAATGGCCGAACACCCAGCCGATGGCCGCGTTGCCCAAGGCCGCCGCGACGCCCGAGACCAGGTAGAACACGCCGAAGTAGGTGCCCGCCAGGCCGGTCCGGCCGAACTCCGGGATCAGGTCGTAGACGAACGGCTGCGCGATCATCACTCCGACCGACAGCAGCAGGGCCGCGACCAGCACGGGCGTGACGCCGCCGAGCGGGCCGACGTGGCCGACCGCCGTCGCGGCGAAACCCGAGCCCATGACCGCGAGCCCCCACGCGATCGCCCGACCACGGGCCACCCGCTTCAGCCACCGGGTGATGCGCACCTGGAACAGCAGGGTCGCCACGGTGGACACCAGGAACACCGCCGCGACGGCGAGCGCGGAGTCCGTCAGCCGCCGAGCTTCGAGCGGCAGCACCAGGTAGAGCTGGTTCTGGAGGACGAACATGCCGGTGAGCGCGCCGGTGAACGCGAGGAACCGGCGGTCGGCCAGGCACTCGCGCCAGTCGTCCAGGACGGTGCCCTGGCGCGGCGCGGCCGGTCGCGCGGGCAGCACGGCCGCCTGCACGACGGTCAGCACGGCGAAGATCCCGGCCGCCACCAGCGCGGCGATCCGGAAGTCCCACAGCATCAGCAGGCCGCCCAGCAGCGGGCCGGTCAGCGCCCCCGCCTGCCCGTAGAGGTTGAACAGGGCGAACGCCCCCGCCCGGTCCGACGACTCCTCGGCGATGTAGGCGCGCACGGCGGGGTTGAACAGCGCCCCGGCCAGTCCGCTCAGGACGGACGCGGTGAGCAGCACCGCCACCGACCCGCCGGCCGCGAAGAGCCCGAAGCCGATCGCCCGCACCGCGCAGCCCGCGATGATGACGCGGCGCGGCCCGAGCCGGTCGGACGCCGAGCCGCCGAGCAGGAACAGCCCCTGCTGGCTCAACGTCCGCACGCCGAGGACCAGGCCGATCGTCGCCACCGACAGGCCGAGGTCGCCCAGGTGCGTGGCGAGGTACGGGATGAGCAGGTAGAAGCCGGTGTTCACGCCGAACTGGTTGACCAGCAGCACGCGCACCGACAGCGGGAAGCGCTTCACCGGTGCTCGACCCCGGTGGGCACGACACCGAGACCGGGCGCGCCGGACAGCCGGAGCGTGCCGTCCTCGCCGCCGATACCGGTCCACGGGTCGTCCGCGAGCAGGAGGTGGCCGTCCAGGTCGACCCAGCGGGCGTGGCCGGTCAGGTGCACGGCCGGCGCGATGCCGAGCGAGCTGGCCACCAGGCAGCCGAGCATCACGTCCAGGCCGGACGCGCGGGCGACGTCGATGATCTCGCGGGCGGCGGTGATCCCGCCGCACTTGGCGAGCTTGACGTTCACCCCGTCGACCAGGCCGGCCAACGCCCGCACGTCGGCGGCGGTGGCCGCGTCCTCGTCCGCGATCAACGGCACCGGGCACCGTTCCCGCAGCCACGCCAGGTCGTCCCACCGGCCCGGTGCGATCGGCTGTTCCAGGGCGTCGATGCCGGTGAGCTGGTCGACCACCCGCACGGCCTGCTCGGCGGTCCACCCGCCGTTGGGGTCGAGGATGAGCCGGGCGTCCGGCGCGGCGGTCCGGACGGCGTCGACCGTGGCGACGTCGTGCTCGGAGCCGACCTTGACCTTGAGCACGCTGAACCCGCGTGTGGCGAGGTGGGCGGCCTGGGTGGCGGCAGTCGCCGGGTCGCCGATGCCGATCGTGCAGGCCGTCGGCACGTCCGTCCAGTGTGGAACGCCGATCAGCTCGTGCACCGGAACCCCGCGCCGCAACGCCTTCAGGTCGTGCAGCGCGCTGTCCACGGCGGCCAGCACACCCGGCGGCAACACCGGCAGCGTCAACTCGGCAGGGTCCGCGCACGCGGCCACCACGGGCGCCAAGTCGCGCAGCAGCCCGGTGATCCGCTCGACGTCCAGCCCGTAGAACAGGCTCGTCACCACCTCGCCGTGCCCGCGCACCCCGTCGCACTCGATCACCACGCGCACCGCGTCACGCCGGGCCATCACCGACCGCGAGATGCGCAGCGGCGACCGCAGCTCCAGCCCGTACACCGTCCAGTCGAGCTTCACGCGGGCACCCCGACAGCCTTCGGCGCGTACACCGACCGGCACCGGGCCCAGCTGGTGACCTCGATCTCGGCGGTGTCCGCTATCTCCACCGGCCGGTCCTCCGGCGTCCCCAACAGGCCTCGTGACCGGCAGAAGTCGTCGTCGAAGATGGTGCCGAGGTAGCGGTGCGGGCCGTCCGGGAAGATCGTCACCACGGTCGCGCCGGGCTCGACGCGCGCCACCCACGCCGACACCAGCGCCACCGCGCCGGTGCTCCAGCCGCCGGTGACGAAGCAGTCCCGCGCCAACCGGCGGCAGGCGTCGACCACCTCCACCGGACCGAGCCAGTGCACCTCCTCGAACTCCTCGTAGGCCACGTTGCGCGGGTGGATGCTGCTGCCCAGGCCGCGCATGACGCGTGGCCGGGCCGGCTGGCCGAAGATGGTCGAGCCGACCGTGTCCACGCCGACCAGCCGCACGTCCGGCCAGTAGCGGCGCAAGGCGGTGACGATGCCGGCGCTGTGCCCACCGGTGCCCACGCTGCACACGAGCACGTCGGCGCGGTCCACCTGCGCGGCCAGCTCCTTGGCCAGACCGGTGTACCCGGCGGGGTTGTCCGGGTTGTTGTACTGGTCGGGCCAGTACGCGCCCGGCAGCCCGCGCAGCACCGACCGGAGCCGGTCCAGCCTGGCCTGCTGCCAGCCGCCGGTCGGGTGCGGCCGGTCCACGATCTCCAGCCGTGCGCCGTGGGCGTGCAGCAGGGCGCGCATCGACGGTTCCAGCTCGTGGTCGACCACCAGCACGACCGGGTGCCCCAACGCCTGGCCGGCGAACGCCAGTCCGAGCCCGAGGGTGCCGCTGGTCGACTCCACGACGACCGCGCCGGGACGGAGCTCGCCGCGTTCACGCGCGGCCAGCAGCATGGCGACCGCCGAACGCGCCTTCATGCCGCCCGCGCTCAGGCACTCCAGCTTCGCCCAGAAGCCGCCGTGGCGGTGGGGGAGCGGGGTGTCGATCCGGGCGACGGGCGTGTTGCCCAGCAAGTCGAGCAGGTAGTGGTTGCGGCGTGGAGGCACGGTCACCCGACCCGTTCGGCTCGGTAGTGGTGCAGGGTGGTCGGGCCGCCGTGCAGCCAGAAGAACGGGAACGGCTCCGCCGACACGGCGGTGACGCCCGAACCCAGGAACCACGGCACGATCGCGCTCGCGGTCTGGGCGAACACCACGACCGGCCGGTCGGCGGCGACCGCCGTGCGCAGCAACGGTTCGAAGCTGCCGTTGCCGACCGTCATCCCGGACGCCAGCACGAGATCGCAGTCCGCGACGGCGGCTTCGGCGTCGGTCACGACCGGCTCGTCCCACTCCGTGCGACCGCCTTTGAGGTCGCACGGCACGTACCTCAGGCCACGCGCGCGCAGGTGGTGCAGCAGCGAGTTCACCACGCCCACGACCAGCACCCGTTGCCCCGGCGCGGCGTCCAGCAGGTCGACCACGGCCGACGCCCGCGCCATCGACTTGGCCAGCGAATCGCCCGGTCCGACCACCACCGGCCGGGCGGACGACTCGTGCGGGTGCGCGTTCATCAGGTAGGCGTCCAGCACCGCCGTGCGGATCGCGGTGTCGGGGTGGGTGAGCAGGTCCGCGACGGTCTCGCCGACGCAGTCCGTCACGTCCGCTCCCGTCTCGTCGGGCTCGACCGCGCACGAGCCGACCGCTTCGCCGACCCGCACGCTGATCACCGCGTTGCGGTACGCCCGGCCGCGTGAGACGTGCCGAGCGCCCTGCCTGGTGGTGAACGCGACGCTCACCCGGCACTCGGCCGGATCGGGCCCGATCGTGCCCGCACGGGCCAGCGCGACGAGTTCCGTGACGCTGGTCAGCGTGCGGCGGACCGCCCGGGCCGTCATTCCGCGCCCTCCGCGTACCGGACTTCCAGCCCGGCCGCGGCGTGTTCGGCACGGGCCCGCGCGTCGGTGTCCGGTGACGTGACCACGACGTGCCCGAGGTAGCTGTTGTTGCTGGTCGGCTCGCCGGCGCGGTGCCCGGCGGGCTTCAGCGCCCAGTCGACGACGTCGGGGTTGGCGGCCAGGGTGTCGACGCCGTCGATCCCGGCCAGCACCCCGGCGTGCGGCGGCAACAGGAACGAGATGGCCGCGCTGCGCACGCCGGTCTCCCGTGGCCGCAGGTCGGGCTGCCGGCCGACGGCGAGCTGGGTGAACACGGACGGCAGGTCGATGCCGGTGGTGCGGCGGACCAGCTCGGTGATCTGGTTGCCCGCCGGACGCGGGTTGACCTCGATCAGCCGCGGACCGTCGGCGGTCAGCTTGACCTCGGTGTGCGCCACCGCGCTGTCCAGGCCGAGCGCTTCGATCGCCGCCACGGCGGTGTCGACGGCCGCCGCCCGGTCGGTGTCGCTCAAGTCGGCCGGGAACATGTGGCCGCTCTCCACGAACCACGGGTGTCCGGCCAGGCTCTTGTCCGTCACGCCGATCACGTGCGTGGCGCCGTCCACCGTCACGGTTTCCACGCTCACCTCGGGGCCGACGAGGAGTTCTTCGAGCAGCACGGTCGGCACCCGCTCCTGGCCGCGCGCGTTGACCGGGAACGCCTCCAGGGCGAGGAACGCCTCGCGCAGCGCGGCCTCGTCCCGCACCTGGCGGACGTGCATCCCGGCGCACAGGTCGACCGGCTTGACCACCAGCGGGTAGCCCAGGTCGGCGGCGGCCTTGGCGGTGGCCTGCCAGTCCTGGGTGAGGGTGAACCGGGGGCCGGGAACGCCCGCGTTCCGCGTGGTGGTGCGGGTGAGGTCCTTGCGGTAGGCGCGTTCCACGGCCTGCGGGTCGGAGCCGGGCAGGCCCAGGTGCGCGGCGACCGCGGCGACGGTGGCGAGGTAGTAGTCGCAGGAGGAGATCACGCCGTCGAAGGAGAGGACGTCGTGCATCCGCTCCACATAGGACAGAAGTGCGGGCACGTCGTTGGTCTCGGCGGTGAGCACGTTGTCCGCCGCCAGCAACGGGTGCGGGTGGGACGGCGCGGCGCGCAGGTAGTGGTGCAGGTCGCGGGTGAGGAAGGTGAACCGGTGGCCGGACTCGTGGATCGCCCGTGGCAGCAGCGAACTCATCGCGCCGACCCAGCTCTCGATCATCAACAAGTGCGCCACGCGTGCTCCTCCGAGGGGGACGGCCGATCGAGACCAGGGAATGGTAATCATTATCAGTGTCGTTAGTGGTCCGCCAATCGAGTGATGTGGCTCACGACGTGGCGTCATCGCGGCGGTCTGGCGGTCCGGCGGTCCGGCGGCTTGGTGGCCCCACTGCCCAAGAAAAATGGCGCCACCCCCGGTGCGGGGATGGCGCCATGTGAGGTGCGGCGGTCACGTCTTGCGGGCGCGGTAGGCGGCGACGGCGATCCGGTTGCCGCACGCGGTGCTGCAGTAGCGGCGCGAGCGGTTGCGGGACAGGTCGAGGACGAGACCGGTGCAGGTGTCGTCGGCGCAGACGGACAGCCTGCTCAGCTCGTCCGCGCGGATCACGTCGATCATCGCCATGGCCGTGTCGACGGCGATCCGGTCGGCGAGCGGGGCGGACGGATCGGTCGCGTGCAGGTGGTAGTCGAGGCCGTCGTGGCGGACGAGCCGGGGCACGGCGCGGTGCTCGGCCAGGATCGCGTTGACGATCTCGACGGCGGTGTCGCGGTCGCTGGTCAGGAGTCGCCTCAGGGTGGGGCGCAGGGCGCGAACGGCCTCCAGTTCGGCGGCGTCACGGGTGCGTGAGCCGGTGTAGGCGTGCTCGGCGACGAACGCGTCCACGTGCACCGGGTGCGTCATCGTGTCCGGCTCTTCGGCGGAGTTCACTAGGGCGACCGCGGCGACGAGGGTTGCGGTCGTGTCATGGGTGAAAAGCACATTGACAGATTACCGCTTCCCTCCCTAGCGTCATGAGTCATGGCGACGATGACGCATGACAGGGTGGCTGGTCGGCTGCGGTCCGGCTTCGGGTTCGCCATGGTGTCCGCGTCGTCGTTCGCGCTGTCCGGGCCGTTGGCCAGCGGTTTGATGGACGCGGGGTGGTCGTCGGCCGCGGCGGTGGCGGTGCGGGTGTTGCTGGCGGGCGTCGTGCTGACGCCGATCGCGGTGGTGCAGCTGCGCGGCCGGTGGCAGGTGGTGCGCCGAACCGCGCCGTTGATCACGGCGTACGGGCTGTTCGCGGTCGCCGGGTGTCAGCTGGCCTTCTTCAACGCCGTGTCGCACATGGAAGTCGGGGTCGCGCTGCTGGTCGAGTACACGGCGCCGGTCGCGGTCGTCGTGTGGCTGTGGCTGCGGCGTGGTCAGCGGCCCGGTCGGCTGACGGTGCTCGGTGCGCTGCTCGGGCTGGTCGGGCTGATGCTCGTGCTGGACCTCGTGTCCGGTGCGCGGGCCGATGCGGTCGGCATCCTGTGGGCGTTGGGCGCGATGCTGGGTGCCGCGGCGTACTTCGTGCTGTCGGGGCGGGATGGGGATGGGTTGCCGGGGACCGTGCTGGCGGCCGGTGGTCTGCTGCTCGGCGGTGTCGCGCTGGTGCTGGCAGGGGTGGTCGGGATCGTGCCTTGGGCGGTGTCGACGGAGCGGGTGTCGTTCGACGGGGCGTTCGGCGGGTTCACCGTGGCGTGGTGGCCGCCGGTGGTGGCGCTCGGCGTGGTGACGGCGGCGCTCGCGTACGTGGCCGGTATCGCGGCGACCCGTCGGCTCGGCTCGCGGCTGGCGTCGTTCGTGGCGTTGACGGAAGTCCTCGCGGCGCTGGTGTTCGCGTGGCTGCTGCTCGGTGAGGCGCCCGGGGCGATCCAGCTCGTCGGCGGCGTGCTGATCATGGCCGGGGTGGTGGCCGTTCGGCTCGGTGAACGGCCTGTTGGCACGTTCTGAGCGTCGAACTCGGGTGTTCCGAACATGGGACTCACGCGACGTGAACGTGGGACTCGCGCGGTCTGAGTGGAGGACTCGCGGGGGTGGGTCAGGGTTCGGTGGTGCGGAACTTGTCGAGGACCCGTCGTTCGCGCTTGGTGGGGCGGCCGGCGCCGCGGTCGCGGCGGGCGACGGGGGCGGGCGCTTCGGTGGGCTTCGGCGGGGGCGGGGTGCGGTCGATCAGGCACGCTGTCGCGTCGGCGGCGCCCACCCGCTTCTGGATCACCCGCACGACCTCCACGATCCGGGTCGTGCCACCCACCCGTGCGCGCACCTCGTCACCCGGCACCACGGTCGTGGCGGGCTTGGCCGGCCGGTCGTTCACGCGCACGTGTCCACCCCGACAGGCCGCGGCGGCGTCGGATCGGGTCTTGGTCAGTCGGACCGCCCACAGCCAGCGATCCACACGGGTGGACTCCACGTCGTACATCATGGCCTGTCGACGCCCGGACCGGGCAAGTCGCCCACGAGCCGCCGCGACCGTTGCGCACCGCGGGTCGTTCGTGGCGCCTTGTGGTGAGTCCGGAAGACCGGCGGTCACCGCACGCCCGGACCACTGCGCTCCCCGCCGGCCAAGGCCGGCGATGAGGAGACCGCGTCGTTCACACGTCCCTCGACCCCAGCGGCACGGACCACCTGCTCGCGGGCGAGTACTGCGCGTGCGGCGAGGCGACCAGCGGACGCGTCGCCGCGTGGCCGATCGCGGGGGCGTTCAGCGGCGGTGAACCGGTCATGGACCCGAACCACCGGTGGAACGCCGACGCGGCGCACCGGCTCCGGGTCAGCAACGTCCAGGGTGCGACCCGGTTCGGCGACCGGTGGTACCTGGGCCAGAGCAACGGAACCTCCAACGCCGGCACGCTCCACACGACCGCGGCGCCGTCATCCCGGCAACCTGACAAGACCGCGGCGGGCACAGGTCGTGCCCGCCGCGGTCCGGTCAAGCAGCGCCGCAGAGCGCGTGGTCGATCAGGTCGACGGTCACGTCCTTGGCCGGCTTGGCCACGCCCGGCTTCGCCACCATGGAGTCGGTGTTGATCGACACGATGACGCTGCGCGTGCCGTCGGACGTGACGCCGTTGCGGGTCATGAAGCCGGGGATGTCACCGCCGTGCGACCAGTGGCCGCCGCACGAGTTCGGCATCCACATGATGCCGAGTCCGTACCGGGCGCCCGGCCACGCCGGGTCCAGACCGGGCGTGCGCACGGTGTTCGTCATCTCGGCGAGCTGCGCGGGCCGCAGCACCTTCCCGCCGAGCAGCGCCTTGAGGAACGCGTTGCCGTCCTCGGTGGTGCTGATCATGTCGCCGGCCGCGCCGCCGAACGACGGGTTGTACGTCGTCACGTCGACCGGCTCGCCGAACCGCGGCTCGTTCGGGTCGAGTTCCAGGCCCTGCTCCGGGAACCGCTCGTACGCCACGGCGTGCGGCCTGGGCAGGAACGGGGACGTGCCCGGCAGGTACGTGCCGCGCAGGCGGAGCGGCTCCACGATGCGGGTGCGCACCTCGTGCTGCCAGGTGTGGCCGGTGACGCGTTCGACGATCATGCCCGCGAGGATGTACCCGGTGTTGGAGTACGCCCAGTCGGCGCCGGGCTCGAAGGTCGGCGCCTGCCGCATCGCCAGCGCGACCAACCGCTCCGGCGTCACGGTCCGGAACCGGACCCGCTGGAACTCCTCCTCCACGAACAGCTCCGGCATCTGGCCCACGTAGTTGGGGACGCCGCCCGTGTGCTGCAACAGCTGCCGCACGGTGATCTTCCTGCCGTCGTTGCCGTTCCCGGTGACGACGCCGGGCAGCCAGCGGTCCACGGTGTCCTCGAGGGACAGCCGCCCTTCGCCGACGAGCTGCAGCACGGTCGCCGCCACGAACGTCTTGGTGTAGCTGCCGATGCGGAACTTCGCCCGCCACGGCACGGGGGTCCGCGCGTCGACGTCGCCGTGACCGCTGCGGACCCGCACGTCACCGCGCGGCGTGTCGACCTCGACCAGCACACCGGGCGCACCCTGGTCGAGCAACGCGTCCGCGTGCCGCTGGAGGGTGTGGTGACGGTGGTCGGCGTTCGCCGTGCCCGCCGTGGCGATGCCCAGCACCGCGACCATCACTGTCGCACAGAGTCGTTTCATGTCATCGAACGCTAAGCACACCGGGCCGCCGCGTCGTCGCCCCACGACGGCATCTTCGGCTACCCCCACGGGGGTACCGGATGATCCACCCACGGGGTGGCGACGGATGTCCCGGCCCGCCACTACCGTGGGCTGGTGCTGGCGAAACTCAACCCGATCCGGCTGGACGTGCTGCTCGCGGCGGTCCTGACCTGGCTGACCCAGGCCACCACGGTGAGCCAGGTCGGCGACCACATCGGTTGGGTGGCGTACGTGCTGGCCTCGCTCACCGTCGCGCCGATCGCGCTGCGCCAGGTCGCGCCCGTGGCGACGATGACCGTCATGCTGGGCGCGCTGGTGGCGTACAGCCAACTGGACTTCGACGGCCTGCCCAGCGCGGGTGTCGGCATGTTGGTGGGCATGTTCACCGTGGCCACCCTGCGGTCCCGACTGGTGGCCACGCTGGTCTTCCTGGCCACGGCGGCCGTCGTGGTGGTCGCCTACCTGCGCATGTCCGAGATGATCGCGTGGTCGGAGATCGTGCAGTCGATCGTCGTCGTGATCGGCGCGTGGGTGCTGGGCGAGGGCACGAAGCGCTGGGCGGAACGCGCCGAACGGGTGGCCGAGGACGCGGCGCGGGCGGTCGCGGACGAGCGGGTGCGCATCGCGCGCGAGTTGCACGACATCGTCGCGCACCACATGTCGGTCATCTCGCTCCAGGCAGGCGTGGCGCAGTACGTGCTGGACACCGACCTGCCGACCGCGCGCAAGGCGATCACGACCGTCGGCGACACCAGCCGCGAGGCGTTGACCGAGATGCGCCGCCTGCTGGACGTGCTGCGGGTGGACCACGACGACGACTACCGCCCGCAGCCCGGCTTGGCGGCGCTCGACGACCTGGTGGAGCGGGCCCGCGGCGCGGGGCTGCCGGTCGACGTGGTGGTCACCGGGGACGTCCGCGAGCTCCAGCCGGGACCGGACCTGTGCGCGTACCGGGTGGCGCAGGAGTCGCTGACGAACGTGCTCAAGCACGCCGGACCCGCCAGGGCCAGGATCGACGTCGACTACGGCGAGCAGACGCTCGTGCTCAAGGTGACCGACGACGGCGCGGCGGCTCCCAGCGCCGAGTCGGCCCACACGTCGTTCGGCATCCGAGGGATGCGGGAACGTGCCGAGCTGTACGGGGGAGTGCTCACCGCCGGTCCGCTGGCGGGAGGCGGGTTCGGCGTGGTCCTCCGCCTGCCGATGGCGGAGGTGGCGGCCCGATGACGATCCGCGTGCTCGTCGTCGACGACCAGGCGCTGATCCGCGCCGGCCTGGTCGCCCTGTTCACCGCCGCGCCCGGGTTCGAGGTCGTGGGCGAGGCCGCCGACGGCGAGCAGGCCGTGGCCCTGACCGCCGAGACCCGGCCCGACGTGATCCTGATGGACATCCGGATGCCCGTGCTGGACGGCATCGCCGCCACCCGCCGGATCATGGCCGAACACCGGGAGGACCCGCCGCGCGTGGTCGTGCTGACGACGTTCGACCTGCCGGAGTACGTCTACACCGCGTTGGGCGAAGGCGCCGCGGGGTTCCTGGTCAAGGACACCCCGCCGGAACGCATCCTCTCGGCGGTCCGCACCATCGCCGCCGGCGACATCCTCGTCGCGCCGCACATCACCCACCGGCTGATCGAGACCTACGCCCAGCACCACCGGGCCACCGCCGTGGGCGCACCGCAACTGGCCGCCCTGACCGCGCGGGAGACCGAGGTCTTGCGCCTGGTCGGCAACGGGCTGACCAACGGGCAGATCGCCCAGCGCCTCGTGCTCAGCGAGGCCACGGTGAAGACGCACGTCAAGCGCATGATGGGCAAGCTCGCCCTGTCCAGCCGCGCGCAGGCCGTCGTCGTCGCCTACGAGAGCGGCCTCATCGTCCCGTCGCCGAACCCCGACCGGGGCCGGTAGCCGGATCGGTTCAGGTGCGGCCCCGGTGCGGGGTCTGGCTGGCCACGCCGTGCCGCAGCGGTGTGGTGGGGTCGGGGGACTGGGCGGGTGACACGGGCGAGCCGTGCCTGGTGGAGGTGGCGCCGGGGGCGTTGCCCTGGTCGCCGCCGGACGGTTCGGCGCCCTCGTCCAGCTCGGCCGATCGGGCGGTCAGGACCTGGACGACGGGGGTGCGGTCGCCGTGTCGCCGCTCGTGGTCGAGCACCTGGTCCAGCTGGTCACGGGTGAGCGAGCGGATGCGGTGCCGCAGGTCGCCCAGGGACAGCTGGTCGTAGTCCGGGATGGGGAGTTCGTCGCTCATGCTCGGCGGCTACCCGGTCGGCCGACGGGCAAACAGCGGGCCGTGCGCGGCCCGCCGGTCGGCTGTCCTAGCATCCGCGGGTGGACAAGACTCGGGTCGGATGCTGGTCGGTGGCCGTGCTCGTCCTGGCGCAATCGCTTTCCACGCTGGCGTCCGGCGGCCCGCCCGAGCTGAGGTTCACCGGCATCGCGTTCAACGCCGCCGCCGCGTTCTCGACCTTCCTGCTGCTCCGCCGCCCGGACCGCAACCGGTGGCCGCTCGTCGCCTGGACCGCTGCCTTCTTCGGCTGGCACGTGACCGGGCTGCTCACCCTGGCGGGTGTCGTCACGACCGACCTGGACCCGGTGTTCAGCCTGGCCGCCGAGCTCCAGCTGTCGATCCTGTACCAGGCCGTCCTGGCGACGGTGGCGGGCTTCGCGGTCCACCTGCTCCTGCCCCGGCCGAAGGAACGCTGACGCCGAGGTCGGATCAGTGGTTGTCCGACGCTTCCGAGGCTTCCGGCGCTTCGGCGCGCGAGGCTTCCGACACCTCGGCGCGGATCAGCTCCCGCAGCTCGTCGCGGTCCTTCCGCAGCAGCTCGGGGAGCTGCGCGTTCCAGTCGGCGGCGAACTGGTCGAGGCCCTCCGCGAACTCGGCCCGGATCCGGCTCCGAGTGCCCAGGAGCATCAACGCGGTGAACGGCCGCAACGCGGTGCGCCCGTGCACGCGGCAGGTGACGGTGACCGCCCACTTGCCGCCGGCGGCCGGCACGCGCGACACGTCGAACGAGGCCCGGAAGAGGCGGTGCCCGAGCTTCGCGGACAGTGACGGCGTGGCGCCGGACCACCAGCGGGCCAGGTCGGCACGCACTTCGAGCCGCGCCGTGCCCAGGGATTTCGCCCACCGACCGGCCTTGATCCGGACGTCCACGTCCGCCGCGACCGCGCGCACCGCGTCCGGGGTGGAGAACCGGACCGTGGCCTCCAGCTCGGAGCTGTCGTCGGCGGTGTGGAGGCGTGCCGCCGTGTCGGTGTGCCGACCCCAGGCCAGCAACTCCAGGTCGAGCGGCCCGTCGACCGCCTCGTACCGCGCGCCCGGTTGCAACGCCGTGCCATCCACCAGCCGGAACATCGCCTTGGTCGGCTCGTCGAGGTGCCGGCCGAGGTGCTCGCCCAGGACCTCGTGCCCGAGGCGGACGCAGTCCTCGAACCAGCGCTGCGGGACGGCGACGAGCAGGACGGTGTGCCGGAACCGGGCCATGCCGCCGATCATGGCACGGCGCGCTGGGGCAACCCCGGTCGATCGCACTGATCCGCCGGCTGCCGCGAGCGGTGTCGACTCGGCCGATGCCCTGACGTGTGGGTCGCGAGGCCGTTCGGAAGCCGGTGTGGGCCGATCCGCGCCGGTGACGCCCGGGTCGGTGGCGGCTAGGGGTGGCGGGCGGCGGTGCCGTCGGAGTGGCCGGCGGCGGTCGGGTCGGTGGCGGTCAGGGGGTGGCCGTCAGGAGGTGGCCGCTCGGCCCAGGGTGCTCTGGCGGGCGATGAGCCGGTGCCCGGCGCGCACTTCGACACCGGGCACCGGTTCGGCGCTGCCGATGCGGCTCAGCAGGCGCTCCACGGCGGTCGTCGCGATGGCGACCTTGTCCGGTGAGATCGTGCTGATCGTCGGGTTGGCGTACCGACCGTCCTCTATGTCGTCGTAGCCGATCAGCGCGATGTCCTCCGGCACCCGCAGCCCGCGGTCGAGGATCTCGTGCAGGGCGCCGAGCGCGACGAGGTCGGAGTAGCAGAAGGCGGCGTCCGGCGGGTCGTCCCGGTCCAGCAGGTGGCGCATGGCGCCCAAGCCGTCGGCGCGGTTGAAGCGCGGTGTGCGGATGATGAGCGACTCGTCCACCGGCAGCCCGGCGTCCGCGTGGGCCTGCCGGTAGCCGAGGGTGCGCAGTTGCGCGGCCTCGCCGGTCGGGTACGGCTGGTCGCCGATGGCCGCGATCCGCCGCCTGCCCAGGCCGATCAGGTGTGCGGTGGCCTCGCGGGACGCGGCCACGTCGTCGATGCCCACGTGGTCGAAGACGCCGTTGGACGAGCGCTCGCCCAGGACCACCAGCGGCAGCGTGGGATCGCTCTCGGCCAGGTCCTCCTGCGCCAGCCCCAGCGGGCTGAAGATCATGCCGTCGAACAGGAACGCCCGCGCGCCGCGCCGGATCATCTCCCGCTCGTGCGCCGGATCGCCGTCCGTCTGGTCGATCAGCACGTTGTACCCGTGCTGCCGCGCGCAGGGGATGATGGCCTGCAGCAGTTCCGCGAAGTACGGGGTGTCCAGGTAGGGCACGACCACGGCGATCTGACCGGACCGGCCGTTGGCCAGGTTGCGGGCGAGCACGTTGGGCCGGTAGCCCAGCTCCTTGATCGCCGCTTCGACCTTCTCCCTGGTCCGCTCGGTGACCCGCGCGTAGCCGTTCACCACGTTCGAGACCGTCCGCGCGGACACGCCGGCCAGCTCTGCTACGTCACGCAGCGTGGCGTCGCGCATCGTTTCCTCCGTTGGACCGGCGCGGCGGCCCCACCGCTACAGCGCTGCAAAACAGTGTGCCCGCCGACCGGCCCCCAGGACAAGTCCGACCCGCCGGCGGCTCGCCGCCGTCTTAAATCTCGTTTGGATTAACTTCAGGTGAGGTCTTGCAGCGCAGCAAAACCCCGTCCATAGTCTTTTGCAGCGCAGCAAGACCCGGTGCCACGGCGGCAGTCACGGTCGGTTCCCCCGAATCCGTCGGTCGTGGCGCAACACCCCGACCGACCTCAGGGCACCAGATCGCGCCTCGTGAGGTCGCCGCATACCCTTGCACGTCTCGCTCACGGACCGTGATCGCGGTGGCGCATGCCCGGACGCATGCCGCGACGGAAAGGCACATTCATGCCCGGCACCACATGGTTGGCGAAACTCCGAGCAGGGCTGGCCGCCTGCGGCTTGCTCGCCGTGGCCGCCTGCGGAGGGGCCACCAGCGACGACGGCGGACCCGTGAAGGTGTCCGTCTGGGCCTGGTACCCGGAGTTCAAGGGCGTCGTCGAGGCGTTCAACGCCTCGCACGAGGACATCCAGGTCGAGTGGACCAACGTCGGCACGGGACCTGACCAGTACGCCAAGCTCAAGACGGCGTTCACGGCCGGCAAGGGCGCGCCCGACGTGGCGATGGTGGAGTTCCAGCAGATCCCCACGTTCATCATCCTCGACGCCCTCGTGGACATGGGCGAGCACGGCGCCAACGAGGACAAGGACCTCTACGCCGAGTGGGCGTGGAGCCAGGCCACCGACGGCGAGAAGGTCTACGCGATCCCGGTCGACGGCGGCCCGATGGCGCTGATGTACCGCAAGGACCTCTTCGACCAGCACGGCATCCCGGTGCCGACCACGTGGGCCGAGTACGCGGACGCGGCGGTGAAGATCAAGGCGGCCGACCCGAACGCGCACATCGCCAGCTTCGGCAGCGACGGCGGCTGGATCAACGGGCTGATGTGGCAGTCCGGCTGCCGCCCGTACGGCTACTCGCAGGCCACCGCCAAGGACCAGGTGAAGATCAACCTGACCGCGCCGGAGTGCAAGCGGGTGTTCGAGCTGTACGGCGACCTGGTCGAGAAGGGCCTGATGGCCAAGGACCCGTTCTTCACCGCCGACGCGACCGCCGCGCTGGACTCCGGCAAGTACTGGACGTGGGCCGCGGCCGGCTGGACCCCCGGTTACGTCGCGGGCTCGCTGAAGAACACGGCGGGCAAGTGGGCCGTCGCGCCGATGCCGCAGTGGACTCCGGGCGCCGACGAGCAGGGCGACTGGGGCGGCTCGACGTTCACCGTCACCAAGCAGGCCAAGAACCCCGAGGCGGCGACCATCGTGGCCCGCGAGCTGTTCGGCAAGTCGAAGGAAGCCTGGGACATCGGCCTGAACAAGGCGTTCCTCTACCCGCTGGTGAAGGACGTCGCGGCGGACCCGGCGTTCACCGGCAAGGCCTACGAGTTCTTCAACGGCCAGAAGGTGAACGAGATCTTCGTGCCGGTGTCGAACAAGCTGGGCGAGTTCCAGTACACGCCGTTCCAGGACTTCGTCTTCGGCGAGCTCAACGACCGCAGCGCCGAGGCGATGTCGGGCAGCAGGTCGTGGGACTCGGTGCTGGAGGAGACGCAGAAGAACGTCGTCGCGTACGCCGAGCAGCAGGGCTTCAAGGTCGGCAAGTAACGCTCCCTCGGCCCGCCGCGGCGCCACCACGCCGCGGCGGGCCGGACCACCCCTCCCGTTCGGCCCAGTCAGGAGGTCCACCGTGACGCGGTCCATACCGATCACGGCACCCGCGGCGGAAGGCTCGCCGCCGCCCGCCGATCCGGTCGAGAGCCGGTCCCGGCGGAGGTCGCGCCGGGTCACCGCGCACCCGGTGGCCGGAGCGCTGTTCGTCCTGCCGTTCTTCCTCGTCGTCGTCGCGTTCCTGATCGTGCCCCTGGGGTACGCGTTCTGGCTCAGCCTGTCCAGCAAGAGCCTCGCCACCGGCGTGAAGTTCAGCGGTTTCGACAACTACGTGCGCGCGTTCACCGACCCGATGCTGCTGGACGGCCTGCTCCGGGTCGTCCTCTTCGGACTCGTGCAGATCCCGATCATGCTGGGCATCGCGCTGGCCGGCGCGCTCGTGCTGGACGCCGTCACGACGAAGTTCGCCCTGGCGTTCCGGCTCATCGCGTTCATGCCGTACGCGGTGCCGGCCGTGGTCGGCGCGCTCATGTGGGGCTTCCTGTACAGCCGCACGTTCGGCCCGTTCGCGGACCTGCCGACGCTCGTCGGTGGTGAGCCGATCGACTTCTTCAGCGCCTCGCTCCTGCTGGTGTCGCTGGGCAACATCGTGACGTGGGCGTGGACCGGCTACAACATGATCATCCTGTACTCGGCGTTGCAGGGCGTGCCGCGCGAGATGTACGAGGCCGCGGTGATCGACGGGGCCACGCCGGTGCAGGTCGCGCTGCGGGTCAAGGTCCCCGCGATCAAGCAGGCCATCTCGCTGGCCGCGATCTTCACCGTCATCGGCACCATGCAGTTCTTCACCGAGCCGGCGATCATGGCTCGGTTCGCGCCGCAAATCTCCGCCGGGTACACGCCGAACCTGTACGCCTACAACCAGGCGTTCGCGTACTCGGACTTCCACTACTCGGCCGCGCTCTCCTTCGCCTTGGGGTTCCTGGTGTTCGTCGTCGCTTACGCGTTCGTGTTCGTCAACCGTCGGCGAGGTGGGCGCAAGTGACCGCCGGCGGAGCTGGGTACCAGAGCAAGGTGAACACCCGACTGCCGCACCTGCTGATGGGCGTCGGCATCCTCTACTTCCTGATCCCGCTGCTGTGGGTGGTCATCGCGGCCACCAAGAGCCAGCCGGACCTGCTCGACAGCCCGGCGCTGTGGTTCGCCGAGTTCAACCTGTTCGAGAACATCGGGCAGCTGTTCCGCGAGGACGACGGCGTCTACGGCAAGTGGCTGCTCAACACGGCCCTGTACTCGGGGCTGAGCGCGCTCGGCGCGACCGCGTTGGCGGCTGCCGCGGGCTACGGGCTGGCCCGGTTCCAGTTCATGGGCAAGCGGTTGTTCGAGACCGCCCTGCTCGGCATGATCATGGTGCCGGCCACCGCGCTGGTGCTGCCGACGTACCTGATCCTGGCCGAGGTGGAGCTGGTCGACACGATGTGGGCGGTCATCCTGCCCTCGCTGCTGAGCCCTTTCGGCGCGTACCTGGTCCGCGTGTACGTGGACGAGAGCGTGCCGGTGGAGCTGATCGACGCCGCCCGCATCGACCGGGCGGGCGAGCTGCGCATCTTCTGGCAGATCGTGGTCCCGATGATGCGACCCGCGATCGTCACCGTCTTCCTGTTCACGCTGGTCGCGACGTGGAACAACTACTTCCTGCCGCTGGTGATGCTCAGCGACTCCAAGCTGTACCCGCTGACCGTGGGGTTGACCACCTGGTTCAACACCGCGCAGCAGGAGGCCGGCACCCGGATGCTGTTCAACCTCGTCGTGACCGGCTCACTGCTGGCCATCGTCCCGCTCGTCGTCGCCTTCGTCCTGTTGCAGCGCTTCTGGCGCAGCGGCGCGTCGGCCGGCGCCCTCAAGTAGGAGAATCGTGCTCAACGCCTCCCTGGTCCTCAGCCCCGACTACGTCATCGCACCGGTGCGACGCCGGCTCTTCGGGTCGTTCGTCGAGCACATGGGCCGCTGCGTCTACACCGGCATCTACGAACCCGGCCACCCGACCGCCGACGAGGACGGCTTCCGCGGCGACGTGCTCGACCTGACCCGTGAACTGGGGGTCGAGCTGGTCCGCTACCCCGGCGGCAACTTCGTGTCCGGCTACCGGTGGGAGGACGGCATCGGCCCGGTCTCCGACCGCCCGGTGCGCCGCGAACTCGCGTGGCACAGCATCGAGACGAACGAGGTCGGCATCGACGAGTTCGCCCGCTGGGCCCGCAAGGCCGACGTCGAGGTGATGTACGCGGTGAACCTGGGCACGCGGGGCGTCGAGGAAGCGCTCGACGTGCACGAGTACATGAACCACGAGGGCGGCACGCACCTGTCGGAGTTGCGCCGCGCCAACGGTTCCAAGTCGCCGCACGGCGTGAAGCTGTGGTGCCTGGGCAACGAGCTGGACGGCCCGTGGCAGCTCGGCCACAAGACCGCGCACGAGTACGGCCGGCTGGCCGCCGAGACGGCGCGGGCGCTGCGGCAGGCCGAGCCGGACCTGGAAATGGTGGCGTGCGGCAGTTCCAGCTCCTCCATGCCGACGTTCGGCGAGTGGGAGTCCACCGTGCTGGAGCTGACCTACGAGCAGGTGGACCACATCTCGTGCCACGCCTACTACGAGGTGCTGGACGGTGACGTCGACAGCTTCCTCGCCTCCGCGCTGGACATGGACCACTTCATCGACAGCGTGGTGGCCACGGCGGACGCGGTCGGGGCGAGGTTGAAGAGCAGCAAGAAGATCACGCTCTCGTTCGACGAGTGGAACGTCTGGTACATGAAGCGGTTCCAGGACGCGCCGCGCACCGAGTGGGAGATCGCGCCCCGGGTCATCGAGGACCAGTACGACGTGACGGACGCGGTGGTCGTCGGGAACCTGCTGATCTCGTTGCTGCGGCACAGCGACCGGGTCGCGGTGGCGTGCCAGGCCCAGCTGGTCAACGTGATCGCGCCGATCCGCAGCGAGCCGGGCGGCCCGGCGTGGCGGCAGACCATCTTCCACCCGTTCGCGTTGACCTCCCGGTTGGCGCGGGGACAGGTGCTGCGGGTGGAGACGTCCTCGCCGACGTACTCCACCAAGCGCTTCGGCGACGTCCCGGTCGTCGACGCGGTCGCCACGCACGACGCGGAAACCGGTGACACGGTGGTGTTCGTGGTCAACCGGCACCGGTCGGAGCCGGTGGACCTCAAGATCGGGCTCGCCGCGTTCGGCGACGTGACGGTGGCCGAGGCGTGGACGGTGCACGACGAGGACGGCGCGGCGACCAACACCGAGGCCGACCCGGACCGCGTCGTGCCGAAACCGCAGGCGGCCGACATCACCGACGGCACCCTGCACGCGGTCCTGCCGCCCGTCTCGTGGACCGCGGTGCGGCTGGCCAGGGCGTAGGGAGCGGCGGCACCGGTCAGGCCACCGAAGCGGGCCTGACCGGTGCGTCGCCCAGACACCGAGGTCAGGCGCCGACGTAGTCCGCCAGGTGCTCGCCGGTGAGGGTGGAGCGCTTGGCGACGAGGTCGGCCGGCGTCCCCTCGAAGACGATCCGGCCGCCGTCGTGGCCCGCGCCGGGACCGAGGTCGATGATCCAGTCGGCGTGCGCCATGACCGCCTGGTGGTGCTCGATGACGATCACCGACTTGCCCGAGTCGACCAGCCGGTCCAGCAGGCCGAGCAGCTGCTCCACGTCGGCCAGGTGCAGGCCCGTGGTCGGTTCGTCCAAGATGTAGACCTCGCCCTTCTCGGCCATCTGGGCGGCCAGCTTGAGCCGCTGCCGCTCGCCACCGGACAGCGTGGTCAGCGGCTGCCCCAGCGTGAGGTAGCCGAGGCCGACGTCGGCGAGCCGGTCGAGGACCTTGTGCGCGGCCGGTGTGCGGGCGTCGCCCGTGCCGAAGAACTCCTCCGCCTCCACCACGGACATCGCGAGCACCTCGGCGATGTTCCGGCCGCCCAGCGTGTACTCCAGCACCGACGCCTGGAACCGCTTGCCCTCGCAGTCGTCGCACGGGGACTCGACGGTCGCCATCACGCCCAGTTCGGTGTAGATGACGCCGGCGCCGTTGCACGTGGGGCACGCGCCCTCGGAGTTGGAGCTGAACAGCGCCGGCTTCACGCCGTTGGCCTTGGCGAACGCCTTGCGGATCGGGTCGAGCAGCCCCGTGTACGTCGCCGGGTTGCTGCGCCGCGAACCGCGGATCGCGCCCTGGTCGATCACGAGCACGCCCTCGCGGCCGGCGACCGAGCCGTGGATCAGCGAGCTCTTGCCGGAACCCGCCACACCCGTCAGCACGCAGAGCACCCCGAGCGGGATGTCGACGTCCACGTCACGCAGGTTGTGGGCGTCGGCCCCGCGCACCTCCAGCGCCCCGGACGGCGTCCGCACGGACGGCTTCAGCGTCGCCCGGTCGTCCAGGTGCCGTCCGGTGAGGGTGTCGGTGGCGCGCAGCCCCTCGATCGTGCCCTCGTACACCACCTCGCCACCGCCGGTGCCCGCGCCGGGGCCGAGGTCGACGACGTGGTCGGCGATCGCGATCACCTCGGGCTTGTGCTCGACCACCAGCACGGTGTTGCCCTTGTCGCGCAGCCGCAGCAGCAGAGTGTTCATCCGCTGGATGTCGTGCGGGTGCAGGCCGATGGTGGGCTCGTCGAACACGTAGGTGACGTCGGTCAGCGACGAGCCGAGGTGGCGGATCATCTTGGTGCGCTGCGCCTCGCCGCCCGACAGCGTGCCCGACGGCCGGTCGAGCGACAGGTAACCCAGCCCGATGTCCACGAAGGAATCGAGCGTCCGGCGCAGCGTGAGCAGCAGCGGTGCCACGGACGGCTCGTCCAGGTCGCGCACCCAGTCGGCGAGGTCGCTGATCTGCATCGTGCACAGGTCGGCGATGTTCTTGCGCTTGATCTTGGACGAGAGGGCTTCCTTGGCCAGCCGCGTACCGTCGCACTCGGGGCAGGTCGTGAACGTCACCGCCCGCTCCACGAACGCGCGGATGTGCGGCTGCATCGCGTCGACGTCCTTGGACAGGAACGACTTCTGGATCTGCGGGATCAGGCCCGCGTACGTCAGGTTGACGCCCTCGATCTTGATCTTGGTCGGCTCCTTGTGGAGCAGGTCGTGCAATTCCCTCTTGTTGTACTTGCGGATCGGCTTGTCCGGGTCGAAGAAGCCGCAGCCGCGGTAGATGCGGCCGTACCAGCCGTCCATGCTGTAGCCGGGGACGGTGAGCGCGCCGTCGTTGAGCGACTTGCTGTCGTCGTACAGGGCGGTCAGGTCGATGTCGTTGACCGAGCCCATGCCCTCGCACCGCGGGCACATGCCGCCGAGGCGGTTGAACGTCGCCTTCTCGGCCTTCGTCCTGCCGCCGCGCTCGACCGTGATCGAGCCGCTGGCCCGCACCGAGGGGACGTTGAACGAGTACGCGTTGGGCGGGCCGATGTGCGGCTTGCCGAGCCTGCTGAACAGGATGCGCAGCAGGGCGTTGGCGTCGGTGACGGTGCCGACCGTGGAACGCGGGTTCGCGCCCAGCCGCTCCTGGTCGACGATGATCGCGGTCGTCAGGCCTTCGAGCACGTCCACCTCGGGCCGCGCCAGCGTCGGCATGAAGCCCTGCACGAACGCGCTGTATGTCTCGTTGATCATCCTTTGCGACTCGGCGGCGATCGTGCCGAACACCAGGGAGCTCTTGCCGGAGCCGGAGACGCCGGTGAACACCGTCAGCCTGCGCTTCGGGATCTCGACGCTGACGTCCTTGAGGTTGTTCACCCGGGCGCCCTGCACGCGGATCAGGTCGTGGCTGTCGGCAGCGTGCGACGGCGTCTCGGTCCTCGTGGCCTTGCTCATCGTTTCTCCATCATTCTCTGTCCGTCGTGGACCGGGACCGGGTGGCCGGCGCACGCGGATCCGGTGCGCGCGGCCGTCGCCAGTGGACTCAGGCGACTTCCTGGATGCGGACCATGTTGCCCGCCGGGTCGCGGAAAGCGCAGTCGCGGATGCCGTACGGCTGCGAGGTGGGTTCCTGGACCACCTCGACGTCGTGCTCCTGGATCTTCTCGAACGTGCCGTCGAGGTCGCGGGAGGCCAGCAGGATCCAGCCGTAGGTGCCCTTGGCCATCATCTCGGTGATGAGGCGGCGCTCGTCGTCGGTGATGCCGGGGTCGGCGGCCGGTGGCGCGAGCAGGATGGACGTGTCGGGCTGCCCGGCGGGGCCGACCGTGATCCAGCGCATCTTGCCCTGACCGACGTCGTTGCGGACCTCGAAGCCGAGGACGTCGCGGTAGAAGGCCAGCGACGCGTCCGGGTCGTCGTGCGGGAGGAAGCTGGTGTGAATGGTGATGTCCATGGCGAGGACGCTAGGTGAGGCTCCGGGCCGGCGCTTCTCGATTCCTGACCGGTCGGGAGACCTGCCTCTCGACGCACGACGGGATGCCCGCCGTCGGGGACGCCTCCTGGCGGCGGTAGGCGCTGGGAGGCATGCCGACCAGCTCGGTGAAGCGGGTGCTGAACGTGCCGAGCGACGAGCAGCCGACCGCGAAGCAGACCTCGGTGACGCTGAGGTCGCCACGCCGCAGCAGCGCCATCGCCCGCTCGATGCGACGGGTCATCAGGTACGAGTACGGTGACTCACCGTAGGCACGTCGGAACTGGCGGCTGAGGTGCCCGGCCGACATGTTCACGCCTCGGGCCAGCGCCTCGACGTCCAGCGGCTGCGCGTGGTCGCGGTCGATCCGGTCGCGGACGCGCCGCAGCAGGGCGAGGTCGCGCAGGTGCTGCGTCGCGGCGGAGGTGCTGGTCACCTGCTCGATCGTGCCACAGAGGACCGGGCGGAGCAGGGCCTTGGTGCGTCGACTACGAGCTGTCCCCCGCCTCGCCGGGGTGGACCCGGCACCCGCCGACGACCCGCACCGCACCGGGATCACCGAGCGCAACCTGGCGGCGGTCTGGTCCAACTACGAGGCCCTTGGCCGGCGGCGACTCGTCTACACGAACACGGTCAGCCTGGTGGAGGAGGCCACGATCCGGGAACGCCTCGCCCGCCGGGAGATCGGCTCCCGACTCGCGCCGCACATCGAACGGAGCGTCAGGATGGCCCGCCTACTGGCCGACGAAGCCCGACCCCACACCGTGCGCATTGCGACGGACGGCAAGTCGGTCGAGGAAATCGCCACGAGGTCCTGCTGGCCACCGGCTGGTGACGCTCACCGGAGCTGGGTGCGCCGGGCGGCGCCCTTCGGGGTGAACGCGAACCCGTCGGCGAACGACGTCCCGCCGCAGCGTGCCGCGAGGAGCAGCGGCTTGGCGTGGACCGAGGGCATGACGCCGGCGTGCCGCTCGCCCATGACCCGCTCGGCCGCGTAGCCCACGCCGGTGGGGACGGACGCGGACCGCACGCGCAGGGCGTCCTGGGAGCGCCGGCTCCCCGCCGTACATCCCCGGCCGGCGGACGGCCGAGTTCAGAGTCCCGAGAGGTACGCGCGGACGTCGTCCACCGCGCGGCCCGCGCTCACGGCACGGAAGGCGGCAGGTCGAACGGGGGGAAGTGCTCGGGGCCGACGAACGACGTGACCTCGCAGACCCGGTCGTCGCGCAGCGTCAGCACGTTGATCGCCCACGCGAGGTGCGTCCCGGCGCCCTCGTCCCACATGTAGCAGCCGATGGCGGGCTGGCCGTTCGCGCTGGTCGGGATGTGCCGCCACGGCGCGCAGCCGCCGATCGGGACGCGCACGACGAAGTCCGCCACCGCCTCGATCCCGTGGTACCAGTGCGGCAGCGGGGGCATCGACCAGGTGACGTCCTCGGTCAGCAGCGCGACCAGGGCGTCCGCGTCACCGCGTTCCAGCGCGGTGGAGAAGTCGGTCACCACCTGGCGCAGGCGGGCGTCGCCGATCCGGCGCAACGTCCGCTGCTGCGTGCTCGAAGGGACCTTCTCGGTGACGATCCGGCGAGCGCGGGCGAGCGCCGAGTTCACCGACGTGGTCGAGGTGTCCATCATGGCCGCGATCTCGGCCACCGAGAACCCCAGCACCTCGAACAGCAGCAACGCCGCCCGCTGGTTGCCCGGCAGGTGCTGCAGCGCCGCGACGAACGCCAGCTCGACCGACTCCCGCCGCGTGTAGCTCCCGTCCGGCAACCCCGAGTCCGGGTACGGCCCGAGCCAGGCGACGTCCGCCACCGGCGCGTCCCCGATCACCGCCCGCTCACTGGACGGTCCCAGGTCGACCGGCAGCGCCCGCCGTCCGCGGCTCTCGACGCTGTCCAGGCACGTGCGGGTCGCCACGGCGTACAGCCACGAGCGCAACGAGCTGCGCCCCTCGAACCGGGCCAGCCCCCGCCACGCCCGCAGCAGCGCGTCCTGGAGCGCGTCGTCCGCGTCGTGCGTGGAGCCGAGCATGCGGTAGCAGTGGGCGTGCAGTTCCCGGCGCAGCGGCTCGACCAGGCGGGTGAACGCGTCGCCGTCGCCCTCCTGCGCCCGCGCCAGGTCGGGTTCCGCGGAACTCGTCGGAAAAACTTCGCTCACGAGCGACGATTCTGCCCCAGTCCGGGAGTCACCACCTCAGAACGAGCACTTCAGACCTGTTCCAGGAGGATCCCGATGAGCCAGACCGCCGCCACCGACACCCTGCGCGTCCCGGACGCGCTGCTGCACTACGAGGTGCGGGGCCAAGGCCCTCTCGTGGTGCTCGTGGCCGCCCCGATGGACGCCAGGTCGTTCGAGCCGCTGGCCGACCTGCTCGCGGTCGACCACACCGTGCTCACCACGGACCCGCGCGGCATCTACCGCAGCAAGGTGGACGACCTGGACCGCGACTCGACGCCCGAGCTGCGCGCCGACGACCTGGCCCGGCTCATCACCCACCTGGACGTCGGACCGGCGGTTGTCCTCGGCTCCAGCGGCGGCGCGGTCAGCGTGCTGGCCCTCGTGCAGGCGCACCCGGAGCTGGTGCGCACGGTGATCTCGCACGAGCCGCCGCTCGACCAGCTGGTGGAGGACCGGGAGGAGCTGCTGGCGCGGACCGACGAGATGATCACCACCTACCTGGCCGGCGACAGCCTGGGTGCGTGGCGGCAGTTCATGGCCATCGCCGACATCCGGATGCCCGAGGAGGCGCTGGAGCACATGTTCGGCGGTGAGCGCGACCCCCAGGACCTCGCCGACGAGCACTTCCAGTACACGCGCATGCTGCGGCCGACCGTCCACTGGGTGCCCGACTTCGACGCGCTGCGCGCCGCGTCGACCCGGATCGTGGTCGGCATCGGCGAGGACTCGGGCGGCGAGCTGTGCGAGCGCACGTCGATCGCGCTCGCCGAGGGGCTCGGCATCGAGCCCACCCGGTTCCCCGGCGGTCACATCGGCTTCGCCGACGACCCGGACCGGTTCGCGACCCGGCTGCGCGAGGTCCTCAACGAGGGGTGAGCGGCGCCCGGCGGTGGTCGACCAGGACGGACAGGCCGGCCACCGCCAACCCGGCCAGGCTCAACGCCACGCCCACCCACGCGGTGGACGTGTAGCCCCAGCCCGCGCCGATGGCGAGGCCGCCCAGCCACGCGCCCGCGCCGTTGGCGATGTTCAGCGCCGAGTGGTTGGACGACGACGCCAGCGACGGCGCGTCGGGTGAGGCGTCCATCAGCCGGACCTGGAGCGCGGACGCCAGGACCTGCGACACGAGTCCGATCAGGAACACCGTGCCGAACGCCATCACGGGGGAGGTGGCGGTCAGCGCGAACACCACCAGGACGACCGTCACCGCGGACATGGCGCCGAACACCGTGCCCATGACCGACCAGTCGACGAACCGCCCGCCGACCGTGGCGCCGATCGTCATGCCGAGCCCGAACACGGCCAGGATCCACGGCACGGCGGCCGAGGACAGGCCGGTGACCTCGGTGGTGAGCGGCGAGATGTAGGAGTAGACGGCGAACATGCCGCCGAACCCGATCATGCCGGTGACCAGCGCGAACCACACCTGCGGGCGGCGGAAAGCGCGGAGTTCGGCGCCGATGCCGGCGTTGCGGGGAGCGGGGACGCGGGGCAGCCACCGGGCCACCGCCAACGCCGTCGCGAGCGCGATCACCGCCACCGCGAGGTAGGCGACCCGCCACCCGATCCGCTGACCGGCGGCGGTGACGACCGGCACGCCGATCAGGTTGGCCAGCGTCAGCCCGACCATGATCCGGGCGACCGCCGTGCCACGCCGTTCCGGTGGCACGAGGGTCGTGGCGACCACGGCGGCGATGCCGAAGAACGCGCCGTGCGGCAGACCGGCCACGAACCGGGCGGTCATCAGCAGGACGGTGTTCGGCGCCAGGGCGGACAGGCCGTTGCCGAGGGCCAACGCGATCGTGAGGGCGATCAGCAGGCCCTTGCGCGGCAGCTTGGCGGCCAGCCCGGCGATGAGCGGCGCGCCGACCACGACGCCGAGCGCGTAGAAGCTGATCGCGTGGCCGGCGGTGGGGATGGAGATGCCGAACGTGTCCGCCATCTGCGGCAGCAGGCCCATGGTGGCGAACTCGGTGGTGCCGATGGCGAAGCCGCCCATGGCCAGCGAGGCCATCGCCGGGCCACCGTTCGTCCGGCGGGTCGCGGTGGACTCGGCGGTGGACCCGACCGCGGTCGCCATCATGCTGCGCTCCTGTCCTCTGTCCCGAGTCGACAGTGACCGCGCGACTTGATTAGCTACCGAAACGATTTTAACGGCCACGCCGCGACCGCTCGCGCGCGCGATGCGTGCCTCTGCTCACAGATCGTCCGCGGGTCTGGATCAGGTGCCCGACCGGGGGTTGTCCAGGGCGGCGTCGTAGAGCCGGGACGCGTGGAGCCGGGACGCGCGGAGCGTGGTCGTCAGGCGCGCCGGGCTTGCGCAGGACGCTCAGCGTCACCACGAACGCGGCGGCGAGCAGGGCGGCGGCGATGGTGAAGGCCACGTGGTACCCGGCGGTCAGGGCGACGGGCGCGGTGGCGCACGAGCCCAGGTCTTCCCGGGTGCGGCTCCGTCCACCGGGACCGTGGTCTGCTTGAGCATCGCCCCGAACCGCAGCGCCAGCCCGGCCGGCAGCACGGTCCGTTCGCCGGACCGCGTGTTCGGCCGCGCCGAGAGGAACAACGACACCCCGCCGATGACGACGGCCGCCGGCCAGGCCCGCACCCCGGTCGGACGGCAGCGCGCGGATCGCCAGGAGGATCGTGGCCACGCCGATCGGCAGGTTGATGAAGAAGATCCAGTGCCGGCTCAGCGCGTCGGTGAGCACGCCGCCCAGCACCTGCCGATGGCCGCGCCGGCCGCGCCGGTGAAGCGGTTGCAGACGATCTACGTCGGACTCATCTGGTGCCCTCGCGGGCCACCGATCTCGGCCAGCGCCGCCGCCATCCGGGTGCGCAGCACGTGACCGGCGTGGTCGAGGAGGAACGACAGGTCGGACTCGGTGCGGGCTGGGGCCATGGCGGACACGGCCCCGGCCCACCTACTCGGACTTCAGTGGACTATCCGCAAGAGACCTGGTCAGAGTGGCGGGTGGGCGTTGCGCAGCAGCTCCCGGAACTGCGCCGAGTGCCACTGCCCGGCCGCTGGTGCGTCCGGCCACGCGCCGGTCCGGCGCGGCGCACCCCACCCGCTGTCGTACGTCGGGTCGCACATCGGGTTGAAGAATCCTTCGTCGTTCGGCAGCCGGGAACTCACCCCGTCCGACTCGCCCGGCGGCTTCATCCACACGTACGCGTCGACGCCCGGCGCGGGCGCCGCGACCGGCCGTTCGCCGAGGCCCGTGCCGATCTGGTTGCACCAGTTGGAGATCCACGACCGCCGGTCGATCCGACCGCCGTCGACGTACCCGTCGACGCTGGTCTCCGGGCCCGGTCCGGTCGGCCGGTTCGGGCCGCCCCAGCCGTTGCGGGACGTGTCGATCAGCACGCCGACGCGCCGGTCGAAGCCCGCCGCGACCAGCTCGCGCCGGAAGACGTCCACATAGGACAGCTCATCGACGAAGTCGTTCCAGTCGACCCACCTGCTCTGCAGGATCGGCGACCCGTTGATGGACGTCTTGACCAGGAATTCCTCCCGCAACGCCGAGTAGTTGGCCACGTTGGCGATGAAGCCGTGCACGTTCGCCTTCGTGCTGCCACCCGACGTGGCGGCGCGCACCAGCACGTCGCGGGCAGGCGGGCGCTCGTCCGACCAGCCGAGGCTGCCGTGGTGGCCGATGTCCAGGTAGTTGTAGACGTTGCCGAGCCTGCCCAGCTTCGCCAGCGCGTACCCGATGCCCTCCACGTAGGCGCCGTTCGCCCTGACCTGGTCGCACGCGGGCGTGGCCCACGGACGGGGCGAGACGTGCGTGACGATGAACGCCGGCGCGTCCGGCTCCACGACGGCGACGATCCGCAGCCTCCGGTACGCCGGTTCGGCCACGATCGCGGCGATGGGATCGATGAACTCCTGCTTGTACCTCGGCAGGTCGTCGGGTGCCAGGTCGCCGTCGGACGACAGGCGACCGCAGTCCCGGCCGGGCAGGTTGTGCAGGACGAGTTGCACCACGTCGGCGTCCTGGCGCAGGGCTTCGCCCAGGTGGGCGCGCAACCCCATCCGGCCGTTCCGGCCGTCGATGGAAGGGATGTTGTCCAGCCACACCCCGGTCGGCTGCTGGGAGACGGCGGCGCCGCCCGGTTCGGAGGCGGCGCGCGTGGACCACTCCGGGTTGACGTAGACGCGCGCGCCGACGTACGGGTTGTCCACACGTGGCGACGTTCTGGCCGCCGAGGTGCCGACCGCCAAGCCGGCGGTCAGCGCGACCGCCATGAGCCCGGTGCCGACGCGTGAGAGAGACCTCATGAACTGCTACCTCCGGTGATCACAGCGGCGTGACGGGAGGCGGTGTGCTTCCACCGTACCGCCTTGATCACACGCTGCCCAGGTACCGGTGGAGCGCGCCGGCGGCGTCGAGCATCGCCACGGCGCGGCGGGTCAGGTCGGCTTCCCGGGCGGTGATCGCGGTCCGCAACGCCTCCGTGCCGCCCGAGCTGCGGAACTGGTCCATGATCGGCTTGATCGCGGGCAGCGGGTAGCGGCTCTGCCGCAGCGTGGCCACCAGGCGCGCGTCCCGGACGTCGGTCGGGCCGTAGCGGCGGTACCGGTCGGTGTCCCGCTTCGGCGCCAGCAGGCCGGCCGCCTCCCACACCCGCAGCGCCGACGGGCGGACACCCAGCCGTGCCGCCAGCTCACCCACCCGCAGACCGGTCCGCGGCACGCTGTCCGGCGGGAGCCCGGCCACCGCCGTCAACGCCTCCGCCGTCGCCCGCAACGCCTGCCGCTGCTCGTGCGCGACCGCGTGCACGGCGTCCACCTGCTCCAGCGCCAGCGCCGGCGAGCCGTCGTGCGCCGCGCGCATGATGGCCCTGGCCGCGTCCCACCCGTAACCCCGCCCCAGCACCCGGTACGTCAGCAACGCGTCCCGGTGCCGTTCGTCGAACCTCCGGTAACCGGCCTGGGACCGTTCGGCCGGCGGCAGGATCCCGGCGTCCAGGTAGTTGCGCACCTGCTGGGCCGAGATGCCGGCCGCGCGGGCGAGGTCCACGGGGCGAAGCGTCCGCACGGAGGTCGACTCCAACCGATCGGGTTCAACGGCGATTTAAAGGTTACGCGCACACACCCCGAGGTCGGCGGAACGGCACCTCGCGAAAGTCTCAACCACCCACTTCAACGATACGGTTGAAGCCATGCAAACCAACGACAACCAGCGGAAACCGTCGGTTGTGGACACGCGCGGCCTGCGCATGAGGTACGGCCCCACGGACGTGCTGAAGGGCGTCGACCTGACCGTCGGGCAGGGCGAGGTGGTCGCGCTGCTCGGCCCCAACGGCGCGGGCAAGACGACGACCATCGAGATCCTGGAGGGCTTCCGCAAGCGGTCGGCCGGCGACGTGCGGGTGCTCGGCGTCGACCCCGACGACGGCGACGAGGCGTGGCGCGCGCGGCTGGGCGTGGTGCTGCAGTCGTGGCGCGACCACAGCCGGTGGCGGGTGCGCGAGCTGCTGGCCTACCTGGGGATGTTCTACGAGCCCTACCGGGAGCAGGTGTTCGACGTCGACGAGCTGGTCGACGTCGTCGGCCTCACCGACCACGCCCACAAGAGGGTCGGCACCCTGTCCGGCGGCCAACGGCGCCGGCTGGACGTCGCGGTCGGCCTGGTCGGACGACCGGACCTGCTGTTCCTGGACGAGCCGACGGTCGGCTTCGACCCCGAGGCCAGGCGCGAGTTCCACGAGCTGGTGCGCCGGCTGTCCGGCACCACGATCCTGCTCACCACGCACGACCTGACCGAGGCGGAGAAGCTGGCCGACCGCATCGTGATCCTGGTGGCCGGCCGGGTGGTGGCCGACGGCACGACGGCGGAGCTGGCCGCCCGGATCGCGGGCGAGGCCGAGGTGCGGTACCGCCTGGAGGGCGAGGAGCACGCGCTGTCCGTGGCGGATTCCACCGGGTACGTGCGGGAGCTGTTCGCCGAGCACGGCGAGGCCGTCGAAGACCTGGAGGTGCGCCGCGCCGACCTGGAGGACGTCTACCTCGCGCTGGTCCGCGAGTCCGAGGAGGTGACCGCGTGAACCCCCGTGTGGTGGCCGTGCGCGCCGGCGTCCGGCGGGGCCGGATCGAGTTCGGGCAGACCATGACGAACGTGGGCGAGCTGATCAGCTGGCTGTGGCTGCCGGTGGTCGCGCTGATCGTGGTGTACGCGTTCGGCGACGGACCGCTGCCCGGCGTGGACTTCCCGCTGGGCGCGCAGGCGGTGCCCGGCATCCTCGCGATGAACGCCTTGTTCACCGGCCTGATGGGGTTGGCGGTGGCGCTGACCATGGACCGCGAGGACGGCACGTTGCTGCGCGCGAAGGCGACGCCGAACGGGATGCTCGCGTACCTGATCGGCAAGGTGCTGGGCAAGGCGGCGCTGACGGTCGCGACCCTGGCGCTGATGCTGGCGCCGGCGATGGTGGTGTTCGACGGTCTGGAACCGGGCCGGGCGTCGACGTGGGTGACGTTGACCTGGGTGCTGCTGCTCGGGCTGGTCGCCACCCTGCCGATCGGCGCGGTCCTGGGCGCGGTGTTCGGCAGCGCCCAGAGCCTGGGTCTCGTCACCCTGCTGATCATGGGCCTGGTGGCGGTCTCCGGCGTGTTCTACCCGATCACCGCGCTGCCGGGGTGGTTGCAGGCGGTCGGTCAGGCGTTCCCGATGTACTGGATGGGGCTCGGCCTCCGGTCCGCCCTGCTGCCGGACGCCCTGGCCGCGGCCGAGATCGGCGGCAGCTGGCGGCACCTGGAAACCGTGGCGGTGCTCGGCGCGTGGGCCGTGGTCGGTCTGGTGCTGGCGCCGACCGTGCTGCGCCGCATGGCCCGGCGCGAATCGGGTTCCTCGGTCGCGGCCCGGCGCGAGCAGGTGGCGCAGCGGTTCAGCTGAACAGCTCCGCCAGGTCGCCGCGCTGCAACGCCACCAGCACCCGACCGGCCCCGGTGTCCGGCGCGGTCGGCGCGAGCACCCGCACCACGCCGGGCTGATCGGCGGGCTGCTCGACCGTCGCGTCGGGCACGACCGTCGACCAGGCGCCGGTGTCCAGGTTGGTCCGCACCACGTCCTTGACGGCGTTGGGGTTCTCGTCCGGCACGCACACGACCTCGGTGGCCTCGCCCGCCGGGGTCGTGCGCACGCCCGCCGCCACCGGCAGCCCGCTCGTCGGCTTGCTGATCATCGCGGCCGACACGTCACCGAGGCACCGGGCCAGCTCGCCGATCATCGGGTCGGCGGCCAGCGACCGGTCGCCCGCGGGCTCGGTGACCCACTTCAGCGCCGCGCCGGTGGGGGCGTGGGCCACCGCCCCGGCCTCCGCCCGGACGTGCTGGAACCCGGTCACGATGCCGGCCTTCGCCAACGCGCCGTCCCTGTCGATCTCGCCGTCCCTGGCGGTGGTCCAGGTTCCCGACCCGGCACGTTCGCCGCCCAGCGCGGCGATCTTGGCGTCCACCGCCGCCACGTCGACGTCCATCCGCAGCACGGCGGCCCACTTCGGCGACTGCCCGACCCTCAGCGCGGTGTTGGCCCGGGTCGGGTCGAAGCCGACCAGGTCGGGCAGCACCCGGCTGCGTCCGGCCAGGTCGGAATACCCGTAGCCCTGCAACGTGCGGAAACGCGCGGCGTCCCGCTCCACCAGTGCCCGGACGGCCGCCACGTCGCCGTACTCGACCAGCACGGTCGACTCGTCGGTGGCCCGCACGCCCGCGAGCGCGCCGAGCAGTCCGGTCGCCGGCGGGGGCTGCGTCACGTCGGCCTCGGCGGCGCACCCGGCCAGCAGGACCGCCGCCAACGCCACGCTCGCACGTCTGATCACGAACGGATGTTAGGTCGCGAAGCGGTCCTCACGCCCGTTTTCGCGGAAAGCGCTTCAGCCCGGGATCTCCACCGCGATCTCCTCGCCCAGCCGCGCCCCGCCCGACAGGTCCAGCTCGTCACCGCTCCAGAACCGGCCCGGGTCGTACCAGTTGGCCCGGCGCCCGGCGGGCAGCAGACCCATCGCCTCGTACGTCACGGCCACGACCTCGGCGCAGTACGCGGTCTCCAGCGTCGCCTCGGACGCCTTGCGCAGGTTCGGCAACCGACCTCGCAGCCACCTCGTCGCGAGCCGCGCCGTGGACGGGAACGGGGTGCCGTTGAGCACCGCCACCGTCTTCAGCACCGCGTCGTCCTCCTCGCGGGTCGTCGGCCGGTCGAGCTGGCGCAGCCACGCCCGCTGGCCGTACTTCCGCGCCCACACCAGCACCGCGTCGCGCAGGTCGTGCAGCTGCACCCCGCGGTGGTGGGTGCCGGTCCACACGTCCGGCAGCGTGCGGCCCATCTCGGCGTGCCACATCAGCGGCGGCAGGTCCTCCACCGCCACCGTCATGCCCACGTGGTTGACCGGGCTGTTCGTCGTCACCCGGATCGCTCGGTCGGCCACCGAGCTGCCGCGGAACAGCCACACGTCGCCTGTTCGGGTGAGTTCGACCGCCTCGTCCAGACCGATCTTCGTTCCCGCCATCCCGGTAGCCTAGGCAGATGCGCTGGTGGAAGCTGCTCGGCCTGGCCGGTGTCGCGGGTGTGGCGGCGACCGGGGTGGTGATCGCGCGCGCGGAGCGGAAACGCCGGGCGTACACGCCGGAGGAGATCCGCGAACGGCTGCACGCCCGGGTCGCCCGGACCCCTTGACACTTCGCGCTGCGGCCTCCTCGCGGCGATGGGATCTTGTTGCCCATGGTCGTCGTGGTGTTGGGCACGGGGTTGATGGGCGCAGGGATGGCGCGGAGCCTGCTGCGGGCCGGGTTCGACGTGGTGGTGTGGAACCGCAGCGTGGCCAAGGCGCGCGCGCTGGCCGAGGACGGGGCCGTGGTCGCGGACGACCCGAAGACCGCGGTAGCCGAGGCGGACGTCGTGATCACCATGCTGTTCGACGCGGGCGCGACCTGCGCGGTGATGACCGAGGCGTTGCCGGCGGTGCGCGAGGAGTCGGTGTGGGCGCAGTGCGGCACGGTCGGGGTCGAAGGCGGTCAACGGCTCGCGGAACTCGCCGCCCGGCACCGCGTGCCGTACGTGGACGCGCCTGTTCTCGGCAGCCGCGCGCCGGCGGAGGCGGGCAAGCTGACGGTCCTCGCGGCGGGGCACCAGGGGCTGCGCGCGTCCGTCGCGCCGGTGTTCGACGCCATCGGCATCCGCACGGTGTGGGCGGGCGAGCGCCCGGGTGACGGGCAGCGGCTCAAGCTGGCCGCGAACTCGTGGGTGCTGTCGATCACCGCCGCCACCGCGCAGGCCGTGGCGTTGGCCCGAGGCCTCGGCCTGGAGCCGGACGCGTTCCTGGAAGCCATTGCCGGCGGGGCGGTCGACAGCACGTATGCGCAGGTGAAGGGACGGGCGATGATCGACAGCGACTTCTCGCCCGCGTTCGGCGTCGACGGCGCGGTCAAGGACAGCGAGCTGATCGTGGCGGCGTTGGACGTGGTCGGCGCGGACGACCGGCTCATGCGCGTGCTCCACTCCCTGTACCTGACCGCCGCCGAGCGGGGCGCGGGCGAGGGCGTCGAGGACATGGCGGCGGTGATCCGCGCGTTCTAGGCCTGTCGGCCGCGGACGGGTGGAACTACCGTCGAACCGGGTACCAGTGGGGTGGGTGCCGGTCGGCGGTGGAGGAGGCGGCTCGTGGGTAGCGGCGGGCTGATCGCGGCTGCGGCGTTGACCGGTGCGGTCGTCGCCGGGGGGATGGGCGTGCCCGACCCGGACGACATCTGGAGCGACACGGGCCTGCGCGTGGTGGACCGGGCGACCCGTTCGGACGGCGAGTGCGCCCCGCATTCGTTCGGACAGGTGCGGGAGCTGTTGGCGGCTACGCCCTGTGTTGCACTCGACCGGATGTTGTTCACGCTCAGTGATGACGAGGGTGGCACGATCGCCGTGTTCGTCGCCTGGGTCGAGTTCGCCGACGCTAACGAGGCGCGCGAGTTCAAGCGGGTGGAGGACATCCACGGCACCGGTGACATCACCCCGCTGTCGGGATCGCTGCTCCAGATGGAGGACGTGCCGTTCAGCGCGCTGAACTACGAGTCGGACGTGCTGGAGGACGTGACCGTGGTGATCGCCGAGACGGAGGGCGTGAGCGGCGGGTTCACCGCCGGGTACCTGGACGACGTCGCCCGCGTCGCCGTGCTGACGCCCCGCCCCTGACCCACGGGAAGTCCCGCCTCCTGTGTTTCAAACCTGCCCGATCGGGCTACCCCGGACCGCGCCGGCAAGTCGGCGCTTCTCCGGTGTCTACGGGGGTGGGGACGGTGGTGCGCAGTGGACTTGGATTTCGATGACGACGCCGTGCGCGGACTGCTCGCGTACGTCTCGGAGGTGACCAGGGCGCTCGGGTTCAGCGGCGAGTGCTCCTGCGTCCAGGCTGACGGCTCCTGCCTGAGTGCCTACCTCGCGTTGGACGGTCACCTGCCCGGGTTCGCCGACCGGGACGTGGCGCTGCTGTGGGACGAGGAGCGCGGCTGGTCGGTCGCGGTGGAGAGCGACAGCGCCGAACCGCCGTTCGTGCTGGCCAGGCTGCGCGGCCCGGTGTGGCCGGAGCCGGCCGTCGTGGCGCAGTGGGTGGCGGGACTGGACCTCGTGTCCGACGACGAACTCCTGACCGCGCGCTGAGTCCGTCAGCCGAGCCGGTCAGGTGGTCAGGCGGGCGATGAGGGTCTCGATGTCGTGCGCGACGACGAGTTCGGTGCGCACGGTGGCGAGGCCGAGCCGGTGGTTGACCCGGATCATGTGCTCGTTGTCGGCGTTGGTGACGGTCTCCACGCGCTCCAGGTCGGGGTGGTCGGACACCAGCCAGTGCGCCATCACGCCCTTGAGGGCGAGGCCCAGGCCGTGGCCGCGGTGCTCGGTCAGCACAACCGTGTCGCCCTGGTAGGACGTGCGCGGGCCGTGGGGCAGCAGGACCACCTCGGTCAGCCCGGCGACCTCGCCCGTGGCCTCGTGCACAGCGACCACCACGCGCTGTTCGACGTCGTCCTCGCGCAGGCCCGCTTCGGTCTCGCGGACTTGGCCGACCGTCCACTCCGGGTGCTGGAACTCGGTCGTTCCGGTAGGGGCGTCGTGGATCGCGCTCCGCGCGGCGGCGTAGGACTCGACGATCCCGTCGGGTGCGGAGCCGATCCACCGCTCGGCCCGGTAGCCGTCGGGCAGCGCGACCGGCCAGCGCGTCCGATCGGCCTCGGCGACCGTCAACGTCTGCACGGCCAGCGTCCGGACGGTCTTGAACCCGAGCCCGTGCGCCCAGTCCGCGGGCGTGCCGCCGGCCAGGAGTCGCCAGTCCTCGATCACCGTGCGCCCGCGTTCGCGGAAGTGCGGGAGCATCGCGCTCAGCAGGCGCGTGCCGATGCCCCGCCGGCGGGCTTCCGGGTGGACGACCACCGTGGCGATCGCGATGTGGCTGTTCTCCGCCTCGGGGAACCGGGCGTACCCGAAGGCCACGATCCCGGTCGCGTTCCGCACCACCCAGTGCCCGGCCGGTCCGACGCCGGGGAACGGGTTGCGCAACCGCTCCACCACGTCCTCGTAGGTCGGCACCGGCTCGCCGGGCTCGTCCCGCTCGTCCCGTTCGTCCGCGAGGTGACTCGCCCGCACCACCCGGTAGTACCCGGCGAGTTCGTCCGCGCCTGCCTGGTGCGGGTCGAACAACTCCACTGTCACGCAGCCCCCCGGTTCTTCGGCGAGCGATCACCGTATCGGCTTCCAGCGCGGGGGACGTCAGCGTTTGTGGTGCGCTACCTCCTGCTCGGCGTTGTCGGCGGGCGGGATGTCGCGGTCGACGTGGTCGGCGTGGAAGAGCGCCTGCGCAAGCAGGGACTTCACGTGGTCGTTGGCGGCGGAGTAGTAGACGAACGTCCCCTCCCGCCGGCCCTTCACCAGGCCCGCCAGGCGCAGCTTCGCCAGGTGCTGGCTGACCGCGGTCGGCGCGGCGCCGGCCAGTTCGGCGAGGCAGGCCACCGACGACTCGCCCTGGAGCAGCGCCCAGAGGACCTTGATGCGGGTCGGGTCGGCCAGCAGGCGGAACGACTCGGCGGCCAGGTGGACCTGCTCGTCGTTGGGCATGTCGAACTCCGACAGCGCGGTGTGCATGGTGCGAGCCTACTTACTTGCGTATCTGCATGCCTGCGCAGGTACGCTCACACCGTGACGAACAAGGCGCGCCACCCTCATGGGCACGGACACGGTCATGGGCACGGCCATCGTTCGGCCGACCGCGTCGACAGCGCGTTGGAGAGCAGCAAGCGCGGGATGCGGGCGCTGGTGGTCTCGTTCGTCGCCCTGTTCGTCACCGCGACCGCCCAGGCGGTGCTGGTGCTGATCACCGGTTCGGTGGCCCTGCTGGGCGACACCGTGCACAACTTCGCCGACGCCCTGACCTCGGTGCCGTTGGCGATCGCGTTCGTCCTGGGCCGCCGTGCCGCATCACGCCGCTTCACCTACGGCCTGGGTCGGGCGGAGGACCTGGCCGGTGTCGCGGTCGTGCTGGTGATCGCCGCGTCGGCCGTGTACGCCGGGTACGAGTCGGTGCGCGGACTGGTCGACCCCCAGCCGGTGCGGCACATCTGGGTCGTGGTGGCCGCCGGCGTGGTCGGGTTCGCGGGCAACGAACTGGTGGCCCGCTACCGGATGCGCATCGGCCGCGAGATCGGCTCGGCCGCTCTGGTCGCCGACGGCCTCCACGCCCGCACCGACGGCTTCACGTCACTGGCGGTGGTGCTGGGCGGGATGGGCGTGGCGCTCGGCTTCCCCGCCGCCGACCCCGTCGTCGGCCTGGGCATGACCGTCGCCATCCTGTTCGTCCTCCGCGACGCCGCCGCCGAAGTCTTCGGCCGCCTGCTCGACGCGGTGGACCCGGCGTCCGTGGACCTGGCCGAACAAGCCGCCGCCCGGGTCGAGGGCGTGGTGCGAGCCGAAAGGGTGCGCATGCGGTGGACCGGTCACGTGCTGCGGGCGGAACTGGCGATCGCGGTGGACGCCGGCCTCAGCGTCGACCAAGCCCACCGCATCGCACACGAAGTCGAACGCCACCTCAAGGACACCATCCCGCGCCTCACCGCCGTGACCGTCCACACCGAACCCGCCGTCCCCGCCTGAGCCAGGTGCCCCAGGCGTGCCGAACCAGTGGGTGGGGGCGCGTCATCGTCCACTTCGGGGTGTCCGAGGGTCGTTACGGCGGGAGATTCGCGGCACCGGCACGGCCCTGCTGGAGTGCGCCCGAGTGGTGGACGACCCGAGGTTGCCGATCACCGGTGTCGACCTCGTGGACTTCTTCGCGGAACCGCCGCACCGCGGCGTGGAGTCCGTGACGGCACCGGTGGGTTCCTTCGTCCCCCGACGCTCCTACGACCTGGCCACCTTCGTCCACGGCCTGCACTACATCGGCGACAGGGTTGGACGTCCTCACCCGCGCGGCGTCGTGGCTCGCCCTGACGGCCTCCTGGTGGCGAACCTGGACCTCGCCGCCGTCGGGTCCGAGCAGGGCAGCCCGCTGCGCCGACGCCTGACCGGGCCGCTGCGGTCGACCGGGTCGACTACGACGCGCGCCGCCGCCGCATCACGCGCACGGGCCACCGGCAGGTGAGCCTTCCGTTCCGGCACCTCGCCGCCGGCGACCAAGCTGGACCGGACTGCACCGGCCGGCCGGCGGTGAACTCGTACTACGCCCGCGCGTGAGTGCGCGTGTCAGACCGCTAGGCGTGGCCAGGATCGCGTGTCCCGCAACAGTTGCCGGTCGTGCGTGGCGATCACCACCGCGGCCGGGGTGGACGTGAGCGCGGCGGTCAGCTCGTCGACGAGCGCGGCCGACAGGTGGTTGGTCGGCTCGTCCAGCAGCAGCACGTGGGGTCGCCGGACCAGCACCAGTGCCAGGTCCAGCCGCCTCCGGGCGCCGACCGACAGTTCCGCCACCGGACGGTGCCTGTCGTACGCGTCGAGCAGACCCAGCTCGGCCAGGTCCGGACCGGGCACGCCCGACCGGGCCGACTGCTCGTCGTAGAGGTCGAGCGCCGTGCGGTCGCCCGGCGGGTCGGACTCCTGACCCAACCGCCCGACCCGCACCGACCGCGCGCGGGTGACTCCGCCCGTGGCGGGCTCCAGGTCGCCGGCCAGCACGGCCAGCAGCGTGGACTTGCCGGCGCCGTTGGGTCCGGTGACCACCAGCCGGTCCCCGGACTCCAGCGCGAGGGTGACCGGGCGCGTGAGCCGCGAGGCCACCGTCACGGCGGTGGCTCGCAGCAGGGTCGCTCCGTCGTGCGCGGGCAGCTCGGGCATGGCGAACCGGGTCGGCGGTGGCGGGACCGTCACCACGTGCGCGGTCAGTTCCTCCTGCCGCCGGTGCACGGCCCGGACCAGGCCGGGCGCACGGGTGGCGCGAGTGTGCTTGCCGTGTCCTTTGGCGGGCCGCCAGTTGTCGCGCAGCCGGTTCTGCGCCGTCGACAGGTCGTCGGCCAGGCGCTGCCGCTCGGCGACCTGCTCCGCGTGCAGCGCCTCCCACCGGGCACGTTCGGCTCGGCGGGCGTCGACGTACGCCTCGTAGCCGCCGCCGTACACCCGTGGCCGGCCGTCGCTGGACGGGTCGAGGTCGACCACCGTGGTGGCCACGTCGGCGAGCAGCGCCCGGTCGTGGCTGACCAGCACGACCACGCCGGGGTGGGCGCGCAGGCGTTCGGTGAGGTGGTCGAGCCCGTCCGAGTCGAGGTGGTTGGTCGGCTCGTCCAGCAGCAGCACGGGGTGGCCGGCGCCGAGCAGGCACGCCAGCCGCACGCGGTGGCGTTGCCCGACGGAGAGCGTGCCGAGCGGGCGGGTCCGGTCGGTGACGGCGTTCAGCGCGGCCAGCGAGACGTCGACCCGCCGGTCGGCGTCCCACGCGTCGAGCGCTTCGGCCTCCGCGAGCGCGTCGGCGTAGGTGTCGTCCGCCCCAGGGCGGCCCTCGGTGAGCGCGTCGGTGGCGGTGTCCAAGCGCGTCAGCGCGCTGCGCACGGCCGCCAGTTCGAGGTCGACCAGGTCGCCCGCGGTGTCGGTCGGGCCGAGCGGTATCTGCTGGTCGGCGACACCGACCGAGCCCGCGCGGCGCACTTCGCCGCGGTCGACGGGCAGGTCGCCGGCGAGCACCCGGAGCAGGCTGGTCTTGCCGCGACCGTTCTCCCCGACGACCGCGACCCGGTCCCCGGCGGCGGCGACGAGGTCGACGCCGGCGAGCACGGGCCGTCCGCCGAAGGAGAGGTGGACGCCGGACATCCGGACGTGCGCCGCGCGCACAAGGGCAGGCGAGAGGTGGGACATGAGGGAGGTGCCTCCGACGAGAGGTGATGAGCGGAGAGGACGAAGTCCGGTAGCGCGGAGTCGCGGTACCGGTGGAGGCGTCGTCCCTCAGAGGAAGAACAGGTGCTGCATCACGTTCGCCAGCTTAGAACGCCCACCCGACGTGTCGCACCCGGATTTCACCGACCTCATCGGAACGACGGGCGAGGCGGTCTCACGGGGTGGTGGGGGCCAAGGGGATGCCGGTGAGGTCCAGCATCCGGCACATGTCGTGGAAACCCTCGGTGCAGGCAGCGCCGATGTCCGGGTAGCGGCCGGTGGATTCGGCGTACCGGAGCAGGAACCACGGGTCGATCGCGTCGGGGAGGTCGGTCAGCACGTCGATCTCGGTTCCACTCCCCAGGCTGGTGAACAGGCAGTGCTCGCCGTGGACGTGCAGCGCCCACGTCTCCCCGTCGACCTCCAGCTCGTCCGGGTACCAGGCACCTCGTTCGCAGGCCGGCTCGACGTGCACGCGGAACTGGTCGGCGAGCCGGTGGGCGAGTGAGCGGAACTCGGCGACCAGTGCCTCCAACCGGCCTTCGAGCCGGCGGACCTCGGCCTCGTCGATCAGCCGCAGGACCTTGAGCGACGGTGGCCGCGCCGGGCCGGCGCCGGGCGAGGGGAGGACGAGCAGGCCCTCCGGCGCCAACACGCCGCGCAGCCCGCCCACCGCGGCGAGCACCTGTGGCCACGTCGCCTCCGACGACAGGGGGAACGTCGCGGGCCGGCCGCGTGCCACCAGCCGCCGGACCGCGTCTGCCGCCGGCGGGCCGTCGGCCGGTTCGGTGCTGGGAAGCGGCATGCCGGCAGTATTCCCGACGGCGGAGGTCGGGAGTCGGGGGTGGCCGAGGTGACGGTGGCCGAGGTGATGGCCGAGTTGGCCGCGCTCGAAGACCCGAGGGCGCGTGAGGTCAACGAGAAGCACGGTGACGATCACGGGGTGAACCTCGGCAAGCTGCGCGCGGTCGCCAAGCGGCTGAAGACGCAGCACGACCTGGCGCGCGGCCTGTGGGGGACGGGCGACACCGCGGCGCGGCTGCTGGCGATCCTGGTCTGCCGGCCGAAGGCGTTCGAGCGCGACGAGTTGGACGCCATGCTGCGCGAGGCACGAAGGCCCAAGGTGCACGACTGGCTCGTGAACTACGTGGTGAAGAAGGGGCCGCACGCCGAAGAGCTGCGCGTGGCGTGGACCGCTGATCCGGACCCGGTGGTCGCGAGCGCGGGCTGGGCGCTGACCACCGAACGCGTGGCCAAGAAGCCGGAGGGCCTGGACCTCACAGGGCTGCTCGACGTCATCGAGGCGGAGATGCGCGACGCCCCGGACCGCCTCCAGTGGGCGATGAACCACTGCCTGGCCCAGATCGGGATCGAGCACGCCGAGCACCGCGCCAGGGCGATCGCCATCGGGAAGCGCCTGGAAGTGCTCAAGGACTACCCGACGCCGCCGAACTGCACGTCCCCGTTCGCACCCGTCTGGATCACCGAGATGGTGCGCCGGCAGCAGGGCGACTAGCGACGAGCGACGCTAGGCCCGGCCGGTGGGACCGGTGAAGTGGTGCAGGACCATCTCGGTCAGCGCGGCGACGTCGGCGTCGGCCATCGGCTCACCGGTCATGCCCATCCGGTGCAGCAGGGTGCCGACGACGGTGTCGATGAGGAGCAGGACCCGGTGCTCCGGCTCGCCGAGCGCCTCCTGGAGCGCGACCCGGTACGGGTCCTGCACGCGGGTCGACAGGATCTCGCGCAGAGCGGGATCGCTGACACCGTCGACGAACAGGCCGGCGAACGCCGCGCCCACACCGGGTTCGCCGATCTTCGCCGCGATCCAGCGGATGCCCGACGAGATGTCCTCCCGCGGACTGCCGCCCCGCAACGGCACCGGGCCCAACGCGTCGACGAGGCAGTCCGCGATCAGCGCCCCCTTCGACGGCCACCGCCGGTAGAGCGTCGTCTTCGCGACCCCCGCCGCCGCCGCGATGCGGTCCATCGTCGCGCCCGTGTACCCCAGTTCGCGCACCGTTTCCAGCGCCGCGGCGAAGACCGCGGCGTCGATGCCGGCGCGCGGACGGCCGGGTGGTCTCGCCGGGCCGGGCCTTCGGGTCATGGCTCCACGATAGCCAGTTGCGCTACGATCGGTATCGATACCATTGGTAGCGGAACTGTCGAGGGGGGACGTGGGTGACATGAGTGAACGGCTGCCGTGGAGGATCCGGCTGCTGCAAGCCCTGCAGGAAGAGCCGGACTGGTCGGCGATGACGGCCGAGGAACTGGTGACCTTCCGCGAAGCGGAGAACCGCAAGCGGTCGTCCCGGCTGATCCGGCTGGTCACCGGGTTCCCGGACCGCGCCGCCGCGATCCGGTGGCAGGAGGTGGCGTTGCCCGATCGGGTGGTCCCGGTTCGGGTGTGCCGGCCGTCGTCGAGGCGGAGCAACCTGCCGCTCGTGCTCCACGTGCACGGCGGCGGGTTCGTCGGCACGGCGGCGCAGTGCGATTGGGTGACCGGCCACCTCGCCGCACGGCTGCCGGCGGTCGTCGTGTCGGTCGAGCACCGGCTCCTCGACCCGGGCACTCCGCTGGCGGCAGCCGTCGACGACGCCTGGGACGTGCTGCGGCACGTGGTGCGGCACGCCGCCGAATGGGGAGTCGACCCGGCGAAGACCGCCGTCTTCGGTGAGAGCACCGGTGCGATGATCACCGCCCTCGCCGCGATCCGGGCCAGGGAATCCGGCCTGCCCCTGCGGGCGCAGGTGTTGGTCAACCCCGTGGTCGACCTGACCGAGGCCGGGTTCCACTTCCCCTCGATGACCCGGCGGGAACTGAGCCCGACCGCGGCGCAGATGCGGCTGCTGCAACGGTTGGCCGTTCCGCCGGGCGCGGACGCCCGCGCGCTGTCACCGCTGCACGCCGACCTGAACGGACTGGCGCCGGCACTCGTCGTCGTGCCGACCCTCGACACGCTGGCCGACCACGGCCGCCGCTACGCCGAGCGGTTGCTCGAAGCCGGAACGCCCGCGCGGCTCACCGAACACCCCGGAGCGCCGCACGCGTTCCTCAGCATGCCGGGCGCGGTGCCGCAGGCCGGAGCCGCGCGGACGGAGGTCGCCGGGTTCCTCCGCGACCACCTCGCCGCGAAGCTGACGAACGCGGGGGAGCAATGACCACGAGCGCCGCGCGGCTGGACGACGTGATCGAGCGGTTGCCGGCGGGTGGGTGGCGAACGTCGGCGAGGGCGGTGCGCTGCTGTCCGGAGGTGAACGCCAGCGCGTCTCGACCGCACGGGCGCTGCTGAAGGACGCGCCGATCGTGCTGCTGGACGCGGTGACCGCCGCGCTCGACCCGGTGAACGAGGCGGCCGTCCACGAGGGTGTCGAGCGCCGCGGTGGCCGCTACGCCGACTTCTGGCGCCTCTCGGTGGCGCCCGCGACCCCCGGCTGACGCACGGAACCGCTGGTGATCGGGCGAGACACCCGAATTGTCGGTGGGGCTCGATACGGTGCGCGCAGATCACTTGGAGGGGGAAGCGAACGCATGTCTGCCACGACGTACCTGGAGCTGTCCGAAGCGGGCGGTGGCGCGCACAAGTTCTACGAGGTGCGGGTCGACGGCACCGAGGTGACCATCACCTACGGGCGCATCGGCGAACAGGGGCAGGTCAGGAGCGCGAGCTTCGCCGACCACGCCAAGGCCCTCAAGGCGGCCGAGAAGAAGGTCGGGGAGAAGGTGCGCCGGGGTTACGCACCCGCCGTGAAGGGGATGCGCCAGCGCCGTGCGGTGAGCAGGCGGCAGATCGTCAGCACCCGGTCGACCGCCCGCCAGGCGCCGGTGCTGTGGCGGTTCGCCTCCGGCGCCCCGGCGTTCGGGATCTTCGTCGGCGAGGAGCAGGCGTGGGTCGGCAACGAGAACGGTGACGTCTACACGCTCACCCACGACGGCCGGGTCACCGGGCGGTTCGGCCTGCCCGACGCGGTCAAGTGCATCGTGGCCGACGACTTCTGGATCTACGCGGGGTGCGATGACGGCCGGGTGTACGACCTCGGCGCCAAGGTGCCCCGGGTGGCCTACGAGATCGCCGACGACGTGGACATCTACTGGCTCGACATCCACGACGGCGTGCTCGGCGTGTCCGACCGGCAGGGCCGGGTGACGGTGGTGGACCACGAGGACGAGTTCCAGTGGTCGTGCCCGTCCACCGGCGACAACGGCTGGATGGTCCGCTGCTCGCCGGAAGGCGTCTTCCACGGCCATTCCCGGGGCATCACCCACTACACCGGCCGGGGCCACGAGGCGTGGCACGCGGACACGGTGGGGCAGGTGCTGTTCGGGTGGCAGGAGCGCACCGAGGTCTTCGCCGGCACCAGCCGGGGGTGGGTGCACCGGTTCGCCAAGTCGGACGGGCGCAAGGTGGGCGACTACCGCTGCGACGCGGCCGTGTTCTCCTGCGCGACCTCGCCCGACGGCGAGTTCGTCTTCGCGGGCGACAACGAGTCCTCGGTGTACTGCTTCGCCGCCGACGGGACGCGGTTGTGGAAGCTCGCCACCGGGTGCGGCTCCGCGTTCTCCATGCAGTACCGGGACGAGCGGCTGTACCTGGTGACGACGGGCGGCTCGCTGGCGTGCCTCGACGCCAGTCCGGCCGCCGTGCACGCGGCCGAGCAGGGGCAGCTGCCACCGCGCCAGGACATCAAGGCCGGCGCCATCGACCGCGTCGAGGCGACCGCCGAGGTGGAGGTCGTCACGCACGTCACCTCGGACGACGGCGTCGTCGTGGAGTGCGTGCAGGAGGGCGGGCGGATCAGGGTGCACGTCGTCTCGGACGGCTACGACCGCTCGTGGGGCGTGCAGTTCCCCAAGAACATCCGCGTGCCCGGAGCCCGGTACCTGGTCAGCGAGGTGGTCACGTCGGCCGGCGGCTCGTTCTACCGCACCCGCGGTGAGATCAAGCGCCTGCGGTGAGCACGGGTGCCGGCGGCGACCAGGGGGCGTCGCCGGCACCGCCTCGCGCGTTCGGCTCAAACGCCCTTGCACCGCAGAACGGCCCGCACGTCCGACGCCCCCCGCCAGGACGAGGAGCCGGTGAGGTGCGCGACGTGCAGGGTGGGTGGCGGAGGTGGTCGCCGACTACGGCGTGAGGTGGACGGGCTGCCGCTCGGCCATGTGGCGGGTCAGCCCGGCGGAACCGGTGGGGATCAGGTGGCGCGGGCGTGGGCCGAGCAGCTCGCCGCCCGCGGGTGACGGGCACTCGGTAGCACACTCCTTTGTGGACGGGCCCTCAGCTGCGGACACCCGAAGGTGTGGGGGAAGCAGCCGATCGGACGTTGTCCGCGGTGTTGCGCGCGCCCTACGGTCGGATGACGTTCGCTCGACCGGGTTCACCCTTGGAGGTTCCGCGGTGTCACGGAAAACGCTTGGCGCCGCGGTGGGCGCCCTCCTGCTCGCCGGCACGTCCCTGCTCACCGTCCCGATCACGGCGTCCGCGGTGGACGACAGGCCGACCGCGGTGGTGTCGCTCGGCGACAGCGCGATCTCCGGTGAAGGCGCCGGGTACTACGAGCCCGGCACCGAGGGCGAGAACGGCAACTGGTGCCACCGCTCCACCCGCGCCCTGATCCACCGCACCCAGCTCGCCCAGCGCACGATCAACCTGGCCTGCTCGGGCGCGGACTCGGCGAACGTGTCGCTGGCCGACACCGTCCACTACACCGAGGGTTCCCAGGCCCGGAGGCTGATCGACGTCGCCCGCCAGTACCGGGTCACGGCGGTCGTCGTGCAGGTCGGCGCGAACGACGACGTGCGCTTCGCCGACACCATGGTCGACTGCGTGGCCGCATGGGTGAACCCGTTCGGGTCGAGCTGCCGCTCCAAGCTGGAACGCGAGTGGCCCGGCCGCCTCACCGCGATGGCGCCGAAGGTGGAGAGCGCGGTCCGCGACGTCCGTTCCGCGATGACCCAGGCGGGTTACACCACCTCGTCCTACCAGCTGATCCTGACCTCCTACGCCTCGCCGGTCACCGAGAAGATGGACCGCTTCCGGCACGGCCCGCAGGGCTGCCCGCTGCGCCTGGCCGACGCCGGCTACGGGCGCACGGTCGCGGTGCCGCAGCTCTCCGAGGCGCTGCGCGGCGTGGCGACCCGGAGCGGCGCCAAGTTCCTCGACTTCTCCCGCGCCACGGAGAACCGCGAGGCGTGCAGCAAGGGCGACAGCTCGGCGGGCGAGTGGCAGCGGCGGCTGACCGTCGACCCGTACGCGCTGGTGTCCGGCGGCCTGGACGCCATCGGCATCCACATGGCCCAGCAGTCGTTCCACCCGAACGCCGCCGGGCACGACGAGCTGGGCCGGTGCGTCACCGAGTTCGTCAACTCCGGCGCCGGTTCGGCCCGCTGCCTGGCCGGTGCCGACGGTCACCTGCACGCCATCCCCTGACCCCGGCCGAGGCCCTGAACACCGGTTTCCGATCTGCGAGCAACCCTCGTCGCACCCCTGGCGTCTTATCGGTAGGTTGGCGAGACCGCTAGGGGAATCGCTTTTGGGGGGACCGGTGTCCGAAAAGGCCTTCGTCCGCGTGTGCGGACTGGTCGCGGTGGTGCTCACCGCGACCGCGTGCACGTCGACCGGAGAAGAGGAGCCGCTCGACCCCGGGCTGGCGCCACGCGGCACCGTGCAGACCACGGCGACGCCGACCAGGCAGGACCTGTCCAACAAGGTCAGCCTGACCGGCAAGGTGACCATGAACCCGACGTTCGGGATCGTGTCGCCGCTCGCGGGCGAGGTGCGCTACTGGGTGGTGGCGGAGCCGACCGGCACGCCGTCCAACCCGACCCGGATCGCCTCGATCTGGGTGGACGGCAAGCCCACCAACGTGGACGTGCCCGCCGGATCGACGTTCGGCGGGCGCCTGGTGGACGACCGCTCGACGGTGACGGCCGGCATGCCGATCGCGTCCGCGAAGTACGCGGGCTACGGCATCGTCGCGGAGATCGGCGGCGAGCAGGCGTACCAGATCTCCGACGCCGCGACCGGCACCGTGCAGGCGCAGATCAAGAACGGGCCAGGTCCGTTCCCGTGCACCCTGCTCGGCACGATCGCGGCGCTGCCGGCGGGCACCGTCCCCGCGCCGGTGCCCGTGGAGCCGGAGTCGGAGCAGGGAACGGGGTCCAGCGGCACCAGGAAGCCCGCGCCGCCCATGCCCCAGCCGCCGCGGGAGCCGCGGACCTCGTCCGAGCCGACCGGCCTGCGCCTGGTGTGCACCGCGCCCGCCGACGTGAAGCTGATCAACGGCGCCGCCGCCACCCTGGAGCTCGTCACGGCGAGCGCGAAGAACGCGCTGGTCGTGCCGGTCGAGGCCGTCGCGGGCGGCCAGGGCAAGGGCAAGGTCGACGTGGTCGGGCCGGACGGCGCCAAGCGAACCAAGGACGTCGAGCTGGGCCTGACCGACGGCAAGGTGGTGGAGATCAAGACGGGCCTGACCGGCGACGAGACGCTGGCCGTGCCCGGTCCGAACCTGCCGCCCGCGCCGAACGGCCAGGGTGGCCCCGAGACGGGGTCGAAGTGACCACGTCACCGTTCTTCATGCCGCCGGTGCCGCCACCGCCGGTGTCCCAGCCGCCGCTGATCCACCTCACCGGCGTGACCAAGACCCTCAAGGGCCAGGACGAGCCGCGCGTCATCCTCTCTGGCGTCGACCTGACCGTGCGCCCCGGCGACAGCGTCGCCATCCTGGGCCGCTCCGGTTCGGGCAAGAGCACGCTGCTCAGCCTGATCGGCCTGTTCGACCGGCCGGACGGCGGGCAGTACGTGTTGGGGGGCCGGGACATCACGAAGATCCCCGAGCGCAAGGCGGCGGCGTTGCGCAGCGCCGAGTTCGGTTTCGTGTTCCAGCGCTTCTTCCTGCTCAAGCACCTGACCGCGGCGCAGAACGTGGCCATGGCACTGGTCAACGGCCAGGGCTGGCTGCCCCGCCGCAAGCGCAAGGCCAACGTGATGGCGGCGTTGGAGCGCGTCGGCATCGGCCACCTGGCCAAGCACAAGCCGCCGCGCCTGTCCGGCGGCGAGCAGCAACGCGTCGCGATCGCCCGCGCCCTCGTGCGCGAGCCGCGGATCCTGCTGGCCGACGAGCCGACCGGCGCGCTGGACACCGAGACCGGCAACCTCGTGGTGGAGGTGCTGCGCCGGACCACGGACCAGGGCTGCGGACTGGTGCTGGTCACCCACGACCAGGACCACGCGGCGAAGATGGGGCGGGTGCTGCACCTGTCCGACGGCCTGCTCCGCCCGGCGGGTCAGCGGGTGGTCGCGTGATCAGGCTGTCCGGCCGGCTGCGGGCGTCGCTGATCATCGGCGGCCAGGGCATCCGGGCCCGCAAGCTGCGCACGTTCCTGTCCATGATCAGCCTGTTCCTCGGCGTGCTCGCCGTGGTCGTCGTGCAGGCGGGCGCGGAGATCGCGAACCGCGCCATGCTCGCCGACGTCGAGCTGTCGCAGGGCAAGGACGGCACCCGGCAGATGTACCTGCCGCCGGAGGGCCAGGCCGTCCCGGTGGCGCTGGAGGTGTTGGAGGGCCGCACGGACGCGGTGGCCATGACCGGCACCCGCGCGATCATCGGCGAGCCCGGCGTGAAGCCGATCAACCAGGGCGGCGGCCCGATCGACCGGCCCGGCTACGGCGGCACGTCGATGAAGTGCGACGAGTCCGGGTGCTACCCCGTGGACGACGGCAGCGCCGGCGCGCCGCAGGGCCAGGCGGTCGAACTTCACCTCGTCGGGCTGACCGGCGACATCCGCCCGTTCCGCCCGTTCCGCCCGTCCCAGGGGCAGTGGCTGGACTTCGGCGGTGAACCGTCGCTCGCGCCGAGGCTCGTCCTCAACACGCACGCGGCGAAGGCTTTCACCCGGTACCACGTGCCGGCGGAGATGCGGGTCGACGGCGCGACCTCCAACCCGACACCGCAGATCATCGGCGTGGTGGACGACGGCGGCTACCAGCCCGCTGCCTACGTCCGGACCGACGAGCTGATGAACTGGATGCCGGTGAGCAGCGTCGGCGACTCCAACGCCGGTCCCGGCCTCCAGGTGCTGCTGAGCCCGGCGGCGGCCGAGGTCGAGCACACCCTCCGGGCCAGGCTGGTCGCCACTGGCGTGCCGGCAGACCACATCCAGGTGAACACGGTCGAGACGCTGAAGCAGATGGCCACCGAGCTGGCGCTGCTGCGCTGGATCTTCCTCGGCATGGCGGCGCTCGTGCTGCTGATCGGCGTGGCGGGCATCCTCAACGTGGGGCTGGCGACAGTGGGCGAGCGCATCGAGGAGTTCGCGTTGCGGCGGGCCGTGGGCACGCCGCGGCTGTTGCTGGCGGGCATCGTGCTGGCGGAGACGCTGCTGACCGGTCTGCTGACGGCGGCGTTGGCGATCGGCACGGGCGTGGTGGGGCTGAAGCTGGCGTTGACGATGTTCGGCTCACGGTTCCCGTCGCTGGACGGCGTGGCGTTCCCTTGGCAGGCGGGTGTCGCCGGTGTGATCGCGGGCCTCGTGGCCGGCATCCTCGGTGGCCTCGTCCCTGCGTTGCGCGCGGCGCGCATCCCCATTTCCACGGTGATGCGCGCCTAGCACTCCAGCGGGGGTTTCCAGGCGGCGGCGCCAGGCCGGCTGGTGACGCCATCGGCGATCATGCGGTGACCGCCGATCGACCGACCTGGTGATCTCGGGCTGGAGTGCCCGCCGGTGGCACGGTCACGGCGTGGCGGCGGTCCACGGCCGCACGCCCAGCTCGCCGGTGCTGCCGAGGTCGATGGTGAGGGGGTCGCCGCGCTCGCCGATGGGCGTGAACACCTGCGCCGGCCGCCCATCGGCGACGGCGATCTCCAGGTGCTCGCCGACCACGGGCGGCGCGGTCACGTCCGCGTAGGTGTTGCGCCACAGCAGCCCCGTCACCGCCGACTCGCCGGGCCGCACCACGACCGGTTGCGGATCGGCGTCGAACGCATCCACCCGCGAGATCCCGGACGACCCCTGCCCGACCGTGACGGGCAGCGGCTTCCGGTCGGCGTCCAGCACCGTGACCGAGGGGTAGCCGTTCAGCTCCAAGGTCTCGGTGCCGCAGTTGGTCGCCTCCAGCGTCATCACCCGCAGCCCCATGGCTCCTTCCTCGCCCTTCACGGCGTACTCCACGCCGGCGGGACAGGTTTCCGCCGAAGGCGACGGTGGCGGCGGGACCGGCTGGGAAGTGCCGCAGGCGGACACGGCGAGCAGCAGCGGGAAAAGGAGTCGGGACACGGGGTCGATCGTCGCACGAACAGCAAGTTGCCCGTCGACGCATTCCCGGGATAAGCTCGGACTCGTGACTGCCGGGTCGGCCGCGGGCCAAGAACGAGAAAGTCACCCGGCCAAGGTTTGACCGCCGGGTGGGCCAGAGGCCCGCCGCACGCAGGGGTTTCCGAGCTTTCCGCGCACCACGCGCGACGCAGCCGGACCCTGTTCCACACACACGAGCGCCCCCGTACGAGCGCACGATCGCTTTCACCCGCGCACACCTCGGTCCTTCGCGGGACCGCCGTGCTCGCGCGCCTCCACCAAACCTCCACCGAATAACCACGGAGCATTCCCACCCGTGGCGATCGGTCATGCCTGAAAACAGGAGAGACGACAAGAATGGATTTCAACCAGCAGGTGATCGACGAGTTCCGGGCCAACGCGGGCCGGGTCGGCGGGCCTTTCGAGGGCGGCAGGCTCGTCCTGTTGACCACCACGGGAGCCAGGACGGGGGCCCGGCACACCAACCCGGTCGGCTACCTGCCCGACGGTGACCGGATCGTGGTCATCGCGTCGGCCGGCGGCGCGCCCCGCCACCCGGACTGGTTCCACAACCTCGTGGCGAACCCGGTGGTCCAGGTGGAGGACGGCGTGTTCACGTACGACGCCCGGGCCACCGTCCTCGACGGCGGGGAACGGGACGAGCTGTGGGCACGGGCGGTCGAGAGCGACCCGGGCTGGGCCGCGTACCAGGCCAGGACGACCCGGCAGATCCCGGTGGTCGCGCTGACCCAGGTCGCGGGCGGCCCGCCGAACGCGTCCAGCGCGGGCGCCGCGCTCAAGCTCGTGCACGACGCGTTCCGCCGCGAGTTCGCCACCATCCGCCGCGAGGTCGCCGAGGCGAAGCCGACGCTCGGCGCCCAGCTGAAGGTCAACTGCCTGACCGCGTGCCACGGCCTGAAGTTCCACCACACGGCCGAGGACAGCGGCATGTTCCCCGTGCTGCGGGACCGGTACCCGGAGCTCGCGCCGACCCTCGACCGCATCGGCGAGGAGCACGAGCGGATCTCGGACCTGATGGCGCAGCTCCAGCAGACCCTCGACCGCCACGACGTGGCGACCCTGCGCGCGGACGTGGACGGCCTGATCGGCGAGCTGGAGGCCCACCTGGCCTACGAGGAGGAGCAGCTGATCCCGTTCCTCGATCAGCCGGCCGGCGCCGGCAGCCCCGCCACCGGCAACGTGCACACCAACGCGGCGACCAACCCGACCGCCACCACGTAGTGCCGGACGGATGTCCGTCCCGGCATCCGTCGCAGCACCAACGCCACCGCGACCAACGCGGTCAGCGTGATCGGCAAGCAGCGCGCGCCAGGCCCGGTCGAACGAGAACGGCAGGAACGTGTCCGCCCCACAGGGACAGGACCAACGCCGGCAGGCCGAGCCCGGCGGCTGCCGCCGCCGCCATGGTGGACCGCTGCCGCGCCACGCCGTCCTGGGCCACGGCGAACGTCGACATGCTGCTCAACAGCGACTGGAGCCGCGCGACCTCTTCGGCCAGCTCGACGTCCATCGCCTCGCAGTGCCGCAACGCGGCCCGGTGCGTCTCGGCCCGCGGTTTCGGGGAGGCGACGGCTCGCCGCTGGCTCAGCACCAGCAGGTGCGTGCGCTTCTCCCACTCGCGCGAGCATCGGCGCTCCGACGAAGGCGCCCACCAGCGCCGCGAAGCCGATCGTCCCCATGCGCGCGGTCTCCTCCAGTCGGCAGAGGGAGCTGCGCAGGCTCCAGTACCCCTCGCCGGCCCGGCAGTCGAGGCCCATGCAGTCGATCACGGCATCGGCGGAGGAATGCGCCGACAGTCGGATGTGGACGAAGACCACCACCGCGATCAGGACCAGCGCGTACGCGGCCGAGGAGAGCAGGACGGCACGCTGCTGCCGCCAGGCGACCCAGATCACGCCGCCTCCCCGGCTCGCAGGTACGCCACGACCAGGTCGTTCAACGCCGGTGTGCTCGCATCCGGCAGATCCGGCGGGCCGACCAGCCGCAGCAACGCGGTGACCTGGCGTTCGCCCTCCCGGACCGTCACCACCTCGTGGTCGCCGAAGTCCGCGCCGCGGACCGCGACCACCGTCCGGTGACCTTCGACCAGCTCGTCCACGTCACCCTCCAGCCGCACGCCGCCCCGGTCGAGCAGCAGGAGGTGGTCGCACACGCCCTCCAGTTCGGCGAGCACGTGCGAGGACAGCACCACGGTCAGCCCGGTCTCGGCGACCGCCACCATGAGCGCCCGCGTGGTCGTCTCCCGCGCCACGGGGTCCATCTCGGACAACGGCTCGTCCAGCAGCAGACCCGCGGCCGACGGGCCGGCGCGAGCCGGGCCCGGTGCCCGCCGGACAGGCTGCCGACCTTGGCGGCCAACGGCAACCAGGCCTCACCGAAGTGGCCCGCCGTGATCCGGCGGGGCCACTTCGGCGTCGACGGCTCAGGAGCGCCGCTGCCACAGCTCGCGGGCGACCAGCCAGCAGCCGACGAGCAGGAGCAGGCCGTGGGCCATCCGCAGCGGCGGCGGGGTGAAGAACTGCGGCAGGAAGAGCACGAAACCCAGCGCGTAAGGGATGGCGGCACGGCTCTTGAGCTCGACGGCCGCCATCACCGCACCCGCCGCGAGCACGACCAGTCCGACACCGAAGATCGTGATCCCGGCGGGCTGGTAGCGGACCGCGTCGACCACCTCCAGCAGGACCGGGTCCGGCTGCTCCGCCGCACGCACCCCGATGGCGTGCAGGCCGAACGTCTCCGCGCCGTAGTAGACGGACGTGAGCAGCGCACCGGCGATGGTGACGACGGCGGCACGGGAGCGTGCGACGGCCAGCAGGCCGAGGCCGACCAGCAGGAACCCGCCCACGGCGAACAAGTGCGAGGCGACCCACGCGGACGTGCCCATGACGTGCAGCCCGTCCACCGCGGTCTCGTCCGAGTACGGCCGCAGCACCGGGTAGAGCAGGAAGAACGCACCTCCGACGCCGAACGCGGCGGCACCGGCCTTGAGCTTGTCCATGACGTCTCCGTGAGCGCTAGTCGTTTTAGAGAGCACCGCTCTCTGTCGAGGAGAATGCTGCGGCCTGGCGAGCGCCCCGTCAAGAGCACTGCTCTCTTTTGTTGCATCTGCTCTCTCAGTGCGTGATCATCGTCGCCATGACCGGGACACCGAGGCAGCGGGCGCGGGCCCAGGCGATCGAGGACATCAAGCGCATCGCCAAGGAGCAGTTGGCGCGGGAGGGCAGCGCGGCGCTGTCGCTGCGGGCCATCGCCCGCGAGCTGGGGATCGTGTCCTCCGCCGTCTACCGGTACGTGCCCAGCCGGGACGACCTGCTGACCATGCTCATCGTGGACGCCTACAACTCGCTCGGTGACGCGGTCGAGGCCGCCGAGGGCGCGTGCGCGCGGGACGACCTGCGCGGCCGGTGGACGGCGATCGGGTCGGCGGCGCGGACGTGGGCGGTGGAGCGGCCGTCGGAGTACGCGTTGATCTACGGCAGCCCGGTGCCCGGCTACCAGGCGCCGGTGGAGCAGACCGGTGATCCGGGCACGAGGGTGTCGTTGCTGCTGCTGGCGCTGCTGGCGGAGGTCGAGCGCGAACGGTCGCCGGCGACGTCGCTGCCCGGACCGCTCGGCCACGACTTCGCCGCGCTGCGGGACACCCTCGGCCTGGAGATCGGCGACGACCTGCTGGCGCGCGGGTTCCTGGCGTTCTCGGCGGTGTTCGGCCTGATCAGCTTCGAGTTGTTCGGCCAGTACCGGGGCAGCCTCACCGACTGCGCCGCCCACTTCGACCACCAACTCGGCCGGTTGGCGGACGTCATCGGCATCTGAACCAGCGGAATGCGTTGTGGCGCAGGGGTTCGAGCACGACAGGAGGTGCCGTCGGACGACGATCGCTGCCACAGTGGTCGGATGACGCATGCGGTGGTGCTGGGCGCGAGCATGGGCGGGTTGCTCGCGGCACGGGCGTTGGCCGGGGTGTACGACCGGGTCACCGTGGTCGAGCGGGACGCGCTGCCGGTCGCCGCCGGGCACCGCCGAGGGGTGCCGCAGGACAAGCACTTCCACACCATCCTGCTGCGCGGGGCGCAGGTGCTCGACGCGATGTTCCCCGGTCTGACGGACGACCTGGTGGCGGCGGGCGCGCGGCGGGCGAGCTTCCTGGACGAGGCGCGGTTCGTGTTGTCCGGGCACGAGTTGGCGCGCGCGGTGACCGGGGCGTCGGACATCCAGGCGACCCGCCCGATACTGGAGGGCGCGGTCCGGGCCCGCGTCGCGAAGCACCCCGGCGTGCGGATCGTGGCCGGGTGCGACGTGGCCGGGCCGATCGTCGAACGCGACCGGGTGACGGGGGTGAGGGTCGTCGTCGGCGGCGCGGACGGCGTGCTGGAGGCAGACCTCGTGGTCGACGCGATGGGACGTTACGGGCGGGCGCGGGCCTGGCTGACGGCCATGAGCTTCCCGACGCCCGAGGAAGACCGGATCGACGTGGACATGATGTACGTGAGCCGGTTGGTGCGGTTGGCGGAACCGTTCCGGGACAAGCTGGTGCTGGTCGGCCCGGTGCCCGGCCGGACCACCGGGCTGGCGCTCGCCGCGCAGGAGGACGACCGGTGGGTGGTCACCGTGGTCGGCATGGCGGGCGACCACCCGCCGACCGACGAGGCGGACTTCCTCGCGTTCGTCAAGCGGATCGCGCCACCCGACGTGCACGACGCCATCGTCGCCGCCGAACCGCTCGAGGGCTTGCGCTCGCACCGGTTCCCGGCCAGCCTGCGCCGCCGCTACGAACGGCTGCGCCGCTTCCCAGCGGGCCTGCTCGTCTTCGGTGACGCGCTGTGCAGCTTCAACCCGGTCTACGGCCAGGGCATGACCGTCGCGGCACTGGAGGCGGAGGCGCTGCGGAGGTGCCTGCGGGAGGGGGAGCGCGACCTGGCCCGGCGGTTCTTCCGCGCCGCGGCCCGGATCATCGACCCGGTGTGGCAGCTGAACGCCGTCGCCGACCTGGCTCTGCCGGAGATCCACGGGCGCCGCACGCCGGCCACCAGGGTCCTCAACCGGTACGTCGCCCGACTCCAGCGCGTCGGCGCGCACGACCCCGTGGTAGCCGGCGCGTTCATGCGCACCGTCGGACTGCTCGACCCGCTGTCGTCGATCATGCGACCCGGCGTCCTGGCCCGCGTGGTGGTCGGGGGCGCGCGCCGGCGCTGAGCCGTCCGCCGAACGGCTACCTTGGGCGCATGCTGTTATCCGCGGTGTTCGCGGTGAGCGCGGTCTACGTGATCGCGGGGGTGATCAGCCGCCGGGTGCAGCCGCGCAACCCGATCGGTCTGCTGTTCGTGCTAGTCGGGGTCGGCTGGGCGCTCGACTACCTGATCTGCGGCGAGTCTTCGTTCCTGCCGTTGCTGGTGGCGAACGTCTGGGCCTCGGTGCTCGGACACGCCCTGGTGGCGTTCCCGACGGGCAGGCTGCGCACGCTGCCGCGGCGGCTGGTCGTGGCCGCCGGGTACGCCGAGACCGTCCTGCTGAGCGTGGCGTTCGAGTTCTCACACGAGCCGTGGAGCGTCGCGGTGACCGACGCCGAGACGTCCATGACGGCCGTGGTCGGCGGCGCGATGCTGGCGCTGCAGCTGTACCGCTGGCGGTGCAGCAGCATCGCGCAACGCCGGACCCTCACGTCGATGCTGGGCGCGACCGCGGTGGCGATCATCGTGTTCGTGGTGTGGGAACCGGTGGCGCGTGCGGGCCTCAACCCGCCCGCCGTGGTGCTGATGCTGGCGTTGAGCGGCATCCCGTTCGCCTACCTCGCCGGGTTGCTGCGTCGCCGGATGGACCGCGGCGCGCTGGTCGACCTGGTCGTGCGGCTCAGCGGTGACAGCCGGCGGGCGGGGGTGCAGGAGGCGTTGGCCGCGACGCTGCACGACCCGGGCCTGCGGGTCGCGTACTGGGTGGCCGAGCAGGAGCAGTACGTGGACGCGGACGGGCAGCCCGTCGAGCTGGACTCCGCGCACACCAGGGTGGACCGTGGCGGCGCGCCGGTCGCCGTGCTGCTGCACGACCCGGTGCTGGACCTGGAACTGGTGGACGCCGCGTGCGCCGCCGTGGGCCTGGCGCTGGAGAACGAACGGCTCACCGCCGAGCTGCGGGCGCAGGTCCGGCAGCTGGGCGAGTCACGGGCGAAAGTGCTGCGCGCGGCGGAGGACGAGCGCCGCCGGGTGGAGCGGGACCTGCACGACGGCGTCCAGCAGAGGTTGCTGTCGGTGGTCATGACGTTGGGGCTGGCGGAAACCGTGCCGCCGGAACGCGGGCGGGCGCTCGCGGCCGAGGCCAAGCAGGCGGTGCTGGCGACCATCGACGACGTGCGCGCGGTGTGCCACGGCATCCACCCGCCGGTGCTCACCGAACGGGGCCTGCACGGCGCGGTGCGGGAGCTGACGGCGCTGGCCGAGCCGAGGGTGGAGCTGACCCTGGACCTGCCCCACCCCGTGCCGCCGTTGCTGGAGACGACGGCGTACTACGTGGTGGCGGAGGCGTTGGCGAACGTCACGAAGCACGCGGACGCGTCCAGCACGAAGGTCGTGATCACCGGGGGTGACGGTCGGCTGGTGGTGCGGGTGGACGACGACGGGCGTGGGGGCGCGAACCCGGAGCGGGGCTCGGGGCTGCGCGGCCTGAGTGAACGGGTGGAGGCGAACGGGGGAACGATGCGGGTGGTCAGTGCGGCGTCCGAGGGCACGAGCGTGCGGGTGGTGCTCCCGTGCGGGTCGTGATCGCGGAGGACTCGACGTTGCTGCGCGAGGGGTTGACCAGGCTGCTGGCGGAGGCCGGGTTCGACGTCGTTGCGGCGGTGGAGGACGCGCCGGCGTTGATGGCGTCGGTCGACGAGCACCGGCCCGACGTGGCCATCGTGGACATCCGGATGCCCCCGACGCACACCGACGAAGGCCTTCGGGCGGCGCTGGCGTTGCGCCGGCTGTACCCGGAGACCGGGGTGTTGGTGCTGTCGCAGTACGTCCGCGTGAGCTACGCGGCCGAGTTGTTGGACGCGGGCGCGGACGGCGTCGGCTACCTGCTGAAGGACCGGGTGTCCGACCTGGCCGAGTTCGCCGCCTCGATCCGCCGGGTCGGCGCGGGCGGGTCGGCGTTCGACCCGGAGGTGGTGAGCCGGCTGCTGGTGCGGCGGCGGGACGACAGCGACGGCCGGCTGACCGACCGGGAACGGTCGGTGCTCGCGCTGATGGCGGAAGGGCGCACGAACCAGGCGATCGCGCAGCGGCTGTTCATCGCCGAGCGCACCGTGGAGAAGCACTGCACGAGCATCTTCACCAAGCTGAGCCTGTCCGCCAGCCCGCACGACCACCGCCGTGTGCTGGCGGTGCTGCGGTACTTGAACGCATGAGGTGCGGGTAGCCACACCTCCTGGTGAGGCTGGCACCATTCCGGCCGGTCGGGGCGGGCGGCAGGCTGGCACCATGCAATCGGGGCGGAACTTTGAAGTTGACGAAGTGGTGGGCAGCCCGGCGCCGGCGCGCGAGCGGCCCCGGGCGGACCACCGCACCGACCTGATCACGATCCTGCTGGGGACGTGGTTCTCGGCCGGGCTGTTCCTGGACGCGTGGGCGCACTCGAACGTGCCCGAGCTGGAGTCGTTCTTCACGCCGTGGCACGCGGTGTTCTACTCGGGGTTCGCGGCGACCGGCGCCTGGATCCTCTGGGTACTGTGGCGCAACTACCGGCCGGGCATGCGCCCGCTGGACGTGATCCCGGTCGGCTACGGCCCGGCGGTGGTCGCGCTGCCCGTGTTCGCCGTGGCTGGCGCGGGCGACTACCTGTGGCACACGTTGATCGGCATCGAAAAGGGCATCGACATCCTGTTCAGCCCCACCCACCTCGCCCTGATCACGTCGATGATCCTGATCCTCACCACGCCGTTGCGCACCGCGTGGAACGACCGGGAGATGGTCGCGCCGTCGTTCCGGCAGTTCCTGCCCGCCGCGCTGTCGCTGGCGTTCACCGCCGCACTGGTGCTGCTGTTCGCCGGCTACGCCGACGCGACGGTGTTCGACAGCAGCCGGATCCTCGAGTCGTTCAGCTTCGACAAGGACCAGGGCGGCTCGCGCCTGGCGAACAGCCTCGCCTCGTCCATCCTGGTCACCAACCTGATCATGGTGGTGCCGCTGCTCCTGGCCGCCCGCCGGTTCCGGCTCCCGTTCGGCGTCGCGACCCTGCTGTCCGTCGTGGTGATGGCGCTCGGCACCGCCGTCGCCGACTACACCAACATCAGCACCGCGATCGGGTTCGTCCTCGCCGGCGTCGTCGTCGACGTGCTGCTGCTGACGCTGCGCCCCTCCGAGGACCGGCTCAAGGAGTACCGGATCTTCGGCGCGGCGGCGTCGTTCGTCACGTGGGTGGCCTTCTTCGCGGCAGCGGGCATCGACCAGGGCGCGATGCCGACCGTCACCGAGATGTGGACCGGCGCACCGGTGATGGCCGCGCTGCACGGCCTGCTCATGGCGGTGGTGCTCGTCCCGACCGCCCGCCGGTGAGGGCGGTCCTCCTCGCCCTGCTGATCGCCACGTCGCTGGTTGTTGCGACCTCCCCGGCTCAGGCGCACGCCGGCGGCCTCACGCCGCAGGACCACCTGAGCCGGGTCACCGCGATCGACCCGCCGCTGCCCGGCGTGACGGCGACGATGGTCAACCACGGCACGCAGGTGGAGGTCCGCAACGGCGGCGCCACCCCGATCACCGTCGCCGACCACGTGGTCGCGCCCGGCGAGACGTACCGCTTCCGCGACGAACGCACCACCGCGCCCCAGTGGGAACTGCCGCTGGGCACGTCCGTGATCAAGGGCCGGGTCGACACGACACCGGGCCCGAACCCGTTGTGCTGGCTGCTCCTCACGGCCGCGCTCGCCCTCGGCGGCTACTTCCTCGGTCGTGGGCGGGCGTTGCTCGCGGCGGGTGTCGTCGTGGTGACGGCGGCACACGCCTGGCACGCGGTGGGGTCCGCGCTCGCGGTGACCGGCCAGTCGTTCGCGCCGCTGCTCATCGGTGCGAGCGGGGTGGGTCTGGTGGCGTGGCCGCTGGCCGTGGTGACGGTGGTGGCGGCGGTGCGGCGCGCACCGGCGACCGCGTTCGTGGCGGCCGTGGTCGGCGCGATGCTCGTGGTGGCGGGGATCCCCGACTTCGACAGCTTCCGCTTCTCCCAGCTGCCGTTCGCCGGTCCGGGCGACCTGGACCGGCTGCTCGTGGCACTGACCCTCGGCGGCGGCCTCGGCCTCGCCGCGGGCGGATTCGACAACATGAGAAAGGGTGGTCCGACCACATGACAAGGGGTCCGGTGATCCGTGTTCTGTTGCTCACCCTGCTCGTCGTGGCGGGGTGCTCCCCGGGCACGTCCGCCGCGCCGCCCGATCCGCTGGTGCTCCGACTGTCGGCGGACGAGGAGTCGCGGCAACGGGTGGAAGCGGTGCGGGGGCAGGCCATCGAGATGACGATCACCAGCGAGAAGCCGGTGGAGGTGCACGTGCACGGGTTCGACGTGCGCGGTGACGCCGACTCGGGCAAGCCCGCGGTGCTCGAGTTCACCGCGGACCGGACCGGGACGTTCGACGTGGAGGCGCACCCGGACACGCTGCTGGCGCGCCTGATCGTGCGGTGACCGTCCTCGCGCACGGCGTCGGCGCGCGGCACGACCTGCCGTTGCCGCTGGACCTTGTGCTGCAGGGCGCGGCGGTGGCGCTGCTGGCGTCGTTCCTGGCGCTGGGTGTGCTGTGGACGAAACCCCGGTTCGCCGCCGCCGCGCCGACACCCGAGCGCGACTGGTGGCCCGTGCGGGCACTGGTCTTGGTCGGCCTGGTGCTCGTGCCCGCGCAGGCGTGGCCGCACCTGGTGTTCGTGTTGCTCTGGGTCGGCGTGGCCGTGCTGTCGGTGGTGTTCGGTCCGGTGTGGTGGGTGCTCAACCCGCTGCGCCTGGCCGCCCGCGCCACGCTCGACCGCCCGTACCCGGAGTGGCTGGGCCACTGGCCGGCGGCGCTGGGGCTGCTGGCGTTCACGTGGGTCGAGCTGGTCGAGTCGGACGCGCTGCCGTGGTTCCTGGTGGCGTACGCGGTGGTGAACGTCGCCGGCGGCGTGGTGTTCGGTCGCACGTGGTTCGAGCGGGCCGACGGGTTCGAGGTGTTCTCGACGCTCCTGGGCCGGCTGTCGCCCCTGCACGGCAACCCGTTCCACGCGCTCGTCGCCACGCCCGTGCGGCCCGGTCTGGTCGCCGTCGTGGCGGTGCTGCTGGGGTCGACCGCCTTCGACAGCATCGGCTCCAGCCTCGCCTGGGCGAGCCTGTCGGTGCCCGACTCACTGGGGCTGGTGGTGACCGTGGGACTGGTCGCGGGCAGCTACCTGCTCGCGTGCCGGTCGTTCGGCGGACAGCTGGCGCACTCGTTGATCCCGATCATCGCCGGGTACGTGGTGGCGCACTACTACTCGCTGCTCGCGGTGGAGGGCCAACGGGCCGTCGCGCTGCTGTTCGGCGTCACCGGCTTCACCCCGAGCGACGCCCTCGCCGCTCCGGTCCTGGTCGCGTCCGTGCAGATCGGCGCGGTGCTGGCCGGTCACCTGTTGGCCGTCGTGGCCGCGCACGACCGCACGTTGCGGCTGCTGCCGCCGGAGAAGCAGCTGACCGGCCAGGTGCCGCTGCTCGTGCTGATGGTGGGCTACACGTCGGGCGGTCTGGCCCTGCTGTTCGCCGCTTGAGCAGGGCGCGGTGGCCTCGGGTGACTCGATCGGCCCAATGCACTGGTCCGATGAGCGGCGGGGGACCGCAGTCGAGCGGGCACGTCACGCTCCGCGTGCCGCTGCGTGCCCTTCCGTCACTCGACAGTTTGGATTTCGAGTGCGGGCGTATGAACCTGCTTTTCCTGGGGAACGCCGATCACTAGCTTGCGGAGCGTGGAACTCGCGGATCTGACGAATCGGAACCAGGTAGTGGAAGGGCGTCCATGAGCGTGTACCTCACGGGTCTGCTCTGGGTCGGCGGCGCGGCCATCGTCGCCGCCGTCCTCGCCTACGTGATCCGCAAGTACGGGCCGGCGGAGGGCCGAGCGGCCAACAACGAGGCCGCCGGGCAGGTGTTCACCATCGTGGGCGGCCTGCACGCGGTCCTGGTGGCGTTCGTGCTGATCGCCCTGTTCGATGCCGTCACCCAGGCGAGTGACGCCGCGTACCGGGAAGCCGACGGCCTGGTGGCGGCGACGTGGGCGAGCGACGCGCTGTCCGAGGAAACGGGTCAGGAGGTGCGCCACCTCTCCCGCGAGTACGCGACGACCGTCATCCAGGACGAGTGGCCCGCGATGCAGCGGGGGAAGGACTTCGAGTCCACCGGCTGGTCCCAGCTCGACCGGCTGCGCCAGGTGGTGGCCCAGGCGCCCGCGACCGACGAGTGGGAGGTCGACCGCAAGACCGAGGCGGCGTCCCAGCTCTGGCAGGTGTACGAGGCGCGGCAGGCCCGGTTGGACGCGGCCGGCGGTGAGATCAGCACGGTGGTGTGGTTCGTGCTGGTGGTGGGCAGCGTGCTGGCCATCTGCCTGCCGCTGCTGTTCGGCGGGCCGCTGATTCGCACGCACGTCCTCATCGTGGCCACCCTGGCCGCGACCATCACGCTGCTGCTGTACGCGGCGTTCCAGTTGCAGAACCCGTTCGGCGGCGGCGCCGAGGTGAGCCCCGCGGCCTTCGAAGCGGCTATCGAGCGGTTCGGATGATCGAAGCGCTCGCTCAGGTCGTGTGCACGACCCTCCAAGTGGAGGCCGCCGCGCACGGCCCGTCGACGGCGTTCCAGGTGCGGTTCCCCTCGGGTGCGGTGACGCGCCTGACCGTGCTGGACGTGCGGCTGAACGCCATCGGCTACTCCGCGCGGCAGGACCTCGTGTACGGCATCGACGACCACGGTCGGCTCGTCGCGCTCGACCGCGCCGGGCGGATGGTCGGCACCCCCACCCGCCCGTCGCCCCTGCTGCGGCACGCGGTGGCGGGAGCGGTGGTGGGGGAGCGGCTGGTGGTGCGGGTGGGGCCGGCGCTGTACTCGCTCGACATCGACCCGACCGGTGGGCGTTTCGGGCGGGTCGTGCACGAAGCGTGGATGAGGACGCCGCGGGCGCTGACCGTGGACGACTTCGACGTGAACCCGGCTGATGGCCTGCTCTACGGCGTGGCGACGCGGACGCACGGGCACGGCGCGGTGGTCACCATCGACCCGCGCACCGGCCGGGTGGAGGAGGTGCCGGGAGCCGGGCGGCTGCCGGGTGGGAGTGGGTACGGCGCGGTGACGTTCAGCCCGGAGGGTGCGCTGTACGCGACGCAGAACCGGCACGGTAGGCGGAGCACGTTGTGGCGGGTGGCGCTCGACGGTTCGGGCGTGGTCACCGAGATCTCGTCCCGGCAGGCGCTGCACACCATCGACTCGTCCGGCTGCCTCTCCACGCTCCCGACCCCCACGCCGACTCCGACCCCCACGCCGACTCCGACCCCCACGCCGACTCCGACCCCCACGCCGACTCCGACCCCCACGCCGACCCCGACCCCCACGCCGACCCCGACCCCGACCCCAACGCCGACTCCAACCCCAACGCCGACTCCAACCCCAACCCCAACCCCAACGCCGACCCCGACTCCCACCCCAACACCGACGCCGAGCCCAACTCAGACGACGACCCCGCCTCCCCAGCCGACGGTGACCACAACACCTCCTCCTCCACCGCCACCGCCGCCACCGCCGCCGCCACCACCGCCGCCACCGCCGCCACCACCGCCGCCGCCACCGGTGGCCATTCCCGCCCCGACCACGGCGAGGCCGATCACGACCACCACACCCACCACGACAACGCCGATCACGACCACACCGGCACGCACCCAGCCGACCGCGCCACCGCCGACCGCGCCACCCCCGGACACCCCGCCCCCGGACACCCCGGCCCGGGAGGCCCTGGACATGCCGGAGCGGCGGGTGAACTCCGTGGAACGAGCCGACAACATGGTTCGGGACCAACGCCGCTGGGGCCTGACCGCGCTCATCCTGATCCTCGCCGCAGGAGCGCTGGCTCGTCAGGCGTCGAACCGCCGGCGGTAGCCCGACACCAGCCCCAAGACCGACCGGGCAGCTACCGCGCCTACCCGGAAGAGCCGTGCGCGGTCGCCGTGTCATCCGAACAGCCGCCGATGTCCTCCGAAGGTGCGACCTGACCGCAGACCATCGGCCGACGATGGATCGCCCACCCCCGCCCTAGCTTCGTTTGCACAAGGGGAGTCGTGGAGGGGGACATGGGCGGACGCATCGCGGCGCTGGACGTGCTGCGCGGGGTGGCGATCCTGGGCACGCTGGGCACGAACGTCTGGGCGTTCACGCACCCGGGAGGGCCGGCCGGGTTCCTGGCGGACTTCGGCGACCCGACCGACGCGTTGTCGCGCATGGTCACGAACGGCAAGTTCCTGGGTCTGCTGTCGATCCTGTTCGGCATCGGTCTGGCGATCCAGCACGACTCGGCGGTGCGGTGCGGGCAGCGGTGGCCCGGCTGGTACCTGTGGCGGTCGGCGCTGCTGCTGTTCGAGGGCCTGATCCACTACGTGCTGATCTTCGAGTTCGACGTGCTGATGTTCTACGCGATCGTGTCGGTGCTGGCCGCCTACCTCGTCGGCCGGAGTGCGCGGGTCATCAAGGGGTGGATGGTCGGGCTGGGCGCGGTGCACCTCGCGTTCGTCGGCCTGCTGACGGTGGGGATGCTCGCCGGTGTGGCGGAGGCCGGTGATCCGACGCTCGCGGTCAGCACCGCGAGTTGGTGGGGGCAGGTGCAGGCACGGATCGAGCTGTTCGCGGTGTTCCGCGCCGAGGGGTTCTTCGTGCTGCCGTTGAGCGGGGTGCTGTTCCTGGCCGGCGTCCGCCTGTACGAGGCCGGTGCGCTGGAGGACTCGTCGCGCGGCGTGCGGGTCCAGCGTCGGCTGATGGTGTGGGGTCTCGGCGTCGGCGTGCCGCTCAACGTGCTGACGACCGTGGCCGGCCCGGAGTGGTTCGCGGTCGACCGGTACGTGTGCGCGCCGCTGGTCGCGTTCGGGCTGCTCGGTGCGATCACCGCGTTCGTCCACCGCGCGGGTGCGCCGGGGTTCCTGCGCCGGGGCGTGACGGCGGTCGGCCGGTCGGCGTTGAGCTGCTACATCGGGCAGAACGTGATCGCGTCCGTCCTCTGCTACCAGTGGGGCCTCGACCTGGCCCGGCGTTTCGGGCACCTCGGCGCGTTGTTCGCTGCGGGCACGTGGCTGGCGGTCTCGGTGCTGCTGGTGCTCGGTGCGTCGTGGTGGATGCGGCGGTTCACCCGAGGCCCGGTGGAGATCCTGTGGGACCGGGCGTACCGAGCGCCACGAACGACAGCCCGCCCACGCCTGACACCGCCGGCCTGACACCGCCCGATCTGACACCGCCCGATCTCACACCGCCGAGCACGCGGTCACCGGGGGAGAGGCGCCCGCCGACCGCGTGCTCAGCGGGCGCCGCGCCTCGTTCAGCCCGGTCCGGCGAGCAGTCGGCGCAGCGCCGCCGGTGTGTGGCCGAGGTGGTCGCGGACGGTGCGGGTCATGTGGGCCTGGTCGGCGAAACCGAGGTCCGCCGCCAGACCGGCCAGGTCGTCCTCGCCCGCCTCCAACCGGTCGACCGCACGCCAGACCCGCACCCGGTTGCGGAACCTGGTCAGCGAGACGCCGATCTCGCCGCTGAACGCCCGGCTCAACCGGTACGGCGACACGCCCAGCGACTCCGCCAGCAGCACCAGACCGGCCGATTCGGGTGTGCCGGCCAGCACCGCCGCCCGTGCCGCCGCCACCACCCGGCGGTCCGCCGCACCGGGCAGCGGGCGGTCCACGACCCGGCCCACCGCCGCGCCCACCAGCCGCACCAACCCCTCGGCCACGCCGAACTCCACGTCGCCACCGGCCACCACCCGCCGGTGCGCCAACTCCACCGCCGCGTCCACGTGGAACGCCGACCGCGCGGGCCGCTCCTCGCCCACCACCGACCGCCACAGCTCCGGCCGCAGCCACACCGCCGTGCACACGTCCCCACCGGCCGGGTGCGCGAACTCCGCCTGCTCGCCCGGGACGCTCACGTACGCCGTGCCCGGCTCGACGTCGAACACCCCGTCCCGCGCCCGCCGCCGGAACCGCCCACGCCGCACGAGCACGATCACGTGCCCGCGCGCCGCCTCCGCCTCCGACCACCGGGGGTGCGACTCCGTGCAGGTCACGGCCTCGACCCTGAAGTCGGCCGACGCCGCGAGCGATACTGGGGTGAGCACACCCGCAAGCTACGCGGGGGGTCCGACAAAAAAGTTCAAGACCGGTCCTGCCCTGGTCGGAGAAGCTGCACACCGTCACCAAGCAGGGACCGAGAAGGGATCCGCCATGCGCCTCGCCACGATCATCCTCGACAGCGCCGACCCGGCGGAGCTAGCCGGGTTCTACACCGCTGCCACCGGTTGGGAGCCGACCTACACCGACGACACGTTCGTGTTCATCGGTGACAGCGGCTCGGTGCGGCTGGGCTTCCAGCGCGTCGCCGACTACCAAGCCCCCTCGTGGCCGGACGAGGGCACGCACGCCCACCTGGACTTCAGCGTGCCCGACGTCGACCAGGCCGTCACGACCCTCGTCGCGCTCGGCGCGCGCAAGCCGGAGTTCCAGCCGGGCAAGGACGACTGGACCGTCCTCCTCGACCCGGAGGGCCACCCGTTCTGCCTGTCCAAGGGCGACTAGGCGCTGCGCCACGAGGAACCGCCCCGCCGGGAGGCTCGGCGGGGCGGTTCGTCATCGCGGGGTCACGCGGTCACGCGGTCATCACGGGTAGTTGACCACGTAGCGCTGCTGGGTGGCGAGGTTCGCCGTCCCACCGACGCCGTTGATGACGTTGCTGATCGTGCCGACGCCGCCGAGCGACACCGTCACCAAGTCGTGCATCCGCACCCCCGGCGTGTTCGGCACCTCGAACCCGTTCGCGGTGACGATGCTCGGGTCGGCCTGGTTGAAGGCGTACACGCCCATGCCCCAGCCCTCGTGCGACGTGACGTGGTTGCCCACCTTGTAGCCGGCCCAACCGGGCGAGGCGCCGTTCATCCACGACGCCTGGTTCGGCGGGTCGTACGGCAGTTCGTTCTGGTAGAAGTACGTGCGACCACCGTTGCCGTTCCACACCGTGTTGTACTGCTGGTAGTGCTCGACGAACAACCCGTACGCGGTCACGTTGTCGCCGTTGACGACGACGCCGTTGCGGCCGGTGTTGACGTTCCAGCCGGTGGGGCTCGTGCCGTGGTCGGCCCGCCACACCCACGTGTGGTCGACGATCACGTTGTCGCTGTTGATCTCCAACGACACCGTGGCCTTGCCGGCCTGCGACCCGCCGACGCGCAGGTACACGTCGTGCAGCGAGGTCGGGTTCGCGGAGTGCGAGGCGCTCGACCCGGTCGGGCCGACCTGGAGCAGCACGGGCGAGTTCTGCACACCGGCGTCCACCAGGAAACCGGCCAGCTTCACACCATCCACATCGGACACGGCCATGGCGGCCTTGCCGGTGTCCGGCGACAGCGTCGCCAGGCCCAGGCCCAGCACCACCGTGTTGGGTCGCGTCACGTTGATCGTGTCGTTCAGGTGGTGCACACCCGGCGTCAACAGCAGGTGCTTGCCCTGCGCCAACGCCGCGTTGGTCGTGGCCACCGACGTGCCCGGTTTGACGATGAAGAAGTCGGCCAGCGAGAGGGACTGACCGGCGGGCGCGCCCGATTCCCAGCTCGTGCCCCGCGCGTCGTGCCGCAGCGCCGGGACGAACACCTTGTACTCGCCGTTCTCGAAGTGCAGGAACGGCTTCTCGCGCACGACCGGCGTGGTGTCGACGGTGGTGTGCGACGGATTCGGGAAGTGCTGCGGCGGCGCGCCGGGCGAGCCGACGAACATCATGTTCCACACCGAGCCGCTCCAGCCGCCCGCGAGGTTGGTGTTGCGGGTCAGGAACTGCTGCTGCGAACCGGACACCGCGACGCCGTCGATCTTGCTGTCCACGATCAGACCGCCGGACGCCCAGCCGTCGCTGCCGTTCCACAGGTGGATCTGGCCGCGCAGGTGCATGCGCCGGTACGCCGCCGCCTGCGACACCGCCCACCGCTCGATCTGGTTCGCCGGCAGCGTGACGGACATGTTCTCCGCGCCACGCCAGAAGTTCTGCGTCGCGTTGCCGAGGTTGTTCGGGTTGTCACCCTGCTGCAACCAGTCCGCCTCGACCCGCACGTGGCCGTTGATGTTCACGTCGTCCGGGCTCAGGCCCAGACCCGCTACCTGGGTGTAGAACCGCAGGTTGACGTCGGCGTTGTACGAACCGGGCTTGAACAGCACCGCGTACCGCTCGGTGCCGAACTGGTTGGTCTTCATCTGGTCGGCGATGGCGTTCAGCCGGCCCTGCATCTCCGACTGGGACGAACCGGGTCCGTAGACCAGCACGTTCGGCCCGAAGTCGGGGTTGCGGGGGTCGGTCGGGGGAATGGTCACCCCGCCAGTCTCGGTGTTGACCGCCAACTCCCACAACGAGTAGCCGTAGCCGGTGGAGCGCGTCGTGCCGTGCACGCGGAGGTAGCGGCCGGTGCCCGCGACGGTCAGGTTCTGCACGCCGCCGGTGCCGGTGGTGGTGGAGTAGACGGGGTTCCAGTTGGACGCGTTGTCGGACACCTGGATCTGGAAAGCCCTGCCGTAGGCGGCTTCCCAGTTCAGCGTGACGCGGCAGATCGTCTGCGTGGAGCCGAGGTCGACCTGGATCCACTGCGGATCGGCGAACGCGCTCGACCAGCGCGTGCCGGTGTTGCCGTCGACCGCGGCGGCGGCGGGCGTGCCTCCGTTCTCGACGGACGACGCGGTGGCCGGCCGGTTCAGCGCGACGTTGGTGGTGCCGCACTCGGCGGCCTGGGCGGAGATCACGGGGGTGAGCGCCGCGGTGAGGCCGAGGGCCAGCGCGGCGGTCAACAACCGTGAGCGGGAGCGTGGAGAGCTCATGGTCCTACCTGACGAGGTGAGGGGCACTGGGAAAGGCCCGGGAGCAAAGCCTCCGTGGCACCGGAGGCGCTGAGAGAGCGCTCTCCCGCAGAGTAACGCCCGTGTCACGACGACGTCAACGACAACGTCGTTCCAGCGCGATGGCAACGTCGTCCGAGCCGGCCGCGACATCGTTCAAGACGTCAGGCGGACTCGCGAACCACCAGTGCGGGCTCGAAGATCACGGATTTCGGGCGCAGTCCCGGTTCTTCCACGTGCGCCATCAACAACCGGGCCATCTCGGCCGCCATGTCCTCGACCGGTTGCCGCACCGTCGTCAGCAGCGGTCGGCACATCAGCGCCGGACTGCTGTCGTCGAAGCCGACCAGCGCGACGTCGTCCGGCACGCGCCGACCGTGCTTCTGCAGGACCAGCAACGCGCCCTGCGCCATCAGGTCGTTCGCCGCGAACACGCCGTCGATGCCGGGGTGTTCGGCCAGCAGTCGTTCCATCGCCGCCTCGCCGCTGGCCGACGTGAAGCCGCCCTCGGCGATCGGGACGTACGGGAAACCGTGCCGTGCCATGGCATCGCGGAACCCGGTCAGCCGGTCCTGCGACGCCGGGACGTCCAGCGGACCGGCGACCGTGGCGACCTGCGTGCAGCCGGACTCGACCAACCGGTCGGCGGCGAGCCTCGCCCCGGCCTGGTGGTCGAGGTCGACGTAGCTGATCGGGACGGGCCGGGCGGGTCGCGCGAACAGCACCGCGGGCAGCTTCGCCTCCACCAGTCGTGCCGGCAACGGGTCCTCGGCGTGCGTGGACACCAGCAACGCGCCGTCCGCGCTGCCCTGCCGCAGGAACGCGAGCACGTCGTCCCTGGCGCGCTCGGTGTCGGCGATCATGAGCACCGGGTGGACGCCGCGCGGGCGGAGGAAGCCGAGCACGCCGCCGGCGACCCGTCCGAAGAACGGATCGGCGAGCACCCGTGCGACGAACGCGTCCTCCTCGCCCGGGCCGCCCGCGCCCGAGACGACCAGAGCGATCGTCCCGGCTCGCTTGGTGACCAACGACCGGGCGGCGCGGTTCGGCGCGTACCCGGTCTCGTCGATGGCGGCGCGGACCAGCTCCTGGATCTTGACGTCGACGTTCCGGGTGCCGTTGACGACCCGGGAGACGGTCGCCCGGGACACGCCGGCGACCCGCGCCACGTCTTCCAACGTGGGCGGGGTCGTCGGCGGTCTGCTCATGCGGCCTATTCTGCCATGCGCGGAGAGCGCTCTCCGATGGTCACCGGCGTGTCGCCCGCGGAGCGCCCGACCAGCAGCGTGAACGCGCCGGGCTCGGTCACCCACCCCTCGGGCGTCCAGTGCTGGTACGCCCGCTCCGGCACCTGGACGTCGACCTCGACCACCTCACCGGCCGCCGCCGTCGCGATCGCCCACCCGGCCAACTGGCGCTCGGGGCGTTCGACCTCGCTGTCCGGCCGCGTCACGTACACCTGGACGACCTCGCCCCCTGCCCGGTCGCCGGTGTTGCGCAGCCGCACCTTCACGCCGTCGGCAGTCGCCGTGACCTGCTCATATGCCCACGTCGTGTACCCGAGGCCGTGGCCGAACCAGTACGCGGGCTCTCGCGCGGCCCGTCGCCAGGCCCGGTAGCCGATGTGCAGGCCCTCGTCGTAGCGCAGCACCCCGTCCTCGGGCACGACGTTCGACAGGGGCAGGTCCTCGCCGGTGGCGGCCCAGGTCGTGGGCAGCCGGCCGCCGGGCTCGCGGACGCCGAACAGCACGTCGGCCAGCCCGTGCCCGGCCTCCTGACCGGGGAACCAGGTCAGCAGGACGGCGGCGACCTCGTCCCGCCAGGGCAGCTCGACCGGACCGCCGGAGTTCACCACGACGATCGTCTTGTCGTTGACCGCCCGGACCGCGCGCACCAGCTCGTCCTGCCGGCCGGGGAGCGCCAGCGACGTGCGGTCGAAGCCCTCGCTCTCGATCTCGTCGGTGGTGCCGACCACGACCACGGCGACGTCGCTGGTGCGGGCCAGCTCGACGGCCAGCGCCAGCTCGTCGTCCTCGCTCAGCCGGGGCGGGTCGGCCGCGAGCACGGTCGCCGTCCCGGTGTCTGCGCGCAGCTCACGGCGTGCCACCAGGTCGACCGTCGTGCCGGCGCGCAGGCGCACGTCCGCGTGCCGGTACGGCGGGGTCAGGTGGATGACGGCCGGGTCGTCGGAGTCGAGCGGGACGTCCTCGTCCACCACCCGGGCGCCGTCCACGTCGAGCGTGAGGCGGCCGAACCCGGAGACGGAGAGCCGCCACGGGCCGTCCGCGTTCACCGTGAGCTTGCCGTGGACCTCCATCGTGCGGGCGCCCTCGACCAGCGGGACTTCCAGGATCCGGCCGAGGAACCGGTGCTCGGCGGACAGCTCCGCGCCGTTCCCGTCCAGCAGCCGGACCAGCACGCCGGGCTTGTCGTGGTGCGGGTGGCGGGCGTTGCCGGTGGTCAGCGGCGCGGGCCGGTCCGCCAACCTCACCCCGGCCGTGTGCACGACCTCGGTGACCTCTTCCAGGCCGTCGACGAAGGACACCACGGACTCGGGGTAGACGCGCGCGCTGCCACCGCCCTGGATCCGGGCGGTGGCGGCGTTGGGGCCGAGGACGGCGACCTTCACGCCGGGGGACAGCGGAAGGGCGCCGTCGTTGCGCAGCAGGACGGTGCCCGCCGCCACTGCTTCGCGCAACAGCTCCAGTGGTGCCTCCACCTCGGGTTTCGTCGCCGTGGTGCCGTTGAGCGCGCCGACCCTGGCGGCCAGTCGCAACAGCCGCTCGACTTTCAGGTCCAGCGCGCTCTCCGGCACGTCACCGTTCTCGACGGCTGCTTCGAGGTCGTTCCACGGGCTCTCGGGGCCAGGCATGGCGAGGTCCTGGGCGGCTCGTGCCGATGCGCTCGTGGACCGGGTGGCGCCCCAGTCGGAGACGACCAGGCCGTCGAAGGCCCAGGAGCCCTTCAGCGGCTCTTCGAGCAGCGGGCTCTCGGACATGGTGGTGCCGTTGACGCCGTTGTAGGCGGACATGACCACCCAGACGCCGGCGTCGACCGCGGCCTCGAACGGCACCAGGTAGACCTCGTGCAGGGTGCGTTCGTCCACCTCGGCGTCCAGGGTCAGGCGTTCGGTCTCGGAGTCGTTGGCCACGTAGTGCTTGGCGGTGGCCGCGACGCCGCCGCTCTGGACGCCGGTGATGTAGGCGGCGCCGATGCGTGCGGTCAGCAGCGGGTCTTCGGAGTAGCACTCGAAGTGCCGTCCGCCGAAGGGTGACCGGTGGAGGTTGAGCGTCGGCGCGAGCAGGACGTCGACCCCCTTGCGCCGTGCCTCGGTCGCCAGCAGTCGACCGAGTTCGCGCACCAACTCGACGTCCCACGTGGCGGCCAGGGCGGTGGGGGAGGGCAGCGCCAACGACGTGCTGCGCTCGTCCCACCCCTGGCCGCGCACCCCGATCGGCCCGTCCGACACCACGATGGACCGCAGCCCGATGTCCGGTTCGGCGTGCGTCCGCCAGCCCGTCGCCCCGGTCAGCAGCCGAACTTTCCGCGTCACGTCCAACTTGCCGACCAACACGTCCAGGTCCAACGCGTCCACCACGACCCCTAACCTCGGAGAGCGCTCTCCCGTCCAGCCTCAGCGCAACCGCCCGCCGTGTCAACCGTCGTGAGCGTTGAATTCGGGGGTCGCGAACGGAGGACTCACGCGACGGGAGTGGAGGACTCGCGGTGTCGGACTGGGCGACTCGCGGGTGAGAGCGCTCTCACGACCCGCGAGTCGTCCACTCCGGCACCGCGAGTCCTCCGTTCGGGACGGGTGAGTTGAACGCTCGGGTCAGGCGATCTCGGCGCGGGCGGCGGTGGCTGTGGCAGCGGCTGTGATCGTGACGGTGGAGGTGGCGGGCTTGCGGGGGTCGGCGGCGCGGTCGAGGAGGGCGGCGACGGGGAGGGTGGCGGCGCCCACGGCGACGGCGTCCGGGCCGAGGTGGCCCAGCTCGATGGAGATCTGCTCGTACGGGTGCCGCAACGCGTGCGCACGGGTGGCGGCGACGATCCGGTCCATCTGGTGGGCACCCAGCGCCTGGCCCGCCCAGCCGCCGAGGACGATCCGCTCCGGGTTGAACAGGTTCACCAGGTTGGCGATGCCCGCGCCGAGGTAGCCGGCGGTCTCCTCGAGCACGCGGGCGGCGGTCTTCGAGCCGGGAGCGGCTTCGATCAGCGCGGCCACGGTGGACTGCTCGTCCGTGCCGGCCAGCGCACGTCCACGGGCCTTCCGGTAACGGTCGAGGATGCCCTCCGCGCCCACGTAGGCCTCCAGGCACCCGAGAGCACCGCAGCGGCACGGCCGACCGCCGTACACGATCGTCGTGTGCCCCCACTCGCCGGCCGAACTGGTCGAGCCCCGGTACACCCCACCGTCCGTGACGACGGCCGCGCCGACGCCGGAGCCGATGAGGGCTATCACCACGTGCCTCGCCCCACGCCCGGCGCCGAACCACATCTCGGCCTGACCCTGCGTCTTGGCCCCGTTCTCCACGTACAGCGGCCACGCCGACTCGGAGGCGTCGGCGACCAGTTCCTCCAGCCGCACGCCGTCCCACCCGATAGTCGGCGCGTGCACGACAGCCGTCGCACCCTGTTCGACCGTGCCCGGAACGCCGATGCCGACACCCAGCACGGTCGACGGCTCGATGCCCGCCGCGGCGACCACGTCCTGGACGGACGACGCGATCAGCGAAGCCACCGCGGAGGGGGAGGAGGGTGACAGCGCGTGGTCGAGGGCGGCGAGCTGGGTCAACGCCAGGTCGAACAGCTCGACCTTGATCCCGGTCTCGCCGACGTCCACCCCGATGACGTGCCCGAAGTCCGGGTTGACGCGCAGCAGCACCCGCGGCCGGCCGCCGTCCGAGTCGACGGAACCCGCCTCCACCACGAGCCCGTCGTCCACCAGTTCGCCGGTCACGGTGGACACCGTGGCGGCCGACAGCCCGGACCGGCTGGACAGCTCGTACCTGCTCAGGGGACCGTCGAAGAACAGGGTCGACAGCAGGGTCGAGCGGTTCTGACGACGCAGGTCGCGGACGGTGGTGCGCTTCGGTGCCACGCGACGGACCTTAGTTTGCGACTTAAAATTAGTCTAAGTTTGTAACCTGTTCGTGATTGACGTGACTTGGCTCACCGGGGTTGAGTCTCCAACGACACGAGGACGCACCCGGCGTCCCAGCCGCGATGGCACCCGCGGCCCGCACCGACGAGCGCTCGCTCTTCCCCCCGCCCGACAAGGAGAACCCATGCGACTCAGGCGAACGTCCGTCCTCGCCGTCGCGGCAGCACTGCTGTTCTCGGCAGCCTGTTCGACCACGAACCCCGGTACGAACAGCGCGAACGAAGGCGTGCTGAACGTGGGCATGCCGAACGGCCCGCAGACCGAGAACAACAACCCGTTCCTCAACACGTCCGCGGCCAGCTCGCTCGGCTACCGCCGGCTGCTCTTCGAGCCGCTGGCGATGGTGAACGAGACCAAGCCCGCGGAGAAGCCCAAGCCGTGGCTGGCCACGGACTGGGAGTGGTCGGACAACTACCACAAGTTGAGCCTGACCATCCGCGACGGTGCGACGTGGTCGGACGGCAAGCCGCTGACCGCCGAGGACGTGGCGTTCACCTTCGAGCTGCTCAAGAAGAACCCCGGCCTGAACGTCGACTCCGTGCCCTACGACGTGATCTCCGCGTCCGGCAGCAAGGTCGAGGTCGGCTTCCCGAGGTCGCAGTTCGTCAACCAGAAGAAGATCCTCGAGCAGCTGATCGTGCCCAAGCACATCTGGTCGACGATCGCCGACCCGAGCACGGACACGATCAAGACCCCGGTCGGCAGCGGCCCGTACACGCTGAAGTCGTTCACGTCGCAGACGGTCACCCTGACCGTGCGCGACTCGTACTGGCAGGACCTGCCCAAGGTCAAGGAGGTCCGCTACACCTCCTACAGCGACAACAACGCGCAGACCACGGCCCTCGCGACCGGCGCGTCCGAGTGGAGCTTCGTGTTCATCCCGAACTACGAGGCCGTCTACACCTCGAAGGACCCCGAGCACTACAAGCTGTACTTCCCGCCGGTGCTCGGCATCCACGGCCTGTGGTTCAACACGAAGGTCGCGCCGTGGGACAACCCGGCCCTGCGCCGCGCGGTCAACATGGTGATCAACCGTGACGACATCTTCATGCAGGGCGAGGCCGGGTACTTCTACCCGAAGGTCGACAACATCACCGGCATCCCGACCCCCGCCGGCGACTCGTACATCGCGCCCGAGTTCAAGGACAAGATCGTCGACGTCGACGTCGAGGGCGCCAAGAAGGAACTGGCCGCCGCCGGCTTCACGTTCGAGGGCGACAAGCTGAAGGACCCGTCGGGCAAGCCCGTCACGCTGAAGATGACCGTGCCGTCCGGCTGGTCGGACTACGTGACGAACCTGGAGATCATCAAGGACAACGTGTCCGAGATCGGCATCGAGGCCACGGTGGACCTGCCGAACGCCGACGCCTGGAGCAAGGCGCTCGACACCGGTGACTTCGAGGCGGCGCTGCACTGGACCAACAACGGTCCGACGCCCTACGACATCTACGAGAACATCATGAACGGCGCGCTGTACAAGCCGATCGGCGAGGGCGGCATCAACGGCAACTACGGCCGTTACGAGAACGCCGAGGCCACCGCGCTGCTCAACGAGTACGCCAACGCCGCCGACGACGCTGCCCGGACCGCGGCGCTGCACAAGCTCCAAGAGATCTTCGTGCAGGACATGCCGGTCGCCATCACCTCCGCGGCCAACGCGGGCGGCCAGTACAGCACGAAGAACTGGGTCGGCTGGCCGGACGAGTCCGACCAGTACGCGCCGCTGCAGCCCACGCTGGAGAACGCGCTCGACGTCGTCCTGCACCTGAAGCCGGCCGCATGACGACGAGCACCGCACCGTCGGCCTCCGGGACCACTGACGTGGTCCTGGAGGCCGATGGCCTGACCAAGCACTTCCCGGTCCGCAAACGCGGGCGCGAGCTGCTGTCCCGGAAGGTGCGCGCGGTGCGCGCCGTCGAGGACGTGACGCTCAGGCTGCACCGCGGCCGGGTGACCGCGCTGGTCGGCGAGTCCGGCTCGGGCAAGTCGACCGTGGCCCGGCTGCTGGCGCAGCTCTACCCGCAGACGGGCGGCACGATCCGGTTGCACGGCGAGGCGGTGTCCGACGCCGCCGGCGGCAAGAGGTTCCGCGCGTACAGCAAGCGGGTCCAGATGATCTTCCAGGACCCGTTCGCCTCGCTGAACCCGGTGCACACCGTGCGCTACCACCTGACCCGGGCGCTGAAGATCCACGGCAACGCGGGCAGCACGTCGGCCGAGCAGGAGGCGGCGCTGACCCACCTGCTCACCCGCGTGCAGCTGACCCCGCCCGAGCGGTACATCGACAAGTTCCCGCACGAGCTGTCCGGCGGGCAGCGCCAGCGCGTCGCCATCGCGCGCGCCCTGGGCGCCGACCCCGAGGTGCTGCTGGCCGACGAACCGGTGTCCATGTTGGACGTCTCCATCCGGCTCGGTGTGCTGAACCTGTTGAAGGACCTGAAGGAACGCCTGCACCTCGCGATCCTCTACATCACCCACGACATCGCGTCGGCGCGCTACTTCGCCGACGAGACGTTCGTGATGTACGCGGGGCGCGTGGTCGAGGGCGGTGAGAGCGAAGCCGTGACGCAGCGGCCCGCCCACCCGTACACGCAGCTGCTCATCGAGTCCGCGCCGGACCCCGACCGGCCCGACTCGCACGACAAGGACGGCGGCACGGGCGAGCCGCCGAGCCTGATCAACCCGCCGGAGGGCTGCCGGTTCAACCCGCGCTGCCCGTACGCGATGAAGGTGTGCGCCGAGAAGGTGCCGCCCCGGTTCGCCGTCCACCCCGACGGTGCCGCCGACACCGACAGCGGTGACGCCGACTCGCCGGCGCACTTCGCGGCCTGCTGGCTCTACGGCGACGGCCTGTCCGACGAGGACAAGGCCAAGCTGCGCGAGCCCGAGGAGGTGTCGTGAGCTACCTCTTCAAGCGGATCGCGTTCTACCTGTTCACGGCGTGGGCCGCGGTCACCATCAACTTCTTCATCCCGCGCGCCATCCCCGGCGACCCGGTGCAGGCGCTGATCACCCGGTCCCGGGGCCAGATGACCAGTGAGGCCGTGGAGTCGCTGTACGTGCTGTTCGGGCTGGACAAGAACGCCGGCCTGGTCGAGCAGTACTTCAGCTACCTGGGTCAGCTCGTGCGCGGCGACCTGGGCCTGTCGTTCACCTACTTCCCGTCCCCGGTGTCGCAGGTCATCGGCGACGGTCTGCCGTGGACGCTCGGCCTGGTCGGCGTCACCACCGTGCTGGGTTTCCTCATCGGCACGACGCTGGGCACGGTCATCGGCTGGCGGCGCGGCTCGTGGGCCGACGCGCTGATCCCCGTGACCACGTTCGTGTCCTCCATCCCGTACTTCTGGCTCGGCCTGATCGCGATCGCGCTGCTGACCGGTCCGGACAGCTTCTTCCCGGCCTCGGGCGCGTACGACGGCGGTCTGGTGCCCAACCCGGACCCGCAGTTCATCGGCAGCGTGCTGCGGCACGGCATCCTGCCCGCGTTCACGATCCTCATCTCGTCCATGGCGGGCTGGATCCTGTCGATGCGCAACATGATGGTCACGGTGGCCTCCGAGGACTACGTGACCGTCGCGCACGCCAAGGGCCTGTCCGACCGCCGGGTCATGGTGGGCTACGCGGCGCGCAACGCGCTGCTGCCCAACGTCTCGGGTTTCGCGCTGTCGCTGGGCTTCATCGTGGGCGGCACGCTGCTGGTGGAGATCGTGTTCTCCTACCCGGGGCTGGGCCTGCAGCTCTTCCAGGCGGTCGGCGCCAAGGACTACCCGCTCATGCAGGGCGTCTTCCTCGTCATCACGTTGTCCGTGCTGCTGGCGAACTTCCTCGCCGACGTGGCCTACCTCGCGCTCGACCCGCGCACCCGACGGGAGGGCTGAGCAGTGACCGTCGTTCCCACCACCGCGGCGACGACCCCGGTCGCGACGCCCGCGAAGCGCCGCCGGCTGCGGTTCGTGGCCAACCCCAAGGCCACCGTCGGCCTCGCGATCCTGGGCTTCTTCGCCCTGCTCGCGATCATCGGGCCGTGGATCGCCCCGTACGACCCGTCAGGGCGCAGCGACGACCTGCTCCAAGGGCCGTCGGCCGCGCACTGGTTCGGCACCACCCACCTGGGCCAGGACATCTTCAGCCAGGTCGTGGTCGGCACCCGCAGCGTGATCGTGGTCGGGTTCATCGCGGGCGTCGTGGCGACGATCCTGTCGATCCTCGTCGGCGTCACGTCCGGCTACCTGGCCGGTGCGGGCAGCGAGGTGCTGTCCGCGCTGTCCAACGTGTTCCTGGTGCTCCCGGCGCTGCCGCTGATGATCATCATCACGTCGACGCTGCCGGAGACCAGCACGCTCACCATCGCGCTGGTCATCGGGTTCACGTCGTGGGCCTGGGGCGCGCGCATCCTGAGGGCCCAGACGCTGTCGCTGCGCGGCCGCGACTACGTGGAAGCCGCACGGGCCACCGGCGAGAAGACCTGGCGGATCATCCTGTTCGAGATCCTGCCCAACCTGACCGCCGTCATCGCCTCCGGTTTCGTCGGCACGGTCATCTTCGCGGTGACCCTGGAGATCACGCTGGCGTTCATCGGCATCGGCGCGGGCGGCGACTGGAACTGGGGCACAGTCCTGTACTGGGCGCAGAGCCAGCAGGCCCTCGCCCAGGGCGCCTGGTGGTGGTTCGTGCCCGCCGGGCTGGCCATCGCCCTGCTCGGCACCGCGCTGTCGCTGGTGAACTTCGGCATCGACGAGTTCGTCAGCCCGCGGCTGCGCGGCGGCGGCAAGACGAAGGTCAAGACCGCCGACGGCCGCACGGTCAAGATGCGCGTCGGCTTCACGCCGGTGCTGGGCAGCTCCGAAGGAAGGGAGGGATCGTGACCGACGCGGTGCTCGAGATCCGCGGTCTGAACGTGGACTACGGCCTGGGCGACGACGCCGTGCACGCGGTCCGCGACGTCGACCTCACCCTCCACCGGGGCGAGGTGCTCGGCCTGGCGGGGGAGAGCGGCAGCGGCAAGTCGACCCTGGCGTACGGCCTGACCAGGCTCCTGCCGCCACCGGGGGTGATCGCGGGCGGGGAGGTGCTCTACCACCCCGACGGCGGCGCACCGGTGGACGTGCTCCGGATGACCCTGCCGGAGCTGCGGAGGTTCCGCTGGGCCGAGACCGCGATCGTGTTCCAGGGCGCGATGAACTCGCTCAACCCGGTGCACCGGATCTCGAGCCAGCTGACCGACGTGATCAAGGCGCACGACCCGCGCAGCACGCCCGCGTCCCGGCTGGCCCGCGCCCGCGAGCTGCTGCGCCTGGTCGGCATCTCCGCCGACCGGCTCGACAGCTACCCGCACCAGCTCTCCGGCGGCATGCGGCAACGCGTGATGATCGGCATGGCGCTGGCGCTGGAGCCGAAGGTCGTCATCATGGACGAGCCGACCACCGCGCTGGACGTGGTGGTGCAACGGCAGATCCTGCGCCAGCTGGTCGAGCTGCGCGAGCGGCTGGGGTTCTCGGTCGTCTTCATCACGCACGACCTGTCCCTGCTGGTCGAGTTCTCCGACCGGATCGCGATCATGTACGGCGGCCGGATCGTGGAGGAGGCCGCCTCGGCCGACCTGTACCGCGACCCGCTGCACCCCTACAGCCACGGCCTGCTGAACTCGTTCCCCGCGCTGCGCGGACCGAAGCGCGAGCTGACCGGCATCCCCGGCTCACCGCCGGACCTGCGCGCCATGCCTCCCGGCTGCGCGTTCCACCCACGCTGTCCGCACGCAATGGAGCGCTGCGGTGTGGAGGTACCGGTGCTCGGCGTTCCCGGCAACGTCCTCCCCGGCCGAGACGCCGGGGAGGACCGACGGGATCCCGCCGCCCGCACCGTGGCCTGCTGGCTGCACCCCGTTCACGACGACGGGCTCTGAACCCGTCCACCGACGGGTTCCGACCTCCTGAGGAGATCCATGGACACCACGGCGCCGATCGTCGGGCACGACCCCGCGATCGACACCCTGCCCGCCTCGTTCCGCTGGGGCGTGGCGACCTCCGCGTACCAGATCGAGGGGGCGCACGAAGAGGACGGTCGAGGACCGTCCATCTGGGACACCTACTGCCGCACGCCCGGCATGGTGCACAACGACGACAACGGTGACGTCGCGTGCGACCACTACCACCGGATGCCCGAGGACGTCGCGCTGATCGGCTCGCTCGGCGTGGACACCTACCGGTTCTCCGTGGCCTGGCCGCGCGTGCAGCCGGGCGGCAAGGGCCCGGTCAACCCGCTCGGCATGGCGTTCTACGACCGGCTGGTCGACGAGCTGCTGGCCAAGGGCGTCGACCCGTGGGTCACGCTCTACCACTGGGACCTGCCGCAGGAGCTGGAGGACGCGGGCGGCTGGCCGGTGCGCGACACCGCCTACCGGTTCGCCGACTACTCGATGCTCGTGTTCGACGCCCTGTCCGACCGGGTGCGCAACTGGACGACGCTCAACGAGCCGTGGTGCTCGGCGATGCTCGGCTACTACGAGGGCCGCCAGGCGCCCGGCAGGCAGGACTTCGGGGCGGCCATCCACGCCGTGCACCACCTGCTGCTGGGCCACGGCCTGGCCACCCAGCGGATGCGCGAGGCGGCCACCGAGCCGATGGAGTTCGGCATCACGCTCAACATGGGCCACGCCGCGCCGGCCAGCGACAGCGACGCCGACCGCGACGCGGCCCGGCGGGCGGACGGCCTGTCCCGGCGGATCTACCTGGACCCGCTGGTGCGCGGGCAGTACCCGGCCGACGTGGTCGAGGACCTGGCCGCGCGCGGGGTCGCGATCCCGGTCGAGCCGGGCGACCTGGAGATCATCAAGCAGCCCATCGAGGTGCTGGGGGTCAACTACTACTCCAGCTCGATGTTCTCCGGGGTGGACGAGGACGGCAAGACCGAGGACGCCGACGGCGTGCCGGTCTGCCGGGAGGTGCGCTACGGCCGCCCGGTGACCGCGATGGACTGGGAGATCGTGCCCGAGGGGTTCACGAGGCTCCTGGTCCAGATCGGTCAGGACTACCCCGGCGTGCCGATGGTCATCACCGAGAACGGCGCGGCGTTCGACGACAAGGCCGACGAGAGCGGGTTCGTGCGGGACGACGACCGCACCGCGTACCTGGACTCTCACATCGCGGCGGTCGCCAAGGCGCGCACCGAGGGCGCGGACGTGCGCGGCTACTTCGCGTGGTCCCTGATGGACAACTTCGAGTGGTCCTACGGCTACGACAAGCGGTTCGGCCTGGTGCACGTGGACTACGAGACGCAGGTCCGCACGCCCAAGGGCAGCGCGCTGTGGTACCGGGACACCATCCGCCGCGTCCGCGGCAGCTGAGTGAACGGCCGGAGGGCCGGGGGGACGTCCTCCCCCCGGCCCTCCGGTGTTCCAGCTCAGCGCCGGTAGACGCCGAACTCGTAGAGCGAGTAGCCCCAGCCCGTGCCGCGCTGGGTGGCGTGCAGCCGCACGTACCGCGCGGTGGCCGTCACGTCGATCGAGTCGACGCCGCCGTTGCCGGTGGTGGTCCCGTGCACCGGCCGCCACGTGGTCCCGTCGTCGGAGACTTGGATCTCGTACGCCCGGCCGTAAGCGCCCTCCCACACCAGCTGGACGTGGTCGAACGTGGTCGGGGCGCCGAGGTCGACCCGGACCCACTGCGGGTCCGCCCAGTCGCTGGCCCAGCGCGTCGTCGCGTCGCCGTCCGTGGTGTTGCTCGGCGGGAACGGCGCGCCGTCGCCCACCTGCTGGAAGGACGACGCCGTGGTCGACTTGCCCAGGGCCACGTTCACGCCCGCCGGCTGCGGCGCCACGACCCGGACCGACTTGGTCTCGATGCCGATGTTGCCTCGGCCGTCCTCGGCCATCACGTACACCTTCCAGACACCGAGCCGGTCGGGTGCGGTGACCGTCAACCGGTTGCCGTCGACCTGTACGGGCGTGAAGCCCAGGCCGCCGCTCTCGTCGATGTACTTGCTGTTGAACGCCGCCGACCACGTGATCGCGTCGCCGTTCGGGTCGCTCGCGGCCACGTCGATGGTCAGCCGCGCGCCCGTCGGGATGCTGGTGGGCAGGTTCATGCCGGTGATCACCGGCGGGGTGTTGACGGGCGTCGCGCCGCCGAACGCCCGCTGCACCGCGTAGAACGACAGCCGCTTCTTGCCCGCCGGGGTCAGGTTGAACCACACCGCGCCGAAGTCGTACTCCGTGCCGTAGTGGAACAACGTGCCGCCGAACGACACCCCGGTGTGCCCGGTGATGCAGTTCCACGCCTCGGTGTAGCCGTCGCGCTTCTGCACGTCGGTCGGCTCGCCCGGCACGCCGTTGACGTCGTTCCGCACCTCCCACTCACCGGCCGGGCCGGCCTCGGTGAGGATGTACGGCTTGGTGTGGCCGCCGTCGATCCAGTCCTGGCGGACCTTGCACACGTTGCCGTAGGAGTTCACCGAGTACAGGTCGAGGTCGGGGGCGTGCGCCTTCAGGTACGCCCACGCGCCGGTCCACGCGTCGGTGTTGGTCACCGGGTGGCTGGTGTCGACGGCGTGGATCGCGCGGGCCGCCTCGTTGACGTACTTGGCGTACGCGACGCGCTGGTTCTCCAGCTCCGTGCCGGAGTAGCAGTTCTGGAGACCCAGGATCGACTCGTTGCCGACGTTCCACATCAGCACGCCTGGGTGGTCCTTGTAGGTGGTCACCCACTGCCGGATCGTGTTCAGCATGTCGGTCTTGTAGGTGGTGTCGGTGAGGTAGTCGACGCACCCGCCGGAGCCGGGGCCGCCGCCGGGCTGCAACCAGAAGCCGTTCATCACCTTCAGGCCGTTGGCCGCCGCCGCGTCGAGCAGCGGCTTGGTCGAGCCGTCCGTGCCCCAGGTGCGCAGGGTGTTGACGCCCATGGACTTCAGCTCCGGCATGTACCGGGCCGCTTCGGCGGCGGGCGGACCCCAGGTGAGGCCCTTCACCGTCCACGGCTTCCCGTCCACGGTGAGCTGCCAGTTGCCGTGCGAGCCGGTGACGTGCACGCCGGTGCCGGGTGGGGGAGGAGTGCCCCGGGTGCCGTAGACGCGGAACTCCCACAGGGAGTAGCCGTAACCGTTGGCGCGCTGGGTGCCGTGCATGCGCACGTACCGGCCGGAGCCGGTGACGTCGAAGCCCTGCCTGCCGCCGGTGCCGGACGTGGTGGTGTGGACGGGGGTCCACGTGGTGGCGTCGGCCGAGACCTGGATCTGGAACGAGGTCCCGTACGCGGCTTCCCAGTCCAGCTCGACGCGGCTCAGGGTGGACGTGGCGCCCAGGTCCACCTGCAACCACTGCGGGTCGTTCCACGCGCTGGCCCACCGCGTGCCGCCGTTGCCGTCGACGGCCGCCGACGCGGGCGTGCCCGCGCCTTCGACCGAGGACGCGGTGGCGGGCTCGCCCTCGGAGAGCAGTTCGGGGGCCGCGGTCGCCGTGCCCGGGACCACCGCGAGCCCTATGAACAGCGCGAACCCCAGGAGAGGGACGACCACCTTGGTGGTGGGTCGGAGGCGGTGCATGGCATCTCCTGCCGGATTGTCGGATCGAGGTGCGGGAGAGCGCTCTCTCAACCCGAGTCGAAGTGTCGCGAACGGACGACGGATCTGTCAATGACGTGCCTATTGACACCCGGGTGGCCCAGCGGGCAACCTCACTCGGGAGAGCGCTCTCCCGCCACGTTCCCACGTTGGCAGGAGGACAAGGATGTCCCGAAAACTCCGCGCGCCGGCCGCTGTCGCGGCGGTCGCCCTACTTTCCACCGTCTTCACGGCCGCCACCCATTCGGCCCAAGCCGATGAGCTGGTCACGCACCACGAGTTCCAGGCCAACTGCTCGGTCACCGCGCACCGGCCCGACGACCCGATCGTCTTCCCCGGGCTGCCGGGCGCCTCGCACATGCACACGTTCCTGGGCAACCAGTCCACGGACGCCCGCAGCACCACCGACTCGCTCAAGGCCGGGCAGACGAACTGCCGGACGCCGGACGACAAGTCCGCGTACTGGTTCCCGTCGCTCTACAACGGCGACCAGCTGGTGGCCCCGGACTTCCCCCAGGTCATCTACTACAAGTCCGGCATCCTGAACTACCGGGAAGTCCGGTCGTTCCCGGCCGGGATCCGCTTCGTGGTCGGCAGCCCGTCCGCGACGCAGGAGCAGTTCCGCACCGCGCCCGGCGCCGTCGAGGGCTGGGAGTGCGGCAACAGCGCGCACAACTGGGACTTCCCGTCGTACTGCCCGCCGGGGAGCCGGCTCAACGTCCGCTACCAGGCGCCGAGCTGCTGGAACGGGCGCGACCTCGACTCGGTGGACCACAAGTCGCACATGGCCTACCCGGACCGGGTGACGCTGGTGTGCCCGTCCACGCACCCGGTGCCGGTGCCGATGATCGAGTTCAAGATGGCCTTCCCCGTGTCCGGCGACATGTCGCGGGTCCGGCTGGCCGGCGGCCGTGGCTACACCTGGCACTACGACTTCATGAACGCGTGGGACGGCCCCACGCTCCAGGCGCTGGTCGGCCACTGCATCAACGGCGGCCTCCAGTGCGACCCGCGCGGGTACGACCAGTACAAGCCGCACCGGGGCGCCGCCCTCGGCGCGGACTACAGGTTGCCGCGATGAGGGTTCCGCGGTGACGGAGTTCCCGGCCACCCCGGGGCGCCTTCGGGCGCTCTGGGGCGCCACCCTGCTGCTCCTGGTCGCGTGCTCGTCCCCGGAGCCCGCGACGCCGTCCCCGTTCAACGCCACCGACACCGCGTGGATCCAGCTGATGATCCCGATGAACGAACAGCTCCTGCCCGCCCTGGACCTCGCACCGCCCGCGCTCGCCGGCTTCGCGGCCGGCCTGCGGGCGTCGCACGAGCAGGAACTGGTCGACCTGAAACGGCTGCGCGACCGCGCCGGCTTGGCGGACGCGAACGTGCACGCCGGCCACCAAATGCCCGGCCTCGTCTCGCAAGCCGACCTCGCCGCCCTGCGACTGGACCCGTCCGCGCTGCCCGCGAAGCTGCGCGAGCACCTGGAGCAGTCGGCGTCGCTCGCGCGCGGCGAGCAGGACAGCGGCGCCGATCAGGAGAGCCGCGAGCTGGCCGGGGCGATCGCCTCGAAGCGGGCCGCGCAGACCGCCGAACTCGGCGTAGCGTCGGTCCCATGAGTGCTGCGGAACGCGGACGGGTGCGGGTGGAGGCCGGCGCCAAGCGCGTCCGGGCCTACCTGGCGGGCGAGCTGGTGGTGGACACGACGCGGCCCGCGTTGGTGTGGGAGAAGCCGTACTACCCCACGTACTACTTGCCGGTCGAGGACTTCCAGGCCGCCTTGGTGCCCACCGGCGAGGTGAAGCGGTCACCGAGCCGGGGCGACGGCCAGGTGCACGACGTGAAGACCACCCGCGGCGTCGCGGCCGGTGCGGCGCTGCGCTACCCGGAGTCGCCCCTCGAACCGCTGCGCGACCTGGTCCGGCTGGAGTGGGACGCGATGGACCAGTGGTTCGAGGAGGACGAGCGGGTCTACGTCCACCCGCGCGACCCGCACACGAGGGTCGACGCGTTGCGCAGCAGCAGGCACGTCCGGGTCGAGGTCGGCGGCGTCGAGGTGGCGAACTCGCACCGCCCGGTGGTCCTGTTCGAGACCGGTCTCCCGGCCCGCTACTACCTGCCGATGACGGACGTCCGGCTGGACCTGCTCCGCCCGACCGACCTCCGCACCAGCTGCCCGTACAAGGGCACCGCCGAGTACTGGTCCGTGGTGATCGGCGACGACGTGCACGAGAACGTCGTGTGGGGCTACCGCACGCCCTTGCCGGAGAGCGCGCCGGTCGCGGGACTGGTCGCGTTCTACAACGAGAAGGTCGACACGTACGTCGACGGCGTCCTCGAAGACCGGCCGCGCACGCCGTTCGGCTGAGCGTGATCACCGGTTGCCGCCCGGACGGCGGATGGCCGGACCTCTGCCGTCCGTGGACCCTTGCGGACCATGGACGTCTTCCCCTCCACCCCGAGGGCACACCGCAACCCCGTGGTCATCGCGCGGAAGAAGGCCCTCCTCACGGCGCCTCACATGGCGAAGTTGACGGAGTTCGCCCGACGCATCGCCACCGAGCGCAAAGCCGACGTGCCGCTGTTCGACCCGGCGAGCGGCGGCGTCGACTCCAAGGTCCTCCTGCTGCTGGAGTCGCCGGGACCGGCGTCGGTCAAGTCCGGCCTCAACTCCCTCGACAACGACGACCCGACCGCCGCCAACGGGTTCAGCGCGATGGCCGAGGCCGGTCTGTCCCGGCGGGCGTGCCTGAGCTGGAACGTGGTGCCCTGGCACCTGGCGAACCGGGAGCCCACGCCCGCGGAGCTGAGGTCGGCGGTGCCGTACCTGGTGGAGCTGCTGCGGATGCTGACCGGCCTGAAGGCGGTCGTCGTGCTCGGCAGGCCGGCGGGCACCGGCTGGACGCTGTCCGGTCGGGGCCACAAGCTGAAGGTGTTCAACGCACCCCACCCCGCCCCGCTGTCCATCAACCGGGACCGCGCCGCCCGGTGGCCGCAGCTCGTGGACGCCTTCCGCCAGGCCGCCAAGGCGATCGACTGAGTCAGGGGGCCGGCCGGGCCCGCTCCACGTCGAACACCTCCATCAGCTCGGCCGGCGCGACCTCTTCCAACTGCGAGTACGTGCACGACTCCGGCGTCCGGTCCGGCCGGAAGCGGACCAGCCTGCTGGTGTGGCGGAAACGCCGCGCCTGGACGTGCTCGTAGCGGACCTCGGCGACCAGCTCCGGCCGCAACGGCTCCCACGACAACGTCTTGGTCGGGTTCCACCGGCTCTGCGCGCCGGGCGTGGTGGCGTCGATCCCGGCCCACTCCGCCCACGGGTGGTCGACCAGCGCGTCCACCCGGTACGGCGCCAACTCGGCCACCAGCTCACGGCGGCGCGCGGCGGTGAAGCTGCTGGCCACGCCGACGCTGTGCAGCACGCCCTCGTCGTCGTACAGGCCGAGCATCAGCGAACCGACGCCTTCGCCGTCCTTGTGCGGCCGGAACCCCGCCACCACGCACTCGGCGGTGCGCTCGTGCTTCACCTTCCACATGACCCGCTTGTCCTGCTCGTACGGCAGGTCGGTGCGCTTGGCCACCACCCCGTCGAACCCGGCGCCCTCGAACCGGGTGAACCAGTCCTGCGCCTGGTCCGGGTCGTCCGTCGCGGGCGTCAGGTACAGGCCCGGCACGTCCCGCAGCGCGCCCTCCAGCAGCCGGCGGCGTTCGCCGAACGGTGTCGTCATCAGGTCCCGGTCGTCCAGCGCGAGCAGGTCGAACGCGACGAACCCGGCCGGCGTGTCGACGGCCAGCTTGCGCACCCGTGACGCGGCCGGGTGCAGCCGCAGCTGCAACAGGTCGAAGCTCAACCCCTCCGGCGTGACGATGACGACCTCCCCGTCCACCACGCACCGGGGCGGCAGCCCGGCCAGCAGCACCTCGACCACCTCGGGGAAGTACCGGGTCAACGGCCGGTCGTTGCGCGAGCCCAGCTCCAGCTCGGCGCCGTCCCGGAACACGACGCAGCGGAACCCGTCCCACTTGGGCTCGTACACCAGTCCGGGCTCGCGCGGCACGGAGTGGACGGCCTTGGCGAGCATCGGCCGCACGGGTGGCATCACGGGGAGGTCCACGCCGCCGAGCGTAGGTCGAAGGCGGGATTTCCACCGGGGATCGGGATCGCGGACCGGACCTGTCCGCATTGGGTCCTAGCGTGGTGTCGACACCGAAACGGAAGGCACCCACACCATGAGCACCACGGCGATCGCTTCGACCGAGCTGACCGACCTGCTGGCGGTCCTCGCCAAGACCCGCGGCTTCCTCCGCTTCACCGTGCGGGGCCTGACCGACGAGCAGGCGCGGCTCACGCCCACCTCCAGCGCGCTGTCCCTCGGCGGGCTCATCAAGCACGTCCGCGCCGTGGAGGAGTCCTGGATGCGGTTCGCGGTCGGCGGCGCCGAGCTGATGATGGGCAGCGTCGATCAGGACTGGGAGAACGGCTTCCGCATGCTCGCCGACGAGACGCTGGAAGGCCTGCTCGAGGACTACGAGGAGACCGCCGCGAAGACCGAGCGGCTGCTGGGCGAGCTGGACCTGAACACCGCCTACCCGCTGCCCGAGGCGCCCTGGTTCGAGCCCGGCGCGTCGTGGAGCGTCCGCAAGGTCGCCATGCACATCATCGCGGAGACGGCCCAGCACGCCGGCCACGCGGACATCATCCGCGAGACCATCGACGGCCAGAAGACGATGGGCTGACAACGCTGGGCCAGGAAGCGCTGGGCCGGACGGCGCTGGGCCGAGCTGGTTCAGAGGCGGCAGAGCCGGCGGATCGCGTCGGCGTGCGAGGGGTAGCGCGGGGCGAGGGTGTCGGCGGCGCCGAACGTGACCACGTCATCGGTGTACGGCGGCACCACCACCGTGCCCACCAGCGACCACTCGCCGTCCGGCTCGCTCGCCTGCCACACCCCGGCGGGCACGACCACCTGCGGTCGCTGTCCGCCCGCGAGGTCCGGCCCCAGCACCGGCGTGGTCACCGAGCCGTCCGGGTGCAGCAGGAGCATCCGCAACGGCGCGCCGCGGTGGTAGGCGTAGATCTCCACGTGCTCCAGCTTGTGCACGCCGGAGAACTCCCCCTCGCGCAGCAGGTAGTAGATCGAGGACACCTCGGGCGAACGCCACGACTGGCCCCACCACCCGCCCTCCACCGGCAGCTCGGCCAGCCCCAGCGCCTCGACGGCCTCCTCGGCGTTCACCACGACCCCCCGTTCACGTCATCCCGGCTTCCACCGAGTCGTGCACCACGACCATCCCCTTGCCCAGCCGCTTGGCCGTGTACATCGCCGCGTCGGCCGTGCCCAGCAGGTCGTCGGCGGTCAGCGCCGGGTCGAACGCCTCGCGGTGCGAGATCCCGATCGACGCCCGGATCCGGTGCGACCCGTTGGCCGTCCGGTGCGGCTCGCTCATCGCCTCCAGCACCCGCCGCCCGATCTCCTCCGGCGGCTGCGGGTAGCCGTCGACCAGCACGCCGAACTCGTCGCCGCCCAGCCGCGCCACCACGTCCTGCGTCCGCACGCAGCCCTGCAACCGCGACGCCACGACCCGCAGCACCGCGTCGCCCTCGGCGTGGCCGAAGTTGTCGTTGACGTCCTTGAACCCGTCCACGTCGATGAACAGCACCACCACCGGCGACGTGCCGGCCAGCGCCGCGTCCAGCCGTTCCCGGAACAGCGCGCGGTTCGCCACCCCGGTCAACGGGTCGTGGTACGCCTGGTGCCGCAGCCGTTCCCGGCTCTCCCGCAACTGGTCCAGCAGCCGGACGTTGTCGATCAGCGTCAGCAGCTGCCGGGCGATCACCAGCAGCACCACGCCCAGCCCGACGTAGATCTCCAGCGGGTTCAGCCGCACCCCGGTCGCCGTGCCCACCACGATGAACAGGCCGGTGACGAGCATCGGCAGGTACGGCACCAGCAGGTGCAGCAGGTCGCCCGCGCGCAGCCGGGCCGCCCCCACCCGTTCCCGGGTGCCGCCGCCGGGCGCGATCGAGCTCAGGAAGAACAACGCCGGCGCCACCATGAACCCGATGTCGGCGCCCGTCGGCATGACGGTGGTGCCCTTGCTCACCAGGTAGGCGAACATCCACCCCGAGCCGGACTGCGCCAAGCCCGCCAGCGCGATGAGCAACACCGGCAGCTGCCGCACCGAGCGGTGCGTCCACGACGACACCAGCAGCACGACCAGCATCACCAGGTACGCCGCCGGGTGCGCCACGACGGTCGCGAAGCCCGGCCCGGAGGTGGCCCACGCGCGGACCATCGACTCCAACAGCGACACCCACGTGAGCACGAACAGCGAGCCGACCACGATCAGGCCGTCCAGCGCGACGACGAGCTTGCTGCGGTGGCCGGGCAGCTTGCCCGAGCCGCCGTGCGCCAGCACCAGGACCGCGCACAGCGTCAGCGCGGGCACGAGCATGAACCCCAGCGGCGCCAACGTGGACGAGGGCAGCGACACCCCGAGGAACACCTGGCCCCACGTCCACGCGCACAGGCCGACGACCAGGCTGGCCATCGCCGCCGCCATCCACAGCCGCCAGCGCCGGGCCACGCCCTGACGCCGCCGGGCCGCCCGCCAGTAGGACACCATCGCGGCGGTCGAGGCGACGAGCTGGGCGAACTTGTCGACCGCCACCGACGCGGGCCGGTCGAGCACCCCGGAGACGGCGAGGAAGACGGTGCAGACCACCAGAGCGCAGACGGCAGCGGTGATGATGCCGAACCGCCTCAGGGTCATAGCACCCCGCTTTTGGCCGCGACTGAGGTCGATCAGTTGACCGAGCCACTGTAGTCAGCACGTAACGCTGTGTCGATCGGGGGTCCCCTTCGCCGCCCCGCGCGTGTCACGGCCGCGGTTCCCGGTCCACCCCTTAAGGTTCGAACTGGTGTTCGTCGCAAGTCTTCGAGGGGACCAGCGTGCGCGTGTTCGGAGTCGACCCCGGCTTGACCCGGTGCGGGTTCGGGGTGGTCGACGGCGGTCCTGGCCGCACCGTGCGGCCGGTGGCCGTGGACGTCGTGCGCACGCCCGCGGACATGGACCTGGCCGTCCGGCTGCTCCGGCTGTCCGAGGCGGTCGAGCAGTGGCTGGACCGCTACCGGCCGGAGGTCGTCGCCATCGAGCGGGTGTTCAGCCAGCACAACGTGCGCACCGCCATGGGCACCGCGCAGGCGGGCGGCGTGGTGGCGTTGTCGGCCGCACGCCGTGACCTGCCCGTCGTGTTCCACACCCCCAGCGAGGTCAAGGCCGCCGTGACCGGCTCCGGCCGGGCGGACAAGGCCCAGGTCACCGCCATGGTCACCAAGCTCCTCGGCCTCAAGACCGCCCCCAAGCCCGCGGACGCCGCCGACGCGCTGGCCCTGGCCATCTGCCACCTGTGGCGCGCTCCCATGCGGTCACGCCTGGAGGAGGCGCAGGCGAGGGCGGCTGAGATCGCCCGCACCCACCGCGCGAGACTGGCGCAGGCCAGTGTCCGACTGTCGACCCCGTCGACCGCCGCGAAAACCGGAGGTAAGCCAGAGTGATCTCGTCACTGCGCGGGCAGGTGTTGTCCATCGGCCTCGACCACGTCGTCGTCGAGGTCGGCGGTGTCGGCTACGCCGTGCAGGCCACCCCCGCCACGCTGGCCACGCTGCGCCGCGGCGAGGAGACCCGGTTGGCAACGGCGCTGGTGGTGCGCGAGGACTCGCTGACCCTGTTCGGGTTCGCCGACACCGAGGCCCGCGAGCTGTTCGGGCTGCTGCAGACGGTGTCCGGGATCGGGCCGCGACTGGCGTTGGCGACGCTGGCCGTGCTGGAGCCGGACAAGCTGCGCGCCGCGCTCGCCGAAGGCAACATCACCGTGCTGACGCAGGTGCCGGGCATCGGCCGCAAGGGCGCCGAACGGCTGATCATCGAGCTGCGGGACAAGGTGGGGCAGCTCCAGACCGCGCCCAGCGCCACCGGTGACAACGTCCAGGTGCGCACCCAGGTGACCGAGGCGCTGCTGGGCCTGGGCTTCCCCGCCAAGCAGGCCGAGCAGGCCGTGGACGCGGTGCTGGCCGCCGACGGCACGCTCGGCACGTCCGAAGTCCTCCGCCGCTCGCTGGCAGCTCTGGGCCGCAAGCGATGAACCGCGCCGACCTGCTCATCCCCGCGGAGGCGCAGTGAACTTCGAGGGCTATGAAGAGGACGACACCCTCAACCCGCTGCCGGACCCCACCGAGCGGGACGTCGAGACCACGCTGCGGCCGAAGGACCTGCACGAGTTCGTCGGCCAGCCGAAGGTCCGCGAACAGCTCGAACTCGTCCTGCAAGGCGCCATGCAACGAGGCTCGCCGCCGGACCACGTGCTGCTCTCCGGCCCGCCCGGGTTGGGCAAGACCAGCCTCGCCATGATCATCGCGGCCGAGCTGGGCGCGTCCCTGCGGATCACCTCCGGTCCCGCCCTGGAACGCGCCGGCGACCTGGCCGCGATGCTGTCCAACCTGGTCGAGGGCGACGTCCTGTTCATCGACGAGATCCACCGGATGGCCCGGCCCGCGGAGGAGATGCTGTACCTCGCGATGGAGGACTTCCGGGTCGACGTCGTCGTCGGCAAGGGCCCCGGCGCGACCAGCATCCCGCTCGACATCGCGCCGTTCACGCTGGTCGGCGCCACCACCCGGTCCGGTGCGCTGACCGGCCCGCTGCGCGACCGGTTCGGCTTCACCGGGCACATGGAGTTCTACAGCCCGGACGAGCTGGAGCTGATCGTCCGCCGTTCGGCGAAGATCCTCGGCGTCGACCTGCGCGACGACGGCGGCCGGGAGATCGCGGGCCGCTCCCGAGGCACGCCCCGCATCGCGAACCGGCTGCTCAGGCGGGTTCGGGACTACGCGGAGGTGCGCGCGGACGGCGCCGTCACCCTCGAAGTCGCGCGGGACGCCCTGAAGGTCTACGACGTGGACGAGCTGGGCCTGGACCGACTGGACCGGGCGGTCCTGGACGCGTTGGTCCGCTCGTTCGGCGGTGGCCCGGTCGGGGTCTCCACGCTGGCGGTCGCGGTGGGCGAGGAGCCCACGACGGTGGAGGAGGTCTGCGAGCCCTACCTGGTGCGGGCCGGGATGCTGGCGCGCACGCCCCGTGGTCGGGTCGCCACCGCCAGCGCCTGGGTCCACCTCGGACTCCAGCCCCCGGCGGGGGCTCCGGGCGAGGCCACTCGATCGCTGTTCGACGACGCCACCGAGTGATCGGGATTACTGACCTGGCACAATCGGGAACGGCACCCCAGAAATTCGGGCGTACCGGACGCTGATCGCGTTCGTTCGTCCGGTCGATCGGAGAATGATGGAACTGTCCTCCTTGATGTTCCCGCTGCTGCTCGTGCTGCTCGCGGTGCCGCTGTTCCTCAGCGCCCGCAAGCAGAAGCGGGCGGTCGCCGAGCAGCAGGCGCTGCTCAAGTCCCTGGAGCCGGGCGACCGGGTGATGACGACCTCCGGGCTCTACGCGACCGTGGCCGACGTGAGCGACGACGACTCCACGATCGACCTGGAGATCGCCGACGGGGTGGTCACCACGTGGCTGCGCCAGGCGATCCGGGAGAAGGTCGTGGCGGACACCGACACCGACGCCGTCGTGGACGACGTCGACGACGAGACCGCCGACGTCGAGCCCGTGCAGCAGGAGAGCAAGAAGTAACCGCTCGTAGCCAGAACACCTCGGCCTGGAGCCGGCAACTGTGAACGTGCCGACTCCAGGCAGTGACGCGCAGCTCACACCATCAGGGGTACGCTGCGCCCTCGCTGACCTTGTCAACTATCAGGAGACGGACGGACCGTGGCACCTCCGGCCGGGCAAATCCGCCCCGCGAAGTACCTGGGCGCATTTGTCCTCATCGTGGTCGCGCTGTACTCCCTGGTGTTTCTCACCGGGAACGGCAAGGCGACACCCAAGCTCGGTATCGACCTCCAGGGTGGCACGCGTGTCACGCTGACCGCCCGTGCTCCTGATGGGCAGACGCCGTCGGAGGAAGCGCTCGACCAGGCGCGCACCCTCATCGAGACGCGGGTCAACGGCCTGGGCGTGTCGGGCGCGGAGGTCGTCCGCGACGGCACCAACCTGGTGATCACGGTCCCCGGCACTGACAGCGAGGGCGCGAAGCGGCTCGGCCAGACCGCCAAGCTGAACTTCCGCAAGGTCATCGGCTCGCCGATGCCGAACGTCCCGGCCCAGCCGGAGCCGACGGAGAGCGCCCCGCCGCCCACGGACCCGTCCGCGCCGCCCGCGAGCGAGAACCCCGAGCCGTCCGAGACCGCGGCCGAGACCCCGCCGACCACGACCGCCCAGGGTCGACCGGCACCGGCGTTCGAGGCCCAGCCGGAGACGACGACCGCGCCCGCGGAGCCGACCACGACCCCGCCCGCGGACCCGTCGAGCCCGCCGGCCCAAGAGCAGATCGACTGCCGCGCCGTGTTCGGCGGCCAGGTCTCCGAGGACCCGAACAAGGCCATTCGCGAGGCCCGGCACTGCCGGCAGGAACAGCTGATGATGGTCGAGGACGAGCAGACCCTGGGGCAGGCGCTCCAGGTCTTCACGTGCCCCGAGGTCGACCCGCTGCTCGGCAACGACGACCCGTCGATGCGGCTGCTGACCTGCAACCAGGACGGTACCGAGAAGTACGTCCTCGCGCCGGTCACCCCGCCGGCCGACGGCAGCGTGAAGGAAGAGGACTACAGCACCTACTCCCGGCTGACCGGCGAGGACATCGACAACGCGACGGCCGGCACCGACCCTCAGGGCGCGGGCTTCATCGTCAACCTGTCGTTCAAGGGCGCCGGCGCCGACAAGTGGGCCAAGTTCACCTCGGCGAACGTGTCCCAGCAGGTCGCGGTCGTGCTGGACAGCCAGGTGGTGTCCGCCCCGAGCATCAACGAGGCGATCCTCGGCGGCAGCACCCAGATCAGCGGCCGGTTCACCCAGGCCGAGGCGAACGGCCTGGCCAACGTGCTGAAGTACGGCTCGCTGCCGCTGTCGTTCGAGTCCTCCGAGGCCGAGACGGTCTCCGCGACGCTCGGCCTGGCCTCGCTGAAGGCCGGTCTGATCGCCGGCGGCATCGGCCTCGCGCTGGTGTTCGTCTACTGCCTCTTCTACTACCGCCTGCTCGGCCTGCTGACCATCCTGTCGCTGGTGCTGTCCGGCGTCGTGGTCTACGCGGTGCTGGTGCTGCTGGGCCGCTGGATCGGGTTCACCCTCGACCTCGCGGGCATCGCCGGCTTCATCGTGTCGATCGGTATCACCGCGGACTCGTTCGTGGTGTTCTTCGAGCGGTTGAAGGACGAAGTGCGCGAGGGCCGGACGTTCCGGTCCGCCGTGCCGCGCGCCTGGGTCCGGTCGCGCCGCACGATCCTGTCGGCGGACGCGGTCAGCTTCCTCGCCTCGGCCATCCTGTACGTGATCGCCGTCGGCCAGGTGAAGGGCTTCGCGTTCACGCTCGGCATGTCCACGGTGCTCGACCTGATCGTGGTCTTCCTGGTGACGCACCCGCTGGTCAGCATCGTCTCGAAGTCGAAGTCCCTGTCCAACCCGAAGCTGTCGGGTCTCGGCGGCGCCGTCCAGGCCGCCGTCGACGACCGCGCGCTGTCGGGTGCGAAGAGCACCGCTGTGAAGGAGGTCTGACGTGGCCGAGACGAAGAAGAAGGCCAACGTTTTCCAGCGGCTCTACGTCGGCAACGGCGCGTTCGACATCGTCGGACGGCGCAAGCGCTGGTACGTGCTGTTCGGCCTGATCCTGCTGGTCTGCATCGGGTCGATCGTGTTCCGGGGCTTCAACCTGGGCATCGACTTCACCGGTGGCACGCGCGTCCAGCTGCCGGCGAACAGCGCGTCCGGCACGATCAGCGTCGAGGCGGCCAAGGAGACGTTCACGAAGGCCATCGGCCGGGAGCCCACCACGGTGCAGACCGTGGGCACGGGCGACGTGGCGACCATCCAGATCCGGTCGGACGCGCTGAGCGCCGACGAGGTGTTCGCGCTGAAGAGCGCGATCGAGGAGGACCTCAAGCCCAACGGTGGCGCGCAGGCCGTCAGCGACAGCGCCGTGTCCGCCTCCTGGGGCGGTGAGATCACCGGCAAGGCGCTGATCGCGCTCGCCGTGTTCTTCCTCGCCGTCATGATCTTCCTGGCGCTGTACTTCGAAGTGGCCATGGCGATCGCGGCGCTCGTCGCGGTGCTGCACGACGTGGTGATCACGGCGGGCATCTACTCGCTGGTCGGCTTCGAGGTCTCGCCCGCGACGGTGATCGGTCTGTTGACCATCCTCGGCTTCTCGCTCTACGACACGGTGGTGGTGTTCGACAAGGTCCGGGAGAACACCCGTGGCCTGCTCGGCCTCACCCGCCGCACGTACAGCGAGGCGGCGAACCTGGCGGTGAACCAGACCCTGATGCGCTCGATCAACACGTCGTTGATCGCGTTGCTGCCGGTGCTGGGCCTGCTGGTGATCGGCGTGGGTCTGCTCGGCGTCGGCACGCTGAAGGACCTGGCGCTGGTGCAGCTGACCGGTATCGCGATCGGCGCGCTGTCGTCCATCTACATCGCCACCCCGGTCGCGGTGGACCTGAAGATGCGTGACGCCCGGTACAAGGCGCAGGCCGCCCGGGTGCACGCGCGTCGGGACAACCTGGCCCGCAAGGCCGGCGGCGAGGCCGTCAGCGGTGGCGACATCGTGGAGTCGACGGACGACGAGTCGGTGCAGGCGGAAGTGCGCAAGGAGAAGGCCATGGCGGCTGCGGCGGGCGTGCCCGCGCGGACCGGCAAGGCCGCTGACGTGCGTCGCCGCCCGTCGGGCAAGAAGCAGCGTTGAAGCTCGACCGAGCCCTAGGGCTGCTGCGTGAGGTCCCGGACTTCCCCCTGCCGGGGGTCGTCTTCCGGGACCTCACGCCGGTCTTGGCCGACCCGGACGCGTTGCGCGCCGTGGTCGACGCCTTGCAGGACAAGATCCACCCGGACACGCAGCTGGTCGCGGCCGTCGAGTCGCGCGGCTTCCTGCTGGGTGCGGCGCTCGGGTACGGCTGGCGCTACGGCGTCGTGCCGCTGCGCAAGCCGGGCAAGCTCCCCGCCGTGACCCACCGCGTGTCGTACGCCTTGGAGTACGGCACCGCTACCCTCGAACTGCCAGCCGACTCCATTTTGCCTGGTCAGAGCGTTGTGGTCGTGGATGACGTGCTGGCGACCGGCGGTACCGCGGTGGCGGCGTGCGAGCTGGTCGAACGCGCCGGTGGCGTCGTGACGGGCGTGTCGGTGGTGCTGGAGATCCAGGGCCTGGGCGGCCGTGACCGCCTCGCGGGCCGTGAGGTCAACGCCCTCCTGACCGTCTGACCCGTCCGCGCGGGACCTGGTCCCATGCGCGGGGTGGCCTGAGTTGTCCACAGGTGCCCGTCCGACTGCCGGGATCGTCGGATTCCGCCGGCAGAATATAAACAAGGGGACCCTCTGAGCGGGGGACGCGCGCGCAGCGGTGCCAGGCGGCGTTCAGGCTGGTGAAACGCGGTTCCGGGCGACTGGTCGCGCTGAACGGCGGTTGCTGCTCGTCGTGTGAACCGCACCGCTCATCGGCTCGCCGCCCGGGTCTGCCGCCCAACGGAGTTATCCTCGGTTCCTAGACCCGAGGAGCGTGGTTGAGCCAGGACACCGAACCCGCCCAGACGTCGCCGCCCGTGCCCGCACGGCCGCCGTCGGCGACGAGGCGCGTGCGCGCACGGCTGGCACGTCGGATCACCGCCCAGCGCGCGGCGCCGGTCAAGCAGGTGCTCGAGCCGCTGGCGGCCGTCCACCGCGACCTGCACCCCAAGGCCGACCTGGCGCTGCTCCAGCACGCCTACGACGTGGCGGAGGAGAAGCACCGGCCGCAGCGGCGGAAGTCCGGCGACCCGTACATCACGCACCCGCTCGCGGTGGCGACGATCCTGGCCGAGCTGGGCATGGACACGACCACGCTGGTCGCGGCCCTGCTGCACGACACGGTCGAGGACACGGACTACTCGCTGGACCAGCTGCGGGTCGACTTCGGCAACGAGGTCGCGCTCCTGGTCGACGGCGTGACCAAGCTGGACAAGGTCAAGCTGGGCGCGGCGGCCGAGGCCGAGACCATCCGCAAGATGGTCATCGCGATGGCCAAGGACCCGCGGGTGCTGGTCATCAAGCTGGCCGACCGGCTGCACAACATGCGCACGATGCGGTTCCTGCCGCCGGAGAAGCAGGCCCGCAAGGCCCGCGAGACCCTGGAGGTGCTCGCCCCGCTCGCGCACCGCCTGGGCATGGCGACGGTGAAGTGGGAGCTGGAGGACCTGGCGTTCGCGATCCTCCAGCCGAAGAAGTACGACGAGATCGTGCGCCTGGTCGCCAACCGCGCGCCGTCCCGCGACACGTACCTGGGCGGCGTCATCACGGAGCTGACCCGGCAGCTGGAGGGCGCTCGGATCACCGCCAAGGTGGAGGGCCGGCCCAAGCACTACTACTCGATCCACCAGAAGATGATCGTGCGCGGTCGCGACTTCGACGACATCCACGACCTCGTGGGCGTGCGCATCCAGGTGGACGAGGTCCGTGACTGCTACGCCGCCATGGGCGTGGTGCACGCGCTGTGGCAGCCCATGCCCGGCCGGTTCAAGGACTACATCGCGCAGCCCCGTTTCGGCGTGTACCAGTCGTTGCACACGACGGTCATCGGGCCGGACGGCAAGCCGCTGGAAGTGCAGATCCGGACGTACGACATGCACCGGACCGCCGAGTACGGCATCGCGGCGCACTGGCGGTACAAGGAGACGCGCGGCACGCACACCGGCAAGGGTGTCGAGGTCGACGAGATGGCCTGGATGCGGCAGCTGCTGGACTGGCAGCGGGAGGCCGCCGACCCGGGCGAGTTCCTGGAGTCGCTGCGGTTCGACCTGGCGGCGCGGGAGATCTTCGTCTTCACGCCGAAGGGCGACGTCGTCACCCTGCCCACGGGTTCCACGCCGGTCGACTTCGCCTACGCCGTGCACACCGAGGTCGGCCACCGGTGCATCGGCGCCCGCGTCAACGGACGGCTCGTCGCGCTCGAGCGGAAGCTGGAGAACGGCGAGGTCATCGAGATCTTCACCTCGAAGGCCGAGGGCGCGGGCCCGTCCCGTGACTGGCTGTCGTTCGCGGCGTCCCCGCGGGCCAAGGCCAAGATCAAGCAGTGGTTCGCGAAGGAGCGCAAGGAAGAGGCGATCGAGCTCGGCAAGGACGCCATCGCCAAGGAGGTCCGCCGCGTCGGGTTGCCCCTCCAGCGCCTCGTCTCGGCCGACTCCATGGGCGCCCTGTCGAAGGAGCTGCACTACCCCGACGTGTCCGCGCTGTACGCGGCCGTGGGGGAGGGGCACACCTCCGGGCGGCACGTGGTCCAGCGGTTGGTGGCGCAGCTCGGCGGTGTCGAGCACGCCGAGGAGGAGCTGGCCGAGCGGTCCACGCCGTCCACCGTCACCAGGCGGCGGGTCACCGGTGACGCCGGGGTCATCGTCAAGGACGCGTCCGACGTGTGGGTCAAACTGGCCCGCTGCTGCACGCCCGTGCCCGGTGACGACATCCTCGGTTTCGTCACGCGCGGCGGTGGGGTCTCCGTGCACCGGACCGACTGCACCAACGCGGACGAGCTGCTGAGGACACCCGAGCGGTTGCTGGACGTCGAGTGGGCGCCGTCGTCGTCATCGGTGTTCCTGGTGGCGATCCAGGTGGAGGCGCTGGACCGGCACCGGCTGCTCTCGGACGTGACGAAGGTGCTGGCCGACGAGAAGGTGAACATCCTGTCGGCGTCGGTGACGACGTCGCGGGACCGGGTGGCGGTGTCGCGGTTCTCGTTCGAGATGGGCGACCCGAAGCACCTGGGTCACGTGCTCAAGGCCGTGCGGAGCGTCGAGGGCGTGTACGACGTCTACCGCGTGACGTCGGCTTCCTGAGCCCTGAGCCCTGAGCACGCCGGGTCCGGCGCGTCATCGCGCCGGACCCGGGTCGGGAAAGCCGTCGGCTCAGGGGATGCAGGGGCCCTGGAGCACCTCGACGGTGGGGGTGAAGGCACCGACGAAGGTGTCGCTGTGCGGTGCGGTGCACTTGTACGACCACGGGTTCGACAAGATGTGCCAGCGGATGATGATGGGCGAATTCGTGCAGTTGCCCCAGTACCAACCCCAGAATTCCTCGTGCAGCCCGCAGATCACCTGCGCGCTCACATCATCGGACGGGGCCGGCGCGACCGTCTCGGCCTGTGCCGCCTGAACGCCGGTGAACATCATGAACAGTGCGGAGATCCCGACCGCCGTGCGTACGGCGAACGACTTCGCGAACTTCAACTTCCCTCCCTGGAAATTGACACCCGAATTGGTTGCCCGGGTGGACGAAGTGAACCGCGCGCGTGTTCGGGCGGGTATCCGCTGATGGGGTGTGGCCGTGCCACTGCGCAGAGTCACCACGCCGGCGAGCGGTTGACCAGGGGGAAGTCGGGATTTGCGCGCCTGTTCTGGCGGTTGTAGCCGCTGCGGCGCGCCCGCCCGGCGGGCACTCGACGGCACGGTGTCCCGCCGCGCGGGAGTGCGGCGTCAGTGAAACGTCATCGCGCGGTGGGACCATCCGCATCGTCGGTCCCCACAGACCGACGGGGAAGACGCAGGGGCCCCGCACTCCTCTCCCGAGTGCGGGGCCCCTGCGTGTTCGTCGGACGGTCTACGCGATGGAGACCGACTCGAACTTCACTTCCTTGTTCGGCTTGCCGCCACCGGGCGCCGGGTCGAACGCGCCGTCGTGGCCGGCACGCGCCACCTCGTCGATCAGCTTGAGGCCCGCCTCGTCGATGCTGCCGAAGACCGTGTAGTCCGGCGCCAGCTGCGCATTGCCGTAGACGATGAAGAACTGGCTGCCGTTCGTGCCCTGCTGCGTCGCCTCGTCCTTGCCCGCGTTCGCCATCGCGAGGTAACCGCGGCCGTAGGACAGCTCGGGCCACGTCTCGTCGTCGAACGTGTACCCGGGGCCGCCGGAGCCGGTGCCCGTCGGGTCACCGCACTGGAGCATCTGCAGCCCCTCGGTGCCGATGCGGTGGCAGCTGCTGCCGTCGTAGTAGCCCTGCTGGGCCAGGTTGATGAAGCTGTTCACCGCGCACGGCGCCAGGGCGCGGTCCAGCGTCAGCTTCAGCTCGCCGATGTTGGCCTTGATGGTGGCGGTCGTGGTGCCGGTCGCGGGGACACCGCCGCCCTCGGGGGCCTTCGTGCCCTCCTTGGACGCGGGCTCCGTGGACGGCCGGTACTCACAGGTGGCCGGGTCCGCGATCGGGGTCGGGCGCGTCGGCAGCGCCTTGACCTCGGTCGGGATCTCCACCGGGGCGGCCGACGTGGACGGGGTGGCCGAGGCCGCGGCGTCGTCCCCCGTGTCGTTGTTGGTGAAGTCGGTCGTGGCGAGGAAGTACACACCACCCGCTACGACGACGACGGTGACGGCGGTCGCGACTACAGCGAGCACCCGGCGCCGCTTCGCACGCTCAGCCCGGCGGACGAGCTGGCGTTCCAGCTTCCGCTTGGCCTGCTCGCGGCGCTGCACGTTGGTCGGCACCTGCAACCTCCCTGATCTCCCGTCGACGGCGACGATCGGTCAGCAGTCTAGGGGGCACGTATATGGCTGGTGTATGCCGGATAGGCTGGTTGACGGGGTCCGCAGGGATCCGTTGTCGATCCGTTGCCGACGAGAGGTGATCCCGTGCTGGTGATCGGGTTCCCGACCGGCGCCCTCCAGGCCAACTGCTTCGTGTTGGCCACGGGCGCGGGCGAGGCCTGCGTGGTGGTCGATCCGGGCCAGGACGCGGCCGAGCCGATCGCCGAGGCGTTGCGCGAGCACCGGCTCTCGCCGGTCGCGGTGCTGCTGACGCACGGGCACTTCGACCACTCGTTCTCGGTCGCGCCCGTCTGCGACGGCAACGACATACCGGCGTGGATCCACCCCGACGACCGCGACCTGCTGTCCGACCCGCTCAAGGGCATCAGCGCCGAGTCGCGGACCTTCTTCGGCGGCAACCTGGAGATGCGGGAGCCGCGCGAGGTGCGCGAGTTGGCCGACGGCGCCGAGCTGGACCTGGCGGGTCTCCGGCTGACCGTCGACCACACACCGGGCCATACCGGCGGGTCGGTGATGTTCCGCGCCGGGACGGAAGAGGGCGGACGGCTCGTGCTGTCCGGCGACACCCTCTTCGCCGGCTCCATCGGACGCACCGACCTGCCGGGCGGCAACCACCGCGAGATGCTGACGTCCCTGCGCACGAAGGTGCTGACGTTGGCCGACGACACGGTGGTGCTGCCCGGCCACGGGCCCACGACGACCATCGGCCGCGAGCGCGCGGGCAACCCGTTCCTGCTGGGACTGGGTTCGTCCGACGCGCCGGCCGCACCGCACCGAGGACTGTAGAACCGTGACGACGTCTCCTTCCGCACCCGCTTCCTCCGCACCCCCCTTCGCCGCGCCCAAGGGCGTGCCCGACTACTTCCCGCCGAACTCCGCGTCGTTCCTGGCGGTCCGCGACACGCTCGTCGAGTCCGCGCGCCGGGCCGGCTACGGCTACGTCGAGCTGCCCGTCTTCGAGGACACCGCGCTGTTCGCCCGCGGCGTCGGCGAGTCGACCGACGTGGTCAGCAAGGAGATGTACACGTTCACCGACCGCGGCAACCGGTCCATCACGCTGCGGCCCGAGGGCACGGCGGGTGTGATGCGCGCGGTGATCGAGCACGGGCTCGACCGCGGGCAGCTGCCGGTGAAGCTCGCGTACGCCGGCCAGTTCTTCCGCGCCGAGCAGCCGCAGGCCGGGCGTTACCGGCAGTTCCACCAGGTCGGCATCGAGGCGGTCGGCGTGGACGACCCGGCGTTGGACGCGGAGGTCATCGCGGTCGCCGACGCGGGGTTCCGGGCGTTGGGGCTGACCGGGTTCCGGCTGGAGCTGACGTCGCTGGGCGACGCCACGTGCCGTCCGCAGTACCGGGAGAAGCTGCAGGACTTCCTGGCCGCTCTCCCCCTGGACGAGGAGACGCGGCGGCGGGCCGAGCTGAACCCGTTGCGGGTGCTGGACGACAAGCGGCCCGAGGTGCGGGAGCTGGTCGCGGACGCGCCGCTGATGGTGGACAACCTGTCGGCCGAGTCGCTGGCGCACTACGAGCAGGTCAAGGGCTACCTGAACGACCTGGGCGTGAAGTTCGTGGAGAACCCGCGGATGGTGCGCGGCCTGGACTACTACACGAAGACGACGTTCGAGTTCGTGCACGACGGGTTGGGCGCGCAGTCGGGCATCGGCGGCGGCGGGCGCTACGACGGGTTGATGGAGCAGTTGGGCGGGCAGCCGCTGTCCGGGGTCGGGTTCGGGCTCGGCGTGGACCGGGCGCTGCTGGCGTGCCAGGTCGAGGGCGTGGCGCCGGGCGACGAGACGCGGTGCGACGTGTACGGCGTGCCGTTGGGCGAGGTGGCGAAGTCGCGGCTGGTGGCGTTGTCGGCGCCGCTGCGCGCGGCCGGGGTGCGGTTCGACCTCGCCTACGGCGGCAAGGGGCTCAAGGGCGCGATGAAGGGCGCCGACCGGTCCGGTGCGCGGTTCGCGCTGGTGCTGGGCGAGCGCGACATCGAGGCCGGGGTCGTGCAGCTGAAGGAGCTGGCGTCGGGTGACCAGCGCGCCGTGCCGCTGGCGGACGTGGTGATCTCGGTGCTGGAGGCGTTGGGCCGGTGAGCGAGCGGATTGCCCTTGACCTGCTCGACCCGAAGGCGGTGCGCAAGCGCGCGCGGACGGTCGGCGTCGGCGCGCTGATCGTCGCCGCCGCGTTCGGCGGGTTGCTGGGGCTGCTCGCCGGGCGGACGGCAGGTCTGGTGGCGGCGGCGGTGTTCGCCGTGCCGCTGTTGCTGCTGGCGTGGTCGGAGGCGCGACGGCGGGTGTGGCTTGAGGGCCATGTGCTGTCGGTGCGCGCCTTCGGCACGCGTTCGGTGGACCTGCACACCGCCGAGCAGTTGGACCTGCTCGTGACGGACATGCGCGGCACCCGGACGGTGGGGCTGTTCGTGCGCGGTGGCGGCAAGGCGGTCAACCTGGCGCTGGCCATCTACGCGGGCACGGGTGGGCGGGAGCAGGGCATCCTGCCGCTGCGCAAGCTGGCCGACGTGCTGGCGAGCCGGGGTGACGCGCCGGGCCTGGTGTTCTCCGAACTCCTGGTCGCCCAGCTGCGCGCCGAGGCCCGCGGCCTGGCCGCCGCCGACCGCCCCCTCTACCAGTTGGGCTCCATGGCCCCCGCCGGCCGCCTGGCCCAGAAGCTGACCCCCGAAGCCATCTCGCGCTTCGTCTCCACCCTCGACCAGTCCTGACCCGCCGGCTCACTCGTCGGGCAGGCCCCAGGTGCCCTTGGGCGGCGAGGGCGACTGGGTGGCCGTGGCGTCCGTGGTCGGCGGCGCCCCGCCGATGAACCGGGTCAGGGAGTCGTCGTGCTCGACGCGCCCCGGGAACGGGTCGCCGGCCGTGCGCCTGGTGAGGGCCGCGATCGGCAGCTCCACGTGCGACCCGACGACGACGAAGTTGCCGAACCGCCTGCCCCGGAACACACCCGGCTCCGCCAGCACGCACACGTGCGGGAACACGGCGCGGACGGTGGCGGCTTGGGCCTTGGCGAACGCGAGCTTGCCGCCGTCGCCGATGTTCGCCGCGTAGGTCCCGCCCGGACGCAGGGTGCGCGACGCCAGCTCCACGAACTCGACCGACGTCAGGTGGGCGGGCGTGCGGGCGCCGGCGAACACGTCCGTCACGACCAGGTCGAACGTGTCCTCGGGAGCCTTGGCCAGGACGGCGCGCGCGTCACCGTTGCGGATGCGCAGCCGCCAGTTCCGGTCCAGCGGGAGGACGCCCCGCACCAGGTCGATCAGCGCGCCGTCGATCTCCACGACCTGCTGCGTGGACCGGGGCCGCGTGGTGGCGATGTAGCGGGGGAGGGTGAGCGCCCCGCCGCCCAGGTGCAGGGCCCGGATCGGGTCGCTGCCCGGCGCGACCAGGTCGGCGACGTGGCCGAGCCGGCGCAGGTACTCGAACTCCAGGTGCGTCGGGTCGTCCAGGTCCACGTGGGACTGCGGGGTGCCGTTCAGGCGAAGCATCCACGCCCGGGGCACGTCCGGGTCGGGGGCCAGTTCCGCGATGCCCGAGTCGACCTCCCGACTGATGGTCTCGTCGGCTTTCCGGATCCGTCCCACCCGGTGATTATCCCGGTAGCCGCCGTCCCGGTGGCGACCCGGGTGGTGAGGCCGGACACGGCTCCCGGCATGCGAGTACGTTGTTCATCCGTGCAGATCGCCGCTGATGTCCTGACCGCGCTCGTCGCGGCCATCCACCTCTACATCGTCGTGCTGGAGATGTTCCTCTGGACCACTCCGCGCGGCCGTGCGACCTTCGGCACGACCAAGGAGTTCGCCGCCGAGTCGAAGGTCCTCGCCGCCAACCAGGGCCTCTACAACGGCTTCCTGGCGGCCGGTCTGGTCTTCGCGCTGATCGCGCCCGGCACGACGGGGTTCGCTTTCGCGGTGTTCTTCCTGATCTGCGTGATCGTGGCGGGCCTGTACGGCGCCGCGACGGTCAGTCGTCGGATCCTGGTCGTGCAGTCCGTGCCCGCCGCGATCGCGCTGGTGCTGGTCCTGCTGGCGCACTAGGTCCACCGGAGGCGGGCCGACGCCACGGGCCCTTGGCCGGGTCGTAGCCGGTCCGCAGGTCACCGGCCACCCGCTTCCGCCACGGGGGGTTCAGCGCCGACGTCACCTCGTCCTCCTCCGAGCCGGAGCCGGAGTCCGGGCCGGAGTCGGGGGCGAGGTCGTCGTCGGGCGTGGTGGAGGCGGGGAACGGTTCGCGGCCGGCCACGAACGTGGCCAGGGCGGTGGTGATCGGCACGGCGGCCACCAGGCCGATGCTGCCCACCAACGTCCGCACGACCTCCTGCGCCACCTCCTGCGCGGTCAGGATCTCGCCCACCGTGCGACCGGACAGCGAGAACGCCAGCAGCAAGGGCAGCGCCGCGCCCGCGTACGCCATGACCAGCGTGTTCACCACGGATGACAGGTGGTCGCGGCCGATCCGCGACCCCGCCGCGTACAGCTCGCGGAACCCGAGCGACGGGTTCGCCCGGCGCAGCTCCCACACCGCGCTGGTCTGCGTCACCGTCACGTCGTCCAGCACGCCCAGCGCGCCGATGATCGTGCCCGCCAACAACAGCCCGCGCGTGTCGATGTCGTGCCCGAGCAGCGACACCAGGTTCGCGCTCTCCTGGTCCAGCCCGGTCAGCTTGCCGAACGCGGAGAACGCCGCACCCAGCACGCCGATCAACGCCAGGCTCCCCAACGTGCCCAGCACCGCCGTGGACGTCCGCACGGAGAACCCGTGGGTCAGGTACAGCACCACGAACATGATCATCCCGGCGCCGACCACGGCCACGGCCGGCGGGCTCTCCCCGGCCAGGATCGCGGGCAGCACGAACAGCGCCAGCACCACGAAGCTCAACGCCAGCGCGCCCAGCGCCGCCAACCCCTGCCACCGCCCCAACAGCAGCACCGCCGCCGCGAACAGCACGGCGAGCAGCAGCAGCGGCACCCCGCGCTGGAAGTCGGCCAGCTGGTACGACGTGCTGTCGTCCGGGTCGCCGCCGCCGTAGGACAGCACCACCGCGTCGCCGACCTCGAACGTCGGCGTGCCCGGCTGGTCCGGGATCGGGATGCGGATCTCCCGGCCCGCCGCCGCGCCGTCGCTCATCTTCACGGTCACCAGGAAGCACCCGTTGGCGCCGGGCACCTCGGCGTCCGGTCCGCACCCGCCCTGCACCACGGCGGTCACGTCGCCGCGCACCGGCACCTGCGCCAGCCCGGCCTCCGCGCCCGTGCGCTGCTCGTGCCCGAACGGGTACAGCAGCAGCGTGCCCACCACGGTGGCCAGCACGAACGGCACGAGCAAGATCAGCAGCAGCTTCCGGACCGGCTCCGAAGAGGGTTCGGTGGAGCGGCCGTGTCCGTGTCCGTGTCCGCCGTGCGCGGCGATCAGATCCTTGGCGTGCACGGCGCACATACTGCCCGACCCGCCCCGTGCGTCCGCATTCCGGACAGTTCAGTGCGAATTCCGGGGCAAACCCTTCAACCGGGACCTGCGCGGTGCCACGCTCGGCAAGGTGACCACGAACCGGACACCTCAGCACTGGACCTCACCGCACGGCAAGGACTTCACCCCGGTCCCGTACCGGCCGCCGCGGATGCCGGTCGACCGTTCCCTGCGCGCCGCCGCCGACCTGCGCGCCCGCATGGAGGAACGCCGCACGGTGCGCATGTTCTCCACCGACCCCGTGCCCGAGCAGGTGGTGCTCGACGCCATCGCGACCGCCTCCACCGCGCCCAGCGGAGCGCACCAGCAGCCGTGGAAGTTCGTGCTGGTCAAGGACCAGGAGGTGCGTCAGCTCATCCGCGAGGCCGCCGAGCACGAGGAACGCGTCTCGTACGCGGGCCGGCTCGGCGACGAGTGGCTGGACGCCTTGCGCCCGCTCGGCACCGACCACGCCAAACCGCACCTGACCGACGCGCCGGTGCTGGTGGTCGTGTTCCAGCAGCGGTTCCACCTCGCGCCCGACGGCACCACCCGCAAGCACTACTACGTGGACGAGTCGGTGGGCATCGCGGTCGGCATGATGCTGACCGCGCTGCACCTGGCCGGGCTCGCCGCGCTCACCCACACGCCGTCGCCGATGAGGTTCCTCGGCGAGATCCTGGGCCGCCCGCGCAACGAGAAGGCGTTCGCGGTGATCCCGATCGGCTACCCGGCCGACGACTGCGTGGTGCCGGACCTGGTCCGCAAGCCCTTGGACCAGGTCGTCGTGACCGTCTGAGCGCGGAGCGGGTCGGCGAACCGGAAGTGCCCGGCCACCGCCTCCTCGCACGCCGTCAAGGCCTGCCGCAGCCGCTCGTCCGGTGGCCCCGTGACCAGCCGCCACGGCACGCCCCGCGCGGCCAGGCCGGCCTCGAACTCGCCGGTCATCCACGCGCGCAGGTGCTCGCCGTCCCGCCACCCGTCCTGCTCGAACGGCACGCCGACGTGGTCGGTGAGCAGGTACAGGGCGGGGCGGTGGGCGTCCGGCGCGATGTCCGGGTGCGGGGCGCCCAGGTACCGGTGGCCCCAGACGGTCGCCGCCCAGGAGTCGTTGTCGCACACCAGGACCGGGCCGTCCACCGCCGCGTCGGCCAGTTCCCGCTGCCTGCGCGCCACGTCCTGGAAGTCGCCGACCGTCCACACAAGACCGTCGACGTCGGCGTCCGGGTCGAACGCGCGTGCGGCGGCCAGCTTCGACTCCGTGTGCTCGCGGCCGTACTCGGGCACCCACGGCGCGTCGAGCGCGGCGGCGAGGTCGCGCGACAACGTCGTGGTGCCCGTGCTCTCCGCGCCCACCACCACGATCCGCGCGCACAGCCCGACCCGGGTCGCTCGCGCGAGGTGCGTCCACTGGCCGCGCGGGTCGGCCCGGACCGCCGTGCCCGACACGGGGAAGGTGTCGCGGTCCAGGTCGACCAGCACGTGCCTGGCGCCCAGCCGTTTGGCCATCTCGTCGCCGTAGTGCTCGCTGGAGAACACCGCGTCGATCGCCGCCGACGCCGGATCGCCGTCCATGATCGCCCGCCGCCCGAGCACCGCCCGTGCCACGCCCATGTGCAGCTCCCACGCGGTGTCGCTGTCGAGGTCCATCTCGTGCTCGTCCACGTCGCCGAGCACGACGAGACCGGGCGTGCCGGCGTGCTCGGCCCGCAGCCACGCCACCCGGTCGGCCACCGGGATCGACTCCACGCCCGACGCCAGCACGGTCACGGTGGTCCGCCGGCTGCGCGCGGCGGCGGTGCGGACGAGGTGGTGGTGCCCGGCGTGCGGCGGGTAGAACTTGCCGAGCACCAGCGCGTGGTCGAAGTCGGTCACGCGGCGACCAGCTCGTCGCGCTCGTCCTCGCGCAGGGCCTTGGTCCAGTTGCGCAGGCCGATCACGCAGAGGGCCATGAACCCGACGTAGAGGACCGCCGTCAGCCACAGGTCCTTGTAGGCGTACAACGGAACGTAGATCACGTCAGCGGCGATCCACAGCCACCAGCACTCGACCTTCTTGCGGGTCTGGCCCCACGTGGCCAGCAGGGAGAGCACGGTGGTCACGGAATCGGCCCAGGGCACCGTCGAGGTGGTGAACGAGGTGAGCACCCACACCAGCAGCAACGTCCCGGCCACGCCGGCCGCCAGCAGCCACTGCCACTGCACGCGGGTGGTCCGGCTCACCGGCAGCGGGGTGCGTTCGACACCGCCCCGGAGCCACGACCACCAGCCGTACAGCGCGAGCGCGACGTAGACGACCTGGAGCCAGGAGTCGGCGAACAGGCCGCTGGTCGCGAACAGCACCAGGAAGGCGAGGTTGTTCAGGATGCCGATCGGCCAGTTCCACACGTTCTGCCTGGCCACGAGCCACACGCAGAGCGCGCCGGTGATGAAACCGGCCACCTCGCCCCAGCTGGTGGTCACGCCGGCGAAGGTCACCGCGGGTGTGTTGAAGGGCCAGAGGATGACGTCCAGCACTGACACGGGCACTCCGTTTGACCGTAGTTCGAACACGTGTTCGAATGGATTCATGCGATGGGACGGGCAGAAGGACGGGGCTGACCGGCAGCAGGCTCTGCCGGGGTTGCCGGGACTGGTGCGCAGCGTACGAACTCCCGACTTCGCCGACATCGTGTTCCACGAGGTGAACGCCAAGAGCGTGCTGAACAAGGTGCCGGGCGACGGGCTGCCGTTCGGCTGGACGGTCAACCCGTACCGGGGCTGCACGCACGGCTGCACGTACTGCCTGACCGGGGACACGCCGGTGCTGCTGGCGGACGGCCGCACCAAGCCCATCGCCGAGCTGTCCGTGGGCGAGGAGGTGTTCGGCACGTCCGAGGGCCGGTTCGTGGTCACGCGCGTGCTGGCGCACTGGAAGACCGCCAAGCCCGCGTACCGGGTGACGTTGGGCGACGGCACGCAGGTCGTCTCGGGTGGCGACCACCGGTTCCTCACCGACGAGGGCTGGAAGCACGTGACGCCCGGCCGGTGCGAGGACTTCGAGGAGCGCCCGTCCCTGGCCAAGGGCGCGCAGTTGGTGGGGACGGGCCGGTTCGCCGCGCCGCCGACCCAGGGCGAGCAGTACCGCAGCGGCTACCTGTGGGGCGTGGTGCGCGGCGGCCTGCCCAGCCAGCCGGACGTGCGGGCGCGGCTGCGCGAGTACACCGGCGGCCGGGTGCCGCGCGAGCAGGACCTGGTGGAGTGGCCGACGACGCCGGGGGAGGAGTGGTCGAAGGGCTTCCTGGCGGGCCTGTTCGACGCGCGCGGCAGCTCCACCGGCGGGCAGCTGGTGATGGCGAGCGCCGACAGCGCGGTGTTCGAGGCGGCCGTGCTGGCGTTGACGCGGCTGCGCGTGTCGCACGTGGTCGAGGTGCGCGGGGTGAGGATCGTCGGCGGGCTGGCCGAGCGGCTGAGGTTCCTGCACCTGGTCGGTCCCGCGATCCCGCGCGGCAACGCGGTGGAGGGCATGGCCGTGCCCGTGACGTCCCGGCTGTCGGTGGTGTCGGTGGAGTCGCTGGGCGTGACGCGGACCCTGTACGACATCACCACCGGCACCGGCGACTTCGTGGCCAACGGCCTGGTCAGCCACAACTGCTTCGCCCGCAACACGCACACGTACCTGGACCTCGACGCGGGGCGCGACTTCGACACCCAGGTGGTGGTGAAGGTCAACGCGGTGGAGGTGCTGGAGGGTCAGCTGCGGTCGCGTCGGTGGCGGCGCGAGCACGTGGCCATGGGCACGAACACCGACCCGTACCAGCGGGCGGAGGGCCGGTACGCGTTGATGCCGGGCATCATCCGGGCGCTGGCCGACTCGGGCACGCCGTTCTCGATCCTCACGAAGGGCACCGTGCTGGCCCGCGACCTGCCGTTGTTGGCGGAGGCGTCGTCGTCGGTGCCGGTGGGCATCGGGGTGTCGCTGGCGTTGCTGGACCGGGACCTCCAGTCGGGGCTGGAACCGGGCACGCCGACTCCGCCGGCACGGCTCGACCTGGTGCGGCGGATCCGTGACGCCGGGTTGCCGTGCGGGGTGTTCATCGCGCCGGTGCTGCCCCGGCTGACCGACTCGGACGAGCAGTTGGACGAGCTGCTGGCGTCGATCGCGTCGGCGGGTGCGACGGGCGTGACCGTGCTGCCGCTGCACCTGCGGCCGGGTGCGCGGGAGTGGTTCGCCCGGTGGCTGGTGCGGGAACGGCCGGACCTGGTGGACGACTACCGGCGGCTGTACGCGCGCGGATCCTATGTGGACGCCCGCTACCGCCGCCTGCTCACCGCGCGCATCGAGCCACTGCTGGCCCGGCACGGCTTGGACGTGCGCGGCAAGCGCGAGGCGGTGGGCGTTCCGGGTGACGACGAGGGCCTGTGGCCGGAAGGCAGCCTCCCCGCGGCTACCCCGCCCGCGCCCGTGGTGCAGGAGCAGTTGAGCCTGCTCTGATCGCGGTGGACGGGCCCGTCCGGCGGCGCTACGTTGCGGCGGGTGCCGACTTTCGAGGACATCACCCGACACCACGACTCCGATCCGTCCGAGAACCCGTGGGTCCTCGGGCCACCGGCGCCCGAGCCGGTCGAGATCGTGCCGTACGACCCTCGGTGGCCCGCTCGCTACGAAACCTTGGCGGCGGAGATCCGCAGGACGCTCGGTGGCGCGGTACTGGACATCGAGCACATCGGATCGACCTCCGTCGAGGGGTTGGCCGCCAAGGACGTCATCGACATCACCCTCGCGGTCGCCGACTCCCGGGACGAGGACCAGTACGTTCCCGCGCTCGAACGCGTCGGCTACGTGCTCACGATTCGGGAGCCGTCGTTCCACGAGCACCGGTGCCTGAGGCTCGCCGAGCCCCGGGTGAACCTGCACGTGTACGGCCCGGGCAGCCCGGAGCCCATCCGGAACCGCATGTTCCGCGACTGGCTGCGCGCCCATCCCGGGGATCGCGAGCTGTACGAGGAGGCGAAGCGGGCGGCGGTGCCCGGTGGCGGACACGTCATGGACTACAACGCGCGCAAGCAGGCCGTGATCCGGGAGATCTACGACCGGTTGTTCCGCGCCGCCGGAATGCTGTAGAGCACCTTGGCGTACTTCGTACCGTACGCTGTACGGCATGAGTGCTGTGGCAAGTGGTGGAGCGGGGTTCGTGCCGACCGGCGAAGACGTCGCGGGCGTGCTCGCGTGGTTCGAGAAGTGGGACGCCCTGGCCGTGGCCAAGGACGTCGAGGCGATGGCCGGGATGGCGTTGTTCCCGGTCAACGCGGTCACCGACGGGTCGGCGCAGTCGTGGGACCGGGCACGGTTCCTCAGCGACATGGCCGCGACGCTCGGCGAGGGCGATGTGCGGATGGAATCGGTCCGCACGCCGCACTTCATCAACGCGAACCTGGTGTTCGTGATCACCGACGCGACCATGACGGTCGGGGAGTTCTCGCAGGTCGTGCGATACGGCGACCTGCTCGTGAAGGCCGGGGGCGAGTGGCTGTTCCAGACCATGGTCCAAGGCGGGTGGTAGCACCCCGGCGTCGGTGACGGCGCCGATCCGGCCAACTAACAATCAGTCTTGACTGTTTGTTAGTTGGCCGGAACACTCGGTCGCATGGCCACCGACACCACGCCGAAGGAGACCAGGCGCCAGGCCGACCGCAGCCGCGAGACCAGGCGCAAGCTCATGGAGGCGACCGTCGAGTGCCTGGTCGAACGCGGCTGGGCGGGCACCACGACCACCGTGGTCGCCGAACGCGCGGGCGTGTCGCGGGGCGCTCAGCTGCACCACTTCCGCACGCGCGGCGAGCTGGTCGCGGCGGCGGTGGAGCACCTGGGCGTCGAGAGCGTCCTGCACCTCAAAGAACGCGCGCGGCAGGTCAACGGGAGCACGGTGGCGGTGGTCGAGCTGATCGCCGACTACTACGCCAGCGACCTGTTCACCGCCGCCCTCGAACTGTGGGTCGCCGCGCGCACCGATCCCGAGCTCAAGACCGTGGTGGTGCCGCTGGAGGTCCGGCTGGGCCGCGAGACGCACCGCCTGGCGGTCGAACTGCTGAACGCCGACGAGTCCAAGCCGGGCGTCCGCGAAGCCGTGCAGATCACGCTGGACCTGGTGCGCGGACTGGCCCTGGCCGACCAGCTCACCGACGACGGCAAGCGGCGCAAGCGGATCATCGGGCACTGGGCGAGGATGCTGGAGGATTCGCTGTGATCAACGAGGTCCTGATCGACCTGCGCGTCGAGGGTGAGGTGTTGGACGCCCTCGTCGCACCGCTGGACGACTGGTCGGTCCCCACCCCCGCGCCGGGCTGGACGATCGCCAACCAGATCAGCCACCTGCACTGGACCGACCGGATCGCCGGGCTGGCCGCACGCGATCCGGAGGCGTTCGCGGAAGCGCTGAAGCAGGCCACGCAGGACATGGTGGACGAGGGCGCGCGCGAGCCGGTCACCCTCGAACAGTGGCGCGAGGGTCGCAACGAGCTGGCCGACGCGCTGCTCGCCGTGCCGCAGGGCGCGAAGGTGCCGTGGTTCGGCCCGCCGATGAGCCCCGCGTCGATGGCCACCGCCCGGCTGATGGAGACCTGGGCGCACGGCCAGGACGTGGCCGACGCGCTCGGCGTCACCCGCGAGCCGACCAACCGGCTGAGGCACGTCGCGCACATCGCGGTCCGCGCGTTCGGCTACGCGTTCGTGGTCAACGGCCTGCCGGCGCCGCAGGTCCCGGTCCGGGTGGAGCTGCTCTCCCCGGAGGGCGACCTGTGGACCTGGGGCCCGGCGGACGCCGAGGACCGGATCACCGGACCGGCGCTGGACTTCTGCCTGCTGGCCACCCGGCGCAGGCACCGCGACGACCTCGCCGTCACGGCCGTCGGCGACAACGCCGAGGCGTGGCTGCCCATCGCGCAGGCGTTCGCCGGCCCGCCCGGCCCCGGTCGGGAGAAGGGGCAGCCGTGATCCGGATCGGCAACGCCTCCGGCTTCTACGGCGACCGGTTCTCCGCCGTCCGCGAGATGCTGACCGGCGGTGACCTGGACGTGCTCACCGGCGACTACCTGGCCGAGCTGACCATGCTCATCCTGGGCCGAGACCGGGTGAAGGACCCGAACCTCGGCTACGCCCGCACGTTCCTGCGCCAGCTCGAAGAGAACCTGGCGGACGCGCTCGAACGCGGCGTCAAGATCGTCTCCAACGCGGGCGGGCTGAACCCGGAAGGGCTGGCCGAGGCGATCGACAAGCTCGGCCTCGGCGCGAAGGTCGCCCACGTGACCGGCGACGACCTGCGTGACCGGTTCCCGGAGGCGTTGACCGCCAACGCCTACCTGGGCGCGTGGGGCATCGCCGAATGCCTGAACGCCGGGGCGGACGTCGTGGTCACCGGCCGCGTCACCGACGCGTCGCTCGTCGTCGGACCGGCGGCGGCGCACTTCGGCTGGGGCCGCGAGGACTGGGACGCGCTGGCGGGCGCGACCGCCGCCGGGCACGTGCTGGAGTGCGGCACGCAGGCCACCGGCGGCAACTACTCCTTCTTCACCTCGATCGACGCGACGCGGCCCGGTTTCCCCATCGCGGAGATCGAGGTGGACGGCTCGTCGGTCATCACCAAGCACGACGGCACGGGCGGCGCGGTCACCGTGGACACCGTCACCGCCCAGCTGCTCTACGAGATCGGCGCGCCCGCCTACCCCGGGCCGGACGTGATCAGCCACTTCGACACCATCCGGCTGGACCCGCAGGACCGGGGCGTCGGGATCTCCGGGGTGAAGGGCTCGCCGCCACCGGACGCGCTCAAGGTCTGCCTCAACACCCTGGGCGGGTTCCGCAACTCCACCACGTTCGTGCTCACCGGGCTGGACGTCGAGGCCAAGGCGAACCTGGTCCGGCACCAGCTCGAAGCCGCCATCGGTCCCGAGGGTCTGACGTGGACGTTGGCACGCACCGAACACGCCGACGCGGACACCGAGGAGGAGGCGAGCGCTCTGCTGCACGTCACCGTGAAGACGGCGGATCCCCGGCGGGCCAAGGCGTTCTCGCGGGCGGGCATCGAGTTGGCGTTGGGCTCTTACCCGGGGTTCCACGTGACCGCGCCGCCCGGCGACGGCACGCCGTTCGGCGTCTACGAGGCCGCGTACGTGCCGCGGACGTCGGTGCGGCACCAGGCCGTGCTGCCCGATGGGAAGGTGGTCGACGTATGAGGGCGCCACTGGGAACCATCGCGGGCGCGCGTTCCGGCGACAAGGGCGGTGACGCCAACCTCGGCGTGTGGGTGCGCACCGACGCGCAGTACGAGTGGCTGCGGGCGGAACTGACCGTCGAGCGGCTGAAGGAACTGCTGCCCGAGGCGGGCGACGTCGACAGGTACGAGCTGCCGAACCTCAAGGCGCTGAACTTCGTGCTGCACGGCCTGCTCGGTGACGGCGTCGCGTCGTCCACCCGTTTCGACCCGCAGGCCAAGGCACTGGGGGAGTGGTTGCGGTCCCGCCACGTGGACATCCCGGAGGCGCTGCTGTGAACGTGACCTCCGAGCTGTTCGAGACGCCGGAGCGCCGGGACCTCCGCGCCACCGTGCGGAAGTTCACCGAACAGGAGGTCGTGCCGCACCTGTCGGACTGGGAACGGGCCGGTGAGCTGCCCCGCCGGCTGCACCGGACGGCCGCGGAGATCGGGCTGCTGGGCATCGGCTTCCCCGAGCACGTCGGCGGCGCGGGCGGCGACCTGGTCGACACCGTCGTGGTCACCGAGGAGCTGATCCAGGCCGGTGGCTCGTCCGGGCTGGTCGCCGGGCTGCTCACGCACGGCATCGCGTTGCCGCACATCATCGACTCGGGCAACGAGGACCTGATCGACCGGTTCGTCCGGCCCACGCTGGACGGTGAGCTGATCGGGTCGCTCGGCATCACCGAACCGGGTGGCGGGTCCGACGTCGCGGCCCTGCGCACCACCGCTCGTCGTGAAGGCGACTACTACGTGGTGAACGGTTCGAAGGCGTTCATCACGTCCGGTGACCGGGCCGACTTCGTCACCACGGCGGTCCGCACCGGTGGTCCCGGGTACGGCGGGGTGAGCCTGCTCGTGATCGAGAAGGGCACGCCCGGGTTCACCGTGGACCGCAGGCTGGAGAAGATGGGCTGGCACTGCTCGGACACCGCCGACCTGTCCTTCGTGGACGCACGGGTGCCGGCGGCCAACCTGGTCGGCGCGGAGGACGCCGGGTTCGCCCTGGTCATGCGCCAGTTCCAGGTGGAGCGGCTCTCGCTGGCGGTGCAGGCTTGCGCGACGGCCCAGCGGTGCCTCGACCTGACCGTGGCGTACACGAGGGAACGCCGGACGTTCGGCGAGCCGCTCATCGCCCGCCAGGTGGTCAGCCACCGGCTGGTGGAGATGGCGCAACGCATCGACCTCGCCCGCACTTACACGCGAGAAGTGGCGGTGAAGGCGGCGCAAGGACAGGAAGTCGTCGCGCAGGTGTGCTTCGCGAAGAACGCGGCCGTCGAGGCGTGCTCGTTCGTCGTGGACGCGGCGGTCCAGCTCCACGGCGGCGCGGGCTACCTGCGTGACGCGGAGGTCGAGCGGCACTACCGGGACGCGCGCATCCTCGGCATCGGGGGCGGCGCGACCGAGGTCATGACCGAACTGGCGGCACGGCGATTGGGGTTCACCGCATGACCACGTTGCGGACGGTGGTGGACAGCCGGTCGCCCGAGCACGTCGAGAACCGCGAGGCGTTGCTGGCCCGGCTCGCCGAGTTGGACGCCGAGCACGCCAAGGCGCTCGCGGGCGGCGGGGCGAAGTACACCGAGCGGCACCACAAGCGCGGCAAGCTGCTCGCACGGGAGCGGATCGAGCTGCTGGTCGACCAGGACAGCCCGTTCCTGGAGCTGTCGCCGCTGGCCGCGTGGGGGACCGACTACCCGGTGGGCGCGAGCGTGGTCACCGGCATCGGGGTGGTGGAGGGCGTCGAGTGCGTGATCGTCGCCAACGACCCGACCGTGCGCGGTGGCGCGAGCAACCCGTGGACGTTGCGCAAGACGTTCCGGGCCAACGACATCGCGTTGCAGAACCGGCTGCCGCTGATCGGCCTGGTCGAGTCCGGCGGCGCGGACCTGCCGAGCCAGAGCGAGATCTTCATCCCCGGCGGCCGGGCGTTCCGCGACCTGACCAGGCTGTCGGCGGCCGGTGTCCCGACCATCAGCACGGTGTTCGGCAACGCCACGGCGGGTGGCGCGTACGTGCCGGGCATGTCGGACTACGTGGTGATGATCAAGGAACGGTCGAAGGTGTTCCTCGGCGGCCCGCCGCTGGTGAAGATGGCCACCGGCGAGGAGTCCGACGACGAGTCGCTGGGCGGCGCGCGGATGCACGGCACCACGTCCGGCCTGGCCGACTTCGTGGCCGAGGACGAGGTGGACGCGATCCGGCTCACCCGCCGCGTGGTCGCCCGGCTGAACCGGCGCAAGCTCGGCCCGCCGCCCAAGCCGGTGGAACCGCCCCGCTACGACGAGGAGGACCTGCTCGGGCTGGTGCCGACGGACCTGCGGGTGCCGTTCGACCCGCGCGAGGTGATCGCCCGGATCGTGGACGGCTCCCGGTTCGACGAGTTCAAGCCCGACTACGGCAGCAGCCTCGTCACGGGGTGGGCCGACCTGCACGGCTACCCGATCGGGGTGCTGGCCAACGCGCGCGGCGTGCTGTTCAGCGAGGAAGCGCAGAAGGCCGCCCAGTTCATCCAGCTCGCCAACGCGAGCGACACCCCGCTGCTGTTCCTCCAGAACACCACCGGGTACATGGTCGGCGCGCAGTACGAGCAGGGCGGCATCATCAAGCACGGCGCGATGATGATCAACGCGGTGTCGAACAGCGCGGTGCCGCACCTGACCGTGGTCATGGGCGCGTCCTACGGCGCGGGCAACTACGGCATGTGCGGCAGGGCCTACGACCCCCGGTTCCTGTTCACCTGGCCGAACGCGAAGTCCGCCGTCATGGGGCCGAAGCAGCTCGCCGGCGTGCTGTCGATCGTGGCGCGGCAGGCCGCCGCCGCGAAGGGTCAGGACTACGACGACGAGCACGACGCGGCCATGCGGCAGATGGTGGAGGGCCAGATCGAGCAGCAGTCGCTGGCCCCGTTCCTGTCCGGCCGGCTCTACGACGACGGCGTGATCGACCCGCGCGACACCCGCACGGTGCTCGGCCTCTGCCTGTCCGCGATCCACAGCGGACCGATCAAGGGCGCCGACCGCTACGGCGTCTTCCGGATGTGAGGACGCGATGATCCGCAAGCTGTTGATCGCCAACCGGGGCGAGATCGCCCGCCGGGTCATCCGGACCTGCCGCGAGGTCGGTGTCTCGCCGGTGGCCGTGTTCTCCGACCCGGACGCCGACGCGCCGCACGTCCGGGAGGCCGACGCGGCGGTGCGCCTGCCCGGAGCCACACCGGGTGACACCTACCTGCGCGGTGACGCCCTGGTCGCCGCCGCGCTGGCCGCCGGAGCGGACGCCGTGCACCCCGGCTACGGCTTCCTGTCCGAGAACGCGTCGTTCGCGCGCGCCGTGCTGGCCGCCGGGCTGACGTGGGTCGGTCCCGACCCGGAGGTCATCGACGCTATGGGGTCCAAGGTGGCGGCCAAGAAGCGGATGGCCGCCGCCGGGGTGCCGGTGCTGCCGGAACTCGACCCGGAGTCGGCGAGCGAGTTCCCGTTGCTGGTCAAGGCATCCGCCGGGGGTGGCGGCCGGGGTATGCGGGTGGTGCGCTCGCAGGCCGGGTTGGCCGAGCAGGTCGCCGCCGCGCGCCGCGAGGCCGAGTCGGCGTTCGGCGACGGCACGGTGTTCTGCGAACCGCTGCTGGAGCACGCCCGGCACGTCGAGGTGCAGGTCCTGGCCGACGCGCACGGCACGGTGTGGGCGTTGGGCGAGCGGGAGTGCTCCATCCAGCGCCGCCACCAGAAGATCATCGAGGAGACGCCGAGCCCGGCCGTGACGCCACAGGCCCGCGAGCGCCTGTTCGGCGCGGCGACCAAGGCTGTCGAGGCCATCGGGTACGTCGGCGCCGGCACGGTGGAGTTCCTGTTCACCGACGAGGGCTCGTTCCACTTCCTGGAGGTCAACACCCGGCTCCAGGTCGAGCACCCGGTCACCGAGGAGGTGTTCGGCGTCGACCTGGTGGCCTGGCAGCTCGCCATCGCCGAGGGCGCGAGCCTCCCGGCCGCACCGCCCACCCCCGACGGCCACGCCGTCGAAGCCCGCCTGTACGCGGAGGACCCGGCGCACGACTGGCGTCCGGCGAGCGGCACGGTGCACCGGTTCGCCGTGCCGGACGGCGTGCGCGTGGACAGCGGCGTGGAGGACGGCAGCGAGGTGGGCGTGCACTACGACCCCATGCTGGCGAAGGTGATCGCGTGGGCGCCGACCAGGCACGCGGCGATCCGCAAGCTGGCCGCCGCGTTGGAGCGCACCGAGGTCCACGGCCTGGTCACCAACCGCGACCTGCTGGTCCGCACGCTGCGGCACCCGGAGTTCGGCGCGGGCAACACCCACACCGGCTTCCTGGACCAGCACGACCTCACCACACCGGAACCGGTCGACGTGCGACCCGCAGCGCTGGCCGCCGCGCTCGCGTTGGCCGAACGGCGGCGCACCTCGGCCCTGCCGCCGGGCTGGCGGAACCTCCCGTCCCAGCGGCAGAAGACCGTGTTCGAGCACGGCGGCGACACGGTCGAGGTCGACTACCGGCACACCCGCACGGGCGTGGAGACGAGCCTGGACCTCACGGTCGTGGCGGCGTCACCGGACGCGGTGACGTTCGAGCGGGACGGGGTGCGCACGAGGTTCCCGGTCGCGGTGTACGGGGACCGGGTGGAAGTGGGGCCGGTGGTGGCCGGGCCGGTGGGGTCGGGAACGGCGGGGTCGGGCACGGCGGGGTCGGGCACGGTGTCGCTGCGGCTGCGCCCCCGGTTCCCCGAGCCGGAGGCCGGGGTCGCCGAGGGTGCGAGCGTTGCGCCGATGCCCGGCACGGTCGTCCGGGTCGCGGTCGAACCGGGGCAGCGGGTCGAGGCCGGCGCGGAACTGCTGGTGCTGGAAGCGATGAAGATGGAGCACCGGGTGCCGGCGGCCACCGGCGGCACCGTCACCGAAGTGCTCGTCCAGGTGGGGCAGCAGGTGGACGCGGGCGACGTGCTCGCACTAGTGGAGGCGGGATCATGACGATCAACTTCACCGAGGGCGAGGAGCGGCGCGCCCTGCGCGAGGCCGTCTCCGACATGGCCCGCAAGTACGGCCACGAGTACTTCACGGCCAAGGCGCGGGCGGGCGAGAAGACCGACGAGCTGTGGGCCGAGGCGGGCAAGCTCGGCTACCTCGGCGTGGCCGTGCCGGAGGAGTACGGAGGCGGTGGCGGCGGCATCGGCGACCTGGCCGCCGTGTGCGAGGAGCTGTCCGCGGCCGGCTGCCCGCTGCTGATGATGGTCGTCTCGCCCGCCATCTGCGCCACCGTCATCTCCCGGTTCGGCACCGCCGAGCAGAAGCAGCGGTGGCTGCCCGGGTTCGCCGACGGCACCACCAAGATGGCGTTCGCCATCACCGAGCCGGACGCTGGCTCCAACTCGCACAAGCTCGCCACCGCCATCCACCGCGACGGCAACGAGTGGGTCCTCAACGGCGGCAAGTACTACATCTCCGGCGTGGACGAGGCCGAGGCCGTGCTCGTGGTGGCACGGCACGTCGACGCCACCGGGCAACGGCTGCTGCCGTCGCTGATGATCGTGCCCACGAACGCCTCCGGCTTCACCTACCAGCACATCCCGATGGAGGTGCTGTCGCCCGAGAAGCAGTTCACCTGCTTCTTCGACGACGTGCGGCTGCCGCTGGACGCGTTGGTGGGCACCGAGGACGCCGGTCTGGCCCAGCTGTTCGCCGGCCTGAACCCGGAACGGATCATGGCCGCGTCGCTCGCCACCGGCATGGCCCGCCGCGCACTCGACCAGGCGAGCGAGTACGCCCGCACCAGAGCCGTCTGGGACACGCCGATCGGCGCGCACCAGGGCATCGCGCACCCGTTGGCGCAGTGCGCGATCCAGGTCGAGCTGGCGAGGCTGATGACCCAGAAGGCCGCGGCTCTCTACGACGCTGGGGAGGACCGGGCTGCTGGGGAGGCGGCCAACATGGCCAAGTACGCGGCGGGGGAGGCGGTGGCGGGAGCGGTGGACCAGGCCATCCAGGTCCACGGTGGCAACGGGCTGTCGTCCGAGTACGGACTGGGCGCCCTGCTGGCCGCGTCCCGGTTGTCCCGAATCGCCCCGGTCAGCCGGGAAATGATCCTGAACTTCGTGGCGCAGCACACGCTGAAGTTGCCGCGCTCGTATTAGATCAGGTCCATTCCCAGCGCAGGCCGACGATGCCGGGACCGAAGTCGAGCGCGACCGCGTAGGCGTAGCCCCACGTGTCCACCGGGGTCTCGCGCACGTCGGTGGGTGCTCCACCGGTCAAACCGGTCGTGAATTGTTCACAACGTGCGGGTCGGCACCGTGAATCGTACCGAACCTCCAGGACGTACTCGCGAACAGGGTGTCGGAAGCGCCGCGAGTGGGTGTTGTCGAAGGTGGGGTGGTGGGGTGCCACGTGGATCAGCTCGTACTCGATGGCGGTCCGCTCTCCCCGTCGCAGCGGTCGGTCGAGGAGCAGTTCGGCGACCATCAGGCCGTTGCGCGGGTCGGCGGACACCCGTCCCAGTCTGCACGACCTCAGCGTGCCGATGACCGGCAGCGGGTCGCCGGGCAGCCGGGTGTCGTAGCCGAGCAGGACCCGGTCGACGCCCGCCCGTTCGGCCCGCAGCACCTGGCGCGACCGCACCCTGCGGGTGCTGCCGTCCATCGCCAGTTCCACCTGATCTCGCAGGCTGAGGCGGGTGAGGTCCTCGTCGGTGCTGGTGTCGACCTCGGCCAGCAGTTCCGCGATGGTCGCGTAGTCGTCCTCGCCGACCCAGCCCTCGGGGCCGGAGGTGCGCGGTCGCGGACGGGCCTTGCCGCGCGGCCGGGGCGGTCCGAGCAGCGTGCTCAGCCCACCCGGTCCGACGTCCAGGATCTCCTCCAGGTGGCCGACGGCGGTGAGCGAGTCCGGTCGTTCCGGACGCCGCCTGCCCGACTGCCAGTAGCTCAGCGCGGCGATGCTGACCGCCACACCCCGTGCCCTCAGCTTGTGCTGGATGCGTTCCAGGCTGAGTCCTTTCGCTCGGATCGCCGCACGCAATGCGTCTGCGAAGGGGTCTGCCTCCGCGTCGATCCGTCGGGGATCGCGTACCCGCGATTCCGGTCCGACGACTGGCGTTGTCATCTTCGCTCCCGTTCTCCGTGGACAAGCCGAGCGACGTTATCGTGCGAAATCACCGGCGCGGTACAGCCGATCGGGTTTCCCGCAGTGAATTTGACCGAATCGGCCGTTAATCTCATCGGCTGTGGAACGCTTGAATTCTCATTAACAGGGTCGGTGTCAAGAACCCGCAGCGCGCGATCGTCGCACCCCACTGGGGCATCTGGTCCCTCCTGCGTACGCGAAGCAGCCCAAAGCCTGGGGATGCGGGGTGACCCGGGACACATCCCACGTGATCACGGGCTCTGCTCCTGAGACGAACGGCGGCCTCCGGCAGTTCCCCCGGGTGAACGCGAGTCGCTATGCGCAAGCTCACATTGACTGCCGTCACCGAGTTCGGGGCCACGGTATTTTCGCTGGTGAAGGGCTTGTGCGGGCGGTGTGGGCGGTGATCTCGTCAGTGGGTGACGAGGCGTCGTGCGCAACAGTTGCGAGGTAACGCGGAAGGTCTTCTCCGCACTATGCGGGTATGCGTTCGACGTTCGTTTCGACCGCACTGTCGAAAGGAATTTCTCCACAGCGTTGAATAGCTTCTCAATCACGTTGTGGGACCGGTCCGCCAAGCGTATGGCGGCCGGACCGCCGGTGGCGTCCACCGGGTGGCCGCACGTCCGCCCTCCCACCCCTGGGACTGGGCCAAGTGGAGGACCACCACCGGACCGGAGTTCGGCACACTGGCAGGTCCCGACGCGCGATCCGCGCCAGGTTCCCTTCCCCTGCAAAGGAAAGCCGCATGCGCAAGCTCTTACCCGGCCTCACCCCGGCCGCCCTGACCGCCACCCTGCTGACAGCGACCCTGCTGCCCGTCACCCTCACCACTCCGGCTCACGCCGAGGGCGTGGTGCTGCACGCCGGTTCGGCGACTGCCGTGCCCGGTGGTTACATCGTCAAGCTCAAGGACTCCGTGGTGGCCGGGTCGGTGGAGGCCGGTCGTGTCGAAGCCAGGTTCGGGGGACGGGTGACGCGGAGTTTCGCCTCGTTCGGCGGCTTCGCGGCGACCTTGACCGGGGAGCAGGCCCGCCGGCTCGCCGCCGACCCGGCGGTCGAGTACGTCGAGCAGGACCAGGTCGTGCACGCCAACGGCATCGGTGCGTTGGCGACCCAGACCGGCGCGCCGTGGGGCCTGGACCGGATCGACCAGCGCGGCCTGCCGCTGAGCACCACCTACAGCTACACGTCCGTCGGCACCGGCATCACCGCGTACGTCATCGACACCGGCATCCGGGTCACCCACCACGAGTTCGGCGGCCGTGCCGTCCACGGCTACGACGCCGTCGACAACGACTTCGTCTCGCAGGACGACAACGGGCACGGCACGCACGTCGCGGGCCTCATCGCCGGCCGCACGTACGGCGTGGCGAAGAACGCGCGGGTGGCGGGCGTGCGGGTCCTCAACGGCGCCGGCAGCGGCACCACCTCCGGTGTCATCGCGGGCGTGGACTGGGTGACGCGGAACGCCGCCCGTCCCGCCGTGGCGAACTTCAGCCTGGGCGGCGCGGCCTCGGTCGCGCTGGACGACGCGGTGCGCCGCATGATCGCCTCGGGCATCACCGCGTCCGTCACGGCGGGCAGCAGCGGCAGCGTCGCGACCACCTCGCCCGCCAGGGTCACCCAGGCCATCACGTCCGGTGGCACCAACCAGTCCGACGCCAGGGCGCCGTTCTCCAACCACGGCACCGGCGTGGACCTGTACGCGCTGGCCGCCAACATCGTCTCCGCGTGGCACACCGGCGACACCGCGGTCGTCACGCTCAGCGGCACGTCCATGGCGACGGCGTTCGTCACCGGTGTCGCCGCCCGGTACCTCCAGTCCACGCCGTCCGCCACCCCTGCCGAAGTGCACGCCGAGATCGTGCGCGAGGCGACGCCGCTGTCGTGGGGCGGACGGCTGCTGCACTGGTCTCCCGCGAGGTAGCCGCGCCGGCGCGCCCCGGCGCACGACCCGCGTCGGGGTCCCTTCCCCTGCAAAGGAACCCTGCTCATGCGCAAGTTGTTGTCCGCCCTGGGAGTCGCGGCCCTCGCCGCCGCCACCCTCACCACTCCGGCTCACGCCGAGGGCGTGGTGCTGCACGCCGGTTCGGCGACTGCCGTGCCCGGTGGTTACATCGTCAAGCTCAAGGACTCCGTGGTGGCCGGGTCGGTGGAGGCCGGTCGTGTCGAAGCCAGGTTCGGGGGACGGGTGACGCGGAGTTTCGCCTCGTTCGGCGGCTTCGCGGCGACCTTGACCGGGGAGCAGGCCCGCCGGCTCGCCGCCGACCCGGCGGTCGAGTACGTCGAGCAGGACCAGGTCGTGCACGCCCACACCACCCAGCTCGACCCGCCGTTCGGCCTGGACCGGATCGACCAGCGCGCGCTGCCGGTGGACGGAAAGTACAGCTACACCACGACCGGGGCGCGCACCAGGGCGTACGTGATCGACACGGGTGTCCGGTCCACGCACACCGAGATCGCGGGCCGGTCCTGCGCCGGCTACGACGTCGTCGACAACGACACCGTCCCCGAGGACGCCAACGGCCACGGCACGGCCGTCGCGTCGCTCATCGCGGGCCGCACCCACGGCGTCGCCAAGGAAGCCCTGGTGTGCGGTGTCCGGGTGCTCAACGCCTCCGGCAGCGGCACCACCGCCGGTGTCATCGCGGGGATCGACTGGGTGGCGCGCAACCACGTCAAGCCCGCGTCGGCGAACCTCAGCCTCGGCGGCGGCCCGTCGACCGCGATGGACGACGCGGTGCGGCGGCTCATCGCCGCCGGCGTGACCGCGTCCGTGACGGCGGGCGGCAGCAATGCCAACGCGGTGAACCACTCGCCGGCCCGGGTGGCGGAGGCGATCACCTCCGGCTCGTCCACCAGGACGGACACCCGCGCCACGTTCTCCAACTACGGCGCGGTGGTCGACGTCTACGCGTTCGGCGTCGGCATCACGGTGGCGTGGCACACCGGCGACACGGCCATCACCACGCTCAGCGGCACGTCGCTGTCCACCGCCTACGTCACCGGCGTGACGCTGAGGTACCTCCAGGCCAACCCCGCGGCGACGCCCGCGCAGGTGCACTCGGCGGTCGTCGGCCAGTCCACGCCGCTGTCGTGGGGCCGACTGCTCCACTGGCCGCCGGCCCGGTGAGCGTGCTGGGCTCCGACCAGGTGAGCGTGCCGTACTCCGACCAGGTGAGCCGCGTCGGCCGACCGCGACGGTCACCGTGACGGCGTGGTGATCTCGTGCTCGGTGGCGGCCACGTCGCCACCGAGCACGAGGGCCGGTCATGGTCGGGCAGCCACCGTCCCGACGGCCCGGCCACCCGCCGCGACCTCCGTGCTCGCCCGGACGAACGCGGCCACCGCCCGTGATCGCGTCCGCTCCGGCCACGCCAACAGGATCGAACTCCTGGGCGCGTCGAGCAGCGGCACGCACACCACGTCCGACCGCGCGTGGCGCCGCACCGATTCCGGGAGCACGGCGACCACCTGGCCCAAGGCGACCAGCTGCATCAACTGCGCGCCGTCGCGCACCTCCGGTCCGCTCGCCCCTACCGGGCTCGTGCCGGGGTAGTGGGGGAACGGTTCGCCGTCGAGGTCCGCCAGCACCAGTGCGGCGCGGTCGGCCAGTCGGTGGTCGCGGGGGAGCACCGCCACCTGGTCCTGGGTCAGCAGCAGTTCGGTGTCGAACCCGTCGAGGTCGTCGTGCGGGGCGTGCAGGAACGCGAGGTCGGCGCGCCCGTCGCGCAGCGTCCGCGCCTGCTCGCCGATCCCGCACACCACCACCTCGACCTCGATGGCGTCCGGGTCCCGCCGGTACACCGGCACGATCCGCTCGAACAGGCCCGCGTCCCCCTCGGGCTTCATCACCACCGTCAACCGCGGCACGTCCCGTCCCGCCCGCTGCGCCCGCCGCACGGCCGCAGCGACCGCGTCGAGCGCCTTGTGGCACTCCGCGAGGAAGACGGCACCCGCGGGCGTCAGGCTCACCGCGCGGCTCGTGCGCTCCAGCAGCACCACGCCGATCCGCCGTTCGAGCCGCTGGACGGCGCGGGACAGCGGCGGCTGCGCCATGCCGAGCCGCCGGGCGGCCCGGCCGAAGTGCAGCTCCTCGGCGACGGCCACGAAATACCGGAGCTCGCGCGTCTCCAGTGCGTCCATACCCGCAGGGTATCGGTCGTGGCGGCATCGGTCTTGGCCCGCGCGGGCTCGACCGTGGTGCCCTGGAGCCATGAACGACACCACGATCACCCTGGTCACCGGGGCCAACAAGGGCATCGGCCGCGAGGTCGCCGCCCAGCTCGCCGCGCTGGGGCACACCGTCGTGATCGGCGCGCGCAGCGCCGAACTCGGCGAGGAGGCCGCCGCGGACCTGCGCGCCACCGGCGCCGACGTCACCTCCGTCGTGCTCGACGTGACCGACCCCGCCTCCGCCGCCGCGGCCGCCGACGTGGTCGAGGCCCGGCACGGCAGGCTCGACGCGCTGGTCAACAACGCGGGCGTGAGCCGTCCCCCGGGCGGCGACCGGACGAGCCCGGCGGCCCAGCCGGACCTGGCCGGCCAGCGCCCCCGCTCCGCCGACCTCGACGCCGTCCGCTCCATCTTCGAGACCAACTTCTTCGGCGTCATCACCGTCACCAACGCCCTGCTGCCGCTGCTCCGCCGCTCTGCCGCCCCGCGCGTCGTCAACGTCTCCAGCTCAGTCGGCTCGCTGGCCCTCATGTCCGACCCCGTGCTCGGCGCCGCCGGCCCCGTCTCCGCCGGCTACGTGCCGTCCAAGACCGCGCTGAACGCCCTGACCGTGCAGTACGCACAGGACCTGCGCCCCGACGGGATCCTCGTCAACGCCGTCTGCCCCGGCTACTGCGCCACCGACCTGAACAACCACTCGGGCCACCGCACCGCCGCCCAGGGCGCGGTGGCCGTCGTCCGGATGGCCACCATCCCCGCCGACGGGCCCACCGGCACCTTCACCGACGACGAGGGGCCGGTGCCCTGGTAGGACTAGTCGCCGGTGAGCTGAGCCGAGTGAGCCGACGGGGCGAGCTCGTGGCGCATCACGAGTTGACCCTCGTCCACTTCACCCGTGTCGGTGAATCCGAACGCCGCGTACAGGCCGCGCGCCACCGCGTTCCCCGGCACGACGCTCAGCACCAGCTCGGTGCGGCCCTCGGCGCGGGCCACGTCGGCGATCGCGGCCAGCCCCTTGCGGCCGAGCCCGCGGCCCTGGGTCCGCCGATCGATCATGAACCGGACGATGTGCAGCGCCTTCGGGCTGTCCCGTTCCAGAAGGGTGAAGCCCACCAGCTCGGTTCCGCTCACCAGCGCGAGCGGCTGCAGCTTGGGGCGGTGGATCCAGGCGTCCGCGATCGACTTGAGGTTCGTCGCGACGAACGCCCGTTGCTCTTCGTGGACCTCCAGGCCGATGACGGCCGCGTAGTTGTCCTCGGTGACGGGTTGCAAGCGCATGTCCGGACGGTAGCGCCGTCGTCACACAACCGCGCCCGCATTCTGGGAACCCGCACGTCGGGCCGATTGTTGACGCTCCCGGATAACTGGCAATTGTTCACCCTTCCGTGTGAACGCCCTGGTTGCCTACGTTGTGACGGTCAGCGAGGGATAGGTGGCCCACCGTCACCCCCGAGCCCTGCGAAGCTCCTCGGGGTGCGTTGGGGCCACCGTTCGAAGAACGGAATCCGCATGCGACAGTCACGACAGGTCCGGTTCCTGGCCGGGTTCGGGGCGGCGGCGCTCGCCGTCACCGCGACCTCCCTGTTGGCCGCCCCCGCGCAGGCCGCCGAGGGCGAGATCCGCGCCGCCGACGCCAAGCACAAGGTGCAGAACCACTTCATCGTCAAGCTCAAGGACGGCTCGGCCGCGTCCGCGGAGAGCTTGGCGGGCCAGTACGGCGGCCGGGTCGACACGGTGTTCCGCACCGCGCTCAACGGCTTCTCCGTGTCGCTGCCCGAGGCGGCGGCCAAGCGGCTCGCGGCCAACCCGGCCGTCGAGTACGTCGAGCAGGACCAGGTCTTCCACACCCAGGCGACGCAGAGCAACCCGCCGTCGTGGGGCTTGGACCGCACCGACCAGCGGAACCTGCCGCTCGACCGGGCTTACAGCTACACCTCCACCGGCTCGGGCGTGAACGTCTACGTCATCGACACCGGCGTGCGGATCAGCCACACCACGTTCGGCGGCCGGGCGCGCAACGGCTGGGACGCGGTCGACAACGACAGCGTCGCCCAGGACGGCAACGGCCACGGCACGCACGTCGCGGGCACCATCGCGGGCAGCCAGTACGGCGTCGCCAAGGGCGCGACGGTGTACGGCGTGCGCGTGCTGAACAACGCCGGCAGCGGCACCACGGCCGACGTGGTCGAGGGCATCGACTGGGTCGCCCGCAACCACGTCAAGCCGGCCGTGGCGAACATGAGCCTCGGCGGCGGCGCGTCCACCACGATCGACGCGGCCGTGCGCCGCGCGGTCTCGGCGGGCGTCACGTTCGCCGTCGCGGCGGGCAACAGCAACGCCAACGCGGGCAACTACTCGCCGGCCCGCGTGACGGAGGCGATCACTGTCGGCGCGACCACCAGCACCGACGCCCGCGCCAGCTACTCGAACTACGGCACGGTGCTCGACATCTTCGCGCCGGGCTCGTCGATCACCTCGGCGTGGCACACCGGTGACACCGCCACCAACACCATCAGCGGCACCTCGATGGCGGCCCCGCACGTCGCCGGCGCGGCTGCCCGCTACCTCCAGGGCGCCCGCACGGCGACCCCGGCCCAGGTGGCGAGCTACCTGATCGGCCAGTCGACCCCGAGCAAGGTGACCAGCCCGGGCAGCGGTTCCCCGAACCGCCTGCTCTACCTGGCGCCCACCGCCTGATCGGCAGCACGTGAGCCGGGGCCGTCCCTCCGGGGGGCGGCCCCGGTCGCGTTCAGGCCGGTTCCACCGCGAGGAACTCCAACGAGGTGGCCGGCCTGCCGCCGCCCCGGGGGATGTCGGTGCCTTCGGCGAGGCCTGCCTCGGCCACCCGGTCGATCACCTCGATGCCCCTGGTGACGCGGCCGATCACCGGGAAGTCCGCACCGATCAGCGGGCTGTCCTGGTGGACGATGAAGAACTAACTGCCGTTGGTGCCGGGAGTGCCCGCGTTGGCCATCGCGACCACGCCGCGCGTGTAGTCGCCGGTCCGGGCCTCGGGTCGTCGTAGGTGTAGCCGGTCCGCCCATGCCGGTGCCCAGAGGGTCGCCGCGCCGGATTATCCAGTCCCCCTCCACGGCGAGCCGGTGGCACGACGTGGACGGGTAGGACCGCTCCTCGATCAGGAGGCGGAAGCTGTGCACCGAGCACGGCGCGCTCTGGGCGTCCAGCTCCACGTCGACCCGGCCCCGGTTGGTGTCGACGCGGACCGCCACGGTGCCGCCGGCGGGCACCTGGCCGTCGTCGGGCGGGTTCGTCCGCCCCGTCGACCCCTCGGTGGTCGGCGGGTACTCGCAAGCGAGCGTCGGGATCGGCTCGGCGGGCGGCGCGGAAGGATCAAGGAACCCGCGAGCAGGTGTCCGACCACCACGGGATCTCAGTGCCCGCGAAGGGGCCCCAGGACGCTCCGACTGGAGCGGGGAAACCTGGTGGCGTCGGCCGCGGGGTCGTTCAGTAGCCTTGACGACCAGCCGTCGGTCCAGGTGGCCCCACGTTTGAGTCAACCCGAGGAGAGCAGTACCCGTGATGCGCACGCACGAGGCCGGGACGCTCCGCGCCGAGCACGCCGGGCAGTCCGTCACCCTGACCGGGTGGGTGGCCCGAAGGCGCGATCACGGCGGGGTGATCTTCATCGACTTCCGGGACGCCACCGGTATCGCCCAGGTCGTCTTCCGCGAGGGCGAGATGGCCGAACGCGCCCACAAGCTGCGCTCGGAGTACGTCGTCAAGGTCGTCGGCGACGTGACCCGCCGGCCCGAGGGCAGCGAGAACCCCGACCTGCCCACCGGTGACATCGAGGTCTACGCCACCGAGCTGGAAGTGCTCAACGAGTCCGCCCCGCTGCCTTTTCAGCTGGACGAGCACCTGGAGGTCGGCGAGGAGGCGCGCCTGCGCCACCGCTACCTCGACCTGCGCCGCGGCGGCCCGGCCAAGGCCATGCGGCTGCGCAGCGAGGCCAACCGGATCGCCCGCGAGGTGCTGCACGCGGAGAAGTTCGTCGAGGTCGAGACCCCGACCCTCACCCGCTCCACCCCCGAGGGCGCGCGCGACTTCCTGGTGCCCGCCCGGCTGCGCCCCGGCTCCTGGTACGCGCTGCCGCAGTCGCCCCAGCTGTTCAAGCAGCTGCTGATGGTCGGCGGCCTGGAGCGGTACTACCAGATCGCCCGCTGCTACCGGGACGAGGACTTCCGCGCCGACCGGCAGCCCGAGTTCACCCAGCTCGACATCGAGATGAGCTTCGTCGAGCAGGACGACGTGATCGCGCTCGGCGAGCAGGTGATCTCCGCCCTGTGGAAGGAGCTGGCCGACCACGAGATCGCCCGGCCGTTCCGCCGCATCTCCTACGCCGAGGCGATGGCCAAGTACGGCACCGACAAGCCGGACCTGCGCTTCGACCTCGAGCTGACCGAGCTGACCGACTACTTCAAGGACACCCCGTTCCGGGTGTTCCAGGCGGCCTACGTCGGCGCGGTCGTCATGCCCGGCGGCGCGTCGCAGCCCCGCCGCACGCTCGACGCGTGGCAGGACTGGGCCAAGCAGCGCGGCTCGCGCGGACTGGCGTACGTGCTGGTCAACGAGGACGGCACGCTCGGCGGCCCGGTCGCCAAGAACCTGTCCGACGCCGAGCGCGACGGATTGGCCAAGGCCGTCGGCGCCAACCCCGGTGACTGCGTGTTCTTCGGCGCGGGCGAGCCGGACGGCGCCCGTGCGCTGCTCGGCGCGGCTCGCGTGGAGATCGCGCACCGCGTCGGCCTGATCGACGAGGACGCCTGGTCGTTCGTGTGGGTGGTGGACTTCCCGATGTTCGAGGCGGTCGACAAGATCGGCGACGACGTCGCGGTGGGCAGCGGCAAGTGGACCGCCCTGCACCACGCGTTCACCTCGCCCACCCCGGAGTGGATCGACCGCTTCGAGGAGGACCCGGGCAACGCGCTGGCCTACGCCTACGACATCGTCTGCAACGGCAACGAGATCGGCGGCGGGTCGATCCGTATCCACCGCGCCGACGTGCAGCAGCGGGCGTTCCAGGTCATGGGCATCGGTCCCGAGGAGGCGCAGGAGAAGTTCGGCTTCCTGCTCGACGCGTTCAAGTACGGCGCGCCGCCGCACGGCGGCATCGCGTTCGGCTGGGACCGGATCGCCATGCTGCTCGGCGGGTTCGACTCGATCCGCGAGGTCATCGCGTTCCCGAAGAGCGGCGGCGGCTACGACCCGCTGACCGCCGCGCCCGCGCCGATCACCCCGCAGCAGCGCAAGGAGGCGGGTGTGGACGCCAAGCCCGCACCCGAGAAGACCGGTGGCGAGAAGGCCGAGAAGCCGGCCCAGTAGGCCGTGCTGCACCTGCGGGCCATCTGCCCGGCCGACCGCACCGACGAGGTGCTGGCCGCGCTGACCGGGCACCCCGGCGTCACGCACGTCGTGGTGCTGCGCGGCGCGGCGGTCGAGCCCGCGGGTGACGTGGTGGAAGCCGAGGTCGCCAGGGAGGCCACCGACGCGGTGGTGGCCTCCCTGTGCGACCTCGGCGTCGACCGCGACGGCGGCGTCACGCTGGGGCTGATCGACACCGCCCTCTCCGACTCGGCCGACCGGGCCGAGGAGAAAGCACCAGGTGAGGCCGCGGACGCCGTGGTGTGGGAGGAACTGCTGGCCCGCACCGGCGAGGAGTCCCGGCTCAACGCCACGTTCCTGTCGTTCCTGGTCATCGCGTGCCTGCTCGCGGCGGTCGGCGTGGTGACGAACTCGCCGATCACCATCGTCGGCGCGATGGTCGTCGGACCGGAGTTCGGCCCCCTGGCCGCGATCGCCGTCGGCCTGGTGCTGCGGCGCTGGGACCTGGTGCGGAGAGCCGCGACGGCACTGGCGATCGGGTTCCCGGCAGCCATGTCGATCACCGCCGTGGCCGCGTTCGCCGGGTCCTACACCGACCTGTTCGACCGGGGGATGGTCCTCGCCGCGCACGAGGTCGACTTCGTCTTCGCGGTGGGGCCGTTCTCGTTGATCGTGGCGCTGCTCGCCGGCGCGGCCGGGATGCTGTCGATGACGTCCGCCAAGTCCGCGGCGCTCGTCGGGGTGTTCATTTCGGTCACCACCGTGCCCGCCGCGGGCTTCGCCGCGGTGGCGGCCGTTCTCGGTGAGTGGGACATATGCCTCCAGTCCGTGGCACAGCTCGCGGTGAACCTGGTGGGCGTCGTGGCGGCGGCTGCGCTGGTACTGGCGTTGCGCCTGCGCCGTGACCAGCCCCGCGACCTGGGACGACCGCTCGCGAAGGGCTGACCGGGCGGCATTTTCCACAGAGGGTGGTATCCGCCGGAGGTGAGCACTACCGTCACGTTGCCCGGACGGGTTCTGTCAGGTCGGTGGCCACCGGGAGTAGGGTCGGAGGAGATGAGCGTGGAGATCACCGCCGGCCCGCAGGACATCGACGACGCTGCCCCTTCCGAGCTGGACGCCGCCGTGGCAGCGGCCGAATCGGTGTTGAGCGGGAGGTTCGGCGCACCGGTTCGACTGGCCGACCCCGAAGACCTGGGGGGAGCGGGCCGGTCCGTCGTCGTCCGCGTCCGGGTGGCGCACACGCCGTTCTCCCTGCCGCGCACGCTCGTGGTCAAGCGCTACCCGTCGCGGGTGGCCGACCGCGACCCGTTCGCGCACGAGGTGGTGAGCCACAAGCTGCTCACCGCGCTGCCGTCCGAGGAACGCCTCACCCCGGAGCTGGTCGCGCAGGACAACGCCAAGCGGCTCGTCGTGCTCGAAGACCTGGGCAAAGCGCCTCGGCTGGCGGAGAAGCTGCTGGGTTCCGACGCGCGTGCCGCCGAACGCGGGCTGCTGTCGTGGGCGCACGCCATGGGGCGGCTGCACGCGACGACCGCCGGGCGTGACGCGGACTTCGACGCGTTGATGCGCCGGCAGGGCAGCCAGTGCTGCGCCGATCCGATCGTGGTGGACGTGCACACGGCGTTGGCCGGGTTGCCCGCGCTGCTGTTCGAGTCGTTGGGAGTGGACACGCCCGACAGCGTGGCGGTGTTCGCCGAGCAGGCCGTGCGCGGGTTCGTCACGTCCCGCCGGCGCGCGTTCAGCCCGTCCACGTCCTGTCCGGACAACCACCTCGTGACCAGCAAGGGCGTCCGGTTCCTCGACTTCGAGGGCGGGTGCGTTCGGGACATCGTGTTCGACGCGGCGTGCCTGCGGGTGCCGTTCCCGTCGTGCTGGTGCGCCTACGGGCTGCCCGCCGGCATGTCGGAGGCGATGGTCGCGGCGTGGCGGGCCGAGGTGTCGTCGGTGTGGCCGGACCTGGACGACGACGCCGTGTTCCTGCCCCGGCTGCTGGAGTCCCAGCTGATGTGGGTGTGGCTGGCGACGTGGCGCGGGCTGCCGGGGCTGGACCTGTCGCTGCCGTCCGGGCACCGCCCGCTGGACTCGCCGCCGCGCATCATGGTGCTGACCGCGAGGTGGCTGCGGCTCAAGGCCGACGCGCTGGCGTCGGGTGTCACGGACATCGCGGTGCACGCCGACGCCGTCGTCTCGGCGCTCGTGTCGCGGTACGGGTCGTCCGCCGCACAACTCCCGCTGTACCCGGCATTCCGGTAGCGTTCCGCTGTTCGTTCTCGGCGCGTCACGTCGTTGCGCGAGGGTCACACCGTGGCCAAGACGGTGCGCAGCCTGGTGGTCCTGGGTGACTCGACGACGGTGGGCGTGGGCGATCCCGTGCCCGGTGGGTGGCGTGGCGTCGGCCCGCTGCTCGCGGAGGCGTTCGCGGACGCGCGGTACCTGAACGCCTCGTTCACCGGGGCGCGGGTGGCGTCGGTGCGGCACGAGCAGCTGCCGAAGGTGCTGCCCCTCCGGCCGGACGCGGCGGTGCTGCTGGTGGGCATGAACGACACGTTGCGGTCCGACTTCGACGCCAGGCAACTGCACGTCGACCTGGACGCGATCGTGGGCGCGCTGGTGTCGGCCGGGTCGGCCGTCGTCACGGTGCGCTTCCACGACCACAGCAGGGTCTTCCGGCTGCCGGGGGCGCTGCGGCGGGCGTTGCGGGCGCGGATCTCGGAGCTGAACGACATCATCGACGCGGTGGTGCGGCGGCACGGGATCGGGTGCGTCGACCTCGACCTGATGGACGGCGCGTACTCGGTGGAGACGTGGGCGGTGGACCGGCTGCACCCGTCGGAGGTGGGGCACCGCCGGCTGGCGGCGGCGTTCGCGGAGCGGTTGGCGGAGGCCGGGTGCGAGGTGCCGGGCCGGGTGTCGTCGGTGTGCACGGGCGGGCTGACGGTGACCCCGCTGCACCACGTGGGTTGGTTGGTGCTCAAGGGGATCCCGTGGCTGTGGAGCCGGGGCCGCGACCTCCTGCCCCACGCCGCCGCGATCATGTACCGCTCGTGGGCGGGCCTCCCGGAACCACCCCGCTATGTCATCCGACCGAGTGATGACCTCGACCACGCGTTCGAATGACGTGGAGGAATGATCCGGTCACCGCCCCACCTGTTCCCCTCATCCCCGAACGTCCGGTCCATCGTGGACGAAGCGGTCGCCGCGCCGTCGACGGTCTCGTGCACGGGCTCGGCCGCCGCTTCGTCCGGGTCGCGCTGGGAAAGCCGGTAGACGGTCGACCCCCGATCGTCACGGCCTCGTGGTCCGCGGCGACCCACTCGCCGATCTCGCCGGTGCCGCCGCGTGCGCCGCTCCCGCCCATGCCGCTGCCGGAGACGAAGTATCCGATGCGGCCATCGGCGACGTACCGCTGGTATTCGGTCGGCGTCGGCGCGGGGCCGCCGCCGCTCCACCCGTCGATCCCGATCACGGCCTTGCCCGACGCCGGGGCCAGGGTCGCCGCGTCCTGCGCGTTCATCGTCGCCGCTGCCACGTGCAGGTGGTGTTCTCGGCGGAAGACCCTTCGAACGGGTGTCGGCCCGCGCCCCGGCTGCCGCGCGTTCCGAACGTGAACCGGCGGTTCGCGGCGGTGTTCGCGATGGCCGTGGCCGGCAGGGGCGGCGAGGTTGGCCCCTGCGCTTTCCGGCGCGCGGCGCGACGAACAGGAGCAGGTGCGCGACCGCTCGGTGCCCGCGGTCGACTCGGTGACGCCGGTGCGGCGCAGCAGTCCGCGCAGCCGCACCACGACCTCCTCCAGGATGGTGGCCGGCAGAGTGGTGGGCAGCTGCCGGCGAGGAAGGACTCGACCGACGGGCAGGACACACCCCCGACCCGGTAGAACTAGCGGTATGACCCGACGACTGGCGCTCTCGGCTCTCCTGGCGGTCCTGGCGTTGCTCGGGGCGGCGCCCCAGGCGTTCGCCCACACGGAACTGGTGTCGAGCGACCCGGCGGACGGCGCTTCGCTGCCGCAGCGGCCCACACGGCTCACGCTGACGTTCACCGAACCGGTGCCCGCCGAGAGCGCCACCGTCACGGTGACCGGCCCGGACGGCGCCGCCTGGCCGTTGGGCGAGGTCGCCGCCGAGGGCTCGACGCTGACCATCGCGATGGGGGAGAGCGGCTCACCGGCCGGCCGGTACGAGGTGACCTGGATGGTCGAGGCGCTGGACGGCGACTTCACCGACGGCACGTTCGCGTTCACGCTGACCGCGCCACCCGCGCCGCAGGCCCCGGCCGTCACCCCGCAGCCCGCGGTGACGTCCCCCGCCGCGACGTCTCCCGCCGTGACGTCCCAGGCTGGGACGCCCACCTCGGGACCGGACACCGGCTCGGTGGCCACGCTCAGCGCCGGCGTCAGCAGGACCACCACCCCGGCCGCCACGGGCGAGGACGACGGCGGCGGCCCGCCGTTGTGGGTGTGGATCCTGATCGCGGCGGTGCTGTCGGTGGCCGGCATCGCGGTCGCCGTCGCCCTGAGCAGGCGTTCGGGCGGGGACGCCGAGAAGCAGCCCGAGTAGTCAACGTCAATGGCTACGGTCTGCCGCACGACCGGATCTCCCTTGCACCGCCGCGCCGTGCTCGCGGGCGGCGCGGCGGGCGTGCTCGCCGCCGCGGGCTTCCGCACCGCGGCCCACGCGGCCCCGGACGACCGGGCCGGTGGACGGCGGTTCACGCTGACCGTCCTCGGCACCACCGACCTGCACGGCAACGTCTTCAACGGGGACTACTTCGCGGACCGCGAGTTCGACGACTCCGGGCACAACGACGTCGGCCTGGCGAAGCTGTCCACCCTGGTCAAGGCCGTCCGCGAGGAACGCGGCGCGCACCGCACCCTGCTGGTCGACGCGGGCGACACCGTCCAGGGCACCCCGCTCGCCTACTACTGCGCCAAGGTCGAACCCATCGGCCGCCGCCGCGTGCACCCGATGGCCGCCGCGATGAACGAACGCGGCTACGACGTGGCCGCCGGGCTCGACGCGCCGCCGACCTACGACGTCGACCTGGCGCGCCCGGTCGGGCAGCGGATCACCGGACTGGCCTACGACGGCGTCGCGGTGACGCCGGACCAGGCGTTCGCGGTGGCGGTGAACAACTACCGGCAGTCCGGCGGCGGCAACTTCCCGCACATCGCCTCCGCGCCGCTGCTGCACAACCGACAACCGGAGATCCGGCAGCTGATCATCGAGTGGGTGCGGGCGCACGGCGAGATCGACCCGGCCGCGTTCCACCGCACCGACTGGCGGCTGGTCGTGGACGGCAGCCCGGTGGTGGTGGCGTGACGTTGCCGGACATCGTCGGGCCGGGGTTGGACGTGCTGTTCTGCGGCATCAACCCCGGCCTGCTGTCCGCCGCCAAGGGGCAGCACTTCGCCCGGCCGGGCAACCGGTTCTGGCCCGCGCTGCACCTGTCCGGTTTCACGCCGCGCCGGTTGAGTCCCGCCGAGCAGGACGAGCTGCCCGCGTACGGGCTGGGCGTCACGAACCTGGTCGCCCGCCCGACCGCGAAGGCGGACGAGCTGACCGCCGAGGAACTGGCGGCCGGCGGGGTGCGGCTCACCGCGCTGGCCGAGCTGCACCGGCCGAAGGTGGTGGCGGTCGTGGGCGTGACGGCGTACCGGGCCGCGTTCGGGCGCAAGGCGGCGCGGATCGGCCCGCAGGACGAGCCCATCGCGTCGTCGCGGCTGTGGGTGCTGCCCAACCCCAGCGGCCTCAACGCCCACTACCAACTGCCCGCCCTGGTCGAGGTGTTCGGCCGGCTGCGGTCAGAGGTTGCGCAGGCCGGCTAGCACCCGGTCCAGGAGGGTCGGGTCCGGGCCGCCCGGTGCGGCGGCGTTGTGGTGCACGGCGACCACGCCCATCGTGATCAGGTCGCTGAGGAGCACCCGCGCCACGCCCAGCGGCACCGACAGCAACGCGGAGACCTCGGCGACCGACCGGGGGTTGGCGCACATCTCCACGATCGAGCGCTGCTCGGTGGTGGTGTCGCGCAGCGCGGTCGCGATGCCGTTCTCCTCCGACGAGATCAGCGTCTCCAGCCGGAGGTCGTAGTCGACCGACGTGCGGCCACCGGTCCACGCGTACGGGCGGACCAGCGGGCCGGAGTACTCGACCACGGCCGGTTCGGCCTCCGGCTCGCGGCTCGTGGGGGAGGTCGGCGGCTCGACGTAGTCGTAGGGGCCGTCGATCGGCGCGGTCTCCTCCAGCGGATCGTCGTGCCGACCCTCGTGCGGACTGTCGTACTGCGCGTCCTCCGGCTGTTCCTCCGGTCGCTCGTCCAGGGTGCGCCGCAGCGCGGCCGAGCCGAACCGGGCGCCGGTGGCGCCCACCTCGCCGCGCAACGACCGCCGACGCTTGCGCGGTTCGGGTGGCTCGTGCGGCTCGTCCTCGGTGCCGCGGCGCAGCGAGGGCGGGCCGAACCGCGCGCCGGTCGTGCCGACCTCGCCTCGCAGGGACCGGCGGCGTCGGGGTGCCGCGCCGCCGGTAAACTCGGGGTCTGAGCTGGCTGTGCTCACATCCCGGGAACCGTAGACCGAACCGCGTGCGGATGATGTCGCCCGTGTTTCGAGTCCGTGCAATCCTCGTTAACCAGCCGCACGTGCACCCGCACGTGCGCGCTGGAGGATGATGGGACGATGCGCATCCGCGAGGTCGGGATCTCCGACGACATGATCAGGTTGGGCCAGTTCCTCAAGCTCGCGGGTCTGGCCGACAACGGCGCGCACGCCCGTGAACTGGTCGAATCCGACGAGGTCACGGTGAACGGCCGGCTGGAGACCCGGCGCGGCGCGCAGCTGCACGACGGCGACGTGGTCGGGGTGGGCGACGAGAAGGCCCGCGTCGTGGCGAACCACCGGGTGAGCGACCAGGTGGACGACCAGGCGAACGGCTAGCTGTACTGCCCTGGGAGGTTGTGGGCGGTCCGACACGTAGTCGGATGATGTTGGAATGAGGGAGGGCCTCCGGGTTCGGTGTGGATTGCGACGTCTACACCAAGCCCACGGAGGCCCTCGTGACCCACGCTAACGCACCGCTGACCCCGGCGGGCAGGCTGCGCCTGGCCCGGTGTGTCGTGCAGGACGGCTGGCCGCTGCGACGCGCGGCCGAGCGGTTCCAGGTCTCGCCGACCACCGCCGCGCGCTGGGCCCGGCGCTACCGCGAGCACGGGGAGGCGGGTCTGGTCGACCGCTCCAGCCGCCCCCACCGCAGCCCACGCCGCCTGCCGACCCGCCGCGAGCGCCGCATCGTGAAGGTGCGTCTGGCGCGTCGGTGGGGGCCGGCCCGCATCGCCTACCTGCTCGGCCTGAACCCCTCCACGGTGCACCGGGTGCTGCGGCGTTTCGGCCTGGCCCGCCTGGCGCACCTGGACCGGGCCACCGCCGTGCCGGTGCGCCGCTACGAACACGCCGCGCCCGGCGACCTGGTCCACGTCGACATCAAGAAGCTGGGCAACATCCCCGACGGCGGCGGCCACAAGGTCCACGGCCGGCAGGCCGGCGGGCGCAACAGCTCCGCCCACCGCGACCCGGGCAGGCCGCGCAAGGTCCACGGCCGTCCCAACCTCGGCTACGCCTACCTGCACAACGCCGTGGACGACCACTCCCGCCTGGCCTACACCGAAATCCTCCCGGACGAGACCAAGCAGACCGCCGCCGCGTTCTGGACCAGGGCGCAAGCGTTCTTCCGGGCCGCCGGGGTGACGGTGAAACGGGTGCTGACCGACAACGGCTCCTGCTACCGCTCACACCTGTGGCGCGACACCCTCACCCAGTCCGGCATCACCCACAAACGCACCCGCGCCTACCGGCCGCAGACCAACGGCAAGGTCGAACGCTTCAACCGCACCCTGCTCGACGAATGGGCCTACGCCCAGGCATACCGGTCCGAGACCGAGCGGCGAGAGGCGCTGCCGCGATGGCTGCACACCTACAATCACCACCGCGGCCACACCGCACTCGGCGGCCAGCCACCCGCCACCCGCGTACCCAACCTCACAGGACAGAACAGCTAGCCGCGGCGGTACGCCCACTCCTCGTGCCAGCAGTGCGGGTAGACGCCGTGGCGGAAGTAGGCCGCCACGCCGTCGATCGGCGCCGCCGACCGGTCGTGGTAGAGCAGCCAGTACGGCAGCACGGTCGCCACCACCCAGTTCACCACCACTAGCGGCAGGTACAGGGGCCCGAACAGCCGTGCCTGGAACACGTGCACGGCCTCGTGGCCGTCCACCCCCATCCCGGTCCCGGCCTGCACCGGGCCGATCGTGGTGGCGAAGCCCTTGATCACGCCGTCGCGCAGCCCGAGCGTTCCCCGGCGCCTGCTGAACTCCGCGTCGACCCGGTTGCCGCGCGCCAGGGCGTACGCCAGGAACACCGCGCCCGCCGCCGTGTTGGGCAGGCTCCAGGTGGCGTCCACCACACCGAGCACGACCCCGCGCCACCCGCGCGGGTACAGCCGGGTGCGCCACGCCCAGCCGGCGTGGAACGCGCCGAGCAGGCCGCCGACCGCCACCACGATCGCCACCGCACCATTGTGGCCGGAGAAGTGGCGTGGGTCACCTCGGACGTCCGGCCGATCGGGAAATGCATCCGTCCGGTCACCTCGCGTGGCCGAGTGGTTGCGCCGAATAGTCGCAGGCGCTGTGTGGACGGGTGATTCCGGTCCGCCACCATGCGGTCCGGCGCGGTGAACTTCCGACACTATTCGACCCTATTGTGGTTCGGATCCGACCCGTGTCGAGAAGTCGCTGTAACGGAAACCGTCCCACGGTCGATGGACGTGTCCGCGTGCGTGCGCGACTCCCCGCGGGCCACTGTGGACAGCGGCGTCCCGGTGGTCGGGCAAGCCTTTTCCGGAACCGGCGGCGGTAACCCGAAGTCACCCGCCGACTCATCTGCGTGTGCGCCGAGTGTCGTACCGGGAATGGCCGTCCGGCCGTAGTTCACCGTTCGTGTAACGCACGTCGCCGACGAGACGAATGACCGTTTGGCGAGGCATAAAATCGCCGCAGCACATTTGCCGTACACCACGCGGGTCCGTCGGGGATGCCCTGCGATCGAGCACGCCGGAAACAGGCCGCACCGGGGGAGCCCCACGATGAGCGAACAGGTCCAGCCCACGAGACGCAGACCCGTCACGGGGGCCGGAGCCACGAAGCGCACGACCAGCCCCACGGTCGGCTCCTGGGAACCCGCCTACCGCTACGGCGTGATCGCCGCCGACGTCCTGTGCACCGTCGTGGTCGTCATGGTCGTGGGGGCGATCATGTCCGCCCGGCACGCCTCGTTCGCACCGCTGTCCCTGCTCGCCCTCGAATCGGTCACCGTCGCGATCGTCGTCGGCTCGCTGCTCCTCAACCGGGTGTGGAACCCGGCGGTCCTCGGCCAGGGCGCGGAGGAGTTCCGCCGGTTGGGGCGGGGCATGTTCGGCTCCGTCGTCGCGCTGGGCCTGGGCGCGCTCGCCGCCGACCTGCCCGGCGCACGCCTGTGGGTGTTCGTCGTCGGACCGGCCGTCGCCCTGGTCGCCTTCCCGGTCCGCTACCTGCTCCGCCGCCCGCTGCACCGCGCCCGAGGCGAGGGCCGCTGCCTGCTGCCGGTGCTCGCCGCCGGCCACGCCGACACCGTCACCGACTTGATCAGCCGCACCCGCCGCGCGCCCCACCTGGGGTGGCGCGTGGACGCCGTGTGCACCGTGGACGGCCGCGCCGAGGTGGGCGTCGAACTCGAAGGCGTCCCGGTCGTCGGCCGGTTCGACGACCTGGGGGAGCAGGTCCGGCGCGGCGGCTACCGGATCGTCGCCGTCACCGCCGACGCCTACTGGACGCCCCGCCGGCTCCAGCGGCTCGCGTGGGACCTGGAGGGCACCGGCACCGAGATGGTCGTCGCGCCCGCCCTGATGGACTTCGCCGGACCCCGGCTGCACGTCACCGGTGTGCTGGGCATGCCGCTGCTGCGCGTCAGCGAACCGTCGTTCACCGGCTTCCGCCGCGTGGTCAAGGCGACCGTGGACAAGATCGGCGCGGCCCTGCTGGTCGCGCTGCTGAGCCCGGTGCTGCTCGCCGTCGCGGTGGCGATCATGGTCGACACCAGGGGGCCGGTGCTCTACAAGCAGCGCCGCGTCGGCAAGGACGGCGTGCCGTTCACCATCCTGAAGTTCCGCACCATGATCACCAACGCCGACGCGCTGCGCGCCAGGCTCCAGGCCGTGAACGAGGGCGCGGGCGTGCTGTTCAAGATGCGTCGCGACCCGCGCGTCACGCCCGTCGGCCGGTTCCTGCGGCGCTACTCGCTCGACGAGCTGCCGCAGCTGTTCAACGTGCTCGCCGGCCGGATGTCGCTGGTCGGCCCCCGGCCGCCGCTGCCGGAGGAGAGCGCGAAGTACGGCCCGGACATGCGCCGCCGGCTGCTGGTGAAGCCCGGTCTGACCGGGTTGTGGCAGGTCTCCGGGCGCAGCGACCTGTCGTGGGAGGAATCCGTGCGGCTCGACCTCCGGTACGTGGAGGACTGGTCGCTCGCGCTCGACGCGTTGATCTTGTGGAAGACCTTCCGCGCCGTCTTCGGCGGTCAGGGGGCCTACTGATATGAGGAGCGAGATGGACCAGCCGATCGGCATCGCCGTGATCGGCGCCGGCTACTGGGGACCGAACCTGGTGCGCAACGCCCAGGCCACCCCCGGGTTGACGCTGCGCTACCTGTGCGACCTGGACGTGGAACGGGCCCGCCGCGTGCTGGGCGACTACTCCACCGTCCGGGTGGCCGGCTCGCTGGACGACGTGCTCGCCGACCCGGCCGTCGACGCGATCGCCATCGCCACCCCGGCCGCCACGCACCTGCGGGTCGCGATGGCCGCGTTGCGCGCGGGCAAGCACGTGCTGGTGGAGAAGCCGTTGGCGGCGAACTACGCGGACGGGCTGGAACTCGTCCGCGAGGCGGACAGCCGGGGCCTCACGCTGATGCTCGACCACACCTTCGTCTACACGCCGACCGTGCAGCACCTCCGGCACCTCGTGCGCAGCGGCGAGATCGGCACCGTGCAGTACCTCGACTCGGTGCGGGTCAACCTCGGCCTGGTGCAGCCCGACGTGGACGTGTTCTGGGACCTCGCGCCGCACGACCTGTCGATCTTCGACGCGATCATGCCCGACGGCGTGCGCGTGACGCGGGTCGCCGCGCACGGCTCGGACCCGATCGGCGCGGGGCGTGCCTGCGTCGGCCACCTCACGCTGGAGCTGTCCGACGGCGTGATGGCCCACGTGCACGTGAACTGGCTGTCCCCGACCAAGATCCGCACCATGATCGTCGGCGGGTCGCGCCGCACGGTGGTCTGGGACGACCTGAACGCCGTGCAGCGCCTGTCCGTGCACGACCGGGGCGCCGACCGCATCGAGGACGACGAGGACCGCCGCCAGGCGATCATCTCCTACCGGCGCGGCGACACCGTCGCACCGGCGCTGCCGGAGAAGGAGGCGCTGCGCGGGATGATGGCGGAGTTCGCCGCCGCCATCACCGAGAAGCGCGCGCCGCTGACCGACGGCTGGTCCGGCCTGCGGGTGCTGGCGACCCTGGAAGCCGCCTCCGCCAGCCTCGCCGCCGGCGGCGGGTTCGTCACCGTGGCGCAGCTCGACGACCAGCTCGCCACCGCGTAACCACTGAAGACACGGAAGGACAAGCACCATGTCGGAAGCGGCTCAGCCGATCACCGGGCAACGGGCCCTCGTCACCGGAGGGGCGGGCACCATCGGCTCGGCGGTGGTGGACCAGTTGCTCGCCGCCGGCGCCGCCGAGGTGGTCGTGCTGGACAACTTCGTCCGCGGCCGGCGGGAGAACCTGGCCGACGCCGCCGCGTCGGCGGGCGACCGGCTCACCGTCGTGGAGGGCGACATCAACGACCGGGCGCTCCTCGCGGACCTGAGCCGGGGCACCGACCTGGTCTTCCACCTCGCGGCCATCCGGATCACGCAGTGCGCCGAGGAACCGCGGCTCGCGCTGGAGTGCCTGGTCGACGGCACGTTCACGGTCGTCGAGGCCGCCGCCGAGGCGGGCGTGAAGAAGGTCGTCGCGTCGTCGTCGGCGTCGGTGTACGGCCTGGCCGAGGTGTTCCCCACCACCGAGCGGCACCACCCGTACAACAACGACACGTTCTACGGCGCGGCCAAGGCGTTCAACGAGGGCATGCTGCGCAGCTTCCACGCCATGAAGGGCCTGGACTACGTGGCCCTGCGCTACTTCAACGTCTACGGGCCGCGGATGGACGCGCACGGCAAGTACACCGAGGTGCTGATCCGCTGGATGGAGCGCATCGCCGACGGCAAGCCGCCGCTCATCTTCGGCGACGGCGCGCAGACCATGGACTTCGTGCACGTGCACGACATCGCGCGCGCCAACATCCTGGCCGCGAAGGCGCCCGTCACCGACGAGGTCTACAACATCGCCAGCGCCGAGGAGACCAGCCTCAAGGACCTGGCGCTGGCGATGCTGTCCGCGATGGACTCCGACCTGCCGCTGGAGCACGGCCCCGAGCGCGCGGTCAACGGCGTCACCCGCCGCCTCGCCGACATCTCCGCCGCGTCCCGCGACCTGGGGTGGAAGCCGGAGATCGGGCTGGTGGACGGCCTGCGCGAGCTGGTGGTCTGGTGGCGCGACGCCGTGGCCGGGGCGTCCAGGTGATCCCCGTCATGAAGCCGTGGCTCGGCCAGGAGGAGGCGGACGCCGCCGCTGCCGCCGTGCTGTCCGGCTGGGTCGCCCAGGGACCGAAGGTCGCCGCGTTCGAGGACGCCTTCGCCCGCCGCGTCGCCGCCGTGCACGCGGTCGCGGTGACGTCGTGCACCACCGCGCTGCACCTCGCGCTGCACCTGCTGGACGTGCGGCCCGGTGACGAGGTCGTGGTGCCGTCGCTGTCGTTCATCGCCACCGCCAACGCGGTCCGCTACTGCGGCGCCACGCCCGTGTTCGCCGACGTGGAGCCGGAGACCGGCAACCTGTCCGCCGCCACCGTCGAACCGGTGCTCACCGACCGCACCCGCGCCGTCATCCTGGTGCACCAGGCCGGTGTGCCCGCCGACGTCGACCCGTTGCGCGCGCTGTGCCGACCACGCGGCATCACGGTCGTGGAGGACGCGGCGTGCGCGGCAGGCTCGACCTACCGGGGTGTGCCGGTCGGCGCGGACGCCGAGCTGTCCGCCTGGTCGTTCCACCCGCGCAAGCTGATCACCACCGGTGAGGGCGGGATGCTCACCACGAACCGCGACGAGTGGGCGGTCCGCGCCAAGCGGCTGCGCGAGCACGGCATGAGCGTCAGCGCGGCCGAACGGCACAGCGGCGGCGGCGCCGTCGTGGAGAGCTACCTGGAGACGGCGTTCAACTACCGGATGACCGACATCCAGGCCGCCGTCGGCCTGGTGCAGCTGTCCAAGTTGGACGCGATCGTGCGGCGTCGCCGTGAACTCGCGGCCCGCTACCACGAGATGCTGGCGGACGTGTCGGAGTCGACCGGCCAGGGCCTGCGCGCGGTGCGCGACCCGGAGCACGGCACGACGAACTACCAGTCCTACTGGGTCATGCTGCCCGACGACTCGCCGTTGTCGCGCAACGACGTCCTGGCCCGGCTCGCCGAACGGGGCGTGTCGGCGCGCCGCGGGATCATGGCGGCCCACCTGGAACCGGCGTACGCGGGCCACCCGCACGTCGAGCTGCCGGTGACGGAGGCCTTCACCCGCCGCTCGCTGATCCTCCCGCTCTACCACGACCTCACGGCCGCCGAGCAGGACACCGTGGTTCACGAGCTGACGGCGGCACTCCGCGTGCCGCTCGCCTCGCGCTAGCCACACCAGCGCAGGACACCCCGTCGGCGGGCACCGCCGTCGCCCGCCGACGGGGAATCACCGCGCGTCGATCACGGCCGGTGACGTGCGGGAACCGCTCGGCGATCGGCGGTACACCTCATCCCCCGGTGGTGTAACGCGGCGTGCGGTCCGGGCGACGATCGGAGCAACGGCACTCCGCTGGGCGATGCAGTGCGCGCCCGATCACCCGTTGTCACGGCCGCGTTTTTGTGCGAAAGGTGAAACACCCATGACCGCCGACCGGAAGCGGGCCAGACCCGTTCTCGCGGTACTGCTGCTGCGCCTGATGGTCGTGTTCGCCCTCACGGCGTCGACCATCGTGGTCGTCGGTCTGCTGCGCGCGCCCGAGGCGGCAGCCGCCCCGTGCGACGCGCCCGTGGTCAACAAGGTGGCGTGCGAGAACACCAAGGCGGGCACGCCGAACTGGCAGGTGTCCTACCGGGACGACGGCATCCTCGGGTTCACCACCGACATCAGCACCACCCCCGGCGGCCGGGTCGACTTCAAGATGCTCACCAGCGCGTCGTCCTACTACATCGACATCTACCGGCTCGGCTACTACGGCGGCGTCGGCGCCCGGTTCCAGGAGCGCATCACCCGCAACACCACGCAGAACCAGGACCCGTGCCTGCGCGGCACGGACGGCAGCGCCCTCATCGACTGCGGCAACTGGGCGGTGTCGCTGAGCTGGAACGTGCCTACCACCGCCGTCTCCGGCATCTACTACGCGCGCACGCACCGCAACGACAACGGCGCGGAGAACGAGATCGTCTTCGTCGTCCGCGACGACACCAGCACCTCGAAGATCCTGTTCCAGACCTCCGACTCGACCTGGGTCGCCTACAACCGGTACGGCGGCAACAGCCTGTACTTCGGCGACGGCCCCGGACAGGGCGGCCAGGCGTACAAGGTCAGCTACAACCGCCCGTACACCGGCGGTGACGGCGACGACAACTTCATCTTCAACGCCGAGTACCCGATGCTGCGCTTCCTGGAGGCCAACGGGTACGACCTGAGCTACACCACCGACGCCGACTCGGCCCGGCGCGGCCACCTGATCAAGAACCACAAGGTGTTCATGGCCGTCGGCCACGACGAGTACTGGTCCAACGAGCAGCGCGCCAACGTGGAGGCCGCCCGGGACGCGGGCGTGCACCTGGCGTTCCTCACCGGCAACGAGATCTTCTGGAAGCACCGGTGGGAGAAGAGCATCGACTCCTCCCGAACCGACTGGCGCACCATCGCCTGCTACAAGGAGACCAAGGGCACCCAGAACGACAACCTCAGCGACTGGACCGGCACCTGGCGCGACCCGCGCTACCCCGAGCAGGACGGCGGACGGCCCGAGAACGCGTTGCTGGGCAACATCTTCACCGTCAACGGCCGACGCGACGACTCCCTCCAGGTGCCCGCCGCCTACGGCAGGATGCGGCTGTGGCGGCACACGTCGCTGCAGAGCCTCCCCTCCGGCTCCACCTACACGTTCCAACCCGGCACGCTCGGCTACGAGTGGAACACGGTGGAGGACAACGGCTTCCAGCCGCCCGGCGTCGCGCAGCTGTCCCGCACCACCGTCACCATGCCGGACGGCCCGTACGTCCTCCAGAACCACGGCGACCTCTACACCCCCGACACCAAGACCCACGCCATCACCTACTACAAGCACCCGAGCGGGTCGCTGGTGTTCGGCGCGGGCACGGTCCAGTGGGCCTGGGGCGTGGACGACGACCACGCGTTCCTCACCAACACCCCGACCTCCGACATCCGGATGAAGCAGGCCACGGTCAACTTCCTCGCCGACATGGGCGTGCAGGCGACGACGTTGCAGGCCGGTCTGGTGCAGGCGACCGCGAGCACCGACACCCAGGCGCCGACCGTCGCGTTCACCACCGTGCCCCCGCTGTCCAAGGTGGGCGTCGCGTACACGTTCTCCGGCACCGTCGTGGACGTGGGCGGCCAGGTCGGCGGCGTCGAGGTGTCCACCGACGGCGGCACCCGCTGGCACCTGGCGTCCTGGCAGGCCGGGCAGACGGCGTGGAGCTACACGTACACCCCGACCGAATCCGGCCCGGCCAGCCTGCGCGTGCGCGCGGTGGACGACTCGGCGAACCTGTCGACGCCCGTCGTCGCCACACCCGGTGTCAACCCGCGCACCTGCCCGTGCGGACTGTGGACCACCGCGGACACCCCGAAGGTCGCCGACAGCGGTGACGCGTCACCGCTCGAACTCGGCGTGAAGTGGCGCGCGAACAGCGACGGCTACGTGCGCGGCGTGAAGTTCTACAAGGGGCCCGGCAACACCGGCACCCACACCGGCACGCTGTGGGACGCCAACGGCAACCAGATGGCCACCGGCACCTTCACCGGTGAGACCGCGACCGGCTGGCAGACCCTGACGTTCGCGCAACCCGTGCAGGTGCTCGCCGGCGTCACGTACGTCGTGTCGTACTTCGCGCCCAACGGGCACTACTCGTACGACCTGGAGTACTTCTTCCAGCAGCCCCGCTACCTCGAACCGCTCACCGGCCTGAAGAACGGCGCGGACGGCGTCAACGGCCTGTTCCGGTTCGGTTCCAGCGGCTTCCCGACCCAGTCGCACTGGGGCAGCAACTACTGGGTCGACGTGGTGTGGGCGCCGGACCCCGGCCCCGACCAGCGCGCCCCGCTGCTCACGTCCACCACGCCAGTCAACGGCGAGGGCACGGTCGCGCTCACCCCCGTCGTCTCCGCCACCTACGACGAGGCCATCGCACCCGGCTCCGCCCAGTTCACCGTGACCGGACCGAACGGCGCGGTGTCCGGCTCGTCGGCCCTCTCCAACGAGAACAAGACCGTCACCTTCACCCCGAGCCAGGCCCTCACCCCGAACACCGGCTACTCGGTGGCGCTGCGCGTGTCCGACGCGGCGGGCAACCAGACCCCGCAGTCGACGTGGTCGTTCACCACCGGCGCGACCCGGCCCGCGACGTGCCCGTGCACGATCTGGGACGACTTCGCCCGGCCCGCCGAGTACGCCGCCAACGACCCCACGCCGATCGAGGTCGGCACCAAGGTCCGGTTCAACGGCAAGGGCGAGGTGCTGGGCGTCCGGTTCTTCAAGGGCACCGGCAACACCGGCACCCACACCGGCTCGCTGTGGTCGTCCACCGGCCTGCTCCTGGCCACCGGCACGTTCACCAACGAGACCGCGAGCGGCTGGCAGAAGCTGACGTTCGCGTCACCGGTGGTCGTGCAGGCGAACACCACCTACATCGTGTCGTACTACGCGCCCCACGGGCGTTATGCGGTCAGCAGCGGCTACTTCGCCGGCCAGGGCGCCGGTTACGCGGGCATCCGGGCACTCGCCGACGGCGTGGACGGACCCAACGGCGTGTACCGCTACGGCAGCGGCGGCGTCGCGCCCGGTTCCACCTACAACGCGACGAACTACTGGGTCGACGTCGTCTACCGCAACGGCCTCAACGGCGACACCACCCCGCCGACCTCGACGGGCCGGTCACCGGGCAGGGACGCGACGGACGTGGCCGCCACCACGCCGCTGACGATGACGTTCAGCGAACCCGTCGACCCGGCCAGCGCCCAGATCTGGCTGTCCGACCCGCGAGGCGCGCAGCTCACCGGCACGCTGTCGCTGTCCGGCGACCAGCGCACCGTCACCTGGACGCCGACCGGCAAGCTCATGCCGAACACCCGCTACACCGCGAGCGTGCTGATCGCCGACGTCAACGGCAACCCCATGCCGGAACCGGAGACGTGGTCGTTCACCACCAGCGCGGCCGTGATCTGCCCGTGCACCCTGTTCAGCTCGGCCACGGTGCCCACGGTCGCCTCGGCCGACGACAACGGCGCGTACGAGCTGGGCGTCCGGTTCACCCCGACCACGGGCGGCCGGATCACCGGTGTGAAGTTCTACAAGGGCGCGGGCAACACCGGCACGCACACCGGCTCGCTGTGGTCGCCCACCGGGCAGCGGATGGCGACCGGCACGTTCACCGGAGAGACCACGAGCGGCTGGCAGACGCTGACGTTCGCCGCACCGGTGTTCGTGTCGGCAGGCGTCACGTACACCGCGTCGTACACCACGACCACGGGCCGGTACGCCGTGGACAGCGGGTACTTCAGCGGCTACACCCTGGCCGCCGGACCGCTGGGCGCCCCTGAGGCGGGTGACGGCGGCAACGGCGTCTACCGCGCCGGTTCCGGCTACCCGACGAACTCCTACGCGGGCGGCAACTACTGGGTCGACGTGGTGTACCTGCCCAACGACGACAACACCGCGCCGGTCGTCAACGGGCGCACCCCGCTCGACGGCGCCGGCGACGTGTCCAGGACGTCACCGCTGACCGCGTCCTTCGACGAGCCGGTCGACCTCAGCACGGCCCAGTTCACGCTCGCCGACTCCGGCGGCGCGAAGATCGCGGGCACGCTGTCGCTGTCGGCCAACCAGCAGCAGGTGACGTGGACACCCGCCGCGCCGTTGGGCGGCGGCATGACGTACACCGCCGGCCTGCGCATCGCCGACGTCTACGGGAACGTGATGACCGCCCCGACGACCTGGTCGTTCACCACGACCACGGCCGGCGGCTGCCCGTGCTCGCTGTTCAGCGCGGCGACCGTGCCCACCGTGGCCTCGGCCGACGACACTGGCTCCTACGAGCTGGGCGTCCGGTTCGTGCCCTCGGTGAACGGCTCCGTCACCGGGGTCAAGTTCTACAAGGGCGTCGGCAACACCGGCACGCACACCGGAACGCTGTGGGACTCGGCCGGCAACCCGCTGGCCACCGGGACGTTCACCGGTGAGACCGCGAGCGGCTGGCAGACGCTGACGTTCGCCGCACCGGTGCCCGTCAACGCCGCCACGAGCTACGTCGCGTCCTACACCGCGCCGAACGGCCGGTACGCCGTGGACACCGGGTACTTCATGGGCAACGCCGTGACCAGCCCGCCGCTGAGCGCACCGGCCACCGCCGAAGGCAGCCGCAACGGCCTGTTCCGGTCCGGCCCCGGGTTCCCGGAGTCGTCCTACGCGGGCAGCAACTACTGGGTCGACGTCGTGTTCACCACCGGATGAGCCCGCGGCCGCTGCTGCTGGTGGGTGGCGGCGGACTGGCCCGCGAAGTCCTCGCGGCCGTCCGCCTCCTCCCCGACCTCTGGCACCCCGTGGGCGCGCTCGACGACGACCCGGCGCGCCACGGCGCCGACCTCGACGGCCTGCCCGTCCTCGGCGGCACGGACCTCGTGCACTCGACGGACGCGGCGGTGGTGGTGTGCGTCGCCAACGCGCACCGGCCACTCGGCAGGCTGAACGTCGTCGCCCGGTTGGGCCTGCCGGAAGACCGGTGGGCCACGGTGGTGCACCCGGCGGCGTCCGTCGCCGTGGGGGCGGTGGTGGGGCCGGGGACGGTCCTGCTCGCCGGAACGGTGGTGACGACACCGCTGCGCTTGGGGGCGCACGTCGTCGCCATGCCGCACGTGCTGATCACCCACGACTGCTCGATCGGCGACGGCGTCACGTTCGCCGGTCGGGCGTCGCTGGGCGGGTCGGTGCGGGTCGGCGCGGGCGCGTACCTCGGACAGGGCTGTGCGGTCCGCGAGGGCGCGTCGATCGGCGCGGGGGCGGTGGTGGGCATGGGTTCTGTGGTGCTGACCGACGTGCCCGCGGGGGAGGTCTGGGTGGGGAACCCCGCCCGGCGGCTGCGAGAGGGGAACGGTTCGTGATCGACATCCCGCTGGTGGACCTGCGTGCCCAGCACGAGCAGGTGGCCGACGAGGTCGCCGAGGGCTGGGCGGAAGTCCTGAAGAACACCGCGTTCGTCGGTGGACGGCAGGTGGCCGAGTTCGAGGCCGAGTTCGCGTCGTACCAGGAGGTCCCGCACTGCGTGGCGGTCGGCAACGGCACCGACGCCATCGAACTCGCGTTGCGCGCACTGGAAATCGGGCCGGGCGACGAGTGCGTGCTGCCCGCCAACACCTTCATCGCCACCGCGGGCGCCGTGGTCCGGACCGGCGCCACACCCGTCCTGGTGGACTGCGTGGCCGACACCGGCCTGATCGACGTCTCCCAGGTGGCCGACGCGTTGTCGCCGCGCACCAAGGCACTGATCCCCGTGCACCTGTACGGACAGGCCGCGCCGGTCGAGGAGCTGCGGGCGTTCGGCGTGCCGATCGTGGAGGACGCGGCCCAGGCCCAAGGCGCCCGGCGGCACGGCGTGTCGGTCGGCGGGCTGGGGGACATCGCCGCCACCAGCTTCTACCCCGGCAAGAACCTGGGCGCGTACGGCGACGGCGGCGCCGTGCTGACGACGTCCGCCGAACTGGCCGGTGCGGTGCGCCTGCTGCGCGAACACGGCTCGCCACGCAAGTACGAGCACTCGGTGGTCGGCTTCAACAGCCGCCTGGACACCCTCCAGGCAGTGGTGCTGTCCGCCAAACTGCGCCGCCTGGAGGCCTGGAACAGGCTCCGCCGAGCCGCCGCCGACCGCTACTCGTCGTTGCTCGCCGACGTGCCCGGCGTGACGCTGCCGGTGGTGCTGGAGGGCAACGTCCCGGTGTGGCACCTGTACGTCGTGCGCGTGCCGTCACGCGACCGGGTGTTGGCTTCGCTGCACGAGGCGGGGATCGGTGCGGGCATCCACTACCCGACGCCGGTGCACCTCACGGGCGCGTACACCGACCTGGGGCACGCGCCGGGCGACTTCCCGGTCAGCGAGGCGGTGGCAGGCGAGATCCTGTCGCTGCCGCTGTTCCCGGAGATCACGGTGGGGCAGCAGGAGCGCGTGGTGGTGGCGTTGGCTGAGGCCGTGCGATGAGCGAGGTGCTGGGGGTGAACGAGGTGTTCGTCCACCCCAAGGGTTTGTGCGAGAGTTCGGAGGTCGGGCCGGGCACGCGCGTGTGGGCGTTCGCGCACGTGCTGCCGGGGGCGCGGATCGGCCGGGACTGCAACATCTGCGACGGCGCGTTCGTCGAGGGCAAGGCGGTGCTGGGCGACCGGGTGACGGTGAAGAACGGCACGCTGGTGTTCGACGGGGTGGTGTGCGAGGACGAGGTCTTCCTGGGGCCGAACGTCCTGTTCACCAACGACTTGCGGCCACGAGCGGCGATCCGGCGAACCGGCGACGCCCTCCTGTCCACCACCGTCCGCCGTGGCGCGACCCTAGGTGCCGGTGTGGTCGTGGTCTGCGGCATCGAGATCGGCGAACACGCCTTCGCCGCCGCCGGGTCCGTGGTCACGAAGGACGTCCCGGCGCACGCGTTCGTCGCGGGCAACCCGGCGACCCACAAGGGCTGGGTGTGCGCGTGCGGCCGACGCCTGGACGCCGCTCTGGATTGCGCCGACTGCGGCAACCACTACGTTGAGGGCGAGAAGGGCATCACCGCAGCTCCTGGGGCCGGCGCGACATCACCCGATTGAGTTTGGCGGCCAGGGGCACTTTCGGCAGAACGATTTCGTTGCCGGAATACAAGGAGGCGGCGCCGCGGCCCCCGATGCACAGCCAAGCACCGCACCGCCCACCGTCGACCACGCCACCCTCGACCACACCGCCTTCGACCACCCACCACCCGCCGCCCTCGATCACCCACGGCCCCTCGACCACCCACCACCCGCCGCCCTCGATCACCCACGGCCCCTCGATCACCCGCCGCCCTCGGTGCTGGGAGCGCGCGACTCCGGTGATCAGGTCGTTGGTGGCGCTCAGGCCGTTGGCACGCCGGCCCCGGCAGCCGCCTTGCGCTCCGCACGGGCGACGCGGAGCAGAGCGCCGGTCATGCCGATCAAGGTGAACACCAGGCCGGTGGCCACGCCGAAGCCCAGGAGGTCGAACGTGGCCGACCCGATCCCGCCCGCCAGCACCCCGGCCAGCAGGGCGCTGGCCAGGCTCCGGGTGTGCTCGTCCCGGCTGAGCATCCGGACCCGGATCGCCGCGTACGCCGCCGCCAGGAACATGCCGATCAGCGCGAACAGCCCGAAGTACCCGTTCTCGATCAACGTCAGCAGGAACTGGTTGTCCAGGATCGTGTACTTCGTCGGCAGGTAGGTCCCGAATCCACGTCCGAGCAACGGGTTCTCGCTGATCTGCTCCGCCGCCGCCTCGTAGTCCGCCGTCCGCGCCTTCACGCTCGGGTCGTCCTCGATGTTGGCGAACATCCCCCGGATCGTGCCGAAGAGTCCGGGCACGACGAGGCTCGCGCCCAGGAGGAACCCGCCGCCCACCACCAGAGTGGTGATCTTGCGCCGCCTGGGCAGGGTCGCGATCATGATCACCCCGGCCACCGCCATGCCGACGATCGCGGTCCGTGACAGGGACGTCATGGCGCCCAGGCCGACCAGCGCCAGGCACACCAGCCACCGCATGTGCGGCGTGCCCTCGTCCTTCGCCTGGAACACGTAGTGCGCGCCCAGCGGCACGGCTATGGCGCACACCAGGCCGTACTCGATCGGGTGATTCGTGGTCCCGGTCGGCCGGCGGAAGATCGACCGGGACTCCATCGCCGAGTAGCCGTTCTCCTGGGCGCGGAGCCCCGGCAGCGACACGTAGCCGGCCAGGTCGATGCCGAGACCGAACTGCACCAAGCCGACGAACGCGATGACCGCCGCGCAGCCCAGCACCAGCCGGAGCACCCGGTCCAGCCGCTCCTTCGTGCGGATCGCGTCGCACACGAACACCGCGACCGCGATCATCGACATGATCCGGATGATGCTGCTGTCCGCCACCGTCAGCTCGTCGGTCGGCAGCCACCGCCGCGTCGCCACGCCGTAGGTCGCCAGCTGCGACGCCAGGTACAGCGCCACCGCCGTGCGCACGACGTTGCGCCCCTTGCTCATGCCGACCGTGTCCACCATCTGCCCGGACAGCCACAGCACCCCGAGCAGCAACGCCACCAGGAGCGCCGGCGGCAGGGTCATGGGCACGAACGACAGCACCAGCCGGGCCGGGATGATCAGCAGCGCCATCAGGAACAGGCACACCAGGGTGGCGCCGTCCACGCGCCGGCGCTCGGGGCGCTCCGCCCGCGCGGACCGCTCGGACGTCTGCTCCGGCGACTGGTCGGGCGGCTGCTCGGACACGGTCAGGGTCTGTCGTCGTTGGTCGGCCACGCCGGACCGCCGGGCTTGCCTGTGGCGTTCCGCGCGCCGGGCACACCGGGTGCCGCGATCTTCACCGTCTGCTCGCTGGCCGTCGGCTGCGGGCGGCGGGTCGGCGGGCCGGGAGGACGGCGCGGCACGCCGTTGGAGGGAGGAGGAAGCGGCGGAGGAGCCGACTTGGGCGCGGAGTAGGTGGTGACCGGAGGCGTCACGGTGGTCTTGTCGGCGTCACCCGAGCCACCCGAGCCACCCGAGCCACCCGAGCCCGCTGAACCGCCCGAACCCGCTGAACCGCCCGAGCCACTCGAACCGCCCGAGCCCGCACCCGCTGCCTCACGCCGCCGCCGCAGCTGGTTCAGCACGCTGTCGCCACCGAACGTGGCCGCCGTCGTCAACAGCATCAGCAACACGAACGCCGCGCCGGCGTACCGGACCTTCCCCCCGATCTGCGCCTCGGCCGCCGTCGGGTTCACGATCACCTGGGACGTGATGAAGGTCGACTCCGGCGCCTTCAGCGACGTCTGCTGCTTGTCCAGCTCCTTCGCCGCGAACTCCATCACCGTCGTGATCATCCGCTCGGCGGCTTCCGGCGTGCTGCTGTCCGCCGTCACGAACAGGAACGGTCCGCTCTGCCCACCACCCGCCGCCGTGAAGTTGTCCGGCGAGTCCTTGTCGATCCCCAGCGACTCCTTGCGCGTTTTCGGATCCGCCAGGATCTGCGCCAGGATCTGCGAAGTGGTCGACAGGCTGCCGTCGAACGCCAGCAGCGGGTTGACGCGCACGGCGTCGTCCGGCGAGATGTTCTCCGAGAAGGTGCCACCGGCGGCGGGCGACGTGAGCACCATGACGCCCGACGACTGGTAGCGCGTGGGGATGGACAGGAACACACCGAGCGCCACGGCGACGGCAGTGATCGCTGCGGGCAGGGCGATGTACCACCGCCTGCGCAGCGTTCGCACGGCGCCCCAGAAGTCCATCCGCTCCCCGATCCACGTTTACCCCGCGTGTGTTCGCGCAGGGTGTTGTTACTCTGAAATCGGCCGACTCGCGCCTAGGCGTTACAGGTGGTGATGGACTTGGGCTCCCGGCGCGTGGTGCTCGCCGTCGCGGCCATCGTACTGGTCGTCGCGGCCGGGGTGGTGTATGTGACGTCCGTCGTGCGCGAGACCTCACCCGTGCCGGTGGCATCGGTCGACGGCGACCTCATGTTCGTGGCCTTGGCGGACGGCCGCGGCCGGGTCGAGCAGGTGCGCCTGGCCGATCCCGCCGCCCGCAGCGCCACCTCGATGACGTGCCAGCGCGTGTACCGGTCGGGCGGGACGACGGTGTGCCTGCGGTTGGCCGGACCGGGTCCGACGTACGCCGCCGAGGTGTCGAGGGACGGCGCGGTGGCGCAGGCGGTGCCGCTGCCCGGCGTGCCGAGCCGGGCGAAGGTGTCCGCCTCGGGCCAGGTGATCACGTGGACCTCCTTCGTGACCGGCGACTCCTACGCGGTGCCCGGTGGTTTCTCCACCCGCACCGGCTTCCTCGACCTGCGGACCGGCGAGGCCGTGGAGTCCCTGGAGGGCTTCACCGCGATGGTCGAGGGGCAGCCCCACACCGCGCAGGACGTGAACTACTGGGGCCTCACCGTGGCGGGGGACGACCGCACGTTCTACGCGACCCTCGCCTCGGGCGGCTACACCTGGCTGGTGAAGGGCGATCTGGAAGAGCGTCGCCTGGAGTCGCTGCGTCGTGACGCCGAGTGCCCGTCCCTCTCTCCCGACGGCACGAAGGTCGCCTACAAGAAGCGCATCGGCCGCCTCGGCCCGTGGGAGCTGGCCGTGCTCGACCTGGAGACCGGCGAGGAACGACGACTGCCCGGCACGGCGGGCGTGGACGACCAGGCGACGTGGCTGGACGACAACCGGCTGGCGTTCGCCGCCGTGCCCAAGGACGCCAAGCTCTCCTCGATCCACGTGGTGCCCGCGGACGGCTCGGCCGCCGCCGTCGTCCTGATCCCGGACGCCGGCTCGCCGTCCCCGGCCTGAGCCGGCCCTCGCCCACGACACCCGTCAGACCCGCAGCTCCCGCCGGAGCACCTTCTCCAGCTCGTGCCCCGCCGCGTCCCACGACCGGCCGGACACGCTGGCCGCGGCGGCGGCGGCGACCGTGCCGAAGTCGGCCGAAGTGACCACACCGGACAGTGCGCGGGCCAGGTCGTGCGGCGTCGCCGGGGCGTACCGGACGTGCTCGTTGTCGAGCACGACCCGGTTGTGCACGGCGTCGTTCACCACCGGCAGGCACCCGGCGGCCAGCATCTCGTGCGGCACCAGCGACACGTTCGTCATCGACAGCGTGAGCCCGGCGTAGCACCGGTTGTAGATGTCGTTCAACCGGTCGGGGGAGACCAGCCCGTGGTCGACGTGCCGCGGCCCCAGCTTGCCGATCTTCTCGCCATAGGTGTGGATCGCGATGTCCGGGTGCCGTTCGGCGAACAGCTCCAGCGCCAGCAGCCCGATCTCGATCGCCCGTCGCGGCGCCAGCCGTCGCGCGTAGAACACCACGCCGTCCCGGGCAACGCCGGGCCGCAGGTGGTACCGGTCGGCGTCGCAGCCGAAGTCGAAGGAGTCGGCCGCCATCCCCGCCTCGGCCCGCACCTTCTCCGCCAGGAAACGGCCGGCGGTGAAGCCGTGGAACCCCATCCGGTACGTGTTCTCCGCCAGCGCGGACAGCCCGCCGACCGGGAAGAACCACGGCTCGTAGTCCTGGACCAGGTAGAACCGCTTCCCGGCGCACGGATCGTTGAACACCGGGTACGCCGTCATCCATGCGGTGGCGAACACCGCGTGCGCGTCGGCCATCCCGTCCAGCACGTCGTGCACCGGTCCGCGGAACCCCGGGAACGCCGACCGGATCACCGGCTCGTGGTCCGCCGCACGGCTCCCGTACACGTCGTACAAGTACAGCCTGCACTCGTGCCCCAACGACTCCAGGTGCTCGATCAGCCGGAACATCGTGGTGTGCCCACCGGACCCGGGCGACGGCGGCGTGCTCACCCAGTCCACCGTCAGCCGCCCGTCGGCCGGGAGCTCGGGCACGACGACGGGACGCGGCACACCGATGTCGGCCGCACGCACGTCCTCCAGCCGCACCGGGAACACCTCGGCGTCCGCCCCGAACCGCCGCGCCGCCCGACCGAGCGCACGCGCCCCGAGCTGCCGCACACCCTGCTCCCGCACGATGCGGGAAACCTGGTGCGCGCGCCGTTGCCACTGCCGGACGACCTTCACGCGCTACCCCCTCGACGCAACAGCCCCAGCACCTCGTGGCGCAGGGGGAACACGACGGCCGCATACGCGAGGGACGCCGACAAGCCGCCCACGAGCAGCCGCCACAAGGAGTCCGAGATCACCCACTGCACGCCCGACGCCACCGCGACCATCACGATCCCACCCAGCACCGGCCGAGCCACGGCGGCGCCCAACACCCGCGCCCGCAGTCCGTAAGGGCGGAAGGTCACCAGGTAGGCGGGCACGACGACGAGCAGCACCACGACGCTCTGCGCCGCCGCCACGCCTCGGATCCCGCCGAAATGCGCCCCCAGGGCCAGCATCGGCACGAGGACGCCCAGCCACACCAGGTGGATCACCAGGATGGCCCGCGACCGCCCCGCGCTGGCCAGGTAGTCGTACCCCAGCTCCAACGCCACCCGCAGCGCGCCCAGCAGGACCAGCAACGCCAACGCCTGCGCCGCCGGGGCCCACCGCTCGCCGTAGACCGTCCGCACCAGCGGATCCGCCAGCGCCGCCAGCAGCACGCAAGCCGGCACCGTCACCAGGGCCAACAGCCGCAACGCGCGCGCGAACGTCCGGGCGAACAGCTCCGGATCATCTCTGACCTGCGAGAACGCCGCCAGCGACACACTGCGCACCGGCTGCGAGAAGGCACCCACCGGCCAGTTCGCCAGGTTGAACGCCAGCAGGTAGAACCCCAGCGGAACCGTGCCCAGCACGCTGCCCACGATGATGTAGTCGACGTTCATCACGCCGAACACCAGCAGGCTCGAACCGGCCAACGGCAGCCCGAACGAGAGCAGCCCGCGCGCCTGCGCCGCGTCGAACCCGGGCGGGTAACGCCGAGGCGTGTAGGCGAACATCACCACGGCGGCCACCAGGTTGGTCGCGATCCGCGACCACGCCAGGCTCCACGCGCCGAACCCCAGCAACGCCAGCACCACGACGACCGCCGTGCCGACGACGAACGCCGACGTGTCCGCGACGAACTTGTGGTCCTGCCGGAACTCCCGCTGCAACAACGCGCCCGGCACCGCCGACGCACCCGCGATCACCAGCGACAGCGACATCAGCTGGATCACGCCCGTGGCCTGCGGCGTGTCCATCGCCGACGCGAACCACGGCGCCCCGACGACGCACAACCCGCTCAGCACGCACCCGGACGCGATCGACAGCGTCGTCACGGTCGGCGCGAGCTCCGAGACGGGCTTCTCCGTGCGCACCAACGCAACGCTGACGCCCATCTCGCTGACGCTCATCACGATGTTGAGCACCACCAGCGCGACCGCGAACACGCCGAACTGCTCGGGCGCGATGAGCCGGGCGAGCAGGACGCCCACACCCACCTGGCTCAGCCGCTGCACGAGGCTGTTGACCGCACTCCACCGGATGGCCGAGGTGACCTTGCGCTGGAGACCTGCCGGAGCGGTCACTGGCCGCGCCACTTCCAGACCTGCTTGGACACCAGACCGGCGCCGCGCTTGGCCAGGTGGCTGCCGACGAACACCTGCGTCCGGCTGCACCACCGCGGCCCCAGCGCCCGCCGCCGCCGCAACGCCCGGTACTCGGCCAGTCGCTCGGTGTCGGAGCACACCCGCCGGGCGAACGCCTCCAACTCGTCCACCGGGATCTCGTCCAGCTTGTCCCGGTCGTAGGCGCGCACCGCCCGCCACAACGCGTCCTTGGCGATCGACCGGTTGGCCAGGGCCCGCAGCCGTTCCGGCAGGTCGGGGTGCTCGGCGAAGAACCGCTCGAACACGGCCTGCCGCTGCTCCAAGTCGGCGAACAAGGACGAGAACCGCGTCCGCATCATGCTCTGCTGGTGCACCCGGTAGTAGGCGGCGGGCTTGCCGCGCACGTACCCGATGTCGGACACCGCGGCGATCCGCATCCACATCTCCAGGTCGCCGGCGTGCGGCAGGTCCGGCCGGTAGCCGCCGACCGCCTGCTGCACCGACGTGCGGACCACGGCCTCCGGTGACGACAGCACGTTCTGCCCGGTGCGGCAGCGCGCCTCGATCCAGTCCACGCCGGACCAGACCGTGCGGCCGGGCGGGGGAGGGACCACGGACGGCAGGTCGTCGTGGTCGGAGTAGTAGACGACACGTCCGTAGACCATGCCGACGTTCGGGTGCGCCTCGAACACCTCGGCCGCACGGGCCAGCGAGCCCGGCGCCAACAGGTCGTCAGCGGACAGCAGCACCGTGTAGTCGGCCTTGGCCCACTCCAGCAGGCCCTCGTTGTAGGTGGCTATGTGACCCTGGTTGACCTCGTGCCGCCGGCCCTCGACCCGCGGGTCCCGCACCAGCTCGGCCATCACCTCGGGCGTCTCGTCGCCCGACGTGTCGTCGATGATCAGCACCCGCACGTCGACGCCGGGCTGGTCGAGCACGCTCCGGACGCACGCGCGGAGGAACCGGGCGTAGTTGTAGCAGGGGATGACGACGTCGACCGTCGGTCGTGCCGCAGGATCAGTCACGCCCTACACATCGTGTCCGACCGCGGATCGTTAACGGCGCGCCCCCGATCCCGATGTACGGGACATACGGGAAGGGGTTCCATGGACCACGTCGTGCTGACGCGCTTCAACCTGCCGTCCGTTGGCGCGGAAAGCGTCGTGCGGGCGCGGGAGGGGTGGCTCACCGAGCGCGTCGGGCTGTTCGAGCGGTACTGCCTGCCGTCGGTGGCGGCGCAGACCACCTCGGACTTCCGGTGGCTCGTCTACTTCGACCCGGAGAGCCCGCAGTGGCTCAAGGACCGCATCGAGGCGCACGGCGACGCCTACACGCCGGTGTTCCGCACTCAGGTGAGCCGGGACGAGCTGATCGGAGACGTCTCGAAGCTCTTCCCGACCAAGGGCGACGAGCTGATCACCACGAACCTCGACAACGACGACGGGCTGGCGGCGGACTTCATCGCGCGGCTCCAGGCGGAGCGCTCGACCGGCCGCCGCACCGCCCTCTACCTGGCGAACGGGCTGGTCAAGAGCCCGGAAGGGCTGTTCGCCCACCACGACCGGGACAACGCGTTCGCGTCGATGCGGGAGAGCTGGGACGCGCCGGTGACGTGCTGGGCCGACTGGCACAACCGGCTGCACCGGCACGCCGAGGTGGTGTCGCTCGGCGGCGCGCCCGGCTGGCTGCAGGTCGTGCACGGCGGGAATGTGAGCAACCGCACGCGTGGCCGGCTGGTCGCACCCGACCCGTACCGGCCGCTGTTCGGCGCCGCGCTGGACGACGTGCCGCAGCCCGCCGGCCGGGTGCTCGCCCGGGACCGGTTCGTGGGACACCCGCTGCGGGTGGCGCGGGACGGCGCCAGGTTCCTGGCCAAGACGGCGGTGCAGCGGCTGCTCGGCCCGAGCGGCTTCGAAAAGGCGAAACAGGTGCTGGCCGCGCGTGGGCGCGTCCGGACGCCGAAGTGAACAGGAGCACGACCATGGCCCGTGCCCGCGCGGTGCTCACAGTCCTCGGGCTCGTCACCGCGACCGCGTGCACCGCCGAGGCGGTGCCGCCGGAACCCGCGCCGCGTCAGGTGACCGCCGGACCGTCCGTCGACTACTACAAGAAGTGGGCCAACGGCCCCAACCCCACCGGCGACCCGACCGTGTTCCCGATCACCGTGTGGATGCAGGACCCGTCCGGGATCGAGAACGGCGAGAAGCTCGGCAGGGCCTACCCGAAGATCGGCATCGACACCGGCATCGGGCTGTGGGAGGACGAGTGGTGGTACCTCCGCCAGGAAGGCCTCCACGAGACCGACTGGCGGGTCTACGTGGACGGGACGCGCGTCGACGCGGTCCTCGCGGACACCGCGCACGCCCGCAACTACGTGGGCTACCTGATCGCCGACGAGCCGGACATGAACAAGGCGTACGGCGACAAGTTCCACCCCGACATGCAGCCCTCGGCGATCCTGAAGGCGGCCGAGGCGGTGCGCGCCAAGGACCCGTCCCGGCCGACGTACCTCAACTTCAGCCCGTGGATGGGCACGCCGACCGGCGAGATCGGGTACGGCTACATCGAGAAGTCGTACGAAGAGGACATGCGGACGTACTGCTCGGCGGCGGACATCGCGTCGGCCGACTACTACGGCTGGACCCACCCCGACCGCAACCACACCGTCGGCGCGTACAGCTACGGGCAGGTCATCGACACCATGCGCAAGTGGTGCGGGCCGGACAAGCCGCTGTACGGGTTCGTGGAGACCGGGCACCCGCACGACCGCGGCGAGATCATCGAGCCGGACCAGCTCGAATCGGCGGTGTGGAACACCATCCTGCACGGCGCCACCGGCATCAACTACTTCGCGCACAGCTTCTACACCGACGGGACCGGCGAGTACTCCAGCGTGCTGACCCGTCCGGAGATCACCGCCCGGGTGGCCGCCGTCAACGCGCGGCTGAAGTCGCTCGCGCCGGTGCTCAACTCGCCCAACGTGCCGGGCGTGTCGGCGAAGAGCGACAACGGCATCCCGGTGTCCGTGCTGCACAAGCAGGTCGGCGACGCGGGGTGGGTGCTGGCGCAGACCGACGGCACCAAGCAGCACCCGCGCAGCCTCGCGGCCAGGGTGACGGTGGACGTGCCCGTGTCGTCGGGCACGGCGACCGTGGTGGACGAGGACCGGACCGTGCCGATCGTGGACGGGAAGATCGTCGACGACTTCGGCCCATACCAGGTCCACGTGTACCGCTTCTGATCGGCGAACGGCTCGTTCCCGCACGGCGATCGGCGCGGTGCGGGACCCATCAAGTGACGGAGGCCGATTGTGGTCGGACAGATCCGCAAGGCGACCGCGGTGTGCGGCGCGGCTGTGCTGGGGGCGGCGCTGCTGCTCGTGCCGTCCGGGACGGCGATCGCCCAGGAGCCGGTTCGCGTGCTCGGCTACATCGCGAACAACGGCGGCGGGGTGTCGGTGCTGGACACCGCCACGAACACGGTGACGAGCACGCTCGTGGACTCGAACGGCGACTCGCCGTACGGCGTCGGCGTCGCCTTCGACGGCGCGCGCGGCTACGTGACGAACGTCCGTGACGACACGCTGACCGTCATCGACACGCCGACCAACACCGTGGACGCGGCGGTGCCGGTCGGCGACGGTCCCGCCGGTGTCGTGGTCTCGCCGTCCGGTGGGCACGTGTACGTGTCGAACTACCAGGCGGGCACGGTGTCGGTGGTCGACGCGGCGACGTTGGCCACCACCGAGACGATCCCGGTGGGCGCCAACGCGGACGGCATCGCGATCACCCCGAACGGCAAGCGCCTGTACGTCGCGCACGACGTGGTGGGCGCGGGCACGGTGTCCGTGGTGGACACGACGACGAACACGGAGATCGCCGACATCCCCACGGGCAACACCCCCACGGCGGTGGCGGTGACGCCGAGCGGCGCGAAGCTCCTGGTGGTGAACAAGTTCTCCAACGACGTGGCCGTGGTCGACACCGCGTCCAACGCCGTGATTGGCAGGGTGGCGGTGGGCTTCATCCCGCACGGGGTGGCGATCTCTCCGGACGGTGCGCGTGCCTACGTCACCAACAGCGAGGGCCACAGCCTGTCCGTGGTGGACATCGCCGCGTTGACGGCGGTGGCGCAGGTTCCCGTGGGTAGCAGGCCGATCAGCGTGGCGCTGACCCCGGACGGCTCGAAGGCCTACGTGACGAACTTCGGCAGCGGCACGCTGTCCGTCGTGGACACCGCGACGCTGGCGGTCGTCGGCTCCGTGCCGGTGGGCGTGCACCCGGTGGGCATCGCGATCCACCACGTCCCGCCCGCGCCCACCAAGCTGGCGGCCGGTCGCGCGCAGCTCCAGCTGCGCCTGCTGGGCTTCACGGTTCGCGGCGTGGACGCCACCCTGACCGAGTCGCACACCGGCCGTCCGGTGGTGGGCAAGTCGATCAGTTTCCGCACGGTCAAGGGCCACCCCCTCTGCACCGCGACCACGAACTCCGTGGGCAAGGCGCAGTGCGACGCGAACGTGCCGCTGCTGGTGGGCGTCGCAACGCTCCTCATGGGCTACACGGCGAGCTACGCGGGCGACACCACCCACGGGCGTTCCGTGGCACACGGCCCGATCGGCTTGCTCTGACACGAGGCCGGCCCCCTGGGAAGTTGTTGTGCCGCTGGGGTTTCCGGGGTCGAACTGCCGGTTCTTCCGCCCGGTCGAGCGATGTTGTTCGACTGCAAGGCCCAATAGCATGAAGCCGTGGAACTCCCGCCTCGACCGCCGCCGAGGCGGGAGTTCGCCGCCGCGGCGGCGGTTGAGGCGTCCATGCGGGCGTTGCACCGGCAGCGGCTGGGTTCTGGCCGAGGTGTTGCGGTGCTGGTACGGCCTGGACCCGTACCGGCGGTTGGTGCGCGCGGACCCGGCCGAGCTGACGCGGTGGATGGCGCAGGTGCGGTTGTTCCTGCCGTCGACCGGGCGGCCCGCCACCGCCCCCACCGGCACCATCGCGGCTCAGGGGCGCGCGTTGAGCCGCCAGGCCACGAGCACTGCCACGAGGAGCGAGCCGATGGCCGCGTACACGGCCGTGCCGAAGGCGGCGAACTGGAGCAGGAAGCCGAACGCCACGGACGACACGAGCCTGGCCAACGCCTGACCGGTCTGCACCACCGCCAGACCGGACGCGCGCAGTGACTCCGGCACCAGCGCGCTCACCCGGGCGGCCAGGACGCCGTCCGTCGCGGCGTAGAACAGGCCGTGCGACAGCAGCGCCACGCCGACCCCCGCGTACCCGGTGCCGGGCGCGAGCAGCAGCACGTACACGGCCAGCAGCAGCACGTGCCCGCCGAGGAACACCGGCCACCGGCCGATCCGGTCGGCCAGCCGGCCCACGGGCGTCGCGGCCACCAGGAAGACCAACGCCGTGCCCAAGGGCAGCAACGGCAGCAGGTGCAGCGGCGCGTCGGTCGCCTTCTGCACCAGGACGAACACGAACGCGTCCGACAGCGTCGCCAGCCCCAGCACCGCCGACGCCAGCGCCACCCGCCGGTACCCGGCGTCCCGCAGCAACGCGAACCCCGCGCGCAGTGACGGACGAGGCCCCGTGAGGACCGGCCGGGGGTTCTCCCGCACGAACGCCACCAGCACGATCAGCCCGACCACCGCGAAGCACGCGCTGACCACGAACACCGGACCGGCGACCGTGCCGACCACGTACAGCAACAGGAACGTCACCAACGGCCCGAGCAGCGCGCCCACCGTGTCCATCGTCCGGTGCAGGCCGAACGCCGCGCCCAGCCGGTCCGGCGGCGTCGCCAGGGAGATCAACGCGTCACGCGGAGCGGTCCGCAGCCCCTTGCCCGCGCGGTCGGCGGCGAGGGTCGCGCCGATGCCGAACGCCGACGCGCCAACGACCGGGAAGATGAGCTTCGTCACCGCCGACAGGCCGTAACCGACCGCCGCGACCGCCTTGTGCCGGTGCGTCCGGTCCGAGACGTGCCCGCCGACGAGCCGCAGCACCGCCGTCGCACCCGTGTACACGCCGTCCAGCACCCCGAACTGGGCGTAGCTCATGTTGAGCGTGAACAGCAGGTAGACCGGCATGAACGCGGTGATCATCTCGGCGGAGACGTCGGTCAGCAGGCTCACCGCGCCCAGTGCCACCACCGTGCCGGGAACCTTGCCCTTGACCCGCTCCCCGGGCCGGACGGACGCGACGTACATGCCCCCGATATCGGTCACGTGCGGTAACCGTTACCGGTGCCGGGGCCGGTCGTAACGGGGATCGCCCCGAACCCGATGACGCGGGTATGCCGGACATCTCGCAGGCCCGCGTCCGCGTGGGCGCCGTCGACGTGTGGGCCGTCAGCGAATCCGGCGTCGCCGACCACGTCACGGAAGCGTGGCGGCGGGCCGCGGGCGGCGCGATCGTGACGGCCAACGTGGACATCGTGCGCGCCGCGACGCGTCGCCCCGAACTGGCCGCGCTGGTCGCCGAGTCGGAGGTGGTCGTCGCGGACGGGATGCCGGTGGTGTGGGCCGGGCGGCTCGCGGGCGTGCGGGTGCCGGAACGGGTCACCGGCGCGTCGCTGGTGTTCACCCTGGCCGGGGCCGCCGCGCGCGAGGACCGTTCGGTCTACCTGCTCGGCGGTGAGCCCGGCGTGCCGGAGAAGGCCGCCGACGTGCTGAGCGCCCAGTACCCGGGGCTGCGGATCGCGGGCACGGATTCGCCGCCGTTCGGGTTCGACACGTCCCCGGACGCCACCGCGACGGCCGTGGCCAAGGTGGTGGAGGCGAAACCGGACCTGGTGCTGGTCGGTCTCGGCTTCCCCAAGCAGGAACGCCTGATCCGGTTGCTCAGGGCGGAACTGCCGCAGGCCTGGTTCCTCGGGTGCGGCGCGGGCATCCCGATGGCGGCGGGCGAGTTCCGGCGCGCGCCCGGTGTGGTGCAGGACCTGGGCGCGGAGTGGCTGCACCGCCTCGCGCTCGAACCGCGCCGACTGGCCAAGCGCTACCTGCGTGACGACCTGCCGTTCGCGTTCCGCCTGCTCGGGGGCGCGCTGCGCACCCGGTTCCGCCGCTCGGCCGGCGCCCGCCGCGTCGGCAACCAGACCGGGGAGTAGAAGTGCCGCTTGCCGTGGTCGTCGTGACCTACCACAGCGCCCAGGTCGTCGAGGACTGCCTGAAGTCGGTGGCGGTCGCGCTGGAGTCGATTCCGGACAGCCGGATCGTGGTCGTGGACAACGCTTCCGCCGACGACACGCTCGACGTCGTCGCCCGGGTCGCCCCGGACGCGCAGGTCGTGGCGCGGACCACCAACGACGGTTTCGCGGCGGGCGTCAACGCCGGGTTCGCCGCCGCGCCGGACTGCGACGTGCTGGTGCTCAACCCGGACGTCCGGCTCCACCCGGAAGCGATCACGCTGTTGCGCGCGGCGCTGGTGATGCCCGGCACCGGTATCGCGGTGCCTCGCCTGGCCGGTGTCGACGGCGCGCCCCAGCCGTCGCTGCGCCGTGCGCCGAACCCCTTGCGCGCGTTGGGCGAAGCACTCCTCGGCGGCACGCGGGCCGGTCGGTTCGAGGCGTTGGGCGAGTTGGTGGTCCACCCCGTCCGGTACGAGACGGCGGGGACGGCGGCGTGGGCGACCGGCGCGGCGTGGCTGATCTCCCGTGCGGCGCGCGAGGCGACCGGTGTGCTGGAGGAGCGGTACTTCCTGTACTCGGAGGAGACCGAGTACATGCTCCGCGCGGGCAAGCGCGGGTACACCGTCCGCTACGAGCCCAGAGCGCGCGCTGTCCACTTCGGTGGCGAGCAGTCGACGTCACCGGTGCTGTGGTCGATGGCCACCACGAACCGGGTGCGGATGGTCCGCGAGCACAGCGGCCGACTGGCCGCGTTCGCGATGTGGCTGGCGGTGCTGCTCAACGAGGTGCTGCGCGCGCCGCGTGGCGTCAAGCACCGCAAGGCGGTCGGTGACCTGGTGCGCTGGCGGCGTTGGCCGGCCCGTCCGGGGGTGGGGCCCGAGCCTGGTTGGGTGTGCTTCTCCGCGCAGGACTGGTGGTACCACAACCGCGCGCACTCGGACTTCCAGCTGATGCGGGCGATGGCGGCGCACCGCAGGGTCCTGGTGGTCAACAGCATCGGCATGCGGATGCCCACCCGGGGCAACAGCACGCACGTGGCGCGCCGCATCCTCCGCAAGCTGCGCAGCGTGGCCAAGTTCGTGCGCAAGCCGATGCCGAACTTCTACGTGATGTCCCCGCTGCCGCTGCCGTTCTACGGGTCGCCGTTCCTGCGCAAGGTCAACGCCGTGCTGGTCCGCGGCCAGGTCCGGCTCGTGGCGCGGTTCCTCGGCCTGCGAACCCCGGTGATCATGGTCACCATCCCCACCGCGTGGGACGTGGTGGCGCCGATGCGCCGGCACCGCCTGGTGTTCAACCGCTCGGACCGGCACTCCGACTTCCCCGAGGCCGACCGCGCGTCCATCGAGGCGCTGGAGAACCAGCTCCTGGCCCACGCGGACCACGTCGTGTACGTGAGCCACGCGCTGATGGACGAGGAGCTGCCCCGCGCGGGCGCCCGTGCCCACTTCCTCGACCACGGCGTCGACATCGACCACTTCACCGCGCGGCCGGAGGCCCGGTGGCCGGACGACGTGCGGTCGATCCCCGGTCCCCGGATCGGCTTCTTCGGCGCGCTGGACGACTTCGTGGTCGACTTCGACCTGCTGGAACGTGTCGCCGCCGAGCTGCCGCACGCCTCCCTGGTGCTGATCGGCGACGCCACGCACCCGATGGAGCGCTTCGCCGAGTACCCGAACGTGCACTGGCTGGGCTTCCGCAACTACAGCCTGATCCCGGCGTACGGGTCGGCGTTCGACGTGGCGATCATGCCGTGGCAGGACAACGACTGGATCAAGCGGTCCAACCCGATCAAGCTGAAGGAGTACCTGGCGCTGGGACTCCCGGTCGTCAGCACCGGGTTCGGCGAGCTGGCCGGCTACACCGATCGCGTCCGCGCCGCCCGCACGCACGCCGCTTTCGTCGACGCCATCCGTGAGACCCTCGCCACCGGACCCCTGCTCCCGGCGGCCACCCTCCGCGCCTCCGTCGCAGGCCACTCGTGGCAAGCCCGTACCCAGGACCTCCTCGGCCTCACGAACCTGACCGTCTTGGCGGAACCGGACCACCGGCACATCTAGGGTGGTGGTGTGCAGCCACTGCCCCCGAACGCCCCGTCGCGGATCGGCGACTACATGCTGCTCGCCGCGCTCGGACGCGGCGCGATGGGCTCGGTCTACCTGGCCCGGTCGCGCGGCGGGCGGCCGATCGCGGTCAAGGTCGCGCGACCCGAGCTGGCCGACAACCCCGAGTTCCGCGAGCGGTTCCGCCGCGAGGTCGAGATGGCGCGGGCGGTCGGCGGGTTCTGGACCGCCACCGTCGTCGACGCCGACCCGGACGCCGAACGCCCGTGGATGGCCACCGAGTACATCCCCGGCCTGAGCCTCCACCAGGCCGTCCTGGACCACGGACCGCTGCCGGAGCGCGCCGTGCGCCGCCTCGCGGGCGGCCTCGCCGAAGCCCTGGTGGCGATCCACGGCGCGGGCCTGGTGCACCGCGACCTGAAGCCGTCCAACGTCCTGCTCGCCGACGACGGCCCGCGCGTCATCGACTTCGGCATCGCCCGCGCCCTGGAGCACTCCGCGCTCACCGAGGCGGGCATCGTCTTCGGCACCCCCGGCTACCTGTCGCCGGAACAGGTCGTCGGTCAGCAGATCACCACCCAGAGCGACGTGTTCGCGCTCGGCTCGGTCCTGGTCTACGCCGCGACCGGTGGCGGACCGTTCGGCGAGGGCGCCACGTCCGCGCTGGTCTACCGCGTGGTGCACCAGGAACCGGACCTCTCCAAGGTGCCGCCGGGCCTGGTCCCGCTGATCGTGCCGTGCCTGGTCCGCGACCCGGCGCACCGCCCGACGCCGGCCCGCCTGCTGGAGCTGGTCGGCCCGCCGTCCGCCGAGCCGTCGTGGCTGCCCGCGCGCATCCGGACCGTGGTCGAACAGCGGCACACGGAGCTGGGCAACCTGCCGGCCAAGCCGCCGACCAGGGTCATGGTGGAGGACCCGCCGGCCAAGCCGCCGACGCTCGTCACGCCGGTGCCCGCGCCCGTCCGGATCGACGCCGACCACAAGGAGGTCCGGCCCACCGGGGTCCGGTTCAAGACCTCCCGGGCGGTCGGGTTGAGCTGGGCCGCCGTCAACTCGGTGGCCGCGCTCGTCACCGCCGCCATCGCCGATCCGAGTGCCGAGGCACCCGACGCGGTGCGACTGGCCGCGATGATCGGGTTCGCGCTGTTCGCGCTCGCCGCGATCCGCCTCCTGATCGGCGTGGTCCGCTCGCCGCTCACCGTGGACGTCGGCCCGGACGGCATCACGCTGTCCAACGGCAGCGAGTCGCGCCGCCTGCCGTGGTACGCGATCTCCCGGGTGAAGGTGGAGGCGCACCACGCGCGCCCGTGGCTGGTGGTCTGGCTGGTCAGCGCCGCGAAGACCCCGGAGTCACTGGGCCGCGGCAGCTTCACCAAGCACAAGGGCGGCCTGCGCGTCTACCCGATCTCCCACGAGCGCTACCGCAAGCGCCGCGACCGCGACGTGGTCGAGCTGCGCTCCGCGCTGGCCTGGTACGGCTCGACGGTCTACGACCCGCGCTAGCGGCCGGTGAACGTCGCCTTGCCCGGCCCGTCGGCGAGGAACGACCGCACCGCGCCGCGCAGGTCCTCGGTGTCGAACAGCTCCGCCGCGATCGTCGTGACGTGCTCGTTCGCCTCGGCCACGCCGCCGCTCTCGAAGTGCGCCAGCACCCGCTTGGTCGCCGCGTGCGCCAGCGTCGGCCCGGTCCCCAGCGCGAGCGCGAACTCCAGCGCCGCGTCGTCGAAACCGTCGTCCGGCAGCACCCGGTTGACCACGCCCCAGCGTTCCAGCGTGGCCGCGTCGTAGAGGTCGCCCGTCATCACGAACTCCTTGGCCCGGCCCACGCCCGCCCGCGCGGCCAGCCGCTGCGTGCCGCCCATGGTCGGCGTCAGCCCGACGACCTTCTCCACCAGGCCGAACTTCGCGCGCTCGGCGGCCAGCACGAGGTCGCACGCGACCGCCAGCTCGAACGCCCACGTCAGGCACAGCCCGTGCGCGGCGAACACGGTCGGGAACGGCAGCGCGGCCACCCGGTCCGGCAGCTCCAGCATCTGGTCGAACAGCGCCTTCGCCCGCGCGGACGTCCGCTGCTCGGCGAACAGCCGCACGTCGACACCGCCGCTGACGACCTTGCCCTCGAAGCGGATCAGCAAGGCGCGGGCGGGCCGTTCCCCCAGGTCCTCGACCGCCGCTTCCAGCAGGTCCTGAAGCTCGGCGGTGTAGAGGTTCAGCGGGGGAGCGTCGACGGTGAGCACGGCCAGGCCGGCCGCGTCCCGCTCCACGCGGACCTGTTGCGCTGCCACGGGCGGGACTTTACACGCGTCCGTAATGCGGAAAAACAGGTGTCCGAATGGCCCAACGCGGGTGAAAATCCACCCGTGACTTCTTGGACCGTTCAGCCGGAGCCGGTTGACAGCCCGCTCGCGGTAGCGGTGATCCGAACCTACCTCGCCGACATCATCGCCCGGTACTACGGCCGTCCGGCCACGTCGGAGGAGGTGGACCAGGCGATCGCGGACGACCCGACCGACGATCTTGCGCTGTTCCTGGTGGCCCGCCGCGACGGCGTCGTGCGAGGATGCGTCGGGTTCCGCATGGTCGGTCCCGAAAGTGCGGAACTGAAGAGAATGTTCATCGACCCGGTCGCCCGCGGCACGGGCGGGGGAGCGGCGTTGCTGTCCGCGGCGGAACGTGCCGCTGTCTCATTTGGTGCCATCACGATCCGCTTGGACACCCGGTCCGACCTGGTCGAAGCTCGCGCGCTGTACGTCAGGCACGGCTACCGCGAGGTGTCCCCGTTCAATGACGACCGCTATGCGGAGCACTGGTTTGAAAAGCGGCTATAGGGGTCATTGGATTCCCAGATCCATGTTGTGAGGTCACCCACTTGACAGTGTATAAACGCCCCAGTTGAGTATGCGGCGAAAGTCGGCCGCGGAATGAAATGGGGATCAGTCCAGTGGCTTTCGCCGTTGAGTTGACATTTCGTGATGCGCGCCAGGTGCGGAGATCCATTCATCTCGCACACCGGGAATATTGGCGTCCGCTCGCCGAGCAGGGTGTGCTCGTCGGAACCGGCCCTTGGGCCGACGGTTCCGGCGTGCTGCTCATCGTGCAGGTACCGGACGACGCCGCTGCCCGGGACCTGGTGCGCGGTGACCCGTACGTGCGATCGCAATCGATCGCAGAGGTGCGGATCCGTCAGTGGCACGTGCTGCTGGGTGTGCCCGAAGGTGAGCGCGTGCCGGGCATCGTCCGGCCGCGCGACGGGCAGACCGCGGAGGCGCGTTCGCGTGAGCCGCTGACGCCACACGAGCACAGGATCGCGCTGATGATGTTGGAGGGCATGACGAACCGGCAGATAGCCGAACACTTCTCGGTTTCGACCCGGGCGGTCGAACTCCACATCACCCGCATCTACCGGAAGCTCGACATCGGCAGGCGCGCGCAGCTCGCGGCGGCCATGCCGTGGGGTCAGCGCTCGTACCTGTAGAGGTGCGTGCCGGTCAGGCGTGCTGCCGCGAGGATCGACGGGAACACCCCTAGCTCCTCGCGGCCTCCACGGGTGGACGGCCGGGTGCGGATCGCCGCCCGGGAAGTTCACCGACCGTGCGGTATGTCACATCGCTAGGCGATGCGGGCCACTTCTGTCAATACTCCTTACCCATCGGTAACGTGAATGGGTCAGGAGTCTTGTCTTGCGCAACCTCATCGTCGGCTGTGCTGTGCTCGCCTTGGTCGGCGCGGCCGGCTGTGCCGCCGAGGACGAGAAGCCGATCAAGACCGGCCCGGGTGTCACCGCCGACACCATCTCGCTCGGCGTGCTCACCGACATGACGGGCCCCTTCTCGACGACGTCGCTCATCCGGATCAAGGGCTACGAGCTGTTCCTGGGCGAGCTCAACGAACGCGGCGGCATCTGCGGGCGCAAGGTCGAGCTGATCCAGGCCGACCACGGCTACGACGTCAACCGGGCGCTGGAGAAGTACTTCGAGCTCGAACCGCGGGTGCTCGGGTTCATGGACGTCACGGGCGCGCCGATGACCGCCGCCATCGAGCCGGACCTCATGCAGACCCGCGCCATCGCCGCGCCCGCGTCCTGGTCGGCGACCCTGCTGGGCAACCCGCACATGGTGATCGTCGGCACGACGTACGACCTCGACGTGATCAACGGTTTGGACCACTTCAAGCGGACCGGGCTGATCAACGACGGCGACACCATCGGGCACGTCCACCTCCACGGCGACTACGGCGACAACGCCCTCGAAGGCAGCGCGTTCGCCGCCGACAAGTGGGGCATGCGGCTCATCGGGAAGGCCGTGTCGGAGACCGCCGACGTGTCCGCCCAGGTCGCCGAGCTGAGGGCGGCGGGCGCGAAGGCCGTGGTCCTCAGCACGTCACCGCAGCAGACGGCGACCGCCGTGGCGACCGCCGAGCAGCTCGGCTGGGACGCGCCGTTCCTGGTCAGCGTGCCCGGCTATGACCCGGAGATCCTCGACTCGCCGGCGGCGGAGGCCGTGATCCAGCGGGTGCAGGTGGTGTCGCCGATCGCGCCGTTCTGGACGGACCTGCCGGGGCCGCGCGCGGTCGCCGAGGCGTTCACCCGCAAGCACCCGGACCTGACGCCGACCGGCTCCGTCGACCACGGCTACGTGGTCGGGATGGCGTTCGCCGCGATCCTGGAGAAGGCGTGCGAGGCGCGGGAGCTGACCCGTGACGGCGTGCTGCGGGCGTTCCAGGACACCAACGAGGTGGCGACGAACGCCCTCACCGGCGACCTGCGGTTCTCCCTGGTCGGGCGGCCGTCCACCACGAAGTCGTACATCTCCCGGCCGGACCCGGCCACACCGGGCGGGCTGGCCGTGGTCGCCAACCTGTTCGAGTCCGAACTGGTGAAGCTCAAGGGCACCCGCGCCAAGTAGTTTCCGCGTGCCGGTCCGGGGAATCCGGGTGGGCATGATCGAGGTGCGCATGACGGTGCCGACGTCCGTGGAACGGGTGTTCGCGGTGCTGGCCGACGGGTGGTCCTACGCGAGCTGGGTGGTGGGCGCCGCCCACATCCGCGAGGTCGACCCGGGGTGGCCCGGCACCGGCACCCGCATCCACCACAGCGTCGGCGCGTGGCCGCTGGCCGTCCAGGACGTGACCACGGTGCTGGACGTCGACCCGCCCCGGATGCTGGAGCTGGAGGCGCGCCTGTGGCCGTTCGGCGCCGCCCGCGTCCGGCTGGAACTCGCCGACTGCCCCGACGGCACCGAGGTCACCATGCGGGAGGAGGTCGTCAAGGGCCCGCCCTCCTACCTCCCCCAGCAGGTCCAGTCCCTCTTCCTGACCCCCCGCAACCGCGAATCGCTGCGCCGCCTGACCAACCGCGCCGTCGGCAAGGGCCCGCGCTAGTGGAAGGTGCGGGACAGGGAGCGGATGAGGAGGCGGTAGGCGTCACCCGCGAGGCCGTTGCGGGCCAGCGCGGCACGGGCCGCGTTGGCGCCGGGTGCGCCGTGGACGCCGCCGCCCGGGTGCGCCGAGGCGCTGGCGAGAAACAACCGGTCCACCGGGGTGTCCGACCGGCCCAGGCCGGGAGTCGGGCGGAAGACCAGCTGCTGGTGGACCGCGGCCGTGCCGGAGTTGATCGACCCGCCGATCAGGCTGGGGTTGAGCGCTTCCAGGTCCGCCGGGCCGTGCACGACGCGCGCCCGGACCAGGTCGCGGAAGCCCGGCGCGTGCCGCTCCACCAGTTCCTCGACCTGGTCCGCCCGCCGCTCAACCTTGTCCGCCGACCACCGCTCGGCGCGCGGCACGTGCGTGTACCCCCACGCGGTCTCCGTGCCCGCCGGTGACCGGGTCGGGTCGGTCGTCGTCATCTGACCCATGATCACGAACGGCGTGCTCGGCACCCGACCGCAGGCGATCTCGCTGCTGGTCATCGCCAAGCCGTTGAAGTCGGATCCCAAGTGGACGGTCCCCGCGCCGCGGGCGCCCACCGCGGTCCACGGCACCGGGCCGTTCAACGCCCAGTCCACCTTGATCGTCGCGTCGTCCCACTCGAACCGCCCCAGGTCCGCCACCAGGCTCGGCGGCAGGTGCTCCGACCCGACCAGCCCCAGGTACAGGGCCGGCGCGGGCACGTCCGCCAGCACCGCCTTGCGCGCCCGCACGAACCCGCCGTCCGCGTCACGCACGCCCAGCGCGCGACCACCGGCCACGACCACCTGCGACACCGGGCGCCCGCACCGCACGACGCCACCCAGCCGCCGCACCATCGCCTGCGTCAACGCGCCCGCACCGCCTTCCGGCACGGGGTACCCGACGTCCTGCCCGAGCATCGACAGCAGCCACCCGAACGCCGTGCTGCCCGCCTGGTCGGGCCCCAGGTCGGTGTGCATCGCGTTGCCCGCGAACAACAACGGCGCGCCCTCACCCGAGAACCGCTCGTCCCCGAACGCCCGCACCGACTGCAGGAACGACCGCGCCAGCCGCAGCCCGCCGCCGACCCCCAGCACCCCGGCCAACGCGGCTCCCGCCCGGACCGGCGGGAACGGCCGCATCAGCGCCTCGATCAGGTGCGGGCGGACCTGCTGCCACCGGTCGAACTCCGCGCGCCACGCGTCACCGTCACCCGCGCCGAACGCCTCCACCGACGCCGCCGTCCGGTCCACGTCCTGCGACAGCACCACGGCCCGGTCGTCCGGCAGCACGTGCGCCAGCACGTCCGGCGCCCGCCGCCACCGCAGCCCGTGCCGCTCCAGGTCCAGCCCGGAGATCACCGGCGACGCCGCCCCCAGCGGGTAGAACGCGCTGAACAGGTCGTGCCGGAACCCCGGCTCGGTCAGCTCGGCCGTCCGCACCGCGCCGCCCGGCTCGTCCGCGGCCTCCAGCACGAGCACGTCCCACCCCGCGTCGGCCAGCAGGTTCGCCGCCACCAACCCGTTCGGTCCGGACCCGATGACCACGGCGTCCACGACATCGCTCAACGCACGTCTCCCTGACTCTGATGCACCGGCCGGCCGAAGCCCAGCCCGCGCCACCAACCCCCGCGTCGCGGCGCGAGCGGACCCCACGTGCCGCGCCCCTGCGCGACCGCCTCCACGAACGACTCCAGCGCCTGCCGCGGATCGTGCTCCGGCTGCCACCCCAACGCCCGCAGCCGACCGCAGTCCACAAGGGACGCCTGGTCGGCCAGCCGCAGCCAGGCCGGGTGGGCCGGCTGCAGACCCAGCCGCCACGTCGGCCACGCCACCGCCCGCAGCACCGCCAACGGGACCGGCAGCAGGAACCCGCCGAACACCCGGGCCAGCTCCGGCGCCCGCAACGGCGGATCGGCCGCGACGTTGAACGCGCCCACCGCGTGCCGCCGCAGGACCACCCGGATCGCCCGCGCCACGTCCTCCGCGTGCACGACCTGCGCCCGCAACCCCGGCCACAGGGGCACCGGCAGCCACGGCTTCCCCAGGACCCGGGGCGGGATCAGCGGGCTCAGCGCCCACCGGCCGATCTCCGCACCCGCGTCCGGCTGCACGACGGCGCAAGGCCGCACCACCGCCACCCCCGCGCGTCCCTCCAGCAACTGTTCCAACTCGGCCTTGTGCGCGCTGTAGGCGCTCCCCGGCACACCGCCACGCGGCCAGTCCTCGTTCACCGGCGTCGGCGCGGGCGTGTACGCGGCGACGGACGACGCCACCACGACGTGCGGCACCCCCGCGCGTTCCGCCGCACCCAGCACGTGCGCGCTGCCGGTGATGTTGGTGCGCCGCATGTCCGGCTCACCCGGCGTGGGCTGGACCGCCCACGCCAGGTGCACCACCGCGTCCGCACCCTCGAACGCCCGGCCCAGCACCACTTCGGCGGCCGGGGCCCCGATGTCGCACGTCACCCAACCGGGCGAATTCCGTGGCACCCGTCGCGAGACGCCCACCACCGTGTCACCCGAGCCGGTGAGCACCCGGCGCAGGGCCGTGCCCACGTTGCCGCTGGCACCCGTGACGACGACCCTCATGGCCCGTCGGGTACCCCGATCACTTTCCGCCAAGCCCCGCCCGGCGCAGCGCCTCGGCCATCGCGCCGTTCGCGGGCGGACGCTCCTGCTGGCGCGGCTTGCCGTTGCCCTGGCCGCCGCCGCGCTGGCCGCCTCGCTGACCAGCTCCGCCGCCGCGTTGCGGCTGCTGCTGCTCACGCGGTGGCTTGCGGCCCGGCTCGTCCTCCAAGCGGAGCGTCAGCCCGATCCGCTTGCGCGGGATGTCGACCTCCAGCACCTTCACCCGCACCACGTCACCGGACTTCACCACGTCCCGCGGGTCCTTCACGTACGTGTTGGACAGCGCGGAGATGTGCACCAGGCCGTCCTGGTGCACGCCGACGTCCACGAACGCGCCGAACGCGGCCACGTTCGTCACCACGCCCTCCAGCACCATCCCGGGCCTGAGGTCGGCGATCTTCTCCACGCCTTCCGCGAACGTCGCCGTCTTGAACGCGGGTCGCGGGTCGCGCCCCGGCTTCTCCAGCTCGCGCAGGATGTCGGTCACGGTCGGCAGGCCGAACTTGTCGTCCACGAACTCCTGCGGCCGCAGCGACTTCAGCACCGCCGTGTTGCCGATCAGCTGCTCCCCGCCCGCGCGCTCCTGCATCCGGCGCACCACCGGGTACGCCTCGGGGTGCACGGAGGAGGCGTCCAGCGGGTCGTCGCCGTTCGGGATGCGCAGGAAGCCCGCGCACTGCTCGAACGCCTTCGGCCCGAGCCGCGCCACGTCCTTCAACGCCCGGCGCGAGCGGAACGGCCCGTTGCCGTCACGGTGCTGCACGATGTTCTCCGCGAGACCGGCGGTGATGCCGGAGACCCGGGCCAGCAGCGGCACGGAGGCTGTGTTCAGGTCGACGCCGACCGCGTTCACGCAGTCCTCGACCACCGCGTCCAGCGAGCGCGACAGCTTCGCCTCGGACAGGTCGTGCTGGTACTGGCCCACGCCGATGGACTTCGGGTCGATCTTCACCAGCTCGGCCAACGGGTCCTGCAACCGGCGGGCGATGGACACCGCGCCGCGCAGCGACACGTCCATGCCGGGCAGCTCGGCCGACGCGAACGCCGACGCCGAGTACACCGACGCGCCCGCCTCCGACACCACGGCCTTGGTCAGCTTCAGGTCCGGGTGCCGCTTGAGCAGGTCGGCGGCCAGCTTGTCGGTCTCGCGGGACGCGGTGCCGTTGCCGATCGCGATCAGGTCGACGTCGTGCTTCTTCGCCAGCACCGCCAGCTTCGCGATCGACTCGTCCCACCGGTTCGCGGGCACGTGCGGGTAGATCACGTCCGTGTCGACGACCTTGCCGGTCGCGTCGACCACGGCCACCTTCACGCCGGTCCGGAAACCGGGGTCGAGGCCCATCGTGGCGCGCGTGCCCGCCGGGGCCGCCAGCAGCAGGTCCCGCAGGTTCGTCGCGAACACCTTCACCGCCTCGTCCTCGGCGAACGCCCGCAGCCGGGACCGCAGGTCGATGCCCAGGTGCACGAGGATCCGGGTCCGCCACGCCCAGCGCACCGTGTCGGTCAGCCACCGGTCGGCCGGTCGGCCCCGGTCGTCCACCCCGAACCGGGAGGCGATGCGCGCCTCGTAGCCGGTGGGCTCGTCCTCGTCGGCCGGGTCGAACTGGAGGTCGAGCACCTCCTCCTTCTCGCCGCGCAGCAGCGCCAGGATCCGGTGCGAGGGCAGCTTGGTGAACGGCTCGGAGAAGTCGAAGTAGTCGGAGAACTTGGCCCCGTCCTCCTCCTTGCCCTCCCGCACCTTGGACGAGAGCCGCCCCTGGGTCCACATGCGTTCCCGGAGGTCACCGATGAGGTCGCCGTCCTCGCCGAACCGCTCGACCAGGATCGACCGCGCGCCCAGCAGCGCGGCGGCCACGTCCGCGACCTCCTCGGTCACGTACGCCTTCGCCACCTCCTGCGGGTCCTGCATCGGGTCGCCCAGCAGGCCGTCCGCCAGCGGTTCCAGGCCCTGCTCGCGGGCGATCTGGGCCTTGGTCCGGCGCTTCGGCTTGTACGGCAGGTAGAGGTCTTCCAGCCGGGCCTTGGAGTCGGCCGCCCGGATCGAGGCCTCCAGCGCCTCGTCCAGCTTGCCCTGGGACCGGATGGACTCGAGCACAGCCGCCCGACGTTCTTCCAGCTCGCGGAGGTAGCCCAGGCGCTCTTCCAGCGTGCGGAGCTGGGTGTCGTCCAGCGCGCCGGTCGCTTCCTTCCGGTATCGGGCGATGAAGGGGACGGTGGAACCACCGTCGAGCAGGTCGACGGCGGCGCTGACCTGCCCGGGCCGCACCCCGAGCTCCTCGGCGATCCTCTGGTGAATGGCTGTGGTCACAGCGAGCCATTGTGCCCTGCCCGGCCGGGCACGTTCGGGCACCCCGACGAGGCTCACCGGGCTAGGGCGCGAGGGTGGTGAGCACGGCGACGTCCGACTCGTCGTGCGGCAGGTACATGACCCTGACGACCATGCCGGGCTGCACCCGGGCGATCGACTGCGGCTGCAGCTTCTTGTCCTGCGTGACGTCGAACGCGGTGCCGTCCGGTCGGGTCACCCGCATGGTCAGGCGCAGCGCCGAACGGCCGTCCGGAAGCTGCCCGGTCGGGGTCAGGGCGAGCACGATCGCGGTGGCTTCCACGCCCTGCTCGGTGATGCGCAGCTGGTGCGGCGTCAGGAACCCCTTGGCCACCTGCACCCGGTCGAGCGCGGCCTGCAGCTCGTGCGCGGGGGCGTCGGTGGCGAGCACCGCCCTGCCGTCGGGCAGGTAGCGGACCGGGAGGACCGCGTTCGGCACGATCAGCGCGAGGTCGGTCAGGTCCACCACCTGCCGGGCGGTGCCGGGGAACGAGCGGCCGTCCGCCGTGTCCACCTGGAGCCGGATGTCCAGCTGCGGCTGGTCGTTCACGGTCAGGCCGGTCCGGGCCACGCCGACGACGGTGCCGATGCCGATCGGCGCGTCGCGGAACTCCTTGGGCACACCGCCGGTCAGCGCGGCCAGACCGCCGCCGAAGACCTTGTCCAGCGAGAACAGCGTGGGCACGACGGACAGCAGGATGATCGGGCCGACCATCCAGCCGTTCAGCCAGGCGGTCACGTCGTCCCCGGTCAGGCCGCCGGCGACCCAGGTCGCGGTGAGGGCGAGTCCGACGCACAACCCGATCCAGCTGGTCACCTTCATGGTTTTCGTCCTTTCGTTCGCGGTGGATCGCGGTGAGTTACCGGTGGGAGCCGAAGAAGTCGGCCAGGCCGATGGCGAGGGCGACGACCCGGCCGTCACCGCGGGCCGTGGCGAACACGTCGCCCACGGCCACCGCGGTGACGCCGTCCGGGCCGACGAGGGCGCGGTCCACCCGTGAGTCGACCGTCAGCGTGGCCGTGACCTGGCCGGTGGCCAGCGACACCAGGCTGAGCGCGATGCCCTGGTCGTTCACCGAACGCTGGTGTTCGACCAGCACGTGCCCGGTGGCCACCCCGACCGCCGTCACGCCGTCGACCACGAGCCGGGCGCCGTGGAACACCGTCGCGCCCACCGGGGTCTCCTGGCCGTCCGCCGTGGCGCGGACCAGCACACTGCCCGGCGTGCCGCCCGGGGCCTGCCGCAGCCCGACCCGCTCGGTGGAGCCGGGGTTCATCCCCGCCTCGACGCCGGTCGCGGTGGGCGGCGCGGCGGGGGTGCGTTCGACGGAGAGCCGGCCGGCCCACGCGGCGGCGGTCGGCGCGTCGACCGGCGTGGCCACCACCTCGTCCAGCCCGATCGCCAACACCCCTCCGGTGGCGTTCATGGCCAGCACCCGGCGGTTCTCCGGGTCGTACGCGTAGGCGGTCCGGGCCGCGACGTACGCGTCGCCGAGCCCGTCCACGTCGTCGCCCTCGGCGACCAGGCTGCCGTCCGCCAAGCCGACCACGACCAGCCCCGAGTCGGTGGCCAGGTAGGCGTAGCGCCGCCCGGCGGCGAGGACCGACGCCTCCCAGGCCAGCTCGTCGGAGAGCTGCGTGTCCCACAGCACCTCGCCGGTGGCCGGGTCGGTGGCCGCGAGCCGCACCTGGAACAGGTCCTGCGTGATTAGCTGGAACATGCCGCGCACGCCGTGCCGCGCGTAGGGCGCCAGGACCACGTCCCTCCCGTCGACCTCGGCGAACGCGAAGCCGGGCTGCACCTCGACGTCCGGCTCCGGCGACAGCAGGTACGAGCCGCCGAAGAACAGCCCGGCGAACAGGACGAGCGGCAGCAGGAACGGCAGGGCGTGGCGGCGCGGAGGCCGGGGCGTCTCGTAGGGCATCGCCGGCGAGTACTGCTGCGGTGTCTGGTACATCGGTTCCCCCTTTGGTCCTCGGTGGCTGTCTGTGCGGGGTGATGACCGAAGCCTCGTGTGCGGGTGCCGCCTACCGGTCCCAGGAACGGCGTTCACGAGACCCCCACCAGCGGCGATGGAGATCGAGTAGGGTCGGTCGGGTGGGCACCGCGCGAGCTGCGACGGCGAGGCTCCCGCGCGGCTCGGTGGTCGCGCGGGCGTGGGCCGAACTGGGTGACGCGGTCGCGCCGCTGAGCAACCCGGCGGGCCGTCCGCTGACCCGCACGGTGAAGCTGATCCTCGATCCGCTGGTGCTGCGGCCCGTGCTCAACCCGGAGTTCGCCGCGGGCGCGATCGCGGTCGAGCACGCCGACGCCCTGCGGTCCCGGATCGCCGACGCAGGACCGGTGCTGGCCGCGACCGCGGGTTGGTTCGTGGTGCTGAAGAAGGAACGCCGGCGGCTGTGGATCACCGACGGGAACCCGCAGGACCTCTACTTCCAGCCCTGTTTCGAACTCGCCACCCGGCACGGGCCGCCGGGGGCGGACGCTGATCGGGTGGCGGGCTCCGTGCTCGCCGAGGTGCACGGGCAGGGCGGGCCGACCGTCGCCGCGCTGCGCGACTTCGTCACCGATCCGGCCAACGCGGGTGAGCTGACCGGGCTGCTCGACTCGGCGTGGGCCGAGGTGGAGCTCGGCGTTCCGGCGGCGATGGCGACCGACGGGTTCCTGGCCACCTGTGCCGTCGCACCGGATCGGGCGTTGTTCGGGGCGCTGGTCGCGGGCTCGGCCGGGTCGGCGGGCGCGGCGGAACTGGACCGGCCGGGCGTGGCGCTGGCCCACGGGTTGACCGATCGGGACCGGCCCGAGCGGCCGGAACTGGGGCGGAGCGCGTCGAAGCGGAACCTGCCCAAGCCGTTCGACCGGTCGATCCTGGAACGCCTGTTCGCGCCGCTGACCACGGCGTTCGGGCGGGACGGACTGGCGGACGTGCCGACGTTGGTGCGGCGGGAGATCAGCCGGTCGGCGGGCGCCTGGCAGCTCGCGGACGAGGCGAGCCGGCTGGTGCTGCTGCTGGGCCGCGACGCGTCGGCCGACCTCGCCGGGCGTCCGTCCGGCGCCGGGACCGGCACTGCCGCCGCGCGGTTGCGGTCGCGGTGGGAGCGCGAGGCGTACGTGCACCGGGTGCTGCGGATGCCGTCCGCCGTGCCGCCGGAGGTCCACGCGGACGTCCGCGGTGTGCGGGAGGCGTACCTGCGGCGGCTGTGGGTGCGGCTGCACGGCCGTGAGCTGCGGGGTGACGCCGTGACCGCGGACCGGGTGTGGGACCTGCTCGACGGGGTGCTGCGGTCGGTGATCCTGGACCAGCGTGACCGGCTGCGGTCGGTGCTGGAACGGGAGGCCGTGGCATGAGGGTGTCCCGCTCGGCGGAGGTCGTCGTCGGTGACTGGCCGACGTCGCCGGAGGTCGTGGCGCTGGTCGAGGGCGCGGGCGCGGTGGTGGCGTGGGACGTTCTGGCCGGCGGCGCGGTGCCGGCGGCGCGGGTGCACGACCCGGCGCGGGCGTCCGAGTGGCTGTGGGAGGTCTACGGGGACGCGGCGGATGCGGTCCTGGGCGACGCCGACGAGGTGGAAGTGCCCGTCGTGGGTGACTGGCGGGTCCGTGACGCCTGCCGTGTCGTGGCGCAGCTGAACTGGGCCGAGGCTTGGTGGCCTGCTTCGGTGGTGGCCGGTGTGCCCGCGCTGGACCTCGCCGTGCTGAACGCCGAACGTGCTGTCGCCGTGTCCACTGCGGAGCACCTGCTGGACGATCCGGACGCGGTGGAGCGGGCCTTGGCGTCGGTGGTGCTGTTCGACGTGCCGGATGTCGAGCTGAACGGGTTGGCCGACCGGGTCGCGGCGCTCGCCGAGGACTACGGGGCGGTGCTTCCCCGGGCGGAGGCGCCGAGCCGGTCGGAGTTCGCGCTCGCCGCCGGAGGAGTCGACGGGTCCGCCGGGGTGGCGGTGTCGACCGGCTCGTCCACTGTGGACTGGTCGTTGGTGCCGCACGGTGTGGTAGACGCCGCTGCGCCCGCCGAGTGGGCTGTCGTGCGGCGGCGGGGTGTCACGGTGCTGGAGGTCTCCGTCGCCGCCGGGCCACGGCCGGGGCCGCTGGCGGCGCGGATGGGCGAGGTCGACGTGGCGCTGGACGAGGTCGATCGGCTGGGGCGGATCACCGGTTCGTCCCCGGTGCCGCCCGCGGTGTTGTTGCTCCCGCCCGATCGACGGGTGCTGACCGTGTACGCGCCCGGGTTCGCGGTGCCCGCCGCGCCTGCGCCCGGTGCGGACGCCCGACGTGCGGCGATCATCGACTACGCGCGGTCCCGGGTCGGTTCGCCCGGTGCGACGCTGACCGAGCGGACGGCGCGGTGAGCGACTGGGCCGACCTCAACGACGAGGGCGTGCGGCTGGCGGCTGCCGGGGACCTGGAGGGTGCGCGGGCCGCGATCGAGGCGGCGGTGGCCGCGTCGCCGCCGGAGGACCGTGCGCGATGCCTGGTCAACCTGGCCCACGTGGTCGACCTGGCGGGGGACCAGCAGCGCGCGGTGGACCTGCTGACCGAGGCGATCGAGGTGGGGGAGGAGCCGATCCGGACGTCGGCCCTCGCGTCCCGCGCGGACCTGCTGCCGTCGCTGGGCAGGTGGGACGAGGCGTGGCGGGATGTGGAGGGCGCGCTGGTCGACGCCGGACCGCCGCACCAGGCGGAGTTGCGCACCACCCGCGTCGCGCTGCTGATGGCGGTGGGCCGGTTGGAGGAAGCCGAGGCCGAGGCCACCGGCGCGATGCGGCTCGTGGCCGAGCACACCCCCGAGTACCTGGAGAACCTGTACGCCAACCTGGCGATCCTGGCCGACGAGGCGGGTGACGGGCAGCGGGCGGCGGTGTGCCGGGTGCTGTCCGAGAACCCCGACCGGCAGCACCTCGGGCCGCGGTGGCTGCGGTTCGTGGAGTTGAACGCCGAGGGCGCGGTGCTGGCGTCGGCGGGTGACGTGGTCGGCGCGCGGGCCGCGTTCGAGGCCGCGTACCGCGAGACCGCGGCCGTGGACCGCACGTCCGCGTCCGGCGGGATCGGTGACGTGGCCGACGTCGAGGCGTTGGTGTGCCGTGCGGGTGTTGCGGGGAACCTCGTCGGGGTGTCCGCCGACCACGACGAAGCCGCGCGGTGGAGCACCGAAGCGGTGGACGCGGCGCGGGTCGTGCTGGCGCTCGTCGGTGACGTCTACGGCACGTCCACGGTGTTGGTGAACGCGTTGGTTGCCCGTGCTGTGACGCACCAAGCGCGGACGCGGCTGCCTGAAGCGCTGGCGGACCTGGACGAGGCCGTCGAGGTGTTGGCGCTGGTCGAAGACGCCGGGTCGTCGGAGGCCGCCGTGCGGTCCACCCGTGCCCGGGTGCTCGCCATCGGCGGTCGGTATGCCGAAGCGGCCACCGAGGCGCGGGTCGCGTTGGACCTCGCGTACGCCGCCGCGCCGTCGTTGGCCGCGAACGTCCACCTGACGTTGGCGGAGATCACCGGTTCCACGGGGGACCTGCCCGGCGCCGTCGAGCACATGGCCCTGGCCCGCGACCTGTGCGCCGCCACCGGTGACGTCGACGGCGAGGTCACCGCTGTGCTGTGCTGGGCGCGGTCCGCCTACCTCGCGTCCGACGTCGACCGGGCCGACACCCTGTACGCGGAGGCCGAGGCGCTGCTCCCCGAAGACCCGAGTCGGCTGGCGGCGTGCCTGCACGGTCGGGCGGCGGTCGCGGTGCTGCGGGGGAGGCCGGGCGAGGCGCTGGAGTTGGTGGACAGGGCCGCCGCGCTGATGGGGACGGCCGTGACTCCGCTGGAACTGGTCGCCGTGCAGCAGGTCCGGGGGTCGGCGTTCGAGGCGTCGGGGGCGTTCGACGCGGCCGAGTCCTGTTACGCCGAGGCGGCGGAGGTGTGCGAGGCGGCCGGCTTGTGGCACGTGGTGCTGGGCATGACGTGGTGGCGCGCGGACGCGCTCGTGCGCCGGGCGGCGGCGGTGACCGGCGAGGAACGGCGGGTGATCGGCCTGCGCGCGCTGGACTTGGCGTTGCCCGCCGCGCTGGCGTCCGAGGCGGTGCGGCAGCGGTTCCCGCACGGGCCGCTGCGGGAGCGCTGGGTGGCGTTGGCCTCCGCGCCCGCGACCCGGTCGGCGTTCCTGGCCATCCGGGCGGTCGAGGACGTCGCGTTGGCGGCCCAGTACATCGACCACATCGCGGGTGCGGTGTCCCTGGACGCCGTGGGCACTCCGGTGGAACGCGGTGAGCTGGTGATGCTGCCCGAGCCGCCCGTCGCTCCCGATCCGGTCGGGGAAGGGCACCTGCCCTACGCGGCTTCGGGTTTCGCGACCGGCGGCACTCCTGTCGCCGGGTTCGAGCTGCCGCCCAGGGTCCGGCTCGACCCGGCGGTGCGGACCGCGCTGGACGACTGGATCGACGTGGCCGAGGAGCGGTACGGGCTGCCGGTGCGGTCGGAACGGGCGGTGGCGTCGTGGTGACCGTGCAGCTGAAGCTGGTCGACGCCGGCGACCTGTACCTGTCGTGGCGGTGGGAGCACGAACCGGACCGGCCCCGCGTCCAGCTCGTGCCGCGCGAGAACCTGCAGGGGGTGTTGGACGAGTGGGCGGCGGCCGTGCCGTCGCCGTTGCCGGGGGAGGACGCCGACCGGGCGTTGCGGCGTTCGCTGACCCACGGGCCGCTGGTCGACCACGCGCGGGAGCTGGACCTGTCAACGCGCCTGTTCCGGGCGCTGTTCCCGGCAGCGTTGGCGGTCGAGCTGAATTCGTGGCTGGCACAGGGGATCCGGCCGCACCTGCGGGTCCAACCGTCGCCGTCGACCGCGTCGGTGCCGTGGGAGGCGCTGCGCGTGGACGAGGGCGAGCGGGCCGTGCACAACCTCGACATCTCCGTGCTGCCGCCCGCGACGGTCGGCAACGCGGCGGGTCGCCGCGTGTCCCGGTTCGATCCACGGGGGACGGTCGTGGGCGTGCTGGACCCGAAGGTGCCGGGGTTCGCCGACTCGTCCGGTCTCGGGTCGGTTCTCGGCCCTGTCACGCCGGAACTGGCCGCGCGGGCGTTCACGCCGGGTGGGGCGCGCCGTGACGACGTCGACCGCGACTACCTCGAACGGGCGCTGGCCACCGCCGCGCGCTTCCTCTACGTCGGCCACGTCACGACCGGCGATCACGGCCTGGACGCCCGGATGCACCTGTCCTGCACGGCGGACACCGCGGGCCGGGCCGCCCCGCTGGGCGCGCACCGGCCGCTGACCGCGGCCGACATCGTGCTCGGACACCGTCCCGGCCCCGTGCGGCCGTGGCGGATCCCCAACCGGGTGGCGCTCGTGGCGTGCGAGAGCGGCGGCGACCTCCGCTTCGCCGAACCGTCCGGCCTGGTGACGGCGATGGTCCACGGCGGCGCGGAGCACGTGACCGCGACCAGGTGGACGTTGCCGACCGACGAAGGGCTGTCCCGGCTCGTCCCCGACTTCCCGTCGACGCCCGTCCTGGCGCCGACGGTGGTGGCGATCGACGCGGCCCACCGGGCCGAGCACCCGGTGACCGCCCTCAACGACTGGCAGCGCGCCGCCGCGACCCGGTGGGAGGAGACCGGCGACCCCACCTGCTCCCCGCTCGTGTGGGCCGCCTTCACCACCACCTGGGCGCCCGGTCCGCGAAGCCACGACGGGTGAGTCCCGGCGAGCACAGCGCCGGGAAGCGCAGCGCCGGGGGAGTGCAGCGCCGGGGAGTGCAGCGCCGGGGAGTGCAGGTCGTGCCCCGTCATCCCCGGGCGGACCTGCGCTGGTAGTGCCACGTGGCCACGCCGAGCGCGATACCGGTCACCAGGAAGTCGGCGTACCAGAGCAGGCCCCAGTCCGCCTGAGGGTGGGCGTCCTGCGCGGCGAACGCGCCCGCCGACTCGACGCGGCCCACGGCGAGGAAGTACCGGAGGTAGAAGTAGCCCAGGCCCCAGAGCGCCAGGGCTGCCGACACCGTCCACGCGGGGATGAGCACCAGCCACCGGGGGAACACCCGGCCCCACCGCTGGACCAGGGCCGGCGGGCCTGCGGCGGCGAGGATGGAGAGGATGCCGAACCCCCAGTAGCCGATGGCGGCGCTGCCCGTCGAGCTGCTGGTCGCGGCCTCGAAGTCGCCGGGGAAGGTGGCCGACACACCCATGCCCCACCACAGGTGCGGCAGCCCGTAGACGATCGCGCCGGTGCTCGCCGTGTACGCGGCCCAACGGCCACGGGGTTCGGCGGCTGTGGGCTTGTCGGCGGGGGTGTGCTCACTCGTCGTCACGCCTGATCGTTCCAAGCTCTGACTCAGCGGTCAGCCGGACGGGCGATTCGGCCCGGATCGAGGTCGTCGTCGTTCGGGATGTGGAACGCTGCCGGCATGCGTTGCGGGATCGTGTTGCCGTTCTTCGACGCGCCGGACGTGGCGTCGTGCGCGGCGTTGGCGGAGGAGTGCGGTTGGGACGGGGTGTTCCTGGCCGAGGCGGTGTGGGGTGTCGACGCGTGGGTGGCGTTGACGGCGGCGGCCATGCGCACGTCGTCGGTGCGGCTGGGGACGATGCTGACGCCGCTGGCCCGGTTCAAGCCGTGGGACGTGGCGTCCAAGGTGGCGACGTTGGACCGGTTGTCCGGTGGTCGCGTGCAGCTGTCGGTCGGGCTGGGGGCGCTGCACCCGGGGTGGACGGCGTTCGAGCGCGAGACGAGCCGGGCCGAGCGGGCGTTGCTGCTGGACGAAGGGCTGGCGGTGTACGACGGGCTGATGCGCGGGCAGCCGTTCTCGTTCAGCGGACAGCGGTACGAGGTGCGGGAGACGGACTTCTTCCCGCCGCCACCGCCCGTGCAGCGGCCTCGCGTGCCGGTGTGGGTGGTGGGCGCTCACGGGCGTGCGGTGTCGATGCGGCGTGCGGTGGCGTGGGACGGGTTGCTGCCGAACGTGATCGCCGACGACGGCGCGCGGGGGCCGTCGAACCCGGAGGAGTTGGCGGCGGTGGTGGCGGAGGCGCAGGAGCTGCGCACGTCGCTCGGGCTGCCGTGGGACGGCTACGACGTGATCGCCGAGGGGACGGCGACGGACGTGCGCGAGTGGGCCGACGCGGGCGCGACCTGGTGGATCGAGTCGGACTGGGAGACCACGGTCGACGCGGTGCGCGACCGCATCACCGCCGGACCACCGTCGGCCTGACCGGCAGGCTCGCGCGCCAAGCAGCCCGCACGGGCGCGGTGAACGGTGCGGTGGGACGATCCCGGCCGTGGTGGACCTCCCCGGACCGGTCGGGTTCGTGCTCGGCGGTGGTGGCAGCCTCGGCGCGGGCCAGGTCGGCATGCTGCGCGCGCTGGCCGAACGCGGTGTCGCGCCGGACCTCGTCGTCGGCACGTCCGTCGGCTCGGTCAACGGCTCGCTGCTCGCCCTCGACCCGGCCGGCGCGTTCGAACGGCTGGACGCGATCTGGCAGCACATGACCAGGGCCCGCGTCTTCCCCGGCGGACTGCTCGCGCAGGCCCGGACGCTGCGGCAGCACAAGACGCACCTGTTCCCCAACACCGGGCTGGCCGAGGTGCTGGAGTTCGGCCTGGGCGGCGCGCGGGACTTCGCCGAACTGGCCCTGCCGTTCGGCGCGGTCGCGGTGGACTCGGTGACCGGCGCCGCCGTCACGCTGACCTCGGGCGACCTGGTCTCGGCGGTGCTGGCGAGCAGCGCCATCCCCGGCATCTACCCGGCCGTCCGGCGTGACGGGCACGTGCTCTACGACGGCGGTGTGCTGGCGAACGTGCCCATCCGCCAGGCGCTCGCGATGGGGGCGAAGTCGCTGGTCGTGCTGGACTGCGCGTTCCCGGGCCACCTGCCCACCGTGCCGGAGACCCTCGCCGAGACGCTGCTGTTCTGGGTGACCCTGAGCACCCGCAACCAGGCGGTGCTGGAAGCCGAGCTGGCGTCGGCGGACGTGCCGGTCGTCTACCTGCCCGGACCGCCCGTCCAGCCGGTCACCCCGCTCGACTTCGGGCACACCGCCGCGCTGATCGCCGCGTCCTACGAAGCCTCCGCCGCGTTCCTGGCCCAGGTCGACATCGAGGGCCCCGGCTTGTACGGCCACCCGTCCGGGACATACTGACCGGTATGACCACACTCGACCATTGGGGCGGGACGAGCCGCTACGCCGACCTGGACGGCCCGGTGCACTACGTCGACTTCGGCGGCGACGGGCCGCCGGTGGTGCTCGTCCACGGCCTCGGCGGATCGCACCTCAACTGGTGCCTGCTCGCGCCGCACCTGGTCGACCGCCACCGCGTGCTGGCCGTCGACCTGGCAGGGTTCGGCCTCACCCACCCCGAGGGCCGCTCCACGACCGTGCCCGCGAACGCCCGACTGCTCGAATGGTTCCTCGCCGAGGTCGTCGGCGAGCCGGTGGTGCTGGTCGGCAACTCGATGGGCGGGATGATCTCCGTCCTGCACGCCGCCCGTCGCCCGCAGACCGTCACCGCGCTGGCCCTGCTCGACCCGGCCGTGCCGCTGCCGCTGGGTGTGCGGCTGGACCCGCAGGTCGCGGCGGCGTTCGCGATGTACGCGGTGCCGGGGCTGGGGCCGTGGTTCCTGGCGAAGTCGCGGGCCGGGGTGTCGACGCGCCGGCAGGTCAAGCGGGTGCTGAACCTGGTGTGCGCGAACCCCAAGGCCGTGCCCGAAGAGATGATCCTCGCGTCGATGTCGCTGCTGGAGCAGCGGGCCGAGGTGCCCGGGCTGGACGAGGCGTTCCTGGCCGCCGCGCGGTCCGTGGTGTGGTCGGGCGCGACCAGCCGGCGGTACTACGCGGCGATGAGCAGGGTGAGGACGCCGGTCTTCCTGATGGCGGGGGAGAAGGACCGCCTGGTGCCGTTGGCGTCGGCCCGCGAAGCCGCCCGCCGCAACCCGTCGTGGCGGTTCGACGTCCTGGACGGCGTCGGCCACGTGCCGCAGCTGGAGGTGCCGGAACTGGTCGCCGAGCGGATCGAGGACTGGCTGGACGAAGTGGTCTGAGGTGACGTGGTCTGGTCAGCGCTGACGGCGGCCGAGGAACTGCATCCAGGCGCTGCGGGGGAACGACAGCGTCGGCCCGGTGGGGTTCTTCGAGTCACGAACGTCGGTCGTGTCCGGCACGTACCGGACCTCGACGCAGGCAGGGTTGTCCGCACTGCGGCTCGCCTTGAACCACCCACCGTGGTCGATGCGGTCCCTCACTCAAGCTCCTTGCCGATCTGCTGGATCACATCAAGCGATTCGGTCCGGTCCAGGGCGCAAGCCATGGCCTGGTCGTGAGCCAAATTGTACTCACGCATCCGCATGGGTTGATCGATCAGATACGTGGACGTGATCGTCTCCTGCCAGACCAGCTCGGGGAGCCGGCTGCTGGCGAAGCCGAAGATGTAGAAGCTCGATCCGCCAAGGGCGTTGTAGTAGTCGGTGGAGAACGGCAGGATCCGCACATCCAGTGTCTCCGGCAGTTGCTCGATCCTGTTCGCCAGGTGCCTCAGTTGCCCCACCATCACCTCGCGTCCGCCGATCTGCTGTCGTAGCGCGGATTCGGTGATGAGCGCGGTGAGCCGGAGCGGGTCGTCGGCGTCGTCGAGGCGCTGCTGCCGCTTCATTCGCGCCTCGACTCGCCGGTTAGCCTCGGCCAGTCGGATGCTCGGCCCACCGCCGCGCATGACCGCCAACGCGTACTCCTCGGTCTGGAGCAGACCGCTGATCAGCCCGGCGTTGTAGGCGCGGACGGCCTCGGCGCCATGTTCGAAGCCGATGTACCGCAACATGTCCGCGCTGAACATGGCGGAGTAAGGGCTCCACCAGCCGCGCTCTGCCGCTGCCTCGCGGAGTGCCTGCAGTTCCTCCAGTTCGGTCGCGTCGAAGTCGAGCACGGCGGCGAGTTCGGCGAGCTTGCTCGCGTTGATCTTGAGTTTGCCGCTCTCGACGCCGGACACGTACGACTGGCTGGTGTCGATGGCCTTCCCGGCCGACGCGGCGGTGATGTCCATCAGTTCGCGGCGCTCGCGCAGGCGGATGCCCAGCTCCCAGCCGGCTACAGACGGTGACGTCGTCATGGTCCCTCACTCGATCGAGTTATGCGACTTGCTAATATCAGCGATTGTCGGCACGATCATAACAGAGGTGGAGAACGGGGAGGCGGAGATGATGGGGCGGGCTCAGGTGCACCTGTGGGCGCAGGTTCCGGGTGACGTGTGGATCAACTACGAGGTCGAGCCTGGCGGGGGTGCGGTGGTGTTCAAGATCGGTCAGGACGTGGAGCTGTTCGCCGAACCGCGCGCGTTGGCCAAGATCGGCGAGGTGGCAGCCGAAGCGGTCGCGGCGGCGGGGGTGGTGGCGGCCAGGGCAGCCGCCGACAGGGCCGGCTCAGGGTCGGGCGGCACGGAGTCGGGCAACTCGGGGTCCGTCGGCTAGGGGATCAGCTCGTCGCGGTGGCGAGTTCGTCGAAGCCCGCGCGGATGCCGTCGGAGAGCACCTGGACGTCCGGCACGCTGTCGAGGTCCGCGCTGATGCCGAAGGTGATCTGGTCGAGGTAGGAGAAGATGCCGACGCTGATCCGCATGTTCCCGGAGATGGGGACGTACGGGTAGGTCTCCGTCAGCCGCCTGCCCACCATGAACAGGGGGACGCGAGGACCGGGGATGTTGGTGGTGAGCGTCTGCACCAGCTGCTGCGGGAAATGCTTGGCCATGCGAGAACCCAGCGCCAGCAGGGACGGCGCGGCGAAGTTCGACAGGCCGACGAGCACGTCCGCGCCCGCCGCCTGGCCGCTGCGCTTCAAGCCGTCCATCTGCTCGCGGATCGACGCGAGGCGGGCCAGCGGATCGGCTTCGCTGACGGGCAGGTTCACCAACACCGCGCTGAACCTGTTGTTCAGGACGCCCCGCTCGGCGGACGAGCGCGTCGACACCGGCACCATGCTGCGCACCACCTGGCCCTCGGCCAACTCGTCGCGCTTGGCGAGCAGGTCGCGGAACCCGCGGGTGACGGCGGCGAGGACGACGTCGTTGACCGTGCCGCCGGTGACCACGCGGACAGCCTTGATCTCGGCGACGTTCGCCTTGGCCCACACCCACCGCCGGTGCGGTCCGACCGGGCCGTTCAACGACTTCGGGGTGGCGGCGGTGAGTCGGCGGGCGGTCGTCGGCAGGCTGTCCAGCACGGTCCGGCCGAGGGCCAGCACCTCCGAGCGGCTGCGCAGCCGCCGGGCCACCGCCGGGAACTTGGCCAGCTGCTTGACCGGTGCCGACACCGCGCCGCGCACGCCGTCCAGGACGAGGTCCGCGGTCGACGGGGTGGGCGCCGGCCGCCACTCCACCGGTTCTGGCTGCGGCGTGTCCGCGCGCCAGTCCAGCAGCACCTGCATCAGGTCGCTGCCCGCGATGCCGTCGATCAGGCAGTGGTGGACCTTGCAGAGGATCGCCCACCGGCCACCCTCCAGGCCGTCGACCAGCCACACCTCCCACAGCGGTCTGGCGAGGTCGAGGCCTTGCTCGAACAGGTGCCCGGCGAGGTGGCGGAGCTGGTCGTCCGCGCCCGGCGACGGGACCGCCGTGTGCCGGACGTGGTCCGAGATCCGGAAGCGCTCGTCGTCCACCCACACCGGCCAGCCGGCGTGCAGCGGGAGCGTCTTCACCCGCTGCCGGTAGCGCGGCACGGTGCCGAGCTTGGCCGCGAACAGCCGCACGACGTCGCCGTACGACGGGGCCGGCCCGTCGAAGACCAGCAGCGAACCGACATGCATGGGCACGTTCTCGTCTTCGGTGAAGAAGAAGCCCGCGTCCATGGCGCTCATCCGGTCCATGCGTCAGACCGTAGTGCCACAAATCGAGACTCATCGGTACTGGCGCAAACCACCGTGGGGAAACATCATGGTTACTCGGGGATCGCTCGACGCCGAGCGGGGGAGGCGCCATGTCAGCATTGCCGGACATCCCGACGGACCACCCTGACCCGCACCTGGTTCCGGCGTCGGCGCCGAGCCTGCTCTGGTACCTCACCGAGCCGACCCGCGCGGTGGTCGACATCGGCCAGTTCGCCGCGACCCGTTCGGTCCTGCGCGCCGCGCCGAGCGGCGACGGCCACACCGTGCTCGTGCTGCCGGGCCTGGGCGCGAACGACGGCTCGACCGGGATGCTGCGCAAGTTCCTCACCGGCCTGGGCTACGACGCGCGCGGCTGGGGCCTGGGCTGGAACATCGGTCCGTCCGTCGAGGTCGTCGGAGGGATGCGCGAGCTGCTCCGGGAACTCGCGGTCGGCGGCAGGGTGAGCATCGTCGGCTGGTCGCTGGGTGGCATCTTCGCTCGCGAACTGGCCCGCGACCACCCCGGCATGGTCCGCCAGGTGATCAGCCTGGGCAGCCCGTACGCGATGACCGACCTGCGGCAGACCAGGGTCAACCCGGTGTACCGGCTGCTCGCCCGGTTCTACGTGTCGGGCGCGACCATGCCGCCGCCCGAGCACACCCGGCCGACGTTCCCGGTGCCGTCGACGTCGGTGTACTCGAAGACGGACGGGATCGTGGCGTGGCAGGCGTGCGTCTCGACGCCCGGTGCGCGGCGGGAGAACGTGGCGGTCGCGTGCAGCCACCTCGCGTACGGCTACAACGCCTCGGTGCTGTGGGTGATCGCCGACCGCCTGGCCCAGCGGTCGAACCGCTGGCGCCCGTTCACCCCGCCGCCGGGCATGGCCCGGATGTTCCCGGAGGGCTAGCGGGCCGGTGCGGCCGGGTTCGGCAGGTTCTTGCCGGGCAGCCAGCCGTGGGGCACGTCGGTGGCGCGCCACGAACGGACGTGGAGGCGGGCGGCGACGATCGGCGCGCCCATGAACGCGGCGGCGTCGGGCACCTTCTCCACCAGCACGCGCCGCACTTCCGCGTCGTCCTCGCCGCTGACGACCTCCACGTCCGCCTGGGCCTGGAGGAACGGGTCCTGCGGCGAGCCGGTGGACACCACGACCGCCACCACCGGGTTCTCCCGGATCGCGGTCAGCGTGCGCCCGCGCTGCTCCAGCACGAGGTTCAGGGTGAACAGATCGGTCTCGGCGAAGAAGACGCCGTTGGCCCACGGGCCGGCACTGCCGGCGGTGGCCAGGAACAGCGACGGGTGCTCGGCCAGCGTTGCCCTGACGAGTTCTTCGACTTCGGTGACGGCAGTGGTCATCTGCGCTCCTCCGGGTGAGCCCCCTCGATCGCACACGGTAAACTCGCTGGAGTGTCCGGAGAGGACAGGTCAACCCAATCGGGTGAACCTTCGGCCCAAATGTCGCTGGCTGCTCACGCCGGGCGGTCTTAGGGTGCGAGGGTGTGGGATCAGCTTGAGCACGCCTACGGGCCGGCGACCGATGTGCCCGACCTCCTGGTCCAGGTGCGCGACCCGGTGCTCGCACCGGCCGCGATCGGCGAGCTGAACGCCAACGTCTACCACGACGGCGACGCCGTCCACTCCGCCGCGCCCGCCCTCCTCCCGGCCCTCCTCGACCTGGCGGACGACCCCGGCGTCACGGTCCGCGCGGCCGTCGTGGAAACCGTGGGCGACCTCGCGCACGCGGCCCGCACCGCCGATCCCACGGCCGTGGACGACGCCTGGCCCGAAGCGTGGACGGCGGCCGTGCCGCGCCTGCTGGGCCTCCTCGCCGACCCGGACGTGGAGGTCCGGCGGATGGTGAGCTTCCCGTTGGCCCAGGCCGTCGGGCACCACGTGTGGCCGGACCTGCGCGACCGCTTCGCCGTCGAACCGGATCTCGCCGCCCGGCTCGGCCTGGTCGTGGCGACCGGCCACCACGCCGACCCGGCCGCGCTCGACTGGCTCACCGGGCTGCTTCCCGACCCGGCGGTCCGGCTCGCGGCGGCGGTCGGGTTGTGGCGGCTCGGCGTCCCCGCGGACGTCCGAGCGCTGCTCGACGGCTTCACCGACGTGGAGGTGTGGGCCGACACGTGGTGCACCGGCAGCCCGCGCCCGTCCGCCGTCGTGTGGTGGCTCAACCGGGAGCTCGGCGACGACCGCGCCACCCGGCGGGCCTTGGTGGCACACCTGCTCGATCACCCGGACGCGGACATCCGGGCCGGCGCGCTGTGGTCGTCCGCCCAGCTCATCGACGACGACCTGCTCCCGCTGATCGCCGACCGCCTCCCCGACGACGAGCCGGAGAACCGCCGCCTGGCCGCGCACCTGCTGGCGTCCGCCCGGGCCCCGTTCGCCGACGACCTGGCCCTCGCCGCCCGGGACGTCTACCTGCCCGCCGCCGACGCCGCCCTGTCCGCCCTCGCGCTGCTCGGCGACGAGCGCGCCGTGGAACCGTTGCGGCAACGCCTGTCCGGCCCACGCCTGGGCCTCCCCGTGCGACCGCAACGCAGGCCGTGGTCGCCGACGCCGTTGGAGGACGTCCTCATCGCCATGCGGGACCACGCCGACGCCCTGCTCCCGGCGGTGCGAGCGAGGCTCGACAACGCGAGCGCCGACCAGGCGGAGAGTGCGGCATTCCGGAGGGTCCTCCAGGCGTGGCAGGCACATCACGCCACATGACCACCTGATTCACCCCTTGTGTCGATCCCCGCTTCACCCCAGGTTCAGCGCGGCCCGTCAAGGCGGCCGGCCGACGCCGCGCCAGGAAGCCAAGGGCCACGGCCTGTACGCGTGGAACGGCGCGGAGGTCGCCGGCGGCGACGGCGTGGTGTACGTGCCGAGCACGACCGGTGAGATGTCGTCGAGCGGCAACGACCGCTCGGTCGGCTACCGGCTCGTGGACACCTTCGCCGCCGGCGGGCCGGCGACCGACCCGGCCCACCTCCTCTCGGTGTACTTCGCCACCAAGGGCTCGTTCAGCTCGACCTGCACCCGCAACGCCTACCGGTAACCCGCGGAGGGTGAGGGCGGTCACCGCCTGTGGTGGCCGCCGAAGCTCTACCCTCCGGTAATGACGCTGAGGCTCGACACCGCGGGACCGGTGGCGACGTTGACGATCGACCGCCCCGCCAAGCGCAACGCCATGAGCTACGAGATGTGGTCGGCGCTACCCGGCCTGCTGGCCCGGGTGCAGGACGACGACGCCGTACGCGTGCTGGTGGTCCGCGGTGGCGAGCACTTCTCGGCGGGCGCGGACATCAGCGAGTTCGCCACCCTCCGCAAGGGCGCGGACGGAGCAACCCGGTACGGCAAGGCCGTGCACGACGGCGAACGCGCGATCGCCACGCTCGGCAAGCCCACCATCGCCGCGATCACCGGGTTCTGCATCGGCGGCGGCTGCGAGATCGCGCTGGCCTGCGACATGCGGGTGGCGGCGGCGGACGCCCGGTTCGGCATCACACCGGCCAAACTGGGCATCGTCTACACCTTCACGTCCACCAAGCAGCTGGTCGACGTGGTCGGACCGGCGTGGGCGAAGCAGATCCTGTTCAGCGGCGAGATCGTCGACGCGGCCACCGCGCTGCGGATCGGCCTGGTCAACGAGGTGCGCCCGGCGGACGAGCTGGACGCGCGGGTCAAGCAGCTGGCCGACACGATCGCGGCCCGTGCGCAGGTCAGCGTGCGTGGCGCGAAGCAGATCGTGAACCGGATCACCGGTGGGCAGCACGCCGAGGACGACGCGGTGCGCGCGCTGTACATCGACGCGGTGCAGAGCCCGGAGTACGCGGAGGGCGTGTCGGCGTTCCTGGAGAAGCGCACGCCCCGGTTCTGAACGCCCGTGGTTTTGGTGTCCACGGGTTCCGGACGCGCGTCGGAGGGTACTTCGACGGCATGACCGAACCCGTAGAGCCCGTCGAAGACCGCACTGGGGAAGGAGCCCGCGCCGAAGAAGATCGTGTCCGAGAAGATCGCGTGGTGGAGGACCTCGGCGAAACCGAGCGACCCGTCAACCCGGACCCGCCGCACTCGCCGGGCACGCCCGAGCCGCCCGACCTCGACGTGGACCCGAATCAGTTCCTCGACGAGGACGAGCGGCGCGGGGACGAGCGGCGCGGAGAGCGGGACGAACCGCCGTCCTGACGGTCAGTCGCCGTCGTACTTGTTCTTGTCACCCGGCCACTCGCCGGTGAGCCGGTCGAAGCCGGTGGCGCCGCCGCGGTCGATCGCGGCCCTCACCGTGCCGAAGATGGCACCTTGGATGGCCGCCGCCAGCAGCACCTCGCCCCAGCCGCGATCCTTCTGGGTCGCGGTCGGGGCCTCCTTCGTGCCGGTGATCAGCTTCCACACCTGCCCGAACAACGCGCTGGCGGCGAGGCCGCCGAGCACGCCGAACAGCATCCCGAGCGGTCGGTAGAGGAGCTTGCTCATGCGGTCCGCCCCCGTCGCGCCATCCGCCACAGCAGCATCAGGACCGCGGCCGCGATGGCCGCCGCCACACCGGGGTGGCGGCGGGCCTGCTGCACGCCCTGCTCGACGCGCTGCTGCACGGGCGGCGGCAGCGACTCGACCGCGTGCACGGCCTTCTGGCCGACCTGCTCGGCGACGACGCTCGCCTTGTAGGTGACCTGGTTCGCCACGGCACCTGCCTTCTCGGCCGCGGCACCGGCGACGGCGCCCGCCTTGCCGACCTGCTCGCCCGCCTTGTCGGCGACGTGGCTGACCGCGGCGGTCGTCTTGCCCGCCGCGGCCGACACGGCCGCGTTGGCCCGGGTAGCGGTCTCCTTCACCTGTTCCACTCCCTCGTGGGTCTTGTCCTTGACGCGTCCGGGCACGTCTGTCTTGTGCACCAGCGCTTCGACGGTGTCACCCAGCTCGCGTCGGGTCTGTTCGACGTCGGCGCGCAATGCGTCCGGGTCGTCGGGGACGTCCTTGTCGCTCATCGGTGTGCCCTCTCGCTCACGGTGGCGATGTCCTGCTTGACGCCCGCGATGGCTTCCTCCGGCACCGGAGGGGTGCCTCGGTCGATCTGCTTGCGGCCGATCAGCGCGAGCACGCCCGCGACGATGAACACGGCCACCGCGACGATGAACGCCGCGATCCACGCCGGCATCACGGTCGCCAGCAGCAGCACCACGCCCGCGATCACCGTCATCAGCCCGAACCAGGCCAGCACGCCCGCGCCGCCGAGCAGCCCGGCCCCGGTGCCGACGCGCTTGCCCTTGGTGCGCATCTCGGCCACGGCCAGCCGGATCTCGTCCCGGGCCAGCCTGGTCACCTGCTCGGAGAGCCGGCCCACCAACTCGGCGGTGGACGGTTCCCGCTCGGTGCTGCCCCCGGGGACGCTTTCGGCGTGGGTGGTGGCGACGTGACTCATGGCCGTCTCCTCTCTCCACTTCGACCACCGACTACCCGGAAACTCGTGGGTGTACGCACTGTGGTTCGAGGGAAACCCGTCGCCCATGACGCACGTGCCGGAGGCGCCGACACAACTCCCCAGGCGATCGTGGTGGGGTGTGCTCAAGCGGACGGTCAAGGAGTTCGGGGACGACAACCTGATCGACTGGGCCGCCGCGCTCACCTACTACGCCGTGTTGTCGCTGTTCCCCGGTCTGCTGCTGTTGACCGCGCTGCTGGGCCTGCTCGGACCGGACGCGACCCAGTCGGTCGTGGACAGCCTGAACGTGCTGGGCCCGGGCCAGGCCCGCGATCTGCTGGTCGGCGCGATCCAGAACGTGCAGGGCTCCACCGCGATCGCCGGTCCGCTCGCGATCGTCGGTCTGGTCACCGCGCTGTGGTCGGCGTCGGGGTACGTGGGCGCGTTCATGCGCGCGTCGAACTCGATCTACGACGTGGAGGAGGGCAGGCCGTGGTGGAAGGTGATCCCGCTGCGGCTCGGCCTGACCGTGGGCGTCGTGGTGCTGCTGGCGCTGACCGCGGTGGGCGTCACGCTCACCGGCGGTGTGGCCCAGTGGCTGGGCGGCGTGCTCGGCCTCGGCACGACGTTCGTCACCGTGTGGGACATCGTGAAGTGGCCGGTGCTGCTGCTGTTGGCCAGCCTGGCGATCGGCCTGCTGTACTGGGCGTCGCCCAACGTGCGGCAGCCGTCCTGGCTGTGGATCACGCCGGGCGGTCTGCTGGCCGTGTTCGCGTGGGTGGCGGCGTCGTTCGGGTTCGGGCTGTACGTGGCGAACGCCGGCTCCTACAACGAGACCTACGGCTCGCTGGCCGGCGTCATCGTGTTCCTGATCTGGCTGTGGATCTCGAACCTGGCGCTGCTGCTCGGCGCGGAACTCGACGCGGAGCTGGAGCGGGGCCGGCGGATGGAGGCCGGACAGCCCGAGGGGCGGGACCCGGTGGCCCCGCCCCGCGACACGACTGCGATGGACTGACGCCCGCGACGGGCCGGAACCCGGCTCGGGCCGCCTGCTGCTGTCAGGCCTGCTGCTCGGCGGACTGCTCGGCGACCTGCTTGCGCACGTCGTCCATGTCCACCTTGCGGGCCTGCTCGATCAGGTCCTCCAACGCCGCCTCCGGCAGTGCCCCGGGCTGGGAGTAGAGGACGACGCCGTCGCGCACGATCATCAGGGTCGGGATCGAGCGGATCTGGAACGCGGCGGCCAGCTGCTGCTCCGCCTCGGTGTCGACCTTGCCGAACACGATGTCGGTGTGCTTCTGGGCGGACTTCTCGTAGGTCGGCGCGAACTGGACGCACGGTCCGCACCAGCTCGCCCAGAAGTCGACCAGGACCATCTCGGAGCCGCCGACAACCTCGTCGAAGTTCTCCGCAGTCAGCTCCACGGTGGCCATAGGTCCTCCTTGCTGTGGACATGGGGTTGCCCCCTTGTACCCCGCGCAACGATATCCACGCCCGCACCATTCCCCTCAACGCACAGTGGACGTCTTCAACACCGCGTTGTAGCTTCGCGGGTGAACGTGGAGGCAGCCCATGGGCATCCCGGCGTCGTACCTCGTCCAGTTCCACGAGCCGGACGGCTACCTGGACTTCGCCCGGTTCGGGCCGCCGTCGTTCGCCGTGGTCGACGCGTCGACCCGGCTGCTGGAGGCGTCGGCGGCGGCCGGGCCGGCGACCGTGGACGACTTGATGCGGCAGGGGTCGCGGGCGAGGGCGGCGGCGGCGCGGCTGTGCCGGACCAGCGCGGACCGGGTGGCGTTGCTGCCGAACACCAGCACCGGGCTGTTCCAGGTGGCGTCGGGCGTGCGGGGCGAGGTGCTGGTGTCGGCGGGGGAGTTCCCGGCGAACACCTACCCGTGGGCGCGGTCGCCGGCGGTCGACGTGTCGTGGCTGCCGGCCGGTCCCGTGACGGCCGACGCGGTGCGCGCGGCGTTGACGCCCGCCACCGTCGCCGTCTCGGTGAGCGCGGTGGACTTCCGCACCGGCTACCGGGCGGACCTGGCGGCGTTGCGCCAGGTGGTCGGCGACCGGTTGCTGGTCGTGGACGGCATCCAGGGCTTCGGGGTGGTGGACGAGCCGTGGGAGGCGGCCGACGTGCTGGTGGTCGGCGGCCAGAAGTGGCTGCGGGCGGGCTGGTCGACCGGCTTCACGACCCTGTCGGACCGCGCGCTGGACCGGCTGGACCCGGTGCTGTCGGGCTGGACCGGCGCCGTCGACCCCGGCCTGTTCGACGACGCCGTCCACCCCGTGGCGGGGGGTGCGGCGGGCTGGTCCATCACCCACCTGAGCCCGATCGCCGCCGGTGCGCTGGCGGCGGCGTTGGAGCTGGTCGAACTGGCCGGGGTCGGGAACATCAACGCCCGGATCGGCGCCCGGCTGGACGAGCTGGCGGACGTCGTCCACGCGGTCGGCGGCGAGGTGGTCCCGGCGGTGGACCGCCGGGCGGGCATCCTGGCGTTCAGCCTGCCCGACCGCCCGCCGTCGGCGATCGGCGCGGCGCTGGCGGAGGCGGGCGTGACGGCGACCGTGCGGACCGACCACGTCCGCTTGTCGCCGCACGCCTCCACCACGCGCGAGACCGTCGCCCGCTTCGCCGCCGCGTTGCGGGACAGGACCCCGGCCGTCAGTCGGGCGACGTCCGAGGTCGAAGCCCTTCCCGCTGACGTCGGGGCGCTCCGGCGTCTCCTGGTCGAACGCGCCGTGGCGTCGGTCGGCGTGCCCGTGGAGCTGATGAAGAAGTCCCACAGGACCCGCGTGGTGCGGCTCCTGGACGACGCCGGCCTGTTCCTGATCAAGGACTCCGTCGACTACCTGGCGGACGCGCTCGGCGTGACCCGGTTCACGATCTACAACTACCTCAACGAGACGAGGGGCTGATCGCCTTCGTGCACGGCCGCGTAGGCGGCGTCACGGGCGGAGTTGGCCTCGTCGTCCGTGAGCGTCCGGGTCAGGTCGCGCAGGACCAGGCGCAGCAGCACGTTCTTGTGCTCCGGCCGCGCGCCGAGCCGCGCCACGGCCGCCGCCGGCAGGTCGCGCACCGGTGTCTCGCTCACCACCACGACCTCCTCCACCAGGTCGCCGATCACGGCCCGCACGACGTCGCCGATCGTCTCGGCGTCGGCGTCCGGGGCGACGGCCACCGAGATGTCCCGGGTGATCGCCGGGTGCTTCGACACCGCCCGGTACGGCGTGAGGTCCAGCATCTGGGCGGCCACGCGCGGGTCGTCCGAGGACAGCAGGCGGATGTCCGGGACGCCCTTGCGCAGCATCAGCAGCCGGTCCAGGCCCAGCCCCAGGGCGAGGCCGTGCACGTCGTCGGGCAGCCACGCCCGGCGCAGCACGTGCCGGGCCGCCAGACCGCACTCGGCGACCTCCAGCCACTCGCCGTCCACCAGCACGTCCACCTGACGGCCGGCCGACGTGTACGGGTGGGACGCGGGCGTGGTGCGGTAGCGCAGGCCGGGCACGGCGGTGGTGATCACGGTGTCGATCAACTCGTCCAGGTCGGCCCGGTGGTGGGAGATCCGCCACACGTCGAGCTGGTGCGGCGTGCCCGAGTGCACCCGGTCGACGGCGTCACGGCGGTACACCATGCCGACGCACGCCAGCGTCACGTCGTCCCAGTCCTCCTGGGCGCCGAGCAGCCGGAGCGCCGGCGGCACCATCGCCGACGTGTGGCTGCGCAGCATCCTGTTCTCGCTGGTGTAGCGCGTGTAGCGGGCGTCGCGGGTGATGGCGTCGGGCGGGTAGCCCAACGCGGTGTAGTTGTCGTCGACCGACACTTCGGGGTGGTCGCGCAGCACGCGCAGCCCACCGGGCAGGGCGGCGGTGATCCGGTCGACCAGGAGCTGCATGGCGTGCGGCCCGTACGTGGGGTCGCTGAGGTCGCGAGGCATCGCGGGTGTGTCCCTTCGAACGGTGGTGGACATCGGCTCAGGTGTCCCCCGAGCCGGTCCGCCACCGGGACCACGTGAACTAGCGCACGTCGCGGGCCCCGGCGACCGGGTCTCCCGGTCGGGGGCGGCTAAATCGGCGCGTCACGTTTTCCACCCTAGCCCGCGCGTGCCGCATGATGCACGCATGTTGTCGACCAAGGGCGAGGACTTCCGCGCGTTCTGGACCGAGCGCCACCTGTGCACGCTGACCACGGTCCGGGCGGACGGCACGCCGCACGTCGTGCCGGTCGGCGTCACGCTGGACGTCGACACGGCCATCGCCCGGGTGATCAGCTCGCGCGGCTCGCACAAGGTCCGCCAGATCCTCGCCGCCGGCGCCGCTCCCGCCGCCGTGTGCCAAGTGGACGGACGCCGGTGGTCGACGCTGGAGGGGGTGGCCGTGGTGCGGCAGGAGCCGGAGGCCGTGGCGGACGCCGTGCGCCGGTACGCCGAGCGCTACCGCCAACCCCGCGTCAACCCCGAGCGCGTGGTGATCGAGATCGCCGTCACCCGCGTGCTGGGGACGGTCTGAGCCCGTGGTCGTCACCGTGATCGGGATCGGGGCCGATGGCTGGGAAGGCCTGCCGCGCGCGTCGCGTGACGAGATCGCGTCGTGCGAGGTGCTGATGGGCAGCGCCCGGCAGCTCGACCTGGTGCCCGGTGGGTTCGAACGCGTCCCGTGGCCGTCACCGCTGGTGCCGGCGCTGCCCGGCTTGCTGGCGCGGTACGAGGGTCGGCGGGTGGGCGTGCTGGCCAGCGGTGATCCGATGTTCCACGGCATCGGCTCGACCCTGGTCCGGCTGCTGGGCGCCTCGCGGGTCCGCGTCGTGCCGCACCCGTCGTCGGTGTCGCTGGCGTGCGCCCGCCTGGGATGGGCGCTGGACGACGTGGACGTGGTCAGCCTGGTCGGCAAGCCCGCCGCGCTGCTCGTGCCGCACCTGCACCCCGGACGGCGGGTGCTGGTGCTGGGCGGCGATCCGCTCGAAGTGGCGGCCCTCGCGCCGGACGCGCGGCTGACCGTGCTGGAGCAGTTGGGAGGTCCCGGGGAGCGGGTGCACCACTCGCTGGGCGACGCCGACCCGCTGCACGTGCTGGCGGTCGAGTGCGGTGCGGACGGCGCTTCGCTGACGCCCGGTCGGCCGGACGACCTGTTCGAGCACGACGGGCAGTTGACCAAGCGGGAGGTGCGGGCGGTGACGCTGGCGCTGCTCGCGCCGCGTCCCGGCGAACTGCTGTGGGACGTCGGGGCGGGTGCGGGGAGCATCGCCGTCGAATGGTGCCGCACCCACCCGAGTTGCCGGGCCATCGCGGTGGAGCAGCACCCCGAACGCGCCGCGCGCATCACCCGCAACGCGACGGCGTTGGGCGTGCCGGGCATCTCGGTCGTCGTCGGAGCGTCGCCGGGGGCGCTGGACCTCGACGCGCCCGACGCGGTGTTCATCGGTGGCGGCCTCACCGCCGAAGGCGTGGTCGAGCGCTGCTGGGACGTGCTGAAAACCGGAGGCCGGCTCGTGGCCAACGCCGTCACGCTGGAGTCGGAGGCAGTGCTGACGCGGTGGCACGCCCGGCTCGGCGGTGACCTGACCAGGATCGAGGTCAGCCGGGCGACCGCCCTCGGCGGGTTCACCGGCTGGCGTCCGCAGATGCCCGTGACCACCTGGCTCGCAACCAAGGAGAACGCGTGACCGTCCACTTCATCGGCGCCGGGCCGGGCGCGGCCGACCTGCTGACCCTGCGGGCGGCGCGGCTCATCGCCGAGTCACCGGTGTGCCTGTACGCGGGCGCTCTGGTGCCGGTGGAAGTCCTCGACCACTGCCCGCCCGACGTCCGCCTGGTCGACACGGCGAACCTGGACCTGGACCGGATCATCACCGAACTCGCCGCCGCCCACGCCGCGGGGCACCAGGTGGCGCGGCTGCACTCGGGCGACCCGTCGGTGTTCAGCGCGATGGCCGAGCAGATGCGCCGCTTGGACGCCCTGGACATCCCGTACGACGTGACGCCGGGCGTGCCGGCGTTCGCCGCCGCCGCCGCGTCGCTGAACCGCGAGCTGACCGTGCCGGGCGTCGGGCAGACCGTGATCCTCACCCGCACGTCGGCGCGCGCCACGCCCATGCCGGCCGGGGAGGACCTGGGGACCCTGGGCGCGTCCGGGGCCACGCTCGTGCTGCACCTGGCCGTGCAGCGGATCGCCGAGGTGGTGGCGGACCTGCTGCCGAACTACGGCTCCGGGTGCCCGGTCGCCGTGGTCGCGCGCGCCAGCCGCGACGACGAGCTGGTCCTGCGCGGGACGCTCGCGGACATCGCCGACCAGGTGCTGGCGGCGGGCGTCAAGCGCACCGCGATCATCGTGGTCGGCAGGGTCCTGGCCGCCGAGGGCTTCCCGGACAGCCACCTCTACTCCACCGCGCGGTGCCGGTCTTGACGGGTTCGGCCGGTCCGGAGGGATCAAGCACGGCCGACGATGGCGCCGGCGCGGTCGATCACGATGACGTCCACGGTGACGGGCGCGCCGCGCAGCACGTCGTCCGCCGTCGCCTTGGCGCGTGCCGCCACGAGGTCGCCCAGCGGCACGCCCGCCGCCTGGCACACCTGCAACGCGCCGAGCGCGGTGTTGGCCTCCGTCACGGCCTCGGCCAGGGCCGGGTCGTCCACCAGCGAGGCGAGGAAGCCCAGGTTCACCTGGGAACGGCCGGAGTGCAGGTCCAGGTGCCCGTCCGCCAGCTTGGACAGCTTCCCGATCCCGCCCGCCACCGTCAACCGGGGCACCGGGTGGCGGCGCAGGTACTTCAGCACGGCCCCGGCGAAGTCGCCCATGTCCAGCAACGCGTCCTCGGGCAGCCCGTGCACCTCCGCCGCGACCTTCTCCGACGTGCTCCCGGTGCACCCCGCCACGTGCTGGTACCCCTGGGCGCGTGCCACGTCGATCCCGCGCCGGATGCTGTCGATCCACGCCGAGCACGAGTACGGCACCACGATCCCCGTCGTGCCCAGGATCGACAGCCCGCCCAGGATGCCCAGCCGCGGGTTCCACGTCTTGCGCGCCAACTCCTCGCCGTGCTCGACCGAGATCGACACGACCACGTCACCGCTGCCGCCGTGCTCGGCGGCCACCCGCGCGATGTGGTCGCGCATCATCTGCCGGGGCACGGGGTTGATCGCGGGCTCGCCCACCGGGAGCGGCAGACCGGGCTTGGTCACCGTGCCGACGCCGGGACCCGCCTCGAAGACAACCCCGCTGCCCGGCGCGCCGTGCCGGACCGCGGAGCCGACCAGCGCGAGGTGCGTGACGTCCGGGTCGTCGCCCGCGTCCTTCACGATCGCGGCGAACGCCCGGTCGGCGCCCGACCCGTCCGGGGCGAGCGATTCACGGGCCAGCGCGAACGACGGCGTCTGCCCCTTCGGCAGCACGATCCGCACCGGGTCGGGGAACTCGCCGGTGAGCAGCGCCGTGTACGCCGCCGTGGTCGCGGCGGTGGCGCAGGCGCCGGTGGTCCAGCCGAAGCGCAGGTTCGTGCTCACGGCGTCAGGATGCAACAGCCGTGAGGACCGTGCTGGTACTGGGTGGCACCGGCGAGGCCCGCGCGCTCGCCGCCGCCCTCACCGGCGTGCGGGTGATCTCGTCGCTGGCGGGCCGGGTGGCTTACCCGAGGCTGCCGGAAGGCGAGGTCCGCGTGGGCGGCTTCGGCGGCGTCGAAGGCCTGATCGCCTACATCGAGGCCGAACGCGTCGACGCGGTCGTGGACGCCACGCACCCGTTCGCCGACCGCATCACCGCGAACGCCCTGGCCGCCACCACCGCGACCGGCACGCCGTTCCTCGTCCTGCGCCGCCCCGGCTGGCCGCCCGAGGACGACTGGCAGTACGTGGACACGGTCGCGGAAGCCGCCGCGCTCGTCGCCGGCCGCCGGGCGTTCATCACCACCGGACGCCAGGAGCTGGCCGCGTTCACGAGCGGTGTCGCGCGCACCGTCGACCCGCCCGACCCGCCGAACCCGGAGCTGGACCTCGTCCTCGACCGCGGACCGTACACAGTGGACGGCGAGGTGGACCTGATGCGCGAGCACCGCGTCGAAGTCCTGGTCACCAAGGACAGCGGCGGCCCGATGACGGCGGCCAAGCTGACCGCCGCCCGTCACCTCGGCATCCCGGTGGTCGTCGTGCGCCGACCACCGCCGCCGCGCGCGCCGGTGGTCGAGACGGTCGCGGCGGCGGTCGACTGGCTCACCCGGGGTAGCGGCGCGGCGTGAACACCGTGCCGCGCGAGCTGACCCGAGTCTGCGACGAGCCGATCAGCAGCAGGCACCGCATGTCCACGGCGGACGCGTCCAGGTCGGCCAGCCGCACCACCCGCACGGATTCCTCCGGCCCGCCGACGTCCCGCCCGACGACCACCGGCGTGTCGGGGGAGCGGTGCCGCAGCAGCACGTCACGCGCCTTGTCGACCTGCCACGTCCGGCTGCGCGACGCCGGGTTGTAGATCGCCAGCACCAGATCCGCCCTGGCCGCGGCCTCCAAGCGCTCCTCGATCACGTCCCACGGCTTGAGCCGGTCCGACAACGACACCACGCAGTAGTCGTGCCCCAGCGGCGCGCCGACCCGGCTGGCCACCGCGTGCGCGGCCGTCAACCCCGGCAGCACCGTCACCGGCACGTCCGAGAACTGCTCCTCGGTGGCCACCTCCAGCACCGCGCTGGCCATCGCGAACACGCCCGGATCACCCGACGACACCACCGCGACCCGCCGCCCGCGCTTGGCGAGGTCCAGCGCGAACGCCGCCCGCTCGGCCTCCACCTTGTTGTCCGACGCGTGCCGCCGCTGCCGCGGGTTCACCGGCACCCGGTTCAGGTAGGTCACGTACCCGACCAGGTCGTCGGCCGCCGCCAGCGCCCGCCGCGCCTCCGGCGTCAGCCACTCCGGTCCGGCCGGACCCAGCCCGACCACCACGACCTCGCCCCGGGACTCCACGGGCGTCGCGGGCTTGCTCGGCAGCAGCGCCAACGAGAAGTACGGCACGTCCTCGGCGTCCACTTCGGACAGGGGCGCGGTGCGCTGCGCCCCGGTCGTCGCCCGTTCCACGTACCAGGCCTCGTCCAACCGCCCCGCCCGCGCCAACGCCTCCCGCACCTGCGGGAACGTCCGCCCCAGCTTCATGATCGCCACCGGGTCGCCACCGGCCAGGTGCTCCACCAGCGCGTCCGCGGACAACGTCCCCGGCAGCACGGTCAACACCTCGTCCCGCTCGACCAGCGGCCGCCCGATCACCGCCGCGCCGGCGCTCACCGACGTCACCCCCGGCACCACCTCGGCCTCGTACCGGTGCGCCAACCGCTTGTGCAGGTGCATGTACGAGCCGTAGAAGAACGGGTCGCCCGCCGCCAGCACCACGACCGTGCGCCCGGCGTCCAGGTGGACGGCCAACCGGGTCGCGCACTCCTCGTAGAACGCGTCGATCTCGCCCTGGTAGTCGTCGGAGTCCTCGGTCGTGACGGGGTAGACCAACTGCTCCTCGACCTGCCCCTCCCGCAGGTACGGCGCGGCGATGCGACGGGCCACGCTCCGGCCGTGCCGCGCGCTGTGGAACACCACCACGTCCGCTTCGCCGATCAGCCGCGCCGCCTTGACGGTCACCAGCTCCGGGTCACCCGGACCCACCCCGACCCCGTACAGCTTGCCCGTCATTCGTCCTCACTCGCGATCGCGTTGACCGCCGCCGCGGTGATGGCGCTGCCGCCACGACGCCCGCGCACGACCAGGTACTCCAACCCGAGACCGTTGTCCGCCAGTGCGTCCTTCGACTCGGCCGCGCCGATGAACCCCACCGGAACGCCGAGCACGGCGGCCGGCCGGGGCGCGCCCGCCGCGATCATGTCCAGCAGGTGGAACAACGCGGTCGGCGCGTTGCCGATGGCGACCACCGCGCCCTCCAGCCGGTCCCGCCACAGCTCCAAGGCGGCGGCACTGCGCGTGTTGCCCATCTCCGCCGCGAGACCCGGCACCCGCGGATCGCTCAACGTGCACACGACCTCGTTGTCGGCGGGCAGCCGCCGTCGCGTCACGCCCGCCGCCACCATCTGCGCGTCGCACAGGACCGGCGCGCCCGCCAGCAACGCCGCCCTCGCGTCGCGCACCACGTTCGGCGAGTGGTCGACATCCGTCACCAGGTCGACCATCCCGCAGGCGTGGATCATGCGCACCACCACCCGGGACACGTCGGCCGGGAACCGGGCCAGGTCGGCCTCGGCGCGGATGGTGGCGAAGGAACGGCGGTAGATCTCCGCGCCGTCCCGGACGTAGTCGGTCAACTGATCTCCTCGTAGCCGTCGCCGGTCGCGACGAACTCCACCACGTCGCCCGCCGGTCGTCCGCACCGCCGTGCGCATCCGGACCAGTGGACGCGACCCGTGTGCGGCGTGCCCACCCAGCGGGCGGCGTCGGCCCGGACGTCGGCCAGCGACTTGGCGCACCCCGGCCGTCCGGTGCACGCGCTGACGCCGTGCCACGGCGAGTCCGGCGACGTGAACAGCCCGTCGGTGTCGCTCCCGGCGGGCACCACCAGGCTCCGCCACGGCGTCAGCCGCACCGGCACACCGCCCAGCAGCCGCGCGTCCAACCGCCCCAACGGCACGCCCGCCACGACGACGGCACCGTGCGCGCCCGGTGCGACCGGCGTCACAACCGGATCGATCAGGAACGGGCTCGGCGTGCCGCCCAGCGCCGCCGTGATCTTTCGCACACCGCCGTCCACTTCGGACAGCCGCCACGCGTCGCCGCGGATCTCGTGGAACACCCGCGCGGCGGTCACCACGGCGTCGACCGGATCGGTCACCCGGAGTCCGGAATCCCGGCCTGCCAGGAACAACGCGTCACCGACCAGTCCGACATCACCCGCGAGGCCGCTCACCGCGCCACCCACCGTGACCAGGAACCGGCCGGGCAGCGACGCCAGCTCCGACACCGCGCGCAGCGCCGCGTCGATCGCGTCGACCAGCCCCTGGTTGTCCTCCAGCGGGGCCGCGACGACGTTCCGCATCCGCTCGTGCGTCACCGAGGGCAGCAGGCCGACCTCCCGCAGCCGGGCGCCCAACTCCAGCTCGGCCCCCGGCGCCAAGGCCCTGATCTGCAGGTTCGCCCGCGAGGTCAGCTCCAGCGAGCCGTCACCGAGCTCCAGCGCGGCGGTCCGGAGCGCGTCGAACTGCGTCACGCTCAACGTCCCGCCGGGCACCCGCACGCGCGCCAGCCCGCCGTCGGCGGCCTGGTGCACGTCGACAGCTCCCGGACAAGCGTCCGGGCGAACCCGGCCGGCCGACGTGTGCGGCTCGGCGGAGGGCGCGTTGGAGGCGGTGGACATGGGCTGGATGCTAACCGCCGTCTAGGGTGTGGTCCGAACGGCGAAGCAACAGGAGGAAGCCGGTGTGAATCCGGCGCGGTCCCGCCACTGTGACCGGGGGAAGCCCCGGGAGTCAGGAACTCCGCCCGCCGTCCCCTACGACCTGGGGCGAGGACCCCCGAGGGATGGAGCCCGCACGTGATCCTTCTGCTGTCGACCTCAGACACGGACCTGCTGTCCGCCCGCGCCAGCGGCGCCGACTACCGCCTGGCCAACCCCGCCCGCACCGCCGTGGACGACCTCCCGGCGCTGGTGGAGGGCGTCGACCTGGTGGTCGTGCGCATCCTCGGCGGTCGCCGGATGTGGGAGGAGGGGCTGGACTGGCTCCTCGCCCGGCCGCTCCCGGTCGTCGTGCTCGGCGGTGAGCAGCACCCGGACGCCCCGCTGATGGAGCTGTCCTCCGTCCCCGGCGGCGTGTGCGCCGAGGCCCACGCGTACCTGGCCCACGGCGGCGCGGTGAACCTCGCGCAACTGCACCACTTCCTCTCCGACACGGTGCTGCTCACCGGTCACGGCTTCGCCCCGCCCGAGCCGACCCCGACCTGGGGCGTCCTGGAGCGGGCCACCACCGGCGACGGACCGGTGGTCGCCGTCCTGTACTACCGCGCCCACCACGTCGCCGGGAACACCGCGTTCGTGCACGCCCTCTGCGACGCGATCGAGGCCAAGGGAGGTCGGCCGCTGCCGATCTTCTGCGCCTCCCTGCGCGCGGCGGACGCCGACCTCCTGGTCGAGCTGGGCAAGGCGGACGCCCTCGTGGTCACCGTCCTCGCCGCCGGCGGCACCAAGCCCGCCACCGCGTCCGCCGGTGGGGACGACGACGCGTGGGACGTGGGCGCGCTGGCGGCCCTCGACGTGCCGATCCTCCAAGCCCTCTGCCTCACCGGCAGCCGTGCCGCCTGGGACGGGAACGACGACGGACTGTCCCCTTTGGACACCGCGACGCAGGTGGCGATCCCCGAGTTCGACGGCCGGATCATCACCGTGCCGTTCTCGTTCAAGGAGGTCGACGAGGACGGCCTCACCGTCTACGTCGCCGACGAGGAGCGCGCGTCGCGGGTCGCGGGCATCGCCGTCCGCCACGGCAGGCTGCGCCACATCCCGCCCGCCGAACGCCGCATCGCGGTGATGCTCTCGGCGTACCCGACCAAGCACTCCCGGATCGGCAACGCGGTCGGCCTGGACACCCCGGCCAGCGTCGTGCGGCTGCTCACCGCGATGAAGGAGCACGGCTACGACATCGGTGACGAGCTGCCCGGCGTGGCGGAGCTGGACGGCGACGCGTTGATCCACGCCCTCATCGCCGCCGGCGGGCAGGACGCCGACTGGCTCACCGAGGAGCAGATCCGGGGCAACCCGGTCCGGCTGCCGGCCGCCCGCTACCGGCAGTGGTACGCGACCCTGCCGGAGGACACCCGGCGGGACATGGAGCAGCACTGGGGCGCCGCGCCCGGCGAGCTGTTCGTGGACCGGTCCCGGGACGAGGACGGCGAGATCGTGCTCGCCGCCCTGCGCTCCGGCAACGTCGTGGTGATGGTCCAGCCGCCGCGCGGCTTCGGCGAGAACCCGATCGCGATCTACCACGACCCGGACCTGCCGCCGAGCCACCACTACCTCGCCGCGTACCGCTGGCTGGAGGACGAGTTCGGCGCCGACGCCGTCGTGCACGTCGGCAAGCACGGCAACCTCGAGTGGCTGCCCGGCAAGACGGTCGGCATGTCGGCGGGCTGCGGCCCGGACGCCGCCCTGGGCGACCTGCCGCTGATCTACCCGTTCCTGGTCAACGACCCGGGCGAGGGCACCCAGGCCAAGCGGCGGGCGCACGCCACCCTCGTGGACCACCTCGTGCCGCCGATGGCCCGCGCCGACAGCTACGGCGACATCGCCAGGCTCGAACAGCTCCTGGACGAGCACGGCAACATCGCCGCGATGGACCCGGCGAAGCTGCCCGCCATCCGGGCCCAGATCTGGACCCTCATCCAGGCCGCCAAGCTCGACCACGACCTGGGGCTGGACGACCGGCCGCACGACGCCGAGTTCGACGAGCTGATCCTGCACGTCGACGGCTGGCTGTGCGAGGTGAAGGACGTCCAGATCCGCGACGGCCTGCACATCCTCGGCGAAGCACCCACCGGCGCGACGCGGGTCAACCTCGTGCTGTCCATCCTCCAGGCGAAGCAGATGTGGGCGGGCCAGGTCGCCGCCCTGCCCGGCCTGCGCGAGGCCCTGGGCCTGGCCGAGTCCGTGACCGCGGCCGACCACACCCGCACGAACACCGACCGGGTCGAAGCGGAGGCCCGCGCGCTCGTCCAGGCGATGGAGGACGCCAATTGGGATGTCAACGCGGCCCGCGCCCTGACTGGCGACGACGACGTGGCCCGGATCCTGGAGTTCGCCGCGCTGGAGGTCGTGCCCCGGCTGGCCCGCACCACGGACGAGCTGACCAACGTGCTGCACGCGCTCGACGGCGGTTACGTCCCGGCCGGTCCCAGCGGCTCGCCGCTGCGCGGGCTGGTGAACGTGCTGCCCACGGGCCGCAACTTCTACTCCGTCGACCCCAAGGCGGTGCCGTCCCGGCTGGCCTGGGAGACCGGCCAGGCCATGGCGGACTCGCTGCTCGACCGCTACCGCGCGGAAACGGGGGAGTGGCCGCCGTCCGTGGGCCTGTCCGTCTGGGGCACCAGCGCCATGCGCACGGCCGGTGACGACATCGCCGAGGTGCTGGCGCTGATGGGCGTCCGGCCGACGTGGGACGACCAGTCCCGCCGGGTCACCGGTCTGGAAGCGATCCCGCTCGCCGAGCTGAACCGGCCGCGAATCGACGTCACGGTCCGCATCAGCGGCTTCTTCCGCGACGCATTCCCGCACGTAGTGGCACTGATCGATGACGCCGTGCAACTGGTGGCGAACCTGGACGAGTCCGCCGCCGACAACTACGTCCGGGCGCACGCCCAAGCCGACCTGGCCGAGCACCGCGATCCGCGTCGGTCGACAATGCGCATCTTCGGCAGCAAACCGGGCGCATACGGCGCCGGGTTGCTCCCGCTCATCGACAGCCGGAACTGGCGGGACGACGCCGACCTGGCCGAGGTGTACGCGGTGTGGGGCGGCTACGCCTACGGCCGTGAACTCGACGGAGTGGAAGCCCGCCCGGCGATGGAGAGCGCCTACAAGCGCATCGCCGTCGCGGCGAAGAACATCGACACCCGCGAACACGACATCGCCGATTCGGACGATTACTTCCAGTACCACGGCGGAATGATCGCGACGGTCCGCGCGCTGACCGGTAAAGCGCCCGCCGCTTATGTCGGCGACAGCACGCGTCCCGATGCCGTTCGCACCAGAACGCTCCACGAAGAGACGAACCGGATCTTCCGGGCCCGCGTCGTCAACCCGCGGTGGTTGGCCGCGATGCGCAAGCACGGGTACAAGGGCGCATTCGAACTCGCCGCCACGGTCGATTACCTGTTCGGCTACGACGCCACCACCGGCGTGGTCGCCGACTGGATGTACGAGCAGCTCGCCGCGAGCTACGTGCTGGACCCGGTGAACCGCGAGTTCCTGGCCGAGTCCAACCCCTGGGCGTTGCACGGCATCTCGGAACGGTTGCTGGAGGCCGCCGAGCGGGGCATGTGGGAGCACCCGGAAGCGGAGACGCTGGAAGCGCTGCGAAACGCGTACCTCGAAACCGAGGGCGATCTGGAGGACGGCCGCTGACCCCGGCCGCTTTCCCCGCGTTATTGGACCGCGACGCTAAACAGGGGTACCCCTAGATTCGGGTTCCCCGCACACGGGGAATCGCGGACCGCCGGCAATGGCGGTCCGCTCGCCGTCCCGAATGGACGTCGCACGACGCCGGTGCGCATCCACCCCGACGACTCGGCCGGCCGGTGTCCGCTACCCGGCCGGCCGATCCGCGCCACCCGACCGGACGACTCGGGGTGCCGCACCGGACGACTCGCGGTGCGCGAGCGGACGACTCGCGGAGGTACCCCGGCGACGCGCCCGACGCGAGTTGGTGGACACTGACGGCGCGGGTGTGGTGCACGACTCGTGAATGTTTTCCACCGGAGATGAGCCGAGCGTGTCCGACCGGTCTACGAGCAGTGCCTGAACGGACCATCGGTCGCACGGCTAGCAGAATCGGTCCAGCAGGGCAAATGTCGCAAGGTCGGTAACAGCGCGGACACGGGCGCTTGACACAACTCCGTGGCGCGAACCACACTCCCCCAAAACCTGGGAGCGCTCCCAGAACGTTCACCGCCGATCAACCGAGGAGTTCTCGTGCGCTACCGTCGAGCAGGCTTGGTCAAAGTCTTGGCCTGCACCGCAGTGCTTGCCGCAGCCGCCACGGCCTGTGGCTCGGGAGAGTCAGGAACCTCGCCGGACGGCAAGGTCGAGCTGACCATCGCGACGTTCAACGAGTTCGGCTACGAGGAACTCCTCAAGGAGTACGAGGCGGCCAACCCGAACGTCAAGGTCACCCAGCGCAAGACCGGACAGGGTGCGCCGCACCACCAGAACCTGTTCACCAAGCTGGGCGCGGGCTCCGGCCTGGCCGACGTCGAGGCCATCGAAGAGGGCTACCTGAGCCAGGTCATGGCCAAGTCCGGCCAGTTCGAGGACCTGAAGGAGATCGGCCCGAAGGACGTCCGCGACGACCGCTGGCTGCAGTGGAAGGTCGACGCCGTCACCACCAAGGACGGCAAGCTCATCGGCTACGGCACCGACATCGGCCCGCTGGCCATGTGCTACCGCAAGGACCTCTTCGAGGCCGCCGGTCTGCCGTCCGACCCCGAGGGCGTGAAGCCCCTGTTCGCCACGTGGGACTCGTACTTCGAGACCGGTGACAGGTACGTCGCCGGCAGTGGCGGCAAGGCGTGGTTCGACTCCGCCGCGCAGATCTTCAACCCGATGCACAACCAGGCGAAGGTCGGCTACTTCGACCGCGACGACAAGCTCGTCATCGAGACCAACGACGACAAGAAGATCTTCGAGCAGGTCGCCGGCGCGGTCGCGCGCAACCAGTCGGCCAAGCTCGCCGCCTGGAGCCCGGAGTGGGAGACCGGCTTCAAGCAGTCGGCGTTCGCCACCAAGACCTGCCCGTCGTGGATGCTGGGTGTCATCGAGGGCAACGCCGGCCCCGAGCACAAGGGCAAGTGGGCCGTCACGGCCGCGTTCCCCGGTGGCGGCGGCAACTGGGGCGGCTCGTACCTGACCGTCCCGAAGCAGGGCAAGAACAAGGCTGAGGCCGCCAAGCTCGCCGCGTGGCTGACCGCGCCGGAGCAGCAGATCAAGGCGTTCACCGCCAAGGGCACCTTCCCGAGCCAGACCGAGGCGCTGATCTCCCCCGAGCTGCTGAACATGACCAACGAGTACTTCGGCGGCGAGAAGGTCGGCATGCTGTTCGCCGAGCAGGCGAACAAGGTCGCGGCGGCCCAGTACAAGGGTCCGAAGGACGGGGAGATCCAGGACAACGTGGTCTCGCCGGCGCTGCTGTCGGTCGAGCAGGGGACCTCGGTCGAGGAAGCCTGGAAGACGGTTGTCGAGGGAGCCCAGAAGGCTGCCAAGTAATGACGACCGAACTCACGGTCACGCGCGGGCGGGGCGCCGAGCCCCGCCCGCCGCGGCGCGAAGACAACGATGACATCGGTTCGGGCAAGAGCTGGCGCTACAAGCTCACCCGCCTGGACGTGAAGTTCTCGCCGTACCTGTACATCGCCCCCTTCTTCATCCTGTTCGCGGTGGTGGGCCTGTTCCCGCTGCTCTACACCGCCTACATCTCCCTGTTCGACTGGGAGCTCGGCGGGGACGAGCAGCCGTTCGTCGGGATCGACAACTACACCGAGCTGCTGGCCGACGCGCAGTTCTGGAACGCGATGGTCAACACGCTCAGCATCTTCGCGATGTCGACCATCCCGCAGATCATCACCGCGGTGCTGCTGGCGGTGCTGCTCAACACGGCGCTGCGCGGTCGGACCGGCTGGCGGATGGGCGTGCTGCTGCCCTACGTGGCCAGCCTCGTCGCCCTGACGATCATCTTCGGCGACCTGTTCGGCGTGCAGTACGGCATCATCAACGACCTGATCGAGATGGTCGGCCTGGACCGGATCGACTGGCAGGCCGACCGCTGGTGGAGCCACGTCGCCATCGCGTCCATGGTCAACTGGCGCTGGACGGGCTACAACGCCCTGATCGTGCTGGCCGCCATGCAGGCGATCCCGCGCGACATCTACGAGGCGGCCTGGGTGGACGGCGCGAGCAAGGTGCGCCAGTTCATCAGCATCACGCTGCCCATGCTGCGCCCGACGCTGATCTTCGTGGTCGTCACCTCGACCATCGGCGGTCTGCAGATCTTCACCGAGCCGCTGCTGTTCTCGCCTTCCGCGGGGGTCAACGGCGGTGCGACCAACCAGTACCAGACGGTCGTGCTCTACATGTACTCCTCCGGTTTCCGGAGCTTCGACCTCGGCTACGCCTCGGCGATGGCCTGGGTCCTGTTCGTCGTCATCATCGCGATCGCGGGGATCAACTTCCTGCTCACCCGCAAGCTCGCGTCCAGTGGGGAGGCGTGATGGCCACCATCGCCGATCGCCAGGCATCGACCGACAGCAAGCGCGCGAAGAAGTCCAAGGGCAAGGCCGGGGCGCTCGCCGAGCGCCGTCCGGGCTTCGTCGTCTACGGCATCCTCATCGCGTTCATCCTCGGTTCGGCGTTCCCCTTCTACTGGTCGTTCCTGGTCGCCAGCCACGACGACGCGAAGTTCACCGCCGACACGCCCTTGCTGCCCGGCGGCAACTTCTTCCACAACGCGAGCCGGGTGCTCGACTCGATCCCGTTCTGGAAGGCCCTGGGCAACAGCATCATCGTGTCGGGCACGGTCACCGTGTCCGTGGTGGTCCTGTCGACCCTGGCCGGGTTCGCGTTCGCCAAGCTCCGGTTCAAGGGCCGCGGGCCGCTGATGGTGTTCGTGGTCGCCACGCTCGCGGTGCCCACGCAGCTCGGCATCATCCCGCTGTACATGGCGATGGCCGAGTTCGGCTGGTCCGGCACCCTCGGGGCCGTCATCATCCCGAACCTGGTGACCGCGTTCGGCGTGTTCTGGATGCGCCAGTACATCGCGGACGCGGTGCCGGACGAGCTGATCGAGGCGGCCCGGATGGACGGGTGCAGCATGATCCGCACGTTCTGGCACGTCTGCCTGCCCGCGGTGCGGCCGGCCGCCGCCATGCTGGGCATCTTCACGTTCATGATGTCGTGGAACGACTTCCTCTGGCCGCTGATCGTGCTCAACGCGGACAACCCGACGATGCAGGTCGCCCTGGAGAAGTTGCAGAGCGGCTACTACGTCGACAACTCGCTCGTGCTAGCCGGGACCACGATGGCCACGGTCCCGATTCTGATCGTCTTCCTCGTACTCGGTCGGCAGATCGTCGCCGGGATCATGCAGGGTGCTGTGAAGGGGTAGCTGTGGAGTCGATTTCCTTTCCCGAGGGATTCGTGTGGGGCGCCGCGACCGCGGCGTTCCAGATCGAAGGCGCGACCACCGCGGACGGTCGCACCGCGTCCATCTGGGACACGTTCTGCCAGGTCCCGGGCGCGGTGGTGGGTGGTGACACGGGCGACCCCGCCGCCGACCACTACTACCGCGTGGACGAGGACGTCCAGCTGATGTCCGACCTCGGCCTGCAGGCCTACCGGTTCTCCACCGCGTGGCCGCGGGTGCGCCCGGACGCGGGTCCGGTGAACCAGGCCGGCCTGGACTTCTACTCCCGGCTGGTCGACGCGCTGCTGGAGAAGAACATCACCCCGTGGCTCACGCTGTACCACTGGGACCTCCCGCAGACGCTGGAGGACGCGGGTGGCTGGGCGAACCGGGACACCGCGTACCGCTTCGCCGAGTACGCCGAGTCGGTCGTCGGCGCCCTGGGCGACCGGGTGTCCAACTGGACCACCCTCAACGAGCCGTGGTGCTCCTCGCTGCTGAGCTACGCCGCAGGTGTCCACGCGCCCGGCCGCCAGGAGCCGGAAGCGGCCGTCGCGGCCGTGCACCACCTGCTGCTCGCGCACGGGCTCGCCACCGAGGCGATCCGGTCGCAGCTGCCGGCGGCCAAGATCGGCATCACGCTGAACATGTACCCGATCATCCCGGCGAACCCGGACGACCCGGCAGACCTCGACGCCGCGCGCCGGCTCGACGGCCTGCAGAACCGGATCTTCCTGGACCCGCTCTTCAAGGGCGAGTACCCGGCCGACATCGTGGAGGACCTCGAGCCGTACGGCTTCTCGAAGCACATCCGCGAGAACGACCTGGAGATCATCTCCACCCCGCTGGACCAGCTGGGCGTGAACTACTACGCCGAGCACTTCGTCAGCGGCACGCCCGAGCCCGAGTCCGAAACGTCCGCTTCACCGGTCCAGACCAACGGCCGCCGCCCGACCGGGTCGCCGTGGGTGGGAGCGGAGCACGTCTCGTTCCCGAGCCGCGGCCTGCCGCGCACGGACATGGACTGGGAGGTGCAGCCGGACGGCCTGTTCAAGGTGCTCACGCGGGTGCACCAGGACTACCCGAGCATTCCGCTGTACGTCACCGAGAACGGCGCCGCTTACCGCGACTCCATCAACGACGACGGTTCCATCAACGACCCGGAGCGGCTCGGCTACATCGAGTCGCACCTCAGGGCGGCGCACGCGGCCATCGAGGCCGGTGTCGACCTCCGCGGTTACTTCGCGTGGTCGCTGATGGACAACTTCGAATGGGCCGAGGGCTACGCCAAGCGGTTCGGGATCGTGCATGTCGACTACGAGACCCAGGTCCGGACGCCTAAGATGAGCGCCATGTGGTACTCGCAGGTTGCCCGTGGCAACGCTCTCACCGCGACGGTCGCTCCGTGACGGATGCCGTTGATCCACCCAAGGCACGACGACCCAACACCCGGCTGGAGGAGGTCGCTCGTGCCGCCGGGGTGTCCAAGTCGACCGTGTCCCGGGTGATCAACGGCGAACCGTACGTCAGCTCACGGGCCCGCGAGGCCGTCCACCAGGCCATCGGCAAGCTCGGGTACAGCCCGAACCAGGCGGCCCGGACCCTCGCGGGCAGCCGGGCGAACTGCATCGCCATGGTCGTGTCCGAGCACGGCAGCCGGGTGCTGAACGACCCGTTCTTCGCCGGCGTGCTCCGCGGTGTGCACGCCGAGCTGGCGGGCAAGCGGGTCCAGCTCGTCCTCATGATGAGCAAGGAGGGCGACGAGCAGGACCTCGTGAACTACCTGTGCGGCGGTCACGTGGACGGCGTGCTGGTGATCAGCCTGCACGGCCAGGACCCGCTGCCCCGCACGCTGGCCGACGCGGGCCTGCCGACGGTGGTCTGCGGCAGGCCGCTCGGCGCGGGCGGCGTGCCCTATGTGGACTCGGACAACTTCAACGGCGCCATGGAGGCCGCTCGCTACCTGGTCTCCCTGGGTCGCAAGCGGATCAGCACCATCGCCGGTCCGCGCGACATGGCGGTGGGCATGGACCGGTTGTCCGGGTGGAAGCGCGGGTTGAGCCAGGCCCGGTTCGACACGGACCTGGTCGCGTACTCGGACTACACCCCCGAGAGCGGTGCGGCAGCGATGGCCGACCTGCTGAAGAGGGCGCCTGACCTGGACGCGGTGTTCGTCGGCGCGGACATCATGGCGCTGGGCGCGTTGCAGACGCTGCACGCGCACGGCAAGAAGGTGCCCGAGGACGTCGCCGTGGTCGGGTTCGACGACCTGATGATCGCCTCCACCGCGGTGCCGCCGCTGACCACGATCCGCCAGGACGTGGAGCAGTTGGGGCGCACCATGACGTGGCGGCTGATGGCGGAGTTGGCCGGCGAGGAGAACCTGCCGCCGTTCCTGCTCCTGCCGACCTCGATGGTCACCCGTACGAGCGCCTGAGTCGTCTCGTCGGTCAAGCCGCGCCCCGGACGCACGTCCGGGGCGCGGCTTTTCGAATCGCTTCGACGGTTTTTCCGCGGGCCGTTCGACGAATTCGACACCGGCCGGCTGATCACACCCGGCACTTCACTCGGATGGCGTAGCGGGGGGTCCTTGCCGCCGCCTCGCCGGCCTGGCTACGGTCGCCCTTGCGGCTCTGGGAGCGCTCCCAGAACGCCCCGCAAGCCGGGGGGAGGCGGATCACTCTCGCCCACCGCCTCCTCCCTCCCGCGCAAAGGAGCGCAGCGAAGATGAGACGACGGCTTCTGGCGTTGACGACCGCGGCCGTGGCCGCCCTGGGTGTCGTCCTGGTGTCCAACGCGACGAGCCCGGCCGCGCAGCCCGCCGCCGTCGCCGCGCCCGAGCTGCCGCACAACTGGCGCAACGTCGAGATCGCGGGCGGCGGGTTCGTACCCGGCATCGTGTTCAGCCCGGCGGAGAAGGACCTGATCTACGCCCGCACCGACATCGGCGGCGCGTACCGGTGGGACCAGTCCACCGGCCGCTGGATCCCGCTGCTGGACTGGGTCGGCTGGGACGAGTGGGGTTACAACGGCGTGGCGAGCATCGCGCCGGACCCGGTGGACGCCGACAAGGTGTACGCCGCGGTCGGCATGTACACCAACAGCTGGGATCCGCACAACGGCGCAATCCTGCGCTCCTCGGACCGCGGCAAGACCTGGCAGCGCACCGAGCTGCCGTTCAAGGTCGGTGGCAACATGCCCGGCCGCGGCATGGGCGAGCGGCTGTCGGTCGACCCGAACGACGGGCGGGTGCTGTACTTCGGCGCGCCGAGCGGCAAGGGCCTGTGGCGCAGCACCGACAGCGGCGCGACGTGGGCGCAGGTGGCGAGCTTCCCCAACCCGGGCAACTACGTCGCCGACCCGGATGACGCCAACGGCTACTCCAACGACATCCAGGGCGTGGTCTGGGTGACCTACGACCCGCGGTCGTCGACGGCGGGCAGCCCCAGCCGGACGATCTACGTGGGTGTCGCCGACAAGGAGAACACGGTCTACCGGAGCACGGACGCGGGCGCGACGTGGACCAGGCTGGCGGGCCAGCCGACCGGGTACATCGCGCACCAGGGCGAGCTGGACGCCGAGGGTGGCTTCCTCTACCTGGCCACCAGCGACACCGGCGGCCCGTACGACGGCGGCAAGGGCGACGTGTGGAAGCACGACACCGCCACCGGCGCGTGGACGCGGATCAGCCCGGTGCCGTCGTCGAGCGCGGACAACCACTTCGGCTACAGCGGTCTGACCATCGACCGGCAGAACCCGGGCACGCTGATGGTCACCACCCAGATCTCCTGGTGGCCGGACATCGTCATCTTCCGCAGCACGGACGGCGGCGCGACGTGGACACGGGCTTGGGACTTCACCAGCTACCCCAACCGCAGCTTCCGCTACAAGATGGACATCACGTCGTCCCCGTGGCTGAGCTGGGGCGCGAACCCGGCGCCGCCGGAGGTCAGCCCGAAGCTGGGCTGGATGGTGGAGTCGCTGGAGATCGACCCGTTCGACTCCAACCGGATGATGTACGGCACGGGCGCCACCATCTACGGCACCACGGACCTGCTGAAGTGGGACGAAGGCGGTCAGATCACGCTCAAGCCGACCGCCGCGGGGCTGGAGGAGACCGCGGTGCTCGACCTGATCAGCCCGCCCGTGGGCGCGCCGCTGATCAGCGCCCTGGGTGACATCGGCGGGTTCCGGCACACGGACGTCACCAAGGTCCCGCCGATGATGTTCCAGCAGCCGAACTTCACCTCGACCACCAGCCTGGACTTCGCCGAGGCGAACCCGTCGGTGGTGGTCCGCTCCGGCAACGTGGACGGCCCGGCGCACGTGGCGTTCTCGACCGACGGCGGCGCGAACTGGTTCGCGGGCAGCGAGCCCGGCGGCGTCACGGGTGGCGGCACGGTCGCGGCGGCGGCCGACGGCAGCCGGTTCGTGTGGAGCCCGGCCGGCGCGGCGGTCCACTACTCGGTGGGCTTCGGCACCACCTGGGCGCCGTCCACCGGCATCCCGGCGGGCGCGGTGGTCGAGTCCGACCGGGTCGACCCGAGGAAGTTCTACGGCCTGGCCGACGACACCGTCTACGTGAGCACGGACGGCGGCGCGACGTTCACGGCGGGCGCGACCGCGGACGTGGGCAAGCTGCACGCGGTGCCGGGCCACGAGGGCGACCTCTGGCTGGTCGGCGACGGCGGGCTGTTCCGCTCGACCGACTCCGGCCGGACGGTCACCGCCATCGCCGGGGTCACGTCCGGCGTCAACATCGGCTTCGGCAAGCCCGAGGGCGACAAGACGTACCCCACGCTCTACGCGGTGCTGACCATCGACGGCAAGACCGGTGTTCACCGGGCCACCGACGGGGTTGGCCGGTCCTGGCTGCGGATCAACGACGACGCCCACCAGTACGGGAACATGGGTGAGGCGATCACCGGCGACCCGCGCGTCTTCGGGCGGGTCTACCTGGGCACGAACGGGCGGGGCATCCTCGTCGCGGACCCGAGCGGCGCGACCGGCACCACCACCAGCACGACCACGACCACCACGACCACCACAACCACGACCACCACTGGGTCGACCACCACCGTCACGGACCAGCCGCCACCGCGCGACTGCTCGGTGCGGTACGCGGTCGGCAGCCAGTGGGGCGGTGGCTTCACCGGCTCGGTGAGGATCACCAACCGGGGCGTCGGCGCCATCACGGGCTGGAACCTGGGCTGGTCGTTCGACAACGGCCAGAAGATCACCAACAGTTGGAACGGCAAGGCGTCGCAGTCCGGCGCCGCCGTGACGGTGACCAACGAGGGTTGGAACGCGACCATTCAGCCGGGAGGCTCGGTGGAATTCGGATTCCAGGCGAGCTGGCAGGGCAGCAACGTCGCACCCACCCGCTTCTCGCTGAACGGTTTGACCTGTTCTCCGGTCTAGCGCAGCCCTCGTTTGGCCTGGCGGCGCAGCTGCGTGATCCGGGCTGCGCCGACCAGGGCCACCAAGATCGCGCCGGCGATCGCCGCGAACAGCAGCGCCACGCCCAGTGGGAGCGTGCCCGCCGCGCCCATGAAGTGGATCGTGATGCCGCCCAGGTTCTGCAGGATGAACACCAGCAGCACGATCAGCACCACGATCGACGCCAGCACCGCGACCCACGTGCCGCTGATCCTGGTCGGCTTGAGCTTCTGCCGAGGCCGGTCCGGCTCGCCGGACGGAACCGGCGGCACGGGCTCGACCGCGCCCGACCCGGTGTCCTGCGGACCCGCCGCCTGCGGGTGGCCGGTCGGTATCGGGGTCGTGGGCAGCGCTTCGTTCCGGTCGTTGTCGCGCGGCATCGTCACGCCCCGATTATCGGTCCGCGCCTGTCCGGCCGCATCTCACGCGACGATCACGCACACGGCCGGCTGTACTGCAACGCGCCCACGGCGGCCACGTACTGCTGCCACTCCTCGCGCGAGATGTGCACCTCGACCGCCGAGCACATCGCCGCGACGGCGGTGTCGAAGTCGAACTCCCAGTAGCGGGTCGTGCCGTTGGAGTTCGACGTGATCACCTGGGTCGGGGTGTTGCCGAACGCCACCCCGTGCACGCCGGCGGTGCTCCAGCTGATCCGGCCCCGCTCGACCGGGTGGGCGCGGTCCGACACGTCCCACAGCGACACCTTGTCGTCCTTGCCGACGGTGGCCAGCGCCCGGCCGTCGGGCCGGAAGCCCAGCGCCCGGACCGACTCCGGGTGGGTTTTGCCCGTCCACGTCTCCCTGGGCGCCCACTGCTTGGCGAGGTCCCACATCCGGACCAGGCCGCCGGCGAACCCGGCCGCGAGCGTGTGGTGGTCCGGCGACAGCGCGATCGCGGTGATCTCCCGGGCCGTCTCCAACTGCCCGATCCGCACCGGGCGCACCGCGTCGCGCACGTCCCACAACCGGATCGTGCCCGCGTCGTCCCAGGTGACGACGATCTGCCCGTCCTGGCTGTAGGCGACGCCGCTGACCGGGCGCGGGTGGCCGGCGAGGCGGGACTTCGCCACCGGCCGGGTCGGGCCCGACCAGTCCCACACCGCGACGTCGCCGACGTCCGACACGGTGACCAGGGTGCGCGCGCCCGCCGGGTCGAGGGCGATCCCGCGCACCGGGAAGCCGAACGTGTGCGCCACCTCCGGTGAGATGGCGTCGGTGACGTCCCAGACCCGGCCCGTGCGGCCCTCCAGCGTGGTGGCGAACGCCTGTTCCACGGCGTTGACGGCCATCGACGTGACCGACGCGCTCGGGTTCGTGCGCCGGCCCAGCGGGAGGTAGGTGGAGTCGTTGGCGGGCGTGGGCACCCGCGCGTTCGGCCGCGGCAGGCCGTCCGGGCTCAGGCCCTGGCCGGACGGGAACGCCGAGCGGCTGACCATGTCCTGGGCGCTCGCCGCGTGCGCGCTGAGCACGCCGTCACGCAGGTCGTCGGAGGGGTTGAGCTGGTAGGCGGCGATGGCGAGCTGGTCGGCCAGCCTCGGGTCGCTCCCGCGCAGCGCCTGCGCCTGGTTGGCCACGTACCAGGCGGCGGACGACCGCCAGCCGGCGGCGGACTCGTTCTGCGCCTTGATCGCGAGCACCACGGCGGTGCCCGTCAGCATGAGCAGCACGGCCAGTAAAGCGACCAGCTGCCGGAGCCTGCGGGTGCGTCGGTGGGCGAGCTCGCGTTCCCGGTCGCGGGCGCGGAGGCTCTCGGCCAGGAAGTCCCGCTCCTGGGCGCTGGTGCGCACGCCGTTGCGCTGCGTCCACTCGACCGCGGTGTCCAGCCGCGTGCCCCGGTACAGCGCGTCCGGGTCGCGGTCCAGCGAGTCCCACGTGGCGGCGGCCTCGGTGAGCTGCCGCATGGTGCGCAGCCCGTCCCGGTCCTCGGCGAGCCAGCTCTTGAGCCTCGGCCAGGATCGGATCAGCGCCTCGTGCGCGATCTCCACGCTGTCCCGGTCCAGGGTGAGGAGCCGGGCGTGGGCGAGGCGGTCGAGCACCACGTCCACGTCCACGTCGTGGTCGAGTTCCGTGCGCGGCAGCCGGCGCTTGGTGTCCTCGGTGCCGTCGCCCAGCGCCGTGAGCCGCAGGAACACCTGCCGCGCCAGCGCCCGTTGCTGCTTCTCCAACGACGTGTAGGTGCGTTCGGCGGTCTGCGCGATCGCGTGCTGGATGCCGCCCGCCGCCTCGTACCCGGCCAGCGTCAGCGTGGTGCCGCGCCGCCGCCGCCACGTTTCGAGCAGGGCGTGGGACACCAGGGGCAGCACGCCCGCCTGGCCGGTGGCGTCCGCGATGAGCCGGGACACCAGGGCCGTCTCGACCGTGCACGACGCCTTCACGGCGGGCTGCATGATCACCTGGCGCAGTTCCTCCGGACCCATCGGCCCGAGCAGCAGCTGGCCGTCGGTCAGCGCCTCCACCAGCGCCGGGTGGTGCGCGCAGTGCCCGTAGAAGTCCGCCCGCACGCCGAGCACGACCTTGTACGGGGCGTGCAGCAGGGCGTCGATGTACGCGGTGCGCTGGTCGGCGTCCTGCCAGAGGGTGAAGACCTCTTCGAACTGGTCCACGATCAGCAGGTCGGCGGCGACCTCGGGCTCGTCGTGCCCGCTGGGCGTGGTGACCACGACCCGGCCCTCGACCCGCGGCACGAGGCCCGCGCGCAGCAGGGACGACTTGCCCGCGCCGGACGCCCCGAACACCGCGACGAACCGCCGGTGCGCGATGCGCTGCTCCAGGTCGTCCAGCAGGTGGTCGCGGCCGAAGAACCACTCGGCGTCCTCGGTGCCGTAGGCGGCCAGACCGGCGTACGGCGGGTGGCCCTCGTCGGGGCTCGGCTCCGGGTGGGGCAGCACCTCGGCGGCGACCTGGTGCCAGCGGTCCTCCCACTCGTCGACGTCGCCCTCGCAGGCGCGCACGTAGGCCAGCGTCACCGCGAGCGTCGGCAGCCGCCGCCCGCCCGCCGCGTCCGACAGCGTCGTCGCGGAGTAGTGGGCGCGGGCTCCCAGCTGCCGGTAGCTGCACCCGCCCGCCCGGTCCCGCAACGACCGCAGGTCCGCGGCGAACTTGAGCAACGGGCTGTCGCCGACGTCCAACGGACGCTCTCCACGCGGCACCGGTCCACCCCCGCCCAGTCACTGCCGATTGTGCGCACCGTCGCGCGCATCGCCAAACGTGGCATCCAGGCTGACAGACGACGGCCCGGCACGCGGCCACATCGGACGCGTGCATTCGGGTGAAGCGCGCTGCCCCTTCGGTCAGGCGAGGACGGACGTCACGTACAGGTCGGGGTCGGCCAGGATGGCGCGGACGGCCGTGGTGGCGGCTCCCCGGACGGCAGCTTCGGCGCCCAGCGAGGACGCGACCACGCGGACCGGGGACCACTCGGCGCTCACCACGCGCCGGTCCAGTTCGGCGTGCAGGGGCCCCCGGAGCCACGGCTCAAGCCGGGCGTAGGTGCCGCCCAGGACCACCGTGGGCAGGTCCAGCAGGTTCACCGCCCCCGACAGCGCCACGCCGAGCCACTTCGCCGCCGTGCGCACCGCCGTCGTCGCCGTCCGGTCACCCGCCGCGAGCCGCGCCAGCAGCTCGTCCACACCGGTGACGCCCGACGCGCGCACGATCTCGTCCTGCCCCGCCAGCCGCTCCAGGCACCCCCGCGACCCGCACGCGCACTGCGGCCCGCGCGGGTCGACGGACAGGTGGCCGATCTCGCCGCCGAACCCGGACAGCCCTTCGAACAGCGCGCCGCCGACCACGATCCCGGCGCCGATGCCGATCTCACCCGAGATGTGCAGGAAGTCCGCGTCCACGTCGCCGTGCCACAGCTCGGCCAGCGCGGCCAGGTTCGCCTCGTTCCCGACCAGCACCGGCACGTCCAGCGCCATCCGGCGGGTCAGCTCGCCCCGCACGTCCACCTCGCGCCACCCCAGGTTCGGCGCGACCCGCAGCGACCCGCCGGCCACCTCCACCAGGCCCGGCACGGCCACGCCGACCCCGCCGATCGGCACCTCCTCGCGCGCCGCCGTCCGCACCGCCGCCGCGACCTTGGCCAGCACGCGGGCGGGGGAGGAGGCACGATTGTCGCTGGGCCGCAGCCACCGCGCCCGCACCCGCCCGGTGAGGTCGACCAGGCACGTGGCCAGGTAGTCGACCCCGATCTCGACCCCGAGCCCGTGCGGTCCGGTGGGTGCCAGGTGCAGGGCGGTGCCACGCCGGCCGGGACCGGACCTGGCCTGCGCCTCGCCCTCGGCCACGAGCCCGGCGCCGATCATCCGGTCGACGAGGCTGGACACCGTCGCCTTGGTCAGGCCGGTGCGGGCGGCCACGGCCGCGCGGGACGAGCCGGGCGCGTCGGCGATGGCGTCGAGCACGAGGGCGGAGTTGTGCCGTCGCACGGTCCGCTGACTGGCTGGCTGTGGTCGGGACACCCACTGGATACTAGCGGCCGAGTGAGATAAGTTCAGGCATCAAACTTATTGGAGGTGCCCTCGTGGACAAGTTCAGCTTCGGCCTGTGGACGGTTGGCTGGCAGGGACGCGACCCGTTCGGTGACGCGTCCCGCCCCGTGTTGGACGCGCCGCTCGCGGTGCGCAAGCTCTCGGAACTGGGTGCCTGGGGCATCACGTTCCACGACGACGACCTGTTCCCCTTCGGCTCGGACGCCGCCGAGGTGGGCAGGCGGGTCTCCGCGTTCCGCGCGGCGTTGGACGAGACCGGCATGGTCGTGCCGATGGTGACCACCAACCTGTTCACCCACCCGGTGTTCAAGGACGGCGGCTTCACCAGCAACGACCGCTCGGTGCGCCGGTTCGCGCTGCGCAAGGTGCTGCGCAACCTCGAACTCGCGGCCGAGCTCGGCGCGGAGACCATCGTGATGTGGGGTGGTCGCGAGGGCTCCGAGGTGGACGCGGGCAAGCCCGTGCACGCCGCTCTCGACCGCTACCGCGAGGCCGTCGACACGGTCGCGCAGTACTCGGTCGACCAGGGCTACGGCTTCCGCTTCGCGCTGGAGCCCAAGCCGAACGAGCCCCGCGGCGACATCCTGCTGCCCACGATCGGCCACGCCCTGGCGTTCATCTCGACGCTGGAGCACCACGAGCTGGTCGGCGTGAACCCCGAGGTCGGCCACGAGCAGATGGCGGGCCTCAACTTCGTGCACGGCATCGGCCAGGCGCTGTGGCAGAAGAAGCTCTTCCACATCGACCTCAACGGCCAGAAGGGCCCGCGCTACGACCAGGACTTCGTGTTCGGCCAGGGCGACCTGCTGTCCGCGTTCTTCCTGGTCGACCTGCTGGAGAGCGGCGGCTACGAAGGCCCGCGGCACTTCGACTACAAGCCGCTGCGGACCGAGGACCTGGACGGCGTGTGGGCGAGCGCGGCGGCCAACATGCGCACGTACCAGCTGCTGCGCGAGCGCGCCGCGGCGTTCCGGGCCGACCCGGAGGTGCAGGAGGCGCTGAAGACCAGCGGCGTGTACGAGCTGGCCGAGCCGACGCTCGACGAGGGCGAGTCCATCGCGGACTTCCTCAAGGGCGAGGACATCGACCCGGACGTCGCCGCCGAGCGCGGCTTCGGGTTCGTGCGCCTGGGCCAGCTGGCGACCGAACACCTGTTGGGCGCGCGCTGATGGCGCTCGTCGCGGGCGTCGACTCGTCCACCCAGTCGTGCAAGGTGGTGGTGCGCGACGCGGACACCGGCGCCCTTGTGCGGCAAGGACGTGCGGCGCACCCGACGGGCACCGAGGTGCACCCCTCCGAGTGGTGGGACGCCCTCCGGACGGCCATCGCGGACGCGGGCGGCCTGGACGACGTCGACGCCGTCTCGGTGGGGGCGCAGCAGCACGGCATGGTGACGCTGGACTCCGCCGGCGAGGTGGTGCGGCCGGCGCTGCTGTGGAACGACACCCGTTCCGCGGCGGCGGCGGCCGACCTGATCACCGAGCTGGGCGGTCCGGGCAAGTGGGCCGAGGCGACCGGCAGCGTGCCGGTCGCCTCCCTCACCGTGACCAAGTTGCGGTGGCTGGCGCGGCACGAACCCGAGTCGGTGGCCCGGACGGCGGCGGTGTGCCTGCCGCACGACTGGCTGACGTGGAAGCTGTCCGGCGGGACGTCCCTGGACGCCCTGACCACCGACCGCAGCGACGCCAGCGGCACCGGCTACTGGTCACCGTCCACAGAGGACTACAGACCCGATCTGCTGGAGCTGGCGCTGGGGAAGGTCGTCGCGGTCCCGCGCGTGCTGGGTCCGGCCGAGCTGGTGGGCCGGTTCGGCGCGGGCGCGGGCGACAACGCGGCGGCGGGCCTGGGCGTGCAGGCTCAGCCCGGTGACGTGGTGGTGTCCATCGGCACGTCCGGCACCGCGTTCGCGCGGTCGCCGCACCCCGTCGCCGACGGCACCGGCATCGTCAACGGTTTCGCCGACGCCGAGGGCGGCCACCTGCCGCTCGTGTGCACGCTCAACGCGTCGCGGGTGCTCGACGCGACCTCGGCGATGCTGCGGGTCGACCTGGCCGAGCTGTCGGACCTGGCCCTGAGCGCCCCCGCGGGTGCGGACGGGCTGGTGTTCGTGCCCTACCTGGAAGGGGAGCGGACGCCGAACAAGCCCGACTCCACCGGCGCGCTGCACGGTCTGCGGTTGGACACGATGACCTCGGCGCACCTGGCGCGTGCCGCGGTCGAGGGTCTGCTGTGCAGCCTGGCCGATGCGATGGACGCGCTGGTGGCGCTGGGTCTGCCGGTGTCCCGGGTGCTGCTGATCGGCGGTGCGGCCCGGATGCCCGCCGTGCAGCGGCTGGCGCCCGCCGTGTTCGGCTGCCCGGTGGTCGTCCCGTCGCCGAGCGAGTACGTGGCCGACGGCGCGGCCAGGCAGGCGGCGTGGGCGTTGAGCGGCGCCGACGCGCCGCCGATCTGGTCGGAGCTGGCGTCGACCTCGGTCGAGGCCGAGCCGACGCCGTGGGTGCGGGAGCGCTACGCCGCAGTGCGTGAGCTGACCGCCACCCGCTGAGTCCTGACGGGGTGCCTCCGCAACTGGGCCGCCAGGTGCGGGGGCACCCCGTCGGCCACTCGTCGCGCCGGGTGACCGAAGCCCTCAACGGTGGACAGCCGGACGCCAACGCATCGTCGGGGTGGTCGCGCCTCCGCTTCCGGTCGGCCGACCGGAGGCGGAGGCGCCCCGATGCGGTCGAGGAGCACGGGTGAGGCGATGGCGTCGAACCTCCACGCGGCGGCCCTGGCCCTGGCGAAGTGCCCGGTCCCCGCACCGCCGTCGAGTGGGTGACCCGGCGCGCGGGTGGGTATTCGGCGGGTATGAGGATCGTCGTCACCGGCGCTACCGGAAACCTGGGGACCGCGTTGTTGCGCCGGCTCGGAGACGAGCCGGACATGACCGTGCACGGGATCTCCCGTCGACCGCCTGAGAGCCGCCCGCCCTACGACATCGAGTGGACCCCGGTCGACCTGGGGCGCGAAGGGGCGGAGGAACTGCTCGTCGACGTCTTCCGACGGGCGGACGCGGTGGTGCACCTGGCGTGGCTGATCCAGCCCAGCCACGACGAACGGGTGCTGTTCCGGACGAACGTCGCCGGCAGCGACCGCGTGTTCAAGGCGGCGGTCAAGGCGGGGGTCCGGCACGTGGTGCACATGTCGTCCGTAGGCGCCTACTCGCCGGCGGCGAAAGACCACACCGTGGACGAGAGCTGGCCGACCGACGGCGTCTCCACCTCGTACTACAGCCGGCACAAGGCGGCCGTGGAGCACCTGCTGGACCGGGTCGAGCGCGAGCACCCCAGCCTGCCCGTGACCCGCGTCCGCCCCGGGCTGGTCCTGCAACCGGACGCCGCGGCCGAGATCAAGCGGTACTTCCTGGGGCCGCTCGTCCCGCACGGCCTGTTCAGGGTGAGGCTGCCGGTGCTGCCGCTGCCGCGCTCGATGGTCCTCCAGTTCGTGCACGCCGACGACGTCGCGGACGCCCTGGTGAAGATCCTCGCCACGAAGGCCGAAGGCGCGTTCAACCTGGTCTCGGACCCGGTCGTGACGCCTCAGGTGCTGGCCGAGGTGATGGGCACCCGGCACGTCCCGATCCCGCCGACCGCCCTGCGCACCGCCGCGCGGATCAGCTGGCGCCTGCGCCTGCAGCCGACCTCGCACGGCTGGGTCGACCTGGCCCTCACCGCGCCGCTGCTGGACGCCACCAAGGCCTTCGCCCGGCTCGGCTGGTCACCCCGCCACAACGCCCGGGACACGCTGAAGCAGCTCCTCGACGGCCTCGGCCGCAAGGAGGGGTTCCAGCCCAGCCCGCCGCTGCACCCGTGAGCCGGGTCAGGAGCCTCCGAACAGGTTGGTCCAGCCCATCACCTGGGCCACGATGAACGCCACCGTCAAGGCGGTCACGACCAGCACCGCCACCAGCGTGATGATCGGGCCACGCCGGCTCGGCATGGGCTGCGGGTGGGACAGGCCGGAGGTCTGGCCGGAGTCGGGCGGCGTCTCGCCGGGCGCGACCCCGCCGCCGGGCTCCAGACCGGGTGTCCGCGCCGGGTCGGGATCGGGAGGTGTGGCAGTCATACCGGTGGACTACCCCGTCCGCGGACGTCCTACCTGCCGTGTGAACATCGACCTGGACGGGTAGTCACCCCGCATGAGCGGTGTCCAAGACGAGCTGCTGCGCACCCTGACGAAGGTCGCCAAAGCCCTGCGCGCGCACGACATCCCGTTCGCCCTCGCGGGCGGGTGCGCGGTGTACGCGAGGGGCGGACCGGCGACGGAACACGACGTGGACATCCTGGTGCGCGAACAGGATGCCGGACCGGCGGTGACCGCGCTGGTGGAGGCCGGCATGCGGGCCGCGAACCCACCCGAGGACTGGTTGCTGAAGGTCTACGACGGCGAGTCGCTGGTGGACCTGCTGTTCCGGCCGAACGAGATCCCCGTGACCGACGAGACGCTGGGCCGGGCCGAGGAGTTGGCCGTCGGCTCGGTGACGCTGCCGGTGATGCCCGCGACGGAGGTGATGATCAGCAAGCTGCTGGTCCTCGACGGGCACCGCTGCGACTTCAGCGAGCTGCTGCCGTTCGCCCGCGCGCTGCGCGAGCAGATCGACTGGGAGCACGTCCGCGAAGCGACCAAGCACTCTCCCTACGCCGAGGCGTTCCTGGTGCTCGTCGAACGCCTCGACCTCCTGCCACCCTCGCTGACGAGGAGCGCCTCATGACCGCGGAGCAATATCTCGCCGCCCGGCTGCGCCAAGCGCTGGCCGAAGACCCGCGCACCACCGAGCTGGGCGTGCGCGTGACCGTGCGCGGTGACCACGTGCTGCTGTCCGGCGACGTGGCCAGCCCCGGCCGCCGCGCCGAGCTGGAAGCGGTGATCCACGACGTGGCGCCGGAGCTGACCGTGCTCGACGACGTGAAAGTGGTGCCGTCCGACGCCCCGGTCGGCCGAGAGGAGATTCGATGATCCGCATCGCCGCCGTCGGTGACGTGCACCTGGGCGAGGACGCGCGAGGTCGGATGCGTCCCGCGCTGGACCAGCTCGGCGAGCAGGCGGACGTGCTGCTGCTGGCCGGCGACCTGACCCGGCACGGCACGGTGTCCGAGGCGCGGGTGGTGGCCGACGAGTTCGGCGGCCTGGCCGTGCCGGTGATCGCCGTGCTGGGCAACCACGACCACCACGACGACCAGCCGCACGAGGTCACCACGGTGCTCCGGGACGCGGGCATCACCGTGCTGGAGGGCGAGACCGCCACCGTGACCGTGGACGGCCACACGTTGGGCGTCGCCGGGGTGAAGGGTTTCGGGGGTGGGTTCGCGGGCAAGTGCGGCAGCGCGTTCGGCGAGCCGGAGATGAAGGCGTTCATCCGGCACACCACCGAGATCTCCGAGTCGCTGCGGGTCGCGCTGGAGGGCCTGGACACCGACGTGAAGGTGGCTTTGACGCACTACGCGCCGGTGCCCGACACGCTGCGCGGCGAACCGCCGGAGATCTACCCGTTCCTCGGCTCCTACCTGCTGGGTGAGGCGATCGACTCCACCGACACCCACCTGGCGGTGCACGGGCACGCGCACTTCGGCGTGGAGCACGGCATGACCCCGGGCGGGGTGCGGGTGCGGAACGTCGCACAACCGGTCATCCGGTCCGCGTACACCGTCTATTGCGTGGAACCCGCTGTGGTGGAGGTGTAGCCGCATGGAAGAGCAGAGGACCGAGGGGCCGTCCGTGGTGTGGGCCGGGCCGCCCGACGCGCCGGCGGTGGTCGTGCTGGACCCGGCCGGTGTCGGCAGGCACGGCGACCTGCCCGGGACGTGGCGACCGCTGACCGAGTACCTCCAGGTCATGTGGTGCCGGCTGCCCGCGACGGACGAGCCGTGGCGCGAGGTGGACGAGGTGCTGGCCGAGTTCGTCGACCGCGGGGTGCCGGTGCACCTGGTGGCGGGCGCGGCGGCCGGCGCGGAGGTGGGTGAGCTGGTCCGGCGGCACGAAGGGCTGATCAGCTCGGTGCAGACGTTCGCCGCGCCGGTGCCGCTGGGCCACCCGGAGGTGGTGCTGGAGGTGCTGCGCGAGCTGCTGGACCTCGACGTGAGCCCGGGACCCGCCCCGGGGGAGCAGGACCGGCCCGCGCAGGACGGCGGTGACGTCGGTTCGCTGCTCGGTGACGCGGCCTCCGCGTTGCGGCAGTCGGTGAGGCAGCTGTTCGACCGGCTGAGGGACGGCTAGGAGCACCGGTCGAAGCACTCGGCGCATGGGAAAGGCCCGTGAACCTCACGGGCCTTTCCCATGCGCTGCGTTGCACTGAACGGGCGGGACGGTCGACTGCCGTCGACCGGCGGACGGGCCGCGGAATCGGCGGGCGTGCCCAACTCCGTCTCCGCGGCTACCGCCCCCGCGCTCATTGCAGCGGATCCCCCGGGCGTCCGCCGTCCGGCAGGTCGTGACGGGTCTCGCCGGCCTGCGGCGGGCGGCTCACGTCGCCTCGCCACGCGCCGGTCTCGCCGCCCCGACCCTCGATGAACTCCTTGAACCGCTCGAGGTCGCCGGACACCCGGTGGTCGACCAGGCCGATCGCCGCGCCGGCCTTCTCGGTGAGCGTCTGGGGGTCGTACTCCATCTGGACGTGGACCCGGGTCCTGTGCGCGTCCAGCCGGTGGAACGTCACCACGCCGCCCTGCGGCGGGCCGTCCACGGTGTGCCAGGCCACCCGCTCGTCCGGGTGCTGCTCGGTGATCTCCGCGTCGAACTCCCTGGTCACGCCGCCGATCTTGGTGACCCAGTGGGTGCGGGTGGGTGTCACCTGCGTGATGCGCTCGACGCCCTCCATGAACTGCGGGAACGATTCGAACTGCGTCCACTGGTTGTACGCGGTCGTGACCGGGACCTCGACGTCCACGGACTTCTCGATCGTCGTCACTGCAACAACCTCTCCATCGGGAATCGAGTTCGACACTCGGGTACCCGTCCGAGCGGTGTCCACACTTATGCCGGCGCACTACGGGGTGACGGTGAGTAGCGGTTCGTCGAGAAGTGTTTGCTTCTCTTCGCACCGGCTAACTCTCCTCTGTGGACCAGTACCCCGATGCGGTTCTCTTCGACCGCGACGGCACGCTCATCAGGGACGTGCCCTACAACGGCGACCCGGAACGGGTGCGGCCGATGCCGGGCGCGCACGAGTTCCTGCGCGCCTTGCGCGCTCACGGAGTGCGCACGGGAGTCGTCAGCAACCAGTCCGGTGTCGGCCGCGGTCTGCTCACCACCGCCGAAGTCGACGCGGTGAACGCGCGGGTCGAGGAACTGCTCGGTCGGTTCGGCACCTGGCAGGTGTGCCCGCACCACCCCGATGACGGCTGTGACTGCCGCAAACCCGCGCCGACGATGATCCTCCGGGCGTGTGACGCGATCCAGGCCCGGCCCGAACGCACCTACTTCATCGGTGACATCGGCGCGGACGTCGAAGCCGCGCTCGCGGCGGGTGCCGTCCCCATCCTGGTGCCCACACCGGTGACCCGGCCCGAGGAGGTCGAGCGCGCGCCGCACACCGCGCCCGACCTCGTCTCCGCTTTGGCGATGGTCCTATGAGGACACTCGTGGCCCGGCTCGACAGCGACGGCGACGTGCTGCTCGCCGGTCCGGCGGTCCGCGCCGCCGCGCGGTCGGGCGAAGTCGTGCTGCTGTGCGGGCATTCCGGCGCGCAGGCGGCGGAACTGCTGCCCGGTGTGCAGCGGGTGGTGCGCTGGGACTGCCCGTGGATCTCGAACCCCGCGCCGGAGGTCCGGAGCGCCGACGTCGAAGGGATCGTGGCCCTGCTCAGGGGAATTCGCGCCGACGTGGCATTGATCCTCACGTCGTTCCACCAGAGCCCGCTGCCGCTGGCGCTGCTGCTGAAGCTCGCCGGCGTGCCGAAAGTCGTTGCCCGCTCGACGGACTACCCGGGTTCGTTGGTGGACGTCCGGTTGCGCGACGACCCCGACATCCCGGAGGCCGAGCGCGCGTTGGAGGTGGCACGCGCCGCCGGTTTCGAGCTGCCACCGGGGGACGACGGTCGGTTGGCGATCGTCACACCGCCGGAGACGACAGAGATCGGGCCGTACGTCGTGCTGCACCCCGGTGCGTCGGTGCCCGCGCGGGCCTGGGCCCCGGACCGGTGCGCACGGACGGTGACCGCGCTCGTCGAAGCCGGCCACCGGGTCCTGGTCACCGGCGGGCCGGGCGAGACGGCGCTGACCAAGTACGTGGCGGGCACGGACGGCGTCGACCTCGGCGGCCGGACGACGTTCGCCGAACTGGCCGGGCTGCTGGCCCGCGCGGACGCGGTGGTGGTCGGCAACACGGGGCCGGCCCACCTCGCCGTCGCCGTCGGCACGCCTGTCGTGTCGTTGTTCGCGCCCGTCGTGCCCGCCGGTCGGTGGGCGCCGCACGGTCCGCACGTGCTGCTGGGCGACCAGAACGCGCCATGCCGGGATACCCGCGCCCGCGAGTGCCCGGTCCCCGGCCACCCGTGCCTGAACCGGGTGACACCCGACCGGGTCGTCACCGCCGTCTCCGAACTCGTGGGGGTGCGGACGTGAAGATCCTGCTGTGGCACGTGCACGGCTCGTGGACGAACGCGTTCGTCCGGGGCGGACACGAGTACCTGATCCCCGGACCGCCGGAGGGCATCGGGCTGGCCGGCCGCGACTGGCCCGCCGCACGCGAGATCCGGGTGCCCGAAGCGGCTCTCGCCGACGTGGGGGCCGACGTCGCGGTGCTGCAACGGCCGGAAGAGGTCGGCCTGGTGCCCGTCGGCATCCCGGTGCTCTACCTGGAGCACAACACGCCGAAGTACCCGAACCAGGTCCACCCGCTCAAGGACTGGTCGGGCACGATCGTGCACGTCACGCACTTCAACGACCTGATGTGGGACTGCGGGACCACCCGCACGGTGGTCGTCGAGCACGGCGTGGTGGACCCGGGCCCGCGGTACACGGGTGAACTGGCCCGCGCCGCCGTCGTGGTCAACGACCCCATCCGCCGCGGCCGGGTGGTCGGCACGGACCTCCTGCCGAGGTTCGCCGAAGCGGCCCCGTTGGACGTCTACGGCATGCGCACCCGCAAGTTGGGCGACATGGGCCGGGGCGATCACGACTTGGAATCGCTGCACCGGGAACTGGCGCTGAGGCGCCTCTACCTGCACCCGGTCCGCTGGACGTCCTTGGGGCTGTCGCTGATCGAGGCGATGCACCTGGGGATGCCCGTGGTGGCGTTGGCGTGCACGGAAGTGGTGCGTGCCGTCCCGCCCGAGGCGGGTGTGGTGTCCACCGACGTGGACGAGCTGGTGCGGGGGGTGGCCGAGCTGGTGGCCGACCCGGCGCTGGCCAGGCAGAAGGGGAAGCAGGCCAGGGAGTTCGCCCTGGCACGGTACGGGCTCGACGCCTTCCTGCGGAGTTGGGACCGGTTGTTGACAGGAGTGAGCGGATGAGGATCGCGATGGTGTCCGAACACGCCAGCCCGCTGGCCGCCCTGGGAGGTGTCGACGCCGGGGGGCAGAACGTGCACGTGGCCGCCCTGTCCGCGGCCCTGTCGGCACGCGGCCATGACGTCGTGGTCTACACCCGTCGCGACGATCCGGCGCTGCCCGAGCGGGTGCGTACCGAACAAGGTTACGACGTGGTGCACGTGCCCGCCGGTCCGGCGTGCGCGGTGCCGAAGGACGAGCTGCTGACGCACATGGGCGAATTCGCCCGGTTCCTGGAGCAGCAGTGGTACGAGGAGCGGCCGGACGTCGTGCACGCGCACTTCTGGATGTCCGGCCTGGCCTCGGTGCTCGCCGCGCGCAAGGCGGGCGTGCCGGTCGTGCAGACCTACCACGCCCTGGGCACGGTGAAGCGCCGCCACCAGGGCGCCGACGACACCAGCCCGGCCGAGCGGATCGGGATCGAGCGGATGATCGGGCGGGAGGCCGACCGGATCGCCGCGACGTGCGACGACGAGGTCACCGAGCTGATGCGGATGGGCGTGCGCCGGTCCCGGATCTCCGTGGTGCCGTGCGGGGTCGACCCGGCCCGTTTCCGACCGGAAGGCCCGAGCGACCGGCGGCGCTACCCGCACCGCATCGTGTCGGTCGGCAGGTTGGTGCCGCGCAAGGGCTTCCAGGACCTGATCAGCGCGTTGCGGTCGCTGCCCGACGCGGAACTGGTGATCGCGGGCGGTCCGGTGGACGTCGACGCCGACCCGGAGGCGCAGCGCCTGGCGGAGCACGCGGAGCGCGTCGGCGTGCGGCACCGGCTGGTGCTGGCCGGGCAGGTCTCGCGGGACGGGATGCCCGCGTTGCTGCGCTCGGCGGACGTGGTGGCGTGCGTGCCCTGGTACGAGCCGTTCGGCATCGTGCCGCTGGAGGCCATGGCCTGCGGCGTGCCGGTGGTGGCCAGCGCGGTCGGCGGCCTCACCGACACCGTCGTGGACGGCGTCACGGGCGTGCTCGTGCCGCCGCGCGACCCGGCGGCGCTGGCCCGCGCGCTGCACTCGCTGCTGACCGACCAGGCCCGGCGGGAGGCGTGCGGCATCGCGGGCCTCGACCGGGTCGGCGTGCGCTACACGTGGAACCGGATCGCGGCCGACACCGAACGAGTCTACGAGCGGGTCACGGTGGGGCAAGCCGTGGCCGTGGGAGGTGCGCGATGACCGTCGAGACACACTTGAACGGACTGGCCCAGTCGTTGGCCGGGCTGCGCGCCCAGGCGCCCAGGTTGACCCGCTGGGGTGGCGTGCTGGCCCGTCGGCTCACCGACGGAGGCCGGCTGCTCGCGGCGGGCAACGGCGGTTCGGCCGCCGAGGCGCAGCACCTGACCGCCGAGCTGGTGGGCCGGTTCCGGGACGACCGTCGGCCGTTCTCCGCGATCGCGCTGTGCGCGGAATCGTCCAGCGTCACCGCGATCGGCAACGACTACGGCTACGACCAGGTGTTCGCCCGCCAGGTCACCGCGCACGCCCGGCCGCAGGACGTGGTCGTGCTGCTCTCCACCAGCGGGCGCAGCCCGAACCTGATCGAGGCCGCGAAGGCGGGCCGGGTGGCGGGCGCGCACGTGTGGGCGATGACCGGCCCGGCCCCGAACCCGCTGGCCGAGGCGGTGGACGAGGTCCTGGCGCTGCCGGGCGACCCGGCCAACGTCCAGGAGGCGCAACTGGTCGCCGTGCACGCCCTGTGCGCGGCTCTCGAAGCAGCTCTGCCGGCGTCGGAGCGGAGGGTCTCGTGAAGCTCGTCGTGGTGGGTGACTCGTTGCTCGACATCGACGTGCTGGGCAGTGCCGAGCGGTTGTGCCCGGACGCGCCCGCGCCTGTCCTGGACGTGACGGAGGAGCGCGCCCGGCCCGGTGGCGCCGGTCTGGCCGCGGCGTTGGCGGCGGCGGACGGGGTGGACGTGACCCTGGTCAGCGCGGTGGCCGACGACGAGGACGGACAGCGGCTGAGGGACGAGCTGGCGCACGTGCCGTGCGTGCTGGGGCCGTCGCCCGCGCCCACGTCGGTCAAGACGCGGCTGCGGTGCGGTGACCAGTCGATCGCCCGGCTGGACCGCGGCGGCGGGTCCGGCACGCCGCAGGCCACCGACGACATGCTGGACGCGGTGCTGGAGGCGGACTTCGTGCTCGTCTCCGACTACGGGCGCGGCCTGGTGCGCGACGAACGGCTGCGCGGCGTGCTCGCCCGCCGCCCGGTGGTGTGGGACCCGCACCCGCGCGGTCCGGAGCCGGTGCCCGGCGCTCGGCTCGTGACGCCGAACGCGTCCGAGGCGAAGGCGCTCAGCGGGCGCGGCGACCCGCTGGACGCGTTGCGGGTGCTGCGTGAGCGGTGGCGGGCGCGGGCGGTGGTGGTGACGCTCGGAGGGGACGGCGCGCTGCTGCACGGCGGCGGTGTGCCGGTCGCCGTGCCGGCGCCGCGCGTGCCGGTGGTCGACCCGTGCGGCGCGGGCGACCGGTTCGCGGTGACCGCCGCGGCCCGGCTCATGGGCGGCGCGGCGATGGACGACGCGGTGGCCGACGCGGTGACGTCGGCTGCCGAGTTCCTCCGCTGCGGCGGCGCGTCCGGCTTCCGGCACCTCGACCAGGTGTCCACGGTGGACGCGGTGCGGGCGCGCGGTGGTGTGGTCGTCGCTACCGGCGGGTGCTTCGACCTGCTGCACGCGGGCCACGTCCGGACGCTGCGGGCCGCCCGCGCGCTGGGCGACTGCCTGGTGGTGTGCCTGAACTCCGACTCGTCCGTGCGCCGGCTCAAGGGTCCGGAGCGACCCGTCACGAAGCAGCAGGACCGGGTGGAGGTGCTGCGCGCGCTGGGCTGCGTGGACGACGTGGTGGTGTTCGAGGACGACACGCCGGACCGCGTCCTCGCCGATCTGCGACCGGACGTGTGGGTCAAGGGCGGCGACTACTCGGTGGAGTCGCTGCCGGAGGCGGACCTCGTGGCGGGCTGGGGCGGGCGCACCGTCGTCGTGCCCTACCACCGGGGACGTTCGACCACCGAGATGCTGTCGAGGAGGGGCTGATGCTGGGTCAGGTGCTGGTGACGGGAGGCGCGTCCGGGTTGGGCGCGGCGGTGGTGCACGCGGTGCACGAGCTGGGCGGACGCCCGCTGGTGCTGGACAAGGCCGCGCCGTCGTCCGCCGAGGTGGCCGACTTCGAGTCGGTGGACCTGTCGGACACCAGGGCGGCGGAACGCGCGGTGCGGGCGATCGCCGAGCGCAACGGCGGCCTGCGGGCGGTGGTGACGGCGGCGGGCACGGACGCGTGCGGCCGGCTGGACGAGGTGTCCGGTGCCGACTGGGACCGGGTGGTGATGGTGAACCTGCTCGGCACCGCGGCCGTGGTGCGAGCGGCGCTGCCGATGCTCGACGGCGGCCGGGTGGTGACCATCGCGTCGACGCTCGGGCTGCGCGCGGTCAGCGACGCGACGGCGTACTGCGCCTCGAAGTTCGGCGTGGTCGGCTTCACCCGGGCGTTGGCGGCCGAGACCGCCGGGCGGGTCGGCGTGACGCTGGTCGTCCCCGGCGGGATGCGCACCCACTTCTTCGACGACCGGGCCGAGCAGTACCGGCCGCCGGACGACAGCAAGCTGAACCCGCCGGAGCGGGTGGCCGACGCGATCGTGTTCGCGCTGAGCCAGCCCGCGGGGTGCGAGGTTCGTGAGCTCGTGGTCGCGCACGCCGAGGAGGGATCGTGGCCGTAGCCTCCCGACTCGACACCGGGAGGGCGTTCGCCAAGGTGCTGCTGCCGACGCTCGCCAAGGGCGTGATCGTGCGCCGACCGCCGGTGCAGGCGCTGGCCGAGAAGATGCGGGCGGACGCGGTGGCCGTGGCCACGATGATGCGGTTCCGGGAGCGGTACGGCCCGGAACCGCTGCGGCTCAGCGTGACCGGGCGCAGCATCGCGCTGCTGCTGGACCCGGTGGACGTCTCGCGGCTGCTGGCCGACTCGCCCTCGCCGTTCGCCCTGGCCACCCGCGAGAAGAAGGCCGCGCTGGCGCACTTCCAGCCGCACGGCGTGCTGATCTCGACGGGGGAGGAGCGCGCGCGGCGCCGTGCGGTGAACGACGACGTGCTGCGGCCCGGGAAGATCGACGTGGAAGGGATCGTGGCGGACGAGGCGGACCTGCTGCTGCGGCACGTCCGGAGCACCGGCGGCCTCACGTGGGACTCGTTCGCGCAGTCGTGGTGGCGGGCGGCGCGGCGGATCGTGCTCGGCTCGTTCGCGCGGGAGGACATCGAGCTCACCGACATGCTGAAGACGTTGCGGGGCCACGCGAACTGGGCTTACCTGCGCCCGCGCCGCGAGGGGCTGCGCAAGCGGTTCGAGCACCGGTTGCGCGGGCACGTGGAACGGGGTGAGCCGGGCAGCCTGGCGAGCCTCGCGCCCGCCGACGAGGTGGCGGAGCAGGCGCCGCACTGGCTGTTCGCGTTCGACGCGGCGGGCATCGTGACCATGCGGGCGCTGGCGATCGGCGGCTCCGGCCAGGCCGGGATCTGGGAGTCGGCGCGGCTCTGGCCGACCACGCCGGTGATCCTGAGGGAGAGCACGGAGCCGACGCACTGGCACGGCACCTGGCTGCCCGCCGGCACCACGTTCGTCGTGTTCACGCCGTACTTCCACCGCGACCGGAACCGGCTGCCCTACGCCGACGAGTACGCGCCGGACATCTGGCCCGCGCCGCCCGAACCGGCGCTGGTGCCGTTCAGCGGTGGGCCGGGCGTGTGCCCGGGTCGCGATCTCGTGCTGGTCGCGGCCGGCACCATGCTCGACACCCTGCGGGACCACCTCGACGTGCCGACGCTGCACGCGCCGTTCCCGACCACCTTGAACCACTTCGCGCTGTCGTTCGACGCGATTAGCACGACAGGGTGATGGGTATGTGATGCGGGTGAGCCAGGCCGAGGAGTCGCACCAGCGAAGGTTGGCCCGCAACCTCAACGAGCTGCTGCAAGAGCTGCGCGTGGCGCAGGCGGGCGTGCAGATCCTGTTCGGCTTCCTGCTCTCCATCGCCTTCACCGGGCGCTACGCGGCGGCGGACACGTACGTCCGCGTCACCCACCTGGTCACCGTCCTGTTCGCCGCGTGCGCGGTCGCGCTGCTCACCGCGCCGGCGGCGTGGCACCGGCTCCTGTTCCGCCGCGGCCGGCGGGAAGACGTGATCGCGGTGGCGAACCGCTTCGCGATCGCCGGGCTGGCGTGCCTGGCGGTGGCCATGACCGGCACCATCCTCGTGCTCGGCGAGGTCATCGTCGGCGGCTGGGCGGGCATCGGGCTCGGCGTGGTCGCGGCCCTGCTGTTCGGCACGCTGTGGTTCGCCCTGCCGTGGCGCGAGCGCGGCCGGGAGTCCACGGTGGACGAGAACGGCGGCGACGGGGACGACCGGCTCGAGGAGTAGCGCCGGCTCGACCAGCGGGGCCGGCTCAGCCGGATTCGTCCGTGGCGACGTGCGGCGAGCCCACCGGCTTCGACTGCGACGAACCGCGCTGGCGCAGGTACACGCTCAGCACGACCATCGAGCCGATGGCCAGGAACTCCGACTGCCAGTTCTGCAGCGACCGGTTCCAGAAGTCGGCCGACAGCACGTACTCCCACCACGTCAGGGTGTCCTGGAAGGCGTTCAGCTGGTCGTTGTTGTACGCGCTGCGACCGGCGATCGACTGGGCCAGCCACGAGCCGACGAACAGGCCGAGCATGGTTAGGCCGAGCGAGTTGGAGTACAGCGCCGTCCGCCGGCCGCCCGCCTTGGCCCACGGTGGCGACTGCTCGCGCACGTGCTCGCCGAGGAGCTGGTCCTCGTCGGACTCCGGCCCCAGCCGGTCCTCCGTCTTGGACTCGGTCGAGCCCCGCTGCATCAGCCACACGGTGGCGAAGATGAACACGAAGAACTGGAGGTACTCCGACTGCCAGTTCTCGGCCACGTCCACCGCGTACTCCGAGGACGTCAGGTACTCCCAGAAGCCGATCGGGTCACCGCCGTCGGAGAGCCGCCGGTTGTTCAGGTCGGAGTTGCCCGCGAAGGCCTGGCCGACCAGCGACGCCAGGCACAGCACGCCGAAAGCCAGGCCCAACCCGTTGTCCCGCAGGAACCTCTTCACATGCCCACCAGCCCGACGACGCTGAAGAACACCAACAACACCAGCACGCCCACGAGGTAGGCGTAGAACATCCCGCGCTGCGTCATGGTCCACCGACCTCGCACTTGTAGGGCCGATCGGCCTGCGCCGTGCAACCCGCGCCGGACACCCGCCACCCGGACGTCAGGTCGCGCAGGAACAGCACGCCGTCCGACGTGCGGACCTGGGCCGCGTCACCCCAGACCTCGACCGACTCCACCGACCCGCCGGGCAGGTCCAGCGACGAGCACTCCACGCCTTCACGCGCGCGTTCGGTCAACAGCCCGCACGCCCGTTCGGAATCACCCTCGGCGAGCGCGGCCGTGAACTCGCCCGCCGCGCGCCGGACGACATCCTCGGTGCCCGAACCGCACCCACCCACCAGCAGCGACACCGGCAGCGCCACGGCGGGTAACCACCGAAAGCCGATCATCGCTGGACGATATCCCGTTACGGGAGCAGCAGCACTTTGACGGCGTCGTCCTGCTTGCGCTGGAAGATGTCGTACGCGTGCGGCGCCTGGTCCAGCGGCATGTGGTGGGTGGCGAAGGAGTCCACGCCGAGCGGGTCGTCGTCCGTCAGCAGCGGCAGGATCTCCGGCACCCAGTGCCACACGTTGGCCTGCCCCATGCGCAGCTGCACCTGCTTGTCGAACAGCGTGAGCATCGGCATCGGGTCCGCCATCCCGCCGTACACGCCGGATACCGAGATGGTGCCGCCGCGCCGGACGATGTCGATCGCCAGCCGCAGCGCGTGCAGCCGGTCGAGGCCCGCGGTCTGCATGAACCGGGCCGCGATGGCGTCCGGCAGCAGGCCGACGGCCTGGTGGGCGAGCTTCGCGACCGGCGCGCCGTGCGCCTCCATGCCGACGGCGTCGATCACGGCCTCCGGGCCGCGTCCGCCGGTCAGGTCCCGGATGTGGTCGACGAGGTGGCTGTCCCGCACGTTCAACACGGTCACGCCGTGCTTCTCGGCGCGCGCCATCCGCTCCGGCACCAGGTCGACGCCGATCACGTTCTCGACGCCGCGGTGCTGCGCGATCCGAGTCGCCATGTCGCCGATCGGGCCGAGCCCGAGCACCACCAGGCTGTCCCGCGTGCCCGCGTACTCCACCGCCTGCCACGCCGTCGGCAGCACGTCGGACAGGTAGACGAACCGGTCGTCCGGCGGACCCTCCGGCACCTTGATCGGCAGCGTGTTGCCGAACGGCACCCGCAGGTACTCGGCCTGGGCGCCGGGCACCTGCCCGTACAGCTTGGTGTAGCCGAACAGCGCCGCGCCCATCCCGTGCTCGCGCACCTGGGTGGTCTCGCACTGCGACTGCAGACCGCGCGAGCACATGAAGCACGTGCCGCAGGAGATGTTGAACGGCACCACCACCCGGTCGCCCGGCTTGACCTCGGTGACCCCGACACCGACCTCCTCGACCACACCCATCGGCTCGTGCCCCAGGACGTCGCCCTCGTCGATGAACGGGCCCATCACCTCGTAGAGGTGCAGGTCGGAGCCGCACAACCCGGTCGACGTGATGCGCACGACGATGTCGGTCGGCTCCTCGATGATCGGATCGGGCACGGTGTCCACGCGGACGTCCCGCTTGCCATGCCAGGTGACGGCCTTCATCGGTGCTCCTTCCGGCGCGATTCCCGAGTGGCGTTCCCGGCACGGCGTGTGGCAAACACGGGCGCGGGTATCCGCACCCCATGAGCGCACCCCTACCCCAGGACCGGGCCGGCGCGCCGCAGCGCGCGGTGGTGACCGGGTCCGACTCCGGCATCGGCAAGGCAGTCGCGGTCGCCCTCGCGGGCGGCGGCGTGGACGTCGGCATCACCTACCACCGGGACGCCGAGGGCGCGGAGGACACCGCGCGCGAGGTCCGCGAGCGGGGCGTCCGGGCGGCCGTGCGGCAGCTCGACCTGAGCGACCTGCCCACCGCCGCCTCCGTGGTGGACGAGCTGGCGGCCGAACTGGGCGGCGTGGACGTGCTGGTGAACTGCGCCGGCACGGGCACCGCCCAGAAGGCCATGGAGATGGACTTCGACACCTGGCGAGAGGTGCTGTCGGTGGACCTCGACGGCGCGTTCCTGTGCTCCCAGCGCGCCGCCAAGCACATGATCGAGGCGGGTCAGGGCGGTCGGATCATCAACATCACGTCGGTGCACGAGCACCAGCCGAGGGTCGGCGCCGCGCCGTACTGCGCGGCCAAGGCCGGGCTGGGCGCGTTGACGAAGGTGTTGGCGCTGGAACTCGCCGAGCACGCCATCACGGTCAACTCGGTGGCTCCCGGCGAGATCTCCACCCCGATGACCGGCCAGGAGGACGTGGACCCGCGTACGGAGCAGCGGCCCGGTGTGCCGCTGGGCCGCCCCGGTCACGCGAGCGAGGTCGCGGCGGTCGTGGCGTTCCTGGCCACGCCGGCGGCCGGGTACGTGACCGGGGCGTCGTTCCTGGTGGACGGCGGCATGACGTTGATGGGGCCGCAGGCGAGCCAGCTGCTCACCGACCGCGGGTGGCTCGAACCGTAGAGCGGCCCGAGCCCTCGAAGACCCTTCGAGCCCTGAAGACCTCAGGAGCGGGCCTTGGCGGTCTTGCGGTTGTTGGCCTTCTTGATCGCTTCCACCAGCTCCTGCTTGGTCATGGTCGACCGGCCCGGCACGTCCAGCTTCTTGGCCAGGTCGTAGAGGTGCTGCTTGCTGGCGTTGGCGTCCACGCCGCCGGCGGTCTTGCCCTGCTCGGGTGTGCTGCGCTCGGCCTGCTCGTCCGACGGGCCCTTGCTCTCCTTCGGCTCCCAGTGGTCGCCGACCTTCTCGAACGAGTGCTTGAGCGCGGCGAACGCCGTCCGGTGCGACCGCTGGCCCTCACCGTAGGTCTTCACCGCCGAGTCGTGCGCCTTGATCCACGTCCGCTGGGCCTTCTTGGGCGAGCGGGCGATGGTGCTGGGCAACTCCTCGCGTCCAGGCATGGCTCTACCTCCTCGGGGCTCCGCCTCGGGTTTCACCTCGTGCGCTCGGGTACCCGATGTCCATGACGGACATGCGTGTCGATGCACTCGACGTCCACAGCCCGGTGGACGGTCAGCTGATCGGTTGGCTGCCCATGGCCACGGACGAGGACGTGGCCGGTGCGGTGCTCACCGCGCGCGAGGCGCAGCCCGGGTGGGCGGCGACCCCCGCGGCCGAGCGCGGAGCGGCGCTCAAGGCGGCGGCGCAGGCGATCCGGGCCCACTCGGCCGACCTGGCGAACGTGATCCGGTCGGAGACGGGCCGCCCGTTCGCCTCCGCGCGGGAAGGTGTGCTGGCCGGTGTGTCCACGTTGGAGCAGTACGCCGAGCTGGGCCCGCTCCACCGCGGCCGGTCGCTGCTCGGCGCGCACGACGCGACGGACCTGATGGTGCCGGAACCGCGCGGCGTGGTCGTCGCGCTGACCCCGTGGAACGACCCGGCCGCGGTGGCGTGCGGACTGCTCGGCGCGGCGCTGGCGACCGGCAACTCCGTGGTGCACAAGCCCAGCGAGCGCTGCCCGCACTCCGGTGTCCTGCTCGCGCAGCTCATGGTCGACCACTTCCCGCCGGGCGTGCTGCAGAGCCTCACCGGTGACGGCGCGGTGGGCGCGGCGCTGGCCTCGTCGCCGCACGTGGACGTCGTCGCGCACGTCGGCGGCACGGCGACCGGCCGCTCGATCGCCGCCGCCTGCGCCGCGACCGGTGCGAAGGCGCTGCTGGAGAACGGCGGCAACGACCCGCTGCTCGTCGACGCCGACGTGGACCCCGCGTGGGCGGCCGGACAGGCGGCGCTGGGTGCGTTCACCAACGCCGGGCAGCTGTGCACGTCCGTGGAGCGGATCTTCGTGCACCAGGCCGTGGCGGACGAGTTCCTGGCCGCGCTGTGCGAGGAGGCGCACCGCTGGAACGCCGACCCGCAGCCGCTGGTGGACGTCCGGCTGCGGGAGCACGTGCACGCCCACGTCGCCGAGGCGGTGGCGGACGGCGCGGTGCCGCTGGTCGGTGGCGAGGTCCCGGAGCGCGACGGCGCGTACTACCCGGCGACCGTCCTCGACCGCTGCACGCCCGACATGCGGGTGATGCGGGAGGAGACGTTCGGGCCGGTCGCGCCCGTGCGGGTGGTCTCGTCGTTCGAGGAGGGCCTGGCGGAGGCGTGCGTGGACGAGCACGGCCTGGCCGCGACGGTGCTCACCGGGTCGATGGCGCACGCGCAGCAGGCGTGGCGGGCGCTGCCGGTGGGCACGGTGAAGGTCAACGCGGTGTTCGGCGGAGCGCCGGGCGGAGCCGCCCAACCGCGCCGGAAGTCCGGCACCGGGTTCGGCTACGGGCCCGAGCTGCTGGACGAGATGACCGCGGTGAAGGTCGTCCACCTGGGTCAGATCCAGCCCTCGTCCCAGGCCAGCCGGGCGGCCTCGTAGCGGGTGCTGACGCCGAGCTTCGTCATCGCCGACGACAGGTAGTTGCGCACGGTGCCGGCGGCCAGGTGCGCTTCGGCCGCGATCGTGGCGACCGTGCCGCCTCGGAGCGCGTACCGCAGCACGTCCAGCTCCCGCGCGGTCAACGGGCACGCGCCCTCGGTCAGCGCGGCGGCGGCGATCTCGGAGTCCACGTACCGGCGGCCCTCGTGCACGTCACGCAGGATCGAGGCGAGCTGGGAGGCCGGCGTCGTCTTGGGCACGAACCCCCGCACGCCCGCGCTCAAGGCCCGCCGGAGCACGCCGGGCCGTGCGTGCCGCGTCACGATCACCACGGCGACGCCGTCCAGCCCGCGCACCGCCTCGGCCGCGAGCACACCGTCCCGACGGGGCATCTCCAGGTCGAACACGGCGATGTCCGGCCGGTGCTCGACGACCGCCGCGACCGCCGCGTTACCGTCGCTGACCTGGGCGACCACCGAGATGTCGTCCTCCAGCTCCAGCAACGCGGCCAGCGCGCCCCGGATCAGGTCCTCGTCGTCGGCCAGCACCACCCGGATCACCGGCCCACCCCGGCCCGGCCGACCAGCTCGAACCCGTCCGCGCCCGGCACCGCCTCGACCTGCCCGCCGACCGCGGCGAACCGCTCCCTCAACCCGGCCAGCCCCGCGCCCGCGTCACCGGCGTCGTCCGCGGCGGCGAAGTCGGCCGGCACGCCGTCGTTGCGCAGCCGCACGCACGCCTCGCCGTCCACCACGCTGATCACCACGCGGCACCGCCGCGCCCGGCTGTGCCGCAGCACGTTCGTCGTGCCCTCCCGCACCAGCGCGCCGAACAGCGGCTGCAACGGCGGCGGCACGCCCACCGCGTCGCCCTCGACCGTCGTCTCGATGCCCGCCGCGCGCAGCACGCCCACCGCGTTCGCGATCTCCGTGCCCAGGCTCGCCCGCCGGTAGCCCTGCACCACGTCGCGGGTCTCGCGCAACGCGGTCCGGGCCAGCTCCGCCACCTCGCCCGCGTGCTGCCGGGCAAGGTCGTCGTCCCGGCCGATCAGCCGCTGCGCCAGCTCGCCCTTCAACGCGATCGCCTGGAGGTGGTGGCCCTGGATGTCGTGCAGGTCGGCGGCGAACCGCAGCCGTTCCTCGGCCACGGCGAGCGCCTCGGCGGTCTCGCGCCCCTGCTCCTGCCGCATCGCCATGTCCCAGATCCACAGCTGGGCGAGGTCGGCGAAGACCAGCGCGACGACCATCAGCCCGGACAGGACCATCGCCGGCTGGGCTTCGTCGCCGCCGAACACCCCTCCCGTCGCGACGGACAGCACCGCCATCACGGCCACCGCCGGCCAGCGGCGGCGGGCGGGCAGGATCGCGCCGACGTGCGCGACCACCAGGGCGGGCAGCGTGGCCCAGACGGGCAGGAACCCGTCGCCGCCGCTGGTCGCCGCCCACGCCGCCAGCGCCACCGCGAACGTCGCCGCGTGCTCCCACGGCGGACCGTCGCCCCGTCCCATCCCGCGCATGGCCTGTTGCATGTACCGGGCGTGCTGGACGATCACGATCGCCACCGCCGACGCCAGCAGCACCGACTTGACCACGCCGTAGTCCTGGGCGAACAGGTCGAGCACCGTGCCGAGGCTGACCACCACGCCACCGGCCACGACCGTCCACCACGTGTAGCGGCGGAGCCTGCTCAGGGGAGTCACAGGGGGAATCTACGAGTCCGGCCGCACGGCTGTCTGCTGACATCTGTCACGTGAACGGGTGTGCTCCGGCACTGGGGGAGGGCGGGTGCCGCGACCAGCATGGTGGCCATGAGGAAACCGGTGATCGAAGTGGCGGGGCTGAGGTGCCGCTACGGCTCGTTCGAGGCCGTGCGGGGGGTCGACTTCGAGGTCGCGGAGGGGGAGCTGTTCGCCCTCCTGGGCACCAACGGAGCGGGCAAGACGACGACCATGGAGACGTTGGAAGGGCTGCGCGCGCCCTTCGCCGGGACGGTGCGGGTGCTGGGGCTGGACCCGTTCCGCGAGCGGGCGGCGTTGCGTGCGCGCACAGGGATCATGCTCCAGGACAGCGGCTTCCCGGCGGACCTGACGGCGCGGGAGATGGTGGCGCTGTGGGGCGTCACGAGCGGTCGGCGCGCCACCGAGGACGTGCTGGAGCGGCTGGACCTGGCGCACCGGCGGGACGTGCGGATCAAGCAGCTCTCCGGCGGTGAACGGCGTCGGCTGGACCTCGCGCTGGCCGTGCTCGGGCGGCCGGAGCTGCTGTTCCTGGACGAGCCGACCACCGGGCTCGACCCGGAGTCGCGGCAGCGGACGTGGGAGGTGGTGCGCGGACTGCTGGCCGAGGGCTCGACCGTCGTGCTGACCACGCACTACCTGGAGGAGGCCGAGTCGCTGGCGCACCGGCTGGCGATCATGCACGAGGGGGTGGTGGCGGTGTCCGGCGCGCTGGTGGACGTGCTCGCGGCCCAGCCCGCGCGGATCTCGTTCGACCTGCCCGGCGGGCTCGACGTCAGCGCGCTGCCGATGCTGGCCGGTGACGTGGTGCACCGGCCATCCGGTCGGGTCGAGGTGCGGACCGGCGACCTCCAGGACGACATGGCGGTGCTGCTGGTGTGGGCGCAGCGGGAAGGCCTGCGGTTGGGCCGCATCCGCGCGCACCACGCGTCGCTGGAAGACGTGTTCCACAGTGCCCGCGCGGGCAAGGAGGTGGTGGCAGCGTGATCGCCGCACTGGGTATGGCGGAGCTGAAGCTCCTGCTGCGCAATCGGACCGCCGCCGCGTTGGCCGTGTTGATGCCGTTGGCGACGGGGCTGTACTTCGCGTTGGCCGTGGGCGCGCGGGACGACAGCTGGACGATGGTCGTCACGCTCCAGCTGCTGTTCTCGTTCGGGTTCACCGTGTACGTGACGGCGACGACCGCGTTGACCGCGCGCCGCCAGGACCTGTACCTGAAGCGGCTGCGGACGGGTGCGGCGTCGGACGTGGTGGTGCTGACCGGGATCCTGCTGCCGGTGGTGGTGCTCGGCCTGGTGCAGGCGTTGGTGCTGCTGGGTGTCAGCGTGGCCGCCGGCGCGCCCATGCCGTCCCGTCCCGACCTGCTGGCGCTCGCCCTGGTCGGCGGCACCGCGATCAGCTGCGCGGCGGGCGTGTGCACCAGCGGCCTGACCGGCACGGCGGAGCTGGCCCAGATCACCACGGCGCCGTTCTTCTTCGCGCTGATCGCCGGAGGCCTGATGGGAACGGCCGGCGGGCAGGACGCCTGGGTGTTCCTGGTCCCGGGCAGCGGCCTGGGCACGCTCACCCAGGCCGCGTGGGGCGGGTCGACCGAGCACGTCCTCGGAGCCGTGCTCTCGGTGGCCGCCTGGACCGCCGTGGCGACCGCCCTGTCCACCCGCTTCTTCCGCTGGGACCCGCGCACCTGAGCCCTGATGTGGCCGCGGCTACGCCACGTCGCCCTGGACGTGCTCCATGGCCCGCATGAAGTCGGGGTCGGCCAGGCGGGCGGCCTCCTCGTTCCCGGTGGCGTCCCCGCCACCGGGAACGTCAGAGGGGATCCAGGTCGGGAACGGTCCTGGATGGACCTGTCACTCCCGCTGGTTCCTAGGCCGGGCGGCCCAGGGAAACCAGGTGGAAGCCGGCCTCGGTCACCTTGTCCACCGGCAGCAGGTTGCGGGTGTCCACGATGACCTGGGCCGTCATCGCCGCCGCAAGGTTGGGCCAGTCCAGTTCGGCGAACTCCGGCCACTCGGTCAGCACCACCAGCCCGTCCGCGTCCTGCGCCACGGCCTCCGGCGACTCCAGCACCCGCACCGGCCCGCAGTCCGCCGTGACGCACGGGTCGTAGCCGGTCAGCCGGGCGCCTTCCTCGGCGAGCAGCCCCGCCACCGCCAACGCGGGCGAGTCGCGGAGGTCGTCCGTGCCCGCCTTGAACGTCAGCCCGAGCAGCCCCAACCGCGCGCCGTCCAGCGGGCCGACCGCGTCACGGACCATGCGCACCACCCGGTGCGCCTGATGGCTGTTCGTGCCGATGGTCGCGCGCAGCAACGGGAAGTCGACGTGCGCGTCGTCGGCCGTGGAGAGCAGCGCCCTGGTGTCCTTCGGGAAGCACGAGCCGCCCCACCCCGGTCCGGGCTCCAGGAACGACGCCCCGATCCGGTCGTCCAGCCGCATGCCCTCGGTCACGTCGCCGATGTCCGCCCCGACCTGTTCGCACAGCTCGGCCAGGCTGTTCACGTACGACAGCTTCATCGCCAGGAAGCAGTTGCTGGCGTACTTCACCAACTCCGCGCTCGCGCTCCGCGTCACCAGCGCGGGCGCGCCCGTGCCCTCGTACAGCGCCACCACCCGCCGCGCGGCCTCCTCGGCCTCCGCGCCCACCACGACCCGCTGGGGCCGCAGGAAGTCGTCCACCGCATGGCCTTCACGCAGGAACTCGGGGTTGGACACGACCTGGACGTCCGAGCGTCCCACGACCTCCGCCACCCGCTCCGTCGTCCCGGCCGGCACCGTCGACTTGATCACCAGCACGCACCCGGACCGGACCGCGTCCCGCGCCTCGCGCAGCACCGCGTGCACCATGCTCAGGTCCGCCGCACCGTCCGGACCGGTCGGCGTCGGCACGCACAGGAACACGAAGTCCACATCGGACAGCGCCTCCGCGTTGCCGAGCACGAACCGCAGCCGCCCGGCCCCCAGGCCTTCCGCGACCAGCTCGGCGAGCCCCGGCTCGTGCGCACCGACCTCCGCCCGCCCGAGCGCCGCCACCTTCGCCTCGTCCACGTCCGCGCACACCACGACGTGCCCGAGCTTGGCGAAGCAAGCGGCAGTGGTCAGCCCGACATAGCCGGCGCCGATGACGCCGATCCTGGCCATGGTCCACCTCCCAGCATCGATCGCGCGGCGTCCAGCACCTCGTCCACGGTGATCTCCAACAGCCCGGGGTCCGGCTGGTCGGCGAACGTGTCGCCCGTGCCGCCGCGCCACAGCACCCGGTGCGGCCCGGACCTCGGACCCCACTCGGCGGGGGACACCGGCCCGAACAGCACCACCGACGGCGTGCGGTAGGCGGTGGCGACGTGGGACACGCCCGTGTCTCCGCAGATCACCAGCCGCGCGCCCGCCACCAGGTCCAGCAACCCGGCCAGGTCGCCCATCCGCTCGCGCCCCCGTGACACCGCGCGCACCAGGGGAGCCTCGTCGGGGCTGCCGGTCACCACCACGTCCGGCCCCAGCTCCCGCACCACCGCCGCGAACCGCGTGGCGGGCCAGCGACGGGCGGCGTGACTGGCGCCGGGGTGCACGACGATCACCTCGTGCCGCGCCAACGGCGGCAGGTGCACGTCGGCGGGGTCGCAGGCGATGCCGAACTGCGCCAGCAGCCGGCACCACCGCAGCACCTCGTGCTGGTGCGCGGGCCACGGCACGTGCACGCCGTGCGTGATCAGCCGGGCGGGGTTGGTGGCACGCAGCAGCTCGGTGCTCTGCGGACCGCGGCCGTGCAGGTTCACCGCCAGGTCCGGCGACTCGTAGTCGATCGGCACCAGCCCTTCGGTGGGCAGCAGCCGGTCGACCGCGTCGATCCGGGCCACCACGTCGGCCAGCCAGCCGGGCGCGGCCAGGGTGATCTCGGCGTCCGGGAGCGCGCGGCGCAACCCGCGCAGCGCCGGCACGGCCGTCAGCAGGTCGCCGAGGCCGAGCGCGCGCAGCACCAGGACCCTCACCGCCGCACCGCCCCGCCGGCTCCGGCCGACACGCCTACCCGGTCGTCGGTCGCCAAGACCACCCGCGCACGGTCACGACCGGCGACGGGCACGCCCCGGTGACGCCACTCGCCGCGCAACCGGTGCAGGCACGCGGCGGGCGGGATGACGGCGCTGGTGACGACCATCTTCGCCACCTCGTCCCGCGTGCGGGGGCCGGGCGCGATGCGTTCTACGGCGAACCACCCGGTCAACGCCGCCCACACGCCGCCGAGCGCCAACGCCGTCCGCCGCCGACCGAGGAGCCCGCTCAGGACCGCCAGCACCCCGGACGCCGTCGTGACCGCGTGGCGTGGCAGCCGTCCCGGCGCACCGCCCATCCGCTGCCGCCACTCGGGGCCGATCAGCCGCCGGACCAACGCGTCGTCGGCGTTGCCGCGCTGCTGCCGCACGCTGGCGAAGAACCCCGCCGGACGCACCGGGTGCGTCGTGACCCGTTCCCCGTTGAGGATCCGGTACCCGTGCGACTGCACCCGCAACGCCAGCTCGGCGTCCTCCCGGTAGGCGCGCGGGAACCGCTCGTCGAACCCGCCCGCGTGCACGAGAGCCGCCCGCCTGTAAGCCATGTCCGCAGTGATCCACCGCGCGTGCGCCAACCCGGCCGTGCCGCGTTCCCAGTCGGTCGGCGCGCGGTCCTCGGGCAGCGGCACCACGATCCGCGCCTGTGACGCGCCCACGTCCAGCCCCAACCGGGCCAGGTCGTCGGTCAGCCGCAGCTTCCAGTCGTGCGCGGGCACCACGTCGTCGTCGAGGAACGCGACCCATTCGCAGCACGCCGCACGCCAGCCCGCGTTGCGTGCGGCGGCAGGTCCTCGACCCCCGGTGCGCAGCACCCGCGCGGAGTGCGTCGGCGGCAGCGGACCGGGATCGGGCCGGTCGTCCACCACGATGATCTCGCGCGGCGGCGGCCCCTCGCCGTTCTCCAGCGCGTCCAGCACCACTTGCAGGCTGTCGCGGCCCACGGTCGGGATGACCACCGCGTAGTCGACGCTCATGGCCGCCCCGCAGACCCGGCCGCACCCGGCCGCCGCACCACGAACCGGCCGATGGCCAGCAGGTCGACCGGCGCCGAGCCGAAGCACTCCAGCGCGTCGCGCGGGTCGTCCACCATCGGCCGCCCGGCCGTGTTCAGGCTCGTGTTCACCACGACCGGCACGCCGGTCCGCCGGTCGAACTCGCGGAGCACCCGCGCCATCAGCGGTTCCGACCCCGGGTCCACCGTCTGCACGCGCGCCGTGCCGTCCACGTGCACCACCGCCGGTATCCGGTCCCGCCACTCCGGCCGCACGTCGTGCACGAACAGCATGTACGGGCTAGGCAGCGGCCCCCGCTCGAACAGCTCGGCCGCCCGGTCGGCCAGCACCATCGGTGCGATCGGCCGGAACTGCTCGCGGCCCTTCACCTCGTTCAGCCGGGCCAGGTTCTCCGCCCGGCCGGGGTGCGCCAGCAGCGACCGCCGGCCCAGCGCCCGCGGCCCGTACTCGCTGCGACCCTGGAACCAGGCCACCACCTGGTCGTCGGCCAGCGCCTCCGCCACCGCGACGGCCACGTCCTCCGGCTCCTCGTACGCGATCTTCGCGGTCCGCAGGTAGTCCGCGATCTCCGCGTCGGTCCACGAGCGGCCCAGGTCGGCGCCCGGCATCGGCCCGGCGGGCTCACCGGCGTCCGCCACCACCTGCAACGCCGCGCCGAGCGCCGTGCCCGCGTCACCGGCGGCCGGCTGCACCCACACCTCGTCGAACGGCCCCTCGGCGAAGATCCGGGTGTTCGCCACGCAGTTCAGCGCCACCCCGCCCGCCATGGTCAGCCGCTTCTGCCCGGTCCGCTCGTGCAGCCACCGGACCAGGTCCAGCAGCACTTCCTCGACCCGGACCTGCACGCTCGCCGCCAGCTCGGCGTGCTCCTTGGTCATCTCGTCGCCAGGGTCGCGGCGCTTCGCCAGCGTCGCCCAGTCCAGCGGCTTCACCGCGAACCCGCCGTCCTCGGTCGCGTGGACGTGCTCGCGGAGCAGGTCCAGGTGCCGCGGCTCGGCGTAGGAGGCGAGCGCCATCACCTTGTACTCGTCACTGGACCGCAGGAACCCCAGGTGCTCGGTCAGGTCCTCGTACAGCAGGCCGAGGGAGTGCGGCAGGTGCTGCGCGGCCAGCGTCTCCAGCCGGTGGCCCCGGTAGCTGCCGGCCAGGTGCGACCGGCACTCGCCGCGACCGTCGTTGACCAGCACCGCGCAGTCGCCCCCGAACGGCGCGGCCAGGCCCGTCGACGCGGCGTGCGCGACGTGGTGCGGCACGAACCGCACGATCGCCGGGTCAAGCCCCGGCAGCGCGGTGGCCAGGAAGTACGGCGCGCGCCGGGCGTACTCGGTGCGCAGGTCCTCCCACGGCACGTCGCTCGGCTCGACCAGGTCGGGGTCGTAGGAGTAGGCGACGGCGTCGAGGTCGGCCGGGGTGAGCCCGGCGTAGTCGAGGCACCAGCGGGCGGCCTGCTCCGGCTGTTCCCACGCGGAGAACGGCACCGGCCGCTTGCCGTGCTTGCGCCGCGAGAAGCGTTCCTCCTCCGCGGCGGCCACCACCTCGCCGTCCACCACGAGGGCGGCCGCGGGGTCGTGGAAGACCGCGTTGATACCGAGCACGCGCACGGCGTTCCCCTTTCGCTCCTGTGTGGACCGTTGCGGTTGCGGACAGGTGTCGATCGACTACCCGACGAGGTGCCGGTCAAACGACCGCCGCAGACCCTCGTCGAGCGATATCTCGGGCTGCCAGCCCAGGAGTTCACGCGCCAGCGAGATGTCCGGCCGGCGTCGGCGCGGGTCGTCGGTCATGGCGTCGACGTGCTCGACCGCGGACGTGCTGCCGGTCAGCTCGATGATCTTGCGGGCGACCTCCAGCACGGTGACCTCCTCCGGGTTGCCGAGGTTCACCGGGCCGGCGTGGTCGCTGTCCGCCATCGACAGCAGGCCGCGCACCAGGTCGTCCACGTGGCACAGCGAGCGGGTCTGCGAGCCGTCGCCGTGCACCGTCAGCGGCTCACCCGCGCGGGCCTGCCGGACGAACGTCGGGATCATCCGGCCGTCGTCCGGGCGCATCCGGGCGCCGTAGGTGTTGAAGATCCGCACGATGCCCGCGTCGGTGCCGTACTCACGGCGGAACGCGCAGGTCATCGCCTCACCGAAGCGCTTGGCCTCGTCGTAGACGCTGCGCGGGCCGATCGGGTTGACGTTGCCCCAGTACGTCTCGCGCTGAGGGTGTTCCAACGGGTCGCCGTACACCTCGCTGGTGGAGGCGATCACGATCCGCGCGCCCTTGCGCCGCGCCAGCTCCAGCGCGTGCAGCGTGCCGAACCCGCCCGTCTTGAGCGTGTCGACGGGTGTGCGCAGGTAGTCCAACGGCGACGCCGGACACGCCAGGTGCATCACCAGGTCCACGTCGCCGAGCAGGTCGAGCGGTTTGGTCACGTCCTCGGTCACGACGCCCAGCCGCGGGTCGTCCGGCAGGTTGTCCACCGACCCGGTGCGGAAGTCGTCCACGCACACCACCCGCGTGCCGCGCTTCAGCAGCGCTTCGCACACGTGCGAGCCGAGGAACCCGGCCCCGCCCGTCACCACCGCCCGTTCGAATCCCATGCGGTGGGCCTACCCGGCGAGCGGAGGAGTAACCACCGGTTTCCCGGGTAACACCCGCTGGTGGCCCGAACGACCGTGGTGATAGCCACCCGTGACAGGGTGGACGACCTGACGCGCACGCTGACCCGGCTCGTGGCGCTGGACGTGCCGGTCATCGTCGTCGACAACGGCTCGACCGACGACACGGTGGATCGCGTGAGACAGCACTTCGACCGGGTGGAAGTGCTGGCCTTGGGGCGCAACGAGGGCGCGTTGGCGCGCAACCACGGCGTGCGGCGGGCGACCACCCCGTACGTCGCGTTCAGCGACGACGACTCGTGGTGGGCGCCCGACGCCCTGCGGTGCGCGGAGGAGCTGTTCGACCGGCACCCGCGGCTCGGGCTGATCGCGGCCCGCACGATCGTCGAGCCCTACGGCCGGCTGGACCCGGTGTGCGAGGAGATGGCCCGCTCGGCGCTGGGACGTGAAGCCGACCTCCCCGGACCGTCCGTGCTGGGCTTCGTGTGCTGCGGCGCGGTCGTGCGGCGGTCGGCGTTCCTCCAGGTGGGAGGGTTCCACCCGGTGCTGTTCTGGCCGGGGGAGGAGCGCCTGTTCTCCTGGGACATGGCCGCGGCCGGGTGGGCGTGCTGCTACGTGGACGACGTGGTGGCGCACCACCAGCCGTCGTCGTTCCGGCCGCCGTCCGCCTGGCGGCGCCGGGTCGAGATGCGCAACGAGCTGCTGACCACCTGGCTGCGCCGCCCGATCGGGGTGGCGCTCGGGCAGACGTTCGCCCTCGCCGGCCGGGCGTTCGGGGACCGCGACGCGGGTCCCGCACTGGCCGCCGCCCTCCGCAGGCTGCCCGCCGCGATCCGCCACCGCCACACCCTGCCCGCCGAGGTGGAACGCCGCGTGGCGCTCGTCGGCTGACACAGCGCATGATGGGGGCCATGAGGACCATCACCCTGAACAACGGCGTGACCATGCCGCAGCTCGGTTTCGGCGTCTTCCAAGTGTCCAAAGAGGACACCTACGACACGGTGACCGAGGCGTTGCGGGTCGGCTACCGCAGCATCGACACGGCCACCGCCTACCGCAACGAGGAACCGGTCGGCCGAGCGATCGCCGACTCCGGGATCCCGCGCGACGAGCTGTTCGTGACGACCAAGCTGTGGAACGACGACCAGGGCTACGACGAGGCGCTCCGCGCGTTCGACGCGAGCGCCGAACGGCTCGGCCTGGACCGGCTCGACCTGTACCTGATCCACTGGCCCGCGCCGAAGCAGGACCGGTACGTCGACAGCTGGCGCGCGCTGGGCAAGCTGCACGCGGACGGCCGGATCCGGTCCATCGGCGTGTCCAACTTCCAGCCCGCGCACCTGGAGCGAGTGGTGGAGGCGACCGGCGCGGTGCCGGCGGTGAACCAGGTCGAGCTGCACCCGTGGCTCCAGCAGGCCGAGCTGCGCGCGTTCCACGCCCGGCACGGCATCGCGACCGAGGCGTGGAGCCCGTTGGCGCAGGGCGGCGAGCTGCTGTCCGACCCGATCGTGACGGACATCGCCGCGAAGCACGGCCGGACGCCGGCGCAGGTCGTGCTGCGCTGGCACCTGCAACTCGACAACGTCGTCATCCCCAAGTCGGCGACGCCGAGCCGCATCGCGGAGAACTTCGCCGTCTTCGACTTCGAGCTGGACGCCGACGACCTGCGGCGCATCGCCGGGATGGACCGCGGCCGGCGCATCGGACCCGACCCGGACACGTTCGGCTAGACCGGCCGCCTAGCTAGACGCTCACCGGGCCGCCGGTACGCCAGTACTCGCCGCCGGCCCGGCTGAGCAGGCCTTCGTCCACGAGGTACCGGCGCACGGTCACGTGGTCCACCTCGCCGCCCTCGCACCAGCGCTTCAGCACTTCCGCCACTTCCCGTTCGAGGTACCTTCTACCCGGCTCGAACGTGGCGCTCACCTGTTCGAGCACGGCTCGCCGGCGTCCAGGCCGGGCGGGCAGCGTCATCAGCCGCCCGTCCCGCACGAACGGGTCCTCCGGGGTCCGTTTCGCCTGTTCGACCCGGGTGGCCTCCTTGAACAGCTCCTCGCGCAGTCGCAGAACCGCTCCGTCGGTCACGACGAGCCCCGCCGACCGAAGTCGGCGCAACGAGTGCTCGACCTGCCGGGCGTCCAACCCGGTCGACCCGGTGATGTCCCGGGTCGACCGAGCGCCCAGGACGAGTGCGGCCACCACGCGCAACCGCTCGGGTTCGGCCAGAAGTCCGATCAGTGAATCAGGGGTCACGCTTCGAGCCAACCGAAGCGGGTGCTCTGGTGCACGCGCATTTCGGGCGGACCTTAATAGCCGTGCGCACTGATCACCTCTTCCCCCTGGCGTCGGTGGAGCCTGTCTTCGGCATGCCGACCGAGAACGCCCGCAAGTTCCAGCAGGTGGCCGCGGAGCAGGACCTGGTCATCGACGTGCGGGCGACGAACCCGCACGCGGTTGCCTGGCTGCGTGAAGGCGCGCTGCCCAAACCGGAGGCGGTGAAGGCCAAGACCATCGACGACCTGGACGTCCGGCTGGGCGCGGCCCGCCGCCACCGGGGCCTCGTGGGCTACTTCCGGCCCTCGCTGCCCCGCTTCGACCTCAGCGACCGGCTGCTCCGCCGGTACGACCAGCGGCGCACCGAGTTCGACGCGCTGCGCGACAAGATGGCCCTGTTCGAACGGCGGGGCGAGTACGTCGTGCGGGACGGCGTCGTGCACGGGTACGACCGGCGCGGCTGGTTGCGGCCACTGACCGGCGACCACGACGTGTTCGACATCCGCGCGTCCGGCGGCGCGCCCCTGACCCGGCGCCGCTACGACCGGGCCGTGGCGACCATGATGTCGCTGGACATGGCCGTCACCCACGGCGCCCACATGTACTGGCGGCCCACCACCAAGTCGGACCAGGCGATGTTCGAGTCGATCGCCCGCAGCGGCGACGCCAAGCTGCGGTTCAACCCGGACGGCACGATGAGCGCCGGCGACTACTCGCGCTTGAACGCCGGGATCAAGGCGATGACGACGCCCGCCAAGGCCGCCCGGCCGTACGCCAGCGTCTCCCACGTGGGCAGACCCAGGGTCCCGGTCTCCTCCGCGTCGACGATGAACAGCTGACCGTAGAGCAGGAGCAGGCCGATGCCGTAGCACCGGGCGTGCCGGTGGTCCCACGCGAGCAGGACGCCGGCCAGGCCCGTCGCGACGTAGAGGGCGTGGTCGGTGCCGTCGGCGGTGGGGAGGAACGGGACGGAGGCGGAGACGAGCTGGAGCACACCGACCAGGAGCGCGAGCAGTTGTGCCCGGCTGAAGGGTCGGCGCCCGGTCGTCGTGTCGGCCTTGCGATCGGCCTTCTTCGCGGCTTTCCGGGTCTTCACGGCTGCCTCGTTCCGCATGGCAGGGGGATACCCGGGCCCGATCGGCTCATCCCCCGTCGGCTCGTCCCCCTCCGGGTGACGGTTCCGCCTACAGGTGCCATCGCCGGAAGCGGTCCGGTATTACGCCTCGGCCGCGCGTCACGTTCGATATCGCTGGATCGGGGAGTCGGTCTGCTCTCCGTCGCACGCACCGGCGGCGTACTGCGCCTGCCGGGAGCAACGCCCGTCACGCGGTCCGCTCCATCCGGCAGAGGACGTGAGGGCTGAGTCGGCTACGTCGCCGCGCGCGGTGGTGCGGGGAGCGGTGGTGCGGGGAGCTGGAGTCAGGCCTGGGGCCGCTTGCGCGGCTCGGTCGGCGGCGTGGTCCGGTCGGCGGGTGGCGTGCTCTGCTGCCTCGACTTGCCCCCCTGCTCGGGTTCGGCCGGCTCACGGGGGTCCGGTGTGAGGTCGGCGAGGTAGGTGGCCGCCAACTCGTCGTAGATCGGTGTTGAGCTCACGTTTCGGAATCCTGTCCGGCCACGGCCCGCAGCGCTGCCCCTCTCACTCCTGTGGGTTACCTTCGCGGCGGTAGGAACCGCAATTGTGCGGAGATCGTTTCGACTCGTGGGCCTCTGTGGACGACCTGCCCCGACCGCCGCGCCGGCCGTGATGACGTAGATCACGCATCGGCTGTCCGACCCCGCGGTTGGAACCCGGTAACACGGGTACTCAACCCCACGATGAGGGCTTAGGCGGCCACCACCCCCCAATGGTCGCCTGACAGTCCCGGCCGGGATCCAATCCCCCCTGGAACCCGGCCGGGCGCCTCATCCCCTCGAATCTCCTTTCAGGACCATCCCCTCGTTCCGGTGTGACCCGGAACGGTCGTGCACGCCCTCGTCACCCGGTGGCACCCGCCGTGCGGGCGCGCGGGACGGCGGCTGGCGCAGGACGGGTGGCTCGGGCGGGTCCGGTGTGGACAGGGTGACCGGCGCACCCGGTTCCACCAGCACCGGGACGCCGTGGTGGCAGGTGCGCAGCGCGTCGCCCGCGACGATCCGGTAGGTGACCGAGTCCGGTTCGACCTCCACCGCGAAGCGGGTGCCCCGGAACGACATCCGGAACGTCATCCGGCTCAGCCCCGGCGGCAGGCGCGGCGCGAAGGTCAACTCACCGTCGTGGTCCCGCATCCCGCCGAACCCGGCCACCAGGCCGACCCACGCCCCGGCCAGCGACGCCATGTGCAGTCCGTTGTGGACGTTGCGGTGCAGGTCGTGCAGGTCGGTGAACGCCGCCTCGGCCAGGTAGTCGTAGGCCAGCCGCAACGCGCCGACCTCGGCGGCCAGCACCGCCTGCGTCCCGGCCGACAGGGACGAGTCGCGCACCGTGCGGGCCTCGTAGTACGCGAAGTTCCGCGCCTTCTGCAGCGGCGTGAACGCATCGCCGCGCACGTGCATGGCCAGCACCAGGTCGGCCTGCTTGACCACCTGCTTGCGGTACAGGTCGAAGTAGGGCCGGTTGAGCAGCAGGGGGTACTCGTCCGGGTCGGTGCCGTCGAACTCCCACTCCGCGTGCGAGGTGAACCCCTCGTTCTGCTGGTGCACGCCCAGGAGCCGGTCGAACGGGATCAGCATCCCGTCGGCCGCCTTCCGCCACCCGTCGACCTCCTCGGCGGTGACCTCCAGGTCCCCGGCCACGTCGGGGTGCCGTTCGCACGCGTCCGCCGCGCAGCGCAGGTTCTTCTGCGCGACGAGGTTGGTGTAGACGTTGTTGTCGACCACCGCCGAGTACTCGTCCGGCCCGGTCACCCCGTCGATGCGGAACCCGCCGTGCTGGTCGTGGTGCCCCAGCGACGTCCACAGCCGCGCGGTCTCCACCAGGATCTCCGCGCCGCACTCGCGCTCGAACGCCAGGTCGCCGGTCGCGTTCACGTACTGCGCCACGGCGTGCGAGACGTCGCCGGAGACGTGGAACGCCGCCGTGCTCGCGGGCCAGTACGCCGAGCACTCCGCGCCGCTGATCGACCGCCACGGGAACGCCGCGCCGCGCTGACCGAGCACCTCGGCCCGCTCCCGCGCCTTGGGCAGCGTCGAGTGCCGCCACCGCAACGCGTCCCGCGCCGCCTCCGGCACGGTGTACGCCAGCACGGGCAGCACGAACATCTCGGTGTCCCAGAACGCGTGCCCGTCGTAGCCCGGCCCGGTCAGCCCCTTGCCGGGGATCGCCCGCGTCTCACCGCGCACCGCGGCCTGCATGATGTGGAACAGCGCGAACCGCAGCGCCTGCTGGAGCTCGTCGTCGCCGTGCAGCTCGATGTCGGCGACCTCCCAGAAGTCGTCCAGGAACTGCCGCTGCTCCGCCAGCAGACCCTCCCACCCGGTCTGCCGCGCGCCCGCCAGCGCCGCCTCGACCTGGGCCCGCAGCGCCGGGATCGACCGCTGCGCGGACCAGCCGTAGCCCAGGTACTTCACCAGCCGCAGCTTCCGCCCCGCGGGCACGTCCACGGCGGCGGTGAACCGGGCCAGGTCGCCTTCGGCGCGGATCTCGGTGCGCAGGCCGTCCTCGACGTCCAGCTCGTGGTCCATCGCGGCGGCCATCCGCAGCCCGGAGTTGCGCGCCCGGTGCGCCAGGACGGCCTGGTAGCCCTCGACGTGCGCGAACTCCGCCACCAGCGGCTCGTCCAGCGCGGCGGCCACCCGCGGGTCGTCGCTGTCGTGCTCGACGGGTTCGTTGGCCAGCAGGTCGGACTGCACCACCAGCTGGAGGTCCTCGCTCGGCTCGACCTCGTAGTAGATCGCCGCGACGGCGCGCTGGGTCAGCGACACCAGCCGTTCGGTGCGCACGGTCACCCGGCGGCCGGTCGGCGACTCCCACTCGGTGTGCCGGCGCAGCGTGCCCGAGCGGAAGTCCAGTTCCCGCCGGTGCACGTGGGCCCGGCCGTAGCGCATGTCCAGCGGCTCGTCCTCCACCAGCAGCCGGATCACCTTGCCGTCCGTGACGTTGACGACGGTCTCCCCGGCCTCGGGGTAGCCGTAGCCGGACTCGCCGTACGGCAGCGCGTGCTCCTCGTAGAAGCCGTTCAGGTAGGTGCCGGGCAGGCCGCGCGGCTCGCCCTCGTCCAGCGTGCCGCGCAGGCCGATGTGGCCGTTGGACAACGCGAAGATCGATTCGGTGCGGCGCAGCTGGTCCACCGCGAGACCGCTCCACCGCACCATCCAGGGATCGGTGACCCAGCCCGTCACAGCAGGTCCGCCAGGTCTTCGACCACGACGTCCGCGCCGTGCGCCTCCAAGGCCGCGCGCTGACCGGTCCGGTCCACGCCGACGACGTGCCTGAACCCGCCCGCACGGCCCGCTTCCACGCCGGACAGCGCGTCCTCGAACACGGCGGCGTGGTCCGGCGTCACGCCGAGCAGCTGCGCGGCCGCGAGGAACGAGTCCGGCGCGGGCTTGCCCTTGAGCCCGTCCCGGCTGATGACCACGCCGTCCACCAACGCTTGCACGAACGGGGTGAGACCGGCCGCGTCGAGCACCTTCCGGGCGTTCGCCGACGACGTCACCACCCCGATGCCGAGTCCCGCTTCCTCCACCGCGCGCAGGTAGGGCACCGTGCCCGCGTACGGCGTCACGCCTTCGTGTCGGATGATCGCCTCCAGTAGGTCGTTCTTGCGGTTGCCCAACCCGTGCACGGTGTCCCGGTCGGGAGGGTCGTCGGGCCGGCCCTCGGGCAGCGCGATGCCGCGCGAGACCAGGAACGTGCGCACCCCGTCGTAGCGCGGGCGGCCGTCCACGTACCGGATGTAGTCGGCCTCGGCGAACGGCGGTTGGTCGCGCGGGCGCAGGAAGTCGTCGAAGGTGCGCCGCCAGGCGCGGCGGTGCAGCACGGCCGTGCTGGTCAGCACGCCGTCCAGGTCGAAGAGGCAGACGGTGATCGAGTCGGGCAGTCCCAGTGCCATGGACCGTGTCTACCCGTTCCGGGTCCGGGGTACCCGCCAGCGGAACGGACGCCTCGTCGGGAGGGATCGGACCATGGGCAAGCCGCGCGTGCTGGTCGTCGGAACGGGCTTCGCGGGCTACCACTGCCTGCGCGCGCTGGAACGCGTGCTGCCCGCCGACGCCGCCGACCTGGTTGCGGTCAACCCCACCGACTACATGCTCTACGTGCCGCTGCTGCCCGAGGTCGCGGGCGGGTCGCTCGACCCGCGCCGGGTGGCCGTGCCGTTGCGGTCCAAGCTGCCGCGCACCCGGCTGGTGCAGGCGCGCGCGACCGGGCTGGACCTGGCCGAGCGGACGTGCACCGTGGTGGACGTCGAAGGGCACGAACAAGTCCTGGAGTGGGACCGGATCGTGTTGACGGCGGGCTCGGTCACCCGGTTGATGTCGATCCCGGGCGTCGCCGAGCACGCGTACGGGTTCAAGTCGGTCGCCGAGGCGGTGTTCCTCCGCGATCACGTGCTGCGGCAGGTCGAGCTGGCAGAGCAGGCCACCGACCCGGCGGAACGGGCGGCGCGGGCGACGTTCGTGGTGGTCGGCGCCGGGTACACGGGCACCGAGCTGGTGGCGCAGGGCCAGCAGCTCACCCGGTCGGCGTTGCGCGGACGCAGCGGGTTGACCGAGTCCCAGGTGAAGTGGGTGCTGGTGGACATGGCGCCGAGGATCCTGCCGGGACTGGACGAGCGGCTGTCCGGGCCCGCCGCGCGAGTGCTGCGGTCGCGGGGCGTGGACGTGCGGCTGGAGACGAGCGTGGAGGCCGTCACCGCCAACTGCGCCCGGTTGACCGACGGCTCGGAGATCCCGACGAAGACCCTGGTGTGGTGCGTGGGCGTGCGGCCGGACCCGTTGGTGGAGGCCATGTCGCTGGCCACCGTGAAGGGCCGGGTGGCGGTCGACCCGACGCTGGCCGTGCCGACCCACCCGCACGTGTTCGCGGCGGGTGACATCGCCGCCGTGCCGGACGTGTTCAACGACGGCGAGCCGACGCCGATGACCGCGCAGCACGCGCAGCGCCAGGGCAAGCTCGCCGCCCGGAACGTCGCGGCCTCCCTCGGCCACGGCACCGTGGCGACGTACCGGCACCGCGACCTCGGCTTCGTGGTGGACCTGGCCGGCGCGCAGGCCGTCGCGAACCCCCTGCACGTGCCGCTCACCGGGCTGCCCGCGAAGGCGGTGGCCCGCGGCTACCACCTGCTGGCCATGCCCGGCAACCGGTTGCGGGTGGCCGTGGACTGGCTCACCGAACTCCTCGTCCGCCGCCAGGTCGTGCAGTTCGGCCTGGTCCCCGAGGGCGGCGTGAAGCTGGGGGACGCCGAGAAGGTCGGCGCCGCCCGTCGGTGAGGGCCGATCAGCCGGGTCCGAGCGCGGGGACGGCGCTCAGGCGGGCTTGAGCGGGTCGTGGCCGATCGACATCAGCCGGTGCCTCCAGTGCGCCTCGCCCGCCGTCGGCTCCAGGTCGTCGCGCCGCTGCTCGTGCACCCGCTCCACGACCCTGCGCATCACCTTGACGTCCTCGGTGGTCAGGTCGGTGCGCCGCTTGCGCAGCACCCGCAGCACGTCCTGTCCGGTCGGTGTCCCCGCCTGGTCGGGCAGGGCTTCGGTGTCCTCGTCCGCCGAGCGGGTGCGCAGCCAGTCCTCCAGCTCGTGCGAGGTCATGTTCACCACGCGGTGGAACTCGTCCCACAAGGTGTCGGTCATGCGGCAGAGGGTTGCCACTCGGCCTGGAGGTGAAACGGGCAGTCCTGGGATCTTCGCGTGATCCGAACACCCGCCGGACCCGCCGCACATCCGGGGAAGTCGACGTGGGCGGCATGAACACGTGGGTTCGCGGCATCGCCGTCATCAAGACCGCCGCCCTCGGTTTCACCTCAACGGGTGTCGCGGCCGGTGTCGCGGTCGCACCGGACCACGCGCCCGTCACGACCAGCCCCCGCACGGGTTGAGCGGCCGGACTCGCCGAGCTGTGGCGGACGGCGTCCAGCCATGCCGCGCCCTCTCGGACGCGCCCGTGACCTGCATCTTTAAAACCGCTCTTATATAAGGCAAATCTGTAGCTCCGGAATTGTCGGTGGTCGGTGGCACTATCTCGAACGGATGTTCGGTACGCGTTCGAAGGGAGCCATGAGATGCGAGTTCGACTTGATCCCCGTCAGTGGCCCGGCCGTGTCATCCCCGAGACCGACGCCGAGATCGACACGGCGGTCGAGGCGTTCTGCCTCCGCGCCACCTGGCCCGACGCCAACCGCGCCGCCGTGCGCCGCGTCGTCGAGCCGTGGTTCGGCGAGGGGTGGAGCGTCGATGCCCTGCTCGCGGCGGTCGACCGCAGGCCGGACGGCACCAGGCAGGGCAGCCCGAGAAGCCGCGACCAGGTAGCGCACGACTTCCTCCGTGCGCGACTGCGCTCGTGGTGGCAGGGGGGCGCGCACCGAGCGCGCCCCCCGGTGGCGGGCATGGCGCTGGGCGCGTGGTGGCGGGTCAACCGGCGCAACGTCCGGCTGACCCAGCCACGTCCGGCGCGGCCGTTGAGCGCCGCCGGGTCGCTGGCCCGCGAGCAGTCGCGCGAGCGGGTGCGGGCGAGGCTGAAGGATCCGGTGCAGCGGGCGCGCGAGTTGGCCCGGCGGCGGCAGGAGGTGCTGGACGGCCTTCTGGTTCCGGGGCAACGGGTGCCGACGTTCGACGACGCCCGCAAGCTGCTCGTGGACGTGCGACTGCCCGCGCACCCGGTGTGCAGCCGGTGCGGGTGCAGGCAGGGGGTGCTGCCGCACGCCGCGTGACGCGTGCCTAGTCTGTGGTCCCCGACACGGTGAACATTCGGCCGATGGGTCGCGCGCGGCTCGTCGGCATGCGCCAGTCGGCGTCCTGTTCCGCTCGCAGTGGCCGTATAGGAGTTTGCAGTGTCCTGGTTGATCACTCTCGTCCTGTGCGCGGTGGCATTCCTGGCCGGCGCGGCGTTCACCCGGCTGCGCAACAACGCCACCATGCGCGAGCTGCGCGCCCGTGCCGACCGGCCGGCAGCCGACACCGGGCAGGCAACGGCCGCCGACCCGGCACCCGACGCGGAACCGGCGGTCGACCCCAAGCCCGCGGACGAGCCCAGGCCCGCGGCTGACACCAAGCCCGTGGTCGAGCCCAAGCCTGCGGCTGACATCGAGCCTGTGGCTGACGCGGACGCTGCCGTCGACATCAAGCCCGCTGCCGACACCAAGTCGGCTCCCGCCGCAGTCGTGCTCCCGGAGCAGCCGTCCGCGCCTCAAGCCACCCCGGCAGAGGCCACCCCGGCGGCAGTCGTCACCGAGGACACCACCCCGGCGGAACCCGCCGCCGTGGTCGCCACCGACTCGGTCACCGAGCCCGTTGTGCAGGCCGAGGCCGCTCCCGAGGCCGAGGCTGTTGTGCAGCCCGAGCCCGTCGTGGAGCCCGAGCCCGTCGTGGAGCCGGAGCCCGTGGTGCAGCCCGAGGTCGTCCAGGAGCCGGAAGCGGCCCCCGAGTCGGCAGCCGTCCAGGAGCCCGAGATCGCGTCGGCGGACGAGGTGGAGGTCGAGGTCAAGGCGAACTCCAAGTCGATGATCTTCCACACCCCCGACTCGCCGTACTACAAGCGGATGAAGGGCGATGTCACGTTCCGCTCCGTCGCCGAGGCGAAGCGCGCCGGCTACACCCAGTGGACCCCGAAGGCCAAGGTCGGCTCCTCCGCCCGCTAGGCGCTCGACAGCACGTCGCTCCCGCCGCCCCGCAGACCGGTGAGTAGCGCTCACACTACGGTCCGATGCTCTGGCCGTCACGAGGAGTAAAAGCTCACGCAGCTCGGGTATCCACCGATCGGGTGACCTGATGCCAACGAGAGACCTGATCGTCGTCGGCGCATCCGCCGGAGGTGTCGAAGCGCTACGCGCGTTCGTCGCCGGCCTGCCCGCTGATCTGGACGCCGTCATCGCGGTGGTCCTGCACCTGCCGGCAGGCGGCACGAGCGCGCTCGCCGGGATCCTCAACCGCAGCGGCCCACTGCCGGCGGTCACGGCGTCCGACGGCATGGAGCTGCGCCGGGGCTGGGTGCACGTCGCGCCGCCCGACCACCACCTGATCGTGGTGGACGGCGTGGCGCACCTCTCGCACGGCCCGACCGAGAACGGCCACCGCCCGGCCGTCGACGCGCTGTTCCGCTCCGCCGCCACCTCGCGCGGCGCCGGTGTGATCGGCGTGGTGCTGTCCGGCGCGCTGGACGACGGCACCGCCGGCATGCTCACCATCGCCGGTCGCGGCGGACTCACCGTCGTGCAGGACCCGGAAGACGCCCTCTACGCCGGGATGCCCACCAGCGTGCTGCGGCACTTGGACGTCGACCACGTGATGCCGTCCGCGAAGATGGGGGCGCTGTTGCGGGACTGCGTCGGGCTGCGGGTCGACGAGGTCCGTGCGCCATCGGACCTGGCCCGCCGCGAGTCCGCGATCGCCGCCACCACCGGCGGAGTGCACTCCGACGAGGTGATCCCCTTGGGCAGGCCGTCGAACTTCAGCTGTCCCGACTGCGACGGCAACCTGGTCGAACTGACCCTGGCCGAACCGGACGGCGTGCCGAAGCGGTTCCGCTGCCAGGTCGGCCACGCCTGGACCGCCGAGGCGTTGCTCCAGGCGCAGGGCGCGGCGCTGGAGAAGGCGGTGTGGACGGCGCTGCGCACGTTGGAGGAGAAGGCCGGTCTGGCTCGCCGCATGCGCGGTGACGCCTCGGCCAGGGGCGCGGACCTGCTGGTCCGCCGCTTCGAGCGAACCGAGGAGGAGGCCACCCACGCCGCCGAGGTGCTGCGCCGGCACCTGCTGTCCGGCACGTTCACCAACCGGGCCGACGAGGTCGGAGAGGAGCCCGTCACGTGACCGCGTTCGCACTCCACCGCACGGACGTGGACGGCGTCGCTGTGGTGCGCCCGGTGGGACTGCTGGACCTGACCACCTACCGCCAGTTGCGCGACGGCCTGCTCAAGTGCGCGGCGGACGAGCCGAAGGCCGTCATCGTGCGGCTCGACGACGGGTTCGAGTGCGCGACGCCCGCGTTCATGTCGGTCTTCGCCACGGTGTGGATGCGCGTGTCCGAGTGGCCGGGTGTGCCGGTCATGCTGGTCGGGGAGTCGCCCCCGCACCGCGAGGCGCTCGACAACGGCGGCGCGGGCACCCTGGTGCCGAGGTTCACCGCGCTGGACGCCGCCCTGGACGCCGTCGGACAGCCGCCCGAGCGCAGGCGTGACGAGATCAGGTTGCCCGAGACGCTGGTCGCCGGGCTGCTGGCCCGGAACTTCGTGCGCGAGGCGTGCGACCGCTGGCTGGTCGACCACTTCACCGGGAACGCGGTGACGGTGGCGACGGAGCTGGTGGAGAACGCCGTCCGCCACGGCCGGTCCGAGCCGGTGCTGCGGCTGGAGCTGCGCGGTGGCCGGCTGACCGTCGCAGTCCGTGACGAGAGCGCGGCGCGGCCCGAGGAGTCGAAGGCGGACGCGCTGCGGCCGGGGGGCCGGGGCATCTCGATCGTCGGCTCCCTCAGCCGGGTGTGGGGCTGCTCGCCGTGGCCGCTCGGCGGCAAGGTCGTCTGGGCCGTCATCGCCAAGTGACCCCCGGGACATCCGGCGACCCCGGCCCGCCCGAGTAGCGTTCGGTGACGTGAGCGATCGCCAGGCGCCGGACGAGGACTTCGAAGAGGTGCTGCGCTACCTCAAGGAGGCTCGCGGCTTCGACTTCACCGGTTACAAGCGCACCAGCCTCATGCGCCGCGTCCACCACCGCATGAGCCAGGTCGGCATCGAGGGCCACGCCGACTACGTAGACCACCTCCAGGTCGACGCGGACGAGTTCAACGCGCTGTTCAACACCATCCTGATCAACGTCACCGGCTTCTTCCGCGACCCCGAGGCCTGGGACCACCTGCGTGACCACGTGGTGTCCGCGCTGGCCGAACGCGGTCCGGACGAGCCGATCCGGGTGTGGAGCGCCGGGTGCGCGTCGGGGGAGGAGGCGTACACCCTCGCCATGGTGCTGGCCGAGGTCCTCGGCCCCGAGCGGTTCCGCCGCCAGGTCAAGATCTACGCCACCGACGTGGACGGCGAGGCGCTGGCCCACGCCAGGCAGGCGGTCTACACCGAGCGCGAGCTGGAGGGCGTGCCGCCGGAGCTGCTGGCGAAGTACTTCGACCCGCACCAAGGGCGCTTCGCGTTCCGCAAGGACCTCCGCCGCACGGTGATCTTCGGCCGCAACGACCTGGTGCAGGACGCGCCGATCTCCCGGATCGACCTGCTGGTGTGCCGGAACACCCTGATGTACTTCAACCAGGAGGCCCAGACCAGGATCCTCGGCCGGTTCCACTTCGCGCTGGTCCCGCGCGGCGTGCTGTTCCTCGGCAAGGCGGAGATGCTGCTCGCCCACGGCCGCCTGTTCGACCCGATCGACCTCAAGCGGCGGATCTTCCGCAAGACCGACGGCGCCGCGAGTGGCGTGCCGAACTTCGTCAGGCACGCGTTCGTGCAGGACCGCCGGATCGACGTGGGTGGGCTGGACCAGTTGCGCGAGCACGCCTTCGCGGCGGGCCCGGTCGCCCAGGTCGTGGTCGACAGCGACGACGTGCTGGTGCTGGCCAACCAGGAGGCCGAGTCGCTGTTCGGGCTGAGCGGTCAGGACGTCGGCCGCCCGCTGCGCGACCTCGACCTGTCCTACCGGCCGGCGGAGCTGCGCGGCCACGTCCAGCAGGTCCGCGGTGAGCGGAGAGCGCTGCACGTCAAGGACGTCTTGTGGCAGCGGCCGGGCGGTGAGCACCTGTGGCTGGAGGTGAACCTCAACCCGTTGTTCGGCCCGGACGGCGTGGTCATCGGCATCTCGATCGTGTTCCACGACGTGACCGCCACCCGGCGGCTGTTCGACGACCTCGAGTTCGCCAACCAGCAGCTGGAAACGGCCTACGAGGAGCTCCAGTCCACCAACGAGGAGCTGGAGACCACGAACGAGGAGCTCCAGTCCACGGTGGAGGAGCTGGAGACCACGAACGAGGAACTCCAGTCCACCAACGAGGAACTGGAGACGATGAACGAGGAGTTGCAGTCGACCAACGACGAACTCCAGACGATCAACGACACGCTCCGCGACCGCACCCGTGAACTCGACCAGGTGAACGACTTCCTGGAGTCGATCCTCACCTCGCTGCGCGCCGGAGTGATCGTGCTCGACCCGGGGATGCGGGTCATCGCGTGGAACCGCGGCGCGGAGGAGCTGTGGGGCGTGCGCCGGGACGAGGCCGAGGGCGAGCACCTGCTCAACCTCGACATCGGCCTGCCGCTCGCGGAGCTGCGGCCGGTGGTGCGGCAGGCGCTGGGTGACGCGTCGTACCTCACCGAGGTGAAGGTCGGCGCGATCAACCGGAAGGGGCGTGACGTGGTCGTGCGCGTGGTGTGCAGCTCGCTGCGGTCCAACGCGGGCGAGCCGAACGGCGTGATCCTCGTCATGGAGCAGAGCGACTGACCCCGCCGCTCAGCCCGCCTCGTCCACCGCTCCCACGATGGTGAAGTGGCCGGTCATCTCGGTGACCTCCAGCGGGCGGAGCACCACCTGGGTGGTCGCCACCAGCCGCAGCTTCGTGCCCGACGCCGCGCACGCCGCGTCCAGGTTGATCAGCAGGTTGATGCCGGTCGAGCCAAGGAATGTGACGCCGGTCAGGTCGAGGACCAGCGTGCCGACCCCGTGGGCGAGCCGGCGGTGGACGAACTCCTCGACCACCGGGACCGTCGCCATGTCGAGTTCGCCGGCGACGCCGACGACCGCCACGCCCATTGTCACGTCGCGCGTGCTGAGCGCGACGGCGTCGGTGAAATCGTCCATGTCCACCCCTGGGTGCGGTCGGCAGGATGCGGCTGGCTGCTCAACCGCGCCCAGCCTAGGCCCAGGGGAACTCGGTGCGCCCGTCAGGACGGGTGCAACTCCTTCACCAGCTGTTCCTTGCTCATGCCGGACGCACCGGTCAGGCCGGCGTTGCGGGCTTGCGCGAGCAGTTCCTCGCGGCTCTCCTCACCCGGCCGGTCGCCCAGGTGGCGTGCCCGGCTCTCCGCGAACGCGCGCCCCAGCTCCTCGCGCCGCTCATCGTCCAACCGCTCGCGCATGCCCGGCAGCACCGTCGACTCCTCTTCCTCGACGTGGTGCGTCACCGCCTCGACCAGCTCGCGCAGCACCTCGTCGAACGCCGACGACGTCGGGTCCGCCTGCGCCAGTCGCAGCAGCAGCTGTTCGGCCTGGGCGTGCTCCTCCTGGCTGTGCGCGACCTCCTCGGTCTCGCCCGCCTCGTCCTTGGCGACCGGGTAGACCTCGGCCTCCTCGGCGCGGCTGTGCGCGGTGAGCACGGCGGTCAGCACGGGCACGAGCAGCGGGCGCTTCTCCGGGTGGCGCTCCAGCTCGTCGAACAGCCGCTCCACCTCGCGGTGGTCCTGCATGATCAGATCGACCACGTCCGGCATGTGTCTCCCTCCGTCACCTGCGGTGTGGCGGGGGAGTACCCGGAAATCAGCCGACCACGCGCCGGATGACGCTGATCGGACCGATGGAGTCGATGTCCTGGACCTTCACCGGCACGCCCTCGGTGGACGCGTGCACGGCGCGGATGCCGTCGATCGCCATCGACACGTGGGTCTGGCCGGAGTAGTAGATGACCAGGTCGCCGGCCCGCACGTCGTTGCGCGACACCGACCGCCCGATCGTCGCCTGGCCGTAGGTGGTGCGGGGGATGGTGATGCCCGCCGAGCGGTACGCCGCCTGCATCAGGCTGGAGCAGTCCCACGAGTTCGGGCCGTTCGAGCCGTACACGTACGGCTTGCCGCGCTGGCCGAGCGCGAACGCCAGCGCCTGCCCGGCCTGGCCCGCGGGCACCGGGATGGCGCTCATGTCGCCGGCCGTGTTCAACGCCGCCCGCTCGGCCGCGCTCAGGGCGCGGTAGGCGTTGCGGGCCTCGGTGATCTGGCCGTCCAGTTCGACCTTGCGCTGGTCGATGTCGACGATGGCCTGGTTCGCCGCGCCGGCCGCCTCGGTGGCGCGGTGGGCCGCGTCGTTCGCCAGGTCCACCGCGTCGGACAGGCCCTGCAACGCCTCCGCGTTGCCGCCGGCGAGGACGCCGAGCGCGCTCATGCGGTTCAGGAAGTCCTGCTGCGAGTCGCTGACCAGGAGCGCCGAGAGCTGGTTGAACCGGGCGCCCTCGAACGACGCCTCGGTGAGGAGGTCGACCTGGCCGCGCAGCGCTTCCTGCGCCTGCTCGGCGGTGGTGAGGTCGCGGTTGGCATGGTCGAGCGCGCCCTGCGCGTTGGCGAGTGCCTCCTGCGCGCGCAGGTGCTCCTCGTTCAGCGCCTCGGCCTGCATGGAGAGCTCGTTGTACTTCTTCAACGCGTCGGAGGCGTTGGGCGGCAGCGCCGGGTCGGCCGCGGCGTGGTGGAACGGCACGGTGGCGCCGACGAGCGCGGTGACGGCGGTGGCCGTCAGGGCGGCACGGACGGTGCGCAGAGCAGGGTTCGACGCCACGGTCGCGCGGTCCTCCTTGAGCCGGGGTGGGGTGCCCCGAACGGGTTATACCCGCTCAGATCTCGGACAGGTTACGGAACCGACGTGCACTCGTCCATCAGGGGTCCCGTTTCCCCACTCCAGCCGCCGATCGGCCGCGACGATGACACCGTGCGATCGGCTGAACGGCCCAATGGACCCTTATGGCGCAATGGTCCGTCCAGCGCACCGCAGGGTCAGGCGAGTCCGGTGAGGTCGGTCCGCCCACCGGGGTGGCGGACTGCGCGTCCGGCGGCGGCGGTGGCGAACCGGGCCGCGACGTCGGGGGCGTCGCCGCGCAGCAGCGCCATGGTCAACGCGGCGACGAAGGCGTCACCGCCGCCCGTCGTGTCGACGACCTCCTCCCCGGTCAGGGGGACCACCGCGGCATCGTCGCCCCACGCCACGACGTTGGCCTCGCCGGGCACCTCCAACGCCACCACCGACGGACCTCGCGCCAGCAGTTCGCGGCCCGCCTCCACGGTCGCGTCCGCACCGCTGATCCGCCGTCCTGCCAACGCCTCCGCCTCGCGGTGGTCGGCACGCACGACGTCGGCGGCGGCGAGCAGTTCGGCCTGGTGGCCGTCCGGCGCGCCGTCCAGCACGACCAGCCCGCCGGCGGCGCGGACGGCGGCCAGTGCTGCGTTGGACGGTTGCTCCAGCTGGACGACCACGGCGTCCGCCCCGGCCAGCATCGGCGACGCGGCACGCACGTCCTCGGGTGTCACCAGCGTCCGGTGCGGGATGTCCTGCAGGTACCGGTACTCGCCGCCGCACACGACGTCCACGATCAACGCCGTCCGGGTCGCCTCCCGCCGCACCACCGCCGCCGTCGCTACGCCGTCCGCACCCAGTCGCTCGACCAGCAGACGGCCTTCCCTGTCGTCCCCGACGACCCCCACCACCGCGGCCGTCGCACCGAGCTGCCGTGCGTCGCGGGCGATGTTGGCGCCCTTCCCGCCGAGCATTTCGCGGCGTTCCAGGACCTCCGCCGAGGCGCCCGATCCGGGCACTTCGGACACCGTCAGCACCAGGTCACGGGCTATCTGACCGACCACCGCGATCCGCATGGTCGAGCGGTACCCGGCGGCAACCAGTTGAAACAGATCGTTGACGTGCGGTCACCGGTAGTGCGATCGTAATTCTGGGAGCGCTCCCAGTCTGATTGTTCACAGATCACCGTCGATCTGAAGGAGATGTCCTTGCGACTCAAGCGCTTAGGGGCGTTGGCCGTGGCCGCGCTCGGTATCGTCGGTGTGACCACCGTGTTCGTCCAGAGCGGCGTAGCGGTGGCGCACGGTTCGATGACCTACCCCCCGAGCCGCACCTACGCCTGCTACGAAGACGGCAGGATCGGCGGCGGCGGTGGCGACCTGAACCCGACGAACCCGGCGTGCGTCGCCGCGGTGCAGATCGGCGGGAAGCAGCCGCTGTGGGACTGGTACGGCAACCTCATCAGCCAGGCCGCGGGCAAGCACCGCGAGATCATCGCGGACGGCGACCTCTGCGGTCCCACCACCAAGTACGACGCGTACAACCTGGCCCGCAACGACTGGCCGGTGACCACCCTGCGGGCGGGCGCGTCGATCAACTTCAAGTACAACGCCTGGGCGCCCCACCCCGGGCGCTGGGACCAGTACGTCACCCGGGACGGCTTCGACGTCACGCAGCCGTTGAAGTGGTCCGACCTGGAGCCCGTGCCGTTCGACAGCATCACCAACCCGCCGCTGGGCAGCGGCGAGTACTCGTGGAACGGCACCCTGCCCAACAAGTCCGGCCGCCACATCATCTACTCGATCTGGCAGCGCAACGACAGCCCCGAGGCGTTCTACAGCTGCTCGGACGTGATCTTCACGGGCGGCAGCGGCGGCGGTGACACGGTGGCCCCGACGGCGCCGGGCACGCCCACCGCCACGGCCTCGTCCACCTCGGTGGCGTTGAGCTGGCCGGCGGCGACGGACAACGTGGCCGTGAGCGGCTACACCGTGTTCCGCGAGGCGGGCGCCACCGACGTGCCGGTCGCCACCTCCACGGGCACCTCGGCCACCGTCACGGGCCTCACCGCGAGCACCGCGTACCAGTTCTACGTGGTGGCGCGGGACGCGGCGGGCAACACCTCGCCGCCGTCCGCGGTGGTGTCGGTGACGACCACCTCCGGTGGCGGCACGACGCCCGGCGCGTGCTCGGTGACGTACAGCGTGCCCAGCTCGTGGTCCGGCGGCTTCACCGCGAACGTGTCGGTGAAGAACACGGGCACGAGCGCGGTCAACGCGTGGCAGCTGGTCTGGGACCTCCCCTCGGGTCAGGGCATCACCCAGTCCTGGTCGGCGGACGTCACGGTGGCGGCGGGCAAGGCCACCGCGAAGGGCGCCAGCTGGAACCAGAACATCCAGCCGGGCCAGACGGTGAGCTTCGGGTTCAACGGTTCGGCGCAGGGGACGCCGACGAACCCGGCGTCGTTCGCCCTCAACGGCGCTTCGTGCGCCACGGCCTGATGTTCGGCCGGTGCGCGGCCCTGGTCGCGCTCCTGGTGGGGTCGGTCGCCTGTTCCTCGGCGACCGGCTCCACCGGCCTGGCGGCCAACGCGCTGGGCCCGCCCCTCGCCACCGCGTCCGAGGTGGGCGAGTGGGTGCGGGAGAAGACGGGGCAGTGCGGTGAGGTCGCGCCGCGGACGATGGAGGAGTTCGCCGAGTTCGTCGGTCCGCTCCGCGCGAAGCTCTACGCGCCGTACGTGGCGGAGTGGGCGACGTGCAAGGCGGGTCCGTACGAACGGCTCGGGCTGGTGGTGTTCCAGCGCGAGAAGCTGGCGGACTTCCAGCGCGCGTGGCAGGCGGCGCTCACCAGCGGCGAGGTCTCGGACAACCCGGACTTCGGCTTCGGCAACGGCTTCGCGCTGAGCGGCACGCTCGGCTTGGAGCTGCTGGGACTGCACGACCTGCGTTGCACTCCGGTGCTGCCTGGCGACGAAGTGGGACACACCGTGCCCGCAGAGGCGGAGGGGTGCATCTACGCGCAGAAGCCAGGCGGTCACCACCACTAGGCGGCTCGTCAGCGCGGCGCGGCGGTGCTCTGTCGCACCACCAGCGTGGTGGCAAGCTCGATTCGGCGGTGTTCGGGCTCTTCACCACGTGCCAGCGTGATGGCGAGACGGGTGCCCGCCGCGGCCATGTCCTGCAGCGGCTGCCGGACCGTGGTCAGCGGCGGGCCCACCCATTGCGCCACCGGGAGGTCGTCGAAGCCGACGACGCTGAGGTCCTCCGGGATGCGCAGGCCGGCCGCGCGTGCCGCCTCGTAGACGCCGAGGGCCTGGAGGTCCGAGCCGGCGAACACGGCGGTGGGCGGGTCGGCGAGGTCGAGCAGCGGGGCGAACTGGGCGCGGCCGGACTCCACGTGGAAGTCGCCGTAGCGCACCAGGGCCGTGTCGTAGTCCAAGCCCGCCGTCTCCAGTGCGGCCCGGTAGCCGTCCACTCGGGCACGGCTGCACAGCACCCGCTCGGGACCGCCGATCATGGCGATGCGGCGGTGGCCCAGTTCGATCAGGTGCCGGGTGGCCGTCAGGCCGCCGTTCCAGTTGGTGGCTCCTATGGACGGCGTCTCCAGCTGCGGTTCGCCGATCGGGTCGACCACGACGACCGGGATGTCCCGCGCGCGGAGCTTCGCCAGCTGCGAGGACGTGAGGTCGGAGAAGACGGAGATCACGGCCAGCGGCTTGCGCGCGATGACGCCTTCGAGCCAGCCGTGACCGGGGGTGAGCCGACCCTGCGACTCCGACAGCACCAGCGCCAGACCCTGCTCGGCGGCGACCTGCTCGGCGCCGCGGATGATCTCCAGCGCCCAGGCGCTCTCCAGCTCGTGGAACATCAGTTCCACCAGGTTGGACCGCTTCGACCGTTCGTCCGCACGCCGTTGGTAACCGTGCCGTCTGATGATCGCTTCGACCCGTTCGCGGGTGTGCGGAGCGACGTCCGCGCGACCGTTCATGACCTTCGAAACAGTCGGAACCGAAACCCCTGCCTCGGCCGCGATGGCGGCGATGGTGATCTTACCTGAGGCGGTGCCATCCGAGGGTGACGGGTCGGCTTTGGTCGGCATGAGGGCAGTCTACGACAGCCCTGCCCAGTTCCGGCCGCCTGACGCGGGGCAGGGCTGGTGGGTTGTTGGTCACTCGACAGCCCGGTAACGCGTTCGAAACAATCGAAGTATAGATCGAAACTGTCGACGTCCACTGATTGAGACGCTGCGCACGTCACAGGTTATCGGAAAGTAGAGGGCTCGGGCCCGCTGGGAGAAGCGCGGACCCGAGCCTGGTGGGGAGGAATCGCTACTTGCCGAAACCGGCCGTCAGACCGCTGAGCAGGAACCGACGTCCGATGAGGTACACCGCGAAGATCGGGAGCACGGACAGCGTCACCGCCGCCAGCAGTGCCGGCACGTTCGTGCCGAACTGGCTCTGGAAGTCCCACAACCCGAGGGTGAGCACCCGCGACGACTTGGACTGGGTGAGCACCAGGGGGAAGAGGAACCCGTTCCACGCGCTGAGCGAGGTGTAGACGACCACGGTCATGATCGCCGGCCGCGCCAGCGGCAGGACCAGCGACACCAGCACGCGCATCGGGCCGGCGCCGTCGATGGCCTGCGCCTCGTACAGCTCGCGCGGCACGTCGCGCAGGCTGTTGGTCAGCACCAGCATGGCCACCGGCAGCGCGAACGCCGCCGTCGGCAGGATGATCGCGGTGAGCGTGTCGTACAGCTGCATCCGGGTGATCATCAGGTACACCGGGATGATCGTGGCCTGCGCGGGGATCGCCAGACCCATGAGGATCAGGGTGAACCCGCGCTGGACGAACGGACCGGTGTTCCGGACCACCGCGTAGGCGGCCGGCACCGCGACGAGCACCACGATGCCCACCGTCGCGACCGTCACGATCACGTTGTTCAGCAGGTACTGACCGAACCCGCCGGTCAGCACGGTGACGTAGTTGTCGAGCGTCAGCGCTTCCGGCATCTCCCACGCGCTCTTGCCGAGGTACTCGGCCCGGGTGCGCAGGGACACGGTGACCAGGTAGATCAGCGGCCCGAGGATGAAGGCCAGCCACGCCAGGGCGAACAGCCCGGCGGGCCAGTTGGGACGAGACTTCACGACCCCTCCTGCTGGCTGCTCATCGCGCGGAACCCGCTCCAGCGCATGACCGCGACCGACAGCGCCGTGCCGAGCACGACCAGCACGACCGCGATCGCGCTCGCGTAGCCCATCTCGAACCCGCTGAAGCCGGTGATGTACATGTGCAGGGGCAGGATGCGGGTCGCGGTGCCCGGCCCGCCGCCGGTCAGGATCAGCACGGTGTCGAACGTGGTCAGCGAGCCGACCAGCATCAGGACCGACGACGTGACGATCGTGTACCGCAACTGCGGCAACGTGATGTGCCGGAACTTGCTCACCCGGGAGGCCCCGTCGATGGTCGCCGCCTCGTACAGCGACGGCGGCACCGCCCGCGCCGCACCTTGGTAGAGCAGGGTGTGGAACGGGATGAACTGCCAGGAGATCACGAGCACCACCGTGTAGAGCGCGATGTCCGGGTCGCCCAGGAACAGCGGGCCACCGACGAACGCGCCGAAGTTCGGCTCGAGCAGCGCCTGCCACAGCAGGGCGATGGCGGCCGTGGACAGCAGCAGCGGGAGGAAGAAGATCGAGCTGAGCACTGCCCTCGAACGCTGCTTGCCGGCCGCCCAGACCCCGACCAGCAACGCGATCGGGGTCTGGACGAGCCACGACATGACCATCAGCAACAGGGTCCGCCACACCGAGGCGCGAGCCTCGGAGTCGTCGAGCAACCGGGACCAGTTCTCGCCACCGTTGAACTGCGGCGTGCCCAGACCGTCCCAAGCGGTGAAGCTCAGGTAGATCACCAGGATCATGGGCAACGCGGCGAACAGGGCGAAGAACGCGAACGCCGGCACGGCATACCAGGCCGAAGGCCGCTGGGACGACATCAGCGCGCGGCCACCGCGTCGACGAACTGCTGCGGCGAGACCTTGCCCAGGAAGAACTCCTGGAGCTGGGTCAGCATGTAAGTGGCCTTGTCGGCCGGCAGGTCCTGGTCCCAGGACAGCTGGAAGTTCTTCGAGTCCAGCACCATCTCGTAGATGAAGGTCGCGTACTCGGGGTGCGCGGACTTCTTCAGCTTCTCCTCGGCGCCCACCACCGGCGGGACGTCACCGGCCTCGATCAGGGCCTCGATGTAGGAGTCCTCGTGGAGCGTGGTCGTGACGAACTTCTTCGCCGCGTCCAGGTTCTTCGAGTCCGCCGTGGCGGAGTAGAAGTTGCTCACGTTGCCGACCAGGTTGGACGGGTCGCCCTTGCCACCGGCGATCGACGGGAACTCGATCCAGCCCAGGTTGCCCTGCTTGACGAAGTCGGGGCTCTGGTCCAGCTGGTTGGTGTACTCCCACGAACCCATGAGGTGCATCGCGGCCTTGCCCTGGGCGAGGATCGTCGACGCACCACCGGCGTCGTAGCCCACGGACGCGAACGCGTCACCGAAGCCACCGCGGTCGATGAGCTCCTTGAGCTTGGTCATGGCCCCGACCACGGCCGGGTCCTTCCAGCCCTCGGGGCCGTTGTCCCGGATGTTCTTGAACACCTCGTGGCCCGCGAAGCGGTCGAGCACGTACTCGGCCCACATCAGCTCGGTCCACGCCTGGGTGCCGGCCAGGGCGATGGGCGTGATGCCCTTCGCCTTGAACGTGTCCACCAGCGACAGCAGGTCGTCCCACGTCTTCGGCGGCTGCACGCCCGCTTCGGTGAAGACCGTCTTGTTGAAGAACAACAGCACCGGCTGCATACCCCGCATGGGGACGCCGTAGTTCTTGCCGTCGAGCTTCGCGCCGTCGAGGACGCTGGGGATGAACTTCTCCTTGACGGCCTTGTTCTCGTCCAGCACGGCGGTCAGGTCGGCGACCTTGCCGGCGTCGACGTACTCCTTGAGGTTGCCACCGCCCCAGTTGAAGAACAGGTCGGGGGCCTGGGGCGAGCCGATGGCCACCCGGAGCCGCTGCTTGTAGGGGTCGTTGCCGAACGTCTCAAGGGTGGCGTCGCCGCCGTCGGCCTTGAACGAGTCGATCGACTTCTGCTCGATCTTGTTGAGGACCGGGTCCTCGAGGGCCCAGATCTTCAGGGCTCCACCGCTGGTCTCGCCCGGACCGGACGTACCACACGCGGACACCACTGCTGTCACGGCGACGAGCCCCATCGCGATGAGGGGACGCACCCATGAACGGCGGGACATGCGACCGCCACCCTTCTGCCACGCTGCGGAATTGATTCGTGGCATCGAAACATTTCGAAACATCCACGACTTGCGCAGACCTTAGGCCCGTGTCCAAGCGGTGTCAAGCATCACCCAAAAGCGCGTCTCGGTGACGTTTCTGCACGTCAAGAGGTCACTCTTGTGTTTCGATCGAGTTTCGATACTATCGGCCCATGCGTCGAGCCACGTTGGCCACGATTGCCGCAGCAGCGGGGGTGTCCCTCCCGACGGTGTCCAAAGTCCTGAACGGGAAGGACGACGTCGGCGCGGAGACAAGGGCTCGTGTGCGGCAGTTGCTCGCCGAGTACGACTACGTGCCGGTGGGGTCCCGTCGGGCCTCCGGGCACCTGCTCGTGGACCTCGTGTTCACGGCTCTCGACAGCCCCTGGGCGGTGGAGATCATCCGCGGTGTCGTCGACACCGGGCTGCACGTCGTGGTCTCGTCCACCGACAAACCCCGTCAGCACACCTCGTGGGCGGCGTCGCTGGTGGAGGCACGGCGCGCGGGCGCGCTGCTGGTCACCTCCCAGCTGACCGCCGCCGACCGCCGGGTGCTGGCCAACTCCCGCATCCCCGTCGTGGTCATCGACCCGGTGGACCTGCCGCAGCCGAACGTGCCGAGCGTCGGCGCGACCAACTGGGCCGGCGGCCTGGCCGCCACCGAGCACCTCCTCCGCCTGGGCCACCGCCGGGTCGGCGTCATCGGCGGACCGGCCGGGATGCTGTGCAGCCGCGCGCGGGTCGACGGCTACCGCGCCGCGCTGGACCGGGCGGGCATCGCGTTCAACCCCGAGCTGGTCAAGCACGGGGACTTCAAGCACGAGGGCGGGTTCCGCCGCGCGGCCGAGCTGCTGGCGCTGCCGGACCGGCCGACGGCGATCTTCGCGGGCAACGACGAGCAGGCGCTGGGCGTGATCGAGGCGGCCCGGATCATCGGGCTCTCCGTGCCGCACGACCTGAGCGTGGTCGGGTTCGACGACCTGCCGGTCGCGGTCTGGTCGTCGCCCGCCCTCACCACCGTGCGCCAGCCGCTCACCGAGATGGGCCGCCACGCGGGCCGCATGCTCGCCGACCTCATCGCGGGTCGTCCCGTGGAGACCGAGCGGGTGGAACTGGCCACCGAACTCGTCGTCCGATCGTCAACGAAGGAGCCGCCGTGCTGAACGTCTGGGCCGATCCCGGAAAGCCGACCGGTGAGCGGGTCGCCGCCTTGCTGGCCGAGCTGACCCTGGAGGAGAAGCTGGCCCAGCTGGTCGGGGTGTGGGTGGGTGTGTCGGAGACCGACCAGGAGGTCGCTCCGGCGCAGCACGAGTTCGCCGAGCCGCTGCCGCCGTGGGACGAGTTGACGAAGCCGGGCCTCGGCCAGCTGACCCGCGTGTTCGGCACCGGGCCGATCGACCCGCTGGTCGGCGCGAAGGTGCTGGCCGAGACGCAGCGCAAGCTGGTCGGCAACACCCGCTTCGGCATCCCCGCCATGGCGCACGAGGAGTGCCTGGCCGGCTTCACCGCCTGGCAGGCCACCGTCTTTCCCATCCCCCTCGCGTGGGGCGCGTCGTTCGACCCGGTGACGGTCGAGCGGATGGCACGCGAGGTCGGTCTCGTGATGCGCGACGTCGGCGTCCACCAGGGATTGGCGCCGGTGTTGGACGTGTCGCGCGACCCGCGGTGGGGGCGCACCGAGGAGACCATCGGCGAGGATCCGTACCTCGTCGGCCTCCTCGGTGCGGCGTACACCAAGGGCCTGGAGTCCAGCGGGATCGTCGCCACCCTGAAGCACTTCGCGGGCTACTCGGCCTCGCGCGGCGGGCGCAACCACGCGCCGGTGCACATGGGTCCGCGCGAGTTCGCCGACGTGGTGCTGCCGCCGTTCGAGATGGCACTGCGCCTGGGCGGCGCCCGGTCGGTCATGCACTCCTACGCCGAGGTGGACGGCGTGCCGCCGGCCTCCGACGCGTCACTGCTCACCGATCTGCTGCGCGACCAGTGGGGCTTCGAGGGCGTGGTGGTCGCGGACTACTTCGGGGTGTCGTTCCTGGAGACCTCGCACGCTATCGCGGGCTCACCGGGTGAGGCCGCCGCGCTGGCGCTGGCCGCCGGTGTGGACGTGGAGCTGCCCAGCGTGCGCTGCTACGGCGAACCGCTCGCGGAACTGGTGCGGTCCGGCCAGGTGGACGAGGGGCTGGTGGACCGCGCGGTCGTCCGCGTGCTGACGCAGAAGTGCGAACTGGGCCTGCTGGACGAGGGCTGGGCGCCCGAGTCGCCCGCCGTGCTGCGCGACGAGCCGGTCGACCTGGACCCGCCGGCGCTGCGCGACCTGGCCCGCACGATGGCCGAGCGTTCCGTGGTGCTGCTGGACAACGCCGCCGGCGTGCTGCCGATCGACCCGTCCACCGTCGGTGCGGGGAAGCTCGCCGTGGTCGGGCCGTGCGCCGACGACCTGCTGGCGCTGATGGGCTGCTACGCGTTCCCGAACCACGTGGGCGTGCAACACCCCGAGGTGCCGCTGGGCGTCGAGATGGACACGATGGTGCAGGCCGTGCTGGCGGAGTTCCCGGCCGCGACCGTCACCAACGCCAAGGGCTGCGAGGTCGACGGCGACGACCGGTCCGGTATCGAGGACGCGGTGGCCGTGGCGCGGGACGCCGACGTGGTGCTGGCCGTGCTGGGCGACCGGGCCGGGCTGTTCGGCCGCGGCACCTCCGGCGAGGGCTGCGACGCCGAGGACCTGTGCCTGCCGGGTGTGCAGGGCGACCTGCTGGAAGCGTTGCTGGCGCTGGACGTGCCGGTCGTGCTGGTGCTGCTGAGCGGCCGTCCCTACGCGCTCGGCCCGTACCAGCCGGCTGCCGGGTCGGACGCGCGGCTCGCCGCCGTGGTGCAGGCGTTCTTCCCCGGCGAGGAGGGCGCGGGCGCGGTCGCCGGCGTGCTCAGCGGACGCGTCAACCCGTCCGGCAAGCTGCCCGTGCAGGTGCCGCGCGGTTCCGGCGGCCAGCCGACCACCTACCTGCACCCGCCGCTCGGCGGTCCAGGCGGGGTCAGCTCGGTCGACCCGTCGCCCGCGTTCCCGTTCGGGCACGGCCTGTCCTACACGACGTTCGAGCTGTCCGACTTCAGCGCGGGCGAGCAGTTCCCGTCCGACGGCGAGGTCGAGGTGTCGTGCGTGGTGCGCAACACCGGTGACCGGGCCGGCGCCGAGGTCGTCCAGCTCTACCTGAACGACCCGGTCGCCAGCGTGACGCGGCCCGTCCGCCAGCTCGTCGGCTTCGCGCGGGTCGAGCTGGAGCCGGGTGAGTCCGCCGAGGTGGCGTTCCGGCTGCACGCCGACCGCACCTCGTTCACCGGGCGCGACGGCAAGCGCGTGGTCGAGACGGGCGAGATCGTGCTCCAGGTCGGCTGCTCCAGCACGGACATCCGCTGGCAGCAGTCCGTCCAGCTGACCGGTGAGACCCGGGTCGTCGGCTACGACCGCGTGCTGGTGACCCCCGTGAGCGTCACGTCGCGACGAGGTGGCTGACCGATCCCCACGGGTCGCCCCACGGTGGTGACCCACGAGCTGGTCATGGACACGGGAGGCCCCGGGTCGAGCTACCCGGGGCGCCTGGAGAGCCGCCGAGTCCATTGACCGGGCAGGGGCGTGAGGGGGCTATGGCGGTGGTCCCCTCACGCCCCGCCAAACGCGGTGCGCACCTCTGTGCCGGAGAGCGGCTCGCTCGCGCCTCCGACGCGCGCTCCTCGACCGCCGACTTCCGGTGAACCGGGATCAGAGGTGGGCGCGCAGGTGGCGGAGCTTGCGCTCGTCGTGCACGCGCGGTGTGGTGTGGCCGGTGAACGGGAACACCACCATCTCCTTCGGCGCGGTGATCTCGTTGTAGGCCGCGTACACAGTGGACGGTGGGCAGACCTCGTCCATCAGGCCGACGCTCAGCAGCGACGTCGCGGTAATCCGGCGGGACAGCAACGCGCCGTCCACGTACCGCAGGGTGTCGAGGGCCGCCGGGATCAGGTCCACGTGCTGCGCCAGGAACTGGGAGATCTCCGCGTACGGCTCAGCGTCTGTGATCGTGATCGCCCGCTGGAAGTCGCACAGGAACGGCACGTCGGCGTGGCACACCTTCACGGCCTCGCCGTTCAGCGCGGCGGCGGCCAGCGCCAGCCCGCCGCCCTGGCTGCCGCCGGAGACGGCGACCCTGGTCCCGTCCACGCCGTCCAGCGCGACGGCCACTTCCACGGCGCGAGCCGCGTCCACCATCAGGCGGGTCACGTAATACGTTTCAGAAGACGCGATGCCCCGCGTCATCACGCCGGGGTACTCGGGGCCCGCGAACCCGGAATCCGGGGTGGCGCCCACCGTCCACCGCCCGCCCTGCCCGCGGGTGTCCATCACGAACACCGCGTACCCGGCGGCCGGCAGCAACGTGTGCTCCGACGGGAGCCCCCGCCCGCCGCCGTAGCCGATGAAGCAGACGACGGTCGGCAGCGGCTCCACGCCGGAACCGGCCGGGCGGATGTACCACCCGCGCACCCGGTCGCCGCCGTAGCCGGAGAACTCGACGTCCCAGACGGCCAGCGGCCCGTACGCGTCGGCCCCGTACGGCGTGAGCACCGGAGGCAGTGCGCCGGCGCGCGCCTCCTCCAGCCGCGACTTCCACCAGAGGTCGAGGTTGTCCGGCTCGGCAGTCGCGGTCCGGTAGAGCGCGAGCTCCCGCTCGGAGAGGTCGAACCAGGGCACGGCGGTCCCCTTTCAAGTGATCTATTAAGCGCTTAACCACCCTACTGGGCGTGACTGCCGGAACAGCGGTCTAAACTCGTCGATCACCGACCGAGGAGGCGCGGTGGTAGCCAAGCGTCCGACCATCTCGGACATCGCCAAGGCCGCGGGCGTGTCCACCGGCGCGGTGTCGTACGCGCTCAACAACCGGCCGGGCGTCTCCGAACCGACCCGCCGCCGGATCGTGGAGATCGCCGATCGGCTCGGGTGGGTGCCCAGCAGCGCCGCCCGTTCGCTGAGCGACGGGCGGGCGAACGCGATCGGGCTGGTGGTGGACCGGCCGGCGCGGGTGATCGGTGTCGAGCCGTACTTCATGCAGCTCATCTCGGGTATCCAGGGCGCCCTGGCGGGCGGGCCGACGTCGTTGCTGCTCCAGGTCACGGACAACTCGGCGGCCGAGCTGGCGGCGTACCGGCGGTGGTGGGGCGAGCGGCGGGTGGACGGCGTGCTGCTGGTCGACCTGGTCGAGAACGACCCCCGGGTGGAGCTCGTGCGCGAACTCCGACTGCCCGCCGTGGTGTTGGGCGAGCCCGTCGTGCCGGACCTGCCCTGCGTGTGGACCGACGACGAGATGGCCGTGGTGGAGGTCCTGGAGTACCTGGTCGCGCTGGGTCACCGCCGGGTCGTCCGGGTGGCCGGGCCGACCAAGTTCGTGCACACCCAGACCCGCTCGCGCGCGTTCACGGACGCCGCCGCGCGCCTTGGCCTGACCGAGGCCAGGGTGGTGCACGCCGACTACTCCGACGAGGCCGCCGCCCGCGTCACCCGCCGCGTGCTGACCAGCGGCACACCGCCGACGGCGCTCGTGTTCGACAACGACGTGATGGCCGTGTCCGCCCTGGGCGTGGCCCACGAACTGGGCCTGACCGTCCCCGACCAGCTCTCCCTGGTCGCGTGGGACGACTCCGCCCTCTGCCGCCTGGTCCGCCCGGCTCTCTCGGCCGTCCGCCGGCCGATCGCCGAGCGCGGAGCCGCCGCCGTCCGCCTCCTGCTGGACGTCATCGGCGGCGCGCCCGCCGAGCAGGTCAAGACCTCGGACCCCGAACTCGTCCCCCGCTCCAGCACCGCCCAACCCCCATCCCCCTGAGTCCTGCGTTCGTTCCGGACGCAGGACTCGCGGGTTGGGGGTCGACTGCGGGGCGTGGGCGTAGCAGACTGTGCGACGGGGTCTGGGAGCGTTCCCAGGAGTGTGGGTGCGGCGGGGCGGGGCGATGGTTCGACATCGAATGACCACCGTTGACACTTAAGCGGTTAAGTGCTTTGGTGTGGGTTGCCTGCCGCAGGTAGGCGCGCTGCCCTGCGCTCGTTATGTCAACGTCGACAACATCGCGAGGTACATCCATGCGCAAGCGATTCGCCTTGGCCGGCGCCGCCATCGCCGCCTTGGTCCTGTCACTGCTGACCGTGGTGCCGGCGCAAGCCGCCGCCGGGTTCACCGTCAGCAACGGGCGTCTCCTGGACGCCAACGGCAACGACTTCGTCATGCGTGGCGTCAACCACGCGCACACCTGGTACGTCGACCGCACCACCCAGGCCCTCAAGGACATCAAGGCCACGGGTGCGAACACGGTCCGCGTCGTCCTCAGCTCCGGCGACCGGTGGACCCTCAACAACGCCGCCGACGTCAGCAACGTCATCGCCCAGTGCAAGGCGAACAAGCTCATCTGCGTGATGGAGGTGCACGACACCACCGGTTACCAGGAGCAGAGCGGCGCCGTCAGCCTGGCCCGCGCGGTCGAGTACTGGAAGAGCGTCCAGACCGCCATGGCCGGCCAGGAGAAGTACGTCATCCTCAACATCGGCAACGAGCCGTGGGGCAACACCGCCTACACCGGGTGGACCCAGGCGACCAAGGACGCCATCACCTCGCTGCGCGCGGCCGGCTTCCAGCACACGATCATGGTCGACGCCCCGAACTGGGGCCAGGACTGGGGCTTCACCATGCGGGACAACGCCGCCTCGGTGTTCGCCACCGACCCGCAGAAGAACACCGTGTTCTCCATCCACATGTACGGCGTGTACAACACGGCCGCCAAGGTCAACGAGTACCTGAACGCGTTCGTCGCGGCCAAGCTGCCGATCGTGGTCGGCGAGTTCGGGCACGACCACTCCGACGGCAACCCGGACGAGGACACGATCTTCGCCACCACGCAGGCGCTCAAGCTGGGCTACCTGGCGTGGTCGTGGTCGGGCAACGGCGGCGGTGTCGAGTACCTGGACATGGTCACCGGCTTCAACGCCGCGCAGCTCACCCCGTGGGGCCAGCGCGCGATCAACGGCGCGAACGGCATCAAGGCCACCTCCCGCCAGGCCAGCGTCTACGACAGCGGCACCGGCCCGGACACCACCCCGCCGTCCACGCCCGGCACCCCGACCGCGTCCGGCGTCACGTCCACCGGCGCCACCCTGTCCTGGACCGCGTCCTCCGACAACGTCGGCGTCACCGGTTACGACGTGGTGCGCGTCAACGGCACCACGGAGACGGCGGCGGGCAGCTCCACCACGAACAGCGCGAACATCACCGGCCTGTCGGCCGGCACGGCGTACACGTTCGCCGTCTACGCCCGCGACGCGGCGGGCAACCGCTCCGCCCGTTCCGGCACGGTCGCCGTGACCACCCAGTCCGGCGGCGGAGGCACGGGCGCCTGCGCGGTGACCTACAGGGTCACCGGCCAGTGGCAGGGCGGCTTCCAGGGCGACGTCAAGGTCGCCAACACCGGCACGACCGCGGTGAACGGCTGGACGCTGCGCTGGACGTGGGCCAACGGCCAGACCGTCAGCCAGTCCTGGGGCGCCACCACGACCCAGTCCGGCGCCACGCTGAGCGCGACCAACGTGTCCTACACCGGCAACATCCCGGTGAACGGCTCGGTCAGCTTCGGCTTCATCGGCTCGTGGAACGGCACCAACTCGGTGCCCACCTCGTTCACCCTCAACGGCGCAAGCTGCACCACCGCCTAGGAGCCGGGGATGTCGAGGAAAGCCGCTGTCACGGCACTCCTGGCCGCTCTCGCCACGCTCGTCGGCCTCCTGGTCGCCGCACCGGGGCAGGCGGTCGAGGCCGCCGCGCCGACGCGGATCATGGCGCTGGGCGACTCGATCACCGGGTCGCCCGGCTGCTGGCGCGCGCTGCTGGACCGCGACCTGCGCAACGCCGGGCACACGGACATCGACTTCGTCGGCACCCGGACCGGTGACGGTTGCGGGTTCGCCTACGACGGCGAGAACGAGGGCCACGGCGGCGCGCTGGTCACGGCGGTCGCCGACCAGAACCAGCTCGTCGGGTGGTTGAGCGCCACCAACCCGAACGTGGTGATCATGCACTTCGGCACCAACGACGTGTGGAGCAACCGGTCGACCGCGACCATCCTGGCCGCGTACGGCAAGTTGGTCGACCAGATGCGCGCGAACAACGCGAGCATGAAGGTGATCGTCGCCAAGATCATCCCGATGGCGGCGAGCGCCTGCGCGGAGTGCCCCCAGCGGGTGGTCGACCTCAACGCGGCGATCCCGGGCTGGGCGGCGGGCAAGTCCACCGCGCGGTCGCCGATCACCGTGGTGGACCAGTGGGCCGGCTTCGCCACCGGGACGGACACCTACGACGGTGTGCACCCGAACGCGTCCGGTGATCGCAAGATCGCCGACAAGTGGTTCCCGGCGGTGGTGTCCGCGCTCAACGGCACCACCCCCACGTCGACCACGACCACCAGCACCACGACCACGACAACTACGACGACAACGACGACGACGACGACCAGCACGAGCACGCCGCCGGTGGAGTGCGGCGTCTCGCTCAGGGTCGTCAACCAGTGGCCGGGCGGGTTCTCGGGCGAGATCGAGATCCGCAACGGCAGCGCGACCGCGACCAGGGGCTGGCGGCTCCAGTTCGACCTGCGGGCCGGCCTGGCCGTGACCCAGGGCTGGAACGGCACGTTCAGCCAGAGCGGTTCCACCGTGACGGTGGCCAACGTGTCCTGGAACGGTGCCATCCAGCCGATGACCTCGATCAAGGTCGGGTTCAACGGTTCGGGTGACGTCACCGGCTGGGTTCCGCCGAGGCCCCTCTGCTCGCTGACGTGACGGGATCTCGCGGTTGTGCCCCGCGCCTGGGGCACAACCGCGAGTGATCCAGGTCACCTTCGAGCGTGTAGGGAAGCGCTGGACGGCTCCGTCCACAGGTTGGGAGCGCCAAGATGGGCGCGACGAAGACCTAGGAGTCCGACATGGCGAAGTTCCTGCTCCTGACGAACTACGGCCCGGCCGCCAACTGCGACGTCCCGATGGACCAGTGGCCGCACGAGGACATCGCCGCGCACATCCGGTTCCAGCACGACCTGGGCAGCGAGCTGACCTCGAACGGCGAACTGGTCGACGCGCAGGGCCTGGCGGGTCCGGAGCTGGCCAAGACCGTCACGTTCACCGGCTCCGGCGCTCCGGTCGTCACGGACGGCCCGTTCCCGGAGTCCAAGGAGCTGCTGGCCGGCTACTGGATGGTCGACACCACGCCGGAGCGCGCTCTGGAGATCGCCGCGAAGGCCTCGGCCGCGCCCGGCCCGAACGGCGTCCCGATGGGCATCCCGGTCGAGGTGCGGGAGCTGATGTCGGCACCCGCGTCGCCCGACCTGTGACAGGGTCCGCCCCTGACGGCAAGACCGTCGAGGACCTGCTGCGCGAGTGCGCGCCGCAGGTCCTCGGCGTGATCGCACGCCGGTTCGGTGATTCGCGTCGGCCGAGGACGCCGTGCAGGAGGCGTTGCTGGCGGCGGCACGGCACTGGCCGGTGGACGGTCTGCCGGACAACCCGCGCGGCTGGCTCGTGCAGGCGGCGTCGCGGAAGACGACCGACCTGGTCCGCAGCGAGGCGGCGCGGCGTCGGCGTGAGGAAGAGGCGTTCCGCGCCCCGCCGCCCGGTGACGCGGTGGACCGGGACGACACGCTGGTGGTGCTGTTCCTGTGCTGCCACCCGGAGTTGACGCCCGCGTCCGCGATCGCGCTGACGTTGCGCGCGGTGGGCGGCCTGACCACGGCGGAGATCGCGAACGCGTTCCTGGTGCCCGAGGCGACGATGTCCCAGCGGATCACCCGGGCCAAGCAGAAGCTGCGCGGCGCGGGCTTCGCCATGCCCGGCCCGGACGAGTTCGCCGCCCGGCTGCGGTCGGTGCTGCACGTGCTGTACCTGATCTTCAACGAGGGCTACGCCGGCAGCGTCGGCGGCTCGCTGCACCGCACTGAGCTGTCGGGGGAGGCGATCCGGCTGACCAGGGCCGTGCACGCCCGGCTGCCGTCCGACCCGGAGGTGGCGGGCCTGCTGGCGCTGATGCTGCTCACCGACGCGCGCAGGCCGGCGCGGACCGGCCCGAACGGCTCGCTCATCCCGTTGGCCGACCAGGACCGGTCGTCGTGGGACAAGGCGCTGATCGTGGAGGGCGTCGACCTGATCATGGCGGCGGTGGAGCGCGGGGCGATCGGCGAGTACCAGTTGCAGGCCTCGATCGCGGCCATCCACGACGACGCGCTGCGCGCGGAGGACACCGACTGGCCGCAGATCCTGGGCATGTACGGGCTGCTGGAGCGGATGACCGGCAACCCGGTGGTGTCGCTGAACCGGGCGATCGCGGTGGCGATGGTGCACGGTCCCGAGGAGGGCCTGAAGCTGATCGACGCCCTGGACGCGCGGCTGCCCGGCCACTACCGCCTCGACGCCGTCCGGGCGCACCTGCACGAGATGTCCGGCGACGTTCCGCGCGCCGTGGCGCACTACCGGGCGGCGGCGGCGCGCACGACCAGCACCCCGGAGCAGCGGTACCTGGTGGAGAAGGCGGCCAGGCTCGCCCGCTAGGTCCTGCCCGGTAGGTCCGCCCAGTAGGTAAGGTCGACGGGAGGGGGTGGTGGCCGTGACCGAGCGCAAACCGGCCGGCGTCGGGTTCGAGACGTGGATCGACCGGCAGATCCGCGAGGCCCAGGACCGCGGCGACTTCGAGAACCTGCCCGGCGCGGGCAAGCCGTTGACCGGCCTGTACGCGCCGCACGACGAACTGTGGTGGGTGAAGGAGAAGCTCCGCCGCGAAGAGGGCACCGCCCTCCCACCAACCCTGTTGCTGCGCAAGCAAGCCGCCGCCGCCCGCGAGGCCGCCGGGCAGGCGTCGAGCGAGGCCGAGGTGCGGTCGATCCTGGCCGACATCAACGCCAGGATCGAGGACGCCATCCGCAAGCCGATGTCGGGTCCACCCCTGAACCTGATGCCGTTCGACGTGGAGCACGTCGTGGCGGAGTGGCGCACCGGGTCCGCCGCTCGCTGACGCCCGTCCCGGCGGGTGCGCGGGAGAACGCGTAATCGGTTATCGCCGCAATGGTGTGAATGGTGACGTCAATGGCCCCTGCGGGTGCGCCGAGCGAGTGCCGCGGCCTGTTCCAGCTCCTCCTGCGACGTGTCGAGCACCTGTCCCAGCCAGGTCCGCCAGTACGGCCCGGGAATGCGTTTCCCGCGTTCCCGGCGGGACACCTCCTCGCGGGCGATGCCGACGTTGCCGGACACCGCGTGCAGCTCCGCTGCCAGGTCGTGCTGGGTCAGCCCGCGTCCGCGCCGTAGCCGGGAGCACTTCGCCGATCGGGCACCCGTGTGCGGCTGGTCGGTGCACCGCGCACAACCCCCTGGGCTTCGGACAAGTGGCGTCGGCCAGTGTTCCACCCGATTTCGGCCTGGTCATTCACCCAACCGAACACTCCATTCCACGATAGGTCCGTCGCCGACGCGCGCCGCGCCCGCCGAGCGCGGCATCCGGGCGACGGCCAGGTGCGACGCGGTGAACCGGTCGAACCGCGACGGCAGCCAGGCGGCGCGCCATCGCGGTGGCCAGGCAGACGCGACGCCACGGCGGGGAGACCACCACCGCGATCTCGGCCGCGCCCGGCGCGCCCGTCGCCTCATAACGGGCGCGAGACCGCGTGGAACGTGATCATTTCTCGGATTTGGTCCGGGGCGGACGTCGGCGCGAGGGGCCAGGTGCTTCGCAGGAGCCCTGCCTGGCAGTCGAATTCGATTCGAATTCGACTGATCGTCGAACGGGATCGTCGAACGGCCGTCGAACGAGCGTCGAACGAAGTTACGTCGTTGACGTACGGCGGATACTTTCGCAATACTCTGTTCGCACTTCTGGATAGCGTTCACACATATGAACGATCTCGCCGCGGAAGGCCCCTCGTCATGCGGATATTGAGTTCTGCGCTCGTGCTTTCATGCGCCCTCGGCGTAATCGCGGCGGCACCCGTGCACGCAGGTCATGACCTGGGCAAACAGGTGCTGCGAGCCGGTGACGGCTGGGCTTCGAGCGGTGCCGGCACGACCGGCGGGTCGGCCGCGACCACAACGCACGTAGTCCGCGACGAGGTGGAATTGCGAGCCGCTCTGGCCTCGCCCGCCCCACGCATCATCAAAGTCCGCGGAGTCATCGACCTGCGCGACGACTGCTCTACCTACGCGACCGACGGATATACCCTCGACGGCTATTTGGCGGCATACGACCCGGCCGTTTGGGGGCGTGACACCGAACCGAGCGGCCCGTTGGAGGACGCCCGCGCGGCATCCGCGCGCCGTCAGGCGGCGGCCATCGCGCTCGACGTCGGCTCGGACACCACGATCGTCGGCGACGGCCGCGGCGCGGGCATCACCGGCGCGAACCTGCGGGTGCACGGCGTGCAGAACGTGATCATCCGCAACCTGACCTTCCGCGACACCCGCGACTGCTTCCCCCAGTGGGACCCGACCGACGGCGCCGAGGGCAACTGGAACTCGGACTACGACGCGGTGTCCTTGCAGCGCGCGACGAACGTGTGGGTCGACCACAACACGTTCACCGACCAACCGCACCCGGACAGCGCGGCGCCGACCTACTTCGGCCGGCCGTACCAGCAGCACGACGGCTCGCTCGACATGACCAACGGCACCGACCTGGTCACGGCGTCGTACAACCTGTTCGAGGACCACGGCAAGACGATGCTGATCGGCTCGTCCAACTCCTCGACCGTCGACCCCGGCAAGCTGCGCGTCTCCATTCACCACAACGTGTTCCGCAACGTCGAGGAGCGGCTGCCGCGGGTGCGGTTCGGCAAGGTCCACGTCTACAACAACCTCTACGAGCCGGGACCGTCGTTCGTGTACGCCTGGGGCGTCGGCGTGCAGTCCGCGCTGTACGTGGAGAACAACTACGTGAAGCTGTCCGGCGGCGGCACGGTCGAAGACCTCATCCACAACTGGGGCGGAACCGCGATCACCGAGGTCGGCACGGTCGTCGACGGCCGGCCGACCGACGTGCTGGACGCGTTCAACGCGGCCTACCCGACCGCGCGGCTCTCCGGTGACGCCGGCTGGACGCCCACGCTGAACCGCGGCCTCGAACCGGCGGTCCGGGTCAAGAACCTCAAGGCCGGCGCGCAGCAGCGCGAGCGGTACCACGTGGCCAAGGGCACCGACTTCGACACGGTCCAGGCCGCGATCGACGCCGCTCCGCCGGGCACCACCATCACCATCGGCAAGGGCGTGTACCGCGAGGTCATCCGGGTGCCCCGCACCAAGCCCGACCTGCTGCTGAAGGGCTCCACCGGCACCGCGCGCGACGTCGTCATCGACTACGACAACGCCAACGGCACCAAGAAGCCCGACGGGACGACGCACGGCACCACCGGGTCGGCCACGGCGACGATCGAGGCGGACGGGTTCACCGCCCGCGACCTGACGTTCAGCAACTCGTTCGACCGGGCCGCGCACCCCGAGATCACGTCGACGCAGGCAGTCGCGGTGAAGGCGACCGGCGACCGCCAGTACTACGACCGCGTTCGCTTCCTCGGCCATCAGGACACCCTCTACGCCGACACGCGGGCCGCCGGGACGCGGGCCCGCCAGTACTACCGGGGTGGCGAGATCGTAGGCGACGTCGACTTCATCTTCGGCCGCGCCACGGCGGTGTTCGACCAGATGACGATCCGGGCGCTGGACCGGGGCGGCGACCAGGCCACTGGAAGCACGGCGGGCTACATCACGGCCGCCAGCACCCGGCGCGACAACCCGCACGGCTTCCTGATCATGAACTCCACCATCGTGAGCGACGCCCCCGCGGGCACCTACTACCTGGGCCGCCCGTGGCACCCCGGCGGCGACCCGGACGCCGTCGCGTCGGTCGTCATCCGCGACACGAAGCTGCCCGCCGCCGTGAAGACCGCGCCGTGGACCGACATGTCGGGCTTCTCCTGGCGCGACGCCAGGTTCGCCGAGTACCGGAACTCCGGTCCGGGCGCCACCGCCGGGGCCGACCGGCCGCAGCTCACGTCCGGACAGGCCGCCCAGCACACCCTCCGCGCGTACCTCGGCGACTGGAACCCCGCATGAGGACTCGCACGTGGGCGCCCTACGCGCTGATCGCACCGACGCTGGTGCTGATGGCGGTCTTCCTGGTCTACCCGATCGGGAGCGTCGTCTACTACAGCCTCCAGCGGTACAACGTCACGCAGCCGTGGAAGAACGGCTTCGCGGGGTTGGACAACTTCAAGCAGATGCTGTTCGACGACCCGCTGTTCTGGCAGAGCCTCGTGTTCAGCGCCAAGTGGGTGTTCGTCGAAGTCGGACTGCAGCTGCTGCTGGGCCTGATCCTGGCGCTGGTGGTGAACGAGACGTTCATCGGCCGCGGCATCGCCCGCGCGCTGGTGTTCTCGCCGTGGGCGGTGTCCGGTGTGCTCACCACCGGCATCTGGATCCTGCTGCTCAACCCGTCCACCGGCATCTTCCAGGAGCTCTCGAAACTGGGCATCGGCTCGCCGGGCACCTCGGTGCTCGGCAACCCCGACACGGTGTTCGACGCCCTCGTGGTCACCGAGCTGTGGCGCGGTGTGCCGTTCTTCGCGATCCTGCTGCTCGCCGACCTCCAGAGCATCCCCAAGGACCTCTACGAGGCGGCGTCCGTGGACGGCGCGAGCCGGTGGCGGCGCTTCACCAGCGTGACCCTGCCGCACCTCAAGGACGCGATCATCCTGTCCACGCTGCTCCGCGCGGTGTGGGAGTTCAACAACGTCGACCTCATCTACACGCTCACCGGCGGTGGTCCGGCGAACCAGACCACCACGCTGCCGCTGTACGTGGCGAGGCAGGCCGTCGACTCGCACAACTTCGGGTACGGCTCGGCGCTGACCGTCGCCGGGTTCCTCATCCTGCTGTTCTTCTCCATCCTGTACCTGCGGTTGTCGAAGTTCGGGAGCCGGGCATGACCAATACCCTGGGCAAGACCGAAACCCTGGCCCGCCCCCCGGCGAACACCCCGCCCCCGCCCCGGCGGCCGACCAAGCGGCGTCGCCGGGCCGTGGCCGAGGAACCGGGCAAGCGGTGGCTGATCCACGTGCCGCTGTTCGTGTACCTGCTGTTCACCCTCATCCCGTTCTACTGGATGCTGGTGTTCGCGGTGCGGCCGACCGGCTCCACCCAGCTGGTGCCGTGGCCGGTCACGTTCGAGCACTTCGACACGGTGTGGAACGACATCGGCTTCGGGATCTTCTTCTACAACAGCGTGGTCATCGGTCTCGGCGTGCTGGTGTTCGTGACCGTGCTGTCGACCATGGGCGGCTACGCCCTGGCCCGGTTCAGGTTCCGCGGCCAACGGGTGTTCCTGCTGGCACTGCTGTGCACGCAGTTCATCCCCGGCGCGATGATGCTGATCCCGCTGTTCGTCATCTTCAAGGGCGTGGGGCTGCTCAACAGCCTCACTGGCCTGGTCATCGCGGAGGTGGCGTTCCAGCTGCCGCTGGCGCTGATCCTGATGAGCGGATTCGTCCGCAACATCTCGTACGAACTGGAAGAAGCCGCCATGGTGGACGGCTGCTCGCGGATGCGGGCGTTCTTCGCGGTCACCCTGCCGCAGCTCAAGCCCGCGCTCGTGGCGGTCGGGTCGTTCGCGTTCATCGGCGCCTGGAACCAGTTCCTGTTCGCGCTGATGTTCGCGTCGCGGCAGGACAAGTTCACGCTGCCGGTCGGCCTGAGCTACGCGCTGGGTGAGTTCAACACCGACTTCGGTGCGCTCGCCGCAGGTGGCGTCGTCGCGGCCGTGCCGGTGGTCCTCGTTTTCGCCGTCGTGCAGCGGTTCCTGGTGCAGGGGCTCAGCGCCGGGGCTGTCAAGGGATAGGGAGCATCATGAGAAGACTGCTGGTCGCCGTGGCCGCCGCCGCACTGGCGTTGACCGCCTGCGGATCCGGGGACACCGGGGGTGACGGGAAGGCCACCATCACGTTCTGGGACAACAACGGCGGCCCCGCCCGCACGCCGATCTACGAGGAGCTGATCAAGCGGTTCGAGTCCGCGAACCCGGACATCGAGGTCGAGTACGTCGGCATCCCCAGCTCGTCGGTGCAGCAGAAGTACGACACCGCCATCGCCGGTGGCGAGACGCCGGACGTCGGCGGCGTGACCACGTCGTACCTCGCGCACCTGGTCGGCCAGGAGGCGTTGGCGCCCGTCGACGACCGCATCACCGGCGGTCCGCTGAAGGACAAGCTGCTGCCCTCGCTGGTGGAGACCGTTCGCCAGACCGCGCCGGACGGCAAGCTCTACCTCGTCCCGTCCTCCGCCAACATGGACATCATCTGGTACCGCACCGACTGGTTCAAGGACGCGGGCATCGAGCCGCCGAAGACCTGGGACGAGTTCATCACCGCGGCCACCAAGCTGACCGACACGGGCGCGAACAAGTACGGCTACACCATCCGCGGTGGCGCCGGCTCGGTGTTCCAGCTGATCACGGAGGCCTACTCGTACTCCGGTGTGGAGAGCTTCTTCAAGGACGGCAGGAGCACCCTCGACGACCCGGCCAACGCCGAGCTCGTGGACAAGATCGCCGACCTGTACAAGAAGGCCACGCCCGAGGCCGACGTCAACAACAGCTTCACCCAGATGATCGCCCAGTTCACCGGCGGCTCGGTCGCGATGATGCACCACAACCTGGGCTCCTACAGCGACGTGACCAAGGCGTTGGGCGACAAGGTCGCCGCGATCCCGCTGCCGGTCGGCCCGAGCGGCAAGCGGACCATCGTGCCCAACCCGACCGACGGCTTCGCGGTGTTCAAGAACAGCGAGCACCCGGACGCGGCGTGGAAGTTCGCCGAGTTCCTGACCTCGGCCGAGTCCAACAGCTACTGGAACGAGAAGGTCGGCCAGATCCCGGCGAACACGGACGTGCGCAGCGCGGCGTGGATCGACAAGGCCGCGCACGTGAAGATGGCGCTCGACGTGCTGGAGGACCCGGCCACCATCCTCGTGCCCGCCCCGGTCTACCTGCCGCAGTACTCGTCCATCACCAAGACCGACAGCGAGCCCCAGTACCAGAAGGTGCTCCTCGGCGAGCTGTCCGGCCAGCAGTTCCTGGACGAGATGGCGAAGAAGCTGACCGAGGCGCAGAAGGAGTGGGAGGACCGCAAATGATCGAGCGCGTCGAGGTGTCGGTGTTCACGACCACCGCGTGGACCGCGGTGGACCCGCACGGGCACCGGCACCCGAGCGCCGAGCACGAGGTCCGCGAGGCGCTGCTGGAGATCACCGACTCCGACGGTGTCGTCGGACGCGTCCAGGTGCACCCCGACCAGCTGCGCCCGGCCGTGCTCGACTCGATCGTGAAACCCGTGCTGATCGGCGCGGATCCGTGGGACCGCGAACGGCTCTGGAAGGCGATGGCGCGCAAGCAGCGCGGCTCGCACGGCCGGTTCACCGACCGGGCGCTGGGCTACGTCGACACCGCGCTGTGGGACCTGGTGGGCAAGCGGGCCGGCCAGCCGGTGTGGAAGCTGCTCGGCGGCGCACGGTCCCGCATCCCCGCGTACGCCAGCACCATGTGCGGTGACGAGACGCCCGGTGGTTTGAGCACGCCGGGGGACTACGCGGAGTTCGCGAAGCAGCTCGTGGCGCAGGGCTACCTGGCGATCAAGCTGCACACGTGGATGCCGCCGGTGCCGGGCGCGCCCAGCGTGCGCGCGGACATCGCGGCCTGCGAAGCGGTGCGTGACGCCGTCGGCCCCGGCGTGGAGCTGATGCTCGACGCCAACCACTGGTACTCCCGCACCGAGGCGCTGGAGCTGGGTCGGGCGCTGGAGTCCCTGGGCTTCTACTGGTTCGAGGAGCCGATGGAGGAGGCGTCGATCAGCTCCTACCGGTGGCTGGCCGACCAGCTGTCCATCCCGGTGATCGGACCGGAGGTGGCGTGGGGCAAGCACATGAGCCGCGCAGAGTGGATCACGTCCGGCGCGTGCGACATCCTGCGCGCCGGGCCGACCGACGTCGGCGGCATCTCGCCGACGGTGAAGGCCCTGCACCTGGCCGAGTCGTTCAACATGGACTGCGAGATCCACGGCGACGGCTCGGCCAGCCTGGCCGTCCTCGGCGGCACCGACAACGGCCGCTGGTACGAGCGCGGCCTGCTGCACCCGCTGCACGACTTCGACCGCGTGCCGCCGCACCGGCTCGCGATCGCCGACCCGCTCGACGCGGAGGGGTGCGTCGCCATGACCGACTCTCCCGGTCTGGGTGACGAGTTCGACGTCGAGCACATCCGCGAGCACACCGTGGAGAGGTGGTGAGTCCGGTGTAGGCCTCAGCCCGCCGCCACGTCCTACCGCCGCCGGTTCCCTTTTCATCCACAGTCGTATGGAGGAAACCGCATGTCACGCAAGATGTCCCGTGCGCTGCTCGCGGCCACGGCCCTGGCCGCGACCGCGATCATGGCGCCCTCGGCCACCGCCGCGTCGTTCAACCTCGAAGGCTGGGGCACGCAGTGCGGCGGCACGACCGGTGGCGGCAGCGCCTCCCCGGTCACCGTCAGCACCACCGCGGCGTTCATCTCGGCCGTCCAGTCGTCCAGCGCGTCGGTCGTCCGGGTCTCCGGCACCATCACGCTGTCGAGCATGACCAAGGTCGCGTCGAACAAGACGATCATCGGTGTCGGCTCGGGCGCCACCATCGCCGGGCACGGCCTGAACATCTCCAAGGTCTCGAACGTCATCGTCCGCAACCTGAACTTCCGGGACTGGCGGGACGACGGCATCCAGGTCGAGACGTCGACGAGGGTCTGGATCGACCACAACACCCTGCGCAACGGGTACGACGGCGCGATCGACATCAAGCGCGGGTCCGACTGCGTGACCGTGTCGTGGAACAAGATCAGCAGCCACGACAAGACCATGCTGCTCGGCCACAGCGACGACAACGGCAGCCAGGACCGCGGCAAGCTGCGGGTCAGCTACCACCACAACTGGTTCGACGGCACCAACCAGCGCCACCCGCGGGTCCGCTTCGGCAACCCCGTGCACGTCTACAACAACTACTACGGCGGCGTGACGTCGTACGGTGTCGCTTCCACGGAGGAAGCGGGTGTGCTCGTCGAGGGCAACTACTTCGAGAACACCAGGGACCCGTTCCACCGCGGCGAGGGCAGCTCGGACCCGGCCAACCTGGTGGCGCGCAACAACCACATGGTCAACTCGGGTTCGGGTGACCAGGGTGGCAGCGTGAAGGCGATCCCGTACTCCTACGTGCTGGACAGCGCCGGCGGCGTGAAGTCCATCGTCACGGGCGGTGCGGGCACGGGCAAGGTCGGCTAGTAGGCGCCCTGCCGGAATCGGCGGCCCTTGGCACGTCTCCCGCCAAGGGCCGCCTCCGGTCGTCCACGTCCTAGCCGCGACGCCACTTCTGGTTCGCGCCGCCGGTGCACTCCCACTGGTGCAGCGGCGTGCCGCTGCCGCCCCAGTTCGCCACGTCGACGCACTTGTTCGCCTGCGGGTTCACCAGGTCGCCCGCGCCGCTCAGCACGAACTGCTGGGCAGGGTTGCCGGAGCAGCGGGCGAGCTGGATGGCCGCGCCGTTGTCGCGCGAGCCCCAGGCCACGTCCATGCACAGGCCGAACGCGCGGATCGTGCCGTCACCGGGGAACGTCCAGTTCTGCGCGGCCGTGTTGTTGCAGTCCCACAGCTGCAGGCGCCGGCCCTCGACGGCGTTCGAGTTGGGCACGTCGATGCACTTGTCCTGCCAGCCGATGATCCGGCTCGTGCTGCCGCCGCCACCGGTCGTGGTGAGCTGGAGGCCGTACACGCCCAGGATCTCGTTCAGCGGCTGGAACAGCGTCGTGCCGCCGGTCGAGCAGTTGCCCGAACCGCCCGACGTGACGCCCTGCGCCTGGTTGCCCGCGAGCCACGCGCCGCCCGAGTCGCCGCCCTCGGCGCACGCGGTGGTCGACGTGAGGCCGTGCACGAGCCGGCCCGAGTAGTTCACCGTCACGTTCTTCGCCTGGATCGTGCCGCAGCGCCAGCCGGTGGTCCGGCCGGACCGGCACACCGACGCGCCGATGCCCGCCTCCTGCGACCCGGCGACCGCCACGCTGCCGCCCGAGTAGTTGTTCACGTACGGGGTCGGGGTCCAGTTGGCGTTCGTGCGCACCCAGCCGTAGTCGTTCTCCGGGAACGACGAGCCGGCGAACGTGCCCTGGCTGACGTTGTTGTAGCCCAGCGTCGGGCTGCCCGTGCCACCGCAGTGCCCGGCCGTGACGAAACCGCCGTTGTTCACCGAGAACCCGACCGAGCACAGCGTGTTGCCGTTGATGACGTACTGGTCGCCACCCCGGATGTCGTACAGGGGGCGCGGCGCGTCGGCCGACACGACCGGCTTCACGTCCACACCGGCCCGCGCGGCGAACGCCCGTGCGGCGGACTCCGTGCGGGCGGAGACGACCACGGCGTTGGACGCCGGGTCCACGTGCCAGGAGTGGACGTCCGCCGTGGCCGGCGTGCGGTCCAGAGTGGCCTTGGCGTCCGCCAGCGACTTCTCGGTCCGGGACACCCGCACCGGGGACGCGCCGGCGGTCCGGACGGCGGCGGCGTCGGCCGGGTCGACCACGCCGACCTTCAGCCCGCCGTCGTACCAGGCGCCGCCGAACCGCTCGCCGAGCCGGGTCCGCAGCGCGGTCTCGACCGGGACGGACGCGGCCTCGTCGGCCTGGCGCACGGCGGCCTGGGCCGGGTTCCAGCCCAGGTCCCGGGCCAGGGCGACGTGCAGGGCGTCGTCCGAGGGCGGTGCGGCGGGTGCGGCCAGAGCGGGTGCGGGCAGGACGACGAGCGCGGCGGCGACCAACGCCACGCAACCTCGCGCGATCAGTCTCACGACAGCTCCTTGTGCAGGGTAGGAGAGGTGTGAGAGCGCTCTCGCGAGGAAGCTTCGCATGTGGTCCAGACCCCGTCAACACGGCTCGGAGGCGGAGAACATCCGGATGCCCGGGAACGTCTGCCCGTTCCAGAAGTGCCCACCCGTCCGCACCGGCGCGATCCCGCTGAACGTCGTCGGCTTCGGGTGCCACAGGCCGGACGAAGCCGGGCAGGCGTGGCGGACGCACTTCCCGCCACGACTGCCCGGCTCCGACCTGTCCGGGGCGCCCCTAGAGGCCCCATGCCAGTCGAGCCGGACAGCGCACCACCCGCTCGACCCTCGACCGCGCAGCCCTAACGCCGCCGCACGATAACCCGCTGCAAAGCGATGAACGCCAACAACAACCCACCGATCACGATCTTCGTCCACCACGACGACAACGTGCCCTCAAAGGAGATCAACGTCTGGATGGTGCCCAACACCAGCACACCCACCACGGACCCGATCACGAACCCGACCCCACCGGACAGCAGGCTCCCGCCCACCACCACAGCAGCGATCGCGTCCAGCTCCATGCCCACCGCGTGCAGGCTGTACCCGGACAGCATGTACAGGCTGAACAGCAGCCCGCCCAACGCCGAGCAGAACCCGCTGATCACGTACACACCGATCTTGACCCGCGTGGTCGCCAGACCCATCAACCGGGCCGACGACTCGTTGCCGCCCACCGCGTACACCGTGCGCCCGAACCGGGTCAGGTGCAGCACGTAGACCGCCGCGACCACCGCCACCAGCGCGATCACCACGCCGTACGTGATGGTCACGCCACCCGGCAGCTCGATCGACCCGGTGGCCACGTCGCGGAACGTCGGGTCCTTGATGGACACCGACTGCACGCTGATCACGAAGCACAACCCGCGGGCCAGGAACATGCCCGCCAGGGTCACGATGAACGGCTGCACGCCGAACCGGTGGATGATCCACCCCATCAAGAACCCCAGCCCGGACCCGGCCGCGAGCACCGCGATCACGGTCAGCCACGCGGGCCACCCGGCCTCCAGCATCGCCGCCGCGATCATCGTGGACAACGCGACCACGGACCCGACCGAGAGGTCGATGCCGCCGGTCAGGATCACGAACGTCATCCCGACCGCGAGCACGATCAGGAACGCGTTGTCGATGAACAGGTTCGCCATCACCTGCCCGGACGCGAACCCCTCGTACCGCACCGAGCCGACGCCGAACGTCGCCACGAACACCACGAACGTCGCGATCACCGGGAGGAACCGCGTCGGCACCTTCACCGCCAACCCGGAGGACTTCCGGGGAGGTGTGGACCCGGGGGAACCCGAGGACTCCGGCTTCACCGTCACTGTCTTCACGCGGGCACCCCTTGCCTCACCCGAATCCGAATCGGCGCCTGCATCAGGCACACCGCGATCACCACGACCGCCTTGAACACCAACGTGATCTCGGGCGCGATGCCGATCGTGTAGACCGTCGTGGTCAACGTCTGGATGATCAGCGCCCCGAGCAGGGTGCCGGTCAACGAGTACCGGCCACCGGCCAACGACGTGCCACCGATCACGACCGCCAGGATCGCGTCCATCTCGATCCACAGCCCCGCGTTGTTGGCGTCGGCCGCGCTCACGTTGGAGCTGATCATCAGCCCGGCGATCGCCGCGCAGACGGCGGCGAACACGTACACGGTCCAGATGATCGTGCGCGCCTGCACGCCGGCCAGCCGCGACGCCGACGGGTTCACCCCGACCGACTCGATCAGCAGGCCCAACGCCGTCCTGCGGGTCACCAGCGCCACCAGCCCGAGCACGGCCAGGCTGATCAGGATCGCGATGGGCAGCACCAGGAACCCGGCGCCGACCTCCCGGTACACGGGCGAGTCGACCGTGACGATCTGCCCCTCGGTGATCAGCATCGCGATGCCGCGACCGGCCGTCATCAGCACCAGCGTCGCGATGATGGGCTGGATGCCGAGCACGGACACCAGGAACCCGTTCCACAACCCCAGCGCCGCGCACAGCAGCAACGCCAACCCCATACCGATCCAGGGGTCTCCCCCCGAAGCGATGTAAGTGCACGTCACCGCCCCGGCGATGGCCGCCACCGCGCCGACCGACAGGTCGATCCCGCGAGTGGCGATCACCAACGTCATGCCCAACGCGATCAGCAGCGTGGGAGCGCCGTTGCGCAGGATGTCGATCAAACTGCCGAACAGGTGCCCGTCCTGCAACCGCAACGAGAAGAACGACGGTGTGACCACCACGTTCAGCACCAGCAGCGCGACCAGCGCCAAGGCCGGCCACAGCAACCTCTTGTTCATACCGCCACCTCCTCGCGGTCGGTCTCCGCACCACCGGCGATGAGCGCCATGACCTCGTCGACAGTGGTGCTGCCGGCCAGCTCGGCGACCTTCTGCCGGTCGCGCATCACCACGACCCGGTCGGCGATCCGCACGACCTCTTCCAGTTCGGCGGAGATGAACACCACCGCCATGCCGTCCGCGGCCAAGTCCGCCACCAGTTTCTGGATCTGCGCCTTCGCGCCGACGTCGATACCGCGCGTCGGCTCGTCCAGGATCAACAGCTTCGGCTCGGTGACCAGCCACCGCGCCAGCAGCACCTTCTGCTGGTTGCCGCCGGACAGCGTGCCCACGACCGCTTCGGGGTTCGCGGGCCGGATGTCCAGCATCTCCATGTACTTCGCCACCAGCTCGTCGGCGAGCTTGCGGGGCACCGGCCGGGCCCAGCCGCGCGCGGCCTGCAACGCCAGGATCAGGTTGTCCCGCACGCTCAGGTCGGCGACCACGCCCTCGGCCTTGCGGTCCTCCGAGGAGAACGCGATGCCGAGCGCGATCGCCGAACGCGGCCCCCGCAGGTGCACGACCTCGCCGTCCACCAGCACGCGGCCCGAATCGGCCTTGTCCGCGCCGAACAGCAGCCGCGCGACCTCCGTGCGACCGGAACCCAGCAGCCCGGCCAGCCCGACCACCTCGCCCGCCCGGACCTCCAGGTCGAACGGCGCCACCGAGCCCTTGCGGCCCAGTCCCTCGGCGACCAGCCACGGCTCGCCCGGCGTGCCCGAACGGCGCTCGATCTCCTCCAGCACGCCCATCTCACGGCCCAGCATCGCGGACACGAGCTCGATCCGGCTGAACTTCGAGGTGGTGTACTCGCCGACCAGCCGGCCGTTGCGCAGCACCGTCATCCGGTCCGAGATCTCGTAGACCTGCTCCAGGAAGTGCGAGACGAACAGCACGGCGACGCCTTCGTCGCGCAGCACCCGGATGATCCGGAACAGCTCCGCGACCTCGTCCGCGTCGAGGCTCGATGTCGGCTCGTCCAGCACGAGCACCCGCGCGTCCACCGCGACCGCACGCGCGATCGCGACGAGCTGCTGCACGGCGATCGGGTGGCTCTCCAACACCGAGGACGGGTCGATGCGCAGCCCGATGCGCTCCAGCAGCTCGGCGGCACGCGTGCGCATCGCCTTGCCGTCGATGCGGCCGAACTTGCGCGGCTCACGCCCGAGGAGGATGTTCTCCGCCACGGTCAGGTTCGCGCACAGGTTGACCTCTTGGTACACCGTGCTGATCCCGGCGGCCTGCGCCTGCGCCGGCCCGCCGAACGACACGGAGTCGCCCGCGTAGTGGATGGTGCCCGCTGCCAGCGGGTGCACCCCCGTCAGCGCCTTGATGAGCGTCGACTTGCCCGCTCCGTTCTCACCCATCAACGCGTGGACCTCACCGGGGAACAGCCGGAAATCCACCTCTTGCAAGGCTTTCACTCCGGGGAACTCCACCGAGATGCCCCGCATGTCGACGACCGGCTCGGTCACCGGACAACTCCTCACACGAGTGGGTGCGGCCCCCGCCACCACACCCGGAGGGTGGCGGGGACCGCTGCTGGTGGTGATCAGTACTTGCGGTTGGGGAGCTCGGCCTTGGCCTGCTCCGAGGTGAACGTGGTCTCCTCGGTGACGACCCGCGGGGGGACTTCCTCGCCCGCCAGGACCTTCTTGGACAGCTCCATCAGCTGCTTGCCGAGCAGCGGGTTGCACTCGACGATGAAGTTGATCTCACCGGCGGCCAGGGCGGTCATGCCGTCCTTCACCGCGTCCACGGTGATGATCTTGATGTCCTTGCCGGGCACCTTGCCCGCGGCCTTGATGGCCTCGATCGCGCCCAGGCCCATGTCGTCGTTGTGCGCGTAGACCACGTCGATCTGCGGCACCGACTTCAGGAACGCCTCCATGACCTGCTTGCCGCCGGACCGCGTGAAGTCACCGGTCTGGGTGGCCACGATCTTCAGGTCGGTGCCCGCGATGGCCTCTTCGAAGCCCTTCTTGCGGTCGATCGCCGGCGCGGCGCCCGTCGTGCCCTGGAGCTCAACCACGTTCGTGGCCCCGGCCGCGTTCTCCTTCAGCCACTCGCCGGCCTTCTTGCCCTCTTCCACGAAGTCGGAGCCGAGGAACGTCTTGTAGAGCGTGGTGTCGTCCGAGTCGATCGCGCGGTCGGTGAGGATGACCGGGATGTTCGCGCGCTTGGCCTCGAGCAGCACGGTGTCCCACCCGGTCTCGACAACCGGGCTGAAGGCGATGATGTCCACCTTCTGCTGGATGTAGGACCGGATCGCCTTGATCTGGTTCTCCTGCTTCTGCTGCGCGTCGGAGAACTTCAGGTCGATCCCGGCCGCGGCGGCCTCTTCCTGGATGGACTTGGTGTTCGCGGTGCGCCAGCCGCTCTCGGCGCCCACCTGAGCGAAGCCCATGGTGATCTTGCCGTCGTCCTTGGTCCCGGACGACGCGGCGTCACCGCCCGACCCGCACGCGGTCAGCGCGGCCAACATGACCGCTGCTGCGGCGGTCGTGATCTTCTTCAACACTGGTCTTCCTCCGTGGGAACCCGAGACACTGACGGGGACGGCGAACCGCGTGACGGTGGTCACCTGGGCCACCAGAGTGAACGCTCACAATCGGCCCGTCAACCCCTTGGAAACGTCAACTTCGCATCCTTGACACGTTTGTTAGCCGATCGTATGTTAGCGCTCACTATTGTGACGCACCGCACCCGTGCGGTCGCATGCCCTGTTCATCCGCGGCCGCGGGCCGCGCGCAAGACGAGAGCGACTCACCTATGGTCACCCTTCGTCATCGCCCACGCTCCTCCGTCGCGACCATGGTCGCAGTGCTCGCGGCGGCCCTCACCGCGGCTACCTTGAGCGCACCGTCCGTGTCCGCCGCAGATGGTCTCGTGCTGCACTACCCCCTCACCGAAACCTCGGGGACCGCGGTTGCGGACCACTCGGGCGGAGGTCGTAACGCAACCGTTATGGGTGATGCCACTCCCGGCGGAGCTGAAGGGCTTCAACTCGGTGGCGTCAACGGCCACGTGAAGCTGCCGGACAACGTGCTGCGCGGCATGGCCGACGTCACTGTCTCGGTTCAGGTGCGCATTTCGCCGGATCAGGCCACGCCTTACTTCATCTACGGCCTCGGTAATTCCTCGGGTACGGTCGGTAACGGTTACCTGTTCACCACGGGCAACGCGTACCGCTCTTCGATCGCGACCGGCAACTGGTCCACGGAGCAGACCACGTCGGCCGGTCGGAATCTCGCCAGGGGTGTGTGGAAAACGCTTACCTACACCCTCGGCGGCGGTACCGCGGTGCTTTACGAGGACGGCGTCGAAGTCGCCCGCCGGACCGGCGTCACCATCACGCCGGCCATGATCGGCGGGGGTGCCACGACCGCCAACTACATCGGCCGCTCCGTCTACAGCGGCGACCGCCACCTCAAGGGCGCGGTCCGCGACTTCCGCCTCTACGACCGGGCCATCACCGCCGCCGAGGCGCACGACCTCGGCTTCGTGTCCGCGGAGGAGAAGGCCCGGCGCGACCTCGCCGCCATCGACCTCGGCGACCTCTCCGCCGTCACCGCGGACCTGACCCTGCCGACCACCGGTCCGTACGGCTCGGCGATCACCTGGCAGTCGAGCGACCAGTCGCACGTGACCGCCCAGGGCGCCGTCACCCGCCCCGCCGCCGGCTCCGACCCGGCCACGGTGACGCTGACCGCCACCGCCACTCCCGGTGGTGCCGAGACCACCGCCGCCCGGACCAGGACGTTCGAGGTCACCGTGCGCCCCGAGTTGACCGACGCCGAGAAGGTCGCCGAAGCCGCCGCCGCGCTGACCGTGTGGGACGCCGACGACATCCGCGGCAACATCACCCTCCCCACCGAGGGCCTGCACGGCACGGATGTCTCGTGGAAGTCCACGAAGAAGAAGGTCATCACCGAGACCGGCGAGGTGACCCGGCCCGAGCACGGCGCCGAGCCCGCCGGCCTGACGCTCACCGCGACCGTCCGCAGCGGCGAGGAGCAGGTCAAGCGCCGCTTCCCCGTCACGGTGACGCCGAAGCCCGAGCAGCAGGCGTACGAGGGCTACATGTTCGGCTACTTCACCGGCGAGGGCACGGCCACCGGCGAGCAGGTGTACTTCGCGGCGAGCCGCGGCAACGACGCGCTGAAGTGGGACGAGCTCAACCAGGGCAACCCGGTCCTCACGTCGTCGCTCGGCGACAAGGGCGTGCGCGACCCGTTCATCATCCGGTCCCCGGAGGGCGACAAGTTCTACCTCATCGCCACCGACCTGAAGATGAACGGCAACGGCAACTGGGACCTGGCGCAGCGCAAGGGCAGCCGCCACATCGAGGTCTGGGAGTCCACGGACCTCGTCGACTGGGGGCAGCAGCGCCACGTGCGCGTGTCGCCGGAGACGGCCGGCAACACGTGGGCGCCCGAGGCGTACTACGACGACACGATCGGCGCCTACGTCGTCTTCTGGGCCTCGAAGGTCTACGCGGCGGACGACCCCGAGCACACCGGCAACACCTACAACAAGATGCTGTACGCGACGACGCGCGACTTCCGCACGTTCAGCGAGCCTCAGGTCTGGGTCGACCCGGGCTACTCGGTCATCGACTCGACCGTGATCGAGCACGGCGGTGAGTACTTCCGGTTCACCAAGGACGAGCGGAACAACACGTCCACCACGCCGTGCAGCAAGTTCATCCTGGCCGAGAAGTCCGCGGAGCTGCGCGACACCTCGTACGACTTCGTCGCCGACTGCATCGGCAAGGGTTCGATCCGCCAGGGCGAGGGCCCCACGGTCTTCAAGTCCAACACCGAGGACCGCTGGTACCTGTTCATCGACGAGTTCGGCGGACGCGGCTACGTCCCGTTCGAGACCACGGACCTCGCCTCCGGCCAGTGGACCCTCGCCACCGACTACTCCCTGCCCAGCCGACCCCGGCACGGCACCGTCCTGCCGGTCACGAAGGCCGAACTGGACCGCGTCCGCGCGGCCTTCCCCTGACCCGCACCCCGGACTTCAAGCCCCGACTCCAAGCCCGGAGTCCCACCCTGGATCCGACGCCGCCATCCAGACCCCAGACCCCAGACCCCAGCACCCGACCTTCCTGGGCACCCTGATCCCCTGGAGAACGCATGTCCCGCGTTGTGATGGCCGCGGCACTCGCCGCGAGCCTGCTGGTCGCCGTGCCCGCTTCGGGCACGGCGGCCGACACCGACCACACCGACTACACGCTCACCGTCGACCCGGCAGCCAAGGGCGCGACGATCGACGACAGCATGTACGGCGTCTTCTTCGAGGACATCAACCGCGCCGCCGACGGCGGTCTCTACGCCGAGCTGGTGCAGAACAGGTCGTTCGAGTACGACCGCGCCGACAACGCCTCCTACACCCCGCTCACGGCGTGGGAGCCGACCGGCGGCACGCTCGACGTGGTCGACGACGACGGCAGGCTCAACGAGCGCAACCGCCGCTACCTCCGCGTCGGCCTGCCCGGCGGTGTGATCAACTCCGGGTACAACACCGGCATCAACGTCGAGCGCGGCGAGCGCTACGACTTCTCCGTCTGGGCCCGCACGGACCAGTCCGCCGGCACCCCGGTGCACGTCGGCCTGACCGACGAGGCGGGCAACGACCTGGCCACGCCGCTGGAGGTCCAGGTCGTCGGTGACGGCTGGACGAAGTACACGGGCGCCTTCCACGCCCGCCAGTCGTCCACGAACGGCCGGCTCCGGGTGACGGGCGGCGGCACGGGCACCCTGCGGCTGGACATGGTGTCGCTCTTCCCGAGGGACACGTTCAAGGGCCACGGCCTGCGCACCGACCTGGCGGAGAAGATCGCCGCCCTCGAACCCGGCTTCGTCCGCTTCCCCGGCGGCTGCCTGGTCAACACCGGCAGCCACGCGGCCTACGAGGCGCCGGACTGGGAGCGCCGTCGCTCGTTCCAGTGGAAGGACACCATCGGCCCGGTCGAGGAGCGCGCCACCAACTGGAACTTCTGGGGCTACAACCAGTCCTACGGCCTCGGCTACTACGAGTACTTCCAGTTCTCCGAGGACGTCGGCGCGATGCCGCTGCCCGTGGTGCCCGCGCTGGTCACCGGCTGCGGCCAGAACCAGGCCACCGACGACCCGGCGCTGCTGGAGCGGCACATCCAGGACACGCTCGACCTGATCGAGTTCGCCAACGGCCCGGCCGACTCCACGTGGGGTCGCAAGCGGGCCGAGATGGGCCACCCGGAGCCGTTCGGCCTGACCCACATCGGGGTCGGCAACGAGGAGAACCTGGCCGACGCGTTCTTCGAGCGCTTCACCCGGTTCCGCGCCGCCATCGAGGCGAAGTACCCGGACATCACCATCGTCAGCAACTCCGGCCCGGACGACGCGGGCGCCAACTTCGACCGGTTGTGGCAGCTCAACCGCGACGCGGGCGTCGACATGGTGGACGAGCACTACTACAACAGCCCGAGCTGGTTCCTGGAGAACAACGACCGGTACGACAGCTACGACCGCAACGGGCCGAAGGTGTTCCTGGGCGAGTACGCCTCGCAGGACAACCGGTTCTTCAACGCCCTGTCCGAGGCCGCGTTCATGACCGGCCTCGAGCGCAACGCGGACGTCGTGAAGCTCGCCTCCTACGCGCCCCTGCTGTCCAACGAGGACTACGTGCAGTGGCGGCCGGACATGATCTGGTTCAACAACCACGCGTCGTGGGGCTCGACCTCCTACGAGGTGCAGAAGCTGTTCATGACCAACGTCGGCGACCACGTCGTGCGGAGCACGGCCTCCGGCACGCCGTCGACCCGCGAGCCGATCACCGGCGCGATCGGCCTGTCGACGTGGGCCACGGCCGCGTCCTACGACGACGTGGTGGTCACCTCGGCGACGGGCCAGGAGCTGTTCGCCGACGACTTCTCCGCCGGCGCGAGCCGGTGGACCGGCACCGGTTCGGGCACCTGGGACGTGGTGGACGGCGCCTACGCGCAGTCCGACGCCACCGCCCAGAACACCCTGGTCACGGCGGGCGACCCGACGTGGCGCGACTACGACCTCAACGTCAAGGCGACCAAGCAGTCGGGCAGCGAGGGCTTCCTCGTCGCCTTCGGCGTCAAGGACACCGGCAACTACTACTGGTGGAACCTCGGCGGCTGGAACAACACCCAGTCGGCCGTGGAGGAGGCCGAGGGCGGCGGCAAGAGCACGCTGATCTCCGACGGCACCACGATCGAGGCCGGCCGCACGTACGACCTGCGGATCGAGGTGCGCGGTCGGCAGGTGCGGTTGTTCCTGGACGGGCAGAAGTGGGGCGAGTTCACCGACGACAAGGTCGCCGAGCCGTTCCGCCAGGTGGTCACCCGCGACCAGTCGACCGGCGAGCTGATCGTCAAGGTGGTCAACGCGCAGGCGGACGCGGCCCGCACGAAGATCGACCTAGGCCGGCACACCAAGGTCCGGCCGATCGCGCGGGCGACCGTGCTGCGGGGCGGGCCGGACGACGTGAACACCGAGTTCGACCAGCCGGTGCGGGCCGCGGAGACGAAGGTGAAGGTCTCGAACTCCTTCACCCACACGTTCCCGCCGCACTCCGTTACCTTCCTGCGGATCAAGGACCGGCAGCGGTGACCAGCCGGCCCGAGTCGAGCTGGGCCGACCGGCCGCACGGTGACCCGAGGGCCGGGGAACGGGTGATTTCCCCGACTCGGTTGACGAGTCCCGGCCTGTCCGGGACGGTCCCTGGTGGACAATGGTGTTGACGGCACGTTGACGGTGATCAGGCGCTGTTATCGCTAACATCACGGTAGGTGGAAGCAGTGTTCGACCAGGGAGATGGGGCGGTAGTGGAGCACAAGACCTCGCGCGACCCCGCGATGACGGATGTCGCCAGGCTCGCGGGGGTCTCGCACCAGACGGTGTCGCGGGTGCTGAACGGGCACCCGAACGTCCGGGAGCAGACCCGACTGCGGGTGCGGGCGGCGATCGCCGAGTTGGGCTACCGGCCCAACAAGGCGGCCCGCGCGCTGGTCACCGGCCGATCCCAGCTGATCGGGGTGGTGGCGCAGAACTCGACGCTCTACGGCCCCGCGTCGCTGCTCGCCGCGTTCGAGACGGCGGCGGCGGAGGCCGGGTTCGCGGTGAGCGTCGGTCGGGTCGACGTGCTGGACCGCAACTCCATCTCCGACGCCGTCGAGCGGCACCGCGACCAGCGGGTCGCCGGAATAGTGGTTATCGCGCCGACCGCGTCGGCCAATGACGCGGTCGGCGCCGTGTCCGCGGGCATCCCGCTGGTCACGGTGGACGGCGACCCGGAGCGCTCCACCCCGCTGGTGACGGTCGACCAGGCGGCGGGCGCCTTCGCGGCGACCCGCCACCTGCTCGACGCCGGCCACCGCACGGTGTGGCACGTCTCGGGCCCGTCGGACTGGTTCGACAGCCTCGGCCGCATACGGGGTTGGCGGTCGGCGCTGGAGACGGCCGGCCTGGAGGTGCCGCCGGTCGTGCCGGCGGACTGGACCGCGTCCTCCGGCTACCGCGCGGGCCAGATGCTGGCCCGGATGCCGGAGGTCACCGCGATCTTCGCCGCGAACGACCACCTGGCGCTCGGCATCCTGCGCGCGATGAGCGAGCGCGGCCGCCGGGTCCCGCACGACGTGAGCATCGTCGGGTTCGACGACGTGCCGGAGGCGGCGTACTTCATCCCGCCGCTGACGACGATCAGGCCGGACTTCCACGCGGTCGCCAAGGAGACCCTGGAGCTGCTGCTGGCCCAGGTGGGCGACGGGGACGTGGGCGCCCCGCAGCGGACCGTGGCCCCCGCGCTGGTGCAGCGGGACAGCGTGGCCCCGCCCACCGAGTGAAATCCTCGCGCTCGTACTGTTGCGCCGTCCACGTTGGGCGGCGCAACAATTTCGTAACCGGTCTGCGGCCGACGCGGCCCCGCAGCGGGCACGATCGCGCCTACCCTTGACCTGCGCGCCCTGGTCGGCGCAGGTCCGGATGACCACCGCGTTTTGTGCACGCTCACCTGCCTCTTTGCAGCACGTTGCGGGCAGGGCTTGACGCCGTGAATGTTAGCGATAACACTCCTTCTCATGGCGAGCGATCCCTTGGTTGTTGGTGTCGACTTCGGCACCTTGTCCGGTCGCGCGGTGGTCGTGCGGGTGCGCGACGGCCTCGAACTGGGCACGGCGGTGCACGACTACCGGCACGGTGTGCTGGACCGGGCGCTGCCCGACGGCCGCCCGTTGCCGCCCGACTGGGCGTTGCAGGTGCCCCAGGACTACGTGGACGTGCTGCGGCACGCGGTGCCTGCGGCCCTGGCCGACGCGGGGGTGGACCCGGCCGACGTGATCGGCATCGGCACGGACTTCACCGCGTGCACGATGGTCCCGGTCAAGGCGGACGGCACGCCCCTCAACGAGCTGCCCGAGTTCGCGGACAACCCGCACGCGTACGTGAAGCTGTGGAAGCACCACGCGGCCCAGCCGCAGGCGGACCGGATCAACCACCTCGCGTCCCAGCGCGGTGAGAGCTGGCTGCCCCGCTACGGCGGCCTGATCTCCTCCGAGTGGGAGTTCGCCAAGGGCCTCCAGCTGCTCGAAGAGGCGCCCGAGGTCTACGCGGCGATGGACCACTGGGTCGAGGCCGCGGACTGGATCGTCTGGCAGCTCGCCGGCGTCTACGTGCGCAACGCCTGCACGGCCGGCTACAAGGGCATCTACCAGGACGGCTACCCGTCCACCGACTTCCTCCAGGCGCTCAACCCCGACTTCGGCGGCTTCGTCGCCGACAAGCTGGACCACCCGCTGGGCCAGCTCGGCGACCGGGCGGGCGGCCTCACCGAGCAGGCCGCCGAGTGGACCGGCCTGACGCCGGGCATCGCGGTGGCCGTCGGCAACGTCGACGCGCACGTGACCGCGCCCGCCGCGCGCGCCGTGGAACCGGGCCAGATGGTCGCGATCATGGGCACCTCGACGTGCCACGTCATGAACGCCGACGTCCTGGCCGACGTGCCCGGCATGTGCGGCGTGGTGGACGGCGGCATCGTCCCCGGCCTGTGGGGCTACGAGTCCGGCCAGAGCGGCGTCGGCGACATCTTCGCCTGGTTCGTGGAGCACAACGTGCCGGCCGAGTACCACGAGCAGGCCGCGGCGCGCGGCATCTCCGTGCACGAGCTGCTGACGGAGCTGGCCTCCCAGCAGCGCATCGGCGAGCACGGCCTGATCGCGCTGGACTGGCACAGCGGCAACCGGTCGGTGCTGGTGGACCACGAGCTGTCCGGCGTCGTGGTGGGCCAGACGCTGGCCACCCGCGCCGAGGACACCTACCGGGCGTTGCTGGAGGCCACGGCCTACGGCACGCGGGTGATCGTGGACTCCTACACCGACGCGGGCATCCCGGTGACGGAGCTGGTGATCGCCGGCGGCCTGCTGCGCAACCCGCTGCTGATGCAGATCTACGCCGACGTGACGAACCTGCCGCTGTCGGTGATCGGCTCCGAGCAGGGTCCGGCGCTCGGCTCGGCGATGCACGCGGCCGTGGCGGCCAAGGCGTACGAGGACATCCACGCCGCCGCCCAGGCGATGGGCTCGGTGAAGCGGGGCGTCTACCTGCCGATCCCGGACAACGTCGAGGCGTACGAGCGGATGTTCGTCGAGTACCAGGAGCTGCACGACTACTTCGGTCGCGGCGCGAACGAGGTCATGCACCGGCTCAAGGCGCGGCGCCGTGCCGCGAAGGGGGAGTAGCAGATGTCCGCAGTCTCCGACCTGCGTCGCACGGTCGCCGACCTGCACCGCGAGCTGACCCGGTACGAGCTGGTGATCTGGACCGCGGGCAACGTCTCGGCCCGCGTGCCCGGCCAGGACCTGATGGTGATCAAGCCGTCCGGGGTGTCGTACGACCAGCTGACCCCCGAGGCCATGGTCGTCACCGACCTGCACGGCAACCTGGTGGAGGGCGACTACTCGCCGTCCTCGGACACCGCCGCGCACGCCTACGTGTACCGGCACATGCCCGAGGTGAACGGCGTGGTGCACACTCACTCGCCCTACGCCACGGCGTGGGCCGCACGCGGCGAGCCGATCCCGTGCGTTCTCACGATGATCGCCGACGAGTTCGGCGGCGACATCCCGGTGGGCCCGTTCGCGCTCATCGGCGACGACTCGATCGGCCGCGGCATCGTGGAGACGTTGCGCGCCAGCCGCTCACCGGCGGTGCTGATGCGCAACCACGGCCCGTTCACGGTCGGCAAGGACGCCCGTGCGGCGGTGAAGGCGGCGGTGATGGTGGAGGACGTGGCGCGCACCGTCCACTTCGCACACCAGCTCGGCACGCCGGACCCGATCGAACAGCACCACATCGACAGCCTTTACGCGCGTTACCAGAACGTCTACGGGCAATGAGCCCACGAGGGGAGCCCCGCATGTCCTCTGCTGGGAAGCCGCAAGTCTGGTTCCTGACCGGGAGCCAGCACCTCTACGGCCCGGACACGCTAGAGCAGGTCGCCCGGCAATCGCAGCAGATCCAGCGGATGCTCACCGAATCGGGGAGGATCACCGCGGAGATCGTGTGGCAGCCGGTGCTGACCGACACCGCGGCCATCCGCACCGTGATGCTCGCGGCGAACGCCGACCCGTCGTGCGTCGGCGTGATCGCGTGGATGCACACGTTCTCGCCCGCCAAGATGTGGATCACCGGGCTGGACGCGCTGCGCAAGCCGCTGCTGCACCTGCACACGCAGCTGAACGAGGCGCTGCCGTGGTCGACCATCGACATGGACTTCATGAACCTCAACCAGGCCGCCCACGGCGACCGCGAGTTCGGGTTCATCCAGACCAGGATCGGTGTGCACCGCAAGACGGTGGCGGGTCACGCGAGCGACCCGGTGCTGGCCGAGCGGATCGACGGCTGGGTGCGCGCCGCGACCGGCTACAGCCACCTGAACGGGATGAAGCTGGCCCGGTTCGGTGACAACATGCGCGGCGTCGCGGTGACCGAGGGCGACAAGGTGGAGGCCGAGTTGCGCTTCGGCGTCTCGGTGAACACCTACGGCGTGAACGACCTGGTCGAGCTGGTGGACGCGGTCGCCGACGAGGAGATCGACCTGCTCGTCGCCGACTACGCCGACGCCTACCGGCTCGCGCCGGAGTTGCAGCGCGGTGCGGAGCGGCACGAGTCGCTGCGCTACGCGGCGCGCATCGAAGCCGGGCTGCGGCGGTTCCTCACGGAGGGCGGCTTCGGCGCGTTCACCACGAACTTCGAGGACCTGGGCGGGCTGCGGCAGCTGCCGGGCCTCGCCGTGCAGCGGCTGATGGGCGACGGCTACGGGTTCGGCGGCGAGGGCGACTGGAAGACCTCGGCGCTGCTGGCCGCGGTGAAGGCGATGGGCGCCGGCACGGGCCGCGGCACGTCGTTCATGGAGGACTACACCTACCACTTCGGCCCCGGCGAGCCGAAGATCCTCGGCGCGCACATGCTGGAGGTCTGCCCGTCCATCGCGGCCGACCGCCCGTCGTGCGAGGTCCACGCGCTGGGCATCGGCGGCCGGGAGGACCCGGTCCGGCTGGTGTTCGACGCGGCGGCTGGTCCCGCCGTGGTCGTCGGCCTGGCCGACCTGGGCGAGCGGTTCCGGTTGGTGGCCAACGAGGTCGAGGTCGTGCCGCCGGACGAGCCGCTGCCGAACCTGCCGGTGGCCCGCGCGGTGTGGAAGCCCGCGCCGTCGCTGTCCACGTCGGCCGAGTCGTGGCTGACCGCGGGCGGACCGCACCACACCGTGATGACGCAGGCCGTCGGCGCGGAGGTGCTGAGCGACTTCGCGAACATGGTGAACACCGAACTGGTGCTGATCGACAAGGACACGACCACCACGTCGTTCAGCGACCGCCTGCGCTGGAACCAGGCGTACTTCCGGCTCGCACAGGGCCTCCGCTAGCCGCCCATGGCAGCTACGCGCGCTGGCAACACCGCCACCCCGAGGAGAAAGAAACAATGAAGTTTCCACGGTTCGCCGCCGTCACCGTGGCGGCAGCCCTGACGTTGTCCGCCTGCGGCTCGGCGGAGAAGACCGTCGACCAGCAGACCGGGTCCACCGAAGGCGCGCTCGTCGGCGTGACCATGCCGACGCGGTCGTCCGAGCGCTGGATCCACGACGGCGACAACATCAAGAAGGCGCTGGAGGACAAGGGCTACAAGGTCGACCTCCAGTACGCCGAGAACGACATCCCGACGCAGGCGAACCAGATCGAGAACCAGATCACCAAGGGCGCGAAGCTCCTGATCGTGGCCTCGATCGACGGCACCGCCATCACGTCGCAGCTCCAGCAGGCGCAGGACGCGAACATCCCGGTCATCGCCTACGACCGGCTGCTGCGCAACACCGACAGCGTCGACTACTACGCCACGTTCGACAACTTCAAGGTCGGCGTGCAGCAGGCGACGTCGCTGCTGACGGGCCTCGGCGTGCTCAAGGCCGACGGCACCCCCGGTGACGCGGCGGGCCCGCTGAACATCGAGCTGTTCGCCGGTTCGCCGGACGACAACAACGCCACGTTCTTCTTCAACGGCGCGATGTCGGTGCTCCAGCCGCACATCGACAAGGGCACGCTGGTGGTCAAGAGCGGCCAGGTCGACTTCAAGACCGTCGCCATCCTGCGCTGGGACCCGGCCACGGCCCAGAAGCGCATGGAGGACCTGCTCACGTCCACCTACGGCGGCGCGCAGGTGCACGGCGTGCTGTCGCCGTACGACGGCCTGTCCATCGGCATCCTCTCCGCGCTCAAGAGCAGCGGCTACGGCGCCGGCGGCAACCCGTACCCGATCGTCACCGGCCAGGACGCCGAGGTCGCCTCGGTGAAGTCGATCATCGGCGGCGAGCAGTACTCGACCATCCACAAGGACACCCGCGAGCTGGCGGACGTCACCGTGAAGATGGCGGACTCGGTGCTGAAGGGCGAGAAGCCCGAGGTCAACAACGAGAAGGACTACGACAACGGCAACAAGGTCGTGCCGTCCTTCCTGCTGGAGCCGGTCATCGTGGACAAGACCAACTACCAGAAGGTGCTCGTGGACAGCGGCTACTACACCGCGGACCAGTTGAGGTAATCGGATCATGTCCGACGACATCCTGGTGATGCGCGGCATCACCAAGCGGTTCGCCGGGGTCACCGCGCTGCACGACGTGTCGCTCGCCGTGCGGCGCGGTGAGATCCACGCGATCTGCGGTGAGAACGGCGCGGGCAAGTCCACGCTGATGAAGGTGCTCTCCGGCGTGCACCCGCACGGGTCGTACGAGGGCGAGATCGTCTTCGAGGGCGAGCCCTGCTCGTTCGGCGGCGTCCGCGACAGCGAGCGGCGCGGCATCGTGATCATCCACCAGGAGCTGGCGCTGTGCGGCCAGCTGTCCATCGCGGAGAACCTGTACCTCGGCAACGAGCAGTCCAGGCGCGGGTTCATCGACTGGAACCGCACGAACCACGCGGCGGCGGCACTGCTCGCCCGCGTGGGCCTGCGGGAGAACCCCACGGCGCCCGTGCACGACCTGGGCGTCGGCAAGCAGCAGCTGGTGGAGATCGCCAAGGCGCTGGCCAAGGAGGTCAAGCTGCTGATCCTGGACGAGCCGACCGCGGCGCTGAACGACGACGACTCCGCGCACCTGCTCGACCTGCTGGACGGCCTGCGCGACGAGGGCATCACCTCGGTGATCATCTCGCACAAGCTCAACGAGGTGACCAGGATCGCGGACACCATCACGATCCTGCGCGACGGCCGCACCATCGAGACGCTGCCCGCGACCGACGTGACGGAAGAGCGGATCATCTCCGGCATGGTCGGCCGCGACCTGGAGCACCGCTTCCCGCCCCGCACGCCGAAGGTGGGGGACGAGGTGCTGCGGATCGAGGGCTGGACCGTGCACAGCCCGTCCCAGCCGGACCGGGTGGTGGTCGACAACGCCACCCTGTCGTTGCGGCGCGGCGAGATCGTCGGTCTCGCGGGCCTCATGGGCGCGGGCCGCACGGAACTCGCGATGAGCGTGTTCGGCCGCTCGTACGGCGTCGGCGTGTCCGGCCGGGTGGTCAAGGACGGCCGCGAGATCGACACGCGCACCGTCCGCAAGGCCATCCGGCACGGCCTGGCGTACGTCAGCGAGGACCGCAAGCGGTACGGGTTGAACCTCATCGACGACGTCAAGCGGAACGTGTCCGCAGCGGGGCTGTCCAAGCTCGCCAAGCGCGGCTGGGTGAACGAGAACGAGGAGTTCTCGGTCGCCGAGCGGTTCCGGCGCTCGATGAACATCAAGACACCCGACGTCGGCACGCCCACCTCGTCGCTGTCCGGCGGCAACCAGCAGAAGGTCGTGCTGGCCAAGTGGATGTTCACCGACCCGGACGTGCTCATCCTCGACGAGCCGACGCGCGGCATCGACGTGGGCGCGAAGTACGAGATCTACTCGATCATCAACGAGCTTGCGGACCAGGGCCGCGCGGTGCTGGTCATCTCCTCCGAGCTGCCGGAGCTGCTCGGCCTGTGCGACCGGGTGTACGCGCTGTCCGAGGGCCGGATCACCGGTGAGCTGGACCGCGCGGAAGCCACGCAGGAACGCCTGATGCACCACATGACCCAGGGACAGACCTCATGAGCACTGAACTGGCACCGGCGCCCGCGGCGAAATCCGCCGCACCGCAGCGCCGGTTCTCGATCAACCTGCGGCAGTCCGGCATCTACGTGGCGTTCGCGCTGATCGTGGTGCTGTTCGCGGTGTTGACGGACGGCGCGCTGCTCCAGCCGCAGAACATCTCCAACATCATCGTGCAGAACTCGTACGTGCTGATCCTGGCGATCGGCATGATGCTGGTGATCATCAACGGGCACATCGACCTGTCCGCCGGGTCGGTGGTCGCGCTGACCGGCGCGATCTGCGCGGTGCTGACCGTGCAGATGGGCGTGCCGTGGCCGATCGCGGTGCTGCTGACGCTGGTGGCGGGCGCGGTGATCGGGGCGGCCCAGGGCTACTGGGTGGCGTTCTTCGGCATCCCCGCGTTCATCGTGACGCTGGCGGGCATGCTGGTGTTCCGGGCGCTGACGCTGACCGTGCTGGGCAACCAGGGCATCGGCCCGTTCCCGGACCAGATCCGGACGCTGGCCAACGGCTTCACCGAGGGCTACCTCGGGAACGTGGGCCTCGGCCCGCTGGGCGGCGCGGACCTGCTCAGCCTGCTGGTGGGCCTCGCGGTGGTCGGCGCGTTCGCGTTCGCGCAGTGGCGCAAGCGCAAGGCGCGGCTGGAGTACGGGCAGGTCGTGGACCCGTTCCCGATCTTCGTGCTGCGGATCGTGCTGGCGGCGGCGGTCGTGCTGGCCGTGGTGGTGCAGCTGGCCCGGTTCCGGAACCTGCCGTGGGTGCTCGTGCTGCTCGCGGTGCTGGTGCTGGGCTACTCGGTGATGGCGAACAAGTCGGTGTTCGGCCGGCACATCTACGCCATCGGCGGCAACCTCCAGGCCGCGACGCTGTCCGGGGTGAAGGTCAAGCAGGTCTCGTTCTGGGTGTTCGTGAACATGGGCGTGCTGGCGGCGCTCGCGGGCGTGATCTTCGCGGGTCGGCTGAACCAGGCCGGCCCGACCGCGGGCACGGCGTTCGAGCTCGACGCGATCGCGGCGGCGTTCATCGGCGGCGCGGCGGTGCAGGGCGGCGTGGGCAAGGTGGTCGGCGCGATCACCGGTGGCCTGATCATGGGTGTGATCAACAACGGCATGTCGTTGATCGGCGCGCCCAGTGAACGGGTGATGCTGGTCAAGGGCCTCGTCCTGCTGGCGGCGGTCGCCTACGACGTGTGGACCAAGCGCCGGGGCCGCGCCTGACCTCACCGGTCGGGCACCCCGCAACCCCCTGAGTCCTACGTTCGGGACGCGTGAGTTGACCGTTCGGGACTCGGTGGTGCGGTCCGGCTCGATTGGACATGGGGCCTTACAGGCACCCCCGGACAGGCCGAAGCCGGGCAGGCATGGCGGGAAGTGCGTCCGCGACGCCTTCCCGGCTTCGGCCGGCCTATGGCACCCGAACCCATGTCGAATCGGGCCTGCGCGTCTGTGGCATGCCGGTACGCCTGCCGGCACTGGGCAGAGCCATGCTCGCCCTCGCGTTCTACTTGACCAACGCCAAGGGCCTGGACAACCTCGTCTGGCTGCACGGCTACAACGGCCAGCCACAGGGGTCGTTCCACCCCGGCAAGCAGTACTTGGACATCGGCGGCGCCGACACCTACGCGGGTAACGGCAACTACGACCCGTTGAAGCCGATGACGACTCCGTGCGCAACATCGTCGGCACCACCGTGCCGATCGCGCTGCACGAGAACGGCCCGATCCGGACCCGGACCGGATGATCTCCAGCGGCGCGCGTTGGGTGCTGTTCGGCACGTGGCACGGCAACCACCTGACCGTCAGCAACTCGGTCGGCCATCTCCAGAAGGCTACAACCACAGCTACGTCGTGACCCGCGACGAGTTGCCCAGCCTGAAGTAGTCCGGCCTCGGGCAGGGGGCTGTACCGGTCAAGGGCCTGCTCACCCCGGTGAGACGGGCCCTTGACGGGGTCCCGGATGTCGGTTTCACTACAAGCTGGTCTGGGAACGCTCCCAGAACTGACTCGGGTGGCGGCCCGCCACGTCCCCCGGCGGGCCGCCACCGCCCTTCCCCTGTGCCGCACCGAACCATAGGATCGCCTACGCCGCCGCAGGAAAGCGCTTACCAACATCGGGAGATCACCCCATGAAAGCAATCCTCGCCGTGTCAGCGTTGACAGCGGCGCTCCTCCAGGTCACCGCCCCGGAGGCACAGGCAGCCTGCGGCGACGGCTCGTACCAGGCCGAGGTGACCGGGTCCGGCAGCAGCTTCACCGCCCGCCGGGGCAGCAGCACGGTCTACACCGGCAGCAGCCTGCGCGCCGCGATGCAGGCGGCCAACGACAGCCTCACCGCGAACCGCACGTACAAGGAGCGGATCGTCGTCCGGGCGTCCGGCTCCATCCCCGCGGGCGAGCGGTACTCGATGCGCAGCTACACCGCGATCGACCTGTGCGGCACCATCAACGTCACCGGCACCGGCTCGGGCGACTACGCGCCGGTCTACGCGCGCGGCGTCCGCGACATCGAGGTCCAGAACCTCACCCTCACCGGCACCCCGCTGTACGGCATCTTCATGCGCAACGTCACCAACGTGGTGATCGGCAACGTGAACATGCGCCTGTCCAGGGGCCTGGGCGTGCGCATCGACAACCGCGGCGACACCAGCCAGTGGACCCGCAACGTCCGGATCGACTACGCCTACGTGCAGGGCGCCAGCTCGCACGCCGTGGAGACCTACGGCGTGGACGGCCTGACCATCGGCACGGTGGTGGCGCGCGGCGTCGGCGAGTCCGGCCTGCTGCTCAACCAGACGATCAACGCCACGGTCGGCACCGTCGACGCCGAGAACGCGGGCACCGGCACGGGCTACGCCGCGTTCCGCACGGCCAACCGCAACGGCCGGATCGGCAGCAGCTACCCGATCAACGTCCGGGTCGGCACGGTCAAGGCGCGCGGCGGCGGTCGCGGCATCTTCTGCGTCTCGGAGAGCGGCGGCCTGCAGATCGACCGGATCGACATCGCGCAGACCGGCAGCAACTCCATCCTGATCGAGAACTGCTACAACGTGAACCTCGCCGCGCAGAGCGGCAGTGTCACCGGTCCGGGTGACATCCGGCTGGCGGCGCGGACCGAGTTCCCGATCACCCGGGACATCCTCGTCCAGAACCTGACCGTCACGAACTCGGCCATCACCGAGAACCCGTGCGGCACCAACACCACGTTCCGCAACAACACGCTCGTGAACAGCAGGCAGAGCATCTGCTAGCCGTCCGCTCTCGGTGATCCGGCCGGGACGGGGCGATGTATCTTCGGGCGGTGCCCTCGGGAACCCACGCTCGAACCGCCCCGTCCTGGCCGGACCTGCCCGAGGTCGCGCGCGACGTGCTGCTGGAGGTCCTGATCCACGGGGCCATGCCGCGGGCGGAGATCGCCGAGCGGCTGCACCTGTCCCGACCCACCCTGACCAGGCTGACCCGCGCGCTGGTGACGCACGGGCTGTTGGTCGAAGGCGGCACGGAACTCCGGTCGTCCACCGGACGGCCGTCCGAGATGCTGCACGTGCGCGGGGAGGCGCACCACTTCCTGGGCGTGAAGCTGACCGCCGACCGGCTGTTCGCCGCGGTCACCGACCTCACCGCGACCGTGGTCGAGACCACCGGGGAACCGCTGCGCTCGACCGACCCGGCCGACGTGGTCGCCCAGATCGCCGACGTCGCTGCGGCGGCGCGGGACGTCACCGCGATCGGCGTGACGCTCGGCGGCATCGTCCGCGACGGCGTGGTGGTGGAGGCGGAGTTCCTGCGCTGGGCGGACGTGCCGCTGCGCGAGCGGGTGGTCGCGGCGACCGGCGTGCCGACCGCCGTCGACAACGACGTGCAGGCCCTGACGTCCGCCGAGCACTGGTTCGGCGCGGGCGCGGGTCTGACGTCGATGGCGCTGATCACGGTCGGCGCGGGCGTCGGCTGCGGACTGGTCGTCGGCGGCAGGCTGGTGGAGGGCGCGCACGGGTTGCCGCCCCGGATCGCGCACATCCTGGTCGACCCGAGCGGACCGGAGTGCGGCTACGGCCACCGCGGCTGCGCGTCGAGCTACCTGATGACGCACGTGATCCTGCGCGAGCTGGGCGAGCCGGGCTACGAGGAGGCGGTGGAGCGGGCGCTCGCCGGGGAACCCGACGCCAAGCGGGTGTTCGACGACGCCGGCTACGCGCTCGGCGTGCTGATCGGGACAGTCGCGAACCTCATCGACCCGCAGAAGGTGCTGCTCACCGGCGACGGCCTGCCGCTGTACGAGGTGTCGGCCGAGCGGGTCCGCGACGGTGTCGAGGCGAGCTACGAGGCGGACACCGCGTTGATCGACCTCGACGTGCAGCCGTGGGACTTCAGCGAGTGGGCCCGTTCCGGCGCCGCGCTGGCCATCCGGACCACGTTGACGGACGTCATCTGAAGCGGTTCCGTTCACAACGGGGCATCGGTAGTGTGCGTTCACTTCGGGGGAGGTGGCGCGGTGAACCGGTACGAGCGGCTGAACCTGCTGTTGGAACTGCTGGCCGATCGGGGCCGGGTCGAGGTGGACGACATCGCGACCGAGTTGGACGTCTCCGGCGCGACCGTCCGCCGGGACCTCGACCACCTGGCCCGGCAGCAGCTCCTCACCCGGACCCGGGGCGGCGCGGTGGCGCACTCGGTCGCCTACGGCCTGGCGTTGCGCTACAAGACCGTCCTGCGCGCGGGGGAGAAGCAGCGCATCGGGCGTGCGGCGGCGGGGCAGGTGACTCGCGGCGCGGTGGTCGGGATCAACGGCGGCACCACCACGACCGAGGTCGCCCGCGCGTTGATGACGAGCCCCGAGGTCGGCGGCGCGACCGGTGACGGGCTGATCACCGTCGTCACCAACGCGCTGAACATCGCCAACGAACTCGCCGTGCGGCCACAGGTGAAGCTCGTCGTCACGGGCGGCGTCGCCCGACCGCAGTCCTACGAGCTGACGAGCCCGCTCGCCGGGCGGATCCTCAGCGGGCTGAGCCTCGACGTGGCGTTCCTCGGGGTGGACGGCATCGACCCGGACACCGGCGCCTACGCGCACCACGAGGGCGCGGCGGACGTGGACCGGATGCTCGCCGAACGCGCCCGGCGCGTGGTCGTGGTGGCGGATTCCTCGAAGATCGGCACCAGGGCGTTCGCCGAAGTCTGCCCGATCACCCGCGTGCACACCCTCGTGACCGACACCGGCGCGGCCGAGGACGACGTCCGCCGGTTCCGCGAACGCGGCGTTGAAGTCATCCGCGTGTGAACGCGAGCACCAGGACACACGTCAGTTGCGTTCCGATCACGTAGCCCGTCCCACTCCTTGACACCGCTTTGTGGTGCGCGACACAGTGGCGCCCCTTCGACGCGGGTCGATGACGGTTGCGTGAGCCTCCGGGCGCGCTCCGTCACCAGCCGGCGACAGGGGCGACAGGGGGAGGGAGCAGGCCATGGCGCGTCCCGGCGGTCCGGTGACGATCCGCCAGGTCGCGCTGGACGCCGGCGTTGCCCGATCGGACGGCCGCTGCGCCGACCTCGAAGTCCCGGGACGGGTCGTCCCGCCGCACGACCTGGGCCGCAGTCGAATCTCCTCCGCCGGAACGGCCGGTGCGACGGGTCGGAACGCGGATCGGAGACGTGGCCCGGAGACCGGCCGCACCACCCTCGACCTGCCCTCGGACCGCCTCCCGCCCGCCGCCGACGACACCGCCGGAGCGGGCGCCGCGGCGACGAGGGTGCTTCAGGACACCGAAGTCCCTCGGGACTCGGTGATCGCGGTGACCGACCCCCGTGCTGTAGGTGTGCTCCCTGAAGCGCGCCGCCAAGGGCTCCGGCCCGGCACGGACGTCGCGGCGACGGGTTACGACGACTCGCGGCCGGCTTCCGTTGTGGACGGTGACCTCACCTCGGTGCGGCAACCCGTCGAGAGGTCCGCCCGAGGCGTGGCGGACCTGCTGGACAGCGCGAACGGCGAACGGGGTGTTGTGCTCCCGGCTGAGCTCTTCAGCCGAGGCAGTGCCCCGGTCCGCTTGACAGAGCACGATGTGAATTGATGGGAGTTTCGGTGATGGGCGTACGGACAACGGCGTTGCGGGCGACTGCGGCGCTGGGGGTGGCAGTTCTCCTCGCCTCGTGTGGCAGTGGTGGGAACGAAGGCGGCGAGCAGCCCGGCGGTGCGCTCGAAGGTCGGGGCGAGGTCACGTTCGCCACCGGCAAGGACACGTCCGGCAACATGCAGAAGCTCGTGGACGAGTGGAACGCCAAGCACGCGGACGAGCAGGTCCGGATCATCGAACTGCCCGAGTCCGCCGACGCCCAGCGTCAGCAGATGGTGCAGAACGCGCAGGTCAAGTCCGACGCGTACACGATCCTCAACCTGGACGTGGTGTGGACGGCCGAGTTCGCGGCCAACCGCTGGGTGGACGAGCTGCCCGCGGGCCAGTTCGAATTGGACAAGTTCCTGGCGCCCGCCGTGAAGACGGGGCAGTACCGGGACAAGCTCTACGCGGTGCCGGTGTACTCCGACGGCGGCCTGCTCTACTACCGCAAGGACCTGCTCGACGCGGCGGGCGTGCAGCCGCCCAAGTCGTGGGCCGACCTCGTCGCCGCCTGCCAGGCCGTGAAGGCGGCCCAGCCCGAGATCGGCTGCTACGCCGGGCAGTTCGAGAAGTACGAGGGCCTGACGGTCAACTTCGACGAGGCCGTGCACTCCGCCGGCGGTGAGGTCGTCGACTCGTCCGGCAAGCCGGTGGTGAACACGCCCGAGGCGAAGGCCGGGCTCGACGCCCTCGTCGAGGGCTTCAAGCAGGGCGTGATCCCGCAGAAGGCGATCACGTACAAGGAGGAGGAAGGCCGCCGCGCGTTCCAGGCGGGCGAGCTGGTGTTCCACCGCCAGTGGCCGTACCAGTGGAGCCTGGCCGGCAAGACCGACGGCTCGTCGCAGGTGGCCGGCAAGTTCGACGTCGCGCCGCTGCCCGGCATCAAGGGCACCGGCAGCTCCACCCTCGGTGGCCACAACTTCGCCATCTCCGCGTTCGGCAAGAACAAGGCCACCGCGCTGGACTTCATCAAGTTCTTCACCAGCGAGTCCTCGCAGCGGTCCAACCTGCTGGCCACCTCGCAGGCGCCGACCCTGGCGAGCCTGTACGACGACGCCGAGCTGATCAAGCAGTTCCCGTACCTGCCGACGCTGAAGGAGTCGATCCTGTCGGCGAAGCCGCGCCCGCAGGCGGTCCGCTACGGCGATGTCACCCAGGCCATCCAGGAAGCCGCCTACGCCGCGCTGACCGGTGAGAAGACCAGCGACGTGGCGCTGAAGGACCTGCAGGCCAAGTTGGAAGAGCTCCTCAAGTGACCTTCCCCTGCCGGTAGGCGAAGGACCCTGGTTCCCCACGCTGTGCGGCGCGTAACGCTTGCGCGCCGCACAGCGCGGTGGGCTCCCTGCCGCGCTGGAGGCGTGCCGGGCTCCGAGTCCCGGCTTCCGGACCGCGTGAGTGGTCCGGACAGGCCTGGCGCCGATACGCCGTTCGCACGAAGACCAGTTCAACAATGGAGGCTCGATGGGTAAGGGCGCGATCGGTTCCCCTGCGCGCCGCGTGCCTGGTCCGCCCCGGTTCCGCCGCGGTGCTCCCGGCCAGGTTCGACTCGCTCCGCGGTCCGAGGTCCGCGGACGACCCGAGGGGGTCGAATGACGACGGCGGTCGCCCGCCGCCCCCGGCGTGCGACCTCGGGCGCGGGACGACTCGCCGCGGCGCTGCTGTCACCGACGTTCGTGGTGCTCGGCCTGGTGGTCGGGTACCCGTTGGTGGCGGCGCTGCGCGAGTCGGTGTTCCGCGAGGGCACGGACCTCGACGACAGCGGGTTCGTCGTCGAGGGCGAGCAGTTCGTCGGCATCGACAACTACGCCTCGATCTTCGCCGGTGACGCGGCGGAGCGGTTCTGGAACGCCTTCAGCAACACGACGGTGTTCACCGTCATCACGGTCACGCTGGAAGTCCTGATCGGTGTCGGCATGGCGCTGGTCATGCACCACGCGATCCGGTGGCGCGGTGTGGTTCGGGCCAGCATCCTGGTGCCGTGGGCGGTGCCGACGGCGGTGTCCGCGCTGCTGTGGCGCTGGATCTTCCAGGCCGACGGCGTGGCCAACTCGATCATCGGCCAGCAGATCCTGTGGACCACCGAGGGCTGGCACGCGAAGCTCGCGGTGATCCTGGCGGACGTGTGGAAGACCGCGCCGTTCGTCGGCCTGCTGGTGCTGGCCGGGCTGCAGATCATCCCGACCGACGTCTACGAGGCGGCCAAGGTCGACGGCGCGTCACCGTGGAAGCAGTTCTGGCGGATCACGCTGCCGCTGGTGAAGCCCGCGCTGCTGGTCGCCGTGCTGTTCCGGGTGCTGGACGCGCTGCGGATGTTCGACCTGCCGTTCGTGCTCATCGGCAACCGCAAGGAATCGGTGGAGACGCTGTCCATGGTGGCGTTCGACGAGGCGTCGAGCCTCCGGTTCGGACCGGCCGCCGCGTACGCGACGGTGCTGTTCGTCTACGTCGTGGTCGTCGCGTTCGTGTTCGTGCGGCTGCTGGGCGCGGACGTGATCGGCGAGGCACGGGAAAGGGCGCGGAAATGAAGGGCGTGCTGAGGTTCGCCGGGCTGGGGTTGATCCTGGTCTACTGCCTGGCGCCGTTCTACTGGATGGCGGTGTCGGCGTTCCGCCGTCCCTCCGACCAGTTCTCGGTCACGCCGCTGCCGTCGCCGTTCTCGCTGGACAACCTGACGGCGGTGTTCGCGCCCGAGGTCGGGTTCGGCCGGTCGCTGCTGAACAGCCTCGTCGTCGCGGGCGTCACCACGGTGCTGACGCTGATCATCGGCGTGTCGGCGGCGTACGCGCTGGCGCGGCTCCAGTTCCGGTTCAAGAACGCGGTCGCGGCGCTGATCATCGCCACGTCGATGTTCCCCGGCATCTCGCTGCTGGTGCCGCTGCTGGCGCTGTTCACCGACATCGGCTGGATCAACACCTACCAGTCGATGATCGTGCCCAGCCTGTCGTTCGCGCTGCCGCTGGCGGTGTGGAACCTGACCGCGTTCTTCCGGCAGATGCCGGCGGAGCTGGAGCAGGCGGCGATGGTGGACGGCTGCACCCGCGGCCAGGCGTTCCGCAAGATCATCCTGCCGCTGGCGGCGCCGGGCGTCTTCACCACCGCGATCATCACCTTCATCGCGGCGTGGAACGAGTTCATCATCGCGCTGTCGATGGTGAACGACAGCAAGATGCAGACCGCCACCGTCGCGATCTCCAGGTTCACCGGGGCGTACGGTTTCGATCAGCCGTTCGGCACGCAAATGGCCGCGGGCGTGATCGTGACCGTGCCCCTGGTCGTGTTGGTGCTGCTGTTCCAGCGGAGGATCATCGCGGGCTTGACCGCGGGTGGTGTGAAATAGGCGCCTCGCGGTGTCGAAGGCCGGTCGTCACGTGTTGGGAGAGCCGTGGCGACCGGCCATTTCCACCGTCGGGCCGCGCGACCGCCGCCGATCGCGAAGGGCGCCGGGGTCACCCGAGCGGGGCCGGCGAGTTGGCCTCCGGGACGAGGAGCGTCGGGGCGCCGCTGCCGTCGGCGGGCACGGACCAGACGTCGTTGACGCCGTCGCCGCGCTGGATGCCGTAGGCGACGGTGTGCGGGTCGAGCCAGGTCGGCTGGTCGTCCACGCTGCGCGTCTCCGCCAACGGGGTGATCGCCCTGGTCGCCAGGTCCATCGTGGACAGCCGCCAGCCCCGCTGCGGGTCGTTGTCGACCGCCGCCTTGTAGGCGATGTGCCTGCCGTCAGGCGACAGGGACGGGCATTCGACGTTCTCCGCGACCGACCGGAGGGTGCGGGCCGCGAAGTCGCCTTCCACCAGGTAGCGGTGTCCGCCGGTCGACATGGTCGCGTAGAACCGGTTGTCGTCGTCGGTGAAGGTGACGCCCCAGAAGTTGCGGTCCACCGCCGTCTGCACCACGCCGTCCACCGTGGACGTGAACTCCTCCAGCGACGAGACCAGCGCACCGGTCTCCGCGTCCAGGATCCCGGTGCTGGTGGAGAAGCCGTTGGCGGCGTACGAGTGGCCGTCCACGAACAGCGTCCACGCGACCATCCGGCCGCTCGGCGACACGCGGGTGCGGTTCGGGAAGCCGGTCAGCGGCACGGTCCGCACCTCGTTCGACGCGGAGTCCAGCACGGCCAGCTCACCGGCCTTGAACGCGCCCACCGGACGCAGGCAGGACGTGGTGCCGGCGGCGCGGTACGCCCGGTCGCAGCGCTGCTCGGTCACCTCTCGCGGCCCGCCGGGGTCCGAGCGGGAGACCGTGGACAGCCTGCCGTTGCTCAGCACCATCAGGCGCGGCCCGCTGACGGCGGAGGAAGCGATGTCGTCCGGCCGGTCGGACGACAGGGCGGTGTACCCCACGGCGAGGACGCCCAGCAGCACCGCGACCAGGGCGGTGATCAGGAGGCGGAGTCGAGTGGTCATGAGCGGCGTCCCAGGAGTGCGACGGTGGCGGCAAGGGTGAGCGCGACGCCCACCGCGGCCAGGCGGGTGGCGGCCTCCGGGCCCCAGAACTCCCAGGCCAGGCCGAAGAGCACGGACGAGCCGAGGTACGCCAGGGCCTGCCCGCTCTGGACCAGCGCGATACCGGTCGTGCGCAGCCGTTCCGGCAGCAGCGGCCCGGCCAACGCCATCAGCACGCCGTCCGTGGCGGCGTAGAACACCCCGTACAGCGCGACCACGACGACGACCAGCGGCCACCCGCCCAGCGGCCCGAACAGCAGCAGGTACACCGCGCCCAGCGCCACGTACCCGCCGAGCATCACCGGCAGCCTGCCCACCCGGTCCGCCAGTGCGCCGAGCGGCGCGGCCAGCAGCAGGTACACCAGGCTGGTCCCGACGGCCAGCAGCGGGAACCAGCCGATGGACAGCCCTTCCCGCTTCTGCAGCAGCAGGTAGACGAACCCGTCGCCGATGGTGGCCAGGCCCAGCAGCGACGCGGCGAGCACGACCCGCCGCACGCCCGCGTCCCGCCACAGGCCGCCCACAGCCTTCACCCGCACCGGCTCGGACGACATCGGCGAGCGGTGGTCGCGCACGAACAGGACCAGGATCACCACGCCGAGCGCGGCGACGCAGGCGCTGGTCATGAACACGGAGTCGAACGACTCACCGGCGGCGGCCAGCACGGCCAGTGCCACGAGCGGCCCGGCGAACGCGCCCATGCCGTCCATCGCCCGGTGCACGCCGAACGCCCGCCCGAGGTCGCCTGACGGGGTGGACAGGGTGATCAGCGCGTCACGCGGCGCGGTGCGCAGTCCCTTGCCCGCCCGGTCGAGGGTGATCACGGCGCCCAGCGCGGCCGTGGAGGTGCCCGCCAGCAGGAGGCCCACCTTGGCGACCGCCGACATGGCGTACCCGAACCCGGCCACCGCCTTGCGCTTGCTGGTCCGGTCGGCCAGGTAGCCGCCGACGAGCCGGAGCAGGGTGGTGGCACCGGTGTAGACGCCGTCGATGACGCCGTAGGCGGCCGGGCTGAGCTGGAGCCCGACGACGAGGTAGAGCGGCAGGACGGCGGTGACCATCTCGGACGAGATGTCGGTGACCAGGCTGACCGCGCCGAGCGCGAAGACGTTGGCGCTCAGGCCTTTCCACCCGGTCGTCTTGGGGCGGGTGATCGTGGACAGGTACACGGCGCACCTCCGGAGCGGGCGGGGCGCCGCGCCCGGTCGGGGGACGACCGGGCGCGGCGTTCCCGGGGTCAGTGACAGGCGGTGGTGCCGCTGTCGGTGAAGGTCTGGCCCGCCACGGGCACGAACTGCCAGTCGAAGCTGTTGCTGCGCAGGGTCAGCTTCAGCACGCCGTACGCGGTGCTGTTGCGGACCTCGCTGTTGGGGCGGATGGTGCCGAAGCCGTAGTGGCTCGCGCCGCCCATGCCCGCGACGAACGTGCGGATGCCGCGCGTGGTGTCGAGGCCGCCGCTGGGGTTCTGCGGCGCGAACCGCTCGTAGTTGTGGTTGTGGCCGAACAGCACCACGTCGGCGTTGTGGTCGTACAGCGCCTGGAACAGCGGGCGCGTGGACGTGGACGGCGAGTGGTTGGCGGCGGAGGTGAACAGCGGGTGGTGCCAGTACGCCGCCGTGCACGGCTTGCTGCTCGCGGCCAGGTCGGCGCGCAGCCACTGCTCCTGCGCCGAGCCCGCCGCCATGCTGATGTTGGAGTTCAGCGACACGATGTGCCAGTTGCCCAGGTCGTAGGAGTAGTAGCCCCGCCCGGACGGGCCCGCGAGCGCGCCGAAGTAGTTGTAGTAGCCGGTCGCGCCGGTGGTGCCGTAGTCGTGGTTGCCCGGCGACGGACGCGTGCGCGCCTTGTGCCGGCCCCACGTCGGGTCGTAGTAGTTGGCGAACTCGGTGGCGGTGCCGCTGTTGTAGACGTTGTCGCCGGTGGTGAAGACCGTGCCGGGGATGGTGTCGAGGAGGGCGGCGGTGGCGCTGTCACCCGAGCCGGAGTTCGAGATATCGCCCGCTCCGACGAGCACGGGGTCGGTGCCGGAGGGCGGAGGAGTGGTGGTCGTGGTGCCGGTGGTGACCAGGAGCTGCGGCGCGGTGGACCCGGTCTCCCGGGAGTCGTAGTCCGCGCCGTCGGTGCTGGACGACGTGACACCGAAGCTGAACGTGCCGTTGGCCCGCACGTGCGCGGTCACGTCGACCTCGTACCAGGCGTTGCGGGCGACGGAGCCGAGCGTGCCGAGGGTGGCGCCGTCGATGGCGGGCTGGTTGTTCCAGGTCACACCGGTCTCGGACCAGGTGGTGTTGGTCATGGCCCGGAACGTGCCGCCGGCCGGGCTGTTGGAGCCCGAGACGTCGTCGGTGTGCACCCGCAGCTTGGCGCTGCCGACCGTGCCGGAGAGGCCGGAGACGGTGAACTTGAGGAACACCCGCTTGATCGGCGAGCCGTCCACGCCGAGCTGGCCGGACGTGCCGTAGTTCGTGCCGGTGGCGGAGTTGTCGACGTAGGTGTCGGCCGTCGGGGTGAACGTGGCGGTGGCGGCCGAGGCGGCCGGCGCCTGTCCGGAGGTGGCGATGGCGGTGAGGGTGGCGGCGGTGACGGCGGCGATGGCGAGCAGCGCCAGCGGAGCTCTGCGTGCTGACATGCGAAACCCTTCGTTCCTCGAACGACGGCAATAGGGCTTCGCAGAGAGTAGGGATGCGTGGACACTGTGTGGTGATAGTCGCGCGGACGGCGGGTGAACGACCGGCGAACCGCTCAGTGCAGTTCCGCCGCCGCCGCCCGGAACACGGCGTCCGCGACGCGGGCCAGCGGCGGTGAGTCGAGCTTCCACTGCTGCCAGTGCAGCAGCACGTCCACCGGCTTGTCGGGGGCGAGGTGGACGAGCCTGCGGTGCACGGCGATCTGGTGCTCGGTGAGCAGCGCCCAGCCCGCGCCCGCGACCACGGCGTCCTCGAACACGTGCCCGTCCGGCAGGTGGTGGCGGTGGGCCGACGCGTCGTGGCCCGAGAGCTCGCGGCAGAAGCGGTCCTGGAGGTCGTCCTTCTCGTCGAACACGATCACCGGCGCGTCGTGCAGCGGACGGCCGTCCGCCAGCCAGCGCCGGGCGAACCGCTTGGTGGCCACGGCGTGGTAGCGGATGCTCCCGAGTGGACGGACGACGCAGCCCTGCACCGGCTGCGGCGACGACGTCACCGCGCCGACCACCAGACCTCGGCGCAGCAGGTCGGCGGTGTGGTCCTGGTCGTCCCGCCGCACGGTCAGCACCAGGCCTTCGTCGGTGGCCAAGTCCTTGACGACCCGGCGGAACCAGGTGGCCAACGAGTCGGCGTTGACCGCGACCGGGATGGGCGTCGGGTCCTCGATCAGGCCCAACGCCTCCCGCGCGTCCCGGTCCAGCAGCGCCTGCTGCCGCCCGTACCGCGCGATCACCGCACCCGAGTCGGTCAGCTTCGCGGGCTTCGAGCGCACCAGCAGGACGCGGCCGGTGCGCTGTTCCAGCAGTTTGATGCGCTGGCTCACGGCGGACGGGGTGACGTGCAGCGCCTTGGCGGCGGCGTCGAACGTGCCCTCGTCCACCACGGCCAGCAGGGTGCGCACGCACTCGGGATCCAGCATCACGTTCGCTGATGATACGTAAGAAACCTTAGCTGGCCTTATCCACGTCGGGTTCCTACCGTTTGCGGCGTGACGTACGCGCTGCTCGCCGGGCTCGGCACCGGACTGTCCCTCATCGTCGTGATCGGCGCCCAGAACGCCCTGGTGCTGCGCCAGGGAGTGCTGCGGCAGCAGGTGCCGGCCGTCGTGGCGATCTGCGCGGGATCGGACGCCCTGCTCATCGCGTTGGGGGTTGGCGGCATGGGCGCGGCGCTGACGGCGTGGCCGACCGCGATGACGGTGGTGCGGTGGGTCGGCGCGGCGTTCCTGATCGGCTACGGCGCGTTGGCCGCACGTCGGGTGCTCCGGCCGCGCGCGCTGGAACTCGGCGGCGCGGCGTCCGCGGCGATCGTCACGTGCCTCGCGCTGACCTGGCTCAACCCGCACGTGTACCTGGACACCGTGCTGCTGCTCGGCACCGCGTCCACCGGCTTCGGCGGCGACCGGTGGTGGTTCGCGGTCGGCGCGATGGCGGGCAGCGTGCTGTGGTTCACCGCGCTCGGCTTCGGCGCGCGGTGGCTGTCCGGCACGTTCACCAAGCCCTCGGCGTGGCGGGTGCTGGACGCGGCGGTGGCGGTGGTCGTCACGGCGACCGGCGTCTCACTCGTCCTGTAGCGGTACACGAGCGGCCGGTGAAGAAGTGGCGGACGTCCTCGGCGAGCAGGTCGGGCACCTCCATCGCGGCGAAGTGGCCGCCCCGGTCGAACTCGCTCCAGTGCTCGATCGGGTAGGCCGGCTCGGCCAACGTCAGGACGGGCACGCCAGTCGTAGGCGTGCCGCCAGTGGTCGGCCAGGGCGCGGACGTGGGCGAGCGGGAGCCGTAGTCGAACCCGGCGTCCGGCAGTTCCTCGGGCCACCGGGTGCGGGCCAAGCGGTCGGCCAGGTCGTCCAGGTCGGCTTGGGGGACGTCGAGGGTGAAGGGCGTGATCATCTTCCGGCTCCGTTGGTCGCACCAATGTTGGCCGCGCCAACGTTATGTCTCATCCGTTGGTATGGCCAACGGTGTCGTTCTTCCAACGGGACAGTGTCGGACCCCGCGTCTATCGTCCGCGGCATGGCCACCTGGGAGGACGTCCACCGCATCGCGTCGGCGCTGCCCGAGGTCGCCGAGCACGCCTCCTACGACGGGAGGCCCGCTTGGCGGGTGAAGGACAAGGCGTTCACGTGGGACAGACCGCTCCGCAAGGCCGACCTCGCCGCTCTCGGCCCCGACGCGCCGGACGGCCCGGTGCTGGCGGCGAGCGTGCCCGACCTGGGCGCGAAGGAGGCGTTGCTGGCCGACGACCCGGCGGTCTACTTCACCACGCCGCACTTCGACGGCTACGCCGCGATCCTGGTGCGGCTGGACGAGATCACCGTCCCGGACCTGGAGGAACTGCTGACCGAGGCCTGGCTGTGCCGCGCGCCGAAACGCCTCGCCAAGCAGTACGAGGCCGGTCGCGGCGCGCCCCCGGAGGGAGGGGGCGGGGACGCGCCGCGAGCATGAGTCACCAGGTGCTGTTGACCAGCCCGGTGCCCAGGTAGACCTGGTCGAACCCGTTGCCGTCGTTGTCGTCCGTGTAGACGACGGTGATCCGGCCCCACGCGTCCACGCCGAGCGCCGGCTCGTCCTGCCGCCCGGTCGCCGTCGAGACCGTCGGCTGGCGCGGCAGCCTGCCCGCGACCGTGCCGTCCGGGTTCAGGCCCTGCGTCACCACGTCCTGCGCCTCGACGGACGTCGTGACCACGTTCAGCTGGTCGTCGATGCCGATCTGCGGGTCGTTGCCCGGGAGGAGGGCGTCGGTGGCCGTCCGGGCGGCGCCGGTGGCGCTGAACGACCGCACGCCCACCTGCGCCGTGCCGGTGTGGTCGGTCTCCCAGGCCACCGCGTGGTCGCCGTTGAAGTTCGCCGCCACGACGGGCCGCCGCTGCTGCCCGCCGCCGCTCGCGTTGACCGGCGCCTGCGCCACCTTCACGCCACCGGTCGGGGTGAGGATCTTGCGACCGATGTTGAAGTAGCCGTTGCCGTCGCCGTCCTCGTCCCACACCACGATCGCGTTGCCCGCCGCGCCCATCGCCACGTCCGGCCGCTGGTGCGTGCCGCCGGTCGCGTGCACCTGAGCCTCGTACGTCTTCGACGTGACGGAGGCGAACCCGGACACCCTCACGGTCGGGTTGGTCGTCGACTGCTCGTCCTCCCACACCACCGCGAAACCGGCCGTGTCGGGGTCGGCGGCGACGGCCGGGTTGAGCTGCCGGCCGGCGACGTCCGCGTTGGCCCGCGCGGAACCGGTGACCGTGCCGGTCGTGCCCAGCGTCCGCACCTGGATGTTGTAGTAGCCGTTGCCGTCGGCGTCGTCCGCCCACACCACGACCACGGTGCCGTTGTCGTGCACGGCCACGTCGGGCTGCACGTGCCGCCAGTTCCCGGTGCCGCCAGTGGACAGCTTCTTCTCGTAGCGGGACACGCCGTCCTTGAACAGGCGCACCCACACGTCGCTGTGCACGGGGTCGGCGGGCGTCGCGCTGTCGCGGTCGTCCTCCCACACCACGGCGGTCCAGCCGTTGCGCACGGCCGACACGGCGGCGTTGTCCTGGTCGCCGGTGGCGGTGCTGTTCGCGGCCATCCACGTGGCCGCCGCCGACGCCGTGCCGGTGGGCAGCAGCATGAGCGCGGCTGCGGCGGTGATCGTCAGCTTCTTCACGGCGCCTGCAATCCCGGGTTGCCCGCCTGGATGACGTAGCTCTTCAGCGTCCTGATCGGGTAGTCGCGCGTGGTGACCCGGTCCAGGAAGCGGAAGTCGACGTTCACCTGGGTGGGTGAGGTGACGGTGCGGACGTAGCCGCGCAGGTTCTTGTAGAACTTCACGTGCGGGTTGAGGCTGGACAGGCCGTTGTCCGTGGCGCTGCCGTCGCCGCCGGACGTCACCGACGTGGTGACCAGCTCGGTGCCCACGATCCGGTCCTGGGCGGTGTAGTCCATCATCAGGTTGCTCGCCCACGACCGGTGCACATCACCCGTCAGCACCACGGTGTTGCGCAGGCCCGCCGCGTCCCAGCCGCGCTGGAGCCGGTCGCGGTTGGCGCTGTAGCCGTCCCACGCGTCCATCGACTTCGCGCCGTCCGCCGAGGCGAGCTTCTGCGCGAAGAACACCTGCTGGCCGAGGAAGTCCCACGTGCCGAGCTTCTGCCGCATGCCGTCGAGGAGCCACGCCTCCTGCGTCGCACCGGTCAGCGTGCGGGCCGGGTCGGAGGCGTCCGCGCACACCTTGGTGCCGTCACCGCAGGCCTGGTCGTCGCGGTACTGGCGGGTGTCGAGCATGTGGAACGTGGCCAGGCTGCCCCAGCGGACGCGGCGGTACAGCTGCATGTGCTCCGCGACCGGCCGTTGTGCGGCGCGCAGCGGCATGTGCTCGTAGTACGCCTTGTACGCCGCCGCACGTCGGGCCTTGAAGTCGCCGGCGGGGGAGGAGTTGGCGCGCACCAGGTTCGCGTAGTTGTTCTCCACCTCGTGGTCGTCCCACACGACGAGCCACGGCGCGGCGGCGTGCGCGGCCTGGAGGTCCACGTCCGCCTTGTACTGGGCGTGCCGGACGCGGTAGTCGGCGAGGTTCGCGATCTCCACCGTCGGGGTGTGCTTGCGCACCGCGGTCGTCGACGCCGCGCCTTCGTAGAGGTAGTCGCCCAGGTGCAGGATCAGGTGCGGGTTCTCCTCGGCCATGCGCCGGTAGGCGGTGAAGTAGCCGGCTTCGAAGTGCGAGCACGAGGTGAAGAGCATGGTCGCCGACGGGCTCGTGCCGACCGCGGGCGCCGTGACGCCACGGCCGACGGGGGAGATGTGGCCGGCGGCGCGGAAGCGGTAGAAGTACTCGCGTCCGGGCTGGAGGCCGTTCACCTCCACGTGCACGCTGTGCGCCCACGTCTGCGATGCGGTGGCCGTGCCGCTGCGGACGACCTGCGTGAAGCGTTGGTCGGCCGCGACTTGCCACTCCACCGTGACGGAGGCCGACGTCATGCCGCCCAGCCCGTCGGCGTTGAGCGGGCTCGGTGCCAGGCGCGTCCAGATCACGAACCCGTCAGCGGCGGGCTCCCCCGAAGCGACGCCGAGCGTGAAGGGGTAGGAGATGGCGTTCGCCGTGGTGGGTGCGAGAACGGTGACGCCGGCGCTCGCGATGCCGCCGGCGATGAGCGTTCGTCGAGTCAGTGGGGACATCGGCTCTCCTTCGGTGCAGGGCCGGGAAGAACGCGTTCCCGGTCCTGCGTACACGGCGCAGGTGATCAGCGGCCATCCCCGACGTGTACGCCGGGTGGAGCCCCGGGAGCCCTCCCGCACACCACCTCGGACCCCCGCAGACCCTCGCGCGCTGACGTCGCAGGTGAATGGCTGTCCAACTGGACGATGTATTGGTTACCGAAGAACCCGACAAATGGTCCCGCCTCTCACCGATCGCCGATTCCCATGGCCCGGACCACCTCCGCCGACCCCGTCCGCCCGGAGCGCCGGAGCTTGCGATCGCGTAACGGAGACCGCGCGGAACGGCGGTGGTGCTCGTCTTCGTCAGCGTGCTGGTCTTCCTGCGCTACATCCACCACCCGGCGTCACCGCGGTGAGCGGTTCCTCGACGCCCACGTGATGGATCCCGTGGGGCGGGTCGCGGTGGCGCCGGGACGCCGTCGGCGCGACCGGGGCGGTCGGGGCTGGAGCGGTCGGGACTGGGACGGCTGCGTGCCGCTCGGGGCGTCGGGACGCAGGAAGTAGGCGCCCAGGCTGGCGGCGAGGGCGGCGAACACCACCACCGAGTACGCGGCGAGCACCACGTCGAGCACGTGCGCCAGCCCGTGGTCCCGATCCAGCGGCTCCCCGGTGATGGTGGCGAGAGCCACGTCGTGCAGCGCGGCGCCGTACCGCTCCTCCACGCCGACCACGACCAGCAGTTGGCTGCAGGCGAGCACGACCACCGAGGTCAGCACCAGCAGCCAGCCCAACCGGCTGGTCAGCATGCGTCCGGCGGACCGGCTGCCCCGCACCGCCGAGGACAGCACCCCACCGGCTCGTACCAGGCGCGCCAGCCGGACCACGCGGAGGAACCGCAGGAACGGCACCACCAGGAAGACCGCCTGCCACCAGTGGCGTCGCAGGAAGCGCCCGCGGTGCGGGGCCACGTACCAGCGCAGGGCGAACTCGGAGACGAAGACCGACCACAACACCCAGCCCGTCACCGTCAGGACGTTCGCCAACGGCTGCCGCTCCGCCAGCGTCTGTCCCAGGACCACGAACAGGAACAGCACGCCGAGCACGCTCATCGGCCGGTCGAGGCGCTGAGCGAGGTCTTCGGCCCACTGCTGCCGGCGACGTTCCCGCCGCTTCACCGTGTCCATTGCCGGGGTGTACCCACATCCCGCCGACCTGAGTGGTGAACCCCGTTCGCCCTCTGGCGCGAGCGGTACCGTGGAGCATGATCGTGTGGCTGAACGGGACCTTCGGCGCGGGCAAGACGACGACCGCCGGTGAGCTGGCGGGCATCCTCCCGGACGCGCGCGTCTTCGACTCCGAGCAGGTCGGCTACATGCTGCGGCACGTGATGACGGAGCCGGTCGAGAACTTCCAGGACTGGGCGCCGTGGCGTCCGCTGGTGGCGCGCACGGCGGTCGAGGTCCTCCGGTCGGTCGGCGGCAACCTCGTCATCCCGCAGACCGTGCTGAACGAGGACTACCTCCGGGAGATCTTCACCGCGTTGCACGGCGAGGGCCTGGAGGTCCGGCACTTCCTGCTGCACGTGGCGGAGGACGTGCTCGTCGACCGCATCAAAGGTGACCTCAACGAGCCCGGCGCGCACGAGTGGCGCTTGAACCACGTCGACCGCTACCGCGCCGCCCTCCCGTGGCTGCGCGACGCCGCCGAGGTCATCGACACCACCGACGTGCCCGCCCCCGAGGTAGCCCGGAAGATCGCGGCACGACTCGGCTCAAATCCCACCTAGCCCCACCCACCTACGCGAGTCCTCCACTCGGACACCGCGAGTCGTCCACTCAGGCACCCCGAACTCCGCGCTCAGGCACCGCCCGGACGCCGCGACGACACTTCGACGTGCGGGTGCCCAACGCCGGACCGGACGACTCGCGGTGCCGGAGTGGACGACTCGTGGTGCCGGAGTGGAGGGCTCGCGGGGTTAGGGGGTGGGGTCGGCTCGGCGGGCGCCGGGGGAGGCGGTGGCGGTCCAGCAGTCGGGGGCGGTGAAGTCGCGGTCGGCGAAAGCGGCTTGGACGGCCTTGGTGCAGGACTCCACGGCGGTGTCCTCCACCAGGGAGATCACGCAGCCGCCGAAGCCCCCGCCGGTCATCCGGGCACCCAGTGCGCCCGCCGCGACCAACGCGTCCACCGCCACGTCCAGCTCCGGCACGGTCACCTCGTAGTCGTCCCGCAACGACGTGTGCGAGTCGGTCAGCAGCGGCCCGATCTCCCGCACCCGGTCGGCCCGCAGCAGTTCCGCCACCTCCAGCACCCGCGCGTTCTCCGTCACGACGTGCCGCACCCGCCGGGCGAGCCGGTCCGGCAGGTCCTGGTCCGGTTCGTCCAGGTCGCGCAACGCGGGCACGCCCAGCAGCTCCGCCGCGCGGTGGCAGTCCCGCCGCCGCGCCGCGTACTCGCCGTCGACCAACCGGTGCGGCGCCTTGGTGTCCACCACGAGCAGGGCGAGCCCGGCCGGCGCGAGGTCGAACGGGATGTGCTCGGTCGCCATCGTGCGCGTGTCGAGCAGCAACGCGTGCCGCTCCCGCGCCAGCAACGACGCCGACTGGTCCATGATCCCGCACGGCATCCCGACGAAGTCGTTCTCCGCCCGCTGCGCGATCCGCGCCAGCGAACGACGGTCCAGCGACACACCGGACAGCTCCGTGACCGCCAACGCCGTCGCGGACTCCAGCGCCGCCGACGACGACAGGCCCGCCCCCAACGGCACGTTCCCGTCCACCATCAGACCGAACCCGCCGATCGGGTGCCCCTCCTCGCGCAACGCCCACACCACACCGGCCACGTAGGCGACCCACCCTGTCACCACGCCCGGCGCGAGATCGACCAGGCGCAGCTCGGCGACCCCCTGGGCCTGGCGCGAAGCCACCCTCAGCACACCGTCGTCCCGCCGCGCCGCGGTGATCCGCACGACGTGCGGCAGCGCGATGGGCAGCACGAAACCGTCGTTGTAGTCGGTGTGCTCGCCGATCAGGTTGATCCGACCCGGCGCCTCGAAAACCCCGTCACGCGTCACGCGCCACTCCCCGTGCTTTCCCTGATCTCCAACGAGAACGGCGTCCGGACGTGCTCCGGCGGCCGTTCCGGCTCTTCCACGCGTCGACGCAGCAGCTCCACCGCGGCCCGCGCGATCGCGGCCTTGTCCGGTGCGACCGTGGTCAACGACGGCACGCTGTACGCGCCCTCCTCGGTGTTGTCGAACCCGACCACCGCCATGTCGGAAGGCACGCGCACGCCGCGCTCCACCGCCGCACGCACCGCGCCGACCGCCAGCAGGTCGTTGAAGCAGAACACCGCGTCCGGCGGCGAGTCGGCGGCCAGCAGCCGCGTCATCGCCTCCGCGCCGTCCCGGCGGTGGTAGTTCAACGCCGTCGCCACCAGCTCGTCGCGCACCGGCAGCCCCGCTTCGCCCAGCGCGATCCGGTAGCCGGCGAGGCGTTGCGCGGCGGTGCCCCGGTGCGGGTGCGCGCCGATCGCCGCGATCCGGGTCCGCCCCAGCGCGACGAGGTGCGCCACGGCCACCCGCGCCGCCTCCACGTTGTCGATGCCGACGTGGTCGATCGGCAGGTCCACCGAGTGCTCTCCGAGCATCACCACCGGGATGCCGGGCGCCAGCTCGCCGAAGTCCCGCGCCTCCAACGCCTCCGGGCTCACGATCGCGCCGTCGATCATGTGCGGGCCGAGCGACGCGAGCGTGTCCCGTTCGCCCTCGCGGGTGCCCAGGGTCTGCTCGATCAGCACGTTCCACTCTTGCTCCTGCGCGGCGCCGAGCACCAGCCCGGCCAGCTCGGCGAAGTACGGCACGACCAGTTCCGGCAGCACCAGCGCGACGAACCCGGTCCGTCCCCGACGCAGGTTGCGGGCGCCCAGGTTCGGCCGGTAGCCGGTGGTGATCAGCGCCTCCTCGACCCGGCGGCGGTTCTCGGGCTTCACGAACGCGTAGCCGTTGACCACGTTCGACACCGTCTTCACCGACACGCCGGCCAGCGCGGCGACGTCTTTCAGCGTGGCCAAGCGGCGCCTCCGGTGCTCTCGGTGTCGGGTCGACGGGACAGGGGTCTCAGGCACGGTAACGACCGGGATCGTAGCCGGCCGGTCGGACGCTTTACAACGTTGTATCAACGATGTAAGAAGTGCAAGTGACCCAGGTCACCAGTACCGAGAGGTCGCCGACCGAGCACCCACGTCACCAGCACCCTGCCGATCGTGGAGCCACCATGCGCAAGCTGTTGTCCGGGATCACCGGACTCCTCGTCCTGAGCACCCTCGTCGCAGCGCTGCCCGGCACCGCCTCCGCGGCCGTCTGGCAGCCCAAACCGGCGCCCCTGACCACGCCGTGGACAGCCCAGGTGTCACCGACCAACGCGCTGCCCGAGTACCCGCGCCCGCAGCTGGTCCGCTCGGACTGGCTCAACCTCAACGGCGTCTGGGAGTTCGCCGGCGCTCCGAACCTGTCCTCACCGCCGTTCGGCCGGACGCTCGCCGAGGGCGTCCTGGTGCCGTTCCCGATCGAGTCCGCGCTGTCGGGCATCAAGCGGCACGAAGACCACATGTTCTACCGCCGCACGTTCACCACGCCCACCCAGTGGAACGGCCGCCGCGTGAAGCTGAACTTCGGCGCGGTCACCTGGGAGACCCGCGTGTGGGTCAACGGCGTCAGCGTCGGCACGCACACCGGCGGGTTCGACGCGTTCTCGTTCGACATCACCAACGCCCTCCGCGCCGGCGCGAACGAGGTGATCGTCGGCGTGCGGTCGACCGTGGACGGCGGCCGGTACCCGATCGGCAAGCAGCGCCGGGACCCGGGCGGCATCTTCTACACCGCCGCCTCCGGCATCTGGCAGACCGTGTGGCTGGAACCGGTCGCGGCCAACCACATCACCCGCCTCGACACGACCCCGGACGTGCCGGCGGGCGTGCTGGACCTGGTCGTGCAGGGCACGGCCGGTCAGCCGGTGCGCGCCGAGGTGCTGTCCGGCGGCCAGGTCGTCGGCACGGCGAGCGGCACGGTCGGCGGTCACCTGCGAGTCCCCGTGCCCAACGCCCGGTTGTGGTCGCCCGACGACCCGTTCCTCTACGACCTGCGGGTCACCACGGGCAGCGACGTGGTCACCGGTTACTTCGGCATGAGGTCGCTGGGCAAGGCGATGGTCGGCGGCGTCATGCGCCCGCTGCTCAACGGCAAGTTCGTCTTCCAGCTCGGCACGCTCGACCAGGGCTACTGGCCGGACGGCATCTACACCGCGCCCACCGACGCCGCCCTGCGGTTCGACCTGGAACGGCAGAAGGCGCTCGGCTTCAACATGGTGCGCAAGCACATCAAGGTCGAACCGGCCCGCTGGTTCTACCACGCCGACCGGCTCGGGCTGATGGTGTGGCAGGACATGCCGTCGCTCGACGCGGTGGACGACGCCCCGAACGGGCACGCCCACTTCGAGTCCGAGCTGCGGCGGATGATCGACCAGCTCAAGGGCATCACGTCGATCGTGCAGTGGGTGGCGTTCAACGAGGGCTGGGGCGAGTACGACGCCGGCCGCATCGTGAACCTGGTCCGGTCGATCGACAACACCCGCCTGGTCAACCACAACTCGGGCTCGAACTGCTGCGTCTCCGACCCCGACCCGGGCAACGGCGACATCATCGACGACCACGCCTACCAGATGTCCAGCGGCACCCGCCTGCCCGACGCCGACCGGGTCGCCGTGCTGGGCGAGTTCGGCGGGCTGGGACGGCGCGTCGCCGGCCACGAGTGGCAGCCCGGCGCGGGCTTCGCGTACGGCGAGCTGTTCCCCGACGAGACGTCGTTGACCAGCCGGTACGTGGAGATCACCAAGGAGGTCGGCCGGTTCGTGCACGCGCGCGGCCTGTCGGCGTCCGTCTACACCGAGCCCTACGACGTGGAGAACGAGGTCAACGGCTTCTACACGTACGACCGGCAGGTGCTGAAGATGACCGAGGCACGCGTGCGGGACGTGAACCGGCGGGTGCTGGCGGTCGCCAACGGCACCGAGGTCGGGCGTGGCGAGACCATCTCGCTGAAGGTCACCACGCCGGGCTTCACCGACCGCCACCTGCGGCACCGCGACTCTCTGGCGCGCACCGACGTGATCGGTGACGACGCGGGCCGGTTGGACGCCACGTTCTGGGCCCGGCCCGGTCTGGCGGACGCGGCGTGCCTGTCGTTCGAGTCGCGCAACCTGCCCGGCCGGTTCCTGCGGCACTCGAACTTCCGGGTGCGGTCGGACGCCAACGACGGGTCGGCCGGGTTCGCCGGTGACGCCACGTTCTGCGCGCGTGCGGGCAACGGCGGCACGGCGTTGGAGTCGCGCAACATGCCCGGCCACTTCATCCGGCACTACGCCGAGAACGTGTACGTGGCGCGGTCGGGCGGTCCGAACCCGTGGGACGGCGCGACCAACTTCGCGGCGGACACGACGTGGGCGGCGGTCGTCCCGCTCTGGCGCAGCGGCGCGGACCTGCCGCTGGACCAGGCCCGGTCGTTCCGGGTGGTCACGCCGGGGTTCACCGACCGGTACCTGCGGCACCAGGCGAGCCTGGCCCGGACGGACGTGGTGGACGCGGCCAGTCCGGCGCTGCTGAGGGCCGACGCGACGTTCATCGTGCGGCGCGGTCTGGCGGAGCCGTCGTGCTACTCGTTCGAGTCGCGCAACCTGCCGGGGCAGTACCTGCGGCACGCGGCGTTCCGGGTGCGGGTGGCAGCCTCGGACGGCACCGACCTGTTCCGGAAGGACGCGACGTTCTGCGCCCAGCCGGGGGTCGACGGCGTCCGGCTCACCTCGGTCAACGAGTTGGGTGCGAGCATGCGGCACTACGCGGAGGAGGTGTGGGTGGCGGTGAACGGCGGCGCCCACGCGTATGACAGCCCGACGTCCTACGACGCGGACGTGAGCTGGGCCGTCACCGCGCCTTGGGCTCCCTAGGTCGTGGGTGCCAGGCCTTGAGTGGACTCGCACGGTGGTGAACCCGCCGTGCGAGTCCTCCGCCTCCTACAGGGCGGTCACACCGGGATCATGCCCATGAACAGCAGCAGGTTCGGCGATCCCACCCCCGGATTGCCGACCACGCCCGGCGTCGCGTTGGCCGCCAGCGCCTCGGCCACCGCCACCGCCGAGTCGCCCGGGAACCTGTGCCGCCACAACGCCGCCACGCCCGCCGCGTGCGCGGAAGCGGTGGAGCCGCTGATGGTCGAGTACGCGGTGTCCGACGTGCCCCACGCGGACGTGATGTTGACGCCAGGCGCCCACACGTCGACGCACGGCCCGTAGTTGGAGAAGCTCGCCTTCGCGTCGTTGGCGTCCGTCGCACCCACGGTGGTGGCCAGCGGGGTGTTGCCGGGGGAGTAGTTGCACGCGTTGGCGTTGGAACTCCCCGACACCACCGAGTAGTGCACGTTCGCGTTGATCGACGCGGTGATGGCGGTGGTGAGCGGCTGGTTCAGCGGGCCGCCCAACGTCATCAGGGCGACGGCCTTCCGGCCGCTGGCCGCCGCGTCACCGGTGGCCCAGTCGATGCCCGCGATGATCTGCGAGTACGTGCCGGAGCCCTGGCAGTTGAGCACCCGCACGGACACCAGCGTCACGTCCTTCGCCACACCGGTGGTCTGGCCGCCGACCGTGGCCGCCATGTGCGTGCCGTGGCCGTTGCAGTCGTTGCCGGGCGGGGTGACGCCGCCGACGGTGTCCAGTCCGGGGACGGCCCGGCCCTCGAACTCCTGGTGGGTGTACCGGATCCCGGTGCCGAAGACGTACGCCCGCACGGCGGAGGCGGTGTTCGGGTGGAAGTACTTCTGGTCCAGCGGCAGGGAGCGCTGGTCGATCCGGTCCAGGCCCCACGACGGCGGGTTCGGCTGCACGCCCAGGGCTTGCGCGCTGATGTCCGGCGACGCGACCTCCCGCGCGGTCAGGTCCCGACCGGTGAGCCGCACCCGGACGTCCTGGGCGACGTAGTCGACGCGGGGGTCGGCGGCGAGACGCCTGGCCTCCGCCGCGCTCGCCCGCAACGCGAACCCGGACAACGCCGTCCGGTACGTGAACGTGACGCCGGGTGTGGTCGTCATCGCGGCCAGGTCGTCGTGCCGCTTCAGGACCACGATGTAGCTGTCCGCCACGGCCTGCGGGTGCCCGCTGTAGAGCACCGCGCCGGTCGGGGCGGCGTGCGCGGGTGCGGCGGCCAGGCCGGCTGACAACGCGCTCGCCAGAACCAGGTGTCTGATCTTCACAGCTCCTCCAACACGCAGGGGGTCGTCGGGGAACGTGCTCGACGTGCCCTTGAACCACAGCACGGCGGTGGAGGCGACGACAGGTCCGATCAGAGTTCAACGATCAGTCGCCAGAGCGTTAACTTTCAGCCGATACGGTGGTAGAGACTGCATTCGGTGGTCACCATTGGGCTGAACGGGTGAACGCGCACGGTTCGGGCTAACACCGGATCGGGGGACGCGACAGCAAGGCCACCGACGCGCGCATCCAGGGGGTTCGGCGCTCATGGTCAAGAAGAAGAACGGTTTGCAGGCTTCGTTGCGGAAGTTCGTGCGCACGAAGGGCGCCGACTACCTGCGCGATCCGAACGTGTCCTCGATCGGGATCGGCTACAAGGTCGCCGACGGCGAGCCGACCGACGAGATCGCCGTCCAGTTCACCGTCCGGCAGAAGGTCGCGCCCGAGGCGTTGGGAGCGCTCGGCACGGCGCTGCTGCCCGGGACGATCGAGGTGGACGGCGTCGAGGTGCCCACCGACGTGCTGGAACGCCACTACAAGGTCGACTTCCACGTGGTGGAGGAGACGGTCGCCAACGTGCGCAAGACGCGGGTCGACCCGGTGGTGCCGGGCGTCAGCGTCGGGCACGTGCGCGTGTCCGCGGGCACCCTCGGCTGCATCGTCTACGACAGGGTCGACGGCACACCGTACGTCCTGAGCAACTGGCACGTCCTGCACGGGCCGCAGGGCGCGCTGGGCGAGGACGTCGTGCAGCCGGGCGTGCACGACGACAACCGCACCGACCGCACCCGGCTGGGCCGGCTCGTCCGATCGCACCTGGGCGCGGCGGGCGACTGCGCCATCGCCACCGTCGAGGGCCGCCGCTTCGAGCCGGAGATCCTGGACCTGGGCGTGCCGGTGGACAAGCTGGGCGACCCCGAGTTGGGCGACAAGGTCGTGAAGAGCGGTCGGACGACCGGCGTGACGCACGGCGTGGTCCGGCGCGTGGACACCCTCGTCAAGATCGACTACGGCCCCGGGGTGGGTCAGCGGCAGATCGGCGGCTTCGAGATCGGAGTGGATCCGGCGCACCCCGCCGCCGACGGCGAGATCAGCATGGGCGGCGACTCCGGCGCGGCGTGGATGTTCAAGTCGGCCAACGGCAAGAGCGGCAAGACCCTGGCGGGCATCCACTTCGCGGGGGAGGCGGGGGACAGCGCCGACGAGCACGCGCTGGCGTGCCTGCCCGCGTCGGTGTTCGAGAAGCTCGGCATCACGGTCAAGCCGCCGAAGAAGTCAGAGGTGTCGCTGGTCGGGTTCGACGAGAACTTCCTCGGTGTGCCGGTGGGCGTGCCCGAGCTGGGTGCGGCGACCCGTGCCGACGCGGTCGAGCTGAACGGGTCGACGGTGATCGACTACACGCACTTCTCGCTGGCGCAGAGCAAGTCGCGGCGGTTCGCGTTCTGGGTGGCGTGGAACATCGACGGCGGCGGGCTGAGGTCCGTCAACCGCAGCGGCATCCCGTTCGTGCTGGACGAGCGCTTCCCGGCCGAGTTCCAGGTCGGCGACGAGCTGTACCGGGGCAACCGGCTGGACCGCGGGCACGTGGCGCGGCGCGCGGACCTGCTGTGGGGTCCGCAGGCGGTGGCGGAGAGGGCGAACCGGGACTCGTTCTTCTTCACCAACATCACGCCCCAGATGGACGACTTCAACCAGAGCATGCGGCGTGGGCTGTGGGGCCGGCTGGAGGACGCGGTGCTGTCCGATGTGGACGTCGACGACCTGCGGGTCAGCGTCTACGGCGGGCCGGTGTTCCGCTCCGACGACCGGGTGTTCCGCGGCGTCCCGTTGCCGCGCGAGTACTGGAAGGTGATCGCGTTCGCGTCCGCCGGGGTGCTCAAGGCGCGGGCGTTCGTGCTGACGCAGAACCTGAACCAGCTGGAGTCGCTGGAACTGGACGAGTTCCGGGTGTTCCAGGTGCGGCTGGTCGAGGTCGAGGAGCGGTGCGGGTTCACGTTCCCGGCGGCGTTGCGGGCGGCGGACACCCTGGTGGTGCCGGAGTCGGTGGAGGAGCGGGCACCACTGGAGGCGTTGACCGACATCCAGTGGTGAGCCGCTTCACCTGACGCCAGGAGCTACTTGACGAGCGCGTAGTCCTTGAGGACGACGGAGTCGTGCAGGCGGACGCCGTTGTTGTTCAGCTTGGCCAGCAGCTTGCCCAACGACGGCATCTTGGCGAAGAGGCGCATCGCCTGCCGCATCACCCACACCTCGCGCGAGGTCGCGGGGATGATGCGCTTCGCCGTGCCCACCCCGAACGCGCGGCTGCGACGCACGTAGTCGCCGATCTCCGCCTCGTACGCCGGGAACGCGACCGCCGGGTCACCGCCCGCCGCCGCCAGTTCGCCCGCCAGCACGTACGCGGTGACGACGGCGAGGCTCGTGCCGCCGCCGACCGCCGGGCCGGGGCAGCAGCCCGCGTCGCCGACGAGCGTGACCCGGCCACGCGACCACGTGTCCATCCGCAGCTGGGTGACCGAGTCGAAGTAGAACGGGCCGTCCAGGTGGTCCATCCAGCGCGCCACCTCGCCACCCATGTCCGCGAACGCCTCGCGCAGCAACTCCTTCTGCCGCGGCACGTCCCGGTAGTGGTAGACCAGCGGCTGCTCCGAGCGGAACAGGAAGACGGCGCGTGCGTCCGGCAGGTGGTCGGTGCTGTAGATCGCGGCGGTTCGGCCGACGTCGGTGTACGCGAGCGTGGTGTCGTGCAGGTCGAGGTGGTTCGGCAGTGACAGCACGGCCAGGTAGGCGCCGATGAACAGCTCGGGCACCTCGCCGAACACGAGTCGCCGCACGTTCGAGTGCAGCCCGTCCGCGCCGATGACCAGGTCGAACCGGCGCGGCTCGCCGTGCTCGAACGTGACTTCGACGCCGTCGCCGTCGTCGGTGATGGACGTGATCGAGTCACCGAAGACGTAGTCCACCTTGTCGCGCGTGGCGTCGTGGAACACCTCGGCGAGGTCGTCGCGCATGATCTCGCAGTGCCGGTCGGACACGGCGCCGAACAGCCGGCCCATGTCGACTTCGACAGGGCGTTTGCCCTGGCTGTGCACGACCATCCGCTCGGTGCCGGTGGCGCGTCCCACGATCTGCGGCAGCACGCCCATCCGCTCGGCGATGTCCATCGCGGGCCGGAACAGGTCGACCGAGTGGCCGCCGGTCTTGCGCGGCTGAGCTGCGCGTTCGACGACGGTCACCTCGAACCCGTACCTGGCCAGCCAGTAGGCGAGAACAGGTCCGGCGACGCTGGCGCCGGAAATCAGAACCCCCATGACAATCCCTCCTTACTTACCGGATAGTAAGTGCAGGGCGCGACGGGCACAAGGGCGACTGACCGGTCGGTAAGCTCCGGGCATGGCCAGGGGTTCGGACACGAAGGCGCGTGCGCAGGCGGTGGCGCGCGAGCTGTTCCTCCGGCAGGGCGTGCGGGGGACCACGCTCCAGGAGATCGCGGACCGGCTCGGGGTCACCAAACCGGCGCTCTACTACCACTTCGCGTCGCGCGAGGAGTTGGTGCGCAGCATCGTCCAGCCGTTGATCGAAGACGGGGACGCGTACGTCGCGGAACTGCAGTCACGTCCACCGGCCGGTCCCAGACCGTTGCTGGAGGGCTACTTCGACTTCCACTTCAAGCACCGTGACGTCGTCGCGCTGATGGTGCGGGAGCTGGTGGCGTTGGCCGATCTGGGCATGGTCGACCGGGTGCTGGAGTGGCGGCTGAGCCTGGCGACGCTGTTGGTCGGCGAGAACCCGTCGCTCGCGGACGCCACCCGTGCGACGGTGGCGTTGGGCGGGCTCGCCGACTGCGTCCTGGTGTTCGCCGACGAACCCGTGGACGCCCTGCGGGTAGCCGCCGTCGATGCCGCGTGCGCGGCCCTCAGAGTTTGACGTCGCGCAGGAACGCGGTGAAGGCGGTAGAGGGGAAGGCCGGCTCAGGTCCGGCGGCCTGCTTCGAGTGCCGAACGCCGACCTCGTCGGTGGCCACCGCGACCTCGACGCAGTTCTCCTGGGTGCCGCTGCCGATCACCAACGCCGGGGTGAGGCGGACCTGACATCACCGGTCACCCGAGGGCGGCGGAGACGATGGGGGCCAGGCGGTCGGCGATCTTGCGGTGGCCCTGGTCGTTCGGGTGCACGTTGTCCGTGGTGTCGGTGGCTTCCACGATCCAGCCGGTGGTGTCCACGAACCGGATCTCGGGGTCGTTCACCGCACGCACGGCCGCCTGCGTCTCCGCGACGTACCGCTTCCGGAACGTCTGCATCGCCAGCACGGTCGCGGTCGGGTACTTCTCCCTCGCCCGCCGCAGCAGCGTCACGTACGCGCGCGGCGAGGACGGCCCCCGCGACGAGGGCGAGTCCGGTCAGCGTGGCGGTGAGCTTCACACCGACGCACGCTCCTGCGCCCGTCGACCGCCGTCAACGGCCGCATCTCGTTTGGGCGCTTGTTCGACGGTCGACCAGCCCCGAGCACATGGATCGCGGTGCGGGTCAGCGCCAGCCGAGCGCGGGGGCGACGTGGGTGAGGATGCTGTCGAGCACGTGGGTGTTGTAGTCCACGCCGAGTTGGTTGGGCACGGTGAGCAGCAGGGTGTCGGCCTCGGCGATCGCCTCGTCGCCGGCGAGCTGCTCGACCAGGGCGTCGGGTTCGGCGGCGTAGGTGCGGCCGAAGATCGCCCTCGTGTCGGCGTCGATGTGGCCGATCTTGTCGGTGCTGCCGGTGTCGTCGCCGAAATAGGCGTGGTCGAGGTCCGAGGTGAGGGCGAAGATGCTGCGCGAGACCGAGACGCGCGGCTCGTGCTGCCACCCGGCTTCGGACCACGCCTTGCGGAACGCCCGGATCTGCTCGGCCTGCTGCACGTGGAACGGCGCCCCGCCCTCGTCGTTCTTCAGCGTCGAACTCATCAGGTGCATGCCCTGCCGCGCCGCCCAGACCGCCGTGCCGTTGGAGCCCGCGCCCCACCAGATCCGTTGCCGCAGACCCGGCGAGTGCGGCTCGACGCGCAGCAGACCCGGCGGGTTGGGGAACATCGGGCGCGGGTTGGGCTGGGCGAAGCCCTCGCCCTCCAGCACCTTCAGCAACACCTCGGCGTGCTTGCGGGCCATGTCGGCGTCGGTGTCGCCCTCGCTCGGCCGGTAGCCGAAGTAGCGCCACCCGTCGATCACCTGCTCCGGTGATCCGCGCGAGATGCCGAGCTGGAGCCTGCCGCCGGCGATGAGGTCCGCTGCGCCGGCGTCCTCGGCCGTGTACAGCGGGTTCTCGTAGCGCATGTCGATCACGCCGGTGCCGATCTCGATGCGTTCGGTCCTGGCGCCGATCGCGGCCAGCAGCGGGAACGGCGAGCCCAGCTGCCGCGCGAAGTGGTGCACCCGGAAGTAGGCGCCGTCCACGCCGAGCTCCTCCGCGGCCACGGCGAGGTCGATGGCCTGCAACAACGCGTCCGACGCGCTCCTGGTCCGCGAGTGCGGCCCGTCCGACCAGTGCCCGAAGGAGAGAAAACCGATTCTCTTCACGCTCGTGGGAACGCCTCGTCGTCCTGATTGATTCCACTGGCGACAGGCCCTGGGGATGAGGACCACCACGGCGCTGACGGCCGGCCGGTGCGGTCTGCGCCGGCGGGGGAGCGGGGACGGATTTATGGTCTGGCCGGGAGGTCCACGTGGTCGATCGGGCGCAGGTGGGAGGCGGGGCCCGGCGTGCTGTCATCGCGGTGATCATGCTCGGGATGCTGCTGGCGGCGCTCGACCAGACGATCGTGGCGACCGCGCTGCCCACCATCGTCAGCGACCTCGGCGGCGGCGGGCACCTGTCCTGGGTGGTCACGTCGTACCTGCTCGCCGAGACCATCATGACCGCGCTGATCGGCAAGTTCGGCGACCTGTTCGGCCGCAAGCGGACGTTCCTGGTGAGCGTCGCGCTGTTCATGGTCGGCTCGTTCCTGTGCGGCTGGGCCGACTCGATGACGTGGCTGATCCTGGCCCGCGCGGTGCAGGGGCTCGGTGCGGGCGGGCTCATGGTGACGTCCGCCGCCGTGATCGCGGACGTCGTGCCGCTGGCCGAGCGCGGCAAGTACCAGGGGTTCATCGGCGCGGTGTTCGGCGTCGCCACGGTGGTCGGCCCGCTGCTCGGCGGCCTGTTCGTGGACCACCTGAGCTGGCGCTGGGCGTTCTACGTCAACCTGCCGTTGGGCGTGGTGGTGCTGGCCGTGGGCGCGTTCGCCCTGCCGGGCCTCACCGGCGTGGGCCGACCGAAGATCGACTACCTGGGCATCCTGCTCATCGGGCTGGCCGCCACCGGCCTCACGCTCGTCACCAGTTGGGGTGGCGTCGAGTACCCGTGGACGTCGGCGACGATCGTCCTGATGGCGGTCGGGTCGGTGATGGCGCTCGGCCTATTCGTACTCGTCGAGACGCGTGCCGCCGAACCGATGCTGCCCATGCGCCTGTTCCGCAGCCGCGTCTTCACCGTGTGCACGGTGCTGAGCTTCGTCGTCGGGTTCGCCATGCTCGGCGGCGTCACGTTCCTGCCGACCTACTTGCAGTACGTGCACGGCGCGTCCGCGACCCAGTCCGGTCTGGAGATGCTGCCGCTGGTCGTGGGCCTGCTCATCGCTTCCGTCACCACCGGCAACGTGATCGGCAAGACCGGCCGCTACCGGGTGTTCCCGCTGGTCGGGAGCCTGTTCATGGTCGGCGGGCTGCTCCTGCTGTCCCGGCTGGACCCGGACACGTCGTTCTGGCAGGCGTCGACGTACATGCTCGTGCTCGGACTGGGCGTCGGCATGTGCATGCCGGTGGCGATGGTCGTCGTGCAGAGCACCAGCAGCTACGAGGACCTGGGCGTGGCCACGTCCGGCGTGAGCTTCCTGCGCACGCTCGGCAGTTCGTTCGGGGTGGCGGTCTTCGGCACGGTGTACGCGAGCAACCTGCCCGGCAACCTGGCCGCCGCGATCCCACCGGGCGTGGACCCGGCCGCCGCGTCGAACGTGCAGGCCCTGCACGCCCTGCCGGACGAGGTCAAAGCCCCGATCGTCGCCGCCTACGCGGACACCCTGCACACGGTGTTCCTCGCCGCCGCGCCGGTCGCCGCCGTCGCGTTCCTGGTCGCCCTGTTCCTCAAGGAAGTGCCGCTGCGCGACACGGCCCGTGCCGGCGCCACCGAGATGGGTGACAACTTCGCCGCGCCGCACACGGCGGACTCCCGGGACGAGCTGGAGAAGCTGGTGGCCCTCATCTACAGCCGCGAGCGCCACGATCCCACGCCCGAGGTGCTGCGGGCGTCGGACGTCCCGCTGACGCACGCCCAGGCGTGGCTGGTGGCGAAGGTGTTCCGGCAGAGCGTCGACCACGGCCACGCCACGCTCGAACGCTTGGCCGATGCGACGAAGGTGCCCGCGGGCGTGTTCGAACCGGTGGCACGCCAACTCCAGACGCGCGGCTACGTCACGGAATCGGACGGCCGGTACCGCTTCACGCCGCAGGGCACGGACGTGTTCGCCGACCTGGTGGCCGCGTGGCGGCGCTGGCTGCTGGTCAAGCTCACCGACTGGAACTGCGACGACACCGAGTTCACCGACGCGGTCGACCGCGTGGCCACCGAACTGACCACCAGCGGCCGAGCGCTCGGCAACGGCCGCCACGCCGTGGTCTGACCTCCCTCCCCGTCGTGTGACCCGCCACTCGACAGGGCCGACGAGTTGCACGCCGGTCGCATCGGGGTACTGAACAGGGATGGACGGGTTCGGCTGGACGATCGCGCTGGTCGCGGTGCTGGTGCTGCTCAACGCGGTGTTCGCGGGTAGCGAGATGGCGTTGATCAGCCTGCGCGAGGGGCAGTTGCGGTCGCTGGAGCGTGACGGTCGGGCCTCCGCGAAGACGTTGGTGCGGCTGGCCCGCGACCCGAACCGGTTCCTCGCCACCATCCAGATCGGCATCACGCTGGCCGGTTTCCTGGCCTCGGCGACGGCGGCGGTGTCGTTGGCGGAGCCGCTGGTGCCGGCGCTGTCGTTCCTCGGCAACGCCGCGGGCGTCGTGGCGATCGCGCTGGTCACGGTCGTGCTCACGTTCCTGACCCTGGTGTTCGGCGAGCTGGCGCCGAAGCGGCTGGCGATGCAGTACGCGATGCGGTGGGCGCTGCTGGTGGCACGCCCGCTGCACGTCCTGTCCGCCATCTCACGGCCGGCCGTGTGGGCGTTGAGCGTGTCGACGAACCTGGTGGTCCGGATGCTCGGCGGCAAACCGGACCCGGAGTCCGAGCAGATGTCGTCGGAGGAGCTGCGGGAGCTCGTCTCCGCGCAGCGCGGTCTCAACGCCGATCAGCGCATGATCATCACCGGTGCGCTGGAGATCGACGAGCGCCGGTTGCGCGAGGTCCTGGTGCCGCGCCGGGCCGTGGTCACGCTGGACGCCGACCTGGACATGCCGTCCGCCCGCGCCGAGCTGACCGCCTCCGGCCACTCGCGCGCACCCGTCGCGCGGGGCGGGCACCTGGACGACGTCGTCGGCGTCGTGCACCTGCGTGACCTGCTCGAAGACGACAGCCGACTGGACGACGTGGTCCGTCCGCCGGTGGTGTTCCCGGACTCCGTGCGGGTGTCCGACGCGCTGCGCCGGTTCAAGGCGGAACGCGAGCAGCTGGGGCTGGTCGTGGACGAGCACGGCGCGGTCAAGGGCATCATCACGCTCGAAGACCTGCTGGAGGAGATCGTCGGCGAGATCCTGGACGAGACGGACCGCGACGTGATGGCGGTGCGCAACGGCGCCGACGGGTCGCTCGTGCTGCCCGGCACGTTCCCCATGCACGACCTGATCGACCTCGGCATCGAACTGCCCGACGCGCCCGAAGGCGACTACGCCACCGTCGCGGGCCTGGTGCTGGTCGCACTGGGCCGCATCCCGGACCGGCCGGGCGACCGGGTCACCGTGGGGGACTGGACCATCGAAGTCCTGAAGGTCGAGCACCACGCCGTCACGTCCGTGCGCCTGAACAGGGTGTGACGCCTGTTCAGGCGCACCGCGCGAGCTGCTAGCGGCCCGCGCCGGCCACCCACGCCTCCAGCCCGGCCACGTCACCCGGCAGCGCCGACGACAGCACCCGGTTGCCCTCGGGCGTCACCACGACGTTCTCCTCCAGCCGCACACCGATGCCCCGCAGCTCCGGCGGCACGGTCTCGTCGTTCGGGTGGAAGTACAGGCCTGGCTCCACGGCCAGCGTCATGCCGACCTCCAGCGCGCCCTCGTGGTACGCGGTGGAGCGGGAGTTGGCGCAGTCGTGCACGTCCAGGCCGAGGAAGTGGCCGACCCCGCACGTGATGTAACGGCGGTGGTGCTGGCCGTCCGGGTCCAGCGCCTCGTCCACCGACACCGGCAGCAGGCCCCAGTCGTGCAGGCCCTCGGCGAGCACCCGCATCGCCTCCTGGTGGAAGTCGCGGTACGCCGCACCGGGCCGCACGGCCGCCAACGCCGCCACCGACGCCCGCTCGATCAGCTCGTGCACCCGCCGCTGCGCCGGGCTGTAGGCCCCGGAGATCGGCAACGTCCGGGTGATGTCGGCGGTGTACAGCGTGTCCAGCTCCACGCCCGCGTCCAGCAGCAGCACCGCGTCCTCGGGCACCGGCCCGTCGTTGCGCACCCAGTGCAGCACCGGCGCGTGCGGCCCGGCGGCCACGATCGAGGCGTAGCCGGGTCCGTTGCCGGCGGTCCGGGCGCGCCGGTCGAACGTGCCCTGCAACCACCGTTCACCGCCGCCCTTGACCGCCGTGGGCAGCTCGGCGGCGACGTCGGCGAAACCGAGGATGGTGGCGTCCACCGCCGCCTGGAGCTGGCCGACCTCCCAGTCGTCCTTGATCCGGCGCAGCTCCGCCAGCACGGTCCGCAGCGACGCGGTGTGGTCCCCGCCCGCCAGCGCGTCCAGCAGCGGGTCCACGCCCGTGGTCGCGTGCACGGCGGGCAGCCTGCCGCGCAGCGCCGACGGCAGCTCGTGCAGCGGACGGCAGCGCACGCCCAGCGCCTCGGTCCACTCACCCAGTCCGGGCACCGGGCCGATCCACAGCTCGCCGTCACGGGCGTTGGCGAAGAAGTCCGGCTCGTCGGGACCGGCCGGCGGGCGCAGGAACAGCTCGGCGTCGTGGCCGCCCGCCACCGGGTGCATCACCAGCACCGCGCCCTCTGCGGAACAGCCCGTCAACCAGGAGAAATCGCTGTCGGGGCGGAACCCGTGGTCGGTGTCGTTGGACCGCACCGGCGCCCAGCCGGCGGCCACGGCGATGCGCGCGCCGGGCAGTGCGGCGCTGAGCCGGTCGCGGTGCGCGGCGGCGGCCTGGGCGGCGCCGGGCGCGACCCGGGCGGCGCGGTCGGCCGGACCCCAGCCGTGCTGGACGAACTCGCGGAAACCGGATGCGTCGACGAGCTTGCTCGGGTCGCGGCGGGCGGGTTTGGTCACCGTGGGCAGCCTTTCGGGTCGGGGCCGTGGTCCGCCCGGCCGCGATCGGCGGCCGGGCGTCGCCCACGATGCTCTCACCGGTCCAGAGATCGCCCAACCGGGTGGCTCATTCCCTGAAACGGGTTAGCCGATGGGGGCGATCCGGTAGGTAACACCCCACGGCGAACCACGGCAGGTGATCACGCATGCGTCCCGAGGACGTCGTCGAACTGCGGGTGCACGGGGTGTCGGGCACCCCACCGGAAGCGATGCTCGGCGACCCGTTCCCGACCCCGGTGGCCGGTGACGACGTCGCCCGGTTCCTGCGGGCCGGCAAACCGGCGCGGGCGTTGTCCAGCGGGCGCACCCGCACCGTGGAGGCGTTCCACTGGGGCCGGTTCACCTCCGGCGGCGCGAGCCGCGCGTTGTGGCTGCTGCTGATCCCGTTCGCGATCCTCAACCTGGCCCGGTACACGCTGCTCGGGGCGGGTCGGTTCGCCGAGGCGGTGTTGCGGCTGCTCGGCCTGGTGCTGACGTGCATGCTGGTCACGTCCGTGGCGTACGTGTCGCTGGAGCTGCTGGTGCGGCAGTGCGCGGGCACGGTGGCGTGCCGGGCGGCCCACCTGGGGTTCTTCGACGGCTGGCCGTTCGGGGCGATGCTGCTCGTGGGCATCGCGCCGCCGATGCTGGTGATCACCACGCTGTGGTGGTTCGGCCGGCAGACGTTCCTGTACGAGCCGAAGGGCACCCACCACGCGTGGGAGACCCGCACCGGCAACCTGGGCGACTACGCGTTCTGGCACACGTCGCCGCGCACGCCCGTGCTGCGTGACGCGCACGTGGCGGCGGCGTGCGTGGTGGTGGGCGTGCTGTACGCGGGGGCGTTGCGGACCGAGCAGCCGGGCCGGCCGTCGGACGTGCTGTCGTGGGCGGTGGTCGGGGTCGGCGTGCTGGTGCTGGCGTGGGCGGTCGGGTGCGTGGTGATGTCGCCGGACCGGCGGGAGGTGAACTCGCGGGCGTTGAAGTGGGCGTCGGTGGCGTACCTGCTGCCGGCGGCCGGTGCGGCGACGGCGTTCCTCTGGCGGCTGCCGACGAACGCGAGCGCCGGCGTGACGCCGCTGGCGGGCTTCGAGGCGGTGACCAACATCCTGGGCGCGCTGGCGATGCTGCTGCTCGTGGTCCTGTCGGGAGCGTGCGCGCACATGCGGCACTCGAAGCGCGGTGTCGAGTTGATGGTGGTGGACAAGCGCTTCCGGCCGATGTGGCACGGCTACGGGGCCGTCGTCATCGCGGCCCTCGCCACCACGCTGGCGGTCGGGTTCAGCGGCGGGCTGGCGTACCGGGTGGTGGAGTGGGTCGGCGATCCGGTGCCGGACGCCGGTCGGCAGGGGCTGGTGCTGAGCACGAGCTACCTCGTCGGCGCCGGGCTGTGGGGTGTGCTGGCGATCGCGTTCCCGTTGCTGGTGGCGCCGATCGTGGCGGCGATGGTGCGGCAGGTGTCCAGCGCGGTCGTGTTCGCCGCCGGGTCGGTCGTCGCGGTCGTGGCGGTGGTGCTGCGGTGGACGGCCGCGCCCGGCTGGGGGTTCTGGGCGGCGGCGGCCGGGGCGGCACTGCTGTACGCGGTGGGCGTGTGGACGTGTCTTCGGCACCCGGTCGGCGTGGCGATCCGGGAAGGCGTGCTGGCCGACTACCCGGGCCGCCCGGACCGGCCCGGCATCCGCAAGGTCGCGTTCACCCAGCGGCTCGCCTCGGCGAAGTACCGCTACCACTGGCTGCTCGGCGCGATGGCGCTGCTCGGCGGTGTGCTGGTGGCGGCGGGCGGCGGTGTCGCCCTGGCCCGGCTGGCGCACCCGGACTGGCGGGCCGCGCCACCGTCCGGGCTGGCGGACTGGCTGTCCACCCGCCCGGCGCTGGACCTGGGCGCGTTGGGCAGCCTGGTGGTGTCCGGCCTCGTCGTGGTCCTGCTGCTGCTGGGCGTGCGGTCGTGGCAGAGCCCCAGCATGCGCACGGCGGTCGGCATCGTGTGGGACCTGGTGGCGTTCTGGCCGCGCCTGGCGCACCCGATCTGCCCGCCGCCCTACGGCGGTCGGGCCACCATCGAGCTGACGTCCCGCGCGGTCCGGCTGGCCGGGCACCACGACGTGGGCGCGGTCGTGCTGTCCGGGCACAGCCAGGGCAGCGTCGTGTGCTTCGCCGCGTTGTCGTTGCTGCGCGGGGAGTGCGAGCGGCCCGACCCGGCTGATGGCGAGCGGTACATCAAGCAGGCGGACGCCGCCGCGGCACTGCGCCGGGTCGGCCTGGTCACGTACGGCTCGCAGTTGCAGTGGGCGTACTCGCGGCTGTTCCCGCACTACCTCGGGCACGCCGAGCTGGCCAGGCTGCACGACGACCTCGGCGACCGGTGGTGGAACGTGCACCGGTCGACCGACCCGTTGGGCGGGCCGGTGCAGGTGTGGGCGGAGACGGCGGACGAGCCGCTGTACGCGGCCTCGAAGCTGTGGGGCTTCCGCTGCGGCAACGACGTCCGGCTGCGCGACCCGGAGTTCCTCGACCCCGACCCCGACATGGTCGCCTCGCCGTTGCGCGGGCACAGCGACTACTACGACGACCCCGTGTTCGACGAGGTGGTGGCGCGGGTGGCGGAGGCCGTCGCGACACCGCGCCCGGCCGTGGTGCTGGGTGACCTCACCCTGTCGGGCGGTTCCTGAGCCGCACGGCTGGAGCACCTCGGTCGGCGAGGCGGTGTTGTGGTGAGGTGGGACCACCGGCTGTCGGGGAGGACCGTGCCAGTGAGGGCCCGTGGGTGCGTCGTCGTGCAGTTGACCTCCGACAAGAGCCGGGTGGACGCGCACCGGTTCTACCGCCGGCTCGGCTTCGTCCAGTCGCACGAGGGCTTCAAGCTGCCGCTGTCGTAGCGCGGGGTAGGTTTCGGCGGTAAGTCCGCTCTACCGGGAAGATCCGATGATCGAAGTCCTCGCGACCGCGTTGACGGTCGTGGCTCTTGTCGCGGCCGGGTGGTCGCTGGTCCTGGCCATTGCCAACCGGCCGATCACGCTCGCCACCAAGCCGACCCTCGCGCTGGGTGGGCTCGTCGTGCTGCTCGAAGTCGGGCTGCTGGTCCAGGCGGTCGTGGGCGTGGTGAACGCGCTGGGTGCCGGCCGGGAGCTGGACCGGGTCACGTTCATCGGCTACCTGGTCGGGGCGGCCGTGGTGCTGCCGCTCGGCGCGTTCTGGTCCCTCGCGGAACGGTCGCGGTGGGGCGCCGGGGTGTTGACCGTGGCGTGCCTGACCGTGCCGGTGATGATCCTGCGGCTGAACCAGCTTTGGGCTGGTCATGGCTGAGCCGGCGGACGCGCTGGAGGAGACGACCCGGTCGGGGCCGGGGCGGCTGCTGATCGCGGTGTACGGGATCTTCGCCCTGGCGGCCACGGCCCGGTCGGCGGTGCAGCTCGCCACCCGGTTCGAGCAGGCGCCGTCGGCCTACCTGCTGTCCGCGTTCGCGGCGGTCGTGTACGTCGTGGCCACGGCCGCGCTCGCCGGTGTGGTGTCCCGGCGGGTCGCCTACCTGGCGTGCGGTGTGGAGCTGGCCGGGGTGGTCGTGGTCGGCGCGGTGAGCCTGGTGTTCGCCGACGCGTTCCCGGACGCCACCGTGTGGTCCGAGTTCGGCGCCGGCTACGGCTACGTCCCGCTCGTGCTGCCGGTGCTCGGCCTGCTCTGGCTGCGGCACACCGGTCGGCAAGCCGGCGGGCGGCAAGTCGGTGACCGGCACGACGCTGACCAGCGTCGATCCGGTCCGCGCGACGAAGGGCTGCGGGATCCCGAAGCCGGTGGTTGAACCGGCGGAGCCGCCCACCGCGTAGTGCGTGCGAGCCGACGGGAACGTTCCGGCGGCTGATCCGTGGCGGCGGCCGAGACCAAGGCGTCCGGCAGGGCACCGCCGCCGTGGGTGGCCGGAGGCCGGGGGCGTGCCCCCGGCCTCCGTGACCAAGGTCACCAGCCCGCCCCGATCTCGTCGCGCACCGCATCCGCGCACGTCAAGGCCTGTTTCGGCGGCCGGGAAACCAACCCATGGCTGAGCCCGTTCTCAGGTGCCGTGTGCGAGCGTTCCCGGCATCCGCCCGCGGTGCCTCATGCGGTGGCGCATGAGCTGGTCCGCTCACCGCTGGTCCGCTCACCAAGGAGATTCCCACGATGTCCGTGCTGGCTCGACTGAGCCTGGCCAACCGAAGTCTCGTCGGGCTGCTGAGCCTGCTCGTGATCGGTTTCGGCGTCTTCACACTGCCCTCGATCAAGCAGCAGCTCTTCCCGTCCATCGAGTTGCCCGCCGCGGTCGTCATCGCGGCCTACCCCGGCGCGTCGCCGGACCTGGTCGACAGCCAGGTCGCCGAGCCGATCCAGGCCGCCGTGCGCGGTGTCGACGGTGTCGAGCAGGTGCTCACCCGGTCAGGGGAGAGCTCCGCCACGGTCCAGGTGATGTTCACCTACGGCACCGACATCGACGCCGCCGTGGCCAAGATGCAGCAGGCGGTGAACCGGCTCCAGCCCCGCCTGCCGCAGGGCGTCGAGCCGACCGTCGCCCAGGGCAGCACCGACGACATCCCGGTGATCGCGCTCGCCGCGACCTCCGGTGACGACGACATCGCCGCCGCGGCCAGGCTGCGCGCCGAGGTCGTGCCCGGCATCGAGGCCATCGCCGGCGTGCGGGAGGCCACGGTCAGCGGTGAACGCGACCGGCAGGTCACCGTCACCGTGGACTACGCCGAGCTCGGCGCGGCCCGGGTCGAGCCTCAGGCGTTGACCGCCGCGCTGACCACGGCCGGCGCCGTCGTGCCCGCGGGCACCGTGCCGGACGCGGACAAGACGCTGACCGTGCAGATCGGCAGCCCGGTCGGATCCGTGGACGACCTGCGCGGGTTGCTGCTCGCCTCGCCCACCGGTCCCGTGCGGCTCGGCGACGTGGCCTCGGTCGAGTCCGTGCCCGAGGCGGCGACCGTGCTGACCCGCACCGACGGTCAGGCCACGCTCGGCGTCAGCGTCACCATGGCGTCCGACGGCAACGCGGTGGAGATCTCCCGCCAGGTGCGCGAGAAGCTCGACGAGTGGGGCGAGGCGGCCGACTCGAAGCTCACCGTCGCGTTCGACCAGGGTCCGCAGGTGGAGAAGGCGATCAGCGGCCTGACCACCGAGGGACTGCTCGGCCTGCTGTTCGCGGTGATCGTGATCCTGCTGTTCCTGCTGTCGGTGCGGTCCACGCTGGTGACGGCGGTGTCGATCCCGCTGTCCGTGGTGGTCGCGCTGATCGCGCTGTACACCGGTGACCTGTCGCTGAACCTGCTCACCCTCGGCGCGCTCACCATCGCGGTCGGCCGGGTGGTGGACGACTCGATCGTGGTGCTGGAGAACATCAAGCGGCACCTCGGGTACGGCGAGGAGAAGGAACGCGCGGTGCTGGAGGGCACCCGTGAGGTGGCGGGCGCGGTGACCGCGTCCACGCTCACGACGGTGGCCGTGTTCCTGCCCATCGCGTTCGTCGGCGGCATCGCGGGCGAGCTGTTCGGGCCGTTCTCCATCACGGTGACGGTGGCGCTGCTGGCGTCCTTGCTGGTGTCGCTGACGATCGTGCCGGTGCTGGCGTTCTGGTTCCTCAAGCGCCCGGCCGTGCCGACCGACCCGGAGGAGGCGGCTCGGGCGCGTGAGGCCGCGCTGGAGAAGGAGAAGCGCAGCCCGTTGCAGCGCACCTACGTGCCGGTGCTGAAGTTCGCCACCACGCGGCGCTGGGTCACGCTGCTGATCGCGGTGCTGATCTTCGGCGGCACCCTCGGCCTGGCCGGTTCGCTGGAGACCAACTTCATCGACAACGCCGGCGGCACCGCATTGCAGGGCAGCCAGAAGCTGCCGCCCGGCAGCAGCCTGGCCGCCCGCGACGACGCGGCCCGCAAGCTCGAAGGCGTGCTGGCGGAGACGGACGAGGTGGAGACGTACCAGGTCACCATCGGGACCGACAACAGCCTGGCCGCCTTCGGGTTCGGCGGCAACGGCGACACGAGCGTGCGTGCGACGGTGCGTGAGGGCACCGACCTGGAGGCGTTGCAGGCCAGGCTGACCGAGCGGCTGAAGACCACGCCCGGTGCCGGTGAGGTGGCGTTCGGCGCCGCCGCGTCCGGGTTCGGCTCGGAGACGATCGACGTGCTCGTCACCGCGCCGGACGAGGCTTCGCTGCGCGCCGCGGCGGACCAGGTGCAGCGGGTCGTCACCGGCACGCCTGGCGTCGGCGAGGTCACCAACGACCTCTCGGTGAGCGCGCCGCGCGTGCAGGTCGCGGTCGACCAGGCCGCGGCGGCGGCGCGTGGGCTGAGCGGGCAGGCCATCGGCCAGTTCGCGGCGCAGGCGCTGCGCGGTGTGCCGGTGGCCCAGTTGCCGATCGACGGGCGGTCGCAGCAGATCGTGCTGCGCACCGGTAGCGCACCGGCGGACGTCGACGCGTTGCGCGCCTTGCCGTTGCCGGGTGGGGCGACGCTGGGCCAGGTCGCTGCGGTGTCCGTTGTGGACGGTCCGGTGCAGGTGCGGCGCACGGATGGTGCGCGCAGCGCGACCGTGTCGGCGAAGGCCACCGGTTCGGACCTGGGCGCCCTGTCGGCCGAGCTGACGTCCCGGCTGAACGCCATGGAGCTGCCGTCCGGTGTGACGCACAGCCTCGGTGGCGTGTCCGCCGACCAGGCCGAGACGTTCGCCGACCTGGGGCTGGCCATGCTGGCCGCGATCGCGATCGTGTTCCTGATCATGGTGGCGACGTTCCGCAGCCTGGTCCAGCCGTTGATCCTGATGGTGTCGATCCCGTTCGCGGCGACCGGTGCGATCGGCCTGCTGCTGCTCACCGGGACGCCGCTGGGGCTGCCCGCGTTGATCGGCATGCTGATGCTCGTCGGGATCGTGGTGACGAACGCGATCGTGCTGATCGACCTGGTCAACCAGTACCGGCGGGACGGGATGCCGGTGCGGGAGGCGGTGATCGAAGGTGGCCGGCGGCGACTGCGCCCGATCCTGATGACCGCCGCCGCCACGATCTTCGCGTTGCTGCCGATGGCACTCGGCCTCACCGGCGAGGGCGCCTTCATCGGCGAACCACTGGCGATCGTGGTGATCGGCGGCCTGATCAGTTCGACGCTGCTCACCCTGGTGCTCGTGCCGACGCTGTACTCGATGGTCGAGGGCCGCAAGGAACGTCGCCAGGCGCGGAAGGCCGAACAGCCCGTGGAGGTACGGGAGCCGGTCAGCGTCTGACCCCGTTCGGCGGTGGCCCCGTCATCCGTTCGCGGGCGACGGGGCCTCATCGGCTCGTGAACGTCCGAACGTGCACGGCGCGGCGCCACCAGGAGCGTGGGGGCGTGTGGGTGTCAGGCGGCGATGGGTATGGGCGGTCGGTGGAGCAGGTTCTGCCGGGGCCGTTGGGCCGGGTCGACGTGTCGCGGCGGAATGAACGTCGGCACGCCACCGGTCATGGTGATCCGCCACGGCGAGTGGTGCACCAGCGTGTGATGCGCGCGGCACAGCAGAACCAGATTTCCGAGGTCGGTGTCCCCGCCGTCCGACCAATGCCGCACATGGTGCGCGTCGCACCACTTCGGTGGCCGTGAACACCCCGGAAAAGCACATCCCCGGTCGCGGGCGTGCAACGCTTTGCGCTGCGCGACACTCACCGTCCGCTTCGTCCGCCCCAGATCCAGCACTTCGGAATCGCCGCCCAGCACGACCGGGATCACTTTGGCGTCGCACGCGATCCGCCGCGCCTGCGCCGCACCCAGGTGACGGTCGCCGTCCAACACGGCGTGCCCCACCCCGCGCCGCAGCGTCTCCACATCCACCGTCACGCTGATGTGCGGACGCTCCCCGGCCTCGGACGGCAGGTCACCCGACCGCGACGCCAGCGACACCACATCCGCGAACGCCTCACCCAGCCGGTGCGCGAGGTCCTTCGGTCCCTCCGGACGCGGCGTCGCGAGTGGCTCCAGCATCGCGGTGAACCGCGCCCCGGTCTCCGCCGACAGCTCACCCCGGAACTCGACCCGTCCACCCGGCAGATCCCGCAGGTACACCACATCCGCAGGCTCCGCCGCCGGTTCGTCCACCTCGTCCACGGCGTCCTGCTCGACGCGGTCGCGGATGCGGTCCGCCAGCTGCCGGACCACCTTCGGCTCCACCGACCGCGCCGCCTCGACCAGGACCTCCTCCGACCAGTCGGGCAGCTCCAGCGTCCCGACCGCCCGCGCCAACTCCCGCAGATGCCCCTCCGACAACGCACCTTCCGCCAACGCCGCACCTGCCACCCGGCACGGCGGCGGCAACGACTGCCCGGTCGGCGCGACCGACGGCAGGAACAACCCCACCTGCGCGACCCACTGCTTGAAATCCGCCGGATTCGCCCGCACCAAGGCCCGGTACGAATCCAGGTCGTACCCGCAGCGCACCACCTCGGCGAGCAATTCCAACCGCCGCCGGTGCGATGCCCGAATGGACGCTTCGACCTCCGCGATGGCGGCGAACACGTCGTCCTCGGTCAACAACACCGACGAAACACCCATACCCGGAACAATAGTCGAACAAGCATTCGCACATCATCACCCGAGCAGGTATGGAAAACGGCCAACAATGACACAACCCGTCACCGGCCCGCACGGATGCGTGAATGCGGTCTGTCGAATGCGGCGCGCTGCGACCGGATCAGGCGCCGGGCTCGTAGGCCAGGTTCGGGCGCAGCCAGCGCTCGACCTCCGCCAACGGCATACCGCGCCGGCGGGCGTAGTCGACCACCTGGTCACGGCCGACCCGGCCCACCGTGAAGTAGCGGGACTCCGGGTGCGCGAAGATCACGCCGCTCACGCTCGCCGCCGGCGTCATGGCGAACGAGGTGGTCAGCGCCATGCCGATCTCCTCCGCCCTCAACAACCCGAACAGGTCCTGCTTCTCGCTGTGGTCCGGGCTCGCCGGGTAACCCAGCGCCGGCCGGATGCCGCGGAAGCGTTCGGCGTGCAGGTCTTCCAGCGCGGGGTCGGCGTCCGGCTCGAACCAGTCCTTCCTGGCCCGCAGGTGCACGTACTCGGCGAACGCCTCGGCCAGCCGGTCGGCCAGCGCCTTCACCATGATCGACCGGTAGTCGTCCTGCTCGGCCTCGAACCGGGCGGACAGCTCTTCCGCGCCGTGGATCGTCACCGCGAACCCGCCCAGGTGGTCGCCCTCCGGCGCGATGTAGTCGGCCAGGCAGCGGTTCGGGCGGTTCTCGGGCTTCTTCGTCTGCTGGCGCAGCATCGGCAACCGGACACCGTCCACCACGATGTCGTCGCCCTCGCTGTGCGCCGGCCAGAACCCGTAGACGCCCTTCGCCCACAGCGACCCGTCGGCGACGATCTGGTCGAGCATCGCGTTCGCGTCGTCGAACAACTCCTGCGCGGCCGGGTTGGTCTGGAGGATCTTCGGGTACTTGCCCTTCAGCTCCCACGCCAGGAAGAAGAACGTCCAGTCGATCATCTCGCGCAGCTCGACCAGCGTCGGCTCGACCACCCGCAGCCCGGTGAACGCGGGCGTCGGCAGGTCGTCGAACGACACCACCTCGGGGTTCGCGCGGGCCTGCTCCACCGTGAGCAGCGGCGTGCTCCGCCGGTTCTCGTGCTCCTCGCGCAGCCGCTGCTGGTCCACGCGCGTCGACGCGCCCAGCGTCTCGGCCCGGTCGTGGTCCAGCAGGGCCGACACCACGCCCGCCACCCGGGACGCGTCCAGCACGTGCACCGTGGTCTGGTCGTACGCGGGCGCGATGCGGACGGCCGTGTGCTGGCGGGACGTCGTCGCCCCGCCGATCAGCAACGGCAGCTTCATGCCCCGCCGCTGCATCTCCGCGGCCACCGACACCATCTCGTCCAGCGACGGCGTGATCAGCCCGGACAGGCCCACCACGTCGGCGCCCTCGGCGATCGCGGTGTCCAGGATCTTCGCCGCGGGCACCATCACACCCAGGTCGACCACGTCGTAGTTGTTGCAGCCCAACACCACACCGACGATGTTCTTGCCGATGTCGTGCACGTCGCCCTTCACCGTGGCCAGCACGACCTTGCCGTTGCCGCGGGTGGAGCCGGAGGCTTCCTTCTCCGCGTCCATGTACGGCTCCAGGTGCGCGACCGCGCGCTTCATCACGCGCGCGCTCTTCACCACCTGCGGCAGGAACATCTTGCCCGCGCCGAACAGGTCGCCGACGACCTTCATGCCGTCCATCAGCGGCCCCTCGATCACGTCGAGCGGGCGCTTGGCCTCCAGCCGGGCCTCTTCGGTGTCCTCGATGATGAAGTCCACGATGCCGTGCACCAGGGCGTGCTCCAGCCGCTTGCCGACCGTCGCCTCGCGCCACGACAGGTCGACCTCGCGCTTGGTGCCCGACCCGGACACCGTCTCGGCGAACGACACCAGCCGGTCGGTCGCGTCCGGGCGGCGGTCGAACAGCACGTCCTCGACCAGCTCCAGCAGGTCCTTCGGGATGTTCTCGTAGACCGCGAGCTGACCGGCGTTGACGATGCCCATGTCCAGGCCCGCGCGCACACCGTGGAACAGGAACGCCGAGTGCATCGCCTCGCGCACGGTGTTGTTGCCGCGGAACGAGAACGACAGGTTCGAGATGCCGCCGCTGATCCGCACGCCCGGACAGCGCTTCTTGATCAGCGGGATGGCGTCCAGGAACGCCTTGGCGTAGCCGTTGTGCTCGGCGATGCCGGTGGCGACGGCCAGCACGTTCGGGTCGAAGATGATGTCCTCGGCCGGGAAGTCCGCCTTCTGCGTCAACAGGTCGTACGCGCGACCGCAGATCTCGACCTTGCGCTCGGTGGTGTCGGCCTGGCCCTTCTCGTCGAACGCCATCACCACGACGCCCGCGCCGAAGTCGCGGATGCGGCGGGCCTGGGTGAGGAACTGCTCCTCGCCCTCCTTCAGGCTGATCGAGTTGACCACGCCCTTGCCCTGCACGCACCGCAGCCCGGCCTCCAGCACGGACCACCGGGAGCTGTCGATCATGATCGGCACCCGGGCGATCTCCGGCTCGGTGGCGATCAGGTTCAGGAACGTCGTCATCGCCTGCACGCTGTCGAGCAGGTCGGCGTCCATGTTCACGTCCAGCAGGTTCGCCCCGCCGCGCACCTGCTCCAGCGCGACGTCGACCGCCGCCTGGTAGTTGTCGCTCTCGATCAGCCGGCGGAACTTCGCCGACCCGGTCACGTTGGTGCGCTCGCCGATCATCACGAACCCGGTGTCCGCGCCGAGCTCGAACGGCTCCAGCCCGCTGAACCTGGTCCGGTCCGGCACCTGCGCGATCGGGCGCGGCTTCATGTCCCTGACCGCCGACGCGATCCGCGCGATGTGCTCCGGCGTGGTGCCGCAGCAGCCGCCGACGATGTTGACCACGCCCTCTTCGGCGAACCCGTGCAGCAGCGCGGCGGTCTCGTCCGGCGTCTCGTCGTAGCCGCCGAACGCGTTCGGCAGGCCCGCGTTCGGGTGGCTCGCGGTGTAGGTGCCGGCGATCCGGGACAGGTCGGCGACGTGCGGTCGCATCTCGGCCGCGCCCAGCGAGCAGTTCACGCCCACGACCAGCGGCTCGGCGTGCGCGACGGAGTTCCAGAACGCCTCGACCGTCTGCCCGGACAGCGTCCGGCCGCTCAGGTCGACGATGGTGACCGAGATCCACAGCGGCAGGTGCGGCGCGACCTCGCGGGCTGCGGCGACGGCGGCCTTGGCGTTGAGCGTGTCGAAGATCGTCTCGATGAGCAGCAGGTCGACGCCGCCCTCGGCGAGCGCGCTGATCTGCTCGGCGTAGGTGGCCTGGACCTGGTCGAACGTCACCGTCCGGTACGCCGGGTCCTCGACCCGCGGCGACAGCGACAGGGTGACGTTGAGCGGGCCGACGGAGCCGGCCACGAACCGGCCGCCCGCCTCGTCGGCGGCCTGGCGGGCGAGCTGCGCGCCGCGGACGTTCATCTCGCGCACCAGGTGCTCGAGGCCGTAGTCGGCCTGCGCGATGCCGGTCGCGGTGAACGTGTTGGTCGTGGTGATGTCCGCGCCGGCGGCCAGGTACTGCCGGTGGACGTCGAGGATGACGTCCGGGCGGGTCACGTTGAGCAGGTCCGGGTCGCCGGTGACGTCGTGCGTGTGGTCGCCGAGGAGATCACCGCGGTAGTCGGCCGGGGTGAGACCGGCGGCTTGGAGCATCGTGCCCCAGGCACCGTCCAGTACCGCGACACGCTGGTCCAGCAGTTCTCGCAGGGCGTTTTCCGACACGCAGCCTCCCAGTTTCGGGAGGCGCCCTTACGGTCTATCAGCCCTGCCGAGCGTGGCGGGCCGATGCCCGTTGCAGCGCCTCTCGGACGGGATCCCGATACTAGCGAATCCGGTGATTCTGGTCGGACCCGCCCACTGTGTGGGACACCACTTGTGGGGACACCACGGGAGCACGGGCGGGCCGCGACCGGCAGCGCGTTCAGCGGGCGATGACGACTTCCAGCGTGCGCGGGCCGTGCACGCCTTCCACCCGTTCCAGCTCGATGTCGCTGGTCGCGGACGGCCCGCTGATCCAGGTCTGGGTGCGCACACCGGCCAGCGCCGCCACCGCTTCCGGCACGCCCACCACCACCTGGTCCGCCCGCACCACGACGAGGTGGTAGTCCGGGACGAGGGTGAGGGCGCGCGGGCCTTGGTCGGCCGCGTCGTGGTCCAGCACGATCGTCCCGGTCTCCGCGATCGCCACGTGGCACGCCGTCACCACGGCATCGGTCCGTTCCAGCATGGCCACGGTCACCGGGCCGCGGACGACCTCGGGACGGCCCTCGGCCTCGGCTTCGCGCAGGTCCCCGCCAAGGGGATCCCTTGATTCAACTCTACCGGCGGGGTCCGACAATTCCGGCCGGCCGGACAGGTCCGTCCACTCCACCGGGGTGCCCGGGGCCGCCGCCACCCGCCGCACGCCCCGCTCCAGCAGCGCGGCGACGACGGTCGCGGCGGCCTGGTCGGCGTCGACCACCCGCACCCGCGCCCGGTAGTCGCGCAGGCGTTCGGCGAACAGGTCGAGGTCGACCACCCCCCGCGTGCCCGCCACCCGGTAGTCACGCGGGACCGGCGGCGGATCGACCGGACCCTTCGCCCGCCGGACCCGGGCCAGCACCTCGTCACGCGCGCTCATCGGGACTCCCACCAATCACGGAACGTCTGCTTCGGCGGCAAGGGCAGGTCACGGGCCGCCGACCAGCCCGGCAGCGGCACGTGCCGACTCGCGAGCCGGCCGAACTTGCCCAACCTGATCAGCCGACGCCACCGCCGGGCGTCCGACATGACCCACGCCATGGCGCGCATGGCGGTCGACTCCGGCGTGGCCCGCTTCGACTCGGTCACGCGCGACCGCAGGTGCACCAGCATCGACGGGATGTCGATCGCCACGGGGCACACGTCGTAGCAGACACCGCACAACGACGACGCGAACGGCAGCGACGGGTTCTTGTCCACGCCTGTGAGCTGCGGCGACAGCACCGCGCCGATCGGGCCCGGGTAGGTCGACCCGTACGCGTGGCCGCCGGTGCGCTCGTACACCGGGCACGAGTTCAGGCATGCCGAACACCGGATGCAGCGCAACGCCGCCCGCCCGTCCGGATCGGCGAGAGTGGCGGTGCGGCCGTTGTCCACCAGCACGACGTGGCTCGTCTGCCCCTCGGTCGGTCCCGTCCACACCGACGTGTACGGGTTCATCCGCTCGCCCGTGGACGACCGGGGGAGCAGTTGCAGGAACACCTCCAGGTCGCGCCACGACGGAACCAGCTTCTCGATCCCCACCACGCTGATCAACGTGCGCGGCAGGGTCAGGCACATCCGGCCGTTGCCCTCGGACTCGACCACCACCAGCGCGCCGGTCTCCGCCACGCCGAAGTTCGCGCCCGAGATGGCCACGTCCACCGTCATGAACTTCTGCCGCAGGTGCTTGCGGGCGGCTTCGGCCAGGGCGCGCGGGTCGTCGGTCAGGTCCGGGTCGACGCCGGGCATCTCGCGCCGGAACACGTCCCGGATCTCGGTCCGGTTCCGGTGGATCGCGGGCACCAGGATGTGGCTGGACTTGTCGTTGCCGAGCTGGACGATCAGCTCGGCGAGGTCGGTCTCCACCGCGTGCACACCGGCGTCCGCCAGCGCCTCGTTCAGCCCGATCTCGACCGTCGCCATCGACTTGACCTTGATGACCTCGCGCGTGCCGGTCGCCTTCACCAGGTCGGTGATGATCCGGTTGGCCTCGTCCGCGTCCCGCGCCCAGTGCACGTGCGTGCCCCGGCTCGTCAACGCCTCCTCGAACCGGACCAGGTGCTCGTCCAGGTTCGCCAGCACCTCGTCCTTGATCGCCGCACCGGCCGCGCGCAGCTCCGCCCAGTCCGGCAGCTCGCCGACCACGCCCGCCCGCTTGGCCCGGATCGTCGTGGTGGCCTTGGCGAGGTTGCGGCGCAGCTGGGCGTCGACGAGCGCGCCGCGCGCCGCCTTCGGGAACGGTGTGCCGGTCAGGTTCCCGCCGCCGGCGGGCATGCCCAGGAACGTCATCGCGTGTTCTCCAGGACCTGGGCGAGGTGCAGCGTGCGGACGCCGCTGCGCAGCCTGCTCAAACCGCCGCCGATGTGCATCAGGCACGACGAGTCGCCCGCCGTGAGGACGTCCGCCTCCGTGCTCAGCACGGCGCTCGCCTTGTCGCCGAGCATGGCGGTCGACGTGGCGGAGTTCTTCAGCGCGAACGTGCCGCCGAAGCCGCAGCACGTCTCCGCGTCGGGCAGCTCGACCAGGTCGATGCCCTCCACGGCCCGCAGGAGCTGGAGCGGCTTGTCCCGCACCTCCAGCATCCGCAGCGAGTGGCACGTCGGGTGGTAGGTGACCCGGTGCGGGAAGTACGCGCCCACGTCGGTCACCTTGAGGACGTCCACCAGGAACTCGGACAGCTCGAACGTGCGCTTGGCGGTGTCCTCGGCGGCCTCGGCCAGTTTCTCGTCGCCGCCCTTGCGGGCCACGTCCGCCTGCTGGTGGCGCACCGACCCGGCGCACGACCCGGACGGCGCCACGATCACGTCGGCCCCCTCGAACGCGTCCACGTGGTTGCGGACGAGCGGCAGCGCCTGGCCCTGGTAGCCGGTGTTGATGTGCATCTGGCCGCAGCACGTCTGCGCGGACGGCACGACCACCTCGTGGCCGAGCCGTTCCAGCAGTCGGACCGTGGACTTGCCGACGTCGGGGAACAGCGCGTCGACCAGGCAGGTGACGAACAGCGCGACTCTCACGGCGGTGAGTCTAGGCTCTGTGGTCAGACCACACCAGACCCGTGGTCTGACCACATGACGGAGGTGGCCGGGTGTCCGGGTACGGAGCGGTGCTGCGGCACGTCGAGGCGGAGTTGACCGCGGGTCGGCTCGGCGTGGGGCAGCAGCTGCCCGCCGAGCGCAAGCTGGCGGAGGACCTGGGCGTCAGCCGGGCCACCGTGCGCGAGGCGATCCGGGTGTTGCAGGCGATGGGCGTGGTGCGCAGCGGCGTCGGCTCCGGGCCGGACGCGGGCACCACCGTCATCGCCGACCCGGCCGGCGGACTCGGCGCGGCCCTCCGCCTGCACCTGGCCACCCGGCGGCTGCCCATGGCGGACCTCGTCGGCACCAGGGTCATGATCGAGAGCCACTCGGTGCGCGCGGCGGCGGCCGTGCCCGACCACCCGGACCTGGCCCGCGCAGCCGACCTGCTGACCCGCATGGACGCGCCGGACCTCGACGCGGACGCGTTCCACCAGCTCGACGCCGACTTCCACGTCGCCCTCACCGCCGCCGCGGGCAACGCGGTGAACACGGCGATCATGGCCGCGCTCCGGGACGCCATCCACCGCACCGTGCTGGACGCCGTGCAGGCCCTGCCCGACTGGTCCCGCACCGCCGTCCGGCTGCGCCGCGAGCACCGGTCCATCCTGCGGGCCGTCCAGGCGGGTGACGGCGAACTGGCCGCCACGAGGGTGACCCGTCACGTCGAGGGCTTCCACCGCGAATGGGTCCGCCACGCCACACCGTGAACGCGGGAAGTCCGGCCCCCGGGAGGACCGGGGGCCGGACTTCCGTCGCACGGCTAGCTCGTCCTCCGCCTTTCGAGCCGGCCGAGCAGCACCAGCGCGGCGCAGATGAGCACCACGTTCTTGAGCACGAACTCACCGTTCGTGGTCAACAGCAGCGGATTGCCCTCCGTCATCATGAGAGCCGGCGCCTGGACGAAGACCACGAACGTCCCCGCCAGGTGGACCGCCACGGCGACCAGCGTCAACCGCGGCAGCCGCCCGATCAGCAGCACCACTCCCAGCACGACCTCGAACCACCCCAGCGCGGGCACCAGGAACCCCTGGTCCACCCACGGCACGGCGGCGCTGACGAGGTACCCGACCGGCGAGGCGCCGATCACCTTCAGCACGCCGAACCAGACGAACACGACGCCGATCGACACTCGAAGTGCCGGCACCGCCCAGCGGTCGAGCCGTGCGGCGACAGCGGTTCGCTCCCCCAAGCGAGTCGACATGTCAGTCCCCCAACGGGTTCAGCAGGTCCGCCTTGCCTTCGAAGGCGAACAACAGCAGGTCGGTCATCCGGAACGTCCGCGCGTCGGGCCCGAACGCGGGCCGCCACGACGGCTCGCGGACGATCGACGTGCGGCTGCCCTCGATGGCGCGGTGGAACACCTCGGCCACGATCCGACCGCCCACCGGCCCCATCAGGCCGCCGTGGAACTCCGCCTCCCGCAGGACGTAGAGCCACAACGGGGTCGCGGCGGTCACCGCGGCCTTCTGCGCGTCGGTCAGCGAGTCCAGGGACGCGCCCCGGTCGCCGACCAGGACCTGCTCGGCGGTCAACGGCTCCACGCCCAGGAACTCCGCCATCTGCTGCCCGCTCGCCAGCCGGACCATGCCGGCCCGGGTCAGGTTGCGGAACGCCAGGTTGCGCTGGATCTCCGGGAACGCGGTGCCCCGCCCGTCGAACGTGCCCGCCGGCAGTTGGGCCAGCGGGTTCACCACCGAGCTGTCGAGCCGCTTGGTGACGTTGCCGCCGTCCGCGGTCGGCGGCGCCAGGTCCGGCCGGTCGACCTCGGTGAAGTCGAACAGCCGGCGGAAGTCGGCGATCCAGTTGGTGGGCAGGGTGTCGAGCGTGCCCGAGTTCGGGTTGTCCAGGTCCGGCAGCCGCGACCCGGGGTCGAAGTTGCCGGAGGTGCCGGTGAAGACGAACAGCAGGAACAGCGTGGCGGCACCACCCGGGCCACCCGTGGTGAACACCCGGTTCCACTCGTACTCGCCCCGGATCATGCTGTGCCCCAACCGGTACGCCGCCACCGAGAACTCCAGCGGCATGGTCGGCCGCAACCCGTGCGGCGACCGCCCGCGGCCCGGCGCCTCGAAGAAGCGCCGACCGTTGGTGAACACGTCGTCCACGATCGCCGGGTCCACGATCCTCGGCAGGAAGTCGGTGCGCAGCATCCACTGGTAGTGGCGCACCACCTGCTCGCGTGCCTCGGTGAACAGCCGTCGCCCGGTCAGCCCGCGCATCGCCAGTTCGTCCACGACCCGGTTGTGGAACCTGATGAACGCCAGGTGGGTCTGGGCGACCGCCAGGTTCTCGTCGTTGCGGGTGTCCGGGATGAGCGGCTTGCGCCGGTCCGCCCCGGTCAGGCCCGCCCCGCCGAACCTCGGCAGGTCGAACCCCTCCAGCGCGACGTTGACCCGCTGGTCCGGGAAGCCCACCGGCGAGGTCGTGCCCACCTTGAGCTTCACCCCGTCGGGCGCGTAGAACACCCGGTCGGTGCGGTCGGCGGGACCGCGGCCGTACACGGAGTCCAGGTCGAGGGCCGGTGAACGACCCTGAACCAGGTCGCCGAGGTTCACGTCGTCGCCAAGCTGCGACTCGGTGCGGTCCATGGTCAGGTCGTGGTCGACGAACTGACCCAGGTACGTGAAGCCCGCCGGGATGGGCGGGTTCGCGGAGTCCGGCTGCGGTACGTCCGCCGTCATGGCGGTGGCGAGCGCGATCCGGGTCTCCTCGTCCAGCGGCGTCCCCTCCGGCCCCAGCCGCGAGAAGCGGAACCGGCGCAACTCCTCCACGGTGAGCGGCTGGCGCTTCGTCGCCTCGCCGTCGCGGTCGAACTCGAGTACTCCCTCGCCCACGACGAAGAAGCTGTTCGAACCGTGCTGTTTCATAGACCCCCCCAGGTCTGTGGTTCCCCGGTTGACCCGGGCAGGACGACGCACCCCCTGTGGTCGGCCCTGTACTACACAGGTGCGGGCTCCTGTCCATCAGATACACGGCCTAGTCGACTAGTCCGGACGCACCAGTTCACGCGGGCCGGCATTCGGACCGGACCCGGCGAAGCTGCGGCGGGCGGCGTTCGACACCGACGCCTACCGGGTGCCGCCGGTGATCACGCCGATGAGGCCTACCGCTCAGCTGCCGCTGGAGGTCGTGTTGCGCTGAGCGGTCGTGGGCTGAGCGGTCGTGGACTGCGCGGCTGCGGGCTGCCCGGCTGTGGGCTGGGAGGGCTTGGCGTTCCGGGCGGTCGAAGGGCTGAGGCGGGTGAGCACGGCCATGTACGAGGTGGGGAACAGGCGGGCGAGGATGTCCGGCGCGACGGCGGTCCACGCGATCAGCACCCGGCCCTTGCGCTTCTCCACGCCCGTCAGGATCCGCTCGGCCGCCTTGTCCGCCGGGTAGGTGAGGAGCTTGGCGAAGCTCTCCTTGCCCTGCGCCGCCTCGGCCTCGCTCACCCGGGACGCGACCCGCGCGGTCTCCGCGATCCTGGTGCGGATACCGCCCGGGTGGACGCTGGTCACGCCGACGCCCCGGTCCGCCAGCTCGTGCCGCAACGACTCGCTGAACCCGCGCAGGGCGAACTTGCTGGCCGAGTACGCCGTCTGGCCGGGCGGCCCGATCAGTCCGAACAGGCTCGACACGTTCACCACGTGGCTGCCCGGCGACTCCAGCAGCGTCGGCAGCAGCAGGCGGGTCAACGCGACCGGCGCGCGGAAGTTGACGTCCATGACCCAGTCGAACTCATCGGCGCCGATCTGGTCGAACGTGCCGCCCAGCGCCACGCCCGCGTTGTTCACCAGCAGCGTGACGCGCGGGTCGGCGGCCAGCACGCGCGCCGCCAGGTCGTCCAGCCCGGCGATGTCGGACAGGTCCGCCACCAGCGTCTCGACCCGGACCCCGCGGACCTTCGCGGCCACCGCCGCCAGCCGGTCGGCGTCCCGGTCGACCAGCACGAGGTGGCTGCCGCGCCGGGCCAGCCCGTGCGCCATGTGCTCGCCCATGCCGCTGGCCGCGCCCGTCACCACCGCCGTGCCGCCCGCGAACCGGTAACGCGACAGCTGGGACATGCGGCCTCCTCAGGACGTCGGTGCCACCAGTCTGGCCTCGTCCGGACGGCCGGGCTTGACTCCAGGCGACGGGAATTTGACTGCGCACGACATCATGCACCCCGGCGGACGGCACTCGGCGTCATGTCCCACCACCGGCGGCAGCAGCGGCTGAGGGCGGACTGCTCGGACAGCCCGAGCATCCCCGCCACCTGGCTCATCGGCATGTCCGTCGTGGTCAGGTACCGCTTCGCCGCCTCGCGCCGCACCTCGTCCAGCACGGTGGCGAACGTGGTGCCCTCGGCGGCCAGCCTGCGCTGCACCGTGCGCGGGTGCAGGTCGACCAACCGGGCCACCGCCCCGATCTCCGGCGCGATCGTGCCCAACGTCCTGGTCAGCACACCGCGCACCCGTGCGGTCAGGCTCGCGCCGTCGCCCGCGGTCTGCTCGGCCAGGAACGCCAGCGCCAGCCGCCACACCCGCTCGTCACCGCCCGCCAACGGCTGGTGCACGAGCCCGCGCGGCATCCGCAGCGCCGGCGCGTCCTGTCCGGTGTGGACGGGCGAGCCGAAGAACTCCTCGTACACGGCTCGCGGTGCGACGGGCTGGTACGGCAGCTCCACGCTCCGCAGCCCGTACGGGCCGCCCAGCAGGTACGTGATCGACCGGTGCAGGAAACCGAGGCCGAGGTCCGTCGCCTGCACCGGCACCGGCAGGCCCGGCGGCAGCCCGTACCGCAGCGCGGCGAGGTCCGGTGCGCCGTACGGGTCGTCCACCAGGGTCAGGCTCAACGACCGCGCGTGCACGAACAGGTAGCGGGACGTGCACTCCAGCGCGTCGGCCACGGTCGGCGAGTTCTGGATGGCCGGCGCCAGCGGGCCGAGCATGCCGAAGTCCTGCCGTGCGGCCACCCGCAGCCCGAGGTCCGGGCACCGCAGCTCGGCGGCGGCGACCTCCAGCACGGCGGCCATCACCGCGTCCGACACCAGCAGGTCGTCCACGTCCAGCGCGGCCACCGGCAGGCCCGCCGCGCGGGCGTAGTCCTCCGCCCGGCCGCCCAGCTCGGCCACGGTCGCCCGGAAGCCGCGCAAGCCCGCGGACCGGATCACCGACATGTCGTACAGGGTCAAATACTTGTCGTCCCCGGTCAAGAACCCGTCCGGTGGCTCCAGGACACTGGAGCGCATGACCACCCCCGAGCACCTCGACGTCGTGATCGTGGGCGCCGGACTGTCCGGTGTCGGCGCGGCCTGCCGGCTGCGCACCGAGTGCCCCGGCAAGTCCGTCGCGATCCTCGAAGCCCGCGACGTCATCGGCGGGACGTGGGACCTCTTCCGGTACCCCGGCATCCGGTCGGACTCGGACATGTTCACCCTCGGCTACCCGTTCCGGCCGTGGCGCGAGGCGAAGTCGATCGCGGACGGGCCGTCGATCCTGCGGTACGTGCGGGAGACGGCCGAGGAGCACGGCGTCGACCGGCTGGTCCGCTACCGCACCAAGGTCGTGGCCGCGGACTTCTCGACCGAGACGGCGCGGTGGACGTTGACGACCAGCCATCGCGACGACGCGGGCGTGGTCACGTCGAGCACGCTGACCTGCGACTTCGTCTACTCGTGCACGGGGTACTACAACTACGACCAGGGCTACGACCCGGTGTTCCCGGGGATCGAGTCGTTCCGCGGCGACGTCGTCCGGCCGCAGTTCTGGCCCGAGGACCTGGACTACGCGGGCAAGCGGGTGGTGGTCATCGGCAGCGGCGCGACCGCCGTGACGCTGGTGCCGTCGATGGCCGAGACCGCCGCGCACGTCACCATGCTCCAGCGTTCGCCGACGTGGATCGGGGTGGTGCCGGGCCGGGACAAGCTCGCCGACCGCGTTCGCCGCCTGTTGCCCGCGAACGCCGCGCACCGGCTGATCCGGACCAAGAACATCCTCTTCGGGCTGGCGTTCTACCAGTTCTGCCGCCGTTGGCCGCAGGCCGCGCGCAAGACGCTCACCCGCCTGTCGGCGAAGGCGTTGAACGACTCGGCGGCCGTTCGCGAGCACTTCACGCCGACCTACGACCCGTGGGACCAGCGGCTGTGCGCGATCCCGGACGCCGACCTGTTCGAGGCGCTCAACGCCGGCCGGGCGTCGGTCGTCACCGACCACATCGACACGTTCACGCCGGACGGGGTGCGGCTGGCGTCCGGGCGCGAGCTGGCGGCCGACGTCGTGGTCACGGCCACCGGTCTGCAACTGCAGGCGCTGGGCGGGATCGAGCCGAGCGTGGACGGGCGGCGGGTCGAGCTGTCGGACCAGTTCCTGTGGCGCGGCGCCATGATCACCGGGTTGCCGAACCTCGCGGTGTGCGTCGGGTACACGAACGCGTCGTGGACGTTGCGCGCCGACCTGACCTCGCGGCTGGTGTGCCGGGTGGTGAACCACATGGACCGGCACGGGTACGCGTCGGTCGTGGCCACGCCGGACCGTGAACTGGAGCGCCGTCCGCTGCTGGACCTGGCTTCCGGGTACGTCCAGCGGGCCGTCGACACGTTCCCGCGCCAGGGTGACCGCGGGCCTTGGCGGGTGCGGCAGAACTACGTGCTCGACGCGGTGGCGACGTTGCGGGGTGACCTGAGCCGGCAGCTCGTCGGCACGCCCCGCTCGGCGCTGCGCGTGGCGGTCAGGTCAGCGTGACGCCGGTGATCCCGGCGCAGGCGTCGAGCAGGCCGTCCTGGAGTGCGACGTCGTACGCGGCGGGGTTGGCGCGCAGGTCTTCGCGCCACTTGAAGTAGCGGCCGGTGACGGTGGCGGCGGGTTCGTCGGAGGTCGCGAGCCACACCTGGGTGTCCGCGCCCTTCGGGATGTCGTCGGTGGCGTTCGGGCCGCCCAGCTTGGTCTTGATCCAGCCGGGGTCGACCGCGTTGCTGAGGACGTCCGGCCACCGGCGGGCCACCGCGAACGCGAGGACGACGTCCAGCAGCTTGGAGTCCGAGTAGGCCTGCATGCCGTTCCACTCGCCGCGCTCGTGCTGGAGGTCGTCGAGGTCGGCGACGCCCTGCGCCTCCAGGCCGGAGGTGAGGTAGATCAGCCGGCGGGGGCGGGGCATCAGGGCGGTGAGCAGGTACGGGGCGAGGACGTTGACCTGGAACAGCAGCTCCAGGCCGTCGTCGGTGAGGGTGCGTTCCGGCAGTCCGCCGCCGAGGCCGGCGTTGTGGACGACCACGTCGCACGGTCCGGCCGCCGCCGCCAGCTCCTTGGTCTGGGCGAGGGACGCGAGGTCGCCGATCACGACGCCGGCGGCGTTCGGCACGGCGGCCAGGGCTTGCCCGGCCCGTGCGGCGTCGCGTGCGTGCAGCACCACCCGGTGCCCGAGTCCGACCAGCGTCGCCGCCGTCTCCCGACCGATACCGTCCGACGACCCCGTGACCAGAACACTCACCATGCCGAGCACCCTACAGTGGGAGCGCTCCCAACCCGCGAGTCCTCCACTCCGACACCGCGAGTCGCACGTTCAGGCACTGTGAATCGCGCGCTCGGACATCGGCGGATGTGCACATCGTCAGTCACTCGTCAGGTGGAACTGCCGGTTGCCAGGACACCCTGTTGGTGGATGGACTGAGAGCTGGAGGGTGAACATGGGGCCTGAAGCCGCACAACAGGACCGCTACTGCATGGAAGCGGTCGGCCGGTTGGCCGTCGAGTTCGGTGGTGTGGTGCCCCGGAGGGTCGTGACGACCACGGTCCTGGAGGCTCGGCGCGACCTGGAGGGGCAGATCGTGCCCGAGGCCCTGGGCGAGATGCTGCACCGCCTCGCCCACCACCGGCTCGACCGGATGCGCATGAACACCTGAGCGAACGGACGGCTCGCGGTGTCGGACCGGACAGCTCGGGGTGCCTGAGTGGACGGCTTGGGGTGTCTGGGTGGACGACTCGCGGTGTCTGGGTGGTGGGCTCGCGCGGGTGTGGGTGGTGGCGCGGGGGGTTGGTGGATGTACCGATGCGGGCGGGGGCGGTGGGCACCATGCTGTCGGCATGGCTGTGGATCCCCGAGGTGCCGATCTGAAGCGTCTGCTGGACGAGGACCCGGGCGGACCGGTGGTCATGCTCAACCTGCTGCGGTTCGCCGACGGTGGGGTCGAGTCGTACCAGCAGTACGCACGTCGGCTGCATGAGACGTTCCTGCCCCGGTACGGCGGCAAGGTGCTCTACGCGGGCACCGGCTCCACCGTCCTGGTCGCCGAGGACGGGCAGAGCTGGGACGCGGTCGTGGTGGTGCGCTATCCCGACCGGGACGCGTTCAGCCGCATGGTCGCCGACCCCGAGTACCAGGAAGTGACCCGGCTGCGGACCGAAGCGCTGACCGAGGCGGTGCTCCAGGCCACCATCCCCTGGGGCTGAACGCGCTGGCAACTCCGGCCTGGGCACGATCCGTCGGGTCGTGGAGCGCACGATCGCCTGGTACCACGGCATGAAACGCCTACGCATCCGGTGGGAACGCCGCGACGACGTCCACGAAGCCTTCCTCGGCCTCGCCACCTGCATCATCTGCTACCGGCACGTCCAGCGATCCTGTGAGGACCTCCAAGTCGTCGACCGGAAGTCCGCGATCAGCGTGGCGGACACCCCTGTGCGAGGACGTGATCGGCGAGCAGGCCCCCCACCGGCGACCCCGCCACGGCATCTCGCCCATTCGGGTGGAGAGGGGTGGTATCGCGCACCCCTGCGGTGAACGATCGCCGTGTGCCCGGTTAGGGTTGGTATGTCCTGATCTTGTAACTCTTCGGAGGGAACTTTCCGTGGCAATTTCCGTGAACCTGGACAAGCAGCTGGACAAGGCGTACGAGGAGCTGGAGCTGTCGAAGGTCCTCGACGCCCCGGTCGCCGCATTGGCCGGTGTCAGCGCGGGCGACGCGGAGAAGCTCGCCGCCGCGTTCAACATCAAGACGGTCCGTGACCTGGGCACGAACAAGCAGTTCAAGGTCGCCGCGGCGCTGGTGGCGCTGGAGCAGTCGGCCGGCTAGCAGCCGATACCGCTGGGACGTCAGGGCGGTCGGCGGCGGGTTCAGGCGGCCGTCCGCCGTGACGGGCGGCCTGCGGGTGGGCACGCGCCCCGTCCACAATGGACATATTCTGCCGCCGCCCGCCCCGGAAGTCCGCAGCAGCTGCTGAAGCCGCAAAAATGCGGTTCCGGCCAGTGATCGGTGCGTGGACGAGGGTCAGGCCGCGCACCGGCATCGTGTTCGGCGGTGGACGCCGTGGCCGCCGTGACGGCACGATCGAGTTCAGCGGCTGACCGGCGCGAGAACGCCGGTAGCCGCCGGGAACACCCCGACGGCCAACGGCGGCTCAGGTCGGGATCAGCTCACCGGGGCGGCCAGCAGGCGCCGCACACCGGCGGCGAACTTGTCCGCGATCGCGGTGGAGTGCCGCAGGTACAGGGCCGGCTCCACCAGCTCCAGCTCCAGCACCAGCAGACCGTAGTCCTTGGTGTTGAGCAGGTCGATCCGCGCGTACAGCGGCTTCGGGCTGATCCAGTCGTACACCGCCGTGGCCAGGGCCACTTCTTCGGCGGCGGGCTCCAGCGGCGCGCCGACGTGCGCGACCTCCAGCGACGTGTGCATCCCGGACGGCCGGCGGACCGCGTGCGTCTGCTCGCCACCCAACCAGATCACCGAAGACTCGCCGGTGGTCTCGAAGTCGTACAGGTAGGGCTGGATCAGCGCGTCGACCTTGTCGACCAACCCGTCCAGGTGCGCCTGCGCCTCGTCGTGGTTGTCCGCGGACACCTTCAGCGCGCCGTGCGCCGAAGCCGAGATCGCGGGCTTGACGACGGCTTCGGTCCAGCTCCGCGCGTCGAGCGCCGCGCGCAGGTCGACCGACTTGCCCCGCTCCACCCACTTCGTCGGGATGATCGGGAAGCCCGCCTCGGACACCCGCTTGAGGTACGACTTGTGCGAGTTCCACCGGATGATCTCCGGCGAGTTCTGCAGCGAGGTCAGCGGCTCGACCCGGTCGACCCACGCCAGGAACTCTTCGCTGCGCAGGTGGTAGTCGAACACGGAGCGGATCACGGTGACCGGCGCCTCGGACCAGTCCACCGACGGGTCGTCCCACACCGCGACGTCGGTCTCGACGCCCGCGCGGCGCAGCGCGTGCAGCAGCTCCTGGTCGTCCGGGGCGAGGTCGGGCAGGTGGGCGGCCGTGACGAGGCGGACGGACGGGCTCATGCCTTGGCTCCTTCGGAGTTCATGGACTTCAGGTAGGCCAGCATGTGGTCGAACTGCCGCTTGCCCGCGCTGGACGCCATGTGGGCGCCGCGCACGATGTCGCGCACCTGGCCGGGGCTGAGCAGCGGCCGTTGCAGGCGCATGCCGTCGGATAGCTCCTCGCTGTGCCTCGGGTCGATCTTGACGTGCGCGGTGAAGTAGATGCGCACCTCGTCGTCCAGGATGCCGACCCGGGTCAGACCGTCCAGGATGCGGACGAAGTGCGGCTCGACCCAGCTCTCGAACACCAGGAAGCAGCCGTACGCCATCATCTTGCGCGACGGCCGGGTGAGCAGCGCCGCGTTGAGGTTCGACGTGAACTTGGCGAACCACGGGTGGTTCTCGCGGTACTCGTACAGGGCGTCCCAGCCGTCGGTCGCGGTGAGCAGCCGGCGCAGCCAGTACGTGTGGAAGTTCTCCAGCTTGCCGCGCCCGCACTCGTCCCACAGGTTCGCCGCGGCGACCGCCTTCTGCATGCCCTGCAGGCCGACCACGAGCAGCGCGACCTCGTCGTCGACGACCTCGTTGCGGATCAGCTCGCACTGGAGGAACCGCTCCAGCTGCTCGCGCGGCGCCTCGTCGCGCAGGTACTCGAACAGCGGGTGCACGACACCGGGGTTGGTCGCGGCCAACTCGTCCAGGTAGTCGGCGGCCTCGAACTGGTCGGCGAACTCGGGTTCGGGGTCGGTGGTCGACCAGTGGTCGAACAGCTCCCGTTCCAGGGTGATCTTCGCGCCGAACAGGGCCTTCTCGGCCTCGTCGTCGGTGTGCCCGGTGTACGCGCCGTCGCGGTAGCCGAACGAGTGGGCGTAGATCTCGGCCAGGTGCCGGTGCAGGAAGCTGCCGTGCTCGGCGGGGTCGTCGCGCAGCCCGGCCAGCACCTCCCGCTGCTCGTCGGCGGAGGCGGACATGAACTTGGACAGTTCGGGGTCGAACCCCTCGAACGCCGCCACCGGTGGCCAGTAGTAGTCGTACAAGCGGTTCGTCTCGTCGGGCAGCGGCTTGAGCCGCCCGTTGCCCAGGGACGACGGCAGCTGCTGCTTGATCGCGCCGTCCGAGGCCTTGGTCGTCGGTGTACTCACGCGGTTCTATCCTTCCGAAGCTTTGCGAAAAGCCACGAGATCGGTCGGGCGGGACGGACCGCGCTCGACGGGTTGCCCCGCGAGGACGGCCAGGACGTTGTCGACGTGCACCGGTCAGGTGCCGACCTTCGCCGGCAACGGCGCCGGTGTGGTCGTGTCCACCCTCGCGTTGCGACCCACCGCCACGGCGCCGAGGACGACGGCGGCGGCGATGCCGGTCGCCAGGTCGATGTGCTCGCCGAGCAGCAGCACCGACCAGACCAGCGTCATCACCGGCTGGGCCAGTTGCAGGCGGCCGATGCGCGCCACGCCACCGCGGGCCAGTCCCTCGTACCAGGCGAAGAACGCGAACAGCATGCTGAACACGCTCAGGTACGCCAGTCCCGCCAGCGATTCCGCCGTGACGTCGCGCGGCGGTTCCAGGATCACCGAGACCACCGTGATGGGCACGACGACGGGCAGCGACAGGACCAGCGAGGAGCTGATCACCCGCCAGCCGCCGTACTTCCTCGCCAGCGCGCCGCCCTGGGCGTAGCCGATGCCCGTCACGACCACGGCGGCGAGCAGCAGCAGGTCGGCGAGCTGGAACTGGCCGTGGCCGCGGACGATCGGCAGGCTCAGCACCCCGGCCAGCCCGATGACCAGCGCGATCCAGTAGCTGCGGCGCGGGCGTTCACCGGCGAGCAGCACCGCCGCGCCCGCCGTGGCCGCCGGGATGAGCCCGGTCATCACCGCGCCGTGCGCGCTGTCCACCGTTTCCAGCGCCAACGACGTGAACAGCGGGAAGCCGACGACGGCGCCGAACACCACCAGCAGCATCGGCTTCAGCTCGGCCCTGGGCAGCAGCAACGGCTGCCGCTTGGCCAGCAGGATGACCGCACCGATGAGCGCGGCGATGACGGACCGGCCGAAGGCCACCGTCCAGCCGTCGAACGCGCTGTCCGCCAACCGGGTGGCGGGCAGCGTGAAGCTGAAGCCCAGCACCCCAAGGAAACCGAGGAGGACGGCGAACCGCTTCGTGCCGCCCGGCGAGGCGGGAACCGGAGTGCTCACGAGCTCCACCGCTCCGTCTCGCCGAAGAAGCCGTCGATGGGGACCGAGGCCCGCTGCTCGACCGCGCGCTCGAACACGAACCCGCCGACCGCGAGGTCCAGCACGCCCAGGCCGAACGGGGAGAAGATCCGCGGCCGGTCGGCGCCGACCGAGACCTCGCCCAGCATGAGCCCGGCCAGCGTGCCGTCGATGAAGTCGCGGCTGCCGGACGCCTGCTCCGCCAGGTGCGGCGAGGTGTTGGCGGTCAGGCAGTGGTCGACGTCGTCGAGGATGTTGTGCGAGGACAGGATGATGCCCGGGTCGATGTCCCGCAGCGACACGTTGAGCACGACCTGGCCGGGCGCGAAGGCGTTCGGGTCGGTGATGTACGGCTCGGCGGCCGTCGTCGCGAGGATCACGACGTCGGCGCCCTTGATCGCCGCCTCCAGCGAGGCCGCGGGCTGGGCGACCGCGCCGATGGTGGTGCGGATGTGGTCGCAGAACAGCCGGGCGTACTGCTCGACCTTGTCGAACACCGCGAACTCCTCGACCTCCCAGTCGCGGGCGGCGAAGAACTCCACGATGTTGCGGCCGATCACACCCGAGCCGATGACGGCGATCCGGCGCGCCTCGCGCGAGCCCAGCAGCTCTTCCGCGCCGAGCACCGCGGACGCGGCCGTGCGGGCGGCGCTGATCTGGGACGCCTCCAGGCACGCGAACGGGTAACCGGTCTCGTAGTCGTTGAGCAGCAGCACGGCGGACGCCCTGGGCACGTTCCGCTCGATGTTCTCCGGGAAGCTGCCGATCCACTTGATCCCGGCGACGTCGTGGTCACCGCCGAGGTACGCGGGCAGCGCGATGATCCGGGCGCTCGGCTTCTCCGGGAACCGCAGGAAGTAGCTGTTGGGGTTGACCGACTGCCCCGCGTGGTGGGTGAGGTACGCCGACCGCACCACCTCCACGATCTCCCGCCGCGCCGCGCTGATGATGTCGCGGGCGACGGTTCCGCCCACGACGTTGAAAGAGAACAACGTTTCAACCCCCCAAAGCGAGCGGCGTGCTCGCGAGTTCCCGATCGGTCAGTGCGCCGGGTCCGAAACGTGCGGTGACCCAGTCGTCGTTGTAGACGGTGTCGAGGTAGCGGTCGCCGAGGTCGGGCGCGATGGCCACGACGCTCGCGCCGGACATGGCGGCGCCGCGGCTGCGCACGGCGGACACCACCGAGCCGGTGGAGCCGCCGACCAGCAGGCCGTAGCGCGCGGCGATGCCGCGGCAGGCGCGCACGGCGTCGGCCTCGTCGACGAGCACGACGTCGTCCACCAGGTCGGGCGTGCAGAGCTCGGGCGTCCGGCTGGTACCCAGCCCGGGGATGTGGCGCGTCCCGGCCGGGTGGCCGAAGGTGACCGAGCCGAGCGTGTCGACGGCGATCACGCGGGTCTGGGGGGAGAACTGGCGGAAGTAGGCCGCGCAGCCCATCAACGTCCCCGTGGTGCCCGCGCCGACGAACAGGTAGTCGACCTGCTCCACGTTCTTGAGGATCGACGCGGCCGTGCGCTCCCAGTGCACCCTGGGGTTGGCCGCGTTGGCGTACTGGTTGGTCCAGGTGAGCGCGGGGTCCTCGGCCAGCATCCGCTTGAGGTGGGCGATGCGGGTGCCCAGGTAACCGCCGTTCGCGTCCCGCTCGTCGACCACGACGACCCTCGCACCCAGCGCGCGCATCGTGGCGATGCTGCGGGCGGACGCGTTGGGGTCGGTGATGCAGACGAACGGGTAGCCCTTCACGGAGCAGACCATGCTCAACGCGACGCCGAGGTTGCCGGACGACGATTCGACCACCCGGCCGCCAGGGGACAGCACACCGCTGATCTCCGCGTCCTCGATCAATGCGACTGCGGTTTTCAGCTTCACCGAGCCGGCCGGATTGAGGCCCTCGATTTTGAGGAAGATGTCCGCCTTGTCGACCCAGTCGGGTAATCGGAGGTAGATGTCATCCGTGACAATGTCGTATACGCGATCTTTGATCACATTTCCCCCATGGTCGACGACTCCTACCCGTCGATGTTTCCACTACGTTACATATGGGAATTTTTAAGGTCAATCGTGATGTAGATCACAAGTGACGGAGAGTGTTCGCCGAGTTATCCCCGTAGGATCAAAGATGTCCGCGCCGCTACGCTGTTCGGCGGCTGCATGTGCACTCTCGCATGAGTTGTGCCCGGACCTGCTGCATACCATCGTGAGCCGGCCTTGGACCGTCCGTGCACGTGGACGCTTCGGAAACACCACGCGGCGACATTGTTTCAGTCATTGAACGGTGCGTTTTGGGCGATATGACCGGCCCTCGGCGGGGTGCGTGTCACTCCTTTCCCCGCCCGAACAGCGATCGCAGTCCGCGGCGTTCGTGCCGCATCCGCCAACTCCGCCACCAAGTAGTCCAGTCCGGTTTGGGGGCGGACCCGCCGAGGGTGTTCATCATCGGCTGGAGCGATGTGCCGACCCGGTCCAGATATCTGCTCCGGCGCTTACGGAGAGCAGCGGGGAGAGTCACCTCGACCAGTGCATCCGCGGTGGGCGCATCGCCCAATCCCCGCCAGAGCACGACGAGCGCGGCGACGTGGTGCGGTGGTGCGCCGGCGAGGTGCTTGCGGGCCGCCTGCCGGTAGGCGGGGAGGAAAGCCCGGCCGTGCTCGTCCAACGCGCGGCCGAGCAGGTCGCGGTGCAGCACGGGGTCCGCGCGCAGGATGAACGACGCCACCGCGGCCAGCAGCCGGTCGCCCACCTCGTTCCGGAGGGCCACCGCGGCGGCGACGGCGGACAGCACGACCTGCGCGCTGCCGCCGCCGGGCGTCGACCCGCCCAGGTACGCGATGCTCTCGGCCGCCTTCAACCCGTCCCGGTCGCTCTTCCGCAGGTACGCCGCGAGGGGCGACCGCAGCAGCGCTTCGGCCAGCTCGGCCTCCGGACCACCGAACTCGTCCCGGCCCGCGAGGTCGAGCGCCTGCGCCACGATCCGCGCGCCCAGCCTGCTGTCCACCAGCACCTGCTCGGGAACGTGCCGGAGCAGCCGGATCGCGTCGGCCGAGGACGGCTCGTCCGGCCACAGGACCGGGCCGAGCTGCCGCCAGTCCACGGTGAGCCGGCGTGACGGGTCGGCCATCACCCGCACCTTGTCCAGCGCGCCGTGCCGGGCCGCCGCCAGGTCGGTGAGCAGCCGGACCCGCTCGCCACCCCGGCCCGCGAGCATCCGCACGACCTCCGGCGACAGCGCGGTCGCCAACCGTGCGATCTCCCGCTGGTCGACGAGCTCGCGGTCCAGCACCCGGAGCAGCGCGTCGACCAGGGGGCGCTGCTCGGCCAGCCGCTCCAGCACCGGGGGAGCCGCCCCGATCAGCGCGGGCAGCACGGCGTCCCGCGCGACCTCCTCCAGGTCCGCCGGCGTCAGGTGGGGGAGCCACAGGCGTTCCGGGTCGGCCAGGGCTGCCATGGTGTAGGCGCCGAAGAGCTTCGGCGGCACGGGCTCGCCCTGGTGCCGTGCCGTGCGCAGGACTTCCGACCACGCGACCGCGTCCGCTGGGCCGCCGCTGTCCCGCACCTGGTCCGCGATCCGCGCCCAGGCGTGCTCGGGCAGGCACCGGCGCATCCGGTCCACGGCCAGCCGCACGGCGGCGAGCAGCAGCTCTTCGCCCGGCGGGGCGGTGACGGGCAGGTCGAACGCCATCTCCAGCAGGACCGCGAACGTGTCCAGGTCCGCCGGGGTGAGCCGTGGGTCGGCGCTCGCCGCCAGGTCCAGCGCGGCGGGCACGGCGTCGCGGTCCCACAGCTGGGCCAGCGCCGACGCGTACCGGGTGCCGTCGACGTCCCGCTGCCGGCTGGTGGTCAGGTCGATCGCGGTGAAGTCGCCGTGGTCGGGCAGCCGCACGTCCGGGGTCGTGCAGTTGACGAGCAGGCCGGACGCCTCCGGCCGCGCGGTGTACGTGGTGAACGAGACGCGCAGCGCCAGCGGGTGCGGCAACGACCGGCAGGTGGCGGCGAGCCACAGGGCGGCCGACCGGTCGTCCGGCACCACCAGCACCAGCCGGCCCCGACCCGACACGAGCGCCCGCTGCGTCGCGGCGAGCACCCGTTCCAGCGCGGACGTCGCGCCCCGGCGGTCCAGGAACCGCCGGGTGCTCGACAGGTTCGTCCCGTCGCCGGGCGCGAGCGACTGCAACTCGGGCAACGCCGTGGCCTCGACCCTGCCGTCCGCCCACGTGGGGCTGCCCCACAGGTCGATCGGCAGCACGTCGCCGAGTTCCCGCTCCGCGTCGTCGAACAGCAGGGCGTGGGTGAAGTAGTTGCCCGGCCGGCCGGCGAAGTCCACGCCCGCGTACCGGCTCCGGAACACCGCCGCCGCACCGCCGGACACCACGTAGCCGAACGTGACGGGGAACCCGCGGAGGTCGTCGTCGGCCAGACGTCCCACCAGGGCCGGACCCGGCTCGTAGACGCCGGCCCGGACCGCGAGCTCCGCCAGCGGGCGAGGGGCGCCCGGCGTCATCGCGCTGACCTGGAAGCCCTGGATGCCGCCCAGGCCGTCCTCGCACGACGTGTAGTGCAGTTGGCGGACCGCCATCACCACCCCCCTCGCCCCGTGGCAACGGTAGCGAGGTCAGGAGAGGACGGCCTCCTGCGGAGCCTGGTCCACGCCGGTGCAGAGGGACTCGATCTCCCTCGCGGACCCCCAGGACTGGCTGACGCCGAAGCCGCTGTGCCCGTAGCAGTGCACGACCCGGCCGGTCGGGCGGTGCTCGACCTCCAGCCGCGCCTTGTTCCGGGCCGCGCGCAGCCCCACCCGGTGACCCAGGACTTCGGCGTCACGCAGCCGGGGCTCCGCCGCGGCGCAGCGTTCGAGGATGCCCGCCGAGTCGGCCGGGTCGGGCAGCAGGTTCCAGTTGCCGTGCTGCGACACGCCGGCGAGCAGCACCTTGTTCCCGTGCGGGAAGAAGCCGGTCCAGAAAGGGCTCTCCACGCCCTCCATGTACCAGTGGTCGATACCGGGGTTGCGGACGACCACGTGCTGGCCGCGGACCGGGAACACCTCGTCGTCGTCCGCCAGGTGCTTGGCGCCGACGCCGGTGCAGTTCACCACGATCGGCGCGGCTTCCAGGCACGCGGCCAGGTCGTCCACGTGGCGCTGGACCAGGCTGCCGCCCGCGTCGTGGAACCGGCGCGACAGGTAGGCGAGGTAGCGCGGCATGTCGATCAGGGGGACCGTCGACCACCAGCCGAGCGGGAACCTGCCGTCGAGCTCGGCCTGGTCCACCAGCTCCAGCTCCGGCAGGTGGTCGTGGAACTCCTGCCGGCTGTCGAACAGGTCCGTCACGCCCAGGCCCCGGCCCATCCGGACCCCGGTGCGGTCGTCGTCGAGCAGCGCGGTGAACTCGGTCAGGCTGACCAGGCTCCAGCGCAGCTCGCGGTCGGAGGTGTAGCCGGGCACCCACAGCCCGCTGGCCGCGGCCGACGTCGACTGCAACGGGCCGCGTTCGGCCCAGATCGCGACATCGAGGCCGGCCTCGGCGAGGCACACCGCCGTCGTGAGGCCGATGACACCTGCCCCCACTACCACCGCGTCCGTCATCTTCACTCCCGCTCTCTCGTTCGGTTGCCCAGTGGTGCGAAGCCGGTGACCCCGCCGCTCGGTGACCCGCCGCTCGGTAGCCCGACGTCAGCGGCCCGAGGCCGACGCCGTCGCCCGCTCCGGAGTGCCGACCTGGTACACGGAGGGGTCGAACGTCCTGGTGCGCCTGCGGTAGCGCCACGCCCGCTGCGGCCAGTTCGTCACCACGCGACCGGCGGCGTTCGTGTACCAGTTGCTGCACCCGGCGGTCCACGGCGTGTTGCGGAAGCTGCGTTCGATCCAGTCGACGTACTCGTCGTGCACGGTGTCGCGCACCGTCAACGAGGTGCCGGCGGGCAGCCCGGCCAAGTGGGCCACGGCCTGCTTGATGTACCGCATCTGGCTTTCGAGCATGTACGGGACGGAGCCGCTGCCGAGGTCGGTGTTGGGGCCGTAGACGAGGAACATGTTCGGGAAGTGCTTGACGCTGATGCCCAGGTACGCCTCCGCCCCCTCCTTCCACGCGTCGGCGAGCAGGCGCCCGTCCCGGCCGGTGATCTCGATGTGGCCGAGGATGTCGTCGGTGCGGAAGCCCGTGCCGTAGACGAGGACGTCGTGGGACCGGGACTTCCCGTCCACGGTCGTCACGCCGTCCGGGGTGATCTCCTCGATCCCGTCGACCACGACCTCGACGTTCGGCTGCGTCAGCGCCGGGTAGTACAGGCTGCTGAACAGCACCCGCTTGCAGCCGACCTGGTGGTCCGGGGTCAGCTTGGCCCGCAGCTCCGGGTCGGGGACCTGCTTCTCCAGCTGCTTGAGCGCCATCGACGCCATGATGTTGCTGAGCTTCGGCGAGCGCGCGAGGGCGTGCTGGCCGAACTCCAGGAACGCCCAGAAGCCGAGGCGGTCGGCCATGCGCATGGCCCTGGTGCCGAGGAAGCGCTTGAAGCCCTTGTCGTACGAGTAGTTGTGCACCGGCATGACGTACGGCGCGGAGCGCTGGTAGACCGTGAGCTTGCGGACCTGGCGCTGAAGGTGCGGCACGAACTGCAACGCGGACGCGCCGGTGCCGATGACCGCGACGTCCTTGCCGTCCAGGTCGACGTCGTGCCGCCACCGGGCGGAGTGGAACGCCGGTCCGGCGAAGTCCTCCCGGCCGCGGATCTCGGGCAACCTCGGCCTGGCCAGGGTGCCGACCGCGGGGACCAGCACGTCGCACTGCCGGCGCGTGCCGTCCTCGGTCAGCACCTCCCAGTGGCCGAGGTCCTCGTCGAACGTGGCCCGGACGACCCGCGAGTTGTACTCGATCCTCTCCGTGACGCCGTGCTCCGTGGCGACCCGCCGCAGGTAGGCCTGGATGTCCTTCTGGCCCGGGTACCGGGTGGAGAACCCGGTCTGCTTGGCGAAGCTGTAGGAGTACAGAGTGGACGGGACGTCGCAGGCCACACCGGGGTACGTGTTGTCACGCCACACCCCGCCGAGGTCCGGTCCCTGTTCGAGGATGGTGATGTCTCCGATGCCGGCCTTCTGGAGGTTCACCGCCATCCCGAGACCGCCGATGCCACTGCCGATGATGATCACCCGCGGACCGCGGGACGGCTGCCTGCTGTGCATGGTGTCCTTCTCTTCGCTGGATGGATGTTCCACCCGCCACGGACCGGACCCTGTCGGGTCAGATGACGACGACCAGGGCGAGGACGGCCAGCAGGACGCACAGCGGCGAGTAGACGAGCCGGTCCAGGCGCTGGTAGTCGGGGTTGGCGGGCTTGAAGATGTAGACGATGGGCTCGACGATCCCGCGCAGCGCCATCACCGCGACCAGTCCCCACAGACCGAGGACGTAGAGCCAGTCGGCGACGAACGGCAGTCGCAGCGACGTCCAGACGCCCGCGAGCGCCAGGTAGGCCGCGCCCACCAGCGCGACGCCGACGCCCGCCGTCACCACGTTGGGCGGGAGGGCTTCGGCGTCGGAGAAGACCTTGCGCAGCAGGTCGCGCTCATCGCGGAACGGCCACATCACACCGGCCGCCCACAACAGGTGCAGGACGCCGGCGATGGTGAGCAGGAGGGCGAGCAGGATGCCAGAGGCGACGATCACGGCTGGTGGCTCCGATTGTGCGGTGTCGGGTGGGTGGTCAGCCCGTGGGGGCCGGTGTCCGGGCTGTCGCCCGGCGCCGGGTCCGAAGCGTGCTGTACGCCAGAGGGTCCCACCCGTCCGGGCGGTCCGGCAGGAGGGACGGGTCGCCGACCACGGCCCCGGCGTACACCTCGTGCATCAACGGCCGGTCGAGGATCTGGCCGGCCGCGGCCACGCCGCTGCACATCACGCCGGTGATCCCGCTGCCGTACCTCGTGCTCTGGCCCACGACCCACAGGCCGCGGACGCTGGTGGCCGTGTCGGGGCGCGCGCCGGCGCGGCCCCAGGTCGCGACGCCGAACGGCGTGCCACCGGTGGACAGCGTGTACCGCTCCTGCGTCAGCGGCGTGCCGAGCTCGATGTGCGTGGCCCGGTCGCGCAGCGGACCGAGGACCCGTTCGCCCGCGTCCACCACGGCGTCGGTGAACCGCTGCTTCTCCGCCAGGTACCGCGCGGACCTGCGGTAGCCGGTGCCCGCGTCGGTCGGGCCGTTTTCGACGCCCCACACGCCCGGGTCCAACGGGCACAAGGTCATCAGCTCGATGCAGGACTCGCCGGGCGGGGCCAGGTGACCGTCCTTGCGCGACCCCATGGAGACGAAGAGGAACTCCACCCGCTCCGGCTGCTCACCGGCGAGCAGGCGTTGGTAGTACCGCTCGATGTCGTCGCTGCCGTACCACCAGACGTTCGCCTCGTGCCGGTCCGCCAAGTCGTCCGCGAGCGCGACGTACACCGTGGCGAACGGCAGGCCCATCCGCGCCTCGCGGGTGAACCGGGCGATCGGGCCGGGCAGGTGCTCGGCGCCGACCAGGTCCAGCATCGTCCGGCGGTAGTCCGCGTTGGACACCACGATGTCCGCGGTGATCGTCTCGCCGTCGGTCAGCCGGACGCCGGTCACCCGCCCGTCCGCGATGTCGATGCGGTCCACCCGCGACTCGGTGCGGAACTCGCCACCGTTGGCGCGCAGGACTTCCAGCAACGTCGCCGCCAGCACCTGCCCGCCCCCGAGGGGGAAGTAGGCGCCGCGGATGTAGTGGTCCGTCACGACCGCGTGCATGCCGACCGTGGCGGTGGCGGGCTCGATGCCGTAGTTGGGGGACTGCGCCGCCAAGGCGGTGCGGGCGGCGGGCGACAGGCCGCACGTGTCGAACAACGCGCTCAGCGTCCGGTTGCCCCAGACGCGGACGGCTTCCGCGCCGGCCGGGTCGGCGGCGCCGGAACCGGCCACGAGGACCGCCCGCTTCGCCTCTCCCACCGCGCGCACGACGTCGATGAACCGGTCGATCCCGTCGGCGTCGGCGGGCAGCATGCGGCGCAGCCGCTCGCGGTAGAGGTCCCAGTCCGCGGGCACCTCCAGCGTCCCGCTGGGCGTGATCACGCGGTCGAAGCAGTCGGGGTCGAGCATCCGGAGCGGGACCCGGTCCCGCGCGCCGAGGCCCGACAGCACCGCGGGGATGATGCCGTCCTCGCCGCAGTCGCCCAGGTAGTGGACGCCGGCGTCGAAGAGGTAGCGACCCCGCCTGCGGAACGCGTGGCTGTTGCCGCCGGCGACGTCGTACTGCTCCAGCACCAGCACCCGCCGCCCCGCCGCGGCCAGGTACGCGGCGGCGGTGAGGCCGCCGAGCCCCGACCCGATGACGACGACGTCCCAGTGCCGGTCCACCGGGATCACTTGGCCCCGGTGTCGAGGGCGGAGGGCAGCAGACCCACCTGCCGCGCGCACGCCGAGCTGGAACCGGGAGCGGATGCCCAGTTCCCGCAACAGGTCCGCCACGTGGCGGCGGAACGTGCGCACCGACACGCCCAGCCGGGCCGAGGCGGCGTCGTCCTTGAGCCCTTCGGCGAGCAGGGCGACGACCTGCACCGTCAGCGGGCGTTCCGCGATGCGCGTCAACCGCTCGTGGTCCTCCAGCGAGACGCCCTCCGACCAGCGCTCGTGGAACAGCGAGCGGACCAGGTCGGAGGTGTGCGGGCAGTCGCTCATCATGGCCCGTCCGCCCTCGGGGCTCGGACCGCTGAGCACCCGGTGGTCGTCCACGATCAGCAGGTCGCGCCCCGGCGACGGCACGATGCGCAACTGCACACCGGGCTGCGCGCACAAACCGGGCGCGTGCCGCGCGATGTCCGCCTCGGCGGCGGCGAGCACCGACACCGAGATCCCGTGCCGCGTCTCGCCGATCGAGCCGACGACCTTGGCGAAGTGCGAGGTGCCGACCATGCACCGGACCGATTTCGTGGCGTTGGAGAGCAGAGCCCGGGTCGCCTCGCGCAGCGCGGCCACCGTCGGCAGGGGGGTGACCCCTCGGGTCGTGTTCCGCGTGACGGCGGAATCGACGAGTTGGCGTACTTGCAGCAGGACCGACGCGGCGTCGAACTCTTGCTCGACGGGGCTCAGGTGGCCAGGGGGCATGCGGGGTGAATCCTCTTCCGTCCGACCGCGCCCGGCGACGACAGCAGGGCATGAGGTACGTGAGTGCGGGCGCTTGGGTTGCCGCCCTGATGTCATCACCACTCTATTGGCACCTCTCGTCGGGGAAGAGTTGCGCATGTGAGGCATTCTCGCGGTCCTCGGTGCACAAACAGGAATCCGTTGCGCTCGGCCGGACGGGTGTAATACCGGTGTCCGGTCAGCCTAATTCGGGTGTTGATGGTGCACGGAGCGCTACCAGAAATGCCATCGGACGCCTGATCACGATGCCCCGATCGACCATCAGCGTCACTTCGTTGTTCACACAAGTTCTTCCGGAAAGCACCATGGTGTCGCTTTGCGCCGTGTCGATCCGGACCGTGTGCACCATTGTGTCGCCGGGTGTCACCGGCCGGACGAGCGTCACGTCCCCGTAGCTGCCGAGCATCGGCACCCCGGCCCGCCCGACGGTCGTCGACCGACCGGCGGTCTCCCTGGTGGCCTCCGCTGCGGCCTCTGCGGCCCAGGTCGCCAGCACCAACACGGCGGCGGCCTGGTTCCACGACTCCAGCAGGAGCGGCAGGGGATAGGACAGGTCAGGGCCGGTCGAGCCCCGGTACCAGGGCTCGGTGTACGTCACGGCCTTGACCGCCTCGACCGACTCACCGGGCGTCAGCTCGGTGACCCGGTCGATCAGCAGCATCGTGTCCCGGTGCGGGATGACGCTTTCGATCCACCCGATGTCGAACCTGCTCACGGTGTCGACTCTGCGGGCTCGTACCGCAGCCGGACGCGCGCGCTCTCACCGCGCGGATTGCCGACCACGGCCCGGCAGCGCCATGCGCCGTCACGCCGCTGCCAGGACATCTCGACCGTGATCACGTCGTCGGGATACACCGGCTGGAGGAATCGTGCCGTCTCGATTGCCGCCAAACGGTGCTCGACGGTTGCGCGTTCCGGGTGGGTGGCCAGCGCGCTGCGGTGGACGCTTTCGATCACGCACACACCGGGCAGGATCGGAAAACCCGGGTAATGGCCCTCGAAACACGGTTCGTCGGCGGTGATGTGCAGACTGGTCCGGGACACCGGGGTCTCCGACGTCGGATCGGTGTCGGCCACCACGGTCACCGCCGCCCGCACGGCGCGCACGGAGAGGTCGTTCACGCCAGCGCCTCCGCCTTGGCCGAGACGAGCGCCCAGACCTCCGCGAAGCTGCCCATGCTCGCCGTCTCCTCCTCCGCGAGCTTGATGCCGTACTCGCGCTCGATCGACACCATGACCTCCAGCGACAGCAACGAGTCGACGCCGAGGTCGTCGACGAAGCTCGCGTCGTCGGTCACCGAAGCGACCGGGACGTCGAGCGCGTCGGCGACGATCTCGCGCAGGCCTTCCTTGTCCACGTTCTGGGTGCTGGTCATCGTGTCCTCACAAGTGGTCTCGGGTAACGGTGGTCTCGGGTGACGTGGTCAGGAGGTCGGCAGGAGCCGGAGCAGCGCGCAGCCCACCGCGCCGGTCGGGTCGATGGCGGTGATCAGCGCTACCCGGCCCGCCGCGGAGTCGTCCTCGGCCGCGTGCACGAGCGCGGCGACGACGGCGAACATGGCGGTGGCGGCGGAGGTGTCGCCCAGCAGGTCGTCGCAGGTGTGGGTGCGGAAGTCCGTGCCGAGCACGCCCGCCACCGCTTCGGACTCGGTGCCCGCGGACCGGCTGGGCAGGTGCGCCCAGACGTCCCCGGCGTCGGTGCGCGTGTCGTGCAGGGTCCGGCGGACGCAGTCGGCCAGCACCTCGCGGGCGTCGTCGGGCCGGCGGGCCACGCCGAAGCGCACGCCGAGGATCTCGGCCAGCGCCGGACCACCGTCCGAACCGCCGCCGACCTCCACGACCGCGCAGCCCTCGCCGAGCCGCGCGGTGTCACCGGGGTCGGTCAACGCGCGCAGGTCCGCGCGCGCGGTGGAGTGCTCCTCCGCCGCGCCGCACAGGACGGTCTCCGCGCGGCCGGTGAGGAGCAGCCGGCGCGAGTAGTTCAGCGCGTGCAGACCCGCGACCCGGCCACCGCCGACGGTCGCGTTGGGGCCCCGCAGCTGGAACCAGATCGCGGCCCGGCCCGCGGCGCAGTTCATCACCGTGTTGGGGAACTTCGCGGGGTCGACGAAGAACGGCTTCTCCCCGTCGAACGTGCTGCGGGTGAAGTCCATCATCGACTGGGCGCTGCCGGTGGTCGTGCCCAGCACGAGACCGCGCTCGGCGACGGGCGCGTCGGCCTCGAACGGCGCGACGTTGGTCGGGTCCCCGGTGACCAGGCCACCCACCGTCGCCACGGCGAGCGCCGTCACGCGGTCCAGCGACCGGGTGCCCTTCTTCCCGAGCAGCGTGCGCACCGGGAAGGAGGGGATGACCGCGGCACGCCCACCGTGCTCGGCGGCGAAGGCGTCGGCCGGGTCGGGCTCGGGCAGGGTTCGCGTCAGCAGGCCCGACCGGTGCGCGTCGGGTCCGATGCCCAGGGTGGAGATGGCCGACCAGGACCGGATGACCGGGGTGCGGGCGGGGCTGCTCACGACTCGTACCTTCCCAGGATGACGACGGAGTTGTTGCCGCCGAAGGCCAACCCGTTGTTCTGGACCACTCGCAGGTCCGCGGTGACGGAGTGATTGGGGACGCAGTCCACGGCGCACTCGGGGTCGGTCTGCTCGTGGTTGATCGTCGGCGGGATGAAGCCGTGCTCGATGGCCAGCGCGCAGCCGATGGCGCCCAGGGCGCTGGCCGCGCCCATCGAGTGGCCCAGCATCGACTTCATCGACACCGTGCGCGGCATCTCCTTGCCGTAGACGTCGCGGATGGCGCTGGACTCGGTGACGTCGTTCGCCGCCGTCCCCGTGCCGTGCGCGGAGATGAGGTCGACGTCGCCGGGCTTCACGCCGGCGTCGGAGAGGGCCAGCCGGACGCAGTCCGCGATCCGGTCCTGGAACGGCGCCACCGGGTGGTGCGCGTCGCAGTTGAGGCCGTACCCGAGCACCTCCGCGTGGATGCGCGCGCCGCGCGCGAGCGCCGAGTCCAGGGCCTCCAGGACGAGGATGCCGCCGCCCTCGCCGGTCAGGATGCCCTTGCGGCCGACGTCGAACGGCTGGCACACCTCGGGCGCGATGGTGCCCAACCGGTAGAAGCCCGCGAAGGTCTTCCGGCACACGGCATCCGCGCCACCGCACAGCGCGATGTCGGCCTCGCCCAGGCGGATGGCGTCCAAGCCGTACCCGATGGCGTAGTTCCCCGCGGCGCACGCGGTCGCGATCGTGATCGTCTCCGCCTGCGACAGGCCGAACTCCTGGGCCACCGCGGCGGACAGCGTGCCGACCGGGACGCGGCGGGCCATCGCCTCCGGCGAGTCGGCGACCGGACGGCCGACCTCGTGCTCGACGATGTGGTCGAGCTCGTGCGCCTCGCCGTCGGTGGTGCCCACCGCGATCAGCGTGCGCGCGTTCGCGAGGTCTGCCGAGGACAGCCCGGCGTCCGCGGTGGCGAGCCGGGCGGCGGCCAGGGCGAACTGGGTCGCTCGACCCACGTCCTCCGTGGCGACTTCCTGCTGCCAGCGGGTCGGGTCGAAGTCGGCGACCTCGCAGCCGTTCGAGTGCTCGAAACCGCTGGTGTCGAACAGTTCCATCGGACGGGCGCCGCTTCTGCCCGCGCGCAGACCGTCGAGGAAATCGGTGACGCCGGTGCCGATGCTGGACACCGGGCCGAGTCCTGTGACGACCACTCGGCGCACGGTGCCGCCGTGACCATCGCTCATTTCGGGCTCCCGGAGGCGTTCTGGACGGGCCGCGCCCGCGATCGGACGCGCCGGACGTGCAAGGCGCACAGTAGGGACCGCGTCGGGTCCTGACCTAGCGATGCGGACCCGCCTCGCATGAAGCTGCTATCCGGCGGCGGCCCGCTCTGCATGATCTTGACAACCTTGGGCCGCGAACGGCCAACCGGCCGCCGGCGCGTCTACGGTCGGCCTCGATGCGATTCCGCTCCTTCTCCGAGTCGAGGTAGGCGATGACGACGAGCACTTTCGACGGCAGCACAGCGGCGTTACCCGGGAGCACGTCCGCGCCCGCCGCTCCCGCTTGGCGTTTCGGGGAGTTCGCCGAGGGTCTGCGTCAGATCGGCCTCGGCCACATGCCGCACACGGAGGGCATGTCGGGCATCCCCGAGGTCATGATGGGCGGTCGCAAGCTCGTCAACTTCGCGCCCGTGAACTTCCTGAACCTGCACAGCCGCGACGACGTCATGGGCGTCTTCACCGACGCGGCGCGCACCTACGGCCTGGCCACCGGCGGCGCCCGGATCAGCCAGGGCGTCACCAAGCCGCACGTGGACATGGAAGCCGAGCTGTGCCGCATCCTGGGCAAGGAGCGGGCCGTCGGCTACGCCACCGGCCTGGTGGCCAACATCGGCTTCATCCACGGCATGTCCAAGAGCATCAAGTGGACCGACGGCCTGGAGATGGACCACAGCGACGTGGTCTTCGTCTACGACCGCGAGAGCCACTGGAGCCTGTGGAAGGCCGCCGACCACCTCAAGTACGGCGAGCGCCTGTTCTCGTTCAAGCACAACAACGCCGAGGACCTGGAGAAGGTCCTGCAGCGACTCCAGGGCAAGCGGGTCGTCGTGGTGTTCGAGAGCGTGTACTCCCTTGACGGCTCGGTCGCTCCGATGCACGACATCGTCGACGTCTGCGAGCGCTACGGCGCGCTGTCCTTCGTGGACGACGCCAACGGCTTCCTGGTCTACGGCCCCGCGCACCGGCCGTTCGCCGAGGAGTACGCCGGCATGCTCCGGTCGACGTTCATCATGGTGTCGCTGAAGAAGGCCGTCGGACTGGAGGGCGGACTGATCGTCGGCCCCAACGACCCCATCTTCTCCCTCGAACTGCTCGGCATGACCTCGGCGTTCACCGCGCAGGTCCAGCCGCCGACCGCGGCCACCGCCGCCTACGCGATGCGCCTGCTCACGCAGGACGAGCCCAAGATCGTCGACAACTACCTCGACCGGGTCGAGAAGTTCCGCGGCCTGCTGTCGGAGGAAGGTGTCCGCCTCTACCCGACGCCGTCGATCATGACGTCGCTGCACGTCGGCTCCGAGGAGAAGGGCATGCGGCTCAAGGCGAAGTTCCTGGAGCACGGCTACCGCATCCCGATCTACGTCTTCCCGGCCGCCAAGAAGAACAACAGCGTCATGCGGCTCATCCTGAACGCGTCCCACACGGACGAGCACATCGACGGCTTCATGACGCTCCTGCGGAAGTTCAAGGGCGAGTTCGACCTCTGAACCGGGTCCGGTCGCGCGACCGGACCCCACCGCGCCCGTCCCCCTTTGGAAAGCACTACGGAAGGAATACCCATGACCGCCAGCGTCGATCAGCGAGTGGACCGCATCAAGGAGATCGTCTGCGACATCCTCGAACTGGAGCACGACGAGGTCACCGACACGGGCCTGTTCAAGGAGGACTACGGCGCGGACTCGCTGCTGTCCATCGAGATCCTCTCCTCGCTGGAGAAGGAGTTCGGCATCGTCATCGACCAGGCCGAGATGTCCCGCATGGTCAACATGGAGGGCGTCGTCCAGGTCGTGACCGAGGCGATCGACAGCAAGTGACCGTGGCGCGGCCCAGGGTGCGGCGGCGGTCCACGCGACCGCCGCGAACGAGTGGAGTTGGCGTGTGATGACCAGTTCTGTGGCAGGCGGGTCGCGGTCCATCCGCGATGACGACGTCGTGGTCACCGGGATCGGTGTGATCTCCAGCATCGGGACCGGTGTGGACGAGTTCGCCGCCGGTCTGCGCGCCGGGCGCAGCGGTGTCTCCCCGATCACCGCGTTCGACACCTCCGGGTTCGACCACGCCAACGGGTGCGAAGTGACCGACTTCGACCCCGGGCCGTGGGTGCGCACGCTCGACCCCGCGTCCCTGGGCCGGGCCGCGCAGTTCTCCGTGTCGGCGGCCAGGATGGCCGTCGAGGACGCCGGCATCGACGCGGCCGAGCTGGCCGCCAAGCGGATGCTGGTGTCGATCGGCACCACCGACGGCGAGTCGGCCGACCTCGACCGCGTCGTCGCGGCGGAGATCGCGGGCGGCGCCGAGGCGGTGGACCCGGTCGTGGCCGGCCGGACGTCGGCGAGCAGGCTCTCCGTCGCGGTGGCCCGCGAGCTGGGCCTGGTGGACGTGGAGGCGATGACCATCGCCACCGCGTGCGCGGCGGGCAACTACACGATCGGCTACGGGTACGACGCCGTCCGGTCGGGCGAGGTCGACATGGTGCTCTGCGGCGGCGCGGACGCGTTGTGCCGCAAGACCTTCGCCTCGTTCTACCGGCTCGGCACCATCGCCCCCGACGTGTGCCGGCCGTTCGACGTCGACCGCCAGGGCATCCTCACCGGTGAGGGCGCCGGCGTGCTGGTCCTCGAACGGTGGGCCGACGCGCGCAAGCGGGGAGCGCGGGTCTACGCCCGCATCCTCGGCTACGGCCTGAACTGCGACGCCACCCACCAGGTGGCGCCGGACCAGGACAGCGTGGCGCGCTGCATGGCGCTGGCGCTGGAGAACGCGGGCGTGAAGCCGGACGAGGTCGAGCTGATCTCCGCGCACGGCACGGGGACCAGGGCCAACGACCTGACGGAGTCCAGCGCCATCCGCGAGGTCTACGGCGGCAAACCACCCCGCACGATCTCGATCAAGTCGATGCTCGGGCACGCGATGGGCGCGGCGAGCGCGTTGGGCGCGATCGCGTGCGCCCTCGCGATCCACCGCGGGTTCATCCCGCCGACCATCAACCACCGCACGACCGATCCGGAACTGGGCATCGACTGCGTACCGAACACCGCACTCGACGTGGCGCCCGCGATCGTCCAGAACAACGGCCTGGCCTTCGGCGGGAACAACGCCGTGGTGATCCTGGGCAGACACGAGGAGGAGAACCCGTGAGCAAGCGATGGGCGATCGCCGGCGTAGGGGCCCTGTCCAGCGTGGGGCGGACCGCCGAGGAGATGTTCGACAACCTCTGCGCGGGCAGGACCGGGCTCGGCCCCCTCCGCGCGTTCACCGCGGAGTGGTACACCGCCGGGCACCTGCACGAGATCGACGACCTGGAGACCTACCCGGACGTCGAGGGCCGGGCCACCCGCTTCCTGCTGGACGCCGTCGGCCAGGCGCTGGACGACGCCGGGATGCCGCACGACCTGGCGGGCGTGCCCGTGCTGGTCGGCACCGGGCTGCGCGAGCTGCGCAGCGTGGAGCTGTGGGCGCGCGGCCGGACCAAGGCCGACGAGCAGCGGCTGCACTTCGGCACCGCGCTGCGCGAGCGGTTCGGCGCCGACGACACCCACACCTTCTCCAACGCCTGCTCGGCATCGCTCTACGCGCTGTCGCTCGCCGTCGACATGCTCGACTCCGGCGAGCACGACACCGTGGTCGTCGCGGGCACCGACTCGATCACCGAGTCGATGTTCGGCGTGCTCGACCGGCTGCAGTCCGTGCCCCCCGAGCGGCTGCGCCCGTTCGACGTCAACCGCAAGGGCACCATCCTCGGCGAGGGCGCCTCGGCGATCGTGCTGCGCCGCGAGGACGCCGCGTCCGGCCGGGTCCGGGGCTGGCTGCGCGGTGTGGCCATCAACTGCGACGCCTTCCACGCGACCGCGCCGGAGCCGGGCAGCATCGCCGAGGTGATCCGCGACGCCCACGCCGCGGCGGAGGTACGCCCCGACGAGGTCGACCTCGTGCTGCTGCACGGGACCGGCACCATGGCCAACGACACCGGCGAGGCGACGGCCATGGCCGAGGTCTTCGGCACCGAGGTCAAGCACCCGGTGATGACGGCCATGAAGTCGATGACCGGCCACACCTCCGGTGCGTCCGGCCTGCACTCGCTGATCATGGCGCTGAAGAGCATCGAGCAGGACCGCGTCAGCCCCACGCTGCACCTGGAGGACCAGATCCCGGTGGCGGCGGACTTCCGCATCGCCACCCGGGAACACCTCGGTGAGGGCCTCTTCGTGGCCCAGGTCAACGGTTTCGGCTTCGGCGGCGTCAACGCCGTCGCCATCGTGGAGGGAACGCGATGACCGCAGTACAGGAACGCGCGGACGTGCAGGATCGCGCCGCGGTGCAGGTCGTCGTGACGGGCGTCGGCTTCGCCCTGCCCGGCGTGGCCGAGCCCGGCGAGCTGGAACCCGGCCGGGACGCCGCCGCCGAGCCGGTGGACCCCGCCGCCCACCTGGGCCGGAAGGGCCTGCGGTACAAGGACCACGCGACCCGGCTGGCCCTGGTCGCGGCGAAGGCCGCGCTCGTGCGCTCCGGGCTGTGGAACGAGACCGACGGGCTGACCGTCGACCCGCGCGACGTGGCCGTGCTGGCCAGCTCCAACCTGGGCAACCTCGACTCCGTCGCCGAGGTGGCCGCGCTCATCGGCCGCGAGGGCGGCACCCGGCTCGTCAGCCCCATCTCCACCCCGAACCTGTCCAGCAACGTGGTGTGCGCCGACGTGGCCATCCGGTTCGGCCTGCGCGGGCCGAACATGATGGTCTGCAACGGCGCCACCTCCGGGTTGGACGCCCTGCGCTGGGCCGCGACCTGGCTGCGCTCCGGGCGTGCCCGCCACGCCCTGGTCGTGGGCGTCGAGCCGGACAACGACGTGAGCCGGGCGTACGCCGGCGGCCAGGTGCTCGACGGAGCCGTGGCCGTCGTGGTCGAACGTGACGACAGCACGGCCGGGCGCGCCGTCCTCGGCGAACTCGGCCCGGTGGCGCGGTCCGGCCGGTTGGACGACTCCGTCGCCGCCGCGGGCGGGACCGACGCCGCCGCGCGGGTCTGGTTCGTGCCCGAGGGCGACGGTATGTCCTCCGCGGTGCTGCCCGAGGCCGAGCGCGTGGACGTGTCCCGAGGTTGGGGCCGCACGTCCGGCGCGCACGGGCTCCTCCAGATCGCCGTGGGCACCGCACGGCTGGCCGCCGGGGCGTCCAGCGTCGTGGCCACCTGTGGCGGACCGGCCGACGACGCGGTCGCGTCCGTCGTCCTCCGCGCGCCGCGGAGCGAGCCGTGCCCGGCCTGACGGCCACCCGACCCGGCGTCGACGTCCACACACCCCTGGTCCTGCTGCCGCGGACCACGCCCGCCCGCTCCGGCGCACCGAGGGTGCTGCTGCTGCACGGCATGGCGAACAACGGCAACGTGTGGCAGCCGCTGTGCGAGGAGGCCGGGGACGAGTGGGAGATCTGGTCGGCCGAGCTGCCGTGGCGCAACGAAGGCGTCGGACCGTGGGCGCACGACGAGGACTCCGCGCGCTGGGTGGCGGAGGCGCTGACCGGCGTCACCGGGTCCGCGGGTCCGATCGACCTCGTCGTGGCGCACTCGTTCTCCGCCTCGCTGCTGCTCCGCGTGCTCGCCGAGGCGCCCGCCTCCCGTCCGCGCGCCGCCGTCCTGGTGTCGCCGTTCTACAAGCCGTCCCCGGACGACTTCGACTGGGCGATGCTCACCGGCCTGGCGACCACGTTCGTGAACGCCATGCGGGAGGGCATCCGGGTCGCGGCGGCCGGCCGGGGCAACCCGGACCTGCACGACGCGGCGGCGCTGCGGGTGTGCGAGCGGATCGGTCCCTACGCGTGGACCCGGTTCCTCCAGACCTACCTGAACTCCCCCTGGGTCGACCTGGACCGCCTGGACCTGCCGTGCCTGGTCCTGGCGGGTGAGGACGACCTGATCGCCCCGCCGGGCGACGCCGAGTCCCTCGCGCGGCGGCTGCCGTCGGCGCGGCTCGACCTGCTGCCCTCGTGCGGCCACTTCCCGATGGCTCAGGAGGCCGGCGCCTTCACCAGGAGCGTCGCCGACTTCCTCGCCACCCTCCCGCCCCTGCCCTGACCCCGAACCTGTGAAACGGAGACGAGAACCGAGATGACCAGCATCGAGGTCAAGACGCTGCTGTCGGAGACGACGAGCGTCACCTACACGCCCGGCTACGAGGGCGCCAACATCGGCACCATCATCGGCTTCAAGCACGTGAACTACCTCGTGGAGAAGGCGGTCATCGAGCACTTCCGCCGCAGCGGGCTCGCGGTCGGCGCGCTCTACGAGAACTGCGGGGTGGGCTTCGACGTCATCGACGTCCGGACCAAGCTCAGCGCCGCGCTCCTGGTCGACGACGACGTCGACGCCGTGGTGACGCCCACGACCGGCGAGACCGGCAACACCGCCTCGTTCTCCGTGGAGCTGACGGTCCAGCGCGACGGCGCGCCCAAGCGCGCGGTGCGGTCCAAGGTGCAGGTGCAGTTCCGCCGCGACGACGACGAGCGCCGCATGACCAAGCGCGCCCCGCTGCCCGAGGGCCTGGACCGCTTCGTGGTCGACCGCATCGGCGGCTCCGAGCCCGGCGCGGCGGTCACCGAGCACGGCGCGCCGCTGATGTCCGGCGCCTCCAGCGACGACGACCCGGTCAGCCGCAAGCTGGTCGAGGGCCGCAACGCCTACGCCTGGCGGTTCAAGGTCCCGTACCCCTACATCCACTTCTTCGAGCGCCTGCAGATGTCGGCCTACCTGCGGCTGATGGAAGAGGCGAAGTACCGCTTCGTCGAGGCGCGGGGCTGCTCGATCGGCGGCATGCTCACCGAGCGCAACTGGATCCCGGCGGTGTCCGCGAACTCGGTGACGATCATGGACGAAGTCCTCATGGAGGAGGACCTCTACATCGTCTACTCGGTCAAGGACATCTTCAAGAACATGCTCTACACGGCGACGATGGACTGCTACGTCGTCCGCGACGGCAAGCTCGTCCAGACCGCCACCGGCGAGATCACGCACTGCTACGTGATGGTGGAGAACGGCAAGGAGGCCGTGATGGTCCCCTGGGACGAGCGCGTCGTGACCGCCTTCTCCTCCGCACCCACGCAGGCATGAGCGCGCCGGTCATCACGGCGTGGTCGGCGCTGTCACCCTTCGGCGGGGACACCGCCGCCTTCCGTGACGGCGTCCTGGCCCTCCCCGCCCTCCCCGCCACTTCCGCCGGGGAGCCGGGTGCGGACGCACGCCCCCTGCTGGTCCCCGGCTTCGACGTGAAGCAGGCGTTGGGGCGACGGGGAACCCGCGCCATGGACCGGGCGACGGCCCTGGCCGTGGTGGCCGTGCGCGACCTGCTCGACTCCGTCCCCGACCGGCGCGAGCGCGCCACGGGCCCCACGGGCGCGATCGTGCTGGGGACGACCACGGGCAGCGCGGCGTCGGCGATGCAGATCACCCGCGACTCCCTCACCGGGGAGAAGCCGTTCTACGTCGAAGCCGCGCGCGTCCCGAACGCGATCATGAACTGCCCGGCCGGCCAGAGTGCCATCTGGCAGCAGGTCAAGGGCCCCAACACGACGCTGGCGGGTGGCCGCGCCGCCGGTCTGCTGGGGCTGCGGTACTCGCGCCGACTGCTGGACGCCGGCCGGGCGTCGGCGGTGCTGTGCGGCGCGGTGGAGGAGTTCAGCCCGCAGCGGCAGCTGTTGGAGGAGTGCGGCCGGCCCGCCGCCGGCGAGCCCGTCCGGCTCGGGGAGGGCGCCGCCATCCTGATGGTGGAGCACGCCCTGGCGGTCGCCCCGGAGGACGTCCTGGCAGAGGTCCTGGCGGTGGAGTCCGGGGTGCACGGGCCGGAGGACGCGGCGGACCGCATCGCCAACTGCGTCACCAGGACCCTGGACGCCGCCGGCGTCGCGCCGGAGGAACTGTGGGCGGTCAGCACGGTTCCCCGGACCGCCGAGGACCGGCGCGTCGAGACGCGGGCGCTGGACGCCGCCCTGGGCCCGGCCACTCCGACCCGGTTCCCGCTGGAGTCGCCCTGGGGCGACGCCGGCGCCGTGACGGCCGTGTTCCAGATCGCGTCCGTCTTGGCCACCGCCCACCGCGAAGGCGGCGCGGGCAGACCGGTGCTGATCCTCGCGGTCGACCCGGACGGCCTGCACGCCGCCGCCATCCTGAGGATCGGAGAACCCACGTGATCGACGCCGACGGCATCCGAGCCGTCCTCCCGCACCGCCCGCCCATGCTGCTGGTCGACCGCGTCGAGGAGTGCGTCGACGGGGTGAGCATCCGCGCCGTCCGCCGGGTGGAGGCGGCCGAACCGTGGTTCGCCGCGTCCGGCGCGCCCGTCGCGGACGCGTACCCGCAGGCGTTGATGCTGGAGTCCTGGGCGCAGACGGCGGGGGTGCTGGTGACCAAGGAGTCGCCCAACCCCGATGTCCTGAGCGGCACCGTCATGCTCTTCGGCTCGGCGTCGGGCGTGGAGTACCACGGGCGCGTGACGGCCGGCCAGGTGATGGAGCACCACGTGACCATCGGCAGGGTCATCGGCGATTCCGTGGTCGCCGGCGGGAAGACCGTCGTCGACGGCGAGACGGTGATGACCGTGGACCAGATCATCATGATGTTCCAGCCCGCGAGCGTCTTGCGCCCGCAGGCTGTCGGCAAGGAAGAGAGCCATGCCTGACATGCAGGGAAGTGCCCCGGTCGCCTTCGTCACCGGCGGTTCGCGCGGTATCGGGCGGGCCGTGGTCCGCAGGCTCGCCGAGGACGGCTTCGACGTCGCCTTCTGCTACGCGGCCAACACCGACGCGGCGACCGCGGTGGAGAAGGAGGTCGCCGAGCTCGGCCGGACCGCGCTGGCGATCCGGGCGGACGTCGCCGACGCGGCGTCGGTGCGCTCGGCCGTGGCGGACACCGAGTCCACCCTCGGCCCGATCACCGCGGTGGTGACGTCGGCGGGCATCACCCGCGACAACCCGCTGCTGCTGATGAAGGACCACGAGTGGAACGACGTGATCAGCGTCAACCTCGACGGGGTCTACAACGTCTGCCGCGCCGTCGTCTTCGAGATGATGAAGCGCAAGCGCGGCTCCATCGTGAACCTGTCGTCGGTGGCCGGCGTGTACGGCAACGCGACGCAGTCCAACTACGCCGCGTCCAAGGCGGGCATCATCGGCCTGTCGAAGTCGCTGGCCAAGGAGCTGGGCCGGGCCAACATCCGGGTCAACGTGGTGGCGCCCGGTTTCATCGAGACCGACATGACGGCCGCGGTCGACCCCAAGGTGCTGGAGAAGATGCTCGGCAACATCCCGCTGAAGCGGGTGGGCACGGCCACCGAGGTGGCCGACCTGGTGTCGTTCCTGACCTCCGACCGCGCGGCCTACATCACCGGCGGCGTCTTCCAGATCGACGGCGGCATCAGCATCTGAGGAGCGACATGAGCAAGGCACCGAAGCGACCGCGCTGGTACTTCTCCCTGAGGAGTCCCTACTCGTGGTTCGCCTACCGCGACCTGGTGGAGAAGTACCCCGACGTCGCCGACACCATCGAGTGGATCCCCTTCTTCGAGCCCGACGAGCAGAGCACCGCGATGCTCGGCGAGGCGGGCGTCGACCTGGCCGTGGTGGCCATGGCGAGGGCGAAGAACTTCTACATCCTCCAGGACACGGCGCGGATGGCCGCGGCGCGTGGCTGGAAGATGACGTGGCCGGTGGACCGCAACCCGGTGTGGGAAGTCGCCCACCTCGGCTGGTTCGTCGCCGAGGACGCGGGCGTCGGCAGGCAGTACTGCGACCGGGTCTACCAGGCCCGGTGGGAGCAGAACCTGGACGTCAGCGACCGGTCGGTCATCCACGACATCGCCACCGACCTCGGCATCGACGCGGACAAGGCCGCCACCGCGTCCGACGACCCGGAGCTGCGCCGGCGCGGCCTGGACACCCTGGTCCGCTGCGCCAAGGACGGGATGTTCGGCGTCCCCTTCTTCATCAACGGCCGCAACAAGTTCTTCGGCGTGGACCGGCTGCGCGCGTTCGTCGCGGACGTCCGCGGCGACGTCTACGCCGAGGTCGAGCAGGCCTGGGACGCCGAGTACCTGGACTTCCCCGAATTCAGCGTCCCCGGCGCCGACCACGGCCACGCCGGTGGCTGTGGCTGACCGCCGCCCGTCCCGAAAGGACCTGGAATGACCGACTCCACCGCCACTCCCACCGTCGACGCCGCCGAGCTGCGCGAGCTCGTCGCCGACGTGCTCGACCTGCCGCTCGAGAAGATCACCGACGACGCGCACTTCGTCGAGGACCTGGGCGTGGACTCGCTGCTGTCGCTCGAGCTGGCGGTCTCGCTGGAGCGCCACTACCAGATCAAGATCGAGTCGCACGAGGTGTCGGACGTGGTGCGGATGCGCGACGTCCTGCGCCTGCTCGACGGCAAGCTGGCAGGCCGCTGACCTTCCGCCGACCACACCACCGGGGAGAAACGTGAACCACCTCTGGCACCCCTTCGCCGACATGGCCGCGGTCGGGAAAGCGGGCGAGTTCGTGGTGGACTCCGGCGACGGGGTCTGGATCACCGACGCGCACGGCAACCGCTACCTGGATGCCACCGCCGGGCTGTGGTTCGCGAACGTCGGCCACGGCCGGGCCGAACTCGCCGACGCCGCGGCGAAGCAGATGCGCAAGATCGCCGCGTACTCGACCTTCGGCGACGTCGCGACCCGGCCGACCCTCGAACTCGCGGAGCGGCTGGCGGACATCTCGCCGGTGGCCGGCACGAAGGTGTTCTTCACCAGTGGCGGGTCGGACTCGGTCGAGACGGCGGTCAAGCTCGCCCGCCGCTACTGGCACGAGGTCGGCAAGCCCGACCGCACCCACGTCATCGGCCGCGGGCACGGTTACCACGGCATGCACGCCGCGGGCACCTCGTTGTCGGGGCTGCCGCTGAACAAGGCGGACCACGGGACCCTGGTCCCGGACACCGCGACCGTGACGTGGGACGACCCGGCCGACCTCGCCGCGGCCATCGAGCGGCTCACCCCGGAACGGGTGGCGGCGTTCATCTGCGAGCCGGTGATCGGAGCCGGGGGAGTGCTGCCGCCCCCGCCCGGCTACCTGGCCGAGGTGCGCCGGATCTGCCGGCACTACGACGTCCTGTTCATCGCGGACGAGGTCGTCACCGGCTACGGCCGGCTCGGGCACTGGTTCGCCAGCGGGCGCTTCGGGCTGGAGCCGGACATGATCGTCACGGCCAAGGGGCTCACCTCCGGGTACGCCCCGATGGGCGCGGTGCTCGTGGGACCGCGCGTCAGCGAGCCGTTCTTCCAGCCGGACGGCGGGGTGTGGTGGCGGCACGGCTACACCTACTCCGGCCACGCCATGTGCGCCGCGGTCGCCCTGGCCAACCTCGACCTGATCGAGCGGGACGACCTCGTCCGCTCGGCCGCGTCGTTGGAGGGCGTGATCGTGGACCACCTGGCACCCCTGGCCTCCCACTCGGCCGTGGCCGAGGTCCGGTGCGGCGTGGGTGCTCTGGCGGCGGTGCAGCTCAAGGACGCGGCGTCCGCGCAGCAGGCGGTGCGCGCCGCACGTGCCCACGGGGTGAGCACCAGGGCGATCGGGGCCGGCGCGTTGCAGGTCTCACCGGCGTTCGTCGCCACGTCCGTGGACATCGCGGCGATCGCGACCGGGCTGTCCGCCGCCCTCGACACCCTGGTGGAGCCCCACATCCCGGATCCCCGTTGTGACGGAGCGTCCAGATGAACACTGTGGTGGTCACCGGCACGGGTGCGTTGTCGGCGGTGTGCGCCGATCCGGCGGACCTGTGGCGCGCCATGACGGAGCGGCGGGAACCCCTCCCGGAGCCCGCACCCGGGATCGGTCCCGAGTGCGGCCCGGGGCTGTGGCGTCGGATCCCCGACCCGTTGCTCGACCAGGCGCGCGAGGACCTGCCTTCCGCCGGTCGTTCGACCTTCGCGGCCTGGGCGGCGGTGGGCCAGGCGTTGGCCGAGGCGCGGTTGACCGGCGCCGACACGGCGCGGATGGCGGTCATCGTGGCCAGCGGTGTCGGCGACGTCGAACAGGCCGAGCGGTGGCGCGGCGGTGAGCCCGCACCGGAGCAGTGGCCGCCCAACCACCGGTCGGCCGCCGTGATCGCCGATCGCCTCGGCGCCCGGCAGGCCGCTGTGGACCTCTCGAACGCCTGCGCGGGCGGCGCCTACGCGATCGCCCTCGGCGCCGGCATGATCGCGGACGGGACGGCGGACGTCGTGGTCGCCGCCGGCGTGGAGACCGCCTCCCGGCTGATCGCCGCGAGCTTCAACCGGCTCGGCGCGCTCGACCCGGAAGGGTGCCGGCCGTTCGACCGGAACCGGGCGGGCACCAGCCTCGCCGAGGGAGCCGGTGCGGTCGTGCTCGAATCCGCCGAACGCGCGCGGAGCAGGGGTGTTCCCGCCCTGGGCACGGTGGCGGGCCACGGCTGGACCTGCGACGCCCACCACGCCACCGCGCCGGACCCCAGCGGCGAGCGGATCATCGCGGCCATGCGGCGTGCGATCGACCGCGCGGACGTGCGTGCCGACGACGTGGGCCTGGTGGTGCCCCACGCGACCGGGACGCCGTTGAGCGACGTCACCGAATCGGCCGCGCTGAGCGCCGTGCTGGGGAACCGACTGGGTGAAGTCCCGCTCTACAGCACGAAAGCAGCCCTCGGCCACACCGGCGCCGCCTCGGGCGTGCTGTCGACCGTCGCGGCGCTGGCCGTGCTCCGCCACCGGGTCGTGCCGCCGAACATCGCGGTGAAGGAACCCGACCCGGAGTGCCCGGTGTGGGTTCCGTCGGAAGAGGTCGCGGTACGGGGCAGCCACGCCCTCGTCAACGCGTTCGCCTTCGGCGGCCACAACATCTGCCTCGTCCTTGCCCACGCGGAGGACCGACCGTGACGACTTCAGCCCCCTCCCCGTCACCGGTCGCCGACCCGGTCCGCGAACTCGTCGTCACCGGCGTCGGCGTGTGCGCGCCGCCCGCCGAAGCCGCCCCGGACTGGTTCGACTACCGGACCGAGCTGGGCGCCCAGGGCTACAAGTACGTTCCGCGCGCGGCGCAGTACCTGTTGGCGGCGGCGAAGCGGGCCCTGGCCGATGCCGAGCTGGAGCCGGAAGGCCCGGACGACCGGTGCGGGGTGGTGCTGGGGTCGAACAACTGCGCCTCCCAGCTGCACGCCGACATCGACCGGGAGGTCGCGGACACCGGCACCCGGTTCCTGCGCCCCGCCACCGTGCCGTACTTCTCGGTCAACCTGTTCCTCGCGCGCCTGGGCATCGAGCACGGCTGGCGCGGACTGAGCCTGGCCCTGCACACCCCCGCGACCGCCGGGGTGGAGACGGTGGCGCACGGCTACCGGGTCGTGCGCGACCGCGACGTGGACTGGCTCGTCCTGGGCGCCACCGAGACGCCACCCGACGCCAACGGCGCCGGTGGGCCCGTCGCCGATGACGGCGCCGCGGTGCTGATCGTCGAACCCGCCTCGCGCGCGGCCGTCCGCGGCGCGCGGGTCCACGGGTCGCTGGCGTCGTCATCGCTGTTCATCCCGCCGTCGGCCGTCGCACGCGACGCGGACGCCGAAGTGGAGCGGCTCCGCGCCGCGCTCGCGGGCCACGGCGTCTCCGCCGACATCCCCGTCCGACTGCTGGACGATTCCTCACCCGTGGCCGACGTGGTGTCCCGGGCACTGCCCCGAGCCCGGCGTCGCACCGTGGGTCCGGGGTGCCTGAGCCCCGTTCTCGAGGTCGCCGACATCCTCCGCTCCGGTGGACCCGGCACGGCGGTGGTCTGCGCGAACGCGGTGGGGACAGTCGCCGTGACGGTGGTCGTCCCCGCCCGCCCTGCTCCGGGAGGAAATCCGTGACCGCACTCGACATCCCGCCCACCGCGCACGCCGAGTCCCAGGGCATGGCGGCCCTGGTCGGCGAACTCGCCGCGATGCGCGAAGCCGCCGCCGCCGGCCCGTCGCCGGAGGCGACCCGGGCCCAGCACGCGCGCGGCAAGCTGACCGCCCGTGAGCGGATCGACCTGCTCTTCGACCCGGGCTCCTTCCGCGAGGTCGACCAGTTCCGCAAGCACCGGGCGACCGGGTTCGGGCTGGAGGCCCGCACCCCGGCCACCGACGGCGTCGTCACCGGCTGGGGCACCGTGGACGGCCGCACGGTCTTCGTCTACGCCCACGACTTCCGCATCTTCGGCGGCTCGCTCGGCGAGGCGCACGCCGAGAAGATCCACAAGGTGATGGACCTCGCGGAGGCGGCGGGCGCGCCGATCGTCAGCCTCAGCGACGGCGCGGGCGCCCGGATCCAGGAAGGCGTCTGCGCGCTGGCAGGCTACGGCGGCATCTTCCGCCGCAACGCGCGGGCCTCGGGGGTCATCCCGCAGATCAGCGTCATCCTCGGCCCGTGCGCGGGCGGCGCCACCTATTCGCCCGCGCTGACCGACTTCGTCTTCATGGTCCGCGACATCTCCCAGATGTACATCACCGGTCCGGACGTGGTGCAGGCGGTCACCGGCGAGGAGATCACCCACGAGGCCTTGGGCGGCGCGGACGTGCACACCGGGATCTCCGGCGCGGCGACCTTCGTGTTCGACACGGAGGCGGAGTGCTTCGAGGAGGTCCGCCACCTGCTCTCGCTGCTTCCCGCGAACAACCGGGAGCTCCCGCCGGTGGTCGAGCCGGGCGACGACCCGGACCGCCGCAACGACGTCCTGCTAGACCTCGTCCCGGCCGATCCCACCCGGGCCTACGACATCCGCGACGTCATCGGCGAGGTCGTCGACGACGGTGATTTCCTCGAAGTGCACGCGAACTGGGCCGGTAACGTGGTGTGCGCGCTCGCCAGGCTCGACGGGAATGTCGTCGGAATCGTGGCCAACCAGCCGGCGGTGCTGGCCGGGGTGCTCGACATTCACGCCTCCGAGAAAGCCGCGCGATTCGTCCAGACCTGTGATGCCTTCAGCATCCCATTGGTCACCCTGGTGGACGTCCCGGGATTTCTCCCCGGCCGGGGCCAAGAGCACGACGGGATCATCCGGCACGGCGCGAAGCTCCTCTACGCGTATTGTTGCGCCACCGTTCCGCGCGTGCAGATGATCCTGCGAAAGGCGTACGGCGGCGCGTACATCGTGATGGACTCCCGTTCGATCGGCGCCGACCTGTCGCTCGCCTGGCCGACCAACGAGATCGCCGTGATGGGAGCCGAGGGTGCGGCGAACGTGGTGTTCCGCCGCGAGATCGCGGCCTCGGACGACCCCGCCGCCATGCGTGCCCAGCGGATCAAGGAGTACCGGCAGGAACTCATGCACCCGTACTACGCGGCCGAGCGCGGGCTGGTCGACGACGTGATCGATCCAGCTCACACGAGGGGCGCTCTGATATCCGCGCTCGCCATGCTGCGGTCCAAGCGCGTGGAACTCCCCGCGCGCAAGCACGGCAACCCCCCGGTGTGATGGACCCCATGAGGTCGGACCTGGTGCTGCTGCGCGGAGCGCCCGACGACGAGGAGCTGGCCGCGCTGGTCGCCGCGCTGACCACCCTCCGGCGCGCGCCCGCCCGGCCGTCCGGCGTGCGCGTTCCCGCACCTTGGACGGCTTCGGGCGGTTATGCTCCGCCCCGGTCCTGGGCCGCGCGCACCCCGTCTCCCTGAGAACCGGGACGCCGCCGGCCGCGGCGTGCGGGGATTGTGTTCGCCTGCTGAAAATAGAGGATGTCTCACATGTCGTTCCGGCGACGGCTGAGATAGGCGAAGCGTCAGGTCCGCATTCGGCCCGGTAATCGTCGGCTTGCCCAACTCGATCATGTGCGCTTCACTGGCGAGCGAGGGTGGGTCGTCATCTCTGGGGGATAGGACCAACCGATGAGCAATGCTGAGATCCGAGGGCCTTTACTGGCCCGGCCTTCGCTTGTGAAGCGCATGCGAGCGGCCCACGTGGACATTCTCGACGACCTGTCCGTAGGCATCCTCGAAGGCGATGGACCGCTGACGGCGGCCGGTCCGGCCAGCAGGCGGCTGTGGGTCTCCAGCGCGCGCACGGTCATGGAGGCGGGGCTGGACGTCTGGTCGGGCGCCGCCTCGCTGCCCGACCAGGACTGGAACATCCACGTCGAACTCGCCCAGGACGCCGTCGCCAACGGCGTGCCCCTCGGGAACGTCCTGCGCGGGATCGAGATCGGGTACACGGCCCTGGTCACGGGGTACTGGCGGGTGGCCGAACCCGGTGACCACAGCGAACTGGTCGCCTACACCGCGTGGAACGGCAAACTGGCCGACGGCTGCCTGCAAGCGCTGCGCGACGGGTACTTCCTGTCGGTGAAGTCCGACGGGAGGATCGAGGTCGCCCGCCAGGCGTTCCTCGAATCCCTGCTCGCGGGCACCCCGCGCGCGGACCTCGCGGTGAACGCCGGACTGGCGCTCGCCGCCGCGTACCTGGTGATGGCCGTCCCGGCGCGGACCGTGCCCACCGACGCGTTCCCGCGCGACGTGCTCGTCAACCAGACCGAGCGCGGGGCCGTCGCCCTGTTCCCGGCCGTCGACGCCCCGGACATGTGGGCGCGGACGGAGGCGCAGGCGCGGCGCTGCGCCCAGCTCAGCGGCGTGTCGACGATGATCGTCCTGGCGCGGGCGGCCGAGCCCAGGATGATCCCGGCCGCGGTGGTCGGCGCCGAACGGGCCTCGGCCCTCGCCTCCGCCCTCCAGCTGTCGGGCGTCGTCCGGCCGGAGACGCTCCGGCTGGAGCAGGTGCTCGCCGAGGACGGGTTGCTGCGCCAGGACGTCACCCAGGTGATCGAGCCGATCATCGACCAGTGCGACCTGATCACGACCCTGCACCAGCTCTACCAGACTGACCTCGACCGCAGCCGCACCGCCACCAGGCTGGGAATCCACCGCCGCACGCTGTCCTACCGGCTGCAGAAGATCGCCACGGTCACCGGCGTGGACCCGCTCAGCAGCCGCGGGATCAAGGCTTTCCAACTCGCCCTGGCCGCGCACCAGCTCGACGGTGAGCGCCCCTTGCCGGAGTCCTTGCCGGAGGAGCTGCCGGGCCAGCGCGCGAGCTGACCCGCCCGCGCCGCCGACCTGGACCTCGACCAGGTCCTCTGGCCCGACCCTCGCGCCCGACCCCCGGGAGGACGCTCAGCGGCGGCGCTTCTTCAGGTATGCCGCCAGTTCGTCGTACGCACCCGCGTCGTTGCCGTACATCGCGTAGTTCCGGGCAGTCTCCATCCACTCGCCGATGCTCGGCCGCACGGACTTCGCCGCTTCCTGGAGGTGGCGCTGGGTGATCGGCTGGACCCGGCCGGACGCCATGGACGCCTCCATCGCCGTCTCCGTCGCCTGCTCGCAGATCAGCGCCAGGTCCGCGCCGGACATCCCGTCCGTCCCCTTGGCGATCTTCCCGAGGTCCAGCCGCTCGGTCGGACGGCCGCGCAGGTGCAGCCGGAGGATCGCCTCGCGCGCCTCGACGTCCGGCGGCAGCACGAGCACCGTCCGGTCGAACCGGCCGGGCCGCAGCAGCGCCGAGTCGATGTCCCACGGGTGGTTGCTCGCGGCGAGGACGAACACGCCCTCGTTGTCCGTGCTCGCGCCGTCGAGTTCGGACAGCATCTGGTTCACGACCCCGCGCATGGACGACCCGCCGCCGCGCAGCTGCGACCGCTTCTGGCCCAGCGCGTCCATCTCGTCGAAGAACAGCAGGCACGGCCGGTTGCGACGGGCGGTGTCGAAGATGCCGCGCAGGTTCCGCTCGCTGCTGCCGATCCACATGTCCAGGACGTCGCTGAGGCCGATCTCGTAGAAGCTCGCACCCAGTTCACCCGCCAGCGCGCGGGCGATGAACGTCTTGCCGCAGCCGGGAGGACCCCACAGCAGCAGCCCGCCGCGCAGGGACTTGCCGAACTCGACGCGCAGTTCCGGGTTGCGCAGCGGCGTCAGGAACGACAGGTCCAGCCGCTTCTTCACGTCCACCAAGCCGCCGACGTCCGCCAGCGTGAGCCCGGCCTGGCCGAGCGTGCCGATGGCCGGTTCCGGGACGGGCTCGCTGTCGGACCACTGCCGGAGGATCTCGTCGGCCGTGTCCGGGATGGCGGTGGCCGGCGAGTGCGGCGACACCGGCTCGGCGGGCTTCGGCTCGGCGGGCTTCGACATGGCGGGCGCGGCGGGTGGGTCCGCCGGCGGCGTCGCGGGGTCGAGCGCGTCCGCGAGCCGGCCGTAGGAGGTCGCCTTGGCCTCGTCGCCGAGCGCCCGTGCCGCTTCGGCGGCGGTGCGCAGCGCTTCCACGTGGTCCGGCACGGCGGCGAGTACGGTGGTGGCGTTGGCCAGCGCCTCGTCCGGGCGGCCCGCGTCCAGCAGCAGCCGGGCGACGTGGACCCGCACCGGGTGGTTGGCGGGGTCCGCGGTCAGCGCGCCGAGCAGTGCCTCGATCACCGGGTCATGCTTCACGCGCGGAACGGTACCCGATCGTATTCTTCTCCTTTGACCAGCGACTTCCCGTGTCTCTACGGTATGCCGGACGAGTTCGGCGTAGCCGGGGTGGGGGATGGACGAGACTGCTGGTGTTGCGGTGCGGCGTGGCCAGGCGCTGCTCGATCTCAACCGGGCGCGGGAGGCGGAGGAGCAGTTCCGCACGGCGCTGGCCGCGGCCCCCGGTGAGCCGACGCTCCACGCGTTGTTGGCCCAGGCGCTGCTGCGCCAACAGCGCTTCCAGGAGGCCCACGACGCCAGCCGCGCGGCGGTCGGCGCGGCCCCGGAGCACGTGATGGCCTACTCCACGCTCGCCGCGTCCCTCGCCGGGCTGAAGCGCCTGAACGAGGCCGAGGACGCGGTGCGGCACGCCCTCGCCCTCGCGCCGGAGGCAGCGGTGCTGCACGTCCAAGAGGCGTACGTGCTGCTGGCGCAGAACCGGCCGGTCGACGCGCTGATCAGCATCGGCCGGGCCCGCGCCCTCGACCCGGAGGACTCCGACGCCGCCGCGGTGCAGGCTGCCGCGCTCTTCGAGTCGCACCGGTTCGAGCAGGCCGAGGCCGCGGTGGACGAGGCGCTGCGCCTCGACCCGCAGAACGCCGACGCCCACCGCATCCGAGGGCTGCTGGCGCTGCGCCGCGGTGGCGGTGAACCCGCCGTCCAGGCGCACCGCACCGCCCTGCGCCTGTCGCCCACCGATTCGGACGCCCGGGAGGGCCTGTCCGTCGCGCTCAAGTCCCGCAACCCGCTCTACGGCCTCATGCTGCGGTACGGCATGTGGCTGAAGACGCTGCCGACCGGGCTGCGGCTGCTGGTGCTGTTCCTGCCGTTCATCCTGACCCGGCTGCTGCGGCCGTTCGAGGGCGAGGCGTGGGCGAGCGTGCTGCTCGTCGTGGTGATCGCGGCCGTCGTGCTGAGCTGGAGCCTCGAACCGCTGATGAACTGCGTGCTGCTGCTCAGCCGCGAACGCCACCTGCTGAGCCGGTCGGCGCGGCTGTCGACATACGCCTTTCTCGGGTTCGCCGCGGCGGCCCTCGCGGTGCTGGCGGTCGGCCTGAACACCGGTCCGGAACGGCTGTTGACGCTGGCCCTGGGCTTGTGCCTGTGGGCGATGGCGACCGGCTCCGCGCACGTCATCCGGACGGACCGCCGCAAGATCCTGACCATCGGCGCGGCGGTGGCCGCCGTCGTCGCCGCCATCGCGTTCGCCGGGGCGGTGGGCGGGGTCGGCGGCTCGACCGTCGCCGTGACGGCCGTGTTCCTGAGCGGCATCGCGGCCACCTGGTTCACCGTCTTCGCCTGATCCACCCGGTTCACCCGGGCGCGGCGCGACGCGGCGGTGTCGTCGCGCCGCGAGGTCGGGCGCCTGCGGGCGGCGGACCGGCCGCCTACGGCCGGTAGCAGTCCTCGACGCCGTCCGGCTTGGGCTGGTTGCCCGCGAGCAACGTGACCACGTCCGGCTCCTTGAGGTTCTCCGGGTAGCCGGGCCAGTCCGGCTCCTCACCGTTGACGTGGAGCTCGTCCAGCCAGTACCCGGACTGGCCGGACACCTTCTCGAACTCGAGGTCGCAGCCCTTGACCCGGACGGTCACCTCCAGGACCTTCTGCGACGACTTGATCGTCCGCTTGCCGACCTTCTTGCTCTTCTTCTCGGACTCGCTGCGCGGCTCGCCGATGCCGTCGAAGCCCGCCGCCTTCAACTCCTGGACGAACTTGTCGTCGTTGCTCGAGCACGCCACCAGGGACGCGGCGCAGCCCAGTGCCAGCAGCACGGACGTGACCTTCGTGTTCATGGCGCACAGCAAACAGGGGCGATCGGAGAACCCGCGCCCCAGGTCGCCCAACCGTTACCGCGCTGTGATCTGACCTCGGGCGGCGAACGTCCGGTCCGTTCGTCCGTATGGCTGCGGAAGCACTGGAACATAACGCTTCTCGCCGGTCCGAATACCTCATTCTGCGGTCTCGTAACGAAAACAGCCGGGTCGAGCGAAACAGGGTCTGCGCCCCACAGGGCGCGGTCGCCTACCCGACTTCGTCAGGAGAGCCCATGAAACGGTTCACCACCTTCGTCGTGCTGTTACTGGTCGCCGCCGTCGGCGGCGTGCCCATGGCGGACGCCGGTCCGCTCGACCGGGTCACCGTGTGCCACTCACCGGGCACACCGGCCGAGAAGACGCTGACCCTGCCCGCACCCGCCGCCGAGGCGCACCTGAGACACGGCGACCGGCTCGGGTCGTGCGAGGACGGCGTCCCGTGCGCCGCGCCGCCGCCGATCCAGGGGATGCCGCCCGGCACCGAGCCGGCGGAGGAGCCCGAGTACGTCTCCGAGTCCGTCGCGGTGCTGTCGGGCGCGAGTGAGCACGGCTTCACCGCCGCCGGCGCGCCGATCACGTTCCGCCTGAGCTGTCCCACGCTCGACCAGTCGGTCGAGTCCGTCGTCGTGTACGACAACGGCCGTCCGCTGCCGTTCGCGGCGCTGACCACGGCCGTCGACAGCGTCACCATCACCGCCGGTCTCGGCGCCGGCCGCCACGACCTGGCGCTGTCCGCGCTGGACGTCCACGGCTACGCGATCGAGGCGGAGTTCGTGCTGTGGGTCGGCAACCACTCGGTGCCGGTCCTCGTGCTCGACGACACCGGCGCGCCCGTGGAAGGCGCGTCGGTGGTGGCCAAGCTGTCCGACGACCCGGACGTGTCGGCGGCCCTCGTCACCGACGCGACCGGCCGCGGTGCGTTCGCGAACCTGCCCAACCGGTCCTACAACGTGATCGCGCAGGCCTCCGGCAACCGGTTCGCCACCCAGCCGACGAGCGTCTTCGACGGCACCGTCGTGCTCCGGCTGCTCGGCATCGGCGCGCCGAGCGCGGTGGACAACAACGACTTCTCCCAGGGCACGGCGGGCTGGGACGTCGGCACCGCACCCGTCTCGGTGATCCCGCACGTCGAGGGCTCGCCGTCCGGCTTCGCCGCCGCGGGCCAGGCGGTCGGGGCGCGCACCGAGGAGGCGTCGGCGCAGGCCACCGCGGCCATCACCGGTGCACCGCCCGCCGGGCTGTCGGCCGAAGCCGCCGACTTCGACCTCGCCCTGGACACGGCGGGGGAGGGGCAGCAGTCCGTCTCGCGGACCTTCGACGTCGAGCCGGGTGTCAAGAGCGTGACCGTGCGGTACCGCTTCATCACCAGCGAGGTGCCCGGCGGGTGGTTCGGCAGCGAGTTCAACGACTTCTACAACGTCGCGGTGCGCTCGTCCCAGGCCTCCGGCGTGGTCAGCAACGGCAACAGCATGAACGGCCTGGGCCTCGCCGCGTTCGACGGTGGCGGCGCGACCGGCTGGAGCGAGTCCGAGCTGCCGGTGAACCCGCAGGGCGACACCGTGCGGGTGGACCTCGCCGTCGCGAACGTCGCGGACGGACTGTTCGGCTCGCGGGTCGTGGTGGACGTGGTCAAGAAGAAGAAGCTCACCATCAGCCAGGTGCAGCTGCGCGACATCGACAACCAGGCGCTGCAGTACCTCAGCGCGTCCAACCACGCGTACTTCGGCGGCCAGACCCGCGTGCACGGCACGATCACGGTGCAGGGCCCCAAGGACGAGTCGCTGACCGAGCTGGCACTGGAGGTGGTCGAGGGCGGCACGACCGTGCGCGGCACCCTCGCCGCCGCCGTCCGGCCCACGCTGGTGACCGCGTTCGGCGACGACGAAGAGAACAAGATCACGACCAACCGGCTGCTCTTCGAGATCCCGGCCGCCCTGCTCAACGCGGTCAACCAGTCCACCAACGGCCAGTTGACGCTCCGCGTGCGGGCGACGTCGTCCAGCGGGGAGACGGCGGAGAAGGACGCCGGCACCGCGACCAAGCTCGTGCGGTTCACCGGCGCCAACCGCTACGGCGAGCGGGACGCGACCGTCGGCGGCGACGACTGGGCGCTGCCCACCGTGCGCACGTTCATCGACGGCGCGGGCCAGAGGTGGGGCGACTTCTCCAACATGAACGGCGGACCGTTCGCACCGCACTCCTCGCACCGCGCCGGCACCAGCGCCGACGGCTGGTTCAGCGGTTACAACGACCGCAACGCCGCCACCGCGGCGACGATCATCAACCAGCTCAACACCCACGGCACCCGGATCCGCACGGTCTACGTGACCTTCGCGGCCGGCAGCGCGTTCGCCCAGGCGATCGCCGGCGTCACGCTGAACGACGGCCGCGCGGCCACCGCGGTGATCCGCAATCACGGCGGTCACACCACCCACTTCCACTGGGAGGTCAACCCCTGACGGCAGGTGGTGACAGGTGAGCGGGGGACGGCCACGGGCTCGTGGTCGTCCCCCGCTCGCTGTAGTCGGTCGTGCCTGTCAGAACGAGGCGACGTCGAGCAGCGGTTCGTGCGTGGCGTCCGGGTCGGTGGCCGTGTTCCACATGCCGGTGCCGGCCGCTCGCAATGCGGACTTCACCGCGCCGGGTGACGCGGTGGCGTGCGCGGACTTGTAGAGGGCCGCGCCGCCGGCGACGTGCGGGCTGGCCATCGACGTGCCGGAGATCGTGTTGTAGCCGCCGCCCTTCCAGGTGGACAGGATGCAGACACCGGGGGCGATGAGGTCCACGTCGGCGCCGTAGTTGGAGAAGTCCGCGAACGTGTCGTCGACGTCGGCGCGGCAGGTCGCCGCGCCGCCGCCGCCCGGTTGTCCGTTGAAGTCGGCCAGTGCGCTGACCGTGATCACCTCGTCGTAGGCGGCGGGCACGAAGGTCGCCGAGTCCGCCGCGCTGTTGCCCGCGGCCACGACGTACGTGACGCCGGCCGCCACCGAGCGGCAGATCGCCTCGTGCATCGCGTCCCGGTTGGTGCCGCAGGCGCTGTCACTGCCGGACCCTCCGAGGCTCATGTTCGCGACCTCGATCTCGTCGGCGTGCGCCGTGACGTAGTCGATGCCGCAGATGATGTCGGAGAAGCTGCCGCTGCCCTGGTTGTTGAGGACCCGCACCGGCCAGATCCGGGCGCCCGGCGCGACACCCACGACGCCGTCGCCGTTGTCCAGGGCGCCGATCGTGCCGGCGACGTGCGTGCCGTGCCCGTTCCCGTCGTCGGCGCTCCGCCCGCTGGAGCAGTTCTTCGCGCCGGCGGTGTGCACGTTGAGGTCCGGGTGGTCGAGGTCGACGCCGGTGTCGATCACCGCGACGTCCACGGCGACCCGCTGGTCGACGCCGTCGATGCGGGCGGTCGTGCTCAGCTCGGCGTCGACGCGGTCGATGCCGGTGGGGGTGGTCTGCGCGGTGGTCGTCGCGACGCCATCGGGTTGGACCAGCACGACCCGCGGGTCACGGGCGAGGCGGGCGGCGGCGGTGGCGGTCATCCTCGCGGAGTAGCCGCGCACGGCGCTGGAGTACACGTGGTTCGCGGTGGTGCCGTGGTCGGCGGAGACGGAGGACGCTTCGACACCGTTGCCCAGCAGGACGATGTACCCACTGGTGCGCGTGTCGGCGTTGCTCGGGGCGGCGGGGAGGACGGCGGCGAACAGGACGGCTGCGAGCAGTGACTTGCCGAGTAGGCGTCGCATGGCACTCCTGTAAGGGCGGGTGCAGGGACTCCGATGTTCCCACTCCACGACGCCCGATCCGCTGCGCCGTTCGGGCGAGATGACCGCACGTCCGCTGGTTGCGGTCGTGGGGACCAGGGCCGGCATCCGGCATCCGGCATCCGGCAGACGGGGGAAGCGGTGCCCAGCGCCCTGCGGGCCGAGATCTTCGTGGCCGACCTCGACACCTTGGACGACGTGCACGCGGAAGCGTCCCGCGTCCAGGCCGAGGGTCTGCCTCTGGGGAACGGCGTCCAGGTCCGTCCGTGGGGCTTGACCGACTTCCGGATCCACGACCCTGACGGCTACTACCTGCGGCTGACGTCCGCCTGACCGGTGCCCCCGGACGAGGACCGGCTCGGGCGCTCGTGTCTGTCACCATTCTCTATAACTTCAGTGTAGAATGAAACTGTGCATGGCGGGGGAAACTCGTAGCTGTGGAGCTTCCAGTGCACCCCTCCGCCGGGACGTTCGTGCCGGACGACGAGCCGACCGTGGCCGTGGGGAGGCTGCTCGCCGGACTCGGCGTCGCCGGACCTGCCGCGTCGGACGGCGGGATCGCTGCGGAACTGCTGGCACGACTCGCCCTGGAAGACGCAGGCATGTCCACGGTAGGACGGGCAGAGCTGCTGGGCGCGGCGTCGCGGGAAGCCGAGCGGCTCGGTGACATCGCGGTGCGCCCGGAGCACCTCGTGCTGGGGTGGTTGCGGGTGGTCGAGGACGGCTCGGACCCCGGCGGCGCGGGTGTGGACCGCGCCCGCGAGGAACTGCAGCTGTTGATGGCGGATCGGGCGCACGCGCAGTACGAGGAGCTACAGCCGATTCCGCGGCCGGACGCCGTGCGGCGGCCCCGGACCGTTCTGCTGGCCGGCGTGCCGGGAGTCGGCAAGAGCACGCTGGCGGAAGCGCTCGCGTGGCGGCTCACCGCTCCGGTGTTCTCGATGGACTGGCAGTTGGGCGCGCTGGTCCCCTTCGGTGCCCTGCGGTCGGACAACACGCTGCCCCTGGCGGAGCTGAACCTGACCGCGTCCATCGCGCGTCAGGTGCGGTCGGGGCTGGACGTGATCGTGGACGCGACCGGCCACCGCGCGGAAACCCGGCGTCGGTGGCGATCCGTGACCGAGAACCTGGGCGGTGTGTTCGTGGGCGTGGAGTGCGTGTGCTCGGACGAGCGGGTGCAGCGCGGTCGGGTCGAGGGCAGGGAGCGGGGCATCCCCGGCTGGCACGCGACGGTGTCGTGGGACCACGTCCTGCGCATGAAGGAGCGGTGGGAGGCGTGGGACGAGCCGCACCTGGTCGTGGACTCCGCGGTCGAGTCACCCGAGAGCGCGTTGCGGAAGGTGTTGGACGCGACCGACATCGCGGGCCGCAGCGCTTAGGCGCCGGCACTGGCACGGGCACCGGTGTCGGTGTTCGTGCTAGGCGTTGGCACGGCGGAGGCGTTCGGCTGCCTGGGCGCGCACGGCGTCACAGGACACGGGGGTGTTGCGGTGCACGACCTCCCAGCGGGCGTTGTGCGCGGCGGGCCGGAGGCTGGCCGCCCACGCGACTTCCTGCTCCTCCGCGGTGAACCGGCGTCCTCGGACTTCCTGGTAAGCCGCCGGGAACGCGGCGGAGCTGTCGACCGGGGCCGGGGTCGGCGGCGTGGCGCTGGGGAAAGCCCCGCTCGCTGCCCCCGCCAGTGTCGCCTCCGACTGCCACGCCAAGCTGTCCCAGTCGTGGATGGCCCACACGGTCCCGTTGTGCCGGCGGAGGTTCTGCGCTTCGAAGTCGGCGTGGCCGAGCACGCACGGCAGGTCGGCCGCCAGCAGCCACTTGCGGCGCGGTCGGCCGTGTCGATGACGTACGTCGGCACGGCGTCCGGGTCGCGGTCGTCCAGCACTCGGATCGCCGGCCACATCCCGCAACCCGTGTGGTCCGAACGCACCCAGCGCGGATCCGGCAGCGGTGGTGGGACGGGCACGTCGGCGAGTTCGGCCATCAGCCAGGCGAACACGGCCGCGTAGGGCACGGCGACATCCGGAGAGTCACCGCAACAGCGAACCGACCGGTTCGTTACCCAACTGCTCCGCGCACCAGGCCGGCAGCCACTCCGGCAGGTCATCCCAGGGCACGGTCACGACTGTGCCTTGCGCACCACGGACGTGCCGGCCCGGCACTCGTCGGCCAGCTCCGCCGAATGGTCCCCCCGACGTTCGCCACCCGTCGCGGCGATCTCCCGCCACGCGTCGGTCTCCGACCCGACTCGGTGGGTAGCCTCCTGAGCAGGCTCGCCGCCCCGAAGTTCCGGAAGGATGAAGATGCGCTTCGTGATCCGTTCGGACCGGTGTCCGCCCCGACCGGTGGGTACACCAGGGCGTGGGATCCGGACGGCGTGGAGATCTACATCGGTCCTGAGTCGGGCGGGGATTCGCGGTAGATCTTCGCGGAGGTGTCGATCACGCGAGCCGGAAATCGAGGAGGCAGCGTTGGTCGTTCAGCGTGGTCACGGTGTCGAGGGTCAGTCCGTGTAACGCGGCGAGCGTGCGGAACTCGTCGGTCCGGCGCTCCCTGCCGCCGTAGTGCACGAGCATGACCAGGTCCATCTCGCTGCCGGCCCGCAGCCCGCCGACCGCTTCGATGACCAGGACGCGGCCGGTCGGTTGGGCCGCCTCGACACAACGGGCCAGGATGCGGTGGGCGTGCTCGTCGTCCCAGTCGTGGAGGATGTCGAACAGCAGGTAGGCGTCCGCTCCCGGCGGCAGCGGGTCGAAGAAGCTGCCCGCCGTCACCTCGGTCCGGTAGTCGAGGCCGTGGGCGCTGAAGGTCCGCTTCGCGTCGGCCGCCGTCGCTTCGAGGTCGACGAGGTGGCCGCGCATGCGGGGATGGGCCGTCAACAGCGCGGCGAGCAGGGTGCCTTGACCGCCGCCGACGTCGACGATCGTGCGAAACCGGGACCAGTCGAATCCGGAGACGACCTGCGGGATCTGGTCGCGGACCCGCCGGGTCATCTGCCGGTCGAACGTCTCACGGAGGTGGGGGTGTTCGGTGAGGTCGGCCCAGAAGTCCTGGCCGTAGCGGCGCGGGTAGGCCGCCTCGCCGGTGGCGATGCTGTGGCCGAGTTCGACGAAGGACAGCTCGGCACGGCCGGCGGCGGACTCCAGGTGCAGGAGGTCGGCCAGGCCGTTGCCTGCGTCGGCACGGAGGTTCGCGCCGTACGTCGTGGTCCGGTAGCCGGTGGACGTCCGTTCCACGACGCCGAGCGTGGCGAGGTGACCCAGCAGCAGGGTGAGCGCGACCGGCGCAACACCCAGCTCGACCGCGAGCTGATCGGCATCGGTCCCGTCGCCATCGCCGAGTAGCCGGTCAGGCAGGCCCAGGGTCACCGCCATCCGCAGGGCCATGGGCGTCGCGAGTCCGGCCATGCGACGGAGCTCGTCCGCATCGTCGTCGTGTCCCACGAAAATCCACTGTGTCACGCCCGTCAACTGGAATTGGGCATCACGCGCGCAGCGCTCGACCGACCCAAGCCCTCGCTGTAGGGCGTTCACCGGACACCGGGGAGACCGACCCCCGCGTACGGTCGGCATCCGGAAGCCGCCGGCGGATTCCCGCCCGCGCACCGCGCCTCCCATCGCGGGTGTTGATCCACGTGTGCCACACGAAGGCCTTCGTCGAGGGTCGACTGGACGTGGAACTCGTCGTCCGCCACCGCGACGTCGTCTACTCCGTGGTCTACGCCAACCGGACCGAGGGCGCGAACGTCGAGGGCGTTGCCACAAGCCTGGCCACCACCGCGATCGGCAAGGTGGTCGCCACCGGAGACTGGCGCTCCGGCACCGCGCCGGTCGTCATGCGCGCGGTGATGTCGAAGAGCCTGGTCCGGGCCGTGGTGTGACGTACAGTCCTTGCGCGGGTACGGGACTTGGGGGGAACGTCGTGCGTGGTGTTGTGGCGGCGGTGTGCGCTGTCGTGTTGGTGACGGGGTGTTCGGCGTACGTGGGGCCGTCGGGACCGGCCGTGACGGTCGAGGCGCCGCTTGGGGATTCGGCCGCGGTGGCGGCCGAGGTGGTGGCCACGTTGGCGTTGGGGGAGGACGTGACGGGCCCGGCGGGCATGGTCCCGGTCGGTGAGCCCGAGGTGGGGGTCCAGCCGTTGGTGGGGTGTCCGGAGCTGCCGTCGGCGACGCAGGCCTTGGCCGGGCGGACGCAGCGGTGGCAGTGGACCGGCCCGGACGGTCGGACGGCCTCCTACAGCCTCTACAGCGCGGTCTACGGCGGGATCACCGCGCGGGGGGTGATCAAGCAGGCCCGTGCGGTGTCCGGATGCCACGAGCTGCTGCACGACCCCTCGGGTCTGGACCGGCAGTCGTACACGGGACAGCTGTTCCCGTCGACCAAGCCCTTGATCGACGACCGGTTCGGCTACTGCGAACGGGAACCGGTCGACTTCGCGGTGCCCGTGGAGGAGTGGTTGGCGATCGACCACGAGCAGAGCTGCACCGCGCTGTTCGCACAAGGGCAGAAGATCCTGCGGCTCGTCGTCGTCACGGGCCGTCGGCACGCGCCGGACAGGCCGAGCCTGGCCACCCTGGGGCAGTCCTTGGTCGACCTGATCGTGGCCGCCTGACCACGGCTCCGCGATCCGAGCCGGTGCCAGAACGCCCGCCATCCCGACTCGGGGTGGCGGGCGTTTCCGCGTCGGATCGGGATCCGCGTCGGATCGACATCCGGTGTCGGACCGGGTTCTGCCTCAGGTCAGAGGAAGTCGCCGCCGCGCGTCACGGCGCCGTAAGCGTCCACGATGCCGTGGCCGTAGAAGCCGTTGAACGCCGCGTCGCCCACGCAGGTCGCGGTGAACTCGGCCGACCGGCCGACGTCCTCGTACGACACCGTCCGCGGCTCCGGGCACGCCCTCTTCGTGGCCGTCTTGTACAGCACCTTCTCGACCTTGTCCGGCGACAGCGTCAGCGTGCCGGGGTGCGCCTTGTCCCGCTTGCCGTACTGGCTGACGACCAGCGCGGCGACGCCCGCGGCGTGCGGAGCGGCCATCGAGGTGCCCTGCGCGTAGCGGTAGTAGCCGCAGGTGTCGCCGTCGCAGTACTGGGCGACGCCGGCCGCGAGGCCCGCCGGGGTGATGTTGCCGTCGGCGTCGATGTCGCCCGCGGCGAGCGCGACGTTGCGCGGGTAGGCGGAGCGGATCAGGTTCTCGTTCGTCCGGTACCAGTCCGTGCCCAGGCCGTCGCGGAAGTAGCCGCCGGGGGCGGACAGCGCGGTCTGCTCGGTGCCGTAGTTGGAGAAGTCCGCCTTGGCCGTCGACGGGCCGAGCGCGGACACGGAGATGACGTGGTCGCCCTCGGTCGGGAGGTTGAGGCACGTCGAGTTGTCGATCGGACGGGGGTAGCTCGCGCCCGGCGGGTAGTTCGGGCTGGACGGGTCGGTCCGCGGGTCGCCGAGGTCCTCGTGGTTGTTGCCGCCGGCACCGATCAGGGTCACGCCCTTGCCGTGCGCGTAGTTCAGGGCGCGCTGGATCGCGGCGATGGTGGTCCGCTGGGCGATCTGCGCCTCGGGGCTGTCGGCCGGGTTGGCCGTGCAGTTCATGTACCACGGGTCGACGTAGAACGACATGTTGATCACGTCGAGGCCGATGTCGGCGCCGTAGGTCAGCGCGTCCACCACCGGCTGGAGGAAGAAGTAGCCGGAGTCCTGCCCGCCGCGGATGTTGACCAGCGTGACGTTCGGGGCGACGCCCGAGATGCCGAAGCCGTTGGCCGCCGCGCCGATGGTGCCGGCGACGTGCGTGCCGTGGCCCTGGTCGTCGCGGTCGGCGGGGTCGACGCAGCCGCGGTGCTCGCACGGCCCGTCGAGCTCGTCGCCGTTGCTGTCGTTCGGGATGTCCATGGTGAAGTTCCGGGACAGCGCGCGGTCGAAGTTGGGCGCGATGTCCGGGTGCGTGCCGTCGACGCCGGTGTCCAGGACGCCGACGTAGACGCGCCGGTCACCGGCCTGCTTCGCCCGTGCGATGTCCGAGCGGACCATGCGCAGGCCCCACAGGGCGTCGTCGAGCGGGTCCATGCCGGCCGTGGTCGGGGGTGCGGCCTTGCGGGCGGTGCCCTTCGCGGCGCCGACGTGCTCGTTCTCCACGTCGTGCCGGTCACCGGCGCTGCGGTTCCCGTTGTCCGGGAGCTGTCCGATCGGCGTCACGGGGGCGGCGCCGAACACCGCGTCGGAGGCGGTGACGCGCTGCACGAAGCCGGTGGCCGGCGCGTTCACGGTCAGCGTGCCGACCGCGGTGTTCTCGACGGTCACCCGGCCGCCCGCGGCCCGGACGGCGGCACGTGCCGCTTGACTGGTCGCGCCGACCTCCACCAGCACGGTGTAGTCGGCGGTCTGCTGCTGACCGGCTGCGGGCTGGACGCCCGCCATGAGCAATGCCGCCGCACTCGCCACCGCGAGCGCGGGGCGGGTGAGTCTGTGGGGCTTCACGTTGTCTCCTCGTACCCGGAATCGGTTGGGTGGCGACACCCTGGCACAGGAAAGGGGTGGTGGTCAGGGCCTTTCGTCGGGAGTGGAGGCGTGGGCGCAATAGTGCGGAGTCCGCGCTTCGGGTTGCCACACCCAGGCGAACCCCGCCGGCGCAGTTCCGGATGCCGATCGCGCGGGATGGTGAGGAATCGTCAGCAGGGGCACGGGTGTCTGGGCCTGCCCGCCCGGCGCGCTCCGGGCCCGGAGGGGGTCGCCGTGACCGGCGGTGGCGCGTCGGAGCGGGCGTCCGCGAAACTTGTCGGAAAATGTCGCGGTGGGATGTCGAGAACCGTCTCGCGGCTCCGTCCCTGGAGCGAACACGGTCACAGCGGCCGTACCGCAACGAGGAGAACACCATGGCCAAGTACCTGCTGCTCAAGCACTACCGCGGCGCGCCGGCAGCGGTCAACGACGTGCCGATGGACCAGTGGACGCCGGAGGAGGTCACGGCCCACGTGCAGTACATGAGGGACTTCGCCACCCGGTTGGAGGGCACCGGCGAGTACGTGGACGGTCAGGCGCTCTCCCCGGAGGGCACGTTCGTCCGCTCCGACGGCGAGGGCCGGCCCCCGGTCACCGACGGGCCGTTCGCGGAGACCAAGGACCTGATCGCCGGCTGGATGGTGATCGACGTCGACAGCTACGAGCGCGCCCTCGAACTGGCCGGCGAGCTGTCCGCGGCGCCGGGTGCGGGCGGGAAGCCGATCCACGAGTGGCTCGAGCTGCGCCCGTTCCTGACCGCGCCGCCGACCATCACGGAGTGACGAACGTGGACGAGGCCGTGCTGCGGACCCTCACCCCGAACGTGATCGGCATCCTCGTCCGCCGCGGAGCAGACTTCGCGGCGGCCGAGGACGCCGTGCAGGACGCCCTGGTGGAGGCCGTGCGCGGGTGGCCGGACGACCCGCCGCGCGACCCCAAGGGCTGGCTGGTCACGGTGGCCTGGCGCAAGTACCTCGACGCCGTCCGCGCCGACGCCTCCCGGCGGCAGCGCGAGGCGCGCGTGGAGGAGGAGCCCGCGCCCGGTCCGTGCGGGGCGGAGGACGACACGCTCCAGCTGTACTTCCTGTGCACGCACCCGTCGCTCACGCCGGCTTCGGCCGTCGCGCTGACGTTGCGGGCGGTCGGCGGGCTGACCACGCGTCAGATCGCGCAGGCCTACCTCGTGCCGGAGACGACCATGGCGCAGCGGATCAGCCGGGCCAAGCGGACCGTCTCGGGCGTCCGGTTCACGAGGCCCGGCGACGTCGCCACCGTGCTGCGCGTGCTCTACCTGGTCTTCAACGAGGGCTACTCCGGAGACGTCGACCTCGCCGCCGAGGCGATCCGGCTCACCCGGCAGGTCGCGGCCAGGACCGACCACGAGGAAGTGGCGGGGCTGCTCGCGCTCATGCTGCTGCACCACGCCCGGCGCCCGGCGCGGACCGACGCCGACGGCAGGCTCGTGCCGCTCGCCGAGCAGGACCGCGGCCGGTGGGACACCCGCATGATCGCGGAGGGCGTCGACGTGCTCCAGGCAGCCCTCGCCCGCGACCGCCTGGGCGAGTTCCAGGCCCAGGCCGCGATCGCCGCGCTCCACGCCGACGCGCAGACGGCCGAGGAGACCGACTGGGTGCAGATCGTCGAGTGGTACGACGAACTGGTGCGCCTCACCGACAGCCCCGTGGCCCGCCTGAACCGGGCCGTCGCGGTCGGCGAGGCGGACGGTCCGCGAGCCGGCCTGGCCGCCTTGGCGGTGCTCGACCCCGCCCTGCCCCGCCACACCGCCGTCGCGGCGTACCTGCACGAGCGCGACGGCGACCGGGTGACCGCGGCACGGCTCTACGCCGAAGCCGCCAGGTCGGCGTCCAGCCTCCCCGAACGCGACCACCTCACGAAGCAGGCCGCACGGCTCAACGCGCAGCTCCGAAGCTGAGGATCACGGCCTGGGGGAGGACGTGCGGACCGACCTCCGCCCAGGCCGGCCGCGCCGTGCCACCGCTGTACCACCTTCCGCGACACGCCGTGGACACCACCCCGCGACGGCACGTCCGAACCGGCCCCGTCACCCTTGTCACCGGCCCTGTCGTTCCGCGCGGGGGTTCACAGCCACTATCGAGGATCGACACGTGACACTGCCCTACGAGCCCGACGACGACCACGCCGCCGACCGCTTCATCAACCTCGCGCTGCGCAGCCGCGACCCCGAGACCTGGCGGCTCCTGGCGTCGGACGCCTACGTCGAGCAGACCGACAGGGTGTTGCGGGCGATGCTCGACCGGATCACGGCGACGCGCACGCAGCGCACGGCCGAGCGCGCGACCGCGCGGGCGCGGGCGCTCGACGGGGAGATCACCCAGGCCGAGTACCAGCGCGACGCGGCCGAGGACGCCAACCGGGCCACGAAGACCGCCCACTTCGAGACGTTGCTGCGCGAGCACCACCGGCTGATCGCGTCCGCGGCCCGCAAGCTGCGCGGCGACGACGTCCGCGACGAGCTGATGGACCTCGTGCTCGCCCTCGGGTCCGCCATCGACGCCCACCGGGCCGCGGTGCTCGCCGACGGGTTCGAGCCCACCGCGACCGACCAGGCCCTGTGGGCACGGCTGGCGGCGCTCGACGTGCCGGCCACGCCCGACGGCGAGGGACGCACGTCCGTGGAGGAGCTGGTCAAGCGCCACACGGCGCGCCAGGACGACTTCGGGCACGTGCTGGCCGGGATCATCCTGGACGTGGCCGGCGACGCCGAGTCGGTCCCGCGCGCCGACCTGCTGACCGTGTGGAAGAAGGCGGTCGCGCCGCTCCTGCTGCCCGAGGAGAAGAACGAGTTCGCCTCCAAGGGCAAGGGCTCGCTGCTGACCGAGAAGCTCCGCAAGACCATGGGCCACCTGGAGCGGAAGGGCCTGGTCAAGCGCAGCGGCCCGCAGGACGCCCAGCGCCTCGACATCCTCGACCGCCCCGGGCTGGAGGACCTGGCCGACCGCGAGGCACCGTGACCGCGCACCCGGCTGGCCGAGCCCGGGGCGAACGGGTCTCCGGAATCCCGGCTGCGTCCTGAAGGGACCCGGGCGCGTCGCCGCTGTCGACGCGCCCGAGCCCGCGGCGGCGGACGCGCCCGCCGCGCCCACCGCTCTACTTCAGCTTCACCGGCAAAGTCTGGTGGCCGTTGGAGATGAAGGACTGGCCCGGCGTCAGCTCGTCCGGCGCCACCGCCAGCTCCATCGCGGGGAACCTGGAGAACAGGGCCGGGAGGGCGATCTCGGCTTCCATCCGGGCCAGGGGCGAGCCCAGGCAGTAGTGCGCGCCGTGACCGAAGGCCAGGTGGGTCTTGTCCGCCCTGGTGATGTCGAACTCGTCGGCCGTCTCGCCGTGGACCGACTTGTCCCGACCCGCCGCCGCGTAGGCCGCCAGGATCGCTTCGCCCTTGCGGATCACGACGCCGTCGCCGATCTCGATGTCCTCGACGGCGTACCGCAGGGGCAGGTTCGCGACCGGGGCCTGCCAGCGCAGGGCCTCCTCGATCACGTCGGCCCAACGGCTCGTCCCCGCACGGACCGCGGCCAGCTGCTCCGGGTGCGTCAGCAACGCCGCGATCGCCTGGTCGAGCAGGTTCACCGTGGTCTCGTAGCCCGCCGAGATCACCAGGATGAGGGTGTCGACGAGTTCGGCTTCCTCCAGCTTCGAGCCGTCGTCCTCGCGCACCGCGATCAGGCTGCTGGTCAGGTCGTCACCGGGGTTCTCCCGCTTCGCCGCGACCAGCTCGTGCATGATCCCGTACAGCTGCACGGCGTTCGCCTGGGCCGCCGCGGGCGTGATCGCGGTGTTGAAGATGCCGTCGACCACCTTCCGCAGCCTCGGACGTGCCGCGTCCTCCACCCCGAACAGCTGGCAGATGACCTCGATCGGCACCGGGTAGGCGTACCCCTCGCGCAGGTCCACCGGCTGCTCCGCCGCGTCGAGCTGATCCAGCAGCTGTTCGGTGATCTGCTCGATCCACGGCCGCATCGCCTCCACGCGCCGCGGCGTGAACGCCTTGGACACCAGCGAGCGGAGGCGACGGTGGTCGCTGCCGTACGCGGTGAACATGTTCTGGACCGACACCCACAGGTGTAATGGCCAGTCCTCGGTGATCTGGCCGTTGGTGTACGCGGGCCAGTGCTGCCGCGGGTCCTTCGAGACCAGTGGGTCGGAGAGCAGGTCGCGCAAGGTGTCCTGGCTGGTCACCGACCACGCAACAACCTGGCCAGGGAGCTCCACCAGGGTCGCCGGCCCTCGTGCGGCGATGGCTGCGGACTCGCCGTGGATGTCACGGCCGGTCGGGTCGAGGACGATGGGTCCGAGGCCGCCGGGCTCTGGGGTGCCGGGTTCCGGGGTGCCGGGTTCGAGGGTGCTGGGTTCGGCTGGACGTTCCAACGGGTTTCTCCAGGTGACTCGTCGGGGTGGACGGGCACGGCTACCGGCGTGAAACGCACGGGGAGGGCGGTGAGCGCGCGGTGGAACGGGCCGGGCCGCCAGACCAGCTGGTCGACGGGGACGGCCAGCCGCATGTCGGGCAGCGCGTCGAGGATCTTCTCCATCGCCACCGACGCGATCAGCCGAGCCTGCTGCTGGGCCGGGCAGGCGTGCACGCCCGCGCTCCAGGCGAGGTGGGCCCGGTTGCCCGAGCGCTGCTGGGAGGCCAGCGCGGGGTCGTTGTTGGCCGCCGCGAAGCTGATCACCACGGGCTCGGCGGCGGGCAGCCGCACACCGGCGAAGTCGGTGTCGTCGAGCGGGAAGCTCGCCGAGTAGTTCGCCATCGGCGGGTCGGTCCACAGCACCTCGTCGAGCGCCTCCTCGACCGGCATGCTGCCGCCGGAGAGGTCGCCGGCGAACCGGTCGTCGGCCAGCAGCAGCCGGATGCCGTTGGCGATCAGGTTCTGCTCGGGCTCGGTCCCCGCGCCCATGAGCAGGATCAGCTGGTGGATCAGCTCCTCGTCGGTCAGCCGGGCCGGGTGGGCCATCATCCACGACGGCATGTCCTGGTCGGGCTGCTGCCGCTTGAGCGCGATCAGCTCCAGCATGCAGTGCGTCAGGTCCGCGTTGGCCTTCTCCGGGTCGACCATGTCGAAGATGCCGCTCATCGCGGCGAGCAGCCGGTCACCCAGCTGCGGCGGGCAGCCGTAGAGGTGGTTGAACATCATCAGCGGCAGCAGCTTCGCGTACTCGCCGAGCAGGTCGGCCTCGCCGTTGGACGCGAACCGCACGATCAGCCGGTCCGCGATCTGCTCGACCTGGGCGCGCAGCGCGTTCGGGTCCACCCGGCCGAGGCTGTCGGTGACCACGGCGCGCAGCCGGGCGTGGTGAGCGCCGTCGGTGAACAGGCAGTTCGGCCGGTACATCATCATCGGCAGCACCGGGCAGTCCGCGGGCATCTTCGCCTGCCACCGCCGCGGGTCGCGCGGGTACGCGCTGGGGTTGCGCAGCACGTCCAGCGCGGCGGCGTAGCCCACGACGAGGGTGGCGGGCACACCGGGCGCCAGCTCGACCGGGGCGACCGGTCCGTGCTCGCGCAGGGCCTGGTACGTCGCGGCCGGGTCGGCGGCGAACTCGGGGCCGTACAAGGGCATCCGGCCGTTGTGCGCGGGACATGCCTGCCCGGGGGCGGCTTGCGAGGTCACACGTTCTCCTGGTTGCGGGTTAACAGGTACTCGACAAGGGTGATGAGCGCCTGCGTGGACGAGGTCACGTCACGGGCGTCGCAGAACACCAGCGGGGTCTCGGGCAGCAAATCCAGCGCGTCCCGCACCTCCGCACCGGGGAACGCGGGCGCGCCGTCGAAGGCGTTGACCGCCACCGTGTAGGGGATTCCCAGCTCCTCCAGCAGGCTCATGACCTCGAAGGACTGCTCCAGGCGGCGGGTGTCGGCGAGCACGAGCGCACCGAGCGCGCCGTACGCGATGTCCTTCCAGACCTGGGTGAACCGCTTCTGGCCCGGCGCGCCGAAGAGGTAGAGCACCAGCTCGTCGCTGAGCGTCAGCCGGCCGAAGTCCAGCGCGACCGTGGTGGTGCTCTTGCCGTCCACACCGGCGAGGTCGTCGACGAGGGCCCCGGCCTGGGTCATCGTCTCCTCGGTGCGCAGCGGGCGGATTTCCGAGAGGGTGCCGACGAAGGTGGTCTTGCCGATCGCGAAAGGACCCACGACCAGCAGCTTCACCGCCGTCCGCACCGTGTCGCGCAGGTAGACGCCGTCAGAGGCGAGCGCGGAGGCCATCGAGCACGTCCTTCAGCAGCTTCATGTCGGGGCGGGCGGTGTGCGAGACCGCGGCGTGCGTGGCGATGTGACCGCTGTCGACCAGGTCGGACAGCAGCACCTTGGTCACGCTGATCGGCAGCGAGAGGTGCGCGGCGATCTCGGCCACCGACAGCGCGCCGCCGCGGCAGAGCTCCATCAGCCGCTTCTTCTCCGGCGACAGCCCGGAGACCTGCTCGCGGGTGGCGATCACGACCGTGACCGCGTCGAAGGTGTTGCGGCTGGCGTGGGCGCGGCCGCCCGTCACCACGTACGACCGCACCAGCCCCCGTGAGCGCCTTTCGCCGCTCACGCCGAGCTGCCCTCCACCCGATGCGGCGGGCTCGGGGGGTCAGCCTGTCGCGGCGGGCTGGTGAGCTCCTTGCCCAGCCGTTGGACGAGCTCCTGGATGCGGAACGAGACCGCCTCCATGTCCACCCGCGCGGTCGCCGACACGGCCAGGTACGCGCCCGGACCGGCGGCGGCCAGGAAGACGTAGCCGCCGGCGAACTCGCTGACCGTCTGCTGCCACTCCGCGCTGGTCTGGCCGCAGAACTCGGCCGTGGCGCGGGCCAGCGACTGGAGCGCGGACATCGCGGCGGCGTGCCGTTCCGCGTCGTCCCGGCCGATGCCGGCGGAGTGCGCCATCAGCAGCCCGTCTGCCGACAGCAGGATGGCGTGGTGCGTCTCCGGCATCTTCAGGGCGTCGTCGAGCATCCAACCCAAAGTGTTCATGCCTGGGTGTTCCCTTCAGCGACGGGCGGCGGGGTGGTGGCCCGGCCCGAATCGGTCCCGCGCTTCCAGGCGGCGAGCCCGGATGCGATCCGCAGCCGGCCCGATGAGTCGTCGACGGGCGTCCGCTCGACGGGAGCCGCCGCCGCGGGAGCCGGCGGGGGCGTGCCCTGGTCGGCGCTCTGCGTCCGGCGACGCCGGGGCAGGCCACCGGACGTGCGGCCCAGGACGTTGTCGTCCACGGACGGGGCAGGCCGCGGCTGCTGCTCGGGCGGCAGCGCGACGGCGTTGTCCGGCATGGCGGGCTTGCTGACGCGGGTCAGCAGCTCGGTCGGCAGGAACACCACCGCGCGCACACCGCCGTACGGCGAGCGCGTGTCCACCGAGACGCGGAAGCCGTAGCGCTTGGCCAGCACGCCGATGACCGCGAAACCGACCTGCGGCGGGTCGCCGAGCCGGTTGATGTCGCTGCCGCCGTCCCCGGTCAGCAGCCGGGCCGCGCGTTGCAGCTCCTCGACGGTCATGCCGACGCCGCCGTCGTCGATCATCACGACCATGCCGTTGTGCGCCTGCTGGAAGTTGACCTCGACGCTCGTGGTCGGCGGCGAGTGCCGGGCGCCGTTGTCGAGCAGTTCCGCCACGGCAAGCACGACCGGCTCGACCGCGCGGCTGACCACCGCGACGTCGGACTCGGCCGGGACGTTGATCCGCAGGTAGTCCCGGATGCGCGAGGTGGCGCCGCGGACCACGTCGGTCAGCGCCGACGCCGACCGCTGCTGCCCCGGCCAGGAGCCGCAGAGCACCGCGGTGGCCTGCGCGCGGCGGTTGAGCTGCGAGTTCATGTGGTCGATCCGCATCAGGCCGGCGAGCACGTCCGGGTCGTCGTGCCGGTCCTGCATGGCGGAGATCGCGACCTGCTGCTCGTTGGACAGGCTCTGCACCGCGCGCATCATCGCCTTGAGCGTGGCGCGGGCCGACTGCTCCCCCCGCGCGCCCGCCTGCCGGACGGAGTCGGCGAACAGCCCGAGCACCCGCTCGTGGCCCTCGGCGGCCTGCGGGTGCCGCGGACCGGGCACCTCGACGGGCCGGTGGTTCAGCGACTCCGCCAGGGCCGGCAGCCGGACGTCGACCAGGTGTTGCTCTTCCTCGGCCCGGATCCGCGCCCAGGCCTCGGCCCGCTCGGCCCGGACCTGCAGCGCACGGGTGGCCCGTCGTTGGCGTACCAGCAGAAACACGACGATCAGCACGACGGCGAGCAGGAACCAGAACGCCATCGCGAGTCTTTGTTGGTCCATCAATTCCTCTGGTGCGGGCGAGCCTGCCGAATACCAGTGCGTGAGCAGGCCCTGATCTTTATCACGGGACTTCATCGGACGCCAAGCGCTTGCGGCAGTCTCCCCCCGATGGGAGCAACTGTCGACGAAAACCAATACCATATGTCCACTGTGGACATTCTTCGCAGTGTCGAGGTCGACGCTTTTCCGGCTGTCGCGCCTGGTGACGGCCCTCTGCCCGGTGAAATGGATTCGAGATAGCGTCCGGCGTCGAACTGGGGTCGAGTCGGGCGCATTTCACGGTGACGGCGCAGGTCACGGCTCGGGAGGTGGCCGCTCGCCCGGGTGCGGGAGCATGTGGGGGTCGGTCGGAACCCGGCGGCGCGTCCGTGCGTCGCGCGAGGTGCGACGGCGGCAGCGGCGAGGTGGAGGGGTTCGTGATCACGGCAGCACGGTTCCGGGGCCGGTCCCGCACCGGGGTGGTGGGTGATGGCGGGCGAGAACCAGTTGGTGGCGGCGCCGTGGGCTGAGCCGGGTGGATTCTTCAAACGCCGGTACCGGTGACAACGGTTGGGGAGCCGGTCCGGGGAAGTCGGCGACCACGCCGAGACCGACGCGATCATCCAGAACGTGGCGGAGCTGGTGGAACCGTGGTCACCGCCCGCCGCGGTGACCCGCACGGCCACATCCCGGCCCTGTCGGCGCACTGCCCGGAGAACGACACCGGAACTCGGAGGTTCCGGCACACTGGTCTCATGGGGGTCGAGCGGTTCGACGTCGCGGAAGCGGCAGAAGAAGACTGGCGGAGCGTTCACCGGGTGATGCTGGCGGCGCAGGCCGTCGACCGTCCGGACGAGGTGCCCGTGACGTTCGAAGCGCTGGTGGGGAGTCTGCGGACGCCGCCGGCCGGCTTCGGCCCGCGCCGGTACTGGGTCGTCCGGCGCGACAGCGCGATCGTGGCCGTCGCGATCGCCAACCTGCCCGAGGCGGAGAACGGCCATCTCGCGTTGGTGACGATCACGGTGCACCCGCGGCTGCGCCGCAGGGGGATCGGCACGGCGTTCCTGCGCGACTTGCTGCCCCGGTTGGAACGCCGGACCCTGGTCGAGGGGTGGGAGATCACCAGCGGCGGCGCCGGTGAGCGCTGGGCCACCTCGGTGGGCTTCCGGGTCGTCAACACGATGGTCCTGCAGCTGTTGCCGGTGGCAGAGGTCGACCGGTCGACCTGGAACGTCCCGGTACCCGCCGGCTACCGGGTCGAGGACTGGGTGGGCGAGGCGCCCGAAGCGCTGCTGGAGTCCTTCGCCCGTGCGCGGAACGCTTTGCGCGACGCTCCTTTCGGCGAGATCGACTTCCGAGCTCCACGGTGGACCGCCGAGCGGGTGCGGGAGGCCGAGGCGGACTTGCGCGCCCGTGGTGTCGTGCAGCGCGTGGTGGTGGCGGTGCACGAGGAGTCAGGCGACGTCGTGGGCGTCACCGAGATCGAGGTGCGACCGCACCGGCCGCACTGGGCGTCGCAGCGGGAGACGTCGGTCCTAAAAGCCCACCGCGGACACGGGCTCGGTCGGTGCATCAAGGCGCACATGGCGCGCCGCTTGCTGGCCGACCGGCCCGGCATCGACCGCTTCTACACGACGACGAGCGCGGACAACGCGCACATGATCCGGGTCAACGAGACGATCGGCTACCGGACCGTCAGGACGCAGGTGTCGGTGAAGCAGGACATCGGGGTCCTGGCGTCCCACCCCCGGGTGATCGCGTAGATCGAGTGTCGTGAGGCCGAGGCGGTAGCCGGGCCCGAGTTCGACCAGTACCCGGCTCAGGACGCGGGTGGATGGCAGCTCCACCCGTCCACCGCGCGCGTCGGACGTGGCCGTTCTCCTGCCACTGCGGGATTTGTGGCACAGATCGATCACCAGGGTGGTGCTCCACCGGGACTCCCGGCCAGAGGGAGCCGCCTTCGGCGGCGAGAGCCGTCGAGGAGAAGACGAGGCGTGCGGCAGTTCGGGTGGCCTGACGATGCGGCGGAGGAACCGCGTCCACCCCCACCCCACCCCGACACGCGAAAAGGATTCACCAGTCCCGCTACGAAGGAGCGAGGTCTGACGCGCGTAGGCGTTCGAGATCGGCGGCCCGCCGCGGACGGTCAGCTGTACGCCTTCGCCTGCAACGCGAACAGCTCGGCGTAGAGCCCATCGGCGGCGGTGAGGGTGGTGTGGTTGCCGGTTTCCACCACCCGGCCGTCCTTCACCACGACGATCAGGTCGGCCGCGCGCACCGTGGAGAACCGGTGGGACACGAACACGGTGATCCCCCCGGTTCGTCGGGCGACCCGTGTCGCGTGGTCGGCGTACCGCTGGAACAGGACGTGCTCCGCCTCCGGGTCCAGCGCCGACGTCGGCTCGTCGAGGACGAGGAGCAGGGGCTGCTCCCGCATCATCGCCCGGCCGAGCGCCAACTTCTGCCACTGGCCCCCGGACAGCTCCGCGCCGTCGAGGTAGCTCTTGCCGAGCTGGGTGCGCAGGCCGTCGGGCAGGTCGTCCAGCACACCCGTGGCGTTGGCGCGTTCCAGGGCCGCGCGGACGGCCGGCTCCGACGACATCCTGGGCAGGTCGCCGATGCCGACCACGTGCTGCGCGGAGAACTCGTACCGGACGAAGTCCTGGAACCCGGCCGCGATCCGCGTCCGCCACTCGTCGACGGGCATGCCGTGCAGGTCCGCTCCGTCGACCAGGATCCGTCCCCCGGACGGGCGGTAGAACCCGCAGAGCAACTTGACCAGCGTCGACTTGCCGGCGCCGTTCTCGCCGACGACCGCGACGGTGGCGCCGGCCGGGAGGTGGAGGTCGACCTTGTGCAGCACCGGGACGTCGGTACCCGGATAGGTGAAGACCACCCCGTCCAGGCAGATCCCGTCGTGCAGCCGGACCGGCGGCGAAGAGCGGCGAGGAGCCGGATCGGCCTCGGTCACCAACGCGGTGGCCTCGGTGAGACGCCGGTACGCGCCCGCCATCCGCTGCAGGTCCTGCAGGAGGGTGACGGCCGTGGCGACCTGCTGGTTGACCTGCGCGGCGAGCACGATCACCAGCACGACGTCGCCGACGCCACGCCTCCCGGCTATCGCGTCGCGCACCACGAGCAGCACACCCGCCGTGTACGCGAGCGCGAAGACGACCTGTCCCGCCGCACGCACCCACGTCGCGGTCAGGTGCGCGCGCCACAGGCCGTGCGTCGCCTCCGCCCACAACCGCTGGTGCCGGGCGCGCAGCTCGTCCCGCACCCCGGACACCCGGAGTTCCCCGGCCAGACGGGCGGAGGTGGCCAGGTGGAACAGGTTGAGCGCCGTCCTGGTCGGCTCGGCGGTCGCCGTCCTGGCCCGGTCGAGCACCCGCTCGGCCACCCGTCCGGCGAGCAGGGGCGGCACGGCGGCGACGGGGAGCAGCAGCAGCAACGGGTTCTGCACGGCCAGCAGGACCGCGGTGAGCACCACGGCGAGGAGGAGGCCGACGCCGTTCAGCAGTGCCTCCAGACCGGTCCGGAACTGCCTTCCCTCCTGCCGCAGCACGGTCCACGTGTCGGCGTGCTCGGCCCGCTCGTGGTGTTCGATGCCGGCGGAACCGTTCGACACCTCGATCACGCGCTCGTCGAAGTCCAGCTCCGCCAGCTCGGACAGCTCGTAGTAGGCCAGGTGGCCGAAGTGCGCGAGGGCCAGCACCATCATCGCCAGCACGGCGACGGTCACGCCCGCGAGCACCGCGTGCCCCGAGTCGCCCGCGACGACCTCCCGGGTCATCCACCCGAGCGCGGCGGCCAGCAGGGGAGCGGCGGCGGCGCCGGCCGTCATCAGGACCACCGCCAGTGCCGTCTTGCGCCGGTTCAACCGCCACGCCGTGGCGATCATGGTCCACGCGCCGGTCAGGAGGACCTTCACCCGACCGGCCCCTCGACCACGTCGACCGCGTCGGCGGTGTCGGCTGCGTCCACGAACCGGTCCGCCTGCAGCCGGAACAGCTCCGCGTAGCGCCCGTCGCGGGCCACCAGGTCCGCGTGGCCGCCCTGCTCGGTGACCCGGCCGTGTTCGAGCACGACGATGAGGTCGGCGTGCCGCACGGTCGAGAACCGGTGGGAGATCAGCAGGGTGGTCGCACCCCGGGCCAGACCGGCGAACTCCTCGAAGAAGCCGGTCTCGGCGCGCACGTCCAGGCTCGCCGTCGGCTCGTCCAGCACCACGATCCGCGCCCCGTGGCGCAGCGCGAACAACGCCCTCGCCAGCGCGACGCGCTGCCACTGGCCGCCGGACAGCTCCGTCCCATCGGTGAGGTGCCGCGCCAACGGCGTGTCCAGCCCCCGGGGGAGGCGGGCCACGGTCTCGGTGAGGCCGACCGAGTCGACCACCTCCCGGATCGCCGCCCGGTCGTCCAGGAAGTCGACGGCGCCGAGCCCGACGTTGTCCGCGACGGACGACTCGTACCGCACGAAGTCCTGGAAGATCACGCTGAGCCGGGCGCGCCACTGGTCGACCGGGAACTCGCGGATGTCGACGCCGTCCAGCGTGATCCGGCCGGCGGTCGGCTCGTAGAGCCTGGCGAGCAGCTTGACCAGCGTGGTCTTGCCGGCGCCGTTCACGCCGACGATGGCCGTGCAGCGCTCGACGGGGATCGTCAGGTCCAGGCCGTCGAAGATCATCCGCTGTTGACCGGGGTAGCGGAAGCCGACCTGCTCGAACCGGATGACGCCGACTGGCAGAGGCACCGTCGACCGCCGCGCGGGGCCGTGGGGTTCCTCGCAGGCGTCTACGTGCTCCGCGAACCGCTGCACGGCGTCGTAGGCCCGCATGCCGATCGCGGTCGGCAGGTCCGCCTCCGGGTAGTGCTCGGCCAGCCGCAACAGGCTGAGGGCGGACGTCGCGACGAGGACGAACCCGGTCAGCGTCATCTCGTGCGCCGTCGCGCCGACCACCGCGAGGACCACGCCCGTGACCGCGAGGCCGACGACCGAGAACCGGACGAACGGCCACAGGTAGATGCCGCGGCGCTCGGCCCAGAGGGGTTCGAGGAACCGGAGGTGCGTGTCGCGCAGGCGTTGCCGCAGCCAGCCGGCGAGGCCGAAGACCCGGATCTCCTTGCCGGCGGCGGCTCCGCCGGCCAGCTGGCGCAGGTAGTCGATCTCGCGCTGGTCGGCGGCGAGCAGGGACCGGGTCTTCGCGTACCGGCGCAGCCCGCCGCGCTGGCCGTGGCGGAACAGCAGCACGGTGACGACCAGCGCTGCCGCCGCCGGCCACGAGAACACCACCCCCACGGCGATCGCGCTGCCGGTCAGCTCGGTGTACCGCGCGATCAGCGCGAGCAGGCCGGTGGTCGCCCGGCCGGGGCTCTGCACCCCGAACTCCACCTCCCTCGCGGCGGTGCGGAGCGCGTCGAGCGCCTGCTGGTCTTCGAGCGGGCCGAGGCCGGGGCTGCGCAGCGACGCGGCCATCAGCTCGTCGAACACCCGGCCGTCGACCCGGCGCGTCATCAGCTCGGCCATGGCCCGTTCCGCCGGGGAGACCAGCTGCCGGGCGACGAACGCACCGGCCGCGACACCGAACACCGCGACCAGCGAGGTCCACGCGCCGGAGTCCAGCCCCGCGTCGACGGCCGCCGGGACGCGTCCGAGCACCACCGCCGTCGCCACGGTGAACGCGACCGCGAGGCACCCGAGCAGCACGTTGACCGCGACCAGGGCGGTGACCAGGCGGCGGCCGGCGCGGGGGAGCAGCCGGACGATGTCCCGCCGTGCGGCGAGCTGCTGTCGCGCGGTGTCGACCCAGGAGCGGATCCTCAGGTCGCCCATCTACCCGGTGACCCCGTTCCGCGCCAGGTAGTCGGCACAGCGGGGTAGTCCGCGTTCCTCGATGACCTCGTTGAACAGCGAGAAGCGGATCGCGGGCTGCTCGGTCAGCAAGCGGGTGATCGGCGTCCGGTACTTGTCCGCGATGTAGCGGTAGTTCTCGTGGGCGGACCTGCTGTTGTCGCCGTGGTCCTTGTCGTGCGGGTAGTGGATGGAGCTCGCCTCGCGGCTCACGCCGAACCGGGCGCCATCGCGGTGCAGCCGGTAGGCGAAGTCGAGGTCCTCCCCGCCCCACTGCCGGAACTCCTCGTCGTACATGCCGATCGACCGCACCTGCTCCGTGCGTGCCGACGCGTGGCACGTCCAGTACATCAGCCACGGTGCGGGGATGTGGTCGAAGTCGTCGGAGTACCGGGCGTAGAACGGTTCGCGCACGTCCGGCCACGACTCCGTCTTCGCCATGGACGCGATGGACGAGTCCACGTCGGCCACGTCGACGACCTCGCGGATGAGCTGGGAGTCCTCGTTGTCGAGGTTGAAGCAGTACACGTACCCGTTGAGCGCCAACGGTTCGTCGGCGGCCTCGTGCGCCGTCACGTGCGCGCGGAGGCTGGCGGAGTGCAGCAGCACCCCGGAGTCCACGAAGACGCAGACCTCCCCGCCGGCGTGCCGGACACCGACGTTCCGCGCCCGAGCCACCCGGTAGCCCTCGTCCGGCTGGTAGAAGTACCGCAGGTCGAACCGGTCCTCGAACCCCCGCACCACAGCCGCCGTGTCGTCACCGGAGCCGTCGTCCACGACCAGCACCTCGAACTGGTCACGGGGCAGGTCCTGCCGGTCGAGCGAGTCGAGCGTGAGCTCCAGCAACCGCCTCCGGTTGTAGGTCGGAACGATGACCGTGCAACGCAGAGAGCTACCCACGAGAGGTTCTCCTCTTAGACATCCCGCCAAGGCCCCGCCGACCGCCGCGAAGTCTGCCGAGGTTCGAGAGTGTTGGTCAACTGTACGGGCAGCGTCATCGTGGGCCGCGTCGCCTGCGAGCCGGGCCTGGAGGGTCCGGCGGCCACGCCGGCAGGCGCTCGCCGACTCCGGCATCGGCCGGACGCGGTGGACGTCGTCGAGGCGCACGGCTCGGCACCCGCTCGGGCCGAAGCACCTGGTCGGCGCCTCCGCCTTGCCGAGGACCGCGGCGTGTCACCGGAAAAGTGGGGTCGTAAACGTCCGAGTCGGATAAAGCGCCTGATCGACTGGAACCACCGTCAGGCCTCGGGCCGACCCCGCTCGTGTGCGAACGTCACAGAGGTGCTTGCTGGAACGAGGCGGCGTGGGAGGAGGGCGGGGCGTGAGGGGCCTGCTGCGAGCCGGGTGCGTGCTGCTGATCGCGTGGCAGGTCGTGGTCGGCTTGTGGGCCGTCCTGTCCCCCGAGGGGTTCTTCTTCGGGTACCCGACGCGGGAGATCGGTTGGGTGGCGATGTTCCCGCCGTACAACGAGCACCTCACGCGTGACTACGGGTTGGCGTTGCTGCAGTTGGCGCCCTTGACGTTGGTGTGCCTGAAGCTGCCGGAGCCGGTGTTCGTCGGCGCTCTGCTGACCGGGTCGTTGCTGTTCCACGTGCCCCACCTGGTTTTCCACGAGCTGCACGTGGTCCGCACCGACGACCTCGCCCTCCAGCGGTTGTTCCTCTGGATGCCGATCGTCCTCGCCGCCGTTCTGCTGTACGTCGCCCGGAAGTTGGCGACGAGGTCCCGCTCGGTGGCGGGGGAACACCCGACAGCACGTTCCTGATCAGACCTGCGCGGGGTTCCGGCTCACCCGGTCAGGCGAGGTTCATGACGGTCTTCAGGCATGGCACTCGTCGCGACGTGTGCGTTCAGCGGGACGGCTTCTGATCGGGGGCACCCGGGCATGAGCGGTACGCCGGCCAGGGCTCGCATCCGCGACCTGCTGGGCCGGGGTCACTCTGGGGCGTCGTGCTGCTGGCCGTGGTGCTGAGGGACCGCCGGTCGGACCTCCCCGCCCAACGGGTTCACCGCCCAATCGCTGGGCCCGCACCACGTCGCCGCCGTGCTGGGCGCCGCGAGTGCCGATCACAAGCCCGGGACGTCGAGCGGGGAACCAGCCCGTGGGCACGGCGCCGTACTGCCTGGTGCTGCGCGTCAGCGGAATCGCCCCGGCGCGTATCGCTACCTCCCCGCGCAGGACGCGGTGATCCCGGTAGGGAACTACGAGTCGGGCGTACGGGCCCACGGCGACCGGTGGTACCGCATGCAGAACATCGACGCGGGCATCATGGTGCACCGCGCCACCCCGGCCGCCACCGCGATCGGCCTCATCCCCCGGATCTTCTCGGACGGCACGAGGGACACCGTCGACAACGCCCTCGGCTTGGCCGGCGCGCCGGACCAGAGCCTGTCGATGTTGCTGGTGGGGCACCGCCGGCCGAAAGCCACGCAGCTCGACTGCACGCCCGGCGCACCGCCACCGCCCCGTCCGGCTCGGGTGCCGTGATCGACCGGGGGCCACGACGCGCGAACGCGCCCCGATCGGCGGAGTGACAGGTCGCGGAACGGGGGCACCATGGGTTCGGGGGAACCATGGAACTGGACCGCAGGACCTTCATCCAGGCCGCCGGGCTCGTCGCCCTCGGGGCGTGGGACCGCGACTGGGACCGGCTGCGCCGTGCGCTCACGGGCAGACTGGTCCTGCCCGGTGACGACATCTACGACACCGTGCGCCGACCGTACAACACGGTGTACGCGCACCGGAGGCCGGCGGCCGTCGCGTTGTGCGCCGACGAGTCCGATGTCGCGCGCTGCCTCGACTTCGCCGCACGAGAACGGGTGCCGGTCGCCGCGCGCAGCGGCGGTCACAGCTACGCCGGCTACTCGGTGCCCGAGGACGGGCTGGTCGTCGACCTGGCCGCGCTGCGCTCGGTCCGGGTGGACGACGACGGCTGCGCGCGGGTCGGCGCGGGCACCCGGATGATCGACCTCTACGACGAACTGGCCGGGGCGGGGCGACTGCTGCCCGCCGGGTCGTGCCCGACCGTCGGCATCGGCGGGCTGGCGCTGGGCGGCGGGATCAGCGTCGTGGGCCGCAAGTACGGCCTGACGTGCGACCGCCTGCTCGCCGCACGGGTCGTGACGCCGGACGGCCGCTTGCGCCGGACCGACCGGCACACCGAGCCCGACCTGTTCTGGGCGCTGCGCGGCGGCGGTGGCGGCAACTTCGGCGTCGTCACCTCGTTCGCGTTCGACACCGCGCCCGCGCCGGAGGTGGTCGTGTTCGCCCTGGAGTTCCCGGAGGGCGCGGCGACCGACGTCCTCGGGGCGTGGCAGGAGTGGATGGTGGACACGCCGGACGGGCTGTGGACGGTGTGCAACGTCCTGTCGGGCACGCCGCCGGTCACCAACGTCGTCGGCACCTGGATCGGGCCGGAACACGAGTTGGCCCGGCTGCTGGACCGGCTCACCGCGAAGGTCGCGCCGACCACCCGCACGGTGGTGTCGATGGACTACGGCACCGCCATGCGGTACTTCGCCGGCTGCCTGCCCGCGTGCCGACCGACCGACGGCGTGCCGTTCGTGGCCTCGTCCAGGATGCTGCACCGGCCGGTCGACCCCGCGCGGATCGTCGCGCTGCTGGCGGGACGGCGGGCGGGACGGGCGCAGTTCGACTCGTTCGGCGGGGCGATCGGCCGGGTCCGGCCGGAGGACACCGCGTTCCCGCACCGGCACGCCACCGGCAGCGTGCAGGCGTTCGTGGACGTCGGGGACGTCGACGAGGCCGAAGCCCGCCGCATCCTGGCCGACCTGCGCGACGGGCTCGGCCACCGCACCGGCTACGTCAACTACATCGACCCCGACATGCCGGACTGGCCGACCGCCTACTACGGCCGCAACCTGCCGCGGTTGCGCCGCGTCGCACGCCGCTACGACCCGGACCGCGTGCTGGCGTTCCCGCAAGGGCTGGCTTGAGGAAGGAGCGCCCCCAAGGGCTTGCGGACCAGCAGGTGGGCCTGCTGGAACCGCTCGCCCTCCTGAGGCTCGCGCAGCAGCCGCGCGACCTCGACGAACCCGGCCTGGCACAACAGGCCCGCAAGGCTGTCGGGCGACCACCGGTAGGCGAGCGCGACCTTGTGGTCGAATTCCCGCGGCTGCGGGTCGTCGCCGCCGAAGAACCCGAGCAGCAGGTGTCCGCCCGGCGCGAGCACCCGGTCGAACTCGGTGAACACGGCCGGCAGTTGCCGCGGCGGTGTGTGGATGACGGAGTAGAGCGCGAGGATGCCGCCGAGAACTCCGTCGGCGAGGTCCAGGGAGGTCATCGACCCCTCGTCGAACCGCAGGTCCGGATGCGCTCGGCGGGCCAGGGCGACCATCTCGGGAGACAGGTCGATGCCGAAGGTGGTCGGGCCGAGCGCGTGCACGTGTGCCGTCACGTGACCGGGACCACATCCGATATCGGCGACCGGTCCGGCGTCGTGGGTCCGCACGAGTTCGGCGAACGCGGCCAGCAGCGCGCGTTCCAGCGGTCTCGTCTTGAGCGCGTCGCTGAAAAGCTCGGAGTAGAGGGTCGCGACGGCGTCGTAAGCAGCCCTGGTGTCGCGCGAGACGGGCAGATCGGTCACGGCGGGGACCATAGTGAACCCGGGTTGCGGACGATCGGGTGACCGGATTCCGGTTGCCGGATCACCCGGTCGGACGGTGGGCGATAAGGTGCCTGTGCCCGGCGCGCTCATCGCGCTTTGTCGCATATCTTCCCTTCTTGTTCGAGCTCATTTCTGGTGTTGGGGGATTCTGTCATGCGTCTCGCGGTGGGCGGCACCGGTCTGTTCACTTCGGAGGACCTTCCGCTCCAGGTGCTCGACGACGTACTGTGCCGGCATGGCCGGCAAGGAGTCGCCGAAGTAACCGGAGATCAGCAGATAGAAACTCGACGTCCCGATACCCGACCGGTTCTCGAACACGGGTAACAGGGGTCCGAGGCCGGACTGCGAGATGCCCACCAGGAACATGAATCCCGGTGACGCGCCGCCGCCGGGCCGGCCGAGTACTTCCAGGGCGCGCATCGGAAGCCTTTCCGTTGTTCCCGGGGCAGTGCTCGTGGAACCGTTCCCATCTCATGGCGACCGGCCGGGTTCCGTCAATAGACCAGAATGGCGAATGGTGGCGAAGGCTATGTGCGGCAGGTCACTTGTGACAGGAGTCGCGGCAATAGGACCGGGGGAGTACGTAGGTGAAGGCTGAAGACTTGCCGCGCCATGTGCCGGGCTCTTCACGAGCATCTGGCTGAGTCTGTCGAGACGTCCTGCCGTTGAGGTCCACGCGGGATCCGGGGTGTTCGCCCGGGTGACCCGCAGCCCGGAGAACCCTTACAGCACCCGTTCGTCGCGGAGGAGGTCCAGCACTGCGGCTGCCGACCGCTCGGCGCTCTGCCTGTGGGCGTCGACGCGCAGGTCCGGCGCCAGTGGTTCCTCGTACGGGTCGTCCACGCCGGTCAGCCCGTGCAGCGTGCCTGCCGCTTGCCGCGCGTACAGCCCTTTGACATCACGCGCGGAACAGACGGTGACGGGGGTGGCGACGTGCACCTCCAGGAACCGGGTGCGGTCGTCCCGGTGCCTCGCCGCGACCACCGCGCGGCTCGCGGCGTACGGGGCGATGGCCGCGACCAGGACGACGGTGCCGTTGCGCGCGAGCAGGTGCGCGACCCACCCGATGCGGCACACGCTGGTTTCCCGGTCCTCGCGGGAGAACCCGAGGCCGGCGCACAGCGAGGTGCGGACCTGGTCGCCGTCCAAGACCTCCACCCGGCGTCCGTTCGCGCGCAGACCGTCGGCGACCAGCGCCGCTATGGTGCTCTTGCCGGCGCTCGGCAGGCCCGTCAACCACACGGTCGCGCCTGGTGGCGCATCGGTTCCCAGGACCACGCGACGGCCCTCCTCGTCAGTCGGATGGGGATTCACCAAGCACGCGCAGGAAGTCCGGTGCGACAGGGCGGACGAACCTCTCCGCGTGCCGACGACTCCTGCGCAACAGCTCCGGACGGGCATCCCGTTCCACCACCGCGTCGGACAGCGCGTCCAGCCACGTGGTGCGCCCGAGATCGGGGAGCAGGTTCTCGGCGAGCCCGGCCGCCTCACCGAGCCCGCCCACGTCGTGGCACAGGACGCGGCGGCCCAGCAGCGCGGCCTCCACCGCGACCCGGCCGAACCCCTCCGGCAACGGCGACGGTACGAGCACGACGTCCGCCGCGCGGTAGACGGACACCGGGTCGTCGGCCCGGTCCACGCAGCTGACGTTGGCCGGCGCGGAACCGGCCCACTCGGGCCGCCGCCACCCGGTGAGCGCGGTGAACCGCAGGTCCGGACGAGCGTGGGCCAGTGCGAGGAACGTGTCCGAGCCCTTCTCCGGGATGGCGTTCACCATGAGCACCGTGCGGGGGGACGGGGCAGGCGGCAGGAACGGCAACGGGGTGAACGGCGGGTAGAAGACGGCGTCGCCTCCGCCCGCACCGAAGAACCCGCTGAGGTAGCGGGACGCGTAGAGCTTCCGGTCGGCCGGCGCCAGGAACGTCTCCCGCCCGTCCTCGCCGACGTCCTGCACCCAGGCGACGCTGCGCACCTTCATGCGGGCCGCCGTGCGGCAGATGTCCCCGCTGCCGACGCAGGTCGTCAGCAGCACGTCGGGGCGGTACTCGGCCAAGGTGGCTTCGAGGCGCCGCAGGAAGCCCGCTTCCGCGGACATGACGACATCGCCGTACGGGCCGGAGTACGAGACGACACCCGACGCCGGTGCGGCACCGGACGGCGTGGCCCCCAGCCTGGCGAGCACATCGGGCAGCAGCCGGTGGTCCCGCCAACGCGGGTGGACGTAGCTGCCAAAGTGCAGCACCTCGTGCCCCGCCGAGACCAGGGCTTCACCGAGGACCCGGTGGTTCACCTCGACCCCGCCGAGGAAGAACGGCGGGGCGAGCCGGCGGGTGGCGATCAGCGTCCGCACGAATGCCTCACAGGTCGTAGCCGCAGGCGGAAGCGACTTCGCGTACCGCGTCGTCGTCCAGCAGTGCCTTCAACGACGGCGACAGCGCGGACCAGTCGCTCACGGCCCGCTTCTTCTCCCCCTGCGGTCCGTCGGTGTGGATCTTCCGATCGAGCACGGCCAGGTCGAGGTCGTCAGGGTCCAGCGAGCAGTGCTCCGCGATCCGGCGGACGTGGTCGCGCGGGTCTTCCACGAAGTCCTCGTAGCGGACGCGCAGCACGTGCGGTGCCTCCGCGGGCGTGACGTGCAGGAAGCTCCAAGCCACGCGCTGCCAGTCCGCGATGGCGATCTCGGTGTCCCGCCGTCGCCAGGACCCGCCGGTCCGCTCCCACACGTCGAGGCTGCGCAGGATGTCCCGGGGGTCGCGGACCAGGTGCACCACACGGCTGCCCGGGAACACCGCGCGGATCCCGCTGGCCTCGGGCAGGCCGTAGCGCACTTCCTTGAAGCCCCACACCGATTTCGAGAGGGCGGCGGCGGGCTCGGCGAACAGGGTGGTCAAAAGCGCCTTCAACGCCAGGTCGACGTGCCGCTCGTCGGGGACGAGGTTCGCCATGAAGCTCTGGTAACCGCGCCGCGCGTACTCCACCCTGGCCCGCTCGCCGTCGGTGCGGGTCCAGTGGTGGAGCCGGGAGACGGCGGTCAGCATCGTGCGCAGCTGGCCCGCGTGCTCACCCCAGATGAGCACGTCGGGGTGGGAGGACAGGATTCGCTGGACCAGGGTGCTCCCGCAGCGCTGACCGGCCGCCAGCACGAGCAGGGGACCGGGCGACGACGAAGCGCGTGATCGTGCGGGGTTCATCCGAGTTCCCGTACCGGTAGGCTCCCGGCCGGCATCCTCAGGCTGTCGACCGCGACGTCCGACTCCAGGGCGTCGAGCACGGACCGCAGCACGTGCGCTTGACCGGCGACCGGCAGGCGCAACACCTGGATGCGCGGGTGCGGCGACGCCACGAGCTCCCCGGCGGCGCCGAGGACGACGCGCAGCGCGGGATCGGTGTCCAGCTCGCGCAGGCAGGCGTCGAAGATCGCGCGCTCGTCGCTGTGCCGGAGGTCGCCGATCCACGTCCGCACCCGCCGCACCTTGCGGGGCTGCCGTGAGAACAGCAGTTCCGCCACGCCCCGCTGGGTTTCCAGACCGGGTAGGCCCTTCTCATCGCCGAAGTGGTCGTTGGCCGCCGTGATCGTGTACTCCGCGCATTCCCGGTCGTAGAAGTAGCGCAACGACGGCGGCGTCGATTCGAGCAGTGGGCAGAAGTACGCCACGTCGGCGGCGGCGCCCACCCACTTCCCGTCGATCTTCAGGTCGTCCTCGTCGATCTCCTTGAACGCCCAGGCCTTGAACGACCGCAGGTGCCCCGGGTACCACGACCTCGACCACTCCAGCCGGGGCAGCTCGTTGCCGGAGCGGTGGGCGGCGGGCACGTCCGTCGACCTCCAGTGCACCCAGTCCCGCCAGTGGCTGCGACGCACCCGGTGCTGGGTCCAGACGACGTCCGCTCGCAGGTGGAGCCGCGCCAGGTCACCGGCGACGTCCGCGGCCAGCAGTCGGTCGTCGCCGTCCAGTTCCACGACGACGTCGTGGTCCGGGATGAACGAGACCGCTTCGGCGAAGTTCTCCATCTTGCCGCGGCGACGACGGCCCAGGTGCGCGCGGAAGACGTCGGGGTGCGTGCGGGCCCAGGTCGACGCGACTTCCGCGCTGCCGTCGTCGGAGACGTCGTCCATGACGACGCACCTGGTCGCGGGGTACCGCTGCCGCGCCACCGAGCGCAGGCACCGGTCGAGCAGGTCCCGGTTGTTCCTGACGGTGACCACGAAGACCACGTTCGGCAGTGCCTGGCTCGTCCAGCGGTCGGTGCCGCTCCCCACGGTGAGCATCAGCGGCCTTCCCTGTGCCGGGCGGCGTCACGCCGGCCGCGCCCGATGTGGCGGACGCCTTCCGCGTGCCCAGGGCCGAAGCCGCCGGCGCGTCCCGTCAACGCGGCGAGCATCGCGGCTTCTCCGCCGAACAGCACCGGGAGTTGACTGCGGTAGCACCGCGCCGCCTCCAGCTTCGCGTCCAGCGAGGCTCCGCCGAACCAGGACGCCTCGTACTCGGGAGGTCGGGCCAGGCAGTAGGGGATCTCCTCGTAGAACGCGATGCCGGCGTCGATCGGCCGCTTGGCGGCCAGGGCCGCGAGAACGTGGTCGGGGTGTGCGGAGTCGCCGGACGGCAGGTAGACCACGTCATAGCCGGCCGCCGCGTCCGCCACGACGTCCCCGACGCGATCCGCCAGGCCGTCCTCCGGGACCGTCGCCAGGAGGTCCGCGATCGAGCGCGCCTCGCTGTTGCGCAGCAACAGTTCCGGCAAGTCGGCGTGCACGTGCGAGGCCCCGACGACGGCCAGCGCCGACACGTCCTCGTGCCGGCGGTCGCCGTAGTGGCCGATCCCCCAGAGCGCGAGTTGCCGGGTCAGGAGGAGGTTGGCGGCCGTCGTTCGACCGTCGTCTTCAGGCGCCTTCGCGAAGAGGGTGAGGACCGTGGCCTCGTCTCCGTTCGCCACCCACTCGTGGATCGAACCGCCTAGGGACAGGACGCCGTCGTCCAGGTGAGGTGCGACCACGAGGTGTCTCGTCACAGGGGTGCATCCTCCTGTCATTGCGCCGTTCAGGCACTCGCGTGGACATTGACGGACCGCCGGCCCCGTGCACCGGAACGGTCTTCGCGCGGCGTCGGCGAACTGGGCGTCGGACGTAACGTCGAGGGCGGCGGCGGCGACATCGTGGCGTGGACACAAGAGCCGGGTGCGTGGTCGCCGCGGTCGACGATCACCCGGTGGTGCTCAGGGGAGTCGCCCACCTGCTGGAGAAATCTGGGCGCGGCATCCGGCTGTCGGTCGTCGAACCGACCGTGGAGGCGCTGCTCGCGGGGCCCGGGCGGGACGCCGACGTCGTGCTGCTGGACCTGCTGCTGCCCGGTGAGCCGGACATCGCGACCAACGTGCGGCGCATCCGCGAAGCCGGTCCCAGGGTGGTCGTCTTCACCTCCGACTCCCGTCCGGCGGTCGTGTCCGCCGCGGTCGTGGCGGGTGCGCTGGGTGTGGTGCTCAAGGGCGACGGCGAGGACCGGTTGGTCGAGGTGGTGCTGGCGGCACGGGCGGGCGAGTTCACCGTGTCCAGCACCCTCGCCTACGCCCTGGTGAACGACCCCCGGGCGCGGATCCGCCTGTCCGAGCGCCAGCGCGAGGTGCTGACCCTGGTGGCGAGGGGGTTGCCGCACAAGGCCATCGCGCGGCGGCTGGGCATCCGGCCGGACACGGTGCCGTCGCACCTCCGCCGGGTCGCGAGCAGCTACGCGCGGGTGGGGTTGGAGAACCTGACGTCGTCCGAGCTGGCCGCCCAGGCGTTGGTCGACGGTCACATCGAACTGGCACCGGGCGAGGCGGATGGCGTTACCGGCTGACCGGGACGGCGGCCACGGCCACGGGGTCGAGCGCGCGCTGCAACGGTCCTTCACGGCACTTGTCCTGCTGTGCGCCCTGTCGTGGCTCGGAACCCTGGCGACCACGCCGTCGGTGCACGAACCACCGGTCCTGCTCGCGCTCGTGGCACAGGTGGCGAACTGGGCGGCGTTGTGCACGCGGAGTTGGCGCGCCCGGCTGGGCCCGGTGGACGCGGTCCTGTCGGCGGTGGTCGCCGTGGTGGTGCTGGGCGCTCTCTCGGCCGTGGACGTCGCGGCGGTGGCACCGGGAACGCGCATCCAGTTCGTGGTCGTCCCCGCCACGCTGGCCGCCGGTTTCCTGCCGGTGCCGACCGCCGTCGCGGTCGTCCTGCCGCTGATGGGCGCCTACGTCGCCGCGTCGATCCCGGTCGAGGGCGCCGCGGCGGTCGGTGGGCTGTGGCCGGTCCTGTCGGCCGCGGTGGCCTCCGGGGTCGTCGCACCGACGTTGCGCGCCGCCGCCGGCGCCGCGGACGCCGCCCACGACGAACTCGTCGTCGTCCGCGCGCGTGAAGCCCTCGCGGAGAGCAGGCGGGCGGTGTACCGGGAGTTCCAGCGGTTGCTGCACGACCGCGTCACCGCGGCTCTGCACGCCGTCTCCCTGGCCGTGGGCACCGTGGAGGAGGTCCGCCAGGCCTGCCGGGCGGGGGTCGAGGCGCTGCGGGCCGACGCCGTGCTCCCCGGGACGGACCTCGTCCACCTCGGCTCGTTGCTGCGCCGGTCCGCGGCGTGCGCGCGCACGCCGGTCGAGGTGGACCTCCCCGACGCGGCCGTCACCGTCCCGGAGGTGGTCGCCCGGGCCGTCGTGCTCGCGGTGGAGGAGGCGTTGCGGAACGCGGACCGCCATGCCCATGCGTCCCGCGTCGTGCTCACGTTGAAGTCGTCCCGCGGGGACGTGGTGGTGTCCGTCGGTGACGACGGGGTCGGCCGCAGGGGACCGGAACGGGCCGGCGCGCTGGGGCTGCGCCGGTCGATCACCCAGCGCATGGTCGACGTGGGCGGCTCCGCCGTGGTCACCGAGTCACCGGGCGCGGGCACCACGGTGGTCCTGCTGTGGTCGCCGGAGCCCGACGACCGGCCCGACCGCACGCGGCTGCTCGCGCTCGCCGTGGGCGACATCCGCCGGCCCCTCGGCGCGGTGTGCCTGCCCTACCTGGCGGGCAGCGCCTTCATCGGGGCGCTGCACGTGGGTTCGGCGCCGGGCTGGGGGTGGCTCGTCGCGTGGGCGCTCGTGCTGTGCGCCGCGACGGTGTTGCTGCTCCGCCGCGCGGACCGGCCGATGGGCGGACGCGAGGCCGTGGTGACGATCGCCGGGCTGCTCGTGCTGATCTGGCTCGGGTTGGCGCTGATGCCCGCGGACAGCCTGAGCGGCTACGCGTCCTGGCCGGTCGGTTCGGTCGGTCCGGTGCTCACCGTGCTCGCCGTCATCCGGCCGCCGTGGGAGTCGTTGCTCGTCTGCGTGCTGGAGATCGCCGCGCTCGGCGTGCTGATCGCCACGTCGGTGTTGGACGCACCACCCCTGCCGGCCATGGTCCCGGTCGTGCTGGCGCCGGTGTTCGGCACGGTCATGGGCGCGGTGATCGCGGCCACCGTCCGTCGCTACGGCGGCGTCGTGGCGCGGTCGCGGGCCGAGCAGTTCGCCGTGGTGACCGCGAGGGCCCGCCGCGACGCCGTCGACGCCCTGCGCGGGGAGCGCGCCGCCGCGCTCGCCCTCGACTTCGGGCCGTTCCTGGAGGCCGTGGCACGGGGCGAGGCCGAACACGGCCACCCGGCCACCCGCGCGCGTGCCGCCGAACTGGAGCGGGTCGCACGGGACGAGCTGCACCTGCCCGGCGTGCTGGACGCGCGGACCAAGGCGGCGCTGGCCCGGGCGCGCGGTCGGGGCTGCGTCGTCGACCTGCACGCCGACACCGACGGGGCGGCCGTCCCCGATCAGGTCGTCACGCTCCTGCGGGCCGCCTTGGCCGGCGACCCGCCGCACCGGCTCACGCTGAGCCTGTACCCCGCACCGGAAGGCGTCCTGGTGAGCCTCGTCGCGGTGCCGGGCGACAGCGCCCGCGGCGCGCGGCTGGCCACCGAGTTGAGCCACCTGCACGCGTCCGTCGAGGACGACGAGGAAGCCACCTGCGTCGAGTTCACCGCCTGACGTACCGGATTTCGGGTACAGACCGGGCGGTTCGGCGCGGCGAGACTGGGACCGTCCCCGCCAGTGGGGCACCGCCGGCCGTCAGCAGTCACCAGGGCCACCGCGCGGTTCCGTCTACAGAGGAGGATTTCCGTGACCACGCGTCATCAGCAGGAGGCGACGCCGGCGCGTCCCGGGCGAGAGGCGACCCGATGAGGCTGTTCGGCAGGCGCGACCCGAAGACCGGCCACATCGGCCGCTTCCGCTCACCCCATCCGGCCGACGTCGTGCTCGCGGTCGCCTACAGCGGCGTCGAGGACCAGCTCAGCAGGGCGGCTCCCGTCGTGTCCGGTCCGGGAGTGATGGAGTCGATCTTCATCACCCGCTACGAGGCAGGTGGCCTGACGGTGGCCGCCGGGAACACGACCGGGATCTACTTCGCCTTCGCCGTCGACCTCACGGCCACCGGGTCGGGCACCGAGGGGCACGCCTACTTCGACCGCCCCTCGTCCGACGTCCGGCGCTGGATCGGCAACGCGATCCAGCTGCACTTCGGCCTCCGGACGGCGTTGGAGGGCTCGGGCGCCAAGGTCCTCGACTGGACGTCGGACTTCTGAGCCGGCGGTCCGTCATCTCTCGCAGGAGCATCCCCGGCCGCACGGCAGTCGTGGTTCCGACGCTGTCGTCCGCCGGACATCGTGTGACATAAGGAGATCTTGATGCGCTTACCGATGAAGACCTTCCTCGTCGCGGTGAAAGCCGTCGTGGTCGCGGCCGTGCTGGCCGCCTGCACGGGAGACGTGGCGTGCGCGTGCGCGGCGGCCGATCAGGGGTCGGTCGCGTACGTCCTCGGGGCGCACGCGAACCGGCCCGCGGTGGCCTCACCGGACATCCTGGACGACGCGGTGGAGCGGCAGACCACCCTTTCCGTCATCAGGGCCGACGGCAAGCCCGAGGTCGTGATCACCGCCGACCTGGTGTCGAAGGCGCCCGGTCCCAACGCCAGGAACAAGGAAGTGCGTGACCGGAAGGCGGACCTGCGCGCCAAGTTGTCGTCCGTGCGCCCGACCACCGCGGAACTCGACCTGCTCGCGGCGATCGAACTGGGCGCGCGGTCGTTGGCGCGGGAGCCGAAGACCATGGTGGTCGAGTCGAGCGGCCTGTCGACCACCGGCGCCCTCTCGTTCGCCAAGCCGGGGATGCTGATGGCCGCGCCCGCGGAGGTCGCCGATGCGCTGGAACGCGGAGGCCACCTGCCGGCCCTCGGTGGGATCCGGGTGACGCTGCGCGGCCTGGGCGACGTCATGCCGCCGCAGCAGGTGCTCGGCACACCGGAGCGGTCGAACCTCATCGCCATCTGGAAGGAGGTGCTGACCAGGGCGGGGGCCCAGGTGGAGCCGCCGGACCAGCGACCGCTGACCGGTCCGACCTGGACCGACGCCCCGCCGGTGGCGACCGTGCCGGTCACCCCGGCCTCGGTGGACTTCGGTGCGCCGGAGCCTCGGGTGACACGTCCGCTGCCGGCTGCGGCGTTCTTCGTCGCGGACAGCGCCGAGCTGCTCGACCGCGCCAACGCCGTGGCGGTGCTCCGGCCGTTCGCCGAGCACGTGCGGCGCTCCGGTGGGCGTCTCGACCTGGTCGGCACCACGGCGAGGGTGGGCGACCGGCCGGGCCAGGTGGCGCTGTCGACCGATCGCGCGAACGCCATGCGCTCCCTTCTGGTCGACGAACTCGGGGTGCCGGAGGACCGGGTCGGCGCCTCCGGCGTCGGCAGCTACCACGCCGACTACGTCGTCGACCACGACGACCACGGGCACCTGCTGCCCGACAAAGCGGGTCTCAACCGCACCGTGCGCGTCACCGTCCACGACTGAAGGAGCGGATCATGGGCAAGCCCGGGGCTCGGCCCCGACCGGAGCGGACGCGGTGGTGGTCGCGCCGCGTCCTGCGGATCATCGACTTCGGCCTGTCCGCGCCGGAGATCGGCGGCGCGGAGTACCGCGCCCGGCTCGACACCGCCGTCCGCACGGCGATCTCGGCCGGTGCCGTCGACCTGGGCACCGGCGACATGTTCGACATCATGATCGAGGCGGACCGGCGGGTCGACCAGTGCCGGATCACCGACGAGGCGAGCCGCTGGCACACCCACGCGCTGCGGGTCGTGCTCCGCCACCGGCGCGAGCGGGACCGCGCCTGGCGACGCCGGGACGACCTCGCCGCCGCGTTGGCGGGCGAGAGCACCAAGCTCGACGAGCTGGACCGGATGCTCGCCGCACGGCGGGGCGTCCGCGAGAACCGGTCGAACGGGACGACGCGGTCGATCCCGGTGCCGGCTCCGGGAGGGGTCAGCACATGACCGACGAGTCGACCGCGCACCGCCGGGCGACCGGCAGGACGTCCCTGCGCCACCTCGGCGACAGCCCGTACTCGGCCGTCCTCGGTTGGGCGCTGCTGATCGCGCTGCTGGGCGTGGACGTCCCGCTGCTCCAGACGATGCTGGCGGAGAACACCAGGAGCGACGAGTGGCAGAGCTGGGTGATCGCGGCCGGTTTCGCGGTGGTGCTGACGGCCACGGCCTGGCTGGCCACCGAGTTCACCCTGCGCGCCGTCGAGCACCGCGGACGCCGCCACTGGGTCGCCGCCGTCGGGTTCTGGCTGTTGTGGCTGGGCGGGGTGGCGGGTTCGTTCGTGTTCCGCTACCTGCACCCCACCGAGCAGTTCACGCCGGACACCACCACCAGCTCCGGCATCGCGCTCGGCGGAGGCACCCCGCCGGTGGAGCCACCGGTGGACGTCAGCATGGCGTTGCTGCTGACCGCCCTCGTGGTGCTGACCGGCGCGGTCGCGTCGGGTGTGGGCGTGTTCGGCCACGACGACCTCCAGCGGCAGCGCCGGCAGAGCGCACGCCGGGTGCAGCGCCTGCGCTGGTGGGTCCGGTCGGCGTCCACGCGGTTCGACCGCCACACCGCGGCGATGGAGGTCCAGCAGGCCGAGCTGGATGCGGTGCCGATGAGGCTGCAGTACGCGGTCGACCAGCTGGTCGGCATCGCCGCGAGCCTGAAGCAGCGGGTCCGCCACCTGATGGCGGAGGCGCAGGGCGATCCGCGGGCGACGACGGCGTTGGTGCGCCACCACGACGCCGGTCCGGCCGACCCGCAGCCGCCCGGCCCGACGACCTGGAGGGCGCCGTGAGCGACAAAGTTCGGTTCACCATGATCAAGATCGGTTGGTCGGTCAGGTTCCGCGAGTACCGGCACGGCAGGCGTGACGGCAAGCGCGGCATACCCGAAGTCCGCGACGGCGTGCCGCTGCCGCACACGCCGCACGAGCAGTCGTTGGTCGAGCGGCGCAACGAGGTGGTGGACCGGGTCCTGCAGGAGTTCGTCACCGGCTCGGAGGACACCGTGGCCGACATCGAGGTGCGGTACCGGCGGATCGCGTCCGCCACCGTGCGGCTGGCCGAGTTGGACGCCGCCCTGGTCGCGGCGGACATCCCCCTCGAAGAGGCCGAGGCGACCAGGCGGGGTGCGGGGGAGGAGGACCTGCCCGAGGAGTCCGTCCGCGCCCGCAACCAGGCCGACCGGCGCAAGCGCATCGGCCCGCTGCGCGCCGCCGTCGACGCGGTGAAGGCGCAGCTGGAGCAGGAGCTCGAAGCGCTCGCCAAGCTGGAGGCGGTGGTCGTCAACGCGTTGCGGCGGGCACAGGCGCGTGGCACCCAGTACTGCGCCTACACCGAAGGCCTCCGCGCGCTCTACTGGCGCGCGCTGGTCCGCGTCCACCCGGATCGGACCAGGGTCGTGGAGGGCCTCCGGTCGTGGCCGTCGACCCCCGACTGGTTGTTCGTGGACGACTACCGCTCGGTGCTGCGCCTGGGACACCCCGGCGGCCCGCAGGCGGAACCCCTGGCACCGGCCTCCGCCCGGTGACCAGGTGCGCCGTGGCGGACAGGTGACCCCGCGACCCGCCGAACCGCCGCGGGTCGCGGGGTTTCACCGACCCAGCTGCGTGAACCCGGCCCAGCACTCGACGTCCCGGTGGTCGAACCCCGGTGCGGCGGGGATGCCGCGGACGCGCTCGGGCATCGTCGCCGGGTACTCGCGATCGGGGTCGAGCATCCACAGTTGCGCGGTGCGCAGCGCCTCGGCCGCGGTCAGTCCCCCGGCGCGCAGGTAGTGGTGGAACATGAACACCAGCTGCGCCGTCGTCCGTCCGGAGGGGACCCGCCACAGCGAGCCGACCACGGAACGGGCGCCGATGGCGAGGAAGGCGGACGACAGGCTCAGCGCCTCGTCGTAGTCCACACCGGACACGTTGGTCGTGCAGCCGGACAGGACCACCAGGCCCAACGGCAGGGTCGTCGTCGGGCTCACGCCCAGCAGCCGCCGCGAGGACAGCCGTTCCCGGGCCAGACCGACCTCGGAGTTCAACGGGCGTCGCATGTCCGCCACGGCGTGGCACGCCAGGTGCAGCAGCGGCAGCGGCCCGTCCATCTCGGACAGCACCTCGGCCGGTGTGCCGAGTCCGTCCTCGGCGGGCCGCCACGGCTGGGGAGGCCTGCTGAAGCCGCCGTAGAACGCGCCGCCGGGGTAGAACGCGTCGCGGATCGCGACCGCCTCGACCGCACCCACCGCAAGGTCGCGCGCGGGGTTGCCCACCAGCACCGGCCGTCCCTCCACGACCTCGTCCCGGCCGACCACGTCGCAGAACAACCGTGCGGACGGGGCGTACGAGACGGTCGCGTCCTGCACCAGGTAGCGGTCCGCGCCGTCGACGGTCCGCCGCGCGGCGTGCCAGGGCACGAGGCCGGATGACCCCACCGGCACCAGGACCAGGCCGCCGTGCTGCCCGGCGACCAGGGACAGCTCGCGCCCGGCCGCCTCCCACGCCCAAGTGCACAGCTCGCCCAGTTCGGTCCGCCAGCGCCGGACGCTGTCCGCGTCGCCCTTCTCGTCCCGCTCCTCGTAGGCCAGCCGGTAGCGCTCCACCGCCGTGTCCACGCGCAGGCCCGGCAGCGGGCGGACCCGCGCGTGCCCGTGCGCGGGCACCAGGAGTGCCAGCCCGCCGTGGTGCTGGTTCGCCGGCAGCAGGTACACCAGGCAGCCGGATCCGTGCCGCCGCAGCGCGTGCCGGACTTCCGCCACAGACGGGCGGTCGACCAGCTCGTCCGGCCGCGCGGCCAGTTCCCGCAGCACGGTGCGCCGCAACGCGCCCCAATCCTCGTCCGGTTCCTGCCAGTCCGGCAGCAGGGGGTCGTCGCGACCGTCGGCGGCGGTCCACTGCTCGGCGAGATCGTCGCGTCCCATCCGGCGCAGCTGCTCGGCGACGGTCCGCCCGGTGCCGGCGGCCTTGAGCACGAGCCCGCGTCGCGCGTCCACCACCTGGATGAGGTCGTCGACGGCGTCGTCCACCAGGCACCACGCGGTCAGCTCGTCCACCGCGGTGGACGCGTTGCGCGCCATCTCCAGCGCGTGGTCGCCGCTGGACTGCACCAGCACCTTCCACGCCGCGACCCACAGCAGCTCCAACCCCAACCGCCTGCTCCACTCCCGGTCTCCGGGCGCGTCGCGCAGGCGCAACAACCGGGCCAGGACCATCCGGGAAGGCGCCAACAGCTCTTCCCACGGCTCGTGCCGGGTGTGCCGGTCGCGGTGCAGCTCGATGGCGCTGTCGAGCATCTCCCGGTTCCACGGCTCCAAGCGGGCCAGCTCCAGGAGCGCTCCGGCACGCAGTGCCTCCACCATGCTGACGCCGCCCACCAGGGCCGGTGGCAGTTCCGGCACGTCGTCCAGCCGCTCCAGGGCAGCGCGGAGCGCGCCGGTGTCCCGCCGTGCGGTGGCGGCAACGATCTCCTCGGCCACGCCGGTGATCGCCAGGAAGGGGTCGAGCCAGGAACCGGTTGGTCCGTGCGGAACGGGGTGCGGCGACCCGAAGCTGCGGTGCAGCGCCCCGCTCAGCAGCACGATCGGCTCGATCGCGAGGGTGCGCGGCAGGGTGGACAGCACCTCCCAGGCCCGAGCGGTTGCCTCGCGCACCTCGGCGACGGGGACGTTGGTCCGGAACAGCTGGAACGCCTTGAAGAGCAACCGAATCCCCTCGGCCTCACGGGTATCTTCGGCACTGCGCTCCGATGCGCCGGGCTTGCCCGCCAGCACCCGCTCGCCCAGCTCGAAGGCACTGAGCGAGGGCGTGCCGGTGCTCACGGTGAGGCTGATGAGACCGACCATCTGGACGATGCCGTCGTGCTCGTCGGCGAGGGAGGGGTCGGCCAGGGCGGCCTTCACCGCGATCAGGTCCACGTCGTCGTCGCCGGCCAGGAGCTTCCGCTGGTTGGCCACCAGCTCCGCCATCACGCGCAGCAGCTTGTCGTACTCGGGCGGCATGTCATCGACCTGCTCGGCCGCTTCCAGCATCCGCGACATGTGGTCGAGCAGGACCGGCACGTCGGTCGGGTCGGCGACGACGTGATGCCAGGCGCCGATGGCCAGGTGAAACCACCCCATCCCGGTCGTGGCGCCGAGGAGCGCCACCTCCTCGTCCAGGGGCCCTTCCGCCGTCTTCCGCTCGACGAGGCGCTGGGCCTCCAGGAGCCAGTCCTTGACCGGGTGAATCGACACGAAGTGTTCGAGGTCGGGTCGCTTGCCCTCCAGGGAGACGGCGCTGAGGCGGCACCGGCGGATGGCGTGCGCGATGTCCTCGTCGGGGATGCCGATGGCCAGCGCGCGGGTAGCGCGGTGGACCACTTCGTCGGCATGGGCCAGGTCGCCGTCGGACAGCATGAGGGCGTGGTGGGCGGCGGTGATGTCGACCCACGGCAGCCAGGCGTTCGGCCCGGCCGGGTCTTGCTGCTCCAGGTAGCGGGCCAGCCACACGACCGCCTCGCGGAGGTCGTCCAAGTCGTCGTTGTCGTTTCCTCTACGGGCCAAGGCGGTGCCGTACTCGTCCCACGTGAACGCGTCGCCGTGGGGCGCGGCGACGGCGAGGCTCGCGATGATCCGGTCGCGGACCTCGCCCTCGTCCCCGGGGTGCCGGTGGTCGAGAAGTCGGGCGAGCAGCCAGTGGTGTTCGGGGGACGGCTCGGGCTCGGCCGCGACGACCGACTCCAGGGCGTCGATGGCATCGTCCGCTGGAACCTCCTTCCCGCGCAGCAGGAGCTGGTGGCAGACGTAGGCGAACAGGGTCAGGCCGTCGTGGCGTTCCGCGTCTTCGGGCAGCAGGAAGACGTTGCGGTGCAACAAGCCCAAGGCGGCGTCGAGGTCGCTGTCGGTGCCCCCTGCCTCCCAGCGGAGCATGAACGCACGGGCCTGGTTCACCCGCAGCACCACCTCGGTCGACCTTGCTGCCGCAGCGCCCGCGAGCTCAGCCAGCACGGCGGGGAGGTCTCGCACCTCTTCCAACGCCCGGTGGGGGTTGTCGATCTGGGTGGACGCCACGTGCATGGCCCGACCCAGGTGCAGGTCCGCCAGCTCCATGCGCATGAAGTCCGCCGTGTCGTCGTCGTAAGGCAACGCGACGGCTTTCTCGCCCCACCGGATAGCCTGGGCCCACTGCCCGACCATGGCGTGCCCGGTGGCGGAGGCCATCATCCAGGGGCCGCGGTGGTCATCGTCCGGACCACCCGTGATGCCGTGCCGCAGGAGGTCGAGGGCGTCGCTCACCTGGATCCGGAAGTCGTCGTCCCCCTGGTCGATGTCGTACACGCGGGTGAGGCCGACCGCTCCGGCCAGGGCCGGGGCGAGAGTTTCCGGCTCGGTGGCGAGTTGCTCGGAGAGCCTTTCGGCCATGGCCCGGACCTCTTCGGCCGACGGCCCGGGGTCCGGCTGCTGCTCGTCCGCGGTCATGGCGTCTCACCCGCGCCGGCGGCGGCGGGCCGGTGGGGCCAGCATGGACCGGACCTGGTCGAGGACGTCGAGGCGCCGCCCGGGGTCGTTGAGCAGGAGTCCGGCTCGGACCGGTGGCAGGACGCCGCTCCGGGCCAGCTCCTCGATCGTCTCGCGCAACGCGGCCTCCTCGTCGTCCCGGTCCGCGGTCGCCACCGCGATGAGCAGCGCGTCCAGCACGGCCTCGTCCGGCGACTCCGCCGAGTCGTGGTCCGGGATCTGGATGGCCGGCGCGTCCGTGGCGCTCGCGGCCACCCGCAGGTCCGCCGGGTTCGCGCGCCTGCCGAGCGGGCGGTCGATGTGGGCCTCCCACCAGCTGACCATCTCGCGCCGGTCGTCGCCGCCCACGTCGACCAGCGACCCGCCCCTGCAGGTCCGCTCGACCAGCCGGATCGCGTCGGGCAGCCGGTGGCGGTAGTCGTCCGGCGTCCCGCCGAGCTGGTCCGCGCACCGGTCGCCCAGCCGGCGCAGCAGCCCGGACTCGCCGCGCAGCGGGCCGTCGCAGCCCGCCTCGTCGGCGAGGATCACGAGCACCGTGCGGTGGAAGTCGTCGGGCAACGCCTTGCCGTAGCGGTTGACGGCGGCTGCCTCCGGCCTCGACAGCGCCCCGCGCTCGGCGCGTGCCCGGCGCATTTCGTCGCTGAGCCGGAACCGGAGGTGCCGCCGCACCGCTCCGGGAGGGTTGTGCAGATCGCCCGCGTGGTCCGTCAGGTAGCGCAGTGCGAGTTCGACGGCGTCGGAGACCAGATCGCGGCACGGGCAGGTGCCGGAGAGCCGGTACCCGCTCGCCGGCGGAGCCGTCCGCGACCGCCTGCCGAGGCGCAAGCCGGTGACGTACAGCTCCGTGTCGCACGGCGGGGCGCCGTGCCGGCTGTGGACCGCCTGGCGGGCGGCTCTCAGCTCCCACCAGATCGCCTGCGCGACGTCCTGCGGCAGCTTGGGGACGGAAGTGGGACGCCGGTGGTCCGAACGCCCCGGGGGTGCGGGGCGGGATGGGCGAGAGGCGACGCGTGAGGTCATGGACATACTTTTATATGTGATTGAGGGAGGGTGGGGCTGTCGATGCCGGATTGTGAGAAAACTCGCCTTGACTCCCGTTCGCGGCGTGGTCGGTATGAGGGGGCCGCGCGATGAGATGGAGTGAGTTCATGCCGCTGCTTCCCGCCGTCGTCCCCCTGACGACAGAGAAGCGCTCCGAGGTGGTGCCCGCGCGGCTGGCGCGCAACGTGGCGCCGCTGTTCGGCGTGACGTCGCCCATCAGCCCTTTCGGGACCATGACGTGGCTCAGCGACTTCAACCGGATCACCATCACCGAGATCGCGCGGGGCGCGCCGTCGCCGAACCGGTCCGACCGGCCCGAAGTCCCGTCCGGTGTGGACTGGGTGGTGCACGGCCGGGCCGTCGTCGCCGCACCGGGCAAGTCGCTGCCCAACGAGATCATCAACGCCACGACGAACCGGTTCGGCCCCCACACGAAGTCCGCCGTCCTGCTGACCGCGGTCAACACCCTGCTGGAGCCCGTGGTGCGGGGCATGGAGGAGGCGCTGCCGCTGCTCCGGGCGCCCGGCGGCGGCCCGCTCCCGCTGGTGCTGCGGATCGCCGCCTGGGCCACCGCCGCGATCGAGGTCTTCCGCTCGCAGCCGGCGCTCGTCGTCGCGGCCGTCAAGGCGCGGCGCATCCAGCGCGAGTCCCTCGACAGCCCGCGGTTCGGCCGGGCGGCCGGGTTGGCCGAGCGGGCCGCGGCGCGATCCGAGATGGGCGCCGGCGACGTCGAGGACCTCGACCCGATCACCCATCCCCGCGAGCTGTTCTTCCTCGACCGCACGGTGTCGTGCGTCGACCTGCCGGACCTCGGCCCGGAACCCGCCGACGACCTGGTGCGGCCCGACGCGGACCCCCACTTCCGCTCGACCGCGCGCGACCGCCGCGACGAGTTGGTGGAGCGCCTGATCTCCCTGCTCCTCGACGCGAGCGAAGCCGAGGGCGGCGGGTACGTCTGGATCAGCGAACGGGAACCGGAGCAGTTCGTCGCCGAAGCGCTGCTGCCCGTGTCCGGGTTGGTGGACAGCGTGTGCGAGTACTGGTCGTCCGTGCACGGCGAAGACGACGCGAGCACCGCGACCCGCGTGCTGCTGCCCAGCCCGGAACGGGCCGCCGAGCTGTCGGAGCAGGGGCGTCGGGCGCTGCTGCTCGCCGCGCTCGGCGTCGCGCGGTACGTGCGGGCCGACGTCGGCTCGCCCGGCCTGGCGGAGGCGGACTTCCTGGCGGTGCTGGACGACGTCGACGGGCTGGCCGCGCGGTGCCTCGACGCCGACGACCCGACGTCCGCCGTGGTCCGCACCCGGCTGGACGTCCTGCGGGTCGTGGTTCTGCGGCACAACCGCACCAACCCGATCGCGGGCCTGGTCCGCTCCCTGGTCGAGGGCGTGGACCGCTGCCTCGGGATGCTCGCGGACGGCGTGCTGGACCGGGGTGCGACGGCCGATGTCCTCGGTGCGGCGTGCATAGAGCTCAACGCCGTCCGCACCACCAACGCGACGGACCCGACCGCCGGCCTCCCGACGCCGGCGGAGTTGGACGACCTCGTGCGCCGCTACTGGCGGGCCTACGCCGAGACGCTGGAGGCCGACCTGTCGGCGCCCGGCAGCGCCGCGGCCCACGGACTCGGCTACCTGCTGCACAACTACGCCGCCTTCCTGGGCAGTCACAAGGACGACGCCGACGACCTGCGTGAAGCCGTGCGCCTGTTCCGCGAGTTCGTCATCCCGAGCCGCAGGCGGCTCTACCGCCGCATCGGCGTCTTCGGCCCCCTCGGCCTCACCAGCTACGTCGCCACCGCGTCCACGTCGCGGCTCGTGGAGCTGGCCAGGTCCCGGCACCGGCCGGACGAGGCGCGGGACTGGGCCGCCCTGGGCCACGAGTGGATCGGCCTCGTGCTGCGCGAGCACGAGGCCGGCCGGTACCAGCCGGTGTCCGACGAGCAACGCGGCCTCTTCGCCCTGCGCGCGGCCCCGGCCCTGCTCCTCGCCCTGGAGACCGGGGTGAAGCCGTTGACCGAGGAGGACACCGCCCGGCTGCGGCGCCTGCTCGACATGGCGGAGCGGTGGCTGGAGACCAGTTCCCGGGGCAACGCCGCGGATTACGTGCGGCACGACGAGGTCGAGGACATCCGCAAGAGGGTCGCGGCGTTGCTTGGTTGACGGCGTTGGTGGCCTGACGGCGTCGCGGGCGGTTCCGGTGGACCCGCCCGCGACCCGGCTCACGACCGTTCCAGCACCTCCTGCACCCACTCCTGCCACGGGCCCTTGTAGCGCCTGAGGTCCGCGCTGGTCGCGGGTTCGGCCGTGTACTCGGCGAACCACGTGAGGGTCGTGTAGCTCTCCACGAGCCCGCTCTCCGACCACGGGCGGTGCGGGCACACGCCGGCGGGAGGCAGCGGCACCCGGTCGACCACACCGCAAGGGCACTCGTCGGGCCGGTCCTTCTCCACCACCCGCTGCACCTGTTGCGCCGGCGCGCGCACGACCACCGCGGCCACCAGCGCGGCCCTGGACTGCGTGGTCCGCTTGCGCCCCAGCTCCAGGCGCAGCTTGCTCGCCACCAGCTGGACCGCTGCCTGCCGGTCCGCCCACAGGGGCGGCAGGACGGTCAGGGCCAACGCGCCACCGCGCAGACCGAGCACCATCGCGTCGCGCACGCGGGACCTGACGGCCGCGAACGCCGCGGCGGTGCCCGCGTGCTCACGGATGCGCGGCGGCTCACCGCGAGCCCCGCGCAACCGTGCTTCGACGCGACGCACCCTGTCCACGAGGAACGGCAACCAGTCCTGGTCACCGACCTCGCGCCGACCGGTCAGCCAGGCCGTCAGCACGGCGCGCTGAGCGGGCGTCGTGCCCGCGAACAGCTCGACGAGCATCCACCACGCGAGCTGGTCGGCGACGATGATCGCCCGGTCGGGCTCGACCGCCTCGGCGTCGTCACGGGCGAAGGCCGAGTCGTCGCCGTCCACCGGGATCTCGCGTCGCGACTGCCGCATCGCCATCGCGCCGAACTCCGGGTGCAGGAGGCCGAACACCTTCTCCGCGACCTCGCCGCGCTCGGGCCCGTCGGCGGCGAGGAACCGCGCGAACGCCGCCAGCGCGGTGACCGCGTCCACCTCCATCCGCCCTCGGCCGGGATCGACCGCCTGTCGCAACGCCCGCCTGAGCCGTTGCGCGACCTCGACCGCGTACTCGGCGACGGCCTGCTGCGCGTCGTCCGGCGACGCACCCGACAACTCCGCGACGGCGACCCGGTACGCGGCCACCTGGCCGACCAGGTCCACGTTGCCCAGCACCGGGAACATCGGGTCCGGCCCGGGCTCGACGGCGAGCCGGGCGCGGTGGCGGCCGGCCAGCAGGGCGCCCCGTTCGAGCACCGACACCACCGCCGCCAGCGGGTCCGGGAGGACGCCGGAGGTGGAGAGGACCGCGGTCGTGACCATCGTGACGAACGTCGGACTGTCGTCCGGTCTCAGCGCCCGCACGTCACGGACGACTCGTGCGGCGTCCAGCAGCGGCGCGACGACGTCCTTGTCGCGCAGCATCCTGCTCTGGGCGGCGACCTCGATCGGCACATCGCCGAAGGACGCCAGCTGGTCGAATGCGTCCACCACGTTGGTGGGCTTCTGCTGGACCCCCGCGACCTTGTCCTTCACCGACAGCAGCGCGACGGCGAAGAGCGGGTAGTCCTCGGCGGGCAGCCGCCGGCCCCGCCGGTCCAGCGTGCCCCACACCCGCTCGCCCAGCGCGACCATCTCGTCCACCACGGCGTCGGCCGTGCCGTACCTGTCGGTCATCCGCTCCACCAGGTGCGGCGGCAGGTGGTCCAGGACGTGCTGGGCGGACGAGCGCAGCAGGTCACCGTCGAACGGTGCCGGTTCAGTCCGCGTCGGACGGTCGACCATCGTTCCTCCTGTCGGTGCGGAACCGGAGCGCGGGCTCGTCGGCGTCGGGTGCGAGGGGCAGATCGGCGGCCAGCTTCAGGGGGACGCCGGGTTCGGGCTCCAGCGCGACCCACTCGCCCGAGCCGTCGTCGAGCGCGACCTCCAGCCGCGCGTCGGCAGCCGGCAGCGCCGTGGCGTGCACGACCACGCCGGTGGTCTCGACCGCGTCCTGGAGCACGCCGTCGACGCGGTAAGTGGTCCAGCGCACGACCGGTTCGACACCGGCGCGCGCGGCCAGGTCGGCGGGGAGCACGGAGTCGTGCCAGGTGAAGTCGTCCTCCGGCGGCACGTCCTCCGGATCACCGGCGGGGCGATCGCCCCGGTAGGACGGGTCGGCCTGCAACGGGGTGGCCCGCAGTGCCGCGAGCAGGCCGAGACCGGTCAGCCGCGTCCACAACCCGCCGACCCACGCCCCGGACGCGGTCGTCCCCGGCTCGGCGGACAGCACCGCCTCGCGGTAGGGCGCCCAGGTGCGCGCCAGGGCGGCCACCTGCCCGAGGTCGAGCCGCGTGGTCGTGGAGCCCCCGCCGCCGCCGAGCAGCGGGTCCACCACCGCCAGCAGCGACTCGCCCAGCAGCACCCGTTCGTCGTCGGTCAGCCCGAAACCGACGTCCACCTCCACGTACGTCGGTGGCCCACCCGGATCGTCGCCGGCGAACGCGCACGCGAGGCCGTTGCGCAGCCTCCGGAACACCGTGGGTTCCACGGTCGTGAGCGTCACCTGGACGCGACCCGGGCTCGGCACGTAGTCGACGCGGGCGTATCCGTCCCACGCGGTCAGCATCGTCGTCCCCTCTCCCTGTCGGTACTGGTTCGCAGGTTCCCCATGGCGGATGGCCCGGTTCCACGGGCTCGCCGGCGCCCCCTCGCGAACAACTGCGCGTCCCGACCCGCCCTTGGCGTCCCGGTCGTCAGCGGAAAACGCCCGGGTCCTCGGTGGCCCGGGAGCGAGCGGAGGAGGGGCCATGTTCGGACGCGGTGACGAGGACGACGAGAACGGCTGACCAGGCCGGCACGAGGCGGGGGATGCCCACGGGCGTCCCCCGCTCCCCGTTCCACGAGGGAGAGGAGCGACGCGTGTCGCAGCAGGAAGAGCAGGACGAGCCGGGGCCGGGTAGACGTCCCCGGAGGTGGCGGCCGAACGTCCCGCCGGCCCAGGTCGGCTACTGGGTGCTGAGAGTGGTCCTCACGGTCGCGAACCTCGCGGCGGCCGTGCTGAACCTGTCGCGCGACGACGAGTGACGCGACGGGGTCCGGCGCCCTGCGCGGTGCCGGACCCCACGGCGGGCCGTCCGTCAGGAAGACTCGTCGGAGCGGTGGTGGGGGAGGTGCGGCGGGATGGGCACGGTTCACGCGCTGTTGGTGGGCGTCAACGACTACGCGGGTCGCCTGGGGTCGCTTCGCGGCGCGCACCACGACGTCGGCCACGCCGACGAGTACCTGAGGACCCACGTCGAGCGGTCCGACGTCCGGGTCCTGCTCGACGCCGACGCGACCCGGCAAGCGGTCGTGACCGGCCTGCGCGAGCACCTCGGGCGAGCCCGTCGAGGGGACACCGCGCTCTTCTGGTTCAGCGGCCACGGCTCGGAAGCGCCCGTGGCCGCCGGTTTCGAGGCCACGGCGCCCAACGGCAGGACGCAGACGATCGTCTGCGCCGACAGCCGGCTCGACGGCGGGGAAGACCTGCTGGACCGGGAGCTCGGCGCGCTGCTGGACGCCGTCGCGTCCTCCGGCGCGCACGTGGTGGCAGTTCTGGACTGCTGCCACTCGGACGGCGCGACCAGGGGCGACACCGCCCTGACCGCGCGCGGCGCGCCCGCGCGGCTGGTCCCGCCGAGGCCGGAATCCCTTGTGCCCGAACTGTTCGCCGGTACCAGGGACGTGGTCGGCCGCCGACCGTCGCACGTGCTCCTCGCGGCGTGCGACATCCGCGAGAAGGCGTACGAGAGGGCGTTCCGCGGCTTCCACCGCGGTGTCTTCAGCCGCGCCCTGCTCGGCCGGCTCGCGGCGCTGGGACCGGGCGTCGGCTACCGCGAGCTGCTGGGCGCGGTGTCGTGCGACGTGGAGAACGTGGTGGCGGTTCAGCACCCGACCCTCCACCCCGTCGACGACCCGTTGGCCGACCAGCCGTTCCTCGGCGGCGCGGTGCGGTCCACGTCCACCGGTACCACCGCCCGGCACGTGCGCGGGCGGTGGCAGGTGGACGCGGGCGCCTGCCACGGGATGCCCGAGCCCGTGCCGGGCGACCCGGTGGAGTTCGGAGTGGCGGGCAGCGACCCGCTGCGGGTGTTGCGCGCGGTCGACGTCGCCGCCGACCACAGCACGGTCGAGCCGGTCGGCTGGACGCCGGACCGGACGCGGCAGTACCCCGTCGTGACGACCCGCGTGCCGCTGCCCGCCACGGCGGTCGCGCTGGACCCGTCCGGGGACGATCCCGTGGCGGCGGAACGGATCGCCGCAGCGCTGCGGGTCGCCACGCCGGACGGCCGCCCCTCGCCGCACGTGCGGCCGGTCGAGCCGGGCGAGGTGGCGGACATCCGCGTGGTCGTGCGCGCCCCCGGTGTGGTCGACGTGACGTCGGCGGACGGCGACCCGTTCTTCACCCAGGTCGACGTCCGCACGACGGACGCCGCCGCGCGTGTCGTCGCCGACCTGGAGCACGTCGCGCGGTGGCGGGCGGTGAAGGCGCTGGCCAACCCGAACACCGCCTTGGCCGACGCGGTGCGGGTGGAAGTCCTGTCCGAGCGCGGTGACCCGCTGCCGGTCGACGCGTCCGGTGCGCTGCGCGCGTCGTACCGCGACACGACACCGCCGAAAGTGCTGGTGCGCCTCGGGAACACCCACCACCGCGACCTGTTCTGCGTGCTGCTGGACCTGACCGACCGGTACCGGGTGCACCCCGGCCTGTTCCCGGGCGGCTGGGTCCGCGCCAGGTACACCGCGCACGCGGCGGGTGGCCGGGCGATCACGTTGTCCTTGCCGCCGGGCAGGCCGGTGGAGCCGGGCGCGAGCGTCCGCGACTGGTTCAAGCTCCTCGTGTCCGAGGAGCGGTTCTCCGCGGACCCGTTCCGGCTGCCGCGCCTGGGCGAACCGGAGCCGGCGGCGGTGCGGGGCGCGGCCCCCGGCGGGGTCGTCGACCGCCTCGGCCTGACCGCCACCCACCGCTCGGGGCCGGATGAGCTCCGGGGAGCGTGCGACTGGACGACGTCGATCGTGTCCGTGGTGACCACCGTTCCGTGACCTCACCGTCCCGTGACCTCACTGCCCGGCGTGGGTGAACCCGGCCCACGCCTCGACCGCTCCGACGTCGTGCCGGGCGAGGTGGTCGCGCAGCGCCCGCGGCATGGACGCGGGCGGCGTCCGGTCGCGCAGCGCCCACCGCTGCGCCGCGCGCAGGGCGTCCGCCGGCGGCATGCCCTCCGCGCGCAGGTAGTGGTGGACCATGAACATCAGCACCGATGTCGCCGCGTCCGGCACGTTCCACTGCGCGCTCACCACCGTGCGCACGTTGGCCGCGAGGAACGCCGATCCGATGCTGAACGCCTCGTCGTGCCCGCGCCCGGACTCCCCGCTGCGGCACGCCGCCAGCACGGCCAGCGCGACGTCCCGCCCCCGTGAGGTGGTGAGAGCGGCGGTCAGCTCCTCCGCCGCGAGGCGGTCGCCGTCGGCGAGCAGCAGGTAGGACGACGAGTCGGCGTCATGGCCCACCACGCCGTGGCAGGCCAGGTGCAGCGTGGAGCCCACCTCGGCCGCCTCCAGCCAGCCGGTGACGTCCGCTTTGGCTCCCCTGCCGTCAGGGGCGGCCGAACCGTCCGGCGCCCGGCCGACGAGCCGCGCGTTCGGGTAGAGCGCGGCGACCGCCACGCCCTCGGCACGGGCCGCGACCAGTTCCCGTTGCGCGCCCTCGGTGTCCGGGTCGGCCACGACGAGCGCGTGCCCGCTCGGCGGCACCCGCTTGCGCCAGGCCGTTTCGCACATCAGGCGAGCGGACGGCGTGTAGGAGAACGTGACCCGTTCCACGGCGTGCTCACCCGTCCGCCGGTCGAGCGCCGCGTGCCACGGGATCCGCGCCAACTCGCCGATCGGCACCAGCACGATCCGCTGCGTGCTGTCGGGCAGGTGCTCCAGCAGCGGGCCGATCGCGACGTCCCAGGCCCACTCGCACAGCTCGGTCAGGTCACCGGCGGGCGTCGACTCGACGTCCGCGTCCCTGCCGGTGTCCCTGTCGGCGTTGTCGGGGGAGCGGGCGAGGAAGTCCTCGAAACGCGCGAGCGGCGCCGCCTTGAGACCGGGCAGGAAGTACCGGCTCGCCTCGTCCTCCGCCGGCACCACGACGGCCGCGCCCGTGCCCTGCCCACCGGGGAGGAGGTACACCAGCGCGTCGGCCCCGAGCACGCCCAGGGCCGCGCGGACCTCGGGCAGCGCGGGCGGGTCGATGAGCCGGGCCGGGCCACCCACCGGCCGGCCGGGCTGCGATCCGGGCATGAGGGGGACACCGGTCAGCTCGCTCATCACCTGGCGTCGCAGGTCTTCCGGGATCTCGGCCGGGTTGACCGCCACGGCTTGCTTCCAGTGCTGGGCCAGCGCCGGTCGGCCCGCGTCCACTAGGCGGCGCTCGATGTCGCGGCGCTCCAGCGCGGAGAACAGGATGAGCCCTCGGCCCGACTCCAGCGCGGTGAAGGCGCGGCCGGGGTCGTTGTCGGCCAGGCAGGCCCATGCCGCGTCCACCGCGTCGCCTGCCGCAGCCCGTGCCGCGGCCTGCACGGCGACCGGGTCCGCCTGGACCAGCGCGTTCCAGCAGTGGGCGCGCAGCCCGCTGAGCGCGGTCTCCCGCCCGAGCTCCGCCCGGCCGCCCATCCGGTAGGCCACCGACAGCGGCACCGCGATCATGTGCCAGTAGGGACTGGTCACCGAGCCGACGACGTCCCGCGCGCGTTCGAGGGTCGAGATGCCGTGGTGCAGGTCCTCCCGGTCACCCGAGCGCACGTAGCGGTCGATGATCACCGAGCCCAGCGATGTCAGGTACATGCCCATCCGCGCGTCGTGCGGGTCGACCCGCTCGACGACTTCCGACAGCATGGCGATCGCCCGGTCGATCGACTCCGGCGTGCCGATGGCCGCTTGGCCGGCGGCGGCGGTGGAGGTGCGGATCGCCCACTCCGCGGTGGACAGCCCGGGTTGGTCGGCGAGCAGCGGCGACTCGCCCATGGCCTTGATCAGGTCGGGGTCGGCCATCATGCCGAGGCCGCCGGGGTCGGCGATGTGGCCGTCCCGCAGCATCGTCATGAACGGGGTCACCGAGCGCACCATCAACGCGAAGCCGGACCTGGTGTTCGCGGACAGCGCGGGGTGGTCCGCCAATCGGGTCACCTGTGGCCACAACTCGGCCATCCGCTGGATGTCCTGGCGCAGGAGTGCGGCCTGGAACTCCGCCATCACCCGCATCAGGTCGACGCCACCGACGGCGAAGCGGCTGTGGCCGAGATTCTCGGCGGCGTCGCGGGCGCCGACGGCGTCGTGGTTCGCCACCGACCGCTGCTGGCGCAGGGTCGTCAACGCCATGTCGGCGATCGTCGCATAAGGCTCGTCACCCGCGGCCGTGGCCGCCAGGCGCTCGGCTTCGGCCACCGCGGTGTCGAAGTGGAAGCCCGGCTCGCCGTGCTGCGCCGCGCTCACCAGCGCCATCGCCCGCACCGCCGCGGACGTCTTCGGCCACGCCGGCAGCGGAGCCGGGTCGGTGTCGGCGATCGCGGCCAGTTCACGGGCCGCGACCAGGCGTTCACGGGTCCGCAACCGGCCTCGCTGGAGGGCGGCGGCCACCGCGACCGCCGCGAGCTTGGGCCGGCCGGGGAAGTCCGGGGGCAGCGACCGGGCGTCCGCGAACGCCCGGTCCAGGTCCTGGTCGTCGCCCTCCAGGTGCTGGAAGCGCACCACCCGCGCCCAGCACCGGGCGAAGACCCACGCCGCCCGGTCCGGCTCGTCGATCCCGGTGATGGCGAGGTCGGTGTGCTCCAGCACCGTCGACAGCGCGTCGGTCGTCACGCGGCCCCCTCAGCCCAGCACGACGCGACGCGCGCCGGCGGTCCGGTCGGTGCTCGGCCGCGCCTTGCCCGATGCCGGGATCGCCCGGTCGCGGAGCTGACGCACTTCCTCGACGCGCTCCGGTGCGGACCGGAGCAGGGGCACCACGTTCCGGAACGCGCTGTAGTAGTAGTCGACGGGCACGTCGGCGTCGCCGACCCGGATCGCCTCGTAGCCGATCTCGGCCACCGCCGACTGGAGGTCCGACCCGGCGAACCCCTCGCTGAGCGCCACCAACTCGTCCACGACTTCCCCGGCGACCGGCACCCTGAGGTACTTGCCCAGGTAGATGCCGATGATCTCCCGGCGCTCCTCCTGGTCGGGCAGGTCCACGAAGAACATGTCGTCGAACCGGCCGCTGCGCAGCAGTTCCGGCGGCAGCGACCGGGTGTCGTTCGCGGTGGCCACGACGAACACGCGGGCACGGGACTCCTGGAGCCAGTACAGGAACTGGCCGACCAGGCGGGTGGTGATGCCGGTGCTGTCGCCGCCGCCCGACCCGGCCAGGCCCTTCTCGATCTCGTCGATCCACAGCACGCACGGCGCCACGGTGTCCGCGGTGGCGAGGGCGTCGCGCAGCCTGCTCTCCGACTGGCCCACGTAGTGGCCGAACACCGACGCCATGTCCAACCGGTACAGCGGCAGTTGCCAGTCGGCGGCGATCGCCTTGGCGGACAGCGACTTCCCGCAACCCGGCACCCCGACGAGCAGCACGCCGCGCGGAGGTCGCATGCCCCGGTCGCGCAGGTCCATGGTCAGCAGGGGGCGCTTGCGGTCCAGCCACTGGCGCAGACCGGCCAGGCCGCCGACGCGGTGGTCGCCGTCCCGGATCGACACCCGCTCCAGGCCCGCCAGCTCGTTGAAGATCGCGTCCTTGGCCTGGCTCAGCGCCGGCAGGTCCTCCTTGGTCACCGATCGCCGCACCACCAGCGTGGCAAGGATGTTCAACGCCTCGATCCTGGTGACACCGGCGAGGATCGACGCCGCCTGGGCGTACTCAGCGGGGCCCCACTCGATCGGGATGTCGGTCGAGTAGGGCCGCAGGAAGTTCTCGATCTCGGCCCGCATCTCGTCCATGTCCGGTAGGTCGAGCGACACCGCCATGCCCATGCGCTGCAACGGGGTCCACACCGAGTCGGACGTGATCACCACCATGCAGCCGCCGTGCTCCTCCGCCAGCGTGGCCAGGTCCGCGAAACGACGGGAGATGTCGTTGTCCTCCGACAGGTGCTGCACGTCGGTGAACACGATGGTCAGGTTGGACCTCGACTGGAACCACTCGCCCGCCAGGTCCAGCGCGCCGAGCAACGACCTGTCGTCCGTGACGGGCTGGCGGGTGCGCAGGTCCCGGAGTCCCTGGCTGAGGGTGTGCACGAGGATGTCGAGCTGCTTGTGCCGGGCCAGCTCACCGAGCATGTCCAGGGCACGGCTCCGCTCGACCGTGCGGACGGTCACGAACGGGATCCTCGCCAGGAGGTACGACTCGATGCGGGTGCTGGTCTCCGCCCCGTTGGGCATGGTGACCGTGTCCTTTCAGAGGATGACCCGTCTGCCGGACGCGGGCCTGGGCGCCGGTGGCGCGGGCCGCGGTCGGGTCAGACCGGGGATGAGGCTGTTGGCGCGGATCGCGGCCTGGAACGCCGCCGGGGCATCCCGGACGGAGTCCTCCAGGGCACGCTGCGCCGAGCGGACGGTGTCCGCCAGCGCGTCGCGGAGGCTGTCCCTCAGCTCGGCCGGGAACTGGGGGAGCTCGGCCAGTTCCCGCAGCGGCGAGAGCAGGCCGCGTGCGTTGCGCAGGGCCGCCGCGATGGAGGTGGTGGCGCCCGCCGGAGTGGCGGTGACCGCCCGCATGTCGCGCTGGAGCGTCTGGTGCCACCGCCGCTGGCGGTGCTGGAACGCCTGCACGACCTGGTTGAACAGCCGTTCGGTCATGTCCGGGCCGAGGTCGGTGGTCATCGCGGGCAGGTGCCCGGAGGGCAGGTCCTCCCCGCGGCCGAACGCCTCCAGCCAGCTCGTCCACGCCGCGTAGGGGCCGGGCAGGTGCCTCACCGGGAACCCGGTTCCCGGCCACGGCGCCGGTTGAGGAACTCGACGGGCGGCAGCAGGTCCCAGCTCGGCAGGGTCAGTGCCACTTCACCGTCCGCCGCGGTGTGGCGGGAACCCGCCGCGTCCGGCTCGGGGATGTGCCGGCCGCCGTGGTGCGGGGGGTCGATCATCGGATCCGGCATGTCACGCGCCCCTTCGCTCGTCGGGGGCCGGCGGCGCGAAAGCGGCGCCGTCGAGTCGCCCCATCTGCTCGCGGAACCGCGGCGCGCCCGCGAGTTCCCGCTGCCACTCGCCCCGCAGGTCGACCAACTCCGCGATACCGCCGCGCAAGGTGGCGACCGCCGCCACCCTGCGTCGCTCGCCCTGCGCGCGGATCTCGGCCCTGCGCGCCGGGAGGCTGTGCGCCTGCCACCCCGACCAGCCGCCCAGCCCCGCCGCGACGAGCAGGCACAGCACCGCGAAGCCGACGTCCGCGTTGAGCGCGGCCAGCAGGGCGACGAACATCAGCAGTCCGGCGCCGACCGCGGCGTACAGCGGTGGCCCGCTGAACCGCACCGCGGCGACGGCCCGCGCGGTCTCGTCGTCGATGTGCCGCGCCAGGCCCGCGACCAGCGCCTGCTCGTTGGTGCGGCCGTCCACCTGCGCGGTCCAGCCCTCCAGTCGGAGCGCGACGGCCTTCGGCTCGGAGGCGACGTTGGCGGCCTCCAACCGACCCGCGCCCTGGACGATCCAGTCCCTGGCCAGGGCGATGGAGAACCGCCGGGTGCCCAGCGACACGCCGGCCTTGTCCGGTTGCAGCGCGGAGTTGCTGATCAGGGTGAGGAAGTCGGTGGTCTGCTCGTGGAGCGGGTCGACCAGCTTCATCGCCTTCGCCGCCGCGTCCTTGTCGCCGGCGGCGTCGATGACCGCCTGGAGACCGGCCTCCTCGTGCCGCAGCGGCGCTTCCTCGGTGTCGTAGCCGGTCACCAGGCTGTCCAGGATGCCGTCGACCCGCTCGCGCAGCCCGTGGTCGAGCGGGACCGGGCCGGTGAAGATGCGGCGGAACATCTCCTCGGCCATCCCGTGCACGGTGGCCCCCTCGTACAGGGCCTTGAGCTGCGGCCAGGTCGGGCTGATGACCGGCAGGACCTTGTACCGGGCGTCCACCGGCCTGCGCATGGCGTCGATCACCTGGGCCCAGCGGTCCACCTGCCGGTCGACGGTGGCCTGGTCGACGCTCAGCCGGTCGTACCACTCGCGCATCTGATCCACCACGACCGGCTTCGCGCCGTGGCCGAGCGCGCCTGTGCTGACCGCGTCGATGATCACCGTGAACTCGCGTGACAGCCGGCCAGGGTCCTGCCGCGCGACGTACTGCCGCAGCCACCGCGCGGTGGCCTCGTCGCGTTGGTGGCGCCGCAGCACGAGTGCGAAGAACAGCGACGCCTTGTCGTTGTCGCGGCGCACCGCCTCTTGGAGCGCCTTGCCCGCCAGCTCCTCGTCGTCCCGGATCCACGCGGCGATCGCGATCAGGGCCGGCGCCAGCCAGTAGCCGGGTGTGCTGAGCATCAGCTCCTCGGTCAGGTTCCGCATGGTGCCGTGCGAGACGATGCCGACGTCGAGGGCCTGCATGGTGCCGGTCGCCAGCCGGCGCACCTTGCGGAACTGGCCGTAGTCGGTGTCGAGCGTCTGCCGGACCTCGATGATCCTGGTGTGCGCGACCTGGAGGTTGTGCTGCAACCGCTGGTCGTTGGCGAGCTTGTCGAACGCGGCCTGCAGGGCGCCCAGTTGCTGAGCCGCCTGGTCCTGCTTGGTGCTGACGACGTTGACCGAGCGCTGGATCTTGTCCTGCTGCTCCGCGAGCCGCACGGTGGCGTTGGTGACGTCGTTGACCGCCTTGGTGAGGGCGCCCAACTGCGGGATGTTGACGGAGTTCACGCTTCCTCCTCCAAGACGGCGGTCGTGCCGTCGGCCCGGACGCACACCATCCGATCGGTGTAGACCTCGATCGCCAGGTAGACCGGTGAGATGGCCAGTGGTCTAGCTCGTTCCAGGCCGCCGGGCACCGCCACGCCGGTCCGGTAGTGCTCGATGATCGCGCCGTCGAGCGCCAGGGTGTGCACCTCGAACGGGTCGCCCAGATAACACCTGCCGACGATGCCGATGGGCGTCGAGCAGTATTGCGCCTCGAATTCCCGCCGGATTCCGTCGACCAGATCACGCACTTCCGCGGTGCCCAGCCGGCCGCCGCTGTCGAGCGCCCTGACCGCGTCCAGGTAACGATTCGATCTTTTTTGCGCTTGGCTTATCCGCTCTGTCCGGTTTGTCGTCCGGACGCTCGGCGCCCGTGGGCCGAACGCCGTCGTCTTCGCGTTGATCAATGGCCGGGGCACGTGCGGACTCCCGCCCTCGGGTCCGTGCGGACTGATTCGATTTTCGTCGTCGGCAGGGTCATCGTCCGGTCGGTTCGGTTCATTACGAGTCACTTCAGCCGAGTGCGAGCAGCGCGCACAGGGCCACGCCGGTGGCCGTCCACAGCGCCGCCAGCGCCGTAGCGGTGACCCGGGTGGCGACTTCCCGGCGGCGAGGTCGGACCGCCGTGGTCCGGCCCGTGGTCGAGTCGACCAGGTGGCGGATCACCACCGGGCCGGACCGGGTGCGCCTGCCGTACACGTCGACCATGTCCCCCAGCTTCGGCAGCGCGGGGCTGAACCGACCGCGCGCGTAGCACCGGTGCTCCGCACCTGATACCTCTATCACCGTCATGACCTGCACATCTCTGGTAAGACTCCGGATCTGGGCGCGGACCGGCAGGGTCAACGACCACCGCACCGGCGGCACCCCTCGCCGGAGGTCGGCGGGCAGCGTGGCGCGGAGCGCGACGCCGAGCCCGGCGGCGAGCACCAGGCAGGCCGCCGTCGCCAACGCCGCTCTGCCGAGCAGCGCCGTGCCGCCGAGCGGCGCCGAGGCCACCAGCCCGCCGGCCGTCAGGACCATCCCGAACCGCAAGAGGAGAACTGTCGTCCGTTCCACAACGGCCTCCTGACGGACGGTGCCGATGTCGATCACCGTTCCGATCGTGACCCGACCCGGAACGCGGACCGCAATTCTCGTAGGACGTGGAGGTGTGCGCTCGAGTGAAATGCGTGTTCTGCTCACTTTTTGTGGAGGTCCGGAACCGGTCGGAAACGCACCGCAACCGGGGCAGCGCAAGTCATTACTGCTCAGCGGGTTTCCGCAAGTGTCGCAGGAGTTCGCCACCACTTCAGGCTCCTTGCGCCGAGGAAGGGGAAACGTCGGGACGTGCGACGGCGATTGTGTCTGGTGAACGTGCTTTTCGGAAGTGAGTGCGACGATCGATGCCTGTTTCGGGGCGATGGACGGGGTGCGTGACGTGAACGACTCGGAGAACAAGGGCGGCCCACGGGCCGAGGTCGCCCCGCTGTGGGGCGCGGGCACGGGCGAAGCGGTCGGGCCGCAGGCCGCGCCGCCCTCACCGCCACCGCCGCCGGAGCCGTCCGAGAAAGGGAATGGTCTACCAATCGTGCTGGGGGTGGGGGCCGTGGCGTTCTTGGCGGTGGTGGCCGTCGTGGTCGTCGTCGCGGTGCGCGGCCAACCGCAGGCGGGCGTGGGGGACGTGTCGGCGGTCGCGAGTCACGCGCTGACCACGACACCCAGCGCGTACCGGGCGGCCGAGCCGTCGCTGACGACCGGGCGGACCACGACCACGACGGGGCGGACGACGGCGGTCACGACCTCCGTGCCGAACGACGTGCCGATCGGCTACCGGAGGGTGGCCGGACCGGCGCGCATCGAGGTCGTGATCCCGGCGGACTGGCCGGTGCGCCCCGGCGCGCTGGCGTCCAACCAGCAGGCGGACAGCCCGACCAACCCCGGTGACGTGCTCCGGTTCGGCGGCAGCGACTCGGTCCCCGGTTCGCTGCTCGACTCGGTGGCCGGCAACGAGACGGACAACTCCGGCATCCGCCAGGGGTATCAGAGGCTCAGGCTGGAACGCCTCGCCTCGCCGGACGCGGTGGTGGAGACGGTGGAGTGGGAGTTCCTCTACGGCGCGGACGGCAACCGCAAGCACGCGGTGGGTCGGTTCTGGCGGCTCAACGGCATCGACTACGTCGTGTACGCGTCGGCGAGCATCGCCTCGTGGCCGACGGTCGAACCGATCTTCGAGGTTGCCGCCCGCACCGCCGGACCGACGACCTGAGGCGGTGTTCTGCCGGCGCAGCGGCACCCCGACTGGGGCGACGCGCGGCTCAAGGCGTCGCTGACCGCGTCCGCGCGGCCGAACCCGGTGCTGGGCGTGCACGAGCAGGGCTCGGCCGCCTGGACATCGCCGCCGCGCTGTCCACGACCGTCGTGCGCCCGACGGCGGACGGCCACCGGAGACGACCACCGGCACGGTGTCGCGCCGCGCGTCGTCGTACCCCGCCTCGACCAGGCCGGTACCGCGGACGGCGAACGCGGCCGGCTCCGGTGTCGATCCCGAGCAAGCGGTGCAGCGCGTGGTCAGGTTCGTTCCCCGCAGGCTGAACGACGTGTTGTGAACACCGCCTCGGCGGCGACCTGCCGCACCCGGCGGATCGGCCATCCGAGGGAACGGATGACGGCCGCCTCACGTCGAAAGCCACGACCAGGAGCGGGGGAGCCACATGACGTATCCGCAGCAGCCGTTCGGTGAGCAGGGTCCATCCGAGGGATTCCCGGGGCCGACGCCGCCGCCGGGTCAGCACGGGCCAACGTCCTGGTACGGCGCTCCGCAGCACGGCGGCTTCGGCCCACCTCCGCCTCCGAAGCGGAACACCGCGGCGATCGTGACGGTGGTCGTGCTCGTCGTGCTGGTGCTGGGCGGCCTCGGGTTCACCGGGTTCGTCACGCCCGGCTTCTTCCTCGGGGAGGGCGGCTCCGGCGGGAGCAGCACGACCGCCCCGGCGCCCACGACGTCCTCCTCCGTGCCGCCGAGCGCCGATCCGGAGCGGCTCGTGGGAGCGGTGGCCGAGGCCCTGGGCTCGCAGGACGTCGAGTTCCTGGAGGGCGTCGCCTGCCCGGAAGCGGGGTCCGCCGTGCACAAGGTCATCGACGACGTCGCCCCGTTCCGCGGCGCCGAACTGGTGGGCAGCCCGAAGACCTCCGCCGACGTGGCCGTGGGAACCATCGAAGTGGCCTCCACGTGGAAGAAGGAGAAGTTCGAGGTGAAGGTCGTCCGGGACGGCGGCGCCTGGTGCTGGGAGAACATCGCCCGCGCCGACGCCGGCAAGACCAGCACCAAGCCGACCAGTCCCAGGACCGCTCCCACCAGTCCCGAGACCGCCCCGACCGACCCCGGGACGCCCACCGCGGGCGGGAAACCGGTCGACCCCGCCGCGCTGGCAGCCGCACGGACCTTCGTGGACAACCTCAACGCGGGCGACGCGGCGAAGGCCAAGGCCCAGCTGTGCCCGGACGGCATCAAGAAGCCGCAGCACGTCGACGAGCTGGTCGGGCACGACCCGGACCTCGTGGTCAACTCGGCGAAGGACGGCATCACCGCGGGTCCCAACTCGTTCCAGCTCTACCTGAAGGGCACGGCCAAGGGCCAGAAGATCGACGGGCACTCCGGGAGCGTGTGGGTGACCAACTACGACGGGCCGTGGTGCGTGCACGCGTTCACCGTCATCGTCATCTGAACGGTCGGTGGTTCGGGCGGCCGGTCCGTGCGGCAGAAGGGTCGCCAGGGCGCGGGCCTCGGGAGATCTCGACCCAATATCACTCGGCCGGGTGAACCGCAGCGATTAGCATCCGCGCGTGGACATCTCCTTCTCCGTCTCCTACGACGAGCGCCGCCTGAGGCGTGTGATCAAGTTCCTGATCCGCCGCCAGCTGAAGTGGGTGCGCGTCATGGGCGCGGTGGTGGCCATCGGCGCCGCCGCCGCGCTGGCCACGGAGTACGTGTCCACCTGGACGGGGGCGGTCTTCATCGTCATGGGCGGGGCCTTGGCCGTGCTGTCGGAGCCGTACTCGGTGGCGCACTCCATGCGAGTGCAGAGCATGGCCACGCGGGAGGGGTACGTGATGACGCTGGGGGAGACCCACTTCGCCGTGAACGCCCATTCGTACAGCTGGCAGTCCTCGTGGTCGATCCTCGAACAGGTCGTGGACACCCCTGACGCGTGGTACCTGATGTTCGGCAGATTCCAGGCCCAGGCGGTGTACAAGGAGTTGATGACCGAGGAGCAGCGGGCGGAGTTCGTCGCCTTCCTCGCGCGTCGGAACCCTGCGCGACCGGCCGCCTGACGGCGCACGAGTGCGCGCGGCACTCGCGGCAGCGGAGAGCCGTCGCCGAGCGCCCGAGCCGGTGGTGCTCTGGGCAGCGCCTCACCAGCCCGGGTACTCCGCGTGGACGTCGCCGTCGAACAGCCTCCAGTAGAAGGAGTTCATCTTCGCGGCGGCAGGTGCGTGCCGAGCGAGGATCGCGGCCACCGCGGGCGGCACGTCGTCCGGGATGTGGCCGGCGGCGCACTGGCGCACGTACTCGTTGCGGGCGACCGGGCCGCCGCCGGTCGGCGTCGGCACCCCGCAGACGTCGGTCACCAGCCAGTTGACCAGTCGCATGGCGGCGTAGCCGGCGTCATGGGTGGCGTGGCGTTCGGCGAAGTCGCGCTCGCCGTCCGACAGGTCGAAGCGCGGCGACGTGGCCAGCCCGAAGTCGCTGAGGTAGAGCAGTTTCCCATCGGTGCGCATGTTCCCGAGGTGTCCGTCCATGTGCAGCAACTCCCGGTCGCGCAGGAACGTCACGATCTGCGAGAGCTGCCGCTCGACCGAGGCGGCCTTGCCCACCGGGTCCTCACGCAGCCACTCCGGCACCGGGTGCGGGATGTACTCGAAGAACAGCACGAGGCTGCGCGATGCGGCGGCCAGCGCTTCGAGCCGGACGCGCACGGCCGGGTGGCCGCCCAGGGCCGCGACCACCGCGTCGATGTCGGCGTGCTCGGCTGCGACCGGGGACCGGCCGGGTAGCACCCGCCAGTGGTGGAGCACCGGGAACGACCGCGCCTCGCCGGCGAGGACGGCGTCCGTGACGACCACGTTCGCGGCCAACTCCCGCCACGCGTTGAACCCGGGGCTGACGACCCCGTACTGGCAGAACACCGGGAGGTCGAACAGGTTCGCGGTGGAGCCCGGGTTGGCGAACTCCCGATCGGTCAGCGGGACCCGCTTGGCGAACACCGGCACGCCGTCGACGTCGAGCACCGCCGAGCCGCCGCCCACACCCGCGCTGTCGGCCCTGCCCGTGTCCACGAGCGCGGCGAGCTCGTCGTCGCCGCACGAGGCCAGGAACGTGGAGAGCTTCCGGTGACGGGCGTTCCTGGCAGTCGTCATGGCGTCAACTGTGCCACCGTCCAGTTCAGACCGGGTTCAGTCCCACCAGAACGACCAGGAGCCGTCACCGACGAGCCGTTCGGCGTACGCGGCCAGCGTGCCGGGTTGGCGGCCCTGCCAGATGTTGTCCGGGCAGAACGCGAAGTGCTCGGCGGCGACGGCGAGCGCTTCCTCCCGGGTGGCGGGCGGCGCGGCGACGCTGAGGAAGAGCGTGGCGAACCCGACGCCGACGACACGCACGCCGAAGCGGTGCTCCCAGTCGCGCAGCACCGCTGAGATCTCGGCGGTGTCGCCGGTGTGGTTGGCCGGGCCGGTCCACCCGGCCGCGGTCACCGCGTCGGCCCCGCAGCCGGCGGCCACCAATCCCAGACGCATCGATCCGCAGGCCGTCAGCAGCTCCTCGGCGAGGTCGTCGGAGGCGCGATCCGGAGTGGTCCGCACGGCCGGCGGCGACGTCAGACCGGGCCACCGACGACCGTACGGCGCCGTGACAGCCAGTCGCGCGGCTGAGGAGAGCATGTCGTTGTCGTCGACACCGGTGTGGCTGTCCCACCAGGACGACAGGAGCACGGCGGGGTCGTGCTGGTCGGGCGAGGACATCTTGTCCGGCAGCACTTCGCCGTTCCCCCAGGGCCGGAAGTCCTCGTCATCGTCGAGAGCGCGCAGCAGCAGCGGCCACAGCCCGGAACGGCCGTGCTCGGCGCGGAGTCGAGCCCACAGTCCTGGCGGGGCCGGTCGATCGCTGAGCCAGAACGCCGGCCCGTCACCATCCCCCTCGTCGGAGACGACGGCACGCCCGGGCGGCAACGAGACGGACAAGGAACGACCGGTGGCGTCCCCCTCGGTGAACAGGCCTGCCAGGTCGGTGGGCAGCGGAGGTTCGTGGATCACCGACGAAGGGTATGCGGCGGGCGAGGCGCTGGTCGATGCACGCCATGCCGACCGGATACCGTGGCCGGATGCGGAGCGGTGACCGTCCCGGCCGGGTGATCTTCCTCAACGGGACGTCCAGTGCGGGCAAGACCACCCTCGCCCGAGCCGTCCAGGACGAGAGCGACGCCCCGTTCGTCTACTGGGGCATCGACACGCTGTTCAGCCTGGTGCCGCCGAACTGGGGCGGCGGACGCGACGGTCCGCTCAGCCGTGACGGCTTCTGGTACGACCGCACCGGCGGCGACGCGGACGGGCACCCGGCGGTGGTCATCCGCTACGGCCACGTGGGACTGCGGATGCTGCTGTCCGCCCAGACCGCAGCCGCCGCGTTCGCCCACGGGGGTGACGACCTGGTCATCGACGAGATGCTGCTGACCCCGGACCTGCTGCCGAAGTGGGGGGAAGCGCTGGCGGGTCTGGAAGTGCTGCTGGTGCGCGTCACGTGCCCGCTGGCGGTAGCGGAGCAGCGTGAACGCGCCCGTCGCAACCCGAACGGCCTCGCAAGAGGCCACTACCGCACGGTTCACGACCACGGCATCCCCTACGACATGACCGTCGACAGCACCACGGGAACACCCGCCGAACTGGCCGGAGCCGTACTCCGCAGGCAACGCGCCCGGTAGGACCCCGAGGCTGCGGCTCCTGCCGGCGTCCGGATCGGTGTGGCTCCGAGCCTCCTGCCACACCGATCCGTGGGCCCGGCCACACGGGCCTGATCGTCGAGCCATCAGCCGATGGTGACCACCCGCGCCCATGCCGGTGGCGTGTCCGGCACGTAGTAGGACGGTTCCCACAGCGCGAGGCTGATCCGCTGACCGGCATCCGCCCAAGCCGGCGGCGTACGCGCGACCAGGTGGATCGCGTCCCCACCGTCAGCCGGCGGAGGGTACCGAGCGAGGGAAACGGTGAGGCCCGGCCGCAACAGGCCGTCCGGACGGATCCTCGGGAAGTGCCAGCGAAGCAGGTCGGGAGCCAGGTGACGCAGGTCGGCGCGGACCTGCGCCGCGAACTGCCGGCCGTGGGCGCGACCCACGGCCCTCAGGTTCAGATCCACGTCGACGCGCGCCGCGGCGCAGGCCCCGGCCCAGTCGCCCACCACCCGGCGGGCGGTCGCTGACTCGATCATCGACGGCGGCACGGCGAACTCGCGCACGTGCGCCCAGAAAAGGAGGCGGAAGTCCTCATTCGCGGTCAAGGGGTGCATCAGCACTCACCTTGTGCGAATGGAACCCCCGATCTGCTCAGACGGGTAATCATCGCGGCGAGGGTACCAGCATCGGCGCGGAAAGGGGCCGGATCGGTGCCGCCACCCGCCCGTCCGCGAGCCGGGCGGACACCGACCCGTCGCGTCCTTGAGTCCCGGTCGTGGAGGACGACTCCCGGGGTGACTCGCTGAGCATCCTCGAAGAGGTGCCGGGCCGGCGACTGATCGACGCCCGGTGAGCGGCGGCAGCTCCAACCCCGCCCCGATCCACATCCACGCTCGGCTCCCTGAGCCTCGGCGGGATCGCCGTCGCCCTGACCGCGGCTGGTGGACCGACAGCTCAGCTCGACGCGAGCGTGCGCTTGATGATCCCGGTCAGCGGCGGCCGGTGGCCACGACGACGAGGAACTGGCCTCCGCCCGGCTCTACGGTGGCGGTCACCGGCAGCCCAGGCACCAGTCGGGAGAACCGGTCCACCAGCCAGTCCGCCGCCTCTCGCGCGTCCTGCTCGGTCGGACACCGCGCCACCATCTCGCGGCCACCCTTGCGCTCCAGCCTCTCCGCCACGGTGATCAGCGGCGCCGGGTCGGCCACGTGCAGGCGGTCCGGCCAGGCGATGACCACTTTGACCGCGCCCTTGCGGGTGTTGCACCCGCGGTGCGCGAGCCGCTCGGCGACCTTGGCCTTCCGGTCGGCGGTCCGGCTGTCGACGCTCGGCCCTCGCGGGTCGTTCACCGACATGTCGGGGTCGACCGGTTCGTCGCACACCCAGCACCGCCAAGCGTCGCGCTCGGCCACATCATCGAGGAGGCTCACCCGGGCAAACTAGCCTGCCGCCCGCCGCCGCACGCACCGCACCAGGCGAGCGCCACCGGCGTTGCGCTTGCCGGACGTCGTCCGCGCGGGTCACCTGCCCCCGACCTTCTCCCGGGTTTGTCCCCCGTGCGAGCTACACGCAGGTGTCCACTGCGCGGTGACGATTCCGGGCCGTCGAATCGCCGCCACGCGCAACCTGTGGGTGCCCATCGGCGTGCACTTCGGCTGGAACTACGCGCAAGGCGGCATCTTCAGCACCAGCGTGTCCGGACAGGACGCTCCGAAGGGGCTGCTGGACGGCGTGACGTCCGGCCCGTACTTGCTGAGCGGCGGCGAGTTCGGCCCGGAGGCGAGCGCGTACTCCGTGCTGGCCGGCGTGGCGGTGACGGTGGTGTTCCTGTGGCTGGCCCGGCGGCGCGGCACCATGGTGCCCCTGCGCCGCCGCCCCGTCCCCGCGGCTACCCTCGCCGGGTGATCGGCCTCCGGCAGATCCCGGGCCTGTGGCGACGCTGGGACGTCACCGTCCGGGACGTCCCGCTCGCGCTGGCGCTGGTGCTCGCGTCGCTGGTGCCCGCGCTGCACAGCCGGGGAACCCAGCTCGGCGAACTGCCGACCCGTCCGATGGACGCGCTGGCCATGGCCGTGATCGCGCTGGAATGCCTGCCGCTGATCGTGCGCAGGCGGTGGCCGCTCGTCTGCCTCGCACTGGTGTCCATCGGGTTCGCGGCCGATCAGCTCCTCGGCTACCACGCGGTCGCGGGCACCGCGCTGCCCATCGCGCTGCTGAGCACCGGCCTGCACCTGGACCACCACCGGCGCACCACCGCCGTCCTGGCCTCCGTGGCGTACGTACCGCTGGCCGTCGCGCTCGACCGGCACGGGTCGACCGAGGGCGTGGCCGGGTTCGTGACGTTCTACCTGGCGCTGGCCGCCGCGTGGGCGATCGGGGCGTGGCTGCGGCTGTCCAGGGCGGGGGAGGCGGATCGCCGACGCCACGTGGCCGAGACCACCCGGCTCGCGGAACGCACCCGCATCGCCCGCGAGCTGCACGACGTCGTGACGCACCACGTGACGGCGATGGTGGTGCAAGCCGAGGCGGCGCGGTACCTGACCGGGTCCCCCGAGCGCCTCGACCAGGCGCTGGCCGCGATCAGCGACACCGGCCGCCGGTCCATCGGGGACCTGAGGCACTTGCTCGACCTGCTGAACCCGGACCACGACGCCGACCCGCGCACGCCGTCCGTCGGCGAGCTGAGCGCGCTCGTGGAGCAGACCAGGCAGGCCGGGCAGCCGGTCGAGTTCAGCGAAGAAGGCGTGCCGCCGGCGGGGAGCGCGAAGGTGGTGGCGTACCGGGTGGTGCAGGAGGCGTTGACGAACGCGCTGAAACACGCGCACGGCAGCCGGACCACGGTGCACGTGCGGCACGGCGGGAGCGAGATCGTGGTGGAGGTCGGCACGGAAGGCGGGGGTTCGTCCGCCGCGTCACCCGGTGGCAGCGGCCGGGGCCTCGCCGGGCTGCGCGACCGGGTCGACGTGCTCGGCGGCGAGTTCAGCGCGGGCAGGCGGGACGGCGGCTTCGTCGTGCGCGCCCGCATCCCGGCGGGGAACCCGTCGTGACCGCGCCGGTGCGCGTGCTGGTGTGCGACGACCAAGCGCTGGTCCGCACCGGTTTTGCGACGATCATCGACGCGCAGCCCGACCTGGAGGTCGTGGGGGAGTGCGGTGACGGGCGCGCCGCGGTCGACCTCGCCGAGCGGCTGCGCCCGGACGTGGTGGTGATGGACGTTCGGATGCCGGTGCTCGACGGCATCGAGGCGACCCGGCTGCTGGCGGGTGCGGGCGTGGCGAACCCCGCCAAGGTGCTCGTCGTGACGACGTTCAACCTGGACGAGTACGTGTACGAGGCGCTGCGCGCGGGCGCCAGCGGGTTCCTGCTCAAGGACGCGCCGCCCGCGCAGCTGCTGCACGGCATCCGCACCGTCGCCACCGGGTGGTCGTTGCTGGCGCCCGAGGTGACCCGCGAACTCGTCGGCCGGTACGCCGAGCGGATCAAGCCCGTCCAGACCACCCCGGCCGACGTTCCGCTGACGTCGCGTGAACTGGAGGTGCTGAGGCTCATCGCGGACGGCCTGTCCAACGGCGAGATCGCCGCGACACTGGTCCTCAGCCACGAGACCGTCAAGACATACGTGTCGCGCATACTCACCAAACTCGACCTCCGCGACCGGGTGCAGGCCGTCGTCTACGCGTACCGGCACGGCTTGGTGGCCTGAGACATCGTGCTCGCCGGCAGCGCCTGTTGATCCGGGGGACGCGGAGGCCGCTGAGGAAGACCCGGGCGCCCGCGTCTGCGGGACGGCATCTGCCGCGTCCTCCTTGAACACGTCCGGTGCCAGAGCCGGAGTGCGTGACGTCGGGCTGGACATGGTCGCGACACAGTGACGTGGAGGCTTGCTCGGTGGTGTTGTCCACCTCAGAGTCCCGGCCCGGTGGCTCGGATCCCTCGGTCGGTGAAGTGGATGTGGTAGATCGCCGGCATGGGCATCCCGTGGCTGAAGGGCCAGTCGATCGTGGCGAATCCGAATCCGACCAAGGCCCTGCAGATGAATGTGCCGTGACTGCCGACGATCACAGTCCCGTTCGGGTGTTGCCGGGCGAGCGATCTGAGGACCGCGGTGGCTCGATCTGTGAGTTGCTGGAGGCTCTCCCCATCTGGTCGGGCGGAGTGCGGGTCGGCCCAGCTCTCGGCGTAGTGGCGAGCGTAGTCGGGAGTGGGTTCGAGACCGGAGTCCCATTCCCGCAAGTCATGGTGGGTCTGGATGGTCATGCCTGTTGCACGTGCGGTGGGTTCGACGGTTTGCATGGCCCGCAGATACGGGCTCGAGGCGATCACGCTGGGCATGGTCTGGACCAAACCGTCGATGAGGCGTTCCGCTTGAGCGATACCCACTTCGGTCAACTGCCTGTGGTAGTCGTCCGGTCCGCCGGGAGACGGGAGCAGCGGCTCGGCATGTCGGACCAGGATGAGTTCGGCTCGCATCAGTCGAGTATCCCTTTTGTGCCTGTGGACTCTGAAGATCGAGCGCAGCCCGAGGGGGTGGTGAATGGTTTGCGAGGTCCGACCGCCATGGAACGCCTTGTGCTGGCGATGGCATGTCCGGTTCGCGCGGCGCTGGACACCGGCCGGTAGTCGGCGAACACCGAGCCGAGGGCACGACGCCAGGTCCGGGGAAGCCCTGAACCGCGAACTTCGCCGACGAGGGAGCGGTGTGCGCCGACCCGCCTCCCAGACTCGCCCAGAGCGCGCTCACCGGCGCCGTGTTGACGACAACCCCTTGGTCGGCGGCGATGAGCATCGGCAGGAACGCCCGCGTGCAGTGGTACACACCGAACCAGGAGACCGCGAACGTCCCTCGCGTCGGATTTCGGGCGCGAGGCTCGCGTGGACCATCTCCTCCTGGACGTGGGTGGTGGAGGTCGCCGGCCCGGTCACCGGTCTGGCCGCGGTGACTTCACCCGAACGGAAGAAGTCTGTCGCGCCGTTCGTGGCGCCGGCCCGGCTGGCCATGTGGGTTACCTGGTCGTGGGCGGGCCTCGCCGGTCGTTCACCTCGGAGTTCAAAGCTGAGATCGTCCAGCTGTGCCGGCGGGCGACCGGGTACAGCGGTGAGCAGGTCCGGTGGTAGCTGTTGGGTGTTGCGCTTGCTCGGCTGGTTGTATCGCCCGGGTGACTGTCCTCCGCGCCTTGTACGGGGTGTCACGTCATTCCGACACGTTCGGGTGGTTGCTCGCAGGTGCACGGAAGAGGTGTGGACGGACCCCTGGCCGGCGCTTACAGTCAAGCTGCCCAAAACGGCCAGCCCAGGGCTGATAGCCCTCGCCGGGCAATATCTCTCTGCTCTGCACTCGGCAGGACAAGGTTTCCTGCTCCTGAGCGGATATCGACACTCGCTGGTGCCAGTGCCTGCAATTTATCGAGTATCCCACCGAAGAGGGGGAATCCGTGACCACGCAAGATTCGACCACTCACGAAACCGAAATCGTTGACGTCGCACTCGGCGGCGACAGCGCGACCAAGAGCTGGAGCGAACCAGGGACTTATGGATACCGTGTCCTCGACGGAACTTCCACCATAACGATGCAGGTGGCCGGCGGTCAGGGCGGATACGGCACCGGGCCTACCGGCGGCCCGGGCCGCGGGAGACCGATCCAGGCCACGGTGAAGGTCACTCCCGGAGACCAACTCACGATCCACGTCGCAGATCACGGTCACGGATACCACAAGGGCAGCAGCACATGGGCGAGCGGTGGTCCCGGCGGATCTGATGGTGGCGGCAACGTCGACTCCACTCGTGGGGCCGGCGGTGGCGGAGCCAGTGCTGTCATCAGCGCAGAACAGGGTGTCCTCATCGTCGGTGGCGGCGGCGGTGGCGGTGGGGGCGGTGGTGGCATCAACGGTCTCAACGGTGGCAATGGTGGTGCCGGGGGACTTCGACCTGGCGACGGCACCGCGGGCGACGGCACCTACGGAGGCGCCGGCGGCTCAGGTGGTAATGCAAAAGGAAAAGACGGCGACGGTGGTAGCGACGCGGGGCAGACCGCCGGCGGTGGCGGCGGTGGTGGCGGTGGCTACCGCGGTCCGGTAGTTGGCTCCGGTGGCGGTAAAGGCGGTGACGCCGGCACCTACGCCGGCGCCGGCGGCGGGGGAGGGGGCGGCGCGAGCTACGCAGTCGACTCGGCGACGGACGTCAAGGAACTCGAGCCGAAGGGCGGCAAGGGCGTCACGGGCTTCGTGAAGTTCCTGTAGTTCGAAGGGCTGCTCGGAAGCGTCTGCCTGCTTCGCTGCGACTCAGGAGCAATCCCCGTCGCCGCGGGTCCACTGGGTGATGCGAGCGCCGTCGTTCGTGGCGAGGTTGTAGACGTCCAGCGCCTTGCCGCTGGCGCGGTTGACCGGCACGTACCACGCGTTCGTGTCGACGGTCGCCGCCGAGCTGGTCGCCGAACCGAAGACGACCGTCACGCCTCCGAGCACGACTGCGGCCATCACCGCGGCCATCCGCGACAACCGGCCTCTTCCGCGCGTGAGGTGACGCGGGAGTCGATCGGGGACAGACATGACAGCTCCTTACCCGCCGCTTCCGGCGGCGATGCGGCCGGAGCCCCCGCACGGGGTGCGGGGGCTCCGGGTCCGGTCAGCGTCGCAGTGTCAGCAGGCCCGGCCGGTACGGCAGCTTGCCGTAGTCCATGCCGTCGGAGCGGGGATCGCGCCCCTGGTAGAGCAACTGGAGGTTGCAGGGATCGATGGTCTTGGTCTGGTCGGGGTTGGTGCGGATCAGGTCACCGTGACTGATGTCGTTGGTCCAGGTGGCGCCGCTGTTGGCCTTGCCCGCGAAGGGGTTGCTCTCGGTGGCGGCCTGCGGCGTCCACGAACCGCCGAGGCTGCTGGACGTGAACGAGCGGAAGTAGCGGCCGTTGGCGCCGATCGCCTCGACGATCATGAGGTACTGGTTCTGGCCCTGGACCTTGTAGACCTCGACCGCTTCGAACAGGTTGTTCGTCGTGTCGCTCATGATCGTGGTGTAGGACGAGCCGAAGCTGCCCGGGAAGTTCCCGATCGGCATGACCTGGCGGTAGATCTTGCCGTTGTCACCGGCGAAGAACAGGTACATGTTCTGACCGTCACCGATGATGGTCTGGTCGATGGGGCCCGTGCCGGAGCCGGTGATGCTCGCCGTGGACAGCACCTGCTGCGCCGACCACCCGTTCGGGTTGGTGGGGTCGGTCGACGTCCGGTAGCTGAATGCGGTTCCACCCCACTGGTAGGCGAGCACCCAGATGTTCTTAGGGGCGAAGTAGAACAGCGTGGGCGCGACGGTGCCGATGTTCATGGCCTGCTGGGGCGCCGATGCCATGTCGGACCAGTTGGTGAAGAGCCCGAAGTTCATCGACCCCCAGGACGTTCCCGTGTCGTGGGTCGTGGCGTAGACCAGGTGCTTGCCGTTGTAGGGCACGTAGGTGAAGTCCTTGAGCGAGACCCAACCCGACCTCGGGTTCGCCAGCACGCCCGTCGACGACCAGCGGTAGGTCGACGGCAGGGAGCACTGCCCGGGGTTCGTGGTCGTCGTGGTGGTGGTACCGCCGCCGTCGACGCGGACGAGCTGCCACTGCTGGTTGGCGCCGCTCCAGTCGCTGTACTGGACGACGTTGCCGCCGTCGGCCGTGGACGCGCCCTGGACCTCGACGGCCTTGTTGCTGTTGCGGTTGATGAGCCGCACGTGGCCGCCGTCGGAGTCCGCCAAGCGGAACTGCTGGTTGGTGCCGTTGTGATCGGACCACTGGACGATGGCGCCGCCGTCGGCGGTGGAGAAGTTGTGGACGTCGAGAACCTTGCCGGACAGGCGTGACTTCACCCGGTAGTAGCCGCCGCCGGAGTCGACGAACTGCCACTGTTGCTGGTTGCCGTCGTTGCGAGCCCATTGCGTGATGCGGGCGCCGTCGTTCGTGGCGAGGTTGTAGACGTCGAGCGCTTTGCCGCTGTTGCGGTTCACCAACACGTACCACGCGTTGGTGTCCACGGTCGCCGCGGACGCGGTCGTCGCGCTGACCGCCGTCAGCAAGCCGCCGACTAGCACGGTGACGACAGCGGCGGCGACACCGGCGAGGCGGCGGCGCCTGCCGGCTCGTGCGACGGTGGTGGACGGTGGTTGGCCTGACCCGGCCATGGGCGTGCTCCTCTTCCTCGAGGTTGGGGAATTAGGGGCGCGCGCACGGCGGGCGATCGCCCACCGCGCGCGACGAGTGGTGTCGGATCAACCGACGCGGACGAGTTGCCACTGCTGGTTGGCGCCGCTCCAGTCGCTGTACTGCACGACGTTCGCCCCGTCGGTGGTGGACGCGCCCTGGACCTCGACGGCCTTGCCGCTGTTGCGGTTGACCAACCTGATGTATCCGCTCGAATCGACCGCGCGGAACTGCTGGTTGGTGCCGTTGTGATCGGACCACTGGACGATGGCGCCGCCGTCGGCGGTGGAGAAGTCGTGGACGTCGAGGACCTTGCCGGACAGGCGTGACTTCACCCGGTAGTAGCCGCCGCCGGAGTCGACGAACTGCCACTGTTGCTGGTTGCCGTCGTTGCGGGACCACTGGGTGATGCGGGCGCCGTCGTTCGTGGCGAGGTTGTAGACGTCGAGCGCTTTGCCGCTGTTGCGGTTCACCAACACGTACCAGGCGGTCGTGTCGATGACGCCGGGCTGGCCGGAGCCCTCGTTGAGGGCGTTGAGCACGGCGGTGTAGGCCGCCTTCTTGCTGCCCGCGGCGTCGAACAGCAGCGGGTTCTGACCGGTCCGCCACGAGTCGCTGTCGCGGATGCCCCAGACGGTGATCCCGGTGCACCGGGCGACGGCGAGGCACGCACGGGTGACGGCGCCGAACGCGTTGGCCTGGTTGGAGCCGGAGATGTCCAGCTCGGTGATCTGCACGTCGACACCGAGGTCGGCGAAGCGCTGGAGGTTCGCTTGGTAGTCCGACGGGGCCGAGTTGGTCAGGTGGGACTGGAAGCCGACGCAGTCGATCGGCACGCCGCGGGCCTTGAAATCGCGCACCATGTTGTAGATGCCGGTGCTCTTGGCGTTGATGCCGTCGGTGTTGTAGTCGTTGTAGCAGAGTTTCGCGCCGGGATCGGCGGCACGCGCGGCGCGGAACGAGGCCTCGATCCAGTCGTTGCCGGTGCGCTGGAGGTTGGAGTCACGACGCCCGCCGCTGCCGCCGTCGGCGAACGCCTCGTTCACCACGTCCCAGGAGTGGATCTTGCCTCGGTAGTGGGTCGCGACGCGGGTGACGTGGTTGAGCAGGGCCTGGCGCAGTGCCGAACCCTCCATGCGCTGCATCCAGCCCGGCTGCTGGGAGTGCCAGGCCAGGGTGTGGCCGCGCACCTTCATGCCGCGGCTGATGGCGTGGTTGACGATCCGGTCGCCGTTGGTGAACGTGAACTGGCCCTGGTTGGGCTCGGTCGCGTCCATCTTCATCTCGTTCTCGGCGGTGACCTGGTTGAACTCGCGGTTCAGGATGGTCGTGTACGTGCTGTCGCCGAGCTTGCCGGCCGCGACGGCGGTGCCGAAGTACCGGCCCTTCTCCGCCGCCGAAGCGCCCAGCGTCGTACCTGCCAGGGCCAGGCCGTCGAACGCCGCCGTCAACATGGTGGCGACGAGTCCCACGACGAGCAGCAACGCCGTTGTTCTCGACCGACGCGCGGGCGTCCGCCGAATGACCGCTCGTATCGAATGATTCATCACGTGTCCTCACGGATCAGCGCACCGCGTGCATCGGCGTCGCGGTGGCAAGGGCCACTGGCCGACGTTCGCTCGATAGTGTGTTAGCGCTAACAAGTATGCGGTTGCGCATCCTCGATGCAATTGCGCTGGCATTGAAGTGCGGTAGTCGTCGCGATGAGCGAGCGTCGTGCCTCTCAGACTGTGAACGATGGCGCACGCCGGGTCAAGACGTTACGAAAATATTTCGTGCAGGTAGAGCGCGGTATCCGGGCCGTGAGGGCTTCCGGGTGGTTCGTGCCAGGCTCTTCGCAACTATGATCAGGTCGAATGTCGTTCGACGGCGAATTCGTCCGCCTTGCTAAAGTTGGCGCAAACATTTAGCTGACCGGAGCGGTGTCTCGGATCGACCTGGCAGCGATCGCGCGCACGTCTGTACCGGTTCTGCGCAATGGGCTGAACGGAGCAATTCAGCCTAGCTAAAGTTAGCGCTCACCATTTTAGCTTTGACGGCGTCATCGGGACGTAGTTACATGGGCTTGGCAATCAAGGCCGCTCCGTTCCCGGCGTGATTTCGCCGCGCGGAGTGCCGCCGTTGGCGCGCTGTCCTGTGGAGTCGCAACGGTCGGGGCGACCGGGAGTTGGACCCGCGCCCGACGGTGACAAGCGTCGATGCGGGTTCCGATGCCTTCCGGAGGTTCTTGTGAAATCGACACCGTTGTCCTCGGCGCTCCCGCGGCGGGTGGGCGCGTTGCTGGTCGCGGTCCTGTGCACCCTGGCCCTCGTACCCCCGATGGCCAAGGCGGACAACCCCGTCGTGCAGCACATCTACACCGCCGACCCGGCGCCGCTGGTCCACAACGGACGCGTGTACCTCTACACGGGGCACGACGAGGACGGTTCGACCTGGTTCACGATGAAGGAGTGGCGGGTCTGGTCCTCCGACGACATGGTGAACTGGACCGATCACGGCTCGCCGATGAACGTGGGGACGTTCGCGTGGGCGAGCAAGGACGCGTGGGCGGGGCAGGCGATCTCCCGCAACGGCAAGTTCTACTGGTACGTGCCCGTGGTCAACCGCGCCACCGGCCGGATGGCGATCGGCGTGGGCGTGGCCGACAGCCCCACCGGCCCGTTCCGCGACGCGATCGGCCGCCCGCTGGTGGAGAACGGCGAGATCGACCCGTCCGTCTTCATCGACGACAACGGCCAAGCGTACCTGTACTGGGGCAACCCGAACCTGTGGTACGTGCGGCTCAACGCCGACATGACGTCCTTCTCGGGCGGTCCCACCCAGATCCCGCTCACCACGGCCGGCTTCGGCTCCCGCACCGGCGACACCAGCCGTCCCACCCTCTACGAGGAAGGGCCGTGGGTCTACAAGCGCAACGGCCTGTACTACAACGTGTTCGCGGCGAAGTGCTGCTCGGAGTTCATCGCCTACTCGACCGCGCCCAGCCCCACCGGGCCGTGGACCTACCGGGGCACGGTCATGCCCATCCAGGGCGGCAGCTTTACCAACCACGCCGGGATCGTCGACTTCAAGGGCAGTTCGTACTTCTTCTACCACAACGGTGCCCTGCCGGGCGGCGGCGGTTTCACCAGGTCCGTCGCGGGGGAGAGGTTCACCTACAACGCCGACGGCACGATCCCGACCATCACCATGACCGCGGGCGGCGCACCGCAGGCGGGCACGCTCAACCCCTTCGTCCGCCAGGAGGCGGAGACGATCGCCTGGGGCTCGGGCATCGAGACCGAACGGTCTTCCGAGGGCGGGATGAACGTGGGCTGGATCGAGAGCGGTGACTACACCAAGGTGAAGGGTGTCGCGTTCGGCTCGGGCGCGAGGACGTTCAGCGCGAGGGTCGCCTCCGGTACCTCCGGCGGCACCGTCGAGGTCCGGCTGGGCAGCCCGAGCGGAGCGGTGGTGGGGCGCTGCGGTGTCTCGGGGACCGGTGGCTGGCAGAACTGGACCACCGTCTCCTGCCCGGTCAGCGGCGCGACCGGCACCCACGACCTCTACCTCCGATTCGCCGGCGGCAGCGGCTACCTGTTCAACCTCAACTGGTGGCAGTTCGCCGCGTAGCGGCGCGCGGTGGTCGCGGTGTCGCCGGCGGGACCGCTCCGCAACCACCGCCTTAGATAGTTCGCGTTCACAAAGTGAGTCGTGAAGGGTTCGCTGAGCGAAGTCTCGCTCGCGGATTCTTGGGATATACCAGTGTTCTTGACGGCTCATGTGACACAGCTTACTGTCGTGAGCGCTAACAATCGGAGTTGAAGCCGAAACTTTCGGCCGCACGGTGCGGCAGGCCCTCGACCCGATTCACGCGATCGCCGACCTGCGGTGGCCAACCGCACGGTGGCGGTGCCGCCTGGTCTCGCACACCTTGGAGAAGCGCTGTGAAACTCCGCTTGCCCCTGCTTCGCGCCGCCGTGGCTCTCGCCCTGCTCACCGCCTGCACTCCCGGCACGGGCGGTGGTGGGGGAGGGGACGGCAAGTCGTTCGAGTTCTGGTCGTTCTCCGCCATCAACCAGAAGCTGACCGTGGACGCCTACAAGGCGAAGCACCCGGACGTCGACATCAAGCTGACCGAGGTGGGCACCTCGACGGAGACCGCCCAGTCGCTGACCACGGCGCTGGCGGGCGGGAAGGTGCCCGACCTGGTGCTGATCCAGGGCGACAACCTGCCGCAGTTCGTCGACCAGCCGCAGAACTTCGTGGACCTGCGGACGTTGGGCGCCGACGACATCGAGGACGACTACCTGGACTGGGTGTGGAAGCAGAGCGTCGCCAAGGACGGTGAGGTGCTGGGGGTGCCCACCGACGTGGGCGGCATGGCCGTGGCGTACCGGACCGACTTGTTCGCCGCGGCCGGACTGCCCACCGACCGGGAGGCCGTGAGCGCGCTGTGGCCGACGTGGGACGCGTTCATCGAGACCGGTAAGCGCTACAAGCAGGCCACCGGCAAGGCGTTCACCGACAACGCGGCGACCAGCGTGTTCTACCAGGCGGTCAACCAGGTCTCGGAGAAGTACCACAGCGCGGACCGCAAGCTGGTCTACGGCACCAATCCGCAGGTGAAGGCTGCCTTCGACCTCGGCATCAAGGCGGCCACCTCCGGGATCACCGCCGGGCAGTCCTCGTTCGAGAGCGCGTGGAGCGCCGGCATGGGCCAGGGCGCGTACGCCGCGGTGTCCGCGCCGTCGTGGATGCTCAACAGCATCCGCAGCACCGCACCCGACACCGAGGGCAAGTGGGACATCGCCAAGATCCCCGGCGGCTCCGGCAACTGGGGAGGCAGCTACCTGGCCATCCCCAAGGGCGCGAAGAACCCCCAGGCCGCCTGGAACTACATCAAGGAGATGCAGTCACCCGAGGGTCAACTGGAGCACTTCACCCGCGTCGGCGCACTGCCCTCCACGCCCTCGGTCTACGAGGACCCCAAGCTCACCGACGGCAAGGATCCGTTCTTCTCCGACGCGCCGACCGGCAAGATCTACACCGACTCGCTGCTGGGCCTCAAGCCGTTCTACATCGGTCCCGACAGCGCCGCCATCGGCCAGGAGTTCCTCGACGCCATCACCAATGTCGAGCAGGGCGGCGGCGACCCGGCCACCGCGTGGGACGACGCGGTGCGCAACATCAAGACCGCCATCGGCGAGTGACGACCGTGACCGCCACGATCACCCCGGCGCCGTCGGCCGCACTGCCGCCGCCTGCCTCTCCCAGGGGCAGAGGGCTCGCCGAGCGCCTGTCGCCGTACGCCTACATCGCCCCGTTCTTCGTGCTCTTCGGGGTGTTCGGGCTGTTCCCCCTCCTGTTCACCTTCTACGTGGCCCTGTTCGACTGGAACCCCATCGGCGACCAGGTGTTCATCGGCGCCGACAACTTCACCCGCATGTTCGCCGACCCGCGGTTCTGGAACGCCGCGGCCAACACGGTGAGCATCTGGGCTCTGTCCACCGTGCCGCAGTTGCTGTTGGCCCTGGTGCTGGCGCACGTGCTCAACCACGCCCGGCTGCGTTTCGCGCTGTTCTTCCGGATGTCGGTGCTGGTCCCCTACGTCACCTCGGTGGCGGCCACCGCGGTCGTGTTCGCGCAGCTGTTCGACCGCGACTACGGGCTGCTCAACTGGGTGCTCGGGCTGGTCGGGATCGAGCCGGTGGACTTCGTCCAGTCCACCTGGGGCAGCCACGTCCTCATCGCCACGATGGTGACCTGGCGGTGGTTCGGCTACACCACGCTGCTCTACCTGGCTTCGCTGCAATCGGTGCCACGGTCGGTGTTCGAGGCCGCGGCCATCGACGGCGCGGGGCCGTGGCAGCGCTTCCGGCACATCACCATCCCGTCGCTGCGACCGGTGATCATCTTCACGGTGGTCACGTCCACCATCGGCGGCCTGCAGATCTTCACCGAGCCGCTGCTGACCGGTTCGGGGCTGACCTGCGGCGCGGTGCGCCAGTGCCAGACGTTGACGTTGTTCCTGTACGAGCAAGGTTTCGGGCAGTTCGAGTTCGGCTACGGCTCGGCGATCGGGGTCGCCCTGTTCGTCATCGTCGTGGCGATCGCCGCGATCAACTACGTGCTGTCCACCCGGATCAAGGCGGACCGATGACGAGCACCGCGACGCGCGGCAGGCACCCCGGCCGGGTCCGTTGGTGGACCTACCTCCTGTTGACCGCGGCCACGGTCGTGTGCCTGTTCCCGCTGTACTGGATGTTCATCGTCGCCACCACGGACACGGCGACCGCGACGGAGATGCCGCCCGAGGTCGTGCCCGGAGGCAACTTCTTCCACCTCGCCGGACTGGTCCTGGACACGGTGCCGTTCGTGCAGTCGCTGCTCAACAGCCTCGCCGTGGCCACCGCGATCGGCGTCGGCCAGGCGGTGCTGTGCTCGTTGGCGGGGTTCGCCTTCGCGAAGTCGCAGTTCCCGGGCCGCAACACCCTGTTCGTGGTCGTCGTGCTCACGATGACGGTGCCCACGCAGCTCTCGGTCATCCCGCAGTACATGATCATGTCCGAGCTGGGCTGGGTCGACACCCTCCAGGCGTTGATCGTGCCCGGCCTGGCGAGCGCGTTCGGGATCTTCTGGATGCGCCAGCACATCTCGGCCACGATCAGCGACGAGCTGATGCAAGCCGCCCGCATCGACGGCGCGAGCACGTGGCAGGTGTTCTGGCGCATCGCGTTCCCGATCGTGCGACCGGCCGCGTTCGTGCTGGGGCTGTTCGGGTTCATCACCGCGTGGAACGACTTCCTGTGGCCGTTCATCGTGCTCAAGTCGCCGGAGCGCTACACCGCCCAGATCGCCATCAAGGCGCTGCAGAACAGCCTCGACGTCGACCTCGGCCTGGCCATGTCCGGATCCTTCCTCGCCACGATCCCGCTGGTCGTGCTGTTCGTGATCGTCGGACGTCGCATGGTCGCGGGCATCCTCGAAGGCGCCTTCAAGGGCTGAGGCCCTCGCAGAACAAAGGGAAACCATGACCTCACCGAAGTCCGAGGCGTTGTTCTACGACAACCCCGTGATCCCCGGGTTCCACCCCGATCCCAGCGTGTGCCGGGTCGGCGAGGACTACTACCTGGTGTGCTCCAGCTTCGAGTACTTCCCGGGGGTGCCGATCTTCCACAGCCGCGACCTGGTGAACTGGCGGCAGGTCGGCAACGTGCTCGACCGCCCTTCGCAACTGCCGCTGCCGGCCGACGCGATGGCGTCCGACGGCATCTACGCACCCACGATCCGGCACCACGACGGCCGGTTCTGGATGATCACCACGAACGTCTCGCACGGCGGCAACTTCACCGTCACCGCCGAGCGGCCCGAAGGCCCCTGGTCGGACCCGGTGTGGCTCGACCTGCCCGGCATCGACCCCGACCTGGTCTGGGACGACGACGGCAACTGCTGGTGCGCCTTCGCCGGCGCCCACGGGCCCACCTTCAACGGCGTGCAGGTCGCCCGCGTCGACCCCGAGGCCGGGAAGGTGCTGGAGGGACCGTTCCCCGCCTGGGCCGGGACCGGGTTGCAGTGGCCGGAGGCGCCTCACCTGTACCGGGTCGGGGAGTGGTGGTACCTGCTCATCGCCGAGGGCGGCACCGAACGCGGCCACACCGTGGCCATGGCACGCGCCCGATCACCGCGCGGTCCGTGGGAGCCGGCACCCGCCAACCCGGTCCTGTCTCACCGGAGCACGAGCCACCCGATCCAGAGCACCGGCCACGCCGACCTCGTCACCACGCCGGACGGGGAGTGGTGGATGGTCCTGCTGGCCACCCGCCCGGTCGGGTACAGCCCCAAGTTCCACGTCCTGGGCCGGGAGACGTTCCTGACCCCCGTGCGGTGGGAGGACGGCTGGCCGCGCGTCGGTCCCGTGAACCTGCGGGAACAGGCGCCGGGCGGTGCGCGACCCCCGGAGGCGGCACCGCAGCGGGACGACTTCGACGCACCCGGGCTCGCACCGCAGTGGATCTCGCCGCGGTCGCGCCCGGACGGTTCCTGGTCGCTGGCCGAGCGTCCGGGGTGGCTCGCCCTGCACGCCACCGGCTCCACGCTGGACCGGCCGGGCCACACCTTCGTCGGCCGGCGCCAGCAGCACGCCGAGAGCCGGACCGCGGTGCTCCTGGACCCCGCCGCCGGTCGCGCCGGCCTGTCGGTGCGCCTGGACGAGGGGCACCACTACGACTTGGAGGTGGCTGACGGGCAGGCCGGCGTCATCGCCCGCATCGGCCCCCTGCGCCAGGTCGTGGCCACGCGTCCCGTGGTCCCGGGCCCGGTGACCCTCGTGATCACCACCCGCTCGGCCCGGAAGTGGTCCGAGGGGGAGGAGAAGCGGTCCGGCCTGCACGTCGCCGCGCCCGACTACGTCGCGTTCCACGTCGGCGAGGACCCGGAGCCGCTGGCCGAACTGGATGGCAGGTACCTGTCCACGGAGGTGGCCACCGGCTTCACCGGTCGGGTGATCGGCATGTACGCCACCGAGGGCACCGCCTGGTTCGACTGGTTCGACCACAGCCCGCTCGACGCCGCACGACCCTGACCGCCGGCTCGGTCCGGGCACCGCGGAGGTGGCCGGGCCGACCGGACGTCCAGCACCGGACGATCACCGGTGTGCCGTGCCAGGCTCGGCCAGGGGCTCCCACGCGCCGTGCAAGCCGACGAGCATCTCCGCCACGGTGTGGGCCTGCACGTCGGTGGGCGGGTCGGTGGTGAACCGGCCCACGACGGCCCGCACGTGGCCCTGGGCGGGGCCGGCGAGGCCGTCGTAGACGGCGGTGAACAAGTCCCGGGCGGGCTCGCGCGGCCAGCCCGGCGGCAGCAGTACCAGGGGCAGGCGTGGATCGAGGATGGGCAGGCGTCGGTAGGTGTCCATGACCTCGGTGCGGGCGCGGACCGCTTCGATCCCGGTGATCCGGGAGGCGCGGATGTCGGGCAGCAGCGGGCGCCAGCGCCGGATGAAGGCCTCGTAGTGGTGGGTGATGGCGGTCGTGTCCCAGGCGTCGAGAGGGTTGCGGCCGGTCGAGTCGCCGAGCTCAACGTGGCGGGCGCGGAAGACCGTCATGGCGCCTGAGGCGAGCTCGGCCAGCTGCGCCGTGGTCTTGTCGGTGAGGTCGTGCGGCGAGATCCAGAGGCCGTCGTAGAGGGGCGCGCAGCCGAACCAGCGCAGCCGGCTGCGCAGCTCGCGCCGTTGCACGACCTCGTCCTGCGGCAGCGAGAAGGCGATCAACGTCCACCGGTGGTCCCAGGGCTCGTCGGCGGCGGTCGCGGCGACGATGGACCGGCCTCCGGCGGCCAGGTTGAGCGCGGCGGCCGGGGTGAGCCGGTAGGAGCTGTTGCGGCCCTGCTTGCTGCCTTCGAGGACACCACGGCGGGAGAGCCTGCTGATGGTGGTGCGCGCTCCGGCGTGGCTGACACCCGCCTCGGCGAGCAGCGCCACGATCGCCGCCGAAGGCAGCCGGGCGCCGGTCCGCAGGGTGTAGTCGGCCAGCAGGGTCACGGTCAGGCCCTGCGGTGAGTTGCCGGACTGCCGCCGGGGGAGCCGGACGGCATCGTCCGGAAAGATCTCCTCGATGTCGTACGGGCTGGTCACGGCGGCTCCGGCGGTGGCTCGGACAGGTCGTCGCCACCGACCCTAATCGGGCGTGATCCCGCCGCACGGCCACGCCGACCGGTCGAGATGGTCGATTGACAGTTTCTTGGCCGGGCGGCACTCTAAGTGTCACACGATGGGCGGGGTCCGATCAGCCGGGACCGTGCGCTCGACCGCACCGGCTGGTCAACCGCAGGACACGTCCACGCGTGGATCTCCCTTCGCCGCACCGCGGGTCGTACCGGCCTGCCGCCAGTCCCCTGTCCGGCCGTGCGCGACACAAAGGAGTCAAGCGCATGAAGGTCAAACCGAGTCTGCTACTCGCCGCGGCGACGTCACTGGTCGTGGCCGGTCTCGTCTCCGTCGCGTCCACGCCCGCGTCCGCGGCGTCGTTGACCGAGGTCACCAACTTCGGGTCCAACCCCGGTGGGATGCGGATGCACGTCTACGTGCCCGATGCCCGCCCGGCCAACCCCGCGATCGTGGTGGCCATGCACGGCTGCGGCGGCTCCGGCCCGGGCTTCTACTCGGGCAGCGAGTTCGCCTCGCTGGCCGACCGGCACGGGTTCGTCGTCATCTACCCCAGTGCGGAGCAGCAGGCCGGGTTCGGCAAGTGCTTCGACACGTGGTCCGACGCGGCCAAGCGCCGCGGCGGCGGCAGCGACCCGGTGTCGATCGTGTCGATGGTGAACCACGTGCAGCAGCGCTACGGCGGCGACCCGAACCGGGTCCACGCCACCGGATCGTCGTCCGGCGGGATGATGACCCAGCACATGCTCGCCCTGTACCCGGACGTGTTCAAGGCCGGCGCGTCGTTCATGGGCGTGCCCTTCAACTGCTTCGCCAACGCCGCCGACTTCCCGCCCGGCAACAGCAAGTGCACGGGTGGCGGGGGAGCGAACCGCACCCCGCAGCAGTGGGGCGACTCGGTGCGCCAGGCGTACCCCGGCTACACCGGCACCCGGCCTCGCGTGCAGCTCTGGCACGGCAGCAACGACACCCTCGTGCCGTACTCGCTGCTCCAGGAGAGCATCGAGCAGTGGACCGACGTGTTCGGGCTGAGCCAGACGCCGACCTCCACCGACACCCCGCAGACCAACTGGAACCGCCGCCGCTACAACGACTCCTCCGGCACCACCCGGGTCGAGGCGTACGGCATCCAGGGCGCCGGACACAGCCTGCCCGCCGGCGGCATGGCCGCCCAGGCCATCGCGTTCTTCGGCCTGGACCGACCCGGTGACCCGACCACCACGACCACGACCACGACGACCACCACGCCGGGCCGCTCGGGCTCGTGCCGCGTCACCAGCACCGTCAACGCCTGGAGTTCCGGCCTCACGGAGAACCTCACGATCACCAACACCGGCACCACCGCGGTCAACGGGTGGTCGTTGGTCTTCACCCTGCCGAGCGGGCAGACCATCACCTCCGGCTGGAGCGCCACCTACTCGCCCGCCTCGGGGCAGGTCACCGCGCGCAACGTCGCCTACAACCCCGTGATCGCGCCCAACGCCTCGATCGGCATCGGATTCCAGGCGACCCACAACGGCAACACCGCCAAGCCGGCTGCCTACACCCTCAACGGCACGCCATGTTCCACCTCGTGAACGGCAGCGGACCCCGACCCGACAACAAGAGGAGTCGTGTGATGGCGAAGCGCAGGTCGATCCTGGGTTCGGTCGCGGCGACGGCGTTCCTCGTCGCGGCCTCCGTCGGCACGGTGCTGAGCGGCGACTTCGGTGAGCGGGCCTCCGGCGCAGAGGTCGCCGCCGCGGCGGCGACCGCGGGCTGCGGGAAGGCGCCGTCCCTCCGCAGCGGCACGATCACGATCCAGAGCAGCGGCAAGTCCCGCAGCTACATCCTGCGGGTCCCGGACAACTACGACGTGAACCGCCCGTACCGGGTGGTCTTCGGCTTCCACTGGCTGAACGGCTCGGCCACCGACGTCGCCACCGGCCGGACCGTGCAGACGGACGTCTGGGCCTACTACGGGCTTCAACGCCTGGCCGGCAACAGCACCATCTTCGTCGCGCCCCAAGGTCTGAACAACGGGTGGGCCAACTCCGGCGGCGAGGACATCACGCTCGTCGACGATATCAACCGGCAACTCGACGCCGGCCTCTGCGTCGACACCACGCAGCGCTTCGCCCTGGGCTTCAGCTACGGCGCGGCCATGAGCTACGCCGTCGCCTGCGCCCGGCCGGACGTCTTCCGCGCGGTCGCGGTCTACGCCGTGGGCCAGCTCAGCGGGTGCAGCGGCGGCACCCAACCCATCGCCTACTTCGCGGCGCACGGCCTCCGGGACAGCGTCCTCGGCATCGCGGGCGGCCGGTCGATGCGCGACCGCTTCGTCCGCAACAACGGCTGCACGGCCCAGAGCCCGCGTGAACCGTCGCAGGGCAGCCTGACCCACGTGACCACGACGTACTCGGGGTGCCGCGAGGGCTACCCGGTGGTGTGGGCGGCGTTCGACGAGGGGCACATCGCCGCCCCGCAGGACGGCGCCCCCGGCGACAGCGGCTCCCGGACCTGGCTGCCGGCCGAGACGTGGCGGTTCTTCACCCAGTTCCAGAGCGGCCCGACGACCACGACCACAACGTCCACGACCACCACCACGACCACGACCACGACCACGACCACGACGAGTCAGCCGGAACCCGGCGCGTGCCGGGTCACCAACACCACCAACGCCTGGAACACCGGCCTGACCGCCGACATCACCATCACCAACACCGGGACCACCGCCGTCACCGGCTGGACCCTGACCTTCACCCTCGCGCCGGGCCAGACCATCACCTCCGGCTGGAACGCCACCTACTCGCCCACGTCCGGGCAGGTGTCCGCGCGCAACGTCTCGTACAACGCCACCATCGCGCCCGGCGCGTCGGTGGGCATCGGGTTCCAGGCCACCCACACCGGCAACACCGGCAAACCCACTGCCTACACCCTCGGCAACGCCACCTGCACGATCGCCTGACCACGACGGGTCTGGGCGACCCGATCACGACCCGTCACACGACGAGGCGGCCCGGAACTCCCGGGCCGCCTCGTTCATGCGTTCACGCGGTCAACGACAGGCGCGTGCGCTCGTACGGTGCGGTGAGGACGACCGACACCTCCTGCCCGTCCACAGTGGCGGTCGCCTTGACGGTCGCCGCCCCCGCGTCCACGCTCGCCCGCCGGGAGTTGAACGGGTGGAACCGGGTCCTGCCCGGCTCGACGTCGTCGAACGACCTGGCACCGTACGGCGTTTCGACCACGACGTCGACCGGCACGGACTCGTTGTCGGCCACGTGCACGGTGAGCTTGACGTTCGGGCCGGCGCACCAGGTGTTCACCCGGGCCGAGACCATCAACGACGGCTTGGCGAACCGCCAGCTGTCGACCTCGACCAGGTCCTTGCCATCGGGTCCGACGAACGTGAAGTACACGTCGTGCACACCCGGGACACCGTCGAGCCCGGTCCCGACCTCGGTCCACTCGCCGACCGCCGACTCGACCGGGATGGTGGCGACGACCGGTCCCGTGCGGCCGTCCAAACGGACCTGGACGCTCGTGCCCGCCGTGAGCGGCTTGACGCGCGCCGACACACCGCTGGCCCGGCGCCGAAGTCCACCGACGACAGCGACGTCCAGTCGCCGTTGTCGACGTCGTGCAGGACCAGGTCCGGCACGACGTTCGGCGCGGTGAGCCGCTTGGTGGCCAGTCCCTGCTGCCAGGCGATGGTCTCCGCCTCGATCACCCGGTAGGGGTGCCAGGTGGCGGATCTGCTCGACGCCGTCGAAGGTGCCGAGGACCTCCTGCACGGTGCCGTCGGGGTTGAACTCCAGCTTCGCGATGTGCGGGCTGCGGAACCCCTGCGTCGCGCCGCCGGTGGTGCGGCGGTTGAGCGTCTGGGCGTGGTAGGTGAAGTAGTGCTCGCCGTCGAGCTCGAAGACCGACTGGTGGTTGTTGCCGCCGGCGCCGAAGTAGACACCCGGGTTCTTGAAGATGGCGCCCGCGTAGGTCTCCGGGGTCCACGGCCCCATCGGGCTGTCGGCCATGAGGTAGGTGATCGCGCCGGTCGGCGGGCCGTTGGGGTCGATCGGGCCGCCGAACCCGAAGTTGGACGAGTACGAGTAGTAGTAACTTGCCCCCGCGCTTGAAGACGTGACCCGCCTCGAATATCAGCGGCGCGTCGATGGTCTCGGCCGCTCCCTCGGTGCTGATCATGTCGTCGCCCAGCTTGATGACACGGGTCGACTTGGGGTGGTTGGTGTTCTCGTAGGAGTTGGAGCCGTCGTTGTCCCCGCCACCGAAGCAGAGGTAGGCCTGACCGTCCTCGTCGACGAACGCGCCCGGGTCGAACAGCCAGTTGCGGCCGTCCGAGGCGCCGGGGATCTGGCTGGTGACGAGCAGGCTGCCGCGCTCGTCGCGCCAGGGTCTCAGCGGCGAGTCGCCGGGGACGACTCCCGACGCCGTTGTAGTGGAGAACGTGGGGCGGAGCCGGTGCGTGGCGACAACGCCGCCCGGCCTGAAGGTCTTTACTGCGGAGGCAACTCGAGAAGTGGCATGACGTTCCTTCGAGAGGACGCGACAGGAAATGTTATCGCTAACATCATTTCCGCGTCTGTCAAGTTGGGATCGATCAGCAGTGGCAACGGCGTGCCGCGAGATAGTGTTAGCGATAACACAAGAAAGGGTCAAGACTGTGCCGGTCGTCGGCGCGCACGAAACATTTGCGGACGGCTTACCCGCGCTCTGCGGCGCAGGCACCGGTCGGAGCTAAAAATCGGACCCGAATATTTAGCATTCCCGCGCGTTGACCGGTCCGCTGGAATATGGCTACATTGACTCGCTGATCATCGTCGATCGGCCGCAATGTCGACTGCTCGGCGCCAATCCCGATGAACGTGGTCGCTTCGTCGTGCCCGTCCCGACCACCGACCCGTGCCCGGCGTGCTGCGGCGGTCAACGGCTGCCCGTGTCCGGTCCTGCGGCACCCCGCAGTCGATCGACCTCGTGGCCGGTTCCGCGCAGATGGGACATTAGTGGGGAACAGGACATCCGGTGCGCCCGCCATGGCCGACGTCGCCCGGCTCGCCGGGGTTTCGCACCAAACGGTGTCGCGGGTGCTCAACGGGCACCCGTACGTCCAGGAGCAGACGCGCTTGCGGGTCCAGGCGGCGATCGAGGAGCTCGGCTACCGCCCGAACCACGCCGCCCGCGCTCTGGTGACGGGCCGCTCGCGGCTGATCGGGGTGGTGGCTCAGAACACGACCCTGTGCGGACCCGTCTCGTTGCTGGCGGCGTTCGAGCAGGTGGCGGTGGAGTCCGGGTTCGTGGTGACCTCGCACCGGGTCAACGTGCTGGACCGCGAGTCGATCACCACGGCCCTGGAGCGGCACCGCGACCAGCAGGTGGCGGGGATCGTCGTCATCGCGCCGACCGCGTCGGCCCACGACGCGGTGGACACCGTGTCCGCCGGCGTGCCGCTGGTGATGGTCGACGGCGATGCCGAGCGCTCGACCCCACTGGTGACCGTGGACCAGGCGGCGGGCGCGTTCGCCGCCACGTCCCACCTCCTGCAGGCGGGTCACCGCACGGTGTGGCACGTCTCGGGCCCGCCGGACTGGTTCGACAGCGCCGGTCGGATCGAGGGCTGGCGGTCGGCACTGGAGGCCGTGGCGGCCGAGGTGCCGCCGATCATGTCCGCCGACTGGAGCGCCGCTTCCGGGTACCGGGCGGGTCAGGTGTTGGCGCGGATGCCCGAGGTCACGGCGATCTTCGCGGCCAACGACCACCTGGCGCTCGGCATCCTCCGGGCGATGAGCGAGCGCGGCAGACGGGTTCCCCACGACGTGAGCGTGGTCGGCTTCGACGACGTGCCCGAGGCCGCGTACTTCACCCCACCGCTGACCACGATCCGGCCGGACTTCGCCGCGGTCGCCCGTGACGCGCTGGATTTGCTGATCAACCAAATCGAAGGGCGAGCGGTCGACGAGGTCCGGCGCACGTCCACCCCGACGCTCGTGCCGAGGGACAGCGTCCGACCGCCGTCGACCTAGGGTCCGTCGACCGCGGCGCTCGACGTCGGGCGGGTGGTGACGCCGATGATGTGCAGATGTCTGGTGTCGTGTTCGAGGAACACCAGGGCGTAGAGGCGTTTGCCGAGCACGGTGTCGAGGTGGAGGAAGTCGGCCGCGATGATCCCTGGGCCTGGGCGGTGAGAAATTCTCGCCGGGTCGGACCGCACCGGCGTGGTGCCGGGTCGATGTCCGTGTCGTGCAGCATCCGCCAGATGGTCGAGTGGGCGATGCGATGGCCGAGGCGGGCCAGTTCGCCCTGTATCCGGCGGTGGCCCCAGCGGGGGTTCTCCCTGTCGAGGCGCTGCCGCCACCGCCGACGATCCACCAGCCCGGCGAGGGCGGCGAACCAGAACCGATCGGCGGGCTCGTATCGGACCGGACCCGCGAGCTGCCGGCGCAGGACCGCGTCCTCGTGCCGCAGCACGAGCAGTTCGGCGTCCTTCAGCATCTCGCTGCGCAGCAGCATCGACGGCACGGGGGCCTTGTACAGCAGGGACACGATCATCCGGACATGGTCTCAAGACGGTGCAGCCCTCGCCCAACCAGCGACGATGACTTTTCGAGCAGTCGACGATCACATCAGATGGTGTGCTCCCAAAATGCTCCCACGACAGCAGAACAGCCTGCCGGTGAAGATCACCGACAGGCTGTCTGACCTGCGTATATCACTGGTGGACGATACTGGGATTGAACCAGTGACCCCTACCGTGTCAAGGTAGTGCTCTCCCGCTGAGCTAATCGTCCGAGGCGGAGACGGGAATCGAACCCGTGTACAGGGCTTTGCAGGCCCTTGCCTAAGCCACTCGGCCACTCCGCCATGATTCCCGAAGGCTAGCACTCAGGAGTCTGGCCTGAGCCCAAGGGCCCTCTGCCGAGCGGATGACGAGACTCGAACTCGCGACCCTCACCTTGGCAAGGTGATGCGCTACCAACTGCGCTACATCCGCATGCTCCGTGGATTTCCTGGAACTTTTCCCTTTTGGGGCTGTCGTTCCCGTCTTCCCCGGTGCGAGAGGAACTTTATTACATGCACCGCGGCGGGATCAAATCGGGGGTCCCTTGATCCCCTGGCGAGCCGCCTACCTGCGCTTTTACGTCAGGTCGTTGGAGATGAGGTGGGTCAGGGCCTCGTCCACGTCGACCCACAGGTGCTCGTTGCCGGGCACCACGACGTCGTACGTCCGGTCGAGGAAGTCGGCCAGTTCCTGCGCCGAGGCCTCGAACATGGCGTGGCCGGAGGGCGAGCTGAGTTCGATCACCACGACCTCGGGGTCGTCGGCGGCCGGGCGGATCCGGACGTCGCCGTCGCCCGCGTCGGCGATCAGGCCGTCGGCGAGAAGGTCGCGGGCGTACACCCACTCCACCCAACCGGCACGTCCGGTTCGGAACGCGGCGACTACCGCGTACGGATCTTTCGTGTCATAGCGAAGCTCCACCTGTACCGGGACGGCGGGGGACCTCGGTGCCAGCAGGTCGAACACCGCTGTTGAGCGGAGTGTCACGTGGTCGTTGCGCATCGTCGTTACCCTCTTCTCCCTTCCCGGCCAATGGAACGACCGAGCTCTCTACTTGTGACGGATATGTGGTGCGAAACGCTCGACATCAGGTGGTTTATCACCCGATTGGTGCCATATCACTCCACTAGGCGACCGACTCGATGCGTTCCGTGTCCACTGCGTCCGGCTCGCTCCATCTTGCTGGGTTCGGCCCGAACCCGGTACCGGCTGTTGCGCGAATGTTGGACGTGAAGGGCTCTCTGTGACTGCCCCGCACGGCCTACCGCGGCACCCGCCGGACCGGTGTCCCGCCGACGCGTGAAGGTCGTCGACGGGCTGACGGTCGGTGACCGCGCGGCATTCGGTGAACTCTACGACCGGCACGTAAAACCGGCGTATTCGCTCGCCCGCACATCCGCGTCGACCTCGGGCGTGGTCGAGGACCTGACCGAGGGCCTGGCCCAGGAGGTCTTCCCGGACCTTCGGCAACCCGGCGCGCTACGGCTGATCGCGTGGCGGCTTCGGCGCGTGATCGATGGCCGTTGTGCACCACCGCGCGGTCGACGCGGTGCGCCGGGGGAACACCCACCGTAGACGAAGTGCCCCGCTGTTCCGCCAGGTCTTCGAGGGTGTGTGCGGGATCGGTACGGCTGGCTACGGAGTGGTGAGAAGTGGCAGCGCGGACAGGAGTTGGCGGATATGTGCAGGTAGGAGGTGGGGCTTTGATCGATATACCTGTGCGCGTGGTGAACTCGCGCACATCGCGATCATTCGGGGCTTCGGTGGAGCTGCGCCGATGTGGGGATAGAGCTCGTCGGTGCCGGGGCGAGGTCGTGACGCGTCGAGTTCTGTGGCGTTGGCCACATTCGACGTCGCTGTGGGCGGTACGGGCGTCCTGCCTCCGAAGGTGGACGCGTACCCGGGAGTCTTCGGAGGTCGAACCCGTGGGAGGGCATGCATGGGCGATGATGTGTACATGACCACAGAGCAGCGCGAGGACACCGACGAGCGCAAGGAGCAGCGCCACTGGTTCCGTCGCAACCCCGCGATGAACTTGGCGTACCGCATCGGGGTCGGCGTGGTCGGTGGCCTCGTGCTGGTGGCCGGTGTGCTGATGATCCCGTACCCCGGACCGGGGTGGCTGGTCGTCTTCGCGGGTCTGGCGATCCTGGCCACCGAGTTCGAGTGGGCCGGTCGGGTGCTGAAGTTCGCCAAGGGCTACTACGACGGGTGGGTCGCATGGTTGAAGCGGCAGAACCTCGTGGTGAAGGCGCTCGTGCTGGCGGCGACCGGGCTCGTGGTGGCCGTGACGTGTTGGCTGCTCGGGGCGTTTGCGCTGGTAGGCGGTTGGTTCGGGCTTGACTGGGGCTGGTTGCAGAGCCCGATTTTTGGTTCGCGGGGATGATGTTGTAAGCTATGGCCACACCGCGAGAGCGGGAGTGAGAACTGAATACGGGCGTTTAGCTCAGCGGGAGAGCGCTTCGTTCACACCGAAGAGGTCACTGGTTCGATCCCAGTATCGCCCACAGTGTGTTTTACCTGGTCAACGGCTCGTGGACGATCTTCGTCTGCGGGCCGTTGATCGTTGCGGGGAGCAATGTGGGAGCGGATGATCTTGACCACCTCTGTATTTGCGAAGGTGGTTATGGGTTCGTGCTCCCCGTTTGCTCCAGTGTTTGCTCCCAGCGGTGTTGGAGTCCGGCGAGCATGGCATCGATCATGGGTTGGGTGACGTGGGAATAGACGCCCATGACCCCGTGGAACTTGTGGCCGATCCTTTTGTGCTGGAGGACTTCGGGGACGCCGTGTTCGATGAGCCAGGTCTTGTGGGTGTGGCGTAGGTCGTGGAAGTGCATGTCGGGGTTGATGCGCGGTCGGCCGGTGGCGGTGTCGCCGTGTAGGGCGGGTAGCCAGACGCGGCGGCGGAAGTTGGAGCGTCGGTGGAAGCCGTCGTCGGTTCCGGGGAAGACGAAGCGGGCGGTGGGGTGGCGGTCGTGGTGGTCGTCGAGCAGGTCGGCCAGGAACTTGGGTAGGTGCACGGTGCGGACGCTGGCGGGGGTCTTGGGCGGTCCGAGTGTGAGTTTGCCGCCGACCTCGTGCAGGGCTGTACCTGCCGAAAATGTCGTCCGTGCAGGTCAGGCGGCCTGGTAGTACTCGTTGAGGATGCCGCCCAACCGCTGTCGCCGGCGGATATCCAGGTGGGTGACTGCGACTTGGTCCGTGACGGGGTGTGGCAGGGCGCGTAGTGGTCGTGCGTTGTGGATGCCTTGGTGGGGTCGGTGGGTGTTGTAGAACTGCTCGTACTCGCGCAGTGAGTGGAGCAGGTGCTGTTGGTTCCAGATCAGCGTTCGGTCGAGGAGTTCTCGGCGGCAGCTGCGGATCCAGCGTTCCATGATCGCGTTCATGCGCGGGATGCGGACGCCGCTGAGGACGACCTGGATGCCGGCGTCGGCGAGGACGGTGTCGCACAGTGCCGGGAACTTCCCGTCCCGGTCGCGGATCAGGAACCGCATGTGTCGGCCCTCGTCTTCGAGGTCCATGACGAGATTCCTGGCGGCCTGGGTGACCCAGGAGGCGGTCGGGTGCGCGGTGGCGCCGAGGATGCGGATCCGGCGGCTGGCGTGCTCGATCACCGCGAGCACGTACAGACGGGTGCCGCTCAGGGTGGTGGTCTCGAAGAAATCGCAGGCCAGCAGAGCGTCGGCCTGCGAGTGGAGGAAGGCCGACCACGTCGTCGTGGTGCGTTCGGGTGCCGGGTCGATGCCGGCGTCTTTGAGGATCTGCCAGACGGTGGACGCGGCGACTTTGATGCCGAGGACGAGGAGTTCGCCGTGGATGCGGCGGTAGCCCCAGGCGGGGTTCTCGCGTGCCAGGCGCAGCACCAGGAGCCGGATCGAGCGGACGGTTCGTGGTCGGCCGGCCCGCTTGGGACGGGATCTGATCGCGTGACGGCGTGCGAGAAAGTCCTGATGCCACCGCAGCACCGTCTCCGGACGCACCAGCAGTCGGAGCCGACGAAGGGTGTCGACGGGAAGTCGGTGCAGCAGTGCCGCGAAGAACGCTCGATCGCCGGGAGAGAACCGCGGACGGGCGTTACCCAGTTGACGTTCCAGGATCGTGATCTGGTGCCGCAGCGCCAGGATCTCCACGTCCTTGTCCCGATCGCTCATGGGCAGCAGGCGCAGCAGCGCGAAGGCGTTGGTCACGCCCAGATAGGCCAGTCGGAGCAGCACAGCCGGTCATCATGCCGTGCTGGCCGATGGCACGGCGGATGGCAGCCGTGCCGATGAGCGTTTCGAGGTCTTGGTCTCCGTGCAACCTCTACCTGCGCGGATGAGATTATCGGCAGGCACAGGGCTGCGTAGCGGTCCAGGACCGCTCGCAGGTGGTGTTCGTTGAGGATGAGTAGTCGGTCGGTGGCTTCGCGTCTGATGGTGCCGACGAACCGTTCGGCGTGAGCGTTGGCTCGCGGACACCGTGGTGGGATCTTCACGACCTTGATGCCGGCGCTGGCGAGGACGGCGTCGAATGAGGTGGTGAACTGGCCGGCCCGGTCCCGGATGAGGAACCGGAAGTCGTCGGCCCGATCGGCCAGGTCCATCAGCAGGTTGCGGGCCTGCTGGGTAGTCCGAGGACCATCGGGGTTGGTGGTGGTGCCGAGGATGTGGACGTAGCGGGTGGCGAGTTCCATCACGAAGAACACGTACACGCGCTTGAGGGTGACGGCGCAGTCGACGTGGAAGAAGTCGCAGGCGAGCATGCTTGCGACCTGCGCGCGGAGGAACCGTCGCCAGGAGGTGTCGGTGTCGGTGTCGCGCTGGGGCGCGGGTGGTATCAGCAGGCGCTTGAGCACGCGGCGAACCGTTGCAGCGCCTACCCGGTGGCCGAGCTTGAGCAGCTCACCTTGGACCTGCGGTAGCCCCAGCCGCTGTTCTCCCGCGCCATGCGCTCGATCAACGCCACGACGGTGTCGTTGACCGGCGGTCTGCCGGTGCGGTGGGGGTAGGTCCACTTCTTCGCGACCAGGCGCCGGTGCCATCGCAGGAGGATTCCCGGTGTCACCAAACGGTGCTCGCGCAGCATTTGGGGCAGTCGGCGCACCTGCGCGGCGAGCACCGCGCGATCCGCCCACTCCAGCCGCGGGCGGGGGTTGGTGCGGCACAATACGGCGACTTGGTGCCGCAGTACCAGCAGCTCCAAGTCCTTGGCCGCCGATGACCGGCCGAGCAGGACCAGCCAGCCAACGAACCGGGCGAAGATCAGGTACAGCAGTCGTAGCACCACGCCTCGCGATCCTGCCTCTACGGCTCATGATGCGCGATCACCGCAGCTCAGCGCTCAGGTGCAGAGTTGTGGAACCCCACAGGACATGCTCTAAACTTGTCTTTTATCCTGTTCGGCGGGGTTTGGTGCCCTTCTTGTGGTGGGTTGGTCGGGTATAGGCCTGGCCGGTGGCCAGGAGCAGTCCGACGTCGAAGCGTTGTGCCGTGGCGCGGTTTCTTGAGCCGGGTGGTCGCCCTGGTCCAGGTCGGGTGGGTTTCGGTGCCGCCGCTGGACGGGCGATCTTCGTGTGGAGGTTCCGGAACCCGCGGCGGACGCGGGCCGGGGTGAGCCTGGCGGGTTCGGCGGGGCGTTCCCAGGGGTGGCGCAGGTCGCGGACCAGTGGGCGTGCCAGTCGGAGTTGGGCGTGGGCGGCCAGGATCAGCCAGGTCCAACGGTCGGCGGCTTCCGGGGCGCGCAGTCGTGGCCTGGTCCAGCCGAGGGTTTGCTTGAGCAGTCGGAAGGTGTGCTCGATGTCGAAGCGTCGCAGGAACATCTGCCAGTAGCGGTCGACATCGGCGGGACCCGCGTCGGTTCCGGAACACCACAGCCAGACCGGCTTGTTCGCCCCGCCGGAGGGCAGTCGTTCGACGGTCAACCGGATGACGGTGCCCTCGATGATCGGCAGCGGCCCGTCGTGGTCGGTCCAGGCGGCCCGGCGGGGCAGTCGTGGGTGCAGGCGGTTCCAGGCCTGTGCGGTGGCGGTGCCGTAGAGACGGGTTTCGGTGCTGGTCAGCACGTCTTCGGTGTCCCAGGTGGTCGGGTCGCCGAAGGCGAACTCGCCGCCGTGCTTGGGGAAACGTCCGCCCAGCGGGTTGTGGACCCGGGGCGGGGTCGGGCGGCGCAGCACCCGGTCCGACCGCATCCGCCCCAGCACCAGCACCGGCAGATCGGCCAACAGGTGGGCGATGCGGGGCGCGTCGTAGCCGGCGTCGAGCACCACCAGGATCTCCGGATCGCCCTGCTGCCACTGCCCGGCGCCGAGCAGCCGCCCGACCACCCCGCGCAACTGCGCGGCGGTCACCGTGGCGACGTCCGCGCCGGGCGTCAGGCGGACCGCGTCCAGCAACGCCGTCCACGACGTGCCGCCGGTCTCCAGCGCGGCCACGAACGAGTACGGCCATCCCGGGATCATGCGGTGCTCGTCGCGGCCACGGCCGTAGACGTGGCAGAACGACCGGTCCGGACAGGTGTTGCCGTCCGGCCGCAGCCACGGCGAGACGTCCACCGCGAGCACCAGGCGACCGTCCGCCGCGCGGGGCAACGGCAGCCCGGCCAACGCGTCACGTAACCGTTCCGGGTCGATCCGGCCGTTGTTGACCGCGTCGTACAGGCCGCCGTGCCCGCGTCGGTGCTCCGGCGCCAACGACAGGCCGACCAGCGTCCGCACCGGCCCGTCGGCGCACAACACGGCGTCGGCCAGCTCGAACAGCCCGCCCGCCCGGCGGGTCAGGCAACGGTGGAACTCACGCCGGAACCCGGACAACTCCCCGAGTGCCGGTCCGGAGTCGAGATGGTGCACACTGATCACGCAGCCCTTTAGTCGATCATCCTTCTGTCGCAAGAGTGATGATCAACCAAGGGCTGCTTCCATGATCAACCGGGGTGCGCATCACCCGTCCGGGACCTTAAACGGCAAGCTAAAGCGGCGTTAGCACCGCTCTACCAGGCGGGTGGTGACTTTCCGAGCGGCACAGAGGTTGACTACTCCGCGTCACTCCAGCATTGCGCAGACCAAGTGGAGGTTCACTCGATCGGGTTCTCCGGGTCGAAGGTTGAGTGTGCTTGCCGGATGCTGGAGCTATGCCAGATGTCAGCATGCTGGAATCTCGGGACGAGGCAGGCCGCTTCACATGCCCATACACCGGCCTGGTCATCGTCCGTCCCCCGAAACGCCTATTTCGGATATATGAACCTGGCCCGAGAAGGCGGGCACCATTGCAAGTACGGGCGTGTCGGAACCGACCCGACGACGCGAACCGCTGGGATGTGACGGGGCGCGCCATCGTCTACTGTGCGGAACGTCGGGCCGCAGCATTCTTGGAGACTCTCCAGAAGTTTGCACTGGTCCATGGTGTTTCGACGGCTGAAGACGCGCCCTACCGAAGAACCAAGATACCCTCAAGTTGGTTCATCGACTGCCAGCTCGCAGTGCTGAGAGTTCATGATATCGACGAGGCAGGATGGTTCGTCGACCTGACTGCTGCGGAGACTTTAGGAGCTCTCCGCCGTCATGCCGCGGAATGGTTGCCCCCTCGCAAAGGCGACGGACAACCACGAGAAGCCTTGGACCTATCTGACATCGTCGGGCGCGATCGGGAGGTGACCTGCGCGGCAGCCACCTGGCTTGCCTCGCAGGACTTGGCGACCGGCACACAGCCCTGGGGCGTTCGATACGCCTCAAAACTGGCGATCGACCTGGTGTGCTGGGCGGTATGGACGCCTGTCTTGGACGAGAATACGTTCGAAGAAGCTGTCATCCCCTCTGTTGAGCAACGAATGGCTGCCGACAGCAACAGTGTTCCGATCGCCACTACCGATGTCGAACTCAAGTGGGCGGCGAGCCTGCTGAATATGCAGGTTTGAGTTAGAGTCCCCAGGAACTGTCATCGATCCAGCCTTGGGCGGCCACTCGCACGCGGTCCAGTTCGCCGCGGCGCAAAGCGAGGGCTGGGGCACCTTCCAAGACGGGGTTGCTCCCCATGAACCACAGTTGGACTTGATCAGCGGGCTTATGCTGCGTCAGCAAGAGCCACACTTCCTCGGCGTCCCGCAGCCGCTTCTCTTGCTCGGGAGTTGGCTGCAACCTCCCGTCCTCTGCCCACATCAGTGGCAGCTTGTCATCGTCAGCTGCGCACAGTAGCGCCACAACCGAGGCTCCCAGCCGTTCGACAAGATCACGGGCGACTTGCTGAATCGGCATCGTGCGGGCTTGGAGCACAACGTTCGGCATCACCCTCGCCTCCTCCATCTGCCTTCCGCCAGGACCGTGTGCGGCCAGGGCGTATGGAGCTTGCTCCCTTTGTACCACTTGAAGGTGCCCCGAGCCTATGACGAGGGCACATGCCCCATCGACAGCCCACAGCAGGACAGGGAGGTACTGCGAGAGTCGATCAGTAAGTACCTAGGGTTGTCGTGACCGCTTCCCAGCTGGCGACGTGACGTACTGCCAAGGTCGAATCTTGGCACATGGCTCGCCGACAACTGCATCCACGCAGGTCGCAGGCATGTAGAACGCGAGGGATGAAGTGCTCGTGGCGTGCGGCCGCAGCGTCGGGGGAAGGTCAGGCCCTGCCGGTGGGCGTTGTCGACGCACAGGGCTCGCTTGCCGACGAAGCCGCCGGGTCCATAGATCATCAGAGGCGGCAGGTATCGTTACGCGGGATGTTGGCGGTCACGGTCGCCCGTGAAGCGACCTTGTTCATATAGTTGACGTCTTCACCGCCGAAGGCGGTGTAAACTCAGGGCCGCTGTCCTCCACGACGAACAGCGTGTTCCGACGGTCCAGGACTCGGCCTCGTGCCGCGCCGACTACACTGCGTCAGCGGTCCAGGGTCGCGTCGGTTGTTACCGAGGATCGGCGGCGTGACGTCAGCGCTATCATCACTTACCGGTCCTAAACTAACTCAACTCACGCATGCGCCAAGACGCCGACCTACGCTCAGTGAAGCCACTGGCGTCAGTCATCGCAGCGATTGGCGACAAAATTTTTCAAGTCACGCCATCTTGAACGGTTTTGGACGATGCGGACGATCTCTACTGGCGTCAGCACGCGTGGGATACGCCCGTACCATAGCTCTGAAAATTGGGGATGAAGAAATTCGACGTCAGCTGTGCAGAGCATTCCGAGAGTGCCGGTGATGTGTCGACCGCTAGAACGGATCTGTTCAATTAGAAGATGTTCGCGTGGTTCGAGCTGTTTGCGGATGTACTTCGTGATCAGGTCGGTTTGACGGTTCCGAATAGGCTCGTATTGACCTTGATGGTATTCGAGGCTTCTGGCCCAGCCTTTCATGTCGAGCACCACAAGTACCGAGTCGGCGACGAAGCAGAAGTCGTTCTCGTCGACGATCTGTCCTCGGCGTTTCGTTTTATGGTTCGGTGAAACTGGGATGTCGTTGTCGCTGAGCGAGAGTTCACGGATGATGAACTCGCGTGCCTGGCGTTCGAAGAGGGTGCCGCGCTTGTGGCCGATCGCGCCCGTGTGTCGCGCTACCGCAGCCCGGAAGCACAGTTCATGAAACTGGGTCATGCAGTTAAGGTCCAGCATCAGCGAGTTTTCCTCGACATCAAGAAACAGGATCGGCGCCAGTTCCTTCGGGCCGTGTTTGCCCGGAGTCAGCGTAAACGACTTCATAAAGCTGTCGACCACTGAGTCGTCGATGCCTCTGTCGAGTGCGCTCGCGCGCCGGACCAGCATCTCATGCCATCTCTGCCACGGTGCGCGCAGTACGCCCTCCTCTATAATGTCCCGCAGATATCCTGGGGCCGACGTACTCCGGTCGTCTTTTGGGCTAAGCTGGTACGTGAGGTGCAGTTCGTCGTGGTTAGCGGTGGTCGAATCGAGTCGATCCTGAGCGGTCTGGTGCCAGATCAGCTGTGCCAGGGTTTGGCAGATCGTGGTGAAATGCCGCACATCCAGGCCGAACGCCTGCTTGAACTCAGTTGGGAATGCCGTCAGGTGTGTGAGGCGTTCCGTGATGTTGGTAGGGCGAAGGAAACGTGCATGCGATGTGTGGGAAAGACCAAGCTCGGGGTAATCGATGGTCAGCTTGGTCGAGCTGTAAGCGATGTTCGGCCAGTACCAGTCCGACTCGTCCTCGGTCTTCTCGGGGACAAGCATGCCGGCGACGCTGCCGCGGGACCGCCTCCGGCGGCGGTCGTACTCCCTGATGGCGCGCTCCAAAGCCAGATCCCGCTCCCATCGCCATTCGAACCTTTTGCCCACGCCGAGCAGGTGCATTCCTTTGCCGGCCAACCGATAGCCGATTTCGGCGTTGATCTTAAGCGTGACGAGAGCGAACAACTTGGTGAGGACGGCCGGCAGCCTCTCGAGCTGTCCCCAATCCTTTCGCGGGATGGCCACAGTGGTGATCGTGCCCCAGTGTTGTGAAGCCTTCCGCTGGCCGTGCGTCATAATGGCGCGTGAGGTGGTGATGTGCACCGATGACATGAAGTCCGGATCGCCCGGAGAAATATTCATCACGTCTAGCCACTCGCCGGGCCGCACCGCCAGGAACGTGTTGAACAATAAGCGCCGGCTGTAGGGCGCCAACAGTTGCGCGATCTCGTCTTCTACGACGTCCAACAGGGTACTAAAACGCTGCGCGTCGTAATCAGCCGTCCCGTGGGCATCGTGTCGCAGCCACTTCTGCAGGACGGATTCATATTGCTGAACGGCGAGCGCTTGCAGCGCAGGCGACGGCGGCATTAGATGTTCCTCGACGAACTGGCGTGACCACTTGGGCTCCATCTGGTCCACTCTAAGGGTGTGGGGTGTGGCGTGCCAGAAGTCGGCCACATGGCCTGACCTGCGGTTAGGTTGCCGTGGGCGCGTACTCGTTGGTCACGCCGCCGAAGACTGGTCGGCGGCGCGTGTCGAGGTGCGACTCGGCTCTGTGATCGGCTGGGCTGGTCGTGGTGGTGTGGGGTGCCAAAAGTCGGCCATGTGCTTTGACCTGCGGTTAGGCTGCTGTGGGTTCGTATTCGTTGATCAGGCCGCCGAGGATTGGTCGGCGACGTATCGACGTGCGGCTCGGCTCTGCGATCGGTCGGTCCGGTCGTGGGGGTGCGAGTTGCCGGGCTTGGTGCGGTCTGCGGTGGTTGTAGTGAGCCACGTAGTGCTGCAGCACTGATCTCAGGTGGTGTTCGTTGAGGATGAGTAGTCGGTCGGTGGCTTCGCGTCTGACGGTGCCGATGAATCGTTCGGCGTGGGTGTTGGCTCGTGGGCACCGTGGTGGGATCTTGGCGACCTGGATGCCTGCGCCGGAGAAGACTGCGTTGAACGAGGTGGTGAATTGGCCGGCCCGGTGGCGGATGAGGAACCGGAAGTCGTCGGCCCGGTCGCCGAGATCCATGAGTAGGTTGCGGGCTTGTTGCGTGGTCCAAGGGCCGTCCGGGTTCGCGGTGGTGCCGAGGATGTGCACGTAGCGGGTGGCGAGCTCCATCACGAAGAACACGTAGACCCGCTTGAGGGTGATGGCGCAGTCGATGTGGAAGAAGTCGCAGGCCAACGTGCTCGCGGCCTGCGCGCGGAGGAACCGTCGCCAGGAGGTGTCGGTGTCGCGCTGGGGCGCGGGCGGTACCCGCAGACGTTTGAGCACGCGGCGGATGGTCGAGGCGGCTATCCGGTGGCCGAGCTTGAGCAGCTCTCCCTGGATCCTGCGGTAGTCCCAGCCGGCGTTCTTCCGGGCCATCCGCTCGATGAACGCCACGACGGTGTCGTGGACCGGTGGGCGGCCGGTGCGGTTGGGGTAGGTCCACTTCTTCGCGACCAGGCGCCGGTGCCAGCGTAGGAGGGTGCCCGGTGTCACCAACCGGTGTTCCAGTAACCAGCCGGGCAGGCGTCGCACCAACGCGGCGAGCACCGCGCGATCGGCCCAGTCCAACCGCGGGCGAGGGCTGGTTCGGCGCAGCACGGCGACCTCGTGCCGCAGCACCAGCAACTCCACGTCCTTGGCCGCCGATGACCGACCGAGCAGAACCAACCAGCCGACGACCCGGACGAAGATCAGGTACATCAGTCGTAACGCCATGCCTGGCGATCATGCCTTCACGGCTCATGGTGCGCGATTGCCGCAGCTCAACGCCCCAACGCAGAGTTCTGGCACCTCACAAGGTGTGGTCCTGGGACATCACCGCGCTGAAAGGCCCGGTGAAGGGCGTCTGGTACCGCTGCTACGTCGTGCTGGACATCTTCTCCCGGTACGTCACCGGGTGGTTGGTCGCCGCCGCGGAGGACGCGGTCGTGGCCGGGGACTTCCTCGCCGACGCCGTCGCCCGCAACGGCACCGCGCCGCACACGGTCCACGCCGACCGCGGCGGCGCCATGGTCTCCAAGCCCGTCTCCGAGCTCCTGGTCGACCTCGGCGTGCTCCGCTCGCACTCCCGCCCCCCGCGTCTCCAACGACAACCCCTACTCCGAGGCCCAGTTCAAGACGATGAAGTACATGCCCGACTTTCCCGATCGGTTCGGCTTACTGGAGGACGCCCGCGCGTTCTGCGATGAGTTCTTCCTGGCCTACAACCACGAACACCGACACTCCGGGATCGGCATGCACACCCCCGCGTCCGTCCACTTCGGAACCGCCGATCAGATCCGCGACCAACGACAGGCCACCCTCGACCGCGCCCACACCCGATATCCGCAGCGCTTCGCACACCGACCCCGGCCACCCCGGCTGCCCGAGGCGGCCTGGATCAACCAACCCGTCGGGCAACCGCAGCCGACCCCGTAAACACAACCTGTCTCATCTGAATTGACAACTACCGGAGCGCTTCGAAGTATCGGGCTGCGTGCGTCTTCTATCTGCATGGATGAGGTTTTCGGCAGGCACAACCCCACAGGTCCCGGGAACAGCTGTCCCGAAACACAAGGAGCGCGTTCAACCAGTCAGGAGAGTCGCGTCGTCGACCTCGTCGAATACTTCCGATCCCACCTGTGCGGTGCTGGCGCCCTGCTCGTTGCGCAGGGCCATCGCCAGTTTCCTCGCGGCATGTGCCACACCACCCAATCTCACGTCTTCGCAGTGCTGCACACTCTCCGCGAGGGCTTCGAAGGACACGAGCGCCAGGTCGGGTGCCCTGTCTTCGAGTTGCCTCAGTATCAGCGGAACTCCGACCTCGACCACCTGAGCGTGCATGCCGTTCCTGATCAAGTGCCGGAACAGCAGGAGCAGCGCGGCGAGACCGTCCGAACGGTCCGGCGCCGACCGCGCGAGATGGTCGGCCAACGTCGCGATCTCGCGAAGTTGGAGGGCGGAAGTCCGGGCGATGGCGGAGTTCCGGAGACGCGTGCCGCCGGTCGAAACGACGACGACGAAATCGGCGAGCTCGCGCAGCGTCCACACCGGAATCGGTGGCCGGTCCGACGCGGTCGACAGCCGGTCGAGCGTGAGCAGCAACTCGATCGTTACCTTCGAGCCGCCGAGCTCCACTTTGGCTCCGTACGTCTGTCGGGCCAGGAGCAGCAGCGCCCGGAGGCAGCCGTACACGACCCGCCCGGTCGAGTCCGACACCCGGTGTTCGACGCAGGCCCGGATGTTGCCAGCGACGGCCACGAAGGACATCGGCATGCCATGCTCCAGGCACACCTCGGCCACCTGCCCAACCAAGGAGAAGGTACCGAAACCCACCCGGTTCGAGAGCTCGCCGTCGTTCCACGCGCGTAGATTCGCCGAGGCCAGGTCGAGCAGCCGCCGACCTGAGTCGATCGCCACCTTCCGGTTCACGGCGGTGCGACCCGCCCCGGTGCGAACACCGACGGATTCCGCCACCTGATCGAGCCACACTGCGGCGAAATCCAGGACCACCCGGTTGTCGACTTCGCTGATCCGGGTTGACCGGTTGATCTCACCGATGGTCATGCACACCTGTTCAAGCAGGTCACCGCCCGCTCTAGGATCTTTCGCCAGTGCGGTGCGGCTGACCGAGCCGAGCGCCTTCAACGCCACGAACAGCACGTTCCGGTCGGGGTCTCCGGCGAATGAGACGGCCAGGCGCCGGTAGTCGCTCATTCCCGAGCGCCGGCCCTCACTATCACGCGCGTACACCGCACGCCGTGCCAGCCCTTCGAATACCGTCTTCGGTGATATCCGCAGGTACGCGTAGCGCACGAACGGGAGCAGGAGCGTCAACGCGAGCGCGATGAGGAAGACGCTGATCCTGGCGGCCTGCCGCTCGTTGACGACGCACCAACCGCCGTCCGACTCAAAGCACACCTCATCCACGCCGTCGGACACGCCCGCGAAGAACGCGAACCACAGCGTCCAGCCGACCGACCCGAGGAAGACCGCCAGATAAGCCCAGGTGACACTGGTGAACACGCGCCGGGGCTCTAGTCGCGCCCTCGCCTGGCCGAGATCGGTCATGAGGATGGTAACCGAGAAGATCAGGCCCAGTGCCGTGAGGGCGGCACCAGCGACACCGAGAAAGAACTCGTGGTCCACGGAATCGTCGCCTAATGGCCATGCATAGGCGGTGACTCCGGCACCGACAGCGGCACCAATCCCCGCCAACCAGACACCGCCACGATTTCGGGGCACCTTGCGCATCAACCCGTAGAGCTCGCGTCGATCCCTACGGTTCTCAGGACCGGATGCGTCAGATCGATCCTCGAGCACTATTCAACGGAGTCTGAGATATCAGCCTGCGGGTCATTCGCAGCTTTCCCCTTGATCAAAAGTTGAAGCGGGCGAACCATCTGCGCCAGTCGGCTCGCCATCCAATTCTCGGGCTCCTCCATCGAGGCGTATGCCTTAGCGCACTCCTCAAACACTTCCAGTGCTCGCGCCTCATCGCCGTTGTCGATCGCCGTTTGCAGTGTCGTGACGGACAGGGAGAACACTATTTCTCCCGGCTGCGTCTCTTTCGACTTCTTCAGAACCGTCTCCAGCGCAGCCTGGAGCCTCAACGACTTGTCGTCCGGCATGCCTTGCCTTCCCGATCGGGGCCTGACCCAAACGTCATAACCGAAACACCTACCCGCTACATCCGAAGCCCTCCTTCTGATGTTAGCGATGCGGAGCGAGATCACTCTTTCGGCCTATCAAGCGCGCCAGTGGAGTGACGATTCGGATCGTCCGAGTACGCCTCGTGTGACACAGTCCCTCTTGTGGTTGAGGAACTCGGGCCCGCTGGCCTGTGCCGCTCGAAAAGTCATCACTGCTGGTCAAGCGACATGTCTGTACTCGTTGATGAGCCCGCCGAGGAGGCGGGTGCGGTGGGGTGCTGCCGAGCTTCGGGTGGTAGTTGGTCGCGGGCTTGATGGGGTCGGGGTTGGTTGTAGTGGTTCTCGTAGGTTGCGAGGACTTGTCGTGCGTGCGCTTCGCTGGTGATCAGGATATGGTCGAGGAGTTCGCGTCGGATGGTGCCGATGACCCGTTCGCAGTGGGCGTTCATCCGGGGCGCCTGCGGCGCGCTCTTGATCACGTGCAGGTCGTCGGCTTGGAAGACGGCGTCGAACGCCGGGCTGTACTTGCCGTCGCGGTCACGGAGAAGGAAGCGCGGGGGCTCCGTCCGGTGACCGAGATCGGGGGTGAGGTTCCTGGCCTGCTGTGTGGTCCATGCCTGTGTGGGGTGGGCTGTGACGCCGGTGATATGCAGGCGTCGGGTGTCATGTTCGAGGAATGCCACTGCGTACAGGCGTCTGCCGAGCATGGTGTCGAGGTGGAGGAAGTTGGCCGCGATGATGTCCTGGGCCTGGGCGGTGAGGAATTCTCGCCAGGTCGGGCCGGTGCGGCGTGGCGCCGGGTCGATGCCGGCGTCGTGCAGGATCCTCCAGACCGTCGAGGCGGCGATGTGGTGGCCGAGGCGGGCCAGTTCACCCTGGATCCGGCGGTGACCCCATCGTGGGTTGTCCTTGGCGAGTCGCAGCACGAGCGTCTTGATCGCCGCTCGTGTCGGTGGGCGTCCGATGCGTCGACGCGCGAAGTGGTCCCACTTGCGGGCTATGGGTTTGCGGTGCCAGGCGAGCAGGGTGGCGGGCGTGACCGGAAAGACCTCGCGCCAGTGTCGACGATCCACCAGTCCGGATAGGGCGGCGAACCAGAACCGATCGGCGGGCTCGTAGCGGACCGGACCCGCGAGTTGCCGACGAAGGACCGCGTTCTCATGCCGCAGCACGAGCAGTTCGGCGTCCTTGGCCGCCTCGCTACGCAGCACCGCTGACGGGATGGTCAGCAGCTTCCGGGTCAGCTTGTACAGCAGGGACACGATCACCCGGACATGCTCTCAACACGCTGTGGCCCTCGCTCTACCAGCGACGATGACTTTTCGAGCGGCACAGGTTCGTCGGCCTCTGCTGGCAGTGCGTGGATCTGGTCCCAGACCTCGTCGGGGAGTTGGATCTGGTAGGTCACCTATCGGCCGCCGCGCTCCGTCTGCAGTTCGTCCCAGGGCGGGGAACTTTCCATCCCGGTCGCGGATCAGGAACCGCGCGGAACTACCCGCCTCTTCAAGATCCATGACGAGGTTCCTGGCGGCTTGGGTGACCCAGGAGGCGGTCGGGTGCGCGGTGGCGCCGAGGACGCGGATCCGGCGGCTGGCGTGCTCTATCACCGCGAGCACGTAAAGGCGGGTGCCGCTCAGGGTGGTGGTCTCGAAGAAGTCGCAGGCCAGGATCGCGTCGGCTTGGGAGCGGAGGAAGGCCGACGAGGTCGTGGAGACGCGTTCTGGTGCCGGGTCGACCCCGGCGTCCTGGAGGATCTGCCAGACGGTGGAGGCGGCGACTGTGATGCCGAGTACCAGTAGTTCGCCGTGGATGCGGCGGTAGCCCCAGGTGGGGTTCTCGCGCGTTAGGCGTAGTACCAGGAGTCGGATCGAGCGGATGGTCCGTGGTCGGCCGGGCCGCTTGGGGCGGGATCGGGCTGCGTGGCGGTGGGCGAGGAGGTCGCGGTGGCATCGCAGGACTGTCTCCGGGCGTACCAGTAGCCGGAGTCGACGAAGCGCTTGCGCCGGGAGTCGGTGCAGCAGTGCCGCGAGGAAGGCCCGGTCGGCGGGGAGAACCGTGGGCGGGCGTCTCCGAGTTGGCGTTCCAGGACCGTGATCTGGTGGCGCAGCGACAGGATCTCCGTGTCCTTGTCCCGGTCGCTCATGGGCAGCAGGCGCAGCAACGCGAACGTGTTGGTCACGCCGAGGTAGGCCAGTCGGAGCAGCACAGCCGATCATCATGCCGTGCTGGCCGACACCACGGCGGATGGCAACCGTGACCCTGAGCCCCTCGATGCCCTGGGTGTCACGCGTCCTCTACCTGCATGGATGAGGTTATCGGCAGGAACAGGGTCAACGACCCATTTCCTTGGCAAAATACGCGGCGGCGCTGCGCAGGATGTCCTTCTCCAACTCCAGTTCCGCGACGCGCTTGCGCAGTGCCCGCAGCTCCTCCTGGTCCACCGCCGCCGTGTCCACGGGCCCGGGCTGGGCCTGTTCGGCGGTGCGGACCCAGTTGCGCAGGGTCTCGTGGTTCACGCCCAGCTCGCGGACGACCTGCCGCAACGGCCGGTCCGACGAGCGAGCCAACTCGACGGCGTCTTTGCGGAACCGCTCGGGGTACTTCGACTTGCCTGACACGGAGAACATCCTTCCCCAGACCGCTGTCTGGGATCAGGGTGTCCGGTTCGAGGGGGCAACCTCAGACGGGTACTCGTCCCGATGGTCCTGGACCAGCCGCACCGCCCGCTGACGCACCTCGGTCGAGTGTCGTCACGTTCCTGCCATGACTCCATCCTCCACAAGCAATGGATTTCCTGTCAAAGCCGGGGCTGTTCGTCCCGCCGTCGGTCAAGTCGTCCGCGGTCCGCGTCCTGTCGATCCGGCGGCACGAGGAACGGTGGGCATCCGGTTTACCCCGTTGGTGTGCGTGACCACGATGGCGACGGCCAGTGGTGTGCAGTGATACCGCTTCCACGAAGTTCGCATTGCGAAATCGATTCGGGTGGTCGGGTGGTCATGATGTCGGCTCTGACCGTGTCGCCAGTCCTGTCCGACGCACGCCCTGTATCACCGCGCTCCGTTCACGAGGGCTTCACCTGTTTGTCCCACCAACGGCGGTGCCGATGCCGCTGCGTGGTCGGGATTGCTCCGAACAGGTGGTCAAAGGCGTCGGGATGCGACACCGCAGAGTGGTCGTTAGCTTCAGGTGTGCCGGTGCCATGGGGCGCTGGGCGTGTCGGACGCCGGGGGGTGTCCGGTTTGCGAGGGGGATTTCTCGATGAGACGCAGGATTCTGCGTGGGTTCGTGCTGCGCTTCTTCGGCAGCGCGACAGCCGCGGTACTGGTGGCTGGAGTGGTGACCGGCTCGGCTTCGGCCGAGCCGGTGCAGGACGGCGCGGTCACCGCGCCGCAGACGTGGACGCCGTCGGCGCAGGTCAACCGGACGCCGGTGGGCGGAGCGGCGCCCGACCGGAAGTGGCGTCCCGCGGGCGGGACGGACGTGCAGCCGCGCAGGCTCACGTGCTCGGGCAGCGACTACGGCGTGCTGCCGTCGTACCCGATGGAACGGCACCAGGTCAGCGACCGGTTCGAGATCCTGGTCAACCTCAGCAACCGCAACGCGGTGCTGGCCTACCGCGAGCTGACGGTCAAGGGCACCGGGTTGAACCTGACGGTCGACCGGTTCCTCAACACCTACGACGGCGTCAGCCCTGGCGGCGACTGGCTGCTCAGCTACGAGAACATCGGCCTGGAGGTCTTCGACGGGCAGTTGGTCATCCTGCACGGCCCCAACGGGTACTGCGAGGTCTTCGACGACAACGGCGACGGCACGTACGGTCCCGCGCCCAAGGTGGACGCGAAGCTGACGAAGACGCCCGACGGCGGCTACGTGGTGTCCTTCGACGGCTCGGACGAGCGTTGGCTGTTCACCGCGAACGGCTGGCTCGTCTCGCAGACCGACCGCAACGGCAACACCATCACCAACTACTACAGCCCGGACGGCGACCTCGCCTCGGTGGTGGACACCCAGGGGCGGACCACGGCGTTCGCCTACGACGCGCAGGGCCGTCCGCAGAGCATCACCGATCCGTCCGGGCTGACCTTCGGCAACTACGCCTACACCGCCGCCGGTCAGATCAGCGAGTTCACCGACCGGTCCGGCAGCAAAATCAAGATCGAGTACTCGGCCGCCGACCCGTATGTGCCCAGCGCGGTGATCGACCCGCGCGGCAACGCCTGGCGGTTCGAGTACGACCCGTCGAGCCAGCGGCTGACCAAGCTCACCAAGCCGACCCCGGACGGCACCGGCTCCTCCACGACCTACCAGTGGGACGCCAACACCAACACCACTGTCACCGACGCCAACGGCCATGCCTCCCGCCACGAATTCGACGACGACAACCGCCAGGTCAAAGCCATCGACGCGCTCGGGCACGAGCAGTCCCAGACCTGGACCGCGGCCAGCGACGTCAACACCACCACCACCGCGCTATCGCACTCCACGACCTACCAGTACGACTCGCTCAACAACCTCATCGGCACCGAACTGCCCACCGGCGCGAAGAACGTCGTGGGTTACACCAGTTCGGCCCACCCGCACCTGCCAACGCAGGTCACCGACGCCTCGGGCAACCAGCACACCCGCGAGTACGACACCAACGGCAACCTGACCAAGGTCCGCTCCACCGGCCTGAACGCCGACATCGAGACCTACACCTACAACGCCCGCGGTCTGGTCACCACGCGCAAGGACGGCAAGGGCGCCACCACGACCTACACCTACGACACCGCGGGCAACCTGACCAAGGTCGCCCCGCCCGCGCCCGCCGGCGCCACCACCTACACCCACGACTCGCTGTCGCGGGTGACCAGCGTGACCGACGGCAACGGCGTGCGCATCGACTACGGCTACGACAAGCTCGACCGCGTGCTGTCGGTCAAGCACGGCTCCACCGTGCAGCAGGCCAACACCTTCGACGCCAACGGCAACCTCACCTCCACCCAGGTCCCCGGCGTCACCCGGACCCTGGAACACGACCTGCGCAACCAACTCACCAAGGTCACCCGCGGCTCCGAGGTCGTCTCCTACACCTACGACAAGGTCGGCAACCTCAAGACCCTGACCACCCCGTCCGGCACCGCCACCTACGACTACGACGCCGCGGACCGGCTCACCTCGTTGGTCGACGCCCACGGCGGGACCACGACGTTCGGCTACGACAACGCCGACCGGCGCACCACCACCTCCCACCCCGGCGGTGCGGTGCAGACCACCGGCTACGACAACGCCGGTCGCACCACCTCCATCACCGTCACCAAACCCGGCGCGGAGCTGCTCAAGGCCACCTACCGCTACACCCGCCCGGACGGCAGCGACACCGACAAGCATCAGTCCAAGACGATCAAGGGCGTGGTCACCGACTACACCTACGACGCCCTGGGACGCCTGACCAAGGCTGGAACCGGCTCCTACAGCCTGGACAACGCCACCAACCTGCTGTCCGGCGAGGGTCGCACCTACACCGTCAACGCCGCCGACCAGTACACCAAGGCCAACGACACGACGGTGGCCTTCGACGGCGCGGGCAACTACAAGTCCACCACCAACCCCGGCTCCAGCGTCACGCACAGCCCGACCAACCAGCTGCTCACCGCCGACCTGGGCGCCACCAAGGTGCTCGACTTCGCCTACGACACGGGCGACCAGACCCAACCCCGCACAGTGACCGAGACCCCCACCGGGGGCGCCGCGGTGACCCACGTGTTCACCCGCACCGCGCTCGGGGTAACAGAGACCGTGGACAACGGGACCCGCTCCAGCTACACCCGCGACACCGAAGGCCTGCTCATCGGCCTGAAGGACAAGGCGGGCGCACGCCACGGCGCGATCACCGACCACCAAGGCAGCGTCCTCGCGCTCGTCGACACCAACGGCAACCTCACCGCCGAGTACAGCTACGCCCCTTACGGCGGCGTTACCGCCACCGGCCCGGCCGCGGCATCCAACCCGTTCCGGTACCTCGGCGCTTATCAGCTCCAGCGCGGCCACTACCTGCTCGGCTACCGCATCTACGAGTCGAGCTACGCCCGCTTTTTCTCACCCGACCCCACCGGTCAGGAACCCAACCCCTACAACTACGCGGGGGGTGACCCGATCAACAACAGCGACCCCACTGGCGGAAGCTTCGGTTCAAGCGGTGGCGCCACCATCGGTGGCGGTATCGGCGGACTGGCTGCGGGCGCATTCGTCGCAGCCGCCTGCGGCACCGGAGTGGGATGTCTGCCGGCCTTCGCGCTCATGGGCGGATTCTTCGGCGGAGCGGGAGCGGCGATCGGGTCCAAGGTGGCCGGCGGAACGCGGAGCGACGTTTCCACCGACGGATTCTGGGGCGTTGTGGGTGGGGCGGTGTTCACCCCGCTCGGCAAGCTCTTGTGATCTCTGGATTATCGTAGGTTCGCGGCATGACGGAGGTCCCCTGGCGGTTCGTTCGTTCACGCCCCGCCAGAGGACCTCCTTCGCTCGACGTCATCGACCGACGCTGGACATGTCGATCCCGGGGAAGGTGTTTCATGGTTGTGAGGCGTTTACTGCTGGGAGCGTTCTGGCTCGTGCTGCTCACCTTCGCCGTCATCTTCCGGCAAGAGGCCCCCGGAGCGCTTCCGGCCGTCCTGGCCGGAGGACTGATCCTGCTCTTCGGGGGATCCGTCATGCGCGCCGTCGAAAGGCGGAAGAATCGATCCTCCGGTCGCTGAGGGGGCATTGGGTGCCCCTGCTCGGTGGTGCGAGCGGAGACACTGTGCCGCAGTCCGAGGGTCGGGCGGTGACGCCCGCTGCGGGTGGCGGTTGGTGCGGGGTAGTACGGCGACTTCGTGCCGCAGCACCAGCAGCTCCACGTCTTTGGCCGCCGATGACCGGCCGAGCAGGACCAGCCGGCCAACGAGCCGGACGAAGATCCGGTGCAGCAGTCGTGGCGCCGCGCCTCGCGGTCATGCCTTTACGGCTCATGGTGGGCGATCACCGCAGTTCAGCGCCCAGGCGCAGAGTCCTGGAACCCCGCAGGCCAGCAGCGATGACTTTCAAGCGGCACAACCTGTGGGGTGCCAGAAGTCAGCCACCGCTGCCTGACCTGCGCTTCAGGCTGCTGTGGGTTCGTACTCGTTGATCAGTCCGCCGAGGACTGGTCGGCGGCGTATCGAGGTGCAGCCCGGCTCTGCGATCGGTTGGTCCGGTCGTGGTGGTGCGAGTTGCTGTGCTCGGTGTGGTCGGCGGTGGTTGTAGTGGTTCGCGTAGCGGTTCAGCACTACCCGCAGGTGGTGTTCGTTGATGATGAGCAGTCGGTCGGTGACTTCGCGTCGGACGGTCCCGACGAATCGCTCGGCGTGGGCGTTGGCTCGTGGACACCGTGGCGGGGTCTTCACGACCTTGATGCGGGCGTCGGAGAGGACGGCGTCGAATGAGGTGGTGAACTGGCCGGCCCGGTCGCGGATGAGGAACCGGAAGTCGTCGGCCCGGTCACCCAGGTCCATGAGCAGGTTGCGGGCCTGTTGGGTCGTCCAGGGCCCGTCGGGGTTGGTGGTGGTGCCGAGGATGTGGACGTAGCGGGTGGCGACCTCGATCACGAAGAGCACGTAGACCCGCTTGAGGGTGATGGCGCAGTCGGCGTGGAAGAAGTCGCAGGCCATCAGGCTCGCGGTCTGCGCGCGCAGGAACCGCCGCCACGAAGTGTCACTGTCGCGCTCGGGTGCGGGCGGTATGCGTAGGCGCTTGAGCACGGGGCGCACGGTCGAGGCAGCTATTCGGTGGCCGAGCTTGAGCCGCTCGCCCTGGATTCTGCGGTAGCCCCAGCCGGTGTTCTCCCGGGCCATCCGCTCGATCAACGCCACGACGGTGTCGTCGACCGGCGGTCGCCCGATCCGGTCCAGGTAGGTCACTTCCTCGCGACCAGGCGCCGGTGCCATCCCAGGACGGTGCCCGGCGTCACCAACCGGTGGTGTCGTAACCAGCCGGGTAGGCGTCGCACCAACGCGGCGAGCACCGCACGATCGGCCCAATCCAACCGTCGGCGAGGGTCGGTCCGGCGCAGCACGGCGACTTCGTGCCGCAGTACCAGCAACTCGACGTCCTTGGCCGCGGAGGACCGGCCGAGCAGAACCAACCAGTTACCGAATCGAACGAAGATCAGGTAAAGCAGTCGTAACGCCACACCCCGCGATCATGCCCTGGTGGTCCAGCGTGCGCGATCGCCGCAGCTCAGCATCCCAGTGCAGAGTTCTGACACCCACACGACTTCACATTGGACGACCTGCCCGGAGGAAGGGTGAGGTACGGCCTGAAGAACCTTTCACCGAACGACTTCCACCGGAAGGCCTCCTGCGGTTGAGGTGATCACCGGTGGGGGAAGGCCGGATGCGCCTGCACTCCACCGGTGACCGGCGCGGAGGAAACGATTCGCCCTACCGGTTCAACGGCTGTGGCTGAACCCGCGCAAAGCGCTCGAGAGGGCATAAAGAGGCACAACCGGGCTGGCGGCGGGTGACTCAGGCGCGGTCGCCCGCCGCCCCTCTGCTTCACCACGACAAGCGACGCCTAACCAGAACACGACCACGCGGGCAATAAGTGCACGTCAGCGGCTCGGCAACAGCAGTCGGCCGGTCGACGCTCACACCTGACAGGTGTGTTCCAGCGCCAACCGGCCAGTTGTTGATGTTGCCATGTTTGGATGCCCGAGCCGGCCGCTTGACCCGATCTATCCGGTGGTGTTCGTCGACGCCATCCACGTGAAGATCTGCGGCGGGCGGGTCGCCAACCTGCCGATCTGCATGGCGATGGCCGTGACCACTCAAGGCCACAGCGACATCCTCGGACTCCGGGCAGGTAACGGCGGCGAGGGCGCGAAGTACTGAGGCCATGTCTCACGTGGCGTTGACCGTTGGTTTATGATCTTGAGCCGTGGTTGATCGGTTGTCCTTGCGGTTGGTGCCCGATGAGCTGTGGGCGTTGGTGAAGCCGTCGATCCCGAGGTTCAAGGCCCGTGCGCAGGGTGGCGGGACGGCGCCGGTGGACGACCGGGCGGCGTTCACCGCGATCGTCTACGTGTTGACCAGCGGTTGTGGATGGCGGGAGTTGCCGCCGTCGTTCGGGGTCACCGTGCCGACCGCGCACCGCCGGTTCACCGAGTGGACGAAAGCCGCGTTGTGGCGGCGCCTGCACCAAGCCGTGCTCGCCGAACTCGGCTCGCGCGGTGAGGTCGACTGGTCGCGGGCGATCCTGGACGCTGCCTCGGTCCGGGCGAAAAAAGGGGCGACTTGACCGGTCCGAACCCGGTCGACCGCGGCAAGCCCGGTTCGAAGATCCACGTCGTGTCCGACCGCGCCGGGATACCGCTTGCAGTCGGGGTGTCGGCGGCGAACCTGCACGACAGCCAGGCGCTCAAACCGATGCTGATGGCCATCCCGCGCATCCGCTCACGCCGCGGGCCGCGCCGGTTCCGTCCCGCCAAACTGCGCGCCGACAAGGCTTACGACATCGACCACCTCCGCCGATGGGTACGACAGCGGGGCATCATCCCGCGCATCGCCCGCAAAGGCATCGAGTCCTCCCAACGACTCGGCCGCCACCGCTGGGTGATCGAGCGAACCATCTCCTGGCTTACCGGCTACCGCCGCCTGACCATCCGCTACGAACGCCAGGCCGACAACTACTGCGGCTTCCTGACCTTCGCCGCAACGCTGACCTGCTTCAAACGACTCAACAAACTGACCACGTGAGGCATCGTCTGAGTCGTTATCGTCTGCGGATGTCGAGTTGGAGCACAACATCAATGCCCTTGCGAAAGCTTTTGACTCGATCTTCAAGGCAGAACTGGGCAGCAACAAAGGACCCTGGCGAGGCATCGAAGACCTCTAAATTGCCGTCGCCATCTCCGAGTCCATCGACTGGTTCAACCACTGACGCCTGCACGGTTAACTCGGCCTGATCCCGCTTGTGGAATACGAGACCACGCACCGGTCATCAAACCCGGTACTTGGCACCGCTTCGGATGCAGGCAGGGTTGTCGAATATAGCCAGAGGTGTCGTGGTCGTCAAGGACTGTTATCGTTCACATACCCCTCGATGATCTTCGACTAGTGGGGTTGACGTGCATGTGTCCAGCATGCGCACTTCATGTAGAGGTAATGACGGTCGGCTCACGGTCATTGTTATGTTAGCGTGGACGTAGGTTTGTGCGTCTCATCGTCCGATGTGGGATGGCGCTGATCAGACTGCGGTTGACGGCTGTTGGCCAGTTTTGATACTGGCCACCTCGTGGCCTGTCTGAAATATTGACCGACATCAATAGTGGTCATTAGTTTGTTGCCTCGACAGACGAGCCAAGCGGTACACGGAACAGCTCGATCGTAGTGCGGAGAGCTCAATGGCGAACTCACCCCAACCCGGCCGGACCCCGATGGCGACGCTCGCCGCTGCGGTTGAGCCGTGCCAGGGGCGGACCTGCGGACGCGCCGATGTCGCTCGTGACCGCCTCAGAGTCTCCATCACCACGGCACAGCCGTCCGCGCTCGGCCTGACACGACGAGGAGAGTCATGAAAGTTCGAGCCATCACACGGGTCACCGTGGCGTTCGCGACCGGAATCGCACTCACCGCGGTGCCGTTCGCCTCTCCGGCGAACGGCGCGACAGAAGGACCGTGCGACATCTACGCGGCCGGCAACACGCCTTGCGTGGCGGCGCACAGCACCACGAGGGCGTTGTACGGCGCGTACAACGGTCCGCTGTACCAGGTCCGGCGCTCGTCGGACAACGCCACGCGCGACATCGGTCCGCTCACCGCGGGCGGGGTGGCCAACGCCGCCACGCAGGATTCGTTCTGCGCCGACACGACGTGCCTCATCACCGTCCTCTACGACCAGTCCGGCCGCGGCAACCACCTCACCCAGGCGCCTCCCGGAGATTTCCTCGGCCCGGCTCCAGGCGGCTATGACGACCTCGCGGTCGCGACCGCGGCACCGGTGACGGTCGGCGGGCAGAAGGCGTACGGCGTGTTCATCTCGCCCGGCACCGGCTACCGCAACAACAGGACCAACGGCATCGCCACCGGCGACCAGCCGGAGGGCATCTACGCCGTCCTCGACGGCACGCACTACAGCGACGGTTGCTGCTTCGACTACGGCAACGCGCAGACCGATGGCAAGGCCGACCGGCAGGGCATCATGGAGACCGTCTACTTCGGCTCCAACAACTGGTGGGGGTCCGGGGACGGCCCCGGCCCGTGGGTCATGGCCGACTTGGAGTGGGGGCTGTTCTCCGGCGTGAACCCCCGCTACAACCCGAACCCGACCGTCACCCACCGGTTCGTCACGGCGATCGTCAAGGGCGAGCCCAACCACTGGGCCATCCGCAGCGGCAACGCCCAGTCCGGTGGACTGTCGACCACCTTCGACGGGCCACGCCCCAACGGCTACCACCCGATGCAGAAGGAAGGCGGAATCCTTCTCGGCATCGGTGGTGACAACAGCATCGGTGGTGCCGGCACCTTCTACGAAGGCGTGATGACCTCGGGCTACCCGACCAACGCCACCGAGGACGCCGTGCAGGCCAACATCGCCGCCGCCGGCTACGCGGCCAGGTCGGTCGCTCCCGTCAACCGCATCCAGTCCTACAACTTCCCCGACCGCTACATCCGCCACCAGGACTACGAGCTGCGGCTGCACCAGATCTCCGATGCCACCGGCCGCGCCGACGCGACCTTCAGGCTGACGGGATGACCCCGCACGGCTGAGTCCTCATTCCACGACAGCATCTACACGACCGGCAGGACTGACTACACCCTTCAGATGGGGCGGGGTCGCTCGCAACCCCGCCCCAGTCGGGTGCCGAAGCCGGTCGTGCGGTCTGACCTGCGGTCAGGCTGCGGTGAGCTCCTGCTCGTCGATCAGGCCGCCACTGACCGGTCGGCGACCTGTCGACGTGCGGCCCGGCTGGGGAGGGTCCGGCACGGGGCGACCGGGCCCGGTGCGTTCCTGGTGCCCGTCCGGCTGGTCGAGCGCCAGAGCACCGCCCCGCCGCGCATGCGGTGACGCCGCGGGTTGTCGAGCGGTGGGCGACGCCGGGCACCGGATCCCGAGTCGGCGGTGACCTTGCTCTTGACATCCGCGTGGTCTTGCGCCAACACTGAACTACCGCAAGATGTTAGCGTGAACATCGCTTCTGGCAACTCCCGTATTTACGCGCCACGTACTACCCCGTGCCATGTTGACGTAAACATGGCACGGGCGGTCGGCACCCCGGCCGTGCTCCTCCAGTGCCACAGCGCTGCCCGCCGGTGGCGACCGGCTCATCGGCAAGGCCGCTGCAGCCGGCGCTGCACGCAGCCCGTTCCGAGGAGAGACAATGACGTCCCCCCGCTCGAGGATCGCCGCCGCCGCGGCGACCCTGCTGACCACCTTGGCCGCCTCCCTGTTGGTGCACCAGCCCGCCGCGCGCGCGGCAGGTCCTGCGCCCCACTACGTGATGACGGCGTTCACCAACAGCAGCGAGTCGAACATGTACGTGTACGACTCGACGAGCGGGACGAACTTCAACCTGGTTCGCTCCAACGCGTACACGCCGCCGTCCGGGTTGATTCGCGACCCGAGCGTCATTCGGCACACCGACGGCTACTACTACATCGTCTACACCACCGGCTGGACCGGGAACACGATCGGCTTCGCCCGCAGCGCGGACTACACGACGTGGACGTTCCTGCGCAACGTGACCGTCGGCCTGAACGGCTCGACCGGCAGCACGTGGGCGCCGGAGTGGTTCAAGGACTCCGACGGCAGCGTGCACGTGGTGTTCTCGGCGTCGACCACGGGCACCGCGGGCCAGTTCCGGCCCTACCGGATCACCGCGACCGACAGCTCGCTGTCGACGTGGACCGCACCGGTGGCGCTGGGCATCCCGGCCAACTACATCGACAGCTTCATCGTCAAGGACGGCGGGACGTACCACAACTTCGTCAAGAACGAGACGACGAAGTACATCGAGCACGCCACCGCCACGTCGCTCAACGGCCCGTGGCAGTTCGTCGGCACCGGTAACTGGGCCGGCTGGGGCTCGGGCCTCGAAGGGCCGGCGCTCGTGCAGCTGCCCGACGGCCGGTGGCGGATCTACTTCGACCAGTACGGCGCCAAGCGCTACTTCTACGCGGACAGCTCCAACCTGAACACCTTCGGCGCCAAGGTCGAGCTGTCGGAGCTGTCCGGCACGGCGCGGCACTTCACCGTGCTGCGGGAGAACGTCGGTGACAGCACGGCCGTGCCGACCGGCAGGCGTTCGGTGCGTTCGGTCAACTTCCCCGACCGGTACGTCAGGCACCGCAACAACGTCGCCTACGTCGAACCTGTCGGCACCGCCACCGATCGCGCCGACGCCACCTTCACCGTCGTCGGCGGGTTGGCCAACGGGAACTGCTACTCGTTCGAGTCGGTCAACTTCCCGGGGCACTACCTGCGTCACAGCAGCATGAAGCTCGTGCTCGCCCGCAACGACGGATCGGCCGTCTTCCGCGGTGACGCGACGTTCTGCGGCCGGGCGGGCCTGGCCGGGGGCGGCTCCACCTCCTTCGAGTCCTACAACTTCCCCGGCCGCTACCTGCGGCACTTCGGCTTCGAGATGCGACTGGACCTGAGAAGCACGGACACGGTGTTCGCCCGTGACGCCTCGTTCACCCTGACCTCACCGCAAGCCTGACGATCGCGAGCCTGCCGGGTTCGGTGCGCGGACCACGTCGCCGCGCACCGTCCACCGGGCAGTGCGGCACGCCCATGTCCCCGACCCCACGCCGTTCGTCGACCACCACACATCCATTGCCAATGGAGGCAGCCATGTCAACCGCTCGATCCCGGCTCACCGGAGCCGTCCTGCTCATAGCCGCACTCTTGACCACGTTGGTCAGCGCGCCCACGGCGTCGGCCGTCATCGGTCCATCCCTCGTCGGCGCCGGGTCCGGTCGCTGCCTGGACGTGGTGGACAACAACTCCACCCCCGGCAGCGAGGTGCAGATCTGGGATTGCAACGGGCAGGCGAACCAGGGCTGGGAGTTCACCGCCGCGGGTGAGATGCGGACGTTCGACGGCACCCGCTGCCTGGACGCCTACAACTTCGGCACCGCGCCGGGCACCCGGCTGGTGAGCTGGAACTGCACGGGTGCCGCGAACCAGAAGTTCCGGCGCAACGGCGACGGCACGATCACCGCCACCCAATCGAACCTGTGCCTGGACGTGCTCAACCACGGCACCGCGAACGGCACGCGGGTGATCCTGTGGACGTGCACCGGTGCGCCCAACCAGCGCTGGTCCACCGGCAGGTCGGCCTACCCGAACCCCGGTTACGTCACCGGTGACATCGGCGTGCACGACCCGACCGTCGTCAAGCGCCCCGACGGCAGCTACCTGGTCGCGTACACGGGCGACGGCATCCCGTTGAAGACCTCCACCGACCGGATCGCCTTCCGCAACATCGGTTCCGCGTTCCCCGGCGGCACGCCGTGGGCCAACGCCTACACGAACAACAGCCCGCAGCTGTGGGCGCCGGACATCTCCTTCCGCAACGGCCAGTACTACATGTACTACTCGGCATCGACCTTCGGCTCCATGAACTCGGCGATCTTCCTGGCCACCAGCCCCAGCGGCAACCCCGGCACCTGGACCCACCGCGGCCTGGTCGTGTCGTCCCGTCCGGCCGACAACTTCAACGCCATCGACCCGAACCTGGTCGTGGACGACCAGGGCCGCTGGTGGCTGAACTTCGGCTCCTTCTGGTCCGGCATCAAGCTCATCCCGCTCGACCCCGCCACGGGTCTGCGGTCGGGCAGCTCGATGACCTCCATCGCCAGCAGTGGCGCGATCGAGGCGCCGTTCATCGTCAAGCGCGGCGCCTACTACTACCAGTACGTCTCGTTCGACTACTGCTGCCGCGGCGCGCAAAGCACCTATCGCATCATGGTGGGCCGCTCCACCAGCGTCACCGGCCCCTACGTCGACCGCAACGGCCGCGCGATGACCTCCGGCGGCGGCACGGAGATCCTGGCCGGGCACGGCAACATCCACGGCCCCGGCCACCAGGCCGTGCTCGCCGACACCGACGGCGACATCCTGGTCTACCACTACTACGCCGACAACGGCGCCTCGCTGCTGGGCATCAACCGCCTGGTCTACGACGCCGCCGGCTGGCCGAGCGTCGTCTGACCACCGATGGACGTCGAGGAGGATTGACGATCAACCGCAGAGCGGTGCTCGCCGCGGCGGCGAGCACCGCGCTCGGCACAGCAGTCACCCGCGGCGACGCGACCATCGGGGCCAAACCCAGTGTCCACCACGGCACGTGGGAAGGCCGGCAGATCGTACGGATCAACTGACCGCTGCGAACAATGCGGGCCGGCACCAGCTGCTGCGGTGACGACAACAACCCGGAGCACCGCCCCGAGAAGCTCTGGGCAACGGACACATGACTCGTGCGCGAGGGCAGCGTGTGAAAGCAGAAACCCTCGCGAATGTCAGCGCTATCCGCCTGTGCGTCATCTCGACCTTCGTCCGGAACGAAAGGTCTTCCATGGACACCATCACAGCCCCTTCCAGTCGGCGGCGCATCCACCCCCGGGTCGCCACCGCGATCACGGCAGTTGTCGCGATCCTGCTCTCGCTCGTCCAGGCGATCGTGGCCGCGGCCCCGGCCAGCGCGGCCTACATCGACACCAACGCCACCTACATCCTGGCCAACCGGCACAGCGGCAAGGTCCTGGAGGTCTTCAACCAGGGCACCGCCAACGGCGCCGCCATCGACCAGTGGTCACGCAACAACAACGCCTGGCAACAGTGGCAGTTCGTCGACTCCGGCGGCGGCTACTACCGGCTGCGCTCCGTGCACAGCGGAAAGGTCCTCGACATCGCCGCCGCCTCCACCGCCGACGGCGCGAACGTCGCGCTGTGGACCGACCACAACGGCACCAACCAACAGTTCCGCGTCAGCGACAGCGAGGGCGGCCACATCCGCCTGATCAACCGCAACAGCGGCAAGGCCTTGGAGGTGTGGGGGTGGTCCACCACCGACGGCGCCCGCGTCTCCCAGTACACCGACCTGGGCGGCGCGAACCAGCAGTGGCAGCTCATCAGGACCGGCGACCGGCCCCCCTACCCTCGTCCCGGTCTGGTCACCGGTGACACCGGCGTGCACGACCCCACGGTGGTCAAGCGTTCCAACGGCACTTATCTCCTCGCGCACACCGGGGACAACATTCCGCTGAAGACCTCCAACGACCGCACCGACTGGCGCAACGCGGGCTCGGCGTTCCCCGGCGGCGTCCCGTGGGCCCACCCGTACACGAACAACAGCAACCAGATATGGGCCCCCGACCTCACCTACGTCAACGGCCGGTACTACATGTACTACTCGGCCTCCAGCATCGGCTCCTCGCGCTCGGCGATCTTCCTGGCCACCAGTACCACCGGCGCCGCGGGATCGTGGAGGCATGAAGGCCTGATCTACGAGTCGCGCACCGGGGAGAACTTCAACGCCATCGACCCGACCTTGACCATCGACACCCGGGGCGGCTGGTGGCTGACCCTCGGCTCCTACTACTCCGGTCTCAAGCAGTTCCGGCTTGACCCGGTGACCGGCAAGCGCACCGACTCGACACTCATCAACATCGCCAGCCGGAACGCGCCATTCCCGCAGCTCCCCATTGAGGCGGCCACCCTCATCCGCCACGGCGGCTACTACTACCTGTTCGTCTCCTTCGACTACTGCTGCCGGGGCGCCGCCAGCGACTACCGGATCATGGTGGGCCGCTCCACCTCGGTCAACGGCCCCTTCACCGACCGCGACGGGGTGTCGATGATGTCCGGCGGTGGCACCGAGATCCTTGCCGGTCACGGCAACATCCACGGCCCCGGCCACCAGGAGTACCTGGACGACACCGACGGATCAATCCTCTTCTACCACTACTACGCCGCCAACGGGAGCCCGCTGCTCGGCATCAACAAACTCGGCTGGGACCAGAACGGCTGGCCGTACGTGTACTGAGTAGTTGAGCCAGAGGCGTACCGGCCGGCCGATCGAACGGTCTCTGATCGGCCGGCCGGTAACCGTAGCCAGGACAGGCGCTGAACTCGCCTGGGGAAGGAACTGTCCACAGGTGACTGACAGGGCATCGACACAGGCCCGGACCTGCAGGCATCCGCAGTGGGCGGTTGCGCGCGGCGGTCAGCGCTCGGGCGTTGACAAGATGCCGGTGTCGGAGGCTGCCCAGGAGGCGAGCAGCGACAGTGCCTGCGCGGTCGGCGAGTCGGGTTCGGCGGCGTAGATCGTCATGGTGAGATCTGGCTCGGCCCGCAGTTCCATGCTCTCGTACGCCAGGTCGAGGTCTCCGACGACGTGGTGGTGAAAGGTTTTCATGCCGGTGCCGTGGATGCGGACGTTGTGCGCGCCCCAGCGGCGGCGGAACTCGTCGCTGCGGGTGGACAGCTCGCCCACGAGGTCGTGCAGGCCTTTGTCGTGCGGGTCGACGCCCGCGGCAGTGCGCAGGTTGGCCACGAGCATGTCGGCGGCGATGTTCCAGTTCGGGTAGAAGCGGCGCGCGGCAGGGTCGAGGAAGGTGAACCGGCCGAAGTTCGGCACACCGGCTGCGTCGGTGTAGACATCGCGGTACAACGCCCGGCCGAGCAGGTTCGCGGCGAGCAGGTCCTGGCGCAGGTTCACGATGATCGCCGGGGCGGTGACGCTGTCGAGCGACCATTGCAGGCTGGGTCGGATCGTGCGCTGTTTCGGTTTGCGGGTGGGACGCAGCAGTGCGCCGCTGCCGTTGGCCTCTTGTGCCAGGCGCAGCAGGTGTGCACGCTCGGCATCGTCGAGTCGCAAGGCGCGGGCGACTGCCTCCAGCACACCGGGGGAGACCCCGGCGAGGTGACCGCGCTCGAGTTTGGCGTAGTACTCGACGCTCATCCCGGCCAGCGCGGCCACCTCGGTGCGGCGCAGCCCGGGGACGCGGCGCTGCCCCGCGGTCGGCAGGCCGGCCTGCTCGGGCGTGACCTTGGCGCGCCGCGAGGTGAGGAAGTCGCGCACTTCGGCTCGGTTGTCGTCCACGGTCTCGACGGTACGACGCATCCCGCTGAACTGCGATGTACTGCCGGTACACCTATGGTGGTGTCTTCTCGGCGCTGCCCGCAGCGGGTTTGCTCGACTACATGCCCTCACCGGTCTCCGCGCCGGCGGTGCCGGCCGACAGGGGCGTGTCCGGCCTGGTGCGTCGCCAGGCGCGGGTCACCGCCGGCCTGGTCGTCACCGTGGTCTTCCCGACCACCGTGCCGGTCCGGAGTGGGGGGTGATCCGGGTCAGGACCGGGCTTCAATGGTGACGCGTTCGGCGGTGGCGAGCCGTTCGGTGTCTTCGTCGTGGTCGAGGTGGCCCAGGATGACCAGGCCCGGCGAGTGCGGGCCGTCGCGGTAGAAGAGGGCCAGGTTGCCCCACGGGGCGAAGTAGGCCAGGTCTCCCGCCTTCGGTGTGGCGGCGTCCGGGGCGTCGGAGGTGTCCAGCTCGCGGGGCGGGTAGGCGATCCGCTCGGTCTGGTGGAAGTCCTCCACGTCCAAGGTGAGCGGGAGGAGGGTGACGAGGTCGCGCGAGGTGGCGCCGGTGTTCACAGTGGCGTCGATCGGGTGACCGTCGATCGTCAGGCGGATGGGCATGGCGGTGGTCCCCTCGGACGGTGCGGGTGGCACCTCCGGCGTCGACGTCTGCTGACCGGAGCGTGGGGATGAGGCGTCCGGAGGAGGCGTCGAGCTGGTGCCGCAGGCAGGCACGGCCAGTACGAGCACGACCGCGGAAGCGATTCGTGGTAGTGCGCGGAGCACCCGGTTCTCCCTTGTTCGCTCGGTCGGAGTTATGGAGTACTCCTGGTCGGTGACGGGGGCCGGCCAGTGCACGTGGATACTCGTCTGTCAGGGCTTGAGGAGGGCTTTGACGGCGCGGCGTTCGTCCATGGCCCGATAGCCCTCGGCGACCTGGTCGAGGGGCAGGGTGAGGTCGAAGACCTCGCCGGGGTCGATCCGGCCCGACAGGACGCGGTCGATGAGGTCGGGCAGGTAGCGGCGCACGGGGGCGGGGCCGCCGCGCAGCCCGACGTGGGAGAAGAAGAGTTCCTGCCCGTCGACGGCGACGTCGTGGGGGACCCCGACGAAGCCGACGCTGCCGCCGGGCCGTGCCGAGTGCAGGGCCTGCCGCATGGCCTGGGCGGTGCCGACGCACTCCAGGACGGAGTCGGCGCCGATGCCGCCGGTGAGGTCCTTGATCCGGGCGATGCCCTCCTCGCCGCGTTCGGTGACGATGTCGGTGGCGCCGAACTGTCGGGCGAGGTTCTGCCTGGAGGCGTGCCGCGACATGGCGATGATGCGCTCCGCGCCCATCTCCTTGGCCGCGATCACCCCGCACAGGCCCACCGCACCGTCCCCGACGACCACGGCGGTCGAGCCGGGCTTGACCTCGGCGGCGTCGGCCGCCCACCAGCCGGTGCCCAGGACGTCGGAAACGGCCAGTAGGCCGGGCCACAGCTGTTCGCCGGGCACCTCGTCGGTGGCCACCAGGGTTCCCTGGGCGTGGGGGATGCGCACGTACTCGGCCTGGCAGGTGCTCATGAACTCGCGGTGCAGGCAGTTCGACTGGAAGCCGTTGCGGCAGTTCGCGCAGGTGTTGTCCGAGGTCGCGAAGGAGCCGACGACGAACTGGCCCGGCTTGACCGAGGTGACCTCGGCGCCGACTTCCTCGACGAAGCCCACGTACTCGTGGCCCATCGGGTGCGCCTCGCCGACCGGCTCCAGGCCGCGCCAGGGCCACAGGTCCGAACCGCACACGCAGGTGACAGCCGTGCGGATGATCGCATCGATCGGGTGGAGGATCTTCGGATCGTCCAGGGTTTCCAAGCGGACATCGCCGGGTGCGTGGATCACTGCTCCGCGCATGGGGGAGTCCTTCCGTGGTGAGGCGTGAGGTACGGGGTGTACCGGCCGCCGAGTGCGGTCGCGGGTCCGGCGCAGGCGGTGGGAAGCCGTTCCGACGCCGGGTGCGGCCCCACTGCCCAGTCGTGTTCACGCCGGGCGGGGAAGAGCCACGTATCCAGGTAAGCCGCTCATCGTCCGTTCAGCGAGTCACCACCGAGAGGTGTACCGGCAGTACACCCCGCAGGCTTTTCCAAGTGCCGTAGTCGCGACCAGGGGCGACCACGATGGTCGCGTCGGCGTGAGCGGGACTCTCGTGCCGAGCACGTTTGCGTGGTGCCGGTGTGGTGGCGCGCCGGGCCGCCGCAACGGGCGGAAACGACTGGCCGTCCTACGGCAAGTCGGGGCGTGGTAGGAACTTTCGCCCGGGGTGGGGGAGCACCGCTCGGGGTATTGGGTTTCGCCACGGGTCCTGTTAGCGTTAACACAGCGCCTTCAAGTGGCGCGACCCGCTGGCGATGCCGTTCACCGGCTGCACGGGTGCCCGGAGGCGTCGGCGACGCCGGTCATCGCTCGGAATCCCACTGTCTGGCATGCGGGACGCAGTCCGCACGCCGCAGATTGGAAGTGATCAGGATCAGGACTTCACGCAATGGCCGACTGGCCCTTGGCGGCATGGTGGCCGCCGGTGTGCTCGTGGGTTCGATGGTGATCGGCCTGCCGCAGGCGAGTGCCGCGAACCCGGTCATCCCCGACCGGTTCGTCGCGGACCCCTCCGCGCACGTGTTCAACGGGCGGGTGCACCTCTACCTCACCGACGACCAGACGAACAGCGGCACCTACTGGGACTCGAGGTCCTGGCGGTCGTACTCGTCGTCCAACCTGGTCGACTGGACCGACCACGGTGACGTGTTCTCGGTCTCCGGGTTCTCCTGGGCGAGCCAGTACGCCTGGGCGCCCGGTGCGGCGGAGCGGAACGGGCGCTACTACCTCTACCTCCCCGTGGACCGGACGAAGATCGGTGTGGCGGTGTCGTCGTCGCCGACGGGCCCGTTCTCCGACGCCCGCGGCAACCCGCTCGTCGACCGGGCCCGGGACGTGAACGTCGGCGAGGAGCCCATCGACCCGATGGTCTTCACCGACAGCGACGGTTCGTCCTACATGTACTTCGGCACGCGGACGCCGAAGGTGGTCCGGTTGGGCGCGGACATGGTGTCCACGGCCGGGCCGATCACCGACGTCCGGGTGACCGGTTCGACGGTGTACGGCGAGGCTCCCCACCTCCACAAGGTCGGCGGCACCTACTACTTCACCTACTCGACCGGCTGGCCGGGCCAGATCCACTACGCCACCGGCACGTCGCCTCTGGGGCCGTTCACCTACCGCGGCGTGGTCCTGGACTACGTCAACGTCAGCACCAACCACCAGTCGATCGTGCAGTACCAGGGGGAGTGGTACATCGCCTACCACAAGAACGCCCGCACCGGCGGCGGTGACTTCAAGCGGTCGGTCGTGATGGATCGCCTGCACCACAACGCGGACGGCACGATCCGCACGGTGACCCAGACCGCGGGCGGCGTCGGTCCGTTCTCGACCTTCACCGCGCAGCACAGCGGCCTCAGGCTCGACACGTCCGGCTCCTCGGTGCAGCAGGCGACCGCGTCGACCGCGCAGTCGCAGCACTGGCAGTTCCGCGCCAGGGCGGGCGGCTACGTCGAGGTGATCAACCGGGCCAACGGTTCGTGCCTGGACGTGTCGGGCAGCTCGACCGCGGACGGCGCGAGCGTGCTGCAGTACGGCTGCCACGGCGGTGACAACCAGCAGTGGACCGTGCGCCGGTTCGACACCACCACTGTGTCACTGGTCAACCGCGCCAGCGGCAAGTGCCTCGACGTCCCGTCGTACAGCCCGGCCAGCGGGACGCTGCTCGTCCAGTGGACGTGCGGCGGCGGCACGAACCAGCGTTGGCGCCAGGCGCCTGCCTGACGGTTCGCGGCACGAGGAGCCCCGCCGCCCGCGTCACCGCGCGCGGCGGGGTGGCGCCGTGCTGTGGCGGATGACCAGCTGGGTGGGCACCAGACCCGCGTCGGAGCCGTTCCCCGCATGGCGGATCTGCTGGAGCAGGCGCTGGACGCAGCGCCGCCCCACCTCGGCGAAGTCCTGGTGGACCGTGGTCAGCGGTGGGATGAAGTAGCCGGCGTCGGGGATGTCGTCGAACCCGACCACGCTGATGTCGTCGGGCACGGTGCGACCGTGTTCGTGGAAGGCGCGCAGCACGCCCAGCGCCATCTGGTCGTTGGCGACGAACACGGCGGTGCACCGCGTTTGCTCGGCCAGTCGAAGGCCGGCTTGGTAGCCGGAGGCAGCCGACCAGTCGCCCTGCTCGATGCGCGGAACGCGGCGGCCCGCCTCCTTCAGGGTCGTGCGCCAGGCGTTGGCGCGGCGTTCGGCGGAGAACGACCCGGTCGGACCGGCGACGTGCCAGACCGTGCGGTGCCCCAGGTCCAGCAGGTGGCGGACGGCTTGCCGGGCGCCGTCGTACTGGTCGCTGTCGACCACGGCGTAGTGGTCTCCCGCGTCGGAGTCGACCACGACGAGCTGCACGCCGGGCGGCAGCGTCACCGTGGCGGTGTCCAACAGGTGCACCTCCATGATCACGATGACCCCGTCCACCGCCAGTTCTTCCAGGCGGGTGAACGCCCCGAGCACGTCGTCCTGGGTCGGCCTCGCGACGGGGATGAGCGTGATCGCGTAGCCCTCCGCGGCGGCGTGGTCGGCGATCGCCTCGACCGTTCGGCTGTTGCCCGTGCTCGACAGCGTGAAGAGCACGACGCCGAGGGTGCGGAACTCGCCCATCCTCAGGGCGCGCGCGGCGCTGTTGGGTCGGTAACCCAGCTCTTTCATCGCGGCGAGCACGCGGTCACGGGTCGAGGGGATCACCCGGGGATGACCGGTGGACACCCGGGACACCGTCTGTGACGAGACACCGGCCAGTCTCGCCACGTCGCCGATGGACACCCCGCGTTTCGTGCGACCCCGGCGGCCGGACGAAGCCGGTGGTGTCGTTCCTGACGATCTTTCCGCGGCGCTCATCGCCTACCACCTTCCTCGACGGGCGCCTGCTACTGACGCGTCGGGTCTTGACGACCGTGTGCCACGGTGACACTATCAGCTCGATGTTCACGTTAACATGGGCCGTCGGCGCTCGCGTCGGCCTGTGGCGGACTCCTTTGTCGATCGCTTGTGCCCAAAGGGTTGCGATCGCGTGCCCACGGCCATGTTGACGTAAACATGAAGCGAGTGGTCGAGCCGATCGACCACTCGTGGTGCACTCGCAACGTCAAGGAGCAGCAGTGGTCCCTCGTCCTGCCCCCCGCTGGCTACGCCGGCCCGACGCGACCGCCAGGGCGCGGCTGGCCTACGGCGCCGACTACAACCCGGAGCAGTGGTCCGCCGAGGTGTGGCACGACGACGTCCGGGCGATGCGGGCGGCCGGGGTGAACATCGTGTCCTTGGGGATCTTCTCGTGGGGGCGGCTCCAGCCAACGCGGGGCGCCTACGACTTCACGTGGCTCGACACCGTCATGGACCTGCTGCACGCGGGCGGCATCGCCGTGGACCTCGCGACGGCGACGGCCTCGCCACCACCGTGGTTGACCACCGAGCACCCCGAGGTCCTGCCCGTGGACCGGACCGGCGCGACGGTGTGGCCGGGTGCTCGCCAGCACTGGCGGCCGACCTCGCCCGTCTTCCGCGAGCACGCGCTGCGCCTGGTGCGCGCCCTGGCCGAGCGGTACGCCGACCACCCGGCGCTGGCGGCCTGGCACGTGTCCAACGAGTTGGGCTGCCACAACGTCTACGACTACTCCGACGACGCCTCGCGTGCGTTCCGAACGTGGTTGCGGGCCCGGTACGGCACGCTGGACGAGCTGAACTCCGCCTGGGGCACGGCGTTCTGGTCGCAGCACTACAGCGACTGGGACCAGGTCCTGCCTCCCCGGCAGGCGGCGGCACACCCGAATCCGACGCAGCAGCTGGACTTCAAGCGCTTCTCCTCCGACGCGTTGAAGGACTACCTGCGGGCCGAGCGCGACCTCCTGTGGGCTGTCACCCCGGACGTGCCGGTCACGACGAACTTCATGGTCATGCGCGGCATCAAGGGCATGAACTACGCGGACTGGGCGGACGAGGTCGACTTCGTCTCCAACGACCACTACGTGCACCCCGGGCCGCAGGCGCTCGACGAGCTGTCGTTCTCGGCGAACCTGACCGGCAACCTGGCGCCGGGACGCCCCTGGTTCCTGATGGAGCACTCCACCAGCGCCGTCAACTGGCAGCCCGTCAACCTGGCGAAACGGCCGGGCGAGCTGGCCCGGGACTCGCTGACCCACGTGGCCCACGGCGCCGACGCGGTGTGCTTCTTCCAGTGGCGGCAGTCGGTCGCCGGTGCGGAGAAGTACCACTCCGCGATGCTGCCGCACGCCGGGGAGGACAGCGAGGTCTTCCGCTCCGTCAAGGACCTCGGCCGGACCCTGGAGGAGCTCGCTCCTGTCGCGGGCACGGTGCGCCGCCCGGCCCGGGCCGCGATCCTCTTCGACTGGGAGTCCTGGTGGGCGTGCGAGCAGGACTCCCACCCGACCTCGCTCCTGGACTACCGCCAGGAAGCGCTCGACTGGTACTCGGCCTTCCTCGACCTCGGCGTCCGCGTCGACGTGGTGCCCGCGCACACGCCGCTCGACGGGTACGACGTCGTCGTCGCCCCGGTGCTGCACGTGGTCCCGGCGGCGTTGTCCGAGCGCCTGGACGCCTACGTCGCGAACGGGGGACACCTCGCGGTGACGTACTTCTCCGGCGTCGTCGACGAGAACGATCACGTCTGGACCGGTGGTCACCCCGGCGCGCTGAGGGAACTGCTGGGCATCCGGATCGAGGAGTTCGGCCCCCTGCCCGACGACCGGCGGGTCGACCTGGACAACGGCACGACCGGCACGATGTGGACCGACCGCATCGACGTCACCTCGGCCGAGGTGGAGGTGCTCGCCTGGTACAAGACCGGGGACCACGCGGATCGGCCCGCGGTCACCAGGCGCGTCACCGCGACCGGGTCGGCCACGTACGTGTCCACCCGCCTCGGGGCCGCGGGTCTGCGTCCGGTGCTGGCGGAGCTGCTGGACGCGGCCGCCATCCGCAGCGAACTCCCGCCGGAGGCCCGTGGCCGGGTCGAGCTGGCCGTCCGCGGTGGCCACGACGCGACCTTCTGGTTCCTGATCAACCGCACCGACGAGCCTGTCGACGTCCCCGACCTGGACGGCGACATCGTCGTCGGCCCCGACGCCTCCGGGCGGCAGCTCGTTTTGCCACCGCGGGCGGTGTCCGTGCTCCGGCGACACGCCGAATGACCCGTGCGCTCCACGAGAGAGGTCACGTGATGAGAATCCTGCGGCAGGCACCGCACTCACCGATCCCCGCTTCGGGGCTGTCGACCGACGACACACCGTTCCTCAAGGCAGCCGCGCCGGCTCCGGCGCGGCGAAGCGTCGGCAAGCCTCGACACCAGTGATGCCCACGCAGTCATGTTTACGTGAACATGGCGACGATCGCTCCGGTGGCCCGGCTTTCCGCCTCCAGCTCCGGACAACCACCACGAGAACCGAACAATCCCGATTGGACAGCCCGTGAACACGAAGAAGTGGCTCGCGAGGGCCGTGACCGCGGTGATGGGACTGGCGCTGTTGGCCATCCCCACCGTTCCCGCCGGGGCAGTCAGCCCGACTCCTCGAACGCTCTACCAACTTCCCGCCAACGCGCAATGCACCAAGGGCCTCGGCAACTGCGCGATCTACTCCAAGTCCGCGGCGCTCCCGAGCGGCCGCCTGGTCGCCGGCTTCGAAAGAGCCCTCGTCGGCCCGACCGGCACGGCGGTCGGTCAGGTAATCCCCGTGTACAAGAGCGACGACGACGGCACGACCTGGCAGCCACTGGCCGAGGTACGGGCGCCGGCGTACATGTCGAGCAACCCCGCGCACGCGAAGTACACGAGCAACTGGGGCAGCCCGTTCTTCTACACCCTTCCCCAGAACGTCGGCAACCTGAGCGCGGGCACGTTGCTGCTGGCGACGACCGTGACGGGGGAGGACCACTACTACACCGAGCAGAAGGCCGCCGACCCGAACTGGGTGCCGACCAACGACGGTGACCGCCGCGACATGGCGACCGCCCTGTACTCCAGCACCGACCAGGGCGCGTCCTGGAACTTCCTCAACATCATCACCACGGCCGGTTGGCAGGGCGGCAGCGCCGGCGCCATCGGCCAGCGCATCGCCCGCGCCAACACCTACCGCCAGGTCGACCCCGTCTGGGAGCCGTACCTGATGGTGTACAACAACCAGCTCGTCGCCTACTACTCGGACGAGAACGACTTCACCGGCTACAACCCCTCGACCGGTGTCCTGACCATGCGCGCCGACAACGGCACCGCACCCGACTCCCACGGGCAGGTCATCGCCCACCGGACCTGGAACGGCTACACCTCCAGCGGGTGGAGCGCACCCGTGGTGGACGTCGCGGGCCTCACCGAGACCGTTGCCGGTGTCAGCCAGATCGGCGGCGGCCGTCCGGGCATGCCGAACGTGGTGCCGACCTCCGACGGCCGGTGGATGATGACGTACGAGTACTTCGGCGGCGGCGACAACGTGCGCTACAAGATCTCGTCGAACCCGCTGGACTTCCGCTCGGTGGGCGGTGCGGCGGGAACCAACATCAGCGCGCTCCCGGTCACCGCCGGTTCCCCCGCGCTCACCACCGGTGGAAGCCCGGTCGTCATCCGGCTGCCCGACGGCCGGCTGATGTTCAACGCATCCGGCAGCGGCGACGTCTGGGTCAACCCCAGCGGCAGCAGCACCGGTCCCTGGACGCGGCAGCGCACCACCATCCAGGCGGGCTACTTCCGCAACCTCACGTACGTGCCGCGCACCGGCCGAGTGCTGATCCTCTCCGGGGCGGGCACCATCAGCCACGCCGACATCGATTTCGGGCGATCCGCCGGGGCGTACTACAAGCTGGTCAACCGGCAGAGCGGCAAGGTGCTCGACGCGTACGGCGCCGACCTGGCCGACGGCGCCAACCTCGTGCAGTGGGCGGACAACGGCGGCTTCAACCAGCACTGGCACGTCACGGACACCGGTGACGGCTACCGGACGTTGCTCAACCGCAACAGCGGCCGGGCGGTGTCCATCTACGGCGCGAGCACGGCCGACGCGGCGCACGCGGCGCAGTGGGTGCAGAACACCGCGTTCGACCAGTCGTTCCGGCTCGAACCGGTGGGCGCCTACTACAAGATCCGCGCCCGTCACAGCGGCAAGCTCCTGAGCGTCGGTGGTGGATCCACCGCCGACGGCGCGCAGGTCATCCAGTGGCCGGACGTGAACGGCCTCGAACAGCAGTGGTCGCTCGTCCAGGTGTCGAGCTAGTCGACGGTTGACGCGCGCACACCGCCTAGCGCCAGGGGGAGGCCACCTGGTTCGACCGGGGGCCTTCCCGTGGCTGCGCGGACAAGCACGCCTCCCCGGACATACCGGTCAATCCGGCCGGGTGTTCTCCTCGGAAATGAGGAATCAATGTTCGAAAGAGTCAAAGACGACACTTTCCACCCTGTCCGGTACCGGAGCCGACGTCGCGGTCTCGCCATCACCTGCGTGCTGACGCTGGTGGCGACGGCGCTGCTCCACCTCGCCGGCACCACCCCGGCCACCGCGCTCAGCGGCGACGTCGTGGGACACGACCCGAGCGTCATGAAGGTCGGCAGCTGCTACTACTCCTTCGCCACCGACGCGCCCACGATCTCCGTGCGCCGGACGTGCGCCGGGAACGCGGCCACCGGCTGGACCAGGATCGCCAACGTGTGGGGGTCCACGCCGCGCTGGATCATCGACCGGCTCGGCGAGAACCCCACGCACATCTGGGCGCCCGACATCAAGTTCTTCAACAACCGGTACTACCTGTATTACGCCGCCTCGATTCCCGGCAAGGGCTACTACGCGGTCATGGGCCTGCTCACCTCGCCGAGCATCGAAGGCCCGTGGACGGACCAGGGCATGATCACCGACAGGGACTACCCGATCGACCCGGCGGTGGAGTGGGGTCAGGACGGTCGCCTCTACGTGGCCTGGGGTTCCTGGTACGGCACGTACATGCGGGTGCTCGACCCGGCCACGGGCAAGTTGTCCACGAGCGACACCAGGACGTGGCGGGTGGCCAACGGCATCGAGGGCCAGACCTTCATGTACCGCGACGGGTACTACTACCTGTTCGGCTCGGAGGGCAGCTGTTGCATCGGGACCAACAGCACCTACTACACCGTCGTCGGCCGGTCCACGAGCCTCACCGGACCGTACCTCGACCGGAATGGCGTGGCGCTGACCGCCCCTGAAGGCGGCACCGTGGTCATGCGCGGCGCGTGGCCGAAGGTCGGCGCGGGCGGCGCGGACGTCTACGACGACGGAGCCGAGAAGTACCTCGCCTACCACTACTACAACGGCAACCAGAACGGCCGCCCCGAGCTGGACATCCGCCACATCTCGATGGTCAACGGGTGGCCGGTCCTGTCGGCGCCGCTCGATTCCCGCAGCAACCACCTGGTCAACCAGAACAGCAACATGTGCGCCGACGTGTGGGGCAGCAGCACCGCCGACGGCGCGCCGGTCAACCAGTACGGCTGCCACAGCGCAGCCAACCAGTTCTGGACGGTGACACGGGTGGGTGACAACTACAGGCTCGTGGCCGCCGGCAGCGGCAAGTGCCTGGCGATCGCCGGCGGCTCCACCGCCGGTGGGGCGGCCGCCGTGCAGCAGACGTGCAACAGCAGCACGGCGCAGCTGTGGACGAGAACGCCGACGATCGGCGGCTACTTCACCCTGGCCAACGTCAACAGCCGGCAGTGCCTCGAGCTCAGCGCGTTCTCCACGACCGCCGGGACCGCACTGACCCAGTACACCTGCAACGGTGGCGCCAACCAGCAGTGGTTGCTGGTGTAGGACCACGGCCGGTCGCCCGCCGCGACAGCAGCGGCGGGCGACCGGCGACGCCCTCATCCCCTCCCCACGACAAATCCGTGAAAGGCCGCCCCATGCCCTCCGAGAGACGACCGCGCCGCACCCTCGCGGTGCTCGTGGTCGCAGCCGCGGCGCTGGCCGGCTGCGGGTCCGCCGACGAGCAGCCGACCGGTGCGGCAGCGGTGCGGGCGGCGCTGGACCAGCCGACCACGCTGACCTTCTGGACGTGGGTGCCCAACATCGAGAAGGCGGTCGACAAGTTCGAGACCGCGCACCCCAAGATCAAGGTCGACGTGGTCAACGCCGGTCAGGGGCCGGACCACTACCTCAGGCTCCAGAACACGCTCAACACCAAGGTCGGCGCCCCCGACCTGGCCCAGATCGAGTACTTCGCCCTGCCGCAGTTCGCGACCTCCGGCCAGATCGCCGACCTCACCCCGTACGGGGTGGCGGACCTCGAAGAGCGGTTCACCGCGTCGGCGTGGTCACAAGTCGTGGTGGACGACAAGATCTACGGCATCCCCCAGGACACCGGACCGATGGTGATGTTCTACCGGAAGGACATCTTCGACCGGCTGGGCCTGGAGCCACCTGCGACGTGGGACCAGTACCGCAGGACCGCCCAGCGCCTCAAGCGCGATCGGCCAGGCACCTACGTCACCTCCTTGGACCCGGTGGACTTCGGCACAGTGGGCGGTCTGATCTGGCAGGCGGGCGGAAGGCCGTTCGCCAACCGGCCGAACAGGTCGATCGGGGTCAACCTCACCGCGGATGCCGGCGTCGACGCGTTCGCCGAAGTGTGGGGAGCGATGCTGGACGACGGCACGGTCGAGCCCGTCACCGAGTGGACGGACGAGTGGTGGACCTCCATGGCGGAGGGCAGGTACGCCACGTGGTTCGCAGGCGCGTGGGGGCTGGCGAACCTGGAGAAGTCGATCCCGCGGACGAGTGGGCAGTGGGCGGTCGCCCCGATGCCGCAGTGGAACGCGGCCGAACCGACGGCCGGCGAGCACGGTGGCTCCTCGGTCGCGGTCACGGCCGAGAGCGAGAAGAAGGCCGCCGCGATCGCCTTCGCCCAGTGGCTCAACTCCGACCCCGAGGGCGCGGCGTCGCTGAACGCCGACGTGCGCCTTTTCCCGGCGACCAAGGCCCTGCTGGACGATCCCGCGTTCCGCGAGCAGCCCGTCCCCTTCTTCGGCGGCCAACCCGCGAACCGGGTTTTCGCCGAGGCGTCGCGACGGGTGGGCACCGGCTGGCAGTACCTGCCCTACCAGGAATACGCCAACACGGTCTTCGACAACACCGTCGGGAAGGCGATCGCCGGTGAGTCGGACCTGAGGACGGGCTTGAGCCAGTGGCAGGAATCCATCACCCGGTACGGCCATGAGCACGGCTTCACCGTGTCGGGCCGCTGACGGTGTGTCAAGAAGTGGTTCTCCACCGTCACTCCGACTGGCATCTCTATCGCGAGTGGACGGCGGAATCCGGAAAGCCACCTGACTGAATCGACGCTCCACACTGGACACGTCGTGGTCCCGGGGTTAGCGTCAACGAGGAATGTTAACGTGAACATGACCTGCCGCAGTGCTGGTCGACAGGAGTGACGATGACGTCCATCTCGCCGCCGGTCCAGGTTCCGCCGGCACGTTCGGCGCGCCCGACCAGCGGGCCCTCTCGTCGCCTGCGCGTGGATCGCCGAGGCTGGGTGTTCGTCGCGCCGTTCCTGCTGGTGTTCGCCTTGGTGTTCCTGGCGCCGATTGCCTATGCGATGTGGTTGAGCCTGTTCCGCGAGCAGGTGTTCTTCGGCGGCACGGAGTTCGTGGGACTGGACAACTACGCGGCCGTGCTGGGCGACGCGAAGTTCTGGGAGTCGTTTCTGCGGGTGCTGGTGTTCCTGCTGGTGCAGGTGCCGGTGATGCTGGGATTGGCCCTGGTGGCGGCATTGGCGATCGACAGCGCGCGGCTGCACGCGGCGGGCTTCTTCCGGATCGTGATCTTCCTGCCGTACGCGGTGCCGGGTGTGGTGGCGGCGCTGATGTGGGGCTTCATCTACGGCGACAACTTCGGCCTGGCCGCGGACCTCAATGAGCTGCTCGGGCGCAAGGCCGTCGAGCCGTTGTCGGGCGACTGGATCCTCGCCTCGATCGGCAACATCGTGACCTGGGAGTTCGTCGGCTACAACATGCTGATCCTGTACTCGGCGCTCAAGGTCGTGCCGCACGACCTGTACGAGGCCGCGGCGATCGACGGCGCGGGGGCGTTGCGCACGGTGGTGAGCGTCAAGCTGCCCGCCATCCGCGGTGCGTTGATGATCGCCACGATCTTCTCGATCATCGGCAGCTTCCAGCTGTTCAACGAGCCCAACATCCTGCGGGCGCTCGCGCCGGGCGCGATCAGCACCTACTACACGCCCAACATGTACGCCTACAACCTCTCCTTCAGCGGCCAGCAGTACAACTACTCGGCCACCGTCGCGATCGTCATGGGCGTCATCACCGCGATCATCGCCTACGTCGTGCAGCTGCGCGGCTCCCGGAAGGGTGTGTGAGCACCGTGGTGACGACCCACTCCCCGCTGCGGCCACGCGCGTCCAGGGTGCTGACCGCGGCGATGGCGGTGTACCTGCTGTACACGCTGGCGCCGTTGGCGTGGCTGCTGATCAGCGCCACCAAGACCCAGCAGGACCTGCTGACCACGTCCGGTTTCGAGCCGGGAGGCAGTTTCGCGCTGCTGGACAACATCACCGGGACGTTCACCCACGACGGCGGGATCTTCCTGCGGTGGCTGGGCAACACCCTGCTGTACGTCGTGGTGGGCGCGGGCGGCGCGACGGTGCTGGCCACCGCCGCGGGCTACGGCCTGGCCAAGTACCGCTTCCGCGGCCGCCGCGCCGTGTTCGCCGTGCTGCTGGGCGCGATCGCGATCCCCGGCACGGCGCTGGCGGTGCCGACGTTCCTGATGTTCAGCAACCTCGGTCTGACCAACACCCCGTGGGCGATCATCATCCCGTCGCTGGTCAGCCCGTTCGGCCTGTACCTGGTGTGGACCTACGCCGTCGAGGCCGTCCCCGACGAGCTGCTGGAGGCCGCCCGCATCGACGGCGCGGGCGAGGTCCGCATCTTCCTCACCGTCACCCTGCGCCTGCTGCTGCCCGGCGTGGTCACCGTCGCGCTGTTCGCCGTGGTGTCGACCTGGAACAACTACTTCCTGCCGCTGATCATGCTCAGCGAACCCGACTGGTACCCGCTGACCGTGGGCCTGAACCAGTGGAGCGCCCAAGCCGCCGGGGTCGGCGCGCAGCCGATCTACCACCTGGTCATCACCGGCTCGGTCATCACCATCGTCCCGCTCGTCATCGCGTTCCTGCTGCTCCAGCGTTTCTGGCAGTCAGGCCTGACCGCGGGCAGCGTCAAGCAGTGACACCGGTTCGTCCTCCACGACCAACACCCCCTCATCACCGCCGCGAAAGGTCCTTTCCCATGTCACTCACCAAGCGCCGCTGGAAGGCGGCCGCCGCTCTGACGATCGCGTTGGCCACAGCACTCGCAGGGTGCTCCTCCGGTGGCAACGGCACCGCGCAGGGCGGCGCCACCGGTACGCAGGACGCGGTCGACGCGGCCCTGCGCGAAGGCGGCGAGATCACCTACTGGAGCTGGACCCCGTCCGCCAAGGCGCAGGTCGAGGCGTTCCAGAAGGAGTTCCCCAACGTCAAGGTCAACTACGTCAACGCCGGCACCGGCAACGACCACTACACCAAGCTCCAGAACGCCATCAAGGCCGGCTCCGGCGCACCCGACGTCGCCCAGGTCGAGTACCAGGCACTACCGCAGTTCGCGCTCACCGGTTCGCTGGTCGACCTCGGTCAGTACGGGTTCAACGCCTTCGAGGGCGACTACACCCCGTCGACGTGGAACTCGGTGAAGGTCGGCGGCGGGCTGTTCGGCCTGCCCCAGGACTCCGGCCCGATGGCCCTGTTCTACAACAAGCAGCTGTTCGACCAGCACGGCATCGCGGCACCCACGACGTGGGCGGAGTACGTCGAGGCGGGCAAGAAGCTGCACGCCGCCGACCCGACCAAGTACATCACCAACGACACCGGTGAAGCGGGCTTCGCCAACAGCATGATCTGGCAGGCAGGCGGTCGGCCCTTCAAGACCGACGGCAAGTCGGTGACCATCAACCTCCAGGACGAGGGCACCAGGAAGTGGACCTCGGTCTGGAACCAGCTCGTGGAGCAGAAGCTGCTGGCGCCCATCCCCAGCTGGTCCGACGCCTGGTACAAGGCGCTGGGTGACGGCACGATCGCCAGCCTGGTGAGCGGCGCGTGGATGCCGGGCGTGCTGGAGTCGTCGGTCAAGGACGGCGCGGGCAAGTGGGCCGTCGCCCCGGTGCCCACCTACGACGGCGGGGCACCGGTCACCGGGGAGAACGGCGGCAGCACGCAGTCGGTCCTCAAGCAGAGCGCCAAGCCCGCGCTCGCGGCGGCCTTCGTGCGCTGGCTCAACAACGGCAACGGCGTCAAGCCGTTCGTCGACAGCGGCGGTTTCCCCGCCACCAAGGCCGACCTGGAGTCTCCCGCGTTCAAGGACGAGCAGACGCCCTACTTCGGCGGGCAGAAGGCCAACCAGATCCTCACCGCGGCCGCCGGACAGGTCTCCACCGGCTGGTCCTACCTGCCCTACCAGACCTACGCGAACACGATCTTCGGCGACACCGTCGGCAAGTCCTACGCAGGCGGCACCGCGATCGACCCCGGTCTGGCCGACTGGCAGAAGGCGCTCGTCGACTACGGCAACCAGCAGGGGTTCACCGTCAACGCCGGATGAGCGGGCGGCCGACCCGGCGCTCTCATCGCCGGAAGCCCCGCCGCCGTCGTCACGAGGAAGTCTCCGGTACCCCTCGCACAGCTGTGCGAGGGGTACCGGCCTGCTCCGAGCCGGTCAACTCCTCCGTGCCGGGGCGGTGCTGCCGCGCACGACGAGGTTGGTGGCCAGCTCGGCGCGGTGCGCGGCCAGCTTCTCGCATCCAGACGAGGCGCTCGCTCCGGCCGACCGGCTTTCACCGAAGTGCCGAGCGAAATCGACGACGTCGCTGCCTCTCACCAGGAACAGGCACAGGGCGGGCAGGGTCGACAGCACGACTGCGGCCCTGCCGGCCGTGTTCCTCCGGATCGCGCCACTGGTGGCTCAGGTGAAGACGCCCAGGTTCTGCTGGGCGTGGTCGGGGAAGATGGTGTTGGTCGAGCCGAGTCCGAGCCGCTTGGTCAGCAACTCGCCGAGGACGTCGCGGTAGTCGTTGGCACCGGCCAGGTCGCCCTCGTCCAGCGCGTCGGCGGACAGGCCCGGCCAGGCCCCGTGCACGCGTCCGCCGCGCAGGCCACCGCCCAGCAGCATCATCAGACCACCGCGGCCGTGGTCGAAGCCGGAACTGCCGTTGACCTCGACGCGGCGGCCGAACTCGCTCATCAGCACGACGTTGACGTCGGCGAAGGCTGGGCCCAGCTCGGCGGCGAACGCGGCGAGGGCGGTCGACAGGTACGTGAGGTGGCTGTGCATGTCGCCCTTGTCGGGGGTGCCGATGTTGGTGTGCATGTCCCACCCGCCGACGTCGACCGAGGCCACCCGCAGGCCTGCCTTGGCCTTGATGAGCGTGGCGAGGTTCCTCATCTGCGCGGCGAACTCACCCTCGGGCCACGTGGCGGCCGAGGCTTCCGCCGCGCCGTCGAGCTCACGTGCGGCGGCGAGCATGGCGAGGGTTTCGGTCGTCTGCACCGCCTCGGGGTGGTCCAGACCGGTGTACAGGCCCTTCAACGCGGTCAACGACCGTTCCCGGACGCCTTCCCAGGTCGCGAGGTGGAGGTCCTTCAGGCTGTGCATGACGACCTTGGCCTCGCTCCCGATCATGGACCGCGGCACGGTTCCACCCTCGGCGACAGCGCGGAAGGTGGTGCCCGGACCGAGTTCGCCGAGAACCCGTTCCAACCAGCCGGTCCTCACCGACGGGCTGGCGGCGCCGCGTTCGATGCAGTCCGTCGCCTGGAAGTGGCTCCGGCTGATGTTGTCGCCGGACACCGCGTGGACGGCGGCCATCGTGCCGGCGTTCCACAGCGGGACGAGCGGGGCGAGAGCCGGGTGCAGGCCGAAGCGGTCGTCTCCGGCGAGGAGGGCACCCGGTCCGACCGCGACGTCACGGCGGGCGTCCAGGTAGTTGCGGTCGCCGCGCGGCACGACGACGGACAGCCCGTCCACACCGCCGCGCAGGAACACCATGATCAGCGTCTTGTCAGTGGTGTTCTGGGCGGCGAAGGACACCTTGGACGTCACGAGCTGGCTACCGAGCCCGGCCACCGCGACGGCGCCGGCGCCCGCCAGCAGCCGCCGGCGGGTGAAGCCGCGCCGCCACAGGTCGCGCTGACCGTCGAGCTCGGCGCCGACGGCTTCGGAGTGGAGGCGGACCGCGCCGTCCAGCACCGTCGGCCCGTGCCGGCGCATCTCGCCGATCGTGCGCTCGGGCACCGCGGGCGTCTGGGGAGGGTTCTGTTCCACGGGTCGTTCTCCTACCGCAGCGAGTGGTTGATCGAGTCGAGCATCAGGGCGGCCACCTCGGCGATGCGGCCGCCGAGCGGTGGCTCACCCACCGGGGCGTCGTCCTTCGCTTCGAGGTAGTCCAGCAACGCCTGCCGCTCGCTCGCGCGGAGTGGCTGGAACAGCAGTCGACGGGCGAGCGCGTCGAGGTATTCGCCGGTCGTCGCGGGCGGGTCCTCGACCAGGGATTCCGGTTTGCGGAAGGTGAGTCCCGGACGATGGCCGTGCACCAGGACGCGGTGCGCGTTCCACTGGCCGAGCGTGATGTGCGTCGACCGCCACGCGCCGGCCACGTCCGGGTAGCCGTCCGGGGGGGTCCAGCCGAGCGGCGCCTGCCCCAGCGGTCCCATGTCCCAGACGGAGAACGACTCCAGGCCCTTGCCCGTGGCATCACCGGGCAGCACGTCGAGGACGCGGGCCGTCGCCGTGTAGTTCTCCCCCGGTCGACGGACCTTCTGCCCGGGGGCGGCCCAGAACTCCAGGGATCGGAACAGCACGCGCAGCACCGGGACGATGGCGGTGTCGTTGTCCAGGTACGCCTGGGCGAGCCGGTCCACCAGGGACTGCGGCGGGTTGTCCGACACGAACCGCACGGCGAGCTTGCCCGCGATGCGCCGGGCGGTGGCCGGCAGGCGTGCCAGGTGGTCGAGGTACCGGTCGCCGACCGCCAGGCCCTCGTCGGGTGAGGCGTTGGCGTCGGAGAAGCCGAGCGCGTGCACCTCGCCGACCCAGTGCTTGGCGGGGTCGTAGTGGAACTCGCCTTCCCAGGTGGCGGTCCGGCCGCTGAGGATGTAGGCGCTGTTGCGCACGTCCTTCTCGTTGTACCCGCCGTCGATGCCGACCGTGTGCAGTTCGAGCACCTCGCGGCCGTAGTTCTCGTTGACCGACTCGCGGTTGGACAGGGCGTTGCTCAGGTACCACAACATCGAAGGGCTGCGGGCACTGGCGCGCAGCAGGTCGGCGAACTTGCCGAGGGCGTGCTTGCGGATGACTTCCCGGTCGTGGAACACCGCGGTGTCCCAGGAGTCACCGGGGATCGGGACGTGCAGGTGGTTGTGCCAGAACTCGACCATCACCTCGAGGAGCTGCCGCTTGCTCCACAACTGGCGGGCCAGCGTCGCGTCGCGCACCTCCACCATCGCGCTCCACGAGAACCGCTCGATGGTGGCGAGCAGCTCCGCCGTGGTCATCGACACCAGCGGGAATTTTTCCAGCACCCGGTCGGCGATCGGGTCGTCCAGCTCCTCGGGGCGGAGCTGCCGCTCGATCCAGTCGTCGATGCCGAGCTTCTCCACCTCCGCCACGTCGGCCGGGGTGGGCCCGAACGTCAGTCGTCGCAGCAGGTGCAGCTTCGACTCCCCGGTCAACGGGGTCTTCACGACGTTCTCGGCCCGCGCGACCTCTTCGGCGGCCACCTTCGGGGACGCCGCGAGGCCCGCCGGTCCCGTGTACGCCTCCTCCGAAGCGACCGCCCGGCTGTAGCTGGTGTCGCGGTCGGCGAAACTCCCGGCGACCTTCGGCGCGTCGTCCACCGGACGCGAGGGGAGCGGTGCGGCACCGGGTGCGGTCGGCTGAGCGGCGCTGGGGGCGCTCCGTCGCTCGACCGCGTCGGAGACCGGCTGCGCGGTGTTCTCGGTGGTGGCCGGTTCGTCCTCGAGCAGGCCCTTGCCGAACCAGGACAGGCCGCCCGCGGCGAGCAGTCCGCCGATGCCCGCCATCATCCAGCGGCGGTTCGACTTCTCAGGCCGGGCGGATTTCGCGCTCTGGACGCGGCGCTCGGGTGCGGGCGCACCAGTCCGCAGGGGTGCGTCGGCGTCCGGCGTGCGGGCCTCGGACCGCCTGCCATCCGGATCGGGTCGCGATGGCCGCGCGTCGGGTCGCTGTGGTCGCGCGTCGGGCTGCCTGACGCGCGGATCGGGTCGGCCGCCGTGTGCGTCGGCCCGCGGCTGGTCCTGTCGCGGTGGGTGTGGATCCGCCGGCCGCTGATGAGGATGAGCTCGAGGGCCGCGTGGGTCGACCACGGGGAAACGCGGATCCGGCCGCCGAGCACGCGGGTCGGACTGCGGCGCCTGCCGCACGGGCGGCCGTGGCCCAGTGGGACGTCCCGCCGCGGGGTGTTGGCCCGGGGCCGGTGCGCCGGCGTGGTGGCCATCCGTCGCGGACGGGTCGGCTTCCCACGGTTCGGGCGGGTTTTGGTACGTCATCAGCGGCGTTCTCCAGCGGTCCATCGACGGTGGGGCGGGCCATGCGCACCCACAGCGGCGGGAAGCGCGGTGCGCGAGACCTCATCGGTGGAGACCACCACGTGGGCACTCGGATAACAGAACGCCGGCTCCGCTCGGTGTGACGTGGACCGCAGTGGCGAAGTGTTATGGGCTGCCCGCTGTCAGGTGAGTGGCACCGGCACCGGTCGGACGTGCTGACCCTCCACTTGGGAGTGGGGTCGGAACCGCAAGCGTTGGGAGAGCGGAAGATTTCCGGACACCTGAGCGCTTGGGTCTGCGGTGGCGGTAGCCTTCGCCGTGATGCGGACACACCCGCGGTGACGATGACGGAGGCGACCAGTGCGTGTGAGGGCGGTCGTGGACCTGCCGGGATCGGAGGTGATCCGGTCGGCACAGGCCGGTGACCCGCGGGCGGTCGAGCGGTTCGTCACCGGTTGTCTACCCCTGCTCTACAACGTCGTCGGCCGGGCGATGAACGGGCGGGGTGACGTGGACGACGTCGTGCAGGAGACGGTGCTGCGTGCCCTGGACGGCCTTCCCCGACTCCGCGACCCGGAGCGCCTGCGTTCCTGGTTGGTCGCGATCGCCATCCGCCAGGTGCGCTCGTGGTGGCACCACGACCAGCGACGGGAGAAGGTGGGCCTGCCCGAGGACGTCGACAACCTGGCCGACCGGCGCCTGGACTTCGCCGACCTCACGATCCTGCGCCTGGAGCTGTCGGGACAGCGGGAGGAGGCGGTCCGGGCCACCCGCTGGCTGGACGACGAAGAACGCGAGGTGCTCGCGCTGTGGTGGCTGGAGGTCGCGGGCGAGCTGACCCGCGCGGACGTGGTGGCGGCCTGTGACGAACCCGCCCAGCACGTCGCGGTCCGCATCCAGCGGGTGAAGCAGCGCCTGGACACCGCGCGGGCCGTGGCCAGGGCACTGGCCGCCGTACCCCGTTGCAGGGAGTTGGCGGAAGAGGCCCGGAGCTGGGACGGCACGCCGTCGGCCCGGTGGCGCAAGCGGCTGGGACGCCACGTCCGGTCGTGCGGGCAGTGCACGTCCGACTTGATGCCGCTGGAAGGCCTGGTGGGCAACCTCGCGCTCGTCCCGTTGCCGATCGGCCTGGCCGGACTCGTCCTGCACCAACTGGCCTCGACCGCGGCCACCGGAGCGGCGGCGGCCACGACCTCCGCCGCCGCTACAGCAGGCGGGGTGTCCCTGAAAGCGCTGGCGGCGGCAGCAGCGGCGGCGGTGACGACGGTCGCTGCCATCGTGGTGCACCACTACACGCAGCCGACGGAGTCGGAGGGGCACCAGGTCGCGCTGTCGACCGTCCACGCACCGCCGGGGTCGGACGCCGGGACTCGGGCAGCGCCGGAGTCCACCACAGTCGGACGGACGACCGTGACGCCGGCCGACCTCCCGCCGACGACGAGGCCGGTGTCGTCGCAGGGCCGACCGACCGACGCCCAGTCCGTGCAGGTCCGGACATCCGGCAAAGCCATGGCGCTCGGCCGCTTCTCGCTGCGTGCGGCGAGCGGCGAGCGGTACCTGCACCGGAATCCGTGGAACAAGTACGCCGCGATGGGGGAGATCTCGGCCGACAGCGACGCCACGGCCAGGCAGGAGGCCACCTTCACCGTCGTCAGCGGGCTGGCGGACCCCGCGTGCTACTCGTTCCGCGCCCCGGACGGCGACTACCTCCGGCACTACGTGATGCGCGTGGAGATCGGGCCTGACGACGGCACCACCCAATTCGCGGAGGACTCGACCTTCTGCGCCCATCCCGGGCACGGGGAGCAGGCGGTGGCGCTCGAACCGATCAACTTCCCCGGCCACCTCCTGCGCGGCAGGCCCGACGCTGAGGTGTGGATCGATCACGGCGAAGCAACCGGAGAATCCTCGTTCTTCGTCGTCGATCCCCTAGGGTGACCTGACGTGCCGATGAGGAGGTCGGCTCCGGGGCTGCACAGCCACAGGACGGCTTGAGCGATCTCGTCGGCGTGCTGAGGCGGCTACGGGTGCATGGCCGCCGAACCCGGCCTCACCCTGACGACCTACCCGGCCGTACCCGCTTCCCCTTCCGAGGAAGGCCTGCGCGCTCGCCACCTGGGCCGCCACCCGAGAAGCGACCTCACCCGCGCACCACACGTCCGGATGACGTTCGCCCGGCCGGGCCGAGCAGGCCGATCAGCTCCTCGGTGCCGGGGCGGTGCTGCCGCGCACGACGAGGTTGGTGGCCAGCTCGGCGCGGTGCGCGGCCAGCTTCTCGCCTTTGGTCAGCGAGATCAGCATGCGGGTCGCGAGGGCGCCCATGTCGCGCAGTGGCTGGCGCACGGTGGTCAGCGGGGGCGCGGTCCACGGTGCGAAGGGCAGGTCGTCGAACCCGACCACGCTGACGTCGTCGGGTACGCGGAGCCTGCGCTCGTGCAGCGCCTGGTACGCGCCGAGGGCTTGCAGGTCGCTGCCCGCGAAGATGCCGGTCGGCGGGGTGGGCAGCTCCAGCAAGGCCTTGGTGTGCAGGTAACCCTGCTCGTGGCGGAAGTCGCCGTAGCGCACCAGGCGCGGGTCGTAGGGGAGTCCGGCGACGTCCAGGGCGTCGCGGTACCCGGCGACGCGGGCCTTGGTGCACATCATCTGCTTCGGGCCGCCGATCACCGCGATGCGCTGGTGGCCCAGCGAGACCAGGTGCTGGACAGCCGCGTAACCGCCATGCCAGTTGGTCGCGCCGACCGAGTGCGCCGTCGGGTCCTGGCGACCCACGGCGTCGACGATGACGAACGGGACGTTGAGCCGGTTCAACTCCGTGCGCTGCCGGGCGTTGAGGTCCGACAGCACCAGGATCACGCCGCGCGTCCCGCGAGTGGTCAGCGACTCCAGCCAACCCTTGTCCGGCGTCGGCGCGGTGTGCACGGCGGTGAGCACCAGGTGCATCCCGTGCTCGCGGGCGACCTCCTCCGTGCCGCTGAGGATCTCCGTGGCCCATGAGCTGTCCAGCTCGTTGATCACCAGGTCGAGCAGCGCGGCGCGGGTGCGGCGGGGCTTGGGCGTGGCCTTCGGCGGTCGCTGGTAGCCCTCTTCCAGCACGATTCGCTCGACGTGCTCACGGGTGCTCGCGGACACGTCGCGGTGCCCGTTGAGGACCTTCGAGACCGTCGGCACCGACACCCCGGCCAGCTCCGCGATGTGCGCCAACGTGGGCTTCGGGCCCGTTTCCCTCGTCACCCCATCAATCTAACTTTCCGGTCAAGTGGTGAGTTTCGTACTTCTGACCTGCGAGTTTTCGAAGATCCTTCGAAAAGCAGCGATGTTTCGGAGGAGAAACCTTGTTCTTTGCGAAACCGCGTTCCTAGCGTGACGCCGCACCTAGCAACGCCGGAGGAACCGATCATGGGTCAACGCAGACACCGCCTCGCCGTCGCCGCCGCGACGGCACTGCTCGCCTTCACCGCCGCGTGCGGCACCGCCGCCGAGGAGAGCAACGGCCCGGTGGAGCTGACGTTCTGGACCTTCCTGGACAACAGCGCCGAGGTCGAGATCTGGAACAGCAAGAACCCCGACACGAGGGTCAAGGCGGAGAAGGTTCCCGCCCAGGACTACTACGCCAAGCTCCAGGCCGCGGTGAAGGCCGGGAACGCCCCGGACATCGCCCTGGTCGAGTACCAGTTCGTGCCGTCCATGATCGCCTGCGACTGCCTGGCGGACCTCACCGGCAAGGTGGGGCGCGACCTCGGGGAGCGGTTCCCCGACTGGGTCTGGAACCAGGTCAACCAGCAGGGCAAGGTCTACGGCGTCCCCCAGGACATCGCGCCGATGGCGTTGTTCTACCGCACCGATGTCTTCACCGAGCACGACCTCACCGTGCCGAAGACCTGGGACGAGTACGCCGAGCAGGCCGAGAAGCTGCACTCCGCCGATCCGTCGAAGTACCTGGCCACCTTCGCCACCAACGAGGCCGGCCAGTGGGCCGGCCTGGCCTGGCAGGCGGGCGCGCGCTGGTTCGGCACCGAGGGCGACCAGTGGACGGTGTCGATGAACCCGCCGCAGTCACAGCGCGTCGCCGACCTGTGGCAGGACCTGATCAGCCGTGACCTGGTCAAGGCCGAGCCGGACTTCAGCACCGGCTGGGTGTCCGACCTGACCAGCGGCACCGTCGCCTCCTGGGTGGCGCCCGTGTGGGCGGGCTCGTACCTGAAGGGCAGCATGGCCGCCAGCGCCGGCAAGTGGGCCGTCGCCCCGATGCCGCAGTGGGACCCCGCCAAGCCGCAGGTCGGCAACTGGGGCGGTTCGGCGATCTCGGTGACCAGCAGCAGCGAGCACGTCGACCGGGCCGCGAGGTTCGTGGAGTGGCTCAACACCGACCAGCAGTCGCTGAACTCGCTGATCAACAAGTCGTCGATCTTCCCGGCGGCCAAGTCGGGCCTGCTGGACCCGTCGTTCGCCAAGCCGCAGGAGTTCTACGGCGGCCAGAAGATCTACGAGGTGTTCAGCGAGGCCGCGAAGCAGATCGACCCGAACTTCGCCTGGGGTCCGACGATGACCAGCACGTTCCCCGCCTTCACCGATGAGTTCGGCAAGGTCGCCAACGGCGAGCAGACCGTGCCGCAGGCCTTGGAGGTTCTCCAACGGCGCACTGTCGAGGACATGGGCAAGCAGGGCTTCACCGTCCGCGGCTGACTCCAGGCACACCGCTTCCGCCCGGTGCCGCCGCCTCCCGCGCGGCACCGGGCGGATCCCAGCCCGAGAGGCCCACCCCGAAAGAGGCCCACCCCGAAAGAGGCAACTCCGTGACCACGCTCGCCCCGCCGCGGGCGGACCGGCCCACCAGGCCGCCGACCCCAGCACCGAGGCGCCGACGCCGCCGCAGCGTCGCGCCGCTGTTGTTCCTGCTGCCCTTCGCGCTGTGCTTCACCGCGTTCTTCCTCGTCCCGATCGGGGTGGCGGTCTGGCAAAGCCTGTTCCAACCGCGCCGCAGCGGGCTGCTCGGCAAGACGACCGAGGTGTTCGTCGGGGTGACCAACTACCTCGACGTGTTCGCCGACCCGAAGTTCCACGAGGGATTGCTGCGCGTCGTGGCGTACGCGGTGCTGACCATTCCGCTGATCATGGTCACCGCCACCGTGGTGGCACTGCTGCTGGACTCGGCGCTCGTGCGGGCGCGCAAGCTGTTCCGGCTGCTGGTGTTTCTGCCGTACGCGGTGCCGGCGGTGATCGCGACACTGCTGTGGGGCTTCTTCTACCAGCCGCAGTTCAGCCCGATCGTGCGCACCTTCGACGCGTTCGACTGGTCCAGCCCCGACTTCCTCAACGGCACGGCGGTGCTGCTGTCGATGACCAACATCGCCGCCTGGGAGTGGATCGGCTACAACATGATCATCGTGTTGGCCGCGTTGCAGGCCATCCCGACCAGCGTGCACGAGGCCGCCAAGCTGGACGGGTGCGGTGAACTGGCCATCGCGGTGCGGGTGAAGCTGCCGATGGTGCTGCCCGCCATCGGGTTGAGCCTGCTGTTCTCCCTGATCGGCGCGTTCCAGTTCTTCAACGAGCCCGCCATCCTCAAGCCGCTGTCGGCGACCATCACCAGCTACTACACGCCGAACGTCTACGCCTACCAGAAGGCGTTCGCCGAGGGGCAGTCCGGCTACGCGGGCGCGATCGCCGTGACGCTGGCCCTGGTGACGTTCCTGTTCAGCCTCTACTTCCTGCGGCTGGGCCGCAGGCGCGGGGTGATCTGACCATGACCAGGCTCAGGACCCTGCCCGCACACGTCGTGCTCGTGGTCGCGTCCGCGTACTTCGTGCTGCCGCTCGTGTGGCTGGTGATCTCGGCGACCAAGGGCCGCGACGAGCTGTTCACCACGTTCGGGTTCGCCCTGCCGGAGAAGTTCGCGCTGGTGGACAACGTCCACCAGACCCTGTCCTACGAGAACGGCATCTACCTGCGGTGGGCGGCCAACACGCTGCTGTACGCGGGTGGGGGAGCACTGGGCGCGACCGCGCTGGCCGCGATGGCCGGCTACGCCCTGGCCAAGTTCTCCTTCCGCGGCTCCGGCGCGATCTCGTGGGTGATCATCGGCGCGGTACTGGTCCCGGTGACCGCGTTGGCGCTGCCGCTGTACTTCCTCATGTCCGAGGTGGGGTTGCAGAACACGCCGTGGGCGGTGCTGCTGCCCAGCCTGGTCTCACCGATGGGCGTCTACCTGTGCCGCCTGTACGCGATCTCCTCGGTGCCCGACGAGGTGCTGGAGGCCGCGCGGATGGACGGCGCGTCCGAGTGGCGGGTGTTCCGCACGGTGGTGCTGAGGATCATGTCGCCGATCCTGGTGACGGTGTTCCTGTTCCAGTTCGTGGCGATCTGGAACAACTTCTTCCTGCCGCTGGTCATGCTCAACTCGCGCGAGCTGTTCCCGTTGACCCTCGGCTTGCAGGACTGGAACACCCAGCCGCAGGTCGGCAACCAGGTCATCTTCCACCTCGTGGTGACCGGCGCGTTCCTCGCCGTGCTGCCGCTGGTGGTCTGCTTCCTGCTGCTGCAACGCCACTGGCGGCAGGGCCTGGCGCAGGGGAGCGTGGTCGCGTGATCACCACCCCGCGCACGGGCCTGCGGGTGGCGCACAACCCGGTGCTGCCCGGCTTCCACCCCGACCCCTCGATCATCCGCGTCGACGGCGCGTTCGTCGTGGCGACGTCGACCTTCCAGTGGTTCCCCGGTGTCGCGCTGCACCGCAGCACCGACCTGGTCACCTGGGAGCGTCTGCCGCACCCGCTGACCCGGCACGCGCAGCTGGACCTGCGGGGCGTCCCGGACTCCGGCGGGGTGTGGGCACCCTGTCTGTCCCAGGTGGACGGGGTTTTCCACCTCGTCTACACCAACGTGCTGGGCTACAACATCGACGGCTTCTACGACACGCCGAACTTCCACGTGCAGTCGTCGTCGTTGCACGGTCCGTGGTCCGACCCGGTGCCGCTGCACTCGCGCGGCTTCGACCCGTCGTTGTTCCACCACGACGGCAGGTCGTGGCTGTTGTCGATGCAGTGGGACCACCGGCCGGGGCGGCTGCGGTTCGCGGGCATCCTGCTCCAGGAGTTCGACCGGGCCACCCGGACCCTGGTCGGCGAACCGGAGTTGATCTTCACCGGCACGGACCTCGGCTTGACGGAGGGGCCGCACCTGTACCACCGCGACGGCTGGTTCTACCTGGTCGTCGCCGAGGGCGGCACGAGCTGGAACCACGCGGTCACGGTCGTCCGGTCGCGGTCGCTGACCGGACCCTACGCGGCCGACCCGACCGGGCCGATGCTGACCAGCGCCGGACGGCCCGAGCTGGAGTTGCGGAAGGCGGGCCACGGCAGCCTGGTCGCGGACGAGGACGACCGCTGGTTCCTCGCCCACCTGGTCGGCCGTCCGGTCGACGGCGCCGGGCACTGCATGCTGGGCCGGGAGACCGCGATCCAGCGCGTGGAGTGGGTGGACGGCTGGCCGCGGGTGGTCGGGGGAACTCCGGCCACGTCGGTGCCCGTGCCCGAGGACTACCCGCCGACCGAAGCCGCGACCGCCCCTCTCACCGACCTCGGCCCGGAGTGGCAGACCGTGCGCCGCGCGCCCGACCCGTCGTGGCTGTCGGTGACCGAGCGTCCCGGCGCGGTGCGCTTGCGCGCCGACCAGTCGCCCGCCAGCCGGCACGACGTGAGCCTGCTCGCCCGCCGCCAGCAGGCCACGACCACGGCGTTCACCGTCACGATCGAGGCCGAGCCGACGCACTTCCAGCAGATGGCGGGCATGATCCACTACTACGACTCGGCGCTGTGGCACTGGCTCCAGCTCACCCACGACGAGCGGGTCGGTCGCTGCCTGACGGTGCTGTCGTGCGACCACGGCACGCTCACCGACCCACTGGCCGGTGCGGTCGTGCCCTGGCCGCACGGTGGACCTGTCCGGCTGCGCGCCGAGGTCGAGGGCACCGAGCTGCGCTTCTCGGCCGCCCGGCTCGACGGGCCGTGGCAGCGCGTCGGCCCCTCGCTCGACGCCAGCACCCTGTCCGACGAGCACGCCGCCCGCTCCGCCGTCGCGGGCGGCACGGGCACCGCCGTGGAGGGGTTCACCGGCGCGTTCCTCGGCGTGTGCGCCACCGACCTCACCGGTCGTCGCATGGTGTGTGACGTCCTGGACGCCGGCTGACGCCCTGCCGGTTCGCGCGGGAGGGCGGGTGGTCGACACGTCGACCACCCGCCCTCCCCGTTCACCTCAGCCGGGCGCCACCGGCCGGCGGCGGTGGCGGACCGGTGCTCTCCCGCACGACGAGTTCGGTGGTCAGCTCGACGTGCGATGACGCGACCTGCTCGCCGTTGCCCGCGCGCAGCAGCATGCGGGCGGCGGTGGCGCCCATCTCGTGCAGCGGCTGGCGGACTGTGGTCAGCGGCGGCGCCGTCCACTCGGCGAAGTCGAGGTCGTCGAAGCCCACGACGCTGAGGTCGCGGGGGACGCTCAGCCCGGCCCGCCGGGCCGCCTCGTAGACGCCGACGGCGTGCTGGTCGCTGCCCGCGAACACCGCGGACGGGCGGTCGGGGAGTGCGAGCAGCGCTTCGGCGGCGCTCAGGCCGCCGTCCCGGTGGAAGTTGCCGTACCGGATCAGCTGCCGCTCGACCGGGATGCCGGCGGCCTCCAGCGCGGCGCGGTACCCGGCGACGCGGGCCCGGGTGCACAGGAGCTGCTCGGGCCCGCCGATCACGGCGATGCGCCGGTGGCCCAGCGCGGTGAGGTGCTCGGTCGCGGCGTAGCCGCCGGCGTGGTTCGTGACGCCGATCGACGGCACGCCCGGCAGCGGCCGGTCCACCGCGTCGACCACCACGAACGGCAGGTTGCGCCGACGCAGGTCCTGGATGTCGCGGTCACCGAGTTCCGACAGGACGAGGATCACGCCCCGGGAGCCGCGGGCGAGCAGCGACTCGACCCAGCGGCGGGTGAGCGACTGCCGGTTGTGCAGGGCGGTGACGACGAGCCACAGGCCGGCTTCCTCGACCACCTGTTCGACCGCGTTCAGGATGGACAGGCCCCACACGCTGTCGAGTTCGTTGATGACCAGGTCGACCAGCTCGATGCGCCGGCGGCGGCCGCTGCGGGCCGCGCGGGGCAGTTGGTAGCCGCGCTGGGCGATCACGCGTTCGACCGCTTGTCGGGTCTTGACGGAGACGTCGGTGTGCCCGTTGAGGACCTTGGAGACCGTGGAGACGGCGACCTGCGCTTCCTTCGCGATCTCGGCCATCGTCGGTCTGCTGCTGGACATTCCGCCTTACCCGTGGTCGGTCTGCCGCCGCATCCGCACCGCCGCCCTGCCGCTGACGGTGCGAGGGGGCGGGCCGCGCCGGTGCCCAAGTCTGTGTCATGCGATATGCGCTGGTCAACCCGACCCTCGGGGGACGACGTCACCATCGCGGGTGCGTGCACAGCCGGTGCTCGGTTACCTACGGGGGGCGAACCGGTGAAGGTGCCGTTTCGAAAACTCTTCGGATCGCCGATCGGGGTTCATATCGTACCGGGACGGCACGAGGCGACCACGTCGGTCACGCACCGTGCACACCGACGTCACTTGCGATGTCGAGGGCGACCCGCAGGGCGGAGCCTCAACGCGCTCGCCCGGGAACGCCCGGAGCGTCACGCCTCGGTCGCGTACGCAAGCAGAGAGGATCTGACGTGAGCAGACGACGCAGTCTGGCCATGGCCTTGGCCGGCGCAACGCTCGTCGGTGGCGCGATCACGGCCGTCCCCGGCCACGCGGCGACCCCGGCGAAGTTCGAGCCGCCCGCCGGCAAGGTGATCTCGTTCATCGGCCAGGACGCGGGCGCCATCGGTGGAACCGCCCACTACCGGAACGGCTACGTCGACACGACGGGGATCGTGCCCGGAGGCGTCACCGTCTACACCAACTTCCAGGCGGGACGCGAGTCGTGGGGCCTGCACACCGTCGGTCTGGACGGGTTGGAGGAGCCGTCCAACTGGGGAGCCGGTGACACCCACGCCCAGGGCCTCATGAACTCGCCGACTTTCGACAACTCCGCGCTGCACCTTTCGCTGGACCTCGTGAACGAGTTGCCGAACGTGGTCAACGGCACCAACGACCCGCTCATCAAGCGCATGGGCGACTGGATGCGCAAGCAGGACCGCCCCATCTTCCTGCGGATCGGCTACGAGTTCGACGGGCCGTGGAACGGCTACGACCCCACGCTCTACATCGCGTCGTTCCGGCGGATCGTCGACCGCTTGAAGGCGGACGGCGTCACCAACTTCGCCACCGTCTGGGCGTCCAGCGCCGGTGGCGGCCCGCTGATGGACTGGTACCCCGGCGACGAGTACGTCGACTGGTTCGGCTTCTCGTGCTGGGGCTGCAACTGGGACGTCGGGATGGTCGCCCTCGCCGCTGAACACGGCAACAAGCCGGTGATGATCGCGGAGGTGTCCCCGCAGGGACATCGCACCGACCGCGAAGACGGCGCGGCGCTGTGGTCGTCCTGGTACGACGGGTTCTTCAGGTTCATCCGCGACAATCCCAGCATCAAGGCCGTCTCCTACATCAACGCCGACTGGGACTCGCAGCCGATGTGGGAGAGCAGCTCGGGTTCCGTGTGGGGCAACTCGAAGGTGCAGGACAACGCCTACGTCGCGGACCGGTGGAAGTCCGAAATGGCCAACGGCTCGTGGTTGCAGTCCTCTCCGACGCTGTTCCAGACCCTCGGCTACACGAGGCGCGGCGTCACGACGGACCCCGTCCCGCCGGCGCGTCCGGCGGGCACGATCGAGGTCGAGAGCTGGGTCCCGACCGGGGGCGCGCGCGTCGCGCCCGACGCCGGCGCCTCGGGTGGCAACGTGCTCGCCTACGTCAACACTTACCTCAGCGGTGGGATGCTCCGCAACGCGCCCAGGGCGACGTCGGTGACGTTGAGGTACGCGGCACCCGCGGCGGGCACCATCACCCTCTACGTGAACGACGAGCCGACCAAGATCGCGTTCGAGTCCACGTACTCCTGGAACTCGTTCCGCACTGTGACGGTGAACGTCGACATCCCGGCGGGGGCCTTCCTGCGGCTCCAGCAGAAGCAGGGTGACAGCGGCGTCAACCTCGACGCGATGACCTTCACCGACACGGGAGGCAGCCCGCTGAGCCGGGCCGGCTGGCACGCCTGGGCCTCCAGCACCGAGCCCGGCGGCAGCGCGAACGCGGCCATCGACGGAGACCTCGGCACCCGCTGGTCGTCCGGCGTCGTCCAGCAGTCCTCCGCCATGCAGTACCTCGCCGTGAACACCGGCGCGCCGCACCAGGTCCGCAAGGTCGTCCTCGACGCCGGCGCCTCCAGCGGCGACTACCCCCGGATCTGGGAGGTCACCGGCTCGAACGACGGCCAGACCTGGACCGTCCTCGCTTCCGGCGCCGGCACCGGACCGGTCACCACCATCACGCTCCCGGCCGGTCAGTCCTACCAGCTGTTCGGCATCAACCAACGCGGCAGCGCCCCTGCCAACTGGTGGTCCGTCGCCGAGCTGAACCTCTACCCGTGAACCGGCGTGGCCTCCACATCGCGCGCAAGTGCGAGGAGATCTTGTGAGCACGACAGGACCACGCCGCCCAGGAGGGGTGAGGTGCGGGAACCCAGCGCACCTCACCCCTCCGGGGGTCAGCTTCGGGCTACGGCGCCCAGGGAGCGCTCGCCGTCCAGGTGGTGTCCCGGGCCCACCCTTCCGGATCGTCGTAGGGCTGCCCGCCCTTGCCGTGGGAGATCCAGGCCTCGGTGCCGTGGGCGCGGAGGTAGCGGTCGGAGAAGTTGATCGACTGCCAGGACACGCCTTCACCCCCGTTGCCGGGCTGGGCGCAGAACGTCGAGTCGGCCGCGAACAGCGGCGTGCCGTCGTTGGTGGCCATCTCGACGCGGAATCCCCGGTGCCGCAGGTAGTGGTCCGGGAAGTTGCGCGAGCGCAGCGAGTAGCAGGACGAGTCGGCGTGACCGGGCACGATGTCGAAGGTCGCGTCCTGCTTGTCGAGCTCGGGCGACGAGTCGGTGATGGCGCTGATGAACCCGGCGTTCGAGCTGTGCCGCAGGAACTTGTCCGCGCTTGCGGCGACCTTCAGCGACGCGAGACCGGTGGGCACGTCCGCGCGGCTGCGCCACCAGGCGTCGGCGATCTTCCACGTGGTGTCGGCGGCCCAGTTCGTCGGGTTGTCGGACGGCAGCGGTCCGCCGTTGCCCGCCAGCCAGACCTCGTTGTCGTAGGTGCGCAGGAAGCGCGTCCGGTCCGGGTACCAGCTGAAGGACAGCTCGCTCCCGCTGTTGCCGTAGGTCGCGCAGAACGTCGCCTCCTGCTTGAACGCGGTGCTGCCGTCGTCGGCGTCCTTGCGGACCCTGGCCTGGCTGCCCCGCAGGTAGTGGCCGGGGGATTGCCGCGACTCGAACGAGTAGCAGTCCGCGTCCGCCAGGCCCCGGCGCAGGATGAACGACGCGGCGAGCTTGGTCGGGTTGTCGGAGGTCACCGTCACCTCGGACGTGACAGCGAGGTCGTCCTGGTGGGTCAGGCTCAGGTTCGGACCGGTCGTGGTGCGCAGCGAGACGCTGCGGTCCACGGCCAGGATCGGCGACGCGGTGCTCTTGGTCGTCAGCGTCAGCACGGTCATCGAGTTGGCCGGGAACGTGTGGACGAAGCTGCGGCCGGCCTTGATCCGGGACTCCGTCGGCGCGACGGTGTCGGGTGCGGTGATGGAGTTGCGGGCGTTCGGATCGCCGGTCAGCGTCTTCACCGTGGCCTTGGAGCCGACGGTCTGCGCTCCCTTCACGTTGACCCGCGTCTCGACGGGGGCGGCGTGGCGGTTGACGACCGTCATGTACACCGTGCCGTCGGCGTTCCGCGTGACGACCTGGTCGAGCTTCGTGCCGGTCGCGGTGCTGGGCACGACGTGGTCACCGGTGCCCTCGCCGAACATCTTCACCACGTGGTACGACGGCGAGCCGTAGGACGACACCGCGTCGAAGCCGATCATGTTCGACGACCACTGCCACTTGTCCACCGAGGTGAGCGCGGGCGCGTAGGCGGAGCCGATCACCACGTCGGAGTTGCGGACCGTGCCGGCCAGGAACACCGCCTCGGCCAGCGCGCCCGACAGCGTGCCGGTCGGGTTGGACCCGCTGCCGTTCGTGACGCCGTACTCGCCGACCAGGACCTTCGGGCCGTTGCGGTCGGCGCTGTCGTAGCGGCTGCCCAGAGCGGCGAAGCTGTCGGGGTTCCCGTTGTAGTAGTGGTCGTCGATCACGTCCATCGGCCGGGAGGTGACCCCCATCGAGGCCACGATCTGGAGGTGCGGGTACTTCGCCTTGATGGCGTCGTAGAACATCGGGTAGCGGTAGGTGTTGTAGCTGGGCGTGGGGTCGAACCAGTCCTCGTTGCCGACTTCCACGTACTTCAGCGGGAACGGCTCCGGGTGCCCGTCCTCGGCCCGCTTGGCGCCCCACGGCGTGTTGACGTCGCCGATGACGTACTCGATCTGGTCCAGCGCCTCCTGCACGTACGGCGCGAGCTGGTCCTGCGGGACGGACTGGCCGTTGAGGGTGTAACCGGCGAAGACGCCCAGCATCGGTTCGGCGCCGGCCTGCTCGGCCATCAACAGGTAGCTCAGCAGCCCGAACTGGTCGGTGGACCAGTAGCCCCAGGCGTCGTTCTGGTGACCCGGCCGGTCCTCGACCTTGCCGATGGTCTCCTTCCACTTGAACCGGTTCTCCAGCACCACCCCTTCGAGGTAGTTGCCGCCCGGCACGCGGATGAAGCCCGGCTTGGTGTCGGCGAGCTTCTGCTGGAGGTCCTTGCGGATGCCGCCGGTGGGCGCGAACGTCGGCCCGAGCACCCGCACCACGTTGAGCCACAACGACTTGCCCGCGTTGTCCCCCGTCGTCGCGACGACGAACCTGTTGTCCTTGGAGACCAAGGCCGACGCGCCGGTGGTCAACGTCGCGGTGAACTCCTGCCACTCGGCCGTGACACCGGTGACGGTGGTCTCGGCGTGCACCGTCCCCGCGTTCGACTCCAAGGACAACGTCAGCGGCCCGGTGAGATCGGCCGATGCGCGTGCCCAGAAGGACACCTGGTAGGCCGTGTCCGGGCGGACGCCGATGCCGTAGAAGCCGGAGTTGGCGGTGCCCGCCCGCTGTGCCGGGTCGGACTCCGTGACGTCGATGCGCAGCGAACGGGCGTTGGCCGCGTTCAACGGCGTCGCGTCGTCACCGCTGATCGTGGCCCCGCCCACCGCGGACCAGTGGGAGGGCGGGTTGGCGTTGCCGTTCTCCTTCATGGTGCTGTTGCGCACCACGTTCGCGCTCAGCCCGCCTTCGACGGAGTGGTTGATGTCCTCGACGATGTGCCCGAACTGGTAGTCGTTCACCGCCGACGTCGTGTGGGCGACGTCGACGTCCAGCGTGGCGGAAGGTGCGGCATGCGCGGCGGGAGCGGTGGTGGCGACGCTCAACGCCGCCGCGACCGCCAACACCGGGGCAGCCGAGAGCAATCTAGCGGGAAATTGCATGGGAGCACTCGATTCTGGAGCTGGACACGGCAGGGCAGACCGCGCGGCCGGGAAGCGGCCGGTGGTCTCTTTCTCCGGTGCGGTGATCTGGTCGAGCCGCCCTCATCGGGTCGACGTCGGCATACACCAGTCTTCTGTGGACGATGGAGGAACGTGCGTGGCGGGTTTGATCGGGTCACCGGTGTTCGCCGCAACCGAGGTGGCCGGGCGCACGAGGTCGACCTGCGGTTTCGCGGGTGCGACTGCCCCGAGCTCCTCGAAGGCGACTGAAGTCGACGCGCCTGGGCATCGAGTCGGCACGCACCTGTGACATCGGCATAGTCGCAAATGGATCAATCTGAATGTCCGGTCGTTCATCCCGGCCATTCCGGTTACCTGCGCGCAATGGGCACGGGAAACCCGCCTTCTCCGTTGACGGTTGGCTCGCAAGCTGTCCCGAACCTAGCGGGGGTTGTCAGGAGTAGTCAACTGTAGTTATCGCTCACAAGTGCGCCATGGCCCACCGATACTTCGGATCGATGTGAACCGGTCGGGATATTTGCGCTGCTCAGATGCGGTATGTGCTGGCCCAGGCCGGCCGCGCTGCTGTCATTGCGGTGTTCTTCGATGGTGGGCTGTTAGCGCGAACATGGGCTTTCCCGGTCATGTCGCAAAGCTGTGCCGATGGTTGACTGAGTCGTTGTTCACGGTTGTTGACCAGTTCCAGGATTGGCCATCTTGTCTCCTGCTCGTAACCTTGACCGCCTTCAAGAATGGTCATTAGTTTGTTGTCTCGACAGACGAACCGAGTGGTACAGGCCGCGGTTCGATCTTCGTAGTGCGGAGGGCTCAATGGTGAACTCACCCAGACCTGGCCGGATGAGATGGCGGCGCTCCTGGCTGTCCGCGGCCGTGGTGGCGGCGTTGATAGGGTCGCTGGTCTCGCTGGCCGTACCGGCGCGGGCGCACCCCGGCCACGGTGACGAGACGTTCAAAGCGTTGGTGTTCACCAAGACCGCGGGCTTCCGCCATCCGTCGATCGACGCCGGTGTCGCGGCGCTGCGCGAACTCGGGGCCGCCAACGGGTTCAGCGTGGACTCCACCGACGACGCGGTTGCGTTCAGCGATGCCAACCTCGGCCAGTACGAGGTGGTTGTGTTCCTCTCCACGACCGGTGATGTGCTGAACAGCGACCAGCAGGCGGCGTTCGAGCGTTACATCAAAGCCGGTGGTGGTTTCGCGGGTGTGCACGCGGCGACGGACACCGAGTACGACTGGGCCTGGTACGGGGATCTGGTGGGCGCGTACTTCGCCGGCCACCCGGACCCGCAGCACGCCAAGGTGAAGGTCACCGACCCCGCGCATCCGTCGACGGCGGGGTTGCCGCAGGCGTGGCAGCGCTTTGACGAGTGGTACAACTTCCGCGCCGACCCTGCGGCCAAGGTGCACGTGCTGGCCGAGTTGGACGAGACCAGCTACAGCGGCGGCTCGATGGGCACCAGCCACCCGATCGCCTGGTGCCAGGACTACGACGGCGGCCGGTCCTGGTACACGGGTCTGGGGCACACCGTCGAGTCGTACTCCGACGCCGCGTTCCGGGAGCACCTGCTCAAGGGCGTGCAGACGGCCGCGGGCGTGCTGGACGCCGACTGCTCGGCCACGCGGACCGACAGCTTCGACAAGGTCGTCCTGGACGACAACACGGCCAACCCGATGGAGTTGGCGATCGCGGAGGACGGTCGGGTCTTCTACGTGGACCGCAACGGCGCGGTGAAGGTCGTCCGGACCGATGGTTCCGTGGTGACCGCGGGTTCGGTCCAGGTCTACACCGGGCAGGAGTTCGGTCTGCTCGGTGTGGCGCTGGATCCGGGCTTCGCGACGAACAACCACCTGTACCTGTACTACTCGCCGGCCGGTGCGCAGGCGCTGGACCGGGTGTCCCGCTTCACGTTGTCCGGTGACGCGATCATCGCGGGCAGCGAGAAGGTGGTGCTGGAGATCCCCACCCAGCGCGACCAGTGCTGCCACGCCGGTGGTGCGCTTGAGTTCGACAACGACGGCAACCTGTTCATCACCACGGGGGACAACACCAACCCGTTCGCCTCCGACGGCTACACCCCGATCGACGAGAGGCCGGACCGCGCCGCGTGGGACGCCCAGCGCTCCTCGGCCAACAGCAACAACCTCAACGGCAAGATCCTGCGCATCACACCGCAGCCGGACGGGACCTACACGATCCCCGCGGGCAACATGTTCGCGCCGGGCACGGAGAAGACCCGGCCCGAGATCTACGCGATGGGCTTCCGCAACGCCTTCCGCATCGGTCTGGACCCGAAGACCAACAAGCTCCACGTCGCCGACTACGGTCCCGACGCCGGTGGCGCCAACCCCCAGCGGGGACCGGACGGCCGCGTGGAGTGGAACATCGTGGACCGCCCCGGCTTCTACGGCTGGCCGTACTGCGTGGGCGCGAACACCCCTTACCACGACCACGACTTCGCCACCGGTGTGTCGGGTGCGCCCTTCGACTGCTCGGCGCCGGTGAACAACTCGCCCAACAACACCGGGCTCACGCAGTTGCCGCCCGCGATCGGCACGCCGATCTGGCAGGGCAAGTCCTCCACCGGCACCCCGGAGATCGGCGGCAGTGGCGCGCCGATGGCGGGTGGCGCGTACCGGTTCGACCCGGACCTCGTGTCGGAGCGCAAGTGGCCGGCCTACTGGGACGGCAAGGCGATGTGGGGTGACTGGAACGACGGCAGGCTGTTCTCGTTGCAGCTCTCACCCGACGGCGCGAGCGTGGCCGACATCAGCCGGATGCTGCCCGACATGAGCTTCAACCGGGTGCACGCCATGCAGTTCGGCCCGGACGGCGCGCTGTACATCATCGAGTGGGGTTCGGGCTTCGGCGGCAACAACGCCGACAGCGGGCTCTACCGGATCGACTACGTGCGCGGCAACCGCGCCCCGGTCGCCGTGGCCAAAGCCGACGCCACCTCCGGCCACGCGCCGCTGACCGTGCGGTTCGACTCGTCGGGATCGCGCGACCCCGACGGCGCGGCGATCACCCTGGCGTGGGACTTCGACGGCGACGGCACCACCGACAGCACCGAGGCGACCCCGAGCCACACCTACACGGCCAACGGCAACTACACCGCACGCCTGACCGTGACCGACGCGGACGGCAAGTCCGCGACCGCCAACGTCGCCATCGTCGTGGGCAACACCGCCCCGGTGATCACGCTGACGGCCCCGGTCGACGGCGGGTTCATCGACTTCGGCGACCAGGTGTCCTACCGCGTCACCGTCACCGATGCCGAGGACGGCGCCGTCGACTGCCAGAACGTGATCGTCCAACCCGCGCTGGGCCACGACGAGCACGCCCACGGCTACGAGCAGTACCGAGGCTGCGAGGGCCTGGCCGTCATGTCCGGCGACGAGGGCCACGCGGGGGCGAACATCTTCGGCGTCCTGACGGCGAAGTACACCGACAAAGGCGCACCCGGCGTCTCGCCGCTCACCAGCGAGGCGATCCTCGTCCTCCAGCCCAAGCACAAGGAAGCGGAGTTCCACACCGGCACCGGCCGCGCTGCCGACGGCGTCGGTGACGACACGGCCGGTGTGCAGCAGGAGACCACCAGCGACACCGGCGGCGGCCAGAACATCGGGTTCATCACCGACGGCGACTACTTCTCCCTCGCCCCGGCGAACCTCGCGGGCATCGACCAGGTGCGCTTCCGCGTCGCCTCGGGATCGGGGGGCGGCCTGATCGAGATCCGGGTGGGCGCGCCGGACGGCCCGCTCGCCGGCACCGCGACGTTCGGCGGGACCGGTGGCTGGCAGAACTGGACCACGGTGACCGCGGACGTCGTCGACGACCCGCCGGCCGGGTCGGAGCTGTACTTCGTCGTCCGTCGACCGCAGGGCAGCACCACGACCAGCTACCTCGCGAACATCAACTGGCTGCAGTTCGAGGGCCAGGGCGTCACGCACAACAGAAGGCCCGCGGTGACCGTCACTGCCACCCCCACGTCGGGCGCCGCACCGCTGAAGGTCGACTTCGCCGCGACCGCCACCGATCCCGAGGGTGACGAACCCATCCAGTACGCCTGGACGTTCGGGGACGGCGGCACCGGCACCGGCGCCACGACCAGCCACACCTACGCCGCCGGCGGCACGTTCCAGGCCAAGGTCACCGCGACCGACGCCAGGGGGGCGAGCACCACCCAGGGCGTCGAGATCAAGGTCGAGGGGTCGACGTCGAACTGCCTCTCGGGTCGGTCGGACGACTTCCTCGGCACCTCGCTGGACCGCACCCGGTGGACCACGGTGGTGCGGGAGAACCAGGACCTCGCCGTCCGCGACGGGCACCTGGTGGTACCGACCACGGCCACGGACGTCTACGGCGCCGGCGGCAACACGCCGAACATCGTGTTGCAGGACTTGCCGTCGGGGCCGTTCGAGGCCACCGCCAAGGTCCGGCTGCCCGCCCGGCGGGCGTACCAGCAGGCCGGGTTGGTCGTCTACGGCGACGACGACAACTACGCGAAGATGGTGCTGCAGGGCCGTTCCGGCGGCGCTGACGACGCGGCGAACCGCATCTTCCAGTTCGTCCGGGAGGAGAACGGCTCACCCAACGAGGTCGGCGAGTCCAACACCGGGCCGCTGGGCGCGCAGTACCCCGACACCGTCTGGGTGAGGTTCACCAGCGACGGCAGCAACCTGACCGCGTCCTACAGCGCGGACGGGCGGACCTTCACCCCGATGCCGCAGACCAAGTCGCTGGCGGGCATCGCGCACCCGAAGATCGGCCTGCTGTCGTTGGCCGGGGTCGGTGACCACCCCGTCGTGGACGCCGAGTTCGACACGTTCACCATCACCCCCGACACCACCGCCGCGGTCGACCCGAGCGACGACTTCACCGGTTCGTCGCTGGACGCCTGCCGCTGGAACGCCGTCGTGCGACACGACCCCAGCGGCGTCGGACTGGCCGACGGCAGCCTGCGCATCGACACCAGCGCCGGTGACATCTACGGCACGCCCAACGGCACCCCGGCCAACTTCATCCTCCAGAACGCGCCGGAGGGCGACTGGACCATCGAGACGAAGGTGGACGGTTCCGCGCTGAACGAGCAGTTCCAGCAGGCCGGGTTGATCGCGTACGTGGACGACGCCAACTACGTCAAGCTCGACTACCTCACCACCAACGCGCCGGGCTCGGCGGTGGAACGGGGGATCGAGCTCCGCTCGGAGAGCGGTGACGTGGTCGGGCAGCCGCAGCGCGGCGCGGGCGGCCTCACCCAGGGCGTGTGGCACCTGAGGTTGACCAAGTCGGGCGACACCTACACCGGCTCCTACAGCGCGGACGGGCAGAGCTGGACGGTGCTCGAGCCGGTGGCGAACCCGGCACTCGCCGCCAACGCGAAGGTCGGGCTGTTCGCCCTCGGCGGCCCGCAGACCGCGTCGAAGCCGGCCCGGTTCGACGACTTCCGGGTCGGCGCCGGTGACCAGGCCGCGCCGGAGCTGTCGGTGGCCGCCGATCCTGCCGCGCCCACCGGCGCGAACGGGTGGTGGACCAGCCCGGTGACCGTGACCGCCACGGCCACCGACGACCTCCCTGGCCAGGTGTACGTGGAATACCGGGTGGACGATGGTGGCTGGGCGGAGTACAGCGCACCGCTGCCGTTCAGCGAGGACGGCTCGCACGTGGTGGCGTTCCGGGCCTCCGACACCGCGGGCCACACGTCCGAGGAGAAGACGGTCGAGGTCAAGCTCGACCGGACCGCACCTGAGGTCACGGCGAAGGCCGACCAGCCTTCGGGAGCGGAAGGCTGGTGGACGCGGCCGGTCACGGTGTCGGCCTCGGCGACCGACGAGACGTCGGGCGGCCCGGTGCTCGAATACCGGGTCGACGCCGGGGCGTGGCAGCCCTACTCCGGCGCGGTGGCCGTCACGGGCGAGGGGGCGCACCGGATCGCTGTGCGCGCCACCGACGCGGCGGGCAACACCTCGGCGGAGACGGTGGTCGACGTGAAGGTCGACACCGCCGCGCCCACCACCTTCGCCCAGCGCGGCGCGGCGGCGTCGAGGGTCTGGCTCCGGGCGCAGGACGCCACCTCGGGCGTGGCCAAGACCGAGTACCGGATCGCGGACGGGCCGTGGCGGGTCTACCAGGGCGTGGAGATCAAACTCCGGCCCAACGGCATGGACGTCCTGGAGTACCGGTCGATCGACGTCGCGGGCAACGTCGAGGCCGTCGGTCACTACACCGCTAGTCCCGGGCACAACCCGGATGCCCTGCTCCACCTGTGAGCACGGGGGTGGCCCGCGTCAGGCGGGCCACCCCGCCCGCGCCCCGTCCCCGGCCTGGCGGTCGCAGTTCTCCGGCGAGATCGAGGAGTGACATGAGTAGCAGGCCCGTGCTCCTGCGCGCTTGGCGCGCGACCGCGTACCGCGCCCGCCCGGACCACACCAGTGGTGCTTGAGCAGTGGTGACCGGTGGGGAGCCACGCGACCCCGACGGTCCCGGAGCAGCCGTCCTCCCATCGCTCCGGGCCGTCCGGCTCGCCTTGGGCCTGTCCTCGCGCGCGGTGGCCGAGCAGATCGGCGTCACCACGGCGTGCCTGCTGCGGTGGGAACGCCGTCAGCGCACGCCGTCCCCGGAGTTGCTGGCGGCGCTCGCGGGCGTCCTGCGACTGCCGGTGGAGCAGACGGCTGCCTTCTTCGCCGAAGGCACGGAGCACCCGCTCATGGACGACACGATGCCCGGCTACGGGTTGCGCGCCCTGCGCAAGACCAAGCGCGTGCCGCCTCGGAGCATCGCCGAGGCGCTGCGGGTGACCGTCCAGACCGTCTACAACTGGGAGCGCGGCGGCAGCAGGTTGCCCGTGCGGTTGCTCGAACCCCTGGCCCGCTGCCTCGGGATGGAGACCGAGGAACTGGTCAAGGCGCTGCGGGCGGCACGTCGGGACAAGAGGACCGTCGTCCGGTTGCGCGGGGAACTGGCGTCCCTGCGCGCCACGGCCGACTTCTCCCAGTCCCGGGTCGCCGACCTGCTCGGTGTATCCCGCACCACCCTGCGCGGCTGGGAACGCGGCGACGTCGTGCCGCCCTGGCAGGCCATCCGGCTCATGGCGACCCTTTACCGGGTGCCGCTGGTCGTCGTCGCGACGGCGGCCAAGGCGGGCAAGCCGAGGTTCCTCGACCCGGAGAACTGGTTGCCGGGAGACCTGCCGGAGGTGTTGCGCGTGTTCCGGCAGTGGAACGGCCTCACCCAGGCCCAGGTCGCCGAGCGCTGCGGCGCCAGCACCGCCACGGTGAGGGGCTGGGAACACGCCAGGCAGCGTCCGCGCCCCTCCCAGCGCCGTCGCCTGGAAAGCCTCTACCACCTACCGCAGGATTCCCTGCTGCGCGCCTATCCCTCGGTGCCTCCGACGACCGGTTGCGCGAACCGCGATGCCTGCTGACCCCATCGACCTCACGAAATGATCGGCCCCGCGCGTCCGATTCCGCCCCTTCGGGAACAGGAGACCGATGTGTTATTCCCTCTTGCTGACAGCTGAACGGCCGCTGGGTGAAGATCACCCGTGACGGCAATCGCTCCGGGCCATTCTGGGATCGCCTGAATTGGGAGCGCTCCCAGAATTATCTGTCTGATTGTCGAGATTTTTGGGGGGCTGTGACCTGCATGAACAGTGTTCGCGTAGGCCATTGAAGCCCCTCTGCCAACGGTCTGTCAGTGCCGCCGAGGCAAGGCGTTTACGGTTGCTGACCAGTTCCAGAACTGACCGGTCGGCAGGTCGTCCTGCCCTTGACCGGCCATATGGCGCTCATTAGTTTGTTGATTCGACAGACGAACGGTGTGGTGCGGAGCACGTCAGCAACCGGAATGGAGGAGTTCACCGGTGAGCTCAGCCGGACAAGCCCGCCCCTGCTGATCGTCGCCGCCGGCGATGCCGGTGCGCCGCGTGCGATCACTCCGCCCGTGCCACTCGAAACCGCTCATTCCCGCAGTCGACGACGGCTGCCCCCGACCCGAGGAGAGGTATGAGGAGCAGGCCCACCCGTCTGCGTGCGGGCAGCGCGACCGCGGACCAGCTCACGGTCCGTCGCCACAACCTCTCGGTCGTGTTGTCGCACCTGCGCGACCGCGGTCCGCGGTCGCGCGCACGACTCGCCGAGGAAACCGGGTTGAACAAGGCCACCGTGTCCAGCCTCGTCGCCGAGCTGGTCGAGCGGGGCCTCGTCCGGGAGGGCGAGGTCGAGCGGGCCACCGTCGGCCGTCCGGGTCAGTCCATCCAGCTCGACGGCGACCACGTGGTCGCCGTCGGCGCCGAGATCAACATCGACTACCTGTCGGTGCTGGTGCTGAGCCTGCGCGGGAGCGTGCTGGCGGAGAAGCGGCTCGCGTTCGACACCGCCAACGTGGAACCGGCCATGGTCCTGGCCAGGCTGGGACGACTGCTGAGCACCGTGCTGCGCGGCCTGGCGAAGTCCGACATCCGGCCCGTCGGCCTGACCATCGCCGTGCCGGGCCTGGTCGAGGTCGACACCGGTGTCCTCCGCGTGGCCCCGAACCTCGGGTGGGCCGACGTCGCGGTCGTCGACGAGATCCGCAGGCTGCTGGGTGATCCGCCCTACCCGGTGCTGCTGGACAACGAGGCGAACCTCGCCGCGCTGGCCGAGATCGAGGCCCAGGGACCGGAACGCAGCGCGGACCTGATCCTGCTCACCGGTGCGGCGGGCATCGGCGGCGGCGTCGTCGCGGGCGGGCAGCTGCTGCGCGGCGCGTTCGGGTTCGCCGGCGAGGTCGGGCACATGAGGGTGCGCGCCGGGGGGCCGGTGTGCGGTTGTGGCCGCCAGGGCTGCTGGGAGGCGGTGGTCGGCCTCAACGCCCTGCTCACGGCCGCCGCGTCGGAGCACGACCCGGTGCGCGACCCGTCACTGGACGTGGAGCAGCGGCTCGCCGAGATCGGCAGCCGCGCCCGGTCGGGTGACGAACGCGTGTTGTCCGCCATCGCCGAGATCGACCACTGGCTCGCGGTGGGCGCGGGCATCCTCGTCAACGTCTTCAACCCGCAACTGCTGGTGCTGGGCGGCTACTTCGCCGCTCTCCAGCCCTGGATCGCCGGTTCCCTGCGCGAGGAGCTGCGCCGCCACGTCTTCGCCGCCGACGCGGGTGGCACTCGGGTGGCGTTCTCGACGCTCGGCTTCTCCGGTTCGCAGCGCGGAGGCGCGTCCCAGGTGCTCGACCGCGTGTTCCAGGACCCCACCCTCGTCGAGCCGGTCGGCGAGCACCACCGCGTGGCACAGGAGGAAACGGTATGACGACCGAAGCGGTACCGCTGCTGTCGGTCCGGGACGTCGTGAAGCGCTTCCCGGGCGTCACGGCGCTGGGCGGGGTGGACTTCGACGTCCGCGCGGGCGAAGTGCACTGCCTGCTGGGGCAGAACGGCGCGGGCAAGTCGACCTTGATCAAGGTGCTGGCCGGGGCTCACCGCCCGGACGAGGGCGAGTTGCGCTGGCAGGGCGAGGTCGTCTCGTTCGGCAGCCCCCAGGACGCGATGAACACCGGTATCGGGGCCATTCACCAGGAACTCGACCTGGTCGCCGGGCTTCCGGTCGCCGACAACGTGTTCCTCGGTCACGAGCTGTCCACCGCGGGGTTCACGCGTCGGGCCGTCGCGCGCCAGCGCACCCGTGCGCTGCTGGAACTCCTCGGCCACCCCGACATACCGCCGGAGCGCGAGGTCGGCCGGTTGTCCGCGGCGAACCAGCAGGTCGTGAGCATGGCCCGCGCGCTGTCGCGGGACAGCCGGCTGCTGATCATGGATGAGCCGTCGGCCGTGCTGGACCAGGACGAGGTGCGCACCCTGTTCCGGGTCATCCGGGAGCTGACCGCCCAGGGTGTCGCCATCGTCTACATCTCCCACCGCATGGAGGAGATCCGCGAGATCGGCGACCGCGTCACCGTCCTCAAGGACGGTCGCACCGTCGCCACCGGCCTTCCCGCCCGCGAGGTGCGCACGGCCGACCTGATCAAGCTCATGACCGGGCGGGACGTGCAGTACGTCTTCCCCGAGCGCAAGCCGTCCGCCCCCGACGCGCCCGCTGTGCTGACCGTGCGCGGGCTCGCGGGGTCGGGCCGGTTCTCCGGGGTGGACCTCACCGTCCACGCGGGCGAGGTGGTCGGGCTCGCCGGACTCGTGGGATCCGGGCGCTCGGAGGTCCTGGAGACCCTGTACGGCGCGCGCAAGTCCTCCTCGGGCACGGTCGAAGTGGACGGCAAGAGCCTGCGGCGCGGCTCGGTGGGCGCCGCCGTGCGCGCCGGGATCGGGTTGTGCCCGGAAGAGCGCAAGAGCCAAGGTCTGCTGCTCGACCAGGCCGTGTACCGCAACATCACCGTCTCCACGTTGCCCGCGTTCGCCCGGTTCGGGTTCCTCGACAACGGCGCCGAGCGCACTCGATCCGCGGAGCTGACCGAGGCCTTGGACGTGCGCCCGTCCGGTGTGGACCGTGCGGTGCGAACCCTGTCGGGTGGCAACCAGCAGAAGGTCGTGCTGGCCCGGTGGTTGCTGCGCGAGTGCCGGGTGCTGCTGCTGGACGAGCCCACGCGTGGTGTGGACGTCGGCGCGCGCAGCGAGATCTACGAACTGATCCGGGACCTGGCCGACCGGGGCGTCGCCGTGCTGGTCGTGTCCAGCGATGTCGAAGAGGTCCTCGGCCTGTCCGACCGCGTCCTGGTTCTGCGGGAAGGACGCGTGGTCCACGAAGGACCGGCCGATGAGCTGGACGAGCACCGGGTCCTCGACCTGGTCATGGAAGGAACCGCCGCATGAACGAGAACACCGCCACCGCCACCGCCCCCCGCACCGGCGGACCGCCCGCCGGGAGCGCCCCGAGACGTGGGGTGAGCGCGCTGCTCGGGTCCGCCGCGGGCCGCAACACCGGCCTGGTCGTCGCCCTGGTCCTGCTGTGCCTGGTCGGCGTCATCACCGCCGGCGACCGGTTCGCCCACGTGGACAACCTGCTCACCATCCTGCGCCTCGCCTCGGTCATCGGCGTGGTCAGCATCGGCATGACGTTCGTGATCACCGGTGGCGGCATCGACCTGTCCGTCGGCGCCATCGTGGCGCTGTCCTCGGTCTGGGCGACCACACTGGCCACCCAGGCCGTGGCACGGGACTTCCACTGGTCGGCCCTGGTCTTCACCGCACTGGCCGTAGGCGCGGGCTGCGGCGTGGTCAACGGCGTGCTGGTCGCCTACGGCCGGATCGTGGCGTTCATCGCGACACTGGCCATGCTCGCCGCCGCCCGCGGGCTGGCCGAGATCATGTCCAACCGCAAGACCCAGATCGTGGACGTGCCCGGCTTCACCGCGTTCTTCGACGCCTCGGTGCTCGGCGTGCCCGTGCTCATCATCATCTTCGCGGTGGTGGCGGTCGTCGGGTGGGTGGTGCTCAACCGCACCACGTTCGGTCGCCGCACCTACGCCGTCGGCGGCAACCCCGAGGCCGCCCGACTGGCCGGCATCAACGTGCGACGGCACACGGTGCTGCTCTACACGTTGCTGGGCGCGTGCTGCGGTATCGCCGCCGTCATGCTCATCGCCCGCACCACCACCGGCAGTGCCACGCACGGCGGCCTCTACGAACTGGACGCCATCGCCGCGGTCGTCATCGGCGGCACGCTGCTGTCCGGCGGGCGCGGCACCATCGCGGGCACCGTCTTCGGCGTCCTGATCTTCACCACGCTCTCCAACGTCTTCACCCTCAACAACCTCTCCATCTCCGCTCAGGCCGTCGCCAAGGGCGCGATCATCGTGATCGCCGTGCTGCTCCAACAGCGACTGGCCCGACGCAGCGGCGCTTGACCGCCGCACCGCACCGCTTCCGCCCCACTCTCCGCCGCCACCTTTCAGGAGCACCACCATGTCCCGCACCAGAACCACCACCTTGCTCGCCCTGCTCGCCGCAGGCACCGTGCTCACCGCCTGCACGGGCAACACACCGGAGCCCGCCGCCGGCAGCGGCAACCAGGGCGGCGCCCGGGTCGCCAACGACGAGCCCGGCGAGAAGGTCGTCATCGGCTTCTCCGCGCCCGCCGCGGACCACGGCTGGATGGCGGCCATCTCCAACGCCGCCAAGGCGGAGGCGGAGAAGTACTCCGACGTGGAGCTGAAGGTGGTGGAGGGCACCAACGACGTCAACCTCCAGATCAGCCAGGTCGAGACGTTCATCAACGACAAGGTCGACGCGATCGTGCTGCTGCCCTTCGACGGAGCCGCACTCACGCCGGTGGCGCTCAAGGCCATGAAGGCCGGCATCACGGTGATCAACGTCGACCGCGAGTTCGACAGCCCGTTCGCCGCGCGCTCCACCGTCCTGGGCGACAACTACGGCATGGGCGTCTCGGCCGGCACCTACGTCTGCGAGAAGCTCAACGGCAAGTCCGACGCCGTCGTCGCCGAGATCGCCGGCATCGACTCCCTGCCGCTGACCCAGGACCGCAGCAAGGGCTTCGCCGACGCCCTGCGCGAGTGCGGGTTGAACGTGGACAACCGGGTCGCCGCCGAGTTCACCGTGGAGAGCGGGGAGCGGGCCGCCGCGAACCTGCTCCAGGCCGCGCCGCGCATCGACGCGATCTGGAACCACGATGACGACCAGGGCATCGGTGTCAGCGCCGCGATCAAGAACTCCGGCCGCGGCGAGTTCTTCATGATCGGCGGCGCCGGGTCGGCGAACGTGATGCGGGAGATCAAGTCCAACAGCGGCCTGCACAAGGCCACCGTGGTCTACCCGTCCACGCAGGGCGCCGACGGCATCCGCCTGGCCCGCCTGGCCGTGCAGGGCAAGAGCCTCGGCGACCTGGTCGAGGTCGAGGTCCCGCGCCAGGTCGAGCTGTACGCGCCGGTCGTCACCAAGGACAACGTCGACCGCTACCTGCCCACCGCGTTCGAGTCCTGAGCCCGAGCGGACCGCTGAGGAGAGCACCGTGACGACACTCGACGGGACGACGCCGCCGCTGGGCGTCGCGATGATCGGCCACTCGTTCATGGGAGCCGCCCACTCCCAGGCGTGGCGGGTGGCGCCCAGGTTCTTCGACCTTCCGCTGCGACCGGTGATGGCCGTGGTGTGCGGCCGCGACCGGGCGCGCACCGAGGCGGCCGCCGTCCGCCTCGGCTGGGCGCACGCCGAGAACGACTGGAAGGCGTTGCTGGACCGCGACGACGTGCAGGTGGTCGACATCTGCACGCCGGGCGACACGCACGCGGAGATCGCCGTCGCCGCGCTGGAGGCGGGCAAGCACGTGCTGTGCGAGAAGCCGCTGGCCAACAGCGTCCTGGAGGCGCAGGTGATGGCCGACGCCGCCGAACGCGCGGCCGAGCGGGGGGTGCGCGCCATGGTGGGGTTCACCTACCGGCGCGTCCCCGCGATCTCGCTGGCCAGGGACCTGGTCGCGCAGGGCCGGCTGGGGACCATCCACCACGTGCGGGCGCAGTACCTCCAGGACTGGATCGTCGACCCCGCCGCGCCGCTGTCCTGGCGGTTGCAGAAGGACAAGGCGGGATCGGGCGCGCTGGGCGACATCGGCGCGCACATCGTCGACGCCGCCCAGTTCATCCTCGGCGACACCATCCAGGAGGTGTCCGGGATGTTGCAGACGTTCGTGGCCGAACGCCCGCTGGCCGCCGAGCACGCGGGCCTGTCCGGCACCGCCTCGTCGGCCGGGACGGGTCCGGTCACGGTGGACGACGCGGCGCTGTTCCTGGCCCGGTTCGCCTGCGGCGCGCTCGGCTCGTTCGAGGCGACCCGGTTCGCGAACGGGCGCAAGAACGCCATCCGCATCGAGGTCAACGGCTCGGCCGGGAGCCTGGCGTTCGACTTCGAGGACATGAACGTCCTGCACTTCTTCGACGGCACCGAGGACGCGGGGGTGGCGGGCTTCCGCCGCATCGTGGTCACCGAGCCGCAACACCCGTACGTCGACGCCTGGTGGCCCGCCGGCCACGGCCTGGGCTACGAGCACGCGTTCACCCACCAGGCCGTCGATCTCGTCCGCGCCATCGCCGCGGACACCGACCCGACCCCGACGTTCGCCGACGGGCTGCAGGTGCAGCGCGTCCTGGCCGCCGTCGAGGACAGCTCCGCCAGCCGCACCTGGCACGCCGTCTGACGACCTTCGGCACTGGGAGAGACCAATGGCACGTCCGATCACGCTGTTCACCGGCCAGTGGGCCGACCTGCCGTTCGAGGAAGTCGCCCGCCTGGCGGGCGAGTGGGGCTACGACGGCTTGGAGATCGCCTGCTGGGGCGACCACCTCGACCCGTGGCGAGCCGCCGAGGACGACGACTACGTCGCCGATCGACTGTCCATCCTCGCGAAGCACGACCTGAAGGTGTGGACGATCTCCAACCACCTCACCGGCCAGGCCGTGTGCGACGACCCGATCGACGAGCGGCACAAGGGCATCCTGTCCTCCCGCATCTGGGGCGACGGCGACCCGGAGGGCGTGCGGCAACGCGCGGCCGAGGAGATGAAGGTGACCGCGCGGGCCGCCGCCAAGCTCGGCGCGGGCACCGTCGTCGGCTTCACCGGCTCGTCGATCTGGAAGACGGTGGCGATGTTCCCGCCCGTGCCGGCTTCGATGATCGACGCCGGGTACGAGGACTTCGCGGCCCGCTGGAACCCGATCCTCGACGTGTTCGACGAGGTCGGCGTCCGCTTCGCGCACGAGGTGCACCCGTCCGAGATCGCCTACGACTACTGGACCACCGTCCGGGCGCTGGAGGCGATCGGGCACCGTCCCGCGTTCGGCCTCAACTGGGACCCGTCGCACTTCGTGTGGCAGGACCTCGACCCGGTCGGCTTCCTGTGGGACTTCCGCGACCGCATCTACCACGTCGACTGCAAGGACGCCCGCCGCCAGGTCGGCGACGGACGCAACGGCCGCCTCGGCTCCCACCTGCCGTGGGCCGACCCCCGCCGCGGCTGGGACTTCGTCTCCACCGGACGCGGCGACGTGCCGTGGGAGCGGTCCTTCCGGATGCTCAACAGCATCGGCTACGACGGACCCATCAGCGTCGAGTGGGAAGACGCCGGCATGGACCGGCTGCTCGGCGCCCCCGAAGCGCTCGAGTTCGTGCGCAAGCACGCCTTCGACGCGCCCGCGGCTTCCTTCGACGCGGCCTTCTCCAGCGGCGACTGACGGCGGCGGCGATGGTGTCCGTTTCCGGGGAGCACCTTCCGAGGGAGATCGGTGCGCCGACCGCGTCCTCGTTGCGATCCGTGCGGCTGCACCTCGGCCTCACGTCGCGCGAGGTGGCGGAGAGGATCGGGGTCACGCCGGCGTGCCTGTTGCGCTGGGAGCGCCGGCAGCGCACACCCGCCCCGGTGCTGGCGTCCGCGCTCGCGGAAGTCCTCCGCCTGGACCGGGATCGGGTGACCGCGTTCTTCGCCGAAGGACCGGAACACCCGTCCATCGACGACACCCTGCCCGGACGTGGGCTGCGGGCACTCCGCGGGGACCGTGGTGTGCCCGCCAGGCACATCGCGGACGCCCTGGGCGTCACGGTCAGGATGGTCTACAACTGGGAGAGGGGCGGCAGCAGGCTGCCGGCACGGCTGCTCGCCCCTCTCGCCGAGTGCCTCGGCACGAATCCCGACGGCCTGGCCAGGACGTTGCGCGGCTCGCCACGCGGCGCGCGGCCCGTGGTGCGGCTGAGCGGCGACCTGGCCCGGCTGCGCGCGCGGGCCGGTTGCTCGCAGGCCAAGGTCGCGGATTTGCTCGGCGTCTCGCGCACCACGTTGCGCGGCTGGGAGCGGGGCGAGGCGGTGCCCCCCTGGCCCGCCATCCGGCAGTTGGCCGCCTTGTACGAGGTGTCGGTGTCCGCGCTGGCGACAGCGGCCAGGGCGGGCAAACCCGGGTTCCTCTCGCCGGAGACGTGGCGGCAGGGCGACTTGTCGGAGGTGCTGCGCCTGCTGCGGCAGTGGAACGGCCTGACCCAGGCGCAAGTGGCGCAGCGGTGCGCCACCAGCACCGACTCGGTGCGGGGTTGGGAACACGGCAGGCAACACCCTGGCCCTTACTCCCGCCGCCGCTTGGAGGCGCTGTACCGGCTGGAGGCCGACTCCCTGCTGCGGGCCTACGCCGAGCCACCGCCTTCGAGCGCCCGTGCCGTCCAGGACGCGTCCTGACCAGGACCCACCATCGACCAGAAGAGGAGACGCCGTGGTGCGACGAAGGACCGGGCTGTGGTTGATCGGCGCGCGTGGCTCGGTCGCCACCACGGCGATCAGCGGATTGGTTGCGGTGCGCGAAGGGCTCGCACCGCCGGTCGGCTGCGTCACCGAACTGCTCGAGGCGGACCTGCCGCCGTGGGACTCGCTGGTCGTCGGTGGGCACGACGTGGTGGACACGCCACTGGTCAAGCGGGCCGAGGCACTGGCCGGATCGGGCGTGCTGCCGCACCACCTGCCGTCGGCGATCGCGGACGGGCTGAACGCCGTGGACGCAGAGGTCCGGCCGGGCTACGACCCGCTGACGCACCGGGGCAGTCAGGCCGAGGCGATCGAGCGGTTGGCGGCCGACATCACCGACTTCCGGGAGCGGTACGGCCTGGCCCAGGTCGTCGTGGTCAACGTCGCCTCCACCGAACCACCGCTGCGGGCCCTGCCCGAGCACGACGACCTCGACGCGCTGGAGCAGGCGCTGCGCGATCCCGCCCGGATCGTGCTGCCGCCCAGCTCGGTGGCCGCGTTCGCGGCGCTGAGCGCCGGGTGTCCGTTCGTGGACTTCACGCCGTCCACCGGTGTGGTACTTCCCGCCTTGGACCAGCTCGCCCACCGGATGGGTCTGCCCTACGCGGGCCGGGACGGCAAGACGGGGGAGACGTTGCTGCGGACGGTGCTCGCGCCGATGTTCGTGGCGCGGGGACTGCGGGTCCTGTCGTGGTCGGGCACGAACCTGCTGGGCGGCGGTGACGGCGCGACGTTGGAGGACCCGGCGCACGCGGACAGCAAGCTGGTGTCGAAGGCGAGGGGTCTGGCCGCACTGCTCGGTGACGGTGTCACCGCGCCGCTGCACATCGACAACGTCCCCGACCTGGGCGAGTGGAAGACGGCGTGGGACCACGTGTCGTTCGAGGGGTTCCTGGGCGCGCGGATGTCCCTGCAACTCACGTGGACCGGCCTGGACTCGGCCCTGGCCGCCCCGCTCGTGCTCGACCTGGCCCGGCTGGTGGCGGCCGCGCACGCCGCCGGCCGGGTCGGCGCGCAAGGCGCGCTCGCGTTCTTCTTCAAGGACCCGGTCGGCAGCGACGAGCACCGGTTCGCCGAGCAGACCCGTGACCTGCACCGCTGGGCGAGGGACCTGGGGTGAGGGCCTACGCGGAACTCGTCCGGGCGCCCGCCGCGCTGACCGTGCTCGGTGACACGCTCGTCGGCGCGGCGGCGGCCGGTGTGCCGCTGCGGGGCAGGCGTTTGCTGCTGCCGCTGTCCTCGGTCGCGCTGTACTGGTCCGGCATGGCGCTCAACGACTGGGCCGACCGCGCGCTGGACGCCGTCGAGCGCCCGGAGCGCCCGGTCCCATCGGGCCGGGTGAGCCCCCGCGCCGCGCTGGGAACCGCCGTCGCCCTCAGCGCGGCCGGGCTCGGGCTCGCTGCGGTGGCGGGCGGACGGGACGCCTTGGCCGTTGCGGTGCCGCTCACGGCGGCGGTGTGGTCCTACGACACGGTCCTCAAGGACACCCAGGCCGGGCCTCTGGCGATGGCCGCGTGCCGCGCACTCGACGTGCTCCTGGGCTCGGGACGCGGACGCGCCGCGGCTGCACTGCCCGGGGCAGCCGTCATGGCCGCTCACACGCTGGGCGTGACGGTGCTCGCGCACGGCGAGGTCCGCGGTGCGTCACCCGCCGTCGCGCGCGCGGTACTCGGCGCCACCGCGGTGACCGCGGCGACACCGGTCGTCCTCCCGACGCGGACCCGGCGGCACCGGACTGGCGCCCTCGCCGGGGCGGTCGCCTACGCCACGACGGTCGGTCGAGCCCAACTCCGAGTGGTGCGAGACCCCGGCGCGGGCACGGTCCGGTCCGCCACGAAAGCGGGCGTCCACGGCATGGTGCCGTTGCAGTGCGCCCTGGTGGCAGGAGCCGGGTCAACGGCCGTCGCGGCCGGCCTCGCACTCGTCCTCCCCCTCGTCCGCGCGCTGAGCAGGAAGGTGACGCCCGCATGACCTTCGAGCTGGGGTACGGCACGAACGGCTTCGCCAACCACCGGCTGGACGACGCGCTCGCGGTGATCGCCGACCTCGGTTACACCGGCGTGGCGCTGACCCTCGACCACCACCACCTCGACCCGTTCGCCCCCGGGCTCGGCCGGCGCACCGACCGCGTGGCGGCACGGTTGTCGGCCCTGGGACTGCGGGTGGTGGTCGAGACCGGTGCGCGGTACCTGCTCGACCCGCACCGCAAGCACCACCCCACCCTGGTCGACCGCGAGTGGGAGGTCAGGGCGAACTTCCTGGTGCGCGCCGCGGAGATCGCCGCCGCGCTCGGCGCCGACTGCGTGTCGTTCTGGTCCGGGGTCGTGCCCGCGGACACCGACCCCGACCAGGCGTGGGCGAGGCTCCGATCGGGGGTGGCCGAAGTGCTCGACGGCGCGGCCCGGTTCGGGGTCCGCCTCGGCCTGGAGCCGGAACCCGGGCACCTCGTCGAACGCCTAGACGACGCCCTGCGGCTGCGCACCGACCTCGGCTCGCCGGAGGCCTTGGGCGTCACGCTCGACGTCGGCCACTGCGTCGCCGTGGAGCGCGACACGGCCCCGGCCTGCATCCACCGCGCCGGGGACCTGCTGGTCAACGTGCAGTTGGACGACATGGTGCCCGGCCTGCACGAGCACCTGGAGTTCGGTGAGGGCGCGTTGGACCTGCCGGCCACTCTCGTCGCGCTGGAGGAGATCGGGTATCGGGGGATAGCCGCGGTGGAGCTACCCCGGCACAGCCACGCCGCGCCGGAGGTGGCCCGCGAGGCCATGAGCGCGCTGCGCGCGGCAATGCCAAGACCGGTGGCGGGCCACCCGTGGCTCGTGGAGGCGGAGCGGACCGTGCGTTCGGAACCGGGCGCGATCCGGGCGTTCTTCCCCGTGGCGGGGCGAATGGTGGGCCGCACGCCGCTGCGTGCCGCGACCGATCCGCTGGGCGTGGTCCACGGGACCGCCGACGACCTGGCCCGAGCCAGGCTGGTGGCCGCCTACGCGTCGGCGACCGGGCCGGAGGAGTTGGCCACGGTGCTGGTCGAGCTGTACCACTGCGGTGACGACGCCGAACGACGTGGCGTGCTGCGCGCGCTCGCCTCGGTCGGGGACGAGGTGCCGGCGGCCGGGGTCGAGCTGGTCAAGGACGCTTTGCGCAGCAACGACACCAGGCTGGTCGCGGCGGCGCTCGGGCCGTTCGCCGCGGACCACCTCGACGCCCACGCCTGGCGGCACGGCGTGCTCAAGTGCCTGTTCACGGGTGTCCCGCTGACCGTCGTGGCGGGGCTGGACCGGCGCGTTGACGAGGAGTTGCGACGAATGGTCGGCGCGTTCGCCGACGAACGCCGTGCCGCGGGGCGTGCCGTGCCCGATGACGCGCTCGACTTGCTGAGGAGCGAACCCTGATGCGCATCTTCGACCCGCACATCCACATGACTTCCCGCACCACCGACGACTACGAGGAGATGTACGCGGCTGGTGTGCGGGCGGTGGTCGAGCCCGCGTTCTGGTTGGGTCAACCGCGCACGAACGTCGGGTCGTTCACCGACTACTTCGACTCGCTGATCGGCTGGGAGAGGTTCCGCGCGGCGCAGTTCGGCATCCGCCACTACTGCGCGATGGCGTTGAACCCCAAGGAGGCCAACGATCCGCGCTGCGCCGGCGTCCTCGACGTGCTGCCGCGCTACCTGGCCAAGGACGGCGTGGTCGCGGTCGGCGAGGTCGGGTACGACTCGATGACGCCGGAGGAGGACGAGGCGTTCGCGCGGCAGCTGGAACTGGCCGTCCGCTACGGGCTGCCCGCCCTGGTGCACACTCCCCACCGGGACAAGCTCACCGGGACGCGGCGGACGCTCGACGTGATCCGGGAGTCCGGCTTGCCGCCCGAGCGGGTGGTCATCGACCACCTGAACGAGACCACGGTGAGTGCCGTGGCCGATTCGGGGTGCTGGATGGGCTTCTCCATCTACCCGGACACCAAGATGGACGAGCGCCGCATGGTCGCGATCCTGCGCGAGTACGGCACCGACCGCGTGCTGGTGAACTCCGCGGCCGACTGGGGCCGGTCCGATCCGCTCAAGACCCAGCGCACTGGACGTGCCATGCTCGCCGCCGGCTTCAACGAGTCCGATGTGGACAAGGTGCTCTGGCTCAACCCCATCGCGTTCTACGGGCAGAGCGGGCGCCTCGAGATGGACGACGCCGAAGTGCACGGCACGTTCGCGGGCAACTCGATCCTGCGCGGTGGGTCGTGATCCCGGCGTACTGCACCAACGTGCACGCGGCCGAGGACCTGCCCGGCGTCGTGGAGCAGCTGGACCACTACGCCGTGCGGGTGCGGGACGACCTCGGCGTGGACACGCCGGCCCGGGTAAGGAAGATGCTCTCTCGGCAGTACTGTGACGGGGCACGACCTGCGGCAACGGGTCGGACAGGCTTCTGATCAGGCCATCGAGAGCGGCAGGGCCGGCGTCGCGTCCCCGGCTCGGACGGGCAGATCTCACTCAAGGCACCGTGCGGGCCACCCTTTCCACGAGCCACGCCCGAACCGAAGGTCACGACACCAACCCTGCCGGCCAGCCCCAGGCCAGCCACTGCCAAGTCTCACAGCCTTTTTCATCCTGCGGTGGTCTCATAGTTCTGGAGGACGTGGATGGCTTTGGCCTGTGGGGTGCCAGAAGTCGGCAACATGACTTGACCTGCGGTTACTCGGCTGCGGGTTTGTACTCGTCGATCAGGCCGTCGAGGACTGGTCGGCGGCGTGTCGACGGCAGCCCGATGACTTGTCGAGCGGTACAGCACAGCTCGGTGTGAGTCGCCTCTGTAGTTTCAGTCTTAATTGAACCGCGCTGTTGTCGCCAGGCACTGGGAGCGCGATCGTGAATCTCTTGTGGCGTGGTGGTCAGCCGAGGTCTTCGAGCCAGAGGACGCGTTCGACGACGATGCGTTTCTGTTGTTCGAGGATGAGGTAGACGATAAGGCCGTTGCCGTACCCGTAGACGAGTTGGCGCAGGGCGCCGTGGGGGTTGGCGCGGTGGTAGGGCTCGCCGTACCTGGTTCGTGGGCCAGCAGGGTCATGGCCTCGGACAGCGGTTCGTCGGCCTCCGCCGGCAGTGCGTGGATCTGGTCCCAGACCTCGTCGGGGAGTTGGATCTGGTAGGTCACCTATCGGCCGCCGCGCTCCGTCTGCAGTTCGTCCCAGGTGCGCAGCCGCCCTGGTATCTGGCCGGTGCTCTGGGTCTGGTCGATGCGCCTGAGCATCCGCCGGTGGGCGGCGGGGTCGTGCCGGGTGAGGGTGGCGATGCGCCACCACTGCTCGATCACGCTGCGGACCGGTTCCAGGCTGGACTCGGCCGCGGCCTTGCCCAGGGCGTGGCGGCAGTCGGCGTCGAAGGCGTCGCGTTCCTCGGGCAACAGTGCGGCGCGGATCGCCTCGGGGGTCTTCTCGACCTCCGGCGATGGCGGGTGCGCGGCTGCTGCGGTCACACCGACACGATAGCGGGTCGGCGTCGACGGTGGCCCGGCGACAACGACACAATAGTGCGTGTCGTCATGCCCGCCGGTCCGGCGAGCATGACCCTCGCTCCCGTGTGGGGTTCCAAAAGTCAGCCACATGGCTTGACCTGCGGTTAGGCGGCTGTGGGTTCGTACTCGTTGATGAGGCAGACTTGTGGATCCGGAGATCCCAAAGGCGCCTTTTCGTGGGTATGCGACGTTTCTCGAAGATTATCAGGAGCTTCAACCGTCCGACGAAGAGATGGTCGACGTGTCACGCATGTATTCCTTCTATGTGGTGCTTGTGCTGCGGTATGCGGCGCTCTGTCGCTTTACTGTCGATGTCGAGTATGCGCTCAAATGTGCACATGCATGTTTGACGGCAATGGGGCAGTTGGATCGAAATATTTCCGACGCTAGTTTCTTCTCCCAAGAGGTTGAGCTTCAGTGGTATGCGACTTCCGTATCCCTTTCGGAGGATCGGAGCAAAGGTGCTCTTTCGCAACTAAGGGATGGCGACCGGCTCGTTGCCCGAGAGCGCCTGGCGGCGATTCAACGTCGATTCAGTGAATAGCGTGCGAGACGCACTGCGGGCAGGTCAGGAAAGGTGCGTCACGTGCGCATTGTCAAGGCAGAGCCAGGCGATTTCAGGCGGTGGAAGCATCTGCTTCGAGGAGTTCGGTGAATACCTCGCTGGGCTTTCTCCAGTCGTGGATCTTACGGGGGCGGTCGTTGATTTCGGCGGCGATGGCGGCGAGGTAACGCGGGTCGGACGGGATGTCGACGCCCTTGGGCAGGAACTCCCGGACGATGCGGTTGAGGTTCTCGTTGCTGCCGCGTTCCCACGGTGAGTGCGGGTGTGCGAAGAACACCGGCAGCCCGGGGGCGGTCACCTGCTTGTGCAGGGCCATCCCGGAGCCGCAGTCCCAGGTCAGGGAGCGTTTGACCGATGCCGGGAGGTCACCGACGGCGGCGATGATCGCGTCGGTGACGGTGAGCGAGTCGCGTCCGCGCAGCGGGACCAGGAGCAGGAAGCGGCTGGTGCGCTCGACCAGCGTGGCCACCGCGCTGCGGCCGCCCTTGCCGATGACGAGGTCCCCCTCCCAGTGTCCCGCGACCGCCCGGCCTTCGGCTTCGGCGGGGCGTTCGTCGGTAGCGGGGTTCACGGATGCGTGGCGCGGGTGCCGGGCGCGGTCCCCGACGACCGGTGCGGCCGGTCCGCAGCGCGATCAGTTCCCGGTTCAGCGTGGCGACAGGTTGGGCGTAGACCCACTGGTAGACGGCCTCGTGGCTCACTCGCACAGCGTCCTCGCCGTCGTGGTCGCGTGCCAACCGGCCCGCGATCGACGCCGGTGACCAGCCCGCCCGTAGCAGTCCGGCCACCCGCGATCTCAGAACCGGGTTCCGGTCCACCGCGAGTGGCTTCGGCCTTGACCGGGCCGTCCCCGCGGCCCCGTCGGCGGTGACCGCCCGGTATCCGTCCCTGCCGCCGTGACGGTTCACCTCGCGGGACACGTCGAGGCATCACGCCCGATCCGGGCAGCGATCTCCTTGTACCACAACGACTCGGCCATCCCACGGGAGATCTCCTCCCGATCGACCAAGGTCAACATCCGGCGCACGGTGGGCAATCCTTCCCCACCGAACACCACGACCAGATGCTACGACCGTCTGAACCTGCCAAGGAAGGGGCAGTATCCTTAAGCACGCGAGTTTGACGGGGAGGGAAGACCGGTACGTGACATCGACTTCACCGATCATGGCCGGCCCGAAAATCATGATAATCCGCATGAGCACCGATATATCTACAATCCCACAGGTGGGACCCCAAGCGTGGTGGAGTCGAGCCGCTGGAGTATCCATGATGCGTGAACTATCGCTGCGTATGTTCAACGACTACGATGAGGAACTTTCTTTCGGGGAAGTTGTCGCACATGTCCCGTCGAATAAGTGGACATGGTCGATTCTCGACTTCTCCGGGGTCGGTGATGCCCCCCATGGAATGGCGATGCCCGCGTTCGAGGAGCTGGTGCGCTCAACGTTGGGGGGTTATCGGCTTTCTTGGAGGGAACTGCACGCGTTTGCGTTGGGGCTGCATCAGGTGGTGGATTGCACGATCGTTTCTGCCGAAAATCCGGACAGTCTGATTGTGGATGAACTGGATGTGGACAACTTCGGTCACTGTGCGTTCGTCATCCAGGCGTTTGACAGTTCAAGGTGGGTTTTTCGGGCGTCCACGCGTGTCACTACCGCAAATCACGCCTTGGTGAAACTTGAAGCTTCTTATTTGAACCGGCGGCTGTAGATCCCGAAGGGCCCCGTTTCTGGACTTGAGACGGCATGGCGGCTGCGTTGGAGCGCTGGCCGAGCGGTTTGGGCCATTCCGTGCCTCCGGTGACGGCCTGCCCTTCGTGCGCATCCAGGGCTGCGCCGAGTACTACGTCCATCCGAGTCACCTCGAGGAACAGTGGGACACCGTCCGAAACACGCTGCGCCGCGCCGAGCTGCTGGACACGCGTTGCGGAAGGCGGGACGACCATGATCTCCAACCGCGTTGCGCTACCACCGGCATTGCTGGCGGAGGTGGAGGACTTCCTCACGGACCGCAGTGCGCACGGCATCGAGGGCGCCGGACTGATCGCCTGCACCGGATCCGAGAACGACAGCTGGGTCGCCCGATCCTTCATCGCGCCCAAGCAACGTGCTCACCGCAGTGGATCAGGTTGGTGGGTCGAGGTGACCGACGCCGGAAAGCGGTAACTGGCTGCGGACCTCCGGCGGGTCAGCGCTACTTGATTCACGCATGGCGTTCGACGCCTGCTGCGGTCGACACACGATAGATTTTGTGCATGGGACGATTTCACCATGCCGTCAACATAGAAAGAAGCCAACGGGTTGAGCATAGATGCGGCTCGGGCTAGCTCTCGGCTCGGACCCCTCGGGCAGCCGGGAAACCTGTTTACTTACCAGGTGAGCCCTGGTGACTCGGATCCCCTCAGTGCTGCGGCATCGTTCGGCGGAGGTCGCGGCAGAGCCTCTGGTGATCGTCCTGCCGTCCTTCTGATCCCTATAGGGTGTCGGGAGAGTGATTGGTGGTGATGTCTAGGTGGTTGATCCGGCCGAGTATGGCAAAGACATGCCGGGTGTTCAGGACTATCTGGAGAAATTTGAACGAGCTGTGGCGAACGTGCGACGGGCTCACAGTGGCCGCCCGGTTGATAAGATTCGGCGCGCACTTTTGGAGGAGTTCGAGTCGGAAGGTTTGGTTGTATGGAGCGAGGTTGCGGACGATGCTGCTGTTCAAATCTCGAGAGAAATATGAGGTGCATAGAGTCGCTTGTGGGGTGCAAAGTCGGCTAATCGGCCTGACCTGCGGTTAGGCTGCTGTGGGTTCGTGCTCGTTGATCAGGCCGCCGAGGACTGGTCGCGGGCGTATCGACGTGTAGCCGACTCTGTGATCGATTGGTCTGGCCGGGGTAGCGCGAGTTGTAGGGCTTGGTGAGGTCGGCGGTGGTTGTAGTGGGCCGCGTAGCGGTCCAGCACCGTCCGCAGGTGGTGTCCATTGGGGGATGAGTAGTCGGTCGGTGGCTTTGTGTCGGAGGTGCTGGCGAATCGTCGGCGTGGTCGTTGACTCGTGGACACCGTGGTGGGGCCTGGATGCCTGCGTTGGGCAGGACCGCGTCGAATGAGCCGGTGAACTGGCCCGCCGGTCTCGGATCAGAAACCGGAAGTAGTACGGCCGGTCGGCGGCGATGCGGTCGATCCGGAGCAGGGTTCCGTCGAGAATGACGTGGCCTTGTGCGCGGCGATGCGCGCCGCGTTGGACAGGTCGGGTGCCAGTGCCGCCAGGAGTTCGACCGCTTCGTGGATGTCGCGGCAGACGGTGGCCAGGCCGATGCCGAACCCGGCGGCGAGACGGGAGTAGGTATCGCCGCACCGTAGGTGTGCCAGGACCAGCAGGGCTTGGCGTCCGGGTTCGAGGCGTCGCCATCTGCTGCCGATCCGGTGTCGGTGCGCGGTCAGTTCCCGGGCGAGGAACCGGAGATGCGAACCGGACAGGTCAATCGCGGATGAGTAGACAAGCACTCGAAGCTCCTGGCGATGGCCTTGCTCTTGGTCGAGAAGTCATCTACCAGGAGCTTCGCCATGCCTCCAGCCCGCCACCACCAGGTTGGAAAGGGCTCACTGCTTTCGGCGTACACACCGCCGTTCATTCCACTTCGAAAGTCCCTAGAGAGCCGGCGGCCAGACGCACAGCGGCCAGACGGCAGTTGCTGATGATCACCGGGCGGCCATCCAGTTCGCTCACGCCGACGCCGCGGTTCTCGAATTGCTCGACTTGTTCGTGGGAGGTCTGGGGAGACAACCTCGCTCGCGGTGCGGAGGACGGTCAGGCCGACTCGGTGATCGTCGGGTAGCCACACGCCGTCCCCGCTCGTGCTGGGAGACGACGAGGACCTGGGTCTCGCGTACCGCGACCTGGGCAGGGCCGGTGACGCGGAGCGGTTCTACCGGGGCGCAATGGCGATCTTCAGGCAGCAGGGCGACCACCACGGAGAGTCGATCGCGACCCACGGCCTCGGACTGCGGCAGCGGACCGATTGGGCCGACGAGGGCGTGGGGTGTCGCGAGCGTGTGTGGGGACATCCGGGAGAGCCTCGGCGGGTCTCCGGACGCCGAGCCGGCGGAGATGAGGAGCACATGGTGCTGCGATGTGCTGCGGCGCAGGCCCGGTGACCCTGTCCGCGCCCCGACCGGCCGACATTGAGCGTCTCTCCCCAGGGCTGGCCGATGGTCCTCCATGCCTGTCGAACGCGTCCGTCCGATGAACGGTTACTCATCCCCGGCTCAGGGGCGGTTCATGCCCGGACTCGAAGGTGGGGCCCGACGGTCAATCGCAGGAGGGGGAGCGCGAAGATGATGATCAGTGCGTCGGCGGTGCTCGCGGTGCCGGTCGGTGCGGCGGTGCTTGGGGCGTGGGTGGGGCGTGACCTCGTCCGCCGCCGGACCAGGAGGCCGCGTAGGCTTCTCTGGGCGGTCGGTGTGACCGCGGTCGTGCTGTTGCCGCTCAACCTCTACTACGCCGGCTACCCCGGTCCGTTCGCCGCGGTCGTGGCGACGGTGACGGTGGTGGCGCTCGTCGGGCTCGGATTGCTCGCACGTGCCGAACTCATTGGCCGCGAGCCAGCGGCACGTCCCAGACGGGTGCTGGCGATCGGCGCGCACCCCGACGACGTGGAACTCGGCTGCGGAGCCACGCTTGCCAAGCTCGTGGACTCGGGCCACGAGGTGCGCGCGTTGGTGCTCAGCGGTGGCGAGGTCGGGGGGGACGGTGCGCGGCGGCCGTTGGAGGCCGAGGCGGGCGCCGCGCTGCTCGGCCTCGCGGGCAGCACCACGCTGGACTTTCCCGACACCCGGCTCGCCGACCACGAGACCGAGCTGGTGGTGGCGATCGAAAGGGTGCTGGCCCGGTTCGCGCCGGACATCGTGCTCACCCACTCCGGCAACGACCAGCACCAGGACCACCAGGCGGTGCACCACGCGACCCTGCGCGCGGCACGACGGCACCCGTCGATCCTCTGCTACGAAAGCCCTTCGGCGACGTCGGACTTCCGGCCGAGCGTGTTCGTGGACGTGTGCGACCACCTGGGGGCCAAGCTGGCGGCCGTCGCGGTGCACCGGGACCAGCGGGACAAGCCATACATGGACGACGAGCGGCTCACGGGCCTGGCGACGTTCCGCGGCGCGCAGGCGAGGGTGCGGCACGCGGAGGGGTACGAGCCGGTGCGGCTGCTGGACGAGCCGGGTGAGCGCTGGTGAGCGCGTTGCCGTGGGTGGTCGCGGCGGACCGCGTCCGCGAGGCCCGGAGGAACGGTGGCACGACGCCACTGCGGCCGACCGCTCCCGTAGCGGAAGCCGGTGGACGGGCCGCAGAGCAGGACGAGGAGGTGCGGCGGAACGGTGTGCTGGTGACGGGGATCGGAGGGCCTGCGGGCCGGTCGGTCGCCCGGCAACTTGTCGACCGCGGCCTCACGGTCGCCGGCGTGGACGTGGCGCCGCCGGTGTGCGGCGTGCCGGTGGAGCAGGTGCCGCTCGCGGGTGACCCGGCGTTCGTGCGCGTGCTGACCGACATCGCCACGCGGCGGGGTGTGGTGCTGGTGATACCCACGGTCAGCGAGGAACTGCCGGTGCTGGCGCGGGATCGGCTCGGCGACATCCCGCTCGCCGTGGCCGGCTGTGACGCGGTCGCGACCGCCGACGACAAGTGGCGCACCTACCTGCGGCTGCTGGACGCGGGCGTGCCGGTGCCGCGCACGTGCCGGGCCGACGAGGTGTCGACGCGGGCGCTCGGCGCCACCGGACCGTGGCTGAGCAAGCCCCGGCGAGGTCGGGGTGGTCGCGGGGTGGTGGTGCACCGGCGCGGCGAAAGCACCCTGCCCACCAGTCCGGACCTGGTGGTGCAGGAGTACGTGCCCGGCGCCGAGTACGCCGTCAACGTCTACCTCGCCGCACGGCCGGTGGTGCAGGTGCTGGAAAAGGTGGAGCGGGCCGCCGGTGAGATCGGCAACGCCACCAGTGTGCGTGCCGTCGGGGCCCGGGACGTCGCCGCTCTCGCCGTGCGGGCCGTCCACGCGCTCGGACTCACCGGTCCGGCTGACGTGGACGTGCGCCGCCGCGCCGACGGCACGCCCGTGGTTCTGGAGGTCAACGCCCGTTTCGGTGCGCATTCCGCCCACGCGCCCGCCGTGCTGGACGCGCTGCTGGCCGAGTACGGCGTCATCGCATGACGTGGCTGCTGCTGGTCCTGAGCGGACCGTCCCTGGTGCTGGGTCTGCTGGAACTCGTCTACTACCCGCTGGCTGTCGCCCACGACCTGCGCCGACGTCGGGACGCCGTGTTCGACGACCCGGTGCCGCTGGTGTCCGTCGTCGTGCCCGCCTACAACGAGGCGCGGGTGCTGCGCCACTGCCTCGACTCGATCCTGCGCACCGGCTACCCGAGGCTCGAACTGGTGCTGGTGGACGACGGTTCGACGGACGAGACGTTCGAGATCATGTGCCACTACGCCCGCGTTCCCGGCGTGACGGTCCTGTCGCAGCGCAACGCGGGCAAGGCCGCCGCGCTCAACACGGGCATCCGGCAGACGCACGGCGAGATCCTCATGTTCGTCGACGCCGACGGCGCGTTCACCGACCGCACGGTGCCGGAGATCCTGTCCGCGTTCGACCACCGGGACGTGGGCGCGGTGTGCGGCAACGACGAGCCCGTGAACCTCGACCGCGTGCAGACCAGGGTGCTCGCCCTGCTCACGCACGGCACGGCGTTCGCGCGGCGGGCGTTGGCCCGCATCGGCTGCCTGACCATCGTGTCGGGCAACATCGGCGCGTTCCGCCGCCGCGTGCTCGACGAGATCGGCGGCTTCACGCCGGGTTTCGTCGGCGAGGACCTGGAGCTGACCTGGCGGGTGCACCGCGCGGGTTACCGGGTGGCGTTCGCGCCGAAGGCGGTCGTCTACGCCGAGGTGCCGTCCACCGTGCCGGCGCTGTGGAAGCAACGCGTGCGCTGGACCCGCGGCCACTTGCAGACCGCACGCCTGCACCGCGACATGCTCACCACCGGCCGCCACTGGTTCCTGCCGGTCAACGCGTTCAGCATGCTCGTCGCCCCGGTGCTGCAACTGGCGGGTTCGCTGGTGGTCGGACTCGCCGCGCTGCTCGGGCACCTGCCGTTCCACGGCGGCGTGGTCGGCCTGGTGCTCTGGCTCGGCCTGGTGCACTCGGTCGGGTCGCTCGGCTTCGCGATCGTGCTGGACCGGGCGTGGTCGGACCTGAGGCTGTTCGTCGTGTTGCCGCTGCTGCCGTTCTTCTCCGTGTTGATGAGCCTGATCACGGTGGCGGCGTGGATCGCGGAGCTGCACGGCAGGCCGGCGCGGTGGAACAAGCTCGCCCGCACCGGTGTGGTCAGCCGGTGACCCTCAGCCCAACCGGTAGCCCGCACCGCGCACCGTCTGGATGCGCTCGTTGCCGAGTTTGCGCCGTAACGCGGCGATGTACACCGGCAGCACGTTGCTGCCCTGGTCGTGGTCGTCGCCCCAGACGTGGGAGAGCAGGAACACCCGCGACAGCACCTTGCCGGGGTGCCGGATCAAAGTCTCCAGCAAGGCGAACTCACGCGAGGTCAGCTCCACCGGCGACGCGCCCGCGACCGCCTGCCGAGTCAGCAGGTTCAGCGACACGTCGCCCGCGGAGAGCACGGTGGGTGAGGTGCGGCGCAGGCGTGCCCGGACCCGCGCCAGCAGCACCTCGAACCGGAACGGCTTGGTGATGTAGTCGTCCGCGCCGTTCTCCAGGCACGACACCACGTCCCGGCGTTCCGGGTGACCGGTCATCACCAGCACCGGTAGGTCGTGGCGCCGTCTGCGCAGCGCCCGCAGCAGTGCGAAACCGTCGTCGCCGCCGAGCACGAGGTCGAGCAGCACGAGGTCCGTCCCGTCGGCGCGGGCGAGCGCGGACGCGGTGTCGGTGGCGACCACCGTGCGGTACCCGCCGGCGCGCAGGCCGCGCTCCACGAATCGGGTGACCAGGGGGTCGTCGTCCACGATGAGGATGCGGCTCACGTCCACTGGTCGTTCTGGCGGATATCGGCGTTACGGTCGGGCACCGTCAAATCCGACATGAACGAATTCTCATGGTGGGTAAGGATTTCCTCATCTGCTCCTTAGCTCCCGGTGACCGTCGCGAACCAGGCTCACGTCGGGGTACCGGGCGAGGGAGCGAGCGATGGAGAGCACCACAACTGGTGGTAGACGCAGGTGGTTCGCCCTGGCGGCGGTGGTCGCCCTCGGCTGGGCCGGGCTGGTGGCGTCGGTGGACGCGCGTGCCTCCGTGTCGTTCACCGTGACCAGCACGTCCGACGCGGTGGACGCCTCGATCGGTGACGGCGTGTGTCGCACCAGCGCGAACGTCTGCACGTTGCGCGCCGCTGTGCAGGAGGCCAACGACACCGCCGCAGCGGACACCGTGATCGTCCCGGCGGGCCACTACGTGCTCACGCTCGACGGCGCGGGGGAGAATGGCGCGGAGATCGGCGACCTGGACGTCACCCGGCCGCTGACCGTGTTGGGCGCGGGCGCGGACTCGACCGTGGTCGACGCCAACGGCCTGGATCGCGTGGTCGAGCTCGGCGTGACCTCGGGGCGGGTCACCCTGCGCGGGCTGACCCTGCGCGAGGGCGTCCACGACGAGATCGGCGGCGCGCTCCACAACGGTTCCGCGGCCACCGTGCGGCTGGAGGACGTGAAGGTGCTCGACAGCAGCGCCACCGCGTTCGGCGGCGGCATCGCCCACGTGGGCGGGCGGCTGGAGCTGGTCGGCGTCACCGTCTCGGGCAACTCCACCGTCGGCGAAGGTGGCGGCGTGCACGTCTCCTCCGGCGCGCTGACCATCACGGGAACGTCCACCGCACCCGCCGTGATCAGCGATAACGCCGCGCGTGAGGGTGGTGGTATCCACCACGCCGGCGACGAGAGCCCCATGGGCGTGCCGTCGAGCGTGGCACTGTACGGCGCGAAGCTCGCCGACAACACCGCCGAGGGCCTTGGCGGCGGCCTGTCCGCCACCGGTGACATCGCGGTCCTGCTCACCGACGCCGTGATCACCGACAACACGGGCGAGGAGGGCGCGGGCGTGGCGGTCACCGGACGTGGCGCGCTCACCGCCACCCGCGGCTCGTTCACCCGCAACGCCGCCACCGGCAACGGCGGTGGCCTCCACTTCGCCTCAGAGCGCGCGGCCAAGCTGACCGGCGTCGTGGTCATCGGCAACACCGCGGGCGATGCGGTCTCCGGTGACGGCGGCGGCGCAGGCCTGAACACCGAGGGCACCGGCGGCCTCACCATCGCCGACGGCCTGTTCGAGGACAACGACGCGGTCGGCCACGGCGGCGGCGCGCTGCTGGGCGCCACCGGCACCACCACGGTGACCGCCACCCACTTCCGCGGCAACCACTCCGATGCCGGCGGCGGCGGCTTGACCAGCGCGGGCGACCGGGTCACCATCCGGGACGCGGTCCTGACCGGCAACACCTCCGACGGTGACGGCGGCGGCTTGGAGTCCGAGGGCAGCGGCGACTTCACGTTGGCCGGCACCGCCGTGCACGCCAACCGCGCGGCCAACGGCGGTGGGTTCGCCAACCACGCCGACGGCTCGGCCACCATCTCCGGCAGCACGTTCTGGGACAACCGGGCACTCGCGGCGAGCGGCGCGGACGAATCCGGTCTCGGCGGCGGCGTGTACAGCCTCGGCGACGCCACGGCCACCTACGAGAACACCACGATCTCCGGCAACTTCGCGCAGATCCGCGGCGGCGGTTTCTACGTGGACGCGGACGCGCCCGTGCGGGTGGTCAGCTCCACCATCTCCGGCAACACCTCGCCGGTCGCGTCGGGCGTGGGCGGCGAGGTGGGCGTGCCGCCCGTCCCACCCGAGCCGAGCCAGGGCGTGACCTTCCGCAACACCATCGTGGCCGGGAACCTGCTGTCCCCGGACTGCAACTTCGCCGTCGGCTCCGAGGGCGGCAACCTGGACAGCGCCGACTCGTGCTACTTCCGCGGCCCGCGCGACCGCTCGGGCATCGGCCTGCCCCGCATCGACGCGGTCGCCGACAACGGCGGCCCGACGATGACGCAGGCGTTGCAGGACGACAGCTTCGCCATCGACGGCGGCGTGGCGCCCTGCCCGCCGACCGACCAGCGCGGCACCGCACGCCCGCAGAACGGCACGTGCGACATCGGCGCGCTGGAGCACACAGGCCCGTTCGCACCCGCCGACGACGTGCCGCCGGACACCTCGCTGGTGGACCCGCCCGCCACCGTGGGCGAGCACGCCACGTTCCACTTCGCGGGCACCGACAACACCACGCCCGCCGCGGAGCTGCTGTTCGAGTGCCGCGTCCTGAACCACGACCCGACCGACCCGCCGGACCCGCCCGACCCCACCGATCCGCCGGACCCAGACCTGGCGTGGCTGGGCTGCCCCAACCCGTACGAGGTGCCGGCCGTCGAGCCCGGCGAGAACGTCATCGAGGTCCGCGCGGTCGACCGCAAGGGCAACGTCGACCCGACGCCCGCGACCCACACGTTCACCGGGGGCATGGACGTCACGCCGCCGACGGTCACCTTCACCCTCACCCCGCCCGATCCCTCCACCGGCCGCACCGCGGTCTTCGGGTTCGCCGCCACCGACGACCTCACCCCGACGGCGCTGCTGGAAGTCGAGTGCAGGCTGGACAGCACCGACGAGAACGCCTGGGTCGAGTGCGCGAGCCCGCACAGCGTCACCGACCTGACCACCGGCCCGCACACGTTCGAGGTCCGCGCGGTCGACGAGGGCGACAACACCTCGGCCGTCGCCGCGCACACCTGGACGGTCGCGTCGCCGACCAACTGCACCGACGCCAACGTCACCCTGGTCGCGGACGCCGACGCGCACGTGGACGAGGGCTTGTCGCAGGAGAACTTCGGCGCTGCGGAGACCTTGGCCGTGCGGTCGTCCGCACCCGGCCAGGACGCCCGCGCGCTGGTGCGGTTCGCCGTGCCGACCGACATCCCGGCCGACTGCTCGCTGGTCTCCGCACGGCTGCGGCTGACCGGTGACGGCGACGCCGGCCGCACGCTCCAGGCGGCACCGATCACCAGCACCTGGCAGGAGGACCAGGTGACCTGGCTGACCCAGCCCACCACGGCCGGCACGTCCGTGAGCACCGACTCCGGTGCGGGCCAACGCCAGTGGGACGTGACCGAGCGGGTGCACGGGATGCTCACCGGCACGCCGAACCACGGCTTCCTGATCCGCGACGCGGCGGAGGAAGGCGACCCGGGCGGCGAGCAGGCGTTCACCAGCCGGCACGTCGAGCAGGACCCCCAGGCGCCGTCCACCCTGCCGCAGCTCGTGCTCCGGTTCGGCGGACCGGGTGAACCCACGCCCCCGCTACCCGCGAACCCGACACCGACGCTCGTGTCGTGCGGCCAGGTCGTGACCCACAGCATCCGACTGCTCAACGACCTCACCGACTGCCCGGTGGACGGCCTGGTCGTGGGCGCGCCGAACGTCCTGATCGACCTCGACGGCCACACCGTCGACGGCCCCGGTTACTTCCCCGGCGAACCCGGCTCGCCCGTGGAGCTGCCCGAGATCGGCGGCCCGGCCGGGGTGCGCAACCCCGGGTTCGCCAACGTGACCGTCACCGACGGCACGGTCAAGCAGTTCGCGTTCGGCGTCCAGCTCGCCGCGGGCAGCAGGTTCTCCCGCATCACCGACCTCGACGTCCAGCGCAATGCCAACTCGGGCGTCGAGCTGGTGGACGCCGACAACGGCCGTGACGGCAACACGATCAGCGGCAACCGGTTCGACGGCAACGAGGCTGGTCTGTCCATCCTGGACGGATCGGAGAACTCCCTGGTCGAGGGAAACGCCTTCACCGGCAGCCTCGGCGTCGCGATCCGGATGCAGGAGGCAGCCGGCCACACCATCCGGAACAACACCGTCAGCGGCGTGATGGCCGACCCGCTGCTGTCCGGCGACGGGGGCGTCCTGATGGAGGCGTCACCGGACAACTCCTTCACCGGCAACACCGTCACCGACACCGGCGACGGCGGCCTGGTGCTGGAGGAAGGCTCACACCGCAACACGATCCACGGCAACACCTTCAGCAACGTCGGCGACGCCGGGATCGTCGCCCACGGCAGTGACTCCCTCGACATCGTCGGCAACAGCGCGCACCTGTCTTCCGACGCGGGCATCAGCCTCGGCGACGCGCACGGCGGCGTCATCCGCGACAACGACGTGCGGTTCAACCCCGGCGGCCTGTCCCTGGACAACGTCTCCGGCATGGTGGTCGAGCTCAACGACGCCCGGTCCACCAGCGGCGCCGGCATCGAGCTCGGCGGCGCCTCTCTCGGCAACACCGTCCGCGACAACGACGTCAGCGAAGCAGGCGGCACGGGCATCGCGGTGGACGTCGATGGCCTCGACCCGGCGGGCAACCCGATCGGCAACCTGATCGAGCGCAACACCGCCAACGGCACCTCGTCCGACGGCATCGAGACCACCCGCGGCGGCCACACGCTGCGGAACAACACCACCCACCACAACGCGGGTCACGGCATCCAAGCCGCAGACGACACCGTGGACGGCGGCGGCAACGTCGCCAACGGCAACGGCGAGGCCGTGCAGTGCGTCGGCGTCGTCTGCGGGCCCGGCGCACCCGGCGCACCACCGACCGGCGACCTGGTCAACCCCGACACGCAGATCTTGACCACGCCGCCGAACCCGTCGTCCACCACCGCCACGGTCGGCTTCACGTTCACCGGCACCGACGACACCGCGCCCGTGACCGCCCTGCGGTTCCAGTGCCGCCTCGACGCGCCGCCGGACCCGCCCGCACCCGAGCCGGAGCCCGGTGAGCCGCCGCAGCCGCCGAACGTGGACAACTGGGTCGAGTGCGCCAGCCCCACCTGGCACGCGTTCCTGCCCGCCGGTCCGCACAAGTTCGAGGTGCGCGCGGTGGACCCCGCGGACAACGTGGACCTGACACCGGCGGAGTTCACCTGGACCGCCGTCGCCGCGCCGCCAGGACCGGACTCCAGCCCGCCGCGCACCACCATCAACTCCGCGCCCACCGACCCGAGCAGCGACACGACCGCCGTCTTCGGGTTCCGCGGCACGGACAACGCCACCCCCGGCCCGTACCTGACCTACCGCTGCCGGCTCGACGGCGGCACGTGGGAGGCCTGCGCACCCGGCGTGAGCCACAACGGACTGGCGCTCGGCCCGCACACCTTCGAGGTCGTCGCGGTAGACCTTGCCGGCAACTCCGACCAGACACCGGCCGCGCACAACTGGACGATCACGGCGCCACCGGTCGACGAGACCGCGCCGGACACACTGATCGCCGCCGGACCGGACCCGACCACGGTGTCCACCACGGCCGAGTTCTCGTTCTCCGCGAGCGAGCCGGGCACCGCGTTCCAGTGCTCGCTGGACGGGGGCACCTGGACCGCGTGCACCTCACCGCACACCCACACCGGCCTGACCGTGGGCACGCACTCGTTCACCGTGCGAGCCGTGGACGCGGCGGGCAACGCCGACGCCTCACCCGCCACGTTCGTGTGGGCCGTCGCCGCAGCGCCGACGCCGATGGCGGCCAACTGCGGCCAGGTCATCACGCAGAGCGTGCGGGTGACCAAGGACCTGCTGGACTGCCCTTCCGACGGACTGGTCGTCGGCGCGGACGGCATCACCCTCGACCTCGGCGGCGTCGTGCTCGACGGCGTAGGGCAGGGCGTGGGCATCCGCAACGACGGGTTCGACTCGGTCACCGTCACGAACGGCACCGTGCAGCAGTTCGACGTCGGCGTGGCGGTAGGCCCCGGCTCGGTGCGCGGCATCGTCTCCGGCATCACCGCCCAGCTCAACCAGGAGGTCGGCATCGCGCTGACCGACGCCGACAACGGCACGACCGGCTCCACCGTGCGGTCCAACCTGCTGTCGGGCAACGCCTACGGCATCCGCGTCACCGATGGCACACAGGGCGCCGTGGTGCTGGACAACACCGTCGGAGGCACGGCGGAGAACGCCATCACCGTGCTCGGCTCGTCCGGTGTCCGGATCGAGCGCAACACCGTGTCCACCACCGGCGGCATGGGCATCGTGCTCGACGCGTCCACCAACACCAGCCTGATCGGCAACACCGTGTCCGGCACCGGCAAGCCCGCCGTGCACCTGGTCAACGCCTCCGACGGCAACCGCGTCGAGGGCAACGCGCTCGGCGACGGCGAGATCGGCGTCGAGATCGTCGGCTCCGACCGCAACCAGGTGCTGGCCAATGAGATCAGCGGCATGAACGGCCCCGGTGTCGGACTGGACGACGCACACGACAACCAGGTCGTCGGCAACGAGCTGACCGCGAACAAAGACGGCCTGGACGCGCACGCCTCCACCCGCAACCGCATCGAGGGCAACAACGCCAGCGGCAACGGCAGCGCCGGCATCTCGCTCGGCGACCAGTCCCTGGACAACGTCGTGGTCGCCAACGTCGCGCGCCAGAACTCGTCCGAGGGCATCTCGGTCGAGGCCGTGCAGGAGGGCAGCGGGCAGGCGGGCAATCGGATCACCCAGAACAACGCCTCCGGCAACTCAGGCGACGGCGTCGCGGTGACCAAGGCGGGCCACCGCATCACCGCCAACGTGGCCGACAACAACGACGGCTGGGGCGTCTACGCCGAGATCGGCAACACCGACGGCGGCGGCAACCGGGCCACCGGCAACGTCGAGCCGACCCAGTGCCACAACATCGTCTGCGACGGCGGCGCGCCGCAGGCGCCGGAGGTCGACCCGCCGGACACCACCCTGGTCACCCAGCCGCCGAACCCGAGCGGCAGCACGTCGGCGAGCTTCACCTTCACCGGCGTGGACGACCACACCCCGCTGTTCGAGCTGGACTTCCAGTGCCGGCTCGAGAGCACCGACGAAGCCGACTTCGTGGACTGCGAGAACCCGCGCACCTACGGCGGCCTCGCACCCGGCGAGCACCTGTTCGAAGTCCGCGCCGTCGACCAGGCCGGCAAGGCCGACCCGACGCCGGCCCGGCACCGCTGGTCCGTGGTGCTGCCCCAGGTGGGCGTGCCGCCGGACACCACCATCACCACCGGCCCGGCGGCGCAGACACCGCTGGAGCAAGCGGTGTTCACGTTCGACTCGAACGAGCCGGACACCACCTACCAGTGCTCTCACGACGGTGCGCCGTTCACCGCGTGCACCTCGCCGGTCGTGCTGGAGGAAGTCCTGTTCGGCCACCACGCCTTCGCGGTGCGCGCCGTGGACCCGGAGGGCAACGTCGACCCCGCGCCGGCGGTGTGGACGTGGACCAGGGTCGGCCCGCCCGTGGTCACCGTGATCGGCGCGCCCGACGAGATCACCACGAGCAGGCGGGCGGAGTTCACCTTCACCGCGAACGAGCCGGTCACCCGGTTCGAGTGCTCCCTGGACCTCACGCCGTACGTCACCTGCGCCTCGCCCACCGAGTACACGGGCCTGGCCATCGGCGAACACTCGCTGCGCGTGCGCGCGGTCGACCTGGACGGTCTCACCTCCGGGCCGGATGAGTCGGCCGAGTTCGAGTGGACGGTGGAGCCGGGCATCGACACAGTCCCGCCGGACACCGCCTTCACCGCGACGCCCGCCAGTCCCAGCGACTCGGCGACCTTCGGGTTCACCGGCTCCGACGACGTCACCTCACCGCACGGCCTGCTCTTCGAGTGCAGGCTCGACTCGGACGACGAGGCGGACTTCGCCGGGTGCACCAGCCCGTGGACCTACCCCAACCCCGACCACCCGACGCCGCTCACGGCCGGCCCGCACACGCTCGACGTGCGCTCCGTCGACTTGGAGGACAACATCGACCCCAGCCCGGTGCGGCACCAATGGACCTACACCGGTGACGTGACCGCGCCCGCGGTGACGTTGCGGACCGTGCCGCCCGCCACCACGGCGACTGCCCTGGCCCGCTTCACCTTCACCGCGGACGACCCGTACGCGTCCTTCGAGTGCTCGCTGGACGGCGCCGCGTACGAGGCGTGCTCCTCACCGCACGAGGAGAACGTCGAGCCGGGCGAGCACTCCCTCTCGGTCCGCGCGACCGACCTGTCCGGCAACGCCGGCGCACCGGCGACCGCGAACTGGACCTTGGTCCCCGCGCCCGTCGTGACCTTGACAGGCACCCCGCCCGCCACGGTCGCCTCCGCTACGGCCGCCTTCGCGTTCACCGCGTCCCAGCCGGGATCGGCGTTCTCCTGCTCGCTGGACGGCGCGGCGTTCACGCCGTGCGCCTCGCCGACCGAGCTGACCGGCCTGGCCGTCGGCACCCACCACTTCGCGGTGCGCGCGTCGGCGCTGGGCGCGGTGGGGGAGACGGTCTACTTCGAGTGGACCGTCACCCCGCCACCGGACGCGATCGCACCGCAGACCACCGTGGTCTCCGGGCCGCCCGCGACCACCACCGCGACCACCGCGTCGGTGACGTTCGCGGCCAGCGAGCCAGGTGCGACGTTCGCTTGCTCGCTCGACGCGGCGGCGTTCACCGCGTGCGACTCCCCGTTGCAGCTCACCGACCTCCCGGTCGGCGCGCACCGGCTGGAGGTGCGGGCCACGGACGCGGCGGGCAACACCGACAGCACGCCCGCGGTGTTCGACTGGACCGTGCAGAGCGAGGCGCCGCCCGCGCCGGTCTGCCCGACCGTGCCGATCACCCTGGCCTCGGGTCGGGACAGCTGGGTGTTGTCCAGCGCGACCACGTCCAACTACGGCTCCGACGGCGGGTTGAAGGTGGAGAGCAAGCAGGGCGACAACGCACGGGCGCTGGTGCGGTTCGAACTACCCCAACTGCCCACCGGGTGCGTCGTCACGCAGGCGTCGCTGCAACTGCACGCCGGGTCGGCCACCGGCGGCCGGACCTTGCAGGCACTGCGGATCGCCTCGCCGTGGACCGAGGCCGGCGTCACCTGGTCCAACCAACCGGCGGTGAGCGGCACGGCGGCCACCACCGCGTCGGGCTCCGGCTACCGGACGTGGACGGTCACCGAGCACGTCGACGCCATGTACGCGGGCGCTAACCACGGGTTCCTGATCCGTGACGCGGCCGAGAGCGGCAGCGGGCAGCTCCAAGGCCTGCACAGCCGGGAGAAGGGCACGGACAACCCGCCGCGCCTGGTCCTCACCCTCGGGACGCCCACCACGCCGCCGCCCGGCGGTGGCCCGGACACCACCCCGCCGGACACCGCCATCACCTCGGCGCCCAGTTCCTCCGCCGCGACGGCCGCCTCGTTCACCTTCACCGGCGAGGCCGGCGCGGTGTTCGAGTGCTCGCTCGACGGTGCCGCGTTCACCACGTGCACGTCGCCGGTGCAGCACACGGTGGAGGTGGGGGCGCACACGTTCTCCGTGCGCGCCGTGGACGCGGCGGGCAACACCGACCCGACCCCGGCCACGCACACCTGGACCGTCACCGGGGTCTGCGTCGCGCCCGGCACGGTCATGGTGGGCGCGGACGCGGACGCGTGGGTGCTGCAAAGCTCGGCGTCGAGCAACTACGGGCAGGACAGCGTGCTCAAGGTCGACAGCAAGTCGGGCAACAACGCCCGTGCCCTGGTCCGCTTCGCGCTGCCGGCCGTGCCCGAGGGTTGCTCGGTGACGCAGGCGTCGTTGAAGCTGTACGCGTCGTCCTACAAGTCCGGCCGAACCCTGCAGGCCCAGCAGGTCACCTCTGCCTGGACCGAGGGCAACGTGCGGTGGAACAACCAACCCGGCGTGGCGGCGCAGGCGGTCACCTCGGCCTCCGGCGCCGGCTACCGCGCGTTCACGGTGGCCCAGCAGGTGGCCGCGATGTACGCCGGCGCCAACCACGGGTTCCTGATCCGTGACGCGGCCGAGAACGGCGGCGGACACGAGCAGGGCTTCCACAGCCGGGAGAAGGGCGGCGACAACCCGCCGCGGTTGGTGATCACGTTCGGATGAACGGATTCTCATCAGCGGTTCACGCAGGACCACGGTTCCACGGGAGAGAGTGAGGGTCATGACGCCATCTACCAGGCTCGCGGTCCTCGCCGCCGTGGTCGCCGTGCCCATGGGCGCGGTCCTGGCGAGCTTCGCGATGGCCGACGACGAGAGCCCCGACGTGCCGGCGACGGTGCGGATCGGCGAGATGCCGGCACGCACCGCACCGGCCGTGGCCGGGACGACCACCACGACGACCCCAGTTCCGACGACCCCCGTTCCGACGACCGAAGCGCCGCCGCCGGCCGCGCCCGAGCCGCCACCGCGGATCGTGCCGCCCGCGCCGCCCGTGACCCAACCCGATGACGGACCGGGTGACGACGGCACGGGCGTCGGCACGGGCACGGGTGTCGGATCCGACGACGACGATGACGGCGGCGGTGGTGGTGACGACGGGTCGGGTGGCGGAGACGACGACGGTGACGACTAGCCAGGAGATCGACAAGCCAGGCGGTGGGCCGCCCACGCGACCCACCGCTGCGCCGGCGGGCGCGACGCCACCCCTCGGCGCCGCGCCCGCCACCCGGCGCAGGCTCGTCATCCCCGCCCGATTGCGGATCATGAGCTGGATGATGGCGCTCATGGCCGTGGTGTCGGGCACGGTCACCGTTGTCACGTACAACCTGCTCCTCCAACGGGTCAGCGACGAGGTCAACGCCGCCTTGGAGCAGGAAGCCGCCGAACTCGCGGGCGTGGCGCGCGAAGGCGTCGACCGTGCCACCCAACAGCCCTTCCGCACCGCCCGCGAACTGCTGTTCAACCACTTGCGCCGCCAACACCCCGACGACGACGAGGTGATCGTCGGCTGGGTGGCGAGCGGCGAACGGCTGCTCCAGGACCGGGCCGAGCCCTTCCGGCTCGGCGACAGCACCGAGGTGCTGGAGCCGATCCTCGCCGCCGAAGGCCCCAGTGGCACGTCCGCCACACCGGTCGGTGAGATGCGGTGGGTGAAGGTGCGGGTGGAAGGCCCCGGCGGCCCGGACGACCGCGGTGTGTTCGTGGTCGGCTACTTCATCGACCGCGACCGCGCCGAGGTGGAGGAGACGATCCGGACGCTGGTGCTCGTCAGCGGCGTCGGGCTGCTGTTGGCCGGGTTCGCGGCGTGGATCGTGTCCGGGCAGATTCTCGCGCCCGTGCGCCTGCTTCACCGCGCCGCCGCGTCCATCACGGAGGAGGACCTGACCCGCCGCATCCCGGTGCGGGGACGGGACGACATCGCCGCTCTGGCCGAGCAGTTCAACCTGATGCTCGACCGGTTGGAGCAGGCGTTCGCCACGCAGCGGCGGTTCGTCGACGACGCCGGTCACGAGCTGCGCACCCCGATCACGATCGTGCGCGGGCACCTGGAACTGATGGGCGATGACCCGGGTGAGAGGGCCGAAGTGGTGCGGCTGTGCACGGACGAGCTGGACCGGATGAACCGGATCGTGGCCGACCTGCTCGTGCTCGCCAAGGCCGAGCGACCCGACTTCGTGCAGCTCCAACCCGTCGAGATCGCCGAGCTGACCAGCGACATCTACGTCAAGCTGCGCGCCTTGGGCGACCGTGACTGGCGCTTGGAGGGCATCGGCGAGGGCGTCGCGATGCTGGACCCGCAGCGCGTAACGCAAGCCGTCGTGCAGCTGGCCCAGAACGCCGTGCAGCACACGTCCTCCGGCGACCGGGTGCTGGTCGGCTCCGCGCTGTTCGACGGGCAGGTGTCGTTCTGGGTCACCGACCACGGCCCCGGCGTCAGCCCCGAGGACAGCGCGGTGATCTTCAACCGGTTCGCCCGGGGCTCCACCGACGGCGCGGCGGCCCACCGCGCCGGCGCCGGACTCGGCCTGGCAATCGTGCGGGCGATCGCCGAAGCGCACGGCGGCATGGTCAAACTGGTGTCCACGCCCGGCGAGGGCGCCACGTTCGGCATCGAACTGCCTGGAGGGGACCGGTGAACCGCATCCTGGTCGCGGAGGACGAGGAGCGCATCGCGTCGTTCGTCCAGAAGGGCCTGGCGGCGAGCGGCTTCTCCACCACCGTGGTCACCGACGGCGTCACCGCCGTGGACTACGCCCTCACCGGCGGCTTCGACCTGATGGTCCTGGACATCGGCCTCCCCTGCCGCGACGGGTTCACCGTGCTGCGCATGCTGCGCGAGGCGAACGTGACGACACCGGTCATCATCCTCACCGCCCGTGACTCCGTGCACGACACCGTCGCGGGGCTGGAGGGCGGCGCGGACGACTACATGACCAAGCCGTTCCGGTTCGAGGAGCTGCTGGCGCGCGTGCGGCTGCGGTTGCGGCCGGCGGATCGCGTGCCCGAGGTGACCGTGCTGCGGTCCGGTGACCTGTCGCTGGACCTGCGCACGCGCCGCGCCCAAGCGGCGGAGCGGACCGTCGACCTGACCGCGCGCGAGTTCGTCCTCCTCGAGCTCTTCCTGCGCCACCCGGGCCAAGTCTTGTCTCGTGAACAGATCCTGTCCCACGTCTGGGGTTACGACTTCGACCCCGGCTCGAACATCGTGGACGTCTACGTGCGCGCCCTGCGTCGCAAGATCGGCCCCGAACGCATCACCACGCTCCGCGGCGTTGGCTACGCCTTCGGCCGCTGACCCGTCGAGCGCTCCGGGCAAGGAACGGGCCGGCCCCGGTCACCGCGACCTCACCGAGCCGGGCCTGTGGGGCGCAGAGGTCGGCCACCGCTGCCTGACCTGCGCTTCAGGCTGCTGTGGGTTCGTACTCGTTGATCAGGTCGCCGAGGACTGGTCGGCGGCGTATCGAGGTGCAGCCCGGTTCTGCGATCGGTTGGTCCGGTCGTGGTGGTGCGAGTTGCTGTGCTCGGTGTGGTCTGCGGTGGTTGTAGTGGTTCGCGTAGAGGTTCAGCACCGCCCGCAGGTGCAGGCCGCAGGGCTCGCGGCCTGGGTGCGGAGAACCGCCGCCAGGAGGCGTCGGTGTCGCGCTTGATCGCCGATGCGGTCCGTGAACTGGTCCGGCCTGCTGCGGACGGCCGTTGGTGCCGGGGACGCCTTGCGGGCGGACCTCAGGTGCCGCAGTAGGTCTGGTAAGCGGCGCCGAATTCGGTCGGGGCGGGTTCGGCGTAGCGGTCGAGGCCGGGGCGCTCGTCGTAGGGGGCGGTCACCGCGTCCAGGAGTCGTTCGAGCGGGCGCGGGTCGCCCTCGGTCGCGGCGTCGAGGGCTTCTTCCACGAGGTGGTTGCGGGGGATGTAGACGGGGTTGACCCGGCTCATCGCGGCGGCGTCCGGTTCGAGGGCCCGCCAGCGGGTCAACCAGCCGTCGATCGCGGCGAGGTCGAGGAAAAGCTCACGCGCGGGTGACCCGGTGCCGTCACCCGCCGTGCCCAGGCGGCGGTAGAACGACGTGTGGTCGACGCGGTTGTCCTGGAGCAGGGTGAGCAGATCCTCGACCAGGGGCCCGCTCACCGCGTGGTCGAGGTCGTCGGGCAGGCCGAGCTTGGCCCGCATGCCGGCGGACCAGGAGTCGTCGTACCGCCCGCGGAACGTGCCGAGCGCCTCGACCGCCAGGGCGATCGCCTGCTCCTCGTCGTCGGCGAACAGGGGGAGGAGTGCCTCGGCTAGCCGCGCGAGGTTCCACTCGGCCACGCGCGGCTGGTTGCCGTAGGCGTAGCGCCCGCCGTGGTCGATGGAGCTGTACACGGTGGCCGGGTCGAACGCCTCCATGAACGCGCACGGTCCGTAGTCGATGGTCTCGCCCGAGATCGTCATGTTGTCGGTGTTCATGACACCGTGGATGAACCCGACGAGCATCCACCGCGCCACCAGCGCGGCCTGGGCCGCGACCACCGCCTCGAACAGCGCGAGGTACGGGCGTTCGGCCCGCGCGGCGCGGGGGTGGTGGCGGGCGATCGCGTGGTCGGCCAGGCGGCGCAGCAGGTCCACGTCGTCGGTGGCCCTGGCGTACTGGAAGCTGCCCACGCGCAGGTGGCTGCGGGCGACGCGGGCGAGCACGGCTCCCGGCAGCACGGTCTCACGTCGGACCGGCCGGCCGGTCGCGACCACGGCCAGTGAGCGGGTCGTCGGAATCCCGAGGGCGTGCATCGCCTCGCTGACGACGTGCTCGCGCAGCATCGGACCGACTGCGGCGAAGCCGTCGCCGCCACGGGAGAACGGCGTGCGCCCGGAGCCCTTGAGGTGCAGGTCGCGCGGCTCACCGTCGACGTGCACGACCTCGCCGAGCAGCAGGGCGCGACCGTCGCCGAGCCGCGGGGCGTAGTGCCCGAACTGGTGTCCGGCGTAGGCCTGCGCCACCGGAGTCGCGCCGTCGGGGACGTGCTCGCCGACGAGCAGGCGGAGGCCCTCGGCGCCACGCAGCCACGCGACGTCCAGCCCGAGCTCCGCGGCCAGTCGCTCATTGAGAACGAGCAGGCGCGGTGCGGGAGCCTGCTCGGCCTGCCAGGCGAGAGCCATCTCCGGGAATTCCCGGGCGAAGCGGTCGCCCAGGGTGACGGTCGGTGCGGTGCTCACGCTGTACACGGTACGTCGTGCCGCTGGCCTGTACCGGTGCAGAGGGAACCACGAGGTCGTCCAGGCGCGTGCTTCCGGCGATCGTGGTGTCATCCGGCAGGTCGGTGTTCGAGAGCGCCCTTTCCCGCGTCTACTTGCGCGGGTGGTCGGTCAGCTGTCGTCATCCGGCCTCTTCCATGAGGATCCACACCTGCGTGAGCGGGAGCCCTCCCGCGAGTCCGCGGGCAGCACGGCGTAGTGCCGGAACACGCGGTCCAGGAGGTCTTCGGCGTTCCGGACCTTGATGGCGACAACCACATCGGCGCCCTCGCCGACATGGGCCTCGGCGCGGACACGGGTGCCGGCGCGCTCTTGGTCAACGTGGGAGGCGGGCGCGGGCACCGGTTCACGACCTGGTGCCCGCGCCCGCCGCTTTCAGGGCCGCGAGTCCACGAAGGGCAGGACGACCGGGCTGGTCGTGGGCCAGTCGAGGACGGCGGCCTGGTCGGCGTCACCGGTGATGACGTCGATCGTGTCGGGATCGCGGGTGTCGGTGTCGCGGCTGGGCAGGTCGAAGCTCCGCTCGTTCGCGCCGCCGCCGAAACGAACTCCTTGGTCGACGGGAAGCGGTTGTCCCAGTGGGTCTTGCTGTCAGGAGCCGGAAGCCGGTGGCGGCGAGCGCTCGCGCCGGGGTGGTCGTGCTGTGGGGTCAGGGGGTTCGCTGGGGCAGGGCGGCGACGACGGTGCGCTGGATGGACACCGCGGCGGCGCCGCGGGCCCAGAGCGTCGGGTCGTCGTTGATCAGGCGCAGGTCGATCGGCGACGCCTCGGCGTGCCGGGCTTGGGCGATAGCGGCGCGGACCCGGATCTCGGCGACCTGGGCGAGCCGGATGCCCTCACCGGTGAGGATGACCCGTTCCGGCTGGGCGATGTTCGCGACGGCCGCGATCAGCGTGCCGAACGCGTGCGCGGCCCGGCCGACGATCTGGTCGGCGACCGCGTTGCCGGCCTCGGCCAGGTCGAGCACTTCGTCGTAGGTGACCGACCGGCCCAGGGTGAGGGCCGCCTGTGACTGGATGGCGTCGGTGGTGAGCAGGGCTTTCACGCAGCCGCGGTGCCCTTCCGGGCAGGACGGGCCGAGCGGGTCGACGGGGAAGTGGCCGAGCAGGCCGAGACCGGAGTCCGGGCCGCTGACGAGCCGGTCGTGGATCACCAGCCCGCCGCCGACACCGGCGCCGATGGTGAGCACGGCGAAGCTCTGCACGTCGCGCCCGTCGCCGAACCAGTGCTCGGCCGCCATCAGCGCGTCGAGGTCGTTGGACACGACCGTCGGCCTGCCGGTGGCCCGGCCGACCGCCGCGCCGAGGTCGAGGTCCTGCCAGTGCAGGAACACCGCTCGCTGCACGCGGGCGAAGTCGCGGACCACGCCGCCTATGCCGATGCCGATGGCGGCGACCGGTCGGGCCGGGTCGTCCAACGCCGTGACCAGCTCGGCGATCCGGCCGACCACCGCCTCCGGTGACTGGTCGGTGATGTCGACGGTGGCGCTGTCGAGGATGTCGGCACGCAGGTTGGTCAGCACGCCGTAGGCGCGGAATCCGGCCAGCTTGATGCCGATGAACCGCTGCACGTCGGGGTCGACGTCCAGCGGCTGGAGCGGACGGCCGCCGCCGCGCAGGTTGGGCGTCTCGACCTCCCGCAGCAGGCCGGCGTCCATCAACGGCTTGGTGAGCCGGGTGAGGCTCGCCGTCGACAGGCCCAGCCGATCGGCCAGTTCGGAGCGCGCCAGCGGTCCGTGGAGCAGGACTTCCAGCGTCACGCGCCGTGCGGACGGCAACAGGGGTGCCCAGGGCGATGCGGCGTCGAGCACCGTGCGCTCCTCGTCGAGGTCGGGGGTAACCGGACCGCAATAGTACCGCGACGAAACTAGCTGGCAACACCTTGTGCGTGACGAAAACGTGACTAGCAGCGGGTTGACGCGTTACAGTCCTCTCACCGTTAATGTTGCGACAAAGAAAACCTCGGGCAAGGCGACGCCGCCGTCGCGACTCTGGAGGATCGACATGCGCAAGCACCCCGTACGACTGGTCACGGCAGTGGCCGCGGCCCTGGCCCTGGTGATGACCGGGTGTTCGAGCGGGGGTGACTCCGGAGACCCGAACACGCTCAAGGTGTGGTGGTGGGAGACCGACGACAGCGCGTTGTCGGCCGCCTGGAAGCACGCCGTCTCGATCTTCGAGAAGGAGCACCCGGGCGTCACGGTCAAGCAGGAGCTCAAGACCTACGAGCAGATGCAGCAGTCGGGCCAGCTCATCCTGGACTCCAACGACACCCCCGACGTGCTGGAGTACCTGAAGGGCAACGCCACCGCCGGCGTCGTGGCCAAGGCGGGCCTGCTCACCGACCTGTCCGAGGTCGCCCAGAGTCGGAACTGGAAGCTCGACAACACCGCCCAGCACGTCGGGCTGTACGACGACAACGGGCTCATGGGGTCCGGGAAGCGGTACGGGGTCACGAACTACGGCGAGTACGTCGGCGTCTGGTACAACCAGGACCTGTTCGTCCAGAACAACGTGCAGGTGCCGACGACCCTGGCGGAGTTCGAGAACGCGCTGAAGACGTTCGCCGACAAGGGCGTGACGCCGCTCGCGCTGGGCTCGGCCGACTACCCCGGCCCGCACCTCCTGTACTCGCTGGCCCTGGCGCACATGGACGAGAAGTCACTGGCCGCCTACCAGCGGTTCGACGGCCAGGTGGACTGGTCCGCCTGGGAGAAGGCCGCCACGACCATGCGCCAGTGGGTGGAGAAGAAGTACATCAGCACCGACTCCACCGGCATCCCCGCCCAGGACGCGGGCAACGCGTTCATCGCGGGCCAGTACCCGATGTTCGTCTCCGGCACCTGGTGGGCCGGCCAGATCGCCGAGCAGCCCACGTTCAAGACCGACCAGTTCCTGTTCCCCGGCAACAAGCTGCACCCCGGCTCCGGCGGCAACCTGTGGGTCGTGCCCGCGAAGGCGAAGAACAAGGACCTCGCCTACGACTTCATCGAGATCACCCAGCGGCCCGAGGTGCAGAACTTCCTGGCCGACAAGGGCGGCGTGCCGGTCGCGTCCGAGCCCGGTTCGGCGAGTTCGGCGATGGGCCTGCTGGTCGGCGACCGGTTCACCGAGCTGCTGGCGGGCGACAAGGGCGGGCTGGCCTGGTACCCGGACTGGCCGGTCGCCGGCCTGAACGACGTGCTGCTGGCCAACACCACGAACCTCGTCGGCGGTGACGCGACCCCGCAGCAGGTGGTCGAGGCGATCAGGGCCGCCTACGACGCCGGCAAGCCGACCGCCTAGAACCGCCGCGGAAAAGGATCGCCATGTCCTCGCTGACCACAGCCTCGCTGACCACAGCCTCGCGCACCACCGCGCGGCACAAGAGCGCGTCCGAACGCCGGGGTGGCTACTGGTGGTACATCCTGCCGGGCGCGGTCGGGTTCCTCGCCGTCGTCGCCGTGCCGTTCGGGATGAACCTCTGGTACAGCCTCACCTCCTGGAGAGGTGTCGGCGACCCGGTGTTCATCGGGTTCGAGAACTACCAGCGGCTGCTGGGCGACCCGCTGTTCTGGGCGTCGTTCCGGCACAGCGTGGCGTTCATCGTGGCCATGGCGATCCTGCCGACAGCCATCGGGGTCCTGGTCGCGGCCGTGCTGTTCAACTATATCTCGCCCAAGTTCGGCTCGAAGGTGGCGAGCTTCCTGCGCGCCACCTACTACCTGCCGCAGATCCTGCCGATCGCGGTCGCGGGCGTGCTGTGGAAGTGGATGTACCAACCGCAGTACGGGATCATCAACACCACCCTGCGCGACCTCGGGCTCGGCGGCCTGGCGCAGAACTGGCTCGGCGACTCCGACCTGGCCATCTACGCGGTGATGAACGTGCTGGTCTGGCTCCAGGTCGGCTACACCGTGGTGGTGTTCATGTCCGGGCTCTCCCGGGTCGACCCGGCGCTGTACGAGGCGGCTGAGCTGGACGGCGCGAGCTGGTCGCAGCAGTTCCGCACCATCACGCTCAACCAGCTCCGACCGGAGATCGCGGTCGTGCTGATCACCACGTCGGTGGCGGCGCTGAAGGTGTTCGCGCCGATCTTCGTCCTCACCCGCGGCGGTCCCGGCACCAGCACGATCGTGCCCGCCTACTTCTCGTTCTCCAGCTTCTTCACCACGACGAAAGTCGGCTACGGCGCCGCGGTGGCGTCCGTGCTGGCGCTGATGATCTCGGTCGTCGCGGTGGCGCTGCTGCGCTACCAGACCCGCAACTCCGAAGGGTTCGAAGATGGCCGTGGATAGCCTGGAGAAACCGGCCGTGACCGTCACGCACCCCTCCGAGCCCTCCGTGCGCCGGGTCAAGCGCCGCAAGCGCGGTGTGAGCGGCTGGGTGGTGCTCGCCCTGGTCGCCGGGGTCGGACTGCTGATGCTGTTCCCGTTCTGGATCGCGGTCATCAACGCGTTCAAGCCCGCGCCGGACTACATCGCCAACGGCCCGGTCTCGCTGCCCACCGAGCTGGACTTCTCCGCCCTGGTGGACTTCTGGGGCGGCGTCGACTTCAACCGCAAGCTGCTCAACAGCGTCGTGATCAGCGGCAGCGTGGCGCTGATCGCGGTGACGCTGAGCCTGCTGTCCGCGTTCGCCATCGGCATCGGCCGCATCCGTGGCCGGATCTGGATCCTCGCGCTGTTCATGTTGGCGTTCACCATCCCGCAGGAGGCCCTGGTCTACCCGCTGTTCGTGCTCACGCGCGACCTCGGGCTCTACGACACCATGACCGGCGTCATCATCATCCTGGCCGTGCTCCAGAGCGCCTTCGGCACCTACATGCTGTCCTCGGTGCTCGGCACGTTCCCGCCGGAGGTGCTGGAAGCCGCGAGACTGGATGGCGCCGGCCGGTTCCAGGTGCTGCGGCTGGTGGTGCTGCCGCTGACCAGGCCGACGATGGCGGTGCTGATGACGTTCTTCTTCATCTGGACCTGGAACGACTTCTTCCTGCCGCTGGTGCTGCTGCCGTCGGCGGACAACCAGACCGTGTCGGTCGCGCTCGGCGCGTTGAGCGGCCAGTACACCAGCGACCCCACGGCCCTGGCCGCCGCGTCGCTGGCGGGCATCCTCCCGGCACTGGTGTTCTTCCTGCTCTTCCAACGCACGCTCATGCGTGGCGTGAACCTCGGCGCGGTCAAATGACACCCCACGAAGGACATCCATGACTCTCGAACAGACAGTGACCACGACGGTGGGCACCGCCCCGTGGTGGACCTCGGCCGTGGTCTACCAGGTCTACCCGCGCAGCTTCGCCGACTCCGACGGTGACGGTGTGGGTGACCTCAACGGCGTCACGTCGCGGTTGGACCACCTGGAGCGGTTGGGCGTCGACGTGATCTGGCTGTCGCCCGTCTACGCCTCGCCGCACGCCGACAACGGGTACGACATCTCGGACTACCAGGCGATCGACCCGGTGTTCGGCACGCTGGAGGACTTCGACCGGCTGCTGGCCGAGGTGCACGCACGGGGCATGAAGCTGGTGATGGACCTGGTGGTCAACCACACCTCCGACGAGCACCCGTGGTTCGTCGAGTCGCGCTCCTCCACGCACAACCCCAAGCGGGACTGGTACTGGTGGCGTCCGCCGCGAGAGGGGTTCGAAGCGGGACAACCGGGTGCCGAACCGACGAACTGGGAGTCCTTCTTCTCCGGTCCGACCTGGACGTTGGACGAGACGACGGGGGAGTACTACCTGCACCTGTTCGACCGCAAGCAGCCGGACCTGAACTGGGAGAACCCCGAGGTCCGCCACGCCGTCTACGCGATGATGCGCTGGTGGCTGGACCGGGGCGTGGACGGCTTCCGGATGGACGTCATCAACCTGATCTCCAAGGACCCCGCCCTGCCCGACGGCGCCACCACCGGCACCGGTGGACTTGGCGACGGGTTCCCGCACTTCAGCAACGGTCCGCGCATCCACGAATTCCTCCAGGAGATGCACCGCGAGGTGTTCGAGGGACGACCCGGTCAGCTGCTGAACGTGGGCGAGACGCTGGGCGTTACCTGGGAGCAGGCCCGGTTGTTCACCGATCCTGCGCGGCGCGAGCTGGACATGGTGTTCCAGTTCGAGCACGTGTCGCTCGACCACGGCCCCGGCGGCAAGTTCGACCCCAAGCCGCTGGACCTGCGCGACCTGAAGGCGTCGCTGGGCCGGTGGCAGACGGCGCTGGCCGACGTCGGCTGGAACAGCTTGTACTGGAACAACCACGACCAGCCGCGCGTGGTGTCGCGGTTCGGCGACGACGGCCGGTTCTGGCGCGAGTCGGCGACCGCGCTGGCCACCGTGCTGCACCTGCAAAGGGGCACGCCGTTCGTGTACCAGGGCGAGGAGCTGGGGATGACGAACGCGCCGTTCGCCGGCGTGCACGAGATGCGCGACGTCGAATCGCTCAACCACTACGCCGAGGCCGTCGCCGCCGGTGGCGAGCCGGAGTCGGTGTTGCGCGGCCTGCGCGCGATGGGCCGCGACAACGGACGGACACCGGTGCAGTGGGACGCGAGCCCGAACGCCGGGTTCACCGCCGGTGAGCCGTGGATCAGGGTGAATCCCAACCATTCCTGGCTCAACGCCCAAGCGCAGTACGACGACCCGCGTTCGGTGTTCAACCACTACCGCAGGCTGATCGATCTGCGTCACCGGCTCCCCGTGGTCGCCTTGGGGGACCACCGCATGCTCCTGCCCGACGACCCGTACGTCTACGCCTATGAACGGACCCTGGACGACACCCGACTCCTCATCGTGGCGAACCTCAGCGGCACACCGCAGACCGCCGTCCTGGACGGTGAGCGGTCCGCCGCAAACCCGATCCTGTCCAATGTGGAGCCCGTGTCCGTCGTGCACGGCCGGATCGTACTGGAACCCTGGTCGGCACACGTTTTCCTGTTGTAAGTGCACAATGGACTGCAACGCCGCACGGATTCATCTTGCTCAATCTTTTCTATTGACACCAAAAATACCGGGTCGCTAGCCTGGAACGGAAGCGCTTCGCGCGCACCGCGCCTCGAAACCTCCGGTCTCCTGTTCCGTTCAGGTCGGCGCTTCGGCGTTCCCTGTGAATCCAGGGTGACGCATCCCTTCCCAATGATGAGAAGAGGAATTCGGCATGTCCACAGCACGAATGAGCAGGCCGGCGGCGCTCGCCGCCGGCCTGGCGCTCGCCCTGGTCGGCGCCGTTGCGCCGGCCTGGGTGGGCGCGGGGGCACCACCGGCCCAGGCCGCGGTCTCCACCGTCGACAGCGAGCAGCTCAAGACGTGGTGGCACGACAACCACGAGTTCAACACCAGCAGCCCGGTGGCGAGCGACAAGGTCAGGCGCTCGTCGTTCTACGACGTTCAGGTGGCCACCGCTGCGGCGCCGGCGACCAGGTACGACTCGTTCGCGTACATGAGCATCGCGCGCAGCGGCAAGGGGAAGATCGGCTACACCAAGGAGGACGGCGCGGAGTTCTCCTCGTCGGCGAACCTGACTATGAGCTGGTCGACCTTCCAGTACGCCACCGACGTGTGGGTCGACGTCTCCCTGCGCACCGGCCAGAGCATCTCCTCGGCCGACCAGGTCAAGATCAAGCCCAGCAGCCTGAACTTCGCCAAGCAGCTCGTCGACGGCGACACCGTGCGCATCAAGGTCCCCTACAGCTCGGCGGGTTACCGCTTCTCGGTCGAGTTCGACCCGCAGCTGTACACGGCGTACAACGACATGTCGGGTCCGGCCACCGACGCCGGCAAGCTCACGACCTCGTCGGGCAACGGCAACCGCGCCATCCACACCGAGCCGCGCAACTCCATGATGGTCTTCGCCGAACCGGCGCCCACGGGCACGGACCGTGACCGGCTGGTCCCCACCTCGGCCTCGGGCAGCACCTACTACCCGCCGCAGGGGCAGGTCACCAACCTGAACACGATCAGCGAGGAGATCGTGTACTTCCGGCCCGGCACCTACTACATGACCTCGAAGTACCACGCGCTGCTGCCCAAGCAGGTCAAGTGGGTCTACCTGGCGCCCGGGGCGTACGTGAAGGGCGCCATCCGCTTCCCCGATGACAGCCAGGGCCTGTACAAGGTCACTGGCTACGGCGTGCTCTCCGGTGAGCAGTACGTCTACGAGGCCGACACCGCCAACAACTACAACCACCTCTCCGGTTCCTCGAACTGCCACTCGACCTGCGTGAAGATGCTGCAGTTCGAGTCGGCGCACGGTCGGCAGCAGCACCTGGACCTGCAGGGTGTGACCATCAACGAGCCGCCGTACCACTCGTTCGTCGTCTACGGCGACGAGCAGACGTTCAGCATGCGGGTGGAGAACTACAAGCAGGTCGGCTCCTGGTACTGGCAGACCGACGGCATCGAGCTGTACCGCGGCAGCACCATGAAGAACACGTTCTTCAACGCCAACGACGACGTGCTGAAGATGTACCACAGCGACGTCACCATCGACAACACCGTCATCTGGAAGAACGAGAACGGCCCCGTCATCCAGTGGGGCTGGACGCCTCGCAACATCGACAACGTGCGGGTGAGCAACACCCACGTCATCCACAACCGGATGTACTGGAAGGACGTCAAGTACAACACCTGCATCCTCAACTCCTCCTCGCACTGGGAGAACATGGGCTCGACCACCACGGCGAACCCCAGTACGTGGGTGAAGAACATGACCTTCGAGAACATCACCGTCGAGGGCATGACCAATTGCGCGATCCGCGTCTTCGCCCTGTCCAGCACCGAGAACATCCACGTCAAGAACCTCAAGATCGACGCCTGGAGCCACCTGGACCCGTCATCCCAGGTGAGCCTCCTCAAGCGGTACAGCAACAGCAGCGGGCAGAAGGTGACCCTGGGCAACGAGACGCGTGACAGCCGCGGCCTGAAGCTGGAGAACTACACCGTCGGCGGCACTGTCATCGACAAGGCCGGCACCAACTGGTCTGCGGACCAGCTCGGTCGGATCGGCTTCGACGCCGAGACCTGGGACAACTGGAACGCGTGGGGCCCCGGCGGCAACAACCCCGGTCCCGGGCCGGACCCGGTGACCGGTGGCAGGATCGTCAACGGGGCGACCGCCAAGTGCGTCGACCGCGCGGGCGGCGGCACGGTGAACGGCACCGCCATCCAGCAGTGGACCTGCGCCACCGCCCCCTCCATGACCTGGGCGCTCGAAGGGCAGCAGCTGAAGTCCGGCGGCAAGTGCCTGGACGTCGAAGGCGGCGCCACCGCCAACGGCACCAAAGCTCACCTGTGGGACTGCGGCACCTGGGACAGCCAGAAGTGGGCCTTCCAGTCGAACGGCACCCTGAAGAACCTCAAGTCCAACCGCTGCCTGGACGTCGAAGGCCAGAGCACCGCCGACGGCGCCCGCCTGCACCTGTGGGACTGCGGCACCTGGAACAGCCAGAAGTGGACCATGACCGGCTGACGGGACCCTCACGTGGCCGCCGGTGCGCACCCTGTGCGCAGCCGGCGGTCACCGGTGTCCAAACCTGCCGCTGTCCACAGTAGATCGACTGCTTGTCAAATGTGACGATCCGCTGAACCCGTGTACAGGAAACGTCTTCCTCCGTTGGATCCACAATAGACGGACTGATTAGTCCGAGCGTGTCGCTCGGATGTTCCTTCATTGACAACGAAAAGTCAGAGCCGATAGCCTGAAGAAGCCGCCGCCACGGTGTACCAAGCCCCGGCGGGACACTCTTTCCCCCGGTGCTTCCTTCCGATCCTGACGGAGGCACACCCATGAAGAAGTCGGCCAAGACGGCATGGTCCGCGACCGGGGTCGCCGGTCTCGCGCTGTCCGCGGCGTTCGTCGTGTCCTCGCTGCCCGCGAGCGCGAACGTCGTCGCGGTCACGTCCCCCGTGAGCGCGGGACCGGCGGCCCACGGCCAGCAGTACCCGGATGGTCCGTCGTCGGTGGACGGCTCACCGCTGGAGCGGTGCCGGGTCGGCACGGACTACCCCGTGCCGAGCCGCAACCCGATCCTCGACGAGCCGCTGAACACCGGCTTCAAGAGCAACGTCGGTCTGTCGGTCAAGGCGCAGCTCGAAGGCGGCACGTTCTACGGCAGCCGCAAGCTCATCTTCACCAACACCAGCAGCTCACCCGTGCACACCGACTGCCTGGTGCTCAAGTTCCGCGCCCCCTCGGGCTCGGTGGACCACCACTACCGGGCGTCCATCCAGTACGGGCACCCGCAGCAGGACTACGTCGAGGTCCCGCGCGGCAACGGCGAGTCGCACTACATCATCCGGCTCGGGTTCCACGACGTGCCGCTGGCCGACCGCACCATCCCGGTCGGGCAGACGTGGACCTACGAGCTGGCCGGCTCCAACCAGGGCTCGATGAGCCTGGAAGCCACCCGCGACTCCGTCGAGGTCCTGGCGGACATGAACGTGGGCGGCAACCACTGGATCTCCCAGTACGGCACCAAGCGCCTGGGCAACTGACGCCAGGTGGGTGGCGGCCCCGCAACGACGCGGGGCCGCTGCCCGGCCACCCCCGGGAGGACCCACGTGAGAACCGCTGTCTGCCTCGCCCTGACCGTCGCGGTCGCCGCCGGATGCGCGTCCGGCGAACCCCACCACTCGCACCACCAGCACCACTCGATGACGGCGGAGGACGCCGCGCGGCTGCGCGGAGTCGCCACCACCTACCTCGGCCTGCTCTCGGGCGGCGACCCGACCACGGCGTGGGGCATGTGGACCGCCGACGCCCAGCAACGCGACCCGCGGGAGGCGTTCGCCGACCGGCTCGCGCGCTGCGCACCCGGAGTCCCCTACGAAGTGCTCGGCGTCGTCGCCGACGGGCCGGACCTCGCCCGGGTCGCCTGGCGACATGGCGACCGCGCCGGTGAGCACCTGCTGCGCCTGCACGACGGGCAGTGGCGCGTAGACCCCGTCGACACCACCACCTGCGGTGCACCGTGACCACCCGCGCGGTGACGCGGCTGCGCGGCTCGCTCGGCCTGGTGTTCGTCTGGTTCGGTGCCCTCAAGGTCACCGATCTGACACCGGTCGCCGACCTTGTCGCCCGCACCGTGCCCTGGCTGGACCGCGACCTGTTGCTGCTCTCGCTGGGATCGGCGGAGATCGCGCTCGGCGCGGCACTGTGGCTCGGCCGCCGACTGCGCTGGGTGGCGGCGGTCGCCCTGGTCCACCTGTCGGGGACGTTCCTGGTGCTGGTGGTCCAGCCGCAGGCGGCGTTCCAGGCGGGCAACCCGCTGCTGCTCACCACCGAGGGCGAGTTCGTCGTCAAGAACCTCGTGCTGATCACCGCGTGCCTGGTGCTCATGGCCAGTGATCAGCCGCAACAGTCCGAAGACTTGGCCGGCGCAAGGAAATAGACCACAACGAGGTGGCACATGCGATCCGCACGACGTGGAGTGGCGAGCGGCGCGACCGCACTGACCTGGGCGCCCGCGAACGAGCAGGGCTTCGGCACCTCCAAGACGCTGGAGAGCAAGGTCCGGTACACCCTGCGGGACGGCGAGGTGTCGGAGGTGCACCGCCCGGACCTCCAGAGTGACCGGGGTTCGGGCTTCACCGCCGAGATCACCTTCACCAACACCGGTACCGCCCAGATCAACGAGTGGGTGCCGGCCTTCTCCTTCAGCGGCGATCAACCCCTGGCCGGCGGCTGGTCGGTGCACTGGTCCCAGTCCGACCAGGCGGTCACCGTCCGCAACGAGGGCCACAACGCCCGGATCGGCCCGGGTGACTCGGTGATCATCGGCTGGGGCAACGCGACCGTGCCGACCGCGCTCACGGTCGACGGCACACCCGCCTGAAGCACTCAGGACACCCCTGCCCGGCCCGAACCGCGCAGGGGTGAGCGGGGTCGCCGGTGGCGGCCTGCGACCCCGCTCCCGCAAGAGCGGTGGCGTCGTCACGGACTGATCTGCGACGACGCCACCGTGGGCGGCCCAGTTCCCTCTTCGCCAAGCCACCCTCTTCGGCGTGCTGGGCGTTCCTGCTCATCGCGGTCCTCGGTCCGGGCCGGTGGTCGCTGTCCGAGCTCGGCAACCGCCAACGGGTCGGCGCGAGACGAGAGAGGTGATCACCACAGCCAAGCCGCTCGTCCCGGTGGACGCACCACACGCATCGAGTACACGGAGGACTGATCCATGCACGTCACACTGTCGGCGCCCCGACGCCGGACGGCCCTGCACATCGCCGTGCTGCTGTCCGTCGTCGCCTCACTGATGGCCTTCCAACCGACCCGCGCCTCGGCGCACGGCACCGTCATCGACCCACCGACCCGCAACTACGGCTGCGCCACCCGCTGGTCCGGCCCCGACGCTCCGGGCATGCAGGAGCAGGACCCCATGTGCTACATCGCGTGGCACCAGAGCCCGGGTGCGATGTACAACTGGAACGCCCTGTACGCCAACAACCTCGGCGAGGACCTGGAGCGAGTCGTCCCCAACGGCCAGATCTGCAGCGCCGGGCGTGCGGAGATGGGCAGGTACGGCCCGATGGACAACCCGGGGCCGTGGCGGATGACCAAGGTCGGCAGCACCTTCACCGTCCACGTCCAGGACGTGGCCCGGCACGGCGCCGACTACCTGAAGATCTACATCACCGAGCAGGGCTTCGACCCGGCCACGTCGACCATCAGCTGGAACAACCTCGACTTCATCAAGCAGACCGGCAGGTACCCGTCCCAACTCGACTACAAGACCGAGGTGAACACCTCCGGCTACACCGGCCGCCACGTCGTCATCACGATCTGGAAGGCGTCGCACATGGACCAGAAGTACTTCCTGTGCAGTGACGTCGACTTCGGCTGAACAACTCCGTCCTGAAGCCCGGCCCTCGGAAACACCCGCTTCCGAGGGCCGGGGCCGACCGGGCAGGGGAGCGGCGCACGAGTCAGGCCACCGCCTGGTGTGGTGTTCGAGGAACACCAGCGCGTAGAGGGTGTGTCGAACCCTCGAGCACCGATCAGGTTTCCGCGCCGCGCCCGTCTGTACGTGTGAGATCGACTCACTGGAGGCTGGCACGATGCGGAAACTGATCTTCGGCATGAACGTGACCCTGGACGGCTACATCGCCGCGACCGGCGATGACATCGGCTGGAGCGCCGGGGACGCCGGCGCGCACGGTGGGCCGAGCGACGAGCTGTTCCAGTGGTGGCTCGACCGGGAGCGGGCGAGCGATCTGACGCTGTACGGGCGCAAGCTGTGGGAGACGATGAGCTCCTACTGGCCGACCGGCGATCAGCAGCCCGACGCCACCCCGGCGGAGGTCGAGTTCGCGCGGAACTGGCGGGACACGCCGAAGGTGGTGTTCTCCTCGACGGTCGACAAGGTCGACTGGAACACCCGCGTCGTCACCGGCGACGCGGTCGCCGAGATCACCCGGCTCAAGGCCGAGGACGGTGGCCCGATGGGCATCGGCGGCGCGACGCTCGCGGGGGCTGCCATGCGGGCCGGGTTGATCGACGAGTACGCCGTGGTCACCCACCCCGTCCTGGTGGGCGGTGGCACGCCGTTCTTCACCGCGTTGGACAGCTGGGTGAACCTGAACCTGGTGGAGACGCGGACGTTTCCCGGCGGCGTGGTGCTGACCCGATACGAGAGGAGGCGATGAGCACGGGCCAGATGCTCGGCTCGTGGGGCCAGGTCGAAATCCGTCCTGGCGTGCTCACCATGACCCTCGGCTAGGAGGGAGCCATCCCCGGCCCCTTCGGGCATGAGGAAGCCCCGCCGGCGATGCCCGGCGGGGCGGTGGTCTCCGCGTTGTCGCGTCGGTGTCCGGGCGGTCGGGGTGCTCATGCCGCGCTGACTCCGGTGACGGCGGCCCGTGCGCGGGACTCGTCGACGATGGGCGTGGGTGATCACAGTGTCGGGGGGAGGTCCAGCCATGGTGTGTCGGTGGCGTCGAACCCGGTGAGTTCGGCGATCTTCCCGTCGACGATGTGCAGGACCGCGGTGGCAAATAGCCGGTACTCCGGGTCGTGGGGGGTGCGGCGGTACAGCACGGCGGCAGGCATGCGGTTGACCGTCGTGGCGGTACAGCGCCAGTCGTCGTAGCCGCGCTGGAAGAGCCCACCGGTGACCCAGCCGTCCACCGCGTCCTTGGCCGTCATGACCGAGGTGCCCGACTCGGGCAGCATCGCGAAGCGCAGGTCGTCGCGCAGCAGGGACATCAGCCCGTCGAGGTCGTTGCGCTCATGGGCGTCGATGTAGGACTTCACCACGCCGCGCTCGTCGTTCGACAGCTGGTGGGTGGTGGGGCTGCGCCAGTCGAGGCGGCGGTCGGGTAGCTGCTCGCGCATCGTCACGCGCGCCCGTTGCAGTGCGCTGGTCACCGATGCGACGGTCAGGTCGAGGGCGTCGGCAACCTTCGACGCCGGCCAGCCGAGGACGTCGCGCAGGATGAACACCGCCCGCTGCCGCGGCGGCAGGTGCTGCACGGCGACGATGAACGCCAGCTCGATCGTCTCCCGCGCCACCACCGATTCCTGCGGGTCCTCGGGGAGCATCCGGTCGGGGTACGGCTGCAGGTACAGCACCTCGGAGCCGGAGTCCGGCAGCTCGGACGTCGGTACGGGTGTGCGGTCGTTGCGCTTGTCCAGGAAGTCGAGGCAGGCGTTCGTCGCGATCCGGTACAGCCAGGTCCGCAGCGCAGCGTGGCCCTTGAACGACTCCCGCTTGTTCCACGCTCGCAGGAACGTCTCCTGCGTCATGTCCTGGGCGTCCTCGTAGTTCGCGAGCATCCGGTAGCAGTGCACCTGCAGCTCACGCCGGTGGCGCTCCGTGACCAGCGCGAACCGCGCCGTATCGCCTGAGCGGGCCGCTGCGATGAACGTGGCCTCGTCGGCGTCCAACGGTCTGGCGTCGGTCATGGTCGTCAATCCTTCCACCGGTGCGAGGGGTTACCAGAACTGACGGCGTGGCGGAGGATTTCTGATCGGTTCCGGTCACAGCGGGGGTCATCAGGTTCATTGAGCCTCGCCGGCGTGTTGATGCGGCCGTCGTGAGCGGTGGTGGTGGCAGCGTGCTGCGGACCCGGTCACGGCCGGATGTGAGGATCGCGGCATGAACTCGATCTTCGTCTTCGTCCACGGCACGGGCGGCAACTCGTTCCACTGGGCGCCCATGACCCGCGAGTTGACGCTGCGCGGCCACCGGGCACTCGCCGTCGACCTGCCCGGTCACGGCTTCGGCGCCACGTTCACGGCGGCGTACCAAGCACCTCAGGACCCTGCCGCGCTCGCCACCGCGCCGGCCGGCGCGGCACGGGTGAGCCACGCCGACGCCGTCGCGCACGTCATCGACGTGGTGCGGCGGGCGGCCGAACTCGGACCGGTCGTGCTGGTCGGGCACAGCCGGGGAGGGATGACCGTGACATCGGTCGCGAACGCGGTGCCCGACCTGCTTCACCGGGTGGTCTACCTGTCCGCGTGGTGCTGCGTCGAGCTGGGCGCCGCCGGGTACATGGCGGAGCCGGAGAACGCGTCGAGCCTCCTCAACGACCTCGGTGACGTACTCGCCGCCGACCCGGCCGACCTCGGGGCGTTCCGGTTGAACTGGCGCACCGCGAACCCGGCCGTGCTGACGAAGCTGAAGACCGCGCTACTGGCCGAGGGCACGGAATCGGAGTTCCTGGCCGCCCTCAACACCCTGGAGCCGGACGACAGCCTGGACTCGGGAGACGACCGCGTCGCCCCGACCGTCTGGAGCCGCCTGCCGCACACCTACATCCGGCTCACCGCGGACCGATCCCTGCCGATCGAATTGCAGGACCGGTTCATCCACGAGGCGGACGCCCTGACGCCGGACAACCCGTTCGACGTGCACAGCCTCCACACCAGCCACCTCGGGCCGCTCGTCCACCCGGAGGAAGCCGCCACCGTGCTCGCCGGGCTGGTGATGTCCCGCAGCAGTTGACCCCTGCCATCCACCATCGTGCCCCCGTTCCCACGACGCCAGGCGGCTGTCCTGGAACCATCACTACGGGGGCGCGAGGTGATCGTGCGCACCCGGTCCACTGAGATCGAGGATACTTCGGAAAGGGCGGGGACAACGTCAGTACGGATGATGGCGGTCCGCTCCGGCCTCATCTCGCGCACAACGCGGCACGATCCTCCGCTTGGTCCTCCGGTGTCACCCTTGTGAGTCGTCGACACCGGTATCGCCTGTTCCTCGCGCCGACCAAGGTCGCCGTGGACCAGGCGGTGGGGCGGCTCTGCGAGCTGTTGAGCGCCGAGAGCGGATTCGCCGACGGCTCGTGCAGCGGGTCGGGGACATCCGGTACGTGCCGCACGACACGCCCCGGCACCTCGTGGAGCGGTGGCTGTAGCACGCTCGGTGCGGCAGCCGACGTCGAGCGGTGGAACCAGTCCGCTCGACGTCGGCCGGTCAGGGGCACCGTCACCGCCCCGACCGCCGGGTGGGTCGAGGGCAAGACGACTCCCCGGATGGCGGTGTCATCACCGCCTATACGGTTCGGGCATGAGTCAACCGATTCCGTTCGCCGACGCCAACTTCAAGCTCGCCGTGGTCCAAGAGCTGATGTACAACCAGGACCTCTTGCCGAGGTTCGACCTGCGCGAGTACGCCGCCGAGCAGGGTTTCACCTACGACGGCGGGAGCGTCGAGGCGGTGCCTGAGGCTCTGGCCTACTTCGAGGCGCTCGCGGTCCCCGTCGAGCTCGCGGAGAAGGTCACCGCGATCGAGATGGACGGCGGCAACGAGATCTACCTCGAGATCGCGCCGAACTGGGACGGCGAGGACGGACTGTTCGACGTCGACGAGTTCGCCGACCTGCGGCACTTTCCCAACCTGAAGTCGATGACACTGCTCTACACGGGCAACGAGGAGGCGCTGGAGGCGCTGCGTGCCCGCGGGATCGAGGCAGACTGGCTCTGAACCGGCCGCCACCGCTGGGGTACAGCAGAGCGCGAACCTCATCTGCTTCGGGTGCGTCGAGTTCACTCTCTGCCTCGACCCACCGACAAGGCGTGTCGAGGCGCGGGCGGCACAGCGGCAGGCCGGGGCCCGTCAGCCGATCCCGTTCGTCCACTCGGCGACCGCCCGGTGGTAACCCGGCGCGTTCGGCGAGAAGTTGAGCGAGTGCCCGTAACCGGGGACGACGTAAGTGCTCAACCGGGCCTCGGGTGCGTAGAACCGCCCCTCGGACACGCGCAACGCCTCGCTGGACGAGCAGTCCGCGCCGAGCGGTGGGCCGCAGAAGTTCCCGTCGCCGCCGCCCATGACGACCATGACCGGCACGGTGATCCGCCGTGACACCGGGATGAGCTGGCTGATCAGCACGGTGCTCACGGTCTCCGTCGGCGTGACGACGTCCTTGGTGGCCTCGTCGAAGTCCAGCGCGCCGCGCTCCGGCACCCCGGGGGCGTGGAACGACGAGTGCCGGGAACCGGCGATCGTCGTCAGGTAGCCGAGGTCGAGGCCGAAGCCCTTCAGCCGGGGGTCGAGCGCGGCCGGGGCCAGGGTGGTGAACACCGGCACGGCGCCCGGGAGGTTGATCTGGTGGGTGAGCCCGGTGATCACCACGCCGTCCACGTCGCGGTACCTGACCGCCTCGGTCGTGGCCACCGCCGAGCCGACCGAGTGGCCGACGAGCACGACCCGGTCGAACCGCGGCCGCAGCGACTGGACCACCGCGTGCACCGCCTTGGCCTGCGTGGAGAGGGTGAGCAGGATGCTCAGCGGCTTGGAGCTGCGCCCGCTGCCGAGCCGGTCGACGGCGACGGTCGCGATGCCGGCCCGGTTCATGGACTGCCGGTAGGACCGGGTCTCGGAGGCGTGCCCGATGTCCCAGTACGCGCTGTTGTACGTGCCTCCGGGCACCAGCACCTGGAGCGTCGTCGCACCCCGCGGCACGCACAACCGGCCGTGCACCGAGTGCGCCGCCAGGCCGATCCTCACCGGCACCCTCACGTCCTCGCACGTGACCTCCGCCGCGCCGGCCGTGCCGGGTGTCAGACCGATCCCGGCGGCGAGCAGCACGACGGCGCCGATCCGACGCAAACGCAACCAACCCACGGAGAACAACCTCCAACTCAGTTTCGGGCAACCGCCGTCATCAGCATTCCGCTGGGGTATGCGGCGGACGTGAACTTGACCCGCACGGGCTTGCCCGGCACGGGGACCAGCCGCCACCGCGCCGCGACGGTGGCGGCGGCGACGACGAGCTCGGTGTGGGCGAACAGGTTCCCGACGCACTGGCGCGCACCAGCGCCGAACGGGACGAACGCGCCTTTCGGGATCCCCGCGGCGCGTTCGGGGGACCACCGGTCGGGGTCGAAGCGGTAGGGGTCCGCGAACGACGCCGGGTCGTGGTGCAGCGCGTGCGGGCTGAAGATCACCTCGGCGCCCTCGGGCAACGCCACGCGACCCAGCTCGACCGGCGCCACCGTGCGCCGCATCAGGAACCACACCGGGTACATCCGCAGCACTTCGTTGACGACCCGCTTGAGGTAGACCAGGTCGCCGACGTCGGCGAAGGTGGGCGTGCGCCCGCCCAGCACCTCGTCCAGCTCGGCGTGGACGCGGCGCTCGACCTCCGGGTGCCGGGCGAGCTCGTGGAACGTCCAGGCCAGCGCCAGCGCGGTGGTCTCGACGCCGCCGACGAGCAGCGTCATCACCTCGTCGTGCACCTGATCGTCGGACATGCCCGCGCCGGTGTCCGGGTCCTGGGCCATCAGCAGCACCGACAGCAGGTCACCCCGGTCGACGCCGTCCTCCCGCCAGCCGCGCACGACCTGGAGCACGATCGCCCGCATGCGCGCGACGGCCTCGTCGAACGCGCGGTTGCCGGCCAGGGGCAGCTTCTCGACGAAAGACGGCGACAGCGCGCGGATCATGCCTTGCTTGAGCACGGTGAACAGCGACCGGCGCACCTCTTCGACCGCGTGCCTGCCCAGTTCGGTGGAGAACAGCGCCTCCCCGACGACGGTGACGGCGAGAGCCTGCGCGTCCTCTTCGAGCACGCGCACCTCGCCGGGGCGCCAGTCGGCCGTCCAGTCGGCCGCGGCGCGCGCCATGGTCTCGACGTAGTGGGGCATGCGGTAGCGGTGGAACGCGGGCTGCACCATTCGGCGCTGACGCTGGTGAACCTCACCGTCCGAGTTGGCCAGACCGTTGCCGAAGATCGGCCGGAACCTGTCGAACAACGCGCCCTTCCTGAACGACGATCCCTTGACGACCAGCAGGTCGTGGACTAGTCGAGGATTCGTCACAAAATAGGTGCGCATCCCTCCGAGGTCAATCCGGACGACGTCGCCGTGATTCCGCAATAGTGCGGTGAACTTGTGCCGGCGGCGCAACATCGACACGGTGTGGCCCAGCAGTGGAAGGCGACCCGGGGCAACCGGGACGGGCATGTCCGCTCCTCGCCTAGTTGACGGGACGGATCACAATAGAATCCGTTCGGATGAGCTTGACAGTGCCCGATCGGGTGACTGCGCACACTCGGGTGGCGCAATGACGCAATCGGCCCCGTGGTTAGGATGATGCCTCTACCGAAGGGGTGTTCGCAGTGGTGCAACCGGAGTGGGTTCCCCCGAGCGTCGACATCTCGGTGCCGAACATGGCCCGCACCTACGATTTCCTGCTGGGCGGCGCCCACAATTTCGCGGTGGACCGCCGGCTCGCGACCCAGGTCGAGGCCATCATGCCCGACGCCCGTTCCGCGGCGCGCGTGAACAGGGCCTTCCTCGGTCGGGCCGTCCGGTACATGATCGGGCAGGGAATCACCCAATTCCTCGACATCGGCTCCGGCATTCCCACCGTGGCCAACGTGCACGAGGTCGCGCAGGCGGCGGACCCGGAGTGCCGGGTCGTGTACGTCGACAAGGAACCGATCGCGGTGGCGCACAGCGAGCTGCTGCTGGCGGACAACGACCGCGCGGCCGTCGTGCACGCCGACATGCGCGACCCCGAGGCGATCCTCGGCCACCCGGAGACCCGACGGCTGCTCGACTTCGACCGGCCCATCGGCCTGCTGGTGCTGATGATGCTGCACTGGCTGCCGGACGAGGACGACCCGTGGCAGCTGATGGCCACCTACCGCGACGTGCTGGCCCCCGGCAGCCACCTGGCGATCACCCACGTCACCGCGGAACACCAGGACCGACGCCTGGCCGACGTGACGGACGCGATCAAGGACAGCCGCAGCGCCGACCAGCTCAACGAGCGCTCGCACGAGCAGGTGCTGGCGCTGTTCGGGGACTTCGACCTGGTCGAGCCCGGCCTGGTCGGGTGCGCGGCGTGGCGGCCCGTCGGACCGGGCGACTTCTCCGACACCCCGGGCATGAACATGGTGATCTGCGGCGGGGTCGCCCGAAAGCCGTGACCGCACGGTCGTGAGCGACCTCGGGCCGGACGGACCGAGGTCGCAGCCAGACCACGCGCCCCAGCCCCGACCTGCCCTCCCGGACGGCGCATGCACGCGGGACCTCCTCGCCCGCACGTGGGCCTACCTGCTGAGCGCCGCCGCGGCGATCTCCCTGCGCAAGGAGGAGCTGGAACGGGCCCTGCGCGACCAGCTCGACGCGTTGTGCTCGGTCCTGACCATCGACCCGTTCGACGCCGCGGCGGTCGAGCGGTCGGCGAGGATGTCGTCGTGACCGGGTGCGTCGGGGAGGACGGACTGCGGCGCACGTCGAGGTCCTCGGCAAGGGACTTCCGGCGCTGCCCGAGTTCCGGCCGGCGACGCGCACCCAGGTGGCGGTTGGACATTCCCGAAATGGCGTTGCTACCTTGTTGTGCATGTCCAGCCCTGAGGCAGCGAGTAGGTAGCCACCGGACCTCTCCGGTGGCGTTCTCCGCAGTACGCGCCCACTTGGCGCTGACACCTCGGGCCGTGCCCTGCCGCTGTCGCGGGCTGCTCCCCTGCGGTTCTGGCCACCGTTTCGAACCTCCCACCCGGATCCGTTCCGGGTTCTTGTCGCGCCCACGGCGGCCGTAGCGCCGCTTGGGCAGCTTTGTCGCACACACGGTCTTCCAGAGCAGTCGTGGAGCCTTTCCATGCCATTCGCCGTATACGTCCTCGCGCTGGCGGTCTTCGCCCAGGGGATGTCGGAATTCATGCTGTCCGGCCTGGTGCCGGACATCGCCGACGAACTGTCCGTGTCCATCCCGGCTGCGGGATCGCTGACCTCCGCCTTCGCCGTCGGCATGGTCGTCGGCGCACCGGTGGTGGCGATACTGAGCCTGCGTTGGCCGCGCCGCAACGCGCTGCTGGCCTTCCTGGTGACCTTCCTGGTGATGCACGTCATCGGCGCCCTCACCGACAGCTTCGAGATCTTGTTGGTCACCCGTGTGGTGGCCGCGCTGGCCAACGCGGGCTTCCTGGCTGTCGGCCTGGCCTCCGCTGCGGCCATGGTGGGCCCCAACGACAAGGGCAGGTCGACGTCGATCCTGCTCAGCGGCGTCACCCTCGCCTGCATCGCGGGTGTGCCGGCAGGTGCCTTCATCAGTGAGCTGTGGGGTTGGCGCTCGGCGTTCTGGGCCGTGGCCATCCTGTCCGTGCCGCCGGTGTTCGCCATCCTGCGCGCGGTCCCCTTGACCGCTCCGGACCGACAAGCCCCAAGCGCGCTGCACGAGTTGCGCGCGCTGCGCACTCCACGGTTGGTCGTCGTCCTGGTGTTGGGCGCCCTCGTCAACGGCGCGACCTTCTGCTCGTTCACCTACCTCGCCCCTGTGGTCACCGACGTGGCGCACCTGTCGTCGAGCTGGGTACCGCTGGCGCTGCTGCTGTTCGGCCTCGGCTCGTTCGCGGGCGTGACCATCGGTGGTCGGTTCGGCGACCGCAAGCCCCTCCAGCTGGTGGGATTCGGCGCTGTCGCGCTGCTCGCCGGCTGGTTGTTGTTCGCCCTCACCTCGGGCAACGCGGTCGTGGGCTTCGCGTTCATGTTCATCCAGGGAACGCTCTCGTTCGCGGTCGGATCGACGCTCATCGCCCAGGCCTCCTACTCAGCCAGGGGAGCCCCGACGCTGGCCGGTGGTTTCGCCACCTCCGCGTTCAACGTCGGCGCGGCGGCTGGGCCGGCCCTGGGTGGCATCGCCATCGGCGCGGGGTTGGGCTTCCGCTCGCCGCTGCTGGTGAGCGCCGCGATGGTGGCCGTGGCGCTGGTGGTCGGCGGCATCGCCTTGCTGGCCGCTCGCGGCAAGTCCGCTGGTGGGCCGGTCGAGGAGGGCGCGCGGTCCTCTGCGCAGACCCCCGCGGTCTGACGGGCGGTCGGTGCGGGGCCTACCGCCGGAAGAGCGGCGGCAGGCCCCGCCCGGCCTGCGGCGGATCTCCCAGTGCCCCCTGCGCCATAGGTCGCCCCTGGTCACGGCGAGTGTTCAGAGGTGTCGTGTGCGCCGTTCGGATCGCGAAACTAGGCTCGGGTGGTGCACCTTGACCAACCTGAACTCGCCGAGCTGTGGCGGCTGGCTCGAGAGACCCTGGAGGGCGGCGGCCGGTCTGCGTTCAGCATCCGTGTCGAGGACGAGAAGACCGCCGCGGCGCTCAGCGAACTGTTGCGCAAGCCGGTCGCGCACCCGGCCCGCCGGCAGATCTCCCTGGCGCGCCTGGACGACCACGTCCGCACGCACGGCAGCACGCTGACCGAGGTGCTGGAAGCGCTGCACGGCAAGCCGATCGGCATGTCCACGACCGAGGAGGCGTCGACAGCCGACGCCGTGTTGAAGTTCGCGCTGCGTGAGCACAACCTGTTGCACGAACCGTGGGCCGCACCGTGGATCGCGCACGTGCGCCGGTACGGCAAGATCCCGCAGCCCGCGTTGCCGATGCTCGCCAACCAGGCCGCCAGGGTGCTCGGCAAGCTCGGACCGACGACGACCCGGTTCGCCCTGGCCGGCAACGACCTCGACGACGGGCGGCCGCTCACCCGGATCGTGGGCAAGGCGCTCGAACTCATGGGCACGAGCTGGGAGCGGGCTGGAATCCTGAGGGACGCCTACAGCGACCCGGTGCTGACCTCGCAGGGCTACCTGACGCTGAACGACACCCTCGAGACCTCGGAAATCACCGTCGTCCGCAGCCCACGCCTGCTCGAATCCGGCATGCCCGGCCCGTTGATGGTGCTCCCGAACGGCCTCACCGCACAGGCCAAGCACCACCTCACCGGCAAGGCGGTCCGCTGCCACAACGACTTCACCCCGGACGGCATCCGCGCGACCAACGAGATCCTCGCCTGGACCGGCGGCACGGCGTGGCGCATGTCGGCGAACGACTACCGCGAGGCCGTCGCCACCCTGATCGCCCGCAGTGTCGAGCTGCCGACGTTGAACAGCCGTCCCGCAGACGCCACCTGGGACGCCGACCTGGCCAAGACCATGGCCACCACGGGCCTGGTGGTCACCGAGGAGCACGTGCTGCCGTCACTCCTCTGATGGTGCGGACCACTCCACGTCCCACCGCAGCGCGCCGCCGGCCGCACGATGGGACAGCCGGATCGAGGACACGCTCAGGTGAGCGTGCACCCGCTGCACGAGGTGACCCGCAAGGTGCTCGCGCACCATCGCCGCCGCTCCACAGCAAGGCGGCGAAGGACACCGGACCGCTTCCCATCGAGGGGACCTCACCCGGAAGACCCGTCGCGATGGCGGCTTCCCGTCATCTGCGCGTAGACCACGATGTTGTCCCGGTAACTGCCCGCTTTCCGGTCGAATGGCCCGCCGCAGGTGACGAGCCGCAGCTCGGGCCCCTCGACGTGGCCGTACACCGCCTGGGTGGGGAAACGGTCCTTCGGGTGCTGCTCGACCCGCTGGACCGCGAACGACGCGGCCGAGCCGTCGGCACGTTCCACTGTCACCTCGTCGCCGGGCTTCACCTTGCGCAAGTCGTAGAACACTCCCTGTCGGCCTTGCCAATCGACGTGTGCGGCGAGCAGGGCGGGCCCGCTCTCGCCCGGAGTCGGCGAGTTGGTGTACCAGCCAACGGTTTCGGCATCGGCCGGGACTTCCACGGCGCGGTCGGCGCGCAGCCCGAGATCGATGATCCCGGCCGTGTCGACGCCGATCGCCGGGATGGTCACCCGGGTCGGGCGCGATGCGTCGAGCGCCACCACCGTCGGGTTGTGCGGTGTGCTCGGTGCGGGCGTGAGGAACGATCCGGCCGGTTCGTGCGCCGACGCGGCGGGAGCCGTGTCGACCGGGTGGACGTCGTCGGCTGAGTGGACGTTGTCGACGCCCGTCAGAACCGCCAGGCCCAATGCCGCTGCCATCCCCGCCAGCAGAGGTGTTGTGCTCCGGCGGGGATGGCGGCGCGAGCGGTCGCGCATGCGCTAGCTGCTCCTGCGTGCGCGCCGTGCCGCGACAGCGGTGGCCGAGGCTGCACCGAGTCCGGCCAGCCCGAGGAGGAGTGGCAGGGCGCCCGAGTCGCCAGTGGTCGAGCCGTCGACGGTGGAGCCGTCACCCGTGTCGATCGCGCCGACGGGCGGCTGGGGAGCCTGGGTCCGACGGGCTGTCGGAACGTGGCTGGGCGCCGGGAGGTGCTCGCAAGCGATGCCGTCGTTGTTCGCGTCGAGCCGGTGGTAGTTGACCGCGGCGGAATCGAAGAACCGCTGCGCTTCGGCCTGGTTGCTGAAGTCCGCGCAGTCGCGATCTTGATGCGCGTTCGCGGCCCCGACGAGGGACAGCGTGGTACTCGCCGCGAGGACAGCGGCGCCGGCAAACCTGGAAAGCAGCATGTCGCACATTCCTTCCATGTGGACGAGATAGTGTCTTCGTCGTCGAAACGGCTGCGCCCGGCAGCCGGAGGACCCCGGTGACGCGGTCGGTCCGATGGCGAGGTCGGCGACCTCTGCCCGGCGCGCTCGCGGCGAGGTGTTTCGCAGGTGGTATCGGGTGCCGCCACCGGATCGCAGAACCACCGACGCGACAGGGACCGGGCCCACGTCGAAGTCCTTGGCGACCTCAGAGGTGGTGGTTGCAGGACTCGGAGGGGTGCCTGCGAGGTTCGGCGGGGTGAAGTGAGCGGTGCAGGGCCGAGACTCCGAAGAGGGAGCGGTGAGTTCGTGCCCTTGTCGGGCGGCTATTGCCACGCGTGCTGAGGAACCCCACGGCCGTACCCCCGGTTGCGTCCAGCCGGGCTGCGAGCCGGGCCGTCACGAACAGGACGGGTGACACGGCGGTAGTGGACCCTGCGCATCCCGGCGACCTCCTCGCGAATCGACCACCGATCCTGAAGACGCTAACCCCGTCCCTCGCCCGGTTGGAGGCCGTTCACCCGATCCATCAGCGTCGTGGCCCTATCAGGGACATGGCACCGCAGTGCGGTCGCCGACAGTGCACGGCCGACGCCGCTGAACGGAGGTGCATCGGCGCAATCAACGCCACTGCGGTGTCGTCGGCCGGTGGTGCCGTGATGCCGCCGCGTCCTGGGATCGTCAGTTCCCCGAGCACGGTCTGCGTGGGGGTGGAACTGATCGGTGCCGGCAGCTCGTCCGGGGTCGTCGCCGCCACCACGGTCCCGTACGCGGCATTGACGTCGAAGGCCGGTGACGGAGAGGTCGGCGGCGAAGTGGTCGCGGTGGTACCCGCAGGTGCGACGGTGTGCTGCGGCACCGCTCGGCACATCGGGGAACGCGCACGGCGGCCAGGCGCTGCCCTGGCGGTGACGGCGACGACACCTTGGCGCGTGAGCGCGAGGTAAGCCTCACGCTCACGCGCCGGACGCGGACCGCACCGTTTGATCGACCAGCCCGCGGTGGAGCGGGACGGGCTTCGCTACCCGGTGGTGATCGTGCTCGACCAGACGCTCAGCGCCCTCGGGACCTCGGTGTAGACGCAGTTGCCGTTCTCGTAACCGGAAGCGATGATGCCGACCGCGATCACGCCGCCCTGTCCGTTGTGCGCGAACACCGGGCCCCCGCTGTCGCCACCCTGGCACAGGCTCCCGCCGGAGGTGGGGGTGATCACCTGCTGGCCGCAGTTCTCGTAGTAGCTGCCGTTGCTCGGGTCGTAGGAGGTGATGCAGCGATTGCCCGGACCGGTCAACAGAGCCGCGCGGAGGCCGCTGTACGACCCGTTGACGAAGACGCCGCAGCCCTGGCAGGAGTTGGCCGCACTGTGCACCGGCAGTGAGTAGCTGCTGTTGTCGGTGAGGTTGCTGTGCGCCCACATGCGGCCGTCGTACCCGGTCCCGCCGATGAGCGCGGCGTCGAGGCCGCCGCCACCGAGCCGCCGGAACTGCATCGTCCCGAAGTGCGCGTAACCGACTCCCGCGTCATTCGTGCCCCCGGAGTACGTCGTCGCCGCGAAGGACATGCCGAGCGTGCCGCAATGACCGGCGGTGAGCGAGTAACGCGTGCCGTGGAGGTTCGTCACGGAGAATCCGTGGGTGCACGACTTCTGCGTGTTGCCGTACCGGATGCCCCCGAAGAACGGCGAACTGTCGTTGAACCTGCCGTACACCAGCTTCGGGCGCGCTTCCTGGTGGACCACCACCGCATCGCCGAACTTCGCCCGCACCTCCGCCTCGACCTCGGCGGTCAGCTCCGTCACGCCGACGTCCACCCGGTTGCTCGCCACGTCGATCCCGCGCGAGGCCAATCTCGACGCCAGCACCCCGTTGTCCCGGACGGCGTCCATGACCTTCTCCAGGTCGGCGGAACTCCGCTCGACGAACACCACCTTCGCCCCGATGTCCTCCGAGCGCGCCTCGCGCTGGAGGGCATCGGCGTCGGCGCCGGCCTGACGACCCCTCACCACGTGGATCGTGAGATCCGAGGGACCGTTCGTGCTGATGCCCGCGTAGACCTCGGGCCGGTTCTCCACCCTCGCCCTGATGCGATCCATCGCGGCGAGCCGCCGGGCGTTCACCTTGTCCGCGTCGGACCAGGCGCTCACACCGACGGCGCCCTGCTCAGAAGTCGTGCCGTTGTTCGGCGCGGGCGCGGCGGTGGCCACCGCCGCGCTGGACGCGACGGACAAGGCGACCACAGCGTATAGCGCAAATCTCTTCACAGACCCATCCGATCGTCGAATGAAGAATGGAAACGAACGAGATCGGGCATGACTCACCGACCTGTGGAAATGGTCAACCGAGAGGTGGTGTGAGTCGGTCTGGTCAATTCGCCCCAGCGCCCGTTTCGACGTTATCGGGCACGATCTCCCCGGTCAACGAGATGGTGCCCGCACCGTCTCGCGGGCGGGACGGTGGCCGCTCGATCGCCGACGTGCTGGAGACCACGATCGAGGAGGCCGTCGAGCAGTTCGACGCCGCCGCCTCTCCCGGTCCGCTGCCGCATGGCCCTCTGCGTCACCTTGGCGCGCTCACCCTCCTCCGCAAGGCCGTGGCCCCGGCGGACAAGACCGGGAATGGATGATCCACCGCCGCGTTCCCTTTTCGTCGATGCTATTCGAAAGAAGCACGACCGCATTCCCCGCAACCGGTGTTCTCCCGTGCCAACCGCTCGATCACCACCACGATGGCGTCGTCGGTCGGCGGGCGCCCGATTCGGTTCGGGTGGGTCCACTCCTTCGCCACCGGACATCGGCCGTCGCGGAGCCGGTCGACCGCCGAGTCGAACGCCGAGCGGGCACGGCAGGACCGTCCACGGCTCCGGTCGTTCCGGAGCGTTCTGCCGATCGGCGGTGCTGTGGTTCCCGGTCCGGCTGTCATCCTGAACCGAGTCCCCCCTGCGCGTCCGGGGCCTGTTCCGAGCAAGGAGGCCCACCGTGATCCGTCGTCTGCTGGTCGCCGTCGTGGCGGCACTCGGCGTCGTCGCCCTCGTGCCGGCCTCCGCCCAAGCCATCCCGATGTGCAAGAGCGGCTACGCGTGCCTGTACCAGTGGTACGCCGACCCGGGGCACACGAAGTTCAACGGCTACCGGGCCATCGACTGCGACGGCAGCGTCGACAGCTCCGGTCTGCAGCGCGGTTACCTCGTGTTCGGCGAGGCGCGCTGCAACACCCCCGGCTGAGCCCGATCGAGGGTCGCACGGTCCGGTCGCGGACGTCGCCCGATCGGGTGCGTCCCCGCGCGGTCGCCACCATCCGTCTACTCGGGACTTCGCCGGTGTGTTGCGGTGAAGCTCAAGACGACGACCACCCTCTTGCCGGGCTCTGACACGAACCTGTCCGGTCGGTCGTGTTGACGCCTTCTCGCGGACGGTCCTAGCCTCAGAGGTGAGAGCGCTCTCACGCTCTGTCGGCCATCCCCCCTGCCCGGGAGGTCCCGTGCTGAACATCGCTGTTCCGGCATCCCTGCTCCTGTCCCTCGTCGTCGTTCCGGCCGCATCGGTCCCCACGTCGCCGACCGCCGTCGCCCCGGTGTGCAACCGCTACTGCGACGGGCGCGATCCCGCCCTCTCGGCCGGCGAACGGGTCGCCCAGACCGTGCCTCTCGGTACCCGCCGGGTCGCGCTGCACTTCGACAGCTCCGAGACCATGGGGTGGGCGGTGGTGTCGGGCGGCGGTCAGGGCGACTCGGTCTGGCTGGACCGCTCCTTCGACGCGGGGGTGACGTGGCAGCCGAAGCTCGGCTCGACCACGACCCCGGCCGGCTACGGCGGCTGGCGCACGCTCATGCACAACGTGGACGACTGGGCCGGCCTGGGTGTCGGGCTGCTGCGCGCCTGCGGCCAGCCGGCGGGGTCGTCGTCCATCGCCTGCACGAGTTGGTACCGCACGACCTGGAACGCCGGGGACCGCCGCACCGCCGCGGCCACCGCCCTGATGCAGCGGTACAACCTGAACACCGGTCTCTTCGACACCACCGGCTGGTGGAACTCCGCCAACGCGCTCACCGCGATCATCGACAACGCGCGGGTGAGCGGCATGGGCAGCTACCGGTACGCCATCGCGCGCACCTTCGACCTCAACCGCACGGCCTGGGACGGCAACTTCATCAACGAGTACAACGACGACGTGGCGTGGTGGGGACTCGCGTGGATCGCCGCCTACGACCTGACCGGCGAGCGCCGCTACCTGGACACCGCCCGCATCGACGCCGACCACATCCACCGGTACTGGGACTCGACGTGCGGTGGCGGCATCTGGTGGACGTCGAGCCGGACCTACAAGAACGCCATCGCCAACTCGCTGTACGTCCAGCTCAACGCCGCGCTGCACAACCGGCTGCCCGGTGACACGACCTACGTGCAGCGCGCCCGGGACGGCTGGCGGTGGTTCGAGGGCAGCGGGATGATCAACGGCTCGAACATGGTCAACGACGGGCTCGTCACGTCGACGTGCCGCAACAACGGCCAGACGCCGTGGAGCTACAACCAGGGCGTGCCGCTGGCCGCGCTGACCGAGCTGCACCGGGCCACCGGCGACCAGGCGTACCTCGGCAGGGCGCGCACCCTGGCCAACGCGTCGACCACCGACACCGCGCTCAACCCGGGCGGGATCGTGTTCGACGACGGAGGTGGCGGTGACGTCCCCTCGTTCAAGGGCGCCTTCGTGCGCGGACTCGGTCAGCTGAACCAGGCCCTGCCGGACCGCCCGTACACCGCCTACCTCAAGCGGCAGGCCGACACCGCCCACGCGCGGGACCGCTCCAGCAGCGACTCCTACGACCAGCCGTGGGCCGGGCCGTTCCAGCGCAGCGACGCGGCTCGCCAGCACAGCGCGGTGGACCTGATGAACGCCGCCGGCTGACCGGTAGTGCGCCCGTCGGGGGAGGACCACCGGTCAGCCGCGACCCCCTCGCCGGTCCGCGTGGCCGGCGGCGCTGCCCTGATCCGGTCCACTGGTGTCGGCGGGGGAAGTGGGCGGTGCACGACAGGTGACGTGACGGCGTGAGCACCCCTCCGAGCTCACGCCGCGCAGGTGTCAGCCCGCGTAGGCCGCCGCAACGGTGGCGTGCACCGTCGTCGAGTACTCCGGGTCGGAGATGTGGACACCGCCGAACACCCGCCCGCTGCCCCTGGTGAACGTCCGACCACCGGTGGACTCGAAGTCGGGGTTCGCGATGTGGCACCCGGTCAGCTGGACGTCGTCGAACCGGGCGAGCACCCGGTAGTTCGCGACGCCCTCGGTGCCCTCGCTGGCACGTGCTGCTGGGGCTGACCGAAACCCACCTGAACCTGGGTGAGCTGGAGAAGGCGGAGGAACTGGACAGACCCACGTCATCCTCGCGTCGGCCCACATGCGGCAAGGCGATCACCGTGCGGGCGCGGACAACGCCGACCGTGCCCGATCCCTCCACCGCGACATGTGGCACCCCCTGGCTCAAGCACAGGTCCTGATGCCGGAGGGCTGAACGCCGGGCCGTCGAGCCGTTGTACGCGGAGGGGCCGGCCGCTCCAGCACCCGCACGTGTTGGGAGCCGTCCCGCCATCAAAGCCCGGGTGGTCGTGTCGTCGCCGAGGTCGGTGAATCCCGGCGGGCGGTCGGGTCGGGCGGCCCGACCGCCATCGCAGTCCGGTAGGTGCTGCAGTCCGGAGCCGGGGTGGAGGACTGCCGTGGCCGCCGAGGCCGACGCACGCCGTTTCCGGCTACCACCAATGCACGTCCCACCCTGGCGAGCCGGCACGACGCCCGAGATCGGCCGGTCGGGCAACGCCGGGCAGAACCGACCAGCCGTCGCCTCAGCCGACCGAGATCGTGCCGTTCGACGACCGGGCGCAGGTGACCGCTCGGGTCGTCGTGGCGGCGGCCCCGGAGAGGCAGCGGCCGAGGACCGCGTGGCCGGCGGCGTTGGGGTGCCACGACTCCTGGCAGGTCTGGAAGTACGTCACGCAGGTGTTGGCGATGCGCTGCACGTAGAGCTTGTCCCTGCCGGACAGGCTGGTGACGAACGTGCCGCTCGGGCCGTCCTGGAGCCGGATGGGGGTGGCCAGGGTGTTCGCCGGGCTGTCGCCCTGCTCGCACAGCCGTGCGCCGTCGAACGCGCGCTGCACGTTGAGGTGGACGAGGTCGGCGCCGGGGAACTCGGCGGACAGCCGGGCGTGCGCGCCCTGCACCACGGTGCCCAGCCGGGCGGAGAACACGTGGCCCGGGGCGAGGCTGGCGCGGTGCACCGGGCACCCCGCGGCGTAGCGCTCGGCGCCGAGGTCGCGGAACTTGTCGCGGGTGTCGCTGCGCCCGTCCTCCTCGTGGTACCGGGCGGCGATGTCCAGCGGCAGCGGGTTGGTGTAGTCCTGGAAGACGATCCGGTGGCGGCCGTCGGCGTCGACCTGGGCCAGGGTGGTGAGCAGGGACCGCAGGGCCGTGGTGGTCTCGTCGGTGGCCGCGGCGATCTCGGCCTCGGTGGCCAGGTCGGACACCGCGCACGGTTCCTGCGGCACCGGGCCGCCGAGGTAGGACCAGAACTCCCACCAGCCGGTCCAGGCGTCGGCGATGAAGCGGTTGGCGCACAGCGTGGCCACGTCGCCGAAGGTGAACGAGCTGTTGTTCGAGCCCAGGCCCACCAGGACCAGGTCGATGTCGTGGGTGGCGGCCACCGCGCGGACCTGGTCGAGCTGGGAGGCCACGGTGCGGCCCTTGGCCCGGTTGCCCGAGGGGTTGAGCACGTCGTGCGGCTGCCCGCCCGAGCACGCGAGGTTGAACCGGGCCTGGATGCCGGGCAGGTCGGCCTTGTGCAGCGACGCGTTGGCGGACCGGTGGCAGAAGAAGGCGTTGTTGTTCGGTGCGGACCAGCCGGGGAACCCCTGGGCGACGCCGTTGACGTCGGTCACCGGCTGGTAGGAGCCCGCGCCTTCACCGCTGACGAAGCTGTCGCCGATCGCGACGGCGGCGGTGGGCAGCGCGGCGGCTCCCGGAGCGGGCTCCGCAGCGGCGCCGGCGGTACTGGACCAGGCGAGGGCGACGGCGAGCACCGTCGTCAGCACCGGGCGTCGAAGCAGGGACATGATGACCTCCTCGTTGACGGCCGATCTGACGTGAAATGTGTTCACGTGGGGTGGTGGCGGTCAAGACCGAAGGCGTTTCCGGAATGCCGTTGACGGAACGAGGTCCGCACCGGAACGCGAGGAGGGCTCACTGACCCGGATGTGCGCCCGGGATCGTCCTGCCGGGGCCTCACACCACCCAGCGCCGGAGTGCTCCTCATTTCACCGTGCGCCGCTCGAAGGACCATCGTCGCTGGTTGAGCGACATGTCTGCACCCGTTCACGAGTCCCGCGCAGGAACCGCGCGCACGGCAGTCCGTGGTCCAGGTCGTGCTCCGTGGCGGAGTGCTTCCGCGCTTCGGACGGTGGTTGCTCGCGGTCTTGGTGGGTCCGGTACCGGGTGCAACTGGCTTCGTGGTTGTGACCTGCGCGAAGCCGGCTGTCCATCGCGGGGTTGGGCATGATCTGCGCTAGAGCGCTTCGACGACGACCACGGGAGACACGATGACCCAGACCGGCCGGAACACAGGCGCACCACGCGATCTCAACGTGGGGCTGTGGGTCGGGAGCACCGACCGGCGGGTGGTCCGGGCGACCTCCGGCGGCGGGTTCGACTGGGCGTGCGTCGACGAGCAGCACGGAGGCGCCGCCGGCGGACGGGACAACACCGACCTGATCGCCGCTGTGCGCGCGGCGGGCATCCCCGCCTTCGTCCGCGTTGCCTGGAACCGGCCCGAACTCATCGGCAGGGCCCTCGACAGCGGCGCTGACGGGGTCGTCGTCCCGATGGTCGACACCGTCGAGCAGGCGCGGGAGGCGGCTGCGGCTGCGCGGTTCGCGCCACGGGGCACCCGCAGCTTCGGGCCGATCCGGTCCACTGACGCGTTGACGACCGCGGTGCCGGAACAGGCGAACGCGACTGTCCTGTGCCTGGTGATGATCGAAACGGTCCGCGGCCTCGACGCGGTCGCCGACATCGCGGCGGTGGACGGCGTGGACGGCGTCTTCGTCGGCCCGTTCGACCTGTCGCTGGCCCTCGGCCTGGACGTGAACGAACTGCTGACCGACGGCAGGGAGGACGCCCCGCTCCGGCGGGTGGTCCACGCCTGCCGGAGCAATGGCCTCGTGGCGGGTGCGTACGCGGGGTCCGTGGAGCGTGCCGCCCACCTTCGAACGGCGGGCTTCACGATGATCGCCGCGGTCGACGACATCGCGATGATCGCGCGAAGCGCGAGCGAAGCCGCTGCTGCCGCGAGGACGCGCTGATCCTGGTAGACGGGACGACGTGCCGCTGGGCGCGGTCCGACTTTCGTGGACGCGGGTGTCCACCTTCTCCGCTTCCGGCACGACGGCTCGCTGCGGTCCACTCGGTGTCATGACGAACTCCAGGCATTCCAGGCGCACGGCGTTGCGGGCCGCCGCGGTCGCCGGCGGGTACACCCTGACGACGGGCGGGACGGCCGCGCAGGCGCGGAACGGCAGGCGCGGCACGACGACGTTCGTGGTCGTCACCGGCGCGAGCGGCACACCGGGCGGCATCGACGCGCTGTCGTTGCGCGGGCATCGGACCGTCGGGGTGGACCTCCCGGGGCACGGCGCCACCGACGCGCAGTTCGCTCTCGACTACCAGTGCCCGCAGGACCCGGCGTCGCTGGCGATCCGACCGTCGCCGATGGCGGGTGTCGGCCTGGACGCCTATGTCGCGGCGGCCGTCGAGGTGGTTCGCGCGGTCGCCCGGTTCGGCCCGGTCGTCCTCTACGGCGGCAGCATGGGCGGAGCGACGCTGAACCTCGTCGGCAACGCGGTGCCCCACCTGGTCGACCGGATCGTCTACGACGCCGCGTTCTGCTGCGTGGACCTGGCCTGCCCGGAGGACTACCTCGCCACCCCGGAGGGGGCGACGACCCTGGCCGGCGCCATCATCGCCTTGGTGGCCGCCGACCCCGCGGTCATCGGCGCGGTGCGCGCCAACTACCGCACCGCCGACCCCGACGCCCTGGCCGGGGTGAAGGAGGCCTTGATGGCCGGCGCGAGCGACGCGGAGTTCCACTCGCTGCTCGCGTACCTGCAACCCGACGAGTCGCTGACCGTGGGCAGCGAGAACTCGCAGGTCCAGGAGCACACGTGGGGCCGCATCCCCCGAACGTACATCCGGCACACCGCGGACCGCATGATCCCCGTCGCGCTGCAGGACCGGATGATCACCGAAGCCGACCGGCTGACCCCGCACAACCGCTTCGACGTGCGCACCGTGGACGCGGGACACGCCGCGACCGCCGAGCAGTTCCGACAGGTCGTCGACATCCTGGACGGCTTGCCGGAGTGCCGCCGTTGAGGTCCGGCACGGGGCTGCGCCCTCGGTGCCGGCTACCCGGAAACCGCGGTGGCGGCCATCCGGCCCGTCACCGACCCGGCCGAGCCGCCCCGAGTTCCTGGCATCTGTCAACCACCGCAGGTCGTTGTCATCCGGGCGAGGTAGGGGGTTGACTTCCGGGACTACGCTGCTTGGAGCAAGGAGTGCACATGCGCACAGCAACCGTGGCCGCGGCAGTTGTCGCCTTGGTCGCCCTGACCGCTTCGCCCGCTTCCGCGATCAACACCTACAACGCCGTACCCGCCCCGGAGCGCACTGAGGTCGGCGCACTGGTCGCTACCTGGGACAACGACGGCGACCCCGCCACGCCGGACCGCGTCGACTGGGTGTGCAGCGGCACGATGGTCGACGCCGACACGTTCCTCACCGCGGCGCACTGCGTCGACGGGTGGCCCTCGAACGTCGAGTTCTACGTCTCGCTGCTGCAGGACGTGCAGTCCGCGCTCGACACCGCGACAGGGACTCCGGCGCAGAAGGCGGCAGCGGTCGGCGTGCCGGGCGTGGCCCACGGCGACCCCGCCTACCCCGGCAACGCCGCCGATTCGCACGACATCGCGGTGGTGGAGCTGCCCGCCGATCAGGTGGCGGCGCGCTGGAGCTTCACACCGGCCACCCTGCCGACGGCGGGCAAGCTCGACACGATCGGCCCGAAGGCGCTGGACGCCACCGAGTACACCGTCGTCGGCTACGGCACGGAGGAAGCCCAGAACGGCCCCGGCGGCCACACCCACCCTGGTGGCGGCGTGCGGATGAAGGCCCCGCTGGGCTTCAACGCGCTCAACAAGACCTGGCTGCGGCTGTCGATGATCGAGGCGAAGGGCAACGGCGGAGCGTGCTACGGCGACTCCGGTGGCCCGAACTTCGCCACCATCGACGGCAAGCGCGTCCTGGTGGCGACGACGATCACCGGGGATGCACCGTGCTACGCGACGAACGTCGTGTACCGCCTGGACACCCCGTCGGCCCGCTCGTTCCTGGCCCCGTTCGTCGCGCTCCCCTGACCCGGACGTCGACGCGCAGCGCTGGTTCCCGCCACACCAGGGGAACCAGCGCTGTGGTGAACCGCTGGTCCTGGGAATCGGAGGGGGCCACCCTCAGCGGCACTGCGGTCCCGTCGCCTCCGGGCGCGCGATGGGCTCCACCGGGGGAGTCTCCTCCGCCACCGGCGGCCGGTCGGCGTCGGAGGTCCGGCCGAACTCCTCCGTCGCCCAGACCGATCCGTCGTCGGCGCAGAACACGCCGACACCCAACCGGTTCCACCCGGGGTTGACGACGTTCGCCCGGTGCCCGTCCGAGCGCATCCACCCCGCGTGGATGGTCCCGGCCGGAACCGGGCCGGTGGCGCGGAAGATGTTCTCCCCGACCGCGACGAACCCCGGCAAGCGGTCGCCCCGCAGCAGCCCGCCGGTGTCCTGGTGCTCGAACCGGCCGGTTCGGGACATCTCCTCGCTCCACGTCCGTGCGACCCCGGCCAGGTCCTCGTTCCACGAGACCGGTTCGAGCCCGCGTTCGGCCCGCTCCGCGTTGACCCGGTCGAAGATGTCCCGCGCCATTCGCTGCGCCGGGGGCGCGTCGGCGCGATCGGCGGGCGGCGACTGCGGGGGAGGACCGGTGGAACCGTCCTGGCTCACGACGACGCAGCCGCCGGTGGTCGCGAGCGCGACCGAGGCCGCCGTCACCACAGCCACAAGGAACCTCATGCGCTGAGGCCTACCCGAGGGTGACGTCCTGACACATCGCGGACGACGCCGTGAGCCGCTCCGGAACACCTGACCGTCGGGCGAGCGGGGTCGGTCAGGCGGTCAGCAGTGGCGCGGTGGCGTGTCCGATCCTCTCCAGGACGCCTGCGGCGTCGGCTTCCTTGGGACCGTAGAACAGGGTGCTGGTGAGGAGGTCGGCCTTGCTCATGACGAGTTGGCAGATCCGCATCAGCCCGTGCGTGTAGCAGAAGGCGAACTGGGCGTCGACGTCGAACGCGGGCAGCGTGAGTTCGCGTTCGGGGGCGTAGGGGCCTTCGTCGCCGAACATGAACGGTGCGCAGTCCAGGGCCTCGCGGGCGTGCTGGACGGTCTCGGCCGCGGCGGCGACCCTGCGGTAGGAGACGCGGAACTGGTCGATGTAGGAGAAGGCGGGCTTGTTGGCCCAGCTGGTGGAGAGCCGGGTCACCGACATGGCGCCGTCGGTGGGCAGTTCGTTCGGGCAGAGGACGACCGGGTAGTTCCTCTGCGCGGAGGAGTCCTTGCGGGTGTAGCCGAGCGGGCCGAGCACGTCGTCGGGGATCTCGGCCTTGATGAGGCGGGACTCGATGAGGGCGGGGTCGGGTGCCGCCGGGGTGCCGCTGGTGGTCGTGGTGGTCGGTGTGGTGCTCGACGGCGGTGCGGCAGCGGGTGCGGTCGAGCACCCGGCCAGCACGACGGCCGCGAGGATGGTCCCCCCAAGTCGCATGGGCGGGGACGGTAACACCGCCGGGTGGGTGGTGTTGCCGGTTCATGCGCCGGTCGTCCCGCGCGTGGTGGTGATCACGTGCTCCCCGGCGCGGGCTTGAGCGGTGGTCGTGCACAAGATCGAACCCGCACCGGGGCGGGCTGCTGCGGCGCTGCCTCCCCACTTGTGAGCGCTCACTATGGGCTGTTCTGGGACCCTGAGCCGGTCCGTCGTGGCAAACCGTCCCTTGACGGTCACCGCTGTTAACGCTCACACTCCCCGGTGGTAAACGCTGGCATTTCCTACGGCGGTGGAACTCAGAGTGGAGCACCCCTCATGACGACAGCGCAGCGGTCGGTCGGAAGACCAGGCCGACGGTGGATCAGTGCCCTGGTGGCGGCGGCTCTGCCGGTCACCCTCGGGGTCACGCTCTCCGCGGTGGTCACCCCCAGCGCGGGGGCTGTCGAAGGAGAGACGTGGGCGGACGACTTCGCCTCGACGGCACTCCGGCCGGAGTGGGAGATCGTCAACGAGGACGCGGGCGCGTGGTCCCTCCTCGACGGATCCCTGCGGGTCACCGGCCAGACCGGTGACACCTACCAGGCGACCAACACGGCGCGGAACGTGTTCATGGTCGACATCCCGGCGGGCGACTTCACCGCCGAGGTGACCGTGCGGGCCCAGGTCGCCAAGACCTACCAGGGCGCCGGTCTGATCGCCTGGCAGGACATCGACAACTACGTCCGCTCGGGCCTGACGTTCGTGGGCACCCTGGCCCCGTCCGGGATCGCGATCGAGAACGACATCGAGACCGCCGCCGTGTTCCGCTCCGAGCGGTTCGTCGACCGGCCGGCCTCGACCGGCGAGACGCTGCAGCTGCAGAGGGTCGGCGACACCATCACCACCCGGTACAAGAACGCCTCCGGGGCGTGGGTGGACGCCTCCGCGGTCACCGCCGGGTTCCAGACGACCCAGGTCGGTGTCTACGCCCTCGGCGCGCTCGACGGCACGACGCTCGACGCCGCGTTCGACGACTTCCGGGTCACCGCCGCCGCGGGCCGGGACGTCCAGCCCGGCGGCACGTTCTCGATCAAGGACGCCGGGGGCGCCCACCTGGTCGAGACCGAGGCCGGCCTGGCCCTCTCGCCCGAGCCGCCGCTGTCCACCCTGGCCTTCACCGCGAGCGCCCAGGCCGACGGCACGGTCCACCTGCGCACCGCCGAGGGCGACCGCCCGGTCGTCGTCACGGACGGCCGCCTCGCGCTCGGCCAGACCGGCGGCGCAGCCTCACCCGTGCGGCTCACCGACGCCGCCGGTGGCGAGCTCTTCCTGCGCGACGCCGAGGGCACCGGCTACGCGGGCGGCACCGGCCCGCTGGTGTTCGGCGACAAGGCCTCCGCGGTCCGCTTCAAGCTCGCCCAGGTCAGCACGTCCAACGCCGAGCTGGCCATCGACGGCGACGCGTCCGCCGCGCAGATCAGCGACACGATGTTCGGCATCTTCTACGAGGACATCAACTACGCCGCAGACGGCGGCCTCTACGCCGAGCTGGTGCGCAACCGGTCGTTCGAGTTCAACACCTCGGACAACGCGAGCTTCACCGGCATGACCGGCTGGGAGATCGTCAACGGCGGCGGCGCGGCTCCGCAAGCGCTCGTCGTCGACGACGACACCCGGCTCAACGCCATGAACCGCAACCACTTCCGGCTCGTCGCGGACGGTCCCGGCGACGGCCTGCGCAACCTCGGCTACAACCGCGGCTTCGCGGTCAAGGCGGGCGCGAAGTACGACGCCTCGGTGTGGGCGCGGACCACGACCGCCCAGGACCTGGCGGTCCGGCTGGTCAGCGCGGACGGCGCCGTCACCTACGCCGAAGGCGCCGTGGCCGTTGACGGCTCGGACACCTGGAAGCAGTACCCGGTGACGCTCACCGCCTCCGCCACGACCGACGCCGCGCGCCTCGTCGTCACCGCGGGCGCGGCCTCGACGGTCGGCCTCGACATGATCTCGCTCATGCCGCAGGACCGCTGGGTCGGCGCGGTGAACGGCAAGTCGGTGCTCCGCAAGGACCTGGCCGAGAAGATCGCCGCGTTCAAGCCGACGTTCCTGCGCTTCCCCGGCGGCTGTGTCACCAACGTCGGCACGTTCCGCACCTACGAGGAGAGCGGCTTCACCGACCGTCGCCGCACCTACCAGTGGAAGGAAACCATCGGCCCGGTCGAGGAGCGCCCCACCAACTGGAACTTCTGGGGCTACAACCAGACCTACGGCATCGGCTACCTCGAGTACTTCAAGTTCGCCGAGGACCTCGGCGCCGAGCCGCTGCCCGTGGTGTCGGTGGGCGCCAACGGCTGCGGCAGCAGCATCCCCGAGATGCGCGACCCGGCGATGATCGCCCGTTGGGTCGACGACACGGTGGACCTCATCGAGTTCGCCAACGGCGACGTCACCACCGAGTGGGGCGCCAAGCGGGCCGCACTCGGCCACCCGGAGCCGTTCGGGCTGAAGAAGATCGGCTTGGGCAACGAGGAGAACACCACGACCTTCGAGGCGAACTTCCCGGCCTTCCGGGACGCCATCGAGGCCAGGTACCCGGAGATCACCATCATCTCCAACTCCGGCCCGGACGACGCGGGCGCGCGGTTCGACACCCTGTGGGACTTCAACCGCCGCCAGAACGTCGACATGGTCGACGAGCACTACTACAACGACCCCGACTGGTTCCTGCTGAACAACCACCGCTACGACAGCTACGACCGCAACGGCCCCAAGGTGTTCCTGGGCGAGTACGCCTCGCGCGGCAACACGTTCCACAACGCCTTGGCCGAAGCCTCGTACATGACGGGTCTGCAGCGGAACGCCGACGTGGTCCAGTTGGCCTCCTACGCGCCGCTGCTGTCCAACGAGTCGTACGTGCAGTGGAGCCCGGACGCCATCTGGTTCGACAACGACGAGTCCTGGAACACCCCCAACTGGGAGGTGCAGAAGATGTTCGGCAACAACGTCGGTGACGAAGTCGTGCCGAGCACCTTCGACGGCTCGGTCAACAAGTCGATCGTCGACGGCGGCATCTTCCTGTCCACCTGGAACACCGCTGCCGCCTACGACAACGTCCGGGTGACCTCCAACGCCGGCGGTGAGACGCTGTTCTCCGACGACTTCACCAACGGCGACCAGTGGAACCCGGTCGCCGGCAGCTGGAGCGTCTCCAACGGCGAGTACGTCCAGTCCTCCGCGACGACCACGGACGCCCGCAGCATCATCGACGACGCGTACGCGAAGGACTGGACGAACTACACGCTGGAACTCGACGCCAAGAAGCTCTCCGGCGCCGAGGGCTTCCTCATCGGGTTCGGCGCCCAGGCCACCAACGACTTCTACTGGTGGAACCTCGGCGGCTGGAACAACACCCGGTCGGTGCTGCAGAAGGCCTCCGGCGGCAGCGCGGTCGAGGTCAAGTCCGTCGAGGGCCACAGCGTGGACACCGGCGCGACCTACCGCGTGAAGGTCGTCGTCGCGGGCAACACCATCTCGCTGTACCTCAACGGCGAGCTGCAGATGACCTACGAGTCGGGCGCGGACGAGAAGCTGTTCCAGGTCGTCACGCGGGACAAGGCCAGCGGCGACATCGTGGCCAAGGTGGTCAACACCTCGGCCGAGACCGTCCGCACGAGGGTCACGGTCGCGGATGCGGGAGTGCTGCCCGACGGCGAGGTCACCCAGATGACCGGCGCGCCCGGTGACACCAACACCAAGGCCGACCCGACCAAGGTGGTGCCCACGACCCGGCAGATCAGCGGGCTGTCGAACGACTTCAGCTACGACTTCCCCGCGCAGTCGATCACATTCCTGCGGATGCACACCGCCGACGCCGTCGCTCCGGTGGTCGACGACGTGACGCTGCAGGGCACGACCGTCAACGGCTGGTACGGCGACCCGGTCACCGTGTCGGCGACCGCCACCGACGACCGTCGACTCGACCGGATCGAGTTCCGCGTCGACGGCGGCGCGTGGCTGTCGTACCCCGACGCCAAGGTGCAGGTCAGCGGCGACGGTCAGCACACCGTGGAGGTGCGCGCCGTGGACGCGGCGGGCAACGTCGGCGTGGTCCGTCCCGTCACGTTCGGCATCGACAGCGCCGCGCCGGTCTCCAACGCCACCGTGGACGGCGCCGCGCGCACCGTCGCGGTCCGCTCCGCGGACTCCGGCGTCGGGGTCGACCGGGTCGAGACCCGGATCGGCACGGCCGACTGGCAGCCGTACACGGCTCCGGTCGTGGTCGGCGACGCCGAGACCGCGGTGCAGTTCCGCGCGGTCGACCGGCTGGGCAACGTCGAGGAGCCCGGAACAGTCGTGGTGCCCGCGAAGCAGGCGCAGTTGAAGTCGACCGCGACGACGGCGTCGCCCTCGAAGCCGAGGGTCGAGCAGGGCGCCGTCCTCCCGCTGACCGTGAAGGTCGGCAGCACGTCCGGCGGCACGACGCCGACCGGTGAGGTTCGAATCCTGGAGTCGTCCGTGCCCCTGGCATCAGCGGCCTTGACCAACGGGACCGCCACGGTGTCCCTCGACACGAGCGGCCTGAGCGTCGGTGAGCACACCCTCGTGGTGCGCTACCTCGGCGACGGCGGGCACAGCCCTTCGCAGACCAGCGTGGTCGTGCGGATCACCAAGCCGAAGAGAGGGTGACCGGGATGAAGATCGCGATGCGGAAGCGCGCGACCCTCGTGCTGATGGGCGCCGCACTGGTGGCGGGCGGGTTCGCCGCCGTGCCCGCCCATGCGACCGGGCCGGTCGTGGCCCGGTACGAGGCGGGTGAGACGACGGGCACCGCGGCCGACGACGGCACCGCGCAGGGCGCGGTCGACGCCGTCACGCTGACCGACGCCGATGGCGTCCGGGGGAACCTCACCCTCCCCCTGACCGGAGCCCACGGTGCGACGCTGGCGTGGCAGTCGGGCGACGAGAGCGTGGTGACCGCCACCGGCGAGGTCACCCGGCCCGCGCACGGCGGCGAGCCGGTGACGGTGGACCTGACCGTCACCGCCACGCTGGGCGGCAGCACGGCGACCCGCACGATCCCGGTCACCGTGCTCCCGATGCCCGCCCCGGCGACCCGCGAGGCGTACTTCTTCCCGTACTTCGTCGGTGAGAGCACCGCGGACGGCGAGAAGATCTACTTCGCCGCGTCGAAGGGGAACGACCCGCGGTCCTGGGACGAGTTGAACAACGGCCGTCCCGTGCTCACCTCGACCATGGGCGAGCAGGGTCTGCGCGACCCGTTCCTCATCCGGTCGCACGAGGGCGACAAGTTCTACCTGCTGGCGACCGACCTGAAGATCTTCGGTGGCAACAACTTCAGCGAGGCGCAGGAGTCCGGCAGCAAGCACCTGGTGGTGTGGGAGTCCACCGACCTGGTGCACTGGTCGGAGCAGCGGATGACCAAGGTGTCGTCGGACTTCGCGGGCAACACCTGGGCGCCCGAGGCGTTCTACGACGAGGCGTCGGGCGACTACGTCGTCTACTGGGCGTCGAACCTGTACCCGACGACCGACGTCGCCTCCCGCGACTTCCGGACCTCCTACAACCGGATGATGTACGCGACCACGCGCGACTTCCGCACGTTCAGCGAGGCGAAGCCGTGGGTGGACGTCAAGCGGGGCACCGGTCTCGGCATGATCGACGCGACCGTGGTGCGCGACGGCGACACCTTCTACCGGTTCATCAAGGACGAGGCGTCCATGACGGTCCGGCAGGAGAAGTCGACCGACCTGATGGCCACGGTCACCGGGACGCTGCCGACCACGACGTCGTCGCCGTGGACCCTGGTCCGCGAGCGGATCGGCGTCGGCCAGCCCAACCCGTGGGGCGGGACGTTCACCGGCGGCGAGGGCCCGACGGTGTTCCGCGACAACGTGGTGCCCGGTCGCTGGCACATGCTGATCGACCAGCCGAGCTACCACGGTGGTCGGGGGTACATGGCGTTCCACACCGACGACATCGCCTCCGGCGTCTGGACGGCGGTGCCGGACTCGGCGCTGCCGAGCAGCCCGCGGCACGGCACGGTCATCCCGATCAGCCAGGCCGAGTTGGACGCGCTCCGCGCGGCGATGCAGCCGAACCTGCTGGCCGAGTCGGTCGCGCCGGTGTCGGTGCGGACCCGTGAGGGTGTGGCTCCGTCGCTCCCGTCCACCGTGGACGTGACCTACGCGGACGGCTCGACCCGCGCGACGGCGGTCGACTGGGCCGACGTGGACGCGTCGCGGTACGCGTCGTGGGGTTCGTTCCAGGTGGAAGGCACGTTCGCGGGCCAGGTGGTCCGCGCGACGGCGGCGGTGACCGTGACCGATGGATCGGACCCGGCGGTGTCCTTGAGCACGACGCCCGCTTCGCCGACCGGCGGCTGGTTCACGGTTCCGGTCGAGGTGAAGGCGACGGCCACCGACGAGACCGGCGTGCGGTCCGTCGAGATGGCCGTGGACGGCGCTTGGCGGGACGCTGACGTGGTGACGCTGACCGATGGCAGGCACACCGTGCAGGCGCGGGCGACGGACATCACCGGGAACGTGTCGAGCCCGGTGACGCGGGAGGTCGACGTCGACACGCGGGCTCCGGTCAGCCGTGCCTGGTGGAACACCGCGGCCCGGTCCGTGTCCATCGCGTCCGCGGACGACACCTCCGGCGTCGCGCGGGTCGAGTACCAGGTGGGCGACGCGGCGTGGACGCCGTACTCCGCGCCGCTGACCTTCGGCGATGTCGCCACGACGGTGCGGTACCGGGCCGTCGACCACGCGGGTCTCGTCGAGGAGGTCAACACGATCTCCGTGCCGAGGGAGACCCTCGACCCGAGCACGACGACCGCCACCCTCAACCGGGACGCGGTCAAGCCGGGCGGCGACGTCTTCGCCGCGGTCGAGGTGGAGGGCGGCCCGTTCACCCCGACGGGCGCCGTCCGGATCATCTCCGGCGGTGACCTGGAGGTGGGTCGCGCGACCCTGGTGAACGGACGTGCCACCGTCGCCATCGACACCGGCACGCTCGGCGTCGGCCGGTGGCAGCTGACCGTGGTCTACGACGGCGACGCCAACCACGCCCCGTCGACGACGACGGTCCCCCTGAAGGTCAACAAGCGCTAGTGCCTCGCGGAAGCGGTCGTCCTGACATCTGTCGGGGCGACCGCTTCTTTTATCGGAGCACCAGCGCCGGAGGTGTGGCAGCAGGATTGAACCGCACTTCGCCGAAGCATTCAGGCGCACTGCCGCGACCTGCCGTTTCGACATTTCCGTGATGGCACGCCCGGACGGCGGCCCTCATCGTGCTCGATGGAACTTGATCATTGCACCTGAATCGATTTTTGGCCTGTGATCTGCTGGAACGTAGTCCGCAGTCGCCTTCTGCCGTTCACCGATGTGAATTTCCTTGCCTGTTCCGCAACCTTGCGCAATGCTCCCTGGGAGCGTTCCCAGGGTGAGGTGATCGCCGCTGATCCCGCCAGTCGGCAGTGGTCGGTGTCGTTGGGGACCCATCGTCCAGGAGTGCTGTTCGCAAGGAGGCGAAGCATGAGTCTGCGCATTGGTAAACGCACGAGAAGTCGGGCCGCCGGTATTGCCGCGGCGGTGTCCGTGGCCGCTTTGACCGGGGGCTTGGTGGTGGCGGCAGGCACCAATGCCAACGCGGCGGTCGGGTGCCGGGTCGACTACAGCGTGACCAGCCAGTGGGCCGGTGGGTTCGGCGCCAACGTCACCGTGACCAACCTGGGTGACGCGGTGTCGAACTGGACGTTGGAGTGGTCGTTCGCGGCAGGTCAGCAGGTGACGCAGCTGTGGGGTGGTGAGTTCTCCCAGTCCGGCAGCGCGGTGACGGTGCGCAACACGTCCTGGAACGGCTCGCTGGCCACGGGCGCGTCGGTCACGCCGGGCTTCAACGGCTCCTGGAGCGGTTCCAACCCCGCGCCCACCTCCTTCAAGCTCAACGGCGTTGCCTGCACCGGGCAGCCCACCAACACCTCGACCTCCACCACGACCTCCACGTCGACCACCACCACGACGACCTCGACGTCGACGACGACCCCCACCACCACGACCACCACCACGACGTCGAACCCGCCGCCCACGGGCGCAGCGACCGGCTACGCGTCCGCGAACGGTGGGACGACCGGCGGTCAGGGTGGTGCGAAGGTCCGGGCCACCACGGGAACGCAGATCCACGCGGCCCTGTGCAGCCGGGCCAGCCGCTCGACCCCGATCATCATCGAGGTCGAGGGGACCATCAACCACGGCAACACCACTCAGGTGTCGGGCGGCAGCTGCTCGACCGCCTCGAACGTGATCGAGCTCAAGCAGATCAGCAACGTCACGATCATCGGGGTGGGCAGCGGAGCGGTCTTCGACCAGTTGGGCATCCACATCCGCGAGTCGCGCAACATCATCATCCGGAACGTGACGGTCCGGAACGTCAAGAAGTCCGGTTCCCCGACGTCCAACGGCGGTGACGCCATCGGCATGGAGAGCAACGTCCGCAACGTCTGGGTCGACCACACCACCCTGCTCGCCTCGGGCGGTGAGTCGGAAGGCTACGACGGCCTGTTCGACATGAAGAACGACACCCAGTACGTGACCCTGTCCTACAGCACCCTGCGCAACTCCGGCCGCGGCGGGCTGGTCGGGTCCAGCGAGAGCGACCTCTCCAACGGGTTCGTCACCTTCCACCACAACCTGTACGAGAACATCGACTCGCGGGCGCCCCTGCTGCGCGGCGGCGTGGGCCACATGTACAACAACCACTACGTGCGCCTCAACGAGTCCGGCATCAACTCCCGCGCCGGTGCCAAGGCCAAGGTGGACAACAACTACTTCGAGGACTCCAAGGACGTCCTCGGCACCTTCTACACCGACATGGCCGGGTACTGGCAGGTCAGCGGCAACATCTTCGACAACATCACCTGGTCGGCCCCCGGCAGCGAGACCAGGCCCGCCGGCCCCGACGTCAAGTCCACCACCACGGTCAGCATCCCCTACAGCTACAGGCTCGACCAGACCAACTGCGTGCCCGGCATCGTGAGCCGCACGGCAGGCGCCAACACCGGCATGCAGGAGTCCAACGGCACCTGCTAGCGGGGTTCCACCACCATCGGGCAGTACGGGGACGGCGGCTACCGGGCAACGGGCTCGGTAGCCGCCGTCCCGCTGTCGGCATCGGCGGTGAACGTCGTCCACCCGTCACCTGACCGGCGCGGGTTCGGCCGTTCCCGCCCCGGACCGGTGCACCCGTCTGGCAAGATCCGGCGAACCGGGCTGTGGCTGAGTGCCCTGCGTGAAGTACCTCCCTCGCCGAGTGCGCAGCGGTCCGCCAGGACCCAGGCGACCCGGCCGTGACGCTCGCTCTCGCGCCCAGCCTCGAACCAGGAGACGAGGAACGGCTCCACGATGAGTGGGAACACCACGGGGAAGCTCGTCACCGACGTGCTGGACCGGATCGTGATCTTGGGTACCTGTGGATCCGGGAAGTCCACGCTCGCCGAGGAGCTCGTTCGTCGCACGGGCGCTCCGCACATCGAGCTCGACGGCCTGCACCACGCTCCCAACTGGTCGGCCGTGCCGATCGAGGTCTTCCGGGAGCGGGTGGCCGAGCAGACCGCCGGGAAGACCTGGGTCGTCGACGGGAACTACATCGACCTGGTGAGCGACATGTTGTGGAACCGGGCGAGCACGATCATCTGGCTGGACGTCCCGCTGACGGTCATCCTGCCGAGGATCATCCGCCGCAGCCTGGGCCGGATCATCCGCGGGACGGAGCTGTGGGCGGGAAACAAGGAGACGCTGGGCGGGTTGCTCGGTCGCAAGTCGCTGATCAGGTGGGCGATCACGTCGCACCGCCGCCACCGCCGGGAACTGCCGCTGCGCTTGTCGCCCCCGCGGTTGACCGGCGTGTCGGTCATCCGGCTCCGCTCGTCCGCCGAAGCGGACCGCTGGCTGGCCGGCCTGCCCATCTGAGGCCTGGCACCGCTTCTCCCCGCACCGGGCGGGGCGGGGCCTGCGGCGTGGTCACAGCGCGGGCAGCGGTGAGAGCAGCCAGCGCCCGTCCTTCTCCACGACGGGCTGGGTGAAACTCACCTCGCCGCTGAACTCCGAACGGCCGGACACCACGATCTGCGGAAAACCGCTGCGACTGCTGCCGGGCGTCGTGGTCATCCCGCCGATCTTCGCTTCGTCCAGGCGGCTGAAGTACGAGTCAGCGAAGTCTTCGACGGCCGAACTCGGATAGTCCACCAGGTTCGCGAAGGCGTCCCGATCGCGGTTGTCCAGCGAGACGCGCAAGTCCCTGGCGAGATCGTCGAGCGAGGGAGCACCGGGCACCGGGGCCTGCGCGATCGACATCGCGATGAAGGCGATCCAGCCGACGACGAGGGCGACGACCGCGGGAACGATCACACGCCTCTGCGCCATCCGGACCACCGACCCATGATGGCATACAGGTGTTCAGGAGAGCGTTCCATGCCGAACTTCGGCTGCTGCCCCGTCGCCGATCCGTGGCATGGTGGTGAAGCCCAGGATGTTCGCGGAAGCGAAGTGGGAGTGGAGTGGAGGAACGACCTGCCGGCCGACGTCGTGCTCTTCGCACAGGGGACCGGCACACCACCCCCTCGCCCGTGTCCGTCGAGGCCTGAAGCCCCGATTCCACTCTCAGGAGCACTGTGTCCACCTCGCGAGGACTGATCATCAACGGCCAGGAGGTCCCGGCCTCCTCCGGGCGCACCACCTCCGACGTCAACCCCTGGACCGGCGCGGTCTGCGCGGAGGTCGCCGCGGGCACACCGGACGACGTGCGCCGCGCCGTGGACGCCGCCGACGCCGCGTTCGAGGGATGGGCCGCGACCAAGCCGGCCGAACGCCGCCGGATCTTCCTGCGTGCCGCGCAGTTGATGGCCGAGCGCACCGACGAGGTCGTGCGACTGATGGCCGAGGAGGTCGGCGCGGTCGCGCCCTGGGCGGGCTTCAACGCCGGCCTGGCCGCCGACATCCTGCTGGAGGCGGCAGCCGAGGTGACCCGCCCGACCGGCCAGGTACTCGCGACCAACGCCGGTGGGGTCCACTCCACGCAGGTGCGGGTGCCCAAGGGGGTGATCGCCGCGATATCGCCGTGGAACGCGCCGGTCATCCTCGGCGTCCGCGCGGTCGCGATGCCGATCGCGATGGGCAACACCGTGGTGATGAAGCCCAGCGAGAACGCGCCGATCGCCTGCGGCCTGCTGATCTCGGACGTCCTGCACGAGGCGGGGCTGCCCGCGGGTGTGCTCAACGTCGTCACCAACGACCGCGCCGACGCGGCCGAGGTGGTCTCCGCGCTGATCGCCGACGCCAGGGTGCGGATGGTCAACTTCACCGGTTCCACCGAGGTCGGCCGCACGATCGGCGTCCTGGCCGCCCAGCACCTCAAGCCCGCCGTGCTCGAACTGGGCGGCAAGAACGCCCTGCTGGTGCTGGAGGACGCGGACGTCGACTACGCGGTGGGCGCAGCGGTCTTCGGCTCCTTCATGAACGCCGGGCAGATCTGCATGTGCGTGGACCGGGTCATCGTCCACCGCGCGGTCGCCGAAGAGTTCACGGCCAAGTTCGCCGACCGCGTCCGGGCTCTGCCGTACGGCGATCCGAGCGACCCCGGAACGGCGATCGGCCCGGTCGTGGACGAGGCCGCCGCCCGCCGCGTCTCGGCGCTCGTCGCGGACGCGGTCTCCCGAGGCGCCGAACTGGTCGCGGGCACGGGCGAGATCGAGGAGCCGGGCACGTTGATCCGTCCGATCGTCCTCACCGGCGTCACCACGGAGATGGAGATCTACCACCATGAGATCTTCGGCCCGGCAACCGTGGTCCACGTGGTCGACAGCACGGAGGAGGCCGTCGCGCTCGCCAACGACACCCGGTTCGGCCTGGCCGCGGGCGTCATCACCGAGGACCTGTCGAAGGGCCTGGAGGTAGCGGGCCGTCTGCGTACCGGCATCGTCCACGTCAACGACCAGTCGATCGCGGACGAACCGCAGGCGCCCTTCGGCGGGGTGAAGGACTCCGGCTACGGCCGCTTCGGCGGGCAGGCGGGCGCCGAGGCCTTCACCGACACGCGGTGGGTCACCGCACAAGCGGTGGGCCACGCGCGTTTCCCGATCTGAGGATCGGCGCCGGGCGGCCGGAGGACCGGCCGGCGCAGCTCGGTGAACGGGGGACCGGGCTGTCGCGGGAGACGTTCGCGACAGCCCGGTCGTCGTTTCACCCGACAGCGCCGGACACTCCTACCTGGGCTGGTAGGTGATGTTCGGTCGCGGTGGTGTGGCCATGCCCGCGCCGATGAAGTAGTCGACGTGGTGGGACTGCATGTAGCCCTTGAGGGTCATGGCGTTGCGGTAGGCGGGGTTGTGGGCCAGCGTGTAGAGCCTGGTGTTGCTGGGCCGGTCGGTGGTGAAGATGATCAGTTCGTTGAAGGCGGCGTTGGTGTACAGGACTTCTTCGCGCCAGTCGCCGAAGATGTCGCCGTAGATGACGGGCGAGTTGCCCTGCGCGGCGTCGACCGCGCCGTAGTTGCCGGTGGTCAGCAGTCGCGGAACCCTGCTGGTCGTGGTCGGGCTGGTGGGGTTCCACTTCTCGAACTTGCCGTCGTTGAGCAGTTCCATGGTGGTGTCGCCGTCCCAGTACAAGCCGAGCTGCGGCCAGGGCTGCAACGACGTGTCGGACTGGGTGAGCCGGTTGGTGGGCCCGTTGTAGAGCCCGGAGAAGGCCCAGACCTCCATGCCGGGGTGGCGCGGGTCGATGTCGCCGACCATGCCGCGGCCCACGTCGGCGGTGCCGGGCTCGACGTGCCGCCAGATGATCCTGCCGGTGGCGGCGTCGTAGTAGTAGTCGCGCAGGCCGCTGGGGTTGACCTGCTGCACGCCGTAGCCCTCCAGGCCGGGACGGCTGGGGTCCATGTCGGCGATGTGGAAGCGGTCGCCGTGGACGATGCCGGCCGGTCCGAGGCTGTAGCGCAGGGTGCCGTCGCCGTTGAGCACGAACCCGATCTCGGCGATCTCGTCGCGGCCGTCGCCGTCCACGTCGATGATCCGGGTGTTGTGCCCGTCCGGCAGGTCCTGGTTGCCGCGCAGGAACTTCCACTGCATGGTCAGCGTGCTGCCGGTGAACCGCCAGGCGGCGAACATGAGGTTGAAGCCGCCGTTGCCGATGCGGTTCTTCATGAACGCCACGAGGCTCGGGTTGACGCCGTCGAGGTAGCCCACGCCGAACCGCGCGTACATCGGGCCGTCGGCCAGGTAGTCGGTCGGCACGGGCGCGGTGGCGCGGGGCGCGCCGGTCATCCCGTCGAGGATGGCGATGAACTGGCGGTTGTTGTCGCTGTTGGTGAACCTGACGCCGTTGCCGAACGTGACGCCGTTGGCGATCCGCACCGCGACTTCCGCCCGGCCGTCACCGTCGAGGTCCTGCACGGTGACACCGTCGTTGTGGCCCACGTTGATCGTGGACGAGCCACCCTCGATGTTGTTCTGGTTGGTGCTGTTCGGCCCCATGTCGACCTGCCAGAGGAACCGGCCGTCGCGGCGGTAGGCCTCGATCTTCTGCGGCGAGGTCTGCCGGTCGAGCACGTAGTCGTACTCGCCGTCGCCGTCCAGGTCGCCGACCCACAGGAACTTCACCGCGCCGCCCGCGCGCAGCGGCACGCGCACCACCGGCTCGGTCGCGCGGTTGGCGGCCAGGACGAACGCACCGCTCGCCGCCTGCTCCTCGCCGTTGACCACCGGTCGGACGCGGTAGCTGTTGGACTGCGACAGGTTCGCGGTGGAGTCGACGTAGTTCGTGCCGCCGGTGAGCACCGAGGAGTTCAGCTTGACCTCGGCACCGCCCGCGGTGGAGCGGTAGACGTTGAAGCCGATCCCGACCGGGTCCAGGCCCAGCAACCGCCAGCTGACCAGGACCTGGGTGCTGCTGGACCGCACGGCCACAACACCGCGGCCCAGGCTCTCCATCCGACGACCCTCACCGGGCTGTGTCCCGTCGTCCACCTTGACCAGGCGCCACTGCTGGTTGACCCCGCCGTTGTCGGTGTACTGCGAGATGCGACCACCGTCGGCGGTCGACTGCTCCCACACGTCCATCGCCTTGCCGCTGTTCCGGTTGACCAGCTTGACGTGGGCGCTGTCGGTGTCGAGCACCTGCCACTGCTGGTTGGCCGCGCCGGTGTCGGGCCACTGGATCAGCTCGGCGCCGTTGGCGGTGGACCAGTCCAGCACGTCGATGACCTTGCCGGAGTGGCGGGCCTTCAGCCGGTAGTAGCCGTCGCCGGAGGAGACGAACTGGAACTGCTGGTTGGCCTGGGCGAGCGGCGCCCACTGGTTGATGCAGGCGCGGTCGGCGGTGGACTGCTCGCACACGTCGATCGCCTTGCCGCTGTGCCGCGAGACGAGCTGGTACCAGGCGTTGGTGTCGATGGTGGCCGCGGCGGCGGGAGTCGAGGCCACTGCCGTGACGACGCCGGCCAGGACGACCAGGACGGTCGCCACTATGGTGGAACGCCATCTCCGGCGTGCCGGGTTCGAGTGGATCACGGAACTTCCTTTCGGTGGAAGGGGAACGGTCCTGTCGGCATCCGGGTGTCAGCAGCCGGTCGGCATCCGCGTGGTGAGGCCGCCGGACGGGGTGATCGGGCTGGGCGTGACGGTGGTGCCGGCCGCCGTCAGGCCGGTGCGGGTGGCGCGGAGGGTTGCGCAGCTTCTCCTGCTCCGCCTCCAACTCCAGCGCGTCGAAGCGGGCCTGCCGGCGCAGCGGCGTGTCGAGGATGCGGCCCGGACGAAGGCAGAGGGCGCCTGGTGACAGCAAATCCTCAGACAGCAGGCGGGCAGAGGTGTTAGCGCTAACAAGCCAGCCGTTGAAGCGCCGTGAGGGCTGTGCGAACGACGTCTGTGGAGACGGCGGTCGAAAGCGTGGGCTCAGCTTCGGGGGTATGTGGGCACGGCGGCTGATCGAGCAGTCTTCACGTCGTGCCGATGCAGAATGAACTGCGGCTTTGTGCAGGTATCCACGCGTCGCCTCCTTGCGAGCAGGATCGTGAACGCTCGTGGCCCCGCGTCGATCTACTGGTCTGGGAGCGCTCCCAGAAGACCATAGCGCAATATTTTCGGCGTCGACAAGACCGTTGAACGGGAGATGTCGATCCTGTTAGCGTTCACAGCTCGCTTCGCCACCGCGTTGGCCTCCGTCGTCGTTGGCGGGTCACCCCGTCAGGGGCGCGGTCCGCCGAACATAAAGCGCTTACTGCCGCTGGTCAACCCGTTGACCTCCTTGGATTGGACCCCCTACCGTGGTGTCTCGGTAAACGGTTACATCGTTGCGAGGAGGAGGTCGCGAGCAGCGAGCGCCTGGCCGGCGTCGTCGCGTGATGCCTGAGCCTCGTTGCAGGCGGTGTCAGGCAACCGAGGGCAGTGCGTGGGATGGGTGTTCCTGTTGCTGCTTCCCCGATCAGGTCGTGGACCATCGCCGAGGACACGCGGTCGGACCTCCGCACGCACGACTTGCGCTCGACCAACGATTCCGCCAGTAGGCATATGACGAGCTTGTCGCTGAAGAACCGCCCGCACAGCGGACTCGCGAGCGTGACGCCCACGCCGAGGTCGAGGGTGTCCGGCAGCAGGTCGACGTCCCCGGACAGTCGCACGTCGGGGACGCAACCGCTGTCCGCGCACGCCCCTTCCACGATCGCACGCCGGTGGCCGGTGGCCGGTGGCCGGGGGTCGGGGGTCGGGACCAGCCACTGCTCACCGGACAAGTCCCGCAACGCGACCCGTTGTCGGAGGGGCGCAGCAACAAGCGGATCACGAACCGGTTGGGTATTGGGATCAACGGGGTGAAGCGGCACGTGGGCAACGTGCTGGCGAAGCTGTCTGTCCTAACAATCGGGAGCCCCCGGCGTGCGCGGCCGGATACGATCCGGGCGCCTCATGGAGTAGATCAGTGGCAGATCGCCCCGCTTCGGACGGGGAGGGCGCGGGTTCGAATCCCGCCTCCATGTCTGATCAACCGTGGAGTGCGCCGTGTCCGACCAGATCCGCACCGCTTCGTCCGGTTACGCGACCGGTCGGCTGGCACGGGCGATGGCCACGGCGGCCTCCGCGCGCACCGGGGCCGACCGCGAGCGGACGCTGGGCGAGCTGCGGCGCTGGGAGGACGTCGTCGACGGGATGGCCGACGGCACCCTCACGGTCGGCTCCCGCACCCCCGTCGCGGACACCCCGGCGTGGGTGACGCTCGAAGTCGCGCACGGCGGATTCGCGACCGGCCGGTACCTGGCCGAGGTGCCGCTGTCCGAGGACGAGACGGCCCGCGCCGCCTCGCTCCCGGACGACGTGCCCGGCCGCAACGAGCGGGAACGGCTCAACCTCTGGTACCTCGGCGACGCCGGCCAGGCCGAGTTGCTGGACGCGCTCCGCAGCGGGCACTACCGGGTCGAGGTGCCGGAGGACGCGGCGCTGCCTGTCGTGGCGTTGCTGCTGGACAGGGGTTCCCCGGAGCAGGCCCTCGACCTGATCGCCGAGCTGCGCCCGCTGATGCACCGGCTGAGGCTGACGCCGCGGTTCGCGCCGACCACCCGGCCGTCGCACTCCGCCGTCCGCGTCACCTCCGTGAAGGAGGCCGTCGCCTCGGTGCGTTCCGTGCGGGTGCCGGTGCGGATCGCCACGATGCGCGACACGCTGACCGTGTGGGACCCGCTGTACGACCGGCTGGTCGCGTTGTGGTGTCGCACCGTCGACGGTGAGCTGCCGCACCTCGACGAGAACGGGACCGTGCGCGGCGGCCGGCCGTGCCGGACGTGGCCCGCGGACTGGGCGGCGGCCAGGGCCGAGTGGCTCGCGGACTTCGCCGAGGCGTCCCGCACCCACGCGCTCTCGGGCAGGCAGACCAACCCGAAGGGCAACTTCGCGAGACTGCGCGCCGCCCTGGAGTCCTGTCCGGACGGCAGCGACGCGCTCACCGCACGGGACGTCGGCTGGGTCCGCCGCGCGATCGCGAACACGGTGAGCCGGCGGGGCGCCCCGGAGTCCGACCAGCGCGACGCGTGGCGCACCGCTCAGGCGGCGGCTGTCGCGGCGCCGACCACCGCCGCGCTCGCCGGTGTGCTCGCGCGCCGGCTGGACCGGTACCCGGCGGAGGGCGGCCTGCCGTCGCTCGACGTCGCGTCGGCCGCGGTGTCGGAAGCGGAGACGACCGCCGAGGTCCCTCGCGGCACGGCGATGCCGGACCGCTTGGTGCACAAGGCCGCGCGAGCGCTCGAAGCACCGGTGGACGAGCTGGTCCGCCTCGGCTTGATCACGTCGGGGGAGACGCTGGCGGTCGTGCTGCCGCAGCTCACCTCGCGGCTGCTCAGCGCGGCGATCGACGACCCGGCCGCGGCGGGGCTGCACGAGCAGGCCTACACGGCGTTCCGACGTCGCCGCGGCCTCCTGCTGCTCAACCTCGAGCACCAGGTGCGGTTCACCGAGCTGCCGTGGGTGGAGGCGCTCGCCCCCTTCCGGTCACCTCGGCCGGACAACGCCGCGACGGCGTATCGCGTGCTGCGGCAGACCACGATGCTGGCGCTGACCGCGTTCCCGCACGCACTGCTGCCGAACCCGTTGATGACCGAGCTGAGGGCGCTGGCCAAGCAGGCAGGGCTGGAGCTGCCGCTCGTGGAAGAGGTGGCCGCGGACATCTTCACCGGCACGTTCACGCCGAAGTGGCGTGACGCTGCCGTGGTGGCGAGTCGTCTGCTGGCCGACACGGTCTACGCGAACTACTACGACCTGCCGGCGGACTGGCCCGAGCCCCAGCGCACGGTCCTCCGCTGGGGCAGGCGGACCTCGGCGGACTTCGCGGCGCTGTGCCGGAGTCGGGCGGGCACCTCCGGTGGCTCCGTCGCGGCCAACGGCATGGTGCTGGAGCAGAGCCAGATCCTGACCACGCACAACCTCGCCGTGCTGGTCGACGGCCTGGACCTGACCGACGAGCTGCGCGAACGGGCGCCGGAGCCGGCGTGGTGCGCGTTCGCCTGGATCGTCCGCCGGCTGGGCCAGCCCGCGGACCACCTGCACGCGGCGTTGATCCAGGTGAAGAACGCGGCGTACGCGTGGCGGCAGGCCCTGTTCCTGCTCGGCTTCTGCGAGCCCGCCGTGCAGTTCGCCCACGTGGAAAGGCTGGCGGGGGAGACGCGCGGCACCGTGCTCGAACCGGCGGTCGAAGGCCTGCTGCACGTGCTCCGCGGTGGCCGTTTCACGGCAGCCGGAACCGTGCGGCGAGGCGCAGGCCTGCGGTTCCTCGGCTGGGCCGAGGGCACGAACCCGTTCCTGGTCCACGCCGGTCGCAGCTGACCCGGGGTCCACCAGGTCCTCCGGAGGACTTCAGCGCGTTCGTGACGGGACCGGGTGCGGCCACTGATCGCATCGGATCGCTGCGATCGGGTGTGGGCGGGGGCTCGTCGGTCAGGGTTGGTGTCGAAGGAGGGCTTGTGATCTTGGCACTCAACCGGCTCGTCGACCTGGTCGAGGAGCGCCTCACCGAAGAACTCGACGTCGGCGTGGTGGCGAGGGCGCTCGGCACGACCGAGTACCACCTGCGCCGGATGTTCTCGTCGTTGGCCGGCATGCCGCTGTCGGAGTACGTCCGCCGGCGCCGCATGACGGTCGCCGCCGCCGAGGTCGTCCGGGGCGCGGACGACCTGCTCGGCATCGCGGTCCGCTACGGCTACGGCTCGACCGAAGCGTTCGGACGGGCGTTCCGGGCCGTCCACGGCGCCAACCCCGGTGACGTCCGCCGAGACGGAGGCCCCCTTCGCGCACAGCCGCAGCTCAGGTTCCGCCTGACCGTCGAAGGGATCACCCCCATGGACACCCGCATCGTCGATCGCCCCGCGTTCAAGCTCGTCGGACACGCCGTCCGCGTGCCGCTCGTCCACCACGGCGTCAACCCGCACATCCACCGGCACGTCACCTCACTCCCGCAGGAGGAGCACGTCCGGCTCAAGGCCCTCGGCGACACCGAACCGGCAGGATTGCTGCAAGTCTGCGACGAGCTCGACCCCGATCGCACGGAGGGCAGCGAGCTGACCTACCTGCACGGCGTCGCCGTCGACCGGGGCACGCGGGCCCCTGACGACCTCGACGCCATCGAGGTGCCGGCCGGCACGTGGGCGATCTTCCGCACGGCCGGACCGCACCCCGACACGCTGCAGGCGGCCTGGGCGGCGACGGCCACCGACTGGTTCCCGTCCAACCCGTGGCGCCTGAGGCCCGGACCCTCGATCGTCGCGTTCCTCGACCGCGCGGACGACTTCAGCACCGCCACCTGCGAACTGTGGCTGCCCGTCGAACCCGCGTGACCGCCCCTGCGGGAACCCGAACAGCGTGAGGAACCCCGGCCCGACCGGCACCCGGACTGGAGCCGGTCGGGCCGCACGCGTCCTGCGCCCCGACCTGAGGTGGCCGCCGAAAGGACTGGCCACGTGCGGCATTCGGCTCGCGGTGTAGAGCCATGCGACCCATTGACTGGTAGTGATTTTCAACCAGTCTCATAGGTACAAAATCACCACACCAAGGAGACGCTGGGTGCCCCACATCCCCCTGCTGAAGCACAGACGCCCCCTGTGCGTCGTGGCAAGACCCTCGCTGGCCATCGCCACCGCGCTCGGTCTGTTCGCCGCACTCTCCCCGACCAGCCAGTCCCCGGATTCCACGCCCGCGTCCATCGCGCCCGAACTCGTCGCCCAGGTCCGATCGGCCTCGGCGGGCGAGCCGGTGCAGGCGCTGCTGATGCTCCCGAACGCCGAGCTGTCCGGCGACCGCGACGAGGTGCTCGCCACCCTCCACGACCACGCGGCCGGCACGCAGGCCGACGTCGCCGCGGCCATCGGTGAGACCGCGACCGTGGTGAACCGCTTCTGGCTCACCAACATGCTGCTGGTCGAGTTCCCCGCGGACACCGACACGCTGAGCTCGCTCGCCGCCGTTCCGGGCGTGGAGCAGCTCATCCCGAACTTCGAGGTGGTCGCGCCCGAGCCGGTCGCCGGCACCGCGGACGTCACCCCGTCCGCCGAGCTCACCTGGGGTCTGCAGAAGATCGAGGCGGCCCGGGTCTGGGGCGAGCTGGGTGTCGACGGCAGTGGCGTCCGCATCGCCACCCTGGACACCGGTGTGGACATCAGCCACCCGGACCTGGCCGGGAAGATGGTGACCGACAACCCGAGCGACCCCCACCACCCCGGTGGCTGGATGGAGTTCGACGCGTCGGGCAACCTGGTCGCCTCGGCGCCGCGCGACTCCGCCTACCACGGCACCCACGTGGCGGGCACCATCCACGGCGGTGCGACCTCCGGCACCGCGATCGGTGTCGCGCCCGGCTCCGAGATGATGCACGGCCTGGTGATCCCCGGCGGCAGCGGCTCGTTCGCCCAGGTCGCCGCGGGCATGCAGTGGGCCGTCGCACCGGTCGACGCGGCGGGCAACCCTGCCGGCCGTCCGGCGGACGTGGTCAGCATGTCGTTGGGCGGCAACGGCTTCCAGAACACGATGATCCAGCCGACGCGGGCGATCCGCGCGCTCGGCTCGTTCCCGGCCTTCGCCATCGGCAACAACTGCGGCACGGCCGGCACGGCGAGCCCCGGCAACGTGTACGAAGCGGTCGCCGTGGGCGCCACGGACAGCTCCGACAGCGTCGCGTCGTTCTCGTGCGGCGGCGTGGTGCGCAAGGACCAGTGGACCAGCCCGCCCGCCGACTGGCCGGGCAGCTGGGTCAAGCCGGACATCTCCGCACCGGGCGTCGACGTGTACTCGGCCTCGCCGGGCGGCGGCTACCGGACCCTGTCCGGCACCTCGATGGCGACCCCGCACACCTCGGGCGTCGTCGCGCTGATGCTGTCGGCCGCCGGCTCCCTGCCGGTGACCGAGGTGCTGAACGTGCTGGCGGACACCGGCTTCTGGGACGACCGGTACGCCAGTGCCCCGCCGGACACCCGGTTCGGCCGGGGCCGGATCAACGCCTACGAGGCCACGCGGTTCGTCGCGCTGGACTCGGGCGCCCAGGGCAAGGTCACCAACGCCGCGTCCGGCTCGCCGGTCTCCGGCGCGACCGTCAGGATCGAGCCGGGTGGCCGCACGGTCGCCACGGGGGCGGACGGCTCGTTCGCCAGCAGGCTCGAACCCGGTGACTACACCGTCGCCGTCGAGGCGTTCGGGTTCGAGAAGCGCACGGCCAACGTCACGGTCGCGCCGAACTCCTTCGCCACGGTCGACGTCGTGCTCACGCCGGCGCCCTTCGGCCGGGTGACCGGTGTCGCGAGCCTCGACTCGTCCGGCGCCGGGATCCCCGGTGTCGCGGTCAAGGTGTTGGGCGTGCCGGCCGACTTCTCCGCCGTGACCGGCGCCGACGGCAGGTACACGATCAACGGCGTGCCCGCCGGCACCTACCGGGTGGGCGCCACCTACCCGACGTTCCGGGCGCCCGGCGCGGTCGAGGTGACCGTCGTCGCCGGTGAGGCGGCCACGGCCGACTTCGCCTTCGGCGCCCCACCGCGCACGGTGGCGATCGTGGACAGCTCGGAGTCGCGGGCCAACCAGTACCGCGACGTGGTGTTCGCGCCACGCGGCGTCCAGACCACCTACTACAACTGGAACGAGCTGGACAAGGCGGCGCAGCACGCGACCGTCGTGCTCGGCTACGGAACCCTGACGTCGAACTACGACGCGGCGAGGTTCCAGGCGTTCCTGGACGCGACGGACGCCAACGGCACCGGCGTGATCTTCACCGACCACGCCTACACGACCGGCAACGGCATCCGGCAGCTGTCCGCGCACACCAAGCAGCCGGCGACGACCGGGTCCAACACGGGCGGCAGCACGTCGGCCGTGTCGTACTACGAGGTCACCGCGGCGCACCCGATCTTCGACGGGTACGCGGTGGGCGACAAGATCCCGCTCGACGACAGCACCCAGGCCAAGTGGGTGGCGTGGTTCGACGGCTACTCCGGTGACGGCAGGCAGACCATCGCGGGCCTCGGCCGGACGGTCGACGGCGTGATGGGCGGCGGCATCGGCGTCGACCAGCGGGCCACCAACCGGCACGTGCTGCTGTCGCTGCACGGTGTGTCGGCGTCCCGCGGCCCGGCCGACTGGACGCCGCAGGCGACCGACCTGTTCCTGAAGGCGATCGACTGGGCGTCACCCGCGCCGGACCCGAACCAGCCCTACTACGCCGTGCACGACCTGAAGGTGTCGCCGGGCCTGGTGAAGGCCAGTGAGAACGTCACGGTGACGGTCCAGGTCAAGAACGTCGGATCGTCGGCGGGCACCTACAACGCGGTGCTCACGGTCGGCGGCGCGGTCCACACGACCACGCCGGTGCAGTTGGCGGCCGGCCAGGCGAAGACCGTCACGTGGACGGTCGACCCCGACAAGCTGGGCACCTTCACGGTCCAGGTCGGACACCTGACCGGCTCGTTCCGGGTGCGCGCGCCGCGCGTCGACCTCGCTGTGTCCACAGTGGACGCACCGGGTGCCGCCGCGGTCGGCCCGCTCGCCGGGGCGACGGTCGAGCTGATCAGCGCGGGCCAGCTCCGTTCCCTCGGCAAGACCGACGGCGCGGGCAAGCTGTCGTTCGAGATCCCGGACACGGTCGGCAGGTACACGCTCGTGGTGCGCAAGCCGACGCCTGGAGGCGGCGGCGACGCCTACCTGCTGCACCGGCAGATCACCGTGATCGACGACGACGCGATCTCGTTCGCGCCGCGCGTGCTGGCGAGCAGGCAGGCCGCGTCCGTCGGGGAGAACTTCGCCGTGCGGACGAACATCGCGCTGGACGCCGCCGACCAGCGGCACACCGGCTCGGTGTTCCTGCGGCCCTCGGCCACCGCGCCGCACGGGTACCGCTACGAACCGGGCACCCTGGTGGCGACACTGGACCGGTACGAGGCGGTCACCGTGCACTCGGTGAAGCACCTCGAGCAGGACTGGTTCCTGCCGAGCACGAAGGTCGGCGGGCTCGACTGGACCACCCCGTACGACGTCCCGTTCGCCTTCGGCGGCCCCGCGAAGGTCGCCGTTGGCGACGTCGTGGTCGGCGCGGACGGCAAGGCCACCGTGGACTGGTCGGTGACCGACGCGCACGGCGTGCCGTTCGCGACCGTGATGGCCTCGGCCGTGCGGCCGTTCCTGGCCCTGCCCGAGCGTGCGGCGCTGGAGGACGTCGAAGGCCTGGTCAGGGCCGCGGCGCCGAACGAGCTGAAGCCGGTCCTGCGGTTGTTCGCGCCGGACGGCACCCCCGTGCGCGCCGGTTCGATCAACTGGAACGCGCGGCCGCACACGTTCGCGGTCGAACCGGGCACCCCGAACGGGGCGTACCGGTTGGCGCTGGACGTGGACACCGGCGGCTACTCCGGTGGCCTCACCGGTGAGGCGAAGCTGCGGGTCGGGCCGGAGCCGGTGGCCGACGTGTCCGTGACGGACACGCGGGGCACGTTCGCACCGGACACGCACACCCCGTACGACGTGCGCGTGGTCAACAGCGGCACCGCCGACTCCGGGCCGATGGCCTGGACGGTCCGCATCGCGGCCGAGCAGGCGTTGGCGCCGAAGGACGTGGTCCTGCGGCTGAAGGTCGACAACAAGTGGCAGCGGGTGGCGCTCACCCGCGACGGCAGCGCGCTGACCGGCACCGTCGTGGCCGACGCGGCGGTGGCCGCCGGGGCGGAGCGCACGTGGCAGATGTCGCTGCTGCTGCGCACGCCCGGGACGTACAACGTCACTGACACGTTCGCCGGCGGCGGTATCTCCGTCACCAACGCCGACGAGCTGCTCGTGGCCGAACCGGTAGGCGTCCGGTAGGCAGGACGTCCGGTCCCGTGGCAGCTGCCACGGGACCGGACGGCCGGGCGGCGGACCCGTCAGGGGTCCGACCGCGAAGACTTCCGATGGTCGGCGTTCGGAGATGTCAGCGTTCTGACAGGACGGGCTGCGGACGCGGTGCCAGGACGTTCGCGAACACCACCCCGAGCAGGCACAACACCACCGGCACCAGGAACGCCACGTTCAGCGGGATCCAGTGCGCCAGGCCGCCGATCAGGGCCGGACCGGCGAGCAGGCCCACGTAGCCGAGCCCCACGACCCGCGCCATCAGAGCGCCGGACGCCCGCTTGTCCAGGTTCCCCGCGGCCGAGAACAGCTGCGGCACGCTGCCGGACAGGCCGAGGCCGAACAACGCCCACCCGGTGAACGCCAGCCACACCCATGGCGAGAACACCACGAGCGTGAGCCCGAGCGCGGCCAGCGCCGCCCCGTACCGCACGATCGCGACCGGCCCGACGAGCGCCGCGACCCGGTCGGTGGCGAACCGGCCGATGGTCATCGCCACCGCGAACGAGCCGTAGGCGAACGCGGCCGTGCTGGTGGACGTGCCCAGGACATCCTCGGCGTGCAGCGCGGCCCAGTCGTTGGCGACGCCCTCCGCGAGCATCATGGCGAACGCGATCGCGCCCAGCAGCCACACCAGCTTCGCGGACGGCTTCGCCGCCGGGGCGGACGACGTCGTCTCCTCCGGCTCCGGCACGTCCGCGTCGATCAGGAAACGGCCCGTCAGCAGCGACACCACGATGGTGAACACGCCGCAGGCGCTCAACGTCACCGCCGTCGGCACCTCGGCCCCGAGGGTGACCGCTCCGACGACGGCCGCGAACGCGCCGCCGATCGACCACATCGCGTGGAACGAAGCCATGATCGGCCTCGGGTAGGCGCGTTCCACGACCACGGCGTGCGAGTTCATCGCCACGTCGATGGTGCCGTTGCCGAAGCCGAAGAACAGCAGGGCCAGGCCCAGCGCCCACCACGACTCGGCCAGGCCCGGGAAGAACAGGGCGGTGCCGAGCAGCACCCCCGCCGCGGGGAGGAGCTTGCGCTGGCCGAACCGGTCGGCGAGCGGACCGGCGATCTGCATGCCCAGGAACGCGGCGCCGCCGAGCAGGAGCAGCAGCCCGCCCAGCGCGCTGTGCGAGATGCCGGCCGCGCGCTCGACGTTCGGGATGTGCACCACCCACAGGCCGACGGCGAACCCGTTCAGGCTGAAGTAGATCCACGTCGCGACGCGGGCAGCGCGCGGCAGGGCGGTCGTCACAGGTTCTCCAGTGGTTCGGCGACGTGCACGAGCACCCCGCGTTCGGCCAGTTCGAGGCGCACGCCGGCAGGGGCGCCCGAATCGGTGACCAGCACGTCCGGCCGGTCGGCGGGGCAGACGTGGGCCAGCGCGGTGTGGTCGAACTTCGTGCTGTCGGCGAGCACGATCGTCCGGCCGGACACGGCCATCGCCTGCTGCTTCACCTCGGCGTCGGCGAGGTTGTGCGCGGTGAGCCCGGCCTCCAGGCCGTACGCGCAGGGGCTGAGCACGGCGACGTCGAAGCGCAAGGCCCGGAGCGACGCCAGCGCCAGGGGGCCGACCATCGCCAGCTCACCGGGCCTCGGCTCGCCGCCGGGCAGCAGCAGCCGCACTTCGGGCGCGTCGAGCAGTTCACGCACCGCGTGCAGGGACAACGGCATCACGGTGACCGCACGGCCGCGCAGCAGCTTGGCCACCTCGACCGCCGTCGTGCCGCTGTCCAGCACGATCGTCTCGCCGTCCCGGATCAGCTCGACGGCGGCCGCGGCGATGGCGCGTTTCGTGGCGGTGGCGGTGGCGGCGCGCGCGGTGAACGGCGGCTCGACGCCTGCCGGGCTCAGCGGCACGGCCCCGCCGTGCACCCGGCGCAGCACACCGCTCGCCGAGAGCAGGTCGAGGTCGCGGCGGATGGTCATCTCCGACGCCCCGGTGACCGCCGCCAGCTCCGCCACGGCGACCTGTGCGCCGGAGCGGAGCCGGTCGACGATCACCCGGTGCCGGTCAGTGTTCTTCACGTGGGCAACTGTGGCAAATGATGTTCGTTCGAACAAGCAGTTTGTGCTTATGGTCGCTCTTTGTGCGACCGCTCGCCGGTGAGCGGTAGCCGGTGAGCGTGTACGCCCGGATGATCGTCTGCGCCCGGTTTGACCGAGCGGCAGCGCAGCGTCCCGCTCACGACCGACACCCCAAGGTGGGCGTGGCGCGGACCTGGACGACCACGCCCGCCGACGAGATGGCGAACCTCGGTCTGCACGCCTACACCTCGCCGCAGGACGTGACCCCCGGCGCCGCCGATCCCCGTGGACCCGGACGGGACCACCCTGGCGCGGAGCACCCCTGGGCGCGTGGTCGAGATCAACGGCAACCCCGGCTACTTCGACGGCCAAACGACCATCACGTGGCAGGTCGACCCGGAGACGAAGCTGAAGCGCTCCGCGCCGGAACCAGGCTTGTCGGAGGACGACCTGTTCCGCATCGCACGCTCGGTGCGGCCGGACGACACGCGGCTCCACCTGCCGCTGCACCACACCGGCCCGCTGCCAGGCGGCGTCACCGCCCTGTTCACCACGGTGGGGGCGAGTCGCCGGACGCCTGGGAGGCGCACCTCTTCGCGGAACGGACGATGGCCGCGTACGCCTCCGTCCGGTTCGGCACGATCGACGGCGAGTCGTCCGTCGAAGGCGAGGAGGTGACCGTCCGGGGAGTGGCCGGCCGCCTGGCCAAGCTCACCGGCGACAAGTCCACCCAGGCCGGGTACCGGACCGACTGGGTGCTGACGGCAGACCTCGGCGAAGGGCGCCGGCTCACCGTGCACGGCGGTACGGTGCTCCACTCGGCGGACACCGCGCTGACCCGTGAGGACATCCTCCAGGTCGCCGAGCAGGTCGCACTCGACCCGAGCGCCGACCTGGGGTGGCTCGGCGGTTGATCCGGTGCGCGGTGGACGCCGTCACCGGCCGACTGCGCGTGGTCGACCTGCTGGACGGAGCCTCACCGGCCGACCTGCACCGCACCCACCCGGTGATCTCCGGCAATCCGTCCCCGGCGTCGAGGACCGGGTTGGTCGCCCGTCCTGACCGGGGCCCACCTCCGGTGCGCTCCGGGGGTGACGCCGAAGGCGCGGCGGAAGACCTCGATGAACGCGCTCGCCGACGACCAGCCGCACAGGTGCGCCACCGTCGTCACCGGGAGGTCGTCGGCCAGCAGGACCAGGGAGTGGTGCAGCCGCAGCTGGGTGCGCCATTGCGGGAAGCTCATGCCGAGGTCGGACTTGAACAGCCGCGTCAGGGTGCGGTCGCCGGCGCCGACCTCCTTGCCCAGCGCGGCCAGGGTCCGGTCGTCGGCCGGGTCGGTGGTGAGGATCGCGCACAGCGCCCGCAACCGGGGGTCGCGGGGAGCGGGCAGGTGCAGCGGCTGCTGGGGTGACGCCCGGAGCTGGTCGAGCAGGACGCCCCGCAGCCGCTCGCGCTCCGGGCTGTCGTCGTGCGGGGGACGGGTGTAGGCGAGGATCAGCTCGCGCAGCAGCGGGCCGACCGTGAGCACCGTGGGCCGGTCCAGCCCGAGCGGGTTCTGGTTCGCGGGCAGTCCGACCAGGTGCAGTTCGAGCCGGCCGCGCGCCTGGTGGGCGTGAACGGTGCCGGCGGGTACCCAGATGGCACGGGTGGCCGGTGCGACCCAGGAGCCGGCGTCCGTGGTGACGGCCAGGACCCCGCGACCGGCGTAGACGATCTGGTGATCGTCGTGCCGGTGCGCGTCGATGGCCGCTCCCGGCGCGAGCCACTGGGCACGCGTCGGGGCCACCTCGACGTGGCGGGTTTCCGTCATCACTGCACGTCCGGTGCGCAACGGCACTCGTGGAAGCTGCTGTCCAGGCACCCGACCTCCGAAGGCGGCGTCGAGTACCGCCGCTGCGCCTGCGGCGGCATGGCGATCCTGTACGAGGGCGCCCCGGTGGCCCACCCGAAGCCCCACCGGGGCTGACGACCCGCCGACCTCCTAGGCGATGCCGGCCGCGATCAACTGCTGCCAGATCACCCCCTGGTCGACCACCTCGACCTCCAGCTTCTCGGCCTTGGTGAGCTTGCTCGCGCCGACGTCGGCGCCCGTGATCAGGTAGTCGGTGCTCGCCGAGACCGAGGACGCGGTGGTCGCGCCGGCCTTCTCGCACAGTCGCTGGAAGGTGGGGCGGGGGACCTTCTCGCCGGAGCGCGGGTCGCTGATCGCGCCGGTGACCACCACCGTCTTGCCGGCCAGTGGCGCGTCGGACGCGACGACGGGCGGCAGGTCCTCTTCCCGGACGTCCAGCGAGACGCCGCGCTCGCGCAGCCGCTCCAGCTCGGGCCGGAGCCGGGTGAGGTGTTCGATCAGGGATGCGGCGACCTTCGGCCCGATGTCGTCCACGGCGACGAGCCGTTCCTCCCCGGCGTCGGCGACCTCCTCCAAGGAGCCGAACCCCGCGCGGCACAGGCGGGTGGCTGTTCCCTCGGAGGCCATCGGGATGGCGAGCCCGATCAGCGCCCGGCGCAGCCCGACCCGACGGCTGGCGGCGATCGACTCGATCATGCGCGTCGCGGAGGTCTCGCCGATGCGGTCGAACTCCAGCAGCTGCTCCTTGGTCAGGCCGTACAAGTCCGACGGGTGTTCGAGGATGCCGGCTTCGGCGAGCCGTTCGATCCACACCGGACCGACGGCCTCGATGTCCGCCGCCGCCCGTGACGCCCAGTGGATCAGCCGCCGCACGGTCTGGGCGGGGCAGGCTACGTTGGTGCAGAACAGTTCCCGGCTGTTGCCCTGCTCGGTCAGGCCCTGCCCGCACGACGGGCACTCGGTGGGCGGCACGATCTCCCGCTCCGCGCCCGTGCGCTTCGACTCGTCCAGCACACCGGCGACGAACGGGATCACGTCACCCGCGCGGCGGACCAGCACCGTGTCCCCGATCATGATGCCGCGCGCCCGGATGACCTCCTGGTTGGCCAGCGTCGCCCGCGTCACCGTCGTGCCGCCCACGAACACCGGTTCGAGCCAGGCGACCGGGGCGATCTTGCCCGTCTTGCCGACGTCCCAGACCACGTCGGCCAGCACCGTCGTCTTCTCCTCGGCGGCGAACTTGAACGCCAGCGCGCCACGGGGCGAGTTCGACCGGGTGCCGGCGGCGGCGTAGGCGTGCCGGTCGGCCAGCCGCAGCACCGCGCCGTCCAGGTCGTAGTCGAGGTCGTTGCGCTGCGCCTCGATCTCCCCGATCACCACCTGCGCCTGGGCCGCGTCCACGCAGTGGCGCATGTCGGCGCCGGTGAACCCGAGCTCCCCCAGGCCGTTCTCCAGGTCGGTCCAGGCGTCCGGGTCGGTGGACGTGTCCAGGTCGAAGGCGAAGAACTGCAGGCGCCGTTCGGCGACCGTGGCCGGGTCCTTCGCGCGCAACGTGCCGGCGGCAGCCCCGCGCGGGTTGATCAGGGGCTTGTCCGGGTGCGCGGCGTTGTAGGCGGAGAACGTGGAGCGCAACATCACCGCCTCGCCCCTCACCTCCACCCGCCCGGACGCGTCGACCCGGCCCGGCACCCCGTCGATCAGCGCCTTCACCAGCATGGTCACGTCGTCACCGGTCGTGCCGTCACCGCGGGTGACGGCACGCGCCAGCCGCCCGTCCTCGTAGACCAGGGCCAGCGACAGCCCGTCCAGCTTCGGCATGACGACCACCGGCTGACCGGGGAAGCGGTCGAAGAACGCGGCGACCTGCTCTGGTCGGGTCGCCTTCTCCAGCGACAACATCGGCCGCGAGTGCCGGACGGGCGCGTGCAGCACCCCGGGCGCGCCGACCTGCTCCAGCGGGTTGGGGACGGGCGCGGACTCCGGGTTGGCCTCGATCAGCCCCCGCAACTCGTCCTCGATGGCGTCGTACTCGGCGTCCGCCACCAACGGCGAACCCCGGTAGTAAGCGTCGCGCAACACCACAACCTGGTCCGCGAGCTCCCGGATGCGTTCCTCAGCGTTCACGTCGCACAAGCTACCGGCGACCACCGACACCGCCCGCCGATCAACGGCGGGCGGTGACGAGTCCGAGGGCCACGCCGCACTCTTCGGGCACTTCTCCGAATGGCCACCGGCGCAACGAAACGTCATTCGACAACGATTTCCCGGGTGCCGCGTGCCCGGCGGGCGAAATTCCGCCGGGCACGCGGCCGTCCGGTCAGCCGGTCGTCAAGGCGACGTCGTCCAGGATGAACGAGGTCTGGACGTCGAAGTCCTCGCGGCTGATGAAGTTGATCGTCACGGTCTGGCCGGCGAAGGCGCCGACGTCGAACGACCGCAGCCGGTAGTCACCCTTGTCCACGTTGGAGAAGCGGCCGACCGTGGTGGTGCCCACGCGGACGGTCAAGGTGTCGTAGGCGACCGGCAGGGTTTCCGCCGTGTTGATCTTCAGCATCACCGACAGCGTCGAGTTGGTGCAGCCGGCGGGGATGGTGACGGTCTGGCGCAGCGACTCGACCGAGGGGGCGGCGGCCCCGCCCAGCCACGCCGACCAGCTGCCCGAGTGCGGCGCGGCCTTCCCGGTCCACGTGTGGATCGACCAGTTGGCGCCGTCCCAGCCGGCCGGACCGCTCTCGAAGCCCGGGTTGACCAGCACCTGACCCGGGTTCGCGCAGGCGGCCGGGCTCATCTCCGCCTGGGCGACGGCGGGCGGGGCGAGCACGGCGGACGCGGCGGCGAGGGCCGCCCAGGCCAGCGCGACCCGACGGGCTGAGGATCGGCGAACAGGTTCCTTCACGTTCACTCCCTGATTCCAGCGTCAGAACCGACAGGCGAGACAGGACCGCTTGCCGGTCACGGCGTGCCGAACGTGTTCGCGCGAACGTGGTCGAACGCTAGAGCAGCGAATCGGCAGGCGCCATTGCCGAATGCGGGGCCGACATTGGTCACTTCGGTTTTCCGGGATCATTCCCCCGTTCCGCCGCACAATCCGGTGGTTGATCTTCGGGTTCCCGTTCCCCGCAGCGGCCGGCGTCTCAACCGGTCGCCACCAGGCCGACCAGGGTCAGGTTCAGCGCGATGATCGCCCCCACCGCGATCCACGCGCACACGGTGGTCGCCCGCCGGTTGACGTGGTCGCCCATCGTCGCGGTCGACGACGTCAGACGGACCAGCGGCACCAGCGCGAACGGGATGCCCATCGACAGCACCACCTGCGAGAGGACCAGTGCGGCGGTCGGGTCGAAGCCGGAGGCGAGCAGCGCGAGGGCGGGGACGAGCGTGACGACCCGGCGCAGCAGCAGAGGGACCCGCACGTGCAGGAGCCCGTCGAGCACCACCGCGCCGGAGTAGTTCCCGACGGCCGTGGACGCCAACCCGGAGGCGAGCAGGCCGATCGCGAACAGGAACGCGATCCCGCCGCCCAGGTTCGCGCCGATGGCGGCGTGCACGCCCGAGATCTCGTCGATGTTCTCCGCGCCCCGGAGCGCGCTCGCCGCGACCAGGAGCAGCGCCAGGTTGACCGCGCCGGCCAGCAACATCGCCATGACGACGTCGGCCCGCGTGGCGGCGAGCACGCGTCGGACGGCGGGCCCCGTGACGTGACCGTGGCGGTCACGCGCGAGCGCCGAGTGCAGGTACACGGCGTGCGGCATGACGGTGGCCCCGAGCATCCCCGCGGCCAGCAGCACGCTGTCGGTCCCGTCGAAGCGGGGCACCAGGCCACCGAACGCCTCGGCCGTCGGCGGCGCGACGAGCAGCCCCGCCGCGAACCCGCACGCGATCACCACCAGGAACGTCGTGATCAGCCGTTCGAACGGCTTCTGCCCCCGCCGGTCCTGCACGAACAGCAGCACGGTCGACACCACGCCGGTGATCAGGCCGCCCCACAGCAGCGGCAGGCCGAACAGGATGTGCAGCGCGATGGCCCCGCCCAGCACCTCGGCCAGGTCGGTCGCCATCGCGACGATCTCGGCCTGCCCCCAGTACGCCAGCCGCGCGGGCCTGGGCAGCCGGTCCCGGACCGCCTCGGGCAGCGAGCGCCCGGACACCAGGCCGAGCTTGGCCGACAGGTACTGCACGAGGCCCGCCACGACGTTCGCCGCGACGAGGACCCAGACGAGCAGGTAGCCGTAACGCGCGCCGGCCGCCGTGTTCGTCGCGACGTTGCCCGGGTCGACGTAGGCGATCGCGGCGACGAAGGCGGGGCCCAGCAAGGCGGCCCTACCGCGCAGGGTGGCCGCTTTCCTGCGAACGGGTGTGGTCGTCACGCCTTCCTCCCTGGTGAGTGCTCGTGGTGAGTGCTCGTGGTGACACCGCCGGCGGGGACGGGTGGTCCGCCAGTCCCCGCCGGCGTCCGCGCGCGGCCTCAGGCCGTCTCGGCCTCGGGGTCTGCCACCGGGGGAGTGCCGTAGGTGAAGTACGTCTCCTGGGGGAGGTTCGTGCCGCCGATGGCGGTGGCCGTGTCGATGTCCGCCATCGTCCACGTCCTGGTCTCGAAGTCCGGCTCCAGCTCCAGGATCCCCGGGTCGCCGAACAGCTCGATCCGGTTGCCCCCGGGCTCGAACACGTACAGGAACGCGCCCTGGGTGATGCCGTGGCGGTCCGGCCCGGCCTCGATCTTGATGTCGTAGTCCCGGAACATCTCCGCGGCGTCCACCGTGTGCTGCTGCACGCCGTAGTAGAACGCCACGTGGTGCAACCGGCCTCGCGCGCCGCGGGCGTCGTGCATGATCGCGATCTCGTGCCCGAGGATGTTGCTGCTCAACCAGGCGCCGATCTCCACCTCGCCGTCCACGACCCGCTCGCGGGTCTGCATGCCCAGGTAGCGCTCGAACGACTTCTTCGTCGGGGTGACCTCGCTGGCGAGCAGGTTCAGGTGGTCGATGCGCTTGATCGGCAGGCCCTGCAACGGCTTCTTCGACGGTCGGGTGAGGATCTTGCTCTTCAGCTCCGGCGGCGCCTGGTACTTCTCCACCTCCCACAGCAGGTTCATCCGGTGGCCGTCGGGCGTGTCGAACTGGAACGTCTTGCCGTACCCGTAGTCACCGTCGTGCCAGTTGCCCTCGACGTTGCCGTTCCGGATCGCCTTGACCCGCCGCTCCAGGGCGTCCGGCGACGCCGTCCGCATGGCGAAGTGGTCCATCCGGGGCTGCGCGGCCTCGGTGACCTTCAAGCTCCACTGGTACGGGTCCTCGTAGCCGCGCAGGTAGACCGACTGCCCCTCGCGGTACGTCTCGTACATGCCGAGCAGGTCCTTGAAGAACCACAGGGTGCCGTCGGGGTCGGGTGTGTGCAGCTCCACCCGGGCCAGATGGGCGATCTCGTGCCGGCGGAACTCCGGGTCCAGGTCGGACATCGTCATTTCTCCTGTTCGCTGTGCTCAGTGGTGGCCGCCGCGGCGGAGGTCCGCTCGGCGATGGTGACGTCGCCGGCCGCCCAGTGCGCCGGCTCGACCTCTCTGATGACGACCCGGATGTTGGCCTTCGGCGCGCCCACGGCCCGGTGCGCGGCCTCGGTCAACTCGTGGATCAGGTCCCGGATCTGCTGGGGCGTGCGCCCGGTCCCGAGCGACACGTCGATGAACGGCACGGTCAGCCTCCTGCGAGCGTGACGGTTCCGAGGGTGGTGAAGTGCGCGGCGACGCGGGCGCCGGGTGTGACGTGGACGGCGTCCGTCATGCCGCCGGTGAGCACCAGCCAGCCGGGTTCGATGGCGAGACCCCTGGCGCCCAGGAGGTTCGCCGCGAGCGCCAGCGCCTCGGCCGGGTGGCCCTGCACAGCGGCGCCGGTGGCGGCGTCCTCGACCTGACCGTCCACTTCCAGCAGGCAGGCCTCGTGCGCGAGGTCCAGCCGTTCGGGGGAGACGGCGACCGGCCCGAGGACGAACAGGCCGGACGAGCTGTTGTCCGCGACCGCGTCCTGCATGGTGAACTTGAAGTCCCGGTACCGGCTGTCGATGACCTCGATCCCGCCGTGCACGCTCGACACGGCCCGCAGTGCCGTGGCCGCGGTGACGCCGGGACCGGCCAGCCGGCCACCCACCACGAAGACGATCTCGGGCTCCGCCCTCGGGTGGATCAACCGTTCCCGCGGCAGCGGCGCACCGGCGGGGAGGACCATCGCGTCGGTGAGCCAGGCCAGGGACGGGTAGTCGATGCCCATCCGCCGCTGCTTGGCGCGCGACGTCAGCCCGAGCTTCACGCCGATCAGCCGTTCACCGCGGTCCAGGCGGCGGCGCAGTGCCTCGAACTGGATCGTGTAGGCGGTGGTCAGGTCCAGGTCCGGCCACAGCGCGGTGATGGGACCACGGGCGGTCCGGGACCGCTCGGCGTCCAGCAGCACCTGCGCGGCGCGGGCGACGTCGCCGGGTCGGACGTCGGTGGATCCGGTCATCGGGTTCCCTCCATCGCCGTCACGCCCCGAGCACCGCGGTGACCGACCCCAGACCGGGGACGGAGACGACGGCTGCCGCGCCCGCCGGCAGGTCCGCCGCCCTGGTCATCGAGCACACCAGGACGACCTGGCCCGCCGCCAGGGCGAGCCCTTCGCCGAAGGCCTCGTTCGCCAGCCACACCAAGGCGTTGAGCGGTGAACCGAGCATCATCCCGCCGGCGCCGGTCTCGACGAGCTCGCCGTCGCGGTGCAGCAGGCAGCCCGCCAGCCTGAAGTCGATCCCGTCCACACTGGACGGTCGCGTGCCCAGCACGACGATCCGGCGCGATCCCGTGGAGTCCGCGGACTCGGGCGATCCACTGATCTCGGCGGCGAGCAGCACGTGGTCCACGGCACGCACGACGTCCACCACGGTCACGTCCGGACCCGCGAGCGGACGGCCGAGCACGAACGCGAGTCCGGTCTGGACGGTGGGCGCGGTGAACCGGACGTCGATCGGCTGGTGCTCGGGCCGGAAGTCCGCGGCGGCCAACTCCCCGAACACCGGCCTGTCCACGCGCAGCGCGCGTTGCGCGACCCGCGATGTCGCGGTGACCACGTAGCCGTACGGGCGCGTCGGTCGCTCGGGCGGGTGCTTGCCCTGCTTCTCCTGGGCGATCTCGGTCGAGACCATTCCTCCCCCTTCGTACGTGGGACGTCCTGGCGGCGTGGCGCGGCTCAGGGGTGGCGCAGTCGTGGCTCAGTCGTGGCTCAACGAACGCGCACCATGACCGCGCGCGGCTCGGTGAAGAACTCGCGCGAGTACTGGCCGCCTTCCCGGCCCACCCCGCTGGCCCCTTCACCGCCGAACGGCAGGCGCAGGTCGCGGTCGAGGTAGGTGTTGATCCACACGGTCCCGGCGCGCCACCGGGCGGCCAGCCGGTGGGCCCGGTCGAGATCCCTGGTGAACAGGATCCCGGACAGCCCGTAACGGCTCCTGTTCGCCAGCGTGATCGCTTCCTCTTCGGTGTCGAAGGGAATGATCGACTCCACCGGTCCGAAGATCTCCTCCTGTGCGGTTCGGCTTTCGTTCGACAAACCGGTGATGATGGTCGGGGTGTAGTAGAAACCGTCGCCCAAACCCGCCGACGTCACCCGCGCGCCACCCGTCACGACTTTTCCGCCTTCTTCGGCGGCCAGCTCCACATAGCTGTGGACTTTGTCCAGGTGGCGTTTCTCGATCAGTGGCCCCATGTCCGTCGCCGGGTCCTTCGGGTCGCCGACCACGATCTTCGCCGCCGCTTCGGTGAATCGGCTCAGGAATTCGTCCAGGATGCCGCGCTGGACGAACAACCGGGTTCCCGCGAAGCACACTTGACCGTTGCCGGCGAATGCCGCCTTGATGGACTCCGGCACCGCCACGTCCAGGTCCGCGTCGTCGAACACGATGTTCGCGGACTTCCCGCCGAGCTCCGCCGAGACCGGTGTGAGATTCGCCGCCGCCGCTGCCATGACTTTCACCCCGGTGGCGGTCGACCCGGTGAAGGTGATCCGGTCCACCCTCGGGTCGCTGGTGAGCGGCCCGGCCACCTCGTCACCGCCGAAGCCGTGCACGATGTTGAGCACGCCTTCGGGCAGGCCCGCCTCCAGGGCGATCTCCCCGAACCTGGCCGCGGTCAGGGGGGTCTGCGGTGCGGGCTTGAGCACAGTCGTGTTGCCGAACGCCAGCGCCGGCGCGAGCTTCCACGTCGCCAGCATCAGCGGCGCGTTCCACGGGCTGATCGCGCTCACGACGCCCGCCGGCGGGTGCAGCGTGTAGGACAGCAGTGGCCCGTCCGGGTATGCCGAGTCCGCCGCGAAACTCGCGTAGTCGGCGAAAAAGCGCAGGTTGTGGGCTACGCGCGGCATGTCGGCGCGCCGCGTCACGCGGATGATCTTGCCCGCGTCACGGGTCTCCAGCTCCGCCAGTTCCTCGCTGTGGGCGTCGACCGCGTCCGCGACGGCGTGCAGCACCCGGGCTCGTTCGCGCGGCGTCATCCGGGGCCACGGACCCTCGTCGAACGCCGTGCGGGCCGCCGCCAGGGCCGCCCGCGCGTCCTCCGCCCCACCGCGCGCGACGGTCGCCAGCACCCGGTCGTCGTGCGGGTCGCGGGTCTCGAACGTCTCCCCGCCGGCCGCAGGCACCGAGGCGCCGTTGATCAGGTGTCGCACTTCCGGCGCGACTTGCCCGGTTTGTCCGTCACGTACTGCGGACATAAATCTCCCCAACTCCGTCCGCATTGCGGACACAGGCATCGAGAAATCTTATCGGTGCAGTTCTGGGACTTCGGCCGCGATTGGAGTTCACGGCGTGCGGGAGCATCGCTCCGGGTCGGAGCGATGCTGGTGGGTGAGGGTGGAGGATTAATCCGAAAGGACGCTCCCGTCGGCATCTCCTCGGCCGAACGGCTCAAGGTATGCCACGAAGAACTCGTCCCGCGGTGACCTCGATCCATCTTCCACACAGGACCCCTACCGGTCAAGCAAGTGCGTTCGAAGCCGCACTGTGGAACCCCCTCGGGAGTTGGTTGACCTCGGGTATCCGGCCAGGTAGCGTCGGAGCGGGGGAGGGCGTTCTGGTAACTCGCCAGGCGCCCTTGCAGCCGATCTGGGGACTTTTCTCGGCTGCATTTCACCGCCGGGACATCTCATTCTTCCCATTGACCAGTGGCGCGTTCGCACGCGCCTCCCTTTCGGCTGCCCTCCGAACCCAGGGGGGCAGTCGGTGTGCGCGTGCACGATCCAGGAGGGACTCAGGTGAGCTCGACGCCATGCGTAGCGACAGACGAATAGGGATCGTCGGCGGCGGCGCTTCGACCGTGTGCCTGCTCGACGCACTCGCCCGGTCGGACGTGGGCGGCGGGGCGATCACCGTATTCGACCCCTCACCGCACCTCTGGCGGGGGCGGCCGTACCAACGGGACGTCACCGCGGTCCGGGTGAACATCGCACCCGAGGGCATGACGATTCGCAGCGGGGACAGAGGGCACTTCACGCGGTGGCTCGCGTCCCGGTACCCGAAGGTGCAAGGGGAGGACGACTACACGGATCCGCTGTGCGGCATCAAGTTCATCCCGCGGGGCATGTACGGCGAGTACTTGGAGGACTCAGCCCGCGATGCGCTCGTCAACCTCGCCGAATCCGGTTGGCGGGTGTCCGTCGTGCGCCAGCAGGTCGTGTCAGCGGACACATCGGATGATGGGGTGTTACTCACCACGGCCGACGGTGATGTGTCCGTCGTGGACCGTGTCGTCCTCTGCACGGGCCGCGGCGCACCGCCCGACGACTACGGGCTCAAGGGCACGCCCGGTTACGTGGTCGACCCCTACCCGCTGACGAGGACCCTCGGCCAGGTCGACCCCGACCGGGACGTCGCGGTGCTCGGCAGCGGGCTGACCGGAGTGGACGTCGTGCTCGCGTTGGCCGCCAAGGGACACCGCGGGCGCGTCCACATGCTTTCGCGCAGCGGAGTGCTGCCGACCGTCCGCCAGAAGCCGGTGTCGCACCGGCTGGTCCACTTCCGCCCGGAAGAGCTGCGCGACGCCGCGTTGCGCGGCGAGACCGTGCGGCTCGACCAGCTCGTGGAGACGATGCGAGCCGAGTTGATCTCCGCGGGGGAGGACCCGGCGACCGTCCTCGCGGAACTCGCCTCGCTCGACCGGGAGGACCCGACCACCCGCCTGCGCCGGCACCTGGCCGATGTCGACTCGCCCGACCGGGCACTGCGGATCCTCCAGTACGCGGTGCCGGCGACCGGCCCGGACGTCTGGACGCTCCTTCCCGAGGAGGACAAGTCCGACCTGATCCGGCGCCACTACCGCGCGATGATGAGCATCTGCTGCCCCATGACCGCAGCCGCCGCCCGGAAACTCGTGGGCATGGTCGACAGCGGGCAGCTGGAGATCGTCCCCGGCGTCCGGCACGTCGCCGCCGAGGGGGAGGGCTTCACCTTCACGGCGGCCGACCGGACCACCGCGGTCGACGTCGTCGTCAACGCGGTGAACCCCGCCGTCCGCTCCACCTCGGCGATGGCCAAGCCGCTCGTCGACGGCCTGGTGGCGGCCGGGCTGGCCCAGGCGCACCCGCGCGGCGGGGTGCACGTCGACCGGGCCACCAGCCGGCTGACCGTGGACGGAGTCGCCGACCACCGCTTCCACGCGCTAGGCGATCTCGCCGGGGGCAGCCTCTTCTTCACCTTCGGCATGCCGTCACTGGTGGACCGCGCCAGGGACATCGTCGACGACCTGCTCCTGCTCGAATCCGCGAATGGACTGCCCGCGGCGGGCACCACCCTCCAGACCGCATGACGCCGCGCTTACCCGAGACCGCAGTTCAGGGAAGGAAGCCCATGACCACCGTCGCCCCCAACCCCCAGTCGGCAGGCAGCGCCAACGATGTCCGGCCCATGACCGGAGCGCAGTACCTCGATTCGCTGCGCGACGACCGCGAGGTCTACATCTACGGCGAACGGGTGCGCGACGTCACCGCACACCCCGCGTTCTACAACAGCGCGCGGTCGATCGCCCGCCTCTACGACGCATTGCACGAGCCCGAGGCGGAGGGCGTCCTGCGCGTGCCGACCGAGACGGGCAACGGTGGTTTCACCCACCCCTTCTTCAAGACCGCGCGCACTTCCGAAGACCTGGTGAAGTCGCGCGACGCGATCGTCGCCTGGCAGCGCCTGGTCTACGGGTGGATGGGTCGGACCCCCGATTACAAGGCCGCGTTCCTCGGCACGCTCGGCGTGAACTCTGAGTTCTACGGCGAATACCAGGCGAACGCGCTGCGGTGGTTCAAGGACGCGCAGGAACGGTTGCTGTACTTCAACCACGCGATCGTGCACCCGCCGATCGACCGGCACAAGCCGGCCGACGAGACGGCCGACGTCTGCGTGCACGTGAAGCGGGAGACCGACAGCGGGCTGGTCGTGTCGGGCGCCAAGGTCGTCGCCACGGGATCCGCGCTCACCAACGCGAACTTCATCGCGCACTACGGGCTGCCGTTGCGGGACAAGAAGTTCGGTCTGGTCTTCACCGTTCCGATGGACTCGCCCGGCCTCAAGCTGTTCTGCCGCGCGTCCTACGAGATGGCGGCGAAGGCGATGGGCACGCCGTTCGACTACCCGCTGTCGAGCCGGATGGACGAGAACGACGCCATCATGGTGTTCGACGAGGTCCTCGTGCCGTGGGAGAACGTCTTCATGTACGACGCCGAGTCGGCCAACGCGTTCGCGAACGGCTCCGGCTTCGTCAACCGCTTCACGTTCCACGGCTGCACGCGCCTCGCCGTGAAGCTCGACTTCATCGCCGGCTGCGCGATGAAGGCCGTGGAGATGACCGGCACGTCCGGCTTCCGCGGTGTGCAGGCGCAGATCGGCGAGATCCTCAACTGGCGCGACCTGTTCTGGGGCTTGTCCGACGCGATGGCGAAGTCGCCGGAGGCCTGGGCCGGCGACAGCGTCCAGCCCAACGGCCGCTTCGGCATGGCGTACCGGACGTTCATGGGCGTCGGCTACCCCCGGGTCAAGGAGATCCTCGAGCAGACCCTCGGCAGCAGCCTCATCTACCTCAACTCGCACGCCTCCGACTGGAAGAACGGCGAGATCCGCCCGTACCTGGACCAGTACCTGCGCGGCTCCAACGGGGTCGAGGCCATCGACCGGGTCAAGCTCATGAAGCTGCTGTGGGACTCGGTCGGCACCGAGTTCGGTGGTCGGCACGAGCTCTACGAGCGCAACTACGGCGGCGACCACGAAGCCGTGCGCTTCCAGACCGTGTGGGCTTACGAGGGTTCGGGCATGGCCGACGAGCTGAAGGGTTTCGTCGACAAGTGCATGTCCGAGTACGACCTCGACGGCTGGACCCAGCCGGGTCTCTACGACCCGTCGGACATCTCCGTCGTCGCCCGCGGCTGAACGGGCCGGGCACGTCAAGGGGATGCCGATGACCGAGAGCACGACCGAACGGCTGCTCGACACCGCCGGGGTGGCGCCGGCCGACCTGCGCGGTGCGATGAGCCGCTTCGCCAGCGGAGTGACCGTCATCACCACCGCCACCGGTGGGCCGGCCGGTCCGGAGGCGCACGGGATGACGGCCAACGCCTTCCTGTCCGTGTCCCTGGAGCCGCCGCTGGTGCTGGTGTCGGTGGCGGCGCGGGCGAAGTCGAACCGGCGGATCACCGAAACCGGCCGCTACGGCGTCTCCGTGCTCCACGTGGGGCAGCACGCGGTGTCGCGGCACTTCGCGGGCATCGAGGCGATGGCCGACGCCGTGGACTTCACCTGGACCGACGGCATCCCGCTCATCACCGGGGCGCTCGTCCACCTGGTGTGCACGGTCCGCGCCTCGCACCCGGCCGGCGACCACGTGCTGCACGTGGCCGCCGTCGACCACCTCCGGACGCGTGACGGCGTGCCCCTGCTGCTCTACAACGGAGAACCACGCGCGCTCACACCGGCCTGGCCGGCGGAGGACTGGCGGGCGCACGAGACGAGGAGGGGGAGCGGACAGTGACGACAACACCCGACGCGATCGGGCGACTGCCGTGGGAGCGGATGTTCGCCCGGCACGTCGCCGACGACAGCGGCGACGTGATCACCGCGATCCTGAAGCAGGCGGGCGGGGACGGCACCATCGCGTTCTCCGGCGGGTTCCCGCACCCGGCGACGTTCCCGAAGGACGCCCTGGCGGAGAGCTTCACCCGGATCCTGGGGGACCCGGCGAGCCTCCAGTACGGCCCGACTGCGGGTCTGCCCGGTCTGCGCGACTGGTTCGCGGGCTGGCTGGCCGACCACGACGGCCTGCGTCCCGCCGAGGACGAGCTGATGATCACCAGCGGGGGCATGGAAGGCCTCGGCCTGGTGGTGAAGTGCCTGGTCGACCCCGGTGACCGGGTGGTCGTCGAGGCGCCGACGTTCATGGGCGCGCTGGTCAGCTTCCAGCGTGCTTCGGCCCGCGCCGAAGCCGTGCCGGTGGACTCGGACGGCCTGGACGTCGACGCGCTCGAACGCCTGCTGACCGGTCCGGGGACGCCGCCGAAGCTGATCTACACCATCCCCGACTACCAGAACCCCACCGGCGTGAGCCTGTCGACGGAACGCCGGCACGCCCTCGTCGCGCTCGCCCGGCGGCACGGGGTGCTGATCGTCGAGGACGTCGCCTACCGCGAGCTGGGCTTCGGCGACACCCGCAGGCCCAGCCTGTGGTCCCTCGCCCCGGACGTGGTGGCGCAGGTCGGCACGTTCTCCAAGACGTTCACGCCGGGTATGCGGATCGGGTGGATCTCCGCACCCGCCGACCTGGTGAGCCAGCTCGTCCGGGCCAAGCAGAACACCGACCAGTGCACTTCCGGGCTCGGTCAGCTGCTGCTGGAGGACTACGGCCGCACCGGGCGCTTCGACCAGGGCATCCTCGCGTCCAGGGCGTTCTACCGGGCGCGCTGCCGGATCATGACCGACGCCCTGGCGGAGCACCTGCCCGAAGGGGTCCGCTTCACCCGCGCCGACGGCGGCTTCTTCACCTGGCTGACCGCGCCCGACACGGTCGACCCGGACGCGTTCCAGGAGGCCGCCCGCGCCGCCGGCGTCACCTACGTGCCGGGTGCCGCGTTCTACCCGGACCAGCGCGGCGAGCACGAGCTGCGCCTGTCCTACAGCCGGGTGGACGACGCGACGATCCCGGAGGGCGTGCGGCGGCTGGCCTCGGCGCTGGCCGCTGCGGACCGGCGCTGACCTGGCCTGACGCTGACCTGGCCTGACACCGACCGGACACCCCGGCTGACCTTCCCACGCACGAGAGGCACACCGATGAAAGCCGTCTACAACGATGTGGTCCGCCCGGACAAGGCGCAGGTGGAGGCGTTCAACGACATCCTGCGGCATTACAGCCCCAGCTGCCTGGTCGCCGACGCGTCGCCCGGCGTCGGCGCGATCGGCGGCTGGCAGACGGTCAACCGCGAGCACAAGATCGCCGGGCCCGCGCTCACCGTCGACCTGCCCGCCGACCTGCTGGTCGACATCCTCCCCGTCCTGCCGCGCGCGCAACCGGGCGACGTGGTCGTGCTGGCCTGCCAGGGCCGGGTGGACATGGCGATGTGGGGCGGCCTGATGACCACGTTGTCGCAGATGGCGGGCATCGCGGGCTGCGTGGTCGACGGCGCGGTCCGGGACGTGGACGAGGTGCGGGACCTCGACTTCCCGATGTGGTTCCGGTCCGTCGTGCCGCGCCGCTGCCCGCCCGCGGTGCCCGGTCAGAGCGAGCCCGTCAGGGTGAACGTGCCGATCGAGGTCGGCGGCACCGTGATCAACCCGGGCGACATCGTGGTCGCGGACGAGAACGGCGTCGGCGTGGTGCCCCCGGCGCTGGCCGACACCGTGCTGGCCGAGGTGCACGAGCTCCTGGAGAAGGAGGCCGTGGTGCGCGACCTCATCAACGGCGGCGCGACCCTCGCCGACCTGCTCGCCAGGTTCGGGCACATCTGACCTGGTGGACGGGGTACCGATCAGCCGTACCGCACCCACGCAACGGCACGGCGTGACGGTCGCCGCCAACGCGATAAGCTCGCTGGCGGCGAGACGAGGGCTCGCCCGAGGTGGGGGAACGACGCTCGGCCGGGTGACCAGGACGACCGATTACGCCGTGCACGGCCCTGCCGGAGTTTGTCAGTCAGACGCGACCCGGAGGAGAACTACGTGACGATCCAGCTGACCGCCGACAGTGGGGGCTCGGTGGCCGACTTCAAGGTCGCGGACCTGTCCTTGGCCCCGTTCGGCCGGAAGGAGATCCAGCTCGCCGAGCAGGAGATGCCCGGCCTGATGGCGCTGCGCAGGGAATACGGCCCCCAGCAGCCCCTCGCGGGCAAGAAGATCGCCGGTTCGCTGCACATGACGATCCAGACCGCCGTGCTCATCGAGACGCTCGCCGCCCTCGGCGCCGACGTCCGGTGGGTGAGCTGCAACATCTTCTCGACCCAGGACCACGCCGCCGCGGCGGTCGTCGTCGGCCCCGAGGGCACCGTCGACAACCCCAAGGGCAGCTCCGTGTTCGCCTGGAAGGGCGAGACGCTGGAGGAGTACTGGTGGTGCACCGAGCAGCTGCTGACGTGGCCGGACGGCAGCGGCCCCGACTCGATCGTGGACGACGGCGGTGACGCCACCCTGCTGGTGCACATGGGTGTCGAGTACGAAGCCGCCGGCGTCGTGCCGTCGGCCGCCGAGGACGACCCCGAGGACCACAAGCTGATCCTCGAGTCGCTGCGGCGCTCGCTCGAGACCAGCCCGACCCGGTACACCGACATGGCGAAGTCCATCATCGGTGTGACCGAGGAGACCACGAACGGCGTCAACCGGCTCTACCAGCTGCACAAGGCCGGCAAGCTGCTGTTCGCGGGCATCAACGTCAACGACTCGGTGACGAAGAGCAAGTTCGACAACAAGTACGGCATCCGCCACTCCCTGATCGACGGCATCAACCGCGCCACGGACGTGATGATCGCGGGCAAGCTCGCGGTCGTGTGCGGCTACGGCGACGTCGGCAAGGGCGCGGTCGAGTCCCTGCGCGGTCAGGGCGCCCGCGTCGTGGTCACCGAGATCGACCCGATCTGCGCGCTCCAGGCGGCGATGGACGGCCTCCAGGTCGTCGTGCTGGACGACGTGATCGCCGACGGCGACATCTTCATCACCACCACCGGCAACCGCGACATCATCATGGCCGACGACATGGCCAAGATGAAGCACAACGCGATCGTCGGCAACGTGGGCCACTTCGACAACGAGATCGACATGGCCGGGCTCGCCCGGGTGCCCGGCATCGAGCGCATCGAGATCAAGCCGCAGGTCCACGAGTGGAAGTTCGCGGACGGGCACTCGATCATCGTGCTGTCCGAGGGCCGCCTGCTCAACCTGGGCAACGCCACGGGCCACCCGAGCTTCGTGATGTCCTCGTCGTTCTCGAACCAGACCATCGCGCAGATCGAACTGCACACCAAGCGCGAGGAGTACGGCGTCGGGGTCTACATGCTCCCGAAGCACCTGGACGAGAAGGTCGCGCGGATGCACCTGAGCGCGGTCGGCGCGAAGCTGACGCCGCTCACGAAGGTCCAGGCCGAGTACCTCGGCGTGGACGAGAACGGCCCGTACAAGCCGGACCACTACCGCTACTGAGGCACTGCCGGTGGCGAGCGCTGCCACCGGCGAGCACTGCAACTGACACCACGCCGACCGGCTGTCGCCCCCGTTCTCACCGGGGGCGACAGCCGGTCGTCCTGTGCACCGGAGGAAACGCATGTTCAACCTTTCCGCGGCGGCAGCCACCGGGGACCGGTACCTCCTGGTCCTCGGTGCGGACATCCTGTTACGCGAACGCGCGATCGTCTCCGCGTTGCGCACCTACCCCGGGCCGGTGCTGGGCATGAGCGCGTCGCCGGCGGCCGGCCAGCTGAACCGGTTCTTCGACCACGTCCTCGAAGCCGACTACTACAACGCCGAGCAGGCGCTGGACGCCGTGCGGGAGTTCGAGCAGCGGACCGGCCTGCGGCCCCAGGCCGTCGCGCCGATCATCGAGATGTGCGTGCACGTCTCGGTCGCCATCTCCAAGCACTACGGGCTCCGCAGGCTGTCCGACGAGGCGCTGGCCCGGTCGCGGGACAAGCACACCATGAAGGTGGCGTTCGAGGCCGCCGGCGTGCCGTGCGCGAAGCACCGGTTGTTCTCCACCCTGGACGAGTTGCGGGCCGCCGCGGCCGAACTGACGTTCCCCCTCGTGCTCAAACCGCGTGACTTCGCCGGCAACGTCGGCACGATCAAGGTCGACCACACCGACGAGCTGCCCGCCGCCTTCGACTACTGCCGCGACTCGCTGCTGGAGATCGCGCCGATCTACGACTTCTCCGACGGCCGCTTCCAGGCCGAGGAGTTCGTGGACGCGACCCACGAGGTGTCCGTGGAGGTGGCGAACTGGGACGACCACCGCGCGGTGCTCGCGGTGACCGACAAGTCCAAGGCCGGCCCGCCCTACTTCACCGAGCGGGGCCAGCTCGTGCCCAGCCAGGACAGCGACAACGAAGCGCTGCGGCAGGTCGCCCTGGACGCGTGCGCGGCGCTGGACATCACCCGCGGCCTGGCGCACGTCGAGGTGCTGGTGAACGGCGACCGGCTGAGCGTGGTCGAGGTCGCCGGGCGACCCGGCGGCGACGGGATCATGGACCTGATCGACCGGGTGTACGGGTACAGCCCGTACGACGTGCACTACGCGTCCTACCTGCGGCCGTTCGACGGCTTCCCTGAGTTCCCGCGCACCGCGCGCGGCATCGGCGCCACCGCGTTCCTCAAGGCGCCCGCCGGCACGATCAGCGACGTGCGCCCGGTGGAAGGGCTGACCCGGGACGAGCTGGGCCTCTACCTCACCGCCAAGGTCGGCGACACGTCCCGCCCGGCCACCTCGTACCTCGCGCGCGACGGCGTGCTGGAGGCGTTCAAGGCCGAGCCGACCGAGGACGAGGCCAAGTTGTTCCGGTCGCACGTGGACGACCTGGCGGCGCGGCGCACCGACGAGCTGTTCACGGTGGCTCCCCCGGAGTGACGCCTGCGGAGTGACGCCCGAGGAGTGAGTCCGGGGGTGCGCGGCGGCGGAACCCGCCGCCGCGCACCCGGACGTCAGCGCGGCGAGGTCTCGACCACGAGGGCCCGCCGGACCTCCGCGAGCGCGGCCTCCAGCTCGACCCGGTCGCCGGCGGCCAGCAGCACCTGGCCGACCCGCTGGTTGGAGGAGCGCGCGGGCTCGACCACGGAGTCGACGGCCACGGCGAGGCCCGCCTCCACGACCGCCTTGTGCTCGCGCACCGCTTCCAGACCGCGGATCGCGGTGACGGTGCCGGCGGTGGCCAGCGGCAGGTAGCTCGCCGCGTACCGGATCGGTCCGGTCGGGGCCGCCGGCAGCCCGCGGCCGAGCGCGACGCGCGCCACCAGCTCGAACCAGTCGAGGCCGTAGGTCAGGCCCAGCAGCTCCATCAGGTGGTCGCCGGGGGTGCGCACGGCGACCTCCATCAGCACCGGCCCGACGTCGGTGAGCCGGAACTCCAGGTGCACCAGGCCGCTGCGCATCCCCATCGCGGCCAGCACGTCCGCGCCGAACCGGTCGATCCCGGTCCGCACGTCGTCGGTGACGTCGGCGGCCGACCGGTGGGCGACCTCGATGAAGTTCGGCGGCCCGGTGGTCTCCTTGGCGGTGACGTTGGCGAACCACACCGCGCCGTCGACGACCAGCGCCTCCCAGCTGTACTCGGGGCCCTCGACGGCCCGCTCGACCAGGAGCCGACCTTCGCCCGCCCGGCGCGCGGCCACCTCGGCGAACGCCGCCGCGTCCGGCACCAGTTCGACGCCCATGCTGCCCGCCATGGACAGCGGCTTGACCACCACCGGCAACCGTTCCAGCGCCCACTCGGCGGCGCCGGCCAGGTCGTCGACGACGAGGTGGTCCGGCTGGGCGATGCCCGCCGCCGCGAAACGGCCGCGCTGGAGCGCCTTGTTGCGCGAGATCACGCCCGCGCGCAGCGAAGGTCCCGGAAGGCCCAGTTCCTCCTGCACCATCGACGCGGCCAGGACCTGCGGCTCGCTGAAGGCGATCACGCCGTCCGGCCGTTCGGCGGCGACGGCGGCGAACGCGCCCTCGGCCCACAGTTCGTCGGAACCGCCCCGGGCGACCGTCAGGTGGTCCACGAGCCCCGCGATCGACTCCGCCTTCTGCGCCGTCTCCACGGCCACGACCCTCGCACCCAGCGCACGCCCTGCCGCCAGGTACGGCAGCCCCATGCGCCCGACCCCCACCAACAACAGCGTCTGCACGCCGCCTACCCCCAGTTCTCGGAACGATCCGTCAGTTGTGCGCCATCGCCGGTGCGTCCGCCCGCCGGGAGACCACCGAGACGGCGAAACCCGTCAGCACGAACGCGGCGCCGAGGCCGAGCCAGCCGAACGGCCCGACACCGATCACGGCGAAGGTGATCAGTGCCGGCCCGACCACGCTCGACCCCGTCAGACCCAGGTGGTACACCGACAGGTACGTCGACCGGCGGTGTTCCGGGCTCAGCGCGTACGAGATGCCCCACGCGCCGATGGACTGCCAGATCTCGCCGAGCGTCATGGCGATCACGGCGGCCAGCACGAGCACGACCGCCCACGTCGCGCTGACGTCCGGGGTGAACGCGACGAGCACGCAGCACGCGCCCAGGAGCCACCCGGCCCACAGCTGGCGGCGGGCCGAGGGGCGCAGGCCTTCGACACCGCGGCTCAAGGGCACCTGGAGCAGGATCACCATCACCGTGTTGACCACGACGACCACACCGACCACGGCCAGGGGTGTCGACGTCTGCGTGCTGATCCACAGCGGCAGGCCGACGGTCAGCAGGATCGAGTGCAGGTACAGGATCCCGTTGAGCCCGGTGAGCAGGAGGAACTTCACGTCCCGCACCATGGCGACGGCGGCGGTCGCGGACGTCGTCGCGTCCTCGCCCGCGGGCACCGCGTTGACCGGTGCCACGCCGACGAAGGGCAGTCGCGCGAGCATCACGGCCGCGAGGAGGAACGTCAGCGCGTCGGCCAGGACCAGGGCCGTGTAGAAACGCGGGTCTCCGGCGGCGACGGCTCCGGTGGCCAGGAGCGCGCCGCCGGTGAAGCCGACGTTGCGGACCGAACCGATCACCGCCATCGTCCGCACCCGCCGCTCACCGGTGGAGATCGTGCCGACCAGGGACTGCGTGAGCGGTCCGCTGCTCCACTCGGCGAACCCGACCAGGAACGCGACCCCGTAGAACAACACCGGGGTGTCGGCGAACGGGTAGAGCACGAAGCACGCGCCCCGCCAGCCGTACAGCGCGACCAGGCCCCGCTTGGGTCCGATCCGGTCCGCGAGCCGGCCGATGATCGGCGTGCCGAGCAGGCCCGCGATGCCCGAGATGGTGAGGCCGATGCCGACCTGGCCGGTGCTCAGGCCGAGGACCTTGGTGAAGAACAGCGCCGAACCCGCGATGAACAGCCCGGTGCCGAGCGAGTCGATGAACGACGCGCCGACCAGCCAGCGCGCGCCGCGCCCCTCCGGGAGCAACGCCCGTGCACGGGCACGCAGACCGCGCGCGGGCAAGGGCTCCGCGCCCTTCACGCCCCGTTCTCCGGCATGGCGGGCCCGACCTTGACCGCGGCGAACATCTCGGCCATCAGCCGGGCCATGTCGTCGCTGCCCGCCGGGCCCGTCACACCGGCCAGGGGGACGTGCGCGTCGGCGTAGGTGATCGTCCGCGACACCGGCTCGTCGGCGGCGCGCTGCACCCAGCGCCACACCAGCGGGTGCTCCGCGAACTCCTCGGCGCCGGACACGCGGCAGTGCGTGGTGCCGAGCGTGTGGCCGGGCCAGACGAACCAGCCGTACCGCGCGTCCGGCGCCGGCACGCGGTTCGGGATGTGGGCGCTCGCGCCTTCCACCAGCAGCCGCAACTGGGCCGACGGGAGGCGCACGCCGGTCGCCAACTCGAAGGTGTCCACCACGTCCGCGCCGCCGAACCTCGCGCCGACCTCCAGGAACACCAGGCCGTCCGGGCCTTCGATGGCTTCCAGGTGGAACGGGCCGGTGGCGATGTTCACCGCGGCGAGGCAGCGCAACACCCAGTCCACGACTTCGGGGTCGGTGTCGATCTGCACCGAGCCGAGCGGTTCCCCTTCGGCGTAGGCGAGGCAGGTGTTCACGTACCGGCTCACCACCACGGTGACGGCCGCGCCGTCGGCCACCAGACCGTCCACGTGGATGATCGGGCCCTCGACGAACTCCTCGATCTCGTACTCGTCCGCGTCGACACCCATGCTTCGTGCCGCTTGCAACGCCCCCTTGACACCCGGGTGGCGGGTGACGCCCTCGCTGGACGCGCCGGACAGCGGCTTGAGCACGGTCGCGCCGGACCACGGCACTTCGTCGGGCGCGGCCAGCGCGGTCGTCAGCCCCAGGAAGCGCGGCGTGCGCAGACCCTGCGCGTCGACGGCGGCCTTCATCGCCACCTTGTCCCGGTAGGGCAGCACTTCCGCCTCGGTCGGACCGGGCGCGCCGAGGGCTTCGCGCACCCGGGCGGCGGTCAGCAAGTCGTACTCGGACAGCGCGATCACGACGTCGGGCGCGGGTTCACCGGCGAGCGCGGCGATGATCTCCTCGTGCGCCGGTCCCGTGCCGGGGCGGCTGAGGCGGCGGGCCGGGACGCCGGCCGGCATGGTGTCCGCGCGGTCGGGCACGCCGATGTAGGTGACCTCGTGCGCGTGGTGGTCGATACTCTCCGCATACCGGACCAAGGTGTCCGGAACGCGGTGCAGGACTAAAATTCGCATGGAAATCTTCCGGTCGCCGGTGCAGCACGTGCAATGCCCCGCCGAACCGCGCGGCGAGGCGTGATCGAGGGTAGTCCACAGTCGGATGCGCCACTGTGGGCCAAACGGATCAGCGTGACTCCGAAGCCGTGCGGACTCCCATTGTCTCCTGTTATCCGTGAATTTGTCATCGAATTGCCGGCACTCGCCAAACCATTTCGCCCGGCGCGTCGGCACCCGACGAACGGGAGGTCTCGCGGTAATTCGGCAGCGCGGAGGGGAGGGGGTCGTCCACACTCGACGGCGTGCTGCTCACCTTGACCACGACCCACCGACCGGCCACCGACCTCAGCCACCTCCTGCACAAGCATCCGGAGCGCGCGCAGTCGTTCACCACGTCCTCCGGCACCGCGCACGTCTTCTACCCGCGTGCGGACGAGGAGGAGTGCACGGTCGCGCTGCTGCTGGAGGTCGACCCGATCGCCCTGGTGCGCGGACCCGGCAGCACGCTGACCCAGTACGTCAACGACCGCCCGTACGTCGCCGGCTCGCTGCTGACCGTCGCCCTCGGCTCGGTCTTCCGCACCGCGATGAACGGCCGCAGCAAGACGCACGAGGACGTCGCCGCCACGCCGATCCCGTTGACGGTCCGCGTCCCGGTCCTGCCGCACCGCCTGGTGGAACGCCTGTTCACCCCGCTCGGCTGGACCGCGCACATCACCCCCGTCCCGCTCGGGGAAGGGCTCGGCGACGGCGGCGACTCGCGGTACGCCGACGTGACCCTCACCGGCACGCTGACCCTGTCCGACGCCCTGAAGCACCTCTACGTGCTGCTCCCCGTCCTCGACGGCAACAAGCACTACTGGGTCGCCGAGGACGAGGTGGACAAGCTGCTGCGCGCGGGGGAGGGGTGGCTCGGCGCGCACCCGGACCGGGAGCTGATCACCACCCGCTACCTGATGCGCCGACGTCCGCTGGTGCAGTCCGCGCTGTCCCGCCTGGCCGATGTCGAGGAAATGGACCCGGAGGAGTTGGACAACGCGCTCACCGAACCCGAGGTCTCACTCGCCGCGCAGCGCCGGGAGGCGATCCTCGACCAGCTCCGGCAGTCCGGCGCGCGCAAGGTCCTGGACCTCGGCTGCGGTGACGGCGCGTTGCTGCGCGCCCTCCTCGGGCACCCGGAGTTCGTCGAGATCCAGGGCGTGGACGTGTCCGCACGCGCCCTCGCCACCGCCGCGCGCAAGCTCAAGCTGGACGCGATGTCGGACCGTCAGCGCGCCCGGCTCACGCTGCGCCAGTCGTCGCTGACCTACGCCGACCCGGAGCTGAAGGGCTATGACGCCGCCGTGCTGATGGAGGTCGTGGAACACCTCGACCCGGACCGGCTGCCCGCGTTGGAGCACTCGGTGTTCGTCGTCGCCCGTCCGCGCACGGTCCTGGTCACCACGCCGAACGTCGAGTACAACGCGCTGTTCGAGACGCTGCCGGAAGGTCAGCACCGGCACTCGGATCACCGGTTCGAGTGGACCAGGGCCGAGTTCGAGGAGTGGACGGACGCCGTCGCCGGCAGGCACGGCTACACCGTGCGCCACCTGCCGATCGGGCCGGTGGACGCCGAACGCGGCGCGCCGACGCAGCTCGCGGTCTTCTGCCTGGTCGAGCACAGCAGCTCGGTCGAGCACAGCAGCCTGGGGGACAACTGATGGAGCTCAAGATCCCGGACCTGTGCCTGGTGGTGCTGGTCGGCGCGTCCGGTTCGGGCAAGTCCACGTTCGCGCGCAAGCACTTCCTGCCCACGCAGGTGCTGTCCAGCGACTACTTCCGCGGTCTGGTCGCCGACGACGAGAACGACCAGTCCGCGTCCGCCGCCGCGTTCGAGGTGCTGCACTTCGTGGCGGGCAAGCGCCTGGACGCGGGCCGCACGACCGTCGTCGACGCGACGAACGTGCAGCGGGCCGACCGCGCGCACCTGGTCGAGCTGGCCCGCGAGCACAACGTGCTGCCGGTCGCCATCGTGCTGGACACCCCCGAGGAGGTCTGCCTGGCGCGCAACGCCACCCGACCGGACCGCGACTTCGGCGCCCACGTCGTGCGACGGCACCGGATGGCGTTGCGGAAGTCGCTGAAGTTCCTCGGCAAGGAGGGCTTCAAGCGGGTGCACGTGCTGCGCACCCAGTCCGAGGTGGACGAAGCCGTCATCGTGCCGGAGAAGCTGCTCAACGACCTGCGCCACGAGACCGGTCCGTTCGACGTGATCGGCGACGTGCACGGGTGCCGCGCGGAGCTGGAGGACCTGCTCGTCAAGCTCGGCTACGCGCTGGTGCGCGACGCGGAGGGACGTCCGGTGGACGCCGTCCCGCCCGAGGGCAGGCGCGCGGCGTTCGTCGGCGACCTGGTCGACCGAGGCCCGGACACGCCCGGTGTGCTGCGCCTGGTCATGGGCATGGTCGAGGCCGGCCACGCGTTCGCGGTGTGCGGCAACCACGAGCAGAAGCTGGTGCGCGCGCTGCGCGGCCGCAAGGTGCAGGTCAAGCACGGTCTGGCGGAGTCGCTCGCGCAGCTCGCGGCCGAGTCGGAGGAGTTCCGCGCGAAGGCCGAGCGGTTCTGCGACGGCCTGATCGCGCACTACGTGCTGGACGGCGGCGACCTGGTGATCGCGCACGCGGGACTGCCGGAGCGCTTCCACGGCCGTGCGTCGGCACGGGTCCGCAGCTTCGCGCTCTACGGCGACACCACCGGGGAGACCGACGAGTACGGCCTGCCGGTGCGCTACCCGTGGGCGACCGAGTACCGGGGCAAGGCGACGGTGCTCTACGGGCACACGCCGATGCCGGAGGTGGAGTGGGTCAACAACACCATGTGCCTGGACACGGGCGTGGTGTTCGGCGGCGAGCTGACCGCGTTGCGCTACCCGGAGCGCGAGGTCGTTTCGGTCCACGCGCACCAAATCTGGTACGAGCCGGTGCGCCCGCTGGTCGTGCCGGAGGCGGAACGCGAGCCGGACGTGCTCGCCCTGTCCGACGTCACGGGCAACAGGTTCGTGGAGACGGCCCACCGCGGCCGGGTCGCCGTGCGCCCGGAGCAGGCCGCGTCCGCGTTGGAGGTCATGAGCCGCTTCGCGATCGACCCGCACGCGCTGCTGTACCTGCCGCCGACGATGGCGCCCACGGCGACCTCCCGGCGGCCGGACGTGCTGGAGCACCCGGAGGACGCCTTCGCGGAGTACCGGAACGTGGGCGTGCGCGAGGTGATCTGCGAGGAGAAGCACATGGGCTCGCGGGCCGTGGTCCTGGTGCGGAAGGACTCGGGAGGCGTCGTCCACACGCGCACCGGCCGCGCGTTCTTCGACTCGCCGCTGGGCGACGAGCTGCTGGCGCGCGTCCGCGAGGAGGTGACGAGGGCCGGTCTGTGGGACGAGTTCGACACCGACTGGCTGCTGTTCGACGCCGAGCTGCTGCCGTGGAACGCCAAGGCGGCCGGGCTGATCAAGGAGCAGTACGCCTCGGTCGGCGCGGCGGCGACGGGCGCGCTCGGCGCGGCGGTCGACGTCCTCGCGGTGGCCGCCAAGCGCGGCGTCGACGTCGCGGACCTCTTGCGCCGCACCGAGAGCAGGCTGGTGAACGCCGCCGGCTACCGCGAGGCCTACCGGAGGTACTGCCGGCCGACCGACGGGCTGGAGGGCGTCAGCATCGCGCCGTTCCAGCTTCTCGCCGCACGCGGCCGGACGTTCCACGACCGGGACCACCTGTGGCACCTGGACGTGCTGGGTCGGCTCCGGGGCGACCTGTTCACCCGCACCCGTCACCTGGTGGTCGACACGACCGACGACGAGCGGGTAGCGGCAGGTGTCCGCTGGTGGGAGGACCTGACGGCGGACGGCGGCGAGGGCATGGTCGTCAAGCCGTTGGCGAACCTGGTGCGCGGTGACCGCGGCCTGGTGCAGCCGGGTGTGAAGGTGCGCGGGCGCGAGTACCTGCGGATCATCTACGGCCCGGACTACACCGAGCCGGAGAACCTGGAACGCCTGCGCAGGCGCGGTCTGGGGGCGAAGCGGTCGCTCGCGATCCGCGAGTACGCGCTGGGGCTGGAGGCGTTGGAGCGCGTCGCCCGCGGCGAGCCGCTGTGGCGGGTGCACGAGTGCGTGTTCGCCGTGCTCGCGCTGGAGTCGGAGCCGGTCGACCCCCGGCTCTAGCGGGTGATCAACCGCTCCATCAGCTCGACGGGGAGTGACGGGTTCGCGGCGGCGTGCCCGGCCAGGTCCGGGTCGTCCACGAGGGCGACCAGGACGTCGGTCGGCAGGTTCGGGTGCTCCGCCGCCCACCGTCGCGCGGTGTCGTCCCCGAGGCAGAGCAGCAAGGTCTCCGCGCGGGTGTTCGGGTGTTCGGCGACCGCGCGGTAGGTCCGGCGCGCGGTGGCGTTGCCCGCCATGTGGTGCAGCAGGTCCGGGGTGCAGTGGGGATTCGTCGCGAGCACGCGGAACAGGCCCGGCCCGTGCCGCGCGGCGAGTGCCCGCACCCGGTCCGCCGACAGGGCGGGGTGCGGGGCGATCCCCTTGGCGACGCGGATGTCGTCGTCCGCCACGAGCAGTTCGAAGACGTCCGCCGGCAGCGCGGTGCGCTGGGCCACCAGCATGCGGACCCGTGCGGACGGTGACGCCGCGAGAAGGCGCAGTTCCTCGTCGGTCGCGGTCATCACGCGGGGCACCCGGCTCGGCCCGATCCGGGTCGACTCGGCCAGTCGTGTGAGCACGTCCAGCGGGACGGACGGGTTGTGCGCCACGCCCAGCCGCACGTTCGCGCACTCGTCGTTCGCCAGTTCGCGCAGGATCGACTCCGCCACCACGCAGGGGTTGGCGGCGAGGTCCGCACGGACACCGGGGATGCGATCGACCGCCAGCCGTTCCTGGACGTCGAGGGGCAGGTCCCACCACGCCGGCACGCGGGCCAGGTCGGCGTGTTCGGCCGGTGGCGGGCGGACGCCGGTCAGCACGAGCGCGTCACCGACGAAGCCGAACCCACCACCCCGACCGACCGGACGATCATGAAGGCGCCCAGCGCCCACGTGATCAGGAGCAGCAGCCGACGCGGGATCACCGTACCCCACGGCCGCACGGTGGCCGGCGCGACGACGGCACCGACGACGGCACCGACGACCGCAGCGCCCGCCGGCACCCAGTGGCTCGCCACGAAGAACGGATCGCGGGCGAGCAGCTTGTCGCGCAGGTGTGCGGCAGCGGGTCCTTGTCCGCCAACGCAGTCGCCCCCAACGCCTGGGCAGCTTCATCGACCCGTACGCCGCAGCGCACACAACCGCGCCGCACCCGCCCTGCCGGGGTCCGATCAGGCCGTGACACGTCTCGTCACCACCACGTACGCCCGCACCACCTCCAGGGACAGCGCGCCCACCACGAGCCCGAGGACGCCGTGGTACCACCGCCAGCCCACGCCGAGGCCGATGAACCCGTCCAGCACCATGATCCCCGCGCCGCCGACGGCGGCCACCGTCATCCCGGCCAGCACCACCAGCCCCACCGCCCTCGGCACCTCGCGCCCCAGCGTCGTGACGGTGGCGAGGACGACGCCTGCACCCGCCACGCCGGACGCCGAGGCGAACCACTGCGCGATGGCGGGGTCCAGGAAGTAGCCCTCGGCCTCGGCGGACGACACGGGAGGTCCGCCCGGGAAGCCCAGCCGGGACTGGAGGGCGAAGGCGGCCTTCCCCACGGCATAACCGAGGAACAGCACCGCCAACGCGTACGCCGGCCAGCGGCGCACGCGACCGGGATCAGCCATGGGCGGGACGCTACCCGCCCCGAACTGAGAACCCCTCGGCTTGCCGGAGGCCATCTCCCAGTCCACGAGCGACCCCGCTGGTAGCCGCACCACGTGCGACCACCAGCGGGACGGGGGACTCAGACGCGGCAGGGGCTGCCACCGCGCTCGCCCGGCAACGGCTCCACGTTCGCCTTCGCCTCACCGAGCACCACGTCGGTCAACGGGGTGTCCAAAGCGAACGCCCGCTGCACGATGCTGTTCGGTGTGGTCGTCGTGCTGTTCAACTGCAACGAGCCGATCACCAGCGGGATGGTCAACGGCGCGCTGCCCACGTCCACCGCCAGCCCGTTGATCCGCAGGCTCGCGATCCGCGACTTGCCCGCGAAGTGGGGGTTCATCGCGTCGTCGCACGTGACCGTCGCGCTCGCCTCGATCACACCGACCTCGATGTTCACCAGCAGGCTGGAGATGCGGGTGTACTCGACCCTGGCGGTGGACGACGCGCCGTCGCCCGGTGCCGGCGGCGTGGCGAGCAGGTCGTCCGGTGTCTGGTTCGTCTGCGCGGTCAACGCGTTCGCCCGCACGGTCAGGATGCCCGCGGAGAGGTTGACCGCGGCCACCGCCTTGGCGTCGTCCACGCACGGCACGTCCGGCGGGTTGGCCCGCGCCACGATGATCCCCGCCAGGTTCAGCGCGGTCGCCTGGCACGAGAACACCCCGGTCCGCTCCGACGTCTTGATCCGCAGGTCCGACAGCACCGGTGTGGCGCCGGACGGGCTCGCGGTCAACGTCGCCCGGACCTCGACGTACCGGCCGACCCGGGCGAACCTCACCCCGTTCGAGACCGGCGTGAACGTCTCGCCGGCCAGACCGGCCTCGGTGTCGGACGTGCGCGCCTCCACCGTGATCGACGTGCCCGGCGGCACGCTGCCCTGCGCCTCGGTGTTCCAGGTGACGGTGCCCCAGGTCTGCCCGGCGACACCGCCGTCCTGCACCACCGACCACGTGCCGACCGGCGCGGTGATCTCACCGAGCACCGACCCGGTCATGTCGCTGTAGTTGTACGGGCCGGCGCCCGGACCGAGGTCCACGGTCAGGTCGACCGCGCCGACCGGGAACCCGCCGCCGCCGATCGGGCCGGCGTCCGGGTCGATGCGCTGCGCGTTGTTGGTGTGGATGTTGGTGACCCACACCTTGCCGTTCGAGTCGACCGCGACACCGGTCGGTCCGTTGCCGCCGGGCAGCTCCACGTTGCCGACGTACGTGCCGTCGGTGCGCAGGTGGCCCACGGTGGTCGTGCCGAAGTCGAGCGCGTGGGCGACCCACACGTTGCCCTCTTCGTCGACCGCCACGCCCTGGGACCGCGAGTTGCCGTGCGGGAAGGTGCCCAGGACGGTGCCCGCCGGGTCCATCTTGACCACGACGCCGGCGTTGACCGCCGTGTGCCAGATCTCGCCGGTCCGCGGGTCCATGCCGAGGCCGTAGTCGCCGTGCGACGTGCCGAGGCAGGTGCCCACGCCGGTGTCCGGCTCGTAGCGGAGCAGGTTGTTGCCGTACCGGGCCGACCACAGCGTGCCCGATTTGTCGACCAGGCCGCCGTACCCGCCGCAGCCCAGGCTGAACGGGGCGGTCAGCGCCGTGCCGTCCACGCCGGAGATCAGCTGGTGCTGCATGTTCGCGCCGCCGGTCCACAGGTTGTTGTCGGCGTCCACGGCGACCGTGCGGGTCTGGGTGCCCGCCACCCGGCTGTAGGTGATCAGGCACTCGTCGACCGCGGTGGTGACGCCGCCGTTGCTGTCGGCGCCGCCCGCGTTGGTCCACGCCCGGACGTCGCCCAGGCCGCGCGAGGTGGCGATCAGGCCGTCACCGTCGCGGTCGAGGCAGGTGTTGTAGCCGAACGGCCCCTTCAGGTAGTCGCCGGTCGGGTTGGCCGTGCCGTCGGAGTTCACCCTGGTGCCGCCCCGGATCACGCCGACACGGGTGACCGAGCCCCTGCCACCCGAGGCCTCGTTGCGGTTGGACAGCCAGGTGTTGCCGAGCTTGTCCACGGTCGTGCGGGACGGGTTGCGCCCCTGGCCTTCCGGCGCGGACAGCCACTCGCCGACGATCTCGCCGGTGTCGACGTCGATCCGGATCATCGTGCCGCGCGCGGAGGCGGCGACGTTGACGTACGGGAAGAACACGCTCCGGCGGTTCAGCTGGAGCTGGTCGTTGTTCGGGGCGTCGTGGTTGACGTCCTGGAGCACGCCCTGGTCGAAGTCCTCGTCCGTTGTGTAGAGGACGTTCTCACCGGAGACGGGCGCGGCGGAGGCCGATGGCAGGCCGATGACGAAGGGGAGGAGCAACGCGCCGGCGGTGGCCAGCGCCAGAGATCTTCGTGGGTGACGCATGGATCTGCCCTTCTGGTGGGGTTCGGCGGCATTCGGGGCATTTCCGTCACGTGACAACCCCATGTCGAGGGCGGCTCGGAACGCGTTACCGGCCCCGGAAAGGGGGAGTAGGCCTTCAGGCAGAAATCGGGTCCGCGGTTCATCCTTTTCCGAACGAGGCTCGCCCCATCGGCCCACTCGCGCGATCCGGACGGTGACCGTCGACGGCGCCGCGTGCTGCCGTCGGCCCAGGCTTGTGCGCCGATCCGGCCGATCCGGGCCGAGCCGGTCTGGTCGCCGCCGCCGACCCGCGCGGCGAGCGGGACGACCGAGGTGGAAGCGCGATCCCCGGGCATGACGACGTGGCACCGGCCGATGAGGGGCCGGCGGGCGGACGAGGTCCACCGGTCGGCGACACCGCTGGAGCTGCTGTTCGACCTGTGCTTCGTGGTGGCGGTCGCCTCCGCGGCGGCCCCGTGGCCGCCGCGCTGGTGCTCGCGGTGACGTTCACGCCCGCGCCGGTCCACGCGACGGCCGTGGGTGCTCGCCGCGCTCGTCGCGTTGGCGCTCTCCGGCCGCCGTGGCGCTACGGACGGCGCAGCTTCGCCAGCCTGAGCCGTTCCGACTCGGACAACGCCGAATCCGTCAGCACCCGCACCCCGCGCGCGCCGATCGGCAGGCCGTTCACCGACGTCACCCACCCCGTCGGCACATCGGTGAACAACGTGACCTCCGGCGTGCCCGCGACGTGGCCGTAGCCCAACACCGTCGACCGGCTCACGCTCGGCCCGTTCAGCACCACGTAGTCCTGGTCGGCCAGGGCCGGGTCGGTCACCCACGGCACCTCGTCGCCCAGGGTCCAGCCGCCGACGCCGCCGTAGCGGAGCAGGAACGTGCGCGCGTGCTGGATGGTGACCACGTAGTGGTGGTCGGAGTCCGACTCGACCGGGATCGGCCTCCGGGTGAACGTCAGGCCGTAGGAGACGCCCGTCGTGCGCAGCGTGCGTGAGAACCCCGCCGGGCCACCGCCGCCGGTGCTGATCGCCCGTGACAGCGCGGACCACGCGCCGGTGGCCGTCTGGTTCGGCAGGCGCGCGCCCGGCCACGGATCCCGAATGGTCATACCGCCCCAGATGAGGCGCACGGCCGGAGCCGGCCAGACATTGCCCCGCTCACCCCGGTAGAGGGTCATGTCCGGCATGGAATACTCCTCGCGAGGAATTCGTGAAGAGGAATCGTCCCAGATCCTACGCGGACGGGGTCGTACTGTGGACGAATTCACCGCTAAGGAGTACCGATCCGCGAAAATGCGGTGCCAAAAGGGGGGGATATGCATTGTTCACACATCGCCGTGCGGATGGCGGCGGACGAAGGGGCCCGCCGCTGGTGCGCGGCGGGCCCCTCGTGACGCGTCTGCTCGGCTAGGCCGTGCGGGTCACCTCGGGAACAGGTCCCGGTAGGCGCCCTGGGTCTGCACGTTCAACTCGCCGACGCGGATCGCCTTCGCCGGCGCGGTCCGCGGGTCGCGGATCTCCAGCACGTCGAAGCCCTTGGCCATGTCGGACGAGTAGATGTAGCCGTTGTAGTAGTACGCCGACCACGAGCCGCCGCCCCGACCATCGGGCAGCGGGCCGCGCTCGAACCAGCCGATCTCCTTGGGGTTGCTCGAGTCGGTGAAGTCCCAGATCGAGATGCCGCCCTGGTACCAGGCCTGCACCATGATGTCGCGCCCGTGCACCGGGATCAGCGAACCGTTGTGCGCCACGCAGTTCTCGGTGTCGCCCTGGGTGCGCGAGATCTTGTAGTACGAGCGGAACTCCAGCTCGCGGGCGTCACCTTCGCCGGTGACGTCGTAGATGCCGTCCGCGCCGCGGGTCGGGCCGATCTGCTCGTTGCACGTCGCCGCGCCGCCGCCGCCCAGCTCGTCGGTGAAGACGACCTTGGTGCCGGCGTTGTTGAAGGTCGCCGAGTGCCAGAACGCGAAGTTCACGTCGTCCTGGACGCGGTCGATCTCGCGCGGGTTCTGCCGGTCGGAGATGTCCCACAGCACGCCGTCGCCCATGCAGGCGCCGGCCGCGAGGTCCTTCGCCGGGTACGCGGTGATGTCGTGGCAGCCGGAGGTGGCGCGGACGTAGCCGGTCTCCACCGTGCCGTCACGACCGGGGTTGCCGCCGTCCGGGAACACCACCCGCTCGTCGACCAGCGAGGCCGCCGTCGGGTTGGCCAGCGGCACCTTGACGATCGAGATCAGGTCGTGCGGCGGCTGGCAGTCAGGGAAGGCCGCGTTGGGCCCGTACGACGAGACGTACAGGAAGACGTCCTTGCCCGCCTTGTCCGGCACCAGCGTGTGCGTGTGCGAGCCGCACTTGGTCTCGACCGCGGCGATGTAGCGCGGGTTGACCTTGTCGCTGATGTCGAAGATCTTGATGCCCTCCCACGCGTCCTTGTTCGTCGCGGAGAGCGGCGTGCTGGCGCAGGAGTTGTCCGAGCGGGAGGAGTCGGTCGACAGGAACAGCAGGTTCCCGCTGACCGAGATGTCGTTCTGCGAGCCCGGGCACCACACCGAGGCGGCGATCTTCGGCTTGCGCGGCTTGCTGATGTCGTAGACGACGAACCCGTCGTAGTTGCCGTCGAAGGCGTAGTTGCCCTGGAACGCCAGGTCGGACCACGTCGAGGAGGCGGTGAAGGGTGCCGGCTTCGGCAGGTTCGCCAAGTGCTCGACGTTGCGGCTGTGGCGGATCTCGTCGATGCCGGGGATGCCGGTGGCCGACTGCTCCTGGCTCGACAGTTGGGTCTCGGACAGCCCGGCCAGGTCGGCGTCGTCCGGTGCGGCCGTAGCCTGCGGCCCCCAGGTCAGGACGGACAGGCTGAGCGCGAACGCGCCCAAGGCCGCGACCGACGTTCTGCGCCGTCCGGCCGAATCGCGTGCATCCATTCAGGTTCCCCTTCCAACCCTTGCAGGGACCGCAGTATTACCCGTTCGCAAGGCTAAAGACCAGGGCTGATCGGTGGGAATTTTACGCTTCCGACTCGTCGGGCGGCCGGGTACGTTGGCGGCCGACCGGAGGCACTAGGGGGTAGCGGTATGCGGGTCGTGTTCGTCGCGGTGTTGGTGGCCGTCCTGGCGGGCTGCACGTCCCAGGCGGACGACCAGCCGTCGATCATCGTGCCGCAGGGACCGGGCGAGCAGGCGCAGACGCTGTCGCCCGAGGACTTCGGCACCGACAAGTGGGTCGCGCCGAGCGAGGCGGACCTGACGTACGTGGCCCGCATGATCGTGCACCACAAGCAGGCGTTGGAGATGTCCGCGCTGGCGCCGGAGCGCGCCCAGAACGAGACCGTGCGGGGCCTCGCGTCGCGCATCTACGACACGCAGGGACCGGAGATCGGCGCGATGGAGCAGTGGCAGCGGCAGTACGCCGAGGCCGCGCCGGGGCACGGTCACAACGCCGACCTGCCGGACGTCGACCACGGGTCCATGCCCGGCATGGCGACCCCCGAGCAGATGGCTGCGCTGAAAGCGGCCACCGGTGCGGAGTTCGACCGGCTCTTCCTCCAGCTGATGATCGCCCACCACGAGGGCGCGGTGCGGATGGCGGTCGAGGTGCTGTCCTCGGGCCGGGACGTGCGGGTCGAGGAGATGGCCAACGACGTGGCCGTGTCCCAGACCGACGAGATGGAACGCATGAAGGCGATCACCATCCCCTGACTCGGCGTCGGCCGCTCCCGCCGTTCTCGCTGGTCCCGCCGTCCAGGGCGTCGAACAGGTAGCGGGCTGCCGAGGCGTTCGAGGTCCAGGTCGACGGTCGTCACGGGCGGGCGGCAGTCGGCGGCGAACTCCTCCCAGTTGTCGTAGCCGACGATCGCCACGTCTTCGGGAATCCGCTTGCCCGAGTCGCTGAGGGCGTCCGCGACGCCGGTGGCGATCTGGTCGTTGCCGCAGAAGACCGCGTCCAAGTCGGGATCGGTGGCCGGCCGCGTGCCTGCCCCAGCGCTGCGACCACTCGCCGTACAGCGGGGCGCCGCCGGCCGGCGTCAGGCCGTGCTCCGCCAGCACCCGGTGCAGTGCGGTGACGCGGTCGCGTGCCGCGCGGTAGGTCTGCGGGCCGGTGATGTGGCCGATGCGCTTGCGCTGCAACGACACCAGGTGTTCGACGGCGAGGCGTGCGCCGCCCTCGTCGTCGGCGATCACCGAGAGGTCGGTCGGATCGCTGGACTCGCAGTGGACGTAGACCACCGGCACCGGGATGTCCCGGGTCAGCGACGGCCGGATGTCGTTGTCGTCGCCCAGGGTGATGAACCCGTCGACCTGCCGGGCCGGCAGCGTGCTGATGTGGTGCCGGCGGCGGACGGCGTCACGGCGCGCGTCGCACAGCAGCACCGACATCTGCTCGTTCGCCAACGCGTTCTCCGCGCCCAGCAGGATCGGGATGGCGAAACGGCCGCCGAGTTCGTCGGTGAGCAGCCCGATGGTGCGGGTCCGCCCCGAGATCAGGCCGCGGCCCAGGGCGTTCGGCTGGAACGACAGCTCGTCGGCGGCCCGCGGGGTGCGGCACGCGCTCACGGGTGGCGGGCGCGACGGTCTCGATCGAGGGCGTTACCGGCTACAACAACGCGATCGCGCTGACCCGGCCGATGCACATCGACGACCTCAAGCACCTGCGCGACCCGATCTGCTCGTGCGGGCCGAGGTCCACGGCGGCCAGCCGCCCGTCGCCGGCAACCTGGCCAAGTACGCCGAAGTCGACGCCAAGGGCCAACCCCCCCACCTACGACACGAACAACAACGGCGTCATCGAGTACGACTGGGGCGCCATGACCGGCAACGACGCCGACGCGGTGTCGTCCGACCGGCGGGGCGGGAACCTCGACCGGGCCGAGACCGCGTACGTGTGGAGCGTCGCGGTGGCCGCGCAGCAGGCGTACGCGCTCATCGGCGACACGGCGAAGGCGAACGAGACGCAGGCGCTCGCCGACCGCATCCGCACCGGCGTGGTGACCACGCTGTGGAACCCGTCCCGGCAGCTGCTGGGGAAGTGCGGGTGCCCGCGTCGTGGCGGGTGCAGCAGTGGAACAGCTAGGCCTACGTCGACGTGGTCGGGGCGAGCGGGTACCCGCTGGCGCCCGACCGGTACCACGAGGTGACGTTCACCGGCGTGAGCACGACCCGTCTGCGGGTGGTGCTCCAGAGCGGGGCCGGATCGGTCGGGCTGCTGGAGGTCGAGGCCTTCGCTGAGGCGGATGAGGGGACCGGGTGTGGCGACCGGTCCCCCCACCCCGGCACGACGGCTCAGCAGCCGCCGCAGTTGTAGTAAGTGACGTCCCAGTGGTTGCTCTCCAGGTAGTAGATGTTCCCGGAGCCGGAACGCCACTTGTTGCCGCCGATGTAGGCGAACGTGCCGCGGACGTAGTTGTCGAGGCAGGTGGAGAGCCGGAAGTCGAGCTTGTAGCCGTTCCAGTGGCTGTAGGTGCCGCTGGCGTGGCCGGTCTCGGTGCCGCCGGTGATGTGCAACGCGCAGCCGGTGGCCCGCTTGAGGGTCTCCGCGCCCTGCGCCGAGGTCAGGTTGAGCTGGTCGAACGACGTGCAGGTGGAGTTGTAGCGGTTGCTGCAGTTGCCGCTGGACGACCAGGTGATGCCGGCGGCGTTGAAGCGGGACGCGGCCTGGGCGTGCGTCAACTTCGTGACCAGCGCGGTGATCGGGGTGTCGGCGGCCGGCTGGAAGGCGACGTCCTGGTGGGGCGGGCCGGGCGCGGCGGAGGCGCTGGTGGCGCCCGCGATGGTGAGCAGGGCGGCGGCAGCGGCCACGACGGCGGTGCGGAATCGACCGGTACGCATGGGGACTGTCCTTTCGACGAGCAGCCCTCGTCGACCCGGGGATGACCGGATGTGAGCAAGGGGTGCGGCAGGGGTCGACGGCCAGCTTAAGTCGCGGTCCTGTTAACCACAGCGGCCAAGTGGGAGATTTTCTAACATTGCTATCCGTGGTATGGCCGTCACTCTTCGCGCCTGCTCCTGTCTTCACCTCGGCGGGCGATCCCAGGCGCCTTCCCCGCCGTCGTTGCCGGTGTTCGGCAAGTAACTCGGTGGCAGAGCGGCCGGTGGGCGACGTTGTCCGCAATGCCCGCTGTGGATCATCATTAGTGCAGGTCAGCGAGGGGGTTGGGGAACCGCCCGCAGACCGGAGCAGGTGCGGGGCCGGGGATCGGGGGGCAGGGGGGACAGGGGGAAGAGGGGGAAGGGGTTCCACGTCCGTCGGGGGGCGGGAACTGATTCGGAGCACCGGAGCACGGGCGGCACACCGCCACCGCTCCGGTGCTCCGAGCGTTCGGGGGTTCGTTCGGGGGTTCGGGGTTCCACCGCCGTTCCACGGCGTTCGACCGACCGTCCGGCGAACGTCAGCGGTTCGTAATGGCCCACTTCGCGGTCGCATGGGGGACGATCAAGACCTGTTCCCCTGGAGGTGTGGTCGATGCTGTGGAAGTCCGCGTCCGTTGTCGCCCTGCTGACCCTGGTGGTGAGCTGCGGGTCCGAGCCGATGTCGAGCGGTGGCTCGCCCTCCGAGACCGCGGCGCCGACTACGTCCACCACCGCGACACCCGGTTCGACGGCTCCGACCGACCCGGCTTCGACCGAGCCGGCGTCGAGCGCGCCGGTGGCCGAGGAGCTGAAGTTCACCGCCAAGACGGTGGCCGGCGCCGACTTCTCGGGTGAGAGCCTGGCCGGCAAGCCCGCCGTGCTGTGGTTCTGGGCGCCGTGGTGCCCGAAGTGCCGGCGAGAGGCGCCCGGTGTGGCGGCCACGGCGAAGGACAACGGCGCGGTCACGTTCCTCGGGGTCGCCGCCCTGGACGAGGTCCCGGCCATGGCGACGTTCGTGGACCGGTTCAAGCTCGACGGGTTCACGCACCTCGCCGACGAGGAAGCGGCGGTGTGGAAGCGGTTCGGCGTCACCGCGCAGCCCGCGTACGCGTTCGTCGACCGGGACGGCAAGGTGGACGTCGTGACGACCCAGCTGTCCGAAGAGCAGTTGCGTGAACGGGTCACCGCCCTCGCGGGGTCGTGATGACCGAGATCGTCCTGCTCGCGGCGGTGGCGGGCATGGTGGCGACGGTCAACCCGTGCGGGTTCGCCATGCTGCCCGCCTACCTCGCGCTGGTCGTGCACGGCGACGACGGCCGCGACCGGACGGCGGCGATCGGCCGGGCGTTGGCGGCCGGCGCCGTCATGACGGCCGGGTTCGTGGTGGTGTTCGGGGTCTTCGGCGTGGTGATCGCGCCGGTCGCCGCGTCCGTGCAGCGCTACCTGCCGTTCGTCACGGTCGTGATCGGCGCGGCCCTGATCGTCACCGGCGCCCTGCTGGTGGCCGGGAAGACGCTCGCCCTGCTGCTGCCCAAGCCGACGAAGGGCGCCCCGACCAGGCGGTTGGGATCGATGTTCGGCTACGGCGTCGCCTACGCGATCGCGTCGCTGTCCTGCACGATCGGGCCGTTCCTCGCGGTCGTCGGCACCGCGCTCGGCGGTGCGGACGTGGTCGAGGGCATCGTGGCGTTCCTCGCCTACGCGCTGGGCATGGGGCTGGTGGTCGGCGTGCTCGCCGTCGCCGCGACCATGACCGACAGCACCCTCGCCACCAGGGCCAGGACGTTGCTGCCGCACATCTCGCGGATCGGCGGCGTGCTGCTGGTCCTGGTCGGCGCGTACGTCGCCTACTACGGGGTCTACGAACTCCGGCTGTTCTTCGGCGACGCCGATCCGGCCGACCCGGTGATCGACGCGGCGGCAGCCGTGCAAGGCGCGTTGGTCGAGGCCTTCACCGCTGTCGGCCCGTGGCCGCTGCTCGCGGCGCTGGTGCTGCTGGTCGCGGGTGGCGTCGTGCTCGCCCGCCGCAAGGCGCCGCGCGGCTGAACGAGCGTTGTCCGTGCCCCGCCGGCGAAATTCGCCGGCGGGGTCCTGGCGTTGTCCCTATGGTGGCTCCAGCGATCCCCTGAGGAGGTTCGAGATGCGGCGACTCGTCGGTGTTGTCCGGCCCAGTGCCCCTTCCCACACCTTCGAGGACCGTCATCGCCACTCTCAACCTGGGCGTGCTCGCACACGTCGACGCGGGTAAGACCAGCCTCACCGAACGGCTGCTGTTCGACCACGGCGCCATCCCGAAGCTCGGCAGCGTCGACTCCGGCGACACCCGGACCGACTCCGGGGACCTGGAACGGCGTCGCGGCATCACCATCCGTTCCGCCGTGGCGTCGTTCGCGCTGCCTGATCCGCTGCCTGATCCGCTGCTGCGTGATGCCACGCCGGGTGAGCCCCTTCGGGTGAACCTGGTGGACACGCCGGGGCACCCGGACTTCATCGCCGAGGTGGAACGCGCCCTGTCCGTGCTCGACGGCGCCGTCCTGGTGGTCTCGGCGGTCGAGGGCGTGCAGGCGCAGACCAGGGTGCTGATGAGGTCCCTGCGGCGGCTGCGGCTGCCGACGCTGGTCTTCGTCAACAAGATCGACCGGATGGGCGCCCGGCAGGACGACCTGCTGGCCGAGATCCGGCGGAGGCTGACCCCGGCCGTCGTGCCGGTGGCGCGCGTCGACCGGCTCGGCACACGTGACGCGGGTGTCGTCGCCCGGTCGTTCGACGATCAGGCGTTCTCGCTTGAGGTGGCCGAACTCCTGGCTGACAACGACCTCTCGCTGCTGGCCCGTGTGGTGGACGGTGACGTGCCCGCGGACCTGCTAGCACCGCTCCGGGACCAGACGTCCCGAGGGCTGGTGCACCCGGTCTTCTTCGGCTCGGCGATGTCGGGTGCGGGGATGGCCGAGCTGGCGCACGGGCTGCGGAACTTCCTGGCGCCGCGCCCGGCGTCGTCCGACGACCTCTGCGGCACGGTGTTCGCCGTCGAACGCACCGACAACGGCGAGAAGGTCGCCTACCTGCGCCTCTTCTCCGGGACCTTGCACCGGCGGCAGCAGGTCACCTTCCACCGGCGGAACGCGTCCGGCGCCGCCGAGCAGTACCGGGGCCGCGTCGCCGCGTTCGAGGTCGTGGGCGACGCGTCGTCCCGGCAGCTCACCGCGGGCGACATCGGCAAGCTGCGCGGTCTGCCGCAGGTGCGCGTCGGCGACCGGCTGGGCCCGGACGACGCGACGCCGGAGGCGCAATTCTCGCCGCCGATCCTGGAGTCGGTCGTCCGGCCCGCGTGCCACGGCCGGGAAGTCGAGCTCCACGCCGCGCTCACCCGGTTGGCGGACGAGGACCCGCTGATCCGGACCCGCGCGGCAGGCGGCGGTGCGACGTCGGTGCTGCTCTACGGGGCGGTGCAGCGGGAGGTGATCGCCGAACGGCTCCAGCGCGAGTACGGGATCGACGCGGTGTTCGAGCAGGTCCGGCCGGTGTACTTCGAACGGCCGTCGCATCGGGGCGAGGCCGTCCACGAGTACGACCAGCGCGGCCCGAACGAGTTCTGGCAGACGGTGGGCCTGCGCGTGGAGCCGTTGCCCCCGGGCACCGGCAACACCCTGGCCAGGGAAGCCGAATCGGGCCTGCTGCCGAAGGCGTACCACCGCGCCATCGAGGAAGCCGTGGTGACGACGCTCCAGCAGGGCCTGCACGGCTGGGAGGTGACCGACTGCGCGGTGACCGTCACGCACGTCGGCTACCTGGCCCCGGCGACCGTCGCCGCCGACTTCCGCAACCTGACCCCGGTGGTGCTGATGCGGGCGTTCGAACGGGCGCGCAACGCCGTCTACGAGCCGGGTTGTGCGGTCGAGGTGGAGGCGCCGGACGACGCGCTGAGCGCGGTGACCGGCCTGCTGCTGTCGCTCGGGGCCGACCTCGGGGCGGCGGTGGAGTCCGGCTCGACGTGGCTCGTGCCGGGCGCGATACCGGCCAGGGCGCTGCAGGACCTGGCCGCGGCCCTGCCCGGCCTGACCCACGGCGAGGGCGCGGTCCGGCACGAACCCGGCCCTGCCCGTCGGGTCCGCGGCACCCCGCCGACCCGTGCCAGGACGGACGGCAACCCGCTCGACCACGACCAGTACATGCGGTTCGTCTCCAACCGGAACCTCGGCAGCGGCGCCTCGTCCGCCGGTCGCCGGTGACCCGCCCGGGGTCAGGCCGGTCGTTCGAAGATCAGTTCCAGCCCGTCCTCGTCGTCCCACTGCTCGCCGACCTCCACGAACCCGAAGCCCGCGATCGTGGCGAGGGACGCGGTGTTGTCCGGGCCGATGGTCGCTCGCACGGTCCGGACGTCCGGCTCGGCGGCGGCCCGGCGCAGCAACTCGACCAGCGCCGCCCTGGCGTAGCCGCGACGGCGGAAGGCGGGGTCGACGGCGTAACCGATCTCGACCGTGCCGGACTCGTCGGGCGGCCCGTGGAAGCCGGCGTGCCCGACCACCGCGCCGCTGTCCGCCGTGCCGCCGTCCACGACGGTGTCGTCCACGATGGCGAGCCGCCCCGTCCACCGGGCGTTGCCGGGGTCGGCGGACATCTGGTCCAGCCGGTACCGCCACAGCCACCGCGCCCGGTCGGTGAGGAAGTAGTCGGTCAACGGGACTTCGGCCGCGGTCAGGTCACCGTCGAGCAGGGCGGCCATGACGCGGCCGTCCAGCTCGACGAAACGCACGTCGTCTGCTGTCACCGTGCGCATGGTCGTTGCCCGTCGTCGCGGAGTCCACCGGGTTTCACACCGGCCAGATTGACAGGTACTTGTCAATCTGCCAGATTGCCCCCGTGACCGCTCTTTCCGATCACGGCCTCGAGTTCTCCTCGCTGCTGGTCGAGGTGTTCCGGGTGAACGGCCTGCTCCTCGCCGCCGGTGACCGGCTCGCCGAGCCCGCCGGCCTGACCAGCGCCCGCTGGCAGGTGCTGGGCGTGGTGGACCACGGCCCGTGCACGGTCGCGCAGGTGGCCAGGGCCATGGGTCTGACCCGGCAGGCCGTGCGTCAGACGGCGACCAGCCTGGTCCGTGACGGCATGGTCGTGTTCCAGGACAACCCGCAAGACCTCCGCGCCAAGCTCCTGGTGCTCACCCCACGCGGCCGGTCGGCGTTGCGCCAGGTCGAACGCCGCCAGGCGGACTGGGCGAACGACGTGGCCGCCCGCATCCCCCTCGCCGAACTCCGCGCCGTCACCGGCACGCTGCGCGACGTCGGCGACCTGTTGGAGGACTGATGACCGTCATCCCGCTCCTGCCCTGCGCGTCGATCGACGACGTGGAGGCGTTCTACTCGGCGTTGGGCTTCGAGCGCACGTACCGGCAGACCAAGCCCAACCCGTACCTGGGCATGCGCCGCGAGGCCGTCGAACTGCACTTCAGCGGCATTCCGGCCTTCGACCCGGCCGACTCCTACGGCAGCTGCGTCGTGCTGGTCCCGGACACGGGCGTCCTGCACAGCGCGTTCGCCGAAGGGCTGCGCGCGGCGTACGGCAAGGTCCCGCTGGCGGGGATCCCCCGGATGACCAGGCCGCGTCCCCGCAAGAACGTCGACGGCCTGGCCGGCTTCACCGTGATCGACCCGGGCGGCAACTGGATCCGCATCTTCCCGGCGCCTGGCCCGGACACCGCCACCCCCGTTGCGGCGTCGGGGAAACTCGCCAAGGCGGTGGAGAACGCCGTCGTGCAGTCCGACGGCCGGGGTGACGTGGCGCAGGCCGCCAAGATCCTCGACGGCGCGCTCGCGCGGGCCGAGGACGCCACTGCGGTGGAGCGGGTCGAAGCCCTGGCCTACCGAGCCGAACTGGCGTTCGTCCAGGAGGACCGGACCCGCGCGGAGGAGGTGCTGGCCGAGCTGGGCGCCATCCCGTTGACCGCCGAGGAACGCGAGCGCCTCGCGGAGACGCTGGCGAACGTCGAGGAGTTGCGCCGGTAGCCCAGGGGCAGTGGCTGCTCGTCGGTGCACGCCGTCGAGCAGCCGCTGACCGCGGACAGCACGGTCGGAGCGTCACTTCCGGTCCTTCCCGACGGTGTCGGCGAGCCGCTTGTCCAGCGTCACCCGGACCAGACCGGCCGCCAGCGCCCCCAGTTCGCCGTCCGGCACCAGGCCGGCCAGTGCGCGAGGGTCGTCGGGCAGGCCGATGCGGCGGGCTCCGGTCAAGGCCTTGTCGTCCAGGAACGGTCGCAGTTCCGGCCACGCCCGCTGGGCCTCCCGGCAGAAGATGGCCGACCCCACCGGTCCCAGGCGCGGCGTCTTCTCCAACCCCGCCCGGAGCTTCGACACGTCACCGCCCGCTTCCTCCCGGAGTCGGCGCAGGTCGCCCCGGTAGTCGTCCAGGAGCAGTCGGGCGCCGTCGCCCAGAGCGGTCGAGGTGCTCTCGTCATAGCGGACGTAGTGGGCGCGACCGAGCGCGTCGACGCGTTGCTGCCACGTCGTCTCCAGCGTGCCGCGCGGTGTGGTGCAGCCCGCGTCGGCCAACTCCCGCGCCGCCGCCACCGCGATGTCCGCACGGATGCGAGTGGACAGCAGCACGCTGAGGACGAGCAGCCGGTACAGCGGTGACGGCTTGTCCGCGAGCCGGATGCCGGCCTGCTCGGCGTACGTCTGCCCGGCCTCGTCCAGCAGGCGTCGGGCGATGTCGTCGTGCTCGCTCATGACTCCCGGCTACCCCGCCGCGTCCAAGGCCACGTCATCAACGCCCACACGACCAGCACGGCCGCGCTCTCGGGCACGAGGTACCACGGCCAGTCGCCGAGGAGGTCCAGCACGGACCCGGTCGGCGGCTTCCGGTTGAGGAAGCCGTAGTTGGAGCCGAGCACCAGGTTGAGCGCGAACACCGCCGCCGCCCACACCACCGTGATCAGCACGGCCAGCCGGTAGCCGCGCCAGTCCGGCCGGAGGCCGAGCCCCCACGTCAGGTAGACGGCCGCCCAGACGACGAACAGGTGCGTGGCCCAGAACAGCAGGAACCCGGGGTCGGGGAAGTCCACCTGCAACACCGGTGTGACCAGGGCCTGGACGCTCAGCGTCAGCCCCCAGTAGTAGGTGAGCGAGAACGCCCACCGGCGCTGCGACCACAGCGCGTACGCGGCGACCGGACCGGCCAAGTCGGACAGTTGCAGCGGCAGCGAGTGCTGGACGTCCCAGCGCGGCGGCAGCATCAGGTACGCGTGGATGGCCACTTCGAGGACCAGGACGACCGCCGCGAACCAGCGCGAGAACCGACGTGACCGCCGCGTCCGCCCCGCCGCCACCACGGCCGCGACGCCTACCGCGAACACCGCCAGCACGATCCAGTGCGAGGTGCCGTACGCGGTGAACCCGTGGTCGATCGCTGACGACGCCACACGCCCGGGTTACCCCGGTGCCGCCCGGTTACGCGGTGGGGTCGGCCCAGGCGGTCGTCACCACGTCGTCCAGCGTCGGAACTACTCCGAGCAACCGGTCCACCTCGGTCAGCCGGAGCGGGCGGGCCACCGAACGGCGGTCCGCCACGACCGTGAACGCCACGCCCGCCGCCACCGCGCGGTGGTGGGTGTCGAGGACCGCGATGCCCAGCGACCCCGGCACCGTCACCCCGGACAGGTCCACGGCCGGCCCCGGAGGACGTCGGTCCAGCTGGGCGTCCAGCTCGGCGCGGATCAGGTCGACGCCCACCACGTCGACCTCGCCGGTGACCGGGTGACGGACAGGCCGCGCACCTCGGTCGTCTCGACGGCGAGGTCCTCTCCGGACGTGGGCGGCACGGTCATGGGCAACGCTCCTCCGCGGACCCGGCGGTGTGACGGTGGCGTCGTGCCGGTCGTGTCCCGTGTTACGTCCGGGCCGGGACCGGTTACCCGCCGCGCCCGGCGGGGTACTACTGCGGTTCCCGGCGAACGTGGAGGTGGTGGATGTCGAGCCCCGGGCACGTGGATGCGCGCGGCGCGGTGGTGGTCGGCTTCGACGGTTCGGATCCGTCCCGGCTGGCCGCGTTCTGGGCGGCCCGTGAGGCGGTCAGCCGGCAGCGACGCCTGCTGGTCGTGGACGTGCTGCGCGGGCCGATGCCGGAGCTGACGATGTCACCGATGGCCGTGCCGCTGCCCGACGCGGTGACGGACGAGGCCGTGCGCGGGTACGCCGAGAAGGAACTGGCCGAGGTCGTCGCCGAGTGTGAACGGCTCTGTCCCGGGCTGGACGTGCGCCCCGCGCTGGTGGACGGCTACCCGGGCGAAGCGCTGAGCCGGGTCTCCGAGGGCGCGGAACTGCTCGCCATGGGGTCGTCGGGGCGTTCGGGGCTGTCCCGGGCGCTGCTCGGCTCGACCACCGCCGACCTGGTGCACGCCCACTCCGGCCCGATCGTGGTGGTGCGCGGTGACGGCGCCGAGGACGGTCGGGTGGTCGTCGGGGTCGACGGCTCGGACACCAGCGACCGGGCGGTCGCCTTCGCGTTCGAGTACGCCTCCCGCCGTGGCGGGGACCTGCTCGCCGTGCACGCGTGGGCCGACCTGCCGCTGGAGACGCTGGCGCCGCTGCGCGAGCAGGACGCCAACCGGCAGGAGGTGCAGGAGCAGGCGGAGGCGCTGATCGACCGGAGCCTGGCGCCCCACCGGGAGCGGTTCCCGGAGGTGCGGGTGACCCGGGAGGTGGCGTTCGACGGTCCCGCGCACGCGCTGCTGGAGAACGCCCGGACCGCGGCACTGCTCGTCGTGGGCAGCCACGGCCGTGGTGCGGTGCGACGCGCGCTGCTCGGCTCGGTCAGCCATGCGGTGCTCTACCACGCACCGTGCTCGGTGGCGGTGGTGCACCGCGACCAGGTGACATCAGGAGGGACGTCGTGAACACCCTGACCGAACGCACGCACTCGTCGGGCGCGCACCCGTGGGCCCACGAGCCGGACGCGCCGGACCCGCTGACCCCGTCCGACCCGGTGCCGCGTCGGCCCCAGCCTTCCGGACCCGACCCGGTGCCACCCGAGCCGATGCCCCGGCCGGTGCCCCCGACGCCCGCCCGCTGACGCCGTGCTGACCATCAGCGGACTCACCTGGGCCCTCACGATCGGCCTGGTCCTCCTGCTCCTCGCGGTCGACATGGTGCAGGCCGTCCTGCGCCCGCACCGGGTCGGGATCGGTGAGGCGACGGCCTGGTCGGTGTTCTACGTCGTCGTCGCGCTCCTGTTCGGCGTGTGGTTCACGCTGGAGTACGGCGGGCAGCTGGGCACCGAGTACTTCGTCGGCTACCTGGTGGAGAAGAGCCTCTCGGTCGACAACCTGTTCGTGTTCGTGATCATCATGGCCACGTTCGCGGTGCCCGAGGAGCACCAGCACAAGGTGCTCACGTTCGGCATCGTGATGGCGCTGGTCCTGCGCGCGGTGTTCATCGCGATCGGCGCGACGTTGTTGTCGTTGTTCTCGTTCGTGTTCCTGCTGTTCGGGCTGCTGCTGGTCTACACGGCCGTGCAGCTGTTCCGGCACCGCGACGAGCACCCGGACGTCGAGGACAACGTGGTGGTCAAGACCGCCCGCCGGGTGCTGCCGATCGCCGACGACTACGTGCGCGGGAAGCTGTTCACCCGCATCGACGGCAGGTTCATGGCGACACCGCTGTTCGTGGTGCTGCTGGCGATCGGCAGCATCGACCTGTTGTTCGCGCTGGACTCCATCCCGGCGGTGTTCGGCATCACCCAGGAGCCCTACATCGTGTTCGTGGCCAACGCGTTCGCGCTGCTCGGGTTGCGGGCGTTGTTCTTCCTGGTGAAGGGGCTGCTGGACCGGCTGGTGTACCTGTCGACCGGGTTGTCGCTGATCCTGGCGTTCATCGGGGTCAAGCTGATCCTCCACTGGGCGCACGTCGACATCGACCCGCGCGTGCCCGAGGTGCCGACGGTCGTCAGCCTGATCGTGATCGTCGTGGTGCTGCTGATCGTGACCGTGGCGAGCCTGATCAAGACCCGGCACGACCCGACGGCGAAGGCGCACCCCGGTTCTCTGCGAGCGCACCCCAAGAGCACCAGGACGGGGTCGGGCGACCGCTCGGAATCACCGCCCCAGGACTCCACCTGACCCCGTGAGTCCTACGTCCGGAATGCGTGAGTCCTACGTGCGGGACACCCGAGTTCAACGCGCGCGCACTACCGGGCGAGGAGGTCGCGCAGCGCTTTCACGACGTCGGCGGGCGCTTCTTCGGCCATGAAGTGCCCGCACGACACGGTCCGGTGCTCCAGGTCGGGCGCCCAGGCACGCCACCGGGCGGCGGCGTCGAACCCGAGCGCCGCGCCCCAGTCCTGCTGCAGGACGGCGACCGGCATCCGCAGCCGGTTTCCGGTCGACTGGTCGGCCCGGTCGTGCTCGACGTCCGCGGTGGCCGAGGCCCGGTAGTCCGCGACGATCGACGGGACGGCCTCGCGGGACGCCTTCAGGTACGCGGCACGGACGTCGGCCGGGATCGAGGCCGGGTCGTTCGCCCAACGGTCGAGGAAGTGGCCGAAGAACGCGTCCGCCGAGGCCGCGATCATGGCCTCGGGCAGACCGGGCGGCTGGGCCATGAGGTACAGGTGGAAGCCGACCGCGGCCGTGGTGCCGTGCATGACATCCCACATGTCGAGGGTCGGCAGGACGTCCAACGACGCCAGGTGGGTGACCACGTCCGGGTGGTCGAGGCCTGCGCGGAACGCGACCAGCGCGCCCCGGTCGTGACCGGCCAACGCGAACCGGTCGTGCCCGAGAGCACGGGCGAGCGCGACCACGTCGGCGGCCATGGTCCGCTTCGAGTAGGTCTGACCGTCGTCGGCAGGCTTGTCGCTGTCACCGTAACCGCGCAGGTCAGGGCAGATGACGGTGTGGTCGGCGGCCAGGTCGGCGGCGACGTGCCGCCACATCAGGTGGGTCTGCGGGAAGCCGTGGAGCAGGACGATCGGGCGGCCCGAGCCGCCCACGGCGACGTTCAGCGACACACCGTCGGCGACGGGCACGCGCTGCCGGGTGAACAAGGTGATCTTCGGGGTCATTCTCCGCTCCCTGTGTGAGGTCTGCGGACCACTCTGCGGTGTCCCGATCAGCGCCTGATCAGCGACGGATCAGCGGTGCCCGAACGCCTGAACGCCTGAACGCCTGAACGCCCGAACGGCCGGACGGTCGGACGGTCGGACGGTCGGACGGTCGGACGGAGGGGCAAGTCGGAGGGCAGGTCGGATACGTTGTCGGCGATGGTGAATTTCGGCGTGTTGGGACCGCTGGAGGCCGAGGACGGGCGCGGGTCGGTCGACCTCAAGGGCCTGCGGCACCGCGCCGTGCTGGCACGGCTGCTGGTAGCCAGGGGACGGGTCGTGCCGGTCACCCGGCTGATCGACGACCTCTGGGACGCAGCTCCGGACGGGGCGCTCGGCGCCGTGCAGACGTTCGTCGGCGCCCTGCGGAAGGCCCTGGAACCGGACCGTCCACCCCGTACACCCGCCCGACTGCTGGTCACCGTTCCGCCCGGGTACGCGTTGCGGGCGGAGGAGGTGGACGCGTGGCGGTTCGAGGCCGAGGTGGCGGAGTCGGCCCGGTTGCTCGCCGATGGCCGCCCCGGAGAAGCCCACGCGCTGCTGGACGGGGCACTGGCCCTCTGGCGCGGACCCGCCTACGCCGAGTTCGCCGACCACGACTGGGCACGCGGTGAGGCCGCCCGGTTGGACGAAGTGCGGCTGCTGGCCGTGGAACGGCGGGCCGAGGCGGCGTTGGCGCTCGGGAAGGCAGCCGAGACGGTGCCGGACCTGCGCGCCCACGTGGCGGGGCACCCGCTGCGCGAGGACGGTCGACGGCTGCTCGCGCTCGCGCTGTACCGGACGGGCCGGCAGGGCGACGCGTTGGCGACCCTCCGCCAGGCCCGAGAGGTGCTGCGGACTGAACTGGGCGTGGACCCGGGCGAAGCCTTGCGGCAGCTGGAGGCGGACGTCCTCGCCCAAGCACCGCACCTCGCGGTCCAACCCCCACCGCCACCCCTCGAACACCCGTTCGTCGGGCGCACCGAAGAGCTGGCCGCCTTGGAGCGGACGGCGCGCCTGGCCCTGATCTCGGGAACCGCCGGCGCGGGCAAGACCGCGTTGGCCCGGACCCTGACCGAACGCCTGGCCGCCGCCGGCTGGACCACCGCCTGGGGCACGTGCCCGGAACTCCCCGCACCCGCCGCCTGGCCGTGGACGCAGATGAGCGAGACCCTCGCGGAGCCGGATCACGCCGACCCCGTCGCCGCGAGGTTCCACCGGCACCGGGCGATCGCCGCCCACCTGGCCACGATCGCCGCGAACAACCCGGTCCTGCTGGTCTTCGACGACCTGCACTGGGCCGACGAGGAAACCCTCGCCCTGTTCACCGCGCTGGCCGAGGCCGACACCGGACCCGTGCTGATCGTCGGCACGTACCGCTCGACCGACCTCTCCGCCGGGCTCGCCGAAGCCCTGGGCCGGGCCGCCCGCACCGAACCGACCCGGATCCACCTCGGCGGCCTGACCGAACCCCAAGTCCGGGAACTGGTCGACGCCATCACCGACCACGGCATGACGGCGGCCGACGCACGCGCGGTCCACGCCCGCAGCGCCGGCAACCCGTTCTTCGTCCGCGAACTCACCCGCCTCTGGCAGAGCGAGGGCGACGAAGCCCTCCGCACCGTCCCCGCCGGCGTCCGCGACGTGATCCGCCACCGCCTGGCCAAGCTCACCGGCACGGCCCGGACCCACCTGCGCCAAGCGTCGGTGCTGGGCCAGGACGTCGACCTGGACGTCTTGATCCCGCTCATCGGCGACGAGGACGCGGTGCTGGACTCCGTCGAGTCCGGTCTCCTCGCGGGTTTCCTGGTCGAGCACACCGCCGACCGGCTCGGCTTCGCCCACGCACTCGTGCGGGAAACGCTGTACGAGGACGTCCCGCGCGCCCGCCGCGCCAGGTGGCACGCCGCGACCGCCGACGTCATCGAGCAGACCCGACCGGACGACGTGGAGGCCATCGCCCACCACCTCCTGCGAGCCGGGAACCGCGCCACCGCCGCACGCACCGCGCACTACACCCGTGCGGCGGCCGAACGTGCGGAACGCCGATTCGCACCGCACCAAGCCGCGGCGCTGTGGCGGGAGACGCTGGAGCGCTCGGGCCCGGGGGAGGGCCGCCTGGCAGCGCTGATGGGCTTGGTGCGGGCGCTGGCCGTGACCGGTGACCTGGGGCAGGCACGCCGGTACCGCGCGGAGGCCGTCGCCCAGGCAGGCGCAGACCCGGTGTCGGCGGCCCGCACGATCGGCTCGTTCGACGTGCCCGCGATCTGGACGACCAACGACGACGAGGACCTGTCCGCCGACCTCGTCACGGCCGCCGAACGCACGCTCGCCGTCCTGCCACCCGGACACGAAGACGAACGCGTCCGGCTCCTGATCACCATCGCCATGGAACGACGTGCCGACGCCGGGCAGCGCGGACTGGCGGCGGCCCGGGAAGCGGAGGCGGCAGCCCGCGACCTGGACGACCCGTCGTTGCTCGCGTTGGCGCTCAACGGCCGCTTCCTCCAGACCTTCCACCGAGCCGGTCTGGCGCCCGACCGGGCCCGGATCGGCGAAGAACTGCTCTCCCTGGCCCGCCGCCACGACCTGGTGACGTTCGAGGTGCTGGCACACCTGATCCTCATCCAGTCCCATGCCGCACTGGCCGACTTCCCGTCCGCCGACCACCACGCCACCGCCGCCGACCGGGTGGCCGAACGCCACGACCTGCCGCTGGTAGGCGTGTTCACCGCCTGGTACGCCGCACTCCGCCTGGCCGCGACCGGCCGGCAGCCCGAAGCCCGAACCGCGTACCGCGCCGCCGCGACGAGGCTCACCGGCACCGGGATGTCCGGTCTGGAGCAGGGGATCCTGCCACTGGCGTTGTTCGGCGTGGGCGAGGTCCAGGACACCGGCTGGGGTCCTTACGAGCCGTGGGCGCGCCCGCTGATCCTGCTGGCACAGGGGAAGCGGGACGAAGCCCTCACCGCCGACGTCCCGGACTCCCCGCACGACCTGCTGTTCGAAGCCAGGACCTGCCTGCACGCCATGATCGCCGTCGAAGCCGACGACCGACCCACGATGGAACGCCTCTACACCAGGCTGCTCCCGGCCGCCGGCGAACTGGCCGGGGCCGGGAGCGGCCTGCTCACCCTCGGCCCCACCGCCCACCACCTCGGCAACCTGGCCACCGCGCTAGGACGGCACGCCGAAGCCGCAGAGCACCACCGTCAGGCTGAGGCGATCACCGCGGCCACACGAGTCGCACGACGGTCCACGGGGCAGGGTCGATGACGCCCAGTGCGTCACGGGGTCGGGAAGAAGGAGCGCACGAACTTGTCGAAGAGCCGGTCGCCGATCAGCCACCGCATGTGCGGCAGCATCTGCGCCGGCAACCCGATCCGGTACCGGATGCGCGGGTTGCCGCAGGTCACCGCCCGTTCGATCACCTTCGCCACCGTGTCCGCCCGCACGCCCAGCTTCCCCGTTCCCTTGGGGGAGTCGGTTTCCCGGTACGAGCCGTGCCACTTGACGAAGTTCTCCCAGAACTCGTCGTAGACGCCCGTCCGCTCGTGCAGCGGCATGTTCAGCTCCCCGACCGTCGTCGGGATGAAGCCGCCCAGGATCGGCGAGGGTTCGACCACCACCACGCGGATGCCGAACTTGGAGACCTCGTGGCGCAGGGAGTCCCCGAGCGCCTCCAACCCGTGCTTGGTCGCCTGGTAGTAGCCCCGCCCCGAGGTGCCGAACAGGCCGAAGACCGACGACATGATGACAATTCGGCCGGACTCCTGCGCGCGCATTCCGGGCAGTACGAGCTGGGTCAGGCGCGACAATCCGAAGAAATTCGTCTCGAATTGCTGCCGCACCGCTTCGATCGGCGTTTCCTCGATCGTGCCGATAAGCGTGTAGGCCGCGTTGTTGATGAGCACGCCGACCGCGCCGCACTCTTCGGTGATCTGCTCGACGACGGAAATCATCGACTTCTCGTCGGTCATGTCGAGCGGTAGCACCTTGATGCCCTCGTCGGCCAGGTCGCTCAGCGCGTCGCAATTCCGGCCGGTCGCGTACACCGGCCAGCCTGCCCGGTGCAGGCGCAGGGCCGTGGCCCGCCCGGTGCCGGACGAGAGCCCGGTCGCGGACGAGGCGCCCGTGAGCAGTACTGCACGTGAAGCGGTCATCGGTGTTCCCCCCTGTGGTGGAATTCAGCGGAGCAAGGCGCGCAGGGCGCGGCGCAGGTGGTCGGCCTTCACGTCGCCCAACAGGCTCTGCAACATGAAGCCGAGGACGATGGAGAAGAACGTCCGGCCCACGTCCTCGGGGTCCGCGCCGTCCGGGAGTCGGCCCTCCGCGGCCATGCGCGTGGCCAGTTCGACCCACACTTCGCGGAGTTCGGTGAACACCTCTCGCATGATGGCGTTGACCTCGGCGTCGTAGATCGCGACGCCCCAGGCCTGGGGCGCGATGCCGACCGGGTCCCCGTTCCGCACGCTCGTCTCGAAGAAGACGGCGACCCGGTTCACCACCTCGTCGGCGGGCGGGAGCGTGGTCTCCCGGAGGATCTCCCTGAGCACACCGGACGCCGCGGCCTTGTTCATGGCGCCGAGCGCCCGGAGGATGTCGTTCTTGCCGGCGAAGTGGCTGTGCACCACATCGCCCGGTAGGCCGGATTCCGTGACGATGTCCTCCATGGAGGCCACCGGGACGCCCTGCGCGATAAAACAGGTGACGGCCGCCTGGATGATTTTCTGCCGGTCGAGCTGCGTGTCCTCGCTGATTGTTGGCATGGGCTGAAACTAAGGGATTGTGTGTGGAGTCCTCTACTTCCAGCTTGCTCTAACCGTCGTTCGCGTCATTAGGTCCCGTACTCGCGAATGGTCGAACGTTAATGGCAACCGTTCTGTTGCTTCACGATTTCGGCCTGGTCACCGGCGTGGTCGGGAATTGGGGATGCTCGCGACCGGTCGTCAGGCGATCACATTCAGTGCGAGTGTCGTGGCACGACGTGACAACGGGGGGCGAGGGCGAGCGCCGGCACCAGCAGTAGCGGGACGATCAGCAGCGCCCGCAGGACACCCACCTGGTCGCCGAGCAACCCGACCACCGGCGGTCCGGCCAGGAACGCCGTGTAGCCGATGACCGCCACCACGCTCACCCGCGCGGCCGCGCGACCTTCCTCGTCGGCGGCTGCGCTCATCCCCACCGGGAACCCCAGCGACGTGCCGAGACCCCACAGCGCCACCCCGGCCACCGCCACCACCGGCGACCCGCCGAATACCGCCATCACCACACCGCAGATCGCCAGCAGCATGGTCGTGGTCAGCACCGGCACCCGTCCCCAGCGATCGAGCGCGACCGTGCCCGCCAGGCGACCGAACGTCATCGTGGCCACGAACACGCCGAACACGACCGCGCCCGCCGCCGGCCCGAACGAGTAGCCGTCCACGAACGCCACCGCGACCCAGTCGTTCGCGGTGCCCTCGGTGAACGCCAGCACCAGAACCAGCAAGCCGATCAACAACGTCCGGGGCTCGCGCCACGCCGCCGACACACCGCTCTTCCTACCGACCGCGTTGCCGCCGTACCGGAACGAACGCGCCGCTACCAGCGTGCCGCCCAGCACCACCGCCGCGACGCCCACCAAGTGCACCGTCACCGGCAGCCCCGCCCATGCTGCCAACGCGGTCAGCCCGGCGGCGGCCACCGTGCCGAGGCTCCAGGTCGCGTGGAACCGGGGCATCACCGTCCGACCCATGACCCGCTCGACCGCCGCCGCCTCCACGTTCATCGCCACGTTGCAGGTGCCCGACCCGTAGCCGAGGACGAACAACCCGACCGCCGCCGCGACCGCAGAAGGCCGGACGCCGATCCCGACACCGGCGACCACCAGCCCGAGCGAGACCCCCACCGTGGACGCGAACACCGTCCGCCGCGCGCCGAGCCGGTGCGTCACCTCGCCCGCCGTGAGCATCGCCAGCGTGGCGCCGGCCGACATGGCGAGCAGCAACAGCCCGAGCGCGCCCGCGCCGAGCGCCAACGCGTCCCGGGCGGCGGGGACGCGGGCGAACCACGACGCCACGGCCACACCGTTGAGCCCGAACGTCACCGCCACACCGATCGCGGTCACCCGGACGTCGGGACCGGACGTCACCTCGGTCATGCGCGCTCCTCTTCTCGCGGTGCGTCGACCCCACCCGTGCAAGCGCTTCCACCACAAGGGCCGGCAGACTCGGGGCCGTGGTCGGGAAGCAGTCGACGTTGGCGGACGTGGCCCGCGTCGCGGGAGTGTCGTCGGCGACGGCCTCGCGGGTGCTGAGCGGTCGTGGGCCGGCCTCGGACGCGGCACGTCGGCGGGTCGCCTCGGCGGCCACCGAACTGGGCTACGTCCCGCACGCCGCCGCACGGGCCCTGGCCACCCGCAGCGGCACGCGTGTCGCGGTCGTCGTCGGCGGCGAGACCGCGCACGTGCTGAACGACCCGTACGTCGGACGCGTGCTCACCGCGACCGCCGAAGTGGCCGCCGCCCGCGAGGTCGGCGTGTCCCTGCACTGGCTGCCGCTGCACGACCCGGCCTACCTCGGGCGGCTGGTGGAGAACCAGGGCATCGGCGGCGTCGTGCTGATCAACCCCACCGGACCGGCGCTCGACGCCGTGCCCGTTTCCGTTCGCGGCCGGTCGGTTCGCGGCCGGATCGCCGCCATCGGCATCGGCTCGCGCGCCGTCCCGTCCTTCGACGTGGACAACGCCGCCGGCACCGCCAACGTGGTCGAACACCTCCTCGTCGGCGGCCGGCGCGGAATCGCCATGGTCACCGGCCCGCCGTGGCTGCCCTGCACCGAACGTGCCGTCACCGCCTACCGCCGGGCGGTCGACGCGGCAGGTGCGCCACCCCGACTGGTCCGGGGCGACTTCACCGCCGCACGGGGAGAAGCCGCCGCAGCCGAGATCATGGCCCGCTGGCCGGACACCGACGCGGTCTTCGCGCTGGGCGACCTGGCCGCCCTGGGAGCCCTGGCCGCACTCCGCCGCGCGGGCGTGGACGTGCCGGGCGACGTCGCGGTCGCGGGCTTCGACGACATCGAGTTCGCCGCCCTGGGCCGCCTGACCACGACCACCCACCCGGTCGAGGAGATCGCCGCCGGAGCCGCCACGGCCGTGCTGGACCGCCGCAACACCGGTCCGCTCACCCGCTACCCCTCCACGCTGGTCCTCCGCGAAAGCGCGTGACCCGTGCTGCCGGGCGTCCACGAACGGGTGGGCGAACTCCTCGGTGACCGGTTGGGTCGGCCGGTGGCCGTCCGGTCCACGGCTCCCGTGACGGAGGGGTGGTCCGCCCGCCACGGCGGCTACCCGTGGGTGCTGAGGTGCGCGGTCGACGGAGTCGGCTCGGTCGTCGTGAAGACCGGGCGTCCGGACGACCACTTGCGGGCAGGCCACGCGACCAGCCGCGAGTCGGCGGGGCTGGTGTTCCTGGAGGAGGTCGGGTCCGACGCGGGACCGCGTCTGCTGGCGCACGAGGACGGACTGGTGGTGCTGGAGGACCTGGGCAGCGGCGGCGCGCTGGAGGTCGTGCTCGTCGGCGGTGACCCGGGGGCGGCCACCCGCGCGTTCGTCGCGCCGGCCCGTGCGGTCGGGCGGATGCAGGCAGCGACGCGCGGGCGGCAGGAGCAGTTCTACGCGTGCCTCCCGGACGTGGACCCGCTGCGGGACCGGGTGAGCCTGGCGACCGTGCCGCTGGACCGGCGTTGGGCCACCCTGTGCGCCGTGGTCGCGGAGTGCGGTCTGCCCGCGCCGACTGCGTCCGCCGTGGACGACGTCGCCGAGGTGGTCGAGTGGATGGCCGAGCCGGGTGACCTCCTGGTGTTGACCAACGGTGACCTGGCCCCGCAGAACTGCCGCCTCGACGGCGACCTCGCCCGGTTGCTCGATTTCGAGGGTGCTCAATTCCGGCATGCCCTCATCGACGCGGCCCAGTTGCGCCTGCCGTTCCACGGTGCCCCGTGCTGGTCTCTGATCCCTCCCGAGGCCGGTGACCAGGTCGAATCCGCCTACCGCGAGGAAGTGTGCGCGGCCTTGCTCGACGATGTGGCCTACGGCTCGGGCATGGCCGCGGCGACGGCCGCGTGGACGGTGACGAGGCTCGTGCGGCTGCCCGAGCTGACCCGCACCCGCTGGGTTTCTCCCGCCGGGGCAGCTGCTCGACACCCTCGGGACGGCCCTGGACGCCTCGGCCGCGTCCGGCTCCCTGCCTGGTCTACGCGGCTGGTTCCGGCAGACCGCTACCGACTTCAAGACCGGTGGCCGCACCTGCCGCCGACCCAGGACGTGTACCCGGCCTACCGGTGAGCATCCCCCGCGTTTGTATGGTCATTCATAACCGTGCATAATCAGCGCCGTGTCCAAGGTGCTCACTTCCCTGCCCGCCGGCGAGCGCGTCGGCATTGCCTTCTCCGGTGGACTCGACACCTCGGTGGCGGTCGCGTGGATGCGTGAGAAGGGCGCGGTGCCGTGCACGTACACGGCAGACATCGGCCAGTACGACGAACCCGACATCGCCTCCGTCCCCGAGCGCGCCCACGTCTACGGCGCGGAGATCGCCCGGCTGGTCGACTGCCGGGCGGCGCTGGTCGAGGAAGGGCTCGCGGCGCTGGCCTGCGGCGCGTTCCACATCCGGTCGGGCAGCCGTGCATACTTCAACACCACCCCGCTCGGGCGGGCCGTGACCGGCACCATGCTGGTCCGGGCCATGCTCGAAGACGACGTGCAGATCTGGGGCGACGGCTCCACCTACAAGGGCAACGACATCGAGCGGTTCTACCGCTACGGCCTGCTGGCGAACCCCTCCCTGCGGATCTACAAGCCGTGGCTGGACGCCGACTTCGTGAACGAGCTCGGTGGCCGCACCGAGATGTCCGAGTGGCTGGTCGCCCGCGACCTGCCGTACCGGGCCAGCACCGAGAAGGCGTACTCCACCGACGCCAACATCTGGGGCGCGACGCACGAGGCCAAGGCGCTGGAGAGCCTCGACGTGGGCATCGAGCTGGTCGAACCGATCATGGGCGTGCGGTTCTGGGACCCCGAGGTCGAGATCTCCGCCGAGGACGTCTCGATCGGCTTCGAGCAGGGCCGTCCGGTGACGATCAACGGCAAGGAGTTCGGCTCCTCCGTCGACCTGGTGCTGGAGGCGAACGCCATCGGCGGCCGGCACGGCATGGGGATGTCCGACCAGATCGAGAACCGGATCATCGAGGCCAAGAGCCGGGGCGTCTACGAGGCGCCGGGCATGGCGCTGCTGCACGCCGCCTACGAGCGCCTGGTCAACGCCATCCACAACGAGGACACGCTGGCCGCCTACCACAACGACGGGCGCAAGCTGGGCCGGCTGCTGTACGAGGGCCGCTGGCTGGACCCGCAGGCGCTGATGATCCGCGAGTCGCTCCAGCGCTGGGTCGGCACGGCGGTGACCGGCGAGGTGACGCTGCGCCTGCGTCGCGGTGACGACTACTCCGTCATGGACACCACGGGGCCCGCGTTCAGCTACCACCCGGACAAGCTGTCGATGGAGCGGACCGAGGACTCGGCGTTCGGCCCGGTCGACCGCATCGGCCAGCTGACCATGCGCAACCTCGACATCGCCGACTCCCGCGCCAAGCTGGAGCTCTACGCCGGGTTCGGCATGGTCGGCACCCGCCAGTCGGCGCTGATCAGCGCCGCGCAGGTCACCTCGACCGAGCTGATCGGCGCGATGCCCGAGGGCGGCGCCGAGGTCATCGCCTCGCGCGGTGAGGTCGCGGACGACGAACTGCTCGACCACGTCGCCCTGGAGTCCGGCAACGACTGACCCACCGCGAAGGAGCCCGCCGACCTGGTGCGAACGCCAGGTCAGCGGGCTTCTTCAGGCTGGCGCCCGGCGCGGCGGCGATCCACCGCGACGGACGCCATCAGCACGCACCCGACCATCGGCAGCAGCAGGGGAGGCAGCTGCCAGGTCACGATCAGCAGCACGCCGAAGGACATCACCAGCAGCAGCGACCCGCCCAGGTCCGCGACCGCACGACGCGGCGCCTCCCGCACCAGGTCCGCCCACCGCACGCCCGGCGACCAGGCCGCCGCCGCGCGCAGCACGACCACCGCGAGCCCGATCCCCGCCACCACGCACACGACGGCCACGAACCCGCCGCCGGCGACCCGGGACCGCAGGAACACCACGTCGACCGCCAGCACCGCGAACCCGACGAGCACCCCGATCGACACGGGCCAGCTGCCGGGGAGCGCGGCCCGCACCCGTTCGAAGAACGCCCGGACCGCCGTGGTCTCGCCGTCGACGTGCGCCTTGATGTGCGCGCACCCGGCGGCCAGCGCCGGCAGCAGCGTCACCACCGGCAGCGCCACGAGCAGCACCAGCAGCCCCGCGGTCAGGCATTCCCCGAACAAGGCGAACCGCTTCACCCCGTCACCCCTTCAACCCGGACGTCGACACGCCCTCCACCAGGAAGCGCTGGAAGAACAGGAAGAACAGGATCACCGGCACCAGCGCCAGCATCGACATCGCCATCAACGCGCCGAAGTCCGAGCCGCTCGTCTCGTCGATGAACAGCTGCAACGCCAGCGGCAGCGGGTACTTGTCCGGCGTGCTGAGGTAGATCAGCGGCCCGAAGAAGTCGTTCCAGCTCCAGATGAACGTGAAGATCGCCGTGGTGATGAGCGCCGGGCGGCACAGCGGCAGGATGATGTCCCAGAACACCCGCCAGTGGTTCGCGCCGTCGATCTTCGCCGACTCGTCCAGCTCACGCGGCAGGTTCCGGATGAACTGCACGATCAGGAAGATGAAGAACGCCTCCGACGCCAGGAACTTGCCCGCCAGCAGCGGCACGTAGGTGTCGACCAGGTCGAGGTTCTGGAACACGATGTACTGCGGGATGATCAACACGTGGAACGGCAGCAGCAGCGTGCTGATCATGATGCCGAACATCAGCGTCCGCCCGCGGAACCGCAGCCGGCCGAACGCGTAGGCGGCCAAGGCCGACGACGCGACCGTGCCCACGACGGACAGCACCGCCAGCACGGCCGAGTTCCAGAAGAACTGGCCGATGCCGACGCCCATGACGTCGTCGAACAAGCGGTCGTAGTTCGCCGTCGTCACCTCGCTCGGCAGCAGTTGCAGGCTGCCGACGATGTCCTCGGACGGCTTGAACGTCGCCGCCAGGACCCACACGATCGGGTACAGCACCACCGCGAGCAGCAGCAGGACGCCGACGTGCCACGCCACGCTGCGCGCCTTGCCGGTCCCGCCCGCACTCGTCTTGCCGGTCCCGCCGGCCTTGCCGGGAGCAGCCACTCGTTGCGTCATCGCTTGTCCCCCGAGTCCCCGGAGTAGAAGACCCACCCGCGCGCGGTCCGGAACAGGAACACGGTGACCAGGCCGACGCCGAGCAGCAGCATCCACGCCATCGCCGACGCGTAGCCCATGCGGTAGTCGCCGAAGCCACGGTCGAACAGGTAGATCGTGTAGAACAGCGTGCTCCCGGCCGGCTGCCCGTTCGGCCCACCGACGATGTACGCCGACGTGAACACCTGGAACGAGTTGATCGTCTCCAGCAGCAGGTTGAAGAACACCACCGACGAGATCATCGGCAGGGTGATCGACCGGAACCGCCGCCACCGGCCCGCGCCGTCGACCTCGGCCGCCTCGTACAGCTCGCGCGGAACCTGCTTGAGCCCCGCCAGGAAGATCACCATCGGCGCGCCGAGCTGCCACACGGCCAGCAGCACCAGCATCATCACCGAGTAGTCGGGGTTGCCCGCCCAGCCGCCGGTGTCGATACCGACCCCGAGCAGCAGCTTGTCGACCACCGAGTCGTCGCTGAACATCATCTTCCACACGATCGCGACGCTGACGCTGCCGCCGATCAGCGACGGGCCGTAGAACGCCGCCCGGTAGAAGCCCTGCCCGCGCCGCTTGCTGTTGAGCAGCATCGCCACGGCGAGCGCGGCGGCCAGTTTGATCGGCACCGCGAGCGCCACGTACAGCGCCGTCACCTGCACCGACCTGAGCCAGCGCGGATCGGAGAACATCTTCTCGTAGTTCTCCAGACCGATCCACGTCGGGCTGTTGAACAGGTCGTAGTCGGTGAACGACAGGTACAGCGAGGTCACCATCGGCCCGAGGGTCAGCAGGAGGATCCCGATGAGCCAGGGGGAGAGGAACAGGTAGCCCGCCATGCCGTCGCCGGGCAGACGGGCCCGCTTGCGCGGACCCGTCGACCCCGTCGTGCGGACCTCCGCGTCGAGTTCCGCCGTCATCGTCGCCTTGCTCACGACCCGAGGGTTTCCTCAGCCTCGGTGAAGAACTGGTTGACGGCTTCATCCACCGGGATGCGGCCGTACTGGAGTTCTTCGGCGATCCGGATGAACGCCTGTTCAAGCGTGCCGGCGCCCTTCGGCGGCGCGGGCGGCGTCTTGCCGAACTTGTCCTTCAGGCCTTCCTCGTACGCCGCCACCGCGGCGAGCGGGCCTTCGAGCTGCGCCGCGGCGCGCTGGGCGTTCGTCGGCGGCAGGCCCCGGTTCGCACCGAAGATCTTGCCGACCTCCGGGTCGTTCACCATGAACGAGACCAGCTTGGCCGCCGCCGCCGGGTGCTCGGTCTTCTGCGACACGCTGAGCAGCATGGACGGCTTCAGGTACTGGCCCTGCTCGTCCGGGTGGTCGCTCGGCACCGGACCGAGCTTCAAGTCCGCCTTGGCGCCCTTGTCGTACCGGGCCATGAAGTTGTCCCAGGAGAGGTCGCCGGCGACCAGGTCCATCTCGAGCGGGTGCCCGGGCTTGATCTGCACGCCCTTCTCGACCGGCAGCGCCGACTTCGCGTCGACCAGCTGCTTGCCCTCGGTGAAGAACTTGGCCAGCCGGGCCTTGTCGAAGCCGAGCTTGCCGTCCTCCGTGTAGAGCAGGCCGCCTTCCTGGCGCAGCTGGAGCTCCAGGTTGTAGTAGCTGCCGACGTAGTTGCCGCCGCCGTGCACGCCGGTCTTCTCCGCGATCGTGGCCATGGCCTTGCGGTAGTCGTCCCAGGTCCACCCTTCCTCGGGCTCCGCCACACCCGCCTGCGCGAACAGCGCCGGGTTGTAGATGTAGCCCCAGGTGTTGCCGCCGACCGGCACGCCGTACAGCTTGCCGTCGATCTCGCCCGCGCCCTTGAGGCCCGGCAGCAGGTCCCCGAGGTCGAGGTTCTTGCCTTCCTGCTTCTTCAGGTCGTACAGGGCCTTGCGGTCCGAGTACTCCCGGATGTAGGCGAAGTCCATCTGGAGCACGTCCGGCGCGTTGCCGCCGGCGGTCTCGGTGGCCATCTTCTGCCAGTACGCCTCGAACTCCTGGAAGCTCGGCGTGACCTTGATTTCCGGGTTCTTCTGCTGGAACAGGTCGATCGCCTTCTGCATCAGCTCCGCGCGCTCGGCGTTCCCCCACCACGAGAACCGCAGGGTGGCGGGACCGGCCTGCGTCTCGTCACCGCTGCCACTACCGCCATCTCCGCACGCCGCGGCAGTGGTGACGGCCAGCGCCGCGACCAGGGTGGCCGCCACGCGCTTGAAACGTTTCAGTGAACCCATTCGTGATTCCTCCGGTTATGACCGCTGGGGAACGTGCCGCCCGATGCGAAGGGGAAAGCGCTTTCCGGGAGGCTACGAGCACATTGCGCCAACGTCAATGCCCACTTTGGCAGCCGGATGGGGGCTGAACGGGGGTTCGGGCGTGCCGTCCGCGGTCCGCCGCCGCCGGACCACCGCTGTTCGCGGTGGTCCGGGGCGGGGACCGGGGTCGTCGTCATCGGAGGTAGGGCCAGCCCGCCGAGTCGTAGGAGAGCAGGTTGATGCCGAGCAGTGACGCGCCGTTGTTCGCGTAGTAGTGGTAGACGATGACGTCGCTGTCGCTGTCGCTGAACACGTCCTGGTGGCCGGGGCCGTGAATGCTGCCCTGGCCGGCCAGGATCTCCGTGCCGCCGCCGGACGTCATGGCGGCGCCGTTGCGGTCGTGGTACGGCCCGGTGACGCTGGTGGAGCGGCCGACCATCACCCGGTACGTGCTGGACGCGCCCTGGCAGCACCGGTCGAACGAGACGAACAGGTAGTAGTACGAGCCGCGCTTGACGATGTTCGGCGCCTCGATCGCGCCGCCGTTGCGCCCGGCGATGGACCGGATCGTGCTGTCGGACCTCTTGCCCGTCGACGGGTTGAGGGCGACCATCTTGATGCCGGACCAGAACGAGCCGAAGCTCAGCCACCAGCGGCCCTGGTCGTCCACGACCAGGTCGGGGTCGATGGCGTTGAAGTTGTCCGACGTCCGCGACTCGACGACCAGGCCCTGGTTCGTCCACGTGCCGGAGTTTCCGCTCGAACTGGTGGCGAGGAAGATGGCCGACCGGTTCGAGCCGAACGTCGAGGCGGAGTAGTAGAGGTAGTACTGACCGTTCCGGTAGGACAGGTCCGGTGCCCACAGGTTCCGGCTGCCACCGGTGTAGGTCGTGGTCCAGGGTGCGCCGTTCGGGAACGCCGAGCCCGCGTTGCGGAACGCGGTCCGGTCGGTGGAGGTCTTGAGCGCGACGTTGTCGCCGGTGTGCGCGACCAGGTAGCCGCCGTTGGGGCGTTTGACGACCGTCGGGTCGTGCACGCCGATGTCGCCGGTCACCAGGCCGGGGCCCGGGTAGGCGGACGCCTGCGGCACGACCGTGACGGACACGGCGGTCATGGCGAGCGCGGCGATCAGGGTCAGGGCGCGTTTCCTCAGTGCAGCCACGGTTTCCTCGATGTCTCGGGGGAGCGGGTGCGGCGGCGTGGGGTGTCCGAAGTGGACGGAGGCGGCAGCGGACTCGTGCGTCGCCTCCTTGCGAGCAGGAATCGTGTCGCGCCTCCGGTGCTTCTACCGGGGGTCGCCCTTGACCGGGAGCGCTTCCGGGCACCGTAACGCAGCCCGGCCGGGACGGGCAAGGCTGGCTGTTATCGCTAACACGCCAACCTGCCCGTCCCGGCCCCGTCTTACTGGTCGAATGTGTTGTTAACGCTGCCATCAGTGGTTGAGGACCCGCCCGAGGAAACCCCGGATGTACCCGGCGATGGTGTCCAGGCTGTCCTCCAAGGCGAAGTGGCCGGCGTCCAAGAGGTGGATCTCGGCGTCGGGCAGGTCGCGCCGGAACGCCCGCGCGCCGTCCGGGCCGAAGATCTCGTCGTGCTGTCCCCAGACGGCCAGCAGCGGCACCTGGCTGTCGCGGAAGTACCGCTGGAACGCCGGGTACGCGTCGAGGTTGTGGCGGTAGTCCCGGAACAGGGCGAGCTGGACCTCGGCGTTGCCGGGGCGGTCGAGCAGGGCCTGGTCGTGCGCCCAGGTGTCGGGGCTGATCCGGCTCACGTCCTTCACGCCGTGGGTGTACTGCCACTGCGTGGCGTCGAGCGTGAGCAGGGCGCGGACGGCCGGCTCGGTGTCGGGGCCGGGGTTCGTGGCGTACGCGAACAGCGGTTCCCAGAACGGCGTGAAGCCCTCGGTGTAGGCGTTGCCGGACTGCGTGATGATCGCGGTGACCCGGTCCGGGTGGCGTGACGCGATCTTGAGCCCGATGGGTGCGCCGTAGTCCTGGATGTAGAGCGCGTGCTGCTGGATGCCGAGCTGGTCGAGCAGGGCCACCGTGATGCCGGTGAGCGCGTCGAAGGTGTAGTCGAACTCGTCCGCGGGCGGCGCCGAGCTGCGGCCGAAGCCGATGTGGTCGGGGGCGATCACGCGGTAGCGGTCGGCCAGCTTCGGGATCAGCTCGCGGAACATGTGCGAGCTGGTGGGGAACCCGTGCAGCAGCACCAGGACGGGGGCGTCGGCGGGGCCCGCCTCCCGGTAGAACACGCGCTGCCCGTTGACGTCGGCGTGGCGGTACGAGGTCATCGACTTCTCCTGACTCGAACGATCTAACCTTTGAACCTGTTTTGAACGGTTAGGCAACGCGGGTCAGGTTAGGCACGTGCGTGTTAACCTGTCAAGTGAGTCTCAACGGTTAGGCAGGAGGGTGATCGCCGTGCTGGGAGCCGACGACGCGTTGACCGCCGCCCTCCTGGCCAGGTCCTGGCCCGCCCGTCCGCTCGTGGACCAGCCCCTGGGTATCGACCTGCTGAACACGCGCTGGGTCCTGGGCGGTGTGGCGTACGACCTGCTGGACCACGAGGACCTGGCCGAGGCGTGGATGGCGGACCGGGAGCTCGACTCGGCGCAGCCCGTTCCCCGTCGAGAGCTTCGCGAGGCACGCGATGCGCTCGCGGCGGTGATCGCGGACCCGGCCGATACCGCCGCCCTGAACTCCCTGCTCGACCACGGCAGGGTGCGGTTGACGGTGGACGAGCGGGGTCGGGTCGAGCACGACGACGTGGCCGATCCGCGGTGGCGTGCGGCGTGGGCCTGCCTGCACGACTACGTCAGGTTGCGGTCGGCGACGCCGGACCGGCTCAGGAAGTGCGCGAACCCGGACTGCGTGCTGCACTTCCAGGACACCTCGCGCACCGGTCGCCGCCTGTGGTGCTCGATGACCGGCTGCGGCAACCGGCTCAAGGCCCGTCGCCACCACAGCCGCGCCCGCGCCCACCCCTGATCCGACCCCTGGACGCGCGCCGCGTGGCGTCGAATCGCCGCCCGGTGGGTATTGGAAGCACATGACGGACCAGGAACCGCTCGACCTCGGCACGACGGAACTGTCGGCGGACGAGGAGGCACGGGTCAGGCGTGCGCACGACCTCGACCGGCCGCGGGTGTTCGACGAGCGCAACGACGTCGACCGCCGGGCGCGGACGCGGGCGACCCTGCTCCCGGAGGAACTCGGCGCGGGCAGCGCCGACCCGGAGGCACAGGCGCGCGAGGTGTTGCGCGACTCCGACGTGCGCACCGAGATCCAGGAGTCCGCGCCAGACACCGTGGTGGAGCGGCGCGAATCCGGCGCCTGACCCGACCTGGGTGACGAGCGTGGCGGGCGGCAGAGCCGTCCGCCACGCTCGTCGTCACCCGAAGCCCGGAATGTCGACGTCGTGAACCCGCTTCGCCTCCCCGCTGGTCCGACCCAGGTCGGACACCGAGTGACAAAGTGCTCACTCGGTGAGCACTTTGCCTCCGCACGATGGAGTCCTGTCGTTACCGGACCCGGGAGGATCGGATGGATGCGCTTGACGAGGGCGTCGACTTCGCGGACGCCGCCGAGTGGGAGTCCTGGCTGGCCGGCCACCACGACCGCGCGGCCGACGTCTGGATCAGGATCGCCAAGAAGGGGTCGGACCTGACGTCGGTCACGATCTCCGAAGCGCTCGACGTCGCGCTCTGCCACGGCTGGGTCGACAGTCAGCGCAAGGCGCTGGACGCGGACTGCTACCTGCAGCGGTACTCGCCGCGCCGGCCGACCAGCTCGTGGTCGCGGATCAACGTCGGCAAGGTCGAAGCGCTGATCGCCGCGGGGCGGATGCGGGAGCCGGGGCTGGCCGCCTTCCGCCCCTGAGCCGTCCACAGAGGACCGAGTTGGACGCCGGGTGGGCGGACGGGGGAGAGTCGCGTCCACCCACCTGGCAAGTCGGTCGCCGTCGGTGCGACGGGGGAGTGGTTCCGGCGAAGGTAGCGCACGCTTTTCGTGGGTGGCAAGTACCTGGGCCGATAATCTTGTTATCGCTAACAGGGCAACCGGCGGACCCGATCGGATCGTCGTGAACCGCTTCAGAGGACGGGCGTGACCACGGTCGGAAGCCCTGATCTGGTGCGAGTGCCGAAAGCCCGTGCCATACAGGACCAATGAGCGGATGTCTGCACCATCTGAGCCGCAACTGTCTGGTAACGGGGTATTGAGGTGAGGCAAGCCACGCTGTTAGCGTTAACAGAGGTTTTGACCCGACCCACGATGGAGTGGAACCGATGAACAGTGCTGTTCCCCGGTGGCTCGCCCGCAAGCTGGTCGTGGTGGCGATGGCCGTCGCCACCGCTCTCACCGGTCTGGTGGTGGTGACACCCGCCGCACACGCGTCCCCCGCGGTGCAGTACACGAACCCGCTGGCCAACCAGCGGGCCGACCCGCACATCTTCAAGCACACCGACGGCTACTACTACTTCACCGCGACCGTCCCGGAGTACGACCGGCTCGTGCTGCGGCGTGCCACCACCATCCAGGGCCTGACGAGCGCGCCGGAGTCGGTGATCTGGCGGCGGCACACCAGCGGTGAGATGGGCGCGCACATCTGGGCGCCGGAGATCCACTTCATCAACGGCAAGTGGTACATCTACTTCGCCGCCGGCCGCACCGACGACGTGTGGCGCATCCGGCCCTACGTGCTGGAGAACAGCAGCGCCAACCCGCTCACCGGCACCTGGACCGAGCGTGGCCGCGTGAACGTCCCGTGGGACACCTTCTCCCTGGACATGTCCACCTTCGTGGTCAACGGCGTGCGGTACCTGACGTGGGCACAGGCCGAACCGGGCATCGCCACCAACTCCAACGTCTACCTCGCCCGGATGGGCGCCAACCCGTGGACCATCACCGGGCCGACGACCCGGCTGACCGTGCCGACGCTGGCTTGGGAGACGCGCGGCGGCGTCAAGGTGGCCGAGGGGCCGACGGTGATCCAGCGCAACGGTCGGGTCTTCATGACCTACTCGGCCAGCGCCACCGACGCGAACTACTGCCTCGGCATGCTGACCGCCTCCGCGTCGGCGGACCTGCTCAACGCGTCGTCGTGGACCAAGAGCCCCAACCCGGTGTTCGAGAGCAACGCCGCCACGGGGCAGTACGGGCCGGGCCACAACTCGTTCACCGTGTCCGAGGACGGGCAGAGCGACATCCTCGTCTACCACGACCGCAACTACCGCGACATCAGCGGCGACCCGCTGCGCGACCCGAACCGCCGCACCCGCGTGCAGAAGGTCTACTGGAACGCCGACGGCACGCCGAACTTCGGCATCCCGGTCGCGGACGGCGTCACACCGGTCCGGCTCAAGTCGCACAACTTCCCGGACCGGTTCGTCCGGCACTGGGAGTACCGGGCCCGGGTCGAGGCGAACGTCAACCCGCTGGCCGACTCGCAGTTCCGGGTCGTGCCGGGGCTGAACGGTTCCGGCACGGTGTCGTTGGAGTCGACCAACTTCCCGGGTTACTACCTGCGGCACCGCAACTACGAGTTCTGGGTGGAGCGCAACGACGGCTCGGCCACGTTCCGCGCGGACGCCAGCTTCTTCCGCCGGTCGGGGCTCGCGTCCAGCTCCGGGGTGTCGTTCGAGTCGCAGAACTTCCCCGGCCAGTACCTGCGCCACAACGGCACGAACGTCAACCTGACCACGGCGTCGGACACCGTGGCCCGCGCCGACGCCACGTTCGTCCTGGAATGACGTCCGCTTCACGAGGCGCCACCGGGAGGGCGTCATGAGGTCGACCGAGTGGAGGCCCCGCGCGCGCCGAAGGTGGGCGGGCGTCGCCATCGCGGCGGTCATCGGACTGGTCGGGGCGGCCGGTTGCGGCGCGGACGACGCGTCGGGCCGGGTGATCCGGCTGTCGTTCTGGAGCGGCTACGCCGGACCCGTCCCGACCGCGATGGAAGCGGTCGTCGCCGAGTTCAACGCGGCCAACCCGGACGTCCGGGTCGAGCTGAACTTCATGCCGTGGGACGTCTTCTTCGGCAAGCTGCTGCCCGCGTACGGGACGGCGGCCGGTCCGGACCTGGCGGCCTTCGACAGCACGCACGTCGCGCAGTACGCGAAGAAGGGCGTGCTGGCGCCGGTGGACGACTGGTTCGAGGCGGACCCGGCGTCGAACGTCCTCGTCACGGTGGCCACGGAGGCCGTGACCTACGACGGCGTGAAGTACGCCGTGCCGATGACGTTCAGCAGCCTCAAGCTGTTCTACCACCGCCCCATGTTCGAGGCGGCCGGGCTCGACCCGGACCGGCCGCCGACGACGTGGGACGAGTGGCGCGACGCCATGGTGGAGCTGACGGAGGACCACGACGGCGACGGCACGCCGGAGCAGTACGGCATGGCGTTGCCCGACCACGACGCGATCCCGGTGTGGCCGATCCTGCTGTGGGGCCACGGCGGTGACGTGCTGGAGCCGGACGGCTCGAAGTCGGCGCTCACCCGGCCCGAGACGGTCGCCGCCGTGCGGACGTGGGCGGACCTGCTGCACCGGAAGAAGGTGTCGCCGGTCGGTCTCGCGGGCGCGGAGGCGGAACAGCTGTTCCAGATCGGCGACGCCGCGATGACGGTCGCCGGCCCGTGGCTGACCGCCGGCCTGGACGGCGTCGACTACGACGTGGCGCCGGTCCCGTCCGGCCCGGTCCGGCAGGCGACCCTGGGTTCGACCACGTCGGTCGCGCTCAACGCCAAGGTCAGCCCCGAGAAGAAGCAGGCCGCGCACCGGTTCCTGTCCTACTGGGTCAGCGAGCAGGCGCAGGAGTCGTGGATGAAGGGCTCCGGCTACCCGTCGATTCGGGTCGACCAGAACGCGTTGGCGGACAACCCGTTCGTCGCCGAGTTCGCCGCCGACGCCCGCATCGCCCAACCGCTCATGCCCGGCGTGGTGGAGTTCGACAAGCTCTACAACGACGTGTTCGAGCAGGCGATCCGGGACATCGGCGACGGCGACGTCACCGTGGAGGAGGGCCTGGCCGGCGCGGCGGCACGGATGGACGAGATCCTGGCCGGGTCACCCTAGGCAGCCCACGACGTGGGTCACACCGCAATCACATCGAGAGGTCGTCGGAAAGTGCTGCGCTACCCCCTGTTGCACCCGCCGTTGTTGCACGCCCTGGCCACGGCGGGCCACGGGTCGAAGGTCCTGCTCGCGGATTCCAACTACGCGCACCGGACCAACGTCCACCACCGGGCCACGCTGATCCACCTGAACCTGCGGCCCGGTCTCGTCTCCGTGGACGAGGTGCTGGAACCGGTGCTGTCGGCCGTTCCGGTGGAGGCCGTGCACACCATGCGGCCGGACGACCTGAGCACGCCGCCGGCATGGACGGACTACGAACGGCTCCTCGGCCCCGACCTGCCGTTGCAGCCGTTGGCGCGGCAGGACTTCTACGACGTGTGCCGCTCGCCGGAGCTGGCGGTCTGCGTGGCCACCGGCGACGGCAGGCTCTACGCGAACCTGCTGCTGACGATCGGTTTCGTCGCCTGATCCAACGACTTCCGGCCCGCACGCGTCGTCACGCGTGCGGGCCGGAAGTCTGCGGGTCGGCCGAGTACGAGGGGCTCAGCGGGGCTCGTCGATGCCGGGCGCGGTCACGTCGTCATCCGCCGGCGGCTCGGGGTCTCGCCATTCCTCCGCCCGGCTGGGGCGGTTGCCGCGCAAGGTGCCTTCCAGCTCGTGCTTGAGCTCGTCGTCCTTGATGGGGCCGTGCTTGTTGCTCTCGCGGTGCATGGGCGGGTCCTCCTCCATGCCCTTGGGGCTGTTGTCGCGTGCGCGTTCGGAGTACCCCTCCCGCGTTCGGCCGAATCACCCGCGCCGGCGTGCCAGTGCCCCGTCTTCACCCGTTCGTCAGAGCGTGAACACGGGCCGACCTGGGTATTTCCCGATCAGACGTCGGGGTAAACGGGAAGGTGACGTCGTGGTCGAGCGGCTGACGGTCCGGCGGCGGAATCCCTGCGCGGGAGCGGAGTCCGGTCTGTGGCCGGACCCGATGGGCGAGATGGACGTGTGGTGGGACCAGGTCGGCCGGAACCTGGGCCTGGACTGGGACGTGAGCATCGCCGACGAACGACCCCGGCCCGTGGACGTGGCGGTGACCGAACAGGCCTACTTCTTCGCCACGCTGCTCGAAGACGTGCACCGCGAGGACGTGCGGGTGGAGGTCCGCGACCACGACCTGCGCGCGGACGGCACGCACGTGCGGCGTGACCGGGTCGGCATCACGGTCCGCCCGACCCGCCCCAGGCGCGCGTTCTACTACTGCGCGACCGTTCCGGCCGTGGTGGACGTGGAGCGGATCGACGCGTGGCTGTTCGACGGCATGGTCGTGGTGCGGGTACCCATCAGGTAGACCCGAGTTTCAGGGCCGGGGGCGCGGGTATCGCACGGGACAGCCGAGAGAACGGGAGGAGCCATGGCGGCAACGCTGACCCGGGACCACCTGAAGGACTGCCTGAACGAGATCGACTTCCCGGCGACCAAGGACGACCTGCTGGACGCGGCGATCCGCAAGGGCGACGCCACCGCGGTCCAGGCGCTCAGGGCGATCCCGCCGGCTGACTACGCCAACCTCAAAGAAGTGTTCGGCGCGGTCGAGTTCGCCGACGACAACAAGCCGGGGTAGTCGGCGAGACGAACAGCCGAGCTGTCGGTCCCGGCCGCCCTGCTTCGTCGAGGGCGACCGGAACCGCGCGGTGGGGCGTTCAGGCGGGGTTGTCGAAGTCCCCGGCCTTGACCGCGTGGACGAACGCGGTGAGCTCGCCGCGGGTGAAGGTCAGGACCGGGCTGGTCCGGCCCGGTTTGCTGTCCCGCACGGCCACGCCGCCGTCCGGCAGGGTCGCCAGCTCGACGCACTCGTTGCCGCCACCGTCTCCGGTGCTGAACGAAGACTTGCGCCACGTCAGGTATTCGGTCATCACGTCAACTCGCTAGGTCGCAGGGCTGCTGTCGCTTCGGCCCCGAATCGGGCCGCTACGTTCAGTATCAACGCCTTCGACGCCTGCAGGTCCAGCGCTGCTACCTTCCTGCGGTCCCACGCGACCCTGTACGGCGCGGTTGCGGTCTCCCGATCGCGGTAGAACGATTCCGCGTGCCCGTGCACCTGCACGACGTCGCCGGCCGGCCCATTGGCGAAGCGCAGCAGGTAGAACGTGGAATCCATCGCCGGGTACGCGCCACTGGAGGTGGGCTGGACCTGGATCTCGACGTTGGGCAGGTCGCAGGCGGCAGCGAGCCGCACCAGCTGGTCGTGCATCAACGCAGGACCGCCGACCGGCAGGTGGAGGGCGAATTCGTGCATGACCACGCGGATCATCGGTGGGTTCGGCTTGCCGGCCACCTGCTGGCGGGCCTTGCGGAGGCGGACCAGCTCCTCGACGTGCCCGGTGGACAGGAGGTCGCCGCTGCGCCGCCACAACTCGCGCATGTACGCCTCGGTCTGGAAGTACGGCGGGACCAGGCTCAAGGTCACCACCAGGATCTCGACCGCGTCGTTGCGCTCCAGCTCCAGGAACGCCCGCGACTTCACCGGCACGAACATCGGGAACTCGCCGCGCTTGGTGCTGGCGCGGACCTCGCGCGCCAGCTCGACCAGCATGGCCACCTCGTCGTCGTCCACGCCGTAGGCCTTGGCCAGCGTCTCGACCTCCTGCCGGCGGAACTTGAACTGGCCCTTCTCCTTGCGCGTCAGCGTCGGACCGGTGACGTCGATCAGCTCGGCGGCGGCGTCGCGGTCGATGTCGGCCTCCTTGCGGAAGCTGCGCATCGCGGCGCCGAGTTGACGGCGCTGGCTGATCGCGCTGTCGTCGCTGTTCATCGCCAAGGCGGCACTCCTCTTCGTGATCACCCCGCGCGGGGTGCCAGTACGTGCTTACCGTACGTACACCCGATCGAGTAGCGACTTCACTCGAAAGAAACGCGCCCAAAAAGGTACGTACGTGTTTAACTCTCACCCCAGAACCGCTGATCGCAACGCAGGCTCTCACGCTTGCGGTTGACACGATCGAGACACCCGCAGGCGACCAGCACGTGCCATTTGGCCGGTGGTCCACGAGGAACAAGGGGAACGAAGGTGCGCATGTGCGAACGAGGAACGGCGTCGTGAGCGACAACCAGCTGGTGACCAGCCTGGGCGTGCACTTGGACGAGCACGTGTCGATCGACCTGCGCGGACGCCTGGGCGCGACGGCGTTCCTGGTGATCGGCGACAGCATCGAGATCACCCTCGGCGAGGGTCACGTGCGCTCGCTGCGCGACCAGGCCACGGCGGCGTTGGGCGACATGGCGCAGGTCCGACGTGCGGAGACGGCCGTGGGGCACGCCGGCCACGCGGCGGCGCAGGCGCGGACCGCCGCGGAACTCGCGCGCGAGAAGGCGGACGCCGCCAGGCGGGCCGGCGCACGGGAACAGGCTGAGCTGACGGCCGAGGCCGCCGGGCGCGCGGCCGACGCCGCCGAACGGGCGCAGGTGGCCGTGCGGGCGGCCGTCGACGCGATGGACTTGGCCGACGAGGCGGCGGGGGTGGCCAGGGTGGCGGCGCTCAAGGCAGTGGAGGCAGTCGACCGGATCCGGTCGGACGAGGAGCACAACGGCGCGGTGTGAGGGCCGCGGCATCCGTGCGTCGACGAGTGGGGCAAGGCGGCCGGCCGTTGACACTCAAGGGAATCCGGAGTCGGGTTCGGGGTGCTCCCAGGGCTTCACCTGATCATCCGCGCGACCCTGCGGGGAAGTTCCTCCAGGCATGACGAGACGGACGACTTCCGCCGTGGCTCCGTGGCGGCACTGGTGTGCCCGGCAGCGATCGGGTTGGCTTCAGTGGTGACGCAGCAGGACTCCGTCGACCCGGCGCCCGCGAACGAGCCGGTGCCCACCTTCGACTTCGCCGACTGCCCACCGATCCCGGCCGGCGCGGACCCGGGGCTGTGGCGCTGTGAGGTGCTGGTGTCCAGTGGCGCGTTCAGGTTCGGCAGCCTTCCCGAGCAGCCGACCGGATCAATGCGGCTCACGTTCGCCGAAGGGCGGCTGGACGGGGAGTACGCCCAGGTCTTCGGCGCGCTGCGGGCCGAGCCGACCCCGGTGCCGGGCGGACTGCTCGGCGTTCCCGGCACGGACGCGCACAACCCGAGGCTCCGCTTGGATGTGCGCATCGAGTACGCGGGCTACTCCGACTTCCTCTCCGTCGGCGACCGGATGGGGGAGCAGCACCTGAAGCTCCGGGTGATCTCACCGCTGCTGCCGGGCGCCTGCACCATCGGCAGCGACGAGGACCCGATCAGGTTCAGGCCCATCAGGATCGGCAAGCACGAGGTGATCTCCACCGACCCGCAGGTGCTCGGGTTCACCATCGAGGACAACGAGTTCGCGGTGCCGGCAGCACGGGGTTGCGGCGGTCTGGACCGGTTGGTGAACCGGAGGTTCGGCCTGCCCGCGCCCGCCGGCGCGAACCGGATGACGTTCACGACGCTCGTCGGGTTGAGGAGCTACACGTCCCTGTGATCCGCCGAGGCGTCCACGGTGAACGCGGGGAGTCCTGGGGTGCTCAGCCGGTCCACGCCGCCAGGCCCGACCTGGTCGGGGTGACGCCCGGAAAGGCCGACGACAGCACCCGCGCGTACCGGTGGGCCTCGGGCGTCGTCAGCTCCGGCGGCGTCAGCCACGGTGCCAGGTGGTGACGGCCCGGAGGGGGATCACCGCCCAGCACCAGGACGTCCGGCGCGCCGGGGACGATGGCGTGGCCGAGGCGCGCGGCCTCCTCGTGCACGAGCTTCGACGCTTCCACCGCACGGGCGGACGTGTCCGCCGCGACCGCGAACGGCCCACCGATCGACGCGACCCGTGCGCGGAGCGCCGCCGCGTCGGCGTCGGTCAGGCGGGGCCACGGCAGGTCACCGCGCTTGCCCGTCAGCTTCGCCGCCAGCACCGCCGACGCGTAGTCCGGCCCCTCCGGCCCGCGCACGTCCGGGCCGGTCCACGCCACCCGGCCCGGGTTCACCGGGACGGTGGTCCGCGCGTCGTCCCGATCGAGCCACAGCTCACCGCGGCCCTCGGGCAGCCACACCAACGCCCACCGCCCGCTCGTCCCCGGCCGGGCCAGCGCGGGCACCAGGGCGGACGGGGCGTTGCCCACCGACAACGGGACGTCCGTGGTGTGGACGAGGTTCCAGCCGGGCATGTGCGGCACCACCAGCACGTTCACCGCCCGATCGCCGAGCACCACGCGCGTGAGCAGCGGATCGCCCGCGGGTGGTGTGGCGAGGTGACCGGCGATGGTGACCTGGCCGAGGCCCGCCAGCATCGCCACGCCCAGCAGGGCGCCGACGACCCGCACCACCACCGTCGGCGGGCACAGCGCGAGCCAGGCCACCCCGACGAACGCCGCCATCATCACGATGTAGGCGAACGACGACGGCGGTCCGGAGAACCACGCGCCGGCGGCCACTGTGGTCAGCACGGCGGTGGCCACCACGAACCGACCCAGCACCGGCCGTGCGCGACGCAACGCGGGGGGAACCGCGAGCAGACCGACCAACGCCACCGCCGCGATCCCCGGCAACCACGACGCTTCCGCTATGAGCAGCGTGACGACGCCCCCGAAACCGGCGGCACCGGTGAGCACCCGCCGGGTCACCACACCCGACGCGGCGGGGACGAACGGCCGGACCATGGCCCAGCACGCGACCACGGTCACCGAACCGAGCAGGATCAGCCGGAGGAGGGTGAAGCCGAGCGGCAGGCCGACCGCGCCGTGGTTGTGCACGGGATCAGGCCGACGCCCCGACCGGGACGGCACACGTGCAGTGCATCTCCGACCGTTCTTCCGGTGTCGGCTTCCGGTGCATCAGCATCGCGACCACCATCGGCACGAACACGATGAAGTTGTAGAACAGGTGCAGCTCCACTCGCGGGATGATCAGCTGGATGATGCTGGTCGGGATCGGCTTGTCGAGCAGGTTGGTGCCCGTGGACGACTGGATGATCAGCAGCAGGTGCTCGATGTGGTGCCAGAACTGCAGGCCCAGCGAGATGGCCCACCACTTCTTCGCGCGACCGGTGAAACCCTTGCGCAGCACGAAGAGGAACACGAGCATGACCAGCGCGAAGCCGTAGTGCATGACCTCGGACGTGACCAGCCACGGGAACCACAGGCCCAGCACGCCCTGGGAGGCCGGCAGCGGCCAGCCCAGGACGTAGATCTGGACCGCTTGGGCGATGTGCTCCGCCCAGTGCGCCAGGACGACCACCATGAAGGCGTAGAGCGTCATCTTGTGCCAACGCGTGTTGAGCGAACCCCCGGCGTGGGCCTGGGGGTGTAAGTCGACCATGGTTCCTCCTGCTGCGATCGCCCCGCTCGGGTCGATTCCATTACAACGTTATCGTAGCGAGCGTCCTGACTCTATAAGGCTTTCCGGTGTCGTATCCTCTTCTCCCGTGCTGTTTCTTGTCCGAATGGACGCGTCCGGTCGGGTGACCCGCGCCCGGCCCGTACGCACTCACGGTGGTGCCGCTGCGGCAACTTGGTTGCTTGTCAGGACTAACCCCTAGTAGGGTTCCGGCTCACGGTGTCGAAGCGGAGGGAAATCGCCCGAGACCGCGTTTCGGCTCCGCTGTGGGACCCCCAGCCCGCAGGAGTCGTGCGCACGGGTGGCGTGCATGTCCATTGAGGACTGAACGGCCGCCCCACCGCGCGGATGGGCTGGTACCGGCCTGTCCGCGCGGTCCCGTGCTGTTGATCGCACGCCTTCCGCTCCGGTGCGGTTCCGGGCCGGTGGATGCGCCTCTCGGCATCGTGGGACTGTCACGAAAGTGGTCCAGACATCGCGCCCCCATATCCGCACTTGCGCGCTGTCTCGCGCGTTCGTGCGGTGTTCTTGAGCGGTCCTCGACCAGGTTGTCGTCCGGAATTGAGTGCGGCGCACCTTCCTGCTTGCCTTCCGCGCGGGCGGAAACGGACATGCCGCTGCCGAGGTCGGTGTCGGCGCGTCACAACCGATCACCCGAAAGGCGCAACAATCTGATTCGCCGACTTGCCGGAATATGTGGCGGGTGACTGTCTGAAATGCCCTCCGGAACGTTCACAAGATCATCACAGGGGCGGGGACGACCGCCGTGGCCTGCGTTTGCCTACCTTGTCGGCTCTCCTTGCGCGGGCTGTTGAGGCCCTGGTAGCTTGCAAAAATCGGGCTAATTGGTCCTTACTGGGGGATCGAAAGGGGCTTCCGGGGGTTTGTGGCGCCCTGTGTCGAAATCAATCATGTGCGAATGATTATTGGGGTCGTCGTGGAGGAAGTAATAGAACGGGCGGTATGCCGGGTCATCGACTTCATGCACAAGAACCTCGGTGAGCAGTTCACCGTGGACGACATGGCGCGGACCGCCATGTACAGCAAGTTCCACTTCTCCAGGGCCTTCCAACGCGTCACCGGGGTGTCACCGGGGAGATTCCTGGCGGCGATCCGATTACAGGAGGCCAAACGGCTGTTGGTGTGCACCTCGTTGGCGGTGACCGACATCGGCCATCGGGTGGGATACACGAGTGTCGGCACGTTCAGCTCACGTTTCCGCAGCAGTGTCGGTGTCTCGCCGACGACGTACCGCCAGAGCGGAGGTATGACATCGCCCATGGCGATGCCGGCGGCGTGGCGTGGTTCGGACGCGCGCACGTCGATCGTGCAGGGCGAGGTGTACGCGCCGCTCGACGGTGCGCCCGGACTGATTTCCTTGGGCCTGTTCCGGGATCGCATTCCCCAGGGTGCGCCGATCCGTTGTTCGGTGCTCCACCGACCCGGCCCGTACGTCCTCACCGACGTGCCGGCCGGCACCTGGCACGTGATGGCGCACTCCGTGGCACCGGGCCGCCGCGACGCGCAGTACGGAAGTGGTCCGTTCGGCAAGGACCAGGCGCTGAACGTGGCGTCGTACGGACCGATGACCGTCCGGTCGGGCGTCCCGGTCAGGCAGGTGAACCTGAACCTCCGTCCGATCGGCACGCTCGACCCGCCGGTCCTGCTGGCACTGCCCTACTTCCGCGCCGACATCATGGGTGCGGACGCGGCGAGCTGACCGCCGCCGCGACTCTCCTGCGAAGGCCTGCCGCCCTTCCGGACGGTGGGCCTTCTGCCGTTCAGGGCGTCCGCCGTTCCCGCTTCCGCCGTTCGGGGCTTCCGCGATGCAGGCCTCTGCCGCTCGGGCTGCTGTCGTACGGGTCTGCTGTCGCACTGACCATCGGTCGCGTCGAGCGTGAAGTCCCGCCGTTGCATAGCGTTCCTATCCGATCGCGCCGAGCCCGCACCGCGGCCTGCGGTTCTCCGAAGCCGGTCCCCGGCGGCTTGCACTACTCTTCCCCCACGCGCTGTCGCGCAACGACGACAGCCCGCCGCCGGAAGGGCGACGGGCTGTCCAGTCGGGCGCCAGGTCAGGTGCGCACGGCCTCGCTCTCCTTCGGCGCGCCGTTGGTCAACGGGTCCACCGAGGACGGTTCCAGGACGAGCGCCTTCTCGGCCGCCGCATTCTTCAGCTTCTCCAGCTCGGCCCGGTTCTTGTCGACGAAGTGCAGCGCCCACAGGAACCCGCCGCGGATCAGGCACACGATCGCCGTGGCGAAGAACAGCCCGTACGGGATGCTCATGCCCATCAGGATGCCGTAGACGGCCGCCACGCCGCCGCCGAAGGCGATCTGCGAGGCCGGTTTCGACGGTGATGTGCCCGGGTCGGTCACCATGTAGTTGGTGAACAGCACGAACGCGATGCCCGTCATCATGCCCAGCCCCGCCGGGATCGACACGTCCAGCAGGATGCCGCGGATGACGGCCTGGAGCGCGAACCCGATCAGCCACGCCATGATCAGCCACAGCCGGCCGGTGAGCATGCCGTTGAGCATGGTGCCCGCGGTGATGATGACGGCCGGGATCACCCAGTCCCAGAACGTGCCGACGTGCTCGCTGAAGTGGTACGGCGGCGCGACCGACGCCCACGGGAACACCAGCAGCACGATCGCGATGCCGAAGTTCGACGGGTTCATGTAGTGCCGCAGCCGACCGCGCACCGGCGCCCGCAGCACCCACTTCGCGCCGACCGCGACGACGACACCGAAGACCATCACCCAGATCTGGTCGTTGACGTAGGTCAGCATGTTCACCGCCAGGGCGGTGATGTGCGCGGGGTACAGGAACTCGACGAATCCCCTCACCCCGTTGGTCGAGTAGCGGGGTGGGCGGCCCTCCTGCCGTGCGGAGATCCACTCCAGCCCGATCTCGACCGCGTAGGCGGTGGCCAGGGCGATGAACGGCCACAGCCAGGCCTGCTCGAAGCCGAGGACCGTGTAGCCGAGGATGTTGAAGATGCTGATGGAGATCGCAAAGCGCCTGAGCGCGGTGATGACCTTGGGGTCGTGCCGCGGCGGGCTGGGCGCCGTCGTGGTCTCGGCCATGTCCGTCACTTCTCCTTGGCCTGGTCGCCGAGCCGGAGGTCGTGCCAGCCCGGGGTCAGTGTCATGTCCTGCTCGTGGATGTCGCCGTCGCGGTCGCGCCACTTGATCTGCGCCCGGACGGGTCGGTCGTCGGAGCCGAGGCCGAAGTGCACCTCGTGGCTGCGCTTGCCGGAGTGGCCGCTGCCGCCGTCGACCCGGTTGATCAGCTTGTCGCCCGAAGCGGTGGTGATGGTGACCTGCGCGCCGATGACCGCCGACCCGGCGCCGGGGAAGGAGCCCTCGGTGTCGTCGCCGTCGTGCGTCAGGCGCAGCCCGAGGAACCCGTTGCCGGTGGTGCCGGTGTTGCGGTAGAGGACCGGGTCGGCCCACTGCCGGGAGACCGCCATCTCCAGCAGGCCGTCGCCGTCGACGTCGCCGGTCGCGATGCCGCGGGTCGGCACCGGGATGTTCATGCCCAGGGCGGCGGACGTGTCGGTGTAGTAGCCCTGCCGGTTCTTGGCGAACAGGTGCAGGTGCTGACTGCCGCCGAGGTCGTCACCCGGGCCCACGATCGGCCACCACGCCGGGTTGGACAGCAGCGCGTCGTTGGCCGTGGCCAGCTCCTGGAGCTGGGGCCAGCGGTTCACGTCGCCCTTGACGAAGCCGGTCGCCTGGGCGACCTCCAGGTCGCTGTTGTTGTCGAAGTCGGCGAGCTTCACGTCCCAGCCCCAACCGGACCACGCCAGCTGGAGCGGTGCGCTCTCGTCCTCCCACACCGCGTCGCCCTCCTTGAGGTCGGAGGTGACCACGTCCAGGTCGTCCTCCGTGCTGAGGAAGGCGAAGTGCGACTCCTCGATGCCGAACGACGTGGTGATGTTGCTGACGTACATGTCGTACACGCCGTCGCGGTTGAGGTCGCCGAAGTCGACGCCCATGCCCTTGAACGAGTCGATGCCGACGTTCTTGGACTTCGGCTCCATCGGACCGCGCGAGCCCTCCACCAGTCGGAACTTGAACTCGCCGGGCGTGGACTCGTTGAACAGCATGCGGTCCGGGCCGAAGTCGTTGCCGACGTACAGCTCGGGCAGCAGGTCGCCGTTGACGTCGTTGGCGCTCGATGCCAGGGCCCAGCCCTTGGAGACGTCCACGGCGAACATGTCGTCGTGCAGCTCGAACGTGGCGGACGGCTCGTCACCGGCGGTGCCGCCCGTCCAGCGGAACAGGTAGTCCTCGCCGCCGTTGTAGCCGGCCGACATCGTGTGGTTCATCTCCACGCCGGTCGACTTCGACGGGTCCAGCACCGGGCCTTCGGGGAAGTAGTTCCCGATGAAGATGTCGTCGTGGCCGTCGCCGTCGAAGTCCGCCACGGTCGCGGAGTTCGAGTTCCACTGCGGGCCGTCGTAGACGCCGGACGCCTTGCCGGGAACAAGTTCGGTCGGCTCGTAGGTGTCGGCGTTCATGCCGGTGGCGTCGGACTTGGCCAGGTGCAGGATCGGCGTGCGGCCCCAGAGGTAGATCAGCAGGTCGACCCGGCCGTCCTCGTTGTAGTCGCCCGGCACGCAGCCCATCGGCGCCATCACGTCGTTGACCGGCAGCGAGCCGGACGTCAGCGCGAACGGCTCGTAGCGCGCGGCCTTCCCCGACTCCGGTGCGGGCGTGATGATCACCTGGTCGATGCGCACGTCGACGTAGCAGAGGTCGTTGGACAGGCCGTCGCCGTCGAGGTCGTTCAGCGCGATCGCCGAGCCGACCGAGGAGATCCACGCGTTGATGTGCTGGTAGCGCTGGTTCACCTGGCGGATGGACTGTTGGGTGTAGCCGCCGGGCAGGGCGATCGTCTCCGGCTGGAACCCGAACTGGGCGGCGACGTCCTGCTTCTCCTCGGCCGACACCTGCGGCAGTCGGGCGACCAAGAACGTGGCCGCGACGAGCACGAGTGCCATGACGCCGGGTAGTTGCCTGCGCAGCCAACTGGCTGTCGAGGTCACGGGCAGACTCCTTCCTGGTGGGCGAATTCCTCGGCGATGCGTCGCCGCCACGTCTCGAACGCGGGCCCGGCGCCGACCGCTGTCGGCCGATCGCCGGGCGCGCCTCGCAATGTGCGCCGGTCGGCGCGTGGTGAACTCAACCTCGTCCCCCAAACTCGGGCCCGACGCCCGGACAAGCGAACGGGAAAAGCGTTGCAGAGCGCTCGGGGGGTCAGCTACTCCAGGCTTGCTCATAGAACCGGTGCGGCCCGGTGATAATTTGCCCGCCCGTTGGTTGTATTTAGCTACTCGCTCGCCGGTGTCTTGCCCGAACGACGGGTCCGGGCAAGGCAGGAGTAACTCGGGCATCGATTAGTCGTGGTTCCCGGCGGTGGTTCCGATCGGCACTCAGTCTCGTCGTTTCCGCAGGTAGGGCGTCATCTGTGGCGGTGCCGGCCGAAGGTGGGCCGACATCTTCCGGCCGCCGGACTGCCCTGCCTGGTGCACCGGCGGGCTCGTGCCGGTCGCCGAGCTAAGCAACCTGAAGGAAGCCTCCCGGTGGTGGATCAGTGATGCTCATACCGTCCTCGTTGCACGCCGGTGAAGGCGTGTCCGCGGTAGGTCGGAGTCCTTTGGTCAAGCGGTCGCCAGCCGTGTGAGTGTGTACTTCGTCTATGAGGAAAGAAGGTCGGGCATGATCACGCTGAAAACTGTGAACCTCGAAATCGACGGGCCGAAGGCGACGATTTACCTGAACCGGCCGGACAAGAAGAACGCGATGAACCCGCAGATGCACCGGGACATGAACGCGGTGCTGGACGAGATCGAGGAAGCGGGCACCGTCAAGGTGGTCGTGGTGACCGGCTGCGGTGACAGCTTCAGCTCCGGCATGGACCTCGAAGAGTGCTTCCTGGAGCCGTTCGAGGACCCGCAGCGGTTCTACAAGACGAACCTGGTGGCCCTCAAGTGGTTCCAGCGGCTGAAGGCGTTCCCGGCGGTGACCATCGCCAAGGTGAACGGGTTCGCGTTCGGCGGCGGGTTCCTGGTGACCGGTCTCTGCGACCTGGCGATCGCCGACGAGACCGCGCTGTTCGGCCTCTCCGAGATCAACTTCGGGATCTTCCCGGCGGGCGGCGCCACCTGGGCGGCGGCGCACAACCTGCCGCGCAAGCAGGCGCTGTACTACATCCTCACCGGTGACACGATGACCGGCGCCGAGGCGGCGAAGCACGGGCTGGTCAACAAGGCCGTGCCGGCCGCCGACCTGGACGCGGAGACCGACCGCCTGGTCCGCAAGATCGTCAAGAAGAACCCGGTCACGCTGGCGCTGGCGAAGCAGGTCTACGAGAAGAACAGCGCACAGGAGCTGCCCGCCGCGATCGACTACGACCAGGCGAAGCTCTGGGAGCTCTCCCGCCTCAGCGGCAACGAGTGGATCAACGTGGCGTTGAAGCAGTTCGAGAAGCGCGCCTACCAGCCCGGTCTGAGCACCTACAGCCGGGAGGGCGTGAAGTCATGATCTTCACCGGCCCCGCGGTCGAGATCCCCGACACCTCGCTGACGGACTTCGTGCTGAGCCGGGCCGCGCAGTACGGCGACGCGGTGGCGGCCGTCGACTTCCTGGGCGGCGGCGGGTACACGTTCGCGGAACTCGCGTCCGCGGTGCGCCGCGCCGCCGCCGGGCTGCACGCCCGCGGCTTGCGCAAGGGCGACGTGCTGGCCATGCTCGCCCCGAACGTCCCGGAGTACCCGATCGCCTTCCACGCCGCCGCGCTCGCGGGCGGCGCGGTGGTGGCGCTCAACCCCCTGGACACCGAGGACGAGCTGGCCGACCGCCTGAACGAGACCGGCGCGCGCCTGCTCGTGACCGCGCCCTCCGACGCCGCCAAGGCGACGGCGCTGATCGGCCGCACGAAGGTCGAGGAGGTCTTCGTGTTCGGCGAGGCGGACGGTGCGACGCCGTTCTCCGCGCTCTACAGCGACGACGCGCCACCCGACCCGTCCGTCGAGCCGGCGCTGGACGTGGTCACCGTGCTGCATTCGAGCGGCAGCACCGGTCACCCCAAGGGCGTGCTGCTGACGCACCGCAACATGATCGCCAAGGCGCTCCTGACGAGCCTGGTCGCCCCCACCGCCGGCGAGGAGGAGAAGGCGCTGGCCATCGCGCCCTTCCACCACGCCTTCGGCCTGTCCATGATGATGAACGCCAGCCTGCTCCAGGGCACGACGCTCGTCACGATGCCGCGGTTCGAGCCCGAGGCGTACCTGAAAGCCATCCAGGACCACCGCATCACGCGGCTGTACGTCGTGCCGACGATAGCCGTGCTGCTCGCGCGGAGCCCGCTGGTCGACCGGTACGACCTCTCGTCGCTCCGCTCGATCGTCTCCGGCGGCGCGCCGCTCGACCCGGAGATCGCCCGCCTGGTCCGGGAGCGCATCGGCTGCCGGATCGGCCAGGGGTACGGCCTCACCGAGGCGATGGTGTCGTTCATGCAGGACGACGAACCCGGATCGGCGGCGTCGGTCGGGCGCACGGCGCCGGGCGTGGAGTGCAAGATCGTCGACACGACCACGGGCGCGGAGCTGGGGCCCGACCAGGACGGCGAGATCCTGATCCGCGGCCCGCACGTGATGAAGGGCTACCTCAACGCCGACGAGGCCACGGCGGAGGTGCTGGAGCCGGACGGCTTCCTGCACACCGGCGACCTCGGGCACGTCGACGGCGGCGGCGAGCTGTTCATCGTCGACCGCATCAAGGAGCTCATCAAGTACAACGGGCAGCAGGTGTCTCCGGTCGAACTGGAGGCGGTCCTCATGACGCACCCGAAGATCGCCGACGCGGCGGTGGTCGGCGTGCCGGACGAGGCCAACGGCGAACTGCCCAAGGCCTTCGTGGTGGTGAAGGAACCGGTCACGGCCGAGGACGTCACGGCCTTCGTCACCGCACGGGTCGCGCCCTACAAGAAGATCCGGCTGGTCGAGTTCATCGACCAGATCCCGCGCACGCCCATCGGCAAGATCGAACGCCGCAGTTTGAAGGAACGGGCGCGGGCAGCCCGACACCCCGAGGAGATCCGATGAACCGTCCGAGTGTCGTCTCCAGAGAAGAGTGGCTGGAGGCTCGCAAAGCGCTGCTGGAGAAGGAGAAAGAGGTCACGCACGCCCGTGACATGATCGCGGAGGAACGTCGCCGGCTGCCGATGGTGAAGGTGGAGAAGGACTACCGCTTCGAAGGGCCCGACGGCCCCGGGCTCTCGTTGCTCGACCTGTTCGAAGGTCGCCGGCAGCTCATCGTGCGGCACTACATGTACAGCCCCGGCGCGACGGAGGGCTGCCCCGGCTGCTCGATGCAGGCGGACAGCGTCGGCGAACTCGCGCACATGTGGGCGCGGGACACCACCTTCGCGATGGTCTCCCGTGCGCCGGTGGCGGATTTCGCGCCGTTCAAGGCCCGCATGGGCTGGACGATCCCGTGGTACTCGTCGTTCGGCAGCGACTTCAACTACGACTACGAAGTCTCGACCGAGATGGGCGAGTCGCCCGGGGTGAGCGCGTTCTACCGCGAGGGCGAGGATGTCTTCTTCACCTACTCGATCTTCGATCGTGGCGGGGACATCTTCAAGAGCTTCTACAACTACCTGGACATCACGCACCTCGGGCGCCAGGAGGAGCAGCTCGAACACCCGTGGGACTGGTGGCGCTTCAAGGACCAGTACGACGTCGCGGACATCTCCGGTCCGGGCGAGAACTGGTGGAACGGCACCAGGTACAAGTCGTAGGCGACCGCGAGGCGTGCTGTCCGCGGACGACCGGCCCGGTGTGACCGACCGTGCCGCCGCGTGGTCCGCGGCGACGCCGCTCCGGCTCCGGCACCTGGCGCACCCTCGCGCCAGGTGCCGGTCCCGGAGCCTCGCGGTGAACCCGTACCCGATCGGCGGAAGCCTCGCCGTGGGCGGGCCGGCTGCCGGCAGACTGGGAACCGCGCTGCGGATCCGAGGCTTCCGCGATCGCGCGGAGTCCGGACATGATCCCCACCGATCGACCTCGACCCGGAAGACATCCACGAGTTGGAGGACACCCATGAGCGACCTGTCCGGCAGGACCACGATCGTCGTCGGTGCGAGCCGCGGCCTGGGCCACGGGATCGCGACGGCCTTCGCCGAGGCCGGCGCACCAGTGGTCGCCGTGTCCCGCACCGCGGCCGAGTTCGCCGAGCCGGCCAACGGGTCCGGCACGATCCAGCAGGAGCTCGCGGACGCCGGTGACGCCGACGCGGCGGCCACCCTCATCGACCGCCACGAGCCGGACAACATCGTCCTGGTGGCCGGGGCGACCCCGCACATGCGCTCGTTGCAGGAGCACACCTGGGAGTCGTTCTCGGTCAACTGGGAGACCGACGTCCGGATCACGTTCCACTGGCTGCGCGAGATCCTGCTCAAGCCGTTGTCGCCGGGCAGCCGGGTGGTGGTGGTCAGCAGCGGCGCCGCGTTGAACGGGTCGCCGCTCAGCGGTGGGTACGCGGGTGCGAAGGGCACCCAGCGCTTCATCGCCGGGTACGCCCAGGGCGAGGCGCTGCGCGCCGGTCTGGACATCACGTTCACCACGGTGATGCCCCGGTTCGCGCCCATGACCGGTGTCGGTGGTCCGGCGGTCGAGGCGTACGCGGCCAGTGCGGGTGTGCCCGTCGAGCAGTTCCTCAAGCGCGTCGGCCCCCTGGTCACCCCGGAGATCGCCGGCAACGCGATGGTGGAGCTGGTGCGGTCGGAACCTTCCTCCCTCGCCTCCGCCTACGAGCTGACCGGTGCGGGGCTGAAGCAGTTGCCCTGATCCGACCGGCACACCCACACGGGGGCAGGACCGCGACGTGGTCCTGCCCCCGTTCCCATGCCGGTGGGATCCGCTGTGGACAGTGGGCAGCAGCGAACCGGCCGTCGCGAGGGCAGTTCGCGACGCCGGAGCCGGAGCCGGGCAGGGCAGGGCAGGGCAAAGCAAGGCAGGGCGGGGCGCGGCAGTGCGGTGCGAGGCAGGGTAGGGAGGGCAGGGGCGAGTGGTGGCGGTCAGGACTTCCGGACTGCCGGCGGTCAGCTTCGGCTGGTGACCGCGTCCAGGTCCGCCTCCACCTCGCGACGGCGGCGCTTCTTCGAGGTGGACAACGACGTCGCGGCGGACTTGCCGTCGTCGCCGACGCCGACGAGGAGGCTGCTCAGCATCGCCTCGTAGCAGCGGTCCGCGCCGACCGGGTCGATCAGGTAGCCGCCCAGCTCCAGGTTGACCAGGCCGTGCGTCGTGATCCACATCTCGTGGGCGATCAGCAACGGCTGGGCGTCGCGGAACCGGCCCGCCTCGATGCAGCGGGTGGCGCACTCGACCACGGTGGCCAGGGTGTACCGGCCGTACTGGCGGTCCTCTTCGGTGAGCGAGAAGCCTGCGAGCGACTGGCCGCCGAACATCACCGCGTACAGGTGGGCGTTCGTCTTGGCGTTGTGCCGGTAGGCGTGGCCGAGCACCGCCATGTCGGCCACCGGGTCCTCGGTCCGGCGCACCCTGGCGAACTGGCGTTCCAGCCGGGCGAAGCCTTCGTGCACCATCTCGCGGACCAGGCCGCTCATGCTGCCGAAGTACGTGTAGACGGCCATGGTGGAGGTGCCCGCCTCGGCGGCGATCTTCCGGGTCGACAGCGCCTCGGCGCCCTGCTCGGCCAACAGCCTCGCCGCGATGTCGACGAGTGCGGTCCGTGTCGCCGGGTCGAGTTTTCGTGGACTCACCCACACAGTGTTGCACAACGCCGTTATTTTGCCCTCACGCCGTTATGCGAAAATATCGGGTGTCCACACAGGTCCGGTGCGACGACCCGCCTGGCGTGCCGGTGAATCCGCGGCACGCCAGGCGGTGCGCTCGTCGGGCACCGTCCGATCAGGCGTGGACCGGCTCGTCCTCGCCGGTGGCGACGAGGTCCTTCAGGCTGCCGGCGATCAGGGAACCCCAGGCGTTGGAGCACATGTCGTAGCACTCGTAGGCGGGCACCAGGCCCTGGTGCGTGAAGGACAGCTCGGTCCGTCCGGCCTTCTCCCCGATGTCGAACGTCATCGTGGTGCCGGTCCACTCCGTCTCGTCCTTGGTGAACGAGAAGTAGTTCTCCACCACGAGCCACGAGACCTTCTTGCCCGGGACTGCCTCGGTGACCCGGATCTTGCAGCGCTGCATGTCCCCGTAGCGGTGGATGAACTCGTCGCCGGCCTTGGCGGTGCCGCCCTCGATGTCCTCGGCCCACCACCCGCGGACGTTGATGACGGCGTCGAAGACTTGCTGCGGCGTCGCGTCGACGGTGAAGCCGGTCGCGTAGCTGGTGTCGCCCATGGGTGATCTCCCTTGTTGTCCGGTCAGGGTGTTGAGGTGGTCCGCCAGTGCGTACAGGGGGCCGTCCCAGTCACGGGCCAGCGCTGCCAGGAACTGCTGCGCCACCCGCATCGGGGCCGAGCGGAGCCGGAAGCGCACCCGGCGCCGCGTCCCCCGTTCCGCCGTCACCAGCCCCGCGTCGGCGAGCAGGGCCAGGTGCTTGGCGATCGCCTGCCGGGTGACCGGCAGGCGGCCCGCCAGGTCCGTGGCGGTGGCCGGCCCGTTGGACGCGAGCGCGGCGAGGATGCCGCGTCGCGTGGGGTCGGCCAGTGCGACGAAGACCTGTTCGGCGATCGCCTCGGCATCAGCCGTCATCGAGCTGGTCGACCAGGTCGATCCGGTCTGGCAACCCCATGTCCGGCCTCCGACGAGTAGCGACTGGGTGGTTGCCATACTCCCGCAACCGCTAGGTTGCGTCAAACCTGGACCGGGTGACGGCGCGGTACCCGTTCGAGGGACCGCGGCCGGGTGCCGCCCCGTCGGTCCGGGCGTCCGCGCCTGAATGCGGAAAATCGCTGCCCGCGTCGATCGGAGCAAGCACCCGCGCACATGAAGCAACGCGGGAGAAGTGTTGTCGCCCCGTCCCCGCAACACTCCGTAGTGGGTATTCCGGAAGACTGCAAAAACTCCAGTTAGGAGAGGGCATTGTCAACTGTCGTCCCGTCCCGGGAAGAGTTGGTTCGGCGGGTGTCCGAGATCGCGCCCGTACTGCGGGCCAACGTCGAGTGGTCCATGGAACACCGCCGGCTGCACGAGGAAACGGTCAAGGCCCTGACGGACACGGGGGTCTTCCGCATGAGGATCCCGAAGCGCTACGGCGGATATGAGAGCGACGCCAGGACGATGGTCGCGGTGGCCGACCGGCTCGCCCAGGTCGACGGGTCCGCCGCCTGGGTGGTGGCCTGCTCGTGGATCTCCACGTGGGCCGTCGGCCTGTTCCCCGACAAGGTCCAGGACGACGTCTTCGAGACCCCGGACGTCCAGGCCTGCGCCACGCTGGGACCGGGCTCCGCGACGGCCGTGCCGGTCGAGGGCGGCATCCTCGTCAACGGCACGTGGCCGTCCATCAGCGGCGCCCTGAGCAGCCAGTGGCAGCAGATCTCGGCCATCTTCCTCAACCCGGACGGCGAGCCCTACCCGGTGATGGCGCCGGCCCCGCTCGCCGACCTGGAGATCGTCGACGACTGGCACACCACCGGCCTGCGCGGCTCCGGCAGCGTCACCACGATCGCGAAGGACCTGTTCGTCCCGCAGGAGCGCGTCGTCCCGGTGCCGGCCATCATCAACGCCCAGTCGTCCTCCACGCGGAACGCCGACATCCCGATGTACCGGTCCCCGTTCATCACCGTGGGCACGGCGGCCACCGTCGGCGTGGTCATCGGTATGGCCAAGTCGATCCGCGACTCGTTCTTCGAGCGGCTGCCGGGCCGCCAGGCCACCTACACGCTCGGCCCGAGCCTGGCCGAGTCCCCGGTGACCCACCTGCGGGTCGCCGAGGCGGTCAACAAGATCGACGAGGCGGAGTTCCACGCCGATCGGCTGGCCGGTTTGGTGGACGCCAAGTGCGCCTCCGGCGAGCCCTTCGACCTGGTCGAGCGAGCCCGCGTCCGCGGTGACGACGGCGCGGCGGTCAAGCTGGCCAACGAGGCGGTCGACATCCTGTCGGCGGGCGGCGGCGGCTCGTCCGCCTACACGAAGGTGCCGGTCCAGCGCGTGGTCAACGACCTGCGGACGCTCAGCCTGCACGCGATCATGATCCCGGACGTCAACGCCGAGCTCTACGGCCGGATCCTCTGCGGCCAGGAGCCGAACACCTACTACATCTGACCGGCGCGCGGCCTGTCCGGGCCGGCGGCGCCCCTCGGCGCCGGCCCGGACCACCGAATACTCCGTCCGCGATTGTTCCGCGATTCACCGCACAGCCTGACGCGAATTCCGCATCCACCTGCGTTTATCGAAGAGGAGCGACACAGTGACGACGAACAGCGAGACGGCCGCGGCCGTCCCGACCGACGCCGAACTCGCGGAATCGTTGGACGGAGATTTCCGCAGCGACTTCGCGACCGTGGACGGACTGCGCATCCACTACGTCGCCGGCGGTGAGGGCAGGCCCCTCGTCCTGCTGCCCGGCTGGCCGCAGACCTGGTGGGAGTACCGCAAGGTGATGCCCGCGCTGGCCGCGGCCGGTCGCCGGGTCATCGCGGTGGACCTGCCCGGCATGGGCGGCTCGGACAAGCCCGCCTCCGGGTACGACAAGAAGACCACGGCGGGGGTCGTGCACGGGCTCATCCGCGAACTCGGCTACGAGCAGGTGGACGTCGCGGGCCACGACGTCGGCTCGCAGGTCGCGTTCAGCTTGGCGGTCAACCACCCGGAGTCCGTCCGCAAGATCGCCATGCTGGACATCCTCCACCCGGACCCGTCGCTCTACGAGATCCGCATGCTCCCCACACCGGGCTTCCCCTTCTACCCGTGGTGGTTCGCCTTCAACCAGGTCTCCGGTCTGCCGGAGAAGCTGCTGGAAGGCCGCTCCCGGCACCTCATCGACTGGGTCTTCGACAACTTCCTGGTGGACCAGGGCGCGCTGACCGAGCAGGACCGGGCCGTCTTCGCGCACGCCTACAGCACGCCGGACGCGATCCGCGGCGGCAACGGCTGGTACCAGACGTTCGGCCAGGACATCGAGGACCTCGCCTCCTACGGCAAGGTGACCGCGCCGCTGCTCGGCCTGGTCTCCAACCTCGGCGACGGCATCTACGCCGCGATGATGCAGGGGACGCTCCCCTCGCAGGCGACCGACGTGAAGATCGTCGTCGTCCAGGACGCGGGCCACTACTTCGTGGACGAGGCGCCGCAGACCGTGATCGAGGAGCTCGACCGGTTCTTCGACTGACCCGCCGGACCGGTCCCGGCTCCCCGCCGATCGACGCCGGGAGCCGGGACCGCGCACGGAGGGGCGCACCACGACCGACCCACCGGGAACCGCCGTCCCGAATCCACCGCACCACCACCGAAACGGAGAGCGCAATGCGTGCAGTCGCCGTGAACCGGCAGGGCAGTCCCGAGGTGCTGACGCCGACCGAGTGGGACGAACCGGTCCCCGGCCCCGGCGAGGTCCTGATCGACGTCGCCGCGATCGGCGTCAACTACCACGACCTCTACGAGCGCAGCGGCCTCTACCCGCGCGAGGTGCCCTACGTGCCCGGCCTGGAGTGCGCCGGCACGGTGTCGGCCGTGGGCGCCGACGTGATCGGGGTCGAGGTCGGCGACCTGGTCGCCACGATGCAGATCTCGGGCCCCGGCGGCTACGCCGAGAAGGTCGTCGCGCCCGCCGGCGGCGTCGTGCCGGTGCCCGCCGGTGTGACCGCCGAGCAGGCCGCCGCGGTGTTCCTCCAGGGCATGACGGTCCACTACCTGACCCGTGACGCCCACACCGCGAGTGCCGGTGAGACGGTCCTGGTGCACGCCGCGGGCGGCGGGGTGGGCCTGCTGCTCGTCCAGGTGCTGCGGTCGCTGGGTGCCCGGGTCATCGGCACGGTGTCCAACGCCGCCAAGGAGGAGGCGGCACGGGGAGCGGGCGCGGAGGACGTGATCCGCTACACGGAGGTCGACTTCGTCGAGGAGGTCCGGAAGCTCACCGGCGGCAAGGGCGTCGACGTCGTCTACGACGGGGTCGGCCAGGCCACCTTCGCCGGGAGCGTCTCCTGCCTGCGCACGGCCGGCACGGTCGTCCTCTTCGGACAGCCCAGCGGCATGGTGCCGCCCATGGACATGAGCGTGGGCCCGTCCCCGTCGTTCAAGGTGATCCGACCCACCCTCCCGGACTTCATCGCCTCCCGCGAGGCGTTGACCGCCCGTGCCGCGGACGTGTTCGCCTGGGTGAGCACCGGCGGTGTCACCGTCCCGATCGGACAGACGTACAAGCTGGAGGACGCGGCCGAGGCGCACGCGGCACTCGAAGAGCGCCGCTCGGTCGGCAAGCAGCTGCTGCTGCCCTGAACGATCACACCCCGAGTGACCACGCGCTGAACGACCACACGGCGAACGCCCTTCCGCGAGTGCGGCGGAAGGGCGTCTCGCGTCGTGGCCGGTCGACTCGGGTCAGTCCTGGCGCGTCAACGTGAACAGCGGGATGCGCCGCGGCGTCCTGGCCGGGAACTCGGCGATGTGCGGGAACTCCTCGACCAGGTCCCGCCACAGCTCGTCGTACCCGGCGCCGTCCACCTCCTCGGCGAGGACGGTGAACGTCTCGGCGCCCAGTTCGACCGTGATCCTCGGCTGGGCCTTGAGGTTGTGGTACCAGCCCGGGTTGCCGCGGGAGCCGCCGTTGGCCGCGATGACCGCGAACCGGCCGTCACCCCGGTCGGAGCACCCCACCGGAGTGACGCGCTCGACGCCGGACCTGGCGCCGACGTGGTGCAGCAGGATCAGCGTGAAGTCGGCGAACGGCCCGCCCACACGACCTCCGCCGGCCCGGAACTCCTCGATGACGCGCCCGTTGAAGTCCGACACGGCCGGCTACCGGAACTTCCCGAAGCCCATGGTGATGTCGTGCAGCTCCATGGTGGTGGGGAACATGTGCGTGGGCTTCTGCGGCCAGCCGGGAGGGGAGTCCTCCCACTCCTCGCGCCTGCCGTACGGGGTCAGGTCGAGGATGCCGGTGACGAACACGTGCTGCTCGATGCCGCGGCCGGTGGTGTTGTAGGTCCGGTGGACCCGGTCGCCGTCGCGCAGGAACACGTTGATCATGAAACCGCCGCCGGCGCCCGTGTCGCGGGAGAAGGACGTCCCGTGCGACGAGGCCATCGGAAGCGTCCAGCCCATGCGCGACCAGTACGCCTCGATCTGGTCGAGCGGCATGTCCGACACCGTCAGGTACGTGATGCCCTGGTCCGCCAGCAACTCCGGCGCGTTCGGGGGCACGTTGTTCGTGAACCACGCGCAGCCGGGGCAGTAGTGGTCCGGCCCGTTGTTCATGTACTGGTAGAGGACCAGCTCGTCGCGGCCCAGGAACAGGTCGAGCAGCGTCTTGGGCCCTTCGGGCGTCTCGAAGACGTACCCGCTGTCGAACTCGACCATCGGAAGACGCCGTCGGCGTGCGGCCAGCGCGTCGAGCACTTGGGTGGCTTCCTTCTCCGCCACCAGGAGTTCATCCCGGGCTCGCTGCCACTCCGCGGCCGAGACGACTTCCGGTTTCGCCATGGATCGAGTGTAGGGCGATGTCACCTGGTGACCCTCCGTTCGGCGTGATCGGGCAATCTGGGAGAAAGCCGGAGTGCGCCGTGCCCCACCGCGATCGGATCGCCCGGTTGCGGTGGGGCACGGTGGTCCGACTAGGCCTCGTTCGCCACCGGCACGGCCGGGGCGTCCGCGCTCGGCTCCTCGCGCGACCGGAGCCCGAACCAGACGAACGCGGCGCTGAGGACCGTCACGGCGACGCCGACGCCCACCGCGAGGTGGATGCCGTCCAGCTGCGACGCCTGGGTGGCGGCTATCGCGCTCAGGATCGGGATGCCGATGGTGATGGCGACCTGCTGGGTCATCATCGTGAGGCCGCTGGCCAGCCCCTGCTCGTCGTTCGGCAGGCCGGACGTGCCGGTCACGGTGTAGGCCACGATGGCTGTCACGTGCCCGAAGAAGCTGATGAGCAGCGCCGGGATGACGACGGCCAGCCCGATGCGGTCGGTGCCGAGGAAGATCAGCGGGATCGCCGCCAGGGTCTGGACGAGCATGCCCGCCGGGAGCACCTTGCGGTAGCCGTAGCGGCTGAGCATGCGACCGGCGATCGGACCCGCGAACACCGCGGCGAGACCGGGCACGCCGAAGATCAGGCCGGTGGCGACGGGGCTGAAGTCCAGCACGTTCTGGAGGTACAGCGTCATCATGAAGATCGTGGCCGTCTCCATGCTGAAGACCACGAGACCCGCGTAGTTGGCCCACTTGACGTTCGGGCGCTTGAGGATGCGCGGCGGGGTGAGCGGCGCGGCGGCGCTGCGCTCGATCATCCAGAACACGGCCAGCAGCACGACACCGACGACCGCCGCGATGAGGCTGGCTTCGATGATCGCGTAGACGACGGCCAGCAGACCACCGGTCACGGTGATCGCGCCGCGCACGTCCAGCTTGACCCGCTCGGGCATCTTGCTCTCGGGGATCAGGAACGGCGTGAGCACGATGATGGTCAACGTGACGGGCACGTTGATGAAGAACGTCGCCCGCCAGCTGAGCAGGCTCACCAGGGCGCCGCCGACGAGCGCGCCGATGGTGAAGCCACCGGACAGCAGGGCGCCGTTGAGGCCGAGGACGCGGTCCCGGATCGGGCCCTCCTCGAACGTCGTGGTGAGCAGCGACAACGCCGCCGGGAGCGCCATCGCGGTGGCCAGGCCCTGCAACGCGCGGGCGGTCAGCAGCATCTCGGGGTCGTTGGCGAAACCGCCGAGCAGCGAGGCGACGGTCAGCAGCACCATGCCGAGGACGAACAGCCGGCGACGGCCGAACAGGTCGGCGAACCGTCCGAAGAGGAGGGTGAAGCCCGCCGAGGGCAGCGCGTAGGCCGATGCGATCCACGGCAGCGCCGTCACGTCCAGCCCGACGCCCTCGCCCACCTCCGGCAGCGCCACGTTCAGGATGGAGAAGTCGACGGACACCATGAACCCGGCGCCGAGCAGGACCAGCAGGATCAGTCGCTGCCTGCCGGTGAAGCGCGGGGGCGAGGTAGTGTCGGTAGCCAAGGCGATTTCCTTTCCCAAGAATCCGGTGTGGGTCAACAACTGCACGTCGTCGGGTCGGGGGTCGCAGGTCGGCGACGCGTCCCGGTGCGTCGTCGCGGATGTCTCCTCGTCGCCCGCCCGGTTGCGGTCGACGAGGCCTTCGCGGTGCGGCGGGCGGGCAGCCGCCTCGCTTCACCCGGTTCCAGGGCACGCCAGGGACACCGCTGCAGGCGGTGTGCCTCGAACTTCTTCCCGGACTTGCCTCCGGGCTCACGTGTGGCAGTGGTCGCCGTGCCCGGCCTGCGCCGGGCGCCGGGACCGGTGTGCTAGTCCTGTTCCCGTTCCGCCGCTTCGGCGACGCGCTTGATCGCCGCCAGCCTCCCGTCCCAGTCCGCCGCGAGTGAGGTCATCCACCGCGCCGTCTCGTCGAGCTGGGCGGGCTGCAACGCGTACCGCACCTCGCGCCCGACGCGGTTGCCGCACACGAGCCCGGCGGCGTCGAGCACGGCGAGGTGCTTGGCCACCGCCTGCCGTGAGACGGGGAGTTCCTCTGCCAGCGTCGTCGCCGTGACCTCGCCCCGGGCCGCGAGCAGGTCGAGCAGTTGGCGTCGCGTCGGGTCGGCCAGTGCGATGAGGACGCTGCCGACCGTCTCGGCGCCGCGGCGACGCTTGTCCGTCACACGACCTGTTCGGCGCGCGCCTTGAACGCGTCGAACACCTGGTGCCACCCGGTGGTGTTGTTCTTCAGCGCGTCGGCGCGGACGTCGTCGGCCGCGGACAGCGCCGCGAACCCGCTCTCGACGACGCGCAGGCGGGTCTTGTCTCCTTCCGCCGTCAAGGTGAACTCCACCAGGGTGCTGTTGCCCTCGCGCAGCTCCTGGCCGGGGAACGCGCTGGCCCAGCGGTAGGCCACGTACGTCGGCGGCTCCACCTTCTCCACGCGCACCGGGAAGTCGCCGAACTCCTGGTTCCGCGCCACCACCGACTCGCCCTCCTTGGCGACGGTGCCGGCGATGCTCCCCTGGTCGGCCACCCAGAAGCCGGGTTCGGCCACGAGCGACCAGACCCGCTCCAGCGGAGCCGCGATCAGCGTGTCGCGTTCGATCCGGTCGTCGATCATCGGGAACCCCTCGCTGCCGCCGTCAGGTGCAACGGCATGGTTGCACGCCGCCGACTCCAGGCGCAACCCATCAGTTGCACACCGATCGGGTGGTGCGGGGGCCCGCCTGTCGCAGTGCGCCGGGTGGTGGCGAGGGACTGCGCGGAACGACGGAAAGCCGTCTCGCAGGATGCCGTCCCGGCTCGCGGAGGGCCGGCGCGGACCGCGAGTCGGCGGTTCCCGCAGGGGTGACGTCATTCACAAGAATGTTGTTCCGCAAGCGTGAAGTAGCCCTCGACGGGCCGTGTGTCGCATTCTCGGGCGACATGCCACCGGCCTCCCGGACGTCGACGGGGAATGCGTGTGGCGGGCCGGAGATCGCGCGGTGTCGATTGACGGTCGTGCGGTCGGCACGACGTGGTCCGTTATCACGTGCCGCTTTCTCCGACCTCCCGTCTGGTACGGCTTCCGGGAGATGTCGTCCGGCCCTGCGGGAAGTCGCCCGCTCACCGGCGAAGCACGCGATCCGGCGCGCCGCTACCACCGCCCACGGGCGGCGTCAACCGCACCTTTGAAGAAGGCCGTCGCCGGTCGCGGTCGTAGCCTCCATGTATCTCCGACGCGGCAAGGGGGCGGACATGGGCGGCCAGGTGCTCGCACGTGGGTCGACCCCGCCCCGCGCCCCGGTCGCCGGTGTCACGGCCCGCGCGGTGACCGGTCCGCTGACGACCGGCCTGCTGATCCCGCCGACCTCCTGGCCGCAGCACGACCGCGCCGCGGACCCCTTGCCCGGCGTCCCGACACCGTCCGCGTGATCGCGCGGTGGACCGGCCGGCACGTGGTGCCGGCCGGTTCTTCCTTTTCCCAGGAGGCCTCAGGTGTTCGACCCCGAAACCGCCAACATCGCCCGCATCTACGACTACTACCTGGGCGGGACGTTCAACCTGCCCTCCGACCGCGCCCGCGCGGAGCGCATCAAGTCCAACCTGCCCAGCATCGACATGCTCGCCCGGTTCAACCGGGGATTCCTCCGCCGGTCCGTCGAGTTCATGCTGGACCAGGGCATCACGCAGTTCCTCGACCTGGGCTCCGGCCTGCCCACGGCCGGCAACACGCACGAGGTCGCCCAGGCCCGCTTACCCGAGGCCAAGGTCGTCTACGTCGACTACGAGCCGGTCGCGGCCCACCACGGCGAGCTGCTGCTGGCGGACAACCCGAACGCGGCGATGGTGTGCGCCGACGCCCGCCAACCCGACGAACTGCTCGCGGACCCGCGCGTGCTCGACCTGATCGACCTCGACCGGCCGGTGGGGCTCGTGATGACCGGCGTGATCGTGTTCGTGGGCGACCACGAGGACCCGTTGAGCATGATGAAGGGCTACCGCGACGGCGTCGCGCCAGGCAGCTTCACGGCCCTGTCCCACCTCACCGACGAGCAGGCCGAAGGGGAGGCGAAGGTCCAGATCCACGACATGATCAGGGCGTACAAGGGCGTCATCGAGCAGCTCTACGTCCGCGACCGCAGCGCGATCGAGGCACTGTTCGAGGGGATGACGCTGGTCGCGCCCGGCGTGGTCCTGATGCCCGAGTGGCGCGCCCGCCCCGCCGCCGACGTCGCCACGGGAAGCCCGGCGCACCACCTCGGCTACGGGGCCGTGGGTCTGGTCCGCTGACGCCGAGATCCGTCGACCGCCGTACCCGGCCGCGCCGTGCGCGCGGCCGGGCTGCTCGGTTCCGGCACGCGTCGGGCTCAACGCGGGCAGCGGGACTCGCGCCTGGCCGATGCCCCGCGCCGATGCCCGCACCGATGCCCCGCACCGGGGGCATGTCGCCTTGTGGCCGCAAGTCGTCCGCCGTCCGCTGCCGCCGGGTGGCGGTGTGGACTACCCGGAACGCAGGCGTGCCGTCTCGCAGGTTGCGGTCCTCGTTCGCGGGTCGCCTCCGCGGACCGCGATCCTGCTAGCGTCCACCGCGGTGCGCGTTCTCGTCGGCTGCGCACGAATACTCGCGTCGTGGTTCGGCGCTTCCGGCATGGGTGACTTCATTCACGGGAAATAGCGTTCCGCAAGCGTGGAGTAGACCCTGGCCGGCTTTGCGGAGCAGTCTCGGGTGAAACCGCCGCTCGCGTCCGGATATCGACGGGAATACGTGTTGTCGGCGAGAGATCGCACGGGGTCGATCGACGGTCGTGCGGTGCACGACGTGGTCGCCGGAACGAGCGGAATGGGGGACGGTTGTGCGGGATGCGATAGGGCGTGCGATCGACACGATGTGGAACCGGTACCACGAGCCGCTGTCGCTGGCCGACATGGCCGGTGCCGCGATACTGAGCAAGTTCTACTTCTCCAGGGTCTTCCGGTCGCTCACCGGAACCTCGCCCGGACGGTTCCTCACCGCGATCCGGCTGACCAAGGCCAAGCACCTGCTGCTGGAGACGAGGTTGAGCGTCACCGAGATCTCGTACATGGTCGGCTACAACAGCCTCGGCACGTTCACCAGCCGCTTCACCCGCAGCGTCGGCGTCCCGCCGGCCCGTTACCGCGCGCTCTCGTACGAAGGGGTCCTGTCGCTGTCGACGTACCCCGGGTCCACGGGCGGGCGTGTCGGCGCGGTGTGCGGCTGGGTCGGCGTGCCCGCGACCACGACGCCCGTGCGGGTGTACGTGGCCGCGTTCAAAGACCCGATCGCACAGGGGGTTCCGAGCGCGTGCGACATCCGCGACGGTTCCGGACCGTACCGGCTGGAGGTGCCGGAGGGGGAGTGCTTCATCCGGGCCGCCGTGGTGGCCGTCGACGACCCCGACCCGTACCCGTGGAAGCGCCGGCCGCTGTTCATCGGGGCCACCGAGCGGGTCTCGGTGCGGGCGGGCAAGACCGTGGAGGCGGACGTCGAGACGAGGCCGGCGTGCCTGCTCGACCTGCCGATCCTGCTGGCCCTGCCGGAACTCGACAGCCGCACCACGCCCGATGTGGTGACCGCTGCCGCCGGCGCACAGCCGGCCGGGCACAACCAACCGGGCACCGCCTGAGGTCGAGGAGGCCGGCACGTGCGGACGTGGCTGACCAAGCCCACGGCGATCGCCGGGTTCCTCCTGCTCGTCGTCGCGGGCGCGGCGATCGGCGGGCTGGTGGGCGGCCCGGCCGCCACCGTTGTCGGGGCCGGAGCCGGTCTGCTGACGGCCGTGCTCCTGGCGGTCGCGGTGGACCGGCTCGCTTCCGCGTTGGTGGCGCCTTCAGCGCGCGACTCGGCGAACGGGCCGCCGCCCGACCAGAGCACGCGGTGACTCCCGTCCTGAACAAGCAGAACGCCGGCAGCCCCGATCGGAGCTGCCGGCGAAGTCGTCCGTGCGGTCAGGTGGAAGGCACGGTCGGTGGAAGTGGACCTGTGTCGGTAGCCTCGGTGCGAATCCTCATCCAGCTGCCCACCCGCCGTGCCGCGGCCAGGCTCGCCCACGACGTCAGGTCGATCAACGCACCGTCTTCGGGCTGCCCGGCGCGGAAGCGGTCGATCACCGACTGGTCGATCTGATAGGACGCCAGGGCGGTGAGCAATGCCAGCCGTGCGGCCGGGTGGTGTGCCGCGGGAAGGGCTTCCACCGCGTCCTCGACCCACGCGCGGCTCACTCCCACGGGCCTGCCGTCCCACCGCGAGAGGTGTTCCGACACCAGGTCACGCACGTCTGCCGGGACCGAGCGGCGACCGGCTTCCCCGATGGTGGCGGCGGCCCGCGCGAACGCCTCGGCGATGACCGGATTCCCCGCCGCCCAACGCAGATCGGCCGGTAGCGGCGCCGTCGCCAACAAGTCGAGTGAGGCGCCCGGCCGCGGGCCACGGCGTTCGGCGGACTTGATCAGCCGGACCAGCACCCGGCGCACCACGCCCATCGCCGCGACCGGCGCACCGGGCGGCAACGGCAGCTCGCCCAGGAAGATGTTCACCATCCGGTTGAGGTACTGGAGGACCACCGCCGTGCCGACCATCTCCGGCGCCTGGTCGACCGGGAACGGCACCGGGTGCGCGGCTCCCGTGTCCGGGAACGCGTTCGCGGTGGCCCACTCGGCGGCGGCCCGAGCGGCCCGGTCGGGGATGGTGCCGTCCCGGTAGCCGACCAGGTCGTTCAGCATCGACGAGTGCATCGAGATGCAGAACGGGCACTCGTTGCCCAGGGAGACCGCGGTCGACACCGCTTCCTTCCACGCCCGCGGCACCGTCCCCGGCACCAGCAACGTCTCCCGCAGCATCAGCCAACCGGCCGCCATCACGTCGGGAGAGGGCGAGTGGAGCGCGATCGGCGGCGCCAGCACGCCGAAATCCCGTTCGAGCTCCCGGTAGACCCGAGCCACATCGCCACCGGCCGCGCCGTACCGGACCGCGCGCACCTGCCGCACCTGCGCGGTGGACAGGCCGCGCAGGCCGGCCTGGATCACTGTTCCTCGCATCGGAATCGTTCCTCCGCCGGACGATCGGGACGACAAGGGTCTGGAAGACGCGCGAGCCGGTGCTCAGGCCGTCGACCGCACCGCGGACCGCACCGTCATCGGCAGCCCACCGCGCACGCGCAGCGTCAACATCGGCTCGCCCCTGACGTCGTACCCCGGCACGGTGGCGAGGCGCAACTCCCTCACCACGCTCGCCACCACGATCGTCGCCTCCATCATGCCGAGGCCGCTGCCGACGCAGACCCGTGGCCCCGCCCCGAAAGGGATGTAGGCGTAGCGGGATCGCCCGGATGCGCGGCCCGGTTCGAACCGGCGCGGGTCGAACGCGTCCGGGTCGTCCCAGAAGTCGGGATGGCGGTGCAGGGTGTAGGGGCAGATCAGCACGTCCGCCCCGGCCGGCACGTGGTACCCGCCGATCTCGTCCTCCTCGCGGCTCAGCCGCGGCAGGATCCACACCGGCGGGTACAGCCGCATGACCTCCTGGATCACCATCGTCGTGTACTTCAGCCGGTGGATGTCCTGGAACGTGGGCAGCCGGTCGCCCAGCACCTCGACCACCTCGGCGTGCACCCGTTCCCACACCTCGGGGTGCTGGTCGAGCATGTAGAACGTCCAGCTCAACGTGCTGGCGGTGGTGTCGTGCCCGGCCAGCAGCAACGTGACCAGCTCGTCCCGCATCCGCTGGTGCCCGGCCTGGGCGTCCGGCTCGCGCCGCGTCACCTCGACCAGCCGGGACAGCACGTCGTCCCCGCCCGGGGTGGGGTTCGCGGCACGGTCGGCTGCGAGCCGGGCGACGATGCGGTCCAGGTCCGCGCGGGCGCGGCGGAACCGCCGCTGGTTCGGCAGCGGCACCCAGGTGGGCACCGCGCTCAACGACATCATCTCGAAGATCGCCTGGTTCTGGACCGCGTCGAACGACTCCCCGAGGGACTCGAACGCGCCGAGGTCGGCGTCGAGCAGCGCGCGCCCGAGGACGCCGAGCGTCAGCCCGGTCATCTCCTCGCTGATGTCGATCGGCCCGCTGCCCTGGTGCCGGCGCAGCCGCTTCACCAGACCCGCCGCCTCCCGCGCGATCACCTCGGCCTTGCCGGCGATGCGCTTGGCCTGGAAGACCGGCTGGATCGTCTTGCGCTGCGCCTTCCACAGCTCGCCCTCGCTGGTCAGCAGGCCGTCACCGAGCGCACGACGGGCGTGGACCAGGCCGATGCCCTTCAGGTAGTTGCCGGGGTTGTCCGCCAGCACGTGCTTGGCGTGGTCGGGGTGGTTGAAGAAGTACATCGACTTGGGGCCCAGGCGCAGCCGGACCGCGTCGCCGTACTGCCGCGACACCGACGTCATCACGTCGAGGCGGTCGCGCGCCATCCTGGCCAGCAGGCTCAGCGTTTCGCTGCGCGGCGGTCCGGGCAGCGACCGGCGCGGGCTCGGCAGGTCGGTCGTGGTCACGTCGTCACGTCCGCATCGGTGGTGAAGGCCGAGGTGATGCGCCTGCGCCACACCTCGAAGGAGGGAATCCCGGGCTGTCCGGGCACTTCGGCGCTCGGCGCGGGCCGCGTCTCGCCGCAGAGGGCCGTCGCTTCCTCGGGTGTCATGTCGCAGAAGACCCGGGTGGCGAGGGAAGTGTGCTCGATGGCCAGGTCCGCTTCCACCCGTGCGGTGGCGGCGAACGCGCTGCCCTGCGCGAGGTTCGGTCGGTAGGCGCCGGCGCGGGACCGGAACGCCCGCAGCTCGTCCTCGTCGCCGCCGCCCGCGTACGTGGCTGCCAGCCCGGCGCCGCTGTACAGGTCGGCCCGGCGGCTCTCGGCGAACGAGTCGATCAGGTCCGCCACGACCCGAGGGTCGGTTCCGCCGACGAACCACAGCGCACGGCCGATGCCCTGGTCGATGACGTGGTCGCAGTACGAGGACGCGCCGTGCGCCTCGTACGGGAAGTCGGGCTCGCGGAACTGGCCGTGCACGTACTTGGCGGTGTGGAAGTACGCCTGGTGGAAGCCGTAGCCGTCCAGGGCGAGCCAGCGCAGCACCGGGTCACCGAGTTCGAGCCTGGACCAGCGGGACCTCGGCACCCGTGCCATGGCCCAGCCGACCCCGACGTAGACCATGTAGCTGTGCTTGGCGGCGAGCCCTTCGAGGAACCGGACGTTCCGCCCGCCCCGGCCGAACGGGAGCGCGTCGAGCACCGCGAAACCCATTCCGGCGCCTTCGTAGGCGAAGCCGCGGAACCGGCGCGGCACCTGTTCGAGTCGTCGCTCGGCCTCGTCGGGCGTGCGCGCCTCGACGGCGTGCCCGTAACCCTGGAGGAAGGAACGGCCGACGGTTTCCAACAGGTCGACCGCGGCGGGGCCCTTGTCGTGGAAACCGCGCACCGCGATCGTCGTGTTGGAAACGCCGGGAGTCAGGATGCGTCGTCGCAACGCCCGCCACGTGCTGGACAAAGTTCGCTCCCCTCGTCCTGCCGCGGGTGGCCGCGGCGATTCGGACTTGGGGAAAGGGTCGGTGGCCGGAACAGGTGTTTCCTACTCCCAGCGTGCTCACCGGCGTTGTGCGCGGTCTTGTTGCGCGACAAGGGCATGATGGGAGAAGCCGGGCAATGGGGTGCCGCCGGAATCGCGGGGGCGGACCGGCGGCGGGGATCGCGGGCAACGCGCGAGTAGCAAGGTCATCGCGGTCGGTGCGAGGCTCGGCGGGCGGGTTCGCAGAGCCCTGCGCCCGAAGCCCTCACAACCTTCGAGGACAGCTTATGACGGCTCACTATGACGACATCATCGTCGGCGCCGGATCCGCCGGGGCGGTGCTCGCGGCGCGGCTGACCGAGGATCCCGCCCGGCGTGTGCTGCTCTTGGAAGGCGGCCCGGACTACGCCGAGCCGGAGCAGATGCCGGAAGACATCTTCTACGGCCGCGCGATGTCGTTCCTGACCCACGACTGGACCTTCCGCGCCGACGTCCACGACGGCCGCCGGATCCGGTACCCGCGCGGCAAGACCACCGGCGGTTCGTCGGCCGTCGGTGCGACGGTCGGGCTGCGCGGAGTGCCGGAGGACTACGACGACTGGGCCGCCGCCGGCAACCCGGCCTGGTCCTACGACGAGGTGCTGCCGTACTTCCGCAAGCTGGAGACCGACGTCGACTTCGGCGACGGCGAGTTCCACGGCGGCGGCGGGCCGATCCCGATCCGGCGGTGGCGGCCGGAGGAGCTGACGCCGGGTCAGACGGCGTTCGTGGAATCGTGCGTGGACGCCGGTTTCGCGGAGGTCGCCGACCACAACCACCCCGAGGCCACCGGTGTCGGGTCGATCCCGTCGACACGGTCGGACGCGGTGCACCGGGCCACGACCGGCACGACGTACCTCAACCTGGTCCGGCACCGGCCGAACCTGGAGATCAGGGCGAACACGATGGTCGACCGGGTGGTGTTCGACGGTGCCAAGGCCGTCGGCGTCATGGCGGCGGCGCAAGGCGGCTCCTATGAGCTCGTGGAGGGCCGCAGGGTCGTCCTGGCCGCCGGCGCGGTCGCCTCACCCGCGATCCTGCTGCGCTCCGGCGTCGGCCCGGCCGAGGACCTGCGCCGGCTCGGCATCGACGTCCGCGCGGACCTCGCCGGCGTCGGCGGGAACCTGGTCGACCACCAGCGCACCGGCGCGTTCCTGGTGCCGGAGCCCGGTGTCATCGACCCGACCGACGCGTTCCTCCAGCAGATCCTGCGGACCACGTCACCGGTGTCGGGGGAGTTCAACGACCTCCAGTACTACATGGTCAACCACTTCGACCTGGCGCCGTTCCCGGAGCTCCAGATGTTGGCCGGCACCACGGAGATCCTGGGTGTGATGGTGGTGGCGCAGCGGCCGGGCTCGCGGGGCCGGATCACCCTGCCCTCGGCCGACCCGGCGGCCTCGCCGTCGATCGTGCTGAACTTCCTGGACGACGAGCGGGAGATGGACGTCCTCGTGGACGGTGTCCGCACCGCGTGGCGCCTGGCGCACCACCCCGACATCATGAAGCTGGGCCAGGGTTTCGTGGTGCTGCGCGACGCGATGATCGACAACGACGACATGGTGCGGCAGTACGTCAAGACCAGTTTGGACAGCGCCTACCACCCGGTCGGCACGGTTCGGATGGGCCCTGCCTCGGACCCGGACGCGGTGGTGGACGAGCGGGGTGCGGTGCACGGCACCGAATCCCTGTACGTCTGCGACTCGTCCATCATGCCGAGCACGGTGCGCGCCAACACCAACCTGACCTCGATCATGATCGGGGAGCGGACGGCGGACTGGCTGCGCGAAGCCTGAAGACCCGGCACGGCGAAGCGGCTCCGGAACCCGAGTGGTCCGGAGCCGCTTCACCGTGCCGGTCCTTCAGGTGGGCGGTCAGGGTTGCGGGAAGAACCTGGTCACGAACACCTCCCACGCACGATCGCCGAAGATGGCCCGCTGCGGCTTCAGCAGCCTGGTCGGCAGGCCGAGCCGGTAGCGGATGCGCGGGTTGCGCGCCGTGATCGCCTTCTCGACAGTCTCGGCCACCTGGCCCGACCGCACCGCCGTCCGGCCCCGGCCCTTGGGGTGGTCGACCTCGCGGTAGGCGCCGTGCCACACCACGAAGCGCTCCCAGAAGTCGGCGTACAGGTCGCTGTCCGAGGCCAGGTCCAGGTCACCGACCGTGGTGGGCACGAACGACCCGAGGATCGGCGACGGCTCGATGATCGACACCTTGATGCCCCACGGGGCCACCTCCAACCGTAGCGAGTCGCTGATGGCCTCCAAGGCGTGCTTCGTGGCCTGGTAGTAGCCGCGGCCGGGGGTGGCGAACAGGCCGAAGATCGAGGACATCATGACGACCCGGCCGGACCGCTGCTCGCGCATACCGGGCAGCACGAGCTGCGTCATCCGGGACAGGCCGAAGAAGTTCGTCTCGAACTGCCGGCGCACCTGGTCCAGCGGCGTCTCGCCGATCGTGCCGTTGAGGCTGTACGCGGCGTTGTTGACCAACACCCCGACCGCGCCGTGGTCGTCGGTGATCCGCTTCACCGCGGCGCGCATCGACTCCTCGTCGGTGACGTCCAGGTGCAGCGTCGTGATGCCCTCGTCGGCCAGGTCCCGCAGGCCTTCCACGACCCGCCCGCCGGCGTAGACGGGCCAGCCGGCGCGGTGCAGCCGCAGGGCGGTGGCCCGGCCGGTGCCCGACGACGGCCCACCCGACGAGTTGACTCCGGTGATCAGGACTGCGCGCGACGCGCTCACCCCTCACCTCCAGCGGGGACCTCCTGCTGCGAGACCCTGCTCGCCGCCACCGAGAAGCCCAGACCGAGGCCGTCCACCATGCGGTTGATGAAGTTGAACATGGAGGCGATGAAGAAGCCCTCCAGCAGCTCCTCGGAGGTCCAGCCGGCGTCCAGGGCCACCTTCCAGTCCACGTCGGTGATCTTGTACGCCTCCCGGCTCACCTTGGCCAGCAGGCGCAGCAGCACCTTCGTGCGCTCGTCCACCGGCAGGTCGTCGGCGGTCTGCGCGGACTCGACGGCCTTCGCGATGTCCTCGGGGCCGCCGAACGCCTGGAAGAAGAAGTTGTGCGTGCCCACGCAGTAGGGGCACTGGTTGACCTTCGACGTCCAGGCGGAGATCAGCTCCCGCGTCTGGCGGGGCAGGACACCGTCCAGGAACATCCCCTTGTACCCGGCGACCACCGCTTCGAGCAGGTCCGGCCGGGTCGACACCAGGCGGAACATGTCCGGCACGAACGGCAGGTTGGTCGCCTTCTTGATCTCGTCGTACAGCTCGGCCACGCGGCCGTCGGCCTGGCTCTCGTCCACCAGCGGAACCCGGACGTGGGTGGTTGCGTCCATGCTCGACTCACCTTTCGACTGCGGATGGGGTGTCACGAGGGGTGTTGCGGCGGCGCAGGACCGGGATCGCCTCGGCCTGGAAGTCGACGTCGGAATCGAAACCCTTGATCATGCCCTCGATGACCAGCAGCGAGAGCAGGGGGAAGGCGAACTCGGGCGCGGGGAACAGGCCGAACCGGCGTTGCAGGTCGAACAGTCGCCCGGCGAAGCGGGCCAGGTCGAACTCACCGGACTTCGCGCCCGACGTCTCCGCCACCAACGCGCTGAGCCCGGCGCGGAAGCCGTCCAAATCGGAGTCCTCGGCGATCTGCGCGGCGCTGTCGATCACGATCTGCGCGCACATCCAGCCGTCGCCCATGGCCATGTTGATGAAGAAGTCGGCGAACGAGCGGCGCACCGGGTCGGGCAGCCGGATCACGAAGCCGGCGTCCAGCATCACCAGGTCGCCGCGGTCGAAGTACAGGTTGCCGGGGTGCAGGTCGCAGTGCACCACGCCGTCGACGAAGAGCATCTCGTAGATCGCGGCGAGCATCGACCGCACGACCACGCGCCGGGTGTCGGCGTCCAGGTCGCCGGGCTCGAACCGGGTCAGGTCGCTGATGTACTCCATGACGACGGTCTCGGCGGTGCACAGGTCCGGCAGCGGGGCGGGGATGCGCACGGTGTCGAACCCCGCGAGGTTGGCCCGCAGCGCGGTCAGCGCCTCGGCTTCCGCCTCGAAGTCCAGCTGGCGCAGGATCGCGCCGCCGACCTGGGCGTGCATCAGCTTGAACGGCATCTTGCGGAGCCTGGGCAGCACGCCGAGCAGGCTCATCGCCGACGCGGTCAGGGTGAAGTCACGCCACATCACCCGCTCGATACCGGGACGCCGCACCTTGACCGCGACGTGGTGCCCGTCCAGGGTCACCGCTGCGTGCACGGTCGCGATGCTCCCGCACGCCACCGGTTCCCAACGGAACTCCCGGAACGGCCACGGTCGGTCGCGGTAGGCGTGGCGGACGGCGCGCTCGATGCGTCGCCTGCCCGGTGGCGCCGCTCCGTCGGTGAGCCGGGCGAGCGGGGTCGTCACCTCTTCCGGCAGCAGGTCGCGCCGGGTGCTGAGCAGTTGGCCGATCTTGATGTAGGAGGGTCCGAGGCGGGTCAGCATCCGGACCAGCCGATCGCCGTCCCGCAACCCGCGCCCGTCCTTCGAACGTCGGAAGCGGGCGCCCGCCGCGGAACCGGCGATGAGGACGCCGTAGCCGAGCACGATCGCGCCGACCCACAGGCAGCGCAGCACCAGACCGGGTAGCCGGACCAGGCGACCGGTGATCTTCTTCAAGATCGCCCCCTGTCGGGTTGACCAGGGCGACGGGGGTGCCGCCCGCCCTGATCGTCCCGACCTGGTCGGCGCGCCGCCTACTCCCTCCGTGCCGAGCGGGCGTGGTCGGCGGTGCCGGTGCCGATCAGGGTCGTGGCTTCGAGTTCGGCCACGCCGTCCGCGCTGAGCGAGTCGAGGTACTGCCGGCGCACGGCTTCGACGGTGTCGGCGTCGAGCCCGGCGAGACCGCGGCGGTAGCCGGACCCCGTGATCACCAGCCACGCCACCTCGGGCGTCATGGTCAGTCGCAACTCGTGCTCCGCGACCTCCACGTCGACCAGGCCGCGCTCCGTCAGCCACTCGGCGTAGCTGTCGGCCTGGTTGATCCGGTCGACGGGGCGAGGCTCGCGTTCCTCGGCCGGGGTGCCGGTGACCGTCGCGACCGCGCGGCCGAGGTGCTCGCCGGCGGTGTGCATCGACCCGCCGCGCCAGATGGTGAGCACGACCCGACCACCGGGGCGGGCCCGGGAGATCAGCCGGTCGGTGTCGGCCGTCATGTCGGGGAGGAAGAAGATGCCGAGCGCGCACAGGACGGCGTCGTAGGCGTCGGCGTCCCACTTCGTCACGTCGGCCGCGTGGGCGTGCAGCTGCGGCAGGTCGGCCGCGAGCCGGCGGAGCTCCGCGACCATCGGGCCGGACAGGTCGACGGCGTCCACCACACCGCCCGCGCCGACCTGGCGTGCCGCCGGGATCGCGGAAGCGCCGGTGCCGCAACAGGCGTCGAGGACGCGGTCGCCCGGTCGGAGCCGTGCTGCCGCCGCGGTCGCCGTACCGATCGGGTTCCACAGGTGGAGCCCGAGTGCGGTGAAATCGGCCGCGGCGGCGTCGAAGGCGCGCAGGGTCTTCTCTCGCCCGGTGTCAGACATGTCGCGATGGTATTCGCCGCCTAGCGGCAGGCGGCGGCCTTCGGCGGCGTCAGGACCACGGTGCCATCGGGTACCACGGGATGATCTCCCGCCGGGCCAGCAACCTGACGTCCCAGTACAGGAACGTGAAGACGCCCGCCACGATCAGCGCGGCGGCCGTGATCGTGGCGACCCGGGACGGCTTCGCCGTGAGCCACCGCTGCAACCGGCCGCCGGTGAAGTAGGCCAGCGCGAGGAAGATCAGGGCGATGATCACGATGTTGCCCACCGACTGGAGGGTGAACGCGGCGGCGCCGTACAGCGGGTTGTGGCTCTCCGCCGCGTCCCGGAACATCTGCCGGAACAGGGCGAACGGGCGGCCGATCAGGAACGCGGCGATCAGCACGCCCATGAACACCATCGGCGCGTTCGGGAACCGCTGGGAGATCCGGCGGAACGGGTCGCGCACGAGGCCGAGCGCGGCGAGTCCCATGTAGATCATCACGAGCCCGATCACGCCGAACACGATCAGGGTCTGGATGCTGCGGCTGTTCAGCGTGCCGGGCACCGACGCCGCGGTGGAGAACTGCGGCATGCGCGTGCCGACGATCCCGACCAGCACCCCGTACAGCGCGGACACCGGGATGATGCCGACCGCCAGCCACCCGATCGGCTTGAGCGCGCCGCGCAGCCGGGCCCAGCGGGTCTCCGCGGCGCCGAGCATGGGCGCGACGGCGCCGAAGGCGGCGATGTTGCACGCGGTGAACGTGCCCGCGATGCCGCTGACGAACGCGAACGCGACGCCCGACAGGATGCCCTCGATCGGGGTCCCCTTGGCGTCGTGACCGAGGAGCGTGTTGGCGACGTTGTCGCCGATCGTCGAGTCGACGAAGTGCGCCGACCAGACCACGGTCAGCAGGAAGCCGGCCAGCGAGCTCAGCGCGACGACGAGCCAGCGCCGGTTCGGGAAGTGGCCGTTGACGAACGAGGACGTGCCGGTGATCGCCGTTGCGGACAACCTCGGGTCGATCTTGTCGGTTCCGGTGCGTGCCATCTGGTCCCTCTCCGGAGCATGCCGTTGAACCCTGTTTTCGGCGGGGCGCACTAGGGGCTGGTCCAGCATCCCAGGGTGAAAGGCATAGTGCCTTCTTCAGAAGTGCGCAGTTGATCGGCCGAACGGTCGCGGACCGTTAGGACCGCAGGCAGGAGGCGTGCACGGGCCAGTCGCGAGTAGTTGTGCGACTTCTTCGACAATTCAAATCACGCTGTTATGGAATACCGCAGGTCAGAGGGCAAAATTGGAGAAGCAATGTACTGGGGGTGTCCGTCAGTCTTACGTTGCGACATTGTCAGAAGCGCCGTTCGTGTTAACGGTATAGCGACGCGACGGCATTATCCGGACTGACCCCCCCGATGTCCTCAAAGACGGTGAAAGCATGAGCAGTGAGCGGATCGCAATCGTCGGCATCGGCCTGCGCTACCCCGATGCCGGTTCCACTGGGGAACTGTGGGAAAACGTCCTGGCCGGTCGACGGGCCTTCCGCAGGCTGCCCGACGAGCGGATGAACCAGGCGGACTACTACTCTCCCGACCCCGAGACGCCGGACCGCTTTTACTCCACCAAGGCGGCCGTGCTGCGCGACTTCGAGTTCGACCGGGTCCGCTACCGCGTGGCCGGCAGCACGTTCCGGTCCACGGACCTGACGCACTGGTTGGCGCTGGACGTGGCCGCGCGGGCGTTGGCCGACGCGGGTTTCCCGGACGGCGAGGGGCTGCCGAGGCGGACCACCGGCGTGGTGCTGGGCAACAGCCTCACCGGCGAGTTCTCCCGCGCCAACATCATGCGTCTGCGCTGGCCGTACGTGCGGCGCACGGTCGCCGCGGCGCTGACCGCGAAGGGCTGGCCCGAGGACGAGACCGCGGGCTTCCTGCGCGAGCTGGAAGTGCAGTACAAGGCGCCGTTCCCGGCGATCGACGAGGACTCCCTCGCGGGCGGCCTGGCGAACACCATCGCGGGCCGCATCTGCAACTACTTCGACCTGCACGGCGGCGGCTACACCGTCGACGGCGCGTGCTCCTCGTCGCTGCTGTCCGTCGCCACGGCCGCCAAGGCGCTGTCCGACGGCGACATGGACGTGGCCATCGCGGGCGGTGTCGACCTGTCGATCGACCCGTTCGAGGTCATCGGCTTCGCCAAGACCGGCGCGCTCGCCAAGGGCGACATGAAGGTCTACGACAAGGACTCCAACGGCTTCTGGCCCGGTGAAGGCGCCGGTTCCCTCGTGCTGATGCGCGAGGAGGACGCGCTGGCCAAGGGCGCCCGCATCTACGCCACGATCGCGGGTTGGGGCATCTCCTCGGACGGCAAGGGCGGCATGACCCGTCCCGAGGCGGAGGGCCACCGCCTCGCCCTGTACCGGGCCTACGGCCGGGCCGGCTACGGCCTGGAGACCGTGTCCTACTTCGAGGGCCACGGCACGGGCACCGCGCTCGGCGACGAGACGGAGATCGAGGCGCTGTCCTCGGCCCGCCGGATGGCCGACCCGAACGCCCGGCCCGCCGCGCTGAGCACCGTGAAGGGCAACTTCGGGCACACCAAGGCAGCGGCGGGGGTCGCCGGGCTGATCAAAGCGGCCCTCGCCGTGCACCACCAGGTCATCCCGCCGGGCACCGGCCAGGTCGACCCGCACCCGAAGCTGACCGCCGACGACGCGGTGATGTACGTGCCGCGCGACGCCGAGCTGTGGCCGGAGGACCGACCGGTGCGCGCCGGCGTGTCGGCCATGGGCTTCGGCGGCATCAACACGCACATCGCGCTGGAGGCCGCGCCCGACGCGTCCCGGCGCGGCGAGATCGACAGCCGCACGAAGGCGCTGGTCGCCGGCCGCCAGGACGCCGAGGTGCTGCTGTTCGACGCCACGGACCGCGCGTCGCTGAAGGCACGGCTGGTGGAGGTGGCCGCGCTGGCGCCGAAGCTGGCGTTCGCCGAACTGGGCGACCTCGCGTCGACGTTGGCCGCCCGACTCACCGGCGCGTCGCTGCGTGCCGCGGTGGTGGCCCGCACGCCGGACGAGGCCGAGCGCAAGGTGACGAGACTGATCGCCGCCGTGGACCAGGGCGAGACCGTGTTCGACTCCGCTGACGGCGTGTTCCTGGACGACCGGCCCACGGCGCCGCGCCTGGCGTTCCTGTTCCCCGGCCAGGGTTCCGGCCGGGGCGCGGTCGGCGCCCTCCGCCGCCGGTTCACCGTCGCGGAGGAGGTCTTCCGGACCGCGGGTCTGCCGACCAACGGCGACCAGGTGGCCACGGAGGTCGCGCAGCCGCGCATCGTCGCCGGGTCGCTCGCCGCGCTGAACGTGCTGCGGGAGCTGGGCATCGAGGCGAACACCGCCGTGGGCCACAGCCTCGGTGAGCTGACCGCCGTGCACTGGGGCGGCTCGCTCAACGCCCGCCGGGTGCTGACGCTCGCCACCGAACGCGGGCGGGTCATGGCCGCCGCCAGCAAGGGCGGCGGCGCGATGGCCGGTCTGGCGGCGGGTCCCGAGCGTGCGCTGGAGCTGGCGGCCGGCGAGGACGTGGTGATCGCCGGCTACAACAGCCCGGGGCAGACCGTGCTGTCCGGCCCGGCCGAGGCCGTGGACCGGGTGTGCGCGGTGGCGCGGGCCGCGGGCGTGCACGCCACCCGCATCAACGTGTCCCACGCCTTCCACTCGCGGCTGGTCGCACCGGCGGCGGAGGCCATGGCGGAACGGCTGGTCGACTTCGACTTCGGCCGGCTGATCCGCCCGGTGCACTCCACCGTGACGGGTGACGTGCTGGAGGCGGGCACCGACCTGCGCGAGCTGCTGCGCGACCAGGTCCTGTTCCCGGTCCGGTTCCACGAGGCCGCGGCCAAGGCCGCCGCGGTCAGCGACCTGGTCGTGGAGGTCGGCCCCGGCCGAGTCCTCGCCGGCCTGCTGGAGGAGATCGCACCGGGCAAGCCGGTGCTGTCCGTGGACAGCGACAGCGCGTCCCTCTCGCCGCTGCTGACCGTCGTCGGCGCGGCGCACGTCCTGGGCGCGCCGATCCGCACGGACGTCCTGTTCGGCGACCGCGTGGCACGCGACCTGCCGTTGGACGGCTCGATGACGTTCCTGGCGAGCCCCTGCGAGACGGCTCCCGCCCTCGACACCGGTCTCCTCGCGGCCGAGCCGACCGGCGACCCGGTCGTGTCCGCCGAGGTGTCCCGACCGGCGGCGGACGCGGGCGGCGAGTCCACGCTGGACCTGCTGTGCCGCCTCGCCGCGCAACGCGTGGAACTGCCGCTGGAGGCGGTCTCCCCGTCCACCCACCCGTTGGACGACCTGCACCTGAGCTCCATCACGGTCGGCCAGCTCGTCAACGAGGTCACCCGCACCCTGGGCCGCCCCACCCTGGAGTCCACGCCGAACTTCGCCACCGTGCGCCTGGGCGAACTCGCCGACCTCATCGACGAGCTGGCCACCACCGCGCACACCGACGAACGCGACAGCGGCGAGGTTCCGGGCGTCGCACCGTGGGTGCGTCCGTTCCTGGTGTCGCACGTCGAGCGCGAACTCGTGCTCACGCAGGCGGCGCCGGTGGGGGAGTGGACGGTCCACGCCCCCGCGGGCCACCCGCTGGCCGAGCCGCTGAAGGCCGGGCTGCCGGGTGACGGCGTGCTCCTGCTGCTGCCACCCGAAGGCGGTGACGCGCACGTCGGCCTGTTCCTGGAGGCCGCGCGCGACGCGCTGGCGTCCGGTCGGCAGCTCGCGGTCGTGCAGCACCGGCTCGGCGCGTCGGGCATGGCCCGCACGCTGCACCTGGAGGCGCCGCACATCCCCGTGACGCTGATCGACCTCGCCCCCGAGCAGACCGGCCCCGAGAGCGACCCGGTGCGTCGGATCGCCGCCGAGGTCGCGACCAACACCGGCTTCACCCAGGTGCGCTACGACGCCGACGGCGTGCGGACCGTGCCCGTGCTGCGGGCGGTGTCGGGCCAAGCCCAAGGCAGTCCGCTGGACTCCGGCGACGTGCTGCTGGTGACCGGCGGCGGCAAGGGCATCACGGCCGAGTGCGCCATCGCGATGGCGACCGACTCGGGCGCGTCCCTGGCCCTGATCGGCCGCGCGGACCCCGCCGAAGACGCGGAACTGGCCGCCAACCTGGCCCGGATGACGGCGGCCGGCATCACCCACCGGTACCAGCGGGCGGACGTGACGTCCGCCGACCAGATCGCCGCCGTCGTGGCCCGGTTCCGCGCCGAGCTGGGCGAGGTCACGGCCGTGCTGCACGGCGCGGGCCGCAACGAGCCGAAGGCGTTGACCGGACTGTCCGAAGAGGACTTCCACGCCACGCTGGCGCCCAAGGTCACCGGCCTGGGCGCGGTGCTGGACGCGGTGGACGCGGACCGGATCAAGCTGCTGGTCACGTTCGGCAGCATCATCGGCCGGGCCGGGCTGCGCGGTGAGGCGCACTACGCCACCGCCAACGACTGGATGTCCGAGCTGACCGTCGACTTCGGCGTGAAGCACCCGCGGGCGAGGGTGCTGGCGCTGGAGTGGTCCGTCTGGTCCGGCGCGGGCATGGGGGAGCGGCTGGGCGTGGTCGAGGCGCTGATGCGCGACGGCATCACCCCGATCTCCACCGATGCCGGCATCGCGGTGCTCCGCGAAGTGCTGGCGGACCCGACCGTGGGCCCCGTCCTGGTGGTCTCCGGCCGCGCCGCGGGCCTGCCGACGGTGGAGCTGGAGCGCACCGAACTGCCGCTGGCCCGGTTCGTGGACCGGGTCCTGGTCCACTACCCGGCGGTGGAGCTGGTCACCGAGGCCGACCTGTCCAACGGCAGCGACCCGTACCTGGGCGACCACCTGCTCGAAGGCGACCTGCTGTTCCCGGCCGTCATCGGGATGGAGGCGATGACCCAGGTGGCGTCCGCGCTCACCGGGCACGACGGACCGCCGATGTTGGAGGACGTGGAGTTCCTGCGGCCGGTGGTCGTGCGGCCGGCGGGCTCGCTGACCGTGCGGCTCGCGGCGCTGGTCCGCGACGCCGGGACCGTGGACGTGGTGATCCGCGCCGAGGACACGGGCTTCTCCGCCGACCACTTCCGGGCCAGGCTGCGGTTCCCGCGGCCGGAGATCCCCGGCGAGCCGGTCGACGGCGCGGCCGTGCTGCCGCTCGTGCCGGTCGACCCGGTCACCGAGCTGTACGGCAGCGTCCTGTTCCAGGGCAAGCGGTTCCAACGCCTCCAGGCCTACCGGAAGGCGAGCGCCCGGCGCGCCGTGGCCGAGGTCGCCACGACGTCCGTCGCCTCCTGGTTCGCCCCGTTCCTGCCGCAGGAACGGCTGCTGGCCGATCCCGGCACGCGGGACGTGATGATGCACGCCATCCAGTGCTGCGTCCCCGACGCGACGTTGCTGCCGCAGAGCGTGGAACGGCTCTACCTGGCCTCGCAGGTCGACCAGTTCGCCGAGTACGTGGTGCTCGACGCGCGGGAACGGTCGCAGGACGGCGACAGCTACACCTACGACCTGGACGTCCGCGACCCCGACGGGCGGCTCGTCGAGCGGTGGGAGGGCCTGGTGCTGCGGGCCGTGCGCAAGCGTGACGGCGCCGGGCCGTGGACGCCGACCATGCTCGGCTCGTACCTGGAGCGCTCGCTGGAACGCGTCCTGGGCGGCAGCCGCGCGGTGGTGGTCGAGCCCGACCCGACCGACGCCGCACCCGGACGCCGGGCGCAGACCGCGCTCGCGCTCGGCCGGGTGCTCGACCGACCCGTCGAGGTGCGCTACCGGCCGGACGGCAAGCCCGAGGTGGACGGCGTCGAGGTGTCCGCCTCGCACGGCGCCGGTGTCACGTTCGCCGCGGCGGCCTCGGGCGGCACGCTCGGCGTGGACGTCGAGCCGGCCGTGATGCGGACGGAGGAGGACTGGACCGGTCTGCTGGGCGGCGACCTGCTCGCCGTCCGCGACCTGCTCGCCGCCGAGGTGGGCGAGACGGCGGCGATCGCCGGGACCCGGGTGTGGAGCGCGCTGGAGTGCCTGCGCAAGACCGGGTCCACCACGCAGGCACTGACGGTCGACCGGGTCCACCCGGACGGCTGGGCCGTGCTGTCGACCGGCGACGCGAAAGTCGCCACCTGGGTGACCACCGTCAGCGACCGGCCGGAGCCGGTGGTGTTCGCGGTGCTCGTGGGCAAGGAGGACTGACGTGTCGGGCTACTACGAGATCCGCCACACCGTCGGCTTCGAGGAGACGAACCTCGTCGGCAACGTGTACTACGTGAACTACCTGCGGTGGCAGGGGCGGTGCCGGGAGATGTTCCTCAAGGAGAACGCGCCGAGCGTGCTGGAGGACCTGCGCGACGACCTCAAGCTGTTCACCCTCAAGGTGGAGTGCGAGTTCTTCGCCGAGATCACCCTCTTCGACGACCTGTCGGTGCGGATGCGGCTGGAGGAGCTGACCCAGACGCAGATCCAGTTCAGCTTCGACTACGTCAAGGTCACCGGCGGCCAGGAGGTCCTGGTCGCCAAGGGCAGGCAGCGGATCGCGTGCATGCGCGGCCCGAACACCGACACCGTGCCCTCCCGGGTCCCCGAGGACCTGCGCAAGGCGCTCGCGCCCTACGCCGAGACCCCGGTGCTGACCCGCGCCGGACTGGGGGGGTGAGGGACGTGTACGAGATGGCCCCCACGATGGAGGAGACCTCGCTTCGGGACGCCATGTCCCTGTTCGCGACCGGCGTCACGGTGCTGACGGTCGGTGGCGAGCGCGCGCACGGCATGACGGCGAACGCCTTCACGTCCGTCTCGCTGGACCCGCCGCTGGTGCTGTGCTGCATCTCCCGCTCGGCGGTGATGCACGACGCGATCGCCGACACCAAGCGGTTCGGCGTGTCGATCCTGGGCGCCGCCCAGCGCTCGTCGGCGAAGTACTTCGCGGACAAGCGCCGGCCGCTCGGCCAGGAGCAGTTCGACGCGGTCGACTGGCAGGAGGGTCCGGTCAGCGGCGCGCCGCTGCTGACCGGGTCGCTGGCGTGGCTGGAGTGCGAACTCGTGCAGTGGCACGACGGCGGGGATCACACGATCTTCCTCGGTCAGGTGCTCAGCTGCAGCCGGGGCGCGGGCACGAACGCGCTGTTGTTCTACGGCAGCGCGTTCCACGAGCTCTGACCCGTTCGCCCGGGATCCGGGTCGGGGTCGGTTCCGCTCGGTCCTGTGCTCCGGCTCGGTTCGCTTCGGTTTTGCCCGGTTCGGTTCGTGGAGGGAGTCGCAGATGCTGGTGACCGTCACCGGAGGTACCGGGTTCGTCGGCGCGCACACGGTGGCGGAGCTGGTCCGTGCCGGCCACCGGGTCCGCCTGCTGGTCCGCGACGCCGACGCGGTGAGCGTGGCCCTGCGTCCGCTGGAGGTGCCGTCCGACGCGCTGGACGTCGTGGTCGGCGACGTGACCGGGGACCACGCGGTCGCCGAGGCGGTGCGGGGCGCGGACGCCGTGGTCCACGCCGCCTCGGTGTACTCGTTCGACCGGCGCAGGCGTGCGGAGATGGTGCGCACCAACGCCAGGGGCACGGAGGTGGTGCTCAACGCCGCCCGCCGTGCCGGAGTGGGCCGGATCGTCCACGTGTCCAGCATCGCGGCGCTGTTCGGACCCGGCGTGCGGGTGATCCACGAGCAGTCGCCGGTGGGCACGACCAGTGAGCCGTACGCGGCGACCAAGGCCGCGTCGGAGGCCATCGCGCGGCGGCACCAGGAGGAGGGGGCGCCGGTGGTCGTCAGCTACCCGCCGGCGCTCCTCGGGCCGCACGACCCGAAGCTCGGCGACCAGACCGGGCGGCTGCGCGACACGTTGCGCGGGATCATGCCGATGTGGCCCGAGGGCGGCCTCCAGATCGGCGACGTCAGGGACACGGCGGCGCTGCACCTGGCGCTGCTGTCCCCGGCCGTGACCGGGCGGCACTTCGCTCCTGGTCGCTACCTGACCACGCGGGACTACCTCGACGGCGTCAGGGAGGCCACCGGGCGGTCGTTGCCCGCGGTCTTCCTGCCGCCCGCGATGATGACGCCCGTCGGTCGGCTCGTCGACCTGGTGCAGCCCGCGTGGCCGTGGCACATCCCCGCCGAGCACGGGGCGATAGCCACGGTCGGCGCGGCGGTCCGGGTCGACCCGGCGGCGAGCACGCTCGACCTGAAGCCCCGTCCGTTCACCGACACGGTCGCCGAGACCGCGCGGTGGCTCGCCGACACGGGAGCGTTGAGCTCAAGGCAGGCAGGCCTGCGATGACGACTTCGGAACGGCTCAACGGGCGCTCGGACTTCCGGCCGGAGCTGCCCGTGCGGACGATGGAACTGCTCAGGGAGCGCAATGACGACCTGCGCGACCGCGCGGTGTCGAACGCCGAGACGGTGCGCAGGCAGAGCGCGCTCGGCAAGCACACCGCACGTGAACGCCTGGAGATGTTGCTCGACAAGGGTTCGTTCACCGAGATCGAGCTGTACCGGCGGCACCAGGCGCACGGCCTGAAGGTGTCCGAGCACCGTCCGCACACCGATGGCGTGGTGGCGGGCTCGGGCACGATCGACGGGCGGCGGGTGTTCGTCTACGCGCAGGACTTCACCATCTTCGGCGGGTCGCTCGGCCAGGCGCACGCGGCGAAGATCCACAAGGTGCTGGACATGGCGCTCGACACCGGGTCGCCGGTCATCGCGTTGAACGACAGCGGTGGTGCGCGCATCCAGGAGGGCGTGATGGCGCTGGACGGCTACGGCGGCATCTTCCTCCGGCAGGTGCGGGCGTCCGGCATCATCCCGCAGATCGCCGTGGTGCTGGGGCCGTGCGCGGGCGGCGCCGCGTACTCGCCGGCGCTGGCCGACTTCACGTTCATGGTCCGTGACACGGCGAAGATGTACCTGACCGGGCCGGACGTGGTGGCCTCGGTCAGCGGCGAGCAGGTGAGCCACGAGGCCCTGGGCGGCGCGTCGGTGCACGGGGAGCTGTCGGGTGTGGCGTCGTTCGTCCACGACGACGAGGAGTCGTGCCTGGAGGACGTCCGGTACCTGGTGTCGTTGCTGCCGTCGAACAACCTGGAGCCGCCGCCTGCCTACGAAGCGGTCGGGGCGGTGGACGACGAGCGCCCGGCGTTGGCCTCGATCGTGCCGGTGGAGCCGAACAAGCCCTACGACATGCGCAGGGTGATCGAGGAACTGGTGGACGACGGGGAGTTCCTCGAAGTCCACGAGGGTTGGGCGCGGAACGTGGTGGTGGCGTTCGGCCGGGTCGACGGCGAGGTCGTGGGTCTGGTCGGCAACCAGCCGATCGTGCTGGCGGGCGTGCTCGACATCGAGGCGTCCCAGAAAGCGGCGCGGTTCGTCCGCTTCTGCGACGCGTTCGGCATCCCCTTGGTGTCCCTCGTGGACGTCCCGGGGTTCCTGCCGGGTACGGCGCAGGAGCACGCGGGCGTCATCCGGCACGGGGCGAAGCTGCTGTACGCGTACTGCGAGGCCTCCGTTCCGCGCATCCAGGTGATCCTGCGGAAGGCGTACGGGGGCGCGTACATCGTGATGGATTCGAGGTCCATCGGCACGGACCTGTCACTGGCGTGGCCCACGAACGAGATCGCCGTCATGGGCGCGGAGGGAGCGGTGAACGTCATCTTCCGCAAGGAGCTGACGGCCGCCGCCGACCCGGACACCCTGCGCGCCGAACTGCTGACCGAGTACTCGGAGCAACTGGTGCACCCCTACTACGCCGCCGAGCGCGGCTTGGTGGACGACGTGATCGACCCGTCCCACACCCGTTCCGCCGTGGCCCGGGGTCTGGCCATGCTGCGGAACAAGCGCCGCCCCGCCCCGGCGCGCAAACACGGCAACGTCCCCTTGTAGAACCGCCTCCCCAAGGCGACAACGGCACCCGGCCCCCGAGGCCGGGTGCCGTTGTCGTGGCCGACCCACCCCAACCACGCCTGAACGCGCCGCTGCACCCGCTGGGCCACCGGGCCCGCTCGGGGACGGTGCGGAACTTCGTCGTGGTGACTTGACGGGGTTCCATAACACCGCTATAAATGTAGTAAGACGGTGTTATGGAATGCCTGGACGGGGTGGTGGGCGTGGTCGCACAGGTGCGGGAAGTCGCGGAAGCGCTGGTGGTGCGCGGGGCTCTGCCGGCCGGGCTGGACGGGGCGCTCGTCTGGGCCGGCAAGTACGGCGTGTCGGGCGTCCGGCTCGGGTCCGGTGGCGCGCAGTGGTACCGGGGGCCTCGGCCGACCGCGCTCGCGCCTGCCGACCAAGCTGCCGGCGCCACCATGGCACCGCCGGTTTTCGACGGCAAGACCTGGCACACCGCGATGTCGCACCCCGACCTGGGCTACGCCGAGCACATCACGCTCGCCGCCGACGGCGAAGCGCTGCACGCCGAGCCCTTCCCGCTGGACGGCGCGCCCCGCATGCGGGCGGTCGGTGTCACGGAGCGGTTCGTGGTGCTCTTCGACTCGCCGCCCTACTTCAGCCGGGCCGCCCAGCTCGTCGGCCTGCGCGACCCGTACTCCGGCCGTGCCACCGGCCCCACGCGGCTTGGTCTGCTCGACTGCGGCCACCCGCGCTGGTTCGACGTCGGCGACGGCGAGGTGCTGTCCGTCGTCAACGCCTACGAAGACCTCGACCGCGTGGTCGTGGACGCGATCTGGGCGCCCGGCGTCCTGCGCCGCCACACGCTCGACCTCGCCACCGGCGCCGTGCGGAGCGTCGACCTGCCCGAGCTGGACGTCGCCGTCGTCGACGACCGGATGACCGGCCGCCACCACCGCTACGTGTTCGGCGCGTCCGGCACCGCGCTCGTCCGCCACGACATCGCCCTCGGCTGCACGTGGCGCCGCGAGCTGGACGTCACGCCCTGTCAGCCGGTGTTCGTGGCGCGCGGCGAGGACGAGGGCGACGGGTGGGTGGTGGCCGTCGTCGGTGACGAGGTCCTGGTGCTGGACGCGTCCGACCTGGCCGGTCCGCCGGTAGCGGTGGTGCGGCTGCCGTTCCGGGTCGAGTCGGCCCCGCGCGCCACGTGGCTCCCGGCACGTCCGGCCTGAACCACGCCCCGCTCGAACACGTCCCGCCTGGACAGCATCCGGCCTGAACACAGTTGGGGAACCGATGGCTCAGAGCACGGCCGCGGCAAGCCGGATCACGCCCGGGAAGTGGCAGGCCGCCCGCACCGCCGTCCGCGAAGCCGGTGAGCGGTTCGCGGACCTGGTCCTGTCCGTGCCGGACCCCTCCGTCCTCGCCACCGAGGACTGGTCGGTGGCGGTCACCGCGGCGCACGTGACCGGCATCGCCTGGAACAACACCGCGATGGTCGCCGAGACGGAGCAGGAGTTGCCGATCCCCGGCGTCACCCCGCACGTGGCGACGACCACGGTCGACAACATCCACACCGGGCTGAACCCCGGCCAGCTGCGCAGCTTCACCGAACGCGACCCGGTGCGACTGGTCGAACGGCTGCGCGCCTCGATCGACGGGATGCTGGACGCGACCGCCGACACCGACCCGCGGCGCACCGTCGGCTGGCTCGGCGGCTCGCAGGTCCCGGTGGCCGGCGTGTTCGCCCACATGGTCAACGAACTGCTCGTCCACGGCCGGGACGTCGCGCGGGCGGTCAAGGTGCCGTGGCCGGTCGCCGACGAGCAGGCGGCGTTGTTCTTCGAGCTCTTCCTGGTCGAGATCATCCGGCACGGCTACGGCTGCCTGTTGGACGACGACCGCCCGGTGCGGCCGGGGCGCATCGCGGTGGAGTTCCGCTCCGACCACACGACCCCCGTGGTGCTCGTCCTGAACGAGGGCGTGGTCACCGTGGAGGAGCCGGACGGGGACTCCGACGTGCGGCTCCGCTTCCGGCCCGCCGGGCTGAACCTGGCGCTGTTCCACCGGATGACCTACGCCCGCGCGGCGCTCACCGGGGCCGTCGTGGTGCGGGGGAGACGGCCCTGGCTGCTGCCGGCGTTCCTGCGGAAGGTCCGGCTGCCCTGACGCGGTAGCCGCTATCGGACGACTCGACTCGCGGTCGAGTCGTTTTGTCGTTGTCAGTCGGGCCCGAGAGGACAGGGGTGGCTCAGTGAACCGCTTCGACCGATTCCGCAGGGTTGTGATCGTCGGCGCCGGGTTGGCCGGCACCGCGACCGCCATACGCCTGCTCCGATTCGCCCGGGAGCCATTACAGGTGGTACTGGTCGAGCGGAAGCCCGAATACCGCAACTCGGGAGTGGCGTACCAGCGGGACGGCAACCACTGGTGCCACGTCTTCAACATCCAAGCCGGTCGCATGTCGGCTTTCCGGGAGGACGTCGACGACTTCGTGCGCTGGGCCAACCAGGAGGCGGACCGGGCCGACTGGCCCGCCGAGTGGAGCGGCTTCACGTTCACCGAATCCGGTCCCGCACCCCGTCGGATCTACTCCGACTACCTCGCCGAACGCCTCGCCGAAGCCGCCCGGGAAGCGCAGCACGGCGTGACCCTGGTCGAGCAGGACGGGGAAGCGGTCGACCTGGAGGTGCGGGCCGACCGCGTCCACGTGGTCATCGACGGTTCGAGCGGCGCGGAGGCAGGTCGGGACGTCATCGAAGCCGATCACGTCATTCTCGCGACCGGGCTCGAGGTGAAGTACCCCGCTTTCGCCGCCGAGGTGCTGGACCACCCGTCATTCGTGCGGAACCCGTACACGGAATCCGGGATCGAACGGCTCCTCGGCGTCCGGAAGGACGGTGCGGTGGCCATCATCGGCACGTTGCTCACCGCGTACGACTCGGCCACGCTGCTCCTGCGCCAGGGGCACACGGGCGAGATCCACATGATCTCGGGCTCCGGCCTGACACCCCGGTCCTACCCGCCGGCCCACCGGCACGACGTCCTCAGCCTGCCGCCCCCTCGGCTCGACGCCGAGACCTACGAAGGACGCGAAGCCTTCGTCCGCCGCTTCACCGCGGAGTGGAAGCAGGCCTGCGCCGACGTCGTCCGCGATCACCCGGACGTGTCGCCGGTGGTGGTGGCGGAACGGGTCGCCAAGTCGTGGGAGCCGTACCTCCCGGCGATCCTGGCGCGCATACCGTCGACCGAACTCCGCGCCCTCCTCGACAGCTACGGGAGCCTGTTGGCGGTGCTGCGGGTCAGCGCCATGCGGTACACCACCGGGATAGTCGACGCCGCCGTGGTCGGAGGGCAGGTCGTGCTCACCGCCGGCCGGGTCCAGGGGATCCGCCGCACCGACAACGGCACGCTGGCCCTGACCGTCTCGGGGCGAGGGGGAGCGCGGACCGTCGCAGCGGATCTGGTGATCTCGAACTTCGGCCGTGAGTCGGACTACGAGAGGGTCGAGTCGAGGCTCTGGGCGAACCTCCTGCGGAAGGGGGTCGCCCTCTCGCACCAGCGCACCGGGCGGGGAGTCGAGGTGGACGGTCGCGGCAACCTCCTCGGCGCGGAAGGCACCCCGTCAGGGCCGATCTCGGTGGTGGGCAGTCCGCGTGAGGGCGACGAGATCGTCCGGAACGGGCGGACCGGCGCGTTCACGTTCAACCTCGCGGCGATCAAGAACCACTCGGTGGAGGTCGCGGCCACCGTGCTGCACCGGCTCGAATCGTGCTACGACGCGGAAGGTCCCGACGCCGCCGCGACACCGGCCGACGTGCCGGACCGGGAATTCGACGACGCCGTCGCGTATTCGATCATGCTCGACGTGCGGCGGATGGCCGCTCGGCGTCGCGGCGACCGCGAGGCGCTGGCCGCTCGGTTGGAAGAAGGTATCCGAACTATTCGGGAAATCGCCAACCGGAATGGAATGGAGTTGACCGCCGATCGCGCGTTGCGCTTCACCGTGAGTGTTGCCGCCACGAAAAGATTGACCGATCTGTCGGTGACACCGAGGGACCTTCGTGCCATTCTGGAACTCGACGGAGCGGAGGAGCGGGTCGGCTGAGCACACCTCGAACGTAATACGTTTCCGCAGCCCGCGCCTACTCCGCGATTGCCCGCCCGGTGAGTCCGCGGTAATCCGACCGCCTCGCATTCGAGAAGATGCGTGACGAGTCGGGCGACTGTAACGCTCTCCAGGGTGGTGTCGGGGCCGGCTTGCTCGCCAAGTCCAGGCCGACCGTATTCGGTAGGAGGACCAACGTGAGCTATCGCGAAATCCCGGGGGTGTTGCTCGTCGGCTCGCCGTCGACGAGCGTTCGGGGTACCGGAAACCACACGCGCACACCGCGCACCGGTTCCGTCCTGGTGGTGGAGAAGCTCGGGCCCGAACTCTACGACGCCATCGTCGTGTCCGGCGCGGTGATCTGCTCCGGGGGTGGCCGGACCGGTCACATGGAATCCCTCTGCCGTTCGCGCGGAATCCCGGTCCTCCGGATTCCGCGGGCGGAACTGGGCAACATCGTCGGTGAGGTCACCGTCCGAACCGATCGGCAGTCCGTGGTGCTCGGCGAGGCCGGGGTGGCGGCGCGATCCACGGCATCGCCGACCGCCACCCCCGATGACCTCGGCTCGATCTGCGTGGTCATCGCCGACGCGACGGACATCCAGTCGACGAACGCGCTCAGCCCCCGCGTCGAGCAGGTGACGTCGTTCTTCATCCGCGAGGAGTTCGTCTGCCTCTCGTCCGGCCTGAGCCCGCTCGACTCGCTCCGGGCGGGCCCCCGGGAGGCCGAGCGCTACGGCGCCGCCATCGGGGCGGAGCTGTGCGCGATCGTCAAGGAACTCCTCCCCGGTCAACGTCTCGTCATGCGACTGCTCGACCTCCGGTCGGACGACGCCCTCCAGATCACCAACGACGTCGACGTGGACCAGGAGCCCAACCCCGAACTGGGCCTGCACGGCGCGCGGTGGCTGTTGCAGGAGGACCACTACCCGCGGGCGTTCCGAGCCCTCCGGAACCACGTGCGGGAACGGCTCGGCCCGGACGCGGAGCGGTTGAGCTTCGCGGTGCCGTTCATCAACGACCGGGACGAGTTCGTGCGCCTGCGGCTGCGTCTCGACCTGCCCGACGACCTGCCGCTCTCGGTCTTCGTCGAGACGCCCGCCGCGGTGCACTCCACGGCCGAGTTCTGCGCGGCCGGAGCGAGCGAGATCTTCGTCGGGACGAAGGACCTGACCCAGTTCTACCTCGCCGCGGACCGGGGCAGCCACCTGGTGGCGTCCTCCTACCAGACCCGGCACCCGGCGGTCATGGACGGACTGGGCCAGGCGGTCGAGGCGGGCCGTGACGCGGGCACCCCGGTGCACGTGTTCGCGCTCGGCGCGGACGTGGACCACTACCTGGCGCACCTCACGGCGGACCGGTTCATGATGTGCACCGCGGAACTCAAGCACCTCGCGCGGCTGACGAACGGCGCGCGGTGACCTGTTCCGCGCAGAGGGCCCGGCGGCCCCACCCCGGCCCCCGACCGGGACTCCCCGGTTCAGCGGTTCAGCGGCTCAGAACGTGAGCACGGCCTGGAGCACGTGCGTCCGGCGCGCGGCGAGGTCGGCGGGCAGGGCGGCTGCGTCCTCGAACGGCACGCGGCCGGTGACGAGGTGCCGGGTGACGGTCGACCTGCTCCGCGAGGAGCAGGTCGACCGTCTCGGCGGACAGCCGTTCCCGGTCCCAGGCGTGGGCGGTGCCACGGGGCACCCGGCCGATCCGGGCGCACCGGACGGTCAGGCCGTTGTGGTGGAACTCCTCGCCCAGCCGCACGTCCGGCGCGCCGTCCGGGTAGAACGCGAGGTCGATCACCGCACCCTGCGGCCGGAGCAGTCGCAGCGCCGGCGCCGGCCCCGACGACTGCCCACGGCACTGGAAGACGACGTCCGCGCCGCGATCGCCGGGGCCGTGCCGCCAGCGCGACTTCAGCTCGACCGCCAGGTCCGCGGCCTGCGGATCCGCGGCGGTGAGGCCCAACGCCTTCGCCGCCGCACGTCGCTGCGGCGTCGGATCGGCGACGACGACCTCCGCGGCGCCGTGGTGCTCGGCGAACAGCCCGTGAGCAGCCCGACGACCTCACCGCCCGTCACCGCGACGCGTCGGCCGCGCACCCCGCCCGCGAGCGAGCGCACGTCCGTCCCGTGCAGCTCGGCCGCCGCGTGCAGCAGGCCGTTCGCGCAGATGGGCCCATGTGCGCGACGTACACGCCGAGCAGCGGGTCCAGTGCCTCCGGCAGCGCGATCCGGTCGGTCCCGGGACACCGGTCCGGTGGCCGTAGGTCATCGCCACCACGCTGCCCGCCGCGATCCCGGCGGCCCGGCTCTCGGTGAGCGTGCCGACCTCCATGTAACCGAGCTCTCGGACGGGGTAGCCCGAACCGGCCGCCACCGGCCGGAACAGGCCGAGTTCGGTGTCCCACCGCGCGTCCAGCGAGGGGTTCGTGCCCTTGGAAGAACGACAGCTCGGTGCCCGCGGACAGTCCACTGTAGAGCTGCGGACGTGAGAATCCCCCTCCACCACCAGTCCCGGATCAGGCTCGTCGCACACCACCACACGGCCCGGCGCCTCCACCACCAGCACCCGGTCACCCATCGGGCGTCACCCGCACCGGTCGCCGGGTCGCCGCCGACTCCGCGATGAGGCACGCCAGGCGGTGCGTGCGGTAGGCGTCCTCATAGGGCACCAGAGGCTCCGTCGGCCTGCCCATCACCGCGTCGACGAACGCCTTGTCGGCCATGCGCTTCGCCGCGTCCGGATCCACCTCCAACCGCCACGGCTCGCCGTCGTCGAGCCGGACGACCGCACCGTCCTCGGCCAACGTCACCACGAGCCCGTCCGCGCACACTTCGAGACCGGCGCGGTGCTTGCGCCGCAACAGGCACGTCGCCGCGAGGGAGCCGACCGCGCCACTGGCGAACCGCAGCACAGCGGCCGTGGCGCGGTCGAGGTCACCCGGTGCGTCGCCGGGCGGCGCCACCCCGTCGGCCATCGCGTGCACCTCCACGACCTCGCCCGCCAGCAGCCGCGCCACGTCCAGCACGTGCACCGCCTGTTCGACCACCTGTCCACCGGACCGGTCGCGCCGGGTCCACCACGACACCGGCGGCACCTCGTCCAGCCAGGAACCGGTCACCAGCCGCACCTGGCGGTCGGCGAGCACCCGTGCCGCGTGCCGCAGGGGAGTGGCGTAGCGCCAGTGGTGGCCCACGGACGTCAGCAGCCCGCGTTCGGCGACGGCGGCGGCGATCCGGTCCGCGACCTCCAGGTCGAGCCCGAGCGGCTTCTCCACGAACATCGGCACCCCGGCGGCGATCACCGCCTCCTCGACGGGACCGTGCGCGAACGGCGGAACGCACACGTAGACCGCGTCGAGACCGAGGGCGAGCAGTTCGGGGACGTCCGCCACGTCCTTCGCGCCGAACTCCGCGGCGAACTGCGCGGCCCGGTCGACGAGCGGGTCCGTCACCGCCACCACGGCGGCGTCCGGCAGCCCGGTCAGCATCCGGGCGTGCCGCAGCGCGACACCACCCGCTCCGATGAACCCGATCCGGCAGTCGCTCACCGTGCCTCCCAGGGGACGTCGAGTGAGCGGGGAGTACCGCCCGTGCTCGATCCCAAAACGCCGGCCCCGGACGGACGCCGCGGGCACGGCGTTTCAACCGGGATCCCACGGGAACGTCACTCCCGCGACGGAAGAGGGACCGTTGGATGATGGAACCGATCCGATCAGCCGCTCCGTGACCGGCTCACCCGACGCACTTGTCACCACGGGCGGTGGCGTCCGCGAGAACTGAGCGCCAGCAAGGACGGTCAGCAGGTCAGCGTGGTCATCCCCGCCCAGGACGAGCGGGCGACGATCGGCTCAACCGTTGTCCGGCAAGGGCGAAGCGCTGTGGAAGGGCCCGCTGCACGATCACGTGGTGGTCCTGGAGCGCGTGACGCGGTGCAAGGGGCAGCACATCGCGGTGAGGGTCGCCCGTGAGCTGGGATGGCCGCTGGTCCTCGCCGGGCCGGTCGGTCGGTTCCACGCCCGGGACGACCTGGAGCGCGCCCTCGCCACCGATCCCGCCGTGCGGGCCAACCTCGACGTCCGCTACTGGTGCGACGAGGTCGAGCCGCACGTCGACGGACGGCGGGTGAGTTGGGTGGGCACGGTGCGCGGACGTGAGCGCGATCGACTCCTGGCCATCACCACCGCGGCGCTGTTCCCGATCACGTGGTCGGAACCGGGCGGCACCGCCGTCGTCGAAGCGCTCGCACTCGGCTGCCCGGTGGTCGGCTTCCGCCGCGGCTGGCTGCCCGAACTGCTCGACCACGGCCGCACCGGCCTGCTCGCCGAGCCGGCCGAGGAGGCCGTCCTGGCACGTGCTCGCCGCGACGTGATCCGGATCACCGGAATCGTCCTTTTCGGACCACCGGGCGCCCGGTCCGCGGCGGTCGTGACCTGTTGGTTCACCCTGAGTGGAACGATCGACGCGGCCATGCGTCGTAATTTCCGACGGCACGTCGGTTCCGGCGTTTGCCCGGTTGTGCGGCCGGGTAACTCGGAGACTGTTTCTGCCTTGAGAAAACAGGGCACTGGAGGGTGGACCGTGAGCACTGTCGATCTCCCTCGGGACGGGGTCGATCTCGACCTGCCCGATACGCCTCCCACTCCGACCGAGTTGTCGGAACTGGTCGCAGGCACGTTCCCGGAAGTCGGCGACGACCGGCTGGTGGACATCCTGGTGGTCGCGGCGCAACTGGTGGGCAACGCCTACCGGCACGCCCGCGCGCCCCGCCGGCTGCGGCTGCACCGGTCGGGCGACGGGGACGTGGTGCGGGTCGAGGTGAACGACGCCAGCCCGAGCAGGTTCCCGGTCCTGGGCCGGCTCGACACCCCCGAGCACGGTCGCGGACTGCTCATGGTCAACCGGCTGTCGGTCAACTGGGGGCATCGGCCCCGGCGCGACCACAAGACGGTCTGGGCCGAGGTCCGCCTGGTCTGAATCGTTCCGACCACCGACGCCGACGTGAGGTCGAGGTCGTCCTCGGATCACAGTTTGCGGGTGTCGCGCCGGGGAAACCCGTCCGGTACTCCCGGAGACCGCCTCGGGTTGTGACAGTTGGGGAAGGCACGAGTGTGGACGTCGTCGAACGGTCCCCTGACCACATCGACTTCGACTTGGAGGAGACCGTCCCGCCGATGCGCAGCGCGCGGAGATGGATCGCCGAGAATCTTCCCGACCTGGACCGGGCGCGGCTGCTGGACCTGCTGGTGATCGCCGATGCGTTGCTGACCAACGCCTTCGAGCACGCCAGCGCGCCGCGACGGCTGCGGCTCCGTCTCCCCCAGGAGGAGGGGGTGGTCCGGGTCGAGGTGGACGACGCCAGCCCGGAACTGCTGCCCGTGCTGGGCAAGCCGGGCGCAACTGGTCTGCACCACCGGGGTCTGCTGCTGGTGAACAGGCTGTCGTGCGGGTGGGGCGTGGCTCCCCATGCCCGCCACAAGACCGTGTGGGGCGAGGTCGCGGCCTGACGTTCACGGCCTGACTTCCACGGTCTTGAGTTTGTGCGGCCTGGCTTTGCGGTGTGACCTTGCGGTCCGGTCTCGTAGCGGGCGTCCGGTAGCCGACGAGCGACCGTTCGGCGACAGTCCGTGATGGGCTCTGCTTGAAGTGGAAACGCGTTCGGGCCTGGCGATTCCCGCAGGTAATGTTGTTGGCAGTCAGGGCACCGTCGCCCATTTCCGCACCTGTTTCGTCCTGGGGGTCTTGCGTTGACTGCCGCACGTGTGTCCGAGTCCGACGTCGAGACGTCGCCGCCCGGACTCAGTCCCAGCGACCGCGCCGTGATCGGCGTGCTGCTCGTGGCGACGTTCGTGGTCATCCTCAACGAGACCATCATGGGCGTCGCGCTCCCGGTGCTGCTGGTCGACCTCCAGGTCACGGCGGCCGTCGGCCAGTGGCTCACCGCCGGCTTCCTGCTGACGATGTCGGTGGTCATCCCGATCACCGGTTACCTGATCCAGCGGGTGCCGACGCGGGTGCTGTACGGCCTGGCGATGAGCTTGTTCAGCGCCGGCACGCTGCTCGCGGCGGTGGCGCCGGGCTTCGAGGTGCTGCTCGCGGCCCGCGTCGTGCAGGCGACCGGCACCGCGATCATGCTCCCGCTGCTGATGACGACCGTGATGACGCTCGTGCCGGCGGCCCGCCGGGGTGCCGTGATGGGCAACATCTCCATCGTCATCTCCGTGGCGCCGGCCATCGGCCCGACGGTGTCCGGTGTGGTGCTGAGCCAGTTCGGCTGGCGGGCGATGTTCTGGGTGGTGCTGCCGATCTCGGTGGCGACGCTGGTGCTGGGGCTGCGCTGGGTGACGCGCATCGGCGAGTCGAGCAGCGCGCCGATCGACGTGCTGTCGGTGGTGCTGTCGTTGTTCGGGTTCGGCGGGCTGGTCTACGGCCTGTCGAACATCGGGCACTCCGGCGGCGGTTCCGGGATGTGGGTGGCGCTCGCGGTGGGCGTGCTGGGCATCACGGCGTTCGTGCTGCGGCAGGTGTCGCTCCAGCGTCACGAGCGCGCGCTGCTCGACCTGCGGACGTTCGCCTTCCGCACGTTCACGTTGGCCAGCTCGCTGATGATGGTCCTGATGGCGCTGCTGCTGGGCGCGGTCACGATTCTGCCGCTCTACACCCAGAACGTCCTCGGGCTGGACCCGCTCGACACGGGTCTCCTGCTGCTGCCCGGCGGTCTGGTGATGGGCCTGCTGTCGCCGGTCGTCGGCCGGCTCTACGACCGGGTGGGTCCGCGCGTCCTGCTCGTCGTCGGCACGGTCGCCACCAGCGCGTCCCTGTGGTTCGCGACGACGTTCGACGCCTCGACGCCCACCGCGCAGGTGCTGGTGTTCCACCTGGTGCTGAGCGTGGGCCTGGCGTTCTCGTTCACGCCGCTGTTCTCGGCCGGTCTCGGTGCGTTGCCGGCGAGGCTGTACGCGCACGGCAGTGCCATCTTCAGCACGACCCAGCAGTTGGCCGCCGCTGCCGGGGTCGCGTTGCTGGTCAGCGTGATGAGCGCGCGTGCCGCCGGGCTGGCCGCGTCCGGCGAGTCCGCGATCGGCGCCGAGGTGGGCGGGCTGCGGATGGCGTTCCTGATGGCGGCGATCCTGTCCGTGGTGGCGGTGGTCGGCGCGTTCATGGTGCGGGGCGGGAAGGCCGAATCTTCGGGTGTCTGATCGGTTTTGATCGGATGTGACCGTGGTTGGGGTCTTGACTGGGCAAATGGCGATCACAGATGATCGGTCCATCGTCCCGTTGTGCCGGCCGCAAAGGACTCCGCGTGACCCGACCTGAAGCGTTGTTGGAGACGGAGTCGATCACCGGCTGGAGCCGGGACCGGTGGGCCGAGCTGGCCGACCGGATGCTGCTCGCCGTCCGCCCGTACGCCTCACCGGGCCACGCCCGGATCACGCCACCGGGGCCGCCCGGCGGGTACGGCACCGCCGTCGACGGGCTGGAGGGATTCGCCCGCACGTTCCTGGTCGCCGGTTTCCGGTTGGCCGGCGAGAACGGCCGCGACCCGCTGGGCTTGGCCGACTGGTACGCCAAGGGCTTGGACGCGGGCACGGACCCGGCGTCCCCGGAACGCTGGCCGCGTCCCGAGGAGCACGCGCAGGCGAAGGTCGAGGCGGCGTCGATCGCGCTGATCCTGGACATGACGCGGCCCTGGCTGTGGGACCGGCTGACGGACTCCGTGCGCGACCGGGTGGTCGACTACCTGTCCGCCGTGGTCGGCGACGACACCTACCCGCGGTGCAACTGGGTGTGGTTCCGGATCGTGGTGGAGACGTTCCTGCGGTCGGCCGGCGGACCGTGGCGGGCCGAGGACATCGCGTCCGACTTGGCGGCGCACGACTCCTTCTACCGGGGCGACGGGTGGTTCGCCGACGGTGAGGAGCGGTCGTTCGACCACTACGGAGGTTGGGCGCTGCACCTGTACCCCGTGCTGTGGGCGCGGATGCGGGGCGCTTCCGACCTCGCCGCGGACCGGACGTCGCTCGACGCGGCCAGGCTCGACCGCTTCCTGGTGGACTACGTGCGCCTGATCGGTGGCGACGGCGCTCCGTTGGTGCAAGGCCGGAGCCTGATCTACCGGTTCGCCGCGGCGGCGCCGTTGTGGGCGGGTGCGATGGCGGGTGTCCCGTCGACGTCTCCAGGTCTGTTGCGCCGCGCGGCTTCCGGGATGGTGGCCCACTTCGCCGACCGGGGCGCGCCCGACGAACGCGGCTTGTTGACCATGGGCTGGTACGACGAGTGGCGCGCGCTGGCGCAGGCCTACTCGGGACCGGCGTCCCCGTACTGGGCCGCGAAAGGCCTGCTGGGCCTGGCGCTGCCGGCCGACCACCCCGTGTGGACGGCCACAGAGGAGCCGTTGCCGGTGGAGCGCGGGGACGCGACGTGGGTCACGTCCCCGGCCGGCTGGCTGATCTCGTCCACCCGCGCCGACGGCCTGGTCCGCGTCGTGAACCACGGCACCGACCACGCGGTGGTCGGAGCGCAGGTCGGTGATTCGCCGCTGTACACCCGCTTCGCCTACTCGACCGCCACCGCGCCGCTGCTGTCGGAACGGGCGTGGACGTCGCCGTTGGACCAGTCGGTGGTCCTGCTGGACGCGGCGGGCAACGCCACGCACCGTGCCGGTATGCGGACGCTGTCCGCGGAGCAGGTGGGGGACGCCGTGGTCGGAGCCTCGACGGCCCGGGTCCACTGGCTGGACCCGGAACCGGGCCGGCGCGACCACGGCTCCGGACGTCAGGGCGTGGCGCGGGACGTCGCCGAGGTCACCACCGTGTCGGTGCTGCGGGGGTCGTGGGAAGTGCGGTGCGTCCGGGTGAACGCCCTACCCGATGCGCCCGACGCCTTGCGCGCGGCGACGGCGCTGCGGATCGGCGGCTGGCCCCTCGCCGGCGACCCCACGGTGACGACGGGTCCCGGCCGCGCCGAGGCCCGGTCCGGCGCCCTGCGCTCAGTCGTGATCCCCGGTCTCGGCCTGCACCGGACCGGCGTCCACACCGAGCCCGACGCGAGCCCACTCGGCCCGAACACCGCCACCCCGTGGACGTCGGGCGACGTGACGCCCGGCAAGTGGACGGCCGTGGTGATCGGACTCGACGCGAGCGGTCGGCCCGACAGCCCGCCGACCGTCCTGGTGGACCAGGAAACCGGCCACGTCACCGTCCGCTGGCCCGACCACACCTCGACCCGGGCCGACCTGCCGACCGGATGAGCGTCCCGCGCCGGCCTGCGGGGCGTGGCCCGTGTGCCGACATCGTCTTCGACTGGGGGCAGCAGGCGACCCTGGGCCGGGGTCTTGGACGGCCACCGGGCGGCGCCGTACGACCAGCAGGAGTTGCGCCGCCTGGAAGAGCGGGGGATCGGCGACACCGAGGACGGCCCCGCGGTGCTCGTGGAGGCCGGTCCCGGCCGCCGAGCTCGCCCGTCTGGTGGACCTCGGCCCGGTGGCCGTGGCGGAGCACGACGGTTGGGTGCGGATGGCCGATCCCGTGGGCAACGAGTTCTGCGTCCTGCGCTGACCGCCGGACGTGACCGCAGCAAGTTGCCGGTGCCCGGCAAGTAACGTCCCGCCGGACCGGCCGGGTGGGCACGTTGTCGCGTCGCCCCCGGCGGGAGAGCATGGGAGCAGGCTCGGAGCGTGGCGTCGAATGTCGACGTGCCACGGAGGGAGCGTGCGGTGGACGGCTGGCTGGTGTGGTTGCTGCTCGGGTTGTTCCTGGGTGCGGCCGAACTGCTCGTGTTGACGGCCGCGCTGGGCATTCTCGGCGGAGCCGCGTTGGTCACCGCCGGGGTCGCCGCCATCGGGTTCCCCGCTCCGGCCCAGTTCGCGGTGTTCACGCTGGCGTCGGTGCTCGGTCTCGTCCTGGTCCGCCCGCTGGCCCGTGAACACCTGCGCAAGCCGCAGACCGTGCGGTTCGGCGTGGACGCCCTGGTGGGTGAGTCCGGTTACGTGGTGAGCGAGGTGACTCGGCACGGCGGCCGGGTGCGCATCGCGGGGGAGGAGTGGACGGCCCGGCCGTTCGACGACAGCCTCGTGATCCCCGAGGGCGCCACCGTCGATGTCATGCGGATCAGCGGCAGCACCGCGTTCGTCTACCCCGGGAGTGACTCGTGGAACCCTTGATCGCCGGCCTGCTGATCGCGCTGTTCGTGATCGCCATCGTGCTGATGGCGGTGCGGATCGTGCCGCAGGCCCGGGCGCGCAACGTGGAACGGCTCGGCCGGTTCCAGCGCACCCTCCAACCGGGTCTGAACGTCGTCATCCCGTTCATCGACCGCGTGCACCCCGCGATCGACCTGCGCGAACAGGTCGTCTCCTTCCAGCCGCAGCCGGTCATCACCGAGGACAACCTCGTGGTGGAGATCGACACGGTGCTGTACTTCCAGGTCACCGACCCGCGCGCGGCGTTCTACGAGATCGCCAGCTACCTCCAGGCGGTCGAGCAGCTGACCGTCACCACGCTGCGCAACGTGGTCGGCTCCATGGACCTCGAACGCACCCTCACCTCCCGCGACACGATCAACAGCCAGTTGCGGGGCGTGCTGGACGACGCCACCGGCCGCTGGGGCCTGCGCGTCAACCGGGTCGAGATCAAGGCCATCGACCCGCCGCGGACCATCAAGGACGCGATGGAGAAGCAGATGCGCGCCGAGCGGGACAAGCGCGCGGCGATCCTCAACGCCGAGGGCCAGCGGCAGTCGCAGATCCTCACCGCCGAGGGCGACAAGCAGGCGGCGGTGCTGCGGGCGGAGGGCCAGCGGGCGGCGGAGATCCTGAAGGCGGAGGGCCAGTCGCGGGCCATCGACCAGGTGTTCCAAGCGATCCACCGCAACGACCCGGACCCGAAGCTGCTGGCCTACCAGTACCTCCAGACGTTGCCGCAGCTGGCGCAGGGCCCCGGCAACACGTTCTGGGTGATCCCGAGCGAGGTCACGTCCGCGCTGCAGGGCGTGTCGCGCGCCTTCACCGAGGCGTTGCCGAAGGTCGAGCCGAGCGCGGACACCACCGCCGCCGACGAGGCCGCGGCGAAGGCGTCCGACGACGCGGCCCGTGCCGCGGCAGCCGCCGCCGAGGCGGTCGCCGACGCCGAGACCGAGGGCGGGCTCGACGGCCGGACCAGCACCACGCACGCCTGACCATCCCCCGATGATCGGGGCGGTTCCCAGTCGGGGGACCGAGCCAACGCACCGGAGCACAGCCGACCATGGCGTGCTCCGGTGCGCTCTTTTCAGCTGTGCCACCGAACTGTGCCACCGAGGGTCGCCACCGAGCGGACTACTCGGTCTTGGACTCCTGCGACTCGGGTTGGCCGGTGGGCAGGTTGTCCGGCGGCTCCACGCTCAGCGCCTTGGCCACCGGGACGTCGGTGGAGGAGTGCAGCACGATCGACAGCGCGATCGTGATCGCCACCAGGTCGAACACGTGCTCACCGGACGGTATGCCCGCCTGGTAGGCCAGGAGCACGTAGACGACCGAGGCGAACCCCTTGGGGCCGAACCACGCCGCGACCCACCGTTCCCGGGACGGGAGGCTGGTGCGCAGCAGGGACAGCAGCATCGCGGCCGGGCGCACCAGCAGGATCGCGATCACCGCGACCGCCCAGTCGCCCCACGTCAGGTGGGAGATCCGGTCCGGCGTGATGAGCGCGCCGAACACCAGCAGCGCGGCGAACTTGGTGGTCTCGGAGAGCAGGTCGCCGAAGTGCTCGAAGTTCTCCGCGCTGACCCGGTCCAGGGTGGCCAGCGCCGACCCGGCGGCGAACGCGGCCAGGTAGGGGTTGGCGTGCGTCAGGTGGCAGGCCGCGTAGACGATCACGCCGATCGCCAGCGGACCCAGCGCCTGGAGCCGGGGTTCCGCGGTGAGGATGCGCAACCTCCAGGCCACCGTCACCGCGGCGGCGATCGCAACGCCGAACACCAGGCCGAGGACCAGTTCCAGCCCGATCGTGGCGAAGTCCGTCTCCTCGCCGGTCAGGGTGGCCAGGAAGATCAGCACGAACGGCAGCGCCAGACCGTCGTTCAGCCCGGACTCGACGTTGAGCAGGCGACGCAGGCGCAGCGGCACGTCGGTCCGCCCGACGATCGCCGACGCGAACACCGGGTCGGTGGGGGAGAGGATCGCGCCGATCAGGAACGACGTGGTCCAGTCGAGACCGGCCAGGTAGTGCGCGGGCAGCGCGATCCCGACCATGGTCAGCGGCATCGCCAGGCCGAGCGCCCGACCCGAGAGCCGCCACCCCTCCCGCAACGCGCGCACGTTGGCGCGCTGACCGTCGGTGAACAGCACGGTGAACAGCGCCAGGTCGGCCAGCCCGGTGACGAACGCGCCGTCGGACGGGATGTCCACCAGGCCGAAGCCGCCCTGCCCGACCAGTGCTCCGGCGACCAGGAACAGCAATGCCGTGGACAGCACCGTGCGCGCGGCGACGCCGGAGAGGGACACGCTGAGGAGCAACACCAGCCCGAAGGCCAACACGAGAGCCATCTACCCGATCCTGTCATCGGCGATACGGCCCTCCGCATCGCACAAAGGGCGTGCCGACCAGACGTCCCGGCGGTCCGGGCGGAAAGGTTGCCGCATCAGCGCCGTTTCCGCAAACCAGCGCCGAGGCGAAGACGACGGGGTTACCAGGAGATGTCGCCGGACTCCACCCGCGCCACGAACGCGTCCGCGTCCGGCGCCGACGACCGGGCGGTGGACCACCCGGCGCCCGTGACGTCCACCAGTGCCACGGGCGCGGGATCTTCGCGCAGGTCGAACGCGAGGCGTTCGCGGGAGCCGTCGTCGCCGACGATCGCGATGCCGGGGCGCGCGGCGGTCGCCGCGGTCGCCTCCACCGTTTCCAGCGGCGTGTAGAGGGTGACGAAGGTGTCGCCCAGCCACCCGCTGCGGAACCACGACTCACCCTGGAGGTAGCGCCGCCACGCCGCCGGCAGCGGTCGGCCCAGGTCGGCCTCCGCCCGGTCGAACTCCGCGTCCGCGACCGGACCCCGGTACTCGGCCTCGCGGACGATCGTGCCGACGATGTTCGCGTTGAACTCGTCGAGGTCCTCGGCGGGCACCCAGTGCTCCAGCACCTCGCGCCCGCCGGCCTGCTGCACGGGGTACCGGGCGAGGAAGTCGCGCCGCACGCTGAACCGGGTGACGAACCCGACGCCCTCGGCGGGCACGTTCCACTCGCGTGCGATCTTGGTGGCGTACCAGCGGTTCGCCACCGGGTAGAAGATCGGCTGGTCGGGCAGCCTCGGCGGCCACGCGCGCCACTGCGACGCCGCCACCAGGTCCAGTTCCGCCCGTCCGGTCGGTCGCCAGAGGTCCACCAGGTCCATGGCGGAGAGGGTAGGCGCGCGGCGCGGATCGGTCAGCGGATTTCCGCTCAGCCCACCTCGACGCCGACCGGCATCCCGGTCACGGTCCGGCCGGTGGCGGACGCTATCGCCGCGGCAGCCGGTGGGTAGGCCAGTTCGCCCAGCCCGCCGATCGGCGCGTCCGACGGCACGATGACCACGTCGATGTCCGGCGCCTGGTCGATGCGCGCCCACGCGTAGTCGCGGAACGACGACTGCACGACCCGACCGTCCCGCACGGTGATCTGCGCGCCGGACACGGTCGACACCGCGTCCAGCACCGCGCCCTCGACCTGCGCCCGCACCCCGGACAGGTGCAGCGCCGGACCCACGTCCACGGCGGCCGTGACCCTGCGGACCGCGCCCTCGGAGCTGTCCGCGATCACCGCGACCACGGACCCGTAGTCGTCGTGGCACGCCACCCCGCGGGTGAAACCCGGCCGCACGGCGCCGGCCCGCGCCGCCGCCGCGTCCAGCACCCGGCGCAGCCGTGAGTCGGCGGGCAGCAGCCGACGCCGCAGGTCCACCTGGTCGAGCCCGGCGCGGTGGCCCAAGGCGCTGAGGAAGTTCTCCTCGGCGTACTGGAACTGCCCGGCGTAGACCGCGCGCCAGAAGCCGGTGCGCAACGGCGAGGGCCGCAGCGCCACGTCCACCGGACCCGGCACCGCGTACGGGAAGTGGTCACCGTTGGACTTGACGGACTCGGGGTCGGTGAAGAACGGCAGGACGGTCAGCGGCCAGGTCGCGACCCCGTGCGCCCGCCACGTCGGCACGCCGGACCCGTCGACCACGGCGGACAACCGGTGCACGGACATCGGCCGGTACGAGTCGTGCCGGATGTCGTCGTCCCGGGTCCACAGCACGCTGACCGGCGCACCCGCCGCCCGCGAACACGCGATCGCCTCCAACACCGGGTCGGATTCGATCCGGCGGCCGAACGCGCCGCCCGCCAACGTCGGCTCGACCCGGACGTTCGCCGGGTCCAACGCGAACTGCTCGGCCAGCATCGTCCGCAGACTGCCCGGGTCCTGCGTCGGCGTCCACACGGTGAGACCGGTCGCCGTCAGGTGCGCGGTGGAGTTCATCGGTTCCATCGGCGCGTGCGCCAGCAACGGCAGCCGGTAGACGGCCTCGAACGCCACCGGACCGGGCGCCGCCGGCACGGCGGGCAGCGCGGATTCCAACTCGGCCAGCCACACCCGGCTGTCCGCATCCGGTGTGCCGCCGCGCCACGTCACGCGCAGCGCGTCACGCCCGCGCAGCGCCTCCGGCATCGACCGCGCGATCACCGCGACGCCGCCCTGGCCGGACGTCGCCGGGTCCAGCGCCGTCACCGCGACCACGCCGGGCACGGCGCGCGCCGCCCTGTCGTCCACCGCGTCGACCACCGCGCCGATCCACTGTGGACGGAGGGCCACGGCGACCAGCGCGCCGGCCGGACGGGTGTCGATGCCGTACCGGGCCTTGCCGGTCACGATCGCCTTCGCACCCACCTGTCCGGCGCGCGTGCGGCCCAGCAGCCGCCACTGGTCCTGCGGGGTCAACGTGACCGGCACGGTCGCCGGGTCCAACGCCGCCGCGTCCCTCACCAGGCTCCCGTACCGCGCCGCCCGACGTCCGTGGCGGACCACGCCGTCCCGCGCCGTGCAGTCCCCGGCCGGCACGCCCCACCGCCGGGCCGCCGCCTCGACCAGCAGGCACCGCGCGGTCGCGGCGGCCGTGCGGATCGGTTCGGTGAGCTGCCGGGCGGAGAACGAGTTGCCGACGCCCTGCCACCCGAACCGCTCCTCGTCACCGAGGGCCTGCTCCAACCGGACGTCGTCCAGCCCGACCGCCAGCTCTTCGGCGACCAGCAGGGCCACCATCGTCCGCATGCCCTGGCCGAAGTCCGGTTTCGGCACGGTCGCCGTGATCCGGCCGCGGTCGTCCAGCCGCACGAACACGTTGGGGGCGAACCTTCCGGCCGCTTCGGCCGAAGCCGGCAGTGCGATCGGCACGGACACGACCAACACGCCGCCGAGGAACGTCCGCCGCTTCACCGTTCATCCCGCTTCAGCTGGGCAGCGCGCTTCACGGCCGCGCGCACCCGCGTGTACGTCCCACACCGGCACACGTTGTCCCGCAGTGCCGCGTCGATCGCCGCGTCGTCCGGATCCGGGTCGACCGCGAGCAGCGCGACCGTCGACATGATCTGGCCCGGCTGGCAGTAGCCGCACTGCGCGACGTCCAGCTCCAGCCAAGCCCGCTGAACCGGGTGGTCACCGTCCTCGGACAGGCCCTCGATGGTGGTGACGCGCCGACCCTGCGCCTCGGCCACCGTGGTCACGCAGGGCCGCGCCGCCTGACCGTCCACAAGGGACGTACAAGCGCCGCAAGCGCCCACCCCGCAGCCGTACTTCGGCCCGAGCAGCCCCAACTGTTCCCGCAACGCCCAGAGCAACGGCGTCCCAGCGGGCAGGTCCACCTCGCGCCGCTCGCCGTTGACGTGCAATCGGTATCGCCCCACCAAGGCCTCCTCCGCCTGCCCCCATCGTGGTGGGCGGGCGACCGGCAGGCAATCATTCATTCAGACGTTGATCGAACTCGCCGGTACGGCCGTCAGGCGGTTGTGCCCCTGCTCCGGCCGGCCACCCCGGCGTCCCGCGGGACGTACCGCACGACTCGCGCACGGTCAGGCTCGGCCACAGGGTGACCCGGTGCACCGGCCGGTCCAGCGGATCGGCGACCCGGGCCAGGGCCAACTGCGCGGCCAGCGCGCCGAGCCGGTGCTTCCGCGGCCGGACGGCGGTCAACGGTGGGTCCGACGCGGCGGCCACCTCGTCGTCGTACGACACCACCGCCAAGTCGCCCGGCACGTCCAACCCCTGGTCGCGGGCGCGTTCCAGCAGGCCGATCGCCTCGCGGTCGGCGTGCACCAGCAATGCCCGCACCTCGGCGCGCACGCACCGCTCCAGCACGTCGTCGCACGCTTCCGCCCACCCCGGCGACCCGTACGGCGGCACGTCCAGCGCCGGCACCCCGCCCGACGACAGGTCCAGCGACGACAACGCGGCCGACCACCCGGCCCGGATCGCCGCCCGGTGCGGGCTCAGGCGCGACAGCACGAGTCCCACGGCGCGGTGCCCCATCGTCGCCAGGTGCCGCACGGCCAGCCCCGCGCCCAGCGCGTGGTCGGTGACGGCGGCGTCCAGTCCGATCACCGGCAACTCCGCCGGCGGCATCCGCTCGATCAGCACCACCGGCGCGCTCAACCCGCTCAGCCAGCGCAACAGGTCGATCCCGGCGGCCCCGGTGGTGCTCGGCGCGACCAGCAGCGCCTGCACACCGCGTTCGAGCAGCTTCACCACCTGCCGCCGGTCCTCGGCCGCGTCGTAGCAGGACGTGCGCAACGCCAACCGCCCGCCGGCGGCCGTGACGGCGGCCTGCGCGCCCTGGATCACGGCCGGCCAGTAGTACTCCTCGGACGGCGCGACCATGCCCACGAGCGTGTGCGCAGATCGGGGTGACGGCGGCGGATCGCCGTGGTGCGGCATGGTGATGCCGCCGTGCACCCGGGACACCAGGCCGCGATCGGCCAGTGCGGTCACGTCCCGGCGGACCGTCACCGCCGTCACGCCCAGTTGGTCCGCCAGATCCGCCAAGCGGACCACCCCGTGGGCCCTCACCGCCGCGAGGATCAGCTCACGTCGTCGCGCCGCCAGTCGCATCTTCGGTTCCGATCGACTTCGATCGATTCTGTTCGTTTCGTTGACCCGGGACTATGCCACGGACTGGGGTGGTCCTCATCACTCCAGTGGAGGGACGGGCGATGAGGCCGCAGTCGGACGACGAGAACTCCGTGCACCCACCGAGGAAGGTCACCCGCAGAGCGCTGTTCACGACGGCGGTGGTGATGCTGGCCGCGTCACTGGTCCAGCCGGGCGTCGCGCACGCCGGGCCGGGCGTCACGCTGCTGTCCGACACCGTGCTCGACCAGTCGGCGCTGTACTTCGTGTCGTACGACGGGCTGGTCAACAACAACGCGTTCCAGGACGCGATGGTGACGTACAACGGCCACCAGTACGCGGCCTGGTACACGTCCAGTCGGAATGCCGTGGTGGCGCGGCGGGCGTTGGGCGGGACCTGGGAGAAGGCCGTGCTGCCGCACCAGCTCAGCGCCAACGACTCGCACAACGTGATCTCACTGGGGATCTCACCGCAGGACGGCACGCTGCACGTCGCGATGGACACGCACAACACGCGGCTGCACTACTCGAAGTCCGTCGCCGGGCTCGCGTCGCAACCGGGTTCGCACCGGTGGTCACCGTCGGTGTTCGGCTCCGTGCAGCGGACCCTGGGCGGCGTCGAGCTGGGCACCATGACGTACCCGCAGTTCGTCGTCACGCCCGAGGGCGCCTTGCAGTTCAGCTACCGGACCGGTGGGTCCGGCAACGGCGTGAACGAGTTGGCCGAGTACACCGGTGGCGCGTGGCGGCGGTTGGGCGCGTGGTCGTCGGCGACGGGCAACTACAGGGGGCCGAACGGGGTCGTGTCCACGACTCGCAACATGTACCTGCACGGCCTCACCTACGACCAGCGGGGACGGCTGCACGTCGCGTTCACGTGGCGTGAGGGCAACTCGGGTGTGCTGTGCAACTCCGGCGGTCTGACCAACCACGAGACCGGCTACGTGTACAGCGATGACCGGGGTCGGACCTGGCGCAACGCGGGCGGCAGCGTCGTGGGCAACACCGGTGGCACGCGGGTGTCGGTGAACTCGCCGGGCCTGGTGGCCGATCCGCTGGACCCGAACCACGGTCTGATGAACCAGGAGGGGCAGGCCGCCGACTCCACCGGCACACCGCACGTGGTGATCAGCTACGTGCCGGGCCGGTTCACGCAGTGCGTCTCGAACTACTCCCAGCAGCGCACCCAGTACGGCCGGACGTTCCACGTCGTGCGGAACTCGAACGGCACGTGGACCAAGCGCGAGGTGCCCGTGGCGCCCGGCAGCACCCAGCGCACCAAACTCGTCTTCGACCGCTCCGACAACGCCTACCTCGTGATGCCGCGCGGTCGGATCGTGTCGGCGAGCAAGGCCGGCGGGTGGACCGACTGGACCCTCGTCTTCGACCGGCCGTCGATGAACGCGTTCGGTGAGGTCAACGTCGACACGTCCCGGCTGGCGGCGGACGGCATCCTGTCGGTCCAGTACCAACAACGCTCCAGCGGCACCACGCCGTCACCGATCCGGGTAGCCGACTTCCGCCTCGGCTGACGGGCGTCCTGCTACCCCGTGGTGTGCCGGGCCGCCGCCCTGTTCTTGATCCTCCCGACCGGGTCCGACAACTCGTCCGCGACGAGGCGCTCCAGCAGCGGCACGGCCGCCGAGGGCTCGGGCAACCGGAGCATCTCCGCCCGCACCCGTTCGGCCGCCTGCCGGTAATCCCGATCGGCCAGCACCTCCGTCACCGCCGCCCGCACGTCCTGCGGCGTGGCGGTGACCGGGTCCAGTTCCTTCCCCACCCCGAGCCGCGCGCACTGCTCGGCGTTGTGCGGCTGGTCGGCGCCGATCGGCAGCAGCACCGTGGGCAGGCCGTGCGCCAGCGCGCCGATGACGCTGCCCGACCCGCCGTGCGAGATCACCAGGTCGCAGCGCGGCAGCACCTCGGACTGCGGCAGGTAGTGGGCGATGCGCACGCCCGGCCGCTGCTCGCCGAACTCCGCCGGGTCGATGTGCCGGCCGACGGTGGCGATCACGTCCACCGGCAGGTCGTCCAACCCGGCCAGCACGCGGGCGAACAGGTCGCCGGACTCGGTGTTGAACACCGTCCCCAGGGTGAAGTAGACCGTGGGCGTGTCCGACCTGGCCCGCGGACCGACCGGCGGGCGGATCGGGAAAGCGGTGTGCGGCAACGGGAACGCCGGATGGCGGAAGCTGGGCGGGAACGGCGAGAGCACCAGGTGGCGGTGCAGCATGACCAGGTTCGGGTCGGGCGCCAGACCGTGCTCGGCGCGCAACTCGGCCAGTGCTTCCCCGATCACCGCCGGCCGCACGAACGAACCGGACGCGATCACCTGCGCGTTCGCGAACGGCAGGCCGAGCTTCTCGGCGGCGAGCACGCTGCCGAAGTCGGTCTCCTCGCACACCACGACGTCCGGCCGCCACTCGCCGAACAGGTCGAGGTAGAGCGGCAGGCGGTGGGCGGCGCCGTGCCGGACGAAGCCCTCGCGCAGGTCGCGCTCCTCCCGCTCCCGGTCGGGTACCAGCAGCGGCCGGCGTTCCGGGACGTCGTCGCCTCCGTCGCCCACCGCGAACGCGGTGAACCCGGCTGCCTCGATCGCCTCCCGCTGCGCCGGACCGGCCGCGATCGCGACCGCGTGGCCGGCGGCGGCCACGGCCGAGGCGAGCGGGATCAGCGGCTGGAAGTGGCCCAGCCCGCCGGCGAACGTCAGCAGCACGCGCATCCCGTCACCCTATCGAGCCGTCCCGCGGGCTCACGCCAACAGCGCGGCCACGATGTCGACCACCTCGGTGATCACGGCCGGTTCGCGCAGGCTGCGCGACCACAGCGCGGACTCCGCCGCCCTGGCCTGCGTCCACCGGCGGACCCGTTCCCGGTCCACTTCCGCGGCCTCGGCGAACTCCGCGATCCGTCGCTCCACCGCCGTCCTCAGGTCCGGTTCGCCGGCGACGGCGAGCCAGTCGCCGCGCAGGAGGGGGAGTAGTTCGAACGCCGGATCGCCGACCAACCCGGTCGGATCGACGGCCCGCAGTTCCGCGTGGTCGCCCATGATGTTGCCGAAGTGCAGATCACCGTGCACCAGGACGGCCGGCCCCGCCGCCAGGTCGCGCGCGTTGGCCACGGCCGCGTCGACCACCCGCGCCGGCAGCGGTGAACCCAGCCGCGCGGCGTGGGCGGGCACGTCCTCCACCCACCGGAGCGCCTTGTCCGCCAGCGACGGCACACCGGGCGGTGCGGCGATCGCCAGTCGGCGGACGAGCCGGCCCACGGCGGTGAACGGCGCGGACGGGGGCTGGGCCAAGGGCCGCAACCGCTCCAGCACCATGGCGGACCGGCTGTCGTCGCGCTCCAGCAGGCGCACCGCGCCGTTGCCGTTCCACGCCGCCAGCGCCACCGGTTCCGCCGCGTTGGACGACCCCGGGAACCCGAGCTTCAGCACCGCCTCGGACCCGTCCGCGGGGACGACCGGGATCACCACGCCGACGAAACCGTGCACCGTCGGCCCGGACGCGGTGCAGGACCAGCGGTCCAGGAACTCGGCGGCCGACGCGGGCAGCGACTCGACCCACCGCCGGCCCGCCGCACCCTCACGACCGATCGTGGCCTCGGCGAAAGCCGCCGGAACGGCCCACCCGCCCGTGCTGTGCGCGCTCATGCCGTGCGTGTTGATGCCGTGCGTGCGATGCGGAACCCCACGTCGTCGATCTTGAACTTCGGGTGGCTGCGGCGGCGGACGGACGCGCGGCAGCTCCAGTGCTCGTCGAACCAGCCGCCGCCGCGCAGCACCCGGTAGATGCCCTTGACCTCGACGTCGTGCATGTCCCAGCACCACTCCCACACGTTGCCGAGCATGTCGTGCAGGCCCCACGCGTTGGGCTGCTTCCCGCCGACCTCGTGGACGCGCTCGTCGGAGTTGCCCCGGTACCAGCCGACGTCGTCCAGCGCTCCGTAGCGCGCGCTCGTCGTACCGGCACGGCACGCGTGCTCCCACTCGGCCTCGGTCGGCAGCCGGTAGCCGTCGGCGGACACGTCCCACTCGACGTCGTCGGCATCGACCCGGTAGGCGGGGGTCAGGCCATGGAGGAGCGACAGGGCGTTGCAGAACCGGACCGCGTCGAACCACGACACGCCCTCGACGGGCAACCGGTCGCCGTGCGCGGCGCCCGGCCGTTCCCCGGTGACCTCCGCGTAGCGCGCCTGCGTCACCGGGTGGGCGGCGATCTCGAACGCCTCGACGTCGACGGACCAGGTGCGCTGGGCGCCGCGGTGCGTGAGCGTGACCCGGCCAGGCGGGGCGGTGATCATCCCCGGCTCAGTAGCCGACGTAGCCGCTGCCCTGCCGGATGCCCACGAGGCCCGGGTGGTTGCCGAAGCCGCCGTAGCGGGCGTACGTGTAGCGGACACCGGCGATGATGTTGTCGACCGGGGCGTAGATGTCGCCGTAGCCGGGCAGCATGTAGGCCCGGAACGTCGGGTCGATGCACTGCATCAGGCCCTTGGACGGTGTGCCGCGGACGGCGTTGGAGTCCCAGGTGTTGACGGCGTTCGGGTTGCCGTTCGACTCCTTGATGATGATCGTGTAGATCTCGTCCATGCTGTCTTCTGTGATCGGGGTGCCGTTCGCGGCCAGGACGCCGATCGCCTCGCGGATCCAGCCCTCGATCTGACGCTGCTTCGGCGGCTTGCGCGCCTCCGCGGCCTCCCACGCCTCACGCGCGGCCTGCTCCTCGGCCGCCTTGCGCGCCGCGTACCCGTCCTGGGCGACGCCGCTGGCCTGGTTGAACGCCTGCATCGCGGCCAGCTGCTCCTGGCGGATGATCCGGGCGGTCTCCGACCCGAGGTCGACCGCGTGCACGGTCTCGACCTTGGCGACGGGCGCCGACTGGTCCGGCACACCACCGAGGTCCGCTCCGCCGGCCACGGGGCTGAACTGTCCCGTCATCGCGTGGGCCGCGGCTCCGGCGGCGCCCACGATGCCGACGGCCACCGCGACACCGGCGATGCGCCGCGGGAGGACCCGCTCGGACTCGGCCCGGTGCGCGCCCTTGTAGCCGGGCGGCGGCGGTGGGACGTGGAACGTGGTTTGGTCACGTTTGTTCTTGTGACGGACATGCCGAGCCAACGGTGCAGCCTCCTGCGGTCGGGGAACTCCGTCACCGGAACCCGGCGGGGGATCCAGGTGGCCACGGGGCCGTTTTCGGGGATGAGTGGCCCGTGTCCGTTCGGTGATGGAACCGTGATCTGCGGCCGAGAACGTAACCGTTCGTGTTTTAGAGAGGCAAGCAAACCGCGTTAATGGGTGACGCGGGTCACGTTAGATGGGTCCGGTGACTACTCTCTGTCTTCTGAATCGTCACCGTTATGTCGGGACGGTCACGAACGAGTGATGAGGTTGCTCAAGGTCGGGTGAACCTCCGTCACCCGTTCGGCGGCGGTGGCCGGGCGAAAGTACTTTCTCAGTGGAAAGCCGCTGCCTGGAGGGGACGAGGCGAACGTGGACGATCCCGAGGAAGGCCTGGCCGCCGTGCGCCGCCGGCGTGCGGCGATGGCGGACCGCATCAACCTGCCGTGGTGGTACCGGGTGGCGTTCGCCGTCGCCTGGACCGGCGTCCTGCTGGGTCCGCTGCTGGCGCGCGACCACGGCCGGTTCGGCCTGCCCCCGTTCCCGTACTGGCTGGTCGCCACGGCGCTGCTGCTGGCGCTGCTGCTGGAGTACCGGCGGCGGTCCGGGCTGGACGTGCTGGCCCACAGCAGGCCGTACCCGGCTCTGCGCGCGCTCCTCGTGCCCACCGCGGCGGTGATCGCCGGGAGCGTGGTGGTGGTGTGGGGGCTGACCCTGCTCGACCAGCCCTACGCGGCGATCGGCTGCGCGGTCCTCGCCGGCGGGCTGACCGCCCGGCAGGTGTGGCTGGTCAACCGGGCGATCCGGCGTGACGTGGTCGAGGGCAGATGAGCGCGTCCGACCTCGACCCGGTGATCCACCCGCTGCCGCGGCTGTCGCTGTGCGCGGCGCTCGCGGTCGGTCCTGAGTGGGCCGGTTTCCAGGTCGTCCGCGACACCACCGGCCTGAGCGACTCGGCGCTGTCCAAGCACTCCCGGACCCTGGAGGAGGCCGGCTACCTGGAGATCCGCAAGGGAGCGGTCGGCCGCCGCCCCCGGACCTGGCTGAGGCTGACCACCCTGGGCCGGGCCCGACTGCGCGCGCACGTCGACGCGCTCCAGCGCCTCGCCGCCGGAGTGCGGGACACGGCACCGGAGGTGTCGACCTGACGGGCCGTGCGCCCACACCGCGTCACCGGCCGTAAGTTGAGGTCATGAGCAGCGCGAAGGGCAGCGGGCAGCAGCCGCATGTCGTCTCCGGCAGGCAGTCGGAGCTGCTCGGGCTGCTCCGCGACGAGGGTGCGATGTCCCGGGTCGCGCTGGGCGAACGGCTGGGGCTGCCCCGCGCCAAGCTGGCCACCGAGCTGCCCAGGCTGGTGGACGTCGGGCTCGTGCAGATCGGCGGACCGGCGGCGAGCCGGGGCGGGCGGCGGTCCACGCTCCTCCACCTGTCCGACGACCTGCGCGTCCTCGGGATCGACGTGGGCGCCACCTCGGTCACCGTCGCGGTCACCGACGGCCGCTGCGAGGTGCTGGAGAGCCGCAGTGAGGACTGCGACGTCCGGGACGGCCCCGCGCAGGTCCTGAGCCGGGTCGCCGAGCTGGCCGACCTCGTCTACGCCAAGTCGCCGGGCCGGCTGATCGGCGCCGGTATCGGGCTGCCGGGTCCGGTGAGCTTCCGCGACGGCATGCCGGTCGCGCCGCCGATCATGCCCGGCTGGGACCGCTACCCCGTGCGCGACGAACTCGCCGGCCGGTGGGGCTGCCCGGTCACCGTGGACAACGACGTGAACGTCATGGCGCTCGGCGAGCGCCACGCGGGCGTCGCCCGGTCGCTCGAAGACCTGATCTTCGTCAAGGTCGGCACCGGCATCGGCTGCGGGATCGTCCTCGGTGGACGGGTCTACCGAGGTGTGGCCGGGACGGCCGGCGACATCGGGCACATCAGGCTGGACGACTACGGCCCGGCCTGCGCGTGCGGCGAGGTCGGGTGCCTGGAGGCCTACTTCGGCGGCGCGGCGCTGGCCCGTGACGCCACCGCGCTGGCCCGCAGCGGGCGTTCCGTCGCCCTCGCCACCGCCCTGCGCGACAAGGGCGTGCTCACCGCCGAGGACGTCGGCGCCGCCGCCGCGGCGGGCGACTTCGCCGCGGCGAACCTGGTCCGTGAAGGCGGCCGGCGACTGGGGCACGCGGTCGCGTCGCTGGTCAGCTTCCTCAACCCGGGCATGGTCGTCATCGGCGGCGGGGTGTCGAGGCTGGGCCACTCCCTGCTCGCCGAGGTCCGCAGCGCCGTCTACCGCCGGTCCCTGCCGCTGGCGACCGGCAACCTGCCCATCGTGCTGTCGGAGCTGGGCGACCTGGCCGGCGTGACCGGCGCGGCCTGGTCCGCGACCGACCGGGCCTTCTCCCCGGCGGGCTGACCGGACCCGGCTGGTCGGGTCGTAACGAACCGCTCACGGCATTTGCGAAAGCAACGGGCTTCCGGCTGAACCGAACCGACTTTTGCAACGGTGTGGCGAAAGTCGGCCCGAACCGTTGTGACTCCGCACGGGGAACTGTCAAGATCGGGCACAACCCACCCGGAAACGTGAGCTGGACCACGATTCGACCCCCTGACGAAGCCGGAGCGACGATGCAGGCGCAGACGGAAGGCCGACGCGAGTCGAACCTGCTCAGGATGACGGGCATCGGCAAGACCTTCCCCGGCGTGCGCGCCCTCGACCAGGTCGACCTGGAAGTGGCGGAAGGCGAGGTGCACTGCCTGCTCGGCCAGAACGGCGCCGGCAAGTCCACCTTGATCAAGGTCCTGTCCGGCGCGCACCAGCCCGACGACGGCGAGATCACCTGGCGCGGCGCGACCACCACCCTCCCGTCGCCGGTCGCCGCGCTGCGGCTGGGCATAGCCACCATGTACCAGGAGCTGGACCTCGTCCCGGACATCACGGTCGCGGAGAACGTCTTCCTGGGCCACGAACCGGCCAGGTTCGGCTTCACCCGGCGTTCGGCGGCCCGCGACCGCACCCGGACCCTGATGGCCCGCCTCGGCCACCCCGAGATCGACCCGGACCGCGAGGTGGGCACGCTGTCGGCGGCCGGCAAGCAGCTGGTCTCGATGGCCCGCGCCCTGGTCCACGACGCCCGGCTCATCGTGATGGACGAGCCGACCGCCGCCCTGGCCGCCGACGAGGTCGACAACCTGTTCCGGATCGTCGGCGAGCTGACCGACGACGGCGTGTCCGTCCTCTACATCTCGCACCGCCTGGATGAGATCCGCCGCATCGGCACCAGGGTCACCGTGCTCAAGGACGGCCGCACGGTCGCCGCGAACCTCCCCGCGCACACCCCGACCGCCGACCTGGTCGACCTCATGTCCGGCCGCAAGGTCGAGACGGTCTTCCCGCACCGCGACACGTCCACCATCGACACCGGCCGCGAGGTGCTGACCGTCACCGACCTCTGCCGCGCGGGCGAGTTCAAGGACGTCACCTTCCACGTGCACGCGGGCGAGGTGCTGGCCATCGCGGGCCTCGTCGGCGCGGGGCGCAGCGAGATCCTGGAGACGGTGTTCGGAGCTCGGAAACCGGACTCCGGGCACGTCGCGGTCGACGGGAAACCGGTCCGGCCGGGCAGCGTCGTCGCGGCCGTGAAAGCGGGCATCGGCCTCGCGCCCGAGGAGCGCAAGGCCCAAGGACTGCTGCTGGGCCTGTCGGTCGCGCACAACGTGACGCTGTCCAGCCTCCCGAGCTACAGCCGCGCCGGTTTCATGGACCGCGCTCGCGAGCTGAAGGACTCGAAGGCCACCCTCGAACGGCTGGACCTGCGACCCGCCGACCCGCGACGGCTGGTCGCCGAGTTCTCCGGCGGCAACCAGCAGAAGGCCGTCGTGGCGCGCTGGCTGGTCAGGGGCTGCAAGGTGCTCCTGCTGGACGAACCGACGCGCGGCGTGGACGTCGGCGCGCGCGCCGAGCTGTACCGGGTGATCCACGAACTGGCGGCGGCCGGCGTGGCCGTGGTGCTGGTGTCCAGCGAGGTCGCCGAGGTGCTCGGCCTGGCCGACCGGGTGCTGGTGCTGCGCGACGGCGAAGTGGTCGCGGACCGGCCGGCCGCCGAGCTCACCGAGTCCGCCGTGCTGGACATCGTGATGACCGGCAGCGCCGTCACGGAGAGCCCGATGACCGGGAACACAGCGGCTGTGACGGAGGAGGAGGTCCAGTGACCGAAGCCCGGGTGCTCGACCAGGGATCAGCGCCGCTCCAGGAGCCGCGGAAGCACCGCCGCCACCTCGACCTGAGGCTGACCGGCCTGCTCGGCGTGCTGGTGGTGCTGTGCGCGGTCGGGTACCTCACCCGACCGGACAGCTTCCTCACCGAGGCCAACATCTCCACCATGCTGCGGCTGGCCGCGGCGATCGGCGTGGTCAGCGTCGGCATGACGTTCGTGATCATCAGCGGCGGCATCGACCTGTCCGTCGGCTCCCTCGTGGCGCTGTCGGGAGTGTGGATGACGACCGTCGCCACCCAGTCCTACGGGCCGGTGGTGATGGTGCTGTGCGCGCTGCTGGTCGGCCTGGGCTGCGGCCTGGTCAACGGCGTGCTGATCTCGTACGGGCGGATAGTGCCGTTCATCGCCACCCTCGCCATGTACGCGTCGGCGAAGGGCCTGGCCGAACGCCTGTCCGGCCGCCGCACGCAGGTCGTCACCGAGACCGGGTTCTCCACGTTCTTCCGCGGTGACGTCCTCGGCATCCCGGTGCTGATCTGGATGCTGGCCGCCGTGTTCGCGGTCGGCTGGGTGCTGCTCAACCGCACCACGTTCGGCCGCCGCACGTTCGCCGTCGGCGGCAACGCCGAAGCCGCCCGCCTGGCCGGTATCGACGTCCGCCGGCACACCGCGCTCGTCTACGGCATCGCCGGCCTGTGCTGCGGCATCGCCGCGATCATGGTCGTCGCCCGCACCACCTCGGGCGCGTCCACCAACGGCATGTTCTACGAACTCGACGCCATCGCCGCGGTGGTCATCGGCGGCACCCTGCTCAGCGGCGGACGCGGCTCGTTGATCGGCACGTTGATCGGCGTCCTCATCTTCACCGTGGTCGGCAACATCTTCACCCAGAACAACCTCGACACCGACATCCAGAACATCGCGAAGGGCGTCATCATCGTCGCCGCGGTGCTCCTCCAGCGGACGACAGCCCGCCACCGCGGAGCGCACACCACCTGACGCACGGCGCACCCCGCCAGTCCCCTCCCCAATCCCACCCACGCCCGGGAGCCAGCCATGTCCTCACTCGACCGTCGCCGCTTCCTCTGGGGAACCACCGCCGTCGGCACCGCCGCCATCCTCGCCGGCTGCACGTCCAACGAGTCCGCGAACACCGCGCCGAACGCCGTCGCGGGCGGATCGGGCCAGAACAGCCAGCCGGGCAAGCCGGTCACCATCGGGTTCTCCGCGCCCGCCGCCGACCACGGCTGGATGGCGGCGATGACGAAGAACGCCAAGGCGCAGGCCGACCAGTTCGCCGACGTCACGTTCAAGGCCACCGAGGGCACCAACGACGTCAACCAGCAGATCGGCCAGGTCGAGACGCTGATCAACGACAAGGTCGACGTGCTGGTGGTGCTGCCGTTCGACGGCAAGGCGCTCACCGAGGTCGGCCGTCAGGCCATGGACGCGGGCATCCCGGTGGTCAACGTCGACCGGATCTTCGACACCCCGCTCGCCTACCGGTTGTGGATCGGCGGCGACAACTACCGGATGGGCGTCAACGCCGGCGAGTACATCGCCGAGCAGATGAAGGCCAGGAACGTCGGCAACCCGATCATCGGCGAGGTCGCGGGCATCGACTCGCTGCCGCTCACCCAGGAACGCAGCAAGGGCTTCCGGGACGCGTTGGCGCGCGCCGGCTTCTCCGTCGGACCGCGTGTCTCGGCGTCGTTCACGTCCGAGTCGGGCGAGCAGCAGACCGCGAACCTGCTCCAGTCGGCGGCCAAGCTGGACGCCCTGTGGAACCACGACGACGACCAGGGCATCGGCGTGATGGCGGCCATCGACAGCGCGAACCGCACCGAGTTCGTCATGGTCGGCGGCGCCGGGTCGCGCAACATGATGGACCTGATCAAGGCCGACAGCGGCGTGGTCAAGGCGACCGTCCTCTACAGCCCGTCGATGGCGTCCTCGGCGATCGCGCTGGCCCGGCTGCTGGGCCAGGCCAAGGGCATCGGCGACCTGGCCGAGCACGACGTCCCCGCGTCCATCACCACCTACTCCGCCGTGGTGACCAAGGAGAACGTCGACCAGTACCTCGACGTCGGTTTCGACTCCTGACCCGGTCCCCGGGCTCTCGGACACCGCTGCTGTGAAAGGTTCCCTGATGACAGACGAGATCGGCGTGGGCATGGTCGGCCACGCGTTCATGGGCGCGGTGCACTCACACGCGTGGCGCAGCGTCCACCGGTTCTTCGACGTGCCGCTGACACCACGCCTGGCCGTTCTCGGCGGACGTGACCCGGTGCGCACGAAGGAGGCCGCGACCAAGTACGGCTGGGCCGCCGTCGAGACCGACTGGCGCGCGCTCGTCGCCCGGGACGACGTGCACGTCGTCGACATCTGCACGCCCGGCGACACCCACGCCGAGATCGCCCTCGCCGCCCTCGCCGCGGGCAAGCACGTGCTGTGCGAGAAGCCGCTGGCCAACACGGTGGCCGAAGCCGAGGCGATGACCGCCGCGGCCGAGGAGGCGGCGACGCGGGGCGTCCGGTCGATGGTCGCGTTCAACTACCGCCGGGTGCCCGCCATCGCGTTGGCCCGCGAGCTGGTCGCGGAAGGCCGGATCGGCGACATCCGGCACGTCCGCGCGGTCTACCTCCAGGACTGGCTGTCCGACCCGGAGGCGCCGATGACGTGGCGGCTGCGGCGCGAACTCGCCGGCTCGGGGGCCCTGGGCGACCTCGGCGCGCACATCGTGGACGCCGCCCAGTACGTCACCGGCGACCTGATCACCGGGATCAGCGGCACGACGGAGACCTTCGTGCGGTCACGGCCGGACGGCGACGGGCGCGGCGAGGTGACGGTGGACGACGCGGCCGTGTTCCTGGCCCGCTTCTCGTCCGGCGCGCTGGGCACGTTCGAGGCGACCCGGTACGCGCTGGGCCGCAAGAACGCCATGCGGCTGGAGGTCAACGGCACGCGCGGCAGCCTGGCGTTCGACTTCGAGGCGATGAACGAGCTGTCCGCGTACTTCGAGGACGACGGGCCGTCGGCCGGGTTCCGGCGGATCCTGGTGACCGAGCCGGAGCACCCCTACTTCGGCGCCTGGTGGCCGCCCGGTCACCTGATCGGCTACGAGCACACGTTCACGCACGAGGTGGCGGACTTCCTGACCGCCATCGGCGGTGGCGAAGACCCCGCGCCCAGCTTCGCGGACGGCCTGCGCGTCCAGCGGGTCCTGGCGGCGGTGGAGGAGAGCGCCGGACGGCAGTCCGCGTGGACCGCGATTGGAGACAGTCGATGAGCCGTCCGGTCACGTTGTTCACCGGTCAGTGGGCGGATCTGCCGTTCGAGGAGGTGTGCCGGTTGGCGTCCGGGTGGGGCTACGACGGGCTGGAGATCGCCTGCTCGGGCGATCACTTCGAGGTCGACAAGGCGCTGGCGGACGACGAGTACGTGCCGGCCAAGCGCGCGATGCTCGAAAGGCACGGGCTGGAGGTGTTCGCCATCTCCAACCACCTGGTCGGCCAGGCCGTGTGCGACGACCCGATCGACTTCCGCCACCAGGCCATCCTGCCCGCGCGGATCTGGGGCGACGGCGAGCCCGAGGCGGTGCGCGAGCGCGCCGCCGCCGAGATGGCCGACACGGCGCGCGCGGCGGCCAAGCTGGGCGTGGACACCGTCGTCGGCTTCACCGGGTCCTCGATCTGGAAGTACGTGGCGATGTTCCCGCCGGTGTCGCAGGCCGTGATCGACGCCGGGTTCGACGACTTCGCCCGGCGCTGGAACCCGATCCTGGACGTGTTCGACGAGGTCGGGGTGCGGTTCGCGCACGAGGTGCACCCGTCGGAGATCGCCTACGACTACTGGACGACGCGGCGGGCGCTGGACGCCGTCGGCAACCGGCCCGCGTTCGGGCTGAACTGGGACCCGTCGCACTTCGTCTGGCAGGACCTCGACCCGGTCGGGTTCATCCTCGACTTCGCCGACCGGATCTACCACGTGGACTGCAAGGACACGAAGAAGCGGTTCGACGGGCGCAACGGGCGGCTGGGCTCGCACCTGGCGTGGGCCGACCCCCGGCGGGGCTGGGACTTCGTGTCGACCGGACACGGCGACGTGCCGTGGGAGGAGTCGTTCCGCGCGTTGAACGCGATCGGCTACCGCGGGCCGATCTCGGTGGAGTGGGAGGACGCCGGCATGGACCGGCTGCGGGGCGCGGAGGAGGCGGTCGGGTTCATCCGGCGGCACCTGTTCGACCCGCCGGCGGCTTCCTTCGACGCCGCCTTCAGCACGGGGGAGTAGCCCGGTGGGCACGGATCGCGGACCGCTCCGGCCGCGATCCGTGCCGCAGGGGCGAACCGGACCGGCGGCCCTTCCCCATGCCGCTTGTGCGCCCTTTGCCGCTTATGACGTGGTCGGCCCGTTGGGAGCGTCGGCGATGCAGGGCGCTCCAGGTGACCTCCGCGAACAGCTCCCGCTCGTCGCGTGGTCGCAGCGGCCTCGAACACCCGGTCCACCCCGCAGCTCTCGGCCGCTACCGGGACCACCTCATGCGCCACCACGACGAGTCGCCACTACCGGTCGCACCGCGCGCGTCGGGCCGGCGCACGGCCGCGCCGGCCCGACCCACGACGGCGTCAGCGCGTCGAGTACTGGTGGTCGTCCCCCTGCGTGCCGTACACACCGGTGTTCTTGGGCACCTGCGTCACGATGGTCTCGGCGATGTCGTCCGCCGCGCCGGACGGGATCTTCGGCATCGCCTTCGCCAGCGCGTCCTTGACCTTCTCCAGGATGCCGAGGAACTTGTCGACCAGCTTGGACAGGCTGCGGATGGTGCTGACGATCTTGTCGATCCACTCCTTGACCTTGTTGGCCCACTTCACCACGACCCGGATGCCGTCGGCGACGATCGCGGGCGTGGCCAGGCCGAGGGTGATGGCGGCGGCAGCGGCGGCCCGGATGAGCCACTGCACCAGCTCGCTCATGCCCATGGCGATCAGGTCGCGCACGGTCGTGCGCACCACGGCGACCGCCGCGGCGGCGCCGGTCAGCGCGGCGCCCACACCGCTCGCGGCGACCGAGGCGGCCTTGATCGCTCCGGCCTGCGCGAGCGCGACCGGGCGGTACGCGGTCACCGCGGGCCCTTCCCACTGCGCGGTGTCGGACTCGACGATCCGCACCATGTCCTCGGACGCCCGGCCCAGGGCGTCGGAGACGTTGCCCCAGGTGCCCGCGTTCTGGTTGATCACGCCGGGGTTGCCCGCGAGCGCGTCGAGCATCTCCTTGAGCGGTGACGTGTTCTCCATGAACCAGGCGAACGCCGAGGTCAGCAGGCTGCCGAACGGGTCGGCGATGAACCCGAGCGCGTCGATCGCGGTGGCTCCGGCGTTGACGCCGGCCTCCAGCCAGTCCCCGCGCTGCACGGCCAGCACGGCGTCCGTCGCGGGCTCGACCATGCCGATGCCGGTGAGGTGGTCGTAGCCGTCGTTCGCGGTCGGCGGAGCGATCAGCGGGTTGTTCATCCGAGGGACCCCAGCTTTTCGAGAATCTTGGACAAGGCGCCTTCGACGGCCCCGTCGACCGCGTCGTAGGTGTCGGCCATGGCGACGATGGACTCCGACGTCGCGGAGACGACGGTGTTCGCCGTGCCGATTGCCGCGTGCCCCATCGCCTCGATGGAGCCCATCAACGGCAGCAGGAGGGGGCTGCACAGGATGCCGTAGGCCGTCGTGCCGCTGATGGTGGCCTGCGTGGCGGCGTCCTGCGCCACGCCGATCTGCTCGACCACACCGTCCAACCGGCCCGCGTGCTGCCGCATCGCGTCGGTGTGGACGCCGAAACCGTCCGTCATCTGGTCACCACCCGCTCTTGTCGTTCGGACGGTCGGTGGCCCAGTTGTGGCCGCCGAAGTCGTCGTCGTCATCCGGTCGCGGGGCGCGGGCAGGCGCGGTCCCGTCGGGCTCGGGCGGCGGGGGGAACTTCTCCCTGTACCCGCCCATGATCGCGTCCATGGTCGCCGAGTCCCCACCGACGATCGGCGCCATCGCCTCCTGCATCCGGCCGGCGATCTGCGCCTGGGCGGCGCGCATCGTGCCGAGGATCTCCGCGGACAGCAGCGCGGGCGGCTTGCGCAGCGCGGCGTCGGTCAGGTCGAGGGCGGTGACGTTGCCGCCGCTGTCGACCGTGATGGAGACCGCGCCGTCCTTCGAGCGCTCGGTGACGTTGAGCTCGCGCGCCGCCTGCGAGATCTGGTCGGCCTGCTTGAGCTTGGCCTGGATCTGCTGGTCCCAGCTCCGCAGCAACGCGTCCGGGTCACCTGTGGCCGGATTCATACCCACTCACTTCCCTCTTTGTCGTGCCTTGGTCCGGGACAGCGCGGCCCCGAAGATGATCAGGGCGAGCAGACCTCCCAGCCCGATCCCGGCGAGCAGCGACCCGACCCCGAGCACCGCGCTCGGCTCGAAATCCGCCCGGTACACCTTCGGCGTCCCCGGCCCGCCACCCTTGTTGCCGAGCACCGTGCGCTGGACCACCGGCACGTCGCGGTCGCGGTCGTCCGGGCTGAACTGCCCCGGCTGCGCCGTCACCCGCTCACGTTCACCGCCGTCCCACACGACGTCGGCCTGGCACGTCCACCAGTAGCCGACGCCGAGGCCCCCGATCGGCCCCTCCTCCACGCAGTCGACCACCCGGGCCGTGCCGCGGTCCGTGACGTCCACGGTCGCGGCCTGCGGCTGGTAGTGGGTCATCCCGCTCAGGCCCAGCATGATCGCGCTCGCCCACACCGCGAGGGCGATCAGCCCTGCCACCGCTTTCACGAGTCAGTCCCACCTTCGTCCCCGAGTGCTCTGCCGTCCGACGCGAGGATCGCACACCCGGTTCCCCCGTTTCGGCGATTCCGGCGATCGGAGGTTTACGACGCTCGATCGGCCGAACGGGTGTACGTGGCGGCAGGCGGGCGGGCGGGCCTACCAGGTGATCGGCAGGGACCGGAGGCCGTAGATCGGCGCGTCGAACTTGAACTCGACGTCCTCGAACGGCACGGCCAGGCGCAGCGTCGGCAGGTCCGTCACCAGGGCGCGCAGCGCGACCCGCAGCTCCGCACGAGCCAGCAGGTGGCCGACGCACTGGTGCACCCCGGTGCCGAACGCGAGGTGTGACCTGGGGTTGCGGCGCAAGTCGAGGCGGTCCGGTTCGGGGAACGCGGCCGGGTCGCGGTTCGCGGCGAACAGGGACGCGATCACGCCCTCGCCCGCGCCCAACGCCGTGCCGCCGACCGTCGCCTCGCCCGTCACCGCCCGCACCACGCCCTGGTGCACGGGACTGAGGTAGCGGAGCAGCTCCTCCACCGCCTTGTCCACCAGACCGGGCCTGGCGACCAGGGCCTCCCACTGCGCCCGGTCGCGCTGGAGCGCCAGCACGGACAGCGCGATGGAGTTCGCCGTCGTCTCGTGCCCGCCGACGAGCAGCAGCACGGTCATCCCGACGGCCTCCTCGTCGGTCAACCGGGGCTCCCGCACCAGGCGGCTGATCAGGTCGTCCCGTGGTGACTCGCGGCGGGCGCGGATCAGGTCCGCGAGGTAGGCGTGCAGCTCGTCCAGCGCCGTCCGCACCCGCGCCGCCGACAACGTCCGATCGAGGTGGGCGCGGCTGCGGGTGGAGAAGAAGTCCTGGTCCGACACCGGCACGCCGAGCAGAAGGCAGATCACGTCGGACGGCACGGGCAGCGCGAACCCGGTCACGAGGTCCGCCGGGCGCGGCCCGGAGCACATCGCCGCCAACCGTTCCCGGGTGATCCGCTCCACCTCGGGCCGCAACGCGGTCATCCGCCGCACGGTGAACTCGCCGGTCAGCATGCGCCGGTACCGGGTGTGCGCGGGCGGATCCGTGACCAGGAAGCTGCCCGGCGCGGCCTGTCGGTCCACCACCGGGCGCAACTGCGGGAAACCGGGCCTGCTCGGATCGGACGAGAACCGCCCGTGGTCCCGCAGCACCGCCCGCACGTCGTCGTACCGCGTCACCAGGTGCGCCTGCTGCCCGTGCCGCAACGACACCGGGCACACGGGCGACTCCTGGCGCAACGACGCGAACTCCGCCGGCGGGTCGAAGCCGGGACGACGCGCGATCGGGTAGTCCATGGTGATCGACCTTATAGCCGTCATCCGCGCCGGAAAGGCCTGAGGACCAGCACACTGCTCGATGTGGACGCGGTGACAGCGCAAGCCTGGGCGGCACTGGGCGGACGACCCGACCTGACCGTGGAGCACCGGACGGCGGGCGACGTCCTGGACGCCCGCCTGCCCGTGCGCGACATGGCACGGGCCACAGTCGGCGTGTGCGCGCTCGCGGCGGCGGAACTGGCGGCTCAGCGCAACAGGACGCCCGTGCCGGTGGTGACGGTGGACGAGGCCGCCGTCGCCACGGCGTTCGTCAGCGAGCGCCACCTGCGGATCGACGGACGGCCCGGCGCCACCTTCGCGCCGCTGTCCGGGTTCTGGCGCACCGCAGACGGCTGGGTCCGCACCCACGCCAACTACCCGCACCACCGGACCCGCCTGCTCGAAGCGCTCGGCACCACCGCCGACGCGCTCGAACGCGAGCTGGCGACCAGGCGAGCCCTGGAAGTGCAGGAGACCGTCTACAACGCGGGTGGGCTGGCCGTCGCGGTCCGCGCCGAACCCGATCCGACGCGACGCCCGTTGGTCGAAACGACCCGCACCGGCACCGCGATCCGCCCGCTGCCGCCGGCATCCCGCCCCGCGGAGGGCGTCCGCGTCCTCGACCTCACCAGGGTCATCGCCGGTCCGGTCGCCACCCGCACGCTCGCGTTCCTCGGCGCCGACGTCCTCCGCGTCGACCCGCCGCACCTCCCCGAAGACCCGGACGCGCACGCGGACACCGGCATGGGCAAGCGCTCGGCCCTGCTGGACCTCGCCACCAGCCACGACCGGCAGGTGTTCGACGACCTCCTCGACCGGGCCGACGTGCTCGTCACCGGCTACCGGCCCGGCGCACTCGAACGGCGTGGCCTCGAAGCGCTGCACGACAGGCGTCCCGACCTGGTCGTCGCCCAGCTCTCCGCCTGGGGCCGCACCGGCGGCTGGGCGCACCGGCGCGGGTTCGACAGCCTCGTCCAGGCCGCCACCGGCATCGCGGCGGTCGAAGGCGCGGACGGCGTCCCCGGCGCGCTGCCCGCCCAGGCCCTGGACCACGGCACCGGCTACCTGCTCGCCGCCGCGGTCCTGCGCGCCCTCGCCGACCGACGGGGCCACCACATCAGGCTGTCGCTCGCGGGCACCGCGTCGTGGCTCCTGCACGACATCGACCCCTCACCCGCCCGGGGCGACTACGACCCCGAACCCTGGCTGGTGGAGACAGCCTCGCCGTACGGCGTGCTCCGCCACGCCCGCCCGCCGTTCACCGAACGCGGAACGTGGGCGAAACCGTCGTCCTCGTGGGGTTCCGACGAACCCCGCTGGTCCGATCCGGTCCACTGAGGACGGTGAGGTGGCGCGCTGGTCACAGCCCGGATCGACCCCCGCGTGGTGAGCGGACAAAGCGCCCCTGAAGTGTTACCACTGAAACGCACGTTCGAAGGGTCACTCGATCGGGTACCCCGGTCGCCGGACGTGCGCGCGACGTTGGGAGCACGGGTGGAGGACCGCACTATCGCAGGCCGGTACCGGCTGACCGAGAAGATCGGGGCCGGTGGGATGGGGGTGGTGTGGCGGGCCGAGGACCTGAGGCTCCGTCGCATCGTCGCGGTCAAGGAACTGCTGTTCCGCGCCGGCTTCGACCAGGAGTCGATCGACCGCGCGGTCCGGGAGGGGCGCATCGCGGCGAAGTTGCAGCACGCCAACGTGATCGCCCTGTACGACGTGGTCGAGCACGACGGCCACCCGTGGCTGGTGATGGAGTACCTGCCGTCGCGCAGCCTGTCCACGCTGATCAGCGAGCGCGGCACCCTCCCGCCCGACGAGGTGGCGCGGTTGGGCGTGCAGTTGGCGTCCGGGCTGGCCGCCGCGCACCGCGCCGGGGTCGTGCACCGGGACGTGAAGCCGGGCAACGTGCTGGTCACCGAGTTCGGCACGGTCAAGGTCACCGACTTCGGCACCTCGCGCGCGGCGGACGAGGTGACCGTCACCGCGTCCGGGATGCTCGTCGGCACACCCGCCTACCTGGCGCCGGAAGTGGCGCGCGGTGGGACGGGCGGGTTCCCGGCGGACGTGTTCGCGCTGGGCTCGACGCTCTACGCGGCGGTGGAGGGCGCGCCGCCGTTCGGCGCGGACGGCAACACCATCGCCCTGCTGCACCGGGTCGCCGACGGCCGGTTCCCGCCGCCGCGCAACGCCGGGCCGCTGGCCCCGGTGCTGCTGCGCCTGCTCGACACGAACCCGGACACCCGGCCGACCATGCCCGAGGCGGCGGACATGCTGCGGGACGTGCGGTTCGACGAGACCCCGGCTGCGGCCCCCGCGCTTCCGCCGCCCCCGCCTCGGCCGACCGCCGTCATGCCCGCGCCCGTCGACCCCGCGCCCGCCGGTCCGACGCCCGCCGACCCCCAGCCCACTCCCCAGGAGCAACCCCGACGTGACCGGAAGGCGCTCGTCGCACTCGCGGTGGTGGCAGTGATGGCCGCGGTGCTGATCGGTTACCTGGTCAGCCGGGGTGAGAAGGGGTCACCCTCGGCGGGGGAGGACGGAACCACGACCGAAACGGCGCAGACCACGACCGTCGCCGCCGCCGAACCCGCCGACCCGACCTCGGAAGAACCGGAGCAGCCGCCGACGACCACGGCAGCGGAGACCACGACCACGGCCGAGGCGCCCGTCGCGGTCGGCCCCGACCAGGCCCTGGCCGACTACTACGGCCTCGTCCCGAACGACCTGGAAACCGCGTACGGCCGGCTCACCGCCGGGTTCAAGGCCGCGCGGGCGCCGAGCTTCGAGGCTTACCGGGGGTTCTGGGACCAGATGAGCGCGGTAACCGTGAGCGGCGTGCAGGTGGTCGGCCCGAACCAGGTGTCGGCGTCGGTGTCGTACACGCGCAAGTCGGGCGCGAACGAGGTCGAGCGGCACGTCTACACGCTGGTCGAGGTCGACGGGCAGTGGATGATCGACGGCCAGTCGTAGCCGGCGCGGTGCGGCACTGTCGATCCCGTTTTCGCCCGGTTAAGGTCTCCGGATGATCGTCCGGCGGATGTGGGTGTTGGCCCTGCTCGCGGTGGTCGCGGCGGTGGGCGCGCTGGCGGTGCTGGCGTTCCGGCCTCCCGCGCCCCTGGCGGACGCGGCGGCGGGGGAGTTCGCCGCCGGACGTGCCGAGCAGCACCTGGTCGCGATCGCCCAGCGACCACACCCGATCGGGTCGGCCGACAACGCGCGGGTCCGCGAGTACATCGCCGACACCGCCCGCGGCTTCGGGGCCGAGGTCGCGGTGGAGTCCGACGACGTGGTCCACCCGTGGCGCGACGTGGTCCGCGTGGCCACCGCGCACAACGTCGTCGCACGCGTGCCCGGCACGGACCCGTCGGTGAGCGGCGGCAAGGCGTTGATGCTGGTCGCGCACTACGACTCGGTGCCCACCGGTCCCGGCGCGGCCGACGACGGGGCGGCGGTCGCGGCGATGCTGGAGACCCTGCGCGCGCTCCGGACCGCCGACGTGCGCAACGACGTCGTGTTCCTGTTCACCGACGGGGAGGAGTTCGGGACGCTCGGCGCGGAGGCGTACGTGCGGCGGCACGGCGTGGACGGGCTCGGGGCGGTGCTGAACTGGGAGGCACGGGGGAGTGGCGGGCCGGTGTGGATGTTCCAGACCGGCGCCGACAACGGGCCGCTGGTGTCGGCGTTCGGCGCGGCGAGCAGTCGGCCGATCGCGAACTCGATGGCGTCCGAGGTCTACCAGCGGATGCCGAACTACAGCGATTTCACGGTGTTCCTGGACGCCGGGGCGCGCGGTCTGAACAGCGCGTTCATCGAAGACGTGCGGGACTACCACTCGCCCTACGACGACCTGGAGCGGCTCGACCGGGGCAGCCTCCAGCACCACGGCGAGACGATGGTCGGGCTGGTGCGGGTCCTGGGGGACCGGGACCTGCGGGCCGGCGACGGGGACGCCGTCTACTTCGACCTGTTCTCCCGCGTGCTCGTGCACTACCCGACGTGGCTGGCGGTGGCGCTCGCCGTCGTGACGGTGCTGGGGCTGGCACTCGGCATCCGGAGTGGACGGTTGCGGGTGCGGGCGGTGCTCGCGGTCGCCGGGGTGGCGGTCGGGGCGGTGGTCGTGGCCGGTGCGCTGGCGTTCGGGCTGTGGGCGCTGGTGACGGCGGTGCGGCCGGAGTTGGCGTTCCTGGCGTTGTCGGAGCCGTACGAGCGGGGCTGGTTCGTCGCCGGGTTCCTGGCGGTGGGGCTGGCGGTGCTGTTCGCGGCGGTCCGGGTGGTGCGGCGGTGGTCGCCGGCCGAGGTGCTCGCCGGGGTGCTGGCGCTGACGGCCGCGCTGCTGGTGGCCACGACGGTGGCGGCTCCGGGCGTCGGGTTCCTGTTCCAGTGGACGTTGCTGCTCGGTCTGCCCGCGCTGTGGGCACCTCGCCTCGCCTTCCTCCCGCCGCTCGTGGCCGCCGCGATCTTCCCGCCGTTGGTGGGCACGCTGATGGTGGCGCTGGGGATGCCGCTGAGCGCGGCGGGCGTGGTGTTCGCGCTGCTCGCGGGCGTGCTGCTGATGCCGTTGCTGGGTTTGCTGCCGCGTCCCGGCGCGATGGCGGTCGGGGTGGCCGTGGTCGCGGTGGCGTTGATCGCCGTGGGCACCGCGCGGTTCGGCTTCGACCCGGACGAGCCGCGCCCCAACTCGCTGATCTACCTGCTGGACACCGAAACCGGCCGGGCCGACTGGCTCTCCGCCGATCCCGCGCCTGACCCGTGGACGTCCCGCGTGCTGGGGGAGAACCCGGAACGGGTGAACTTGACCGGTCGCTACCCGATGCTGGACGACCCGCTGATGCGCGCCGACGCCCCTCGCCTCGCCCTGCCGGCGCCCACCGCGACCGTCGTCGAGGCCACCGACGGGGACGTCCGCACGGTCCAATTCCGCGTCACCCCCACTGCTTCCGCGTGGCGGACGCAGGTGACGTTGTCGGACCGGCGGGTTTGTCGGTCCGGCGGTGCGGAGCTGGCCGGCGCCACGCTGGAGCTGTACGGCCCGACCAGCCGTGAGATCACGTGCGAGCTGGACCCCGGCACACCGCTGGAGGTCGCCGTCGCCGACCACTGGATCGGCCTGCCCGCCGAGGCGGCGGCCCTGGTCGGGCCGCGTCCGGCGGACACCATGCCCGTCCAGTCAGGCAACCGCCCGTACGACGCCGCGCTGGTGCGGGCCGTGTTCCGGCTTTGACGTCTCGTCGCGATGCGACTCGCGCCCGCGTTCGGCGCCTGGACGCGCTAGCGGGGACGCACTGCCCTGACCCACATGTGCCAGGGGATCGTGTCGTTGTCGACCTGCGGTTCCCGGAGGGCCTCGATGAGCAGGCCGGAGATCTCCAAAGCCTCGGTGTAGGCGCTCAACGGGTGGTTCCACCCCTGGAACTTCATCCGCATCCCGTCCCGCTCGACCTCCTCCTCGAAGCGGTGACGTCCGAAGTAGGGCCGGTCGAGGACGAACAGGCCGTCCTGTCGGCTGCCGGTGTTGGTGATCGGGTGGGTGATCGACAGGCAGAGCCTGCCGCCCGGTTCGAGCACCCGGCCGACCTCGCTGATGGTGCCCGGCAGGTCGTCGACGTCCATCAACACGTTGTAGGCGATGACGGTGTCGAAGCTGTGGTCAGAAAAGGGGAGGCCCGCCGAATCGGCGAGCAGGTACCGCCCTTCGGGGTGAGCCTGTCGCGCCGCTTCCAGCAGCGTGGGCGAGGCGTCGATGCCGGTGACCCGGTGGCCTCGCCCGACGAGGTCGCGGGACACCCGGCCCTCGCCGCAGCCGAGGTCGAGGGTCGCCCGGCCCGCGGTCGGCACCAGCGCGAAGAACGCGTCGCGGTAGCGCCAGTACGAGTCGAAGCCGGGTTCGCGCACCCAGGCGATCCAGTTCCGCGCCTGCTCTTCCCAGTCCTGCCCGGCGGCGGTCAGCGCCTTCTCGGTCATCCCTCGGAGGCTAGTGCGGGCCGGCTGCGAGGCAACCGGTTTACCGCGACCGCACCGCCCCGAGAGGATCGCCCGAAGGCGTCACCCACTGCTCAGGAGCCGGCCGCCGACGCGGTAGCGCTGCATCACGACGCCCGTGCCGAACGTCCGGGTCTCGATGAGGTCCAGGTCCGTCCGGCGGTCCTCCGGCCCGAACACCGGCCGCCCACGACCGATCAGCACCGGGTGGACGTACAGCCGGTACTCGTCGATCAGGCCGTGCCGGCGGAAGGTCGACGCCAGGTCCGGCCCGCCCACCACGAGGTCCCCGCCCGCCGAAGCCTTCAACGCCAGCACCTCGTCCACCACCACGTCCCGCACGATGGTCGTGTTCCAGTCCGCCGACTCCAGCGTCCGCGAGTACACGATCTTCGGCATCTCCCGCCAGATGCCCGCGAACTCCACCTCCGGCCCCGTGCTCGCCGGGTCGCGATCCGCCGTCGGCCAGTGCCCCGCCATCAGCGAATGCGTGCGCCGCCCGCTCAAGAACGCGCCCATCCGCCCCAGCCACGAGTTCATGTGCTGGTGCAACTCGTCGTCCACGACGTGCCAGTCGATCTCGCCGTCCGGCCCCTCGAAGAAGCCGTCAACGGACACCGACGAGGAGAAGATGATCCGCCGCATTGCCGCTCACCAGTCGTGGAGGGTGCCGTCCGCCAGTCGGTTCACCGGCAGGTACGCGGCACGGTAGGGGAACCGCCCGGCCGCGTCCAGGTCCAACTCCACACCCAACCCGGGCGTGTCCGACGGGTGCAGCAGCCCGTCCGCGAACGTGTAGGACGTCCGGAACACCTCCAGCGTCGCCGCCGTGTGCGGCATGTACTCCTGGATTCCGAAGTTGTGCACCGCCAGGTCCAGGTGCAACGCGGCGGCCATGCCCACCGGCGAGATGTCCGTCGGCCCGTGCATCCCCGACTTGACCCCGTACACCGCCGCGAAGTCCAGCACCTTCTTCAACGCCGTCACGCCACCGGTGTGCGTCACCGCCGAGCGGACGTAGTCGATCAACCGCTCGCTCAGCAACGTCGTGTAGTCGTGGATGGAGTTGAACACCTCGCCGATCGCCAGCGGCGTCGTGGTGTGCTGCCGGATCAGCCGCAGCGCCGCCTGGTCCTCACCCGGCGTGGCGTCCTCCAGCCAGAACAGGTCGTACGGCTCCAGCGCCTTGCCCAACCGGGCCGCCTCGATCGGGGTCATCCGGTGGTGGCCGTCGTGCAGCAACGGCAACGACGGCCCGAACTCCGCCCGCACCGCCTCGAACACGGAAGGCACGTGCCGCAGATAGGCGCGCGTGTCCCAGCTCTCCTCCACCGGCAGCACACCGGCTCGCGCCGGCTCGTAGTCGTACCGATCCCCACCGCCCGCCGCCGACGCCGCGACCCCGTACACCGTGTCCAGCCCCGGGATTCCGGTCTGCACCCGGATCGCCCGGAACCCCAGCTCCAGGTGCAGCCGGATCGAGTCGAACAGTTCCGGCAGGTCACGCCCCGACGCGTGCCCGTACGCCAACGCACCGACCCGGCACGCACCACCCAGCAGCTGGTACAGCGGCATCCCGGCGGCACGCGCCTTGATGTCCCACAACGCGGTGTCGACGGCGGCGATCGCGGCCATCGTCACCGGGCCGCGCCGCCAGTAAGCGCCCCGGTACAGGTACTGCCAGGTGTCCTCGACGGCCGACGCGTCCCGCCCGATCAGCAGCGGCACGACGTGCTCGCGCAGGTACGCCTCCACCGCCAGCTCGCGGCCGTTCAGCGTGGCGTCGCCCAGACCGGTGATCCCGTCCTCGGTGGTGATCCGCAGCGTGACGAAGTTCCGCCCCGGGCTGGTCACCACCACCTCCGCCGCAGCGATCTTCACGACTGAGCCCTCCGCACTTCCGCCACCGACACGCCATACGCGTCAAGCTCCACAGTGGACAGAGCCGCACCGTCCAGCGCCACCAAAGCCCCGTCCACCACGGGCCGCGCCACCACCGGTGACGCGTGCTGGCTGATGAACCACGCGAACACCCGCCCGTCGGTCGAGTGCTCCATCAACCCCGTCATCACCAACGGGTCGTCGACCCGCACCCACGGCGTCACACCGGCCGACGCCGCCAGAGCCGCGTACAGCCGCCACGTCGGCTCGGGGTTCACCCGGGGGGTCATCGCCGCCATGTGCTCCAACGGGTACGTGCACAGCACCATCCACCCGTCGCCCACCCGGTGCCGCAGCAGCGCGGGCCGACCGCGCCCGTCCACCGCGATCACCTCCGCGCCATCGGGCACCACCGGGAGGAACGCCCGCGAGTTCTCCGTCCCGCCGACCCGGAACACCAGCTCCTCGCCCGCCCCGACACCGCCGAAGTCCCGGACGAACACCATCCGCAGCTCGTCGTCCTCGATCGGGTCGACCAACCCGTACCGCAGCTGCTTCACCACGCCGAACGTCTCGTCCAGCTTCGGCCACCACGGCCCGCGCTGCGTCCGGTGCTCACCGACGAAGTACGACGCGTACACCACCGCACCGGCCGCGGCGCGCTCCACCAACGTCCGCCACGTCGGCGCGGTGAGCTGCTTGACCGACGGCGCCAGGTACAGCGCGCAGTCGTCCGGCACGCCGTCCAGCTCCCGCACCACGCCCACCGGCAGGTCCGCCTCCCTCGCCGCGATGTACGCCTGGCGGCAGTTGTTCGCCACGCTCGTCGCGTCCTCGGGCTGCGTGAACGGGTACTGCGCCTCCAGGAACGACGACACCAGCAACGCGATCCGCGTGTCCGGCCGCCGCAACCGGCCGAAGTCCGTGCGCCGCAGCACTTCCGTGAACGCGTGCACCTCCCGCAACTGCTGCTTCGGCCGTCCCCGGGAGTCGGTCAGCCCGAAGTGCATCTCGAACGGGTGGTGCCGGTACGGGTCCTGGTCGGCCAGGTCGTCGTAGTCGGTGTTGTTCCACGGTATCCAGCCCGTCGCGCCCGCCAGCAGCGTCGTGTGCAGGACCTGCCGGTAGTAGTGCGCCGCGTTGGCCTCGGAGGCGTAGTCGGACGTCACCCCGAACTCCTCCATGACCACCGGCTTGCCGCCGATGTCCAGCAGCTCGCAGACGAACGCCGCGCCGAGGTGCAGCCGGAACTGGTCGTCCTCCATCCGGTAGACGTGCGGCCCGTGGAAGTCGATCAGCGGCGCCAGGTCTCGGACCCGGAAGCCGTTGTCCAGCCCGGTGACCTCCACGCCCCAGGCGCCGTCGCCGACCGACACGGGCTGCGTCGCGCCCGCCGCCCGGACCTCGCCGATCAACGCCGCCGCCCACGCCGTCACCGCGTCCGCGTCGAGCGTGCCGATGCCCCGGGACTTCCAGTCCGCGTAGATCGGGATCTCGTTGCTCAGCAGCCATCCCGCGACCGCCGGGTGGTCCTTCCACCGGGCGGTCAGCTCCCGGACGTACCAGCGCTGCCGCTCCAGGAACGACTCGTCGGTGAAGACGTCCCGGCCGTTCCGCCACGCCGGGTCCCAGTTCTGGCCGGACATGTGCCCGACGACGAACGTCGGGATCGTCCGCATGCCCAGCGCGAGGTGCCGGTCGAGGAAGTCGTCGTACCTGGTCAGGAGCGTCCCGTCCAGCGCGTCCTCGGTGGGCATGAAGTCCGGCCAGTAGAAGAAGCTGCGGGTCAGGCCGATGCCGTGGTCGCGCATCACCCGCAGCTCCTCGTCCACCACGGACGGGTCGTAGTCGCGCCACATCAGCGGGCCGCCGGTGCGCGACCAGTAGTTGACCCCGACCCAGATCAGCGGGGAGCCGTCGGCGTCGGCGAGCTTGGCGGAGTTGCGCTGCATGCACATAGGTATATCGTTTAACTGCACGTATGTCGAGGCACAGCGACCAAGCGGTGTAACGTTCGCCTGGTGGTGAGACGTGCTCAGGGCAAGCCCACGATCGCTGACGTCGCCGCCCTCGCGGGTGTGTCGGTGGCGGCCGTGTCGAAGGTCGTCAACGGCAAGGGCAGCATCTCCGCGCCCACCCGTGAACGCGTCCTGACCGCCGCACGCAAGCTCCAGTGGACGCCGTCCGCCGCCGCCGTCGCCCTGCGCTCGGCGAAGACCCGGGCCATCGGCATGGTCGCCAAGCGCTCACCGGACCTGCTCAGCGCCGACCCGCACTTCACCCTGCTGATCTCCGGCATCGAGAGCGAACTGTCGCCGCTCGGGTACGGCCTGCTGCTGCACATCGTGGGGGAGGAGCCGTCCGCCGAGGAGGCCGCCTACCGCAGGCTGGCCGACGAACGCCGGGTCGACGGCGTCGTGCTCACCGAGAGCCTGATCGGCGACAGCCGGTTCGACCTGCTGCGCACCCTCGGCGTGAACACCGTGCTGATCGGCACGCCGTGGCGCGACGACCCGGTGCCCGCCGTGCAGGCGACCGGGCTGGACAACGGGATCCGGTCGGCCGTCGAACACCTGGTGGCGCACGGGCACCGGCGCGTCGCCTACGTCTCCGGCCCCGAGGACCGGGTGCACACGGTCTACCGGCGTCGGGTGTTCGAGGAGGCGCTGGCAGCGCACGACCTCACGCCCAGCCACGCGATCGTGTCGGACTTCACCGCCGCCGGCGCGGTCGACGCCGTCTCCGGGCTGCTCGCCGACCGCCGACGCCCGACCGCCGTGCTGTTCGCCAACGACTCGATGGCCGTGGCGGGGATGAGCGCGGCGCGGCGGCTCGGGGTGGACGTCCCCGGTGAGCTGTCCGTGATCGGCCACGACGACCTGCCGCTCGGCGAACTCGTCTACCCGCAGCTCACGACCGTGCGGCAGGACCTCGTCGGCCTCGGGCGTGCGGCGGCCCGCGTCCTCCTCGCGTCCCTCGGGGAGGTCGAGGACGCCCCGGTCGGCATCCGTCCCCCCGAGCTGGTGGTCCGCGAGTCCACCGGTCCGCTGACCAGCCGGTAGCGGCGCCGGCCCACGTAAAGTGGAGCGCATGCGCACACGGCCGACGTTGAGCTGGACGGCGACCGGCACCCCGTTGCCGCGCACGACCAGCCTGGACGAGGTCGTGCGGGTGGTCGCGGGCGGCCGGGTGCTGGTGCTCAGCGGCGCCGGCCTGTCCACCGAGTCGGGCATCCCGGACTACCGGGGCGCGGCGGGCAGCCTGCGCAAGCACACGCCGATGACGTACGACGAGTTCGTCGGCACCGTCGAGGGCAGGCGCCGGTACTGGGCGCGCAGCCACCTCGGCTGGCGGACGATCGCCCGTGCCGCGCCGAACACCGGTCACCACGCCGTCGCCGAACTGCACGCCCGTGGTCACCTGTCCGGTGTCATCACGCAGAACGTCGACGGACTGCACCAGGCCGCCGGCACGCCCGACGTGGTCGAACTGCACGGCAGCCTGGACCGCGTGGTGTGCCTGGACTGCCGCGCCGTCAGCGCCCGCGAAAACCTGGACCGCCGCCTCCGTGCCGCCAACCCGTCGTTCGAAGCGACCGCGACCCGCATCAACCCGGACGGCGACGTGGACCTGGCCGAGCACGAGGTCCGCTCGTTCCGGCTGGTCGCCTGCGCCGACTGCCGTACGGGCACCCTCAAGCCGGACGTGGTCTTCTTCGGCGAGAACGTCCCCCGCTCCCGGGTGGACCAGTGCTACCGCTCGGTCGACTCCGCCGACGCGCTACTGGTGCTCGGCTCCTCGCTGACGGTCATGTCCGGCCTGCGCTTCGTCCGCCACGCCGCCACCACCGGCAAACCCGTCCTCATCGTCAACCAGGGTGAGACCAGGGGCGACCCCCACGCCACCGTCCGCGTGGACCTCCCCCTGGGCCAAGCCCTGACGACCCTCCTGGCCCACCTCCCCTAACGCCCACCCGAACACCGCGAGTCGTCCATGTGCGGGTGGTCGACTCGCGGTGTCGGAGTGGAGGGCTCGCGGGGCGGGGTTAGCGGAGGCGGAGGCGGAGGACGTGGTCCGAGCGGGTGCCCTGTTCGCCGTTGGGGCCGGGCATGTCGCGTTCGACCGTCTCGTCCACCTCCACGGTCCAGCGCTGGTCCGGCTTGAGCGAGTCCAGCAGCTCGGCGTTGGTGTCGAAGTGGTGGTGGGCGTGCGGGTGGTCGTGCTGCCACGTGGCCCAGCCGCCGTGCCCGACGACCAGCAGCACACCGCCCGGCGCCACGGCCTCGGCCGCCCGCGCCAGGATCCCGTGCCGCTCACCGTCCGCGGCCACCGCCGAGTGCAGGAACATCGCGGAGACCAGGTCGAACGTCCCGGTCGGGAACGACCGCGCCAAGTCGTGCTGCCGCCAGTCGATGCGCGCGGCCAGGCCGGCGTCGGTGGCCCGCGCCGCGCCGCGGGCCAGCGCCGTGCTCGACACGTCGACCGCGGTGACCATCCAGCCCTGCGCGGCCAGCCACAGCGCGTCGCCGCCCTCGCCGCAGCCCAGGTCGAGCGCGGTGCCCGGAGTGAGCTGTTCGGCTTCTCTCTTGAGCAGTTCGTTGACCGAGCCGGTCCAGATCTGACCCTTCTCGCGGTAGAACGACTCCCAGTGGTCCTCGGTCGTGCTGACATCCGTGTTCATGTCACCGATCCTCCGAACACGCGCCAGTTCTGGCAAGGTTTGTTGCCAACTCGGCAACTCGCCGGCGAGCCTCCGTTGCGTAGTCGGAGGGGATAACTCGATCGGGTAGTGACCTATCGCTCGATCGAGTCGGGAAGATCCGGGTTCTACGCTCGCGCTCCGATATCGGGATCACACCGACCGCTTCCGCGCGCCGGATGTCTCCATGGGAAGAGTCGCGTGACTGGTTACCTCGAACTCGCCGCGTCCGCGGTGCTGTACGCGCTGGGCATCGTCGCCCAGTCGGTCGCCTCCCGCCGCGCCGATGAAGGCGTCGGCGGACTCGGGCTGCTCGCCCGGCTCGCCCGGGACCGGCTCTACCTGCTCGGCTTCGCCGGCCAGGTCGGCGGGTTCGCGCTGGCCTTCCTGGCCCGCGCCGAGCTCCCGCTCTACCTCGTGCAGGCCGGGTCCTCGTGCGCCGTCGGGCTGGCCACCCTCTTCGGCATCACCGTGCTCGGCTGGAGGGTCCGCACGGTCGAGGTCGTGGTGCTCGTCGTGATGGCGACCGGCCTGGTGCTGCTCGTCGCGGCGGCCACCCCGTCGACCGCGCACGACGTGCCGCAGGGCCTGGGCATCGTCCTCTTCGGACTCCCGATCGTGGCCCTGGTCCTCGTCCAACGGCGCGTCAAGGGCGTGGTGCCGCTGGCCACGGCGGCAGGGCTGACGTTCGCCGTGGTCGCCATGACCAGCCGCACCCTGGCCGACGAACCGTTCCTCACCCTCCCGCTGTACCCGTTGGCGTGGCTGATGATCGTCGCCGCGCTCGTCGGCCAGTCCTACCTCGCCCTCTCCCTGCGCCGCGGCTCGGCCACCTCCACCGTCGCGACCATGGACGCCACCACGGTCGTCGTCACCTCCGTCATCGGCATCGCCGCCCTCGGTGACCGGATCACCCCCGGCCGCGAGTGGTGGGTCGTGCTCGGCGTGGGCCTGGTCGTGTCCGGCGTGCTGCTGCTCGGCTCGGCCGACAGGTTCGCGAAGACCGCCAAGACGAACCCGGCACAGGTGACCCGATGAGCACCGCCAGCGTCTCGCTCGACCTCGACAACCTCTGGGCCTACCTCAAGACCCACGGCAACCCCGAGTGGGAACGCCGCCCCAGCTTCCTGCGCACCGCCGTGCCTCGACTGCTGGAGGCGTTCGGCACGAACGACCTCACCACAACGGTGTTCGTCGTCGGCGCGGACGTCGAGCGCGACGACGGCGCCCAGGCCGTCGCCGACATCACCGCCGCCGGCCACGAGATCGGCAACCACTCCTACGGCCACGAACCCTGGCTGCACCGCTACTCCCGGACCAGGCTCGAAGCCGAACTCGCCCGCACCGAGCACGCCATCATCACGGCCGGCGCGCCACGGCCCACCGGCTTCCGCGGCCCCGGCTACAGCGTCACGCACAACCTGCTGGAACTGCTGGCCGAACGCGGCTACCGCTACGACGCCAGCACCCTGCCGACCTGGATCGGCCCGCTCGCCCGCGCCTACCACAACCGCACCGCGCCCACCGGCGGCGACCGCGACCTGTTCGGCGGCTTCTCCCGCGTCCGCGCCCCGAACGCCGCCTACCGCTGGCGCGTCGGCACGGGCCTGGTCGAGCTGCCCGTCACCACCATGCCGCTGCTGCGCGTCCCCATCCACGGCTCCTACCTGCTCCAATTGCACCAGGTGTCACCCCTCCTCGCCCGCGGCTACTTCACCACCGCGTTGCGACTGTGCCGGGCGCGCGGCGTGCAGCCGTCGTTGCTGCTGCACCCCACGGACGTGCTCGGCGCCGCCGAAGCCCCGGGCATGGAGTTCTTCCCCGGCATGGCGGTGCCGGGCGCGCGGAAGGTCGAGTTCCTGGGCTGGGTGCTCGGCGCGCTGCGCGCCCACTTCGACGTGGTGGGCACCGGCGAGCACGTCCGCCGACTCGAAGCGCGCCTGCCCGAGCACGACACCGGACTCCTGGCGCGGTGCGGCGGATGACCTGGCGGATGGCCCGGAGGAGTGCCTGGCGGACGACCGGACGAGCGACCGGGCAGTCGGCCGGGTGGATGACGTGGCTGCTGCGGGCCTTCGCCTGCGCGACGGTGTTCGCCGCGCCGCTGGAGGGCTACCTCCTCCAGGCGCACGGCCAACTCGCCAAGCTGCCACCCGCCCTGCTCGTCGTCACCTGGGTCGTGGTCAGGGTGCGTCAGCGCCGAACGCCGGAACCACACCCGGTCCACGCGGTCCTCGCCCTGCTCGCCGTCGTGCTGCTGACGTCCTCGGCGCTGCACGCGGGCGGCCCGTACACGATGGAGTACCTCCTCCGCTGGCTGCCGTTCCTGCTGGTCGCGGTCGTCCTGATCGACGTGGCGGCACGCGAGGTGCCGATCCGGGCGATCCTCGCGGCCACCGTCGCCGGAGCCGTGATGGCAGCGGTCGGGGCGCTGCACAGCCTCCTCGCGGCGGGCGAGACGCGGGCGACCGGTCCGCTGGAAGACCCGAACGACCTCGCGTACTTCCTGGTCGCCGCACTACCGCTGCTGGTCGCCCTCCGCCGCGGCGCGGTAGTGGCCGCGGCCGTGCTCGTGGCAGGGGCCGCGGCGACGTTCTCCCGGGGCGGCGCCCTCGCCCTCACGGCCGCCATGACGTGGCTGCTCGCCCGCCGCGCGTTGCCGCTCAAGGCCGTGACGGGCGCGGCGGTGGCCGTGACGGCGCTCGGCGTGGCGGCCGTCCTGTTCGCCGGACCGGAGCTGGACCGGGCGATCAGCGAGAAGTCCCACATCGCCGGGACCAATGTGGACACCCGTGAGCTGCGCTGGCAGGCCGCCGCGCGGATGGTCGCCGACCACCCCGGCCTCGGCGTCGGACCGGGAGGGTTCCGCGCCTGGTACCCGGCCGCCTCGCACAACGCCGAGATCGACGAGCAGACCCCGGTGGCGCACAGCATGTACCTGGAGGTGGCCGCCGAACTCGGCGTGCCGGGGTTCGCCCTGTTCGCCGCGCTCCTGGTGCTCACCGCGGTCACCAGCGAACGCGTGCGGCGCACCACCGCCGACCCGTTGCCGATGGTCGCCGTGCAGGCGTCCCTGATCGCGGTCGTGGTCGCCTCCACCTTCCTGTCCCAGCAGTACTACCTGCCGTTGTGGTCGCTGGTCGCGGTCGTGGCCGCGGCCGACCTGCGTCTGAGGAGGACGAGCGACGTTGCGTGTGCTCCACGTGATCAGTGAGATGGGTACCGGTGGCGCCGAAGCCCTGGTAGCCGGGATGGCCAGGGCGGGGGCGCAGTTCGGCTGGCAGTCGGCCGTCGCCAGCGGCGGCGGGCACCGGGCGGAGGCGTTGCGCGCGTGCGGCGTGCCGACGTTCACCGTGCCGGTGGCCGAGCGCAAGGCGACCGGCGTGCTCCGCGCGACCACCGCCACCAAGGCCGCGATCCGCACCTTCCGGCCGGAGGTCGTGCTGGCGCACAACGTGTCGGCCAGCCTGGTCGCACGGCTCGCCGTGCTGCCGCGCCGGCTGCCGCTGCTGACCGTCTTCCACGGCGTGGCGGAAAGCGACTACAGCGGTGCCGCCCGCATCCTCAAGCGCACCTCGCGCACGGTCGTCGCGGTCGCCGACGCGACGGCCGACCGGCTGCGCGCCGCGGGAGTCGCGGACCCGGTGGTGATACCGAACGCCGTGTTCCCGCAGACGGAGAGGGTGAACCGGGCGGCGGTGCGGGCGGTGCACGGCGTCGCGCCCGACGTGCCGGTCGCGCTGTGCCCGGCCCGGCTGGAACCGCAGAAGCGGCACGACGTGCTGCTGGAGGCGTGGGCGAAGCTCGGCGGCAACGCGGTGCTGTGGCTCGCCGGTGACGGCAGCCTCCACGACGAGCTGCGCCTGCGTGCGGCGGAGCTGGGCATCCGGGACCGGGTCCGGTTCCTCGGCAACCGGTGCGACGTGCCGGACCTGCTGGCCGCCGCCGACGTCACCGTGCTCGCCAGCGACTGGGAGGGCATGCCGATCGCGGTGCTGGAATCGCTGGCCGCCGGACGCCCGGTCGTGGCGACCGATGTGGACGGTGTGCGGCAGGCGCTGGCCGGTGGCGGCGGCATCCTGGTGCCGCGCCGTGACCCGGGTGCGACGGCGGAAGCGCTGCGGTCACTGCTGTTCGACCCCCGCGCGCGGGCCGAGCTGGGCGAAGTGGGGCGCGCGTCCGTTCAGCGGCAGCACGACCCGCGCCTGCTGATGCGGTCCTACGACGAGCTGTTGCGCACCGCGATCGGGGTGTCATGAGGCTGCCCGGGATGCAGGTGAGGATCAGCCTCGGCGTCGCGCTGCTGGTCGCGGTGGTGGTGCTGGTCGTGGTCGAGGTGGGCGGCGAGGAGTACGAGAGCCGCGTCGGCCTGCTGGCGGTGGCGGCCGAGAACTCCGCCGAGTCCGGTCACGCCCGGTACGGCGAGGTCGTCGCCCTGTCGCTGCCCGCGCTGGTCGAGGTGTCGCGCAGCCCGTCCGTGCTGCGCGAACCCGCCCAGGAGCTGGGCACCACGATCGACGACCTGGCCCGGCGCGTGTCGGTGGAGCTGGTGCCCGCGTCGGGCCTGGCCCGGTTGTCCGTGCGCGCCCGGACCGCCGACGAGGCCGCGCAGGCCGCGACGCGCATCGCGCGGGCCGTGGTGGACGTCGACCTGCTCGCGCCCGCCGCCCGGCTCCGCCAACTCGACCGGCCCGAGACCACGCGGACCGCACCGGACCGGCCGTTGGCGTTCGGCCTCGCGCTGATCGCCGGGGTGATCGCGGGTCTCGCCGCGCACGCCTTCGGCCACCTGCGCCGGACCCGTGCCGGTGACCTGATCCGAGCGGCGTTGACGGCCGGTGGCGTGCGGCACCCGGTCACGGTCCTGCCCGACGACGACCCCGGTCTGGGGCGACGGCTGGCGGTGCTGTGCGAGGCGTCGGCACGGCCCGCGCGGGTCGTGGCCGTGGTCCCCGAACTGACCGCACGTGCCGACGAGCTGGCCGCCGAACTGCCGGACAAGACCGGTGAGCCCGGCGACGGTGACGCGGTGATCGCGGTCGTCCCGGCGGACGGCAGGCGACAGGACGAGTTGGCGACCGTGGTCGGCGCACTGCCGGCCGCTGCGACCGTAGTGGCGGTGGTGACGTGTTGACATCGGTGAAGATCGGTTTGTGGAAGCGGTCGGGGCTCACCGCGCTGGTGGCGTTGGTGGGGGTGGTGGCCGCGTGGCGCGCGCTGCGGCCGTCGTGGGAGGTGCCGCTGCCCACCCTGGCCACCCTGTCCGAGGAACGGATGCAGGACTTCCGGGACGCGTTGTACTTCCCGGTCCGGGAGTTCCTGGCCGGCGGCAACCCGTACCACCCGGCGATGATGTTCGAGCACTGGCCGGTGCGGCAGAACTTCAACCTCTACCAGCCGTACCACCTCCTGCTGCACGCGCCGTTCGCGCTGCCGGGGTACCGGGTGGGCGCGGTGGCGTTCGCGTTGGCGTCGCTGGTGCTGCTGGTCGCGCTCGCGGTGCTGGCGGCGGGACGGCTGCGCCCGCACCTGCCGGTGGCACTCGGCACGGCGGTGATCGCGACGCTGCTCGTGCTCAGCCAGGTGGGCAAGGCGCAGCTGTACGTCGGCCAGGTGAACCCGCTGATCGCGGTCGGCGCGGCGGGCGCGTTGCTGGCCCGGCGGGACGCGCCGAAGTGGGCGGCGGTCGCGTTGGCGCTCGCGTGGCTCAAGCCGCAGTTCGGCCTGCCGCTGGCGGTGCTGCTGTACGTGCGCGGGTCACAGCGGGTGGCGTTGGTCGGCACGGCGATCGCGGCGGTGGCGAGCCTGGTCGTGGTGGTCCCGCTGATCGTGCGCGGTGGCGGGGTGGGGCCGTTCGCGGATGTGATCGCGGCGAACCTCGCGCACGCCAACGAGACGGCGTACGGCGCGGTGGACTCGCTGGTGTCGCAACGGGTCGACCTCGCGGCGGTGTTCTACCGCGTCACGGGCTGGTTGCCGGCGGGTGCGGAACTGGTGGTGCTGATCGGGGTGCTCGCGGTGAGCGCGGTGCTCGCGAAGCGGCTGGACCGGATGGGCAAGCCGGCCGCGGCGGACCTGCTGACGTGCCTGGCGGTGGTCGTGGCCGTCGTGCACCAGCCGGGCGACGTGCTGATCGCCGTGCCGTCGATGGTGGCGGTGGGTGTCGTGTGGTGGCGGCGCCCGCGCGAGCGGGACTGGCGGCTCATGTGGTGGTCGGTGGTGCTGCTCCTGGTTCCCTTCGCGCACCTGCACTTCGTGAGCTCGGCGATCCGGGACTCGCTGGGTGCGCGGGTCGACGTGACGGTCGACGGTGTCGCCGTCGTGGCGGCGTGGCTGCTGGCAGTGGGCTTCGCGGCCACCCGCCGCTGCTCGGGCGGCGGGACGGTGCGGATGTGACGGCCCTCGGTCAGCGGGCCGTCCGCGGTTCGCTGTGGCTGTTCCTGGTCAACCTGGTCGGCAAGGGCAGCCAGATGGGCGTCACGCTCGTGCTGGCCGCGTTCCTCACGTCCGAGGGCCTGGGGTTGGTGGCGCTGGCCGTGGCGCTGGTGAACATCGGGCAGGTCGTCCAGTCGATGGGCGTCTACGACGTGGTCAGCCGGACGGTCTGCGACCCGCTCCGGGTGGCGGGCACGTTGCTCACCCTCAGCGCGGGCGTCGGGCTGGTGCTGGCGCTGGGGCTGGTGCTCGCGGCGGACGGGATGGCGCAGGCGCTGGACGCTCCGGCCGCCGCGCCCCTGGTGCGGCTGGCGGCGGTGAGCCTGCCGTTCTCGGCGGTGGCCGGGGTGCAGATGGGGCTGCTACACCGGGACCTGGACTTCCGCCGTCGCCTGCTGCCCGACGCGGGCGGCGCGGTGCTCGGTGCGATCGTGACGGTCGTGCTCGCGGTGGTGGGCGCCGGGCCGTACGCGCTGGTCATCGGCCTGCTGTGCACGGCCGTGGCGCAACCGGTGCTCGGTGTGGTGGTCGGGGTGCGGGTGCGACCGGTGTGGGACGCGGACGCGGCGGCCGAGGCGCTGCGGTGGATCGCGGTGGTCGGACCGGGTGCGCTGGTGGCCGTGCTGCTGATCAACCTGGACTACCTGGCGCTCGCCCGCGTGCACGGGCCGGAGGCGGTCGGCGTGTACTCGTTGGCGTACCGGATCGCGTGGGTGCCGTACATCCTGGTGGCGGTGGTGCTCGGCGGTGTGGTGCTCCCGTTGTGCGCACGGATGATGAGGGACGGGCAGGAGCTGTCCGAAGTGGTCGGACGCTTCACGGTGGCCGTGCTGGCGGTGACCGGCGGCCTGTACGCGGTGACGGCGGCGTTGGCGGACCGGGTCGTGGTGTTCGGCGCGCGGTGGTCGGACGCGGCGGCGCCGTTGGCCCTGCTGTGCCTGTACGGCTTGGGGATCAGCCTGCTGCACGTCTGGTACCAGGTCCTCAAGGCGGCCGGGCACGCCCGCCGCTACCTGGCGCTGGAGGCGACCCACCTGGTGCTGCTGGTCGGCGGGCTGCTGGCGTTCACCCGGCACGGTGTGGTGGCGGTCGCGCTGGTCCAGCTCACAGCCGCGTGGCTGGTGGTGCCGCTCACCTGGCGCGCGTTGGCCCGGCGCGGGCTCGGACCGCCGCTCGAGGTGCTGGCGAAGGGCGCCGCCGGGGTCGTGCTCGCGGCGGGGTGCTGTGCGGCGGTGGCGACGTACTTGTTCGGGCCGCCCGGTTCGGTGGCGGCGGTGCTGGCCGAGGGGACCGTGTTGACGGTGGTGTGCGGGGTGGTCTTGTCGGCGGCGAACCGGGAGGTGGTGCGCCGGTGGAGGTCGTGCACGTGAGCCAACCCGTGACGGCGGGTGTGGCGTCGGTGGTGCTGGAGTTGGCCGAGGCGCAGCGGGCGCTGGGGTGGACGGTGGTCGTGGTGTGCCCGCCCGGTCCGCTCGGCGAACGGGCACGGGGGCTGGGGATCGAGGTGCGCGACTGGCCGGCGGGTCGGCAGCCGGGGTTCGGGACGGTCGCGGAGGTGGTGCGGCTCCGGCGGATCCTGCGGGACCTCGCGCCGGACGTCGTGCACCTGCACAGCTCCAAGGCCGGTCTGGTCGGCCGGCTGGTGGTGCGCGGGCGGCGGCCGACGTTGTTCCAGCCGCACCTGTGGTCGTTCCAGACCGCTACCGGGTTGGTGGCGGGTGCGTCCCGCGCCTGGGAACGGGTGGCGTCGCGGTGGACGCACCAGCTCGTGTGCGTGAGCGACGACGAACTGGCGGTCGGGCGCGCGGTCGGCGTGGGAGGTTCGGCGGAAGTGGTGTGCAACGGCGTGGACGTCGACCGGCTGCGGCCCTCGGACCGGGTTGCCGCGCGATGGCGGTTGGGGCTCCCGGACGTGCCCACGGCGGTGTGCGTGGGTCGGCTCGCGCCGCTCAAGGGGCAGGACCGGCTGCTCGCGGCGTGGCCGGCGGTGCGGGCGAAGGTGTCGGACGCGCGGCTGGTGCTGGTCGGCGACGGACCGATGGGCGAGCGGTGGCGGGCGGCCTGCGGCGACGAGTCCGTGCGCTGGTGGGGGCACGACGACGAGGTCGCCGACTTCTACGCCGCCGCCGACGTGGTCGTGCTGCCGTCACGGGCCGAGGGGATGGCGCTGGTGCCGCTGGAGGCGATGGCGTGCGGGCGTTCCGTGGTGGCGTTCGACGTCAGCGGGGTGCGGCAGAGCGTCGGTGAGGCCGGTGCGGTGCTGCCGGACGGTGACGTCGAGGCATTGGCCGAGGCGGTCGCGGAGCGGCTCGCCGATCCCGCGCTGGCAGACGGGGAGGGCGAGCGGGGCAGGCGGCGGGTGGAGCTGCTGTTCGACCGGCGGCAGGTGGCCGACCAGGTCGCGACCCTGGTGGACAAGCTCGTGGTGGGTGCCCGGTGAACCGACTGCGGATCGCGTACCTGCTGACCCAGTCCGGCGGGGGACCGGTGGACGTCACCGTGCGGCTGGCGCGGGCGTTGCTGGCGACCGGCGAGGCGGACGTGCGGGTGTTCGGGCCGGTGCCGCGCCGGGGTGCGGAGGTGGTGACCGGGCACCACGAGCTGGTGGAGGTCGGGGACAAGGCCGACGTGCGTGCCGGGCGGCGGGCGCGGGCGGCGGTGCGGGCGTGGGAGCCCGATGTGGTGCACGCCCAGGACCGGCGGGCCGGGCTGGTCTGCGCCGGGCTGCGGTGGCGCCACAAGGTGGTCCAGACGTACCACGGCGTGCCGGACGACGTGGGGGAGCAGTGGTTCCGGGGTGTTCCGGGTGCTGCGCAACCTTCCGCGTACACGCGGACCGTGCTGGCCGCTGATGCCGTGGTGGCGCGTGCCGTGCACCGGACGGTGGTGCCGGCGCGGGAGATGGGCCGGTTCCTGGAGACCCGGCTTCGGGTGCCGTCGACCATGGTGACGCACATCGACAACTGCGTGGAGCCCGCGCACGTCCACCTGCCGGTCGGGCCGGTGCGGCGGCTGGTGTTCGTCGGTCTGCTGGTGGAGCGCAAGGGGTTGGGCACGTTGTTGGCGGCACTGGCGCTGCCGGGTGTGATGCCGGCGGACGCCACGTTGACCGTGGTGGGTGACGGTCCGGAGCGGGCCAGGTCCGAGGAGCTGGCGCGGGCGCTGGGTGGGCGGGTGACGTTCCTGGGGTTCCGGGCCGACGTGCCGGAAGTGCTGCGGCACCACGACGCGCTCGTGCTGCCGTCCACGATGGAGCAGCAGCCGCTGGTGGTCGCCGAGGCGATGGCGGCGGGCAAGCCCGTCGTGGCGACGGACACCGGTGGGGTGGCCGACATGCTGGGTGGTCCGGACGACGCCGTCGCACTGGCCGCGCCGGGAGATGTCGACCAACTGGCCGAGCGGCTGCGCGAGCTGTTCGCCGATCCGGACCCGGCGCACATCGGCAAGCGGCTCGCCGAACGGGCGCGGGAACGCTTCGCGCCGCACGTGTCCGCTCGTCGCCACCTCGCCCTCTACCGCGAACTCACGGGGCGGGAGCCGACGTCGTAGGGGCGGGTGAACCTCACCGCGCGGGTCGGGCTGACGGAGCGCGTGCCGGCGGCGTAGACGGCGCGGGACTCAGGGGGCGGGCGGCGGCGCAGGGGGCGTTGTCGTCGCGCCCGTCGTGGTCGTGGTCGCGGTCGTCGTTGGCGGGGTGGTTGTCGTGGTGGTCGGAGCGGGAGCGGTGGTGGTCGGCGTTGGGCTCGTGGTCGGTGGTGTCTCGGGCTTGACCAGGATCACGGCGTCGCCGCCGGCCACGTCGATCGTGGTCGGCGCGGGCTCGCCCCCGTCGAAGTCCACCAACCCCTCCGGCGGCGTCACCTGGGCCGTCTTCCCGGTCGGGTTCACCACCACGTACCCGCCGGTGAACCGCCGGTCCCACACGCCGGACGGCAGCTGGTTCGCCGTCTCGGTCGCCTCGCCGAGCGCGGACCCCTGGTACCGCGACCAGTCGGGGTCGCGGTAGTCCTTGGTCGTCGCCCCCGACCAGCACGTGAACGGGCTCGCCAACAGCGCCGCCGTGGCGTAGCCGACGCGCTCCTCCCGCGCGCCCTTGGTGTGCGTGATCAGCAGCAGCCAGGACTCGCCGAGCGCGGCCTGTGACCGCAGCTCTTTCCACTCGTTCCCCTTGAAGGTGAGAAGTTCACCCGTACCGGTGTCGCGGAGCCCGAAGTTCTCCTCCATCGCGCCGTCGTACCGGGAGTGCGCCGCCCACCGCCCGGCGGTGAGGTGCGATTCGGACACGTTCGGGATGAGCATCTTCCCGGCTTGGTGCAGGGAGTCGCCGGCCGTGGCGAGGAACTTGTCCATGCCCTCGCGGATGATCCGGTCCGACTCCTCCGCGTCCTCCGCGCCCTTCAGCACGGCCGACGAGTAGTGCTTCAGGGTGCTGAAGTCGTTGTCCGCCAGCACGCCGTCCCAGCCCTCGCGCACCACCTCGGCGGTGACCGCGTCGCTCCACGCCTTCTGGTACGCCGGGTCCCACACCGTCATCTGCCAGTGCTTCGGGTAGCTCTTCCACTCGATCCGCGACCCCGACGTGTCCACCGCGAACCAGTGCGGGCTCTCCCGCTGCGCCTTGAAGTAGCCGATGCCGGTGGGCAGCAGCGGGGCGTCGTCGTCGCCATGCACCGCGCCGGGGTAGTTGCGCGCGCTGGAGAAGTCCTTGTAGACCAGCACCTTGATCTTGGGGTTGAGCTGCTTGAGCTGCCGCAGCGCCGCCGTCTCGGTCGCGTTGAGCACCACCAGGCTGTAGTGGCGCGCCGCGAACTCCAGGTCCCTGGACGTGGGCGGCTCGCCGATGCCGTACCACCAGCCGCACGGCGCCAGCGGCTTCGGCAGCGGGCCGAGCGGGTCCCCAGGCGGCCCGACGTCGGGCGCGGACGCGTCCACGGCGGTGCACCCGATGCTCGGCAAGAGGAGGGCGGCGGCGCACAACAGGCCGAGCAGTCGGCTGCCCAGCCCGTGACCTGGTCGTCGGTTCAGCGATTCCTTCGGCACAACAGCTCACCCACAGTCTGCAACAGGATTTTGACGTCCAGCCACAACGACCAGTTGGCTATGTAGTAGTTGTCATATCGAGACCTGTCGACAATCGAGGTGTCCCCCCGCAGCCCGTGCACCTGTGCGAGCCCGGTGAGTCCCGTCGGAACCCGGTGCCTGGCCCAGTACAACTCGTGGATAGCCGAGAACTCGCGGACGAAACCCGGTCGTTCGGGTCGCGGCCCGACGATGGACATGTCTCCCCGGAGGATGTTCCACAACTGGGGGAGTTCGTCCAGCGAACTGCTACGCAGAAATCGTCCTACTGGCCCGACCCGGCGATCCCCGACCACCGACCAGGTGACTTGGGAATCGTCTTCGCCACTCATTCTCACGCTGCGCAGTTTGTAGAGCACGAATGGCTGATCATCCATCCCGACCCGGACCTGGCGGAAGATCACCGGTCGGCCGCTCTCCAGCAGCACGGCCAGCGCGCACAGCGCGATCACCGGCGCGAGCACGACCAGCGCCACGGCGGCCAGCAGCACGTCCATGCCGCGCTTGACCCACCAGCTCGGCCTGCTGGTCGGCGCGGTGCCCAGCCGCATCAGCGGGTAGCTGCGCAGCCGTTCGATGTCCGGCCCGTCCTGGTAGAGCTCGAACATCCGGGGCACGACCAGGGTGGTGCAGCCCAGCCGGTGCGCGGTGATGGCCGAGTCGACCACGGACGACTCGCGGGCGTGCGAGAACGCCAGCACCACCGTGCCGACACCCAACCGGGTGATCGCGTCGGCCAGGTCCTCGTCCAGCAGGTCGACCGGCAGGGCGGCGCGGTCGAGGGCGGGCTCCGGGTCGACGAACCCGACCGGGCGCAGGCCGAACTCCGGGTGCGCGATCATCGCGCCGACGAGGTCGCCCCCGACCTTCCCGGCGCCGACCACGATCGTGCGGTCGCAGCGGTGGAACTTGCGCCGGCACCAGCGGCCGAAGGCGAACACGCCGAGCCGGGCCGGTTCGCTCAGCGCGGCGAAGGCCAGCACCGACCACTGGGCCCTCGCGGTGGCGTCCGACGGTGCCTGGCCGATCAGCCCGACCAGCGTGACCAGGGCGAACGCCACGGCCGTCGCGCCGATCGAGCGCGGCAGGTCGTGGAACCACGACAGCCACAGCCGCCGCCGGTAGAGGCCGCACGCGCCTCGCACGCCGAGCAGCGCCGCCGCGACCACCGCGATCCACCGGGGGTCCGGTGAGAACCGGAGGGCCACCGCGACCACCGCCGTCACGTCGACGGCGACCAGCAGCACCGCCACCGCGTTCACCCGCCGGAGGAGGTCCGGCCGCGACACCGTCCGCGGCCTCGCGCGCCGCCACTCCGACTCCAGCGGCGAGGTCGTCGCCGATCCCACCCCGTTCACCTCGGACCGCCCTTGCCAGGGCCCGAGCTCGTCCCGTCCACGCCACACCACATTCGGACGACGTCCTTCCCAACCGCGAACTCGATATTGGTCACCCGTTCGAGACCATGCGAACGGGAATCTCTGCGCACTTCGTGTGCACCAAGCGTGATTCTTCGGTGTTTAGTTCACTCTTTCGATGAACAACATTCCTCCTTCCGGTGATCGTCGGGTCTGTTCTCCGTTCGAATTCATCCTGCCGTGCAGCCAGATACCGGCGGGGGTGGTCGAATCTAGTACCGGTGCACAGGCGAATAATTCTGGCCCGCCATCCACCATCCAGTGAAATGGGGTCCTTTGACCGTCGACGAAGGCGCTCTGCGCACCGCGTCGGAACAGGGCGGACCGGCCCTTTCCGACAGCACGCGCACACAGGCCCGAGCCCACATCGTGCTGCCCGCCTACAACGAGGCCGCCTCCCTGCCGCCGCTGCTGCGCCGGCTCGCGGAGGTCGCGCTCACCGAACAGCTCACCGCCTGGGTCGTGGACGACGGCTCGTCCGACGGCACCGCGGAGGTCGCCATCGCCGGGGTGCCGGGCCTCGACGTCCGGCTGGTCAGCCACCCCGTCAACCTCGGCCTCGGCCAGGCCGTCCAATCAGGACTGCGCGCCGTGCTGGCCGAAGCGGGGAAGGAGGACGTGGTCGTGGTGATGGACGCCGACGACACCCACGACCCCGACCTGATCCGGCAGCTGGAGAGCGAGATCGCGGCCGGCGCGGACGTGGTGATCTGCTCCCGGTTCGTGGCCGGCGGGGACGACGCGACCGCGCCCGTCCTGCGCCGCCTGCTGTCGCGCGGGGCCGCGGTGCTGTTCCGCCGCGTGCTGAGGGTGGACGGCGTCCGCGACTTCACCAGCGGCTTCCGCGCCTACCGGGTCAGCCTGCTGACGCGTGCCGCGGACCACTGGGGCGAGCGGCTGATCGAGGAACGCGGGTTCGCCTGCATGGTGGAGCTGCTGCTCAAGCTCCGGCACTGCCGCCCGGTGGTCACCGAGGTCCCGCTGACCCTGCGCTACGACCGCAAGCAGGGTCCGAGCAAGATCAGGATCGCCCGCACGGTCGGGCAGTACGTGAAGCTGCTGGTCCGCGACCGGCTCTCGCCCGCGCCGTACCGGGCGCTGTGATGGGACCGGTGGGCCACGGGCACGTGGTGGTGGTCGGGGGCGGCATCTGCGGCCTGGCCGCCGCCCACCGGCTGGTGCGCGCCGGCGTCCCGGTGACGCTGCTGGAGGGCAGCGACCAGCTCGGCGGTCTCGGCACGTTCTTCCCGTGGCGCGACCGCTGGGTCGAGCGCTTCTACCACTGCGTGATGCCGACCGACGACCACCTGCTCGACCTGCTGGCAGAACTGGGCCTGCGTGACTCGATCGGGTGGCGTCGGACCCGGATGGGCATGGTCGTGGACGGCCGGAGCTTCCCGTTCAACACGGCGCTGGACCTGCTCAGGTTCACCCCGTTGGGCGTCCTCGACCGGCTGCGGTTCGGCGCGGTCTCCCTGCTGCTGCGCCGGTTGGGCAAGGGCAAGGACCTGGACGGCACGCGCACCGAGGACTGGCTGCGCGGCCTCTACGGCGACCGGGTGTGGGAACTGCTGCTCGCGCCGCTGTTCGGCGCGAAGTTCGGCGCGCGCTTCGGCGACGTGCCCGCGCTGTACCTGTGGCAGCGCCTGGGGCGCGAGGGGGCCGTGGCGGTCCGCGGGTACCCCGAGGGTGGCTACCGGGCCGTCATCGACGCGTTGCGGGAGTCGATCGAGGACGGCGGCGGCGTGGTGCGGCTCGGCGCGCCGGTGCGGCGGATCGGGGTGGCCGACGGCGTGCGGGTCGAGCTGGACGGCGGCGAGGTCGTGTCGGCGGACCGGGTCGTGTCCACGCTGCCGCTTCCGTTGCTGCGGGAACTCGCGGACGACGACCTGGCCGACCGGCTGCCCGAGGTGCGGTTGCCGTACCAGGGGGTGGTGAACGCGCTGTTCTTCCTGCGCCGCCCGCTGTCCGGGCACTACTGGACGCCCGTGGTGCGGTCCGGCACGGAGTTCGACGGCCTGATCCAGATGACCCCGCTGGCGGGCGTGCAGCCCTACGGCGGGTGGCACCTGGTCTACGCGATGCGGTACACCGACCGGGAGTCCTCGCTGTTCCGGGAGGACGACGCGGCGATCGCGGCGCGGTGGACGGCGCAGCTGCGCGCGCTGCACCCGTCGCTGAGCGCCGCGGACGTGGACGACGTGCGGGTGTTCAAGGCGCCGTTCGTGGAGCCGGTGTACCCGCTCGGGTACCTGGCCCAGCGCCCGCCCGTGGTGGTCGACGGCACCCCGCTGCTGCTGGCGACCACCGCGCACGTCTACCCGGACGTCACGAGCTGGAATTCGAGTGTGGGACTCGCACGGCGGGTCGTCGCGATGCTGGAGGAGGCACCACAACGGGTTCCGCGCCCGGGGATCCCGAGCTGAGGGCCTCCGCACCGACGGCTTCCGCACCGACGGCTTCCACACCAAGGGGTTCGGCACCAAGGGATTCCGCGTCGAGCCGGACGTCCGGCCGACCGTGGACCGGCTCGCCGCCGACCAGCTGCCGCAGCGCGGCGGCGATCCGGACCGACGGCGAGCCGGTGCCGTACGGGGACGGGATGTGCTCCAGGCGCTCCCGGTGGCCGGGCACGTCGTCCAGCCACCGCAGCACTTCCGCGCCCATCCTCGGGCCGGGCGGGACGAGGGTGCCGAACGTGCCCTCGATCTCCGGCCGCTCGGTGCTGCGGCGCACCACGACCACCGGCCGCTTGAGCACGCTCACCTCCTCCTGGATGCCGCCGGAGTCTGACACGACCACGGCGGCGCACCGGGCCAGCGCCAGGAACGCCGGGTACGCCTGCGGTTCCACCACCCGGAGCCGGACGAGCAGGTTCGTCAGCCCGAAGCCGGACACCCGCTTGGCCGTGCGCGGGTGCAGCGGGAGCACCACGGGCAGCGGCAGCCGGTTCAGCTCGCGCAGGATCGTCTCCAGGTTGGCCGGGTCGTCCACGTTCTCCGGCCGGTGGATGGTGGCCAGCACGTAGCCGTCGCGCTCGAGCCGGTGCGAGGCCAGCACCTCGGCTTCCGCGTCCCGCCCCGGCAGCGCGGCGACGAGGGCTTCGACCACCGTGTTGCCGGTGATCGCGATCCGCTCCTCGGGGACGCTCTCGGCGAGCAGGTTGGTGCGGTTGAGCGGGGTCGCGGCGCAGCACAGGTCGGCCAGGTGGTCGATCGCCACCCGGTTGTGCTCCTCGGGCATCGCCCGGTCGAAGCTGCGCAGGCCCGCTTCGACGTGCACCAGCGGGACGTCGTTCGCGTTGGCGGCCAACGCGCCGGCGAGCGCGGACGTCGTGTCGCCCTGCACGATCACCGCCCGCGTCGGGTGCTGCGCCAGCACCTCGTCCACGGCGGCCACGGCCGCGCCCAGCTGCGCACCACGACGGCCACCGCCCACGTTCAGCTCGTGGAACCGGCCCGGACGGCCGATGTCCTGCCGGATCCGGTGGTACATGGCGGTGTCGTAGTGCTGTCCGGTGTAGACGACGGTCGCGTTCGCCCCGATGAGCCGGATCAGCGGAGCCAGCTTGATCAGCTCCGGCCTGGTGCCGCACACCATCGTCACGGCACCGTGAACTCCCTGGTCGATCGGACCCACCTCCAGTAGCGGATGACGCGCGCCCGGGCGCGATCGCGGTGAAGGCTAGAGCCAGCGCGGTCGATTTCCCTTGTCCCTCAATCGATCGAGTGAACTTGGCGGTCGACGTGCCGGTGTTGTCGGTGTCCTTGAGTAGGTTCGTCGGTGGATCACTCCGGCACTCGGCCGCCGTCACCCGACGACCGCCCGGGGATCGCACGGATTCGCAGGGCACATCACACGGCACACCACACGACACATCGGACGGACTGAGAACAATGGTGCGGAGATACGCGGCCCTGGTCGGCACGGCAATGCTCGTCGCGGTGTCGGTGGGGCCGTCGCACGCGCTCGCGGGGGAGACGGGCCTGCTGCCCGACCTCCGGCAGGCGCCGGTGGGGTGCCCGGGAGGTCACACCGCCAACCCGTCGCAGTGCGTCGCCTGGGACGTGTGCCTGGTCAACGACGCGTCGTCGCCCAGCAGCCCGTGCGTGGCGAGGGGGCCGGCCGGCGCGGTCCGGCTGCGCTTCACCACGTCGGTGGACAACGTCGGCGACGGCCCGCTGCTGATCTACGGCACCCGGAGTGACACGGGTCAGCAGCAGATGACGTCGCGGCAGGCGTTCCAGTCCGCCGTGGACGGTTCGATCCCGGCGTCGTACGAGCAGGCGCAGCACCAGTTGCCGGCGACGATGTACTACGAGTCGGCTCCCGCGCACCAGCACTGGCACATGCTCGACTTCGAGTACTTCCAGCTCCGCACCCCCTCGGGGGACACCGTGGTCACCGACCGGAAGAACGGCTTCTGCCTGGGCGACCGCTACCCGACGGCGGACCGGCTCAAGAACCGGCCCGCGAGGGACGGCAGCCCGGCCGCGGAGCTGGCGGAGGCGCTGCGGTCGAACCGGTGCGGCCACCACGCGCCGGACGCGCTGAGCGTGGTGCAGGGCATCTCGGTCGGATACGGGGACGACTACGTGCACACGGTCGACTTCCAGTGGCTGGACATCACCGGCGTGCGGTCGGGCGTGTACGACGTGGTGAACGTCGTCAACGGCGACCGGAGCCTGGTGGAGAGGTCGTACTCGAACAACGCCTCGTCGATGGCGATCTCCGTGCGGTGGCCGAGCGCCGACGGCAGCCCGCCCTCGCAGGTCATCGAGCCGCCGCAGGTGCGGCTGCTGAGGAGCTGCCCGGGGCAGGAGCGCTGCGCCGGCCGGATCTTCGGCTGACCGCCGTTCCCCCTGCTCCACGCAGTCGGCCCGCTTCGGCCGGGGGTTTGTCGACGCCCGACCGGGGGAATTCGGTGGCGTCCCGATCGGTGACACGAAGGGCGTGGCCATGTCGTTGACCACTGAGAACCGGGTGCTCGCCGGTCGCTACCGACTGGACGGCAAGCTCGGTCAGGGCGGCACGGCCGAAGTCCACCGGGGCTGGGACGTGCTGCTCCGGCGGTTCGTCGCGGTCAAGCTGTTCGACTTCCAGGACGACCCGGTGGGCGGCAGGCGGTTCGACAACGAGATCCGCACCCTGGCCGCCCTGTCGCACCCTGGCCTGCTGTCCGTCTACGACGCGGGCACGTGCGACGGCCGGTCGTTCGTCGTGCTCCAGCTGGTCGATGGAATCACCCTCCGCGATCGGCTGGTTCGAGGCGCGCTGGCGGCCGCGCACGTCCGCGCCCTGGGCCACCGGCTGGCCGACACCCTCGCCCACGTGCACGAACAGGGTGTCGTGCACCGGGACGTGAAGCCGTCGAACGTCCTCCTCGACCGGACCGGCGCCCCCTACCTGGCCGATTTCGGCCTCGCCCGCTCGCTCGGCGCGACCAGGCTGACCAACGCGAGGCAGGTCGTCGGCACCGCCGCCTACCTGGCCCCCGAGCAGGTCCGCGGCGACGAGGTGGGCCCGGCCGCGGACGTCTACGCGCTGGGCCTGGTCCTGCTGGAGTGCCTGACGGGCTACCGCGAGTACCGGGGCAACCGGCTCGACGCCGCGGTGGCCCGCCTGCACCGCCCGCCGGAGATCCCGCGTGACCTGCCCGGCGACCTGGTCCGGCTCCTGTCGCTGATGACGTCGCTGCCCGCCCGCCGCCGCCCCGCGGCCGCGCGGTGCGCCGAGCTGCTGCGCGCGGCCGGCCGCCCGGCGCCCGTGCGGCTGGAGAGCCGGATCCACCTCAGAGAGCGCTCAGGAACCGTTCCACCGCGTCGGTGAACTCGTCCGGCCGTTCGAGGTTCGGCATGTGCGCCGCGCCGGGGATCACGGTGAGCGTCGACCCCGGGATGGTCCGGTGCATCCGCTCGGCCACCGCGACCGGCGTGTACTCGTCCTCCTCGCCGACCACGACCAGCGTCGGCACGGTGACGCGGGACAGGGAGTCGACGTAGTCCGGCCGTTCCGCCCGCCCCCGGACAGCGGCGGCGGCGCCTTCCGGTGACGTGCCGCGCATCATCCGCAGCACGTGGGCGGCGACGGCGGGCAGGGCGCGGACGTTGGCCGGGGAGATCATCTTGTCCAGCACCTCGTCGGCGTAGGGCCCCATGCCCTCACGGAGGAAGCGCTCCGCCACCGAGTACCGGAACTCCCGCCCGGCGGGCGTCTCGGCCTCGGGCGACGTGTCCACCAGGATCAGCGCACGGACGCGTTCCGGGCGGGCGCGGTGCGCTTCCATGACGATCTGGCCGCCCATGGACAGCCCGCACAGGACCACTTGGTCCAGGTCGAGGCGGTCGAGGAGGCCGAACAGGTCGTCGGCGAACACGCTCAGCGGCGTCTTGCCTGGTACCACCGTCGTGTCGCCGTACCCCCGCAGGTCGGGCGCGATGACCCGGTAGCGGGAGCTGAGGCGTTCGACCTGGGGACGCCACATCGAGCGGTCGAACGGGTGGCCGTGCACGAAGACGACCGGCAGGCCGCCGCCCTTGTCGTCGTACGCGGTGTCGATCTCGTTCATCGTCCCCCCAGAGTCGTTGACCCGGGAATCCTATGTCGGGTGACGTGGCCCGGTTCCCCCAGGTCAGCGCTCCTCCTCCACGTACATCGCCTCGTGCTCCGGTCCCGCCGGGTAGCTCGTCCCGGCCTCGTCGGCGATGGCCGTCGGCTCCTCGTCCGTGAGGTCCCCGCCGCCGTCGTGCGCGGTGTACTGGGGTGCGGCGGCCTCGGCGGCGCGGTGCAGGTGGTGGTCCTGGCCGGTGTCGCGCCGGAGGTCCAGCTCTTCCTGCTGTTCGGACACCGCTCGTTCGTCAGCCATGGGTGACTCCTTCCGCTCGGACACCGACGGGTTACCCATCGCGCGGTCGGTATCCGCGTTCGGGCCCCGGTCGTTTGCCGCCGTGCGTGCCGGTCAACCCGGAAGGCATGGCGAGGAGCGGCACGATGGCGGTGTCGGTCGACGCGTGGGGAGTCGACCTGGCCGCTGACCTGGGTGTGCCCGACGAGCCCGCGGGCGTGGTGGTGTTCGCGCACGGTTCGGGCAGTTCGCGGCACAGCGGCCGGAACCGGGCGGTGGCCGGGTCGCTGCGCCGGGAGGGGTTCGCGACGCTGCTGCTGGACCTGCTGAACGAGCGCGAGGAGCGCGAGGACCGCGTCACGGGTCACCTGCGGTTCGACATCGGGCTGCTGGCGGAGCGGGTGGCGGGGGCCGTGGAGTGGACCTCGCGGCGCGAGGTGACGCGGGGGCTGCCGATCGGGCTGTTCGGCGCGAGCACCGGTGCGGCGGCGGCCCTGGTGGCGGCGGCGGGGACGTACCTGGTCGAAGCGGTGGTGTCGCGTGGCGGGAGGCCTGATCTCGCCGGCCGTGCGCTGGGCCGGGTGCGCGCGCCGACGCTGCTGGTGGTGGGCGGCCGGGATGAGCAGGTGCTGGACCTGAACGTGGCGGCGGCGGAGCAGCTGACGGCAACGCACCGGATCGAGGTGGTCGAGGGCGCCACGCACCTGTTCGAAGAGCCGGGCGCGCTGGAGGAAGTAGCCCACCTGGCCGGCTCGTGGTTCCGCGAACACCTGTGACGATCACGCCGGCCTTGTTTGTCCACCGTGGACTCGCACTTGGTCCTGACACCCCCGGTTGAGCCCTCGGTCGGACCTGGCACGGGTGCCGAGCAACCGCACGATCGGCGCATCCAGGAGGCGTGCACCTCTGACGTCCGGTTCGCAGCGCCGGAGGTGGCGGTCGAAATCCGGTGGAGCAGCACCGCTGTGCGCCGCTACCGTGCCGCTGAACCAAGTCGTCGAGGCAAAGGCGTGCCGTTGTACACCAAGTGAGACCTCCAAGCGCTGTTCAGTAGCGCGTCGCACCTGTGCGCCGCGCTACTCCTGCTGCAAACATCTCACTGGAACCGGTGTACTCCTGTGCTCAAGAACTGGATGGTCGTGCCCACCTGCCTGCCCCTTGTCCGGCGCCGTTGCCACGTGTGCGCGTCGGAGCGCTTCCGGGCGAGCGGCAAGTTCCGCGTCAACGCGAACCACAAGGTCCTCGACGCCTGGCTCCTCGTGCTCTGCACCGCTTGCGAGGACACGGTGAAGCTCGCGGTCCTGGAACGGGTGAACGTGCGTTCCGTGCGGCCTGAACTGCTCGACCGGCTGCACGACAACGACCCCGGCCTGACCGCCGAGCTGCTCCGGGACCCGGTCGTGCAGCACCGCAACCGCATCGCCCTCGACTGGGACGACGCCTGGCGGCTCGACACCGGTGGATCGGACCACCTGGACCGTGAGGTGATCGACATCGCGGTCCGCTTCGCGGCACGGATCCCGGTCCGGCCGGTGCGGTTGATCGCCGAAGGGTGCGGTCTTCCGCGGGCCGGGGTCGAGCGCCTGATCACGGCGGGGAAGGTCGTTTCGGCAGTCCGGCTGAGCGGCAAGCTCTCCGGCGACTTCACCTTCACGCTCAAGCGCTGAGCCTCCTCCGCCGAAGGGCCTGTCCGGCGTGGTTCGCCGGACAGGCCCTTGGCATTCGATCCGACGGGAGGCTAGCCGCGCCGCCACTTCTGGTTCGCCGTGCCGGCGCAGTCCCACAGCTGGAGCACCGCGTCGTTGTTCGGGTTCCAGTCCGCGATGTCCACGCACTTGTTCGACTGCGGGTTGACGAGGTCGCCCGCCGCGGTCAGGACGAACTGCTGCGCGGGGTTGCCGCTGCAGCGCGCGACCTGGACGGCCGCGCCGTTCGCGGTCGAGCCCCACGCCACGTCCATGCACATGTTGTTCTGCGTGCGGAACGTCCCGCCGGTCGACTCCCACTGCTGGTTCGTGCCGCCCGTGCAGTTCCACACGATCAGCCGCTGGCCGTCGGTGAAGTTCCAGTTCGGCACGTCGACGCACTTGCCGTGCCACGCGCTGACGATGCTGCGCGCGGGCGGGGGCGGGGGAGGGCCGCCCGCGCCGAACGGGGTCAGGATGATGCCCGCCGCGCGCGGGTCGCCGTCGTGCACCAACGACTCCTGCGCCTGCACGTCGTCGAACGCGAACCCGTAGGCCTTGCCGTCGACCATGTTCTGGTGGACCAACCGGGAGTAGTGGTTGGTGATCGCACCCTTGTAGAAGTCGGCCGGACCGCCACCCGGCTGGGTGTCGATCGTGCCGAGCGTGGAGCGGTGCAGCGCCGCGCACAGGGTGCGGGCGATCGGGCCGACCACCTGGTCGTTGGGCGCGTGCAGGGCGCCGTCGCAGCCCCACACGTTCGGCGTGGTCGGCTTGGCGAACGACGCGACGCGCTGGCCGGCGGAGTTGGTGAAGTTCATGGTGGTGCCCGAGGTGCGGCCGAAGTAGCGCACGTCGGGGCGGTCGGTGAACGGCACCACGGTCAACGTCTTGGTGGCGTAGGCGTTCCACGCCTGCGTGATGTACGGGTCGAGGTAGGCCCGGTCGAACAGGCCCACGTCGGCCGCCTTGCCCGGCGCGAGCACGCGCAGCACCGTGCCGTCGGACCGGGTGCGGACCGCGTTCGCCCAGCCGGCCTGGTTGCGCACGCCGTTGATCACGTTCTCTCGGCCGTTGTTGACCAGCTCGCCGGTCTTCTTCGTCACGCCGCTCGCACCCGTCACGGTGACGGCGTGCGGCACGGCGAACATGTCCACCTGGGAGCTGTTCAGCCACAGGCCCGAGTCGTTGTAGGTGAACTCGCTCCAGTCGAACAGGATGTTGTGGTTCGGGTCGCCGGAGGCCCACGGCGCGGGCTGCACCAGGCCGTCGGGCGTCAAGAAGAACTTGAGCTTCTCGCCGAACGACATGTAGACGCGGCCGGAGATGAACCGGGGGATGCGCAGGGTGACGTTGCCGCCGTTGCCCGGGCCGGCGATCGACACGTCCGGTGCGGGCACGGGCGGGTTGGAGCCGGGCGACCACGGGCTGAAGGCGCCCGCCTGGTTGACGTACCCGAGCCGCCCGTTGCGGATGTCGGTGCCCAGGACGTAGAGGTGGACGGCCTCCGAACGCCCGCTGTTGTTGGTGATGGTCATCGGCAGCAGGTCGGGGCCGATGGCCGCGGCCGGTGTGACGGCGGCGAGTGACACTGATGTGGCCAGCGCCAGGAAGGCGCTGAGCCATTTCGTTCGGGTGCGCATGGGTGCTCCTCGGTGCAGGGCAGTCTGATCCGTCCTCCCGGCCGGGTTCAGGGCGGCCGGAAGGCGAGCGCCACGGGCGGGCCGTGCCGGACGCGTCCGTGAGAGCGCTTCCACAAGAGTTGTCCGGTGGTCCGACCGATGTCAAGGGGGAACGTGGTCCGGACCACTGCGGTCCCACGGCGTCGATCAACGCCGACGCGGCCCGAACCTCATCCTCAGGTTCCGGACGCCGACGCTGATCAGCGGCCGGTGGGGCCGCAGCCACGACAGCGGACCGGCGGGGCCGACGCTCCACGTCGCCCGCAGCGGCGCTACGGAACCGGTGGCGCGCAACGGTGTCCGCGCCAGCCCGCGACCGAAGGCCTGCCACGTGGACGTCATCACCGGCAACCGCAGTCCGAACCGCCGGGGCTTCGCACGCACCGACGCGATCACGCCGTCCACGTTCCGCGCCGACGCGGTGAGCCCCGGATCCCAGTCGAACTCCGCCAGTTCCTTCGGGATGCCCCACAGCTCGCGCCCGCCGGCCCGCGAGGACGGGCTGTCCACCCAGATCCGCGCGATCGACACCCCGAGCCGCGCCCCGTGCCGCACCAGCACCGCCGCCGCCAGCTCCCGGTAGGCCATGCCGGGCGGCTGGTAGTCGACGAACACCGTGCCGACCAGCGCCCGTCCGAACAACTTCACCGGACGCACCGGCAGCGGTGGCAGCGCTGCCACCGGAACCGACCACACGGACAGGCACGCACGGCCGTGGAGCACCCACGGTTCGGGCGGATAGCTCACCATGGTCACCTATTGTCGGCCCGCGCACCGCATCCGGCCGGATGGGTCAGTGCCTCGCGCCCAGCCCTCGGCGTGGACGTGCGGGCGGCGGTGTCGGCGGTTCGGCGGTGGTGTTCAGGGTGGTGTAGGCGTCCAGCCAGCCGGTGGCGCGGTAGTCGCCGCGTCGGGTGAACACGGCGACCCCGGTCTCGGTCGGGTCGTCGTCCTCCGACGCCGGGTACGCGATGCTCGCCGACGTCGTGGGCGCCGTCCAGGTCCGGCCGCGCCAGGCGATCGCCGCGCCGCCGGTGCCGCCGGTGGCGGTGGCCTCGTCGTCGTGGGCGCCGAGGGTGTAGTTGGTGGTTCGTTCGCGTAGCAGTGCCGTGTAGCCGGCGTGGTCGAGCACGCAACCCGCCGGTGAGCGCCCCGGCTGCCAGTCCGGCGCGCGGACACCCCGTGCGACGGCCGAGCGCCACAGGTCCGGCACCACGTCCTTCAGGTGGGCACGGGTGGCCATCTCCTCGCACATCCACAGCAGCCGGCCCGCGCCACGGGGTGGCGCCAAAGCCCGCCAGCGGACGCGGTGGTCCAGGTCGGCGGCCACCACGGCGATCCACGGGTGGACCGTGCCCAGCACGCCCTGGGCGGCCAGCCACGCGAGGAACCGGGGCGCCTGCTCGTACACCGGGTGCAGGGTGGCCATCGGGATACCCCCGGCCACGCGCCGACCCCTGCCAGGTTTGCCCGGGTCGAACAGGTGCGGCGACCGGGCGGCCAGCAGCAACGCCGCCCAGGCCAGGTCACCGGGCGCGGTGGTCGTCTGCGAGCCCAGGCCCTTGACCGACGTCGTGCTGGTGATCTGCGACGTCTTGCCGCCCGCCTTGATCACGGTCGCCACCGCCGGCCGCACCGGCTCCGGCACCGGGATGCCCGCCAGGTCCCGCACCGCCACCGACAGCACGAGGCTCAGCGCGTTCTCCGCCTCGTCCGGGTCGTGCGGCACGGGCAGCAGGCCGAGCGTGCGGCGCAGCCGGTGCCCGGTGTGGGTGGACACCATCATCCGCGCGGTCAGCCGACCCAGCTCGGTGATCGCCAACCGGCCGTCGGTCAGGGTCAGGTGGCCCTCGTCCACCAGGAACTCCGCCGCTTCCTGCACCGGTTCCACGTCGTCGTCGCCCTGCGCGTGCGCCAGCGTCTCGACCCACCACGCCTGCGCGTCGTCCATCGTCCCGATCCGGCCTTGCAGCACCTCGGCCAGCACGTGGTCGGGCAGCGAGTCGCGGATCCGCGAGTACACCGAGTACCCGGCCACCAGCCGGGTCTGCCAGTCGGCGCGCTGCGTCTCGTCCACGACGAGGTACGACCAGCCCTCGGTCTCACCGGCCCCGATGCGGCCCGCCCGGCCGAACATCTGGAGCACGGTCGACGTGTCGATCGGTTCACCGCCGATCGAGACGTCCCTGACGATCACGGCGCGCGCGGGCAGGTTCACACCGGCCGCGACGGTGGACGTGGCCACCAGCACGTCCGCCTCACGTGCGCGGAACGCCCGTTCAGCGGCGTGCTTGTGCTCGTAGTCGGCGTAGTGGAGGCGCACGCCGACCTCCGCGCACACCTTGGTCAGGCCGTCGACGTCGTCGGCTGCGACGGTGTGCACGGGCGCGCCCCGATCGGCCGCGATCGCCATCGCGGTGGAGCGGACGTTGCGCTTGGAACCGCAGAACACCAGCACGCTGCCGCCCTCGGCGGTGTGCCGGTGGGTCAGGTCGAGCACGACCTGTTCGCGCAGGCGGTTGTTCGCGGCGAACCCGGAGGCGGCCGGGATGGTCGGCAGCTGCCACGTGACGCGGGACGGCCGCCACGTCGTGGCCACCAGCTCCGCTTCCAGCCACTCCGCGACCTCGGCCGCGTTCGACACGGTGGCGGAGAGCCCGACGATCCGGACCGGCGAGTCGGTGCCCCGGACCCTGGCCAGCAGCGCTTCCAGCAGCGCGCCGCGCCCCGGGCTGCCGAGCAGGTGGATCTCGTCCACGACCAGGCAGCCGACCTCGCCGAGGGCCGCCTGGAGCGAGCCGGCGCGGCAGATCGCCTCGAACTTCTCCGTGGTGGCGACCCACAGGTCAGCCGCTTTGACCGCTTCGACGTCGACGGAGTACTCGCCGGACAGCCGTTCGACCCGCAGCCCCTGGGTGCGCCACGTCTCGAGTTCGCGGTCGAGTTCGTCGGTGAGGGAGCGTTGCGGGACGAGCCAGGCGGCCTTGCGGCCCTCGTCCAGGATCGACTTCAGCACGGCGAGCATGCCCATCGCCGTCTTGCCCGCGCCGGTCGGTGCGGTGATCAGCACGTGGGAGTCGCCGTCCACCAGGTGGGGCGCGGCCTGCGCCTGCGCGGGGTTGAGCACGGGGAACGGCAGGAATCGCGCCCAGTCGGACGGGACGAAGCGGGTGACCGGCACCGGGTCGGGGACGTTGCCGGGGTCGACCGGTTCGTGCAGGTCCCACAGCACCTCGAAGGCCAGCCGGGCGGCACGCGCACCGTCACCGACCACCGCCTCGCAAAGCTCCGGCACCACCCCGCCGACCTCGGACAGCCAGGCCGACACGGCGCTCGTCGTCACTTCCTCCTGCTCCAGCCAGTGCCGAACGGCTCGGAACGGCACCCCGGCCCGATCGAGCCGTGCGCGCAACCCGTCGAACTCCGGCCGATCAGGCAACACCACCCGCGCGTCCACGTTCGGCGGCAGGTCCGGCACGTCCAGCGCCGGGTCCACCGTCTTGCACCACCACACGGGCCGCGACTCCAGCGCGGCCAGCGCCGGTGGCAGCACGGGCGCGCCCGCCGAGCGGGTAGCCGGGGCGACCTCCGAGCCGCTGAGGATCGACCGGATCCGCGCCGCCATCGCTACGGTCGACACCCGCCGCACTGCCCGCGCCGGCACCACCCCGGCCGCAGCCGCCCCGGGCACCACCTCAACGCCTGCCGGCCCGGCTGCCGGCACGGACTCGCGCTCCGGCACGGGCACAGGCGGGGTCGGATCCGACGGCGGCAAGTCCCGTTCGGGTTCGGGGGTGACGGGCTCGGTGCCCGTGGCACGTGCGGGGCGGGTGCGAGGCTCGCGAGTCGGCGGATCTCGGCGAGGCTGCCGGGGTGAGCCCTGGCCGGAGTCCTGAGTGGGGCGTTCGGGCCGCTCCGGCGACTGCGGCGGTCGCTGGGGCGGCTTCGCGGCCATCGGGCGGAGGGGGTCGGAGCGGCGGGCCAGGGCTTCCAGCTGGGCGTCCTCGGCCAAGCGCCGGGTCACGGCGTCGGGGCGCAGCTCGCCCAACACCGACCGCTGCGACAGCTTCAACTCCCGCAGCGTGAACGACGCGGGACACGCGGGGCACACGACGGCGGCTTGCAGCTGCTGCCGGCCACGGTCGGGATGGGCCCGGTACAGGCCGTGCAGCTCACCCTCGCAGGTCGGGCACCGGCGGTCGACGGGCACGGGGGACAGCTGCCAGCCCGGCTCGGCGTACCGCGCGATCGCGGGCTCCGGGCGGACGCCCCACCTGACTTCCGCGACCCCGGCGACCGACGTGTCCACGACGGGCGAGCCGTGCTCCACTCATCGCCTCCGTCCCGGTCGCCGGCCGTCGACCCCACTGGCGGGCCGACACGTGATGCTATGCGGAAGTGGGCGGATCAGGTGGCGACCAGCACCGGGATGTGCTGCTCCTCCTCCGTCAGCGAACCGTGGTGGCCCACGAACGTCGTGGCGTGCGCCTCGACCGTCGAGCGCACCACTGCCAGCGAACCCTTCGCCGCCACCACCACGTCCCCGATCCGGGGCAGCACGTGGTCCGCCACCCGAGGCCCGAACCAGCCCGCCGCGACCGCCTCCGAACGCGACACCACCCACGCCCGGTCACCCAGGCGCTCGGTCCACCGGTCGCGCACCCCCTCCGCGTCCGGCGTGTAGACGTGCCGGATCCGGGGCTCGCCACCGAGCACCCGCACACCGTCCCGCAACCCGGCGTCCGCGTCGAAATCCACCCGGTCGTCGGCGGTCACCATCCCGTGGTCGGCCGTCACCACCAGCGCGCCCCCGGGCGGCAACCCGTCCGCCAGCGCCGCCGCCAACCGGTCGACGAACCGCAGCTGCCACCGCCACGGGTCGCTCCCCGTCCCGTACACGTGCCCGAGGGCGTCCAGGTCGCCGTGGTACGCGTAGCAGAGGACCCGGTCCTCCGAGCGCATCGCCTCCGCAACCCGCGCCACCAGGTCGCCGAACCCGAGCACCGGCTGGAACCGCCCACCCCGCAGCACCGCCCGCGACAGCCCGCTGCCCTCGTGGTCGCGCGGCAGCACGAACCGCACCGCCACCCCCGCGTCGGACGCCGCCTCGAACGCCGTCCGCCGGGGCTGCACCTCCTCCGGCACCAGCACCGAGCGCAGGTCGACGTGCTCCGGCACCCCGTACCGGCTCCACCGCAACGCGTTCAGCACCTCGTCGCCGTCCTCGAACGAGTACCCGACCAGCCCGTGCTCACCGGTCGTCAGCCCGGTGCCCAGCGCCGCCAGGCTGGTCGCCGTGGTCGACGGGAACCCCGCGGTGATCGGCGACCCGGCCAACGAGGCCAGGAACGGCGCGTCCGAGGCGTGCTCCCGCAGCAACCGCCACCCGAGACCGTCCACCAGCAGGACGCACACCCGCGTCGAGCCGGAGATGCCCAGCACGTCCACCATCCCCGGCACCCCCAGCCCGGCGAGCAACGACGGCACGACGTCAGCGAGCGAACCGCCCCCGTACCGGGGCACCAGCGGATCCATGGGGAACGACCCTAGTCGGCACGAGGACCTGCGGGCCGTTCGAGTTTCGGACCGAGGTGATCAGAGCTAGCGTCGGGTGCATGGCGTCGATCAAGACGGACGACCTCGACCTGCTGGACGCCTACTGGCGTGCGGCCAACTACCTCTCCGTCGGGCAGATCTACCTGCTCGACAACCCGCTGCTGCGCGAGCCCCTGCGCCCGGAGCACGTCAAGCCGCGCCTGCTCGGCCACTGGGGGACCACCCCCGGGCTGAACCTGCTCTACGCGCACATGAACCGCGCGATCCGGCAGCGCGACCTGAACGCCCTGTACGTCACCGGCCCTGGTCACGGCGGTCCTGGGCTGGTCGCGAACGCCTACCTGGAGGGCACCTACAGCGAGGTGTACTCCGGCATCAGCGAGGACGTCGACGGCCTGCGCGCGCTGTTCCGGCAGTTCTCGTTCCCCGGCGGCATCCCGAGCCACGTCGCGCCCGAGACGCCCGGTTCGATCCACGAGGGCGGCGAACTCGGCTACGCCCTCCTGCACGCCTACGGCGCGGTTTTCGACAACCCGGACCTGCTGGCGTTGTGCGTGGTCGGGGACGGTGAGGCGGAGACCGGGCCGCTGGCGGCGAGCTGGCACTCGAACAAGTTCCTCGACCCGGCCCGTGACGGCGTGGTGCTGCCCGTGCTGCACCTCAACGGGTACAAGATCGCCAACCCGACGGTGCTGGCGCGCATCCCGGACGACGAGCTGGCGTCCTTGCTGCGCGGCTACGGCCACACGCCGCACTTCGTCGTCGGTGACGAGCCCAAGGACGTGCACGAGCAGCTCGCGTCCACTTTGGACCGGGTGCTGGACGACATCGCCGAGATGAAGCAGGCGAAGCAACGCCCGCCATGGCCGATGATCGTGCTGCGCACCCCGAAGGGCTGGACCGGGCCGAAAGAGGTGGACGGCCGACCGGTGGAGGGCACGTTCCGCGCGCACCAGGTGCCGCTCTCCGCCACCCGCACCGACGAGGGCCACCGCGCGCAGCTGGAGGAGTGGTTGCGCAGCTACCGGCCGGAGGAGCTGTTCGACGAGAACGGCCGGCTCGTGCCCGAACTGCGCGCCCTCGCGCCGACCGGTGACCGGCGGATGAGCGCCAACCCGCACACCAACGGCGGCCGGCTGCTGCGCGACCTCCGGATGCCCGACTTCCGCGAGCACGCCGTCGCGGTCGACCGGCCCGCCGCCGCGAGCAGCGAGGCGACGAAGGTGCTCGGCGCGTTCCTGCGGGACGTGATGCGCCGCAACCCGGACAACTTCCTGCTCCTGGGCCCGGACGAGGTGGCGTCCAACCGGCTGTCCGAGGTGTTCGACGTGACGGACCGCAAGTGGCAGGCGGCGACCGCGCCCGGCGACGACCACCTCGCGCCGGACGGCCGGGTGCTCGAAGTGCTGTCCGAGCACCTGTGCCAGGGCTGGCTGGAGGGCTACCTGCTGACCGGCAGGCACGGCCTGTTCACCAGCTACGAGGCGTTCATCCACATCGTCGACTCGATGCTCAACCAGCACGCGAAGTGGCTCAAGACGACCCGGGGGATCCCGTGGCGCGCGCCGCTCGCGTCGCTGAACTACCTGCTGTCGTCGCACGTGTGGCGGCAGGACCACAACGGGTTCAGCCACCAGGACCCCGGCTTCCTCGACCACGTGGTCAACAAGAAGGCCGAGATCGTCCGCGTGTACCTGCCGCCGGACACCAACACGCTGCTGTCGGTGGCGGACCACTGCCTGCGCAGCAAGCACTACGTCAACGTGATCGTGGCGGGCAAGCAGCCCGCGCTGACCTACCTGGACATGCCCGACGCGATCGCGCACTGCGAGCGCGGCGTGGGCATCTGGGACTGGGCCGGCACCACCGAGGGCGAGCCGGACGTGGTGCTGGCCTGCGCCGGGGACATCCCGACGCTGGAGACCCTGGCCGCCGCCAAACTGCTGCGCGAGCACCTGCCGCAGCTCAAGGTGCGCGTGGTCAACGTCGTGGACCTCATGCGCCTGGAACCGGACACCGAGCACCCGCACGGCCTGTCCGACCGTGATTTCGACGCCCTGTTCACCACCGACAAGCCGGTGGTCTTCGCCTTCCACGGCTACCCGTGGCTCATCCACCGCCTCACGTACCGCCGCACGAACCACGTCAACCTGCACGTTCGCGGCTACAAGGAGGAAGGCACCACGACCACCCCGTTCGACATGGTGATGCTCAACGACCTCGACCGGTTCCACCTGGTCATGGACGTGATCGACCGGGTGCCGTCGCTGGGCGGGGCGGCGGCGTCGTTGCGCCGGCGCATGTCGGACGCCCGGCTGTCGGCGCGCCAGTACACGCGTGAGCACGGCGAGGACGACCCGGCGATCGCCGACTGGACGTGGAGCTGACGTGCGGGTGCTGGTGGTCAACGCGGGCTCGTCCAGCCTGAAGCTGCGGTTGCTCGGTCCGGAAGACGAGGTGGAGCGCACCGCCGACGTCGAACCCGACCCCGCGCGCCTCGGTGACGTCCTGGAGGACTGGCCGACGCCGGACGCCGTGGGGCACCGCGTGGTGCACGGCGGCACCAGGTTCACCGATCCGGTCGTGGTCGACGACCTCGTCCGCCGGGCGCTGGTCGACCTGACGTCGCTCGCGCCCCTGCACCAGCCGAAGTCGCTGGCCGGTCTGGACGCGGTGCGCCGGCTGCTGCCGGACGTCCCGGCGGTCGCGTGCTTCGACACCGCTTTCCACGCCACCATCCCGGCTGCGGCTGCCACGTACGCCGTGCCCAAGGAGTGGCGGGAGCGGTACGCCATCCGCCGGTACGGCTTCCACGGCCTGTCCCACGCCTACTGCGCGCGCCGGGTGGCCGACCTGCGGGCGCCGCGTCGGCTCGTCACCTGCCACCTGGGTGCGGGCGCGTCCCTGGCGGCCATCGCCGACGGTCGGAGCGTCGACACCACCATGGGCTTCACGCCGCTGGAGGGCCTGGTCATGGCCACCAGGTCGGGCACGGTCGACCCCGGCCTGGTGCTCTGGCTGGAGGAGCACGAGAACCTGTCACCGCACGAGGTGGCGACCGCGTTGGAGGAGCGGTCGGGCCTCACCGCGCTGGCCGGCACCGGTGACATGCGGGAGGTCGACGCCCGTGCGGCGGCAGGCGACCGCGATGCCGTGCTGGCGCTGGACGTCTACACGCATCGGCTGGTGGCCGGCGTCGCGGCGATGACCGCCGCGCTGGGCGGTCTGGACGCGCTGGCGTTCACCGGCGGCGTGGGCGAGAAGTCCGCCACCGTCCGCCGCCGTGCCGCCGAACGCCTGGGCTTCCTCGGCGTCGACCTCGACCCCGACCGGAACGACCAGGCAGACGGCGACGCCGACATCAGCAGCCGGGACGCCGTCGTCCGGACGCTCGTCGTCACCGCCCGGGAGGACCTGGAGATAGCGCACGGCACGCGCGCCGCCTTGCGGCTCACTCGCTGATCGGCTTCCCGGAGCCGATGAACGGGTCGCGCCGGAAGACGAACCACGCGTACCAGAGCATCACCAGGAACAGGCCCGCGCCGCCGAACACCAACGCCTGCAACCCGCCGGCCGGCCCTCTCGGCACCTGGCTCAGCACCACGGACAGCACCGTCGTGTCGAGACCCGTGCCGCACAGCAGCCCGGTGGTGAGGTGGTAGGCCGGGCGGGAGTGCAGGTTCGTGCGCCCGGCCCAACCGGTGCACCTCGCCGAACCAGACGAACCACACGAAGGGCAGCAGCACCGGCGCCAGGCTGACGATGCCGGTCCGCACCGGCACGTTCGACCACGACGCCAGGAGACCCGAGCGGATGACCGCGATCGCGGCCGGCCCGTACGTCATCACGGTCTGCTGCGTCGCCACCGCCGCCACCAGCTCGGCCCGGATGGCGTTGTGCTCGCCGAGCAAGGGCGAATGCGAGAGCTCGGACGCGGGCACTCATGCGCGCGCGACCGGCCTCTACCTCGGCGTGATGCCGTTCAGCACGGCCGCCACCAGCTTCTCCACGTAGCCCGGCGGCACGTCGGCGGGCGTCGTCGTGCCGCGGTACAGGCGGGGGAGGAGGAGTTCGTGGCACGCGCCGATGACGAGCGTGGCCACGGCGTCGGGATCGGTGTCCGCCGCGACCCGGCCCCGTTTCTGCTCGCCGCGCAGGTAGTCGGCGAGCGCCGCGTGCAGCCCGCGCCCGTCCGCCGTCGGCTTCGGCAGCGCTTCGAACCGGGCGAACACCTCCGGCTGACCCACCAGACCGGCGAACGCGGGCAGGAACGCGGTGTGCACGGCCAGCGCGTGCGTGATGAACGCGTGCAGGTTCTCCGCGAGCGTCCCGTCCACCGCCGGGCGCCCCACCCGCTGCTCCACCGCGCGGACGTGCGCGTGCAGGGCCAGCGCGAGCAGCTCTTCCTTGTCCGCGAAGTGGTTGTAGAGCACGCCGACCGCGACGTCCGCCGCACGGGCGATGTCGCGGACGGTGAGCCCGGCGGTGCCGCGTTCGGCGATGAGGCGGGTGGCCGCCGCGATCAGGTGGTCGCGCAGGCTCACGTCGCCGTCACGCAGTGCTGCTGCTCGTCGCGGTGCCATCGCGGTGCATCGTAGGCGGTGCGTCGCGGCGGGGAGGGTCCGCGTCGTGTCAGGCCGTCGCCGTGACGAGTCGGGCGGTACCTCGCAGCCGCACCGCGTCCGGGCCGACGTGCGGCGTGAGCGCCCGCGCGACCGACTCCCGGATCTCGTCCTGAGTGGACGGTGAGGCGTCGCGCAGGGCGAACCGGACCGGCCCCCAGCCCATGATGAACTCGGTGGCGTCGGCGACGTCCCGGCCCCACACCCCCTGCGCGTCCACCGCCTCGGTCTCGACGTCCGTGAACCCGGCCCCGGTGAGCACGCGGTCGATCACGGCCGGGTCGGACAGCGACAACGGGCCTGCATCGGTGGACGCCGGTCCCGCGCCCAGCGCGGCGAACACCGGGGCGAACACGGGGGCGAGGTCACCGAGGTCGCGCATCGACAGGAACGCCAGCCGCCCGCCGGGCCGCAGCGCGCCCCGGACGTTGCCGAACGCCGCCACCGGATCGGCGAAGAACATGATCCCGAACCGGCTCAGCGCGACGTCGAACGTGCCCGGAGGGAACGGGAAGACCTGCGCGTCGCCCTGCTCGAACGTGACGTTGTCGACGCCCTCCTCGTCGGCCGACGCCCGTGCGCGGGCCAGCATCGGGCCGGACAGGTCGAGGCCGGTCGCGTGCGCGGCACGCCGGGCCGCCAGCCGGGTCACCTGCCCGTTGCCGCAGCCGACGTCGAGCACCCGGTGGCCCGGCCCGACACCGGCGGCGTTCAGCAGCACGTCGTTGAAACCGCTGTTCACGGCGTCGTAGCGGCTCTGGTTGTCGGCCCAGTGACCGCCTTCGTAGCCGTTCCACGCCTCGGCCTGGTGGGTGTTGACGATGGTCGCCACGGCTTTCCCCTCTCCTTATGAACATGCGTTCATGAACAACTGTTCACAACGAGGCCGGGTGTTGTCAAGGGATTCGGGGGTTTATCGTCGCGATCATGACCGTGGTCCGCTCGCTGGTGTTGTTCGCGCTGGCCGCGCTCGCCGAGATCGGCGGCGCGTGGCTCATCTGGCAGGGCGTGCGCGAGCACCGCGGCCTGCTGTGGATCGGGGCGGGCGTGGTGGCGCTCGGCCTCTACGGGTTCGTGGCCACGTTGCAGCCCGACCCGCACTTCGGCCGCATCCTGGCCGCGTACGGCGGGATCTTCGTGGCCGGATCGCTCGCCTGGGGCGTGGTCGTGGACAAGTTCCGGCCCGACCGGTGGGACTACGTCGGCGCGGCGATCTGCCTGGTCGGCGTGGCCGTGATCATGTACGCCCCGCGCCCGTAGGGGTCAGCGCCTGGTGCGTGGCCGGAGGCGCGCGGTCGGCATGGGCGGGGCGGGCAGGCGGTCACCGGCGTAGCCCTCGACCCGGCCGAACCGCTCCGACTCCTGCTGCCACTGCTCGCGGTACCGGACGATCTCGTCGTGGCCGCGGCCGACGAAGTTCCACCACATCACCAGGTCCTCACCGAGCGGCTCACCGCCGAGCAGGACCACCCGTGCGGGCGCGTCGGTGACGTTGACCAGGTCCAGCCCGGCCGCGCCGACACCGACGTGACCGAGCGTGCCGCGGGCGAGCGGTGTGCCCGCCAGCTCCACCTCGCCCACGTCGACCAGCACGCCGTGCTCGAACGAGGTGTCGACGTCGAGCGTCAACCGTGCGTCCGGTTCGAGCAGGACCTCGGCGCCCAGCAACGGCGTGAAGGTGCGCACCGGTGACGTCTCGCCCGCGACCGTGCCCAGGAACACCCGCGCAGTCGCGTTCGTCAACGCCACCACACCGGGCACGTGGTGCTCGAACGCCGGCGGCGTGTCGCGGTGGGCGTCGGGCAGCGCGATCCACAGCTGCACGCCGTGCAGCACGGTCGTGGTCGGGGTCGACACCTCCGAGTGGCAGATGCCGTGACCGGCCGTCATCAGGTTCAGCTCGCCCGGCCGCACCAGCGCGTGCGTGCCCAGGCTGTCGCGGTGCTCGATCTCGCCGCTGAACAGCCAGCTCGCGGTCTGGAGGCCGGTGTGCGGGTGCGGCGCGACGTCCATGCCGCCGCTGACCGAGACGTCGTCCGGCCCGTAGTGGTCGGCGAAGCACCACGCGCCGACCATGGACCGCTGCCGTCTCGGCAGGGTGCGCCGCACGGTCATCGCCCGCGGTCCACCCAGCGGGACGTCACGCGGGTCGAGCACCTCGACCGCGGCGACACCGGACGTGTTCTCGCAGATCAGCTCGGACGGGTCCGTCTCCACGTTGCTCATCGCGACCCCGATCGAACGGCCATCGGGCCATCGTAGGACCCGGCGGCGGTGGTCCGCGCTAGCGCGAACGCAGGTATTCCTCCCACGTCGGCTTCGGCGTGACCACCGGCCCGTCGTCGGGCGCGCGGTTGGCCAGCCCGTTGAAGCCGAGGTAGTAGTCGCCCGCCTGGTGCTGTGCGCCGGAGGACTGGTCCGGGTCGCCGAGCGCGATGGCGTGGATGTGGTAGCCCCAGTCGCCCTGCGCCGGCGTGCGGACCCAGGCCGCGAAGCCCACCTGCCGCAGCGCCCTCGCCACCGCGTTCCGGGTGGTCGCCGTCATGCCCGACACGGAGATGTCCAGCGCGCCGCCGCCGTCGTGCGTACCGGCCGAACCGGGCACGCCGCCGGGGTTGTAGCTGCCCTGGGTGATGCCCAGCGACCGGCCCAGCAGGCGTTCGGCCTCGACCAGCATCGCCCTGGTCCGGGTGTTCATCAGCGCGCTGTGGTACGTCACCCGGCTGCCCGCCGACACCGCGCGGACGACGCTGTACCCGGTCTCGCCGAGCAGTCGCAACGACGTGGGTCCGGGCAGGCCCGAAGCGTCGATCCCGGTGTAGCCGAGGGACCGCTGGTACGCCGCGTAGGCGTCGATGGTCTTGGTGCCGAAGTGGCCGTCCACGTACGTCGCCGCCAGGAACCCCTTCGCGTCCAGCGCACGTTCGACCCGCAGCACGCTGTCACCGCTGCCCGGCGTGATGGCCGAGTCGGCGCGGCGCGGGTCGATCTGCGCGGCCTTCAGCACGGCTTCCATGTCGACCGTCGGCAGTGCCACGGCCTGCGGTGGGGCCTGCGGCGCGGCAGTCGTGGGGGCGGCGAGGCCGACCGACGCGATCAGCGCAGCGGCCAGTGCGGCGATCCTGACGTTGACCACGTCCACCTCCGGTCGACACGCGGACGAACCGGGGGTCAGTCAAGCGTGAACCGGCCGTTTGTGGCAATGGTTCACTGCGGACGCTCGCAGTTGGTCAACGGGTGACGCCCCGCGGCGGTTCGGCTCCGCGGTGGGGGCCGGCGGGCGAAGTCGGCGGTTCGGCTCGGCGATCGGAGCGTCAGCGGTTCGAGGACGGGAACCGGTTGCCGGCGCTGCCCAGGGCGATCAGGTCGGTGTACTGGTCCTGCCACGACCGCTCGGTGGCCAGCAGGTCGGCCAGCCGCTGCACCCAGTCCACGTCGAGCGGCGGCGTCCCCGCGGCCAGGTGGAGCGCGGTCTCGTCGCGCGCCTTGAGCCACCCCGCCAGCGTGGGCGCGAGCGCCGGTCCACCCTCTTGTTCCGCCATACCGGGAACCGTACTTCGTGCGCGGGGGTGTCGGGGAGTAGAGTCCCCCTGGTTGGGGTACGAGTTGTCGGCATGAGGTCGGCACGGTCCCCTGCACAGTCCGGCCCGCGGTTCGCGGCCGGGGACGGGAGCACCGGCTTGTCGCCGGACCATCCGTTCACATCAGCTATCCCCACAGCCCGCGGGCACGCCGGACCGAACGATCACGCCTCCGACGCGCGGGATGATCTCCGCCGTCAGCGTGGTACGGCCCTGCCGGCAGGGGAGACGGGGTCGTCATGACGCAGACCAGACCTGGCCGTACACAAGGTGCCGCAGTGGGTTTCGCCGACGCGCGGGCCGCGGCCGACAGGGCCGAGACCGTCCAGCGCAGCCAGGCCGCCCGCACCGTCGCGGACAACTCGGTCGACGCGAACGACTGCCGAGAGCTGCTGCTCATGCTCGGCCTGCCGGACCCGCCCGCTGACGGCGCACCCGTGCGCACGCAGAACGAGCGGGCGCAGGACCAGCGTGCGGCCGAGCAGCGCGTGCCGGACTACGCGTACCCCGACCCGTCGTCCCAGACCTCCCCGTCGGACCCGCCCCACCGTCCTGGGATCTGATCCGACGCGGATGTGGCGCGCGTGTCGTGTCCGGACGGTCGTCCGACGTCGTCCCTGCTCAGCGGGCTGACTCGACCGGGTGAGTTGACGGTCGAATGGCTTCGGGGGCACCGGCCTCCGGGTAGCCCTCGCACAGGGTGTCCACGAGGGACACCTGTGTAGGAGGTCGAGCGCAGATGGGCATTGGCGACAAGTTCGACGACATCAAGAGCAAGGCCAAGGACGCTCTCGGGCAGCACGGCGACAAGGCCGACGAGGGCATCGACCGAGTCGGGCAGTTCGCCGACGAGCGGACCGGTGGCCGGCACTCCGATCGCATCCAGCAGGGCACGGATCGGGCCAAGGAGGGGCTGGGGACGTTCCGCGACCGGGACCAGTCCCTCGAACAGGACGAACCCCTGGGCCAGGGCCAGTACGTCGACCCGGACCAGCGGTAACCCCTCGGCGCGACGTACGGCTCAGCACGACGTGCGGCACGTACGAGAAGCATGACGGCAGATCAAGGGCCGCCCTCGCTCGAGAGGGCGGCCCTTCCCGTCTCGCGCGCGTCGCCCTAGGACCTGGCGAGGCGCGAGGCGAGCAGCTGCTTGCCCTGTTCTGCGCCCTTGCGGCTCTCGCCCTGGGCGCGGCGGAAGAACTCCGCCAGCTCGCTGTCGCCCGCGCGCTCGGCGTCCGCGATGTAGTTCTCCAGGCGTAGAGCGTTGCTCAAGCACGCTTCTACGAACCAGATGATGTTGTAGTCCTTGTCCTGCGTACCGGTCACCTGACCGGTTTCGGTCGTGGACACGTGACCTCCTCACTAGTCGGCGCACAGGGGATACCCGTTTTCCGGGCGCTGAACGTCGCCGGGCGGGTGAAGGTCGGGTGCGGCGGGTGCGGTCGGTGGAGCCATGGGCCGGCCATGGCTCCCGCCGCGGGTGCAGCCCCGTTGGGTGCAGCCGGTGGGTGCAGCCCGGTGGTGCAGCCGGTTCAGGCGGCGAGTTCGGCCCAGACGACCTTGCCGTCGGACGTCGGCTCGGAACCCCACGTCCGGCTCAGCGCGGCCACGATGATCAGCCCGCGACCGCGTGCGGAGTCGACCTGCACGGGTCTCGGCTGGGGCAGCGCGGGCGACCGGTCGGCCACCTCGATCCGCAAGCCGGACTCCGTACGGGTCACCGTCAGCCCCACCGGGCCGGCCGCGTGGTCCACCGCGTTCGACACCAGTTCGGTCACCACCAGGGCGGCGTCGTCCGCGACGTCCTCCGAAAGACCCCAGGCTGACGCCACCTCACCCACTACCCGCCTGGCACGCGCCGATGAGCCCGCCGAAGCGGGCAGCGTCACGGCCACCGGCGCCGCTGGCTCGTTGCGCACATCCGCTCCCGTTGATCGGCCGTTACCGCATCGTCGCACATCCTCCGTTCGCGGTACCGAGTGGTGGCGCTCACCGGTGCCGTGGCGGCGACGGACGGCGACGCGGTGACCAGCCCGGCTGTGGGGTATTTGTCTGATTGTTGTGCTTTGGGCAGCGGCGTGGCGGACGACGGGTGGCGGCATGAGCCGCATCGGGTGGCTAGGCTCGGGCACCATGGAGTTGCAGGTGCGCAGTGAGGTGCGGGGCGACTGGACGGTTGTCGCGGTGTCGGGCGAGCTCGACGCCGATACCGTCCCCGTGCTGTCCGACCGCCTCGAAGAGGGCACGGGCGCCCAGGTGGTGGTGGATCTGAGCGGGGTGCCGTTCATGGACACCACGGGTCTGTCCTTGATGCTCGACTGGCACCGGCGCCTGGACGGCGCGGGCGGCGAGTTCAGGATGGCGTCCATGCAACCGGCGGTGCACAAGCTGTTCCGGTTGACCGAGTTGACCGAGGTCATGCACATCCACGAGACCGTCGAGTCGGCAACCACGACCGCGCGGTGATCCGGAGAGCTCCGGGACACGCAAACTTCAGTGATCACTGTCACGCGGACCTGCCGCCGATCGAGACGACGTCGGTGCTGTCCGTGACGGCCTGATGACTCACCGTGCCCGCCTCGGCTCGCGCGCGTTCGACCACCGACCCGGCCCCGTCCACAACGCGTGAGTCCTATGTCCGGAACGGAGGACTCACGCGGGGTCAGTCCTGTTCCACGCCGAGGTAGAAGGCGATCAGGCGGAGCAGGTGTTCGGTGTCGACCGGCTTGGTGACGTAGTCGGTGGCTCCGGAGGCCAGGGACTTCTCCCGGTCGCCCTTCATCGCCTTCGCCGTCACGGCGATCACCGGCAGGTCGGCGTACCGGGACATGGCGCGGATCGCGGCCATGGTGGCGTTGCCGTCCAGCTCCGGCATCATGATGTCCATCAGCACCAGCGTGACGTCGTCGTACTGCTCCAACGCCCGCACGCCGGTGATCCCGTTGTCCGCGTAGATCACCTGCAACCCGTGCAGCTCCAGCACGCTGGTCAACGCGAACACGTTCCGCAGGTCGTCGTCGACGATCAGCACCTTCTCGCCGTGGAACCGCATGGGCGCGGGCGGCAGCTCGGACGGCGCCACCAGCGACTGCGGCGCCGAGTCGGCGGGCGTCAGCAGCTCCGGCAACGCGCCCTGCTCCACCGCGGCCGGCGGCACGAGACCCTGGTCGCCCAACGGCAGGTACAGCGTGAACGTCGACCCGATGCCCGGCTCCGACCGCACGTCCAGCCGCCCGTCCAGCAACGCCGCCAACTCCCGGCTGATCGACAGCCCGAGCCCCGTCCCGCCGTACTTGCGCGACGTGGTGCCGTCCGCCTGCTGGAACGCCTCGAAGATCACCGACAGCTTGTCGGACGGGATGCCTATACCGGTGTCCTGCACGTCGAACGCCACCGAGCCCTCGTCCACCCTGATCCGCAGCTTGATCTCACCGTCGTGGGTGAACTTCACCGCGTTCGACAGCAGGTTCCGCAGGATCTGCTGCAACCGGTGCTCGTCGGTGTGCAGGGTCGGCGGCACGTCCGGGTCCACGACGACCTCGAACGCCAACCCCTTCTCCGCCGCCAACGGCGAGGTCATCGCCTCGACGTAGCCGACCACGTCCGACACCCGCACCGGGTCCGTCTGCACCTGCATGTGCCCGGCCTCGACCTTGGTCAGGTCCAGGATGTCGTCGATCAGCTGCAACAGGTCCGTGCCGGACGAGTGGATGGTCCGGGCGAACTCCACCTGCTTCGGGTTCAGGTTGCCGTCCAGGTTGTCCGCCAACAGCTTCGCCAGGATCAGCAGGCTGTTCAACGGCGTCCGCAGCTCGTGCGACATGTTCGCCATGAACTCGGACTTGTACTTCGACGCCGACGACAGCTGCCGCGCGCGCGCCTCCAGCTCCACCGAACCGGCCCGCAGCTCCTCGGTCAGCCGCTGCGACTCCACCAGCAGCGTGTCCGTCCGGGCGTTGGCCAGCATGGTGTTCAGGTTGACGCCGATGTTCTCCTTCAGCTGGTCCAACAGGTCCAGGTGCACCTCGGTGAACTCGCCGAACGACCCCAGCTCGATCACGCCCAGCGTCTCGCCCTGGAACACGATCGGCAGGATCACCAGGTTGGAGGGCGGCGCGGACCCGAGCCCGGACCCGATCTCCAGGTACCCCGGCGGCACGTCGGTCACCAGCACCGTCTTCTTCTCCACCGCGACCTGCCCGACCAGCGACTCGCCGCGCACGAACCGCTTGGGCCGCTTCCCCCGCGGCGTGTAGCCGTACGACGCGGTCAGGTCCAGGGTGTGCGACTCCGGGTCCACCAGGAAGAACGCGCCGTGCTGCGCCGACACCAGCGGCGTCAGCTCGCTGATCACCAGCGACGCCATGGCGTTGAGGTCCCGGTGGCCCTGCATCTGACCGGACAGCCGGGCCAGGTTCGTCTTCAGCCAGTCCTGTTCCTGGTTGGCCCTGGTGGACGCGCGCAGGTTGCCGATCATCCGGTTGATGTTGTCCTTGAGGTCGGCGACCTCCCCGGACGCGTCCACGGTGATCTGCCGGGTCAGGTCGCCCGCCGTCACGGCGGTGGCCACCACGGCGATCGCGCGGACCTGCCGGGTCAGGTTCCCGGCCAGCTCGTTCACGTTCTCGGTCAGCCGCTTCCAGGTGCCGGAGACGCCCTCCACCTCGGCCTGGCCGCCCAGCTTGCCCTCGGTGCCGACCTCGCGGGCGACGCGGGTGACCTCCTGCGCGAACGACGACAGCTGGTCGACCATCGTGTTGATGGTGGTCTTCAGCTCCAGGATCTCGCCCCGCGCGTCCACGTCGATCTTCTTGGACAGGTCGCCGAGCGCGACGGCCGTGGTGACCTGGGCGATGTTGCGGACCTGGGAGGTCAGGTTGTTCGCCATGAAGTTGACGTTCTCGGTGAGGTCCTTCCAGGTGCCGGCCACGTTCGGCACCCGCGCCTGGCCGCCGAGGATGCCTTCGGTTCCGACCTCGCGGGACACCCGGGTGACCTCGTCGGCGAACGCGCGCAGCGTGTCCACCATGCCGTTGATGGTGTCCGCCAGCGCGGCGACCTCGCCCTTGGCCTCGACCGCGATCTTCTTGGACAGGTCGCCGCCCGCCACCGCCGTGGCCACCGCCGCGATCGACCGGACCTGGGTGGACAGGTTGTCGGCCATGACGTTGACGTTGTCGGTGAGGTCCTTCCAGGTGCCCGCGACCCCCGGCACCCGCGCTTGGCCGCCGAGTCGTCCGTCCGTGCCGACTTCTCGGGCGACGCGGGTCACTTCGTCGGCGAACGACGAGAGCTGGTCGACCATGGTGTTGATGGTCGACTTGAGCTCCAGGATCTCGCCGCGCGCGTCCACGGTGATCTTCTGGGACAGGTCGCCGCCCGCGACGGCCGTGGTGACCTGGGCGATCGACCGCACCTGCGCGGTCAGGTTGTTCGCCATGAAGTTGACGGAGTCGGTGAGGTCGCGCCAGGTTCCGGCGACGCCGGGCACTTGGGCTTGGCCGCCGAGTCGTCCGTCGGTGCCGACTTCTCGGGCGACGCGGGTCACTTCGTCGGCGAACGAGGACAGCTGGTCGACCATGGTGTTGATGGTGTCCTTCAACTCCTGGATCTCGCCGCGCGCGTTGACCGTGATCTTCTGCGACAGGTCTCCCCGTGCGACCGCCGTCGCGACCTGGGCGATGTTGCGGACCTGGGAGGTGAGGTTGCCGGCCATGAAGTTGACGGAGTCGGTGAGGTCGCGCCAGGTTCCGGCGACGCCGGGCACCTGGGCTTGGCCGCCGAGTCGTCCGTCGCTGCCGACTTCCCGGGCGACGCGCGTGACCTCGGCCGCGAACGAGGACAGCTGGTCGACCATCGTGTTGATCGTGGTCTTGAGCTGGAGGATCTCGCCGCGCGCGTCCACGTCGATCTTCTGCGACAGGTCCCCCTGCGCGACCGCGGTGGTGACCTGGGCGATGTTGCGGACCTGGGAGGTGAGGTTGCCGGCCATGAAGTTGACGGAGTCGGTGAGGTCGCGCCAGGTTCCGGCGACGCCGGGCACTTGGGCTTGGCCGCCGAGTCGTCCGTCGGTGCCGACTTCTCGGGCGACGCGGGTCACTTCGTCGGCGAACGACGAGAGCTGGTCGACCATGGTGTTGATGGTCGACTTGAGCTCCAGGATCTCGCCGCGCGCGTCGACCGTGATCTTCTGCGACAGGTCGCCCTGCGCCACGGCGGTCGCGACCTGGGCGATGTTGCGGACCTGCGAGGTCAGGTTGTTCGCCATGAAGTTGACGTTGTCGGTGAGGTCGCGCCAGGTTCCGGCGACGCCGGGCACTTGGGCCTGGCCGCCGAGTCGTCCGTCCGTGCCGACCTCGCGCGCGACGCGGGTCACTTCGTCGGCGAACGACGAGAGCTGGTCGACCATCGTGTTGACGGTGTCCTTGAGCTCCAGCATCTCGCCCGCCACCGTGACGGTGATCTGCTGGGACAGGTCGCCCTGCGCCACCGCCGTCGCCACCTGGGCGATGTCACGGACCTGCTTGGTCAGGTTGTCGGACATGAAGTTGACCGAGTCGGTCAGGTCCTTCCACGTGCCCGCCACCCCCGGCACGACCGCCACCCCGCCCAGCCGGCCGTCCGTGCCGATCTCCCGCGCCACCCGCGTGACCTCGCCCGCGAACGTGCGCAGCGTCGCCGTCATCGAGTTGAAGCTCTCCACCAGCGCGGCCACGTCACCGCGGGCGTCGACCACCATCTCCTGCGACAGGTCGCCCTCGGCCACCGCGGCGAGCACGCGGCTCAGCTCGGCGGTCGGCCGGGTCAGGTCGTCGATCAGGCCGTTCACCGAGTTCGCGGCGGTCGCCCAGCCACCGGTGGCGGTGCTCGGGCTCAGCCGTTCGTCGAGCCTGCCCTCCTGGCCGACCGACTGGCGCACCCGCACCAACTCGCCGACCAGCCACTGGTTGCGCTCCGCGATCTCGTTGAAGACCTCGGCGATCTCGGCTGTCACCCCCTCCCGGTGCCCGACCTTCTTGGGCACGACGAGGCGCCGGCGGAAGTTGCCGTCCTTCATCTCGCGCATGGCGGTCAGCAGTCGGGCCAGGGTCACGTCCGTGTCGTCCTGGGCGGTCGTCACACGAGCCTCCGATGTCAGCGGAACTGTGCCAAGCCTGCCACTGTTGGAGACAACTTGTCCGATAGGTTGGGTCGACCCGACACACAGGAGCCGTGATGGCCCAGGGCTACCGGCAAGGCGCCGACACGGGCCTCGACCTCGACGCGTGGCGTCGTGTGGTCGACGGCTTCCATGAGGCCGTGGTCGTGCTGGACCCCGAGGGCGTCGTCCGGCTGGTCAACCCGCTCGCGGCCGTGCTGATCCCGGACGCGCGGCCGGGCTCGACGCTGCCCGCGGCCCTCGACCACTGCCGGCGCCAAGACCTGGGCGGCGGGTGGAGCGCCTGGTACCGGGGTGTGGACGAGTACCTGGACGAGGCCGCGCGGCGGCTGTCGTCGCTCACGGAACGTGCCGACGCGTTGCGCGCGGTGGTCGAGCTGGCGCCCGGGAAGCACAGCGTCGTGGTGCTGCCCGGTGCGCGCGGACGCCTGGAGTGGTGGCGCCGCACACCGGCCGGTGACGTGGCCGTCGCCCGCACCACCCGGCAGGTCGCCGGCAGTGTGGCCGGTTTCACCGACGTGCTGGACGGGCTGGTCGAGCACGCGGAGATCACCGACCTGGGTGATGGGCCGTGGGGGACGTCCGGGGTCGGCCTGGCCGTGCCGCTCACCGAGGGCGGCGCGCTGGTGTGCTTCGACCGCACCTGGAACGTCGACCTGCTGAAACGCTTCGCGGCGCGGGTCGCGGCGGCGATGGAGGCGAGCGACCGGCTCAGCGAGCGGGAGCAGACCGTGGCGACGCTGCGGGCGAACCTGCTGCCCGCCACGCTGCCGGACGTGCCGGGCGTCCGGCTCGCCCGGGTCTACGAGCCCGCGCACCGGCGGGTGCTGGTCGGCGGCGACTTCTACGACGTCCACCCGCGTGAGGACGGCAGCGCGGCGTTCGTGCTCGGTGACGTGGCGGGCAACGGGCTGGAGGCGGCCGTGCACAGCGGCCGGGTGCGGCAGAGCCTGCACACGCTGCTCGTGGTCGAGCAGCGGCCCGCGCAACTGCTGCACCTGCTCAACGCCGCTTTGCGGGCTGCCGGCAGTCGTCTGTTCACCACCCTGGTCGTCGGCACGATGATTCCCGTGCAGGCCGGAGGGCTGCGCCTGACCCTCGCGGCCGGCGGCCACCCCGCGCCGCTCGTGCTGCGCGCCGACGGGCGGGTGGACGAGGTGGCGGTGCACGGCGGGATCGTCGGCGTGCTGGCGGAGGTGCGGTTCCACCAGACGACCGTGACGCTCGCGCCGGGGGAGACGCTGCTCCTGTACAGCGACGGGGTGACCGAGGCGCGCAAGCACGGCGACCGGGAGCAGCTGTTCGGGGACGTGCGGCTGAAGGCGGCGCTGGCCCAGTGCGTGGGGCTGCCCGCCGAGGCGGTGGCCCGACACCTGCGGCGGGTGGCGTTCGAGTGGCTGGGCGAGACGGAGCACGACGACCTGACCCTGCTGGTGCTCCAGTCGGAGCCCTAGCGCGCGCCGGTTCGGGCGCTGACCGCGACGGTGTGCGTTCGCCGGTCAGGTCACCTGAGCACCGCCGAACGCCTGCCGGCAGTGGACCAGGAGTTCGCGGGTCGCGGGACTGCGGGGACTTCGCCGGATCAGGGCGAGCAACGCCGGCGTCGTGACGTCGGCGATGGTGAGGGCGACGAGCCGGTCGCTGTAGTGCGCGGCCATCGACTCGCTGAGGATCGCGACGCCGAGGCCTCGGGCGGCGAGGTCCGCGATGGCGTCCGCCGCGCCGGCTCGGAGCGCGATCGACGGCCGAAGGCCTTGGGCCGCACACGCCTGGTCGAACACCGTGCGCAGACCGGTGCCGGTCGGCATGCACACGATCGGGTGGGAAACCAGGTTCTTCCACCGTGATCCGCCGCGATGTGGTCAACGGGTGGCCGGACGGGACGGCCGCGACCAGCGGTTCGCTGACGATCGTCAGCGCGTCCAGACCGTCCGGGGTGGCGCCCGCGGTCCCGACGAGGGCCAGGTCGACGGTTCCGTCGCGCACCGCCTGGACGAGTTGGTCGGAGTTGTCCTCCAGCAGCGAGACCTCCACGCCCGGACGTGCCCGGTGGAACGCGGCGAGGGCGTCGAACAGCGGGGTGACGGTGCAGCCGACGACCATCCCCACCGTGAGCGTGCCCCGGACCAGGTCGGCCACCTCGCCGACCGCCTGGCCCACGGCTTCGGCGGGGGTTGGCTGCGGCTGCTCGACCAGCCCGAGTTCGTGCCCCCGGACCACGCGGTGATCGTGGCTGGGATCGGGTGGTGAAGCCACCCACCGACGCCGTGGCGGAGGCGCACCGGCGTCTGCTCCGGGTGATCGCCGATCTCACCGACGTCCAGGTCGCGGAACCGTCGTTGCTGCCGGGGTGGACGCGGGGGCACGTGTTGGCCCATCTCGCGGACGCCGCCCGCGCTCGCAGCCGCGTTGTCGAACACGCGTCGCGCGGTGAGCGGGTCGAGCTGTGGGAGCCGGGCGAACGGGACGCGATCATCGAGGCCACCGCGTCGCGGAGCGCGGCTGATCACCGTGCCGCGACGGCCGAGCACTCGGAACGGCTGGAGCGGGCGTGGTCCAACGTGGTGGACTGGTCCCCGCCGACCGATCCCGATGTCGCCGACCCCGTTCCCGCCGTGTTCACCCGCTGGCGCGAGCTGTGGATCCACATGGTCGACCTCGACCTGGGCGTGCGGCCGGCCGAGTGGAGCGCCGAGTTCTCCTGCCACGTCATCGACGTCCTGCGACCACGCCTGCCCGATGACGTCTCGGTGCGCGCGACCGACGTGCCGAGGAGGTGGGGGAGTGGCACGGAGGTGAGCGGCGGCGTCCGTGACCTCGCCGCCTGGCTCGCCGGTCGCGTTCCGGACGAGCCGCCTACCTCGGCGTTGCCGGTGCTCGGCCCCTGGCCCGCGTACCCGGCCCGCCGCGCGGACCCGGCACAGCCCTGATCCCGCTCGGCCGGACCACCAGGCGAGCGGCGCTTCGCCTTGCCCCGTAACAACACCACGTCCCGTGGATCGACCAGCAGCCGCTGCGAGTACCGCACCGGACCCACCGAGCAGGCCAGTGGACCGGGCCGTGGCGCCGACCGCGGTCAACGCGGCGGCCACCTGGGTCGCGCGGCTGCTGGTGAGCGGTGTGGACATGCTCGCTCCCTTCCTCGGGTGCGCGGGCTGACATGAGCGATTCGTCCGCCGGGCACGGCCGGTTCGGAGGCCAGCGGTTCCGGGCTTCCGGTGAGCGGAAGTAGCCGTTGACCCCCGTCAGACGCGCTCAATAGCGTTCGCCGCACCACATCGCCGGTTCGGACCGCGCACAACGGGAGGTCGGGTTGGCCGCCATCGCACCCCTCGCGGAGGCCGTCGCACACGTCGTGCGCGATGGCGACACCGTGGCTTTCGAGGGGTTCACGCACCTGATCCCGTTCGCGGCGGGGCACGAGGTGATCCGGCAGGGCAGGCGCGACCTCACCCTGGTCCGGATGACCCCGGACGTGCTGTACGACCAGCTCATCGGCGCCGGCTGCGCGCGCAAGCTGGTGTTCTCCTGGGGCGGCAACCCCGGCGTCGGCTCGCTGCACCGGTTCCGCGACGCGGTGCAGCACGGCTGGCCCCGGCCGCTCGAACTGGAGGAGCACAGCCACGCGGGCATGGCGAACCGGTACGTGGCGGCGGCGTCCGGGCTGCCGTTCGCGGTGCTGCGCGGGTACACCGGCACCGACCTGCCCGGCCGGACCGCCAACATCTCGTCGGTGACGTGCCCGTTCACGGGTGAGGTGCTGACCGCCGTCGCCGCGCTGCGGTTGGACGCCGCGGTGGTGCACGCGCAGCGGGCCGACCGGCACGGCAACGTGCAGCTGTGGGGGATCACCGGCGTGCAGAAGGAGGCCGTGCTGGCGGCTTCCCGTTCGCTGGTCACGGTCGAGGAGGTCGTGGACGAGCTGGAGCCGCGGCCGGGCGCGGTGGTCCTGCCGTCGTGGGTGGTCGACTGCGTGTCCGTGGCGCCGGGCGGGGCGCACCCGTCCTACGCGCACGGTTACTCCGTGCGGGACAACGACTTCTACCAGGCGTGGGACGGGATCAGCCGCGATCGGGACAGGTTCGCGCAGTGGTTGGGGAGTGTCGCGTGACGGCCTACACGTCCGACGAGATGATGACGGTCGCGGCGGCGCGGGCGTTGCGCGACGGCGCGGTGTGCTTCGTCGGCATCGGCCTGCCCAGCACCGCCGCCAACCTGGCCCGCCGCACGCACGCCGAGAACCTGGTGCTGGTGTACGAGTCCGGCACCATCGGCGCGAAACCGGACCGGCTGCCGCTGTCCATCGGGGACGGCGTGCTGGCGGACACCGCGGTCAGCGTGGTGGGCGTGCCGGAGATCTTCAACTACTGGTTGCAGCCCGGCCGGATCGACGTCGGCTTCCTCGGCGCGGCCCAGCTCGACCGGTTCGGCAACATCAACACCACGGTGATCGGCGGCGACTACCGCAACCCCGGTGTCCGGCTGCCGGGTGCGGGTGGCGCGCCGGAGATCGCCGCCTCGTGCCGCGAGGTCGTGGTGGTGGTGCGGCAGAGCAAGCGGGCGTTCGTGGAACGGGTCGACTTCGTGACGTCGTTCGGCTTCGGGTCCGGCCCCGGGCAGCGGGAGGAGTTGGGCCTGAAGGGCGCCGGGCCGCAGCTGGTGATCACCGACCTGGGCGTGCTGCGGCCCGACCCGCGGACCTGCGAGCTGGTGCTCACGCAGCTCCACCCCGGCGTCGACCCGGAGACCGCGCGCGAGCGCACCGGGTGGGACTTGGCGTTCGCCGACGACCTGGGCCGCACCGAGCCTCCGACCGGTCGCGAACTCACCGTGCTGCGCGAGCTGACCCGCTAGACAATCCCTTCGGCACGACGAACAGGAGAACCCGGTGCCGACCTATCGGCAAGACACCGCGTCGCACCCGCCGGCGCAGTTCCCCGAGTACCGGTCCAACGTGGCCCGCGCGCCGCACCGGCCGCTCGTGCTGCTGCCGCAGCGACTGGGGGAGATCACCGGGCCCCTGCTCGGCGAGGGGCGCGTCGGCCCGGACGACAACGACCTGACCCTCGGCCACGACGGCGAGCCGCAGGGCCAGCGGATCATCGTGTCCGGCCGGGTCCTGGACGGAGACGGCCGGCCGATCGCGGGCACCCTGCTGGAGGCGTGGCAGGCCAACGCGGCCGGCCGGTACCGGCACGACGCCGACCGCCACCCCGCGCCGCTGGACCCGAACTTCACCGGCGTCGGCCGCACGATCACCGACGCGGACGGCCGCTACTCGTTCACCACCATCCAGCCCGGCGCGTACCCGTGGCGCAACCACGACAACGCTTGGCGGCCCGCGCACATCCACTTCTCGCTGTTCGGGACCGCGTTCACCCAGCGGCTGATCACCCAGATGTACTTCCCCGGCGACCCGCTGTTCGCCCAGGACCCGATCTTCAACTCGGTCCGCGACCCCAAGGCGCGCGAGGCGATGGTGGCCCGGTTCGACCTGGGGACCACCGTGCCCGAGTGGGCGCTCGGCTACCAGTGGGACATCGTGCTGCGTGGCAAGAACCCCACGCCGCTGGAAGAGGAGGACGACGATGAGTGAACTCCAGGCGACTTCCCGGACAACTCTTCAGACGACACCGTCGCAGACGGTCGGCCCGTTCTTCTCGTTCGGCCTGGTGTGGGAGGACGGGCCGTACGTCGTTCCCGAAGGCACGCCCGGCGCGTTCCGCGTCGGCGGCACGGTGTTCGACGGCGCGGGGCTGCCCGTGCCGGACGCGGTGATCGAGACCTGGCAGGCGGACCCGGACGGCCGGTTCGACCACCCCGACGACCCGCGCGGGCCGGTGCGCTGGAAGGATTTCCGCGGCTTCGGCCGCTGCGCCACCGACCCGGAGGGGAGGTACTCGCTGCTGACCGTCAAGCCCGGCCCACTGCCCGTGCCCGGGGGCGGGGTGGAGGCACCCCACCTCAACGTGTCCGTCTTCTGCCGGGGCATGCTGGTGCGGCTGGTCACCCGGATCTACTTCCCCGACGAGGAGGCCAACACCTCGGACCCGGTCCTGACCTCGATCGACCCGGCCAGGCGGGCCACGCTCATCGCCGAGAGCACCCCACCGGAGACCACTCCTCCCGGCTACCGCTTCGACATCCACCTGCAAGGGGAGCATGAAACCGTCTTCTTCGACCTCTGAGCACGGCGGCCGGGGCCGCTCGCTCTGGGGCACGCTGTTCACCGATCCGGACGTCGAGGCCGAGACCTCCGACCGGGCGTGGCTGCGCGCCATGCTGGACTTCGAGCGCGCCCTGGCCATCGTGCAGGCCAGGGCGGGCATCGTGTCCGAGGAGGCCGCCCGGATGGTGGTCACGGCCATCGACGTCGGGCACTACGACCCGGTCGCCCTCGGCGAGGGCGCCCTCACGTCGGGCACGCCGGTCGTGCCGCTGGTCCGGGCGATCGGCGCGCACGTCACCGCCGAGGGACGCGCGGCCGTGCACAACGGCGCGACCAGCCAGGACGTGCTGGACACGGCGTTGTCGCTGGTCGCCTTCCGGGCGCTCGGGCCGGTGCTGGACGGACTGCGCGGCGTCGCGGCCGAGTGCGAACGGCTCGCCCGGCGGCACCGGAACACGTTGATCGCCGGACGCACGCTGGCGCAGCACGCGCTGCCCACCACGTTCGGGCTGAAGTGCGCCGGGTGGCTGGTCGCGGTGGACGAGGCCGAGGCCGTGCTGGCGCGGGTGCGCACCCGGCGGCTGGCCGTGCAGTTCGGCGGTGCGGTGGGGACGTTGGCGGCGGTGCGCTCGGGCGGCGACCTGACCGGGCAGTTGGCCGCCGAACTCGGCCTGGCCGCGCCGGTGATCCCGTGGCACACCAACCGGACCAGGGTCGCCGAGCTGGCGTGCGCGCTGGGCGAGGTTTCCGGGGTGCTGGCCAAGATCGCGCAGGACGTGGTGCTGCTCGCCCAGACCGAGGTCGGCGAGGTGGCCGAGGCGGACGGCGGCACGTCGTCCACCCTGCCGCACAAGCAGAACCCGGTGCGCGCGGTGCTGGTGACGGCCTGCGCCCGCCGCGTGCCGGGACTGGTCTCCACGGTGCTGTCGGCGATGGCCCAGGAGCACGAGCGCGCGGCCGGGGCGTGGCACAGCGAGTGGCAGACCGTCACCGAGTTGCTGCGGCTGGTCGGCGGGGCCGTGCGGGGGACGCGTGAGCTGCTGTCCAGGCTGCGGGTCGACGCCGAGCGGATGCGCCGCAACCTGGACCTGACCGGTGGCCTGCTGATGGCCGAGAACGTGGCCGTTCGGCTGGCCGGGCGGATCGGCCGGTCGGAGGCGCAGGAGCTGGTGGCGGAGGTCTGCCGGACGGCGGTGGCGTCCGGTCAGCCGCTGCGCGACGTGTTGCTGGCCGACCTGCGGATCGGGTTGTCGGAGCAGGAGATAGACGACGCGCTGGACCCGGCCGGGTACGTCGGCAGCGCGGGGGAGTTCGTGGACCGCGCCCTCGCGGCGCACCGGGAGAGGGGGCGGCCGTGAAGCTGTACTACGAGTTGAGCGGGCCTCGGGACGCGCCGGTCGTCGTCCTGGGCAACTCGCTCGGCACGACGACGGCGTTGTGGGATCGGCAGCTGCCCGTGCTGCGGAAGCGGTTCCGGGTGCTGCGCTACGACCACCGCGGCCACGGCGGCAGCCCGGCCCCGGCCGGCCCGTACCGGATCGACGACCTCGCGGACGACGTGCTGGAGCTGCTGGACTCGCTGGGGTTGGCACGGGTGTCGTACTGCGGTGTGTCGATGGGCGGGATGGTCGGCATGTGGCTGGCCGGGCACGCGCCGGAGCGCGTCGAACGGCTGGTGCTGTGCTGCACGGCGGCCACGTTCGCCAGCTTCCAGCCGTGGGTGGACCGGGCTGCCGCCGTGCGGTCCGCCGGCACCGGCTCGATCGCCCCCGCCGCTGTCGGCCGGTGGTTCACGCCGGAGTTCCGCGAACGCTCACCCGAGGTGGTGGCCTCCTTCGAGGTCGGGCTGTCCGAAGTGGACGACGAGGGGTACGCGGGGTGCTGTGACGCGTTGTCGTCACTGGACTTGAGGTCGGTGCTCCCCGCGATCGAAGCGCCCACCGTCGTCATCGCGGGGGCGGACGACGAGGCCACGCCCAAGGAGTGCGGGCGTCTCATCGCCGAGGCGGTGCCCGGCGCTGCCTACCACGTCGTGGCCGGGGCGCACCTGGCGAACGTCGAGTCGCACGAAGAGGTTTCGGCGATCCTGGAGGCGCACCTGTGAGCTTCGACGAGGGCATGCGGGTGCGGCGCGAAGTGCTCGGAGATGCGCATGTGGACCGCGCGGTGGCGGGCACTGACGCGTTCACCGCGGATTTCCAGGACTTCATCACCCGGTACGCGTGGGGTGACGTGTGGAGCCGCCCGGGCTTGGACCGCCGGGTCCGGTCGTGCGTCACCCTGGCCGTGCTGGCCGCGCTCGGGCACGAGCAGGAGTTGGCGATGCACGTGCGCGCGGCGGTGCGGAACGGCGTGACGGCGGACGAGATCAAGGAAGTGCTGTTGCAGGTGGGTGTCTACGCGGGCGTCCCGGCCGCGAACCGCGCGTTCGCCGTGGCGCAGCCGATCCTGGCCGAGGGCTGACCCCGCTTCAGCGCAGCGACGTGAGCGCGGCGCCACAGCCGGCGCTCAGCAGCAGGCTCGCCGCCGGCGCGGTCGAGTGGTCCCGGTTGCCGGTCAACGCGCCGAAGCCCAGGGCGATCACGACGCCCAGCCCCGACCCGAGGCCCAGCCGACCGACCGGCCGACCGCACGCCGGCGGCGCCGATCCCAGGGGGTCGGCGCCGCCGGCGTGTCGGATTACTGGTTGCGAGCCTCGGACTTCACGTGGTCGCCGGACTCGCGGGCGTGCTGGCCGACCTCCTGGGCCGCGCCCTTGGCCTGCTCCACGGTCGTCTGCGTGGCGCCTTGGGCGGACTGCTTCACCTGGTCCGCGGCCTCGCCGACCATCGTGCTCGCTTCGTCCTTCAGCTTCTGCGCGGACTCGGTGACGGCCTCCTTCACCGGCTCGACGGCGCCGCTCGCGCGCTCGCTGAGTTCGCGGACGGCGTCCTGCTCGGCTCGGGTCGCCGGGATCAGGGTCGCCACCAGCGCACCCGCGCCGAACGCGATCAGGCCCGCTGCCAGCGGGTTGCCGCGGGCCTGCTGCCGGGCCTGCTCGGGCGCGGTCTGGACGGCCTGGGCCGCGTGCTGCGCCTTGTCGCTCATGGTGGACGCGGCCTGCTGCGCCTTGTCGCCAACGGTCGACGCGGCGTCGTGCGCGCGCTCACCGGCGGCGGACGCCATACCCGCCGCACGGTCCTGCACCGTGGAGGCGGTCTCCGGAACCGTGCCCATGACTCGCTCCTTCAAACTGCTCATGCGGTGCCGGACCCGGTCCACCCGGCGTTGCGCTACGTTGCGCGGCCTGGTGTGGTCGACGATCCGGTTGGCGTCGGCGACCAGCTCCGCGCGGGTGCGGTCGATGTCGTGCCTTATTTGGTCGGGTGACGGGCCCATTCCGCGTCCTCCTTCAACGTTTCGATGGTGCGTTCCGGCTTGGGCGACACCTCGCGCAGCCGCGCGCGGCCGGTGGAGAAGAGGATGGCTCCGGCGATGGCCCACAGCACCGCGACGACGAGCGCGGCCCAGCCCAGGCCCATGAACGACGCCAGGGCGAACACGAGCGCCAGGCTGAGCAGGACCGCGGTCATGTAGCCCGCGAACCCCGCCGCGCCCAGCATCCCGGCCGCCTTGCCCGCCTTGCCGGCTTCCTGCCGGATCTCGGCCTTGGCGAGTTCGAGTTCCTGGCGCATCAACCGCGACAGGTCACTGGTCAACTCACCGACGAGTTCCCCGAGCGACGGCTCGTCGCCGGTCTGCGGCGCCGTGGCGTCGACCGGGGTCGCGCCCGCCTGGGGCACGCCGGTCTGCGGCACGCGCGTGTGCGGCACACGGCGGGTCTCAGCGCTGGACATACGGCGCCCCCTCAGGCTGGTACGGCGCGCGCGGCGGCGGCGCCGGGTTCGACGGGATCTGCGGTGCCAACGTGCCGTACTCGGGCGAGGGCGTCGCCGTCCCGTACTCGGGCGAAGGCGTCGCGGTCGTCGGCGGCACGGCGGTAGGCGTGGTGACCGGGGTCGTCGGCATCTGGTCGGTGTACCCGCGCTGCGGCTGCGGCTGCGACTGCGACTGCGACTGGTTGGCGCCGCCCATGCTCTTCGCCGCACGGGCGACCAGGAAACCGGCCACGGCCGCGCCGATCAGGAACGTCCCCGGCTTGCGCCGGGCGAAGTCCTGCGCCGAGTCCAGCAGCCCTCGCGCGCCACGTTCGTCGAGGTACCGCGCGGCCTGCCGGCTGGTGTCGGCGACCTGGCGCAACGCGCCCGCCGTCAGCGACTCCGGACCCGAGTCGTCGGCCATCGTGCCCAACTCGTCGGCGATCCGGTTGATCTGCCGCGACACCCGCCGCGCCTGCTCCTCGGCCTCACCGGCGACCCGTTCCCGCATGTCGTGCGCCACCTGCTTGGCTTGGCCCGTCGCCTCGTGGGCCACCTGCCCGGCCTGCGCACGCGCGGTCGCGCCCACGTCTCCGGCGGCTTGCCTGGCGTGCTGCGCCATGGCGGTGCCCTCCTGCTGGGCGGTCTCGCGGACCGCGCCCACCTGGTTCTCGTCCACGGCTGACTCCTCATGTCGGCGTGCTCTCGCTTACCGACCTACCCACCTGGAGGCCGGCTAACCTCCTTCGCAACGACAACCATCCGGCGGGGAGGCGAGCCGGGCACAGGTGCCGGGGACAAGGGCGGTAAGCGTGCGGCGACCCCACGGCCGGTGCTCGGCCGCGGGGTCGGGTAATCCTCCGGTCGCGTGGTCAGAACGAGAAAACCGCGCCGGTCTCCTGCTCCATCACGCACCGGTTCGGGAATTCCTCGACGTACTGGACGGGCTCACCGCGCCACGAGCCGAACGCGGCTGCGGTGACGGGCCGGTAGTCGAACGTGCACAACCTCGGTTCCGTCCCGTCCAACTGGGTGAAGTCACCGCCGGCGGCGGCGATCTCACTGCACGCGGCCGGTGCCCGATCGTGCTCGCCGGCCGCCGGGTCGCAGGTCAGCCGCGCGCTCTCGACCCCGGTATCCTCCTGGTAGACGGCCAGGACGAGGTCGGTCTCCGGCGGTTCGGCGGACGCGGTGCCGGTGGCGATCAGCGGAGCGGCCAGCAGGCCCGACGCGAACAGGGACGCGATGAGAGTTCGTGTTCGTCGCATGGCCAAGGGGTGGCCGGATCGGGTCGGACGTATTCAATCCGATTGGCACGTCACCGGTATGTCGCAATCCCCGAATTCGCCTTTCCAATTCGCTCGGAATTGGTTCACCAAGTGGGTCGAGCGGTGATCCCACCGTCCACCACCAGGTTGTTCCCGGTGATCCACGACGCCATCGGCGACGCCAGGAAAACGCAGGCGTCGCCAACGTCCTCGGGTCGGCCGAGCCGGCCCAGCGGCGCGGCCCTCGTCCACCTCTCGACCCCGTCCGGCCAGTCGTCGGCGAGTCCCGGTCGGTCGACGAGTCCGGGCGAGACGGCGTTGACCCGGACGCCGCGCGGCCCGTACTCCAGTGCGGCCGACCGGGCGTACATGATGAGAGCGGCCTTCGACGCGCTGTAGTGCGCGTGCCCGGCGGCGGGGTGGATGCCCTCGACGGACGCGATGTGCGTGACGGACCCGCCCTCCGGCAGCACCTCGACCGCAGCCTGGGTCAACGAGAACGCGCTGGTCAGGTTCACGTCCACCACCGCACGCCACTGCGCGTCCGTCATGCCGGGGAGGCCCTGCACCGGTTGCACGCCCGCGCTGTTGACCACCGCGTCCAACTGCCCGCCCCAAGCCGCCGCCTCGTCCACCAGTCGACGGCACTCGTCCGCGGCCGAGAGGTCGGCCCGCAGGCCGGTAGCCCGAACACCCGCCGTAGTGATCTCCGCGACGAGTGCCCGCACGTCACCCCGCTGCCCGTGCACGACCACCGCCGCCCCTGCCTGCGCGAACCGCACCGCGATGCCGTGCCCGATGCCGCCACTGGCCCCGGCGACGAGCGCTACCTTGCCCGCGAGAAGTGCTGTCACGGACACGGAGAGTAGCGCCAGGTCGGTTCGGGCGCGGGGCGGCCGGCTGACCAGAGGCGGTGCGCCCGCCGGGGACGTGTTTCGATCTTCGGTATGACGCTCGAACTGGTCCACCCTCCGAAGGCCGGTCCGGGAGATCGCATCGCGGTCCTCTCACCGTCGTTCGCCGCCGCCGGGGCCTTCCCCGAGGTGCACGAGCAGGCGATGCGGCGGCTCACCGAGGTGACCGGACTCATCCCGGTCGAGTACCCGACGACGCGGGACATCGCGGCGACGCCCGCCGCGCGCGCGGCCGACGTCAACGCCGCCTTCGCGGACCCGCAGATCCGGGGCGTCCTCGCGGTCGTCGGCGGCGAGGACCAGATCACGGTGGTCCCGCACCTGGACGCCGACCTCGCCCGGGCGGACCCCAAGCCGTTCCTGGGGACCAGCGACAACACCAACCTGCACCACTGGCTCTGGGCGAACGGCATCGCGAGCTTCTACGGCGGCTCGTCCCAGGTCCACCTCGGTCCCGGACCTGCCGTGGACGACATCCACGCCCGGTCCCTGCGAGCCGCCCTGCTGACCGGCGAGCGACTCGAGATCACCGATCCGGGCGAGTCCGAGGACGTCGGTGTCGACTGGGCCGATCCGCGCGCCTTGGACTCCTTCGGCGACCGCGAGGCGACCGAGCCCTGGAGCTGGCACGGCCCGGCCCGATCGGTCACCGGCCGTGCCTGGGGCGGCTGCATCGAGGTGATCGAGTGGATCCTCACCGCAGGGAGGTTCCCGTTCCCGCCGGACGTCCTCCGGGGTGGCGTGCTCATCATCGAGACCTCGGAGAAACTGCTCCCCGCGCGCAACGTCGGGTGGATCGTCCGCTCCCTCGGCGAACGCGGCATCCTCGACGCCGTGGACGCGGTCCTGGTGGCACGGCCGCCGGTGTCCGACTTCACCCGCCGTCCGCCTGCCCGGGACCGGTCACGGCTGCGCGCCGAGCAACGCGACGCGGTCGTCGAGGTGCTGGGTCGCTACAACGCGCGGGCAGTCGTCTGCGTCGGCATCCCCTTCGGCCACACCAGGCCGCAGTGGATCCTCCCGCACGGCGGCGCGATCACCGTCGACGGCACCGAACGCCGGATCTTCGCCGACTACGCGTAGCGGCACGTGGGCGCGGACAGGGCGGGAAGCCGTACATGACAGCGGGGTGCTCACGTTCTAAGCTCGAACCCGCGGACAGGATCGATTTAGACGGATGGAAAGAGGCCGATGAACCCCGGACCCGTGATCGACCAGGACCCCGGTGAACAGGAGTGGGCAGGGCTCACCCGGTCGGCCCGCAAGCGCGAGCTCTTCACCGAGGACCTGTACTTCCGGGAGGCGTGGGCCGATGCCCTCAGCGTCTTCGGCGACCGCACCACCGCCGTCATGGGCGAGCTGGCGCTGCTGAACTTCAAGTGCGACGGGCTGATCGGCCGCCGGATCGGACCGACCCTGTCCTACCTGTCCGCCAACGGCTTCCAGGTCGTCGGCGTTTCGCCCATGCGGCACAACCGGCACTCGATGCGTGAGCTCTGGCGCTACAACTGGCACGTCTACACGATCGACCGGCTGGCGCTGACCACCGTGATGCACGACGCCACCGACACGATGCTGCTGATCCTGCGCGACACCCGCTACGACGGCGTGGTGCCCGGATCGGTGCGCCTGGCGGACATGAAGGGCTCGGCGAACCCGGCCGGCCGTGACCCGAACAGCCTGCGATCCGTGCTGCAGCCGCCCAACCGGGTGATCAACTTCGTGCACGTCGCCGACGAGCCCGCCGACATCGTCCGCGAGGTCGGCATCTTCCTCGACCGCGCGGAACGCCGTGAGCTGTTCGCCCAGGTGCGCGACCGGTTCACGACGGGCGCGGACGACGAGGCCGCCGCGCTGCGGGCGAAGCTGGAAGCCGAGTACGCCGAGAACGACTTCGACATCGGCAAGGCGCTGCTGCGCGTCGAGCAGACGGAGTCGGTGAGCGCCGAGGACATGGCCGAGCTGCGTACCGCGGTCGACAGCGGGGAATCGTTGAGCTGGGACCGGCTGCGGGCGATCTTCCCACCGGACTCGCCGGTCGACCGCTGGGACTTCGTCATGATCGCGACCGAGACGATGGTGCCCGAGCGCACCGGCGTGGTCGACCTGCTCCCGGCTAGCAGCCGCGCGGAGTGGGCCGGACCGGCCTGAGGTTCGAGAGGGGAGCGGCGGTCAGGCCCGTCGCTCCCCGCCGCACCGTGCTCGCAGGTCGGCCCACCGCGCGTCGGCGAGCGGCACGCTGATCCTCCCGACGTGGCGCAGCTCGCCGTGCCGCGCGGACCACGCCGGGTGCGCCTTGCCCTGAATCCCCAACGCCGCCAAGCGTTCCAGCGCTCCCCGGGGGTCGCGGTACAGCAGGTAGGGCAAGAACGGGGCGGCCTCCAAGTCAGGCTCCACCCCGGCCGATGCCAGCACGGCGTGCGCTTCGGGTTTGCGCGCCACCACGAGATCACGCAGCCGACCGGTCACGTCACCCAGTTCCAGCACCCGCCGTCCGATCCGCAGCGACAGCGACGACGGGTGCAGCGGCGCGACCACCGTCCGCACCGACTCCGTCGATGCCGGTGACGCGACGCAGTACCCGAGCCGCAGACCACCCAGCCCGTACGCCTTGGACAGACCCCGGACCACGACGAGGTTCCGCACCGCCTCCACCACGTTCACCGCGCTGTAGGCGGGCGGGTGGTAGTTCGCGTTGGACTCGTCCACCAGCACCACCGCGCCGAGTTCCGCCGCACCCTCGCACAGCGCCACCACGCGGTCCAGGTCGGCGAAGTCGTCACCGGTGATACCCGGCCGTTCCAGGAACAGCACCGCCGCGCCGCTGTCGGCGGCCGCACGCACGTGCGGCGTCACGGGATCCGCCGCGTCCCACCCGTCGGCGAACACGCACCGGCCACCGGCCTTGTCCACCCAGAACGGGAAATCGGGGTAGACATCGGACACCACGTGCACCGGCCCGCGCGAAGCAAGCGCGCTCAGGCAGTGCAGCAACGGCCCGACGCCCGCGCCGACTGTGGTGCTCGCCGACCACCTGTCCCGGCCGAAGTACCCGGCCACCGCGTGGCCGAGCGCCGCTTCACCGTATGGATCGCGCACCAGGTAGCTGTTGACGTGCGGCAGCCCCGAGGCGACCTCGTCGGCGAGTTCCCCGGACACCACCGCCGCGAGGTCCACGTCCAGCAGGTCCCGCTCGTCCTGCGTCCAGGCCAGGTTCAGCACGTCGGCGTCGTCGGCCAACGTGCCCAGGCCCGCGTAGGACCCGATCGCCAACGGCATGGAGCTCCCAGGGGTCGAGCGGACGATTCCTTCCCCGATCGAACGTACACGGGTCTTGTCCCCGTGTGGATCCGTCACGAGGATGGAAGCCGAGCCGAACGTGACGTGTTTCGGAGAACGGGGGAATCCGGTGACGGTTGTCGCGGACACCGCGGAGTCGCAGACCTGTTCGTTCTGCGGCAAGGGCGAGGACCGGGTCGAGCAACTGGTCTCCGGGCCGGGAGTGCGCATCTGCGACGGCTGCGTGGAGTTGTGCGCCGAGGCCATCGCGGAGGAACGGGCGGCGCCGCAGGGCGGCCCGGACCGCGTGCTGCCGAAACCCCGTGCGCTCAGGGCGTTCCTGGACCAGTACGTGGTCGGGCAGGACCGGGCCAAGCGGTCGCTGTCGGTGGCGGTCTACAACCACTACAAGCGCATCGCGCCAGCCGACCCGTCCGATCCCGACCGCGAGGTCGAGATCGCCAAGTCGAACATCCTGCTGCTCGGGTCCACCGGCTCGGGCAAGACGCTGCTGGCGCAGACCCTCGCCCGGATGTTGCACGTGCCGTTCGTCGTCGCGGACGCCACCGGGCTCACCGAGGCCGGGTACGTGGGCGAGGACGTGGACGGCATCCTGCTGAAGCTGTTGCAGGCCGCCGACTACGACGTGGCGAGGGCGCAGACCGGCATCGTCTACATCGACGAGATCGACAAGATCGCCCGCCGGTCGAACGGCGGTTCGGCGGGCCGCGACGTGTCCGGCGAGGGCGTGCAACAGGCGCTGCTCAAGATCCTGGAAGGCGCGGTCATCCCCATCTCGCCACAGGCCAAGGGCGGCGGCGCCCAGCCGGGCCGCAGTCGCAGCAACAACGACCAGATCAAGATGGACACCGGCAACATCCTGTTCGTCGCAGCGGGCGCGTTCCCCGGGCTGGACAAGGTCGTGGCGACCCGCCTGCGGCGCAAGGGGATCGGTTTCGGCAGCAGGATGGACCCCGCCGCCACCGCCGACGTCGATGGCCTGCTCGACAACGTCCTGCCCGAGGACCTGGTGGAGTTCGGGATGATCTCCGAGTTCGTCGGACGGCTCCCGGTGATCACCTCCACCCGCAAGCTCGACGAGGAATCGCTGTTGAGGGTGCTCACCGAGCCCAAGAACGCGCTCGTCCGGCAGTACCGCTGGCTCCTGCGCCGCGACGACGTCGACCTGGTGTTCGCCGACGAGGCGCTGGCCGCCGTCGCGGGCCGCGCCATCGAACGCGGCACCGGCGCCCGCGCGCTGCGGTCCATCCTGGAGGAGGCGCTGATGCCGGTGATGTACGACGTGCCGTCCATGGTGGAGGTGGCGTCCGTGCACGTCACCAGGGACACGATCCTGCACGGCGCACTGCCGGAACTGCGTGATGCCGAAGGCGACGCGGTCCCCTGGACCCAGGAATCCGTCCGATAGGAGACCTCAGTCGTCCGGGCCGACGTCGAGCACCCGGTGCACGACCAGCTGGTGGACCAGGTCGGCGGTGTCCGCGACGGCCTGGTCGACCGGCAGGTCGTAACGCTGTGCCAGGCGTTCTCCCAACTGGTGGACGGTGCGCGCGCCGTCGATGTCGCGGAACACGAACTCGGCCAACTCGTCCAGCTCGAACGCCTGATCGGCGTTCGCCACCAAGAGGCTGCCGCGGTACCTGCGCGCACGGCAGCCCAGCGCGCGGCGCGGCACCGCCTCGGCCGCGAGGGGCATCGGCAACGTCATCGGATCTCCACCTCCAGCGACAGGTCGCGGCACAGGGTGAGCACCCGGTCCAGCCAGACCTGCGGGGCGGTGGGGTCGTAGTCCCGCATCGTCTCCAGCTCCCAGTACTCCTGGAAGCTCAACTGGCGCGGCGCCGTCTCCAGGAGCCGCTTGGCCCGCCACTTCGGGATGCGCGAGCCGAAGTTGCCGCAGCTCTCCAGCAACGCGTCCACCGCGTGGCCCAACGCCTTGCGCGCGGACAGCACGGCGCTCGTGAAGTCCTGTTCCGCCGCCTGCCCCAACGCGTCCTCGACGCTGGAGTCCGTTTCGGCCAGTGAGGCGGTGACCAGGAACGCCTGGAACGCCGACTCCGACAGCTCGCGCCGACGTGCCGCCACCCAGTCCGCGCCGCTGGCCGGCACGCACGTGATCAACCGCTCCAGGAAGAGCTCTTCGGTGTCCACCAACACTTTCGTCGACGACGTGCCGCGCTCGAACTGGTCCCACGTGACCTTCGCCATCATCTGGTCGACCTGGGACACCGTCCAGTACTTGACCTCGCACCGGGATCCGGACACGGTCGCGGACCGGCTGGGCACCGTGCTGGGGCGCAGCGGGACCGGGAGCGTGCGGGAACTGCTGCCACGCCAAGGGCTTGTGGTGATCACGTAGAAGTCGTGGTCGCTGTGGGCGTTGGCCCAGCCCCGCGCCACCGAGCCGACGAGGCACACCGCCACGTGGTCACGGGGTACCAGACCGGCTGCCGTCAGCGCCTCGAGTGTGATCGCCCTTACCGGCGCGCTCGCGGTTCCCCACACGCAGCCTCCCCCAGAATCGGCCGTCGGGAATCCGAGTCCACCAGCTAAGGTGGGAGTCGTCAAGACCATGACAGGACAGTGGGGAGTCCAAGGTGGTCGAACACCTCGTCACCCGTTTCCTCCGCTCGGTCGACACCGCCCGGATGATGGACGATCTCCGGCGGATTGCCGGCTTCGACCGGTATCAGGCGTCCCTGGGGCTTGACGGGGCCGCCCGGATCGTGGCGGAGGCCGCCGTGGACGCCGGTCTGCGGGACGTGGCGGTGCACGACCACCAAGCGGACGGCAAGGCGCAGTGGTGGACGTTCGAGGCGCCGGTCTCGTGGACCCCGCTCACCGGGACGTTGCGGGTGACTGGTCAGGACGGTCCGGTGGTCGACCTGGATCACGTGGTTCACCCGTTTGCCGTGGCGACGTACTCCGCGGCTACGCGGGGTGTTGTCACCGTGCCGTTGGTGCGGCGGACAGGGGACCTCGAAGGCGCGCTGGTCGTCGTCGACCGCGACGAGTACCGCGACGGTGGCCTGCTCGCCGAGTTGGACGCCGCCGGTGCGCTCGGATTCGTCACCGACGCCACCAGCAAGGGCGACCAACGCGGGCGCATCGAACTGACCACGACCAGCCGGCTGCTGGCGTTCAGCCTCACCCCGGCGGAGTTCTCCCACATCGTGGACCTCCGCGGCTTGACGGGTCGGGTCGAGGTTGCCGTGGATCGCAGCGCCGCGATGCCCGTGGTGTCGGGGGTACTGCCCGGCGAGGGCGACGGGGAGGTCTGGCTCACCGCGCACCTGTGCCACCCCCGGCCCAGCGCGAACGACAACGCCTCCGGTGTCGCCGCACTCCTCGGCGCTGCCCGTGCGCTCACTGCGGTGCCCGGTCGACGTGCCGCCGTCAGGTTCTTCTGGGGGGCGGAGTTCGTGGGCACCGCCGCGATCCTGCACCGGCTGGCGGTCGAGGGCGGACGGCCGCCGCTGGCCGTGATCAACCTCGACATGGTCGGCGAGGACCAGGCGCTGTGCGCGTCGCCGTTCGTGGTGGAGCGCTCGCCGGACACGCTGCCGTCGCTGCTGACCCCGTTGGCGGAGAGGGTGGTGCACGAGGCCTTCGCCGCCACCGCCGACTCGCCCGGCACGTGGCAGTCGTCGCCGTTCCTCGGGTTCTCCGACCACGCGCTGTTCGCGGACCCGTCGGTCGGCAGCCCCGCGGTCCAGTTCTGCCATCCGGCCGACCGGTTCAACCACTCCGCCGCGGACACGATCGACAAGGTCTCGCCAGTGGAGATGACCCGCTCCACCGCCGCTGCCGCCGCGTTGGCGCACCTGGTGGCGTCGGGCGGTCCCGCGGCCGACGAGGTGGACCGGGTGCTGGACTGGTGGTGCGAGCGGGAGGTGGCGCGCGCCGAGGAAGTCGCGGCGGCGCACGGGGGAGAGTGGGGACGACGTCTGCGCGAGCACGTCGACCGGGGCAACGCGCGGCTGCGTGCGCTGGCCGTCGGGGCGGATTTCGACCGGATGGCAGATCAACCCGATGAGCAGCCGGTCAGCGGTGCGTGGGATGGGCCGCTGAACCTGCGCGCGATGACCGCCCACCTGCCCGAGGCGAGCAGGCACGAGCTGGGCAGCCTGATCGCTGCGGACAAAAACTGCCTCGCGGTCTTGTTCAACCTGGCCATCCGGGCGGACGGGCGGACCGGCCGGTCCGCGATCATCGAGGACACGTCGCTGGCGCTGGGCAGGCCGCTGGACCCGGTGGTGACGGGGAAGCTGTTCGACGCGCTGGAGGAGTCCGGCTGGGTGGTCCGGGCCTGACCTGATGGTCGGTTTCAGGCCCGGCGTTCAGCGGAGGGGGTCGCCGACGCCGAAGCCCGGTGGGCGGACGGTTGGGTGGCCCAGTGCGCGCTCCAGCGCCGTCGCCACCCGGAGAACCATCGCCTCGCCGAACGCGTGACCGACCAGCTGCACCCCCGTCGGCAAACCGCTGCCCGCCAAGCCGGTCGGCAGCACCAGCGCCGGATGTCCGGTGACGTTGAACGGGATCGTCTGCATTGCGGTCGCTGTCTTGGGTGGTGGCCAGTCACGTCCGAAGTCGGTGAACCGGGCCGCGGTCGTCAGCCCGGCCGCGGTGAGGAGGACGTCGTGCCCGTCGATCACGTGCTGCACCTGTTCGGCCAACTCGCGCCGCAACCTCAGCGCCTGCACGAAGTCCGCCGCCGTCAGCCCGGCGCCCGGCGCGACGCGGTGGTACGTGTACCGGCCGAACAGCCGAGGGCGCTCGCGCAGGTCCCGCTCGTGGATCGCGAACGCCTCCGCCGTCATGATCACCCGCCCGCAGGCGTTGAACAGCTCGAACGGCGGCAGCTCCACCTCCTCCACCACCGCACCCGACGACCGCAGCACCTCCACCGCCCGTTCGATGCCCGCCAACACCTCCGGCGAAGTGACGGCGTCGGCGGCGAACATGCCGGGGGAGTAGGCGATCCGCAGCCCGCGCACCCCCGACTCGAGGTCCGCCTCGAACCGCGGCACGGACCGGTCCACGCTGCTCGGGTCCTCCGGGTCGTGCCCGGCGATCACCCGCATGGCCAGCGCGGCGTCGTGCACCGTCCACGCCAGCGGGCCGCAGTGGTCCATCGAGTACGACAGCGGGAACACCCCGCGCCGCGACACCAACCCGTACGTGGGCTTCAACCCGACGGTGCCGCAGTGGTAGGCGGGTCCGCGCACGGAACCGCTGGTGTCCGAGCCGATCGCCACCCGGACGAACCCCGCCGCCACCGCCGCACCCGCCCCGGATGACGACGCACCGGTGAAGTGGTCGAGGTTCCACGGGTTGCGCGCGGGCGGGAACGGCAGCTCCGGGCTCGGGCCGCCGAGCGCGAACTCGTGGGTGGCCAGCTTGCCCACCATCACCCCGCCGCCCGCCAGCAGCCGCTCCTGCACGCCGCAGTCCCGCTCCGGCAGGTGGTCCACGGTCAGCCACGAGTGGTTCGTGGTGCGGATGCCCGCGGTGTCGAACACGTCCTTCAACGCGTACGGGATGCCGTGCAGCGGACCGCGGTCGACACCGATGGCGAGCTCCCCGTCCGCCTGCTCGGCGCGCGCCAACGCGTGCTCGTCCGTCACCGTCACGAAGGCCCGCACGTCCCCGTCGTGCTTGGCGATCCGGTCCAGCGCGTTCCGGGTCAGCTCCACCGACGACACCTGCCGCGCCCGCAGCAACGCCCCCGCCTCGGCGACCGACAGCGCGTGCAGCTCGGTCGTGGTCGTACCCGTCATCTGACGTCCCCCTCCGGCACCCGGAACACCGCGGCGGGCTCGCTCATCGCCGACCGCGGCCCGCGCAGCAGCTCTACCATCCGCAGCAACTCCCGGTAGCCGACCGCGGTGCCCGCGCGCAGTTCCTCGGGCACCTCCAGTCCGCCCCGTCGCATCGCGGCCTCGACCTCGTCATCCCACACTCAGACCACCTCCCGTTCCGGCCGGGGCAGCCCGAGGTGGTCCCGCAGGGTGGTGCCCTCGTAGTCCTCGCGCACCAGGCCACGCCGCCGCAGCTCCGGCACCACGTGGTCGACGAAGTCGGTCAGCCCGCCAGGCAGCTGCGGCGCCATCACGATGTAGCCGTCCGCGGCCTCCTCTCGCACCCACTCCTCCAGGTGGTCGGCGACCTGCTCCGGCGTGCCCATCACCTGGTGGTGCCCGCGCGACCCGGCCACCCGCAGCGCGAGCTGCCGAATCGTCAGCCCTTCCGCCCGCGCCACGTCCACCAGCAGCTCCTGCCGCGACCGGCCCGCGTTCGACGACGGCAGCGGCGGCAGCGGGCCGTCCAGCGGGTGGCCGGTGAGGTCGACGCCGCCCAGTTCGCTGGCCAGCAGCGACACCGCGATGTCCGGGTCGATCAACTGCTGGAGCTGCTCGTACTTCGCCACCGCCGCATGCTCGGTGTCGCCGACGAACGGGGACACGCCGACCAGGACCCGGACGTCCTCCGGGTCACGGCCGAACTTCCCCGCCCGCGCCTTCACGTCCGCGTAGAACGCCTGTGCCGACGGCAGCGACTGCTGCGCGGTGAACACGACGTCCGCCGCCCGCGCCGCCAGGTTCCGGCCGGGCTCGGACGACCCCGCCTGGATGGTCACCGGGTGCCCCTGCGGCGACCTGGGCAGGTTGAGCGGCCCGCGCACGGTGAAGTGCTCGCCGCTGTGGTCCAGCACGTCCACGCCGCCGGGGTCGAAGAACCGGCCGGACGCCTTGTCCCGCAGGAACGCGTCGTCGGCCCAGCTGTCCCACAGGCCCTTCACCACGTCCGCGAACTCCTCGGCCCGCGCGTACCGCTCGTCGTGGTTCTGCTGGGCGGCGAACCCGAAGTTCAGCGCCTCCTGCGGGTTCTGCGACGTCACCAGGTTCCAGCCCGCCCGGCCGGCGCTCATGTGGTCGAGCGACGCGACCACCCGCGCCACGTGGTACGGCTGGTTGTACGTGGACGACAGGGTCGCCGTCAGCCCGATCCGCTCCGTCACCGCCGCCAGCGCGCCCAGCAGCGTCATCGGTTCGAACTGCGCCACGTACCGGATCGCCGCGCGGCTCAGCGCGTCGAGGTCCGTGCCCCGCACCCCGGCGCTGTCCGGCAGGAACAGGAAGTCGAATCCGCCGCGCTCGGCGGTGCGGGCCAAGTCGGCGTAGTGCCGGAAGTTCACCCCGGCGTCGGCGGGCACGTCCGGGTGCCGCCAGGCCGCGAGGTGGTACCCGGTCGGGTACAGGAACGCGCCCAGTGCCACGTGCTTTCGCGTCATCGGGTTCCTCCAGCGGCGGTCGGTTCGGGCTCCCACACGGTGAACGGCGTCAGCAGCTCGTCGTCGGCGTCCGACCCGTGGTCGTGGGTGTAGGCGGGGTCGGTCAGGAACATCTCGCCGTCCGCGACCAGGCTCACCGGGCCGACCCGGGACCTGGCGAGCGAGCCCGGCGGGAACAGTTCGTCGGAGTCCACTACCCGGATCGACGGTGGCAGCGCGCGCTCCAGGTCGCGGACGAGCGGGTGGATCGCCGGGCCGTACAGCCACCGCACCCGACCGGCGCCGCCCATGCGCGCGCCGTGCCGGGCGAGCAGTTCGTCCAGCAGGGCCTGGAGGTCCGGGTCGTGGCGGGTGGGCACCAGGCCGTGGTCGGAGTGCGCGACCACCACGGTGCCGCCGTCGGTGAGCCGACGTGCCAGCTCGCCCAAGCCGTCCAGCGCGGCGAGCGTGTGCTCGTCGTAGCCGTGGTGGTGCACGTGCCGGTCCAGCTCCACGAAGCACCAGACGAACCTGGGACCGGGGCGCCCCAACGCTTCCCCGATCGCGTTGCCCACGTCGGTGACGACGGTGGCGGGATCGCGCGGCGAGTACGGGCTTTCGCCGAGGGTGTAGAAGCGGTGGCCGGGAACGACTTCGGCGTGGCGCAGGAGCTCACCCCGCCAGCTGCACGGGTAGGCGTCCAGGTCGGCGGGCACGGCCAGCGGCCGGTACCCGAGACCGACCGCGTCACCGAACACGCTGGCGTCCGCGGTGGTCAGCCGGTCGCCCTGGTAGGCGAACGCGTTGATCAACGCGTCGGAGCCGTCCGGGTCCGCGAACACCACGCCGGGCACGCCGTGCTCGCCCGGCGTCAGCCCGGTCAGGCTGCTCAGCCAGGCCGCGGACGACGTGGTCGGCAGCACCGACGTCAGCGGCTCGGTCACCGCGTCCGGCCAGCACTGCTCAGCGAGCCGGTGCGGCAGACCGTCGACGGCCAGCACGACCACGTCACGCGGGTGGACCCGCTCCAGCAACGCGGCGACCCGGCCGCGGAACGAGGTGATAGACGTGCGATCCGGTGCCGGGGCGGTCATCGGCGCACGCTCCGCGCGACGGCCCGCACGGCCCACGACGCCGCGTTGTTCAGCACCGCGCTGTTGGACCCGGGCCGTGCCGCGGTGAGCTGGAAGACCCGCAGCCCTTCCGCCGGCGCCCCCAGGAACGTCAACGCGTCCTCCACCGACCCGTCCGGCCGCACCGGGTGGAAGTCCTCGGTCAGGTCCAGCGCGCCCGGGATGTAGTCGGAGGTCCCGTCGGCGGAAGGGTTGCGCCACTGGCGGACCAGACCGCGCCGCAGCAGGTTCCGGTAGAGCGGTGACGCGTCGTGCCACGGGTCGAACGGGTGCACCCGCGCCTCGACCGCGACCTCGGCGGCACGCACCACGCCCGTGCGGCGGCCCTCGACCAGCAGCCCGGTGCCGTGCGCGCGCACCACCGGGTCCGGCCCGACCGACAGGTCCACCAGCCCGGCCTCCACCAGCGCCAACAGCTTGCGCATCGGCTCGATCCCGGCGCCGTTGGACAGCCGGTTGTAGTGCCGCAGGTGCACTTCGGTGAAGCGGCGGTGGGACTCGGGGGTGAGGCCGCCGTCGTCCACCGCGGCCGAGAACACGGCCCGCAGGTCGCGCCAGACCCCGTCGCACGCTGCCTTCACCGGGTTGGCCACGTTCCCCTCCCGGCACTCGGCCAGGTCCCGCGCCAGACGGGCCCGTGCCAGGTCGTGCCAGTCGACGCCGGGCCGCGCCAGGTCTGCGGGCAGGGGGTCCAGCGCCGCGCGCCAGTCGAAGTCCCCGGCCCGCGCCGCGTGCAGCAGGAGGTCCGCGCCCTCCTCGCCGTGGGGCAGGGAGCCGGACAGGAAGCGCTGGTACGCGTCGTCCACCCGGTCCCGCAGCTCACGGCCCGCCTGCTCGCCGTGCAGGGTGCGGTGGTGAACGTACGCCATCTCCAGCACGACCAGCGGCAGCAGGTGCAGCTCGAAGTCCAGCCGGGGACGCCGGCCGCGCGGGTCGGGAAGGCCCCGGGACAGCCGCAGGCGGTCGACCGCCGTCTCGGTGAAGAACACGCTGCGGTGCTCGAGCGCCGGGTCGTCCAGCTTGTCGTTGCGCGGTCGGCCGCTGCCCGGCACACCGCTCGGGCTGATCCCGATGATCCGCGACGGCTCCCGGCCGCTGGGCAGGTACCGCAGCAGACCGGGGTCGTCGGGCGACGGCGTGAACCTGCCGCCGCGCCCCTCGGTGAGGTGCAGGACCACGTCCAGCGCGGTCAGCCCCAGCCCACGCACCAGCACCGGCCGGCCCGGTGGCACGGACCGCTCGGTGACCCTGACGTCCAGCGGGTACGCGTACGGCACCCAGCGCGGGTCGTCGATGTCCGAGCCGGGGTAGCGGTTCCACGAGTGCCCGGTGGCGAACAGGACGTCGTCGGCGGGCACGGCCACCGCCGGGTCCTCGGTCCGCAGCAGGAACCGGTGGCCGTCGTGGTTACCTGGCACCACGTCGACCACCGCGCACGCGTGCAGGTCGACCTCGACACCGGGCGTCGCGCGCAGCCGCCCCACGAACCGGTCGAACACGTCCCGCAGCGCCAGCCCGTGCACGTACCGCCGGGGCACGTCCTCCGGCCGCAGGTCGAAGTCCGGGTCGCCGGTCTCCGCGTGCCGCGTTCGGCACCACTGCAGGAACGTCGGCCGCAACGCCGGTGGCAGCAGCCGCACCGGTGGCCGCGCCGACTCGTCCGGCGCGAACGTGATCTGCCCCGCCACCCGGTTCAGGTAGCTGGTCCTCGGCTGCCGGTCGCTGTGCACCTCGCCTGCCCCGAACCGGCCGCCGCCCTCGAAGACCACCACGCGCACACGGCCGGCAGCCGCCTCGTGCGGCAGTTCGGCGGCGAGCTGCGCCAGCGCGTACGTCCCCATCGGACCCGCGCCGACGATCGCCAGGACGCGCCGGCGCTCCCCGCCGGTGGCGCCGACAGCGGACCGGTGCCCGCCGTCGGCTGCCGCGGTCCCGAGGGTCACGTCGTGGGCACCGCGTCGCTGAGCATCTTGCGGAACCGGCGCAGCAGCGGGAACGGCACGCTGCGCTCGACGTGGAACCCGAGCTCCTCGTGGAACGTGTACTCCACCGGCTCCTTCAGGCTCAGCGCGGACATCCCGCGCGCAAGCTGCTCCAGGTAACCGGGGAACTGCGACTGCATCGCGTAGACGACGCTGTAGTAGAGGTTGCGCCCCAACGAGAAGCACGGGTAGCGGGCGTCGTAGTTCTCCAGCGAGTACTTCGGGAAGCAGCCGTCGATGATCCGCTTGGGACACATCCACAGCGGCAGCACCAGGGTCACGTCGCCGATGGGGCGCACCGGGAAACCGGCGGGCTTCATGCCGTTGGAGACGCGGAACAGGTTCTCGCAGACGATGTCCTCGAGGTTCACGCCGGTGCAGATGTACGGCGTGTCGAGGTCGCGGGCCGCCTTCGACAGGGCGAGCCTGATCAGCAGGGTGCCCAGGAACTCGAAGTCGTCGCCCTGGAACTCGCGCTCGAACCGGTCGATCAGCGCCACCGAGTCGCGCGGGATGCCAAGCAGCTCCTTGACCTCGTCCGCCTCGATCACGCGCAGCGGCAGGCCGTACTTCTCGCACAGCGCCTGCGCCCGCGGCACGCCCGCGTCCCAGTCCGGGATGCCCTTGAGGATCACCGGGTGCACCGTGACGCCGTGGTCGGTCAACTGGCTCAGCCCGTAGAGCAGCGCGTTGCTGTCCCCGCCGCCGCTGACGCCCACCACGATGTCCGCGCCCGCCGGGACGTGCGCCCTGATCGTCTCGCCGACCCGGTCGGCGATGATCGACTGGCACTCCTCGGGGCTCAGCTTCTTCAGGAACGCCTCGGCCGACCCCTGCTCGTTGTCCATCCGCTGGTACACGTACTCCGTCGCGCCGGGGCCGTCGCTGTCGATCGTGGCGAAGTCGTCGATCGAGAACAGGAACGGGTTCACGTTCCGGTTGAAGTAGAGCAGCACCTCCGCCGCGTCCTCGAAGTCCTCCAGCCGCTGGTCCAGGCACGGCGTCAGGCGCGGCTCGCCACCGGAGGCGGGCAGCACGTACACCGCGACGGCCGACCACGGCACGTTGTTCCGGTTCAGGATGTCGATCAGCCGCTCGTCACTGGAGCCGGTCAGTTGCTGGCGGCCGTGGGAGGTCACGACCGACACCGTGGGGACGCTGCGGAAGGTGGGGTTCGTCGGCATGGTCAATTCCTGTTCGGCCGTCGGGACGAGTAGTAGGGAACGGGCGGGCCGCCCGGAGACGGCCCGCCCGCCGGGAACTACTGGGCGCCGGTCTCGCAGCTGGCGCCGCAGATCGTCTCCAGGCCGTGCTTGGAGGCCGGGACGGACAGCCCCGCCACCCGGAACGACTCCAGCTCACGGACGCTCATGACGACGCGCTCGGCGACGCCACCGGTCGGGATGAGCTGCACAACCTCGTTCTTGAGGTTGAAGTTGCCACTCTGAATGGCAGGAGAAAATGCGTGCTGCATGTCTCTGCTCCCTTATTCGAGGCGGGCGAAAGGTACCCGCAGCACAAGCCTACAATCGCCTCCGATCATTCTGTCAAGTATTCCGAGACTGGTCCGAAGTGACTTTGTCTCACGTGGACGGGTGTTTTTATTCGAATTCTTCGAATGTTGTCTCACGTGATGACGGCCGACCGTGGGAGGTGCGCCACCGGCGCGGGCCGAACAACTGCTCCACGAAGCCGCCGCTGAACTGCCGCTTGATGTAGGGCCTCGGCGCGGGCGCCTGCCGGCCCGCCGCGTCACCGCGCGCCTCGCGCAGCCGTTCATCCGCCGTCTTCGCCAGCGTCCGCGCCCACTCGGCCAGATCACCGGCGGACTGTCCGCGAGACCCTCGCTCGTGGGAACCGTCCCCACGGGACTCGGCCGCTACCGCGGCGTCGACCAGTCGCCGCCACAGATCCGCTTGGCACCACTGCGTGAAGCGGCGGTGCGTGGTCTGCCACGACGTGCCGAACACCTTGGGCACCTCGCGCCACGCGGACCCGCTCGCGAGCACGTAGACGACCGCGCCGAACACCGCCTCGTCGTCGGTCCGGCGGGTGCCGCCGCCCTGCGGACGGGCCACCGGCCGCGGTATCAGCGGCCGGGCGAGAGGCCACAGTGACATGGGGGCCAACCACTCGAATTTTGACCGCACCTCGACATGATGCGCGGGACTGTGGACAATGTCACGGGTCGCTGTCGCACAACTGGCGCCAAATGGAACGCACTCTATGGGGGCCCTGCCAACGTGAACACTCTCCCGTCGTTGACCCGGCTGCCGCTCAAGGCGGAGTTGTACCAGCGCGAAACGTACTTCCGAGAGGGCTTCAGCGACGCGGTGGAATCCTGCGGGCCCGCCGTCGGCGAGCTTCTGCACCGGTCCGCCCTGCTCATGATGAAGCCGGACGGGCTGGTCGCGGCCAAGCTGCGCGCCGTCGTGGAGTACCTGGCTGAGCACGACTTCGAGATCGTCGCCGCGCAGCCCCTGTCGTTCACGCCGCACAGCTGGCGCGAGCTGTGGCGCTACCAGCTCACGTCCGCCACCCTCGACCGCCTCAGGGTCAACGAGCACGTCCTGTCCCGTCCCGGTCTGCTGCTCCTGCTGCGCAGCGGCGAGGGCCACGAGGTGCCCGGCACGGTGCGGCTCAGCGGCCTCAAGGGCTCGGCCACGCTGTCCGCGCAGCGGCCCGGCACCCTGCGCAGCCTGCTCGGCCAGCCCAACCGGGTGCTCAGCTTCATCCACGTCGCCGACGAGCCCGCCGACCTGGTCCGCGAGCTCGGCCTGCTCTGCGACCGCCCCACCAGGCTGCGGCTGCTGACCGCGCTCGCGGACGGCCGGCTGTCCGTCGAGGACCGCGCGGTGCTCGACGAAGAGCTGCGCCGCTGCGACGAGGGCGGCTTGGACCTGTCACCCGGCCCGGCTGTCGAGCGGGTGGCCGAGGCCGTGCGCGGGTGCCCCCGGGCGGACGACCCGGCGGTCGGCTGGCTGTTGGAGCAGCTGGCGGCGATGTCCCGTGGCGAGCGCGTGGCGTGGCGGCCGTTCGTCCGCGAGCTCGAACGCCTCGACCTGGAACTGGACCACTGGGACCTGGCCGTGCTGGGCACCAGCTTCATCGCCTACGACGAGCCGGGGTGGCCCAAAGTGCTGGAGAACCCCCCGCCCGGGGCGTGGCTGACGCCGATGGCGGGCTCCGACCACCGCTCGTGAAGGACTTCCGTTAACAGCACGTTAACGGCGTCCACGGGCCGTGGGTCGCCCAGCCGCGCACCCCTTGGTCACCGAGGGTCGAACCCGCCGCTGTGACATGATTCAGGCGGGCGGGAAACATGTTGATGACAATCGAACCGCGCTCGGCGGGGATGCCACAACGGCGTGGTCCTCAGCCGCCTGTGGTTATCCAGAGCCGAGGAGTGAGATGACTGCCATTGTCCGAGTGGTCGGCAGGGAGATCGTCGACAGCCGGGGCAACCCCACTGTCGAGGTCGACGTGCTGCTGGAGGGCGGTGCGCGAGGTCGGGCGGCGGTTCCCTCGGGGGCGTCTACCGGGACCAACGAGGCGGTCGAGCTGCGGGACGGCGACAAGAGCCGGTTCCACGGCAAGGGCGTGCGCGCGGCGGTCGACGCCGTCAACGGCGAGATCTCCAAGACCATCCTGGGGATGAGCGCCGAGGCCCAGACGGACCTCGACCGCACGCTGATCGAGCTGGACGGCACCCCGAACAAGGCGCGGCTCGGCGCGAACGCGACGCTGGGCGTGTCGCTCGCGGTGGCCAAGGCCGCCGCCGCGCACCACGACGTGCCGCTGTACCGCTACGTGGGTGGCGTGTACGCGCACCTGCTGCCGATGCCGATGATGAACATCATCAACGGTGGCGCGCACGCGGACAACGCGATCGACTTCCAGGAGTTCATGATCGCGCCGGTCGGCGCCAAGACGTTCGCCGAGGCCGTCCGGGTCGGTTCCGAGGTGTTCCACACGCTCCGCAAGGAGCTGCACGCCGCCGGGCACAACACCAACGTGGGTGACGAGGGCGGCTTCGCGCCGAACCTGAACTCCGCCGACGAGGCGCTCCAGTTCGTCGTGGACGCGATCGAGAAGACGGGCTACACGCCCGGCGACGACGTCGCGATCCTGCTGGACCCGGCCGCGTCCGAGTTCTACGCGGACGGCGTCTACGACTACGCCGGTGAGGGCCGCAAGCGCACGGTGGAGGAGCACGTCGAGTACCTGGCCCAGCTGGTGGCCAAGTTCCCGATCGTGTCCATCGAGGACGGCATGGCGCAGGACGACATGAAGGGCTGGAAGCTCGTCACCGACACCATCGGCGACCGCTGCCAGCTCGTCGGCGACGACGTGTTCTGCACCAACGTGAAGCTGCTGACCGAGGGCATCGAGGCGGGTATCGCCAACTCGATCCTGGTCAAGGTGAACCAGATCGGCACGCTCAGCGAGACGCTGGCGACGACCGAGAAGGCGCACCGGGCGGGTTACTCGGTGGTCATGTCCCACCGGTCCGGCGAGACCGAGGACACCACCATCGCCGACCTCGCGGTTGCGATCAACTGCGGTCAGATCAAGACGGGTTCGCTGTCCCGTTCGGACCGCACGGCGAAGTACAACCAGCTCATCCGCATCGAGGAGGAGCTGGGCACGGAGGCCCGCTACGCGGGTCGGTCCGCCCTCAGCCGGGGCTGATCACCGAGCACCGCCGGGGTGCCCGCTCGTCCCACTCGGGACGGGCGGGCACCGCGCTGTCAGGGCGGTGTCAGTCGCCAAACTCGATGGAGCCGTCCCGTCGCCCGCTCTCCGCGAAGTGTCGGAACGCGAAGCCCGCGACCACCAGCCAGCCGGTCGCCACGCACAGCTCCAGCGCCGCGCCGCCCAGCACCACGCCCGCGGGCGCGCCGGACAGCAGGTCCCGCACCGCACCCAGCCCGTGGGTCAGCGGCAGCACCTCGGCCAACTGCGGGAACGGCGCGGGCCAGAACGTCGTCGGCACCTGCACCCCGCACAAGAGCATCAGCGTCATCGAACTCAGCCCGGCCACCAGGTTGCGCAACTCCACCTTGCGCAGCACGAACGCCGACAGCAGCAGCCCGAAGCAGTAGGTCGACCACGACACCAGGGCGATCAGCGGCAGCGCGAGCAGCGCCCGCGGCATCGACAGCGGCAGGCCGAACAGCGGCGACAGCACGAACAGCGCGATCGACGCGCACAGCGTCCCGTCCAGCAGCCACTGCGCGCTCCGCCCCACGAACAGCGGGAACGGGCTGGTCGGCGCGGCCACCAGCAGCGGCAGCGTGCCGGCCTGCCGTTCCCACGCGGTTGAGGCGCACACCAGCAGGGACACCAGCGCCGCGATGAACACCGCGTTGCCGACGAGCAGGTAGTGGGTGCGTTCCGCCGACCCGAGAAGCCGCCCGATCACGGCGTAGAACGCCACCTGCGCCAGAATCCGGGACAGCCAGGCGAACGACCAGGTACGCCACGTGTAGATCGCCCGCAGGTCGGCCAGCGCGCTGACGAACGCGGCGGCCAGCACCCTCACGTTGTCGCGGATCACGCGAAGCTCACCGCCCCCGTCGTGCGGACGCGCACCAGGATGCGCCGCAGCACCCACACGCCCGCCGCCATCGCGGCCAGACCCAGCCCGGCCACCACGCCCAGGCGTGCCAAGGCGTTCGGCACGGCCTCCGGGCGCAGGCAATCGCGGACCAGGTCGGTCGACCACGACAGGAAGATCACCTTGGTCAGCGGTTGCAGCCACTCCGGCAACAGCGGCGCGGGCACGACGGCTCCGCTGAGCAGGTAGAAGGGGTAGGACAAGGCGTTCTGGAACGTCCGCGCGGACCGCGACAGCACGAAGATCCCCGCCATCGCCGATGCGGTCATCGCCATCGCCATCGCGGTCAGCGCCAGTGTCGCCGCGAACAGGCCCACGTGGTGGACGTCCACCACCACGCCGAACGCGAGGCGGGCCACCACGATGCTCTCCACGAGCGACAGCAGGCTGATCACCGTCACGGTCGTGGTCCGGCCGAGCACCACCAGCGCGAGCGGCGCGGGCGTGCTGATCAACGCTTCCAGCGTGCCCTGGCCGCGGTCCGCGTCGATGATGTCGCCGGACTCGTTGATCGCCATCTGCCACACCGCGATCACCGTCGCGCCCACCACCGCGTACGGGGCGAGGTCCGCCCGCCCGGAGTGCACCATGATCGCCACCAGCGCGAGGGTGAACAGCGGGGTGTTGACGAGCGCGCTCAGGTTGGCGATCCGGCGCATCTGCAGACCCTGGAACCACACCGCGGCACCGAAGACCGTGATCACCGCACCACGCTGCCCCGGTCGCCGATGACGTGCAGGTAGACGTCCGCCAGGGACGGCTTGCCGGTGGAGATCCGGGCGACGCCCGCCTTGACCAGCAGCTCGACCACCCGTGCCGCCGCACCCGCGGCGTCGGTCTCCACCACCAGCGAGCCCTCGGCCCGGGTGGCCTCACGCACGCCCGGCACCGCCCGCACGGACACGGCCACGTCCTCGGGAACGTCCTCCGCGACCACCCGCTCGTAGGTGCTCAGCCAGTCGCCGATCGTCTTGGGGTTCTCGGTGGCCACGAGCCTGCCCTCGTCGATCAGCGACACCCGGTCGCAGATCGCCTCGGCCTCCGCCATGTCGTGCGTGGTGAGCAGGATCGTCCGACCCTCCGCGCGCAGTTCGCCGACCAGGGCGCGGAAGTCCCTGGCCGCCACCGGGTCCATGCCGATGGTCGGCTCGTCCAGCACGAGCAGCTTGGGGTCGCCGATCAGGCCCCTCGCCAGGTGCAGGCGCTGCTTCATGCCGCGCGAGAACGTTTCGACGCGCTCGTCGGCCCGGTCCGCCAGGCCCACCCGCTCCAGCAGCGCGGCGGCCCGCTTCCGGCCATCGGATCGCGGCTGCCGGTACAGCGCCGACCAGTAGCGCAGGTTCTGGCGCGCGGTGAGCCTGCCGTACAGGCCGCGCTCGCCGCCGAAGACGATGCCGAGCAGGCGTCGCACCGCGGCCGTGTCGGTGACCACGTCGTGGCCGAAGACCTCCGCCCGGCCGCCGGTCGGCAGCAGCACGGTGGACAGGATCTTGCACAGGGTGGTCTTGCCCGCGCCGTTCGGTCCCAGCAGCCCGTGCACCTCGCCCACGGCGACGGACAGGTCGATCCCGTTCAGCGCGACGCGCGGCTCCTGCCGCTTGCGCTCGTAGGTGCGCCGCAGCCCTTCGACCACGACGGCCGACCCGGTCGGTTCACTCATTCGTCCCCACCGTCCAGTCCGACGCCGTCCAGGTCGATGACGTCGAGCTCGACGAGCGCCCGCTCGTACTGCTCCTGGGTCACCTCGACCTGGTCCACCATCAGGTAGTCGCCGACCGGCGTCACCAGCAGGACACCGCCGTCGTACCGGTGCACGCGGGACCGCGCCATGTCGTCGCGCCTCGCCTCGCGCAGCAGCAGACCGCCGACCTGTCCGCCGGCGGCCAGCGCCGCCGCGATCGGATCCTCCGGTGGTTCCGGTGGCGTCCAGGCGAGCCGCCGCTCCCGCTCGCGTTCGGCTGCGGCGCGCAGCGGCACGACCGCGTCGGCGAGTCCACCCAGGTCGATCCCGGGCGCCGCGAGTTCGAGCAGTTCCAGCAGTTCCGGCGCGAGGTTCCACTCCTCGGCCGCGGCCACGACGTCCGTGCCCGAGGCGACCAGCGGGGCGAGCGCGGCCACGTCGACCAGGTCCTTGACGGTGAAGGGGCGTTGGAACCGCTCCTCGGCCACCGCGAGCAGGTCGGAGGTGACCGGGTCCTCAGGCTGCGGCGCACGCACCGGAACCGGCCCCTGGTCGCCGGGGAACGCCGCGGTGGACAGCTCCACCAGGTGCTCCTTGTCCAGCAACGGGTCCGCGCCCGGCCAGGACAGGCCGACGATCAGGTGCTGCTCGGGGTGGCCGTACACCGACACCCCGACCGACTCGACCGGGCACAGCTCCAGCACCGCCCGCACCGCGCGCCACAGCGTGGCCTCGTCGGCGACCACGAGGTCGAGGTCGCCGACAGCGCGCACCAGCCCGTCCGGGTAGTGCCGGGCGATCGACGGTCCTTTGAGGACATTGACCGGGACCCGCGCGGAAAGCTCGGCGAGAGCCGAGGCGTAGAGCTCCCGGCGTGCCTTGGTGCGGTTCAGCTCGTCCGAGGAGCCGCTGCCCAGTGCCATGCCCTCGTGCGCGAACGCCGACAGCACCAGTGCCGGGAAGGACCAGCCGTGGTCGCGCGCGGCGCGCACCAGCACGTCGGGTGTCTCGTCGTCGTCCACTTCCAGCAACCGGTGGAAGAGGGCGAGGTCGATCCCGGTGGCGGTGGTGGTCATGGGGTGGTCATCCTCCGGCTCGTACCACTGTCGTCAGGTTTGCCAGCACGTCGGCGGCGGCCTCGGCGATCGCTCCGGCCGTCACCGCGGTCAGCGCCGCCAGGTCCGCGTCTGCGGACCACGGAACGCTGCCCGCACGGGACCGGACGCCGGCCAACTTCGCCAGTTCCACCGGGTTCTCGGTCCGGAGCAGCAGCTGGACCTCCGCCCGGCGCTTGGCCGTGCGCAGGTCTTCGTCCTCGGGTCCGCGATCGGCGAGTTCGCCGAGCAGTCCGCGCACGATCCGCTCCACCCGGTCGCCGTTGCCGTCATCGACGCCCACGAGCATCCGCCACGCGCCGGCCTCGGTGTAGCCGCGGTCCCACGTGTCGAACGCGTAGCCGAGCGCGTGCTCGTCGCGCAGCCGCTGGTACAGCAGGGACGCGGGACTGGAGTCCAGCAGGAGCGCCAGCAGGTCGTACGCCGGTCGCGCCGGGTCGCCCATCGCGGGGGAGCGGACGCCGTAGCACAGCCAGAAGTAGCCCTCCGGCCAGGTGATCGGGTCCCGCCGCACGGGCGTGAGCGGATTGCGGTCGTCGGGCGGACGGTCGCCGGCGAGGTCCGCGATCACGTCGGCGGGCAGCGCCGGGATCTCGGGACCGACCACGGACAGGCTCACCGGACGGCTCAGCACCGCGCCCGAGTGGTGCGCGCGCACGTGCCCGGTGGTGATCGCGCGGATGCCCTCCGGTGTCCCGCCGACCGGCGCGCCGAGCGGGTGGCCGGGGAACAGCGCTTCGAGGATGGCGTCCTGCGCCTGCTCGCTCGGATCGGCCGCGCCACCGGCCAACTCCTGGAGCACGACGTCCTTCTCCCTGGCGACGGTGGCCTCGTCGAAGTCGAGCGCGAACACCGCCTCCAGCAACAGATCCAGCACCTCTGGCGCGTCCTGCGCGTGCACCTGGGCGTAGAACTGCTGCTCTTCCAGGCCGGTGTGCGCGTTGGCCGTGCCGCCCATCCGCTCGGTGCGCCGGCTGAACGACTCGCCGCCGCGCAGCGGTGCGGACATCACCAGGTGCTCCACCAGGTGGGTCAGGCCGCCGAGGCCCTCCGGGTCCGAACGCGAGCCGCACGTGACGGTGAGGCAGAAGCTGGTGGTTCGCAGACCGGGTTGGACCGTGGGCAACAACGTCAAGCGGCGGTCAGCCACCGGGAACCACCTCCGAAGGCCGGGGGAGCGAGGACAGTGGGAGGGACCAGTACGTCGTGTCCTGCCGCCAGCCCTTGGCCAGCAGCGCGCCGTAGACCGCGTCCGAGCCGGCGTCACCACCGGACACGTAACCGCGGAGCGGCAGACCGGCCTGCCTGGCGTGCTCGACCGCCGCCGACGTGAGCAGCGACCCGGCGGGCGTGCCGTGCGCGCGGGGCAGCACGAACTGGTCGAACAGCTCCAGGCGGTCCTGCCCGGTCAGGTCGTCCTGGTCGGGCAGCACGGTGGCGTGGCCGGTGAAGCCGTCGGCGTCGTGCGCGACGAACACCGCACCCGCTTCCAGCGCCTGGTCGAACAGCCCTGCGGCGTACTCGTCCACTGTGGACTGCTCGGTGGTGGCGCCGGCCACGCCGTAGCCTTCGACCAGCGCGGCGGCGAACAGCGGCACGACGTCGTCGGCGTCGGCCGCGGTCGCCCGCCGTACCTGCCAACCGGGGGCCGGACGCGCGGTCACGAGCTGGTCGGTGGCGAGCACGTAGCGCATGTACGCCGCGCCGCCAGGTGTCGTGGGCGGCTCACTACCAGGGGGCAGCACCAGCACCAGCCGGTCGGTCTCCGGGTGACGTGCCGCCGCGGTGGCGGCCAACTCTTCCACCAGCTCCGGTCGGGTGCGGACAGATGGCGTGAGGAAGGTGACCAGAGCACGCGACTCGCCCGTGACCTGGTCCACCTCCGGGGTGATCACCACGAGGTGGTCCGCTACCCGGGCGAGCACGTCGGACTCGACCAGCAGTTCGGCGACGTCGGCCGCGACGCCCAGCGCGCGCAGCTCGGCGGTGTCAGGACGCGACGACATGCGTGTAACCCTCCAACACCCGTGCGGCCACGGCGCGGACGTCACCGTGGTCCACTCCGGCGATCAGGCGCCTGACGGCGTCGACCGGCGGTTCACCGGAACCGGCCAGGGGCAGCCACGCGCAGTTCAAGTGGGCCAACGCGACCGGATCTTCGTTGTCCAGCAGCACGGAGCCGACAGCCTGCCGTTTCGCGGCGTCCAGGTGCTCGCCGGCCAACCGGCCGGACGCCACGGCTTCGAGGCAGTCGTGCACAGTCCGCTCCACCAGGGCGACGTCTTCCGGTGGCGCGCCCACGACGACCGACCACGAGCCGACGTCGCGGTAGGCGGTGTGGAAGGACTGGAGTTGGTAGCCCATCCCTAGTTCGCCGCGCAGCCGTTCGTACAGCGCCGAACCAGGGGTGCCGCCGATCGCCGCCGCGAGCACTTCGGCCGCGGCCCACTGCACGGTGGAGCGGCCCGCGCCCGGCCCACCCGCGACCACGTAGGCGTAGTCGGCGTCCGGGTCGACCTCCGGGCTGGGTGGTTCGGTCGGCGCCCAGTCGGGCAACGGGGGTGCGTCGGTCCGCTCGATCCGGGCCAGTTCGCCGTCGGTGAGCGCGGCGAACGCCTCGGCGAGCAGGTCCTGCGGGCCCACCAGGCTGATGCCGACCGGGTGCGCGGCCAGGGTTCGCCGGTGTGCCCGGAGCACGTCCTCGGCTGACAGTTCGGGGAAGTCGTCGGCGCAGCCGCCGACGGGTCGGGCGAACGGGCCGCCCGCGAAGAGCCTGCTGTGGAACGATTCCCTGGCCACGTCGATCGGATCGGCCGCGGCGGCGAGGAGTTCCTGCAGGACGACCGAGCGCTCGGAGGCGCACAGCTCGTCGGTGATCCGCGGCTGTGCGATCGCGCGGTCCAGGCGCCGCACGCACTCGACCGCGGCCTCCGGGGGCACGCGGGCCCAGAACACCACTGCCTCGTGCGAGGTGGAGGCGTTGGACTGGCCGCCGACGGAGTCCGCCCACTTGCTCAGCGAGGTTTCGCCGTCGCAGGGCGCTTCGAGCAGGAGGTGCTCGACCAAATGAGACAGTCCACTCTGGTCTGCGGAATCGTTTGCCGCACCTGCGCCTAACGAGACGCACGCGGTCACGCTGCGAACCCCGAGCGAGCCGTCGAGTGCCACGTGGACACCGCTGCCCAGGGCCTTCACCACGAACATTCCGCTCCCGTGGGTGTTGCGGTCCGAAAAGGAGAGCGGGGGCGGGGTCCGGAGACACCGCCCCCGCTCCGGGTCACCTACTTGCCCTTGCCCTTGATCACCAGCTTCGGACGGAGCTGCGCCCTGTGGTTGCGAGTCATGTGAACCTCCCTTCAACATGGCCGCCGGTCGCCGCGAGGGCGATCGGAATGGTGCTGGGCCAGGAGATCGCGAGACGGCAACGAGGCCGGATTCCCGCGGTTCCCCCTGTCGCGCGTCGCCGCCGCTGATATTCCAAGGCAGCGCCGCCAGCTCAGGCTACGTGCGGTGAGTGAGTGGTGACTATGGATCATGAACCTGGTGTGGTGACGATGGTCACATTGCATTGCGCAAGTGATCTGGATATGGCGATGACTTCGGACTCGCCGTGCGGATTTACCGGGTTTCGGCCCTGTCGGTGTGCCCGGAGCGCAGGATCTGCGCCAACGCGGCCTTGGTGTCGTGGAACCGTTCGGCACCGACCGCACGGGCGCTTCGGTCTTCCAGTTCCGCGAAGTACCGCTCCGCGGCGGTGGCCGCGGCCGCGCCCCGTTCGGCGAAGATCACGACCCGCGCCCGTCCGTCGGTGGGGTCTGCGACCCTTCGGACGTAACCGGCCTGCTCCAGATGCGCGACCATCTCGCTGATCGCCTGCGGGGTCATGCCGGCCCGCTGCGCCAGGACGGTCGGCCTCGTGCCGTCGCACTCGATGTGGCGCAGCACGTTGACGACGTGGGTCGGCCTGAGGTCGGCAAAGCCGCGACCGGCCAGGTGTTCGGCGAGTCCGGCCACCACCCAGTCCAGCACCTGGCTGACGAGTTTGGGCAGTGACGTCGGGTCCGTCGATGTCATCGGGTGCCCTCCAGGGTCGAGGCGTGGCGCCGGACCCACTCGGTGATCACCTGGGTGAAGGTAGCCGGTTGGCACAGGTTCGACGGGTCGACGGCGTCCTCGATCAGCCTGGACTCCGACGCAGGCAGGGCTTCGTGGACCCTGCGCATCATCGCCGCACCCGTTGGCATGGCGTCGCCGGCCACGCAGAGCGCGGGTGTCGAGCAGTGCCGCAGGCGGTCTTCGAGCCTGATCGCGTTGACGGCCCGGCGTTGCTTCACCAGGTCGTCGCGGCGTGAGTTCAGCACGGCGTCCGCCACCGCCTGCCCGGCTTCCGGCCACCGGCGGTAGACGCGCCGCTCCAGGGCGGCGAACCAGCCCTTCGGCAGCCGGTAGAGGAGTGGCTGGACCTTCGCGCTCGCCATCAGCAGGCGCTAGGGGAGGCTGCGGGGCCGCATGCGCACAGGCTGTTGCAGATCACCGCGGACGCGACGCGTTCCGCGTGCTCCAGCACGAGCGTCTGCACCACGACACCGCCGTACGGGATGCCGACCACGTGGGCGGATTCGATCCCGCGTTCGTCCAGGGCGTCGACGACGTCCTGCGCCTGCACTCGCAGGACATCGTGCTCCGGGACGCCGTCGAGCGTGGGTGACGCGCCGCAGCCGCGCAGGTCTACGGCGAGACGGCGGAACCCGTCCCGCAGCGCCTCGACCTGCGGTGCGTACATCCGGTGGTCGCTGCCCATCATCGGGATCAGCACGACAGCCGGACCGCTGCCTTGGTCGAGCACGAACATGGTGGGCCTCCGCGCCGTTCCGACCCGGACCGGGTGGTTCGGGGCCCTGATAAAGCTATCTACTAAGGCTACCTGAATAAATTGTCGGTAAGACTTCGCGAGGTCGCGGCGATATGCCCAGTGCACGACTACTGGGGACGACGGTGAAAGATCATGGATGACGAGTTGAACCACCGGGCGCGGGCCCTGCTCCGCGCGATCGCGGCCGGACGGGCCGAGGTGACCCGCAGCAGCGAACCGGACCTGAAGGTGGACGGCCTGCTGTGCTGCGACCAGGGCGCCGCCCGTGAACTGGCCCACGCCGGACTGCTCCGTCCGGCCCAGTCCGGGCCCATCGGGCCGTGGGTGCCGGCCGAGCTGACGCCCGCCGGGCTCGCGATCCTGGCCTGACCACGCCGAATCCCGCCTGACGACTCTTGACGCTGCGTGCGCGCAGCGGGTTGACTGCGTGTCCGTAACCGGTTTCGGTACCGGTTACGCAGCCGCTTCCAGTGGGTTAGCAGCCGAGGAGTGTCGCCGTGCGGGTCACGATCGCCGAAGTCGCCCAACGCGCCCAGGTGAGCAAGGCGACCGTGTCCCGCGTGCTCAACGGCAAACCCGACGTGGACGCGGCCACGGCGGCGCGGGTGCGGCAGGTGATCGCGGACGTCGGCTACGTGCCCAGCGCACGGGCCGTCGGCCTCGCCCGTGGCCGCGCCCGCACCGTCGGCATGCTGGTGCCGTCGCTGACCTGGCCGTGGACCGGCGAGGTCGTGCAGGGCGCCGTGGACGAGCTGGAAGCCGAGGGGTACGGCCTGCTGCTGTACACGGTGAACCGGGGCGCGGAGTCGTTGGCGCAGTTCGCCAGCCACGTGTCGGCGAAGGCGTTCGACGGGCTGCTGGTGATCGAGCCGCCGGACACGTTGAGCTACATAGAGACCTTGCACGACCAGGGCCTGCCGGTGGTGATGATCGACGACCGGGGCAGCCGGCCGGGGTTCCCGTCGGTGACCACCACCAACCGGGAGGGCGCGCAGCACGCGGCGCAGCACCTGGTGGCGGCCGGGCGCACCGCGTTCGCCGTGGTGACGGGGCCGTCGAACTTCGGCTGCGTGCGCGAGCGGCTGGACGGCTTCCTCGACGCCCTGGGCGACGCGGGCGTGCACGTCGACCCGAGACTGGTGGTGGAGGGCGATTTCGGCACCGACCGCGGTGCCGAGGCGACGGAGAAGATGCTGGCCACCGGGCTGCGCTTCGACGCGGTGTTCGCCCACAACGACCTGTCGGCGCTGGGTGTCATCCGGGCGTTGAACGCGGTCGGCCGGACGGTGCCGGACGACGTCGCGGTGGTCGGCTTCGACGACGTGCCGATCGCCGCGCACGCCGAGCTGACGACCGTGCGGCAACCGATGCGGGAGATGGGCGAGGCCGCCGCACGGCTGCTGCTGTCCCGGCTCGAAGGCGCGGTCCTGGCGCCGGAGCCGGTCGTCCTGCCCACCGAGTTCATCGTCCGCAGGTCGGGCTGAGGCCGGGCCCGTCCCGGACGGGCCCGGCCGTGGCGCGTCAGGGACGGGCCGTGGCGCGTCAGCGGAACAGGCGCAGCGGGATGGCGTCGGCCATCGCCTCGTTGCCCTTGTCGTTCGGGTGCAGGTGGTCGCCGCTGTCGTACGCGGGGTGGAGGCGGTCCGGTGCGGCGGGGTCGCGCAGCGCCTGGTCGAAGTCGATCACCGCGTCGAACGCGCCGCCGGTGCGGATCCACCGGTTCACCTCCTGCCGGGTGGCCTCGTTCTCCGGGCTGTAGAAGCCGAACGCGTCGTCCCGGAACGGGGTGATCGTGCCGCCGTACACCTTCAGCCCGCGTTCGTGCGCCCGTGCGATGAGCTGCGAGTGGCCGGCGATGATGTCCGCCGCGGTGACCTTCTCCGACGCGGGCGCGGTGGGCGTGCCCGGGTGGCCGATGTCGTTGACGCCCAGCAGGACGATCACGTAGCGCGCGCCCGGCTGGACCAGCACGTCGCGGTCGAACCGGCGCAGGCCGCTCTCGCCGAACAGCGCCGCGTAGCCCTCGGCCGGCGACCCCGCCGGCGGGTTGGGGTCGTGCAGCAGGCGGTTGCCCGCGATGCCCTTGTTCAGCACGCCGAGCCGCGGCGCGCGCCGGGCCAGGTAGTCGGACCACCGGTTGTTGGCGTTGAGAGAGGTGCCGGCGGTGATCGAGTCGCCGAACGCCACCACGGCCGACGCCGACGACCGCACGCCCACCCCGGACAGGAAGTACCACCGGTCGGTCGTGCCGGTCGGCGTGATGTCGGCGCTGCCGGTCACGTTGCCCGCCGCGACGTAGTTCTGCTGGTACGCGAACGCGCTGGTGGTCGTGCCGGGCGTGTGGTTCGGCAGGTGGAGGCTCACCAGCAGGTCCACCCGGGCCTTGAGCCGCAGCGGGATCGGGTCGCTCAGCGCGGGCGCGCCGGGCGGGATGGTGACCGACGCACGGCCGCCGAACGTGACCGAACGGTCGGTCGACGGCACGGCCCGGGCACCGGAGTCGCGGAGCGCCACGTGCGTCTCGCCGACGACGAGCGGTGACGTGCCGAACTCGTTGGACAGCCGCACGCGCACCGAGTCGCCGCCGACGCTGGTCCGCACGACCTGCCGGATCGTCTGGTCCTGGAACGCGGTCGAGTCGCCCGCCGGCACGGTGGTGACCGCGCCGGACCACGTGCCGACCCACCGGTCGGGGGAGGCCGTCGCCGGGGCGACCCCCAGCAACGCCAACACCAGTGCGGCGACCAGAGCTCTCACGGCGGCACTCTCCTCAGCACGTCGACAGAAAGTTTCGATCGAGTGCTCGATAGTTAAAGCCGTGCGCGGCTCCCGGTCAAGAGTGGATCGCCGTGGCCGACGCACAGGACGTCAGGTCCGAGGTCCAGCAGGCGCCGCACCGAGTCCAGCAGCAGCGGGCGGTCGAGGTTGAAGACGCCGGGGATCGGCGCACCCTCCCACATCGCCACCGTGTCGCCGGTGAACAGGACCCCGGCGTCGGGCAGGTGGATCGCGATGCTGCCCGGCGTGTGCCCCGGGACCGACAGCACCCTCGCGCCGCCGCCGAAGTCCAGCACGTCGCCCTCCTCCACTTCGCGGTCCACCGGGGAGTGCGGGGCGACGGGCACGCCGGGCGTGACGCGGTCGTACAGTTCCCGTTCCTCCGGTGGGACGACCGGCGGCGGTGCGGGGACGTCGCCGCGGATGAACGGGGCCTCCAGCCCGTGCGCGTACACAGGCGCATCCGTCAACGCGCGCAGTTCCGCCGCCGACCCGATGTGGTCGTCGTGGAAGTGCGTCACCACGATCCGCTCGATCCGCCCCAGCCCGGCGATCCGCTCGGCGTACCCGGCGATGCCGGTGTCGATCACGGTCAGCGCGTCGCCTTCCTGCCACACGTACGCCTGCCCCACCGGGAACCGCAGCATCCGCAGGCCTGGCACCACATCGATGATCTCCACGCCACCCACGCTAAGCGGCCTCGACTCGGCGGTGCACCCGCTTTCGCCACGGGCATACCGAACCTCGATCGCGATCACGCGGAGGTGTCCGGAGCGCCGGTCCTGGGTATTGCTGGAGTCGACACGGTAAACGACACGACGTTGGGATCCGACATGCCCTGGGTTGAGCGACACCGTCGCCGCGTACCGCACAGTTGGTTCCGCACGACCACGGTGAACAGGCACTACCGCAGGTCGCCGGCCACCATCCCGATCGTCATCGCGGTGATCCTCGCGATCATCCTGCTGATCGTCCTCTTCTAGTCCTCTTGGCGTAACGGCCGCACGGGCCGGGCGATCCCGAGGTGTGCGCCTCTTGTTCGGGCCGGTGGAAGAGGCCAACGGGGTGGTCGTCGGGAGGTCCTCGCGGGCCTGAACGCCCGTGCGGCCATGCCCGGTGTCGAGGCGGTGGTCCGGGAGTTCAAGCCGGACCTCGTCGTCCGTGAGACGGCCGAGTTCGCGGACGACGATCGGGACCTGCGGACCATGCCGTTGTCGACCTTGTGCCGGAGTCGCTGGACCCCACCGACGACCTGCCCGCCCGGCCGGTCCACCGCTTCCGGTGCGAGCCGCCACCGGCGACGGCACGCGGTCTGCCGGAGTTCCCGAACCCGGACCGCCCGCTCGTGCACGCGAGCCCGGGCGTCCGGGTCGAACGGTTCCGGCCGCAGCAGGACGTCATGCCACACGCCGACGCCGTCATCGGGCACGGCGGCTTCGGCACCACCATGACCGCGCTCGCGGGCGGGGTTCCGCGAGTCGTGGTCCCGCTGTTCGCGCTGGACCAGTTCCACAACGCGCGGGCGGTCGAGCGGGCCGGGGCGGACGCGGTCACCGACACCCCGGCCTGACCGCGCTGTCCCGACCGCGCCGGAACCAACGGTCAGGCTCGGGTGCCCGACCAGGCCGACCACAGCACGGCGTAACGACCGCCGGCGGCCAGCAACTCCTCGTGAGTGCCGCTCTCCACCACCCGACCGGCCTCCATCACGACCACGCGGTCCGCCGTCACGGCCTGGGTGAGCCGGTGCGCCACCAGCAGCCCGGTCCGCCCGTCCAACGCCCGCGCCGCCGCCGCCTCCAACTCCCGCGCCCCCGCACTGCCCGCGTCCGCCGTCGCCTCGTCCAGGATCGCCACCGGCGGATCGGCGAGCACGAGCCGGGCCAGCGCCAACTGCTGCGCCTGCGCCACGGTCAACCGGTGCCCGCCCTCGCCCACCACCGTGTCGAGCCCGGACGGCAGCGCCGACACCCAGCCCCGCGCGCCCACCCGCTCCAACGCGGCGAGGACGTCGGCGTCGGTGGCGTCGGGCCGGGCCAGTCGCAGGTCGTCGGCCAGGGGTCCGGCGAAGACGTGCACCTCCTGGGTGATCAACGCCACCGACCGCACCGCCGACCCGAGGTCCACCCCGCCCAGGCTGATGTGCCCGCTGGTCGGTTCGTGCACCCCCGCGATCAGCTTGGCCAACGTCGTCTTCCCCGCACCGGACGCCCCGACCAGCGCCACCCGCTCACCGGCGCCCAGCTCCAGGTCGACGTCCCGCAACACCGGGTGTCCGTCCACGTAGGAGTAGCCGACCCCGGCCAGCTTGACCGTCGTGTCCACCGGCCGGACCCGCCCCTCCAGCACGGGCATCGGCTCGTCGGTCACACCCACCAGCCGTGACAGCGACGCCGTCGCCGCCTGCACGTCGTCCGCCAGCGCCAGCGCCGCGTTGATCGGGTTGAACAGCCCGTGGAAGTACAGGGCCGCCGCGGTCGCCGTGCCGACCGAGGCGGAACCCGCGCCCACCAGCAGGAAGCCGGTCACCAGCACACCGGCCAGGCCGATGAACTCGGCCAGGTTCAGCCGCCCGTAGAACCGGGTCAGCAGCCGGATGCCGCGCAACGCCAGGTCCACCGCCTCCTGCGACCGCGACCGCACCCGCGCCACGTGCGACGCCGCCAACCCGAACGTCCGCACGGTCGCCGCACCGCCGATCGAGTCCAGCAACTGCTGCTGCTGCACACCGACGGCGACCCGCTGCGCCGCGTACAGCCGCACCGCCCGGCCCCCGTACCAGCGCACGGTGTGCACGTGGATCGGCAGCGCCAGCAGCACCGGGATCAGGAACCGCCAGTCCAGCACCGCGATGCCCACCACGGTCAACCCGATGGTCAACGCCGACCGCGCCATCACCGGCAGCGCGTTGCGCACCGCGTCACCGATCACCTGCACGTCCCGCGTCACCCGCGAGGTCAGGTCACCCGCGCCCGCCTTCTCCACCCGCTCCAACGGCAGGTGCAGCGCGCGCTCGACGAACTTCTCGCGCAGGTCCGCGAGCATCCCCTCGCCCAACCGCGCCACCAGGGACGTGCCGAACGCCGTCGACACGCCTTGGGTGATCGCGACCAGCACCAGCACCACCACGGGCCAGGTGAGGGCGGACGACCCCGCGCTCACGAGGTCGACGATCCGCCCCAGCACCGGCGCGGTCACCAACCCGACCGCCGTGCCCGCGAACAGCACCAGCAGCGCACCCCACGCCAACGCGCGGCGCGGTCGCACCAGCTCGCCCACGGCGGCCCAGGTCCGCGCGCCGGACGCGGTCGCCAGCAGCTCGCGCATCAGCTCAACACCACCAGTCGGTAGTCCTCGTCCGCCACCAGGTCCGCGTGCGCGCCGGACGAGACGACGACACCGGAAGCCAGGAACACCACGCGATCCGCCGCGGCCAGCAAGGCCGGGCTCGTCGCCACCACGATCGTCGTCAGCCCCGCCCGCACCCGCTTGATCCCGGCGGCCAGCGACACCTCCGTCACCGCGTCGACCGCTGTCGTCGGGTCGTGCACCACCAGCACCGGGGGAGCGGCGGCCAGCGCGCGCGCCAGTGCCACCCGTTGCCGCTGACCGCCCGACAACGACCGGCCGCGCGCCGAGATCACCGTGTCCAGCCCTTCCGGCAACGCCCGCGCCACGTCGTCCACCCGTGCCGCGTCCATCGCCGCGTCGGCTTGCACGCCACCCGCGTTCGTTCCCCCGGCTGACACGTTGTCCCGCACCGAACCCTCGAACAGGTCCGCGTCGTGCGCCGCGACGAGCACCGCCGACCGCAGCGCCGATCCCTCTACAGTGGACAGGGGAAGCCCGTCCAACGCCACCGCGCCGGAAGCCGGGTCCACTTCGCGCGCCAGCAGGGCCAGCAACGACACCGCGTCCGCCGGGTCACGGGCCACCACGCCCAGCAGCTCACCGGGCGCGGCCGTCAACGACACCCCGCGCAGCGACCCGGACACGACATCCGCCAACTCCACCCGCCCGGCCACCGAAGGCGGCAGAGGGGACGAACCCGGTGGCACGGCAGGGGGAGCGGACAGCACTTCGGCCACCCGCGCGGCCGACGCCCGACCCTGCGCGAGGAGCCCGTTCACCCACGCGAAGATCGACAGCGGCCACAGCAGGAACTGCGCCAACCCGACCGCGGCCACCAACTGGCCGACGGTGATCGACCCGGACGCCGCCAGGTGACCGCCGACCAGTGCCACGATCGCCAGGAACACGCCGGTCATGGCCAGCATCGACCCGTCCAGCCAGGCCCGTGACCGCGCCGCCCGGATCGCCGCCTCCATGGACGACCGGCTGGTCACCCGGTACCGCTGCGCGGCCGTCGCCTCCGCGCCGATGCCCTTCAACGCCCGCAGCCCGGCGACCAGGTCGGCCGCCACCCCGGACGCCAGCGCGGCCCGGTCCTGCTCGGCGTCACTGCGCCGTTCGAGTGGCTTGCCCAGGAAGTGCGCCAGCCCCAACAGCACTGGCGCGGCCACGAGGACCAGCAGCCCCAGCACCGGCGACACCCGCAGCAACGCCACCGCGCCCACCAGCACGCCGATCACGGCGCTGAAGGCGATCGGCAACGCCAGGTTCACCTGCCCGACGCGTTGCGCATCGCTGGTGGCGATGTTCGCCAGCTCGCCGGACAGCCGGCCGTCCGCCACGCCGCCGTCCGCCGACAGCACCCGCGCGGCCAGCTTGGACCGCACCTCGTGCGCGGCCTGGTGCGACGCCTTCTCCCCGTTGCGCAAGGAGAACCGGAAGCTCAGCGACAGCGTCACGAACACCGCGGCCAGCACGCCGACCCAGAACGCCAGCCGTCCCCCGGCTCCGGTCCGCACCGCCTCGTCGATCACCACGCCGATGAGCAGCGGGATCGCGGCCTCACCGGCTTGGTGCGCCGCGCCGAGCGCCGAAGCGAGGGTCACCGACTTCCACTGCCCGGTCACGGCGTCCCGCAGCACGGCGGTCCTGGGGACGGCCCGGGGGACAGCAGTCTTCAGGACGGGTTCCACCCGATGCCGCCTTCCGCTGGTTTGCTAGGTGAGGCTAGCCTAAACAGAAGAGAGGCCTGGATCACTCCCACCGGGGATCAACTTAGGTTAGGCTCACCAAAGTTCGATCACCTGTTGTCGCACCGATGGGACACCCATGCCACAGCCACCGGTCTTCGACGTCCTCGGCGTCGGCTTCGGGCCCTCCAACCTGGCCCTCGCGATCGCCGTCACCGAGCACAACGCCGCCGCGCGTCCCGAAGACGTGGTGACCGCCCACTTCCTGGAGCGCCAGCCGGAGTTCGGCTGGCACCGGGGCATGCTGATCGAGGACGCCACCATGCAGGTGTCGTTCCTCAAGGACCTGGTGACCCTGCGGAACCCCAACAGCACCTTCACCTTCCTCACCTACCTGCACGACCGGGGCAGGCTGGTCGACTTCATCAACCACAAGAACCTGTTCCCGCTGCGGGTGGAGTTCCACGACTACTTCGAGTGGGCCGCAGGTCGCGTGGACGACCTGGTGTCCTACGACCACGACGTGGTGGGCGTCCGGCCGGTCACCGAGCACGGCGTGGTCACGCACTTCGACGTCACCTCGCGCACGTCGTCCGGTGAGGTGGAGGTGCGTCGCGCCCGGAACCTCGTGCTGGCCACCGGTCTGCGCGCGGCCCTGCCCGACGGCGTCCGCCCGTCCGAGCGGGTCTGGCACAACCGGGACTTCCTGCACCGCGTCGAGTCGCTGGCCGACCCGCGCCGGCTGGTCGTGGTCGGCGCCGGGCAGAGCGGCGCCGAGGTCACCGCGTTCCTGCACGAGAGGTTCCCGTCCGCCGAGGTGTGCGCGGTGTTCGCCCGCTACGGCTACAGCCCGGCCGACGACAGCCCGTTCGCGAACCGGATCTTCGACCCGGACGCCGTCGACGACTTCTTCGCCGCACCCGAGCAGGTCAAGCGCAAGCTCATGGACTACCACGGCAACACGAACTACGCGGTGGTCGACAACGACCTGATCGCCGAGCTGTACCGGCGGGTCTACCGGGAGAAGGTGGTGGGCGAGCAGCGGTTGCGGCTGCTCAACCTCTCCCGCGTCGCCCACTTGGACGACCGCCCGGACGGCGTCACGGTCACCGTCGAATCGCTGGGCTCGGGCGAGCGCGAGGTGCTGGAGGCCGACGCGATCGTCTACGCCACCGGGTACCGCGAGGCCGACCCGACTGCGCTGCTCGGCGACCTCGCCGACCGCTGCGCGCGGGACGAGCACGGCCGGCTCGGCGTCGGGCGCGACTACCGCCTGGACGCCGACGACCAACTGCTCGCCGGGCTGTACCTGCAGGGCGGCACCGAGCACACGCACGGCATCTCGTCGTCCTTGCTGTCCAACACTTCGGTGCGCGTCGGAGAGATCCTCCAGTCCGTGCTCGACCACCGTGAACCCGCGGTGCCGGTCCAGTCGGCCGAGCCCGTGCGGTCCGATTTCGCGATCAGCGTCTCACCGTCCCGCTGAAGATCCTCGCCATATCCAAACCTGACTGGTACTGCGGCGCGTCGCCGCGCCTTCGAAAGGGAAACCCTGATGTCCACGAAGTTCAGGCTGGCCGCGGTCGTCTCGGCCGCAGCGCTGGCGTTGGTCGCCTGCGGGGGCGGCGGCGACGCCGGCTCCGGGGCGACCCCGACCGGAGCCGCCTCCTCCTCCGGCGCGTTCCCGGTCTCGGTCGAGCACAAGTACGGCACCACCGAGATCAAGGCCGAGCCGACGAAGGTGGTCACGCTCGGCCTGTCCGACCAGGAACCCGTGCTGGCCCTGGGCGTCAAGCCGGTCGGCGTCGTGGACTGGTTCAAGGAGCGGCCGTTCGGCAACTGGCCGTGGACCAGGGAACTCTGGGGCTCCACCCAGCCCGAGATCGTCGGCGAGCGCGACGAGTACAACCTGGAGAAGGTCGCCGCGCTCAAGCCAGACCTGATCATCGCGGTCTACTCCGGGATGAACGAGGAGCAGTACGAGACGCTGTCGAAGATCGCGCCGGTGGTGGCGCAGCCCAAGGCGTTCCCCGACTACGCCGCGCCGTGGCAGGACCAGACCCTGCACATCGGCAAGGCGCTGGGCAAGGAGAAGGAGGCCCAGGCGCTGATCGACGGCGTGGCCGAGCGCTTCGCCGACGCCAAGGCCGCGCACCCCGAGTGGGCCGGCAAGACGATGGTGGTGGCCGACAGCTTCAAGCCAGGCCAGTACTCCGCGTTCGCACCGACCGACCCGAAGGCCATCTTCATGAGGGAGCTGGGCTTTACCCTCGTGGACGAGATCGGCGCGCTCGCCGGTCAGAAGAACGTCGCCGAGTTCAGCGAGGAGCGGTTCGACCTGCTCGACGCCGACCGGCTGGTGTGGCTCATGTTCGACCAGACCGCGTGGGAGCGGGTCAAGTCCGTGCCCGCCTACCAACGGCTCGGCGTCGTCGGCGACAAGCGCGACCTGTTCCTCACCTACATGGACCCGCCGATCGGCGCGGCCATGTCGTTCAACACGGTGTTGAGCGTGCCCTACGGCATCGAGCAGGTCGTCCCGCTGCTCGAAGCGATCAAGAACTAGGTCGATCCCGGGGTGGGGGTGCCGGCGCGCATCCCCACCCCGGGTGTGCGCGGGAGAAGTCGGGAAGAAGCGGGAGAGGTTCGTGACCATGGCGCTGCCCTTGACCGGTGCGCAGACCGGTGTCCGGCTGGCACAGCAGCTGGAGCCCGACAACCCCGTCTACAACATCGGCCTGTACGTCGAGCTGCGCGGCGCGGTCGACCACGCCCGGCTGGACGCGGCCGTCCGGCAGGCGCTCGGCGAGGCCGGCGCGCTGCACGTCCGGTTCACCGACGAGGGCCAGGTCCAGACCCCGGTGACGACCGACGTCACGCACCTGTCGTTCGACTCGGCCGTCGATGCGCGGGCGTGGATGGACGCCGACCTCGACCGGGTGACCGACGTCGAGAACGGCCCGATGTTCCACCACGCGCTGCTGCGCGTCACCGACGACCACGTGGTCTGGTACCAGCGCTACCACCACCTCGTGCTGGACGCCTCGGGCATGGTGCTGATCGCCCGACGCGCCAGCGAGCTGTACGCGGCTTCCGACGAGCCTCGGCCCAAGCCGTTGCAGGCCTTGGTCGACGTCGACCTCGCCTACCGCGAGTCCCCGGCGCGGCAACAGGACCGGGAGTTCTGGCACGCGAAGATGGCCGACCGCCCGGAGCCGGTGCGGCTCGTGCCGCGCGCCGCCGGCCAGGTGCGCCGCGTGGTCCGCCGCACCGTCGAACTGCCGGACCGGCTGTCGTCACGCCAGGCGATCGCCGCGATCGCCACCTACACCCACCGCGTGACCGGCGCGTCCGACCTGGTGCTGGCCATGCCGGTGACCGGTCGGCGGGACGAGGCGAGCCGGGTCACGCCCGGCATGGTGTCCACCGTGCTGCCGCTGCGCGTCACCGTGCGGCCGGACAGCACCGTCACCGGGTTGGTCGCGGACATCGACCGGGAGATCCGCGAGGTCGTGTCCCACAGCGCTTACCGGGGTGAGGACCTGGCCCGCGAACTCGGGCTGCGCGACGGCATCGCCGAGCTGGTCGGGCCCACGGTCAACTACCTGGGGTTCACCCGCGAGGCCCTGTTCGACGGCCTCGACCTGACGTTCGACATGCTGTCACTGGGGCCGGTCAACGACCTCGCCACGTCGTTCCTCCCGCGTGCGGACGGGAGCATGGCCGTCACGTTCGAGGCGAACGCCGCCGTCTGCACGCCGGCGGAGCTGGCCGACCACGAGCGCCGGTTCCTGCGCGTCCTCGACGCCGACCCCGACCAGCCGGTCGCGCTGATCGACCTGGTGGACGACGCGGAACGCGCGCGCCTGCTGGACTTCGGCACCTCACCGCGCGAGGTGGACGAGGTGACGTGGCCTGGCGCGTTCGAACGCCAGACCCTGCGCGCGCCGGACGCCGTCGCCGTGGTGTGCGAGGACGTCCAGCTCACGTACGCGGAGCTGAACGCCGCGGCGAACCGGCTCGCCCGTGCCCTCGTGGCTGAAGGCGTGGAGCCCGAAGACGTGGTGGGCGTGGCGTTGCCGCGCTCGGCCGACCTCGTCGTCACGCTGCTCGCGGTGATGAAGGCGGGCGCCGCGTACCTGCCGCTGGACCTCGACCACCCGCGTGACCGGGTCGAGTACATGGTGGCCGACGCGGGCGCGAAGCTCGTCATCACGCCGGAGACGCGGTTCGACCTGCCGTCCGACGGTTCCGACCTGGGGCTGGACATCGCGCTCGACCAGGCCGCGTACGTGATCTACACGTCCGGGTCGACCGGTCGGCCCAAGGGCGTCGTCGTGACGCACGAGGGCATCGGGAGCCTGATCGCGACCGCGGTGGACCGGATCGGGATCACCGCGGACAGCAGGGTCGTGCAGTTCGCCTCGGTCGGTTTCGACGTGGCGGTGTGGGACCTGTGCATGTCGCTGGGCGTCGGCGGGCGGGCGATCGTGGTGCCGTCGCACCGGAGGGTCGCGGGGGAGGCGCTGACGTCGTACATCGCCTCGAACCAGGCGACGCACATGATCCTGCCGCCGTCCCTGGTCGCGGCGCTGCCGGCGGACTGCGAGCTGCCCGAGGGCGCGGTGCTGGTCGTCGGCACCGAGACCGTGCCGACCGAGCTGATCGCCCGGTGGGCCCGGCGGCTGCGCGTGGTCGCCGCCTACGGGCTCACCGAGGCCACGGTCAACTCGACCCTGTGGGCGGCGCAGCCGGACTGGACCGGGCCGGTGCCGATCGGTGTGCCTGACCCCAACACGCGGTGCTACGTCCTCGACTCGGCGCTGCGGCCCGTGCCGGTGGGGGTCGAGGGCGAGCTGTACGTCGGCGGCCGGGGGCTCGCGCGTGGCTACCGGGGGCAGGCGGCGCTCACGGCGTCCCGGTTCGTGGCCGACCCGTTCGGGGCACCTGGCGCCCGCGTGTACCGGACGGGTGACCGCGCCCGGTGGCGGGCGGACGGCACCCTCGACTTCCTGGGGCGCGCGGACGGTCAGGTGAAGATCCGGGGGTTCCGGATCGAGCCGGGCGAGGTCGAGAGCGTGCTCATGGGGCACCCGGCCATCGCGCAGGCCGCCGTGCTGGTGCGGGAGGACCACCGGCGGGTGAAGCGGCTGGTCGCGTACGTGGTCGGCTCGGCTTCCCCCGCGGAGGCGCGGGAGCACGTCGCTTCCGCGCTGCCCGAGTACATGGTGCCGTCGGTGGTGGTGCCCCACGCGGGCCCGCTGCCGTTGACGCCGAACGGCAAGCTGGACCGGGCGGTGCTGCCGGAGCCCGACTGGACCGCTCTGAGTGGTGACGCGCCGGCGACGAACCCGGCCGAGCAGGCGTTGGTGGACTTGGTGGAGGCCTTGCTGGGCCTGACGCCGGGTATCCACGACAACTTCTTCGAGCTGGGCGGCGACAGCATCACCGCCATGCAGCTGGTGTCACGGGCGCGCGCCGCCGGTCTGGTGATCACGCCGCGCGAGGTCTTCGAGCACCGGACGGTGGCAGGGCTGGCCCGTGTCGCCCGTGCCGCTTCCCAGGTCGCCGACGTGACCGGTTTCGACGGCGCCGTGCTGCCCGTGTCGCCGTTGCAGGAGGGTTTCTTCTTCCACGCACAGTACGACACGGACGACTCGTACGTGGTGCAGGAAGTGCTGACCCTGGACGTCGGCCGGGAGGACGTCCAGGGCCTGCTCGACCGGCACCCGTTGCTGCGGGCCGGTTTCCGGCAGACCGGGCGCGGGCGGGTCGAGCAGGTGATCGCCGAGGCGGTGACGCTGCCTTGGCACGAGTACCCGGCGGCCGTCGACCTCGAAGACGTGCTGGCCGCGGAGCGCGCCGAAGGCTTCGACCTCGCCGCGCCGCCGTTGATGCGGGCGGCGCGGCACGGCGACCGGCTCGTGCTGACGGTGCACCACATCCTGGTGGACGGCTGGTCGGTCGGGCTGCTGCGGCGCGAGCTGGTCGGTGGCCGGGTGGGTCCGGTCGACCACCGGCGCTACTTCGCGTGGCTGGCGAGCCAGGACCGGGATGCCGCGCACGCCGCCTGGCGCGCCGCGCTGTCCGATGTTGACGAGCCCACCAAGGTTGTCGGACCCGGCCGGCAGAATGACAGCAGGGGGCACCTGGCAGGGGACCTCCGCGAAGCGTTCTCGTCGGCCGCCAAGCCGTTGGGCGCGTCGGAGGCATCGCCCCGGCACGGCCGGCACCGCGTGCGGCTGCCCGTCGAGCTGAGCGCCGCCCTGGTCGCCGAAGCACGACGCCGGGGCCTCACGCTCAGCACGGTCCTCCACGGCGCCTGGGGTCTGCTGCTCGGCGCGCTCACCGGTCGCGCGGACGTCGTGTACGGCACGACGGTCGCCGGCCGCCCGGCCGAGGTTCCCGGCATCGAGGACGCGGTCGGCCTGTTCATCAACACCGTTCCGGTCCGCCAGCGCTGGCAGGGCGGGGACAGCCTCGCCGCCGTCTTCCAGCGCTTCCAGGACGAGCAGACCCGCCTGTTGGACCACCACCACCTGGGCCTGGCCGAGATCCAGCGGGTCACCGGGCACGGTGAGCTGTTCGACACCCTGGTCGTGGTCGAGAACTTCCCGGACGTGGTGGACGACGTCGAGGTCCGCGACCAGGTCCACTACCCGCTCGCCCTCGTCGTCCTGCCCGGTGACCGCATCGAACTCCGCCTCAAGCACCGCCTCCCGGACGCCGAGGTGGCCGCGCTCGCGGACCGGCTGGTCCGCCTGCTGACCGCGTTCGCCACCACCCCCGACCGCCCGGTGGCCCGCCTCGACCTGGTCTCAGCCCAGGAATCCGAGTGGTTCGCCGACCTCAACGCCACCGCCGTCGACGTCCCCGCGGGCACGCTCGTCAGCCGGATCGAGGCCCAGGCGGCCCGCACCCCGGACGCCGTCGCCGTGATCTACGACGGCACCACCCTCACCTACGCCGAACTGGACCGCCGCGCCACCGCGTTGGCACGCAGGCTCCGAGCCGACAACGCCGGTGACGTCGTGGCAGTGGCCGTACCCCGGTCGGTCGAGCTGGTGGTGGCACTCCTCGGCGTGCTCAAGTCCGGCGCGGCCTACCTGCCGCTCGACCTCGACTACCCGGCCGAGCGGATCGAGTTCATGCTCGCCGACTCCGGCGCGACGACCGTCGTGTGCCCGGAGGACTGCACCGAAGACTGCCCCGGCGAGACCGCACCGGACGTCGAACTGCCCACCCCGCACCCGGACCACCCCGCCTACCTGATCTACACCTCCGGCTCGACCGGACGGCCCAAGGGCGTCGTCGTCACGCACCGCGCCATCGTGAACCGCCTCGCCTGGATGCAGCACGAATACGGCCTGGCCGCGGACGACCGGGTGCTCCAGAAGACCCCGTCGAGCTTCGACGTGTCGGTGTGGGAGTTCTTCTGGGCGCTGTGCGAAGGCGCGGCCGTCGTCCTCGCCGAGCCGGACGGCCACCGCGACCCCGCCTACCTCGCCGACCTCATCCGCCGCGAGCGCATCACCACGCTGCACTTCGTGCCGTCGATGCTGGCCGCGTTCCTCGGCGCCCCCGAGGTGCACGAGAGCGCGCGGTGGTCGGCGAGCCTGCGCCGCGTGTTCAGCAGCGGCGAGGCGTTGACCGGTGACGTCGCCTTCAGGTGGCTGGAGCTCACCGCCGTCCCGCTGCACAACCTCTACGGCCCCACCGAAGCCGCCGTGGACGTCACCTACTTCGAGTACGACGCCGCGCCGGACCCGGCCGTGCCGATCGGCCGCCCGGTCTGGAACACCCGGCTGCACGTGCTCGACCCGTTCCTGCGACCCGTCCCCACCGGCGTGCCGGGTGAGCTGTACCTGGCGGGGGTCCAACTAGCCCTGGGCTACCACGGCCGGACCGGGCTGACCGCCGAGCGCTTCGTGGCCGACCCGTTCGGCGAGCCCGGCTCCCGCATGTACCGCACCGGCGACCTGGTCGTGCGCCGCCCGGACGGCGTGATCGCCTACCTGGGGCGGACGGACCGCCAGGTCAAGGTGCGCGGCAACCGGATCGAGCTGGGCGAGGTCGAGTCCGCGCTGGTCAAGCTGCCAGGCGTGCACCGGGCCGCCGTGATCGCACGGGACGGCCGGCTCCTCGGGTACGTGACGCCGGCGGGCGTCGACCTGGACGCGCTGAAGGTCGGGATCGCCCAAGCCCTGCCCGCCGCGATGGTCCCGCACGCCCTGGTCGCGCTGCCCGACTTCCCGCTCACCCCCAGCGGCAAGCTCGACCAGGACGCGCTGCCGTCGCCGACCGCCACCACGACCGGACGACGTGCCCCGCGGACCGACCGCGAACGCCTGCTGTGCGGCGTGCTCGCCGACGTGCTCGGCGTGCCGGAGCCGGGTGTGGACGACGACTTCTTCGGGCTCGGCGGCGACAGCATCACGTCGATCGCGGTGTCCAGCCGGGCCCGCGAGCTGGGCGTCGGGATCAGCCCTCGTGACGTGTTCGAGCACCGCACCGTCGCCGCCCTCGCCACCGTGGAGGCCGTCGACCACCACGTCGAAGACGCCCCGCTGCTCGTGCTGACCGACGACCAGCGCCGCGCCCTGCCCGAAGCCGAGGACGTCTGGCCGCTGTCGCCGTTGCAGGAGGGCCTGTACTTCCACTCCACCTACGACACCGACGCGCTCGACGTCTACCTCTCCCAGGAGACGATGGACTTCGCCGGCCGCCTGGACACCGACCGGCTCCGCCGCGCCGGAGCCGCCCTCCTCGACCGAAACCCGAGCCTGCGCGCCGGGTTCACCGGTGAAGGCGTGCCCGGACTGGTGCAGTTCATCGCGCCCGGCGTGGAGATCCCGCTGCGCGTGGTCGACCTGGCGGACGAGGCCGAAACCGCCGATCTCCTGGCCGCCGACCGCCGCGAGCGGTTCGACCTGGCCGCGCCGCCGCTGTGCCGGTTCCTGGTGCTGCGCCTGCCCGACGGCCGCGACCGGCTCGTCATCACGCACCACCTCATCCTGTGGGACGGCTGGTCGGCGTGGCTGTTCCTGGAGCAGCTGCTGGAGCTGTACCGCGACCACCAGGCCGAACTGCCGCCCCCCGGCTCCTACCGCGACTACCTCGCGTGGCTCAAGTGCCAGGACCACGACGCCGCACGTCAGGCGTGGCGCACCGCGCTCTCCGGCCTGCGCGAGCCGACCCTCGTCGCGCCGGTGGACCGGTCCCGCGAACCGGTCATCCCGGCCGAGTTCCACCAGGAGCTGACCGAGGACCTGACCGACCGGATCCGGGCACGGGCCAGGCAGCACGGCCTGACCGCCAACGCCGTGTTCACCGTCGCGTGGGCGCTGGTGCTGGCGAGCCAGGTGGGCCGGGACGACGTGGTGTTCGGCACCGCCGTCGCGGGCCGCCCGGTCGAGGTCGAGCACGTCGAGCACGTCATCGGCATGTTCCTCAACACCATCCCCACCCGGATCGCGGTCGACCCCCGCGAGACCGTGCTGGACCTGCTCCGGCGTGTGCAGGCCGAGCGGACCGCGCTGATGTCCTACGAGCACGTCGGCCTGGGCGAGATCCAGCAGGAGGCCGGTCACCGGCAGCTGTTCGACACGCTGTTCGTGCTCCGCACGGGTGACGGCGAAGACCGGCAGGCCGAGCTGGCACGGGCGCACGGCGTGCTCGACGTGTCCAACGTGGACGGCACGCACTTCCCGCTGACGCTGGTCATCACGCCGGGCGCCCGCACTCGCGTCACGCTCGCGTCCCGGCCCGACCTCTTCACGGCCGACGCCGCCGAAGCCCTCCTCACCCGCTACACGACCGTCCTGGAACGGCTGGTCGACGCGCCGGAGGCACTGCTCGGCGCGCTCGACGTCCTGCCCGACCACGAGCGCCGCGCGTTGGCCGCGGAATGGGACGCCGCCGCCGACTCCATGGTCGAGGACACCATCGCCGACCTGCTCGTCGCGCAAGCCCGGAAGACGCCGGACGCGACCGCGCTGGTGTTCGGCGACCAGCGGCTCACCTACGCCGAGTTGCGGGACCGGATCGACGCGCTCGCCCGACTGCTGATCAGCCGGGGCGCCGGACCCGAACGGGTGGTCGCGCTGGCGTTGCCGCGCACGACCGACATGGTGGTGGCGTTGTTCGCGGTCCTGCGCACCGGCGCCGCCTACCTGCCGCTCGACCTCGACCACCCGGCCGACCGCCTGCTGATGATGATCGAGGACACCGAGCCGCTGTGCGTGCTGTCGACCACGGCGGTCGGCCTCGTGCCGGACGCCCTGTGCCTGGACGCCCTGCGACTGGACCTGCCCGCATCGCCGGATGACGTCGAGTGGCCGAGGTTCTCGCTCGAACACCCGGCGTACGTGATCTACACGTCCGGCTCGACCGGCCGCCCCAAGGGCGTCGTCACGCCGTACCGAGGCCTGACGAACATGCAGCTCAACCACCAGCAGGCGATCTTCGCACCGGCCATCGCGGCGGCGGGCGGGCGGCGGCTGCGCATCGCCCACACCGTGTCGTTCGCGTTCGACATGTCGTGGGAAGAGCTGTTGTGGCTGGTGGAGGGCCACGAGGTGCACGTGTGCGACGAGGAGTTGCGCCGTGACGCGGCGGCCCTGGTCGCGTACTGCGACGACCACCTGATCGACGTGGTCAACGTGACCCCCACCTACGCCCAGCTGCTCATCGAAGAGGGCCTGCTGGACCACCACGTGCCCGCGCTCGTGCTGCTCGGCGGCGAGGCCGTGCCGGAATCGGTGTGGCAGCGGCTGCGGGACACGCCCGGCACCTACGGCTACAACCTGTACGGGCCGACCGAGTACACGATCAACGCGCTCGGCGCGTCCACTCAGGACAGTGAGACCGCGACCGTCGGCAAGGCGATCCGCAACACGCGGGCGTACGTGCTCGACGCGCACCTCCGGCCGGTGCCGCCCGGTTCGCCCGGCGAGCTGTACATCGCGGGCGTCGGCCTGGCCCGCGGCTACCACGACCGGTTCGGCCTGACCGCGCAGCGGTTCGTCGCCGACCCGTACGGCCCGCCCGGCACCCGCATGTACCGCACCGGTGACCTGGTGCGCGCCCGCCGCGACGGAAACCTGGACTTCCTCGGCCGCACGGACGACCAGGTCAAGATCCGCGGCTACCGGGTGGAGCTGGGCGAGGTCGAGTCGGCGCTGGCCGCCCGACCGGGCGTGACGCACGCCGCCGTCGTGGTCGACGCCGGCCCGGGTGGGGTGAAGAGGCTCGTCGGGTACGTGGTGTCGTCCGTCGACCCGGCGGTGCTGCGCGCCGGGCTCAAGTCGAGCCTGCCCGACTACATGGTGCCCGCGGCGATCATGCCGGTGGACGCGTTGCCGCTGACCGTGAACGGCAAGCTCGACGTCCGCGCCCTGCCCAAGCCGGTGGTTGCCGGTCCGGCATCGTCCCGGGCCGCCGCCACCCGCGAAGAGCACGTGCTGCGCGGGTTGTTCGCCGACGTGCTCGGCGTGCCCTCGGTGGGGGTGGACGACAACTTCTTCGACCTCGGCGGCCACTCGCTGCTCGCCACCCGGCTGATCAGCCGGGCCCGCTCGGCGTTGGGCGTCGACCTGGCGATCCGAGACCTGTTCGACGCGCCCACGGTCGCCGAGCTGGCGTCACGGGCCGGTGGCGGGCTGGCTCCGACCAGGCCGCCGCTGGTGCCGGTCGAACGGCCCGCCGAGCTGCCGCTGTCGTCGGCCCAGCAGCGGTTGTGGCTGATCCAGCAGATGGAGGGCACGTCCGCCGCCTACAACTTCCCGCTGGTGCTCAAGGTCCGCGGCCCGCTGGACGTGCCCGCGCTCACCGCCGCGGTGGGTGACGTGGTCGACCGGCACGAGGCGTTGCGGACCGTGTTCGGCGAGCACGAGGGCACGCCGTTCCAGCGGGTCCTGCACGACGTGACGCCCGTGGTGGTGGTGCGCACGGCGACCGAGGACGACGTGCCGGACATCGTGCGCGACGAGGTCGAGCGGCCGTTCGACCTGCGCACCGAGCTGCCCTTGCGGGTGACGGTCACCCGGCTCGACTCCGACGTGCACCTGATCGTCATCCTGCTGCACCACATCACCACCGACGAGTGGTCCGACCGGCCGTTCCTGCGTGATCTCGCGTCGGCGTACCGGGCGCGGCGCACGGGTGGGGCTCCGCAGTGGGCGCCGCTGCCGGTCCAGTACGCCGACTACACCGTGTGGCAGCGGGACGTGCTCGACATCGTCGGCGAGGAACAGCTGGACTTCTGGGCGCGGACGTTGGCCGGTGCGCCGGAGGAGCTGGAACTGCCGGTGGACCGGCCGCGCCCGGGACGGCCGACGTTCCACGGCTCGGACCTGGAGGTCGTGCTCGACCCGGAGCGGGCGGACGGGCTGCGGGCGCTCGCGCAGGCGTCCGGCGCGTCGATGTTCATGGTGTTGCAGGCCGCGGTGGCGGCGCTGCTGGGTCGGCTCGGCGCGGGTGACGACATCCCGTTGGGCGCGCCGGTCGCGGGCCGCGCCGACGAGGCGTTGGACGACCTGGTCGGGTTCTTCGTGAACACGCTGGTGCTGCGGGCCGACCTGTCCGGCGACCCGAGCTTCGCCGAACTGGTGGCGCGGGTGAAGGAGACCTCGCTGGCCGCGTTCTCGCACCAGGACGTGCCGTTCGAGGCGGTGGTGGACCGGCTCAACCCGACCCGCTCGGCGGCCCGGAACCCGCTGTTCCAGGTCATGGTCGGCTACCACAGCCGGGGTCGTGACGCGGGGGAGTTCGACGGCCTGCCGGTGACGTGGGTCGGCCACGAGACCACGACGGCGAAGTTCGACCTGGTGTTCAGCTTCACGGACGTGGTGGACGGGCCGGTCGTGTGCCGGGTGGAGTACGCGACCGACCTGTTCGACCGCGTGACCGCGGAACGGCTCGGCGTGCGGCTGACCACGTTGCTGGACGCCGTGCTGGCCACGCCGTCCGCGCCGGTGAGCGCGGTGGACCTGCTGGCCCCCGACGAGCGCCGCCGCGTGGTGGGCGAGTTCAACCGGACCGCCCGGGTGGTGCCGGAGGAGACGTTCCCGACGATGTTCGCCCGGTGCGTGGCCGCGACACCGGACGCGGTGGCCGTCGTCGACCGCAACCGCTCGGTCAGCTACGCGTGGTTGGACGCCCGGTCCAACCGGATCGCCCGACTCCTCGCCGCACGCGGGGTCGGCCGGGAGTCGGTGGTGGGCATCGCGGTGCCCAAGTCGGCGGACATGGTCGCCACCGTCGTGGCCACCGTGAAGCTCGGCGCGGCCTACCTGCCGCTCGACCTGTCCCACCCGGCCGACCGGATCGCGTACATGATCGGGGACTCGGCGGCCTCGGTCGTCGTGACCACGTCCGACGCACCCGTTCCGGTGCCTGCCGTGCTGCTCGACGCACCGGACGTGGCCGCGGAGCTGGCCGCGCTGGACGAGTCCGCTGTGGACGGTGGGCCGGCCGGGCTCGACTCGGCCATGTACGTCATCTACACGTCCGGTTCGACCGGTCGGCCGAAGGGCGTGGTGGTGCCGCACGAGGGCATCTCCAGCCTGGCCGCGACCGCGATCGACCGGATGGGGCTCACGGCGGAGAGCCGGGTGCTCCAGTTCGCGTCGGTCGGTTTCGACGTGGCCGTGTTCGAGCTGACCATGGCCTTGTGCGTCGGCGGACGGCTGGTGTTCGCGCCGGACGAGGTGCGCGTCGCCGGGCCGGAGCTGACCGACTTCCTGCGCGACCGGCGGATCACCCACATGATCCTGCCGCCGTCGCTGGTGTCCGCGCTGCCGGCCGACTGCGAACTGCCGGAGGGCTCCACCGTCCTGGTCGGCACCGAGACCGTGCCGCCGGACGTGATCGGCCGTTGGGCCGGACGGCTCAACCTGCTGGCGGCCTACGGGCTGACCGAGGCGACCGTCAACTCGACGCTGTGGAAGGCGGCGCCCGAGTGGGACACCGCCGTGCCGATCGGCGTCCCGGACCCCAACACCACCGTGTACGTGCTGGACGACCGGCTGCGGCCGGTGCCGCCCGGTGTGGTCGGCGAGCTGTACGTGTCCGGACGCGGTCTGGCCCGTGGTTACCTGGGCCAGTTCTCGCTCACCGCGTCGCGGTTCGTCGCGTCCCCGTTCGGCCCGCCAGGGGCACGCATGTACCGCACGGGCGACCGCGCGCGCTGGCGTGCCGACGGCAACCTGGACTTCCTCGGCCGCGTCGACACCCAGGTCAAGATCCGCGGGTTCCGGATCGAGCCGGGCGAGATCGAAGCCGCGCTGGCCCGACACCCGGCGGTCGCGCAGGCCGCCGTGGTCGCCGACCGCGCGGGTGACGTCACCAGGCTCGTCGGGTACGTCGTCGGCTCGACGGAGGACGACCTGCGGGCGTTCGCCGCCGAACGGCTCCCCGAGTACATGGTCCCGGCGACGGTGGTCTTCCTCGACGGACCGCTGCCGCTGACCCCGAACGGCAAGCTCGACCGCCGTGCCCTGCCGCAGCCGGACTGGTCCGCACTGGCCGGGGACGACCGGCCGGTGACGCCCGAGCAGAAGGCGATCGCGGAACTGTTCACCGAACTCCTGGGCGTGTCACCGGGCATCCACGACAACTTCTTCAGCCTGGGCGGCCACTCGATGGCGTCCATGCGGCTGGTGGGCAGGATCCGGTCGGTGTTCGGGGTGGACATCGCGCTGCGTGACGTCTTCGACTCGCCCACGGTCGCCGGGCTGGCCGGGCGGCTGACCGGCGCCACGTCGGCCCGTCCCCGGTTGCGCCGGTTCGACCGGCCGGTGGACCTGCCGTTGGCGCCCGTGCAGCGCGGCCGTGCGTCTTCGTCGTGGGACCACGCGCTGGCGTTGCGCGCTCGGACCCCGTTCGACGTGCCCGCGCTGGTCGCCGCGTACGCCGACGTGGTCTCGCGCCACGAGCCGCTGCGCACGGTGCTGGACGGTGACGTGCAGCGAGCCGTTGCCGTGCCGCCGCTGGAAGTCCTGCCGGTGGTGGCGCTGGACGAGGCGTTGCCCGCGCTCGCCGCCTCGTCGGCGGAGCCCGGCACCCCGCCCGTCCTGGCCCGCCTGGTCGAGGACGCGTCCGGTGCGCAGGCGTTGCTGCTGACCATGAGCTACCTGGCGGTGGACGAGTGGTCCGTCGTGCCGCTGTTCCGGGACCTCCAGCACGCCTACGCGGCCCGTCGGTCCGGTTGCGCTCCACAGTGGACAGCGCTGCCGGTGACCTACGCCGACTACACGCTGTGGTCACTGGAGGTCGTGGAGGCGGTGGGGGAGGAGCAGCACGCGTTCTGGCGGGAGACGTTGCGCGACCTACCCGTCCTGGCCCTGCCCCACGCCGACGAACCCCGACCCGGACGGCACCCTGCCGACGTGATCCCGTTCGAGCTCCCGGCGTCACTGCACGCGTCCATCGACCGCTTGGCGGCGGGCACCGGGACCAGCATGTTCATGGTCGTGCAGGCCGCGCTGGCCGCCGCGCTCACGCCGTACGGGACGGACGTCCCGATCGGCACGATGGCCGCCGGGCGGACCGAGGAGGCTTTGGCGGGCCTGGTCGGCTCGTTCTTCAACCGGATCGTGTTGCGCACCGACACCGCCGGCCGGCCCAGCTACACCGAGCTGCTGTCCCGCATCCGCGCCACGAACCTGGCCGCGCTGGACAACGCCGACGTCCAGGTGCCCGCCGACCCGCAGGTCATGATCGTCCACCACGAGAAGGCCGTCCTGTCGACCCTGGAGGCGGACACCGGCTCCCTGGAAGCCATCCCCACCGGCACCACACCCGCCGACCTGACCCTCAGCTTCTACGAACCGCAGGACGACGGCCCGGTGCCGTGCTACCTCGTCTACGCGACCGACCTGGTCACCCCGACCACAGCCCACCACCTGGCCGACGCGGTGCTGCGCCACCTGCACGCCGCGACGACCGACCCAGACCGGAGGATCGAGCCGTGACCAACCCGTTCGAAGACCCCGAAGGCCGCTTCCACGTCCTCGTCAACGAGGAGGGCCAGCACTCCCTGTGGCCGTCGTTCGCCGACGTCCCGGCCGGCTGGACCAGCAGGTTCGGCCCGGACACCCGTGACGCGTGCGTCGCCTACGTGGAGGAGCACTGGACCGACCTGCGTCCCCTCAGTCTGCGCGGCTGACGCTCGGGAGGACGGCGGCCCGGATCGGTACCGTGCCCGCCATGGCAGGGGGACCGATTGACCACGAGAGGTGGAACTCCAACGCCAGGGCGGTGTTCGGTGCGTCGGTGGCATTGAGCCCTGACCTGCACCCGGCTCAGTTTTCGCCGGCATCGCGTGACCGGAGGGACCGCGGGAGTCGCACCACGCCGTGGTCCTCCAGGTCGACGCGGAGTGGCGGTGCGCCTTGGCTTCCTCCTCCCGCACCGTCTCCACCGCGTCCACGCCATCCGACCGGTCGGCGGAGCGTGGTTGTCCCGGGCGCCTCGTGGGGTCGTCCCACCAACCCCACGAGGCGCCGTCACGCGGATGACCCGGTTCAGGCGATCCGGTAGGCGTGGATCACCGTCTGGCGCACCGTGTTGCCCTTGCTGTCGGTCGCGCCGATCCGCAACGAGGCCCACGCGCCGGACTGACCGGTGTTGCGGACCAGAGCGGTGCGGCCGACGACGGGCGCCTTCGACCACGTCGTGCCGTCGTCGAACGACACCTCGACGTCGATCCGGTCGATCCGGCCGTTGTCCGCACCTCGCTGCTGCTCGACCACCAGGGGCACCGGGAGGACTCGACCGGCCGGAGCCGCGCCGCTGTCGTCCAGCTCCGGCGTGAACCGGACGACCGACAGCGGCAGCGGTCGGACCTCGCCGCCGGGGACGGTGCCCGAGCGGAACGTCCACGCGCCGCTCACCCTCGTGGCGAACGGCGAGAGGGCGGCGGAACGCACCGCCTCGCTCTCCAGCCGGTACTCGGCCGGCCCCGCCGGCACGGGGAACCGGCCGAAACCGGTCAGCGGCGTCTCGCCGACCTGCTCCCCGTCGCGGAACAGCGTCGTGCGCGCCTTCTCGACCATCGAGTCGCCCAGGTTGCCCGCGCGGTCGCCGAACAGCCACAGGCCGGCGGTGATCTCGTCACCCCGGCGGGACAGGTAGGCGTCGGGCGATGCCGGCGCCGAGATCCCGAACACCGGATCGTTGAACGACTTCCGGTACGACCGACCAGGACGGTGGACCTCGGGCGTCGAGAGCAGCAGCGCCTCGGGTCCGGCCGCGTTCTCCTGGTAGAACGTCCACTCCCACTGGACGTCGCCCGTCACGTAGTCGATCGCGCTGCCGAGCGGGGCCACCGGGCGCATCCCCGCGATGCCACCCAGCAGGCCACCGGGCAGGCGCGCGTTGCCGCCGTGCGTGTACTGCTTGCCCGGCAGACCCGGTCCGAACCGGCTCCGCACCTCGGCCAGCTCACCCTTGGCGGGAGCGCGCACGAAACCGGTGGGCGCCCGGCCCTGCTCCACCCACGACAACCGGTACGACACCGGCGTGGCGCCGACCGGCGCGCCGTGGAACTCCGTGCCGACCATCACCGACACCTCGTCCGCGGGCACCTCCGGCCCCGCGTGACCGATCGCCATCCCCGCCGGGAAGCCGGACGGGTACAAGCCTCTCAGGGAGTCCTGCGCACCCTGGTACGTCCTGTTGATCAGCACGAAGGCCAGGCCGGTGGTGGCGGACGGGTCGGGCGGGGTGATCCGCACGGGTTTCGCCGTCCGCGCGTCGAACGTGACCGCGGTGTCGCCGGCGACCTCCAGGTGCGGTCGGATCAGCACCGTGTTGTCGGCTCCCGTCGCGTGCATGTCGGACAGCGCGTGGTAGTCGCCCTTCGGCAGCCGGGTGGTGACGGTGCCGTCCGTGCCGCTGAGGAATCTCGACCGGTCGTTGGAGAGGCCGAAGACGAGCGTGAGGAAGTGCGGCTCGGGGTTGCCGGCCCGGTCGAGGTGGGTGAACGTCACGTCGTAGCTCTCGACCTCGCGGTACAGGCCCAGCGGTGTGCGCAGGACCTCCGCGTCCGCCGTCGCGACGAGCGATCCGGAGTAGGCGCCGTCGACGGCGCCGAGCCCGGCGTCACCGGTGACGGTCACCTTCGCCTCGCCGCCCGCGGGCACCGTGACGGTGGCCGGGTCGACGCTGAAGACGCGGGTCGGCTCCCCGTCCGGCCCGGTGGCCTCGACGCGCAGGTTGAGCGTCACCGGGGCGGTGCCGGCGTTGCGGTAGGCCAGTTGCTCGCTGACCGGGACGTCGTCGTCGTGCGGCCACAGGTGCGCACCGAGACCGACGCTCGCAGGGTCGCTGGTGAGCGTCGTGGTGATCGCCTCGGCCAGGTCGACGCGGCCCGCGCCCTGGTCGAACACGGTCAGGGCCGGGTTGGGCTTCGCCGACGCCATCAGCGCGGCCTTGAGCTGCGCGCCGGTCCACTCCGGGTGCTGCTGCGCGAGCACGGCCGCCGCTCCCACCACGTGCGGGGTCGCCATGGAGGTGCCGGACAGCGCCACGTGCCGGTCACCCACGGGTGTGCCGATGACGCCGTTCGCCGACTTCGCCGCGACGACGTCCACGCCGGGCGCGGTGATCTCCGGTTTGACCGCGCCGTCCCCGACCCTGGGACCACGGCTGGAGAAGGACGCGATGTCGTCGTTCCGCTCGACCGCCCCCACGGCCAGCGCGGCGTCGGCGCTCGCGGGCGAGCCGACGGTCTCCGAACCGCTGCCGCTGTTGCCCGCCGAGACGACGAACAGCGTGCCGTGGCGCGCGGACAGGGTGTCGACCGCCTCCTCCAGGAGGTCGACCTCCTCGGTGTCCGTGCCGCCCAGGCTCACGTTGACCACGTCCGCGCCCTGCTCGGCGGACCAGCGCAGGCCTTCCAGGATCGAGGACTCCCGGCACCCGTCGCTCTCGCCGCACACCTTGGCGTCGAGCAACCGCACATCCGGCGCGACCCCTCGGTACGGCGTGCCGCGGCTCGCGATGGTCGCGCCGATGTGGGTGCCGTGGCCGATCAGGTCAGCGGCATCGGGGTCGGCGGTGAAGTTGTGCTCGGCGATCTCCCGTCCGGCCAGGTCCGGGTGGTTCCCGTCCACACCGGTGTCCACCACGGCGACGATCACCCCGGCGCCGGTGTACCCGGCGGCCCAGGCCGCCGGCGCGCCGATCTGCGCGGTGCTGCGGTCCAGCGTCGGCTTCCGCACGCCGTCCAGCCACACCTTGGCCACGCCGGGGTCGGCGAGCAGCGACGGCCAACCGGCCGCCGCGGTGGCCTTGGGCGCCTCCGCCGCGACGGAGGCCACGGTGGAGAGGTCGCGGGTGATCCGCAGCGTCGACACCCGCGGCGACCGGTCGCCGGAACGCGTCACGATGAGTGGCACGCCGTCACGGCGGGCGTCGTCGTAGCCCGCCGCGACCAGACCGGTGACGTCGAACAGCCTCAGGTCGAGCCTGCCCTCGGCCAGCGGGCGGATCGCGTCTCGCGGGACGACGTGCACGTGGCCGCCGCGCTGGAACGTCTGGAAGGTGGTGCTCCCGCGACCGGCGCCCGGGGTGACGGAGACGACCCGGTCGCCGTCGAGCTGGACGCGGTCACCCGTGACCAGGGTGACCGCGTGGCCGCCGACGTCCTGGCCGCGCCCCTGACCCTGGTCGGGTACGGCGGACGCCGGGGGAGAGGCGGTGGCGCCGGTGGAGGCGGCGAGCAGCCCCACCACGATCGCGGCGGCCTGCCAGGCCACCGTTCTGGATCTCGATCCGGAACCGGACACGATTACCTCCGTGGTCGTTCGACTCGGAAAACCCGGCACGCACCTCGATCGGTCGTTCGACGGAATCTGGGTGGCGGCGAATACCCGGCGGTGTGGAATTCGTCGGTCCGGGGCTCGGAGGTGTTGACGCTAGTGCGCCCGGGTTTGTTCAGTGTCGGCATCGATCCGGTGAACAGCATTGTGTGGACAACCGGTCATGTCGAAGGGTGGATGCGGTGCCGCGACGGGAAACCCCTTTGGCGTCGGAGGGAACGGTCCTGCTGAGCTTCGCCGGTGACCTCCGCCGGCTGCGGGACAAGGCGGGCCGGCCGACCTACCGGGAATTGGGTCGGCGCGCGAACTACTCGGCGGCGGCGCTGTCCGCGGCGACCGCGGGTCGAAAGCTGCCCAGTCTGGCGGTGACGTTGGCATTCGTCCGCGCCTGCGGCGGTGATGTCGACGAATGGCGTGCGCGGTGGTCCGGGATCGCCGCGGCCGACGCCCCGCCCTCGATCCCGGGCGATACGCCCTACGTCGGGCTGGCGAGTTTCCAGACCGGCGACGCCGATCGGTTCTTCGGCCGGGAGGCGCTCACCGCGACCCTGGTGGACCTGGTGCGCCGGCGGCGGTTCACCGGCGTGTTCGGCGCGTCCGGCTCGGGCAAGTCGTCCTTGCTGCGGGCCGGCCTGGCGGCGCGCAGCGACGATCCGGTCGTCATCATCACCCCGGGGCGCGACCCGGTGGAGGAGTGCGCGGTCGCGCTCGCCGGGCTGACCGGTGAGTCGCCGGTGGCGGTGAAGGCGGACCTCGCGGCGGCGCCGGGGAATCTGCACCTGTGGATCCGCAAGGCCATGGCGGAGCGGGACCTCCTGCTCGTGGTGGACCAGTTCGAGGAGGTCTTCACCCAGTGCGCCGCGGCGGACCGTGAGTGGTTGGTGCGGGCGCTGACCCTCGCCGCGAACGCGGACAACAGCCGCGTGCGGGTGGTGATCGGCGTCCGCGCCGACTTCTACGGGCACTGCGGCAGGCACCCCGAGTTGCCGCCCGCGCTGCACGGCAGCCAGGTGCTGGTCGGCCCGATGTCGGCCGACGAACTGCGGCTCGCGATCACCGGACCCGCGGCGGGAGCGGGCGCGACCGTCGAGACCGCGCTGGTGGTCAGGCTGGTCGCCGACGTGACCGGGCGGGCGTCCGCCCTCCCGCTGGTGTCCCACGCCCTGGTCGAGACGTGGTTGCGGCGGCGGGGCATGACCCTGTCGCTGGCCGGGTACGAGCAGGCGGGCGGGGTCGAGCACGCCATCGCCCGCACCGCTGAAGAAGTCTTCGGCGCGCTGTCCCCCGGGGGGCGACGCGACGCGCGGTCGGTCCTGCTGCGGCTCATCGCCCTCGGTGACGGCACCGAGGACACCCGGCGGCGGGTGCGGCGGCACGAGCTGGAGGTCGACCAGGCGCTGTTGGACCGACTGGCGCGGGCCCGGCTGATCACCCTCGACGACGACACCGTGGAGCTCACCCACGAGGCGTTGATCCAAGCCTGGCCGCGGCTGCGGGGCTGGATCGCGCACGACCGGGACGTGCTGCGGCGGCACCGCGAGCTGACCGATGCCGTCGACACGTGGGAGGCGCACGGCCGCGATCCCGACGGGCTGTACCGGGGCGCGCGCCTGGAGCAGGCACGCGTCCTCCGTGACCGGCTCTCCAGCCGTGAACAGGACTTCCTCGACGCCTCCGAGGCCGCCGAGAACTCCCGGCACGCGGTCGAACGCCGACGCACCCGCCGGCTCAAGCAGTACGTCGCGCTCCTCGTGGGCCTGGCGGTGGTCCTGGCCGGCACCGCCGGCTACGCCGCGGTCGCCGAGAACAGCGCGGACCTGCAACGCAACAGCGCCCTGTCGCTGCGGGCCGCCGATGCCGCCCTGCGCCTGCTGCCGGACCGACCCGGCGACGCGGTCCGGCTCGCGCTCACCGCCTACCGGGTGTCGCCGACCGCCGAAGCGCTCAACGCGGTGCGGGTGGCGTGGGCCGGGATGAACGCCGCGGAGTTGATCCTGCGACCACCGTGGCGACGGCTGTCGGTGGCGCCGGAGGGCGACGTCGCGATCTCCACGGAACCGGAGGCGCGGTCGTTCACGGTGTGGCAGGTCGAGGTCGACGACGGGACGGCCCGGCGCCGTGCCGACGTGCCGGCCGAGGGCCGGGTCGCCCTGATCAGCGGCGACAGCGGCGTCTTCCTGCTGGAGAGCGACCGGGGCCCCACGAGGGTGTGGAGCATCGCCGACCCGGACGAGCCGCGCCTGGTCGCCACGCTCCAGCAGGTGATCGTCCAGACGATGAGCCGCTCCGGCTCGGTGCTGGCGGGCGTCGGCGAGCGCCACGAGCCCCAGCGCTTCGACCACCCGGAGAACGTGTTGTCCGGCACCGGGGTCGCCTCGCTGTGGCGGTGGGGCGACGACGGCGCGGTCACCGAGGTCCGGTTGCCCGGTGAGCGGGTCGAGAGCGTCGCGCTGCGGGGCGACGGCCGGGTCGCGGCGACCGTGCGGCTGGGCCCCGACTACTTGCAGCGCTACGTGGAGCTCTGGCACGTCGACCCGGCGGGTCCGGTGACACCCGCCGGCCCGCTGCTGATCGAGGAAGGCCAGGTGCGCGCGGTGTTCAGCCCGGACGGCAGGGCGCTGGCCGTGGTGAACGAGACCACCAAGATCGTCGACGTGCTCGACGTCGCCGACCCGTCGGCTCCCCGGCACGTGGCCCACCTGGAGGACCTGCCACTGTCCGAGCCGACCGTCGGCTTCGCCGCCGACAACCGGGCGCTGTTGATCCACGGCCGACCGGAGTTGGTGCAGGTGTGGGACATCACCGCTCCGGGAGCGCCCCGCCAGGTGGCGTCGATCGAGGGGCACCCGGCCACCGTGGACTTCTCGCGCTACCGACCGGACGAGCGTGAGCTGGTGGTCTCCGACCAGCAGGGCGACCTGCTGCGGTTCGACCTCGACGACCGGCGGCTGCTGGCTGACACCTGCGAGTGGCGCGGCGCGGACGAGGACCGGGTCGACTGGGCGCGGTACTTCCCCGGTGTGCCGCGACAGCGACTGTGCCCGTGAGTCGCACTGCGCCCGTGAGTCTTGTCGGTGGTGGGCCGCGTCGGTCGTACGGCCTCGTGGGGTGGAGAACCCACCCCACGAGGCCTCCTGACGCGGTCAGTACACGAAGCACTCCGTGCTGCTGCCCGTGAAACCGGCCGCACGCACGTCGGCACCGGCCGTCCGCGTGCCCGCGAACCGGCGGTCGACCTCGGCCCGCTCCGCCGCGTTCGGCAGGTCGTTGCGGCACGAGATCGGGGCGCTGGAGCCGGACATCAGGTCGGCGCACAGGCCGGTCCGCCGGTCCGGCAGCCCGAGGATGTGCCCGATCTCGTGGGTGGCGATCCGGGGCCGGTAGTAGCCCTGCTGCACGGCCTGGCGTCCCATGTAGACGGTGCCGTTGCCGAGCGACGAGACGTACGCCCGGGGCCAGCCGTTGTCCGCGTAGATGCGGATGTTGGTCGGCGTGCCCGCGGACCGGCGGGCCAGCTTCACGTTGGACACGGAGTTGTTCCAGTTCACCGCGGCGCGATCCCAGTCCGCGGCGAACTCCTGGGCCTGGCTGACGTCGTAGTACAGCGTGCGCACCAGCGCTTGCGTGTCCGCCGACGCACTGGGTGCGGCAACCGCGACCAGCGGAAGCAGCAGGCCCAGCACGCCGGCGACGACCCACGCGGCCTTTCGTACGAACATCGTTGGTCTCCTTGGGGGCAGGGAAGTGCGGGAGCCGGTGACAGGGAGGCTCCCGTACCCAACGAACCAGCCGTAGCCGGATGTCACCAGCCCCATACGTAGGGTTGTGCGTCCGGAACGGCGACGGATCGCGCTCGCCGGTGGCCCGCGTGAGGGAATGCCATGAGCAGTCGCCGGCTACCCGTGGCCCTCACGAACCGCGCCCCGGGACTGTGGCGTTCGAGGCGGGACCGAACAGCCAGGTGACCGCCCCCACCCGGGCGGTGCGCGTCGACACCGCGCCTGCGGTCGACTGAGGCGGCGGGGTCGCGCCGTCATCGCCGCGCCGCCTCCGCGGGAGACCCGGAAGCGGTGAGCAGGAACGCGGGCGACCACCAGTAGTCGTGCAGCGGCGTGACCCGGACATCGGTGAACCCGGCCCGTTCCACCTGGGAGGCCCACCGCGACGCGGGCTGCTCCCAGGTCGCCCGGGTGGCGCCCGGCACCAGCTGCCCGGTCAGCACCGGCATCAGGAAACCCTGCGCCACCAACGTCCGGTCGGCGTCGTACTCCGCCAACCCGCGCTCGTAGGCCTCCGCCAGGAACCGCCGGTGCTCCGGACTCCCGTGCACCAGGTCGGGCACGTCGAACTCCACCACCGCCAGCACCCCGACGTGCCCGACCAGGTCCGCCAACACACCGTCACGCACCTCGTGCGGCACCGCGTGCAGGGCGAACGTCGCCTGGGCCACGTCGAACACCGCGTCCGCGGGCAGTTCCGCCGCGAACGGCTCGACCCGGCTGTGCCGCGCGTCCACCTCGAACCCGTCCAGCGAGCGCACCGCCGCGTCGAGCAGCGCCGCCGAAGGCTCCACCAACGTGACGGCCACGTCGGAAGCGGCCAGAGCCCGCAACGCCCGACCGTCTCCGCACCCGACGTCCAGCACGCGGGACGGCCGGGTCCGCGCGTAGACCTCCGCCAGCGCCGAGGTCACCGCCCGGTAGAGGCCGATGTTGCCCCCACCGTCGATGAACGCCTCGAACGCCGCCGGCTGGTCGTACACGGACCCGTCCCGCCCGGCGCCCAAGTACGAGGCCAGCGCGTCCAGCAGCGGTGTTCCGCCGCCGCTCACCGCCTCCCTCGCCCGATCGCGGTCTCCGGCCGCCAACGCCTTCAGGGCTTCGTCGATGTAGTCGCTCACCTCACGAGCTAACCAAACGCGGGGGTCGGCGGTCCTGCGGTCACCGACCGGGACTGCGCATCAGGACGAGGTCGCCGTGCCCGCCGTAGCCGAGCACCGGTTCGGCGTACTGCGTGCCGTCGAACGTGATCATCCACCACTCGCGCCCCACCTGGAGCAGCATCGGGTGCGGGATGTTGGTGCCGTACGGCGCGTCCAGCGTTCCCCGCCTGCGCATCGACAGGTCGTACACGGGGTACTCGCGGGCGTCGCCGTCACTGGCGAAGACGTACCACTCGCGGCCCACCTTCTGGATGATCGTGCCCTCGGTCTGGTCCAGCGAGGTGTCCGCGCCGACCAGCCGCAACGACTCCGAGTAGTCCGCGCCGACCGGTCCGACGGCGAGCGCCGGGTGGAACACGAACGCGGGCTGCTGCGCCTCGCTCTCCACGAACGCCACGTGCCAGCGGCCGTTGATGCGGGTGATGGCCGGGTCCCAGGAACTGACGGCGGTCGGCAGCGCCAACCTGGTGGTGGGCAGGACGTGCACGCCCTGGAGCACGTTCGCGGTGGTCGTGGTGTGGCGGATGTGGACGCCCTGGAACGCGAAGTCGCCCCACGAGCTCATCGACAGGATGAACCGGCCGGTGCGGTCGTCGTACACGATCTGCCCGGCGTGGTCGCCCAGCACGACGCCGTCACGTTCGAAGAACAGCACCGCGACCTGCTCCAACCGGCTCGGGTCGGCGAGGTCGATCGTCCACACCGCCCAGTGCGCCTGTTGGAAGAAGCCCAACCCGGCGTTGGTCAGCGTCAGGTAGAGCTTGCCGTCCCGGATGAACGGCCGGCCGTCCGCGTGCTGCACCACGTGCGGATCGCGCACACCGGCCTGGCCGAAGTAGCCCGCGCGCACCCGACCGAGCCGCACGTCGCCGCGCCCGCCGTAGGCGTAGTCGAGCCGACCCAGGACTGCGGGAACCCGCAGGTCGACCAACGCCCGCACGCCGTCGCGCTCGGTCAGCACCGGCTGCCACCCCGCGCCCGTGCCGGTCGTGTCGACCAGGACGGTGACCGCGTTCTCGTTGACCACCACGGCGAACCGGAACGCGCCGGCCATGGCCCGCACCTCGGCGGACTTCACCACGGTGGTCGCGCCGCCGACGGTCACCTCGATCGTGGCCCGCCCGGTGGTCGCGTCGAGCGTGCCCAGCACGGACGTGCCGCCGCCCGCCAGCCCGGCCACCACGACACCCGTGGCGCGCTGCACCTCCACCAACACCGACCCGAACGGCGCACGGGGACGGACCCCGGTGCTGACGAGCGTGTCGGACGACGTCGCCCGAGGGGTGACGGCGCTGTCGTACTGCACGAACCGCGGTGCGATCAGGTCGAACGGGCGGTACTTGTGCGACACGTCGAAGTGCAGGTCGAACGGGGTCAGGGACGTCTGGGCCATCGCGGGCACCGTACCGAACAGCGCCGACACCGCCCCGACGGCACCGGCCGCCCCCGCGCTGCGCAGCAACCCGCGTCGACTCATGTCCCGTGCCACCATCGGTCCTCCTCGGACGCCTGCCGGTAACTTTGTCACCAACGTGTTACAGGGAGTGGTGACCAGGTGTCCAGGGGTCGTTCGGTTCACCCGAAGTGCGTCGCCAACGCGTGTCTCACATGGTGCGCGAGCAGATCAGCGGCGCACCGCGCCAACGTTCCACCACAGTGACCTCGCGGACGGCACCCTCCAGGCGCAACCCGCTGTGGAACCGCGAAGTGTCGTCCACCTCCGGCACTTCGGTCGGCACTACGGCTCGCAGGTCACGTCCGACGGCGAGCAGCACACCGGCGTCGAGCACCACGATCGCCCTCGACGCCACGAACTCGACCCCGGTCGCGACGAGCCGCAACCCGCCCGCCGTCCCGGGTTCCCCCGACTTCGACGGGAATCCGGGCCGTCCGACCTGGTCCGGTCGAGTTCGGCGCCGTCCACCTCACGCCGTCAGCACGATCTTCCCGCGCACGTGGCCGCCGTCGCCGAGCCGGTGGGCCTCGGCGGCATCGCCCAACGGGAACGTCGCCGCCACGGTGGTGCGGAGCTCGCCGTGCACCGCGAGGTCGGCCAGTTCGGCCAGGCGCTCGGCGGACCGCCGCTGTGGACCTCCGGTGAACACCACGCCCAGTTCGCCGGCCGCGTTGTCGGCGATGGTGACGATGCGGTCCGTGCCGCCGCGCAACTCGATCGAGGCCGGCAGCGCGCCCTTGCCCGCCACGTCGAACACCGCGTCGATCCCCTCGGGCGCCAACGCCCGCACCCGTTCGACCAGGCCATCGCCGTACGTGGTGGGCGTGGCGCCGAGGGCGGCGACGTGCTCCTGGTTGTCCCGGCCGGCGGTGCCGACGACCCGCAGGCCGGCCGCCACGGCCAACTGCACCGCCACCGTGCCCACACCGCCCGCCGCGCCGTGGACCAGCAACGTCTCACCGGGCCGGACGTCCAGCAGGCCCAGCACGCGGTCAGCCGTCTCACCGGCCACGGGCAGCGTCACGGCGTGCTCCCACGACAGCCCTTCGGGCTTCCGCACGACCGAGGAGGCCACCGCGTACTCGGCGTAGGAACCGGAGTCGGCGAAACCGAACACGGCGTCCCCGACCGCGATGCCGGTGACGTCCGGACCGACCGCGTCGACCACGCCGGCGACCTCCGAACCGAGGATCGTCGGCAGCGACGTGGGGAAGACGGCCTTCATCGACCCCGAGCGGACCTTCCCGTCGAACGGGTTCACGCCCGCGGTCCGCACGTGGACGCGAACCTGCCCGGGGCCGGGCTCGGGGCGCTCCACTTCGGACAGGTGCAGCTCTTCCGGTCCACCGAAGCGTTCCAGCACAACGGCTTTCATCGTGGCGTCTCCTCGTTCGGGTGGGTGTGCCGGTGGGCGATCGCGTGTTCGATCGCGCCGGCGAGCCGGATGAAGGTGTCGACCTCGTCCTGGGTCAGGCCGCGCACGGAAGCGCGTTCCAGTGTGGACCACAGTCGGGTCAACGGCTCGCGCATCGCACGGCCCTTGTCGGTGAGCCACACGTGCAGCACCCGGCGATCCCGTTCGCTCGGTTCGCGGGTCAGCAGCCCGGCTTCCTGCATGCGCCGCAGCGACTTCGACACCGTCGAGTGGTCCAGGCCGACGTGGTCCAGCAGCTCCGACTGCGTCTGCCCGTCCTGGTCGAACAACCGCATCAGCAGCAGTTCCTGGCCGGGGTGCAGACCCAGGTCGCGCAGGAGCGCGGTGGCGAAGCCGCGATGCGCGCGGGCCAGCGTGAAGATCGCGTAGCTCAGCCTGCCCGAGTCTGCCGTGCTCGGCTGTTCCACCATCGCCTCCCAGTCATGTGGCTGACCACGTGAACCTACCGCACAATCAGTTGGCTAGCCACATAACGACCTCCGCGACGAGCCCGATCCTGGACAAGACGTTCGAGCGCGTCTCCCACCCGTACCGCGACCGGCACACCCCGGGTTCGGACGAGAACATCCCGCTGAGTGACGTGCGCGCAGGCCGGGCGGTCACCAAGGCGTTCAAGGCGACTTCCGGTGCGACGCACGACGGCCGCAGCTTCGTCGAGACCGACACGCCGGTGGGCGGGCCGATGGACTTCCGCGTCTACAGCCACTACGCCAGGGCGGCGTGACGTCCCCGCGTGCAGCGGCTCAGGGCGGTGAACGCCTCCCGGACGTCCTCGGGGCCGAACAGCCGTGCCGGCGGGGACAGGACGTAGTGCACCGGTTCGTACGACAGGTCGCCCCACGGCTCACGGCGGTGGGCGCGGCTGAGCGTCCGGGAGCAGTGGGCGCACGCGATCGACGGGACGACCACCAGGTCGGCCGACTGAAGGGGGACGTCGGCCAGAGGTTCGCCGTCCCCGATCAACCGCACCGTGCCGCCGTCCCGCGACCGACATGCCCGAGCGTCGGTTAGCCTTACCTAAACTTCCGGGAGGTTGGGGTGTCGCGCGAAGCGGTGCGAGGGGTCGGCCTGCTGGTGTCGATCGGACTGCTGGGCCTCGTCATCCTCCTCAGCCTCTGGATCGGCACCAAGAGCATCCCGTTCGCCGACACGTTCGCCCTCCTCCTCGCCGACGACGGCACCGGCGACGCCGCGATCGTGCGGGACGTCCGCGTCCCCCGAGCCGCCCTCGGCGTGCTGGTCGGCATGGCCCTCGGCCTGTCCGGCGCGGTCATGCAGGCGTTGACGCGCAACCCGCTCGCCGATCCCGGCCTGCTCGGCGTGAACATGGGCGCGGCGGCGGCGATCGTGTCCGCCATCGCGTTCTTCGGCATCACCAGCCCGCTCGGCTACGTCTGGTTCGCGCTGGCGGGCGCGGCCGGCACGGCGACCGTCGTCTACGTGCTCGGCGCGGCAGGTCGGGGCACGCCGACGCCGGACCGGCTGGTGCTCAGCGGCGCGGCGCTGACCGCCGTCCTCTTCGCCTACGTCTCGGCGATCCTGCTGCTCTTCACCCACACGTTCGACTCGTTCCGGTTCTGGAACGTCGGTTCGCTCGCCGGCCGCGACTTCGGCCTCGTCGGTCGGATCTCGCTGTTCGTCGTGCCCGGCATCGTCATCGCCTTCCTCCTCGCCCGGAGCCTGAACGTGCTGGCCCTCGGCGACCACACCGGCAAGGCGCTCGGCGCGAACGTCAACCGCATCCGCGCGTTCGGCGTCCTCGCCGTCACGCTCATGGCGGGCGCCGCGACCGCCGCCGCCGGACCGATCTCGTTCGTCGGCCTCACCGTCCCGCACGTGGCCCGGATGATCGGCGGCAGCGACCAGCGGTGGGTGCTGGCGTTCGCCGCGGTCCTCTCGCCGATCCTGCTGCTCGGCTCCGACGTCGTCGGCCGGGTGGTCATCGCGCCGCAGGAGATGGAGGTCGGCATCATCACCGCGTTCATCGGCGCACCCGTGTTCATCGCGCTGTGCCGGCGGCGGAAGCTGGCCACGCTGTGAAGACCATCCGGACCCCCGCCTTCTCGCTCCGGGTCAGCGAACGCGCCGTCCTCGTCAGCACGGCCATCGCCGCGCTGACCGTGGTCGCCGCCGTCGCCACCATGGTCAGCGGCGACTTCCCGCTGACCGTCGGCGAAGTGCTGGCCACGTTCCTCGGCCGAGGCGACGGCTACGCCGAGTTCGTCATCTTCACCCTGCGCCTGCCGCGCCTGCTCACCGGACTGCTCGTCGGCGCTGCGCTGGCGCTCAGCGGCGCGATCCTGCAGAGCCTGTCCCGCAACCCGTTGGCCAGCCCCGACATCATCGGCTTCACCCAGGGCGCGGCCACCGGCGCGATCGCGGTGATCGTGCTGGCGCAGGGCGGCATGGCGGCCACCGCGCTCGGCGCCACCGTCGCCGGCCTGATCACGTCCGTCGCCGTCTACCTGCTCGCCTTCAAGCAGGGGGTGCAGGGTTTCCGGCTGGTGCTGATCGGCATCGGCGTGAGCGCCATGATGCTCGCGGTCAACTCCTACCTGCTCACCCGAGCCACGCTGGAGAGCGCGCTCGTCGCGCAGACCTGGCTGGTCGGCGGCCTGAACAACCGGGGCTGGGACCAGGCGCAGGTGGTCGCGGCGGTGCTCGCCGTCCTCCTGCCGTGCGCGCTGGTCCTGGGACGACGTCTCGCGTTGCTGGAGATGGGCGACAGCGCCGCGACCGGCCTGGGCGTGAACGCCGAGCGCACCCGGCCGGCGTTGCTCGCGGTGAGCGTCGGCCTGGCAGCCGTGGCCACCGCCGCCGCCGGACCGATCACGTTCGTGGCACTGGCCGCGCCGCAACTCGCCCGCCGCCTCACCGCCGCCTCGGGCCCCGGCCTGGCCGCGTCCGCGCTGATGGGCGGTCTGCTGCTGGTCGTCAGCGACTTCGCGGTGCAGCGGCTGTTCCCGACGACCCCGCTGCCGGTCGGCATCGCGACCGGCGCGATCGGCGGGCTCTACCTGGTGTGGCTGCTGGCTCACGAATGGCGGAAGGGGAGCACGACGTGACGATGCCCGGGGCGGAGCCGACAACCGGACGACTGCGTGGTTCGGACCTGACGCTGTCCTACGACGAGCGCGTGGTCGTGTCCGGGCTGGACGTGGAGATCCCGGACGGCTCTTTCACGGTCATCGTGGGCCCCAACGCCTGCGGCAAGTCCACCGTGCTGAAGGCGTTGGCGCGCATGCTCAAACCGCGCCACGGCACCGTGTACCTGGACGGGGAGGCGATCTCGTCGTACCGGTCCAAGGAGGTCGCCCGGCGGCTCGGCCTGCTGCCGCAGTCGTCCATCGCGCCCGGCGGCATCACCGTCGGCGAACTCGTCGCGCGCGGCCGTTACCCGCACCAGCGGCTGCTGCGGCAGTGGTCGGTGGAGGACGAAGCGGTGACCGCCGAGGCGATGCGGCTGACCGGCGTGCACGACCTGGCGGACCGGCTGGTGGACGAGCTGTCCGGTGGGCAGCGGCAACGGGTGTGGCTGGCGATGGTGCTGGCGCAGCAGACGTCCATCCTGCTGCTGGACGAGCCGACCACGTTCCTCGACATCGCGCACCAGGTCGAGGTGCTGGACCTGTGCGCGAACCTGCACGAGGACGGCAACCACACGCTCGTGGCCGTCCTGCACGACCTCAACCAGGCGTGCCGCTACGCCACCCACCTGATCGCCATGAAGCCCGGCGTCGGCGTCGTCGCGCAGGGCAGGCCGAGCGACATCGTGACCGCCGAGCTGGTGGAGGACGTGTTCGGCCTGCCGTGCCGGGTGATCGCCGACCCGGAGACCGAGACCCCGCTGATCGTGCCGCTGCGCCGGCAGCGCGTCACACTCGCCACCTGACGCGGCTCCGCCGCCGCCGTGCCGCAGTACATGGTGCCGAGCACGTTCACCTCGACCACCGAGCGCAGCACGTCCGGCTCGTCGACCCACGGCTCGCCGAAGTGGGTGATGCCCGCGTTGTTGACCAGGCAGTCCACCTGCCCGAACGACGACGCGCACAGGTCCACGAGCGCCGTAGCGGTCGACGGGTCCGCCACCGACCCGGTGTGCGCCACGGCCCGACCGCCGGTCGACGTGATCGAGGCGGCGACCTCCTCCGCGCCCTCGACGTCGTTCACCACGACCCGTGGTCGTCCTGCGCGAGGTGGGCGCCGATCACGTCACGTAGGCGTGGGCGGCTCCGGCGTGGGCGGGATGGGCGGCTCCGTCCCCGGTGAGGGCTCAGGTCCAGGTGGTTGCGGCACCGGTTCCGGCACCGGCACGGGTTTCGGCTGGGGCGGTTGAGGCTGAACCATGACGACCTCCTTCCCGCTGGGCTACCCACCCCCACTAGATCGTGAACGCGCGACTCGCGGTGCGGGAGTGGAGGACTCGCGGGGTGGGTGGTCAGGATGCGGGCCGGCGGGCGGCGGTGGCGGGGGAGGGGATGAGGTTGGGGAGGACTTCCCGGCCGAAGAGGCGGATCGTGTCGAGCACCGCCTGGTGCGGCAGGCCGCCGATGTCCACCATCACCAGCTGCGCGTCCAACCCCAGCAGCTCGGTCAGGCCGTTCAGCCGTTCGGTCACCTCCGCCGGATCCCCGCACACCGCCGCGCCCTCCATCAACGCGTCCACGTCCACGTCGCCATCCCCGCGCCACGGGTCGGCGAACTCCGCGTACGCGGCGAGGTGCGGGCGCCAAGCGGCCCGTGCCCCGGCAGCCGTCGGTGCCACGAAGACGTGGCTCGGCAACGCCACCCGGCCGCCACCGCCGATCGCCGCCCGGTAGCGCTCCACCACCCAGCGGTGCGTGCTCGGCTCGCGCAACGTGCTGGGCAGCATCAGCGGCAAGCCCAGCTCGACCGCCAGGTCGGCCGACACCGCCGACCCGCTCCCGATCCACACCAACGGCCGCGGCTGCTGCATCGGGCGTGGCGTCGTGGTGACGTCCACCAGCGGACTCCGGTACTTGCCCTGCCACGTCACGCGGGGCTCTTCCAGCAGTCGCAGCAGCAGCCGCAGGTTCTCCTCGAACCGCGCCCGCAGGTCGTCCTGCACCCCGAACGCCACGTCCGTCCGCTGCGACACCCCTCGCGCCACGATCAGCTCCGCCCGACCCCCGGACAGCACGTCCAGCGTGGCCAACTCCTCCGCCACCCGCACCGGGTCGTGGTGCGCCAGCAACGTCACCCCCGTGGACAGCCGCAACGTGGAGGTGCGCGCGGCGATGGTGGCCAGCAGCAGCTCGGGCGCGGACACGATGTACCGGGCGAAGTGGTGCTCGCCGATCGCGACCCCGGTGAACCCGGCCTCCTCCGCCACCACCGCCTGGTCCACGATCGCCCGCAACCGCTCGCTCTCGGTGACGACGGTCCCGGTGCGGGGATCGGGCAGGTGGTCGCCCAGGATCAGCAGGTACACGTCCATCCGGCAATCTTGCACGGCACGGCTACCGTGGCACGCGGGAAGCCCGGACAGGGGCCGCGAGAAGACCAGGAGCCGACCGTGACCGACGTGTCCGTGTCCGAGAACCCGGAGCAGTCCCGCTACGAGGTGCGCCTGGACGGCGAGCTGGGTGGCGTCGCCGAGTACACGCTGGCGGACGGCGTCATCACGTTCACCCACACGGAGGTCGGGATCGAGGGCGAAGGGCTGGGCAGCAAGCTGGTCCGGCACGCGCTGGAGGACGTTCGCGCCAAAGGGCTGACCGTGGTGCCGCAGTGCCCGTTCGTGCGCGGCTACTTGGAGAAACACCCGGAGCTGAAAGAAGCTACCGACAAGTAGTATCCGGGGATGGAGTGGACCGAACCCGGAGTCTTCGAGGTCGCGCCCGGTGTGCACCGGATACCGCTGCCGCTGCCCAATGACGGACTGCACACGGTCAACGTGTACGCGATCGAGGACGGCGACGGCCTCGTGCTGATCGACTCGGGGTGGGCGCTAGACGCGGGCGAGACGGCCCTGGAATCGGCCCTGGACACCCTCGGGCACGGCTTCGAGGACGTCCACCGCTTCCTCGTCACCCACGTCCACCGCGACCACTACACGATGGCGGTGGCGCTGCGCCGCCGGTTCGGCACGAAGATCGCGCTCGGCGCCGGCGAGCAGCCGTCGTTGACCAAGATCATCGCGCGCGGCCGGGACAGCCAGGCCCGCGACCTGACCACCTGGGGCGCCCCGCACCTGGCCGAGCAGTGGCGGGCCGTGATGGCGTCCGTGGGCGAGGACGCGTTGCGCGACTACGAAGAGCCCGACGAATGGCTCGACGACGACGACCTGGCCCTGGAGAAGCGCGTGCTGCGCGTCCTGCCGACGCCGGGCCACACCCGGGGGCACGTCGTGTTCATCGACGCCGACTCGTCGCTGCTGTTCGCGGGCGACCACGTGCTGCCGCACATCACCCCGTCGATCGGCTTCGAACCAGTCCGCCCCGCGCTCCCGCTCGGCGACTACCTGGACTCGCTGCGCCTGGTCCGCGACTTCCCCGACCTGCGCCTGCTGCCCGCGCACGGGCCGGTCACCGAGTCCAGCCACGCGCGGGTGGACGAGCTGCTGGCCCACCACGAGGACCGGCTGACGGCCACCCTGGACGCCGTGGGGTCCGGCACCGGCACCGCCTTCGAGACCGCCCGCAAGCTCGGCTGGACCCGGCGGCACCGCCGGTTGGCCGAGCTCGACGTGTTCAACCAGGTCCTCGCCACCGGTGAGACCGCCGCGCACCTGGACGTGCTCGTCCACAGGGGCCTGCTCACCACGTCCACGGTCGACGGCGTCATGCTCTACGAGGTCGCGTCCGGCGGGACAAGTCGGCAGGAGTTGGTCTGATGGGGGGACTCCGATGGGTTCGTTCGACGTGCCGCTGGACGACGAGCGAACGCAGCTCGACGCGTTCATCGAGGACTACCGCAGTGCCGTGGAGGCGACTCTCGACTCCCTCACCGAGGAACAGGCCCGCCGCCGGCTCGTCCCTTCGGCGACGACGTTGCTCGGACTGCTCAAGCACGTCACGTGGATGCAGCGGGTGTGGTTCGAGGAGTGCGTCGGTGGCACGTCCCGCCGGGATCTCGGGCTGGTGCAGGGGCCGGACGACTCCTTCCGGCTCTCCGACGACGACACCGTCGCCTCGGTCACGGCAGCGCACCGGGAAGCCTGCGCCACCGCCCGGACCACGGTCGCGGGCCTGCCGCTGGACGCCGTCGTGACCGGCCACCGGTCCGGACCGCGCACGCTTCGCTGGGTGTACCTGCAAGTCCTGCGGGAACTGGCCCACCACTGCGGGCACGCCGACATCCTGCGGGAACAGGTGCTCGCCGACTGAGCCCGGTGGGACCGGCGTCCCGGATGGGCGGCGGGTCAGGCGGGGAAGCGGCTGAAGTGCTCGGTCAGGACGGGCGCCAGGTCGTCCGGGGCGATGCCGTGCCACTCGCCGTCCAGCGTGCGGCGGCGGGCGTTCGGCAGCCGTTCGGCGACCCCGTCGGCCCAGCCGCGCAGGCGCTCGTCGCTGCTGCTGCTGGCCGGCACCAACGTCGGTGCCTCGATCGACGCCAGGTCCGGGGGAGTGGCGGTGATCGTCAAGTCGTAGGCGGTCGTGTGGGCCAACGCCTCCAGCACGGGCCAGTTCGGCGACTCCCGCATCCCGGCCGTGAACTCCTCCGGCACGCCGCACGCCACCTGGAAGCGGATCATCGCGTCACCACGTCGACCGGCGGCCACCAGGGCACCCCGGCCGCGGCGGCGTGCAGGGCCAGTACCGCGCCGGACGAGAAGCCGTGGACGAACGCCGGCCCGCCGGCCTCCTCGACCACCGCGGCCAAGTCCTCGACCTCGCGCTCGATCGCGTACGGCGAGCGGTCCGTGCTCTCGCCTCGGCCTCGGCGGTCGTAGGTGAACGCGGTGTACCCGGTCAACGCCTCCGCCACCGCCGGCATCGGGCCGGAGCCGCGGAAGCAGCACGCGGCGTCCACCAGCACCACCGGTGGGCCGTCGCCGACCCGCGAGAACCCGATCGTGGTGCCGTCCTTCGAGGTCACGGCAGTCATGGCAACTCCTCACCGCAGGAACGGCTGTTCACCGAGGTCATCATCGCCGACATCCGGAACCGCCGAACAACGGCCCGACGCCGTGGTCGCCCGGCTCGCGGACACCGCCGGCCCCGCGGGCGACCTGTCTGAGATCGCCCGCGAGGTGGTCACCGCGGCCACGCAGCCGCACCTGGTCCGGCTGTGCACGCCCGACCCGCTGCTCACCGCGCAGCAGTTCCTCCGGCTCGCGCCGGCAGTGCCGCCGAACCGGGCGGTGTTCGACCCCGAGCCGTACCCGCACGACGAACTGCTCACGTTCGCCGGCGACGGCGTGCGGGTGCGCCGAAGGCGTACGAGGCCTGACGCGACCGCTAGCGGGGCAGCTTCACCACGGTCACGAAGAAGTCGTCGATCTGCCGGACGACCTCGATGAACCGGTCGAAGTCCACCGGCTTGGTGACGTACGCGTTGGCGTGCAGGTTGTAGCTGCGCAGGATGTCCTCCTCCGCCTCCGACGTGGTCAGCACCACCACCGGGATCGGGCGCAGCGTCTCGTCCGCCTTGATCTCGGCCAGCACCTCCCGGCCGTCCATCTTCGGCAGGTTCAGGTCGAGCAGGATCAGCCCCGGCCGCGGCGCGTCCTCGTACGGCTTCTCGCGGCGCAGGAACTGCAGCGCCTCGACGCCGTCGCGCACCACGTGCAGCTGGTTGCGGATCTTGTGGTGCTCGAACGCCTCCTGCGTCATCAGCGCGTCGCCCGGGTCGTCCTCGACCAGCAGGACGTCGACCACGTTCAGCGGATTGCTCATTGCTCGTCGTCCTCTACTGCCGGCAACGTGAACTTGAAGGTGGTTCCGGCGTCGTCCTGGCCGGTGGTCTCCAGCCAGATCGTGCCACCGTGGTACTCGATGATCTTCCGGCACATGGCCAGCCCGATCCCCGTGCCGGGGTAGTCGTCCTTGTGGTGCAGGCGCTGGAAGATCACGAAGATCCGTTCAGCGTACTCGGGATCGATCCCGATGCCGTTGTCGCTGACCGTGAAGGTCCAGAAGGCGCCGGTCCGCTCGACGTCGACGCGCACGTGCGGCGGCTCCGACCCGTGGAACTTCAGCGCGTTGCTGATCAGGTTGCCGAACACGCCACCCAGCAGCGACGCCTCGCCGCGCACCGTCGGCAGGTCCGCCACCTCGACCGTCGCCTCGGTCCGCTCGATGACCTCGGAGTGGTTGTCCAGCACCTGGGCGACCAGCTCGTCGCAGTCCACCAGCGTCTGCTCGCGCGACATCCGGCCGACCCTCGAGAACGCCAGCAGGTCGTTGATCAGCACCTGCATCCGCTTCGCGCCGTCGACGGCGAACTTCAGGTACTGCTCGCCCCGCTCGTCCAACTCGCCCGAGTACCGCCGCTCCAGCAGCTGGCAGAAGCTCGCCACCTTGCGCAGCGGCTCCTGCAGGTCGTGCGAGGCCACGTACGCGAACTGCTCCAGCTCCGCGTTCGACCGCCGCAGCTCCTCCAGGTCGGCCAGGATCCGGACCCGCATGGCCTCCACGTCCTGGCCGAGCATCACCGTCTCCCGGGGCCCGCCCGCCTCGACCGGGTGCTCGAAGTCGCCGGACGACACCTGCCTCACGTCCTTCGCCAGCCCGCTCAACGGCGCGATGACGATCCGGTACAGGATCACCGCCACCCCGGAGATGATCGCCACCAGGAGGACGCCGAGCATGACGATCAGCCACAACATGTCGTCGGCGAGCTGCTCCAGCCGGTCCCGCGCGTGGTCGGACGCCTCGTCCAGCTTGCCGCCCAGTCGGCTGAGGTCGGCGCGCACCCGGTCGAACAGCTCCTTGCCGCGCTGGGCGTCGGCCAGCCCGGTCTGCGGCACGCCGGTCTGCCGCACCTGCGTGACCAGCGGCTCGGCGTAGTCCCGCCGCCACTCCGCCGCGAGCCGGCCGACCGCGTCGAGTTCGCGGACCAGGTCCGGTCGCACCGGTTCGAGCACCGCACGGGCGACCATGAGGGCGTTGCGCTCGGTCCGCTGACCGTTGGTGTACGGGGTGAGGTGGTTCTCCTTCGCGGTGAGCATGTAGCCGTGCACCCCGGTCTCCTGCTTGACGAACGCGGTGTCGACCCTGAGCACCATGTCGCGGGCGGGCACGACCTGGTCCAGCAGCAGGACCCTGGCGTCGGTCAGGCTCGCCAGCGCCACGGTCAGGCTCCCGATGGCGCCCGCGCACACGAGGATGAGGATCGCCACCGCCGCGATCAACAGCCTGCTCGCCGGCCACCGGGTGCGGTAGGCCGTCACGCGCGGTCCGAGATCAGCAGTGCGGCCATGTCGTCGTCCAGCTCCCCGCCGTTCAGCTCTTTCACCTTGTCGATCAGACCGTCGAGCAGCGTCGCCGGCGTGTCCGTCCAGTCCGGCCGGTCCGCGGTGATCTCGCCGATCAGCTCGATCAACCGCTCCGATCCCAGCCGCTCGCTGTCACCGTGGACCCGACCCTCCACCAGCCCGTCCGTGTAGAGCAGCATCACCCAGCCGGGTGGCAGCGGCACGTCGAGGCCACTCCACGTGCTGTCCGGCAGCACGCCCAGCGGCAGGCCCGCGCGATCCCGGGGCAGCTCCACCACCCGGTCGCCGACCAGCAGCATCGGCTCCGGGTGCCCGGCGAGGTAGACCCGCGCCCAGCGGCGGTCCGGGGAGATCGTCACCATGCACGCCGTGGTGAACAGGCCCGGCTGGTGCCGCTCGTGCTCCAGGATCTCGTGCAGCGTGCGCAGCACCCGTGACGGCTCCTGGTCGGCCAGCACCAGCGCCCGCCACGCGATGCGCAGGAACACGCCGATCGCCGCCTCGTCCGGGCCGTGCCCGCACACGTCGCCGATCAGCACCTGGAGGGTTCCGTCCGCGGTGCGCACGGCGTCGTAGAAGTCGCCGCCGAGCAGCATCCGGCTACCGCCCGGCCGGTAGCGGACGTGCCAGCCGATGTCGTCGCCGTGCATGATCGGGGACGGCAGCAGGCCGCGTTCCAGGCGCGTCTTCTCGGACGCCAGCAGCTGCTCGTCGCGCAACTGGCGCTGGGTCTCCTCGGCCCGCTTGCGGCCGACCGCGTACCGGATGCTGCGAGCCAGGCCCACGCCGTCCACCTGGCCCTTGACCAGGTAGTCCTCCGCGCCGGCGGCCACCGCCCTGGTGCCCTGGTGCTCGTCGTTGAGGCCGGTGAGGACGATGATCGCGACCGGCGCCGGGTGCGCGAGCAGCCTGGTCAGGCCGTCCAGCCCGGTGGTGTCGGGCAGGCCCAGGTCGAGCAGCACGCAGTCGGCGTTGACCAGCAGGCCCTCGGCCTCGTGCAGCGTCCGCGCCCGGTGCAGCGCGACGTCCGCCTCGACCTCGTCCAGCAGTGCTTCGACCAGCACGGCGTCGCCCTCGTCGTCTTCGACGAGCAGCACGTCGATCCGGTCCACCGAGGTCCGCGGTGCGGGAAGCCCTGCCACGGGGGAGGAGATTAGTCGAACTCGATCAGGCTTGGGCGAGCGCGGTCGGTGGGCCGCGGTAACGGTCCAGGTGGGGATGACCGAAGATCCTGGCGTGACGTTCTCGCAGATGGTGGCCGTGACGGCCCGACTCCCCCGCCGGGGCCGTGGATTCTGGTACTCCGTGGCCATCGACCTGCTGTGGCCATTCGTGGTGCTGTTCGTCCGGATGCGGATGGCGGGCAGGGACAACATCCCGCGTGACGGCGCGGTGCTGCTGGCGTCCAACCACCTGTCGTTCGCCGATCCGGTGACGTTGACGGCGTTCTCCTTGGTCTCCGGCCGGGTGCCCCGGTACCTGGCCAAGGCGAGCCTGTGGAAGGCGCCGGTCCTCGGGTGGGTGATGTCCTCCGGGCGGCACATCCCGGTCGACCGGAACAGCGTCCGCGCGGGGAAGGCGCTGGACAGCGCCCGCACGTCGTTGGAGTCGGGGGAGTGCGTGATCGTGTACCCGGAGGGGACGTTCACGAACGACCCCGACGGCTGGCCGATGCGCGGCAAGAACGGTGTCGCGCGGCTCGCGCTGACGACCCGGACGCCGGTGGTGCCGGTGGCGCAGTGGGGCACGCAGGTGCTGCTGCCGCCGGGGAAGTTCGTGCCGCGCCCGTGGCGGAAGGTGAGCGTGGTCGCCGGCGCCGAGGTGGACCTGTCCGACCTGTACGGGCTGGAGCCGACCAAGGCCGTGCTGGACGAGGCGACCGCGCGGATCATGGGCGCCATCACCACGCTGCTGACCGGCGTCCGCGAACTGCCGCACCCCGGGAGCCGGTGAGTCAGGGCTGCCGCGGGCGGGCGCCCGAGCGCTCCCGTTCCCACCGCAGGTACTGGCCGGCGACCGTGGACACGCTGGTCAGCAGCCACACCGCCACGCCCGCGTCGTCGGTGACGCCGATGACCGGCAGCAGTTCGGGCAGCAGGTCGATCGGCGAGATCAGGTAGACGAGGGCGAAACCCCACGTCGCCAACGTGGTGGTGGGCAGGCCGTACGCCTTGCGCTCGCGCAGCAGCCGGGGCAGCGCCTTGGCCCGCTGGACGACGTTGCCGACGGGCTTGGGCTCGCCGTTGCGCTCCCACCGGCGCCGGCGGCGCACCGCCCACAGCACACCGGCGGCGATGCCGAGCACGAGCAGGCCGATGCCGGCGGCCACCGGTGGCAGGCCGATCAGGTCGTCGTCACGCCACAGCAGCGTGCCCAGCCCGATCAGGGTGAAGACCACGCTGAAGAAGATCACGGACCCATGGTAGTGGCGGCGGGGCCGTTGTGCGGCCGGAGACGGGCTGGGACGGGGCGAGGGCCGCGGGTGGGTCGTCCACCCGCGGCCCTCGTGGTTCAGTCCGGTGCGTCCGGCCTCGCGGTCAGATGCCGCAGGCGGAGGCCGACCAGAAGCGGCTGCTCCGGTGGTCGACGTGCGTGTGGTCGCCGTGACCCGGGTAGCCCGGGCCGAGGATGCCGTTGAAGCCGTGGTTGCGGGCCTGCTGGGCGAGGCGGCACAGGGAGTGCGGACCCGCGCCGAGGTCCACGCCGTCGCCGTACAGGTGCCGGGAGTCGGATGACCCGCCCACCGCGTTGTTGCACGAGATGCTGCGGAAGCCGCTGGTCACGCGGATCGACTGGTCGCCGAGCGCGTGCCGCATCGCCTGGAGCTTCCACATCGACACCAGGGCGTTGAACTTGGCCGTCGCGGCCGACACCTTCCCACCTCCCCACGTCGAGTTGCAGTTGTTCAACTCGGCGTACGAGAAGTTGATCGGCGTGCAGTCGTCGTCCTGGAGCGCGTACAGCTTGGAGAAGGTCGCGGGGCCGGCGACGCCGTCCGCCGCCAGCCCGTAAGCCTGCTGGAAGCGCACGACCGCAGACCTGGTCGCGGGGCCGAACGAGCCGTCCAAGCCGAGCACCGAGCCGTAGCCGGGGTAGCCGGACAGGCGGATCTGCAACTGGCGCACGTCATCGCCGGACGCTCCTTGCGAGAGGGTTCGGTTCCACGTGTAGCAGCCGTCGGCTTGCGCCGTTCCACCACCGGCGACCACGAAAACGGCGACCAGGGCTAACGAGGCGATATAGGAAACAAGTCGGAGCACAGGGACCTCCAGACCGGGTTGAGGGACGGCTCTGGAGCCTTGCGGAGAGGAAAACTTGCGTCAATCTGTCTTGGATGTATGAAGTTTTCACACATCGCAAACAGTTTGTGAACAACCTGCAACACGAGGCCGGTGAGCCCTGATCACCGGGGCCGCGCCTTCGGGCCGCTGCGGACGAGCGCGCGGCTGTGCCCACGTGATCGCACCACAGGCGCGTGCGACGGTAAAGGCCGGACTTCCTGCGTCTGACGCGGCACGGCCGGCACCCGCGCGTCGGCGGTCGGGCGGGTCTCGTCCGATTCGGTCGGCGCCAGGTGCTGCGGTGGACGCCGCTGCTCGCCGGCGGTCACCCGGTTCTGCCGCCACAGCTCCGTGGACAGCTTGATCATCGCGGTCGGGGCGTCCAACCCGACCATGCCGACCAGGCGGCCGTCGCTGATGAACCCGGTGATGGTCCGGTGGTCCTTCCGCGACCCGGCCAACGTCGTCGTGTCCGTGCCCATGGCGGGCAGGCCCGAGCCCTGGATGCGCATCCCGTACTGCTCGGTCCAGAACCGGGGGACGGGGGTGAACGGCCGCGAAGACTGCCTGCCCGCCAGCAGGTTCTCCGCGGCCGCCCGACCCATTTCCACCGCGTTGAGCCAGTGCTCCACCCGACGCGGCTGCCCTCCGAACCGGAGGTTCGGCCACCGCGCGACATCACCCGCGGCCACGATGTCGGTCCCGCCGACCACGTGGCACGTGGGGTCGCACAGCACACCGTCCTCCAGCACCAGACCCGACCCGCGCAGCCAGGCGACCGACGGCGAGGCGCCCACCGCGATCACCACGACCGCGGCGAAGAACACCTGCCCGTCGGACAGGTGGATGGCCACCCCGCCCGGCTGGCGCACCCAGTGCCGGATCTTCACTCCCATCGCCATCCGGACACCGCGCGCCCGGTGCGCCTCGGTGACCGTGTCCGCGATGTTCTTGCCGACCGCGCTGCCCAGCAACGTGGAGGACCGGCTCACGATGGCCACGTCACGGCCCATCGACTTCACCGACGCGGCCATCTCGCAGCCGATGAGACCACCGCCGACGACCACGATCAGCCCCTGCGTGGAGTTGATCGCCCGCTTGATCGCGATCGCGTCGTCCACGGTGCGCAGCACGTGGATGCGCGGGTCCTGCCGGGGCGCGCCCGCGAGGTGCCGCGGCTCGACGCCGGTGGCGATGACCAGCCCGTCGTACCTCAACTCCTCGCCACCGGGCAGGCCCACCACGTGCCGGTCGGGCTCCAGGTGCGTCACGACCGTGCCCAGCCGCCACACCGCGTCCAGCTCGCGGCTGATCGTCAGCCGCAGGTCGGACGCGACCAGTTCGCCGTTGAGGGCCTCCTTGGACAGCGCCGGCCGGTGGTAGGGGAGGTGCCGTTCCGCGCCCACGATGGCGATCTCGCCCCGGAAACCCAGCTCCCGCAGCCGTTCGCCCGCACGCAGCCCGGCCAGCCCGCCGCCCGCGATCACCACGCGTTCCTCGTTCTTCACCGCACACGCTCCCGCAGCTCGATCGCGCGCATCGGACAGGCGCGCGCGGCGGCTCGTGCCTGGGCGAACTGCTCCGGCGGCGGCCTGCGCTCATAACGCAGCCGCTCGTCGTCGACCAGCTGGAACAACCCCGGCGCCTCGGCCTGGCAGATGCCGTAGCGGTGGCAGCGCTCGTTGTCGACGCTGACGTCCAGCGCCGCGCCGCCCGCACCGTCCGGCTCGGGCTCGAAACCGGGCTCCGGTTCCAGCATGCCCAGCTTCACCAGCACGTGCGGCGGCAGGAAGCGGGCGACGGCGATGGTCGCCGTGGGGACCAGGACGGTGAGGCCGCCCAGCCACACCACGGCCAGGGTTCCGTTGGCGATCGCGCCGAACCACGAGTGCACGACGGTGGCGGCGACCGCGACGTAGGCGAGCTGGTGCAGCCTCAGCCACTTGCGGTAGTAGACCTTCTTGCGCAGACCCGCCGTGACGGCGATCGCCAGCATGAGCTCCAGCCCGAGGATGCCCAGGGCGTGCCGGAACAGCCCGCCACCGGCGAACGGCACGAGGAGCTGGAGGAACGTGAACGCGTTGAGCTGCAACAGGGTGAACGCGACGGCGTGCAGCGACCCGAACGCCAGTGCCATGGTCGCCAGCACCATGTGGCTGTTGCGCAACCCCTGTCTGCCGGAGAGCTTGTTGGCCCAGCCCGTCGCGATCAGCACGCCCCAGCACAGGGTGGCGCACATGGTCGCGTAGGCCAGGCGCGCCGAGATCTGCGCGACGTGGCGCACTCCGGCGTCGTGGTCGCCGCCGACCGCCTGGGCGATCAGCAGCGGAACCTGGGTGAGCACGGGTCATTACCTCCGAGATGGCGGGAGAGAGCTCGCAGGCGGTGGGAGGGGGCCGACCCGCCCGGCAGGCGGCGCGGGAGTGGGTCACGGCCGCCGGGCGGGTTCGGGGGTGGGGAAGCAGGCGGGCCGGCTCGGGTGGGCGACCACCTCCTGTCACTCGACGTCCCCGCGAGGCCGCAACACGCGCAGGATCCCGATCGTCACCACGACACCTGCCAGGCAGATGAGGAGCACGGCGAGGGGACTCGGGTCGTCGGACGGGATCCGGGCGGAGGCCCGCACGGGGTCGCCCCGCACCGCCGCCGCGGGCGCCACACCGGCGGTGACCGGTTTGGACAGGCCCATGTCGGTGACCATGTTGGTGCTCTCCAGCAGGGTCATGTGCTTGAGCACGATCTGGTTGCACACCTGGGCGAACTGCCGGATCGCCTCGTTGCGGGTGTTCGCCCGGACCGCGCCGATGGCCGGGAAGATCGAGCCGTGCGCGGCGCGCAGCCGGTTGGCGAACGAGTCGTCGAACGCGGAACCGGTGAGCGACCGCATCTCCGCCATCCACGACTGCTGGTCGGCGTTGGCCTCGTTGGGCAGCGCCACGCCCATCTGCGAAGCCAGCCGCACCACCCGTTCGTCCAGGAACAGGTGGTCGCCGGCCAGTTGCGCGCCGACCTCCTTGACCCTGGTGCTCGCCGCACGGGTCTTCGCCTCCTCGCCCATGGGCATCTCCCACAGGCCCGCCAGCCGCACCTTGACCAGCAGTTCCTTGTCCAGCGCGGTGATCGGGCCCAGCGGGGTCTGCTGCACCGGTCCCGCCTCGGCCGGGTCGTCGGCGTGCGCGACACCGGAGAGCGGGACACCGGGCAGCACGGCCAGGAGCAGCAGGTGCAGGGCCAGCGCGACCGCCGCGAAACGCTTGGCTGACATGGGCATCTCGTCCTAGTAGCCGTCGCCGGTGGACGGTTGACCGAGCGCCGCGCCGTCCTCGGCCTGCGCCTTCCTGCCCTCGGGCGTCACGGCGAACCACGTGCCGCCCTTGCCCTGGCCGGTCAGGTCGCCCGCCTTCTTGTCGCCCGTGTACCGGTACAGCGGCCAGCCGGCCAGCGTCACCTGCTTCTTGCCGTCCGCGCGGGCCACCGACCCGACGAGCGTAGGGTCCACCCCGGACGTCATGGTGTGCGCGCCGACCAGCACCGGCGGCCACAGCTCGACGCACTCGCCGTCGCAAGTGGACCGCGGCGGTTTGGCGGAGTCCTTGTCGTAGCGGTACAGCGCGAATCCGCCCGCGTCCGCGACGAACCAGCCGACCTGCCTCGACTCGGCCGCCGAGAGCATCTGGTGCGGCTCCTTGCCGAATTCCGGCGGCTGCTGGGGAGTCGTCGGACCGGACCCGGCGCCGACCGCGCCGCCAGTGCTCGCGGCGGGGTCGATTCCGGTTGCGCCACAAGCGCTGACCAGCATCAACGCCGCTGCCGCCGGAACCAGCAGCACTGCCTCCCGGGTACGTCGACTTCGCATCATTGGTCCTTTCTCCGACCGGAGGGTCCGCCGAAAGGACCAGCGAACCGGTAACCGGGGCCGTGCCATTGCGGCGGATACCGGGGAGTACGGACACGATGCGGTGACGGTTCACCAACAGATCAACGACTTTTTCTGCGGCCAAACCCTCGACGCGGAACCCGCCGGCGCGCTTGGATGCTCGGCGTGGCGCGGCACAGACGCAGCACTTCCCCCCAAAGTGATCACGGTTGGCCGGACTCGGGTCTGGAAGACGAGCTGATCCGCAGGCTCTACCAGGAGTTCGGCAGCGCGCTGCTCGGACATGCCATGAGGCTGACCGGCAGCGACCGGCAGTGGGCCGAGGACATCGTCCAGGAGACGCTCGTGCGGGCGTGGCGCAACGCCGAGAAGCTGGAGCGGGACCCGGTCCTGCTCCGCTCCTGGCTGTTCACCGTCGCCCGGCGACTGGTCATCGACGACCGTCGCAAGAGGAGCGTCCGACCGCAGGAGTCGGAGTTGACGCCGTCCGACGAGGCGCCGCAGCGGGACGAAGCGGACCGCACGCTGGCGGCGATCGTCGTCGCCGAGGCGATGAACGGACTGACGGAAGAACACCGGGAGGCTATTCTCGAGACATATCTGCGGGATCGGACGGTCGGGGAGGCCGCGGCGGTGCTCGGGGTACCGCCCGGCACGGTGAAGTCCAGGGTGTACTACGCACTCCGCGCCCTGCGGCGTGCGTTGCAGGATCGGGGCTGAACAGGTGACTTCGCTGCCGAACCACATCGACGTGGCGGCGTACGTCCTCGGTGTCCTCGACGAGGACGAGGTCGACGCGTTCGAGAACCACTTGGCCCAGTGCCGTCGATGTGCGCTCGACCTGCGCGATTTCGCCGAATTGCCCGATCTGCTCGACGAGGCCGACGCCAACGGCATGCTGCGCGCCAACACGGGGGAGCGGCCGGACGGTCGTTCGGTGCGCGCGATGCTCGACTCGGTCTCCGCGACCAGGGCGCGCAAGCGCCGCACCGTGGCGCTGCTGACTGCCGCCGCCGCCGCGGTGCTCGTCGCGCTGACCGCGGTCGTGTCGGTGAACGTCGCCTCACCGTCGGACCGGGTCTCCGCCTCCTCTTCGACGCCGTCGGTGCCGGACCCGTCGTACGTGGCGAAGGGCGTGCCGGACGCCGCCGGCGCCATCGCCCGCACCGACCCGGCGACGGGCGTGCACGCCCGGCTCGCGGCCGGCCCCGAGCCGTGGGGCACGTCGGTGGAGGTCGAGGTGAAGGGCGCCAAGGGCCCCACCCGCTGCGAGCTGGTTGCGAAGTCCCGAACCGGCGAGTCGATGGTGATCGGCTCGTGGCTGGTGTCGGCGTCCGCCACGGGCAAGGACCCGGTGACCATCCGCGCCGCGGTCGGCCTGCGGTGGCACGACATCACCGAGTTCACCATCCGCGACACCGAGGAGGGCACGACCCTGGTCCGCCTCCCCACCTCCTGACCCGCGAGCCTACGCTCGGAACGCGTGGGTTCAACGCTCGGAACGCACGAGTTCGCCGGTGGGCACCGGAGGCCGCGCGTTCGGGCAGGCGATGAGGAGGTTCTGGTGGAGGTCGGTTTCCTCGGTCTCGGCATCATGGGTCAGCCGATGGCGCTCAACCTGGCCCGGTCCGGTCGGCCGCTGGTGGTGTGGAACAGGTCGCCGCACCGGGCCGAACCGCTGCGGGACGCCGGCGCACGGGTCGCCGCGACACCGGCCGACGTCTTCTCCAGCGCCGAGGTCGCCATCCTGATGCTCTCCGACGAGGCCGCTGTCGACGCGGTCCTGGACCGCGGCACGCACCACTTCGCGGACCACGTCCGAGGCCGTACCGTCGTCAACATGGGTACGACGGCCGCGGACTACTCGCACGCCCTGGGCGCCGACATCCGCGCGGCCGGCGGCGACTACGTCGAAGCACCCGTCTCCGGGTCACGCGGTCCGGCCGAAGCCGGTGAACTGGTGGCCATGCTCGCCGGCGCCCCCGAAGCGGTGGCACGGGCACGCGAGGTGATCGCGCCGATGTGCGCGGACGTGGTCGACTGCGGCCAGACCCCCGACGCCCTGCTGATGAAGCTGTCCGTGAACCTGTTCCTGATCACGATGGCCACCGGCCTGGCCGAGGCGTTCCACTTCGCCGAACGGCACGGCCTGGACCGGCGGACCCTGGTCGACGTCCTGGACGCGGGCCCCATGGCCAGCAAGGTGTCCCGCGCCAAGGCGGCGAAGCTCCTCGCCGCCGACTACGAGGCCCAGGCCTCCGCTCGCGACGTGCTCAAGAACAACCAGCTCATCGCCGACGCCGCCCGCGCGGCCGGTGTCGCGTCACCGCTGCTGGACGTGTGCCTGTCCCTCTTCACCCGCACGGTGGAGCTGGGGCACGGCAAGGACGACATGGCCGCCGTCGTGCACGCGATCCGGGACCGCTCAGATTCGGCGCAACCCCATGAGGACCCGCTCCATCAGGTCCAGTGACGGCCGGCCACGGTCGTCGATCGTCCCGTCCTCGTGCACGTTGATCAGGCTCATGTCCGACATGTCCGCCAACAGCACGCGGACAACGCCGAGCGGAAGTCGCAAGGTCGCCGCGACTTCCGCCACGGAATGCGGATTCCGGCACAGATCACTGATGATGCGGTGTTCCGCGGTCGACGTCAGGGCGTCTCTCGCCGCCTGTTCGTTCGTCGTCACGATGGTCTCGATGGCCAGCGTCGTCGCGGAACGCGTACGGCCGCCCGTTCTGGTGTAGGGGCGCACCCGGAGGGTCGACACACCAGCTCCTATCAGCGGTCGGCGTTGATCTTGGCAGCGCGTGGTCGATGGCGCTGACGCCGGTAGACCCTACGAGCCGGCAGGCCTCCTGTCTCGGCTTTCCCGCCATGTGGGACGACTTGTGGACCGTCGCGACGGTCCGTGTCCGGTCGCTCTCGGCGGGTGTCCGAGTCGGGTCCGACCCGGCCCAGGCATCGGATGATGGGTGGAGTCAACCGTGCGTTCGTCCCTTGTTCAGCCGTCGATCACCGTGATGGGCGCTGTGCGGCGTTCCCGCGGAGTCGTTCCGGGCATCTAAGGGAAATACCCCGAGATCGATTCCGGGGTCATTCCCGACGCGCCGGAGGTCTCCCTTCCGCCACATTTGCCCCGGGGACGGCGAGCGTCGTCCGACAAAGGGGTGGAGATCGGTGAAGGGCAACGTGGAGTCGGCCGCTAGAGCAGTGGACGTGTGGAAGTCCTACGGCACGGGGGAAGCCGCGGTCACCGCGTTGGCCGGCGTGAGCGTCGAGTTCGACCGCGGCCGGTTCACCGCGATCATGGGTCCGTCCGGGTCGGGCAAGTCCACCCTGATGCACTGCCTCGCCGGGCTGGACACGATCGACTCCGGTGATGTGTGGATCGGCGGCACGAAGGTGAACGGCCTGCGGGACAAGGGGTTGACCGAGCTGCGGCGCAGCCAGGTCGGCTTCATCTTCCAGCAGTTCAACCTGCTGCCGACGCTCACCGCCGAGGAGAACATCACGCTGCCGCTGGCGATCGGCGGCCAGAAGGTCGACCGGGCCTGGTTCGACACGGTGATCGACACGGTCGGTCTGCGCGACCGCCTCACGCACCGGCCGACGCAGCTGTCCGGCGGCCAGCAGCAACGCGTGGCGTGCGCCCGCGCCCTGGTGGCACGGCCCGAGGTGGTGTTCGCCGACGAGCCGACCGGCAACCTGGACTCGCGGTCCGGCGCCGAGGTGCTGGGCTTCCTCCAGCGCTCGGCCCGTGACTTCAACCAGACGGTCGTCATGGTCACGCACGACCCGAACGCCGCCTCCTACGCGGACCGCGTGATCTTCCTGGCCGACGGCCGGATCGTGCGCGAGCTGCACCAGCCCACCGCGGCGGCCGTGCTCGACACGATGAAGGTCCTCGACGGCGACGACCGCCTGGTCGTGGCGTGATGTTGAAGGCGACGCTCAAGAGCGTGCTGGCGCGCAAGCTCCGGCTGGTCCTGTCGGGCCTGGCCGTGGTGCTCGGCGTGATGTTCGTGTCCGGCTCGCTGGTGCTGACCGACACGCTGGACCGCTCGTTCAAGGACCTGTTCGCCACCGCGTACTCCGAGGTGGACGTCGAGGTCGCGGTCAAGCCGAAGGTCGACCAGGACAACCCCGAGGCGGCCCGCGCGGGCACCCTGGCCCCCGCGGACATCCAGGCCGTCGAGTCCGTGGACGGCGTCCGCACGGCGGTCGGCGACGTGGTCGGCTCGGCCCGTCCGATCGGCGAGAACGGCAAGGTCCTCACCACGTCCGGCGCGCCGCGTCTGGGCATCGCGTGGCGTGACGACGGCCAGGAGGAGATCCGGGACGGGCGTGGGCCGCAGCGCGACGACGAGGTGGTGATCAGCGCCTACCTCGCCGAGGCGGGCGGGTTCCAGGTCGGCGAGCAGATGTCCGTGCTCACGCTGGAGCCCAAGCGGACGTTCACCGTCGCCGGGATCTTCGGCTACCCCGGCGACCGCGACTCCCTCGGCGGCGAGCTGACCACCGCGTTCACCGAGGTCACCGCCCAGCGGCTGCTCCTCGGCACCCCCGACGCGTACAGCGGCATCACCGTGCGTGCTGACGAAGGGGTGTCGCAGGACGTGCTGCGCGACCGCGTGCAGGCCCAGTTGGGCGACGCGTACCAGGTCAAGACCGGCGAACAGCTGGCCGCGGAGTCCGCCGACGAGATCGGCGAGAGCCTGGCGTTCTTCAACTACGTGCTGCTCGGCTTCGCCGGCATCGCCCTGTTCGTCGGCGTCTTCATCATCCTCAACACCTTCTCCATCATCGTCGCGCAGCGCACCCGGGAGCTGGCGCTGCTGCGGGCGATGGGCGCGAGCCGCCGGCAGATGATCGCCTCCGTGGTGGTCGAGGCGGTGGTGATCGGCCTGATCGCGTCCGTGGTCGGCCTGGGCGCGGGCATCGGCGTCGGCGCGCTGCTGGCCAACCTCTTCAGCACGTTCGGTGGCGGCAGCCTGCACCTCGCGGGCATCGCGGTGCCGGCCTCGGCGGTCATCTCGTCGTTCGCCGTCGGTCTCGTCGTGACCGTCCTGGCCGCCTTGCTGCCCGCCGTGCGCGCCTCCCGCATCCCGCCCGTCGCGGCACTGCGCGAGGCCGCCACCCCGGACCGGCCGCTGACCCGGCTGACCGTCGCGGGCGGCGCGCTGTTCCTGGCGGGCGGTGGCGCGCTCGGGTTCGGGTTCGCCGACGGGACGCTGTGGCTGATCATGTCCGGGCTGCTGGTGTCGTTCGTGGGCGTCGCGCTGCTCACGCCGCTGGTCAGCCGACCCGTGGTGTCGGTGATCGGCAAGCTGTTCGCCTGGTCGATGCCGGGCACGCTCGGCCGGCGCAACTCGGCCCGCAACCCGCGCCGCACCGCCATCACCGCCGCCGCGCTGATGGTCGGGATCGCCCTGATCGCCGGTGTCAGCGTCGTGCTCACCTCGGCCACGGCCAGCATCACCAAGGTCGCCGACACGCAGATCAAGGCCGACCTGATCATCTCCGGCGAGTCGACCAACGGCCAGACCAGCGGCACGTTCGAGGCCGAGCGGATCGACCGGGTCATCGGCACGCCGGGCGTGGAGTCCGCGTTCGGCTGGTACAGCGACGGCGTCCTGGTCGACGGGCAGCGCAAGATCGGCAGCGTGGTCACCGACGTGCACGCGATGGGACGCACCTTCGGGCTCAGCGCCGCCGGCGGCACGGTCACCGACCTCGAGGACGGCGAGATCGGCCTGGACTCGATCGCGGCCACCGCGCTGAAGCTCAAGCAGGGCAGCACGGTGACCGTGCAGACGACGAAGGGCGAGCAGCGCACCTACACGGTGGCGTTCGTGCTGGCCAAGAACCGCGTGCTCAACGACGCCGTGTTCCTGCCCGAGTCGGCGTTGGCCGGGTTCGCGCTCCCGCAGATCGACACCGCGTTCATCAAGGCCGACCAGGGCGCGGACGTGACCGACGTGCGCAAGCGCCTCGAACCGCTGTTCGCGGACAACCCCGAGGTCTCGGTGCAGGACCTCAGCTCCTACGTGCGGCAGCAGGCCGCGCAGCTCGACACGGTGCTGATGATGATCCAGATCCTGCTCGCGCTGGCCATCCTCATCGCGATCCTGGGCGTGATCAACACGCTGGCGCTGTCCGTGATCGAGCGGACCCGAGAGCTGGGCCTGCTGCGGGCGATCGGCATGCGCCGCGCCCAGGTCATGCGGATGATCACCGTCGAGGCGGTGGTGATCTCGGTGTTCGGCGCCCTGCTCGGCATCGTGGTGGGCACGGCGCTGGGGATCGCGGCGGTCCAGGCGCTGAAGGACGTGGGCATCACCGACCTCGGCATCCCGTGGGTGCAGCTCGGCAGCTACCTCCTGATCGCCGCCGGCGTCGGTGTGGTCGCGGCGATCCTGCCCGCGATCCGCGCCGCACGGCTCAACGTGCTCCAGGCAGTCTCCTACGAGTGACACCCCCCTTCAAGTGACAGCGCCGCTGCCTCCGACCTCGCAGCTGAGGCCGGAGGCAGCGGCGCTGTCAGTGGTCGCGGTGGGTGGCCAGGCGGGCGACGGCGTCCAGCTCGAGGGCGGCGCGTTCGGCCGGTTCGGCGGCACGGAGGTCCTCCCCAGCCCGCACCAGCAGGTCGTCCGCGCGGCCCTGGCTCCACGCGCGCGCGCCGGACAGCTCGATCAGCTCGGCCGCGCGCGCGAGGTCGGCCGCGGTGAGCCGCTGATCGCGCAGGTACAGCGCGTCCAGCTCCCGCCCGGCGGCGGTGCCGGAGGTCAGGGCGGCGACCACGGGCAGTGACTTCTTGCGGTTCTCCAGGTCCGAGTACACGGGCTTGCCGGTCACCTCCGGGTCACCCCAGATGCCCAGCAGGTCGTCCACGAACTGGAAGGCCAGCCCCACCTGCTCGCCGAAGGACCGCAGGTGCTCCACCTGGTCCGGCCGGCCGCCGCCGAACAACGCGCCCAACGCGCAGGACGCGCCCAGCAGCGACGCCGTCTTGCCCTCGGCCATCCGCACGCACTCCGCCAGCCGCACGTCACCGCGTCCCTCGAACGCCAGGTCCGCGTTCTGCCCGTCCAGCAGCCGCTGCACCGAGGCCGACACCACCCGGATCGCCTCCCGCGCCTTCGGGTGGCCACTGCCCGCCACCACGTCCAGCGCCAACGTCAGCAGCGCGTCGCCGGCCAGGATCGCCGGGTTCACGCCGAACACGTGCCACGCCGTCGGGCGGTGGCGCCGGGTCGTGTCACCGTCCATCACGTCGTCGTGCAGCAACGAGAAGTTGTGCACCAGCTCCACCGCCACCGCGGCCGGCAACGCGGTCTGCACGGCGCCGCCCACCGCCTGCGCGCCCAGCAGCACGAGCGCCGGCCTGATCGCCTTGCCCGGGTCCGCGCCGGTCGGCCTGCCCTGCTCGTCCCACCAGCCGAAGTGGTAGCCGGCGATGGCCCGCATCGAGTCCGGCAGCCGGTCCACCGCCGTCCGCAGCGCCGGGTCGACCCCGGCACGGCTCCAGTTCAGCACCTCGCGGGCGGATCGGTGATCGAGGCTCACGTCCAGGTCGGTCATCACCACAACTCCTGTTCCGGGGATGTGCCCGCCCGCCCCGGACGAGGCAAGCAGTAAGCGCGAGCGGGGAGACGGGCGGGGAAGAAGCGCGCGGAGGGGCGGCAGCCGGGGCGGCGGGGCCCGGCTGCCGTCGATCGCGGTCGGTCAGGACCGGCCGATCTCCACGTTCTCCAGGATCCCGAGGGCGTCCGGCACCAGCACGGCCACCGAGTAGTAGGCACTGACGAGGTAGGACACGATCGCCTTCTCGTTGATGCCCATGAACCGCACGTTCAGGCTCGGCTGGACCTCGTCCGGGATGCCCGGCTGGTGCAGGCCGATCACGCCGTTGTCCTGCTCGCCGATCCGCATGGCCAGGATCGAGCTGGTGCCCTGCGGGGTGATCGGGATCTTGTCCGACGGCAGCAGCGGGATGCCCCGCCACGTGGTGACCTTCGTGCCCTCCACGTCGGCTGTTCCGGGGTACACGCCACGCTTGCTGGCCTCCCGGCCGAACGCGGCGATCGTGCGCGGGTGGGCCAGCATGAACGCCGTCTTGCGCCGCCGCGACACCAGCTCGTCCAGGTCGTCCGGGGTCGGCGGACCGGTGCGGGTGTGGATGCGCTGCTTGAGGTCGGCGTTGTGCAGCAGCCCGATCCGGCGGTTGTTGATCATCTCGTGCTCCTGGCGCTCGCGCAGGGCCTCGATGGTCAGCCGCAACTGCTGCTCGGTCTGGTTCATCGGCTTGTTGTAGAGGTCGGCCACCCGGGTGTGCACCCGCAGCACGGTCTGCGCGACTTCCAGCTCGTACTCGCGCGGCGACAACTCGTAGTCCACGAACGTCGCCGGCAGGTCCGGCTCGCCGTCGTGGCCGGAGGCGATCTCGATCGCCGCCTCGCCGTGCTTGTTCTGCGGCTTGCCCGCGTTGCGCACCACCGACGCGATGTGCTCGCGGAGCGCTTCGGCCTGCCCGTTCAGCTCCTGCACCGACCGCCACGGCAGCACCAGGACGGTCACCGGGGTGACCGCCTTGATGGTGAAGCCCCACTCGGTCTCGTCGCCGATCAGCACCTCCTCGCCGAAGCGCTCGCCGTCGGCCATGGTGTCCAGCACGGTCTGGTCGCCGTACTCGCCCAGACCGATCTTGTTCACCTTGCCGTGCGCGATGAGGAAGACCTCTTCGGCCCGGTCGCCCGCCTGGACCAGGATGTCGCCGGGCTGGAACTCGCGCTGCCGGAACCGGCTCGCCAGCGCGACCAGCACGTCGTCGTCGGGCAAGTCGCGCAGCAGGGGCAGTTCGCGCAGCTCCTGCGGGATGACCCGGACGTCGGCGCCGGTGCTGGTGAAGCTCACCCGGCCGTCGCCGATCGCGTAGGTCAACCGGCGGTTGACCCGGTAGGTGCCCGCCTGGGTGGTCACCCACGGCAACTTGCGCAGCAGCCACCGGGGTGAGATGCCCTGCATCTGCGGGGTGGACTTGGTCGTGCTGGCCAGGTTCCGCGCGCCCGCGGTGCTCAGGCTCTGGCGGTGCTGCTCGACCTCTTCAGGAGCGAGGCCGGGGTCTGTCACGGTCACTTCAGCTGCCCAATCTGGTCGGGGGACTCAGTCTTCGCGGCCGATTTCGACGTGCTCCAGCACGCCGACCGCGTCCGGCACGAGGATCGCGGTGGAGTAGTAGGCGCTGACGAGGTAGGAGATGATCGCCTTTTCGTTGATGCCCATGAACCGCACCGACAGCCCGGGCTGGTACTCGTCGGGCAGGCCCGTCTGGTGCAGGCCGATGACACCCTGGTTGTGCTCGCCCGCGCGCAGCAGCATGATCGAGCTGGTGCGGCTGTTGCTCACCGCGATCTTGTTGCACGGCAGCACGGGCACGCCGCGCCACGCCGGCACGTGGTGCCCGTTGAGGTCGACCGTGGACGGGTAGATCCCGCGCTTGGTGCACTCCCGGCCGAACGCCGCGATGACCCGCGGGTGGGCCAGGAACGCCGTCGGCTCCTTCCAGACGGTGGCCAGCAGGTCGTCCATGTCGTCCGGGGTGGGCGGGCCGCTGCGGGTGTGGATGCGCTGCTTGAGGTCCGCGCTGTTCAACAGGCCGAACTCGCGGTTGTTGATCATCTCGTGCTCCTGGCGCTCGCGCAGCGCCTCGATGGTCAGCCGCAACTGCTGCTCGACCTGGTCCATCGGCTGGTTGTAGAGGTCCGCGACGCGGCTGTGCACCCGCAGCACGGTCTGCGCGACGCTCAGCTCCAGCTCGCGCGGCGCGACCTCGTAGTCCACGAACGTGCCCGGCAGGTCCGGTTCGCCGTCGTGGCCGGAGGCGATGTCGATCTCGGCCTCGCCGTAGGCGTTGGACTTACCGTTGCCGCTGGCGAACGCGCGCTGGATGTGCGCGCGCAGACCGCCCGCCTCACCGTTGAGCCGCTCGAAGTCCTCCCACCGGAGGAGCAGCGCGATCACCGGCGTGACGGCCTTGATGGTGAAGTCCCACTCGCCCTGCGGGCCCGCGAGCACCTGGCCGCCGAAGTGGTCGCCGTCGGCGAGGGTGCCGAGGACCGTGTGGTCGCCGTACTCGCCCTGCCCGATCTTGTTCACCTTGCCGTGCGCGATCAGGTAGAGCGTGTCCTGCGGACGGCCGGACTCGACCAGCACGTCACCCGGCTGGAACTCGCGCTGCTGGAAGCGGTCGGCGAGCGCGCTCAGCGCCTCGACGTCCTCGTAGCCGCGCAGGAGCGCCAGCTCGGTCAACTCCTGGGGCACGACCCGAACGTCGGCGCCGATGTTGGTGAACGTCAGCCGTCCGTCGCCGATCTCGTAGCTGAGCCTGCGGTTGACCCGGAAGGCGCCGCCCTTCGCCTCCACCCAGGGCAGGATCTTGAGCAGCCACCGGGAGGTGATGCCCTGCATCTGGGGCACGGACTTGGTCGTGGTCGCGAGGTTCCGCGCCGCAGCCGTGCCCAGGCTGAGCCGAGGTCGCTCGGTGTCCAAGTCCGAATCGGTCACAGTCACCGCGTCACACCGCCAATCGGATTTCGTTCATTGTCCGCATTGACGGTAGTGACTCCGAATGTCCCACGGGAAGCGGCTGATGTGAGTACACACCTGAGGGTCAGGTGGTCGAGTTGTGTGCACGCACCGTGTGGGTCGCGCCCCTGGTCGGTAATAACGGGTGATCTTGAGTGGCTTCGGTGGAGGTATTCGTGGTGATGCGGAATGGATGCACCTTTCGGTGCAGCATTTTTCACCTGAACGTGCAGTTGACGAGGGTGTGGAACGTCGGGCGGTCGTCATACCGCCGGAGTGCGGAACAAAGATCAGTCTTGCGTGCAAACGACACTGCGGCACCGACGGGAAGTCGGTGCCGCAGTGTGAGGAGGAGGTGGAACGGGCGTGGCGCCGCAATTCGCTGCGGCGCCACGCCCGGGTCGTGGATCAGACGGTGTGCGGGCAGGTGTCCCGGTACTCCTCGATCAGGGTGCTGCGCCCCGGAGCGGGGCACAGGAACTGCTCGTAGCGGGTGTCGTTGTCGATGAACCGCTTGAGCCACGCGATGCTGTACTTCGCGATCGTCGTGTTCGACGAGTTGGGCGCGAAGTGGCTCGCGTTGTTCAGCTCCAGGTACGCCTTGTCCAGGGTGGACGGCAGCGAGGTGTAGAACGGCTCCGAGTGCGACGACACGGGCGCCACCGTGTCGTCCTCGGCGCCGACGACGAGGGTCGGCACCCGGACGCTGCCCCAGCTCTTGTCGGTGTGCCACCCGGTCAGCGGGATGGCCGCCTGAAGGGCGGGGCGTCGTTCGGCGGCGCGCAGGGTGCCGCCGCCTCCCATCGAGTGCCCCATGACGCCGAGCCGGCTCGCGTCGATCCGGCTGCGCACCGAGCTGCTCTGGGTCAGGTAGTCCAGGGCGGCCAGCAGCTGGGACGCCCGACTGTCGGGCTGGTCGTAGCGGCTGTTGGTGTCGATGGTGAACACCACGAAGCCCTGCGACGCGATGCGCGGGCCGAGCCACGACATCGTGGACTGGCTCGCGGTGTAGCCGGGCGAGACGGCGATGGCGCCGAAGGTGCCCTCGGCGGTGCTGGTGGGGTAGTAGATCGTGCCGCCGCCGAAGCCGGAAACGGACCAGGAGGACACCGTGGTGGAGGCCGTGGAGAACGGGCCGCGGGTCGCCTCGATGCTGGAGTTGGTCGGCGCGGGACCGCGTCGGTACTCGACCTCGGCGTTCGCCGGCGGCGTCACGCCGACCAGGGACAGGACCAGCGCGGGGATCAGCGCGGGGATCATTTTGCGGAGTTGCACGTCGGTGTACACCTCGCTTGGCAGGGAACTACGGACAGCGATCACCCTGCGCTACCGGTCGAACACTCCGCATCGGTGCAACCACCGGTCCGGGCTCGAAAACTAACACTGGTAGATAATTTCGGCCCGACCCCTTCCGCCGGGCCTCGACCTCCGGTCAGACTGGCCACATGCTGCGCGGACGTGACCGGCAGCGCGTCGCCGTAGACGCGTTGCTCGCCCGCGCCCGTGCCGGTCACGGCGGGGCGCTGGTGCTGCGCGGCGCGGCCGGGTCGGGCAAGACCGCGATGCTCGCCGCCGCACGCGAGGCCGCCACGACCACGGGCCGCGAGGTGCTGCTGTGCGTGGACGACGCCCACCTCCTGGAGGACACGGACTGGCTGGTGGACCTCGCCGCGGAGGTCGCCGACGAGCCGGTGGCCCTGCTGATCGCCACGGAGGCCGAACCGCACGGGCTGCCGTGGGTGCGACTGGACCCGCTGGACCACGCCGACAGCCTCCGCGTGCTGCGCGAACTCCGGCCCGGTCTGGCCTCCGGTCTCGCCGACGACGTCGCCGACCTGGCCCGCGGCAACCCGCTCGCGCTCACCGAGCTGGCCCGCGCGCTCACGTCCGACCAGCTCGGCGGCACCGCGCCCGGCCCCGACGCGCTGCCCGAGGACAGCTCGCTGCGCGCCCGGTTCGGCGCCCGCTTCGCCGCGCTGTCACCGCAGGCCCGGTACGCGACCGCGTTGTGCGTCGTGGACGACGAGGTGGACGCGGACACCCTGGCCCGGATGCCGGACCTCGACCTGGCCGCGATCGAGGAGGCGAACGCGCTGCTCGACGGCGGCCCGCTGGTCCGCTCCGCGCTGCGCACCGACATCCCGCTGGCCCTCCGCTACGCCGCGCACGCCGCGTTGGCCGAGGCACTGCCGCCCGGTCCCCGCCGCACCTGGCACGAGGCCGCCCGCGCTCCCGGCGCGCGCGACGCGTTCGCCGAACGGCTGGTCGACTCCGCGAACCGGGCCCGCCGCTGCGGCGACTACCAGGCCGCCGCCCGCGACCACGACCGCGCCGCCGCCTTGACCGCCGACCCGGACGCCAAGGCCCGCCACCTGATCGCCGCCGCCACCGACCACTGGGCGTCGGGCGCACCCCGGCGCGCCCGCGTCGCCCTGCGCACGGCCGCCCGGCTGACCGACAGCGACGAGCTGCGGGCCCGCACCGAAGTGCTGCGCGGCGGCCTCGACCTGGGCAACGGCCTGCCGGACGTCGCGGTGCGCCGGCTGCTGCACGCGGCGGGCGAACTGGTCGGCACGCACCGCACGCTGGCCATCACCGCGCTCGGCTTCGCCGGTGAAGCGGCCAGCATCGCGGGCGACCACGTCCGGTACGCCGAGACCGCCGCGTTCGCCGCGAGCCTGCGCCGCCCCGACGAGCCGGACGAAACCCGGATCACGCTGGACCACCTCGTCGGCATGGCGGCCACGTTCGCCGGGCGGCACGACGAAGCCCTGCCCGTGCTGCGGTCCGTGGTGGAGCTGGCCGAACGGGTGCCGCACCCGCAGGCCAAGATCTGGGGCGGCCAGGCCGCCTACACCCTCGGCGACGCCACCAGGGCGCACGAACTGGCGACCAGCGCGGTCACGGCGGCGCACGAGCACGGGCTGACCGCGCTGGTGCCGTGGGCGCTGGTGTACCGGGCGCTGTCCGCGATGCTGCTCGACCAGCACTCGGTGGCGATGTCGGCGGCGTTCGAGGGCGTGCACGCGGCCACCGCCATCGGCCAGCACAACGCCGTGGTCGACCACCTCACCATCCTGGCGCTGCTCGCCGCGCTGCGCGGTGACACCGAGACCGCCGTGCACCGCATCGACGCCGCCGCCGAGCAGATCGCCGAACGCGGCCTCGGCCGTTCCGGCGCGTTCGGCGCGTGGGCGTTCGCCTGCGTCGACCTCGTGCTGGACCGACCGGCCGACGCGCTGGACCGGCTGCGGTTGATGGCCGCCGGGTCGGGCGGCGTGCACACCGGCATCAAGGTGATGGCCGCGCCGCACGTGGTGGAGGCCGCCGTCGGCTGCGGTCAGCTGCCCACCGCGGACCGGGCGCTGCGCCGGTACGAGAAGTGGGTCGGCACCACCGGCAGCGCGGCCCGCCTCGCGTTGTCGCACCGCTGCCACGGCCTGCTCGCCGAAGGCCCCCGCGCCGAGGAGCACTTCCGCGAGGCGATCCGGCTGCACCGGGTCAGCGGCACCGCCATGGAGCTGGCCAAGACCGAGCTGTTCTACGGCCACCGGCTGCGGCGCGACCGCAAACCGCGCGCGGCGCGGGAACTCCTGCGTGACGCCGTGAAGATCTTCCAGCGCTACGAGGCCGACCGGTGGGTCGCGCGGGCGCGGGCGGAGCTGCGCGCGGCGGGTGAGGCGGTAGGACCGTCCCAGGCGGACCGGACCGCCGACCGCGCCGCGAACCGCGCCGCCGGGCGGGCCGACGTCGACCCGACCGCCGGGCTGACCCCGCAGCAGGCGCAGATCGCCCGCCTGGTCGCCGAGGGCGCGACCAACCGGGAGATCGCCGCGCGGCTGTTCCTGAGCCACCGCACCGTCGAGCACCACCTGCGGAACATCTTCGCCAGGCTCGAAGTGCGGTCCAGGGTCGAGCTCACCAGGATGCTCGACTGATCATGTGGTGTTCAGGAGGTTGTGTGTCGTCCAGGAGGTCGTGTGCGTAAGGACTACCGGCACTGGCAGCGGATCCCGACCCGGTGGCACGACAACGACGTGTACGGGCACGTCAACAACGTCGTGCACTACGCCTTCATGGACACCGTGATCAACACGTGGTTGATCGCGGAGGGCGGGTTGGACATCCACGGCGGTCCGGCGATCGGGCTGTGCGTGGAGTCCCACTGCAACTACCACGCGTCGGTCGCGTTCCCGGAGGCCGTCGACGCGGGCCTGCGGATCGGGCACCTCGGCCGTTCCAGCGTGCGGTACGAGATCGGCTTCTACCCCGAAGGGCGGGACGACGTGGTCGCCGAAGGGCACTTCGTGCACGTGTTCACCGACCGCTCGACCCGCAAGCCGGTGGCCATCCCGGCCGACCTGCGTGCCGCGATGGAAGGGCTGGTGGTGGCGTGAAGGGCGCGGTGCTGACGGAGGTCGGCGGTCCGCTCCAGGTGCTCGACCTGGAGCTCGACCCGCCGGGGCCCGGTGAGGTGCTGGTGCGGGTGCGCGCGACCGGGTTGTGCCACTCCGACCTGTCGGTGATCGACGGCTCCCGCATCCGGCCGCTGCCGATGCTGCTCGGCCACGAAGCCGCGGGCGAGGTCGTGGAGACCGGGCCGGGCGCGTCCGACTTCGCCGTCGGCGACCACGTGGTGCTGTCGTTCGTGCCCGCGTGCGGGTCGTGCCGGCGGTGCGTGTCCGGGCGGCAGGCGCTGTGCGAGCCGGGTGCGGCGGCCAACCGCGAAGGCACCCTGCTGAGCGGCGGACGGCGGCTGCGGCTGCCCGACGGCACGCGCCCGCACCACCACCTCGGGGTGTCCGGGTTCGCAGAGTACGCCGTGGTGTCGGAGAAGTCGGCGACGCTCGTGCCCGCCGACCTGCCGTTCGAGATCGCCGCCCTGTTCGGCTGCGCGGTGCTGACCGGCGCGGGCGCGGCGTTCTACAGCGCGGCCGTCACACCGGGGGACCGGGTTGCGGTGTTCGGGCTCGGCGGAGTGGGGCTCGCGGCGTTGCTGGCGGCGCGGGCGGCCGGCGCGTCGCAGATCATCGCGGTGGACGTCGTGGAGCACAAGCGGGCGTTGGCGCGGAAGCTCGGCGCGACGGACGAGGTGGCCGGCGGTCCGGACGCGGTGGCGGAGGTGCGGTCGCTGACGGGCGGCGGCGCGGACAAGGTCATCGACACGACCGGTGTCGCAGCCGTGCTGGAGCAGGCGTACCTGGCCACCGGCGCGGGCGGCACGACGGTCACCGTGGGCCTGCCGCACCCGGACCGCACGATCTCGCTGCCCGCGCTGAGCCTGGTCGCCGAGGAGCGGACGTTGAAGGGCAGCTACCTCGGCTCGTGCGTGCCCCGGCGGGACGTGCCGCGGTTCGTCGACCTGTACCGCGCCGGTCAGCTGCCCGTGCACGAACTGTTGTCGGGAAGGCTCACGCTGGAGGACATCAACACCGGTTTCACTCGACTGGCCTCGGGAGAAGCGGTTCGGCAGGTAGTCGTTTTGTGATCACTGAGCCTGTACCGTTGCCCGGATCGAGTGACGGCTAGGCAAAGGAGTGGTCGGCGGTGCGGAGACGGTCGATGCTCGCGGGTGTGGCTACGGCAGTGGGCGGCATGATCGCGGGTGGTGGGTCGGCGGGCGCGGCGGGGCGTTCGGGCCAGTTGGGGCTGGGCGACTACCGGTTGGTGAACCTGGCGCACGTGAACGACCCGGACCGGACCAACGTCTACCCGGGCGACCCGGAGTTCACGCTGAGCACCGTGACCACGGTGCCGGAGCACGGGTTCTACCTCCAGTACGTGTCGCAGGGGGAGCACACCGGCACCCACTGGGGCGCTCCCGCGCACTTCAACGACGACCAGCCGTACGCCGACGAGATGGACCCCGAAGACCTGTTCCTGCCCGCGGTGAAGATCGACGTGCGGGAGCAGGCCGCGCAGAACGCGGACTACGAGGTCAGCGTCGGCGACCTCCAGCGGTGGGAGAGGCGGCACGGCCGCATCCCGAACGAGGCCGCGGTCGTGCTGTGGACCGGGTGGGAGGCGCGCTGGGGGACGCCCGAGTTCTTCAACTTCGACGCCGCCGGGCAGATGCACCAGCCCGGGTTCTCGCTGGCGGCCGTGCAGTGGCTGGTCGACACCGGCCGGCTCGGCCGCCGCGGGGCGCTGGGCACGGACACGTTCAGCCCCGAGCCCGCGACCGACGTGGAGTACCGGGTGTCCAAGCTGCTGTACCGGGAGCACCGGATCAGCCTGGAGATCCTGGCGAACCTGGCGCAGCTGCCCGAGCAGGGCGCGCACGTCCTGGTCGGCGGCACGGTCAACCGCCGCGGCTCCGGCTCGCCCGCCAGCATCTACGCCTTCGTGCCCAAGCGGTGACGACGGCGGCGTGAGCGCCGTGGATCACGTGTCGGCGTGCCGGCGTCGGGTAACCGGGGCGGGTTGGCTGCCGACGCGTGGAGGGAGAGCGATGAGCGACACGACAACGGTGGGAAGGCTGCGCACCGTGCTGGGTGATGTCGTGTACCCGGCGGACAAGGGCCAGTTGGTGGACCACGCGTCGCGCAACAACGCGGACGAGGACACCGTGCACGCGTTGCACTCGATCGCGGAGCGCCGCTACGAGTCCTTCGACCAGGTGGTCGAATCGGTCGCGATCGACCAGCACCGGGACGTCTGACCGCACGTCGACGTCCGACCGCACGTCGAACGCCCGGTGGTCGACCGACCGCCGGGCGTTTCGCGTGCGCCGGGGCGGATGGCACCTCGGTCGAAGGCTCGGCGCGTTCTCCTCGCGCGTCGTCACCGGTCTGCGGGCGGGGCTCCGAGTGGTGGTGTCCCTCAGGTCCCGTCGTCGGCGGGTTCGCCCGGCGGTTCAGCCGAGCTGGGTCCGGCTTCAGGGCTCGTGGTGTCGGGGGGCGACGGGGCCGAGGTCTGCTGGTCGGTCGTGGTGGGGATGGTTTCAGTGGTCGTGGGCGCGGTGGTGGGTGCGGTAGTGGTGGGTGCGGCGGTGGTGGGTGCGGCGGTGGTGGGTGCGGTGGTGTCGCCGGGACCTGTCTCCGGCAGGGGCGCTTCGTCCGGCGCGGTGTCGACAGGTGCGCCGGCCGAGTCCCCGTCCTGTGCCGGGGTCGGCGGTTGCGTCGTGCCGGGCGCCTGTGTCGCATCCGGGGTCTGCGGCGTGCCGACGAACTGCGGCTCGACCCCGCCCCGAGGTGTGTCGGTCGAGCGCGGCTGTTCAGTGGCTGCCTGCTCCGTCGAGGACCCGGGTGGCACGGAGGTCTCCGGCGGCTCGCCCGAGGTGGCGGCCATCGTGATCGCGAACGCGCCGACCAGCGCACCCGCCGAGGCGGCGAGCGTCTTCCACGACCGGCGCGTGCCGACCGGGAGCTTCGCGGTGGCTTCGCCGCCACCCGGCTCAGCCGGCCCACCCGGCTCAGCCGTGCCGTCGAACGGCAGGAGGTCTGTGCCGAGGGTCCGCGCGCAATCGTGCGCGGTGGGTCGGTCGTGCGGTGCGGAGGAGGTCATCGCGGCCAGCAGGCTCCGGACGTCCTCGGGCAGGTCCGCGGGGATGGTCGGCGGGCGGTGCAGCCGGGCGACCGCCGCTTCCACGTCACCGCCCTCGTACTCGCGCCGCCCGGTCAGGCACTCCAGCAGGACGAGGCCCAAGGCGTAGACGTCGGCCGGGTGGTCGACCTCGCCGCCGAGCACCTGCTCAGGGGCGAGGTAGGCCGCGGTGCCCACCAGGTGGTCGGTGCGGGTCAGCCGCGTGGCGCCGGTCAGGTGTGCCAGGCCGAAGTCGGCGAGGTAGGCCTCGCCGTCGTGGTCCAGCAGGATGTTCGACGGTTTCACGTCGCGGTGCACCAGGCCGTGGTCGTGCACGTGCGCCAGCGCGTCGGACAACCGGTGCCCGAGCCGGCGCACCTGGTGCGGGGGCAGCGGTCCGAGGGTCAGCCGCTCGTGGAGCGTCCGGCCCTCCACCAGCCGCAGCACGACGAACGGGGTGGGCGCCGCGGTGTCGGCGTCGTAGACGGCGACCAGCCCGGGGTGGGAGAGCCCGGCCAGCACGCGCACCTCGTTGTCGAACCGCTGCGCCCCCGCCGGGTCGAAGCCGGGGTGGAACAGCTTGATCGCGACGTGCCGCCGCAACACGGTGTCCCAGGCTCGGTGGACTTCGGCCATGCCGCCGGTCCCGATCGGCTCGATGAGCTCGTAGCGGTCGACCAGCACGTTGTCGCTTACCGAGGGTGACACCGGCCTACCTCCGGTCGCCTGAACAGGACACCTCCGAGTGCCCTGACAGCGCCGAGCGCAAACAGGGGGCACCTCAAGCGCGAGCAGTCCTCGGAGGAGGCGGGCCGCACGCGGCCCGGGGCGGCGGCGCGGATCGACCGGCCCAGCCGGCGGGTCGCGCGGTCGTACGTGCCGGACTGCCGGGTGTCGCGTCACGCGGTCCCGGCAGTGGTCGCGCGGTCCTAGGAGTGGATGACGAGCCCCCGCCCGCCCCCGCGCTTCGCCTCGTACATGGCGTTGTCGGCACGGTTGAGGACGGATGCGGCGGTGGCTTCGGGGTCCTGGCCCGCGCAGATCACCACGCCGACCGACGCGCTGATCTCGTCGCCGAGCGCGTCGAGCACGCGGGACGCCACCTGTTCCGGCTCGGCCACCCCCTCCACCAGGACGCCGAACTCGTCACCGCCCAGCCGGGCCACCACGTCGGTGTCGCGGACGCACTGCAGCAGCCGTTTCGCGACCTGTTCGAGCACCGCGTCACCGTACGCGTGACCGGACACGTCGTTGACCGCCTTGAAGTCGTCCAGGTCCACGAACAGCAGCCCGAACGGCGTGCCGTCGCGGTGGTGGGCGGTCAGCGCCTCGTCCAGCCTGCTCTCGAACAGCGCCCGGTTGGCCAGCCCGGTCAGCGGGTCGTGGTGCGCCTGGTGGTTCAAGCTGTATTCGGATTCCCGCAGCAGCAGCACCAGCTTCGTGTTGTCCACCAGGGTCACCAGCTGCCGCAGGATCACCGCGACGAACACCGTGAAGCCGGACGCGATCTCCACCCCGTCCAACGGCCGCAGGTCGCCGATGAGCGTGCGGCGCACCACCAGCACGCTGCTGACCAGGAGCGGTACGTAGGGCATGAGCAGGTACGCCCACTGCCACCGCCGGCGGTTGCGGTCCGGGCCCGACGCGGGCGACGCCACCGGTGCCAGCGCGGCCAGCGCGATCAGCGCGGGCCCGATCACGAACCCGGCGTTGGCCAGGGGTGGCACCTCGGGCGCCTGGATGCTGACCAGGTAGGCGAACGCGAGGTCGGACAGGGACAGCCCGACCAGTCCCAGCCCGAGCAGCCGGAGCTGGTTGCGCAGCACGACCTTCCGGTCCGCGCTCAGCACCACCACGATCACCAGCAGCGCCAGGTCCGTCACCGGGTAGGCGATCGCCACCAGGAAAGCCGCCGTGCTCGGGTTGCCGCTCGCGACCAACCCGCCGAGCGACGTGGTCCACGTGAGCACGAACAGCGAGCCGGTCACGATCAGGCCGTCCAGCAGCAACACCAGGCGGGCGCTGTGGGACCGGCGGTCGAGCAGCGCGTCCGGCGAGCCGGAGCGGCGGAAGTTGCCGATGACCAGCAAAGCGATGAACGCGAACGGCACGATGCTCAGGTACCCGGCGTCCGCGAGCGACGGTGACGGCACGGCCCGCCGCTCGACCAACTGGTACCACGTCCACAGGGCCTGGCCGGTCGACCAGCCCGCCATGCCGAGTCCCATGGCGAGCCGCCAGTGCCGGTCCGGCCCGGTGGTCCGGCGTGCCGTCCACAGGCAGCAGCCCGTCGCCAGGAGGCCCGTGGCGAGCTGGGCGAGGTCGTCCAGCACGACGGCGCCCTCGCCCTTGACGATGTCGAAGCTCGCGGCCACGGACGCGGCGGTGGCGATCACCAGCACGACCGCGGCCGTGGTGGCGAACCGACGCGTCCCGATCACGCCGGCCAGTGTGCCCCATTCGCGTGCCGTCGGCCGTGTCGCCCTGCCAGGATCAGCGAGTGGCAGAGCAGGAGGTCCCCGTCGCCGCGGAAGTGGTGACCCAGCAGGATTACGAGCGTTTCGCACGTTATCGGATCGCGGAGTCGGGCGGGGACGCGGACGCGTTCGGCCTCTCGTACAACGTGCTCCACCTGGCCTACATGATGATCACCGACTACGAGGCGCTGGTGCACCGCGAGCACGGGTGGACCATGCCGGGGTTCCGGTTGATGTTCAAGCTGTGGATCCTCGGGCCGACCCAGCCCGCCCGGCTGGCGGACCTGTCCGGCACCACGCGGTCGGCGATGTCCAACCTGATCAACACGTTGGAGCGGGCGGGGCTGGTGAAGCGGACCCGGGACGACCAGGACCGGCGGGTCGTGTTCGTGGCGCTCACCGAGCACGGCGGCCAGTCCGTGGCGCGGGCGTTCCCGAGCCAGAACGCGCGGGAAGCGCGCTGGTTCGAGGCCTTGGACGACGACGAGTGCGCGCGCATGGTGCAGCTGATCCGGCGCGTGGTGGCCTCCCGACCCGGTTGAGGCGAGGCCCGGTCGAGGACCGAGCGGATCCCGAGCGGGTCGCGAGTGGCTCCCGGGTAGCCGATGGGCGAAGGCTGGCAGGCGACCGACACCCCCCGAACTCGACGCGATCGTGTACCACCCGTGCGGTGAGCAGCGCCTGTTCGACATCAACACCGAGCTGCGGGTGGGTGCGGGCACGTCCGACCCGACCAGGACGACGGGCTTCACGTCGACGGACTCGACGGACGGCAGTGTCGAGACGACGTACCTCTTCGCCTGGAAGACCTGCCCGTAGAACGACGCGGTCCCGGCGGACAGGCGCCGCGCCGGGCCTGCTCAGCGGTCACGGGAAGGGGTCCCCGGTGGCCGGACCACGCTGTCCGGCCACCGGGGACGGTTCATCGGGACGCCGCGCTGGGCGGCGGGCACCTGCCCACCGCGGCGTCCGGATCGGCGGTGCCGCTCCGAGGACGGCCACGGCACGCCGTGTAGCGGAACGCGTGGCCGGACCACGCTGTCCGGCCACGCGGGAAGGGGGTCCCCGTGCGCACGCCGTTGTGCGCACGGGGACGGCTCATACGAGCGGCCGGTCGGTCGGCTCGATCGGCCGCGGCAGCACGTGCCTGCCGGTCAGGTAGGCGTCCACGCCGGCGGCGGCGGAACGGCCCTCGGCGATGGCCCACACGATCAGCGACTGGCCGCGGCCCATGTCGCCGGCCACGAACACGCCGTCGACGGAGGTCGCGAACGAGTCGTCACGGGCGACGTTGCCGCGTGCGTCGAGACCGACGCCCAGCTCGGTGAGCAGGCCGTCCTTCTCCGGGCCGACGAAGCCCATCGCCAGCGTCACCAGCTGCGCCGGGATCTCCCGCTCGGTGCCCGGCACCGGCTCGAACCGCCCACCGGACGCCTCGACCTCGACCAGCTTCAACGCCCGCACCGCGCCCGCGTCGTCACCCAGGAACTCCACGGTGGACACGGCGTACAGCCGCTCGCCGCCCTCCTCGTGGGCCGACGTGACCCGATAGAGCATCGGGTAGGTCGGCCACGGGTGGGCCTCGGCGCGCTTCTCCGGCGGCCTCGGCATGATCTCCAGCTGCGTCACCGACAGCGCGCCCTGCCGGTGGGCGGTGCCCACGCAGTCCGCGCCCGTGTCGCCGCCGCCGATGACCACGACGTGCTTTCCCCCGGCCGTGATGGGCGGCGCGTCCAGCTCGCCGCGCGCGACCCGGTTCGCCCACGGCAGGTACTCCATCGCCTGGTGCACCCCGGACAGCTCCCGGCCCGGCACGGGCAGGTCGCGCCACGCCGTCGCGCCACCGGCGAGCACCACCGCGTCGTAGGACTCCCGCAGCTCCTCGACCGTGACGTCGACGCCGACGTCCACACTTGTCCGGAACTCGGTGCCCTCGGCCCGCATCTGGTCCAGCCGGCGGTCCAGCCGCCACTTCTCCATCTTGAACTCGGGGATGCCGTAGCGCAGCAGCCCGCCGATGGCGTCCGCCCGCTCCAGCACCACCACGTCGTGGCCCGCGCGGGTCAGCTGCTGGGCGGCGGCCAGGCCCGCGGGCCCGGAGCCGACCACGGCGACCTTGCGGCCGGTGCGCGTCGGCGGGAGCTGCGGCGTCACCCAGCCCTCGTCCCACGCCCGGTCGATGATGGAGATCTCGACCCGCTTGATGGTGACGGCCTCGCCGTTGATGCCGACCACGCACGCGGCCTCGCACGGTGCGGGGCACAACGTCCCGGTGAACTCGGGGAAGTTGTTGGTCGCGTGCAGGCGTTCCGACGCGAGCCGCCAGTCCTCCTTCCACACCAGGTTGTTCCACTCGGGGATCAGGTTCCCCAGCGGGCAGCCCTGGTGGCAGAACGGGATGCCGCAGTCCATGCAGCGCCCGGCCTGCTTCTCCAGCTTGGGCTGCTCGAACTCCTCGTAGACCTCGCGCCAGTCGCGCAGGCGCAGGAAAACGGGACGGCTGCGAGGGGTCTCACGTTCGGTGGTGAGGAACCCACGAGGGTCAGCCATGGGATGCCTCCATGATCGCTTGGTTGACGTCGCGGCCCTCCAGCTCGGCCCGCGCCTGTGCCGCCAGCACCCGCTTGTAGTCCTTCGGCATGACCTTGGTGAAGCGGTCCACCGCCAGGTCCCAGTCGGCCAGCAGCGCGTGCGCCACCGCGGAGTCCGTCTCCAGGTAGTGCTTCTCCACCGCACGGCGGAGGAACTCGCGGTCCGACTCGTCCAGCGGGTCCAGGTCCACCATCTCCTGGTTGACCCGCTGCACGGCCGCGTCCAGCACGTACGCGATGCCGCCCGACATGCCCGCGGCGAAGTTCCGCCCGGTCGTGCCGAGCACGACCACGCGCCCGCCGGTCATGTACTCGCAGCCGTGGTCGCCCACGCCCTCGACGACGGCCAGCGCGCCCGAGTTGCGCACGCAGAACCGCTCGCCGACCTTGCCGCGCAGGAAGACCTCGCCGCCGGTCGCGCCGTAGCCGATCACGTTGCCCGCGATGATGTGCTGCTCGGCGACGAACTGCGCGTCGGTGACCGGCCGGACGACGATCCGCCCGCCCGACAAGCCCTTGGCCACGTAGTCGTTCGCGTCGCCGATGAGCCGCAACGTGATGCCGCGCGGCAGGAACGCGCCGAACGACTGCCCGGCGGTGCCGGTGAACGTGATGTCGATCGTGTCGTCCGGCAGCCCTTCACCGCCCCACCGCTTGGTCACCTCGGAGCCGAGCATGGTGCCGACGGTGCGGTTCACGTTGCGCACCGGCAGTTCCAGCCGCACCCGGTCACCGGACGCGATCGCGCCCTCCGCGAGCTGGATCAGCGTGTTGTCCAGCGCCTTGTCCAGCCCGTGGTCCTGCGTCACGACCTGGTGCCGCGCCGCGCCTTCCGGCAGCGGCGGCACGTGGAAGATCGGCGACAGGTCGAGCCCGGCCGCCTTCCAGTGGTCCACGGCGGCCCGCGTGTCGAGCAGGTCCGCGTGCCCGACGGCCTCGGCCAGGGTGCGGAAGCCGAGCTGCGCCAGCAGCTCCCGCACTTCCTGCGCGACGAACTCGAAGAAGTTCACCACGTGCTCGGCCTTGCCCGCGAACTTCGCCCGCAGCACCGGGTTCTGCGTGGCCACGCCGACCGGACAGGTGTCGAGGTGGCAGACCCGCATCATGATGCAGCCCGACACGACCAGCGGGGCGGTGGCGAAGCCGAACTCCTCCGCGCCGAGCAGCGCCGCGACCACCACGTCCCGTCCGGTCTTGAGCTGGCCGTCGGTCTGCACCACGATCCGGTCGCGCAACCTGTTGGCCAGCAACGTCTGCTGCGTCTCGGCCAGGCCCAGCTCCCACGGGCCGCCCGCGTGCTTGATGGACGACAGGGGGGAGGCGCCGGTGCCGCCGTCGTGGCCCGAGATCAGCACCACGTCCGCGTGCGCCTTGGAGACGCCCGCCGCGACCGTGCCGACGCCGACCTCGGAGACGAGCTTCACGTGGATGCGCGCCGCCGGGTTGGCGTTCTTCAGGTCGTGGATGAGCTGCGCCAGGTCCTCGATCGAGTAGATGTCGTGGTGCGGCGGCGGCGAGATCAGGCCGACGCCCGGCGTGGAGTGCCGGGTCTTGGCGATCCACGGGTACACCTTCGCGCCGGGCAGCTGGCCGCCCTCGCCGGGCTTCGCGCCCTGCGCCATCTTGATCTGGATGTCGTCCGCGTTGACCAGGTACTCGCTGGTGACGCCGAACCGGCCGGACGCCACCTGCTTGATCGCCGAACGCCGCGAGTCGCCGTTGGCGTCGGGGGTGAAGCGCTCGGCGTCCTCGCCGCCCTCGCCGGTGTTGGACTTCGCGCCCAGCCGGTTCATCGCGATGGCCAGCACCTCGTGCATCTCCTGCGAGATGGACCCGTAGGAGATGGCGCCGGTGGCGAACCTCTTGACGATGGAGGAGACCGGCTCCACCTCGTCGATCGGCACGGGCGGGCGCACGCCCTCCTTGAACGCGAACAGCCCGCGCAGCGTCAACAGCCGCTTGGCCTGCTCGTCCACCGCCCGCGTGTACTCCTTGAAGATGTCGTAACGCCCGGTGCGGGTGGAGTGCTGGAGCTTGAACACCGTGGTCGGGTTGAACAGGTGGGCCTCACCCTCGCGCCGCCACTGGTAGTCGCCGCCGACTTCCAGCTCGCGGTGGTGCGCCCGGACGCCGTCGACCGGGAACGCCATCCGGTGCCGCCGCGCGACTTCCTCCGCGATGACGTCGAACCCGATGCCGCCGAGCCGCGAAGTGGTGCCGGTGAAGCAGGTGTCCACGACCTCGTCGCCGAGGCCGATCGCCTCGAAGATCTGCGCACCGGTGTAGGACGCGACGGTCGAGACGCCCATCTTGGACATCGTCTTGCGCACGCCCTTGCCCAGCGCCTTGATCAGGTTGCGGGTGGCGACCTCCGGCTCGACGTCCTCCAGCTCCTCGACGGAAGCCATGGCCAGGTAGGGGTTCACCGCCTTCGCGCCGTAGCCGATGAGCAGCGCGATGTGGTGCACCTCGCGGGCGTCGCCCGCCTCCACGATCAGGTCCACCTGGGTGCGGGTCTTCTCGCGCACGAGGTGGTGGTGCACCGCGCCGGTCAGCAGCAGCGACGGGATCGGCGCGTGGGTGGCGTCGAGGCCCCGGTCCGACAGCACGACCAGCCGTGCGCCGTCCGTGATCGCCTGCGACACCTCGGCGCGGATCTCGTCCAGCCGGCGCACCAGCGCTTCCCCGCCGCCCGCGACCTCGTACAGGCCGCGCACGGTGAAGGTGCGGAACTCCGGCAGCGTGCCGTCGTCGTCCACGTGGACGAGCTTGGCCAGCTCGTCGTTGTCCAGCACCGGGAACGGCAGCGAGATCCGCCGGCACGACGACGCGTCCGCGATCAGCAGGTTCGGCTCCGCGCCGAGCGTGGCGTGCAGCGAGGTCACCAGCTCCTCGCGGATCGCGTCCAGCGGCGGGTTGGTCACCTGGGCGAACAGCTGGCTGAAGTAGTCGAACAGCTGCCGCGGCCGGTCCGACAGCGGCGCGAACGGGGCGTCGTTGCCCATCGAGCCGATCGGTTCCGCGCCGGAACGGGCCATCGGGCCCAGCAGCAGCGCCAATTCCTCTTCGGTGTAGCCGAACGCCTGCTGCCGGCGCACGAGGGACGAGTGCGTCGGCACCTCCCGCTCACGCGCGGGCAGATCGGCGAGGTGCAGGATGCCGTCGGCGACCCACTCCTGGTACGGGTGCTCGGCCGCCAGCTCGCCCTTGATCTCCTCGTCGTCGATGATCCGCCCCTGGGCGGTGTCGACGAGGAACATCTTCCCCGGCTCCAACCGGCCCTTGCGCACGATCGTCGTCGGGTCGAACTCCAGCACGCCCGCCTCGCTGCCGAGCACGACCAGGCCGTCCTCGGTGACCCAGTACCGCGCCGGGCGCAGGCCGTTGCGGTCCAGCACCGCGCCGATCAGCGTGCCGTCGGTGAACGCCACCAGCGCGGGGCCGTCCCACGGCTCCATGAGCGTGGAGTGGAACTCGTAGAACGCGCGGCGCTGCGGGTCCATCTCGGCGTGGTTCTCCCACGCCTCCGGGATCATCATGAGCACCGCGTGCGGCAGGCTGCGCCCGCCCAGGTGCAGCAGCTCCAGCACCTCGTCGAAGGTGGCCGAGTCGCTCGCGTCGCGGGTGATCACCGGGAACACCCGGGACAGGTCACCGGGGATCAGGTCGGTGGCGAGCATCGACTCGCGCGCGTCCATCCAGTTCCGGTTGCCGCGCATGGTGTTGATCTCGCCGTTGTGCGCCACGTACCGGTACGGGTGGGCCAGCGGCCACGACGGGAACGTGTTGGTGGAGAACCGGGAGTGCACCAGGCCGATGGAGCTCGTCACCCGCTCGTCGGTGAGGTCGGGGAAGAACCGCTCCACCTGGGGCTCGGTGAGCATTCCCTTGTAGATGATCGTTCGCCCCGACAGGCTCGGGAAGTACACGTCCGTCGCGTGCTCGACGCGCTTGCGGACGACGAACGCCAGCCGCTCGAGCTCCAGGCCCCCGGTGCCTTCCGGGCCGGCGAGGAAGAGCTGGCTGAACGCGGGCATGGTGGTCTTCGCGGTCGGCCCGACGTGGTCGGTGTCGACCGGCAGTTCACGCCACCCGAGGACCGTCGCCCCTTCTTCGGCGGCGATGCGCTCGATCTGTTCCCTGACCTCGTCCTGACCCTCCTGGGGGAGGAACGCGGTACCGACCGCGTAGCCGCCGGGCTCGGGCAGGGGGAAGCCGACGACCTCGCGGTAGAACGCGTCGGGCACCTGGATCAGGATGCCCGCGCCGTCGCCGGTGTCAGGTTCGGCGCCGCGCGCGCCCCGGTGTTCGAGGTTGCGCAGCGCCACCAGGGCCTGGCTGACGATCGCGTGATTTCTGCGGCCGGCCAGGTCGGCGACGAACGCGACACCGCAGGCGTCATGCTCGTACTGCGGGTCGTAAAGGCCTTGCGGCTGGTGGTGGGTCACAACGGGCCCTCCCGTGGCGTCGTCCGGGCATCGTCCGGGCATACGGATGCGGCCGAACGCCCACGCGCGGCTTTACGCGGACAGCTCGGCCTACAGGTACTGGCTGGGGATCCACGCCCGAGAGATCTTCGGCGTGGTGACCGCACTCCGTTGTGCGGGAGAACTGCACTTCCTTGTACGCGCGTGCCGCGGCCGGATGGGCCGTGGGACGCGCTGGGCGGTGCACCGGGGTTGCCGGGGTCTTGTGACGATAGTGTGAATTCGCGGTTATGGCTCTAGTCCGAGAGGGCGTCGTGGTGAATCACACCACTACTTGACGCCGTTCCGACCATCGCGGTACACCCGGTCGGACCTTTAATTCTGTTCCTTCAGTTGCCGCTGAAGTTAGTTTCGGGCTCTTCTGGACTCCCTCACGCAGCCTGCGGCGACGACCAGGCACAGGGCCCCGAGGGCGCCCTGCCACCACGCGGCCTCGCTCACGGCGAGGATGACGTTGACGCCGGCGACCAGCGTGAAGAGGGTCGCGAGGAGGGTCCAGAGCCGCCGTTCGGCCTTCTCGCCGCGAGGGAAGAAGACGAATGTGGGTGGGTGGGTCACGGCGGGCACCTCCAGTCCGGGCTTGCCGCGCTCGACGTCGACAAGTCAGGGTGGGCTACCCGCAGATTGCGTACTCCACACCTTCAGGTGGCGACTTTCTTCCGGGGACCACCCAGCGTGTGTGTCGTGATCGCGATCACCCCACCGTTACGCCGAACAGGAGGCCGACGTAGTAGGTGATGACCATCGTGAGTGACCCGACGACGACGTTGCGCCGCACCGCGTGGCCGACCCTGCTGGACCCGAGGCGCGCGCTGATCACGCCAGTGAGCACCAAACCGGCCAGCACGGCCACGGCGCACGCCCACACCCGCCAGGCCGTCGGCGGCAGCACGATCGCGATCACCGGGATCAGCGCGCCGACCGAGAACGCCACCAGCGACGCCCACGCGGCCTGCCACGGGCTGGTCAGGTTGTCCGGATCGATCTGCAGCTCGGCCTCGGCGTGCGCGCGCAGGGCGTCCTGCTCGGTCAGCTCGCGGGCCACCCGCACGGCCAACTCCTCGGACAGCCCCTTGCCCCGGTAGATGTCGGCGAGTTCGCGTTCCTCCACCTCCGGCATGTCGCGCAACTCCTGCGCCTCCAAGCGGAGTGCGGCCCGTTCGGTGTCCCGCTGGGTGCTGACCGACACGTACTCGCCGCCCGCCATCGACAGCGATCCGGCGACCAGTCCGGCCACGCCCGCGGCGAGGATCGCGGTCCGGTCGGCGGTGGCGCCCGCGACGCCGACCACCAGGCCGGCCGTGGACACGATGCCGTCGTTCGCCCCGAGGACACCGGCGCGCAGCCAGTTCAGCCGTCCGGAGAGGTCATCGTGGTGCGGTTCGCCGGGGTGCGTCATGACGCAGATGGAACCACCACTCGGCTAACGGGTGGAGTCCTGGGCGCGATCGGGTGAGGGGCTGGACACCGGTCCTGTTCGGCGCGGCGATCACCCCGTGATCCACTCCCTGGTGACGAATGGAGGAGCGGTGGTCACCAGACGCGCGGTGTTGCTCGGGGTGGGGGCGGTAGTGGGGCTGGGCGCTGTGGCGCTGCCGCCGCGTCCCGTCCGGCGACGCGTCGAGCCGTGCTCGGAGTGGGCCGCCCGGCCGCCCGTCGAACGGCCGGTGTCGTTGGGCCGCGAGCCGGAGCGGATCCTGGTCCACCACACGGCGACGGACGACGCGACGGACGTGTCGCGGGAGCACGCGCACCGGCTCGCCCGGTTCTTCCAGGACTTGCACGTGGACGACAACGACTGGGGCGACACCGGGCAGCACTTCACCATCACGCGGGGCGGGTCGGTGTTGGAGGGGCGGCACGGCAGCCTCGACGCGTTGCTCGCCGGTGACCGGATGGTGGAGGGCGCGCACGCGTTCGGGCAGAACCGGAACCCCATCGGGGTCGAGAACGAGGGCACGTACGTGGACCAGGTGCCACCGGCGGCGCACTGGGACGCGCTGGTGTGGCTGTGCGCGGTGATCTGCCGCCAGTACGGCATCCCGCCCGCGGAGATCCACGGCCACCGCGACTTCTGGGACGGCACGGTGTGCCCCGGCGACGCCTTCCACGCGTTGTTGCCGAGACTGCGGGCCGAGGTCGCGTTGGCCTAGGCGTGCGGGCGCGGCGACCGTGCCGGGGACGGTGACCACTCCGTGCAGGACGCGCCGCGACTCGTCGGGAACCCGCGCACGGCACGCCTCGGTGGCCGGGCGATCAACCGGTCTCCACGATGCGCCACTGCGGTCCGCCGACCCAGGTGGCTTCGAGCCGGGAGGTGTGCCCGGGTCCGGTGAACTCGACCACGACGGCGTCCGCCGGTTGTTCGACGGTCGCGGCGAAGCCCTGGCGCGGGGTGGCGGAGACGGGTTGCATGTCGGCGGGGGAGAAGCGGATCGCGGCCACGCCGCCGTGGAGGCGGAAGCTGCGCAGGTACACCGGCCGGCCGTCCTCCTCGGCCCACGTGCCGTTCTCCGACGGCAGGGGCGGCGTCGTGGTGGTGACGACCGCGGTCGTGGTCGGAGCGGCCGTCGCCACCACCGCCGCGGCCGTGGTCGTCGTCGTGGTCGGCACGGGCACGGGCGCGGTAGTGGTCGTCGTCGTCGTGGCGGCGCTGCTGCGGATCGCCGACGACTGCGTGGGCCCGGCCACGACCCGCGGCCGTTCCGGCACGCCCGCGTCCAGCACGAACCGGATGCCGAGCCACGACAGCACCACCGCCACCGCGGTCGACGCCGACCACGCGGCGAGGTACTGCAGGCCCCTGGTCACGCGCCCATCCTGCCGGCGGACCGGCGTGGAGGCCCCGGCCGGGCGGCGCGGACCCGGAAGTCCGCGCCGCCCGGACCGGACGGGCGTGAGGGCACGCGCCTGGGGTCAGCCGGTGACGGTGTTGAGCAGGGCCAGGTAGCCCTGGCTGTAGCCGGTGGCGTTGGGGTGGAACGACTCCGCCAAGCGGAACAGGGAGAACTGGTTGATCCACGGTGACCGGCCGCAGGCGCCGTGGCCGGCGAAGTGCGCACGGGCGTCCACGTAGCGGACTCCGGCTGCCGCCGCGCGTCCCGCGATGACCTCGTGCAGGGCGTCCGCGCCCCGGTTGAGCGCGGCACGCTTGGTCGTGTTCATGCACGTGCCGGTCGGCTCCACGAGCCTGGGGTAGCCGAGGACGATCACGGTGGCGTTCGGGGCGCGGTCGCGGATGGTGGCGTAGGTGCTGTCGAGCCGTGGGGGCAGGGTGGTGCGGGCGCTCTCGATGCCGGCGTTCACGGCGTTGACGCAGCTGGTGTCGCTGCCGGTGACGCACGTGATCATGGTGTTGGCGAAGCCCACGTCGTTGCCGCCGATGGTGATCGTGACCTGGTCCGTGCCCGCGTCCAGCGACGCGAACTGGTCGGTCATGCTCTGCGTGGTGGCTCCACCGCAGGCGGCGTACTTGAACGACGACACCGCGTGCGTGTTCGCCCAGAGCTGCGCGTACCCGCGCGGGCTGCGGTAGCACGAACCGCTGACGTACGGCGGCGCGCCCGTCCCGGAGGAGTACGAGTCGCCGAGCGCGACGTAGTCGACGGCCGCCGCGGCCTGCGCCGCGGTCGAGGTGAGCATGACGGCCAGGGCGGCGGGCAGCACCGCGCACACGACCTTGCGAAGACGTAAGCGCACGTCCGGTCCTCCTCGGGAAGTCACCTGCGTGAAGGCGGCAGGTCGCCGACGTTACGAAGGCGTTCCGAGGGATCACAGACGGTGCTATTCTCGTTACTTGCGAGTAACATGAGCCGCTTCGCCGGGGTGCCGCCATGATCGTTCCGCGCCGCAGCGACGCCCTGAGGAACCGGGCGGCGATCATCCGCGCGGCCGAGGAGCTGGTGGCCCGGGGCACGACCCCGTCGCTCGCCCGGGTCGCCCGCCTGACCGGGCTCGGCCAGGCGACGGTGTACCGGCACTTCTCCGACCGCCGCACCTTGGTGCTGGCCATGGCGCGAGAGCACCTGGCGCTGCTGGCGGAGGCCGCCGAGCGGAACGCCCACGACCCCGCCGCCTTCCGCGCGCTCCTGGGCGCGGTGATGGCGTACCAGGTGTCCATGCGCCCGCTGGTGGACGAGCTGCGCCGGTTCCCCGAACCGGACCAGCGCGGGCACGTGCGCCGGCTGCTGGACGCGCTGCGCGGACCGTTCGCCCGTTCGCAGGCGGCCGGACACCTCCGGCACGACGTGGTGCTGGACGACGTGGTGGTGGTCCTGACGATGCTCCAGGCGGCCGTCGACTCCACACCGGACCCAAGGCGCGCGATCCCGGTGCTGCTGGACGGGCTGTTCCGCCCGGAACCCCGCTGAGCCGGGCGCCCCGCGTTATACCGTGCGCGCCATGGTCTCGGTGCTGCTCGTCGAGGACGATCCCGTGGTGCGGTCGGCGGTGACCCGGGCGTTGACCGGGCTGGGGCACGCCGTCCTGCCGGTCGGCACCGCGTTGGCGGCCTTGCGGGAGATCGGCAACGGCACGTTCGACGTCGTCGTGCTCGACCTGGGCCTGCCGGACATGGACGGCGCGGACGCCCTGCGGATGATGCGCGGGGTGTGCGACGTGCCGGTCATCGTCGCCACGGCCCGCGACGACGAGAAGGAGATCGTCCGCCTGCTCAACGCGGGCGCCGACGACTACCTGGTCAAGCCGTTCTCCAGCGAGCACCTGGCGGCCAGGCTGTCCGCCGTGCTGCGGCGGGCGCGCAAGGAAGCCGCGCCCGCGCCCCTTCGGGTCGGCCGGCTCACCGTCGACCCGGACCGCCGTGAAGCGACGCTCGACGGACGCGAGCTGAACCTGACCCGCAAGGAGTTCGACCTCCTCGCCTACCTCGCCGCCCGCGAGGGCAAGGTCGTGCCGCGCGCCGAACTCCTGGCGAACCTGTGGAACCTGCCCGGCCGGCACGACGACCAGACGCTGGACGTGCACCTGTCCTGGCTGCGCCGCAAGCTCGGCGAACGGGCCGCCCAGCCCCGCTACCTGCACACCGTGCGCGGCGTCGGGCTCAAGCTCACGGCGGCCGAGTGAGGAAGTCGCTGGCCCTCGTCTCGCTCGCCGTCACGTCGATGGTGGCGCTCGCGTTCCTGATCCCGCTGGCCCTGGTGGTGCGCCAGCTCGCCGAGGACCGGGCGGAGGCCGACGCGGAACGGCTGGCGGGTGCGCTCACGCCGGTCCTGGTGATCACCACCGACCCGGCGGCCGTGGGCCAGGCGCTGCTGAGCACCGGCGGCCGGGTCGCGGTGCACCTGCCGGGCGGCGAGGTCGTCGGCGTGCCGATGGCCACCGACGCCCAGCTCAGGGCCGCCCGTGAGCAGGGCCGTGCGTCCACCGAGGTGATCCCGGCCGGTCGGGTGCACCTCCAGCCCGTGCTGCTGGACCACCACCGGGTCGCGGTGGTGGAGGCGTTCGTGCCCGAGGCCGAGCTGTCCCGAGGCGTGCCGGAGGCGTGGCTCGCGCTCAGCGGCGTCGCGGTCACCCTCGTGCTGGGCTCGGTGCTGGTCGCCGACCGCCTGGGCGCCCGGGTCGTCAGGGCGTCCGCCGCCCTCGCCGAAGGCGCCCGCAGAATGGGCCAGGGTGATCTCACCACCCGCGTCGCGCCGAGTGGCCCACCCGAATTGCTCGACGTCGGCACCGCGTTCAACCGAATGGCCGACCGGATCGGCCAACTGGTCGCCAACGAGCGCGAAATCCTGGCCGACCTGTCGCACCGGCTGCGGACGCCGCTCACCGCTTTGCGGCTCGATTCGGAAACGCTCGGCCAGGACCCCAACGCCAACCGCGTGCGCCAGGCCGTGCACGCGCTGGAGCGCGAGGTCAACGAACTCATCCGGGCCGCCCGCCGCGAACTGGACGACCCCGACGGCAGCCGCTGCGACGCCGCCCGGGTCGTGCACGACCGGCTCGTGTTCTGGTCCGCCCTCGCCGACGACCAGCAGCGCCTGTGGAACCAGCGCGGCACCGAACGCCAGGCCCTCGTGCCGCTGACCCGCAGCGACCTCGCCGCCGCGATGGACGCGGTGCTGGGCAACGTCTTCCGGCACACGCCCGAGGGCGTCGGCTTCGTGGTCGCCCTGTTCCACCAGCCCGACCGGGTGGTGATCGTGATCGAGGACGCCGGTCCCGGCATCGACGACCTGGAGGCGGCGTTGCGGCGGGGGAGCAGCGGCGCGGGGTCGACCGGGCTCGGGCTGGACATCGCCCGCCGGGCGGCGGAGGCCACCGGCGGCTCGCTGGTGGTCGACCGGGGACCGCTCGGCGGCACCAGGGTGCAACTGCGGTTGGGCCGCGCGGAGGGGCAAGTCTGACCGCCGGCGCCTTTTCGGCGCCTGATGCCAGGTTTAAATGTTCCTTAAATAAATGCGTGTTGACAGTTCCGCGTTACCGGATAAAGTTATTCTCGGAATTGAGGTCGACCGCAGCGCTCCCACCCCTGCCCGGTCGCCCGGTTCTCCGTTCGGTGCGGCGACCGGGGCACTTACCCTGCAAAGAAGTGCACACGGTCGCCGCGCCCGAAATACCGCCGAATGCAGATTGAGGTTTTTCGCGTGTCGCGCAAGAGCAGCGTGCTGCCCGTCGTCGCCGTCCTCGCCGGGTTGACCCTGGCCGGGTGCGAGCACCCGGACGGGATGGCCCTGGTCACGGTGAGCGCCACCGCCACGATCCGCACCACGTCCTACGACGACACCCCGTCTCCGACCACGGTGACCACGGTGACCACGCCGGGCGCCACGACGTCCGCTCCGGTCGCCACGACGCCCGATGCGCCGCCGGTGGTCACCACGACCACCACCGAGCCGGCACCGGCCCCGCCGGCGCAGCCCGCCCCTCCCGGTGCCCGGACCCGGTCGGAACCGCCCGCGCCCGCGGCGCCCACCAGGACCGAGGTCGAGATCGCCGAGGCCAAGGTGGTCGAGCTGACCAACGCCGAACGCGCCGCGCACGGCTGCCCGGCCCTGTCCGCCGACGACCGGCTGACCGCCGCCGCCCGCGCGCACAGCGCCGACATGGCCGCGCGGAACTACTTCGACCACGTCTCCCAGGACGGCCGCACGTTCGTCGACCGGGTCAAGGCCGCCGGCTACCCCGCGCCCGGCGCGGAGAACATCGCCGCCGGCCAGCGCACCGCCGAGGCCGTGGTGAAGGGTTGGATGGACTCACCCGGCCACCGCGCCAACATCCTCAACTGCAAGCTGAAGACGTTGGGCGCGGGCATGGCCCGCGGCGGTTCCTACGGCATCTACTGGACTCAGAACTTCGGCTGGTGACCGTCGCGGTCGTTGCCGCCGGCGGGTAGCTCGTCGAGGATCAGGACGGTGTGGCTGGACGTCACGTCCGGCATCGTCTGCAAGCGGGAGAGGACCAGGTCGCGCAGGCTGTGCGCGTCGGGCGCCCGGACCAGCAGCACCAGGTCGTAGTCGCCGGACACCAGCGCGCCGTGCCACACCTCCGGGATCTCCAGCACCCGCTGCCGCACCGCCTTCCACGAGTGCTGGCTGATCTTGAGGTAGACGTACGCCGAGATGCCGAACCCGTAGCGCTCCGGGTCGACCACCGCCGTGTACCCGGTGATCACGCCGTCGCGGTGCAGCCGTTCGACGCGCGAGTAGGCGCTCGCGCGCGAGATGTGCAGCTTCTCCGCGAGCGTCCGCATCGACATCCGACCGTCCGCGCGCAGCTCTTCCACGATGCGCCGGTCGAGCGTGTCCAGCGGAGCCGAATGTCCAGCCCGAGCCGTCATGTGGCCGACGATAACCCCTCTGCGCGACCATCCGTCCGGATTCAGGGGCCGGATCTGGAACTTTGGCCGCTGTGACGCGGACCATGCGCAGCATCTCGTCACATGAGACACCGGAGGAGCCCATGGCCCGCACCCGCGCGCCCGAGCGGACGTTGCTGCCCAGCGACGAACCGCTGTCCCTGCTGCGCAAGGACGGCTCACCGGTGGACGACTCGCCGCTGGCCATGCCCGACGACGACGTCCTGGTCGAGCTCTACCGGCGGATGGTCGTCGGCCGGCGCTTCGACACCCAGGCCACCGCGCTGACCAAGCAGGGCAGGCTGGCGGTCTACCCGTCGTCACGCGGCCAGGAGGCGTGCGAGGTCGGCTCCGTGCTCGCGCTGCGCCCCAGCGACTGGCTGTTCCCGACCTACCGCGACTCGGTCGCACTCGTCACGCGCGGCGTCGACCCGGCCGAGACGTTGACCCTGCTCCAGGGCGGCTGGCACCTCGGCTACGACCCGTACGAGCACCGCGTCGGCCCGCAGTGCACGCCGTTGGCCACCAACACGCTGCACGCGGTCGGCTTCGCGCACGCGGCGCGCTTGAAGGGTGAGGACACGGCGGCGCTGGTGCTGCTCGGCGACGGCGCCACGTCCGAGGGCGACACGCACGAGGCGCTGAACTTCGCCGGGGTGTGGAACGCGCCGGTGGTGTTCCTGGTGCAGAACAACGGCTACGCGATCAGCGTGCCCATGTCCAAGCAGAACGCCGCGCCGTCGTTGGCGCACAAGGGCATCGGGTACGGCGTGCCGTCCGTGCTGGTGGACGGCAACGACGTGGCCGCCGTGTACGCGGTGGTGCGCGAGGCGGTGCTGTCGGGCGGTCCGACGCTGATCGAGGCGTTGACCTACCGGATCGAGGCGCACACGAACGCCGACGACGCCACCCGCTACCGCACGTCCGACGAGGTCGCCGCGTGGCTGGACCGAGACCCGGTGGACCGGTTGGAGGCGTACCTGACGACGCGCGGGCTCTTGGACAACGCGCTCCGGGCGTCGATCGCGGCCGAGGCGGAGGAGTTCGCGGCCTCCGTGCGGTCGAAGATGAACGTGGACGTCGAGCCGTCGCCGGCCGACCTGTTCGAGCACGTGTACGCCACCATGCCGAGCCACCTGCGCGAGCAGGCCGCGGCGTTGCGCGAGGAGCTGGCATGACCGCGGTCTCGATGGCCGGTGCGCTGAACCGGGCGCTGGCCGACTCGCTGGCCGCCGACCCGACCGTGCTGGTGTTCGGTGAGGACGTCGGGCCGCTGGGTGGTGTGTTCCGGGTGACCGACGGCCTGGCCGCGCGGTTCGGCGATGAGCGCGTGTTCGACACGCCGCTGGCCGAGTCCGGCATCGTCGGCACCGCCATCGGCATGGCGATGAACGGCCTGCGCCCGGTGGTGGAGATGCAGTTCGACGCGTTCGCCTACCCCGCGTTCGAGCAGATCACCAGCCACCTGGCGAAGCTGCGCAACCGGACGCGTGGACGGGTGTCGCTGCCGGTCGTGATCCGGGTGCCCTACGGCGGCGGGATCGGCGGGGTCGAGCACCACTGCGACTCGTCGGAGGCGTACTACACGCACACGCCGGGGCTGCGGGTCGTCACGCCCGGCACGCCGGATGACGCGTACCGGTTGCTGCGCGACGCGATCGCCTCGCCCGACCCGGTGATCTTCCTGGAGCCGAAGCGGCGGTACTGGGCGAAGGGCGAGCTCTCCGCCGACTCCGCGGGTTCGCCCGCGTTCGACCGGGCGTTGGTGCGGCGGGCCGGGCGGGACGTCACGTTGATCGCGTACGGCCCGATGGTCGCGACCGCGCTGGAGACGGCCGACGCGGCGGCCGAGGAGGGCTGGGACGTCGAGGTGGTGGACCTGCGGTCGCTGTCGCCGTTCGACGACGAGACGGTGTGCGCCTCGGTCCGGCGCACCGGCCGGGCGGTGGTCGTGCACGAGGCGTCCGGGTTCGGCGGGTTCGGCGCGGAGGTCGTCGCCCGGGTGACCGAGCGGTGCTTCCACCACCTGCACGCGCCCGTGCTGCGGGTGACCGGTTTCGACATCCCCTACCCGCCGCCGAAGCTGGAGGAACACCACTTGCCGAGCGTGGACCGGATCCTGGACGCGATCGCCCGGCTCCAGTGGGACGACGAGGTCGTGGGGAGCTACGGTGCCTGACTTCCGGCTGCCCGACCTGGGCGAGGGGCTGACCGACGGCGAGATCGTCACGTGGCTGGTGTCGGTCGGGGACCACGTGTCCATCGACCAGCCGGTGGTCGAGGTCGAGACGGCGAAGGCCGTGGTCGAGGTCCCGTGCCCGTTCGAGGGCGTGGTGAGCGCCCGGTTCGGCGAGCCGGGGGAGAAGCTGGCCGTGGGCTCGGTGCTCCTCACCGTCGGCCAACCGGCCGAACCGGCGGAGTCGCAGGAATCGGGCAGCGGCAACGTCCTGATTGGCTACGGCACCTCCGACGCCCCGCGCCGCCGCCGACGCCCCACCCGCGAGCCCTCCACTCCGACACCCCGAGTCGTCCACTCAGACACCGCGAGTCGTACGGTCGGACACCCGGACCCCGCCGTGGTCCCGGCCGCGCGGACAGCCCGGACGGCCGTGCCGAGCGCTGCGCCCGCCGTCATCTCGCCGCTCGTGCGGCAGATGGCACGGGAGAACGGCCTCGCGCTCGACCAGGTCGAGGGCACCGGGCCGGGTGGCGTGATCCGGCGGGCCGACGTGGAACGCGAACTGGCCGCCCGCACGGCTTCCGCCGGCACCGGTCGACGCATCCCGCTGCGCGGCGTGCGCGGCGCGGTCGCGGAGAAGCTGGCCACGTCACGGCGGGAGATCCCCGAAGCGACCGTCTGGGTGGACGTCGACGCCACCGACTTCCTCGCCGCACGCGCCGCGCTGCCCACGGTGTCACTGCTGGCGCTGCTGTCGAGGTTCACCGTGCTGGGGCTGAAGAAGTTCCCCGAGCTGAACTCACGGGTCGAGGGTGACGAAATCGTGGTCCTCGACCAGGTGCACCTCGGCTTCGCCGCCCAGACCGACCGCGGCCTGATGGTGCCGGTCGTGCGGGACGCCCAGGACCTGACCACCGCCGAACTGGCGTCCGCCATCGCCGCGCACACCGCGTCGGCACGGGAGGGCAGGCTCGCGCCCGCCGCGATGACCGGCGGCACGTTCACGGTGAACAACTACGGAGTGTTCGGCGTGGACGGCTCGGCCGCGATCATCAACCACCCGGAGGCCGCGATCCTCGGCATCGGCCGCATCATCGACCGGCCGTGGGCCGTGGACGGGCAGCTCGCGGTGCGGAAGGTCGCGCAGCTGACGCTGGCCTTCGACCACCGGGTGTGCGACGGCGGCACGGCGGGCGGGTTCCTGCGGTTCGTCGCCGACTGCGTCGAGTCCCCGATCACCGCGCTGGCGGACCTGTAGGAGCGAATCGACAGGGGAGTGGGGGCGGACCTCTGGGAGGGGATCGGTAGGAGGGGATCGGTGGGTTGGCGGGATGTCCCGTGTGGCGTGGGACGAGGAGTCCTACCCGGATCTCGTCCGCCGAGCGTGCTTCATCTGCGAGATGCCGGCCGGGAACCCGACTTCCCGCACCACGTCGAGCACCGCGAAGCACGTCGTCGGCGACTTCCCGCTGGACGACCGCCTCGCGCCCTTACCGCCCGGCGTGCCGTGCGAACAGCAGCAGTTCGCCGCGTTCTCACCCGAACTCGGCTCCTGCGACTTCCCGAGCACGACCTCGCCGCGCCGGCCGTAGAACTGGGAGGACGGCTGCGCGCGATCCTCGTAGATTGAGCGGTGTGACGAAGCCCGACTACCCCATTCGGACCCGGCGCCTGACCCTGCGCCCGTTCACCTTCGCCGACCACGCCGCGCTGCAGTCGTGGCAGTCCCGCCCGGACGTCGTGCGGCACCTCTACGGCGAGGCCCGCACACCCGAGGAGACCACCGACAGCCTGGCCGTGAAGGTCGCGGTGACCTGGCCGGAGAAGGAGGGCGACCACCTCTCGCTGGCCGTGGAGAAGGACGGCGAGGTGATCGGCGAGACGGTGCTCAAGTGGCTCAGCGAGAAGCACCGGCAGGGCGAGGTCGGCTACATCTTCCACCCCGACCACCACGGCAACGGCTACGCCACCGAAGCCGCCGCCGCCATGCTCGACCTCGGCTTCGACAACCTCGGCCTGCACCGCATCGTGGCGTCGTGCGACGCGTTCAACGAGCCGTCGTGGCGGGTGATGGAGCGGCTGGGCATGCGCCGGGAGGCCCACTTCCGGCACAACGAGATCTTCAAGGGCGCGTGGGGCGAAGAGCTGATCTACGCCATCCTGGAGGACGAGTGGCACCGGATGGCGGACAGCCCGAGGGGGCGGAGCGGCGGATGATGGCTCGATGCACGAGTACACCGTGGACAGCGGCGCCTACGAGCGCTGGCTGGCGGAGCACCAGGACGAGTTCGTGGTCAACGCCGAGCGCAGCCTGAACCCGCACAACCTGGTCCTGCACCGCGCGAGCTGCCACACCATCAACGGCACCCCGAGCCGCGGCACGACCTGGGTGGGCAGCTACATCAAGATCGTGGGCACCCGCGTCGAACTCGAGACCACCCACCCGACCGCCCGACCCTGCCGCCTCTGCCTGTGACACCCGGCATCATCGGGGCATGTCGAGCCGGTTGGTCTGGTACGTCAGCTACGGGTCGAACATGCACGCCGAGAGGTTCGCGTGCTACCTGGCCGGTGGGACGCCGGCCGGCGCGGAGTGGTGCTACCCGGGGTGCCGGGACGGGAGCCCGCCGGTCGACACCAGGGCGTTCGAGCTGCCGGGCGGGATCTACTTCGCCACCCACTCGCCGGTCTGGCTGGGCGGTCGGGCGTTCTACGACCCCGACCTGCCCGGCACGGCCGCCGCACGCGGGTACCTGGTGACGGCGGCGCAGTTCGCCGACGTCGCCGCACAGGAGATGTACCGGGAACCCGGCGCCGACCTCGACCTGACCGCCGTGCCGGCGAACGGAAGGCACGTGCTGGGCGAGGGTCGCTACGAGACCCTGCTCCACCTGGGCGAGCACGACGGCCACCCGGCGCTGACGTTCACCGCGCCGTGGAGCGCGGCCGACGTCGAGCACACCGCGCCGTCGGCCGCCTACCTGAAGATGCTGGGCTCCGGCCTCGCCGAAGCGCACGGCTGGACCGCCGAACGGATCGCCGCCCACCTCGCCGGCCGCACGCCGTTCTGGACCGCGGCCGACGTCGCGGCGCTGGTCAGTCCTTCTCCACCACGGCCGTGAGGTTGCCGTCGTCCCCGGCGACGCACGACGCCTCCCGCTCCGGCATGGTCAGGAACTCGGTCATGCACCGACCGAACTGCTCGTACCCGCGCGCGTTGGGGTGGAACGACTCCTGCAACGCGTGCGGCGCCCGCAACTCGTCCCGCAGACCGTCGAAGTCGATCGTCAGCCGGGTGAACCACTCCTCTTCCGGCCGCTTCCCGCCCATGCACGCCTCGCGCTTCTCACCCGCCCTGGACAGGTCGAGGAACCGCGCGTTCACCGCCTTCGCCGCCGAACGCAGCCCGTCCGACAGCTGGTCGACCGCCGTTTCCCGGACCCACTCCATGTCACCGCTGCGCAGCGGGCACCCGCTCAGGTTCTGGAGTTCGAACGGCAAGCCCGGCGCGACCGGCGAGGCATAGGACTGGAGGACGAGCGTGTACGACCGGGGCGTGTAGCCCTCGTCCTGCAACACCCGGCGGACGTCGCGCAGCGCCCGTTCCACCTTGGGCACCATCCGGTCGACCCGGGCCTCCCACTCGCCGGCCATGGCCTGGGCGCAGTCCGTGCGGCGGTCGATCCACGCCTTCAGGCACGCGCCCAGCACGTCCGAGAACCGCGGGTCGTCGTTCGCACCCACGGCGACCACGACCACCGACACCCGGTACTCGCGGGCGATCGCCGCCAGCTGCCTGGCCTGCGAACCTTCGGTGTTGCGCACCTGGTCGGTGATGCCGACCTGCTCCGAGTTCGCGCCCGAGCAGGCCAGGTTGAACACCCTGTCCACGCCCTCGACCTGCGTGTTGTGGACCGACGCCCGCAACGACCGGTGGCACCAGTTGCCGTTCTCGCCATCGGTGCCCGGCTCGTACGTGCCCGCGCCCTCACCGGCCATGGTGCTGTCACCGAGCGCGACCAACGCCCGCGGCGCGTCGCGCGCCGGACCGGGGGTCGACGGGTAGGGCGAGTCGCTGACCACCAGCAACAGGGCAAGCAGCGGTAGCACCAGGGCGACGGCCACGATTCGACGCAACATCGACGCCTATCCTACGGAGACCCGTCCGGCGTCGAGCACCACCGTCCGATCAGCGGCGCGGTGCACCTCGTCGTGGTGCGTGGCGATCAGCACGGCCGCGCCCGCGTCCGCCGCCCGCCGCAGCACCCGGACGGCCTTGGGCCCGCTGTCCTGGTCCAGGTGCGCGGTGGGCTCGTCGGCCAGCAGCACCCTCGGCGACCCGACCACCGCCCGCGCCAGCGCGGCACGCTGCTGCTGCCCGAACGACACCTCGGCCGGGTACCGGTCGGCCAGCTGGCCGATGCCCAGCTCGACCAGCAGTTCCGTCACCCTGTCCAGCGAGCCGACGCGGCCGAGCCGGACGGGCAGCGCCACGTTCTCGGCCAACGTCAGCTCACCGGCCAGCCCCAGTGCCTGCGGCAACATGGCGCACAGCTGCCACGGCGGCGGCGACGTCAGCACCTGGCCGCCCAGCTCGACCGTGCCCGCGTCCGCCCGGTCGAACCCGGCCAGCACCGCCAGCAGCGCGCTCTTGCCCGACCCGGACGGACCGGACAGCGTCACCAGCTCACCGGCCGCCACCTCCAGGTCCACCCCGCGCAGCACGTGCACCGGCTCGCCGGCGTGCCGGAACGTCCGTTCGACGCCCGTCGCCCGCAGCGCCACGTCCCGCGCCACCGCCGTCGCCTCGACCCCTTGCAAAGCCGTCATGCCACCAACGCCCCGTTCCGGAGGTCGAACCTCGTGTCCGCCAACGCGATCAATCGTGGGTCGTGCGACGCCACGACCACCGGAACCCCCCGCCCCGCCAGGTCCGCCAACGTCTCCAGCACCAGGTCCGCCGAGACCGAGTCCAGCTGGGACGTCGGCTCGTCGGCCAGCACGACCGTCGCCCGCCGAGCCAACGCGCAGCCGAACGCCAGCCGCTGCTGCTGCCCACCGGACATCGCCGACACCTTCCACCTGGCCGTGCCGGGCAGCCCCAGCTGCTCCAGCAGCTCCTCGACCGGCGCGACCCGACCCGCCGCCTGCGCCGCCGCCCGCAGGTTGTCGCCCACGTCCAGGTGGTCGATCAGGTTGTCCCCCGGGTTCTGGAACACCAGCGCGATCTCCCGCCGCCGCAGCTTCCGCCTCGCCCGCGACGACAGCCGTGCCGTGCCCGTGCCCCGCAGCTCCACGCCGCCGACCGTGGGGCGCTCCACCATGCTCAGCACCCGCAGCAGGGTCGACTTGCCCGACCCGGACGGCCCCGCCAGCACCGTCATCCCGGTCGCGGGCACGTCCAGCGACACGTCCGACACGGCCGTCACCGCCCCGGCGGGCGTCCGGTACTCCACACCCACCCCGCGCAGCCGCAACACGTGCTCAACCACGGATCAGCTCCCCGATCTTCGCCGAACGCACCGCGCGCACCGCGATCCACGCCGCCACCAGCACCACCAGGACGCTCCCGGCGACCGTCGCCACCACCAGCGGCACCACGTCCGGCACTTCCGGGACCGGCGTCAGCCGTGGCGCGGGATCCAGCTTCGGCACGGTGAAACCGCTGCTCACCGCGCTGACGGCCAACCCGGTGACGACCGCCGCCGCGGCCACCGCGCCCAGTTCGAGCAGGTGGCTGCGCAGCATCGCGGCCGGGCCGAGGCCCATCCGGGCGCTCAACGCGCCGGACAGCGCGTTCTGCCGCCGCCGCACCTCGACGGCCAGCAGCAGCGCGAGCGCCGCCACCACCGCGAGCACCACGCCGATCGCCGTGACGAAGCCGAACGTCCACCGGATCGTCAGGAAGGGCAGGCCGCGGACCGCCTTCGACTTCTGGTCGGCGTTGCGGTACTTGACGCCGGCCGCCGTCAGCGCCTCGGTCAGCTCGCCCAACGGCTTCTTCGACCACACGTACCAGGAGCCGACGTCGTCGCGGTCCTCGATCCGGTCGACCGGCACGACCCAACCGGACGTGCCGAGCTTCGGGAACGCCGGCACCCACGCCGCCGGGTTCACCGGCGGGAGGCCCGGCAACCGCGCCTCCCGCCGTGGCGCGTCACCGACCCGCAGCGGCTCGTCCAGCAGCGCCGGGTCGATCTCGAACGGGAACGCGCCGTCGCGGAACGTCGCCGGGTCGACCACCAGGGCGGTGCGGTCGTGCTGCTGCACGTACCCGACGATGGTCGAGTCGCCGCGCAACGCCGCCGGCAGCTCGGTGGTCTCCGGGTTGATCTGGGCGTAGCTGTTCGCACCCGCGTACATGCCGGACTTGGCCTCCAACGCGGTCTTCTGCGACCCCGCGATGGCGGTGCCGACCGCGATGGTGCCCACGGCGAGCACACCCACCAGCAGCACACCGGTCACCGGCCCGGCCGCCGCCGCGAGCCGGCGGATCGCCAACTGCGCGGCCGGTGCGGACCAGAACCTGACGCGGTGCGACGAGGCGAGCGCCCACCGCGCCAGCCGGGTCGCCACCAACGCCGCGGTGAGCACGACGAGCAGCGGGAACGCCAGGGCCGCGGCGTCGATGCGCGGCAGCCCGCCGATCTTGGTCGTGGTGGCGAGCCCGCTGTTCTGCACCCGGTTCCACGCCCACACCGCGAGCGCGGCGGTGACCAGCTCCCAGGGCAGGGCGGTCAGCACCCGTCGCAGCCGGTTGCCCCGGAGCGCGACCTGGAACGCCCGGTGCGTGCGCAGCGCGCCGGTGGCGAACGTGACCACGATGCTCAGCGCCACGACCACGACCACCGCCACCGCGGCGGTCGACACGGTCCCCGGCGGCACCACGTCCGATGGCGCGTACACCGGCAGCAGCAGCCGGGCCGCGCCCAACCCGGCCGCGCCGCCGAGCACCAGCGGCAGGCCGAGTTCCAGCACACCCCGACCGCCCAGCGCGAACGGGCCGGAACCGCGCACCCAGAGCAGCCGCAGCTCGTGCTGCCGGCGTTGTGCCCACTGGACGGTCACCGTCGCCACGCCCGCCAGGCCGATGAGCAGGCTGATCAGGGTGAGCGGCAGGACCGCGGAACGCACGTTCGTCACGGTCTGCGCGGCGTTCTCCACCGGCAGGACCAGCGGCGACTCCACGCGGTTGAACTGGTCCCGGATCGGACGGATGCGCGCCGTGCCCGCGGTGAGCAGGGCCTCGGCCTCGACGACCGTGCGCGGCGCGTCGACGGGGAAGCGCACGGTGATGTCGACGGGGCCGGTCACCTCCGGCGGCAGCGCGGCGAACGACTCGGCGCTGGGCATCCACACCACGGCGGTGGCCAACTCGTCGCGGTCGAGCGCGTTGGGCACGACGAAGTGGCGTTCCGAGCACCACCACGGTGGCAGCGGGTCGATCACGTCGGCGTAGATCGCGGTGACCGGCGGCAGCCGACCCCCCATGCCGCGCCGGCCCAGCTGGACGTCGGTGGTGGCGGCGATGCTCTGCGGCACCCAGAGGCCGTCCTTGGAACCGCCCTGGAGCACCTTCAGGTGATCGGTGGCGCCGGGCCGGTGGCCGAACTTCGCGTAGGTCTGCCCGCCGCCGAAGTCGGTGTGCCGCTCCCTGGTGTAGGTGCCGATCAACGCCGGGTGGTCGGGAACCGCCTCGGTGATCGCCGCGACCACGTGGGGGAGGTGGTCGTGCGGGTACGTGGCCTCCAGCGACGGGTGCAGGGCCTCCGTGCACAGGTGTTCCTGCTGGTAGTCGATCGCGGCGCTGCCGGAGGCCGCCGAGTGCATCACCGCGGCGGCCACGACGAAGCTCAGCAGCAGCGCTGTGACCAGGCTGACCAGCAGCGTCAGCGGGCTCGACAGGGCAGCGCGCGGTGCGGCTCTCCACGGGATCTGCACCAGCGCACGGTATCCGGCGGTCCTCCGACCCAGGACACTTTTCGTGGATGCCGTTCACGTTCCGGACAACGTCCGGACAACGTCGTGACGAGGACACCGGCCGCGCGGTCGGGGATACTCGCACACCATGAAGCGGACCGTGATGAGGAAGTCGCTCGCCGTGCTGGTGAGTGGTGCCGCGTTGTTCCTGACCCTCGGCGCCGGGTGCAACGGCGAGGGCGACAACGAGAACGACAACCGACCCGGTGTGGGGAACAACCAGGACAACGAGCAGGACGGCGGGGAAGAGGGCGACCAGGGCGACGGCGAGGGTGAAGGTGGCGACGAGGAGGACGGCGAGAACTGACCCGGTGCCGGTCGACCACCTCGCCTCCCTTGACAGCACGTGAGTTGGTCTAGTCCAATTCTCCCACCTGGAGGCCGCCACCACTAGGAGGAGAACGATGTCCCGCAGAGTCCTGTTCGCCAGGGTGGCTGTGGTGGCGGCGTTGGCGGTCGGCGCGGCGGCGGTGGGCTTCGCGCCCGCGTACGCCGCATCGGTCACCGCGACGTTCACCAAGACCGCGAGTTGGGAGACCGGTTACACCGCGCAGTTCTCCATCAAGAACGGGACCAGCTCGGCGATCTCGGGGTGGAAGGTCGAGTTCGACCTGCCGGCGGGGACGGCGGTCGGCGCTTACTGGGACAGCTTGCAGACCAACGCCGCCGGGCACTACACGTTCACCCATCGGGAGTACAACGGCAGCGTCGCCCCCGGTGCCACGGTGACGTTCGGCTTCAACGCCTCGGGCACCGCCGCGCCGGCCAACTGCAAGATCAACGGCGCGTCGTGCGCCGGATCGCCGACCACGACCACAACGACCACCACCACCACCACGACAACGACGACCACCGGACCGACCACGACCACGACCACGCCGCCGGTCACCGGCCTGCCGAAACGCGTCCTGGTCGGCTACCTGCACGCGAGCTTCGCCAACGGCTCCGGCTACATCCGGATGAAGGACGTCCCCGACGACTGGGACATCGTCAACCTGTCCTTCGCCGAACCCACGACCGCCACCTCCGGCGACCTCCGCTTCGCCCAGTGCCCCGTGGCCGAGTGCCCGAACGTCGAGTCCGAGGCCGAGTTCATCGCGGGCATCCGGGAGAAGCAGGCCAAGGGCAAGAAGGTGCTGATCTCCATCGGTGGCGCGAACGGCCAGGTGCAGCTGTCGACCACGGCCGCCCGGGACGCGTTCGTCCGCTCGGCCTCGGCGATCATCGACAAGTACGGCCTGGACGGCCTGGACGTCGACTTCGAGGGCCACTCGCTGTCCCTCAACCCCAACGACACGGACTTCCGCGCGCCGACCACGCCGGTGATCGTCAACCTGATCCAGGCGTTGAAGACGCTGAAGGCCCGCTACGGCGCGAAGTTCGTGCTCACCATGGCGCCGGAGACGTTCTTCGTGCAGGTCGGCTACCAGCACTACGGCGGCAGCGGCGGGGCCGACCCCCGGGCGGGCGCGTACCTGCCGGTGATCCACGCGCTGCGCGACGACCTGACCCTGCTGCACGTCCAGCACTACAACTCCGGCCCGATCATGGGCCTGGACAACCAGTACCACTTCATGGGCGGCCACGACTTCCACGTGTCGATGGCGGACATGGTGCTGGCCGGGTTCCCGGTGCGCGGTGACACGACGAAGGTGTTCCCGGGGCTGCGGCAGGACCAGGTGGCCATCGGGCTGCCGGCGAGCGTCAACGCGGGCAACGGGTTCACGTCGGTCGCGGAGGTCCACAAGTCGTTGGACTGCCTGATGAAGGGCGCGAACTGCGGCACGTACAAGCCGAAGGCCGTGTACCCGGACCTGCGCGGGCTGATGACGTGGTCGGTGAACTGGGACCGCCACAACGGCTTCGAGTTCTCCCGTTCGCACCGGGCCTACCTGCCCCGGTAGCCGATCCTGACCCGCCGGGGTTGCCACCCGGCTGCCCGACTGGACCTCCCGGCCGCACCCGGCGGCGATGGACGTGGCGGCGACGCCGGCAAGCGCCGCCGCCACGTCCGCGTCCTAGCAGCCGATGCGGTGGGTGGACAGCGCGATGTCGTCCATCCAGATGTCGTAGCTTCCCTCGTTGGGCTGGTAGAGCTGCCAGCCGAGCTTCACCGTGTCGAACTCTGGGAACAGGAAGTCGACCTGGTTGCCGCCGTGCTCACGGGTCGACACGGTCAGGTCCGGGTTCGCCACGCCGTCGAACCACAGCGTGATCCGGTTGTCGGTGGCGTCCATCCGCCACTCCACGCACTGCCACACACCGGCCCGGGACGGCGCCGACTCGCGCCAGTTCGTCCAGTCGCCGGTCGGCCCGCCGTCCGCGCCGACACCCCACAGCGCCTCGTCCAGCGGCGGCACGTACTGGCCGCCCAGCGGGCGCACCACCTCGGGCCCGTCGCCGGTGGCCTCGATCAGGGTGTAGTGGGCCCAGTCCGGCTGGTCGGGGAACTCGGCGACCTTCACCCGGACCCGGCCGTAGAAGCTGTTGCCGGGCGCGGTGAAGTCGTCCACCTTGAGGAACGCCCGGCCGTTGCCCTCGGCGCGCACGTGCAGCACCTTCTGGCCGCGCCGGTCGCGCTCGACCTCCAGGGAGCCGTTCCTGGTGTCGACGCCCCACTTCAGGCTCGTGCCCGCTCCGGTCGGCACGTTCTGGAAGTCCTCGCAGAACAGCAGGCCGGGACGGGAGCAGGTCTTCAGCCGGTGGTCGGCGGGGCCGGCAGCGGTCGCGGCGGGGAGGGCGACGACCGACAGCAGGACGGCGAGGACCGCCGAGGACAACCGTTTCCGCACGGGTAGCTCCTTCTGCGCTGAGGGGGCAGCAGGAAGTTATCCGTTCTGGGAACGCTCCCATACCTCTGACCGGCGCAACAGCGTTGATCTGTTCGCGCGGGCCGGGAGGCTACTCGAAGCGGGACGGGTCGCCGGCGCCGTGCCGGACGACCTCCGGCTCGCCCTGCGAGAAGTCGACCACGGTCGTCGGCACGGTGCCGCAGTCGCCCGCGTCCAGCACCGCGTCGACCACGTGGTCCAGCCGTTCCTTGATCTCCCAGCCGTGCACCAGGGGCTCTTCCTGGTCCGGCAGCAGCAGGGTGCTGGACAGCAGCGGCTCGCCCAGCTCCTCCAGCAGGGCCAGCGCCACCGGGTGGTCCGGGATGCGCGCGCCGACCGTCTTCTTCTTCGCGTGCATCAGCCGGCGCGGCACCTCGGTGGTCGCCGGGAGGATGAACGTGTAGCTGCCCGGCGTCGCCGCCTTGATCGCCCGGAACACCGCGTTGTCCACGTGCACGAACTGGCCCAGCTGGGCGAAGTCGCGGCACATGAGGGTGAAGTGGTGGCGGTCGTCCAGGTGCCGGATCTGCCGGATCCGGTCCAGGCCGGCCTTGTTGCCCAGTCGGCAGCCGAGCGCGTAGCAGGAGTCGGTGGGGTAGGCGATCAGGCCGTCCGCCTTGATCAGCGCGACCGCCTGGTCGATGGACCTGCGCTGCGGGTTGACCGGGTGCACGTCGAAGTACCTCGCCATGCGGGGAGCCTAGTCTCCCCGGTCGCCGGCTGAGGGAATGCCCCGGACTCCCCGTGGCCGTCGCCGGGCGCCGTGTCGGTCGTTGTCAACATGAGGGTGCTTCGGGATCGATTCACACGTTCGCGTGGATGATCCGCACGGTCGGATAGCGATGACAGTCCTAATTGGACGTGAGTCGACGCGTGTGGTGAAGATGCCTCCGGTGCCGGGGATTCGGGCGCGGAGATCACGTGCCGTCCTGGGCGCCCGACGCTCATCTCGGATTGAAAGCAGAGCAACACTCATGTCCGGCAAGGAAAACGCACCTGACGACCACTCGCTCCCCGTCCACCTCGTCGGCTCGCTGCCGCGTCCCCTGTGTGACGATCCGGACACGTCCATGCGCTGGTTCCTCGCGAACCGCAGCGGTGCGAGGCTGACGGCCCTGCCGTCCGACCGCGACGCGCGATGGATCATCGACTGGCTCACGTACCACCTGGCGTCGCTGCCGGCGCTCGACCAGGTGCGCGGCGGGGACAGCCGTGGCTACGACGACATGCCGTACTACCGCGTCCGGCCGGGGCACCGGCTGCGGCCGGAGGACATCGGCCTCGCCCGGGTCGACCAGGCCGACGCGGCGTTCGCGGCACTCGAACGGCTCGGCGGCGGACCGGGTGTGCCGCACCGGGTGCAGGTCGGGATCCCGAACACGCTCGACTTGGCCGTCTTCGCGTTCGGCTCGATGGAGGCCGCCTGCGAGTGGTTCCCCGTCGTGGAGTCCGCCGTGGTGGACGAGGTCGTCGGGCTGGTCGGCCGGTGGGGTGATCGGCTGCAGTTGCAGTTGGAGACGCCCGCCGTGCTGGTGGCGTACCACCTCACGCCGCGGTCGGCCTGGCCGGCGCTCACCGGTCGGATCACGCAGCAGGTCGCCGAGGTGCTCGCCGCCGCGCCGGACACGCGGTGGGTGGTGCACCTCTGCTACGGCGACTTGGAGCGCGTGCCCGTGTTCACGCCGACGGACCTGTGTTCGGCGGTGGAGTTCCTCAACGCGCTGGCGGGCGTGCTGGCGTCCCGGGGTGTCCCGATGCCGACCGTGCACCTGCCCATAGCGAGTGGGGAGAGCCCGCCGTCCACCGATGCCTCGTTCTTCGAGGCGTTGCGGAGCCTGCGGAGCGACGTGGAGATCATCGCCGGGTTGGTGGCCGAGGAGCATCCCGAGGAGACGCGCGAGGCGCTGGGTCTGACCGTGGAGGCCATCGGCCGCCCGGTGGCCGGCGTCGCCGCCGCGTGCGGGTACGGGCGGCGCACGGTGGAGTCGGCAGCGGCGAACCTGAAGTTGGCGGCACGACTCGCGAAGGAGTGGAGCGCGCGCTGACTACCCTGCGTCGGACCGGTGCCGCTGGTGCGCCGCCCGGTAGACGGGAGTGGTCGTGCTCTTCACCGTCAACGTGGCCGTCGCGCTTCGTCGAGGACGGCACTGGCTGCTGATCGTCCGCGGCCCGGGGTGCGGCACGCGCCCGGCACGCTCGCGGTGGTCGGTGGTCACCTCGAAGTCGAGGGTCCGGGTAGTGACGTGCTGGAAGCCACGGCACGTCGGGAGGTCGCCGAGGAGGTCGGGGTCGACCTCACCGGCACGCCGCTGGTCTGCGCCGAGAGCCCGTTCTTCGTCGGGGACACCGGGAACCGCGTGGTGGGCGTCGTCTTCGCGGCTGTGTTGCCGGACGACGCCGTTCCCGCCGTCACGACGCCCGAGGAGGTGGCGGGCCTGGGGTGGTGGACCCTGGCCGAGTTGGCGGCCGAACCCGACTGTCCTGCCTGGACCTTGCAGAGCGTCCGGCGGGCGGCGGCGGTGTCGGGCTGAGGTCAGCCGAGCGCGTCCCGCAGACCCAGGCCCGCCGGCGGGGGTAGTGGGTCGCCGGCTTGGAACGCCTGGATCAGGTAGGCGACGAGGCGGCGTGAGGCGGCCACGGTCGCGTCCACGGAATCGGTGACGAGGCCGTTGTTGGCCATCAGCACCAGGTTGAGGTCGTCGGGGGTGAAGTCCGGGCGCAGGCGGCCGGTGTCCTTGGCCCGCGTCACCAGCCGGGCGAACGCCTCCTCGGCCAGCGCGCGCTTCTCGTCCACCGGCAACGCGTTCGGGAACGCGCTCAGGAACGCCGCGCTGAACCCGCGGTCCCGCGCCTGCATCTCGCACAGCTCCTCCACCACCCGGCAGAAGGCGCGCCACGGGTCGGGGTCGTCCAGCGCGTCGTGCACCACGGCCGTGCAGGACTGCAACTGGTCCGCGAACACTTCCGTGATCAGCGATTCCTTCGTGGGGAAGCGCCGGTAGAGGGTCGCCACGCCCACCTCGGCCCGGCGGGCGATCTCGGTCATCGACACATCCAGCCCGAGCGCGGCGAAGGTCTCCCGCGCCGAGGCGACGATGCGGTCGCGGTTGTGCTGCGCGTCCACGCGCAACTGAGGCGTCCCAGCGGTCACCCCTCTCACTTTAGCTCAAGTGGAGGGCACCTTCCGTTTGTCGTGTTAGCGTCGAAGTGGAGGGTACCTTCCACTTACTTGAGGAGTGCGTGATGCGCGCAGCGCTGTTCGACCGGTACGGGCCGCCGGAGGTCCTGTACGAGGGCACCGTGCCCGACCCGGAGGTCAAGCCGGGGCAGGTGCTGGTCCGGGTCCACGCCGCCAGCGTCAACGGCGGCGAGGTGATCGCCCGGACCGGGAAGCTGAAGCTTCTGCTCGGCTCCAAGTTCCCCAAGCGCGTCGGCGTCGACTTCGCGGGCGAGGTCGTCTCCGGTCCGGGTTTCGAGCCCGGCGCGCACGTGTGGGGAACTCTGCCTCGCGGTCCGTTCGGCAGCGCCGCCGAGTACGTCGCCGTCCACCCGCGCCAACTCGCGCCCAGCCCCACCGGCCTCGACCTGGTCCACGCCGCCGCACTGCCGGGCGTCGGCACCACCGCCATCACCGCGTTGCGCGACAAGGCCGAACTGCGCCGAGGGGAACGGCTCCTCGTCCGCGGGGCCGGCGGGGGAGTCGGCAGCGTGGCCGTGCAGGTGGGCAAGGCGTACGGCGCCCACGTCACCGCTTCGGCCGGCAAGCGCAACCTCGACTTCGTGCGCGAACTGGGCGCCGACGAGGCGGTCGACTACCGCACCGACCCCGCCGACCTGGGCAGCTTCGACGTCGTCCTCGACACCTACGGCAGCACGCCCCGCGCCTATCGCCGCCTGCTCGCCCCCGGCGGCCGGATGGTCGGCATCGCCTTCCGCTCCGGCGCTGACATCGGCTATGTTCTCGCGTCGGCGGTGTTCGGCGCGCGGCGCGTCCGGTTCTTCAGCGGCAACCCCAAGTCCGACCTGTTCGCCGACCTCACCGCCCTGGTCGAGAGCGGCGCGGTGCGGCCGGTGGTGGACGCGGTTCACCCGCTCGCCGAGATCGCCGCAGCCCACCGCGCGCTGGAAGCCGGTGGCGTGCGCGGCAAGCACGTGGTCCGCGTGGTGTGAGGGTCAGACGAACGGGCTCAGCGTGTTCTCGGCGCCCACCAGCGCCGCGCCGTAGAACTCGAGGTTGACCTGCGGGATGAGCATGCCGTGGCGGGCGGCCACCGTGGCGTCGCGCCAGATCCGCTGCAGGGGGCTCGCGTCGGCGAAGCCGCTCGAACCGTGCGCGTAGAGGAGGGTTTCGAGCGCACGGGTGACGTTGCGCGCGGCGACGGAGGTGTCGGCACGGCAGCGGGCGCGGACGAGATCGGTCGGGTAGGTGGTCTCGGCGGCGTGGCGGTCGAGGGTGTCGGCCGCGCGGTAGGCGTGCAGTTCGGCGGTGTCGAGGGCGATGGCGGCCTCGGCGACCTGGAGCTGGAACGCGACCGAGTCGCGTTGCCGGGCGAAGTCGGTGTACGCGATGGCCTTGCGCTCGGCGGCGGCGGTCACGTGGGTGAGGGCGGCGCGGCCCAGGCCGAGCAGCGGGGCGGCGAGCATCACCACGAGCGTCGCCACGAACGCGGCGCGGTAGGTGGTCGGGTTGGCGGGCGTGACGTTCGAGCCCTCCACCAGGGGACCGAGTCGCAGCACGCGGTGGTCGGGCACGAACGCGTCGTCCACCACGAATCGGTTGCTGCCGGTCGACCTCATCCCGGCCATGTGCCACTCGTCCACGATCCGGTAGTCCTCGCGCGGCACCAGGAGGACCGCCGGGCCGTCGTCGAGGACGACGGCCGCCAAGCCCCAGGTCGCGTGCCAGATGCCGGAGGCGTAGCTCCACCCGCCGCTGAGGCGGTAGCCGCCGGGCACGCGGTGGACCGGGCCGCTGGGCTTCAGGGCGCCGCTGATCCGGGCGTCGGGATCGGCGCCCCACACGTCGTCCTGTGCCTGCTCGGGGTACTGCGCCACGATCCAGCTGCCGCCGTTCCACAGCGCGGCCACCCAACCCGCGCCGCCGTCGATCGCGGCCAGTTCGGCCGCCACGTCGAGGTGCGTGCGGACCGACGCCTCTCCGCCGCCGTAGCGCGCGGGGGTGGCGAGGCGGAACGCTCCCGTTTCCCGCACCACCTCCACGGTGTCGTCGGCCAGTCGGCGTTCGGCGTCGGCCCGGTCGGCGGCGCCGGTCAGCTGCGGGGCGAGGGCCTTGATGGCGGTGAGGACGTCGGCACTCATCGGCAACCTCCGGTGGGCGTTACGGCGAGTAACGATCCTCCCACTGTGGATGGCCCGAACGGAGCGCCCATTCGCGTGGAGGCACCGCCACCACATCGAGCAGGCCACCATCGCGATAGCGCATCCGAACCGCCTGCCACACCTATCGGCCACAGCCGGCCCGGCACACCGTGACCTGACCCTGATGACTCAACCTCTGCGGTGCTGCGTCAGCGGGGAAGGCGCACGTCGTCGAGTCGGCGGAAGCCGGCGGCGTGGAGCAGGCGGGTGGCGCGGTCGTTGATGCCGGTCCGGGCCGGTGATCCGGGAGGCGAGGAGAAGCCGCCGCCGGAGAGTGCGCCGGCGAACAGGACGATCATCAACAACGGCAGCAGGGCAGTCCGGGTGGTCATCGCCCACGGGCCCTTGAGCCCGATCGGGCTGCCGTCGGCGACGCGCACGAGCCGAGTGCCGGCGAGTACCGCGCCCAGCGCGCGGCCATTGCCGTAGCAGAGGCCGTACAGCGGTGGCACCAGGAACAACACGGCGATCAGGAACAGGGCGAGCTGGCCGTCGTCGATGGCCCCGGAGCTGTACGGGACGGAGGCGGCGACGATGCCGACGGCCACACCGAGCAGGTAGACCAGGAAGTCGACCACCCACGTCGCCAGCTGCTGCCACCCGCTCGGCCGGACGTAGAGGGTGCCGTCCTTGAACGTTTCGATGCGCCTCGCGTCCTGGTCCCCGAGGGCGTGCACCGCCTGGCTCTTGACGACCTCCAGTCGGCTCGGCGCCCGGCCGACGTGGGGCATGACCATCACACTCTCCTGTCGCTTCGTGACCGACCGCATCCCGCACCACCTCGGATGCCGGACCGGGTGGTGCGCACGACCTGAGACGCGGACGACGGCTCCGGGGATCCCCGTACGTATGATCCGGGGTCCACGACCAGAGGACGGGACATGAACTCGGATCCGAACGCCGCCCGCGGCGGCCAGTCGCGTCCAGGCCAGTCGCGTCCGGGCCAGTCGCGTCCAGGGCGGTCGCGTCCCGGGCAGGGCGGCGAGGACGCACCGCCCCCGGACCGACCGCAGATCCCGTTCGTCAAGTACTTCGCGGCGCACCTGCTGACGGGGATCGTGGTGTTCGTGGTGCTGACCTTCGCGGTCCCCGGCGAGAACGCGCTCACCGCCCGTGACGTGATCGACTACCTGGCGTTCCACATGCCGATCCCGGTGATCGTCTCGACCCTGCTCTCGTGGCTCATCACCCGGCGCATGACGCTGCCGTACTGGGCGATCGCGCTCATCGCCCTGCCGACCTACCTGTGCACCCTCTTCGTCTACGAAATGGGCCTGCTCATGGCGGCCTCGTAGCAGCGGACCGGTGGGTCAGGCCTCGGCGGCGAGGAGCCGGGCGAGGTCGACCGGCCTGGTGAACATCGGCCAGTGACCCGAGTCGATGTCGACGAAGTCCAGCTGCGAGGCCTTGGCGAGTTCACCGCCGCCGATCCACTCCAGAGCCTGGGCGGGGCTGAACTCGGGGCACACGACGACGGCCGGGACGTCGAAGCGGCGCTCGTCCGCGTAGCGCACCACGCCCGTGGCCACTCCTTCGGGAACGGGAATCGCCCGGGACTCGAAGCGGCCCCTGGCTTCGTCATCCAGGTCGACGGAGTCCGGACCCTCGAACGGTTCCCAACCTGGGAACGGCATGGCGCCGTCCTTCGTCTCGAAGAAGTCCGCGAAAATCTTGCCGTCGCCGGCCGGGAAGCCGCCGACGAGGACGACCTTGGCCACCTTCCCCGGTCGGGCGTCGGCGGCGAGCCACGCCAGGGTGGCGGCGGCGGAATGTCCCACCACCACGGGCTTCCCGGGCATCGAGTCGACGGCGGCGAGCACGGCGGCCACCTGGTCGTCCAGCGTCGCGGCGGTGGTCCCGTCCCCCTGGCCTGGGAGGGTGAGCGGCACCGGGTTGTGGCCGAGTGCTTCGAGCTCGGGCACCACATCGTCCCAGGCGGATCCGTCGAGCCACAGGCCGGCGACGAGCAGGATGTCCATGGTCGGTTCGCCTTCTCCGGTGAGGTCTCATCCGCTGACCTCCAGGACGCCCATCATGCCCATGTCCTCATGGGACGTGGCATGGCACTGGTACGCGGTCCGCCCCGCCACCCAGCTCAACGGCACCGCGATCATCACGGTGCTGCGGGGCGGGACGTCGACGGTGTCGCGCCAGGCTCGCAGAGGTTCGGTGGGGTGTGGTCGGGCGGGTGGGTGTTCAGTCACTGTCCTGGTCCCGTAACGGCCGGTCGAACCGCACCGATGACCGGCGTACACACGTTCGCGGTTGGGAGTGCATGGTGGACAACTCGGCGTTAGGCCTCGTCATGCTGGAAGCCGGGGTCCCGGTGGTCGTGACCGGGGAGGAGCACCACCAGGCTTGGTTGGCGCGGTACCCCGTCGAGTCCGGAGGGCGGCGCGTCGCGGTCTCGTTGGCGTGGTGCGTCATCGGTGCGGGCAAGCATCGCGGCCAGTACGCCATCGAGGTCCGGTTGGACGGGCAGCGGGTCGGCGAGCTGACGCACCTGATGTCGCGGCGCTACGCCGACGTGCTCGGCCAGGTCATCGAGAGCGGTGGCACGCCCGGCTGCGAGGCCGTGATCCGGCACGGCGATCGTGGTCTGGAAATGGTGGTCCACCTGCCGCGCGACCCGTCGAACGTCGTCGTGCCACCGCCGCAGACCGCCTTCGCTCCGCCGGTGAAGCGCCGGTCGCGCCGCAAGGTGCTGATCGCGGCCGGCTCCGTGCTGCTGCTGTTCGTCGTCATCGGCGCCTTGTCCGACCCGAAGACCGGTGACGTGCCGCCCGCCGCCCTGACGACGTCCGCCGCGCCCGTCACGACGACGACCACCGTCGCGCCGACCACGGCCACGGCCACGACAACCACCACCACGACCACGACCACCACCACGACGACGACCGTCGAGCCCGCGCCCAATCCGGAGCCGAAGCCCAACCCGCAGCCGAAGCCCCAGCCCCAGCCCCAGCCCCAGCCCCAGCCCCAGCCCAACCCGGCCACCCAGGCGCCGGCGCCCGCGCCGGTACCCGCGCCCGCGCCGAACCAGGGCTGCCACCCCAGCTACCAGCCGTGCGTGCCCTTCGCGAGCGACGTCGACTGCGCGGGCGGGAGCGGCAACGGCCCCGCGTACGTGCGGGGTCCGATCACCGTCGTAGGACCGGACGAGTACCGCCTGGACCACGACAACGACGGAGTGGGGTGCGAGTAGGCGGGCGTTTGGGCTGAACGGCGGCTGGGCGACGGTCTCCGGAGCTGCCTATAGTCCGGGCGAGATGTTCTGGGAGCGCTCCCAGAAATCGCCCCGACGGAAGAGGGATTCTCGATGAGGAGAGTTCTCGCCGGTGTGCTCGCGACCTCGGTCCTGGCCGGCCTGGTCACGATCGCAGCGCAAGCGAGCCCCCGGACCGCAGCAGCCGCCGACGAACCCGTGGTCGTCGTCTCCAGCACGTTCGACGACGGCACGGCGCAAGGCTGGACGGCACGTGCCGGCGAGGTGGTTGCGCCCAGTACCGCCATCGCCCGCAGCGGCACGCACAGCCTCGCGGTCACCGGCCGGACCGCCGGGTGGCAAGGCCCTTCCCTGAGCATCCTGGACAAGGCGCAGAAGGGCATCGGCTACGAGCTCTCGGTGTGGGTGCGGCTGCCCGCGGGCCAAGCGGCCACCGACGCCAAGCTGTCCGTCGAACGCCGCACCGCCGGCACCCCGTCCTACGACCAGGTGGTCGGCAGCACGGCCGTCACCGCGAACGGCTGGGTCAACCTCAAGGGGTCCTACACGCTCGCCGCCGACGTCGACTTCCTCACCGCCTACGTCGAGGCGACCGACGAGACCGCCGCGCTGCACATCGACGACTTCTCGATGTCCTACACGCCGCTGCCGCCGATCCAGACCGACATCCCGTCGGTGAAGGACGTGCTGGCCGACCACTTCGCGGTGGGCGCCGCGGTCGAGAACGCCCAGGTCCTCAACAACCACGGGCAGTTGCTCGCCAAGCACTTCAACTCCATCACCCCCGGCAACCAGCTCAAGTGGGACGCGACCGAGCCCACCGAGGGCACCTTCCGGTTCGCCGACGCGGACGCCCTCGTCACCTGGGCGAAGGCCAACGGCTCGGTGGTGCGCGGGCACACGTTGGTCTGGCACCAGCAGACCCCGGCGTGGGTGTTCAAGGACGCCGCGGGCAACGACATGACCGCGACGCCGGAGAACAAGGCCCTCGTGCTCGCCCGCCTCGACGCCCACATCCGCGCCGTCGTCGGTCACTACGGCGCCGACATCCCCGTGTGGGACGTGGTGAACGAGGTCATCGACGAGAACCAGGCGGACGGGCTGCGCCGCAGCAAGTGGTTCGAGCTGACGGGCCTGGACTACCTCCGCACCGCGTTCCGGGTGGCCCGCGAGGTCGCGCCGAACGCGCAGCTGGTGATCAACGACTACAACACCAACGTGCCGTCGAAGCGCGACAAGCTCTACGACCTGGTCGTGAAGCTGCGTGCGGAGGGCGTGCCGATCGACGCGGTGGGCCACCAGATGCACGTCAACGTGCAGTGGCCGTCCGTCGCCGAGACGGAGGCGATGCTGGCCAAGTTCGCGCCGCTGGGCATCGACCAGCAGATCACCGAGATGGACGTCTCCATCTACACCGACAACAGCCAGTCCTACCCGACCCCGCCGCGCGAGGTGCTGCTCACCCAGGCCTACCGCTACCGCGACCTGTTCGAGCTCTACAAGCGGCACTCCGACAAGATCAGCTCGGTGACGCTGTGGGGCTTGGCGGACGACGACACGTGGCTGGACAGCTTCCCGGTGACCCGCAAGGACCACCCGCTGCTGTTCGACACGCGCTTGCAGGCGAAGGACGCGTACTGGGGCGTCGTGGACCCGAGCCGGATCGGCGGAACCACCACCACGACCACGCCGACCACCACGACGACGTCCACCACCACCGGCACCAGCACGACTACGACGACGGCCGGCTCGACGACGACCACCACCAGGACCGCCACGCTGACGACCACGACGATCCTGCCGCCGGCGGCGTGCACGGTGGTCTACACGGTCGTCAGCCAGTGGCAGGACGGGTTCCAGGCCGAGGTGCGCGTCACCAACGGGACCACGAGCGCCATCAGCCCGTGGTCGCTCACCTGGCCGTTCCCCAAGGGCCAGCAGATCACCCAGTTGTGGGGTGGCGAGCACACCCAGGAAGGAGCCCAGGCGACCGTGCGCAACGCGTCCTGGAACGGCACCATCGCGCCGAACGGCACGGTGACGTTCGGGTTCCTCGGCACCTGGTCCGACCGCAACGTCAAGCCGATCGACTTCACCCTGAACGGGGTGAGCTGCCGGTCCATGATCAGGTGACGCTCAGTCCTCGGTGATCCGGTAGTAGCGGACGGGCGTGTAGGCGTCCGCCGTTGCCGCCGACCACTTCCGCTCCACTGGCGGCGCGCCGTCGGGGCCGGTCTGCTCCCGCACGACCGGCTCCGACCGCGCCTCGTCCGCCCAGCGCACGAACAGCGCCGCGTGGTTGGCGTTGGTGAGCGCGTCACCGAGCCGGAGGTCGGCGCGGGGGATCTCGGTGGAGACCTCCCGGAGCGTGTTCGTGGTGCGGGAGTGGGTCAGGCCCCACGCCATCGATATGTAGCCGGAGCAGTCGGTGCGGTACCTGCCGTACTCGTTCTCATGACAGGACTGCTGGCTGTACGGCACCCCCGCGTCCAGCCAGGACCGCGACCGGGCGTCGGTCTCGCTGCGCGAGGTCACGCGGTCCTCCGCCGTCGTGCCGCAGGCGATCTTCGCGCTCGGGTCGGCGTGTGCGACCGGAGCGTGGAACGCCACCGTGCAGGCGAGGACGGCGATCAAGGTGCGGGTGCTCATCGAAATCCCCTCTGGTGCGGTGTGCCGCCGGTGTGCGGTCCCGGCGAGGTCGGGCGACACGAGGTTTCCCGCACCACTCGGAAATAGCGGGAATCCACCCGGCCGAGTGGTGTGCGGTGCGTGCGTGCGGTTTCACGTCAGGTGACCAGGGGTAGTCGGATGGTGATCGACGTCGAAGGGAGTCGGTATGCGCACGGTCGTCGTCGTCTCCGCGCTCTGCGTCGCGGTGGGCTGCGGAACGGTGGCCTGCGGTGGTGAGCCGGCGCAACCCGACCCGACCGGGGCGTCCGAGCCGGAGGTGAGCAGCAGGCAGATCGGTGTGCTCGCGCCCGTCGACGCGGCCGACGCGGCGTTCACCTACGACCCGGACGCCGCCCCCACCGGAGCCCGGCTGGAACTGGAGGTGTCCGAGGGCGAGGGCACGACGACCGTGCGCCTGACCGCCGAATTGCTCCAGCCCGACCGGGGTTACGCGGTCCACGCGCACACCGAGCCCTGCGGCCTCACGGGCAGCGACGCCGGCCCGCACTACCAGCACGAGGTGGACCCCGCCGCGACACCGGAGCGGCCGTCCGTCGACCCGGCCTACGCCAACCCGCGCAACGAGATCTGGCTCGACCTCACCACCGACGGCCAGGGCAACGGCTCGGCCGAGACCACCGTCCCGTTCGCCTTCGGCGACCGCGTGCCGGCCTCGATCGTGCTGCACGAGGAACCGAAGACGTCGACCGAACAGGGTCGCGCGGGCAGCGCGGGCGGCCGGGTGGCCTGCTTCACCGCCCCGTTCCGCTGACCGCCGTACCGCTGACGGTCTTGTTCCGCTGACGCGCAGCGACTTCAGGTGCTCGGTTCACGCGGTGACGTCGTGCGCTGACCTGTGCCGTGCTGCCCGGGGCGGCGGCGGGTCCGCCCCGGACGGCGGGTCTCAGCGCTCCAGCAGCATCGCCAGGTCCACCGCGTTCGCCATGGCTTCCGTGCCCGCGTCGTTCGGGTGCAGGTGGTCGCCGCTGTCGTACGCCGGGTCCAGCGTGGCCGGGTCGCCCGGCAGCGCGGTCGCGGCGGCGAAGTCCACCACGCCGTCGAACTCGCCGGAGGTGCGGATCCAGTCGTTCAGCGTCCGCCAGGTCGCCTCGCGCTCCTCGGTCCAGATGAACGAGCCCTTGAACGGCAGGACCGTGCCCCCGTACACCTTCACTCCCTTGGCCCGCGCCTGCGCGATCACGTCGCGGTGCCCGGCGATCAGGTCCTCGGCCGACGCGCTGTAGCCGATGTCGTTCACCGCCTCCAGCAGGATCATCGCCTTCACGCCGGTCTGCGACAGCACGTCCCGCTGCACCCGCGTCACGCCCGCGACGCCCCAGTACGGCTCGTCGCGGTCGGCGATGAGCCGGTTGCCGCCCAGGCCCGCGTTCACCACGGACAACGTCCGGCCGGGCACCGCGTCCAGCCGCCGGGCCAGGAAGTCCGGCCAGCGGCGGTTGGCGTTGCCGGTGGTGCTCGCGGTGTCGGTGATCGAGTCGCCGAACGCCACCACCGTGCCCGCGACCCGCCGCGACGGCGCCACGTCCACGCCGTTCACGACCATCCAGCACGGCGTGTCCTGGAACCCGCCCGACTGCACACCAGTCCGGTCGCCCGACGCCAGGTAGTTGCCCTGCGCGGTGAACGGGTGGTTGGTCAGCGGGCCGGTCGCACGCGGCAGGTAGGCGCTCACCAGCAGGGTCGACAGCGGTTTCACGGTCAGCGCGACCGGGTCGCTGAAGACCTCCCTCCCGGCCGGCACCGTGACGCTCCGCCTGCCCTGGAACGTCACCGTGCGCAAAGTGCCCGGCACCGCCGCGTCGCCGGACGCCTGCACCGCGACCGAGGTCCGACCCACCTCTAACGGCGTGGCGCCGAACGCGTTCGTCAGCCGGACCCGCACGGAGTTGCCGCCGGCGCTGAGGAACACCACGTTGCGCACGGTCTGGTTCTCCAGGCCCTGCCCCGCCGGGCAGTCGCTCCAGGGGATCACGCTGCCGACCACCGGGCTCGCCGCCCAGCCGGCCACCCAGGGTTTGCCGTGGGCCGTGGCGGCGGGCTGCGCCACCACGGTTGCCACGAGGGCGGCGATCACGGCCAGTTTCCCGACGTGTCCTGCCATGAAGGTCTTCTCCCTACGCCAGTCGTCATTGGTGGCGTCGCCGACCGTGGCAGCGAGGTGATTAACCGGTCAAGCGAGGCACGACGAGCGGTGTAAGAGTTGCGGTGAGTGGTTCGGCTTAAAGCGTAAGTTCGACGCTGCGGTGTGGCCGCGCCCCGCGGCAGGGGACGCGGCCAGGGAGGCTCAGGCGTACTCGGGCAGCGTGCGGGCCACGTCGTGCGGCGACGGCATGGCAGCCACCTCGTCGGCGATCGCCCGTGCCGCGCCGCGCACGGCCTCGTCGGCGAGCAGGCGCCGCGCCTTCGCCGTGATCGCCTCGGCGGTCAGGTCGGCACCGGTCAACCGGTCGCCCAGTCCCGCCCCGACCACCATCTCGGCGTTGCTGAACTGGTCGGCCCCCTGCGGCAGGAGGAGTTGCGGCGCGCCGACGCCGAACGTGCCCAACGTCGTGCCGCTGCCACCGTGGTGCACCACGAGGTCCACGTGCGGCAACAGGTCGGCCTGCGGCACCCACGGCACCACGACGACGTTGTCCGGCACCTCGCCGAGCGAGTCCACCTCGACCGTCGGGCCGGCGGCCACGAGCACCCGCGCGTCCACCGCCCCCAGTCCCTCGATGGCGGTCCGCAGCACACCCGCGTCGCCGAACGCGGTGCCCAGCGTCAGGTACACCAACGGCTCGCGGTGCGCGGTCACCCACGACGGCAGGTCGCCCGGCTCGGCGAACGGCACCGGCCGCAGCTCGATCCGCTTCGGCGACCTGGCCAGGAAAGCCGGGTCCTGCACCGACGGCGGGCAGATGTCCACGTACGGGTTGCCGAGCACCATCAGGTCGTCCGAGGGCACCTCGACACCGAGTTCCGCGGCGACCTCGGCCAGGGGCGCCTGCGCGTGGGCGCCGATGTCGTCGGGCCGCCACATCCGCCCGAACGAGTGGCACAGCGCGGGCACCCCGGCGGCCTTCGCGGCCAGGCCGGCGCCCGCGTTGGCCAGCTCGTGCACGACCAGGTCGGGCTTGCGCGCCGCGATGACGGGCTTCAGGTCGGCGGCGAAGCGGCGGGGCAGCACCGAGCCGAACACCAGGGGGATCACGTGCTGCCGGACGGCCTGCCCCCGCTCCGGCGGGATGTCCTCCTGTGCCGCCGCGAACGCCTCGCGCATGCCGATGCCACCGGTGACGTGCTCGATGCCGTGCGGGGTCAACGCGTCCGCGAACGCCGCGCCGGTGACGAACGTGACGTCGTGGCCCAGCTCGCGCGCGGCGATCGCGAGCGGCACCAACGGGTAGGTGTGTCCGTGTGTTTGCAGGCTGGAGAAGAGGATTCGCACCAGGCCGAGCGTAGCGAGGTTTTTTCTACAGCGGGTGAATTCGTCCGTTCGCCACCCTCGCGCAACGAGGTGGCGGTCAGTCCGGCGGCGAGGCCTGGTCGCCCCGCACCGCCACCGTGGCGTCGATGCTCGCGCTCAGGAACCGTGCGACGACCTCCTTGTCCGCCTCGCTGAACTGCTCCCACGCCTCGGTGAACGCGTTGTCGAGCGGGACGAAGAAGCGGCGGCCCAGGTCCAGCGCCTTGTCCCGCACCCGCACCTCCACCTTGCGCCGGTCTTGCGGGCTGCGGATGCGCTCGACGTGCCCGGCCGCCTCCAGCCGGTCGAGCACCGACGTCGTCGCCGACGCGCTCAGGTGCAGCGCCTCGGCCAGTCTGGTGGGCGTCATCGGCTCGCCACCCCACCGCGAGTCCATGATCACCGCCAGCGCGTTCAGGTCGGTTCGGTGCATCTTCTGCTTCTCGCCGAACAGCTCCGCGAACCGGTCGGTTTCGACCGTGAGCTGCCGGAGCAACCTGACCAGGGCCGAGTTGTCGGCCATCCGCCCTCCACTTATTCTTTCGATGGTCGAACTATCAGGCCGTCGAACTACGTGGTCTTGGAGGTCATTCTCCCGTGCAGGCGACCCGCACCCGCACCCGCTGGCTGCTGCCCGCCCTCGTGGCGGTCGCGTGGCTGGCGCTCGGCGGCTTCTCCGGACCGTTCGCGGGCAAGCTCAGCGAGGTCACGGTCAACGACAGCACCGCCTTCCTTCCGGCGTCCGCCGAGGCCACCGAGGTCTCCGAGCTGGTCAAGGCGTTCGGTGAGGTGCGCGGCCTGCCCGCGATCGTGGTCGCCGAACGCGCCACCGGGCTGACCCCGGCCGACCGCGAGTACCTGGGCAGCCGGAACTTCGCCGGTGAGGCGTCGCCGGTCATCCCCTCCGCCCGGGACGACCAGGGCGCGCAGGTAATCGTGGTGGTCGACCAGGGCGACCCGGCGGGCGCGGTGGAGGGGATCCGGGCCGAGGTGGGCGACCCGCCGGACGGGCTCACCGTGCTGGTCACCGGTCCCGCCGCGCAGATCGCCGACCTGAAGGAGGCGTTCAGCGGCATCGACGGCCTGCTGCTCCTGGTCGCGGGCGCGGTGGTGGCGCTGATCCTCGTGCTGGTCTACCGCAGCCCGCTGCTGCCGCTCGTGGTGCTGGTGTCGGGGATCTTCGCGCTCGGCCTGGCCAGCCTCGCCGTCTACCTGCTCGCCGACGGCGGCGTGCTCGACCTCAACGGCCAGAGCCAGGGCATCCTCTTCATCCTCGTCTTCGGCGCGGCAACGGACTACGCGTTGCTGCTCGTGTCCCGGTTCCGCGAGGAGCTGCGCGACACCGAGGACCGCTACCAGGCCATGCGGACGGCGTGGCGGGCCACCATCGAGCCGATCGCCGCGTCGGCGGGCACGGTGGTGCTCGGCGTGCTGTGCCTGCTGTTCAGCGACCTCAACTCGAACAAGGGCCTCGGTCCGGTGGCCGCGATCGGCATCGGCGCGGCGCTGCTGGCGTCGGTCACGTTCCTGCCGGCGGTGCTGGTGCTGCTCGGCCGGTCAGCGTTCTGGCCACGTCGACCGGAACTCGGCTCGCCGCACCCGGAGACGAGCGGGCTCTGGGCGCGGGTCGCCCGGCTGATCTCCGCCCGACCCCGGGCCACGTGGGTCGTCACCACGCTGGTGCTGCTCCTCGGCGTCGCGTTCGTGCCGCAGCTCAAGGCGTCCGGCACGACCCAGTCGGACGTGTTCCTCACCGAGGTCGACTCCGTCGCCGGGCAGGAAGTGCTGTCCCGGCACTTCCCGGGCGGCAGCGGCGCACCGACCGTGGTGCTGGCCCGCGCGGAGCGGGCGGAGGAGGTGACCAGGGCGGCGGACGTGCCCGGTGTGTCCGGGGTGCGGCCCGCCGGCGAGGCTTCGGGCCTGGTGCGGCTGGACGTCGTGCTGGACGACCCGGCCGACTCCGAGGCCGCGCTGGCGACCGTGCAACGGCTGCGTGAGGCGGTCCGCGCGGTGCCGGAGGCCGATGCCAAGGTGGGCGGACCCACCGCGACCCAGCTCGACACCCAGACCACGTCGGAGCGCGACCGGCTGGTGATCATCCCGATCGTGCTGCTGGTGATCTTCCTGGTGCTGGCGTTGCTGCTGCGGTCGCTGCTCGCGCCGTTGCTGCTGATCGCCACGGTCGTGCTGTCGTTCGCGGCGACGATGGGCGTGGCGGCGCTGGTGTTCAACGGGATCCTCGGCTTCCCCGGCGCCGATCCGGTGGTGCCGCTCTTCGGGTTCGTGTTCCTGGTGGCGCTGGGGATCGACTACAACATCTTCCTGATGACGCGGGTCCGCGAGGAGGCCGGTGGGCTGGGCACGCGGGCGGGCGTGCTGCGCGGGCTGACCATCACCGGAGGTGTGATCACGTCGGCGGGAGTGGTGCTCGCGGCGACGTTCTCGGCGTTGGCCGTGCTGCCCGTCCTGTTCCTCGCGCAGATCGCGTTCATCGTGGCGTTCGGCGTGCTGCTGGACACGTTCGTGGTGCGGTCGCTGCTGGTGCCCGCGCTGGCCGTGGACATCGGCCGCCGCATCTGGTGGCCGTCCCGGCTGGCCCGCGGGAAGGACTGACACCGGTGGGTGCGTGGCGGAGCCGAAGGACTCGGCCGTCGGCGGCGTTCGACGCGGCGCCCGTGGGTCATCGGGGTGATCCGAGGTCGGGCGGAGCACGAGGGTGACGAAGCCGAGCACGCCCCGGTAGCGCCGAGCCGGCTCTCCCTGTGGGCGGCGGACGTGGCGAGCGCCTGGGAGTGGTCCGGGTGGTCGGGGTTGTCGAGTGCCCAGGCGGCCAGTGAGCCGGTCCAGCTCCACTCGTACTCGTCCCACTCCGCCACCGTGCTCACGTGTCCGTGCACCTGAGTCCAGCCGTCCGCGACCACCGCGGCGACCGTCGCGGCGAGGTCGGCGTACGTCTGCGCACCGTCCAACTCCGCCCGGACCGCCGGTTCCGGCTCGCGCTCCCAGAAGCAGTCGCCGAGCAGCACCGCACCGACCTCGGCGAGGTGACCCCGTGCGGCGGCGAGGGCGGGCAGCAGCCCACCGAAGGCGTAGGCGGCGCCGACGCTGAGGACCACGTCCGCCCTGCGGTCGGACCGGTACGCGGCCACGTCCCGCTGGACCAGGTGGAGCCGGTCGGACACGTCGAGAGCGGCGGCCTCCGCGCGGGTCTCCCGGAAACCGGCGTCCGAGATGTCCCCGCCCACCGCCGTGACGCCCTTGTGCGCCCGTAGCGCCCGGAGCAACCAGGCGCCCTCACCACAGCCCAGGCCGAGCGCCTGCGCGTCCGGCCGATGGATCACCCGATCGAGGAGTTCCGTCACCGCATGATCGCTGAGGGGCGCTGCGATCGGGTGATCCCGGTGCGCCGGCGCGCTGAGTGTCTGTCGATCCACAACCGTGTGCTCAACACCTCGTCAGGCGCCGCGCTGCCGTTCGGTGACGAGCACTCGGCTGATGAGCACACCGGCCCGGGAGCGCCGGTGGGCGGGGACGACGACCTGTCGTCCCCGCCCGCAGCGCCTACCCGCAGACCGCGCCGTTGGACGCCGAGCCGACCAGCTTGGCGTACTTCGCCAGCACACCCCGCTGGTAACGGGCGGGCAGCGGTTCCCAGCCCACCCGGCGGGCGGCCAGTTCGGCGGCGTCCACCCCGATGTCCAGCGTGCCGTCGGCGACGTTGAGCGTGATCGGGTCGCCGTCGCGGACGAACGCGATCGGCCCGCCGTCCGCCGCCTCCGGGGCGACGTGGCCCACGCACAGGCCGGTCGTGCCGCCGGAGAACCGGCCGTCCGTGAGCAGCAGCACGTCCTTGCCCAGGCCCGCGCCCTTGATCGCGGCGGTGATGGCCAGCATCTCCCGCATCCCCGGCCCGCCCTTGGGGCCCTCGTACCGGATGACCACCACGTCACCGGCCTTGATCGTGCCGTCCTCCAGCGCGTCCATGGCCGCGCGCTCGCGGTCGAACACCCTGGCCGTGCCGGTGAACACGTCCGAGTCGAACCCCGCCGACTTCACCACCGCGCCGTCCGGCGCCAGCGAACCGCGCAGGATCGTGATGCCACCGGTCCGGTGGATCGGCTCGCTCATCGCCCGCAGCACCGTGCCGTCCGGGTCCGGCGGCGCGATGTCCGCCAGGTTCTCGGCGACCGTGCGGCCGGTGACGGTCAGGCAGTCGCCGTGCAGCAGGCCCGCGTCCAGCAGCGCCTTCATCACCACCGGCACACCGCCGATGCGGTCCACGTCCGTCATCACGTGCCGGCCGAACGGCTTCACGTCCGCCAGGTGCGGCACCTTCGCGCCGATCCGGGTGAAGTCGGCCAGGGTCAACTCCACCTCCGCCTCGTGCGCGATGGCCAGCAGGTGCAGCACGGCGTTGGTGGAGCCGCCGAACGCCATCACCACGGCGATCGCGTTCTCGAACGCCTCCCGCGTCATGACCTGCCGGGCGGTGATGCCCTTGCGCAGCATCTCCACCACCGCCTGACCGGACCGCCGGGCGAACCCGTCCCGCCGTCGGTCCGTCGCGGGAGGCGCCGCGCTGCCCGGCAGCGACATGCCCAACGCTTCGGCCGCGCTCGCCATCGTGTTCGCCGTGTACATGCCACCGCACGCGCCCTCACCAGGGCAGATGGCCCTTTCGATCAGGTCGACGTCGGCTCGGCTCATCAACCCGCGGGCGCACGCGCCGACCGCCTCGAACGCGTCGATGATCGTCACCTCGCGCTCGCTGCCGTCCGACAGCGTGACCCGCCCGGGCAGGATCGACCCCGCGTAGAGGAACACGCTCGCCAGGTCCAGCCGGGCCGCCGCCATCAGCATCCCGGGCAGCGACTTGTCGCACCCGGCCAGCAGCACCGAGCCGTCCAGCCGCTCGGCCTGCATGACCGTCTCCACGCTGTCCGCGATCACCTCGCGCGACACGAGCGAGAAGTGCATGCCCTCGTGGCCCATCGAGATGCCGTCGGACACGGAGATCGTGCCGAACTCCAGCGGGTACCCGCCGGCCGCGTGCACACCGTCCTTGCTCGCCTTCGCCAGCCGGTCCAGCGGCAGGTTGCACGGCGTGATCTCGTTCCAGGACGACGCGACACCGATCTGCGGCTTGACCCAGTCGTCGTCCCCCATCCCCACCGCCCGCAGCATGCCGCGCGCGGCGGTCCGCTCCAGGCCGTCGGTGACGTCGCGACTGCGAGGCTTGATGTCCGGCATCTCGTTCATGGGCCGAACCTAACGGTTCCCGGGGTGTTGTTCACGCCGTGCCGTGGCCGCCAGGTACTACGGTGGTGCAGTGGCAGGACGCGGGAGGCAACGACGGTGACCACCTGGACCGATGTGATCAACTACGTCCGCACGCGGTACGAGGTGCTGGAGGAGACGGACAGCTGGCTGCGGTTCCGGCTGGACACGGGGAACAGCCGCACCCAGCAGGTCGCGGTGCACCACGTGCCCGACGAGGACGGCGGGGGTTGGCTGGAGATCTCCTCGGCGGTCGGCCACGCCGACAGGATCGACCCCGGCCGGCTGCTCGAACTGGCCGGCACGTGCCTGGTCGGCGGCGCGGCGGTGGTCGACGGCGTAGCCCTGCTCAAGCACACCGTGCCGCTGGAGGACCTGAGCGTCCTGGAGGAGTTCGAACGCCCGCTGACGATGCTCGTCGCCAGCGCCGACGCGTTCGAGCACGAACTGACGGACAAGGACCACTTCTGACACCGGTCCACGGCGCGGCGGGCGGCCCGGGCGCGGCTATCCGATCAGGATCTCCAGGTCGGCGCACACCCGGGCCACGTCGCCCGCGCACAGCTCGGCGGGCTTGATCGCGTTCTCCGCGACGACCACCTGGCGGACGTTCTCGACGGTGATCAGGTCCGCGCCCAGCAGCACGGACTTCACGTCCCGGCCGGACACCAGGTCACGGGTGTTGCCCGTGGCCAGGTCGTCCGCGCCGCTGAGGTCGCCCTTGGCGACGGCGGCGGCCAGGCGCGCGGCGGCCTCGGCTTCGTCGCGGATCGGCTTGTAGACCGTCATGCACTGGTCGCCGCGCAGGATGGCGCGCAGGCCGTCCAGGGTGGCGTCCTGACCCGTCACCGGCACCCGTCCGGCGGCGAGGCCCCGCTCCTCGAGCACCTCGATCGCCGCGCCCGCCAAGCCGTCGTTGGCGGCGACCACGCCGTCCACCCGGCCGCCGTTCGCGTCGAGCATCCGGGCGAACGCGATCTTGCCCTCGGCCACGTCCCACTTGTCGACGGCGTGGCTCTGCGCGAGCTTCAACGTGCCGTCGTCGTACAGCGGGCCGAGTTTGCGGCGCTGGCCGTCCGCGAACAGGGTGGCGTTGTTGTCGGTGGGTGGGCCCTGCAATTCGATGATGTGCGCGCCCGGCCTGGCGCCCAGGCACTTCAGCAGGCCCTCGGCCTGGAGTTCGCCGACGTTGATGTTGTCGAACGAGACGTAGTAGTCGGCGTGGCCGCCCATGCTGATCCGGTCGTAGTTGATGACCGGGATACCGGCCGCCTTGGCCCTGGCCTCGACCTCCGCCCCGCCCTTCGCGCTCAGCGGCGTGGTCACCAGGACGTGGACCTGCTGGCGGATCATGTCGTCGGCGATGCTCGCGAACTTGCCCTCGTCGTTGTCGGCGTCCTCGATCAACGGCTCCACACCGGCGAACCGCAGTGCCTGGGCGAGCTTCGGCCTGTCCTGCTCCACCCACCGCGAGGACGTCTCGTCGTCCGGAAGGATCACGCCGACCACGGGTTTGCCGGCGTTCACGCCGTCCGGCTCGGACCGCGCCCCGCCGTCAGCACCGCACGCGGTGGAGATCAACGCGACAAAGGCGACGGAGAGCGCTCTCCGACGGTGCATGGCCGACTCCCGGACCTCATGTGCGAAAAGGGGGAGTCGGAATTCCAGCCTGTTCATCGGGGTCGAGTCAAGCTTTTCCCTGATTCGTGTTCGCGTGGTGACCGGGTGGTGAAAACGAATTGCGGAAAGAACCGTGACCGGTGGAATCGGGTCGTGATACCGGGAATTCCGGTCGGGCTCGGCGACGCGTGACGGCAGCCGGCGTCGCGCGGGATCGGCCTCCGGCGTGACGCTGCCGACCCCGCGCGACGTCGCCGTGGTGTTCCGCTTCGGTCACCCGGCCGCTTCGATCACCCCGTCTGCTCGGCGCGCTCCTTGAACGCGTCGAACACCTGCGGCCAGCCGCCGTTGTTGTCGTTCATCGCCTTGGTGCGCACGTCCTCCGGCGCGGCGAGGGAGGCGAAGCCGCTCTCCACGACGCGCAGGCGGGTCTTGTCGCCCTCCGTCGTCAGCGTGAACTCGACCAGGGTGGTGTTGCCGTCGCGCAGCTCCTCGCCGGGGAACGCGCTGGCCCAGCGGTAGGCGACGGACGTCGGCGGCGCGACCTCCTCCACGCGGACCGGGAACTCGCCGAACCGGGTGTTCTTCGCCACCACCGATTCGCCCTCCCGCGCTGCGGCGCCGGTGCTCGGGTCTTCGGCGACCCAGAAGCCCGGCACGGCGACGAGCGACCACACGCGCTCCAGCGGCGCGTCGATGAGTGTGTCGTGCTCGATCCGGTCTTCGCTCATGGCGTGGACTCCGTTCACTGTCGACGTTTGTTGCAACCAGATAGTTGCACAAAGTCGGGCGAGTGGCAACCGGACGGTTGCTACCTGAGTGCTCGGCTGCCAGGACACGGGTGACTCGAGAACCACTTGGCCCGTGCATCGCCTCGTCCGATATGGTTTCGGGCTCCCCGGCTGAGAGCAGGTGTCGCCATGGCGTGTCGAATCAGCGAGCTGGTGCTCGGTTGCCGCGATCCCGAGCTGCTGGCCCGGTTCTGGTGCGAGGTCCTGGACTTCGTCGTGCTCGATCGTGAGGACGGCATGGTGGAGATCGGGCCGCGCGAGGGGTTCGGCGGTCCACAGCCGACGATCATCCTCAGTCGAGGGGACGAGCCGGAGAAGGGGAAGTCCCGGCTGCACGTCGACGTCAACGCCACCGACCGCGATCAGGACGCCGAACTCGAACGCCTGCTGGAGCTCGGTGCGCGCCCGGCCGACATCGGCCAGACCGGGGAGGAGCAGTGGCACGTCCTGGCCGACCCGGAAGGCAATGAGTTCTGCCTGCTCAAGGCCCGCCTGCGTCCACTCTGACGCTCGTCGGCCACGCCTCGGCGGGACCTGGTGAAGGCCGCCCAGGCGTGCCTCTGCGGGGGAACCGATTGGTTCCTGACCGCCTCCTAGCCTCGCAGTCGTGAGAATCGGAATCCTCGGTGCGGGGACGATGGCGGACGCGTTGGGCTCGCGGTGGGCCGCCGCCGGTCACGAGTTGATGGTGGCCGGGCGGACGGCGTGGAAGGCCCGGAAACTGGCCGACAAGTGGGGAGCGCGCAGTGGGAGCTTCCGGGAGGTCGCCGAATTCGGCGAGGTGGCCTTGATCGCGGTGCTCCACCAGGGGGTGGCGGCGACGCTGGACGCGATCGGTGACGCCTTGCCGGCAAGGCCGTCATCGACTGCACCAACCCGGTCGAAGTCGAGCACTTCACGCTCGTCACGCGGCCCGGTGTGTCGATGGCGCAGCACATCGGGCAGGTCACCGGCGGGCACGTCGTCAAGGCGTTCAACCTGTGCCACGCGGACGTCTGGCGGATGGAGCCGCCGGTGTTCGACCACCGCCGCCTCGTCGTGCCGCACTGCGGCAACGATCCGGCGGCCACGGAACTCGCCACACGTCTGATCACCGACCTAGGGTGCGAGCCGTTGCGGGTCGGGGACCTCAGGCACGCCCATCACCTCGAGGCGATGGCCGCCGTCATGATCTCGCTGCTGTTCGGCGGAATGGACACCCTGACGGCGTTCAACCTCGTGGCAGGCACGAGGTCGGGGTGAATCTCGGTCGCGACCGGGTTCGATCGCGAATAAGTTCTTCCTCGAGCAGAGGAGAACCGTGGAGCAGATCAACAAGCGCCTGATGAACTGGGCTTCCATCCTGGACCCCGGCACGCGTGAGCAGGCCGAGAAGGCCTCGCGGATGCCGTTCATCTTCCCGCACTTGGCGCTCATGCCCGACGCGCACCTCGGGAAGGGCGCCACGGTCGGCAGCGTCATCCCGACCCTGGGCGCGATCATCCCGGCAGCGGTCGGCGTCGACATCGGCTGCGGGATGATCGCCGTCCGCACCCAGTTCACCCAGGACGACTTCCGCCAGCGTCCGCTCGGCGCTCTGCGCGAGGCGATCGAGAAGGCCGTGCCGCTGTCGGCGGGGAAGTACAACAAGCACCTCGCGTCCACGGCGCGTGAACGGGTCGGAGCGCTCGCGGCCAAGGCGGAGGAGGCCGGTTTCGACCCCGGCTCCTACGCCGGGAACTGGGAGCTCCAGCTCGGCACGCTCGGCAGCGGCAACCACTTCATCGAGGTCACCCTGGACGAGACCGGCCGGGTGTGGCTGTTCCTGCACTCCGGTTCGCGCGGTGTGGGGAACAAGATCGCCCAGAAGCACATCCGGATCGCCCGCGAGCAGTGCGACCGGCGCTGGATCAGCCTGCCCGACCCCGACCTGGCGTACCTGGTCGAGGGCGAGGACGACTTCTGGCGCTACATCCGCGAGATGCGCTGGGCGCAGGAGTTCGCCTGGCTCAACCGCGAGGAGATGATGGACCGCGTCGTGGACTGCGTGACGGACTGGGTGGGCCGTGACGTGGAACGACAGGAAACCGTGAACTGCTTCGCCGGCGAGACGCAGGTCATCACCCGCACAGCCACGCGTCCGATCGAGTCGTTGGCGGGTGGGGTCCACGAGTTGCTCACCGCCGACGGGGAATGGGTGAAGGCCCCTGTCCGGTCGTTCGGACGGCAGGAGGTCCACGAGATCGTGCTCAGTCGCTCTGGGGTGATCAAGACGATCCGGGCGACGGCCGACCACCGTTGGCTTCTGCGTTCGCGACGAGGACACCAGTACGAGGCGACGACGGCTGAGCTGAAGTCCGGCGAAAGGCTCGAGGTCACCTTCCCGCGCCGGCCGGACGGGCTCGCGGTGGACCGTGAGGCTGCCGCTCGCGGTTTTGTCTACGGCGACGGTCACAAGGACGGCAACCGCGCCATCGCGAACTTCTGCGGCACCAAGGACACCGCGCTCCAGCCGCTGTTCGCAGGGCTCGGGCGCCCGCCACGCGTGTACGACAAGGTGACACGGATCAACGGGCTGCCGGTCGAGTGGAAGACCGAACGGCCGACGCTCGACTCACCGCCAGACGTGCTGTACGGGTGGCTCGCGGGGTACTTCGCGGCCGACGGTGATGTGGGCGAGACGGGTCGCCCGACTCTCGCTTCCTCATGCCGGGAGAACCTGGAGTTCGTCCGGCTGGCCTGCCAGGCCGTCGGTATCGGCACGTTCGGCATCAGGACACGGATGCGGTCCGGCTTCGGCACCGAGCCGACCGCCCTGCACCTCGTCGGCCTGATGCGAGGCGACCTCGATCCGGGGTTCTTCCTGATCGAGGAGCACCGGGCTCGGTTCATAGCCGGGCGACACGCCGCCGAGCGCCGCGGTTGGAACGTCCTCTCCGTTCGGTCGACCGGAGAAACGACCGAGGTGTACTGCGCCGTCGTCGAAGGTACGCACTCGTTCGCTTTGGCGGACAACATCCTGACGCGAAACTGCCACCACAACTACACGGAGCAGGAAACCCACTTCGGCAAGAAGGTGTGGCTGTCCCGCAAGGGCGCCATCAACGCCGAAGAGGGCGCCCCCGGTCTCATCCCCGGCTCGATGGGCACGGCGTCGTACGTGGTGGTCGGCAAGGGCAACCGCGTCGCGCTGAACTCCTCGCCCCACGGCGCCGGGCGCGAGTACTCGCGGTCGGCCGCGCGCCGGGCGTTCAACCGGGAGGACCTGCGCAAGGCGATGGTCGGCATCGAGTACCGCGACACCGACGCGTTCATCGACGAGATCCCGGCCGCGTACAAGGACATCGACGTCGTGATGCAGGACGCGCGGGACCTGGTGGAGGTGCGGCACACGCTGCGGCAGATCGTCAACGTGAAGGGGGACTGACCCGGCTCGCTCGGGCCGGGCTCATTCGGGCCGGGCTCACTCCGGCCGGATCGCCTGCGCCCGCGGGTACTTCCGGCCCGGCACCGGCGTGGGCGACCCGGTGAACGACACCGGCGTGCCGGGGAGCAGCAGGGTGAGGCCTTCGGGCAGGTCGTCGCGGGAGGCGTACCAGGAGCCGCCGCGGGCGTCGGTGATGAACCCGTGCGGCTGCCCGGTGCGCCAACCGGTCACCGTCCCGCGACGACGCCCGCGCGGCAGGCCGGCGGAAGAGGCGACGGCCTCGGCCGAGCGCACGAACGGGCGCCGCAGCGGGTAGTCGTCGTGGTCGGTTGGCGTGAACAGCGCGTCGAAGGCCGGTGTCAGGGTCGCCGCCGCCCGCAGCGGAGCCGCCGTGCGCGGCGTCCAGGCGGGCGGCGAGACGGACGGCACGTCCACCACCGGCACGACCACCCGCACACCGCGACCGGTCAACCGGGTCACCAGCGGCGTGAAGTCGGCGTCGCCGGTGACCAGCACGACCCACTGCAGCGGCACGGTCGTCGCGCGCTCCCACGCTTCGAGTGCGAAGTGGACGTCGACGCCCTTCTCCTTGCCGCCGTGCAGCGGCAAATCGTGCCGGACGACCCCGGCGGACGCCAGCACCGCGTCGAACGACGCGGCCGGGGTCTCGATGCGACCCCGCACGTAGTGGGCCTCCCGCAGCACGCAGTCGTCCAGCGGGAGCCCGGTCTCGGTGTGGACGTACCACCGCAACGCGTCGTGGAAGCCGTCGAGCGAGACGCGGGCCGCGCGCGGGTGGGCGGTGGCGTAGAAATCACTCAGATAAGCGAACCACGTTCCGTCGTAGAACACCCCGATGCGCACGATCTCCGCCACCTGACGAACCTTACCCGGCCGAACGGGCGCACCACGCGGGCCGGGCGGAGCACGCACCCGACCCGACCCGCGTGGGCGACGCCGCTAGCCGAAGGTCACGACGAGGCGGCCGTCCGCGGCGTACGACCAGCGCAGGGCGCCGGTGTAGGAGGAGCACCGCGAACCGTTCGTGCCGGACCAGAACTGGTTCGAGCCGTCGACGTTGCCGAGGGTCCGGTCGTTCGTCCCGCTGCCGGTGCGGCACGAGGTGTTGTTCCGGAACACCGAGCTGCCGCCGTCGAAGTTGAAGTTGCGCTCGGTGTTGTCGATGCTGATGTTGTCCGACACCGTCATCGAGCCGAGGTTGCGGTTGTAGGTGAAACCGTGCTTGCCGTTGTCGTAGGCGATGTTGCGGCGGATGACGTGGTTGACGCCGATGTCCTCGCCGCCGAGCTTGTACCCGTTGCGGTCGCCGTTGCCGGCCTGGCCGCCGTTGCTGAGCGTGCCGTTCTCGTACGCCAGCGAGTCCTCGATGGTCACCGCGCCGATGGGACCCGTGTCCGTCTTGGTGTAGAGGTCCCAGCCGTCGTCGATGTTGTTGTGCGCCACGGCGTAGCGGAAGACGTTGCCGGGTCCGGAGGTGAGCTTCGCGGCGAAACCGTCGGCGTCCTCGCCGTCGGAGTCGGCGTTGTCGTGCGACTCCGCGCTCAGGATGAGGTTGTTGGCCGGCCACTGGTCCTTGGGCGTGGTGGAGAGCATCCGCGAGAGCTGCAACCCGGTGTCGCGGTTGAAGCGCGTGATGGTGCGCTCGAAGATGTTGTTGCTGCCGCCGACGAAGATCCCGTTGTCACCGGCGTGCTCGACGATGATGCCGTGGACGTGCCAGTACGACCCGTTCACGGCGAGCCCGCGGTTGGCCGGGTCCTCGGACTGGGCCGAGAAGTTCAGCACCGGCGTCTCGCCGGGGTGGGCGGCCAGCTTCTTGCGGGCGGTCGCCGTGCCGTTGTTGCCCTGCGGGATGGTGACGGTCCGGGAGTGCGCGTACGTCCCGCCGCGCAGGTAGATCGTCCCGCCCGGGGCGATGCGGGTGATCGCCGAGGTGAGCGTCGTCGGGTCCGCCACCGTGCCCGCCGCGCCGTCGCGGCCGTTCGGGGCCACGTACAGCGTGTCGCCGACCGGCGGCGGGGTGCCTTCGGACGTGAAGTCCAGGTAGTCGAGGTTCGGCAGGCCCGCCGAGCCGGTCGGGTTGAGCCGGATCGTGTTGCTGCCCGCGTTCACGGTGGCGGTCAGGGTCTTGGTGACCCAGGTGCTCCACGCGCCCGTGCCCTCGAACGGCACCGACTGCGCGGTCGTGCCGTTGACGATCAGGTTCGCGGACCGGGCGCTGGTGGTGCCGTTGGCGAACCGCACCGCCAGCGTCGCCGTGCCCGCCGCCGCGGCGTTCACGGTGAACTGGGCGTAGGCGCCGGTCGCGTTGGTGCCGTTGCAGAACCCGGTGCCGGAGAAGCCCGACCAGTCGCTGTCGATGGAGCCCGTGCAGACGGAGGGCGACGTCTCCGCCTCGTGGTGGGTCGTCGCGGCGTTCGCCGTCCCCAGCGATAACGCCAGGACGGCGCTCGCGGCCAGGGCGACGCCCGCGGCAAGCGGTGTGAATCTCATCGTGGGATCTCCTGTGTCGTGGAAGCCGCCAATTCCCGCGATTCCACGAGAACGGACACCGCTGCGCGAGCGCTCATGCACGCCTCCTTGCGGGCAATCGGCCGGAACGTGACCTGTTCCCTCGTTCACGTCTCTGAACTGCGCAAACATTGTGACGAGCGGTCTCAGGCACGTTAACTCAGCTGTTCTCGACACACAATGTCCGAATGGCTGACCGCACGGAGTTCATGATGGTGAACAATCACGCCGAATGGGAATCGTTCACCATCATGAACTCCGCGGTGGTATTGGTCAGTCGTACAGGCGGATGTCCGCGATGCTCCACCAGTTGCCCGCCGCGCCGGTCGACGTGACCCGCAGGTGCCTCGCACTGGTGCGGCGCACGTCGATTTCGGTCAGCTGGCCGGCGCCCGTGCCGGTGGCCAGGGGCCGCCACGTCGTGCCGTCGTCGCTGATCAAGACTTCCCAGTTGCGGGCGTAGTCGCCGAGGTCGCCGCCGCTGTCCACGGCCACCCGGCGGAAGTGCTCGCGGGAGCCGAGGTCCAGTTGCACGTACTGACCCGACGCCTGGGCCTGGCCGCTGCTCCAGCGCGTGGAGGCGTCGTCGTCCACGAGGTTCCCGACGCCTTCACCTGCCGGTGACGCGGTGGCGGTGGCGCGGTCCAGCGACACCTGGTCGAGCTTGGTGCGGAGCGCGTGGTCGCGCGGCCAGGTGAACGTGGCCAGCGCGCCGCCGGGCAGGGTGTACTCGAAGAGCCGTTCGCCGACCTTCACCGCGAACGTGCGCGGGTCGTCGTTCTCGTTGTGCACCACCAGTGCGGTGGAGCCGTCGCGGTTGCGGAACGCCACGTCCATGACCTGGCCGTTCCAGCCGGTGGTGCCGAACGACGTGCTCGCGACCCGCTTCGCGCCCGGCTTCACGAACTTCGACAGGTGGCCGATGGTGTAGTACTCGGCGTCGGTGGTCACGCTGCCGTCCGGGTGGACGGTGACCAGGCCGGTGCACGTGCCGCAGCCGCCGTTGTGCGGGCCGCCGGTGCTGTCCAGCGCGATGTTCCAGTTCACCACCGACTTGGCGTGGTTGCGGGTCGTGCCCACGACGACGTTGCGGGCGTGCCAGGTGAGCGTGTCGCGGAAGACCTTCGCCGGCGGGTCGGTCGCGCCGCGCGAGCCGGAGCACTCGGTGAACCAGATGCCCTTGTCCGGGAACGCGTCGTGCAGTGCGGTCTGCGCGCTCGGGTCGCCGTAGTAGCAGTGGAACGCGGTGCCGGCCACCCAGCGCGCGGCCGGGCTGCCGAGGATCTGGAACGGGTAGTCGGTCTCCGGGCTCGTCCCGGGCGGGGTGGCCGCGATGTCGTTGGGGTGCGTGGCCCAGTTGTGGTCGTAGGCCAGGATCTTCGTGCGAGGGCTGGCGGTCCGCAGCTTCGGGCCCAGCGCCTCGATCACCGCGAGCTGCTGCGCCACCGGCATGTCCGTGCCGGGGTAGGCGTCCGGCGTGCGGTTCTGGGGTTCGTTCTGCACGGACAGGAAGTCCACCGGCACGCCGGCGGCGGTGTAGGCCTCGACGAACTTCACCAGGTAGCGGGCGTAGGCGTCGTAGACCGCCGGGTCGTCCTCCAGCCGGCCGCCGACCAGCGAGTCGGTCGTCTTCATCCACGCGGGCGGGCTCCACGGCGTGCCCATGACCTTCAGCGCCGGGTTGAGCCGCTTCGCCTCGCGCAGCAGCGGCAGCACCTGCGCCTCGTCGGGGGCGATGCTGAAGTGCTCCAGCGGGAAGTCCGTCTGACCGGCGGGGACGTCGTCGTAGGTGTAGTGCTCGGCGGCGGCGGTGAAGTCCGACGAGCCCACCGGCTGGCGCAGGAAGCTCACGCCGATGCCGTGCACCGGGTCGAACAGCTTGCGCATGGTCTCGGCGCGCACCTCCGGGGCCAGCGCGTGCAGCACGGTCGCCGACGAGTCGGTGATCGACGCGCCGAAGCCGTCCACGGTCTGCTCGGTGCGGTCCGGGTCCACGACGATCGTCGGGTGCGGGGAGGAACCGGCGCCGAACGTGACGGGCGCGCGCTCCGCCAGCAGTTCCGCGCGGTCGACGGTCGTCACCCACACCCGCGCCCGCGGGCCGGTCTCGTGACCACCGGCGGCCTGCCCTGCCGGCACGGCGGCGAGACCGAGGATCAGGGCCGCGGCCGAGGCGCGGCGAACAGTCGTTCTCATCGTCGTCCTTAAGCTGAGGAGGTCCGGATGTAACACGAGGTCAATCACTGTGTAACGGCTGCTCGCAGCATGAAACACTTGCTTCCGGCTGTCGTCAACCCCGCGCCGGACACCGGTCGCTATAGTGAGCACGTGCAAACAGAAGCCGGTGACCTGCGGCAACGTCATGCCCGATAACCGGCGCGTCACCGTCCGCGACATCGCCGCGGAGACCGGTGTCTCGATCGCCACCGTCTCGCGGGTGCTCAACGACCACGCCAACGTGGCCCCGCGGACCCGCGATCTGGTACTCCAGGCGGTCGAGCGAAGCAAGATGCGCGTCAGCGAGCCGGGCCGGCCGCGCACCGTCTACGTGCGCTGCCCCTACGTGCTCACCGACTACTTCGGCCTGATCGTGTCCTCGATCGCGGAGACGCTGAAGCGCCACGGCCTGCGCCTGGTGCTCGACGCGGGGGAGTCCTCCCAGCACGCCGACACGCTCGCCGGCCTGCCCGACGAGCCCGGCATCAACGCGGCGATCCTCATCCTCCCGCCGGAGACGGGCGACCAGCTCGTCGCCCTGTCCCGCACCGACCTGCCGTTCGTCGTGGTCGACCCGCGCACCCCGCCGCCACCGGACATCGCCGCCGTCTCGGCCGCGCACTTCGCCGGTGCCCGCGCGTTGACCGGCCACCTGGTCGGCCTCGGCCACCGCGACATCGGCGTCATCGCCGGGCCTGAGGACTGGCTGGCCAGCGACGCCCGGCTGGCCGGTCACCGCGCCGCGCTCTCCCAGGCGGGCGTCCTGCCGATGGCGCACCACCTCTGGCACGTCGAGCCGACCACGGAGGCCGGTCACCGCACCGCCGCGGAACTCCTCGACCACCCGGAACGGCCCACGGCGATCGTCTGCTTCAACGACAAGCTGGCCGTCGGCACGTTGCAGGCCGCCCGTGAACGAGGGCTGCGCATCCCCGACGACCTCTCGATCGCCGGGTTCGACGACATAGACATCAGCCGGGCGACCGACCCGCCGCTGACGACCGTGCGCCAGCCGTTGCAGGAGATGGGGCGCATCGCCGTCACCCAGCTCATGCGGATGCTCGACGGCCACCAGCCCGAAGCCCTGCACATCGAACTGGCCACCACGCTCGTCGTCCGCCACTCCACCGGACCGGCCTGATCCGCCGGCCGCAGAGTCAGGCGATGGCGCCGCCGACGTGCGCGACCACCTCCCGCAGCCAGGTGTGCCCGGCGTCCTGGGTGTGCACCGGGTGCCACCGCATCGCCTCCTGCAGCGGCACGGCGGGGAACGGGCACGGCAGCACCCGCCCGCCCGCCGTGGTCGACCGCTCCGCCAGCCGCCGCTGGATCATCGCCACCCGCCGCGTCCCGGCGGCAGCAGTTGGGACAGCGGCACGGACACGTCGGGCTGATGCCCAGCATGCTCAGCTGCCGGGTGACCGGGGCGTCGCAGGCCCGCTGGTACACCGCCCACGGCAGACGGCCCAGGTCTTCGAGCGTCAGCTCGTCACCCACCTCGGGGTTCTGCAGACGCACGCAGAAGGGGCCTGCGTCCCCTCCGGAACGCAGGCCCCACCCGCGTCAGTGGCCTTGGCTGTGCCAGTCGGTCAAGTGCGACGCCTCTGTGCCGATCGTGGTGTCCTCACCGTGGCCGGTGTGGACGACGGTGTCCTCCGGCAGGGTGAACAACCTCGCCGCGATGGACCGGACGATCGTGTCGAAGTCCGAGTACGACCGGCCGGTGGCGCCCGGTCCGCCGTGGAACAGGGTGTCCCCGGTGAACACGGCGCCCAGGTCGGGGGAGTAGAAGCAGCACGCGCCGGGTGCGTGACCCGGGGTGTGCAGCACGTGCAGCGAGATGCCCGCGATCTCCACGACCTGTCCGTCGGCGAGGTCGCCGTCCGGCGCGACGTCCGGGTGGGTCAGGTCCCAGAGCACGCGGTCGGCGGGGTGCAGGAGCACCGGCGCACCGGTCGCGCGGGCCAGGTCCGGGGCGACGCGGACGTGGTCGTCGTGGGCGTGCGTGGCGAGGACGGCCTTCACCTCGCGCCCGTCGACGACCCGCAGGATCGCGTCCACGTCGTGCGGCGCGTCGATCACGACGCACTCGGTGTCGTCACCCACGACCCAGACGTTGTTGTCCACGTCGAACGTCTGCCCGTCGAGGCTGAAGGTGCCCCGCGTGACGGCGTGGTCCACCCGGGCCATCAGAAGACCACCACCGAGCGCAGCACGTCACCGTGGTGCATCTTGGCGAACGCGTCCTCGACCTGGTCGACCGCGATGGTCTCGGTGACGAACGCGTCGAGGTCGAGCCGCCCCTGCCGGTAGAGGTCGATCATGTACGGGAAGTCGCGGGACGGCAGGCAGTCGCCGTACCAGGACGACTTCAGCGCCCCGCCGCGCGAGAAGAAGTCGATCAGCGGCATGTCGATCCGCATGTCCGGCGTCGGCACGCCGACCAGCACGACGGTGCCGGCCAGGTCACGGGCGTAGAACGCCTGCTTCCAGGTCTCCGGCCGCCCCACCGCGTCGATCACCACGTCCGCGCCGAACCCGCCGGTCAGCTCCCGCACCCGCGCCACCGCGTCCTCCGACGCCGCGTCCACGGTGTGCGTCGCCCCGAGGCCGCGCGCCCACTCCAGCTTCCGCGGGTCGAGGTCGACCGCGATGATCGTGGTCGCCCCGGCGATCCGGGCGCCCGCCACCGCCGCCGAACCGACCCCGCCGCAGCCGATGACGGCGACGCTGTCACCCCGCCCGACGTTGCCGGTGTTGACGGCCGCGCCGAACCCGGCCATCACCCCGCAGCCCAGCAGCCCGGCCACGGCCGGTGACGCCTGCGGGTCCACTTTGGTGCACTGCCCGGCGTGCACGAGCGTCTTCTCGGCGAACGCGCCGATGCCCAGCGCCGGGGACAGCGGCGTCCCGTCGGCCAGGGTCATGGGCTGGGCGGCGTTGTGGGTGTTGAAGCAGTACCAGGGCTTGCCCTTGAGGCACGCCCGGCACGTGCCGCACACCGCGCGCCAGTTCAGCACCACGAAATCGCCCGGCGCGACGTCGGTGACGCCGTCGCCGACCTGCTCCACGATCCCGGCGGCCTCGTGGCCGAGCAGGAACGGGAACTCGTCGTTGATCCCGCCTTCCCGGTAGTGCAGGTCGGTGTGGCACACGCCGCACGCCTGCACCCGCACCACGGCCTCACCCGGCCCCGGGTCGGGCACCACGATGTCGGTCACCTCGACCGGGGCGCCCTTGCCCCGGGCCACCACGCCACGAACCGTCTGTGTCACGAATTCCCTTTCTCGGTGCTGCTGTCCTCAGCGTTCATACCCGATCAACCCGCACGGTAAGCGACTCCCACGCGCGCAGGGTGTTGTCGTGGTGCCGCTCCGGCGGCCCGGCGAGTTCGATCCGGGCCACCCGCTTCGCCGGCGCGGTCAGCAGGGCCGCGGCCTCCAGGCGGGCGACGTGCTGCTCGACCCGCCGATCCGGACGTCGCGGGTAGCGGTGCGGATGAACGTCTGCACGGGCGACTCCCAGCGCACGGCCTCGTCGGAAGCCACCCTGGCAAGGTGCGGCTCCGCCCGCAACCGCTGCCACTGGTCCGGGTGGGTGGCGAAGGCGTACAGCACGGCGGCCAAGCCGTGCACGGTCGTGTCGACACCGGCCGAGAGCAGCGAGCCAACACAGCCCTTGGTCGTCCTGCGGGACGACGATGACCTTGTCGCCGTACGCCGCCAGCTCGGGAGAAAACGCCATGGTGCACCTGCTCCGGCCGCCGTAGAGCAGGCGCCAGTCGGCGCCGACCAGCTCGGCCTGGCGCACCATCGGCAGCAGCGGCGTGATCCCGATGCCGCCCGCGATGAACAGGTAGCGCGGCGACGGGACCAGGCGGGAGTTGGTGCGCGGACCGCCGACGGCGACCCGGTCACCCAGGCGCACGACGTAGTGGACGAACGCCGAACCACCGCGCTCGGCGGGCTCGCGCAGCACCCCGATCCGGTAGCTGCGCGTCCCACCGGTCCCCGCACAGCGAGTGCTGGCGGACCACCCCGTTCGGCAGCACCAGGTATGGCGGTTCTCACCACGGCGACGTAACGGCCGCGACCGGTCGGGTTCCCTCGCGTTTCCACTGAGCGGAAGGGCGTCGGACCTACCGCACGGTGACCGACCGTGCGCGGAGGGGCGGAGTAACTTGACGGTGCGGAGCGTGAAGACTGCGGGGGAACGAGGGCGAGATGCAGGGTGGGGAGAGCGGGGGGCCGGACGAGATCGACCTGAGTCGACCGAGCGCCGCCCGCGTGTACGACTACTACCTCGGTGGGGCGCACAACTTCGCGGTCGACCGGGAGATGGCCCAGCAGGCCATCCGGATGTGGCCCGAACTCCCGGTGATCATGCAGGCGAACCGGGCGTTCCTGCGCCGCGCCGTCCGCTACTGCGTGGCCGCCGGCATCCGGCAGTTCCTGGACCTCGGCTCCGGCATCCCGACGGCGGGCAACGTGCACGAAGTGGCCAGGGCCGCCGCACCGGACACGCGGGTCGTGTACGTGGACCGGGACCCCGTCGCGGTGACCTACAGCAGGTCCATCCTGGGCGACGACCCGCTGACCACCGTGGTCAAGGCCGACCTGCGCGCGCCGGACGCGCTCCTGTCCCGGCCGGAGGTCACGTCGCTGCTGGACTTCGACCAGCCGATCGCCGTCATGATGGTCGCGGTGCTGCACTTCGTGCCGGACTCGGACGACCCGGCTCGGACCATCGCCGGCTACCGCGACGCGCTCCCGCCGGGGAGCTTCCTCGTCGTCTCGCACGCCTCGGACGAGGGGCAGCCGGAGAAGGTGGAGGAGCACCGGCAGCTGTACCGGAACACGTCGACGCCGATGACGATGCGCACCCGGAAGCAGGTCTCCGCCCTGTTCGAGGGGTTCGACCTGATCGACCCGGGCGTGGTGTACCTGCCGCTGTGGCGGCCCGAATCGCCGGACGACGTGGACGAGCACCCCGAGCGGTTCACCGGCCTCGCCGCGGTCGGGCGCAAGCCCTGAACCCCTGGTCGGACCATGGAACTTGCTAGTATGAGCCCATGCCTGATAGTGCCGATACAGACGGTTGTAGTAGTAGGCCGGGCCAGACCCGGCTGATCGAGGATTCGCCGTTCGCGGCGGACGCATCATGTTGATCCTCGCCGGTGTGGCGGCGATCGTGGCCCTCACAGTGGCCACGGGGTACTTCGTGGCCCAGGAGTTCGCCTACATGGCGGTGGACCGGGGCCGGTTGCGGCAGCAGGCGGAGAGCGGCGACAAGGCCGCCGAGCGCGCTTACCGCGTCACCCGGAAGTTGTCCTTCATGCTCTCCGGCGCCCAGTTCGGGATCACGGTCACCGCACTGCTCGCGGGCTACGCGGCCGAACCGCTGCTCGGCACCGGACTGGCCGACCTGCTCGGGCTGACGGGCCTGTCCCCGGCGCTGGCGCTCTCCCTCTCGATGGCCGTGGCGCTGGTGTTCGCCACGGTGGTCCAGATGGTGCTCGGCGAGCTGCTGCCCAAGAACTTCGCCATCGCCCGGCCGGAGGCGCTGGCCAAGGCGCTGAGCGGGTCCACCCTCGCCTACCTCAAGGTCGCCGGCCCGGTGATCCGCCTGTTCGACGCGGCGGCCACCCGGCTGCTGCGCGCGTTGGGGATCGAGCCGGTCGAGGAGCTGCCGCAGGGCGCCACCTCGGAGGACCTGAAGCGGATCATCGGCGACGCGAGCAGCCAGGGCCACCTCGACCCGGAGCTGTCGCACCTGCTGGAACGCGGTCTCGGATTCCGGGAACTGGTCGCGGAGCAGGCCATGACACCGCGCGTGGCGGTGCACAGCGTGCGTGCCGACGAACCCGCCGCCCGCGTCGTGCGGCTGCTGGACACGGGCCACTCGCGGTTCCCGGTGTTCGGCGACGACCTGGACGACCTGCGCGGTGTGGTCGGCCTGGCCGAGGTGCTGACCGTGGCGCCCGAGCGGCGGGCGAGCACCCCGATCGGTGACATCGCGTCGCCGGCGCTGGTGGTGCCCGCGACGCTCCCGCTGCCCGCCGTGCTGGAACGCCTGCGCTCCGAACGCCGCCAGCTGGCGTGCGTGGTGGACGAGTTCGGCGGCTTCTCGGGTGTCGTGTCGCTGGAGGATCTGGCCGAGGAGCTGGTCGGGGCGATCCGCGACGAGGACGACCTGGAGGAGGCCGTCATCGAACCGCTGGGCGCGGGCTCGTGGCGGGTGCCCGGCCGGATGCGGGTGGACGAGATCGCCGACACCACCGGCGTCGAACTGCCCGCCCACGACAGCTACGACACCGTGTCCGGCCTGGTGCTGCGCCGACTGGGGCGTACCGCGCGGGTGGACGACGAGGTCGAGTTCGACGGGGTGTCGGTGCGGGTGACGGCGGTGGCGCGGAACGTGCCGGCCACCGTCGTCATCGCCACCTTGGCGGGTGCCCGATGAGCACCGGCTGGTCTTTGGCGCTGTCGTTGGGGTTGTTGATCGCCAACGCGTTCTTCGTCGCCGCCGAGTTCGCCCTCATCTCCGCCAAGCGGCACCGGTTGGAGCAGGCCGCCGAGACGAGCCGCGCGGCCCGTGCGGCCGTGGCCGGGGTGCGCGAGCTGTCGTTGATGCTCGCCGGCGCGCAGCTCGGCATCACGCTGTGCACGCTGGGGCTCGGCGCGTTGGCCAAGCCCGCCGTCGCCGACCTGCTCGACCCGCTGCTGGCCGCTACGGGGCTGCCCGCCGGGGTGTCGTACGGCATCGCGTTCGCGATCAGCCTGGTACTGGTGGTGTTCCTGCACATGGTGGTGGGCGAGATGGCGCCGAAGTCGTGGGCGATCTCGCACCCGGAGCGCTCCGCCACGTTGCTGGCCCTGCCCTTCCGCGCGTTCGCCCACTCCGTCCGCTGGGTCCTCAGTGGACTCAACGGGGTGAGCAACGCGTTGCTGCGGGCGATGAAGGTGCAGCCGCAGAACGAGTTGGCGCAGGCGCACCGGCCGGACGACCTGCGGATGCTGGTCCGCCAGTCCGCCGAGCACGGCCTGATCCCGGAGGGGCAGCAGCGCCTGCTGACCCGGATGCTGCAACTCCAGAACACCACGGTGGCGCAGGTGATGGTCCCCGTCGAGCAGACGGTGACCGTGTCCGAGCGGACCAGCGCGCGGACCATCGAGCTGCGCAGCCGTGAGTGCGGCCGTTCCCGCTTCCCGGTGACCGATCCGGAGGGCCGGTTCGTCGGCCTGGTCCACATCCGCGACGCCGTCCGGGCCACCGCCGCGGGCGCCGACACCACCGCCGGCGACCTGATGGGGACGGCCCTGACCCTGCCCGCCGCCATGCCCGTGGCCCAAGCCGTCACCGCGATGCGCGCGGACCGCGCGCAACTCGCCCTGGTGGCGGACGAGGACCGGGTCGTGGGCATCGCCGCTTTGGAGGACCTGCTCGAAGAGCTGATCGGCGAGTTCGAGGACGAAACCGACACCCCGCTCGTCGTGACGTAGCCACGTGCCGCGCCTGAACCGTTGTGGTAGGACGGCTCTACGGCGCTGCCCGGCGCGGAACCTCCTGGAGGAACACGATGTCGACCACTTCGGACGACCCGACCACCGCGCCGCCCGGTCGCCCGGCCGTGGTCGACCTGGCCACCTGGCAGGCCGCCCGTGACGAGCTGCTGCTCCGCGAGAAGGCCCACACCCGCGAGGGCGACGCCATCGCCGCGGCCCGCCGCCGGCTGCCGATGGTGGAGTTCGACGGGACGGTCGAGGTCGTGGGACCGGACGGCCCGGTCCCGTTCCTCGACCTGTTCCAGGGCCGCGACGAGCTCGTGGTCTACAAGCACATGTGGTACGACGGCGCGCCGCACCAGGGGCAGTGCGAGGGCTGCACCACCACGGCGTGGCACCTGAAGGACGCCGTCTACCTCAACGCCCGCGGCGTCTCGTTCGCCATCCTGACCACGGGCCGCCGGGACGAGGTGGCCGCCTTCGTCGAGTTCATGGGCTACACCCAGCCCTGGTACTCGGTGCGCGGTCTGGACGGGCCGGTCGGCGGGGACATGGGCTACCTCGCCTGCTTCCTCCGCGACGGCGACCGCGTGTTCCTCACCTACTCCACGACGGGCCGCGGCAACGAGCCGGTCAACGGGTCCATGAGCCTGCTCGACATGACGCCCCACGGTCGCGGCGAGGCCTGGGAGGACAAGCCCGAGGGGTGGCCCGAGGGCGACCGGCCGTGCTGGTCCTGGCGCGCGGACGCGGACGGGAACGCGGACTGGGGCCCGACCAGTCGACCGGTGCCGCAGTGGACCCGGCCCGACGCGACCCCGGTGGAGACCCTCGGCCGGAACGGCCACCACCACTGACGCGGCTCGACGACGCCCTGGGACGCGCGATCCGCCCGCCGCTGTGAGAGCGGCGGGCGGACGTGCGTGCGATCAGGACCGGATCAGGATGCGGTGCAGGTGAGGGTGTAGGCGGTGCCGGAGGTCCCGGACGCGACGAAGCCGAAGCTCGCGCTGGAACCGACGCCGACCGAGCCGTTGTAGGCGGCGTTCCGCGCGGTGACCGAGGACCCGCTCGTGGTCAGGGTCGAGCTCCAGGAGGAGTTGATCCGCTCGCCGTTGGCGAAGGTCCAGCTCACCGTCCAGCCGTTGATCGGCGTGGAGCCGGCCGCCACGCGCACCTCGCCCTGGAAGCCGCCGGACCACTGCGAGGTGACCCGGTAGGTGGCCGAGCAGCCCGCCGGCGGGTTGGTGGTCGTCGTGGTGCTGGTCGTGGTGGTCGTGGTCGTGGTCGTGCTGGTGGAGGTGGTGGTGCTGGTCGGCGTCGTCGTCGTGGTCGTCCCACCGGTGAAGTTCACGTCGCTGCAGGCGTAGTAGCTCTGGTCGAGGTGGCTGGCCTGCCACACCGTGAACAGGATGTGGTGGCCGCTGCGGCCGGGCGCGTTGACCTGGACGGGCGTCCGGTTGCCCGTGGGGATCCTGCCGGTCTGGCCGACGAGTTCCAGGTCGCTCCACTTCAGGGCCTGCGTCTTCGGGTCGAAGCCCTGCTTGGTGGAGTAGACGCGGATGTAGTCGGCGCCGTGCGAGGACGTGTCGTTCAGGTTGAGGGTGAACTGGTTGGGCTTGTTCGGGGCGGTCCACGCGCCGACCTTGTCCATGGCGGCGTAGCGGCCGTTGAAGGTCAGTCCACCGCTGCACAGCTGCCCGTCGGGGATGGCCCCCTGGTGGTTGCCGGCGACGCCTTCGCGGAACAGGCCGTTCCAGTTGTACATCGCGGCCGGCTCGGCCTGCCACGCCTGGTAGCACATGGGGTCTTCGGTGGCCATCTGCTGCGTCGGGCCGTTGGGCCAGCGGTTGTGGCAGCCGTAGTGGCGCGACGGCGGGTCGCTCACCGCGCCGTGGGCCGAGGCGTTGCCCGCGCCGAAGGTCACCACCAGCAGGGTCGTCAGCAGCGTCAGGCAGGTGCCGAAGATCGCCGACGCCCGCCACACGACGGCCTTGGTCGAACCGCCGCCAGGACGGCGAGGTCCGGTGGGAGCGCTTTCAGAGAAGCGAAGCATGTGAACCGCCAAATCTTCATTGATCGACGACATGGACTTCCGCGGGTTCCGGGGGCGGCCGGAACCGACGGTTCTCGAAGCACGTGAGCACTCAGCCCTCGCTGCCTGGGAGCGCTCCCAGACGTGGTGTCGAGAACTGGCTGCTCATCGGTCCTGCTCCGGGTGTGGTGCACGCCGAACCGTTCGCTCGGGGCCGGTGGGGGCCACCCGAGGGCGATCGGAGTCGGGACACCTCGAACTCTTGCGCAACTTGAACGATCACGACGACGGTACGGTCGTCGGCCGGCGCTCGTCAAGGGCGAACCCGCATCACGACTGCGGACTTCGGCATGGTTGCGAAAACACGCGGCGGGGTGCCCGGACCACCGGGTCCGGGCACCCCGACAAGGGTCGCGACTAGCGGATCGAGCCGAGGCGCAGGAACACCGATTCGCCCGGCGCGTCGTCCACGCCGTCGTTGTCCACCACGCCGACCAGTCGCCGCTGCGGTCCGTCGCCGAGGACGGCCAGACCTTCGGGCTTGTCGTGCGTCGCCGCGCCGCCGGCGGTCAGGGCGGGCAGCAGGTCGCGCGCCTCGGTCTTGGGCACCACCGGCTTGGCCTGGCCGGCGGCGACCGGCGCGACCCGCGAGACGTCCACGCGGTAGACCTTCTTGAGGACCGCCGCGTCACCGCGCCGGTTGTCGCGCTCCAGCACGAGCAGCGTGCGGTCATCGAGGGCGGTCACCTCGGACAGGCCGACCCAGGCGCCGGCGGGCGCGGCGTCGAGCGGGTAGGCCACGAACGCCCATTCGCCCGTGACCGGCGTGAAGCGGGCCAGCGTCGCCTGTCCGGGCCGGTCACCCTTCCACTCCCGCTGCACGGCCACCCAGACCTGCTCGCCGTCGCCGCGACCTGTGGTGGTCACGCCCTCGAAACCGTTGCTCGTGGCGGTCGCCGCCACAGAGTCGGGCAGCGGGACCTCGCGGACGACCTCGCCCCTCGCCGTCACCTCGACCAGCAGGTCGGGCCGCGCCTTGCCGTTGCCCTCGGCGGCCACCCAGTAGCCGCCGTCCGGCCGTGCGGCGATGCCCTCGCCGTCGTAGTCCACCGGCTGCCCGTCCTTGGTCACGACCAGTTCCGCGTGCACGCGGGCGGGCGTGGACCCGGTGTCGACGGTCAGCACCCGGGTGGGGCTGTACGCCGAGTCGGTGATCGCCACGACGTCGCGGGCGTTGCCCGGGACGGCGGAAAGCCCCGACAGCGCACCGAAACCGATGCCGTCGGACACGATCGACGGCGTGCCCTCGTTGCGTGCGGCGGACACCGCCGGCGGCGTCCGGGTGATGCGGTAGGACGTGAGCGAGGACCGCACACCGTCCTCGGCGGAGTCCTCCTCGGCCGACACGACCAGCGTGCCGGTCGCCGGGATCGGTAGCAGGCCCTCCGGGCCGACACCGGTCGGCAGCGCCTGGAGGAACCGCGGCCGGCGCGGGTCGTTCACGTCGTACACCGCGACCAGGTTGGCGCGTTCCATGCCGACGAACGCGTACCTGTCGCGCCCGAACGACGCCACGGCGATGCCTTCCGGCTCGACGCCCTTGTTGTCCGAGCGGCCGTCGGGGTACTGGCCCTGGCGGATCGCGGCCTGCTGCAGTTCGTTGCCGGACGAGTGCACGACCTGGCCGGACGCCGCGTCGAACACCGTCCACGTGCGAGAGCCGCCCCCGTAGTCGCCCTCGTCGGCGGTGCCGAGCGTGCGGTCGTCCAACCAGGCCACCGCGTCGGGCTCCCGGGCCGCGGTGATCGTCGCGGTCGGGTCGATCCGACCGTCGTCCGCGACGTCCACGCCGACGACCGTGGCCGAGCCCGCGGAGAAGTGGTTCACCACCGTGCCGGAGCGCAGGTCCACGATCGCGATGTGGTTGTTCTCCTGCAACGTCACGGCCGCCTGGCCGCGGCCGTTGACGCTGACGTACTCGGGCTCGGGGTCGCCGGGGGCGATTTCGGCGATCCCGGTGAGGTCGACCCGGCGCAGCGCCCACGACCCCGGTCCGCCGTCGAGGTCCACGATCGCGAGGAAGCCCGCCGGCGCCTGTGGCATCGCGCCGTCGTCCACGTCCTCGTCACGCTGGTTCTCGATCGCCACGGCGGCGTGCCGGCCGTCGGGGGAGATGTCGATCGAGTCCGGCTGCCCGCCCAGGTCGTGCGTCGCCACGACGGTCCGGGTGTCGAGGTCGACCACGACCAGCACGCCGGAGGGCGACGTGAACGACTCGGAGGTGTCGACCGCGACCAGGGCCAGGCGGCCCACGACGTCCACTGAGGTCGGTTCGCCCGGCACGTCGAGCACACCGGCGGGCGCCAAGTCGCCCTTCCGGCCGACCGAGGCGAACCCGATCCGCCCGGCCGGCGAGTCGGTGTAGACCACGGTCCGCCCGTCCTGCGTCGCCGCCGCGATCTCGGCGGCGGTGTGCTCGGCGGCGGAGCTGTTGTGGAACACGGACAACGTGTCGACGCGCTGGAATCGGCCGGGCGCGGCCGCCGCCGCGGACGACGGCAGCAGCGACGTGGTCACCCCGCAGACCAGCAGGCCTGCGAGAAGACGGACCGGACGGGCCATGGGGCCTCCTACCTCGATGACGGCGCGGGCTTTGTAACCCGTCGAGACGTCGCCGAGGTGAACGGCCGGTGGCGTGCGCCGGTACCTATCGCCACCTGCCGGAACGCGGCTGTGTGCAACGAAGGTCCGGCCAACGCGGGTTCGTCCGACGCGGGTTCGCGCGCAGCGGCCGGTCGGTTCGGCCGGAGGTCTCAGCCGTTGCCGTTGCCCCCACCGCGCTTCTTGTCGTCCTTCTTGTCCTCGTCGTCCTCGTCCTCGTCGTCCTTGCCCTTGTCGTCGCCGATGCGTTGCGAGGACACGACTTCATCGGAGTCGATCAGCGGCGTGCCGTCGCGGACGACGAGCACCAACCGGTGCGACTCGCGGAACCTCTTGCCCTCCGCGCCGGTGAAGTCGATGCCGACGGTGACGGCGTCCGGGCCGGCGGCGGCGGGCGGCGAGCTGATGGTGAGGTCCTTGACGTCACTCCAGGACTTCTCGTACTGCTGCTCGCCCTGCGCCTGGAGCTGCGGTCCGAGCAGTTCCCACGCGCCGGCCGGGTTCTCCGGCAGCAGCCCGTAGTACTCGGCGACCACCTGTTCCAGCCGTTCCGGGGCGACGGTCGTCGGTACGGCGGGCGTGACCGTCGTCGTGGGTGTGGTGCCGCCGGCGGTGTCGGAGCCCCTGGTGGCCAGCACCACACCGAACACGACCAGCGCGGCGACGGCCACGGCGACCAGCGCGATGACGCCTCGACGCCCGGACGTCTGGCCCGGTCGCGGGCCGAGTGGCGCGCCGGACGCCGGTGCATGGCCGGACGGTCCCGGGCTGAACGGTGCCGCGCTGAACGGTGGGCCGGATGCCGGTCCCGCCTGCGGAGCGGGTGGCGGGACGGTCAGCGTGCCGGCCGGGTGCAGGTCGAGCCGGGTCGGCGCCGGTCGCACCGCCCGCAGCAGGTCGGCGGCCTGCGTCATCGTCGGCCTGGTGGACGGGTCGTTGCGCAGCAGCTCCACGAGCACGTCGGTCAGCGGCCCCGCCTGCGTCGGAGGGGCGTAGTGGCCCGAGGCGACGGTGTGCAGCAGGGCGATGGCGTTGTCGCTGTCGCCGAACGGCGGACGCCCCTCCACCGCCGCGTACAGCGTGGCGCCGAGCGAGAACACGTCCGCCGCCGGGCCCGGCTCACTGCCCCGCGCGACCTCCGGCGCCAGGAACGCGGGCGTTCCGGCGAGCAGGCCGGTCTTGGTGACGGTGACGTCCCCGATGGCGCGGGAGATGCCGAAGTCGGTGATCTTCGCGGTGCCGTCGTCGGTCAGCAGGATGTTGCCCGGCTTGACGTCCCGGTGCACGATGCCCGCCGCGTGCGCAGCCGCCAGCGCGCCCGCGATCTGCGCGCCCACGCGCATCACCCGCTCGGCGGGCAGGGCGCCGCGTTCGGCGACCTCGTCGGCCAGGGTCCGGGCGGGCAGGTACTCCATGACGAGGACCGGCCTGCCGTCCTCCTCGACGACGTCGTGCACCGTCACCGCGTTCGGGTGCTGCAACCGGGCGGCGATGCGCCCCTCCCGCGCGGCACGGCCGGCCGCCTCGACCGGATCCGCGCCCTCGGGCACCACCAGTTGCTTGAGCGCCACCACGCGGCCCAGGCGTTCGTCCACCGCCTGCCAGACCACGCCCATCGCACCGGCACCGACGCGCCCGCGCAGCCGGTATCGCCCGGCTACCAAGCGGCCCACGTCCATCGCCGGCACCTCACCCTTCCGGATTGTCGATCCGGGCAATCCTACGTACCGGGAGCGCAGTCACCGACCTCGGCACTCGCCGCCGGGCTCCAACACGAAGATCATCCAGGCAGGAGGGGTTCCCCGTGCGCCGGCGCGGCGACCACGACCGATCAGGCCGCGGTGGACGGCCTGCCGGTCGGTGCGGCGCACTGCGCGAGGAAGGCCGGGCGCGGCCCTTGACCTGCGAATGTGCTGCGTAGGCCGGGGTGGTGTGAACCTCCGTCCCGGATGGCGTAGACTGGTTTCAGCGACGCGGGGTGGAGCAGCTCGGTAGCTCGCTGGGCTCATAACCCAGAGGTCGCAGGTTCAAATCCTGTCCCCGCTACTACGCAGTGCAGAGGCCCCGGGCATCAGCCCGGGGTCTCTGACGTTGTCAGTCCGACACCAAGTCCACGAACGTCGGCCCACCGGCGTCGTCCAGCCGCGCCGGCCACACGTTTCGCGCCGCTTCCCTGCCCGCGATCCGCAGCCGCACGCGCCTGGCGGCCGTTGGTCGGCGCGGGCCGCAGAAGGCCGGGGATGCCGGCCAGGGCGTCGGCGGTGGTCGTCGAGCCCACGATCGGGATGCGCGGCTCGGACAGGTGCCGCACCGCGTCACGGGTGTTCCCGGGCTCGGCCCGACGTGCGCGCCCAGCGCGACGTCGAGCGGCACAGGCCGTGGCCGTCGACCGGGCCTCGCCCACGCCCTTCGGATCAGCGGTCACCGCAACGGAGGGTGGCCGGTGGGCCTCGCCGGTGCCACGCTGGTGGTGATCGACGGGAGGCCACGATGGCGGACGAGAAGCCGGCGAACCGGACCGACGTCGACAAGGCACTGCTCGGCCACGCGACCTACCGGGGCCTGGGGGAGCAGCGGCTGTCCGCGGCCGAGGAGAAGTTCGAGCGGGGCCGCCGCACGGTCGGGCTGTGGCTCGCGCCGCTCGTCACGATCGCCTTCGTGGCGCTGCCGCTGGACATGCCGGGGAACCAGCAGACGCTCGGCGGCATCCTGCTCGGCGTCATCGTGCTGTGGATCACCGAGGCGGTCCCGATCCCGATCGGCGGGCTGCTCGGCGTCGCGGCCGTCGTCATCCTGGGCGTCGTGCCGCCCGACGCCGCGCTGCGCCCGTTCGGCTCGGCGACGATCTTCACGTTCATCGGTGCGTTCATCCTGGCCCAGGCGATGCTCAAGCACGGCCTGGCGCGCCGGTTCGCGTTCCGCATCCTCGCCCTGCCCCGGGTCGGCGGCTCGACCACGGGCGTGATCATCGCGTTCGGCGGGATCACGTGCGTGCTGTCCGCGTTCGTGTCGAACACCGCCACGGTGGCGATGCTGCTCCCGACCGCGCTGGGCATCCTCGGCGTCATCGCGAAGCTGTTGCAGGACAGGGGGATGGTCGCGGCGGACTTCGACCCGCTGCGGCTGCGGGTCGGCACCGCGATCATGCTGATGCTGGCCTACGGCGCGAGCGTCGGCGGGCTGCTGACCCCGGTCGGCAGCCCGCCGAACCTGATCGGCCGCGGGCTGATCGAGGAGGCCACCGGCGAACGCATCTCGTTCGCCCAGTGGACGGCCGCGGCGCTGCCGATCTGCGCGCTCATGTTCGTGGTGCTGGCGGTCGTCCTGTTGCTGCTGAACCGGCCGGAGATCCGGCGCATCGAAGAGGTCGGCGAGTACGTCGCGCGTGAGCGCGCCGCCATGGGCCCGTTGTCCCGCGCGGAGAAGAACACGCTGATCGCCTTCGGCGTCACCGTGACGCTGTGGATCGTGCCCGGCGTCGTGGCCCTGGTGGCGGGCAACGACTCGGACGTCTACGGGGCGATCAGCGACCGGCTGGACGAGGGCATCGTCGCGGTGCTCGGCGCGTCCCTGCTGTACTTGTTGCCGACGGACTGGCGGAAGCGGGAGTTCACCCTCCGCTGGCGCGATGCCGCGGAAATCGACTGGGGGACCATCCTGCTGTTCGGCACGGGCATCATCTTCGGCTCGCTGCTGGCGAGCACCGGCCTGGCCAAGACCCTGGGCGACTCCGCCTCCGCCGCGCTGGGCCTGAGCAGCGTCGTGCCCATCACGATCTTCGCGGTGGTGCTGGCGATCGTGGTGTCGGAGACGACCAGCAACACGGCGTCGGCGGCCGTCGTGGTGCCGATCGTCATCCCGATCGCGGTGGCCGCCGGCGCCGATCCGCTCGTGCCCGCGCTGGCCGCGACGTTCGCCGCGTCGTTCGGGTTCATGCTGCCGGTGTCGACGCCGCAGAACGCGGTGGTCTACGGCTCCGGCGCGGTGCCGATCACGAAGATGATCAGGTCCGGCGCCTCCTTCGACGTGATCGGCGCGGTGCTGATCCTGCTCGGCGTGCCCGCGATGGTCGCGCTGCTGGGGATCGGCGCCTGATGCCCGGACCGGCGCACCGGGTCGCGGGGGTCCCGGGCGACGTGATCGGCGCGGAGGTGATCGCGGCGGCCATCGAGGTCCTCGACGCCGTGTCGGCCGCGCAGGGCATCGCACTGCCCTTCGCGGAGTCCGACTGGTCGTGCGGCCGGTACCGGGCCGAAGGGCGATGATGCCGGCCAACCGGCAGACGACCTACGTCCTCGCTCGCGCACCTGGCCGGCTGACTCCAGACCCGTAGGCCGGGCCGGTGCGCGCACGTCGGATAGCCGCACAGTCCTTCATGGACTGGCCGCACGGGCGCGGTAGGACTCGCGGGCGCGATGAACGACGATGCGCGGGATCACGGCGTGACGCCGTACGTGCACCTGCTGGTCACGATGGCGGTGTCCGGCAGCGCGTTGGCCAGTTCCAAGACCGTGGTCGGCGAACTGCCGCACCAGGTGGCCGCCGCCCTGCGGTTCGGCGGCGGCGCGCTCGTCCTCGGCGAGTCGTTCTCTCGCCTCAAGCGGTGGGCGCGGTGGTCATGCTGGCGGGCACCCTCCTGGCGGTGCTCCGGCTACCGGCCAGAAAAGGCGGTTTGACCATTCTTTTGACGGTATATGATCATAAGTCAGACAAAGATGCCGCAATCCAGGGCAACTTCTGCCTTGGTGCATTCATATGACCCGGATCGCGTTTGCTGCGATCACCCTGCGCGGTACCGGCGCCGCGTTCCTTCGTCAGTCGACCGACCGTTGGACACCTACTCCCGACCTGCAACGGACAGCTGAACCAGAAGTGGGCGGTCAGCGGCGGGACGGTGCGGTCGCTGGGCAAGTGCCTGGACGTGAACGGCGGCAGCACGTCGGACGGCACGATCGTCCAGCTGTGGACGTGCGACGGGTCCGGCGCGCAGAACTGGTCCGTGCAGTCCGACGGCACGTTCCGCAACGGCGGCAAGTGCCTGGACGCCACGGGGGCCGGCTCGGCAGACGGCACGCAGTTCAGCCGGCCGTTCACCCGGCCCGCGTTCAGCCGGCCGGAGACCGGGGCGTTCAGTGGTCGCGGTGGACGATCGTCCTGGCCAGGGCGGCGAGTTCCGCGGCCGGGCGTGGCGCGAGGTCGACCGAGTCCAGGTGGCGCAGGGCATCGGCGAGGAGCAGGTCCGCCTGCTCCTCGCTCCACGCCCGACCTCCGGCCGCCTCCACCAGGTCCGCCATGCGGGCCGGTTCGGCGGTCGTCTCCTGGTACAGCACCGCGAGTTCCCGACCGGCCGGTGTGCCGGACGTCAGGGCGGCGACCACGGGCAGCGACTTCTTGCGGGCGTGGAGGTCCCCGTGCACCGGTTTCCCGGTCACGACCGGGTCGCCCCAGATCCCCAGCAGGTCGTCGACGTGTTGGAACGCCACACCCATTCGCAGGCCGAAGTCACGCAGCCCGGCCACTTCTGCCGGTCCGGCGCCGCCGAAGAGGGCGCCCAGGCCGCAGGCGTTGGCGAGGAGACCGGCGGTCTTGCGCTCCACCATCGCCACGCACTCGGCCAGGTCGATGTCGTGCCTGGCTTCGAAGGCGACGTCGGCGTGCTCACCGTCGACCAGGTCCATCACCGAGGCGTTGAGCATCCGCACGCCGGTCAACGCGGCCCGGTGGTCGCTCGCGGCGAGCACGTCGAAGGCCGACGCCAGCATGGCGTCCCCGCCCAGGATCGCCGAGTGCACGCCGAAGACGTGCCACGCCGTCGGTCGGTGGCGGCGGGTCAGGTCGCGGTCGAGCACGTCGTCGTGCAGCAGCGAGAAGTTGTGCACCAGCTCCACCGCCGCGGCGGCGGGGACGGCGTCGATCGCGGATCCGCCGACCGCCTCGGCCGCGAGCAGCGCCAGCACCGGCCGGATCGCCTTGCCGCCGGGCGAGTTCGTCTGGTCGCCGTGCTCGTCCCACCACCCCAGGTGGTACCCGGCGACGTGTCGCATCGAGGCGGGCAGACCGTCGACCGAGGCGCGGAGGGCCGGCTCCACCATCCCGCGACCCCACGCCACCACGTCGCGCACCGGCCGGGCACGTGCTGCGGCTTCCGATGGCACCACGCGCCTCCTCGTCGGTCGGTCGATCGGGCGGTCAGGCGAGTTGTCGGTCCACGACGGCCGGCGAGAGGACGTGCTGGACCACCATCGCCGCCGCGCCCAGGACGCCGGCGTCGTCACCCGCCTGGGACGGCACGATCCGCAGGTTACCGGTGGCCAGCGGCAGGGAGCGGCGGTAGATCGCCTCCCGCACACCGGCCAGCAGCATCTCGCCGGCGAGTGCGACGGTGCCGCCCACGACGATCAGCGACGGGTTGAACATGCTCACGCACGCGGCGAGGACCTCGCCGATGTTGCGGCCGGCCTGCCGCACCGCCTGGCCCGCTTCGAGGTTGCCCGCCCGGACCAGTGCGACCACGTCGGAACTGGTGTACGCCTCGACCCCCTTGGCGCGCAAGGCCGCCGCGATCGCGGAACCGCTGGCGACGGCCTCCAGGCACCCGGTGTTGCCGCAGCGGCACGGCACGTCGCCGGCGTGCGGCGCGAGGATGTGCCCGAGGTCGCCGGCCGCGCCCACCGCGCCGCGGTGCAGCAGGCCGTTGCTGATGAAGCCTGCGCCTATGCCGGTCGCCACCTTGATCACGATGAGGTGCTCGGCCTCCGGGAACGACGTGGTGTGCTCGCCCAGGGCCATCAGGTTGACCTCGTTGTCCACCAGCACCGGCACGCCGAGTTCGGCGCTGATCAGGCCGGGCACGTCGTAGCCGTCCCACCCGGGCATGATCGGCGGGTTGTTCGGCCGGCCGGTGGAGTGCTCGACCGGGCCGGGCAGGCCGATGCCGACGCCCGCCACGCGCGTCGATTCGAGGCCGTTCTCGGCGAGCAGCGCCCGCCAGGCCGCGATGAGCCGGGGCAGGACCACCTCCGGGCCTTCGGCGATGTCCTGATCGAGCCGGTGGACGGCCAGCGGCGCGCTGGTCAGGTCGGTCACCGCGATGGTGGCGTGCGTCGCGCCGACCTCGGCGGCGAGCACGACCCGCGCACGGGCGTTGAACACGAACCGCCCGGCCGGTCGGCCGCCGGTCGACGCCTCGCTGCCCCCGTCGCTGACGAGACCCGCGTCCAGGAGCGCGTCCAACCTGGCCCGCACGGTCGACCGTGCCAGGCCGGTGACCGTGGTGAGTTCGGAGCGGGTGCGGGGCACACCGTCGCGCAGGAGCCGCAGCAGCTCTCCTGGAGACGCGGCGCCGACGGAGGGAACGTCTTCTTTCACCCTTCAATTGAACCAGAGAGCGCGCCCATCCGGCGCGACTCGGCGAAACATTGCCGACTTTTGGTTGACATCCGCCATTAGCCCCCTTACCGTTCGCCGCATGACTGTGACCCACCTAACTCAAACGGCCGAGAGCGGTCGTACCGAGCCTCGGACACTGCGGGTCGCCGTGGTGGGTGCTGGGTTCATGGGCCGTGTGCACGCCGAGGCGGCCCGGCGTGCCGGGGCCGCGGTGGTCGCCGCCGTGGCGAGCACCCCGGAAGCCGCCGGCCACGCCGCGCGGACCGTCGGCGCCGAGCGCGGGTACCCCGACCTCGACGCGCTGCTGGCCGAAGCGGGGGCCGACGTGGTGCACGTGTGCACGCCGAACGCCCGGCACGCGGAAGCGGTCGAGGCGGCGCTGGCCGCGGGTGCGCACGTCATCTGCGAGAAGCCGCTGGCCGTCAGCGCGGTGCAGGCCGACGCCCTGACCGCCGCGGCGCTCACCACCGGCCGCGTGGGCACCGTCCCGTTCGTCTACCGGTTCCACCCGATGGTCCGCGAGCTGCGGGCGAGGCTGGCGTCCGGGGAGGCGGGCGTGGTCTCCACCGTGACCGGCGGGTACCTCCAGGACTGGCTGGCCGGGCCGAACGACGACGACTGGCGGGTCGACTCGGCCCTGGGCGGGCCGTCCCGGGCGTTCGCGGACATCGGCTCGCACTGGTGCGACCTGTTCGAGTTCGTCACCGGCGACCGGATCCACCGCCTGTCCGCCCAGACCGCCACCGTGCAGGCCCGACCGCGAGCCTCGGTCACCCCGACCGAGGACGCCGCCGTCGTCCAGTTCACCACCGCCGCCGGAGTCCTCGGCACGCTGGTGGTCTCGCAGGTCGCCGCCGGCCGGAAGAACCGGCTGCACCTGGAGGTCTCCGGCACCGAGTCCAGCTTCGCCTTCGACCAGGAGGACCCGGAGCGGCTGTGGGTGGGCCGCCGGGACGGCAACCGGGTGCTGTTGCGCGACCCGTCCACCCTCTCCGCCTCGGCGGCCAGGTACGCGCGGCTGCCCGCCGGGCACGCGCAGGGCTACCAGGACTGCTTCGACGCCTTCGTCGCCGACACCTACGACGCCGTGCGGGGGGATGTCCGGCCGGACGGCCTGCCGACCTTCGTGGACGGCCTGCGCGCGACCCGGATCACCGAGGCGGTCCTGCTGTCCGCCGCGTCCGCCGGGGAGTGGACAGAGGTGGCCGGATGAGTGCCGACCAGGACGTCGTCGTCCGGCTCACCGGCATCACCAAGAGCTTCCTCGGGGTGCCGGTGCTGCGCGGTGTCGACCTCGAACTGCGCGCGGGCGAGGTGCACGCGCTGATGGGCGAGAACGGCGCGGGCAAGTCGACGCTGCTCAAGGTGCTGGCGGGCGTGCACCGGCCGGACTCCGGCCGGATCGAGGTCAACGGCGAGGCGGTCGCCTTCACCACGCCGCGCGAGGCCCAGGAAGCGGGCATCGCGATCATCCACCAGGAGTTCAACCTCCTGGAGCACCGCACGGTCGCGGAGAACGTCTACCTGGGCCGCGAACCGGTCCGCCGGGGGCGGGTGGACCGCCGCAAGATGGAGGAGGACACCCGGAAGCTCCTCGACTGGCTCGGCGAGGAGGGGATCGATCCGGCCGCGCCGATCAGCCGGCTGTCGGTCGCGCGGAAGCAGGTCGTGGAGATCGTCAAGGCCCTGTCCACCGACGCCAAGGTGCTGGCGATGGACGAGCCGACGGCCGCGCTGGCCGACCAGGAAGTGGAACTGCTGTACGACCTGGTCGACCGGCTGAGCAAGCGGGGGATCGCGATCCTCTACGTCTCGCACCGGATGCGCGAGGTGTTCGACCTCAGCAAGCGGATCACCGTGCTCAAGGACGGCGCGTTCGTCACCTGCGCCCTGACCGCCGAGATGACCTCCGACCAGCTCGTCCGGCACATGGTGGGGCGTTCGCTGGACGCGCTCTACCCGGACCGCGCGGCCCCGGAAGACCTCGGCGAGGTCAGGTTGGCCTTGCGCGGCGCGGGCAACGAGCGGGTCCGAGGGGTGACGTTGGAGCTGCGGTCCGGGGAGATCGTCGGCATCGCCGGGCTGCAGGGCTCGGGACGGTCCGCGATCGCCCGTGCGATCTGGGGCACCGAGCCGTTCACGACCGGCACGCTGGAGCTGGACGGCGTGGTGCGGCGGATCACCGGCCCGCGCGCCGCCGTGCGCCTCGGCATCGGGTTCGTCACCGAGGACCGCAAGAGCGAGGGCCTGGCACTGCGTCAGTCCATCCGGGACAACGCGCTGCTGGTCCGGCGGGCGGCGTTGCCGGGCGGCGCCGGGCGCGAGAAGTCCGACCTCGGCGCGTTGCTGAAGTCGGTGGAGATCGTCGCGCGGGGCGAGCACCAGGAGGTGCGGTACCTGTCCGGCGGCAACCAGCAGAAGGTCGTGCTGGCCAAGTGGCTGGCCGTGGGGCCGCGCGTGCTCATCGTGGACGAGCCGACCCGCGGCATCGACGTCGGTGCGAAGCAGGCCGTCCACCGGCTGCTGCGCGACCTGGCCCGGAAGGGCGTCGCGGTGCTGATGATCTCGTCCGAACTGCCGGAGCTGATCGGCATGAGCGATCGGATCCTGGTCGTCCACGAGGGCGCCGTCGCGGGTGAACTTCCCGCGGGCGCCAGTGAGGAGGCCGTCATGGGGCTCGCCACCGGGCACGGAATCGGAGAAGTGGCGTGAGCGTCGTGCAGGAGAAGATCGAGGTGCCCCGGGGGGCCGCCAGGGGTGGCGCCCGGCGATTCAGCCTCACCCCGACCGTGACCGTCTACCTCGCCCTGGTGGTGCTGCTGGTCGTCGGGAGCGTCCTGGTCGGGATCCAGGGCGGCGTCCTGCTCGACCAGGGCGGCATCCTCAACATCCTGACCCGCAGCACCGTGCTGGGGCTGGTCGCGGTCGGCCAGACCATCGTGATCATCAACGGGTCGCTCGACCTGTCGGTGGCCTACCTGGTCGGGCTGTGCTCGCTGGTCGCGGCCGAGACCATGGCCGGCAGCGACGGCATGATGGTGCCCGGCGTGCTGCTGGCGCTCGGTGTCGCCGCCCTCGTCGGCCTGGTGAACGGCCTGGTCGTCACCGTGCTGAAGGTCAACGCGTTCATCGCGACCCTCGGCGTGGCGCTGATCCTGCGGGGCTACCTGGAGGAGAACTACACCGGACCGGCCGGCGACGTGCCGCGCGCGTTCCAGCACCTCGGGTTCGACCGCTTCGGCCCGGTCCCGGTCGGCGTGCTGCTCATGCTCGCGGTCGCCGGCGCGGCCTGGTGGTACCTGCGGCGGACCCGCGGCGGCTACCACATGTACGCGGTCGGCGGTGACATCGACGTGGCCAGGCTGTCCGGCGTGCGCACCGGCCGCACCATCGTCACGGCCCACGTCCTGTGCGCGGTCGCCGCCGGTCTCGCCGGGGTGTTCCTGGCCAGCAGGCTCGGGTCGGGCGCGCCGTACGTCGGCACGGACGCCGGCTACGACCTGGAGTCCATCGCCGCCGTCGTGCTCGGCGGAACGGCGCTGGCCGGCGGCCGCGGCGGTGTCGTCGGCACCATCGGCGGCGTCCTCATCCTGGCCACCCTGGACACCATCTTCGACGACCTCGCGGTCGACCCGTTCTTCAAGGACGTGGTGCGCGGCATCGTCCTCGTCGTCGCGGTGGCGCTCTACGCCCGCCGTCAGCTCTCCAGGAGGTCCGGGTGAACGCGCCCACCACGTGGCGTCCCCGATTGGCGGACGGCACCGCGCCGGTGCTGGCCGTGCTGGCGGTGCTCCTCGTCGCACTCGCCTTCGTCGGCCCGGCCTACTCGGAACCGACCGGCTACCTGGCGCTGCTCAAGCGCGCGGCGCCGTTGGTGATCCTCGCGATCGGCCAGTACTTCGTCATCGTCTCCGGCGGTTTCGACCTGTCGGTCGGGTCGCTGGTCACGGCCGAGGTGGTGATCGCCGCCAGGCTGATCGACGGACAGGAGTCGGCGACGATCTGGGTGATCCCGCTGCTGCTGGCCTTCGGCCTGCTGGTCGGCCTCGTCAACGGGCTGATCACGACCAAGCTGCTGGTGCCGTCGTTCATCGTGACCCTCGGCATGCTCCTCGTGCTCGACGGCGCGGTGTTCCTGTGGACCGGCGGCGCTCCCCGCGGCGCCCTGTCGCCGTCGTTCCGCGTGTTCGGCCGCGGCGGGGTCGACCTGCCGGTGCTCGGGCACCTGCCGTGGTCGGTGGTCGTCCTCCTCGTCGTCCTCGTCGCCGCCGCCTACTTCATGCGCAGCGGCACGGGCCGCACGCTGGTGGCGGTGGGGGACAACCAGGAGGCGGTGCGCCTGGCCGGTGGACGGGTCGTGCGCCTGAAGGTGCTGGCGTTCGTGCTGTCCGGTCTCCTGGCCGCGGTGGCCGCGATCCTGCTCGGCGGGTTCGCGGGCGTGTCGGCCCAGGTGGGCGAGGGCCTGGAGTTCCGGGCCATCACCGCCGTGGTGCTGGGCGGCGTCCTGCTCGGCGGCGGACGTGGCTCCGTCATCGCCGCGGCGGCCGGTGCGTTGACCCTGGAAGCCCTCTTCTCCCTGCTGAACCTGCTCGGCGTCTCCGGCGCCCTGGAGTCCGCCGTGCAGGGCGTGATCATCATCGCCGCGGTGGCCTACGCCTCCCTCGGCGCGAACCTCCGGCTCGGATTCCGGCCGGGCACCGCCGCCGCCGAGCCCTCCACTCGTAACACCCCACCGCCGCACAAGGAGATCCGATGAACAGGAAGTGGTCCGTCGTGGCCGTCGCGGGCGCGCTCGCCATGGCCGGTTGCAGCAGCGACCTGCCCGCCGACAGCGGCACGCCCGGCTCGACGGGCACGTCCAACCCCGCAGGCGCGAAGTCCGAGTTCTTCAACAGCGCGGAGTACGAGCGCCAGCTGAAGTCCCGGACGGTCGCGGCCGAAGGTCCGGCCGACAAGCCGTGGGAGCAGATGATCTCCCCCGAGCTGGTCGACACGGCGAAGTTCGCCAAGCCGGGCGGTGACTACCACGTCTGCTTCTCGAACGCGGCGGTGAACAACCCGTGGCGGCAGGTCGGCTTCACCACGATGAAGGAGGAGGTGAAGCTGCACCCGGAGATCACGAAGTTCACCGTGCTCGACGCGGAGGCCAAGGACGACAAGCAGATCAGCGACATCCAGTCGTTCTCCTCACAGGGTTGCAGCGTGCTGATCGTGTCCCCGAACACGACGGCCACCCTGACGCCCGCCATCGAGGCCGCCTGCAAGACCGACGTGCCGGTGATCGTGTTCGACCGCGGGGTCAACTCGACGTGCCCCGTCACGTTCATCCACCCGATCGGCGGGTTCGCGTTCGGCGCGGACGGCGCGGAGTTCCTGAAGGAGAAGGTGGAGCCGGGCGGCAAGGTCCTCGCCCTGCGCATCCTCCCCGGCGTCGACGTGCTGGAGCAGCGGTGGGCCGCGGCCAACGAGATCTTCTCCGGCAGCGACCTGAAGGTCGTCGGCGTCGAGTTCACCGACGGTGACGCGGCCAAGACCAAGAGCATCGTCAACGACTTCATCCAGCGCGAGGGCCAGATCGACGGCGTGTGGATGGACGCGGGCGCGACGGCCGTCGCAGCGATCGAGGCGTTCCAGGACGCGGGCGTGCCGATCCCGGCGTTCGTCGGCGAGGACCAGCAGGACTTCCTGCGGATGTGGGCCGACGAGAAGATGACCGCCGTCGCGCCGACCTACCCGACGTACCAGTGGCGCACGCCGATCATCGCCGCGCTGAAGATCCTCAACGGTCAGCAGGTGCCCGAGGAGTGGGTGCTCCCGCAGCCGAAGGTCACCGAGGACACGCTGCAGAGCTTCCTCAAGGAAGACATGCCGCCGCTGCACTACGCGATGTGCGGGTGCGAGGGGATGCCGGGCTACCCCGCGCCCTGGAAGTGACGTAGCAGCCCCACCAGGATCGAATCGGAACCCTGCCGAGTCGGATTTCACCGGAAACGGAGGCACCCGTGCACGCCATCGGTGTGAACACGTGGGTCTGGACGTCACCGCTGCGCGACGAGACGCTGGCCGAGCTGGCCACGCGGACCGCCGGATGGGGGTTCGACGTGCTCGAACTCCCGGTGGAGCAGGTCGGCGACTGGGACCCCGCACGGGCGGCACGGGTGCTCTCCGACCACGGCCTCGCCGCGACCGTCTGCCTGGTGATGCCACCGGGCCGGGAGCTGGTCGCGGCCGCCGCCGCGACCGTCGCCGCCACCCAGGACTACCTGCGGCGGGTCGTGGACATCGCGGCGGAGGTGGGGTCGCCGGTCATCGCCGGCCCCGCCTACGCCTCGGTCGGCCGCACGTGGCGCATGTCGGACCGCGAGCGTTCCGACGCCTGCGCCGAGCTGCGCGACAACCTCGCGCCCGTCGTCGAGCACGCCCGCGCGTCCGGCGTGCGGGTCGCGGTGGAACCCCTCAACCGCTACGAGACCAGCCTCCTCAACACCATCGGGCAGACCCTCGCCGCCCTGGAGGGCCTGCCCGCGGACGGCTGCGGCGTCGCGGTCGACGTCTACCACCAGAACATCGAGGAGAAGCACGTCGGCGACGCGATCCGGTCGGCCAAGGGCCGGATCGCGCACGTCCAGGTGTGCGCCAACGACCGCGGCACCCCGGGCGACGACAACCTCGACTGGTCCGACATCGTCGCCGCGATCGCGGAGGCGGACTACACCGGGCCGCTGTGCATCGAGTCGTTCACCGGTGACAACGCGACCATCGCGACCGCCGCGTCCATCTGGCGCCCGCTGGCGTCGTCCCAGGACGCGCTCGCCGTCGACGGGCTGCATTTCCTCCGGGAGGTGGTAGCCACCGCCTGACCCGCGTGTCCCCCCGACTCACCGGCGCCGGCACGCCGGGCGGAACCGAAAGTGTGTGGAGGATCGTGAGAACCCCTGTAGTCCGCTTGCGCACAGTTCTGACCCTCGTGCTGGCCATGCTCATCGTGGTCGGCCTGGCCCCGGCGAGCGCCGCGGCCCACCCCGGCCACGAGGCGCCGGCCGAGTTCCGCGCCCTGCTGTTCACCAAGACCGCCGCCGGCGCCTTCCGGCACGACTCGATCCCGGCCGGCGTCGCCATGGTGGAGAAGCTCGCCGCGGACAACCACTTCGAGGTCGTGCACACCGAGGACGCCGGCCTGTTCACCGACGAGACCCTGGCCGGGTTCGACGTCGTGATCATGCTCCAGAACGGCGGCATGGTCTGGGACACCGACGCCCAGCGCGCCGCCGTGCGGAAGTACGTCAACAACGGTGGCGGCATCGTCGCCGTGCACAACGCGACGGACATGAACATCGAGTCGTCGTTCCCTTGGTGGGACGACTTCGTCAACGGCGGCGCGCACATGACCGCGCACTCCGCCAACGGCCTCTCCGCCACCTCCTACCAGGTGGACGAGGTGCACGAGTCGACCAAGCACCTGCCGGACCGCTGGCAGAAGGTCGAGGAGTGGTACAACTTCAAGCCGAGCATGCGCGGCAAGGTCCACCCGCTGGTCGAGGTGGACGAGAAGACCTACGACCCGGGCCACGAGGCCATGGGCCACGACCACCCGATCTCGTGGTGCCGTGACGCCGAGGGCGGCCGGGTCTGGGCGACCGCCATGGGCCACAACGCCGCCGACTACACCGAGCCGAACTTCGTCGCGCACGTGCTGGGCGGCATCCGGACCGCCGCCGGCGTCGTGCCGTCGGACTGCGGCGCCACCGTCGACGCCAACTTCGAGAAGGTGACGCTCGACGACGGCACCCACGCGCCGACGACGCTGGACGTCGCACCGGACGGCCGCGTGTTCTACACCGAGCTGCTCGGTGAGATCCGCGTGCACGACCCGGCCACCGGCGCCACCTCCACGGCGCTGTCGCTGCCCGTCTACAGCGGCGGCGAGGACGGCCTGGTGTCGCTGGCGCTGGCGCCGGACTTCGCCACCAGCAAGCACCTGTACGTGTACTACTCACCGCCGGGCCTGGCCGAGGTCAACCGGGTCTCGCGGTTCACCGTCGAGGGCGCCGTCATCCGGCCGGACAGCGAGAAGGTCCTGCTGGAGATCCCGGCGTCGCGCCGCGAGGAGCCCGGCCACACCGGCGGGTACCTGGAGTTCGGCCCGAACGGCAACCTGTACATCGGCGTCGGCGACGACACCAACCCGTTCCAGTCCAGCGGGTACGCCCCGGTCGACGAGCGGCCCGGCCGTGACCTGTTCGACGCGCAGAAGACCTCGGCGAACACGAACGACCTGCGCGGCAAGATCCTGCGCGTGCACCCGGAGCCGGACGGCACCTACACCGTCCCGGCGGGCAACATGTTCGCGCCGGGCACGGAGAAGACCAGGCCCGAGATCTACGCCATGGGCTTCCGCAACCCGTTCCGCTTCAACGTCGCCTCCGACGGCACGGTCTACATGGCCGACTACGGACCGGACGCGGGCGGGGACAACCCGTCGCGCGGCCCCGGTGGGCTGGTCGAGTGGAACGTGATCAAGGAGCCCGGCAACTACGGCTGGCCGTACTGCGTGGGCGACAACACGCCGTTCAACGACTTCGACTTCGCGACGAACACGTCCAAGGCGAAGTTCGACTGCGGCAACCTGGTCAACGACTCGCCGAACAACACCGGCCTCACCACGCTGCCCGCCGCCAAGGCCGCCGACGTGTGGTACGGCAACGGCGCCGAGGGCGACGACTTCCCCGAGATGGGCACCGGTGGCGAGGCCCCGATGGCCGGGCCGCGCTACGAGTTCGACCCGAACCTGGAGTCGGACACCAAGTTCCCCGAGTACTACGACGGGAAGCCGTTCTTCTACGACTGGACGCGCAACAAGTTCTGGACGTTCTCCCAGGACGACCAGGGCGGCCTGCTCAAGATCAACGAATGGCTCAAGAGCGCCGCGCCGCTGGCCCCGATGGACATGAAGTTCGGTCCGGACGGCGCCATGTACCTCGTGGAGTGGGGCGGTGGCTACGGCCGGGACAACCCGGACTCCGGCATCTACCGCATCGACTACACGCAGGGCAACCGGCGGCCGACCGCGAAGGCGACGGCCACCCCGTCCTCGGGGCAGGCGCCGCTGCCGGTCACGTTCTCCGGCGCGGGGTCGGACGACCCCGAAGGCGCCGCGCTGACCTACGCGTGGACGTTCGGCGACGGCGGCACGTCCACCGAGACCGAGCCCACCCACACCTACACCGCCAACGGCGTCTACAACGCCCAGCTCACCGTGACCGACCCGTCGGGCAAGAGCGGTGTAACCAACGTCGAGGTGACGGTCGGCAACACGGCGCCGTCGGTGACCATGACGTCCCCGGTCGACGGCGGGTTCTTCGACTTCGGTGACACGGTCGCGTTCGACCTGGACATCACCGACCCGGAGGACGGTCAGCCGGACTGCGCCAAGGCGGTCCTCCAGCCGGCCCTCGGCCACGAGGCGCACGCGCACCCGATCGACCAGATCAACGCGTGCGAGGGCGAGTTCACCACGCTGGTGGACGAAGGCCACGCCGACGCAGACATCTTCTACTCCGTGGACGCGTCCTACACCGACGGCGGCGCCGGTGACCTGCCGCCGCTGGTCGGCCGCGACCTCGCGGTGATCCAGCCCAAGCACAAGCAGGCCGAGTTCCACCAGGAGTCCTCGGGCGTCCTGGTCGGCAACGACGCCGCCGCCGAGTCGGGCAAGCGGGTCGGGGACATCGGCGACGGCGACTGGATCGCCTTCCACCCGGTGAACCTGCACCGGATCGACCGCGTCACCGCACGGGTGGCGTCCGCGTCCGCGGGCGGGTCGATCGAACTGCGCAAGGACTCACCGACCGGCGACCTGGTCGCCACCATCCCGGTGCCCGGGACGGGCGGCATCACCCGGTACGCGACCGCGCCCGACGTGGCGGTCGTCGACCCCGGTGGCACGATGAAGCTGGTCGCGGTGTTCCGCGGCCCGGCCAACCAGTTCACGCTCGACTCGTTCACGTTCATCGGCAAGGGCGTGTCGGTCAACGCCGCGCCGCACGTGGTCGTCACGGCGGACCCGGCGACCGGCACCGCGCCGTTCACCACCAAGTTCACCGCGACGGTGACCGACGCGGAGAACGACGCGCCGTTCACCTACGCGTGGGACCTCGGTGACGGCACTTCGGCGTCCGGCGCCACGGTGGAGCACACCTACGCCGCGGACGGCGCGTACTACGCGTCCGTGACGGTCACCGACGCCGCCGGGCGGACCAAGAAGGTCTCCACCCCGGTGATCGTCCGCGACCCGCCGATGCCGCCCGTCACCTGCGACACCCCGAACCCGGCCATCGCGCCGAGCGACGAGTTCGACGGTGACCGGCTCGACGGGTGCCGCTGGAACGCCATCGTCCGACCGGACCTGGGCTCGATGCGGATGGGCGGCGGTGTGCTGAGCATCGACACCCTGCCCGGTGACATCAACGGTGGCAACAACGACGACCCGCGCAACTTCGTCCTCCAGAACGCACCCGCGGGTGACTGGACGGTGGAGACGAGGCTGGCCGCGCCGGTGGTCGAGCAGTGGCAGCTCGCCGGCTTCATGGTGTACGCCAACGACGACGACTACGTGAAGTTCGACGTCGTCGCGCGCAACGCGCCGGGTCAGGCCGTGACGTTGGGCGCGGAGCTGGTCTCCGAGAACAACGGCTCGTTCGGCGACGGCGGCAACCGGGGCATCACGATCGGCACACCGGAGAGCGGGTGGTGGCACCTCCGCTTGAAGAAGGAGGGCAACACCTACAGCGGCGAGATCAGCGACGGCGGCACCACGTGGACGTCGATGGGCGCTCCGGTGACGAACGACGTGCCGAACGCCAAGTTCGGCCTGATGGCGATCGGCCCGTCGCAGACCATGGGCCCGGTGACGGTCGACTTCGACTGGTTCCGGGTGTCCGTGGACACCACCGCGCCCGAGGTCACGGCGACCGTCGACCCGGCCGAGCCGAACGGCGCGGACGGCTGGTGGACCACGGTGCCGACCGTGGCGGTCCACGCGGTGGACGCCGGTTCCGGCGTGGCCGGCAGCGAGTACCGGATCGACGGCGGCGACTGGAAGCCCTACACCGCACCGTTCCCGGTGACGGGTGACGGCGTCCACGCGGTGGAGTACCGGGCGACCGACGTGCGGGGCAACACCTCCGCACCCGGTTCGATCGAGGTCAAGGTCGACGCGACCGCGCCCGCGGTCAAGCTCGCCGGGCTGTACGACGGCGTGAGCTACGGCCACTCCGAGGACAAGGTGGTCACCTGGCAGGGCGAGGACGCCGCGTCCGGGGTCGGCTCGGTCACGGCCACGCTCGACGGCGCTCCGGTGACGTCCGGCTCGACCATCGCGATGCACGCGCTCGCGCTCGGCGCGCACACGCTGGCGCTGACCGCGACGGACAAGGCGGGCCACAAGCGGGACCTGGTGGTGTCGTTCACCGTCACGACCTCGCTGCCCGACTTGCAGGCCTTGGTCGACCGGTTCTCGGCGGAACGGCGCATCACGTCGTCCGTCGCGCGAGGACTGGACCGCGACCTGGACGAGGCACGCCGGCTGTTGTTCGACGGCAAGCAGGACAAGGCGGTCCAGAAGCTGGAGGGCTTCCGCGACGCGGTCGCCCGCAAGGTGACCGACCAGGCCGTGCGCGACCTGCTCGTGGCCGACGCGGAGGTGGTGATCGCGGCCGTGCGCGGGCAGGCGGGCTGACAGAGGACGGGTTCGACCGTGGTGGCCGTCGCCGAACGTCGTGGATCGACCGCGGCGGCCACCACCCACCATGCGTGGGCGCGAGTGCCGGCTCGCGCCCACCCGACCGGCACCGGGACGTCACCACGTCCCGGTGCCGGCTCGGCGGCCCGACCTCGGTGATCTGAACCGACCCGGTGACCTGGACGGACTTCGAGTGGAGCAGGCGAAGGAGGGTGGCCAATGGCGGACGAACCCACCGGGCTGTGGTTGATCGGCGCACGCGGATCGGTCGCGACCACGGCGATCAGCGGGCTGCTGGCGCTGCGGGCGGGCTTGGCGCCGACGACGGGGTGCGTGACCGAACGACCGGAACTGGCCGGGGCGCCGCTGCCCGGCTGGAACCACCTGGTCGTCGGCGGGCACGACGTGGTCGACACGGGCTTGGTCAAACGGGCGGAGCAGCTGGCCGACAGCGGCGTGCTGCCGCACCGCCTGCTCGGTCCCGTCGCGGCCGGGTTGCGGGCGGCCGACGACGAGGTCCGCGAGGGCTACCACCCGGTCACGCACCGGGGCAGCCAGGCCGACGCCGCCCGGCGGTTGGCGGCCGACATCACCGACTTCCGCGAGCGGCACGGGCTGGCGCGCGTCGTCGTGGTCAACGTGTCCTCGACCGAACCACCGGTCCCGGCCACGCCCGAGCACGACGACCTGGCGTTGTTGGAGCAAGCGCTGGCCGACCCGGCGCGTTCGGTGCTGCCGCCCAGCTCGGTGGCCGCCTACGCGGCGCTGAGCGCGGGGTGCCCGTTCGTGGACTTCACGCCGTCCACCGGCATCGCCTTGCCCGCGCTGGACGAACTCGCCCGACGGGAACGGCTGCCGTACGCGGGGCGTGACGGCAAGACGGGCGAGACGCTGCTGCGGACGGTGCTCGCGCCGATGTTCACCGCGCGGGCGTTGCGGGTGCGGTCCTGGTCGGGGACCAACCTGCTCGGCGGTGGTGACGGCGCGACGCTGGAGGACCCGGCGCACGCGGACAGCAAGATCGTGTCGAAGGCGCGCGGGCTCGCGGCGTTGCTCGGCGACGGCGTCACCGCGCCGCTGCACATCGACAACGTGCCCGACCTGGGCGAGCAGAAGACGGCCTGGGACCACGTGTCGTTCGAGGGGTTCCTCGGCGCGCGCATGTCGCTCCAGCTGACGTGGACCGGGCTGGACTCGTCGCTGGCCGCGCCGCTGGTGCTCGACCTGGCCCGGTTGGTCGCCGCCGCGCACGCCGCCGGTCGGGTGGGGGCGCTGGGCGCGCTCGCGTTCTTCTTCAAGGACCCGCTCGGCAGCGACGAGCACCGCTTCGCCGAGCAGACCCGTGAGCTGTACCGGTGGGCGGGGGAGCTGGGGTGAGGGCGTACGCGGAACTCGTCCGGGCACCGGCCGCGCTGACCGTCCTCGGCGACACCCTCGTCGGGGCCGCTGCGGCCGGCACGCCCTTGCGCGGCAGGCGTTTGCTGCTGCCGCTGTCGTCGGTCGCGCTGTACTGGTCGGGCATGGCGCTCAACGACTGGTCGGACCGGGAACTCGACGCCGTCGAACGTCCGGAGCGCCCGATCCCGTCCGGTCGGATCAGCCCCCGTGCCGCGCTGACCACCGCGGTGGCGCTCAGCGCGACGGGGCTCGGGCTGGCGGCGTTGGCCGGTGGCCGTGACTCGTTGGCCGTCGCCGCGCCGCTCGCCGTGGCGGTGTGGTCCTACGACACCGTCCTGAAGGAGACCGAGGCCGGGCCGCTCGCCATGGCGGCGTGCCGCGCGCTGGACGTGCTGATGGGAGCGGGCCGTGCACAGGCCCGTGCGGCGCTGCCCGCAGCGGCGGTCATGGCGGGGCACACCCTCGGCGTGACGGCGTTGTCCCGTGGCGAGGTGCACGGCGCGTCGCCCAACGCGGCGAAAGCGGTGCTGGGCGGCACGGCCGTGGCCACGGTGGCCACGATCGCCCGCCCGGTCCGGACCTGGCGGCACCGGCTGGGCGTGCTCGCGGGTGCGGCCGGGTACGCGGCCACGGTCGGCCGTGCCCAGCTGGCCGCCGTGCGCGACCCCGGCGCGGGGACCGTCCGATCGGCCACGAAGGCGGGGATCCACGGCATGGTCCCGCTGCAAAGCGCCCTCGTCGCGCGGAGCGGGTCACCGGCCGTCGCCGCCGGGCTCGCGCTCGTGCTGCCCCTCGCCCGCGCGCTGAGCCGGAAGGTGGGCCCGACATGACGTTCCACCTCGGGTACGGCACGAACGGCTTCGCCAACCACCGGTTGGACGACGCCTTGGCGGTGATCGCCGACCTCGGCTACACCGGTGTGGCGCTCACGCTCGACCACGTCCACCTCGACCCGTTCGCCCCGGACCTCGCGCGGCGGGTCGACGAGGTCGCGGCCCGGCTCGACGGCCTCGGCCTGGGCGTCGTGGTGGAGACCGGGGCGCGCTACCTGCTCGACCCGCGCCGCAAGCACCACCCCACGCTGGTCAGCGACGAGCAGGAGGTCCGGGTCGACTTCCTGCTCCGGGCGCTGCGGATCGCGGCCGACCTCGGCGCCGACTGCGTCTCGTTCTGGTCCGGGATCGTGCCCGCCGGGGTGGACCAGGACGAGGCGTGGCAGCGGATGCGGTCCGGCGTCGCGGCGGCCCTGGACGGCGCGGTCCAGCACGGCGTCCCGCTGGCGCTGGAGCCGGAGCCGGGCATGCTCGTGGAGCGCCTGGACCAGGCGCTGGAGCTGCGGGAGGAACTGGGTTCGCCCGGCCTGCTCGGCATCACCCTGGACGTGGGGCACTGCGTCGCGGTCGAACCGCAGGACGCGGCCGACTGCATCCGCCGCGCGGGCGACCTGCTGCTCAACGTGCAGCTGGACGACATGCTGCCCGGCGTCCACGAGCACCTGGAGTTCGGCGACGGCGACCTCGACCTGTCCGCCACGCTCGCCGCCCTGGACGAGATCGGCTACACCGGGCTCGCCGCCGTCGAGCTGCCCCGGCACAGCCACGCCGCGCCCGACGTGGCACGCAGGGCCATGAGCGCGCTGCGCGCGGCGTTGCCCAAGCGGTGGCTCGCGGAGGCGGAAAGCGCGGTGCTGGCCGATCCCACGTCGATCCGCGCGCTCTTCCCCGCTGTCGGCCGGGAGGTGGGCCGCAAGCCGGTCCGGGGCGGGTCCGACCCGCTCGGAGTCGTCCACGGGACCGTGGACGACGTCGCCCGCACCAAGCTGCTGGCCGCCCTCGCGTCGGCGGTCGGACCCGAGGAGCTGGCCGCCGAGCTGACCTCGCTCTACCACCACGGTGACGACGCCGAACGACGTGGCGTCCTGCGCGCCCTCGCCTCCGTGGGGGACAAGGCGCCGGTGGTCGGCGTCGAGTTGGTCAAGGACGCGTTGCGCAGCAACGACACCAGGCTCGTGGCGGCGGCGCTCGGACCGTTCGCCGCCGAGCACCTGGACGCGCACTCGTGGCGGCACGGCGTGCTGAAGTGCCTATTCCTGGGAGTCCCGCTGACCGCCGTGGCCGGGCTCGACCGGCGCGCGGACGCGGAACTGCGGCGGATGGTCGGCGCGTTCGCCGACGAACGCCGCGCCGCCGGCCGTGCCGTGCCCGATGACGCGTTCGACCTGCTGAGGAGCGAGAGCTGATGCGCATCTTCGACCCGCACATCCACATGACCTCACGGACGACGGACGACTACGAGGCGATGCACGAGGCCGGTGTGCGCGCGCTGGTCGAGCCCGCGTTCTGGCTGGGGCAGCCGCGCACGAACGTAGGGTCGTTCACCGACTACTTCGACGCCCTGATCGGCTGGGAGAGGTTCCGCGCGGCGCAGTTCGGCATCCGCCACCACTGCACCATCGCGCTCAACCCCAAAGAGGCGAACGACCCGCGCTGCACCGAGGTGCTGGACGTGCTGCCGCGCTACCTCGCCAAGGACGGCGTGGTCGCGGTCGGCGAGATCGGCTACGACTCGATGACCCCGGAGGAGGACGACGCGTTCGCCCGGCAGCTGGAACTCGCCGTGCGGCACGGGCTGCCCGCGCTGGTGCACACACCGCACCGGGACAAGGCGGCGGGCACGGCCCGGACGCTCGACCTCGTCCGCGAATCCGGCCTGGCCCCCGGACGGGTGGTCGTGGACCACCTGAACGAGACGACCGTGCGCGCCGTGGCCGACTCCGGCTGCTGGATGGGCTTCTCCATCTACCCCGACACCAAGATGGACGAGGACCGGATGGTGGCGATCCTGCGCGAGTACGGCACCGAACGCGTCCTGGTGAACTCCGCCGCCGACTGGGGCCGGTCCGACCCGCTCAAGACGCACAAGACCGGCCTGGCGATGCTCGCCGCCGGGTTCGCCGAGTCCGACGTGGACAAGGTGCTGTGGCACAACCCCGTGGAGTTCTACGGCCAGAGCGGTCGGCTGATGCTGGACGACACGCCAACGGGGGCCACGTTCGCCGGGAACTCCGTGCTGAGGGGCGAACGCCCGTGACGCCCATCGCCTACTGCACGAACGTCCACCCCGCCGAGGACCTGGCCGGCGTCGTCGACCAGCTCGACCGCTACGCCGTCCCCGTGCGGGAGGAGCTGGGCGTCGACACGCTCGGACTCGGGCTGTGGCTGGCCGAACCGGTCGCGCGCGGCCTCGCGGAGGACGTGGCGGCCCGGCGTGGGTTGGCCTCGGAGCTGCGGGCGCGTGGGCTGACGGTGAGCACGCTCAACGCGTTCCCGTACGGCGGGTTCCACCAGGACGTCGTGAAGCACTCCGTCTACCTGCCGACGTGGACCGATCCGCGCCGCCTGTCGTACACGATGGCCTGCGCGACCGTGCTGGCCGACCTGCTGCCCGACTCCGCGTCCTACGGCAGCATCTCGACGTTGCCGCTGGCCTGGCGGGAGCCGTGGACCAGGGCCGACGACGTGCGGGCCCAAGCCGCGTTCGACGTGCTGGCGCGTTGCCTGCGGGCCGAGGCCGGGCGGCACGGCAGGCCGATCAAGCTGGCCGTCGAGCCGGAGCCGGGGTGCGTGCTGGACACCGTCGCCGACGCGGTCGGCTGGCTGGCCGACCGGGTCGACCACGACCACATCGGGATCTGCCTCGACACGTGCCACCTGGCCGTGTCGTTCGCCGATCCGGTCGCGGCGGTGGAGTCGATCCGGGAGGCCGGGCTGTCGGTGGTCAAGGTGCAGGCGTCGGCGGCGCTGGAGGTCGCGTCGCCGGGCACGGAGGAAGGCCGGCGCGCCATCTCCGCGTTCGTCGAGCCGCGCTACCTGCACCAGGTCCGGGAGAACACGCCCACCGGCGTGCTCGCGGCCGACGACCTGCCCGAGGCGCTGACCGACCTGCCCGCCGCCGACCCGTGGCGGGTGCACTTCCACGTCCCGCTGCACGCCTCGCCCGCCGCCCCGCTCACGTCCACGACGGACGTGCTGCTGGCGGCGGCCGACGCGGTCCGGGCCACGTCGGACGCCATGCCGCACGTCGAGGTCGAGACCTACACGTGGACCGTCCTGCCCGGCCCGAGCAAGGACCTGGCGGCCGGTATCGCCGCCGAGCTGCGCTGGGCCGTCGACCACATCGGAGGCGCACCGTGAACCCTCTCGTCGTCATCGACGTCGTCGGCATGACGCCGGCGCTGCTGCCGCACATGCCCAACCTGCGCGCGCTGGGCGAACGGGGCTGGCGGGCCGAGCTGGGCACCGTGCTGCCCGCCGTGACGTGCAGCGTCCAGTCCACCCTGCTCACCGGCCTCACCCCGGCCGACCACGGCATCGTCGGCAACGGCTGGTACTTCCGCGAGCTGGGCGAGGTGTTCCTGTGGCGCCAGCACAACCGGCTGGTGGCGGGGGAGAAGGTGTGGGAGACCGCCCGCCGCGCCCACCCCGGCTACACCGCCGCGAACGTCTGCTGGTGGTACGCGATGGGCGCGTCCACCGACGTGACCGTGACACCGCGCCCGATCTACCACGCCGACGGCCGCAAGTCGCCCGACGCGTACGTCCGCCCACCCGCGCTGCACGACGAGCTGGTGGCCGAGCTGGGCGCGTTCCCGCTGTTCCAGTACTGGGGGCCGACGGCGGCGCTGAAGTCCAGCGAGTGGATCGTCGGCGCGGCCCGGCGCGTCCTCGCGGCACAACGGCCCGACCTGCTGCTGGTCTACGTCCCGCACCTCGACTACGACCTCCAGCGCTTCGGCCCGTCCTCGCCGCAGGCGGTGAAGGCGGCGACCGAGGTGGACGCCGCCCTCGCCCCGCTGCTCGCCGACGCGCAGGCGGCCGGTGGGACCGTCGTGGCCCTGTCGGAGTACGGGATCACGGACGCCCGCAGGCCGGTGGACATCAACCGGGCGTTGCGCCGGGCCGGGCTGCTGGAGGTCTACACGCAGGCCGGGATGGAACTGCTGGACCCGTGGACGTCGCGCGCCTTCGCGGTGGCCGACCACCAGGTCGCCCACGTCTACGTCGCCGATCCCGCCGACATGCCGCGGGCGAGGGCGGTCCTCGCGGAACTGCCCGGCGTGGACGTCGTGCTGGACCGCTCGGCGCAGGCGGGCTTCGGGCTCGACCACGAGCGGTCCGGCGAGCTGATCGCCGTGGCCGAGCCGGACGCGTGGTTCACCTACTACTACTGGACCGACGACGACCGAGCCCCCGACTTCGCCCGTGGCGTCGAGATCCACCGCAAACCCGGCTACGACCCGGCCGAGCTGTTCTTCGACCCGGCCGACCCGCTCGCCAAGGCCAAGGCCGGGCTGAACCTGGCCCGCAAGAAGCTCGGCCTCCGGTACGCCATGAACGTGGTGCCGCTCGACCCGACCTGCGTCCTCGGCACGCACGGCAGGCTGCCCGACCGTGCCGACGACGGCCCGGTGCTGCTGTGCTCCAGCCCGAAGGTTCCGGACGCCGTCGAACGCACCGGCCGGATCGCCGCCACCGACGTCCGTGACCTCCTGCTCGACCTGCAAGGGCTCACAGACGGCGGCTGAGCTGTTTGCCGGGCGGTGGAGTCCGGGGGCATGCTGGGGTGATGGCGGGGGACATCGAGCAGGTACTGGGTGCCGTGGCACATCCCGGCGGGTTCCTGGTGCGCCGACCGGAGCTGTCGGTCGGCGTGGTCCGGGCGGTGTCCAGGGTGTCCGGCTTGGAGATCGAGTTGCTCGCCCGCCGGCCGCTGGACCGGCGCAACGCCAACGAACGACGGCGGGACATCCGCAAGGCCGGGGCGATCGCGCCGCGCACGCTGCTGCCGGCCGTCGACGAGGGCATCGACCTCCGCCTCGGCCTGCTGGACGAGGCCGGCCTCGCGCACTGGCGGCACCCCGATTCGCCGGCGACCAACAGCGGCGACCACGCCGGCGGCGAGTCCGGGCCGACCTACCGTTCCCTGTTCCGGCTGCCGCCGGCGTTCGGCGAGGTCACGCTGGTGTTCGCGTGGCCGGAGATCGGCTTCCCCGAGTCGGTGGTCACCGTGCCGCTGCCGGACCGGGCCACCGTCGAGCGGGCGACCACGTCGATCTGGGAAGCGCCGGTCGCCGCCGAGCCCACCGCCGAGACGTTCGACCACCAGGTGGCATCGTGGCCGCGCGGTGCGGCCATCGAGTCCGGCACCACCGCCGCGCTCCCGCGCGTCCTGCACCGCGACGGCCGCGCGGCCGTCGTGCTCAACCGCCTGGTCGCCGTCGGCCCCGACCTGCTGGCCGGGGGCCTGTCGAGCATCGCCGAGGGTGACGTGGCGCGGACGATCGCGGGCAGTGCGTTCGGTCCGAGCCGACGTTCGTCGCGAGGGCTCGGTGAAGCCGCCCGGATCCGCGCGGACGGCCCCGGCGGCTCCCTCGCGGTGATCCGGGGCGGCCGGGCCCTCTGGCTCAGGGCGCAGTCCGGTTCGTTCTCGGGCGGTGACGGGATCGTCTCCGGCACCCAGGACTTCATCATCGAACGCCCCGAGGACGACGTGCTGGACCTGCTCGTCACCTGGCCGCTCGCCGGACTGCCCGACGCACGCGCGCGCATCCCGCTCGAACGCCTCTGATCCGTCGCCGCTGATCGTCCGCGCTCGCCGTCCCCGCACCGCCGGCCGCCCGCGCGACGACCCGGCTCCCGGCTCGCCGGGTCGGTTCCGCCGGTGGCGTAACCGATCCCGGGCACGGGACCGTCGACTTACCGTGGCCGCATGGAGTCACCGATCACGGGCACCGCCGCCGGCGTGCCGTTCACCGCGCTGCCGCCGACCCCGTCGCCGTCCGCCGACAACGGCCCCGCGCCGCTCGTCGTCACCTGGCACATGCTGGACGCGCCGAGGTCGGACGCCGCGTTCGCCGCCGCGTTGCCGATGAACGACCTGCCCGCCTGGCGGGTGCACCTCGGTATGCCGATGTGCGGGGCGCGCATGGTCGACGGCAGCACGGACGCCGTCGTGCGACTGGTGCGCGAGGACCCCCTGATGTCCTACCTGCACCCGTTCGTCCGACAGGCGTTCGAGGAGTTCCCGGCCGCGCTGGAGTCGATCCGTGCGCAACTGCCGGTCGACGACGGCCCGATCGGCGTGCTCGGCGGGTCGTTGGGCGGAGCCGTCGCGCTGCGGGTCCTCGCCGAGAGCGAGGTCCCCGTCTTCGCCGGCGCCGTCGTCAACGCCGCCATCAGGATGCGGTCCGTCGTGGACATGTTCCCGGGTGACTACCCGTATGACGCGGAGTCCGAGAACGCCGTGGACAGTCTGGACTTCCTCGCCAAGGCGGACGTCATCGCCGGTCGCGCGCCGCTGCTGGTCGTGAGCGGCGAACTGGACCACCCGGCGCTGCGTGCCGACGCGCTGAGCCTGGTCGACGCGGTGGGGACGCGGGCCGAACTGCTGTCGATCGAGGGGCTGGCGCACCCGCTCGCCGACGAACCCGGCATCGAGCCCGCGCCACAACTGCCGCCGGCCCGCCAGGTCGACGCCGGCCTGGTCGCCTGGTTCCGCCGCCACCTCACCACGTGACAGCCGTCAAGCGGACGGTTTGACGGCGGCGACGCGTTCGACCGTGCCGAGCTTGAGCCGTTCGCTGCGCACGACGGTGAACCCCGCTTCCTCCACCACGGGCAGGGGGCGGCGGGTCTGGTGGTCGCCCAGCATCGGCACGGTCACCCGCTCCACGAGGCGCTGGCAGAAGTTGATCGGCCGGTGGTGGCTGCCGACGTGGTCCAGGAGCAGCAACGACCCTCCCGGGCGCAGCACCCGGTTCATCTCGTCCAGCGCGGCCCGCTCGTCGGGGACGCCGCACAGCCCGAGGGTGCAGACGACCGCGTCGAACGTCGCGTCGGCGAAGGGGAGGGCTTGGGCGTCGCCTTCCCGCCAGGTGACGTCGAGGCCGAGTGCGGCGGCACGGGCACGGGCCTGGTCCAGCATGGCGGGGCTGAAGTCCAGGCAGGTCAGCCGGACGCCGGGCGGGTAGTGCGGCAGGTTCAGGCCCGTGCCGACGGCGACTTCCAGGACGTCGCCCCCGGCCCGCGAACAGACCCACTCCCGGCCGCCGCTGAACTGGAGCCGTTCGAGCAGGCCGATGGACCTGTCGTACTTGGGCGCGTACTCGTCCCACTTGGCGCGAATGCGCTCGTCCACGCTGTCCTCCTGGTCGGGCTCACCACGTCGCCGGGGACCCGGCCAGTCCACCGGTCGGCACGTCGCCGCGCACCTCCGGGTCCGCCGTTCCCAGGCGCCGCCCGGCACCCGAAAAACTTCCGGCCGGCCGGGGCCGTTGTCGCTTGAATTGTAAGCGAATGCTTCCCGGGGTGTGGGATGTCATTGTCGGCCGATTTTGTCCTGCGGTCGGGAAAGTGTTCCCGCTTCGGGTTCAGGTCTGTGCACATGGGTCTCTACCAGGCACTTCGGCGAGAACTCCGGCTGTCCGAAGTGGATCGGCGTACTGAGCAAAACAGGAGAAGTGCGGTTCCGTCCGGTCGTGGAAGATGCTTTCGACCAGTATTGACGGAGGGCAGGGTGGCCATGAGCAACAGCACGGTACTCTTACTTTTCCCCATCGCCGTGGCCGTTATCATGCTAGGACTGGGCCTCACCCTGACCCTCGCGGACTTCCGCCGGGTGATGAAGTACCCCAAGGCGATGGTGGTCTGCCTGGTCGCGCAGATGGTGGTGCTGCCGGGGATCTGCCTGGGCCTGGTCCTCCTGTTCGACCTGCGCCCGGAGCTGGCGGTCGGCATGATGCTGCTCGCCGCCTCGCCGGGCGGCAGCACGGCCAGCCTCTACAGCCACCTGTTCAAGGGCGACCTGGCGCTCAACATCTCGCTGACGGCGGTCAACTCCGTGCTGGCGCTGTTCACCCTGCCGGTGATCGTCAACCTGTCGGTGGCGGGCTTCATCGGCGCGGACAGCTCGATCGGCCTCCAGTTCGACAAGGTGGTCCAGGTGTTCGCCGTAGTGCTGGTCCCGATCACCATCGGCATGGCCGTCCGCGCCCGGTTCGGCTCCGTCGCCCAGCGCTTGGAGCGCGCCGTCAAGGTCCTGTCGGTGGTGGTGCTGATCCTCATGATCTCCAGCGTGATCAGCAGCCTCGGCGAGGAGGTGTTCGCCGTCCTCGGTGAGATCATCGTCGTCGTCATCGCGTTCAACTTGTTCAGCATGGGGATCGGCTACTTCGGTCCGCGCCTGCTGGGCGTGGGCGAGCGGGAGTCGATCGCCTCGGCGTTCGAGATCGGCCTGCACAACGCCACCCTGTCCATCGCCATCGGGATGAGCCCGACGCTGTTGAACAACACCGACATGGCGATGCCCTCGGTGACGTACGGCTTCGTCATGTTCTTCACCGCCATCATCTTCGGTCTCATCGTCTCCCGCCGGGTTCGAGTCACCACCGCTGCCGGCGATCCGGTCGCACCCCCGAGCCGGCTGTGACGCCGGGTCGGCTGTGACGCCAGTCGACGAACGCAACATTTCGTGAATTCGAGCGGTAAGTGCGGGATTGGTATGGCTACCGGTCGGTTCGAAGTGAGCCGCACTCATGTTGAGATCGGATGCGGGTTGTGGGACCCGTCGGGCCCGTCCCGTTTCGCGACATCGACCGGGTTGTGTCGTGTGCCACTTCTCGTCACGCTCGGGAAAGATTTCGTTACCGAAGGTCTGACTTCGCCGGAGGAGTGCACGGTCGGGCACGTATAAGAAAACCGAATGGGTCACGTGACCCATTCGCGGTGCCGCCGAATGCCGCGAATCGGTCATTTACAGGTATGCACACGCTTAACAGGTACGAGGCGGCGACGGTTCTCGTGGCGGCGCGGCGGTTCGCCGGACACGTGTCTACTGGCTACCGCGTGACGTCGTTGAGCTGTGTGGATGGCGCTCTGAACGGGCACTGCACCCGTGTGCGGCACTCGCTCGTCGAGGTGGGTGTCCCACTCCTGTAACCGGTGAAATGGATTCGTCCCTGATCGACCTGGCTGCTGTCCGGTTCGCATGTTAATGACGGGTAGCTTTGGTGTGACGCATGGGTACTTGACAGTGCAACTTCCCTGAAGTATATGTGGGTGGACGTTTAGGCGACCTCCGGTGAAAAACGTCCGGAATCTGGCCGTTCGGCCTAGGGCAACTGGGCCAACGGGGCAGGGAATGCGCCCGTTCAGTCCCTTTCAGCCCCTGCGCGGGTGGAGACTCTTGCGCGGCACGGCAGCCGCCGGGTTATTCTCCCGACGCACAACTGGGGAGTGATCGGACGTGCTGACAGGTCATAGCGGGTTGGGTCGTCGCCGACCGTGTCCGGGGATTTAACCCAGCGCTGCCGCTGGAGGGTGTAACGTTTCCCTTGTCCAGACGGATTACGCAGGTAAACCATACCTGCCTGTATTTCGGCGGTTGTCTGCCGCTCACCGAGTCGGTGGCTCCTATGGAAACACGGTGTTGTCGATCCCTGTTCTTCTGACATCGAACTGGTACGGAACAACGCATTGTTGGCGGGATAGCGGGGGGATGCCATGACGGACGCGGATCGCCTACAGGTAGCCATCGTGGGGATCGCGTCGCGGACGCCTGGAGCAGCGGGAACCGAGGAGTTCTGGCAGGTGCTGCGCGGTGGCGTCGACGCGACGCGGGACCGCGACCGGCTCTTCGGTCCCGACCGCGGTGGGTTCGTGGACGGCGTCGAGGAGTTCGACGCCGACTTCTTCCGCATGTCACCACGGGAGGCCGCGGACACCGATCCGCAGCAGCGGCTCGCGCTCGAACTGGCGTGGCAAGGCCTTGAAGACGCGGGCATCGTCGCTGCCGGCACGTCACAGGCGAAGGTCGGCGTGTTCCTGGGTGTCATGGCCGCCGACTACGCGGACCTCGTGGCGATGGCCGGCACCCGCGGCGTCACGCGGCACACGCTGACCGGCGTCCAACGGGCGATGATCGCCAACCGGATCTCCCACACCCTGCGCTTCCACGGTCCGAGCATGACGGTCGACACCGGGCAGTCGTCGTCCCTCGTCGCGGTCCACCTGGCCTGCGAGAGCTTGCGCAACGGCGAAGCGGACATCGCGCTGGCGGGCGGGATCCACCTCAACGTATCGCCGCTCAGCAGCGCCACCGTCGAAGCCGCGGGAGCGCTCTCGCCGTCGGGCAAGTGCTTCGTGTTCGACGAGCGCGCCAACGGGTACGTGCGCGGTGAGGGCGGCGGCGTGGTCGTGCTCAAGCCGCTCACCCGCGCCATCGAGGACGGCGACCGCATCTACGCGGTCATCGAAGGCAGCGCCGTCGGCACCGGCAGCGACGACAGCGGACTGACCGTGCCGAGCGCCACCGCGCAGGCACGCACCATCACCAACGCCCTGGACCACGCGGGAGTCGACCCTGCGGCGGTGCAGTACATCGAACTCCACGGGACCGGCACGCGGGTCGGTGACCCGATCGAGGCCGAGGCGCTGGGCGCGGCCTACGGGCGTTCCCGCACGAGCCCCCTCGTCGTGGGCTCGGTCAAGACGAACATCGGCCACCTCGAAGGCGCCGCCGGCATCGCGGGCCTCATCAAGACCGCGCTGTGCCTCGACCGGCGCGAACTCGTGCCCAGCCTCAACTTCTCGCGGCCGAACCCGCGGATTCCACTGGACGACCTGGGCCTTCGGGTCGTCACCGCCAACGAGCCCTGGCCGTCCGGGGGACGACCCGTCGCGGCGGTGACGTCCCTCGGTATCGGCGGTACGTGCTGCCACGTGGTCCTCACGGCTGCCCCCGCCACGTCCGAAGCCGAGCCGGTCCGGCTCGCGCGCGCCTTGCCGGTGTTGGTGTCCGGCAAGGGTGCCGCGGCGGTGCGGGCGCAGGCAGCGCGGTTGCGCGCGTACCTGGTGGCACACGCCGACTTCGACGTGACCGACGTCGGTTTCTCGGCGGTGACGACGCGCGCTCAGTTCGCTCAGCGTGCCGCGGTGGTCGCCTCGGATCGGGACGGTCTGCTGGCCGGTCTGGACGCTCTCGCCGAGGGTCGACCGGCCGCCGGGGTGTCGCAGGGTTCGCTGGTCGGCGGCAAGTCGGCGTTCCTGTTCACGGGTCAGGGTGCTCAGCGTGCGGGTATGGGCGTGGAGTTGGCGGCTTCGTTCCCGCGTTTCGCCGAGGCTTTGGCCGAGGTGTGTGCGGAGTTGGACCCGAAGCTGGGTCGTTCGCTGAAGGGGTTGTTGGAGGCTGCCGAGGGTTCGTCTGAGGCGTTGTTGTTGAACGACACGGAGTTCACGCAGGCGGCGTTGTTCGCGGTCGAGGTGGCTCTGTTCCGGTTGGTGGAGTCGCTGGGCATGCGTGCCGACTTCCTGATCGGTCATTCGGTGGGGGAGTTGGCTGCTGCGCACGTGGCGGGTGTGCTGTCGCTGGCCGATGCGTGCACGTTGGTGGTGGCGCGTGGTCGGTTGATGGGTGGACTCCCGGCTGGTGGCGGGATGGTGGCGGTTCAGGCGACCGAGGACGAGGTCGTCGGGTCGCTTGCCGGTTTCGAAGGCCGGTTGTCGGTTGCGGCGGTCAATGGTCCGCAGGCTGTGGTGGTGTCCGGTGAGGTCGAGGCGTTGGACGAGTGGTTGCCGCAGTGGGCGCATCGGAAGACGACGCGTCTGCGGGTGAGTCATGCGTTCCACTCGCATCTCATGGATCCGATGTTGGCGGGGTTCCGGGAGGTCGCCGAGGGGCTGACGTTCAGCGAGCCTCGGATTCCGGTTGTGTCGAACGTGACCGGTGGTGTGGTGTCGGCGGAGCTGACCGACCCCGGTTATTGGGTGGACCACGTCCGTGGTGCGGTGCGGTTCACGGATGGTGTCCGCACCCTTCAGGCGCAGGGCGTCACGCGGTTCTTCGAGCTGGGTCCGGACGGTGTGCTGACCGCGATGGCACGGCAGTCGGTGGAGGACGACGCCACCTTCGCTTCGGCGTTGCGGGCACGCCACGAGGAGCCCGAGACGTTCGCGGCTTTCCTGGCCCAGGCGCACATCACCGGCGCCGACGTCGACTGGACCGCCTTCTACGAAGACATGGGCGCACGGCGAGTGGCGTTGCCGACTTACGCCTTCCAGCGCGAGCACTACCGGCTTCCGTCCGGTGTGGGCGCGGGTGACGCCGGCGCGGCCGGGCTGGGCAGGTTCGACCACCCGCTGCTGGCTGCGGCGGTCCGGGTGGGTGACCGGGACGAGTGGTTGTTCACCGGACGGATCTCGTCGGACACCGCGCCCTGGGTGCGCGACCACGCGGTGCTGGGCGTGGTGATCGTCCCCGGCACGGCATTGGTCGAGCTCGCCGCTGCGGCAGGGCGCCACGCGGGCAGCCCGGTGATCGAAGAACTGCGGGCCGAAGCACCGCTGGTCCTGGCGGAGGACGCGCGGCAGTTGCAGGTCGTGGTCGGCGAACCGACCGGCGACGGCCGCCGCCCGGTCGCGATCTACTCCCGGTCCGAGACGTCCGAGGACGACCAGCACTCAGAAACGTGCCACGCGCGGGGAACGCTCGTCGTGGACGGGGCGCCCGTGCCGTCGTGGCTGCCGCTGGAGTGGCCGCCGGTCGACGCCGAACCGATCGCGGTCGACGCCCTGTACGCGCGGCTGACGGAGATCGGCTTCGATCACGGACCGGCCTTCCAAGGCCTGCGGGCCGCGTGGAGCGAGGGCGACGACCTCTACGCCGAGGTCGCGCTGCCCGAAGAGCACGCCGAGAACGCGCCGGAGTTCGGCATCCACCCGGCGCTGTTCGACGCGGTGTTCCACGGCGGACTGGTTCGGACGTCGGCGGCCGAGCTGCCCGCGTCCTGGTCGGGCGTCCGCCTGGGCCGGGGTGGTCTGGCGAGTGCGCGGGCCCGGATCACCCGGACGAGCGGGTCGGCCCTGCGGGTCGACCTCGTCGGTGAGAACGGCGAACTGGTGGCGACCGTGGCGAAGGTCGCGTTCCGCCCGGTCGACCAGGCGCAGCTCACGCCGGCCGGTCAGTCGATCCCGCTGTTCACGGTGGACTGGAACCCCGTGGTCCCGACCCCGCGCAACGGCGTCGATCGGGCCTCCGTCCCGACTCCCGACGTGGTCGTCGCCGTGATCGAGTCGCCGGAGCAGACGGCCGATGTGGCCGTGGCGGCACAGGCGGTCGCCCAGGACGCGCTCGGCTTGATGCAGCGGTGGTTGGCGAGTGAGCCGCCCGCCGCCGCACGGCTCGTTCTCGTGACGCGGCAAGGGATCGCGGTAGGGGACGAAAGCCCCGACCTCGCCCAGGCGCCCGTGCTGGGACTGGTGCGCAGCGCGCAGTCCGAGCACCCAGGCCGGTTCGTGCTCGCCGACCTCGACGCCGACCTCGACGCCGACGCGATCGACTGGGGCTCGTTGGTCGAGCTTGACGAGCCGGTGCTGGCCCTGCGCGAGGGCCGGTGGCTCGCACCGAGGCTGACCCGCGCCGAGGAGCCGAGCGGCCCGCTGCGCCGGCTCGACCCGGACGGGACCGTGCTCGTGACCGGCGGCACCGGTGGCCTCGGCGCTCTGGTGGCACGCCACCTCGCCGGGACCACGCGGCGGTTGGTCCTCGTCAGCAGGCGCGGGTCGGCGGCGGAAGGCGCGAACGCGCTGGTCGCCGAACTCGAAGCGGTCGGTTGCGACGTGCGGGTCGTGGCGTGCGACGTCACCGACCGCGTCCAGCTGGCAGAGCTGATCGGCTCGCTGGAGCACCCGCTGACGGCGGTGGTGCACGCGGCAGGTGTGCTGGACGACGGTGTGGTCGAGTCGCTGACCCCGGAACGGTTGAACCACGTCCTGCGGCCGAAGTTCGCCGCGGCCGTGCACCTGCACGAGCTGACCGCGGGCATGGACTTGTCGGCGTTCGTGCTGTTCTCGTCGGTCTCGGGACTGCTCGGCAGCCCCGGCCAGGCGAACTACGCGGCGGCCAACACCTCGCTGGACGCCCTCGCCGCCGTCCGTCGGGCGGCAGGTCTGCCCGCGACGTCGCTCGCGTGGGGACTGTGGGCGGACCAGGGCATGGCGCGCACGCTCGACGCGGGCAGTGCCGAGCGCTGGGAGCGGAGGGGAGTCCAGGGGCTCGGCGCTGAACTCGGCTTGACGCTGTTCGACGCGGCCCGGCGGCGGGACGCGGCGCTGCTGGTGCCGGTGCGGTTCGACCTCGCCTCACTGCGGGACCAGGCGAAGGCCGGTACGTTGCCCGCGTTGCTGCACGGGCTGGTGCGGGTGCCGGTGCGTCGCGCCGGTGCCGGTGGTTCGTTGGCGCGGCGGCTCGCCGAGCTGCCCGAGGGCGACCGGCCGCGCGTGGTGCTGGAGCTGGTGCAGACGCAGGTCGCCGCGGTGCTGGGCCACACGTCGGCCGCCACCGTCGATCCCGACCGGGCGTTCAAGGAGCTGGGGTTCGACTCGCTCGCCGGTGTCGAGTTGCGCACCCGGTTGATCGAGGCCAGTGGTGTGCGGTTGCCGACGACGCTGGTGTTCGACCACCCGACGTCCGGCGCGGTGGCCCGGTTCCTGCTGGCCGAGGTCGGTGGGGTCGAAGAGGTCACCCGGCCGGTCGCGCGGGTGCGGAGCGCGAAGGCCGACGAGCCGCTGGCGATCGTCGGCATGAGCTGCCGCTACCCCGGCGGTGTCGCCTCGCCCACCGAGCTGTGGCAGCTCGTGTCGGAGGGCCGTGACGCGATCACCGGCCTGCCGGAGGACCGAGGATGGGACCTGGAGCGGCTGTACGACCCGGACCCCGAGAAGCTGGGGACGGTGTACACGCGCGGCGGCGGTTTCGTCGACACCGTCGGTGACTTCGACGCCGGGTTCTTCGGGATCAGCCCGCGTGAGGCGTTGGCCACCGACCCGCAGCAGCGGTTGATGCTGGAAGCCGCGTGGGAGGCGTTCGAGGACGCCGGGATCGACCCCACGACGTTGAAGGGCACGGACACCGGGGTCTTCTGCGGCGTCATGTCCCAGCACGACTACGGCGGCTCGATGCCACCGGAGCTGGAAGGCTTCCGGTTGGCGGGCACCACGTCCAGCGTGGTGTCCGGTCGGGTGGCTTACAGCTTCGGGCTGGAAGGTCCTGCGGTGTCGGTGGACACGGCGTGCTCGTCGTCGTTGGTGGCGCTGCACCTGGCGTCCCAGGCGTTGCGGTCGGGGGAGTGCTCGCTGGCGCTGGTCGGCGGCGTCACCGTCCTTTCCGGACCGTTCCTGTTGACGGAGTTCAGCCGGCAGCGCGGTCTGGCGCCGGACGGGCGGTGCAAGTCGTACGCGGCGGCGGCCGACGGGACCGGGTTCTCGGACGGTCTCGGCCTGCTGGTGCTGGAGAAGTTGTCGGACGCCCGCCGCAACGGCCACCGGGTCCTCGGTGTGGTGCGCGGCAGCGCGGTCAACCAGGACGGCGCGAGCAACGGTCTCACCGCGCCGAACGGCCCGTCTCAGGTCCGCGTGATCCGGCAGGCGCTCGCCAACGCGGGTCTGACGCCCGCCGACGTGGACGCGGTGGAGGGCCACGGGACCGGCACCCGGTTGGGTGACCCGATCGAGGCCCAGGCGCTGCTCGCGACCTATGGCAGTGAACGAGACAACGGTCCGCTGCGGCTGGGGTCGCTGAAGTCGAACATCGGGCACACGTCGGCCGCGGCCGGTGTCGCCGGTGTGATCAAGATGGTGATGGCGATGCGGAACGGGGTGCTGCCGCGGACGCTGAACGTGGACGCGCCCTCACCGCACGTCGACTGGAGCGCCGGGCAGATCAGGCTGCTCACCGAATCCGAGCCGTGGCAGGCGTCGCCCCGCCCGCGCCGGGCCGGCGTGTCGTCGTTCGGGATCAGCGGCACGAACGCCCACGTGATCATCGAAGAGGCGCCGCCCACCGAGGAACCGGTCCGGGACGACCGCGCGCCGGTGGCGATCCCGCTGCTGGTGTCGGCGAAGAGCGAGGTCGCGTTGCGGGCCCAGGCCGACCGCCTGCGTGCCCACCTGCTCGCACGGCCGGAGCTGGAGCTGTTGGACGTCGCCTTCACGGCGGCCACCCAGCGGGCGCAGCTGGATCGGCGTGCGGCCGTCGTGGCCTCCGACCGGGACGGTCTGCTGGCAGGGCTCTCGGCCCTGGCGGACGGCGGTCCGGGCGCGGGCGTCTTCGACGGCGCGCCGATGCCGGGCAAGTCGGCGTTCCTGTTCACGGGCCAGGGCGCCCAGCATCCACGGATGGGCGTCGAGCTGGCGTCGGCGTCCCCGCGTTTCGCCGAGGCGCTGGACGAGGTCTGCGCGGAGCTGGACCCGAGGCTCGGCCGGTCGTTGAAGGAGCTGCTGGAGGCTCCCGAAGGCTCGCCTGAGGCGGCTCTGCTCAACGAGACGGAGTTCACGCAGGCGTCGCTGTTCGCGATCGAGGTCGCCCTGTTCCGGTTGGTCGAGTCGCTCGGTGTGCGCGCCGACTTCCTGATCGGGCACTCGGTCGGCGAGCTGGCGGCGGCCCACGTCGCCGGCGTGCTGTCGCTGGCGGACGCGTGTGAGCTGGTGGTGGCGCGTGGCCGGTTGATGGGCGCGCTTCCGGCCGGTGGCGGCATGGCGGCTGTCCAGGCGACCGAGGAAGAGGTCGTCCCGTCGCTGAAGGCGTTCGCGGATCGCCTCTCGATCGCGGCGGTCAACGGACCGCAAGCCGTGGTGGTGTCCGGTGGTCTGGACGCGTTGGACGAGTGGTTGCCGCAGTGGGCGCACCGCAAGACCACGCGTCTGCGGGTGAGCCACGCGTTCCACTCGCACCTGATGGAGCCGATGCTGGCGGAGTTCCGCCAGGTCGCCGAGGGCTTGACGTTCAACGAGCCGCAGATCCCGATCGTGTCGAACGTGAGCGGCAAGCCGGTGTCGTCGGAGCTGATCGACCCCGGCTACTGGGTCGACCACGTCCGGCAGCCGGTGCGGTTCATGGACGGCGTGCGGGTGCTCGAGCAGTTCGGGGTGACCCGGTTCTTCGAGCTCGGCCCGGACGGCGTGCTCACCGCGATGGCACGCCAGTCGCTGGACGTGGACCACGTCGTATTCGCGCCGGCGATGCGCGCCCGGCACGCCGAGCCCGAGACGTTCGCGGCCTTCCTGGCGCAGGCGCACGTCGCCGGCGCGGTCGTGGACTGGTCCGCGTTCTACGCCGGTTCGGGAGCCCTCCCGGTTGCGTTGCCGACATACGCCTTCCAGCGCGAGCGCTACTGGCTCTCGCCCAGCACGGGGTCCAGCGACCCGGCCGGCGCGGGCCTCGGTCGGATGGACCACCCGGTGCTGTCCGCCGCGGTCGCGGTCGGCGACCGGGACGAGTGGCTGTTCACCGGGCGGATGTCGCAGGACACCGTGCCGTGGGTGCGCGACCACGTGGTGGCGGGCGTCGTGCTCGCGCCGGGGACCGCCCTGGTCGAACTGGCGTTGACGGCGGGCAGGCACGCGGGCTGCCCGGTGCTGGACGAGCTGGTGCTGGAGGCGCCGCTGGTCCTCCAGGGCCGTGCGGCGGTCCAGGTGCAGGTCACGGTCGCGGAGCAGGACGAGGACGGTCGCCGTGCGGTCGCCGTCTACTCGCGTCCGGAAGCCGCCGAGGAGAACGGCGAGGCCACCTGCCACGCCCGTGGCGTGCTCGCCGCGGACACCGGGCCGCCGGCCCCGTTCCCCGCGCAGTGGCCGCCGGCGGGCGCCGAGCCGATCGCGGTGGACGAGCTGTACGCGACGCTCGCCGAGGCGGGCTACGACTACGGCCCCACGTTCCAAGGGGTGCGGGCCGCTTGGCGCGTCGGCGACGAGGTCTACGCGGACGTCGCGCTGACCGATGACCAGGTCGACGCCGCGGGCGGCTTCGGCATCCACCCGGCCCTGTTCGACGCCACGCTGCACGGCGGCTTGGGCAAGCTCGACGCGGGCGACGGGTCGTCCACCCAGCTGCCGTTCTCGTGGTCCGGGGTGCGCATCGAGGAGACCGGGCGCAGCCGGGCACGGGTGCGCATCGCGTCGGCCGGCGAGTCCGGTCTCCGCATCGACCTGGCCGGTGACCGGGGTGAGTCGGTGGCCGGTGTCGAACGGCTCGCGTTCCGGCCGGTGGAGCAGTCGAAGCTGGCCGGTGCGCGGAAGGCCGGGCACGACTCGCTGTTCGCGGTCACCTGGGTACCCGTCACGGACACCACGCCCACCGGGGTCGGGCGGATCGTGGTCCTGGGCGACCTGGCCGCGCCGGGCGAGCGTTTCGCCGACCTGGACGCACTGGACCAGGCCCTCGCGGGTGGTCGCCCCGCTCCCGAAGCGGTCATCGTCGCGATCCGGGACAGCACGGCCGCCGACGCCGCGCAGGCCGTGCGGGACGTCGCCACCGGCACGCTGCGGCTCGTGCAGCGCTGGCTGGCGAGCGAACGGCTGGCCGACGCACGGCTGGTCGTGGTGACCCGCAACGCCGTCGACACCGGTGACGAGGTGCCGGACCTGGCCCAGTCGTCGGTGTGGGGCCTCCTGCGCACCGCGCAGTCCGAGCACCCCGACCGGTTCTCGCTGGTGGACGTCGACGACCCGGACGGCGACATCGCCTGGAGTTCCCTCGTCACGGGCCAAGAGCCGCAGGTGGCGGTGCGCGCGGGACGTGCGCTCGCGCCCCGGCTCACCCGCGCCGCAGCCCCGTCGGTGCCGCCCGGGACCGCCTGGCAGCTGTCGATCGACCGGAAGGGCTCCCTCGAAGACCTCACCATCACCCCCTCGGGCGCCGACCGGCCGCTGGAGCCGGGTGAGGTGCGCTTCAAGGTGCGCGCCGCCGGCCTCAACTTCCGGGACGTGCTGATCGCGCTCGGCACCTACCCCGGTGACGCGCCGCTGGGCAGCGAGGCCGCCGGTGTGGTGCTCGACACCGGCCCCGGCGTCACCGACCTCAAGCCCGGCGACCGGGTGATGGGCCTGGTGCCGAACGGGTTCGGGTCGAAGGCGGTCGCCGACCGGCGGATGATCGTGCCGATGCCCGCCGGCTGGTCGTTCGCCGACGCGGCGTCCGTGCCGCTGGTGTTCCTGACCGCCTACTACGCCCTGTTCGACCTGGCCGGGCTCAAGCGCGGCGAGCGGCTGCTCGTGCACGCCGCCGCCGGTGGCGTGGGCATGGCGGCGATGCAGCTGGCCCGGCACGTCGGGGCGGAGGCCTACGCGACGGCCGGCCCGGCGAAGCGGAACGCGTTGCGCCGCCTCGGGATCTCCGACAACCACATCGCCTCCTCGCGTGACCTCGCGTTCCGCGACGAGTTCCGCGAGTCCACCGACGGCGAGGGCGTCGACGTGGTGCTGAACGCGCTGACCGGCGAGTTCGTCGACGCCTCGCTGGACCTGCTGCCGCGCGGGGGCAGGTTCATCGAGATGGGCAAGGCCGACATCCGCGCGGCCGACCAGGTCGCCGAGGACCACCCGGGCGTCGAGTACCAGGCCTTCGACCTGTTCGAGGCGGGACCGGACCGCATCCAGGAGGTGCTGCGGGAACTCGTCGCGATGTTCGAGCAGGGCCTGCTGGAGCTGTCGCCGATCCGGACGTGGGACGTGCGGAACGCCGCGGAGGCGTTCCGGTTCCTGCGGGAGGGCGCCAACACCGGCAAGGTGGTGCTGACCGTCCCGACGTCGCCGAAGCCCGACGGCACCGTGCTGATCACCGGCGGCACCGGTGGCCTGGGCGCCGTGTTCGCCCGGCACCTCGCCACCCGGCACGGGCTCAAGCACCTGCTCCTGGTCAGCCGGCGCGGCATGGCCGCGGACGGCGTGCCGGAGCTGGTCGCCGAGCTGACCGCGCTGGGCGCCGAGCCGCGCGTCGCCGCCTGCGACGTGTCGGACCGCGGGCAGCTGGCGGAGCTGATCGGCTCGCTGGAGCGCCCGCTGACGGTGGTGATCCACGCGGCCGGTGTGCTGGACGACGGCGTGATCGAAACCCTGACGCCGGAGCAGTTCGACAAGGTGCTGCGGCCCAAGGTGGACGCGGCGCTGCACCTGCACGAGCTGACCGCCGGGATGGACCTGTCCGCGTTCCTCCTGTTCTCCTCGGTCGCCGCCCTGATCGGCAGCCCCGGTCAGGCGAACTACGCGGCGGCCAACGCCACGCTGGACGCCCTCGCCGCGAGGCGTCGCGCGGCCGGCCTGCCCGCCAGGTCCTTCGCCTGGGGCCTGTGGGCGGAAGAGCGCAGCATGGGCGGCACGCTGGACGAAGGCAGCGTGGCGCGGTGGGCCAGGATGGGCATCGGGACGCTGTCCAACGAGCTGGGTGTCGAGCTGTTCGACGCCTCCCGGCTCGCCGACACGGCGCTGTCGGTGCCGGTGCGGCTCGACCTCGGCGCGCTGCGGGCACAGGCACGGTCCGGCACGTTGCCCGCGTTGCTGCGGGGACTCGTGCGGATGCCCAAGCGGCATGCGGAGGCCGGCCGCACGTCATTGGCGCAGCGGTTGGCGAGCGTGCCGGAGAACGACCGCGAGTCGTTCGTGCTGGAACTGGTGCAGGCGCAGGCCGCCGCGGTCCTCGGTCACCCGTCCCCGGCCGCCATCGACGCCGGCCGGACGTTCAAGCAGCTCGGGCTGGACTCGCTGGCGGCGGTGGAGCTGCGCAACCGGCTCACCCAGGCCACCGGGCTGCGGCTGCCCACCACCCTCATCTTCGACCACCCGACCCCCGTCGCGGTGTCCCGTCTCGTGCTGACCCAGGTCGGCGGCAACGCGGAGAAGAGCGGTTCACCGCTGGAAGCGGAACTGCGGAAGATCGAGGCACTGCTGAACGCGGTGGCCGGTGACGCGGAGCAACTCGCCGCGTCCGAGTCACGCCTGCGGTCCCTGAGCAACCGCCTGAGGTCCGTCCTCGGCGGGATGACGAGCACTCGCGCCAAGCCGGACGCCGGGGCTGACGAAGACCTCTACGAGGTGTCCGACGACGACATCTTCGAGCTGATCGACAAGGAGATCGGATCGGCATGACCCAGGCCACGGACGATCCGCGCGGTGGCGGCACGATGACTGACGAGCAGAAGCTCCGCCTGTACCTGCGCAAGGTGACCGGCGAACTGCGCACCGCCAACCGGCGGGTGCGCGAGCTGGAGGACCGCGACGTCGAGCCGCTGGCGATCGTGGGGATGAGCTGCCGGTACCCCGGTGGTGTGACCTCACCGGACGACCTGTGGCAGCTGGTCGACGAAGGCCGTGACGCCGTGTCCGGGCTCCCCGAGGACCGGGGCTGGGACCTGGAGCGCCTGTACGACCCGGACCCGGAACGGCCCGGCACGCTCTACATGCGCAGCGGCAGCTTCCTGCGGGACATCGGCGATTTCGACGCCGGGTTCTTCGGGATCAGCCCGCGTGAGGCGTTGGCCACCGACCCGCAGCAGCGGTTGATGCTGGAAGCGGCGTGGGAGGCGTTCGAGGACGCCGGGATCGACCCGACGTCGTTGCGCGGCTCGGACACCGGCGTGTTCTGCGGCGTCATGACGATGGAGTACGGCGCGCCGACGCCGGAGGTGGAGGGCTTCCGCCTGACCGGCACGACGAACAGCGTGGTGTCCGGTCGGGTGGCTTACAGCTTCGGGCTGGAAGGTCCTGCGGTGTCGGTGGACACGGCGTGCTCGTCGTCGTTGGTGGCGCTGCACCTGGCGTCCCAGGCGTTGCGGTCGGGGGAGTGCTCGCTGGCGCTGGTCGGCGGCGTCACCGTCATGGCCGAGCCGTTCGTGCTGACGGAGTTCAGCCGGCAGCGCGGTCTGGCGCCGGACGGGCGGTGCAAGTCGTACGCGGCGGCGGCGAACGGGACCGGGTTCTCCGACGGTCTCGGCCTGCTGGTGCTGGAGAAGTTGTCGGACGCCCGCCGCAACGGCCACCGGGTCCTCGGTGTGGTGCGCGGCAGCGCGGTCAACCAGGACGGCGCGAGCAATGGTCTGACCGCGCCGAACGGTCCGTCGCAGGAACGGGTGATCCGTCAGGCGTTGTCGAACGCCGGGTTGTCGCCCGCGGACGTCGACGCGGTGGAGGGCCACGGCACGGGCACCCGGTTGGGTGACCCGATCGAGGCCCAGGCGCTGCTGGCCACCTACGGCAGTGAACGGGACAACGGTCCGCTGCGGTTGGGGTCGATCAAGTCGAACATCGGGCACACGTCGGCCGCGGCCGGTGTGGGCGGCGTGATCAAGATGGTCATGGCGATGCGGCACGGGGTGCTGCCGCGCACGCTGCACGTGGACGCGCCGACGCCGCACGTCGACTGGGACTCCGGTCAGGTGTCGCTGCTGACGGAGCCCTCGCCGTGGCCCGCGTCGACCCGACCCAGGCGTGCGGGTGTGTCGTCGTTCGGGGTCAGCGGCACGAACGCGCACGTCATCATCGAAGAGCCGCCCGCCGAGGAACCCGCAGAGGATGCCGGCGCGTCCCGCAGCCTTCCCGCGGTGCCGGTGCTGGTGTCGGCGAAGAGCGACGTGGCGTTGCGCGCGCAGGCGGATCGCCTGCGCGCCCACCTGCTCACCCAGCCGGAGCTGACGCCGTTGGACGTGGCGTTCACGGCGGCCACCGCGCGGGCCCGGCTCGACCTCAGCGCGGCGGTCGTCGCCTCGGATCGGGACGGTCTGCTGGAGGGGCTGTCGGCGCTGGCCGAGGGGCGACCAGGCGTGCAGCAGGGGGCGTACGTCGGCGGCAAGTCGGCGTTCCTGTTCACGGGTCAGGGTGCTCAGCGTGCGGGTATGGGCGTGGAGTTGGCGGCTTCGTTCCCGCGTTTCGCCGAGGCTTTGGCCGAGGTGTGTGCGGAGTTGGACCCGAAGTTGGGTCGGTCGTTGAAGGGGTTGTTGGAGGCTCCCGAGGGTTCGTCTGAGGCTGCTCTGCTGAACGACACGGAGTTCACGCAGGCGGCGTTGTTCGCGGTAGAGGTGGCTCTGTTCCGGTTGGTGGAGTCGCTGGGTGTGCGTGCCGACTTCCTGATCGGTCATTCGGTGGGGGAGTTGGCTGCGGCGCACGTGGCGGGTGTGCTGTCGCTGGCCGATGCGTGCACGTTGGTGGTGGCGCGTGGTCGGTTGATGGGTGGACTCCCGGCTGGTGGCGGGATGGTGGCGGTGCAGGCGACCGAGGACGAGGTCGTCGGGTCGCTTGCCGGTTTCGAAGCCCGGTTGTCGGTCGCGGCGGTCAACGGACCGCAAGCCGTGGTGGTGTCCGGTGGTCTGGACGCGTTGGACGAGTGGTTGCCGCAGTGGGCGCACCGCAAGACCACGCGTCTGCGGGTGAGCCACGCGTTCCACTCGCACCTGATGGATCCGATGCTGGCGGAGTTCCGCCAGGTCGCGGAGGGCCTGACGTTCACCGCGCCTCGCATCCCGGTCGTGTCGAACGTGACCGGCAAGCCGGTGTCGTCGGAGCTGACCGACCCCGGCTACTGGGTCGACCACGTCCGGCAGCCGGTGCGGTTCATGAACGGCGTCCGCACCCTCCAAGCCGAGGGCGTGACGAAGTTCTTGGAGCTCGGACCGGACGGCGTGCTCACCGCGATGGCCCGCCAGTCGCTGGACGACGACGACCTCGTGTTCGCCTCGACGATGCGCGCCCGGCACGCCGAGTCGGAGACGTTCGCCGGTTTCCTGGCCCAGGCGCACATCGCCGGCGCCTCGATCGACTGGCAGTCGTTCTACGCGGACACGGGCGCCCGGCGCGTCGAGTTGCCGACCTACGCGTTCCAGCGTGAGCGCTACTTCCTCCCGTCCAGTGCCGGCGCGACCGATCCCGCCTCGGCGGGTCTCGGCAGGCTGGAGCACCCGGTGCTCGCGGCGGCGGTGCCGGTCGGCGACCGCGACGAGTGGGTGTTCGCCGGGCGCATGTCGCAGGACTCCGTGCCGTGGGTGCGCGACCACGTCGTGCTGGGCATGGTGATCGTGCCGGGCGCCGCCCTGGTCGAGCTGGCCCTGGCCGCCGGCCGCCAGACGGGCAACCAGGGGCTGGAGGAACTGGTCCTGGAGGCGCCGCTGGTCCTGCCGGACAACGCGGCGGTCCAGGTGCAGGTCACCGTCGGCGAGCAGGACCAGGACGGCCGGCGCGACGTCGCGATCTACTCGCGCCCGGAAACCGGTGACCAACGCGGCGCCGTCTGCCACGCGCGCGGAACGCTCGCCGCGGACGCCGAGGCCACCGTGCCGTCGTGGCTCCCGGTCGAGTGGCCGCCCGCAGGCGCCGAACCGATCGCGGTGGACGGGCTGTACGCGCGCCTGGCCGAGATCGGCTACGACTACGGCCCGATGTTCCAAGGCCTGCGGTCCGCCTGGCGGTCCGGCGATGAGGTCTTCACCGAGGTCGTCCTCCCCGAGGGCACCGGCGGGGCGGGGTTCGACCTGCACCCGGCGCTGTTCGACGCGGCGCTGCACGGCGTGCTGCTGGACCTGGAGCTGGGCGCACCGGTCGGGCTGCCATTCTCGTGGTCGGGCGTGCGTCCCGGCCTGGTCGGTGGCACGCGGGTGCGGGTCCGGATCGCCCCGGCGGGCGACTCGGCGCTGCGCATCGACATCACGTCCGAGCTCGGCGAGTCCGTGGCGTCGGTCGACGCCTTCGTCGTCCGCCCGGTGGACCCGGCACAGCTCGAAGGCACGCGGCGCGGTCCGACATCCCTGTTCGAGGTGACGTGGACGCCCGTCACGCCCGCGAGCCGCAACGGTGACGGCCCCGTCCGCATCGCGGTCCTCGGCGGAGACGACTACGCCGACCTGGACGCGCTGGAAGCAGCCCTGGACACCGGCGCGCAGGCGCCGGAACTGGTCGTCGCGCGGATCGAGGCGGCGGCGGGCGAGCTCGTTGCGGCGGCTCACGGGGTCGCCCGCGACACGCTGGCACTGGTGCAGCGGTGGCTCGCCGACCCGTTGTCGGCGGAGATGAAGCTCGCCGTGGTCACCCGGCACGGCATCGCGGTCGGCGACGATGCCCCCGACCTCGCGCTGGCACCGGTGTGGGGTCTGCTGCGCAGTGCGCAGTCCGAGCACCCGGACCGGTTCCTGCTCGTGGACGTCGACACTGCCGACGGCCCGGACTGGGACGCGGTGGCAGGCCTGGACGAGCCGCAGGTGGCGGTGCGCGAGGGACGCGTGCTCGTGCCGAGGCTGATCCCGGCGGGTGAGCCCGCCGAACCGCTGTCGGCGCTGGACCCGGACGGGACGGTCCTGATCACCGGTGGCACCGGCGGCCTGGGTCCGGTGTTCGCGAAGCACCTGGTCTCCCGGCACGGTGTGCAGCACCTGGTGCTGGTGAGCCGGCGTGGCCCGGCCGCCGAAGGTGCGTCCGAGCTGGTCGCCGAACTGGACGCGCTCGGCGCGCGTGCGGTGGTCGCGGCGTGCGACGTGACCGATCGCGGCCAGGTGGCCGACCTGATCGGGTCGTTGGACCACCCGCTGACGGCGGTGGTGCACGCGGCCGGTGTGCTGGACGACGGCGTGGTCGACTCGCTCACCCCGCAGCAGTTGGAGCGCGTGATGCGGCCGAAGGTCGACGCCGCGCTGCACCTGCACGAGCTGACCGAGGGCATGGACCTGGCGGCGTTCGTGCTGTTCTCCTCGATCACCGGCCTGGTCGGCACCCCCGGGCAGGGCAACTACGCGGCGGCGAACACGTTCCTGGACGCGCTCGCGGCCCGGCGGCGATCGGCGGGACTGGCGGCCAGTTCCCTGGCCTGGGGCCTGTGGGGCGAGGCCGGCATGGCGGGCACGCTGGACGACGCCGAGATCGCGCGGCTCGCGCGGACCGGCGTGGAACCGCTGTCCACCGACCTGGGGCTGGAGCTGTTCGACCACTCCCGGCGGCTCGACACGGCGCTGCTCGCGCCGGTGCGCCTCGACCTCGGTGCGCTGAGGGTGCGGGCACGGACGGGCACGCTTCCGGCGTTGCTGCGCGGACTGGTCCGCGTGCCCGCTCGCCGCGTCGAGCAGCACGTGTCGCTGGCACAGAGACTCGCGGGCGTGCAGCCGGCCGAACGGGAAGCGGTCGTGCTCCAGTTCGTGCGGGCGCAGGTCGCGGCCATCCTCGGCCACCCGTCACCCGACAGCGTCCAGCCCGAACGCGCGTTCAAGGACCTCGGGTTCGACTCGCTGTCCGCGGTGGAACTGCGCAACCGGCTCAACCAGGCAGGTGGCGTCCGGCTGCCCGCCACCCTGGTCTTCGACCACCCGACATCGGCGTCGGTCGCACAACTGCTCCTGTCCGAGATCGACGGTGACGCACCGGAAGCGCCCGTCGAGCAGGAGCTCACGAAGCTCGAAGGCATGATCGCCACGATCGGGAACGCGGAGAAGGAGCGGGTGGCCGGACGGCTGCGCGTGCTCCTCGCCGCGCTCACCGACGGTCCTCAGCTCGCGACCGAGCGGATCGAAGCGGCGACCACGATGGACGAGGTTTTCCAGCTGATCGACGCGGAGTTCGGCGCGTCATGACGAGTGCGACCGCAAGCCCGGATCGCCCGAGGGACATGGCTATGAGCGGTGGAGAAACCGACCCGCAGCAGGAGAAGTTGGTCCGGTACCTGAAGAAGATGGCCGTCGACCTCAGCGAGACCCGCGCGCGGCTCACCGAGTACGAGGACCGTGCGAGCGAGCCGCTCGCGATCGTCGGCATGAGCTGCCGCTACCCGGGCGGCGTGATGTCGCCGGACGAGCTGTGGCAGCTCGTGGCGGACGGCCGCATCGGCACGGCGGCGGAGTTCCCCGGCGACCGCGGCTGGGACGTCGAGCACCTCTACGACCCCGACCCGGACCACACCGGCACGTCGTACGCTCGCGGCGGCGGTTTCGTCGACGGCGCTGGTGACTTCGACGCGGAGTTCTTCGGCGTCAGCCCGCGTGAAGCGGTGGTGATGGACCCGCAGCAGCGGCTGCTGCTGGAGTCGGCGTGGGAGGCGTTCGAGGACGCCGGAATCGACCCGACGTCCCTGCGCGGCAGCGACACCGGGGTGTTCTGCGGTGTCATGTACCAGGACTACGGGTTCGTCGCAGGGCAGAGCGACCGGCGTCCCGAGATCGAGGGCTACCTGACGATCGCCTCCGCCGGCAGCGTCGCGTCCGGACGGTTGAGCTACACGTTCGGGTTCGAGGGCCCGGCGGTCAGCGTGGACACCGCGTGCTCGTCGTCCCTCGTCGCAGTGCACCTGGCGAGCCAGTCGCTGCGGGCGCGGGAGTGCTCGATCGCACTGGTCGGCGGCGTCACGGTGCTCGCGCGGCCGAGCGTCTTCATCGAGTTCAGCCGCCAGCGCGGTGTGTCGCCGGACGGGCGCTGCAAGGCGTACGCCGCCGCCGCCGACGGTGTCGGCTGGGCGGAGGGCGCCGGGCTGCTGGTGCTGGAGCGGCTGTCCGACGCGCGGCGCAACGGGCACAAGGTGCTCGCGGTGATCCGCGGCAGCGCGGTCAACCAGGACGGCGCGAGCAACGGCCTCACCGCGCCGAACGGTCCGTCCCAGGAGCGGGTCATCAGGCAGGCGCTCGCGGACGCGGGTCTGAGGGCCGCCGACGTGGACGCCGTCGAAGGGCACGGGACCGGGACGCCCCTCGGTGACCCGATCGAGGCCAAGGCGCTGCTGGCGACCTACGGGCGGGAGCGCGAGAACGGTTCGCTCCGCCTCGGCTCGGTCAAGTCGAACATCGGCCACACCCAGGCCGCGGCCGGAGTCGCCGGGATCATCAAGATGGTCATGGCGATGCGGCACGAAGTGCTGCCGCGCACCCTCCACGTGGACGCGCCGTCGCCGAACGTCGACTGGACCGCCGGTGACGTGCGGCTGCTGACGGAGGCCGAGCCGTGGCCCGCCGGTGAACGCCTTCGCCGCGCCGGGATCTCGTCTTTCGGCGTGAGCGGCACGAACGCGCACGTCATCCTGGAGGAACCGCCGATCGAGGCGGTGTCCGCAGAGCCTTCCGCGCCTTCGGCGGCGGTGCTGTCCGCTGCCGTGCCTCCTGCGACCGTGCCGGTGCTGCTCTCCGCGCGCGGTGAGGCGGCGTTGCGCGAGCAGGCCGACCAGCTGCGGGCGTTGCTGATCGCCCAGCCCGAACTTTCCCTGCTGGACACCGGCTTCTCGTACGCGACCACCCGTGCGCACTTGGAACGGCGTGCGGTGGTCGTGGCAGGTGATCGCGGCGAGCTGCTGACCGGGCTCAAGGCGCTCAGCGCGGCGGAGCCGGCGGCGAACGTGCTCGAAGGGCACGTGATCGGCGGCAAGGCGGTGTTCGTGTTCCCGGGTCAGGGAGCGCAGTGGGAGCGGATGGCGGTGGAGCTGCTGGACTCCTCGCCGGTCTTCGCCGAGGAGGTCGCGGCCTGCGGCAAGGCGTTGTCCCCGCACGTCGACTGGCAGTTGGAGGACGTGCTGCGCGCTGCGCCCGGCGCGCCTTCGCTGGCACGGGTGGACGTCGTGCAGCCCGCGTTGTTCGCCGTGATGGTGTCCCTCGCCCGGCTGTGGCAGTCCTACGGCGTCGTGCCCACGGCCGTCGTCGGGCACTCGCAGGGCGAGATCGCGGCGGCGTACGTGGCGGGCGGTCTGTCCCTTGAGGACGCCGCACGGGTCGTGGCGCTGCGCAGCCGTGCGATCGGTGAGCGGCTGGCGGGCCACGGCGGGCTGGTGTCCGTCGCGCTGCCGGTGGAGCGGGTCGAGGAGCTGATCGAGCCGTACGGCGGCAGCGTGTCCGTGGCGGCGGTGAACAGCCCGGCGGCGGTGGTCGTGGCGGGTGATCCCGGTGCGCTCGACCGGCTGGTGGAGGCCTGCACGGCAGACGGCATCCGGGCCAAGAAGGTGGCCGTCGACTACGCGTCGCACTCGGCGCAGGTCGAGGCGATCGAAACCGAACTGCTGGACGTGCTCGCGCCCATCGCGCCGCGCTCCGGCGGTATCCCGTTCTACTCGACCCTGCGGGGCGGGTTTGTGGACACCGCCGAGCTGGACGCCGACTACTGGTACCGCAACCTGCGCGGCCGGGTCGGTTTCGAGCCCGCGGTCAGGGCGTTGATCGGCAACGGGGTGAACTGCTTCATCGAGATGTCGCCGCACCCGGTGCTGACGATGTCGGTGGAGGACACGATCCAGGACCTCGACGCGGCCGAACGGGTTGCCGCGGTCGGCACGCTGCGTCGGGGCGAAGGCGGGCCCGAGCGGTTCGCGACGTCGTTGGCGGAGGCGCACGTCGCCGGTGTCCCGGTCGACTGGAAGGCGTTCTTCGCGGGCAGCGGCGCGCGGCGGGTCGACCTGCCGAGGTACGCGTTCCAGCGGCAGCGGTACTGGCTGGTGCCCGGCGTGTCCGGTGACCCGGCCGCTGCCGGTCTGGGGCGGCTGGAGCACCCGGTGCTGGCCGCGGCGGTGCAGGTCGGCGACCGGGACGAGTGGCTGTTCACCGGCCGGATGTCGGCCGAGGCCCAGCCGTGGACCCAGGACCACGCCGTGTTCGGCATGGTCATCGTGCCCGGGGCCGCGCTGGTCGAACTGGCGTTGACCGCCGGTCGCCAGGCGGGCTGCCCGGTGGTGGACGAGATCGTGCTCGAAGCGCCGCTGATCCTGACCGACGACGCCGCGCGGCAGGTGCAGGTCACCGTCGCGCCGGCGGACGAGGACGGCCGCCGGCCGGTGGCGATCTACTCGCGCCCGGAGGCCGCCGGAGCCGACGGCGAACGCGAGACCACGTGCCACGCACGCGGGTGGCTCGTTGCCGACGCGCAACCGTCCGTACCGTTCCCCGCGGCGTGGCCGCCGGCGGGCGCGCGGGCGCTCGCGGTCGATTCGCTGTACCCCAGGCTGGCCGAGGTCGGCTACGACTACGGCCCGCTTTTCCAGGGCGTGCGCGCGGCGTGGCGGTCCGGTGAGGACCTGTACACCGAGGTCGTGCTGCCCGAGGACACCGGGGGCGGGGGCGCCACATCTCCTCTTTCCCGGCAACAAAATCCGGCTTCCCCTTCATCCCCGACGCCGGGTTCACTTTCGGGTGATCTCGGTGCCGTGGTGCGGGGGTTCGCTCTTCATCCTGCGCTCTTCGACGCGACCCTGCACGGCGGCCTGATCGAGAAGGAGGCCGGGTCCGGTGCGGACCTGCCGTTCTCGTGGTCCGGGGTGCGGTTGGGGCAGCGGCCGTCCGGTTCGCGGGTCCGGGTGCGGATCAGCCCGGCGGGCGAGTCCGCGATGCGGATCGACGTGGTCGACGAGACCGGGTCGCTGGTCGTCGCGGTCGACACCATCGCGGTCCGCCCGGTCGACCAGGCCCAACTCGAAGGCGCGCAACGCGGACAGCAGCGCGCGCTGTTCCAGGTCGAGTGGGTCACGGTCCAGGACGTGAAGCCGTCCGGAGCGGCGGAGATCGCGGTTCTTGGCGGGATGTCGGCAGCGGGCGAGCGTTACGCGGATCTCGCGGAGTTGGAGCGGGCGCTGGCGGGCGGTGCCACGGTGCCCGACGCGGTGCTCGTCACGATCGAGCCCACCGCGCAGTCGGACGACGCCGCAGCGGCCCGTGAGGTCGCCGGGCGGACGCTCGACCTGCTGCAACGGTGGCTGGCCTGCGAGTCGCTGACCGACGCACGACTGGTCGTGGTGACGCGGCGCGGTGTCGCGGTGGGCGACGAAGCCGCGAACCTGGCCGTCACGCCGGTCTGGGGCTTGGTGCGCAGCGCGCAGTCCGAGCACCCCGGCCGGTTCCTGCTCGTGGACCTCGACGGCGAAGACGGCGAAAAGGACGGAAAGGGCCGAGAAGGCGAAGAGCCGGACTGGGCCACGGTCGTCGGGCTGGACGAGCCGCAGGTCGCGGTGCGCGCCAGTGGTCTGCTCGCGCCGAGGCTCGGACGGGCCGCCGCGGAGTCGACCGGTGGCGCGTGGCGGCTGGCGAGCAAGCGCAAGGGCTCGCTGGAGGACCTGGCGATCATGCCGTCGTCGGGGGAGCGGCCCCTGGGCGTCGACGAGGTGCGGGTGGGGATCCGGGCCGCGGGCCTGAACTTCCGGGACGTGCTGATCGCTCTCGGCCTCTACCCCGGCGACGCGCCCCTGGGCAGCGAAGCGGCCGGTGTGGTGCTGGAGGTCGGCTCCGGCGTGACCGACCTCGCGATCGGCGACCGGGTGTTCGGCCTGGTGCTGGACGCGTTCGGCCCGGTCGCGGTGGCGGACCGGCAGACGATCGTGCCGATGCCCGAGGGCTTCTCGTTCGCCGAGGCGGCGGCGTTGCCGGTGGTCTACCTGACCGCGTACTACGGGCTGGTCGACCTGGCCGGTCTGAAGCCCGGTGAACGGCTGTTGGTGCACGCCGCTGCCGGCGGTGTGGGTATGGCGGCCGTGCAGTTGGCCAAGCACTGGGGTGTCGAGGTCTTCGCGACCGCGAGCAAGCCCAAGTGGGACGCGGTGCGGGGGTTCGGCATCCCCGACGAGCGGATCGCCTCCTCGCGTGACCTCGCGTTCCGCGAGAAGTTCCTCGAGGTCACCGGCGGCGAGGGCGTCGACGTGGTCCTGGACGCGCTCGCGGGCGAGTTCGTGGACGCCTCGCTGGACCTCCTGCCGCGTGGTGGCCGGTTCATCGAGATGGGCAAGGCAGACCTGCGCGACCCGGCGACCGTGGCCGCCGACCACCCGGGCGTGCGCTACCGGTCCTACGACCTGATGGAAGCCGGACCCGAGCGCATCCAACAGATGCTGCTGGAGGTCGTCGCGCTGTTCGAGCAGGGCGCGGTGGACCACTCGCCGATCCGCACGTGGGACGTGCGGCGCGGGCGGGAGGCGTTCCGGTTCCTGCGCGAGGGCCGCAACACCGGCAAGGTCGTGCTCACCGTCCCCGCGCCGCCGGACCCCGACGGCACGGTGCTGATCACCGGTGGCACCAGCGGTCTCGGCGCGCTGTTCGCCAAGCACCTCGCCGAGCGGCACGGCGCCAAGCACCTGCTGCTGGTCAGCCGGCGCGGCCCGGCCGCCGAGGGCGTGCCGGAGCTGGTCGCCGAGCTGGCGTCGCTCGGCGCGGAGGCGACGGTCGCGGCGTGCGACGTGTCCGACCGCACCCAGGTCGCCGCGCTCCTCGGTGCGCTGGAGCACCCGCTCACCGGGGTCATCCACTCGGCCGGTGTGCTGGACGACGGACTGATCGAGTCGCTGACGCCCGAGCGGCTGGAACGGGTGATGCGGCCGAAGATCGACGCCGCACTGCACCTGCACGAGCTGACCGAGGGCATGGAACTGTCGGAGTTCGTCGTGTTCTCGTCGTTCGCGGCGCAGATCGGCAACCCCGGCCAGGGCAACTACGCCGCGGCGAACACGTTCCTCGACGCGCTCGCCGCCAAGCGCCGCGCGGGCGGCCTGGTCGCCACGTCACTGGCGTGGGGCCTGTGGGGCGACGCCACCGGCATGACCGGGGACCTGGACGACAACGAGATCGCCCGGTTGGAACGGCAGGGCTTCGGCGTGCTGTCCGCCCGGCTCGGTCTGGAGCTGTTCGACCAGGCGCGCAAGCTGGACGAGGCGCTGTTCGTGCCGATCCCGCTCGACCTCGGCGCACTGCGGGGGCAGGCACGGTCCGGCATGTTGCCCGCGTTGCTGCGCGGGCTGGTGCGCGCACCGGCACGACGGGTCGAGTCCGCGGGCGGCTCGCTGGCCGAACGACTGGCCGGCGTCGCGCCGAACCACCGGGAACGGGTCGCGCTCGACCTGGTCCGCGCGCAGGTCGCGTCCGTCCTCGGGCACGCCTCGCTCGACGCCATCGAACCCGACCGCGCGTTCAAGGAGCTGGGCTTCGACTCGCTGGCCGCCGTCGAGCTGCGGAACCGGCTCACCCAGGCCACCGGCCTGCGGCTGCCGACCACGCTCGTCTTCGACCACCCGAACCCGCTCGCGGTGACCAGGTTCCTGATCCCGATCGCCATGCCGGACGCCGCGCAGCCGACCACCGAACGGCGGTCGGAGGAGGACCAGATCCGCGACGTGCTGACCTCCATCCCGATCGGACGGCTGCGCAAGGCTGGACTGCTCGACACCCTGCTCGACCTGGCGGACGGCGACGAGGCCGACGACTCGACCGAAGAGGACGTCGAGTCGATCGACGACCTGGACGTGGACGCGCTCATCCGGATGGCCCAAGAAGACGTGTCATGACCCAAGACGCGAGAAAGCCTGGCATGAGAGAGATCGAGCACGTGGTCGCGGCTTCGCGTCCGGACGGGAAGGCGTAGGCGATGGCCTCGAACCAGAACGACATTGTCGATGCCCTCCGCAAGTCGCTCAAGGAGACCGAGCGGCTGCGCCAGCAGAACCGCCGACTCCTGGCCCAGGCGTCCGAGCCGATCGCGATCGTGGGCATGAGCTGCCGGTTCCCCGGCGGCGCCACGACACCGGACGAGCTGTGGAAGCTGGTGTCCGAGGGCCGTGACGCGGTCGTCGGGCTGCCGGAGGACCGCGGCTGGGACCTGGAGAACCTCTACGACCCCGACCCGGACCAGCTCGGCAAGGTCTACGCGGGCGGCGGCGGTTTCGTCGACGGCGTCGGTGACTTCGACGCCGGGTTCTTCGGCATCAGCCCGCGTGAGGCGCTGGCCATCGACCCGGCGCAGCGGCTGGTGCTGGAAGGCGCGTGGGAGGCGTTCGAGGACGCGGGGATCGACCCGACATCGTTGCGAGGCTCGGACACCGGTGTGTTCTGCGGCGCGGTGTCGTCGTTCTACGGCGGCTCGATGACGCCGGAGCAGGAGGGTTTCCGCCTCACCGGCACGGTGGGCAGCATCGTGTCCGGCCGGGTCGCCTACAGCCTCGGGCTGGAAGGCCCGGCGGTCACCGTCGACACGGCCTGCTCGTCCTCTCTCGTGGCGATGCACCTCGCGTCACAGGCCCTGCGGTCGGGCGAGTGCTCGCTCGCCCTCGTCGGCGGCGTCACGGTCCTCGCCGGGCCGTTCCTGCTGGTGGAGTTCAGCCGGCAGCGCGGTCTGGCGGCGGACGGGCGTTGCAAGCCGTACGCGGCCGGTGCGGACGGGACCGGGTTCTCCGACGGCCTCGGCCTGCTGGTGATGGAACGGCTGTCGGACGCGCGTCGCAACGGCCACCGCGTGCTCGCGGTGGTGCGGGGCAGCGCGGTCAACCAGGACGGCGCGAGCAACGGCTTGACCGCGCCGAACGGTCCGTCGCAGGAACGGGTGATCCGTCAGGCGTTGGCGAACGCCGGCGTCAACGCGGCCGACGTCGACGCCGTCGAGGGCCACGGGACGGGCACCCGGCTGGGTGACCCGATCGAGGCCCAGGCGCTGCTGGCGACCTACGGCAGCGAGCGCGAGAACGGGCCGCTCCGGCTCGGGTCGATCAAGTCGAACATCGGCCACACCTCGGCTGCGGCCGGTGTCGCCAGCGTGATCAAGATGGTCATGGCGATGCGCAACGGCGTGCTGCCGCCCACCCTCCACGTGGACGCGCCGTCACCGCACGTCGACTGGGACGCCGGGCAGGTCAAGCTGCTCACCGAGGCCGAGGAGTGGCCCGCCGGTGACCGCCTCCGCCGGGCCGGTGTGTCGTCGTTCGGCATCAGCGGCACCAACGCGCACGTCATCCTGGAAGAGGCTCCCGCCGAGACGGCGGCAGCGGTCGACGGTGTGGTGCCCGTGCCGTCCGCCGTGCCGGTTCTCCTGTCGGGCAAGAGCGACGAGGCGTTGCGGGCGCAGGCTGCCCGGTTGCGCGCGCACCTGGTGGCGCACCCGGACCTCGGGCTGCGCGACGTGGGCTTCTCGGCGGCGACGACGCGGGCGCAGCTGTCGCAGCGCGGCGCGGTGCTGGCGTCGGACCGGGACGGTCTGCTGGCCGGTCTGGTAGCGCTCGCCGATGGCGGATCTGTGGCCGGTGTGGTGCAGGGCCAGGTGTCGGGCGGTAGCACGGCGTTCCTGTTCACGGGTCAGGGTGCTCAGCGTGCGGGTATGGGCGTGGAGTTGGCGGCTTCGTACCCGCGTTTCGCCGAGGCTTTGGCCGAGGTGTGTGCGGAGTTGGACCCGAAGTTGGGTCGTTCGCTGAAGGGTTTGCTTCTAGCTGCTGAGGGTTCGACTGAGGCTGCTCTGCTGAACGACACGGAGTTCACGCAGGCGGCGTTGTTCGCGGTAGAGGTGGCGCTGTTCCGGTTGGTGGAGTCGCTGGGTATGCGCGCCGACTACCTGATCGGTCATTCGGTGGGTGAGTTGGCTGCTGCGCACGTGGCGGGTGTGCTCTCCCTGCCGGACGCCTGCACGTTGGTGGTGGCGCGTGGTCGGTTGATGGGTGGACTCCCGGCTGGTGGCGGGATGGTGGCGGTGCAGGCGACCGAGGGTGAGGTCGTCCCGTCGCTGGAGGCGTTCGCCGGTCGGTTGTCGGTCGCGGCGGTCAATGGTCCGCAAGCCGTTGTGGTGTCGGGTGATCTGGACGCGTTGGACGAGTGGTTGCCGCAGTGGCAGCATCGGAAGACCACGCGTCTGCGGGTGAGCCACGCGTTCCACTCGCACCTGATGGACCCGATGCTGGCGGAGTTCCGCCAGGTCGCCGAGGGGCTGACGTTCAGCGAGCCTCGGATTCCGGTCGTGTCGAACGTGACCGGTGGTGTGGTGTCGGCGGAGCTGACCGACCCCGGTTATTGGGTGGACCACGTCCGTGGTGCGGTGCGCTTCACGGACGGTGTGCGCACGCTGCAAGCCGAGGGTGTGACGAAGTTCTTCGAGCTCGGCCCGGACGGTGTGCTGACCGCGATGGCGCGGCAGTCGGTGGCTGAAGACACGGCCGTGTTCGCATACGCCATGCGCGCCCGGCACTCCGAGGCGGAGACGTTCGGGGCGTTCCTGGCACAGGCGCACATCGCCGGGATCGACGTCGACTGGCCCGTGTTCTACGCGGGCACGGGCGCACGGCGGGTGGAGCTGCCGACCTACGCCTTCCAGCGCGAGCGCTACTGGCTCGCGCCCGACACCGGCGCCGGCGACCCGGCCGCCGCCGGACTCGGTCGCCTCGACCACCCGGTGCTGGCCGCCGCGGTCGCGGTCGGCGACCGGGACGAGTGGTTGTTCACCGGCGTCCTGTCCACGGAGACGCAGCCGTGGGTCGCCGAGCACGTGCTGCTCGGCAACATCGTCGTGCCCGGCACCTCGCACATCGAGATGGCGTTGGCCGCCGGCGCCCGGACCGGGTGCCCGGTGGTCGAGGAACTGGTCCTCGAAGCCCCGCTGCTCCTGCGGGAACAGGTGGCGGTGCAGGTCCAGGTCACGGTCGGCGAGCCGGACGAGGACGGCCGCCGCACGGTCGCGATCTACACCCGCCCGGTCGCCGCGGCGGACGGGGTGAGCGAGACGACCTGTCACGCGCGGGGTGTGCTCGCGCCCGAGTCGGAGCCCATGGCGGCATGGCCGTCCGAGTGGCCGCCGGCAGGCGCCGAGCCGCTCGTGGTCGATGACATGTACGCCCGCCTGAGCGGCATCGGCTACGACTACGGCCCCGTCTTCCAAGGCCTGCGTGCGGCGTGGCGTGACGGCGATGAGATCTACGCCGAGGTGGCGCTCCCGGACGAGTACGTGGACGCGGTGCACGGATTCGGCCTGCACCCGGCCCTCTTCGACGCCGCGCTGCAGAGCGGCGCGGTGCTGTTGGTGGAGGGCGACAACGCCCAGCGCAAGATGCCGTTCAGCTGGTCCGGTGCGCGGATCGCGCGTCCCGGCGCCACCCGGCTGCGCGTCCGCGCTGTGATGACCGGTGACTCCGCCGTGCGGCTCGACGCGGTCGACGAGTCCGGCGCGGAGGTCGTCTCCGTCCGGTCCATCGCGATGCGCCCGGTCGACCAGTCGCAGCTCGAAGGCGGCAAGAGCGGCCAGAACTCGCTGTTCAAGGTCGAGTGGGCCGCCGTCGAGGGCACCTCCGGGCCGACGAAGGTCGTGCGCCTCGGTGGTCCGGACGGCCGGTATGCGGACCTGGCCGCGCTGGAACTCGCGCTGACCGAGGGCGACGCCGTTCCCGACGCCGTCGTGGCGGTGGTCGAGAGCTCGGCGGACGCGGACACCACGGCGGTTCGCGTGGTCGCCGAGCGCACGCTCACGCTGTTGCAGGGCTGGTTGGCGAGCGAGGGCCTGGCCGGCGCTCGGCTCGTGGTGGCCACGCGTGGTGGCATCGCGGTGGGCGACGAGTCGCCTGACCTGGCGGTCGCGTCGGTGTGGGGCCTGGTGCGCAGTGCGCAGTCCGAGCACCCCGGGCGTTTCCTGCTGGTCGACCTCGACGGCGGCTCCGACGGCGACGAGCCGGACTGGGACGCGCTGGCCGGTCTGGACGAGCCGCAGGTCGCGGTGCGCGGCGGTCGACTGCTCGCGCCGAGGCTGGCCCGTGCGGCTGCCACGTCGGCCGAGGTGCCCGCACTCGACCCGGACGGGTCGGTGCTGATCACCGGCGGTACCGGCGGTCTGGGTGCGGTGTTCGCCAAGCACTTCGCCGAGCGCGGCGCGCGGCACCTGGTGCTGGTGAGCCGGCGTGGTGCGGCTGCGAGCGGTGTCGCGGAGCTGGTCGCCGAGCTGGAGGCGTTCGGCGCCCGGCCGCGGGTCGTGGCGTGCGACGTGTCGGACCGCGTCCAGCTGGCAGAGCTGATCGGCTCGTTGGAGCACCCGCTGACGGCGGTGGTGCACGCGGCCGGTGTGCTGGACGACGGCGTGGTCGAATCGCTGACGCCCGAGCAGTTCGACCGGGTGCTGAAGCCGAAGGTGGACGCGGCACTGCACCTGCACGAGCTGACCGCGAGCATGGACCTGGCGGCGTTCGTGCTGTTCTCGTCCGTCGCGGCGCTGATGGGCAGCGCGGGGCAGGGCAACTACGCGGCGGCGAACGCGTTCCTGGACGCGTTGGCGGCGAAGCGCCGTGCAGACGGCCTGGTCGCCAGTTCGCTGGCGTGGGGCCTGTGGGCGGGCTCCACCGGGATGACCGGTGAGCTGGACGACGCCGAGCTGGCGCGGCTGGAGCGGATGGGCGTCGGCGCGCTGTCGGTGGACCTCGGTCTGGAGCTGTTCGACCGGGCCTCCGGGCTCGGTGACGCCCTGCTGGTGCCGGTGCGGCTCGACCTCGCGGCCCTGCGGGTGCAGGCGCGGGACGGGATGCTGCCCGCGTTGCTGCGCGGACTGGTCCGCGTGCCCGCACGGCGTACCGGAGCCGGTGGCTCGCTCGCGGAACGGCTGGCGGGCGTGCCGCGGTCCGACTGGGAGCGCATCACGCTGGACCTGGTGCGCGGGCAGGTGGCGTCCGTCCTCGGGCACGCCTCGCCGGCGGCCGTCGACGCCGACCGCGCGTTCAAGGAGCTGGGCTTCGACTCGCTGGCCGCGGTGGAGCTGCGGAACCGGCTCACCCAGGCCAGCGGCGTGCGGCTGCCGTCGACGCTGGTCTTCGACCACCCGACGTCCGCCGCGGTCACCCGGCTTCTGCTGTCCGAGGTCGAGGGGGTGGAGCCGGCAGCGACGCCGGTCCGCGCCAAGCGGACGCGGACGCCGGCCGACGAGCCGTTGGCGATCGTCGGCATGAGCTGCCGGTACCCCGGTGGTGTCGCCTCGCCCGCCGACCTGTGGCGGCTGGTGGCGGAAGGCCGTGACGCGATCTCCGGGCTGCCGGAGGACCGCGGGTGGGACCTGGAGCGGTTGTACGACCCGGACCCCGACCACGTCGGCACGGTGTACACGCGCGGCGGCGGATTCCTGCGGGACGCGGGTGACTTCGACGCCGGGTTCTTCGGGATCAGCCCGCGCGAGGCCTTGGCGACCGACCCGCAGCAGCGGTTGCTGCTGGAGGCGGCGTGGGAGGCGTTGGAGGACGCGGGTCTGGACCCGACGTCGTTGCGCGGCACGGACACCGGCGTGTTCTGCGGTGTGGTGACGTCCGACTACGGCGGCTCGATGCCGCCGGAGCTGGAGGGCTTCCGGTTGACGGGCACGACGTCGAGCGTCGTGTCCGGTCGGGTGGCCTACAGCCTGGGTCTGGAAGGCCCCGCGGTGTCGGTGGACACGGCGTGCTCGTCGTCGTTGGTGGCGATGCACCTGGCGTCGCAGGCCTTGCGTTCCGGTGAGTGCTCGATGGCACTGGTCGGCGGTGTGACCGTCCTGTCCGGGCCGTTCCTGCTGGTGGAGTTCAGCCGGCAGCGCGGTTTGGCGCCGGACGGGCGGTGCAAGTCGTACGCGGAGGGTGCGGACGGGACCGGGTTCTCCGACGGTCTCGGCCTGCTGGTGATGGAGCGGTTGTCGGACGCCCGTCGCCTCGGCCACCGCGTGCTCGCGGTGGTGCGGGGCAGTGCCGTGAACCAGGACGGCGCGAGCAATGGTCTGACGGCTCCGAACGGTCCTTCGCAGGAACGGGTGATCCGTCAGGCGTTGGCGAACGCGGGACTTTCTCCGGCGGAGGTCGACGCGGTGGAGGGCCACGGGACGGGCACCCGGTTGGGTGACCCGATCGAGGCCCAGGCGCTGCTGGCCACGTATGGGCGTGAGCGGGACAACGGTCCGCTGCGGTTGGGGTCGATCAAGTCGAACATCGGGCACTCGTCGGCGGCGGCCGGTGTGGCCGGTGTGATCAAGATGGTGCAGGCCCTGCGGCACGGGGTGCTGCCGCAGACGCTGCACGTGGACGCGCCGTCACCGCACGTCGACTGGGACGCCGGGCAGGTCAAGCTGCTCACCGAGTCGGAGGAGTGGCCCGCTTCGACGCGTCCGCGCCGTGCCGGTGTGTCGTCGTTCGGTGTCAGCGGCACCAACGCTCACGTGATCATCGAGGAGGCTCCGCCCGCAGAAGCCGATGCTTCTGCCGGCACGGGCGAGTCGTTCCAGCCGCCGGTGGTGCCGGTGGTCGTGTCCGGAAAGGGTGAGGCGGCGCTGCGCGCGCAGGCTGGTCGGCTGCGCGCGTACCTGGTGGCGCATCCGGATCTCGGGTTGGCGGACGTCGGTTTCTCGGCGGTGACGACGCGCGCTCAGTTGTCGCAGCGCGGCGCGGTGGTGGCCTCGGATCGGGACGGTCTGCTGGCCGGTCTGGACGCTCTCGCCGAGGGTCGACCGGTCGCCGGGGTGTCGCAGGGTTCGCTGGTCGGCGGCAAGTCGGCGTTCCTGTTCACGGGTCAGGGTGCTCAGCGTGCGGGTATGGGCGTGGAGTTGGCGGCTTCGTTCCCGCGTTTCGCCGAGGCTTTGGCCGAGGTGTGTGCGGAGTTGGACCTGAAGTTGGGTCGTTCGTTGAGGGGGTTGTTGGAGGCTGCCGAGGGTTCGCCTGAGGCGTTGTTGTTGAACGACACGGAGTTCACGCAGGCGGCTCTGTTCGCGGTAGAGGTGGCGCTGTTCCGGTTGGTGGAGTCGCTGGGTATGCGTGCCGACTTCCTGATCGGTCATTCGGTGGGTGAGTTGGCTGCTGCGCACGTGGCGGGTGTGCTCTCCCTGCCGGACGCCTGCACGTTGGTGGTGGCGCGTGGTCGGTTGATGGGTGGACTCCCGGCTGGTGGCGGGATGGTGGCGGTGCAGGCGACCGAGGACGAGGTCGTCGGGTCGCTTGCCGGTTTCGAAGGCCGGTTGTCGGTTGCGGCGGTCAATGGTCCGCAGGCTGTGGTGGTGTCCGGCGAGGTCGAGGCGTTGGACGAGTGGTTGCCGCAGTGGCAGCATCGGAAGACCACGCGTCTGCGGGTGAGCCATGCGTTCCACTCGCATCTCATGGATCCGATGTTGGCGGAGTTCCGTCAGGTCGCCGAGGGGCTGACGTTCAGCGAGCCTCGGATTCCGATCGTGTCGAACGTGACCGGTGGTGTGGTGTCGGCGGAGCTGACCGACCCCGGTTACTGGGTGGACCACGTCCGTGGCGCGGTGCGGTTCACGGACGGTGTCCGCACCCTCCAAGCCGAGGGTGTGACGAAGTTCTTCGAGCTGGGTCCGGACGGCGTCCTGACCGCGATGGCGCGGCAGTCGGCGGACGAGGACGCGGCCGTGTTCGCCTCCGCGATGCGCGCCCGCCACGAGGAGCCCGAGACGTTCGCGGCTTTCCTGGCCCAGGCGCACATCGCCGGTGCCGTGGTCGACTGGACCGCGTTCTACGCGGGCACGGGCGCACGGCGGGTCGAGTTGCCGACCTACGCCTTCCAGCGGGAGCGCTACTGGCTGAACCACGGCGGCGACGCCGGAGACCCGGCCGCCTCGGGCCAGGCGCGCGTCGAGCACCCGCTCCTCGCCGCTGCCGTCCGGGTGGGCGACCGCGACGAGTGGCTGTTCACCGGCCGCCTGTCGCAGGACTCCGCGCCTTGGGTGCGGGACCACGGCGTGCTGGGCATGGTCGTCGTGCCGGGCACCGCGCTGGTCGAGCTCGTGGCCGCCGCCGGTTGGCACACGGGCAGCCCGGTGGTCGACGACCTCGTGCTCGAAGCGCCGCTGATCCTCCGGGACGACGCGGCCGTCCACTTGCAGGTCTCCGTCGGACCGGCCGAGGACGACGGTCGGCGCGAGGTGGCGATCTACTCCCGCCCCGAAGCCGGCGTCGAGCCCGAAACGACCTGCCACGCGCGGGGAACGCTCGCGGTGGACGAGTCGCCCGCGCCGTCGTGGCTGCCGCTGGAGTGGCCGCCGGTCGACGCCGAACCGATCGACGTCGACGCCCTGTACGCGCGGCTGACGGAGATCGGCTTCGACTACGGGCCCGCTTTTGTCGGCTTGCGCGCGGGCTGGCGGGCCGGTGAAGAGGTGTTCGCGGAGGTCTCCCTCCCGGACGAGCACGTCGAGTCGGCCAAGGGCTTCGGCCTGCACCCGGCGCTGTTCGACGCCGCGCTGCACGGCGGGCTCGGCTGGCTCGACCACGGCACGTCGGCCTCGCTGCCGTTCTCGTGGTCCGGCGTCCGCCTGGCGCGCAGCGGCGCCGCGCGGGTCCGGGTCAGGATCGCCCCGGCGGGCGAGTCGGCGTTGCGCGTCGACGTCGTCGGTGAGCTGGGCGAGCTGGTCGGCAGCGTGCGGAAGCTCGCGTTCCGGCCGGTCGAGCAGGCCCAGCTGGAAGGCGGCCTGAACAGCCGGCCGAACTCGCTGTTCCAGGTCGACTGGACCCCGGTCGTGAACGCGACGCAGAACGCGACGCAGAACGCGTCGGCGCGAGTCGCCGTTCTCGGTGCGGGACACGCGGACCTGGACGCGCTGGAGTCGGCGCTGGCCGAGGGCGTCGAAGCGCCGGAGATCGTCGTCGCGACGATCGACAGCCCCGACGAACCCGCGGACGCGGCGACGGTTCGCGGAGTAGCGGAACGCGCGCTCGGGCTGTTGCAGCGGTGGTTGGCGAGCGAGCAGTTGGCCGAAGCCCGACTGGTGGTGGTCACCCGCAAAGGCATCGCGGTCGGCGACGACGTGCCCGATCTGGCGATCGCGCCGGTGTGGGGCCTGGTGCGCAGCGCGCAGTCGGAACACCCCGGCCGTTTCGTGCTCGTCGACGTCGATGGCGATGCCCCCGAGTGGGGTGTGCTGGCAGGGCTGGACGAGCCGCAGTTGGCGGTCCGCGACGGTCAGGTGCTGGCGCCGAGGCTGGGCCGCGCCGCAGAGGCGCCCGCTCACGACGCGCTGACGCTGAACCCCGGGGGAACGGTCCTGATCACCGGTGGCACCGGCGGCTTGGGCGCGGTGTTCGCCAAGCACCTGGCCACCCGGTACGGGGCGAAGCACCTGCTGCTGGTGAGCCGGAGCGGTTCCGCTGCGGCCGGTGTGCCGGAGTTGGTCGCGGAGCTGGACGCCTTGGGCGCTCAGACCGTGGTCGCAGCCTGTGACGTGTCCGATCGGGACCATGTGGCGGCGTTGATCGGCTCGGTGGAGCACCCGCTGACGGCGGTGGTGCACGCGGCCGGTGTGCTGGACGACGGCGTGGTCGAATCGCTGACGCCGGAGCAGTTGGCGCGGGTCATGGGGCCCAAGGTCGATGCCGCACTGCACCTCCACGAGCTGACCGCCGACGCCGAGCTGTCGGCGTTCGTGCTGTTCTCGTCGGTGGCGGCGTTGATCGGCAGCCCCGGCCAGGGCAACTACTCGGCGGCGAACGCGTTCCTGGACGCCCTCGCCGCCCAACGGCGGGCAGCCGGACTTCCGGCCAGTTCGCTGGCGTGGGGCCTGTGGGCGGAAGCCGGTATCGCGGGCGAGTTGGACGACGCCGAACTCGCGCGCCTGGAGCGCATGGGCGCCGAAGCGCTGCCCACCGACCTGGGGCTGGAGCTGTTCGACCAGTCCCAGCGGCTCGACGCGGCACTGCTGGTGCCGGTGCGGCTCGACCTCGGCGCGCTGCGAGTGGCCGCGCGTTCGGGGATGCTCCCGGCGCTCATGCGCGGGCTGGTGCGGATGCCCGCACGTCGTGCGGGCGCGGGAGGCTCACTGGCGCAGCGGCTGGCAGGGGTGGCCGAGGCCGAGCGCGAGCGGGTCGTCCTCGAACTGGTCCAGGCTCAGGTGGCGGCGGTGCTGGGGCATTCCTCGGTCACCGCGGTCGAGCCGGAGCGGGCGTTCAAGGAACTGGGTATCGACTCGCTCGGCGCGGTGGAGCTGCGGAACCGGTTGACGCAGGCCAGCGGTGTGCGGCTGTCCTCGACGCTGGTGTTCGACCACCCGACGCCGGCGGCGATCGCACGCCTGCTCATCAGCGAGGTGGGCGGTGTCGAAGAAGTCGCCCGCCCGGTCACGCGGGTGCGGACGGCGAAGGCCGACGAGCCGTTGGCGATCGTCGGCATGAGCTGCCGCTACCCGGGCGGTCTGACGTCACCGGACGCGCTGTGGAAGCTGGTGTCCGAGGGCCGTGACGCGATCACCGGCCTGCCGGAGGATCGTGGCTGGGACCTGGAGCGGCTGTACGACCCGGACCCCGACAAGCTCGGCACGGTGTACGCGCGTGGCGGCGGTTTCGTCGACGGTGTCGGTGATTTCGACGCCGGGTTCTTCGGGATCAGCCCGCGTGAGGCGTTGGCGATGGACCCGCAGCAGCGGTTGCTGCTGGAGGCGGCGTGGGAGGCGTTCGAGGACGCCGGGATCGACCCCACGACGTTGAAGGGCACGGACACCGGGGTCTTCTGCGGTGTCGGGCCGTCCGACTACGCCGCGATGCCCGCCGGCGGCCTGCCGGAGATCGAAGGATTCCGGTTGACCGGTGCCACGACCAGCGTGGTGTCCGGCCGGGTCGCGTACAACCTGGGCCTGGAAGGGCCTGCGATCTCCGTCGACACGGCCTGCTCGTCGTCGTTGGTCGCACTGCACTTGGCGTCGCAGGCGCTGCGCTCCGGTGAGTGCTCGATGGCTCTGGTCGGTGGCGTGACCGTCCTCGCCGGGCCGACTCTGCTGATGGAGTTCAGCCGGCAGCGCGGTCTGGCACCGGACGGGCGGAGCAAGTCGTACGCGGCGGCAGCGGACGGGACCGGGTTTTCCGACGGTCTCGGCCTGGTCGTGATGGAGCGGTTGTCGGACGCCCGGCGCAACGGCCACCGGATCCTCGGTGTGGTGCGGGGCAGTGCGATCAACCAGGACGGTGCGAGCAACGGCTTGACCGCGCCGAACGGTCCGTCGCAGGAACGGGTGATCCGTCAGGCGTTGGCGAACGCCGGTCTGTCGCCCTCCGAGGTCGACGCGGTGGAGGGCCACGGGACCGGCACCCGGTTGGGCGACCCGATCGAGGCCCAGGCGCTGCTGGCGACCTACGGCAGTGAACGGGACAACGGTCCGCTGCGGTTGGGGTCGATCAAGTCGAACATCGGGCACACGTCGTCGGCCGCGGGCATCGCCGGTGTGATCAAGATGGTCATGGCGATGCGGCACGGGATGCTGCCGCCCACCCTCCACGTGGACGCGCCGTCACCGCACATCGACTGGAGCGCCGGGCAGGTCAAGCTGCTCACCGAGGCCGAGGAATGGCCGGCGTCGGCGCGTCCGCGTCGTGCGGGTGTGTCGTCGTTCGGTGTGAGCGGCACCAACGCGCACGTGGTCTTGGAAGAGGCCCCGCGCGAGGAGCCGGTGCCCGTCGAGGACGAACGCCCCGCGCCGCCGGCCATGCCGGTGCTGGTGTCGGGCAAGGGCGAGGCGGCGGTGCGGGCACAGGCCGATCGCCTGCGTGCCCACCTCCTCGAACGGCCGGAACTCGGCCTCCTGGACGTGGCGTTCTCGGTGGCGGCGACCCGCGCGCAGTTTGACCGGCGTGCGGCGGTCGTGGCCTCGGATCGGGACGGTCTGCTGGCTGGGCTGTCGGCCTTGGCTAGTGCCGAACCGGCCGCCGGGATCGTCGAAGGCCGGTTGACCGGCGGCAAGTCGGCGTTCCTGTTCACGGGTCAGGGTGCTCAGCGGGCTGGGATGGGTGTTGCTCTCGGGTCTGCTTTTCCGCGTTTCGCCGAGGCTTTGGCCGAGGTGTGTGCGGAGTTGGACCCGAAGTTGGGTCGTTCGTTGAGGGGGTTGTTGGAGGCTGCCGAGGGTTCGTCTGAGGCGTTGTTGTTGAACGACACGGAGTTCACGCAGGCGGCGTTGTTCGCGGTAGAGGTGGCGCTGTTCCGGTTGGTGGAGTCGCTGGGTATGCGTGCCGACTTCCTGATCGGTCATTCGGTGGGGGAGTTGGCTGCTGCGCACGTGGCGGGTGTGCTGTCGCTGGCCGATGCGTGCACGTTGGTGGTGGCGCGTGGTCGGTTGATGGGTGCGCTGCCTGCCGGTGGTGGCATGGTGGCGGTGCAGGCGACGGAGCAGGAAGTCGTCGGGTCGCTCGACGGCTTCGAAGGCCGCTTGTCGGTCGCCGCGATCAACGGCCCGCAGGCCGTCGTGGTGTCCGGTGACGCCGAGGCGCTGGACGAGTGGTTGCCGCAGTGGCTGGACCGCAAGACCACCCGTCTTCGCGTGAGCCACGCGTTCCACTCGCACCTGATGGACCCGATGCTGGCGGAGTTCCGGAAGGTCGCCGAAGGCTTGACCTTCAACCAGCCCCGGATTCCGGTCGTGTCGAACGTGACCGGTGGTGTGGTGTCGGCGGAGCTGACCGACCCCGGTTATTGGGTGGACCACGTCCGTGGTGCGGTGCGGTTCACGGACGGTGTCCGCACCCTCCAAGCCGAGGGTGTGACGAAGTTCTTCGAGCTGGGTCCGGACGGCGTCCTGACCGCGATGGCGCGGCAGTCGGCGGACGAGGACGCGGCCGTGTTCGCCTCCGCGATGCGCGCCCGCCACGAGGAGCCCGACACGTTCGCGGCTTTCCTGGCCCAGGCGCACATCGCCGGTGCCGTGGTCGACTGGACCGAGTTCTACGCGGGCACGGGCGCACGGCGGGTCGAGTTGCCGACCTACGCGTTCCAGCGCGAGCGCTACTGGGTGGCGCCCGGCGCCGGGACCGGCGATCCGGCAGCGGCAGGCCTCTCCCGGCTCGACCACCCGATGCTGACCGCCGCGGTGCCGGTCGGCGACCGCGACGAGTGGGTGTTGACCGGCCGCCTGTCGCAGGACAGCGCGCCGTGGGTGCGCGACCACGTGGTGCTGGGCATGGTCATCGTTCCCGGCACCGCGCTGGTCGAACTCGCCGCCGCGTCCGGACGTCACGCGGGCAGCCCGGTGGTCGAGGAGCTGGTGCTCGAAGCGCCGTTGCTCCTGCACGAGACGGCCGCGGTGCGGTTGCAGGTCACGGTCGGAGCGGCCGGCGAGGACGGTGGCCGCGAGGTGGCGATCTACTCGCGACCCGAAGGCGGCACCGAGCAGGACGTGACTTGTCACGCACGCGGCACCCTCGCCGTTGCCGGGCAGCCGATCGAGGCGTGGTCCGCGGAGTGGCCGCCGGCGGGTGCCGAGCCGGTCGCGGTCGACTCGCTCTACCCGAGGCTGGTGGACGCCGGCTACGAGTACGGACCTGTCTTCCAGGGCCTGCGCGCGGCGTGGCGGGACGGTGAGGACGTCTACGCGGAGGTCGCGTTGGCGGATGAACACCTCGAAGCCGCACAGGGCTTCGGCATCCACCCGGCGCTGTTCGACGCGGCGCTGCACGGCGGTCTGCTGGACAAGGAGATCGGCACCACGGCGGATCTGCCGTTCTCGTGGTCCGGGGTCAGGTTCGGCGAGCAGGGTGTCGGGCGGGTCCGGGTGCGGATCGGCTCGGCGGGTGACTCCACCCTCCGGCTCGACGTCGTCAGCGAGCACGGCGAGCCGGTCGTGAGCGTGGCCAAGCTCGCGGTCCGCCCGGTCGAGCAGTTGCAGCTGGAAGGTGCGCAACGGGGTCGGCAGCGGTCGCTGTTCCAGGTGGACTGGGTCCCGGTCGCGGACGTGACGCGGAAGTCGATGCGTGTTGCGGCCCTGGGCAGTGGTTTTGCCGGTGTGGCGGAGTGTTTCGAGGACTTGGACGTGTTGGAGCGGTCCTTGGTGGACGGCGACGTTCCGGAGGCTGTCCTCGTTTCGATCGAGTCCCCGGTTGGAGGTGATGTCGCGACCGCTGGGCGTGTGGTTGCTGAGCGGACGTTGGTGTTGTTGCAGCGTTGGTTGGCCAGTGAGCGGTTGGCCGGTGTCCGGTTGGTGGTGGTGACTCGGCGCGGTGTCGCGGTGGGTGATGAGGCGCCGGACTTGGTGCAGTCGCCGATTTGGGGTTTGGTGCGCAGTGCGCAGTCCGAGCACCCTGGCCGGTTGCTGTTGGTGGACGTCGACGGCGACGAGCCCGACTGGTCCGCACTGGTCGGTCTGGACGAGCCGCAGGTCGCCGTCCGCGAGGGCGGTCTGGTGGTGCCGCGCCTGGCTCAGGCCGAAACGCCGCAGGTGCTCGACGGGACGGCGTGGCGGCTGGCGGCGGAGCGGAAGGGTTCGCTGGAAGGGTTGGCGATCGTCGGGTCCGACGCCGACCGGCCGCTGGGTGCGCTCGAAGTGCGGATCGGTGTCCGGGCCGCGGGGGTGAACTTCCGGGACGTGCTGATCGCGCTCGGCATGTACCCGGGCGACGCGCCGCTGGGCAGTGAAGCGTCCGGTGTAGTGGTGGACGTCGGTTCCGACGTCACGGACCTGTCGCCGGGTGACCGGGTGATGGGCCTGGTCATGGACGGCTTCGGGTCGCTGGGCATCACCGACCGGCGGATGTTGGTCCCGATGCCCGCTGGTTGGTCGTTCGCCGAGGCGGCTTCGGTGCCGCTGGTGTTCCTCACCGCGTACTACGGGCTGTTCGACCTGGCCGGCCTCCAGCGTGGCGAGCGGGTGTTGGTCCACGCGGCTGCCGGTGGTGTCGGGATGGCGGCCGTGCAGTTGGCGCGGCACATCGGTGCGGAGGTCTTCGCGACCGCCAGCCCGGCGAAGTGGGACGCGGTGCGCGCGCTGGGTGTCCCGGACGAGCGGATCGCCTCTTCGCGTGACCTGGTGTTCCGCGACGCGTTCCGGGAGGTGACCGGCGGCGAGGGCGTGGACGTGGTGTTGAACGCCCTGGCCGGTGAGTTCATCGACGCTTCGCTGGACCTGCTGCCGCGCGGTGGCCGGTTCATCGAGATGGGCAAGGCCGACATCCGTGACCCGGAGGTCGTCGCCCGCGAGCACGCCGGATCGAGCTACCAGTCCTTCGACCTGTTGGAGGCGGGGCCGGAGCGAATCCAGGAGATGCTGCGCGAGTTGGTGGCGTTGTTCGAGCAGGACGTCCTGAGCCTGTTGCCGATTCGGACGTGGGACGTCAGGAGTGGTCGGGATGCGTTCCGGTTCCTGCGGGAGGGTCGGAACACCGGCAAGGTGGTGTTGACCGTTCCGGCGCCGCTGGACCGGGACGGGACGGTCCTGATCACCGGGGGCACGGGTGGCCTGGGCGCGTTGTTCGCCCGCCACCTCGCCGAGACCGGCGTCAGGCACCTGCTGCTGGTCAGTCGGCGCGGTCCTGCGGCGGACGGCGTGCCGGAGTTGGTCGTGGAGCTTGAGGCGGTCGGTTGCTCGGTGCGGGTGGTGGCGTGTGATGTGTCCGATCGGGATCAGGTGGCTGGTCTGATCGGGTCGTTGGAGTACCCGTTGACGGCGGTGGTCCATGCGGCGGGTGTGTTGGACGACGGTGTGGTGGATTCGTTGACTGCTCGGCAGTTGGAGCGGGTGATGCGGCCGAAGATGGATGCCGCTTTGCACCTGCACGAGCTGACGGCGGGTGTGGAGTTGTCGGCGTTCGTGATGTTCTCGTCGGTGGCGGCGTTGATCGGTAGTCCTGGTCAGGGCAACTATGCTGCTGCGAACGCGTTCCTGGACGCGTTGGCGGCCAAGCGTCGGGCTGAAGGGCTTCCGGCCAGTTCGCTGGCATGGGGCCTGTGGGCGGACGCGGGCATGTCCGGCTCGCTGGACGAGAACGACCTCGCCCGGCTGGAGCGGATGGGTACCGGCGCGTTGTCGGCGGAACTCGGCCTCGAACTGTTCGACGAGGCGCGACGGCTGGACACCGCCCTGTTGGTGCCCGTGCGGCTCGACCTGGCCGCCTTGCGGGTCCAGGCGCGGTCCGGGATGTTGCCTCCGCTGCTGCGCGGTCTGGTCCGCGCCCCTGCACGGCGCGCCGAGTCGACGGGCGGTTCGCTCGTGCAGCGACTCGCCGGTGTCGCGGAAGCCGACAAGGAACGGGTCGTCCTCGAACTGGTCCAGGCTCAGGTCGCGGCCGTGCTGGGTCACGCGTCCGCCACCGCGGTCGAACCCGACCGGGCGTTCAAGGAACTGGGTATCGACTCGCTCGGCGCGGTGGAACTGCGGAACCGGTTGACGCAGGCCAGTGGCGTGCGGCTGCCCACGACGCTGGTGTTCGACCACCCGACTCCGACGGCCATCGCGCGGTTCCTCCTCACCGAGGTGGGCCCCGTCGCGGAGCAGGCCGCACCGGCGGTCCGGTCGAAGCAGACCAGGGCGAGGACGGACGAGCCGCTGGCGATCGTCGGCATGAGCTGCCGCTACCCCGGCGGCGTCACGTCGCCGGACGACCTGTGGCGGCTGGTGTCCGAAGGCCGTGACGCGGTGTCGGGCCTGCCGGAGGATCGCGGGTGGGACCTGGAGCGGTTGTACGACCCGGACCCCGACCAGCTCGGCACGGTGTCCACCCGCGGTGGCGGGTTCCTCCAGGGCATCGGTGACTTCGACGCCGGGTTCTTCGGCGTGAGCCCGCGTGAGGCGTTGGCGATGGACCCGCAGCAGCGGTTGCTGCTGGAAGCGGCGTGGGAGGCGTTCGAGGACGCCGGGATCGATCCGGCGTCGTTGCGGGGCAGCGACACCGGCGTGTTCTGCGGCGTCGTTGCCACCGAGTACGGCGGCACGAACCCGTCCGAGCTGGAGGGCTTCCGGCTGACCGGCACGACGTCGAGCGTGGCGTCCGGCCGGGTGGCCTACAGCCTGGGGTTGGAAGGGCCTGCGGTTTCCGTCGACACGGCGTGCTCGTCGTCGTTGGTGGCGATGCACCTGGCGTCCCAGTCGTTGCGCTCCGGCGAGTGCTCGATGGCACTGGTCGGCGGTGTGACCGTGATGGCGGGGCCGCACCTGCTGGTGGAGTTCAGCCGGCAGCGCGGTTTGGCGCCGGACGGGCGGTGCAAGTCGTACGCGGAGGGTGCGGACGGGACCGGGTTCTCCGACGGTCTCGGCCTGCTGGTGATGGAGCGGTTGTCGGACGCCCGGCGCAACGGCCACCGGATCCTCGGTGTGGTACGCGGTAGTGCGATCAACCAGGACGGTGCGAGCAACGGCTTGACCGCGCCGAACGGTCCGTCGCAGGAACGGGTGATCCGTCAGGCGTTGGCGAACGCCGGTCTGTCGCCCTCCGAGGTCGACGCGGTGGAGGGCCACGGGACCGGCACCCGGTTGGGCGACCCGATCGAGGCCCAGGCGCTGCTGGCCACTTACGGCAGTGAGCGCGAGAACGGTCCGCTGAGGCTCGGTTCGATCAAGTCGAACATCGGGCACTCGTCGGCGGCTGCCGGTGTGGCCGGTGTGATCAAGATGGTGCAGGCCCTGCGGCACGGGATGCTGCCGCCCACCCTGCACGTCGACGCGCCGTCCCCTTACGTCGACTGGGACGCGGGCGAGGTGAGGTTGCTGACCGAGGCCGAGCCGTGGGAAGCCTCCGGCAACCGGCCGCGTCGTGCGGGTGTGTCGTCGTTCGGGATCAGCGGCACGAACGCGCACGTGATCCTGGAGGAGGCCCCCGCCGACGCGGTGGCACCGGTCGTCGCGGCCGTGCACCGGCCGGTGGTCTTGCCGCTGCTGGTGTCGGCGAAGAGCGACAGTGCCCTGCGTGCGCAGGCGGACCGGTTGCGGTCGCGCCTGCTGGCACGTCCGGAGCTGGACGTGGTCGATGTCGGCTTCTCGTTGGTGACGACGCGAGGTCAGTTCGACCAGCGGGCAGCCGTGATCGCGTCCGACCGTGACGGTGTGCTCGCCGGCCTCGCCGCGTTGGCGGAGGGCGAGCCGGGGGTTCTCGGCGGTCGACCGGTCAGTGGCAAGTCGGCGTTCCTGTTCACGGGTCAGGGTGCTCAGCGGGCCGGGATGGGTGTTGCTCTCGGGTCTGCTTTCCCGCGTTTCGCCGAAGCCCTGGACGAGGTCTGCGCGGAGCTGGACCCGAAGCTGGGCCGGTCGCTGAAGGACCTGCTGGAGGCTCCGGAAGGGTCGCCCGAGGCAGTCCTCCTCGACGCCACCGAGTTCACGCAGGCGGCGTTGTTCGCGGTCGAAGTGGCGCTCTACCGGCTGGTGGAGTCGCTGGGCATCCGGCCGGACTACCTGATCGGGCACTCGGTCGGCGAGCTGGCGGCGGCCCACGTCGCCGGTGTGCTGTCGCTGGCAGACGCGTGTGAGCTGGTGGTGGCGCGCGGTCGGTTGATGGGTGCGCTGCCTGCCGGTGGCGGGATGGTGGCGGTTCAGGCCACTGAGGACGAGGTCGTCGGGTCGCTTGCCGGTTTCGAAGGCCGGTTGTCGGTTGCGGCGGTCAATGGTCCGCAGGCTGTGGTGGTGTCCGGTGAGGTCGAGGCGTTGGACGAGTGGTTGCCGCAGTGGGCGCATCGGAAGACGACGCGTCTGCGGGTGAGTCATGCGTTCCACTCGCATCTCATGGATCCGATGTTGGCGGGGTTCCGGGAGGTCGCCGAGGGGCTGACGTTCAGCGAGCCTCGGATTCCGGTTGTGTCGAACGTGACCGGTGGTGTGGTGTCGGCGGAGCTGACCGACCCCGGTTATTGGGTGGACCACGTCCGTGGTGCGGTGCGCTTCACGGACGGTGTGCGCACGCTGCAGGCCGAGGGCGTGACGAAGTTCTTCGAGCTGGGTCCGGACGGTGTGCTGACCGCGATGGCCCGGCAGTCGGTGGACGAGGACCGGGAAGCGGTGTTCGTGCCGGCGTTGCGCGCCCGTCACGCGGAGTCGGAGACGTTCGCCCGGTTCCTGGCCCAGGCGCACATCGTCGGTGCCGTGGTCGACTGGACCGCGTTCTACGCGGGCACGGGCGCGCAGCGGGTCGAGTTGCCGACCTACGCGTTCCAGCGCGAGCGGTACTGGGTCTCGGCGGGCGTCGGGGCGGGCGATCCGGCCGCCTCCGGCCTCGGCCGGCTCGATCACCCGCTGGTGGCGGCTGTGGTGCCGGTCGGCGACCGCGACGAGTGGGTGTTGACCGGCCGCCTGTCGCAGGACAGCGCGCCGTGGGTGCGCGACCACGTGGTGCTGGGCATGGTCATCGTCCCGGGCACCGCGCTGGTCGAGTTGGCGTTGGCGGCAGGTCGGCTGACCGGGTGCCCGGTGGTGGACGAGCTGGTGCTGGAGGCGCCGCTGGTCCTGGAGGACGACGCCGCCCGCCTGGTGCAGGTCATGGTCGGTGAGCCCGGTGACGACGGTCGCCGCGAGGTGGCGGTCTACTCACGCCCCGAGGCCGGCGGTGACGACGGCGAACGCCTGGTGATCTGCCACGCCCGCGGTTGGGTCGGTGTGGAGGCGGAGCCGTTGCCGCTGTTCCCGGCGGAGTGGCCGCCGTCCGGTGCGCTGCCGGTCGCCGTCGACTCGCTCTACGCGCGGCTGGTGGAGGCGGGTTACGAGTACGGGCCCGCGTTCCAGGGCCTGCGGGCCGCGTGGCGCGTCGGTGACGACGTCTACACGGAAGTCACGCTGCCCGAGAGCGCCGGTGGCGACGGGTTCGGCATCCACCCGGCGCTGTTCGACGCCGCGCTGCACGGCGGTCTGCTGGACAAGGAGGTCGGGTCGTCCGCGGACCTGCCGTTCTCGTGGTCCGGCGTGCGACTCGGTCACGGGTCCGGCGCGCGGGTCCGGGTGCGGATCAGCCCGGCGGGGGAGTCCGCGATGCGGATCGACGTCGTCGACGAGGCCGGTCTGGCGGTCGTCACGGTCACGACCATCGCGGTTCGTCCGGTGGACCAGGCGCAACTCGAAGGTGCGCAACGGGGTCGGCAGCGGTCGCTGTTCCAGGTGGACTGGGTCCCGGTCGCGGACGTGACGCGGAAGTCGATGCGTGTTGCGGCCCTGGGCAGTGGTTTTGCCGGTGTGGCGGAGTGTTTCGAGGACTTGGACGTGTTGGGGCGGTCCTTGGTGGACGGCGACGTTCCGGAGGCTGTCCTCGTTTCGATCGAGTCCCCGGTTGGAGGTGATGTCGCGACTGCTGGGCGTGTGGTTGCTGAGCGGATGTTGGTGTTGTTGCAGCGTTGGTTGGCCAGTGAGCGGTTGGCCGGTGTCCGGTTGGTGGTGGTGACTCGGCGCGGTGTCGCGGTGGGTGATGAGGCGCCGGACTTGGTGCAGTCGCCGATTTGGGGTTTGGTGCGCAGTGCGCAGTCCGAGCACCCTGGCCGGTTGCTGTTGGTGGATGTCGACGGCGACGAGCCCGACTGGTCCGCACTGGTCGGTCTGGACGAGCCGCAGGTCGCCGTCCGCGAGGGCGGTCTGGTGGTGCCGCGCCTGGCTCAGGCCGAAACGCCGCAGGTGCTCGACGGGACGGCGTGGCGGCTGGCGGCCGAGCGGAAGGGATCGCTGGAAGGACTGGCGATCGTCCCGTCGGTGGGGGACCGGCCGCTGGGCGCGCACGAGGTGCGGGTCGGGGTCCGGGCCGCGGGGGTGAACTTCCGGGACGTGCTGATCACGCTCGGCATGTACCCGGGTGACGCGCCGCTGGGCAGTGAAGCGTCCGGTGTCGTGCTGGAGGTCGGCTCGGACGTCACGGACCTCGCGCCGGGCGACCGCGTGCTGGGTCTGGTGACGGATTCCTTCGGGTCCATGGGCATCGCCGATCGGCGGATGCTGGTGCCGATTCCCGCCGGTTGGTCGTTCGCCGAGGCGGCTTCGGTGCCGCTGGTGTTCCTCACCGCGTACTACGGGCTGGTCGACCTGGCCGGCCTCAAGGCCGGTGAACGTCTGCTGGTGCACGCTGCTGCCGGCGGTGTGGGTATGGCGGCCGTGCAGTTGGCCAAGCACTGGGGTGTCGAGGTCTTCGCGACCGCGAGCAAGCCCAAGTGGGACGCGGTGCGCGCGCTGGGTGTCCCGGACGAGCGGATCGCCTCTTCGCGTGACCTGGTGTTCCGCGACGCGTTCCGGGAGGTGACCGGCGGCGAGGGCGTGGACGTGGTGTTGAACGCCCTGGCCGGTGAGTTCGTGGACGCTTCGCTGGACCTGCTGCCGCGTGGTGGCCGGTTCATCGAGATGGGCAAGGCAGACCTGCGTGACGCGGCGGCCGTGGCCGCCGAGCACGCCGGGGTGCGCTACCAGTCCTTCGACCTGTTGGAGGCGGGGCCGGAGCGCATCCAGGAGATGCTGCGCGAGTTGGTGGCGTTGTTCGAGCAGGGAGCGCTGGACCTGTCGCCGATCCGGACGTGGGACGTCCGGAGTGGTCGGGATGCGTTCCGGTTCCTGCGGGAGGGTCGGAACACCGGCAAGGTGGTGTTGACCGTTCCGGCGCCGCTGGACCGGGACGGGACGGTCCTGATCACCGGGGGCACGGGTGGCCTGGGCGCGCTGTTCGCCAGGCACTACGCCGGTCGGCTCGGCGCGAAGCACCTGGTGCTGGTGAGTCGCCGGGGCACGGCCGCCGATGGCGTGCCGGAGTTGGTCGTGGAGCTTGAGGCGGTCGGTTGCTCGGTGCGGGTGGTGGCGTGTGATGTGTCCGATCGGGATCAGGTGGCTGGTCTGATCGGGTCGTTGGAGTACCCGTTGACGGCGGTGGTCCATGCGGCGGGTGTGTTGGACGACGGTGTGGTGGATTCGTTGACTGCTCGGCAGTTGGAGCGGGTGATGCGGCCGAAGATGGATGCCGCTTTGCACCTGCACGAGCTGACGGCGGGTGTGGAGTTGTCGGCGTTCGTGGTGTTCTCGTCGGTGGCGGCGTTGATCGGTAGTCCTGGTCAGGGCAACTATGCTGCTGCGAACGCGTTCCTGGACGCGTTGGCGGCCAAGCGTCGGGCTGAAGGGCTTCCGGCCAGTTCGCTGGCATGGGGCCTGTGGGCCGAGGCAGGCGGCATGTCCGGCGGGTTGGACGAAGCCGAGATCGCCCGGTTGGAGCGCCAGGGCATCGGCGCGTTGTCGACCGACCTGGGCCTGGAGCTGTTCGACCGGACCAACGGCCTCGGTGCGGCGCTGCTGGTGCCGGTGCGGCTGGACTTCGCCGCGTTGCGGCTCCAGGCACGGGCGGGGATGTTGCCCGCGCTGCTGCGCGGACTGGTGCGCGCGCCGGCGCGGAAGGCCGAGTCGGCGGGCGGTTCGCTCGTGCAGCGACTCGCCGGTGTCGCGGAAGCCGACAAGGAACGGGTCGTCCTCGAACTGGTCCAGGCTCAGGTCGCGGCCGTGCTGGGTCACGCCTCCGCCACCGCGGTCGAACCCGACCGGGCGTTCAAGGACCTCGGCATCGACTCGCTCGGCGCGGTCGAGCTGCGCAACCGGCTCACCCAGGCCAGCGGCGTGCGGCTGCCCACGACACTGGTGTTCGACCACCCGACTCCGGTGGAGATCGCACAATTCCTGCTGACCGAGGTCGGCACGGTGGCGGAGAAGTCCGCACCGCGTGACGGGGGCAGCACCGCCCCCCAGAACGGCCAGGGCACGCTCAGCGCACTCCTCCGGCACGCGCACGCCGCCGGGTCCGTCGCCGACACGGTGCCGCTGCTGACCGGGATGTCCCGGTTCCGGCCGGCGTTCGCATCGGCGGCGGAACTGGGTGACGACGGGTACGTCGTGCAACTCGCCTCGGGCGGCGACGGGACGAAGGTCGTCTGCGTGCCATCCTTCGTGGTGGGCTCCGGACCGCACCAGTTCATGAGGTTCGCCGACCACTTCGAGGGCGTGCGGGACGTCTTCGCCTGCTCGCTCCCCGGCTTCCGCGGTGCGGAACCCTCACCCGGGACGTGGGACGCGGCGGTCGAGGTCCTGGCGGGCTCCATCCGCCGGGTCGTCGGCGACGCGCCGTTCGTGCTGGTCGGCTACTCGACCGGTGGCGTCATCGCGCACTCCCTCGCCGCCGCGTTCGAGGCGGCGGGCGTGAAACCGGAGGGCGTCGTGCTGATCGACACCCCCATGCCGGAACGCGGGGAGGAGACCAACCGGGTCTTCTCCGCGGTGATGACGGAAATCCTCGGCCGCGAGGACGAGGCCATCACCATCGACGACGCCAACTGGCTCGCCATGGGCACGTACATGCGCCTGTTGGCCGAGCACCGGCCGACGCCGATCACCACCCGGAGCCTGCTGATCCGGGCCGGTGAACCGCTCGGCACGGGCGATTCGGCCGACTGGCCCGCGTGGGACGTCGGCGACGACCAGGTCGAGATCGCCGCCGATCACTTCGCCCTGATCGGGTCCGCGGCGGCGGCGACCGCGGCGGCGACCCGGGAGTGGTTGGAGCCGTGAACCAAATCGTGTCTCGGCAAAGCGTTTCAGCGGCCACCACCGTGGCCGTGACCGTGCTAGAAGTACGCCCTGACATTGCCCCACCCCATCCCGCGCGACCGTGCGCGACGGTGTCAGGGCTCGTGGGCGGACTGCACTTGGCGGTGATCGGGGCCGAACGGCACCCGGTTGCCGGGTATGCGTTCTCAGCTCGGTGAGCGAGTCGAATCGTGACGTGGCCACGCGATGGTCGAGAAAGGTGAAGGAAATGGATTCCCCCACTGCAAGTCCCGGTGGCGCCAAGGAGGCCGCGGCCGTCGCGGCGCCGGCCGTCATCCCCGCGACCTCCCTGCCGGGTTCCAAGGCGCCCGCGGTGGCGCAGCTGCTGAGCTACTGGACCAACCCCCAGGCGTTCGTGGAGAAGCGCCGTGAGCGCTACGGCCCCCGGTTCCAGGTCAGCATCCGCATCCCGGCCCGCCCGGTGTACATGCTCACCAGCCCCGAAGACGTCAAGGCGATGTTCCTGGCGCCCGCCGACGTCCTGCACACCGGCACCGGTTCGGCCACGATCGAGAAGTGGACCGGCACCAGCGGGCTGGCCTGGCTGGACGAGGACGCCCACAAGGTGCGCCGCAAGCTCCTCATGCCGAGCTACCACGGCGCGGCGCTGATGCGCATCGGCGACGCGATCCCAGGGATGGCGAAGGAGGACGTCGCGAGCTGGCCGCGTGGCAAGGACATGCCGCTGCACCCGCACATCCACCGCTTCACGCTGCACGTGATCCGCGAGGTCGTCTACGGCTCGCGGACGCCGCGGCGCTGGGACGAACTCCTCGACCTGCTGCTGCAGATGATGGAGTTCAACAACAGCATCGCGTCGCCGATGATGCTCCACAAGATGCCGCCGCGGGTGCTGAAGCTGTTCAAGGCCATCAAGCCGCTGGGCCTGGTGAACTTCCTGCAGTTGCGCGACAGGGCGGACGCGCTGATCTACGAGACCATCGAGGAGCACCGGGAGTCGGACCACCGCGGTGACGACCTGCTGTCGGTGCTGCTGGGGATCAAGCACGAGGACGACGGCACGCCGCTGAGCCCGCGCGAGATCCGCGACGAGATGATGACCATCTTCCTCGCCGGCACCGAGACGACCGCCGCCGCGATGGCGTGGACGTTCGAGTACCTGACCCGGCACCCCGCCGCCATGGAGCGGCTGACCGCCGAGATCGACGCGGGCGAGAGCGACGCCTACCTGATGGCCGTGATCAACGAGGTGCTGCGCCTGCGCCCGTCGATCCCGAACATCATCGTCCGCGAGGTGAAGAAGCCGATCCAGATCGGCGGCGTGCAGTACGAGCCGGGGATGCACCTGTGGGCCAGCGCCTACCTGGTGAACCACGACGCCTCCGTCTACGAGGAGCCGGACGCGTTCCGCCCTGAGCGGTTCCTGGACTCCAAGCCGGGCACGTTCACGTGGATCCCGTTCGGTGGTGGCCGCATCCGCTGCATCGGCGACAAGATCGCCCTGCTGGAGATGAAGGCGATGATCCGGGAGGTGCTGACCCAGTGCCGGCTGGACCGGCCGGACCCGCGCCCCGAGAAGGCCAAGAGCCGCATCGTGGTGAACGTCCCCTCGAACTTCACCCGCGTCGTGCTCCGCGACCGGGTGCGGGAGACCAGCATGGCCTAGTGGCCTCGTGAGTGGTCGCACCGGCCGCCGCCCGATCCCAGGACACCGCGTCCGGGGATCGGGCGGCGTCGTCCTCTCAGCCCTCGCTCGGCTTCCCGGTGCCGGTGCTGTTCTCCGGAGTGGAACTCCCCGGAGTGGCATTCTTTTGGGCGTGGCGGCGCACCGAGCGGAGCAGACCCGCCACGACGAGCCGGTGCGCGCCGGTCCCGACGACCAGCTGCCGGTACACAAAACCGTGCGGGCCGGGGAACCTGGCGTAGCTGCGCGCGCTGAGCAGCGTCCCGCCGGACTGCTCCTCCATGGTCATCACCAGCCGGTACCGGGAGAACCGGTGCCGCCCGGTGAGTTCCACGAGGCGACCGGGCACGGCCGCGGTCACCGCGAACCCGGTGATGGTCGAGCCCACCTCGAACGGCGTCCCGGCGGCCCGGCGCGGTTCGGTGGCCAGAAGCAGCCCCATGGCCGTGCTGCTGCCGGCCGGGGAGCGCGTCATCACGGCCGCCAGGCTGCGCCACACGGACATCGGCGGCGCGGGCACGCGCACGCTGTGCTCGTCCAAGTACGGGTGATCGGTGTCCACGTCAGACGGCGTTCGCGAGCGGGATGTGGTCGGCGACGGACTGCGCCCAGCGGAGGTAGCCGTAGGCCGACGGGTGGAAGCGGTCCTCGGAGAAGAAGTCCGGGCCGATCGGCATCACGTCGGTGGAGTTGATCCACAACGCGCCCGGTCGCGCCGCGCACACCTGCTGGGAAGCGGCGTCGAGCGCGCCCGCGCGGTGGGAGAGGTAGCGGCGCAGCGTGCCCGGCAGCGACGGGAACGTCTTGAACGGCGGGATGCCCACCACCACGACGTGTTCGGCGCGCTTGCCCAGCTCGTCCACCACCGCGCCGAGGTCTTCCGTCCACTGTGCCGGGGTGCGTCGGCCGAGCACGTCGTTGGCGCCCGCGAGGAGCACCGCGACCGTCAGGTCTTCACCGAGCTGGGGGAGGAGCTTGTAGCGGATCCGGCGGGCCGTCGCGCCGTGCTGTCCGATCGCTTCCCACGTGACGGGCCGATTGGTGCGTTCGGCGATCGTGCGGGCCAGGCTGCCGGGGAACCCGTCGTCGTGCGCGTCGACACCGCAACCCGCGGCGGTGGACTCGCCCAGGACGGCGATGCGCACCGCCTCACCGTCCGCGGCGTCACCCGCCGAACCCGTGGTCGGACCGGCGGCCGGCGGCAGGAGCTTGATCGATTTCCGCACCCAGATGCCCTGGGCGGCGACGATCGGCATCAGCAGGGGATTCACGCGCCTGCCCCCTCGTCGACCCGTCGCTCCGCCGACCCGGCTAACTCCTGGTCAACCGCGAAACCGCCCCCAAGTCTCATGGCTGGAGCATGGCATCGGCACCACTCGCCCACAAGAACCCACCCACCCTAGTGACACTGATCTCAGCCGGCTCTCCACCGGACACCGGGCGACAGGTTCTCACGAAGGCGGTCGACGCCGGTGGACCACGTCGATCGGCGAGGCGGTACCAGCGGCCTACTCCACGAAGAGCATCCCGGCGACCGCCCGCGCGGTGCTTTCCGGGTCGTCGCCGGGAGCGGACAGCGCACCGGTGTTCCACAGCGTGGCGAAGCCGTGCACCAGGGACCACGCGGCCAGCTTCGCGATGTCCGGGTCGCGGTCACCGGCCACTCGGTGCGCCCCGCTGACCAACACCGCCCGCGCGCGCTCCTCCGCGACGGACACCGACTCGTCGTCCGCGTGGTAGAGGTCCGGGCGGAACATCACCTCGAAGTGCGCCCTGTGCTCGATGGCGAAGCGCACGTAGGCGACACCGATCTCGATGAAGTCCCCACCGCCGTCCCGCGTCTCGACGAGCGCGTCGGCGAGCAGCTCGAAACCCTCCGCGGCCAACGCGGTGAGCAGACCGGCCTTGTCCTTGAAGTGGTGCACCGGCCCGGCGTGCGAGACACCGACGCGGCGGGCCAGGTCGCGCAGGCTGATCGCGGTGGGGCCGTTCTCGGTGATCGCGGTGACGGCGGCGGCCAGCACGGCCCGTCGGAGGTCGCCGTGGTGGTAGGGGCTCATGCCGTCAGCGTATCTAGTCGTTGACAAGATGAGGGCGGCCGGTGCATCTTGTCGGTGACAAGTTCCTGTTCCAGGGGGAGGCCGCCATGGCGCCGTTCGTGGTCCTGATCGTCGTTTCAGCGGCTCTGCTGCTGTTCCGCAAGCACTGGTCGGTCGCCCTGCGGGGCGGCCTGGCCGCGATGTTCTCGCTCACCGCGGGCGCGCACTTCATCGGCATGCGCGACGAGTTGATCGCCATGGTCCCGCCCGCGCTGCCCGAGCCGGGGCTGCTTGTCACCGTGACCGGCGTGCTGGAGTTCGCGGGCGTGGTGGGCCTGCTGTGGTGGCGGACCGCGCCGTGGGCGGCAGGGGGACTGAGCGTGCTGCTCGTCGCCATGTTCCCGGCCAACGTCTACGCGGCCGAGCAGGGCATCTCACCTTCGCTCGACGACCAACTCCTGCCGCGCACGCTGCTCCAGATCGTGTTCCTGGCCGCCACGCTGGCCGTTGTCGCGCACCACGTCCGGGCACGGCGGGCGGACCGCGTCCCGACGCCCGTCGCCTGACGCGATCGCCGAACGGCCTTCGGGCGGCGACCGGAGCAAGTCGCGGTTCGCCGCCCGAAGGCCGTCGCGTCGGGGTGGTCAGCCGACCAGGAACAGCACCGAGGCGAGCCCGAAGCCGACCAGGCTGATCGTGGTCTCCATGACGGTCCAGGTCTTCAGCGTGGTCCGGACGTCCATCCCCATCAACCGGCCGACCAGCCAGAAGCCGGAGTCGTTGACGTGGCTGGCGATCACCGAACCGGCCGCCAGCGCGAGCACGATCGCGACCAGTTCGAGCGCGCTGAACCCGCCCGCCAGCACGATCGGTTGGATCAGGCCCGCCGCCGTGGTCAGCGCGACCGTGGCCGAGCCCTGGGCGACCCGCAACGCGGCGGCGATCACGAAACCGGCCACGAACACCGGCATGCCGAGGTCGGCCAACGCGCCGGAGAGGGCGTCACCGATACCGCCGGCCCGCAGCACCGCGCCGAACATGCCGCCCGCGCCGGTGATGAGGATGACCGCGCACACCGGACCGAGCGCCGAGTCGACCAGCTTCTCGACGGTGTCCTTGCCCTTGCCGCGCCGGATGCCCAGCACGAACGAGGCCACGAGCACGGTCACCAGCAGGGCGACCGGCGTCGAGCCGAGCGCACGGGCCACCGCGTACCAGGAGGCGTCGCCGTCGACCCAGCCCGCGGCGCGCGCGGCGTCCAGCCCGGTGTTCGTGAAGATCATGAGCAGCGGGAGCAGGAGGAGCGCGACGACGGTCGACGGGGACGGCGGGTTCTCGTCCCGCTCGGCCTGCGGGCCGCCGCTGAGGATCGTCGGCACCGGCAGCACCAGTCGCTTGCCCACCCAGAGCCCGTACAGGTAGCTGGTCACGTACCAGGTGGGGATCGCCAGCAGCAGGCCGAACAGGATGACCAGGCCGACGTCGGCGCCCAGCAGCTCGGTCGCCGCGACGGGGCCGGGGTGCGGCGGGACGAACACGTGCATCACGGAGAACGCGCCCGCGGCGGGCAGGCCGTAGCGCAGCACACCGCCGCCGAGCCGGCGCGCCACCGCGAAGACGATCGGCAGCATCACCACGAGGCCCGCGTCGAAGAAGATCGGGAAGCCGAAGACCAGCGAGCTGATGCCGAGCGCGAGCGGTGCGCGGCGCTCGCCGAACCGGGCGATCAGCGCGTCGGTCAACGCCTGCGCGCCACCCGTCACCTCCACCAGCCGGCCGAGGATCGCGCCGAGGCCGACCAGCAGCGCGACGCTTCCCAGCGTGGTGCCGAAGCCGCCGGTCAGGGTGGGGATCACCGCCGACGCCGGGATGCCCGCGGCGAACGCGGTGAGGAGGCTGACCACCACCAGCGCCAGGAACGCGTGCACCCGCAGGTACATGATCAGGATCAGCAGCAGGGCGATCGCGCCCGCCGCGATGCCCAGCAGCGCGCCCGCGCCGAGCGTCTGGACCCAGTCTTCTGTGGTGTTCATCGGCAGCTCCGTTGCTCCTTGGTTTCCCTCATGGGGCTCAGTGGTCGGCCGGGGTCGCGGCCAAGAGGTCGAGCCGGGTGACGGCGTCCTCGACGATCAGCTCGGGGGTCCCGCGCACGTCCACGGCCGCTCCGTCCTCATCGGACTGGAGCGGCTGGAGGACGTCGAACTGGGACTGGAGCAGCGACGGCGGCATGAAGTGGCCGGACCGCAGCGCCATCCGCCCGCCGATCACCTCGCCCGCGCCGTCCAGGAAGAGGAACCGGACCCGCGCGCCGGCTTCGCGGAGCACGTCCCGGTAGGACCGCTTCAACGCCGAGCACGTGACGACCGTGCTGTCGCCCGCCGCCGCCCGTTGGGTGACCCAGTCTCGGATCGCCGCCAACCAGGGCGCGCGGTCGTCGTCGGTGAGCGGGGTGCCCGTGGACATCTTCGCGATGTTGGCGGCCGGGTGGAACTCGTCGGCCTCGGCCATCGGCCAGCCGAGCCGGTCCGCCAGCAGCCGGGCGACCGTGCTCTTGCCCGCCCCGGACACGCCCATCACCACCACGCAGGTCGGCACGGCGGGATCTGCGCTCGTGGTCATGGGACCCCTCTCGGCTGCGGCGACGAGAACCATCGACGTGAAAAGTAGTACCTTTGGCGGCGAAAGGTATCACCTTAGAGCAGGCTGAGGAAGGCCATGCGGGCTACGCTTCTGCGGTGCCGGTACAACGTCAAGTGGGCGGGCCGGGCGATGCCCTCCACGCCTCCGTGCTCGACACGATCGGGTTGCGGATCACCAGCGGGGACCTCGAAGAAGGCCGGGTTCTGACCCTGGACGGCATCCAGGAACAGTTCGGGGTCTCGCGGACGGTCGCCCGCGAGACCATGCGGGTGCTGGAGTCGATGGGGCTGGTGACGTCCCGGCGCCGAGTCGGCATCACCGTGCGGCCCCGGTCGGCGTGGCAGGTCTACGACCCCCGGCTGATCTGGTGGCAGCTGGCCGGCCCGAACCGCGACACCCAGCTGCGCTCGCTCACCGAACTGCGGATCGCGGTCGAACCGGTCGCCGCCGCGCGCGCCGCCTGGAACGCGTCGGCGAAGGAGCGCGACCGGCTGCTCGACCTCGCCGCCCGGATGCGGCGGGAAGGTGAGGCGGGGGCGCTGGAGTCGTTCCTCGAACTCGACATCGCCTTCCACACGCTCCTGCTGGAAGCGGGCGGCAACGAGATGTTCGCCGCGCTCAAGGAAGTGGTGGCGGTGGTCCTGCGCGGGCGGACGTCCTTGGGGCTCATGCCGGAGAAGCCCGTGCCCACCGCGCTGGACCTGCACGAGGAAGTCGCGCGGGCGGTCGCGTCCCGCCGGCCCGAGGCGGCCGAGCAGGCCATGCGCGCGTTGGTGTCGGAGGTCCGCAGTGCGGTGGTCCCGGTCGACGGGCCTCCCGTCGCCGGCCCGCGCTGACCACCCCGCGCGAGTCCTCCACTCAGACACCCCGAATCCCACGCCCAGGCACCGAGAACCCCGCGCTCAGGCACGCCCGACTCCACGTTCAGACGCCCGGCGTCCGGATCACGGCCCTGGGCACGGGTGTCCCCGACCGGGATGATGGACGTGCCGGACGCGCCGATCACCGGGGGAGTGGCAGCCCATGCGAGCGTGCGTTGTCGGGGCCGGGCCGGCGGGAATCGTCACCGCCAAAGTCCTGCTGGAGAGCGGTTTGGACGTCACGGTCTTCGACAAGTACGCCGAAGTGGGCGGCACCTGGTCACCGGGCGGCTGCTACGACGGCCTGGCCAACCAGTCCTCACGCCGCCTCTTCGAGTTCGCCGACCTGCCCAACCGCTTGCGGTTCGCCAGTGCGGTGGACAGCCGACGCTACCTGGAGGACTACGCCCGGACTTTCGGCGTGCTGGACCGGCTCCGGCCGAGTACCGAGGTGACGTCCGTCCGGCCGGTGGACGGGCAGGGGCGGGTGGGCGCTTCCGGTTGGTCGGTCGACTCCCGGCCCACCGGTGACGAGGCGGCACAGGTCCGGAGCGGAACGTTCGACTACATCGTGGTCGCCAGCGGGGCGCACCACCACGTCCTGCTGCCCGACCTCCCCGGACGCGAGTTGTTCGACGGGACCGCGCTGCACTCCAACGAGGTGCGGGCCGGGACGTTCGCCGGCCGGCGCGTGGTCGTCGTGGGCGGCGGCAAGTCCGCGTTGGACCTGATCACCCGCGCCGCGCACGAGGCGGCCTCCGCCACGCTCGTGCAGCGCAAGGTGAACTGGATGGTCCCCGAACGACTCCTGCTCGGCCTGGTCGACTACAAGTGGATCCTGATGACCCGGCTCGGCGAAGCACTCCTGCCCCGGTACCACGATCCGGCGTGCGTCCGCCCGGTCGACCGCCTCGACGACCGGGTCAAGCGCGCCCTCTGGTCGCTCATCGCCCGCGACATGCTGATCTCCACGGGCCTGCACCGGTTGCCGGAACACCTGCGGCCCGCGCACGACCTGCCCTTCCATCTCGCACACGCCGGAGTCATGCCCCGCGGCTACGCGCGTGCGGTCCGTCGCGGACTGATCGACGCCAAGGTCAGCGCGGTCGAGGCGTACACGCGAGACGGGCTCCGACTGGCGACCGGCGAGGAAGTGGCGGGGGACGTCATCGTGTTCGCGACGGGCCACCGCAGAGTCTTCCCGTTCCTGGACCCGCGCGTCCGGGTGCACGATTCCGCCGGGCGGCTGCGCCTCTACCGGGGCATCGTGCCGCCCGGCGTCGACCGGCTGGGGTTCGTCGGTTTCCGGCAGGTGTTCAACAACATCATGGGCGTTGAGCTCACCGCCCACTGGCTGGCCCACCACTTCCGGGACGCGCTGCGCGCCAACCCGGACGAGCAGCAGATGCGGGAAGCCGTCGACGCCCGCCTGGCGTGGCAGGAGCAGGTGCTCCCCGGTTCCGGCGGCTACGACTTCGGCCCCTACGACATCCACTGCGCCGACGAGCTGATGCACGACATGGGGTTGCCGTCCCGCCGTGCCCGCAACCTGCTCGCCGAATACCTGCTTCCCGGCGGGGTCGCACACCGCTACCGGGGCCTGGCCAGTCCCACGGGGTGTGGGTGAACCACAGCCACCAGGCCCGGATGCCCTTACTGCCTTACGCCTCCCCGATCACCCTCATGCCTCGACGACGACGGGGATGACGACGGGGCGGCGGCGGTAGGTGCGTTGTGCCCACATCTGGACTTCGCGGGTGATGAGGCGTTCGAGTTGTTCGATGTCCTTGATGCCGCGTTCGGCTGCGGTGGCGAGGGATTTTTCGATGGCGGTGGTGGCGGGGGTGAAGGTGGTGGGGTGGTGTTCGAAGCCGTGGGCGATGTAGTCGGGTTGTTCGGTGAGTTGGCCGGTGTCGGTGTCGATGAGGGCGACGATGGTGATGACGCCTTCTTCGCCGAGGGTGCGGCGTTGGGCGAGGGAGGCTTCGGTGACGCCGCCGACGGTTTGTCCGTCGACGTAGATGTTGTGGATGTCGATGTGGCCGGTGAGGGTGATGCGGCCGTCGTGGAGGTCGAGGACGTCGCCGTTGGCGGCGATGGGGACGCGGGTGCGGTCGACGCCGGTGCGGACGGCGAGTTCGGCGTTGGCGCGGAGGTGTCGGGCTTCGCCGTGGACGGGTAGGACGTTGGCGGGTTGGACGATGTTGTAGCAGTAGACGAGTTCGCCGGCGCTGGCGTGGCCGGAGACGTGGACTTTGGCGTTGCCTTTGTGGACGACGTTGGCGCCGCGGTCGGTGAGGCCGTTGATGACGCGGTAGATGGCGTTCTCGTTGCCGGGGATGAGGGAGGAGGCGAGCAGGACGGTGTCGCCTTCCTCGACCTGGATGGTGTGGTCGCCGCCGGCCATGCGGGACAGGGCGGCCATGGGTTCGCCCTGGGAGCCGGTGCAGACGAGGGTGACCTGGCGTGGGGGGAGTCGGTCCATGCGTTTGATGTCGACGACGAGGCCGGGTGGGACTTTGAGGTAGCCGAGTTCGGTGGCGACGGCCATGTTGCGGACCATGGAGCGGCCGACGAAGGCGACTTTGCGGCCGTGGGTGTGGGCGGCGTCGAGGACTTGTTGGATGCGGTGGACGTGGCTTGCGAAGCTGGAGACGATGACGCGGCGGGGGGTGGTGCGGAAGACTTCGTCGATGGCGGGGGCGAGGTCGCGTTCGGCGGTGGTGAAGCCGGGGACGTCGGCGTTGGTGGAGTCGACGAGGAAGAGGTCGACGCCTTCTTCGCCGAGGCGGGCGAAGCCGCGTAGGTCGGTGATGCGGCCGTCGAGGGGGAATTGGTCCATTTTGAAGTCGCCGGTGTGCAGGACGAGGCCGGCGGCGGTGCGGATGGCGATGGCGAGGCCGTCGGGGATGGAGTGGTTGACGGCGAGGAATTCGAGGTCGAAGGGGCCGCGGGTGAGTTCCTGGCCTTCGGCGACTTCGACGGTGAGGGGGGTGATGCGGTGTTCGACGAGTTTGGCGGTGAGCAGGCTGAGGGTGAGGCGGGAGCCGATGACGGGGATGTCGGGGCGTTCGCGCAGGAGGTAGGGGACGCCGCCGATGTGGTCCTCGTGGCCGTGGGTGAGGACGACGGCGACGATGTCGGGGAGGCGTTCGCGCAGGCTGGTCCAGTCGGGGAGGATGACGTCGACGCCGGGTTGGTGTTCTTCGGGGAACAGGACTCCGCAGTCGACGACGAGGAGTTTGCCGTCGTGCTCGAACACGGTCATGTTGCGGCCGATTTCACCGAGCCCTCCCAGGGCGGTGACGCGCAGCGCGTCGGCGGCGAGGGGCGGCGGAGGGGCGGAGGTTCGAGCCATGGTCACACCCTCACGCTACGTGTGGGCCGGGTGACCGGAGAAGGTGGCCTCCAGTCGGGATCGCGAACCGTCCATTGTGGCACCGGTCGGGGGCGACCCCGGTGGAGTCGCCCCGGCCGGAGACGGGCGGCGGAGCGCGCAGTCGTTACGCCGTCACGAGTTCACGCGTAGTCGGCCGATCACGCTCAGTCGCACGGCGGGTGCGGGTGACGCGGACCGCGCGCACCACACCCAGCGCCGCCACCACACCCAGTGCGGCCAGCGAGAACGGTCGGAGCGTGCGGGTCCACGGCCACGCCGACCCGGTGAGGGAGAGGTGGTCGATCGGGTACTCCAACACCTTCGCCGTCCACACCGCCGTGGCCACGTCCGTGGTCCGCGTGAGGTCCCGCAGCACGCCGTCGAACGGGAAACCGGGCTCACCGTGGAGGTAGACCGGCGAGAGGTCCGCGTACCGGTCCGCCGCACGCCGGTCCGAGGCCACCGCCCCCGGCACCACCAGCCGGTCGAGGTCGTCGGTCGGCGATGCCCGGGGAACGAACGTCAACCCGTGCCGGGACCGCACCGGTGAGGTGCCGACGGCCAGCGTCCGGACGGCCAGCGACTGCCCGTAGGTGTCGAAGGCGGAGGCGAGCTCGATCTCCCCGACCCCGTCGGTGAGCAGCACGCCGGTGGTGGGCCGGTCCCAGCCGAAAGCGGTGTTGAAGCCGACGACGGCGTCGGCCGGCCCGATGTGCGCCTGCGCCATCGACGCCGCCGTGCCGCGCTGGTAGTGGCGCCAGCCGACCGCGTCGGCCGTCCGTGCCGCCGCTTCCGGCCCGACGATCCGTTCGACCACGTGCACCGTGCCGTCGACACCCGACAGGATGCCCGCCGTGCTGATGACGTCGCCGTCGTCCACGTACCGCGTGCCCCGGACCCAGTCGACCGCCGGGTGGCGCCCTTCGGCGCCGTCGATGCGCAGCCAGTGCGACGTGGCCGGACGTCCGTCGAGCAGCCCGGCCGCGGCGAGCACCCGTGACCCGTTGCAGATGCTCAGCACCAGCGATCCACCGGCGGCCTGCCCGGTGAGCCAGTCCACGACCGGCTTCGACGTGCTCTCGCCGACGTCCGGCAAGGCGGGCACCACCACGACGTCGGCCGACCCGCCGAGCAGGCGGTCCAGTTCACCGAAGTCCAGGTCGGGGACGAGGTCCAGGCCTCCGGTGAGCGGAACCGGGTGACCGGTGGGCGCGACCGCGTAGACGTTGAACGCGCCCGTCGTGGCCAGGATCTCGTACGGGGCGAGCGCGTCGGAGACGACGGCGCCGTGGTCGCCCACCACGACCACCGCGGTCGGCTTGGAGGGGTCGTGCGCCACCGGGGACGGCGAGGGTGACGCGCTGTCGGTTCGCGGCGCGTACAGGTCGTCGAACGCACCCAAGGCGGTCGGTGTGCCGAGAGCGGCCGGCAGGGCGAGGGCGGCGAGCAGGAACACCACTGCGGATCCGGCGATCCGGCGGGCGGCACGCATCGCTCAGCACCCGTACTCGTGCCGGCGGCGCAGCATCGCGACCAGCATGGCGGGGACCATCAGCACGTGCCCGGCGGTCATCAGCGCCATCTCGGACAGCAGCCCGGTCCAGTGGAACGGCAGCAGCACGAGAAAAGGCACGTACATCGCGGCGGACATCTCGGCGATCCCGGCCCAGCCGTGGCGGCGGATCCGCATCCACAGCGCCATGCCCAACGACATGTTGGTCGCCATCACCAGCACGTGCGCGGTCACGACGTCCGCCAGACCGGGCCACGCGAATGACCAGACCGGCTCCAGGACGACCATCCCGGCCACCATGGCGACGACCATCTCCAGGAAGTGCCGGGTGAACCGCCACCCGGCGCGCGTCCTCGGCTCGGCCTCCGTCCGAAGGGCTGTGGTGATCGGCTGTTCGGGGTTCATGACGACTCCTCCGTAGCGGGTTGCAGTGCTACGGAGATCGTCGGCCGCCGGGGGCGCGCGGTCAGGTGCCGAAGGTCATGCGTCAGGTCATGAGCCCGGCATGACCCCCGGCGGTCAGCACAGGCCGAGTTCCCTGGCCCGCAACGCCGCCTGCGTGCGGTCGCGCACCCGGAGCTTGGCCAACACGCCGGTGACGAGGTTCTTCACGGTGCCCTCGGCGAGGAACAGGCTCCCCGCGATCTCGCGGTTGCTGCGGCCCTCGGCGAGCAGTCGGACGACGTCGAGCTCACGTTCCGACAGCGGCACGGCCAGTGGTCGCCGCACCGGGGCGTCCTCGTGCGGCATCCGGGCCACCCTGGCCACGACCTTGGCCGCGACCGACGGCTGGAGCACCGACTCGCCGCGCCGTGCCGCGACCAGCGCCTCCACCAACCGGGCCGACGACACGTCCTTGAGCAGGTACCCGACCGCGCCGGCCCGCAGCGCCGCGAACACCTCCGCGTCGTCGTCGAACGTGGTCAGCGCCAGCACCCGCACCCCGGGCTGCTCCACCCTCAACCGGTCGGTCGCCGCGATGCCGTCCAGCACCGGCATCCGCAGGTCCATCAGCACCACGTCCGGCCGCAGCTCGGCGCACCGCCGCACGGCCTCCTCGCCGTTGCCGGCCTCGCCGACCACCTCGATCTCCGGCTGCACCTCCAGCAGCGTCGCCAACGCCTCCCGGAACAGGGCCTGGTCGTCGACGATCAGCACCCGCACGGCGGAACCCGGCGCGCTCACGCCGGCACCTCGACGGTCAGCGTCAGGCCGCGCCCGGCGGCCGAGTCGACCGACACCCGCCCGCCCAGGTCCGCCACCCGTTCACGCAGCCCGACCAGGCCGAACCCGGTGTCCGGTGGCACGTCCTCCCGCAGCCCGCGGCCGTCGTCACGCACCTCCAGCCGGACCAGGTCGTCGTGGTCGAAGTCCAGCACGACGTTCGCCGACGAAGCGCCCGCGTGCTTCCGGACGTTGGTCAACCCCTCCTGCGCGGCCCGGAACAGCGATTCCTCCACCTCGACCCGGACCGCCCGGACCGCGCCGTGGACCTCGACCTCGGTCGGCACACCGGCTTCGGCGGCCTCGCCCGCCAACGCCCGCAACGCGTCCACCAGCGGCTCCGATCGGGGTTCGCGCAGTGCGGCGACCGAGCGGCGTACCTCCGCCAGCGCCTGCTTCGACTGGTCCTGCGCCTTGGCCAGCATGGTGTCGAGCCGTTCCGGGTCGGCGGTCGGGATCACCGCGCGCGCGGCCTGCAGCAGCATCTGCACGACGGTCAGGTGGTGGCCCAACCCGTCGTGGATGTCACGGGCGAGCCGGTTGCGCTCCTGCGTGGTCGCGAGCTGCTCGGCCTGGGCGGCGTACCCGCGCAGCTGGTCGTTGGCCGCCGCGAGTTCCGCCCTGGCACGCTGCTCGCGCACCAGCAGCAGCGTCACGACCAGCGTGAACGTGGTGACGGCCAGCGTGTTCAGCCCTTCCCGCAGCCCGTCGGGCCAGTCCATGTCGACGTGGATCAGCGGGATGACGGCGGCGACCACGGCGGCGCCGGGCGTCGGCAGCAGCAGCACGCTCTGCGAGACCAGGACGACCAGCAGCAGCACGGCGCCGACCGCCGCCCCCGACAGCGCGAAGAGCACGAAACCCAGCGGCACCTGGACGCACGCGTAGACCACGGCGAACGCCCGGCCCCGGCCCCGGACCCACTGGAAGCCGAAGATCGCGATCAGGCCGTAGACCAGCCCGACCAGCAGCGTCGGCACGAGTTCCTGCTCGTAGCTCGCCGATCCCAGCGGCAGCGTCGCGTACGCGATCACCGTCAGAACGCTCAACGCCCACTGCACGCCATCACTGTGCTCGCCCCCGAACGCCGTGGTCAAACGTGGGCCTCCGCTTGTCCGCGGACGCCGGCCAGGCCGTGTCTCCGCTGCTTTCACGCTCACATTGTGGGATAACTACACCGGTCACGTCCGCGCAGTGCGCCAAGGAGGAACGACATGCCGGATCACGGTGTCGAAGGCGGCGACCCGGTCGACCTCCCGCCGTACCGCGCCGTCCTCGTGGTCGACACCAAGGAGTTCGGCGCCAACTCCGACCCCGGTCAGGCGCACCTGGTGGAGGTCGTGCCCGATGTCGTCGCCCTCGCCTTCGAACGCGCCGGGCTCGGGCGCGTGTGGCAGGAGGCGTTGTTCCCGCACAACACGGGGGACGGGTTCGGCATCGGCTTCGACACCCGTCACCTGCCGGCCGTGGTCAGCGGGTTCTTCGACGCGCTCCAGGACGTGCTGGCCGAGCGGGACGCCCGGCTGCGCGCCCGCGACCGGGGGTTGCGCCTGCGGATGCGGGCCAGCCTGAACGTGGGACCGGTCCGCGAAGCCGGTCCGGGGGGCGCCGCGGCGGTCGTCGGCAACGCGGTGATCACCACCCACCGGCTGCTCGACGCCCAGCCCGTCCGCGATGTCCTCACCCGCTCGGACCCGGACCAGACGTTCCTCTCGGTGGCGTTGTCCCAGCGGGTGTTCGACGACGTGCTGGCCGCCGGCTACGCCACCCTGTCCGCGTCCCGGGTGGTGCCGAGGTTCGTGCGGATCAAGGAGTACAGCGGCACGGTCTACCTGTACGTGCCGAAACCCAGCGGCGACCTGCTGTCCCACGGCATCGCCGAGTACCAGCAGGACCTCGACGCGGCGCAGGCCGTGCAGCAGGCGCCGGCCACCCCCTCCGGAACAGTCACCACGAACATCATGAGCGGCAGCAACGCCGGGACGGCCATCCAGGTCGGGCACCTCCACGGCGGCCTGCACAACAAGTGAGCGGTCCGGTGTCCCGAAGTGCCGACGCGGCAGGGCTCCGCTTGGCGGTACGGCGGTTGCGCCGCCGGGTGTGAGCATGGTCCGCATGGGCCTCCCGCGCCGATTCACCGGTTCCGTCCTGGTCGTGTTCCTGCTGGGCGGACTGCTGTCGGTCCCGGCCGCCGCCGCCACCGCGTTCAAGGTCCTGCAGCTGAACCTGTGCAACAGCGGCGTCGCCGGCTGCTACCAGGGCAGGCGCGCGGTGGACGAAGCCGTCGTGATGATCCAGCGCCGGCTGCCGGACGTGGTCTCGGTGAACGAGGTGTGCCTGTCCGACCTGCCCCGCCTGACCGCCGCCGTGGGCGCGACCGCCGCGTACCGGTTCGCGTTCGTGCGCAACAGGTCCACGAACTCGAACTACCAGTGCACGGCCGACCGCGGCGCGTACGGCAGCGGGATCGTCGTCAAGGAAGGCATCGCGGCCGGCGGCCACGGCACCTACGCGGCCCAGGACGGCGGCAACGAGATCCGGGCCTGGGCCTGCGCGCTCGGCGCGGTGCGTGGTTTCACCGCCTGCACCACGCACCTGAGCACGACCGGCACGACGGCGCTCGCGCAGTGCCGCGAGCTGGTGCCCGCGACCGCCTTGTCCCACGACCCCACCGGCTCCGCGACGACGCGGCACGTGGTGGTCGGCGACCTGAACCTGAGGTACAGCCCGGGTTCGGCCACCAACGCCCAGAACTGCGTGCCGTCGGGCTGGTTCCGCAAGGGCGACGGCGACGTGCAGCACGTCATCGCCCGCACCCTGACGTTCGTGTCGACCCAGAAGTACGCCATGTACCGCACCGACCACCCGGCGTTCGTCGTCAACTACACGTTCTGAGCGCAGGTCTGGGCCACTCGGTCGGCGCCGGCCGGCGCCTCGCCGTGCCTGGCCTCGATCAGCTGCCCGCGCCTGGGGCCTCCCGAGACCTTGTGCAGGCGGTACGAACCGGGCTTGCCCGCCTCGTGGGCCAGGTGCCTGACGGTGCCCTTGCACACGATCTCCTTGAGCTTCGCGCCAGGGCGTCCGCCGACGTGGAACCCCACCGCGACGTCGTGCCGGTGGGCGAACTGGAAGATGCCGGCGCTCCGGCCCAGGCTGATGCACTGACCCGCGAACACCTGGTTGAGGGTCGAGGGCTCCTCGCCCGCGATCCGGCTCAGCACCGTGTCGGCGGCCCGCGCGCCCAGCGGCATCGCGGCCTGGCAGCTCATCCGCAGCGGCAGGTCCGAGGGCGCCGCCGAGTCGCCGGCCGCGACGATGCGCACGTCGTCCATGCTGGTCAACGTCTCGTCGGTCCGCAGGCGGCCCAGGGCGTCGGTGCTCAGCCCGCTGCGCGCGGCCAAATCGGGCACGCCGAACCCCGCGGTCCAGATGGTCACCGCGCTCGGCAGCTCGCGGCCGTCAGCGAGCCGCACGGCGTCGCGCGCCACGGCCGTCACCGTCGAGTCGGGGCCGTCGAGGACGGTCACACCGAGCCGGGCCATCTGCTTGGCGACCGAGCGCCGGCCCCGGGAGTGCAGGTACGGGCCGAGCACCCCGCCGCACACCAGGGTCACCTCGCGGCCGGCCTCCGCCAGTTCGGTGGCGGTCTCGATGCCGGTCGGACCGGCCCCCACCACGACGACCGGGGCGGTGGCCGGCGCGGCGTCGAGGACCGGCAGCAGCCGTTGCACGTCCTCGAAGGTGGCGATCGGGTACGCGAACTCGGCCGCGCCGGGCACGGTCGGGTCGGCGCTGCCACTGCCCACCGCGTAGATGAGGTAGTCGTAGCCGATCACGCCACCGGTCGCCACCGTGACGCCCCGCTCGGCCGCGTCGATCCGCGTCACGGTGTCGACCACCAGCCGGATGCCGTCGGCCAGCACGTCCTCGTAGTCGACCACCGCGCCGTGCGTGCCGCCCACCAGCTGGTGCAGGCGGATCCGCTCGACGAAGGTCGCGCGCGGGTTGACCAGGGTCACGGTCACGTCGTCGCGCTGCCTCAGGCGATTGGCCGCCATGACACCGGCGTACCCGCCGCCGATCACGACCACATCGGTGTTCAGAGCCATGGTTTCTCCTCCGTTGTCAGCGGTTCGAGCACAAGACACCGCGTGATCGGAGGCTGTGACAGCCCATGAGGCAGGTCACGTCGGGCGGAGGAGGTCGCCTGATGCCTAGATGATTGATTCCAAGGGGTAGGCACCTGGAGATGTGGGGCGAGGGTGTCGATGTACGGGTTGTGACGACCGACATTGACACCCTCGCGACCGCACTCTATGTCAGAACCGACGACCTATTGAGGGACGCGCCGCACCTCGCGCCGTGGCGTCCGAAGGTCGGCCTGCGACCCCGCCTGACCGACGCGGAGTTGGTCACCCTGGCGGTGATGCAGGCCCTGCTCGGATTCACCTCCGAGGCCCGCTGGTTACGCCACGCCCGCGCGCATCTAAGGCATCTGTTCCGCTACCTGCCCCTACAGCCCGGCTACAACAAGCGGCTGCGCAAGGCGTCCGGCCTGGTCAAGGCGGTCATCCGGCTGTTGGCCGTCGACACCGCACTGTGGACCGACGACGTGTGGGTGGTCGACTCCACGCCGGTGGAGTGCGGCCGGTCGCGGGAGACCACGCGACGCTCCGACCTGGCCGGATGGGCCGAGTACGGTTACTGCGCTTCGCACTCCCGCTTCTTCTGGGGCCTGCGGCTGCACCTGGTCTGCACCCTGGGCGGCCTGCCGATCGCCTTCGCGTTGACCGGCGCGAAGGCCGACGAACGCACCACCCTGCTCGGTATCCTCGACGCCGACCCGACGCTCGCGGTCGAGCGTCCCGGCCAGGTCCTGATCGCCGACCGGCAGTACTACGGCCGCGACTTCGAACACGCCCTGGCCGACACCGGCCTCCGGCTGCTGCGCCCGGCACGCAAAGGCGAAGCCGAACGGCCCGGCGCAGCCCTGTTCAAACCACTGCGCCAGACCATCGAGTCGATCAACCAGACCTTCAAAGCCCAACTCGACCTCGAACGACACGGCGGACGCACACCCACCGGGGTCATCGCCCGCGTCCTGCAACGCATCCTCGCCCTGACCGCCGCCATCTGGCACAACGACCACACCGACCAGCCGATCAAGCGCTCCCTGACCGCCTACGACCACTAACCCTTGGAATCAATCATCTAGACGGACATCGAGGCGACGAGCGGCGGTCGGGCCGGGTCGGCGGCGAACGCGCGCCACGCGTCCGCCAGGCAGGCCACCGCGGTGCCGATCACCTCGGGTTCCGCGCTGAACGGCAGCCGCAGCCGGTCACCGCTGCGGCCGGTCGGGTCGAGCGAACCGCCGGGCAGCACCGCCACCCCGTGCCGCAGCGCCACCTGGGCGAAGGACGCGGCGTCGACGCCGGGCAGCCGGACCCACAGCGTCTGGCCGCCCAGCGCGGGCGTGAACTCCCACTCCGGCAGCTCTTCCCGCAGCCGCGCGCACAGGTGGTCGTGCTGCCGCCGCAACGCCGTGACGCGGGCCGACCGCACGGCCTCGAAGTCGGCCACCAACTCCACCGCCACGAGCTGGTCCAGCACCGCGCTGCCGAGGTCCTGCACCGCCTTGAACCGGGCCAGCCGGGCGACGAGCGCCGCGTCGGCGCGCACCCAGCCGACCCGCAGCCCGCCCCACACGACCTTGCTCAACGACCCCACGGTGACGGCCTCCGCGTCGGGCGGCTGGACCGGCGCACCGGTCAGGTCCAGTTCGGCCGGCACCTCGTCGAACACCACCGGCACGTCGCCCGCGACCCGGATCAGCCGCCGCCGCTCCAGCGGGCTCAACGACGTGCCGCTGGGGTTGCGGAACGAGGGCATCGCGTACACCAGCACCGGGCTGCCCCGTCCCAGCGCGCCGGCGAGGTCGTCGTCCGCCCGGACCACCGCCCCGGCCTCGCGGAACAGGTCCAGTGCGCCGGGGTACGTCGGCGCCTCCACCAGCACCTCGTCACCCGGCCGCACCAGCGCGCGGGTCAGCAGCGCCAACGCCTGCTGCGCGCCGGTGGTCACCAGGACCTGGTCGGCCGTCGTCGGCACGCCGAGACCGCGGTACCGGGCGGCGAGCGCGGCCCGCAGCGCCGGGTGCCCGGACGGGTGGTAGCCCAGGTCCACCTCGCCGAGGCGGTCCAGCGCCCGCCGGTGGGCCTCGACCAGCCCGGTCGGTGGCGTCAACGGCCCGGCGCAGGCGAACTGGAGCACGCCGTCGGGCGGCTCCAGGAGGTTCACGAACATCGGGTTCGCCGTCCCCTCCGGAGCCGTCGTCTCCCGGGCAGCCCCCGCACGGCCGCCCGGTGACACCCACGTGCCGCTGCCGCGCCGCCGGGTCAGCCGTCCCTCCTGCCGGAGCAGGTCGTACGCCGCGATCACCGTCGTCCGCCCGACCGCGAGCCCCGAGGCCAGCGACCGGTCCGGCGGCAGCACCGTGCCCGAGGGCAGCAGACCTTCGTCGATCAGCTCGCGCAGGCGCGCGGCCAGGAGCAGGTACAGCGAGCCCCGGCCCGCCGACCAGCGTCCGAGCCGCCCCGCCAGGTCGTCCACGGCAATTGGTTTCACGATGGGACCAATCTAGCCGGATTGGACCTGGTCCCACACCACTTCCGCCCGCAAGCTCGTCCCATGCAGCCTGACACCCGCGTTGTGCACACCGAAGCACCCGCCCTGACCAGCAGGCCCCTGTCCGTGCCGCTGTACCAGACCTCCGGCTTCTCGTTCGACGACCTCGACGCCTTCGCCGACGGGATGACGAGACCGGACGGCGCGTTCGTGTACACCCGGCTCGGCAACCCCACGGTCCGGGCGCTCGAGAACGCCGTTGCGGCACTCGAAGGCGGCGCGGCGGCCCTCGCGACCGCCTCCGGGATGGGCGCGATCAACGCCGTGCTGCTGGCGAACCTGCGGACCGGCGACCACCTGATCGCCCAGCGCGCGCTCTACGGCGGCACCCTCGCCCTCCTCCACGACCTGGAGGAACGCTGGGGGATCACCGTCACGTACGTCGGCGGCCACGACCCGGACGAGGTCCGCGCCGCGGTGCGCCCCGAGACCAAGGTCCTCTACCTGGAGACCATCGCGAACCCCACGGGCCACGTCAGCGACCTACCCGCGCTCGCCGCCGTCGCGGGTGACGACGTGCTCGTGGTCGTGGACAACACCTTCGCCTCACCTCTGCTGTGCCGCCCGGTCGAGCACGGCGCGGACGTCGTCGTCCACTCGTCCACGAAGTACCTCGGCGGCCACAGCGACGTGACCGGCGGCGTGGCGGTCTTCGCCGACGCCGCCCGTCACCGCGCGACCTGGCACCACTCCATCGAGCTGGGCGTCACCCCGGACCCGTTCGCCGCCTGGCTCACCATCCGCGGACTGCAGACCCTGGCGCTGCGCGTCCAGAGGCACCAGCGGAACGCCGAGGTCCTGGCCCGCCGGTTGGACGGGCACCCCGCGGTGCGGGAGGTGCACTGGCCCGGTCTCGACACCCACCCCAGCCACGCCGTGGCGTCCCGTCTCCTCGACGGCTACGGCAGCACCTTCTCGTTCGACGTGGCCGACGCGGACGCGGGCCGGCGGTTCGTCACCGGCCTCGGCCTGGTCCGCCTGGCGCCGTCGTTGGGCGGCACGGAGACGCTGGTGCTGCACCCGGCCGGCACTTCGCACCGCCAGCTCACCGAGGACGAGCTGAACGCGAACGGCATCACCGGCGGCACGATCCGGCTGTCGGTGGGCATCGAGGCCGCGGACGACCTGTGGGACGACATCGCCCGGGCACTGGACCGCTGCGAGGTCACCGCCCGCAAAGGCCCGGAGGGGCGCGGGCCGGGTGACCGCGCGTGACGTGGGCTCAGGCCTCGGGCGTCGAGGCGCTGTCGCGCTCCACGAGCGTGGTGGCCGGCTCGACCCGCGTCTGGACGGGCGTGTCGCCTGCGGCGAGGGTCATGAGCATCCGGGCGGCCGTCGCGCCCATCTCGGCCGGCGGCTGCCGCACGGTGGTCATAGGTGGGCAGCACCAGAGGGAGTTGTCGATGTCGTCGAAGCCCGCCACGCTGAGGTCGTGCGGGAGCTCAGGCCGAGGCGCCAGGCCGCCGCGTAGACGCCGAGCGCCTGGAGGTCGTTGCCGCACAGCACGGCCGTCGGCGGGCCCGACCGGGTCAACAGCTCGCGGCCGAGGTCCGAGCCGTCCTCGAAAATGAACTCGCCGGTGCGTACCAGCCCGCCGTCGAGTGGGCCGCCGATCACCGCGATCCGGCGGTGGCGGCTCGCCCCGTCGGCGCCCGCGTCGCTGACCGTCCGCGATACGCTCCGTCACGGCCGCAGTGTGCGGGAAGTCGCGTCCCGGGCCGATCTTGTTCCCGCTGTCCGCCGTTGGGCGGTCAGGACTGGCCCGGCAGAGGGTATCTCGACGAAACTCACGGCCGGCCCTTCGATATGGTCCATATCGCACTCCGTGCATACATGCCGTGCCGGGAAGGAGAAGTCCGGTTGATCGGGCATCCCGACGAACGCTCCCTGGACCGGTGGCGAACCGCCGACCTGGCCGGCCTGCGCGACGACCTCGACCACGCCCTGCACGCTCGAACGGGACATGCGCAGACGGGACATGCGGAGACGGGGCACGCGGAGACGGGGCACGCGGAGACGGGGCACGTCCGGCCGCCGGCCGACGCGGAGTTGATCGAGGCCGTGCGGGACGGGGAGGTCCAGGCGTACGGGCTGCTCTACGAGCGCCACGTCACCGCCGCTCGGAACCTGGCCCGGCACCTGTCCCAGTCGGGCGCCGAGGCCGACGACCTCGTCTCGGAGGCCTTCGCCAAGGTGCTCGACGTGCTGCGCGCGGGCCTGGGGCCGGACTCGGCGTTCCGCGCCTACCTGCTGACGGCCGTGCGCCACAGCGCGTACGACCGGACGCGGCGGGACAAGCGGCTCAGGCTCGTCGACGACGTCGAGGCGGTGTCGGGCGTCGAGAAGGTCACCACGGTGCCCTTCCAGGACCCGGCCGTGGCGACGCTGGAGCGGTCGCTGGCCACCCGGGCGTTCGAGAGCCTGCCCGAGCGGTGGCAGACGGTGTTGTGGCACACCGAGATCGAGGGCCAGACCGCCGCGCAGTTGGCGCCGATGCTCGGGCTGACCGCCAACGGCGCCTCCGCGTTGGCCTACCGGGCCCGTGAAGGCCTCAAGACGGCGTACCTCCAGGCACACCTGGAGCGGAACCCGACGAACCGCTGCCGCGCCACCGTCGCCAAGCTCGGCTCGTGGACCCGAGGCGGCCTCAACCGGCGTGAAGCCGCCCAGGTCGAGGCGCACCTGGACGAGTGCGTCCACTGCCGTGCTCTCGCCGCCGAGCTGGCCGACGTCAACGGCACGTTGCGAGCGGTGATCGCGCCGCTGGTGCTGGGCACCGGGGTCACCGGCTACCTGGCCGCGTCGGCGGGCGCGGCGAAGGCCGGCACGGCGGCGGGTGCGGCGGCGGGTGCGGTGGCGGGTGCGGTGGGTGCGGCGGCCAACTCGGTCGCGCCGTGGCTCGGCGTCGCCGCCTCGACCACGGCGGTGGTGTTCGCCGTGGTGTGGGGTCTGAACACCGCGCCGAGGACGGCCGTCCCGACCGCGGAGGCCCTGCCTCCCACGGTGAACGCCGACTCGCAGAAGCCCAGGTCGACCACGGCGCCCCGGTCCGCGGCCACCAAGGTGACCGGCGCGACGCATCCGACCACGTTGGGCTCGGCGACGTCCGTGGTGGAACCGGTACCGCCGACCGGGCCGACCGCCGAGGTGACCACCACCGATGAGCCCGCCCCGAAGCCGTCCGAGTCGTCAGCGCCGTTGGTGCCGGTCGTGCCGGAGGGCTTCACCATGAACACCGGTGGCCCGCCCGTCGACGTGCCGGTCACCATCCGCAACCCCGGCCGGACGCCCGTGCCGTCGCCGACGCTCGTGCTGTCGCTGCCCGAGGGCGTCCGGGTGGTCGGTCCCGGTGGCAACCTGCGCGGCAAGGTGTTGGTGCGGTTCGACGGCTCCGCCCAGCAGACCATCGGGTGTCCGGCGGGCCAGGGCACGGTGACGTGCGCGGCCGGTCGGGAGCTGGCCGCGGGCGGCTCGGTGACGTTCGTGCTCCGCCTGCTCGCCGGCCCCAAGGCGGTCGGCGGTGCGGTCAGCGGCACGGTCACGGCCGGTTCGGCGCCGCCGGTGACGGTGGAGTTCCCCGTCACCGTCACGTCGAAGAAGAAGCAGAAGTAGACCGCGACCGCACCGAGGTGGTTCTGGTGGTTCAGTAAGCCATGAAGAGGATCTCGTCCCGGGAGTAGTCGTGCCCCGGGTGGTTCTCCTTGAGGTGCTGCTGGGTCTTGGTCACGAGGTCGTCCTCGTCCTGACCCGTGATGTGCTCCCCGCACGGGCAGGTGATGTTGCGCTTCATTGCACCCTCCGAAGAAGTGATCTCCGGGTCGACTTTACTGCCGGTGGCGCGGGCGTGGAGCCGGTTCGGGTTCGCGCACCCGTAGCGGCCGGTCAGCCGGCGGTCTTCACCACGTAGACCGTGCTGGTCGCCTCCCGTTGCTGCAGCGGGTTGGGGAAGCGCACGATCTCGGCGCTGACGTGGTCGAACCGGTCGGTCAGCGCCGCGGTGTACTCGTCGTCCGGCGGCTCGTTCGACCACAGGGCGAACACGCCGCCGGGGTGCAGGGCGTCGGCCATCCGGCGGAGGCCTTCCGGCTGGTAGAAGTCGGCGTTGTCCGGGTGCAGCAGGTGGCGCGGCGAGTGGTCGATGTCCACGATGACCGCGTGGAAGCGACGGCCGGGCGCTTCCGGGTCGAGGCCGTCGCCGGAGCGCGCGAGCGCGAAGAAGTCGCCGTGGACCAGCCGGCAGCGCGGGTCGGCGGCCAACTCCGCGCCGCCGGGCAGCAGCCCCTGCCGGTGCCAGTCGATGACCTCGCCGAGGGCGTCCACGACGAGCATCGACCGCACGTTCGGGTTCTCCAGCACGGTCCGCGCGGTGTAGCCGAGGCCGAGCCCGCCCACGACGACGTCCAGCGGCGCGGGCAGGTCCGCCAGCGCCAGGTGCGCCATCTCCACTTCGGACACCGTGAAGAGGCTCGACATCAGGTATTCGTCGTTGAGCTTGATCTCGTGGACCTCGCGGTCGAACATCGGGTCCCACCGGCGGCGGAGGACGAGTTCCCCCAGGGGCGTCCGCCGCCAGTCGAGTTCCTGGAAACGCGCGCTCATCGGCTACCTCCGCTGTCGGTCCGCTGTCGGGGAATCACCCGGATCGAACGGTCCGATTCGCGGGGGGCCCGAGACTACGCGGGCGCGTCGAGGAGTTCGGCGAGCAGGTTGCGGACGCGGCGGTCGATGTCGTCGCGGATGGGGCGGACGGCGTCGACGCCCTGGCCGGCCGGGTCTTCGAGCTCCCAGTCCAGGTAGCGCTTGCCGGGGAAGACGGGGCAGGTGTCGCCGCAACCCATGGTGATGACGACGTCGGAGGCCTCGACGTCCTCGGTGGTGAGCTTGGACGGCACCTCGGCGGTGATGTCGAGGCCCAGCTCGGCCAGTACCTCGGAGGCGGCCGGGTTGACCTTGTCGGCGGGCGCGGAGCCGGCCGAGCGGACCGCGACGCGGCCGAGGGCGTAGTGCTGGAGCAGCGCGGCGGCCATCTGTGAGCGGCCGGCGTTGTGCACGCAGACGAACAGGACTTCGGGCTTGCGGTTCAACGGACTTGCCCTTCGGTGACGGGTGCGGTGCTGTCGACGGTGGTCGGGACCGGGTAGAGGAGGCGCAGCAGCGGCACGGCCACCGCCACGGCGACGAGTTGGGCCAGCACGTAGACCGGCACGGAGGAGGGTGCGATGCCGGCGAACGAGTCGCTGAACGCGCGGCCCACGGTGATGGCGGGGTTGGCGAAGCTGGTGGAGCTGGTGAAGAAGTAGGCCGCGCCGATGTAGGCGCCGACGGCGGCGGGCGCGATGGCGGCCCGACCGGACCGGACCAGCGAGAAGATGACGAGCAGCAGGCCTGCGGTGGCCACCACCTCGGACAGCCCGTGCGCGAAGGTGGCCCGTTCGGTGGTGCTGATGCTGATGGGTGCGGCGTCGAACATGGTGTTGGCGACGACCGCGCCGGTGATGCAGCCGAGCACCTGGGCGAGCGCGTAGACCGGGACGTCGCGCCAGGCGAGGTTGCGGAGGAGCGCGTCCGCGAGGGACACGGCGGGGTTGAAGTGGCCGCCGCTGACCGGGCCGAAGATCAGGATGATGGCGTAGAGGCCGACGGCGGTGGCGGCGGCGTTCTCCAGCAGTTGGAGGCCGACGTCACCGGGGGAGAGGGTCTGGGCGGCGATGCCGGAGCCGATCACCAGGGCGGCGAGCAGCAGGCTGCCGAGGTACTCGGCGAGCAGCCGGTGGGCGAGCGGGCGCGGCATTCAGGATCCCTCGGAGGCGGGGCGGACGGCGGGCACGAGGCGTTCGACGCGGTCGGCGAGATCGCGGTAGGCGGTGTCGAACGCGTGCTCGGTGCCGACGGCGGCAGGGTCGGGCACGGACCAGTGCAGCCGGTCGGTGTGCGGTGAGTCGTCGAGTTCTTCGTGGGCGCTGTCGCAGACCGCGACGACCAGGTCGTCGGGGCGCAGCACCTCGTCCAGGTGGTGGGGGCGGGCGCGGGTCAGCGACAAGCCGTTGCTGCGAGCGGTGGCGACGGCCAGCGGGTGGACCCGGTCGGCCGGTCGGGTGCCCGCGCTCGCGGTCGGGACGGTGCTGCGCTTCTTCCACAGGGCCGCGGCCAGCTGCGAGCGGGCGGAGTTGTGGCTGCACACGAACACGACCCGGGGCGCCTGCCGCCGGCCGGTGGGCACGAGGTCGGCCAGCGCGGCGGTGCGCAGGCGCAGGTAGGTGCGCCGGTGGTCGCCCTCCGAGCGGGACCGCTCGACGACGCCGGCCTGTTCGAGCAGCTTGACGTGGTGGGCGAGCAGGTTGCTGGGCAGCCCGAGCTTGCGACCGACCTCGCCGGGGGAGGCGTCGCCGAGCACGAGCAGGTCGACCAGGGCGAGCCGGGCGGGCTCGCCGAGGGCCGCGTGCACGCGCGCACGAGCCGCCGTGCCTGGAGGCCAGTCAGTAGTCATTGACTCAATGATGCTTGAGCGGGTCCGCTGGGTCAACCTGTTGACGTCCGCCGCAATACTCAACAATCACGGGAGTCGTTCGACGGGGTGTTCGGTGCTGAGACCATCGAGCGGTTCCTCCACTCCAGTCACGACCAGTTCGCCGCGCACAGCACCATCCCGAACTACTTGCCGCTGCCGGCCGAGCGGTTCGCCCGTCAGCGCCTGCACGCCCTGGCCCGGGTTGACGGGCGCCACCAGGACGGCAAGCCGACCGTCCTGTTCCTCTGCGTGCACAACGCCGGTCGCAGCCAGATGGCGCTCGGGTTCTTCCGGCACCTCGCCGGTGACGCGGCCGTGGCGTGGTCGGGCGGCTCCGAACCGGGCTTCGAGATCAACCCGTCCGCGATCGAGGCGATGGCCGAACGCGGCATCGACATCACCGGCGAGTTCCCCAAGCCGTGGACCGAGGAGATCATCCGCGCCGCCGACGTCGTGGTCACCATGGGCTGCGGCGACGCGTGCCCCGTCCACCCCGGCAAGCGTTACCTGGACTGGACCCTGGACGACCCGGCGGGCCGGGACGTGGCCGACGTCCGGTCGGTGCGCGACGAGGTCGAGCGCCGGGTCCGCGCCCTGCTCGCCGACCTCGACGTGCCGGTCGCCTGAGCTGCCGGCCCTGAACCGTCGGCCCTGGACCTCCAGGCCTTGAACCGCCAGGCCCCGAATCGGCAGCCCTCGCAACCGTCAGCCGGAGTGGGCCGGGTCGGGTACCAGGGCGACCAGCTCCTCGGGCGCGGACAGCCGCCACGCCTCGAAGACCAGCTCGGCCAGCTCGTCGGCCTCGATGCCCTCCAGGTAGACGACGACCCAGCCGAAACCACCGGACGTGAACTGCTCCTCGAAGACGTCCGGCCGTTCGGCCACCAGCGCGAGCTGTTCGGAGATGGTCTGCTTGAGGCCGACGGTCTGCGTGTTCGGCCAGTAGTAGCCGAACCGCTTGCCCCGCACGCTGAACGAGCTGTACTGCCCGCTGTCCGTGCGTTCGACCTCGACGAGCGCGTTCACCACGCGGAAGAACTCGTCACTACCCACAGCCACCGCAGCCCCCTGAGACGTCCTACTGCGGAGTGTAAGTCTCCCGTCCTGACGGCACGGACTTGAGGGCGATCGCCGCCGCGATCACTCCCAACACCGCCAGCAGGGTGAACACCGCCGGGTAGCCGCCCAGCGGCCCGGCGAGCGCGATCGCGGCCCACGGCGCGACGGCGCCGGTGACCGTCAGCGGCGCGTGGAGGACGCCGCTGAGCCGTCCGTAGTGGGCGGTGCCCCAGCGCTCGGAGATGGCGGTGGCGTGGGTGAGCGTGAAGATGCCACGGACGGCACCCGCCAGGACTGCGGCGGCGACGAGAGCGACCGCCGGACCGGGGACGAGTCCCAGGAGGAGGGTGGTGGTGGCCGCCGCGAGGAGGACACCGGCGGTCCGGGCCTGCACGCCGAACTTCGCCGCCAGGCGGCCGTAGCCGAGGCGTCCGAGTACCTGGCCGACGCCGCTCAGGCCGAGCGCCCAGGCGGCGGTGGTGGCCGAGACGCCCCGTTCGACGAACAGCGGCACGAGGGCGACGACGATCCCGTACACGGCCAGCGCGCCGACGCTCATCGAGACCACGAGCAACACGAACGGGCGGCTGCGGACGATCGTGGTCGGACGGCGGGCGTCCGTCGCCGCCGGGTGGGCGGGCCACGGCAGCCGCAGGCCGAACAGGTGCGCCGGCACCGTGAGCACGGCCAGCAGCGCGGCGAGGACCAGGTACGTCTCCCGCCGGCTGAACTGCCCGGCCAGCGCGTCGGTGAGCGGGGCGAACACCGTGCTCGCCAGCCCACCCGCCAACGTCACCACGGTCAGCGCGGCCACCCGGCGGTCCTCGCCGTGCCAGCGGGTCAGGGCGGCGAACGCCGGCTGGTACAACACCCCGGCCATCGCCACCCCGACCAGCACCCACCCCGTAGAACCACGGCAGCGACGAGGCTGACGCGACCACGCCCAGCGCCGTCACCGCCAGCACCGACCCCACCGTCATCACCAGGCGGGGGCCGTGCCGGTCGAGCAGCCTGCCGACCGGCACCCCGACCACGGCGCTGACCAGCAAGGCCACCGAGAACGCCCCGGTCACCGCTGCGCCGGACCAGCCCCTGTCGGCCGCGATCACCGGCGCCAGCACCGGGAAGCCGTAGAACAGCACTCCCCAACTGGTGATCTGCGTCAGGCACAGCACCACCAGCACCCGCTGCGGCCCGGCGCGCCCCTCGACCACGCCGGGTCGCGCCGCCTCAGACCCGCGCACCCGGCGCGGTCAGGGTCAGGCTCTCCACCGCCGGCCCGCCGCAGCAGCCGCCCGACGACTCCGGCTCCGCCACGTCGAACACGCCGGACCCGCCGCACACCCCGGTCTCGGGCAGCGTCAGCTCGACCTTCGCCGCCGACTCGTGGTCGCCCGCGATCTCGGCGGCCACGCTGCGGACCTGCTCGTAGCCGGTCAGCGCGAGGAACGTCGGCGCACGGCCGTAGCTCTTCATGCCCACGAGGTAGACGCCCGGCTCCGGGTGCCGGAGCTCGTTCGCCCCATGCGGGTACACGGTGCCGCACGAGTGCACGTTCGGGTCGATGAGGGGAGCCAGCTTGGTGGGCGACTGGAGCACCGGGTCCAGGTCGAGCCGCACCTCGGACTGCCACGAGTGGTCCGGCCGGAAGCCGGTCAGCGACACGACCTCGTCCACCGGGTCCAGCCGGTGCCCGTCCTGCGACACCAGCACCAGGCGCTCGCCGTCGCGCTCGACCGACTCCGTGCGGAACCCGGTGACCACCTCGACGTGCCCGGCCTGCACCGCTTCCCTCGCCTTGAGGCCCAACGCGCCGCGCGCCGGCAGCTGGTCCGACTCGCCGCCACCGAACACGGCGCCGACCGCGCCGCGACGCAGCAACCACGTGATCTTCGTGCCGGGGTGCCGCTCGGCCAGGTCGGTCAGCGCGATCAGGGCGGTGAGCGCGGAGTGCCCGCTGCCCGCCACGGCGATCCGCTTGCCCGCGTACCGGGCCTGCTCGCCCACCACGTCCGGCACGCGGTAGTCGATCCGGTCCGACGCCTCCAGCTCGCCGGCCGCCGGCAGCCCGTCCCCGCCCAGCGGGTTCGGCGCGCCCCACGTGCCGGACGCGTCGACCAGCGCGCGGGCGGCGATCCGCTCGCCGCCCTCGACGTGCACGGTCAGCGGCTCGCTGTCCCGACCCGCGTCCACGACCCGGTCCCGTCCGCGGCGGGCGACCCCGACCACCTTGGAGTTCACCCGGACGTGGTCACCGAGCGCCCGTGCCAGCGGCACCAGGTACTGCGCCGCCCACTCCTCGCCGGTGGGGTAGCCGTCCGGGTCGGGCGCACGCCACCCGGTGGGCTCCAGCAGCCGCCGTGCGGCCGGGTCGACCAGCTCCGACCACTGCGAGAACAGTCGGACGTGCCGCCACTGCGCCACCGCCGCGCCCGCCTGCGGGCCCGCTTCCAGCACCAACGGCCGCAACCCGCGCTCCAGCAGGTGGGCCGCCGCGGCCAACCCGACCGGCCCCGCCCCGACCACGACCACGGAGAGCTCGTCCACCAGACACCTCTTTCATCGGTGTTCCTCGATCGAACGAGGGGAATCTATCGAGGAACGTCGATTGATGCAACCATCGGTGTTTGTCGATAGTCTGGGGTCATGACGACGCTGCTGCCCACCCCAGGCCTCGCGCCGGAGGACGCCACCACGTACGCCGAGTGGTTCGCGTGCCTGGCGGACCCGACCAGGGTGCGGCTGCTGCACACCGTCGCCACCCATCCTGGCGAGATCACCGTCGGCGCGCTCACCGAGGCGATCGGCGTGAGCCAGTCGACGTGCTCGCACCACCTCCGAAAACTCGCCGACGTGGGCTTCGTCAGGCTGCGCAAGGAGGGCACCGCGACCCTCGTGTCGGTCAACGCGGCGTGCTGCACCGGCCTGCCGCACGCGGCGGACGCCGTGATGGGCACCATCGTCACCCGGCCGTGCTGCCCGACCGACCTGCCCCCCGACGTCACCGTCCGCGCCCTGCGCGAGGAGGACTGGGCCGACGTCCGCCGCATCTACGGCGAGGGCATCGCCACCGGCAACGCCACCTTCGAGACCGAGACGCCCAGCCGCCGCACCCTCGAAGCCAAGTGGTTGCCCGGCCACAGCTGGGTGGCGGTCGTCGACGACCAGGTCGCCGGCTGGGCCGCCCTGACCCCGGTGTCGACCCGCGAGTGCTACTCCGGCGTGGCCGAGAACTCGGTGTACGTGGGTGAGGGCTTCCGCGGTCGCGGCGTGGGCAAGGCTCTGCTGCACAAGCAGGTCACCGCCGCCGACGGGGGCGGCCTGTGGACACTCCAGACCGGCATCTTCCCGGAGAACCGGGCCAGCATCGCCCTGCACCACTCGGCCGGCTTCCGCACCGTGGGCGTCCGCGAACGCATCGCCCGACACCACGGCGTGTGGCGCGACACCGTCATGCTCGAACGCCGCAAAACCCCGTGAGTCCTCCATCCAGAACGTGTGAGTCCTCCGCTCCGAACGCGTGAGTTCAACACTCGGAACGCGGCTGGGCGCACGCCCGACGTGCGGCGCCGGGCTGAGGGGGTGACACTGGGCGCGAATGTCCGTCTACAAGGGACGGTCAAATGCCGTTGCGCGCCGAGTCCGGTTTCCCCGAGCTGATCCGGCCCATGCCGGCCACGCCGGGTGGGCTCCCGGTGGGCACGGGGTGGGTGTTCGAGTTCAAGTGGGACGGTGTGCGGGCCGTCACCTACGTGCGTGGCGGTGGGGTGCGGGCGATGACCCGCAACGACCTGGAGGTGTCCGCGACCTACCCGGAAGTCCGGGTGCTGTCCACACTCCTGGGTGACAGGGAGGTCGTCCTCGACGGGGAGATCGTCGCTCTCGGCACGCGGAAGCAACCCGATTTCGCCCGGTTGCAGTCCCGCATGCACGTGGCCCGACCCGGTGACGACCTGCTCGCCCGCGTGCCCGTCGTCTACTACGTGTTCGACCTCCTGCACGTGGACGGCCGGTCGCTGCTCGGCGAGCCGTACTCCACCCGCCGGGACGAGCTGGCGGCGCTCGGGCTGGGCGGCCGGGGCGAGGTGCGGGTGCCGCCGTCGTTCACCGACGTGGACGGTCGGGACGTGCTGGCGGTGGCCGAGGACTACGGCCTCGAAGGCGTGGTCGCCAAGCGGGCCTCCTCCCGGTACGAGCCCGGACATCGCTCGACGGCGTGGGTGAAGGTGCCGTTGGTGCGCACGCAGGAGGTGCTGATCGGCGGCTGGCGGCCGGGTGACGGTCGCCGTGCGGGCACGATCGGCTCGCTGCTGCTCGGCGTGCCCACCGACGACGGGCTCCGGTACGTCGGCAAGGTCGGCACCGGCTTCACCCACGCGGCGCTGGTGGACCTGCGGGAACGGTTGCGGCCGTTGGCCCGGACGGCTTCGCCGTTCGTCGGCCCGGTGCCCCTCGACCAGGCCCGCCGCGCGCACTGGGTGCGGCCGGAGCTGGTCGGTGAGGTCGAGTACCGGACGTGGACGACGGACGGCCGGCTGCGGCACTCGTCGTGGCGCGGTCTGCGACCGGACAAGAACCCCGAGGACGTCGTGATGCCGCCCCCGGTCACGGGTTGAACGGGATTGTCGGTGCGGGCTGCTAGCTTCCGGCCGACATGATCCGGACGACGGGGGCCACAGTGGACGGTGCAGTGGACGGCGCAGTGGACGGCGGCGAGAAGAACGCGTTGAGGGTGTTCCTGGACGCGCAGCGGGGTGTGGTGCTGGCGATCCTCGAAGGACTCGACGACGAAGCGTTGACGACGACGGTCCTGCCCTCGGGTTGGACTCCGGTGGCGATGGTCGAACACCTGGGCTACGCCGAGCGCCACTGGTTCCAGGAGATCCTCACCGGCAACGCCGAGCCGCTGCCGTGGACGGACCCCGAGCCGTTCACCACGCCGAGATCCCCGTCCGAGGTCTTCGCGTTCTACCGGGAGCAGTGCGAGCGGTCCGACGCCGCGATCGCCGCCATGCCGCTGTCGACCGTCCCGGTGGGGCGCCACCCCGATCCGCTGGGGTGCGAGACCACCGACCTGCGCCGGATCGTCCTGCACATGATCGAGGAGACGGCACGTCACGCCGGCCACCTCGACGTGGTGCGCGAGCTGCTGGACGGGAAGACGGGGTTGGGGCCGCGCTAGCTCGGGGGCCGCCCCAGGTGACTTCGAAGTGCCTCCTTCCGCGTCCGCTCCGCAGGGCACATGATGCATGTGCATGCAAGCGGCGGACCGAGGAGTGAAGTGCACACGACATCGCAGAGCCCACCGGTCGACGGTGGCCCCACTCGCATGACCCCGCGCGCCCGCGCACTGCTTCTCGTGCTGTGCGGCTCGATCTTCCTGGAAGGCATCGACGTCTCGATGCTGGGTGTCGCCCTGCCCGCGATCAGGGCGGACCTCGGCATGGCGCCCGGCGAACTCCAGTGGGTCGTCAGCGCCTACGTGCTCGCCTACGGCGGTTTCATGCTGCTCGGCGGACGCGCCGCCGACCTGCTCGGCCGCCGTCGGATGTTCGTCCTCTGGCTGACCGTCTTCGTCCTGTTCTCCGGCTTGGGCGGCCTGGCCACCGAGGGCTGGATGCTGATCACCGCCCGTGCGATGACCGGCCTGGCCGCGGCGTTCATGACGCCCGCGGGGCTGTCCCTGATCACCACCAGCTTCGCCGAAGGACCGCTGCGCAACCGCGCGCTGCTCTGGTACGCGGGCACCGCGGCGGGCGGCTTCTCGCTCGGCCTCGTCGTCGGCGGACTGCTGACCGCGCTCGGCTGGCGCTGGGTGTTCTTCGCCCCGGTCGTCCTCGCCGCCGCGATCCTGGTCCTGGCGGTCAGGCTGATCGAGCACGACGCGACGCCCGCCCGGACCGGTCAGGGCTACGACATCGTCGGCGCGGTCACCATGACGCTGGGCGCGGTCGGCGTGGTGTACACCGTCGTGGTCGCCCCGGAGGTCCCGCCCGGCGAGACGGCGCTGACGGCAGCGATCAGCCTCGCGCTGCTGGCGGCGTTCGTGGTAGCAGAACGGAGGTCCAGCGGGCCGTTGATCCGGCTGGGCATCTTCCGCAGCGCGAACCTGGTGCGGGCGAACCTCGCCACGGTCCTGTTCGCCGGGTCGTTCGTCGGCTTCCAGTTCATCACCGTGCTGTACATGCAGGACGTGCGGGGCTGGACCGCGTTGCAGACCGGCGTCGCGCTGCTCGTGATCGGCATCGACTCGGTGCTCGCGCCGACCCTGACGCCGAGGTTGGTCGACCGGTTCGGCAACCACAAGGTCCTGTTCGCCGGCTTCACGGTCGCGCTCGTGGCCTACGCGCTGTTCCTCGGCATCCCCGCCGACGCCGACTACTGGACCGCGATGTTCCCGACGATGGTGCTGCTCGGCGTGGCGTTCACGTTGGTGTACGGCCCGTTGACGATCGTCGCGGTGGAGGGCGTCGCGGACGAGGAGCAAGGGCTGGCGGGCGGCATCTGGAACACGTCGTTCCAGTTCGGCGCGGCGCTCGGCCTGGCCCTGGCCGCGTCGTCGAGCGTGGCGGAGGGCGGGTTGCTGGAGGGCTTCCACCGGGCGCTGGTGGTGCCGGTGATCGCGACCGGCGTGGCGGTGGTGATCGTGGCGACCGGGTTGGCTGGCAGGGAGAAGGTCGGCAGGGAGAAGGTCGGCAGGGAGAAGGTCGGCAGGGAGAAGGTCAACGGGTAGGCGGTGGCGGGTAAGGGGGTTGGCGGGTAAGGGGGAGACGGGCCCGCGAGGCGGCTCGCGGGCCCGTCGCCGTCAGAACGCCTGGTTCGCGAATCCCCGGCGCGCCGCGGCGGACAGGAACGTCTGCCACGCCGCGCTACTGGTGTGCGGGTCGCCCGTGACACCGAGCCGGGACTTGGCCGTGTTGAACGCGCTCTGGGTCTTCGGGCCCCAGATGCCGTCCACCACGAGACCCGAGCTCATGAAGTTGTTGCACAGCGACTGCACGAACTTCACGTCGCTGTCGGAACTGGTCACGCAGCGGACCGGCAGGCCGCCGAAGTCGGCGTGGATGTGGTCGGCGTGGGCGGAGTTGTACCAGCCGTCCAGCACGTACCGGAAGCGCCGCCGGCACGCCGCGTCCACCGCCAGGTACCGACGCCGGGTGGCGAGGGTGGTGGACGCGTGGTGCTGGTCGAGCGGCGAGGAGACCTGCCCGCCGCTCCACCGGACGTAGTCGAGGTCCATCGCGGTGCCCGCGCCGTGCTGGCCGGGCTTGTTCACGTAGAAGCCCGCCGACACGAGGTAGGTGATGCTGCCGTAGGCCGACGACAACGACCGCAGGTCCCGGATCCACAGCACCATGGAGTCGTAGAAGGCCTGGGTCGCCTGCCAGTTGCGCAGGGTCGTGTTGCCGCGGCTGGACCGCCAGTAGTAGACGGGGGTGCCGTCGATCCGGCTGAACGTGATCATCGGGTCGCCTCCACGGTGATCAGTCGGCCGCCGGTGAGCCAGCCGGACCGGGTGCCCGCGACACCCAGTGACTTCGCGTCCGCCGGCACGTCCGGTCGGGTCGTGCCCGCGTCCAGCACGCCGGTGAGCGGGGTGGCGTCGACGATCTCGTTGCCGACCCAGTGCACGCGGCCGTCCACCGCGGTCATCCCGCGCACCGCGACACCGTCCAGGCGGGGCCGGGCGGTCCAGCTGACGCCGTTGTGCGAGGTGTGCAGGACGGTGCCGGAGATGTCGACGGCCGCGACGATCCAGCCGTCGGCGGTCGCGGCCACGGCGGTGGCGGACAGGCCGTCCGTCCACTCCAATCCGCGGACCGGCACGGTGTTCCAGCCGTTAGCGGTGCGGCGTGCGGCGATACGGACCACCGAAGCGCGCTCGTGCTTCACGACGGACCCGAACGCCAGGCCGCCGCCGACGGCGGTGAACTCCGAGCGAACGCCGTGCAGGCGGCGCACCTCGTGCCACGTGATGCCGTCGGTGGATTCCCAGATCGTGGCGATGGGGTCGCCGCTCACGGCGCCGACGGCCACGAACGTGGTCCCGTCGCCGGTGACGTCGACCAGGTCGGCGCCCGCGAGGCCGGTGGTGATGCGCACCGAGCCGCCCTCGTCGACGAGCACCCACTGGCCGTCTTGTTGCGCTAGAAGGAGAGGAGCGCCGTCAGGTGCGGCGAACACTCCAGCGGTCCGGTCCGGGGTGATGTGGTCCGGGGTGATGTGGTCCGGTGTGGCGCCCGACGCGGGCGCCGAGGCAGCCGCGTGGGCCGGTAATGCGCTGGCGAGTGCCGCGGAAGCGGCGGCACCCAGCACGAACGTTCGGCGATCGAGCACGTCAGTCCTTTCAGGGGCAGGGGGAAGTGCTGACGTGGCACAGGGTCGGTTGGAAGGTTTCCAACCCCGAGTGTTCCAATTCCGAGTATTGGGCCGGCCGATCGTCGCGGCAATGGTCCATTCCGCCGAAACCTGGCACGGGCGGATGCCGAGGCGGGTGCCGAGGGCGGAGCGCTGGAGGCGGGCGCTGCTGAGCGGCGGGCGCTGCGGGAACCCACGCCGTGCGGCCGGCGCTGCGGAACACCGTTGTGCGGCCGGTCGCAACTCCGTGGTCCGGGGCAGCGCGCGGGCGTAGGATCCGGGCGTTCGCGACTGGCGTGCGGAGGGTGGGACAGACCACCGGGGAGCGTTGAGCCGGATCGCACCGCGCGCCTGGGTGCTACGGCAGCGCCCCCGCGCGCGTGGAGGTCGTCGTGCACGAACCCGCCATCCCGTCGTTGACCGGTGCCGACCCCGAGGTCGCCCGACTGGTCCAGGCCGAGGCCCGTCGCCAGTTCGAGAAGGTCCGGCTGATCGCCTCGGAGAACTACGTCTCGACCGCCGTGCTGGAAGCCACCGGCTCGGTCTTGACCAACAAGTACTCCGAGGGCTACGCGGGCCGCCGGTACTACGAGGGCCAGCAGGTGGTCGACCCGGTGGAGGAGTTGGCGATCGGACGGGCCAAGGCCCTGTTCGGCGCCGACCACGCCAACGTCCAGCCGTACTCCGGCTCACCGGCGAACCTGGCCGTCTACATGGCGTTCCTGAACCCCGGCGACACGGTCATGGGCATGGCCCTCCCCGCCGGCGGCCACCTCACCCACGGCTGGGGCGTCTCGGCCACCGGCAAGTGGTTCCGCAGCGTGCAGTACGGCGTGCGGAAGGACACCGGGGTCGTCGACCTCGACCAGGTCCGGGACCTGGCCCGCGCCGAACGCCCGAAGGTCATCTTCTGCGGCGGGACGGCCATTCCGCGCACCATCGACTTCCCGGCGTTCGCCGAGATCGCGAACGAGGTCGGCGCGGTGCTCGCGGCCGACATCGCGCACATCGCCGGTCTCGTCGCCGGTGGCGCGCACCCGTCACCGGTCGGGCACGCCCAGGTGATCACCACGACCACGCACAAGACGCTACGCGGACCCCGTGGCGCGATGATCCTCACGGATGCCGCCCATTCGAAGGCCGTCGACAAGGCGGTGTTCCCGGGCCTGCAAGGTGGTCCGCACAACCACACGACTGCGGCGATCGCGGTCGCGTTGGGGGAGGCGTTGGAGCCGTCCTTCGGTCTCTACGCGCACGCGGTCGTGCAGAACGCCCGCGCATTGGCCGCCTCGCTGCTCGACCGCGGCTTCGACCTGGTCTCGGGTGGAACCGACAACCACCTGGTCCTGGTGGACGTGACGGGCAAGGGCATCGGGGGCAAGCCCGCGGCGAAGGCGTTGGACCGGGCGGGTGTCGAAGCGAACTACAACACCGTTCCCTTCGACCCGCGCAAGCCGTTCGACCCTTCCGGCGTGCGACTCGGCACGGCCGCCGTCACCACCCGTGGCCTCACCGCGGACCACATGCCGCAGATCGCGGAGTGGATCGAGCGGGCGGTCCTGGCGGCGGACGACGAGCAGGTGCTGGACCGGATCGCGGCCGAGGTGGCGGAGCTGATGGCGGGTTACCCGATGCCCGGCTGGGCGTAGCGGACCACGTCGGCCAACCGTTCCACGTCCGCGCGGAACGTCTCGTGGCGGACGACGGTGACGTGATCGACGCCCGGTAGCTGGTCGACGGGGAGTTCCGCCCCGTCGACCAGCACCGGGATCACCGGCACGGCCCGTTCCGCCGCCCGCTCCACCTCCGCGCGCATCAGGTCGGTCGGCGTCCAGCCGGGGCCGACCACGGCCAGCAGCACGTCGCACTCGGCCACGTCGCCCACGACCGGCCGGCCGATGTCGTCCAGTCGGTCCGCGATGCGGCCCGCCAGGTGCAGGTCCTGCGGACGTCGGTAGCTGAGGTACAGGCGTGCCTGCCGCTGTGCGGGCAGGTCGATCCCGGCCAGTGCGGCGAACGCGCGGTCGCGGACGTCGGTGGGTGACAAGCCGCTGCGGGTGAGGACGGCGAGGGCGATCCCGTCGTCCTCGGCGAGCACGCCGAGCAGCAGGTGGCCGGTGTCCACGTGCCGGTGGTGCAGTGCGAGGGATTCCCGCACGGCCAGTGCGAGGGCCCGTTTCGCGCCGGGGGTGAACGGCAGGTGTCCGGGGACCGGGAGCGTGCCGCGGGCGTGGGAAGCCCGCACGTGTGCCCGGCAGGTCTCCAGCGACAGGCCGAACGACTGCAGGACGGACGCCGCTGCGCCGCCTTCGCCGATCAGGCCCAGGAAGAGGTGGTCGGTGCCGATGGCGGTGTGGTTGAGCCCTCGCGCCTCCTGGAGGGCCAACACCGATACCCGGCGGGCGCTTTCGGTGAACCTGTCGGGCACCCGGCACTCCTCCGTGCGTGTAGCTCGCTGCAATCACAGCATCGCACCGGGTTGCCGAGTGTTACCTGAATTTATCGGTGGCGGCGACCCTCGCTTCGGTCATCGCGTCGCTCCCGCCGTGCGCGGTCTGGGGGAGGACGATCAGCTCGGCGTCCGGCCAGGCGTGCGCGAGGTCGAACGGCGTGCCGGTCAGATTGACCAGGTCGAGCTGTCCTTGAACGATTACGCCCGGGATGCCCGCGAGCTTCCACGCCTCCTCCAGGACGATCCCCTCCGGGAGCCAGGAACCGTGCGCCCAGTAGTGCGTGACCAGTCGTGCGAAGGCCAGGCGGAACTCCGGAGAGTCGAAGTGGCGTTGGGCGGGGGTGAGCGGCACGAGGGCCGACTCCCACCGGCACCACTCCTCGGCCGCGCGGTGGTGCACGGCCGGATCCGGGGAGAGGAGCAGCTCCAGGTATCCCGCTGCCGGGTCGCCGGTCGGCGCCAGTTCGCGGAACCGGGCGTGCGCTTCCGGGAACATCGGGGCCACACCTGTCGTCAACAGGTCCGTCTCCGACCGCCGGCCGGTCGCCACGCCTGCGTGGACCATCTCCGACACCCGGTGCGGGAAGCGCTCTGCGTAGACGAGGCCGAGGACCGAGCCCCACGACGCGGCGAACACCAGCCACCGGTGGACGGCCAGGAACTCGCGCAGTCGTTCCAGGTCGTGGATCAGGTGGTCGGTGGTGTTGGTGGACAGGTCGACCGTCGGCCGGCCGGCGTGCGGGGTGCTCCGGCCGCAGCCGCGTTGGTCGAACAGGACTACGCGGTAGGCGGCCGGGTCGAAGTACCGGCGGGCGTTGGCGGTGCAGCCGGAGCCCGGACCGCCGTGGAGGACCACGGCGGGCTTTCCGTCCGGATTGCCGCACACCTCCCAGTACAGGTGGTGTCCGTCGCCGACGTCGAGCATGCCGTGGTCGTACGGCTCGGTCTCGGGGTACAGCACGGGCTCTCCTCCATCGGATGCAACAGTGCTGTTATATTAGCGCTTACGGGTTGGCTCCGGTCGGGGTAGGTGCGGGTGGTGGTGCGGTACGGCTCGATTCGACAGGGGTCCAGGTGTCATGGGCTGGTCGAAGCCCATGTCGAATCGAGCCTTGTCGGTCCCGGGTCGTGGGTGGTTCGGGCGGGGTGGGGGATGGGTGGTTGCGCGCGTCCTATGTGGACTGGTCGGTACCGATCGTGATCACGCAACCTTCGTGGTCGACGTGGGGGACGTCGGTGTCGTCGAACCAGTGGCCGCCGTCGCCCAGGTAGCGGAACCGGTGGGTGCCCGGCGGGAGGATCACGGTGACGGTGCGCGTGCCGTCGCGGCGGGGCACCAGCTCGTGCACGCCGGGGGTCCAGCCGTTGAACGTGCCGACCACGCTCACCGGGCCGCGCGGCTGGTCGAGCGGTAGTGAGAAGGTGACGCGGCGCTTCGGGCCGAAGAGGCGAGTGCTGCGGAGCATCGTTCTCCCTCAAGGGTCGATCTTGCCTTCCGGGCACCTTAGCGGTCGGCGGTGTGGACCTGTTCGAAGTAGACGGTCACGCGTCGGGGTGACGTATGGTCCTCGGAGTGCCGCCGATCTCGGATGAAGACGCCTTCTACCACGCCTGCGAGCAGTCGGACACCGCGCTGCTGGACGATCTGCACCGGCCGGGTTTCGAACGTATGGTCAACCACAAGCTGGACTTCGAGGACGTGGCCGGTCTGCGGTGGTTCCTCGATCGTGGCGTCGACGTCGATGCGGAGTTCTGCCTCCACCACGCCATCGGGCGCGGGCGGAGCATCGAGGTGCTGGAGCTGTTGATCGCTGCCGGTGCCGACGTGAACCTTCCTTGGGGGCGGTGGGACGTCGGTCGTCGTCCGTTGGCGCTGGCGGCGAGGTGTGGCCACTTGGCGGCTTACACGATGTTGCGGTCACGCGGTGCTGAAGCCGTCCTCGACCCCGTGGACCAAGCGGTGTTGGCGGTGGCGCGCGGCGAGTCCGCGTCGCTGCCCCGTGCTGTCGCGCCGGTGCTCGGCACGCCCGGTGGTGACGATTACGGGTGGATCCTGGGCCAGTTCGCGGCTCTGGGGCGGGGTGACGTGGTGGGCGCGCTGCTGGATGCGGGGATGGCTGTGGACACGCGCGGGTGGAGCAACTTCACCCCGCTGGACCAGGCTGCGATGAACGGTCGGGTCGAGGTGGTCCGGCTGTTGGTGGCGCGCGGTGCGGATCTTGCGGACAAGGCGTTCGACGACGACGGGCCCACACCGCTCGACTGCGCGTTGTGGGGTGTCCGGAACAGCCGCGCGTCGGACGGGGACTATCCGGGGACCGTGGCCGTGCTGGTGGCTGCCGGGGCCCCCACGAGGTATGAAATCGGCGGCTGAAGGAGGGATCACAAGTGTGCACACTCTGCAAAGTTGCAGAGTGTGCACGTTTTTCCCTACGCTGATCAGGTGAGCACGCAGGCGGCCGGGGGGCTTCGTGGCCGCAAGAAGCGGCAGACTCGTACGGCTTTGGGGCACGCCGCGGTGCGCCTGGTCGCCGAGCACGGGCTCGACCAGGTGACCGTCGAGGACATCAGCGCTGCGGCAGGGGTTTCGCCGCGAACGTTCTTCAACTACTTCGCGAGCAAGGAAGACGCCGTGCTCGGGCCCGACCCGGATGCGGGGCCCCGGATGCGCGCCCGCGTGCTCGCCGCGCCGGCGGAGCTGTCCGCTGCGGCGGCAGTGCGTGAGGCGTTGTCGGCGGAGGTAGCCGCCGAGCCGGCGGACGACCGCGACCTCTGGTTGCAGCGGATGCGGGTGGTGCAGCAGCACCCCGTGCTCCTGGCGAAGGTGTTCTCCGGCGGTGAAGCGGTCGAACGGGAGCTCGTCGCCGGCATCGCCGAACGGGTGGGCCTGCCCGCTGACGACACCTACCCGCTGCTGCTCGGGGCGGCGGCGGGTGCGGCGTTCCGGGTGGCCATCACCAGGTGGACCGGCACCGCCACGCCGCTGCGCGTCCTGCTCGCCGAAGCCGTCGACCTGCTCGCCGGAGGGCTCGCCGAACCGCCGTCCTGACCTATCGCGACCAACTGGGGGATCCGATGTCCACCGCAACCGGCACGACCTCGCGCCGGGACGTCATGCAAGCCATGTCCGGCCTGATGCTGGGCATGTTCGTGTCCATCCTGGCCTCGACCATCGTGTCGAACGCGCTCCCGCGCATCATCGCCGACCTGAAGGGCTCGCAGTCCGTCTACACCTGGGTCGTCACGACCGAACTGCTCGCCATGACGGCGACCGTGCCGCTGTGGGGCAAGCTCGCCGACCTCTACAGCCGCAAGCTGCTGATCCAGCTCTCACTGGGCCTGTTCGCGGTGGGCTCGCTCATCGCCGGGTTCTCCCCGAACGTCGAAGTGCTGATCGCCAGCCGGATCGTGCAGGGTCTCGGCGCGGGCGGGATGACGGCGTTGGCGACGATCGTGATGGCGGCGATGATCCCGCCGCGCGAGATGGGTCGTTACGCGGGCATCTTCGGCGCCGTCTTCGGCGTCGGCACGGTCGCCGGGCCGCTCATCGGCGGGATCCTGGTGGACACCTCGTGGCTGGGCTGGCGCTGGTGCTTCTTCATCGGCGTGCCGTTCACCCTCGCCTCGGTCCTGCTGCTCCAGCGCACGCTGAACCTGCCGGTGGTGCGCAAGGAAGTCAAGATCGACTACCTGGGTGCGGCGCTGATCGTGGGCGGTGTGTCCACGCTGCTGGTCTGGTCGACGTTGGCCGGCCACCAGTTCGAGTGGGCCTCGGCGTGGACCGCGCTGCTGGTCGCGGTCGGCGTGGCGCTGCTCGGCCTGGCGGTGTGGGTGGAGTCGCGGGTGGCGGACCCGATCGTGCCGCTGAGCATCTTCGCCAACCGGACGGTCGCGATGACGACGCTGGCCAGCGCCCTGGTCGGCGTGGCGATGTTCGGTGGCACGGTGTTCCTGTCCCAGTACTTCCAGATCGGTCTGGGCAAGACGCCCACGCAGGCGGGCATGATGAGCCTGCCGCTGATCTTCGGCCTGCTGGTGTCGTCCACGGTGGCGGGTCAGCTGATCACCAAGTGGGGCAGGTGGAAGGGCTTCCTGGTCGCCGGCGGCGTGACCATGGTCGGCGGGATGCTGCTGCTGGCCACGATCGACGCGAACACGAGCGTGTTCATGGTCAGCGTCCACATGGCCGTGCTCGGTGTCGGCGTCGGCCTGCTCATGCAGAACCTGGTGCTGGCCGCGCAGAACGACGTGCCGGCCCGGGACCTCGGTGCGACGACTTCCACCCTCACGTTCTTCCGCAGCCTGGGTGGCGCGATCGGTGTCAGCGCGTTGGGCGCGGTGCTCGCCAACCGGGTGACCGGCCTGAGCGAGGAGAAGTTCGGCCCGGCGCCGGACGGCGCGGAGGCCACCGTGCCCGACCTGTCGCTGCTGCCCGAGCCGGTGCGGTTGATCATGCGCGAGATCTACGCCACGGCCACGGCCGAGCTGTTCCTGATCGGCGCGCCGATCGCGGCGCTCGCACTGGTGGCGGTGCTGTTCATCAAGGAGAAGCCGCTCAAGACCCTCAGCGGTGACGAGCGGCTGGCCGCGGAGATGGCGGACGGCCACTAGACACGGTGTCGCACCTGCCCCGGTAAGCACCGGGCAGGTGCGACACTTCCGCGCGTGTCAGGACTGCGTGAACGCAAGAAGCTGGCCACTCGCACGGCGTTGGCCGATGCGGCACTGCGACTGTGCGTGGAGCACGGCCTCGACGGGGTGACAGTCGAACAGGTGGCGAACGAGGCCGGCGTATCGCTGCGTACGTTCTTCAACTACTTCACCTCCAAGGAGGAAGCCGTCGTCGCGGGCGACGTCGCCACGGCTGCGGCGTTCGTGCAGGCCTTCGCCGAGCGGCCCGCGGAGGAAGCGGTGTTGCGCGCCCTGCGCACGGCGCTGATCGAGGTCGTGCCCGAACGGATCGACCCGGAACGAGTGGCGCAGCTGCGGGTCCTGCGCCGGACGCCGGCACTGCTGCCGCACCAGGTCGCGGCCTTCACCGTGCAGGAACGGGAACTGGCCGCCGCGGTGGCAGAGAGGGTCGGCGTCGACCCGGCGACCGACCTCTACCCGATGATGTTCGCCGCCACGGTGATGGCGACGTTGCGGGTCGTCGTCGGCTGGTGGCTGGACGCCGCCGAGCGGCCCGAGCTGTCGGAGCTGATCGACGTGATGATCGACCGGCTGGACGCGGGTTTCGCCGCCGCTGAGTAGTTCTGCGGTCGGGGCAGCGGTGGAGGAGTCGTGCCCGCGCGGCGGTGGCCCCTCGAACGCGGGCCGGCCAGGGCGCGAGCACACTGGCGCTGTGGACGGCAAGCGCAAGCGCGGTGAGTTGCGGATCTACCTCGGCGCGGCTCCCGGGGTCGGCAAGACGTACGCCATGCTGAGCGAGGCGCACCGACGCCGGGCCCGTGGCACCGACGTGGTCGTGGGCCTGGTCGAGACGCACGGCCGGGCGCAGATCGAGGCGCTGCTCGAAGGTTTGGAGCAGCTGCCGCCCGACCACCTGGAGCTGGACCTGGACGGCCTGCTGGCCCGTGCGCCGGAAGTCGCGGTCGTGGACGAGCTGGCGCACGTGAACGCGCCCGGCGCACGCAACGCCAGGCGCTGGGAGGACGTCGAGGAGCTGCTGGACGCGGGCGTCGACGTGCTGTCCACGGTCAACGTCCAGCACCTCGAATCGCTCAACGACGTGGTCGAGCGGATCACCGGCGTGGCGCAGCGCGAGACCGTGCCGGACGAGGTGGTGCGGCGCGCCGAGCAGGTCGAACTGGTCGACATCACGCCGGAGGCGCTGCGCCGACGCCTGGCGCACGGCAACGTCTACGCCGCGCACAGGATCGACGCCGCACTGGGCAACTACTTCCGGATCGGCAACCTGACCGCGCTGCGGGAACTCGCCCTGCTCTGGGTGGCCGACCAGGTCGACGTCGCGTTGCAGGGGTACCGCTCGGAGCAGCGCATCACCGACACCTGGGAGACCAGGGAACGGGTCGTGGTGGCGATCAGCGGCGGCCCGGAGAGCGAGACGCTGATCCGCAGGGCCCGCCGCATCGCGGTGCGCGCCGGCGCGGAGCTGATGGTCGTGCACATCATGCGCGGCGACGGGCTGACCGGGGCGTCACCGCAGCTGGTGGCGGGGTTCCGGCGGGTCACCGAGGACGTGGGCGCGACGTTCCACAGCGTGGTCGGCGACGACGTGCCGACCGCGTTGCTGGACTTCGCGCGCGCGGTGAACGCGACGCAGCTGGTGCTGGGGACGTCCCGGCGCTCACGCCTGGCGCGGGTGTTCGACGAGGGCATCGGCGCGGCGGTCATCCAGGCGTCCGGGCCGATCGACGTGCACATGGTCACGCACGACGAGGCGCGTCGCGTCCCGCGGTGGCGCCTCGGCGGCACCACGGCACGGTCGCGGCGCCTGCTGGGCTGGGGGTTGGCCGCACTGCTGCCCGCCGTCGTGACGGGGGTGGGGCTGCTGTGGCGCGACAGCGTGACCTTCTCGACGGACGTGGTCGGGTTCTTCCTGGCCACGGTGGTGGTCGCGCTGGTGGGCGGGCTCGGTCCGGCACTCGCCGCCGCGTTGCTCGGCGCCGGGCTGCTGAACTTCTTCTTCACCCCGCCGTTCCACAGCCTGGCCCTGGCGAACTCGCGAAACCTGGTCACGCTGATCGCCGTGCTGCTGGTCGCGGTGCTGGTCGCGCTCGTGGTGGACCGGGCGGCACGGCTGGCCGAGCAGGGCGCGCGGGCCCGTACGGAGGCCGCGTTGCTCGCCTCCTACGCGCGGACCGTGCTGACCAGCCCGTTCCCGGTGGCCCGACTGCTGGAGAAGGTGCGCGAGAACTTCGGGCTGGAGTCGGTGGCGCTGCTGGAGCGGCGCGAGGGGGAGTGGGAACGGGTGGCGTGCGTCGGGCCACGGCCTTGCGCCGAGCCGGACGAAGCCGACGTGGACGTGCGGGTGACGGCGGACGTGCACCTCGCGTTGCGCGGCCGGACGCTGCCCGCGGGGGACCAGCGCGCGGTGGAGGCGGCGGCCGGTCAGGCGTTGATGGCGTTGCGGCAGCAGCGGATGGCCGCCGAGACCGCCGAGGCGCAGCGGCGGGCCGAGACGACGGAGCTGCGCACCGCGTTGCTGTCCGCCGTGGGGCACGACCTGCGCACCCCGTTGACCTCGATCAAAGCGGCCATCGGCAGCCTGCGCGACACCGGCCTACGACTGTCCGAAGAGGACATCTCCGAGCTGCTGGAGACCGTGGAGGTGTCCGCCGACCGGTTGACCGGGCTGATCGACAACCTGCTCGACTCGTCCCGGTTGGCCACCGGCGCGGTCGCGCCACAACTGCGTGCCGTCACGTACGACGAGGTGGTGGCGCGCGCTCTGGCCGGTATCGACGAACGCGCCACGCTGTCCGTGGACGTGGCCGAACACCTGCCGCCCGTGCTCGCCGACGTCGGCCTGCTCGAACGCGTGGTGGCGAACGTGATCGACAACGCGCTGCGGCACGGCCGGCTCAGCCCGCGCCGGATGGTCGACGTGGACGGCGACGGACGGATCAAGGTGGACGAGCCCGAGATCGCGGTGCGCGCCAGCGCCTACGGTGACCGGGTCGAGCTGCGCGTCGTGGACCACGGCCAGGGCCTGCCGAAGAACACGGCGAGCGCGGTGTTCGCGCCGTTCCAACGCTTGGGCGACCGGGCCGCCACGCCGGGCGTCGGCCTCGGGTTGAGCGTGGCCAAGGGTTTCGTGGACGCGATGGGCGGCGCGATCACGGCGGAGGACACGCCCGGCGGCGGCCTGACCATGGTGATCTCGCTGCCGATCGCCCCGGTGACGGCCTGACCGCCGCCACCGGGGGCCGGGAGGTCAGCGGCGCGGGGTCGTGCTGATCAGGGTCCACTTCGCGGCCTTCAGCGTGCCGTCGGCGGTGGTGCTCTCGCCGACGACCAGGCCCCGGTCGTTCACCGCCACCGGCAGGCTGTGCGCGCCGCCGAGCGAGCTGAGGTAGGTGATCCTGCCGTCGCGCCACAGGAACCCCCGGGGCGCGTCCGGGTTGTCCGCCGACGTCCAGCCGATCACGTCGCCCCGCTCGTTGACCGCGACCGCCTCGGACGGGCCGGGCACGCCCAGGTCGACCGGCTTGCCGCCGCCAGGCCACAGCGCGGCCCGCTTGACCGCGGTGGACTCCGTGGACCAGCCGACGACGTCGCCACGCTCGTTGATGGCCTGCGGACCGTTCGCCACCTGGCCGGACGGGGACAGCACGGTCACGTCGCCGCCTTCCCAGCGCAGCGCCTGCGTGCCCCGGTTGCCGACGACCACCCCGGCCTCGTTGATCGCCTCCACCGAGTAGCCGCCGGAGCCGGGCACGGCGGCCAGCGGTTCGCACTTCGTGGTGTCGGCGCAGCGGAACGCGTGCGCGTCGGTGCCGAACATGGGCAACTTGGACCCGGCGACGACCCCGGCGTCGTTGATCGCGCTCAGCGACAGGTGCGGCCCGGACAGCGGCAACGCCGTGTGCTTGCCGTCCCGCCACACCGCCGCTCTCTCCTGGTGGTAGCCGTACGGCGAGGTGGAGTACGTCATCGGCACCGCGCCGTTGTTGTTGATCGCCGACGCGGAGACCCAGCCCGAGCCGGGCGGCGTGATGTCGGTGACCTTGCCCTCGTGCCAGATGAGGGGGCGTTGGACGTACGGTCCGGCGCCGCTGACGGCCACCAGGCCGAGCACCTGGCCGATCTGGTTCATCCCGGTCGGGGTGCCGGCGCCGAGGTCGGTGCCCGCGTTGCCGCGCGCCCACTGCACGGTGTGCGGCGCACCGTTGCCGTAGGCGGCGCCGACGATCTGGCCGAGGTCGTTGACCGCGATGGTGCGGTGGGTGGGGTAGCCGGGCAGGCCGGGGAGCTCGGTGACGAAGGCGGCTGCCTGCGCGGCCGGCGTGGTCACCAGGGGCAGGGCCAGGGCCAGGGCGATAGCGGCTGTGGGCATGCGTGACTTGGGCATGATCGCTCCATTGCGAGATGTCCGCTGAATCGATTCGAACGCTAGTCCCGGTCGGACGGCGCCGACGACGGCCGGACAGCGGAATCGGGGGGACCGTTGTCTGCTCAAGCGTTCGCGCACAGGACGTCCTGGCCCGATTGGGAGACGGCGTCGTCCCGCTGACCGGTGACGTGGTGAACACCGTGTGGCTGGCCCGAGGCGCCGACCTCGTGCTCAAGATGAACGAGGACGCGCCGCCCACCCCGCGGGCGCACGAGGTCGGGGCGGAAGGCTTGGCGGTGCTCCGCCGGCACGGTCTGCCCACCCCGCGGGCGCACGAGATCGAAGCCGACTGGCTGCTGCCGGAAGCCTTGACGCCGTGACCGCCCGCGTTCGACGCGTTCTGGGAGTCCGCCGGGCGGGCGATCGCCGCGGTGCCGGTGTCAGAGGCCCAGGGTCACCGACCGGGCCCGTCCAGCGGGTTGGTCCGCAGCCGATCGGCCAAGCCGCCACCCATCAGCCGTGCCGCGGCGCAGCCCGGTTTCCGGGTGGCCTGGTCGTCGGCCCGCTTCAGGAACTCCTCCGCGAACCCCAACCGGGGGAACCGGGTCACCACGTCGTCCTTCAACTGCTCGGAGAACCGGTCCAAGCCGCCGCCGGACACGTCGGCGGTGACCGCCACCTGGAGCAGGTGGCTCTCCGCGTCCTCCTCGGCGGACACGTCGTCGCGCATGTGCAGCACGATGACCTGGGCCAGTCGGTCCCGGCGCACCCGACCCCAGCCGGCGCCGGCGGCGAACACCCACGCCAGGTGGCCGCCCGCCTCCTCGAACGGCACGGTGTGGCTGTCGAACGGCGGGGTCAGCGCGAGGTCGTGCAGGAGCGCGGCGACGTACAGCAGCTCGCCGTCGTGCGGGATGTCCGCGTAGGCCGCGTACGCGACGGCCCACGCGTAGGAGCGCAGCGAGTGGTTCAGCAGCCACGGCTCGGCGTACTCGTGGCACACCTCGAGAGCGGCGGCGGCGGCCTTGGAATCGGGCGGGGTGAAGAAGTCCACGACGTTCAGCCTAGGTGTACGGCGGTCGGAAGACGCGGTGACACGGCCCTGTTCCGCCGCTCAGATGATGGCCGCGAGGCGCGTGCCCTGGTCGATCGCCCGTTTGGCGTCCAACTCGGCGGCGACGTCCGCGCCGCCGATGACGTGCGTCACGACGCCGCGCGCGGTGAGCACCTCCACGAGGTCGCGGACGGACTCCTGTCCCGCGCACACCACGACCGTGTCGACCTCCAGCACGCGGGCGCGCTCACGCTTCGGCCCGAACGAGATGTGCACGCCCTGCTCATCGATCCGCTCGTAGTTGACCCCGGTCAGCTGCTCGACCCCCTTGGCGGCCAGCGCCGCGCGGTGCACCCAACCGGTGGTCTTGCCCAGCCCCTTGCCGATCTTGGACGACTTGCGCTGCAACAGGAAAACCTGACGTGCGGGCCTCGCCGGCTTCGGCGCGGTGACGCCGCCGCGCCCGTCCTCGGGATCGGTGACACCCCACTCGGCCCGCCACCCGTCGAGGTCGAGGGAGGTGTGGGTGAGGAACTCGGTCACGTCCACCCCGATGCCGCCCGCGCCGATCACCGCGACCCGGTCGCCGACCGGCGCACCGTGCCGCACCACGTCCACATAGGACAGCGCGCGCTCCACGCCGGGGATATCGGGGATCCGAGGCGTCACGCCGGTGGCGAGGACGACCTCGTCGAAGTCGGCCAGGGTGTCCGCTCCGGCTCTCCGGTTGAGGTGCAGCTCCACCCCGGTCAGCTCGATCCGCCGTCGGTAGTAGCGGATCGTCTCGGCGAACTCCTCCTTGCCGGGGATGCGCCGGGCGATGGCGAACTGGCCGCCGATGTCGTCGTCCGCCTCGAACAGCTCCACCGCGTGCCCGCGTTCGGCCAGCGACGTCGCCGCCGCGAGGCCCGCGGGACCGGCGCCGACCACCGCGACCCGCTTGGCGCGGCGGGTCGGGAGCAGCTGGAGCGTGGTCTCGTTGCCCGCGCGCGGGTTGACCATGCAGGTCGCCTTCTTCATCGCGAACGTGTGGTCCAGGCACGCCTGGTTGCACGCGATGCACGTGTTGATCTCGTCCGACCGGCCGGTCTCGGCTTTGCGCACCCACTCCGGGTCGGCCAGGAACGGGCGTGCCATGGACACCATGTCCGCGTCACCGCGTGCCAGCACCTCCTCGGCGACCTGCGGCATGTTGATCCGGTTCGAGGTGACCACCGGGATGCCGACGTGCGGGCGCAACTTCGCGGTGACGTTCGTGAACGCCGCCCGCGGCACCGAGGTGACGATCGTCGGCACGCGTGCCTCGTGCCAGCCGATGCCCGTGTTGATGATGGTCGCGCCGGCGGCCTCGACCTCCTGGCCGAGCGCCACCACCTCGTCCCACGTCTGGCCGTCCTCCACCAGGTCGATCATGGAGAGCCGGTAGACGAGGATGAAGTCCGGCCCCGCCGCCTCGCGGCAGCGGCGCACGACCTCGACCGCGATGCGCCGCCGGTTCTCCGGGGTGCCGCCCCAGCGGTCGGTGCGCTTGTTGGTGCGGGGCGCGAGGAACTGGTTGATGAAGTAGCCCTCGGAGCCCATGATCTCCACGCCGTCGTAGCCCGCTTCACGGGCGAGGGCGGTGGCTCGGGCGAACGCGTCGACCTGCGCCCGCACGCCCCGGTCCGACAGCGCGTGGGGGCGGAACCTGCTGATCGGGGACTTGAGCGCGGAGGCGGACACGGTGAACGGGTGGTAGCCGTACCGACCGGCGTGCAGAAGCTGGAGCGCGATCTTGCCGCCGTTGTCGTGCACGGCTTGGGTGATCGTGCGGTGGTCGCGCGCTTCGCGGTGCGTGGTGAGCTTGGAGGAGAACGGGTAGAGCGAGCCCGTCAGGCTGGGGGAGAAGCCGCCGGTGACCATGAGCCCGACGCCGCCGCGCGCCCGTTCGGCGAAGTAGGCGGCGAGTTTGTCGAAGTCCTTGGCGCGGTCCTCGTTGCCGGTGTGCATGGATCCCATGAGGACCCGGTTGGGGAGGGTTGTGAAGCCCAGGTCCAGGGGCTTGAGCAGGTTCGGGTACCCGGTCGTCACCGTTCGTCCTCTCGCATCGCGGCAAGCGCCTCGTCGCACCACTCGACCAGCCCTTGCTCGGCCCGGATGCCGCCGCGCAGGATCAGGTACTGGTGCAGCCGTCGGCCGGAGAGGCCCGACGGGTCGGGGAAGTCCTTCTTCTCGAACGCGCGGTAGACGTCGAGTCGTTCGGCGTGCAGGTCGCGGTGCCGGGCCAGCTCGGCGATCACGGCTCGCGCGTCGCCCAAGGACGCTCCGCGCACTTTCACGGCCAGGTCGTTGCGCACGGTCTCGGGTGCGCCGGGGGAGGCGAGCCAGCGGGTGAGCTCGTCGCGGCCGGCCTCGGTGACCTCGTAGACCTTCTTGTCCGGGCGGCCGTCCTGGGAGACCTCGTGGCAGGAGACCCAGCCGAGGTCGTCCATGCGCTTGAGCGTGCGGTAGATCTGCTGGTGGGTGGCGGTCCAGAAGAAGCCGATCGACTTCTCGAACCGCTGGGCCAGTTCGTAGCCCGAGCCCGAGCGCTCGTCCAGCGACACCAGGATCGCGTGCTCCAACGCCATGGCGGTGACGGTAACCGTGCAACGGGGTGCAGTGCAACTGGTTGCATAGGTAGCCGCTGCCACGTCCAACGTACGGCCGGTGACCCGGCATTGGCCTGTGACGCGTCGGGGCGTGGTGGCGGAGCCGCAGGAAGCTCCGCCACCACGTCCGGATCAGGACCTGCCGGAGGTCAGAACTGGAGGGACCAGCCGTTGATCCGGCCGACGTCCGACGACGCGACGTCCCGCACGCGCAGCTTCCACGTGCCGTTCGCCACCTCACCCGAGGCGTCCACCGTGTACGTGGTGAGGACGTTGTCCGCGCTGTCGCTGCTCGAGTTCTTCACCCGGAACGCGGTGCCGTCCGGTGCGACCAGGTCGATCACCAGGTCGCCCCGGTAGGTGTGGGTGATGTCCACCCCCACCTCCAACGCGGCCGGCGCGTTGCCCGCGACTACGGTCACCGTGATCGGGCTCTCGACCGTGGTGAGGTCGGGGATGGCCACGTCCGTCGGGTTCTCGAAGCGGGCTCCGGGCGAGGTGCCCGTACCGGCCAGGGTCCACAGGGCGTAGGCGATGGCATCGCTGTTGCGGTCCAACGCGGTGGCGTTGACGTTGGCGGTGGTGTCGCACGACCGGTGGTAGCAGCGGTCGAAGGCGACGCCCGACGTGCCGCCCCACTTCTGCGCCTGGGACGCCGTCTTGATCACCTCGGCGCCGGTGAACGTGCCGCCGATCGGGATGCCGGCCCGTGCGAACGCGGCGTGGTCGGAGCGACCGCCGACGGACGTCAACTCGGTCGGCACGCTGAACGCCGCCTGCAGCGTCTGCTGCAACAACAACGACCCGCTCGGCTGACCGGAGGCGCTGTAGACGAAGTAACCGGGGTTCGGCGACCCGATCATGTCGAAGTTCAGGTACCCCTTGACCTTCGACCGCTCGGTCGTCGGCAGGCTGTTCACGTAGTGGTTGGAGCCGACCAGACCCAGCTCCTCCGCACCCCACCAACCGAAGCGGATGTGCTTCTGCGGGGCGAAGCGCAGTCGGGACACGGTCAACGCGACCTCCAGCAGGCCCGCCGATCCGGTGCCGTTGTCGTTGATGCCCGGTCCGGAGCTCACGCTGTCGAGGTGGCCGCCGAGCATCAGCACGTTGTTCGGGTCGCCGCCCGGCCAGTCGGCGATCAGGTTGTACCCGGTGGTGCCGTTGTAGGTGAACTGCTGCACGGACGTCTGGTACCCGGCCGCGTCGAGCTTCGCCTTGACGTGGTTGATCGACGCCAGGTAGCCGGGCCGGCCGTGGGCCCGGTTGCCGCCGTTGTTGTTGGCGATCGTCTGGAAGTCGTTCAAGTGCGCCTGGACGTTGGTCAGCGAGATGTCGGGCACGGCCAGTGCGTCCACCGGGGCCGCGGTAGCGACGGGTGGGCTCAGCAGGGCCGCGGCGAGCACCAGGGCGCTCGCCAGCGGTGTCGTCCTCTTCAAGGACATGGCTGCCTCCGCAGGGTGTAGGGAAAGCCACGCCTGAGCCTGAGGCGCAGGGACACCGTGCGGTAGCGACTTTCGTAGTCGCACGTTCGGACGCACCTGAACGATTCCGTGCGCTCGATAACTTCAGTGTTGAATGAAAAAAGGTCTACTGCTGGGCGCGTTGAGCGCGAGCCCGGCGCTTGCCCTCGTGCATCGCCTGCACGCGCGCCACCGGGATGGTGTGGCCCTCGGCCACCAGGTCGTCGGGCAGCTCCTGCGGCGCGGGCATCCGCGCATTCCAGCGGTCGTCGTCCCCGAGCAGCGCGACGGCGGTCCGCACGGTGAAGTCGGCGGGCGTCACGGAGTCGAGGTCGTCCCAGTCCACGGGGAACGACACGGTCGTGCCCGGCCGGATCCGCGGGCTGTACGCGGCGGCCACGGTCGAGCCGTACGCACGCGTCGAATCGAGGAACACCCGACCACCCCGGTCGTCCTTGATGAACGCGGTGGTCGCCAAGTCCGGGTCCAGGCGCTCGGCCCGTGCCGCCAGCGCACGCGTCGCGGCGGCGACATCGTGGTCGACACCTTCCACTGGCACGAACACGTGCACGCCCTTGGACCCACTCGTCTTCACCACACCGGACAGCCCGTCTTCCGCCAACGCCCGGCGGACGAGCTTCGCCGCCGCCACGACCACGTCGAACCCGGCGCCCTCCGGCGGGTCGAGGTCGAGCACCAGGTACGTGGGCCGGTCGAACGCGTCCGCGAGCCCCAACGTGACGTGGTACTCCACCGCGCGCTGGTTCGCGAACCACAGCAGCGTGCGCCGGTCCTCGCACACCGCGTACCGGATCTCGCGCTTGGACGACTCCGCCCACAGCGTCACGCTCGGCACCCACGGGGGCGTGTACTTGGGCAAGTTCTTCTGGGTGAACGGCTCCTGCCCCGGCCGTACCCGCATCACCGACAGCGGGCGTCCCGCCAGCCCGGGGATGATCCGGTCCCGCACCGCGTCCAGGTAGTCGACCAGGTCGCCCTTGGTCGCGTCGGCCCCGTCGAACAGCGGCTGGTCGAGGTTGGTCAACGCCACGCCGTCCCGCTCTTCACCCATCGCACCACCCTTGCCGTTCGACGCGCTCCCGGCAAGCCGGACACGGCCCGTTCCGCGACGGAGCGGGCCGCGCCGAGGGCTCAGGAACCGCCCCGAGCACTGCGATGTCGAGTCGACGGAGTCGGGCGGGGTCGGCGATGACCTCGTAAGCGGCGATCCGGCCGTGCCGGACGGCGACGGTGAGGGCGAACCGGAGCCGTCCTCGTGGGGCGACGACGATGCCGACCCGTCCGTTCACCAGGGCCGTCTCCGCGTGGTGGGCGTTCGAGGTGAGGGCGACGGTCTCGCGGGCGACGGTGGGTGCGCCGCGGACTTCGGTGGCCGCGCCGGGCGGCACAGCGATGGGGTCGGCGCGGCGGACGACGTCGGGGTCGAGCACGGCGATCAGCGCGTCGAAGTCGCCCGCGCGGGCGGCGGCGAGGAACGCCTCCACGACGTGCCGGTGGCAGGTGACCTCGGCTTCGTCGACCACGGTGGTGCCGCGGACCTTGTGCCGGGCGCGGCTGGCCAGCTTCTTGGTGGTGGCGGTGCTGCGGCCGACGATCGGCGCGATCCGGTCGAACGGCACGGCGAACGTGTCGTGCAGGATGAAGGCGATCCGCTCGGCGGGTGCGAGGGTGTCGAGGACGACGAGCAGCGCGCGCCCGATCGAGTCGGCCAGGACCGCCTCCGTCGCGGGGTCGTCGTCGGCCGGCGTCTCGGGCAGGTGGTCGACGGTGTCCTCGCGGCGGGTCCGGCGTTGGCGGAGCACGTCCAGGCACACCCGGGAGACGACGGTGCGCAGCCACGCGGCGAGGTTGTCGACCTGGTCGGCGTCGACCCGGCACAACCGCAACCAGGTCTCCTGGACGGCGTCCTCCGCTTCGGGCAGCGAGCCCAGCATCCGGTGGGCCACCGCGCGCAGGTGCGCGCGGTGCTCCTCGAACCGGTCCGAAAGCACGTCGCGCATCGGTCCCCTTCCCGCCTCGTCCACCCGGTGGACGAGGCGGGAAGCCGAAAGGTGACGGGCGATCTCCTCGACTGCCGGCCGTGGACGTGGTAGCCAGGTGTCGAGTCACGGCCGCCGCCGGAGACCCGAGGAGATCGATCGCATGGGGAATCGTCTTGCGGCGGTGGGCGTCACACTCGTCTGCCTGGTCGCAGTGCTCGTCGGCCCGGCCAAGGCCGCCGCGGCGGAGCTGTCCGCCGCGTTCAGCCGGTCGTCCGTCTGGAGCACGGGGTACGGCGGGCGGGTCGTGGTGACCAACACCGGTGACGCGGAGAGCACCGGCTGGGTGGTGGAGTTCGACCTCCCGCCCGGTTCGACGGTGGCCAACGCGTGGAACTCGGTGCTCACCCGGGACGGGCAGCGCCACCGGTTCGCCAACGCGGGCTTCAACGGCCGGATCCGGCCTGGCGGCACGGCGAGCTTCGGGTTCACCGTCTCCGGTACGGGCCTGCCGACCGGCTGCACGGTCGACGGCGTGCCGTGCGACGGTGGGGGTCAAGCTCCCGACACGTCCGCGCCCACGGTTCCCGCGAACCCGCGGGTGACCGGAGTGACGGCCGGTTCGGTGTCGTTGGCCTGGGCCGCGTCGACCGACGACGTCGGCGTCGCCGACTACCAGGTCCTGCGCGGCACGACGGTGGTCGCGTCGACCACGTCCACCTCCGCGACCGTCGGCGGCCTCCTGCCCAGCACCGCGTACGCCTTCACGGTGCGGGCGCGTGACGCGGCGGGCAACACCTCCGGCGCGAGCACCGAGGTCACCGCCACGACCGGCGCGGGCACCGGCGGAGGGTCCGCTGTGGACGTCTCCACGGCCGCGCAGCTCCAGGCCGCGTTGGCCGCCGCCACGCCGGGCCAGACCATCCGGATGGCCGCCGGTGTGTACCGGGGCGCGTTCGCGATCACCCGGCCGGGTACCGCCGCCGCTCCCATCACGCTCACCGGACCGGCGGACGCGGTGCTCGTCAACGACGGCCCGTCCGGTTCCGGGCCGGGCTGTCCGACGCCGACGCCGGGCTGGGACCCCGGCTACGGGCTGTGGCTGCACGACGCGCCGCACTGGAACCTGGCCGGGTTCACCGTGCGGGAGTCGAAGAAGGGCATCGTCGCGGACAACTCCCACCACACCGTGATCGACCGCGTGCACGTCCACCACGTGGACGAGGAGGCCGTGCACTTCCGGCGCTCGTCGGCGGACAGCGTGCTGCGCGACTCCACGATCAGCCACACGGGTCTGGTGCAGCAGGGGTACGGCGAGGCGGTCTACATCGGGTCGGCGAACTCGAACTGGGCGTGCCACGGCAACTCCGGCGGCGTCGACCGCAGCGACCGGGTGCAGGTGCTGGGCAACCGCGTCGGGCCGGGCGTGACGGCCGAGCACATCGACGTCAAGGAAGGCACGGTCGACGGGGTGATCAGGGGCAACACGTTCGACGGCACCGGGATCTCGGGTCAGAACTCGGCCGACTCGTGGGTCGACGTGAAGGGCATGGGCTACCTGATCGAGGGCAACACCGGCACGTTCGCCGCACCGGGGACGTTCGCCAACGGCTACGAGACGCACAACCCGGTCACCACGCCGTCGTTCACCAACGGTTGCGGCAACGTGTGGCGGGACAACCGGTCCGACCTGGGCGGTGTCGGCCAGTACGCGATCCGGATCACGTCCACGTCGAAGTGCCCGGGTGTGCCGAACGTCGTGCACGCGTCGAACACGGTGACGCGGGCGGTGAACGGCCTGACCAACATCCCGGTCACGCCGTGAGCCACCGGGCTACCGGTCGGTAGGTTGATCGGCTAGGTTCCGGGCGTGACCCAACCGAACGCGCAGGCGCACGTCGATGTCCATGCTTCCGCGGACGAGGTGTACGCCCTGGTGAGCGATCTGCCCGGGATGGCGGCCATGGCCCAGGAGTACTCCGGTGGGCGGTGGCTCGCCCCGGCGGCGGGACCGGCGGTGGGCGCCCGTTTCGCCGGGTCGAACCGGCGCGGCTTCCGCGTCTGGCGCACGGTCTCGACCGTGACCGACGCGGAGCCGACCCGGTTCGCCTTCGACGTCCGTTCGCTGGGGCTGTCGGTGGCGCGCTGGCAGTACGACATCGAGCCGACCGACACCGGCTGCCGCGTCACCGAGAGCACCTGGGACCGCCGGCCGGCGTGGTTCCGCCCGCTCTCCGTGCTGGCGACCGGTGTGCGTGACCGGAGTGCGGAGAACCAGCGCAACATCGAGAGCACGCTCGCGGGGCTGAAGGCGGCGGCGGAAGGGGCGCGGGGTGTGGAGTGATTCCTCCGACGAGGTCGACCTCCGCGTGCTGTCGAACACGGGAGCCCGTCGTCCTCGCCGGAGACCGGGCCGCTGAGCGTGCTCTACACCTCGGTGCCGCTGACGAACTCGGAGCACGACTGGCTGGAGCTGGGCTTGTTCATCGGGCACCAGCACGCGCGGAGTCTGCTGGTGTCCGCGTCGATCGAGGTGTGTTGTGCGTGCCCGCAGGACCAGGCCGGGCTGATCGAGGTCATCCGCGGCCGTGCGCTCTCACCGACCTGGACGGCGACCGCCACCACCGCGAGCTGCTGCCCGCCCGGACGGTGGCCGTACACCTGGACGGCGACTCGTTGGCCGAGTTGCGTGCGGTGCGCGCCATCGACGGCGGCGCGTCCGGGCTGTACGACGGCGTGCTCGCCCACCTGCCGCGGCGCGGCGGAACTGGGAGCCCGGTCCGCTCAGCCGACCGCGGCTGTGCACATCCTGAATTGCATTTCCGCCTGTTGATCGAAAGCGCATTCCGGTCCGTTTGGTTAGGCTTCCCTCAATGTTTTCGTGTTGCGGCACCCGGTGGTCGGTGGCAACGTCGCAGGTCCCGGAGTTGAGCCAGAGGAGCGGTTATGGCCACCACGGAAATGCCGGCTGTCAGCGAGTGCACCGTCACGGGTTGTTCGTACAACCACGATGGTTGTCACGCTTTCGCGATCACCGTCAGCGGGGTCAACGGCGCCGCCGACTGCGGAACGTTCATCCCGCTCGCACGAAAGGGCGGTCTGCCCAAGGTCGTCGCCCAGGTGGGGGCGTGCTCGCGCACGGACTGCGTCTACAACGAGGACTTGGAGTGCGCCGCGTCCGGTGTGCGCGTGGGGCCCGGCCAGGGCGACCACGCGGCCAACTGCCTGACCTACACCAGGGGCACCGACCGGGCCGCGACCCCGACCATCTCCTGACACGGTCCGCGCACGACGTCCCCGGCCTGCCGGCACCCCTCAGAGCTGACCGACCGGCAGCGCGGCGGACAGCGGTCCTACGCCGTCGGCGGTGGTGCGCCGCCACCACCAGCGGTGGCGGACGCCGGGTTTTCGGGCGCCGGGTCCTTCGGAACGGGTCCACCGTCATCCACCGCGGGACCGACGCCCGGCCGTGAGTGCGCCGCCCAACGTCCGCAGCCGGTCATCGGTCCGGACCACCTGCTCGGCGACCACGTCGAGCGCCCGGTCCAGGTGCGGTCGCACGACGGTGGCCCAGTCGCCGTCCCGGTCCCGGGCCTCCTCTGTCGGCTCCGGGAACACGATGCGACCGCGTACACCGCGGTTCCCGCTGAAGGACGCCGTGCCACGCGAACTGGTGGACGCCATCCGCGCGGTGGCGTCCGGCGAGGCGTGCTGGACCCGACCGTCGCGAAAGGACTCATCCGCGAGTTCGCCGCCCGGCCGCGCCACCAGCTGCCGACGTCGGCGGAGTTGGGGGAGCTGACGCCGCGGGAGCGCGAAGTGCCGGTGCTCGCGGCGCACGGGTGGTCGAACGAGGAGATCGCCGGGCACCTGGTGGTGGGCGAGGCGACGGTCAAGACCCACCTGGGTCGGATCCTGATGACGCTCGGGCAGCGCGGCCGGGCCCGAGCGATCGCCGCCGCGTTCCACAGCGGCCTCGTCGCACCGGGCAGCTGTCCGCCGCCCGCCGGTCGCGTCCGGGACGGCTAGGATGCCGGGGGTGACGATCACCATTCCCGGCTTCGGTGAGCTGACGCCGGTGGACCACACGCCCGAAGGTGTGGCGTGCTGGAACGCGACCGCCGCCGGGACGTCGGTCAGCGTGCTGGTGGAGGAGCCGGCCTCCACCGACGACCTCGACCTCGCGTTCATCGGCTCGGTCCTCGACGAGCGCGAACGGCTGCTCAAGACCGCCCGCGAGGCCGTGGACGAGCACCTGCGTGATCGCCCCGGCTACGGCCCCGACGCCGTCGCCGAGCCCGAGTTCACCTTCCACCCCGGCCGTGACTGGCTGGTCCGGTTCGCCGAGTGCAGCGTGCCCGGCCTCGGCGAGTTGGGGGTCGTGGTCGTGTTCAACGGCGCCGACGTGGTCGGTGTGGACGAGCTGACGGACGTCGAGCTCGACGACGAGTGACCGGGCGTGCCCCGCCGGGTGGCTTACGCCCCTGACCCTGTACTTCCTACTCAGCACTCGGTGGCTTCGGTGCTCCGTGGCTTCGGTGCTCCGTGAGGTCGCCGGGCGATGCGTTGCCAGGCCGCCGGTCGCTGTGCTGTCATCGGTGGACCGCCGCGTGGAAAGCGTTTTCCGTGAAGGGAGAACCGATGCGCGTACTGGTCCTCGCGGCCCTGCTCGCCTTGGGCGCCGCCACCGCTCAGGCGTCGGCCGCACCAGCTCAGGCCGCGGCGATGGACTACTGGCAGTACGTCGCCACGTACGAGACCGAGCAGGAGTGCGAAGAGGCGGGCCAGGACAAGCCCTGGGACGTGGACGAGCACGTCTGCTGGAAGTACGGCGGCTGGGACCTCTACTGGATCTTCCCGACCTGAGCCGCACCGGGGACGGACTGGGCGAAGCGGAACACGTCGTCCGGGTCGTAGTGTGACTTGACGGCGCGTAGGCGGTCCGCGTTGGCCCCGTAGTACGCGGTCAGCCAGTCGTCCTGGGCCGGGTCGGGGAAGTTCGGGTACACCCGACCCGTGCCCCAGGGGTGGAGGATCGCCCATGCCGCCGCCAGCCGGTCCAAGACCTCCTGCCCACGCCGCGCCGCGCCGTTCGGGCCGACCAGGACCGTGTGCTTCACGAGGAACGCCTGGTCGCGGTGGGCGAACGCGGTGGCGTCCGGCGCGACCCGCCCGTAAGCGCCGCGCCACGGCGTGAACGCGACCTCCCGCAGCTCACCGTGCGCACGGCCCGATGCGAAGTGCGCGAGCAGCGCCGACACCGCCTCGTCGGGCAGCGGCCGGTCGAAGAACTCGGTCTTGGCGGTGGACATGCCGGGCCGGTCGTGGACGAGCGGGATGCTCACCGGATCGCGGGCGACGGCCGAGTGCGGCGTCGCGTGCAGCAGCGCGGCGTCGGTTGGGGACACGTCGACCACCTCGGCGACCACCGGAGCGACGCCGAAGCCGGCCGGAACACCGAGCCAGTCGCGGTCCGGCACCGCTCCGACCAGCACCACCACCGGCTCGTCGTCCGGGGACTCCGGCGCGAGCAGGACCAACTCCACCGACACCCCGTCCGGTGCGTCCGGCGCCCACCGCTGCCACCAGTCGACCAGGGCTGCGGCGTGGCGGAAGTCCCACGTCATCCGGAGGTGGGTGCGGGGCCGGGCGGGCACGGTGCGGAACGTCGCACGGGTGACCACGCCGAAGTTGCCGCCGCCCGCGCCGCGCAGCGCCCAGAACAGGTCGGGCTCCCGGTCCTCGGACGCCTCCACGACGTCCCCGGACGCCAGCACGACCTCGGCCGACACCAGCGCGTCACAGGTGAGCCCGTGCAGTCGGCCGTGGCTCCCGAACCCGCCGCCGAGCGCCGCGCCGACCACCCCGACCGATGGGCACGACCCGACCGGGACCAACCGGGCCGACGACGCCAGCGCCTCGGACAACCGGCCGATGCGGACGCCGCCGCCGACCGTGACCAGGTCACCCGACACGGACAGCGAGTCCGACGGCGTCAGGTCCAGCAGCAAGCCGGTCGTGCTGGAGTGGCCGGCGTTGCTGTGCCCGCCACCCCGCACGGCGAACGGCCACCCGCGCTCCCGGGCCAGTGCGAGAGCGGCGGCGACGTCGGCGGCGGACGAGCAGCGGGCGACCGAGCGCGGCAGCACCTCGTGCGGCCGTCCGATGAACTGGCCGCGGGACCACGCGTACCGCGGATCGTCCGGACCCACCAGCTCAGGCATCGGCGTACATCCGGCTCTGCAACTCCGACAGCTCCGCGTACCGGCCGCCCAGGGCCAGCAGCTCGGTGTGCGTGCCCTCCTCGGTCAGCTCCCCCTCGTGCAGCAGGAGGATCCGGTCGGCGTGCCGCACGCTGGCCAGCCGGTGCGTGATGAGCACGACGGTCCGGTCCTCGGCCAACGAGCGCAGCGACTCGTACACCGCGAACTCGGCCTTGGCGTCCAACGGCGCGGTCGGCTCGTCCCAGATCAGCAGCGGCGCGTCCCGGTAGAGCCCGCGGGCGACGGCGAGCCGCTGCCACTGGCCGCCGGACAGCTCCACCCCGCCGCGGAACTGCTTGGACAGCAACGTGTGCCAGCCTTCGGGCAGCTGGTCGACCACCTCGCCCGCGCCCGCCTGCGCCGCCGCGTCCAGCGTCGCGAGCCCGTCCGGGTCGGGCCGGTCGTGCCGGCCGACGCGGACGTTCACCCGAGCCGTGTGGGGCCACCGGACCGGGTCCTGGAGCACCATCATGACCCGGTCGGCGACCTGTGCCCGGTCCACCAGCGCGATGTCGTGCCCGCCCCAGCGGACCGCGCCGGACGTCGGCGTGTACAGGCCGGCGATCAGCTTGGCCAGCGTGGTCTTGCCCGACCCGTTCGCGCCGACGAGGGCGATCGTCTCGCCGGGCTCGATGGTCAGCGACACGTCCCGGACCGCCGGTCGGGTGCTGCCGGGGTAGTGGAACGTGACGCGGTCCAGCGTGACCCGGCTGGGATCGATCGGGGCGTCGACGCCGTCGCGTTGCGCCGACCGCGCGGCGGAGGCCAGGAACTCCTGGTAGTCGGCGACGTACATGCCCTGCTCCACGAGCTGGTTCGCGGCCAGCACCAGCCGGTTCAGCGCGCTCGTGGCGACCCGGATCGAGATGGCCGCGGTGCCCGCCACGGCCAGCGGCACCCAGCCGTACCGCACCAGGCCGCCCAGCACGACGTAGGTCACGGCGAGGCCGAGCCCGGCGAGCGCACGGCCGACGCCGCGGACCCTGGCCTGCGCGGTGGCGAGCCGGACGTCCTCGTCCCGCAACGGGTCCGCCGCCACCCGGTACTCGTGCAGCACGAACGGTTCGGCCTGGTAGGCGCGGATCTCGGCGGCGGGCTCCCGTTCGGTGGCGAGACCGGCCACCATCTGCACCCGCCGGTCCAGCGCCACGGTGCGACCGACGCTCGCGTAGGCGAGCTTCGCGGCCCGCTGCACCGCCCACCCGTCCGGGATCACGGCCAGCAGCAAGACCGGCACCAGGATCGGGTGGAGCACGGCGAGGCTGCTGGTGGCCGCGACGATGCCCAGGGTGGCACCGAGCAGCTCGACCAGGTTGTCGGCCGCGCGTTCGAGGTAGAACAGGCCCCGGTCGCGGGCGCGGTGCATCCGGTCGTGGAAGCGGGCGTCGTCGAACGCGGCCAGGTCGGCGGCGAGACTGGCCGCGTACAGCCGTTCCTCGGCCAGTCGCCGCACGGCGGGCGTGATGCGGGCGTGGGCGAGGGACACGCCGACGTCCATCGCGCCGCGCAACCCGAACGCCGCGCCGACCAGCAGCAGGTCCGGCAGGGCGGCCAGCACCCGTTCGGCGGTCGGTCCGCTCGCCAGCAGCTCGGTCAGCACGCCGGCCGTGGCGAACAGCCCGAACGCCGCCGCGAGCCCGGACACCACCTGCATCACCGCGACGGCCAGTGCGGGCAGCGGTGCGGCCTGGCGGATCATGGCGAGCACGGGCCAGGTGGCGGCCGGCAGGCCGCGCAGCACGTGGCGGGGTGCGGTCGCGGCGGTGTCGTCCAGCTGCCAGTGCGGGGTGACCAGCGCGTCCTCGCGCGGATCACCCTCCTCGGCCGTCACGCCACTTGCCCCTGCCGGCCCCTTCGCGCCGTTCGACCCGGTCGTGTCGGTCACGTCGGACCGTCGCCGAGCAGCAGCACGGACGGCAGGTCGCAGTCCGGGTGCATCCGCAGCAGTTGGTACGCGATCCCGCCCGAGCCGGACATGATGCTCGGCGAGTACACCTCCCGGGCCAGGCCGGTGGTCGGTCCGTTCGCCTCCAGGCTGCCGATCACCATCGCGTCCACGGTCGTCCGGTCCAGTCCGTCAGGGGCGACACCGGCGTCGAGCGCGGTCGTCATCAGCTCCCACGTGCCCGTGTCGCCGTGGCACAGCGTGTGGGTCCACCCGATGCCGTCACGCAGACCCGAAGCCGCCGCGCGGCGCAGCACTTCGGGGTCCTGCGTGGCCAGGCCGACGCCGACCGCGCCGTGGCACCAGGCCGCGGCGATCGTGTTCGGCTCGCGGGGGTCCATCCACGCTTCCCGCTCCCGGCTGTACCAGGTCTCCTCGAACGCCGCCGCGCCTTCGGCCAACGCCGAGAACCGGCGTTCACCGGTGACCGCCGCCAGCTCGCCCAACGCCCACCCGATGCCGGTCGCGCCGTGCGCGAAGCCGCCGATGCCGTTCGGCCAGTTCGGCGCGCCCCACCGGACCAAGCCGCCATCGGTGCGGGCTTCGGACACCAACCGCCGGCCCGCGTCCGCCGCCAGGTCCACCCACTTCGCCTGACCGGTCCGCTCGGCCAGCATCAGCAGGGGCACGATCGCGCCCGCCGTGCCCACGACCACGTCCGGACCTTCGCTCGCGGCGATCGCGGCGGGCATCTGCTCGGCCAGGAACTCCGCGTCGTCGAGGCAGTCCAGCCCCAGCCGGTGCAGCGTCAGCCAGCACCAGATCTGCGAGCCAAGCCCGATGTACCCGCCCACGGGATCGGGCCTGCGACGGGTGTGCTCCGACTGGGCAGCCCACCACCGCTGGGTCAGCTCGGCGGTCCGCACGGTCCCGTCCAGCAGGTCCGACACGTCGTCCACCGGGTCGACACGGCCCGCCGCCACCTCCCGGCGGTAGGCGGCGAGCAGCACGGCCACACCCAACGTGCCGCCGTACAGGTCGGGCGTGAGGGGAGTGGTCTGCCACCCGGACCGGTCCAGGATCGGCGCGAACCACGTGGCCGTGCCGTCGCTGCCCCGGATCGCTTCCCGCGCCAGCTCACGCATCACCTCGGCGGCCAGCGCGCGCCGGCGCGCGTCCAGAGAGGACCGATCGGGTGGCGGAGCGGTCATCCGGTGCAGGTCCGGTTCCCCGCCCTGGTTCAGGTAGGCGCTGACCAGCGCGGCGTGCGTGACGCGGCGTTCCAGCGCGAGGTCCGCGGTGCGCCAGTTGTGCAACGCCAGCTCCACCTGGTCGACCCTCGGCCCGCAGACCGTGCCGCCGGGCGTGTGCAACCAGCCCTCGGCGGGCGTGGTGGTGAACACCGGGATGTCGCCGTTCAGCAGCTCGGCGACCTCGGCCGCGTGCACGTCCGGGTCGCCCGGTCCGCGCGTGTTCATCGAGTGCCGGGCCAGCAGCGCCCTGGCCTTGCGTTCCGCCGTGTCCTGGTCGTGCAGGCCGGCCGGGTGCCACAGCATCCGGGCCAGCTCGGTGTACGACTCGGTGTCGCGCACGATCACCCGCACCACGCAGTCGGCGAACGCCGCCAGCAACGGCGCCAGGTCACCCGCCTGGTCCAGCCGCGTGATCCTCGCCGCCATCTCGTCGAACCCGGCCACGACGCGCGGCCAGTGGCGGGCCAGCCGGGGGTGCGGGCTGGGCAGGTTCCGGGTCGGCGGCAGCTGCTGCGGCACGATGACCACCCGCGCCTGGTCGGTGCCGGCGCCCACCAGGTCCGGCATCCCGACGTCCGGCTGCTCGCCGGGCAGCCCGCCCATCGCGGACCCGTCCACGCCGCGCCAGCCCAGGCCCGCGCCGCGACCGGGCAGCAGACCGGTCCGCAGCACCGTCCCGTTCAGCTGCTCGGCGATCAGGTCGGTGGCCTCGCCGGCGCCGGTCGGCGGGTGCGGCGGCCGTGGCGTGAAGACGCTCTCGCAGTCCACCACCACCGGCACGGGTCCGCAGGCGATGATGTTCTCCGCGTGCAGGTCCGTGCCGGACACCAGCCGCATCACCGCCAGCCAGTGGCCCAGGTTGCGGTAGAAGACGTCCAGCTCCGCGTCCGTCTCGCAGTACCGGTGCGCCACGTGCTCGGCCCAGCCGTAGCCGTCCGCCACGATCGCGCGCGGCACCCGGATGCCGTCGCCGTCGCCGGCGGTGAGCACGGCCAGGAACTCCGCCAGCCGCCGGTCCACCTCCATCGGACGGGGCTTGTAGACCACTGTGCCGCCGGTGCAGTGCAGGAGCGTGACGGTGTGGCCGCCGAGGTGGCTGTCACCCGCGCCGAACTCGACCTTCCGCAGCTCTCCGGCGTCCGCGCCGAGCAGGTCCGCCAACCGGGACCGGTCGGCCGCGAAGCGCGACGCCATCGTGTGCACGGCGTCGGCCCGGTTGCCCACGACGGCGCGCAAGCGGGTCACGAGGTGGGGGTAGTGGCGGGTCAGGTCGTCCCAGAACTCCGGCCGGGCCGCCCGTCGCAGGAACTCGGCCCAGCGGCCGGCGGGGTCGGCGGCGGTGAGCCTGCCGGTCACGCGCGCCGCGTTGAGCTCCAGCACGATGACGCGGACGACCTTGCGCCGCACGGTGTCCAGCACCGCTTCGCGGGCGGCGTCGAGCACGGCGTCCGCCTCGGCGGCGCCGAGGTCGGCGACCTCGGCCACACAACGGGCCAACCGGTCCAGAGCGGGACCGATCAGCCAATCCAGGGTCCGGTCGAGCTCGCCGACCTCGTCGATTGGCATCGTCAGCAGCAGTACACCGGGGCGGACGCGGTGCACGACGAGCAGCGGCTGCCCGGCGGGTTGCAGGCCACGATGTCACCCTCGGCGAACTCGCCGTTGGCGAACAGCGGACCGGCGGGGTTGTCCCACTCGTCCAGACCGGCGCGCCAGCGTGCCACCAGTTCCTCGGCGTCGAGCAGCATTGCGGAGGTCATCCGTGCTCCCTTCCTCGATGGGAGCCGGAGTGTAAAAATCCCGTGCACACGGTGGCGCACACAAAAAGTCGCGCTGCGCCGATCAGTCGCGCCCACCCGGTTCCGGGCCGGCCGCGGCGTTGCGCCGAACGGCCTCGTACAGCTCCGTCGTCTCCCGGCTCGGTGCCACGCCCAGCTCCGCGTCGAGTACCCGCACCAGCCGTTCGTAGACCGCGACGGCTTCGGTGCGGCGTCCCGCAGCGGCCAGCGCGGCGACCAGGTGCCGCCAGAACCGTTCCCGCAGCGGGTATTCGAGCACCAGCCCGGCCAGCACGGGCACAAGCTCGTCGTGGAAGCCCAGCGCCAGCCGAACCTCGACCAGGTCTCCGACGGCGCCGATCCGCTGCTCGTCCAGCATCGCGACATCCGGTCGGACCGCTTCGGGCACCGGCACCCCGGCCATCACCGGCCCCCGCCACAGGCGGACGGCCCGGGTCAACGACCGGGCCGCCGAGTGGTGCGCGCCGTGGCCGCGTAACTCCCGTCCCTCGGTCAGGAGGCGTTGGAACAACGTCACATCCACCCCGTCCGGGGGAGCGACCAGCACGTACCCGTCGCGCGAGCTGACGATGCCCGGCTGACCGGCCGCGCCGAGCAGCCTGCGCAACTCGGCCAGGTGCGTGCGCACGTTCGACGCCGCCGACGCCGGCGGGTGGCCCGGCCACAGCGCCTCGATGATCCACTCCAACGGCAGCGCCCGGTTGGCGCGCAACGCCAGCACGCCGAGCAGGATCCGCGCCATCCGCCGCGCCGGGTGGCGCAGCACCCCACCGGACCGCACCACGGGCCGTCCCAGCACCAGAACCGCCATCCGACACCCCTTCGCGGGCAGAACCTCCCGATATACCAGGGGGCGGGTGCGGCGGACACCGACGTTCCCGCACGTTCGCACGTCACTGCGGACCGGCGAAGGCAGCCGTCGCGGGCCGAGGCGTCAGCAGAACTTGCGGAGGATCGAACCGGATGTGCCGGGCAGCGACACCGACTTCACGACCTTGCCGCGCTCGGTGACGTGCGGTCCGCCCAGTCTCACGGTGACGGACCGGCTGCCGGTCGGGTTGGCGTTGACGACCACCGTGCCGCAGGCGAAGTCCCGCCCGAACACGTTGGGCGCCACGGACCGGTAGGGCCCGGCCGGCGAGCCGAGGTCCCACTCGTACTCGGGGTGCCACGGCGTCGCGTCGTCGTAGCGGTCGGTCTGGTGGAGTTCCGCGATCGCGGCCCGCTTGCCGTTGGCCATGAGGTAGCTCGCCAACGCGTACCGGAACGCCCGGTCGTCGCCAGGGCTGAAGTGCGGCTGCACCCAGGTGATCTTGCCGCGGGCCTCGTTGGACGCGATCTCGGCGACCTGCTTGCTCCACCCCTCCGGGTACTCGGGCAGCAGGTTGGTGTCGTCGAACGCCACCCACCACTCGTCGAAGCCACCGTCCAGGTGCTCGGTGTACGCGTCCCAGACGCCGGCGTGCAGGCGGGCGTTGGAGAGGTTCGCGACCGTCTTCAACCCGGCCGCGACGAATTCGCCCCGAGTGTTCGCCAGCATCGACTTGTACGCCTGCTGGAACTCGGCGTCCGTCGGGTACTTCGCGGGGCACACGCCAGGGTGATAAGCGTCGCACGGGAACAGCGCGTTGTCCATGAAGACGCCGTCGAATCCGGAAGCGGTGCTGCTTTCCACCACCCGAGTGGCCCATGCTTCCTGATACGCCGTGTTGCCCACGTCCATCTGCCAATGCCCTGAATAGCCGCTGTACTCGAACCGCCGGCCCTCAGGATCGAGCAGGAACCACTCAGGGTGGTTCTTCTCCGCCTCGCAATAGCCCACTCCGGTGGGCAACCGCGCGTCGTCGACACCGTTGCGGCAGGCATACGAACGGGTGGAGGACAGGTCTTTGTAGACGAACACCCGGACGTCCGGGTTCACCGCCTTGAGCCGGGGCACCATCCAGTCCTCCCAGGCGTTCAGCACGATGTAGCTGCGCCGGCGCGCCTCGATGAACAGGGCGTAGTCCGAGACGGGCGTGCTGTTGAGGTGCAGCCAGAAGGACTGCACGCGCCCACCTCCGCCCGGGGTCGGACCGCCGCCCGCGACCACCGCGGATTCCGACGGGGCGGCCAGGACCGCCGACACCGTCACGGCCACCACGGTGGACAGCAGTATGCGGCTCCGGCCACGTAGCGCAACTCGGCCGCGTTCATCCGGAGTGAGCAGGGACATGTCGACCCCAATCGCGGCGGGGCCTTGTCCTGTACCGACGCGACGACAACGCCGATAGCGATCGTGGGTGAAGGGCACCCGCCTTCGTATTCGATCTGCCCGGATCACCTGCTGTTCGGTGACTACGCGTGCGCCGCGCAGTGGAACCGTTGATCGACGCACCGGTCAAGCACTCGTCGCCGGTCACGTATGAAATACCCGGTCCCCACCTGTTTATTCGGTCGACCACGACGAGATCGCGGCGAACCGGCATCCCTCGAAAAGGGCCGCGCTGTACGTGGTCGACCGGTGACATCGCCGCTCCACCTTCCCGACCTCGCCCGTTAATCACAGGTTCGCCCCGCGTTCTCGGCTCCGGGAAACCGGTCGTCGTGACCACAGAGGGCGTCACGGAGCACGGCTCCGACCACGCGCGTGACCTGGCGGCGAGCCTGCTCGGCTCGATGGGGGACCGGTGGCGGCACACGAGCGCGGTGGCCGCCCGCGCGGCGGACCTGGCCGTGACGGTCGTCGAGGCCGACCGGGACCTGCTCGTCGCCGCCGCGTGGCTGCACGACATCGGGTACGCCGAGCCGGTGGTCGACACCGGCTTCCACCCGCTGGACGGTGCCCGCTACCTGGACCGGGTCGGATGGCCTCGGCGGATCGCCGCCCTCGTCGCGCACCACTCCGGCGCCCGCTTCGTGGCCGAGGTCCTCGGTGCCGGCAGAGCGCTCGACGTCTACGGACAGGAGACCGGTCCGGTCGCGGACGCTCTGACCTACGCCGATCAGACGGTGGACAACGTCGGCCGCCGCGTGTCCGTCCGGCGCCGGTTGGCCGACGTGCTGGAGCGGCACGGCCCCGACTCGCCCAACGCCCGCGTCCACCACCTCCGCCAACCTCACCTGCTGGCCGTGGCCGAACGGGTCGAGGCAAGGCTGGCCACCGCCTGACCACGACGCCGGCCCCCGGGACCGAGGCGCTGCCACCGATCCGGGTCGACCACGGCCGGGCACGCTCCACCTGGCCGGTGGAACAGCCGTCCAGCCTCGTCACCCGGGCAGAGGTCGTCGAGCTCCGCGCCGCGTGCGAGCGGGAGTCGGTGGTGACGACCCGTGCGCTGGACGTCGAGTTGGCTCGCACCACCCTGCTGGACCGCCTGTGCCTGGCGATCCTGTTCGGACAGGGGAGAACGGCGTCCACCCGGGCATGGCGAACCCGTTCGCCCACGTGATGGAGTGCCTGGCCTCCTGCCAGCGGCGGATCAGCTCGCCGAACCTGTTCAGCCCCGGCAACATCGAGGCCGCGCTGCGCGCGCTTGCCCCGGCTCGGCGGCACAGCGTGCTGGACGGCCTGCTGGCACTGACCAACGGCTTGGTCGACGGCGAGAGCACCCCGGCCGAGCGGTGACCATGGACCCCTCGACCGCCGGCGCGCACGCGAGTGCGGTCCACAGCAGCAGTCTCATGGCGAAAGGCTAGGGAGACGCGGGTCACAGCACACCTGAATCGGGCAGAGCTTGAGGTGTGGCACCCACTCCCGGTGATCACGGCGAGGCGACGAACTCACCGATCCGATCGTTTTGTCGGACCCCGTCGCTAGCCTCCTGCCCCACACCGTCATGAACGATTCGCAGGAGGAACCGTGGGTTGGCTGGACGCCGCCGGGTACCAGGTGCGGCTCGGGGAGAACGGGCGCGTCCAGTGCCGCAACGGCAAGGGAAAGCTGCTCTCCTCGGTGCCCGCGTCGCTCAAAAACGATCCCCAGGTCTCCCAGTTGAGGCAGCTCGCCGAATGGCTGTCCCGGCACGAGGCCGAGTGCCTCGCCGCCGTGGACGGCTGGATGGTGCGCTCGCTGCCGGTGCCCGCGGCGCTGATCGCGGAGGTCTGGGTGGACGCCGCGTGGGCGGCCGTGCTGCGGGACCTCGTGGTGAGGGCGGACGACGGCAGCGGCCCGGAGACCGGCTTCCTGCGTGACGCCGACCCGGAGCGCGGGCTCGGCGTCGTCACGCTCGACGGCGACACGCGCCGGCTGCGGCCCGAGGTGGTGGGCATCCCGCACCCCGTGCTGCTGGAGGACCTGGAGGAGCTGCGCGAGTTCGGCGCGGAGCTGGGCGTCGAGCAGAAGGTGCAACAGCTGTTCCGGCAGACGTTCACCCGGCCCGCCGACGTGGCCGGCAAGAGGTCCGTGGACGACTACGCGGGCGGCAAGTTCGCGCAGCTCAACCACGCGCTGGGTCGCTGTCGCACGCTCGGTTACCCGGTCCGCGGCGGTGACGCGGTCTACTCCGCGTTCGAGGACGGCCGGGTGGTCGAGGCCCGCTACTGGATCGGCTCGGACTACCCCGAGAACGAGTCGTGGACCGGCGGGCTGACGTGGGCGCTGGAGGACGGAACCGCGGTGCCGCTCGCCGACGTCGGACCGGTCGCCTGGTCCGAGGGCATGCGCATGGCGTCGGCGATCCACGCCGGTCGCGTCGTCGAGGAAGCGGTGGTGGCACCGTGAACGCCCAGAACCCCGACCCGCGGAGCTCGAACGCCCTGCTCGCGGCGGGTGCCGTGCTGCCCGGCACCTCCGACATCGGCGAGGACCGCGACACGGTCACCGCCCGGCACTACAGCCACCCGGCGCTCGGCGGACGCGTGGTGGTGCGGCTGGCGCCCGCCGTGCTCGGCCGCGCCGAAGACCTCGCCTGCGAGTACCTCGGCTTCGACGAGCCCGCACGGGTCGAGGGCGTCGGCACCGGCCGGCGCAGCGCGCTGGGCTTCCCCGCGTGGGCGCTGGTGCACGACCCGGCCAACGCCCACCACGCGCTCAACCTCGTCAAGGACATCGAACGCCTGGCCCGCAGGGCCAAGTCGAAGGCCGGCTCGGCCAAGGACGGCTTCACCGCGCTGGGCGCCATGCTCGGCCGGTCCGCGCCGCACTTCCTGCCCACGTTCTACGAGCAGGCCGGGCGGATCTTCCTCCAGCACGGCAACACCTCCTACGCGGCGAGCATGTTCGGCAAGGCGCGCGAGGCGGAGGAGGTGCACGACCTGCCGGTGGATCCCGAGCGCACCCGCGAGGTGTTCCTGGAGTTCGCGTTCGCCGGCGCGCTCACCGCCAAGGCGCTGTCCGCCCACGCCAAGGGCCTGGCCCGCAAGCACGACGCCGACGCGGCCTACGAGTTGTTCCTGACCCTGTGCGTCGAACGCACCCGCGGCGGCCTGCCCCCGTACACCGGGATGCCGGAAGACCTGCGGAGGTTGGCGAAGGGTGCCAGGCGGGACCTCCGCGCCGAGGACGCGAGGCTGCTGCGCGGCGTCCTCGACAGCTCCGCGATCAGCCGGGCGGGCACCGCGTTCTGGAAGGCGTACCGGGACTCGCTGGTGGCGTTGGCGACGGACGACGCGGAGGTGCGCGGCCGGCTGCTGTCGTTCGTGCCCGACGCGGACGGCGCGCTCGACGTGTGGCTGGACATCCTCACGGCGTGCGGCGCGACCCGTGCCCTGATCGGGCCGGACGAGGTGCGGGCCGAGCCCGCCGGGTGGCTGTCGGCGGTGCTCAACGTCCGCTGCTCGGCGTGGCGGGGTGTCGGGCGTTCCGTGCGGCTGCTGGATCTGGTGGAGGCGATGGCCGACCGGCTCGTCGCCGACGGTGTGCCGGTCCGGGTGCGGCTCTACCGGAGGCTGGGCGACCTGGACGTGCTCGACCTGCTGGTGGCGCGGGGGGTGCCGATCACGTCCGAAGACGACCGGAAGCCGGACCTCCACGTCACCGGTTGGCTGTCCGACGACAACCCCGGCCACCGCGACCTGACCGCGCTGGCCGCGTCCGAGTGGTTCGGCCCCGCCTTGAGCACGGGGTTCGTGTCGTACCTCGACTCCAGGTCGCGCAAGGACACCGCGGACGTCGACGTGCTGCTCGCCGCGATGACCGTGCCGGGTCTGCGCACCGCGCTGGGCAAGTGGATCACCACGCGCGCCGCCGCGGTCGCCGCCACCGGCCTGCCGGGTCTGGACGCCGACCTGCGCCGCCTGACCGTGGTGCGCCTGCCCGAGGCGTTCGTGGACGTGCCGGAGGCGGCCGAGTCGATCGCCGCCACCGACGTCGCCGCCGCCCTGCACACCACGTTGCGCGCCGGCCTGCTGGACGAGCTGGGGTGGCCGGCGCTGGAGGAGGCGGTCGAGCGGCTGCGGTCCGCCGCCGTGCCGCAGCCCGCCGCGTCGACCGCCGCCGCGTCCCGTGACGCGGGTGTCGTCGTGTGCGGCGAAGGCTGGCCCGCGCTCGTGCTGCGCCGCGGCGAGACCTTCGTGGTCGTCGGCCCGGACGGTGTGCTGGCCGAACACGTGTCCCGCATCCCCGCCGACGCCCGCGGCCGGTACAGCGAGCCGTCCGCGTCGTGGTTCGACGGTGTGCTGCTGGTGCGCTGGCAGGGGCCGGACGGCGAGTTGGCGTACTGGAGCGACGCGCCGGACCGCGTGTTCGCCGTGGGCGAGGGCGACACCTACTACTACCGGCGCGAGCCGGTCACGCCGTCGATCGCGCTGCCCGGCGGCGCGCGCTTCAAGGGCGGGCGGGCCGTCCACCCCGGCGACACGGTCCTGCCGACGTCGAAGACGGCGCACGGTGACGGTACGACGGTGTGGACCGCGGCCTACCACGAGCACGCGTGGCGCTGGTTCGAGGTCGACCCGGCCACCGGCGAGCGCGGACGGGCCGGCCTGCCCCGGTTCGTGGAGGACTTCGCCGCCGACGGCGCTTCCCTCTCGCTCGACGACTGCGACCTGAGGCCTGCCCTGCCGGCGACCGAAGGCAGCCCGCTCGGCGCGGTGGACGGCCTGCACGGCTGGCGCGTGCGCTGCGAAGCCGACGGCTCGTGGACCGGTGAGGGCATCGACGGCCGCCGGGCCCGGCTGTCCAGCGGTCGCCGGAGCCCGGTGGGCGTGCTGCGCCTGCCCGGCGGGGCGGAGCTGACCGTGGCCGGACGCGACTCGATGGTGCTGTTCGACGGCAACGGCACCGAGTTGGCCTCCGTGCCGGCCACCGCGAAGTACCCGCCGTACGCGACCGGCACGCCGCTCGTGCCGGCGTTCGACTGGTGGCACCTCCTTCGGCCGCGTGACGAGGCCGGGTCCGCCGCCCTGCGCGGTGTGACCAGGGAGGCCGTGGACGCCATGCTCGCCGCCGCCCTGGCGGAGCAACAGGAGAAGCCGCCGTCGATGCGCGCACGGCTGGCCGCGCTGGTGCACGGCGACCGCGACGCCCTGGCCGCCGCCGTGACCGCCGCCCTGCCCGGCCTCACCCACCCCGGCTTGATCGCCGGCGTGGCCGACGTGGTGCGCCGCGCCGCCGGACTGCTGCGCGGCTACCGCGACTACGCCTTGATCGCCGAAGCCGCCCGCCTGGTCGAGCCGGTCCTCGCGCCCACCGGGCCGTCGATCTCCGACAACGAGGTCGCCGCCGCGCTCGGCTGGTTCGGCAACTACTCGTCGCGCCACTCGCTGGGCGATGCGCCGACCAAGCTGCCCGAGCTGATCGCCGCGCTCGCCGAGACTGCCGCGCAGGCCGAGCCGGTGGGCCGGGAGCTGCCCGAGTCGGGGATGCCGAACTGGTTCTCCACGCTGCCGGACCTCGCCGCGGTGGCGCACCGCGCCGCGTCGCCGCTCACCCCCGACGACCAGCGGGCCGCGTTGGTGCTCGTGCTTCGGGCCGTCGCGGACAGCGGCCTGACCGACGCCGCCGGGCACTGGCGCGCCGTCGGCGTGGTCGTGGCCGCGGGGAAGTCCAGCCCGAAGGGGCGGGTCGTGCCGGTGCGCGACGGGTTCATCGCCCTGTTCGAGACCCAGTGGCGCAACGAGCCCGGCAGCCGGTTCAACGGCGTGCAGTTCAGCCGCACGCCCGGTGTCTTCCACCTGCCGAAGGACTGGCTGGTCGAGTTCGCCGACGAGGTGCGGACGCCGTTTCCGCGCGAGCGGATCACCCGGTTCCTCGACGTGCTGGCCGAACGCGGCCCGGCGCCGTGGTTCCCCGAGGCGGTGCCCGCGCTGGTGGAGCGCACGGGTCTGAGCAACGCCGAAGCGACCGTCCTGCTGGCCGGGATGCCCGGCGTGCTCCAGTGGGGCGCGAAGTTCCTCGGCACCGCCGAACGGCAGCTGCTCGACTTGTCCGCGGCCGGCGCGAAGGCGGCGAAGGAACGGCTGCAAGGGCTGTCGCGCTGGTACCTCCGCCGCCTGGTGGCCGCCGCGGTGCCCGCCGATCCGGCCGACCTGTGGACGCGGGGCCCCGACGTGGACGCGGTCGCCGAGTTGTGGATCGCCGAGCACGGGCAGCGGTCACCGGTACCGGACGACGTGCTGGCGGACGCGGTGAAGCTGGTCCAGGTGCAGCGAGTCGGCGAGTACGTGACGGGTGTGCTCAACCCCGACCTGACGTCGTGGCTCACCAAGGACGCCGAGCTGACGTTCACCGGCTCGGCGCTGGAGGCCCGTCACCCCGACGGGTTCCAGCCGCCGGCGCTGTGGGCGGTGCCGCAGGTGCTGCTGTGGCTGGCGCACCGGCTCCCGGCCGGCTCGCCGCTGCGGGCCCGGCTGCCCGAGGCGTTGTCGCTGGCCCGGCAGCGGGTCGCGCACCCCGGTTTCGCCGTGGAACTCGGCCGGTGGATCAGTCTGGAGAAAGTCTGCGCGCTGCTCGACGTCGACGAGCCCACCACGAGCGAGGTCTACGCGTACCACGGCTGGCTGGAGCTGATCCGTGTCGGCGAGCAGTACTGCCGGCTGGTGGCGCGTCCCGGCCTGGTCGGGCCGGGCGACCGGGAGCTGCTGGTAGCCCTCGCGATGATCGGGAGCGGGCAGGACAAGCTGCGGATGCTGGACCGGCTGGCGGACGACCGCCTCACCGCCGCGTGCGGTGTCCCTGTGCTCGATGGCGTCGATCCGGCGGCGTACCACCAGGACCCGACGGTGTCCGTGCCCGCGTTGGTGGCCGAGGCCGCCGAGCGGTTCGGGTTGCCGGAGGACGCGGCGGCGCTGTACCTGCAACTGCTGGCGCTGCCAGATCCCACCGACGCGAACGTGGCCAGGTGGACGGGGTGGAAGCCCGCCCGGCTGAAGCAGGCCCGTGCCGCGCTCGCCGAGACCGACTTGGTGCTCACCGCGAAACGCGCGCGGGCCGGGCGGTCGCTGTTCCTGCCCGGAGGGTGGCTGGCGCTGTCGGCGCCGCACCTGCCGCTGGAGATGTGGAAGGCGCCGATGTTCGAGTACACCGCGGGCCGGCCCGGCGCGATCGTGCCGCTGGAACCCGTCGCGGACCTGTTCGCGCGCGCCTGGCGGCGGGTCCTCGACGGTGACGCCCCCGCTTACGAAGAGTTGAAGACCGGAGGACGCAGGTGACCGCACCCACTGAGGTCGAGCCCACAGAGGTCGGACCCGCGGACGTCGGACCGAGGCAGGTCGAACCGGCCGAGGACGCCTTCCGCGAGGAGCTGGCGTTCCTGGCGGCCTTCGACAGCGGCCCCCGGCCACCGGGGTGGCGGCTGACGCCGCGCGCCGTGGTGACGTTCGTGATGGGCAGTGGCGACACCTTGGCGCTGCCCAAGGGAGTCGCGGTGGACGGCGTGCCGTCCCGGCTGCTGATCAGCCCCAAGTTCGTCGGTGAGCGCGCGCTGGTCGAGCGCGCCGTGGTGACCCTCGCGGGCGAGCGGGGTCTGCTGCTGGTCGGTGAACCGGGCACGGCCAAGTCGATGCTGTCCGAACTGCTGGCCGCCGCCGTGTCCGGCAGCAGCCAGCTCGTCGTGCAGGGCACGGCCGGCACGACCGAGGACCAGTTGCGCTACGGCTGGAACTACGCCTTGCTGCTGGCCGAAGGGCCGAGCCCGCGTGCGCTGGTGCCGTCACCGGTGTTCAACGCGATGCGCGGTGGCGGGGTGGTGCGGGTCGAAGAGGTGACCCGGTGCCTGCCCGAGGTCCAGGACGCGTTGGTGTCCATCCTGTCCGACCGGCGGATCGCGGTGCCCGAGCTGTCCGGCACGGACGCGGCGACCGTGCACGCCGCGCCCGGCTTCACCGTGATCGCCACCGCGAACCTCCGGGACCGGGGCGTGTCGGAGATGTCGGCGGCGTTGAAGCGGCGGTTCAACTTCGAGGCCGTCGGACCGATCGGCGACCTGGCCGCCGAGACCGCCTTGGTGCGGCGGCAGGCAAGTGCCGCGATGGCACGGGTCAGCGCGCCTTTCAAGGTGGACGACGTGGTGCTGGAAGTGCTGGTCACCGCGTTCCGCGACCTGCGCAACGGGGTGTCCGAGGAGGGCTGGGCGGTCGAGCGGCCGTCCACCGTGATGAGCACGGCGGAGGCGGTGTCGGTCGCCACCTCGCTCGGCCTGGCCGACGCGTACTTCCCCGGCGACCGCGACCCGTTGTCGTTGCTGCCCGGCCACTTGCTGGGCGTGGTCCGCAAGGACGACCCGTCCGACGCGGTCCGGCTGCTCGGCTACTGGGACGGTGCGGTGCGGCGGCGGGCCGAGTCGGGCGCGCGCACCTGGCGACGGCTGTGGGAACTCCGTGACGTCCTCGACGCCTGACCTCGCGAACGGCCTGGCGGACGGCCTCGCGAATCGCCCCGCGGACGGCTTGGCGGACCGGCTGGCCGAGCACGACGTGCCGCACCTGATCGGGGTGCGGCACCACTCGCCCGCGCTCGCCGGTGTGATGCCCGCGCTGCTGGAGGCGTTCGCGCCCGAGGTGCTGCTGGTGGAGCTGCCCGAGGAGTTGGGGGAGTGGCTGCCGTTCCTGGCCGATCCGGACCTGGTCGCGCCGGTCGCGTTGTCCGGCGCGTCCCCCGACGGTCGCCTGGCGTTCTACCCGTTCGCGGATTTCTCGCCCGAGTTGGCCGCGATCCGGTGGGCGTACCGGAACGGCGTGGAGGTCCGCCCGTGCGACCTGCCGATCGCCTCGCGCGCTGACGGGCACCGGGGTGGGAAGCAGGGCGCGTCACCGCTGACGGACGCGTTGCGCCGGGCGACCACCGGCCGTGACGGCGACGACCTGTGGGACCGGCTGGTGGAGGCCGCCGCGCCGGGCCAGACCGCCGAAGCGGTGCGGCGGGCGGCCTTGCTGGTCGGCTGGGCGTTGCGCCGGGACGCCGAGGACGGCGGGGTGGACCCGTTCGACCTGCGCCGGGAGGCGTGGATGCGGCGCGCGGTCCAGCGTGCGGACGGACGCCGGTGCGCGGCCGTGATCGGGTCGTTCCACGCGGCGGCGCTGCTGGACGGGCCGGTCGACGACTCGCCCGTGCCGAAGGCGGACGTCGTCACGTCGTTGGTGCCGTACGGGTTCGGGCTGCTGGACGAGCGGTCCGGCTACCCGGCGGGCATCCGCGACCCCGAGTGGCAGCAGGCCGTGCTGGAGGCGGCCGGTGACCCGGACGCGGTGGAGGCCGCCGCCGCGTCGGTGATCGTGCGGATCTGCGTCCGGGTCCGGGAACTCGGCCACCCCGCCGGTCCGGGTGAGGCGCGGGAAGCGTTGCGGCTCGCGGTCGACCTGGCCCGGCTGCGCGGTCTGCCCGCGCCCGGACGGGGCGAGGTGGTGGAGGCGGTGCAGACCGTGCTGACCCACGCCGAGCCGTTGGGGCGCGGTCGGGTCGTGGCGAGGGCCGCCGGGGACGTGCTGGTGGGGCACCGCACGGGGCTGCTCGCGCCCGGCACGCCCCGGTCCGGTCTGGCTCCGGCGGTGGAGTCGTTGCTCGCGTCACTCCGGTTGCCCGGCCCGGACTCGCGGGAGCCGGTGTCGCTGCGGCTGGACCCGTTGCGGTCGGCGCTGGACGCACGGCGCGAGGTGGCGTTGCGGCGGATGACCGTCCTCGGGGTGACGTACGCCGAGGAGACCGCGACCACCGGTGTCGGCGGCGGCGACGCGCTCACCACCCGGTGGACCGTGGCGTGGACCCCGACGACGGCGGCCACCTTGCCGGTCGCCGGGTTGTGGGGCGCGACGCTGGAGCTGGCCGCGACCGGTCGGCTGCGCGCCCGGCGCGCCGACCGCGAGAAGCGGGGCGGACACACGCCGGCCGCCGTGCTGAGGGACCTCGCCGACGCCGCTTCCTGCGGGTTGCCCGAGCTGGTGAGCACGTTGTTGGGCGACGCGGCGACCGTGCTGCCGTCCGCCGGGACGCTGCGGGAGTTGTTGGCCGCCTTGGACCTCCTCGACCGGTTGCGTGCCGGTCACCTGGCCGGGACGCCCGGCGACGTGCTCGACGCGCACCCGCTGCTCGCGCGGGAGCTGGAGACGGCGGCGGTGGCCCAGCTCGACGGGCTCGCCGGGTCGGAGGACGTCGCGGACGCGCGGGCGCTGGTGGAGTTGGGGCAGCGCCACGAGGTGCACGGGATGCGGCTCTCGTCCTGCCTGCGGCGGCTGGCCGACGAGGGTGCGCCGCTGATCGCCGGCGCGGCCGGGGCGGCGCGGGTGCTGCTCGGGCTGGTGCCGCCGGCGGCGTTGGGGGAGCGGGTGGCGTCGTGGCTGGACCGCGCCGGCACCCCTGAGCGGCGGGATGTGCTGCGGCGGGGGCTGACCGGGGTGCTCGCGGCGGCCGGGCCGTTGCTGGAGACACCGGAAGCGCTGTCGCCGTTGCTGGACCGGGTGGAGAGCTTGGCGGACCGGGATTTCCTGGACCGGCTGCCGGCGTTGCGCGGGGCGTTCACCTCGGTCGGTCCGGCGGCTCGGGCCCGGGTGCTGGCGGTCGTGGAGGAACGCACGGGCGAGCGGGTCGACGCCGTGGGCGCCCCCGACCCCGAGCTGCTGGCGGTGTGGTTGGCCGCCGAGCAGGCAGCCGTGGACGCCCTGCGCGCCCACGGCCTGGAGCTCGAACACGGTGAACGTGCCGTGGCCGACGTGCCTCCCACGGTCGTGGTGACGTCGTCGGGCACGTTGCACGCGGCGGTTCGGTGGCGGCTGGTGCTCGGGGCGAGTGGTGAACGGCCGGCGGGTGCCGGGCGCTATGCCGCCGCGCTGGACGAGTTGTACGGGCGTGACCGTGGCGAGGGCGCGCTGTCCGGTGATCTGGGAGCCGACCGCACCAGCCCGTTCCCCGACGTGCGGGAGTGGTCCGAGGAGCTGCGGGACCTGTTCGGCGACCACGTCCGGGAGGAAGTGCTGGCCGCGGCGGCGGAGGGCGGGCGGCTGGAGGCGGCGCTGGAGATCGACCCCGGCTCGGTGCGGCCCTCGGTGGAGTTGCTGCGGAACGTCCTGTCATTGGCCGGCGGGTTGTCGGAGTCGGCGTTGGCGCGGCTGCGGCCGTTGGTGGCGCGGCTGGTGCGGGAGCTGACCGCTCAGCTGGCCAACCGCATGCGGCCGGCGCTGACCGGAATCCAGTTGCCGGTGCCGACCCGTCGTCCCGGCGGTCGGCTGGACCTGCCGCGCACCCTGCGCGCCAACCTCGCCACCGCGCGGCGTGACGCCACCGGGCGGGTGGTGGTCGTGCCGGAACGCCCGGTGTTCCGCACCAGAGGACGGCGGTCGAGCGACTGGCGGCTGGTGCTGGTGGTGGACGTGTCCGGGTCGATGGAGGCCTCCACGGTGTGGTCCGCGCTGACCGCCTCCGTGTTCGCCGGGGTGCCCGCGCTGTCCACGCACTTCCTGGCGTTCTCGACGGAGGTCGTGGACTTGACCGACCGGGTGGCGGACCCGTTGTCGTTGCTGCTGGAGGTTCGGGTCGGGGGTGGCACCCACATCGCGGGAGCTTTGCGTCATGCCCGTTCCCTCGTGACCGTTCCGGAGAGGACGATGGTGGTACTGGTCAGCGATTTCGAGGAGGGCGGTCCGGTCGGGCCGCTCGTCGGGCAGGTCCGGGAACTGGTCACCTCCGGGGTGACCGTGCTCGGCTGCGCGAGCCTCGACGACCGCGGCGTCGCCCGCTACTCCACGTCGGTAGCGGGCGCGCTGGTCGCGGCCGGGATGCCGGTCGCCGCGCTGAGCCCGCAGGAGCTGGCGCGATGGGTGGGGGAGAAGGTGCGCGGATGACCGTGCCCCCGATTTCTCCTGCGGTGGTGGCCGATGTGCTCGACGCCTTGCCGCCCCGGCTCAGGAAACGGGTCGACGCGTCGCTGGCCCGTGTCGCCGACTGGACGGTGACCGTCGACGGCGACACGGCGCGTGCCGCGCTCGATCCCGAGACCGCGTTGACGTGGACCTTGCGCGGTGGTGCGCTCACGTCGGCCGACGACCTGGCGTGCAGCTGCCTGCTCGCGCCGAAGTGCCTGCACCGGGGCATAGCCGTCGCCGCGGCCGACATCGCCTCCGACGCTGCGGCCGGCGATGTTGTGTCCGGCGGAGCTGTGCCTGATGGCGCTGTGTCCGGTGGCGCTGTTCCCGAGGCCGTGCCGGACGTGTCCGCCGCGCCGGTGGAAGCCGACACCGAGCCCGCGTCCGACAGCGAACGCGCGGCAGCGGCGGCGCTGTGGCAGGCGTGCGGGACGGTGCTCCGGGCAGGAGCCACCGGCAGCGGCGCGGTGGTGCGGGCCGAGCTGCTGCGCGCCGTGCACACCGCACGCGTGGCCGGGCTGTACCGGGCGTCGGCGAACGGTCTGCGGATCGCCGCCGCCCTGGCCGCCGCACGGGCCGGAGACTCGTCGTTCGACCGGGGAGTGCTCACCGCCGACCTGGTCGACCTGATGCTCCTGTGCCACGACCTGCGCACGGGCACCGGTCCGGTGGCCGAACTGCGTGGCACCGCCCGGCGCGAGTACCGGCCTATCGGCTCTCTCCGCCTGTACGGTCTGTGCACCGAGGTGGTCATCAGCGGTTCCGGCTACAGCGGCGTCGTCACGCACCTCGTGGACGACGGCGGCGTGCTGTGGACCGTTCCGGCGATCATGCCCGGTGGTGCGGAACGGATCGCCGCCGCCGCGAGCGGTCCCGTGGCGATCGGCGAGTCCGGGCTGAGCCAGCGTGAGCTGGGACGCGCCGGCCTGCTCCTGTCCGGCGGCACCGCGTCACCCGACCACCGGCTCGGCGCGGGCAAGAACGTCCGTGCCGTGTCCGCGTCCGCCGGGTCCTGGGACGAGCCGCCGTCGGCCGGCCTGTGGGCGCAGCCGTTGTCGGAGCAGGTGTCGCGCGCCTTCCAGGCCAACGCCCGATCCGAGGCCGACCGCCCGGCCGGCGCGGACCTGCTGTTCCTGGACGCGACCGTGCTCGGCGCGGCGGGTGGCGCGTTGCGGGTGGCCACGAACGCGGCCGATGTGGACCTGGTCGGCAGGGGTGAGCGGGCCAGGGACAACCTGCGTGTGCTCGCGGGGGCGGCCGGTGTGCGGCTGCGTTTCGTCGCCCGACTGCTGCCCGACCGTCCCGGCACGGCCGTCGCGCTCGCCGTCGCCGGTGATCTCGACCTGCCCGCGGACCTCCGGCACCACGTCGACCTCGGCCTGGACCGGATCCAACGCTCGCACGTCGTCGGGGACGGCACCGGTGAGCTGCCGCCTCGCCCGGAACCGACCGAGCGCGTCCCCCGCCCCGTTCGTCCGCTGGAGAACGTCGTGCACCGGGTGGCACTGGGAGGCCGAACCGTGGCAGCCATCTCGTCGGCCGACCGTGACATCGCCGCCCTGACCCGAACCGGCCTCACCGCCACCGCCGACGTGCTGGCCGACCTGGCCGCCGCGTCGCGCGACCGTGGCCGTGACGCGTTCGGCCGGGTCGTCCGCGACGCCGGTGACGACTTCCCGTTCGCCTGGTTGCGCGCCGGCCTGCACGTCCGCGAGTTCACCCGTGCCGCCGCTCGTCAAGCCTGGCTGACCGCCACCCACCCCTAACCCCGCGAGTCCTCCACTCGGACACCCCGAACCCCACGCTCACGACCGCGCACGACCGGCACGGCGATCTGTCTGGTGGGCTCGCGGTGCCTGACCGGAGGACTCGCGGTGTGTGAGTGGAGGGCTCGCGGGTTAGTGGGGGAGGTGTTCGTAGGCGAGGTTGGTGCCGGTGGTGGCGCGTTCGGCGGTGATGACGGTGTCACCGACCAGGAGGGCGCGGTCGTCCACCAGGGGGGTGCCGGTTTCGCCGCGGCTCAGGCGGCAGCTCAGCAGGGCCGGTGAACCGGGCTCGCGGTGGAGCGCCGCAGCCTGCTGCGCGGTCAGGGCGACGGCCTGGATCGTCTCGCTGGCCTGCCGCACCGGACTGCCGACGTCCGCCAGGACCTGGTAGAGGGACTGGTGGCGCAAGGGCTCGACGCCGATCCGCGACCCGATATCCTCCGGCAGGTAGGACGTCTGCAACAGCAGCGGAACCGAAGCGCCGGCGGTGCGGGTGCTGCGCAGCCGTTCGACCGCCAGCACCCGGCCACCTTCCGGCAGGCCGAGCCGCGCGCCCACGTCCGCCGGCGGCACGACGAGCCCGGAGTCCAGCACCTCGGTCTCCAACTCGATCCCCTGCTCGACCAAGTCCTGCGACAGGCTCCGCAACCCGGTCAACCCGTACGAGAACGAAGGCCGCCGCACGAACGTCCCCACCCCGTGCCGCGTCTCCAGCAGCCCGTCCGACTCCAACGCCCGGATCGCCTGGCGCACGGTCATCAGCGAGACGTCGAACTCCTCGACCAGCTCCCGCTGAGCCGGCAGCGGCGAGTCCACCGGGTACCGCCCGTCCACGATCCGGTCGGCCAGCACCCGGTAGATCGCCAGGTACTTGGGCACGCGCGTCTCGTACTCGCGGCCCGTGCGCCGCCCGTCGTCCACCGGTGGAAACTCCCGACCTCGGTCAACCCCCGGCCGAGGATAGCGCCCGGCGGAACGCGGCCACCGCGTCCACGACCTCGGCGACCGGCGCGCCGTCGACGAGCATCCGCATGAACGCCGAGCCGACCACCACACCGTCGGCGTCCGCACAGGCCTCCACCGCGTGCGCGACCGTGGAGATGCCGAAACCCGTCACCACCGGCAAGTCCGTCATCCCCTTGAGCCGCCGCGCCGCCTCCCGGGCGGTCGTGGAGAGGGCGGAGCGTTCACCGGTGACGCGCATCGAACTCATGCTGTACACGAACCCGGACGACGCCCGCGCGATCTCCCGGCACCGCCCGTCGTCGCACGCGGGCGCGGCCAGCAGCACCGCCGCGACGTCGGCCTCCGCCGCCCGCGCCAAGTACTCCGCCGACTCCTCCAGCGGCAGGTCCGGCACGATCACGCCACGCACCCCGACGCCGGCCAGGTAGTCGACGAACCCGCCCACACCTCGTTCGGGTGTCAACGTCATCGCCACGTTCGCATACGTCATCACCACCAGCGGCACCCCGACCTCCAGCCCCGCCAACGAGTCGAGCAGCGGCCTGGGCCGTCCGCCACGACCGGTGGCCAGCGCGGCGGCCTGCTGCACGGTCGGCCCGTCCAGCATGGGGTCGGAGAACGGCAACCCGATCTCGACCGCGTCCGCCCCGGCCTCCGCCGCGCCGCGCACCAGGTCCAACCAGTCCGGCACGACCCCCGCCATGACGTACGGGATCAGCAGCCGACGCCCGTCGGCGCGGGCCGTCCGCAAGTGGTGTTCCAACGTGGCCACGGCGACGCTCATCGGAGGTGCTCCCTGATCTGGTGGATGTCCTTGTCACCGCGGCCCGACAACGTGACCAGCACCGTCGACCCGGCCTCCAGCTCACCGGTCGCGGCGGCGTCGACCACCCACGCCAGCGCGTGCGCGGATTCCAGCGCGGGGAGGATGCCCTCCGTCCTGGTCACCAGCTTCAACGCCCGCAACGCCTGCTCGTCGGTGACGCTCGTGTAGTGCGCGCGGCCGGTCGAGGCGAGGTGCACGTGTTCCGGGCCGACGCCCGGGTAGTCGAGCCCGGCCGAGATCGAGTGCGCTTCGAGGACCTGGCTGTCGTCGTCCTGCAGGAAGTGCGACATGAACCCGTGCAGCACGCCGAGCTTGCCCTTGTCCACCGCGCTGCCACCGGCCGCTTCGACGCCGACCAGCCGGGCGGGGGTGTCCACGAACCCGGCGAACGTGCCCGCCGCGTTCGACCCGCCGCCGACGCACGCCACCACGACGTCCGGCACGGCGGTGGCCAGCCGGTCGGCGCACTGGGCGCGGGCTTCGTCGCCGATGACGCGCTGGAACTCGCGCACCATCCACGGGTAGGGGTGCGGGCCCATGGTGGAACCCACGCAGTAGTGCGCGGCCTCGGTCTCGTTCACCCACGCGCGCAGCGCGCCGTTGGTGGCCTCCTTCAACGTGCCGACGCCGTTCGCCGACGTGACCGGCACCACTTCGGCGCCGAGCAGCTCCATCCGGAAGACGTTCAGCTCCTGCCGTCGCACGTCCGTCCGTCCCATGTAGACGGTGCAGGCCAGGCCGAGCAGCGCCGCGGCGGTCGCGGTGGCCACGCCGTGCTGGCCCGCCCCGGTCTCGGCGATCAGCTTGCGCTTGCCCATCCGCTGCGCGAGCAGCGCCTGGCCCAGCACGTTGTTGATCTTGTGCGACCCGGTGTGCGCGAGGTCTTCCCGTTTCAGCAGCACGCGCACGCCCAGTGCCTCGGACAAGCGGGCGCACTCGGTCAACGGCGTCGGCCGACCCACGTAGGTCGCGAGCAGTCGTCGGTACTCCGTGGTGAACGCGGCGTCGGACCACGCCTCGCGGAACGACGCCTCGACCGCCTTGGCGGCGGGCATGAGTGCTTCGGGCAGGTATCGCCCGCCGAACCTTCCGAACCGACCGGCGGCATCGGGTGCGCGCATGGCGCCGGCGCTGACTGGGGTGAACACATCTAGAACTCTAGAACTCATCCGTCGCGAGAAGCAAGTGGTAGCACCCGTCCGTCTCCGCAGCCCGTTCACGCATTGGTGGGTTATCGGCCTCGACCGGCGGTTACCGTGCCGGGGTGGAGATTCGTCGAGGCGACCTGGGCGACCTGTCCGCGATCATGGCGATGCTGGACAGCGCGGTGGCGTGGCTGGCAGCCGCGGGCCGGACCGGGCAGTGGGGGAGCGAGCCGTTCTCGGACCGGCCGGAACGGGTCGAGTCCATCGCCGAGAAGATCCGTTCGGGCACGGCGTGGATCGCCGAGGTCGACGGTGAGCCGGCGGGCGCCATGACCCTCGCCCCCGAGCCGCCCCGGTACGTCACCCCGGTCGACGAACCGGAGGTCTACGTGACGCTGCTGGTGACGTCACGGGCGTTCGGCGGGCTCGGCGTGGGCAGCGCGCTCCTGTCCCACGCCCGTGAGGAGGCGCGGCGCGCGGGCGTCGGGCTGCTGCGGGTGGACTGCTACGCGGGCTCGGACGGCCGGCTGGTCGACTACTACCGCCGCAACGGGTTCGAGCCGGTCGAACCGTTCACGGTCAAGTCCTGGCCGGGGCAGCTGCTGGCCCAGCGGGTCGACGGTTCGCCGACCGTCCGGCGTCTTCAGCGCAGCGTCGCGGACGCCAGCGGCACCGGCGTCTCCTGACCGGGCCAGGTGCCGGTCAGGACCGTCCCCGTCAGTTCGGCGCCGGCGTCGAGGCTGCGGATCACGGCCAGCTCGACGGCGGCCGTCACGATCAGCGTCGGATCGCCCTGGATCACGCCCTCGAACGCGCCCGCAGCCGGCGCCTCCGTGCCCCGCGCCGCGCTGCTCTCGATGCCCATGTCGGGGTCGCGGGGTACGAGTCGGTCGTCGACCTGCACGAACTGCTCGGCCTGACCGGTGCCCGCGAGGATCGCGCTCGCCAGGGCGGCGGCGTACACCGGGTCGCCGACCGCGTCGTAGACCCAGCGCTTGCCCAGCACCGAGTGCTCGGTGGTGCCCACCAGCCACTCGTCGGCACTGTCCAGGGGCGCGTCGCGGTAGGTGAGGGGCACCTGGTGCACGGGGCCGTCGCCGACGCGGACCAGCAACGTCTCGATCCCGACCTCGCCGGCCGGGTCGTCGAAGCGGTAGGCCGCCACTCGCGTCACCTCGCCCGCCGGAGCGGTGTGCCGGCCGCCGCCGGGCAGCCGGCCGGACAGCAGTTCGAGCTTCGTGGGCCGCAGCGTGGCGGGGTGGATCAGGGCCATGCGCCCATCGTAGTCGCGTGATCAGGATGAGCTGCCGGGTCGTTCACGCTCGGGTCGCGCATGAGCCGGCCGTCGTCACGGCAGGGCGCCGGTGGTGGACAGGAGGAGGGCGACGGCGGGGAGGAAGTTGTTCACCTGGTGCGCGACGACGGCCGCGAGCAGGTTGCCGGTGTACATCCGGGCCAGGCCGATGGGGATCGACAGCACCAGCAGCAGCGGCGTGCGCAGCAGTTCGAGGTGCGCGAAGGAGAACGCCAGGCTGGTCACCGCGAACACGACCCAGCGGTTGAGGCCCCAGTGTTCGAGCGCGCGCCACAGCACGCCCCGGAACAGCACCTCCTCGCCGATCGGCGCCAGCAGCCACACCGCGAGGAACGTCACGACGGCCGCCGCCAGTCCCAGCTCCCGACCGGCGAACACGTCGCCGACCGCGGAGTTCGCCCGTTCGGCGCCCACCCACGCCGCCCACAACGCCGCCGCGGGCAGCGTGAGCACCAACCCGCCCACCCCGAACGCCAGCCCGATCCCGACGTCCTTGCCGTTCCAGCGGACCGCCAGCTCACGCGGTGCCCGCCCGGCCTTCGGCCCGCGACCCCACCGGGCCACGCCGAGGAAGGCCACGACCGCGCCCAGCGCGGTCGGCAGGGTGAGCACCGCCAGGAGTCCGCCGTCCGACATCAGGGCCAGGTCTGGCGTGCCGAACGCCAGCAGCACGAGCACCGACATGACCACCATCGCCAGCTGCCCGGCGAGGAACACGGCCACCAGCGTCAGCCCGACCCGCAGGCCCCCGGCCGGGACGACACCGGACGGCCGCGGCTGGCTCTCGTCATCGGTCACAACCGTGGATAACCCGTGACGACCGTCCGGTCAACTCGAACCACCGCTCCGCGCGGGTGTCGTTCGTGCGCGGCAGGTCGTGCGCCGGTCGTCGATGCGCGGCGCTGGAAGCCTGCGCGACCCGAGCCGGCCCGACGCGAGCTAGCCCGACGCGCGATCCGCCCACGACGACAACGCGTGCAGGCGCCACCGCTGTTCGCCGTCGTCGCGGAACTCCCCGGAGGCGCGCATCCCGATGCGCCGCGCGACCGCCTCGCTGGCCGGGTGCTCGGGCGCGATGTGGGCGTGCACGGCCCTCGCCCCGCGTCCGACCAGCCAACCGACCACCCCCGCGGCCGACTCCGTGGCGTAGCCGAACCCCTGGAACGGCACTCCGACGACCCACGCCACCTCCGCGACCAGGCCGTTCACGCCGATCGTCGTGGTCGCCTGCACGGTGCCGACCGCGACCTCGTCCTCACTCCGCCGCACGACCCAGTTCAGCCGGCCTTCACTCCCGTCATCGGACGACGGCCGTTCCCACCGCAGGTACCGCGCCGCCAGTTCGGCGACGCTCGGCGGCGCACCGCCGATGATCGAGTACAGCGCCGGATCACCCAGCACGGCCGCCATCTCCTCGGCGTGCCCGACCCGCACCGGTGTCACCCGCAACCGCGCCGTGCGGATCACCGCATCCTCCGGCCAACGGCCCCGCAGCACGATCGCGCCGCCCGTGTTCGGCCGCTCGTCCCCTTGCGCGGTGGATGGTGTGCTCACTGGCGATCTCCCTGGACGTCACCGCGACCGTGGCCCGGCAGCCGGGAAGACCCAAGCCACCACGCCTAACTCTCCTGCACGGGCACCCCGGGAGGAAGCTGTTTTCGCCACGCGTGTTCGGCCGCCCGTCGGGCGGCCACGTGTTCTGAGCGTTGAACCCGGGGGTCCTGGACGGAGGACTCACGTGACGCGGACGTCGGACTCACGCGGTGTTCGGGACTGACGGTGTTCATGAACGACAGGTAGGGTTGCCACACGTTGCCACCGCACGTGGCATGGTGTGCCGGGAAGCCTGGTCGGCGTCTGGTCTCGACGACGCCTGGAGCCGCCCGTGCACCCGAACACCACACGCCTGTTCAGCCGCGGATCGTGGCCCGAGGCCAAGCGGATCGGCGACGTCCTCCGGCTGGAGACCGTCGGCGGGGTCCTCATGCTCGCTCTGGCGGTGATCGGCCTGGCCTGGGCGAACTCGCCCTGGGCCGGGGCCTACACGGCGTTGGGCGCGGTGGAGTTCGGGCCGGAGTCCCTGCACCTGAGGCTGAGCCTGGTGGAGTGGGCGTCCGACGGCCTGCTGGCCGTGTTCTTCTTCGTCGCCGGGCTCGAGCTGAAGCGCGAGTTCGTCGCCGGCGACCTGCGGGACGTGCGGCGGGCCGCGGTGCCGGTCGCGGCGGCGATCAGCGGAGTCGTCGTCCCCGCGTTGATCTACGTGCTGATCAACGCGACGAACCCGGACGCGCTCAACGGCTGGGCCATCCCGACCGCCACGGACATCGCGTTCGCGCTCGCCGTGCTGGCGGTGATCGGCCGCTGCCTGCCGGCGGCGTTGCGCACGTTCCTGCTCACCCTCGCCGTGGTGGACGACCTGATCGCGATCCTGCTGATCGCCCTCTTCTACACCGACGACCTGTCCCCGGTGCCGTTGGCGCTGGTCCTGGTGCCGCTGGGGCTCTTCGCCGTGCTGGTGCAGCGACGAGTGCGGTCGTGGTGGGTGTTGCTGCCCCTGGCCGCGCTGGCGTGGGGGCTGATGCACGCGTCCGGGGTGCACGCCACCGTCGCCGGGGTGCTGCTCGCGTTCGCCGTGCCGGTCGTCCGGCGCACAGGCGAAGGCCCCGGCCTGGCCGAGCACTTCGAGCACCGGTGGCGTCCGCTGTCCGCCGGGTTCGCCGTGCCGGTGTTCGCCTTCTTCGCCGCCGGTGTCTCCTTCGGCGGTGTGTCCGGCCTGCTCTCCTCCGCCACGGAGGGCGTCACGCTGGGCATCGTGCTGGCACTGCTGCTGGGCAAGACCATCGGCATCACCGGGGGCACCTGGCTGGTGGCCCGGTTCACCAGAGCCGATCTCAACAAGGAACTGGCTTGGGTGGACGTGCTCGGCATCGCCGTCCTCGGTGGCATCGGGTTCACCGTGTCGCTCCTGGTCAGTGAGCTGTCCTTCGAGCCGGGCTCGGCCGAGTACGACCACGCCAAGGTCGGGGTGCTGCTCGGATCGCTGCTGTCGGTGCTGGTGGCCACGGTCATCCTGCGAGCCCGCAACCGGGTGTACCGGCTCATCCACGAGGAGGAGACGCGCGACGACGACCAGGACGGCATCCCGGACGTCCACCAGCGCGACCCGGCGTGACCGGGGGTCAGCCGCCGAGCTGCAGCCGGCGCTTCAGCAGTCGGCTCACCGGCGGCAGCGCGGCCGTGCGCAGCGGCAGGTCGCGCAGCCACAGCCGGAACGGGTCGGCCGGCGCGTAGATCCCCTTCACCCGACGGCCCAGCTTCTGCTTGCGGCGCACCTCCGGCCGCAGGCCGCCCTCCCACGCGGCGAGCACGGCGGGCACGTCGTCCGACTCCTCCAGGGCGGCGCCGAGCAGGTCGGCGCCGCCCAGCGCGAGGGACGAGCCGTACCCGGCGAACAGCGTCACGCACCACGCCGCGTCACCGAGCAGGACGACCCGACCGCTGCTCCACCGGTCCATCACCACCTGGCTGAGTGTGTCGTAGTAGACCGAGTCGGCGGTCCGCAGCCGGCGGAGGAGGTCCGGCGCGAGCCACCCCATGTCCGCGAACACCTCCGGCAGCCGCGCCTGGGGACCGGCCGCGAGGTCGCGGGCGACGTCGTCGGTGCGGAACCCGAAGAACGCGGCGGACCGGTCACCACCGAGGCTGATCGCGGCCAGCGTGCGGCCCTGGGAGGTGAGGCTGGCGGTGGCGCCGGGGGCGAGGCCGTCCGGCCGCCCGTCCACCATGAACACCCCGACCACGTGGTCCAGGTCGAGCAGGTGGTCCCGTTCCGGGCCGAACACCAGCGACCTGGTGCGGGAGTGCAGCCCGTCGGCGCCGACCAGCAGGTCGGCGACCTCGCTCGAACCGTCGCTCAGCCCCACTTCGACGCGGTCCGCGTGCTGCTCGACGGACGTGACGGTGGTGCCGAACCGGATGTCGGCGTCCCCTTCGACGGCCCGGTACAGCACGTCCTCGATGTCACCGCGCAGCAGGTTGAGCGACCGCCGACCGACCAGGGCGCGCACGGTGGCGCCCGGCACGGTGAACCGGGTGGTCCCGTCCGGCCGCACGTAGACCATGTCGTCAGGGGTGATGTGGCGCTGCTCCAGCTCGCCCAGCACGCCCATCCGCTCGGCGGCGTCGTAGCCCAGCCCGGCGAACGTCACCGCGTAGCCACCGGAGCGGCGGCTCGGCGCCCGCTCGACCACGACCGGCTGCCAGCCCGCCTGGCGCAGCCGCAACGCCGCGCCCAGGCCCGCGATACCGGCGCCGACGATCACTGCCCGCTTCGTCATGTCGTTGATCCCCTCGGTGTGGTGAGACCCGCGGCGACGATGTCGACCAGCAGATCGATGATCGTGGGGTGCAGGGCCGGGTCGCCGAGCTGGTCGGCGAACATCGGCACCAGGAGGACCGTCCGCAGCACGCCGATGACGACGGCCGGGTCCACGTCGACCAGCTCGCCCGCGCGCTGCCGCTCGGCCACGAACTCCGACAGCGCGGCGACGGGGTTGTCCTCCGCCAGCGCGGTGACCCTGGCCGGGTCGAGCTTCGCGGCGACGGCGCGCATCTCCTCGGGGTGGCTCATCAGCCTGCGCCACAGCGGGCTGGTGGTCAGCTCGTGCAACGTGGCGCGCAGGAACCGGCGCAGGCTGTCCCTCGTGTCCGCGCCGGCCGACAGCGCTTCGTCCACGACCCGCCGCTTGACGCCGGCCGTCTGCCGGAGCATCAGCTCCAGGTAGAGCGCTTCCTTGGACTCGAAGAAGACGTAGAAGCTGCTCTTCGCGACCCCGGTGGGCGCCATCAGCTCGTCCAGCGTGGTCTTGCGCAGGCCGACCGTGGTGAACAGCCGGTAGCCGGTCTCCAGCAGCAGCTCCGTGATCCGGGCTTTCTCCCCGGCCGAGAACGCGGGTGGCGTCGCTCTCCCCCTTGGCTCCGCGACGCCACCTCGGCGCCTCTGCGACCATAAAAACAGATTCGTCATTTGTTTTCAAGCGGACCGGCGTCACACCCGTCCGTCCTGCGACGGGCTGCCGTCAGACGAGGTCGGCGAAGAGCTCCACCTGGTTGGTGCGACCGGCCACGATGAGGATGTCGCCCCGTTGCACGACGGTGTCGGCGGTGGCGTAGGTGAAGTCGTGGCCGGGGCGTTTGATCGCGACCACCGTGATGCCGTGCAGGCTGCGCAGCCTGCTCCGGCCCAGCGGCACGCCGACGGACTGCTCCGGCGCGACGGTCTTGACCATCGCGTAGTCGTCCTCGAACTCGATGTAGTCCAGCATCCGGCCGGTGACCAGGTGGGCGACGCGCTCGCCCATGTCGTGCTCGGGCAGCACGACGTGGTGCGCGCCGATCCGTTCCAGGATCCGGCCGTGCTGACGGCTGGTCGCCTTGGCCCAGATGGTGGGGATGGCGAAGTCGGCCAGCAGCGCCGTGGTCAGGATGCTGGCCTCCAGTTCGCTGCCGATGGCCACCACGGCCCGCTGGAAGTCGGGCACGCCGAGTTGGCGCAGGGCTGTCTCGTCGGTGGTGTCGGCCACGGCGACGTGCGTGAGGTCGTCCGCGTAGCGCTGCACGATCGCGGGCCGTGAGTCGATGCCCATGACCTGCGTGCCGTGCGCGGCCAGTTCCCGGGCCAAAGACCCGCCGAAACGGCCCAGGCCGATGACCACGACGCGGGCGGGACGGGGTGCGGTGCGGTCAGCCAACGATCGGTCGCTCCTCTGGTAGTTCGTAGCGGCGCGCCCGCTCGCGCAGGGCGAGCGCGGCGGCCAGGGTGATCGGGCCGAGCCGGCCGAGGAACATCAGGACCACCAGCACCAGCTGCCCGCCGGCCGGGATGGACGCGGTGATGCCGGTCGACAGGCCGACGGTGCCGAACGCGGAGATGGCCTCGAACAGCACCGCGTCCAGTGGGAACCCGGTGATCAGCAGCAGCGCGAACGTCGAAGCGGCCACCGCGCCGACGCCGAGCAGCGCCACCGTGAGGGCCTGGCGCTGGACTTCGGCGGACAGCCGCCGTCCGAGCACGTGCACGCTCGGCTCACCGCGGATCTCGGCGGCGATGACGAACGCCAACAACGCGAACGTGGTCACCTTGATGCCGCCCGCGGTGCCCGCGCTGCCGCCGCCGACGAACATCAGGAAGTCGGTGACGAGCAACGACGCCGGTGACATCTGGCCCACGTCGACCGAGTTGAACCCGGCGGTGCGGGGGTTGACCCCGTGGAACGCCCCGACCAGCAGCTTGCCCGGCACGCCCAAGGGCCCGAGGGTGGCCGGGTTGGTCCACTCGATGGCGGTGACGGCGACGATGCCGAACACGGTCAGCGCGGCGTAGGTGCCCAGCGTGATGCGGGCGTGCAACGTCCAGCGGCCCAGCCGACCGCGCAGCCGGCGGCCGAGCTCGAACAGCACCGGGAACCCCAGCCCGCCGACGGTGATCGCCACCATCATCGGCACGGTGATCCAGGGGTCGGTCGCGTACCGCACCATGCTGTCGGCGTAGAGGGCGAAGCCCGCGTTGTTGAACGCCGAGACGCCGTGGAACACGCCCTCGTACAGCGCGCGGCCCCACGGCATGTCGTAACCGGCGGCGAACCGCGTGGTCAGCACGACCGCGACCACCGCCTCGACCGCCAGGCTGACCGCGATGACCCGCAGCACGACCCCGCGCACCTCGCCCAGACCGAGGGACTTGGTCTCGGCCTGCGCGGTCAGCTGCAGCCGCAGCCCCATCCGGCGGGCGACCAGCAGCCCGAGCAGCGAGGCCAGCGTCATGATCCCCAGTCCGCCGGCCTGGATCAGGACGAGCACCACGACTTCACCGAACGTCGACCAGTGCGTGGCGGTGTCCACCACGACCAGCCCGGTCACGCACACCGCCGAGGTGGAGGTGAACAGCGCCGCCACGACGCCCGCCGACGCGCCGTCCTCGGTCGCGATCGGCAGCACCAGCAGCAGCGTGCCGACCAGCACCGCACCGCCGAAACCGAGCACGACCAGCCGAGCCGGACTGCCGATCCCCGCGGTCACCCGAGGACGCGTTGCCCTCACGCTCACTCTCCCGGACGATCAGGATCCCGACCGCCGAACCCTAAACCGGCACCGCGACCCGGGCAGTCCGTCCGCCGGGATCTTTACGGCGATCGCATGCCCCGCAGGTAGCCGACGGCGGCCCAGGGGCGGCGGCCGGACGCGAACACCTTGCCGGTCACGACGGCCCGCGCGAGGCGGGTGCGGCGGAAGATCGTGAGCATCATCGCGGTCGGGTCGAACCGGACCGTCGCGTCGACCTTCCCGCCGTCGGGCGGGTCGATGGAGAGCCGCCCGTCGTCCCTCGTCAGGACGACGGGGGTGGTGTGCTTCGAGCGGAACCCGATGACGACGCGGCCGGGCGCGCCACCGCGACCGGGCGGGCCTCCGGTCAGCAGCCGGCCCGAGTCGCCGCCGAGCAGCTGCATCAGGAACACGTCGAACGACAAGGCGGCGTACCGGGTGGGGATGGGCCAGGGGACGTCCAGCGCGCGGGCGATGTCCAGGCCGTGGATCATGGTCTCGTTCAGCTGGTGGGCCACGAGCGTCGCCGCGGGCAGGCGGGCGCTGCCGAGCCACGGGCGCAGTTCGTGCGGGTCCACGTCGTCCGCGCGGGCCAGCAGGAGGTCCACCTGGTCGCGGTGGCGGTTCGCCGACGCCTCCGTCGAGTGGTCCGGGTAGTGGTCGAGGGCCGTGTCGTTGAGCCGGCCGAAGTCGGCGAAGCTGCTCTCACCGGCGAGCCGGTCCAGCTCGGGGTAACCCAGCGGGGACGGGTCGTCGGCGATCAGGGCCGCGTTGAGGCGGGCGACGATGGCGGTGTGGGCGGCGGTCTCGGCGACCGACCAGTTCCCGACCGCGCGCAGGTCGGGAGTCCGGCAGTCCCGGAGCAGCCGGTCGAACCGGTGGCTCACGTCGGCGAGCGCGTCACGCAGTTCCCGCCACCGCTGATCGGTGAGTGCCAACTCCACCAGTCGCCCCCTGACGCCGCGGGGCCCACGACGAAGCCCACGGGGACGAACATAGCGACGTCGTCAGGCGGGGGCTTCCGCCAAACTGCTCTCGATCGGCCACTTCGGCGGCGCCACCGCTTCGTGCCTCGACCACGAGCGGAGCCGGCAGTGCCGTCCCCTCAACGGCGTCGTGACCGCGCCGGTTCCGAGAGCACCCGGCGGCACCACCGCGCCGCGGACCGCTGGTAGCGCCCGGCCGCCTGCCACGCGAGGACACCCGCCGCCAGGCTCGCCACCACGACGAGCAGGCGCGGCAGGTGGTCGAGCAGGGGCGGGTACACGGCGTAGTGGATCAGGTAGATGTGGAGCGACGCGCCTGCCAGGAGCGTCACGAGCGCCACCACCGCCTTGGGCAGCCGCACGCGCGCCACCCCGAGGAGCAGCACCAGCCCCACCCACACGACCGCTTCCCGCGCCGGGTCGTCGAGCGTGTCGGGGATCAGCAGGAACGCCAGGACCAGGACGACCGCTTTCTGCCACCGCGTCCCGGCTCGCTGCACGAGCCACCCGAGCACGAAGAACCACGCCGCGCCCAACGTGGTCATGTTGCGTTCGGCGAAGGAACTGGAGTCGTCGAACCCGATCCGCAGCAGCAGCGAAGCGCCCAGGAACACCAGCGCGGTGAGGAAACCGTGCGCGCGTTCGGCCCGCCGCACGAACGGCACCGCGAACAGCACCGCGAACGCCACCAGCGCGTGCACGACCACTTCCACGAACCAGTAGCCGACCGCTCCCGTGCCGACGAAGTTGTTCACCAGCAGGACGTTCACGACCGTCACGTCGTCCGTGACCGCCGCCCGGTACCCGAGCCACAGCGCCGCCGGAGCCGCGATCAGCGCCGCGCTGCGCACCATCCGGCTCGACAGCGGCAGCACGAACCGCGCGAAGTTCCACCCCGCGATGACCAGCAGCAGGTGCGCCCCGCCGGTGATGTCGAAGAACTCGATGTGCGACCCGACGACCAGCACGATCGCGATCGCCCGCAGCACGATGTTCATCTCGACCGACGGCATCCGCGAGGACACCGGAGCCCGTCCGCCCTCCAGCTCCGCCACCGGCGTGGTGTGCCAGTCCGCCGGCAGCGGGCCGAGCACCCGTTCCAGCGCGACCGACGCCTGAACGTAGCTCAGCGAATCACCGCCGAGGTCCACGAACGTCGCGTGGTCCGGCACGTCCGACACCCCGAGCACCGAGGCGAACACCGTCCGGACCGAGCCGCCTTCAAGAGCCGGAACGCGCCCCAGCCGGGCCACCGCCGCGTAGTCGACCTTCCCGTTCGGCAGCCGGGGGACCTCGCCGACACGGACCACGCGCACGCTCGCGCCGGGCAGCCCGCAGCGGTCCCGGACCAGCCGGTCCACCCGCCGGACCCCGCCCCGCACCGCGACCACGAGCCCGTCGTCGGTCCCCGCGCACGCCGACTCGACGCCCTCCTCGGCCAGCACCCGCTCGACCCGGTCCAAGTCGATCCGCAACCCGAAAAGCTTGACGAACCGGTTCTTGCGGCCGATCACCTCGTACAGGCCTTCGGGCGTGCGCCGGGCGAGGTCGCCGGTCCGCAGCTCACCCGTCGTGCGGCCGAGCGCGAGGTCCGCGGGGCGGTGGGCGTACCCGAGCATCACGTTCGGACCGCGGTACACCAGCTCGCCGTCCGCCGCGATGTCGAACTCCCCGCCGGGGATGGGCACGCCGATCGCGGACGGGTGGGCGCACGCCAGTTCCGGCGGCAGGTAGGCCATCCGGGCCGTCGCCTCGGTCTGCCCGTACATGACGAACAGCCGCCAGCCGCGGTCCGCGCCGAGCCGGGCGAACCGGCGGACCGACTCCGGCGCGAGCCGCCCGCCGGCCTGGGTCACGTACCGCAGGCTCGGCAGGTCCATCTGCTCGAACCCGACCCGGTCGAGCAGGTCGAACGTGTGCGGCACGCCGTGCAGGCCGGTCACGCCGTGCTCCCGCACGACCGCCCAGAACTCCGGGTCGACCACCGACCGGTCGGTCAGCACGAGCCCCGCGCCGCGCAGCAGGTTGCTGTTCACGACCGACAGCCCGTAGCAGTAGTGCACCGGCAACGACGTGATCGAGCGGTCCGTGGCGCGGAGGTCCAGGTACTCCGCGATGGCCTCGGCGTTCGCCGCCAGGTTGTCCGACGACAGCCGCACCAGCTTGGGGGAGCCGGTCGAGCCGGAGGTGGACAGCAGCAGCGCGAGGTCCGGGTGGAGCTCGTGCGCGGTGCCGGTCCGGTGCTCGGTCCACCGGCCGTCGACCACCACGTCCGGGTCGTAGGCGGACGTCAGCACGTCCACCTGCGTGGGGGCGGTGAGCAGCACGGGGTGCCCGCCGCGCAACGCGGCCAGGTAGGCGACGAGCGAGTCGACGTCGTTGCGCACGGCCAGCAGCACCAGCCGGCGCACCGCGCCCAGCCGGTCGGCGGCGGCGGCCACCCGGTCGTCCAGTTCCCGGTAGCTGATCGCCGTGCCGTCCGGCGCGACGAGGGCGACGCGGTCACCGTGCGCGGCGAGCCCCGCCGCGAACCCGAGGTCGGCGGTCGCGGTCACGACGTGCCGCCGGCGAAGAACAGCGCCGACCCGGACACCTGCACCGCCGTGACGTCCCCCGGTCGCACCGGCGGGGCACCCTGGACCCGTGACCGCACGCGCGTGCCGTCGCCCAGCCGCAGCAGCACGGTCGCGTCGTGCCCGTGGAACAGGACGTCGTCCACAGTGGCCGCGACACCGTCCGCGCCGACGTGCAGCTGCTCGGGCCGCACCAGGACCGTGCCGTTGCCCGCCGCGGTGTCCAGGACCGCGAGTCGGCCCAGCGGGGTGTCGGCCACGCCGTTGCGCGCCGAGCCGTCGAACGTGACCGCCTCGCCCACGAACAACGCCACCCCGAGATCGGTCGGCGACGTGTAGATCTGTTGCGGCGCACCGAGTTGCGCCACCACGCCGTCGCGCATCACCGCGACCAGGTCGGCCACGCCGAGCGCTTCCTGCTGGTCGTGCGTGACGAGCAACGCGGTCGCACCGAACGCGTGCAGCGCCGTCCGCACATCGGCGCGCAGCTCGTCGCGCAGGCTCGCGTCCAGCGACGAGAACGGCTCGTCCATCAGCACCACACCCGGCCGAGGCGCCAGCGCCCGTGCCAGCGCCACCCGCTGCTGCTGCCCGCCGGACAGCTGCGCGGGCATCCGGCGCCCGTACCCGGACAGCCCGACCAGCTCCAGCAGCTCCTCGACCCGGCCGTCCCGGCGCTGTGCCCGGGTCAACCCGAAGCCGACGTTGCCCGCCACGGTCAGGTGCGGGAACAGCGCGCCTTCCTGTGGCACGATGCCGATGCCCCGCCGCTCCGGCGGCACGTGGGTGGACCGGTCGGCCAGCACCCGGTCGCCGAGCCTGACCTCACCGGACCGCACCGGGTGGAACCCGGCCAGCACCCGCAGCAAGGTCGTCTTGCCGCAGCCGGACGGCCCGAGCACGGCCAGCAGGCGGCCTTCGGGGACGGCGAGGTCCAGGCCGCGCAGCACCGGTTCGGGCCCGTAACCCACGACGAGACCGCTGACGCGCAAGTCGCTCATCGCACACCTCCACGAAGGAACCGGTCCAGCACCACGGCCGGTATCGCCGCCACCACCAGCAGCACCGCGGCGTACGGGGCCGCGGCGGCGTACGCGGCGACCTCCGTCTTGGTCCACAGCTCGGTCGCCAGCGTGTCGACGCCGGTCGGCCGCAGCAGCAGGGTCGCGGGCAGCTCCTTGGCGCAGGTCAGGAAGACCAGCGCGGCGCCCGCGAGGATGCCCGGCGCGGCCAGCGGCACGGTCACCCGCAACCGCGTCTCGGTCCGGCTCTTGCCCAGCGACCGCGACACGTCTTCGAGCACCGGCGGTGCGTGCGCGACGGCGGTCCGCACCGCGCCCACCGCGAGCGGCAGGAACAGCACCGCGTACGCGAACGCCAGCATCGGCGTCGTCTGGTAGAGACCGGGCGCGAACCGGATGCCGAAGAACACCAGCGCCAGCCCGATCGTGATGCCCGGCAACGCGTGACCGGCGAACCCCGCCAGCTCCACACCCCGGACCAGCGCGCCGCGATGACGTGCCGCGAGCACGCCGACCGGCAGTGCCAGCACGATGGTCAGCGCCGCGCCCAGCGCCGACACCGCCACCGTGTTCGCGGTGGTGGACAGCAGGTCGTCGCCCATGGTGGACCGGCCCGCGGCGAGCCACCAGCCGAGGCTGAACACCGGCACGCCCAGCGACACCAAGAGCAGCGCGGCGGTGCCCAGGAACGCCGGGACGCGGGCCCTGCCCAGCGGCACCGTGACGGCGGGACGCGGACCCCGGGTCGTGGCGGCGGCTCCCCGCGCCCGCCGTTCACCGACGGTCAGGGCGATCGCGAGCGCCACGAGGACACAGCCCAGGATCGCGGCGGGCGTGCGGTCGAAGGTGGCCCGGTAGCTCGTGTAGATGCCGAGCGTGAACGCCTCGTACCGCATCAGCGACACGGCGCCGAAATCGCTCAACGCGTACAGCGCCACCAGCAGCCCGCCCGCCGTCGCCGCCGGCCGGACCTGGCGCAGCGTCACGGAGAAGAACGTCTGCGCGCTCGTCCGGCCCAGGGACCGCGCGACCTCCTCCACCGCCGGGTCGGCCGTGCGGAGGGCGGCGGCCACCGGCAGCAGCACGTACGGGAACGACACCAGCGTGAGCACCAGGAACGCGCCCGCGAACCCGGTCAGTCCGGGCACCAGCGCCACCCACGTGAACCCGGCCACGTACGACGGCACGGCCAGCGGCAGCACCAGCAGCACACCGGCGGCGCGCCGTCCGACCATGTCGCTGCGCACCACCAGCCACGCGCCCAGCACGCCGATCACGACGCAGGCCACCGTCACGGCGCCCGCCAGCGCCAGGCTCCGCACGGCGAGGTCGAGGGTGCGGGCACGCCACAGCACCCGCCCCACCTCGCCCACCCCGCGGTCGAAGGAGCGGACCGCCAGGTAGGCGAGGGGTGTCAGGGCGACCCCGGCCACGACCAGGGCGAGTGCGGTGTTCGTCGGTGCGGCCCGCAGCGGACCCCTCAGGACAGCCCTGCTTCCTGCAGCAGGGTCAGCGTCTGCTGGAGGGAGGACAGCTTCGACAGGTCGATGTCCGGGCCGTTCAGCTCGGTCAGCGCCGGCAGCCGGTGCTTGGCCGACTTCACCGTCGGGTTGGCCGGGTACTCGGCGGTCTCGTCCGCGAAGTACCGCTGCGCCTCCTCGGACAGCAGGAACCGGACGGCCTTCACCGCGGCCTCGTTCCGGTCCGTGCCGGCGACCACGCCCGCACCCGCCACGTTCACCAGGCTGAGCGGGTCGCCGCCGCCCGCGTAGTGGAGCTTCACCTTGACCGCGTCGGCGCCGTTCTCGGCGACCTTGGCGTACCAGTAGTAGTGGTTGATCAGACCCGCCGGCAGCTGACCGTCGTTCACCGCGTTCATGATGGCGATGTTGTTGTCGTAGCGCTTCGGGTCGTTGGCGGCGAAGTCGCTCAGCCACCGCTTGGCGAAGTCCTCGCCCTTGACCACGCGCACCGACGTGACGAACGCCTGCCAGGAGGCGTTGGTGGGGGCGTAGCCCATCCGACCCTTCCACTTCGGGTCGACCACGTCCTCCAGCGTCTTCGGCAGCTCCGCTTCGGTGACGACCCGCGGGTCGTAGGCCACCACGCGGGCACGGGCCGAGGTCGCGACCCACTTGCCGTCGTCCGCCCGGTACTCCTCGGGCACCAGGCCGAGCACGTCGGCGGGCAGCTCGGCGAGCCGGCCCTGCTCGGCGACCGCGCCCAGCGCGCCCGCGTCCTGCGAGAAGAACACGTCGGCCTGCGTGGCGTCGCCCTCCTCCAGCAGCTGGGCCGCCATCTCGCCGCTGCTGCCGTAGCGCACCTCGACCTTGACGCCGGTGGCCTGCTCCAGTTGGTCGAGCACACCGCCGACCAGCTCCTTGTTGCGACCGGAGTAGATCACCAGGGCGTCACTGCCGCCGGCGCTGCCGCACGCGACTACCGGGACGGTCAACAACGCCATGATCAACGCGACGGCGCGTGCGCGACGGCTCACTGCGGGTCCTCCTCGTACTCCACCCTGGCGGCCCAGGCGTGGGACAAGGTAAAGCTAACCTAAATTTCACACAACCCCGTGAGGGCAATGCCCGGTGCGACACCGGACACACCACTCGTCCGGCGTGGTCACGCGGCGGTGGCCCGACGAGGCGAAATCGTGCTGGTCGGCCGGGGTCGGGGCGCGGGCCGACCGGCTCCGCGCCCCGGCCTGATCACGCCGCGTACGTGGCGTCCTGAGCCGTGCGCACCACCTTCCGCGCGTCGTCGGCGGTGAGCAGGCCGGCCGACACCCACGCGTCGGCGGTGGCCCTGACGTGCTGGATCAGGTGGCCCTTGCCCCGGAACGGCGCGGCGGCCCACACCTCGTCCAGGAACGTGGTCCCGTCGGCCCGGCTCGGGTTCGCCACCCCGGCGTCCCGGCCGCCGAACGCGACGCGCGGCTCACGGCGGTGGAAGTAGACGTGCGTCGGGTCCTCCGTGCCCTCGAAGAACGGCGCGAACTCGACGCCGTCGAGCACGTGGTGCAGCGGCTCGCCGGCCACCGGCGTGAGGTGGGCAGCAGGTCGCCGGACAGCCCGGCGTTGCGGTACAGGCCGAACTCCAGGAACGTCCGGCGGGGGTCCCGCGCGACCAGTAGGCCGCTCGCAGATCGGCCGCGGCAAGGGCGAGCCGGCGACGTGTCCGGCAGCGTCGACTCAGGGGCAGAACCGGTTGAGCAGGCGTGGCCGATAGAGTCCGGCACCACCGGAGACCTGGAGTGACACGTTGAGCGACGACGAGCTGCGCCAAGCGGCGGAAACCGAGCTGCGCCACCGGATCCTGCCGTTCTGGCTCGGTTTGGCGGACCGCGAGCACGGGGGCATCCACGGTCACGTCGACGCGGACCTGGAGATCGACCGGACGGCGGACAAGGGCGCGGTGATGGCGTGCCGGTTCCTGTGGACCTTCTCGGCCGCCTACCGGAACTTCGGTGACCGGTCCTACCTCGCCGCCGCCCAGGACATGTACCGGTTCATCACCGGTCGGCTCGTCGACCCCGAGCACGGCGGGGTGTTCTGGTCGGTCGACCACACCGGCGCCCCGGCGGACACCGACAAGCACGTCTACGCGCAGGCGTTCGCGCTCTACGCGTTGAGCGAGTACCACCGCGCCACCGGAGACCAGGGCGCGCTCGCCAGGGCGACGGAGATCCACGACCTCGTGACCGGCGTCGGGTTCGACCCGGTGACCGGGGCGTACCGCGAGCAGTTCGACCGCGCCTGGACGGCCAAGCCGAACGCCCTGCTCGGTGAGATCGACCGCGCCGACATCACGATGAACACGCACCTGCACGTCCTGGAAGCGCTGACCGCGTACCACGTGGTGGCCCCGTCGCCGGCCGTGGCGGGCCGCGTCGCCGCCCTGCTCGACACCTTCCGCGACCGCCTCTACGACCCGCGCCGCCGGTCACTGCGGGTGTTCTTGGACGCCGGGTGGCGCGAGCTGGACGACGTGATGTCGTTCGGCCACGACATTGAGGCGAGCTGGCTGATCGACGAGGCGTCCCGCGAGATCGGCGCGGACCTGCCGGAGATGGTCGTCGGGTTGGCCCGGGGCACGGCCGAGCGGGCGGTGCTCGCGGACGGCTCGGTGGCGAACGAGGCGGTGGCGGGCCGGGTCGACGCGACGCGCGTCTGGTGGGTGCAGGCGGAGGCGGTCGTGGGCTTCCTCAACGCGTACGAGCGCACCGGCGACGGGATGTTCCGCACGGTGGCGCGCGGCGCCTGGGACTACATCTCGACCAGCATGATCGACCCGAGGCCGACCGGGGAATGGCTCTACGCCAGGGACGCGGACAACGTCCCGCTCCGGAAGGAGGCGGCCGGGAGGTGGAAGTGCTGCTACCACAACGGACGCCTCTGCCTGCAGCTCGTGGAGCGCCTGACGCCCGCGACCGCCGACCGAACGTGACGTCGTACGCCGTGACGGTGCCCGCGACGGCCACCGGGTAGCCGACGCGCGTGGCGAGCCCGGTCCGGTCCGCACGGACAGCCGGCTCTGCCGTTCGACGGGGGAAGCGACCTCCGCACCCCGTGCCCACCGAACGGTCGGGGGACCGGCGTGACCCGTCGCCGGGTGGCGCGAGTCCACCTGGTCGAGCGGTCAGACCCGGTACGCGGCCACGTATCGCGCCGGGTCGCGGTCGAACTCACCCTCCCAGCGGCGGACGACGTCGTCGGCGAACGTCGTCCCGCTGGCCACGACCTCCTCGACCGGGTCCAGGTAGCCGAGCACCTCCGGCCGCTCCACGCCGGCCTCGACGCGGGCGGCCAGCCCCTCTTGGGCGAGCCGGACCAGCTCACCTCCCAGCTCACGCGCCGTGACGTCGCCGACCATCGCCGAGAGCCCCTTGACCGGCAGCTCCCGCATGGTGTGCTCCAGCTCGTCGGCGGAGTAGCCGCGGAGCAGGTCCCAGGCCGCGAGCCGGGACGGCCGGTGGTAGGTCAACCCGACCCACAACGCGGGCACCGCCGGGATGTGCGGGTAGGGCGGGCCGTCCGGGCCGCGGAGTTCGAGCGTGCCGCGCACCCGCACGTCGGTCCACAGCTGCGACAGGTGGGACGTCCAGTCGGCCCACGTCGGAGGGCTCCCGTCCGGGAAGCCCTCCTCCAGCACCGCGCCGAACGGGCGGTCTCCCGCCGCGTGGCAGCCGGCGGCCGTGCGGCGGTAGATCATCGGGAGGGTCAGCGCCCACTCGACGAAGTCCTCCGCCGTCATCGCCTCCCGCAGCCCGACTCGCAGCAGGCCGCAGCGACCCGGGTCGGACTTCAGCCAGCTCTTGCGGCGGCGGGACCGCAGGCCGGTCACCTCGCCGCCCGCCAACGGCGAGTTGACGAACAGGGCCGACACCATCGGTGAGGCGGCCACCTGCACCCGGACCTTCTCCGCGAGGTCCTCGGCCGACGTGTAGTCCAGCGTGGTCTGGGTGGAGAGGGTCAGCGCCATGACCACCGGCCCCTCCGCACCCTCCTCGCCGAGGCGGTCGAAGTGCTCGCGCATGACGGCGCCGCGCGGCTTCGGCACCCACGACACGTCGCGGAGCCGGTCGAACGGCAGGTTCGCGCCGGGCACGATCGCGTGGCCGAAGCGATCGGCGATCTCGGCGATCCGCCCCATCGTGCGGCGCATGTCCGCGACAGCGGTCGTCAGGTCGGAGGTGGGCGCGGACGCGTACTCGAGCGCGCCACCGGGTTCCAGCGTGACCGCCATCCCGCTGCCGGTGGTGAACCCCGTGAGGTGCCCGTCGTCGTGCAGCGGCTCGCCGCCGAACTCGGCCGACAACGCCCCGAGCAGGTCGCGGATGCCGTTGGGCGCCGAGTAGGGGATACCCCGGCCGGTGTCCGGGTCGACCACCGCGTTCTCGATCTCCAGCCCGATCCGCTCCCGGACGTGACCTGGTCTGGTGAACAGGGACGTGAGGTCTTCCCTCCGGAGCGTTGCGGTGGAGCTCGCGCGCATGTGGTCCTCCGAACGGCCTGTCGACGGCGCTCTCCGCGTCGGATCGCGCACCTGACCCGTCGAGTGCCCCTGACCCGTCGAGTATGGGCCTCAGAGCCGTACTCGACCTGTCGGGCGTCGCCTCGTCCGGCTCACTCCGGGCGCTGCCACCGAGGGTCGTCAGGAGGCGGTGACACGAGCGGAGGAGGCGGTCGGTGGAGGTCGACGGGCGTGAGCCCGACCCACGGCTGCGACAGCGCCTCCACCGGCGCGAGGAACCCGGGGGTGGACTGCCAGTCGCCGATCCGCCGCACGACCACCACCGCGAGCGCGGCGGCGGGCACCCCGAGCAGTGCCGCCACGGTGGCCAGCACCGCTCCGTTGGTGAACGCCTCCAGGGTCTCGCCGTGGACCAGGATCCGGCCCGCGATCCGTTCGAGCACCTCGGAGGTGAGGAACAGCGCCCACCACCAGTTGACCTCCGAGTGGCTCCGGTCGAGCTCGTGCGCGGGCCGGCTCACCTGCCAGACGTCCAGCGTGTACCGGCGCGGGATCCACAGGTTGACGATGGGCAGCCAGCCCCAGATCGCCCACGACTTGCGGAACCGGTGTCCGTGCGGCCCGACGAGGTCGGCGTTCGAGCGGACCCGCCACAGCCACACGATGAACACGACGCCCGTCGCCAGGTACAGGCCGACGACCGGGATGTCGATCAACACGCTCAGGGCGAGCGTGCGGTCGATCTCGGGTTCGCTCACGCTGCCGTAGAGGTAGCCGTCCAGCATGGCGCGCACGTGCCACACCCAGCCGGCCACGAGCACGTGCGACAACGCCGTCAGCCCGACCAGCACGACGAACGCGGCGCCAAGGCCGCGCACCGAACGGAACACTTGTCCCCCCACGTGGATGGTCCCCCGACCGGCGCGGAGCGTAACCGATTCGGGGGACCACCGAGAACTGCGATCCGTGCTGGGCACGGCATGTCACCAGGACGTCACGTGCCGTCCTCCCCGGTCCAGGTAGTCCTTGAAGTGGATGGTGACGGAGTGGCCGTCCGAGGGCCAGTTGGGCACGGCCACGGTCCGTGACCGACCGTCGGTGCCGCGTGCGGTCTGGGTGACGCGGATCGTGTCGGCGGCGTCGGGCTGCGCGGGCAGGTAGGCGTCCACCGCGGTCAGGAACGGCAGCGTGGTGAACGGCGGCAGCGCGACGCCCGGCGTGGACGCGCGGTCGCAGTGGTCGTCGAACACGAACGCGGCGATGACCTGACGGGCGCGGGGCGCGACCGCCTGCTCCATGACGTTGACGCCGTTGAAGGTCAGCCGGTCGGAGTCGGCCTGGTCGGACCACCACTCGCGGTTGCGGACGACGGTGAGCGCGCTGTGTCCGGGACACCGGTCGACGTAGTCCGCGACGCCGCCCGGACGCGAGACCTGCAACCGAACGAACCGGTCGCTGCGCTCGAACGGCTCGAAGTAGAAGTGGTACGTCAGCTGCCCTTCCCGCACCAGCGCCAGTTCGTAGTGCTTGCGTCCGTTGACGGGCAGCGGGCCGAACGAGCCGTCGGCACCGGTCCGGACGCTGTGCCGGGGCCCTCCGCGCCGTGCCCCGGTCGAGGCGTCGAGCTCCCAGACCTGCAACACGCCTTCGACGCCCGCGTTCTGCGGGAAGTACGCCGCCCGGCCCTCGATCTCCACCCGCCCGGGAGGCTCGGGCACCACCTGAGTCGTCGCCGCGGGCCTGCCGCGCAGGAACCGGTACATGTGCGCGAAACCGTCCGCCGACGTGGTGGTCTCCGTGTGCCCCAACGTGGTCAGGTACACGTTCGTCGCGCCGCCGATCGAGCCGTTGGGCTGCAGGCTGCCCCACAGCGCGAGCGTCGGCACACCGCCGGGCAGCGCGGCGCTGGAACGCCCGTCGACGTTCACGTACTTCCGCACCGACGCGGCCCGTTCGGGGGAGGCCAGGTAGGTGTGCATCACCGTCGTGCCACGGGAATGCGCGATCACGTCCACCGTGGACGATCCGGTGCGCGCCCGGACCCCGGCGATGAACACTTCGAGGTCGGCGACGGCCCGGTCGTTGGTCGGGATGGTGGTGTCGTACTCGAAGGCGTGGAGGAGCGCGTCCCGGTAACCGTTGCCGGAGAACCGCTTCGCGTTGGACTGCCACTGCTGCGCCGAACCCTGCTGGCCGTGCACGAAGACCACGGGGGTGAGGTCGGCGGCTTGGGCGGGCGTCACGGTCGCCGCCACGAGCGCCACGACCAGTGCCAGGACCTTCATCGCCGACCTCCGGTGGCCACGGCGTCCGCCAGGTTGCGCCGGGCGTCGGCGTGCAGCAGGTACCCCGCGTGCACGTTGGCGACGTCGGCGGTCACCACCCGGTGCAGGTAGTCACCGCGGTTCGGGTAGAGCCGGGCCACCGTCGCCGCGTCGAACGGCACGTGCGCGCCGAACAGCCGGCAGAACGTCTCACCGGTGTTGTCACCCGTGTTCTCCGCCCTGGGCGCGGACACCTGCGACAACCGGATGCCGCCGAGGGCGAGGCCCAGCGCGTCCCGCTTCTTGGTGACGCCGTCCGCCTCGAACTCCAGCGGCGGGGCGGTCGGCGGCGGCGTGCCCCGCTCGGCCCACCGCCGCAGGTGGTCGTAGGACGCGGCGGTGACGTGGTGCATCGGGATCCGGCTGAACGGCGGTCGGTCGCACGCGTACTGCGGCGCGCCGCCGAGGTCGCGTTCGGAGATCGGCGCCCGGTAGACCTGGCCCTCGTGGCCGGAGTGCGCCGCGCCCGCCACTTCCCAGCGGCGGAACCGGTCGGTGTCGGCCGGGCGCTGCGCGGTCCGCACGTCGGTCTCCGACAGCACCTGGAAGACGGGTTCGGCGCCCGCCCGCGTCGGGGCCGAACCGACGATGAAGCCGTAGCCGTCGAAGACCGGCTGCTGCTGCGGCAGGACGCGGTCGTACAGCACCGTCATCCGGGCCGCCGACTGGGAGGCGCCGATGGCGAGCAGCGTTCTGGTGCGCAAGCCGCCCAAGGCCGTCGTGACGGCACGACCGGCCTGGGTGAAGATGTCGTAGGACAACTCGTCGGCGGTGAACCGGCCGCCACCGGTCACGTCGAGGCCGCCGTACCGGGCCGGGCTCCAGCCGCGGAGCTGGTCCACGCCGACGCGCTGCGCGGACACGCCGACCCAGGCGTAGCCGGCCCGGACGACCGACTCGGCGTTCCACAACGCGTCCAGGTCGTACCCGGCGGTGACGTTCTGCCACTCGACCAGCGCGGTCCCGTTGTAGTCCCGCGCGTGCACGGGCCGCCGCACGATGATCCGGGTCGTGTACGGCACGCCCGTGGCGACCTTGGTGCCGTCGACCGCCCAGCCGTCGGCCGTGCCTGAGACGTGGAACTCCTCCTCGACGTACCGGGAGGCGGCGAGGTCGGCGGGGGTGGAGAAGAACGGGTAGGTGTCCTCGATCCGGTCCGCGAGCCGGTCTCCCGGCACGGCGCCGGGCAGCGGCCCGACGAGCCGGGGCACCGCGCCGGACACCGGATCAGGTGAAGCGGAAGCGACGTGCGTCGGGACGAGGAGGCCGAGGACGGCCGCGACGAGACCGAGCCGCCGCCACGGGGAAAGGGACATACCGGCTCCCACAGCGATGGGGGGTGGAGGGCACCGCCGACGGTAGCCAGGGCCGGACGACCCGCACCAGGACGCGCGGTGATCGTGAGACCGCTGTCGCAGCGGGTCAGCGGTGCTGGAGGAGCACCGTCCGCGCGACCCGCTCGGCGAGGTCCGGGTCGAGCGGCGCGCCGGTGAGCAGTTCCGCGTAGAGGCTGGACTCCACGATCCGCACGTAGAGGAACGCCACCTGGTCGAGCGCCGAGGTCGACCAGGGGCCGCCGTCGACTTCCAGCAGGATCTCCTTCTGCGCCGACACCGCACGCCGGTGCACCCCGCCCGACGCGTTGAACAACACCCGCGCCGCGGTCTCCGGCTCAGCGCGCAGGAACGCGCGGAACGGCCCCGCCGCCCGCAGCTGCTCCACGAACCGCCGGGTGACCTCCAGGACGCCTTCGACGCCGCCGTTCGTGCGCTCGCTCCGGGCACGGGCGAGGACCCGGTCGGCGAGCACCCACAGCACGTCGCCGAGCAGCCCGTCGCGGCTGTGCACGACCCGGTAGAGCGTCGCCCGGCTGATGGCGAGGCTCGACGCGAGCCCGTCCATGTCGACCCCGCCGTGCCGCAGGAAGAACCGGCAGGCGCCGTGCAGCACCTGGTCCTGGCTCACCACCCGCCCGGTCGAACCCACCGTCGCCCCCGCTTCCGCCGGTCCGCCCGTCCGGCCACTCGCATCATCGCCCGGAGACCGGCCGACCGCGAGACCCGTACCGGTGCCGACTCGTGCGGCCGGCCACGTCACTTCGCGGCACCCGTGTCGACGCTGGGTCGACGGGACCCCGCCCGGGACCACCGTCCGGTGTCGGGCGGGTGGGCCTGCGGCTGATCGCGGGGGCGCGGGCCTGGTCGACGCGGTCGCGGCGATGGCGAACGTGATGGCGAACGTGATGGAGGACGTCGGCGCGATGTGGCGCGCGCCCGCGCCCGCCGGCCGGGACGACCGGCCCCGGTCGCGAGGACCGGCTACTTCATCGACGGTTCCTGGAACAGGACCGGCGGGGCGTCGCTGGGCGGACGCGTGGGCGTCTCGTGCTGGGCGACCCACTCCTCGGCCGTGGGCCCGTCGTCGACCGTGGTGTCGTCGGCGGGCGCGTTCGCGGCGGGCGCGGGCGGCTGCGCGGCGAGCTGCTGCTGGACCTGGGCGATCCACACCAGCCACATGGCCTCGTCGCGGTGGCCGCGGTACTCGGCCTTCAGACCCGCCAGCGCACCGCGGACGCGGGCGGCGATGACGGGGTTCTCACGCACGGCGGACCAGACGCCGCGCGACGCGGCGTCCCGGGCCTTCACCAGGAGGCGGACCTGGTCGGTCAACTCCGGTGCGGGCAGGCCCGCCCACGCCGCTGCGATTCTCTGTGCCTTGGTCACGGTGCCATCCTCGTCGAGCAGACGGCACGCGGTTGCCGTGACACGATGTTATCAACCTCTCGTTTTTCGAGGTCAGCAGCCGGGCAGGGCGCAGTGGGAGTGACGCTCAGACACCACTCGGGTACGTCTCCGGTTCCAGCACGCCCACTTCCCGGGTGCGCAGCGGGTGCAACGCCGTGGTCTGGTCCAACCAGACGAACGCGTCGTAGCGCTCGCCCAGCACGGTCGACACGTAGTTGCCCCACCGCTCCCGTTCGGGGTGGTAGACGACGCCGATCGCGCGGTGGGGGAGCGCCGTGGTGAGCAGGTCCGGCTGGTCCGAGCGGGGGAACGTGAACAGGGCGTCGCCGGGCGCGGTGCGGTGCAGCACGTCCTCCAACGACCCCGGCCGGGCCGGCGGCACCGCCATCACCTGCGTGCCGGCACCCCACGCCTCACCTGCGACGACCGTGCCGCGATGGGTGCCGAAGCCGACCAGCACGACCTGCTCCGGCCCGTAGCGTTCGCGGGCCAACTGACCGGTGTTGACCAGCCCGGAAAGGGACATGTCGGTGGCGCGGGCGTCGCCGACGTGCGTGTTGTGCGCCCACACGACCGCCTTCGACCCTGGCCCGTGGTGGTCGAGCAGCCGGTCCAGCGTCTCGTCCATGTGCCGGTCGCGGATGTTCCACGACGGCTGCCCGCCACCGAGGACGGCCCGGTAGTAGCGCTCGGCCCCGGCGACGACCTCGGCGTTCTGCCAGGCGCCGAACGAACCGGCGCCGTCCGCCGCCGCCTCCCGCCGCAACCGCACCAGCAGGTCGACCACCTCGTTCTCGCAGCCCCGGGGCACGAACCGGGTCGAGATCGCGTACTCCTGCGGGTCCTCGCCGTGCGGCTCGAAGCACCGGTAGGCGGCCAGCGCCGCCGGCACCTCCTCCGGGTCGTGCTCGCGCAGGTGGGTGAGGATCTCGCGCAGCGACTCCCACAGCGAGTACACGTCCAGGCCGTGGAACGCCACCCGCTCCTCTTCGGCCAGTTCGGCGTTGTGCGCGCGCAGCCACCGGGCGAACTCCACGACCTCCTCGTTCGCCCACATCCACGTCGGCCAGCGGTCGAACGCGGCCACCGCGGCGCGCGGGTCCTCGGGGGCGTCCGACCGGAGCCGCACGGAGCCGTCGACCCGCGCGCAGGCGGGCCAGTCGCCCTCCACCGCGACGAACGAGAAGCCCTTCTCGGTGATCAACCGCCGGGTGAGCAGCGCCCGCCGGCGGTAGAACTCGTGCGTCCCGTGGCTGGCCTCGCCCAGCATGACCACCCGCGCGTCGCCCACGCGGTCCAGCAGCACGTCGAAGTCGCCGGCGTCGTGCAGCGGCACGGCCATCGCCGCGACCTCGTCCCCGTAACGGCCCATTGGTCCCTCCGATGGCTGGTCGGTGTCGGCCTACCCGGCGCGCCGCCGGGGAAAACCGGTGGTCGCGCTCCCGTGGGCCGGTGGGGCAGGGAAGACTTCCGGGTATGTCACGAACGAGGCGTGCGGTGGAGTTCGACGTGGTGGACCTCGGGCTGCGGGCGAGCCGGGACGCCAAGGGCGTGCCCGCCGAACTGCTCGCCGGCTACCTGGAGGACTTGGCCGAGATCAGCACGACGGGCACGCAGTGGAGCCAGGAGCGGCTGCGGGTGCGGAACGAGGTCGGCGCGCGTGCGGCGGCCGACGGCGTGGCGTTGCGCGACCTCATCGACCTCTACCTGAGCGCCACCTGGCTGTCCTGGTCGTCGCTGCCCGGCGTGCGGGGGGCGACGGGCGCCGACGCGGTGCGGACCGTCGGCGAGACGGTGTTCCGGGCGGCGGACGCGGCGGTCATGGCGCTGGCCGAGGGTTACGAGGAGGCGCAGCGCTGGTCCGTGCGCCGGGAGGAGTCGTTCCGCCGGGAGTTCGTGGACGACCTGCTGGACGGCCGCAACCCGGGGCACCTGGCCGAACGGGCGGAGCGGATCGGGTTCCGGCTGGCCGCGAGCAACGTGGTCGCGGCGGTGCGGGCCGTCGAGCCGATCGTGGACGGCGGCGAGGTGGCCCGGAACGTGGAGACGGCCGTGCAGTTGCGCCTGGGCTCGCGTGACGTGCTGGTCACCACGAAGGAGGGTCTGCTGGTGTGCGTCGCGCCCGAGCATCCCGCGGGCGTGCCCGAGGAGTTCGTGCGCCAGGTGTCGGCCGTGATGGGCGTCGAGGAGGACTGGCGGGTCGGGCTCGGACGCGCGCAGTCCGGTCCCGGCGGCGCGGTGCGGTCGTTCGAGCAGGCCCGGTACGCGCTGGACATCGCCGACCGGCTCGGGCTGCCCGGCCGCCTGCACAAGGCCGCGGACCTGCTCGTCTACCAGGTGCTGCTGCGGGACAGCGCGGCCCTCGCCGACCTGGTCGGCGAGGTGCTGGAACCGCTGCGGCAGGCGCGCGGCGGCGCGGGTCCGCTCATGGACACGCTCGGCGCCTACTTCGCGTGCGGGCGGGTCGCGACGGTGTGCGCGCGGAACATGCACCTGGGCGTGCGCACGGTGACGTACCGCCTCCAGCGCATCCGCGAGCTGACCGGCTACGCGGCCGACGACCCGGGGCAGGGCTTCACGCTCCAGGTCGCGGTGCTCGGCGCGAAGCTGCTCGGCTGGCCGGACGCCCGTTCGTGACGATCTTGGTTGCCGGTGCCCGGCAACCAGGGCGAAGGGCGAGTGGCCGGGGCGTGGCGTTGTCGGCGGCCGGCCGGGAGATCAGGATTCGGAGGGTCGTGGGGTCGGCGGTCCGGACATAGGGGCTCGTGGTGAAGGTTCTGGTGCTCACGCTGGGCACGCGCGGCGACGTCCAGCCGTTCCTGGAACTCGCGCGGGGGTTGCGCGCGGCGGGCCACGACCCGCTCGTCGCCGCGCCGCACCGGTTCACCGCGTTGGCGGCCGGGTTCGGCGTGCCGTTCGCCGGTGTGGACGACGGTCCGCTGCGGGTGATGGACGACGACCGGGCGGGCGAGGTGATCGAGGGCGGTCTGCGGGTCCGGCTGCGGCAGCTGCGCGAGATGCCCGCGATGTTCACGAAGGTGCTGGAGGACTGCTGGTCGGTGGCGGAGGCCGGTCCGGGGTTCGACCTGGTCGTCCACAACGGACAGATCATCGCCGGGCAGCACGTGGCCGAGGCGCTCGGCGTGCCGGCCGTGCTGGGGCTGCCGCTGCCGCTGTTCGTGCCGACCCGCGAGTTCCGCCGGCCGGGCGCGCCGCTGCCCCCCGGGCTGCCCGGTCCGCTGAACCGGGCCAGCTACCTCGGCATGAAGCTGCCGGCGGTGACGTTCGGCCGCGTGGTGGACAAGTGGCGCGAGAAGACGCTCGGCCTGCCCCTCAGGCGCGGTCGGCACGACCCGACGCGTGCGGTGGACGGCACGGCGGCCCCGGTGCTGCACGCGTTCAGCCCGGCGGTGATCCCGCGCCCCGCGGACTGGCCCGCGTCGGCGGTCACCACCGGCTACTGGACTGGGTCGGGCGGCACGCCGCTCCCGGCGCGGGTGGAGGAGTTCCTCGCGGCCGGCGGTACCCCGGTGTCCGTGGGGTTCGGGTCGATGATCGGGAGCGACCCGGCCAGGCTCGCCGAGGTCGTCGTGGAGGCCGCCCGCCGGGTGGGCGTGCGGACGGTCCTGGCGTCGGGCTGGGGAGCCCTGGCGGGTGCGCCGTGCGCCGACGACGTGCTGGTCGTGGACGAGATCGACTACCGCACGTTGTTCCCGCGCGTGGCGGCGGTCGTGCACCACGGCGGCGCGGGCACGACGGGTGCGGCCTTCGCCGCGGGCCGGCCGCAGGTCGTCTGCCCGTTCGTGGCGGACCAACCGTTCTGGGGAGACGTGGCGCACCGGCGGGGAGTCGGCGCGCCGCCCGTTCCGCAACGCCGGCTCACCGTCGACAGGCTGGCCGCCGCGCTCGACGTGGTGGTCGGGAACGAGGTGATGGCGCGGTCCGCCGGGGAGCTGGGGGAGCGGGTGCGCGCCGAGGACGGCGTCGGCACGGCGGTGGCCGCGCTGGAGCGGGTCGTCGGGTGAGCCGTCCTTCTCGATCTCGCCCCGATCGTGAGGCATAGGACGCCACCCGCTCGGGAAAACAGGCACGGTGGAGCTTCTCGGCATCGATCCCCTGCGCGCCGCCGGCGGACTGGCCAAGGGACTGCTCGGGCTCGCCCTCGCCCCGCTGGAGCAGTCCGCCCTGCTGCGCCGTGAGCGGCGGAAGGTGTGGTCCTGCCCGGGTCGTCTGCACATCGAGGCTCACGGCGTGCACGGGCCGCGCGGCAAGCAGGTGTCCGAGCGGATCGAGCGGGCGCTGGAAACCCACCCCGGGGTGCTCTGGGCCAGGGTGAACGCGCCGTCGGCCCGGGTGATCGTCGCCGTGGAGGAGCCGCCGCCGCAGACGTCGGAGCTGGTGGCGCTGGTGCGCCGGGCCGAGGCCGAGCCCGCCACCGAGGACGAGCGCGTGGTCGAGGACGAGCTGCACCACCCGGCGGACGGCCTGCGGGGCACCCGCCTGCTGCCCGCGCTCGCCGCCGACGTGGCGGGCCTGGCGCTGGCCGCCATCACGAAGATCGCGCCGTGGGCGCCGCTGCCCGGCGAGCTGGCCGCCCTCACCTCCGCCGTCGACCTGCACCCCGAGCTGCGTGAACTGGCCGCCGGACGGCTGCAGGGCCGGGAACGCGCCGACACGGCCACGTCGATGATCGCCGCGCTGATCCACGGCCTCGCCTCGCGCAGCGAGGGCACGGTGCTGGACATCGCCCAACGCGTGCAGCAGTGGCGCGAGGTGAAGGCGCACGAGCAGGCCTGGTGCTCCGCCGAGTCCGACCTGATCCACGGCCCGGACGACGCCGTGGCCGAGCCTGTCGTGGTCGAACGGCCGCTCCCGTTCCCCGAAGGCCCGGTCGACCGCTACGCGCGGAAGGCGTTGGCGGCAGGTGTGGCGGCGGGCGTGGCGGCGGTTCCGTTCACCGGGCCGCGCCGGGCCGCGGCACTGGGCGTGGCGAGCCTGCCCAAGGCGCCGTCGGTCGGCCGGGCCGCGTTCGCCGCGCAACTCGGCCGCGTGCTGGCCCGACGCGGCACGCTCGTGATGGAGCGCTCGGTGCTGCGCCGGCTGGACGCGATCGACGTGCTGGTGCTCGACGAGACCGCGCTCGGCTCGGGCCGCTCGGTGCTCGCCGACCTGGTCCCGCTGCCGGACACCGAGCCCGCCGAAGCGGCGGAACGGGCGTTCGCCCTGTTCGACCCCCAGGACCCGACCGCTGTGCGCCGGGACGGCGACTGGGCGATCGGCCCGGTCGACCGCCTCGACGTGCAGGGCCGCAAGGGTGTGCGTGAGCAACGCCGGTTGTCCGACCACGCCGCTGTGCTCGGGTTGAGCCGGGGCCGCCGGCTCCAGGCCGTGCTCGCGGTCGACGTCGAGCCCACCCCGGCCGTGGACGCCATCGCGGCGGCGGCACGCGAGGCGGGGCTGCGCGTGGTCGTCGCCACGGACCGCGAGCGGACGCCGGTCAGGTTCGCCGACAGCCGCGTTCCGTCGGGAAAAGGCCTGGTCGGCGCGGTGCGCGAACTGCAAGGCGACGGGCACGTGGTGCTGCTCGTGTCGGACGACCGGCGGGCGCTCGGCACTGCGGACTGCGGCGTCGGCGTGCACCGGGCCGGCGGGCCGCCGCCCTGGGGCGCGCACGTCGTCGTCCGGGACCTCGAAGGGGCCGTGCTGCTGGTGGAGGCGGTGCCCGCGGCACGGCGGGTCGACCGGGACGGGATCATGCTCGCCCAGGCGGCGAGCGGCATCGGCGCGGTCAGCGCGCTGAGCACCCGTGGCCCGAGCCCGTCCCGGAACGCGGCCCGCGCGGTCGACGGCGCGTCGGCCATCGCCTTCGTGGACGGTGTCTGGCGGGCGAAGCGGGTGACCGGGAACGGCGCCGCCCCGGTGGCGACGGGCGCCTCGCAGCCGTGGCACCTGATGCCGGCGGCCACCGTCCTCGACCGGCTGGACTCGGGCCGGGACGGGTTGGCCGGCGGCGAGGCGCGGCGCAGGCAGCGCACGTCCACCGGGCGCCAGGCCGTCGGCACCAGCCTGGGCAGCGCGTTCCTGGCCGAGCTGGCGAACCCGCTGACCCCCGTGCTGGCGGGTGGAGCGGCGGTGTCGGCGGCCGTGGGCTCCCCGGTGGACGCGGCGCTGGTGGCGGGTGTCGTGGGCGTGTCGGCGCTGATCGGCAGCGTGCAGCAGGTGGCGACGGACCGGGCGTTGGCGACCTTGCTCAACCGTTCGGCGGTGCGTGCCACCGTGGTCCGGGACGGCCGCGGCCGCGAGGTGACGGCCGACGAGCTGGTGGTCGGTGACGTGGTGCGGCTGGCCGCCGGGGACGTGGTGCCCGCCGACTGCCGGCTGCTCGACGGCGACGGGCTCGAAGCCGACGAGTCGTCCGTCACCGGGGAATCCCTGCCGGTGGCCAAGCACCAGGCCCCGGTGGTGGCCGCCGAACTCGCCGACCGGTCCTCCATGCTCTACGAGGGCACCACGATCGCCGCCGGCGAGGCGCTGGCCGTGGTCGTGGCCACCGGGGACGCCACCGAAGTCGGCCGGAGCATGGCGGCGGCCCGGCGCAACACCCCCACCACGGGCGTGGAGGCCCGGCTGGCCGACCTGACCCGCAAGATCATGCCCATCGCGCTGGGCTCGGCGGCGGCCGTCACCGGCGCGGGACTGCTGCGGGGCGTGCCGCTGCGGCAGAGCATGGGCGCGGCGGTGAACCTCGCCGTCGCGTCGGTGCCCGAAGGACTCCCGTTCCTGGTCAACGCCGCCCAGTTGGCCGCGGCACGGCGGCTGGCCGAGCACGGCGCGCTGGTCCGCAACCCGCGCACGATCGAGGCGCTGGGCCGGGTGGACGTGTTGTGCTTCGACAAGACCGGCACCCTGACCGAGGGCAGGCTGACCGTCAGCCACGTCGACAACGGCCGTCGTGCCGCGGGCCTCGACGAGTTGGACGACGATCTGCGTCGGGTCATGGCCGCCGCCGTCCGGGCCACACCGCCCGCCGACGACCCGCACGACCTGGCGCACCAGACGGACCGGGCGGTGCTGGAGGGCGCGCGGAAGGCCCGCGTCCGCCCGACTACCGGCGCCCGGGGCTGGTCACTGGTCGAGGCGCTGCCGTTCGAACCGTCCCGCGGCTACCACGCGACCGTCGGCGAGGTCGGGCAGCGGTTGGTGCTGAGCGTGAAGGGCGCGCCGGAAGTGGTGCTGCCGCGCTGCGACATCGACGCCCGCGGCCTGAAGCGCCTGGAGGAGCGCGTGCGGCGGCTCGCCGGTCGCGGCCACCGCGTGCTCGCCGTCGCCGAACGCACCGGCTTCCGGAACGGTGCCGCCAAGAACGGCGCCGCCGGAAACGGGGTCGCAAGGAACGGGGCTGCCCGGAACGGGGCCGACACCGTGACCGACGACGACGTGAAAGGCTTGTCCCTGCTGGGTTTCGTCGCTCTGTCCGACCCGGTGCGCGACGCCGCGCCACCCGCCGCCGCCAAGCTGCGCGAGGCGGGCGTGCGGATCGTGATGATCACCGGTGACCACCCCGCCACCGGCGAGGCGATCGCCGCCGAGGTCACCGGCGGCGACGGCGGGATGACCGTGGTGACCGGATCGCGGCTCGACCGGCTGGACGACGACGAACTGGACGCCCTGCTGCCGACCGTGGACGTGATCGCCCGCTGCACGCCGTCCCAGAAGGTCCGGATCATCGAGGCCTACCAACGGCTGGGCCGGGTGGTCGCGATGACCGGTGACGGCGCGAACGACGCGCCCGCGATCCGGCTGGCCGACGTCGGCATCGCGCTGGGCCGGCGCGGCACACCGGCCGCCCGTGCCGCCGCCGACCTCGTGGTCACCGATGACCGGCTGGAGACGATCATCGCGGCGCTGGTCGAAGGCCGCGCCATGTGGGCGTCGGTGCGCGAGGCGCTGGCGGTGCTGCTGGGCGGCAACATCGGCGAGATCGCGTTCAGCGTGCTCGGCTCGGCGTTGACCGGCCGGTCCCCGTTGACCGCACGGCAACTCCTGCTGGTGAACCTGCTGACCGACCTCGCGCCCGCGCTGGCCATCGCGTTGAGCCGACCCGCCGGCGAGTCCGTGCCCGACCTGCTGCGGGAAGGACCGACCTCGTCCCTCGGCAGCGCGCTCAACCGGGACATCACCGCCCGCGCCATCACGACCACGCTCGGTGCGACGGCGGCGTGGACGGCGGCCCGTCTCACCGGCCGCTCCCGCCGGGCGAGCACCGTGGCGCTGGCCGCCCTGGTCGGCACCCAGCTCGGCCAGACCCTCGTCTCCGGCGGGCTGGACAAGTCGGTGCTGGCCGCCGGCCTCGGCTCGGCCGCCGCACTGGGCGCGGTGATCCAGACACCCGGCGTCAGCCAGTTCTTCGGCTGCACCCCGTTGGGGCCGGTCGGCTGGGGCATCGCGCTGTCCAGCGCCACCGCCGCGAACCTCCTCGGCCTGGTGGTCACCCCGCTGGTGGAGGCCACCGCGAAACGCGAGGAGTGACCCGGCGGTGACCCTGGGCGGCGGGAAAGCACTGCCGTCGAACGGTTCCCGGCTCCGCCGGCGACGTTCCAATCGGCGATGTTCTAATCGGCCTGTCACGCCATCGAGCGCGGAGGTCGGTCACCCATGAGCCACAGCCCGTCCGGAACGACTCCGCCCGGCCGGTGGGCGCACACGTGGGTCTCCTCGCCGCAGCCGACGAACCCGACCGACCTGCCGCCGGAGCCGTTCGTCCGGCACGGCGTGGCGCTCGCCGATGCCACGGTGCGGCAGGCGATTCGCGTGTCCGTGGGCGGTGACCGGTTGCGGCTGCGGTTCTCCAACGCCTTCGGCCGCACGACGCTGTCCCTCACCGCCGTGTCCGTGGCGTTCCCCCAAGAGGTCGGCAAGAGCGCGGTCAGAGCGGGCTCGATCCGTCCCGTCACGTTCCACGGCCGGACGTCGGTCGTCGTGCCGGTCGGTGCGCAGGTCGTGTCGGACGCGGTGGACCTCCCGGTGCCGCCGGACGCCGACCTGACCGTGACCGCGTTCCTGGCGGACGGGCTGCCCGCCGACGCGCTCACCTCGCACCCCGGCTCCCGCACCACCTCCCACCTGCTGCGCGGCGAGCACGTCGACGCGGTGGACCTGCCCGGTGCGACCCCCGTCGACCACTGGTACCTCCTCAGCGGCGTGGAGGTGTGGTCGACGCGCAGCACCACGGCCGTGGTGGCGTTGGGCGACTCCCTGACCGACGGACGGGGGTCGACCACCAACGGGAACGACCGCTGGCCCAACCGCCTGGCTGCCCGGCTGCGCGCCGACCCGGCCACCGCCGGCGTCGCCGTGCTCAACCAGGGCATCGGCGGCAACCAGGTGCTCGGCCAGGGCCTCGGCCCGAACGCGCTGGCCCGGCTGGACCGCGACGTGCTGGCGTTGGGCGGCGTCACGTGGCTGGTGGTGTTCGAGGGTGTGAACGACATCGGCACCACCGACCCGACGCCCGCCGCGCAGAAGCAGGTCACCGACGACCTCGTCGCCGCGTACGGGCAGATCGTGGAGCGCGCCCACGCCCGTGGCATCTCCGTCTGCGGCGCGACGGTGACGCCACTCGGCGGCAGTGGCGACTACGACGACCCGGACGGCCACCGCGAGACGTCCCGGCAGGCGGTCAACGAGTGGATCCGGACCTCCGGCCGGTTCGACGCGGTGCTGGACTTCGACGCGGCCCTTCGTGACCCGGACGAGCCGAAGCGCCTGCTCAGGGCGTACGACGAAGGCGACCACCTGCACCTGTGCCCAGCCGGCCACCAGGCGTTGGCGGACGCCGTCCCGGTGGAGCTGTTCGCACCGAAGCCCGCGTGAGCCGCGACCGGAGGCGTTGCCACGCAAAAGTTTCGTAGCCCCACTGTCGAGAGTGGACGCATCTGGCGGGTGCGTTTTCCTTGCCCGGACAACGAAATCGTCATAGGTTGACGTGGTCACCGAGCCCGACGCGAGAGGACCACGCATGGTCGGCACGACGCCACCGGAAGTCCTGGACGACCGGACGCCGGTCACACCGCTCCCGGAAGGCGTGCACCCCGCGTGGCTGCCCGCGTCCGCGTTGCGGCCGGTCGGCTCACGACGGGTCCGGGTCGTCGGTGGCGGCCCGGTGGTCGCCACCGTGCGCGGCGAGGTCGAGGCGGCGGTGGCCGCCCACGGCGGCGCGCTGGTCGACGAGGGCCCGGTGGACCTGGAGCTGGTGTGCGCGCCGGACGACGGTGAAGACGACCCGGAATCGTTCGTGGTGGCACGCGACGCCACCACCACGGCGGTCCGCGCCGTGGGCGGCAACGGCCTGCTCTACGGCTTCCACCACGTGGTGCGGCAGGGCGAGTCGGCGTTCGACGGCACCCTGGAGCCGCGGCGGCACGCGCCCCGCCAGCCGATCCGGATGCTCGACCACTGGGACAACGTGGCCGTGCACCCGGTGATGGGCCAGGTCGAGCGCGGGTACGCGGGCGGCTCGATCTTCTACGACGACGGCGTGGTGCGTGAAGACCTGTCGCGCGCGCGGGCCTACGCGCGCCTGCTCGGCTCGATCGGCATCAACCGCGTGGGCCTCAACAACGTCAACGTGCACCGCCCCGAAGCCCTCCTGCTGACCGACCGCCTGCCGGACGTCGTGCGGCTCGCCGACGTGTTCCGCCCGCACGGGATCAAGGTGCACCTCTCGGTGAGCTTCGCCGCCCCCGTCACGCTCGGCGGCCTGCCCACCGCCGACCCGCACGACCCGGCGGTGGGGGAGTGGTGGGCCCGCACCACCGCCGCGGTGTACGCGGCGATCCCGGACTTCGGCGGGTACGTCGTCAAGGCGGACTCCGAGGGCCAGCCGGGTCCGTTCGCCTACGGCCGTGACCACGCGGACGGGGCGAACGTCCTGGCCCGCGCGCTCGCGCCGTTCGGCGGCACGGTGTTCTGGCGCGCGTTCGTCTACGACCACCGGCAGGACTGGCGCGACCGCTCGACCGACCGCGCGCGTGCGGCGTACGACAACTTCGCCCCGCTCGACGGCAGGTTCGACCCGAACGTGGTCGTGCAGGTGAAGGCCGGTCCGCTGGACTTCCAGGCGCGCGAGCCGGTCTCCCCGGTGATCGCAGCGATGCCGCGCACCCGGCTCGCGGTGGAGTTGCAGGTGACGCAGGAGTACACCGGGCAGCAGAAGCACGTGTGCCACCTGGTGCCGCAGTGGTCGGAAATGCTCGGTTTCCAGCCGTGGGGCGAGGGCGAGCCGACCGTGGCGGACGTCGCCGGCGGTCGTGCGTCCGCGCCGGCCGGTGGCGTGGCGGCCGTGTCGAACGTCGGCGACGACCGGTTCTGGACCGGGCACCCGTTGGCGCAGGCCAACCTGTTCGGCTTCGGGCGGCTCACGTGGGACGAGCGGCTCGCGCCGGAGGACGTGCTGGAGGAGTGGATCGGCCTCACGTTCGCCGACCCGGGAGTGGGCAAGGCGTTGCACGAGCTGATGGACGGCTCGTGGCTCACCTACGAGCGTTACACGGCCCCCTTGGGCGTCGGCTTCATGGTCAGCCCCGGCCACCACTACGGCCCGGCCGTCGACGGCTACGAGTACTCGCCTTGGGGCACTTACCACTTCGCGGACCGCGACGGTGTCGGCGTGGACCGCACGCGGGCGACGGGCACCGGCTACACCGGCCAGTACCCGCCGCCGTGGCGGGACCTGTACGAGTCGACCGAGACGTGCCCGGACGAGCTGCTGCTGTTCTTCCACCACGTGCCCTACGAGCACGTCCTGCACTCGGGGACGACGGTCGTCCAGCACATCTACGACACCCACTTCGCCGGTCGTGAAGAGGTGGAGCGGATGGTGGCCACGTGGGCGGCGTTGGAAGGCCGCGTCCCCGAAGACGTCTTCGGCCGCGTCACCGAACTGCTCGCGGAGCAGTTGCGGTGCGCGACCGAATGGCGTGACCAGGTGAACACGTACTTCCGGCGCAAGTCGGGCGTGCCGGACGCCCGAGGCCGCCGGATCTACTGAGTGCCTTCCCGGCGGATCACCAGGACTGCGGCCGGTGGCAGGTCCACCGCGTCACCGGCCCGCAGCGCCCGTCCGTCCAGCAGGTTCGTCCCGTCGACCGGGCACTCCACCGTCCGGGTCTCGCCGTGGTTGAGCACGAACAGGTGGCGCGTGCCGTCCGGTGACACGCGTTCGACGACCTCGACGTCGGGCACGTCGGCGAGCGGGCCGACCAGCCCGTGCTCGTCCAGCGCCTTCCGCACCACCGTCGCCACCCCGTCGTCGTCCAGCAACGTCGCCACGTACCAGGCACTGCCAGGCCCCCGTGCCGCCCGCGTCACGGCCGGCGTCCCGGCGTAGAAGTCCGCGCCGTAGGTGCCGAGCACCTCCGCGTCGCCCGGGATGACCACCTCGAACACGTGCCGGCTCTCGTACTCCGTGCCGAGCAGCGTCACCGGGTTCACCACGTCGGGCTGCTGCGCGTCGGTCTCCTCCACCCGCAATCCGAGCAGCGAGGCGAACGGACCGGGCACATCGGTCAGGAACGCGTTGTCGTCCTCGTCCACCCGACCGGACAGGGCCGTGGTCAGGAACGTGCCGCCACCGTCCACGAACGCCGTGACGCGGTCCGCCAGGTCGCCCTTCACCATGTGCAGCAACGGCGCGACGACCACGTCGTACCCGGAGAGGTCGGCCGTCACCGGCACGACGTCCAGCGGCGCGTTCGCCTGCCACAGCGCCCGGTGGTACGCCGTCAGCACGTCCAGGTACCGCACGTTCCGGTTCGGCCCGTCCGACATCTCGACCGCCCACCAGCTGTCCCAGTCGACCAGCAACGCGACCCGCGCCGGCGTCCGCGCGCCCAGCACCGCGTCACCGACCCGGGCGAACTCGCCGCCCAGGTCGGCGACTTCGCGGAACACCCGCGTGTCGGTCCGGCCCGCGTGGTCGAGCACCGCGCCGTGGTACTTCTCGCACGCGCCGCGGGACTGCCGCAGCTGGAAGTACAGGACGGCGTCCGCGCCGTGGGCCACGGACTGCCACGACCACAGCCGCAGCACACCGGGCCGCTTGACGGAGTTCACGTTCCGGCTCGCCGTGACCGACGGCGTCTGCTCCATGACCCAGAACGGCTCGCCGTCGCGCAGCCCGCGCATCAACCGGTGCGCCAACGCCATCCGCGCGGCCGTGCGGGACGCGGACGGGTCCTCGGGCGGGTAGTTGTCCCACGACGCGAAGTCCAGGTGCGGCGCCCACCGGTGGTAGTCGATCGGCTGGTACAGGCCCATCATGTTCGTCGTCACGGGAGTGTGCGGGGAGTGCTCGCGGATCGCCGCCTTCTCGGCCAGGAACCCGCCCAACATCGCATCGGACATGAACCGCCGGTAGTCCAGCGTGATGCCCTGGAACGCGGTGTGGTCCGGCCCGCGCCAGTGCTCGGACAGCGCGTTCGGCGGCTCGATCTGCGTCCACTCGGTGAACGTGTGCGACCAGAACGTGGTGTTCCACGCGTCGTTGAGCCGGTCGAGGGAGCCGTAACGCCGGCGGAGCCATACCCGGAACGCGTCGCCGCACTGCCGGCACCAGCACGCGCCGCCGTACTCGTTGCCGACGTGCCACGCCACGATCGCCGGGTTGTGCCGGTACCGCCGCGCCAGCCGCTTGGCCAGCGCCACGGCCGCCCTGCGGAAGTCACCCGACGACGGGCAGGCGTTGTGCCGCTGCCCGTAGACGTGCTGCCGGCCCTCGAAGTCGACCCGGCACACGTCCGGGTACTTCCGCGCCAGCCACGGCGGCATCGCGCCGCTCGGAGTGGCCAGCACGATCCGCATGCCCTCGGCCGTCGCGCGCTCCACGATCGCGTCAAGCTCCGAGAAGTCGTACTCGAACTCGGAGCGTTCGAGGTGGGCCCACGCGAACACGCCCACCGTCACCGTGTTGATGCCGGCGAGCTTGAACGCGGCGTAGTCGTCGTCCCAGATCTCGCGGGGCCACTGCTCGGGGTTGTAGTCGCCGCCGTAACCGATCTGCGGGGCCACGAACTGACGGGTCACGCGGTGAACCTCTCGGTGGCGTCGCGCAGCACCGGGTCGGCGTTGCGCAGGAGGAGAAGGGCGAACGGGGAGGCGAGCAGCGCGAGCACCCAGTCCGACGTGAGCACGACGAGCCCGCCGGCCGCGATGACCAGCGACACCGTGCCGAGCGTGCTCGCCGGTCGGGCGGCCAGGTAGTAGGATGCCAACCGAGCGGTGTCGCGGGTGCGCAACGCCAGCGCGGACGACAGCACGAGCGCGTTCGCCGACCACAGCAGCACCACCGCCGCGATCACGACCAGTGCCAGGCCGTACCCCGCCGGCACGCCCGCCGCACCGAGGTTCGCCAGGCTGAAGCCGATGACCGTCAACACCGCCAGGGCGGGCAGCCACCAGCGCAGCACCTCCGCCAGGTTGAGCCGGTAGCCGCGCCAGAAGTGCCGGGCGGGCGACAGGTCCCGGTCGTTCAGGAACACCCGCCACGCGAACAGCGCGGCCGACAGCGCGGGGGCCAGCGGGGCGAAGCACAGGCCGATCAACGGCGCGTTGCCCGCCTCGCCGACCAGGAACAGGACCAGCAGCAACGGCGGACCGGCCGTGAGCAGGAGCAGCACCTCGATGACGACGAACCAGTACACGATCGCCGACGCCCGGGACAGGACGCCCTTGCCGATCTCGTCCGCCGGGTCGTCCCGTCCCTGCGTCGTCGTCATCGCCGTCACCTCTCGTGCTCCGCGACGAGGCGGTCGTCCGATCCGCCGAGCAGCCGCCGGTCGTCCAGCCCGACGTGCTCCTCGGGCTCGACCGGGATCAGCTCGACGAACGTCACCTCGTGCCGCGACAATGCCAGGTCGAGCAGCACCCGACCACCTTCCACCACCGCCGACCGGTGCTCCACGGCCGGGCGCGCGCAGTCACGCAGCACCTCGATCGTCCGCCGATCAGGCGAGCGCGGCCGGCCCAGCTCACGCCACGCGCCGAACGCGTTGCCGTCGTGCTCGTTCACCCTTTCCCGGCGCACGAACGCGCGCGGACCGGTCATCGGGACCGACAGCCGCAGGTCGTGCCGCCCAGAGGAATCCAGACCCGGGGCGTACGGCGCGTCCGAGCCGCCGACCGGCTGCCACGCCAGCACGGTGACCCGGCCGTCGTCGGTGCCGCACACCAGGTGGTCGTCGCCGCGCGCCAGCACCTGCGTGCCCATCCGGGCCATGAACGCGTACAGGTGGTAGGTCGGCTTCGGCACCTGCCGGTGCGTGAGCAGCCCGAAACCGCCGTGGAACAGGGACGTCGGCACGTTCTCCTCCTCGAAGACGTCGCAGAACGTCCAGTAGGAGTACGAGTCGACCAGTTCCGTGCCGCCGGTGAGGACGGGCGCCAGGTAGGCGGCGTTGTAGGCGGTGTCGTGGATCGGGTTGTCCGGCCGGTACGAGGTGTTGAACTCGGTGATGTGCACCGGCAGGCCGGCCAGCGCCGTGGCCGCCAGGTACTTGCGCGGCGCGTCGAACTGGTCCAGCAGCAGTTCCGGCGCGGTCAGCGTCTGGTAGGTGCCGAACGGCACGTGCTGCGCCGGACCGGACGTGTAGGCGTGCCTGCTGACGAAGTCGATCGGCACGTCCCGCCGGGTGACGAAGTCCGCGAACGGCGCCCACCACTCGTCCGAGCCGGGGGAGATCGCGGGACCGCCCACCTGGAGCCCGGCGTCCACGTCCTTGACGGCGCGCGCGGTGGTCTCGTAGAGGCGGAAGTAGGCCTCCTGGTCGGCGTCCTTCCAGAAGTTGACCAGGTTCGGCTCGTTCCACACCTCGATCGGCCAGGTGCGCACCTCGTCCAGGCCGTAGCGGTCGACCAGGTGCCGCAGGAGCGCCCGGACGAGCGCGGCCCACTCGTCGGGGTCGCTCGGCGGGGTGATGTTGCCCTTCCACCAGAACACGGTGTCCTCGCCCGAGGCGAGCGCGGTGGGCATGAACCCCAGCTCCACGAAGGGCCGCAGACCCAGCTCCAGGAACCGGTCGAACACCTGGTCCACGTACGTGAACGAGTACCGGACCCGCCCGCCGGACACGCGGTGCACGCCCATGTCGTCGGACAGCAGACCGTGACCACGGATGTAGCGGAAACCGATGTCGCGCTGGACCGCGGCCAGGGATTCCTGGTAGTCGGCGCGCAGGGCGAGGTTCAGCCTGCCGGTGCCCACGCAGTGCCGCCAGGACTCGGACAGGCGGCCGATGGGCTCACCGGGGACGACAACGCGGTTCACTTACCCTCCAGGCATCGACACCGCCAGGTCGCGTCGGTCGTTCGCGGCCCGCTTCCCGGCGATCACGCTTCTCGACCGCCGGGAAGTCGGACGCGAACGACCGACTCCCCGGCGACCTGGCCGCCGACTGCGGAGCAGGCGGCCATCGAACTCAGCCGTTCTTCTCCTTGTACCGCTTGTGCGCGCCGTTCACCACGTCGACGAACTGGGTCATGCCCTTGGCGTCCAGTTCCTGGACGTACGCGTCCCAGGTGGACATGTCGCGGCTGCCGAGGACGAACTGGAGCGTCGACTGCGTGACGAGGTCCTTCAGCGGGGACTCCCACAGGGTGGCGCGCTCGCGCTCCTCCTCGTTCAGCGGAGCCGGCGGGGCGAGCGGGATCACCTTCTTGCTCTCCATCGTCTTCTGGAAGGCGAGCTCCTCCTCGGTGAACATCGACTGGAGCAGCTCGGTCGGACCGCCGTAGGCGAAGACACCGCCCTGGAAGCCGAAGTCGCGCTGGAGGTTCTTCGGCGCGCCGACGTTCATGCCGCCGAACGCCACGTCGGACTTGAGCGCCCGCTTGCCGGAGGAGTCCTTCTCGAAGGTCGTGCCCTCCACGCCCCACTTGACGAGTTCCTGCGCGTCGTCGGAGTACCACAGCCAGTCGATGAACTGCATCGTGGCCACGAACTTGTCGCTCTCGGCGATCTTGGCCGAGACCATCAGGCCGTTCTCCAGGCGCGTGCCGCGGATGACGTCACCCTTCGGGCCGGCGGGCAGCGGGATCTTCGCCACCGTGGCGCCGGGGATCTTGGAGACGTTCGGCCGGTAGTCGTTCACGATGTTCTGCGCGTTGCTGCTGATCGCGAACGACTTGCCGCTGGCGAACTTCTGGATCGCTGCGTCGTCCTTCTGGGTGAAGCTCTCCGGGTCCATCAGGCCTTCCGCGACGAGCTTGCGGAAGTACTCGATCAGCGCCTTGTACTCGGGCGTCGCACCGGTGAAGTCGAACTTCTGCGCCGACTCGTTCCAGGTGGCGTTGTTGTAGCCCCAGCCGGCCTGGGTGCCGAAGGTCTGGCCCGCGTAGTTGAGGATGGACTTGCCCTCGAACCGGTCCGACAGCGGGTAGCTGTCCGGGTGCGCGGCCTTGATGGCCTTGAGGACCGCGTAGACCTCGTCCCAGTTCGTCGGGGTCTTCAGGTTCAGGCGCTCCAGCTCGTCGGTGCGGAACGCCAGGGTGTAGTCCTGCCACACGTTCTCGTGCACGCCGGGCAGCAGGTAGAACTTGCCGTCCTCCTGGCGCAGCGTGTTCAGCTCCGGCTGGAGCTTCCACTTGTCGACCTTCGCCTTGAAGTGCGGCATCAGGTCGAGGTAGTCGCTCACCGGGAGGATCGCGCCGGACGAGACGAACGGCGCCTCCTGACCCGGGTAGGTCTTGGAGATGATCGTCGGCGCGTCACCCGAGCTGATCAGCAGACCGCGCTTCTGGTCGTAGTCGCTGTAGGGCACGACGGTCGGCTTGAGCGTGATGTTGGTCCGCTGGGAGATCTCCTTCCAGAGCGCCCAGTCTTCCTTCATCGGGTAGTGGGCCTGGTCGAGGTAGAGCAGGCTGACGTCCAGCGGCTCGGTCGCCTTGAACTGGTCACCCGCCTTGTAGTCGGTCATGGCGGCGACCTTCTTGCCGTCCAGGCTGACTCCGGCCGCGGCCGGCTCCTCTTCGCTGCACGCCGCCACGCTGACCACGAGGCTGCCCGCCACAAGAGTCAGAAGCGTGCGCTTCCATTTCGATCGCATCGTGCTCTCTCCTCGGGTGTTTGACACCGTCGTCAACTCGGAGGCGCTACTGCTTGACCGCGCCGAGCATCACGCCCGACACGAAATAGCGCTGGATGAAGGGATAAACGACGACGATGGGCAGCACAGTCAGCACCATCGTCACAGCCTTGATGTTCGCGGAGATCGCCACCGCGTTGGTCTCCACGGCGCCGACCGACGTCGCCGAGGTGGCGCCCGCGATCATGTTCCGCAGGTACACGGTGACCGGGAACAGGTCCGCCCGGTCGAGGTAGAGGAACGCCTGGAACCAGGAGTTCCAGTTCGCCACCGCGTAGAACAGGATCATCGTCGCGAGCACGGCCTTCGACAGCGGCAGGACGATCCGCAGCAGGATGCCGTAGGTGTTCAGGCCGTCGATCGCGGCGGCCTCCTCCAGTTCCGTCGGCAGGCTCTCGAAGAACGCCTTCATGACCAGGAGGTTGAACACGCTGATCGCGTTCGGCAGCACGATCGCCCAGATCGTGTTGGTCATGCCGAGCCCGTTCACCAGCACGTAGTTCGGGATCAGGCCGCCGTTGAAGAACATCGTGAACACCGCGATGCCGACGAGCAGGCCGCGGCCCTTCAGCTTGTGCTTCGACAGCACGTACGCGTAGATCGTGGTGAGCACGATCGAGATGGCGGTGGCCGTCACGGTGTAGAGGACGGTGTTGAAGTAGCTGTTCCAGAACACCGGGTCGGACGCGACCAGCTTGTAGGTGTCGAGGTTGAACCCGCGCGGCACCAGGTTCACCTGGCCGGTGCGGATGTAGACCTCGCTGCTGAACGACTGCGCCACGATGTTGACGAAGGGGTACAGCGTCACCACGACAACGCCGAGCAGCACCACCACGTTGACGACCCGGAAGATCCGGTAGCCGCGCGAGTCGTCCATCGAGGTGCGGCGTGGTCCGGCGGGCTTGTCCAGCCGGTTCACGAGAGCGGTCGGGTCGGTGGTCACCACAGGCTCGTCCCCACTGCTCGGCGCGAGATCGCGTTGGCGGACAGGATCAGCGTGAGGCCGATGATCGACTCGAAGAGGCCGATCGCGGCGGCGTAGCTGAAGTTGTTGGACACCAGGCCGACCCGGTAGAGGTAGGTCGAGATGACGTCCGCGGTCGGGTAGGTCAGCGGGTTGTACAGCAGCAGGACCTTCTCGAACCCGACCGCCATGAACGTGCCGATGTTGAGGATCAGCAGGACGATCATCGTCGGCCGGATGCCGGGCAGCGTCACGTGCCAGGTCTGCTGCCAGCGGTTCGCGCCGTCGATCCGAGCCGCCTCGTAGAGCTGGCTGTCGATCGTGGTCAGCGCGGCCAGGTAGAGGATCGTGCCCCAGCCGACGGTCTGCCAGATCTCGGAGGAGACGTAGATCGAGCGGAACCAGTCCGGCTCCTGGATGAACGAGGTGGGTTCGCCGCCGAAGGCGCGGACCACCTGGTTGACCGTGCCCTCCAGCGACACCAGCTGCATGACCATGCCGGCCACGATCACGATGGAGAGGAAGTGCGGAAGGTAGGACACCGTCTGCACGAACCGCTTGAAGTAGCGCGAGCGGACCTCGTTGAGCAGCAGCGCCAGCACGATCGGCAGCGGGAACACGAAGAACAGGCTGAGCGCCCCCAGCACCATCGTGTTGCCGAAGACCTCCCAGAAGTTCGGGTCGTTGATGAACATCTTGACGTAGCGCAGGCCCACCCACGACTCGCCGTAGATGCTGCCGCCCGGCACGAACTTGCGGAACGCGATGACGTTGCCGAGCATGGGCGCGTAGCGGAAGACCAGGAAGAACAGCAGCGGGACGATGACCAGCGTGTAGAGCTGCCAGTCACGCTTCCACGCCTTGCGCCAGGTCGTCTTGTACCGGGGCGTCTTCGGGGCCTTGGGCGGTTTCCCGGACTTCGTCGGCGCCGCATCGGCGGCTGGTTCGCTGACCTGGGTGGTCATGCGCGCTCCACCTCCTCGTGGGCGACCGACACGTCGGTGAGCCGGCGCCGCGTGTGGTCGACTTCGCGCAGCGGGCCCACGAGCCGCAGGTCCACCGCTTCGTGCACGTCGGCGCTGGACCGCGACACGCGCAGCTGCACCGCGCCCGGTTCCACCACACGCCGCCCGTTGAGGCCGGTGAACGACGTGACGTCGGCCGGGACGCGGAACGTCACGCGTGCCGAGGCCCCGCCGTCGAGCGGCACCCGCGCGTACCCGATGAGCCGCACCACCGGGCGGGTCACCTGGGCGACCGGGTCGTGCAGGTACAGCTGCACCACGTCGGCGCCGGCGCGGTCGCCCGGGTTGCGCACGTCGAGTTCCAGCTCGACCTCGCCGTCCGTGGTCCACGGCCGGTCGCCGTCCACCACGCGCGCGGACGACCAGGAGAACGTGTCGTAGCCCAGGCCGTGACCGAACGGGAACGCCGGTGTGGGGTCCACGTTGGACACCCCGCTGCGTCGTCCGAGCGGTGCGGACAGGTAGGTGCCGGGCTGCCCGGACGGGTCGCCGGGGATGCCGACCGGCAACCGGCCCGACGGCGCGACCGCACCGGTCAGGACGTCCGCGATGGCCGGGCCGCCGAGCTGACCCGGGAAGAACGTCTGCACCGTCGCCGCCGCGCTGTCGGCCAGGTCGCCGATCGCGTACGGCCGCCCGGTGATCAGCAGCAGCACCACCGGCGTGCCGGTGGCGACGACCGCCCGGACCAGGTCCGCCTGCGCGCCGGGAAGGACGAGTTCCGTCGCGTCGCACCCTTCGCCCGACGTGCTGCGGCCGAACAGCCCCGCCAGGTCGCCCACGGCCACGACGCACACGTCCGCCTCCGACGCGGCGGCCGCGGCGGCGGCCACGTCGGAGGGGTCGGTCTCGCCGATGACCTCGCAGCCACGGGCGTAGGTGACGTCGCCGTCCACCTTGTCCTTCAGCGCGGCCAGCACCGTCGGGATCTCCAGGCCCAGCGGCATGTCCATGTGGTGCACGCCGATGTGCGCCGGGAACGAGTAGCAGCCCAGCATCGCCATCGGGTCGTCCGCGAGCGGGCCGACCACCGCGAGCCGGGCGCCGGACCGCAGCGGCAGGACGCCGTCGTTGGCCAGCAGCACCACGGACTCCCGCGCCAGGCGCAGCGCGACTTCCCGGGCCTGCGGCGAGTCCAGTCGCAGGTCGTCGACGTTCTCCGGCAGCGCCGACCAGTCCGGGTCGAGCAGGCCGAGTTCGACCTTCTGCCGGAGCACGCGGCGCAGCGCGCGGTCCACCAGGGCCTCGTCCACGTCTCCGCGCCTGACCGCTTCGAGCAGCGGCGCGCCGTAGCACCGCACGGTCGGCAACTCGACGTCCACGCCCGCGCTCAGGGCCAGCGCGGCGGCGTGCGCCTCGTCCTCGGCGACCCGGTGCAGCGTCTGCAGGAACTTGACCGCGAAGTAGTCCGCGACCACCGTGCCGTCGAAACCCCAGGTGTCGCGCAGCAAGGTGGTGAGCAGCCCGGCGTCGGCCGCGGACGGCACGCCGTCGACATCGCTGTAGGACTGCATCACCGACCGGACTCCGCCGTCGTGCACGGCCATCTCGAACGGCGGCAGGACCACGTCGGCGAACTCGCGCGGGCCGATGGACACCGGTGCGAGGTTCCGCCCGGCGCGTGAGGCCGAGTAGCCCGCGAAGTGCTTCAGCGTGGCGACGATCCCGGACCCTTCGAGGCCGCGCACGTAGGCCGTGCCCACCGTGCCCACGAGGTACGGGTCCTCGCCGATGGTCTCTTCCGTGCGGCCCCAGCGGTAGTCGCGCGTGACGTCCAGGACGGGTGCGAGGCCCTGGTGGACGCCGGCCGCCCGCATCGAGCCGCCGATCAGGCCCGCCATCTCGGCGACCAGCCCGGGGTCGAACGACGCGCCCCAGGCGAGGGGAGCGGGGTACGCGGTGGCCTGCCACGCGGCGAAACCCGTCAGGCACTCCTCGTGCACCAGCGCCGGGATGCCGAACCGGTTGGCGGCGGCGACCTGCTGCTGGGACAGGGCGAGCGACTTGGCGCCGACCACCGGGTCGACCGGACGGGTGCCGAACGGGCGGGTGAGCTGGCCGAGGCCGGCGGCGATGACGTCGTTCCACACCACCGGATCGCCGGTCATGTCGTTCTGGTGCGGCGCGACCTCCCCGCCGTCGGGATCGGCGCCGACCCACACCCCGACGAGCTGCGCCAGCTTCTCTTCGAGGGTCATCGCAGCCACGAGCGCTTCGACCCGGTCGGTGACCGGCAGGCCCACGTCCTGCCAGACCGCGTTCGGCCGGTCGGCGGTCGTTCTGACGGCGTCGCCCGCCGGCGTCGCCGTGACGTCCGTCGTCCTGTTCATCATCGACCAGAAACCCCCGCTCACGTCCTCGTGAAGACCGAAACTATCGAAGTAACTTCCGACATGCCGATCCGGTGGGGAGAACGTAGGGGGATCTCCGCAGGACGTCAACAGTTCGTGCCAGTTCGATATATTCGCAGTTCATGGCATGTCATGCGACGTCAGATCAGGTTCACAGACCTGAACAATTTCAGGCGTCGTTGACCCGAACGGACGTCATGCTGGTGATCGGGAGGTCGAACCTTTACGCTCGGCCGTCGAAACTTTAGAAGCTTTCGGACCGGCGAGCGGGTGTGCGGGCCGCGCGCGAACTAGGGGGCAGCATGAGTTCGTCGACCGAGCCGGACACCGGTGCCGTGCCGGAGAAGGCGGTGAAGGGCGCGGCGTCCATCTCGTCCATCGCGGCCGAGGCGGGCGTGTCGATCCCGACCGTCTCCAAGGTGCTCAACGGACGCCCGGACGTCGCCGCCGACACCCGCGCCCGGGTGGAGAGCGTGATCGAGCAGCACCGGTACCGGCGACGGCGGGCGCGCCAGTCTTCCCGGCCCGCCCTCATCGACCTGGTGTTCCACGAGATGAACTCGGCCTGGTCCACCGAGATCATCCGGGGCGTCGAACTGGCCGCGGCCAACGAGCGCGCCGCCGTCGTGCTCTCCGAGCTGGGAGGTGAGCACCGGCCGCGCCGCGAGTGGTTCGACGACCTGCTGGCCCGCCGCCCGCTCGGCGTCATCCTCGTGCTGGCCGGGCTGGACGACGAGCAGCGCCGCCAGCTCACCGCCCGCAACATCCCGTTCGTGTTCGTGGACACCGCGGGCGAGCCGCCGCCCGGCGTGCCCACCGTGGGATCGGCGAACTGGGCCGGCGGCCTGGCCGCGACCCGGCACCTGCTCGGGCTCGGGCACCGCCGGATCGCGGTCATCTCCGGGCCGACGACCATGCTGTGCAGCCGCGCCAGGGTCGACGGCTACCGCAGCGCGCTGGAGTCCGCGGACGTCGTCGTGGACCCGGACTTCGTCCGCTACGGCGACTTCTACGTCAACGGCGGGTACAGCCACGGCCTCGACCTGCTCGACCGCCCCGACCGGCCCACCGCCATCTTCGCCGGCTCCGACTTCCAGGCGCTCGGCGTGATGCGTGCGGCCCGCGAGCTCCGGCTGTCCATTCCGGACGACCTGTCGATCGTGGGCTACGACGACCTGTCGGTCAGCGAGTGGATCGGGCCGCAACTGACCACCGTGCGCCAGCCGCTGCGCGAGATGGCGACCACGGCCGCGCACATGGTGCTCAGCCTGGCTCGTGGCCAGCACCCGCCGAACGAGCGGATAGACCTCGCCACCGAGCTGGTCGTCCGGGAGAGCACCTGCCCGCCCAAGGAGGGTGACTCGGCGGCTCGACCGGCTCGGCGGCGCGGCTCGGGGTCCGGCTAGCGCAGCGGCGTGTTCGCCGGGTCGACCCGTTCGCCCTCGCGGACGGGGCCCGGCGGCGTGCCGTCCCCGAACGGCCGACCGCCGAGCGCCTCCCGGCCGTGCGGGGTGACCCACCCGGACAGGTCGGGGCCGTTCGGCACGATCCCGCTCGGGTTGATGTCCTCGTGGACGACGTAGTAGTGCTCCTTGATCTGCCCGAAGTCGACCGTGTCGCCGAAGCCCGGCGTCTGGAACAGGTCACGGGCGTAGGCCCACAGCACCGGCATCTCGGCGAGCTTCTGCCGGTTGCACTTGAAGTGCCCGTGGTAGACGGCGTCGAAGCGGGCCAGCGTGGTGAACAGCCGCACGTCCGCCTCGGTGATCGTGTCGCCGACGAGGTAGCGCCGGTCGCGCAGCCGGTCCTCCAGCCAGTCCAGCGCGGTCCACAGGCGCGCGTAAGCCCCGTCGTACGCCTCCTGGCTGCCCGCGAACCCGCACCGGTACACGCCGTTGTTGACCTCGGTGAACACCCGCCGCTCGACGTCGTCCATCTCGTCCCGGTGCGCCTCGGGCAGCAGGTCGGGCGCGCCGTCCCGGTGGTGGTCCTGCCACTCCGTGGACAGGTCCAGGGTGATCTGCCCGAAGTCGTTCGTCACCACCGCGCCCGTCGTGGTGTCCACGATCGCCGGCACCGTGATCCCGCGCGGGTAGTCCGGGTCGCGCTTGAAGTAGGCCTCCTGCAGGCGTTCGATCCCCAGCACCGGGTCACGTCCGCCGGGGTCGAGGTCGAACGTCCACGACCGGGCGTCGTGCGTCGGACCGGCCAGCCCCATCGACAGGACGTCCTCCAGGCCGAGCAGCCTGCGCACGATGATCGCCCGGTTGGCCCACGGGCACGCCCGTGCCGCGATCAGCCGGTACCGGCCCGGCTCGACCGGGAACCCGTCCTGCCCGTCGGCCGTGATCCGCGTGTTGATGTACCGGGTGTCGCGGGTGAACTCCTTGCCCTTGACCGAATAGGTGCCGCCCCGGGTGTGCTCGGGGTTCCCGCCGTTCTCCGCCGCCGCAGTCTCGCTCACGGCCCCGAGCCTACGTCGGGTCGGCGACGGCGGCCGGTCGTGCCGCTCCGACCGACAGGCCGGTGAGCGCGGCGTCCCCCGGACGCCAGCCGGGGACGGCGACGGCGACGTACCGGGCGGTGGCGTCGAGGACGAGGTCCGCGCGGTGGCGGCGGGGCGCGGCGACGGGCGGACCGTAGGACCGGCCGTCGGTGCTGGTCGTGATCACGCAGTCCGGCACCGGCCCCGGGGTCCAGACCAGCCCGACCCGTCCGATGCGGTGCGCCGAGCCGAGGTCGACGACCATGCGGCCCGCCGGGCCGGGCGTCCACGCGGTGTCCGGGTCGTCGTCCACGGCGGCGGCCGGGTCGGTCATGCCGGGTGGCAGGGGAGTGGTGGGGAAGGTCGTCCGGCCGAGGGCGAGGTCGTCGAGCGGGTACGGCCGGGCGTCCGGCAGCGTCACGTCCCGCCGCACCCCGGAGGGCAGCGTGACCGGCATCCGACCGCCGTGGGCGCCGATCAGCACCATCCGCGCGACCGGACCGGAGGGCGCGCCGGTGAAGGTCACGCGCGCGCCGTCGTGCACGACCGCCGTGAGACCGACCGGCACGCCGCCCTCCAGGGTGAACAGCGGAGGCTCGACGCGGGCGGTGGCGCCGTCGATCCGCAGCTCGTAGGCGGTGCCGGTCCGGGTGACGACCTGCCGGCCGCGGTAGAGCCGCACCGCCGTGGCGTCCTGCCGCACGGCGACAGTCCCGGCGGCGGGAGCGTCGGCCAGGTTGAACAGGCTCAGGAACCCGTCGGCCGCGCTGGCGCGGACGGTGGCGGGCTCGCACGTCGGCGTGCCGAGCGCGGACAGGGCGGGGAGGTCGACCCGACCGGGGTAGCCCTCCACGACCATGCCGGCGGCCGGCCCGTCGGACAGCACCACGGTGTCACCGGAAACGGTGATCGGGTTCGGTGACCCGTGCACGACGAACCCCGCGCGGCCGTCGACGTCGAGTCGGCCACCGGTGCTGCGCAGGTCCGGTTTCGGGTACTCGGCGGCGGTCGTCCACGTGACGTCGTCCGGCGACGTCTCGATCCGGTACGCGCGACCGGCCGCCGCCTCCCAGTAGAGCCGCACCCGGTCCAGCGGCACGGGCGCGCCGAGGTCGACCTCGATCCGGCTGTCCGCGCGGCCCCGGTCGGCGCGGGAGACGGCCCAGCGCGTGGTGTGGTTGCCGTCGGTCGCCAACGCGGGGCCGCGGCCGGTGTCCCAGGAGGACGCGGTCGTGGCACGGCCACGGGCCAGGTCCGGACCGTCCTCGCCGTGGCGCGCCTCCAGCGTGAACAGCGAGTACCCGTAGGTCGGGTGCGGCGAGACGCCGACCATGCGGACGTGCCGCGCGGTCACCGGGGCGAACACCAGGTCGTCGACCCGCGCCACACCGGACGGTGGGACGCCCGAGTCGGCCGACGCCACGGTGACGACCCCCTCCGCCGCCGTGTAGGTGCGGGCGCCGTCGAGGCCGGGCACGCCCGGCATGGTCAGGTTGTGCACCTCCACCCGGCCCTCGCCCGCCGCGAGCCCGGACGTGGCGTAGACGACGGTCCCGGTGGGGAGCGTGGCGGTGCCGGCGTGGCCGTCCGGGAAGGTGAGCAGGCTCGCCGTGCCGTCGAACCCGTCGCGGACGCGCTGGTACACCGCGACCCGGCGGGCCACGACGGTCATGGCCGTGGAGGGCAGCAGCATGGCCGTCGCGCCGCCGATCACGAACAGCCAGTCGTCGTGCGCCGGCTGCCAGGCGAACTTGGTGAAACCCCGCTTGGTCACCGTGCCCGCCCAGGCGTGCGGGGACTGGTGCGCGAGCAGGCCCGGCTCGGCCCCGTAGTCCGTGGCCGCCGCCGCCGAGGCGAAGAACTCCTCCGCTGACACCGGCGTCACGGCCGGGCCGTTGCGGACGCGCCACTCGTGCAGCAGGTAGCTGATCGCCAGCTCGGCCCGCGCCTCCGGCTCGTACTTCGGCTCACCGGAGAACTTCGCGAGCCGGTGCTCCGGGGGGTACGCCTGGTAGGCGGCCAGGCGTTCGGCCAACGCGGCCTCCGCGCGGGCGGCCAACCGGTCGCCCAGCACCTGGGACCGGAACGCCAGCGGGATGACGTCACGGCCGTAGAGGTGCTCCCGGTCGTCCACCATCGGCATCAGCGGCTCGCCCGCGTCGCTCATCGTGGCGAGGATCGTCCGCCACAGCCGCTCGCCGTTCGGCTGGGCGGTCAACACCTCCGGCAGGGGAGTGCCCGCGAGCAGGAAGTGGACGGCGTTGCGGCCCGACGTGCGCCACAGCTCTTCCTGGTAGTGCGGGCCGTACGAGCCGTGGTTCTCCACGATGAACGTGTCGTACAGGTTCGTGGCGGTGTTGGCGTCGACCGGCACGCCGTCCACCACGGTCGGGTTGGCCAGGTCGGCGGCGGGCAGCCCGGCTTCGTTGCGGCTCCACCTGCCGAACGCCTCCCGCCACGTGCCCGCGTCCGGGTCGTCGGCCGCCCACGCGAGCCCCGGCGCGAGCGCCTGCGCGTAGACGCCCATCTCCTCCAGCTTGGTGTCGCCCCGGTACCCGCCCATGAGGCCGTTGGGCGTCCAGCCGCCGGAACGGGGGTCGTTGCCCGAGCCCAGCGCCGCCGTGTACGCGGCCTGACGGCGGGTGATGAGGTCCACCGCGGTCCGCGTCGCGGGATCGAGGTCCGCCCACAGCAGGCGGGCGGCGAGGACGAAGTAGGACTGGAAGGTGGTGTCCCAGAACAGGGTCCGCCCCCATTCCGACCCGCCCGCCAGGACGTTGCTCGCGGCGAAGTGGCGGATCGTGGCGACGGTGTGCGCGTGCAGCACCGACTTCGCCACCCCGGTGGCGTCCGCGTCGTAGTCGCCCCGGGTCAGCAGCACCGCGTTGCCCAGGACGACGGCGAAACCGAAGTCCGCGCGCCGGTAGCGGCCCGCCGCCGGGTCGTACTGCTGCTCGGCCCACCGGGTGTGGCGCGACAGCACGTCGTAATAGACGCGTGCCACCGGGTCCGCGTCGTCGGCCAGGGCGGGGCGGTGCGGCAGCGCGAGGCCCGGCGCGAGCGCGAGCGCACCGCCGACCCCCACCGCGCGCAGCAGTTGTCTCCGGTTGATCCGCATGGTCGTCGCCCTTCTCACGCGCAGGCCAACCGGGCGTCGGCCCAGTCGGCGTGGTCGAAGTTGCGGCCGTCGCCCCCGTCGGTGACCCGGAGGCCGAGCATCCGGACGCCCGTGGTGTCGACCGAGATCGACCGGGCCGGCTCGGCGCCGCGCAGCACGCCGCTGTCGTGCAGGACCCGGCCGTCGCCGAGGACCTGGAAGACCACCGAGCCGGGCGACGTCGTCTCGTCGTCCAAGCCGATCACGGCGGTGAACGTCCCGCACGCGCGGCCCAGGTAGACCGACAGCTCGGACGGCGCGTGAACGCCGATCCCCTTGGCGTGGACGACCCCGCCGATGGTGAGCGGGTTGCCGTCACCACTCGCGTTCTCGCCGTTGGACCGGTCCCGTTCGACCGGGCCCCAGCCGTTGCTCTCGCTCAGGAACGGCAGGTCGCTGACGTACGGGGAGCCGGTGGGCGCGGGCGGTGGCACGAAGGCGCGGACCGCCCGCTCCACGTGCACGTGTGGGTGCCCTGGCGCGCGGAACTCCGCGAACACCGGCACGTCGACCGCGCCGACCGGGCTGTCGTCGCCCACGCGCACGGTCCACCGACCGGTGATCGCCTCGCCCGCCCGCATCGTGCGCCGCTCGACGGGCTCACCCGTCACCGTCCAGCCGGCCGGCGCGGCGGCGGTGAGCACGACGTCGTCGACGGTGGTGCCGGCGTCGAGCGTGAAGGTGCCGGAGATGTCGAACGTCGACCCCTTCGGCGCGTCGACGACGTCCGGCGGCGTCACGGTGATCGTGGTCGCGGGCGTCGGGACGATCGGCTGGTCACACGTGAGCATGCCGGGCAGGTACGGGCAGATGACCGCCGCGAACCCGCCGTTGCGCGGCACCGCGACCTCCAGCGCCGCGGACGAACGCGCGATCCGGCTGTCGCGTCGGACGTCGGCGCGGCCCACGCCGTCGCGGACCACCTCGACCAGCCACCGGCCACCACCGAGGAAGTCCAGCGACGCCCGCAGGGTGCGCGGGTCGCCCGCGGCGATCGCGCCGACGAACCAGCGGGCGCCCGAGCGCCGTGCCACCACCGCGTGATCCGACGGGTCGCCGCCGAGCAGCCGCGTCTCGTCCCACGCGGTCGGCACCTGGTTCAGGTAGCGCAACGCCTCGGGGAACCGCTCGTAAGCCTCCGGCCGGTCGGCGAAGTGCGTCCAACCCGATTCGTAGAGCACCGGGAGCGCGACCTCGTGCGCGATCGTCGTCTCCTTCGGGCCGACGTCGAGCGAGACCGGCGTGTAGTCCATGGACCCGACCACGTTGCGGGTGAAGAACTGCACCGGGTTGTTCGCCGCCGGTGGGAAGTTCTCCGCGCCGCGCACCGCTTCCATCGTCATGACGTGCGGCCACGTCCGGGCCAGGCCGTGCGGGATGGTGGAGCCGTGGAAGTTCACCATCAGCCGGTGCTCGGCGGTCTCGGCGAGCACGTCGTCGTACCACTGGTAGCGGGACCGGGAGTCGGACTCCATGAAGTCCAGCTTCACGCCGCGCACACCCCACCGGCGCACCTCCGGCAGGACCTCGTCGCGCTCGGCACGCGTGTCCAGCGCGGACCAGTGGAACCACAGCAGCACGTCGACGCCCTTCGCGCGGGCATACCGGACCAGCTCCGGCACCCACGTGTCGCGCCAGCCCTCGTCCACCAGCACGTACTCCCAGCCGTTGCGGGCGGCGAAGTCGACGTACTGCTTCTGCCGCTCGAAGTCGCCGGGGCTGGAGTGCTCGCTCAGCCACGACCAGGCGACCTTGCCGGGCCGGACCCACGAGGTGTCGGCGAACCGGGCAGGTGACGCGAGGTCGTCCACCAGGGTCGACTGGCTCACCGTCGCCAGGTCCCCCACGATCGCGGTGCGCCACGGCGTGCGCAGCTCGCCCGACGAGGTGATCCGCTCGTCCGCGAGCACCACCCGGTAGTCACCCGAACCGGCGGCGTGCCGCAGTCGGCTCCCCGCGTGCCGGCCGTCCACGTCGGACTCGGTGAGCAGGGCGAAGTCGTCGCCGACCCGGAACAGCGACGGGTGGCCGAAGTCGCCCGCCGCCGCGCCGCCGGCCGTGGTGCGCACCCGGTTCGCCTCGTACCAGGCGTTGTACGGAAGCAGCCAGGCCGGGGCGTCCGGCGGGAGGGCGAACGACGACGCCTCGCCGGTCACCGTGACCGGGCCGGGCAGGACGTACCGGTAGGCCGCGCCGTCCGGCGCGACGCGCACCACCAGGTCCAGCCGCGCGCCGCCCGTGCCCTCGAACGCGAGCGTGCTCTCCGTCATCCTGGTGGTGCGGTCCAGCCGCTTGCCGGTGGTCATCCGGTACTGCTCGGTGACCACCCGGTCGGCGCGGCCGATCGCGCGGAGGTCCCTGGTCAGGTCGGTGTCGGCGGTGTGCACGCCGACCGGCGCCGGCGCGAGGACGGTGCGGCCGTTCCGGAAGACGGCGAACGTCAGGCCGCCGGTGTCGGGGTCGAGGGCCACGCGGGCGGAGATCGAGGCGGCGCCCGGCGCGGTCACCACCCACTCCGTGGGCACGGCCGACATCGCCGGGACGGGCAGCACAGCGGCCGTGCTCACGGCGACGGACACGGACACGGCGAGCATCCGTCGGGTGGTGACGCGGCGAAGTCGTGACATCGTTGTCAAACCCCCAGTGCTGGTCGCGCCGGTTTCGACTCGGGCCATCGTGATCGCCGGTCGAGCAGTGGGTCAAGGCCGCCGACAGGACAGGTTCTGTCCTGGCGCAGGGGTTGACAAATGGTGGCGCAACACCATGTGCGCGACCGGTTCTGGCAGGCTGCCCCACAGGTGCGGCACGACGTGCCGCGGTGGAGGGGACGGGAAGACGTGAGCGTTGGAAACCGCCGTTGGACCGATCGCGGTGCGGCCATCGGGCACGGGGTGAGCTGGCTGGCGCGCTGGAGCACCCGACTGGCGCTGGTCGCGGTCGGCTTCTGGCTGCTGTGGACGCTCATCGGCAAGCTGTGGGTCGTCGTGATGCCGGTCCTGCTCGGCCTGCTGATCACCACCGTGCTGTGGCCGCCCGCCCGGTGGCTGCGCTCGCGCGGTCTGCCCCCGGCCCTGGCGGCGACGATCGTGCTGCTCGGCGGACTGACCGTGCTCGGCGGCGTGCTCACGCTGATCACGACGTCGATCGCCTCCGGCGTGCCCGAGATCGCCGCGAGCGCCTCCCGCGCCCTCGGCCAGGCGCGCGACTGGCTGGCCGGTCCGCCGGTCAACCTCGGCGACAGCCAGCTGGACCAGCTGCTCCAGCAGGGCACCGACCAGCTGCAGTCCAGCGTCGGGTCCATCGCGGACGGGCTGATCGCCGGCGTCGGCACGGTGACCTCCGGCATCGTGACCGGCATCCTGGCGCTGCTGCTGGCGTTCCTGTTCGTCAAGGACGGGCCGCGGTTCGCCCCGTGGCTGCGCGGCGTGGTCGGCGAGCGCGCCGGCAAGCACATGACCCTCGTGATGGAGCGGATCTGGACGACGCTCGGCGACTTCATCCGGGCGCAGGCGCTGGTGAGCCTGTTCGACGCGGTGCTGATCGGCCTGGGCCTCGTGGTCCTGGGCGTGCCGCTCGCGGTCCCGCTGGCGGCGCTGACGTTCCTCGGCGGTTTCATCCCGATCGTGGGCGCGTTGATCGCGGGCGCGCTGGCCGTCCTCGTCGCCCTGGTCAGCAACGGCCTGACGACCGCCATCATCATGCTGGTGGTCGTGATCGTGGTGCAGCAGGTCGAGGGGAACGTGCTCCAGCCGGTGCTCCAGTCCCGGAGCCTGCGCCTGCACGCCGCGGTCGTCCTGCTCGCCGTCACGGCGGGCAGCACCATCTACGGCATCGCGGGCGCGTTCCTGGCCGTGCCGGTGGTCGCCACGGCCGCGGTCGTGCTCCGGTACCTGGGTGAGGTCATCGACCACCACACCGCGCCGCCACTCGTCGTGCCCGATCGCCCGGACGACCACGAACCCGACGGCGCGCCCGGTCCCGCGTAGCTCTTCGCGACGCCTCGGTGACGCCGCGCAATCGATCATGCGCATAGTGGGTTGTGGCAAGAAACCCATGCTTATCATGCGCGGATGCTCCGACGGACTTACGACGGTCAGCTCTGCTCGGTCGCCCGCACCCTGGAGGTAGTGGGCGAGCGGTGGACGCTGTTGATCGTGCGGGACGCGCTGACGGGCATCAGTCGGTTCGACGGCTTCCTCAACTCCCTGCCGATCGCCAGGAACGTGCTGAGCGACCGCCTCAACGGCCTGGTCGACCACGGCATCCTGGAGCGGGTGCAGTACCAGGACCGGCCGCCCCGGTACGAGTACCTGCTCACCGGCCGGGGCCGTGAGCTGATGTCGGTGGTCACGGTGCTGATGGAGTGGGGCGACCGCCACCTGCCGATCCCGCCCGGCCCGCCCGCCGTGGCGGGGCACACGGGCTGCGACGGCACGGTCAAGACGGAGCTGGTCTGCGACTCGTGCGACGAGCACTTGCCGTCGACGGAGGTCGTCCTCCAGGAGAACGCCATCCTCCAAGAGGACTTCGCCGCCACCCCGCCGAACCGGACCGGCCCCTGACAGGACGCGGGGGCGGGGCTGGTTCGGCGGGCCGGTTCGGCGCTGTGCCGCGGCAGCGGCTGCCAGGCGACACCCTCCGGTTCGAGCCGGGGACAAAACCGCCGGCGACGGACGTGTCGGTCGACCACCATGACGGCCATGATGCTGCTGGTACCCGCCGACCCGCTCCGCTCCACCCGGCCCGATCCGCACTTCACGGCGGAGGCCGCTGCCGCCCGTGACGCCGGGCACCGGGTCGCGCTGGTGGACCACGACCTGCTCGCCCGGGGCGAGGCGGAGCGCGCGGTCGTCGAGGTGCCCGGGTCCGACGACGCCGTCTACCGCGGCTGGATGGTGCGGTCCGAGCGGTACGCGGCCTTCGCGGACGCGCTCGCGCGACGCGGCGCCGTGCTCCGGACCACCGCCGGCCAGTACCGCGGCGCGCACGAACTCCCGGGCTGGTACGACCACTTCAAGGGCCTCACGCCGGAGTCCGCCTGGACCGACGGCTTCGACCGGGAAGGGTTCGAGCGCGCCCGTGAACGCCTCCGCAGCGGCCCTGCCGTACTGCGGGACTACACGAAGTCGATGAAGCACCACTGGCACGAGGCGGCGTACATCCCGGACCTGGCCGACGCAGAAGCGGCCTGGAACGTCGCCCGCCGCTTCGCCGAGCTGCGGGACGACGACGCCACCGGCGGGTTCGTGCTGCGCCGCTTCGAGCCGTTCACCTCGTCCGAGGTCCGCACGTGGTGGGTGGACGGCACGTGCGCGCTCGTCGGCCCCCACCCGGACACCCCGCACGACACGGCCGGCATCCCGAACGGCACGGCCGACGCGCCGGACCTGGCCGCGATCGGATCACTGGTGGCACACCTGCGGTTCGTCACCGTCGACCTGGCCCGGCGCGAGGACGGCGCCTGGCGGGTGGTGGAGCTCGGCGACGGCCAGGTGAGCGACCGGCCGAGCACCACCTCGGCGCCCGCGATGATCTCGATCCTCGGTCAGCGGGCCGCCGCGCGAGACGGGGCGGCCCGCTGACCGAGAGGATCACGCCGTGCAGGCGGTCCCGCCCAGGGTCACGCCGGACGGCCGGCCCGCCGGACCGTTCGCCGTGAACCCGAGCCCGACCGACGCGCCCGGCGCCAACGACGGCGCGTACGACGGCGCCGTCACGGTGACGGTCGTGCCGCTCTGGCTGAACGTCCCGTTCCACCCGCTGCCGATGGTCGCGCCCGCCGGCAGGGTGAACACGACCTTCCACGGGTTGACCGCGCTGGTGGAGCTGTTCGTCACGGTCAGCGAACCCTGGAAACCGCCCTGCCAGGCGTTGTCCTGCCGCCACGCCACCTTGCACGCGCCCGGACCGTTGCCGTTGGTCGAAGTGGTGGTGGTGGTAGTGGTGGTGGTGGTCGTCGTCGTCCCGCCACCGGTCGGCGGGATCAGGTACGGCTGCAGGATGGACTGCTTGGCCTGGTTCACCGTCGTCCAGTCGTCGCCCACGATGCCGCCCGTGTCACCGGAGTTCGGGTTCCACGACCAGTAGGTGAACGACATGCCGTTCACGCCGGTGCCGGTGTAGGCCATCAGCTTCTCCAGCCACACCTTGTCCTTCGGGTTGGCCAGCGTCGTGCCGAACTCGCCCATCATGATCGGCGCGGTGCCGTTCTTGTACAGGTAACCCCAGTACTTGTCCCAGATGGCGGGCATGTTGGCCGGGTAGTCCGGCGCGTCGAACCACTTCTGGGCGAACACCGACGTCGCGTACTCGTGCGGCGAGTAGACCAGCCGGTTCGGCACGTTCAGCCGCACCGGGAACTGGCCCGCCTTGGACAGGTTGCCGCCCCACCAGCCGCAGTCCTCGTCGTTGGACGGGTCGTTGTCCCACGTGTCGGACAGGCCACCGCTCGGGCAGCTCACGCCCTCGACGAAGATCAGCCAGTTCGGCTGCACGGACAGGATCGCGTTGCCCGCCCGTTCGGCGGCCAGCCGCCAGTCGCGCTCCACCACGCCACAGCCCCAGCACGCGCCGGTGGCCGCCGGGTTGGTGCCCTCGGCGTGCGGCTCGTTGTGCAGGTCCGCGCCGATCACCGTGGTGTTGCCCGCGTACCGCTGGGCGAGCATCTTCCAGTCGTTGATCCACGTCGACTCCGGGACGGCCGACGTGTACCAGAGGGCGGACTGGGAGGCGCTGGTCGGCCGGTGCCGGTCGAGGATGATCCGCATCCCCTTCTGGCCCGCGTAGTCGACGACCTTGTCCAGGATCTGCAACGGCGACAGCCCGACCAGGTCGGGGTTGCTGAAGTCGTTCACGCCGGACGCCGTCGCGCCGGGCTTGAGCGCGTCGTTCGAGAACGGCACGCGCAGGGTGTTGTAGCCCAACGAGGCCATCTGGTCGAGCTGCTGCTTCCACGTGCGGTTGGACCACAGCCCGTGGAACGTCTTGTTCTCGGTCTCCATGCCGAACCAGTTGATGCCGGTCAGCCGGACCGTCGCGCCGGTGCTGTCCACGATCTTGTTGCCTGCGGTGTGCAGGTAACCACCGGCCGGGGCCGCTGTGACCTGTCCCGCCGTGGTGATCGCGACGACCCCGCTGACGGCCATCGCGGCCGCGAGCAGGGCGCCGAAGATCGATCTCCGTTGCCGCATACCGCTCTCCTTCGAGGATGTCGCACCGCGTTCTGGGAGCGCTCCCAGCGGGAGGGTAATGACCGCGGTCACAGTGTTCAAGGACCAGTAGTTCCGGGCACTACCAGCGACGACGCCCGGATCGCCCGGTAGACCCCGGAAGCGGGCGCGCTTCCGGTCACGGTGTCCGTCCCGCCGGCCGCCCGGAGCGGGACGCCGAACGGGTCAGCGCACGCCGCGAGGTCGGAACTGGACGCTGATCCGGGGCCCGACCGGCTTGGCGGACTTGGGCACGGCGTGCTCCCACGTCCGCTGGCACGAGCCGCCCATCACGATCAGGTCGCCGTGGCCCAGCGCGTACCGCACCGTCGCCCCGCCGCCACGGGGCCGCAACGCCAGTGCGCGCGGCGCGCCGACGGACACGATCGCCACCATCGTGTCCTGGGTCGAACCTCGCCCGATCGTGTCACCGTGCCAGGCCACGGAGTCGCGCCCGTCGCGGTAGTAGCAGAGGCCGGCGGTGCGGAACGGCTCGCCCAACTCCTCGGCGTACCAGGCGGTGAGCTCCGAACGGGCCCGCGTCAGCACCGGGTCCGGCAGTGGGGCGTCCTCGTCGTAGAAGCAGAGCAGGCGCGGGACGTCGACCACGCGCTCGTACATCTGCCTGCGTTCGGCACGCCAGGGGACTTCGGCTGCCAAGCGGTGGAACAGCGCGTCCGCGCCGGTCAGCCAGCCGGGGAACACGTCGACCCAGGCGCCGTCACCGAGCACGGTCCGCCGGATGTCGGCCAGCGGGTGCAGCGTGGGCGTCTCCGCGTCGTCGTCGAACAGCGACACCTGCATGAGCGCAGCCTACCCCGAGAGTCGAACAGGCGTTCGACCCGCAGTGAACTCTATAGCTTCAGTGTCAGCTGAAAGCTCAGGCGTCCGGCTCGGGCTTGCGTCGTCGGCCACCGGTGCGGACCTGCTTCGACGCCTCGGTCGCCGGTTCCGGCTGTTGCTTCCCCGCGGTCGCCTTGTCGGTCGTCCCCGGGTTGTCGGCGAGCAGGATGGCGGCCAGCTCGTCGTAGATAGGTGTGCTGCTCATGGAAGATCCTCTACCCCGTTTGGACGGAAGCTACACGCTCAACCGGTGGGGTGTGCGGCCAGGGTCGCGGAAACGATCGACGTGACTGTGCTGGCCGGTGACCTGGCCCACAACTCGTTCGCACTTCCGATAGACGGATGTCCTAGTAATCTGGTGGGCAGTCCAGTGCCGCCCGAAGGAGCCGTCGTGACCGCAACCTCGCTGCACACACCGCTGAACCCGGTTCGCTTCGTGACCGCGGCCAGCCTGTTCGACGGGCACGACGCGGCGATCAACATCATGCGCCGGATCCTCCAGTCGCAAGGCGCCGAGGTCGTGCACCTCGGCCACAACCGGTCGGTGCGCGAGGTGGTCGCCGCGGCCGTGCAGGAGGACGCGCAGGGCATCGCGATCAGCGCCTACCAGGGCGGACACGTCGAGTACTTCACCTATCTGGTGGAACTTCTGGCGGAACGCGGCGCGGAGCACATCAAGGTCTTCGGCGGCGGTGGCGGCGTGATCGTGCCGGAGGAGATCGAGCTGCTGCACTCGCGCGGCGTGACGCGCATCTTCTCCCCGGCGGACGGCCAGGAGCTGGGCCTCGCCCGCATGATCAACACGATGGTGGAGGCGTGCGACCACTCCCTGGCGGAGCGCCCGCCGTCGTCCTGGGACGGCCTGTTCACCGGCAGCGAGGACGTGCTGGCCCGTGCCATCACGCTCATCGAAGCCGGGGCGCTGCCCGTGGACGTGCGCGAGCGGATGGTCCGGACGGCGGCCGACCGCGCGGTGCCGGTGCTGGGCATCACCGGAACGGGTGGGTCCGGCAAGTCCTCGCTGACCGACGAGCTGGTCCGCCGGTTCCGGCTCGACCAGCAGGACAAGCTGCGGGTCGCGGTGCTGGCCGTCGACCCGACCCGGCGGCGCGGCGGCGGCGCCCTGCTCGGCGACCGGATCCGGATGAACTGCCTGGACGGCGACCGCGTCTTCTTCCGCTCGATGGCGACCCGGCGGGCGGGCTCGGAGGTGCCGGACGGCCTCGGTGACGCGATCCTGGCGTGCAAGGCCGCCGGGTTCGACCTGGTCGTGGTGGAGACCCCCGGCATCGGCCAGGGCGACGCGGCCATCGTGCCGTTCGTGGACCTCTCCCTGTACGTGATGACGCCGGAGTTCGGCGCCGCGTCGCAGCTGGAGAAGATCGACATGCTGGACTTCGCGGACGCGGTGGCGATCAACAAGTTCGAGCGCCGCGGCGCGGAGGACGCCCGCCGTGACGTGGCCCGCCAGCTGGTGCGCAACCGCGAGGCGTTCGGCGCGTCGTGGGAGGACATGCCGGTCTTCGGCACGTCGGCGGCGACGTTCAACGACGACGGCGTGACAGCCCTGTACCAGCACCTGCGCGACGAGTTGGCGCAGCGCGGGCTGGGCGTGGCCGAGGGCGCGTTGCCGGTGGTGTCGGGCAAGGTCTCGACGTCGGCGGCGACCGTCGTGCCCGCGACGCGGGTGCGGTACCTGGCGGAGATCGCCGAGACGGTGCGCGGCTACCACCGTGCGACCGAGACGCACGTGGACACCGTGCGGCGGGTGGCGCACCTGCGCGCGGCGCGAGCGCAGCTGGAGGCGGCCGGGCACGACACGGCGCCGATCTCGTCGCTGCTGGAGTCGGCGGAGAAGCAGGTGGACGCGGTGTCGGCGGAGCTGCTGGCGGCGTGGCCGAAGGTCGTGGAGGACTACAGCGGTGACGAGCTCGTGGTGCGCGTGCGGGACAAGGAGATCCACACGCAGCTGACGCGGGAGACGTTGTCGGGCAACAAGGTGCGCCGGGTGTCGCTGCCGCGCTACGAGGACGACGGCACGCTGCTGCGGTTCCTGCGCCGGGAGAACCTGCCGGGCCACTTCCCCTACACGGCGGGTGTCTTCCCGTTCAAGCGGGACGGTGAGGACCCGGCGCGGATGTTCGCGGGGGAGGGCGACGCGTTCCGCACCAACCGCCGGTTCAAGTACCTGTCGAAGGGCTCGCCGGCGACCCGGCTGTCGACCGCGTTCGACTCGGTGACCCTGTACGGGCGCGACCCCGACACCCCGCCGGACGTCTACGGCAAGGTCGGCACGTCCGGTGTGTCGATCGCGACGCTGGACGACATGAAGGCGCTCTACGACGGTTTCGACCTGACCGCGCCGAACACGTCCGTGTCGATGACGATCAACGGGCCGGCGCCGACGATCCTGGCGTTCTTCCTGAACACGGTGGTCGACCAGCAGGTCGACAAGTTCCGCGCCGAGCACGGCCGCGAGCCGTCCCCGGAGGAGGCGGACCAGCTGAAGGCGTGGGCGCTGGCGACCGTCCGCGGGACCGTGCAGGCGGACATCCTCAAGGAGGACCAGGGGCAGAACACCTGCATCTTCTCCACCGAGTTCTCGCTGCGGATGATGGCCGACATCCAGGAGTGGTTCATCCAGCAGAAGGTGCGCAACTTCTACTCGGTGTCGATCTCCGGCTACCACATCGCCGAGGCGGGGGCCAACCCGATCAGCCAGCTGGCGTTCACGCTGGCCAACGGGTTCACGTACGTCGAGTCGTACCTGGCGCGGGGGATGAGGATCGACGACTTCGCACCGAACCTGTCGTTCTTCTTCTCCAACGGGATGGACGCCGAGTACAGCGTGATCGGCCGGGTGGCGCGGCGGATCTGGGCGATCGCGATGCGCGAGCGCTACGGCGCGAACGACCGCTCGCAGAAGTTCAAGTACCACGTGCAGACGTCCGGGCGGTCGCTGCACGCGCAGGAGATGGACTTCAACGACATCCGCACCACGTTGCAGGCGTTGTGCGCTTTGTACGACAACACCAACTCGTTGCACACCAACGCCTACGACGAGGCGATCACGACGCCGACCGAGTCGTCGGTGCGGCGGGCGATGGCGATCCAGCTGATCATCAACAAGGAGTGGGGCCTGTCGGCGAACGAGAACCCGCTGCAGGGTTCGTTCGTGATCGAGGAGCTGACCGACCTGGTCGAGGAGGCGGTGCTGGCCGAGTTCGACCGGCTCTCCGAGCGCGGCGGCGTGCTGGGCGCCATGGAGACCGGGTACCAGCGCGGTCGGATCCAGGACGAGTCGATGCTGTACGAGCAGCGCAAGCACGACGGTTCGCTGCCGTTGATCGGCGTGAACACGTTCCTGCCGGAGGACGGGTCGCGGGAGCACGTGACCATCGAGCTGGCCCGCGCGACCGAGGACGAGAAGCGCTCGCAGGTCGAGCGGACCCGCGCCTTCGCCGCCGCCCACGCGGCCGAGGCGGAGCCCGCGCTGCGGCGGTTGAAGGAGGCGGCGGCGTCGGGGGAGAACGTGTTCGCGGTGCTGATGGACGCGGCGCGGGTGTGCACGCTGGGCCAGGTCACCGAGGCGTTCTTCGAGGTGGGCGGCCAGTACCGGCGCAACGTCTGAGGTGGTCGAACGGCGGCGGGCCGGCTGCTCGCCGCCGTGACCGGCCCCGGACCCGCGCTGCGGGCATCCGCGCCGGTGAATCCGGGCCAACCACGGATTAGTCACCCTGTCAGGGGTATCCGCTGGCTCCTCGACCAGGAGAGGCACAGCGATGAACGGAACCATGAAGGCCATCGCCGTCACGGGCGTCGGCGCGGCCGTGGCGGTCGGCCGGCGGATGGCGGCGCGCCGGCGCGAACTGCACCGCGACCGGTCCGACCACTGGCTGGCCGTGACCGTCGACCGACCCTTGGAGGCCGTGGCGGGCGCGGAGGCGTTGCCCGACCCGTTGCACAGGTTGCGGGAGGGCGTCGACGTTCGCTTCCGCACCGCTCCCGGCGACCGGGGCACCGAGTTGATGGCGCGGCCGAAGGAGGGCGGCGAGGTGTCGCGCGAAGATCTGCGCGTGGCGTTGCGCAAGGCCAAGTCGGTGCTGGAGACCGGCACGGTGATCAGGCCGGACACTCCGTCCACCACGCACCCGGGGCCTGCGGGCAAGGTGTTGCGCATGGTGATCGGCAAGTCCGCGGGGGAGGGTCGGCTGTGAGGGCGATGTGCTGGGAAGGCATCAACGACGTGCGGGTGCAGGACGTGCCCGACCCGAGGATCCTCAACGACGGGGACCTCATCCTGAGGGTGCGGCTGAGCACCGCGTGCGGCTCGGACCTGCACCTGCTCACCGGGCACATCCCGTTCATGCAGGCCGGTGACGTCATCGGCCACGAGTTCATGGGCGAGGTGGTCGAGGTCGGGCCCGACGTGACCCGCCACAAGCCCGGTGACCGGGTGGTCGTGGCGTCGTTCATCGGCTGCGGGCAGTGCTGGTACTGCCGCAACGACCTGTGGTCGCTCTGCGACAACACCAACACCAACCCCGGCATCACGCAGGCGCTGTGGGGCGCTGAGGCGGGCGGGATCTTCGGCTACTCCCACGCGATGGGCGGTTTCAAGGGCAGCCACGCCGAGTACGTGCGCGTGCCGTTCGCGGACTACAACGCCATCCCCGTGCCGGACGAGGTGGACGACCTGAGCGCGGTGTTCGCCTCCGACTCGGTGCCCACCGGGTGGATGGGAGCGGACCTCGGCGGGGTGCGGGCGGGTGACGTCGTCGCGGTCTGGGGCAGCGGCGCGGTCGGCCAGATGGCGGCCCGCTCGGCGCAGCTGCTCGGCGCGGAGCGCGTCGTCGTGGTCGACCGGTTCGACTACCGGCTGCGCCAGGCGGAGCAGGTCTTCGGGCTGGAGACGCTGAACTACCAGCACGTCGACATCGGCGCCGCGCTGCGGGAGATGACCGGTGGCCGGGGCCCGGACGTGTGCATCGAGGCCGTGGGCTGCGAAGCGCACAGCTATGGCCCGCAGCACGCGTACGACCAGGTCAAGAGCAAGTTGAAGCTGGAAACGGACCGGCCGATCGCGGTGCGCGAGGCGATCCACAACTGCCGCAAGGGCGGCTCGGTGTTCGTGCTCGGCGTGTTCAGCGGCTTCGTCGACAAGTTCCCCCTGGGCGCGGTGATGAACAAGGGCCTCACCCTGCGCGGCGCCCAGCAGCACGGGCAGCGCTACATCCCGATGCTGCTCGACCGCATCGCTTCCGGCGAGCTGACGACCGCCCACCTGGCCACCCACGTCCTGCCGCTGGAGGAGGGCCCGCGTGGCTACCAATTGTTCAAGGAGAAGGAGGACGACTGCGTGCGTGCGGTCTTCCAACCGTGAGGAACGCGGTTCGGTCGCGCCACACCGGGTACACCGCCGCCATGAGTTCGGATGACTTGCAGGGTTATGCCGCGCCCCAGGACAACGGGGGATCACCCGACGCGGTGGAGACCGACACCGCCGGCCTGAGCGCGGCCGAGGACCTGGACGAGGACAGGCTCCGGCAGGATCCGCTGGAGGCGGGGATGGACCCGCCGGAGCAGTGGAGCGGTGTGGACAAGTACGGCATGACGCCGTACGAGGAGTCCCACCCGAGGCCGTTGGACGAGCGGCTCGCCGAGGAGCAGCCCGACGTGACGGCGGAGAACGTGGACCGCGACCAGATCGTCCGCGACGAGGGTGTGGTCAGCCTGGACAGCGGCGGCGGCGTCGAGGCCGAGACACGGGCCGAGGCGGCGAACCGCGGGCAGTCCGCCGACGAGGCCGGCGGCTCGGTCGGCGGCGCCGCCCGGACGCCCGGGAGCACCGACTAGCGACCGTCTGCCGGAGACCCGCCTCGCCGCGTGCGCCGAGGCGGGTCTCCGGCGATCCCGGCGGCAGGAGGCGCACCGAGGTGGGCGGCCGATACCGGCGCGCCGTCCGACCTTCAGCCCGGCGTTCCGCCGCTGAGCCGAGGGGCGCCGTCGTCGGCTGCCGGGTGCTTGCGGCTTGCCGCGCAGGCCGGGGATCCAGCGCGGGAAGACCTCGCCCGCACATCCAGGCGGGCACGCACCGCGGGCGACGCGCGTCGACCTGCGCGTCGAGGTGACGGCCGGGGCGCTGGAGGTCGAGATGACCAACGACGGTGTGAGCGGCACGCGCGGCCGCCGGCGTGGCGGGTCCGGACTACCCGGCCTGGCCGCGCTCCTGGCGGAACAGGGCGGCGAGCTGGTCACCCGCGCCATGCCGGACGGGTGGCCGCTGACGGCGTGGCTGCCGCCGGCACAATCACGGGGGTGGTCGCCCGCATCCTCCTCGCCGACGAGCAGGAAGGCATCCGCGGCGCCTTCCGCATGATCCTCGACGCCCAGCCCGACATGGCGGTGGTGGCCGAGGCGGTCGACGGCCGTGCCGCGATCGACACCGCCCTGGCGGTCAAGCCCGACGTGGTGCTCGCCGACATCCGGATGCCGGGCACCGACGGCATCGAGGTGGCCCGCGCGCTGGCCGGCACCGGTATCCACGTCGTCGTGGTCACCTCGTTCGGGCTGGACGAGTACGTCCAGGCGGCCCTGCGCCACGGCGCCGCCGGGTTCATCCTGAAGCGCTCGGCCCCCACCCTGCTCGTCGAGGCCGTCCGTGCGGCGGTCGACGGCGACATGCTCATCAGCCCGGAGCTCACCGTTCGGCTGCTGCGCGGGCGGGAACTGCCGCACGAGACGTCGAGCGTCGTGCTGACCGAACGGGAGGACCAGGTCGTGACCATGGTCGCGGTCGGCCTGACCAACGCCGAGATCGCCGCCGAGCTGTTCCTGTCGCCGGGCACGGTGAAGAACCACATCGCGTCCGTCCAACTCAAGACCGGCACCAAGAACCGGGTCGCCATCGCGGCGTGGGCCTGGGCCACCGGACGCGCCAAGCCCTGATCCCGGTCACCGGCTGGAGGCGCGCACCACCAGCCTGGTCGGCAGGAACGCGGGTTCCGGTGTGTCGCCGCCGTGCACCATGGTGAGCACGGCACGCGCGGCGGCGACGCCGATGCCCGATTTGTCCTGGGCCAGCGTGGTCAGCGGCGGGTCGACGAGCGCGGCCAACTCGATGTCGTCGAAGCCGACGACGGCCAGGTCGTCGGGCACCCGCAGCCCGGCGTGGCGCGCGGCGAGCAGCGCGCCCACGGCCATCTCGTCGCTCGCGCAGAACACGGCGGTCGGCGGCTCGGGCAGGGCGATCAGCGACCGCATCGCCGCCTGGCCGCTGGGCCGGTAGAAGTCGCCCTCCACCACGTACTCCGGCGGCACGGGCAGGCCCGCTTCCGCCATCGCCGCGCGGAAGCCGGTGACGCGGTCGACGGACGGGCGGTTGCTCCGCGGCCCGGTGACGGTGGCGATCCGGCGGTGGCCGGCCGCGGCGAGGTGCCGCACCGCCAGCGCCGCGCCGCCGACGTTGTCCGACGTCACGTACGTGGCCCGCGGTCCGTCCACGTCCACGTCGACCGCCACGCACGGCAACCCGGACTGGGCGAACGCGGTGAACGCCGACGCGTCCGACCCGCTGTCGATCAGGACCAGCCCGCCCAGGTGGTGCCGCCGGGTCATGTTGACGTACGCCACCGGGTCGGCCAGGGACGCGCCGACCGCACGCAGCGCCGCCGACCCGCTCGTGGCGAGCATCAGCAGGTGGTAGCCGTGCGCGCTGAGCGCGGACTTCAACCCGATCAGCAGCTCCTGGAGGTACGGGTGCCGCCACCCCGGCCTGCGGTGGTCGGTGTCCCACACCAGGCCGATCAGCCCGGACCGCTTCGTGGCCAGCGCGCGGGCCGACTCGTTGGGCCGGTAGTCCAGCTCGCGGGCCACCCGCTCCACCACTTCGCGCTTTTCCCGGCTGACCGTCAGCGGCTGGTTGAAAACACGGGAAACGGTCGCCACGGACACTCCGCAGAGCTGGGCGATCTCGCGGATCGTCGGCATCTGACGCCCTTTCTTTGTAACCGGTTTCAAGCTCCCAGCGAGGGTGGTCTGACCTGGCTATACACCGTATCACCTGCGGAAACGCCACAGCATCGAAACAGCGAGGTTATCGGTTCGTTACTTGACGGTGTCCCGGCCCACGGCTGTCATGTACACCACACCGACCGGGCGAAGACCCGGTCGAATTCGCCGGAAACCCCTCGGATCGACCTTGCGCGTATCCGGCGTGCCGAAACGACTGGATTGTGGACAGAGGGAGAGCCGTGCAATGAGACGAACCGGGACCATGGTGGGCGTCGGCTTGCTGGCCGCGAGCCTGCTCGCCGGCTGCGGCGGCGACAGCGGTGACGGCAAGACCAGGATCACCATCGGCATGTTCGGCAACTTCGGCTACCAGCAGCTGTTCGAGGAGTACGAGAAGGCGCACCCGGACATCGACATCACCGACCGCACCGCCTCCTACTCCGACCACCACAAGAACCTCGCCGCCCACCTCGCCACGAACAACGGCGCGGCGGACATCGAGGCGGTAGACGTCGGCTACATCAACCAGTTCAAGGCCAACCCGGGCCAGTTCGTCGAGCTGAAGTCCGACATCAAGGACCGCTGGCTGGACTGGAAGTGGGAGGGCTCGCTGTCCAAGGACGGCAAGCAGATCGGCTACGGCACCGACATCGGCGGCCTGGCCATCTGCTACCGCCGCGACCTGTTCGAAGCCGCCGGCCTGCCCTCCGACCGCGACCAGGTGTCCGCGCTGTGGCCCACGTGGGAGCAGTTCATGGCCACCGGCAAGCAGTTCACGGCCAACGCGCCCGCCGGCGCGAAGTTCTTCGACGGTGGCCCGACCGTGCTCAACGCCATCGTCGGCCAGGCGCCCACCGGCTACTACGACAGGAACGACAAGATCGTCGTCGGTGACAACGCCGAGATCAGGAAGGGCTGGGACCTCGTCGCCCAGGGCGTGGCCGACGGTTTGTCCGCCGGGCTGCTGCACAGCACCCCGCAGTGGAACACCGGCTTCAAGCAGGGCCAGTTCGCCACCCTCGCCTGCCCCGCCTGGATGATGGCCAAGATCAAGGACCAGGCCCCGGACACCAAGGGCAAGTGGGACCTCGCGGCCGTGCCCGGCGGCGGCGGCAACTGGGGCGGCTCCTACCTGACCGTGCCCAAGCAGGGCAAGAACGTCGATAAGGCCGTCGCCCTCGCCACCTGGCTCACCGCGCCCGAGCAGCAGGCCAAGGTCTTCGCCAACGCCGGCCTGCTCCCGTCCGCGCCGAAGCTGTACAGCGAGCAGTCGGTGGCCATGAAGCAGGACGAGTTCTTCAACAACGCCCCCGTCGGCAAGGTGTTCACCGACGCGGCCCGCGCCCTCAAGCCGCAGTACCAGGGGCCCAAGGCCGGCGACGTGCAGACCGAGATGGGCAACGCCATGCAGCGCGTGGAACAGGGCAATCAGAGCCCGGACGAGTCGTGGCAGCAGTTCGTCGCCGACGTCAAGAGGCTCGAGGACTGATGAAGACGGACTGGCGCGAACGCCGCCACCGGTGGGACATCCGGTACGCGCCGTACGCCTACATCGCGCCGTACTTCCTGCTGTTCGCGGTGTTCGGCCTGTTCCCCCTGCTCTACACCGCATGGGTGTCGATGCAGGACCGCAACCTGCTCGACGGCGACGCGGCGACGTTCATCGGGCTCGACAACTACGTCGAGCTGCTCACCGCGGACCCGTACTTCTGGAACGCGATGGGCAACACGCTCAGCCTGTGGTTGCTCACCACCGTCCCGCAGATCCTGTTCGCGCTCGGCATCGCGCAGCTGCTCAACCGGCGGCTGCGCGGCCGGACGTTCTTCCGGATGGGCGTGCTGCTGCCGAACATCACCTCGGTGGCGGCGGTGACGATCATCTTCGCGCAGCTGTTCGGCCGGGACTTCGGCATGATCAACTGGGTGCTGGGCCTGTTCGACCTGGGCCGGATCGACTGGCAGGCCGGCACCGGCAGCTCCCACGCCGCCATCGCGACGATGGTGGTGTGGCGCTGGACCGGCTACCACGCGCTGATCTTCCTGGCGTCCATGCAGGCCATCCCGACCAGCGTGTACGAAGCGGCCCGGCTCGACGGCGCGTCCGGCTGGCAGCAGTTCTGGCGGATCACCGTCCCCATGCTGCGCCCCCAGATCATCTTCTCCACGGTGATCGCCACCGCGGGCAACATGCGACTGCTGGCCGAGCCGCTGCTGTTCAACCCGGGCGCGGGCGCCGCGACCGGCGGCTCGGACCGCCAGTTCCAGACCGCCGCGCTCTACCTCTACGAGCAGGGCTTCGCGAAGTTCGACTTCGGCTACGCGTCGGCCATCGCCTGGCTGCTGGTCATCGCGACGATCGCCATCACCGGGCTGAGCTACCTGGCGGCCCGCCGCATCCGGACGGACTGAGGGGACACCATGACCACCGTGCTCGAACCGTTGGCGCCCGGCGCGCCCCCGCCGTCCCGGCGGCGCGGGGCGATGCGGATGCGGATGCCCGGACCGTGGACCTACGCGGCGCTGATCGCCGTGCTCGCCGGGTCGGCGTTCCCGGTGTACTGGTCGCTCGTCGTGTCCTCGCAGACGCCCGACAAGGTGGACAGCGTGCCGCCGGTGCTGGTGCCCGGGGGCCACCTGTTCGCGAACATCGCGCGGGTGTTCGACCAGTCCGACTTCGCGTTGGCGATGATGAACTCGCTGATCGTGTCGGGAACCATCACGGTCTCCGTGGTGCTCTTCTCCACGCTGGCCGGGTTCGCCTTCGCCAAGCTCAAGTTCCGCGGCCGGTCGGCGCTCATGCTGCTGGTGATCGCCACCCAGGCCGTGCCGACGGAGCTGGGCGTCATCCCGCTGTACATGATGATGAGCGACTTCGGCTGGGCGGGGGAGATCCACGCGGTCATCGTGCCCGGCCTGGTCACCGCGTTCGGCGTGTTCTTCATGCGGCAGTACTTCGAGCGGGCGGTGCCCGACGAGCTGCTGGAGGCCGGGCGGATGGACGGGTGCAGCTCGCTGCGCCTGTACTGGAACGTCGTCCTGCCGGCCGCCCGCCCCGCGGCCGCGGTGCTCGGCCTGTTCACGTTCATGCAGGCGTGGAACGACTTCTTCTGGCCGCTCGTCGTGCTGACCCCGGAGAACCCGACCGTCCAGACCGCGTTGTCCACCCTGGCCAGTGGGTACACCACCGACTACACGCTCGTGCTCACCGCGGCGACGATCGGCACCGTGCCGGTGCTCGCCGTGTTCCTCCTGTTCGGACGCCAGATCGTCGGCGGAATCATGCAAGGAGCGCTAAAAGGATGATCGACTTTCCCCGAGGGTTCCGCTGGGGCGTCGCCACTTCGGCCTACCAGATCGAAGGGGGCGTGGACGCAGACGGGAGAGGACCGTCGATCTGGGACGCGTTCGGCGCGGTGCCGGGTGCGGTCGCGGGTGGCGACACCGGGGCGGTGGCCTGCGACCACTACCACCGGGTGCCCGAGGACCTGGCGCTGCTCGGCGAGCTGGGCGTGGACGCCTACCGGTTCTCGGTGTCCTGGCCGCGCATCCTGCCGACCGGCGCGGGCCGGATCGAACAGCGCGGCCTGGACTTCTACAGCCGGCTGGTCGACGGGCTGCTGGAACGCGGCGTCGAGCCGTTCCTCACCCTCTACCACTGGGACCTGCCGCAGGCGTTGGAGGAACTGGGCGGCTGGCGCTCCCGTGACACCGCGCTGCGCTTCGCCGAGTACGCCAAGGTCGTGCACGACGCGCTGGGCGACCGCGTGTCGAAGTGGACGACGTTCAACGAGCCGTACGTCTCCTCCATCGTCGGCTACGGCGAGGGCAGGCACGCCCCGGGCGCGCGGGAGGGCCACGGCTCACTCGCCGCCGCCCACCACCTGATGGTCGCGCACGGCCTCGCCGTGAACGCCATGCGCGGCTCGCAGGGGCACGAATTCGGCATCGTGCTCAACCAGTCGCCGTCCACCCCGGTGACGCAGTCGGAAGCGGACGTGGCCGCGGCACGCCGGCACGACGTCCTGCTGCGCCGCCAGTTCACCGAGCCGCTGTTCGCCGCGCGCTACCCCGACGACTACGAGGAGACGTTCGCCGGCGTCACCGACCTCTCCTTCCGGCAGGACGGCGACCTGGAGCTGATCTCCACGCCGCTGGACTACGTCGGCATCAACTACTACTACCGCCAGCACGTGGCCGACGCGCCGTACCGCGACCCGGACCCGGCCACCCGCACGTCGATCGACGTCGGCATCGACACCAGCCGGCTGCCGGACGTGCCGCGCACCGCGATGAACTGGCCCGTCGAACCGGAGGGGATGACCCAGACCCTGGTAGGCCTCAAGGACCTGTACCCGGACCTGCCGCCGGTGTACGTCACCGAGAACGGGTGCGTCTACCCGGACAACCCCGGGTTCGTCGACCAGGAGCGGATCGACTACCTGCGCAGCCACCTCGCGGCGGCCCACGACGCGGTCAAGGCGGGCGTGGACCTGCGCGGCTACTTCGTGTGGTCGTTCCTGGACAACTTCGAGTGGGCGCACGGCTACAAGCACCGGTTCGGCCTGGTCCACGTGGACTACGAGACCCTGGTGCGCACGCCGAGGGCGAGCTTCCACTGGTACCGCGACCTGGTCGCCGAGCAGCGGGCGAAGGCCACTCCTGCGGAGTGACCCGGTCAGGGCCAGGGGTTCGGGGTGCAGGACTTCCCGTCGGGGGTGACTTGGACGCCTTGGTCGCTGCCCGTGATGATCGACGCCAGGCCGTCGTTGTCGATGCTCAAGGTCTGCTGCATCATCACGGGCGCCGGGGCGCCGTCCGTCGGGCACACCTCGTGCCCGAGGCCCAGGAAGTGCCCGACCTCGTGGTTGATCGCGTAGAACCGGTAGCCCCGCAGGTCACGGCCGTACGTGTGGGCGCCCCGGAACCAGCGCGCCGAGTTGAGGTGGACGGTCGACCCGATCCGGCACGACGTGTCGTAGGGCAGTTCGAATCCGCACAGGGCCCGCGAGGTCTGCTGGGACGTCAGCCGGATCCGCAGGTCCGGTTCCCCGTCGGGGCCGACCCGGCGGAACTCGTGCTGCCCGGACCACCCGCGCGGGTGCTTCAACGCGTAGTCGACCACGGCGGCGAACGAGTCGTCGCCGTTCGGCAGCTCCATGCCGTCCTCGACCTCCGCCGTGTACGTGAACCCACTGGCCCCGGCCGGGCCGGCGGCCGGTGGCACGACCCGCCACGTGCCCACGCCGTGCGTCGGGAACGGGTGACCGGGCGGCAGGTCCGGGGCGGACCGGAACCTGTCGACCGGTGCCGCCGCCGGCGTCGCCGGACCGGACGCCGTCGCCGGAGCGGGCAGCGGGGTGGCGGGCACGACGCCGGCGGCGGGCCAGACGACGGTCGTCGGCTGCGCCGGGAGCCCGGTGTCCAACGCCACCACCGTCGTCACGGCCAGGCACACCCCCGCCAGGTAGGGCACCAGCGGGACGGACCTCATGCGGGCTCCAACCCGGCCGACCCGTAGGCGCACGCCGCGTTCCACAGCAGGAACGACGGCGCGCCCGCGTCCGCCGTGGCGACCACCTGCGCCTGGATCTCGCCCGGACCGTAGTTGTGGCCCAGCGAGAACGCCTGCAGCCACGGGATGACCGTCGCGCCGGTGCCCTCCGTGATCCGGACGAAGTCCGCGACCGACGCCCGCACGATGTCGTACGGCTTGGCGTTCGGGTTGTCCACGCCGTACTCGCCGGAACCCCAGTGCGACGGGTAGACCATCGGCGCGACGTAGTCGACGTGCGTCGAGATGGCCGGGATGTCCTGCGCCACGTCCTGCGGGCTGTGCGCGGCGATGCCGAACACCGACGCGCCCAGGTACGCGCCGAGCGGGCGCACGGCCGCCCGGTTGTCCCGGAGGAAGTCCACTATGGACTGCTCGGGCGTGGTGGTCAGGCCGGGGAACACCATCTGGCCCAGCGGGCCGTCCGGCCGCCGCACGTAGTCGTAGAGGATGTCGTCGAACCCCAGCTCGGCGGCCTCCTTGGCGATCGCGATGTTGTAGTCGCGGACCTCCGGGTTGGCGAAGTTCGTGAACGCGTACTGGCCGTAGTGCGCCGACCAGGGCGCGCCCGACGCGTTCTGCGCCACCCGGTCGCGCGCGCCGGAGTCCCACGAGGCCTTGCCGAGGATCGGGTCGCGGAACGCCACCAGCCGGCCGACCACCCGCAGCCCCATGCCGTGCAGCTCCTCGATCGCGGCGCGCGCGTCGTAGTGGTTGCGGGTCGCGCCGATCTGCCTGGCCAGCGGCACCTGCGATTCGTAGCCGATCTCGCCGCTCTCGTCCTTGATGTCCAGCTGCACGGTGTCGATGCGGCCCTCGCGCGCCATCGCCAGCACGGGGTCGCGCAGCGACGGGGTCGCCCACGCGGCGGCGCTCATGTGCACGGCGCGCATGCCGGGGTGCGTGACCTTGACCGGCACCTCGTGGTGCCGCGCGTTGCCGGCCGCGTCGTTCGCCTCGACCCGGATCATGGTCGGCGCGGTCGACAGCGACGCCTCGAACCGGCCGTCGCGTACCGGCACCTCCTGGTCGCCCACCAGCACCGAGTCCGCGCCGTCCGCGCTGCCCCGCACCTTCACCGGTCCGCGCGGCGACTCGGCCTCGACCACGTCCACCTCCAGCGAGGGCGGCGTGCCGTCCACCGTGAACTCGCGCAGGACCACCGCGTCGGGCATCCACGGCAGCGGGTTCACCGCGCGCACGGACAGGGTGTGCAGGCCCTCGGCCAGCTTCACCCCGCTCAACGTCATGCGGCCGTCGGCGCGCCGCACCTCGACCGGCTGTCCGTCAACGTGCACGGTGACACGATCGAGCCCTTCGGGGTCCGCGGTGGTGATGGACACGCGCTCTACACCCGAAGGAGTGACAGCGATTCCGTTGGACAGCTCGGCGACGGCGAGTCCGACGCCGCGTCCGTACACGATCGTCGTGACGACGCCGGCGATCAGCAGCAGCACCACGACGCCGACCGCGGGTATCAACACCCGCCTCGACTTCCGGGGCGATTCCTCCGGCGCTCCGCCGGGACGCTCCGGGTCCGGTGGTGCCGGGTCCGACAGGGCTGCGTCCGATGAGGCTGAATCCGACATCCGGGCCACTCCTATCTCGGCGTGCCATCTGCAACCAGCGACTAACCCTCTGGGCCGGCCGCCAAACTGGCGGTCATCCGAAGGGGTGTACTCCGTTTTCCACCCGGCCGACAAGCGCAACCATCCGAAGGTGAACACCATGTCGCCCAGGCCGGTAGCGGCCGTCGTGGCGCTCGCCGCGTCCGTGTCCTTCGCCTGCACCGCCCAACCCGCCGCCGAACTGCCCGCCGCGGAACTGCCCGGACAGGTCGCCGCCATCCCGTCGCCGGCGTCCTCCTCCCCGGCGCCGCCCGACCCGGCGGCCGTCCGGGCCAACGAGCTCGGGCAGGTCCCGATCCTGATGTACCACCGGCTCGTCGAGCAGCCGACGTCCGTCTACGACCGGACGCCGGCGGCGTTCCGCGCCGAGCTGGAACGGCTGGCCGGCGAGGGGTACGTGCCGGTGACGACCGCGGAGTACGCGACCGGCCGGATCGACATCCCGGCGGGGAAGCACCCCGTGGTGCTGACGTTCGACGACGGCGACCCGACCCAGTTCGCGCTCGGCCCCGACGGGGAGCCCGCGCCCGGCACCGCGATCGCGATCCTGCTCGACGTGGCCGCGCGGAACCCCGGCTTCCGGCCGGTGGCGAGCCTCTACGTCAACGCCGCGCCGTTCGGGGCGTCGGACGGCGCCCCGCTGCGGTGGCTGCGCGACCACGGCTTCGAGATCGGCAACCACACCCTGCACCACACGAACCTCGCCGCCGCGGCCGACCAGCAGGTCCAGGAGGCGGTCCTGCTCGGCCAGCGGGAGATCGAGCAGGCCGTGCCGGACTACCGGGTGTCGAGCCTCGCGCTGCCGTTCGGCGCCGTGCCCGGCAACCCGGAACTCGCCCGGGGCGGGACGTTCGACGGCGCGTCCTACGACTACGCGTGCGTGCTGATGGTCGGCGCGGGCCCGGCGCCCTCGCCGTTCGCGGCCGAGTTCGACCCGGTCGCCACGCCGCGCATCCGGTCCCAGGACGCGGCCGGCGAGGACTTCCGCTACGGCTCCACGGTGTGGCTGGACCAGCTGGCCGCCGCCCCGGAGCAGCGGTACACGTCCGACGGCGTGCCCGACCGGATCTCCCACCCGGCCTCGGCGGGCACGCCCGCCGAGCAGTTCGCCGACCGGGCCTTCGGCTACTGAGGACCGGTCGGGTCAGGCGATGGCGCGGGCGCGGTTGCGCAGGGCGACCGCGGCCCGCTCCAGGCTGCCGAGCACGCCCGGCGGCAGTTCGTGGTGGCGACCCACGACCTCCTGCACCATCACCTGCATCGGCGCGGTCTCCTCGGCCTCCACCACCGCCAGCACCTTGAACGCGCTGCCCGGCGGGAACACCACCCGCTCCTGCAGCAGGTTGCCGAACGAGTCGACCACCGTCACCCGCCGCCCGGTCACCGACCACATCAGGAACTCGACCCGACCGTCGACCGGCAGCGCCGGCCCGGCCACCGTGTTCAGCAGGCCGTGCTCGACCAGGACGTCACCCGTCCGGTACTGCCGCGACCCGCCCCAGCACACCGTCACACCCTGGTACACCGGCAGCCGGCGCAGACCCGACACCACCGACGCCGCGTACGGCCACAGCCGACCCAGCTTCCCCGAGCGCAGCGCCTCGACCAGGATCTCCTCGTCGTGATGGAGGCACGCCGACACCGCCGCCAGGTCCGTCACCACGGCCTCGAACGCCTCGGAGTCGTCCGGGCGCTCCGCGATGTGCCGGCACGCCACCGCCGCGTGCTGCCCGTAGCGCTCGCCGAGCATCCGGCGCAGCGCGTCGCGCTCCTGCTCGGTGCTGCGGTGGTCCGGCGGCAGGACCTCGTCGCCGACCTGCTCGCCCCACACCGGCGCGGGGGAGTCGGCCAGCGGGCCGTCCACGCTCAGCGGCACCGGCTCGTCCGCCGCCACGGGCCGCGGCTCCTCCTCGGCCACCGGCGGTCGCGACGGCGGCGACGGGTCGCAGAACACGACCTTCAGCAGCCGCCGCACCTCCGGCTCCAGCCGTTCCACCAGCGACGCGCCGGCCACGGCCACCGCGCCGGCCGTCGTGCGTCCCGGCGTGCCGACGGTCAGCCGAGCCCACTCCGGGTCCACCGGCAGCGACCGCACCTCGGGGCCGTTGTCCTCGGCGTCACGCACCCACAGCCCGGACGGCACGACCTCCAGCACCACGCCGCCGCCCAGGTCGAAGATGCCCGCGCCGCGTTCCACCAGGCCCGGAGCGGGCGCCCGGTAACCCGACACGACCGGCACGCCCGCCCGCGCGTACCGCACCTCGGTCACGTACGGCCGCCACGTCTGCTGCCCGCGCGGGTTCACCGCCACCACCGCCGCGCCGGTGCGCACCGAACCCACCGGCAGGCCCGTGTACAGGGAGATCGGCTCGCCGAGCTCGTCGGCCACCGCCTGCGCCTGGTGCTCGCCGCCGTACCAGACCAGCCGCACCCGAGACCGCGCCGCCGACGGCAGCCCGCCCAGCAGGCGGCACACCTCGTCGGTGGGGATCGCCGGCTGCCCGGGACCGCCGATCACGACGGTCAGCACGTTGTCCCGGCACGGGAGCCCGATGACCGCCCGCGCGTCCGGCGCCTGGGGGTCGAACTGCGCGCGCTGGGCCCGCAGCCACAGCCCGGCCGGGATCGGTTCGGAGATGCCGACCTCACCGGTCGGCCACGGCGTGTTCGGGTCGACGGCCTCCCACTGCGGCACGGGGAACCGGCGGCCCATCGGCACCGGCGACGAGCCGGGCAGGAACCGCAGCCAGCAGCCGTACCCGCCGTTGCCCGCGACGAACGCCGCGCCCGGCACCGTGGTGACCGCGCCGTCCGGCGCCACCACCTCGGCCTGCAACTGCTCGGCGAGCCACTGCGCGGGCGCCGTCGGCCGCATCGAGCCCGAGTGCGAGGTCATCAGCCGCACCGGCCCCCGGCCGTGCAACGCGGTGGCCACGGCCGGCCAGAAGGACGACTCGTCGCCGTGCGGCGGGTCGATGACGACCACCGTGCGGCCTCGGTCCACCGGCAGGCTCCGGCCCACGGCGACCGCGGCCGGGGTCGCGCCCGCAGGCGGCCCGACCACCAGCGTGGCGCCCGCGAACGAGGCCGAGAACTGGGCGGGCGGGGGCGTCGGGGCAGCAGCCGGTTGGGGCGCGGGTGTGGGCTCCCGCTCGATCACGGGCTCCACTTGCGGGGCACGCTCCTTCGGTGCGGCACGTCGGAACATCAAGGCGCCCGATCACCTCCAGGCACGACAGCGCGGGAACGCCCGAACCCTACCCGGACGCCGTCGGGTCCGGGACCGGCGCGTGCCGCCACCCTCGTCCACTGTGGACCCCAGGACGGCGCCGACCAGCGCGCCGAACGCCAGGTGGTCCGCCCACCGGGCCGTCCGGCCCAGCTCCCCGGACTGCCGGGAACCGCCGGCCGACCAGTTCGAGATCCACTACCGCGATCAGCGCACCAGCGACCGCGCCGCGGCGCGCGTCCAACGACCACCGCCGGTCCACCAGCGCCTGCACGCACGTCCAGGACGCCGACACGCCCAGGTGCGCGAGACCACGCCCCTGACCACGCCCGTGCCGCCCGACAACGACGCCGCCGCCGGGTCGACCGCACAACGTCACGGGCCGTCCAGACGGCGTGCAGCGTCGAGGACGCGCCGCCGAGCACGCCCGCCACCAGCCACGCCCGCGCCGGCCGCCCGGCAGGTGTGGACCGGGCGTTCGAGGGGTATGGCCCTCGGGAGGGCGCGGTCACGTCGCCGGAGTGCCTGGTCCGATGTGGTGCCACGCTTCGAACCTCTGTTCGAGTATGGCAAGATCACAGGTGAACGACGGAACCACGTGCCCGACCGTATCCGGACACCGGGGACTCGGCAGATCGCCCTCGGTTACCGTGAACCGCTCGACGCACGCCACGACCTGGGGAGAACGACCCGGTGACCGCTGAGATCCTGTACGGGGCCGACGACCTGACCCACCTGGAGGGTCTGGAGGCGGTACGCAAGCGCCCCGGGATGTACATCGGGTCCACCGACAGCAGGGGCATCAACCACCTGTTCTCCGAAGTGGTGGACAACTCCACCGACGAGGGCGTGGCAGGCCACGCGACCAAGATCGTCGTCACGCTGCACGCGGACGGCAGCGTCCAGGTGGACGACGACGGTCGGGGCATCCCCACCGGCACCCACGCCAAGTCCGGCCTGTCCGGCGTCGAACTCGTGCTCACCAGGCTGCACGCCGGCGGCAAGTTCGGCGGCTCCGGGTACAAGACCTCCGGCGGCCTGCACGGCGTCGGCGCGTCCGCCGTGAACGCCCTGTCCCACCGCTTCGACGTCGTCGTCCGCCGCGAGGGCAAGACGCACGAGATGTCGTTCGCGCACGGCGTCCCCGGGGTCTTCGACGGCCCCGGCCCCAAGGCCGCCTTCACCCGCCAGTCCGGCCTGCGCGTCACCGGCCGCACCAAGCGCACCGGGACCTCCATCCGCTACTGGTACGACGCCCGCTACTTCGAGAACGGCGCCGCGCTCGACGTCGAGGCCGTCCGGACCAAGCTGCGCAACACCGCCTTCCTGGTGCCCGGAGTGACGTACGTCCTCAAGGTCGCCACCGGCGACACGATCAGCGAGGAGACGTTCCACTTCCCGGGTGGCCTGGTCGACATGGTCGACCACCTGGCGCCCGCGAGCGAGAAGCCCGTCTCCGGCACCCTGCTCATCAACGGCACCGGCGTGTACTACGAGAACGCGGCCGACGAGAACGGCGTCATGCGGTCCAAGGTGGAGCGCCAGGCCGAAGTCGAGATCGCGCTGCGCTGGGGCACCGGCTACGAGCGCATCGTCGAGTGCTTCACCAACACGATCCGCAACGTGCACGGCGGCACCCACCGGCGCGGCTTCGACCGCGCCGTCGTCAAGGCGATCCAGGACGCCATCGGCAGGACCAGGGGCCTGCTCAAGCCCAAGGAGGACCCGCCGACCCTGGACGACGTGCTGGAAGGCATGACCGCCGTGGTCCACGTCCGGATCCCCGAGCCGCAGTTCACCTCGCAGACCAAGGACGAGCTCTCCACCGCCGGCATCACCAAGGTGACCCTCGCCGTGGTGGAGAAGCACATCAAGGCCTGGACCGAGGACCGCCGAACCAAGGGCGAGGCCAAGGTGGTGCTCCAGAAGGTCGTCGACGCCGCCCGCGTCCGGCTGACCCAGAAGCACCAGAAGGACGCCGCGCGGCGCAAGACGGCCCTCGAAGGCGCCGCGATGCCCGCGAAGTTGGTCGACTGCCGCAGCACGGGCGTTTCGCGCAGCGAGCTCTTCCTGGTGGAAGGTGACAGCGCCCTCGGCTCGGCGCGCATGGCCCGCGTGTCGGAGTACCAGGCGCTGCTGCCCCTGCGCGGCAAGATCCTCAACGTGCAGAAGGCCAGCCTCGCCGACACCCTGCGCAACGCCGAGATCGCCAGCATCGTGCAGGTCCTCGGCGCGGGCACCGGCCGGACGTTCGACCTGGCCACCATGCGCTACGGCCGGGTCATCCTGATGGCCGACGCGGACGTCGACGGGTCGCACATCCGGACGCTGCTGATCACCCTGTTCGCCAAGTACATGCGCCCGGTGATCGAGGACGGCCGCCTCTTCGCCGCCATGCCGCCGCTGCACAAGGTCGTCACCAAGGGCCGCAACCCCGAGACCCACTTCACCTTCAGCCAGCGGGAGATGGAGCAGAAGGTCGCCCGGCTGGAGAAGGCCGGCAAGACGGTGGTCAAGCCGGTGCCCCGGTTCAAGGGCCTCGGTGAGATGGACGCGGACGAGTTGTGGGAGACCACCATGAACCCCGCCACCCGCTCGGTGCGCCGCATCACCATGCACGACGCGGAAGCCGCGGAAGCCGCGCTGGAGCTGCTGATGGGCGAGAAGGTCGAGCCGCGCCGCGCCTGGCTCGTCGAGTCGTCCGCCCGGGTCGACCAGTCCGCGATCGACATCTGACCCGCCTGAGCCGCCTGCCCGCCTGCCCGCCTGACACGAGGAAACGACCGACCATGGCACGCCGCAAGACCCCCACGACCAGGGTCGACCCGTCCGCCTTCGACCGCGCGGGCGCCCAGGTCTTCGACAACTCGCTCACCACCGAGATCGAGGACTCGTACCTGGAGTACGCCTACTCGGTGATCCACTCCCGCGCACTGCCCGACGCGCGGGACGGCCTCAAGCCGGTGCACCGCCGCATCCTGTTCTCGATGAACGAGCAGGGCTACCGCCCGACCAGCTCGTACGTGAAGTCCTCCCGCGTGGTCGGCGACTGCTTCGTCCGCGGCGCGCTCGTCTCCACCCCGGAGGGTCTGCGGCCGATCGAGGACATCGAGATCGGCGACCACGTGCTGGACGGTCGGGGCGAGCCGGTGGCGGTCAACGCCGTGTACGAGAACCCGGTGTCCGACCTGGTGCGCGTCACCTGGTCCGACGGCCACTCGATGCTCGTCACGCCCGGCCAGCGGTTCCGCACCCGTGACGACGCCGCCTCGGACGGGTGGACCGACGCCCGCGACCTGGCCGGCGCGCACACGGTCGGCTTCGGCGGCGAACGGCACGCGAACCTCCTCGCCGACGGCGACTCGTCCGGTTTCGTGCTGGGCCTGGTGGCGGCGTCCGGTGACGTGCTCGCCGACGGGCGGGTGCGGCTGGAACTGGCCGACGTCGACCCGATCGACATCGCGCACGGCTGGGCCATCGCGCACGACGTGACGGCGGCACGCGACAAGGTCGAGACGTCCGAGCGCGTCCGCCACACCCTCACCTTCGCCCGCCACGCCGACCTCGAAGCGGCGGTGGCCGGCCGGTACGAGGCCGTGCTCCGCGACCGCTCGGCGTGGACGCCGTTCCTGGCGGGCCTGTTCACCGCCTGCGGCTTCGTCCGCGACGGCCGCGAGATCGTCCTGCCCGGCGGCGAACCCGAGTACGCGGTGCTCGCCGACTCCGGCATCCGCACCCGGCGCGACGCCGGCTTCCTCACCATCACCGGCCGCGACGCCGCCGCGCTCGCCGTGGCGCTGCTGCGCTGGACCGGCGTCGGCCCGCGCCAGGACGGCCTGGTCCAGGTCATCCGCAACGCCCGCAACGCCGCCGACAAGCCGTTCCCGCAGGTCGTGTCGGTCGAGCCGGCCGCACCGGACACCACCTACGACATCCAGGTCGCCAGCGCCGAGCACGCTTTCGTGGTCAGCGGTTTCGTCGTGCACAACTGCATGGGCAAGTACCACCCCCACGGCGACACCGCGATCTACGACGCGATGGTCCGGCTGGCCCAGGACTTCTCGCTGAACACCCCGCTGGTCGACGGGCACGGCAACTTCGGCAGCCCGGACGACGGACCGGCGGCGTCGCGTTACACCGAGGCCCGGATGTCGCCCGCCGCGATGCTGCTGGTCGGCGAGCTGGACGAGGAGACCGTCGACTTCCGGCCCAACTACGACGGTTCCCTGCAAGAGCCCACCGTGCTACCCGCCGCGTTCCCGAACCTGCTGGTCAACGGCACGTCGGGGATCGCGGTCGGGATGGCGACGAACATGATCCCGCACAACCTGGGCGAGGTGGTGGCGGCGGCGCGGCACCTGGTCACGCACCCGGACGCCACGCTGGACAAGCTGATGGAGTTCATCCCCGGCCCGGACCTGCCGACCGGCGGGGTGCTGCTGGGGCTGGACGAGGTGCGCAAGGCGTACGAGACCGGGCGCGGTGTGGTGCGGATGCGGGCCAAGGTGGAGACCGGGCTGCTGGAGGGCAGCCGGGGCCGGCAGGCGATCACGGTCACCGAGCTGCCGTACGGCGTCGGGCCGGAGAAGATCATCGAGAAGATCACCGACGAGGTCACCAAGTCCAAGCGGCTGACCGGCATCTCCGACGTCAAGGACCTCACCGACCGCGAGAACGGCACCCGGGTCGTCATCGAGTGCAAGGTCGGCGTGAACCCGCAGGCCCTGCTGTCCGACCTGTACCGGTTGACGCCGATGGAGCAGTCGTTCGGCATCAACAACCTGGTGCTGGTGGAGGGACAGCCCCGGACGCTGGGGCTGAAGGCGCTGCTGGAGGTGTTCCTCAAGCACCGCTACGAGGTGGTCACCCGGCGCACCAAGTTCCGCCGGCGCAAGCGCGAGGACCGGCTGCACCTGGTCGAGGGCCTGCTCAAGGCGCTGCTGGACATCGACAAGGTGATCAAGCTGATCCGGGGCAGCGACAACGCCGCGGCGGCGAAGGAGGGCCTGGTCAAGGCGTTCAAGCTCTCCGAGATCCAGGCGACGTACATCCTCGACACGCCGCTGCGCCGGCTGACCCGCTTCGACGCGCTGGAGCTGGAGGCGGAGCAGGAGAAGCTGCGCAACGAGATCGCCGAGCTGAGCAAGATCCTGGACGACCCGGCGGTGCTGAAGAAGGTCGTCTCCACCGAGCTGGCGAAGGTGGCCAAGGACCTCCAGCAGGAGCGCCGGACCACGCTGCTCGACGGTGACCTGAAGGAGGTCCTGGCGGCGTCCAAGCCGGCCGGGCCGCTGGAGGTCGCCGACGACCCGTGCCAGGTGGTGCTGTCCGCGACGGGCCTGGTGGCGCGCACGGCGGCCGAGTCGGAGGAGGCGTCGGAGGCGCGTCGCCGCAACGGCCGGACGAAGCACGACGCGGTGGCGGCGACGGTGCACACGACGGCGCGCGGCCAGGTGCTGCTGGTGACGAACCGGGGTCGGGCGTTCAAGACGGACGTGCTGCCGCTGCCGGTGTTGCCGGAGCAGAGCGGCACGGTCTCGTTGAGCGGCGGCATGGCGGCCAGTGAGCTGGTCGACCTGGAGGCGGGGGAGAAGGTCGTGGGCATCGCGCCGCTGACCGACACCGAGTCGCCGGGGCTGGCGTTGGGCACCAGGCAGGGCACGGTGAAGGTGTGCTCGCCGGAGTGGCCGGTGCGGTCGGACGAGTTCGAGGTGATCACCCTCAAGGAGGGTGACGAGGTGGTCGGCGCGACGTGGTTGACCAGCACGGACGAGACGCTGGTGTTCGTGACGTCGGAGGCGTCGCTGTTGCGGTACTCGGCGTCGTTGGTGCGTCCGCAGGGCCTCCGGGGCGGCGGTATGGCGGGCATCAACGTCGGGTCGGAGGCGTCGGTGGTGTTCTTCGCGGCCGTGCGCACGGACGACGACGAGCACGGTGAGCCGATGGTCGTGACGTCGACGGGGCAGAGCGTGAAGGTGACGCCGTTCTCGGTGTACCCGGCGAAGGGCCGGGCGACGGGTGGTGTGCGGGCGCACCGGTTCCTCAAGGGCGAGACGGCGTTGGCGTTGGCCTGGGTGGGGCCGCGCCCGGCGGGTGCGGCGGACAACGGGTCGCCGGTCGAGTTGCCGGCGGCGGACGACCGCCGGGACGGTTCGGGGCACGCCCACCCGGGTCCCGACGTGGTGGGGCACTTGATCGAACGCGACTGACCCGCCGTCCGGCGCGATCTGCCGCATTCCCTGCGGAGGCCGCTGTCGCCTGTCACCCTGGATCGCAGACGGATCCGGGGGGATGCGCTTATGTGGCTTTTCCGTTCACTGGGGCCGTGCCGGGTGGAATGCGACGGGGAGGAAGTCCCGCTCGGCACGCCGCAGAACAGGGTTGTGCTGGCGATGCTCGTGCTGCACGCCAACGAGGTGGTGTCGGCCGGTCGGATCTTCGACGAGCTGTGGGGGCAGGGCCCGCCGTCGTCGGCGAAGGCGCAGGTGCACAGCATCGTGTTCCGGCTGCGCCGGCTGCTCGGGAGGACGCGGATCGGGACGGCGAGACCCGGGTACGTGCTCCGGGCGAGTCCGGCCGAACTGGAAGTGGACCTGGTCCGGGACGAGGTGGCGCACGCACGGCGCGTGCTGGCCGCCGGCGACGTCGAGTCGGGTGCGGCGGGGCTGCGGGCGGCGTTGGCGCGGTGGCGGGGGCCGGTGCTCCCGGAACTCCGCTGCGCGGTCCACGTGGCGGCCGGGCTGGAGGAGTTCCGGATGGCGGTCCTGGAGGACTGCGTGGACGCCGACCTGGCGCTCGGGCGGGACGCCGACCTCGTCGGTGAGCTGACCGGGCTGGTCGCCGAGCACCCGTTGCGCGAACGGCCGCGCGCGCAGCTGATGACCGCGTTGGCGTCGTCCGGCAGGGTCGCCGACGCTCTGGACGTCTACGCGGCGTTCCGCCGGACGATGGTCGGTGAGCTGGGCGTCGAGCCGTCGGATCGGCTGCGCGCGCTGCACTCCCGCATCCTGCGCGGCGAGGTCGCCCCGGCGTGGTGACCGCTCGAACAGGCCCGCGGCCGGGTGCTGTGCACCCGGCCGCGGAACCCGTTCACCCGGTCACGGGCAGACGCGCAGCGACGTCACCCGGTTGCGGTCCTCGGCGACCAGGTTGGTCTGGACGCCCGGTGCCACGATGAAGATCAGGTTGTTGTAGCCGCCGGCGTCGTAGAAGCACCAGTACTGCCCGGTGCGGTTCCACACGCTCTCGGTGGTGTTGTTCAGCCCCTGCGGGCCGCTGGAGTCGGCGAGGTCACCGTCACCGGACGCGAAGTAGCCGTACGGCCGGCCGCCGTTGAGGTTGGCGAAGATGCACTGCCGGGCGGACGGGCAGTCGCTCCACGCCATGGTGGAGACCGAGTCGCTCTGAGCCGTGTACGTCCGGACGTCGGCCTCGTCGGCGGCCTGGGCGGGAGCGCTGAGCAGTGCCACGGCGGCCACGACGCCGCCGATCATGGTGAGAATCCTGCGAATCACGATCAATCCCCCTCGGTTGTGCGCAGGCTTTGTGCCTTGCGGACAAGAGTGGGGAACCGCGCTAACTACTTTCTAACAGCAAACAACGGCGGATCAAGGAATCACGCCTCCGGCTGCCGGCCGAGGAAAACCGGGCCGTACCGCTCCAGGTTGGCGTTGGGGTGCAGGACCGCGTGCAGGTTCAACGCGTGCACGTCCCGTTGGATGCGGTGCAGTGCCGGGCCGCCCGCGCCGGGCCTGGTCGCATCGAGGGTGTTCGCTTCGAGGACGTCGACCGCGTCCCGGGCGCGCAAGCACGCCTCGCCGAGGTCGCGGCGCACCCCGGCGCGGTCCTCGGGCGTCCACCGCTCGCCGCCGGCGGCCTTGAGGTCGACCACGGAGGCGGTGCGCCGGGAGTGGAACTCGGCCTCGTCGGCGAGGACGGTGGCTTCGCGGACCCGCAGCGGGAACGCGGACGTGACCGCCGTGAACGCCTCCACCGCCGCGCGGGCCAGGCCGGCGGCGGGCGCGCTGACCGTGGCGCAGGCGGCGGGCACGAACGGCGCGCGGAACATCGGCGCGGAGGCGTCCGGGTGGGCTTTCAGCACCGGCGCGAGGTGCAGCACCCGTTCTGCCGGCACGAACAGGTCCTTGGCCACCGTGGTGACGCTGCCCGTCGCACGCAGACCGGTGGTGTGCCAGTCGTCCACGACCTCCAGGTCGACCAGCGGGATCGCCAGCGCCACCGGCAGCCGGTCCGGCGTGAGGATGGCGGCGTTCGTGGTCCAGTGGCTCTGCGGCGCGCTCGTCGTGAACGCCCACCGCCCGTTGACCAGCACCCCTCCGCGGACCGGCTCGGCCGTCGCGGTGGGGCTGAGGATGCCGGTGATCCGCACGTCCGGTTTGGCGAAGACCTCCTCCCGGACCTCGTCCGGGAACTGGCCGACCACCCACGTCGAGATGGACCAGACCGCCGCCGTCCACGCCGCCGACCCGTCGCCGCGGGCCAGTTCGGCGATGACCTCGACCGCCGTGGTCAGGTCGGCCTCGTGCCCGCCGTGCGCGACGGGCACCCGGAGGCCCAGCACACCGGCGTCGGCCATCGCCTCCAACGTGCCCTCGTGCAGCCTCCGGTGCTCGTCACCCCAGGCGGCGTGGGCGCGCAGGACAGGAACGATCTCGGCGGCGCGCCGGACCAGCTCGTGCACCGTGCCTCCCCCATCGGTGACCCGTGTGACACACCTTGGCGTGGTCCGCGCCACCAGACAACACCGGAATAGTCCAGGGGGCGGTACGGTTGTGCCAGATAGTTGAAAGCGCAACTACTTGAGGAGTGGCCATGCAGTTCGGTGTCTTCACCGTCGGTGACGTGACGCCCGACCCCACGACGGGCCGGACGCCGACCGAGGCCGAGCGCATCAAGGCCATGGTGGCGATCGCGCTGAAGGCCGAAGAGGTCGGCCTGGACGTGTTCGCGACCGGCGAGCACCACAACCCGCCGTTCGTGCCGTCGTCGCCGACCACCATGCTGGGCTACATCGCGGCCCGCACCGAGCGGCTGATCCTGTCCACTGCGACCACGCTGATCACCACCAACGACCCGGTGAAGATCGCCGAGGACTACGCGATGCTCCAGCACCTGGCCGACGGCCGGGTGGACCTGATCATGGGCCGGGGGAACACAGGCCCTGTGTACCCCTGGTTCGGCAAGGACATCCGCGACGGCATCGACCTCGCGATCGAGAACTACGCGCTGCTGCGCAGGCTGTGGCGCGAGGACGTCGTGGACTGGCAGGGCAAGCACCGCACGCCGCTCCAGTCGTTCACCTCGACCCCGCGCCCGCTGGACGACGTGCCGCCGTTCGTGTGGCACGGCTCGATCCGCAGCCCGGAGATCGCCGAGCAGGCCGCCTACTACGGCGACGGCTTCTTCGCCAACCACATCTTCTGGCCCAAGGAGCACTTCCAGCGGCTGATCAAGTTCTACCGGGAGCGCTACGAGCACTACGGGCACGGCGCCGCGCACCAGGCGATCGTCGGCCTCGGCGGACAGGTCTTCATGCGCCGCAACTCGCAGGACGCGGTCCGCGAGTTCCGGCCGTACTTCGACAACGCCCCGGTGTACGGGCACGGCCCGTCGCTGGAGGAGTTCACCTCGCAGACCCCGCTGACCGTCGGCAGCCCGCAGGAGGTCATCGACAAGACGCTGACCTTCCGGCAGCACTTCGGCGACTACCAGCGGCAGCTGTTCCTGATGGACCACGCGGGCCTGCCGTTGAAGACGGTGCTGGAGCAGTTGGACCACCTCGGCGAGATCGTGCCGACGCTGCGCCGCGAGTTCGCGGTCGGGCGGCCGGCGGACGTGCCGGACGCCCCGACCCACACGTCGATGCTTGCCGCGGGAGGGGTGAACAGCCGATGACGACGCTGGCCGTCGTGCAGGCCGGGCTCGGGTCGCCGTCGTCCACGCAGTTGCTGGCGACCCGCTTGGCCGAAGGTGTCGAACGGCTCGTGCCCGGCCTGGAGCTGCGCACGGTGCACCTCCGGGACGTGGCGCGGGACATCGCGGACAACCTGGTCACCGGGTTCCCCGGCGCGCGGCTGCGCGAGGTGGTGGAGTCGGTGGTCGGCGCGGACGGGCTGATCGCGGTGACGCCGACGTTCAACGCGTCCTACAGCGGACTGTTCAAGTCGTTCGTGGACGTGCTGGAGCCGGACTCGCTGGCGGGCAAGCCGGTGCTGATCGGCGCGACCGGTGGCACCGAGCGCCACTCGCTGGTGCTCGACCACGCGATGCGACCGTTGTTCGCCTACCTGCGGGCCATCGTGGCGCCGACCGGCGTCTACGCGGCGTCGTCCGACTGGGGCGCGGAAGGCCTGCCCGGTCGCGTCGACCGTGCCGCCGGAGAGCTGGCGGACCTGCTCGCCGGCCGTGCGTCCACCAAACCCGCGGAGCGGTTCGTGCCGTTCGAGGAGTTGCTCGCCGGGCGGTGAGCCGGACCCGTCGTCCAGCGGGGCACGTGGTCGAGCGGGGCACGTGGTCGAGGCGGAGATGGACCTGACCACTGGTCCGGATGCCCCATAGGGTGCGGTCCATGTCCGCCTCGCTGCACCTCGCGGTGCGCAACGCCGCCGTCCTGACGACCGCGCTGGCCCGGACCCGCGGCCACGACCTGATCGCCCGCGCGGGGTACCTGGCGATGAGCGGACCGACACTGCTTCGGGTGCTCGCGGTGCGCCCGGACCCCGACCCGGACGACCTGGCCGAGCTGGAGCTGCTGGTCAAGCGCGCGCCGGCGCGGGTGGTGGTCGAGGACTCGTTCGGCACGATCGACGGCGCGGCGCTCGGGCTCACCTACCGGCAGATGCCGGTGATGATCAGGCCGCCGGAGCCCGTGCCGCCGCCCGCCCCGAACGCCACACCCGCCCCGAACGCCACACCCGCCCCGAACGCCACACCCGTCACGAACGCCACGCCTGTCTTCGACGTCACGCCCGTCCGCACGGCGGCCGAGTGGGCGGTCGCCGAGCAGGTCGTGGTCGACGGCTTCCCGATGCCCGGCTTCCCGACCGGGAACGCGCTGCCCTTTGCGCTGCTGGACCGGGAAGGCTTCCGGCTGCACGTGGTGCGGCGCGACGGCGTGGTGGCCGGGGCGGGCCTGACCGTCGAGGCCGACGACGCGGTCGGCGTGTACTGGGTGACGACCCTGCCCGAGCACCGCTCCCGCGGCGTCGGCCGGGCGCTGATGGACGCCATGATCAGCGATTTTCCCGTGCCGATGACGCTCACGGCGGCCAAGCCGGGCAGGCCGCTCTACGAATCGCTGGGCTTCTCCGTCGTCACCCAGGCGACCTGGTGGTCGAACGTCGACTGACGGGTCGGTCCTCCAAGCCGATGTAGCCGAACTCCGGCCTCCCGGCCGTCCGGTACGTCGTGACCGACACGCCGGAAGCGGTCGCGCGGCTGTCCACCAGTCGCATGGCGGTGGGCGGAGCGCCGTCGCGGAAGAGCCGCTTGCCCGCGCCCAGCACCACCGGCACCACGCACAGCCGGTACTCGTCCACCAGGTCGTTCGCGATCAACGTCTGGAGCAGTCCGCCGCTGCCGTGGACCTGCAGGTCACGGCCGGGCAGCTCCTTCAGCACCTTCACCTGCGCGACCAGGTCGCCGAGCACGGTCGTGCCCGCCCACCCCGGTTCGGTCAGCGTGGTGGAGGCGACGTACTTGGGGCGGGTGTTGAGGGCGGTCGCGACCGGGTCGGCCGGGTCGTCCACGCGTGGCCAGTGCTCGGCGAAGCCCTCGTAGGTGCGGCGGCCCAGCAGGAACGCGTCCGCGCGGCCGAACCACTCGCCGATCGCCGCGACCAGGTCCTCGTCCACGAACGGCACGGCCCAGCCACCCGACTCGAACCCGCCGTCGCGGTCCTCGTCCGGGCCGCCGGGCGCCTGGACCACGCCGTCCAGGGAGATGAACGTCATCACGGTGAGTCGCATCCGGTGCTCCTTGCGGTCTGTCGTCTCAGTGCCTTCACTCGTGCGTCGAACGGGCTGTCGCCGGATCGACACGTCGCTGAAAAAATCCGGGCCCACGCCGTCGACGGCCGGGCGTCAGTCCGGGGCACGGCCCGGCGCTGCCGTTCCCGGCCGGGGCGAAAGCGTTCCCGATGGCGACGATCGCGATGGCGTCGTCATTCGGCACCGGTTGGTCATCGGCCATCCGGGCGTGGCCCTGGTTGATTCCTCCAATTCACTTGATATCGACGTGAATTCGGGATAAATGGGCGGGTGGAGGGCTGTCGGCACGTCCGACGTTCACCTAGTGGGAAGCACGGATGGGTGACGTCGGCGCCACGCCGCGTGGTTTCCACACCGTGGGACACCTGGGCATACCCGTGACGTGGAGGCGCCTCCGCGTGTGGGAGACTTCGCGCCATGGCTCCTCTTCGCTTCGCCCTGCCCAACAAGGGCTCGTTGAGTGCTCCCGCGGCCCAAATGCTGGCCGAAGCGGGTTACCGGGTGAACAGGTCAGGTCGTGAGCTGATCGTGGCCGACCCGGCAAATGATGTGCAGTTCTTTTTCCTGCGGCCCCGCGACATCGCGGTGTACGTGGGCGAGGGGTCGTTGGACGTCGGCATCACCGGTCGTGATCTGTTGCTCGATTCCACCGTGTCCGCGAAGGAAATCCTGCCGCTCGGCTTCGGCCGGGCGTCGTTCTACTTCGCGTCGAAGCCCGGTGGCATCGAGGACGCGGACGGCCTGGAGGGCAAGCGGATCGCGACCAGCTACCCGAACCTGGTCGAGCGCCACCTGGCCGACCTCGGCGTCAAGGCGCGCCTCGTCCGGCTGGACGGCGCGGTGGAGACGGCCGTCGAACTCGGCGTGGCCGACGCGATCGCCGACGTGGTGGAAACCGGCATCACGCTGAAGACCTCCGGGCTGGAGACGTTCGGCTCGCCGATCCTCAAGTCCGAGGCCGTGCTGATCCAGGGCGACACCGTGGCCGACAACGGGGACTCGGTGCGCGCGGTGGAGATCCTGCACCGCCGGCTCCAGGGCGTGCTGATCGCCCGCCGCTACGTCATCCTCGACTTCGACTGCCCCACCGAGGCGCAGGAGGAGGCGTTCAAGCTGGTGCCCGGCATCGAGTCGCCCACCGTCTCGCCGCTGGCCCGCGAAGGCTGGGTGGCCGTCCGCTCCCTCGTCCCGCGCGACGACGCCCCGTTCATCATGGACGAGCTGTGGCGCGTCGGCGCCCGCGCCATCCTCGTCAGCTCCCTCGACACCTGCCGCATCTGAACCCCCGCGAGTCCTCCACTCAGACACCGCGAGTCGACCGCTCGGACACCCCGAACTCCACGTTCGCGCACCTCACACCGTGCGCGAACGTGGAGTTCTTCGTTTCTCCGGCCGCCCGTTGGTGTCTGAGCGTTGAATAAGGGGTGCGCGAGTGGACGATTCCGAGTGCGCGAGTGGACGACTCGCGGTGCCCGAGTGGACGACTCGCGGGTGCTAGACGTGGTCTAGCGGGTGGTCTCGCGCCTTCGGGGTGAGAGGAGGTGGTCGAGGTGGAGGCGCTGCGCATCGCCGTGATCATCGGCAGCACCCGCGAGGGACGGCTCGGTGACGACATCGGCCGGTGGGTCGCCGGACTGGCGGCCGGGCGGGCCGACGTCGAGCCGGCCGTCCTCGACCTGGCCGACTACGACTTCCCCCCGTGCTACCCGGCCCGGCCGACGCCGGAGATCCGGCGGTTCACCGGGCAGGTGGCGGACGCTGACGGGTTCGTCGTCGTCACCCCCGAGTACAACCGCAGCTTCCCCGCCTCGCTGAAGCAGGCCATCGACTACGCCTACGACGAGTGGCACGCCAAGCCCGCCGGTTTCGTCTCCTACGGCTACCGCTCCGAGGGCTTCCACGCCGTGGAACAGCTCCGAACAGTTTTCACCGAGTTGCACGTCATGACTATGCGCACCGGCGTCGGGGTGAACCTCCTCGCCGACGAGCCGCTCGACACCGAGCACCGCCGGTGCGCCGCGGAAGCGATGTTCGACCAGCTCACCTGGTGGGCGTCGGCCCTGAAGGAAGCCCGCACCCGACGCCCCTACGTCTCCTGACGTCCGAGAAAGGGAAATCATGAACGCCATCGAAACGTCGGGCCTGGTCAAGGTCTTCGGCGACACCCGCGCGGTGGACGGCGTCGACCTGACCGTGCCCGCCGGGACGGTGTACGGCCTGCTCGGCCCGAACGGCGCGGGCAAGACCACGACGGTCCGCATGCTCGCCACCCTGCTGCGGCCGGACGGAGGGGAGGCGCGGGTGTTCGGTCACGACGTGCGCGCCGACCCCGACGCGGTCCGGCAGCTCGTCAGCCTCACCGGCCAGTACGCCTCGGTGGACGAGGACCTGACCGGCACCGAGAACCTGATCCTGCTGGCCAGGCTCCTCGGTCACACCCGCGCCCACTCCCGGCAGCGGGCCGTGCAGCTGCTGGAGGCGTTCGGGCTGACGGACGCGGCGGGCAAGCAGGTCAAGCACTACTCCGGCGGTATGCGCCGCCGGCTGGACATCGCGGCCAGCATCCTGAACACGCCGAAGCTGCTGTTCCTGGACGAGCCGACCACCGGCCTCGACCCGCGCAGCCGCAACCAGGTGTGGGACATCATCCGCGCCGTCGTCGCGCACGGCACCACCGTGCTGCTGACCACGCAGTACCTGGACGAGGCCGACCAGCTCGCCTCCCGGATCGCGGTGATCGACCACGGCAAGGTCATCGCCGAGGGCACCAAGGGCGAGCTGAAGGCGTCGGTCGGCGTGGGCGCGGTGCACCTGCGGTTGCGTGACGCGGACCAGCGGCCACGGGCGCGGGAGGTGCTGATCGCCGCGCTGGGCTCGGACGTCCAGCTCGACCCGGACCCGGTGGCGCTCACCGCGCGGCTGACCGGCCGGGCCACCGAGCAGGCCGCCGAGGCGCTGGGCCAACTCGCCCGCGAGGGCATCACCGTCGACACGTTCTCGCTCGGGCAGCCCAGCCTGGACGAGGTCTTCCTCGCACTCACCGACAAGACCGGCAACACCGGCAACCCGGACAAGAAGGAGGCGGCGGCGTGACCGTCACCAAGGAACCCGAACTCCTCCCCGCGCCGAAGCCGGAGGACCTGGCGGCGCTGCTGCTGGAGAACGAACGGCCGCCCAGGCCGTCCGCGCTGTCCGCGTCGCTCACCTTCGGCTGGCGCGCCGTGCTGAAGATCAAGCACGTGCCGGAGCAGCTGTTCGACGTCACCGCGTTCCCGATCATGATGATCCTGATGTTCACCTACCTGTTCGGCGGCGCGCTCGCCGGCTCGCCGGGGGAGTACATCCAGTACCTGCTGCCCGGCATCACGGTGACCAGCGTCGTGATGATCACCATGTACACGGGTGTCGCGGTGAACACCGACATCGAGAAGGGCGTGTTCGACCGGTTCCGCACGCTCCCGATCTGGCGGCCCGCGCCGATGGTCGGCTACATCCTGGGCGACCTGCTGCGGTACGTGCTGGCGTCGTTCACCATCATGGTCGTCGGCCTGATCCTCGGGTTCCGGCCCGACGGCGGTGTGGTCGGCGTCGTGCTGGGCGTGGGACTGCTGGTGGTGTTCTCGTTCGCGTTCTCGTGGGTCTGGACGATGTTCGGCCTGCTGCTGCGCAGCGAGAAGTCGGTGATGGGCACCAGCATGCTCGTGCTGTTCCCACTGACGTTCCTCTCCAACGTCTACGTCGACCCGGCCACCATGCCCGGCTGGCTCCAGTCGTTCGTCAACGTCAACCCGATCAGCAAGTTGGTGGCGGCCGTGCGGGCGCTGATGGCCGGCGGCTTCGACGGTGACGCGATGATGTGGACGCTCGGCTACAGCGTCGTGTTCACCGCCGTGTTCGGCGCCTGGACCATGCGTTTGTACAACCGGAAGTGACGTCGAGCCCGGGCCTACAGCTTGAAGTGCTCGTGTCCTGAGTAGACGCACGTCGCCCCGGTCGACACGGTCTCCCGCAGGTGGGCCGCGAGACCGGGGTGGCGTGCGTCCAGTCTCCGGAGCGCGTCGCGGATGCGGGCGGTGACCGTCTTGCGTGCCCTTTCCGCTTCGTCGCCGAGCTTGCGGGTGCGGCCCGCCAGGCCGGCGGCGGCACGCAGTTCCTCCAGCAGGGCGGCGCGTTCGCGGTCGAGGGCGGCGGCGCGTTCGTCGTCCAACGCCCGGTCGATCTCCTCGTCCAGCTGCTCCAGCCGTCGCCGGTAGCGGGACTTCGCCTCGTCGTCCAGCACCGGGTCACCGCCCAGCCGCGCGGACGCCACCGCCTCCGGTGCGAGCAACGACACGGCCGACACCGGTTCACCCGGCCTGCCCAGCAGCACGTGCAGGTCCCGCAAGCCCTTCGAGTCCGGCGTCCGCACCGTGGACCCGCCGTACGTCAACGTCCACACGTCACCGTCGCGGCGGAACTCCCGGGGCGCCGAGGGGTCCGGCTCGGCGGTCGCCGACGAACCCGGCGCCTCGGCCAGGTGACGGCGGGCCAGCGCCGCCCACGGCCGGGCGTTCAGCCGCTCCGCCGACCGCTGCGCCGCGCGCAACTCCTCCACCGCCTCGGCGCACCGCCCCAGCACCATGTCCACCACGCCCAGCCACAGGTCGACCGGGCCGCTGATGTCGCACCCGTACAACGACACCAGCCACTTGCCCCGGTGCGGCGCCAACTGCTCGCGCACCCGGGCGGCCACCTCGCGGTCCCCGGTCGCCAGCGCGAACCGGGCGTGGAAACGCAGCCACAGCGGCTCGAACATCTGCTGGTACCGGTCGTCGGGGGAGTGGCGGTCGAGGTGGCCGCGGGCCGTCTCGACGTCGCCGCGCTCCAGCGCCGCGATCCCGGCCGGCAGCCCGGGGCACGGGTGGGTGCTCGCCGCGATCTCCACCGCCAGCTCGTCCAGCTCGGCGAACCGGCCCTGCGGCAGCAGCAGCGCCCACCGCAGGTGCAGGTACATCAGCCGGAACCCGGGGTGGCTGCTCGCGCCCAGCTCGGTCGCCTTGGCCAGCATCGCCTCGGCTTCGGCGAACCGGCCCTGCATGGTGAAGACGATGCACTGGTCGATGGCGGACGAGAAGCTGAACCTCGTCAGCCCGAGCCGTTCGGACAGCGCCACGAACGCGGTCACCTGCTCCGCGTAGCGCGGGTCGCCCAGCTCGACCAGGGCCACCCAGCGGAACGAGGCGGCGAAGTGCTCCGTGTTGTGGTCGCCGCTGCGGCGCGACACGGAGATCAGCTCCTCCGTCAACGCCAGCCGCTGCTCCGCGTTGGCGATACCGGGCGCGGTCTCGTGCGCCGACCACAGGCCCGTCGTCAACGCGTCGTCGTCGCCACCGCCCCGCGCCACCTCGGTGGCGTGCAGGCTGATCGTGCGGGCCAACTCCTCCGGCGGCACGTCCGGCGGCGGCCCGATCAGCCGGGCGTGCGCCTCGCGCAGCAACCGGGCGCCCGCGTCCTCCGGGTCGGTGAGCCGGTAGGTCGCCAACGCCACCCTGGCGAACGGCTCCGGGTCGTCCAGCCCACGCGCGGTGGTGGCGGTCTCGTCGAAGATCCGACGCGCCTCGGCGGGTTCGCCGCAGTGGAACAGGTCGTGGCCCAGCTCCAACGCGACCGCGATCCGCCGCCGCGGGGTGTCGGCACGGGCGAGCGCCCGCCGGTAGTGCCCGGAGGCCTCCTCGAACGACATCCGGCTGCTCGCGTCACGTGCCGCCGCGACCAGGACGTCCACCGCGCGGTCGGCGGGCACCAGGTCGCCCGCCAGGTGCGCGTGCCGGGCCAGGTCGGCCGGGAACACCTCGCCGGCCAGGTCGCCGTCCAACTCGCGGATCACGGCGGCGTGCCGTTCGGCCGGGTCGGACAGCGAGTCGTACAGGGTCTCGCGCACCAGGTCGTGCACGAAGGAGAACCGGCCGCCGCCCAGCCCCACCACCAGCCGGGCCTGCGCCGCCTGGTCGAGCAGCCGGTCGACGGCGGGCACCGGCAGGGACGCGACCGCCGCCAGCACCTTCCGGTGGAACTCGCGCCCCAGCACGGCGGCGGTGGTCAGCAGGTCGCCGACCGGCACGGGCAGCAGCGACAGCCGCCGGTGCAACGCGTCCCGCACACCGGGCGCGATGGCCGTCACCGAGCCGCCTCCGTGCCACAGCCGCGCCGTCTGCTCCACGAAGAACGGGTTGCCGCCGGTGCGCAGGTGCACCTCGGCGACCAGGTCCGGAGCGGGCTCGCGGCCCGCCGTGCGGGAGATCAGCTCGCCGACCTCGGCCGGTGCGAGACCCGTCAACGAGACCGTCGTGGCCCGGCTCAGCAGCGGCGTCATCACCGGCCGCAGCGGGTGGTCCACGGCGTCGACCTCGGCGTCGCGGTACGTGCCGATCAGCAGCAGCCGCTCGAACCAGGTGTGCTGCGCGGCGAACTCCAGCAGCCGCAACGACGCCGGATCAGCCCAGTGCAGGTCTTCCAGCACGACCACCACCGGTCGGTGGTGCGACACGGCCACCAGCGCCGTCGTCACCGCGTCGTAGAGCGCGAAGCCGTCCGGCTTGTGCTCCGCGGGCGCCTCGCCGAGCAGCACCGCCAGCGGACCCCGGTCGGCCGCCGCCCACTCGTCGGCCGTGGCGGCCCGGCGCAACGCGCGGATCACCTGCACCCAGGGCCAGTGGCCGGGCGCGCTGTCGGAATCCCAGCAGGATCCGCCGAGCACCAGCGCACCGTGCCGCCGCGCCTCCTCGGCCGCGCCCGTCACCAGCGTGGTCTTGCCGATCCCGGCCTCGCCCGCGACCAACACCAGCCCACCGTGGCTCCGGGTGGCGCGGTCGATCTCGGCGCGCAGCACCCCGGCTGGGTGGTCCCGTCCGATGAGTCGCATGGCAGGGTGAAACCTAGCCCACCCCACCGACACCGGGCCGGCGTTCAGGGGATGTCGGGCGAGCCCAGGTCGATCAGTTGTGCGAACGCGGCGTCCACCGCGCCGGGCAGCGCGGCGGGGTCGCCGGACGCGAGTTCGTTGCCGGCCCGGTAGCAGGCGACGGCCAGTTGCGGCGCGAGGACCGCCACCTCGGCGGGCGTGCCGCGTTCGAGCAGGGTGTCCCGGAAGAGCGCGCACAGCCTGGCGAACTTCCGCGCCGAACGGTCACGCAGCTCCGGGTTGTCCCGCAGCAGCCGTTCGTGCGCGCGGAAGTGCTCCTGGTCCACGGTCGACACCCGGCACAGGTCCACCACGACCTCGCGGAGCTGCGCCATCGCGCCGGCCAGGTCGTGCACCGGCGGCAGCGCCCGGTGCCGTTCGGTCAGCTCCTCGACGATCGCCTGCTCGTTGGAGAAGGCGACCTCCTGCTTGTCGCCGAAGTACCGGAAGAACGTGGTCCGGCCGACCTCGGCCCGTTCGGCGATGTCGGCGACCGTGACGTCCGCGAACCCGCGTTCGGCGAACAGCGCGAACGCCGCCGCCACGATCTGTTCCCGCGCGCGCTGCTGCTTGCGCTCGCGCAGCGGCATCCGTCCCGACATGGGGCTCAGCATAGCGGTGCGGCACGGCGTCCGGTACGGTACTCAGTACCAGTTCGAACTACGTACCGGGAGCGACCATGGGGACCACGCTGATGACCGGGGCGAGCCGAGGGCTCGGCCGCCACGCCGCCGAACACCTGCTGCGCCACCACCCGGACCGGCACCTGCTGGTGTTCAACCGCAGGCCCGGCCTGGCCGCCGAACTGGTCCGGCAGACCGGCAACCGGAACGTCTCGGAGGTGGTGTGCGACCTGGCGTCGTTCGCCGACATCCGGCGCGCGGTGTCCGAAGTGGAGGGACCGCTGGACGGGTTCCTGGGCAACGCGGGCCTGCAGATGGCGACCACGAGCAAGCTCACCGCGGACGGCCACGAGATGACCTTCGGCGTGAACGTGCTCGCCTACCACCTGTTGCTGAACCTGCTCATGCCCCGCTTCACCGCCCCGGCGCGGATCGTCGTGGTCGCCAGCGACGTGCACGACAGCGCGCACAACAGCATGGGCCTGATCCCGCCGCCGCGCTGGGACGACCCGCGCGAGCTGGCCAAGCCGGGGGAGGGCAGCGCCAGAGCGGGCAGGCGTGCGTACGCCACCAGCAAGCTCGGCGTGATCTACCTGGTGCACGCGCTCCGGCGCCGGCTGCCCGAGGAGGTCGACGTCTACTCCTACAACCCCGGCCTGGTGCCGGGGACGGGGCTGGCGCGTGAGGCGGGCCGGGCCGGTCAGGCCGTGTTCCACGCGGTCTCGACGGCTTTGACCGCCACGCGGATCGCCACCAGGCCGGCCGACGCCGGTCGGCTGCTGGCGGAGGCGATGGCAGGTCCCCGCCCCGCTGACAGCGGTGCCTACCTCAGCCGGGGCGAGGTGGTCCCGTCATCGCCCGAGTCCTACGACGAGCGGCGCGAGGAGGAGCTGTGGGCCGCCGCCGACGAGCTGTGCGGGATCAGCCGCACGACCCGCCGTTCGGCGTGAACGTGCCCGGAGCGGTCGACGAGGAGCCGTTGACCTGGTAGTCGATGGGCACGCTCCTGCCGGGCGCGAGGTGCGGTCCACGCCGGGTTGGCCCGTGACGTCCGCCCCACCGGGCGGGCGGCCGTGACCGTGCTCGACCTGATCGTGTGCCACAGCCGGTGTCACCAGGGCTTCAGCTCGTTCGGTGTGCACCCCGGCCATGGTGGTGTCGTCGGTGTGCGAACGGCCACCGCCGAACCCGGTCGGTCACTCGGACGCGCAGATCGGCGCAACTCCCTGGTCACCTCGGTCCGGCGTCACCGGGGCCGTTCGAGCCGGCGGGGTAGGTCTCCAGCGGGACGGTGTGGTCGGCCCAGGCCTGGAGGATCGGTTCGACCACCCGCCAGCTCTCCTCGGCCTCGTCCGCGCGGATCGACAGGGTCTGGTCACCTCGCACGATCTCCTGGAGCAGCAGCGAGTACGGCGGCAGCTGCCGGGCGGGGTAACGGGCGTCGAGCACGGCGCGTTCGAGGTCGAACGGGTTGCCCGCGCCGTTGAGGTTGACGTCGAGGGCGACGCTGTCGGGGTCGAGGGAGAAGCGCAGCGTGTTGTGCGGTGCGACGTCGGGGAACGGCTGGTGGGGCGCGGGGTGGAAGTGGACGGTGACCTCGCGGCGGGTGGCGCCGAGCGCCTTGCCGGTGCGCAGCCGGAAGGGGACGCCTGCCCAGCGCCAGTTGTCCACGGCCAGCACCACTTCGGCGAACGTCTCGGTGCACCGGGAAGCGTCCACCTGGGACTCGTCGACGTACGCCGGGACGGGTTCGCCGTTCACGCTGCCACCGGTGTAGCGGGCACGCCGCGTCTTCGCCGGCATCTCGTCGGGCTCGGGCGCGCGCACCGCGCGCAGCGCCTCCACCTTGCGGTCGCGCAGGTCGCGTTGCCCCGTGCTGACGGGCGGTTCCATGGCCACCAGCGCCAGCAGTTGCAGCAGGTGGTTCTGGATCATGTCCTTGAGCGCGCCGGCGTTGTCGTAGTAGCCGCCGCGCCCTTCCACGCCCAGCGTCTCGTCCCACACGATGTCCACCGCGCGGACGTGCAGCGCGTTCCAGACCGGTTCGAAGATCCGGTTGGCGAATCGCAGGCCGAGGATGTTCAGGACGGTCTGCTTGGCCAGGAAGTGGTCGACGCGGAAGACGTCCTCCTCGTCGAAGCGCTCGTGGATCAGCTCGTTGAGACGCCGCGCGTCGGCGAGGTCGGCGCCGAAGGGCTTCTCCACCACCAGCTTGCTCCCCGGCGGTGGCGGACGGTGCGCCAAAGCGCGCAGGGTGTCGTAGAAGACGTGGCTGGGCAGTGCCAGGTAGACCGCCGCGGGCCCGGTCAGCGCGTCGAGGACCGCGCCGAGGTCCCGGTGGTCGGTGACGTCGGCCGTCCGGTGCCGCAGGCGTTCGGTGAACGACCGCACCTCGGCGTCGGGCAGGTCGGGCGCGTGGCGGGCCAGGCGCTCCCGTGCGGCGGCTTTGAACCCCTCGTCGTCGAGGTCGTGCCGGTCGACGCCGATGACGGTGAACTCGTCGTCGAGCAGGCGGGCGGCGTGCAGTCGCGCGGCGGCGGGGAGCAGGTACCGCCCTGTGAGGTCTCCCGACGCGCCGAGCACCACGAGGGACTGCAACACCATCCGATCCACCATTCCCTTCGCCCACTGACGTCCGACGGTTCCTGCCGCACCGGTTACCCGGTCGGGGCGGGGCTAAATATCGCTTGCTGCCGTCGAGGTCGCGCCGTGGTGGTCAGGCCATTTGCACGGGGGTGGCCCTCCGCCCGCCGGAGTGCCGCCTGGGCGGTGTGGTCGGCGGTAGCGGTCACACCGCCGCGCTGCGGCCGGAGCCGGGTGGCGGTCCGTCGTCGTCGGGGGATCGGCGCGCGGCGCGCGGCTGTCGTGGTGCGGTCAGGAGCCCTCGGACGGCCAAGGCCGATGCCCAGACCAGGATGCCGATCACCACCAGCGACGGATCGGCCAGGACACCGATCGCCGCGATCACCAGCCCGAGCACGACCACCGCGGTCAGCCAGCCGGTGGCCGGGTGGCCCGGGCGGTTGAGCGCGCGAATGCGGTCGGCGAACTCCGGGTCCTCTCTCTCCAACAGCTCCTCGATCGCGTGGAAGCGGCGCTGTTCGTCGTGGTTCAGCATGGTGTGCTCCGTGCGGGCCGTGGCGCGGGCGGTCTGCGGTTCCGCCTCGTTCTCGTGGTGGTAGAACAACTGCGCCCGGTAGCGGTGCCGCATGCCGTATCCGGCACACAGCAGGCTGACGGCGAGCGCGGTGAGCAGTACCAGGTCCCATCGGCCGGCGAGTGGGGAACCGGGTGCCGCGAGCAGCAGTCCGCCCAGCACCAGCCACAGCGTCCATCGCATGTCGGCTCCTCGTCCGGGCGCGGCTTGTCGTCGCCTGGCAACAGGTGCTCTTCCATGTTCATCCGCGCGAGCGATCCGCAAAAGGACCGGGACCAGCGGTCACGACGGCCCGTTGGCTGCCGGGCACCGGCAAGCGAAGGGCTCTGTCCCGTCCTGGACCGCAGGCGTCGGAGACCTCCCGGCAGTCCTCCGACCTTGACCACCGAACCGGGCGGCTGCCCCTGCCGGCGGAGTGGTTGCCGGGTTCCGGCAACCGGGCGTAGTCCACATGTGCCGGTGCGGCCCCTGCGGTCACGGCCGTCCGTCGCTACCGTTGCGAGGGAGGAAAACGGACATTTGCCCCCATGGAAAGGGTTGACGCATCCCTGACCACGCGACGCGCGGCAACGCGCGGTGACGACCGGAGCGAGAACCATGTCCATGAGGCAGAACCCCACGTACGACCCACTCGACGAGCACTCGGTTCCCGTCCGGGAAGCGTCCACGAACCTCGCCGTCACCGACGCGGTCGGCCGACCCGTCAGCGGATGCGGTCGCGGTGTCCCGGCCCTCATCGAGGTGTCCGCCTTCGACTGCGGGGAGAAGCGGGGTTCGGTGATCGCCCGGGCGCGACCCACCGGCGTCGCCACCCGAACGGGCGACGCGGTCGTGGTGCGCGCCGTCGGTGAGATCGACGTCGTCTCCGCGCCGGTCCTGGCCGCGGCGCTGCGAGCGGGATGCGCCGCGGTGCGCCGACCGCACCCGTTGGTGGTCGACCTGACCGGAGTGCGGCTCTTCTCTGCGGCAGGGTTGGCGGTGCTGGCCACGACCAAGCGGCAATGCCTCGATCGAGGGGTGCCCTTGCGCGTGGTGGCCACTCATCGCGGGGTGCTGCGACCCCTGCGCGTCACCGGCATGGACGCGTTGTTCGACGTCACGTCCACGCTCGCCGAGGCCATCGCGCCGGACCCGGCGCCGGCACGCGGGCGGTGAGTGCCCGATCGCAGCGGCGCGCCGGTCCACCGACCTCCCGCACACCTTCGCGTTGGCCGGTGTGGATGCCCGTGAGGACCGCGTGGTGCCTCTCGTGGGCGGAACTCACTCCATGGAGGCGGTATCGCCTTCGGCGTGGTTGAGAAGTGGACGTGCGGATACTCCGGCCTGTGACGGTGTCGTGCTCGACATCGGTGGCCCGGCGTCGAAGTGCGGATTCGCAGGACAAGTGCTATATAGGAGGGTGTTTGGTGGACGAGCGCGCCGGAGCCGACGCAGGTCTGGTGCGACGCGTGGTGGACCCTCTGCGCCGGTTCATCCACGACGAAGCCGCCGGTGGTGTGGTGCTGCTGCTGGCCACGGTGGGCGCGCTGGTGTGGGCCAACAGCCCCGCCGCAGCGGGGTACGAAGCGCTGTGGCACCTCCGGGCGACCGTCGGCTGGGGGCCGGCGGCGGTGACCGAGGACCTGCGCCACTGGGTCAACGACGGGCTGATGGTCCTGTTCTTCTTCGTCGTCGGCCTGGAGATCAAGCGCGAGCTGGCGGTGGGCGAGCTGCGCGACCGTCGCGCCGCGACGCTGCCCGCGCTGGCGGCCCTGGGCGGGGTGGTCCTGCCCGCGCTGTTGTTCCTGCTGCTGGTCGGCGGCGGCCCGGAGGCGCGGGGGTGGGGCATCCCGCTGGCCACGGACATCGCCTTCGCCGTGGGAGTGCTCGCGCTGCTGGGCTCGCGGATCCCGGCCGGGGCGAAGCTGTTCCTGCTGTCGGTGGCGATCGTCGACGACATCCTCGCGGTCGGCGTCATCGCGGTGGCCTACACCGACACCGTCGAGTTCGCGTGGTTGCTCGCGGCGGTGGCCGGCCTCGCCGCGGTCGCGGTGATGCGTCGGTGCGGGATCGGTTCGGTGGTGGCGTACGTCCCGGTGGGCGTGTTCGTCTGGTACGCGACGCTGCACTCGGGCGTGCACGCCACGATCGCGGGCGTCGTGCTGGGCCTGATGACCCCGGCCCGACCCGTGGGCGGTCGCGCCGTCCTGGACACCCTCCAGCACAGGCTGCACCCGATCACCGCGTTCGCCGTCGTACCGCTGTTCGCCCTGGCCAATGCGGGGGTGGACCTGCGTGGTGGTGCCTTGAGCGATGCGGTCGGGAGCCCGGTCGCGTGGTCGGTCGCGCTCGGGCTGCTCGTCGGCAAGGTCGTCGGGATCGGTGGTGTGACGTGGCTGGCGTTGAAGCTGAACGTCGGCGTGCTGCCCAGGGGGATGCCCCTGCGGCTGGTCTGGGGTGTGGCGGCGCTGGCGGGGATCGGTTTCACCGTCTCGCTGTTCATCGCCGACCTGGCGTACACCGACGCGGCGCTGGTCACCCAGGCCAAGGTGGGCATCTTCGCCGCCAGCGCCGCGGCGGCCGTGCTCGGCAGCGGACTGCTGCTCGCGTTCACCCGGCGCGGCGCTCCGGCCGCCGACGCGACCGGGCGGGCTGGGAACTCCGAGGTGAAGGGTGACGGGGATGGATGAGTTGGCCGAGGTCGTCGAGGCCGGGACGCGCCTGCGCCCCTTGCTGCCGGAGGACGGCTACCTGCCGATCGCCGACCACGCCCTCATCGGCGACGGCGAGGGCTGCGCCTTGGTGGGACGCGACGCGGTGATCACCTGGATGTGCGTGCCCCGGTTCGACGCGCCGCCGTTGGTCTGCGGGCTGCTCGACCACCGCCGCGGCGGCGGGGTGGGGTTGTTGGCCCAGGACGTGCTCGAAGCCGACCAGTCCTACCTGCCCGACACCGGCGTGGTGGTGACCACCGTGCGCACCGCCACCGGTGTCGCGGCGGTCAGCGACGCCTTCCTGCTGCACTCGTCCGCCCTCCTGGAGGCGGAGATGTCACCGGGTCGCGGCGAGCTGCTGCGACGCATCCGGGTGCTGTCCGGAAGGGTGTCGGTGCGGCCACGGGTCGACCTGCGAGGCGGGACGCGGGTCAGCCGCTCCGGCGGTGGGTGGCTCCTGTGCCCCCACGACCGCGACGACGTCGAACTGCACCTGTCCGTGGACCGGCCGCTGGATCCCGATCGCGCCGTGGAGCTGGAGGCGGGCAGCCAGGTCGACGTGGTGCTGCGGTGGGCGCCGGGCTCGGCGCGCCAAGAGCGCCGGAACCGCGCCGGCATGCTGGGGGACACGGTCCGGGCGTGGCGGCGCTGGGCCGCCCTGATCCGCTACGACGGCCCGCAGCGCGACCTGGTGCGCCGCTCGGCGCTGACCCTCAAGCTGCTCGACCACCTGCCCAACGGGGCGATCATCGCGGCTCCCACCTCCAGCCTGCCGGAGGAGATCGGCGGTGAGCGCAACTGGGACTACCGCTTCACCTGGGTCAGGGACGCGGCCTTCACCGTGTACGCGCTGCGCCGCATCGGCCTGCCGCACGAGGCCGAGCAGTTCCTCACCTGGGTGCTCGACGCGGTCGAACGCGACGGCACGGCACGCGTGATGTACACGATCGACGGCACGCAGCCTCCCGCGGAGCGGCTCGACACCGGGTTGACGGGCTACCGCGGCTCCGCGCCGGTGCGATGGGGCAACGCGGCCGCCGACCAGACCCAGAACGACGTGTACGGGGAAATCCTCGACTGCGCCTACCAGTGGGCCGGTGCGGGCGGTGAGCTCGACGCCCACCTGTGGCAGAGGCTCGCCGGGCTCGCCGACTCCGCTCGGGCCAAGGCACGCGAACCCGACCACGGCATCTGGGAGGTGCGCAGCCCCGGCCGGCCCTTCACCTACTCGGTGGCCCTCTGCCAGGTCGCGCTCGACCGCGCCGCCCGCCTCGCCCGCAAGCACGGCCTGCCCGCCGACGTGGACGGGTGGGAGGCCGAGGCCGCCGAGCTGCGGCACCTCATCCTGACCGAGGCGTGGGACGACGGGCTCGGCTCGTTGACCGAGCAGCTCGGCGGAGGCGGTCTCGACGCCAGCCTGCTCACGCTGCCCCTGCGCCGCGTCGTGCCCGCCGACCACCCCCGCATGATCGCCACCACCCGGGCCGTCGCCGAACACCTCGGCGCGGGTGACGGACTGCTCTACCGCTACCTCCCGGAACGGTCACCGGATGGGCTTACCGGTCACGAGGGCGCGTTCCTGCTCTGCAGCTTCTGGCTCGTGGACAACCTCGCGATGCAGGGACAGCTGGACCGGGCGCTGGAGCTCTACGACTCGCTGTGCGCCCGTGCCGGGCACCTGGGGCTGCTGCCCGAGGAGATCGACCCGGGCAGCGGCGCGTTCCTGGGCAACTACCCCCAGGCGTTCAGCCACATCGGCGTCATCGCTTCCGGCATCAACCTGACCCGCAGGCTCGCCGCCCGCGAGGGCGGACCTGGAGGAGGCTGACCTCTCCGCTGGTCTTCGGTGCGGCGGGGGCCTTTCCGGCGACCGGGTGTGCTCCGCCGGTTGGGCGGAGCACACCCGGTCGGTCAGCGTCCTTGGCTGGGGTAGGGGAGCAGTGCCATCTCGCGTGCGTTCTTGATGGCGGTGGCGACCTGGCGTTGTTGCTGCGGTGTCAGGCCGGTGACGCGGCGGGAGCGGATCTTGCCCCGGTCGGAGATGAACTTCCGCAGCAGGGCCGCGTCCTTCCAGTCCACCTCGGTGATGCCCTCTTTGCGCAGGAGGTTGACCCGGCGCTTCGGCACGCGTTCGGTCTTGGGCATCCGGCTCACCAGCTCGACTTGCTGACGCCGGGCAGTTCGCCGCGGTGGGCCATCTCGCGCAGTCGGATGCGGGACAGGCCGAACGCGCGGTTGAACGCCCTGGGCCGGCCGTCCACCACGTCGCGGTTGCGCAGCCTGGTGGGGCTGGCATCGCGGGGGAGCTTCTGCAACGCGCGCAGGGCCTCGTCGCGGCGTTCGGGGTCGAGTCGGATGGTCTCCTTGAGCTCGTGGCGTCGCTCGGCGTACCGGGCGACGACTTCCCGTCGCCGGCGGTCCTTGGCGATCTTGGACTTCTTGGCCATCAGCGTTCCTCCTTGAAGTCGACGTGGCGGCGCACGACGGGGTCGAACTTGCGCAGGACCATGCGGTCGGGGTCGTTCCGGCGGTTCTTGCGGGTGACGTAGGTGTAGCCGGTGCCCGCGGTGGAGCGGAGCTTGATGATCGGCCGGAGGTCGGTGGACTTGGCCATCAGACCTTCACCCCCTGGCGGCGCAGTTCGGAGACCACCGCTTCGACGCCGCGGCGGTCGAGGGTCTTGATGCCCTTGGTCGAGAGGTTCAGCACGACGTGGCGGTTCTCCGAGGGGAGCCAGTACCTGCGGCGCTGGGTGTTGGGCAGCCAGCGGCGGGACGTGCGCCGGTGCGAGTGCGAGACCTGCTTGCCGAAGCCGGGTTTGCGCCCGGTGACCTGGCAGTGCCGTGACGACACGCTACCTCCAGTGTGAAACGACAATCGTTTCCGTTAGGCTAGCCCACATGGGAACCGAGGTCCTACTGGTGGCCGGTCTGGCGCAGCACGACGTCGCCGAGGAGGTCTGGCGCGCATCGCGGGGATCGGTGCTGGTCCGCCACGACCTGCGCGACCTCGCCCAGGGCGTGGTGCGCCGCTGGGTCGACGGGCGGCTGACCGTGCTCGAACTGGCCCACGGGTGCGTCTCGTGCACGCTGCGCCTGGACCTCCTGCCGCTGGTGGAGCGGCTGGGCGGTCGGGTGGTCGTGCACCTGGACCCGGCGCTGGAGCCGGAAGCCGTCTGCTTCGCGTTGCGCGAGGTCGACGTGCGGGTGGAAGCGGTGATCACCGTGGTGGACCGCGAGACCTGGCTCGCCGACGCGACCGGTGAGGACACGATGGACGACCGCGGCCTGGGCGCGGCCGAGGGCGACGAGCGCACCGTGGCGCAGGTGGTCGTGGGTCAGGCCGAGTTCGCCGACGCGATCGTGCTGACCGGCGCGGGTGACGATCCCGAGCTGGACGCGGTGCTGGACAGGCTGTCCCCGCTCGCGCCGCGGCGGCGTCGGGACGCGTTGGACGTGCCGGAACTGCTGGCCGCCATCCCCGACGACGCCCGCCGGGGCCGTTTCGACGACGGCTTCGGCGCCCTGCTGCACGGGCAGCCGCCGCTGCGGCCGGCCCACGGCGCGGCCGTCGTCCACTTCACCGAACGGCGCCCGTTCCACCCCATGCGGCTGCACCAGGCGATCGACGTCCTGCTCGATGGCGTCGTGCGCACCCGCGGCCGGGTGTGGGTGGCCAGCCAGCCGGATGTCGCGCTGTGGCTGGAATCGGCCGGCGGCGGCCTCAACGTCGGCAACCTCGGCCCGTGGCTCGCGGCCGTCGACGACTGGTCCGAGGTGCCCGCCGAACGCCAGGTGACCGCGTCGGCGGTCTGGGACCCCTACTACGGCGACCGGTCGCAGGAACTGGTGGTCATCACCAGGTCCGCGTCGCCGGGCGAGATCACGGCGGCACTGCGCGAGGCGCTGGTGACCGACGAGGAACTGGCGCTGATCGACGAACTGGAGTTCGTCGACCCGTTCGCCGAGTGGCACGACGAGATGGAGGAATTGTGAAGCAGGGCATCCACCCCGACTACCACCCGGTGGTCTTCCAGGACCAGGCGACGGGCAAGGCGTTCCTGACCCGGTCCACGGCCACGTCGACCCGCACGATCGACTGGGAGGACGGCAACACCTACCCGCTGATCACCGTGGACATCACCTCGGACTCGCACCCGTTCTGGACGGGCGCCCAGAGGGTCATGGACACCGCGGGCCGCGTGGAGAAGTTCAACCGCCGCTACGGCAAGAGGAACCGCTGACATGGCCGTCCCCAAGCGCAAGATGTCGCGCAGCAACACCCGCCACCGCCGCTCGCGGTGGAAGGCCGAGGTGCCCCAGCTGGTGCCGGTCACCACCCTGGACGGCCGCAAGCTGACCGTGCCCCGGCGACTCGTCGCGGCCTACCGGCGAGGCCTGTTGTAACCGGTCAGGCCCTTGAACCCCCACCAGGGGTGGCGCGGCGACGCCCTGTGCCGACCGGGCGGGTCCTCAGGCGTCGCCGCGCATCGAGCGCCGGATTTCTTCGAGCTTGTCGAGCCCGGCCTGCCGACGTGCCTCGAACTGGTCCTCGACCACCTTGGCCTCCGGGGTGGCGTCGGCGAGCTCCTCGGCGCCGATGCTCGTGGCGACCCGGCTCTCGATGCGGTCGCGGACGTGCTCGAAGCTGGGCACACCGTCCTCGCTGTAGTCGCCGGGAGGCACCACGGGCTGCGCCGCTTCGTGCTCGACGCTCTCGACGATCTCGGCGTCGATCACCGGTTCCCGCTTCTCGTCCATCGCCCGACTCCGTTCGCAGTGCCGGTCTCCGAGGCTACCTCCTCGCGCCGATCGGGTTGGCCGGTGATCGATCAGCGGCGGGGCGCCACCGGGATCGTGACCTGGACGGGCACGCCGCGGTGCGGTCCGGTGTTGGCCACGTCGTGGTAGGTGCCGTCGGCGCGCTGACGTTGGTAGACGACGGTGAGCAGGGCAGGGCGGTGGCTGGTCGAGGTGACGGTGATCTGGTCGCCACGCACCACCACGGTGCCCGCGTCGGCGGGTCGGAGCGCTGCGCGCAGGCGGTTCTGCGGGTTGGACAGGGCGAACTCGGCGCCGCCGGCACTGGTCACGTGGACCGTTGTGGTCGCGGAACCGCCCGGACGCGTGGGCAGCACGCGGTCGTCGGCTCGTGCCCGCAGCGGTCCGACTCCGGACGGGAGCGGCTGGTCCGCTGTGGACCCGTCGATGGACAGACCGTCACCCGGGTGCACACGCGAGGTGTACAGCGCACGGGAGGACGTGGTGGACGGGCGTCCGTGGTGGACGTAGTAGAGCTGTGCGCCGTCCGGCGACTCGATGATGCTGCCATGACCGGTCGAGTAGAGGCCCTGGGCGGGGTCCTGGGAAAGCACGGGGTTCTCGGCACTCTTGCGCCACGGCCCGAGCGGGCTGGTGGCGGTCGCGTAGCCGACGCCGTAGAACTCGTTCTCGTAGTTGTTGGCCGAGTAGGTCAGGTGGTAGCGGGGGTTGCCCTGCGCGTCCACGGTCCTGAGCGTGGTCGAGCCCTCGGCCCACCGGCGGTCCTTCTTCTCGCCGCCCGACTTCGCGTAGTCGTGCACGTGCGCGTTCTCCCACGCCTGCTTGTCCGAGCCGTAGTCCAGCACCGGGACGTAGCCGTCCTTGCGGACGCCGGGCGGGTCGTCCGCCGCACGGTTGCTGTCGCGGTACGCGGGCGCGATGGTCGGCATGGTCCTGCCGGTCGGGTCGCGCCACCAGTCACCGGTCAGCTCGACGGCGTAGATGTTGGACTCCTCGATGTACTTGCCGAGGTCGTCGTCCCAGACCCAGTTGCGGTAGGCGTTGCGGGAGAAGTACAGGTAGATCCGGCCGTCGGCGTCGAAGTAGACGTTGGGGTCGATGTACGGGATGTACGTGCCGAGCGGGGCGGTGCGGCCCTCCTCCAGCGTGGCGGGCGGCTTCTTCTGCGCGGCGTCCATGATGAGGTTGACGTCGTGGTAGGCGGGGTCGAAGGGGGAGTAGTCCAGCGGCGCCTCGACGATGTCGCGGAACGGCCCGGCCGGCGAGTTCGACACCGCGACGCCGACCTTGCACGGCTCCTCGAAGTCCGCGTACCGGAAGTGCTCGGCCACGCCGCGGTTCATCCTGGCCGCGTAGAACAGGTAGTACAGGCCGGTTTCCGCGTTGTGGTAGACCTCGGGCGCCCAGAACCAGTCGTGCGCCCAGTCGCCGTCCTGCCCCGTCCGCAGCGCGCCACCGGGCAGGTGCTCCCAGGTCGCGAGGTCGGGCGAGCGGTAGACGCCGAAGTGGTGGCCGGGGTCGGCGCCCTCCGTGGAGTAGGCGTAGTAGTAGCCGCTGGGGCGGTCGAACAGCACGAACGGGTCCGCGCCGGGGGTGGCGGCGTCGTTGTGGAAGGTCGCGTCGGTCGTCCGCGCGGGGTGGGCCGGGTGGGCCGAGGCCGGGGCGGACGCCAGGGATAAGGCCGCGATCGCGGCGACGAGCAAAGTGGTACGTCGCATGAGTCTCATCCTGCCGTCGACCCGCGCGGCGCGGAATGCCGTGGACCGCCCGCACTGCGGGATGGCCGGCCGATCAGCTTGAACAAGGTTACTGAATCCGGTGCCGAACGACGGCGGGGACGCGATACGTCGGGAAGAGATCGATAGAGGGGATCAGCGATGTGACGGTTACGCCGTTCCATCGGCGTGTTGGCGGTGATGGGGGAGTTGGTGGTGGTCATCGTGCCGCCGTGGCGGTAGACGCCGCCGGCGCCCAGGAGCAGGGCGTAAATGTCGGTCACCGCGGTCTGGGTGAGCGTCGTCGCGGTCGATCGGATCGCGGCGATCCCGCCACCCCGGCCGGCGGTGTTGCCGGTGATGAACAGCGGGCTGCCGGACACGCCGGTGACCGTCAGGCTGCCGCGTTGGCCGTTGTAGATGCCGCCGCCGTTGCCGGTCAGGGTGGTGTTGCCGGACACCGGGCTGTTGGTGAACGTCGCGGCGGGGGCCGTCCCGGTCGGGGTGTCCGCGTTGGCGAGGCCGCCGCCGTTGCCCGAGGCGGTGTTGCCGGTCAGGGTGCTCCCGGTGAGGGTGACCGCGCCGCGGTTGAGGATGCCGCCGCCGTCGCCGACCACGTCACCCCCGGTGAACGCGACCGCGGTGGTGACCGTCAGGCTGCCGGTCTGAGCGACCTCGGCGATCCGGAACTTGCCGAGGCGCAGCAGTGAGGCGTTGGTGACGGTGGCCGGGCCGACCATCTCGATCGGCGTGGTGATCACCGGCAGCGCGTTCGACGGACCGCCGTGGGCGGCGGTCATGCTGTACGTGCAGCCGCCCGCCAGGACGAGGGTGTCCGCGGTGGCCGTGGAGTTGGCCAGGTTCACCGCCGCCACCAAGGCGTTCTCACTGCACGCCACCGGGATGGTGATGGCGTGAGCCACGGAGGGGAGGGCGATCAGGCCCCCGGCTACGACGGTGGCTCCGAACAGGGCTTGGACGGTGGTGCGGATGCTGCGCATGACGGCTTCATTTCCTGGAGCACGATTGCGGATGACCTGAGCGGCACGCCGGTGGTCGGGAGATGGCGTGCGTGCACCGGCACGATTCGTGCGATGCGGTTCATCCGTGCAAAAGACCTCGGTCGCGGCCCACCCTGATCAATACGGGAGGTATCTCGCCACCGAGGTCCGGGGTAACGCCTTCAATTTATACCGTCAGTCGATTGATCGGTGCCATAGTCGCCCGAATGGGCGTATCCGCGTGGAATTCCGGAGAATTGGCACGATAAAGTGAGAAATCGACGGCTTCGCCCGATTCCGGCACGGACCACGGCGGCACGGACCACGGCGGCGGCGGTCACCCTCGCCGCCGCCGTCACCGCTGCGGCTCAGCTGGTCCAGCGTTCCCCGGCGTCGGGAGCGGGAGTCGGCTCCGACCGGTCGCCCACGTCGGTGGAGCGCCTGGTCCAGTCCGCGTCCAGCCTGGTCCGGCGCGGGTTGGCGACCGCCTGTCCAGCGTCTGTCTCGTGCATCGTGCCTCCAGGTCGACTACCTACGTCCCTCTGGTTACCTGCGGCCGGCACCTGCCAAACGATGAAGTACGTCACCTCCGCCGGAGACGCGCGCGGGCGGAGTGGGCCATGCTCCGGGCGCGAGCGGGTCAGTGGTCCAGGACGGCCCTGGCCAGGTCGTCCGCCACGGCACGCCGGTACGGGTTGGTCGCCGGACCGGCCGCGGTCGGGTGCACGCGGTTGGTCAGCAGCAGCACGAAGGCCCTGCTCTCCGGCTCGATGACCAGCGACGTCCCGGTGTACCCGGTGTGCCCGGCCGTGTAGGGCGTGGCGAGCATGCCCATGAAGGCGGGCTTGTTCAGGTCGAGGCCCAGGCCGCGGTCGGCGCCGGGGATGGCCGCGTTCCCGTTCCGCATCATCTCCCGGACGCTCTCCGGCCGCAGGACGCTCCGGTCGCCGTACTGCCCGCCGTTGAGCAGCATCTGGGCGAACACCGCGAGGTCGTGCGCGGTGGAGAAGACCCCGGCGTGCCCCGCGGTGCCACCGAGGTACCAGGAGGTGGAGTCGTGCACCTCGCCCCAGATCAGCCCGCGCGTGCCGCGCACGTACTGGGTCGGCGCGATCCGCGGGCGCAGGTGCTCCGGCGGGTTGTACATGGTGTCGTGCAGCGCGAGCGGCTCGGTGATCTCCGACGCCACGAGTTCGGGCAGCGTCCGACCGGCGACCCGTTCCAGCACCTTGCCGATCACGATGAGGCTCAGGTCCGAGTAGACGTACCGCGTGCCCGGCTGCGACCGGAGCGCCACCGCGTAGATCGCGGCCAGCCGCTGCTCGACCGTCGGGTACGACCCGACCGCGAGACCGGCGGGCAGCCCCGAGGTGTGGGTGAGCAGCTGCCTGAGGGTGACGTCCTGCTTGCCGGTCTGGCCGAACTCGGGCAGGTAGCGGGCGGCGGGGGCGTCGAGCTCGACCAGTCCGCGCTCCACCAGCCGCAGGGCGACCACGGTGGTGAACAGCTTCGAGATGGACGCCACGTCGAAGATGGTGTCCTCGCGCATGGGGAGCCGTTGGTCCGGCGGCAGTTCCACGCCGTCGTGCCCGTACCGCAGCGCGTCACCCACCGCCGCGTGCTCGGCGATCACGCCGTTGCGCGCGGCCAGCACCACACCGCCCGGGAAGGCCTGCGGGGACGCCACGACGCCCGCCTCGACGTCGGGCACCAGCCGGTCCACGTGCTCGGCGGCCAACCCGGCGTGGTGCGCCGAGCCGTACCGCAGGCGCTGGTGGGTGAGCGCACCGTCCCAAGGGGATCCGTGCCGCCGGGAGACGACCAGGTCGGCCACCACGGGCAGGTGGTCCGACGCGCCGGTCGTGATCACCCGCGTGTCACGCACCCGGGCCGGGTGGGCGGCGGCCACGTAGTCGATGCGCTTGGTGGGCGCCTGTGCCGGGTACGTCATGCCGGGCGACGACGGATCGGTCATCGCCCACGCGTCGACCAGCTCCGTCCACAGTGGAGCCAATTCCGGGGCGCCGGGAACGGCGTTGAAGTCGCCGAGCAGCACCCGGGCCTTGCCCCGGTCCTCGGCCAGGACGTGCAGCATGTCGGCGACCTGCGCCCGGCGCACCGCCGGATCGGCGCGGTAGTCGAGGTGGGTGTTGTAGACGTGCACCCGTTCGCCCCGCACGTTCAGCTCGACCTCGGGGAAGCCGGGTGCCGGCTCCGGCGTCGCGTTCGGCACCTGGGTGGACAGCCGGGTGATCGCGTGGTTCTCCGCCGCGACGACCGGGTGCCGGCTGAGCACCGCCACGCCGTACTGCCGCCGCGGCTGCCCCGGTTCCAGCGGGTCCAGGTCGTAGATGGGCGCGAAGTAGACGTCCATGCCGACCGCCGCGGCCAGTTCCGCCGCCTGGTCCCGCCACTCGCTGCGGGCCATCCAGTGGACGTCGACCTCCTGCAGCGCGACCACGTCCGCGTCGGCCGCCTCGATCTCCGCGGCCACCCGTGCCAGGTCGAGCCTGCCGTCCACGCCGATGCCGGTGTGGATGTTGAACGACATCACGGTCAGCGGCACCGACGGCAGGCCCGGGTTCGCCTGGTCGGTGGACTCCTGGCCGAGCGCGGGCGGAGTCGCGACCAGCAGCCCGCACAGGGCGATGGTCAGCAGTCGGCGGACGGCGTGGCGCATCGGTTCAGCTCTCCCAGGTCAGGCCGTGGCCGTACGGGTACAGCGCGGTCGAGGGGTCGCCCGCGAGCGGGATGGTGACGGGCAGCTTCCCGCCCGGCGCGTTCTCCCCGTACAGCACCCGCACCGCCGACTCCACCGAGACCGCGGTGTACGAGTAGGTCGCGAGGTAGGTCTGCGCGTCGGTGAAGTAGGCGAGGTCGTACGGGTCGCGGACCGCGATGACGACGACCGGTTCGCCGGTGGCGAGCAGTGCCTTCACCAGGTCCTGCTGGCCGACGTCGGTCCACGCCTTGTTGGTGGCCACGATCGTCAGGTCGGCGGCGCCCGCACCGGCCACCGCCCGGTCGATCGTCGCCCGGTTCGGGTTCGAGCCGGTGACCAGGGACGTCGTTGCCGCCGAACGGTGGCCGACAGCCGTGGCGAGCCGCTGCGGCACGGGATCGGCGGCGGTTCCCCAACCGGTGGTGAAGACCGTCGTCGGGCGGGTGGTCAGCGGGAGGACGCCCGCGGCGTTGCGCACGAGCGTCGTGGTCCGGTCCGTGATCTGCTGCGCGGTCCGCTCGTTGTGCTCGGTCCCGACCAGTTCCGGCAGGAGGGCGGGGTCGGCGAACTGGCCGCCGAACAGCCCGCGTCCGGCCTTCATCCGCAGGATCCGGCGGACCGACTGGTCGATGCGGTCCTCGGTCAGCTCGCCGCCGCGCACCGCCGCCAGCACCGCGGTGTACGCGAGGTCGATGTCCGGCGGCATCAACAGCTGGTCGACGCCCGACTTCAGCGCCAGCACGGGGACGCGGTCGTCGCCGTACTCCTGCCGGACACCGGCCATCCCGAGCGAGTCGGTGATCACCACGCCGTCGTAGCCGAGCTCGTCGCGCAGGATGCCCGTCATGATCGGGTGGGACAGCGTGGCCGGGTCGCCGGACGGGTCCAGCGCGGGCACCACGAGGTGCGCGGTCATGATCGAGTCGACGCCGGCCGCGATCGCGCGGCGGAACGGCGGCGCGTCCAGCCGGTCCCACTCCTCCCGGCTGTGGCCGATCACCGGGAGCCCGGTGTGGCTGTCGACGGCGGTGTCGCCGTGGCCGGGGAAGTGCTTGGCGGTGGCCGAGACGCCGCCCCGCTGGTACCCGCGCACCTGGGCTTCGACCAGTCGGGCGGTGAGCTGCGGGTCCTCGCCGAACGACCGGACGCCGATGACCGGGTTGAGCGCGTTGACGTTGACGTCGGCGACGGGCGCGAAGTTCTGGTTGACCCCCACCGCGCGCAGCTCGCGCCCGGCGATGGTGGCCGCGATGCGCGCCGACCCGGGGCTGCGGGCCGCGCCGAGCGCCATGGCGCCGGGGAACAGCGTGGCCGGCGCGCCGACCCGCGACACGACGCCGTGCTCCTGGTCGGTGCTCACCAGCGCGGGGATCGCGGACACCCGCTGGATGCCGTTGGACAGTTCGGTGATCTGGGCTGGGTTGACCGTGTTGCCGGACCACGCGAAGTAGATGATGCCGCCGAGGTGGTACTTCTCGATCAGCTGCTGGGCGTTGTCCACGCCGTGGTAGCGCCGGTTGGCCGCCACGGAGGCCGGGTCCGCCGCGTCCACCGTCGCCCCGTAGGCGTAGGTGACGAACAGCTGGCCGACCTTCTCCTCCAACGTCATGTCCCGCAGCGCGTCCGCCACGACGTCGGTCGTGGCGGACGCCGCCGTCACCGCCGTCACCGCCGCCACCGGCGTCGCCACCGAGCAGACCAGCAGGGCCGCCACGCCGACGAGCAGCTGTCGACGGTTGAGAATTTTCCTCATCTGCTCTCCCACGGTGAGGAAGTGACCATCCATCGCAACGTACGCAGTCGCCGGCGAAAGCGGCATCGACCGTTCGGATGTATCGATCGGGCCGCGTCCGATGGGGTTCGGACTGCGGTTACAACGTTGGAACATTAACCGGGGCGCTGCTACGTTCGACCGTGGCCCGCTCAACCATTGCCTGAAAGAGGTGGTCATGACCGGCACGTACGACGTCGACACCCTGGTGAGCGCCCTGTACTCGGACGGCATCGTCGCGTTGCGCGGCGCGTTCACGCCCGATTGGGCCGATCGGCTCGGCGAGGACGTCGACGAGTTGTTCCGGGAAGCGCTCGCACGTCCGGACGGCGCGATCGGCCGGGGTCCGAACCGCTACTACGTCGAGACCCACCCCGAGCGGATCCGGGGCTTCCTGGACCTGGTCACCCACCCGTGGGTGGTCGACCTCGCGCGGGCGGTGCTGGGGCCGGACTACCAGGTGGTCGAGATCGGCTTCGACGTGCCGCTGCCGGGCGCGGTCACCCAGCCGTGGCACCGGGACTTCCCGGCGCCGAGGGAAACCGTGGAGGAGCGGCGGCTCACCTCCCTGGCGTTGAACGTGACGACGGTCGACACGGTCCCCGAGATGGGGCCGTTCGAGATCGCGCCCGGCACGCAGTGGGACGACGCCGCCGACTTCGAGCACGGGATGTTCCCGCCGAAGTCCCACTACCCACGCTACGGAGCGCTCGTCCAGCAGAAGATGCCGCAGCGGGGCGACATCTCGGCGCGTTCCGCCCTCACCATCCACCGCGGCACCCCGAACCGGTCGAACTCCGCCCGGCCCGTGCTGGTCCTCGGACTGGCCGCCGGAGGAGTCGAGAACGACCGCAACGACCTGGTCGTCAGCCGCGCCTACTACGAGCGGCTGCCCGAAGAGGTCCGCACGCACCTCGGTTGCAGGGTCGTCGACCGCCTCGAACCCCTGGTGCAGAAGCACACCATCGAAGGGCTCGTGATGGGCGCCGACTAGCGCGGACTAGGGCTCCTTGTACGCGCTGAGAAGGATGCTCGGCGGGTTCTTGAGCAGTCGCCCGAGGCGGGTGGCGTCGTCAGGGGAGACGGGGGAGTGCGTCATCTCCTCCCACGTGACGCGGGAGAACCCGGCGGATTCCACCGCCCGTGCGAGAGTTCCCGCCGGCCAGTAGTGCACCCGCACGGAAGCCGGCGGAGTCGCACCGATCGTCACGGTGAACGGATCTCCCTCGCCGAGGTCGGTCGGGCGGTCGACGAGGAATCCGAAGTCCCGTGCCGCCTCCGCGTCGCACTCCACGTTCCCGACGTAGGCCAGCAGCCTGCCGCCGGGGGCGACGTTCGAGGCGATCTGCTCGCACATGCCGTCCAGCGTCGCCCTGGTGTCCGCGTAGTGCAGCACGTTGACGGCCAGGACGACGTCGAACGTGCCCAGCGCCGGCATCGTCGCCACGTCGTGCACGTGGTACCGGATTCCGAGTGGCCGCTCCGCCTCGGCGACCTCGCCCAGCCGGATCATCTCACCGGAGGAGTCCATCCCGACCACCTCCTCGGCGCCTCGCTGCGCGACCAACCGCGCGTAGACGCCGTCGCCGCAACCCACGTCCAGCACACGCTTTCCCCGCACCGGCCCCAGAGCGCGGAAGAACGACGGGAACTCCACGTTCTCACGGTAGAAGTGGATGGTCTTCTCGATGTCGGCGAGCCGGGCGGCGAGGGTGTCGTACTGCGCCATGGGTGTCCTTCTCAACGTGGTGTCGAGCTGGAGGTCGCGTACGGGGGATCCCGCGAAACGGCCTCACTGCGCCGGGCGGATGGTGGCGTAGCCCTGCCGGGGTGATGGCCGGAGCTGCGACTTCCCGGCGAAGACGAGCTCTGCCAGGGAAAGCTCGCGGTGGTAGAAGTTCAGCGACGACGGGACGTCGAAGATGTCGCCGGACGCCAGGAAGAACGGGAGCTCGGCGGTCAGGTACCGCATGCCGCGCTCGATCTGGTCGGCGGTGAGCGGCCCGGTGTGGCCCCTGGCGGCGAGGACTTCCCGGGTCATGGCGGCACACGTGTCCCACAGGGGGCCGTCCTCCTTCAGCGCCTGCTCGCACTCCGCCAGCTTCTCCCGGTAGACGGAGTCGGAAGCCAGCTCCGACATCCGGTGCAGACCGTCGGCCGGCCGCGGTCCTCCGTTGCCCTGCCAGGCGCGGGTGACCCTGTTGTACAGCACGTTGATCTCGCTGCGCGCCTTCTTCGCCGCACGTTGCGGGTCGTAGCCGAGAGCGCGGTAGGTCTCCGCCAACGCGGAATCCGGGATGACGACGTCGACCTGCCGGAACTCCGCGCAGAGCCAGTCCAGGAGTTCGGTCAGCCGGGTGACCTGGAAGTAGCTGTTCCCGGGACTGACCCCGAAGACCACGTGCTGCCGCCGCTCCCAGATCACGCGTGACGCCTCGGTGAACGGTTCGACGGTGAACCGCCCCCGCTGGAACACCGTGTTCGGACCCGCGTCGTCGACCCGTGCGGTGCTCATGTCCACCGTCCGGTGCCGGGCGTGCCGACGCCGTCCAGGTACCGCCGGCAGAGCTCTTCCCGGAGGATCTTCCCGGTACCGGTCCGGGGCATGTCCTTGAAGTCGATCACGATCGGGTCGGCCAGCTCGGGCAGTCGGCGGACCGCGCCGCGCCACTGCTCCGGGTCCAGCCGGCCGTTGGGCGCAGCCACCACGGGCACCGGTGGGGCGCCGGGCACCGGGAGCAGCGCGACGTCGTACCCCTCGGGCAGGTAGTCGACGATCACGTCCTCCAGTTCGAGGCAGCTCACCCCGGGCACGTAGTTGACCTCGCGGTCGAGCAGCTTGAGGGCGCCGGTCCGGGTCAGGACGCCGATGTCACCGGTGTTCCACCAGTCGCCCACCGCCTTCTCGTTCCAGCGCTCGGGTTCCTTGTAGTACCCGATGCGCCGAGCCTTCGTCTTCGCGAGCACGATTCCCGGCTGTCCCTTCGGCACCGGCTCGAAGGTTTTCGGGTCCACCACCTTCAGCTGCACGAAACCGGGCATCGGTCGACCGACCTTGCGCGGACCCGGTTGCTGGTCGCGCCGCTTGTTCGCCCGGTAGCGGGTGATGACGGTCATTCCCAGGCCGCCGGTCTCCGACTGCCCGTACCCCTCCCGCCAGACCGGGAACCAATGCCGGGAAGCGTTCAGGAAGGTGCGAATCGTCGGCCAGCGCATCGCGTCGAAATTTCCCACGAACATGCGGACCGAGGCGAAGGCGTCGCCCCGGTTCTCCTGGGCGAGTTTCGCCATCTGGAGGAAGTCGATCGGCAGCGCCTCGATCACCGTGGGCCGGTGCTGCCGGAACATCGGGCCGACCACTTCGGGGTCGTTTTCGCTCATCAGCAGGACCTTGGCGGGCGACAAGGTCAGCGCCGAATAGATCCAGGTGAAGGAGCGGGCGTGCACGTACGGCAGGAACATCGCCACGGTGTCATTGCGGCGGAAGGTGATCGGCGGCAAGTGGCGGCATTCCAGTCGGGCCATCTGCCGCTGGAGCTTTTCCGGGGTGTAGATGATGAGCTTCGGAATGCCGGTCGTGCCGGACGTGTGGGTGAGCATCATCAGTTCGTCGTCGCCGCGCGGAGCAGGGGGCGGTGCGGTGCCGCCGAGGACATCGGCGAGGGCCATCGCGTTCGGCGTGCTCCCGTCGAGGCACAGGGTGCGCTCGGCGAACGAGGTGAGCGGACTGCCGTCGGACCCCTTCTCCTCCAGTAATCGTTGGTTGCCGACCAGCAGCTTCGGTTCGACGCGCTGGAGCAGCGGGCGCACCGAGTCGGGGGCGAGCAGTCCCGACAGCATGACCGGGATCGCGCCGATCCTGACGGCGGCGGAGGCGAGCAGCAGGCAGTCGAAGTGGTTCTCCTTGTACACGGCGACCCGGTCGCCGGGGCGGACCCCGGCCGCGTGCAGGGCGCCGGCCGTGTTGCGCACGCATTCGGCGAGCGCGGCCACGTCAAGGATTCGTTGGCCCAGTGGGTCGATGTCCATCGGACGGCTGAGGCGGAAGAGCATTGGCTTTCCTATTTCCGCTCTGCGGTCGAACAGGAGACCGACGCTCGACTTCCACAGATCCATTGCAGGCACTGATTCCCCCGTGTCAGGTGAGCCACTCCGACGATTACGACGCTAGGGACGGCTGCACGCCCGGTCAAGAAGCCACCGTGAACGGATCATGGTTCGGCGGGGGATCACCGGCGGTAGCCGCACGCTGGGGTTTTGCGTGGCCGGACGGCAGTCGGTTTCCACCATTCCACCGCATACTGTGAGCTATATCACCGAACGTCGTGCGGTGCTCGTACCAGTCGATTCGCCCAAAAGCAGCGGGCTCGACGCAGAAGGGTGAACTTCGGTCGCGGCGTTCGGGTGCGGTGGCGGGGCGCCCTCGGTGGGATCGGCGGCGGTGGAGGTGCAGTCGAATGGGAATTTGATCGTCCGGTCCTGCTTCACCGGAACTGTTCTGGTGACCGTGCCGACAAGTTCACAACCCGCGTCTCAGCGCCGGAGTGCCCGATAGCGCTTGAGCAGGGCGGTGATCCGCGCGGGGTCGGCGGAGGTGTTCAGCTCGGCGAGCAGGTCGTCGGGACACAGCTCGTAGTGGTCGCCCCACCACCGCCGCGCCTTGCCGTCCCAGACCCGGTACCCGCCGGGCACACCCCTCGCCACGTACCGCCGCTTCGCCAACCAGCCCTCCTCTGGCCCCGCTAGCCGGTGGCCCGTCCACCGCAGGGGAAATCCAACCACTCGTCCCGCCCGATGTTGGTCCGCACGGTGTCGAGCTGGGCCAGCACGGTGTCCAGGCGGGCCGGGTCGTTGACGTACTCGAGCGCCGCCCGGTAGAACGCGGTGCGCATCACGCCCGGCATCAGGCCCGACGCGTCGAAGCAGAACGTGCCCGGCGACGTCAGCGTGGCGGCGATCCGCCGGCTCACGGCGTCGGCGTACACCTCCGGCAGCACCTTGCGGTTCACCGAGGACGCACCGCCCGCGCGCGGTCCAGATTTCCTGCGCCCGCGCGGAGGCGAGGAACCTGATCAGCTTCTCCGACTCCGGCGTGCGGGTGAACATCGCGGCGAGGTCGGCCGAGACCTCCCACGCCCGTTCACCGCCCGTGGGCGACGGGTAAGGGAAGAAGTCGAAGTCCTCCCCGGCGACGAGCGGCATCCCGCAACCCTTGTACGTGCTCATGGCGAAGGTGGCCTGGTGGTCCAGCAGGCACCCGGGCGGCTGGTCGAAGAGGCCGCGCCCGGCGTCCGTGAAGCCGGTGAGCGGCACGGACCTCGGCCCACCGCGCACCGCGAGCCGTCCCCAAGTCAGCCAAGCCCGCTCGACCGGATCGGATGTCCACGCCGACTGCCCGGCCGCCCACTGCCGGTGCACGTCCGGTCCGGCCTGCTGCAACAGGACGTTCTCCACCCAGTCGGTCCCGCGGATCCCGGTGGACCATGACGCGGCTACCGCGGCCCTCGCCGCCTGGCGAAGCCTGGACCCACCGGCGTCTGCGCCCACGACGACACCGCCGCTCTCGCGGTGCTGGCCGGGCTGCGCCGGCACGGGTTGACCGCGCCTCACGACCTGGCCGTGATCGGCGTCGACGACTCACCCCGCCGCCCTGGCCGATCCTCCGTTGACCATGGCCGCCGCCGACGCCGAGGCCACCGCCCGGCACGTGGTGCGGATCGTCACCAGCCTGCTCGAAGGCCGCCCGCCGCCGCTCGAACCGCCTGGGGTCATGACCGTGATCGAGTGCGGGTCGGTGCGACCGGCCGGGCGCGTGCGCGTGCCGGCCGGCGTGCCGCCATCAGGACGGGTCCGGCTTGGCGCGGTCGTAGGCGAGGTGGAGCCAGTCCGACGCCGCGACCGCGGTCAACGTCGTCATCAGCAGCCGCGTGGCCCGTGGTGCGAGCACCCGGCCCGCCGTCAACGCACCGGCGATCCACACCCCGGAGCAGAACGGGCAGGTCACCAGTTCGCCGACCGCGTGCCGGTGCCCGTGCCGCGCCGACTCGTTGACCTCCGCCTCGCCGGCGGCGCTCTCGTAGTGCGTGAACGGCGCCCGCAGCGCGCTGGTGACCGAGCTCTTCGTCACCAGGCGGCTCGCCTTGTGCGTCGCCACCGACAGCAACACCACGTCTCCGGTCGACAACCGCTCCGGCAGCCGGGCACCCCGCCGCCTGCCGACAGCGGTCGCGACGCCGACCATCGCCGCGTAGGAGAGGAGTGATGTGAGGTAGCCCCCCAGCGGGCGTTGCTCACCACCGGCGTAGGAGGAACGGACTCGGCCCCACCACTGAGTCAACGACATGGACGCGGGGTTACCGGGCCGTGCGCGACCAAACCCGCTAGATGACACGGGCGCGTCACGCCCCTTGAGGTGGCACGGACCGCACGAGCGCCAGCTGGACGCTCGCCGCCGTCAGCAACGTCCGCGCCTCCAGCAGTTCGCCGAACTCGAGGTGCTCACACGCCGCCCGCGCGCAGGCGAGAGCCTGCTGGAGCAGGGACCGGTCGCCCGCCCGCCTGCCGAAGGCCAGCAGTTCGTGCAGCTCATCGCGCGCATTCCGGGCGTGGGCCTCCGCGTTCTCCGGCGACACGGTCGTCGTCTCGCGCAAGGCCTTCTGGATCGCCTGGTCCACCAGGTCTGCGACCTCCCGGATCGAGGGTTCGCCGCGTGCATCGTCGCCCGGCGCACCGTGCGCCGATGTGCTGACAAGCTTCCGATCCATCCGAATCACCGCTTCCGCCGTCGCGCACCGCGCGGACCGCTTGACGCGTCCGTCGGATACCCGGATCGACGGCGGCGAACCGTCCAGATGCGACAGCCCGTGACCTCGTGACGCAACGGTGTTCACCGATGCGGTGGCCGGACGGAATCCGGCGGACCCGAATCGAGGCCGCTCGACCGGGTACCCCGCCGGATCGGCACTCGACATTCGGCACGGTGAAGAAGCCCCGCCATGACAGAGCCCCGCCATGACAGAGCCCCGGCGTGACGAAGAGACGGTGGAGCGCGGGTCGGCCGAGGAAGCCACCGGCGCGCCGCTCACCGACGTGGAGCGGGAGGTGTCCGGACGGCCGCCGGGCGCAGACACCGCCGGCAGCCGGCCCCACGGGGAGGACGGGTCGAGCGGTGCCTCCTGACGTGGACCGCGACGGCGTGAACGGCGACGGGACTCCCGGCGGGCCGAGCACACGGTCCGACTCGCTGTACTTCGTCGGCACGGCGACCACGGTGCTGCGGCTGGGTCCGTTCACCGTGCTCACCGATCCCAACTTTTTGCGTCGGGGCCAGTGGAGCTACCTGGGGCAGGGCCTGGTCTCGCGCCGCCGCACCGACCCCGCGATCGGGATCGGCGACCTGCCGCCGCTGGACGCCGTGGTGCTGTCCCACCTGCACGGCGACCACTTCGACCGGGTGGCGAGCCGTGAGCTGGACCGCGACCTGCCGTTGCTGACGACCCCGCACGCCGCGCGACGCCTGGGTCGGCGAGGGTTCCGCGAGGCCGTCGCCCTCGACACGTGGGCGAAGGTGGCGATGGAGAAGGACGGCGCCTCGTTGACGGTGACGTCGCTGCCCGGCAGGCACGCCTTCGGCCTGCCGGGCAGGGTGCTGCCGCCGGTCATGGGCACGCTGCTGGAGTACCGGGCCACCGCGGCCTCGGCGGTCCTGCGGATCTACCTCAGCGGCGACACCCTCGTCCACGACGACCTGCGCGAGGTCCGCGACCGCTACCCGACCATCGACGTGGCCGTGGTGCACCTCGGCGGGACCAAGGTGTTGGGCGTGCTGCTCACCATGGACGGCGCGCAGGGGGTGGACCTGCTCGACATGCTGCGGCCCCGCCACGCGGTTCCGGTGCACTACGACGACTACGGCGTGATGAAGTCACCGTTGTCCGACTTCGCCGACGAAGTGCGCCGCCGCCGACCGCCGACCGCCGTGTCCTACCTCGACCGCGGCCAGACCTTCACCCTGCCCACGGCCGGAGGCGGTGTCGCGCGCCCTGGTGCGTCCACAGTGGACTGAGCACGTCACGGTGCCCGCTCCCGGCAGGAGCACCGGGGCGAATGCATGCAGTTCCGGTGTCCGGGTAGGCCTGTGACGTGTACTTCGACTCCTGGAACGGACTCGGCAGGGTCGTGCTGGTGGGTGTTCCCGCCTACGCGGTGCTCGTGGTCGCCCTGCGGCTGTCCGGCAAGCGGACGTTGTCCAAGATGAACGCCTTCGACCTCGTGGTCACCGTGGCGCTGGGTTCGACGCTGGCCACCGTCGTGCTGACGTCCCAGGTGGCGCTGGCCGAAGGCGTGCTTGCCCTGGTCCTGCTCATCGTGGCGCAATTCGTGGTCGCGTGGTCGTCGGTGCGGGCTCGCGTGGTGCGGAAGATGGTGCGGTCGAGCCCGACGCTGCTGGTCTGGCAGGGACAGCGGAGGGAAGGGGCGATGCGGGGCCAGCGGGTCAGCGAGCCGGAGGTCCTGCAGGCCGTCCGTTCGCAGGGGTTGGGTGGCTTCGACCAGGTCGCGGCGGTGGTGTTGGAGACCGACGGCACGTTCAGCGTGATCCCGGCCGACAAGGCGGGCGACCTCGACGCGCTGCGGGACGTGGCGGGCGTCGAGGACCGGGCATCCCCGTGACGCCGCCCGGGGGTGGTCACCGCCTCCACGCCGACGCCTTCTGGTCCTGGTCGTCGGCGTAGGCGCGCAGCACCGCGCGGGTGTCGCCGTCGACTCGGAGGAAGCCCTGCTCAGGCCTTCGGCGAGTTCCATGGCCGGCGGTCCGGACAGCGAGGACGGCGCGCGACGTCCGCCGAGGCGGCGGGTCGACCGCCACACCGGCCTCATGGCCGGCGTCGCGATGTCACCTCGGAGACCGGGGTGGAACAACGTGCGGAACACGTCGCGCAGGACGAGGCAGACCAGGGCGCCGCCCAGCGACGCGCCCACCGACCTTCGCGCGCACTGTCCGCTGAAGCCGGTCCTGCCGTCCTCGCGCGTCCACTGAGGACTTGCGTGCGACCGCCCGAGCCGAGCGGACAACCACGATCGGGCACGATTGATCCCTCCCCCAGGTGGAACCCGAACGGTGACGTGGTACCGGTGGCGGGAGGGCCGATGACGAGGTTCGTGCGTCGCGCCGACGTGCACGGCGGCGCGTGGTGACGGCCGTGGCGGACCGACTGGACCGGCCGTGCTGATCCTCCTGGCCGTCCACGCGTCCGTCGCGGTGCTGCTGCCGCTGGTGGCGCACCGCCTCGGTCGCGGTGTCTGGGCCGTCGCCGCCCTCGCACCGCTGTCCGCGCTGGTCTGGGCGGTGACGCGCGCATCGTCCGTGGGGCACGGCGCCGTGACGGAAGGGCTGGAGTGGGCGTCGACGCTCGGCCTGCGGTTCGACGTGCGGGTCGACGCGCTCGCGCTGGTGATGGTGTTCGTGGTCAGCGGCGTCGGTGTCGCCGTGCTCGCCTACAGCGCGTACTACGTGGAGGAGGGCGCGGGACGCCTGGCGGCGCTGCTGGTGGCCTTCGCGGGCGCGATGCTGGGGCTGGTCACCGCCGACCACCTGATCTCGCTGTACCTGTTCTGGGAACTCACCACCGTGCTGTCGTTCCTGCTCATCGGTGGTGCCGGAGGCTCGTCCGAGGAACGCCGGGCCGCCGTGCAGGCCCTGCTGACGACCGCGGCGGGCGGCCTGGTGATGCTCCTCGGTCTGCTGATGCTGGGGGAGGCGGCGGGGACGTACCGGCTGTCGGCGATCGTGGCGGACCCGCCGAGCGGCGGGCTCACCCCCGTGGCGCTGGTGCTCGTGGTGATCGGGGCGATGGCGAAGTCCGCGCAGTTCCCGCTGCAGGCCTGGCTGCCGGCGGCGATGGTGGCGCCGACCCCGGTCAGCGCCTACCTCCACGCCGCCGCGATGGTGAAGGCCGGGGTCTACCTCGTCGCCCGGTTGTCGCCCGCGTTCGCCGACGTCGGCGCGTGGCGTGCTGCGGTGGTGGCGGTGGGGCTCACCGGCATGGTGCTGGCCGGGTGGCGGGCGTTGCGCGAGACGGACCTCAAAGGGCTGCTCGCCTACGGCACGATCAGCGAACTCGGCCTGCTCACGGCCCTGTTCGGGGCGGGCTCCGCCGTCTCGGCCCTCGCCGCGGTGACCATGCTGGTGGCGCATGCCCTGTTCAAGTCCGCGCTGTTCCTCGTCGTGGGCGTGGTGGACCACCAGGCCGGGACCAGGGACCTGCGCGAGCTGTCCGGGGTGGGACGGCGGCTGCCCGTGCTGTGCGCGGTCGCCGTCGTGGCCGCGGCGTCGATGGCCGGCCTGCCGCCGACGATCGGTTTCCTCGGCAAGGAGGCTGCCTACGACGCGTTCCTGCACGACTTCTGGCCGATGGCGGGCCTGGTGGCGGGATCGGTGCTCACGGTGGCCTACAGCGCCCGGTTCCTGTGGGGCGCGTTCGGGCGCAAGCCGGGGGTGGAGCCGACGCGGCCGGACGAGCCGGCGAAGGGGTTCGTCGCGGTTCCGGCGCTGCTCGCGACGGCGGGCGTCGCCCTCGGCATCTGGCACGCCGCCGTCGCCTCACCCGCCTCGACGTACGCCGAGGCCTACGCCACCCCGGACTACCACCTGGCCTTGTGGCACGGCTTCACGCCGGTGCTGGGCCTCTCCGTCCTCACGGTGCTGGCGGGCGTCGCCTTGCACTTCGCCGCACTCCGGTTCGACGTGGTGGGCGGGAAGGCGTTGCCGGATGCCCAGGCGGTCTACGCCGGGATCGTGCGGGTGCTCGACGTGGTGGCCCGGCAGGTGACGCGACGGACCCAGGTCGGTTCCCTGCCGGTGTACCTGGGCGTGGTGATGTGCACGGTGCTGGTGCTGCCGGGGGTGGCCCTGGTCCTCTCCGGCACGGTGGTCCCGCGCATCAGGCTGTGGACGACGCCGATCCAGGTGCCGCTGGCGGTCGTCGTGCTCGTCGCGGCGGTGGCAGTGGCCACCGCTCGGCGCAGGCTGACCGCGGTGCTGCTGGTGGGGTTCGTCGGCTACGGCGTGGCGGGGATGTTCGTCCTGCACGGGGCGCCGGACCTGGCGTTGACGCAGTTCCTGGTGGAGTCGCTGACGTTGGTCGTCTTCGTGCTGGTGCTCCGCCGGATGCCGGTCCGCTTCAGCCCGGATCGGCCCGGCCGGAGCCGGCGCGCCGAGGAGCGTGCTGCGGGGAGCCCACCCGGCCGGGGCCGGTCCGCCCGGCCGCTCCGCTGGCCGCGCGCCGTGCTGGCCGCCGCGGTCGGCGCGTTCGTGGGCCTGTTCGCGTTGTCCGTGACCGCCGTCCGGCACCCGAGCCCGGTCTCCGACGCCTACTTCGGGCTGCTCCACGAGGCCGGCGCGCACAACGCGGTCAACGCGATCCTGGTCGACTTCCGCGCCCTCGACACCCTGGGCGAGATCTCGGTCCTGATGGTCACCGCGATCGGCGCGGCCGGGCTGGTCATGCGGAGCAGAGGCAGCGAACGCCGTGCTGATCAGGATGCCGAACGAGCTGCCGAACGAGCTGCCGGACAGGACGACGACGAGGAGGTGCGGTCATGACGCGACCATCACGCCAAGTGGGGGAAGAGCCCATCCCCGGGCATTCGCTGCTGCTGGAGGTCGTCACCCGGCTGCTGTTCCCGTCGATCTTCGTGCTGTCCCTCTACCTGCTGTTCTCGGGCCACGAGGGACCCGGCGGGGGGTTCACCGGAGGCCTGGTCGCGGCCGAGGCGTTCGTCCTGCGGTACCTGGCGGGTGGCGCCCGGGAACTGGAGGCGACCCTGCCCGTCCGACCGGTGGTGCTCGCCGCCGCCGGCCTGGTGCCGGCCGCCGCGGTCGGCATCGTGCCGCTGCTGTTCGGGGCCGCGCCGCTGAGCAGCCACGTGGTGACCCTGGACCTCGGGACCGCCGTGCACGTCCAGGTGCCGACCAGCCTCTTCTTCGACATCGGCGTCTACCTGCTCGTCGTGGGCGCTTCGACGCAGCTGCTGTCCGCTTTCGGACCGTCGCTGGAGCCGGGCGGTGACGCATGACGCACCTGGACCTCATCAGCGCCGCCGTCATCGCCTGCCTGTTCGGCGTCGGCGTCTACCTGCTGATGCAGCGGTCGCTGATGCGCGTCCTGCTCGGCTTCGTCGTGCTGGGGCACGGCGCGAACCTGCTCCTGCTGTTCGCCGGCGGCGCGCCCGGTCGACCTCCGATCACCGAAGGCGGGTCGGACCCGGACCCGGCGGCGTACGCGGACCCCCTGCCGCAGGCGATGGCGCTGACCGCCATCGTCATCACGTTCGGTGTGACCGCGTTCCTCCTGGCGCTGGCGTACCGCGCGTTCCGGCTGTCCGGCCACGACGAGGTCCGCGACGACGTGGAGGACCAGCGCCTCGGGTCGCGGGAGGAGCGGTCGTGAACGCCGCGCTGCTGGCCGTGCCGGTGCTGGTCCCGCTGTTCGCGGCCGGACTGTCCCTCGGCTTCGCCCGGCACGCCGCCGTGCAACGGGCGCTCGGCATCGGCGTCCTGGTGCTGGTCCTGGCCGACGCCGGCGTGGTCCTGGCGGTCGCCGACGGTCGGGGGCCGTTCGCCGTCGCGGTCGGCGGCTGGAGTCCTCCGGTCGGCATCCCGCTGGTGGCCGACCGGCTGTCCGCCTTGCTGCTCGTCGTGTCGGTGCTCGTGGCGCTGGCGGTGCTCGTCTTCGCCGTGGGGCAGGGCGTCGCCGACGCACGGAGGACGCTGACGCCCGTGTTCCACCCGACCTACCTGGTGCTGGTCGCGGGCGTCGCGCTGGCGTTCCTCGCCGGCGACCTGTTCACGCTGTTCGTGGCGTTCGAGGTCATGCTGGCCGCCTCGTACGTGCTGATCACCCTGCGCGCGACGGAACACCGCGCCCGCGCGGGCATGACGTACACGATCACCAGCCTCGCCTCGTCCCTGCTGTTCCTGACCGCCATCGCCCTGGTCTACGCGGCGACCGGCACGGTCAACCTCGCCGACCTCGGCTCGAAGGCGGCGCTGGTGCCGGACGGGCTGCGGGACGCGCTGAGCCTGCTGCTGCTCGTCGTGTTCGGCATCAAGGCGGCCATGGTGCCGCTGCACTTCTGGTTGCCCGACAGCTACCCGACCGCGCCCGCGCCGATCACGGCGGTGCTCGCCGCCCTGCTGACGAAGGTCGGGGTGTACGCGATGGTGCGCACCCAGACGCTGGTGTTCCCGCGCCAGGACGTCTGGCCGTTGTTGGGCGGTATCGCGATCGCCGCGCTGCTGGTCGGCATCCTCGGCGCGATCGCCCAGGACGACCTCAACCGGCTGCTCGCGTTCACGCTGGTCAGCCACATCGGGTTCATGCTGTTCGGGCTGGCGCTGTCCGACGCCGCCGGGCTCACCGGGACGATCATGTACATCGTGCACCACATCACGGTGCAGGCCACGCTGTTCCTGGTCGCGGGGCTGATCGTGCGCGGGACCGGTACACCGTCGCTGCGGCGGATGGGTGGTCTGGCGAGGCTGGACCCGTGGGTCGCGGTGCTGTTCTTCATCCCCGCGATGAGCCTCGCGGGGATCCCGCCGCTGTCCGGGTTCGTGGCGAAGTTCGCCCTGCTGCGCGCGGGTGTGGCTGAGGGCGGGACCACGGCGCTGGCGCTGGCCGCGGCGGCGGTGCTGACCAGCCTGCTCACCCTGTACGCGATGGCCCGGCTGTGGTCGGCGGTGTTCTGGGGCCCCTCGCGCGATCCGGTGCCGGACCCGGACCCCACCGACGAGCTGGACGTCGGCACCGGGCAGAAGTCGGTGCCGATGCTCGGCGCCACCGCCGCCATGGTGGCGACGGGGCTGGCCCTGGCGGTCCTGGCCGGGCCGCTCGCGGGTGTCAGCGGGCGGGCAGCGGCCGATCTGCTGGACCGCGAGGTCTACCGCGTCGCCGTGCTGGGGGAGGAGGGGCGGTGAAGCGGATCCTGCTCGGCGCCTGGCTGTGGGCGTTGTGGCTGCTGCTGTGGGGGTCGCTCAGCCCAGTGGTCGTGGTGGGCGGGCTCCTGGCCACCATCGGCGTGCTGGTCGCGTTCCCGCCGCGGGGTCGGCCAGGTCGGGCCGGACCACGGCCTGTCCGGCTGCTCCAGCTCATCGCCGGCGCGCTGCTCGACCTGGCGCGCTCCTCGGTGGTGGTCGCCTGGAGCGTGGTCCGGCACGGCCCGCGCACCAGGACGGCGATCGTCGAGGTGCCGTTGCGCGTCCGGTCGAACGTGGAGATCGCCGCCACCGCGAACGTGACGTCGCTGACCCCGGGCACCCTCGTCGTGCACATCGACCGCGACCGGCGGCTGCTGTACGTCCACACCCTCCCCATCCCCGCCGACGGGTCCACCGAACAGGCCCGGCGGGTGGTGCGGACCGTCGAACGCCGGGTGGCGCGGGTGTTCGGCACGCCGCTCGAAGAGGAGGTGCGACCGTGACGGTCGTCTACGCGATGACGTTGGCGCTGCTGTCGGTGGCCGCCTTGCTGGTGTTGCCGAGGCTGCTGCGCGGCCCTACCGCGTTGGACCGGATCGTGGCCGTGGACGTGCTCGTGGTGTTGATCGTCGCGGCTTCCGCCGTGGGGATGGTGCCGCAGGGGAGCGGTGCGGTGATACCGCTGCTCGTCGCGGTGGTGCTGCTCGGTTTCGTGGGGTCGGTGGCCGCCGCGCGCCTGGTGGAGCACCGCGAGGACGAGGAGTGATCGCCGTGGTGCTCGACGTCTGCTCGGCCGTGCTGCTGCTGACGGGCGCGTGCTTCAGCCTGGTGGGTGCGATCGGGCTGCTGAGGTTCACCGATCCGCCGTCACGGCTGCACGCGTCCTCGAAGCCGCAGACGCTCGGGCTGCTGCTGATCCTGGTCGGCGTCGCCCTCCAGGTGCCGGCGCGGTACGCGTTCGCGCTGCTGCTGGTCGCCGCGCTCCAGACGGTGACGGCGCCCGTGGTCGGCCAGATGGTCGGGCGGACCGCCTACCTCACCGGCCGGGTGAACCGGGACACCATGGTCACCGACGAGTTCCCGGACGCGGGCGAGGCCCCGCCCGGCCCGGCACCCGGCCGGAGCGGTGACCGATGACGCGCAGGACGGCGCGCCGACCAGCGCGTGCCGTTTGCTCACCCACACCGCCTCCCACTCGCCCCGTCCGCACGCGGGCGACGCCGAACAGGTCATCGTGGACACCGAGGACTTCCGGACGGGCCGGATCGGTCGCTGCACGTACGACGGTTCCTGGTCGGAGGCGGTCCGCCGGGCACTGGTGACGCTCAAGGCGCTGTCCTACAGCCCACCGGCGGCATCGTGGCCGCCGCCACGGCGTTGCCCGAGCAGACCCTGCTTGGCTGCCCGGCTGCTCGGCGGCGCCTCCACCCGCACGTCCGCCGGCAGGGACGAACAAGACCTGTGACCACCGTCGGGCGTCACGCCGACGCGGGCACCGCGAGGTCGTGAGCCGGGCGTCGTCCTCGGGTCGCCCCGACCGGCCACGGCACGTTCGGCTGTTCGGCGCCCACCACGGCGGCCAGCGAGTCGAGCGCGTGGGCCAACCAGCCGTCCAGCAGCGGCATGGGCAGCCCGAGCGGGCCGGCCAGGTCCACCGCGACGACGCTGCGCCCCGGCGTCATGCGCAGCACCCGCAGGCTCCCGGCGTGGCTGGGCGCCTCGTCGCTGCCCCACTCCACCTTCAGGTTCTCCCAGTCGATCCGCACCTGGCGCTCGCACGGCTCGTCGAAGGCGTGACGGGACCACAGGCGCAGCAGACCCGGCCCGTACAGCTCGATCTCGACCCCGGGCGGCAGCCAGTCGGCCAGGTGCTCCAGGTCGGTGACGACGTCGAACACGACCTCGGCGTCGGCCGGCATCGATCTGGTCCGCGCCGTTCGGGCGGACGTGCCGGCCGACGTGCCCTCTTCGCGGTGTGGCGTGTGCTCGTGTGCGGTCATAGGCCTCCCCTTCGTCGGATCGGCCCAATCCTGTGCCGGGGCACACGCCGGTTCACCTGACGAACTGCTGACGATTCGCGTGGTCAGGCCTGGGGGTAGACGCCGAAGTGGACGCGGTCGGCGTTGCGCCTGCGCACGTCGAGCACCTTGTCCGCCAGCGCCTCGGCCGCACGGGCGTCCAGGAACACGCGGATGTCGCCCCGGGCGACCACCACGTCCTCGGGTGCCGGATGCGGTTCGACCGACAGGTGGAAGTCCCGATCGGGGGTGTTCGCCGCCGACGTGATGCGCAGCCCGCCCTGACGTCCCACGCCGGTGGCGGCGGTCAGCTCGTCGATGGCCTCGGCGGCCGTGGTGTCGATGTCCAGCACTGTGGACCTCCCGTCGTCCGGTTCTCGCGTTCACCGCCGACGGTAGGTGCCGGTCCGCCCGGTTCGGCGGGAAAGCGTTGCACCGCAAGGAAATCGTCAGGATGGACGGAGGTCCGCGACAGCACGCGGCCGTATTGCAAGGCAAGCGTCAGGTTCACCGGCGCGTGGCGGTGTCATGATCGGGAGAGGCCGCGCAGCGGCTCGGGGCCGCCATCGCTCCGCGGGAGGAGAGCGCTGTGATGTCCGGTGGAGTGCGGTTGCCCGAGGCACCCGACCCGGAGGTGCGGCCACCGGTGGGGGACGCGGCGGCCACGTTCGGCATCGCCGTCAGCTTCCTGGCCGGTCTGTGGCTGATCATGGCGCCCTTCGCGCTGGGGTACCGGACCGCCGGTGATTTCGCCCCCCACTGGAACACCGTGTTGGCGGGCTTCGCGGTGGCCGTGTGCTCCCTGGTCCACGCCATGGCGCTGCGGGAGACACCGTGGATGGGGCCGGTTCTGCTGGTGCTCGGGGTCTGGCTGGTCGTCGCGCCGTCCGTGGAGCTGCACGCGGCCGCGGGGCGCTCGCCGGTCAACGACGTGGTCACCGGCGCCGTGGTCGCGGTGGCGGCGCTGGGCTCGGTGGTCAGGACGGCTGCACGACGGCGGTCACGAGCCGCCCGGCGCCCTGTCCACCATCGCGGCTGACCGGCAAGGACGTCATGAGCCGGGTGGGACCGCGGTGGGGACGCCCTCCACGATCGACAGCCGGGTACCGGTCGGGACCACCCGCTCCAGGCGGAAGCCGGCTCGGGCGAACAGGGTTTCGAACTCGGCGCGGGTGCGTTCCCGTCCGGTGAGCGAACTCATCATGAGCAGGTCGATGACCTTGCCGGGGTCGGGGTCGTTGCCCGGCGGGATCACCGCGTCGACCACCAGGACGCGGCCGCGGTCGGAGACGGCCTGCCGGCAGTGGCGCAGGACGCGCACGCACTGCTCGTCGTCCCAGTCGTGCAGGATCCGCTTGAGCAGGTAGAGGTCGCCGCTCGGCGCTTCGGTGAAGAAGTCACCGGTGGCCAGGTCCCAGCGGTGGTCCGCGCCGAGTTCGCCGAGTCGGTGCTCCTGAAGCACGTGCGGCTGTTCGAAGAGCACGCCGTGCAGCCCGGGGTTGTCGCGCAGCACGGCCAGCAGCAGGCCGCCGTGACCTCCGCCGACGTCCACGACCACGCCTTCCGACGGGAAGTCGTACGCCCCTGCGACCAGGGGGTTCTCCGGGTCCGACATCGACGCCATGCCGACGTGGAAGACGGCCGCGGTGTCGGCGTCCCGGGCGAAGTGGTCGAAGAACGGCATCCCGAACAGCCGGTCGAACGGGGACGTCCCCGTGCGGACGGCCTCCTCCAGTTCGCCGGCGGGCAGCCAGAACGTCTTGTCGGTGAGCATCAGGACCGCGGCGCGGAACGACGACGGCACGTCGGTGCGCAGCAACTCCGCCGCGGGGGTGAGCGCGAACCGGCCGGCGTCGTCCTCGGCGAAGACGTCGCGCGTGGCCAGCAGACGCAGCGCCCGGTACAGGTTGAGCGCGTCCGCGCCGACCGCCTCGGCCAGTTCGGCGACCGGACGTGGTCCTCCGGTCAGGTGATCGGCCACGCCCAACGCCGCGACGGCGCGCAAGGCGGCCGAGAACAGGTAACCCATCGAGTGGTCCATGAGGGCGAAGCGGGGATCGGTTTCGGCCGGCCGCTCGGACCGACCCGGGGAATTGCCACCAGTCGACACTCCACGAACGCTATCGGTAACCCAGAGTGATTACCAGTGCCCGTGAACGGCGTGGCCGGGTGCGCGTCGGCGGGCGGACCGACCGGTGACGTCGAGCGCCCGAGGTCGGGTGACGGTGCGGTTAGCGCAGGCGTGGCGGGATACCCAGGGCCGGGTGGACGCGGTGTGGCGCTTGGTCGCGCGCCCTCACGTCACACGCATGCAGGTCGTGCGCATTCACGAGGAGGCTCCGGATGCGAGTGCTGGTCACGGGCTCGCGCGGCGAGCTGAGCGCGGCGACGGTGGACAAGTTGTTGCTGCGGAGCGGGCACGAGGTCACCGGGCTCGACCTCCCGCCACCGGTGCACGACCGGTCCCGGGACGCCGCCTACTTCGAGGCCGACCTCGCCGACGCGGGCCAGGTCGCCGCCATCGTGCCGGGGCACGAAGCGGTGGTGCACGCCGCCGCCGTGCCCAGCCCCCAGCACCACCCGTCGCAGGTGATCTCCCAGAACAACGTGATGTCGACGTGCCACCTGGTCGACGCCGCCGAACGGGCCGGCGTGCGGCGGTTCGTGGTCATCTCCAGCGAGACCGTGCCCGGCCGCCGGGCCCGTACGCGCTGTCCCAGCGGGTCGGTGAAGTGCTCATGGACGCCGTGACCGCGCGCAGCGACCTCATGGCCGTCTCCATCCGTCCCACGTGGATCCAGTGGGAGGGCGACGTCGAGCGCAACACCGGATCGGTGGTGCGCGCCCGCGGCTCGGGCACCAGCGCGTCGTTCTGGTCGTACGTGGTGGTCCACGACGTCGCGGACCTCATCGAGGTGGCCGCGATCACCGGCACACCCGGCCACCAGGTGGTCTACGCCGCGGCGGGGGACAACGCGGCCGGTCTGCCGTCGCACGACCTCGTGCGCAGGCACTTCGGCGACGAGGTCGAGTCGCGGCCGGTGGAACGCGCGGACGCCGCCGGCATCTCGTGCGCCGAGGCGGCCCACCTGTTCGGCTGGAAACCCCGTGCCACCGGCAGGACCGGCTGGACGACGACGGCCACCTGCTGCCGGGAGCACGGGAGAGGCTGGACCGGGAGGACACGGGCGTGCACCGCGGTCTGCGCGCGATCTGCTGATGCGGACGGCCACCGGCGCGTGGGAGCCCTTGCGGCGGCCCGCTTTCCGCTCGCTGTGGATGGCGCAGTTCGTGGCCAACACGGGCACGTGGGCGCAGACCGTGGGCGCGCAGTGGCTCATGGGCGACCTCACGGGCAGCGAGTTCGCCGTCGCCCTCGTGCAGGCGGCCACCACCCTGCCCGTCTTCCTGCTGGTGGTGCCCGCCGGCGCCCTCGGCGACATCTTCGACCGCCGCCGGCTCCTGCTCACCGGTCAGCTGATGATGCTGCTCGGCGCGGCGGGACTGGCGGGGCTGACGGCCGGTGACCTGACCACCCCCGCCCTCCTGCTGCTGATGATCGCGCTGATGGGCGTGGGGCAGGCCCTGTGCCTGCCGTCGTTCCAGGCGATCCAGTCGGAGCTGGTGCCCCGTGACGAGCTACCGCAGGCGGCGCTGCTCAACGGCGCCAACGCGAACGTCGCCAGGGCGGTGGGCCCGGCGCTGGGCGGCGTGCTGATCGCGGCCATCGGACCGGCCGCCACCTTCGCGTTCAACACGCTGTCCTTCCTGGGCGTGCTCGTGGTGCTCTACCGGTGGGACCGCCCGCCGGACCACCGGCCGCTCGGCGTGGAGCGCATGAGGGCGGCGATCCGCGCCGGTGTTCGGTACGTGCGCAGCGCCCCGAAGTTCGCCACGGTGCTGGCCCGCTCGGCGCTGTTCATGACGTTCGCCGGCGGCCTGTGGGCCTTGCTGCCCGCCATCGCCAGGGGACCGCTCCGGCTCGGTCCGGACGGCTATGGGCTGTTGCTGGCCAGCGTGGGACTGGGCGCGGTGGGCGGCGCGTTCCTGGTCCCCCGCGTCCGCGCACGGGTCGGGGCGAACGTGGTGGTGACCGCCGGCATGTTCGGCTACGCGATCGCGGTGCTGGTCGTCGGCCTGGCCGACGCGGTCGTGATGGCGGTCGGCGCGCTGGTGCTCGCCGGGACGGCGTGGATCGCGGTGCAGTCGACGCTCGCCGCGAGCGCGCAGGTGCTGCTGCCGGCGTGGACCAGGGCGCGGGCGCTGGCCTACTTCCAGCTCGTGTTCATGGGCGGGCAGGCGCTGGGCGCGATCGGCTGGGGCGCGGTCGCCGACGTGGTGAGCCTCCGCGCCGCCTTCGTGATCCCGGCCGCGGCGCTGGTCGTCGCCACCGCCTTCAGCGTGTGGGCGCTGCCGCTGACGGAGGCGCAGGTCGACCTGTCGCAGGTGCGGCACTGGCCCGAACCGGTGATCAGGCTCGAACCGGAACCGAACGCCGGGCCGGTGCTGGTCGTCACCGAGTGGCCGGTGCCGCCGGACAACGCCGAGGCCTTCGTCCGGGCGATGCGCCAGGTCGGCCGGGCCCGCCGGCGGACCGGCGCCACGTGGTGGGCGCTGTTCCAGGACGCGGAGGACCCCACGCTGTTCGTGGAGACCTTCATCGTCCGGACCTGGCACGAGCACCTGCGGCAGCACGACGAGCGCGGCACGGTGCTCGACCGCGAGCTGGAAGCGCGTGCGCGCGGCATGGTCATGGAGGGTGAGGAACCACAGGTCCGGCACCTCATCCGCGCCCGGCCCGCCCGACCGGGCGGCGTGCCCTGATCGGTTGCCTGCCGGGCCGGTGACGTGGCAGCGCGCCGCTGCCGGGTACCTCCGCCGATGACCGCGTATCCACAGTGGACGCCTGGCGCTCCCGCTGGACCAGCGGCTCACGCTCGGCACGTTGCACAGCCTCGCCGACCACCAGGGTGTGAAGGTCGACGAGCTGACCGAGGAGGAGCCGGGGCGGATCCTCCACGAAGTCCGGCTCGGCCGGGCGGCGGCGCTGGCGCTCGACGGCGGCGGCGCGTACTACGGCACGGCCGAAGCCAGCCCGTTGTTCGTGGCCCTGCTGGGCGAGTTGCACCGGTGGGGTCTGCCGCTGGCCGAGGTCCAGGCATACGTGTACGCCGCGTACACGGCGAGGACCCAGACCGCGGTGGCGTCCGGCGACGAGCGCACCGCGGCGGAGTACCGGCGCAAGGTCTCCGACCCCAAAGCCGCGTTCAACGAGCAGTTCTGGCTGCCCGAGCAGGGGTGGTTCGCGTTCTCCAGGACCCCGGCACCACGCTGGTGAACCTGCCCCGTCAGGGCGGCGGCGACGCGGGTATCGCGATGAGCAAGGAGCACCCGGACCTGGTCCGGTTCGTGAACGGCGTGCTGGACGAGATGCGCGCCGACGGCACGCTGGTGGCCTCACGCGACCGGTGGTTCGTCGACGAGGTGCGGGCCGGCGGGCTGGCCGATCCCGGTCCGCAGCCGGCCCTGCCACCCGTCACCTACGTCGACTGAGGTCCCGCTCCTCCGGATCACTGCTCCTCGACGGGTCTCCTCCGCCACGGGCAGGCCGTCGCGGCGCCACAGGAGCTTGACCTCGAACTGGCCCTGGATACCGGTGCGGGCGATCACCGCGCCGGCCTCGGCGTCCAGCTCGAGCCCGAACTTCAACTCGACCTCGTCGGGCGGGCGGGTCATCGACGTGAACTGGGCGAGGGCCGCCGCCGCGGCGTCCCGGACCCCGGCGACCGCCTGCTCGAACGTGTCGCCGACGGCCGACCGGTGTCATGTCGGCGGTGTCACCGGGCCCGCTCAGCGACTCGCGGGACTACCTGTCGCAGCGCCTCCGCGTGCCGACCGCCTGCTTCCTCGGCGGGCCGTGATCATCGGGGTGGGGGCCTGGTCACGGTTTCCACGCCCGCACCACGTGCCGCCGCAGCTTGCCCGACCCGGTGCGCGGCAACGACTCCACGAACACCACTTGGCGCGGCACCTTGTAAGCCGTCAGGTGGCGGCGGACGAGGCCGGTCAGGTCGTCCTCCAGGTCGTCGTCGCCCATCGGGGAGTCCACCCGCACCACGTAGGCGCGCAGCCGGACCGACCCGTCGTCGTTGGTCACCGCGCACACCGCCGCTTCGCGCACCAGCGGGTGGCTCCCGAGGAGGTGCTCCACCTCCAGCGGGTGGACCTTGATGCCGCCGACGTTCTCGATGTCGTCCAGCCGACCCGTGACGCGCACGAAGCCGTCCGCGTCGATCGAGGCGATGTCGCCGGGGGAGTACCAGTCCCGCGTCCGCTCGGGCTCGCCGTCCTCCCCGACGCCGAGCGTCACGGTCGGTCCGCGAACCTGCAACCGCCCCACCACGTCCGGCTCCACGGGGTCGCCCTGCTCGTCCACCACCCGCACCTCGAACGGCGGCAGCGCGCGGCCCACCGTGCCCACCCGCCGCGCGGCGAAGGTGTTGTGGGTGAACGCCTGCCCGACCTCGGTGGTGCCGATGCCGTTGAGCAGCCGGTCGCCCAGGACCTCCATCAGCCGCTCCTCCAACGCCGTCGCCAGGACTTCGCCACCGGCGGCGGCGACGCGGAGGTTCGCCAGCCGGTCCCGGTCGGGGTGGGCGACGAGCCGGCTGTAGAACGTCGGCACCGCGAACAGGGCCGTGACGTCGTGCTCCGCCACGATCGCCAGCACGTCCTCGACCAGCGGGGGATCGGGGTTCAGCACCACGCGGCACCCGCTCATCAGCGGGTACAGCAGGGAGTTGCCCAGGCCGTAGGCGAAGTACATCTTGGACACCGAGTGGACCACGTCGTCAGGTCCCAGCTCCAGCGCGGGCACGGCGAACGTCCGGTGGTGGACGATCGGGTCGCCGTGCAGCTGCGGGCACAGCCTGGACTCGCCGGTGGTGCCCGAGGTGAACGTCGCGTACGCCTGGTGGTCGGCGGCGCGCGGCGTGGGCGGGATCGGCTCCGCCCCTTGGAGTTCGGCGAAGGTGGCCACCGGGAAACCGCTCAGCGCCGGCCGGTCGTCCGGGCGGCACACCACCAGCGCCGGTCGGGCGGAGGCGAGGACCCGGTGCAGCTCGTCGTCGTGCAGGCGTGGGTTGACCGGGACCGCGACCGCGCCGGCGTGCACGGCCCCCAGGAACGCCAGGACGAAATCCAGCCCGTCGTCCAGCACGACCGCCACCCGGTCACCGGGCTGCACGTGCGCGCGGACCAGGGCGCCGGCCACGCGGGCCGCTCCGGCGTACACGTCGATGTGGGCGAGCACGTCGCCGTCCACCTCGTAGGCCGGGCGGTCCAGCCACCCTCCGGCGGACGCTCCGGCGCGCATCGCGTGGACCAGGTTCATCGCACTGCTCTCCCAGCTCCGGCCCGCCCGTGCCGCCGGGCGGGGACAGTCTCGACGCGCGTGGTCATCGGCCCGGCTCCCCGGCGAGGAGCGCGGCCACCTCCGAACGCCACGCCGACACCACGGCGAACAGCCCGCCGACCGCGCCGAGGTCGGTCAGCGGCGTCGGCCCGCCGCGCAGCGCGCCGACGAAGTCCGCGTACGCGCCGTCCACCGGTGACGCCACGAGGTCGGCGGCCAGTGCGCCGTCCACGCCCGTCACCGCGAGGTGGAACCGGGGTTCGCCCCAGCCCAACTCGACCGTCCCGGTCACGCCGCCGGCCACCGCGACGGCACGCACCCGGTCGTGGGTGGCTTCCACCGTCCGGACTCCGGTCACCGGCGCGCCGAGCACGCGGTCGACCACGTCCAGGACGTCCGGGCCGAGTTCGGCCACCAGGTCCCGGCCCGTCGACACCTGGTCCAGGCGCACCTCGAAGCCTCGTGGCGCCCCGGCGCTGCCCTCGGTGACGGCCTTGCCCAGCGCGGTCAGGTCGGAGTGGTGCGCCCAGGGCAGGTCCACCGAACACCGGCCGGGCGCCTTCCGCGCGGCCTCGACCACCACGTCGTCCACGGAGTCCTTGCCCACCAGGACGTGCAACCCCCTGCGCAACGCCGTCAGGACCGCCGCGCTGCTCGGCGCGCGCACGACGACACCCTCCGCCGGCACCGTCTCCACCAGGCGCGTCGCGTCGAGCAGGACCCAGGGCATCCTGTGGTCGGCGGGTTCCACCGCGTCCGGGTGCGTCACGCCGACGACCCTCACGCCGGGCAGCGCGGGCACCGCTCCCGCGCCGACGACCACGACCCGCACGTCGGCGGGTTCCGCGGTGGCCAGCACCCGGTCGCTGGCGAAGAAGCTCAGGTCGGCCGACGCGGACGCCGGGTCGCTCAGCACCGACACCCGAGGCCGGTCCAGGTCGGAGTAGTCCTTCTCGACCGGCACCCACTCCAGGTCCGCGGCCGTGTGCTCCGGTCCGGTGGCGAAGACATCGGCCCACCGGCTGCGGATCACCCTCATGTGCCGCTTCCAGATCGGCAGCTTGTCGTGGCCGACGTGGTTGAACGTGGTGCCCTCGAAGTGCCGCATCGCCACCGACCCGAGGTGGCGCAGCCGTTCTCCGCCGGCGCGCAGGCGGCAGCACAGGTCGATGTCCTCGCACAGCGAGACCGGGTCGAACGCCTCGTCGAACCCGCCGACCCGGCGGAACGAACTGTGCCGGACCATCAGGGCGGCGGTGGGCGCCCACGTCTGCTCGCGGTGCTGCCGGTGCTCGGGGCCGGGCGGACGGCCGCGCCCCACGGGACCGATGCGGCCGTCCGCCGTGGACCCGCCGCCCGCGCACTGGACCAACGCGACCTCGCCCGGGTAGAGCAGCAACGGCGACACGGCGCCCAGCCCGGGATCGGCGGTGAGCTCGGCGGCCAGCACGTCGACCACGTCGGGGTCGTCCACGAGCACGTCGTTGTCGAGGAAGAACAGGAACTCCCCGCGGGCCACGGCCGCGCCGACGTTGCGCCGTTCGCTGCCACCGCGGTCGTCCTCGTGGCGCAGCACCGCAATCGGCCGTTCGTGCTCCAAGGCGGCCAGGTACTCGGCGGTGCCGTCGTCCGAACCGTTGTCCACCACGACGATCTCGAAGTCCCCGGACGCGCGCGCCAGGGACGCCAACGCCCGCCGCGTGTACTCCAGGCGGTTCCTGACCAGCATGACGATTGAGACCAGGCCCGGTACGGGGGTCGGGTTCACAAGTGCGCCCTTCACCAAACGGAGATCGTCCTCACGCGGCACGTCGTCGTGCCGTCCGGAGCACGGGGCTGGGCGGCTTTGCCCGCGTGCTTGCTCCGTCGCGGTGTCGGGATCGGTCCGACCGGTCGGAGTTCAACGCATGTGCGCGCAGCGGTCGCGCTGCGGATCACCTCATCGGCCGTCAATTCCCACTACGTCGAGGATTGACAACGGCGAACCAGCGCCGATGGTAGAGGCGCCCCACCGTGTGCGCCAGCCCACGCCTCGGGTTTCCGAAGGGAACCGCGGCCGGACGTCGCCGAAATCCCGGCTGCCCGGTATGGGCGCGTGGTTGCGGCGACGATATTCCTCGTGGCGGGGAATCGTCCCCGGTCGACCCGGGAACCGCGGGCCGATCAGCGGCCGGTGGCGGTCAGGACCGCGGCGGCGATCGCCTCGTGGCCGTCCGGCGTGGGGTGGACGTCGGTGTGGCTGCAGAAGTACGTCAGCGCGCACACCTTCGCCACCGGTGTCGGGATCGGGCCGTACGTCGGGTCCTGGGTGAGCTCGGTGAGCGGTTCGTAGCCCCCGGTCGACGCCGTGACGTCCACGAACGTCGCCCCGACCTTCTCGTACTCGGCCCTGAGGGCGGCGTTGAAGAAGTCCCGGAACAGCGGCACCGACAGGCGTGCGAGGTCCTGGCCGTTCGGGAACTCCGGGGACACCCACGCCCCGAGGAACACGTCCGGGTAGGTCAGGCCCACGATCGGGGCATCGCCGGCGGCTTCGCGCAGCGCGGGCAGGGTGGCGGCCAGGCCGGCCCGGACGTCGGTCACGGCTCGCGACGTGCAGCCCAAGGGGTCCGGGGCCTGCGCGCACGGGGCCAGGTCGTTCCCGCCGATCACCACCGTGACCAGGCCGATCCGCCCCTGGTGCTCGCGCAGCGCCTGGACGGCCGCGTCGAGCTGGGTGCGGCCCGCCAGGTCGGGTGCGCCGGGGGCGGTGTTGCCGGGTGCGCACGCAGGCCCGCCGTGCAGCTGCGCGGACGTCGCGCCGCTGCACGCGAGGTTGATCAACCGCAGGTCGGACTGCTCGGCGACGAGGTAGGCGAAGCCGTCCGGATCCGTTCCGGAGGGCGCGCCTGCTGCCGGTGGGCGGTAGCCGGTCGCGTACGAGTCGCCCAACGACACGTAGACGCGGTCGGCGGGCGGTGCGCCGTCACTGGGTGGAGCACCGTCACTCGTCGGGGCGGGGTCGTTCGTGGGCTCGGGGTTCTCGGTCGGCGCACCGGTGCACGCGCCGAGCGCCACCAGCAGCGCCACCGACAGGGCCCCGATCAGTGCGGATGGCCGCGGCACCATCAGCCCCTTCTGTCCGGTGGGTGATCGTCGGCCTCCCAGGCTACGCGTGACCCCGGTCCACGGCGGGACGAGTACTCTAGTGCTAGAATAGCGACGTGCCCGAACGCCTCACCCCCGCCGAGCTGACGCTGCTCGGCCTGCTCGTGGAGAAGCCGCGCCACGGCTACGAGCTGGAAGAGGTCATCGCGGCCCGCGGCATGCGCGAGTGGACCGAGATCGGCTTCAGCTCGATCTACTACCTGCTGACCAAGCTCCGTGACCGCGGCCTGGTCGCCGAGAGCGGCAGCGAGCCGGGTCGGGGCAAGGCCCGCAAGGTGTTCGAGCCGACCGAGCGCGGCCGTGAGGCGTGCGCGGCAGGCGCCGAAGAGGCCATCGCCACCCTGCGGCCGGTGTTCCCGCCGGTGCTCGTCGGCCTGGCGAACCAACCGGTCATCCCGACCGAACGGCTGCGTGCCGCGCTCGACAGGCGGGCGGAGGCGCTGGCCGAGCGGATCGCGGCCGTCCGGGCCGCCGCACCGCCCGAGGCCCCGCACTTCGCCCGCGCGATCTTCGACTACTCGCTGCGCCAACTCGAAGCCGAACAGGCGTGGCTGGCCGCCTACCGAGGAGAACGGTGATGACCCCGTACGACGTGAAGCGGGAGCTGAAAGCGCTGTACGCGCCGAAGAACCGGGACTGGGCGCTGGTCGACGTGCCGCCGCAGCAGTTCATCGCGGTCGCGGGTAGGGGAGATCCGAACACCGCGCCGGAGTACGCGCGGGCCGTCGAGGCGCTGTACTCGGTGGCCTACGCGCTCAAGTTCGCGAGCAAGCGCGCGGGTCGGGACTTCGTGGTCGGTCCGCTCGAAGGTCTGTGGTGGTCGGACGACCCGGCGGTGTTCACGGCCCGCGAGAAGGACTCCTGGCAGTGGCGAATGCTGATCAGCCAACCCGACTGGATCACCGCGCGGGACGTCGAGGAGGCCAGGGAGGCGACGTCGGCGAAGAAGAAGCTGCCGACCATCGCCGAGGTCCGCCACGAGGAGCTGGCCGAGGGCACGTGCGCCCAGGTGCTGCACATCGGCTCGTACGACGACGAAACGCCGGTCCTGGCGGCCCTCCACAACGACTACCTGGCGGCCAACGACCTGGAGATGACGGGGCTGCACCACGAGGTCTACATCGGCGACCCCCGCCGCACGGAACCGGCGAAGCTGAGGACCGTGCTGCGCCAACCGGTCCGGTTCAAGCCGTAGCGATGGCCCGGTCGCGCGGCGATCGTTTCGTCGCCGCGCGGCGCCCATCCCGAAGTAGTGCTCCACAGCGTCGAACGGCCGGCGGTCGCAGCCCCGGTGTGGAGGTGGCGCCGATCGTGTGCAGGACGAGGCGCGTGGTCCGTTCGACCGGCACCACCCGCATCGACGTCATCGCCCACCGACCGACGCGGCTCAGTCGGTGACGAGCAGCCCTTTCCCGTACAGCCATTCCGCCGTCGCCTCGGCACTCCCGGCGGGCAGGCGGGCGGACCAGGTGCGGAGCAGGTCGGCGAGCGATGCGGAGTGCTGCACGCAGTCCAGCAGGGGAGCGAGCTCCGCGTCACCGACGTGGGCGATCGGCGCGGGCAGGGAGGGGTGCGTGAGCGCTCGGCGCATCGTGACCAGATCTCCGACCGGGCACGGCGTGGGCACCACGGCGGCCTCGGCGGACAGGCGGACGGGTCGGTGCAGGCGGTCGGGTGTCAGCCGGTCGGGTGCGGGCGCAGGGGCCACGGGAGTCGTCGGGGGCGGCGCGGCGCGGCGGCGCCAGAACACGCGGTCTCGGTGGGGTTCGCAGCGGTAGTAGTGGGCGGCGGTCCAGGTGCTGTGGCGGGCCAGGGCGCGGTCCCGGCTCTCGCGGTAGAAGGCGAGTGCGGCGTTGCGGTCGCCGTCCGACAGCAAGGTGTGCGCGGTGACGGCGGCGGCCATGGCGCTCTGCAACGCGCTGTCCACACCGGACGACGTCAGCGGGTCCAGCGCGAACGACGCCTCGCCCACCTTGACCGAGTCCTCGGTGACGGGCAGGTCGTCGCGGTAGCCGGTGGCGTCGCACACCGAGACGGCGGCCACCGGCATGCGGTCCGGGAACAGGCCGGTGCTGTCGAGCAGGTGGTCGTAGAGCCGTTCCACGTCGGCGGCGTGCCCGCGCACGAGGTCGACGTCGACGAACGCCATGGCCCGGAACGCCCCACCGGGCAGCGGCGCGCCCCAGCACCAGGTGCGAGGCCCGGCGCCCAGCCGGGCCGGGCCGTCCCCGCGCCAGGCGGCGTGCAGGGTGAGCGTCCTGGGGCCCGTGGCGGTGGTCGTGCCGCCCGAAACCCGGTGGCGCCCACTGGCGTCGACCAGGAACCGCGCCCGCAGCACGTCGTGCCCCACCGGGATCTCCCAGCCGGCCGGGCGACGACGAGGTCGCCCGGCACGTGTCGGCTGGAGGACCGACACACCGGAGGCACGTGCGGCGGACAGCAGGGCGCGGTCGAAACGGCCACGGTCGACGGTCACCGCACGCGGGTCGGGCTCGATCAAGCGGACCGAGGTGTCCTCCCAGCGCACCATCGTGCCCTGCGACGGCACGCCCCCGTCCAGCGCGTGCCGCACGCCCAGGACGTCCAGCAGCGGCGGCACGCCCGGGGACAGCGCCTCGCCCACGTGGGGACGCGGGAACGTCCGCCGTTCCACCAACACGACGCGGTGACCGAGCCTGGCCAGCCGCAGGGCGCACACCGACCCGGCCGGCCCGCCGCCGACCACGCAGACGTCCCAGGCCGTCATCCGGCGAAGTAGTCGGGCCGCGCCGCGAGCACGCGGCTGTAAACGGTGAGGCAGTGGTGCAGCCAGCCGCGGATGTACTCGCACGCGGGCCTGCCGCGCCGGATCACCTCGTGGTGGCACCCGCCGCCGCACAGGTATCGCGCCCAGCAGCCCTTGCACGGCTCCTGCCGGTGCACGTGCCGGTCGGTCAGCCACTGGGCGCGCTTGGCGTCGTCCACCCCGCCGACCAGGTCGCCCATCGCGCCGTCCTCGTCGCCCACGAACCGGTGGCACGCCGCCAGGTCGCCGTCGGCCGACACGCCCAGGTAGCCCGCGCCCGCCCCGCACGGGTACGGCCGGTGCGTGCCGCGGTGGATCTCGCGCAGCGCGGTGGCCAGGTTGGTGAACGGGTAGCGCCGCCCGGCCAGCACCCGGCGGACGAACTCCTCGCCGCACGCCGTCATCTGCTCCAGCATCACCTCCAGGTCCGACAGCGCCATCTCGCCCTGCCCGTTGGGGGAGCTGAGCATGGGGGAGAACCCGACACCGTGGAACCCGGCGGCGGTGAACTCGTCCAGGGTCCGCGGCAGGTCGAGGTTGAGCGGCGTCACCGTGACGCGGGCCGACACCTGCATCCGGCGCTGGGCCGCCAGGAGGGGCGCCACCCGGTCCACGATCCGCTGGTAGCTGCCGCGCCCGTCGCGGTGGGGCCGCAGCAGGTCGTGCCGCGCGCCCACGCCGTCCAGGCTGATCGTCACCGCGAACGCGTGGTCCTCGAAGAACTCGCCGTCCTTGGGCGTGAGCAGGGTGCCGTTGGTGGTGATGGAGAACGTGACCGGCACGCCCTTCCGGCCGGACACCACCTCCGCGTACTCGGTGGCGGCACGGACCACGGGCCGGTTCGTCATCGGCTCGCCGCCGAGGAACGCGAGGTTGACCCGTTCGCCGGGGGAGGCCTCGCGGAACAGGGTGTCCACGGCGGCGAACGCGGTGGCTCCGGGCATGTTCTTGGCCGGACCCCCGAAGTCGCCCTGCTGGGCGTAGCAGTAGGTGCAGCCGAGGTTGCACTTCTGCGCGACGGCCAGCGACAGCGCCCGCACCGGCGGTGGATCGGGCGCCAGGTCGTCGATCTGCCGGGGCGCGTCCACGCCCAGGTCGGCGAGCAGCGCGTCGAGCGCGCGGGGGTCCGGGTCGCGACCGGCGACGTCGAGGCGGTCGTAGAGGGCCTGGCCGACGCCGAACAGACGGCTGCCGTTGGCCAGCAGCACGCGCGGCCCGTCCTCGGTGCGCAGCAGGTGGATGTCGGGGTGGACCGGGGTGGACGCCTCGAACAGCTCGCGGGCGGTCACTGGTCGCCGCTCTTCGGCTCGGGGCTGTCGTGCCCGGCTTCGACGTGCTCCGGCGCGTCGTTGCCGCCGATGACGAACCGCAGCTCGCCCTGCCAGTCGCGGAACAGGTCGTCGTAGCTGACCAGGCGGGAGTCGGTGCGGTTGTCGAGCACGTACTCGCGCGGCTCGCGGTCCTTGGCGAACCAGTGGTTGCCGGTGCTGGTGCCGAGCGCGGTGTCCTCGACGTTGACGTAGTCCGGCCGGCTGGCGGCCCAGTAGTAGCAGGCGCATTCGCGGTAGTCGTTCTGCCAGGGCGAGCACAGGCCGCGGGTCAGGTCGCCCGGTCCGGCCATCTCCTCGGCGATCACCGGCAGCGGGCCGTCGGTCACCTCGCTGCGCGCGAACAGGTGCCGGACCTCCAACCACACCTCCTCCACCAACGGGCCGGGCACCTGCGCGGGCTTGCCCACCGGTTTCGGCGCCGGGCCGTGGGTGAACAGGCACGCGACGGTGTCGCCCCCGTGCTCGGCCAGCACGTCGGCCAGGGAGTTGGACCACTCCAGCATCATCACGCCGTCCGGGTTGTCGGCCGACGTCAGCGGACCGGCCGCCGCGCCGGGACGGGTCGGGCCGACGAGGTTCCCGATGACGTCGTGACCCGCCACGGCGAGCAGTCGGCGGCCCTTGAGCCGTTCGTATTCAGGGTCGGCGTCCACGACGTAGTTGTCCGCCTCGTGCAGTTCGATGCCGACGAGCAGCTTGCGCCAGATGTTGCGGATGTCGAATTCGAGGCCGGGGTAGGCGTTGGAGATCGCCGACACCGGCAGCGTGCTCGGCGGGTTGCCCGTGGCGCGGTAGTCGAGCTGCGCGGTGAGGTTCAACGGCGTGATGGGGTCGTCGCTCATCCCGGTCCTCCGGACTCGTCAGTGCCTTGGTCGTGCCGGAGGCTCTCCTGTCGGAAGATCTCTTGGCGGGCGGCCTTGCGCACCAGGTCGACCTGGCGGCGGGTGAGCGCCAGCGACCTGCCGTCCGCGCCGCGCATCAACGCCGGCATCTTCCGCCTGCCCTTGGCGGTCAGGTCGCCCACCTCGTCGTGGTCGCGCAGGACGTCGGCGAACCACGGCGCCGTGCCGCTGCGCAGGGCGGCGAGGACGTTCTGGTGCAGGGCGAAGACGGCGGCGGTGTCCACGAGGGACGGAGCCATGATCGGCTCGAACGTCCGCCCGGTGTCGGCCGAGTCCTGCCGCACCATCGTGCTGGCGGCGTCGACCCGCCCGTCGACGGTGTTGCCGTTCATCACGGCGGTGTTCATCAACCGCACCGACTCCAGCGCTCGGCGCAGGACTTCCTCGGCGACCTCGTGCGCCTTCTCCGGGGTGTCCTCGGAGCGGGCCCTCGGCCCGTGCAGCGCCTGGTCGAGTTCGTCCGCGACCGTGCGGACCGGGATGCTGTCCGGCGCGTAGGCGGGTGGACCGGCGCCGATGCGGCCGTACGCGGTCAGCTTCCGATCGCCCGCGACCAGTTCCACGTGCACCAGGCCGTCGCACTCGTCGTCCAGGTAGCCCGAGCTGATCCAGGTGCCGTCCGGTCCGTCCTCACCGGCGTAGATCTGCGCGGGGATGGTCAGCCGAGGATCACCCGGCCGGTCGAAGTAGCCTTGCCACTTCCCCTTCGTCGCGTCGTAGAGGGCGTCGACGACGTTCGGGTCCTTCTCGTCGACGCGGCCACCGGAGCCGTAGACGTGCCCACCCGCGGGGGTGAAGCGCAACCGGATGCCGGGGTACTTCGTCGTCGGCTTGATGTAGCGGACGTGACCCAGCGGCAGGAACTTGTCGCGGAGGAAGTTGGCGCACCGCCCCTTCAGCTCGTGCGTGCCGTGATCGCCGAACCAGCCGGTGTCGGCGTCGATCCGGTCCTCCGGCTCGTAGGTGCGGCGCTCGATCTTGTGGTTGCCGACCCGGACGCACCACCGCACGTCCTCCGGCGTCAACCCGTTGCGGTGCAACAAGTCCACGGTGAGCGGCTGCAACTCCCGGTCGCCGTCCGTCAGCGCCCAGACCTCCAGGAACGGCGCGACGGGCTTGACCCTGCCGTGCCCGTCGGTGAACCGCAGCCGCTCGGGAGGCGTGTCGTCGTCGAGGATCTCGCCGGAGCCGGGATCGATCCGCAAGGTCGAGTCGGGGACCAGCACGCGCGGCGCGAGCGGTTCGTCCGGGTCGGGCTCGGCGGTGTAGTTGTCCATCGGCTCGGCCGCCGCGCCCAGTCGGCCGATGGCCAGCGGGGGCAGGATGCGCAGTTCCAGGATCCCGGTCATCCGGTGCACCCCTTCCGGCTGAGGACGTGCTCGATCTGCTCCAGCGCCCTCCGGTCGGACTCGCGCAGCGCCACGACGTACGGGTCGCCCGCGCAGTCCGGGTTCGTGGTCAGCAGCTGCTCGGTGAGCAGGCGGGACGCTTGCACGAGGTCGCGTTGCAGCAGCCAACGGTCGTGGTCGCGGTCGGGCAGTTCGAGGCTGTACGGCATCTCGAACGGCGGCCCGGCCCGCAGGCGGTCGGGGCCGGTCGCACCTTCGTCCAGTGGCAGCTCCACCAGCCGCCCCGCCAACGCGCGCAGGTTGTACATCTCCGCGAACGCCCGGTGCACCAGCGCGCCGCGCCCGGTGAGCACACCGCCGTTGTCCAGCGGACCGGCCAGGTGGAAGGCGTGCGAGATGTCGGTGAGCAGCATCCGGTAGCGCAGGTTGAACAGGTGGCCCCACAGCGCGGTGTGCGGGTCGGTGATCGGGCTGGTCGTCACGGTCACGGTCCTGGTCCCGGTGCCGTACGCGACCACCACCGACTCGTTCAGGCGGTGCGCGGTGACCGGGTTCTCGGCGACCGGCCGGGACACCTTGTCCTGCACCTCCCGGGGCAGCTCGGCCAGCTCCGAGTAGATGCCGAGGAACCGCTTGAAGTGGGACGTCTCGTGCTGCTCGTCCGCTCCCACCGCTTCGCCCTGCTCGCCGATCTCGTGCAGCGCCTTGCGCGCCGAGTCACGGGAGAACACGCCGAACACCAGCAGCTCGGGGGACTTCACGTCCGGCACGTTGCCGGCTTCCTGCCCGCGCTCGCCGCGCGTGTAACCGCGTCCCCACTCGTCCCAGGACGCTTGGTAGGGCAGCGTTTCCGCGTGGAACAGCTCGTCCGGGACGTGCTCGCGGTTGCCCAGGACCTTGTCGAGCCTCCCGTACAGCTCGCCGACCCGGTTGACGTCCTGACCGGTGGCGACCTCGGCGTCCCGCTTGACCCGCTCGGCGAGGTCGCCCGTCCACTTCGCGGGACTCTCCGCGACCACGTAGGCGGCCAGCGACTCGCGGGTCAGCCGGCGCAGGGTGAACGGGAACGGGTAGAAGTCCGAGCCCCACGGGTAGTCCTCGCGGTCGAGGTTGATCGGGCCGCCGAGCGAGGTCAGCAGGTTCTGCACGGTGACGAAGTGGCCCATCTCCTCCTTGGCGATGCCGAGGACGACCTCCTGCCAACCGCGCACCTTGTCCCGCAGCCCTTCGGGCACCTGCGGGCCGCCCATGGAGTACGCGGCGAACAGGTACTGGACCATCAGCGAGTGCTCGATCTCGGCCGCGACGTGCAGCAGCATCGTGGTGTAGTCGCGCCAGTTGAACTCGGGAGGCAGTACGGGTTGTTCCTCCTTCTCCGCCTCCTTCGCCTCGCGGAGCGGGCCGGCGACCGAGAGGTGCGCCACCGCCGCCGGCAGCTCGTCGAACAGCTCCGGCAACACCGAAGCCATGTGCCGGTGCACTCTGGACCTCATGGCACGAACCCCGTCCCCGCCCTGGTGTGTGGGCGCAGGGTGAGCGTGCCGGCGCGGTGCCGCGCCCCGCGCCGGTCGCGTTGAACGTCAGCCGGCTTGATGAACCCGGCTCATCCGGACGGGCGAGCCTCCCTGACGGACAGTCGACCGCCACCACGGCCGGGGTACGGCCGTGATCACTGGAGGACCCCCGGTCGGTCCGCCCCTTCCTCCGCGCGGGCACGTCGACCGAGTAAGGTCGGGTCGCCGCCTCGTCACCGCCGCCAAGGACTTCCTGCCACCCGGAAAGCGCTTACCTAGGAGCCCGATGTCTCTGGACCACGCAGCCGTGCCCGACCGGATCACCTCGGTCGCGCTGTCGTCGGTGACCCTGCCCCTGCCCACCGGGATCAGCGACGCCAAGGTGTTCACCGGTCGGCAGCGGCCGATGACCGAGGTCGCCTTCCTGTTCGCCGAGATCCGCACCGAGGCCGGGCTGGAGGGCGTCGGCTTCAGCTACTCCAAGCGGGCCGGCGGGCCGGCGCAGTTCGCGCACGCCCGCGAGGTCGCGCCGGACCTGATCGGCGAGGACCCGAACGACATCGGCAGGCTGTGGACGAAGCTGGTGTGGGCGGGCGCGTCGGTCGGGCGCAGCGGCGCGTCCACGCAGGCGCTGGCGGCGTTCGACGTGGCGCTGTGGGACGTCAAGGCGAAGCGCGCGGGCCTGCCGCTGGCCAAGCTGCTCGGTGCCCACCGCGACTCCGTCCGCTGCTACGACACCTCCGGCGGTTTCCTGCACGAGTCCGTCGGGCAGGTCAAGGACAACGCCACCCGCACGCTGGAGTCCGGCGTCGGCGGCATCAAGATCAAGGTCGGGCTTCCGGATCCGGCCGAGGACCTGCGCCGCGTCGCCGCCGTCCGCGAGCACCTCGGTGACGGGGTGCCGTTGATGGTCGACGCCAACCAGCAGTGGGACCGGCCCACCGCGGCCAGGGTCGGCCGGGCGCTGGAGGAGTTCGGGCTGGTGTGGATCGAGGAGCCGCTCGACGCCTACGACGCCGAGGGGCACGCCGAGCTGGCGCGTTCACTGACCACGGCCATCGCCTCCGGTGAGATGCTGACCAGCGTCGCGGAGCACTGCGAGCTGATCCGACTGGGTGCGGTCGACGTCCTGCAACCCGACGCGCCCAGGGTCGGCGGCATCACGCAGTTCCTCAAGCTCGCCACCCTCGCCGACCACCACCACCTCCAGCTCGCGCCGCACTTCGCGATGGAGATCCACGTCCACCTCGCCGCCGCGTACCCGCGCGAGCCGTGGGTCGAGCACTTCGACTGGCTCCACCCGTTGTTCGACGAACGGCTGGAGATTCGCGCCGGCCGGATGCACCTGTCCACCCGCCCCGGCCTGGGCATCACCCTCAGCGACCAGGCCCGCGCCTGGACCGTCGACACCGCCACCGTCACGACTGCCCGCTGACCACTGCGATGCCGCTGCCGTCAGGGCGGCCTGGGAGGTGGGGCCGCCCTGACGGCGAGGGTGTCCGTGGCGCCGGGTGTTCGTCTGCGCCGGCTCCGCGGACGGGGAGGTGGCCCGCGAGGGACCACGGTGGTCCAGTGGCGGTCGACGGCGCTGCTCAGCGCAGCGGGTCGACCTCGCGCAACGCGTCCGGCTGCTTGCCGGTGGCGATCTGCTCGGCCAGCAGCCGCCCGGTGACGGGGCCGTGCGCCAGCCCCCACATGCCGTGCCCGCCGGCGACGTACACGCCGGGTTCGCGCACCGCCCCGATCAGCGGACGACCGTCGGGCGTGACCGGGCGTGGCCCGACCCACACGTCGCGGCGCTGCTCCCAGTCCACGCCGTCGAGCAGCGGACGGGCGGACGCGATGATCGCCTCCAGCCGCGCGACGACGCCGGGCGCGTCCGGGTCGCGGAACTCCATCGTGCCCGCGACCCTCAGCGCGCCCTGGTACGGCGTGCACGCCACCCGCACGTCCGGCAGGTACACCGGACCCGGTACCGGTCGGTCCACGGGCACGGTGAACGAGTAACCGCGTCCGGCCCGGACCGGCACGCGCACACCCCAGCGGGACGCCAGCCGCGACAGCCACGCCCCGGTGGCCACGACCGCGACGTCGGCGGACACGCCTTCACCGCCGCGCGACCGCACCGCGACCCCGTCGCCGTCCCCCCGGACGTCGGCGACCTCGAACAGGCGGATCGCGCCGCCCCTGGCGACGACCGACCGGGCCAACGCCCGCACGAACCCGCCGGGGTCCATGTGCCGCTGGCCGTCGATGCGCACACCGGCGGTCAGCAGCGGTGACGCCGTCGGGACGTGGTCGCGCAGCTCGTCTCCGCCGAGCTCGACGTGGTCGACGGGCTGACCGGCGTCGGCCAACCGGCGCAGTTCCCGCAGCAGGCCCTGCGCCTGGGCGGAGTTCTCGAACGCGGCGGTGATCGGCGCGTCGACCGTGGGCGCGTCCACTCCGTTCGCGGTCAGCACGTCGAACGCCTCGACGCACTCGTCGTTGAGCGGCAGGTTGGCCCGCACCGCGCGGGTCCAGGACGACCACCGGCAGTTCGCGGCGAACCGCGCCAGGAACGCCCACAGCCCCGGATCGGCGGACAGCGGGATGTGCAGCGGCGCGGTCGGGTTCAGCAGCCCTTTCAGGCCGTAGCGCAGCACGGTGGGCTCGTTGAGCGGGATCGCCAGGCCCGGCGCGATCCACCCGGCGTTGCCCCAGGACGCGCCGGCGGCCACACCCGTGCGGTCGACCACGGTCACCTCGACCCCGCGTTCCTGGAGGAACCAGGCCGTCGACAGGCCCACGATGCCCGCGCCGACCACGACCGCCGACCGGGGTCCGCCGGCACTGCGCCCGACGTCGACCATGACTACCTCCACACCAGAGCGGAACCGCTGTCGAAGCCAGCATCGCTCCGGTGCCGAGCCGGGCCGTTGTCCGTTCCCGACAATCCGGTCACGTGGTCTTGTCGGGTCCCGACAGTCAGTCCCCGGCCGCCGCCAGGTCGATGATCATGGCGAGGCGCTTGCGGGCGTCGTCCAGGTCGAGCGCGGTCACCTCGGCCATCTTCCGCAGCCGGTACCGGATGGTATTCGGGTGCACGCCGAGCCGTTCGCCCGCCTGACCGAGGTCGCCCTGGGCCTCCAGCCACGCGCGCAACGTCGGCACGTACTGGGTCGCGTGGTCGGTGTCGTGGCGGCGCAACTCCGCCACCGGACCCCGTGCCGGCGTGCGGCCCGCCCGTGACGCGGCGCGCAGGCGTTGCAGCAGGATGTCGTCCCAGGACTCGTCGTAGGCGGGTGCCACGGTGCCCGGCGGGCGGGCCTCGTGCAGCGCCAGGCACTCGTCGGCCTCCTGCCGGCTGGCGGGCAGGTCCGTCGGGGACGCCGTGCCGCCGACGCCGGCCGTCACCGTCACCTGCGGCGGCAGCGCGGCCCGCAGCTGGTCCACCCACTCCCGCGCGGCCGGCACCTGCTCGCCCGGCATGATCGTGTAGAGCGTGGTGCCGGACAGCGTGCTGCGACCCGGCCGTGACCAGCCGAAACCCGTGGTCGCCCGGTCGAACGCCAGCAACAGGGCGGCGTGCCGCTCGGCGGCGATGTGCGCCCGGACGGCGATGACCCGCAGCGGACCCTGGTGCAGCCCGAGCCGGCTGACCACCGTGGCGGCGTCCGCCGTGCCCTCCAGCAGCCGGATCACCAGCTCCGACTCGACCTGGCGCTCCAGGTCGGCGCTGGCCCGCGACCGCAGCAGGTGCAGCGCCACCGTGCGGGCGCCGTCGGCCAGCGCGGTGCACCGCGCACCGGTCAACGGCGCGCCGGACGTCACCCACACCGACCCCAGCAGCTCCCGGCCCGCCCGCGCCGCGACGACCACCCGCCCGGTCAGGCCGTGCTCGCGGTCCTCCTCGACGAACAGCGGTTCGTCGTGGCTGTCGAGGTGGGCGAACACCCCGCGCCGGTCGAACAGGTCCCGCAGCCGGTCCGGCGCACGCCGACCGAGGATCGTCGCCAACCGGGCCGGGTCGGCGCCCTCCTGCGAGCTGGAGTACGCCAGCACCCGGGACATCCGGTCCTCGATGGTCACCGCGCCGCCGACCGCGCCGGCCAGGCTGTCGGCCAACGCGAACAGGTCCGTCGGGCCGCGACCGGACTCGGTCTCCCGCCCCTCCAGCACCAGCCCGTAGACCACGCCGGCCAGGTGGCTCCACGACACCGCCGGGTCGACCACCATCACCGCGACCCCGGCTTCCTCCCCGGCCGCGGCCGCTGCCCGCTCCACGTCGGCGCCGGCGTGCACCAGCACGACCCGCGCCCGCGCCGCCACCGCCCACGCCACGGCCCGCGTCACCGACTTGGCCCCGACGGCCAGGAACACGTCACCGCCCACGGCCCGGGCGTCGGTCGCCTCGCGCATCACGACGCTGCGCAACTCCGCCGACCGCGACACCGGGCAGCACGCCAACCGCACCCCGTAGCCGCCCAGCACGTTCACCAGGCGGTCCAACTTGACCATGCGCGAAACCCCTGTTCCCGAGCAGACCACCTACCGTAACCGCCGGCCGTGGAACCACTCGCCGGAAATCGGGTCGGGCCGCATTCCCGCCACCGCGGAAATCGACTTACCGGATCGGATTGGCGCGATTGCCGGGCTCGCCGGAATCGCGGCGCCACCGGTGCCCCCGGATGTGGTGAGCGCGGCCCACCGGGGATAATCGGCCCATCGATGTGCGTGAAGGGATGTGGCTCGTAGTGGATCGCTCGACCGAAGCGGACTGGGTTTCGCGGCTCGCGGACGAGGTGGTGGCGGAAGCCGACCGCCGTGCGCCGGGCAAACCCGTCGTGTGTGCCTCGGGGTTGAGCCCGTCCGGCCCGATCCACCTCGGCAACCTGCGCGAGGTGATGACCCCGCACCTCGTCGCGGACGAGATCCGCCGGCGCGGGCGGGAGTGCGAGCACCTGATCTCGTGGGACGACTTCGACCGGTTCCGCAAGGTGCCCGCCGGGATCGACCCGTCCTGGGCCGAGCACATCGGCAAGCCGCTGACCTCCGTGCCCGCGCCGCCCGGCAGCAGCCACCCCAACTGGGCCGAGCACTTCAAGGCGGAGATGATCGAGTCACTGGCGCGGCTCGGCGTCGTCTACCGGGGCATCAGCCAGACCGAGGCCTACACGTCCGGCCGCTACCGGGACCAGGTGCTGCTCGCGATGCGCGAACGGGGCCGCATCGACGGGATCCTCGGGCGCTTCCGCACCAAGAAGAAGCCGGTGGACGCCGAAGCGGGCGACGGTGACCCGGACGGGTCCGACGACACGGCCGGCGCGGGGGCCTACTACCCGTTCAAGCCGTACTGCACGGCCTGCGGGCGCGACACGACCACGATCACGGCCTACGACGACGCGTCGACCGAGATGGCGTACACGTGCGCGTGCGGCCACGGTGAGACGGTGCTGCTGTCGGAGTTCACCAACGGCAAGCTCGTCTGGAAGGTCGACTGGCCGATGCGGTGGGCCTACGAGGGCGTGATGTTCGAGCCGTCGGGCGTCGACCACTCCTCGCCGGGGTCGTCGTTCGAGGTCGGCGGGCACATCGTGCGCGAGGTGTTCGACGGCGTGCGGCCGATCGGCCCGATGTACGCGTTCGTCGGCATCACCGGCATGGCCAAGATGAGCAGTTCGGCCGGCGCGGTGCCGACGCCGGGCGACGCGCTGCGCATCATGGAGCCCGCCGTGCTGCGGTGGCTGTACAGCCGGCGCAAGCCGAACCAGTCGTTCAAGATCGCGTTCGACCAGGAGATCTACCGCCTGTACGACGAGTGGGACGCGCTGGCCCAGCGGGTGGCGCAGGGCACCGCCAACGGGGCCGACGCGACCGCCCACGCACGGGCGATCGGCACCGCCGAGGTCGTGCTGCCGAGCACGCCGCGGCCCGTGCCGTACCGGATGCTGGCCTCGATGGCCGACATCACCACCGGTGACGAGGCCCAGATGCTGCGCATCCTGGGCGGCGTCGACAGCGCCGACCCGATCACCGACCTGGACCAGGTCCGGCCGCGGGTCGACTGCGCGGAGCGGTGGGTCCAGACCTACATGCCCGCCGACCAGCACACCCGCGTGCTGGAGGAGCCGGACGCGGAGCTGCTGGCCTCGCTCGACGAGGAGCAGCGGCACCTGGTCGAGCTGCTGCTGGAGCGGCTGGAGGACGACTGGTCCCTCGACGGCCTCAGCACGCTGGTGTACGGCGTGCCCAAGCTGCACGCCGGGTTGGAGATGGACGCCCAGCCGACGCCGGAGCTGAAGGTGATGCAGCGGTCGTTCTTCGTGCTGCTGTACCGGTCGCTCGTCGGCCGGGACACCGGTCCGCGGCTGCCGACCCTGCTGCTGGCGGTGGGTCCGGACCGGGTGCGCAAGCTCCTGGGCGCCTGAAACCCGGGCCCGGCGCGCACCGCGTGCCGGGCCCGGTCTGTCAGCCCCGGACCGTGGCCGGCCCCAGGTCGTCGGCGCCCGGCCGTCGGCCCCGGGATCGTGCGGCCCGGCTCGTCGGCACCCAGGTCGTCAGACGCTGCGCAGGACCGAGACGACGGCACCCAGCACGACGGCCTCGTCGCCGTCGAGCACCGGGTAGGCCTGGTTGCGCGGTTCGAGGAAGACGTGGCCGTCGCGCCGCCGGAACACCTTGACCGTGGCCTCGCCGTCGATCATCGCGGCGACGATCTGACCCGAGTGGGCTTCCGGCTGCTGCCGCACCACGACGATGTCGCCGTCGCAGATCGCCGCGTCGACCATCGAGTCGCCGCGCACGCGGAGCCCGAAGACGCTGCCGCGCCCGGTCAGCTCGCGCGGCAGCTTCAGGACGTCGTCCACGTGCTCTTCGGCCGCGATGGGACTCCCGGCCGCGATGTGGCCGACCACCGGCACGGTCACCGAGTCGTCGGCGGGCCGATGCGTCGAGGGCTCGTGCAGGAACACCCGCACGTCGATCGGTCGGGACATCGCCGTGCCGCGCCGCAGGAAGCCCTTCTCCTCCAGGCTCGCCAGGTGCTTCGACACCGAGGACGACGACCTCAGGCCGACCGCGTCGCCGATCTCCCGCGTGCTCGGCGAGTACCCGTGCCTGACCACCCAGTCCCGGATCGCGAGCAGGATGCGCTGCTGGCGTTCCGGCAGGGTCGAGGTGTCCAGGTGCTCGAACGCGTCAAGATCGTCGTAGGCGGTCACCGGCGGAATGATAGAGGTGACGCCGGGGCTCAACACACGTGCTTCGACACCAGCACCCGGCGGACCGCCTCGTCCACGCGGGCCTGCGTCAGGGTGCCCGCGGCGACCGCGCGTTCCAGGTGGTCGAGCACCTCACCCACGCGCCCACCGGACGACCACAGGGCGATGTCCGCGCCGGCGGCGAGGGCCTGCGTGACGGCGTCGGGCAGGCCCAGCAGGTCGGTCACCGCGCGCATCGCCCCCAGGTCGTCGGTCATCGCCGGACCGGTGAAGCCGAACTCGCCGCGCAGCAGGGCATAGGCCTCCGGGCTGAGGGTGGCGGGCTTGCCGCCGGTCAGACCGGGTACGTCGATGTGCCCGAGCATCACCACGACTTCACCGAATCGGGCGAGGTGCCGGTACGGGACCAGGTCGGTCCCGCGCAGCGCGTCCAGCGGCGGCGACTGCACCGCGCCGAGGTGGGAGTCACCGCTCGTGTTGCCGTGCCCGGGGAAGTGCTTGACCACCGGCACGACGTCCGCGTCCTGCAAACCCTCGGCGAACGCGAGCGCGTACCCGAGTGCCTTGTCCGGGTCGGGGCTGAACGACCGGTCGCCGATCACCGTGCGGTCGGGTTGGCCGCTGGTGTCGAGGACGGGTGCGAGGTCGGTGGTCACGCCGCGCTCGCGCAGCGCCCGTCCGCGCTCGCGGGCCACGACGCGGACCTGCTCCGGTGACAGGTCGGCCGCCATCCGCCGTGCGCTGGGCATGGAACCGGCGATCGCCTCGATCCGCTGGACCCGGCCGCCCTCGTCGTCCACGGCGACGGTCAGCGGCAGGGTGGACGCGGCGTGCACGGGGGTCAGGGCGTCCGCGCTGAGCAGGCCGACGTGGTCACCGCCGATGAAGATGCCGCCGACCTGCTCGCCCTGGACGACGGCCAGGGCGTCGGCGGGCCCGCGCGGGTCGACGCCGACGACCACCAGCTGGGCGAGCCGCGCCCGCAACGGCAGCGCGGCGATCTTCGCGGCGCAAGGGTCCTCGGGAGGCTTGGGTGGCGAGGGTTCGGCCGACCGCTCGGCCGACGAGGCGGACGGCGGCACGGACGAGGTCGAAGGCTCCGGAGCGGCGGACCCCGCCGTCAGGTGCTCACCGGGCGAGCTGGTCGCCACCGCCATCGCCGCCGCCAGCAGCGCGCCGACCGCCACGAACAGCAGCATCGTGGACGTGCCGGCCCGCCTGCCGCCCGGCCGCGTCACGCGCGACCGCTTCCGGCGTCAGTCGGGCGGACGCGACCGGGGCCGCGGGTGAGTTCGCCCACGTCGACGGGACCGGCGGCCCGGTGGCCCGAGGTCCCGGTCGTACCGGTCGGTACAGATCCCGCGTACAAGATGCTCACTCCCACGTCGTTGCCGGTAGGTGATGGGCTGCTGCCAGGCCGCAGCCACGACCACGGCCGCCGAGCGGCCGGTACGGCATTCCGCGTTCGCGGGGACATCACCCGACATGATATCCGTGGTCGGATGGTACGCGGACAGCCGAGTTGCGCCACTTCCGCAATTCCGAGGTGACCTCGAAAGGGTCGATGGCGATTACCCGGTCCGACGGCAATCGACCGGGTGAACGCGCGGATCACGGTTTAGGGCGGTGAGCGGCGGTCGGCAGCCCGGTTCGTCATCTCCTCGTGCTCGATCCGCGCCCCGGCGGCCGGCGCGCGCGGGCGGCCTCGCCGTCGTGCGGGAGCGGCGACTGTCCGCTCGTGACGGTTGAACACCGACCGCGAGCCGGTGAGGAGGACCGCGGTCGGTGTCCAACCGGCACTGAAGACGGCCGGGATGGCGGTCCACGACGTCCGGGGTGAAATAGCCGGGGGCGATCGGAGGGTCGAACGATCCAGTCGCGCCACGCTCACTGTTCGTCCACACTCGACTACTCGGTCACTGCCGGTTCGGCTACTGACGGTTCCCGCAAGAAGCGGGAATGATCGACTGATCGCCGGGCTCTTTCACCCGTTCAGCGCCATCGGCCCGGTCTGCCGCGGTGCACGGCTCGGCTGCGGGACGCGCCTTCCTGGTCGGCGTCGCTCGACCGTTCGGCGGGATGGACTGCGCGGAACGGCACCCATCATTCTCGAATAGTGCTGTCCTGGTGACGCAGAATTACCCGTGGACCGCGGTCCTGCTAGCGTCAATCGCGGTGAAGAGTTGTTGGGGGCTCTTCGCAAATCGTACTGGGCAACAAATCGCACTGGCCGCTATTCCGGCCCGCTTCGAGCCGAGTCAATCGACGACCCGGCCGCGTGGCGCTGCGCGAGTGACCGACCCGCGCGAAATCCAGGCGAAGGGTGACGACCATGCACGACCCCATCCAGCGCGCCATCTCCATGATGCGCGCCAACTACTCCGAGCCGATCACCTTGCGTGACGTCGCCGGCGCCGCCCTGGTCAGTCCCTACCACTTCTCCCGCATGTTCCACGCCTCGGTGGGCGTGCCGCCGGGCCGGTACCTGACCGCAGTGCGATTATTCGAGGCCAAACGGCTGCTGCTCACCACGTTGATGAACGTCGCGGACATCGTCACCACGATCGGTTACAGCAGCGTGGGCACGTTCACCACCAGGTTCACCCGCAGGGTCGGTGTCTCGCCGACCCAGTACCGCGACCCGGCGGTGACGGGTGTGCTCGCGGCGGCGGTGGTGCCCGACGTCGACAACCCGTCGGCGACGGCCCCGGCGTTCGTGGCCGCTCCCCGGTACGGCGGCAGCGGGGCCAAGGCGGGCACGCTGGTGATCCCGGCGCCGTCCGAGCCGTTGGAGATCGCGGTCGGTCTGATCGAGGACCTCATACCGCGCAGCGCGCCGATGTCCAGCGCGCTCGTCCGCGGTCCGGGGTCGACCGAGCTCGTGGTGAGCGGCTCGGCCGGTCTGTGCGTCGCCGTGGCGGTGCGGGGGAGGAACCCGCTGCCCGGTATGAGGTTCGCGGGCGGTGTGGGCCACCCGGTCACAGTGGGTGCGGGGCAGTCGTTGCGGATCGACGTGCGGTTGCGGGACCGGGCGCCGGCCCGTCCCGAGACTTGGCTGGCCGTGGCGAGGTAGCCGGCGTCCTGGCGTAGTCCGCGTCCGCCCGTCGTCCGAGTGCGCTGTCGTCCGAGTGCCCCGTGGTCCGGGTCCCCGGTCGTACGAGTCCACAGAGGACGGCTCCGCGGACCTACCCCCGACGCAGGTAACCGTGCTCGATGACGCGCCGCGCGGATTCGGCGTACATGCCGGTGTCCGCCGGCGCGAGCGTGCCCAGGCCGTCGACGTACCGGTTGTACATGCAGAACGCCGCCGCGATCAGCACGGTGTCGTGGATCTCGACGTCGGTGGCGCCGTGCTCCCGCGCCGTGTCGACCATGTCCTTGGTGACGTTGCGGCCGGACTCGGCCACCGCGCCCGCGATCCGCAGCAGCGCCCGCAGCTTGTCCGACACCGGCGCGGTGTCGAGGTCCGCCTGGACCTGTTGGACCAGCGTCATGCCGTCGTGGAGCTGGGCGGCGGCGAACGCCGAGTGCGAGTCGCAGCAGAACGTGCAGTCGTTCAGCCCGGAGACGTAGGCGGCGATCAGCTCGCGCTCGCCGGGCGGCAACGAGTTCGGGCCGCGCAGCAGGACTTCGGCCAGCTCGTTGAGCGGCTTGGCGGTCTCGGCCCGGAACCGCAGCGGGCCGGTGATGCCGGGGAACAAGGTCTCGTCCACGCCGAGGTCGATGTGCGCCATGGGTGTCACGCTAGCCGCCCACCCACCACGTCGGCCACCAAGCCGTACGTGATCGAACTCCGACCCGCGCGACCCCGTCCTCGCGCGCCCTCGCGTCCCACCCGCGCCCCGCAGCGCGACCGACCCCGCCGTGGCGAGCACGACGGGGTCGGGGAGAGGGGGAATCGGTCAGCGGGCCTGACCGCGGATCGCGAGGAGGGTCGCGCCCATCGTCCAGCCGAAGATCACGTGGCCGAACAGGCTCACCCACTGCTGGGTGCCGATCACGAACACCATGTCGCCCATCGCCGGGTCGGCCGTCACGCTCAACCACAGCGGCATGACGATCAGGGCGCCGACCAGCCACCAGACGACGCCGAACAGCGCGCTCGCGGCGAAGACCGGCACCGTCTTGTCGGCGAACCGGCCGCTCAGGACACCGAAAAGGCCGCCGACGACGGCCGAGATGACGAGGTGCACCAGGAAGCCGACGACGGCGTTGTCGACGCCTATCAGCATGCCGACCAGGGGCAGCATGCCCATGCCGGCCAACATCAGTCCGAACACGACGCCGCCGGCGAGCCCGGCCGACACCCCGTTCCGGATGCGGGAGTCCGACCCCGTGGTCGTGGGGACAGTGATTGTCGCGGACACGATCAGCTCCTCATGTCAGTGGTGGGACACCAGCCGGTCGACCGGCGGACTTCGGAAGACCCACTGTCCGGTGCCGCACGCCGGCCCCACAACTTCCAGGCTGCCGTTCTGCTTCGACCTTCGGCGGAAGGGCGCCGGTGGCCACGACGGATCGTGGAAGCCGGCACGAGAGGTACCTGGAGCAACTGCGCGAGATCCGCCGCGCCTACCGACCACGCGCCTACTGGCCACGCGCCGACCGACCAGACCTACGCCTACTGACCAGACGTAATCGGTCGCGGAGCCAGGCCGGACAGGTCAGGCTCGGCCCGGTCGGTCAGGCTGCGGGCAGTCGGTCCAGGACCAGGGCGGCGAGGGACTGGGCCGCCGGGCACACGTCGGCCTGCTCCGCGGTCCTCTTCAGGCTGACGGCCATCACCGGCTGGTCGGTGTGCTGGTCGGCGGGCTTGCGCAACGCGATGCGCAGCACGCACAGCCCTTCCTGCGACCGACGCCGCGTCGGGTGACCGTTGATGACGCCCTGCTCGGTCCCCTGCCACATGTCCGCCAAGTGCACCTGGATGATCAGGAACTCGGCCGGCATGCCCTTGGCGTCCACGCTGTCACCCAGCTGCCACGAGCACCGCTTGCCCGGGTCCGTCACCAGGTCCTCCGCGGAGGAGACCTGGGCGGTCGCCGTGATCTCCTGCGACGTCAGCAGCTCGCACACGTCACCGTCGGTGAACCGCTTCGGCGCGGCGGCGTTCAGCTCCTCCGGCCGGGCGCGCTCGGTCGTTGCCGGTGCGGGGCCCCAGGTGGACGGCGCCACCGACGTGGCGGACGGCTCCGTGGTCGTCGCGGTCGTCGTGGGCTCGGGGGTGCCGGTGCACCCGGCGACGAGGAACGCGAACGTCAGCAGTCCCACGGTGGCAGGTCGGGCGCGGAAGGTCACGACGGGCCATGCTACGTCACGGCGAAGTCCGCGGTGGGGATCGCGGCGAAACCGGAGGTAGCCTGAACCGATGGGACAGCACGATGGCCGGCTCGGGTTGGTGGCCGCCATGGTGCGGACCACGTACCTGGTCAACGCCGTCTACGCCCAGTCGGGTCGGGAGCACGGCCTCACCCCGCAGCAAGGGCAGCTCCTCTGCGTGCTGATGGCGCAGCCCTACGGCATGGGCGAGTTGTGCGCGATCCTCGGCCTGGCCAAGTCGAGCCTCACCGGCTTGGTGGACCGCAGCGAGCGCAACGGCCTGGTGCGTCGTGAACCGGACCCCGAGGACACCCGCGCGGTGCGTGTCGCGCTCACACCGCGCGGCAGCGCGCTCGCCGAGGAGTTCCACCACCAGACGTGCCGGCGGATCGACGAGCTGCCGGTCTCGCTCGACGCCGCTGAGCGCGACACGCTCGCCGCGTTGCTCTGCCGTGTGGTGCGGGACAACGAGGTTCCGGCGGTCTTCTTGGAACTGGACGAAGCGGCCCCCTCCGCGCGCAAGCACTAGGAAGAGCACCCGACTCCCGGTCGCACGCGGGACGGAGCGGTGCTTAGTTCGTGGAGCGAACTACTGCGTGTTACCGCCATGACCGCCTCGACTCGACCATGCGGCCCAATCGGCTGCTCCGCGGACGCCGCATTCACGAATGCGGCGTCCGTCCGCATCCGACCCGCCGCAGTTGTTCGTACCACTCAGGGGGTATCGGTGTCCGCGTCCACGGGTTGGCGACCGGAGTGGCCCGCTGTGGTTATGTTGGACTGGAGTGGGATCGGCTCCGTCGGGTGGGCGGACTGATTGCACAGGTCAGCGGCGTGAGGGGGTTTCTTATTTCGATGTCGCCCATCGAATGCGCGGTGGAGATCATTCCCCGTCCGCTGGAATGCGTCTCGCTTGGTGGATCTCTTCGCAGGTGGGGGGCCTGTCCGAAGCCCGTGACAACCTGTCCCGGTCGAAGCGGTGACTCCGGACGTACTTCGAATACACGCGCAACCGCGCGAACGGCCTCGCATTCCATGCGCAGTGGACGGAAACGGTGATGACTGCCACTGTCCCCGTCACGGTGGAACTGCTGGGCCCGGTCCGGGCGTGGCGCGGCGGGGCGGAGGTCGATCTCGGTACCGCCCGGCGGCGCGCCGTGTTCGCCTTGCTCGCACTCCGGGCCGGTCAGGCCGTTTCGAAGGACGAGCTGATCGACGGCGTGTGGGGCGACTCCCCTCCCGCGACGGCCGGCGCCGGGCTGCACACGTACGTGTCCGGGCTGCGCCGGGCGTTGGAACCGGGGCGGGCCAAGCGGTCCAGCGGGGTCGTCCTCACGTCCGCCGGGTCCGGCTACTGCCTGCGCGTGCCGGTGGACGGCGTGGACGTGCACCGGTTCGAACGCCACCGGGAACGGGCCCGGGAGTTGGCCGACCGCGATCCGTCGTTGGCGTTGGCCGAGTTGGACCAGGCGCACGCGTTGTGGCGGGGCGACGCCCTGTCCGGGGTCCCCGGACCGTTCGCCGAGTCGCAGCGGTCGCGGTTGCGCGAGTTGCGGCTCGCGACCGCCGAACGACGGGCCGAGCTGGCGCTGGTCGTCGGGCGGCACGGTGACGTCATCGCGGACCTGGCGGCGTTGACCCGTGAGCACCCGGTGCGGGAGGGCCTGCGCGCGTTGCTGATGACGGCGTTGCAGCGGGCCGGGCGGCAGGCCGAGGCGTTGGAGGTCTACCACGACGCGCGGCGCGTGCTCGTGGAGGAACTGGGTATCGAACCCGGCGCCGCGCTGCGGCAGGCGCACCGGATCGTGTTGGAGGACAAGGCCGACGACGTCCCGGCACCGCGCCGGGTGGGCGCGTCGCCCACGGTCGAGCCCGCGTTGTTCGTCGGGCGGGACGAGGAGTCGGACCTCCTGCGAGGGGCCGTGTCGGACGTGGCGGCCGGGAGGGGCGGCGCGGTCTGGGTCGAAGGTGAGCCGGGCATCGGCAAGTCCGCCCTGCTCGCCACCGGGCTGTCCCGGGCGGTGGAGGCGGGGTGCCGGGTGGCGTGGGCCGCCGGCGACGAGTTCGGGCCACGCACCCCGCTACGGGTGCTCCTCGACTGCCTCGACGTCACCGAGTCGTCCGGTGATCCACGCCGCGCCGCGTTGGCCCGGGCGTTGCGCGGCCCGGTCGACTCGTTCGGCGACCCGGTGCCGGTGGTGATCGAACGACTGCTGGTCTTGGTGGACGAGCTGTGCGCCGAGGCTCCGATGGTGATCGTGGTGGATGACGTCCAGTGGGTGGACGAGGCCAGCGTCCTGATGTGGCACCGCCTCCTGCGAGTGGTGCACCAGCGGGCCCTGCTGCTGGTCGCCGCAGGTCGGCCGGTGCCCCGGCGGGCCGACGTGGAGCAGGTGCGCCGCACGGTCGTCGGCTCCGGTGGCCGGATCGTCGAACTCCGTCCGTTGTCGGACGACTCCGTGACCGCGATGCTGACCGGGCTCGTCGGCGCGCCTCCCGCTCGGAGCCTGCGCGCGCTCGTCGGCCTGGCCACCGGGAACCCCTTGTACACCAGGGACTTGATCGACGTATTGCTGCGCGAGGGCGCGGTCCGCGTGGTCGACGGGCTGGCCGAGGCGACCTCGTGCGCCGATCCGGAGATGCCCCGCTCGCTGGTGTCCGTCATGGGCCGCAGGCTGGGCTTCCTGTCCCCGGCCACCACGGACGTGCTGCGCTCGGCGGCGTTGCTGGGCGACGAGTTCGCCCTGGGGGACGCCGCGACCGCGCTGCGCCGCACGTCCTCGGACCTGGTCGCCGCCGTGGAAGAGGCGACGGCCGCCGGTGTGCTGGACGACGGCGGGCCGAAGCTGGCGTTCCGCCACCCGCTGATCCGGCAGGCGCTCTACCTGTCCGTGCCCGCCGGCGTCCGAGCGGCGCTGCACCGCCAGGCCGCCGGTGCGCTGGCCGAGGCCGGTGCGCCGGCGGAACTGGTCGTCGGACAGCTCGCCGCGGCGCCCGGCGCGGTGGACGAGTGGGCCGCCGACTGGCTGGCGGAGCACGCGGCGGCGCTGGCGAGGAGGTCGCCGGACCCGACCGTCGGACTGCTCCGAGCCGTGCTCGCCGAGTCCACCGTGGACGCGGAACACCGTGAACGGCTGGCCGCGCTGCTGGCGAGCCTGATGTTCTGGCTGGGCCGACCGCCCCAGGCTGCGGCGAGGTACGTGCTGGCCCGCACGAGGGACCCGGACCGGGCCGCCGGGATGCGCTGGATCCTCGCCTACACCCGGTACCGGGACGGCCAGGTGACGGAGGCGGTCGACGCGTTGCGCACGGCCGTGGAGGACGAGGTGACGCCGCCGTTGTGGCGGGCGCGGCTGGAGTCATTGCTGGCGGTGGTGCAGCGGGACGGCCTCAACGACGTCGTCGCCGCCGAAGAGACGGCTCACCGTGCGTTGCGACGGGGCGAAGAGCTGCACGACGACTTCGCCACCGCCCACGCGCTGCAAGGGCTGTGGCAGGTCAGCACGGTCCGCCGTGATCACGGGCAGGCGTTGGAGCGGGTCGACCGTGCGCTGCACGTGGCCGACGGAGGCCCGGACTTCAGCACGTTGCGGCTCGGCCTGCTGGACAACAAGGCGTTCACGCTGCAGAGCCTGGACCGCCTGGACGAGGCCGACGACGTGCTGCGCGCGGCCCGTGAGCTGGCCAGGTCCGGCGGCGCCGGCCCGCACATCACCACCGCCGTGCAGGACTACTGGCGTGGCCGGTGGGACCGGGCGCTGGCCGAGGCGGACGTCCTGCGTGAAGATCCGGGCAGCACCGCCTACGGGTTGCGCGAGCGCGGACCGGTGCTGCTCGTGCGCGGAGTGGCGGCGCTGATCGCCGCCCGACGAGGACGGACGCGACTCGCCGAGGAACACCTCCGTGCCGCCGCCGAGCAGCCGCCGGCCGTCCCCGCCGACCGGGAGAACGGCGACTTCCTGCTGGTCGCGCGAGCGGTGCTGGCCGAGCGGGCCGGACGGCCCGACGAGGCGTTCGCCATCGTGGATCCGCTGGTGACGGCGATGCCCGGTCACATGGTGCTCCGGCACCAGTGGCTGCCCGACGTGGCGCGACTGGCCGTCCGGACCGGGCGGCGGGACGTGGCCGAGCGGGCGTTGGCCGGGTGCGTCGAGGAAGCCGCGTGGGAACGGGTTCCCGGCCGGGCCTTCGCCGCCGAGGCCCGTTGTCGCGGGCTCGTGGAGGGAGACCCGGCGCCGGTGCTCGACGCGGTGGCGCGGTACCGGGCAGTGGGGCGGCCGGTGGAGCTGGCGGAGGCGTTGGAGGACGCGGCGGTGCTGTTGGCGGCACGCGGTGACCGTGCCGGCGGCGACGCGGCGCTCCGAGAGGCGTTGGCGGGGTACGGCGGCTTGGGCGCGGTGCACGACGTGCAGCGGGCGCAGGAGCGGATGCGTGATCCCCTCGGTGGGGGTTCGGACGAGAGGTGGATCGCGGGATGACGGGCGCGTTGCGGGTCGAGCTGCTGGGCACGGTGCGCGCCTGGTCGGGCGAGCGGGAGGTCGCCCTGGGCTCGTCGAGACCGCGTGCGCTGTTCGCGATGCTGGCGTTGCGCTCGGGCGGCGTGGGGCGTGACGAGCTGGTGGCCGGAGTGTGGGGGACCGACGCGCCGCCGACGGCCGAGGGCAGCGTCCACACGTACGTCTCGACGGTGCGCAAGGCGCTGGAACCGGACCGGCCGCGCGGCACCCCGTCCCGCCTGCTGGTGTCGGTGGGCTCCGGGTACCGGCTGCTGGTGGGCGGCGGGCTGGACGTGGCCCGGTTCGAGTCGTTGCGCGACCAGGCCCGGCGGCTGCTGGTGGACGGTGACCCCGAGGCTGCTCGGCGTTGCCTGGACGAGGCGTTGGCGCTGTGGCGCGGCGAGGCGCTGGCGGGGCTGACCGGTCCGTTCGCCGAGGCGCAGCGGCGCAGGCTCGGCGAGGCGCGCACCACCGCCCGGGAGCTGCGGGCGGAGGCGGCGCTGGCGTCCGGTGCGCACGCGGAGGTCGTGGCGGAGCTGGCGGCCCTCGTCGCGGAGGAGCCGTTGCGGGAACGGGCGCGGGAGCTGCTGATGCTGGCGTTGCACCGGTCCGGGCGCAGCGCGGAGGCGCTGGAGGTGTTCCGGGACGCGCGCCGGGTGCTGGTGGCGGAGCTGGAGGTCGAGCCGGGGCAGCGGCTGCGTGCCGCGCACGAGCGCATCCTGAGCGGCACGGACCTGGAGACGGTGAAGCCGGCGCGACCGTCCTCCGTGGAGCCCGTTGGTCCGCTGCTCGACGCCGAACTGGTCGGGCGGGACGTGGAGCTGGCAGCGGTGCGGCGACTGGTCGACGACGTCACCACCGGCGCCGGTCGGTTGCTGTGGGTCGAGGGCGAGATGGGCATCGGCAAGTCGGCGCTGGTCTCGGCGGTGCTGGCGCAGGCCGCCCGCGCCGGGCACCGGATCGCCCACGCGGTGGCCGACGAGCTGGGCAGCCGGTTCCCGCTGCGGCTTGCCTTGGACTGCCTGGGCGTCGACACGCACTCGCCGGACCCCCGGCGTGCGGCGACGGCGCGGGCGCTGCGCCAGGAACGGCCCGCCGGGTCGATCTTCGCCGACGCCGACCCGGTGTTCGGCGCGGTCGACCGGCTGGTGGCCCTGGTGGAGCAGCTGTGCGCGGACGGGCCGCTGGTGTTCGCCCTGGACGACCTCCAGTGGTCCGACGAGACCAGCACGCAGGTGTGGCACCGGCTGACGACCGTGGCACGGCGGCTGCCGTTGCTGCTGGTCGGCGCGGCCCGGCCGGTGCCGTACCGGGCGGAGGTCGCCCGTCTGCGCCGGGACGTGGAATCCGGTGGGGGTGCGGTGCTGGACCTGGCGCCGTTGGCGGACACGGAGGTGGCGGGGCTGGTCGGACGGCTCGTGGGCGCGTCGCCCGGCCCCGGGCTGCGCCGGATCGCGGCACGTGCCGGCGGCAATCCGCTGTACGTGCGTGAAGTCGCCGACGCGCTCGTCCGTGAACGCGTCGTGGAAGTCGACACCGGGGTCGCGGACGTCGCCGTGCACGCGCTGGACCGGGTGCCGGTGTCGCTGGTGTCCGCGGTGACCGGTCGGCTGGACTTCCTGTCCGACCCGACCCGCGAGGTGCTGCGGTGGTCCGCCCTGCTCGGCGGCGAGTTCGTGGTGAGCGACCTGTCGGTGGTGCTGGGCACGCCGGTGTTCGACCTCGCCGCGCGGCTGGAGGAGGCCATCGCGGCGGGTGTGCTGAGGGACGCCGGTCCCCGGATGGCGTTCCGGCACCCGCTCATCCGGCAGGCCCTGTACGAGGGGACGCCCGCTTCTCTGCGGACGGCGCTGCACCAGCAGGCCGCGCAGGCGTTGGCGGCGTCCGGTGCGCCTGTGGACCACGTGGCGGAGCAGTTGCTGGCTGCGGCCGGCGAGGTCGGCTCCTGGGTGGTGGACTGGCTGGTCGCGCAGGCGCCCGCGCTGGTCTACCGGGCGCCGTTGGTGGCGGTCGAGCTGTTGCAGCGGTGCATCGGGTCGTCCGTGGCGCGGGACGAGAATGACGCGACGTTGATGGCGCACCTGAGCAGTGCCTTGTTCCGGATCGGGCGCGACGCGGAGGCCGAGGAGCACGCGCGCCGGGCGTTGCCGCGGTTGCGCTCGCCGGATCTGATCGCGGAGGTTCGGTGGACGCTCGCCTACATGCCGTACCGGGGGGCGCGGGCGGAGGAGGCGGTGGCGGCGTCGCGGGAAGCTTTGGCGGATCCGGTGCTGTCGGACATGTGGCGGGCTCGGCTGTTGTCGCTGCTGGCTCTGGTGCAGCGGGCGGGGGTCGGCGAGCTGGACGGCGCGGAGGTCAGTGCGCGTGCGGCGATCGAGGCGGGGGAGAGGGCCGCCGATCCGTTCGCCATCGGCCAGGCGTTGGAGGTGCTGTGGCAGGTGGAGGCCGTCCGCCGCGACTACCCGCGTGCGGTGGCGTACCTCGACCAGGCGTTGGACGTGGTGGGCACTGATGTGAGCTTGACCGACCTGCGGTTGTTGTTGCTGGACAACCGGATCTTCACGTTGCAGTGCCTGGACCGGCTGGACGAGGCGACGTCGAGTCTGCGCGCGGCGTTCGAACTGGCCGGGCGCGGCACGCCGGTGGCGGGCCTGCACCTGGCTGCCGCCGTGCACCAGTTCTGGCTCGGTGGGTGGGACGAGGCGGTGGCGGGGCTGGAGGCGGTGGTCGGCGATCCGGAGTTCACCGGCTTCGGGCTGAGGGAGGGCGGTCCGGTGCTGCTGCAAGGCGTGGCGGCTCTGATCGCGGCGCACCGGGACGACGGGGTGGCGCTCGCCCGCCACCTGGAGACCGGCCTCACGTTGCCGTTGGTGACGGAGGCGTATCGGGAGAACTGCGATTTCCTGGTGGCGGCGCAGGCGATGGCGGCGGCGCGCGAGGGGGATCACGCGGGTGCGGTGGCGGTGCTGGGCACGATCCTCGACACGCGGTACGCGGACATGATGCTGCGGCACCAGTGGCTGCCGGAGTTGGTGCGGCAGGCTTTGGCGTGCGGTGACCTGGCCACGGCTAGGGCGGCGGTGGAAGCGGTCGAGGCGGAGGCGGGGCGGGAGACGAAGGAGGCGCGGGCGTCGGCTGCGGCGCGGCGGTGCCGGAGCGTGCTGGCGGCGGACCCGGAGGGCTTGGCACCGGTCGTCGGGCACTACCGGGCGGTGGGGCGGACGTTCGAGTTGGCGCAGACGTTGGAGGACCAGGCGGTTCTGCTGGCCCGGCGGGGCCAGGTGGCGGAGGCCGAGGGCGTCCTCGGTGAGGCAACCGGCCTCTACCGCGGTTTCGGCGCACTCTGGGACATCCGCCGAGCCGCCGCTCGCGTGGCGGAGGCCCGCTGAGCCGGCGGTGGTGGGGTCGCGCTGGGCCGGCGGTGGTGGGGTCGCGGGAGAGTCGCGCGGATCGCGAGAGTGCGTCGGGCGCTTGGGTGGTGGGAGCGGGTTGGGGAGTGCGTGCCGGAGCGTGTTGGCGGTGCACCGTTCCTGAGGGTGGACCCGTTCGGGGCCGTGTTCGGGGCCGTGGCGGGAGCCCGTTTGGGGTGCATCCGTGGCGGCTGACTCCATCCGGGCCATCCGGGCTCTGGGTCGTCCTGGTCGTCCGGGGTCGACCGTGGTGGAGGTGTCCGGCCCGTGGCGGCGGGACGGGGGTCGGTCCGGTTGTGGGGCTACCACTGTCCCGGCCGTGGTGCCGTACCTTCTTCTTTCTGGCAACACATCCGGGATTACCCTTCATCCCCGGTGCCGGCTCCCCTTTCGGGTGATCTCGGCAGCGCCCGGGGGTTGGTCAGCCATGAACGCCCGATCACTCGTCGTGCCGGAGCGTTGATGACGCCGTCGTCGGACATCACCCACGGTTCCTCGACTCGCGGGCGGCGGGTGGGGTGGGGTGTGCGGTCCTTGGCTCGGATGCCCCGCAGCGCCAAGTCGACCACGTGGCGCAGTGCGGCACCGTCCTCCCTGGTCACGGCCTCGGGCTTGGTCATGTCAGATCATCCCCTTCCGAAGGGCGTAGGCCACCGCATGCGGCCGGTTGCGGAGGTTCAGCCTGGTCGTGATCCCGTAGAACACGTTCTTGATCGTCCGCTCCGAGTACGACAGCCGGCCCGCGATCTCCGCCGTGTCCAACCCGTCGGCCATCAGCCTCAGCACGTCGGCCTCGCGGAGGGACAGCCGGTCAGGACCACCCTCCGGCGCCAACACCTGCTGCTGCAACCGCTGCACGTGCCGGAGGAGCTCGGCCACCATGGTCGGCGGCATCACACCGCCACCCGCCGCCGCCGACAGCACACTGCGCAACACCACCTGATCGGTCACCGTGCCGCGCGGCAGGACCGCCACGATCCGGCACTCCACCGCCGTGAGCACGTCCGCCTCGCCGACCTCGTCGACGATCAGCACCACCGGCGCACCCACGTGCGCGGCGGCGCGGCGCAGCCGTGCCACGACTTCGGTGGTCAGCCTGGTGACCGCCACCACCACGACGTCCGGCTTCTCGTGCTGGGCGCTCTCCAACACCCGCACGTCGGGCCTCGACCCGAGATACGTGATCAGACCCGTCATGCTCAGGTGATCCGCCGCCTGGACGACGACCCGGACTTCCTCCACCGCTGCCTCCCACGTTCTCGGTTTGCAGAACCGAGTCTGTGATCTGCGGCTTCACGCGGTCTCAAAGGCGTCTACAAGAATTCTTCACGATCGCCGGCCGCCGTGAAGAACCTCGGAGAACCGTGGGGAATCGCCGAGGACCGTGAACAACGGCGAGGGCGCGACACCGAACTCAACACCGGGGGCCGCTCCCGGTCAAGGGGTTGGCCGGCACGCGCATCCAGTGCTCGTGCACCGACAGCAGGATGTCGGCCAGCCCGTGCACCGGCTCCCAACCCGGGTAGTCGCGCCGGAACTTGCGGGTGTCGGTGATCCACCAGCGCACGTCGGCGAACCGGTGCTCCGGCGTGTACTCGAACGGCACCTCGCCGCCGGTCACGTACTCGTACTGCGCGATCAGCTCCAGCAGCGACGCGCCCCGCTCCCGCCCACCACCCGCGTGGTAGACCTCGCCGGGCCTCGGCTCCAGGTAGAAGTGCCAGAACATCTCCACCAGGTCCCGCGCGTCCAGCACGTCCCGCACCTGCTTGCCCCCGTGCCCGATGACCGGGAACGGTGCACCGCGCACGGCCGAACGCACCAGGTGCGACAGGAAGCCGTCCTGCGACACGCCCGAGTGCCGCGCACCGGTCACGCTCCCGCACCGGAACACGCCGACCCGCAGCCCGAACCCGCTCGCGTACGACCGCGCGGCGAGGTCGGCGGCCAGCTTCGACACCCCGAAGAACGTCCGGTTCACGCGGTCCACGCGGATCGACTCGTCGACACCGTGCTCGTGGTACGGGTGCGAGGGGTCGACCTCCCACCTCGTCGCCGTCTCCAGCAGCGGCAGGGAGTCGGACGCGTCGCCGTGCACCTTCGTGGTGGAGGTGAGCACGACGACCGCATCCGGGCACCGCGTCCGGACCGCCTCCAACAGGTTCATCGTGCCGACCGCGTTGACGTTCAGGTCCACCAGCGGCCGGGTGGCCGCCCAGCCGTCGCTGGGCTGCCCGGCCGCGTGCACGACCAGCCGCACGTCCGTGCCGTACTCGCCGAACACGCTGCTGAGCGCGTCGAGGTCGCGCACGTCCGCCCGGTGGTGCCGGTAGTTCGGGATGCGCTCGACGTCCGCCAGGTTGTCCGCGACCGACCCGGCGACGCCGAAGAACTCCCGGCGCATCCCGTTGTCCACTCCCACGACGAGGTCGAACCGCGCCGCGAACGCCCGCACGGCCTCGCCCCCGACCAAGCCCGCCGAGCCGGTGACCACTGCCACGTCCATGTACCGCTCCTCGTCTGTCTGCAATGGACAACCCGGAGCCCGCGAAGTCTCCGGAGAACATCCAGCCGGACCCTCACCGGACGCTCAAGGCCGGCGGAAGAACTCCACCTCGCCCAGAGCGATGTGCCGCCCCGGCGCCAGCCCGGCGGCGGCCCGCACGACCAGCCGGACCCGCACGACCCCGCTCACCGCCGTGTCGACGCGCTGCGGCCCGACCCGGTCGGCGAGCGGCAGCGGGATGGTGCGGCTGGCGCCGTCGGTCGACGTCACCACCATGTCCAGCGCCGACGCCCTGGCCTGCCCCAGAAAAGCCTCCTCCTCCACCCCGGCCCCCGTGTGCACCACCACCGACAGCAGCCGGAACGGGTTGGCGAAGCCGAACTCCACCGCGTCACCCACGGCGTTGGCTCCCCAGTAGCGGTTCGACAGGCCGTCCACGGCGGCGGCGGCCGGGTGGCCGGGCACCTCGGCGGTGGCGGTGCTGCTGCTGGGACCGATGCCGACCGGGGTGGACGTCTTGTCGCGGATGTCCTCGATCAGCGCCAGAGCGTTGGGGTAGAACAGGACCGCCACCAGCAGCAACACCGCGCACGCCGCCACCGCGACCAGCCGCCGCAACCACCGGGACCTGTCGCCGTGCCACCGCCACCGGCGTCGCGCGGACGGGCGCTCGTTGCCCACACCGGAGGAGACCAACGGCGCGGCGCAGCGGCGGCAGAACCGGCGTCCGGGCGGGTTCGCGATGCCGCACGCCGGGCACGGCGGCCCGATGACCACCTCGTCGTCCACCGCGCTGGGCAGTGGCCGCCGTGCCTCCGGACGACCCGGCCGCACCGGTCCCGGCCGGTTCTCGGGCTCGGCGGGTTCCTGCCCGGCCGGTGCGTCCGGGGTGGTGGCCCAGCCCAGGTAGGTGCCGCAGTTGCCGCAGAAGTCGTCGGCGTCCCGCATGGGCGCGCCGCACTGCGTGCACAGGCGCATGTCAGCCTCCCAGCACTTCGACGGTGCAAGTCACGTGCAGCGGGCACACCGCGTCGACCAGCGCCACCACCCGCTCCCGGTCGACCACCCCGGACCGGCCCGGCCGCACCCGCACCACGACGACGTCGGGCCGGTCGGGCAGGGCGGTGTCCGGTCGGGTGGACCACGTCGCGCCGGGCCCGTCGACCACCTCGGCCCGCACGCCCAGGCACAGCTCCAGCCGTGCGACGAGACCTTGCGACGTGCCGCGCAGGCGGTGCAGGTCGACGGCCCGGCGCACCGCTTCACGCCGCAGCGGCTCCGGCCACGACGGGTCGAGGTCCGCCGCCACCCAGGACGACAGCCACGCCACGAAGTCCTCGGGCGCGAGGTCGGCGTCGAAGTGCTCGGGCAGGTTGTCCAGCGTCGACAGGATCGCGGACAGCACGGCGTCCAGCCCCGAGGTGAACCGCTGGGCGAAGTCGTCCGCCGCGTACAGGGCGGGCAGCATGTCACCCAACGGGTACCGGCTGGGCAACTCCGGCAGGGCGAAGCGGCTCATGCCACCACGACCTGGTGCTGGTAGGAGAACACCAGCGCGTTCGGCGCCACCTCGACCCGGTCCACCGGCGCACCGCGCGCCCCGGTGATCGGGTTGGCCGGGAAGAGCCGGATCTCCTCCACCAGCCGCACTCCGGCGACGCCCTGCAGCACCGCGAAGACCTCGCCGAACTGCACCGGCCGGCCGAACTCCCACCCCGTGCCGTCCGTGCCGCCGCGCAGCGGGTCGAGGTAGCGGTAGAGGGCGTCCAGCGCCTCCTCGCGCACCCGGTTGCCCTCCGCTTCCGGCGCCGCCACCCGGGCGACGACCGTGATGCCCTGGTAGCGCGGCGGTTCCACGACCAGCCGCGTGCCGAGCAGCCGCCGTTCGTCCAACCGCCGGGCCACCGACGACACCACGTCCTCGGTCGGCACCAGCTGCTCGAACCGCAGCCGGTCACCCAGGTCCGTGACGGCGTCGGGCACCACCAGCACCCGCGCCGCGCCAGGCCCGTCGGGCAGGCAGCGCACCCTGGCCAGCGACGGCGCGGCCAGCTTGGCGATGTGCTCGTGGTCCTCGGCGGTCACCGCCCGTTCCTGCACCCGCAGCTGGTGGGGAGCTCGGAGCTTCGCCTCGGCGACGGTCTCGCCGTCGACGCCACCCCGTGCCGCCTCGCGGTTCTCCACCGCCGACACGTACGGCACGGAACTGCGCAGCACGGAGATCGCGCCGCGCGCCACGTTGCCGGCACGCCCGCCGCCAGTCCGGTAGCGGGGCACCCGCACCACCGAACCCTTGGGCGGCACCGCGCCGTAGCGGCGCAACGTCCCGTTCGCCTCGCGGACCGCCGGCGGGAACTGGAACTCGCCCCGAACGGCGTCCAGCACGACGTGCCGGTCTTCCGGGTTCGACGCGCCGAAGTGCTCGACGACGGTCCAGTCCTGCCAGCCGTCGCCCGCCGACACCCGCACCACCAGCCGATCGCCGTCCAGCAGCACGGGCGAGCGCGGCACGGTGAACCGCTGCCCCGGCACGCCCGCCGTCTCGCCCAGCGGCACGTCCGTCTCGGTCTCCGCGTGCTCGGCCGCCGTGGTGCCGCCGATCGTGAACGCCTCGGCCTCCCGGATGGTCGGGGAGTTGGCGTAGAACGGCTGCTCGCGCGCCGGCTCGGTGACGCGGCAGCGCAGCCAGCCCGCGCGGTGGCCGGCCACCACCGACTCGGTGTGCCCGGCGGGCACGTGCAGCACCACGTCACCGGGCCGGTTGAGGCCGCCGGTGCTGTCCTCGTCCACCTCGCACAGCTGCCAGTCCTGACCGGTCCACGCCTCCCACACCAGCGGCGGCTGCCGAGGGTCCACGCCGATGCCCTCGACCCGGCTGTCCAGCCGCAGCACCACGACGCAGCGCGGCACGGCGGCCGACAGACCGAACAGCGTCGCGTCACCAGGCGCCGGCACGGCCTGGAAGCACCGCACGTCCTGGCCGGCTTCCAGGTCCTTGGTCCGGTCGGCGTGCTCACCCGACGACGCCCTGGCCACCAGCCGCCGCACCGAACACGGCACCACGGTCAACTCGTCGGTCGTGGCGAACACGACCGCTTCCGAGTGCTCCGCGCGTTCCGTGGCGACTTCGGTGCCGACCGGCAGCACGACCGGCTGCGGCTGTGGCGCGGACAGCCGGAACGTGACGTCGGCGCGCGCCGCGGCCGGCGGGAACAGCGTGATGCCGAGCAGGTCGAGGAACGCCAGGTGGTTGCGCTCGGGCACCCGGTTGAGCCGGTAGACGAGCTGGTCGACCATCTGCGCGAACGTCTCGATGAGCGTGACGCCCGGGTCGGACACGTTGTGGTCCGTCCACTCCGGACAGCTCTGCTGGACGTACCGCTTGGCCTCGTCCACGAGCTGCTGGAACCGCCGGTCGTCCAGGTTGGGTGCGGGCAGCGCCATCACTCCGCGCTCCCTTCGGCGGGGATGGTGTAGAAGGGGAAGACCAGGTTGCGCTGGTCGTTGGTCGACCGGATCGTGTAGCGCACGTCGATGTAGAGCGTGCCGACCTCGACCGCGTCGAACGCGACCACCACGTCCTCGACCTCGATCCGCGGCTCCCACCGTTCCAGCGCGGCACGCACCTCGCGGGCGATGTGCCCGGCCGTGGCGCCGTCCGCCGAGGCGAACACGTGCTCGTGGATGCCGCAGCCGAACTCCGGCCGCATCGGCCGTTCACCCGGCGCGGTGCCCAGGACGAGCCGGATCGCCTCGGTGATCTCCTGGTCGCGGTCGACCATCCCGATGCCGCCGGTGGGTCCGGTGCGCAGCGGGAAACCCCAGCCGCGCCCGATGAAGCTCTCGCTCATGTCACCTGCCTCCGATGTGGACGGTGAGCGCGCCGGTGAGGATGCTCGCCTGGCACGTGGTGCTGTCGCCGACCCGTGCCGCGACCACCCCGCCGATGAGCACTTGGCCGCCGATGCGCGGCACGACGACGTTCGCCGGCCCGAGGAGGACGTCCTTCGGCACGACGCACACGTGCAGGCTCCCGCCCACGGCGGCGGGCTTGCCCTCGATCAGGACCGTGGCCACCTTGGCGGCCACGGCGGGCGGCGGGGTGCCGATGGTGCCGCCGTGCGACGTCTTGTCACCCAGCCGGGCAGCGGAGGGCATCAGAACTCCCTTGTCATCGCGTCAGTTGATCCGGACCATCGGGGCCTTGACCACGGCCTGGACACCGCCCTCGACGGACACCGTCCTGCCCTTCAGCACCAGGTCGCCGAGCCCGGCGTCGACGGTGATCCCGCGCGCGTCCACGCTGATCGAGCCGAGGACCCGGCGACCCCGAGGCGTGCTCACCCGGATGTCGATGCTCCCGGTCTTCTCGTCCAGGGTGATGTCCAGCCGCTTGTCGCCGGTCCGCAGCCGGACGCCGGCGGTGGTGAGGCCGTCCAGCAGCTCCAGCCGGTTGCCCGTGCGGGACACCAGCGACCGGCGGTTCACCCGGCCGCTCGTGGGGTCCACCAGCGGGAGGTCGTGCGGTGAGGGCTGGTCGACGCCGTTGTAGAGGCCGCCGAGCACGTACGGGCGGTCCAGGCTCCCCTGCTCGAAGCCGACCAGCACCTCGTCGTTGACCTCGGGGCTGAACACCCCGCCGCCGCGAACGCCACCCCACTGCACGGTGCGGACCCAGTCGGTGACGTAGTTGTCGTCCAGCCAGGGGAACTTCAGCCGGACCAGGCCGCGCTGGTCCCGGCCGACCTCCTTGATGTCGGTGACGATCCCGGTGGCCAGACCCGGCATCCGCGGCGAGCGGCCGGGCGCGTTGCCGCCCAGCGCCAGCCCGGCCAGCGACCGGTCCGGCGAACTGCTCACCGTGACGATGCTGCGGTAGCCGTTCTCGGGCTCCAGCACGTGCCGCACCGACGTGGCCGTGTAGCGCCCGCTGAACGCCGGTCCGGCGTCGGCCAACGCGATCGGCACGCCCGCCCGCAGCTGGGGGTGGCCCTTGGCGACCGCCTCGACCTCGGCGTACCCGGCGCTGACGGCGTCGGCGATCGAGCGCGCCGCGGTGTCGGCCTCGGCCTGCGTGCTGTACGGCGAGTCCGACACCAGCATCGTGGTCCGCTTGCCCGCGACGGACTGGCCGAAGCCGGGCAGGGCGGTCTTGCTCCGGATGGCCGGCTCGACCGCCACGAACGCCTTCTTGGTCGCCACGTCCCAGGCCCGCACCTCGACCTTCTCCACCTGGTCGGCGCTGGTCAGCGACGCCCGCAGGGACAGCAGGTCACCGTGGTGGAGCACCAGCGGGCTGTTCCCGGTGAGCGCGGGCGCACCGGACGCGGGCTTGGGCTTGAGCAGCTCCAGCGTGCCCTTGTCGTCCACCTGGACGGTCACGCCGTGCTCGTGGGCGAGCTGCTGGAGGAACTCCCAGTCCGACACGTTCGCCTGGCTGATCTGCTTGTACCGGACGGGGGAGACCTCGACTCGGCCCACGGTGAGGCCGGCGTTCCGGGCGACCTGGCGGACCACGGCGGCGGCGGGAACGTTGTGGAACGCCTCCACCCGGCGGCCCCGGAACAGCCGGTGCGCCTTGCTCATGGCGCGGATGACGGTGAACGAGCCGGTCGAGTCGCCGTCCGCCTCCAGCCCGGTGACCTCGCCGCCGAACAGCTGCACCTGCGCCTTGCTCTCGACCACCGACACCGACACCGTCACCGGCGTGCCGATCGTGATGCCGCTGTCCGTCAGCAGTTCGTGGTTGCCGTCCCGGTAGGTGAGGACCGCCAGGTCCGGCAGGCCGACGTTCTCGTCGACCACGCAGCTGACCAGCCTCTCCTCCCACGTGGGCGACAGGGAGCCGGCTTTCACGACGGGGTCGGCGGCGAACGACCGGAACGACTTGCCGAGCGTCATCGAACTTCCTCCATCGCGGGAACCAGCAGCTCCGCGCCGGGCACGAGCAGCATCGGGTCGTCGATGTCGTTCGCCTCGGCGATGACCCGCCAGGCGGTGGCGTCGCCGTACTCGTGCCAGGCGAGCTGCGGGAGGCTGTCGCCTGCCACGACGCGGTGCGTGCGGCGGGCGTCGCGCGACCCCGACGTCGGGTTCTGGCCGAGGACGTAGGCGCCGGCCTCCTCGATCGACAGCGAGCACCGCGCCCGCAGCGGCCGGCCGTCCACGTCGAACAGCGAGTAGTCCACCGACAGGTTCGACAGCACACCGTCGAACGACGTGGTCCTGGAGGTGCCCCACTCGAAGCGGACCCACGGGCTCGCGGGCTTCTTCGTGGCCAGGCTCTTCTTGGTGGGCACGCAGGCTTTGAGCAGCTGCTCCACCCGCGTCTCGACCGAGTTGTCGTGGGTGGCGGTGGCGTCGAGGAACACGTCCACCGACAGGTTCCTCGGTCCGCTGCCGACGAACTCGGGCATCGACGCCTCCTCCGCCGTGCGGGACGGGTTGCGGCGCCACTCGGTGTTCTTGCTCAGCGCCAACGTGCCCGGGTTGAACTGGAACTTCACCGTGGCCAGCAGGCCTCCCGGCTTGGCGCCCGCCTTCGCCGGCGGTTCCATGATGACGAGCTGGGCGCGGGTGAGGCTCGCCCCCGGTTTGCGTGCCATGTCATCCCTCCTCAGGACGCGTCGATGCCTTCGTGGGCGAATTCGAGGGTTTCCGTGGCCGCCTGGGAGGTGGACGGGTCGAACGACGGGCCCTGCCAGCGGACCGGGATGATGCCCTGGACCTGCCAGCCCGCGATCGTGCTGCCGTCCGGGGTGAGGGCGACGATCTCGCCGTCCTTGCGCTCGACCTTCTTGATGACCTCGTTGAGCCACTTGACGACTTTGGCGGTGTCCGAGGTGACCGGCCGCGTCATGGTGATGTTGGACCAGGTGATGCGGGAGGGGAGCTGCCAGCTGAAGCCGTTGTTGCCGCCCTCGGCGAACTGCTCGACCTCCATCTGCGCGCCCATGCCGTCACAGGTGTGGAACGCGCCGAGGTCGTTGCCCGCTATGGAGAGCCGGAAGAAGACGCTGGTGGCGAAGAGGGTGTCGGACATCGGGATCTCCTGTTTCGGTCTGCCTGTCGGGGTCCGGGTGGCCGCCCCGGTCAGCGGCGGCGGTCGTGCAGGGTGCCGGCACGCTCGCGGCCGTGGCGCAGTTCGGCGCGCAGCAGCCTGCTGACCGGGTCGAGCAGGCGGCGGGCGAGGTCGTCGAGGTCGGCGCGGTCGAGGTGCTGTGGTCCGGGCTGGTCGGCGGCGCTCTTCCTGCCCCCGGTCTTGTTGCCCGGCTTCTTGTCGGCCACGTCGTCGCTGCCGGTGCTGCTCGGTGACCGTTGGACGGTGGCGGACCAGGTCACCGGGGTGGCGGGTGGTTCCTTGACGTTGGCCTTGGCCGTCTGGACCTGCTTCGGCGACGACACCACGGGTGGGGGTGCGGGCTCGACGGGGTGGGGGGAGGTGGTTCCGTGCAGGTCAGCCGGTGGGCTGGGTCGAACCACGGCACGCTGGGCGCTGCCCGCCGATGTCACGGCGCGCTGGACGTGCCCGGTGGGTGCTGCGCCGTGGTGGGTGTGCCCGGTGTGCTGCACGCCCGACGTGGTCCGGTTGCCCGTGGTCCGGTTGCCCGTGGGGCGGCGGGTGGCCGAGCCCTGGTGGGAGGGGGACGTCCACCGGAGCGGGACCGCTCGGGGCAGGTTCGAGGTGTTCGGCGGCACGTCCAGGGTTGGGGGAGACACCAGTGGCCGGTCCGGGAGCAGTGGTGCGGTGGCAGTGCGGCGCTGCACGTTCGGGCGGTTCGGTCGGACGACGGGGAGCCGTGGCCGATCCGGTGGCTTCGGTGCCCTTGCGGGTGGGGTGGTGTCGCGCGGGCGGCTGCCGGCTGGCTGCACAGGAGGGGTGGCAGTCGGCCGGCCCGTGACCGGTGATGCGGTTCCCGCGCTCGAACTCCCCCGGCCTTGGACGACCGCGCCTGCCGGGATCTGCGCCGGCGGTTCACCGAGTACCGGCTCGCGCGGGCCGGCCGTGTTCTGAGCGTTGAACCCGGGTGTTCTGGACGTAGGACTCACCGGGCCTGAGCGTTGGACTCGCGGTGGATCGCCCAGGATCGGATCGGACTGCGGGCTGGGTCGGACTAGTGCGGTGGCGGGTATCTGCGCGAGTGGTTCGCCGAGGGTCGGGCCTGTCCTGGGCTTCCGCTGCACCGGTGCCGGTCCGGACGCCGGTCGCTTGGCGCCCGGCGTGGTGGGGGGATTGGTGGTTCCGCCGACGTCCGGAGCTGAAGTGGCCGCGTGGCGCTGTACCGGTGTCGGCCCTGAGGGTAGGGGGGCCGGCTCGGTTGCCGATCGTTCGCTGACTGCCGGTGGTGTTGCCGGTTGGCCAGACCTGACCGGGTTCGCGCCGAGGAGGGCCGCTGTCGCTGTCGGTGTCGGCTCTGCCGGCGCGGTGGTCCGGCGTTGTACGACAGCCGGGGTCGACCGACTGTCGACCATGGGCTTCGGTTCCCCGTGGCCGGGGATGGTGGCGTGTTGTGGCCGGGCGGTGGTCGGGTCGATCGGCGGTGTGGTCGACTGCCGACCGACCAGTGAGGATGGTTCGGTCGGGAGGGTGGGTTCCGGCTCGGTGGCACGGGGTGTGGTGGCGGCCGGTCCATGCGGCGCGGCGGGGGCGGCTCGGCGCCGCACCGCGGGTGTGTTCGTTGGCCGGAGTGCCGGAACCGGGCGTAGTGGGGTCACTTCCCGGCGTGCCACGGTCAGCGGTGTGCCGAGCGGGCGCAGGGGTGCCGGCGGTGTCGGGGTTACCGGTGAGGGCCGAGCGATGGACGGCTCCCGGGTCGGCGGGGTGGTGATTCCGGCGAGTTCCGATGAGCCGGCTGCGGAGCCGGCTGCGACCCTGGGACGGGAGGCGGGAGTGGGGGCAGCGGCTGCGAGGGTCGGGTGGGTTGGGGTTGTGGGGTTGGCGGCGGGGATGGCAGAAGGGGTGCCAGTCGCCGTGGTGGCCTTGGGGGAGATGGCTGGGGAGGTGGCTGTCGGTGACGCGGTTGCCGGCCAGGTTGGCGGTGACGCGACTGCGTGAGTGGGTGTCGGTGACGCGGTTGCCGGCCAGGCTCGCGGTGACACGGCTGTGGGAGTGGCTGTGGACGACGTGGCTGCCCGGCTGGCGGTGGGTCGCGCGGTTGTGAGGTTGGTCGGTGGTGAAGTGGTTGTGGGGCCGGCGGCCGGTGACGCGGCTGTGGAGCTGGTTGTCGGCGAAGTGGCTGCCGGACGTGCTGTGGGCGAAGTGGCTGCCCGGGTGGCTGTCGGCGACGCGACTGCCCGGGTGGGAGAGGGGGGAGCGGCTGCGCGTGTGGGGGTGGTTGTCGGCGTCGTGGGCGCGACGCGTCCGGCTACCGGGGTGGGAGCGGGTGGAGTGCGGGCCGGGGGTGAAACCGGGGAGAGAGGTGTCGGGGGAGCGAGGAGTGTGGGCGTGGGGGTGTTGGTGGTGGCACGGAGGGCGACTGTGAGCTGATCTTGTCCGGCGTACTCGCGGGGCTCGCCGGTGTGCCGCGCCACCCCGTGCATCACCCCGGCCGGTGCACCCGGCAGGACCGCGTGACCCAGCTCCCCGCCCGACCTGTGGTCCTGCCACGACGCCAGACCACTGCGGAACCGCAGGCCGTCGCCCACCGCGATCCCCGCGCGCTGGATGACGCCCTCCATCGGCCGCGTCGCACGCCAACCGCCGTCCGGATCGGGCTGCCGCCGTGCCGGTGCCGTGGAAGCCGGGGCACCAACGCCACCAGCAATACCAGCAGTGGGCTTGCGGCGGAACCTGTCCCAGAAGCCCATCGGGTCACCCCCCTTCGTTCACCCTGGTGTTGATGCGTGCGATCTCGCGGACCCAACGCCGGCGCTCGTGGTGCTCCAGGTCGAGGATCTGCTCTCGTTGCCAGTGGAAGTGGTAGGCCACGTACGCGACCTCCTCGTGCAGCCGGTCGGCCGCGTACGTCACGATTCCCCCAGGCGACCACCGGCCAGGTCGACCTCGAACCCACTCCCGCACGACGGGCAGGTCACGCCCGCACGCGTGTGCCCCTCGCTGTTGACCCGCCGGTAGAAGTCCTGGAGGAACGCGATGTCCGTGGCGTACATCCGCTCCACCACACCCACGTTCACCTCCTCCACCGCGCCCAGCTGGGTGATCACCATGCTGAGCAGCAGCACGCTCAGGTAACCCGGGTTCTCCTTCACCCTCAGGTCGATCTGCGGGCGCAGCTCGTCCCGTGCCGTCGCCAGCCGCATCCGGCCGTGCCGGTGCACCACGCCTTCCGCGTCCACGTACCCGCGCGGCAGCTCGAAGTCGAACTCCGTGCGCAGCGCGGGCTCACGCTCCACCGTCGACCGCTTCGCCCCCGAGTCGGACGAGTCGGACGACTCCACCGAGTCGGCCAGCTCGTCCAACGAGTCGAGGCCGATCACCCGGCGCCTCATCAGTCCTCCAGGGTGATGGACTCGAACGTGATGGTCACCTTCTCGATCGCGGCACTGGACTCGCCGGCCTTCAGCGACGGGCCCTCCCACTTGCTGACCCACCCGTTGACCAGGTTGAGCCGCCGTTCGGTCTCGCCCTTGCTGTTCATGATCTCGATGGTGATGTTCTGGCGCGCCGTCTCGACGTCACCCTTGTTCACCGTCTCCTTCAGCCACTTGGTGAACTCCTTGCTCTTGTCCATCCCCCTGGTGACCGTGATCTCGCCACCCTTGCGGGCACCGGGCTGCTTGCGCAGCAACGGCTTCCCCTGCGGGGTCACCTGCGAGATCTCGACCACGTCCTCCTCGATGGTCACCCCGCTGACCTCCTGCAAGGACTCGACCATGTAGGCGCCGAGCTGGAGGCCGAAGATGTGGGTGGAGAGAGCGTCGCCGTCTGCCATGACTGGTGCTGCCTTTCCTGCTGGGACGCGGGCTATTCGCTGACGAGGCTGGTGTTGTCGGAGAACTGGGCCAGGCGGAAGACCACGAACTCGGCGGGCTTGACCGGCGCCACGCCGATCTCGCACACGACCTGGCCGAGGTCGATGGACTCCGGCGGGTTGTTGTCCCGGTCGCACTTGACGTAGAAAGCCTCGGCGGGCGTGCGGCCGAACAGCGCGCCCTGACGCCACTGCTCGGTGAGGAACGCGGTGATGTTGCGCCGGATCGCGGCCCACAGCCGGTCGTCGTTCGGCTCGAACACGACCCACTGGGTGCCCAGGAGGATGGACTCCTCCAGGTAGTTGAACAACCGCCGCACGTTCAGGTACCGCCACGCCGGGTCGGACGACAGCGTGCGAGCGCCCCAGATCCGGATGCCACGGCCGGGGAACGTGCGCACGCAGTTCACGCCGACGGGGTTCAGCAGGTCCTGCTCGCTCTTGCTGAGCGAGATCTCCAGGTCCACCGCCCCGCGGACGACCTCGTTGGCCGGCGCCTTGTGCACGCCGCGTTCGGCGTCGCTGCGCGCCCACACACCGGCGACGTGACCGGACGGCGGCACGAGGGTGTTGCGCCCGCTCGCGGGGTCGAAGACCTTGATCCACGGGTAGTACAGCGTGGCGTAGCGGGAGTCGTGGTTCGCCTCCTGCATCCGCCACTTGTGCACCCGCTGCGCGGTGAGTCCGGGCGGCGCGTCCAGCACCGCGATCCGGTCGCCCATCTGCTCGCAGTGCGAGATGACGGCCGCCTGCACGGTCTGGACGCCCTCCAGGTCGATCAGGCCGCGCTGGTAGGCGCTCATCAGGTCGGGCACCGCTACCATGGTGACCTCGTCGATGTTCTCCAGCCCGCCGAACCCGGTCCGCGCCTCGGAATCGCCGACGTACTCCTGCGCGTCGAGCTTCACGGGCTTGGCCGCCTTGGGAGCCGGCACCGCCACCGACTGCTTGTCCGGCCGGGCCGGCCCGCCGCTCGACTGCTCGGTCACCTCGATCAGCTTCGAGCGCTCGGCGACCTGCGTGACGACGTAGTTCTTGATGTTCTTCCGGGTCGACACGTCGAACGTCTCGACCACCTTGTCGCCTTGGCGCACCAGCAGCTTGAAGCGGTCGTCCGGCGGGTTCTCGCCATCGGCGTCGGCGACCTCCACCGAGATGTCCGGGCCTGCCGACGGCAGCGCGGAGATCCGCAGCCCGCCCAGCGCCACGGGCTCCGCGGTCGTGGACTCGGTGTCGGCGTCACGCGCCGAACCGCCGATCCGCACCACGTACGCAGAGCCGCCGCCGTTGGCGAAGTAGCCGTAGACGGCGTGCGGGAGGTACGTGTCCTCGACGAAACCACCGAAGGCGCGCACGTACTGGTTCCAGTTGGCGACCAGGGTCGGCTCGTGGAAGGGACCCTGTTCGGCGAAGCCGACGAAGGCCGCCACCGCGGTGCCGACCCCCTCGATCGGGCGCGCACCGGTCTGGACCTCCTCCACGTACACGCCGGGCGAGAGGTACTGCGGCATGGTCGCTCCTTCTCTGCTCATCCGCTCTGGCCCCACAAGCCTCTCGCCGGGACGTCCGAGGCGGCAGGACCGGTGGACCCCGGTCGGGGGCATTCCCCTTGCCCGAACAGGCAATCGGGGGTTCGGGCGAACGGGAAGAGCCTCCACGGCGAGGCGCTCTTCCCGTGACTCAGGTGTCCAGCCACGACCCGAACTCGCCGGGCAGCACGAGCCGGCCCAGCTTGCGGTACTCCTGGTGGACGGCGGCCATCACGTCGGCCATCCGCAACGGCCGCTCGGCGGCTGCGGCGAGGTAGGCCGCGGTCACCACGCACGCCCGGATCGACCCGCCGGCCAGCTCGAACCGCTCGGCGCAGAACGCCAGGTCCAGGTCGTCCGCCCGGGGCAGCCGCGAGCCGAGGCAGCGGTCCCACAACGCGAGCCGCTGGGTGGCGCCGGGCACCGGGAAGTCGGCGATCACGTCGATCCGCCGGGTGAACGCCTCGTCCACGTTGGACCGGAGGTTGGTGGTGAGGACGGCGATCCCGTCGAAGGACTCCACCCGCTGCAACAGGTACGCCGATTCCATGTTGGCGTGCTTGTCGCGCGCGTCCTTGACCTCCGACCGCTTGCCGAACACGGCGTCCGCCTCGTCGAACAGCAGCACGCCGTGCACGCCGGCGGCCTCGGTGAAGATCCGTTCCAGGTTCTTCTCCGTCTCGCCGATGTACTTGTCCACCACCGACGACAGGTCCACCACGTAGAGGTCCATGCCGATCGCGCCGGCCACGACCTCGGCGGACATGGTCTTGCCCGTGCCGGACTCGCCGGCGAACAACGCCACCACCCCGCGTCCCCGACCGCCGCCGGGACGCATCCGCCACTCGCCCAGCACCCGTTCACGGTGCCGCGCGCGCATCACCAGCTCGTCCAGCTGCTGCCGGGTCGGCTCGGGCAGCACCAGGTCGTCCCAGTCCACGGCGGGCGTGATCCGCCGGGCCAACCGCTCCAGCCCGGCACCGTTCTGCGCCCGCACCCCGGCCCGGACGTGCGCCAACCCGACCGGCCGGTCGTCCAGCACGGCCAGCCGGGCCGCGACCGACACCGCGCGGTCCACCTCGTCCGTGCCGAGCCGGTACCCGGCCAGGTCGCGCACCACCGCCGGATCGGCCGCCGTGCCGGTGGCGTCGGCCAGCGCCCGCGACCACCGCTCGGCCCGCTGGTCCGCGCTCGACGCCGGGACGGGCACCGACACGACCGGGCGCGTCGTCCACTGCGGGTCCCAGTGCCGCCTGCTGTGGAGGAACAGGGGCACGTCACCCGCCAACGCGGTGAGGTCGCGGATCAGTCCGACTTTCCCGGGCAGCAACGGTTCCAGCGGACCGAACACCAGCCCCGCGCCGCGCAACCGGGCTTCGCGGACCGCCGCCGCGAGCGGGGGTTCCGCCCGGTCGGCCACCGCCGGGACGTCCAGCACCACGGCGTCACGACCGGTGGCGGCCAGGGCCTCCACCGCGACCCTGGCCGCGTCGCCGTCCGCGTCACGCAGGTGGACCGCCCGGATGCCCGCGTCCAGGGCGTCACCGATCCGCCGGGCGAGCGGCGACGACGGGACCGGGTTGTCGCCCACCCGCCGGGCCGGCGGTGACTCCGGGGGAGGCGAGTCCCGAGCGTCGCCGATCCGCCGGCCGTGCGGTGACTCCGGCACACGGTCCGCCGGCACCACGCGAGCCGTGTTGCCGATCACCGGGTCGGGCTGGTCGTCGCCGAGCAGGTGGGCGACGACCCGGTCCGGCACGCGCAACGCCCGCGACAACGTCGGCAGGTCGCCGTCCCGGACCTCCAACAGGCCACTCCCGACCAGCGGCGCGGACGCGGAGAACCGGAACCGCCCCGCCCCGGCCGCGGGCAGCCCGCACAACTCCAGCGCCAGCCCCACGGTCGCCCGGCGGCGCGTCACGTCGTCGTTGAGGTAGCCGTAGAGCCGTTCGAACCGGGCGTCGACGTCCGGCGCCAGGGCGACCAGCAGGAACTCGACGTCCACCGGCTCCAGGCCGAACCGGCGGGCCAGCGCCGGCAGCCGGGGACCGGGATCGGCCACCGCCGCGGCGAGCACGTCGAGGTCCGGATCGGCGTCCGGTGGCGCGAGCGGCTCCCGGCGGCCGTCGAGGATGCGCCGCACCGCGTCGGCGGTCAGGTACAGCCCCCGGTGCGGGTCGTGCGGCGTCGGATCGCCCTCCGCCCGCGCCGCCACCGCCTGGCGCACCCGCCACTCGACCGCGCCCAGCCTCGCCCACAGGTAGGCCAGGTCGGGCGTGCCGGTCGGGATCGCCGTCGCCGTCATCGGATCGGACCTCCACGTCGGCGTCGGTCCGCTGGCCTCTGCCGGACCGGGGCGAAGCCGCCGTCTGCCGTGTCGTCGTAGCGAAGCCTGCGGTCCTCGTCCTCCGGCGCGCCGACCAGGACCAGGCCGCCGTCCGCGGGTGGGGCGAGCGGGGTCAGCGCGCCGGCCACCGGCGCGGTCACCACCACGTTGATCGCCGGTTTGAGCCGGCCGCCGAGCGCTGACCAGATGTCGGTCGCCGCACGGCCCTCCGACACCGGTCCGCCGCACTCCAGCAGGACCGTCAAGTCCAGGTCCGCCAACGACCCGGTGAGCCATTCCGACGCCAGCCGGCCGTGGCCCGCCAGGCACGTCAGCGCCTGCGACAGCAGCCGGTGCTCGTCCTGCGGGCGGTTCGTCCACGCCGTGACCAGGTACGACAGCCGGAACCACCGTGGCGGTCCGCGGTGCGCGACGAGCTCGTCCCGCTCGAACACCTCCAGGTTGCCGGTGCTGCGCCGGGACTCGTCCTCGCGGATGTCGTAGAGGAACACGTTGACGGTCGGGGCGTTGCGCCGTGCCGTCCAGTCGGTGGTGGGCGCCTCGAACGCGAGGTCACCACCACCGCCGGGCACGCCACCGGCTTCGAGCATCCTCCGGATCCCCTCGTCCACCTCGTGGATCACTGCACCCTCCTGGGAGTCACCTGCGCCGGACCATGCCGGGCGGTCCGACGGTGCCCGGCACGACCAGGAACGGGGTGGGGTCGCACCGGAAGCCAGGGCCCGTGGCGGTGATCGTCCGAGGCCCGGTCTGGTCCTTGGCGAGGATGAGCAACTGCGCGGTGAAACCGCCGTCCGGACGCGGGATCGTCGGCGCGGCCGCCGCGGTGATGCCGGGCGACCAGGTCAGCCGCACCGGTACACCGGGCGGGAAGTCCACGCCGCGCACCGACGTGACGAAACCGGGTTCACCGATCGGTGGCACGGCGACGATCCGGGGCAGCAGCACGCGCAGCGGCGCGGTGGCCACGTTGTCCGCCGGGTCGGCGTCGGTGCCGGTCGTCCGCACCGTGCCGCGCACGGTCGTCTCAAGCGGCGCGGTCGGCGCCAGCACGACCTGCACCACCTGCGACGCTCCCGGTGGCAGGTCGGGCAGCGGACACCCGGCGGCGGCGCACCCCGGTGGCAGGGTCGCCACCGGCACCTGCGCGGGGAGCGCGAAGTCCAGCCGGAGTCCCGTGGCCAGGCCACCACCGCCGTTGCGGACCGTGTAGACCACCGTCGCCCGTCCGCCCACGTAGGAGGGGTTGGGTTGCACCACCACGGCGAGCGAAGGTCCGGCCGCCGGCGGGGCAGGAGGTGGCGGTGCGGGCGGCGGGGGACCGGTCACCGGGTCGCGCACCGGGATCGCCGTGCTGGAGGCGTTGTCGGACGGCAGCACGTCGAGCACCGTGCCCGCCACCGACCAGGCGACGTTCCGGCGTCCGGGCACCAGACCCACGACCTCCGCGACGACCTCCACGGACGCGCCTGGTTCGAGCACGCCGAGGTCACACCGCAACTCCGCCACGTCGCACGAGCCGCGCGCGGGCCGCAACCCCTCCAGCCGCACGCCTTCAGGGACGGCGACGGTCAGCGCGGTGCCGGGTGACGCGGCCGGCCCGCGGTTGACGACGGTCACCGTCACGGGGGTCGTCACGCCGACGTCCGCGTCCGGGGCGGCGGGTGGGGCCTCGACGGCCAGGTCGACCGAGTGCTGCCAGGTCGGCTCCTTCTGCCGGCCCGGCAGGTCCGCCGTGATCCGCTGGACCTCGCCCGTGCCCAGGTCGACGACGTCCAGCTCCTCCGGTGACACCAGGTCACCCTCGCGGCGCGAGGTCAGCACGACGCGGTCGCCATCGGGGGAGAACGACACGTCCCTGGGCTGGAACGGACCCGAGGGCGGCGCGGTCAGCGGGGTGGCGCAGGTGTTCGTCCCCGAGGGCAGGAGCACGCGGCACCCGTCGTCCGCCAACGACACCAGCAACACGCCGTCCGCCTCTCGGTTGAACGCCAGCGTGCGGCCGTCCGGGCTGAACGCGGAGCTGTCGTCGGTCACCTCGCAGTCGAACCCGCAGACCGCCGCCGACACGTCCCGCTGCTGGTCCAGCGTCCCGGCGCGCGCGGTCCACACGTGGTTGTCCCGCACCTCGGCCGCGGGGCCGTCGAAGACCCGACCCCGGGTGAACGACAGCGTGCTGCCGTCCGGCGACCACGCGGGCTGGGTGTCCTCCTGGTCGGCGACGGCCGGCGGTGGCGTCAGCCGCCCGACCACGGCGCCGGTGGCGACCTCCACCACCACGATCCGGCTCGGGCCCCCGATCGGCCGCACCCCACCGGGCGCGCGGCGGGCGAACGCCAGGAACCGGCCGTCCGGCGACCACACGGCGTCGAACTCCCAGTCCGCCGGCGCGCGGTCGGCCACCGGCAGCCGGCGCGCGTCGCCGCCGTCCGCGTCGACCAGCCACAGCCGCTGCACCCGCCTGCCGTCGACGTCCTCGAACCGGCTCAGCGCGATGGTCCTGCCGTCCGGGGAGTAGGACTGCCGCTGGGTCCACGGGTCGAAGCCGTCGCGGGGGCGGAACAGCAGGTTCGGGTCGTTGACGCTCTCCGGGTCCTCGCGGAGCACCGCCACGCCGAGGTCGCGCGGGTCCGAGCCGTCCGGCCGGATGTCCTGGAGCGTCGCGGTGGAGCGGGTGCCGGCGGTCGTGCGCGCCACCACCAGGTGCTCACCGCGCCCGTCCACCAGCCACGTCGGCGAGGTGACCGTGCGGTCCTCCGCCAGCAGCAGGCCGGGCGCGACCGTGACGGGCAGACCGGGACCGGTGTCGACCTGGTACACCTTCTCGACGTTCGGGTCGGCCGGGCACGAGCACGTCTGGTCGGTGCTGAGGAACAGCAGCCCGGCGCCGTCCGGCTTCCAGACGGGCCACCGGCCGCGCCACCCGGCCTGGTCACCGCCGAGCACCGGGAGGCCGACGTCACCGCCGTCGAGCACGCGCAACCGCGGGGTGCCGCCGACGTCGAGGGTGTAGGCGATGCGGCCGTCCCGCGGGTTCCAGTCCGGTTCGCCCGCGTCGCCGTCCGGCTCGTCGGTGAGCCGCGTGGCGCGACCGCCGCCGACCGGCATCCGGTAGATCTCCCGTGCGCCATCGCGGTCACCGGAGAACGCGATGCTCGCGCCGTCCGGGGAGAACGTCGGCCACGTCTCGTCGGACCGCGTGTCGGTCAACCGGCGCGACCCGGTGCCGTCCACGCCAACCAGCCACAGGTCCCGCTGGTCGCCGTCACGGGACTCGAACACCACTGTGCGGAGATCCGGTGACAGCCGGGGGTGGGCGGCGTCGACCCCGTTCGTGAGCCTGCGGACCGAGCCGTTGGCCGCTCGCACGTACACCTGCGGCTTCGGGCCGTCACGCAGGCTGGTGAACACCACCAGGCCGCCGCGCGCCGAGACGTGGTCGTCGTGGTGCGCGGGTCCGACGCCGAGCAGCGGTTCGGTGGGCCGCAACTCCTCCGGCACGGGACCGGTCACCGCGCCGATGCTGCGGTGGCCGGTGCCGGTGTAGGCGATCCGGCCGGACACGGGTTGCTCCTGGAGCACCGACGCCGACACCGACGTGGCGACGTCGTCCACCACCACGACCGCGGCGCTCAGCGCCACCACCGCGCCGATCAGGGCGAGGGGCCGGGTCGGCAGCCGGTTCGACAAGGGTTCCACCTCCGTCTGGGGGGCGTGCACGTCCGGACACGCACGTTCCGGGCAGGCACTGCTGTGACACGCACGTCTGGGCATGTGCCTGAATCGTCGTCCGGCGCACCGGGTGCCACGGAGGTCCTGACGGGCACGGTCGGGGCACGACTGCGGGCTGTTCGGGCAACTCGGGCTCGTGCCGACGGTCAGATCAGGCCGTGCCGCATCACGTACCCGACGGCGTGCGCGCGGTTGCGCAACTGGAGCCGGGTGGTGACCTCGTGCAGGACGTTCTTCACCGTGCGCTCGGAGAACGACATCTTCGAGGCGATCTCGGCCGTGTCGAAGCCCTCGGACACCAGCCGCAGCATGTCCGCCTCGCGCGCGGTCAGCGTGGACAGCGACGGGCCGTTGGGGTCCAGCACGGCGCGCTGCAACCGGCCGACGTGGTCGAGCAGCTTGCCCAACAGGTCGCCGGGCAGCACCGCTTCCCCTCTGGCCAGCGCGGAAACCGCGCTCACCAACCGGTCCTGGTCGGCGTCGGCCCGCCGGATCACCGCCGTCACGCCGCAGTCGATGGTCGTCTGGAGGGCGTCCTGGTCGAAGTGCGCCACCACCAGGCCGACGCGCGTCGCGGACGACCGCCGCAACCGCCGCAGCACCTGTGCCGCGGCGTCGTCCACCTGGTCCACCACCACGAGCGACACGACTGCCCGCTCGTCGTCCGGTCCCACCACCTCGACCTCGGGCCGGGGCCGCAGCTGGTACGTGATCCCCGCCTTCAGCACCGGGTCTTCGGCGTACACGGCCACCGGAATCCTGGACATGCGACCCTCCTGTGGACTAGCCGGACCGCACGGTCTGCGACCTCGTTGGGACCATCCTGGGCGGCAAGGGGTCGCGGGGGCACGGGAGCGAGGACTTCGGTGCACGGGATTGCCCGTACAGTGCCCTTTTCTCCCTGTCGGTCCCCGGTGTGCCGTGCCTACCGTTCGTCGGGTGACCACAACGACCGAGTTCGGTCTCCCCACCGTGGTTGTCACGCCCGGTCGGGAGACCAGCACGACGATGACGGTGCGCAACGACAGCGATATCGTCGAGGCGTACGAGTTCGAGGTGGTGGGCGGGTGCGCTCCCTGGACCACCGTCGAACCGGCACGGCTGTCGCTGTACCCCGGCACCTCGGAGCAGGTCGCGATCGTGCTGCGGCCACCGCGATCGCCCGAGGTGCGCGCGGGCGAGGTGCCGCTCGGGGTGCGGGTGCTGCCGGTCGAACGACCGCGGACGGCCGTCGTGGCCGAGACGACCGTGATCGTCGAACCGTTCGCGCAGCAACGGGCCCGACTGGTCCCCAAGCGTCGTCGTGCGTGGCGCAGCGCGCGCTTCCGCGTCGAGGTGCACAACGACGGCAACACGCCGACCGCCGTCACGCCCGCGTTGCCGGAAGCCGACGACCACCTGAAGCACACGGTGGCGACCGCACCGACCACTGTGGACCCCGGCGCGCGGGCCGAGCTGGACCTGCGCGTGCGGGTGGCGAAGCTGCTGTGGTTCGGCAAGCCCCGGGTGTGGCCCGTGCGGCTGGACGCGGTGGCCCTGGCGGCGGAGGAGCGGCACGAGCACGAGCTGGCCGGTGAACTGGTGCAGCTGCCGGTCCTGTCCAAGTGGCTGCTGTCGGTGCTCGGCGCGCTGGCGATGCTCCTGCTGGCGTGGCTGCTGCTGGTGCGCCCGGCGGTGCTCAGCGCGGCACGTGAAGCCGCCGACGACCGTGCCGCGGAGATCGTGCGGGCCGCCGCGCCGCAGGTGCCGGTCGAGGAGGCCGGCGTCGCGCCGGAGCCGCCGCCCGGCGGTGAGCAGGGCCAAGGGCAAGGCCAGGGACAGGGACAGGGCCAAGGGCAGGGGCAGGGTCGCGGCACGTCCGGTGGACGTGAACAGCACTCCGGCACCATCGAGGTCCGCACGAACGCCGGTCAGCAGGCGACCGGGACGTACGTCGTGCCGCCGGGCAAGGTCTTCCACATCACCGACATCGTGCTGGCCAACCACCAGGGTGACGAGGGCGTGCTGACCATCGCGTTCGGCGAGCGCACGATCACCACGATCGCGCTGGAGACGTTCCGCAACCAGGACTACCACTGGGTGACGCCGATCGACGTCCCGCAGAGCGGCACCGTGACCGCGACGGTCGACTGCGCCCGGCCAGGCACCCCCGCGAGCGGCAGGCAGGCCCCGGGCTGCGCGCAACTGCTCAACGTCAGCGGCGAACTGGGCGACATCGTCCCCTGAACCCGTCCCAGCCGCGACGCCGCGCACTCGTTCCCGTGGGTGCGCGGCGGATTCGCGTCGGTGGGACTTGTACCGGCTGAGTTCGGGCCGGCTGAACTCGTGCCAGGGGTGTCACCGGGCGCGGCGGTTCCACTCGTCGAGCAGGGTGTCGATCCAGGCGAGCACCAGCTCCACCGTGGCGTCGTCCTGGCGCTCGCGGTAGTGGCGGAGGTCTTCCACGGCCGTCGCCAGTTCCAGGCGCAGGTCGCAGGACGTGAGCCCGCCGGGTGCCGGCCTCACGGCTCACGCGGCGCGTTGCGGGCCGCCATCCGGAACGCCTCGATGTACTTCGGCAGCTCGACCAGCGCGCGCTCCCACGAACCCGACGTGATCTGCTCGGCGAACACCGCGTCCACCACGAGCCGGTCCACGTCCGGGTCCATGTCGTCGCCCGCCGCGTCCCGCAGCCGCCGCGACACCGCGATCCGATGCGTGCGCGACCGGACGACCTCCAGGGTCCGCTCCAACTCGGCGATGACCCGTTCGGCCTCGTCCGGCCGCACCACGAGCCAGCCCTTGGCCGCCAGGTCGAGGAACAGGTCGCCCGCGAACCTCTCGCGCGTCGAACCATCCGCCACGCGACCGCCGTCCTCTTCGGACCACATCGCCTTCGCACCTCCGTACCGGCACCGGGGCCGGTACCGGTCCTCCGGGACCCCCGTCCGTCGTGCGGCAGGGGGCCGGCTTGAGCCCATCACGGGGACCGGGTGCGTCGGAAGACCGGCGGGCCAGGTCTGCCCGTCCGTACCCACCCGCATTCCGGACGCCGGGGCGTCCCGTGAACCGGACTACGGCGAACGGGTGGTGTGCGACGGGATCTGAACCGGTGCGGGTGGCTGCGCGTGCCCCTCCTGACCAAGGGGGTGCGGATGTGCTCTGAGGAGCTGAGGGTGAGCGTGCTGGGGCCGGTGCGGGCCTGGCTGGGGGAGGTCGAGCCGGCGCTGGGGCCGACCCGCCGGCGGACGGTGTTCGCGTTGCTGGCCGGTCGGGCTAACCAGGTAGTGTCGCGCGACGAGCTGGTCGACGGCGTGTGGGGCGACGAGCCGCCGATGGGTGCCGTCGGGAGCCTGCACACGTACGTATCGGGGCTGCGCAGGGCTCTGGGGTCGGCGCGGGAGGCGTTGGTGTCGCGGAACGGCGGCTACCTGCTGCGGCTGGCCGAGGCGGCGCTCGACGCGGAGGTCTTCGAACGCGGGCGCGTCGAGGCACAGCGGCTGCTGGCGGCGGACGACTGGAGCGGTGCCCGTGCCGCGGTGGACGCCGCGCTGGGCCTGTGGAAGGGGGCCGCGTACTCGGGGGCGTCCGGCCCGTTCGCCGAGCAGGAGCGGCGGCGGCTGGGAGAGTTGCGGTTGAGCGCGCTGGAGCTGCGCTGCCGTGCCGCGCTGGAGTCGGGGCAGCACGCCGAGGTGGTCGCCGAGGTGACCGCGCTGCTGGTGGAGCACCCGTGGCACGAGTCGTTGAGGGCGCTGCTGATGCTGGCCCTCCACCGCGCCGGTCGGGACGGCGAGGCGCTGGAGGTGTTCCGGAACGCGCGGCGGGCGCTGATCGAGCACCAGGGCATCGAACCGGGCTCGGCACTGCGCGACGCCCACCGGATCGTCCTCGCCGAACTCTCGCCCCGGCGCGCGGCCAGGGCCTGCTGACCCGAACGGAGGTCGTCGGCGAACCGCAGCCGTGGTGCCGGTCGACCTGTGGGCGTCCTCCTGACTGCGTCGCCAGTAGATTCGCCGGCATGCGCGTACTGTTCGCCGCCCTCGCCTCGGTGGGCCACACCTACCCACTGATCCCGCTCGCGATCGCGGCCCGTGAGGCCGGGCACGAGGTGCACTTCGCCGTGGGGGAGGGGGTGCACGCGCCACTGGCCGCGAACGGACTGCGGCCCTTCCGCCCCGCCGACTCGTTCTACGAGATCTACGCCGAAGACCTGGAACCGGAGCTGGCCAGGCTCGAACCCGACCTCGTGGTGCACGAATGGGGCGTGCCGGGAGCGGCCGTCGCCGCGCGGCGGGCCGGGATCCCCGCTCTCTGGCACGGTTTCGGCCGCATGTTCCCCGAGGGCATCGGCCTCGAATCGCCCACGAAGGCCGTCCCGGGACGCCCGCACGTCGACATCTGCCCGCCTTCGTTGCAGGACAAGGACTTCCTCGCCACGGAAGACCGGATCGCGCTGCGCCCCGTCCCGTACTCGGAACCCGGCCCGCTTCCCACGTGGGACGAGCCGGTGGTCTACTTGACGCTGGGCACGGCGTTCGGCACCGCGGACCTGCTGACCACGGTCATCAAGGGCTTGGCGACCCTGGACGCGCACGTGGTGGTCGCCACCGGCCGCGTCCGCCCGGAGGAGCTGGGCGACCTGCCGCACAACGTCACCGCGCGGCCGTGGGTGCCGCAGGCGGACCTGTTGCCGCACGCCGCCGTGGTCGTCCACCACGGCGGCAGCGGCACCACCCTCGGCGCGCTCGCGGTCGGCGCACCGCAGTTGGTCCTGCCCCAGGGCGCCGACCAGTTCGCCAACGCCGACGCGATCACCGCCGCCGGCGCCGGTCTGCGCCTCCTCGCCGACGAGCTGAGCGCGGACGCCGTCGCCGACAGCGTCCGCGCTCTGTCACAACGCCAAGGCCACCGTGACGCGGCCCGTGCGATCGCCGAGGAGATCGCCCACATGCCTTCACCGGATGACGTGGCCCGCAGCCTGCCGGACCACGCCGAAGCTAGCGCTGGGTGATGTCGGACGGTGAGTAGAAGCAGTTCCTGCCGTCCGCGCCTTCGCCGATCTTCTTCGGTTCGGAGCCCTTGGGGACGCCTTGGTACTTCTCGCAGATGACGGTGCTGCCGTAGACGGTGATGCGGGAAAAGCGGGCGGTGTCGCCCCAGTTGGTGTTGATGCCGGCGAGCACCTTGGTGCTGCGGGCGGTGACGCCGTCCATGACGACGTGCCGCTGGTACGACGTGGAGCAGTTGCCGCAGGCGCGGTAGAGCTTGCCGGAGCCGTGGACCTGGAAGTTGCGGATGGTGACGGTGCCGGCGCCGTTGTGCTGGAAGACCTTGTCGGTGCCGGACTTGGCACCGCCGCCGTCGACGAGGTAGGTGGCGGAGGAGCTGGAGGACTTGAACGTCGCCGCGTCCTCGCCGACGTCGTTCCACCAGACGTTGCGGATGGTGCAGGAGCCTTCGCAGTGGATGCCGTCGCCGGCGGGGGCGTCGATGAGGAGGTTCTGGATGGTGCCGCCGTTGGCGACGACGAACATGGGGTCCTGGCCTTCGCCCTGGCCGCCGTCGCCGATGCCGTAGTAGCGCTTCATGCCGCCGTCGAAGTAGGTGCCGACGTTGCGGGTGGTGGTCTGGTGCACGCTGCCGGTGTCGCCGGGCCACGGGCCGCTGCCGTCACCGCCACCGGGCGTGCCGCCGGTGCCGACCTTCACCATCTGCCACTGCTGGTTGGCGCCACCCAGGTCGTCCCACTGCGAGATGCGGGCGCCGTCGGCGGTGGACCACTCCCACGCCTCCAGGGCCTTGCCGCTGTGGCGGTTGAGCAGCCGGACGTGCCCACCGTCGGAGTCGGCCAGCCGGAACTGCTGATTGGTCGCGTTCAGGTCCGTCCACTGCACGACCTGGGCGCCGCCTTCGGCGTTCCACTCGAACAGGTCGAGCACCTTGCCGCTGTGCCGGGACTTGAGCCGGTAGTAGCCGGAGCCGGAGCTGACGAACTGCCACTGCTGCCACGCGCCGTCGTTGCGCGGCCACTGCACGATCGCGCCACCGTCTGCGGTGGACAGGTTGTGGACGTCCATCGCCTTGCCGCTGTGCCGGTTCACCAGCACGTACCAGGCGTTGGTGTCCACGGTGGCGGCCTGCGCCGGCGTGACCGCGACGACGGCGCCGGTCGCGACCAGCGCCGTGGAGGTGAGGGTGACCAGCGCGGCACGCCACCTGCGTACGCGTGGGGCCCGTCTTGCGAGTAGCGACATTGCGACTCTCCGATCCGCAGGGAGCACTCCGGGCCGTTGGTCCGACCCGGCGATTCAGGGACGTGAACGGGTGGCGGCGGTTCACTCGCGAATGAGGGGGATAGCGCTTTCCACCGGAGCGTAGGTCTGCCTGGAACGTCGGTCAACCGGGTGCCCGAGGGTTGACCGTCGCGAAGAGCGACTTACAGGTTGAGAGCGCTCACAAGCTTGGACACGAGGAGTAACCACACCTCATCATCTTGACGAGCGATGCGGACGTGTTCAGCGGCGATCTGGTCGTTAGCGCTCACATGGACCATCCGCCGCACCGCCGAGTGGTGTGCACCAATGCGCGCGAACTGCCGTAGTCGCCATTCCCCGGAACTGCGAACGACCCGTGGACCACCGTTCTACCTCTTCGTGGAGCGGCCTTCTCAGCCGCAGTGGTGCCCTACGGTGCCATCATGTTCGGCGACGCGGCCGGAAAACCGCGTGCCCGCAGGTGCCGCTAGCGGGAGGATGGTGGGAGGCGTGCCACGGTCAGGCGTCCGCGTCGCCGTCGACGGAGGGGAAGCTGTGCGAGTTTTCAGCGACCTGGTGATCGGGCGACTGCGCGGGCGTCTCGATCGGTTGTCGGGTGCCGGGAGCCCGCCGGAGGACTTGCCCTCCACACCGCCGGCTCCGGAGGACATCGACCACGCCATCGACGGTGCGGCGAGTGGCCGGGTCGATGCCGCCGACGACCTCGCGTCGATGCTGCTCGCGGTCAGCCGCTGCGGGGACGCCGACCTGGTCGCGCGCACCGCACGCGCTCTGGTCGCGGCGAGTCCGCGGATGTGGCTCGTGCTGGACGTCTCCGCTCGGCGGAGCCCGTGGCGTGCGCCTCGGTGGACCGTGACCGTCGCCCGCCGTCTTGCCCAGGGTCGATCCGGGCCGTGGGACCTGCTGCTCGCTGCGTGCCACCCGGACGGCTTCGTGCGGGAGGCGGCCGTGGCCGCGATCTCCGAACTGGACGAGAGGGTCGTGCTGCCGACGCTGGCCCTCCGTGCGGCGGACTGGGTGCCCGAAGTCCGCGACCGTGCCCGCTCGGCTTGTCGGTGGTACCTCGACCACAAGCCGGCCGAGTCGATCACGACCCTGGCACCGGTCGCCCTCGCCCTGCGCGCACGGCAGGAGGGTGGGTGGCTCGCCGACGCCGTGCACGACCTGCTCCGCGACGGCCCGCCGGAAGCCATGTCCGCCGCAGTGGCGGCCGAGGACTGGCGCACCAGGCGAGCCGCGCACGTCATCGGCCTGAACGCGGGTCGGCTCGACGCCGACCAGCTGTGGCGTGCGGCGACGACCGACAGCGACCTGCCGATCCGGATCATGTGCGCGGAAGCCGCCATCCGCGCCGCGCAGGCCGTCGGCGACCGTGAGGTCCCGCGCCGGCTGCTCGCCGGCGGAGCAGCCGCGGTACGCGCCGAAGCCGTGCGCGCGCTGGGAGTCGTGGGTGAGGTCGGCCCGGCCACCGAGGCGTTGACCGACCGCAGCGCACTCGTGCGCGCGACCGCCCAGGCCATCGTTCGCCGTGCCGGCACGGACCCTGCCACCCGGTACCGGGCACTGCTCGCCGCGCAGCAGCCACCCGACCCCTCGGTGATCGCCGGCCTCGGTGAGACCGGGATGCGCTCCGACGCCGATCTGCTCAAGCCATGGCTGGACCACCCCACGTCACGCGGTCGGGCCGAAGTGGTCCGGGCACTGCGGCGGCACGGTTGCACGTCACCGCACCTGCTCCTGCCGTTGCTCACCGACCCGGTCTCCTCGGTGACACGACAGGTGATGCTGTCACTGCGCGGCCAAGCGGACACGTTGGACGAGCACTCCCTGCGGCTGTTGCTCGACCAGTCACAGCCGCACCACGTCCGAATGGCTGCCTACGGCCTCCTCCGAGCGCACGGCACGTGGGCGAGGATCAGCGCCGACCTCCGGCTCGTCGACGATCCCCTACCCGCCATCCGCGCCGACGCCCGGACCGACCTGACCAACTGGCTGGCACGCGAAGCCGCAGCGACGTACTCCTACCCCCAGGCGTCACGCGCCGACGAGCTGGCCGCGCTGCTCACCGGCACCGAGGCCATCCTCGGCCCCGACCGGACGCGCCTCCTGCGCTTCCACCTGGGCTTGACCCGGTGAGCGGCAGGTGTGCGTTGGTCGCGGTGATCTCCTCCGCGGTTCCGGATACCGCCGAGCAGCGGACGTGGCCGGCCGAACTGCTCGAACGCCCCGCTCACCGAACGGCTCGGAACCCGAGCTAAGTCACGTCCCGGTGCTCCTCGGCCCACGGCAGCGCCTTCCGCTCGACGTGAGCAAGCCCGTAGAAGAGCGTGATGCTCATGATCGCGAGCAAGGACATCGCCGCGAAAGCCAGCGAGGTGTCGGCACTCGCACCGGACTGCGAGATGACATAACCGAGGCCGGCGCGGGCGCCGATGAACTCTGCGATCACCGCACCGATGACCGCCAGTGAGATCGCCACCTTCAGCCCGACGAAGACCTGGGGCAGCGCGTGCGGGAACCTCAGCTTGAAGAACTCCTGCCGGCGCGTGGCGTCCAGCGAGCGGAACAGCTCGACCAGCTCGTGGGGTGTGGATCTCATACCGGCCGTGGTCGAGATGACGACGGGGAAGACGCACACCAGCACGATCAGCAGCACCTTCGACTCGATGCCGAACCCGAACCACACCACGAAGATCGGTGCGATGGCCACCTTCGGCACGGCGTTCAGGGCGACCAGCAACGGGTAGAACATCCGCTCCAACACCTTCGAGCCGACGATGAGCAGCGCGAGCGGCACACCGACCACAATGGACAGCAGGAAGCCGAGGACCGTCTCCCACAGGGTCACCAGGGTCTGCTCCAGCAAGTAACCCGGCAGCTCGAAGAACGACGACACGACGTCGGCGGGCGACGGCACGAGGAACGACTCGATCCCGAAGACGATCGTGGCCAGCCACCAGAGGCCGATGATCGCCAACAACCCCAGCACCGGCAACACGGCGGTCACGCCGTCACCTCGCCCAGCAGCACGCGCAGCTCACGGCTCACCTGGTCCAGGTCGGCCCGCCCGAGCGCGCGCGGCCGGGGCGCGGCGACGTCGACGACCCGGTGGACCCGGCCGGGCCGCGGGCTGAGCACCACGATCCGGTCGGCGAGCACGACGGCCTCCTCGATCGAATGCGTGACGAACAGGACCGCCCTGGGCAACTCCATCTGCACGCGTTGCAGCTCCTCGGAAAGCTCCGTGCGCGTCAACGCGTCCAACGCCGAGAACGGCTCGTCCATGAGCATCACCTTCGGGCTCTGGATCAGCGACCGGCACAGCGACACGCGTTGCTGCATCCCACCGGACAGCTCGTGCGGCAGCCGTTCCCCGAACCCGCCCAGCCCGACGAGGTCCAGCAGCCGGTGCGCCCGGTCCCGGCCCGACCGCCTGTCCGAGCCGAAGACCTCGATCGGCAGCAGCACGTTGGACAGCACCGACCGCCACGGCAGCAACGCCGGGCGCTGGAACATGAACGAGACGTCGCGGCGCGGCTCGGTCACCGGCTCGCCCGCCACCACGATCCGCCCCTCCGTCGGCGCCAGCAGACCCGCGACGAGCCGCAACAACGTCGACTTGCCGCAGCCGGACCGCCCGATCACCGCGACGAACTCGTGCGCGCCCACCTCCAGGTCGACACCGGCCAACGCGCGGACCGCACCGGCGCGGCCGTCGAAGGTCTTGGCGACCTGGTGCAGGGTGATCACGGCTTCGGCACCAGCCCGAAGGAGACGACGTCGCCGGACGTCACCGCTCCGGCGGGAATCGCCCCGGCGTCGACGAGGGTGCCAATGATCTTCTCGACCCTCGCCTCGGTCAGCTCGCCCAGCGGGCCGCTGAAACCGGACGGCTTGACGTACGGCCCCATCAGCGCGACCTCGGCGCCGGCCACACCGGCGTCCTGGGTCGGCTGGTGCTTCCGCAGGATCCGGCCGAGCTCGTCGGGGTGCTCGATCGAGTACGCGAGGCCCTTGAGCAGCGCGCCCGTGAACCGGCGCACGCGCTCGGCGTTGTGGTTGGCGAGCTCCTTCGACGTGACGAGCGCGTTGCCGTACAGGTCGGGCACCAGGTCGCCGTACGGCAGCACGACCACCTTCCTGCCCTTCACCGCCGCCTCGATCAGCGGTGTGCCGACCACGAACTGCCCGATGCCGTCCACCTGGCCGGCCGCCAGCAGCTGAGGCAGGGCGGGCGGGGGCGACGGGACGAACTCGACCTGGGCGGGGTCGATGCCGGCGGCTTTGGCGTAGACGGGGAACATCACCTGGTTGGTCGAACCCGGCTGGTCGCCGATCTTCTTCCCGACCAGGTCGGCCGGTTCGGAGATGCCGTTGCCCTCCAACGAGACGATCGCGGCGAGGGACCGCTGGTGGATCGCCGCGACCGCGGTCACCGGCAGCTCCTCCTTCGCCACCGTGATCGCCGTGGCGGTGAAGTCGGCGACGCCGAAGTCCGCTCGACCACTGGAAACCAGCTTGAGCACGTCGACGCTCCCCGTGCCGGGAGTGATCGTGACGTCGAGACCCGCTTCGGCGAAGTACCCCTTCTCCAAGGCGACGTAGGCGTAGGCGTCACGCCCGAAGGTGCTGAACGACGTCAGGTAGGAAACCTCGTCCCGGCCTGCGGAACCGTTGTCCGAACCGTCGTCCGATCCGCCGCAGCCGGTGGCGGCCACCGCGATCACGAGCAAGACTGCCGATAGAGATTTCATGATGCCTCCCCTGACACCACCCGTGTCATCCCCGAACACCTGAACATAGAGCCTGGGAGGGGACGATGAACACGACCACTCCGCCGGTGGCGGTCATCGGGGGCGGCCCGATCGGGCTGATCACCGCGCTCGGCCTGGTGTCCCACGGCGTGCCCGTGGTGGTTTTCGAGGCCGGCTCCGACCTGTCCGCCGATACCAAGGCCGGCACGATCCTCACCCGGACGGTTGAAGTGCTGGACCGGTACGACGCGCTCGGCCCGGTGCTCGGGGCGAGCCTGCGCATCGACGAGATCGGCGAGCTTGACCGCGCCACCGGCGTGTCCACCGGGAGCGTCCTGACCTCGGCGCTGGCCGGGGAGACCCGGTTCCCGTTCGTCATCAACATCCCCCAGCACGAACTGGAACCGGTGCTCGCCGACGTGCTGGAACGCCGTGCGCCGGGGTCGTTGCGGATGCGGCACCGGCTGGACGACTTCGAGCAGCACGCGGGTGGTGTGACGCTGCACCTGTCCACGCCCGAAGGGCCTGTCGCGGTGGAGGCGAGTCACGTGCTGGCCTGCGACGGCGGCCGGTCCACCGTGCGGGAACGGCTCGGCATCGAGGTCGGCGGGTACACGCTGGAGCAGCGCTACGTGCTGGTCGACCTCGTGTGCGACCTCGACGTCGGCAATCCGCGCGACTACCCGTACCTGGCCTACTTCGGCGACCGCGAGGAATGGGTGGTCCTCGTGCGGCAGCCGCACTGCTGGCGGTTCGTCTTCCCGCTCGCGCCCGGCCGCCCCGAGCCGACGTCCGACGAGCTGCGGGACAAGGCGCGCCACCTCATCGGCGACGTGGACGAGGTCGAGGTCCTCGGCAGCAACACCTACACCGTGCACCACCGGGTGGCGACGTCGTGGCAACGGGGCCGGGTGTTCTTGCTGGGCGACGCCGCGCACCTGATCACCCCGATGTGGGCGCTGGGCCTGAACACCGGCGTCCTCGACGCGTCCAACCTCCCGTGGCGGATCGCGTGGGTGCGCCGCGGGTGGGCGAGCGAAGACCTGCTCCGCGGCTACGAGACCGAGCAGGCGCCCGTGGCCGTCCACGGTTCGGGCGAGATGGCGGAGGCGGCCCGCGCGGTCATGGACCGGCGCCTCGGCTCGACCACCGGAATGGGCGCGGGCGGTTGGGGCGACGCGATGACCCGCACGCTGCTCGGGGTGCGGCTGAACGTCGCCGGCGGCTGGTCGATGGTGCGCGACACGGCTACCCCTACCCCCGTTCGGGTGGGTGAGCGGGTTCCCGACCTGCGGGTGTTCGGGACGCACGGGCCGGTTCACCTCCACGAGCTGTGCCGGGACTCGTTCGTCGCCCTGCACCTCACCGACGCGCGCCGCCGGCCGCCGATTCCCACCCGCGACCCCGCCGGCCTGCGGCAGGTGGTGGTGAGCCGGTGGGACGCCCCGCACGACTCGGGCCTGCGGGATCGGGCGTACTTCGACCCGGGCGAGACGGTTCGCACCCGCTTCGGGCTCGGCGATGTCGTGGTCCTGCTGCGCCCCGACGCGCACATCGCCCACGTCGAGCCGTGGACCGCCGACTCCTGGCGGCACGTGCAGGACCGGTATCGGCAGGAGGTGCGCTGTGAGGGGTGACGTCGTGGTCTCGCCCTCGGGCGAGGAGGTCGTCCTGGTGGACGTCGGGCAGGTCGTGCTGCACGACGGCCCGCTGGTCCGGGTGTGGGACGTCGCGCTCGAACCGGGGGAGACCCATCCGTGGCACCTGCACCACAACCCGTACGTGGTGCTGAGCACGGCCGGGTCGGAAGGCCGGATGGACTGGCTGGACGGCAGCGAACCCCGGTTCCTCTCCGAGTACCGGGGAGGCGCGGTGTACCGGCCGGTGTCGCCCGTGCACCGGCTCACGAACATCGGGAAGTCCTCCTACCGCAACCGGCTGGTGGAGCTCAAGGAACTCGGTGAGCACCGCGCCGAGTCGTTGGACATCGGGCCGGGCGCGCGCAGCGTCCGGGGCGCGCCGGTCGAACCGCTGCCCGACGGGCGGGTGCCGGTGCTGCTGCACGATCACGTCGGCGTGTGGACCGTCACCGGGGACGGTTCTGGGATGGATCTGCGGGGGCCGCACGTGCGCTGAGAGCGGCTGTGCGGCGACCGCCGCGTGCGCCGGCACGCCTTCGAGCAGGGGCTGGTCGACCTGTGCGGCGGTGGCGACGCGTCGATCACGCTGCCGCCTCCTGCCAACATCGACATCGTCCGGCAAGACCGTGGCCTTGACGTGCTGCGCGCCACCCTCGTGGCGCGGTGAGCGGCTCCGACCCGATCTGAAGGAGGCGGCGATGCGCCGCAGGCACCTGATCTCCCTCGATGACCTGGACGACGACGACCTGCGCTGGATCGTCGCCCGCGGCGCGGAGTACGCCGCCGGTTCGCTCGACCACGTCCGCCCGCTGCGCGAAGCGGTCGTCGGCGTGCTGTTCCGCAAGACCTCGACCCGCACCCGGACCGCGTTCTCCGCGGGCGCCCTGCGGCTGGGCGGCCGGCTGATCACCTACGGTCCGGGCGACCTCCAGGAGAACACCGGAGAGACCGCCGCCGACACCGGGCGGGTGCTGGCCGGCATGCTCGACGTCCTGGTGGCCCGCACCGTGGGCGCCGAGGCCGAACTGCGCGCCTACGCCGACCAGGACCGCATGGCCGTCGTCAACGCGATGAGCGCGGGGGAGCACCCCACCCAGGCGCTGGCCGACCTGACCACGCTCACCCGCCGGTTCGGCGTGGTCGACGGCCTGCGGGTGCTCTACGTGGGCGAGGGCAACAACACCGCGTCGGCGCTGGCGCTGGGCCTGTCCCGCTTCGCCGGCACCGAACTGCACCTGCGCACCCCGGCCGGCTACGGGCTCGCCCCCGACTACCTCCACCGCGCCGCCGGCCACGCCAAGCTCGCCGACTCGCGGATCGACCAGCGCCACGACCTGCTCGACCTGCCCGAGGTGGACGTCGTCTACACCACCCGCTGGCAGACCACCGGTTCCGTCAAACCCACATCCGACTGGCGCACCGCGTTCGAGCACTTCCAGGTGAACAGCGCGCTCATGGACCGCCTTCCCGGTGCGCTGTTCCTGCACGACCTGCCCGCCCACCGCGGCGAGGAGGTCACCGCCGAGGTGCTCGACGGCCCGGCGAGCGTGGCGTTCGAGCAGGCGGAGAACAAGTACCACTCGGCGCGCGCGGTGCTGGAGTGGTGCGCCGGTGACCTCCGGTGACCGGGCTGCCCGCACTGCCGGCCGCCGGCACCGGGTGACCACGGCCCCGGCGCCCACGACGGCCGAACGCAAGTTGTTCGCAAGGTATGGGCCCGCGCCCCCGGGCATCCGTGAACGGTGGTACCGACCGTGCGGAGGAGGGGTGCCGATGACGCGGCTTCTCGCGCTGTGCCTGGTGGCGGGTGTGCTGCTGGCCGGGGTGCTGTTCCCGGTCGTCGGTGGAGCGGGCGTCCTGCTCGTTCGGATGGGTGACCAGGCCTTCAGCGCGGCCGTGCTCCCGGTCCACGCCCGACCGCCGGCGATGACGACCTTGGTGGCCTCCGACGGCGAGCCGTTCGCCTACCTCTACGACCAGTACCGCGTTCCCGTCGCCTCCGACCGGATCTCGCAGGCCATGAAGGACGCGATCGTGGCGGTGGAGGACCACCGGTTCTTCGAGCACAACGGGGTCGACTGGGTGGCCACCATGCGCGCGGCGCTGCGCAACTACACCTCCGGCCAGGTGGTGCAGGGCGCGTCGACGTTGACGCAGCAGTACGTCAAGAACCACTTGATCCACGTGGCGGCACGTGACGACCCGTTGCGCCAGGAGCGGGCACGGATGCGGACGGCCGCCCGCAAGCTGCGGGAGATCCGCACCGCCGTGGCCTTGGAGAGCACCCTGCCCAAGGACGAGATCCTCACCCGCTACCTCAACACCGTGCCGTTCGGGTTCGGGACCTACGGCGTCGCCGCAGCGGCACAGGCGTACTTCGGCACCACTCCCGACCGCCTGACCGTGCCGCAGGCCGCCCTGCTGGCGGGCCTGGTCAACAGCCCGGCGGCGTTGAACCCCGAACGCCACCCCGAGTCGGCCCTCCGACGCCGCAACACCGTCATCGACCTCATGGCACAGCACGGCATGGTGGCCCCGGAAGTGGCGGAGAGGTCCAAGGCCGAGCCGTTGGGCGTGCGCGCCCCGATACGCCCGTTGCCCACCGGCTGCGTCGCCGCCGATCCCGGGCTGGGGTTCTTCTGCTCCTTCGTGGTGGACCACCTGGTCGCGAAGGGACTCGACCTGGATCGGCTCAAGACCGGCGGCTACACCGTCCACACGACGCTGGACCGCGCGGTCAGCGAGGCCGCGCGGCGGGCGGTCGTGGCACAGGTGCCCAGGGAGACCCCGGGCATCGCCAACACGATGGCGGTGGTGGAACCGGGCCGTGAGGACCGCAAGGTGCCGGCCTTGGTGGCCAACCGCGACCACGGCGTGGACGCCCGGCAGTTCCAGACCATGCTCGACCTGCCGAGCGCCGTGGCCAACAAGTTCGGCGCCGGCTCCGTCTACAAGATCTTCACCGCCGCCGCGGCGCTGGAGCACGGCCACACCATCGACTCGGTCATCCCGGCGCCGCTGTCGCACACCTCGGGGGTCTTCAAGGGCGGCGCCCCCGGCTGCCCGCCCACAGGCGAACAGGGCACGCGCTGGTACTGCCTGAGGAACCACAACGACAGCTACCCGCCGAGCCTGACCCTGCGCGAAGCGCTGGCCACGTCTCCCAACACCTCCTTCGTCATCCTGGAGGAACGGGTCGGCCTCGCGGCGGTCGTGGACATGGCGCGCGAGCTCGGCATGCGCCGCACCCTGGCCACCAACATCGCTGGCGTCCCGCCGGACCCGAAGTCGCCCCGGCCCGAGCTGAGGGTCGACCAGGCGGAGTTCTTCACCGGCCGGCAGAACGCGTCCTTCACCCTCGGCCCCGCGCCGTCGAGCACCCTGGAGCTGGCGAACGTCGCCGCCACGATCGTCAGCGGCGGCACGTGGTGCGAGCCCACGCCGATCGTCGGGGTGGTCGACCGGCAGGGCGACGCCGTGGAGCTGCCGGCGCCGCCCTGCGAGCAGACCGTCCCGGAACCACTGGCCAACGCCCTCGCCACGGCCCTGAGCGACGACGAGGACCGCGGCACGGCGGCGACCGCGGCACGGCGGTACGGCTGGGAGCGGCCGATGGTCGGCAAGACCGGCACCACCGAGGAGTACAAGTCTGCCGCCTTCGTGGGCACGACGATGGACTACGCGGGTGCGGTGCAGACGTTCAACGACAGCCCCGAACCCCGGGCCGTCTGCGTCGGGGCCGGTCCGCCGCGACTGTGCTCCACCGGGAACCTCTACGGCGGCACCTTGCCCGCCAACACCTGGTTCGACGCCATGAAGCAAGTCCACGCCGGACTCCCCGCCACACCCCTCCCGCCCGTGGGGGAGGCCTTCCGGAGGACTGCCGGCGGCTGAACCGCCACGTGGTGCCATCAGCCGGTCGGCATGCTCCACCGCTGGTTCGGACCCGCGACGCAGTCCCACACCTGCAACTGGCGACCGTTGGTCGCGTTCCCGGCGTCGAGGTCCAGGCAGCGCTTCGACCACGCGTTCTGGTACTGGTTCGCGCCGATCCGGATCCACCGCTGGTTGTCGCCACCCCAGCACGGGTGGGTCTTGAGCCTCGCGCCGTTGCCGATGGTCTCCCCGGGCTGGTCGAGGCACTCGTCGCCGATCCGGATCTTCCCGGCCGCCGTGAACGTCCAGCGCTGGTTGCTCCCGTTCCAGCAGTCCCAGATCAGCACGACGGCCGTGGCGCTGTCGCGGTCGGCGCACTTGTCGGTGCCGTTCCACTTGATCATGCCGACGCCCTGGTCCGGTCCGCTGGGTGCGCTCGTCCAAGCCTTGGCGAGCCGCCGGAAGGTCAGTGACTCGATCCGGACCGTGCCGTTGTTGGCGTACGCCCGGATGCCGAGGCTGCGGCTGGACGAGTCGAAGTCGACGTTGTCGGTGACCGAGATCCTGCCGTCGTTGCCGAACGTCTCCAGCTGCCCGCGGTCGACCAGGACCCTCAGCTTCACCCGGTTGTCGACGGGCCGCATGAGGGCTCCGGCCAGGGTCTGCCGAACCCGGTCGTAACCGATCGCCGCGTCCCGCGTGCCGTCACCGCGCCGGTGCAGCTCGAAGCCGAAGTCCGTCGCCGTGGCTCCAGCCAGGTCGTACGTCGCCTCGATCTCGTAGGTGTCGGCGGCGATGCCGTTGAACGGGTTCGTCGCGAGGTCGTTCGAGATCGTCAGGTTGCTCCAGGTCTGCGCCGGCTGACGGATGGACGAGATCTCCCGCACCGGGTTGCGGGTCACCCGGATGCCCTCGCCCGGGAACGTCTTGAGCCCGAGCTGGGCCGGGAACGACGCGTTGCCGGTCCACGTCGAGCCCCGGTTGCCGGGCTGCCAGAACATCTGGACCACCCGGTTGTCGGGCATGTTGGTGAAGGTGAGGCCGGCGTAGACGGTCCCGTCGAAGCCGGCGCGTCCCATGTCGAGGCGTTGCGGCCGTGACCAGCCGGCATCCGGCACGAAGACGCCGGCGCTGTTCAGCGTGCCGACCACGTACTCGCCGCCGGCGTCCTGCAGGACCCACTTCATATCGGCCGTGTTCCCGTCGACCGGCAGCTGGAAGAGGTCGGGGCACTCGAACAACCAGTCGGCGCGGAACTCACCGCGGTACGTCCAGTCGAGCAGGTTCGTCGAGCTGTGGAACTTCGCGACGTTGCCGCCTTCGTCGCCCCAGAAGACCATGCTCCAGCGGTTGCGCGCGGCGTCCCAGAGCACCTTGGGGTCACGGGACTCGAACGGGGTGGAGATCACCTTGGCGCCACCGTTGTACATCCGGAACGTCCGGGCGCCGTCGGTGCTGTACGCGATGGACACGCCGTCGGTGTTCGTGAAGAGCAGGATGGGTGCGTCGGCGCCGGTCTTGAGGCCGGTGACGTTGTGGGTGTCGACCCAGCCGCCGCCCGAGAAGAGCGTGGCGTTGTGCGTGCCCGGTTCCAGCGCGATCGGCTTCTGGGTCCAGTGCACCAGGTCCGTGCTGGTCGCGTGACCCCAGTGCATCGTGTCCCAGTGCAAGCCGTGCGGGTTGTGCTGGTAGAAGAGGTGGTAGACGCCGTTGTAGTACAGCGGCGCGTTCACGTCGTTCATCCAGCCGCCCTGCGAGCTGAAGTGGAACTGGCCGCGGAAGGGCTCGTTGTAGTCCGTCGCGTCGTAGGGGTGGTCCGGATAGGTCGCGGCCTGTGCCGAGGGTGCGGCGACGGCCGTGGTCGCGGTGAGGATCGCCACCGCGACCAGGACGGCGGTGCGGCGCCGGAGCGATCGCTTCAAGGCAGATGTGCGCATGCGGACCTCGCTTCACGTCAATGGGAAGGGGGAAGCTCGCTTCGGTCGACTCGTGAGGCCGTCCGGCCGGAGCGCGGACGACGTGGACCGGGATGTGCGGGGTGGTCCGCGTTCAGCGGGACGCGGCGCGGACTTCGACGGGGAGCAGTTCGTCGAACCACGGGGAGTCGGCGCCGGGACGGGTGCAGGTGATGGCGGCGACCCGTTGGGCGTAGGTGAGGGTGTCGGTCAGTTCTGCGTGGGTGACGGTGGCCAGGTTGGTCCGGGTGAGCAGGTCGGCGCGTTCCAAGGCGGCCAGGAGGCCGGCCATGAAGGCGTCCCCGGCGCCCACGGTGTCGACGATGTCGACGGGAAGGGCCGGGAGGTCGACGTGGCCGGTGGGCCCGGAGGCGGACACGCCCTCCGCTCCACGGGTGACGACGACGAGAGTGGCGCCCAGCTCGTGCCACTCGGAGACGACATCGGCGAGAGGGCGGTCGGGTGCGATCCACCGCAGGTCGTCGGCGCTGACCTTGACGATGTCGGCCAGGCCGAGCCAGCGCCGCAGCCGGGCGCGCACGGCGGTGTGGTCGGTGATCAGCGCGGGGCGGATGTTGGGGTCGAGGGTGATGACGCGGTGGGGGTGTTCGCGGGACAGGAGGGCCTCGAACGCGGCGGCCATCGGCTCGACCGCGAGGGCGAAGGAGCCGCCCACGTGCAGCGCCGCGTCCGGGGGGAGGGCGGCCGGCAGGTCGGCCACCTGCCAGCCGCCATCGGCGCAGCCGTCGATGTAGAACGAGTAGTCGGCCACGCCGCGCTGGTCGACGTCCACCACCGCGAGCGTGGTCGGCGCGGTCGACTCGGCGACGTAGCGGAGGTCGACGTTGGAGGTTTCGAGGTGGACCCGCAGCAGCGCTCCCAGGCGATCGGCGGCCAGACGTGCCAGCAGCGCGGTCTGCGTGCCGAGCCGGCCGAGGCCGACTGCGGTGTTGGCCGGGCTTCCACCCGGGAGGGGGCGGTAGCCACCGACGCGGTCGGGCACGAGGTCCACCAGGGCCTCACCACCAACGATGATCATGTCGTGTCCTTCTCGGAAGCGGTGGTGGAGCCGGAGCCGTGCCCCACCGCGGTCAGGCGGCTTGGTCGGGCGGCTCCATGGCGCCCGTCATGATCGCGACGGCGTCGGACATCGAGATGGTCTTCGGGTCGACCACGGCCTTGCGGCGGCCGAGGCGCTGGATGTGGATGCGGTCGGCGACCTCGAACACGTGCGGCATGTTGTGGCTGATCAGGATCACCGGCAGACCCCGGTCCCGGACCTGGAGCACGAGGTCGAGCACGGCCCGCGACTCGCGCACGCCGAGCGCCGCGGTGGGTTCGTCCATGATGACGACCCGGCTGCCGAAGGCGGCGGCGCGCGCCACGGCGACGGCTTGCCGTTGGCCGCCGGAGAGGGTTTCCACGGCTTGGCCGGGGTTCTGGATGGTCATGATGCCCAGCGCGTCGAGCTGCCGGCGCGCCTCTTCGCGCATCCCGTTGCGGTCGAGCATCCGGAACACCGTGCCGAGCACTCCCCTGCGGCGGCGCTCACGGCCCAGGAACAGGTTGCTCGCGATGTCCAGCGACGGCGCGACGGCCAGCGACTGGTGCACCGTCTCGATGCCCGCGTCCCGGGCGTCGATCGGCGAGGTGAACGACACCGGCCTGCCGTCGACCAGGATCTCTCCCTCGTCCGGCACCACGGCCCCGGACAGCGCCTTGATCAGGCTGGACTTGCCCGCGCCGTTGTCGCCGATGACGGCCAGGATCTCGCCGGGCAGCAGCTCCAGGTCGGCGCCGTCCAGCGCGGTCACCCGGCCGTAGCGCTTGACCAGGCCGCGAGCCTGCAACACCGGCGCGGTCATGGCTTCACCTTCCGAATCCACTGGTCGAGCGACACCGCGACGATGATCAGCACGCCGACGGCCATCGTCTGCCACAGCACGTCCACCCCGGCCAGCGCCAGGCCGTTGCGGAACACGCCGACGATCAGCGCGCCCAGCAGCGAGCCGACGATCGCGCCCCGGCCGCCGAACAGGCTGGTCCCGCCGATCACCACGGCGGTGATCGAGTCCAGGTTGTCCAGCTGCCCGGCCTGCGGGCTGGCCGACGCGATGCGGCCGATGAGGACCCAGGCGGCCAGCGCGTACACCAGGCCCGCCGTCACGTACACGCTCAGCAGCACGCGACCGGTGCGGATGCCGGCCAGGCGGGCGGCTTCGGCGTCGTCGCCGGTGGCGTAGACGTGACGCCCCCAGGCGGTGTTCTTCAGCGCGAACGCCATCGCCGCGACCAGCACCACCATCATGATCGAGCCGTAGGTGACGCGGGTGCCGGCGATGTCGACCGTCTCACCGGTCCACAGCAGCAGCGACGGCATGTCGGCGCCGCGGATCGTGGCGCTCTGCGAGTACCAGAGGTTCAGCGCGAAGAACACGTTGAGCGTGCCGAGGGTGACGATGAACGGCGGCAGCTTCAGCCGCGTGACCAGCAACCCGTTGAGCAGGCCGCACAGCGTGCCGATCAGGAAGCCGAGCAGCAGCGCGGGCAGGCCCGGCAGCCCGGTGTCCGCCGCGACCTTCGCCATCACGATCGACGACAGCACCATGATCGCGCCGCAGGACAGGTCGATGCCCGCGGTCAGGATGACGATCGTCTGGCCCACGGCGAGCGTGCCGATGACCGCGACCTGTTGCAGGACCAGGGAGATGTTGCCGGGCGTGAGGAAGCGCGGTGACAGCACGGCGAACACGACGACGGCGATCAGCAGCACCACGGCCGGGCCGATGGTGGCCTGCGAGTGCAGCAGGTGCTGGATCCGGGTCAACGGCGAGCGGCGCACGCCCTCGCCGCTGGGCGGGCCACCGGGTGTGCGGCCCTCGGACAGCGTGGTCGACATCGGCTCAGCCCCAGCAGTTCTGCAGGCCCCAGGCGGAGTCCTTCGACTCGACGCCCTCGGCCGGCTGGTCGGTGATCAGCGTGACGCCGGTGTCCACGAACTCCTTGCCGGCGGTGTTCTGCGGCTTGGTGCCGTCCTCGGCGAACTTCGCGATCGCCTCGACGCCGAGCTGCGCCATCTTCAGCGGGTACTGCTGCGCGGTGGCGCCGATGACACCCGACTGGACGTTCTCCACGCCGGGGCAGCCGCCGTCGACCGACACGATCACGACGTCCTTCTCCTTGCCCGCCGCCTTCAGCGCCTCGTACGCACCGGCCGCCGCGGGCTCGTTGATGGTGTAGACGAGGTTGATGCCGGGGTCCTTCTGGAGCAGGTTCTCCATCGCCGTCCGGCCACCCTCAGGGGCGCCGTCGGTCACGTCGTGGCCGACGATCCGCGGGTCGCTCTCGTCGCCGATCCTGTTCTTGTCCTTGACGTCGACGCCGAAGCCCTCAAGGAAGCCCTGGTCGCGCTGCACGTCGACGGACACCTGGTTCGGGTTGAGGTCCAGCAGCGCGATCTTCGCCTGCTTGCCCTCGGCCTCGAACTTCGCCTTCGCCCACTGCCCGATCAACCTGCCCGCCTGGTAGTTGTCGGTGGCGAAGGTCGCGTCGGCGGCGTCGGCCGGTTCCAGCTGGGTGTCCAGCGCGATGACCAGCAGACCGGCCTGGCGGGCCTTGTCCACCGAGGGCACGATCGCCTTCGAGTCGTTGGGCGTGATCAGGATGCCCTTCGCGCCCGCGCCGATCAGGTTCTCGATCGCGTCGACCTGCGACTGGTTGTCGCCGTCCTGCTTGCCGGCGAACGACTGCACCTTCGCCCCGGTCGCACCGGCCGCCTGCTGCGCGCCTTCCTTCATCTTCACGAAGAACGGGTTCGTGTCGGTCTTGGTCACCAGGCCGACGAGCGTGCCGTCGCCGCCCGCGGCCGAGCCCCCGTCCCCGCAACCGGTCACCAGCGCCAGCAGCGCCGCCGACACCAGGGCCGTGAGCTTGCCGCCCGTACGTACCCGTCCGGTCATGTCTCCTCCAACGTCAACGTTGACGTAACGGCCAGCCGGACACGATGAGCTTGTGATCGGGTTCAGCCTGTTACGCGAGATAGCTCGAAAGGAAGCAGCACTTCCTGTCCCATGAGGACCTTCGGGAAGTGGGGCTTTTGTTAAGTCATCGTTGACGCTAGCTTCGTGCTGCAAGTCACGACAAGTGGCCGTTACGCAAGCGTTACTCGGGATGGGGCAGGGCATCATGGATCCACGGGGTGCACGGCGGGAGCCGACCATGCGGGACGTCGCCGCGCTCGCCAAGGTCAGCACGAAGACGGTGTCGCGGGTGATCAACGACCTGCCCGGCGCCGGACCCGAGGTGGTCGAGCGGGTCCGCGCCGCCGCGCGGAGCCTCGGCTACCGGCCCAACCTGACCGCCAGCAGCCTGCGCCGCTCCGACCGGCGCAGCGCCACCATCGGCGTGCTGCTGGAAGACCTGTCCAACCCGTTCGACGCCGCCCTCCTGCGCGCGGTCGAGGACCGGGCGCGGCAGAACGACGTGCTGGTGCTCGCGGGCAGCAGCGAGGACGACCCGGACCTGCAACGCGAACTGCTCACCTCGCTGGCCACCCGTCGGGTTGACGGCATGGTGGTCATGGCGGCCGGTGGCCACCAGGACGCGCTCCAGCAGGAACGCGAGCGCGGCACGCCCATGGTGCTGGTCGACCGACCGCCGACGTTCCACGGCACCGACAGCGTCACCACCACCAACCGCGACAGCTCGCGGGACGCCGTGCTCCAGCTCGCGGGCCTGGGTCACCGGCGCATCGCCTTCCTCGGCGACCGGCAGACGTTGTGGACGAGCCAGGAGCGCTACACCGGCTACCTGGAAGGGCTCGCGCACACCGGCCTGACGTTGCGGGGAGAGCTGGTCCACACCGACCTGCACGGTCACGACGCCGCCGAGAACGCCACCGCGAGCCTGTTCGACCTGGACGAGCCGCCGACCGCCCTGTTCACCGCGCAGAACCTGGTCACGGTCGGCGCGATGCGAACCCTGCGCGAGCGCGGCCTGCACCGCCGGGTCGCGCTGATCGGGTTCGACGACTTCCCGTTGGCGGACATGCTCGAACCCGCTGTCACGGTCCTGCGCCAGGACGTCCCCGCCCTCGGCCGGAAGGCCGCGGAACTGATCTTCAACCGGATCACGGGCGACAACTCCCCGCCCGTGCACGCCGTCATCCCCGCCACCCTCATCCGTCGCGGATCGGGGGAGATCCCACCGCCGCCCGGCCAGGACGGCTCCCGACCGGACGCTCTCGTCCGCCGGTCGCCGTGATGCCGGGGCTGTCGAACGGGAGCTGACCTGGACCGGGCTCAGGCCGGATTCACAGGTCGAGCGGGCCGGCACCCACTGCCGGTCGAGCGCGGAGTCGCCGGACGGCGAGGCGGGATCGGCTACCTGATGGCCGGCGCCCGGCCGTCCGGCCCGTCCAGCTCGTAGACGCGGACGGCGGTCCCGCCGAAGACCTGGGCACTCTCGTCCGACGAGCAGTCGGACAACAGGTGTTCGGCGGCGGCGAACACGTCCGCGTAGTCGGCGGCGAGCAGGCACACCGGCCAGTCCGAACCGACCATCAGCCGGTCGGGGCCGAACTCCTGCAACGCGGTGTCGACGTAGGGCCGGAGGTCTTCGACGTCCCACTTCGCCCAGTCGGCCTCGGTGACCAGGCCGGACACCTTCGCGACCACGTTCGGCCGCCGTGCGAGCGCGCGCAGGCCGTCCGCCCAGGCGTCCCGCTTCCCGCTCTTGATGTCCGGCTTGGACAGGTGGTCCAGCACGAAGCGCAGGTCCGGCACCGCCCGCACTGCCTCCAGTGCCACAGGCAGGTGGTGCGGGAGCGTGAGCAGGTCGTAGGCCAGGCCGGCGTCGCGCACGGCGCGCAACCCGGCCAGCACGTCGGGCCGCACCAGCCACCGGGGGTCGGGTTCGGACTGGACCAGGTGGCGCACCCCGACCAGGCGGTCGCCACCGGGCACCGAGCGCAGCCTGACGAGATCGGCCGCGACGTCCGGCCCGGTGAGGTCGACCCACCCGACCACGCCGGCGATCAACGGCGACTCCGCCGCGAGCGCCAGGAACTCGACCGTCTCGTCCAGGTCCGGCAGCACCTGGACCAGCACGGTGCGCTCGACCCCGACCGGGGCCGTCGCGGCACGCAACCCGTCCACGGTGAAGTCACGGCGGATCGGGGTCATGTCCGCTCCGTCCAACCAACCCTGAGGTCTCGCCGCGAGGTTCCAGAGGTGGTGGTGGGCGTCGACCCTCGGCGGTCGGGTGGTGGGGGAGGGGTGCGCGCTCATCGAGCAATCCTTCCTCGGTCAGTCATCGGGTGTATAGCCGGTTGGGGTCGGCAAGTCCAGTCTCTGAACGGGGTGTCGCAGTCACGCGCCGCAGCGGGTGAGGCGAGCGGTGAGCGCTACGGAGATATGGGTTGGCCAGCACATCTTGTGGGTGGACTGCTAGGGGTGCGCACGGCGTGCCCATGGTGCCGCGCTGTTCTTGCCGGACTGCGCTGACTACTACTGAGCGAGCCGGTCGGTCTAGTAGTCCGACGTATTCCGCTTTGCGGTCCAGTCCACGCCTGGTGGACGACTCGATCCACCAGAACCTGACCCACGCCAGGACTTGTGGCGACTGTTAGGCATAAGTGAGCGAGGGTCCTGCGCTTAGCGGATCGACTTCTGTACTTAACGCGCCATATGATCCAGCTTACGTTCGCCACCACGTCGGGCCTGAAGGAGAGAGTCGATGAGCCGTCCGGTCACGTTGTTCACCGGTCAGTGGGCGGATCTGCCGTTCGAGGAGGTGTGCCGGTTGGCGTCGGGGTGGGGTTACGACGGGTTGGAGATCGCTTGTTCGGGTGACCACTTCGAGGTGGACCGGGCGTTGGCGGAGGACGGGTACGTGGCGGCGAAGCGGGCGGTGTTGGAGCGGTACGGGTTGGAGGTGTTCGCGATCTCGAACCACCTGGTGGGGCAGGCGGTGTGCGATGACCCGATCGACTTCCGGCACCGGGCGATCCTGCCGTCGCGGGTCTGGGGTGACGGTGTGCCGGAGTCGGTGCGGGGGCGTGCGGCGGCGGAGATGGCGGACACGGCGCTTGCGGCGGCGAGGTTGGGGGTGGGCACGGTGGTGGGGTTCACGGGGTCGTCGATCTGGAAGTACGTGGCGATGTTCCCACCGGTGTCGCAGGCGGTGATCGATGCGGGGTACGAGGACTTCGCGCGGCGGTGGAATCCGGTTCTGGACGTGTTCGACGAGGTGGGGGTGCGGTTCGCGCACGAGGTGCACCCGTCGGAGATCGCGTATGACTACTGGACGACGCGCAGGGCGTTGGACGCGGTGGGCAATCGGCCGGCGTTCGGGTTGAACTGGGATCCGTCGCACTTCGTGTGGCAGGACCTGGATCCGGTGGGGTTCATCCTGGATTTCGCGGATCGGATCTACCACGTGGACTGCAAGGACACGAAGAAGCGGTTCGACGGGCGCAACGGGCGGTTGGGGTCGCACCTGGCGTGGGCGGATCCGCGGCGGGGGTGGGACTTCGTGTCGACCGGGCATGGAGATGTGCCGTGGGAGGAGTCGTTCCGGGCGTTGAACGCGATCGGTTATCGCGGGCCGATCTCGGTGGAGTGGGAGGACGCCGGGATGGATCGGTTGCGGGGCGCGGAGGAGGCGGTCGGGTTCATCCGGCGGCACCTGTTCGACCCGCCCACCGCCTCCTTCGACGCCGCGTTCTCCCAAGACAGCTGAACCGCCCGTGGCTTCGGCACCGGCCCGGGCGTGGTGGTCCTAGCGGGGGGCGGCAGACCGGTGATCGTCGGAGACGAGCTCGCCCCGCAGGCGCGCCAGCTCCTGGTGCTCATGGCGACCGGGGCGACGGACCGCGCGATAGCAAGGGAACTGGGACTGAGCGAACGCACGCTCTGCCGCAGGATCGCGCGCCTGCAGGCCAAGCTCGGCGTGCGGACGCGGTTCCAGCTGGGAGTCCTCGCCGCGACCAACGACTGGTTGTGAGCTGATCACCCGTGGGGGCACGGAAGGGGGCACGGAAGGGGGTACGGCAGCGGGAACACGGCAGGGGAGCACGAACGCGTCAGCGCCGTCCGCTGCCTTCCGGCTCGCCGTCGAGCATGACCGTGCCGGAGTCGCCCCCGGACGGCAGTTGCACGTGGACGTGCCCGTTGCCGCCGTCGATGTTGATCACGTCGAGCTGCAGCGCCGCCACCGACCACGTCTGCAGCGCCAGGTCGCGCTGGTGGCCCGCCAAGGTGACCAGGTCGGCGCCGAGCGGCCCGGTCGTCTCGACCGCCGCCCGGAAGCCGTCTGCCGACGTGGAGAGCTGGCGGACGGCGGTCCGCATCGCGGTCCGGGCGACGTTCACGCCGTTGCCCGACGACGGCGTCTCCTCGTACCGCTTCTCCTCGGCGGACAGCACTGCGCGCCAACCGTCGACCTCCGCCGCGGTGAGAGGACTCGTCGGGGTGTCGCCGCCGAGCGGAGCCGCTTTCGCCATCGCCTCCAACACCGGGCCCAGGCGATCCCGGGTGCCCCGGGCCAGTTCGGTCAACTGCCGGATCTGCTCGACGTCGCGTTGCGCTTCGGCCTGCTGCAACTCGGCGATCCGGCGCTCGGTGGTGTCCGGCCCGGACGTCCACGTGCCGATCACGAACGCGAGGGCGAGTCCGAGCACGAAGGCGGTGAGCAGTCCGGTGACGAGCTGAGCCCGTGACGCCGACGGTCGGCTCCGCGGTGCGGCCGGACGGTTCTTGGGCATGCGTTTCCTCCTGGCGGATCCGGACGTCGGCTCGGCCTCGGGCTGCGGTGCCACCCCACCGGACGCGTTGGTGCGAACGTAGGTCCAGAGATATGGCGGGGTCAACGCAAAAGTGCCTGCCCGGCTGTCGTATATCCGCCAGGGTGCGGTCTCTTGACACGTTCGTGTTCTTGCTCGCACAATATGACAGCTTCGAATGTTAACGCAAACATTCCTGGCATTCGACCGCCGGTACGCCGTTGACATCGCCCAGGCCGGTCGACCGTCCGGAAGTCGTCGACAGCACCGGGGAGATCAACGATGAACTCTTCACCCTTCCGCCGCGAACGCCTGGCCACACCGGCCGCGAGCGCTGCCGCGAACGACTTCACCGGGTAACCCTAATCGGTCCGGCGCGGCTCCTGCGCCGCCGACCGGGTCGCACCGTCTGTCCACACCGGACACCCAGGCCACTGTGCGCCGGTGAACCCGGCCATTGCCGACGTTCCTGCCGGAGCTCCCGCGCCGGCGCGGAACGGACTCGTGTTCGCGCTAACAGCGCACGCCATCGATGTCGGTCGCACTCGCGTCGCGCAGATCCCGTCCCACCGACCTAGGAGATGACCCGTGAACAGACAGCTGAAGGTCAGGCGCTGGCTGGCCCGACTCGGCGTCGTGGCACTCATCGCCGCCGGCACCGGGGTGGCCGTCACGTCACCCGCACAAGCCGCCCCCGGCTACGTCTACACCACGTTCAAGGGGGATGGCGCTGCCGACCAGGAGCTCTGGGTCTACTCGTCGGCCAACGGCACGAACTTCAGCGTGCTGGCCGACACCGACTACCGCGGCCCGTCCGGCGTGCTGCGCGACCCCAGCATCATCCAGCACAACGGGCTCTACTACATCGCCCACACCGTCCAGTCCTGGACCACGAACTCGACGCACTTCAACATCGCCTCCAGCCCCGACCTGGTCAACTGGACGCACGTGACCAGCGTGAACTCCGGCATCGCCAACACGCGGTTCACGTGGGCGCCCGAGTTCTACGTCGAGGGCGGCACGATCCGGGTCATCGTCAGCATCAACCAGACCACCTGCTCCAACTGCTTCCGCCCCTACGTCTTCACCGCCCAGAACAGCGCGCTGACGTCCTGGAGCGGACCGGCGCAGATGGGCGGGCTCGGCCACAACTACATCGACACCTACGTGGTGAAGTCGGGGAGCACCTACCACGCCTTCACCAAGAACGAGACCACCAAGTACATCGAGCACTGGACCAGCGCGAGCCTCACCAGCGGGTGGGCCAACCGGGGCCAGTTGTGGAGCTCGGGCTACGAGGGTCCGGCCGTGCTGCGGATGAGCGACGGCTCCTGGCGCATCTGGATCGACAAGTACACCAACGGCGGCATCTGGACGGCCACCAGCTCGAACCTGGACTCCTGGTCGGGCCTGAGCCAGATCGCGTGCCCCGGTTGCCGCCACGGGACGATCCTGCCGGTGGCCGACGTGCCCGGCTCGACGCCGGCCTACCGGGTGACCAACCGCAACAGCGGCAAGGTGGTGGACGTCGTGTCGGCCTCCACCGCGGACAACGCCGAGATCAAGCAGTGGACCTGGAACGGCGGCGGGAACCAGAAGTGGGAGTTCCGGGACGCCGGCAGCGGCTACTTCCGCATCGTCAACCAGAACAGCGGCAAGTGTTTGGACGTGGCGGCCGGCTCCACCGCCGACGGGGCCAACATCATCCAGTACACCTGCGGCAGCGGCGCCAACCAGCAGTGGCAGTGGCAGGCGACCGGCAGCTACTTCCGGATCGTCGCGCGGCACAGCGGGAAGTGCCTCGACATCGTCAGCGCCGGCACCGGCGACGGCGCGGACATCCAGCAGCACACCTGCGGCAGCGGCGCCAACCAGCAGTGGACCCGAACCCAAGCCTGAGCCTGCCTGATCGGCAAGTCCAGAACCCGCCCGCACCTACTGATTGGACATCCCGTGACACTGATCATGGCGTCTGATGGTCACCCATCAGGACCACCGCGGAGCACCCGGTCGTCGCGCCGAGGGTTGATCGCCCTGGTGGTGACCGCGTTCACCGCAGCGCTAGGCCTCGTCGTCACCGCGCCGCAGGCCACTGCCGCCACCAGCCAGTTCCGCGGCATGAACTGGGCCGTGCTGGGTGACAACTTCAGCACCGGCACGCTCGTCGTGCAGGGCCTGAGCCAGTCCGACAGCAACGCGACCGTGCGGGCCAAGGCCAACGCCCTCTACGACGACATGGCCGACACCATGGGCGTCAACACCGTCCGGTTGCCGATCAACACCCACACGGTGGCCAACACGACCTGGTGGAACGCCTACCGCGGCGCCATCGACGCCGCCACCGAACGCGGGTTCAAGGTCATCCTCGCCTACTGGGAGGACGGCGCCGCCTCCGGCGGCAGGATCACGAACATGGCCGCGTGGAACACGATGTGGTCCAGCGTGACCAACACGTACGGCTCGAACCGCAACGTCTACTTCGAGCCGATGAACGAGCCGCACGGCTACACCTCGACGGACTGGCGCAACGTCGCGGCGAACTGGCTCGGCTACCACACCTCGGCCGTGCCCGGCAGGGTACTCATCGGTGGCACCGGCTACAGCCAGGACCTGCGGGACATCTGCAACGACAGCCGCTTCAACTCGACGCTGCTGTCCTTCCACCACTACGCCTTCTTCTACAGCCCGATGACCTACGACCAGTTCCGCAACCACATCCAGACCCGGCTGGGCAACTGCGCCTCCCGCGCGGTCGCGACCGAGTACGGCGCGCCGATGTCCACGGGCCTCAACTACGGCGACGCGAACAGCTCCGACAACTTCGTGCGCCACATCCGCGCCATGGCCCAGGTCATGCGGGACAACAACATGGGCGGCACCTACTGGCCCGCCATCGGCGGCAAGCGCACCGGAGACCTCGGCTACGACCACTACTCGATGTACGCCCTGAGCGGCAGCGGCACCGACCTCAACCTGACCGTCCGCAACACCTCCGGCGCCGACCGGGTGCGGTACGGGTGGGGCGACACCGTGACGACCCCGCCGGCGACGTACTACCGGGTCACCGTGCGCCACAGCGGCAAGGCCATGGACGTCCAGCAACCGAACACCGACAACGGTGCACGCGTCGGCCAGTACACGTACGGCGGCAACGCGTGGCAGCAGTGGCAGTTCCAGGACGCCGGCAGCGGCTACTGGCGCATCGTCAGCCGCCACAGCGGCAAGTGCCTCGACGTGGTCAGCGCCTCCACTTCCGACGGTGCCGAACTCGTCCAGTACACCTGCGGCAGCGGCACGAACCAGCAGTTCCAGATGGTCGCCAACGGCAGCTACTTCCAGCTCCGGGCGCGGCACAGCGGCAAGTGCGTGGACGTGCCGGGCGCGTCGACCGCGGAGGGCGTGGTCCTCAAGCAGTACACCTGCAACACGGGCAGCAACCAGCAGTGGTCCCGGACGGCCGTCTGACGGTCGTCCCGGCGTGACCGCGGAATCCGCGGTAGGCCTGCACGCCCCCGGTGCCGAGTTCGCGCTCGGTGCCGGGGGCGTGTGGCCTTCCTCTGGCGGGAGGTGCCCTCACGGGATGTCGGCGAGTAGCTGGTAGCGGCGGGGATGAGCGGTGCCCGCCAGTGCGTGCTCCTCCTGCTGGCCAGCGCCACGACGGCGGAGTCGGTGGCGGGCCGGAAGCCGAGGAAGACGGTGTGCCCGAAGGTGGCTCCGGCGTGGAAGTGCAGCGCGCCGCGGTCGTGGTGGTGGAGGAACCAGCCGAGGCTGCGCAGTTGCGGGCGGCTTCGGCTGCCGTGGCGCAGCAGCGGTGTGCGGACGGCGCGGAGGGGTGCCTCGCGGTCCGCCACCAAGCCTGGCGCTGCTTCGATCAGCAGTGCCATGGTGACCACTCCTTCCGCTCGCCGGGGTGCACAGGCCGCGGAAGGCGATCCACACGCCGAGCCGGAACCCCCGTTCGTGCGTTCGTCCGAGCTGGAGCCTGAAACCTCCCACCGAACGTCCGGTCGGAACCGACACCTCGCGTAGCGCCGTGACGAGGGACGTGGAGCATCGCGGCGGAGTCGGATTCCCTTCCACTGGGCCTGATACACGATTCGCGGAATGTGATTCGGTGTGTGCGCGCTGGGGCTGCGGTGTTCTGGTCTGATCGAGTGTCCTTTGTTCCCACGAGACCTGGACGCGGGTGATCCTTGCGTCGACTCGGGCTTCACGAACTTCGAGAGGGTGGGACTCAGTGTCGAGAACCGTTCAGTGGGTGGCGTCAGCGGTGTTCGCGGTACTGGCGTTGGTGGGAACCGGTGTGGGCGCGCAGGCGTCGGCGGCGTTGGTGGAGCGGGAAGTGGCGACCGTGCCGGTGCCGCCGCTCAAGCCCGCCGAGGGCAAGGTCGAGAGCTCGTCGATCAACTGCGTCTGGACGTACCTCCCCGGCCGGAACTCGACCGTGTGGGTCGACTGCCACCAGATCGGCGGCGGCGCGTCCGGTTTCTCGGTGTCGGTGTCGTGCAGTGACGGCAGCGTCCACAGCAGCAAGGTGACCCGGTTCGGGTCTTCCGCGATGGCCTACTGCCCCGGGACGGCGACGATGAACAGCTTCACCGTCTGGGCACACTACTGACGACCTTGTGGTGCTCGGGCAGGAGCACCCGGGGCGCGGTCGGTGAGTTGGGCGCCTGTGTGACGGCGGCCCGTGCGACCCGGTGGTCGTGCGGGCCGCCGTCCGTGTCGGTTCCAACCCGCCGAATGGCTGGTCCACCTCGGCGTATCGCCGGTCCGCGAGCCTGGTCCGGTGGCGGCCTTGAGTTTCCAGGACGAAGCGCGGGGGTCCAGGGTGATAACGGGTCGGCGTAGGTGCCGGTCAGGAATCGCTCCAGGAGGCGCAGTCAGTGCTCGATCAGGCTCACGGACCGGGACGGGCTTCGGCGGCACCGGCCGCTTCACGGGGACTTGCGCAGGAGCTCGGCCACGATGTCGACCGCGCGGTCCACGTCGGAGGCCGTCACGCCGAGGTGGGTGACGGCCCGGAGGCGTCCGTGGCCCAGTTCGGCGATGTTCAGGCCCTCTGCGGCGGCGGCCGTGCAGAAGGCCTGCCACGTCCACATCGGGTTCGTGATGCGGAACATCACGATGTTCGTCTGCACGGCCGAGGGATCGATCTCGATGTCGTCGAGGGCGTGCAGGCCTTCGGCGAGACGGCGGGCGTTGGCGTGGTCCTCGGCCAGGCGGCCGTGGTCGTCCAGCGCTCGCAGCCCCGCTGCGGCGAGAACTCCCGCCTGGCGCATGCCGCCGCCGAGCATCTTGCGGACGCGGCGCACGGTGCGGATGAACTCCGCGCCGCCCGCGACCATCGAGCCGACCGGGGCGCCCAGTCCCTTGGACAGGCAGAACTGCACCGAGTCGACGTGCGCGGTGATGTCGGAGGCGGGACGTCCCATCGCGACGGCGGCGTTGAACAGGCGCGCGCCGTCCAGGTGCAGGGCGACGCCGCGTCGGGTGGCGAGCGCGCGGACCTCGCGCAGGTAGTCCAGGGGCAGCACGACCCCACCGCACCGGTTCTGCGTGTTCTCCAGGCAGATCAGCGACGGCACCGCGAACTGGGGGTCCTCCGGGTCGTCCGGGAAGCCCGCCTCCAGGTCGGTCAACGCGATCGTGCCGTCGGGCCGGTTGGGCAGCGGCTCGTACTGCACGCCCCCGCACACCGACGCGCCGGCCGCCTCGTACACGTAGATGTCGCTCTCCACGCCCACCAGCGCCTTGGAGCCGCGCGGGGCGTGCGCCATGATCGACGCCAGGTTGGCCATCGTGCCGCTGGGCATCAGGCACGCCGCGGCCATGCCGGTCAGCTCCGCCGTGCGCTCCTCCAACCGCCGCACGGTCGGGTCCTCACCGTAGACGTCGTCGCCCAGTGGCGCGGCGACCATGTCCGCCAGCATCTCCGGTGTGGGCAGGGTGAACGTGTCGCTGCGCAGCTCGATCACGGCGTGTGCTCCTCCAGGATCACGCGGCAGTGCGCGCGGGCGGCGTCGAGCGCCGCGACGGTCTCGGACGGCGAGCCGGTCCGGGCGATCACGTAGCCCAGCCGGTCGTAGGCGTTGCGCGCCGGTCGAACCTCCTGTCCGGGGCGGGCGGTCACCGTGATGCGTTCGACGCCGGGCACGCGCAGCGCGTCCTCCACGCCGTCGACGGCGACCAGCACACCGGGCCGGTCGGCGGTCAGGAACTGGATGCCGACCGTGCCGCGGTCCGTCGTCGTCAGGTCCGGCGCCCGGCCCAGCGCGGCGCCCAGTTGCATCTCCAGCAGGTCCAGCCCGGTGGCCAGGCGGATCGCCTCGGGGATCATGCCGCCGGCGGGCCGCGGGTTGACCTCCACCACGGCCGGGCCGTCGACCGTCACGCGGACCTCGGTGTGCGTGGCACCGGTGCGGAACCCGGTGGCGGTCAACGCGCCCGCCGCGGTGGCGACGATCGCGTCCCGCTCGTCGGGGGCCAGCGGCGCCGGGAACACGTGCCGGTCCTCCACGAAGTGCGGCGGCGGCCCCAGGGTCTTCGCGGTCACGCCGACGCAGTGCGCGCGGCCCTCCCACGAGAACATCTCCACGCTGTACTCGCGGCCGTCGAGGTACTGCTCCACGAGCGCCGCCCCGGACATGGCCTGTCCGCGCACGTTCTCCGTCACGGCGAGCACCGCCGCCACCTGCGCCCGCGCCTGCTCGGCCGTGGCGCACAGCAGGACGTTGTTCGAGCCCGAGTCGTCGGTCGGTTTCACCACGCACGGCAGTCCGACCGCCGCCACCGCGTCCTCCACGTCGTCCACCGATCGCACGACGGCGAACCGCGGCTGTCCCACGCCCGCGTCGGCGAGCAGGGCCCGCAGCGCCGCCTTGTCCCGGCACGCCGCCACGGCGTCGACGGGGTTGCCGGGCAACCCCAGCCAGCCGGTCAGCTCGGCGACCGTCGCCACGTAGAACTCGCTGGTCGTGGTCACCCCCGCCAGGTCCTCCCGGCGGAACTCCCGCTGGACCGACTCGCGCAGCGCCGGCAGCGAGCCCGTGTCGCACACCAGCACGTCCGCGCCGGTCTCCGCCAAGCCCTGGTAGCGCTCCGGGCGCGAGGTGAGCAGCACCGGCCGCATCCCCAGTCCCAGCGCCACGCCCAACGCGGCCATGCCCGTGCCCGTGGTGTTGGACTCCACGAACAGCAGGGTCCTCGGCGCGTCGTCGGGCGCCTTCATCACCGCGCGCGACCAGCGCCGCACGGGCGTGCCGTAGTCCACCGGCTCCGGAGCGCCGGCCAGTTCCAGCGCCTCCAGGTCGTGCTCGGCCCAGTGCTCGTCGCTGTAGACCGTGGCGGTGTAGCGGTCGCCCCGGTCGGGCAGGATGCCCACGACGCGCGACCCCGGTTCGGCGCGCGCCGCCACGTCGGTGAGCACCCGGTACACCGAGCCTGCCGTGTTGCCGCCGAAGACCTGCTGCTCGGCCGCGAGGGCCCTGGTCGCGGCGAAGGCCTCGTGGTCGTTGAGCCAGTGCACCTCGTCGATGGCCCGCCGGTCCAGGTTGTGCGGCAGGAGGCTGTTGCCCAGGCCGCTCTGCAGCCGCTTCGGCTCGTCGGGCTGGTCGAAGAGCATGCTGCCCACGCAGTCCACGCCCACGACGTGCAGGTGCGGCGACGTCCACCGCAACGCGCGCGCCGTGCCCGTCAGCGATCCGCCGGACCCGACCGCCCCGACCAGCACGTCCACCCCACCCAGGTCGGCGACCAGTTCGGCCGCCAGTTCCCGGTACGCGCCGGGGTTGTCCGGGTTGCTGTACTGGCGCGGCCAGAACGCACCCGGCGACTCGGCCATCAGCGCGGCCAGCTTCTCCAGGCGTGCGCTCTGCCAGCCGTTGGCGGTCATCGCCGACACCACGTGGACCTCGCAGCCCAACGCGCGCAGCTTCGCCGACGTCGTCGGGTCGATCCGGGGGTCGGTCACGATGTGCACCGGGTGCCCGAGCGCCCGACCCACCAGCGCCACCCCCAGCGCCATCGTGCCCGACGAGCTCTCCACGATCGGGGCCCCCGGCAAGAGGGCGCCCACGCGGCGGGCTTCCAGCAGCGCCCGGCGCGCCACCCGGTCCTTCATCGCGAACGGGTTCTGCAGCTCCAGCTTGGCGTACACCTCGACGCCGGCCGCCGCCCGAGGCAGCCGCAACCGCACGAGCGGGGTGTTGCCGATCGCGGCGATCACGGATTCATACCGCACCGGCGGCCTCCTCGTCGGTCGATCCCGGGGTGCGCAGGGGCAGGGACAGCAGCCGGTCGGTCTCGGTGAACGCCCGGCGCACGCCGTCGGACCGCTTCCGCGCCCACGCCGCCAGCCGCTCGCGTTCGGCGTCCTGAGCGGTCAGCTCGACGGCCACCGCGTCGGGGTGCGTCGACCCCGCCGACGCCATGCGCCGCAACGCCCGGTCGGTGTCGAACGACTCGACGAGCAGCCGGGCCGGGTCCTCGACCGCGAACCCCTCCTCGGCCAGCACGGACTCCAGCAGCTCAGGGTCCGGCCGGGTCGGCGGCAGGCCGCGTTCCAGCGCGTCGAGCACGTACCGCCCGGCCAGCACCTGCGCCGTCCGCCACGGCACGCCCGCCGTCAGCGTCAGCGCGTTGGCCAGCGCGAAGCCGCCCAGGTAGTCGGCGTCGCACGCCGCGCGCATCCGGTCGGCCCGGAACTCCAGCCGCTCCACGACCACCCGGAACAGGCGCAGCACGCTGTCCAGGACCGCGAACGCGTCAGCGAAGTGCCGCCCGGCCTCCTTGGACACCTCCACGAGGTTGCTGAACGGGGTGTTGCGCTGCCCCAGCAGCAGGTCCACGTGGTAGCCCGTCAAGTGCGCGGTGCGACCGCGGATGCGCTCCAGCACCGGGAAGTTCTTCTTCTGCGGCATCGCCGAGGAGATCCCCGACAGGTCCGGCGGCAGGTCCAGGAACTCGTACCGGCTCCCGCCCCAGGCCAGCAGGTCGGTCGCGAACCGGCTCAACGACGTGCCGATCAGGCTCAGCTCCGCCGTCGCCTCCAGCGCCCAGCTCCTCGACGCCACCGCCACCAGGGCCGACGGTTGCGGCCGGGCGAACCCCAGCAGCCGCGCCAGCCGTGCCCTGTCCCACGGCAGCTCCTGCCCCGACATCGCGCCCGAACCCAGCGGACACGCGTCCAGCAGGTCGTGCGCCGCCGCCAGCCGCCGCACGTGGTGCAGCACTTGCTCGCCCAGCGCCGCGAAGTAGAACCCGGGCGTCACGACCTGGGCCGCCTGGTGGTGGGTGAACCCGGGCATCGGCAGGTGCGCCGTGCGACCCGCCAGGGAGCGCACCGCGCCCGCGAACCGCAGCAGTTCGCCCACCGCGCCCGTGATCAGGTCCTTCCCGGCGATCATCTGGGCGGTGGCCTGGAGGTCGTTGCGGCTGCGGTCGACGTGCCAGCGCGGCGCGGGTGCGGTCACGTGCCGCGCCACGTGCCGTTCGATGGCGAACGCCAGGTCCGACAGGTTGCCCTCCGGGTCGGCGGTCAGCGCGTCCGCGTCCACGGTGTCCAGCGCGGCGGCGAGCGCCGTGGCCTGCGTCCCGTCCAGTACGCCCATCCGCAGGTACTCGACCAGCAACGCCTTCTCCGCGGCCACGTAGCCGGGCAGCAGGGCGCGCACCTCGTACCGGAACTGCGGCTCCAGGACCTCCTCGTGCAGCAGAGCGCTCGGCGTCGGGTCGATGCGGCCACTCAGCTCCCGGTTCGTCACGACCCCTCCGCCAACGCCGCCGCCAACGCCCGTTCCGCGCCCGGCCGCAGCCGTGCCCGCACCGGCAGGCTGGTGTAGCCGCCGATGAAGTTCGACACCAGGTGGCGCACCTCGCCCACCACCTCGAACCCGGCCGCGATCCGCGCCAGCTCGCCGAAGAACTCGCCCAGCGCGATGCGGGCCAGCGGCGCGCCCACGCAGTAGTGCCGCCCGAAGCCGAACGCCAGGTGGTGGTTGGCCTGCCGCGTCACGTCGAACCGGTACGGGTCGGCGAACACCCGCTCGTCCCGGTTCGCCGACCCGAGCCACCCCACCACGGCCTCGCCCTCGCCGATCGCCACGCCGTCGATCTCCGTCTCCGCTGTCGTGTAGCGCATGGTGTGCGTCGCGGGGGAGGACCACCGGAGCCCTTCGGTGACGGCCAGGTGGATCGACGACCCGTCCTCCGGCACGACCCGCGCGTACTCGTCCGGGTGCTCGGCGAACGCCAGCACGGTCGCGCCGATCACGTGCGGCGTGGTCACCGTCGCGCCGAGCAGCAGGTTGTAGCAGTTGTAGATCACCTCGTCGAGACGGATGTCCCTGCCGTGCAACGACAACCGCCGCACCGCGCCCACCAGGTCGTCCCGGTCGCCGGCGGTGAGCGCCGGCTCGGCGAAGTACTCGAACAGCTCGTGGTGCGCCGACGCGAGGTTCTCCGCCTCGGCGCCGAACTCCGGGTCGTCCGGCGCGACCGCCGTGGACGTCAGGCGCACCAGCTCCGGCCAGTCCGACTCGGGCAGGCCCATCAGCGCCCCGGTGAACATCATCGGGAAGGCCGCCACGCTCTCGGCCACGTCCCACGTGCCGCCTTCCAGGAGCGGGGCGAGGAGCCTGCGGGCCATCGCCCGGATCGCGGGGCCGAGTGCCCGGAGTTGCCGGTGGGAGAGCAGTTTCGCCAACGGCTCGCGCAGCGCGGTGTGGATCGGGGGATCGCTGGACACCATCATCCGGTCCGCCGCGGGGTCGTGCCCGCCGAGCACCGACAGCATGTTGCCGCGCCGCGACGTGAACACGCGGTGGTCCGCGATCACCCGGCGCACGTCGGCGTACCGGGTCACGGACGTGTACTCGCGCCCGTCCGGCAGCACGTGCCGGTGCACGGGCGCCTCGTCGCGCATCGCCTGCCACACCGCGTGCGGGTCGCCCTCGGCGTACAGGTGCGGGTCGGTCAGGTCCGCGGCACGCCAGTCCGGGTGCGCGCCGCCGTGGCCGATCCTCACACCGCGGCCTTGTCACGGGCCTCCAGCAGCGTCGCGACCTGGATCGCCAGCAACGCCACCGTCGGGTTGAGGTAGAACACCCGGGCTTTCACCAGCACCCCGTGCTCCTGCAGGATCTCCCCGGTGATCCGGGTCGCGGTCAGCGAGTGCCCGCCGATCTCGAAGAAGTCGTCGTCCACGCCCACCGGCTCCACGCCGACGACGTCCTGCCACAGCTCCACCAGCCACGTTTCCAGCGGCCCCGTCGGCGGCCGGTACGGCACGGTCACCGAGCGCTCCCGGTTGCGGTGCGCGACGAGCGCCGCCCGGTCCACCTTGCCGTTCGCCTTGAGCGGCAACGACTCCAGCCACGTGAACGACGAGGGCACCATCGCGGGCGGCAGCTCGGCGGCCAGCACGCGCCTCAGGTGCGCCGAGGACAGCGCGAACGGGCTGTCGTAGAACGCGGCCAGCCGCCGGTCGCCGGGCCCGTGTTCCTGCACCACGACCGCAGCGTCCCGGATGTCGGGCTCGTTCCGGAGCCGGGCCTCGACCTCCTCCGGCTCGATCCGCACCCCGTTGACCTTCAGCTGGCCGTCCGCGCGTCCCATGAAGTCCAGCGCGCCTTCGGTGTTGCGGCACACGAGGTCCCCGGTGTCGTACATGCGTGCGCCCGGCTCGTCGGAGAACGGGTCGGGCCGGAACTGCCGGGCGGTGAGGCCGGGGAGGTTCAGGTAGCCGTGCGCCACACCCGCTCCCGCCGCGTACAGCGTGCCGACCTGCCCGTCCGGCACCGGGTCGAGGTTGTCGTCCAGCACGTGCACGCGGGTGCCCCGGATCGGCGACCCGATCGGCACCCGTTCGCCCAGCGGACCGGTGATCGGGTGCGTGGTGGTGAACGTCGTGTTCTCCGTGGGCCCGTAGGCGGCCGACAGCACACCCTCGGGCAGCCGTGCCGCCGCGCGGGCCATCAGTTCGGGCGACAGCACCTCGCCGCCGGTCAGCAGGCACCGCAGGGCGGGCAGGTCCAGCAGGTCCGAATCGGCCACCTGGTGGAAGATCGCGGTGGTGAGGAAGAGGTGCGTGACGCGTGCCCGTGCCGCGAACTCCAGGACCTCGCGCGGCCCCAGCCTGCCCGGTGGTGCGAGCGCCAGCTCCGCGCCGTTGAGCAGCGGGCCGAAGATCTCCGCGGTGGACGCGTCGAACGCGACGGGGGAGTGGTGGGCGACCACGTCACCGGGCCGCACCTCCCAGTGGTCCTGGCCCACCACGAGCCGGAGGACGCCCCGGTGCGGCACGCACACGCCCTTCGGCGTGCCCGTGGAGCCGGACGTGTAGGCGATGTAGGCGACGTCGTCGGGACCGGGCGGCGGCGGGGCGAACTCCGCCGGGACCTCGGTCGCCACCGCGTCGGCCAGCGCCAGGGCAATGCCCACAAAGGACGGAGGGGGCGGGCCGCTCTCGACCAGGAGCGCCGCCACGCCCGCGTCGCGCAGCACCGACTCGATGCGCGGGCCGGGGTCGTGGAGGTCGACGGCCACGTAGGCCGCCCGGACCTTCAGGATCCCCAGGAGCGCGGCGACCAGGTCGCCGGACCGTCCACTAAGGACTCCCACGCGATCGCCCGGTCGGACGCCTGCGGTCCACAATGCGTGCGCGACGGCCGTGGCGGCAGACTCCAATCGGGTATAAGAGCGTTCACCCTTGACGTCGGACACCGCGACCGCCTCCGGGAAGCGGCCGACCACCTCGGCGAAGCGCGTGACGACACTGGGTTGGGACAGCGGTTCGGAGACGGACACGATGCTGGTTTCCCCCCAGTCTGCCGTTCGCCGACGCCGCCGGGATTGACCGGCGGAGCAAGGGAGAACGGGTCTCGACACATCGGTGATCCTGTTGCGAGCGTAGCGGACGCCGCTGCCGGCGACCACTACCATGAGGCGACGAGAGGTGCGGGAGGTGGGGGTGGGTCGGTGGTGCGCACGTGTGAGGGCGCACCCGGGAACCCCGTTCCCCCCTTTACGCTCATGGCAAGCTGAGGTCCGAGGCCGGCGCGTCCGCGCGGGAGCCCCGACCGAAGAGGAAATCGCTCGACAGCAAGGCAATTCCGCCTGAGTCGTCCGGCGCCTGCCGGAACCGGGGGATGGAGCTCGACGTCGAGGAGGTGCTTTCATGGGGGAGTCCGCCCGCGTGACGGACGTGGTCGGAGTCGGGTTCGGGCCCGCCAACCTGGCGTTGGCGGTGGCGTTGCAGGAACTGGGGGTGAACCCGCCGGGCGGCGAGGGCCTCACGGTGGAGTTCCTGGAGGCGCAACCGCGATTCGGCTGGCACAGCGGCATGCTGATCGACGACGCGACGATGCAGGTGTCGTTCCTCAAAGACCTGGTCACGCCGCGGAACCCGACGAGTCCGTACTCGTTCGTGGCGTACCTGCACAAGGTGGGGCGGTTGTCCCGGTTCATCGACAGCAAGTCGTTGCACCCGCTGCGGATCGAGTTCCACGGTTACCTGGAGTGGGTGGCCGGGCACTTCGCCGACCGGGTGGAGTACGGCAGTCGGGTGACGGCGATCCGGCCGGTGCGGGGAGCCGGTGGCGTGGAGTTGCTCGACGTGGTCGCGGAAACCGCCGATGGTGCGGAAGTCGTCCGGCGGACCCGCAGCGTCGTGCTGGCGTGCGGACTCCGGCCTAACATGCCCGAAGGGCTCGTGCAGTCCGACCGGATCTGGCACACGTCCGCACTCGTGCCGCAGGTCCGGCGGATCGCCGATACGGCGCCGAAGTCCTTCGTCGTGCTGGGAGCGGGCCAGAGCTCGGCCGAAGCCGCTCACTACCTGCACCGCAAGTTCACCCGATCGTCCGTCTCCGTGGTCCATTCCCGCTACGGCTACAGCGCTTCCGACGACAGCCCGTTCGTGAACGCGATCTTCGGCGCGGAAGCCGTCGACGAGTTCTTCAGCGCTTCGCCGGAGGTGAAGCGCATGATGCTGGACTACCACGCCAACACCAACTACTCCGTCGTGGACCAGGACCTGATCCAGCGCCTGCACGGTGACGCCTACCGCGAATCGCTCCTGGGCGACGACCGGCTGAGCTTCCACCACGTCTCCCGCGTCCGCGACGTGACACCCGGCGACCACGGTGTGCGCGTGGAGGTGGAGTCCCTCTCCGACGGGCACCGCACCGTCATCATGGCCGACGTCCTGGTGTGCGCCACCGGCTACCGGCCCGCCGACCCGGCCGACCTGCTCGGCGACCTGCTGCCGCTGTGCGAGCACGACGACCGGGGCCGTCTGCTGCTCGACCGCGACCGCAGGCTGGTCACCTGCGAGCCCTTCGCGCACGGCGTCTACGCGCAGGGCTACGGCGAGCACACGCACGGCATCGCGGAAACCCTGTTGTCCCTGACCGCGCAACGTGCCGGGGAACTGGCCGAGGCGCTGGCCAAGGAACTCGTCACTTGAGGAGGTCCGCGTGTTCGTGCCCCGCATCTACCAGGTGGACGAGGAGCGGTGGCCGATAGCGGTCGTCGACCGCTACCCGCTCGCCGTGCTGACCACCAACGGAGTGGACGTGCCGCACGCCACGCACGTGCCGGTCATCCGGCCGGCACGCGGGGAGCGGTTGGTGGGCGAGGAGTTGATCGCCCACATGAACCGGGTCAACCCGCACTGGCTCGCGTTGTCCGACGACGCCGCCGCGAAGCTGGTCTTCTTCGGCCCGCAGGGCTACGTGACGCCGTCCGTGTACCACGTGGACCCGGCCGTGCCGACGTGGAACTTCGTCGCCGTGCACCTGACCGGGACGCTGCGGGTGTCCGAAGAGGCGTCGGACGTGCTCTCGGCCGTCACGGCCACCGCACGGACGTTGGAGCACCGCTTCGGTGTGGGGTTCGACGTGGACCGGGCCGCCGACCACCACGCCCGCATCGCCTCGGGAGTGGGCGCGATCCGGTTCCGCGTCACGAAGGTCGAGGCGATGTTCAAGCTGAGCCAGGAGAAGGACCCGGAGGTCCGCGACCGGGTCGCGGAGTGGTTCGACCGCAGCGACACCGGCACGCACGCCGACCTGGCCGCGATGATGCGGATGTTCTCCGGGACCGCGGACCTACCGCCTCACCGCACCGGGGGATAGCCGGGGAGTGGGAACTCCGCGCACAGGTCGGCGACCCGTGCGCGGACCTCCTCCCGCACACCCCCGTCCAGCACGTACCCGCGCGGCCCGGTCGGGTGCACCGCGCGCAGCACGACGTCGACCAACTCCGCGCAGCGCACCGCCTCGGGCCCGGCCATGCCGCGCGCCGCGGCCGCGTTGGAGCCCAACCGCATCCCGGCCCCGACCAGCGGCGGCGTGGCGTCGCCGGGCACGCGGTTCTTGTTCACCACGATGCCGCACTCCTCCAACGCGGACTCCGCCACCAGCCCTGTCACACCCGCGTCGCGCAGGTCCACCAGCACCGTGTGGTTCTCCGTGCCACCGGACACGATCGTGTGGCCGCGCGCGGCCAGCTCGTCGGCCAACGCGCCCGCGAACCGCACGATCCGCCGCGCCGTGTCCGTGAAGGAGGGCGTCGCCGCCACGGCGAACGTCCGCGCCTTCGCCGCGATCACGTTCATCGCCGGCGCGCCCTGGTAGAACGGGAAGATCGTGCGTTGCAGGAACTGCGCCAAGGTGCCCGCGCCGCGCGGCGCGGGGGAGTCGTGGTCGCGTCCGGACAGGATCACGCCGCCGCGCGGACCGTAGAGCTGCTTGTGCGTGCACGCCGTGGTCACGTGCGCGTGATCCACCGGGCTGGGGTGCAGGCCGGTCACGACGAGCCCCGCGATGTGCGAGATGTCCGCCAGCAGGTACGCGCCCACGTCGTCGGCGATCCGCCGGAACCGCGCGAAGTCCACGACCCTGCTGTACGCCGTCGCCCCGCACACGATGACCTTCGGCCGGTGTCGCCGGGCCAGCTCCGCCACCTGGTCGTAGTCGATGCGGCCAGAGCGGTCCAGGCCGTAGCCGAACGCCGCGTAGTACTGGCCCGCGTACGCGGCCGGGCTGCCGTGCGTGAGGTGCCCGCCGTCGCTGAGGTTCATGCCCAGCAGCACATCGCCGGCCCGCATCAACGCCGCCAGCACGGCGTAGTTCGCGGTTGTCGCCGAATGCGACTGCACGTTGGCGTACTGCGCTCCGAACAGCCGCAGCGCGCGCTCGATGGCCAGCCGCTCGATGTCGTCCACGACCTCGCACCCGGCGTGGTACCGGCGACCGGGGTAGCCCTCCGCCGTCACGTTCACCGCCGCCGACGCCTGCGCCGCCAGCACGGACGGGTCCACGACGCTGCTCGACGCCACCAGGGACAGCGTCGTCCCCTGCCGGTGCACCTCGCGTGCCAGCACGTCGTGCAGCTCCGGGTCTTCTTCGCGCAACGCCTCGACACCGTCCCGGGCCAGGGTGGCGAGCGGGTCGTCGGTGTGGACGTCAGGGGCCGTCACGGCCGTCTCCAACACGGTTTCCGCCTTTCACGCGGGTGAACGACTCGGAGGACGTGCTCAGCGGCCCAGCTCGCGCGCCAGCGCGGCGACCGTCGGGCACTCGAACAGGATCCAGACGTCGATCTCCACGCCCAGCACGGCGTTCACCCGGTTCGCGAGGCCCACCGCCGTGAGCGAGTGCCCGCCCAGGGCGAAGAAGTCGTCCTCCACGCCCACCGCCGGCAGGCCGAGGGTTTCGGCGAACAAGGCGCACAGCGTGGTTTCCGTCGCCGTCGTCGGCTGCCCGGTCGGCTGGGTGGTCGACCGCGAGGTCGGTGGCGAGGTCGAGTGGGTGGTCGCTTCCACGGCGTCGGCCCGCTCGGCGAGCGCCCGCCGGTCGAGCTTGCCGCTGGGCCCCAAGGGCAGCGCCGTGGTCGGCACCACCACCGCCGGGACCATGTGGGCGGGCAGCACGTCGCCCAGCGCGGTGCGGACGTCGCCCGGGTCGCCGACCACGAACGCCACCAGCTGCCGTCCGCCCGGCGAGTCGCGAGGCACGACCGCTGCCGCGTCCACACCGGGCAGCGCCCGCAGCGCGGCCTCGATCTCGCCAGGCTCCACCCGGAACCCGCGGATCTTCACCTGGTCGTCGACCCGGCCCAGGTACTCGACCTCGCCATCGGGCCGCCGCCGCGCCAGGTCGCCGGTGAGGTACATGCGCGCGCCCCTGCCGGCGAAGGGGTCCGGCACGAACCGGTCGGCGGTCAGGCCGGCCCGACCGTGGTAGCCGTAGGCCACCTGCACGCCGCCGATGCACAGCTCACCGACCGCGCCCACCGGCAACGGCCGCAGCCGCGCGTCCACCACGTGCAGGTCCGTGCCCGCGATCTCCCGACCGATCGGCACCGCGCCCGCACGACCCGGCGGGCACGCCCAGTGCGACACCTCGATGGAGGCCTCCGTCGGCCCGTACAGGTTGTGCAGCTCGCACGACAGCACTTCGTGGAACCTGGCCGCGGACGCCGGGGACAGCGCCTCACCGCTGCACAGCACCCGGCGCAGGGTGCGGCAGTGGGAGGCCAGGTCGGGCTCCTGGAGGAACACGTCCAGCATGGACGGCACGAAGTGCACGACGGTGGCGCCCCGGTCGCGGATCAGCCGCTTGACGTAGCGCGGGTCGCGGTGCCCGCCGGGCTCCGCCAGCACGAGCCGAGCGCCCGCCGTCAACGGCCAGAACAGCTCCCAGGCCGAGACGTCGAAGGTGAACGGGGTCTTCTGCACGACCCGGTCCTCTTCGGACAGCGGCATCGCGCGCTGTCGCCAGCGGATCGTGTTCAGCACGCCCGCGTGGCGGTTCACCACGCCCTTGGGCTCGCCCGTCGACCCGGACGTGTAGATCATGTAGATCGGCGACCCCGGCTCCGGCGCGCGCACGTCGCCGCGTGCCGAACCCGTCGTCAGCCCGTCCAAGGTCGCGGCCGGGACGTCCAGCGCGGCCAACGCGCCCACGTCCTCGGGGCGGCAGAGCACGAGGTCCAGGCCCGCGTCGTCGACGACGTACCGCACCCGCCGCGAGGGTGACCCCGGGTCGATCGGCACGTACGCCAGGCCGGCCTTCGCCACGCCCAGCAGCGCCACCACCATGTCCGGCGAGCGCGTCATGTGCACGCCGACGAACGGCCGCGCGGTGCGCGCGGACAGCGCCGCGGCCACCTCACCCGCCCGGCGGTCCACCGCGGCGTACGTCAGCCGCTCGTCCCCCAGTTCCACGGCGATCGCGTCCGGTGTGCGGGCGACCTGCGCCTCGATCGCGGCGATCACCGTGCCGGGCTCGAACGGCAAGTCGTTGGTGCGCCACGTGTCCGGCCGCTCCTCGGTCCGGAACGCGATGTCGGCCACGTCCGTCGTCGGGTCGTCGGCCAGCGCGGCCAGGACTTCGTCGAACCGGGTGAGCATCACGTCCGCCAGCTCGGGCGGGAGCAGGTCGGCCGCCGGGTGCGCGGACAGCGACCAACCGTCGTCCGTGCGGGTGATTTCCAGGCGGGACACGGGTTCCGCGCTCACCGCGCGTGGGCTCGCCAGCAGGGCCGGGAAATCCCGGTGCGACTCGAAGTCGTAGACGACTGGCACGCCACCGCTCGTTCCCACGGCCACCCGGTCCTGCGCGGTGTGCCGGTGCAGCAGCACGGCGTACGCGGCCAGCACCACTCCGGTTTCCGTCGACGCGGTGTCGGGAACACCGGCCACCAGCTTGTCCACCACGGCCGACGCCACGACGAGCGCGGTCACCGGACACCCCAAGCGCTGCGCACACGTTCCCCCAGGATCTCGGCGCGACAAGGCGTTCCACTGTCTGTGAGCCAACGGCATGGACACCCCTGTCTTCCCTAGCATAGTGTCGATTCCGTGATCCGGGCACAACGTTCGGTCACCGAAGTGCTCGGTCATCCGATCGGCGGAGCGGGGGTGGCGGGTGGCTGCGGACGCGGACCGCGTGCCGCTTTCGGCGGGCCAGCGGGCGTTGTGGTTGTTCCAGCACATGTCGCCGCGCAGCAGTGCGTACAACGTGCCGATCGCGTTCCGGCTCTCGGGACCGCTGAGGGTGGACCTGGTGCGCGCGGCGCTCGACCTCGTCGTGCTCCGGCACGAGTCGTTGCGCACGGCCTTCCGCGCGGGCGAGGACGGTGTGCCGCACCAGGAAGTGCTGCCGCCCGAAGGGGTTCACGTGCCGCTGCACGACGTGGCGGACCGGGACGCGGCGGTGAAGCTCGTGGAGGACCTGGCCCGCACGCCGTTCGACCTCGCCGACGGGCGCCCGATCCGCGCCGCCGTGGTGCGCGTCGCCGAGAACGATCACCTGCTCGTGGTGGTGCTGCACCACATCGTCGGTGACGGGTGGTCATTGCGCGTGCTCGTCGAGGAGCTGTCAACCGCCTATCGGGCGCTGTGGCGGGGCGAGGAACCCGCGTTGCCGCGCTTGGAGGTGCAGTACGCCGATTACGCGCTGTGGCAACGCGACTTGCTCACGCCATCCGAAATGGACGACCGGTTGGCCTACTGGGAACGCGCCCTCGTGGACGTGCCCGCGGTGGACCTCACCGGTGGCCGCGTGCGGTCACGCCGTCCGACGTACGCCGCCGCACGGCTGTTGGTGGACGTGCCCGCCGACGTGGCGCGGACCGTGCGGGCCCACGCCGCCGCCACCGGCACGTCGTTGTTCCCCCAGTTGGCAACCGCGTTCGCGTTGGCGCTGCGGCAGCGCACGGGCGGCACGGACGTGGCGTTCGGCACCATGCTGGCGGGCCGCGTGGAGCCCGAGCTGGAGCCGTTGATCGGCTACTTCGTCAACCTCGCGGTGCTGCGCTGCGACCTGTCCGACGACCCGCCCACGGCCGAGGTGTCCCGCCGCCTCGGCGCGGCGATGCTCGCGGCCCTCGACCACGAGGTCCCGTTCACGGCCGTAGTGGCACGCCTGGCCCCGCCGCGCGCGGCCGGACGCAACCCGATCGTCCAGGTCACCATGCAGCTGCGCACCGGGGGCAGCGCGCCCGCCGTGCCCGACCTGCCCGGGGTCACGGCCGTCGAACTCGACGTCTACCAGGGGCAGCACGCGTTCGACCTGACGCTGACGTTCCTGGACACGCCGGACCGGCTGACGATCAGCGTGGAGCACTCCACCGAGCTCTTCGACCGGGACTGGGCGGCCGGCCTCGCCGAGCAGCTCGTCCGCACCCTGCACGCACTGCCCGAGGGGACCGCAGATGGCCGAACGCGCTGATCCAGTCCACCCCGTGCTCTGGACGTCCGGACCCGGGCGACACGCCACCACGACCGTCCCGCCCGCCCGAACGGGTGTGGGGGACTTCGTGGCGGCCGTGTGCGCGCTCGTGCGGCGGTACGGGGCACGGCCCACGGCGTTGCTCGTGCGCGACGGGGGCGCGGCCACCTGGTCGTCCGCCACGGTGGGCGAGGAGCCCACGCTCGGCGGGTTGCGGGCGTCGGCGGTGGTCACGGGCGTGGCGGGGCCGGTCGTGGAGGTCGCGTTCGACGAGGCCGTGACGTTCCGCTTCGAACCCCTGGGGCAGGAGTGGGCGATCACCGTGTCGTCGACCGCGGCGCCGGACGACGACACGGCGCTGGACCGGATCGCGGCACACGTGACGGCGTTCGTGACCGCCCCGGACGAACGGCTCGTGGACGACGTGGACCACCGCGCCGAAGCCGAGCGGGAGCTGTTCGCCGCCGTGAACCGGACCGCGGCGCCGGTGGGCGAGCCGCCGCTGCTGCACCGCCGGGTGGAACAGGTCGTGGACGCCTCGCCGGAGCGGGTCGCGGTCGTGCACGGTGACATCACGCTCACCTACGCGCGCCTCGACGGCCTGGCCAACGCCCTCGCCGCGCGGATCGCCGACGCCGGGGTCGGTCCGGGCGGGCGGGTCGGTGTCGCCGCCGCGCGCGGTGCGGGGCTCGTGGTGGCCGCGTACGCCGCGATGAAGGCCGGGGCCGCCTACGTGCCGCTGGACCCGCTGATGCCCAGGGCCCGGCAGGAGGCGTTGCACCGGATCGGCAAGGTCGACCTGGTGCTGGTGGAGGCGGGTCTCGACGTGCCGTTGGCCGAGTCGGCACCCGTGATCGCCCTGGAGCCGGTCGAGCGGATGCCGACCGCGCCCCGCCCGGCACCGGCCCCGGTGGACGCCCGCGACCTCGCGTACGTGATCTTCACGTCCGGTTCGACCGGCGAGCCCAAGGGCGCGCTGCTGGACCACGTGGGCCGCGTCAGCATGATCGGAGACCTGAGCCGGCGCGTCGGTCTCACGCCCGACGACCGGATCCTCGCCGTGTCGTCGCCCAGCTTCGACATGACCGTGCTGGACATCTTCGCCGCGCTCATGGCGGGCGCGGCGATCGTGCTGCCCGACCGGGGCCGGGAGAACGACGTCGAGCACTGGGTCGACCTGGTGGAGCACGGCGGCGTCACGGTGTGGCACTCCGTGCCGTCCGCGCTGACGCTGTTCCTCAACGTCTGGGGCAAGACGGGGCGCGCGGGCGGCCTGCGGGTGTTCCTGCTCGGCGGTGACTGGATCCCGCTGGGCCAGCCGGACGCGGTGCGGCGGGCGTTCCCCGGCGCGCACTTCGTGAGCCTGGGCGGCGCGACGGAGGTGTCCGTCGACAGCACGTACTACTCCGTGGGCGCGGTCGACCCGGCGTGGAGGTCCATCCCGTACGGGCGGCCGATGGGCAACCAGAACGCCTACGTCCTCGACTCGCTCGGCCGCCCGACTGGCGTGGACCAGGTGGGGGAGCTGCACCTGGGCGGCCTGGGCGTCGGCTGGGGCTACCAGGACCGGGCCGCGCTCACCGCGGAGAAGTTCGTGCCGGACCCGTTCGCCGGACCGCCCGGCGCGCGCATGTACCGGACCGGCGACCTGGCGAGGCTGCGCGGTGACGGCGAACTGGAGCTGATCGGGCGGGTCGACCAGCAGGTGAAGGTCGGGGGCGTGCGGATCGAACTGGGCGAGGTGCAGGCGTGCCTGCGGGAGCACCCCGGCGTCGGCGAGGTCGTCGTCGTGGCCGTGCGGGACGCGGCTGGCCACGCCCAGTCGCTCGCCGCCTACCTCGTGCCCGCCGGCCCCGCCGATGACCTCGTCGCCGACGTCCGGCGGCACCTGCTGGACCGGTTGCCCGCGTCGATGGTGCCCGCGCGGATCACCGTCGTGGACGAGTTGCCGGTCAACGCCAACGGCAAGATCGCGCGCGGCGACCTGGAGCGCCGGGCGGCGGCGGTGGACGACGTGGACGACGTGGACGCCGAGCTGGTGGCCGCCGTCGCCCAGATCTGGGGTGAAGTCCTGGGTCTGCCGGAGGCGCCGTCGGCCGACGAGTCGTTCCTCGCGCTCGGCGGCGGCTCACTCGCGGCGATCCAGGTCGCCGGTCGCCTCAACCGCCGGTTCGCCACCGACGTGAAGGTCTCGGACCTCGTGGACGCGGACACGGTCGCGCGGGTGGCCCTGATCGTCACCAGCCGCCGGGGCCGCGCCACCCGCCCGTCCTTGACCAGGCGGCGCAACCCGACGACGTGAGCCGGCCCTCAGCCGGTGAGCAGCGCGGCCACCGCGTCGCGGTCGACCTTGCCGCTGGGGGTGCGGGGGAGTTCGGGGACCGTCGTGATCGACTGCGGCAGGAACGCGTCGGGCAGGACGGTGGTCAGGTGGCCGCGCACGCGGTCCGGGTCGATCGGCGGGGCGCCGGGCTCCGTGGTCACGGCCGCGTGCACGGACTTCGAGCCCTCGACGTCCCACACCACGCAGATCGCGTTGCCGATCCCCGGCACCTCCAGCAGTTGCGCCTCGATCTCCAGCAGGTTCACCCGGTAGCCGCGGATCTTCACCTCCTGGTCGCGCCGCCCCAGGAAGTGCACGACGCCGTCCACGAACCGCACCAGGTCACCCGTGCGGAACGCCTTCCGGTTGCCCTGTGGTGTCGGCTCGACGTCCACGTACCGGGCCGCCGTCAGCTCCGGCTGGTTCAGGTAGCCCTCCGAGAGCGGGTCACCGGTGACCAGCAGTTCGCCGACGTCCGGCTCGGCCGGGTCGACCACGTCCAGCAGCACCTCGCAGCCGGGCAGCGGCGTGCCGATCGGGGGCAGCGACGGCCACGTGCGCGGTGGGCCTTCGAGCGTGTGCGCGGTGACCATGGCGGATTCGCTCTGCCCGTAGTGGTTGTTGAACCGGCAGCCGGGCAGGCGCTCGAACAGCCGTCGGATGTCCGGCGTGCACACGACCTGCTCGCCCGCCGTGTTCACCTCCGCCAGCCGCACGTCCGCCAGGTCCTCGTCGGACGCGGCCACGGCCAGCATCTGCAACGCCACGTACGGCAGGAACAGGCGCTCCACCGCGTTGTCCCGCAACCAGTCCAGCAGCTCGAACGGGTCCTGCCGCAACCGTTCCGGCACGACGACGAGGGTGCCGCCGCCGCACAGCGTGCCCAGCACCTCCTGGAACGACACGTCGAAGTTCAGCGGCGCGAACTGGGCCGTGCGCAGGTCGCGCCGCACGGAGTGGGTGCGCTGCCACTCGACCATGGTGTCCAGGCAGCGGTGCGGGACCGCCACGCCCTTCGGCCACCCCGTCGAGCCCGACGTGTAGATCACGTACGTCGGCAGGGCGTCGTCGTGCGGCACCGGTTCACCGGACCCGGCCGTCACCGGGATCTCCCACTGCGGCACGGTCGGCTCGAACGCGGGCGGCGGACCGTCGTGCAGCAGCAGTTTCGCCCCGCTGTCGGACAGCATGTGCGACAGGCGGCGCGCGGGGTAGTTGCTGTCCAGCGGCAGGTACGTCGCGCCGGCCCACAACACGCCGATCATCGCCGTCACCACCGGCACGCCGCGCGGACCGGCCACGGCCACCCCGTCACCGGGGGCGATCCCGGCTTCGCGCAGCAGCGCGGCGATTCCCCGCGCGCGGTCCAGCAGTCCGCCGTACGTCACCGCGCCGTCCTCGTCCACCACGGCCTCCCGGCCGGCGTGGTCGGTGGCCTGCCGGTGGAACGAGTCGAGCAGGCACGGTGCGTCGATCGCACCTCCCCACAGCGAGGTCATGCCGGGCTCCTTCGCTTCTAGAGCAGGTCGAGCAGGTCCGGGTCGTCCAGGAAGTCCTCGGAGCCGATGATGCCGACGACCATGGCGAAGTAGCGGGCGGTCAGCTCGGGTGACGTGCCCACGGTGCGCAACAGCTCCACGCGGGACGGGCCCAGTTCCAACCGGGCCAGGTCGAGCGTGCCGCGGTAGGTGTCGCCGGTGGCCTCGTCCCGCCGCGCGGCGAACCTGGCCGTGGCCGCGTCCACCGCCACCGGGTCCGCCGGGTCCACCGCTGCCAGCTCGTCGGCGATCAGGTCCGCCTGGAGGAACGCGTTGGTGATGCCGGCGGCGGTCATGGTGTCCAGGTGGTGCCCGGCGTCGCCGACCAACGCCCAGCCGTGGCCGTGCGCGCGCCGGTAGAAGTTGCGCTGGTCCCCGGTGCCGCGGATCCGGTCGACGAGTTCCCCGTCCACCACCATCTCGTGCAGGTCGGGCGCGTTCTTCCGCACGGACGCCAGGTGTGCGGCCAGCGGGTCGCGCCGGATGTCGCCGAACTCCCGTTGCGGGGAGTACGTGGAGATGATCGTGAGGCCGTCGTTCGTGGGGATGCGGGCGATCCAGCTCCCCGGCCGCTCGTGGAACCCGAAACCGGTGCGCAGCCCGCTCCACGTCGTGTAGTAGACGCAACTGGCCAGCGGGTCGCTGACCTCGACCGGCGCGCCCACCAGGTCGGCGACCCGCGACCGCATGCCGTCCGCGCCGACGACCAGCCGCGCGGGCACCTCCCGCTCGCCCGCCCCACCGGCCACGCGCACGCCCGTGACCCGGTCACCGTCACGCAGCAGACCGCGCACGGACGTCCGGTCGGCCACCTCCACGCCCGCGTCCACCGCCGCGCGCACCAACAGCGCGTCCAGCAGGTGTCGCCGCGGCGCGTAGGCGGCATCCGCCCCCGGCAGCGTCGGCGCGGGCGACTCCAGGCGGGCTTCACCCACGTCGTAGCTGATCGTGTTCAACGGCGGGCAGCCCGACGCCACCACGGCGTCCAGCACGCCCCACTTCGACAGCAGCGCCACGCCCGGTTGACGGATGAACAGCGTCGACATGGTGTCCGTGCCGAGCGCCGCCCGGTCCACCAGCAGCACCCGTCGACCCTGCCGGGCCAGCAGCAGCGCGGTCGACGCGCCCGCGCACCGCGCGCCCACCACGACGACGTCGAACACGGGCGCTCAGACCTCGGCGGCGGAGGAGAGCCGGGCCGCGACCAGGTCCTCCAGCCGCTCCGCGACCGTGCCGACCGTCGGGTCCGCGTACAGCGCCACCAGCGGCAGGTCCACGCCGAGGCGTTGCCGCACCCGCGCGGTGAACTGGGTGGCGGTCAGCGAGTGCCCGCCCAGGGCGAAGAAGTTGTCGTCCAGCCCGATCTGCTCCACGCCCAGCAGGTCGCCCCACAGCCCGGCGACGAACAACTCCGCCGCGCTGCGCGGAGAACGTGCCGCGGGCACGGCGGGCGCCACGGTCGGGATCTCGATCGCGCGCCGGTCGACCTTGCCGTTGCTGGTGAGGGGGAACGACTCCAGCACCACCAGCCGCCACGGCACCATGTGCTCGGGCAACCACTGCCGGACGTGCGCCAGCACCTCGTCCACGTCCGGGGGCCGCGCCGGGTCGGCGGGTGTGGCGAACGCGACGAGCCGCCGCGCCGTGCCCGTGCCGTGCACCAGCACCACGGCCTCCCGCACGTCCGGGTGGCCCTGCACGGTCGTCTCGATCTCGCCCAGCTCCACCCGCATGCCGCGGATCTTCACCTGGTGGTCGCTGCGGCCCACGAACCGCAACCGGCCGTCCGGGCCGCGGAACCCCTGGTCACCGGTCCGGTACAGGCGTTCGCCCGGACTCCACGGGTCGGGCACGAACGCGGCGGCGGTGCGCGCCGGGTCGTTGAGGTAGCCGCGGGCCAGGCCGGCGCCGCCGATGTAGAGGTCGCCGACCACCCCGATCGGCACCGGCTGGAGCTGCGCGTTGAGCACGTGCACGGTGTTGTTGTCGAACGGCAGGCCGAGGCTCACCGGTGCGGAGCCCACCTCGTCGTCGGGACCGCACGTGTGGCACGTCGAGTCGATCGACACCTCCGTCGCGCCCCACGTGTTGTGCAGCACGCCGGGAAACAGCCGGTGGAACCGGAACACCGTCGCCGGGTACAGGGCCTCGCCGCTGGACGTGGTGTTGCGCAACGTCGTCGGCGCGTCGTCGGGCTCCAGCTCCAGCTCGTCCAGCATCGCGATCAGCATGCTCGGCACGACCTGGAGGTACACCGAGCCGTAGTGGCGCAGCGCGTGCAGGATGGCCCGGGGGTCGCGGTGCGCGCCGGGTTCGAGCACGGCCACCCGGCCGCCCTCGGCGAGCGGCCAGAACAGCTCCAGCGCCGAGTCGTCGAACGTCATGGTCGTCTTGTGCAGCACGGTCTCGCCCGGCGCGAGCCGGTGCTTGCGCTGCATCCACACCATCCGGTTGACCCACCCGCGGTGCGTGCTCGCCACGCCCTTGGGCATACCGGTCGAGCCGGACGTGTAGTAGACCGACACCAGGTCGTCGGGGCGCGGGTCGGGTCCGCGCACGGCGGGCGCGGCACCGGGAGCGGCCGGGTCCACCGCGCGCACGCCGTCGGGCAGCGTCAGCGCCGGGTCGTGCTGGACGACGATGTCCGCGTCCGCGTCGGCCAGGATCTCCCGCACCCGCGCGGCCGGCGTGGACGTGTCCAGCGGCAGGTACGCCGCGCCGGACTTCAGCACACCCAGCAGGGCCACGACCAGCTCCGCCGAGCGGTCCACGCGCACACCCACCACCCGGTTCGGGCCCGCGCCCAGCGCGCGCAAGCGGAACGCCACCGCGTCGGCCCGCCGGTCCAGCTCCCGGTAGGTCAGCTCCTCGTCGCGGTACACCACGGCCGGCGCGTCCGGCTGCGCGGCGACGCGCTCTTCGACCATCCGGTGGAGCAGGAGGGGTTCCGGGACCGGCGCGCCGGTGGCGTTCCACGCGGCCACGGCGGCGACCTCCGCGTCCGCCCGCAACTCCAGCTCCGCCAACCGGGTTTCCGGCGCGGTGGCCACCCGGTGCGCCACCGCGCGGAAGCCCTCGGCCAGCCGGGCGGCGGTCGAGGCGTCGAACAGCGCTTCGGCGTAGGCGATGGTGCCCGACAGCGAGCCGTCCGGCGCGGGCGTGAGGTCGAACTCCAGGTCCGTCTGCACGTACCCGGTGGGCACGACCTCGCACCGGGACGGCAGCCCCGCGAACTCCGGCGCGGGTGGGGAGTCGTGGTGGTAGTTCACCACGACCTGGGCGAGCGGGCTGTGGCTGAGCGTTCCCTGGAGGTCCAGGCGGCGGACCACGTCGTCGAACGGCACGTCCTGGTTGCGGAACGCGCCGACGCACGACGCGCGCACTGCGTCCAGGTACTCGCCGACCGTCGCGTCGGGCCGGTAGCGGCTGCGCAGCACCACGAAGTTCACGAAGAACCCGACCGTGCGGTCCAGCGCCGGGTCGGTGCGGTGCGAAACCGGCACGCCGATCGGCACGTCGTTCTCACTCGTGTGGCCGTGCAACAGCAACCCCACGACGCCCAGCAGGACCATGTACGGCGTCATGCGGTGCTCGCGCGCGAGCGCGGTGAGCCCGGCGACGGTGGCCGCGTCCAGCTGGACGTCGAGCAACGCGCCTTCGAACCGCTGCTCGGTCGGCCGGGCCCGGCCGGTCGGCAGCTTCAGCAGCGCGGGCAGTCCGGCCAAAGCCTGCGTCCAGTAGTCCAGCTGCCGCGCGGCCAGCCCGTCCGCCAGCCGCGCCGCGGTGCGCTCGGCGTGCCCGGTGTAGGGCGGTGGCACGACGAGGTCGGGTTCGCCGCCCGCGACGATGCTGCCGTAGGCCGCGGCGATGTCCTCGGCGATGACCTGATTGGACCTGGCGTCGGTGATGATGTGGTGCAGGTTGACCAACAGCGCGCACTCGTCGTGTGCGGACCGGATCAACCTGATGTCGAAAACACCCGAACGGCTCAGGTCGAAAGTCGTGCGCGCCGCGCTGCGCAACGCTCCCGCGACGTCGTCGGTCTCCTGCACGGGCAAGGAGAACTCGACCTCGTCGGCGACGATCTGCACGGGTTCGTCGTTCCGCAGGGGGAACGCGGTGCGCAACGACTCGTGCGTCGCGACCACCGCCCGAACCGCGCGTTCGAGCGCCGCCACGTCCACGGCGCCGCCGAGGTGGTAGGCGTACGGACCGTTGTAGACCGGCAGGTCGGGGAAGAGGTGGTGCAGGACCCACAGCCTGCGTTGCTGCGGCGACAAGGGAAAAACCCGTTCGCGCATGCTGCCCCCAGCGGTTCGCGTAACGCGCGGCCGTCGCCGACAGTAGCGCACATCCCGGCGTGCCGGCAGGGCCGTCGTCCGCGCGGGAATCCGTTTGTGCCAACAGGGTTGACACGGTGCTGAACCGATGGAAGAACAGTAAGAGCGCGCCGTCACCGTGCCGGGTCCTCCCGGCGCGGAGGCAGTGGGGTGCCGTACCGGTAGCGCTGATGGGGGGCTGGGCAACTCGTGCACGGCGGAGAACCACACCACGACACCGGCGGCGAAGACGCCTTCCCCGCCTCCAAGACCCAAGCGCAGCTCCACTTCGTCCAGACCACCCTGGGTTCCGCGCCGACCTACCACGTGCCGGTGTTCCTGCGCGCGGACGGCCCGGTGGACGCGGTGGCGCTGCACCGCGCCGTGTCGTTGGTCGCGTCCCGGCACGAGGCCCTGCGCACGCGTTTCCGCGTGACACCGGAGGGTCTGCTCCAAGTCGTCGACCACGATTTCACCGTCGACTTCGCGACCGCGTCGGACGTGGACGACGTGCCGGCGTGGATGCGCGCGCAGGTCGCGCGACCGTTCGACCTCCACGCGGGACCGTTGTTCCGAGCGGCTTTCGCGGACCTCGGTGCTACCGGGTCGCTCCTGTCACTGTGCTTCCACCACGCCGTGTGCGACGGCTGGTCCGTGCGGGTGATCGTCGAGGAACTGGCGCAGGCGTACCGGGATCTCGTCGAGGGCGCGGATCCGAAACTGCCCGAGGTCGACTACCAGTTCGGCGACTACGCCGTCTGGCACAACGAGTGGCTGGAAGGGGTTTCCGCCGAGCGCCAGCTGCGTTACTGGGAAACGGCGTTGTCCGGTGAGCTTCCGGTGCTGGAGCTGCCCTCGGACGTGCCGGCGGGCGCCGCCGCGGAGAGGGCCGGCGGCACGCACGACTGGTCGCTCCCGCCTGCTGTCGTGCGGCGGTTGCGCGACCAGGCTCGGCAGGCGAGCGGTACGCCGTTCGCCGCGTACCTGGCCGCGTACCAACTGGTCCTGGGCGACCTCGCGGGCTCGTCGGACGTGCTCGTGGGCGTGCCCGCGCTCAACCGGACCCGCCCGGAGTTCCGCGACACCGTGGGGTGCTTCGTGAACATGGTCGTGGTGCGGGCGGACCTGGCGGCGCCCGGGACGTTCGCCGAGCTGGTCGCGCAGGTGCGGGCCACGGCGTTGCGCGCGCAGGACAACCAGGAGGTGCCGTTCGACCTCGTGGTGCGGCGGGTCAACCCGGTCCGGCTGCCCGGCGTGGAACCGCTCGTCCAGGCCGCTTTCACGCTGGGGGACACCGCGCTGGGCCGGGTGGATGCGGGTCCGGTGTCGTTCGCCCCCGCGGAGGTCGACTCGGCGACCGCGAAGTACCCGATCTCCTTGCAGTTCAACGATCTCGCCGAAAGCCCGGGCGTGGAGATGGAGTACCGCGCGGACCTGTTCTCGCCCGAGTGGGCGCGCGAGTTCGCGCGGCGGTACGTGCGCGTGCTCGAACTCGCCGCGCAGGACCCGGAACGGCCGCTCGCCGAGTTCTTCACCGGCGAGCGGCCCGCGGCGACGGTGGCGAGACCGGTGCGGCGGCGCGTGACCTCCTACGCGGAGCCGCGCGACGACGTGGAGCGGACGCTGGCGCGCGTGTGGGCGGAGGTGCTCGGCCGCGTGCGGATCGGCATCGACGACAACTTCTTCGAAGTGGGCGGCGACTCGATCCGGGTCGTGCAGATCGCCGCCCGCGCCGCCGATCGCGGCGTCGGGTTCGAGGTCCGGGACCTCTTGCGGCACCAGACCATCCGCGAGCTCTCCGCCGTCGTGACGCGGGTCGGCGACGAACCGGCACCCGTGTCGGAACCGTTCGCGCTCGTGTCCGAGGCCGACCGGGCGCTGCTGCCCGGGACGGCCGTGGACGCGTACCCGTTGGCCTCGCTGCAACTCGGGATGCTCTACCACAGCGAGACCAGCGCGGTGCACACGATGTACCACGACGTGCTGACCACGCACGTGCGCGTGCCGGCCTACTCCGAGGACGCGTGGCGGGCAGCCGTCCGGCGGCTGACCGAGCGCCACGAGGTGCTGCGGACCTCGTTCGAGCCGGGCCGGTTCAGCGAGCCGCTGCAGGTCGTGCACTCCGCCGTGGAGCCGCCCGTCACGTTCGAGGAAGCGCCGACCGAAGAGGTCGTGGCACATCGGATGCGGTTGGAGTCGGCGCGTCCGTTCGACCCGTCGGTCGCGCCGCTCGTCCGCTTCCACGTGCAGCGGCGGTCGGCCGACAGCGTGCAACTGTGGACGGTCCTGCACCACGCCGCCTTCGACGGCTGGAGCGAGCGCCTGCTGTTCACCGAGCTGCTCGCGATGTACCTGGAGGAGCTGGGCCGGCCGGCCACCATCGCCCCGCCGCCCCGCGCCCGCTACCGCTCGTTCGTGGCGCTGGAACGCGCCGCGGCCCGTGACCCGGAGCAGCTGGCGTTCTGGCGGGACCGGCTCGCCGGGCACGTGGTGACGCGCGTGCCCGCGGGCCCGGACACCGGCGTGCCCGACATGGCGGTGCTGGGGCACGAGCTGCCGGGCGGCCTGTCCGCCGGCCTCGCCGACTTCGCGGCCCGGCAACGGGTGCCGTTGCGGGTCGTGCTGCTGGCCCTGCACGTGCGCGTGCTCGGGTTGATCGGCGGCGAGGACGACGTGCTGACCGGAGTCGTCTACAACGGCCGGGTGCCGGAGCCGGACGGCGACCGGGTCGCGGGCCTGTTCCTGAACACGCTGCCGTTCCGGGTGCCGCTGGGCGACGAGTCGTGGGCGGACCTGGTCGCGGCGGTGATGGCCGAGGACGTGGAGATCCAGCCCCGGCAACGGGTTCCGCTCAGCAGCGTGCAGCGGGAGGCCGGCGGGCGGACGCTGTTCGACGTCTTCTTCAACTACACGCACTTCCACAACGAGTCGGCCATCCCGGCCGGGTTCGAGGTGCTCGGCGAGGACGGGTCGACGCCGACGAACTTCCTGCTGGGCGCGGAATTCCAGTCCGACGCCTCCTCCGGCGTGGTGAGCCTGACCCTGCGCTACGACGCCGCCCGCGTGCCGACCGCCGACGTGCGGCGGTTCCACGACTACTACCTGGCCGCCGCACGGGCGCTGCTGGCCGATCCGGACGCGCGGCACGCGGACGCCGACCTGTTGTCCGACGCCGAGAAGGTCGAGCTGGCGCGGTGGAACGACACCGCGCGCGAGTACCCGGGGCCGTTCGTGCTGCACCACCTGGTGGAGCAGCAGGTGCGCCGCACGCCGGACGCGCCGGCCGTCGTGGCGGAGGGCGTGGCCCTGACGTTCGTGGAGCTGGACGAGGCCGCGAACCACCTGGCGATCAAGCTCGCCTCTGCGGGCGCGCGGCCCGGCGACCGGGTGGCGGTGTGCCTGGAGCGGAGGGCCGGCCTCGTCGTGGCACTGCTGGCGGTGCTCAAGGCAGGCTGCGCGTACGTGCCGCTCGATCCGGAGGACCCGCCCGCGCGGCTCGCCGACCAGCTCGCGGACGTCGGGGCAGCGCTGGTGCTGGCCGACGTGGACCTGCCCGGCGGGACAGCGGTGCCGGCGGACGCGGAGATGGCCGCCCACCGCGCGGCGTCGGCGCCCGCCGTCGACGTCACGCCCGACGCCGCGGCGTACGTGATCTTCACGTCCGGGTCGACCGGCAGGCCCAAGGGCGTGGTGGTGGGGCACCGGGCGATCGTCAACCGGCTGCGCTGGACGCAGGACGAGTTCCGGCTGACCGCCGACGACCGGGTGCTCCAGAAGACGCCCGCGACTTTCGACGTGTCGGTCTGGGAGTTCTTCTGGCCCCTGATCACCGGCGCGCGGCTGGTCGTGGCCCGCCCCGGTGGGCACCGCGACCCGGACTACCTGGTCGACGTGATCGGCGCGGAGGCGGTCACCGTGCTGCACTTCGTGCCGTCGATGCTGCGGGCGTTCGTCGACGCGGACGGTCCGCGCCGCTGTCCGTCGCTGCGGCTGGTGATCAGCAGCGGCGAGGCGCTGCCCCGCGCGCTGCACCGGGACTTCGCGGCGGGGTCGGGCGCGGAGCTGGCCAACCTGTACGGGCCGACGGAAGCGGCGGTGGACGTCACCTGGTGGCGGTGCCGCGCCGACGAGGACGACGGCCGGGTGCCCATCGGCCACCCCATCGCGAACATGCGCGCGCACGTCCTGGACCGCCGGCGGCGTCGCGTCCCGGTCGGGGTGCCCGGCGAGCTGCACCTGGGTGGTGTGGGCCTGGCGCACGGCTACCACGCGCGGCCGGAGCTGACCGCCGAGCGGTTCCCCGTCCACACCTGGCCGGATGGCTCCGTCGAACGCCTCTACCGGACCGGTGACCTCGTGCGGCGACGCCCGGACGGCGCCCTGGTGTACCTGGGCCGCGAGGACGGTCAGGTCAAGGTCCGCGGTGTGCGGGTGGAGACCGGCGAGGTCGAGGCGGTCCTCGCCGGAGCCGTGGCATCGGGGTCCGTGGCCGTGGTGCACAGCGGCGACCGCCTCGTCGCCTACTGCGTGGCCCACGCCGACGAGGTGGCCGCGCTGCGCCGGCACGCCGCCGACCACCTGCCTCGGCACATGGTCCCCAGCACGTGGGTGACCGTGCCGGAGTTGCCCTCGACCCCTAGCGGCAAGCTCGACCGCCGCAGGCTGCCCGAGCCGGGCGCCGCCGTCCCGGCCCCCGCGAGCCCGCCGGAAACCCCCACCGAGCGCGCCGTCGCGGCGAGGTGGGCCGAGGTGCTCGACCTGCCGGAAGTCGGCGCGGACGTGCCGTTCACCGATGTGGGCGGGCACTCGCTGGCCGCGCTGCGGCTCGTCGCCGGCCTGCGCCACGACTTCGGCGCCGCGGTCACCGTCGCCGACCTGCTGGGCCACGACACCGTGCGCGCCCTCGCGGCCTTCCTGGACGCCGGGCGCGCAACCCGGGCGGACAGGGCGACCGTGGTCCGACTGCGCCGGACCGGTGACGAGCCGGGGGTGTGGCTGTTCCACCCGGTCGGCGGCAGCGTGTTCTGCTACCGCGAACTGGCCGGTCTGCTGCCGCAGGGGCGTCCGCTGCGCGCCATCGCGAGCGCGGGCCTGGAGACCGGTCACGTGCCGCACCCCACCGTCGCCGAGCAGGCCGCGCACTACCTGTCGTACCTGGACCCCGACGAGCCCGCCCACCTGTTCGGCTGGTCGTTCGGCGCGGTCCTCGCGCACGAGGTGGCGTGCCTGCTGCACGCGCGCGGCAAGCGGGACATCACGCTCACCATGCTGGACGCCGCGTTCCCGGACCAGGTGGGCCCGATCGAGCCGGACGGCGCGGTGGACCTGCTGGTCGGCGAGGTGCTGGGCATGTCCGGCGCGGGGGACGACGGGGGCGGCACGCCCGACGAACGCCTCACCCGGCTGGCCGCGCTGCCCGGCACCGGCCTCGACCTGGCGCAACTGCGCGCCCGCGTCCAGGTCCTGCGGGCCAACCTCGCCGCGCACCGCGGCCACCGGCCGAAGCGCTACCCCGGCGTCGCGCACTACCTGGAAGGCCGGGACGGGCGCGCGGTCGGCAGTGCGGAGGCGTGGCGCGGCGTCGTGGACGACCTGCGGGTGCACGACCTGGCGGGCGGTCACCACGAGGTGCTGACCGAGCCGGACGTGCACCGGGTCGCCGCCGTGCTCCAGGCTGTCGTCACCGGCGGAGCGGACGTGGTGGAGCCATGATCGCGCCGACCCGCGAGTCGACAGCGGGCCGCCGACGGTGGTCCGGCGTGGCGCGGGGCCTCGCAGCGCGGGGCGGAGTGGCGGACGCCTTCGCGGGCTTCGACCCACCCGGCCGCCGGTCCCGCTGCCGACCGGCCCCCACCAGGAGCGCCGTCCGAACGCCCGCACCGAGGGAGGCGCACCAGTGACCGACGCCCGCAAGTGGTTGTTCCGCGAGCCGGCCGACGACGCGCCCGCCCGCCTGTTCTGCTTCCCCTACTCCGGCACGGGCGCGTCGATGTACCGGGAGTGGCCGCGTCGCATCGGACCCGTGGAAGTCCTCCCCGTGCAGGTGCCCGGGAGGGAGAGCCGGCTGCGGGAGCCGCACCCCGGCACGTACGAGCGGATGGCGCGGGACGCGGCGGTCGGGTTGCTGCCGTACCTGGACCGGCCCGCCGGGTTCTTCGGGCACTGCGGCGGGGCGCTCTCGGCGTTCGCCACCGCGTTGGAGCTGGAACGCGTCCACGACCGGGCGATCACCGCCCTGTTCCTGTCCTCGCAGGTCGCGGCGCACGAGAAGCCGTTCGGCCGCTGGCTGTGGCTGCACCGCGAGGAGCTGGACGGCGAGCTGGACGGCCTCATCCGGCGGCTCGGCGGGCAGCTCAGCCCCGACTTCAAGGAGATGGCGCTCGACGTGCTGGAGGAGGACCTGGCCACGCAGCGCCGCTACCGGCTCGACGCGCCGGAGAAGCTGAGGTGCGCCGTGTACGGCATCGGGTGGGCCGGTGACGTCGAGATCCGACCCGACCGGATGGGCGGGTGGGACGTGTACACCGACGCGCACCACCCGGTGCTGCTCGACGGCGACCACTACACGTTCCTGGACGCGCCCGAGCCGCTGCGGGACGTCATCTCGACCGCGCTGGACCCGCACCCGGTCGTGCGCCGGGCCCGGCGGACGGGCTAGGACGTGCGGGCGGTGTTGACGAGGGCGGGCGCGTGCCGCGGCGGACCGGTGGCGGTCGGGCGCGCGTTCGGCACGTTCGGCGAGCTGTTGCAGGGAGCGCTGCCGGACGACGGGCCGGAGTTCCTGGTGACCTTCCCGATCGAGGCGTGGAGCACCGCCGTCGTGTGCCTGTGCGACGCCCACGACCGGCTGACCGTGTCGCCGCCGCACAAGACGAAGGCGCTGGCCGTGATGCGCCGAGTGATGGCCGCCGCCGGCCGCGCGGTCGGCGCGCACCTGGAACTGAGCAGCGACCTGCCGGAGGGCAAGGGCATGGCCAGCTCGTCCGCCGACCTCGTGGCGACCGCGCGGGCCGTGGCGGCGGGGCTGGAGCTGGTGCAGACACCGGCGCACATCGAGGCCGCGTTGCGCGGCGTGGAACCGTCCGACGGGGTCATGTACCCGGACGTCGTGGCGTTCTACCACCGCGAGGTCCGGCTCCGGCAACGTCTCGGCCCCCTGCCACCGGCGGTCGTCATCGCCCACGACCGGGGCGGCCAGGTGGACACGGTGTCGTTCAACAACCGCCCGCACGTCTTCCCGCCCGAGGACCGCATCGAGTACGCCCGGCTGCTGACCCGCCTGGTCGACGCCGTCCGCGCGGGCGACCTGCCGGAGGTGGGCCGCGTCGCGACCCGCAGCGCCGAACTCGCCCTGCGCGGCGATCCGACGTTGCGCCTGCGCACGCTCCGCGAGGCGTGCCGCCGCGTGGACGGCCTGGGTCTGGTGCTCGCGCACAGCGGCACGCTGCTCGGCGTCCTGCTCCCGGCGGACGAGGCGGAGCTGGAGGCCAAGACCGAAGCCGTGCGGGCCGTCGTCGGTGGTCTGGTGTCGATGCACCGGTCGTTGTCCGAGTCGTGGTCGGAGAGCGCGCCATGACGGTCGTCCGGTGCGAGTGCGGAGGTGGCGCGTGGTGAACCCGTGGGTGCTCGCGGCGGGGACGCGCGCGCGGCCGGCGCTGCGGCTGTTCTGCCTGCCGGCGGCGGGCAGCGGTGCGTCGATGTACCGGGAGTGGGGGCGTCGCCTGCCGTCCGACGTCGAGGTGCTGCCCGTGCAGCTGCCGGGCCGGGAGAGCAGGCTCTTCGAACCGCCCGCCGAGGACTACGCGGCGAGCGTGGCCGCGCTCGCGGACGGCCTCGCGCCGCTGCTGGACCTGCCTTACGTCCTCTTCGGACACAGCATGGGCGCGCTGCTCGCGTTCGGCCTCGCCGACCGGTGCCGCGAGCACGGCCTCCGCCTGCCCGAACGGCTCATCGTCAGCGGAATGCCCGCGCCGCACCGCTACGACCGCGTGCGGGAGCGGTTGTCCGCGGAGTCGGACGAGGACGGGCTCATCGCCTCGCTCGTCCAGCGCGGTGGCACGGCCGGGGCGGCGTTGGCCAACCGGGAGTTGTTGGAACTCGTGCTGCCCACCCTGCGCGCGGACTACCGGGTGTGCGCGAGCCTGCCCGAGTCGACCGGCGAGCCGTTCGACTTCCCGATCAGCGTGCTCTCCGGCGAGGAGGACGACATCACGGCCGACGCGCTGGACGAGTGGAAGTGCTGGAGCACCGGCGGGGTCTCGGTGCGGATGTTCCCCGGTGGCCACTTCTTCCTGACCGGCGAGTCCGAAGCCGCCGTGCTCGACGCGATCACCACCGACCTCGGAGACGTCCATGGCTGACCGCCTGGCCAGGGAGCTGCTCGACGACGTGTTCGTGCGCGCCGCGCGCAACGAGGTCGCGGACCGGGTGGGGGCCTACCCGCGCACGGGCCGGCTGCCCGCGTCGCACGCCCAACGGCGCCTGTGCTTCCTGGAAGCCCTCAACGGCCACAACGCGATCTACAACGTGCCGTTCTTCCTGCGCCTGGCCGGGCAGCTGGACGTCGAGGCGCTGTGGGGCGCGCTGGACGACCTGGTCGCCCGGCACGAGTCGCTGCGCACTACCTTGGCCGTGCACGAGGACGACGTGTCCCAGGTCGTGGGGCCCGCCGCGCCGCTCGGGCGTGACGAGCGCGACGTGGCGGGAGAGGACGCCGCGAGAGCCCTGCTGGCGCGGGCCGCGCGGGAGCCGTTCGACCTGCACCGCGGCGAGCCCCTGCTGCGGACGATGCTCGTGCGGGCGGCCGAGGACGTGCACCTGCTGCTGGTGAACCTGCACCACGCGGTCACCGACGGCTGGTCGGAGGGCCTGCTGTTCGCCGAACTCGGCGCCTGCTACACCGCACGCGTCACCGGCACGCCCGCAGACCTGCCGCCGCTGCCCGTGCAGTACCCGGACTACGCGGCGTGGGAGGCGGAACCGGAGACCTCCCGCCTGTACGCCCGGCAGCTGGCGCACTGGCGCGACCGACTCGCCCACCTGCCCGCGCGCACCGACATCCCGACCGACCACGTGCGGCCCGAACTGCTCAGCGGCACGGGCGGCAGCGTGCCGGTGACCGTGCCCCCCGGGTTGCGCGGGCGGGACGCGTCGCTGTTCGAACTCGCCACCACGGCGCTGGCCGCGCTCATCCACCGGCACAACGGCGAGGACCGGGTGGTCGTGGGCGCGCCCGTGGCGAACCGGCCGCGCCCGGAGTGGGAACCGGTCGTCGGGTACTTCGCGAACACCCTGTCGGTGTTGGTCGACGTGCGGGGCGGTCCGACGCTCGGTGAGCTGCTGGCGCGCGTGCGAGAGGCCACCGCGGACGCGTTGTCGCACCAGAACGTGCCGTTCGACCGCGTGGTGGACGCGCTCGGCGTGCCTCGCCACCCCGGGATGAACCCGGTGTTCCAGGTGATGTGCAGCGTGAACCGGGTGACCAGGGCGCCGCGGCTGCCGGGTCTCGACACCAGCCTGGTCGAGGCGAGCAACGACACGGCGAAGTTCGACCTCGAACTGGCCGTGGTCTACGACGGCGACGCCGTCGGCATGGCGTTCGACTACGCCGACGACCTGTTCGACCGCGCCACGATCGAGGGTTTCACCGCCGACTACCGCGCCCTGCTCGACGCCCTGCTCGACGCGCCGGACACCCCGGTCGCCGACGTGCCGCTGATCGCCCGGGTGCACACCGGGCGTGGTGGCGACGACCTGCCTTCGACGGTCGGCGACGAGGAGTCGGCCACCTGCCAAGGCGGTTCCGCCGGCGACGACCGGCCGTTGACGTTCACCGAGGAGAAGCTCGCCGCCGTCTGGGCCGAGGTGCTCGGGCGCACGGGTGTCGGGCGGGACTGGGACTTCTTCGCCGTGGGCGGTGACTCGCTGCTGGCGACCAAGGTCGTGGCCCGGGCGCGGCGGGCGTGGCCGGTGAAGCCGAGCGTGCGGCACATGCTCAAGCACCGCACGCTGGGCGAGCTGGCCGCGTTCATCGACGACGAGACCGCCCGAGCACCGCAGTCCGGGACCGCGGCGCAGGCGGAGCGCCCGCTGCCGCCGGAGCCGGCGGCGGACGCGTTGTCCCTGGCCCAGCGCGGGATGTGGATCGTCAACCAGCTCGACGGCCACGGCGGCTACTACCACATGCCGCTGGCGGTGCGGCTGCGCGGCGCGCTGGACGCGGGCGCCCTGCGCGCGGCCGTGTCGGACGTGGTGCGCCGCCACGAACCCCTGCGCACGCTGTTCCCCGACGACCGGGGCCGGCCACGCCAGGTGGTGCTGCCCGCGGACGGGGTGCACGTCGACCTGCCCGTCACCGACACGGCCGACATCACCTCGGCGCTGCTCGCCGAGACCGCTCGGCCGTTCGACCTGCGTGCCGCGATCCCGTTGCGCGCCAGGCTGTTCCAGGTCGCCGCCGAGGATCACGTGCTGCTGCTCGTGGTGCACCACATCGCGTGCGACGGCCTGTCGTGGGCGCCGCTGTGCCGGGACCTGGAGCACGCCTACGCGTCCCGCCTCGCCGGCCGCGTGCCGGACTGGCCACCGCTGCCCGCCCGGTTCGCCGACTTCACCCGGCGGCAGGCCGCGCTGCTCGACGCGCGGGACGACCCGACCAGCCCGGTGGGGCGCGGCCTCGCGTACTGGAAGGACCGGCTCGCCGGTCTGCCGGACCAGACACCGCTGCCGCGCGACCACACCCGCCCGGCCGTGTCCGCGCACCGCGCGTGGCGGACCCCGGTCGACCTGGGGCCACGGGCGGCCGAGCGGATCGCCGAACTGGCCGGGCACACCGGCACCAGCGCGTTCATGGTGGTGCAGGCGGCTCTGGCGGCGGTGCTGAGCCGGCTGGGGGCGGGGCGCGACGTGCCGCTGGGCACGGTGGCCGCCGGACGCGTCGACCCGGAGTTCGACGACCTGGTGGGCTGCTTCATCAACACGGTCGTGCTGCGCGTCGACGCGTCCGGCGACCCGTCGTTCCGGGAGCTGCTGCGCCGGGCGCGCGACACGACGTTGGACGCGCACCAGCACGGCGACCTGCCGTTCGACCTGCTCGTGCAGGAGCTGAACCCGCCGCGCGTGGCCGGGTGCAACCCGTTCTTCCAGGTCATGGTGACGCTGAACAGCGGCGTCGAGCCGTCGCCGGACCTGGCGGGGCTGGACTGCGCGTGGGTGGAGGTGCCCACGGCGTCGCTGCCGTTCGACCTCTCCCTGGACCTGACCGAGGAACACGACCGGGGCGTCGTGACGGGCCACCTCACGGCCGACGCGCAGTTGTTCGACCGCGCCACGGTCGCGTCGCTGGCCGACCGGTTCACCCGCTTGCTGGACGCCGTGCTGCACGACCCGGACGTGCGCTTGAGCCAGGTGGACGTGCTGACGCCCGCGGAACGCCTGCTAGTGCTGGACGAGTGGGCCCGCCGCCCGGACGCGACGCCGCCGGCGACGCTGGCGCAGCTGTTCGAGGCGGCCGTGCGGGAGGTGCCGGACGCCGTGGCCGTGGAGGTCGACGGGGCCGGGCTCACGTACGCCGAGCTGGACGCCCGCGCCTCCGCGCTGGCCGGCGTGCTGGCGGCCAGGGGCGTGCGCCGGGAGGACACCGTGGCGTTCGCCCTGCCGCGTGGGCTGGACCTGGTGATCGCGGTGCTGGCGATCGGCAAGGCGGGCGCGGTGTTCCTCCCGTTGGACCCGGCGCTGCCCGCCGAGCGCAGCGCGTTCCTCCTGGCCGATGCGGAGCCCGTCCTGCTGCTGTCCACGAAGGACCTGCCGTGGCCGGTCGACGTGCCGGTCCTTCCCGTGGACGAACCGCTCCCGTCCGCTACGGCGCCGTTGCCCGAACCGGAACCGACATCGGCGGCGTACGTCATCTACACCTCGGGCTCGACCGGCCGCCCCAAGGGCGTCGTCGTCACGCACACCGGCCTGGCCGCGCTCGCCGGACACCTGCGCGAGGTGCTCGACGCCGGTCCGGGGAGCCGGGTGTTGCAGTTCACGTCGACCACGTTCGACGTGTTCGTGGCCGAACTGCTGCTGTGGACGGCGTCGCGCGGCACGCTCGTCGTCGCCCCGCCGCACCACGTGGCGGGCGGCGAACTCGCGGCGCTGCTGGCCGAGGCGGCGGTGACGCACGCGATGCTCACGCCGACCGCGCTGTCCGCGCTGCCCGAACGCGACCTGCCCGACCTCGTGGGCCTCGTCGTGGCGGGGGAGGTGTTCCCGGTGGAGCTGGCCCGGCGGTGGGCGAAGGACCGGCGGGTCGTGAACGGCTACGGTCCGACCGAGGCGACGGTCCTCGCCACCACGGCGGTCGTCACGCCCGACGCGCCGCCCACGATCGGCCGGCCCGTGCCGGGCATGACGTGCCACGTCCTGGACGACGCGCTCACCCCCGTGCCGCCGGGCGTGCCGGGCGAGCTGTACCTGGCCGGCGGCGCGCTGGCCCGCAGTTACCTGGCCCGTGCCGCGCTGACCGCCGAGCGCTTCCTGCCCGGTCCCGGCGGCACCCTCAGGTACCGCACGGGCGACGTGGTCCGCTGGACGGCGGACGGCGAGCTGGACTACCTGGGCCGCGTGGACGACCAGGTCAAGATCCGCGGCGTCCGCATCGAGCCGGGCGAGGTCGAAGCCGTGCTGCGGACCCACCCGGCGGTGGCCGACGCCGTGGTCACCGTGGGCAGGCAGGGTCGCGCCGATGCGCACCTGATCGCCCACGTGCGTCCCGTCGACCGCGCAGACGCCACCGCGAGCGGCTCGGCGGGCGACGTGACCGCCCACGCCGCCCGCGTGCTGCCGCGCCACCTGGTGCCGACCGCCGTGGTGGTGCTGGCGGAGTTCCCGATCCTGCCGAGCGGCAAGGTCGACAAGGCCGCGCTGCCCGCACCACCGGACGCGACGGCGGAGCACGTGCCGCCGTCCACTCCCGTCGAGCACGTCGTCGCCGAGGTCTGGCGCTCGCTGTTCGACGGGCGGGACGTGGGGGTGCACGACAACTTCTTCGCGCTGGGCGGGCATTCGCTGGCCGCCGTGCAGGTGCTCGGCGCGATCCGGGAGGCGCTCGGCGTCTCGCTGCCGCTGTCGAAGTGCTTCGAGCACCCGACGATCGCCGAACTCGCCGCCCACATCGACGCCGACCCGATGGTCGCCGACCCTTCGCACGCCGAGCCGCCGGTGGTCCGGCGACGCACCCGATAGGAGTCCCGTGATGGACGAAGACCAGCGCCGGTACCACGTCGTGGTCAACGACGAGGAGCAGTACAGCATCTGGGACGCCGCCCGACCCCTGCCCTCGGGCTGGACCGCCGTCGGCGACCCCGCGCCCAAGGCGGAGTGCCTGGAGACGATCGAACGGCTCTGGACCGACCTGCGCCCGAAGTCCGTCCGCGAGGCGCAGGCCCGCCACGCCTCCGCCTGACAGCACCGAGTACGTGCTCGAACACACTGCGTAGCGCTTTGAGAGGATGTCGCGCATGACGCTCAACGGACTGTGGCGCAATGCCGACTTCCGCCGGCTGTGGGCCGGGCAGACGCTGTCGGACGTCGGCACGAACATGGTCGCGGTGGTGATCCCGCTGCTGGCCGCCGCGGACCTCGGGGCCAGCGCGTTCGAGATCGGCGTGATCTCCGCGGTGGAGTTCCTGCCGTACATCCTGATCAGCCTGTTCGTCGGCGCGTGGCTGGACCGGTCGGCCAAGCGCCCCATCATCGTGCTCGCCGACGTGGTCCGCGCGGGCGCCCTGCTGGCCATCCCGATCATGTGGTGGACGGACGCGCTCACGGTGCCGCTGCTGGTGGTCATCGTGTTCGTCGTCGGCATGTGCAGCGTGGTGTCCGACATCGGCGGCGCGGCGATCCTGCCCGGCCTGGTCAAGCGCGAGGAGCTGATCGAGGGCAACAGCAAGCTGGAGATCAGCGCCTCGGTGTCCAACATCGGCGGCATGACCGTCGGCGGCATCGTGATCCAGGTGCTGAGCGCCCCGGTCGTGGCGTTGGCCGGCGTGGTGACGTCGCTGCTGGCCGCGTTCTCCACGTTCCGCATCGCCAAGCGCGACGAGCCACCCGCTGTCGGGGAGCAGCCGATCCTCAAGGAGATGTCCGGAGGCCTGCGGTTCGTCTTCGGCAACGTCAGCGTCCGCACGCTCGCCGCCACCAGCTTCCTGATCAACTTCTTCGCGTTCGTCATCGAGCCGGTGTTCCTGCTGTTCATCACCCGCACGCTGGCCCTGCCCCCGGCCCTGATCGGCGTGATCATGGCGATGACCGGCGTCGGGTCGCTGGTCGGCGCGCTGGTGGCCGAGCGCGCGTCCCGGATGATGCCGCTGGGCCGGCTGCTCGTGGTCGTGTCCGCCGCGATCGGCCTCAACGCGCTGCTCGTGCCGCTGGCCGTGTTCACGTCCAAGCCGCTGGCCGTGGCGCTGATGCTGTTCACGCAGTTCACCTACGCCGTGCTGGTGATCGTCGCCAACGTCAACGTCCGCAGCTACCGCACCGCCGTCACGCCGGACGACCTCCAAGGCCGGATGAACGCGGCCGTGCGGATGCTCGTGATGTCCGGCGCGCCGATCGGCGCGGTCCTCGGCGGCACGCTCGGCTCGCTGTTCGGCACGGCGTGGGCGCTGACCGCGGGCGCCGCGGGTCTGCTGCTGGTCCCGCTGGTCATCGCGCTCTCGCCGGTGGCGCGGGTGCGCAGCGTCAGCGACGCGGAGGCCGCCGTGTAGCGCGGAGTGGGCGGGGGTGCGGCCACGCAGCCGCGAAGACCGGTTGTCACGCGACGGAGGGATGGCCTGGCCCATGACCGAGACACCGCAGCGCAAAGCCGCCGTCGACCGGGTCTTCGCCGCCGCGGCGGCGCCCGGGTCGACCCCGACCCACCACCGCAGCCACCGCGACGGCAGCCCGGTGCCGGCGTCGCAGGCACAGAAGCGCCTGTGGTTCCTGGAAGTCCTCAACGGCCCGAACGCCACGTACAACGTGCCGTTCCTGCTGCGCATCGACGGCCCGCTGGACGTGTCCGCGCTGTGGGCGGCGCTGGACGACCTCGTGACGCGGCACGAGAGCCTGCGCACCGCCCTCGTCGGCGACGACCACGACGACGTGCACCAGGTCGTCGCGTCGCCCGAGCCCTTGCCGCGGAACACGCTCGACCTGCGCCGCGTCGTCACGACGCGCGGTCTGCCGGAGGCCGTGGGCCTGCTCACGGCGGAAGCCGGGGAACCCGTGCGACTGGATCGCGACCGGCTGTTCCGCGCCACGCTCGCCCGCACCGGCGAGTCGCGGCACCACCTGTCCGTCGTGCTGCACCACGCGATCACCGACGGTTGGTCCGAGGGCTTGCTGTTCCGCGAGCTGGAGGTCTGCTACAACGCCCGCGTCCGGGGCGTCGAACCCGACCTGCCGCCGCTGCCCGTGCAGTACGCGGACTACTCGCTGTGGGAGTCCGGACCGGAGGCCACCGCCCTCTACGAGAGGCAGCTCGACCACTGGCGGGACCGGCTTGCGGGCGTGCCCGACGACCCCGGCCTGCCGACCGACCACCCGCGGCCGGTGCTGCTCAGCGGCGCGGGCGGCACCGTGCACGTGGACGTGCCGCCCGACCTGCGCGACCGCCTCGCCCGCCTGGGGGAGGGGCACGAGGTGTCGTTGTTCACGTGCGCGGTGACCGTGTTGGCCGCTCTGATGCACCGGCACGCGCGCACGGACGACGTGGTGATCGGTGTGCCCGTCGCCAACCGGCCGCTGCCCGAGTGGGAGGAGGTCGTCGGCTACTTCGCCAATTCGCTCGCGCTGCGCGTGGACGTGTCCGGCGACCCGACGTGGTCCGAGCTGCTGACCCGGGTTCGCGCGGCGTCCGTGGCAGCGCTGGGCAACCAGAACGTGCCGTTCGACCGGGTGGTGGACGCGCTCGGGGTGCCCCGCGACCCGAGTCGCAACCCGGTGTTCCAGGTGATGTGCAGCGTCAACGCCGTCACCGCCCCGCCCGCCTTCACGGGCTTGGACGTGCGATTGACCGAGACCCGCAACGAGACCGCGAAGTTCGACCTGGAGCTGGCCGTCGCGTTCGAACCCGACCGGGTGTCGATCGCCTTCGACTACGCCTCCGACCTGTTCGACGAGGTCACGATCACCGCGTTCGCCCGCGACTACCGGGCGCTGCTCGCCGCGTTGCTGGAACGCCCGCGCACCCCGGTGAGCGCGGTGACGATGACCGCGCGTGCGCACGCCGGGCACACCACCGGCCCCGACGCGCGAGCAGGGACCGCCACCGGGACCGGCCCCCACGAGCCGCCCCGCACGGCCACCGAGATCGCCTTGGCCGAGATCTGGTCCGACGTGCTCCACGGCGTGACCGTGGGCAGGGACACGCACTTCTTCCGGTCCAAGGGCGACTCGCTGCTCGCCACGAAGGTCATCGCGCGGGTCCGCCGCCGGTGGTCGGTGCGGCTGACCGTCCGGCACATGCTCCAGCACCCGCTGCTCTCGGAACTCGCCGCTGCCATCGACGCCGGGAAGGCCGAGCCCGGCGGTGCGCGCGCCGTGCCGGCCCTCCCTCCCGCGCGCCCCGAGCGGGTGCCGCTGACGCCGCAGCAGCGCGGCATGTGGCTCGCCAACCAGCTCACCGGCCTCAACCTGTACTTCCACATGCCATTGGCCGTGCGGGTCACCGGCCCGCTCGACCTGGACGCCCTCGCCGACGCCGTGGCCGACCTCGGGGCGCGCCACGAGGTCCTGCGCAGCGCGTTCCCCCTCGACGGCGGGCAACCGCACCAGGTCACGCCGCCAGGCCCGCCCGCGCGGCCCGACCCGCGCCCGGAGGACGTGACCGAGGACGCCCTGCCCGACGCGCTGTGGGACGCGTTCACCGAGCCGTTCGACCTGACCGCCGGGCCACCGCTGCGGGCCCGGTTCTTCCGCGTGGCGCCGGACACCCACGTGCTGATGGTCGTCGTGCACCACATCGCGTGCGACGGGCTGTCGTGGGAGCCGCTGTGCCGGGACCTCGAAACCGCCTACGCCGCACGTGCCGCCGGCCGCGCCCCGGAGTGGAAGCCCTCGGCGTGGCAGTTCGCCGACTACGCGCTCTGGCGGCAACGCACCCTCGGCGACCCGGATGACCCGTCCAGCGGTCTCGCCGAAGGGCTCGCCTACTGGCGTGCCGCGCTGGCCGGGCTGCCCGAGGAGATCGACCTGCCCTTCGACCGGTCACGACCCGCCGCGCCGACCGCCAGGGCCGTCACCGTGCCACTGGAGCTGGGCGCAGACCTGTACCAGGCGGTCGTGGACGTGGCCGTGACGCACCGGTCCAGCGTCTACATGGTGTTGCAGGCGGCCACCGCCGTGCTGCTCACCCGGATGGGCGCGGGCACCGACATCCCGGTCGGCAGCCCGGCGGCGGGCCGCGCCGATCCCGCGTTCGACGACCTGGTCGGCTGCTTCGTCGACATGGTGGTGCTGCGCACCGACACCTCGGGCGACCCGACGTTCACCGACCTGCTCGACCGGGTGCGGGAGTCCGACGTCGCGGCGTACGGGCACCAGCACATCCCGTTCGACCGGGTGGTGGACGCGGTGGGCGCGACCCGTCGCCCCGGCCGCAACCCGCTGTTCCAGGTGTTGGTGTCGCTGAACAACCGGCCCGACCCGTGGCCGCGCCTGGCCGGGACCGTGACCGAGTCGATCGACGTGGACGAGCCGGTGACGCCGTTCGACCTGGCCGCGGACTTCACCGAGGACCGAGACCGGGGCGTCCTGACCGGCACGCTGACCGCCGCCGCCGACCTCTTCGACGCGGCGACGGTCGTGTCGCTGGCCGACCGGCTGGTGCGCGTGCTGACCGCCGTGGTGACCCACCCCGACCGGCCGATCGGCGCCGTCGACGTGCTGACGGCCGACGAGCGGGCGCAGCTGCTGGGGCAGTGGGCCGGGCCGCCGTCCGCCGAACCGCGCGTGACGCTCGCGGGCATGGTGGCCAACGCCGCCGCCCGGACCCCCGACGCCGTCGCCCTCGCGGCGGGCGGGGAGAGCATGACCTACGCCGAGCTCGACGCCCGTGCCACCGCGTTGGCCGTGCGGCTGCGCGCCGAGGGCGTGGAGGTCGGCGGCACGGTCGCGTTCATGCTGCCCCGCGGGTTCGACCTCTACGTCACGGTCGTGGCCATCGCCAAGGCGGGCGCGGGGCTGCTGCCGCTGGACCCGAGGTTCCCGCCCGACCGGATCGCCTACGTCCTGGCGGACGCGTCGGCCGACCTGGTGCTCACCCGCTCCGACACCGACGCCACCGTGCCGACCGGTGGCCCGGCGCGGCTGGTGCTCGACCGGCTCGACCTGCCGCCCGCCGACGGCCGAGACCTGCCCGACGTGGACCCGGCGCTGCCCGCCTACATCCTCTACACGTCCGGGTCCACGGGCATGCCCAAGGGCGTCGTCGTGCCGCACACCGGGCTGTCGGCGCTCGGCGAGCACAACCGGCGGCTGTCGCGCATCCGCCCCGGCAGCCGCGTCCTCCAGCAGGCCACGCCCACGTTCGACCTGTTCGTGGAGGAGGTGGTCGACGCCTTCCACGCCGGCGCCACGCTCGTCATCGCGCCGCCGAAGGTGCTCGCCGGCCGTGAGCTGTTCGACGTGCTGGTGGAGGAGCGGATCAGCCACGTCACGCTCATCCCGACGGTCGCGGCCACCTTGCCGGCCGGTGAGCTGCCGGACCTCCGGGTGCTGATGTTCGGCGGCGAGGTGCTGCCCGGCCCGCTGGTGGACCGCTGGGCCGTGGACCGGGTCGTGACGAACTCCTACGGCCCCACCGAGGCCACGGTCACCGCCACCACGACCGACCCGCTCGCGCCCGGCACGACACCCACCATCGGCAAGGCCATCCTGGGCAGCCGCGTGTACGTCCTCGACGGCGACGGCGGCCTCGTGCCGCCAGGTGTGGCGGGGGAGGTGCACATCGCGGGTGTCGGCCTCGCCCACGGCTACCTCAACCGGCACGCCCTGACCGCCGAGGCGTTCGTGCCGTGCCCGTTCGGCGAGCCCGGCGAGCGCATGTACCGCACGGGCGACCTGGCGCGGTGGACCGCGGCGGGCGAGCTGGACTTCCTCGGCCGGGCCGACGACCAGGTCAAGATCCGCGGCATCCGGATGGAGCTGGGCGAGATCGAGTCCGTGCTCCGATCCCACCCGGACGTGGCGCTGGCCGTGGTGACCGCGCACCCCAACGGGCGGCTGATCGGCTACGTGCGGCCGGCCGGTCGCAGCCGGCCCGACCCGGTGGCGGTGCGCGAGCACGTGGCGTCGCGCGTGCCGCAGTACATGGTGCCGTCGGTGGTGGTCGTCGTGGACGAGTTCCCGATGCTCGCCTCCGGCAAGGTGGACCGGGCGGCGCTGCCGGTGCCCGCGGACCTCGGCACGGGCGACCACGTGCCACCGGAGACGCCCACCGAGCACGCGCTGGTCGGCATCTGGTCCGCGCTGTTCCCGTCGGCGCGCCTGGGTGTCGGCGACGACTTCTTCGCGCTGGGCGGACATTCGCTCACGGCGGTGCAGATGCTCGCGGAGATCCGCTCGGACCTCGGTGTCGCCGTGCCGCTGTCCCAGTGCTTCGCCAACCCCACGATCCGCGAGCTCGCGCTCGTCGTGGACTCCCGCCGTGCCGCCGCGGTCGAGGAGGAACCGCCGATCGTGCGTCGTCGACGTCCCTGAAGGCGCGAAGATCGTTGGGGGAAAAGGAGGAACGAGTGACATCCGAGCCGCTGCTCACTACTATCGGAATGGGGGCCGGCAGTCCTGTCCTCATAGGACAGTGAGCGTGACTGCCGCGAACTTCGTCATCGCCACACCACTTCCGTTGCGCCGGGCTGTCGATCCCGCCTCGGTGGGGCGGAGCTGTGCTCGATCCGGCCGATCACCGAGAAAGGCAGAGACGGCGACATGGGAATCCAGAACATCGACGGCACGCTGGCCGAACACTTCTCCGCCAACTTCGACGACCAGCTCGTCCAGGACATCGGGGACAAGTTCCACCTCAACGGCTTCCACAACTTCGGTCCGGCGACGCGCTTGTTCCCCGACGACGTCATCGATGCCGTGCGGGCGGAGGTCGACCGGCTGATCGCCGAGCACAAGGAGCGCCGGGACCTCACCCTGGCCACGACCGGTGGCACGCCGCGCAAGATGAGCGTGGTCAAGAGCGAGGAGATCGACCGCAGCGAGCTGATCGGCGCCATCGCCCGGTCGAGCGTGCTGCTGGAGTTCATCGGCAGGATCGCGCGCGAGGAGGTCTTCCCGGAGGTGTCGGAGGACGAGCGCTACCTGATCACGCACCAGGAGTTCAAGTCCGACACCCACGGCTGGCACTGGGGCGACTACAGCTACGCCCTCATCTGGGCGCTGCGCATGCCGCCGCTGTCGGCGGGCGGCATGCTCCAGGCCGTGCCGCACACCCACTGGGACAAGAAGAACCCCCGGATCAACGAGGTGCTGTGCGAGCGGAAGATCGACACGCACGGCCTGGTCTCCGGTGACGTCTACCTGCTGCGCACCGACACGACGCTGCACCGCACGGTGCCGTTGAGCGAGGACGGCGCGGTGCGCACCATCCTGAACATGACGTGGGCCGGCGCGCGGGACCTGAAGAAGGAGCTGGTCGGCGACGACCGCTGGTGGGAGAACCCGGAGGCGAAGGCGGCGCGGGCGGCGGAGAGCCCTTGACCGGTCGTTCACTGGTTCGGGTGACCTGATGCGCCCGAACCAGTGAACGAAGCGCCCTCGTCGTTCAGTCGAGCTTGACGCCGAGCTTCCGCACGAACGCCTCCACGTTGTGCATCATGCGGAACACCTGCTCGTCCAGCGTCATCGTCTCCTCCATCCGCGCGCCCAGAACGGGGGTCCGCTTGCCGCGGAGGTAGAGCGAGCACGCGAGGTCGGTGCAGATGTAGATGCCGGCCGACGTGCCCTGCCTGCCCTCGGGGCCGGCTTTGCGCGCGGTCATCAGCGCCACGCCCGATCCGCCGTGGTTGGTGTAGCACAACGAGCACATGCTGCGCCGCAGGAACGCCTGCCGCCTGCTGGTCCACCGCATGGTGAGCCCGACCAGCCGGTCGGACAGCGGCACCACCAGGTAGCTCCGGTCGACGGCGCCGGGGTCGCGCCAGCCCAGGAAGTCCAGTAGGGGCCAGGGTTGCGCCTCGAGGTCGCGGGGGACGTTGACCCTCTTGGCCTCGCCCTGGCTGCAGTTGACGAATGACGCGCGGATCTCGGACTCGGTGATCGCCTCCATGATGACCGAATAGTACGGGTCGGCGCGTTCCACGCACGCGATCGCCGCGGTGGTTCGCATTGCGCCGCAAGGAAGAGCACGTGCCCGCCGCACCTGATCCGATTGGACCAACGGCACATGGCCAGCGCGCAACTCGTTCAGCTCCTCGTCGGCATCGCCGTGATCGTCTCCCTCGGCCAGGTCCTCGGCTCGGTCGCCCGGCGCGTCGGCCAGCCGCCGGTGATGGCCGAGATCGTGGTCGGCCTGCTGCTCGGGCCGACCGTGCTGAACGGAGCGCTCGCCGGCGCGCTGTTCCCGATGACCGTGCGGCCGATGCTGGACGCGTTGGCGAACGTGGGCCTCGCCTTGTTCATCTTCGGCATGGGCGCGGAGTTCGCCGGAGAGGGGCTGCGGGGGCGGGGGCGTGCGGTGGGGGTGACGTCGGCGGCGTCGATGCTGGTCCCGTTCGTGCTCGGGGCCGGGCTCGCGGTGCTGGTGATGCCGCTGCACCCCGAGGTCGCGGGCATCGGGTTCGTGCTGTTCCTCGGCACCGCGATGTCGGCGACCGCCTTCCCGGTGCTGGCGCGCATCCTGCGCGACACCGGCCGTGACGGGACGCCCGTCGCGCGGTTGGCGCTGGCCGCGGCGGGTCTGGGTGACGCGGTGACCTGGGTGGTGCTGGCGGTCCTGGCCGTCCTGTTCGGCGGCGGGGGACCGGCGCCGTGGCGGCTGGCCGTGGTGGTGCCGTTCGTGCTGGTGCTGTTCCTGGTGGTGCGGCCGGTGCTGCGCAAGGTCCTCGGCGTCGACGCGCACCCGAGGCTGCGGGCGGCGGTGGTGTTCAGCGGGCTGTTCGCGTCGGCCGCGCTCACCGAGTGGGCGGGCCTGCACATGATCTTCGGCGCGTTCCTGTTCGGCATGGTCATGCCCGGCGGGGCCGCGGGGTCCGGCCGGGACCTCACGGCGGGTGTGAACCAGGTGGGCACGGCGCTGCTGCTGCCGATCTACTTCGTGCTGGCCGGCACGCGGGTCGACCTGTCCGCCGTGGACGTCGTGGGCTTCGGCGAGCTGATGGCGGTGCTCGCCGTCGCCGTGGTCGGCAAGACGGGTGCGGTGTTCGCGGCCGGTCGGGTGACCGGGTTGAGCCGCCACGACGCGGCGGGTCTGGCGGTGCTGATGAACACCAGGGGGCTCACCGAGATCGTCATCCTCACCACGGGTCTGCAACTCGGGCTGATCGACCAGCGCCTCTACTCGCTGATGGTCGTGATGGCGATCCTGACCACGTTGATGACCGCGCCGTTGTTGACGCTGCTGGACCGCAGGCGCGCGGCCGTCGTGCCGCACGCGTTCGACGCCGACTGACGCGTCCGGCTACGGGGTTCCGCAGCCCGCCGTCCCGCCGGAAGTGCTACGTCTGTCCACAAAGGATGGTGCGAAGTGCTTGTGGGACGGGCTGTTGACGGCTCCTGGGCGGTGGGTTAGCGTGTTTTGGAGCAGGTGTCCGGTGATGAGCCGAGTTCTGGGGGCCGGCCCGGTTCGCGAAGTGGTGCGCTGTGCCGCGAACCTGGTCCGGGGAGGACGGGGATGGGCACTTCGGGGGGAGCGCCGGCGTCAGCGGCGCAGCGGCGGCTGTGGTTCCTCGACCAGTTGCACGGGCCGGGATCGGCCTACAACGTCGCGTTCGCGGTGCGCCTGGTCGGCGACCTGCGGGTGGAGGTGCTGCGGGCGGCGCTCCGGGACGTCGTGGACCGTCATCCCGCCCTGCGCACCGAACTCGTGGTCGACGACGACGGCGAGTTGCGGCAGCACGTCCGCGCGGACTTCGTCCTCGACGTGCCCGTGCACGACGTCGCGCCGACCCGCGAGGCGTTGGGGCGGGACGCGGCCCGGCCGTTCACGATGGTCGGCGCGCCCCTGGTGCGCGCAGCGATCCACCGCGCCGCGCCGACCGAGCACGTGCTGGCGCTGACGCTGCACCACGCCGTCACCGACGGCTGGTCCGAGGCGATGCTGTTCACCGAGTTGGCCGAGTGCTACCGGGCCCGCCTCGACTACGAGCCCCCGAACCTGCCCGCCGGCGGCCACTACGGGGACTACGCCCGCCTCGAAGCCCACCGCGCGGCGAACGGCGGCTTCGCCCCGGGGCTCGCCCACTGGGCCCGACTGCTCGCCGACCCACCCGCGCCGCCGAGGTGGCCGGGCGCCCCCGGTGGCGAGCCGTCCGACGCGGGCGCGGTGGTGGCGTTCGACGTGCCCGACCACCTCGCCGCGCGGTTGCGCGAGTTCGCGCTGGACTCGGGCACGTCCCTGTTCATGGCCGGGCTGTGCGCTTTCGCGGTCCTGGTGCACCGCTGCACCGGGGTGACGGACCTGGTGGTGGGCGTGCCGGTGGCGAACCGGGACGACCCGGACCGGGCGCGCACCTACGGGCTGTTCGTCAACACGGCGGCGGTTCGCGTGTCGCTGGCCGACGCGCCATCGCTGCGGACCGTGCTGCGGCGGGTCCGGACGGCCGTGCTGGGCGCGTTGTCCTTCACGGACGTGCCGTTCGACCAGGTGATCGCGGAGGTCGCGCCGGGACGAGACCCGGTGCGCGTGATGTGCGTGATGGCCGACCAGGTCTCGCTCGCGCTGCCCGGCGTGACGGCCGAGTTCCTGGACCTGCCGGTCGAGTCCGTCGCGTTCGACCTGCTGCTGTCGCTGCTCGACCGGGACGGCCGCCTGAGCGCGCGCCTGGAGCACCGCACGGACCTGGTGGACGCCGACCTCGCCGAGCGGATGGCCGGGTCGTTCCTCGCGCTGCTCGGCGCATTGGTGACCGACCCGGACCGGCCGGTGGCCTCCGTGGACGTGCTCGACGCCCCCGGCCGCGAACGGTGGGCGCAGCTCAACGACACCGCCGTGCGCCACCCCGTCGAACCCGTGCACCGCACCGTGGAACGGCAGGCCGACCGCACTCCCGACGCCGTGGCCGTGATCCGCGGTCCGGAGCGCCGCACGTACCGGGAACTCGACGACACCGCCGACCGCTACGCCGCGATGCTGCGCGGCAGCGGTGTCCGGCCGGAGGACGTCGTCGGCGTCACGGCGATCCACGACGTGGAGCTGCCCGCCCGCCTGCTGGGCGTGCTCAAGTGCGGCGCGGCGTTCCTGCTGCTCGACCCGGCGCTGCCCGCCTCGCGCCTCGCGGCCGTGGTGGCGCAGGCGCGGTGCGTGCTCGTGCTGGCCGACCAGGAGCCGGCGGCGTCCGCGAGCCGCCCCGACGTGGCCGTGCGGCCCGACAACGCCGCCTACGTCACGTTCACCTCCGGCTCCACCGGCACCCCGAAAGGCGTGCTGATCACCCACGCGGCGATCGGCAACACCCTGGCGTGGTTCCAGCGGGCGTACCGGCTGACCCCCGACGACCGGGTGCTGCAGAGCACCGCCGTGAGCTTCGACCCGTCGGTGTGGCAGCTGCTGTGGCCGCTGGTCGCCGGCGCGTGCGCGGTGCTGCCGGACGCGCCGGATCGGCACCAGGACCCGGCGGAACTGGTCGCGCTGGTGCGCGCGCACGGCGTGACGGCGTTCGACGTGGTGCCCGGCATGCTGGACCTGCTGCTGGGGCAACCCGACTGGTCGAGGTGCACGAGCCTGCGCCTGCTGGTCTCCGGCGGAGAGGCGCTGCCCGTCCGCACGGCCGCCCGCTTCGCGGCACTCGGCGACGCGGTGCTGGTCAACCACTACGGCCCGGCCGAAGCCGCGATCGAAGCCGTCACCACGCGCTACGACCCCCGGCGCCATGACGGTGTCACCGTGCCCATCGGCCGCCCGTTGGACAACATGCGCGCGCACGTCCTGGACGCGGAGCTGATGCCAGTGCCGCCCGGCGTGGTCGGCGAGCTGTACCTGGGGGGACCGGGCCTGGCCCGCGGCTACGTCGGCCGCCCCGACCTGACGGCCGAGCGGTTCGTGCCCGACCCCTCCGGGCGTGAAGCCGGAGCCCGCCTCTACCGCACGGGTGACAGGGTGCGGTTGCGGGCGGGCGAGTTGGAGTACGTGGGCCGGGTGGACCGGCAGCTCAAGCTGCGCGGTCAGCGGGTCGAGCCGGGCGAGGTGGAAGCCGTGCTGGCGAACCACCCGGACGTGCGGGCGGCGGCCGTGCGCCCCCACGTGGACGCGGCCGGTCACACCGCCCTCGTCGCCTACTGCGTCTTGTCCGAGCCCGTCCCGGACCGCGACCTGCACGCCTGGTGCGCACGTTCCCTGCCGCCGGTGATGTGCCCGACGACCGTGGTGCGGCTGCCCGCGCTGCCCGTCGGCCCCAACGGCAAGGTGGACCACGCCGCCCTGCCCGCCCCGCCGGAAGCCGCCCCGCCGGCAGCCGTCGACCTGCCGCGCACGGCCACCGAGCGGCTGCTCGTCGACCACTGGGCACGCGTCCTCGGTGACCGGCACGTCGACCGCACGACGGACTTCTTCGCCGCCGGCGGTCATTCCCTGTCGGCCGCGGCCCTCGTCACGGGGCTGCGCCGGGAGCTGGGTGGGGACGTGCCGCTGCGCCTCGTCTTCGACCACCCGGTGCTCGCCGACCTGGCCGCCGCGGTGGACCGCGCGCCGCTCACCCCGCTCACCCCGATCACCCTGGCCACGCCGGATCAGCACGCCCCGCTGTCCCCGGCGCAGGAGCAGATGTGGTTCCTCGACCAGCTCGACCCCGGCCACCACGGGTACAACGCCGGGTTCGCCGTCGAGCTGAGCGGGCCGGTGGACGTCGACGCCCTGAGGGCCGCGTTCGCCGACGTGGTGGCGCGGCACGAGGGCCTGCGCACGTCGTTCCCGCAGCGTGGCGGGCGGCCCGTCCAGCACGTGTCACCCGACGCGCCCGCCTTGGCGGTGCGGGACGTGGTCGACGCCGCCGAAGCGGTCCGCGAGCACCAGACCCAGCCCTTCGACCTGGCCGCCGGGCCGGTGGCCAGGGTCTGCCTGTTCCGGGCCGGGGGCACGGCCGTGCTCGCGGTGTCCGTGCACCACATCGTGTTCGACGAGTGGTCGCGCGCGGTGCTGTGGCGCGACCTGGACGCCTGCTACCGGGCGCGATCACGAGGTGGGGCCCCGGACCTCGCCCCGCCGCCGGTGCGGCTCGCCGAGGTGGCCGCGTGGCAGCGGGTGCGGGCCGAGGACGGGCTGGCGCACTGGCTGGACCGGCTGCGTGACGCGCCCGCCGTGCTGGACCTGCCCACCGACCACCCGCGACCGGCCGTGCGGCGCGGGGTCGGGGCCGTGGTGGACGACGTGCTGCCGCCGACGACCAGAGCGGCGTTGCGGGACCTGGGCGCGTCGGAGGGCGCGACCCCGTTCATGGTGCTGCTGGCCGCGTGGGCGGTGGTGCTCGCCCGGCACGCGGCCGGCGAGGACCTGCTGATCGGCACCGTGCTCGGCGGTCGGGACCGGCCCGAGCTGGAGCCGCTGGTCGGGTTCCTCTCCGACACGGTCGTGATCCGGGCGGACCTGGCCGGCGCGCCGGGCTTCCGCGCCCTGCTGCGGCAGGTCCGGGGAACGGTCCTGGACGCCGTCGCGCACCGGGGCGTGCCGTTCGCGACCCTCGTGGAACGCCTGCGACCGCACCGGTCCCTGAGCCACCCGCCGTTGGTCCAGGTGATGTTCGAACTGCGCACCGACGAGCCGGCGGACCTGGCGGGGATGCCCGTGCGTGACGTGCGGTGGGACACGGGCACCGCCAAGTTCGACCTCGGGCTGTCGGCCGTGGACACCGGGCACGAGGTGCGGCTGGAGCTGGAGCACGACCGGGACCTGTTCACCGCCGACACCGCACGCCGCTTCCTGGGGCACCTGCGGACCGTGCTGGACGCGGCCGTGACCGCGCCCGACACACCCGTGGACCGGCTTCCGCTGCTCACCGCCGAAGAGCGCCGAACGCTCGCACTAGCCCAGGTGGGCGCCGAACGCCCGGATCCGGACGTCACCGGCGTGCACGAGCTGTTCGAACGCCAAGCCGGCCGCACACCCGACGCCATCGCCCTCGTCCACGGCCGCGACGCGCTCACCTACCGCGAACTGGCGAGCCGCGCCAACCGCCTCGCGCACCACCTGCGGGCCCGTGGCGTCGGCCGCGACACCCTGGTCGGGCTGTGCTGCGAGCGGGGCGTCCCCACCTACGTGGCGCTGCTCGCCGTGCTCAAGGCGGGCGGCGCGTACGTGCCGCTGGACCCGGGCCACCCGACGACCCGACTGGCCGACGCGGTGGCCGACGCCCGACCCGTGCTCGTCCTCGCGCACGGCGCGCCCGCCGACGTCGTCGCGGAGCTGTCGCGGCGGCACCCGGTGCACGAGGTGACCGAACTCCTCGCCGAACCGGGCCCGGAGCACGACCCGGAGCCCGTGGCGCGCGCCGACGACCTGGCGTACGTGCTGTACACGTCCGGGTCCACCGGCCGGCCCAAGGGCGTCGCGATGAGCCACCGCGCGCTGGCGAGCCTCATGGCGTGGGACGCCGACGTCAACCCGGTGCGGCCGGGCGGCGCGGTGCTCCAGTACAGCTCCCTGGGCTGGGACATGTCGTTCGTCGAGCTGTTCGCCGCGTGGCAGTGCGGAGGACGGGTCGTCGCGCTCGGCGCGGACCGGGACCGGCGGGACGCCGAAGCCGTCGTGGACCTGCTGGAACGACACCGCGTGGAGCGCTGGGAGATCTCGCCGACCGGCCTGCTCAACGTCGTGGACTGGCTGGGCCGCACCGGGCGTCGGCCGGAGCTGCGACTGCGGACGCTGGTCGTGGGTGGTGAACAGATCCAGCTGACGACAGAGCTGCGGGGGTGGCTCGCGACCTTGCCCGCGGACTGCCGGGTGCTCAACCACTACGGGCCGAGCGAGGTCAGCCGCGCCACCGAGTACCGGTTGACCGGCGACCTGGCGCTGGAGCCCGCGTTGCCGCCCATCGGCTACCCCATCCACCGCACGCGGGTGCACGTCCTCGACCGCCACGGCACGCCCGTGCCGGTCGGCGTGGCCGGTGAGCTGCACATCGGCGGCGCCACGCTCGCCCGCGGCTACCTGCACCGGCCCGACCTCACCGCGGAGCGGTTCGTGCCGGACCCGTTCCGCCCCGGCGCCCGGCTCTACCGGACCGGCGACATCGCCCGACGCCGCGCCGACGGGGCGATCGAGTTCCTGCGCCGCGCCGACACCCAGGTCAAGCTGCGCGGCTACCGGATCGAGCTGGGCGAGGTGGAGACGGCGCTGCTGGGCCACCCGGACGTGCGGGAGGCCGTGGTCGTCGTGCTGGGTGACGGCCCGCGCGACGCCCGCCTGGTCGCCTACGTGCGCCCGGAACACGGGCTGCTGTCCACCCAACGGCTGCGCGACCACCTCGCAGCCCGGCTGCCCGACCACATGGTGCCCGTCGACTACGTGTCCGTGGCCGCCTTGCCGTTGCTGTCCAACGGAAAGGTGGACCGGCGGTCACTGCCCGATGCGCCCGCCCCGCACCCCGACCGCGACTCCGCGCCACCGCGCACGCCCACGGAGCAGGCCCTGGCCGACATCTGGGCACGCGCCCTGCGCGTGCCGCGCGTCGGCGTGCACGACGACTTCTTCGCCCTCGGCGGGCACTCGCTGCTGGCGACGTTGATCGTGGCCGACGTGCGCGCGGCCCTGGCCACGGCGCTGTCCGTGCGCGACCTCTTCACCCACCGCACCGTGGCCGCCCTGGCCGCCGCCGTGGACGGGGGCGTGGTCGGCGGTGACGTGCCGGACGAGCCGGTCGTCCGCCGCCGCTCCGGAGCGCGCACGTGACCGGGCTGTTCGTCGAGCGGTTCGAGGCGCGGGCCGCCGCGACACCGGACGCCGTGGCCGTCGTGGACGCGCTCGGCGAATGCCGCTACGGCGAGCTGAACGCGCGGGCCAACCGGCTCGCGCACGCGCTCGTCGCCGCCGGGATCGGGCCGGAGGACCTGGTCGCGCTCGTGCTGCCGCGCACGGTCGACGTGGTCGTGGCGCTGCTGGGCGTGCTGAAAGCCGGTGCGGCCTACCTGCCGGTCGACGACGGCCACCCGCCCGCTCGGGTCGAGTCGCTGCTCGCCGCCGCGGCTCCGCGCCTCGTGATCACGAGCGTCGACCAGTCGGACGGACCGGACGCGAACCCGGTCGGCCGCGTCACGCACCCCGAGCAGGCGGCGTACGTGATCACGACGTCGGGGTCCACCGGTGAGCCGAAGGGCATCGTCGTGCCGCACCGGGCGCTGGCAGCCTTCCTCGCCCGGTTCGCCGAGGTCGTGCCGGTCACCGCCGACGACCGGGTGCTGGCCGCCACGTCCGTCGCGTTCGACGCCTCCGTCGTGGAGATCCACCTGTCCCTGGTCTCCGGGGCGACGATCGTGCTCGCCCCGAACGGCGCGGCGCGCGACCCGGGGGCGCTGGCCGACCTGGTGGCGCGCACGGGCGTCACGGTCGCCCAGGCCACGCCCTCGGTGTGGCGGCTGCTGCTCGACTGCGCGCCCGGCGCGTTCGCCCCGCCGCGCCTCCTGGTCGGCGCAGAACCGCTGCCGCCCGCGCTGGCCGCCGAACTGCGCGGAGCCGTGAACCTGTACGGCCCGACCGAGACGACGGTGTGGGCGACGGCGGCCGAACCCGGCTCCACGACGATCGGCCGGCCGCTGCCCGGCATGGCGCTGCACCTGCTGGACGAGCGGCTGGACCCGGTAGCGGACGGGGCGGTCGGCGAGGTGCACCTGGGCGGCGCGCAGGTGACTCGCGGCTACCTGGGGCGGCCCGGAGCGACCGCCGAGCGGTTCGTGGCGGACCCGTTCGGCCCGCCCGGAACCCGCATGTACCGCACGGGTGACCTGGCTCGCCGCACGCCGACCGGCGAACTGGAGTTCCTGGGCCGGTCCGACGACCAGGTGAAGATCCGCGGCAACCGGGTCGAGCCGGCCGAGGTGGTGGCGGCGCTGAGCGCGTGCCCCGGGGTGTCGGCGGCGGCCGTGGTCGTGGTGCCCGACGGCGACGGCAAGCGGCTCGTCGGCTTCGTGACCGGGGTCGACGGGGAGCGGGTGCGGCGGCACCTGGTCGAACGCCTGCCCGAGTACCTCGTGCCGTCCCGGGTGATCCGGCTCGACCGCCTGCCGGTCACCGTCAACGGCAAGGTCGACCGCGCCGGGCTGACCGCAGCCGCCACCACCGCCCCGGCCCCCGCCGAGACCACCGACACCGTTGCGGGCACGTCCGACCGCACGGTCCGCCGCCTGTTCGCCGACGCCCTCGGTCTGCCGGACGTGGGGGAGGACGACGACTTCGTCCACCTCGGCGGCCACTCGCTGTCCGCCGTGCGGCTGGCGATGGCGCTGAGCGCGGAGTACGGCGTGAACGTGAGCGTGGGCGCGGTCTTCCGCCACCGCACGCCCGCCGCGCTCGCCGGTCACGTGGCCGGAGCCCGTCCAGCGCGGTCCACGGGGCCCGAGCCGACGTTCACGCCCGGCCAGCACCGCCTGTGGCTGGCCAACCGCAGGTCCGCCACCGACCTCCCGTACCACGAGGTGCACGCCTGGCGGCTGACCGGACCGCTCGACGTGCCCGCCCTGCGTGCCGCGCTCGTCGACGTGTCGGCCCGCCAGCCCGCGCTGCGCACCGCGTTCCCCGCCGTCGGCGGCCTCCCCGTGCCCCGCCTGCTCGACCCGGACGTGCCGTTGGAGGACGCCGACGACCTGGCCGCCTTCGCCTCGACGCCGTTCGACCTGACCACCGACCGGCCCCTGCGCGCCGCGCTGCTCCGCGACGGGACCGAGCACGTGCTGGCGCTGCTGATCCACCACATCGCCACGGACGGCCCGTCCACCGCACCCCTGGTGCGGGACCTGTCCACCGCCTACGCCGCCCGCATCGCGGGCCAGGCTCCGAAGTGGACCGGCCTGCCGCCGGTCCACCACCGGGAACCGCCGCCGGACACGGACTTCTGGCGGGCCGCGCTCGCGGACCTGCCCGACGAACTGCCGCTGCCCACCGACCGGCCACGCCCCGCCGTGCCCACCCATCGCGGCGGTGCGGTCGGCTTCACGGTGGACGCCGAGACGCACCACGCCCTGACCGAGTCGGCGGCCCGTCGCGGCGCGACGTTGTTCATGGTCCTGCACGCCGCCGTCGCGGCACTGTTCACCCGTCTCGGCGCAGGCACCGACATCCCGCTCGGCACACCCGTCGCCGGCCGCACCGACCCCGCGCAGGACGACGTCGTCGGGTTCTTCGCCAACACGCTCGTGCTGCGCGCCGACACGTCCGGCGACCCGACGTTCGCCGCGCTGCTGGACCGGGTCCGAGTGGCGGACATCGCCGCCTACGAGCACAGCCACACGTCGTTCGAACGGCTCGTCGAAGCCCTCGCCCCGGTGCGGCACGCCGCCCGCAACCCGTTGTTCCAGACGATGCTCGTGCTGGAACACGGCCCCGACCCGGTGCCCGAGCTGCCCGGCCTTCGCGTGACGCGGGTGCCGTGGCGGCCGGAGGCGGCGATGTTCGACCTGACGTTCCACTTCGTCGCGGACGACGGCGTCGACGGCCGGGTCGAGTACGCCGCCGACCTGTTCGACCGGGAGACCGCCGAAGCCCTCGGCGCGCGCCTGGTGCGGTTGCTGCGCGCGGTCGCCTCCGATCCCGACGTCTCCATCGGGGCGGTGGACCTGCTGTCCGCGGCCGAGCGCCGCGACCTGGCGCGGTGGAGCGGGGCGCGACGGTGAGCGTGGACCCGTACCCGAACCTGGCGTGGCTGCGCGAGCACCTGCCGGTGAGCCCGCTGGCCCGGGGCACCTGGCTCGTCGCCACCTACGCCGACGCCCGCACGCACCTCGCCGACCCGCGCCTGAGCCACGACGATCGGCACTCCGCGCACCTCGCCGAGCACGAGCGGCACGCGTCCCGCGACCTGCTCGACCTCGACGCACCCGATCACACCCGGTTGCGCCGCGTGCTCGCACCCGCCTTCGCGGGCGTCGCCGTCGACCGGCTCGCACCCGCGATCACCAGGGCCTGCCACACCGCGCTCGACCGGATCGCCCACGACGGCCACGCCGATCTGGTGCGCGACTACGCCGTGCCGGTGCCGATCGCCGTCGTGCACGAACTGCTCGGCGCGGGCGACCTGGACTTCGGTGACCCGGTGGCGTTGTCCGACGTGATGGTGCGCGGAAGTCTCACCGAACCGCGCGAACCCGACGCCGTGGCCGCGGCGCTCGACCACGTGGGGCGGATCGTGGCGCACGCCGACGGCGGGCTCACGGGTGAGCTGCGGCGGGCGTTGGCGGACGGTGGGCTGCGCGACGAGCAGGAACTGCTGAGCATGGTGTTCACGGTGCTCGTCGCGGGCACCGTGACCACGAGCCGGCTCTTCGGCTGCGCCCTGGCCGAATTGTTCGGCGACACCGGCCGGGCCGACCGCCCGCGCGCGGCGTGGCCGGCGTTCCTGGACGAGGTGCTGCGCTACCACTCGCCCGTGCAGTCGTCGGTGCTCCGGCACGCCCGTGAGGACGTGCGGATCGGCGACACCACCGTGCCCGCCGGCGCGTCGGTGGTGGTGTCGCTCGCGTCGGCGAACCGCGACCCCGCTGCGTTCGACCGGCCCGACACGTTCGACCCGGATCGCGGTTCGCGCGGCGGGCTGGCGTTCGGTCACGGCCCGCACCGCTGCCTCGGTGACCGGCTCACCCGGGTGGAAGCGGGGATCGCGTTGGACGTGTTGTTCGAGCGGCTGGGGCCGTTGCGGCTGGAGCGGCCGGTGCGATGGGCGCGCGGGCAGATGCTCCGCGGACCGGCCGAGCTGCCGGTGGCGTTCCGGGCGACCGACGAGGGGGAGCGGCGTGGGAACCGGTGAGTCCGTTGTGGACGGTGTTGTGGCGTGGGCGCGGCGAATCCCGGACGAGCAGGCGCTGGTCGCCGACGGGCGGGCGCTGACCTACCGGGAACTGGAACGCGGAACGGGCATCGTGGCGCGTGCCCTCGCCGAGCGGGGCCTCGGCCCCGAAGCGGTGGTCGGGATCTGCCTGCGGCGAGGTGCGGACCTGGCCGTGGCGGCGCTCGGCGTGCTGCGCGCCGGGGCCGCGTGCCTGCCCGTCGACCCGGACGACCCACCCGAGCGGACCGCGGCCATGCTGTCCGACGCCGGCACGGCGCTGCTGATCACCGACCAGGAGCGGGACTGGCCCGTGCCCGTGCTGGACTCGACGCCGGGCGAACCGCTCACCACGCCGGTGGTGACGCACCGGGACACGCTGCTGTACGTCATGCACACCTCCGGCTCCACCGGACGGCCCAAGGCGATCGCCATGCACCACGGGCCGCAACTGGACCTGCTGGCGTGGTGCGCGGACCGGTACGCCGAGCGGGCGCGTGCGCTGCAGTACTACCCGCTGACCACGGACGTGGCGATGCTGGAACTGCTCCTCACGTGGTCCTCCGGCGGGTGCGTGGTGGTGGCGACCGAGAGCGAACGCGTCGACGTGGACGCCCTGGCCAGGCTCATCGCCGCCGAACGGGTGTCGCGCGTGCTGCTGCCCGTGCTGACGCTGCACGAACTCGCCCGCCACGCCCTCGCCCACCCCGAGCGCGTGGCGACGTTGCGGGAGATCATCACCACGGGCGACAAGCTCACCATCACCGAGCCGGTGCGGCGCATGTGCGACGCCCTGCCCGACGTGGTGCTCGACGACCACTACGGCGCGACCGAGGTCAACGTCGTCACCGCGCCCCGGCTGAGGCCGCCCGCGTCCGAGTGGCCCGACCGGCCCCACCTCGGCGGGCCGGTGTCGCGGGCATCGGTCTACGTGGTGGACGGCGCGCTCAACCCGGTGCCGGTGAACGTGGTCGGCGAGATCCACATCGGTGGCACGGCGCCCGCCCGCGGCTACCTGGGCCGTCCCGACCTCACCGCGGCGGCGTTCGTGCCGGACCCGTTCGACGACCGGCCCGGCGCGCGCATGTACCGGACGGGCGACCTGGCGCGGTGGCGTCCGGGGGGAGTGCTGGAACTGCTGGGGCGCGCGGACTTCCAGATCAACCTGCGTGGCCACCGGATCGAGCCGGGCGAGGTGGAAGCCGCGTTGCGCGGGTGCCCGGACGTGGGCGGCGCGGTCGTCGTGCGGCGGGGTGAAGGCGCGGAGGCCGTGATCGCCGCCTACGTCGTGCCCGCCGGGGCGGGTGATCCGGACCCGGCGGCGTTGCGGGCGCGCCTCGCGGCCGTCCTGCCCGCGCACCTCGTGCCCCCGGTGATCACCGTGCTGCCCGACTTCCCGACCACGTCCACCGGCAAGGTCGACCGGGCCCGCCTACCCGAACCCGACGTCCCCGTCGAAGGCCACGAGCCGCCCGCCGACGACGTGGAGCGGCTGGTCGCGGGGATCTGGCGCGACGTGCTGGAAGCGCCCGAGATCGGCGCGCACGACAACTTCTTCCGGCTCGGCGGCCACTCGCTGCTGGTCACCCAGGTGGCGTTCCGGGTCGGGGCGGCGTTGGGGGTGAGCGTGCCGCCGGACTGGCTGTTCGACCTGCCCACGGTGCGGCTGTTCGCCGAACGGGTTCGTGCCGCGCAACGAGTCTGAGGGAGGATGACCTTGTTCGAAGCCGATGATCCGCGTCCTTACCAGGTCGTGGTGAACGACGAGGAGCAGTACTCGATCTGGCCCGAAGGCCGGGACGTGCCGCTCGGCTGGACGGCGACGGGCTTCAGCGGCCCGCGTGACGCGTGCCTGGAGCACATCGCGTCGGTCTGGACCGACATGCGTCCGGCGAGCCTGCGCCGCGCCATGAGCTGACCGTCAGGTGGCCGGCACCTGCTCGGGGATGCCGGCCACCCGCCGCACCGGGGAGAACGCCAGCAGCAGCGTCGCCAGGACCAGCCCTGCCGTGCCGGCGAGCAGCGCCCCGAGCGTGCCGAGCCACATGCCCAGCGCGCCGCCGAACACCGCACCGAACGGCGACCCGGCCATCACGAGCATCCGCGCCGATGCGTTCATCCGGCCCTGGAGGTGGTCCGGCGTCACCGCGGAGCGGAAGCTGCGCACGCTGACACTGGCCACGATGACCGTGACCGCGTGCGTCATCTGCGCGAGCACGAGCAGCGCCACGGCCGCGGGCTTGGGCACCAGGGTGGCCAAGGGTGTGATGCCGGCGGCCAGTGCGATCCCCGCCGACGACACCACGACGAGCCACCCGAACGGCAGCAGCCGGCTCACCCGGTCCGCGACCAACGCCCCCAGCAGCGCGCCGACACCGGACGCCGACAGGATCACGCCGATCAGGGCGGGCTGGAGGTCGAGCTCGCGCGTGACGAAGATCAGGAACACCGGGTCGACGGCGAGCGCGAAGAAGTTCACCAGGAACGTCCAGACGACCAGCACGCGGATCGTGGCGTTGCCGAAGATGAACCGCAACCCGATCCCGATGCTGCGCCACACCGACTCGTCCGGGTCGACGGCCTCGGGCACGTCCTCGCGCTTGCGGATCATCGCGGTGGCCACCGCCGCCCACAGGTACGTGACCACGGTGAGCAGCACGGTGATCGGCGCGGTGATGAACTGCACGAGGAACCCGCCCGCCGTCCGTCCCCCGATGTTGGACATCGAGGCGCTGACCTCCAGCTTCGCGTTCCCCTCCACCAGGCGGGCGCGGGCTACCAGCCCCGGCAGGATCGCGGCGCACCCGATGTCCGCGACGACACCGCACATCCCGACGACGAAGACCAGGCCCACCAACAACGGCACCGACATGGTGCCCATCCACCACGACACCGGTATCACCAGCAGCGCCGCGGCCCGGATCACGTCGGCGAGCACGATCAGCGGTTTCTTGGGCCGCCGATCCAGCCACACGCCGACGAACAGGCTGACCAACAGGTACGGCGCGAACTCCGCCGCGGTGATCAGCCCCATCTCGAAGACCGACGCCCCGAGCGAGACCGCGGCCATCAACGGCACCGCGACGGCGACCGCGTGCGTGCCGAACATGGACAAGGTCTGCCCTAACCAGAGCCGCCGGAAATCGGCGACCCGCCACAACCCCGTGAGCACGGAATCCCCCCATCGCGCCAAGGCGTCCTCCCACCATAGGACCTCGCCCCGCGCCGATACATCCACTGCGAGCGTGGGACCACGACGAGCGGTTCTGCCGCTGCCCGTGGTGCGCCCCGATCTCGACACCCTTTCGTGCCAACGAGTTCCCGGCGGACCACCGCCGCGCCTTCCAGAGCCGGACGGACACCCACCCACGACAGTGCCCGCGTCCATCCGAAGACGGACCCGGCGCGGCCGTGACCGCACCGGAACTCCTCGTCAGGCCGGTGCCTTCCGCCCTGTCCGACCGCGGCGGACTTCATCTCCGAGCGGTGGGCTGAGTCGGCGTTCTGGCATGTCGTAGACGGTGACAGGGACGTCGTGGCCGACGAGTTCGCCGGTGATGAGTGGTTCGACGCGGTCCCACCGACCGCCGGCCAAGCCGCAGCCGATGCGGGCATGTGGGTGCTCGCCCGGAGTGCGCGGGCGTGCCTGGCGAGGTGGTGGAGGGAGAGTCGGACGGCGTCGTAGCGGATGGGCGGGCCGGTGCTGCGGCTGGTGCCGATGCCCTGTTGGCTGCTCAAGGTGGCGACCCGGAGGTCGGGAGCGACCTGGACGAGTCGTGTCGCGCCGAGCTCGAAGTCGTTGCCGCCGTGGTCGCGGTACCAGCGGCGGTAGTCGGCCTCGGGCTCTGGCCAGCGGCTGGAGATGGCCGGGAAGACTCGGTCGTCAGTCCGTCAGGAGTCGCGTGACAGACCGTCGTCCACGTTGGTGTTGTGCAGTGCGCTGATCCACCAGGAGCCTTCACGCCGCACCGCGAACACCGTCCCGTGGTTGGCGAAGTCGCCACCCGGCGTGGTGGTCTCCTGCCGGAAGTGCACCAGGGCCGTGCCCGGGCCGGGTGACGAGGCGCTCAGCATCACCACGCGCGTCGTCCACGCCGCGACGGCGTTGGCGAGCCGGGCCGTGTGGTAGGCGAACAGGTCGTCCCAGCCGCGGATCACGGAGCCGTCGGGGACCACGACGACGGCATCCGCGGTGAACGGCCGGTCGAGGACGGCCGCGGCCTTCTGGTTGAAGCCGTTCTCCAGGTCGGCGAGGAGCCCCGCCAGAGCGGCGACGTCCTCGTCACCGAGCGGTGTGGTGAACGCGGCAGGCCTGCGTGTCATGTCGATTCCTCTGGTGCGTCCGGCTTCGGAGGCCTCAAGGTAGGTCGACGTGAACGACACCGGCATCCGTCGGATGACCGGGTCCGCTGTGCCAGGTGCCGGTCAGGCGGGGCGCCTGCCCTGGACGGTGTAGAAGACGCACGACGTGGCGCGGAACGCGGGGTGCGTCATCGCGGCGCGAGCCGTCTCCAGGCCGGTGTCGGTCAAGCCCGCGGCGAGCAGCTTGTCGCGCAGGTGGTGGGTGTGGTGGACCAGCAGGCGCAGACCGGGGGAGTCCGCGTTCCACTGCCGCACCACGGGCACCGGGTCCACGTCCACCAGGCCGGCGGCGGCCATCGACGCGGCGACGCGGCGGCCCCAGCGGCGGTCCGCGCCGGCCGCGTCGAACATGCGCTCCTTGGCGGCCAGGAACCTCTCGTAGGCCGTGGCGTGTTCGGGCTGGGCGGCCAGGAGCACCGGTCCGTAGTCGAGGTCGAACTCGTCCAGTTGCAGCACGCCCCCGGGCTTGAGGGAGCGGACGAGCTTGCGCAGCACGTCCTCGCGCTCGGGCAGGTGCAGCAGCACGAGCCGGGCGTGCACGAGGTCGAACTCGGCTTCGGGCAGCGGGTCGTGGACGACGTCGTGCCGCAGCACGGTCATGCCGGCGGCGGGTGGGACGTGCTCGGGCTTGACGTCGGTGGCCAGGACCGACGCGCCGCGGTCGGCGAGCCAGTGCGCGACGCTGCCGCCGCCGGCGCCGACCTCCAGGCATCGCCATCCCGGTCCGACGCCGGTGCGCTCCAGGTGGGCGAGCGTGGTCGGGTCGTAGGCGTCGGCCAGGCACCGGTGCTGCTCGGTGGCGTGCAGGCTGTGGTTGTCGAAGACGTAGCCCTCGTCGATCGCGGTCATGTCCACCGTTCGGTCCTGGGAGTGATCATCCGCGAAATTAACAGCCACTCCGAGACCCGCCCTGCGTCTGGCCGGAATGTCACTCGTGCAGGTGGAATCGACCACGGCAGGAACCCCCGCTCCTTCCTCGAACGCGACGACGCGCCCTGACCCCGGTCGATGCGGGCTCCGGTCCGTCGACGTGGACAGGCGCTCGTGGTGGCGTTACATTGCTATAAGAACTAATAGCAATCGACCCGGTGACATGCTTGGGTGGACCGGAGGACGGGAGCGTGACGCTCATGGACGGCCCCGAGTTCGTCTGCACGATCCGCATCGAGGCCACGCCGGAGGAGGTCTGGCGGGGGCTGACCGAGCCGGAGTCGACCCGCCTCTACTGGTTCGGCATGGCCCTCGCATCGGACTGGCGCGTGGGCTCGCCGGTGCTGTGGCAGTACGACCCGGGCAGCGCGCCCGAGGACATCGGCCAGGTGGTGCTGGAGTCCGAGCCCCACCGCAGGCTCGCCTACACCTGGCACCGCTTCCAGCGGTCGCACGCCTCGCTCTTCGGCTGGTCCGACCAGGAGCTGGCCCGGCGCGCGCGGGAGCGGCCGTCCAAGGTCGCCTTCGACATCGTGCCGGAGGACGACGGGCGGGCGGTCCGGCTCACCATCACCCATGACGACTTCGAGCCGGGCAGCCTGATGTACCAGGCCATCAGCGGGCAGCTCGACGGCAGCGGGGGGTGGCCCGGCCTGATGGCCGGCATGAAGTCCCTGCTGGAAACCGGCCGGGTCACCCCCGCCGCCCCCTGACGCCCCGGCGCTACCGCGAGGGCGCCGCTCCCGCCCGCCTGGCCTCGACGGCGCGGCGGGTGTCCTCGGCGAGCAGGTCGTCGATGATCGCCACGGCGGCCTGGGCGCCCGCCGCCGCCGCGCCGAGGAGCAGCGCGGCCGGGTTGGTGAGGTTGCCGGCGACCCACACGTTCGGGACCGCGGTGCGCCCGTCGGCCTCCGCGGCGATGTAGTCGCCGACGTCCCCCGGCCACGGGGTGGGCACCAGCCCGAGGGTGCGCAGCACGTCCGCCCGCGCGGCGAACCGGGGGCCGGCCACGACTGCCTGCACGGCGATGGTCTCCCCGGAGCGGAGGCGGACGCCGGTGAGCCGGTCGTCGGCGACCTCCAGGCGCTCCACCTCGCCCGGTGTGATCTCGACGCCGCGCGCGGCCAGCTCCTCGGCCTCGGTCCCGGTGGGCTCGGGACCGGTGTGCAGCAGCAACCGCAGGTCCGAGGTCCACTGGCTGAACAACATCGCCTGGTGCACCGCGAAGGGGCCGGTGGACAGCACCGCGATCCGCTGGTCGCGGACCTCCCAGCCGTGGCAGTAGGGGCAGTGCAGCACGTCCTTGCCCCAGCGCTCGGCGAGGCCGGGCAGCTCGGGCAGCTCGTCGTGCAGCCCCGTGGCCGCCAACAACCTGCGCCCGCGCACCGCGCGTCCGCCGTCGAGCTCGACCAGGACGCCGTCGTCGGTCGCCGTGGCCGACCGGGCCACCGCGTCGACCATCTTCACGCCGTACCCGCGCAACTCCTCGCGGCCCGCCTCGACGAACTCCGCCGGCGACGCGCCGTCGCGGGTGGGGAAGCCGTGCATGTGGGCGGCCGGCGCGTTGCGCGGCTGCCCGCTGTCCACCAGCAGGACCGAGTGCCGTGCGCGCGCCAGCATGAGCGCGCCGCCGAGCCCCGCGGCGCCACCGCCGATGACCACGACGTCGTAATCGGTCTTCTGTTCTTGAGGGGTCACTTGGTCTTCCGATCGGCTTCGTGAGCTGACATGCGGACCGTCTCCAACAGCGGGACCCGCTCGGCGGACACTTCACTCCTGCTCTGCCGCCGGCGGGAAACCATATCTTACCGTAGTCAACCGTCTGATGGGCTGGAGCGGCGCACGGGGCGTGCCGATGAGCGTGCGGAACCGGCTTCTCACCTGCTCGATCAGGGTGAACCGGATCGCGGCGATGGTTCGCCGGTGTTCGCGTGCGCTAGCCTCTCCGTGCGAATCGCGGACGACGCCAGAGGAGAAGCCAGTGGGCAGTTCCCGTCTCGACAATCCCCCGGTCGTCACCACGGCGATGCTGATCCGCAAACCGGTCGCCGAGGTGTTCCGCGCTTTCACCGATCCGGCCGTCACGACGAGGTTCTGGTTCACCGAGAGCACCGGCCCGGTGGCCCCCGGCGCGGAGCTGCGGTGGACGTGGGGGATGTACGGGGTCTCCGCCGAGGTCCGGGTGAAGGAGTTCGAGCAGGACAGCCGGTTCGTCGCCGAGTGGCAGAACGGCCCGGCCCCCACCACGTTCGAGATGCGGTTCACGGCCAGGTCGGCGGACACGACGCTGGTCGAACTGGTGGAGACCGGTTTCCGCGGGGACGACGCCGACGAGGTCGTGGCCTGGGCGCTCGGCTCGATGGGCGGGTTCACCGAGGCCATCGCCGCCGCCAAGGCGCTGCTGGAGCACGGTGTCGTGCTGACCCTCGTCGCGGACCGGCACCCCGACGGCGTTCCGGGAGCGGAGTGAACGGGAATCCCGGCGGGACCGCGCCTTTCCATAGTGACGCCGGTCAGCGCCGGTAGCGGGAGTGCGACTCCGTGACCAGCTCATTCCGCGGAATTCGGTCTCCGCGAGGTGGTCGGACACGATTGCGGGAAATGGGACGTCGAAATCGGCAGCGGCTGTCGGACCGCAGAAATCGGGTAGTCGATGCGCACGGTGATCGGATGCGTGCTCCCGCTGCCTCTCCGTTCCGCCGAACGGTTGATTTCTCCATAGCGGAACGCGGGGGCGAGCGGCTGCGGGCACCCGGTTCACACCTCGCCCGCGATCGAGTTCCCGGGCTCCGCGGGGTCGTCGCTGAGGTAGAAGGCCCTGGCCGCCCGGACGTACTCGTCCGTGGTCACGTAGCCGTCGTGATCGGTGTCGAGCAGGGTGAACGCCTGCCTGGCCTCCTCCTCGGACATGCCGCCCCGCATCTGCGCGGCCATCATCTCCGGCGCGGTGATGCGGCCGTCGCGGTCCTTGTCCGCCGCGGTGAAGACCGCGATGCTGAACGGGATCGCGGACGCCTCGACGAAGTCGGCGAAACCGGGGTCGTCCCCCCACGTCACCCAGTCCTCGACGGCGACCTGCTCCACCCCTTCGGCGTTCGGCCGGCTGGGCATCGCCCGGAACATCCTGTGCGCGTGGAGGTGCACGCTGCGCCAGTGCTCCGAGTACGGCGGCAGGTCGTAGGTCTCGCACCAGACCTGGGCCAGCGCGGTGATGTCGAGTTCGTCGATCACGCCGTCGCGGTCCGCGTCGAAGGAGCCGAACACCTTCTCCAGCTTCCGCCGCCTCAGCTCGTCGACCATCGGATCGCCTCCAGAGTGCTTGTCCGAAGTGGACAGACGCGTCCTGCTCCGGCGCGGGGTGGTCAGCTGTCGCACGAAGTCACTTCACCAAGTTATAGCAGAAGTTCGGCTCCGGTAGGCACCACGGGCAGCACCGCCCCGTGCTCCACGTCCATCTACTGTGGACGCCGTGACGAGCATCCAGGAACGCCTCTACCCCGACCTGCCGTGCTTCGGCTGCGGACACGGCAACCCCAAGGGCCTGCGACTGCGCAGCTACCCCGGCGACGACGGCGCGGTCACCGCCGAGTTCACCCCGTGGCCCGAGCACGACAACGGCCTGGGCTTCCTCAACGGCGGGATCATCTGCACCGTCCTGGACTGCCACAGCGCGGCGGCCGTGGTCCTGGAGACGGAGAAGCGCGACTGGCCACCCCTCCCCGGCGCCGCGCTGCCCTACGTGACGGCCGGGCTGGACGTGCGCTACCTGCGGCCCTCGCCGCTGACCGAACCGGTCGAGCTGCGGGCGGTGGTGCGCGAAGCCTCGGAAGCGCAGATGACCGTGGACGTCTCCCTGGTCTGGGACGGCAAGCCCCGTGCTGAGGCGACGGCCCTGTGGAAGCGCTGGCGCCCCCGGCCCGCAGCAGCGGGCTGACGCGGCACGTCCGACGCCGACTCGGGCATCGACGGGGGTCCCTCCTCGGCACGGGTGTCCCCGGCCGCCTCAGCGCGTAGTGGGAATGGCATCCAGCGACGGAGCGTGGTCGCTATATTACCGTCGTGACTCAGGGATATTGCCGTCGTGACTGAGGGCGAGGGGAGACTGGTCGCTGAGCGTTACCGCCTGCGCCGGTCGCTCGGTCGTGGCGGAATGGGCATCGTCTGGTGCGCGTACGACGAGTACCTCGACCGAGAGGTGGCCATCAAGGAGATCATGCCGCCGAGGGGGCGGGTGATCCGTGACGACGACCCGGAGGTGCGGCGCGCGCTGCGGGAGGCGAGGGCCGCCGCGAAGTTGAGCAAGCACCCCAGGGTCATCACCGTCTACGACGTGGTGATCGACGGGGGTGGCCTGCCGTTGATCGTGATGGAGCTGCTGCACGGGCGCTCGCTCAGCGACGCCTTGGAGGCCGACGGTCCGATGCCCGTGGACAGGGCCGCGCGGATCGGGGCCCAGATCCTGGAAGCCCTCGACTACGCCCACAGCAACGGCGTGCTGCACCGGGACGTCAAACCGGGCAACGTCATGCTCGTCGACGACCAGGTCGTGCTCACCGACTTCGGGATCGCGCTGATCGACGGCGACTCGGTGCTCACCGCGACCGGCCAGCTCCCGGGGGTGCCGGAGTACATATCGCCCGAGCGGATCAGGGGAGAGGAAGCGCTGCCGGCGGCCGACCTGTGGTCGGTCGGCATCATGCTCTACGGCATGGTCGTCGGCCGGACGCCGTTCTCCCGCGGGGACGTGCAGGCCACGCTGGGGGCGGTGCTGTCCTGGGAGCCGGCCCCTGATCCGAAGGTCGGCCGGTTGGCGCCGGTGATCGACGGGCTGCTCCGCAAGAAGCCCGCCGAGCGCATGACGGCCAGGACCGCGATCGACAAGCTGACCGGGATCGCCGCCCTGCCGGCCTCGGCGCCACCGGGAACCAGGGTGCGGCTGGAGTACCCGACCAGGGTGGTCAACCCGGCCGGTGAACTGACGATCGCCCACGGGACCGTGCCCAACACCCGCACCGGGGTGCCGCCCTTCCTGCCGGGGCCCGCACCGGGACGGGTCTCGCCGGACGCACCCACGCTCCCGCCGACCCGGCCCGCCAAGCCGCGGTCGAAGCGCGTGCCGCTGATCGCGATGGGAGTCGTGGCGGCGGCTGTCGTGGTGGCGGTGGTCGTGGCGAAGCTGCCACCGGGTGGTCAGGGCGCCGCGTCGCCGACGACCAGCCTGTCCGGGGCGAGCAGGACCGGCACGCCGGACATCCCGCTGAAGCCCTACCAGGAACGGCTGGGCTTCGAGATCGCCATCCCGCCCGACTGGCAGCGCGCTTCGTCGATCGACGGCACGCTCAGCTCCGTGACCTGGGCGGGCGCGCGGACCGACCCGAAGGTCGGCACCCTGAAGGTGGAGGTGCAGCGGAGCACCGGCAAGGCCGGCGCGTCGGCGTACGAAGCGCTGGCGGCCGAGCACGAGGCCCTGAGCACGAGACGGCAGATCTCGGACTACCAGAAGATCGGGTTGTCCGGCGACGACTCGTCGGCGGAGTTCGAGTGCGCCTACCGCGCCGACGCCGTCCACTACCGCACGCGGATGAGGGCCGAGACGTCCGCGACGGCGGTCTACAAGCTGACGTTCTCCCTGTACGCCAACGACCAGGGAACGCTGGCGGAGCAGTGGGCGGCGGCAGAACCGCTGATCGCCGGCATCCGCGACAGCTTCCGCCTGGTCTAGATCGTGAAACGGCAGGTGGTGGAGGTGGGGACCGGTCCCCGGGCACCGTCGCTAGCATCCCGCCCCGTGACCAGCAAACGCGCGGCGGCCCGCGCGAGCCAGCCGTTCGTCCTGCTCGCCGTGGTGTGCGTGGCGGCTCTGGGCGCGGTCGTGGCCGGAGCGACCCCACCGCTGTCGGCCGCGAGGTTCGCGAACACCGGCCACTGGATGTACAACTCGGTCCTGGGGATGGTGTTCCACGTCGACGGCGCGACGGCCAACCTCGACGCCGAGTTCCCGATCGACGCCGAAGTGGGCAGCCAGGTCCTGCAGGGCGAGACCAGCGGCTGGGTGGTCGGGCCGAGCCGGATCACCGAGTTCGACAAGGAATCGCTGTCGGCGCAGAAATCGGACAAACCACCCTCGGACGAGATTCCCCTGGGCATCGAGGTCGTCGGTGGACCGTACGCGGTCTACCCCAACACCGGCCGGATCATCAGGCTCGGCGACCCGGCAGCGTCGATCCCGACCGATGGCGCGATCGGCAGCCCGGTGGTCACCGAGGACGGCACCATGTGGTTCCACCGCACCGGGAAGGGCGAGATCTGCACGCTGGCCAAGGACGCGGTCGAGGTCTCGGGCTGCCCGGTGTCCGCGCCGCCGGACCACGCCGGCGCGCTGACCGTCGTGGCCGGACGGCCCGCGTTCCTCGACCTGTTCACGAGCAGGCTGCACACCCTTGACGGCGACTCGTTCGGCGAGGGCGTCGACCTCGGCGTCCTGCTGTCGCCCAACGCCCGACCCGCCGCGCAGGACGCGAACGGCCGGCTGGCCATCCTCGACCCGAGCGCTGCGCAGAGCAGCCTGGTCCTGGTGGACACGAGGACCACACCGGTCGAGTCGGTGACGGTGGCGCTCGGCACCGGCGACTACGACGGCCCGGTGTCGACCGGGGAGGTCATCGCGCTGGTGGACCGGCAGAACGGCACCGTGGTGACATACGGCCAGGACGGCAAGCGGAAGGACGAGAAGCCGCTCACGGACAGGACGGGCGAGCCGCGGCTGTCCGTGGGCGAGGACAAGCGAATCTACGTCGAAGACCGCAACGGCACGCAGGTGCTGGTGGCCGCCGAGGACGGCAGCGTGACGAACGTCGACGTGACCCGGAAGGTCGCCACGTCGACCGGGACCACCACCACCAAGACGTCCGAGCAGCCGGAACGGTCGACCGAGATCCCCACACCCCCGGCCCGGACGCCGCCGCCCCCGCCGCCCCCGCCGCCCCCGCCGCCCCCGGTGCCGCCGAGCCGTCCGGGCGCCCCGGTCGGGGTCGCCGCGCAGCCCGGCAACGGTTCGGCCACCGTCACCTGGGGCGCCGCGCCGGACAACCGCGCGCCGATCACCTCGTACGTGGTGTCCTGGCAGGGGAGCAACGGCCGGTCCGGGTCCGTCCCGGTCGGCGGCGGAGCGGGCGCGTACCAGGTCAACGGCCTGACCAACGGCGTGAGCTACACCTTCGCGGTGGCCGCGACGAACCAGATGGGCACCGGTCCCGGCGCGTCGACCCGCCCCGTCACGCCGATCGCGCCGGTCTCACCGGCCGGGCCGCCGGTCAACCTGCAGCCGAGCTACAACGCGAACGCCCGGCCGGCCCGGGACGTCACGCTGACCTGGGCGCAGCCCGCGCTCAACGGCGGCACGCTGGCGCACTACGAGGTCACCGCCACCGGCCTCGGCACGCAGCAGGTGACCGGAACCCAGGTCGTGTACCAGCAGGTGCGGGCATCCCAGGCCGTCACCTTCACGGTGTACGCCGTGACCAGGACCCCGGACGGGCAGCTCCTCACCGGCGCACCCGCCTCGGCCACACACCAAGCCGTGCCCCCGCTGCAGGTCAGTCTGAGCAAGGGTGCGCGCACCGACGAGCACTGCGGTGGGAAATCGGACTGCGCGTGGATGCGCGTCGTGCTGACCGGGGCCGACCCCAACACCCGCTACACCATCATGCCGCACAGCACCGATGCCCAGTACACCAATCCCGGGCACACAACGACAACCGACGGCAACGGAAACGCCACGCTCGAAGAGTTCGCCTACGCCGGCTCGGGGGAAACGGTGTGGGTCGAGGTGATCCACCGGGACGGCGTCCCGATCACTCCGATCCGGTCGAACTCCCTGCCCTGGTGAGATCTCAGTGAAGGAAGGGAACATCGTGACCCAGACTCCCGGTCAGGTGTACGAGCTGATCGCGGCGAACGTCCAGAACGTCGTCCGGGGCAAGCCGCAGGTCGTCCGGCTGGCCGTGGCCGCGCTGTTCAGCGAGGGGCACCTCCTCATCGAGGACGTGCCGGGGCTCGGCAAGACCACACTCGCCCGGTGCCTGGCGCGCAGCATCGGCGGCAGCTGGAACCGGATCCAGTTCACGCCCGACCTGCTGCCCGGCGACATCACCGGGGTGCAGGTCTACCACCAGAGGGAGGAGAAGTTCACGTTCCACCCTGGCAGCGTGTTCGCGAACGTGGTGCTGGCCGACGAGATCAACCGCGGCACCCCGAAGACGCAGTCGGCGTTGCTGGAAGTGATGTCGGAGCAGCGGGTCACGGTCGACGCGGTGTGCCACGACGTGCCGAGGCCGTTCCTGGTGATCGCCACGCAGAACCCGATCGAGATGGCGGGCACCTACCGGCTGCCGGAGGCGCAGCTGGACCGGTTCCTGATGCGGCTGCGGATGGGCTACCCGGACCGGGCGTCCGAGGTGCTGGTGGTCATGAGCGACCGCGCCGGGGTCAACCCGGACGAGCTGAAGGCCGTGGTGGACATCCCGACGCTGCGGAGCGCCATCGCGCAGGTGCGTGCCGTCCGGATCGAGCACGCGGTGATCGACTACGCGACGAGCATCACCTCCGCGACCCGGCAGCACTCGGAAGTCAGGTACGGCGCGAGCCCGCGCGGCACCATCGCGCTCGTCCGTGCGGCACAGGCGCTCGCGGCGACGTACGGGCGCACCTTCGTGACGGTCGACGACATCAAGGAGGTCGCGCACCCGGTGCTCGACCACCGGCTGATCCTCAAGTCGGAGGCGGAGCTGCGGCAGCGGAAGGCCGAGGGCGTCGTGACCGACCTGCTGGCCGAGGTCCCGGTCCCGGTAGCGGTCACCAGCGTGGTCACGAGCGTGGCGGGAGCCTGACCATGCGGTTGACCCCACGCGGCGTGTGCACCCTCGTGGTCGCGGTCGTGCTCGTCGTGCTCGGCCTGGTCGCGGGCTACCCGCTGCTGGTCGCGTTGGGCGCGATCGCGGTGGGCGCGGTGGCCGCCGCGATCGGCGTCGCCGGGCGGAAGCCCCGGGTGGACGTCATCCGCGAGCTGTTCCCCGACCGGGTCGAGCGCAACGGCCGAGCCGTGATCACGCTGCGCGTCCACAACCCCGGCACGCGGCGGCAGGGCGGCTTCACCGCGGTCGACCGGGTCGGCGAGGACCGGGTGACCGTCGCGGTCCGCCCGCTCGCGGCCGGTGCGGAACAGCCCTACCTGAACGAGCTGCCGACCGGGCGGCGGGGCAGGCGCGAGGTCGGCCCGCTGACCCTGTTCCGCGCCGATGCGCTCGGGCTCGGCCGGTCCGAGCTCTCCCTCGGCGGGACGGCGACGCTGTGGGTGTACCCGCGGACGCACCCGGTCGGCGCCGTCACCGGTGGGCTCCCGCTGCACCACCACGACGGGGAGGCCACGGAGACCTCGCCGCGGGGGTCGCTCGACATCCGCGAGGTGCGCCCGTACGTCCCGGGGGACGAGGTGCGCCACCTGCACTGGAAAGCGACGGCACGGACCGGGCAGCTGATGATCCGCGACTACGCGGACCCGCACCAGCCCCAGTTCACCGTGCTGCTGGACGACCGGCGCGAGATGACGGCGCCGGAGTTCGAGGAGGCGGTCGAGCTGGCGGCGTCCCTGGTCGTCGCCGCCGCCGACGCCGACCACCGGTGTCGGCTGGTGACGCCGGGCGGCGTCGACGTCGCGACGTCCTCCGGGTGGGACGCGGTCCAGCGGTACCTGGAGGAACTGTGCGTCGTGGTGCGCACCGAGGAGGCGGGCCTCCCGCTCGTGCCCGGCGCGCTGGCGCGGGCAGGCGGCGGCACGTTCGTCGTGATCTCCTCCGCGGTGACCCTCTCGCCGGACGACCGTGCGGCGCTCGTCGGCCTGCGGCCGAGGTACGGGGACATGATCCTGGTGGTCGGGGCGCACGGCGCCGCGCCAGGGGTCCCGGGCGTGCGGGTGCTGCGTGCGGCGAACGCCGTGGACGCGATCGGCCAGTGGCAGGCGGTGATCGCGTGACGAGGGTGCACGCGGTCTGGTTGCTGCTCGCCACCGCGGTGCCGGGCCTGCTGTTCGCCCCGGTGTTCGGGCTGTGGGCGCTGGTGCCACCGATCGCCGTCGTGGTCGTGGCCTGCTACGCGGTTGTCGAGGTGTGCCTCCGGGTTCCCGCGCTGCGGCCGTGGCGGCCCCTGCTCGCGCTGGTCGTGGGCGCGCTCGCGCTGGTCGAACTGGCCCTGTTCGACACCACCCGGAGCGGCCTGCCGACCTCGGACAGCCTGACGCGGCTGCTCGCCGGCGTGACCGACTCCTGGCAGCTCACCCTGCAATCGACCTGGCCGGTGCGGCCGGAGGCGGACCTGCTGCTGTTCGTGCCGCTGCTCGTGCTCTTCACGGCCTTGGTCGGGATCGAGCTGCTGCGCTGGCCCGCCGCGGCCGTGGTGCCGAGCCTGGTGCTGCTCGTGCTGAGCCAGGCCTTCATCGCCGTGTCCGGCACGGTGGCGGTGCTGGTGGCGCTCGCCTACGGGGTCACCGTCGCGGGGTTGTTCCTCCTCCCGGCCCGGTCCGCGGTCGCGCTGACGGTCGCGCTGGGCGTCGTGGCCGGGGTCGCCACCCTGGCGGTGCCGACGGGTCCCGCGCACTCGGTGCGGCAGAACCAGTTCGCCCAGGTCCCGCTGCCGAGGGAGGTGAGCCCGCTCACCGAGGTCGCGGCGCGGTTGGCCGATCCGGACACGGTGGTGTTCAGGTACAACAGCGACGCCCCGGTGGACCGCTGGCGACTCGTGGTGCTGGACGGCTTCAACGGCGTCACGTGGACGTCGAACGACCGGTACCGCAGGCTGGGCGCGGAGATCGGGCCGCAGGCCGGGGTGCCGACGGAGCAGCGCTCCGCGCGCATCAGGGTTCCGGGCGGACAGCGGTGGCTGCCGAGCCAGGCCATGCCCACCTCGGTGGGCGGCGCGGTGCGGCCGTTCGTCGACCAGGACGCCGGCACCCTGCTGCTGCCGGAACGGGGTGGCCCGCTGGAGTACGACCTGCGCTGGCACGAGCCGGTCGGTGACCTCTCCGGCCTCGCCGACGCCGCGGTGTCGTCCGACGTCCGGCCCGGCGACGTCGGCACCGTGCGGGACGAGATCGCCGCCCTGGCCAAGGCGGCCACCAGGGACGCGCGGCCGACGTTCCGGACGGCGCTCGTGCTGGAGCAGCACCTCAGTGAGAACTACAAGGTCGCGACCGGCTCGGAGCTGCCGACCGGGAGCGGCTGGCCGCAGCTGCGCGAATTCCTCCTGGACACCAAGCGGGGGACGAGCGAGCAGTTCGCCGCGTCGTACGTGCTCCTCGCCAGGATCGTCGGCATCCCGGCCCGGTTGGCCGTCGGGTACCGCGCGCCCCAGGGGGCCGGGGGCGGCGAGGCGGTGGTGCGCAACAAGGACGTGCTCGCGTGGCCCGAGGTCGCGGTGGAGGGTGTCGGCTGGGTGCCGCTCGACCCGGCCGGCGCGGCGAGCGGCGCGGGTCCGGCGCCGACCAAGCTGGCCGAGGTCATGGCGAAGGCGCGGGCCGACCTGCCGTCGTCGGACGAGCAGCTGCCCGACCCGCCCGTGCAGGCGCCCGCAGCGGTGGACGAGGGGAGTTCGTGGGCCGGGGTCTGGAAGCCGGTGCTGTGGGGCCTGGCGGGTCTGCTCGCGCTGGTCTTGGCGGTGCTGCTCGCCGTTCCGGTCGCGAAGCTCGTCCGGACCGCGCGCCGGAAGCGCTTCACCGGCGTCCGCGGCGTGGTCGGCGCCTGGTGGGAGGCCCGTGACCTGCTGCGTGCGCACGGCGCCCGGATCACCCCCGGCATGACCGCCCGCGACCTCGCCGCCGTCTCCGCGGGATCCGTCGTGGACAGCCTGCACCGCCTGGCGGTCCACCTCGACACGGCGTTGTGGTCGGGCGCCGGGGCGGACGAGGGCACGGTGAAGGCCGCGTGGAAGGCTGTCGCGGAGATCCGCGGCACGCTTGCCCGGCGTTCGCTCGGCGCGCGGATCAGGGCGGTGTTCGTGATCCGATGAGCCGACTGCTGGGCAGCGGCCCGGTCGCCGAGGTGTACGCCGTCGACGGCGGAACCGCCTTGAAGGTGTTCCCCGGCAGGTTCGACCGGCGCGCGCTCGCCACGATCGAGCGGGAACGGGCCAAGCTCGCCGACCTGTCCGCACCCGTGCTGCCGCTGGACGGCGTCGAGCTGGTCGACGGCAGCAAGCACGCCTTCCGGATGGAGCTGTGCGCCGACTCGTTGGCGAACCGCGTGCGACGGGAAGGGCCGCTGTCGTCGGAGGAGGTGTCCGACCTGTGCGGATCCCTGTCGCGAGCGCTGGCCGCCGCGCACGCGCTCGGCGTGCTGCACGGCGGGATCACCCCGGCCAACGTGCTGTTCCGCGCGAACGGCGAGGCCGTGCTGGCGGACTTCGGCGTGGCGCAGCGGCAGGAGTTCCGGCGCGATCCGCTGGCCGGCATCGAGTGGGTGTCACCGGAGACGCTGCGCACCGGCGTGGTCGAGGCGGCGACCGACGTGTACGGCCTCGGCGCGGTGCTGCACTTCGCGCTGACCGGGAGGTCGCCGCACCCGAGTCGGATCGGGGAGCTGACCGGCGAGCGGATCCTGCGCGTGCTCGGCGATCCGGTGCCCGCGGTCAGCCGGCCGGACGTCCCCGTCGCGCTGTCCACCGCCATCGGCCGGATGCTGGCCCCCGATCCGGCGCGGCGGTCGGCGCCGGTGACGGCCACCGCGCCCGAGGCTCCCTCTGCGAAGCCGGCGCGGCGGCGTCGGTACGCGGCTCTGGCGGCGGTGGCGGTGCCGGCCGCCGTGCTGGCGGTCGTCCTGTGGCCGCGCGCCACGTCGGAGCCGCCGCCGGCGACGACGACCTCGCCGCCGCCGGCGGCGGACCCGGGGCAGCCGATCGTGGAGCTGGACGAGCCGACCGACCTGGGCGACAAGGTCACGCTCAACTGGACGTCGACGGACGACCAGTTGTACTTCGCCGTCCACTACTGGGCCGAAGGCGGGCCGAACCGGACGGAACTCGTGAAGTTCAGCCACACGGCGACGGTGGACGTCGATCCCGACCCGGACCGCGGGTACTGCTTCCTGGTGCGGGGCACCAAGGGCGGGGACCAGATCTTCGAAAGTCAGACCGAGAGCCTGCGTGGGGCGGTCTGCCACAGGTGAGGAGGTCGGCGCGTGGAGCCGAAACTGGAGCACTCGGGTGGACTCCTGCTGCCCAGGGGGCACAACAGCCTGACTCACGGCGTCGCGCGCGCCGTGCCGGGGTCCGTGCACGCGCTCGCCCTCGGCGGCGGGTACGCGGTCGGCCCCCGCGACGGTCGGACCGTCTACTTCGGACGGAACCGGCCGCTGGTGCACGTCTGCGTCGGTGAGGACGACGAGCAGGTCAGCCGCAGGCACGGCGAACTGACCCACCACCAGGGCCGGTGGTGGCTGCGCAACACGGGACGCAGGCCGATCCGCCTGCCCCGCTCGCAGTGGCTCTTCGCCGACGACAGCGCGATCCCGCTGGCCGCGGGGTACACGCCGTTGCACGTGCCCGGCTCACGGGACCGGGAACACCTGCTGGAGATCTACGTCACGGGTAGCGACGGCGACCCGCCCCGTTCCCGCCACAACGCCGACACCGACCCGCCCCGACCGTACGCGCTCACCCCGGACGAGAAGTTGATGCTCGTCGCCCTGGGCCGGAACTACCTGCTGCGCGAGCCCAACCCCAAACCGCTGACGTGGAAGGAAGCCGCCCTCCGGCTCGCCGAGCTCCAGCCCGACGCGGGGTGGACCGCGAAGAAGCTCGAGCGCCGGGTCAGCGTGGTGCGCGACCGCCTGTCCCGCCGAGGGGTGCACGGCCTGACCCGCGAAGAGGTCGGCGAACCAGTCGGCAACGCCCTGAACGACAACCTCCTCCGCGAACTCGTGCGGTCGACCGCGCTCGCGCCGAAGGACCTGGAGCTCCTGGACTGGGGGTCGTGAAAGGCCCGGGTCGATCGCGCGGTCCCGGCCGCACGCCTTCGCGGAGTGGTCCGACGCCTGGTTCTGTGCACCACACTGGTCGGTCAGCCCGTCGTCTTGAGGAGGAGCTGTGGCACCGTCCGCAGCCGTGTCGCGGCGCAGCCTGATCCTGGGGTCGGCCGCGATCCTGACCACCACCGCCGGCACCGCGTCCGCCCGTGACGCCCCGGTTCGCGAGGAGCACCACCGGGCGGTGGTGGTGGGCAGCGGGTTCGGCGGATCGGTCGCGGCGCTGCGCCTGGGACGGGCCGGTGTGCGGGCCCTGGTGCTGGAGCGGGGCAAGTGGTGGCCCAGCGGGCCGGGCGTGGACACGTTCCCCCCGGTTCTCCTCCCCGGACCACCGGGCGAGCCGGCTGGGCACCATGGCCCGTGCTGCCGTTCTCGCCCCCGGCGCTGTACAAGCCCTACACCGGGCTGGTCGAGCGGATCAGCACGATCGGGATGAACGTCCACTGCGCCGCGCCGGGGCCGGCGGGGATCGCTGGTGTACCGGGGGATCTCGATCGAACCCGGTGCGCAGCTGTTCAGCCGGGTGATGCCCCCGGGCATCGACCACGAGGAGATGGAGCGGGTCTTCTACCCCCGGGTGGCCGCGATGCTGCGCTTCTCCCCGATCCCCGACGACGTCCTGCGCCACGTCCGCTACACCTCCAGCCGCGACCTGCACGGCGACGCCGCCCGCGCCGGGATGACACCGGTCCGGCTGCCGCAGCCGCCCGGATCGCCACCGACGCCTCCGCCGCACCACTCGTCGGACGGGCGGGTGGTGTGGTCCTGCCCTCCCACGCCCTCGTCCCCTTCACCGCGCACCCGCTCGGCCGCGCGGTCTTCGACGCCGTGTGCGACCTGCACGGCCGCGTCCACGACCACCCCGGCCTCTACGTCACCGACTCCGCCCTCATCCCCGGCTCGACCAGCACGGCCAACCTGTCCTGGACCGTCGCCGCACTCGCCGAACGCTGCCTCCAGCACATCGTCACCCACGACGTCGACAGCCTGTTCTGACGTTCCGTCGCCCTGGCGAGCAGGCGTGTCAGGGCAACGGCCTGAACACCGCCGAAGGCCCCGGCTCCGGGCGGTGGACGCCACGAGGTCGGTACTCCAGCCGATCCGCCAAGCCGACCACGTCGGCCAGCAGCCAGATGATCGCCAGCCACATCTCGGTGCCCTGCAGCCCGGGTTCCCGGCCAGGACCTCCGCCGCCCTCGCCCGCCGGGCCGAAGCCGAAACCGGCGCCGTCCTGCCAGCGGGCCAAGGCACGGGTCAGCTGTTCCTCCGCCCAGGCCCGCGATTGCGCGGCGCGGTGGTCGGTCTGCCGTCCCGCGAGCCACAACGGGTGGGCCACGTCGAGGACGTTGCACGCGTTCTCCCGACCGGCGGTGAACCAGCGCGGGTCACGACCGTGGGCCAGCACGGTGTCCACCACCTCGTCGGGGTGGGGCAGCGGCAGCCCGTACTGGGCGAACGAGCCGCGAGTGAGCCGGTAGCCGCCGTTGACCAGTTGCAGCAAGCCGCTTCCTGGGGTCCTGGCCCCGCCCCACAGGCCCGTCGTCGGATCCGCCCGGCCGACGAGCCAGCCGTACAACGCCTCCAAAGCACCCGGGCCCGCGGGTTCGACGCCCAACTCCGCGTTCCGGTACGCGGCTGTCGCCCAGCAGTCCACCCAGGCGCCGGCTGACCACGCGCGCGTCCGCCACGGGAGGGCTTCCAGCCGCGCGACGAGCTGCTCGGCCGTCATGCCGGCGACGACGTGGACGGGGTGGCCGAAGCGCGAGCCCAGGAGGTCCAGCGCGTAGCCCACCGCCAGCACGTGGTACTCGGCGTCGGCGTCGTCGACCCACCCGTCGGACGCCGGGGCGGGCAGCGTGCCGGGACGTCCGTCGGGCCCGTACTCGGGCACCAGCCCGGTCTCGGAGTCCTGGAGGACGCGCAGCCGCTCGGCGTGCTCGGCGCCGGACAGCTGCGGCGGGGGCGTGCCCAGCAGCACATCGGCGATCTCGACGGCGTCGCAGTGGGCGCGGACGGTCGCCGGCACGCCCGGCCGGTCGGTGTACCGGCCCGCGTCCGGGTCCCAGCACCGGGCGATGATCGAGTCGGCCTGCTCCCGCGCCCGCTCGGCGAAGCGGGACAGGGCGTCCGCCACACCGGAACCGGCCACCCGGATCCGCGGTCCCCCTCCGGCGCGGCGATCACGCAGGGGGCGGGCCGGGTTGCCCGCGGCGATCGTCCAGGGCGGCAGGTCCTTGGTGACGACGGCTCCGGCGCCGATGACGCAGTGGTCGCCGATCGTCACCCCGTCGAGGACGACGACGTTCGAACCGATCCACACGTCGTCGCCGACCGTGATGCCCCTGCTGGTCAGGGGCTGGCGGTGCACGGGCTGGTCCGGCGCGAAGCCGTGGTTGAACCCGAGCAGGGAGCTGTGGGCCCCGATGCGCACGCCGTTGCCGAGAGCCACCCGGCCTCGAACCGTGGCGTAGGGATTCACGGTGCAGTCCGACCCCGCCGTCACTTCGCCCGTCACGTAGGCGTGCCCGGCGATGTACGAGTCCGCGCCGATGCGCAGGACGTCGGTGAACACGCCCGCCGCCGCGGAGAGGTAGCACCGAGGGCCGATGCTCGCGCCCCGGTCGGCCAAGCCCTGCCGGCGTGCCGCCTGCGCGGCGCGCTGCCGCTCGGAGGCCAGGCGCTCGAAGTCCCACGGGCAGTAGTCGAAGTAGGAGTCTTCGAGCGCGTCTGTCGGGTCCATGCGCCGAGTGTAGGAAAGCGCTTACCGGCTTGGCATCCCCTGCGGGCACTCTCTCCGGGCGCGAGTGGGCGGAGTGCCTTGCACCTGGCCCGTGCTCGCACCCGGCGAAGTTCCGAACGCCCTGTGCGATCATCTTCGGGACCTGGGCACCGGTATTCCGGGCATCATGGGGTGGAACTCGAATTCGACACGGCCTACTGCCCGGACGGTGACGTCGCGTCGGGTGGGACGGCGACCCGGCATACGGCCCACCAGGGGCAACGTCCTGCCGAGGTACGGTGAACGAGCGTTGCCCGCTCGGACCCGCTAACCCGCCTACGGCTGAGCCTGAGCGTTGTTCCTGGCCTGCTCAGCGGCCACCAGCGTCGCCCCGATCTCGGCATGGCGGAGGAGGAACCCGCCCTCGTCGAGCCTCTTGCGCCGGAGCCACGCGGTCACTTCGGTGTTGCACTTGCTGGCGTTGCAGGAACGGCACGCGGGGACCACGTTGTCGACCGTGTAGCGGCCTCCGCGAGAGATCGCGAGCACGCAGTCGCGTTGCAACGGCCCGTCGTTCGCCCCGCAGTAGGCGCAACCGCCCCACGCCGCTTGAAGTGCCTTCCACTGCACGTCATCGAGATCGTGCTCCACCCGATCCATCCGCCGCTTCCGGCGGCGCGCGGCGCGAATCCGGCGGCCGGCGTTCACCATCGCGCCACTATACGGTCCGCGCCTCCGCGATCCGCGACCCGGATCAGCGGATCGAGGTGCAGGAAGCCTGGCTGGCCAGGATCGTCACGAACCTGTGCCTCGACCGATGTAGGTGCGGCTCTACCCGCTGCCGGTGATCGTGCGCGTGGGTGCCGGCGCGACTGGGATGCCACCGTTGGAGGAGGCGTTCGGCCGTTCCCCTCGTGCGACGGTCACAAGTCCTTGGTGGCCACGACCCCCAAGGCGTCTTGGCGGCCGGACCGGACGGGAGCGGGAGGCCCGGTGGCGGCCGGGCACTCCCGCGTCGGATCAGCCGACCCGGCAGGAGATGCTGGGCCAGTTCCAGTTGCCGCCGTGCTGGACGGTGAAGCCGAACGTGTTGCCGTTGCCGTTCGGTCGGGCGGTCATCACGTTGGCCGACGGCCACGTCGCGGCGGTGTTCCAGGTGGCGATGATCCGCTGGGGCGAGCTGACGGTCACCGTGACGACCCAGTTGCTCGTGCCCGAGACGGTGACCTGGCCGTTGAAGCGGTCGTTCCACTTCTGGCCTTCGGAGTACGTCGCGGTGCAGCCGCCGGGGTTCGGCGTGGTGGTGGTCGGACCGGTCGGCGTGGTCGGGGTCGTCGGGGTGGTCGGGCTCGTGGGGTCGGCGGCGTTGAGCGCGTTGAGGACCGACGTGTAGGCGGCCTTCTTGTTGCCCGAGCCGTCGAACAGCAGCGGCGTGCCCGAGGCGCGCCACGAGTCGCTGTCGCGGATGCCCCACACCGTGATGCCGGTGCAGCGGGTCACCGCGAGGCATGCCTGGACGACGCCCTGGTACTGCTGCGCCTGCGAGGAGCCGGAGCCCTCGATGTCCAGCTCGGTGATCTGCACGTCCACACCGAGCGCCGCGAAGTTCTGGAGCGTGGTGTGGTAGTTGGACGGCACCGGGTTGCCGCTGTTGAAGTGGGCCTGGAAGCCGACGCAGTCGATCGGCACGCCGCGCGCCTTGAAGTCCTGCACCATCCGGTACACGCCCTGGGTCTTGGCGTGCGACCAGTTGTCGGTGTTGTAGTCGTTGTAGCAGAGCTTGGCGTTCGGGTCCGCCGCGCGGGCCGCGCGGAACGCCGCCTCGATCCAGTCGTTGCCGGTGCGCTGGAGGTTGGAGTCACGCCGTCCGCCGCTGCTGCCGTCGGCGAAGGCCTCGTTGACGACGTCCCAGGAGTGGATCTTGCCACGGTAGTGGGTGGCGACCTGGGTCACGTGGTTGAGCATCGCGTTGCGCAGCGCGGTGCCGGACATGTTCTGCATCCAGCCCGGCTGCTGCGAGTGCCACGCCAGGGCGTGCCCGCGGACCTTCTTGCCCTGGTTGAGGGCGTGGTTGACGATCCGGTCCGCGCTGCCGTAGCTGAACTGTCCCTGGGACGGCTCGGTCGCGTCCATCTTCATCTCGTTCTCGGCCGTGACCATGTCGAACTCGCGGTTGAGGATCCCGACGTAGGTCGAGTCACCCAGCTTGTTCGCGGCCACCGCGGTGCCGAAGTAGCGGCCACTCTGCTGGGCCGCCGCGGCGAGCGTGGAGGCGGCACCACTGGCGGGTGACGCCACGAGGACCGCGGCGCCCGTGGCGGCGGCGACCAGGGTCGACACGAGCGCGACTCGTGCGACTGACTTCGCTGTCAGCGTCATGTTCGGCGCTTTCTGAGGAGCACCCGCAGGAGCACGGGTGGGGATCGGTTGGGGCGGAGCGGTCGAGTGGCCGCTCGAAACGTTAAGTAGTATTAACCGAAACAGTTCGGCCGATCAAGGCTCGCCGCCGTCCGCTTCAGCGCCGGGATTCGCGCGCACGCACCGAAGCGAACCGGTTAAGTATGATCTTGGCCGTCCGCTGAAAGCCCACGTGGATGGGTCATTTCATGGGGCGGGATGCGCTGCGACCCCGAGGTGTCGAAGAGGGGTGTGGCGCGGCTTTATTCCGCAAAGATTCGAAACTAATTTCGCAAATTTCGGCGCTTCAAGGCCGAAGCGGTAGCCCATGAAGAACTGGCAGGCGTTGGTGCGGGTGAACGTCGGCCCGAGTGCGGAGAAGTTCACGCCGTCGGTGCTGTGGGAGAAGCGGGGCTACACGGTTGGCGCCGGGTCGGATGTCGGCGTTGACCCGTAGCCGGACCCGCCCGCCGCTGATGGCGGGGCTCGCGGCTTCGGCGCCAGTCGACAACGACATCCTCACCCCGCGCAACGTCAGCCCTTCATGAGTAGGGAGGTTCGGCGGCGGTGGGTGTCCGCGACGACCTCCTTGGTCATTCGGCTACGCATGTGGTTACGGTTCGAGTCGGCCGTAGGTCGGGTGGGCGGCTGTCTTCACCTGCGGTTGGGTTCCGTTGAGCGTGGTGCTGGAGCCCGTGGAGGCACCGTTCGCGGCGCGTGCGCGATCCCGGCAGGAGAGAGCGGAGCGCTGCACGCGGTCGGTGGAGGCCGCGAAGCGTGCGGTTGCGTCTGGCGAGCGGTGGGTTGCGATGGGCTCCGAGGGAGCCCCCAGGTCAGTTCAGTCCCACCACTGCACGATGGCCAGTTGACGACGTGCGGCTTCGGTGTAGAACTCGCGCAGGGCGGTGTGCTGGTGGGCTAGTTGCTCAGCCAGATCCCCCTTCAGGTCTCGCGAGAGCTTGCCCAATTTGCCTCGATGCGGTCCGGGCTCGATGGCACGACCGCGCGGACCGCCTCGGGCGTCACGGCACACAGCGCTTCGACGACCACTCCGACCTGCGGTGGCTCCAGCGCGGTCACCGGACTGGCGTTCCGACCGGGAAACCCGGCCGGATCGGCACAGTCGCCGACAGGGCCGTCGGCGACTGTGCCGATCTCGCGCAGCGCGATGAACGTGATCCGTTCAGGGCGTTGCGTGGTCGATCAGCGTGCTGGCGTCCTACCGGAGAATCTCGGCCAGGTACTCCAGAAGACGGGCTTACCAGGTGGTTCGGCCTGCGCCGAACGGGTAGAGCGGGGTGCCGTAGGTGCTGGGGACGGGGTGGCCCGCGTCGATCCGGGCGCGGATGTCGGCACGTTCGGCGGCGGTCGCGCCGAGGTCGTAGGGGAGGTCCCACTGCTCGACGGCATCGGCCGGTGTGTCGATGCCGCCGGGACGCAGCACGTCGGACAGGGCGCGGGGCAGTTGCCAGGGCAGCTTGCCGCTCGGGGTGTAGTCGCCGAACAGCAACGATGCCAGAGCGGGCCCCATCTCCTCGCCGCCGCGGTAGGTCACGACGATCGCGCTCGCCAGGTCGTGCCACTCGGTGATGACGTACGGGCGCGGGAGGACCAGGGCGACCACGACCGGGATGCCCTGCCGGTGGAAGTCCTGGATCAGGGCGAGTTGGTCCGGCGGCAGGTAGGGCCGTTCGTTCGGCCAACTCGTCGCGTGGGTGTAGGACGGCTCACCCACGGCGACGATCGCCAGCTTCGGTGACGGCCCGGTGTCCTTGTGGACGTTCACCCCGGCCCGCGCGGCACGGGTGCGGATCGCTTCGAGCATGGTCTGCGAGCCGTACTCCTGGTGGAAGTAGCTGGTCCAGATGCAGCACGCCGCCGTGTCGTCGGCACGCGGACCGGCCACCACGATGTTGTCGCCCCGGTTGAGCCGCACCGGCAGCACGCCGTTGGTGTTCTTCAACAACGTCATCGCCTCACGCGACGCCTGGTTGGCCAACGCCGCGTACTCGGGCTTGTGGAACCGGTACGGCCCGTTGACCGGGTCGCCGTACGGGTTCTCGAAGATCCCGAGCTTGAACTTCAGCCGCAGCACGCGGCGCACCGCGTCGTCGATCCGCGCCGCCGGCACCGCCGAGGTGAACCCCCCGATGGTGAACCCGGGTGCACCGGGGTCCGCGCCGCCCATCACGTCGGAACCGGCGTTCGCCGCGCCGACCCACGAGCCGGACGGCAGCCAGTCGGTCGTGATCAGGCCGGTGTACCCGAGGTTCTGCCGCAGGTACGCGAGGATCTTCGCGCTGTCCCCGGCGCCCGGACCGCCGGGGTCGAGCAGGGAGCTGCCCGCGTAGCCCGGCATGATGTTGACCGCACCGGCTTCCATCGCGGCCCTGAACGGGGCAGTGTGGTACTTGATCGTCACCGCGTCGTACACGATCAACGCCTCACCGCCCGCGCCCTCGCCCGGCCAGTGCTTCACGGTCGCCAGCACGGACGCCGGGTTCAGCTCCGGCCCGCCCTGCAAGCCGGCCACCAACGCCCGCACCTGTGCCGACGCGACCTCCGAGCTCTCGCCGTTGCCCTCCTGGATGCGCGGGTACAGCACCTTCGTGCCGACCTCGGCCAACGGCCCCAGCACCCCGCGCGCGCCGACCTCCAACTGCTCGCGCCGCTGCATGTCGCCGAGCTTGTAGTCCAACGGGTAGTTCTTCGCCGCCGCCAACGCGCTCTGCAACGGATACGTGGTCTTGTACCCGGCGATGGTGTCGCCCGCCGTCACGAACGGGATGCCGAGCCGCGTCCCGGTCGACCCGAGCAGCGCGTCGTGCAGGTCCTGCGCTTCCGCCGGCCCGAAGTGCCACCCCGACCGGGGGAACGCTTGGGCGTTGTAGAACATCTGGTACGCCTTCTCTTCGAGCGTCATCCGCCCGAGCAGGTCGTTCACCCGCGTCTCCACGGGCTGCCGCCAGTCCTCGTACGGCTCGATCGTGCCGTTCCTGTTCAGGTCACGGCTGCCGTTCACCACCCGCACGCCGTCGTCCACGGTCGTCAACGTCGGCAGGTAGAGGCTGAACGTCCGGATGTTCGACGCGGTGGTCGTCCCCGAGCCGTCCACCGCGACCACGAACCAGCGGTACGTCCACCGGTCCGCGATGTCCCACGACGGGGTGTAGTTGGTGCCGGTGGGCTCGGCGACCTTGGTGTACAGGTCGATCAGGTTGCCCGGTGCGGCGAAGTCGTAGTCGGTGCGGCTGATGTTGAGCCAGACCTGGTAGCGCACCGCGCCCGGCACGGTGGCCCACGAGAACGCCGGACGACGGGTGCCGGTGATCATCGCGTTGTCGGCCGGGGCGGCCAGCGCGAACCGACCCGTCACCGCCGGTGCCCTCGTCGGCGGCGACAGCAGCGGCGGCGTGTTCGCGGAGGTGTCGACGGTGCCGAAGACCTGGAACTCCCAGAGCGAGACGCCGTAGCCGGTGGCGCGTGTGGTGGCGAACAAGCGCAGGTAGCGGCCCGTGCCGCCGACGGTGAGGCGTTCCGTGCCGCCCGCGCCGGTGGTGGTCGCGTAGACCTGGGTCCACTTCACCGCGTCGTCGGACAACTCGATCCGGTAGCCCTTGGCGTACGCGCCTTCCCAGGTCAGCTCGACCCGGTTCACGGTGGCGACGCCGCCGAAGTCCACGCGCAGCCACTGGTTGTCGGAGAACTGGCTGGACCAGCGGGTGTTCGCGCGACCGTCGAGCGCCGCGGCGGGCGCGTTGCCGCCCTCCCACGTGGAGGCCGCGACCTGCTTGTACTGGGAGATGGGCGTGCCGGTGCCGGTGTCCGTCGTGCCGTAGACCTGGAACTCCCACAGCGAGTAGCCGTAGCCCGTGGCGCGGGCGGTGCCCACCAGACGCACGTGCCGGCCGGTGCCCGTGACGGGGATGTCCTGCGTGCCACCGGCTCCGTTGGCAGTGGTGTGGACGGTGGTCCACGTAGTGCCGTCGGCGGAGGTCTGGAGCTGGAAGGCGGTCGCGTACGCGGCCTCCCACCTCAGCACCACGCGGTCCAGCGTCGCGGTGCCGCCCAAGTCGACGCTCAACCACTGCGGGTCGGTGAACGCGCTGGACCAGCGGGTGCCGGTGTCGCCGTCGGTGGCGGCGGACGCCGGGGTGCCGCCGTTCTCGACGGAGGACGCGGTGGTCGCCTTGCCCTGGGACAGCAGGACTCCGGCCGCCCGCGCCTCGGACGAGACCGCGGTGATCTGCCCCGCGATCAGCGCGGCGAGGATGGCGAGCAGGGGCAGGACCCGGCGGCGTTGCCGGGCGAGCGCTTCGGGCATGACGACTCCAGGCAGGGTTGGACCCGACGACCGGTGTGCCACCGGCCGCGGATCGTCGACATCCGGGAGAGCGCTCTCCCCCTAGCGAACTTCACCGGCCGTTCCACGGTCAAGAGGCAGGGGGACCGGTTCTGCCGGCCGAGCGGACCTGGTTCCGGTCAGGCCCGGGAGCCGGTGCGCCTGTCTGCTGAATCTCGGCGTTCCCGCGCCGGACTGCCGGCACGGCCATCTCCCGCAAGCGTCGGTAGTACACGAATGCGCCGCCTTCGTCGATGGCCCGACCGTGAGAGGGTAGAGGGAACGGCGCACGAACACCATGGCGGCACGGGGTGCGCTCGCGGGTGGTCGGTCTGCGGCGGATCCGGTCGTTGCTGCCCGGTGTCGCTTGGGGGCGCTTGGAGTCACTTGAGGCGGAACGTTGCCCGGTAGGCCGTGGGGGTGACGCCGAGGACGCGGTGGAAGTGGCGGCGCAGGGTGGTGGCGGTCCCCATCCCGCAGCTGGTGGCGATCTGGTCGATCGGGGCGTCGGTGCGTTCGAGGAGTTCCTGGGCGCGGGCGATCCGCTGGTGGTGGAGCCAGTCGAGCGGCCCGGCCTGGAGTTCCGCGTGCATCCGGCGGGCGAGTTGGCGGCTGCTGAGGTTGGCGTGTGCGGCGAGGTCGCGCACGGTCAGGGGTTGGTCGAGGCGGGCACGTGCCCATTCGAGGGTGGGTGCGAGACCGTCCGGGCTCCGCGGCTCGGCGGGCGGGGTGATGAACTGCGCTTGACCGCCGCTTCGGTGGGCCGGCACGACGAGCCGCCTCGCGATCCCGTTGGCGGCGGCGGCGCCGAGGTCGAGCCGCACCAGGTGCAGGCAGAGGTCGAGCGCCGCCGTCTTGCCTGCCGAGGTGAGCACGTCGCCCTCGTCGACGTAGAGCACGTCCGGCCGGACGTCGACCTGCGGGTAGCGGCGGGCGAGGTCTTCGGCGTGCATCCAGTGCGTCGTCGCGATCCGACCGTCGAGCACTCCGGCCGCCGCCAGGACGAACGCGCCGGTGCACAGGGAGGCGATGCGGGCGCCCCGGTGGTGGGCGGCGCGTAGCGCGTCGAGGAGTTCGTGGTCGGGGTTGTCGTCGAGGTCGTCGGACGACGGCACGACGACGGTGTCGACCTGGGCGATCGCGGCGTACGAGGTGGTCGGCAGGTGGGCCAGCCAGGGGTGCGGAGCGCCGTCGGCGGTGCAGACCACGAGGTCGTACCACGTGCCGGTGGGGGACAGGTCCGAACGGTCGACGCCGAAGACCTCGGAGGCGATGGCGATCTCGTAGAGCATCGCGGAGCCGTGCAGGACGAGGGCGACCCTGGGCATGTCGCATAGTGTACGGCCGACGTCGTTTCGGACACTCGTCGTGGACCGGCGTCGCGTCCGACGATGGTCTGGTGAACGCAACCGATCGAGTTCTCGTCTACGGCGCCACCGGTCACACGGGGCGCTTCGTCGTCGACGAGCTGCTGCGGCGAGGGCTCGTTCCCGTGCTTGCCGGCCGCAGCGCCGAGCGCCTGGCCGCCGTCCCGCCCCGACACGCGGGCCTCGACCACCGGGTGGTGGGCGTCGATGATCCCGACCTGCTCCGGCGGGCGGTGGCGGGTACCGGCGCGGTCGTCAACTGCGCCGGGCCGTTCCTCGACACGGCACTGCCGCTCGCCCACGCTGCGGTCGAGGCCGGAGCGCACTACCTCGACGTCACCGCCGAGCAGCCGGCCGTGCAGGCGCTCTACCGCGACCTCGACGCTCCCGCTCGGGCCGCCGGTGTCGCCGTCGTCCCCGCCATGGCCTTCTACGGCGGTCTCGCCGACCTGCTGGTCACGGCCGCGCTCGACGGTGGTTCGCGAGCCGACGAGGTCGAGGTCGCGATCGGTCTCGACCGCTGGTGGCCGACCGCCGGCACCCGGGTCACCGGGGAGCGCAACACCGCGACCCGCCTGGTGATCCGAGGCGGCGCGCTGACCGCGTTGGAGAGTCCCGCGCCGTCCGGTACGTGGTCCTACCCGTCGCCGTTGGGCGACCAGTCGGTCGTGCGGCTGCCGTTCTCCGAGGTGATCACGATCGATCGCCACCTCGACATCGGCGAGCTCCGTTCGTACCTCAACACCGCTCCGCTCGCGGATCTCCGTGACGCCGCGACGCCGGCACCGCCCTCGACCGACGAGTACGGACGATCGGCACAGCGGTTCGTCGTGGACGTCGTGGTGCGCCACGGCGTGGACACCCGGCGGATCAGTGCGTCCGGGCGCGACATCTACGCCGTCACCGCGCCGATCGTCGTGGAAGGCGCCGTCCGACTCCTCGACGGACGCCACCGGGGCGCGGGCGCTGCGGCTCCCGGCGAAGCGTTCGACGCCGCCGACGTCCTCGCCGTGCTGGAGCGGGAGGCGCGTGCCATCGACATCCGGTCCGACCTGACCGCGATGGCGACGAAGCGGTAGCCGGCTGCGCACGTTGGTCGGTGGTTCCGCGAACCATCAGCGGCAGCAGCGGATGTTCCGGTTCCCTGGTCATCCGGGCAGTGGCAAGCCCGACACCACGTGGGGACGGTCGTGTTGAGCTGTCCGGTGCGACGTCGGGTTCAGGAGCGACGGAGGTCCGTGCGTCCACGTGCCCTCGGCGCGAGCGCACGTTCGCCGCCTGCGACGAATCGCCGGAACGACTTGAGGTCAGTACCGTCGAGCACTTCGCACCAACGGGGAGAGGTTGCTCCATGCCGAAGTTCGTGACCATCGGGTACGGCGACCAGGAGGGGTACGACCGCACCGACGCGGTGGTGCGCGACGAGGCGCACGAGCACGACGCTCGCTTGCGTGCGAGGGGAGTCGTCATGGGGATCGCCGGCGCGCCCGTGCAGGTGCGGAACCACGCCGGTGCCGGCATGACCGTGGAGAGCGGAGCGTTCATGTCCTCGGCTCTCCCGGTCGCCGGGTTCGCGATCATCGAAGCCGCCACGATCGAAGAGGCCGTCCGACTCGCCTCGGCGAGCCCATGCGCAGTCGCGCACGGCGTCGTCGAGGTCTGGCCCTTGCAGGAGGCGTTGTAGGCCATGGGCTTGGTACGTCAAGACATCAGCCTTCCCTGAGGTCACGCCACCAGTCTGCGTCGGTGATCAACTGTCGTGCCGCCCGCACTGTCGCCGCGTTCCGCTGAGGTCGGTCGGCACCGGCGGAACTGCTTGGCGTGCGGTGATCGCGCATGCCACGGGCGGCGGTGATGCGTTGTGCGCGGTCTCTCGGGAGTCGGGGTTGGGTCGTGTCACCGGGTCCGGTGTTCCTGCGGGAAGAACCAGTCGTCGACCGGGTCACCGAAGCGGGCCCATCCTAAGTCGAGCAGGGCCGTGACGCTTCGACCGTGTGCGAGCCAGTTGCCCCAGTGACCGCCCGCTGAGCGGCACCTCGGGTGGTGGCTCGTCAGGGCGGTCGACGGTGCAACCGTGGGCAACGCTCGGCGGTCACCCGCTCGGCGGGATGGTGGGCAGGTCGAGCATCGCTGCGGCGACTTCGTCGGCTGCCGCGTCGGGAAGGGCTGTGGCCATGTCGTCGAGGACGAGCAGCCGCGCGCCGGGGATCTCGGCGGCGAGCGCTTCGCCGTTGCCCACTGGGAAGAACAGGTTCGCGCGGCCGTGCACGACGAGGGTCGGCACGGTCAGGTCGCCGAGCCTCTCGCGCCACCGCGGCGTGCAGTCGAGTCGGGCGAACACCATTCCGAGCTGGTTCGCCGCGTGCGCCGAAGGGGCGCTCGACGGTGTGCGGTCCCACGTCCGCGCCGCGGTCGTGCGCGCTTGCCCAGGGTCGTCACCGAGCAGCGCCGCCCGGTCGGCGGCGTACGCGGCGACGGCGGCCCGGTCGCTCCAATCAGGCGCCGGGAGTGAGAACAGCGCTCCCATCGCCTTCGCGTCGTGATCGGGCAGGTCGTCATCTACCGGCCCCGGCGCGACCGGGCGCGTCCCGATCAGCGTCAGCGCCGAGAACACCCCCGGGTGGTCGAGTGCGGCGACCTGGGCGACCATGCCGCCGATGCCGAGGCCGCCGAGGTGGGCGGTGGTGGCGCCGAGCGCGCCGACGAGCGCCGCCGCGTCGGTGGCGAGATCGCGGAGCGTGTAGCCGGGCGCCTCCGGGTCGACGGTCGTGGAGGCCCCGCAGTCGCGCAGGTCGTAACGGACCACTCGACGTCCGCCGGCCGCGAGCCGTTCGCACAGCGCGTCCGGCCAGGAGAGCATCGTGGCGCCGCCGGCCAGCAGCACGAGGGGATCGGCATCGCGACCGAAGACCTCGACACCGAGTTCGACACCGTTGGCGTGTGCGGAAAGCATGCGTCACCGTAGCAAGGGCGGACCTCGAACCGGCCTGGCCGGACCCGATCAACGAGCCGTTCGAGATCAGTCCGGTGCCGGACGGTCGAGATCAGGCGGTGGGGACGCCAGCGCTCGCCGGTCCACCTTGCCGTTCGCCGTGCGCGGCAGGTGGGGGAGCAGGTGCACCCGGTCCACGATCATGTGGTGGGGGAGCAGGGCGGCGCAGTGGCGTTTCGCGTCCAGGATGGTGAACGGGTGGCCTTCGGCCGGCACGACGTAGGCCACCAGCCTGGCTTCCACGCCGGTCCCGGTGATCGCCGCGGCCACTTCGCTCACGGCCGGGTGGGACTGGAGGGCCGCCTCCACGTCGCCGAGCTCCACCCGGTTCCCGCGGATCTTGACCATGTTGTCCCGGCGGCCGAGGTAGTGGTAGCCGTTGTCCCGCAGGACGACCCGGTCACCGGTCGCGTACGGCCCGGTGTGGGGTGGGGAACCGTGGTAGCCGAGCATCACCGTGGGTCCGTCCACGACCAGTTCGCCCTCCTCGCCCGGTGACGCGGGGGTGCCGTCGTCGCGGACCGCCCACACCCGGTCGCCGGAGCAGGCTTCGCCGATCGGCGCGGGGCGGGTCCAGTGGTCGGGGACGTCGGTGACCTCGTAGTAGGTGCACACGTTGGTTTCCGTCGGCCCGTAGAGGTTCAGCAGGCGCACGTCGGGGAAGTGGGCCCGCACCGCGCGCAGGTGGTCGACGGGGTAGGGCTCCCCGGCGAACAGCAGGGCGCGCAGGTGCGGCAGGTCGGTGGTGAGCAGGCCACCGTCGCGGGCCATCAGGATCAGCACGGACGGGACGGAGTACCAGACCGTGATCCGTTCCCGGACCAGGAACTCCACCAGCAGGGTCGGCGCGTAGGCGGTCTCCTGCGGGACGAGGTGGACCGACGCGCCGGCCAGGAACGACACGTACAGGTCGAGCACCGACAGGTCGAAGTGCAGCGGGGCGTGGTTGGCGAAGCGGTCCGCCGCCTCGGCCTTCAGCTCTTCCGCCGCCCACTCCACGAAGGCCAGCGCGTTGCGGTGGGAGATGCGGACGCCCTTCGGCACGCCGGTGGAGCCCGAGGTGTAGAGGATGTACGCCAGGTCGTCGGGTGACAGCCGGACGTCCGGCAACGGCTCCGCGGACCCACCACCCAGCTCCACGCCCATCGTGGTGAACTCGCCGCCCAGTGCCTCCGCTCCGTCGGCAGAAGTGATCACCACCGTCGGCGCGCAGTCGCGGATCACCCGCACGGCCCGGTCGACGGGACTCAGCGGATCGACCGGCACGTAAGCCGCACCGAGTCGGAGCACGGCTTGCATCCCGACCACGGCCGCGGTCGACTTCGGCAGCCACAGGACGACCCGGTCGTCCACGCCGACGCCCGCGGACGACAGCCGTCGCGCCAGCCGATCCGCCTCGGCGTCCAGCTCCGCGTACGTCAGCACGCCATCGGCGGCGGTCACCGCGATCGAGGAGCCGCTCTCCCGGGCGACCGACCGGACCGCATCGTGCAGGAGCCTCACAGCCCCAACTCCTTCGCGACCTGTTCGAGCTGCATCTCCGACGTCCCGGAGAACGTGGTGGACGCCATGGCGTCCAGCAACTCGTGCGACACCCCGGACGACACCCCGGACCCGCCGCGCACCCCGGCGCCGCCCAGCACCCGCATCGCGAGCGCCGCCGTGTCCACGGCCACTTCGCTGATCGCGAGCTTCGCGGCGGCCACGTCCAGCGTCGCCCGTTCCGCCCGGTCCAGCTTCCAGCACGCTTGCCACAGCAGCAGGCGTGCCGCCTCCAACCGGACGCGCAGGCGTGCCACCGCGTGCGAGACCGCCTGGTTGCGCCCGATCGGCCGGCCGAACTGCCGACGTCGCCGGGCGTGGTCCACGCACCGGTCGAGCAGGCGCGCCGCCTGTCCGAGGTAGGCGGCGAACAGGCAGGTTCGCTCCCACCGCATGGACGACTGGAAGATCGCCGCGCCCTGCCCCGGTCGGCCCAGCACGTGGTCCGCCGGCACGCGGCACTCCACCAACCGGACCTCACCGGCCGGGCAGCTCGCCAGCACGGTCTTGTCGAACGGCTCGACGGTCAGCCCCGGCGTTCCCGCCTCCACCACGAACGCGGTGACGCCGAGGTGGCCGAAGCCCGGGTCGGTGGAGGCGTACAGCACGAACACGTCGGCCACGGGGGCGTTGCTCACGAACGACTTCACGCCGTCGAGCACGTAGTCGTCGCCGTCACGGCGGGCCGTCGCGCGCATCGCCGTGACGTCGGACCCGGCGTCCTCCTCGGTGATGGCGTTCGCCCCGACCCACTCGCCCGACGACAGCAGCGGCAGCACCCGTTCGCGGAGCCGGTCGTCGCCGTGCTCGGCGATCGGCATGGCGCACGCGAACAGGTGGGCCAGCGAGGCGAACACCAGCCCCATGTCGTCGCAGCCCAGGCCGTACGCCTCCATGGTCCGCGCGGTGTCGAGGAACCCGCGTCCCGACCCGCCGAACCCGGTCGGCACGCTGTAGCCCAGCAACCCGGCGGCGCCGCAGCGCAGCCACCGGTCCCGGGTGAGGGTCGCCGGTCGGTCGTCCGGCCAGGTCCCGGTTTCCGCCAGGACGCGGTCGTAGTCGGCCTGCGCGGCCGGGAGCCATCCGAAGTCCACGCGACGAGAGCGTAAGCAGCCCCGGACGTCCTGTCCTCCGCCGGAATGCCGGTCCGGACCTGGCCGCACGGACGGGTCCACGTCACGCCGAACGGACGGCACCGCCCGCCATTCCGAAGGAAGACAGCAGTCTTCCACGCCTCATAGCATCCGATGGCACGTCCGGTGATGCGGACGCGGGACGGTTACGGGAGACGTCGATGGAACACGCTGAGGTCCTCGGCACGCTGACGGAGTTCATCCGGGAGAAGGTGCTCGACTCCACCGAGGTGGAGATCCTCCCGGACACCCCGCTGCTCGAATGGGGAATCCTGAACAGCCTGTCCACGACCGGTCTCGTCGTGTTCATCGGTCAGCGGTTCGGCGTGGACATCCCCGCCGAGCGGATGGTCGGCCGGAACTTCCGCGACCTGGACAGCATCACGCGGCTCGTGCTGGAGCTGGAGAAGGACATCCGGAGAGTCTGAGCTGGGAGCATCAGTGGTCGCAGACGTTGACTTCGACATCGGCATCATCGGCGGTGGGCCCGCCGGCTCCACGATCGCCTCGTACCTCGCCAAAGCGGGGCTGTCGTGCGTGCTCCTGGAAGGCGAGCTGTTCCCCCGCCCGCACGTCGGCGAGTCGCTGATCCCCGCGACCACTCCGGTGCTGGCGGACATCGGCGCGCTGGCCAAGGTGGACGAGGGCGGGTTCCCGCGCAAGTACGGCGCGGCCTGGACCTCGGCGACGCGCGGCAACATCTCGGCCATGGGCTTCCAGCTCTCCCACGGCTTCAAAGCCGCGGAGGTCGAGTTCCGCGAGCGCGACCAGAAGGGCGTGGACCAGGACTACACCTACCACGTGGACCGCGGCCAGTTCGACCTGCTGCTGTTGCAGCACAGCGAATCCCTGGGCGCCAAGGTCTACGAGGGCGTGCGCGTGCAGCGCGTGGAGCTGGAAGACGAGATCAAGCGGATCGTCTTCACCATGGGGCGGCGCGAGGTCGGCGTCCGGGTGCGGATGGTGGTGGACGCCAGCGGGCGCAGCACGCTGCTCGGCCGCCAGCTCAAGCTCAAGGTGCCCGACCCCGTGTTCAACCAGTACGCCATCCACACCTGGTTCGACGGCCTCGACCGGTCGGCGCTCGCCGTCGACCAGAAGCAGGCCGACTTCATCTTCATCCACTTCCTGCCCATCACCGACACGTGGGTGTGGCAGATCCCGATCACGGACAGCATCACCAGCGTCGGCGTGGTCACCCAGAAGAAGCACTTCACCGCCGCGAAGCAGGAGTGGGGCCCGTTCTTCGACCAGGCCATGGGATCCCGGCCCGAGCTGGCCGACGCGTTGCGCAAGAGCGAGCGCGTGCGGCCGTTCAAGCCGGAGGGCGACTACAGCTACGCGATGAAGCAGGTCTGCGGCGACGGCTGGATGCTGGTCGGCGACGCGGCCCGGTTCGTGGACCCGATCTTCTCCAGCGGCGTCAGCGTCGCCATGAACAGCGCGCGGATCGCGTCCTACGACATCCTCCAAGCGGCGGAGACCGGGAACTTCGGCAAGTCGTCGTTCGACCGGTACGAGACCAAGCTGCGCCGCGCGGTCGGCAACTGGTACGAGTTCATCTCCATCTACTACCGGCTCAACATCCTGTTCACCGCGTTCGTCGCGGACCCCCGCTACCGGCTGGACGTGCTGCGGATGCTCCAGGGTGACGTCTGGGACGGCGGCGAGCCGGTGGCGCTGACCAGGATGCGCGAGATCACCCGGGAAGTGGAGGAGAACCCGGACCACCTGTGGCACCAGCACCTGGGCACCTTGCGCGCGCCCAGCCAGGCGCCGATGTTCTGAGGGGACTTGTGACGTGAAGAAGTTGCTGCTGTCCGAAGACGAGATGCCCACGCAGTGGTACAACATCCTGCCGGACCTGCCCAGGCCGCTGCTGCCGCCGCTGCACCCGGTGACGCACGAGCCGATGCGCGCGGAAGACCTCCAGCCGCTGTTGCCGGACGAGGTCATCGCGCAGGAGTTCAGCCCCGAGCGCTGGATCGACATCCCCGACGAGGTCAGGGACGTCTACCGGATCTGGCGGCCGTCCCCGCTGTACCGGGCGGACCGGCTGGAGAAGGCGCTCGACACGCCCGCCAAGATCTACTTCAAGTACGAGGCGGTGTCGCCCGCCGGGTCGCACAAGCCGAACACGGCGGTGCCACAGGTGTTCTACAACGCCCGGCAGGGCGTGAAGCGGGTGACCACGGAGACCGGCGCGGGCCAGTGGGGGTCGGCGCTGTCGTTCGCGGGCAGCCTGTTCGGCGTAGAGGTCACGGTCTACATGGTGAAGGCGTCGTTCACCCAGAAGCCGCACCGCCGGTCGCTCATGGAGACGTGGGGCGGCGAGGTCTTCCCGTCGCCGAGCACCCGCACCCAGGCCGGGCGCGAGGTCCTGGAGCGCGACCCGGAATCACCGGGCAGCCTCGGCATCGCGATCAGCGAGGCCGTCGAAGACGCCTTGGCCCACGACGACACGAAGTTCGCGCTCGGTTCGGCGATGAACCACGTGGTGCTGCACCAGACCGTCATCGGCCTGGAGGCGAAGCGGCAGCTGGAGATGGCGGGTGACTACCCGGACGTCGTGGTCGGCTGCGTCGGCGGCGGCTCCAACTACTCGGGCCTCACCTTCCCGTTCCTCGCCGACACCCTCGCCGGCAAGCGCACCGGCACCCGGTTCATCGCCGCGGAACCGGCCGCCTGCCCGACCCTGACCAGGGGCGAGTACGCCTACGACTACCCCGACACCGCCGGCCTCGGCCCGCTGCTGCACATGCGCACCATGGGCCACGGCTTCATGCCGCAGCCCATCCACGCGGGCGGCCTGCGGTTCCACGGCGACGCGCCGACGTTGTGCCTGCTGCACGACGAGGGTTTCGTGGAGGCGCGGGCGTACAACCAGAACGAGGTGTTCACGGAGGCGGTGCGGTTCGCCCGCACCGAGGGCTTCGTGATGGCGCCCGAGTCGTCGCACGCGCTGCGCGGCGCGATCGTGGAGGCGCTGGCGGCGAAGGAGGCGGGGGAGGCGCGCACGATCCTGTTCGGGTTCTCCGGGCACGGCCACTTCGACATGGGCGCGTTCGACTCGTTCCTGGCGGGGACGTTGCAGGACTACGAGCTGCCGCAGGAGGAGATCGACGCGGCGTTGGCCGATCTCCCGCGCGTCGGCGTCGACGCGAGGACGGTCTGAGCAGTGGACTGGATCGACGTGCACCACCACGCTTACCACGGGCGGCTGGCCGACGCGCTGGCCGCCCGCGGCGTGACGCACATGGCGCCCGGCGTGCCGGTGCCGCGCTGGGAGGTCGGCGACACGGTGCGGGTGCTGGAGGACTGCGGACTGGACGCCGCGGTGCTGTCGGTGCTCATGCCCGACGCCGCCCTCCGGCTCCCGGACGCGGCGGACCTGGTGCGCCGGACCAACGGGTGGACCGCCGAGCTGGTGCGCGACGACCCGCACCGGCTCGGCCTGCTGGCGACCCTGCCGCTACCCGACCTCGACGCCTCCCTCGCCGAGGTCGGGCACGCGTTCGACGTGCTCGCCGCGGACGGGGTGGTGCTGCCGGCGAGCCTCGCCGACGGCGCGCTGCTCGGCGACCCCCAGCTCGACCCGCTGCTGGCGGAGCTGGATCGGCGCAACGCCGTGGCGTTCGTGCACCCCAACCCCCACTACCGGTGCTCGTGCACCGGCGCACCCGACTCCGCCGCGGTCGTGCCGCCGCCGCTGGTCGACTTCGTCATGGACACCACGCGGGCGGTGGCGAACCTGCTGTTCCGGGGCGCGCTGCGGCGGTTCCCCGGCATCCGGTTCGTGCTGGCCCACGGCGGTGGCACCATCCCGTTCCTGGCCGGACGGCTGGAGCTGGCCAAGACCTGGGTGTTGGCCGACCGCGACGGCGCGGGTGGGCACCCACCAGGGGACGACTCGGTGCGCGGCGAGCTGGGAAGGCTGTACTACGAGACCGCGCAGGCGTCCTCGCCGGGTGCGTTGACGTGCGTGGACTCGGTGGCCGAGCCAGGACACGTGCTGTTCGGCACGGACTTCCCGTTCATGACCGCCGCGGTGGTCGCGGCAACCCGCCGCGAAGTGGCGGAACACCGCCCGGACATCGGCGCGGCCGGGCTGGCGCTGTTCCCCCGCCTGCGGGCGGGGGCGAGGAGGTAGCGTGCGCTATTTCGAGGATTTTCGGATCGGCGACGTGCACGAATTGGGTGGCCACCGGATTTCCGAGGACGAGATCCGCGCATTCGCCGAGCAGTACGACCCGCAACCACTCCACATCGGCCGATCGGGTGAACCGCCCATCGCCAGCGGGTGGCACGTCGCGGCCACGTTCATGCGGCTGTACGTGAATTCCGTGATGAGCGGGACCGCCGCCGACGTGTCACCCGGGATCGACGAACTGCGCTGGCTGCGCCCGGTGCGCCCGGGTGATCTGCTGGTCGGCCGGATGACCGTGCTGGGCACGATCCCGTCACTGACGCGCTCGGACTGCGGCATCGTGCGGCAGCGCGGCGAAGTCCTGGACGAATCGGGCCTTCCGGTCATGCGGTTCGTGTTCTACGGTCTGATGCGCAGGCGTTCCGCCGATTCCGGCCCCGATCCGGACCCCGCCGTGGTGGGTGGTGCCAGGCCCGATACTCTCGCGCCATGAGCGGACCGACTCCCGCGCAAATCCTCGAAGCCGCCGGCGTGCGCTTCTCGTCTTTCACGCACGTGCCGATCCGGACGTACGAGGACATCGAACGCGAATTGCGGCTGCCCGCGGACCGATTGCTCAAGACCCTCGCGTTCCGCACCGACGAGGGGTTCGTGCTCGTGTCGATGCCGATGGTGATGCCCGCCGGCTACGGCAAGATCGCCAAGGCCGCCGGGGTGTCCCGGTCGAAGCTGCGCCGTGCGGGTGACGACGACCTCGCGGTGCTGGGCATGGAGCCGGGCGGTATCAGCCCGTTGACCACGCTGGACGGCACCACGGTCCTCTTCCACTCCACCGTCGCCGACATGGGCACCGTCTACTGCGGCAGCGGCCGTGCCGACGAGACCGTCGAGGTGGACGCGGCGAGCCTGGTGGACGTCGTGCGCCCGGTCGTCACCGACGTCGCGGCCTGACGCCCACCGAGACCCGGCTCGGTCAGGCCGCGCCCGAGGGCGAACGGCGTCAGCGCGAGTTCACGGGGCACTCGACCGTTCCGGGACGCGGACGCGCGCCGGGCGCAACCCGATCGCCAGCCCGATCAGCACCAGGCCCGCGCCGAGCAGGTCCGCGAGACGCGGCTGGCCGGTGCCCAGGACGACCGTGGACACCACCGCGCCGACCGGGATGAAACCCGAGAACAGGCCGGCTTTGTCCGCGCCGAGCTTGGGCAGGGCGTTGTACCAGCACAGGAACGCGAACACGGTGACCACCACCGCCAGGTAGCCCAGCGCCAGGGCCTCGGACGCGGTGGGCACCCGCAGCATGTCCGACCCGTCCACGAGGAGCCCGACGAGCACGAGTTGCGGCACGGCCAGCGCGGCGGAGTAGGCGGACACGCGGATCGCGCCGAGCCGGGTCAGCACCGGCAGCGCCAGCAGGGAGAACCCCGCCTCGCAGGCCAGCGCCCCGAACGCGAGCAGCAGCCCCAACGGCGTGCCGCCGCCGAACCCCGTGGTGATCGCGACGCCGATGACGACGATCACGGCGGCGAGCAGCACGCGCGGCGCCGGCTTGCGGCGTTCCATCATCGGCCCCGCCAGGGCGAGCAGGATCGGCACCGCGGCGACCACCGTGCCGACGGTCGCCGGGTCGGCGAACCGGGTGCTCTCGACGATCAGCACGTTGAACGCGGTCAGACCGGTCAACGCCAGCATGAGCAGGAAGAACACCTCACGCCCGCTGAGCCGGACGAAGCCCTTGCCGAACGCCTGCGCCAGCACGAGCAGCAGCAGGGCGCCGACGAGGTAGCGCACCGCCTGCCCGCCGTAGACGGGGAAGTCGTGCAGCGCGGGCGAGACGCCGGTGAGCGTGCCGACGCAGAACATGGCGGTAGCGGCGCCCAGCGCGCCACGCTGGGAGTTGGTCAGGGCGAGCACTGGTCAGGGCCTCCGTGCGGTCTCGGACAGTTCGCCCACGTTGATCAACCCGGTCTCGTAGGCGTAGGCGACGGCGCTCGCGCGGTTCGGCATGCGCAGCTTGCGCAGCAGGTTCTGCACGTGGAACTTGACCGTGCTCTCCGTCAGCGACAGCCCGCGCGCCATCTCCGAGTTGGTCTGCCCGCACACCAGCAGCCGCAGCACGTCGGCTTCCCGCCTGGTGATCCGCTCCACCGGGAGCCGGCCGCGTTCGGCGGTCCTGGGCTCGGGCAGCCTCGGGTGGTCCGGACGGGCGAAGAAGGCGTAGCCGGCGGCGAGCATCCGGATCGCGCTGAGGAACTCGTCGGGCCCGGACGACAACGGGAGGATGCCGACCCGCGGCGCGTCCGACTGCACGCGACTCGCCGTGTCCGGGCTGTCGTCCACGACGAGGACGCTCGCCGAGGGGTTGCCGTCCAGGAATCGGCGGGCCGCGACCGGCGGGCGCGTCACGTCGGCGAGGCAGCCGATCACGACCACGTCCGGCAGCTCACGGGTGTGCCGGACGAGATCCTGGTAGGTGTCGACCTGATTGGTCACCCTGATGCCGGGAGCCTCGTCGAGCACTGTGCGCATGCCGATCAGGAAAAGCGGCCTCCGTTCAGCGAGCACAATCCGCGTGCAGTTGCCGATGGGCACGTTACCCACAAGACCTTCCCCCAAGCGTGGTCTGCGTGCGATGGCGCCGGTGCCAGGCGAGGTGATCAGCGGAGGAATGCGTCCGCGGGCGGACTGAACCGGCCTCGGCGTTCAGTGCCGAAAACGCCCGGAGCAGGGCAGATCCTGCTGGCTCGCTCATGCATTCCCAGATCCCCCCAAGAATCACCAGGACTGTCCAAATTGGACGTATTCCCCCTTGCGAGTCAATAATTCATGAATACCACGATCAACTCAACCTGCAACCCTGGTATTGAGCCGAACGGTGGACAGGTCTGCCCCCTCCCCGGCCACTTCGCGATGCGGTTCCCCGATGTGCGTTGAGCCTTTTTCACCGTTGGTGTAGGGAAAGCGCGGTCGAGGACTGGCACGGCAGGGGCGACGACCTGACCGTGACGTGCGCCGACCTCGCCCGCCGGTCGCGCGGTCGGACCCCACGTGCCTGCCGCCGCCCTGCCCGGCGACATCCGCGTCCCCCGGTAAGGGCCTCGCACTGCTGAGCAACGCCGGTGTCAACCGCGGACGGCGGCGAGCATCTCTTCGTACAGGGCGAAGGGGTCTGCCTTGCCGCCGTGGCGCACCCACAGTTCCGACGCGGCGTCGACGCACGCGAACACCGTGGCGATGATGCCCACCGCGCGCGGGTCGGGCGCCGAACCCGGCTCGATGCCCATCCGGGCCTCGACGACGGGCACCAGCGCGGCCTGCCACTTCAGCCGCTTCTCGTGGTACCGCGACCGCAACGGCGGGTTGTCGAAGATCAGCGTGGTGATCTCCAGCACCCGTTCCGGCGTGTGGTTCGCCGACGAGATGGCGGCGAACCCGGCGCGCAGCGCGTCCCACGGCGACATCTCGGCGGGCTGGGCGTCGACGGTGTCGACCAGCAGCTGCCCGAGGCCGTCCTGGTCGCCGCAGACCAGGTCCTCCTTGGTGCCGAAGTAGCGGAAGAACGACCGCTGGGACACGCCCGCCTGCTTGGCGATCTGCCCGACGGTAACGGCTTCGTAGCCGTGCTCGGCGAACAGCGCCAGTGCGGTGTCGACGATTTCCGCGACGACGGCCTGTCGCGACCGGTCCCACAGCGTGGTCGGCTGGCGCGATGTGTCCATTGCTCTCAATCGTGGTCGACGGCAGTGGCAGCCCTGTCCCGCTCGCCAGGGCGAGTAGATGATGTCTTGGCCGGCGGTTGAAGTCGAGCGCGCCGTGGCACGGGCCGTCGGCGCGGGGGAGTCCGGCTCAGGTGGCGGGTGCGACCATGCGCGCGATGATCTTCGCGACGAAGGCGCGGGACATGAAGTGGCGGGTCACGAAGGCCGTCACCCTGTTGCCCCGGCCCACGATGACACTCGCCGGGGTGGTCTTGCGGTCGAGCGCCTTCAACGCGGTCGTCACGACCTCCTCCGCAGTTCGCAGGCGGGTGCCGCCGGCGGCTTTCCCGGTGCCGACGACGTCGAAGAACTCGGTGCGGGTGGCGCCTGGCGACAGAGCCATGACGCGCAGTCCGGTGCCGCGCGACTCCACCGACAGCGCTTCGGTGAAGCTCAGCACGAACGCCTTGGTCGCGCCGTAGACCGACATCAGGGGACTGGGCGCGTAGGCGGCCATGCTCGCGACGTTGACCAGGAACCCGTCACCCCCGGTGCGCAGCTGCCCGATGAACGCACGGCTGATGTCCACGACCGCGCTGACGTCGACCGCGATCTCCTGCCGGAGGCGTTCGGGGTCCTCCTCGTGGAACGGGCCGTACGTGGCGAAGCCCGCGTTGTTGACGACACCGGTGACCGTCACCCCGAGCCGGCGGACTTCCTCTGCCAGCCACGTTCCGACCCCTCGCCGGCTGAGGTCTGCGGCGATCACGTGCACCTGCACGCCGTGGGAAGCGCGCAAGCGGGACGCCAGCTCCTCCAGGCGAGCCTTGCGACGGGCGACCAGCACCAGATGGGCTCCTCGGCGGGCGAGGCGGTGGGCGAACTCTGAGCCGATGCCCGCGCTCGCACCGGTGACCAGCACTGTCTGCTTCTCGTAGTCCACGATCGGCACTGTACGCCACACTGGCAGTCACTGCCTGCGCGTCGTTCGATGCCTTGTGGAAGTGCGCCGAGCGGTAACGATATGGACGCTCTGAAGGTGCGATGACTTCAGTATTCGCTAAGATCGATCAGCTCTGCCCGCCGTGGTGCTGCGGAAAGCGCTTACCGCACTGCTGGTCAAGCGGTGGCCGTCGGGTCCGATTTCCGGTAGCGCTCCCGGAGCGAACGTCTGAGCACACTCGACCATTCGGAGGTAGAGCAGTTCGCCTTACCTGTCAGTACCATTCTGGCGGGGGATTCGTGACCTCCTGGTATCCCGCTGCGCGGGTCGAAAGTTTTTCGGCGAGACTGTTGACACCGGGACAGCGCCGTTCGTACGGTCTAGCTCACTGCCGTTGATGCTCCGAAGCGCCTGAGCACCAACAAGATGCGGCAGCAGCAAGGCACAATCGAGCAGCCGTACCGACTATGGGTTCGTCATCTGGATAGCGCTTTCCGTGGAGGCATCCAGACGGCCGATTGAATCGTTTCAGCGATGGTGTCAGCGTCATCGTCAGACCTCCGCGCCCAAGGGACACACCAGACCATTTCTGGGAGCGCTCCCAGGAATGCACTAGCGAATGGAGCAACGGTGCTCATAAACTCGCGGGTGCGCATGGTCGCCGCCGCTACGGCGATCAGCGCACTGACCGGCGGCCTCGTAGTGGCGGGAGTGGCCTCGGCCGCTCCGGGCTGCAAGGTCGACTACACGGTGCAGCACAAGTGGCAGGGCGGGTTCACCGCCAACGTGGCCATCACCAACCTCGGCGACCCGGTGGACGGGTGGCGACTCGCCTGGGCGTTCCCCGGCTCGGAGCGCTTCGGCCAGGGGTGGAACGCGACGTTCGACGCCTCCGGCGCGAGCGTGACCGCGTCCAATGTGGACTACAACCGGCAGATCCCCACCGGTGGCACGACGTCGTTCGGTTTCAACGGAACGATGAGCGGCAGCGATGTCGGCACGCCGTCGACGTTCACCCTCAACGGCACGGCCTGCACGGGTGGTGTCGACCCGACCACCACCACCACTACCACCACGACAACCACAACGACGACAACGACGACAACGACGACAACGACGGACCCAGGTCCCGGTCCGGAACCGGGTGATCCGACCGGCCGCAAGCAGGTCGAGCGGTTGGACCGGGGTGTGGTCAGCGTCCGCTCCGGGTCCGGCAACCTGGTCAGCTGGCGGCTGCTGGCGGGCGACCCGCAGAACGTCGGCTTCAACGTCTACCGGGGCAGCGCCAAGCTGAACTCCTCCCCGATCACGTCCTCCACGAACTACCTCGACGGTGGCGCGGCGGCGGATGCCTCCTACACCGTGCGCGCTGTGGTGAACGGGTCCGAGCTGGCGGCGTCCCCGGCGTCGCTGTCGTTCGGCTCCGGCTACCGGGACGTGCCGATCCAGCCGCCGGGCAGCACCTACGTGGCCAACGACGCGAGCGTGGGCGACCTGGACGGCGACGGCGACTACGAGTTCATCCTCAAGTGGGACCCGAACAACGCCAAGGACAACTCGCAGTCGGGTGTGACCGGCAACGTGTTCATCGACGCCTACACCCTCCAGGGCACGCGGTTGTGGCGCATCGACCTGGGTCGCAACATCCGTGCGGGTGCGCATTACACGCAGTTCCAGGTGTACGACTACGACGGTGACGGCAAGGCCGAGGTGGCGATGAAGACCGCCGACGGCACGCGTGACGGTCGCGGCACGGTGATCGGCAACGCGAACGCCGACCACCGCAACTCCGGTGGTTACATCCTGTCGGGTCCGGAGTTCCTGACCATGTTCAACGGTCAGACCGGTGCGGCGATGTCGACGGTGAACTACGACCCGCCGCGTGGCAACGTCTCCTCCTGGGGTGACAGCTACGGCAACCGGGTCGACCGCTTCCTGGCGGGCACCGCCTACCTCGACGGCGTCCGCCCGTCGCTGATCATGGCCAGGGGTTACTACACCCGTGCGGTGATCGCGGCCTGGGACTTCCGCAACGGCACGTTGACCAAGCGGTGGACGTTCGACTCCAACGCGTCGGGCAACGGCACCTACGCCGGGCAGGGCAACCACTCGCTGACCATCGGCGACGTGGACCAGGACGGTCGGGACGAGATCGTCTACGGCGCGGCCACCATCGACGACAACGGCCGTGGCCTGTGGAACACCCGGTTCGGTCACGGCGACGCCGGCCACCTGGGCGACCTCGACCCGTCCCGACCCGGCCTGGAGTACTACAAGATCTCCGAGAACGGCAGCCAACCCGGCACGTGGTTCGCCGATGCCCGCACCGGCCAGGTGCTGTGGCGGACCGCGCCGGCCGGTGACAACGGCCGTGGCGTGTCGGCCGACATCTACGCCGGCAGCCCCGGCGCGGAGTCCTGGTCCAGCGCGGACAGCCAGATCCGCAACACGAGGGGCACCGGTATCGCCCGCAAGCCGTCCTCGGCGAACTTCCTGAGCTGGTGGGACGGCGACCCGTCGCGCGAGCTGCTCGACGGCACCCGCATCGACAAGTACGGCACCGCCGGTGACACCCGGCTGCTCACCGGCAGCGGGGTCGCCTCCAACAACGGCAGCAAGTCCACGCCGGCGGTGAGCGCGGACCTGTTCGGCGACTGGCGGGAGGAGGTCGTCTGGCGCACCACCGACAACCGGGCCCTGCGCATCTACTCCACCCCGCACCAGACGGACCGGCGCATCCCGACGCTGATGCACGACACCATGTACCGGGTCGCCATCGCCTGGCAGAACACCGCCTACAACCAGCCGCCGCACCCGAGCTTCCACATCGGCGGCGGCATGGTCACCCCGCCGTGGCCGGACGTGCACTACGCCGGCTGACCGGCGCGAAAGCATCACCCAGTCCTCGACCGGCGCTTCAGCCACGCAGGCGGCTGAAGCGCCGGTTGGGGCTGCCGGTGTAGGTGTACTGGGAGATCCGCGCGCCGTCGGCGGTCGACTTCTCCCACACGTCGAGGGCGAGGCCGGACTGCCGGTTGACGAGGCTGATCACGTCGCCGCCGTGGTCGACGACGCGCCAGTGCTGGTTCGTGGCGCCGGTGTCGGGTTGCTGGGTGATGTCGGCGCCGTTGCCGTTGCCGGAGACCTGGAGGACGAGTCCGCTGTGCCGGGCTTTGACCCGGACGTGGCCGTCCCCGGAGTCGATGAACTCGAACTGCTGGTTGGGTCGGCTGGTGGCGGTCCACTGGACGAGCCCGGCCCCGGCGGCGGTGGACGCTTCGGCGATGTCAGCCGCTTTGCCGCTGTGCTGCGCGACCAGGCTGTAGGCGGCGGAGGTCGAACGCAGGGAGGAGGCGAGGCCGATGCCCTGGTCGCGCAGCGCCCCGGCGACGACCTCGGCGATGCGGGCCGCGCCGGCGGCTTCGAAGTGGGTGTGGTCGTTGCAGAAGAAGGCTCCGACGGCGCCTTGGCTGTAGTCGCCGTTGTTGGGGCACAGGCGCAGCGAGTTGTAGAGCGCGACGCTGCGCTGGTGCAGGTCGATGACGGGGACCTGGTCGGCCTGCGCTTGGGCGATCGTCTCGTTCACGAACCCGCGGTTGCCCACGGCGGTCGAGCCGGAGCACCTGATCGCGGCGACGGGTGTGGCGTACACCGGCTTGACGCCCCGCGCCTTGGCCTCGCGGGCCATGGTGGACAGCAGTTCGCGGTAGCGGGCGGCGCCGACGTGGCGGGGGCAGTTGGGGTCGCCGTCGTTGATGCCGAACTGGATGATCAGCCAGTCGCCGGCCCGCATGCCGTTGGTGGAGAGCATGCCGGCCCAGCGTGGGGCGTAGGTGCGGGGGCTGACCACGCACTCGCCGGCGGAGTCCTTGGTGCTCTTGACGTTCGACTCGTAGAGCCAGGTCTGGATGCTCCGGCCGCCGACGGCGTTGTTGACGACGGTGACGTCGTCGGTGAACAGCCGGTCGAACTCCCTGCCCCAGCCGACCGGGCAGGTGCTGCTGCCGTTGGCCATGGTCGAGTCACCGGCCAGCCACACCGTGAAGGGCGCGACGACGGCCGACGCCGCCGAGTCGTGCTGCGGTGCGGCGCACGGCGCGGGTGCCGGTGCTGCCTGTGCCGGTGCTGCCTGCGCGGGTGTTGCCTGCGCCGGCACGACCACGGCCGCCATCGCGGCGAAGATGGCCGCCGTGACCGCCAGGTACCGGTTCCGCGGTGATGTCCTCATCGGTCCTCCATGTCGTCTTCGGCGGAATCGCGGCGTCAGCGGACCTGCGTCGACCGGAGGACGCCCAACCGGAGGGCCTCGTCCAGCACCAGGTTCGACATGGTGGTCGCGCCGTGCTCGGAGAAGTGGGTGTTGTCGCCCTTCTCCCGGGTCAGGAACAGCTGTTCGGACGGCGTGGGGCCGAGTTGCTGGACGAGGGCGGCGGAGAGGGCGGTCAGGTCGATCAATGGTGCGCCCTGTGCCCGCGAGACGGTCTTCATCTCGTCGGGCAGGTTGACGCCGATCTCGTTGACGTGCCAGGCGGTGCCGGTGAGGCGTCCGGCCGAGTCGAACAACCGGCGGACCGGTGGCGTCACCAGCACGGGTGCGCCGCCCGCCGCGCGCACGTCGCGCACCATGCGGGTGAGGTTGTCGCGGAACGCGGCGGCCGAGGTCTGCTTGTCGTTGTGGCCGACCTGGATCATGACGGTGTCGCCCGCGCGGGTCTGCGACCGCACTGCGGGGAACAGCGCCGCGTTGGACAGCACCGAGCCGGAGCTCTCGCCGGAGTCGGCGTAGTTGGCCACCGACAGGCCTTCGCGCAGCAGGCGGGGGAGGGCTTGGCCCCAGCCGGTGTAGGGGGCGGTGGGTTGGTCGCACACGGTGGAGTCGCCGACCAGGAACAGCGCCGGCGGCCTGACCTGCCTGATCGTGATCGCCACGACCGCCGGCGAGCGGCCGTCGAACACGAGGGTCAACCCCGGCGTTCCGGTGCCGCCCTGACCCGTCGGCTGTCCCTCGGGCTGGCGCACGTTGACGGTGATGGTCCGCTCGGCGGTCTGGCCCGCGCCGGTGTCGACAGCGGTGAGCACCCGGCGGCGTGCCTCGGCGGTGATGCCGGTGCCGGCCGCGCGGGAGGAGCTGCCCAGCCGCACCGTCACGTCGTAGTGGCCCGGCGCCACGTCGTAGCGGCAGGTGATCGGGCCGGTTCCGGTGCAGCCGGCCGGCACGGGGTCGCCCGGGACGGCGCCGAGCCGGATGAGCTGCCACTGCTGGTTGGCGCCGCCGTTGACGTCGTACTGGGAGATCCGCGCGCCGTCTGCGGTGGACCTCTCCCACACGTCCAGCGCCTTGCCGCTGTTGCGGTTGACGATGCCGACGTGGCCGCTGTCGGTGTCGACCAGGCTGAACTGCTGGTTGGTGGCGTTCCGGTCGGTCCACTGCACGACGTTCGCGCCGTTGGCCGTGGAGGCGGAGGCGATGTCCACGACCTTGCCGCTGTAGCGGGACTTCAGCCGGTAGAACCCGCCGCCGGAGTCGACGAACTGGAACTGCTGCGCGGCCGAGTCCGTCCTGGTCGCCTGCACCAGGGCGCCACCGTCGGCCGTGGACTGCACCTGCATGGCCTTGCCGCTGTGCCGGGCGACCGCGACGTACGTGGCCGTGGTGTCGACGGTGGCGGCTTGAGCCGGGGGTGCGGTCGGCGCGAGCGCCGCGACCGCACCGATGACGAGCACCAGTGCCGATCGCATGATCGCACCGCATGACGACAATGGCATGTGCGTGCCTTTCGCCCGAGTGTGACGCAGCGGCCGGTCCGCCAGGTCGAGAGGTCGTTTCCAGCGAAAGAGTTGCGGCGTTCTCGGCGTGTGGTCAACGGTTGCATCTCGTATGGGAGTGCCCGTCGAACACATTCGAAAGAAGTGGCGCACACCGGATTGACCGGTATTCGAAGTACGCCGGGCATGGCGAACTCGCGTGTGCCCGAGCCGGTGTGAGGCTCGGGCACACGCGAGTGCTCGCGTCAGGACTTGGTCAGTGGTCGCCGCGTCTGGGGACGACGTCGACGACCGCGGTGACCGGTCCCGCGTCGGTCGTGCCGGTGACCGTCACCTCACCCGGCTCGTCAGTGGCGCCGGGTGGCAGCGGTTGCCAGCGGACGGGGATGTCGGTGGTGTTGTCGTCGGCGGTGGTGAGCAGGCGGACGGAGGAGGGCAGTTTCGGCGCGGTGCGCACTGCGGTGGCGGTGTGGACGGTGTCCTGGAGGATGTGCTTGGCGCGGCTGGCGTTGAAGACGTTGATGGACGCGTGCGGCTCCCAGGTGTTCGCCAGTCCGGGGACGGCTCGGAACATCGTCTGGTAGCCGGCCGGCTCCCACACCAGCACGCCGACGCCCTTGTTGTCGACCACGTCGTTCGCGGCCTGGAAGACCCGCTGGATGGCGTCCGCCTGCCCCTGGATCGTCCGGGGGAAGGGCGAGTTGGGCATCGGCGAGCCGTCGCCGCCCGAGGCGGGGTAGGCGGTCTCGGCGATGTCGATCTTGTAGTCGGGGTAGGTGGTGGCCATGGTGTTCAGGTTGACGTCCAGCGCCTCGGGCGTGCCGTGCCACTCCGAGTAGTACGAGATGGCGAGCACGTCGGGGTTCTGGCCCTTCGCCTTCACCCGGGTGAGGAACTGGTGCCAGAACTCCATGGTCTTGGCGAGCCGGTCCTTCGCGACGATCACGTGGATCTCGACCTCGGACGTCGGCGACGCCTCGCGGACCGCCTTGATCCCGGACGCGGCGAGGGTCGTGAACCGGTCCCACGCCTGGTCGTAGAGCTGCTGTTCGACCGGGTCGGTCGACCCCCAGTACTGCCACAGCAGGCCACCGCCGGGCTTCGACTGGTAGACGTCGGCCTGGTCCACGAAGTACTGCGGGCTCGTCGTGCCGATGAGGGCGGCCTCGCTGCCGTACAGGAAGCCGTTGATGATCTCGTTGCCGACGGCGACCTTGTCCGGAGTGGTGCCCTGCCGGACCAGTTGGCGGAGGTGGTCGGCGGTGAAGTCGTGCACCGCCCGGTTGAGGTCCTCGAAGTCCAACTCGGCCCAGGCACGGGGTTTCGGCTGCTTGCCGGGGTCCGCCCACGAGTCCGCGTAGTGGTAGTCGATGCCCAGGCCCATGTCGCGCTGCTTGATCCACTGGGCCGAGGTCAGGGTGCGCTGCGGACCCTGGCGCGGCACGGCGGTCGGGTGGCCGGTGCTCTCGCTGCGCGGCTCGTTCCACACCCGCAGCCGGGCGTGCTGCATGCCCCGGTCCTTGACCACGTCCAGCTGGTGCGGCCCGGCGCCCCGGTCCGCCGCCAGGGGGTCGACCCAGTACTCCCGGGACTGGTGGTCGTCCACCCAGGACAGGTCGGCGCCGAGGACCACGTCGTCGCGCAGGTAGTTCATGACCTGGATCTCGCTGACACCAGCCCGCGCACGGCCCGGCACACCGGTGAACGTCAGCCGGACGTAGCGCGTCCCGGGGCGGGTGAACAGGTGCACCTCGCCCCGCGACGCGATCCTGTTGTGGGACCTGTCGGCGATCGTCTTCCACCGGCTGCCGTCGGACGAAACCTCGACGACGTACCGGTGGACCACGCCCCGCTCGGGGAACACGACCTTGACCTTGCGCAGGTTGTCGTAGGCGCCACCGAGGTCGACGGTGAGCCACTGCCGGGCGCCGGCGCGATCGGGGTTCCAGGATGTCGTCGGGTCACCGTCGATGGCCAGTGCGGCGGTCGACGTGCCGCTGCCCGCCGTCGCCGAGGACCAGGGCTTGGCGGCGATGTTGCTCTCGATCGGCTTGATGTCGGCGGTCCCGAACGTCGCACCGGCCGGCGCGGCGACCGCGAGCAGACCCGCGGACACCATGGTGGCGACCGTTGTCAGGCCCGTGATCACCCGGGCCGGACGCTTGTTGTCCATCTCTTCTCCTGACCTCGTCCCGAGAACGCGATTCGCTCCCCGACGGAGGGCTAGCGGGCTGGTGCTCCGACGTCGAGGTGGTCGATGTTGGGCAGGCCGTCCGCGGTGGTCGGTTCGAGGCGGACGGTGTTGCTGCCGGCGTTCAGCGACGCGGTGAGGGCCTTGGTGGTCCAGGTCGTCCACGCGCCGGTGGACTCGAACGACACCGTGCCCACCACGGACCCGTTGACCACGAGGTTCGCCGGTCGCGCGGTCCCGCTGCTGTGGCCGTTGGCGAACCGGACGCCCAACGCCGCCGTGCCCGACTGCGTCGCGTTGACGGTGAACTGGGCGTACGCGCCCACGGCGGAGTTGCCGTTGCAGAACCCGGAACCGGTGAAACCGGCCTGGTTCGAGTCGATGGTGCCCTGGCACACGGCGGGCGCGTTCTCCGCTTCGTAGCGCTGCCCCACCGGCGTCCCGCCGTCGGTCCTGACGAGGGCGAGCTGGTCGACGGCGAGGTAGCCGTTGCCGCCGGCCGCGCGGATGGTGACGGTGGCGGTTCCGGCGGAGAGCGGGATGTTCGCCAGTTCGCGGCGGGTCCAGCCGCTGGAGGCGGGGACGGTGAGCGTGCGGGAGCTGCCGGCGGCGTCGGTGACCGTCACCTGGGCGGCGCTGAGCGACCCGGAAGTCCTCGCGAACAGGGACAGCTTGTAGGTTCCGGTGGGGACCGTGATCCGCTGCCGCACGCCACCGGCGTAGGACTGCGCGGCGCCGATCTGCAGCGCGAAGCGCGAACCGTTGGCACCGCCGACGTTGGTCACGAACGACGACGGTCCGGACTCGCGGAAGTTGGTCCAGCCGGTCAGCGTGGAGGTGGTGATGCGGTCGGCCTGGAAGTCGGGGTTGAGGATGTGGTTGTTGTCCGGGCCGACGCGCCACTCACCGGTGGTGGCGTTGAACTGCCACTGGCTGAGGGAGTGGAACTGGGGCCGTGCGCCGGTCTTGGTGATCGGCAGCCACTGGTTGTAGCCGATGCCGTTCCAGGCGAAGTCGGCCCAGCGGTCGCCCGCGTAGATCACCGTGTTCTGCTTGGTGCCCTTGACGGTGACGAAGAACCCGGTCTGGGTCACGTGGCTGTAGTCCATCTCGGTGCCGGGCAGGACGTACTCGCCCGAGTAGGATCCCTGGACGGTGCCGCCGGTCGATTCCAGGACGTAGTTGACCGAGGTGTTCCAGCCGTGCAGGTCCGACGCGGCGTGGTAGTACCTGCCGTCGAGCTTGAACATGGCGTTGCCCTCGCGGCCGGAGGGGTTGCGGCCGATCTCCACCCCGGGCTCGATCCGCAGCGAGTCGGACTCGCGGAACTTGCCGACGAAGGCGCGGGAACGTCCTTCGCGGTTGGAGAAGATCAGGTAGTCCTTGCCGTCGTCGTCGGTGAAGACGGTCTGGTCACCGGTGCCGGTGGTCGGTGAGTTGACGATCTGGGTCTGGAAGTAGCCGTAGGTGAAGGTGCTGGTGGGGGTGTTGCCCTGGAGGAACAGGACCCCGTGCCCGCCGCCGACGTAGGCCTGGGTGGCGAGCACGTACTTGCCGGTGTTCTCGTTGTAGGAGACCCCGAGCCGCCCGACCCAACCGGCCTGGCCGAGGGTGGCGCCGTTGTTGATCGGGGTCGAGCGCGTCGCGACGCGGTTCTCGAACTTCCAGTTCACCAGGTCCCGGGACGAGTACACCGGGATGGAGACGAAGGAGACCTCGTTGTCGTACTTGCGCGTCGGGTTGGCGCGGTAGCTCTCGGCGCCGAGGTAGTGCACGCCGTACCAGTAGTAGGTGTCGCCGAACTTGAAGACCCCGCCGCCCTGCGAGTAGATCGGGTTGCCGCTGGTGTCGTTCCAGAACGTGTTGTTGGTGATGGTCTGGAACGTGCCCTCGTCGGCGGCCTCCAGGTCGGCGGCGGCGGTGATCAGGGCCGTCTTCGCCGCGGTGACTTCCGCCTCGGACGCCGTGGCCGCCTTGGTGACGTCGTCCGCCTTGGTCAGCGCCTTGGCGAAGGGCTTCCAGGAGTCGGCGGTGTACTTGGAGGGGACACGCGTGCGGTAGTCGGCGACCGTCGTCTTGAGGCCGTGGGGATCGGCCGCCGCGGCTTCGGCGACCGGGGCGGCTCCGGCGACGGGCTGCGCGGCGGCCGCCACCGATTGCGGCGCCAGCACCGACGCGAACAGCAGTGCGGCCACGGTCAGCGCGCGCCGCTTCGGCGAGGTGCGCGGTATACGGGTCATCTTGGTGCCTTCCGCAGGGGGAGGTGATCGATGTCGGGCGGGCGGGTTGTCGCCGCGTCGACGGTGAACTGGGCGCAGGCGCCTACGGCGGCGTCGCTGGGGTCACGCGTTGAGGAGTGCAAGGACGTGCCGAGGTCACCGGCCCGTGCGACCTGCGCCGCAGTGGACCGGTCGTCTCGTCCGACCGGAGCTGCTGGTGAGGTAGCGTGTTAAAACGCTTTCACGCTGGCTGCCAGCTTAGAGGTTCGGCCGCTTCTGTCAACGTGCTGGCAAGTGACCATATCCGTGCTGCCGGATGGCGGCATCACCGGTGACTCGTCCCGGTTTGAGCACTTGCGAGTAAACGTTTCCACAGCGGGCCGCCGGGTTGCGGTTCGCTGGGTGTGCTGGAGGCGTTGGCGACTGTCGCGTCGCTGCGCCGACGATGCTGGGGGAGACCGTACGAACGCCGCCGTCCCGGTGTCAACGGCCTCGGCGAAAGAGTCCGCCGTGCGGCGGGGTTGTCGCCCGAATGGTCGAGTCGGGCCTCGGGGCACTGTGGACAGTGGTGGGATCGGGGGACCTGGATCGGTCAATGTACCGGCGTCCAGGCCTGGGCGCTCGTCCGTCGAACATTCGACGCAGGACGCCGTTCACCACGGCGGGACCCTGTCGAACGCCGATCGAATGGGAACGTGCACAGCTATGTGCTCCGCTGTTATCACGCAATATCCGCGAAGTCGGCGTGTTTACATCCCAGATGTAGCGAGCTACTGTGCACGTTCACAGCCCTTCGAGAGCTATCCGCCTGCCGCACATCCCCGTTCGGCTCCGCCTCGATCGGGTTCGTCGCGACACCGCGGTCGGGCAGTCCTCTGTAGATCCCTGCATCGAAGGAGTCATCCATGACCATGCAACGGCGGACGTTCCTCAGGGCGGGCACGGCCGGAGCGGCGGGCGTAGGCCTGTCCCTGCTCGGCGTGGGGCAGGGGCTCGCGGCCATCGGACCGCTGGGAACGTCGCCGACGACGCCGTTCGCGGTCGGTGTGCGCCGGTACGACTGGACTCGTGGCAGCCGCCCGTGCACCACCTACGTCTACTACCCGGCCGCCGGCGCCTCCGGCGGCAACCCGGTGACGAACGCCCCGGCCGCCGACGGGGTCTTCCCCGTCTACAACTTCACCCACGGCTTCCAGAGCAGCCCGCAGGGCTCCCTGTTCATCATCCGGGCACTGGCCGCGGCGGGCTTCATCGTCCCAGCCCCGCACTTCAACCACAGCTTCGAGGACGTCAACAACGGCAACACCTCCAGGGACGTCTCGCAGGTCCTCACCAACACCCTCGCGCTCAACGCGAGCGGCCCGCTGGCCGGGCGCGTCAACACCGGGATCGGCGTCGGCGTCTCCGGTCACTCGCTGGGCGGCATGATCACCCACGGCCTGCTGACCTCCTGGCCGGACAGCCGGATCATCTCCGCCAACCCGCAGTCGTGCACCGACATGGGCAACCCGTCGAGTTCGGTCTCGGCCAAGGTCCTGTTCGTCCACGGCGACCGGGACTCGACCACGCAGTACTCCTCGGCCCGCCAGGCGTACGCGGAAATGACCTGGCCCAAGGCGTTCCTCACGTTCGTGGGCGGCAGCCACACCAGCTTCTGGAGCGACAACCGCTTCCCGAGGACCGTCGTCGACTGGGCCCGCTGGACCATGTACGACGACACCGCCGCGCGCGACCGCCTCCCCACCGACGCCGCCGGCTCCAACACCAGGTGGGAGGCCCAGCTGGGCGGCTCGCCCGGCGGTCCGGCCGCCTACACCCTCACCGCCCAGCACAGCGGCAAGGCCGCCGACGTCAACGAGGCCTCCACCGCCGCCGGCGCGCGGCTCATCCAGTGGACCGCCGGCAGTCGCCCCAACCAGCAGTTCGAGTTCGTGGACGCCGGCGATGGCCACGTCCGCGTCAAGGCCCGCCACAGCGGGTTGTTCCTCCAGGCCGCCGGCAGCGGCTCCGACGTCACGCAGCAGGCCGACACCGGCGCGACCAGCCAGCAGTGGCGCGTGGTCGACCACGGTGGTGACGTGATCAGCCTCGTCAACCGGGGGTCCGGCCTGGCCATGGACGTCTGGGAGCACTCGACCGCCGACGGCGCGCGCATCGCCCAGTGGACCTACACCGGTGGTCCCAACCAGCGCTTCACCCGCCGCCGGGTCTGACACGAGGCCTGACGGGTCACCGCCCGGGAAGGGGGCGGTGACCCGTCAGTCCACTGTGGATCGAGGTGTCAGATCAGGTGCGGGATGATGTGGGCGAGGGCTTGGGCGGGTTGTTCCTCGATGAGGTAGTGGCCGGTGTCGTCCACCTCGATCAGTCGGTGGTCGGTGGCCCTGGTGGGGAGCAGCTGGGCGAGGTAGGGGTGGTTGGGCTCGGCGGCCAGGGCCAGGAGCGGCGCTGTGACCGGGGCGTACGTGTCGTCGTCGGCGATGTCCTGTCCGAACGTCTGGTACCAGCCGTTGCCGGCGCGGATGGCGTCCGGGGTGTCGTAGGCACGGGCGAAGATCCCGCGGTCCTGTTCGGACACCGCGTCCTGGTCGACCAGCGCGTTCTCGCACAGGTAGTCGATCAGCGCGCGGGAGCGGCCGGCGAGCAGCTGCTCCGGTAGGCCGCGCACCTGGTTGAACGCGAACCACCACAGGTGGGACGTCTGGCCGGGCTGGGGTAGCAGCGGCAGCCGGTACATGCCCTGTTCCGGGTGCGCGACGTCGAGCAGCACGACTCGGCGGAGCAGGTCCCGGTGGTTGGCGGCGAAGCTGAACGCGACCATCGCGCCGATGTCCGAGCCGATCACGTCCACCTGGTCGTAGCCGAACCACCGCACCAGCGCCGCGATGTCCGCCGCCATCGTCTTCTTGTCGTAGCCGTCGGCCGGCTTGTCGGATCGGCCCATGCCGCGCATGTCCACGGCGATCACCCGGTGGTCGCGCGCCAACTCCGGCATCACCTTGCGGAACTCCCACCAGGTGCGCGGCCAACCGGGCAGCAGCACCACCGGCCTGCCCCGGCCACCGACCACGAAGTGCAGTCGCACCCCGTTGACCGTGGCGTAGCCGTCCCGGAACCCGCTGCCCAGCGAGTTCACCAAGGCGCGGTCGTCGGGTGCCGAACCGGCGGAAGCGGCCGGCGGCGAACCACCCGCCACCAACAGCCCACCGACAGCACTCGCGCCGAGGACCGTCCTCCTGCGCATCGTCATGCTTCCCCCAAATATTGAATGATCATTCCAGTATGACCGCAGCCGACCAGGGGACCGGAAGTGTGGAAGCTCGGGAGCCCCGGGGTGGCGGTACGGCGGCGTGGCTCAGTCGAGCAGGGTCAACGCCTGGTCGACGGCGTCCCGCACCCTGTTCGGGTCCGGCACCTTGGACAGCACCTTGAGCCCCTGCACCAGGGTGACGATGAGCCTGGCCAGCGTGCGCGGGTTCTTGTCCTCGGCCAGCTCACCCTGGCTGCGGGCCCGGACGAGCGCGCCGGCGATGGCCGTCTCGAGCCCGTCCAGGCTGGACTGGACGCGCCGGGTGAGCGCCGCGTCTCCCGGCAGGCACTCCACCGCCGTGTTGGTGACCAGGCAACCCCTGCGCTCCGTGTCGGACAGCGCGTGCTCCGCGAAGGACCGCACCAGTGCCCGCACCGCGGGCAGTGCCGGGCCACCCCGGGAGAACTGTTCCAGCACGTCATGGTCGGTCTGCTCGGCGTACCGGTCGAGCGCGAGCAGGTACAGCTCGTACTTGCTGCCGAACGTGCCGTAGATGCTTCCCCTGCCGATGCCCAGGTGGTCGACCAGGTCCTGCATCGACGTGGCCTCGTACCCCTTGCGCCAGAACAGCTCCATCGCCGCGCGCACCGCGACGTCCGGGTCGAACTCCTTGGTCCTGGCCACGGGGCAACCCTAGCCGTTAATGGAACGGCCGGTCAAGAAATGGGGTCGGTGCGACCGGGCGCTGCTGCGCGGGGAGGGGCGCTCGTGTTCGCCGCGAGCGCCCCGTCCCGGCTAGAACGAGTTGCCGAACGCGCTGGACAGGTGCGCCTTCGCGTCCCGGAGGGCCTCGTCGATGATGCGGGCCGCTTCCCTCGCCTGCTCCGGCTCGTGGGCGGCCTGGACCTGCAACCGGAAGCGCGAGGCGCCGGTCGGGGTGACGGGGAACTCGACCATGAACGCGAGAACCCCCCGGTCGAACAGCAGGCGGTTGACCGTCCGGGCGAGCTTCTCGTTCCCGATCAGGACCGGCACGATCGCGCTCGGCGAGCCCATGCAGGTCAACCCGCGGGTCGTCAGCTCGTCGCGCAGGGCGTGGATGGCGGAGAACAGCCGCCCGCGCAGGGCGTCGCCCTCGTCGGTGCGGATGATCTGGGCCGCCTTGAGCACCACCGCGGTCTGCATGGGGGACAGGGCGTTGGAGAAGAAGTGCGGCCCGGCGAACATCTTGATGTACTGCTTCACCGCGGGCGACCTGGCCGCGACGAAGCCGCCGTTGGAGGCGAAGGTCTTGGAGAACGCGCCCATGACCAGGTCCACCTTGCCCAGCATGTCCTGCATGCCGAGGACGCCGGTGCCGCCGGGGCCCATCGAGCCGAGGTCGTGGGCGACGTCGACCAGCAGGGTCGCGTCGTGGGCGTGGCAGACCTCCTGCAGGGCGACGACGTCCGGCCAGTCGGAGTCCACCGAGAACAGGCCGTCGGTGATGACCATGATGCCGTTGTGGGTGTCGGTGGCCCGGATCCGGGCCAGGTGGGTCCGCACGGCCTCGACGTCGAGGTGGGTGTAGCGGGTGATGTTCCTGGTCGCCGCGCGCGCTCCGGACTGCAGGCACGAGTGGGCGAGGCGGTCGATGACGATGTGGTCCTCCTGGCGGACCAGACCGGTGACGGTGCCGAAGCCCGCCGACCACCCGTTCGAGAACAGCGTCACGTGCTCCAGGCCGACCAGCTCGCCGAGGGCGGCCTCCAGGTCGTCGGAGATGCGGGTGTTGCCCAGCACCATCGGCGACCCGGCGCTGTGCGGGCCGAAGTCGCGCATCGCCTTGACCGCCGCCTCCCGGATCTCCGGGTGGGCGTTGAACGACAGGTAGTCCTGGGAGTTGAAGTTGATGCCCCGGGCGGGCTTGCTCAGGTCGTTGGTGATGGTCGCGACCCCGCCGGGCGCCGCCTCCAGGACCCGGGAGTACTGCCAGGTCTCGGTGCGCCTGCGCGCCTCCACCCAGCCGTGGAACTCCTCGGTCCGGTCGAGCAGGTTGGCCCCGACGGGCCGGAAGAAGTCGTAGGCGTTCTTGTCCAGCGCGTAGTCCTCGTCGGGGTCGATCGCGGGCGCGGCCGTCGTCGCCGGTTCCCACATCGGTTCCAGGTCGGCCCGGACCGCCGGGTAGTCCTCGCGGAAGAAGCGGACCACCTCGTCCGCCGGGAGGGCGTCCAGCTCCTCCAGGTCCTCCCACGGGATGTGGCTCGCCCAGTTCCGCATCATGTCCGACACCTCGCGCGCGGCCTCGGCGACCGCCTTGGCGGCGGTGCTCGGGTCCGCGCCGGCCGCGTCGGCCGCGGCGATGAGCGCGGCGACGACCTCGCCGTCCTCGCGCTGGTGTGCCAGGGTGCCGGTCATCGGGTCGCCTCCACTGCCACGCGCAGGAACGGGTTCTGCTGGTGCTCGCGGTAGGTGGCCTCGAAGTCGGTGAACGCGCTGTGGTCGAGCGAGGACTCCTTGGCCGTGTCGTTGAGCAGGTACACGTTGGACGGGTCGAAGAACTCCGACACCGGCGCCACGTCGACGTGGGTGGCGATGAACCGGTCGATCTCGGCCTGGTTGCCCCGCAGGATCGCGAACAGCTGCAGCTCGTCGTGCCGCAGCGGCTTCATCTCCGCGAGCGTGCACACGTAGTCGTAGTAGGCCGCGGCGGTCTGGCTGCGCCGCTTGGCGGCGTACCCGGCCATGGCGGTGTCCCGGTCGGTCTCGCCGCCGAGCCACCGGCCGACCGCCTCCGCGGCCAGCTCCGCGTCGCGCAGGGCGTGGGTGATCCCGAGCGCCGTGCACTGGTCCTTGAACGACGCGGCGTCGCCGACCAGCACCCAGCCGGGCCCGTGCAGCTGCCTCAGGTACGCGGCCTGGTCGAGCGTCCCGTAGAAGCGCTCCTCGCGGCGCGCCCCCGCCACGGTGTCCGCCACGTCCTCGCTGATGAGCCCGAGGGCGCGGTGGAAGTTGCCCTCGACGTCGGCCCGGAACTCCGCGGCCCACTCGCTCGGACCCCACGTCAGCACCATGGTCTGCCCGTTGTTGGTCGAGGCCATCGCCATGCCGAGCCTGCCCCGCCGGTGGATCTGCGCGTCGGCGTCGGGGATGCCGCTGAAGTAGCTCCAGTAGGCGAAGGTGCACCGTGGCCGTTCGTCGAACTTCTCGACCCCGAGAGCGCGCGCTACGAAAGAGTTTCGCCCGTCGGCCCCGATCACCACCTGCGCGTGTTCGACCGTGCCGTCCCGTCCCTTGATGCCGATGACAGTTCCGTTTTCGTCCTGCAGGAGTTCTTTGACGGTGTATCCCTCGCGGAACTCGACACCGGCCCGCACCGCGTTGTCGACCAGGATCTTGTCCAGCACGTGCCGGCGAACGGAGAAGTAGTCGGTGGTGATGCCGCTGTCGTCGTCGTGCAGCAACCGGAACTGGTTTCGCAGCAGCTCATCGGGGACGCTGCCGCGCAACACGATCCCGTTGTTGACCATTGTGACCTCGGTGTGCGCGGGCGTCACGGCCCTCACCTCGTCCAACACGCCCAACCGGTTCAGGTAGGAAGCCCCGTGCGGCCACACGAAGTGCGTCGACAGCACATCGCTGGGGAACCGCGACCGGTCCACCACCAACACACGGAGCCCGCGCCGGGCCAGGTGCGTGCCGAGAGCCGCCCCGGCACACCGACCGCCTATCACAATGGCGTTGTACATGCGGGCATCCCAACAGGACTCCCAGACCCTGTACAGAGCCGAACGGCCGAGCAATGCCTTATGCCCACGGCGCTGACCACTTCCGACAGTGATTGGGCAAAAGTGGGTGTCTGAATCAGGTGGACGTTTCATAGATCCCTGATCGGCGTACTCTTCCCCGCCCGCCGTCCTTTGTGGAGTGGTGCGTGCGGCTGCGGTGTCGTGGTCGAGGTCCGCCGTCGTGTCCGTCCGGGTCGGCGACGGACACGACGGCACTTCGGGACCTCACGCTCAGGAGGACGCGTCCTCGCTCTGCGACGCGGCGGGGACGGTGGCCCCACCGCCCGCGCGCGGCGCCAGGGCCGCCTTCTCCTCGGGGGTGAACGGGGGCTCGGTGAGGGCGGGGGCGGGCTTGGCCCGCCGCGCGTCCAGGAGGATCCCCGGCTTCACCAGCTCCGTCGCCGGGGCCGACAGCGTGATCACCGCCATCTGCGCGTCCGCGACCTTGCGGCGGGTCGCCCCGGCGCGGCCCAGCCAGTCCTGGAGGCGGTAGGCGAGCTTCGCCGCGGCGCCGCCCCGCTTGCCGGTGGTCTGCGGGTAGCGCAGGTCCTCGCCGGTGGCGATCGCCCAGGCGTCGTCGGCGGTCTTGCCGATGGCGCGCTGGATGGCCCGCGTCCCCTCCGGGCCGGACTTGAGCAGGCCGTCGCGCAGGACGACCGCGGACTTGGCCGCGACCGCCATGCCGTGACCGAAGATCGGGTTCAGCGTGGTCTGGGCGTCCCCCAGGACGATGAGCCCCGTCGGCCACGACGGCAGCCGCTCGAAGTGGCGCCGGCGGTTGGCGTGCGCGGCGAAGCCGAGGACCGGGCCGACGGGCTCGGCGTGGGCGATGGCCTCGGCGATCACCGGGTGCGGCAGGCCCGCGGCGAACTCGCGGAAGCCCTCGTCGTCGACCGGGGGGTGCCCGCCGGGCGCCCCCGACAGGGTCACGCTCCACAGGCCGTCCTCGATCGGGAGGAGCATGCCGGTGGCGCGCACCCGCTCCGCCCACGGGTTGCCCTGGATGTTCACGGCGGGGAAGTTCTCCCCGACGCCCTCCACCGCCCGGAAGACGCGGGTCGCGTAGAAGATCCCCGGATCCACCGTGACCTCGGGGGTCTCCGGCAGGCCCAGCGCGGTGAGCCACTCGGTGATCGACGAGCCCCGGCCGGTGGCGTCCACCACGAGGTCGGCCTCGACCGTCGAGACCGCCTTGGTGGCGCGGTCGCGCAGCCGCGCCCCGGTGACCCGCTCCGCGTCACCGGTGAGGCCGAGCACGTCGGTGCCCTCCAGGTGCGTCACGTTCGTCGCGGCGGCGAGCCGCGCGCGCAGCGTCCAGTCGAGCAGGGCACGGCTGCACCCGACGACGTAGTGCCCGCTGTCGTAGCGCGGGAACCAGCCGTTCGGACCGAGCGCCATGTACCGGCCGGGGATGTCCAGGCGCTGGGCGCCGGCCCGGTACAGGTCGGCGGCGACGCCCGGCATCAGGTCCTCCAGGGCGAGGATGCCGCCGGACACCATGGCGTGGGTGTGGCGCGCCTGCGGCACGCCCTTGCGGACGCCCGGCCCGTCGGGGAAGTGGTCGCGGTCGACGACGGTGACGGTGTCGGCGAGCCTGCTCGCGACCGCGGCGGCCAGCGTGCCCGCCAGTCCGCCGCCCAGGATCAGCGCGTGCCGGACCGGTCCGGAGTCAGTCATGGTCGAGGTGTCCTTTTCGGAGGTCAGGGGTGGTCGTCCGGTGCGGTTCACGAGATCCCGTACCGCTTGTCGAGCAGGTCGAACATCTCCTCGTCGGAGACGCCCGCGAGGTCGGCGGAGCCGTTGGAGCCGTTGGAGCCGTTGGCACCGTGGGAACTCCCGGCCGTGCGCACGGTCTCGTGCCAGGTTGCGAGCAGTGCCTGGAGCCGTTCGGTGATCTCGTCGCCGACGGCCCCGTCGAGCTGAGCCCGGTGCAGGCCCGCCTCCAGCCGGTCGATCTCGGCGAGCAGCGGCGAGACCTGCGCGGTGGCCGACTCGCTCAGCTCGTCGTGCAGGAACCGGGCCATCGCCTCCGGCGTGGGGTAGTCGAACAGCAGGGTGACCGGAAGCCGGGTGCCGGTCAGCGCGCCCAGCCGGTTGCGCAGCTCGACCGCGGTCAGCGAGTCGAACCCGACGTCGAGGAAGCCGCGGTCGGCGCTGACCGCCTGCGTCTCCCGGTGGCCGAGCACGGTGGCCGCCGCCGACAGCACGAGGTCGAGCAGCACCCGGTACCGGTCGGCCTCGCCGAGCGCCGCCAACCGGGTCCGCAGCGCGCCGGCGGAGTCCTGCTCGCCGGCGTCGGCCGCCGCGGCCCGCCGGCTCTGGCCCTGCGCCAGGTCGCGGAACAGTGCCCGCACCCCGGTCGGCTGCGACCGCAGCGCCGCGAAGTCCAGCCGGGTCGGCAGGACGACGGCCTCGCCGAGCGCGCACCCGACGTCGAACAGCTCCAGCGCCTCGGAGGTGGACAGCGGCACCACGCCCTCGCGGGCCATCCGCCGCAGCAGCGCCCCGTCGAGCTTGGCGGTCATGCCGCTGGGGTCGGACCACAGGCCCCACGCCAGCGACACCGCCGGCAGGCCGAGCGACCGCCGGTGCTGGGCCAGCGCGTCCAGCGCCGCGTTGGCCGCCGCGTAGTTGGCCTGCCCCGCGCTGCCGAACGTCCCGGAGAACGAGGAGAACAGCACGAACGCCGACAGGTCCAGCCCGCGGGTCAGCTCGTCCAGGTGCACCGCCGAGTCCACCTTGGACCGCAGCACCCGGTCGAGCCGTTCCGGGGTCATCTCCGCCAGCATCCCGTCGTCGAGCAGCCCGGTGGCGTGCACGACGGCGGTCAGCGGCCGGCCGGCCGGGACGCGTCCCAGCAGGCCCGCCACCGCGTCCCGGTCCGCGACGTCGCAGGACTCGACCACGACGTCCGCCCCGGCCGCGACCAGCTCGGCGCGCAGCTCGTCGGCGCCCTCGGCGTCGAGCCCGCTGCGGCTGGCCAGCACCAGGTGCCGCACACCGCGCTCGGCGACCAGGTGCCGGGCGAGCGAGGCGCCCAGCCTGCCGGTGCCGCCGGTGATCAGCACGGTGCCCTCGGCGTCCCACACCGGTCCGCTGTCGGCGGCCTGCGCGGACGCCACCCGTGCCAACCGGGCCTGGAACGCGCTGCCGGCCCGGAAGGCCAGCTGCGGTTCCCCGGTGGCCAGCGCCCCCGGCAGGTGGCGGAAGAAGCGGGCCTCGTCGTCGAGGTCGAGCAGCGCGAACCGCTCGGGGTGCTCGGCCTGCGCGGACCGCACCAGGCCCCACACCGACGCGAGCGCGGCGTCCGGTGCGCTGTCCCCGTCCCGCACCGACACGGCGCCCCTGGTCGTGAACACCAGCAGCGACCCGTCGAACCGGTCGTCGGCGAGCCATTCCCGCAGCAGCGCGAGCGCCCGCCCCGAGGCCGAACGGACCCGGTCGGGCAGGTCGCCCGTCCCCGGGTCGACCAGCGCCAGCACCACGTCCGGCACGTCCGCACCGTCGTCGACGGCCTCGACGAGCGACCGCAGGTCGAGGAACTCGGAGGGCTTGACCCCCGCGGCCCCCACCCCGGCGCCGAGGTCGCCGGTGTCGGTGCCGAGCACCGCCCAGGACCCGGACCCGGCGCCGGCGATGTCGACCGGCTGCCACCGCACCTGGAACAGCGAATCCCGCTGCCCGACCCGGGCCCGGCCGAGCGCGTCCGCCGAGAGCGGGCGCAGGAACAGCGAGTCCACCGTGGCCACCGGCTGCCCGTGCCCGTCGGCGACGGCCAGCTCGATGCTGTCCGGTCCGGTCGGGCGGACCCGCACCCGCAGCCTGGTCGCGCCCGTGCGGTGCAGCCGCGCCCCGGTCCAGGAGAACGGCAGCAGGCCCTTGTCCGCCTCGCGCAGCCCGCTGAACGGGAACGCGTGCAGCGCGGCGTCCATCAGCGCCGGGTGCACCCCGAACAGGCTGGCGTCGGACTGGAAGTCCGCCGGCAGGACCACCTCGGCGAAGGTCTCCTCACCGCGCCGCCACAGCGACCGCAGGCCCTGGAAAGCGGGCCCGTACGCGAACCCGTTGCGCGCGAAGAACTCGTACACGTCGCCGACGTCCACCGGCTCCGCGCCCGTGGGCGGCCACACGCCCAGGTCCGGCGCGGGCGAGGTGGCACCCGTCGACAGCACGCCGTCGGCGTGCCTGGTCCACTCCCGGTCGGCCGGTCCACCGTCGAGCCGGGAGTTCACCGTGACCCGCCGCCGGTCGGACGCGTCGGGCGCGCCCACCCACACCTGGACGGACACGGAACCCTTCTCCGGCAGCAGGAGCGGCGCCTCGATGGTCAGCTCCTCCACCACCTGGTGGTCGGTGTGACCACCGGCGTGCAGCGCCAGCTCCAGGTAGGCCGTGCCGGGCAGGAGCACCGTGCCGTTCACGGCGTGGTCGGCCAGCCACGGGTGGGTGGCCGGGGACAGCCTGCCGGTGAGCAGCAGGCCGTCGGCGTCGACCAGGTCGACCACCGCGCCGAGCAGCGGGTGGTCCGCCGTGCGCAGGCCCGCCGACGCCACGTCCGCGCCCTCGGTCCGGTTCTCCAGCCAGTACCGCTCCCGCTGGAAGGCGTAGGTCGGCAGGTCGGCCGGACGGGTGGAGTGGCCGAACATCCCCGCCCAGTCCACCTCGACCCCGGCGGCGAACAGCTCACCCGCCGACGTGAGCAGCCGGTCGAGACCGCCCTCGTCGCGGCGCAGGCTCCCCACCACGGTCAGGTCGGCGTCCTCACCGGTCTGCTCGACGCCCATGGTCAGCACCGGGTGCGGGCTGACCTCCAGGAAAGCGGTGTGGCCCTGCTCGACCAGCGCCGACGTGGCCTCCGCGAAGCGCACGGTCTCGCGCAGGTTCCGGTACCAGTAGTCGGCGTCCACGGCGGTGGTGTCCAGCCAGGACGCGGTGACCGTGGAGAAGAACGGCACCCGGGACCCGACCGGTGTGATGCCCTCGGCCGCGGCCAGCACGTGCTCGCGGATGCCCTCGACGGCGGGGGAGTGCGACGCGTAGTCGACCGCGATCCGCTGCACGCGGACCCCGTCCCCGGAGAGCCGCTCCGCCCACGCGTCCAGGACGTCCCCGTCGCCCGCGACGACCACCGAGCCCGTGCTGTTCCGGGCGGCCACGGACAGGTCGACGCCGTCGCGCCGCATCCACTCCGCGACCTGCTCGGCGGACGCGACGACGGACATCATCCCGCCCGGTCCGGCCAGGTGCTCCGCGATCGCCTGCGACCGACGCGCGACGACCTGCGCGCCGTCGGCGAGCGACAGCGCACCGGCCACGACGGCGGCGGCGATCTCACCCTGCGAGTGGCCCACGACGGCGTCGGGCTCCACACCCCAGGAGCGCCACACGGCGGCCAACGACACCATCACCGCGAACAGTGCGGGCTGCACCACGTCCACCCGGCTCAGCGCGGCCGGATCGGACGACGTCACGACGTCGCGCAACGACCAGGACACCCACTGCCCCAACGCCTGCTCGCACTCGGCGAACCGCTCGGCGAAGGCGGGCGAGGTCTCCAGCAGCTCGCGGGCCATGCCGGTCCACTGCGAACCCTGGCCCGGGAACACCCACACCACCCGCGGCTGCCCGGCGCTGCCGGGAACCGAAGCGGTGGTGAGCCCGTCGAGCCCGTCCAGCAGCCCCTCACGGGTGCTGCCGACGACCACCGCGCGGTGGTCGTGCACCGCCCGGGTAGCGACCAGCGCCGCGCCCACGTCCGCGGGTCCGGCGTCCGGCCTGCGCTCCAGGAAGTCCCGCAGCCGCGCCGCCTGCTCGCGCAACGCGGACTCGCTGCGCGCCGACAGCACCCACGGCACCACCGGCGACGCGCTCGACGCGGGCGGTGCGGACGGCTCGTCCGGTGCCTGCTCCAGGATCACGTGGGCGTTCGTCCCGCTCACGCCGAACGACGACACCCCGGCGCGGCGAGGCCGCCCCGTCTCCGGCCACGCCACCGTGTCCGTCAGCAGCGACACCGCGCCCGAGGACCAGTCGACGTGCGAGCTGGGCTCGTCCACGTGCAGCGTCGCGGGCAGCACCCCGTGCCGCATCGCCATCACCATCTTGATCAGGCCCGCCACGCCGGACGCGCCCTGGGCGTGGCCGATGTTCGACTTCACCGACCCCAGCCACAGCGGGTCGCCGCCGTCGGCGCGGTCCTGGCCGTAGGTGGCGAGCAGCGCCCCAGCCTCGATCGGGTCGCCCAGCTTGGTGCCGGTGCCGTGCGCCTCGACCGCGTCCACCTCGCTCGGCGCCAGCCGGGCGTCGGCCAGCGCGGCCCGGATGACCCGCTGCTGCGACGGCCCGTTCGGCGCGGAGATGCCGTTGGACGCGCCGTCCTGGTTGATCGCCGAGCCGCGCACCACGCCGAGCACCCGGTGCCCGTTGCGCTTCGCGTCCGACAGCCGCTCCAGCAGCAGCACGCCGACGCCCTCGGACCAGCCCGTGCCGTCCGCGGCCTCGGCGAACGGCTTGCACCGCGCGTCGGGCGCCAGCACGCCCTGGCGGCTGAACTGGCTGAACGCGTTCATGGTCGACATCACGACCACACCGCCGGCCACCGCCATGGAGCACTCCCCGCTGCGCAGCGACTGCACCGCGAGGTGGGTGGCCACCAGCGACGACGAGCACGCCGTGTCCACCGTGACCGCAGGACCCTCCAAGCCGAACACGTAGGACACCCGGCCGGAGATCACGCTCGCCGCGCGGCTGGTCAACAGGTAGATCTCCAGGTCCTCGGGCACCGCGTAGGACGAGTAGTCCTGCCCGTTGGAGCCGATGAACACCCCGGTCCGGCTGCCGTGCAGGGTGGCCGGGTCGATGCCCGCCCGTTCGAACACCTCCCACGAGGTCTCCAGCAGCACCCGCTGCTGCGGGTCCATCGCCAGGGCCTCGCGCGGGGAGATCCCGAAGAACGCGGCGTCGAACTCGTCGAAGTCGTGCACGAACCCGCCCTCGCGGACGTAGGTCCGGCCCGAGGCGCCCGTGTCGGCGGCGAACAGGCTGTCGGGGTCCCAGCCGCGGTTGGTCGGGAACGGCGACATCGCGTCGCCCCCGTTCGACACCAGCTCCCAGTAGTCCTCGGGCGACCGGACGCCGCCGGGGAAGCGGCACGCCATCGCCACGATCGCGATCGGCTCGTCGTCGGTGACGGACGCGACCGCCACGGCGGGCTGACCGGTGTCGGCCTTGCCGAGCAGCTCCTCGCGGAGGAACCCGGCCAGGACGGTCGGCGTCGGGTAGTCGAACACCGCCGTGGTGGCGAGCTTGAGCCCGGTGGCGCGGTTGAGCCGGTTGCGCAGCTCCACCGCGGTCAGCGAGTCGAACCCGACGTCGCGGAACGCCCGGGTGGCGGCGATCCCGCCCGCCGAGTCGTGCCCGAGCACGGCGGCAGCCTCGGTTCGGACCACGTCGACCAGGGCGCGCAGCTGCTCGCCCTCGGCCAGGCCCAGCAACCGCTGGACCAGTGCCGCGTCACCGCTCCCGGCGTCCGCCGCCGCGGCCCGCCGGGTGGGCACCCGGACGAGGCCGTGCAGCATCGGCGGGACGAGACCGGCCTGGGCCTGGACCCGCAGACCGGGCAGGTCCAGCCGCACCGCCGCGACCACGGCGGGTTCGTCGCGCACCGCCGCGTCGAACAGCGCCAGCCCGTCCTCCGAGCTGAGCGCGCCGACCCCGGCCCGGGAGATGCGCTGGATGTCGACGGCGTCGAGCGCGCCGGTCATGCCGCTGCGCTCGGCCCACAGGCCCCACGCCAGCGAGTGCGCGGGGCGCCCCTGGGCGCGCCGGAACTCGGCGAGCGCGTTGAGGAAGGTGTTCGCCGCCGCGTAGCTGCCCTGGCCGGGGTTGCCCAAGGTGCCGGAGTAGGACGAGAACACCACGAACGCCGTCAGGTCCGCGTCGGCGGTGAGCCGGTGCAGGTTCCAGGCCGCGTCGACCTTCGGGTGCAGCACCGGGTCGACCCGCTCCGGGGTCAGCGACTCGATCACGCCGTCGTCGACCACGCCCGCCGTGTGCACGACCGCAGTGAGCGGGTGCTCGGCCGGGACCGCCGCCAGCAGCGCGGCCAGGGCGTCCCGGTCGGCCGCGTCGCAGGCCACCACGGACACCTCGGCGCCCAGGGCCGTGAGTTCGGCTCGCAGTTCCGCCGCGCCTGGGGCCGACGGGCCGCTGCGGCTGGTGAGCAGCAGGTGCCGGACGCCGTGCTCGGTGACCAGGTGCCGGGCGAGCAGCGAGCCGAGGCCGCCGGTCGCGCCGGTGACCAGGACGGTGCCGCCCGGCGTGAAGACCGGCGCCTCCGTCTCGACGACCCGAGGGTCGCGGCGCACCAGGCGCGGCACGTGGAGCCCGCCGTCGCGGACGGCGACCTGGGGTTCACCGCACGCGGCGGCATCGGCCACCGCGGCGCCCGACCCGCCGTCCACGTCGACCAGCACGAACCGGCCGGGGTTCTCCGACTGCGCGGACCGCAGCAGACCCCACACCGGCGCGACGACCAGACCGCCGGCGTCGGTCGGGTCGACCGCGCCACGCGTGACCACGACCAGTCGCGAGTCGGCGAACCGCTCGTCGGCCAGCCACCGCTGGACCAGGTCCAGCGCCTCGTGCACGACGGTGTGGGCGACGCCCGGGACCTCGTCCGGGGAGTCCACGCGCCGCAGGAAGGCCGCCACGACCACGTCGGGCACGTCGGGCACGTCGGGGGCGTCGGCGAGGTCGGCCCAGGTCTCGACCACACCACCGGCCGTCCGGAGCGAGGACGCCACGTCGAGGTCGTCGGCGCCCAGTACCGCCCACTTCGCCGGCAGCGCGGTGGTGGTCTTGGGCAGGGCGGGCCAGGTCAGCGTGAACAGCGAACCCCGCCGGCCGGGGCTCGCGGTGTCGCCCGCCTCGGCCGCCCGCAGGGTGACGCCGTCGATCGAGGCGACCGGCTGACCGGTGCCGTCCGCGGCGGCCACCGCCACGTCCGACCCGGTCACCACCAAGCGCACCCGCAGCTCCGTGCTCGCCGCCGCGTGGAGCGCAAAACCCTTCCACACCACCGGGACCACGCGCTCGCCGGTGTCGAGGACGGCGGCGTGCAGCGCGGTGTCGAGCAGCGCCGGGTGCAGACCGTAGGCCTCGGCCTCACCGCGCAGGTCCTCCGGTAGCGCCACCTCGGCGAAGACCTCGCCGTCGCGCCGCCAGACGGCGGTCAGGCCCAGGAACGCGGGCCCGTGCTGCACGTCGTGGTCGGCGAACCGGCGGCGGACCTCCTCGACGTCGACCGCCTGCGCGCCCGCCGGCGGCCACTCGGTGAAGTCGAACGAGGGAGGTGGCAGCACCGCCGTCACCACGCCGGTCGCGTGCCGGGTCCACGGTTGCTCGGAACCCGCGTCCCTGGCGTAGATGTGCACCAGGCGCCGCCCGGACCCGTCGGTCGACTCGGCCACCACCTGCACCTGCACGGCGCCGTGCTCCGGCAGCACCAGCGGCGACTCGACGGTCAACTGCTCGACGTACTGGTGGTCGGTCCGCATCGCCAGTTCGACGAACGCGCTGCCGGGCACCACGACCGTGCCCGCCACGGCGTTGTCCGCCAGCCACGGGTGGGTGGCCGCTGACAGCCTGCCGGTGAACAGCACGCCATCGCCATCGGCGAGCCCGACCGTGGCGCCGAGCAACGGGTGGTCGATCGACCCCATGCCCGCCGACGTGACGTCGGCGACCGAGGTACCCGGCTCCAACCAGTAGCGCTGCCGCTGGAAGGGGTAGGTGGGCAGGTCGAGCGTTGTGGTGGATGGGGTGAACAGGTTTGTCCAGTTGACGGGTACGCCTGCGGTGAAGAGGTGTCCGGCTGAGGTGAGGAGTCTGTGGAGTCCGCCTTCGTCGCGTCGGAGGCTGCCGGTGATGGTGAGGTCGGTGTTGCTGGTTTCGGCGGTTTGTTCGATGGCCATGGTGAGCACCGGGTGCGGGCTGATCTCGACGAACGTGGTGTGGCCCTGGTCGATCAGCGCCTCGGTGGCCTCGGCGAAGCGGACGGTCTGGCGCAGGTTCCGGTACCAGTAGTCGGCGTTCATGTCGGTGGTGTCGGCCCAGGTGTTCGACACGGTGGAGTAGAACGGGATCGCCGAGTGCCGCGGCGTGATGCCGTGGGCGGCGGCGAGGACGTGGTCGCGGATGCTTTCGACGGCGGGGGAGTGGGAGGCGTAGTCGACGGCGATGCGGCGGACTCGGATGTCCTGTGTGGACAGTTGTTCGCCCCAGGAGTCGAGCGCCGCGCCGTCGCCGGAGACGATGACGGTGGCGGGTCCGTTGATGGCGGCGATGGAGAGTTCGACGTTGTCCCGTGCGATCCACTCCGAGACGTGGGTGGGTGAGGCGGCGACGGACATCATGCCGCCGGGTCCGGCCAGGTGCTGTGCGATGGCTTGGGATCGTCGGGCGACGACCTGTGCGCCATCGGCGAGGGACAGTGCTCCGGCGACGACGGCGGCGGCGATCTCGCCTTGGGAGTGGCCCACGACGGCGGCCGGTTCCACGCCGAGCGACCGCCAGACGGCGGCCAGCGACACCATCACCGCGAACAGCACGGGCTGGATGACGTCGACCTTGTCCCAGACCTCGGGGTTGCCGGTGGTGACCACTTCGCGCAGTGACCACGAGACCCACGGCTCCAAGGCCAGCTCGCACTCGGTGAACCGCTCGGCGAAGACAGGGGAGGTCTCCAGCAGCTCCCGGGCCATGCCGATCCACTGCGAGCCCTGACCCGGGAACACCCACACCACCCGTGGCGCCCCGCCCGCGACACCGCCGGTCAACTCGGACAGCCCGGCCAGCAACTCGTCCCGGCTCCCGCCGACGACAACGGCCCGGTGGTCCAGCACGGCGCGGCGCGTCACCAGGGCGGCACCGATGTCGGCCACCCCGACCTCGGGCGACTGCTCCACGAACGCCCGCAGCCGCTCGGCCTGCTCCGCCAACGCCGCCTCGCTGCGGGCGGACAGCACCCACGGCACCACTCCGGTGTGCTCCGACACCGGAGTGTCCTCTTCGGGCGGTGCCTGTTCGACGATCACGTGCGCGTTGGTCCCGCTGACGCCGAACGACGACACCGCCGCCCGGCGCGGACGCCCCGTGTCAGGCCAGTCCCGGGTGTCGGTCAGCAGCTCGACCGCGCCCTCGGTCCAGTCCACGTGTGGTGTCGGTTCGTCGACGTGGAGCGTGCGGGGCAGCACCCCGTGGCGCATCGCCATGATCATCTTGATCACACCGGCGACGCCCGCGGCGGCCTGCGTGTGGCCGATGTTGGACTTGACCGAGCCGAGCCACAACGGCTCGTCGCGGTCCTGGCCGTAGGTGGCCAAGAGCGCCTGAGCTTCGATCGGGTCGCCGAGCCTGGTGCCGGTGCCGTGCGCTTCGACGGCGTCCACGTCCTGCGTCCGCAACCGCGCGTTGGCCAGCGCCGACCGGATCACCCGCTGCTGCGACGGCCCGTTCGGGGCCGAGAGGCCGTTGGAGGCGCCGTCCTGGTTCACCGCCGAGCCGCGGATCACCCCCAGCACCCGGTGCCCGTTGCGCCGCGCGTCCGACAGCCGCTCCAGCAGCACCACGCCGACGCCCTCGCTGAACCCGGCGCCATCGGCGGCACCCGCGAACGACTTGCACCGGCCGTCCGGGGACAGCCCGCGCTGCCGCGAGAAGTCCACGAACAGCCCCGGCGTCGCCATCACGGTCACACCACCGGCCAGCGCCAGCGAGCACTCACCCGAGCGCAGCGCCTGCGCGGCCAGGTGCATGCCGACCAGCGACGACGAGCACGCCGTGTCCACGGTGACCGCCGGCCCCTCCAGCCCGAACACGTAGGACACGCGGCCGGACAGGACGCTGGCCGAGTTCCCCATGCCGACGAAGCTCTCGACCTCCTCCGGCACCGACCCCGGCTGGGCGGCGTAGTCGCGGTACATCACCCCCGCGAACACGCCGGTCTGGCTGCCGCGCAACGAGGTCGGGTCGATGCCGGCCCGCTCGAACGCCTCCCAGGACACTTCCAGCATCAGCCGCTGCTGCGGGTCCATGGCCAGCGCCTCGCGCGGGGAGATGCCGAAGAACGCCGGGTCGAAGTCGGCGGCGTCGTGCAGGAAGCCGCCGTGCCGGGTGTAGGAGGTGCCACGGCCCGTCAACTCCGGGTCGTAGAGCGCATCGGTGTCCCAGCCGCGGTCGGCGGGGAAGTCCGAGATCGCGTCGCCCCCGTCCGTGACGATCCGCCACAGGTCCTCCGGGGAGCGCACGCCGCCCGGGTAGCGGCAGCTCATCGCGACGATCGCGATCGGCTCGTCCGCCGGGGCGGTCCGCGCCACCGGGACCTGGGCCACCGCCCGCGACGGGTCCAGCAGCTCCTCCCGCAGCAGCCTGGCCAGCGCCAGGGCGTCCGGGTAGTCGAACACCAAGGTCGGGGGCAACCGCAGCCCGGTCGCGGCGTTGAGCCGGTTGCGCAGCTCGACGGCGGTCAGCGAGTCGAAACCGAGGTCCTTGAACGAACGCCGCTCCTCCACCGCCTCGGTCGAACCGTGCCCGAGGACGGTGGCGACCTGGGCCCGGATCAGCCCTAGCAGCGCGCGGTCCTGCTCCTCCGGCGACAGCCCGGCCAGTCGGGAGACCAGCGCCGAGACCTCCTGCCCGCGTGCCGCGGACCGGGCGGTGGGCCGCACCAGCGCCCGGAACAGCGAGGGCACCGTTCCCTGCCCGAGGGTGGCGCGCAGGGCGGCCAGGTCCAGCCCGATGGGCAGGACGACCGCACCCCCGGACGCGGCGGTGTCGAACAGGGCCAGCGCGTCCGCGGACGCCAGCGGGGTGATGCCGCTGCGGGCCATGCGCCGCAGGTCGGCTTCGTCGAGGTGGGCGGTCATGCCGCTGCGCTCGGCCCAGAAGCCCCAGGCCATCGACACGGCGGGCAGGCCTTGACCGCGCCGCCGCTGGGCCAGGGCGTCCAGGATCGCGTTGGCCGCGGCGTAGTTGCCCTGGCCCGACCCGCCCAGCGTCGCCGAGGCGGAGGAGAACAGCACGAACGCCGAGAGCCCGAGGTCGCGGGTGAGGTCGTGCAGTGCGAGCGCGGCGGCGGCCTTGGGCCGGAACACCCGCTCCACCTGCTCCGCCGTCAGCGACTCGACCACACCGTCGTCCAGCACGCCCGCCGAGTGCACGACCGCGGTCAGCGGGTGCTCGGCCGGGATGTCCGCGAGCACGGCGGCCAAGGCGTCGCGGTCGGCGGCGTCGCAGGCCACGGCGGTCGCCGACGCACCGAGGCCCGCCAGCTCGTCCACCAGCTCCGCCGCGCCCGACGCCGCCGGGCCGCCGCGGCTGACCAGCAGCAGGTGCCGGACGCCGTGCCCGGTGACCAGGTGCCGGGCGATGGCCCCGCCGACCGTGCCGGTCCCGCCGGTGACGAGGACCGTGCCCTCGGGGTCGACGGTGAAGTCCGGTCCCGCCGGAGCGGTGGTCCGGACCAGCCGGGGCGCGAGGACGTGGCCGTCGCGCACCGCCACCTGGTCCTCGGCGGACAGGGTGGCGACGTCGGCCAGGTCGCCCCGGCCGTCCCAGTCGAGCAGGGTGAACCGGCCGGGGTGCTCCGACTGCGCGGACCGGAGCAGGCCCCACAGCGACGCCTGCACCAGGTCCACCCGGTCCTCGGGCGCGGCCACCACGGCGTCCCGCGTCACGAGGACCAGCCGGGAGTCGGCGAACCGCTCGTCGGCCAGCCACTCCTGGACCAGGCCGAGCACCCGCGTCACGGCGGCGGTCGCGTCGTCGCCGGCCGGTGCGGCGACCAGGACCACGGACGGCACGGCGTCCACCGACGCGAGGTCGGGGTGGTGGGTCGCGCCGAGCGCGGTCTCACCCACGGACGCCCAGTCCGAAGCCGGGGCGGAAATCTCCAGGCCGGGAACCCACTCCACCGCGAACAGCCCGCCCCGGGCCGGTCCCGCGGTGCGGATCTCCTTGTCGTCCACCGGTCTGACCGCGAGCGCCCCGACCGAGACCACCGGCTGCCCGGATCCGTCGGCCGCGCTGATCGCGACGGACTCGCCGAGCACGAGCCGCACCCGCAGGTCGGTCGCGCCGGACGCGTGCAGGCTGACCCGGCCCCACGAGAACGGCAGGCTCCTCGGCGCGTCCGCGTCGAGCATGCCGAGCGCGGCGGCGTGCAGCGCGGCGTCGAACAGCGCCGGGTGCAGGCCGTAGGACGCGGCGTCGGCGCGCTGGTCCTCCGGCAGCCGGACGTCGGCGAACACCTCGTCGCCGCGCCGCCACACCGCGCGCACGCCCTGGAACGCCGGGCCGTAGGCGAAACCGATCTCCGCGAACCGCTCGTACAGCCGGTCGGTGTCGACCGGGTCGGCGTCGGCGGGCGGCCACTGGGTGAGGTCGAACGGAGCGACCGGCGTCTCGGGGGCGAGCGCCCCGGCGGCGTGCCGGGTCCACGGCGCGTCGAGCGCGGCGTCCTCGGGCTGCGAGAACACCCCGACCGAGCGGCGTCCGCCGTGGTCGGGCGCGCCCACGGCGAGCTGCACCACGACCGCGCCCCGCTCGGGCAGCACCAGCGGCGCCTCCAGGGTCAGGTCCTCGACCTGGTGGAAGCCGATGTGGTGGTTGGTCTGGAGGGCGAGTTCGAGGAAGGCGGTGCCGGGCAGGATGACCGTGCCGTTCACGGCGTGGTCGGCCAGCCACGGGTGCGTGGTCAGCGAGAGCCTGCCGGTGAAGAGGACACCGTCGCCGTCTGCGAGGCCGACCGTGGCGCCGAGCAGGGGGTGGTTGGCAGCGGCCAGGCCCGCGGACGACACGTCGCCGGTCTCGGCGGGCAGGTCCAGCCAGTAGTGCTGCCGCTGGAACGGGTAGGTCGGGAGGTCGAGCGCCCGCGTCGGCGTGGTGAACACGGTCGTCCAGTCGACCCGCACACCGGACGCGAACAGCTCGGCGGCGGACGTGAGCAGCCTTGGCACGCCGCCGTCGTCGCGCCGGAGGCTGCCCACGACGGTCAGCTCCGCCCCGGTCGTCCCACCGGTCTCCTCGATGCCCATGGTGAGCACCGGGTGCGGGCTGATCTCGACGAACGTGGTGTGGCCCTGGGCGATCAGCGCCTCGGTGGCCTCGGCGAAGCGGACGGTCTGGCGCAGGTTCCGGTACCAGTAGTCGGCGTCCATGCCGGTCGTGTCGCACCAGGAGTTCGACACGGTGGAGTAGAACGCGATCGCCGAGTGCCGCGGCCTGATGCCCTCGGCGGCGGCGAGGACGTGCTCGCGGATGCCTTCGACGGCGGGGGAGTGCGAGGCGTAGTCCACCGCGATCCGGCGCACGCGGACGTCGTCGGCGGTCAGCCGCTCCGCCCAGGCGTCCAGCACGGCGCCGTCCCCGGCGACCGCCACGCTGCCCGGACCGTTGACCGCGGCCACGGACACCGCGACCCCGTCCCGCGCGATCCACTCCACGACCTGGGCGGGGGAGGCGGCGACGGACATCATGCCGCCGGGTCCGGCCAGGTGCTGTGCGATGGCCTGGGATCGTCGGGCGACGACCTGTGCGCCATCGGCCAACGACAGCGCCCCGGCGACGACGGCGGCGGCGATCTCACCCTGCGAGTGGCCCACGACGGCGGCGGGTTCCACGCCGAGGGAGCGCCATGCTGCGGCGAGGGAGACCATGACCGAGAACAGCACGGGCTGGATGACGTCGACCTTGTCCCAGACCTCGGGGTCGCCGGTGGTGACCACTTCGCGCAGTGACCACGACACCCATGGCTCCAAGGCCAGCTCGCACTCGGTGAACCGCTCGGCGAAGACAGGGGAGGTCTCCAGCAGCTCCCGGGCCATGCCGATCCACTGCGAGCCCTGACCCGGGAACACCCACACCACCCGCGACGGGGACGCGGTGCCCGTGATCGCGGCCGTGCCCTCGGTCAACGCGCCCTCGGCCACCGCGCCGAGCCCGTCGAGCAGGTCTTCCCGGGTGTCGCCGAGCACCACGGCCCGGTGGTCGAGCACGGCGCGGGACCGCACCAGCGAGGCGCCCACCTCCGCCGCCGACACCTCGGGCGACTGCTCCACGAACGCCCGCAGCCGCTCGGCCTGCTCCGCCAACGCCGCCTCGCTGCGGGCGGACAGCACCCACGGCACCACTCCGGTGTGCTCCGACACCGGAGTGTCCTCTTCGGGCGGTGCCTGTTCGACGATCACGTGCGCGTTGGTCCCGCTGACGCCGAACGACGACACCGCCGCCCGGCGCGGACGCCCCGTGTCAGGCCAGTCCCGCCTGCCGGTCAGCAGCTCGACCGCGCCCTCGGTCCAGTCCACGTGGGGAGTGGGCTCGTCCACGTGCAGGGTCTTGGGCAGGACGCCGTGGCGCATCGCCATGACCATCTTGATCACACCGGCGACGCCCGCGGCGGCCTGCGTGTGGCCGATGTTCGACTTGATCGACCCAAGCCACAGCGGATCGCCCTCGGACCGGTCCCGCCCGTAGGTGGCCAGCAGCGCCTGAGCCTCGATCGGGTCACCGAGCCTGGTGCCGGTGCCGTGGGCCTCGATGGCGTCCACGTCCTGCGCCTTGAGACGCGCGTTGGCCAGGGCGGCGCGGATCACCCGCTGCTGCGACGGCCCGTTCGGGGCGGTCAACCCGCTGCTCGCGCCGTCCTGGTTCACCGCGGAACCGCGCACCAGGCCCAGCACCCGGTGCCCGTTGCGCCGGGCGTCGGACAGCTTCTCCAGCAGCAGCACACCGACGCCCTCGGACCAGCCGGTGCCGTCAGCCGCTCCGGCGAAGGACTTGCAGCGCCCGTCCGCCGCCAGACCCCGCTGGCGGGAGAACTCGACGAACAGGCCCGGCGTCGCCATCACGGTCACACCACCGGCCAGCGCCAGCGAGCACTCACCGGCGCGCAGCGCCTGCGCGGCCAGGTGCAGCCCCACCAAGGAGGACGAGCAGGCGGTGTCGACGGTGACGGCCGGACCCTCCAGCCCGAACACGTAGGAGATCCGGCCCGAGGCGATGCTCGCGGCCGACCCGTTGACGATGCTGCCCTCGAACGTCTCCGGCACCTTGTGGAACCGCGAGCCGTAGTCGTTGTACATCACGCCGATGAACACACCGGTCTTGCTGCCGCGCAGCGACGACGGGTCGACCCCGGCCCGTTCGAACACCTCCCAGGACACCTCCAGCAGCAGCCGCTGCTGCGGGTCCATCGCCAGCGCCTCACGCGGCGAGATCCCGAAGAACGCCGGGTCGAACTCCGCGGCCTGGTGCAGGAACCCGCCCTCACGGGTGTAGGAGGTGCCGTATCGCTCCGGGTCGGGGTCGTAGAGCCCGTCGAGGTCCCAGCCGCGGTTCACCGGGAAGCCGGTCACCTCGTCCCGCTCGTCCGCCACGACGTCCCACAGGTCCTCGGGGCTGCGCACCCCGCCCGGGTAGCGGCAGCCCATCGCGACGATCGCGATCGGCTCCTGCTCGGCCTCCTCGATCCTGCGGATCTTGTCGTGGGCCGCGTCCAGGTCGGCGGTGACGCGCTTGAGGAAGTACCGAAGCTTCTCTTCGTTCGACATCCGAAAGTTCTCCAGACCGGAAGTGAAGATGGGGACGATGGCGTCGGGTGTCAGGAAATGCCGAACCGCTTGCCGATGAGGTCGAACATCTCCTCGTCACTCGCTGAATCGAGGTCACCGGACCCGGCCGCGACTGCGCCGTCGCCCGCCGCGTCCCTCCACGCGCGAAGCAGTTCCTCCAAGCGCTCGGTCACCTCGGCGCCCAGGTCGCCGGCCGGGCTCAGCGCCGCGAGGCTCGACCGCAGGCCGTCGATCCCGGACAGCACCGCGTCCGCAACCGCGCCGTCGGCGTCCCGGACCAGGCCGGTGCGCAGGTGGCCCGCGATGGCGGCCGGGGTCGGGTAGTCGAACAGCAGCGTGGCCTGCAACCGCAGGCCGGTGCCCGAGCCCAGCCGGTTGCGCAGCTCGACCGCCGTGAGCGAGTCGAAGCCCGAGTCGAGCAGGCCCCGGTCGGGTGCGACGGCCCGCGCGTCGGTGTGGCCGAGCACGGCCGCCGCCTCGGCGCTGACGAACTCGAGCAGGATCTTGTGCTGCTCGGTGTCGGACCTGCCCGCCAGCCGACGCGCCCAGCCCCCGTCCTCGACCCCGGCCGCTGCACGCGGTGTGCCCGCCACCGAGCGCAGCAGCGGCGACTGCCCGCCCGCGGCGTCGAGCTTCACCGGGACCAGCAGCGGCTCGTCGCCGGCCGTCGCGGCGTCGAACAGCGCCAGGTTGTCCTCCGAGGACAGCGGGACGACACCGCTGCGGGCGATCCGCCGCAGGTCGGCGGCGTCCAGCTTCGAGGTCATCCCGCTGTCCTCGGCCCACAGGCCCCACGCGAGCGAGACCGCCGGCAGGCCCAGCAGCCGCCGTTGCGCGGCCAGCGCGTCCAGGAACGTGTTGGCCGCCGAGTAGTTGCCCTGCCCGGCCGAGCCGATGACCCCGGCGACCGAGGAGAACAGCACGAACGCGGTCAGGTCCGCGTCCTTGGTCAGCTCGTGCAGGTTGAGCGCGCCGTCGACCTTCGGGCGGAACACGCGCTCGACCCGCTCCGCGTCGAGGGACTCCACGACACCGTCGTCGATCACCCCGGCGGTGTGCACCACCGCCGTCAGCGGGTGTTCGTCGGGCACACCGGACAGCACGGCCGCCAGCGCCGCGCGGTCGGCGACGTCGCAGGACTCCGCCCGCACCTCGGCGCCCAGCGCGGTCAGCCCGTCCACGAGGTCGGTGTCGGCTCCCCGCCTGCTCACCAGCAGCAGCCGCCGCACACCGTGCGCCGTCACCAGGTGCCGGGCGACCGCCCGACCCAGGGTGCCGGTCGCGCCGGTGACCAGGACCGTCCCGTCCGGGCCGAACACCGGCCGCGACCGCTCCGCGACCCGCCTGCGCACGAGGCGCGGCACCAGCACCTCGCCGTCCCTCACCGCCGCCTGGGGCTCGTCAGCGGCGGCCGAGTGGTCGCCGTGCTCGTCCAGGTCCACCAGGGCGAACCGGCCCGGGTGCTCCGACTGGGCCGAGCGCAGCAGGCCCCACACCGGCGCGTGCGCCAGGTCGACGCCGCCCTCGCGGCCGGTGGCGACCGCGTTCCTGGTCACCACGACCAGTCGGGACGCGGCGAAGCGCCCGTCGGCCAACCACTCCCGCACCGTGGCGAGCACCTGCCCGGTCACCGCAGCGGGTCCGCCGTCCCCGGGAGGGCACTCGAAGACCACCGACGCCGGGACGGGCGTCCCCGCCTCGACGGCCTCGCCCAGCGCCGTCAGGTCGACGTAGTCCGCCCGGGCGCCTCCGATGGCGACCTGGTCCGCACCCGTGGCCGCCCGCTGCGCGGGCACCCAGTCCACCCCGTACAGCGAGCCCTGCCCGGCCCCCGCCAGGCGCGCCGGCACCGGCCGCATCACCAGCGACGCCACGGACAGGACCGGCCTGCCCAGCTCGTCCGACGCCGTCAACGCGACGGTGTCGCCCGCCGTCCGGGACAACCGCACCCGCAGCCGCTGCGCCCCCGTGCGGTGCAGCGACACCCCGCCCCAGGTGAAGGGCATGATGCCGCTGTCGACGCCGTCCACGCCCGCGTAGACCATCGTGTGCAGCGCCGCGTCGAGCAGCGCCGGGTGCACGCCGAAGCGGTCGGCCTCCTGCCCGGCGGGCAGCGCGACTTCACCGAAGACCTCGCCCTCCCGCCGCCACGCCGCCCGCAACCCCTGGAATACCGGCCCGTACTCGAACCCGCTCTCGGTGAACCGCTGGTACAGCCCGTCCACGTCGACGGCCTCGCCGCCCACCGGCGGCCACTCGCCGAGGTCGTGCGCGTCAACCGGTCCGGTGGGGGCGAGGACGCCGCTCGCGTGCCGGGTCCAGGGGTCGGACCCCGCCTCCCGCGAGTACACCTCGAACGTCCGGCGGCCGTCCGGGTCCGCGTCCGCCACCGCGGCCTGCAGCACGACGTCGCCGTCCTCCGCCACGACCAGCGGCGCCTCGACCACCAGCTCCTCGACCAGACCGCACCCGAGGCTCCCGCCGACGTGCGTGGCCAGTTCCAGGAACGCGGTCGCCGGGAACAGCGCCCGGTCGCGCACCACGTGGTCGGCGAGCCACGGGTGGGTCCGCCGCGACAGCCGCCCGGTGAACACCCGCCCGTCGCCCGAGGCCAACCCGAGCGCCGCACCCAGCAGCGGGTGGTCGGCCGCGCTCAGCCCGGCCGCGGTGACGTCGCCGCTCCCGGACCGGGTCAGCCAGTACCGCTCCCGCTGGAACGGGTACGTCGGCAGCTCGACCGGCCGCGTCGTCCGCCCACCCTGGACGGAGGCCCAGTCGACCCGGGAGCCGCGCACGAACACCGCCGCCAGCGCGGCGGACAGCGTGTCGACCTCGGGGTGCTCCCGGCGCGTGACGGGAACGGCCACCACACCGTCGTCCAGGCCGTTGCGGACCGCGGTGGTCAACGCGCCACCTGGCCCCACCTCGATGAACGTGGTCACGCCGCGCCCGGCCAGGTCCGCGAGGCCGTCGAAGAACCGGACCCGCCCCCGGACGTGCTCGACCCAGTGCGCCGGATCGCACAGCCGCTCCGGCCCGACGACCGCGCCGCTGACGTTCGACACGACCGGGATCCGGGGCGGCTGGTACGAGATCCCGGCGGCGACCCGGTGCAGCTCGTCCAGCACCCCGTCCATGTGCGCGGAGTGGAAGGCGTGGCTCACCTTCAACCCGCTGGTCTTGCGGCCCCGCTCCGCCCAGTGCGCGGCGACCTCCGCGACCGCGTCGGCGTCACCGGACACCACCACCGACGCGGGCCCGTTGACGGCGGCGATCTCCACGCCGTCCACGAGGGACTCGGCGACCTCGTCGGCGGTGGCGGTGACCGACAGCATCGCGCCACCGGCAGGCGCGGCCTGCATCAACCGGCCCCGCGCCGCCACGAGGACGCAGGCGTCGCGCAGGGAGAACACCCCGGCGACGTGCGCGGCGGCGATCTCACCGACCGAGTGCCCGATGAGGAAGTCCGGCCGCACGCCCCACTCGCGCAGCACCCGGGCCGTCGCCACCTCGAAGGCGAACAGCGCTGGCTGGGTGAACTCCGTGCGCTCCAGGACCTCGGCGTCGGACCCGAACACCACCTCGCGCAGCGGCCGGTCCAGCAGCCCGTCGAACGCCTCGAAGACCTCGTCCAGCGCCCGCGCGAACGCGGGGACGCCCTCGTGCAGCCCGGCGCCCATGCCGGGGTACTGGCTGCCCTGACCGCTGAACAGCAGCGCGACCTTGGGCCGCGCCGACGCCTCGCCGACCACCACCCCCGGCAGCGCCCGGCCGGCGGCCAGCGCCTCCAACCCGGCCACCAGGTCCGCACCCGTGCCCCCGTGCACCACCGCCCGGTGGTCGTGCACCGCCCGGGTCGTCACCAGGGACGCCCCGATGTCGGACCACGCGACGTCGGGCGACTCGCGGACCAAGGCCAGCAGCCTGTCCGCCTGCTCCCGCAGGGCGGACGCACTGCGCGCCGAGAGCACCAGCGGCACCACACCCGCGTCCGCGTCCGGCTCGGCGTCCGGCTCCGCGTCGGGTTGTTCGAGGATGACGTGCGCGTTCGTCCCGCTGATCCCGAACGACGACACCCCGGCCCGGCGCGGCCGACCGGTCCGCGGCCAGTCCACCGCCGCCGTCGCCAACGACACCGCGCCCGCGTCCCAGTCGACGTGCGGGGTGGGCTCGTCCACGTGCAGCGTCGCGGGCAGCACGCCGTGGCGCATCGCCATGACCACCTTGATCACGCCCGCCACGCCCGCGGCGGCCTGGGTGTGGCCGATGTTCGACTTCACCGATCCCAGCCACAGCGGCCGGTCCCGGTCCTGGCCGTAGGTCGTCAGCAGCGCCTGGGCCTCGATCGGGTCACCCAGCCTCGTGCCGGTGCCGTGCGCCTCCACCACGTCCACGTCCTGCGGCGTCAACCGGGCGTTGGCCAGGGCGGCGCGGATGACCCGCTGCTGCGACGGCCCGTTAGGGGCCGAGAGGCCGTTGGAGGCGCCGTCCTGGTTGACCGCCGAGCCGCGCAGGACGCCGAGCACCCGGTGCCCGTTGCGGCGCGCGTCGGACAGCTTCTCGAGCAGCAGCAGACCGAGACCCTCCGACCAGCCGGTGCCGTCGGCGGCCCCGGCGAAGGACTTGCACCGGGCGTCCGGCGCCAGGCCGCGCTGACGGGAGAACTCCACGAAGGTGCTCGGCGTGGCCATCACGGTCACACCGCCCGCCAGCGCCAGCGAGCACTCGCCCGCCCGGAGCGACTGCGCGGCCAGGTGCATGCCCACGAGCGACGACGAGCACGCCGTGTCCACCGTGACCGCAGGACCCTCCAGTCCGAACACGTAGGACACCCGGCCGGACAGGACGCTGCCCGCGCCGCCGGTCAGCAAGTACCCCTCCGCGCCGTCCGGCACCCGCCCGGACCCGCTGGCGTAGTCCTGCCCGTTGGTGCCGACGAACACCCCCGTCGCGCTGCCCCGCAGCGCTGTCGGGTCGATCCCGGCCCGCTCGAACACCTCCCACGACACCTCCAGCAGCAGCCGCTGCTGCGGGTCCATGGCCAGCGCCTCGCGCGGGGAGATGCCGAAGAACCCGGCGTCGAACCGGCCCGCGTCGTGGACGAACCCGCCTTGCCGCACGGAGGACTTGCCGACCCTGTCCGGGTCGGGGTCGTACAGGGCTTCGGTGTCCCAGCCGCGGTCGTCGGGGAACTCCGAGACCGCGTGGCGGCCGTCGAGCAGCAGCTCCCAGAACCGCTCCGGAGTGTCCGCGCCGCCGGGGAAGCGGCACCCCATCGCCACGATCGCCACCGCGTCGTCGTCCGAGGCGATCCCGAGCGAGGCGCCGGTGGCCACGGCGGTCGCGGTGTCCAGCAGCTCATCGCGCAGGTACTCGGCGAGGGCTCCGGGCGTGGGGTGGTCGAACACCACCGTGGCGGGCAGCCGGATGCCGGTGGCGTCGGCGAGCCGGTTGCGCAGCTCGACCGCGGTCAGCGAGTCGAAGCCGAACTCGCGGAACGCCCGGGAGTCGACGATGCCGTCCGCGGAGGCGTGCCCGAGGACCGCCGCCGCCTGCGCGCACACCACGTCGAGCACGATCCGGCCCTGCTCGCCCGCGTCCGCCGCGCGGAGCCGGTCCAGCAGCGGCGAGGTCGAGGCCGCGGCCCGGCGTTCCGGCGCACGGACCAGACCGCGCAGCACGTGGGGGACCGCCCCCGCTCGGATGGCCGGCAGGTCCAGCCGCACCGGCGCGAGCACGGCCCGCCCGTCCCGCAGGGCGGCGTCGAACAGGACGAGCCCTTCCGCCGACGACATCGCCGCGATGCCGGACCGGCCCAGGCGGCGGAGGTCGACCTCGCCCAGGTCCGCCGTCAGGTTGCTCTCGCCGGCCCACAGGCCCCAGGCCAGCGACTGGGCGGGCAGGCCGGTGGCCCGCCGGTGCTCGGCCAGCGCGTCGAGGAACGCGTTCGCCGCCGCGTAGTTCGCCTGGCCCGCGCCGCCGACCGTGCCCGCCACCGACGAGAACAGCACGAACGCCGCCAGGTCCAGGCCGGTGGTCAGCTCGTGCAGGTGCCAGGCCGCGTCGACCTTGGGCAGCATCACCCGGTCCACCCGCTCCGGGGTGAGCGCTTGGACGACACCGTCGTCGAGGACACCCGCCGTGTGCACGACGGCGGCGAGGGGGTGCTGAGCGGGGATGGCGCCGAGCAGTTCGGCGACCGCCTCCCGGTCGGCCATGTCGCAGGCCGCCAGCGTCACCTCCGCGCCCAGCGCGGTCAGCTCCGCGACCAAGTCCTCCGCTCCCGGCGCGGTGACGCCCCGGCGGCTCGTCAGCAGCAGGCGTCGGACGCCGTGCTCGACCACGAGGTGCCGGGCGACCAGGGAACCGAGGCCGCCGGTCGCGCCGGTGACCAGCACCGTGCCATCGGCGTCGAGGGCGGGCGGGGTCCGCTCCACCGGGGCGCGGCGCGCCAGCCGGGGCACCCGCGAAGCTCCACCGCGCAGCACGACCTGCGGTTCGCCGACTGCCACCGCCTCCGGCAGCGCCGACGCGTCGTCGGCGTCCACCAGCACCAGCCGGTCGGGGTGCTCGGCCTGCGCGGCCCGCACCAGTCCCCACACCGGGGCGGTGGCCACGCCGCGCAGGTCCGCCACGTCGACCGCGCCGCTGGTGAGCACCACCAACCGCGACTCGGCGAAGCGCTCGTCCGCCAGCCACTCCTGCACCACGGCCAAGACCCGGTTGACCACCTCGCGGGTCACCGCGGCCGGGTCGCCTCCGGTCGCGACGACCGGCAGGACCACGACGTCGGCCGGGTCGTCGGACAACCCCGACCAGGTCACGACCGGTTCACCGCGCGCGTCCAGCGCGGCGGCCACGCCGAGGCTGTCCTCACCCAGCACGGCCCAGCGCAGCGGTGACGACGCGGGAGCCCGCACCGGCGTCCAGTCCACCGCGTACAGCGAGTCCTGCCTGGCGGCGCCGATCCGGGTCGACCGCAGCCCCACCGCGTCGACCGCCAGGACCGGCTGCCCGGACGCGTCGAACGCGTGCAGGGAGAACGTGTCGTCCCCGACCGGGCGCATCCGCACCCGCAACCGCTCCGCCCCGGACGCGCCGAGCGCCACGCCCCGCCACGACCACGGCGACAGCCCGGCGCCCGCGCCCTCGACGGCGTGCGCGGCGACCGCGAGCAACGCCGGGTGCAGGGCGAAGTCCGACGCCCCCGGCGCGGACACCTCCGCGAACGTCTCGTCACCGCGCCGCCACACCGCGCCCAAGCCCTGGAAGGCCGGTCCGTAGTCGACACCACCGAGTCGCCGGTAGACCTCGGCGACGTCCACGGACACCGCGTTCGCGGGCGGCCACTCGCCGAGGTCGTGCGTGCAGGGGTTCTCCTCGTCGGTCAGGACGCCGGTGGCGTGCCGCGTCCACGGGCCGTCCCCGGCCCGCGAGTACACCCCGACTTCCCGGCGTCCGCCCTCGCTTCCCGCCACCGCGACGCAGAGGTGCACGGCCCCCTGCTCGGGGATCACCAGCGGGGTGTGGACGGTGAGGTCTTCCACCCGGTCGTGCCCGGTGCCCGCGCGGACGTGCAGCACGAGGTCGAGGAAGGCCGTGCCTGGCAGGAGAACGGTGCCGTCGACCGTGTGGTCCGCCAGCCACGGGTGGGTGGCCTGCGACAGCCTGCCGGTGAACAGGACGCCGTCGCTGTCGACCAGATCGACAACGGCACCCAGCAGCGGGTGTCCGGCGTCACGCAGACCGGCGGAGTCCAAGTCCACCGAGGACGTCTCCGATGGCAGCCAGAAGTCCTGCCGCTGGAAGGGGTAGGTGGGCAGGTCGAGCGTTGTGGTGGATGGGGTGAACAGGTTTGTCCAGTTGACGGGTACGCCTGCGGTGAAGAGGTGTCCGGCTGAGGTGAGGAGTCTGTGGAGTCCGCCTTCGTCGCGTCGGAGGCTGCCGGTGATGGTGAGGTCGGTGTTGCTGGTTTCGGCGGTTTGTTCGATGGCCATGGTGAGGACGGGGTGGGGGCTGATCTCGACGAACGTGGTGTGGCCCTGGGCGATCAGCGCCTCGGTGGCCTCGGCGAAGCGGACGGTCTGGCGCAGGTTCCGGTACCAGTAGTCGGCGTTCATGTCGGTGGTGTCGGCCCAGGTGTTCGACACGGTGGAGTAGAACGGGATCGCCGAGTGCCGCGGCGTGATGCCGTGGGCGGCGGCGAGGACGTGGTCGCGGATGTTTTCGACGGCGGGGGAGTGGGAGGCGTAGTCGACGGCGATGCGGCGGACTCGGATGTCCTGTGTGGACAGTTGTTCGCCCCAGGAGTCGAGCGCCGCGCCGTCGCCGGAGACGATGACGGTGGCGGGTCCGTTAATGGCGGCGATGGAGAGTTCGACGTTGTCCCGTGCGATCCACTCCGAGACGTGGGTGGGTGAGGCGGCGACGGACATCATGCCGCCGGGTCCGGCCAGGTGTTGCGCGATGGCCTGGGATCGTCGGGCGACGACCTGTGCGCCATCGGCGAGGGACAGTGCTCCGGCGACGACGGCGGCGGCGATCTCGCCTTGGGAGTGCCCCACGACGGCGGCGGGTTCCACGCCGAGCGACCGCCAGACGGCGGCCAGCGACACCATCACCGCGAACAACGCGGGCTGCACCACGTCCACCCGGTCCAACGCCTCCGGCGCGGGGGAGGTGACCGCCTCTCGCAGCGACCACGACACCCACGGCTCCAGCGCCCGCTCGCACTCGGCGAACCGCTCGGCGAAGACAGGGGAGCTCTCCAGCAGCTCCCGCGCCATGCCAGCCCACTGCGAACCCTGCCCCGGGAACACCCACACCGCGCTCGGCTGCCCGGCGCTCCCCGGGACCACGCCGCCGGCCACCGAGTCCAGCCCGTCCGACAGTTCGTCGCGGGTCTCACCCAGGACGACAGCGCGGTAGTCGTGCAGCGCGCGGGTCGTCACCAGCGCATGCCCGATCTCCGCGGGCTCCACCTCGGGGTGCCGGCGCACGAACGACCGCAGCCGGATCGCCTGATCCCGCAGTGCGGCCCCGTCCCGCGCCGAGAGGACCCACGGCACCACACCGCCCCGGACGGTCGAGCCCGGCTCGTCGGCGACCGGCTCCGCGTCGGCTTGTTCGAGGATGACGTGCGCGTTCGTCCCGCTGATCCCGAACGACGACACCGCCGCCCGGCGCGGCCTGCCCGCGTCGGGCCAGTCCCGGTTGTCGGTCAGCAGGGACACCGAGCCCGTGGACCAGTCCACGTGTGGTGTCGGTTCGTCGACGTGGAGCGTGCGGGGCAGCACCCCGTGGCGCATCGCCATGACCATCTTGATCACACCGGCGACGCCCGCGGCGGCCTGCGTGTGGCCGATGTTGGACTTGACCGAGCCGAGCCACAACGGCTCGTCGCGGTCCTGGCCGTAGGTGGCCAGCAGGGCCTGAGCCTCGATCGGATCGCCGAGCCGAGTCCCCGTCCCGTGCGCTTCTACGACGTCCACGTCCTGCGGCGTCAATCGCGCGTTGGCCAGGGCGGCTCGGATCACCCGCTGCTGCGACGGCCCGTTCGGCGCGGTCAGGCCGTTGGAGGCGCCGTCCTGGTTCACCGCCGAACCGCGGACCACCCCCAGCACCCGGTGCCCGTTGCGCCGCGCGTCCGACAGCTTCTCCAGCAGCAGCACCCCCGCGCCCTCCGACCAGCCGGTGCCGTCGGCCGCCCCGGCGAAGGACTTGCACCGGCCGTCCGGGGACAGCCCGCGCTGACGGGAGAACTCCACGAAGGTCCCCGGCGTCGACATCACCGTCACACCACCGGCCAGCGCCAGCGAGCACTCACCCGAGCGCAGCGCCTGCGCCGCCAGGTGCAGGGTCACCAGCGACGACGAGCACGCCGTGTCGACGGTGACGGCCGGACCCTCCAGTCCGAACACGTACGACACCCGGCCCGACAGCACGCTGCCGGTGCCACCGGTCAGCAGGTGGCCGTCGACCAGGCCGTTCGGCACGTGCAGGGGCGGGCCGTAGTCGTGGTACATCAGGCCGGTGAACACCCCGGTCCTGCTGCCGCGCAACGAAGTTGGGTCGATGCCCGCGCGCTCGAACACCTCCCACGACACTTCGAGCACCAGCCGCTGCTGCGGGTCCATCGCCAGCGCCTCGCGCGGGGAGATCCCGAAGAACGCCGGGTCGAACGCGGGCGCGTCGTGCAGGAACCCGCCTTCCCGGGTGGTGGAGGTGCCGGTCCGCGCGTCGTCGGCGTCGAACAGGGAGTCCAGGTCCCAGCCCCGGTTCTCCGGGAAGCCGGACACCGCGTCCCTCCCGGACACGGCCAGCTCCCACAGCTGCTCCGGTGAGGTCACCCCGCCCGGGTAGCGGCAGGCCATCCCGACGACGGCGATCGGCTCGCCCGCCGACTCGACCAGGTCCCGGTTCTGCTTGCGCAGTCGGACGACCTCCTTGAGGGTGTCGCGCAGGACGCCGACGACGTCATCGGAGGAATTGTCAGGCATGTGGTCCCGGGTCCTTATCAGCCGAGGCTCTCGCGAGCCAGCCGGACGAGGTCAGCGACATCCAGTTCGTCGATCGAGTCGACGTCATCCATCTCCACCGGGCTCATCCGCACTGGGGGTTCCGGGTCTTCCCGCACCTCGGGCTCCGGCGGGAACAGCTCGGCGACCACGTGGCGCGCCAGCAGCTCCGGGGTGGGGAAGTCGAACACCGCGGTCGGCGACAGCAGCAACCCGGTCGCCTGGTTGAGCCGGTTGCGCAGCTCCACACCGGTCAGCGAGTCGACCCCCAGCTTCCGGAACCCCGCCCGGACGTCGACCCGGCCCGCCTGCCCGTAGTCGAGCACCCCGGCCACCTCGGCCCGCAGCAGGTCGAGCGCGGCGCGGTCGCGCTCCGCCCCGGACATGCCCGCCAGCACCGACCGGAACGACGCCGACGGCCCCCGTTCCACCGTGGGCTTGGGTGCGCGCACCACACCGCGCAGCAGCGGGGGCGGAAGCTCGCCGGGGCCGATCCGCAGTGCGGGCACGTCGATCCGCAGCGGCACGACCAGCGGTTCGGCCACCCCCAGGGCGGCGTCGAACAGGGCCAGGCCGTCCTCATCGGACAGCGCGGCCATGCCGATGCGCGCGAGCCTTGCCCGGCTGACGGCGTCCAGCTCACCCGCCATGCCGGAGGAGGCCCACGGCGCCCACGCCAACGACGTCGCGGGCAGCCCCTTGGCGCTGCGGTGCCACGCCAGCGCGTCGAGGAAGCTGTTGGCCGCCGCGTAGTTCGCCTGTCCCGCCGCGCCGAACACGCCGGACGCCGAGGAGAACAGCACGAACGCGGCCAGGTTCTCGGTGAGGTCGTGCAGGTGCCACGCCCCGTCCACCTTCGGCCGCAGGACGGTGTCGACCCGTTCGGGCGTCAGCGACCCGACCACGCCGTCGTCCAGCACGCCCGCGACGTGCACGACCGCGGTCACCGGGTGCTCGGCGGGGACGGCGGCCAGCATCGCCGCCACGTCGTCCCGCTCGGCCGTGTCGCACGCCGCCCAGGTGACCTCCGCGCCGTGCCCGGCCAGGTCCGCGGCCAGCTCGGCGGCCCCCGGTGCCGTCGCCCCGCGCCTGCCGGCCAGCAGCAGGTGCCGGACGCCGTGCTTCGCGACCAGCCGGCGGGCGACCAACCCGCCGAGCGCGCCGGACGCCCCGGTGACCACCACGGTGCCTTCCAGGTCGATCGCGGTGACGCCGTCCCCGGTCCGCTCGATGCCGGCCAGGCGCGGCGCCAGCACCTCGCCCTCTCGGATGGCCCACTGCGGCTCGTCCAGCAGGGCCGTCCGCACCACTCGCGCCGAGGACCGCTCGTCCTCGTCCACGTCGATCAGCACGATCCGGTCGGGGTGTTCGCGCTGCGCGGAGCGGACCAGGCCCCACACCGCGGCGTGCGCCAGGTCGACCTGGTGACCGGCGACCGCGCGACGGGTCAGGACGACGAGCCGGGACGAGGCGAACCGCTCGTCGCCCACCCACTCCTGCACCAGCGCCAGCACCTGGTGGCAGGCCGCGGCGACCGCCTCGGGCACCGTCCCCCCGCCGCCGGTCACCGGCGCGAGCACCAGGTCCGGCACGGAATCGAGGGCTGCAAGATCGGTCGCGGTCGTGGTCGGGTCGAGTCCGAAGTGGTCGACGCCGAGCAGCGCCCAGGTCGGCTCGGGTCGGCGCGGGGTGTCGGCGACCGGCACCCACGTGAGCCGCCACAGCGAATCGTGCGCACGGCCGCCGCCCAGTCCTCCGGCGGGAAGCGCCCGCACGGTGAGCGAAGCGACCTCCGCCAGCGGCCTGCCCGCCTGGTCGGCGATCCGCACCGAGACGGAGTCCTCGCCCACGGGGGAGAGGCGGACCCGTGCCGCCGCGGCACCGCGCGAGTGCACGCGCACACCGGACCAGGCGAAGGGGAGCCGCACCCGCTGCCCGTCCGCGGTGGCGAAGAACCCGGTCGCGCCGCCGCCGTGCAGCGCGCCGTCGAACAGCGCCGGGTGCACGGCGTAGTCCCCGGCCCCGCCCGCGAGGGAATCGGGGAGCGCGATCTCGGTGAGCACGTCCTGGTCGACCCGCCACGCGCGGTGCACGCCCCGGAACAGCGGTCCGTACGCCAGTCCCGCCGCGGCCAGGTCCGCGTACAGCTCTTCGACGTCGATCTCCCGCGCACCGGCGGGCGGCCAGGCGGCCAGGTCGAACGGCTCGGCCGGCCCGGTGCCCCCGACCTGCCCGGCCGCGTGCTGGACCCACACCGCGTCCTCGCCCTCGGACCGCGAGTGCACGCTGACCTGGCGCCGGTCCAGCTCGTCCGGCGCCTGGACCGTGACCCGCAGCCGCGCGCTGCCACCCGGGTCGAGCACCAACGGACTGGTGATCACCAAGTCCGCGATCACCAGGTCGGCGATCGTCGAGTCCGTGCCGGCCGAGTCCGTGTTCGCCGACTGCGCGACGTGCGCGACCAGCTCGACGAACACGGTGGCGGGCACCACGACCAGTCCACCCACCACGTGGTCCGCCAGCCACGGCTGAGCCGCCGACGACAGCGCGGCCGTGCCGACGACGGACCCGTCCGGGAGGTCGACGGTCGCGCCCAGCACGCCGTGCCCGGACTCGCGCAGGCCCAGCGCGGTGGCGGCGGCGCGGGGGCGTGCCGGCGCGAGCCAGTACCGGCGGTCCTGGAAGGGGTAGGTCGGCAGCTCCACCCGCCGCGCGGGCACGCCGTCGACCACGCGGGCGAGGTCCACCGGCACACCCAGGACGTGCAGGCGGGACACCGCCGAGAGCAGGGTGGTGACCTGCGGACGCCCTTGCCGCTGGCAGGCGGCCACCGCCACCGCGGTCCCGGCTGACTCCTGCGCCAGGGCCGCCAACGCGCTGTCCGGACCCACTTCGAGGAACGCCGTCACGCCGTTGTCGACCAGGCACCGCACGCCGTCGTGGAAGCGGACCGCCTCCCGGACGTGCCGGGTCCAGTAGTCCGGGTCGGCCAGCTCGGCGCGGGTCGCCACCCGGCCGGTGAGCGTCGACACGAGCGGCACCACCGGCTCCCGGACGGCCACCGCGGCGGCCACCGCGCGGAACCCGTCGAGCATCCCGTCCATGTGCGGCGAGTGGAACGCGTGGCTGACCCGCAGCCGCCGCGTCCGGCGCCCTCGGCCCGCCCAGTCCTCGGCCACCGCCTGCACGGCGTCCGCGTCACCCGAGACGACGACGGAGCGCGACCCGTTCACCGCCGCGATCGACACCCCCTCGGGGAGCGAACCCTCCACCTCGGCCTCGGACGCCTCGACCGCCGCCATCGCCCCGAGGGCGGGCAGGGCCTGCATCAACCGGCCACGGGCCGCCACGAGCGCGCAGGCGTCCGCCAACGACAGCACCCCGGCCACGTGGGCCGCCGCGAGTTCACCGACGGAGTGCCCGGCGACGAAGTCGGGCCGCAGCCCCCAGTGCTCCAGGAGCCGGAACAGCGCGACCCCGACGGCGAACAGCGCGGGCTGCGTGTACTCGGTCCGGTCGAGAAGTCCACCCTCCGGGGAGGAGATGACCGTCCGCAGTGGATGGTCGAGGTGCTGGTCCAGCAGGTCGCACACCGCGTCGAAACCCTTGGCGTACACCGGGAACCGCTCGTGCAGCTCGTCGCCCATGCCTTGGAACTGGCTGCCCTGACCGGTGAACAGGAACGCGAGCCCACCCCGTGGCCCGGCGGTGCCCCGCACGGTGCCCGGCGCCGAACCGCCTTCGACGAGCGCGCGCAGCCCGTCGGCGAAGTCCTCGCGGTCCCCGCCGACGACCACCGCGCGGTGGTCGAACACCGGTGTCCGGGTGGCCAGGCTGAACGCCACGTCCGCCGGGTCGTGCTCGGCCACGACGGACAGCAGTTGCTCCGCCGCCGCCCGCAACGCCGCGTCGGTCTTGGCCGACAGCGCCAGCGGGACCGGCTGCGGGTGCCGCTCGACCGGGTCGGGGCTGTCGCCGCCCTCCAGGATCACGTGCGCGTTCGTGCCGCTGATGCCGAACGACGACACCGCCGCGCGGCGCGGACCCCCGGTCTCCGGCCACGGCCGGGCAGCGGTCAGCAGCGCCATGCCGCTGCCGGCCCAGTCGACCTGCGTGGACGGCTCGTCGGCGTGCAGGGTCCGGGGCGCGACGCCGTGCCGCATGGCCAGCACCATCTTGATCACACCGGCGACGCCCGCCGCCGCCTGCGCGTGCCCGATGTTGGACTTCAGCGAGCCGACCAGCAGCGGTGCGCCCTCTGCCCGGTGGCTGCCGTAGGCGCCCGCCAGCGCCTGCGCCTCGATCGCGTCGCCGAGGGTCGTGCCGGTCCCGTGCGCCTCCACCACGTCGATCTCGGCGGGCGTCAGCCCGGCGTCGGCCAGCGCCCGCGCGATGACCCGCTGCTGGGCCAGGCCGCTCGGCGCGGTCAGACCGTTGGACCGCCCGTCGTTGTTGATCGCCGTCGCCCGGAGCACGGCCAGCACCGGGTGCCCGTGGCGCCGGGCGTCCGAGAGCCGCTCCAGGAGCAGCACACCCGCGCCCTCCGCCCAACCGGTGCCGTCGGCGTCGGCGGAGAACGCCTTGCAGCGCCCGTCCCGCGCCAGGCCGCCCTGCTTGGCGAACTCCACGAACATCCCCGGCGAGGCCATCACCGACGCCCCGCCCGCCACGGCCAGCGCGCAGTCGCCCTGCCGCAGCGAGCGGGCCGCGAGGTGCACCGCGACCAGCGACGACGAGCACGCCGTGTCGACCGTGACCGCCGGACCGGAGAACCCGAACGTGTAAGCGATCCGTCCCGACGCGATGCTCGGCGAGGTCCCGGTGAGGAGGTGCCCCTCGACCTCGGCCGCCGACTCGTGCAGCCGGGGGCCGTACTCCTGGGCGGTGGCCCCGACGAACACGCCGACCTCGTCCGTGGCATCGGGGTCGATCCCGGCGCGCTCGAACGACTCCCACGCGGTCTCCAGCAGCAGTCGCTGCTGCGGGTCCATCGCCAGTGCTTCGCGCGGGGAGATCCCGAAGAACTCCGCGTCGAACCGGCCCGCGTCGGCGAGGAACCCGCCTGCCCTGGCGTAAGTCGTGCCCGGCCGGTCGGGGTCGTCGCCGAACAACCGGTCCAGGTCCCAGCCTCGGTCCTCGGGGAACGCGGAGACGGCGTCGCGACCCTCGGCGACCAGGTCCCACAGTTGCGCGGGGGTCCGCACACCGCCGGGGAAGCGGCACGCCATGCCCACGATCGCGATCGGCTCGTCGGCTCGGTCCTGCTCCAGCCCGTCCAGCCCGTCCGGTGTGGCCTCGTGGCCGCCGTCGACCAACGACCGCAGGTGCTCGGCCAGCGCGGACGCCGTGGTGTGGTCGTACAGCGTGGTGGTCCCGACCTCCGTGCCCAGCACCCGGTTGACGCGGTCGCACAACTCCACCGCGTCCAACGAGCCCAGCCCCAGGTCGCGGAAGCCGCGGTGCGGGTCGACGGCGTCTGGGTCCGAGTGGCCGAGCACCACGGCGATCTGCGTCCGGACCACCTGTTCCAGGTCCACCGGGACGCTCGCCCCGTGCTCGCCGTGCTGAGGCTCGCCGCGCTCGGTCCTGCCGTGCTGGTGCTCGCCGTGCTCGTGTCCGCCGCGTGTCGGCTCAGCCGATGCCCCCGGCGAGGGAAGGTCCGCGGTGCCGTCCTGGATCCAGTGCCGCTCGCGCTGGAAGGCGTAGGTGGGCAGCGGAACGCGCCGGACCGGGAGGTCGGCGAAGAAGCCGCCCCAGTCGACGTCGTACCCGTGCACGTGCAGCTCCGCCACGGCCGAGGTGACCGCACGGGCCTCGTCGTGCCCGGCGCGCACCGCGGGCACCAAGAGCACGTCCTCCCCGGCCAGGCACTCCCGCCCCGCCGCCGTCAGCACACCGTCCGGCCCCAGTTCGAGGAACGCCCGCACACCGCCCTCGTCGTGCAGCCAGCGCACGCCGTCGAGGAACCGCACCGTCCCCCGCACCTGCCGGACCCAGTAGTCCGCGTCCGGCTCCACCGGGCCGCCGTCCAGGGTGGACACGATCGGGATGCGCGGCGGGTGGAAGGCGACCGCCTCCGCGACCCGGCGGAAGTCGGCGAGCATCCCGTCCATCCGGGGCGAGTGGAAGGCGTGGCTCACCTCCAGCCGCTTGGTCCGGTGCCCGGCGGAGGAGAAGAGGTCCGCGACCGCCAGGACCGCCTCCTCGTCGCCGGAGACGACAGTGGCCGCGGGTCCGTTCACCGCCGCGATGTCCAGCTGCCCCGGCACCCCGTCGAGCGCCCGCCGCACCTCGGCGACCGCCGCCCCGACCGCGACCATGGCACCGCCCGGGGGCAAGGCCTGCATGAGCCGACCCCGCGCGGCCACCAACCGGCACGCGTCGGCCAGCGACACCACGTCCGCGACGTGCGCGGCGGCGATCTCGCCGACCGAGTGCCCGAGCAGGAAGTCCGGCACCGCGCCCCAGCTCTCCACGAGCCGGAACAGCGCCACCTCCAGCGCGAACACCGCGCACTGCGTGTAGACCGTCTGGTGGATGAGGTCCGCGTCGGCCGATCCGGGCTCCGCCGCGAGGACGTCGCCGATCGGGCGGTCGAGTTCACCGTCGAGGTGCGAGCACACCTCGTCCCACGCCGAGGCGAAGACCGGGAAGGCCGCGCGGAGGCCGCTGCCCATCGCCAACCGCTGGCTGCCCTGCCCGGTGAACAGGAACGCCACGTCGCCCGCCCGTCGCCCGTCACCCAACACGACCGGGGACGGCAACTGCCGCGCCAAGTCCTCCAGGCCGCGGGCCACCACCACCGCCCGGTGCGGGAACGACGCCCGTGCCGTGGCCAGCGTGTGAGCCACGTCGGCCCGGTCCTGCCCGGGGTCGTCCGCGAGGTGCGCGGCCAGTGCCGCGGCCTGGGCGCGCAACGCCTGCTCAGACTTGCCGGACAGCACGTAGGGGAGGGCGTCCGGGACCCGGCCCCCTGGACGGGGCGGCCGGGCGGGGACCCGGTCCGAGAGCACGAGGTGGCAGTTCGTGCCGCCCATGCCGAACGAGCTGACCCCCGCGACCAGGGGGCGGTCGTCGTCGGCCCACGGCCCCGTTTCGGCTTGCACCCGCAGGTTGAGCGCGTCCAGCGGGATGTCCGGGTTCGGTGTGTCGAAGTGCAGGCTGCGCGGCACCCGCCGGTGCCGGATCGCCAACGCCGCCTTGATCAGCCCGGCGATCCCCGCCGCCCCTTCCAGGTGCCCGATGTTGGTCTTCACCGACCCCACCGGCACCGGACGCCCGGCCTCGCGCGCGGTCCCCAGCACTGCCCCGAGGGCGGCGGCCTCCACCGGGTCCCCGACTCTGGTCCCGGTTCCGTGCAACTCGACGTACTGGACCTCGCCCGGGTCCACGCCGGCATCGAGGTAGGCGGCGCGCAGCAGTCGTTCCTGGGCCCGCGCGTCCGGGGTTGTCAGGTGGAGGCCGCCGCCGTCGTTGTTGACCGCGCCGCCGTGGATGACGCAGTACACCTCGTCCCCGTCGGCGAGGGCGTTCTCCAGGGGTTTCAGCACCACCAGGCCGCCGCCCTCGCCCCGGACGTACCCGTTGGCGCGCGCGTCGAAGGTGTGGCACCGCCCGTCCGGCGAGAGCGCCCCGAACTCCGCGGCTGCGAGAGCGCTCTCAATCGCGAGGTTGAGGGAGATCCCGCCGGCCAGTGCGACCCCGACCTCGCCGTGCCGCAGGCTCTCGCAGGCCATCCGCACGGCGACCAGCGACGACGACTGCCCGGTGTCCACGACCAGGCTCGGCCCTTCGAACCCCAGCGCGTACGACAGCCGGTTCGCGACCATGGCCCGGTTCAGGCCGGTGAGGGAGAACCGGTCGACCACCCCGGCCCGCTGCCGCAGCACCGCGTAGTCGCCCGCGCCGACCCCGACGAACACCCCGCCGTCGACGTGGCCGGGCACGATCCCGGCGTCTTCCGCCGCCTCCCACGCCAGTTCCAGCGCCAGGCGCTGCTGCGGATCGGTCGCCGCGGCCTCCCTCGGCGACAGCGAGAAGAAGTCCGCGTCGAACCGGTCCACCCCGTCGAGGAAGCCGCCCCGGCCGATCCCGTCGCGCGCGGCCCAGCGATCCGCCGGCACGTCGCCGACGAGGTCGGACCCGTCGTGCAACAACCGCCAGAATTGCGCGGGATCTACGGCACCGGGAAACCGGCAGGACATTCCGACAACAGCGATCAAGCCATTCACGTCAGGCCACTTCTCCCCGCGAAAATCAACCCAGGAAAGCCGGGAGTTCACACCTCGAATCAGGTGATCGTTCCGACGTGCATGACTGGACCGTAGCATAACTCAGAGCGGCCTCACGGTGAGAGATCTGGCACAACCCTGTCAGTTGGCGCATCCCCTGTGGCGCGCGATGGCCTGATCGGGTAAGGACGCCCAGGTGAAATGCGGTATTTCCTCCGGTGAAACAATGATGCGTGTCAATAGGCCATCCGGACTCCGGCTGTGCGCCGATTCCGGAATCCGCGCTTCACCGTTCGTCCGACTGCCGCGACTTCGGCGGACCGATCCGGCTCGGCCTGTGCTACCCCTGTCCACGGAGTGGGAGGTGGACAGGTCTTCGGTACTGCGCAGTCGTTGTCGGCGACCGGGGGTGTAGTGCGTGCGTGGCCGGACTGGAGCGGCTCGGCCCGGTGTCGGCGATGCGGCGAGGACGGTTGTTGGTCGCGGCCATTCGTCCGCCGCTTCGGTGTCCGATCACGGCGGCACCGGGACGAGGAATCGGCATTGTGCGGGAAAATCGGACGACGAATTCCTGTGGCCGCGTGGCTGCCCGATCGAGAGGAATGCGCAGCGTTCGTTCGCCGGCTCGGCGCGTCATGCGATTCTGACCAGCGCGTACGTGTAGTAGTCGGCTTTGTGAACGCCTCCGGCGAAGGTGTCTTCGTAGTCCCATGCGGGGGTCAAGAAGGCTGGGCCGCCAGGTATGCCATCGGCCCGGATCCGCACGGTCTCGCGGTTCGCGATGCCGTGCTCGACGGCCAATTCCAGTTCCACCGGTAGGAGGCGGCGGACGCCATCGCGGTGAGTCGGCGAACCCTCCCTCAAGCGGAAGTCCGCTGTGGACGGTTCCTGCCCTGCGAAGCAGGTCGTCGTCCCAGGCGAGGTCGGACGTGTGATCCTTGCGCGATGACCGATGTCGTGCACTGGCGGGACGAGCCCGGACTGGCCGCACTGCTCACGGCGTACCACTTGCGGACCGAGGCGGAGAAGGGCTCCGCGGTGGCCGACGCGGACGCGCTGCCGCAGCGCTACCGGGCCGAGATCGCGGATCCGCGCGGCGCGTTCGCCGATGACGTCGTGCTGCTGGCCCGCGCCGACGGTGCGGCGGTGGGCTGCCTGGTCGTGACCGCCCCCGTCGACGGCGTCGCCGAGGTGAAGCGCCTGTGGACCGAGCCGCCCGCCCGAGGTCGCGGCGTCGCCACCGTGCTGATCACCGAGGCCCTCGACCACCTCGCGCGCACGGGCGTGGCCTCCGTCCGCCTGTCCGTGTGGAACTGGCGCACCGGTGCGATCGCCTTGTACGAACGGCTCGGCTTCACCGTCACCAGTTCGTGGGACCCCCGGCCCGACCTGGTCTGCATGCACCGCACCGTATGAGACCGCCCGGCACGTGATCGACGACCCACGGGGCGGTGGCTATCCGTATACGTGCGCATGCGCTGAGTAGCACCGAGCGATATCACGCTCCCGTATGGACGAAGCGGCTGCCCGGTGCCCGTGCGCCACCCGCCCCTGCTGGGAGCAGACATCACCGTTGCCCAGCGCATCGGCGGAGAGCGGAGAAGAACATGACCATGGAAGACCACGGAGAGGCCGTTCCCCGGCACGGGTGGATGACGCAGCCGCGCTCCCGCGCGGACATCGAGTTCAACGGCGGCCGGCCGTCCAGCGGACTGGGAGCGGGCAAGTTCTTCCCGGCAACCCAGGTCGGGTTGAGCGACCCGGACGTGCCGACGGACAGCCCCGGCGGACCCGAGCCGGTACCGCCGGACGGTCAGATCGCCAGCGGCGGAAGCGAACCGGCGGCGGTCAAGCTCGACGAGGTGCGCGACTGGCCGAAGGTCGTCTGCGGTAGGGCGCCGAGATCCCGGTCCAGTGGAACATCACGATGAAGCACCGGACGCGCCGCTACAACTACTTCGTGACCAAGGAAGGCTGGGACCCCGAGGCGCCGCTGAGCCGCGCCCAGTTCGAGCCCGCGCCGTTCGCGACGTACAAGCCGTACGGCGACATCCCGCACTGGGAAATGCCGGAGGCCTCCCACGACCCGAACCACGACAAGCCGCACGCGGTCAGGCTGCCCGAGCGTTCCGGCCACCACGTGGTTCTCGGTGTGTGGGAGGTGGCCGACACCGGCCACGCCTTCTACGAGGTCATCGACGTCAATTTCACCCAGTAGGCACGCCTGGAGCACCTGCCCGTTGCCCGCGGAGGAGAGGGCAGAGGGCAGAGGCAGAACGAGGACGGGGCGGCGGCGTGCGATGCGCGGTGGGTTCGCGTGCCGCCGCCCCGTCCTCGGTCAGTTCAGCGACACCTCGACGTCGTGCACGCCCGGACCGAGCGCGACGACGTCCGACTGCCCGCTGACGTTGCGGTGGAGCACCCGCACGGTCCACTTGCCCGGTGCGGCGAAGAACCGGAAGTCGCCCTCCGGCGAGGACACGACCTCGGCCGTGAACTCACCGGACGCGTCGAGCAGGCGCACGTACGCGCCGCCGACCGGCGTGCCCTCGGTGAGCACCTTGCCGCTCACCACCACCTCGTTGGACCCGACTTCGACGTGGCCGCCCTGTGGAGGGGCGCCGCAACCGTCCAGGCTCATGTCAGGCCTCCTTGCCGCTGCCGAGCTCGACCGGCACGCCGACGAGCGAGCCGTACTCGGTCCAGGAACCGTCGTAGTTCTTCACGTCCTCGTGGCCGAGCAGCTCGTGCAGCGCGAACCACGTGTGCGACGAGCGCTCGCCGATGCGGCAGTAGGCGATCGTCTTGCGCGAGCCGTCGAACCCGGCTTCGCCGTAGATCCGGGCCAGCTCCTCGTCCGACTTGAACGTGCCGTCCTCGTTGGCCGCCTTGCTCCACGGCACGTTGATCGCGCTCGGGATGTGGCCGCCGCGCTGCGCCTGCTCCTGCGGCAGGTGCGCGGGCGCCAGCAGCTTGCCGGAGAACTCGTCGGGCGAGCGCACGTCGACCAGGTTCTTCTTGCCGATCGCGTCGACGACCTCGTCGCGGAACGCGCGGATCGCCAGGTCCTGCTCCTGGGCGGTGTAGGCTGTTTCCGTGCGGACGACGACCTCCTTGTCCATCGGACGGCCGTCCAGCTCCCACTTCTTCCGGCCGCCGTCGAGCAGCTTCACGCTGTCGTGGCCGTACAGCTTGAAGTACCAGTACGCGTACGCGGCGAACCAGTTGTTGTTGCCGCCGTACAGGATCACGTTGTCGCCGTTGGAGATTCCCTTGGCGGACAGCAGCTTCTCGAAACCCGCGCGGTCCACGAAGTCGCGGCGCACCGGGTCCTGCAACTCGGTCTTCCAGTCGATCCTCACCGCGCCCGGGATGTGGCCCCCGTCGTAGGCGGAGGTGTCCTCGTCCACCTCGACGAACACCACGCCGGGCGTGGCGAGGTTCTCCTCGGCCCAAGCGGCCGAGACCAGGACGTCTTCACGGCTCATCGAAGCTGCTCCATTGTTGTTGTTCCAGCACGGCCTTGTCCGGCAGTGCCGCGATCCGGTGCGTGTCGTCGTTCCGCGGGGCGTGTCGTCGTCAGCCGACGGTGGCCAACGCGCAGGTGGGTGCGAAGGTCGCCGGGTCGGCGAGCGGGTCGGACAGGACTTCGACGGCGTGGCGCACCACGGCCGTGAGGGTCGGGGCGTTCGTCATCTCGGCGCGCCAGATCGCGCGGGCGTGCACGTGCGCGCTCGGGAAGTGCGAGACGATGGCCAGCTCACCGCGATCGATCTTCTCCTTGACCGCGACGTGCGGCACGAACGCGACGTTCGTTGTGTCGCGCAGGTTGTCCACGGCGCTCGCGATGGAGCCGACTTCCAGGCTGGGCAGCGGCCGGCCGAAGCGGCGGCGGAACTCGCGCGCCATCACCTGCTGCGCCACGCACTCGGGGTCGTCCACGAGCACGACGTCGTCCACCCGGGCTCCCGCCTTGGTGGTGGACACGGCGACGAAGTCGACCGCGCACAGGGTTCGCCAGTGCAGCGGGCCTTCGCACAACTGGTCGTCGCCGCAGTCCTCGGTCAGCACGAAGCCGAGGTCGACCTCGCCCGTGCGCACCGTCTTCTCGATGTCGGAGGGGCGCAGGGTGCGGGTGCTCAGCCGCAACTGGGGGTAGACCTGGTGGCACTTGCGCAGCAGCGGGCCGAGGTAGTAGCTGGTCAGCACTGCGGGGCCGCCGATGGCGACACGACCGCGGACCGGTTCGGACGAGCCGACGGACCGCACCATGTCTTCGATGACCTCGAACAGCCGCGAAGCGTGGCCGATGACCGATTCGCCCTCGTCCGTGAGCCGGACACCCTGCGAGTGGCGGTGGAACAAGCGAACGCCCAGCCTGCGTTCGAGGGTGCGGATGTGCACCGTGACGCTGGACTGGGCGTAACCGAGGCGGTTGGCCGCCTTGGTGAGATTGCCGGTTCTCGCGACCTCCAGGAAGGTCCGTAATTGGTGGATCGACAAGTCGTACACGGTGGCGCTCACTAGTCTTCCCCCCAGGCACACTAATGCTATTTGCTAGTCGAGAGTATTAGCAGAAGCATGGCTGTTGCATCGGACTGCGACAAGCGCCCAAACCGCCGCACTCCGTACCGGCCGAAAGGGGCTTCGGCTTGCCGCAAGGGCATCCGGTCCGTGTGCTACCCGCCTCGGGACCGGACCGCCGAGCGTGTGCGCACACGCTCGGTCGGGCCACCCCGTGTCCACTCAGCTCAGCGGCTGCGCCTCGGGGAAGTCGATCGGCGTGTCCGACACCTTGTTGACGAAGTTCGTCAACACGTTCAGCGCCGTGTAGGCGACCAGCTCCAGCACCTCGCCGTCGGTGAAGCCGGCTGCGCGGACCTCCGCCAGCTCCTCGTCCGACACGGTGCCGCGGGTCTCCAGGATGCGGAGTGCGAACGCGATCGCGGCGGCCTGCTTCGGGTCGGACGAGGTGCCGCGGCGGGCCGCGATGATCTCGTCCTCGCTCAGGCCGGCCTTGGCGCCCAGCGTGGTGTGCGCGGACAGGCAGAGGGTGCAGCCGTTGGCCTCGCCGACGGCGAGGGCCACCCGCTCCCCGGTCAGCCGCCCGACCGAGCTGGTGGCCAGCGCGCCGTTGAGCCCGAGGTACCCCTTGAGCACGGCGGGGGAGTTGGCCATGACCTGGGTCATGTTGATCACGCGCCCGAGCCGGTCCTTGATCGCGGTGAACATCTCCGCTACTTCGCCCTGGGCCGAGTCCGGCTCGACCAGCGGGATGCGAGACATCCAGGCTCCTCATGGTTAGAAAGTCTTGTAAGTGTTAGTAGCAACATGATTGTCGAGTGGTTGGACACATGCCGTCAAGGCCCTGCTAGCGTTAATCAAGGCGGTCGAGGAACGGGAGTCACGCCGTGGACACTCAACTGGCCCTCACCCTGGTGAACACGGTTCGAGTCATCCGGCGGACGCGCGGTCGGGTGCGGGATGTCCTGCGCAGCCCGGAGGGTCTGCGCGACTGGCTCGATCAGGTCCACGAGCGCTGGCCGATGTTCCCGACCGACGCGGTGCCCGCGGACGCGGCCACCGCGGACCGGCTGGTCGAGGTGCGCCAGGCGTTGCGCGCGCTGTTCGCCCACGCCGTCGCGCCGGACCCGCCCAGCGCCCCGGACGCGCACGAACTGCCCGACCTCGACGTCGCCCTCGCGACGGTGAACCAGGTGCTGCGCGAGGCGGAGGTGACGCCGCACCTGGTCTGGCCCGGTGACGGCGAACCGGACCTGCACTGGTCCGTGCCGGTCGACCTGGACGACCGGTCGCGCGCGATCGCCTCCCTGACGTGGGTCGCGACCCGGTTCCTGGCCGGCCCCACGCGCGAGCAGCTGCGCGCCTGCCCGGCGCCGCTGTGCGTCCTGTACTTCGTCAAGGAGCACCACCGGCAGCAGTGGTGCTCCTCGGCGTGCGGCAACCGCGCGCGCGTGAGCCGCTACTACTACGGGCGGCGCGAGAGCGACACCGTCGAGGAATCCGTCCTGTAGACCACGCCCACGCCGGCGGTGCGCAGCCGCGCCCGCTGGACCTTGCCGGACGCCGTGCGCGGCAGGACGTCCACGAACTCGATCTCCGCCACCGCCTTCTCCGGCGGCAGTTCCAGTGCCATGTGGTCGAACACGCCCATCGCCACGTCCGCGTCGGAGGTCGTCGAGGGCTTGCGCACCAGGAACGCCTTCGGCACCCACATGCCGATCGGGTGCGGCACCGGCACCACGGCCGCGTCCACCACGTCGGTGTGCAGGCACAGCACGCGTTCCAGCTCGTGCGGCGAGATCCGGTGGTCGAACGACTTGAACACGTCGTCCACCCGGCCGAGACAGGTGATCGTCCCGTTCGCGTGCCGCACGCCGAGGTCGCCGGTGCGGTAGTGGCCGACACCGGTGGGAATGCCCGCCGGCCGGTTGGCCAGGTCCACGCTGATCTCGCCCTCGTCGCCGGGCACGCCGTCCGGTCCCAGCAGCACGATGTCGTAGCCGGGCAGGGGCCGGCCGAGCACTCCGGGCCGGGCGCGGTCGCCGGGCGTGGTGCCGATCATGCCGGTGGCTTCCGTCTGCCCGTAGCCGTCGCGCAGCGCGATGCCCCACCGGTCCCGGATCGCGTGGAACAGGTCCGGGTTCAGGGGTTCGCCCGCCGTGGTGGCCTCGCGCAGCGCGGCGGGCCGGTCGCCCAGGCCGTGCCGGATCAGACCGCGCCACACCGTCGGCGGCGCGCAGACCGACGTGGCGCGGTGCGCGTGCAGGGCGTCCAGCACCGCGGCCGGGTTCGGTGTCGGCACGGCGAGGACGGTCGCCTCCGCCGTCCACGGCACGAACAGCGAGCTCCACGGGTGCTTCGCCCAGCCCGGCGCCGCCAGGTTCAGGTGCACGTCGCCGGGCAGCAGGCCGTTCCAGTACAGGCTGCTGAGGTGGCCGACCGGGTAGCTGGCGTGGGTGTGCCGGATCAGCTTGGGCTGGGAGGTGGTGCCCGAGGTGAAGTAGGTGAACAGGGGGTCGTCGCGGTGGGTCGGACCGTCCGGTGTGAACTCCGCCGGCGCGTCCGCCGAGTCCGAGTAGGACGTCCAGCCGCCGACGTCGCCGAGCGATACCCGGATGCCGGGCACCCGGACGTCGGCGAACCGCTCGACCAGCCCCGCCTCGGCCACCACGTGCCGCACGTCCGCGCGGGCGATCCGGTCGGCGATCTCGACGGGCGTCGCGGTGGGGTAGGTGGGCGTCAGGACCGCGCCCAGCTTCATCGCGGCCAGCGTCACCTCCCACAGCTCGGGGCGCGTGCCGCACATCAGCAGCACCACGTCGCCGCGCCGCACGCCGAGGTCGCGCAGCCAGCAGGCCACCTGGCTCGACCGGCGGGACAGCTCCGCGTAGGTGAGCGCGGCGACGCCCACCACGCGCAGCGCCTCGCGGTCGCCGTCCCGCGCCACCACGTCGAACCAGTCCAACGCCCAGTTGAACTCGGGCGCACGGGGCCAGCGGAACTCCGCCCGTGCCCGCTCCAGGTCCTCGCGGTGGGTCAGCAGCACGTCCCGGGCCGCGCGGAACTCCTCGGTCGCGTCGGTCATCTGGGCTCCTGTCGGTGGATACCCGGCGTTCACGCCGGGGAGGAAACCAATGCTTTCGCCCGCATCGGCAAGGCTCACTTGCTGGGGTGTCGATGTGTGAGAAATGTCGTCGGGGTCGGTGGTGAAGCGGGCGTTCCGGTACCGCTTCTACCCGTCTGCGGCGCAGGAAGTGGAGTTGTTGCGCACGTTCGGGTGTGTGCGGGTGGTGTACAACCGGGCGTTGGAGGCCCGCACGGCGGCGTGGTACGGCGAGCACCGTCGGCTGAACTACGTGCAGACCTCGGCGCTGCTCACGGAGTGGAAGCGCACGGAGGGGCTGGGGTTTCTCAACGAGGTGTCGTCGGTGCCGTTGCAGCAGTCGTTGCGGCACTTGCAGTCGGCGTTCACCGCGTTCTGGGAGAAGCGGTCCCGCTACCCGCGGTTCAAGTCGCGCAAGCGGGGCAAGGCGTCGGCGGAGTACACCCGGTCGGCGTTCCGCTGGCGTGACGGCCGGTTGACGTTGGCGAAGATGGCCGAGCCGCTGGACGTCGTGTGGTCCCGGCCGCTGCCCGAGGGTGCCGAGCCGTCCACCGTGACCGTCTCGCGTGACCCGGCCGGCCGGTGGCTGCCCAGCTCGAAGACGTGCTCGGCCTGCGGGCTTCTGCTGGACGCGCTGCCGCTGCGGGTGGGGGAGTGGACGTGCCCCGGCTGCGGGGCTTCGCACGACCGCGACGTTGACGCCGCGCGCAACACCCTGGCCGCCGGGCAGGCGGTCACAGCCTGTCGAGCCGGAGTGGGACCGACCCGACGCTAGTCGGCGAGGCATCCGGCGAAACCTCCCTTCCGGGGAGAAGAAGCAGGAACTGCCGGGCGCGAGCCCGGCGGGGAATCCCACCCTTCAGGGAGGGGAGGTTGCCAACCGGTCCGGAGTCACCTGGGCGCGAGCACGGGGGACGGGACGAGCAGCCGTTCGGCGATGGAGTCGGCGTCGCGCAGGAACAGCGTGCGCATACCGGGCCGGCTGCTGCCGACCTGCGTGAACCAGCGCGTGTGCTCGGTCGGCAGGCCGAGCGCGTACACGCCGGGCACCTCCGCGCCGTGCCGGTCCAGCAGGGCGAACGGCGCGGGCGTGACGTCGACCCCGCCGGTCTCGAACACCTCGCCGGTCACCGGGTCGCGCTCGACGAACTGCGCCACCAGGCCGCGCGCGACCAGGTCCTCGTACAGCTGCGAGGTGTCCCGGCGCAGGTCGGGCTGGGGGATGCGGGCGTCGACCAGCGCCGCCACCTCGGTGCGCGAGTCGGTGACGTCGGCCGAGGACACCACGAACGTGTCGCGTGCCGGGTCGCACTCGTAGCGGACGCGCGGACCGACCACGGTCACGACGCCGATCTCGATCAACGCCAGCAGTTGCTCCACCCGTTCCACCGGCGGCCCCGCGGACAGCAGGGCGTTCATCGGCACGTACCAGCCGAGGAAGTCGTCCCGGTGGGACCGGGCGGTCAGGCCGCCGAAGTCCACCGCGACGCGGATGGTGTTGCGGATGTCGCGCAGGACGTCGAGCGCCGCCTTGACGGGGCCGTCGACGTTGCCGCGCTTGGCCTCGTCGATGTCCTTGGCCATCAGGTCGAGCACCTTCGCCCGGAACACGGCCGGGTGCGCGAACCGCTTGCCCGCGAACGGCCGCGCGACCCGTTCGAGGTCCAGCCCGGCGTCCGGGGCCAGACCGTACTCGGAGAGGAGCGCGGCCTTGGGCTCACCGTGGCGCAGGACGCGGGCGTGCCGTTCGGCGAACCGGGCCGCGACCGCGTCGCCCTGCCGGGAACGCACCAGGGTGGTGAGGTAGACGTGGTCCACCTCCTGCTGGATCAGCGGCATGACCTGGCCGGTGAAGTCCAGCCCGGTCGCGCCGGCCCGCGCCTTCGCCTCCCGCACCGCGTCCGCGGTGAACACGACCGGCTGGTGCACGTGGTCCGGTCGCTTCTGGTTCGCGCCGCGCGCGAGGATCGGCATCCCGCTGCGCGACCCGGCGAAGATCAGCGGTTCACGACCGCTGGGCGCGTACCGCATGGCGCCGGAGACGTCCCGCCGGAACACCCCGCCGCGCCCCACGGTCAGCGACAGCAGGATGTCGTAGAACCCGAGTCCCATGCCGATCACGCCCACGGGTGTGCCGGGCGCGATGGCGTCGAGCGGCAGGTCCGCGGCGGAGTCCCCGCTCAGGTAGGTCAGCCCGGGCCGGGTGGCGGCGAAGTCGGCCAGCGCCTGGTCGGACGTGCCGGGTCGGGACACGGGGTGGCCGGTGGCCAGCACCACCCGGTCGACCACCAGCGGCTCGGGGCGGTCCGTCAGCGTCAGCGCGAACCCGCCGTCGGGCAGCGGCGTCATCGTGGTGACCCGCGCGGTGACCGGTTGGACGACCATCCCATCGGGCAGGTGGTCGACCACGCTGCGGTACACGTGGCGCAGGTAGTGCCCGTAGGTGACGCGCGGCGCGTAGCCGTCCGGGCCGATCGACGCCTGCTCCGGGTCGGGGGAGCGGGCCAGCCACTGCGCCAGGCTGGGACCGGCGCCCGCGCGGTCAGGTCCGCCGTCTGGCTCGCCGGAGTACATGGTCACCTGGCCCGCGACCGTGTTCATGGTGAACCACGGCTGCTGGTCGGTGCGCCAGATACGGCCGCAGCCCACCTGGACCGCGTCGATCGCGAAGACCTCCGGCGCGTGGTGGTCGTCGGCGCGGAGGGCGAGGCGTTCGAGCACGGAGATGCCACGGGGGCCCATCCCGATGATGGCGATCCTGGGCCCGTGCGACACCGGGTCGTCGGCTGAGGACACGATCACTCCCGTCAGTCGGTCAGGTGCGGGCGTGCGGGTGTGCGGTCGAGCACGTCGTCGTAGCGGTGCTCGACGTGCGTGAGCATCGCCAGCAGGGAACGGGCGGTGAGCGTCTCGGGCGGCAGGGTGCGCGCCAGGCCCGCGATCGGCATCGAGCCGGTCGACACCCAGCACAGCCGGCCCCGCTCGTCCAGCGCGGCCCGCGTCCGGCCCGCGTTGTCCGGGTGCAGGCAGTACGGGACGTCGAGCCAACCGCGCTGGAACGCCAGTTCCAGCGCGCGGCCGAGGTCATCGTCCAGGTCGAGCACGGCCTCCACGAGGGCGCGCGCCTCCGCGAGCACCCCGGTGTGCGCGGGCCGCAGCCCGTCGGTCGGTGGCCGCGCGGCGTCGAGGGCGTGGCGCAGCGCGGCGACGTTCTCCGCGGGCGTCGGGATGCGGTGCGCCTCGACCTCCGTCTTGACGATCACCCGCTCCGCACCCGAGCGGACCGCCAGCTCGACGCTGTCGCGCAGCAGCGTGGTCGCGCCGGTCGTGCTGCGCGGGTACACGCCCATGTAGGTGTAGAGCACCACATGCCACCGCACGTCCGGCAGCAGTTCGCCGGCCAGCGTGCGCAACGCCGCGATGGCTTCCAGGTCCTGTGCCGCGTTGGTCTGCTGCGCGTAGCTGAGCGACACGCTCCGCAGGCCGTGCGCGCGGAAGAACAGCGCCTCCAGCACGGACAGCGCCACGAGGAGGCTGGGCGGGCACAGCTGGCCGAGCATGCACCCGCCGAACGTCTCCAGGTGCGCGTCCGGGCCGTGGCCGGCCATCAGCTCGCAGGTGCGCCGCCACTCCCGCACCGAGTCGCCCAGCGGCGTCCGGCTGTAGGGCAGGCAGTAGGACACGGGCCCGCCCTCGGTGGCGTCGAGCCCGGCGTCGAGCAGGGTGCGCACGATGTCGTACGGCGCGGGGCTGCCGTGCCGCACCTGGACCGGGAAGTCCGCCGCCACCACGCCGTCGAGCATCCGGCGGGTGACGTCCGGGCCGTGCACGACAAGGGGGAACCCGTTGAGGGGAGCCCCGTCGCGCAATGCTCGTCGCGCGGCGTCGTGCACGCCCACTCTGGTGTAGCTGTCCAGGGTGATCGTGCCGACGGTGCGCCCCGGCACGGCGCGCACCGCCAGCAGACCTGCCCGCATCTGCGCGGGTTCGGCGAAGCCCATTCGCGGCTGCACCACCAGCTCGCCCCTGGCCGCGGAGTCGGCGACGAACGCGGAGAACGACGTCACGAGGTGGTCCTGCCGCTGGGCAGGGCCGGTCTGAGCAGCCCTTCGACGTAGCCGACCAGCCGCTGCGGATCGCTGTCCTCGACCACCATGTCGAACCCGGCGTCGATCAGCTCGTGCCGCGACTCCGCCCCGCCGCCCACGCCGAGCTTGCCGCCGATGACCAACCGCAGGCGGGCCGTGTCCGGGTCGGCGCGCAGCAGGCGGGCCAGCCGCACTCCGTCCAGGTGGCCGTGGCCGTTCACGGTGCTGATCACGACGAGGTCCGGGCAGGTGTCACGGCAGTGCTCCAGGAGCAGTTCCTCGGGCACGCAGGCGCCGAGGTTCGTCACCTGGCACCCGTGTTCCTCCAGCAGCAGCTGGAGGAACACGAGGTTCCAGGTGTGCGCGTCGGAGAAGACGCTCGACAGCACGACCCGGACCGGTCGGACGGCGAGCGCGGTCGGGGAGGCGCTCACGGGGCTTCGGCGGGGCGGGCCTCGACGGGCCGGGTCCGGATGGCCAGCACGGTGCACCCGGAGGCGCTGGACATCTGGTGCTTGCTGCCGGGGCCCTCGACCACGAGAGCGCCCTTCTTGAACGAGTGGCCGTCGCTGTGGTCCAGCGAGCCGTCCAGGACGAGCATCAGCTCCCAGCCGAGGTGCTCGTGGAAGTCGCCGTGCGCGCCGGGAGGGAAGCGCAGCAGCAGGCCGACGGAGTGGTCACCGGTCTCCGGGTCGGGTGCCCAGAGCACGTGGTGCTCGACGGCCTCGCGGCCCGGCTCGACCCACTTGGTCCACTCGATGTCCGTGAGGTCGAAGCCGTTCCGAATCACGTCTTCGATGATTTTCATGTCAGACACGGTCGCGCTCCCGGTAATAGTCTCCGCTGTTGTCCTATCGGTGCACCGTGGTGGCGAAGTGTTGCGGTGCAAAGGTTCCAGCGGTTTCACGCTATCCACCGGACGGGAAGCCCGCGCTGTAGTCCTGACGATGCGAGACCATCGGAAAATTCGATGTGGTGGGGCTCCAGCGACACGCGGGTACGGGAATTCGAATTCTCACACGTGCGCGGAAAGGTGCAGTTCGTGTACTGCGGCCACCACCGACGGGTGGGCGCCGAGCGGCGCGGCCACCACGACCTCGGGGTGCGCCCGCCGTGCCGCGCTCGCGACCCGGTCGGGCAGCCGTCCGGGGGCGAGGAACCAGGACGCCACGGCGATGCGGCGCGCGCCGAGGTCCTTCAGCTCGGAGATCGCGTCGGGGACGTCCGGGGCGCAGGTCGCGAACGCCGGCCGGACACCGGCCCAACCGTGCTCGCGCGCCCACCGCTCGGCGAGGTCCGCGACCGCCGCGTTGGCCGCCGCGTGCGACGAACCAGCGCCGGCGAGCACCACGCCCAGCCGGTCGTCACCCGGCCGCACACCGACCTCGGCGAGCCGGGCGAGCGCCGCGTCGGCGACCCGGGGGTCCGTCCCGATCACATCGGTGACCCGTACCGACAGCCCCGGCGACCGCGTGGTCGCCGCGCCGACCATCTCCGGGATGTCGACCAGGGCGTGGTAGGCGCTGCCCAGCAGCAACGGCACCACCACTGCCTCGTCGTGACCCACGTCCGCGAGGACGTCGGCGAGCAGCGGTTCGGACAGGTCGAGGAAGGCCGGCCGGGCGCCGGGCAGGGCGGCGACCAGCTGCCGGACAGCCGCCGCGGAACGCGGGTCACGGCTGCCGTGCGCGACGGCGATGAGCACTTACAGCCCTCCGCTGAGGCCGCGTGCCCGCAGCACGGACCGCTCCAGCGGGCGGAACAGCGCCAACTCGATGCCGACACCCACGAAGAAGATCAACACGATGGCGGCCATCACCATCGACATGTCCGACAGCGACATGCCGTTGTGCAGCACCTGGCCGAGGCCGACGCCCAGCTGCGGCGACGTGGCGATCAGCTCGGCGGCCATCAGCGACCGCCACGAGAACGCCCAGCCCTGCTTGAGCCCGGCCAGGAAACCGGGCAGCGCGGCGGGCAGCAGCACGTGCCGGATCGCGGCCAGCCGCGTCGCGCCGAGCACCACCCCGACCCGGTGGAAGATGGGCGGGATCTGGTCCACGCCCGACACCAGGCCGTTCGCGATGGACGGGACCGCTCCCAGAAGCATCACGAAGTAGATCGCGGAGTCCGTCAGGCCGAACCACAGCACGCCCGCCGGCACCCACGCCACCGACGGCAGGCTCTGCAATCCCGAGATCAGCGGCCCGATGGCCCGCCGCACCGGCGTCACGTTGGCGATCAGCAGGCCGAGCGGCACGGCGACCACCACCGCCACCGCGAACCCGATCACCGCGCGGTGCACGGACACCCACAGGAAGCCGACGATCTCACCGCTGCGGACCTGCTGCGCGATCTGGTCCAACACCGTGACGGGCGCGGGAAGCTGGTACTCCGGCCAGATCGCCGACGCCCACAGCGCCTGCCACACGCAGCCGATCACGAACAGCGCGATCACCGGGGGTAGCACGCGACCCACGAACCGCGCCCGCCCGTTCGACGGCGCGGAAGGAGGCGACGTCAGCGCGTCCAGCCCCGCCTCGACCGCCTCGTCGTCCTCCCGCTCGACGGCGCTACGCGAAGACATGGCTGCTGATCACCTCTCTGAGCCTGGCGTTGATCTCGTCGACGACGTCGTCCTCGCCGGAAACGGACCACTCCTGGACGACCCGGCCGGGCCGGGACGACAGCAGCACGACCCGCTGCCCGAGCCGCACGGCCTCGCGCACGTCGTGCGTGACGAACACGACCGCCGTGCCCGTCTCCCGCCACACCCGCAGCAATTCCGCCTGGAGCACGTCCCGCGTGATGGCGTCGAGCGCGGAGAACGGCTCGTCCATGAGCAGCAGTGCGTTGTCGTCACCGGTGCACGCCAGCGCGCGGGCCAGCGCGACCCGCTGCCGCATCCCGCCGGACAGCTCGTGCGGGCGCTTGCCACCCGTCCCGGCCAGCCGGACCAGGCCCAGCAACTGCTCGGTGCGGGCCCGCCGGGACCGCCGGTCCAGCCCCGCCAGCCGCAACGGCAGCTCGACGTTCTGCGCCGCGGTCAGCCACGGCAGCAACGCCGCCTCCTGGAACATCACCGCGGGCCGACCCGTGGTCAGCTGCACCCGTCCCGAGGTGGGGGCCTCCAGGTCGCCGATCAGGTTGAGCAGGGTGCTCTTGCCGCAGCCGGAGGCTCCGAGCAGGCAGACGAACTCACCCGGTCGCACGGTGAGGTCGACGCGGTCGACGGCCGTGACGGCGGACGCGCCGTGGCCGAACGTCTTGCTGACCGACGTCAGCCGGACCGCGTACTCGGTCGCGGTGGACAGCGGTTCGAGGGTGCTGGTCATGGGATCCCCTGTGGGCTGGTGGGCAGGCCGAGTTCGGACAGCACCGCGGCCAACGGGCCTGGCTCGACGAACCCGGCGAGGTCGATCGGTGCCTTGAGCACACCCGCGGCGAGGGCGTCACGAGCCAACTGGTCGAACGCCGCCGCGTTCGGATCGGTGGTGAGTCGGATGGTGGCGAAGGCGCGCTCGGTCGTGGCCTCGGGCAGGGCTCGGCCCGTCACCTCGCGCAGGTGGGCGTTCATGTCCTGCTTGGCCCGCGCCGGGTCCAGGGTGGCGGACTGCTCCGCCCGCACCAGCCCGCGCAGCACCGCCCGAACGGTCTCCGGGTGCGCTTCGAGGAACGGGGTGCGCACCACGACCACCGTGGACGGGAACTCGCCGTCCGGCCACAGGCTCGCCTCATCGACGAGGACGTGTCCGCCCGCTTCCAGCACGAGCCGCGACGACCACGGCTCGGGCAGCCAGGCGCCGTCCAACCGGCCCTGGACGAACCCGTCGAGCGCCCGCGCGCTCTCGACGTTGGTCACGTCCACCGCGTCGGTGAGCCGCGAGGCGGCGAGCCACTTCTTCAACGCGATGTCCTGGGTGTTGCCCAGGGCGGGGCTGGCGATCGTGCGGCCGATCAGCTGCTGCGGCCGGTCGATCCCCGGCTTGACCACGAGCTGCGCGCCGCCCGACGTGGCGCCGGAGACCAGCCGGATCGCCTCGCCGTCGGACTTGGCGTAGGCGTTGATCGCCGGGCCGGGACCGAGGAACGCCATGTCCAGCGACCCGCCGAGCAACGCGTTCACCGCCGCGCCGCCGTCGTTGAAGGTGACCGGGACGAACCCGGTCCTGTCCAGCTCGGCGGTGAAGAGGCCGCGCTCCACGCCCAGCAGCGCCGACGCGTGGGTGATGTTGGGGGAGTAGCCGAGGCGGACCTCGGCGGCCGGACCCTGTTCGGCCACCGGGATCCGTTCCCCACGATCCGCCCGGGTGCAGCCGACCAGGATCAGGAGGAGCGCGAGCAGCACTCGGATCACGGCACGCCAGCCAGCGCGACGGCCCGCGTGATGGTGCTGAGGGGGTCGCCGACCAGTCCGGCGGCGAGCGTGCTGCCGTCAGCCTGGTCGATGACGAGGAAGCTGCCCATGCGGCGGCTGTTCGTGTAGTCGTCGAGCGGGACGGCGGAGGTGGTGCGGACCGTCACCTGGCCGATCTCGTTGAGCGTCAACGTGCCCGGGTCTTCGACCGTGGTCAGGTTCTGCTCGTCGAAGCGGGTGTGGAGCTGGGTGACGATGGCTTGGACGGTGCGTGTGCCGTGTTTGACCAGGACGCGGGCGCCGGGGGTCAGTGCCTTCTCCGAGAGCCAGCAGACGGTGGCGTCGAATTCGTCGGTGACCTTGGGTGGGACGGCGGCGGCGGCGATGAGGTCGCCGCGGGAGATGTCCAGGTCGTGCGCGAGGAGGAGTGTCACGGACTGGCCGGATGCGGCTTGTTCCAGTGGGCCGTCGGCGGTGTCGATGCCGGTGACGGTGGAGCGCAGCCCGTCGGGCAGGACGGTGATCTCGTCGCCGACGCGGACGGTGCCGGCGGCGACCTGGCCCGCGTAGCCGCGGTAGTCGGGGTGTTCGGCGGTGCGGGGGCGGATGACGTACTGGACGGGGAAGCGGAACGGCGCGTCGTGCGGGTCCACGTCGACCGGCACGGTCTCCAGGTGTTGCAGCAGGGTGGGGCCGTCGTACCAGGGTGTCCGGTCGGAGCGCTCCACCACGTTGTCGCCGGCGAGTGCGGAGACGGGGATCGTCACCACGGCGTCCTCGGGGTAGCCCAGGGCGGTGGCGTGGGCGGTGAACTCCTTGGCGATGCGGGAGAACGTGGCCTCGTCGTGGTCGACCAGGTCGATCTTGTTGACCGCCAGCACCAGGCGCGGCACGCCCAGCAGGGCGAGCACGGCCGCGTGGCGGCGGGTCTGCTCGATGACGCCCTTGCGGGCGTCGACCAGCAGCACGCCGAGCTGCGCGGTGGAGGCGCCGGTGACGGTGTTGCGGGTGTACTGGACGTGGCCGGGGGTGTCGGCGAGCACGAACGAGCGTTTCGGGGTGGCGAAGTAGCGGTAGGCCACGTCGATGGTGATGCCCTGCTCGCGTTCCGACCGCAGCCCGTCCACCAGCAGCGACAGGTCGGGGGTGGTCAGGCCGCGGTCGGCGCTGGCGCGGTGCACCGCGTCGAGGGTGTCGGCCAGCACGGACTTGGTGTCGTAGAGCAACCTGCCGACCAGGGTGGACTTCCCGTCGTCCACGCTGCCCGCCGTCGCCAGCCTCAACAGGTCGCTCATCTAGAAGTACCCCTCCCGCTTGCGGTCTTCCATGGCGGCCTCGGACAGCCGGTCGTCCGCGCGGGTCGCGCCGCGCTCGGTGAGCCTGCTCGCGGCGACCTCGGCGATGACGGTGGCGATGTCGGCGGCGTCGGACTCGACCGCGCCGGTGCACGACCCGTCGCCCACGGTCCGGTAGCGGACGGTCTTCTCGACCATCGTCTCGTCCGCGCGCGGACCGCCCCACGGGCCCTGCGCGAGCCACATGCCGTCGCGCAGGTACACCTGCCGACGGTGGGCGTAGTAGATGTCGGGCAGCTCGATGTTCTCGCGGGCGATGTAGTGCCACACGTCCAGCTCGGTCCAGTTGGACAGCGGGAACACCCGCACGTGCTCGCCGGGGCGGTGCCGGCCGTTGTAGAGGTTCCACAGCTCCGGGCGCTGGCGGCGGGGTTCCCACTGGCCGAAGGAGTTGCGCAGGCTGAAGATCCGTTCCTTGGCCCGGGCGCGTTCCTCGTCGCGGCGGCCGCCGCCGAACACGGCGTCGAAGCGGTGGCCGGTGATCGCGTCGAGCAGCGGCACGGTCTGCAACGGGTTGCGGGTGCCGTCGGGGCGCTCGGCCAGCCGCCCGTCGTCGATGTAGTCCTGCACCCTCGCCACCTCCAGGCGCAGCCCGTGCCGCGCGACGACCTTGTCGCGGAAGGCGATGACCTCGTCGAAGTTGTGCCCGGTGTCCACGTGCAGCAGCGGGAACGGCACCGGCGCGGGCCAGAACGCCTTCACCGCCAGGTGCAGCAGCAGCGTGGAGTCCTTGCCGCCGGAGAACAGGATCACCGGCCGGTCGAACTCGCCGGCCACCTCGCGGAAGATGTGGATCGCCTCGGATTCGAGGCGCCCCAACGTGTCCAGAGCTGTCGTGGTCATCCGTGCAACCCGCATTCGGTCTTGGCCCGCCCCGCCCACCGGCCGCTGCGCGGGTCGGCGCCCGGCAGCGGCTTCACGGTGCACGGCGCGCAGCCGATGGAGGGGTAACCGTCCTGCACCAACGGGTTCTCCAGGATCCCGTGCCGGGCGATGTAGTCGTGGAACTCGTCGTCCGACCACGCCGCGATCGGGTTGACCTTCACCAGCCCGTTGCGGTCGTCCCACGCCACGACCGGCGTGCCCGCCCGCGTCGGCGCGTCCACCCGACGCACCCCCGTCACCCACGCGTCGTAGTTGTCCAGGGTGCGCTGCAACGGCACGACCTTGCGCAGCCGACAGCACTCGGTGGGGTTCGTCCTGTTCAGCAGGCCGAACCGGGCCTCCTGGTCCGCGACGGACTGCTCGGCCGCCGCGTTCACGATCCGGACCTCGGGATAGACCAGGTCCACCGCGTCGCGGGTGCCGATCGTCTCGGCGAAGTGGTAACCGGTCTCCAGGAACAGCACGTCCACATCCGGCTTCACCTTGACGGCCAGATCGATGAGGACGGCGTCCTGCATGTTCGACGCGACGATCCAGCTCTCGCCGAACGTCCGGGCGGTCCACGCGAGCGCCTCCTCGGCACCGGCCTGCGCCAGCTCCACCGAAGCGGCCTCGGCGATCACCTTCAGCTCCTCGACCCTGGTCGGGGCGGTCATCGCTGCACCTCCTGAGGAAGGTTGAGACCAACGAACTTCACCGTGAACACGCGGCGACACGAGGCGCACAGCCACGAATAGTCGGGCTCCTCCTGCGGACGAAGGTCCTCGTCACCGCAATAGGGGCAGTAGAAGGGCGTGGCCCGCTCACTCACTTGAGATCACCCTCGTCGGCGCGGGCGACCCACTGCGCGAACCTCTCGCCCGGCTCACGCCCGGCCACGAAGTTGCGCACCACGCGCTCGACGTAGTCCGACAGCTCGACGGCGGTCACCTTGTGGCCCCGCAACTTCCGGCCGAACCCGGCGTCCAGCCCCAGCCCGCCGCCCAGGTGCACCTGGAAACCCTCGGCCTGCCGCCCGTCCCCGTCGGCGACGATCATGCCCTTGAGGCCGATGTCCGCGGTCTGGATCCGGGCACACGAGTTGGGGCAGCCGTTGATGTGCACGGAGACCGGCTCGGTCACCCCGCCCACGATGTCGGCCAACCTGCTCTCCAACGCCGACACCAGGTCGACCGCACGGGCCTTGGTCTCCACGATCGCGAGCTTGCAGAACTCGATACCCGTGCACGCCATCACACCGCGCCGCCACGGCGACGGCTCCGTCTGCAACCCCAACTTCGCCAGGTCCGACCGCAGGTTCCCGACCTCGCCCTCCGGCACGTCCAACACGACCAGCTTCTGCTGCGGCGTCAGCCGGACCCGGCCCGACCCCGCCCGCTCCACCACCTTGGCCACCTCGACCAACGTGGAACCCGACACCCGGCCCGCGATCGGAGCCGCCCCGATGTAGAACAGGCCGTCCTTCTGCCGGTGCACACCGATGTGGTCACGCGGGACCGCGGGCACCTCCGGCGCCGGACCGTCGACCAGCTTCCGCTTCAGGTACTCGGTCTCCAACACGTCACGGAACTTCCCCGGACCCCAGTCCGCGACCAGGAACTTGATCCGCGCCCGGTGCCGCAACCGCCGGTAGCCGTAATCGCGGAAGACGCTGATCACGCCCTCCCACACCTCCGGCACCTCGGCCTCCGGCACCCACGCGCCCAGCCTCTGCCCGATCATCGGGTTCGTCGACAGCCCACCACCGACCCACACGTCGAAACCCGGCCCGTGCTCCGGGTGCTCCACCCCGACGAACGCCACGTCGTGGATCTCGTGCGCCACGTCCGGCAACCCCGAGATCGCCGTCTTGAACTTGCGCGGCAGGTTCGCGAACCGCGGATCACCGACGTAACGGCGCAGGATCTCGTCGATCGCGCCCGAACCGTCGACCACCTCGTCCTCGGCGATCCCCGCCACCGGCGAGCCGAGGATCACGCGCGGACTGTCACCACACGCCTCCATCGTGGTCAGACCCGCGTCCTCCAGCTTGCGCCAGATCGTCGGCACGTCCTCGATGCGGATCCAGTGGTACTGGATGTTCTGCCGGTCGGTGATGTCGGCCGTGTCACGCGCATAGGTCTGCGACAACTCGCCCAACAACGCCAACTGCCGCGTGGTCAACCGGCCGCCGTCGATCCGGACCCGGAGCATGAAGAACTCGTCGTCCAGCTCCTCCGGCTCCAACGTCGCCGTACGACCGCCGTCGATCCCCGGCTTGCGCTGCGTGTACAGCCCGTACCAGCGGAAACGCCCACGCAGATCAGCCGGGTCGATCGAGTCGAAACCACCGTGGGCGTAGATGTTCTCGATCCGCGAACGCACGTTGAGCGGATTGTCGTCCTTCTTGCTCCGCTCGTTCGGGTTCAGCGGCTCGCGGTAGCCCAGCGCCCACTGCCCCTCACCTCGGCGCTGCTTGCCCTGGACTGCCATGCTCGAATCCTCCAGTGGTGCGGTTGCTTCTGTGGTGAGTCCTGTGAGGACTAAGTGGTCCAGGTGTCCTTGCCGTGCAGCAACGCGCCGAGGTCGGGCGTCTTCGCGGCCTTGGCCTGTTCGACCTGTTCGCGTGCTGCGTCGTCGTAGGTGGTGCGTGCGGTGTTGCGGAACACGCCGGTGACGGTGTGCTGGAGGTCCTGGGTGGACAGTCGTGACAGGGCGAAGGCGAGGTTGAGGTCGGTGGCGTCGTGCACGACGATGTCGTCGGGTCGGACGTCGGCGGTCTTGGCGACGCCCAGTCCGTAGCCGTCGCGGACGACGGCGTAGTCGCCGCGGCCGAAGGTGATGGGTTGGCCGTGGACGACGTTGATGATCCGCTGGGCGGCTTCTTCCTCGTCCTTGAGCACGTCGAACGCGCCGTCGTTGAAGATGGGGCAGTTCTGGTAGATCTCGACCAGTGCGGTGCCGCGGTGTTCGGCGGCCTGCCGCAGCACCTCGGTCAGCCCGGCCCGGTCGGAGTCCACGGCGCGGCCGACGAAGGTGGCCTCCGCGCCCAGCGCGAGGGACACGGGGTTGAAGGGGTGGTCCAGCGATCCGAGGGGGGTGGACTTGGTGACCTTGCCCTCCTCGGAGGTGGGCGAGTACTGGCCCTTGGTCAGCCCGTAGATCCGGTTGTTGAACAGCAGGATCTTGAGGTTGACGTTGCGGCGCAGGGTGTGGATGAGGTGGTTGCCGCCGATGGACAGCGCGTCGCCGTCGCCGGTGACGACCCACACCGACAGGTCGGGCCTGGCCACGGCGAGGCCGGTGGCGATGGCCGGGGCGCGTCCGTGGATGGAGTGCATGCCGTAGGTGTTCATGTAGTACGGGAACCGCGAGGAGCAGCCGATCCCGGACACGAACACGATGTTCTCGCGCTTGAGCCCGAGGGTGGGCAGGAACGACTGCACGGCGTTGAGCACCACGTAGTCGCCGCAGCCGGGGCACCAGCGCACTTCCTGGTCGGACTTGTAGTCCTTGGCCTTCTGCGGCTCGTCCGCGGTGGGCACGCCGACCAGGCCTCCCAGGGCCGGCAGTCCCAGATCCGTCGCCGTCATTCCGACACTCCCTTGATCACGTCGGCGAGCACGTCCTGAAGCTCCTCGGCCTTGAACGGCAGGCCCTGGACCTTCGTGTAGCTGATCGCGTCGACCAGGTACCTCGCCCGCAGCAGCAGGGCGAGCTGGCCGAGGTTCATCTCCGGCACGACGACCCGGTCGTAGCGGCGCAGCACCTCGCCCAGGTTCTCCGGGAACGGGTTGAGGTGGCGCAGGTGGGCGTGCGCGACCGGCATCCCGAGCTTGCGCACGCGGCGCGCGGCGGCGCCGATCGGCCCGTAGGAGGAGCCCCAGCCGACGACCAGGACGCGGGCGTCGCCGGTCGGGTCGTCCACCACGACGTCGGGGACCTCGATGCCGTCGATCTTGCGTTGGCGCAGCCGGACCATGTGGTCGTGGTTGGCCGGGTCGTAGGAGATGTTGCCGGTGCCGTCGGCCTTCTCCAGCCCGCCGATGCGGTGCTGCAGCCCGGCGGTGCCGGGCACGGCCCACGGGCGGGCCAGCGTCCGCGGGTCGCGCAGGTAGGGCCAGAACGTGCCGTCGGGGGCGTTGGGCTCGGTGGCGAAGGTCACGGTCAGGTCGGGCAGGTCCGCCACGTCGGGGATCAGCCACGGCTCCGAGCCGTTCGCGATCGCCCCGTCCGACAGCAGCAGCACCGGGGTGCGGTAGACCAGCGCGATCCGCGCGGCCTCCATCGCGGCGTCGAAGCAGTCCGAGGGCGACCGCGGCGCGACGACCGGGACCGGGGACTCGCCGTTGCGGCCGAACATCGCCTGCAGCAGGTCGGCCTGCTCGGTCTTGGTCGGCAGTCCGGTGGACGGGCCGCCGCGCTGCACGTCGATGATGATCAGCGGCAGCTCGGTCATGACGGCCAGGCCGATGGTCTCGGACTTCAGCGCCAGCCCCGGCCCGGAGGTCGAGGTGATGCCCAGCGCGCCGCCGTAGGAGGCGCCCAGGGCGGCGCCGATGCCGGCGATCTCGTCCTCGGCCTGCAGGGTGGTGATGCCGAAGTGCTTGTGCCGGGACAGCTCGTGCAGGATGTCCGAGGCCGGGGTGATGGGGTAGGTGCCCAGCACCACCGGCAGCCCGGACCGCTGCCCGGCCGCGACGATGCCGTAGGCCAGCGCGGTGTTGCCGGTGATCTGCCGGTAGGTGCCCCGGTCGAGCTTGGCGGGCGCGACCTCGTAGGTGACCGCGAAGGACTCGGTGGTCTCGCCGTAGTTCCAGCCCGCCCGGAACGCCAGCACGTTGGCCTCGGCGATGTCGGGCTTCTTGGCGAACTTCTCCCGCAGGAACCGCTCGGTGCCCTCGGTGGGCCGGTGGTACATCCACGACAGCAGGCCCAGGGCGAACATGTTCTTCGCCCGTTCCGCGTCCTTCTTGCCCAGCCCGGTGTCCTCCAGCGCGCCTATGGTCAGCGTGGCCATCGCGACCTTGTGCACCTGGTAGGTCCCGGTGAGGGTGTCGTCCTCCAGGGGGTTGGCCGCGTACCCGACCTTGGTCAGGTTCCGCTTGCTGAACTCGTCGGTGTTCACGATCAGGATCCCGCCCTTGGGCAGGTCCTCGATGTTCGCCTTCAACGCCGCCGGGTTCATCGCCACCAGCACGTCGGGGCGGTCGCCGGGGGTGAGGATGTCGTAGTCCGCGAAGTGCAGCTGGAAGCTGGACACGCCCGGCAGCGTGCCCTGGGGCGCCCGGATCTCGGCCGGGAAGTTCGGCTGGGTGGCGAGGTCGTTGCCGAACGCGGCGGCCTCGGAGGTGAACCGGTCACCCGTGAGCTGCATGCCGTCGCCGGAGTCCCCGGCGAACCGGATCACCACTCGATCCAGCTTGACCACGTCGTGCACGTGTTCCTCCGCTCAGGGGTGCGGAGCGGTTCCCGGGCGGGAACCGCTCCGCGTCGGTCACGCGCGACCGCTGAAGTACAGCTCGGCGGTCTTCCAGGTGAGCTGGCCGATCGCGCTGCCCAGCGCGCGGCCGTGGAGGTCACCGTCCTCGAAGTGGATGCCGCCGTAGCGGCGCGAGATGCCGACCTGGGCGGCGGCCTCGGTGAACGTCGGCCACGAGAGGGTGATCGGCGAGCTGGGCAGGTTCTGCTCGAATGCCATCGCGCCGGGCTGGATGGTCACCGAGTGGCCGAACTGGTTGCTGCCGGTGAACTGCCGGAAGACCTCGGCCGCCGCGTAGCTGAACGCGCTGTGGCCGGACACGTACTCGGCGAACGGCGGGGTCGGGAACGCATCCTCCTGGTAGGGCCGCCACGCCGCGCCGTCCTGCTGGACGGTGCCGCTGTTCGGGCCACCCCATGCGGCGACCTGCTGGTTCTGGAACAGGTGGCGCACCGAGGTGATCGGACGCACGTAGTCGTAGTACCGCTTGACGTACCACGCCGCGACCGCGGCGTCAGCCTGGGCGTTGCCCATCGCGAAGAACAGCTTCGCATCCTTGTCCAGGCTGTTGTTGTCGCGCCTGGACACGACCTGGGCCAGTTCCATCCAGTGCCCGGAGGGCCACGAGGTGCCCACACCGTCGGCCCAGTACTCCGCGATGACCTTCTGCTTCTCGGTCAGGTTCGCGCTGATGTCCAGGAGTTCCTGCGACTGCCGGACGTACTTCTCACTGCCGTACGGCGCCGGGCCGGGGGTCTTCGTCCGGCGGAGGCCCTCCAGGATGGCCTTCTGCGCGGTGTCCTGCCACGACGCGGGCAGACCCTGCACCGACAGCAGCTTGACCTTGCCCCAGTGCGCGCCGAGGAAGCCGTCCGTCGAGGTCGAACCGTCCCTGTTCGGGTGGGTCAGCGGCTGGTAGCTGTTGGGGTCGCGCACCGTCGCCGGGTCGAAGGCGAAGATGTCCATCGGGTCGTTGCGCGGGACCCAGCCGGTGTAGTCGCTGTACGGCGCGCCGCCGTTGAGGTCGCCGAGCTGGTTGGAACCGTCGTGGTGGCGGTAGTCCAGCACGGCCTTGCACGCCTTGGTGCCGATCGCGGCGGGCGATGTCGGCCCGCCCGGCACGGTGCTCGGGTCGTAGCCGAGCTTCACCATGAGCTGGTCGAACGCCGGCTTGCTCGCGGGGTAGATGTCCTTGACCGCGAGGTAGGCCGCGTAGCTGATCGCCTTGCTCTTGTTGGCGAGCGTCCGCTCGGCGAGGGGGCGGCGCAGCTGCGAGCCGTAGCGCGTACCGGTGGCCGTGCCGTCGTACGCGGCCCACGCGTCGTAGGTGCAGGTGTGCACGATGCCGGAGGCGCGAGCGATGTGGGGCGGGCCGAGCTTGCCGACCCTGATGGCGTCCATCAGGGCCTGGTCCCACTGGATGATCACGTTGTCGCCGGCGGGGACGGTTCCGCCCTCGGCTCCGGCGACCGGCGTGAACACGCTCGCAGTGAGGGCGGCGGCCAGGGCCACCGGCGTCAGCGTCGAGCGCAGACGGCGCCGACGGGTGTCAGTGCTCACAGATGCTCCAGGTGGAAAAACGAACCGGGCAAGACCTGCGCGATTACGGCAGACGGACTGTCACACGAACGTCACGCGCCCATCAATCGCCGAGTTCAGCGGGTTCGCACATCGGAAATCTTCATGACGGGACGGCGAGTTGATCTTGATCCAGGGCTGCGGCGCACCCAAGCTTCAGGGTGGAACGACGCGATCCGCCAACCATGTCGTGCGGGTCGTCATTTCACGAGAGGCATACTCGATGACCAAGCCAGCCGCCGATACCACGCCCGTCGAGACGGCGGCCAGCCGGTGGCGGAGCAAGGCGCCCGCTCGGCCGAAGCCCGCGGTGATCATGAGGGCCACGGCGATCACCGTGGTCATGCTCCTGCTGCTGGTCGCGATCGGCTCGGTGACGAACTCGGTGCTGTTCACCGCGCCCCTGGCGGCGACCGCGATGCTGCTCGTGGCGATGCACGCGACGCCGCCCGCGCAGCCCCGCAACGTCGTGCTCGGTCACCTGGTGTCCGTGGTGATCGGTCTGCTCATGGTCACCGCGTTCGGCCACCACCTGTGGGTCGCGGCAGTGGCCGCGGGACTCGCGGTCGGCGGCATGCTCGCGCTGCGAGCCGCGCACGCGCCCGCCGCGGCTACCGCCGCGGTGGTCGTGCTCCAGACGATCGCGCCGCTGACCGCGGTGCTCGTCTTCCTGATCGGCAGCGTGCTGCTGGTCGTCGTCGGGTGGGCCGTAGGCAAGTTGGTCCCCGCGCTGCGCTACCCCACCTACTGGTGGTGACGGCGTGCCGCCATCGCAACGAACACCATAGAGAGCTGAGGACATGTCGAAGCACCAACCGCTCGTCGACTCCGCGTGGTTACTCGCCCACCTCCAGGATCCCTCGGTCGTGGTGGTGGAAATCGACAACGGCACCGCCAACTACGAGTCGGGTCACGTGCCCGGTGCCGTGAAGATCGACTGGGAGCGCGACCTGCTCGACCCGGTCGTGCGCGACGTGGTGCCGCGTGACCGGTTCGAACAGCTGGTGTCCTCGTTGGGTATCGGCAACGACGACACGGTCGTGTTCTACAGCGCCCAGAGCAACTGGTGGGCGGCCGTCGCCTACTGGTACTTCCGCATGTACGGGCACGCCGACGTGCGGCTGCTCGACGGCGGACGTCGGGCGTGGATCGTCGGCGGGCACCCCCTGAGCAAGGAGTCGGTCACCCGCGCGCGCACCGCGTACCGGGCGAAGGACCTCGACCTGGCCACCCGGGCGTACCGCGACGACGTGCTCGACGGTTCGACCGCGCTGGTCGACGTCCGCTCGCCCGAGGAGTACACCGGGGAGCTGCTGGCCGCGCGCGGCATGTCGCAGGAGCACCCGCAGCGCCGGGGCCACATCCCGAACGCGGTGAACATCCCGTGGACCGAGACGGTCAACGAGGACGAGACGTTCAAGTCGCCCGAACAGATCGCCGAGGTGTACCGCGCGCACGGTGTGCCGCTGGACGACGGCGTCACCCTGTACTGCCGCATGGGTTGGCGTTCCTCGCACTCGTGGTTCGCGCTCAGCGAGCTGCTGGCCGTCGACGGCGTGCGCAACTACGACGGCAGCTGGAACGAGTACGGGATGCTCACCGGCGTGCCCATCGAGCGCACGTCCGCCTGATTCCCCGCACCGACCCCCTGCTCTGATCCCCTGCCCGTCGGCAGGCGTTCGGGGACTCCTCCGCGAGTCCTCGGGCGCCTGCCGTCCGCCGTCCGTACTTCTCGCGTTGCGGGTCTGAGGAGCGCTTGACCATGTCCGAAACGATCACCGAACCCGTGTGGTCGCGCTACCGGGTGGCCGCCGGGTCGCCGCAGGACCGCGGTCGCACCAGGGTGCGGCTCCTCGGCGGCTTCGAGTTCCACCACGACGGCCGGCGCGTGCAGCTCGGCGCGAGCGCGGAACGGCTGGTCGCGCTGCTGGCGTTGCGCGGCGCGCCGGTCGTTCGCGCCAGGGTGGCCGCCGTGCTGTGGCCCGACGCGTCGGTTACCCGTGCGGCGGCCAACCTGCGGTCCGTGCTGTGGCGGATGCCGTCGGGCACCGACACCAGCGTGGTGTCCACCCGGGACCAGCTCAGGCTGGCCGACGACGTCACGGTGGACCTGCACGCGGCCGACGACCTCGCGTTGCGCGTCCTCGACGGTGACGTGGCGCCGGTGGACGAGGACCACCTCGGCGTCGCCGTGCGGCAGTTGCTGTTCCACGACCTGCTGCCGGAGCACACCGAGGACGCGTGGCTGCTGGAGGAGCGCGAGCGGTTCCGGCAACTGCGGCTGCACGCCTTGGAGGCGTTCTGCCGGATGCTGTCGGCGAAAGGGCTGGGCGGCCTCGCGATAGAGGTCGGCCTGGCGGCGCTGCACGCCGACCCGTACCGGGAGAGCGCGCACCGCGCGCTCATCGACGTGCACCTCGCCGAAGGCAACCGCCGCGAGGCCGCCCGCCAGTTCGAGGAGTGCAGGCGGCTGCTGCACGACGAACTGGGGATCTCACCGTCGGACGTGCTGACCCAGCTGATCCACCAGGCCTGCCTCTCCATGGACGACCGCCTTTTCCGGAGCCTTGCGGAATGCTCGCAAGGCAACGTTCACTAAGGCGCACACCAGTACCGCGTTCTTCAGCACGTACTGGCCGTTCAGCGTCGGGACGCCCCAGGCGGCCCAGATCTCGCCGGGCAGGACGAACACGGTCAGGAAAATACCGGCCATGTGGCCCAGGGCCACGACCACGGTGGTCCGAGGCAGTTTCCCGGTGATCAGGCCGATTCCGATCAGGATTTCCGCCACGGCCAGCAGCGGCATCGACACCGAGGGCTTGACCAGCCCCATCGTCATCGCCGACATCGCCCGGCCGGCCAGGTCGTCCACCGGGCTCAGACCGGGGATGACCTTCATCCCGCCGAACCACACGTACAGCACGCCGATCACCGAACGCTGCACCGGGACCTGATTGCGCTGGTAGCGATCAATGATTACGATGGCGATACTCCGCAAACTCGTCCGCATTTCGCCCCCATTCCTCGGGTGAGAGCGCCGACGCTAGCGAATGGGCTGTCGCCAACTCGTTGCCCATTCGTCACGGAAGATTTCCGGACGGAGTCGACGGTCGCAGAAGAATCTTTTCGCGAGGTCGGCGCGCACGCGCTGGCGCGTGTATTCGCCGCCCGTGCGGCTCGCTCCCCGTCACGGCCCGCCCAGGGGATGAATGGATGATCGGCCGAGCGTTGCGGTGTCGTGGCGGCCGACCACACCGCCGACCACGTCGAACGGGCCGAGCGCCGAGGTCTCGTGGCGCGGGCAAGTCACCGGACGACCGCCGGGTGGTCGCCGTGTTCATCACCCCGGCGGGGCGCGACCTCGCCGAACGGTTGCTCTTCGTGGCTCCCGGTCGGAGCAGGGAAGCGCGGGTCGAGGTGTCCGCACGACGAAACCCCACCGCCCAGCGGCGCTGCCGTTGCCGGCGACCACCAGGGTCGGGTCGGCGGCCTGCGCCGGCGCGGGCGCCAGGGCGGCGGCCGTCGTGAGAGCGATCAGTGATCTCATGCGTCCTCCGTCCTACTTGTGGCCGAATTGGCCGAAGGTGTCCGGGAGCGCTCCTGGAGAAGATAACGCAACAATTTCGAATGAGGCAAGATAATTCACGTACGTGGATTCGCTTTGTTCCGTCACGAAACCCAGTCGAGCCCGTTCGCATACTTGAACGAATGGCTCGATGAAATCCGGCGGACCTCGAAAGGAACGCACGCAACACGCATTCCGGGTCCGGCAGGCCAGTGGCGGGCCACCGCGATCGTCACCCGACGGGCGGATGCGCGGTGAGTGGACCACCGGAGTTCACGTCACGGAAACCACCGGGCGGCCCACCTGGATCTACAGTCTCGCCATCTTGGACGACATCGACCCCTTCATCGGAACGGCCGCGACCTCCCTGCCCCCGGCGCAGGGTCTCGCGGCCACTTGGTGGTGGCCGAAAGCGCAGATCGGGAACACCCACCCGGGTGCCACGTCCCCGCTCGGCATGGTCTCCGCGTGCGCCTACTCGGGCGCCTACCCGACCGGTTACGGCTTGTACACCAAGAACACCGAAGGCCTGCCGGAGGAGATGTTCGACCGGCCGCAGGCCTCCGGGTTCACCCATTTCCAGCAGTCCGGCACGGGCGCGATCCGCAAGTACTACAACTACGTGCGCGTGACGCCGATGGTGCAGCCGCTGGACACCCTCGGCCAGGCCTGGCCGCTGCACGACGAGGTGGCCGAAGCCGGGTACTACGCGGCCACGCTGGACACCGGCGTGCGCTGCGAGATCACGGTCGGCGCCAAGGTCGCGGTGCACCGGTACACGTTCCCGGAGCACCGCGGCGCGAGGATCGTGGTCGACCTGTCGTGCGGCGGGCTCGCCATCGACCACGGCAACACGGTGCCGCTGCGGGCGCACGTGGAGAGCACCGGCCACGGCCGCGCGCAGGGCACGGTCGTCGTCGAAGGCGTGCCGCTGTCGGTGTACGTCGAGGTGGACGTGCCGGGCTGGCGGCAGATGCTGTGGCACGACCGCCGGCTGATCGAGGGCGGCACCCGGCTGGACTTCGACCGCATCAGGCAGACCACCCTGCGCCCGTTCGGGCTGCTCTTCCTCGGACCGGCCGCCGCCGGGCAGAGCGTCGAGGTGCGGATCGGCTTCTCGCTGCGCGGCTGCGAGCAGGCCAGGGTGAACCTGCACCGCGAGTGCGGCGAGGGCACGCCGGCGTTCGACACCACGCTGGCGCGCACGAAGGACCGCTGGCGCGACCACATCGGCCGGATCGAGGTCGAGGGTGGTTCGCCCGCCCGCCGGAAGGTGTTCTCCACCGCCCTGTACCACTCCCTGATCAAGCCGTGCTTCGCGGACGACGAGAGCCCGTTCTGGCCGACGTCCGGTCCGTTCGCCTTCGACGTCTGCACGATGTGGGACATCTACAAGACCCAACTGCCGCTGCTCGCCGCGATCTGCCCGGACCGGGCGGTCGACCTGCTGGAATCACTGATCCGGGTGTGCGAGGAGGAGGGCAACTTCCCGATCGGCTACCGGATGGCGCGCGGCGCGGACCGGTTCTTCCGGCAGGCCAGCGCACTGGTGCACACCGCGCTGGCGGACGCGCACGCCCTCGGACTCGGTGACCTGGACTGGAACTGGGCGCTGGCGCACATGGACGCCGACCTGCGCCGGATGTACGGCGAGGACTTCTACGAGCACGGCGTGGTGCACCCGATCTCGCACACCCTCGACCTCGCCTACGCCTACCACTGCACCGCCGGCGTCGCCCGAGCCCTGAACGACGGCCCGCTCGCCGACGACCTCGCCGCCCGCGGCAACCTGTGGTCCAACGCGTTCGACCCGGCGACCGGCCTGCTGCTGGACTCGTCGTTCTACGAGGGCGGCAAGTGGAACTACTCGTTCCGGCTGCTGCACGACATGGCCGGGCGGATCGCGCTGGCCGGCGGTGACGACGCGTTCGTCGCCATGCTGGACGCCTTCTTCGGCTACGGCGCGCCGCCCGTGACGCAGCCGGGCGTGCGGCCGGACCCGACCGAGATGGCGATCGGCTACGCGCTGAACCGGTTCGAAGGGCTCAACAACGAGCCGGACATGGAAGCGCCGTGGTCCTACCACTACGCGGGCAGGCCGGACCGCACAGCGGAGATCGTGCACGCGGCGCTGACGTGGCAGTTCGGCACGGGCGCGGGCGGGCTGCCGGGCAACGACGACTCCGGCGGGCTCAGCTCCTGGTACGTGTGGGCGTCGCTCGGCCTGTTCCCGATCGCCGGCCAGAACCTGTTCCTGGTCAACGCACCCGCGTTCGCGCGCGCCACCATCCACACCGGCGGCCGGGATTTCGTCATCGAGACCAGCGGCCACCGGGAGACGCCCATCAGCTCCGACGGGCTGGAGCGGGTGCCGCCGCCGCAGTACGTGCAGTCCGCCCGGCTCAACGGGAAGCCGCTGGACGTGGCGCACCTGCGCGCGTCCGACGTCCACGCGGGCGGGCGGCTGCACCTGGAACTCGGACCGGAGCCCTCGGCCTGGGGCCGCGACTCCCGGCCGCCGTCACTGTCCGACCCCACCGCGACGGGAACCAGCACATGAGCAGGCCGAGTCGTCGTCTCGTCATCGTGGTCCGGGCCGACCCGGTCATCTGCGGCCATTCCGGTGAGGCCCGCAACCTCGCCGAGGTCGCGCTCACCCGCGGCTTCGACGACGTGCGGCTGCTGACGTGGCCGCTCCCGGCGCTCCAGGCGGCGGGCCTGCCGTTGAAGCCGCTCGACCGGATCACGCCGTACAGCGCGGGGATCACGGTGGAACGGCCGGAACCGGTGGGCGACTACCGGGTGCCAGACGGCCGGTACATGGCCGGGCTCACGGGCCGCCTGGTCGAGTTGCTGGCCGAACAAGTCCCGACGACGTGCCTGTCGATGTACCTCGCGCCGCACACGGCGGTGGTGGGGGAGGCCGTCGCCGCGGCGCGTGCGGCCGGCTACCGGCCCGACGTGCACACCATGGCGAAGGCGGTGGGCTCGGACGTCACCAACGTGATCCGCTCCTGCCTGCGCGAGGGCCGGTTCGGGGCCGCTGTCGCGCTGCTGACCACGTTCCTGGCGAACGACCGGGTGCTCGCGGTGTCGGAGTACACCCGGCAGGAGATCGTCGCCTCCGCCGAGGACGTCGACCGGCACTGCGGCACCCGGCTCGCCGACGAGTGCCGCCGCCGGGTGTCGGTCAGCTACCCGCCGATCGACACCTCCGCGTACCTCGGTCTCGACCTGGCGCTGGTGGACGCCGCGCTCGACCGCCGAGGCCTGGAACGCGACGGCTACGTGCTGTTCCTGTCCCGGGTGGCGCGGGCGAAGGGCGTCTACGACCTGGTGGCGGCATTCGGGCAGTCCAGGGCGCGGTCGCGGGTGAAGCTCGTGGTCGCCGGGAACGGCCCGGCGCTGGACGACGTCCGGCGGCTCGCCCGGGACGACGACCGGATCGTGTTCCTGACCGATGTGGACGACGAGGAGAAGCCGCTGCTCATGCGCGGCTGTGCGGCCTACACCCTGCCGACCAGGCCGGAACCGGACTTCGTGGAGACGTTCGGCATCGCGTTGACCGAGAAGATGCTCGCCGGCGGCGGACCGGTCATCACGACCATCACCGGAGGCACGGGTGAGGCGGTCGGCGGCACGGCGATCATCGTGGAGGCCGGGGACGTCACGGGCCTCGCCGCCGCCATTGACCGGGCGGTGCTGGAGATGTCACCCGAGGAGCGGCGGTCGAGGGAGGTCCGGGCCCGCGGGCACGCCATGTCGTTCGACCGGGCACGGGTGTTCGACGACCTCTTCGCCGCGCCCGTCCTGCCCACCCGGGACCGCGCTCCGGCCGCACAGCACCAGGGCTCTTCCGGGTGACTGCCGGGGGCGAGCTGCCGGTCCCGGTGCTGCCGCGAACAGCCGAAACCCGTTCATGTTCCTTCACGGGCATCCTCCGAGATCGCTGTTCCCTCTGCCCCGAGGGTTGGCACTTGTCCGGAGAGGGCAACCCTCGACCGCGCGGTCGCTTTGCACCTGTTCTCGACGAACACGGGAGGTGGACCATGTCCAGCCCGGACAGCGAGCTGGGGCGCGGCGCGGTGGTGGTCGGGTTCGACGGCTCGGAGCGGTCGCGGCAGGCCGCGCACTGGGCCGCCCGCGAGGCGGCGAGCCGGGGGTTGCGACTGGCCGTCGTGAACGCCATCCGCGGTCCGTTCCCCGAAGTGCTGGTGACGCCCGTGTCCATGCCGTTGCCGCAACTGGTGGACGAGGCGGCGGTGCGCGCCTACACGAACGAGCACCTGGCGGAACTCGCCGACGAGTGCGGCCGGATCGCACCCGGTCTGGAGGTGTCCACCCGCGCGCTCGACGGGCACCCGGCCGCGGTGCTGGGCGAGGTCGCCCGGGACGCGGCGCTGCTGGTCGTCGGCTCCTCCGGCGCGACCGGCATGGCCAGGCTGTTCGCCGGCTCCATCACGGCGGACCTGGCGCACCACTTCACCGGACCGCTCGTGGTGGTGCCGGACGCCGGAGCCGAGGACGGTCACGTCGTGGTCGGCGTGGACGGGTCGGACCCGAGCGACCGTGCGGTCGACTTCGCGGTCGACTTCGCCGCCCGCCACGACCGCCCCGTGGTCGCCGTGCACGCCACCACCGGCCTCCCGGTCGACGTGCTCACCCCCGGAGGGGCGTGGGGCCAGGGCCTCGGCCTGGGTCTCGACGCCGAACAGCTCCGCACCTCGGCGGACGCCCTGATCGCCGAGTCCCTCGCCGGACCTCTCGCCCGTCACCCCGAGGTGCGGACAGAGCGGACGGTGTCGTTCGCACGGCCCGCCCAAGCCCTGCTGGAAGCAGCGGAAGGCGCGGCGCTGCTGGTCGTGGGCAGCCACGGGCACGGAGCGGTGCACCGCGCGCTGCTCGGCTCGGTCAGCCACGCCATGCTCCACCAGGCCCACTGCCCGCTCGCCCTCGTGCGCGGTGACCGCGAGCCCCGCTGACGCCTCCGCACCGGATGGTCCGCACCACCCGGAGCGGGCGAGGACTCCGGCGGACCTACCCCGTTCGCACGACCTCTGCCGCGCGTGCGATGACGCGCCGACGGCTCTCCAGCGCCTTGGGCAGGCGATCCCCGAGCCGTGCGATCGCCCGTAGTTGGTAGGCGGAGTCGACGGCGTGCCAGATGCCCACGTAGTTGACGCGCCGAGCACAGGTGGCGTCGAGCTGCGCCATCGCACGTTGTTCCTCGGGTGTCGCGGTTCCGACCGACTCCGCCGCGTCCCAGCGGTGGTCGAAGTCGTGGCCCGCCGCCTTCATGCACTCGACCCAGGACGTCTCGGCGGCGCGAGCGCGGCTGTCGGCCCGGCTGTGCGTCCAAGCCTCCCTGAGCACCCCGTCGACCAGTGACACGAGTTCGTCGTCATCGCCGCGCAGCCGCCGCCAGGCGTCTTCCGCGCAACCACCCGCCGGGACCGGTGCGCCGTCGGCCGCCCGCACGGCGGTGGGCCCGCCGGCGAAGGTCCGCCCCGTGACCACCTCGTACTCGCGTTCGGAAGGACGCCACTGCTCGACACCGTCGACGTCCCCCCGGGGACGCGCATAGCCCGATCGGGCTGCTTCGTCCACGTCGACCACGCCGTAGCGGCGGTCCGCGCCGTCGAGGATGCCCGGCTGCTCCACCGCGCGGACGGTGTAGCGCACCCCGAAGCGCCGGGCGCAGGCATCGGTGAGGACGAGTGCGGCCCGTCCGACCACCTCGTCCTTTTCGGCGGACGGCACGTACCGCGCGATGGGCAGGCTCAGCTGTGCACCGTTCTCGATCGCGGTTACGGCGTGGGGGAGGTCGGGCTCACCCGTCCCCTGCGCCGCGCAGCCGGCGGAGAGGGAGATTGCGGCCGCAACGGCTGCGACCGCAATCAACCCCGTGCTCAACCGCGTGCTCAACTGAGTGCGAAGGACGACGCCCTGTCGTTCCAGTTCGAACCGACGTACACGCCGCCCGACCCGCCGTTGATCCACCCGGTCTGCGTGTCGCCGGTGTTCGCGCCGCCGTTCAAGTACAGCTTCGTGTCGCACGAGTTGTAGTCGTAGACCCGCGAGATGGCGTCGTTCCAGCCGGGCGGCACGGTGCCGAACGCGTTGTCGCGGTCCGTTGTCGTCGACGAACACGGCGAACTGCCGTAGGTCCGGATCCAGTTGCCCGAGCCATCGGCGTTCTCGGTGAGGGTCGCCCGGTGCACGTTCCCGTACTGCCGTCCGAGCTCGTAGTTCGCGGTCGGCGTGTCAGCATGTGCCGCAGGGGCCACCAAGGCCAGCAGGCCGGCCGTGGCCACGCCGACAGAAACAATGCGCTTCAACAGAAATCACTCCTCAAGTGGTTCACCGAACACCGCACGCGCATTCGCGCCGCGGATCGAGACCTCGCACACCTTCGACGCCTGCCCGACCAGGCGACCCCGCCCCCGGAGAGTTCAGGCCGGCGCGATTCGCGCCCGCCAGCACCCGAGTGCCCGGGCTCGGGTTCCACCTGGCCGGGAGCCGGAGCAAACCACCCCCCGTCACACCGTGATCTCCCCCCGTTCCTCCGGCAGGGAGAGCGTGCCGCGCCGTCCGCCCGGATTCCGCCCGGATCGCGCCCAGATCCGGCCTTCGGTCCCCGCGCGGACCGGGAATCCGGATACTTCAGGTGTGGAGTTCCGTGTGTTGGGGCCGTTGGACGTCCGCGCGGCAGGGGTTTCGGTCGACGTTGGAGGGCCTCGGCAGCGCGCGGTGCTGGCCGCGCTGCTGCTGCGGGCGAACGAGCCCGCGACGGTGGAGTACCTGACGGCCGCCGTCTGGGAGACGCCGCCCGCGACACCGGGGTCGAACCTGCGCACCTTCGTGTCCGGGCTGCGCAGGCAGCTCAGCGAGGCCGGCGACGACCCCGGCAGGCTGTCCACCCGGCCAGGCCGGTACCTGCTGCGGGTCGGGCCAGGCGAGTCGGACCTGGGCGCCTTCACCGCGCTGACCGCGGCGGGCGACACCGCGGACGGGAGCCGCGAGGCAGCCGAGCACTACGGACGCGCGCTGGAGCTGTGGCGCGGGCGGCCCCTGGAAGGGCTCCACGCGGGGCAGGCGCTCGCGGTCGAGGTGACCAGGCTGGAGGAGCAGCGGCTCGCGGTGGTCGAGAAGCACCTGCGTGCCCGGCTCGACCTGGGGGAGCACTCCGGACTGGTGGCCGAGCTGCGGCGGCTGGTCGCCGACCACCCGCTGCACGAGGAGCTGTGGGGACACCTGATGACCGCGCTGCACCGCTCCGGCCGTCGTGCGGACGCGCTCTCGACGTACCAGGAGGTGCACCGGCTGCTCGACGCCGAGCTCGCCGTCGCCCCCGGGCGGGAGTTGCGGCGGTTGCAGGCGAGGATCCTCGACGACGGGGGCGGCGCGCCGAAGCCGTCGACCGGGCAGGTTCGGCACTCCGACGACGCCGAGCCGGACGTCCACCGCCGGGGCGAGGACGAGCCGGACGCGCGCGATGGGTCTCCGCGGGCGCACGCCCCGGTCGCCCAGCTGCCCGCCGCGCCGCGCACGCTCGTCGGCCGCGACGACGTGCTCCGCGCGTTGGACACCCCCTCCGACGACGCGGGCTGCCCGGCCGTGAACGTGCTGACCGGCATGGCGGGCGTAGGGAAGACGGCCGTCTCACTGCATTGGGCGCATCGCAACCGGTACCGCTTCCCCGACGGACAGCTGTACGTGAACCTGCGCGGCCACGGCGCCCGACCCCCGCTGACCCCGCAGCAGGCGCTGGAGGAGATGCTCGAGGCGCTGTGCGTCGACCCCACGTGCAGGCCGGCCGAGGTGGACCCCGCGGCGGCCGTCTACCGCTCGACCCTGGTCGGCCGCCGGGTGCTGATCATGCTCGACGACGCCGCCGACGCCGACCAGGTCCGCCCGCTGCTGCCCGGTGGCCGCGACTGCACCGTGCTGATCACGAGCCGCGGCAGGCTCGACGGGCTGGTCGCCAGGGAGGGCGCGCGGCAGCTGCGGCTGGAATCGCTCGGCATCGACCACGGGCGGGCCGTGCTCGACAGCGTCGCGGCAGGGCTGGTCGACGCCGAACCGGCCGCCACCGACGAGCTGGTTGCCCTCTGCGGCGGGCTGCCGCTCGCCCTGCGCATCGCCGCCGCGCACCTGGCCGGGCAGCCGGTGCTGTCGGTCGCCGACTACGTCGCCGAGCTGCGCGCCGGGGACCGCCTCGCCGCCCTTGAGCCGCTGAACGACCCGCGCTCCGCGGTCGCCGCGGCCATCGACCTGTCCTACGCCAAACTGCCCCCGTCGACCCGACGCGCGTTCCGGCTGCTCGGGCTGCTCCCGGGGCCCGACACCACTGCGCCGGCCGTCGCCGCGCTGGCGGACACCGGCCTCGCCGACGCGCCGCGCGAACTGCGCGCCCTGGTGGCGGCCAACCTGGTCGAGCAGCCGGCCCCGGGCCGTTACGCCCTGCACGAGCTGCTCCGCGTCTACGCCGCCGCGGCCGCCACCGAGGACGGTCCCAGCCCCGTCGACCGCCTGCTCACCTGGTACTCGGCGGCGGCCGACCGCGCGTCGGACGCCCTCGACCCGGCCCGGCAGCGGCTGGCCGGCGGCGTCGACCGGGCGTGCCTGCCGGAGATCTCCTTCGCCCGTCCGCAGGACGCGCTCGACTGGTTCACCGCCGAGGCGCGCAACCTGGCCGCCGTCGTCGACGTCGCCGCGGCCACCGGCCGCCACCAGCTCGCCTGGCAGACGGCCGACGCGATGAAGGGCTACTTCCACCGGGGCAACATCGCCCAGTGGTCGGTCGTCGCGAAGGCCGGACGCCGCGCCGCGCACGCCGACGGCCACCCGACGGCGAAGGCCGCCATGGCCAACACGGAAGGGGTGCTCGCCTTCATGCAGGGCGACTACGCGGCCGCCGCCGACCACCTCGAAACCACTCTCGCAGAGTCCACCACGTGCGGGTGGCGGCTCGGCCAGGGCATCGCGCTGGCCAACCTCGGCTTGCTCCACCTGTACACCGGCACCCTCGACACCGCGCTCGGCCACCTGCGCCGCGGCGTCGAAGTGGCCGACGACCCGGCGTGCGCGACCGTCATGAGCCCGCTGCGCACCAACCTCGGGCGCACCGAGTTCCGGCTCGGCCGTCCTGCCGCCGCCGTCCGCCACCACACCCAGGTGGCGTCCCGCGACGACCGGTACCACGTCGCAGCCCTGCTCGGCCTCGCCGAGGTCCACCTCCACCTCGGCGATCTCGAACGGGTGGCGGACCTGCTCGACACCGCGGCCGAGCACAGCAGGCGAGCCCCGATCGACCACGAGATCTCCTGGCTGAAGACGATCCGCGGCGACCTGCTCGGCCTCCTCGGCCGGTCCGACGAAGCCATCGATGTCCACAACGAGGCCGTGCGCGTCAGCAACGGACACCACTTCGTGGTCGTGGACGCGCAGAACCACCTCGCCGCGGCTTACCTCCGCCGGCACCGCATCGATGAAGCCGAGTCCTGGCTGGGGCAGGCGCTGACCGGTGCCGACTCCTCGCGCTACCACCGCGGCCGAGGCACCGCCCTCCTCGGCCTGGCCGCCACCCGCACCCACCTCGGCGACCTGACCGGCGCCACCACCGCGGCCACCGACGCCCTCGCCATCGCCCGCCGCACAGGCCACCGCCACATCGAGGCCCAGTCCCACCTGGCGTTGGCCGATGTCCATCTCCGAAAAGGCATCCCCGATCGCGGGACCACCCACGCCGAGCGCGCCCTCGCCATCCACCGGGAAACCCGACACCGCCAGGGCCAGGCGAACGCCCTCCTGCTGCTGGGGCGAGTCGGGTGAGCGACCCGCGACCCGCATGGGGCGGACCTGCCGGCGCACCGCGGTCGGCACCGCGTCGGGTGGGTGATGGTAGGAAGGCCGGGTGAGCAACTTGGATGACGGGGCCGGGCTGCGGCTCGCGCAGGACGAGGTCGTGTCGCTGGCCAGCGAGCTGATCCGGATCGACACGACCAACACGGGGGACCCGGCCACGGTCGTCGGTGAGCGCGCCGCCGCGGAGTGGGTGGCCGAGAAGCTGGGCGAGGTCGGCTACGAGACGACCTACGTCGAGTCCGGCGCGAAGGGCCGCGGGAACGTGGTCGCCCGGCTGGCCGGCGCCGACCCGTCACGGGGCGCGCTGCTCGTCCACGGGCACCTCGACGTGGTGCCCGCCGACGCCTCCGAGTGGTCCGTGCACCCGTTCTCCGGCGCGGTGCAGGACGGGTACGTGTGGGGGCGCGGCGCGGTCGACATGAAGGACATGGTCGCGATGTCCCTGGCCGTCGCACGGAGGTTCAAGCGGGACGGCGTGGTGCCGCCCCGGGACATCGTCTTCGCGTTCCTGGCGGACGAGGAGGCCGGCGGCCTGTTCGGGGCCAAGTGGCTGGTGGACAACCGGCCCGAGCTGTTCGAGGGCGTCACCGAGGCCATCAGCGAGGTCGGCGGCTTCTCCATCACGCTGAAGGACGACGTCCGCGCCTACCTGGTGGAGACCGCCGAGAAGGGCATCCGCTGGCTCAAGCTCCGGGTCCGCGGCACGGCCGGCCACGGCTCGATGATCCACAACGACAACGCGGTGGCCAAGCTGGCGGCGGCGGTCACCAAGCTGGGGCAGCACCGGTTCCCGATCGTCATGCGGCCGTCCGTGCGCGAGTTCCTGGACGGCGTCTCGGAGATCACCGGGATGGAGTTCCCCGACGACGACATCGAGGGCGCCGTCGGCAAGCTCGGCGCGCTGTCCCGGATGATCGGGGCGACCCTGCGCGACACGGCCAACCCGACCATGCTGTCCGCCGGGTACAAGGCGAACGTCATCCCGTCGCTCGCCGAGGCCACCGTGGACTGCCGGATCCTGCCGGGCCGCGAGGAGGCGTTCGACCGCGAGCTGGCCGAGTTGCTGGGCCCGGACGTGGAGCGCGAGTGGCTGGGGCTGCCGCCGGTGGAGACCACGTTCGACGGCGCCCTGGTCGACGCGATGACGGCGTCGATCACGGCCGAGGACCCCGGCGCGCGGGTGCTGCCGTACATGCTGTCCGGCGGCACGGACGCCAAGTCGTTCCAGCAGCTCGGCATCCGCAACTTCGGCTTCGCCCCGTTGAAGCTGCCCGCCGACCTGGACTTCTCCGCCTTGTTCCACGGCGTGGACGAGCGGGTGCCGGTGGACGCGCTGCGGTTCGGCGTCCGGGTGCTCGACCGGTTCCTGCGCAGCTCGTGACCCGTCCGGGTGCCGTCCGCGCGGCGGGCGGCACCCGGTGCGACCGGCCGCATTAATCGTAGGAATTGCCGCCGCGCATTCGTCCGATCGAATGCACAATCGGCGTTGTGCGGGGGTACCGGGAACCCTCCGCCTCGATACTGCTCGGATCGATTCCGGCAGGAAGAGGCGAAGGTGAACGATCCTCTCTTTCGCGGTGTCCACGTACTGCTGTCCGTGATCCGGGACCTGGTGAGCCGGCCCAAGTGGCGACCCCGCCCTGGCCGGGACGGGCTGCGCGGCGACCGCCCGCTCCCGCTGCTCTGCCTGATCCGCGACTCCGGGCGCAACGACGTGCTGGACGCGTTGTCGGCCCGCCTCGAACAGGCCGAGACACCGCGAAAGCGAAAGGTGCTGTCCGTCCTCGTGCGGGCCGACCAAGCCGAGGCGAACGCCAGGGAGTGGTGGTCGACGGTCGACCGCGAGGTGCCCCTCCTGCCACTGCTCGACGTGCTGCACCGCCGCCTGCTCATCGACCGGTTCGGCCAGGACAGGCTCAGGTCCTTCCGGCACTACCGACTGGTCGACTGGCTCACCGGCCAGCACCTGCGACCCGGCAGCAGGCGTGACGACCGCGCCGTCACCGACCTTCTCCGCCGCTGGCACGCGGCGGCGGACAGCCCTGCCGAAGCGGAACAGCGCACGGCGGTGGAGCAGGCCGCCCAGTCCCTGTGGACGCGGGTCCTGGTGCTGGCCTTCACCGTGTGGAACCGCCCGCTGCGCTTCTGGCTGTGGGTGCACGGCGTGCCGTTGATCGGCCGCGAACCCCGGTGGCTGATGCGCCAGCCGTTCATGGTCCCCAGGCACTCCACCGCCTTCACCGGGTTCGCCGAACGCCTCACCGCGGGGAGGCGCGGCGCGGAGAACCCGGAGCACCTGAAGAAGCTGCTGGTGCACGCGTTCCTGCAAGACCTCCGGTTGGCGTACCGGCCGCGCGGCCTGCGCCTGCGCCGGTGGCAGCGCACGGCGTACACGGTCGTGCTCCTGGACGGCGTCACCGAGGAGAACGGCGGCTGGGAACTCCTGCGGCTCGTCAACGACGTCCGCAACGAGTCGACCGAGCACGACCCGCTGCTGGTGATCGCCACCGCGCCGGAGAAGCCGGAGGACCTCCAGTCCGGCCGGCCCCTGGTGCCGGTCAGCCGGATCAAGGGGGAGTTGGACGCGTGGTGGGACGGGCTGCCCGGACACCGGCAGTCGCTGCGGCCGGACGCGAGGTTCGTCTTCGCCCGGCTGCCCGCGCAGGTCGGCGCCGATGCCGCGCTCAGCCAGGACGACGACTCGGCCTGGCCCGACCTGGGTGACATCCAGCCGCGCAAACCGCCGCTGCCCGCCCGGAAACCGGTCGTCGCCGCGATCCTGGGCGCGGTGCTCGTCGCCGGGCTGCTGACCGGCGGTCGCTGGGGGTACGTCCGGGTGGACAACGACTGCCTGCCCGACCCGAGGGCGGGTGTCGCCGTCCGGTGGGTCGACGACATCAGCACCTGCATCGGCTACAGCGACCACTCGACGCACGTGTTCGGCCAGGACGAACGGCTGCGCGCGGTCCAACTCGCGATCTTCGAGCTCAACGCCGAAGCCGAGCGGCTGCACGAGGACAACCTCGACCGCACCATGGTGAGCCTGGTCTACTTCGCCGACTTGACCCACCCGGTGTCCGATCCCGGAGCCGACGACTCGGTCTCCGAGGAGTTGGAAGGACTGCTGATCCGCCAAGAGGCCCAGAACAAGACCAGCACGTCCGAGCCGCTGCTCCGGGTGGTCATCGCCAACGGCGGCGACCGGATGGGGGCTGCCCGCACCGTCGTGGACGACTTCCTCGAACCGCTGCTCGCCGCCGACCCCACGGTCCTGGGCGTCGTCGGCATGGGACTGACGGTGCCGGCCACGGAAAGCGCCATCGGGGCGCTGGGCGACCTCGGCACGCCGGTGCTGGCCACCTCGCTGACCGGTGAGTCGCTGGGCTCCCTGTCCCCGCTGTACTTCCAACTCGTGCCGGGGAACAAGGTGCAGGCCGAGCTGATCGCCGAGTACTCCCGCGTCGAAGGCAAACCCGTCACCGCCTACCACCCGCCGTTGGACGACAACTACCTCAAGAGCCTGGTCGGTGAACTGGTCAGGGCGCTGGGCGGCGAACCCGAGACGCGGAAGTGGAACCGCCAGGTCGGCGAGCTCTCCATCGTCTGCGGCAAGGGGAACATCGCGTTCTACGCGGGCCGTGAAGGGGAGTTCGCCGGGTTCCTGGGCGAGGTCGTCCGCCAGTGCGACGACGACCGCCCGATGGTCATCGGTGACGACACCGTGTCGCGGTTCGTCGCGCAGAGCAGCCTGCGGCTCCAGAACGAGTTCAAGGGCATCGCTGTCTCGTACGTGTCGATGGGCTCCCGCGTCGTCCTCGCGGGTCCGGACTGCCTGAACAAGGGTGTGCCGGCCGCACCGGACGCCTCTCGTGACGGCACACGTCCCCTCGTCGCGTTCTGCACCGGGCACCGCAGGGTGCGTGAGCGAACCACCGGACCCGGTCGGGTGGAGGACCTCGCCCGCCTGCTCGACAAGTCCGACGACCACATGCCGTGGCCGGGGGAGCGGATCGGGCTCGCCTACGACGCGGCCGGCCTGTTCGTGGAAGTGGTGCGGGAGAACCAGAACCGGGCCAGGGTGCCCAATTCCGACCCGTCCGCGCCGTCGACCCGACCGGAACAGCCCGTCCACCGCGCCGCCGTGGCCCAGGAACTGCGCGAGCCGCACGACTTCGACGGCGCCACCGGCCCGATCGACTTCGGCGAGTCCCGCACCGGCCTGACCCGACCGCTGGCGATCCTGACCATCGCCGACATCCACGACCTCCTCCAGGTGCCGACGTGCCGGTACGAGATCAGCGTGCCGGTCGACGAGTCGGCAGCGCCGCCGTGGGGCAGTTCGGACTGCTGACCGGGGGTTGACGCCGGGCGGTGGGGTTGGCATGGTCTGTACCAGTGTGAGAGCGCTCTCAACGACTTGCCAGGGCGCGTGGCCACTCCTGCGCGGCCTCGCGCCTCCCTGTGGACAAGGAGGACTGCGTGCGCATGACAACGTGGACGAAACTGGGTGTGGCCGCCGTGCTGGCGATGAGCGGGCTGGTGGTCGCACCGGCCGCCCAGGCCGCACCGCCGTCGGCACAGCTGTCGCCGGGGCTCGTGTCCTCGATGCGGGCCGCGTTCGGGCTCACCGAACAGCAGGCCCTGGTCAGAATCGACCAGGAGGCCAAGGCCACCGAGAAGGCGCCGTCCGCGCGTTCCGCGGCCGGGTCGTCGTTCGGCGGGAGCTGGTTCGACCAGGACAAGGGCGTGCTGGTGGTCGGCGTGACCGACGCGGCAGCCGCCGCACGGGTCCGCGCCGCGGGCGCCGAAGCCCGCCTGGTCGACCGGACCGCCGCCGAACTGGACCGGCTCAAGGACCGCGTGGACGCGCTGTCCGCGGCCGGCAAGGTCCCGTCGGCGGTCACCAGCTGGCACCCGGACCCGCGCAGCGGCGCGGTCGTGGTCGACGTCCAGGCCGGCGTGCAGACCGCCGAGGTCGCCGAGTTCCTCGCCGCCGCACGGGAGTTCGGCCCGATCGAGGTGAACACGGAGGGCGTCACCGCGCCCGTGCCGTTCGCGGCCGGAACGGTCGGCGGCGACCCGTACTACACCGGCAACGTCCGCTGCTCCATCGGCTTCTCGGTGCACGGCGGGTACGTCACGGCCGGGCACTGCGGCCGGACCGGCGCGCAGGTCTACGGCTGGGACCGGTCCTGGCAGGGCCAGTTCGCCGGCTCTTCCTTCCCCGGCAACGACTACGCGTGGGTCCGCACCGGCGGCGGCTGGTGGAACGTGCCGGTCGTGCTCGGCTGGGGCACGGTGCCCGACAGGCTCGTGCGCGGCTCGTGGGAAGCCCCGATCGGCACGTCGGTCTGCCGCTCCGGCTCGACCACGCGCTGGCACTGCGGCGTGATCCAGTCCCGCAACGAGACGATCCACTACGCGCAGGGCGACGTGCACCAGATGGCGGGCACCAGCGTGTGCGCCGAGGGCGGCGACTCGGGTGGCTCGTTCATCACCGGCGACCAGGCCCAGGGCGTCACGTCAGGTGGGTACGGCAACTGCTCGTCCGGCGGCCGGACCTGGTTCCAGCCGATCAACGAGATCCTGTCCACCTACGGCCTGACGCTGCTCACCGCCTGACCTCGTGACCGCCTGACCGTCCAACCGCTCGACCGTCCGACTGCCTGAAGGCCCGTCCGCACAACCGCGGGCGGGTCTTCTCGCGTGCCCCGGATCCGCGCGTGGCGGCCGGTCGCGACGGTCCCGTCAAGTGAATTCTCGTCGACGTCCTCAGTCTCCCGAGACTGTTGCATCCGTCACGGTCGGGCTCTACGGTTGCCAGTCGAAGCGCTTCGATGATGTGGGGGCCCCGGCTCCCCCCGAAGACGAAGGGGACGACCGTGTCGAGAACCCGCCGCTCGGTGCTGATGTCGCTGGTCGCGTTGTTGGTGTTGCTACCGCTGCCCGCGCACGCCGAGGAGCTGCCGTTCCGCGACCCCGACCTGCCGCGCGCCGTCCGGATCGACGACCTGCTGGGCAGGTTGACGGCGGACGAGAAGGTGTCGCTGCTGCACCAGTACCAGCCGGCGATCCCACGCCTCGGCATCGGCGCGTTCAAGACCGGCACGGAGGCCCTGCACGGCGTCGCCTGGTTGGGCGAGTCGACGGTGTTCCCGCAGGCACTGGGCCTGGCGAACACCTGGAACCCCGACCTGGTGAAGCAGGTCGGTGCGGTGACCGGTCGGGAGGCGCGCGGTTTCAACGCGAAGGACCCCGCGTACAACGGCCTGAACCTGTGGGCGCCGGTGGTGAACCTGCTGCGCGACCCGAGGTGGGGCCGCAACGAGGAGGGGTACTCGGAGGACCCGCACCTCACCGGTGCGATCTCGACCGCCTACGGCCACGGCCTCCAGGGCGACCACCCGGACTACCTCCAGGCCGCGCCGACGCTGAAGCACTACATCGCCTACAACGTCGAGGACGAGCGCACCACGGTCGACTCGATCGTCCCGCCCCGGATCTTGAAGGACTACGACGAGGCAGCGTTCAAGCCGGCCATCTCGGCGAACGCCGCGACCGGTGTGATGGCCTCGTACAACCTGGTCAACGGCCGTCCCACGCACGTCATGCACGACCTGGACGACGTGGTCCGCTCGTGGACCGACGAAGACCTGATGATCGTCGGTGACGCGGCGGGCGCGTCGAACCTCACCGGCTCGCAGCAGTACTACGCCACCAAGGCGGAGGGCAACGCGGCGGGGATCCGGGCGGGCCTGGACAGCTTCACCGAGGACAACCAGAACTCGGAGCCCACCACGACGGCGATCAAGTCCGCGCTGAGCCAGGGCCTGATCACCATGGCCGACGTCGAGGACGCCGTGCGGAACGTGCTGTCGATCCGGTTCCGGCTCGGCGAGTTCGACCCGGCGGGCCGCAACCCGTACGCGGCCATCACGCCGGACGTGATCGACGCGCCTGAGCACCGCGAGCTGGCCCGCAAGGCCGCCGCCGAGCAGATGGTGTTGCTGCGCAACGACGACAAGACGCTGCCGCTGTCCGCCGAGGACACGAAGAAGGTCGCGGTCGTCGGCCAGCTGGCCGACACGTTGTACGAGGACTGGTACTCGGGCACGATGCCGTACCGGATCACTCCGGCGGAGGGGCTGGCCGAACGCGCCGCGGTCACGTCGAGCGAGGGCGTCGACCGGATCAGGCTGAAGGACCTCACCACCGGCAAGTACGTGACGGCGTCGGCTGCCGAGCAGGGCGCGGCGCTCGCCGCCACCGAGGTGACGCCGACCGACGCGAGCGGGCTCGACGTGTTCGACTGGGGCGAGGGCACCATCACGCTCCGCGCCGCCGCGAACGGCAGGACGGTGTCGTTGGGCGACGGGCGCAACCTGGTCAACAACGCGGTGCAGCCCAACGGCTGGTTCGTCCAGCAGCAGTTCAAGCTGGTGGCGCAGGCCGACGGCTCGTCCGTGCTGGAGTACGCCGGCAACGAGGTCACGCAGTCGTGGTTCGGCCGGAACAGGTACGTGGTGGTGGGCGCGGACGGCAGGCTCGCCCTCGGCGCCGAGACGCCGGAGGGCGCGGCGAAGTTCGGCCGCGAGGTCGTGCGCAGCGGTGTGGAGAGCGCGGTGGCCGCGGCCAAGGACGCCGACGCCGCCGTCGTGGTGGTCGGCAGCATGCCGTTCATCAACGGCCGTGAGGACGACGACCGCAAGACCACCGTGCTGCCCGCCGGCCAGCGGGCCGTGATCGACGCGGTGCGCGCGGCGAACCCGCGCACGATCGTCGTGCTGGAGAGCAGCTACCCGTACTCGGGCGACTGGGACACCGCCGACCTCCCCGCGATCCTGTGGACCACGCACGCGGGCCAGGAGACCGGGCGGGCGCTCGCCGATGTGGTGTTCGGCGACCACAACCCGAGCGGGAAGCTGACCCAGACGTGGTACCGGTCCGACGCGGACCTGCCGGACATGCTGCAGTACGACATCTCCAAGTCGGGGCACACGTACCAGTACTTCGAGGGCAAGCCGCTGTACCCGTTCGGCCACGGGCTGAGCTACACGTCGTTCGAGTACTCCCGGCTCAAGGTGGACCGGCCGGTGGTCCGGGCGTCCGATCAGGTGAAGGTCCGGGTCGACGTGAAGAACACGGGCGACCGGGCGGGCGCCGAGGTGGTGCAGCTGTTCTCGCACCAGAAGAAGTCGCGGGTGCAGCAGCCGCTCAAGCAGTTGCGCGCGTTCGAGCGGGTGGAGCTGCGGCCCGGCGAGACCAGGACGGTCGAGTTCACGGTCCCGGTGTCGGACCTGTCGTTCTGGGACGTGACCCGGGACAAGCGGGTGGTGGAGACGGCGCCGCACGACCTGATCGTCGGCTCGCTGACCCGCCCGATCACCGTGCGGGGCGAGAAGATCCCGCCGCGTGACCTGGGCAAGACCACGCAGGCGCAGAACTTCGACGACTACTCGGGCGTCACCCTGGTGGACACCACCAAGGAACTCGGCACCGCCGTGGCGTCGACGGCGCCGGGCCAGTGGATCGCGTTCAAGGACGCGGAACTCGGTCGCTCCGCCGGGTCGCTGTCGGTCCGCGTGGCGAACCCGGACGCGCCGACGACCGTCGAGGTCCGCCTGGGCGGCCCGACCGGCCGGCTCGTGGGAACGGTGGCCGTGCCGACCACGGCCGACAAGTACTCCTGGACCTCCGTCTCGGCGCCCTTGCGCGACGCGGCCGGTCGGCAGGACCTGTACCTGGTCTTCACGGGGAAGGCCCGGATCGACAACCTCACCGTGGAGGGATCCTGATGTCCAAGCGACTCCTGGTGGCCGCCGTCGCGGCCCTGATGGCCGTGGCCGGGTGCGGCGGCGGTTCGGACGACGCGTCCGACGGCAAGACGCTCAAGCTGTGGCACTACGAAGGTCCGGACAGCGCCATGGGCGTGGCGTGGGCGGAGGCGATCAAGCAGTTCGAAGCCACCCACCCCGGTGTGAAGGTGGAGTTCGAGGAGAAGGGCTTCGAACAGATCCAGAAGACCGCGCCGATGGTGCTCAACTCCAACGACGCGCCGGACATCCTGGAGTACAACAAGGGCAACGCGACCGCCGGTCTGCTGTCCAAGCAGGGCCTGCTGACGGACATCAGCGACGAGGTGGTGAAGCGGGGCTGGGACAAGAAGCTCGGTCCGGGCATCGACACCACGGCCAAGTACGACGAGCGCGGCGTGATGGGGTCCGGCAAGTGGTACGGCATCCCCAACTACGCCGAGTACGTGATGGTCTACTACAACAAGACCATGTTCGACCAGCAGGGCTTGGCCGAGCCCAAGACGCTGGACGAGCTGACGGCCGCGATGAAGAAGTTCGTCGCCGCCGGGGTCACCCCGTTGGCGTTGGGCGGCGCCGAGTACCCGGCGCAGCAGGTGCTGTACCAGCTGGCGCTCACCAAGGCCGACCGCGACTGGGTGGACCGGTACCAGCGGTACACGGGCGACGTGGACTTCCACGACAAGGCGTGGGTGTACGGCGCGGAGACGTTCGCCGAGTGGCTGCGCGAGGGCTACATCTCGAAGGACTCGGCCGGGGTGAAGGCCGAGGACATGGGCGTCGCCTTCATGCAGGGCAAGCACCCGATCATGATCAGCGGCAGCTGGTGGTACGGCCGGGTGCAGTCCCAGGTCAAGGACTTCGAGTGGGGTTCCGTGCCGTGGCCGGGCATGACGGCCGGGTCCAGCGGCAACCTGTGGGTGGTGCCGAAGGGGTCGAAGAACAAGCAGCTCGCCTACGACTTCATCGAGATCACCATGTCGCAGCCGATCCAGGACAAGCTGCGCGACGCCGGCGGCGTGGCCGTCGCATCGAGCGACGCACCGGCGACCGATCCGGCCACGCAGCGCCTGAACGAGGACTTCAAGGAGCTGAGCGACGACGACCGGTTGGCCTTCTACCCGGACTGGCCCGCGCCCGGCTTCTACGACGTGCAGGTGTCCGGCGTGCAGAAGCTGATCACCGGGCAGGCCGGGCCGCACGAGGTGCTGACCGAGCTGTCCGACTACTACAAGGAAAACCTGGCGAGCGTCGGCAAATGAGTCTGGTCCCGAGCGCGATCCGCGATCGCGGGTCGTACCTGTGGTTCCTGGTCCCCGGTGGACTGCTGCTGCTCGCGGTGATCCTGGTGCCGTTCGGGATGAACATCGGCATCAGCTTCACGGAGTGGTCCGGTGCGGGTGAGCCGGAGTGGATCGGGTTGGACAACTACACCCGGTTGATGTCGGACTCGACGTTCTGGGCGTCGTTCCGGCACAACATGGGTCTGGTGGTGGCGATGGCGATCCTGCCCACCCTGGCAGGGCTCGTCATCGCCGCGGCCCTGTTCGACTTCGTCGGCAAGCACTTCGGGGCCCGGCACGCCAGCATCCTGCGGGCCTGCATCTACCTGCCGCAGGTGCTGCCCATCGCGGTGGCCGGGATCGTGTGGAGCTGGATCCTGGCCCCGCAGGACGGCGCGCTCAACGAGGTGTTGCGCGCCGTCGGGCTGGACTCGCTGGCGCAGAACTGGCTGGGCGACCCGGACCTCGCGCTGTGGTCGGTGATGGGCGTGATGCTCTGGATCCAGGTCGGCTACCCGGTGGTCATCTTCATGGCCGGCATGGGCCGGGTGGACCCGTCGCTGCACGAGGCGGCGGAGCTGGACGGGGCGTCGTGGTGGGGCCGGTTCTTCCACGTCACCGTGCCCCAGATCCGGCCGGAGATCTTCGTGGTCCTGCTGACCTGCACGATCGCCGCGTTGAAGGTGTTCGCGCCGATCTACGTGCTGACCCGGGGCGGTCCGGGTGGTTCGACGAACGTGCCGTCGTACTACTCGTTCCAGAACTTCTTCGAGAAGACGCAGGTCGGTTACGGCGCGGCGATCGCCACCGTCCTCACGGTGCTGATCCTCGTCCTGACGACGGTGTTCCTCCGGGTGCAGAATCGGGGTGATCACCGGTGAAGCGGCACGCGGTGCTGTGGTCGCTGGTCGTGCTGGCCGTCATGATGCTGGTGCCGTTCTTCATCGTCGCGCTCAACGCGGTGAAGACCCCGGAGGAGTACTCCACCGGCGGCCCGCTGGACCTGCCGGGCGGGGTGTCGCTGGACGGGATCATCGCGTTCTGGGAACGCGTCGACTTCGGCGAGAAGCTCCTCAACAGCGTGGTGATCAGCGGCTCAGTGGCGGTCCTCGCCGTCGTGGTGTCGGTGTTCAACGCCTACGCGCTCGGAATCGGCCGGGTGAAGGGCCGGCTGTGGATCCTGGTGGTGTTCCTCATCGCGAACACCCTGCCACAGGAGGCGCTGGTCTACCCGCTGTACTTCCTGGCCAACCAGGTCGGCCTGTACGACACGAAACTGGCCGTGATCATCATCTTCACGGTGATCCAGGCCGCGTTCGGCACCTACCTGCTCACCTCGACGCTCGGTGGCTTCCCGCGCGAGTTGCTGGAGGCGGCGCGCATCGACGGCGCGAACAAGTGGCAGACGTTGGTGCGGGTCGTGGTGCCGATCAGCAGACCCACGTTGGGCGTGCTGTTCGTGTTCTTCTTCATCTGGACCTGGAACGAGTTCTTCCTGCCCCTGGTGCTGCTGATCTCCAACGAGAACCAGACCGTCCCGGTGGCGCTCGGTGTTCTGCAGGGCCAACGGATGATGGACGCCACCATGACCAGCGCCTCGGCGCTGCTGGGTGTCATCCCGGCCATCGTCTTCTTCCTCATCTTCCAGCGGGCGTTGACCCGAGGCATCACGGCAGGAGCGGTGAAGTGAAGTTCAGCGACGGGTACTGGCTCCTCCGACCCGGGGTAGAGGCCGCCCACCCGGTCCAGGTGCACGACGTCACCACGGGGAACGGGGAGGTCGTCGTGCACGCGTCGACCCGCCCGATCCGGCACCGGGGGGACACCCTCATGGGACCGGCGGTCGCCGTGGGACTGACCTCCCCGATGGCCGACGTGATCGGCGTGAAGATCACGCACTTCAGCGGTGGGACGGCCGGGGAGCCTGCGTTCGCCCTGACCACCGACAGCGCGCACGAGGCCAAGGTGGTGGAGGACGACGCCGGTGTGGTGATGACCTCGGGCGCGTTGTCGGTCCGCGTGCACCGGGGCGACGAGTGGAAGGTCGACTTCACCGCGGACGGTCGTGCGCTGACCAGCAGCGGCTTCAAGGGCATGGGCCTGATGACGGTCGACGGCGCGCACCACGTCCGCGAACAGCTCGTCCTGGGCGTCGGTGACACGGTCTACGGGCTGGGCGAGCGGTTCGGGCCGCTGGTCAAGAACGGCCAGACCGTGGACATCTGGAACGCCGACGGCGGCACGAGCAGCGAGCAGGCGTACAAGAACGTCCCGTTCTACCTGACCAACGCCGGGTACGGGATCTTCGTCAACCACCCCGGGCACGTCTCGTTCGAGGTGGGCTCCGAGGCGGTGTCGAAGGTCCAGTTCAGCGTCGAGGGCCAGTCGCTGGAGTACTTCCTCATCTACGGCCCGACGCCGAGGGAGATCCTGCGCAAGTACACGGCGCTCACCGGACGTCCCGCGCTGCCGCCCGCGTGGTCGTTCGGCCTGTGGCTGTCCACCTCGTTCACCACCTCCTACGACGAGGAAACGGTGTCGGGGTTCATCGACGGCATGCTGGAGCGCGACCTGCCGCTCAGCGTGTTCCACTTCGACTGCTTCTGGATGCGCGAGTTCCACTGGTGCGACTTCCAGTGGGACCCGCGCACCTTCCCGGACCCGGCCGGAATGCTCGAACGCCTCCGCGCCCGTGGCCTGCGCATCTCGTTGTGGATCAACCCGTACATCGCGCAGCGGTCGCCGCTGTTCGAGGAGGGCAAGGCGAACGGCTACCTGCTGCGCCGCCCGAACGGCGACGTGTGGCAGTGGGACCAGTGGCAGCCCGGCATGGCGCTGGTGGACTTCACCAACCCCGCCGCCCGCGCCTGGTACTCGGCCAAGCTGGACACCTTGCTGGCCCAGGGCGTGGACTGCTTCAAGACCGACTTCGGCGAGCGCGTGCCGACGGACGTGGTGTACCACGACGGCTCCGACCCGGAGCGGATGCACAACTACTACACGCACCTCTACAACCAGACGGTGTTCGACCTGCTGCGCAAGCGGCGCGGCGACGGTGACGCGGTGGTGTTCGCCCGCTCCGCCACCACCGGCTCGCAGCAGTTCCCGGTGCACTGGGGCGGCGACTGCGAGGCCAGCTACGAGTCGATGGCGGAGAGCCTGCGCGGCGGGCTGTCGCTCGGCGCGTCCGGCTTCGGGTACTGGAGCCACGACATCGGCGGCTTCGAGGGCACGCCGTCTGCCGCGTTGTTCAAGCGGTGGATCGCCTTCGGCCTCCTGTCCTCGCACAGCAGGCTCCACGGCAGCTCGTCGTACCGGGTGCCGTGGCTGTTCGACGAGGAGTCCGTGGACGTGCTGCGGCGGTTCGTCAAGCTGAAGCTCAGCCTGATGCCGTACCTGGACCGGGCGTCGCGGCAGGCCGCCGGCGAGGGCGTGCCGATGATGCGGGCGATGGTGCTGGAGTTCCCGGACGACCCGGGCTGCGCCCACCTCGAACGCCAGTACATGCTCGGCGACGACCTGCTGGTCGCACCGGTGTTCACGGACGACGGCGACGTCTCGTACTACGTCCCCGAGGGCACTTGGACGCACCTGCTCATCGGCGGGACCGTGCAAGGCCCGCGGTGGGTGAAGGAGCGTTGCGACTTCCTCACCGCCCCGGTCCTGGTGCGCCCGAACACGATCCTGCCCGTGGGCGCGGTGGACGACCGGCCCGACTACGACTACGCCGAGGGCGTCACGCTCCACGTGTACGAGCTGTCGGACGGCGACCACGTCACGGTGGTCGGCGGCACGACGTTCCGCACCCAGCGCGACGGTGACGTGATCCGGGTCGAGACCGAGGACGCGCCGTCGCGGTGGCGGCTGCTCCTGGTCGGCGCCCAGGCGGTGGACGCGGTGGACGGTGGTGCGGCGAGCCCGCACGACGACGGAGTGCTCATCAGCGCCGAGAGCGGCGCCCTGACCCTGCGAGGGATCCGATGAGGCTGTTAGCGGTTGTGCTCGTGTTGCTCGGCTCCCTGACCGCGACCACACCGGTGGTCGCGGCGCCGGTGGCCGCACCCGTCCAGGGAACCGGGTCGTCCGATTCCGGGTCGTCGGGTCCGGGGTTGTCCGATTCCGGTCGGCACGAGGTGTCCTACGACAAGTACTCGCTGATGGTGGACGGCGAGCGGGTCATGCTGTGGTCGGGGGAGTTCCACTACTTCCGGCTGCCCAGCCCCGAGCTGTGGCGCGACATCCTGGAGAAGATCCGGGCCGCCGGGTTCACCGGCGTGTCGCTGTACTTCCACTGGGGCTACCACTCGCCGTCGCCCGGCGTCTACGACTTCACCGGCGTGCGGGACGTCGACCGGCTGCTGCGGATGGCCGACGAACTCGGCCTGTACGTGGTCGCCAGGCCCGGCCCGTACATCAACGCCGAGACCAGCGGCGGCGGCTTCCCGGCGTGGCTCAAGACGGTGGACGGGCGGGCCAGGTCCAGCGACCCCGGCTACACGGCGGCGTACACGGACTGGCTCGCCCACATCAACCCGATCATCGCCCGGCACCAGGTCAGCCGCGGCGGTTCGGTGATCGCGTACAACGTGGAGAACGAGTACGCGGTCAACGTCGACCCCGCCTACATGGAGAACCTCCAGAAGCTGGCCCGCGGCGCGGGCATCGACGTGCCGATCGTGCACAACAACTGCTGTGGCGGGAACCTGGCCAACTGGTCGTCCGGCCAGGGCGCGGTGCAGATCCCCGGTGTCGACGACTACCCGCAGTCGTTCGACTGCCAGAACCCCGACACGTGGGGTCCGTGGGGCGACGGCGTGACGCGCAGGTTGCGCGACGACGCGCCCGTGTACGCCGCCGAGTACCAGGCCGGTGCGATCGACCTGAACGACGCCGGGTACGACAAGTGCCGCGAGCTGACCGGCCCGAGCTACATGAAGGTGTTCTACAAGAACAACGCCATCTCCAGCGGCGCGACGATGTACGGCTACTACATGACCTTCGGCGGCACGTCGTGGGGCTGGCTCCCGCAGCCGAACGACGTCTACACCTCCTACGACTACGGCTCGGCGATCACCGAGTCGCGGCAGCTCACCGCCAAGTACGACGAGTTCAAGCGGCAGGGCTACTTCATGACCGCGGTGGCGCCGCTGACCAAGACCGACGCGGTGACCGCGCCGGTGGCCGAGGACGCGGCGGTGCTGGCACTGGCGCGGGCGAACCCGGACAGCCGCACGCAGTTCGTGCTCGTGCGGCAGGCCGACCAAGCCGGTGCCGCGGACCTGTCCACGACGTTGGCGTGGTCCACCCCGGACGGCGACTACCAGGTGCCCGTGCGGGTGAACGGCCGGGACGCGAAGATCCTCGTGGCCGGCTACGACCTGGGCGGACAGCGGCTGGTGTGGTCGAACTCGGAGATCCTGACCCACGTCACCGTGTCCGGCCGCGACGTGGCCGTGCTCTACGGGCGTGACGGCGAACAGGGCTCGACCGTGCTGCGGTACGACTCGGCCCCGACCGTGAAGGTGCTCGACGGCGCGGTGCGCAGCTCCTACGCGGACGGCGACCTGCGGCTGGACTACGCGCACTCCGGCCTGGCGCGGGTAGCGGTCTCCGGCGGCGGACGACCGCCGATGCTCCTCGTGCTGGGCACGGACGAGACGGCCGCCCAGTTCTGGCGGCAGGACACGTCGGCCGGGCCCATCCTGGTCCGCGGCACGTCGCTGGTCCGGTCCGCCGAGGTCAGGGGCAACCGGGTGTCGCTGCGGGCCGACGCGGACCGGGCGACGGAGGTCGAGGTGTTCGCCCCGGCCCGCCACCTGACCGTGGGCGGACGTCCGGTGCCCGTGCGCCACACGTCCAGCGGTTCCCTGCTCGGCTCGCTGCCCGGCCCGGAGCAGGTGCGGCTGCCCGAGCTGACGAACTGGCAGTACCGCGCCGAGGCTCCCGGCGTCGGAGGGGCCGGGTGGACGACGGCGGACAAGACGACCACCGCCAGCCCGATCAAGCCGAAGTCGCTGCCGGTGCTCTACGCCGACGAGTACGGCCACCACAACGGCAACGTCTGGTACCGCGGCGAGTTCACCGCCACCGGCGCGGAGAAGGCGGTCTCGGTCAACGCCATCACCGGCCGGCGCGGCATCTACCTGGTGTGGCTCAACGGCCGGTACCTCGGTTCGGCCGCGGGCGGTGTCCAGGCCGACTCCGAGCCGGTGAACCCCGATCCCGGCCGCGGCGACTTCGCGGTGCCGGAAGGCCTGCTGGTGGACGGGCAGCAGGCGACGTTGACCGTGCTGGTCGAGAACATGGGCCACAACGACGACTGGACCGCCGACGACGTCCGGCACAAGCAGCCACGCGGCCTGTACGGGGTGGCGGTCGAGGGGTCGACCGCGCCGATCTCCTGGCGGATCAGGGGTTCGCTGCCGAACGACGGCGAACGCGGCCCGATGAACACCGGCGGCCTGTACGGCGAACGCGAGGGCTGGCACCTGCCCAGTTCGCACTCGCGGGGTTCCGACCGCTGGCAGCGCCCACCGGGCACGTTGTCACCGGGTGTGTCCTGGTACCGCACGAACTTCCGGCTGGACCTGCCGCGCGGGCACGACGTGTCGCTCGGCCTCCGGTTCGACGACACCACCGCCCGCGGCTACCGGGTGCTGATCTTCGTCAACGGCTGGAACATGGGCCAGTACCTCAACGGAGTCGGCCCGCAGCGGGAGTTCGTCCTCCCGGCCGGTGTGCTGCGCGACCACAACACGCTCACCTTCGCCGTGATCGCGACCGAGGCGGCGCAGGGTGATCCGGGACCGGTGCGCCTGGTGACCCTAGGCAACCACCGGACCGGTGCTGCTCCGAACCGTTAGCCGGGGCGGCAGCAACCGGACCTCGGGTTCGGCCAGGCCGTCGAGTTGGCGCATCGCCAGCTCGACGGCCAGCCCGCCGAGTTCGGTGGCCGGGATGTCCACCGAGGACAGCGGCACGGACTGCGCCTCGGCCAGGTCCGGCGGGCAGACCGCCAGCACGGAGATGTCGTCGGGCACCCGCCTGCCGCGCCGGGCCAGTTCGGACAGCAGCGGGCCGAGGATGGCCTCGTTGTGCACCACCAGGCCGGTGACCGGGCGAGGGCGGGCGAGCAGGTCGTCGAGTCCTGCGCGCAGGCCGTCGTAGCTGGGCACGCAGGCCAGCGTGACGGCGTCCACGCCGCGGTTCGCGGCGGACTGTTCGAACCCGCGCAGGAACCGGCCCGCGTAGCTCGTGCCGCGCTGGTAGACGGCGGGGGACGGGCCGATGAGGGCGATGTCCCGGTGGCCGAAATCGGCCAGGTGGGTGACGCACTCGACCCCGGCGACGGTGAAGTCCAGGTCGACGCAAGCCAGGCCCTGCGGGTCGTCCGGCACACCGATCAGCACGGCCGGCCGGGCCAGCGAGCGCAGCACGGGCACCCGCGGCTCGGCCGCTTCGACGTCCATCACGATGATCGCGTCGGCGAGGGAGGAGGCCGCCACCCGGTGCAGGCCCTCGGCGCCCTCGTCCGCGGTCAGGAGGAGCACGTCGTGGTCGTAGCGGCGGGCCTCGGTGACGGTGGCCGTGACGAACTGCATGACCACGGGGACGTTCAGGTCGGTGCGCAGAGGCACGACGAGGGCGAGCACGTTGGAGCGGTTGCTCGCCAGCGCCCGCGCGCCCGCGTTCGGGTGGTAGCCGAGCTTGCGGATGCTGAGGTGCACCTTGCGCCTGGTCGCCTCCGAGATGGAGCGCTTCCCGGACAGCACGTACGACACGGTGCTGGGTGATACCCCGGCCGCCCGTGCGACGTCGGCGATGGTGACCATCGGGCGATCATAATACGCGCGCAGCGGCATCCCGGACCTGAGGTCCACAGTGGACTGGCCCGCCGGCGGCAACCGGAATCCCGGTCCGACCGCCCTCCTGGCCGGTGCTGGTCCCGGGTCCACCCGGGACCTTGCTGTCGCCGACCTCCCGCACCCGCCCGCGGACCGTGTGACCGACCTGTTCCCCGGCTCGCCCTCACGCCTCCGGTGGTGGACCGGGGGTCGGCGTTCCAGCGCTGTGCGCCGCGACGTTAACCGTCAGCCGGCGCAGCGAGTCGCGCAGCTCGGACAGCTCCGCCTCCGGCATGCCCATGGCGTCGCCGATCGCGATCGGGATGTTCCGGGTCGACTCGCGCAGCGCCCGTCCCTCGTCGGTCAGGCCGACCTCGACGGACCGCTCGTCCTCCAGCCGGCGGCGACGCGTGACCAGGCCCGCCGACTCCAGTCGCTTGAGCAGCGGCGTCAGGGTGCCGTAGTCCAGTTGCAGGTGGTCGCCCAGCTCCTTCACCGAGATCGTCCCCCTCTGCCAGAGCACCAGCATCACCAGGTACTGGGGGTAGGTGAGGTTCAGCGCCTGCAGCAGGGGCCGGTAGGCGGAGGTGACCGCGCGGGACGCGGCGTAGAGGGCGAAGCACACCATGTCGTCGACGGTCGACACCGCCTTGTCCTGGTCCGTACCCACCATTACCACTCCCCACAGGTCGGCTGCTTCCGTTCGCCATGATGCCACGCGTGCCATTGGTCACGCTCAAAGTAACTTGTGCACGATGTAACCGCGCACTAGCTTTAGCGACATCGACCAGCGAGGCGAACCCGAGGAGAACACGATGAGCAGCAACAACAACCCCACCGTCGTCCTGGTGCACGGCGCGTTCGCCGACGGCTCCAGCTGGGCCGGGGTCGTCGACAGGCTGCGGGCGCGGGGCGTCGAGGCCGTCGCGGTGAGCAACCCGCTGCGCGGTCTGGCCCACGACGGCGACTACGTGGCGAGCGTCGCCGACCAGATCGACGGGCCGGTCGTCCTGGTCGGGCACTCGTACGGCGGCCCGGTCATCACGCACGCCGGCGCCAAGACGACGAACGCCAAGGCGCTCGTCTACGTGGCCGCGTTCGGCATCGACCAGGGCGAGAGCGCCCTCGGCTCGGTCGAGACCTTCCCGCCGGTCGAGTTGGGCACGTCGCTGGTGCAGCGGACGTTCCCCGACGGCGAGGGCACCGAGGTCGAGTTCACCATCCGGCGGGACGCGTTCGCGAGCGTGTTCGCCGCCGACCTGCCCGCCGACGTCACCGCCACCGCCGCCGCCGCCCAGCGCCCGATCGCGGCGCGCGCGCTCGGTGAGGCGCTGACCGTCGAGCCGGCCTGGAAGTCCCTGCCCTCGTGGTTCGTGGTCGCCACGGCCGACAACGCCATCCACCCCGACTCGCAGCGCGCCGCCGCCCAGCGGCTCGGCGCCACCACCGTCGAGGTCGACGCCTCGCACGCGGTCGCCGTGTCCCGGCCGGACGAGGTCGCCGACCTCATCCTCGCCGCCGTCGACGCCGTGGCCTGACGCACCCCGACGCCGCAGGCGGCGCGGCCCGATAGGGGGGAAGCTTGTGGCGGAGGTGGTGCGGGTGTTGCGGCTGCCGTTCGGCGTGCACGACGAAGTGCGCGTGGAGTTCGAACGCCGCTGGTCCCGCGCGCGGCCGTTGCTGCTGGGCTTCCTCGTGCCACCGGTGGTGAGCCTGGTCGTCGCCCTGGTGGCGCCGTGGTCGCGCGCGGTGCTGCTGGGCTGGGCGCTCCTGGTGATCGGCGTCGCGGTGCCGTTGTGGTTCCTGTTCCGGAAGGTCTACCTGCACCGGACCAGCTGGTGGGCCGCCGTCGTCCTGTACAGCGGGGTGGTGCAGGCGATCGGCGTCGGGTTCCTCACCGCGACGCCGCTGCTCGCCCTGCCCGCCGTGGTGGCGGCGGCGGGCGGTGTGCTGCTGGTGGTCAAGGCGAAGGCACTGCTGCTGGACGAGGTGGGCTGCGCGATCGCCGGGACGACGCTCGGTGTGCGGAGCGCGTCGCGGCAGGTCCGCAGCGCCACCGGCCACCTGGTGCCGGCCCACGCCGTGTTCGACGGTGAATGGCTCCGCTGGCACGTGTCCACCGGTCCGTCCCACCCGGACACGTTCGGCGGTGAGCTGCCGATGGCCGAGATCGTCGGCGTGTGGGTGGCCGAGGCGAGCGGCGAGCCGGGCGGGCCGGTGGTCGTGGTGCGCACGCACGAGCGGACCGTCGAGCTGGTCGTCGGCCACCCGCACCACTTCGCCACCGTCCTCGACCGCCGGTTGCGGCTGCTCGGGCAGCCGGGCTGGTCTTGAAGTCGAGTGCCCCTCGTCGCGTGACGTCCGCCGTTGCTACTCGTTGGTCAAGCAAGACGTCCGACGACGGAAGGGGCAGCGGCCATGGCGACCGAGCGGTTGCGGCTTGAGGACGGCACGGAGCTGAACGTGGCGCACAGCGGCCCGTCCGACGCCGGGTTGACCGTGGTGCTCGCCCACGGCTACGCGCTGGACCACCGCAGTTGGCACCGGGTGGTGGCGGCGTTGCCGGAGTCCGTGCGGGTGATCGCCTACGACCACCGGGGGCACGGCACGTCGTCGCCGGCGGACAAGGAGTCCGCGACGATCGAGCAGTTGGGCGACGACCTCGGTGAGCTCGTGGAACGGCTGGTGCCGGACGGGCAGGTGATCCTCGCCGGTCACGCGATGGGCGGGATGGCCGTGATGGCGATGGCCGAACGCCGTCCCCGGCTCTACCGGCAGCGCGTGGCGGGCGTGGTGTTCGTGTCGACCGCCGCGACCGGACTCGCGGAGACGTCGTTGGCCTGGCCCAAGGCGTTGGGGAAGCTCGTCCGCGAGCTGGAACGCGCGTTCGGGCCGCTGGTGCGGGCGGTGCGGGAGAAGATCGAACCCACGAAGACGGCCGGGTTGCGCTGGTGGCTGTTCGGCGACGAGCCGCACCGGGAGGACGTGGACCTGACCGCCGAGATGGTGTGGTCGCACTGGCCGGAGACGGTGGCTCTGTTCCGGCCGGCGGTGGACCGGTACGACCGCGAGGCCGCCCTCACCGTCGCCGGCGAACGGCCGGTGATCGCGGTGGTGGGCGACGAGGACCGCCTGGTGCCCGAGTCCAACGCCAAGGCCCTGGCGGCTGCGGTCGGCGGAGAGTCCGTGGTGGTCGAGAACGCCGGCCACATGCTGCCGCTCGAAGCCCCCACCGCAGTGGCCGCCCTCATCACCGACCTGATCCCCAACCCCTGACCGGACGACTCGCGCACTGCGAGTCCGCCGCTCGGGCACTGCGAACCCTCCACCCCGGCACTGCGAATCCGCCGCTCGCGCACTGCGAGCCCACGTCGGCGACGTGGGCTCGCAGTGCTGGGAGGGGCCTACGCGGGAGGCACGGTGCGGTAGCTCTCGGTGTAGTACGCACCCAGGCGTTCGCGGTAGTCGGTGGCGTCGAACGTGTCCGGGTCGTACTCCGGTGCCTGCTGCACCTGATCCTTCGTCCGGTCGACGTGGACCTTCTTCGCCTGGTGGTCGATCCGGGCCACGGCACCCACCGGCAGCACCACCTTGTGGTGGGACAGCATCGTGCCCGTGTCGACCATCAGGCAGTCCGCGGGCACCTCGGCGTTGGACTGGTCGACCTCGCCGATCGCCCCGTCGAGCGCCTCGACCTCGTACCCGATGAGACCGATGTCGGGACGTTCCCGCCGGTCGGGGGCGTCGGTCGCCTCGTCGGCCTCGGGGGAGTCGGTGTCATGCCGGTCGAACATGTCCGACACGTTGCGCCAGATCCATGGGACGAACGGGAAGGGGAGCGGGTGCATCTCGGCCTCCTTCTTCGCGGTGGACGACCGGGGGGTACCCGTTCGGGTGAGTTATGAGACCCAGCGCCACACAGACGGCGGTCGACCGCCCTTCGGCAGCGCGGCGGCGTGCTGCGCGGTGCGTTCCAAACCGGGCACCCGTTCCATGGTCCGGCCCAGGTTGGCCGGGTACGGGCGGTCGCCGGTGAGGGACTCGGTCACGTCCAACGCCTGGGCGGTGGTGAACTCGCGACCCAGCAGACCGGCGGTGAACTCGGTGTCCCGCCAGAGCCGGTCGGCCAGCATCGGACGGCAGTCGCGGACGATGCGGTCGTGGTCGAACGCCAGCGGCGGCACGTCGTCCAGCGGGGTCCACGTCGGGCCGCCGCCGGTCAGCCGGGTGGCGTCGATCGTGGACCAGAGCGCGATCGACAACGTCGGCCCGCGCGGGTCGCGGGACGGCTCGTCGAACGTCGCCAGCTGACCCGACGCGGTGATCGCCTCCTCCGGCACGCCGAGCTTGCCGGTCACCGCACGCCGGGCCGCGTCACGCAGCCGCTCGCCCCTGCCCAGCAGCACACCGGGCAGGGCGAGCGCGCCCGCGAACGGTTCCAGCGCGCGGGGGGCGACACCGAGCAGCACGACGCGCGCGTTCGGGTCGAAGCGCAGCGCCAGCACGTCCACCGACACGAGGGTCGACTCGATCATGCCCCCATCCTCCCGCACCTCACCGGTGGGCCGGTGTCCGCACCGCGTAGTCCGCCCGGTCGGGACCGGCGCCGGTCACGAGCACCGGCACCCCCAGGTCCTCCTCCAGCCACGCCACCGGATCCGGCATGTCGACCAACGTCGGCGTCCGGCCGAAGAGGAGGAATTCGGTGAGCCCGGACGACGGCAGCGGAGCGTCGTACGAGGTCGCCACCTTCAGCCCGCCGACGTCCAGGTGCGTCACCGCCAGCGCGTCGACCCCGCCGCACGCGGCCACCGCGTACCGCAGCAGCACGGCGTCGAGGTGTCCCGCCCGCCACGCGCCCTGGTACTCGCCGGTGCCGTTGTGCCGTTCCGGGAACCGCGCCAGCACGCCGTGGTCCTCGGTCGGGAGCGGTCCCGCGCCGTGGCGGGTCTGGTACGTCCGCGTCACGCCGACCACGGTGGCACGGCGGTGCCCCAGCAGGCTCCGGGCGTTGTCCGGGGTGACCGTCGACCACGTGGTGTGCGGGTGGAACCCGTGCCACTGGTCGAGCAGCACCCCCTGGGCGCCCTCGAACACCAGCCGTCCACGATCGGCGAGGCGGTCGACTTCACCGGTCGTGACGCGGACCGCTCCCGCGAAGTCCCGGTACAACGCCACCAGGTCGTCCACCGACGTGCCGGGGCCGATCAGCGGCTCGTAGAAGCGGGCCAGGGCGTCCAGCTTCCCCCGCAGCACCGAGGGCCGGGCGCAGTCGCCGACCACCGGAGCCGGCCCCGGGACACCGAGCACCCGCTGGTTCTCCACCGTCTCACCCGGGACCGCGCCCCGTGCCGCCAGCAACGCGTACCAGGCGGTCTCGCCGATGCCCTTGCCGCAGGACCCGTGCCGACCGTCACCCCGGGCGTCCTCCCGAGCCCGGTTCGCGGCCACGTGGATCGGCGTGGTGAGCAGGGCGTCGGCGTCGACCGACAGCATCCGCAGCGGGTCGGCGACACCGAGCGCCGCCAGCTCCTGGGACTCGCCGGCCAGGGCGATCGGCTCCACCAGCACGTGCCGGGAGAGGTGGGTCGGCACGCCCGCGAGCGTGCCGGACCCGAACTGGCTGAACGTGTGGTGCCGGTCGCCGACGACCACGTTGTGCGCGGCCTGCGCGCCGCCGTTGAACCGGACCACCGCCGTCACCGGGCCGTCCTGGCACAGCGCGTCGACCACCGCTCCCTTGCCCTCGTCGCCGAACCCGAGGCCGACGACGACGATGTGCTCCGCCATCAGTTCAGCGCCACGTCGTCGGGTCCGTCGAGCAGCGGGGGAGTGGCCGACTTGACGAGGGCCTTCCCACCCGCGTGGACGAGGGCCTTGCCGACCGCCGCGCTCTCCGCCACCGACCCGATCTCGGCCAGGTCCACCAGCGCCTGGTCCAGGTCGACCACCTGCTCCTCCACCCCGATGGTGGCGGCGATCAGCTCGCACACCGCGCCCGGGTCCTCCAGCTTGAGGAAGTTCTGGCCCAGCAGGTCGCGCCAGTGGTCCGCGATCTGCGGGTCGTCGTAGTACGACGACTGCTTGGGCAGCACGAAGTACACGTGCCACTTGCGGCTCAGCTCCCGGTACACCGACGCGGGGTCGATGTCCTCCCGCACGTCGTCGCCGATGAGCCGGCGGATGTGCTTGGCCTCCAGCTTCCGCTTGTTCAGCTCGTCGCCGATCAGGAACAGGTAGCCCTTGCGCCCGCGCTTCTGCCACGCGTCGGTGACGACGTGCCGGGCCACGAAGTAGGCCGCGAGCTCGTACGACTCGCTCTTCTGCCCGCCGCCGTTGCCCTCCAGGAAGATGGTGCGCAGCTGCTCGTCCATCCGGTTGTCCGACTCGAACTGCCCGACCTGGAGCGGCACGCGGTCGCTGTCCGCGTCACCGATGCCGCCGAACATCAGCTGCGGGTCGGTGAGGTAGCCCTTGCGCTGCAACAGGCCGTGCAGCTTGCCCAGCTTGCGCTGCATGATCTGCGGCACCCGGCCCATCGAGCCGGTGACGTCGAACAGCACCGCGATCGGGGTCGAGTCGGCGTGGTCGGGCGAGTCGCGGCACTCGCGCGCCACCACGCCCTTCGGGTCGAGCGACGGGTCGGCCTTCCAGTTGTCCCTCGGCTGCGACCGGAGCGCGGCGGTGTAGCCGAAGTCGTCGATGCCCTTGGCGGCGCGGAAGGTCCGGCCGGCCGCGTAGGCGTTGTCGTCCCACTTGCCGTGTCCCATGTCAAGCTCCTGTCGTGGGTAGCGCGAACGGCCGGAAGGTCCGTTCGCCGTAGAGTTCTTCGAGCAGTTCGTCGTACTCGGTGAGCAGGTCGGCGGCATCGGGCCGGCGGTCCGGCTCGTCCTGCGCGCACCACCGCGCGAACGTGCGCTGCCTGGTTTCGCCGCCCGCCAGGAGGTCCAGCATCAGCGTGTGTGCCATGTGGACGTCCGTGGCAGTGGTGACCGGTCGTCCGTCGTGGACTTCCGGCGGGTAGGGGATGGTCTTGTCGGTGGCCAGGAGCCGTTCGCCGGCCGTGACGCCGAACGTCCAGCCGGCCAGCACGATCCCGTGCTGCTCCGGGTGCACCAGCACGTTGTCCGCCGTGATCGCGCCGTGCACCAGGCCGATCCGGTGCGCGCCCGCGATCGCCCGCAGCAGCCTGCGGTGCATCCACGCGTAGTCGCGGCCGTCCAAGCCCGCGGGAAACGCCCGCCGCACGTCCGCCAGCGTCACGAACCCGTCGACCAGCGGTTCGAGCACGGTGAACGCGCGCTCGCCGCGACTCACGTCACCGGACTCGTCGACCAGTCGCGGGTAGTAGGGCCGGAGCCGGTGGTGCTCTTCGGTGAGCCGGTCGAGTCGGCGCAACGCGTCCCACTCGGCGTGCAGCAGCGGGTTGAGCGCCGGGTTCCGCACCACCTTGACCACGTGCGGGCCGTCGGTCCGGTAGACGTTGGCGACGCTGCCGACCGCGTGCCGGTCGGTGATCCGGTAGGTGGCGTGCGAGGTGCGCAGTTCGACCGGCGTCCCGTGCTGCCACTCGTGGTGCAGCCGGGTCAGCTCCGCCGACGCCGCGTGCGCCCTGGTGTCGCCCGCTCCGACCCGGTCGGGGTGCAGCACGGTGGCCAAGGCCCGGAACAGCCGCTGCGCCTCCTTCTTCCGGACCGCGTCGAACGGGCCGAACAGGTCGGCGGGTGAGCCCGCCCGCTCGACTCGTTCGAGTGCTTCGTCCCTGGTGAACATAGTTTGAGTCTATATGACTCAAACCGACGGCGGGGTGGAATAAGAGTGTGTCGCCGGTCACGTCGACTACTGGGTGACGGCTTGACGGGGCAGCCGGGTGACCGCTGCGAACGGCCGCCACGCGACCACGGCCACGCCCGTCACCACCACGAGCGCGAACCAGAACGGCGTGGTGATCTGGAACTGGCGGGCCAGCAGTCCGCCCACCAGGGCGCCCAGGGCCGACCCGCCGATGCTGAGCAGGAAGTAGGCGCTGCCGACCCGTCCGCGCAGCTCGTCGGGCACCTCGCGCTGCCGCACGGTGTGGGTGATCACGCTCCACACCACCGCGTGCAAGCCGAACACGGCAAGCGTGGTGCCCGCGACCCACGCGTTCCGGGCCAGCGCCAGCGCCAGGTGGGTGGCCGCCTCGACCACCAGTCCGATCCGCAGCAGGGTGGTCGGCCCGAACCGGTCGATCAGCCGGTTCGCGAGGACCGTGCCGACGATGCCCCCGATCGCGACGGTGCTCAGGAGCAGGCCGTACCACTGGCTGCCCAGGCCGAGTCGTTCACCGGCGTAGAGCACCAGGATGGACATCGCCCCGGTGAGCGTGAGGTTCATCAGGCACAGGCAGAGGGCGAGCGTCCGCAGCACCTCGTGCCGCCACAGCCACTTCAGCCCTTCACCGATCTCCACGCGCAGTGGACGCCGTTCGGCGGGCGTCTGCTTCGGCACGCCCCGCAGCGACGCGATCAGCAGTGCGGCGATCGCGAACGTGGCGGCGTCCAGGCCGAAGGGCAGCGCGGCGGCGACCACGAACAGCGCTGCGCCGACCGGTGGAGCGGCGAGCTGGTTCCCCACGATGTGCGTGCCCATCAGGCGCGAGTTGGCCCGTGGCAGGTGCTCCTGCGCCACCACCGCCGGCAGCAGCGCGGCCGAGGCGTTGTCGGCGACCGTCTCGCCGACGCCGAGCAGGAACAGGCACGCGTAGACCACCGGCACCGAGGCCTCGTCCGCCACGATGGCGACGGTGAGGGCCGCGACGACCCCGGCCCGGAACAGGTTCGCCGCGACGGCCAGTCTGCGGCGGTCAAGCCGGTCCACCATCGCGCCGCTGAGCAGCGAGAACAGCAACCACGGCACTTGCTGGGCGAACACCGCGCCCGCCACCAGGGCCGGGTCGTCGGTGAGCGAGGCCAGCAGCAGGGGGCCGGCGGCCAACGCCATGCCATCACCGACGTTCGACACCGCCGACGCGAGCCAGAGCTTGCCGAAATCGCGTCCCAGTTTCGGTGCCACGGTGGAGGAGGTTAGCGGGCGTGTCCGGGTGGGGCACGCGGATTAGCCCCCGGGTGGTGCGGCACCGCCGTGTGAAGTCGGCGTCGGGTGGACATTCGCGCAATTCTTCGGTTATCCGAACAGCGTTCATCGGATACCGGTCGGTAACTGCCGGCGGGCCGGTCGATCGTGACCGAAAGTGGCACGCCGGTCACCCTGCGCTCGAACACCATATCACGGTGATCTACTCCGCAATGGGTGTCCGATCGGAAGTGCCGATGGCCACTCCCGGTCCGGCGAATACCACCGGAGTCGCTCTTCTACGGCGCTGTGAACACTGGTTTACGGCCTCGTGCCGCCGCTGTGGCACCGGTGCCGGGCGGTCACCCCTACCGACACCCCTAAGTGCGGAGTTACCTGTGGATACGTCCGCCGGCACCCGGCGGACGGTCCGTCGAGCGCGAGGGCCGTTGCTTCGAGCAGCCGAACGGGACTGGGCCGGATACCGCAAATCGTGCAGGGCCCACTGCGGTCACCCCGAATCAGTGCTTAGGTACCCTCTTGTAGCGGCCGGCTCATTCCACGGAAGCGGTCGAGCCAGTGACGTGTCGCCGACAACGGCGGGCCAGCCTGGGGGATGGCAGCAAATGGATCTGGTCGAAAGAGAAAGTCACGCGGAATTACTCGTCAGTATGCTGGCGGACGGCCTGGCCGGGCGTGGCCGGGTGGCGCTGGTCTCCGGCGGTATCGCCACCGGCAAGACGGAGCTGATCTACACCTTCACCGAGTCCGTCCGCGACGCGCTGGTGCTCAGGGCCACCGGGTCGCGCGGTGAGCAGCAGTTCGAGCTGGGCGTGGTGGAGCAGTTGTTCTACGCCGCCGCCATGCCCGCCGAAGTGGCGACCCGAGCGCGTGCCCTGCTGGCGTCGGCGATGGCCGACGGCTCACCGGGCGAGGGGGACGCCCGATCGGTCCACGACATCTGCGCCCTGCTGCTGGACCTGTCCCGCGACCGGCCGCTGGTGATCGCGGTGGACGACGTGCAGTTCGCCGACCAGGCGTCCCTGCGCGTCCTGCTCCACCTGCAACGGCGGATCCGGTCCGCCGCCGTGATGCTGGTGCTCGGTGAAGCCGCCGGCACGAGCGCCCGGCCCGCCCACACCGCGTTGCGCGACGAGGTCGTGCGGCAGCCGCAGGCGCGCCACCTGCGGCTCAGGCCGCTGTCACCGGCGGGCGTGCGGGACCTGCTGGCGCTCCACCTCGGCCCGCAGGCCGCCGCCGACCTGGAGGAGCCGTGCCACGTGCTCAGCGGCGGCAACCCGCTGCTGGTGCACGCGCTGATCGAGGACTTCGTCGCGGCCGGACGTCCGGCCACCGAGCTGGGCGTGTCCGAACCGGTCCCCGGTGACGCGTTCGCGCAGGCCGTGCACACGTGCCTGCGCCGGGGCGAGGAGCTGCTGCTCCGGGTCGCGGAAGGCGTCGCGGTGCTCGGCGAGCTCTGCAAGACGGAACTGCTCGCCCGCCTGCTGGAGCTGGACTCCCGCACCGTGCGGGACCTGTTCAAGACCATGAACGAAGCCGGGCTGATGGACGCCGACCGCTTCCGGCACCCCGTGGCGCGGACCGCCGTGCTGCGCGAACTCGACCCGGACGAGCTGTCGGCGTTGCGGCTCAAGGCCGCGCGGCTGCTCCACGACGACGGCGTGCCCGCCGTGACCGTGGCGGAGTACATCACCGCCGCCGAGTGCGAGCCGGGGGAGTGGGCGGTGGCCGTGCTGCGGGACGCGGCGGCCGAAGCGTTGGCGCGCAACGACGTCCACCGCGCGGTGGACTGCCTGGAGCTGGCCCGGACGGCGTGCCGGGACGAGCGCGAGACCATCGCCGTCACGGCGACGCTCACCGCCGCGCAGTGGCTGGTCGACCCGGCCGCCGCCGCCCAGCACCTGACCCGGCTCGCCGCCGCCTTCCACCGCGGACTGCTCGCCGAACGCGAGGCGTGGGGCCTGGTGCGGGCGCTGGTGTGGTTCGGCCGGTCGACCGAGGCGGCGGCGGTGCTCGCCGAACTGGACGAAGCCGACCACCGCACCGCCGAACGGCACAGCACCGAACGGCACAGCACCGAACGGCACGTCACCCGGCACTGGCTGGTCGACGTCCAGCCGCAACTGCTGGGCGACATCGCCGCAGGCCTCGAAGACCGGCAGCTCGGCACCCTGGCGTCAGTGGCCGCGTTCGGCGTGACGGACGCCGCCGTGGCGAGCGCGGAACGCGTGTTGCGGACCGCCCGCATCGGCGAGACGCCGCTGGAAGAGCTGATCTGCGCGGTGCAGACGCTCAACCACGGCGACCGCGGCGACCGAGCCGGCTACTGGTGCGACGAGTTCCTCGAAGAGGCGCGCACCCACCGCGCGATCACCTGGCGGGCCGCCCTCTCGGACGTCGCCGCCGACGTCGCGCTGCGCCGGGGCGACCTGGTGTCCGCCGAACGCCTGGCGCGTGCCGCGTTGGGCGCGCTGCCCGCACCGAGTTGGGGCGTCGGCATCGGCTCGCCGCTGGCCACGCTGGTGCGGGCGTCGACCCGGCTGGGCAAGCACCAGGAGGCCGACCTCCAGCTGCGCCAAGGCGTGCCGCAGGCCGTGCAGCAGACCAGGCACTGGCCCCGGTACCTGCTCGCCCGTGGACAGCACTACCTGGCGACCGACCGGCTCCGCGCGGCGCTGGCCGACTTCCTCGCCGTGGGCGAACTGGCCGCCGAGTGGCGACTGGACCTGCCGGTGCTGCTGCCGTGGCGGCACGAGGCCGCCCAGGTCCACGTGCGGATGGGCGAGCAGGACCGGGCCCGTGAGCTGGTCGAAGAGCAGCTGGCCCTGCCGGGAGCGGACGGCGCCCGCGTGCGCGGTGTGTCGCTGCGCGTCCTGGCCTCGGCCAGCGCACCGGGACGGCGACTGCCGCTGCTGCGGGAATCGGTCGACCTGCTCGGCGGCCTCGGCGACTGGTACGAGCTGGCGCTGGCGTTCGCCGACCTCAGCGCCGCGCACGAGACGTCGGCGGAGTTCGACCAGGCCCGGATCGCCGCCCGCCGCGCGCTGCGGTTGGCCAAGACCTGCAAGGCGAAGCTCCTGCACGAGCACCTGCAACACCACCGCACCGCCACCGGGGGCCTCGACTTCGGCGACAGCACGGAGAACGGCGTGTCGCTGACACCGCTGAGCGCCGCGGAACGCCGGGTCGCGGGTCTGGCCGCGCTCGGCCACACCAACCGCGAGATCAGCCGCCGGCTCTACATCACCGTGAGCACCGTGGAACAGCACCTGACCCGGACGTACCGGAAGCTCAAGATCAACCGGCGGTCCGACCTGCCGATCCTGGCCAACCCCCTGCCGGCCGAGGCGGGTCCGGGCGCGGCGCTGCCCGGCGACCGGCTGCGCTGACCTCCGCCGACAGTCGACTTCCGTGCACGCCCGTGCGTGGAATGGTGGACTGGGGGTGACTTGTGACCCGACCCCGGAGAGGACGCCGATGACACTCGACCAGACCGGCACGACCGAAACCACCCCCGCGTGGTGGACCTCGGCCGTGGTGTACCAGGTGTACCCGCGCAGCTTCGCCGACTCGAACGGTGACGGCGTGGGCGACCTGGCCGGGCTGACGTCACGGCTGGACCACCTGGAACGGCTCGGTGTGGACGTGGTGTGGCTGTCGCCGGTGTACGCCTCGCCGCACGCCGACAACGGGTACGACATCTCGGACTACCAGGCGATCGACCCGGTGTTCGGCACGCTGGAGGACTTCGACCGGCTGCTGGCCGAGGTGCACGCACGGGGCATGAAGCTGGTGATGGACCTGGTGGTCAACCACACCTCCGACGAGCACCCGTGGTTCGTCGAGTCGCGGTCGTCGAAGGACAACCCGAAGCGGGACTGGTACTGGTGGCGTCCGGCCCGGGAGGGCTTCGAGGCCGGGCAGCCCGGTGCGGAGCCGACGAACTGGGCGTCGTTCTTCCTCGGCCCGTCGTGGACGTTGGACGAGACGACGGGGGAGTACTACCTGCACCTGTTCGACCGCAAGCAGCCGGACCTGAACTGGGAGAACCCGGAGGTCCGGCAGGCGGTCTACGCGATGATGCGGTGGTGGCTGGACCGGGGCGTGAACGGGTTCAGGATGGACGTCATCAACCTGATCTCGAAGGACCCGGCGCTGCCGGACGGCGCGACGACGGGCGCCGGCGGCCTCGGTGACGGCTTCCCGCACTACGGCAACGGTCCTCGCATCCACGAGTTCATCCAGGAGATGCACCGCGAGGTGTTCGAGGGTCGGTCGGGTGACCTGCTGACGGTGGGCGAGATGCCCGGCGTCACGCTGGAGCAGGCGAAGCTGTTCACCGATCCGGCGCGGCGCGAGCTGGACATGGTGTTCCAGTTCGAGCACGTGTCGCTCGACCACGGCCCCGGCGGCAAGTTCGACCCGAAGCCGCTGGACCTGCGCGACCTGAAGGCGTCGCTGGGCCGGTGGCAGACGGCGCTGGGCGACACGGGCTGGAACAGCCTGTACTGGAACAACCACGACCAGCCCCGGGTGGTGTCGCGGTTCGGCGACGACGGCGAGTTCCGGCGCGAGTCGGCGACCGCGTTGGCCACCGTGCTGCACCTGCACCGCGGCACGCCGTACGTCTACCAGGGTGAAGAGCTGGGGATGACCAACGCGCCGTTCGGCGGCGTGGGCGAGCTGCGCGACGTCGAGTCGCTCAACCACTACCGGCACTCGCTGGCGGCTGGCGGCGACCCGGAGTCGGTGTTGCGGGGCCTGCGCGCGATGGGCCGCGACAACGCCCGCACACCCGTGCAGTGGGACTCGACGCCCCACGCAGGGTTCACCACCGGTGAGCCGTGGCTCGCGGTCAACCCCAACCACACGTGGCTCAACGCCGAGGCCCAGTACGACGACCCGGAGTCGGTCTTCAACCACTACCGGCGGCTGATCGAGCTGCGGCACGAGCTGCCCGTCGTGGCCCTGGGCGACTTTCGCATGCTCCTGCCCGACCACCCGCACGTCTACGCCTACGAACGCACGCTGAACGACACCCGGCTGCTCGTGGTGGCCAACCTCAGCGGCACCACCCAGGCTGCCGAGCTGGAGCCCGGGTGGTCCGCATCCGACGTGGTCCTGGCGAACACGGACGACCTCCGAATCTCGACCGGCCGGGTGGAACTCGGACCTTGGCAGGCGCTGGTGCTCCAGCGGTGATTGTGACCGTCGTGTATCCCGCTTGGGTGCCGGTGTCTCTTTCCTCCCGTAGGGGTTGTTGTTCCCCTCGGAGGTGAGAACGATGCGGTGGCACGGGGTAATCGGTTCGTTGGTCATTCTCGCGGTCGTCACGGCCGGGTGCGGGAGCCGTCCGGCACCCGGCGACGAGATCGCCCAGGACAATTCGCAGTCCTCGGCGGAGAACGGGACGGACCAGCCGGGCGCCGAGCCCACTGGTGGTGACGGCACCGACGGTGACGGCACCGATGATGAAGGCACCGATGATGAAGGCACCGATGATGAAGGCACCGATGATGAAGGCACGGCCACGGGCGATCCCACGAGAGGCGGGACGACCGGAACGGCCACCAAGGGCAAGAAACCGGGGGCGCTGGGCAGTCCGATCAAGTTCAACCCGACCCAGCGGAACGCGACGCTCGCCGAACGGCGCGAGCATTTCCGCGACGTGCTCCGAGCCGAATGCGGAGCGGACCTCTGCGACGTCACGTTCTCCGTGATCTACCTCGACGAACCCGACTTCGTCGGCGAGGACTGCTCGGTCGGGGAGACGGACTGGCCCGAGCCGCCCTATCGCGGCATGGTGATCACCATCGAGGTGAAGAACCAGTGCTCGGAGAACGAGGCCGGGTCCAAGGTCACGACGACGACCACCACCACCGAGCGGACGACCACGACGACGCAGGACACCGCGCAGGCCCCTGAGCGGACCACCGTGCCCGCGACGAGCCCCGATGGCGGTTGACCGTGGCCGGCCTGCTCGACCGCCGCGGCCGTCCGCCGGTACCCGTGCCGGGCGTGAAGGTGCGGCGGATCGCGCAGCGGGTGCAGCACGCCAACGGCGAGGGGCCGCCGGACGACGCCGGGGAGTCGGGACCGGCACGCGCGCTGAAAGTCGTCGGCTCGGTGCTCGCCAACGCGACCCTGCTGACCGCCCTGGTGTTCCACTTCGGGTTCCTCTACACCCAGGTGTTCTTCGCGCATTTCGGCGTGCACTACACGCTGCTCGGTGAGAGCACCGACATCATCCTGGTCCGCGGTGCCGACGGGATCTACATCCCGCTCGCGGTGATATCGGCGTCGGCGCTCATCGTGATGTGCGTGATCGCCTACCTGCGCGCCCGGCTGGCCGAGAGCACGTGGCTCGCGATCCTGCGGGTGTGCACGCCCATCGCCGCCGTGACCGGAATCGTCCTGGTCGGCATCGCCGTGGTGATCGCACTCGACCCGCGGCCGTTCCAGGATTACGCCGGTCTGCCGGGAATGAGCTTCTCCGCCGGAATCCTCCTGCTGATCTTCTCCTGGCGCCGGGTGATGGAGGGTGCGCCGGATCGGGCGACCGGCACCACCGTCGCGGAGTGGGTGATCACGTTCGTCCTGGTGAGCATCGGCCTGTTCTGGGCGGTCAGCGACTACTCCAGCTCGGTCGGCGTCCGGCGGGCGGCCGAAACGGAGGCCGCCATTCCCTCGATGCCGCACGTGCTGCTGTTCAGCGCGAAAAGCCTCAACTTCGCCGCGAACGGCGTCGCGGAGGTCGAGTGCCGACGCCCCGAGTCCGCCTACCGGTACCGGTACGACGGCCTCAAGCTCCTGCTCCAGTCCGGGGACCAGTACGTCCTGGTGCCGGGGGCGTGGACGCAGTCGGACGGCACGGCGATCGTGCTGCCCCGCTCCGACCAGGTCCGGCTGGAGTTCACCCCGGCGGCGATCCCGCCCGCCGACACCTGTTAGCACCGTGCCGTTCGCGCTGCGTGACGCGGCCTGACAGCCGCTCGTCGGGCGGTTACCCTTCCGCCCGACTTGCGGAACAGGAGCGGCCGTGCGGATCGTGGTGTGGGTGCTGGAGCGGCCCGAAGTGGTGCGGGACCTGCTGCTGGACCGGGCGGCGCGCCCGCGTCGGCTGGTGCCCACGACGTCCGGCACGTTCCTGCTCGGACCGGCGCCGGAGCACCTGCGCGGCCTGCGCGACGGGATGAAGGTGGCCACCACCGGCGACCGTCCCGCGATCGGTTTCGCCTGGCACGACGGCGCGGCGTGGCTGCTCGTGCGCGTCGGCGGCCGGGTGCTGGAGACCGCGGTCGGCGCGACCGTGCCGGACGACGTGGCCCGCGCGCTGGCCTCCGTGCTGGGCGTCGACGCGGTCGGGGACGCGTTCGCCCGCGCGCAGGGCCGCGGCCTCGACCGGGTGCGGCACGTCCTCGAACTGCTCGGGTACGGCGCCGAGGCCCGGTTGCTCGACTGGGTCGACCGCGCCGGCGCGGAGATCGTGCCCGTGCACCGCGACCGCTGGTGGGAACGGCTGGTGGGTGAGCACAGCCAGCCCCGCAAGGTCGGCCTCCAGCCCTTCCGGCGCGGCGTCGGCGCGGTTACGCAGGTCGTGGGGATGCTGCTCGGCGCGGTCACCGCGTTCCTGCTCGTCCCGGTCGCGAGCGAGGTGTTCCCCGGGTGGCTGGTCGTGGCCGGCGTGGCGGCTGTGGTGGGGGTCGCGATCGCGGGCGTGGCGACCGGGGCGGTGATGGTCGTGAGGTGGCGACGGCCGGAGCCGTTCCCGTTCAGCGATCCGCTGGGCATCTTCGCGCCGGCCGACTGAGGCCGACCCGCCACGTGTGGCGGCGCGACGTGTCCCGCCGGACGACGGGCGGTCGCGTGCGCTGCGTCGGCACGCCGATCGTGATCTCATCAGGTCCGGGAACACGGGGCCGGTGGTCCGGCTTCGTCCGAACTCCGGGAGGGCGGTGCGGCCGACGTGGACCGTTTGTACCTGGTCGGCGCCGCGACTGGTTTCGCCGGCGTCTTGCTCGCGCTGATCAGCCGCTCCATCCGCCGGATGCCGCTGAGCGAGCCGCTGGTCGCCCTGCTGCTGGGAGTCGTCCTGGGGCCGCAGCTGCTGGGTCTGCTGGAGATCGGGCCGGAGCTGCGCGACCCGCTGCTGCTGGAGGGCGCCCGCCTGTTGCTGGCGGGCTCGGTGATGGCGGCGGCGCTGCGGTTCCCGGTGACCGAGCTGACCTCCCTGATCCGTCCCGTGGTGCTGCTCCTCCTCGTGATCATGCCGTTGGCGGCAGCCGCTGCCGGTGCCGCCGCGCTACTGCTGGGACTGCCGCTCGCGCTCGCCCTGCTCCTCGGGACCTGCTTGTCGCCGACGGACCCCGTCCTGGCCGCGTCGGTCGTCACCGGTGAGCCGGCCGAACGGGACCTGCCGGCCCGCGTCCGCCGACTGCTGACCACCGAGAGCGGCGCGAACGACGGTCTGGCGCTGCCCCTGGTCGGACTGGCGCTGGTGTCCGTGCTGCCCGCCACCGGGTTCGCCGACGCGGCGGCACGACTGGGCTGGGAGGTGGTCGGAGGCGTGCTCATCGGGCTGCTGCTCGGCCTGTCGGCCGGTTGGGCGATGCGGGCCTCCACCCGGCAGCGCAGCCTGGAGCGAGGCCCGGAGCTGGTGTACACGTTGCTGCTGGCGGTCGGGGTCCTCGGCGTCGCGCGGTTGGCCCACACCGACGGCGTGCTCGCGGTGTTCGTCGCCGGGCTCGCCTACAACCGCCTGGTGGACCAGCACGAACGCGGCCCGCAGGACGCCATCGACGAAGCGGTGAACCGCTACGCGGTGATCCCGCTGTTCCTCGTGCTGGGCGCGGTGCTGCCCTGGCGGGACTGGGTCGACTTCGGTCCTGCCGCCATCCTCTTCGTCGTCGCGCTCCTGCTGGTCCGCCGACTGCCGTTCATCCTCGCGCTGGCCCGGCCACTGGGGCTGGGGTGGCGCGAAGCGGTGTTCACGGGCTGGTTCGGTCCGGTCGGCGTCAGCGCCCTGTTCTACCTGGCGCACAGCCTCCACGAAGGAGTGGACGACCCGCGCCTGTTCGCGGCGGGCACGCTGGCCGTCGCGGTCAACATCGTCGCCTTCGGCTTGAGCGCGGCCCCCGGCCGCGAGTTCTACGCGAAGTCGCGAGCGGAGTGAGGCCTCGGAACCGGGAGGGAACCACGGCTCACATGGCGTTCGTGATCAGCAGCACGACGTCCAGGACCGCGATCACGATCGTCAGCCGGAACGCGACGGGACTCCGCGGCGCACGGACCGCGGCCACGGCGGTCGCGGCGGCCAGCGAGATCCCGGCCACCGACGCGGTCAGCGCGAACGCCGTCGACGTGGCCGAGGGGGCGACGCCGAGCACGACCGACGCGGCGGCCAGCGCCAGGGCCATGACGATGACACCGGTCCGGGGACCGAGCCGGTGGGGGAGCCCGCGCACACCGGTCTCCGCGTCCGCCCGCAGGTCGGGCAGCACGTTCGCGAAGTGGGCGCCGAACCCGAGCAGCGCGCCGACGACCGGTACCCACCACGGCGGCCACGGCTGTCCGGGCAGCGCGACGTACGGTGCGACGGGCAGAGCGCCGAAGGCGACCAGGTACGTCGCGCCGGACCAGATCGTGGACTTCAGCGCGAGGTTGTACGCCCACCCCGCCGCGACGCCGATCAGCAGAGCCGCCGCCGGGGCCGACCCGAGCAGCGCCGACAGCACGATCGTCGTCACCAGCGCGGTCGACGCGGCGACGGCGATCACCGCTTGCGGGACGGCACCGGCCGCGACGGGCTTGTCCGTTCGCCCGACGGCACGGTCGCGCGCGGCGTCGATCCAGTCGTTGGACCAGCCGATCGAGAGCTGGCCGGTGAACACCGCCGCGCCGAGCAGCACCACCCGCCCCGCACCGAGGCCGACGCCGGCGGCCAGCACCACGGCCACGGCGGTCACCACCAGCCCCGGAAGGGGGTGGCACGCCCCGGCGAGACCCCGGAGCAGCCCGAGCCACCGCCGCGCGGTCCACCCCCGCGGCGGCGCACCGTCCGGTGCGGCTGGCAAGCCGGTCACCTGCACGAGTGTAGGCACAAGCCGTACCGTGGATCCGATGACGACGATTCGGGCGGTCCGCGGTGTGCTTCCACCGCACAGGTATCCGCAGGCGGAGCTGACCGAGATGTTCGGTCGGCTGTGCCTGCCGGACCAGGCGGCGCGCGCTGTGGCGAAGAGGTTCCACACCAGTTCGCGGGTCGCCACCCGGCACCTGGCGTTGCCCATCGAGCGCTACGAGGGCCTCGACGGTTTCACGGCGGCGAACGACGCGTTCCTGTCCGTGGCGGTGGACCTCGGTTGCGAGGCCGTCCTCGCCGCCCTCGGGGACGCGGGCCTCGCGCCCTCCGACGTCGATCTCGTGGTGTCCACGACGGTGACCGGCATCGCCGTGCCGTCCCTGGACGCACGCATCGCGTCGCGGATCGGGATGCGCCCGGACGTCAAACGGCTGCCGGTGGTCGGACTGGGCTGCGTGGCCGGGGCGGCGGGCATCGCGCGGCTGCACGACTTCTTACTCGGCCGGCCGAGGTCGGTGGCGGTGCTGGTGTCGGTCGAGCTGTGCTCGCTCACCCTCCAGCGCGCGGATCCCAGCGCCGCCAACATGATCGCGTCCGGGCTGTTCGGCGACGGGGCCGCCGCGGTGGTCGCGGTGGGCGACCGGCACCCCGCGGCGGCGAAGGGGCCGCGGGTCGTGGACTCGGTCAGCCACCTGTACGAGAACTCCGAACGCGCGATGGGCTGGGACATCGGCAGCACGGGCCTGAAAGTGGTGCTGGGCGCGGAAGTCCCGGAACTGGTGCGCACGCACCTCGCGGGGGACGTCGAGCTGCTGCTGTCCCGGCACGGGCTGGAGATCGGCGACGTCGCGCGCTGGATCTGCCACCCCGGTGGACCGAGGGTGATCGAGACGATCCAGTCGGTGCTGGGTCTGGACGAGGACGACCTGGCGATGACATGGCGTTCCCTGCACCGGATCGGCAACTTGTCGTCGTCTTCGGTGCTGCACGTGTTCGCCGACACGCTCGCCGAACGGCCCGCGTCCCCCGGCGACTGGGGTGTGGTGATGGCCATGGGGCCGGGTTTCTGCGCCGAGTTGGTGCTGCTGCGATGGTGAGCCAGGTGTGGTACGCGGTCCTGGTGGGACTTGTCGCGGCGGAGCGGCTGGCCGAGCTGGTCGTCGCGAAGCGCAACCTGGCGTGGAGCCTGGCCAGGGGAGGGCGTGAGACCGGGTTCGGGCACTACCCCTTCATGGTGGTGCTGCACACCGGGCTCCTGGTCGGCTGCCTGCTGGAGGTGTGGGGCGCGGACAGACCGTTCACGGCTGCCCTGGGCTGGCCGATGCTCGCGCTGGTGGTCGCGTCGCAGGCGTTGCGGTGGTGGTGCATCCGCGTTCTGGGCCGTCAGTGGAACACCCGCATCGTGGTCGTTCCGGGGCTTCCCCGCGTCACCAACGGTCCCTACCGCCTGTTCTCGCACCCCAACTACGTGGCTGTCGTCATCGAGGGCTTCGCCCTGCCGCTGGTGCACGGCGCATGGTTGACGGCTGTCGTGTTCACCGTGCTGAACGCCGGGCTCCTGACGGTGCGGATCCGGGCGGAGAACGAGGCGCTGAGGTCGGCGCATGCCTGAACACCTGCACGACGTGGTCGTCGTCGGCGGCGGTCCGGCAGGGCTCGCCGTCGCGCTGGGATGCGCGCGAGCGGGCATGGACGTGGTGGTGTGCGAGAAGCGGACCGGGTTGATCGACAAGGCGTGCGGGGAAGGGCTGATGCCGGGCGCCGTGCGTGCCCTGGCCGCGCTCGGGATCGACCCGCCGGGGCACCCGATCGCCGGCATCACCTACCGCCAGGGCTCGATGGCCGCGCACGCCGCGTTCCGCGCCGGCATCGGCAGGGGAGTGCGGCGAACGGTGCTCCACGACGCCTTGCGCACCGAGGTGGACCGGCACGGCGTGCCCGTCCTGCCGATCGCGGTCACGGACCTCACGCAGCACGACGACCACGTGCGGGCCGGCGGCCTGAGGGCGCGCTACCTGGTCGCGGCGGACGGGCTGCACTCGGCGGTCCGCGGCCTGGCCGGCCTCACCGAGGACGACGCCACGAGGTCCACGGGCACTCCCCGCTGGGGACAACGCCGCCACTACGCCCTCGCCCCGTCCACCAACGCGGTCGAGGTGACGTGGGCGCCGTGGTCCGAGGCTTACGTGACACCGGTCGGGCCCGACACGGTCGGCGTCGCGATCCTGTCGTCGGTCCGCGGCGGGTTCGGCGAACAACTGGCCGCCTTCCCCGACCTCGCGGCACGGCTCTCCGGGGCGGAGCCGGTCTCGTCGGTCCGGGGTGCCGGCCCGCTGCGGCAGCGGACGTCGAGCCGAGTCGCGGGACGCGTCCTGCTCGTCGGGGACGCGGCCGGCTACGTGGACGCCCTCACCGGAGAAGGACTCGCGTTGTCCCTGACCACCGCGGCGGAACTCGTCCGCTGCCTGCGTGCGGACCGGCCCTCCGACTACGACCGCGCCTGGAAGCGGACGTCACGACGATCTCGCTGGTTGACCGAGACCCTGCTGTGGGCGCGCGGACACCCCGCACTCGCGCGGCGGATCGTGCCGGCCACCGTCCGGGCGCCGCGGTTGTTCGCCGCCGTCGTCGACCAGCTCGCGCGCTGATGGGCGGAGTGATCCCCGGTGGGGCCGACTGGGACCTCGTGGTCGTCGGCGCCGGACCGGCGGGGTCGGCGGCGGCGATCGCCGCACTGCGCGCCGACCCGTCCGCACGCGTGCTCGTGCTGGACGCCGCCGACTTCCCCCGGGACAAGGTCTGCGGTGACGGTGTCGCGCCGCACGCCATGGACGTGCTCGCCGGCCTCGGTGTGGGGGTCGCCGAACTCTCGGCGGGCACCCAGCCGGTCACCGCGCTGCGCCTCGTGTCACCGAACGGCACGCAGGCCAGGCGCGGCTTCGTGCGGCCGGCCTCCGTGATCCCCCGGGAGTTCCTCGACGCGCGACTCGTGCGCGCCGCGCAGGACGCGGGCGCGGTCCTCCGGCGACATCGCGTCCGCACGCTCGTCCAGCAGGGCGGGACGGTGCTCGTCGACGGCGCCGTCCGGGCCCGGACCGTCATCGGCGCGGACGGCGCGGAGTCGGTCGTGCGGCGGCAGTGCGGCGCGAGGAGCGCGCGAGCGGGCACCACCGCGATCGCGCTGCGCGGCTACACCAGCGCCGATCCGTGGCCGGCCGCCGAGCAGCGACTCGTCATGACCGCCGCGCACTGGCCCGCCTACGCGTGGGTGTTCCCCGTCGGTGACGGCACCGCGAACGTCGGCTACGGCGAACTCGTCCGCACGCCTCCACCGACCCGCGCGGAGCTGACCGCACGGCTGCACGACCTGCTTCCCGACCTCCCACCCGTGTCACTGCGCGGGCACCGCCTGCCGTTGTCCCCCGGTCGGCCCGGCGTCGCGCACGGCCGGGTGCTCCTGGCGGGCGACGCCGCATCGCTCATCAACCCGCTGACCGGTGAAGGCATCTACTACGCGGTTCTTTCCGGCGCCCTGGCCGGCGCCGCCGCCGTGACACCTGACCCCGCCCGCTCCTACCGCCGGTCCCTGCGACAACGGCTCGGCCGGCACTTGCGGCACACCGACGTGCTCGCCGGGTTCGCCCGGTGGCCGTGGCTGGTCGACATCGCCACCGCCGCCGCCCACGACGACCGGCGCGCCTTCGACCGCCTGGTCGAGATCGGCCTCGGAGCGGGCACGCTCGACGTCCCGCTGACCAGAGCGATGATCACAGCCATGTCACGTCGCGCGAAGAACGGGCCCTGACCCGGCACGGCGGCAGTCCGGTCTGCGGGCTGATCGGCGCGGCGCGAAGTTTCACCTGGAGCGTGCGGGGTAGCGACCGGACATGAGCCTGCGGGATGACCGGCAGCACGTGCCGCGCGACGACCACGTACCGCGCGACGACACCGCGTTCGACGAACTGGCGCAGCGCTTCGCCGAACGGGTGGCCGCGGTCCGGCCCCGGGTGGACGCCCGGTACGTGCGTCCGGACTGGGCGCAACGCAACACCGAGCTGGAACGCGACTTGCTGCCCGTGCCGCCGCGGGACTTCCTGTGCCACCCGTCGATCGCGTTCCAGATGTTCGTCAACGATCGGGTGCTGCCGCACGAACTGCCATACGTGAGGTCGCGGATCGCCGACGAGCGACTGCTCGCCGAACCGCCGGTCGGCGGCCCCCGGACGGTGCCTGTGCCCGGCAGCGGCATCCGGACGTCGGCGAACAGCGTGCACCAGCTGTTCCACCTGCTGCGCTACCAGGAAGCGACCGGACGGAAGATCGACGACGCCGACACGATCGTGGAGTGGGGCGGCGGGTTCGGCGCGCTGATGCGCCTGATCGTGGCCCTGCACGGCGGCGAGCCGACCTGCGTCATCTTCGACACCCCGATCTTCAGCGCGGTGCAGTGGCTCTACTTGTCGGCGGTGCTCGGGGAGGAGCGGGTCGTGCTGCACGACGACGCGCCCGTTCGACCGACCCCCGGACGCGTCAACCTCGTGCCGATCGGTTTGGTCGGCACGACGGAGGTGGACGCGGACCTGTTCATCTCGAACTGGGCGCTCAACGAGAGCATGCCCGCCGCCAGACAGGACGTGGTGGACCGACGCTGGTTCGGCGCCGACTCGCTGCTGCTCGCCATGCACGCCGGAGACCCGTTCACCGAAGTGGCGCTGGCGTCGGGGGCCGAGGCGCTTCCGCTCGGCGACTTCATGCCCGGACAGCAGTACCTGGTCGTCTAGCGCGCTGCGAAGTCGCGTGGTTGCATCCGTCGCGGCGCGTGTTCCCCAGCAGTTCGAGTCCGTGGCCGAGAGGCCGCGCGGCCGGCCGGCACAAAGCCGGTCGGTTGCCGCGCACGGGATCGTCGAAGTAGCCGCAGAACCTGCCAACTCCGCGCGGGCCCCGGCCGTTGGGCAATCTGTGAGCAGCCGAACACGGACTGTCCAATGCCGTCCCGTATTGTTGCCGTGGAGAATCACCACGCGGCAAGGGGAGAACCTGATGAGAATACCCAACTCCGAGTTCACCGAGCGACCGTGGCGCATCCACGACATCGCGAGTGATTTCAAGGTGGAGGACGTCTGGGCGCTGCCGACGCCGGGCGGTGCCGACGACCTGGGCCGCTTCGCGCGGGGGTTCACCGCCCCCGACACCGATGAGATCTCGGGCAAGGCCACGAACTTCCTGTTCGAGGTCCGGTGGCGGCTCGGCAAGGTCTTCGGCTGGGACAGCGAGGAGAACGGGGTCAAGAACCGCGTCGTGAGCCTGCGCGAACGGCTGCCCGAGGACCTGAAGAACGGGGACAGGGGCCCCGACTTCTCCGGTGTGCCGTTCCGGTCCGTCTACCTGACGGACACGGAATGGGTGTCGGAGATCGCCAACCGGACCGTGCACTCGCTGATGCACGTCGGGTGGGTCGAGGACGGCAAGGGCGGCTACCACGGCCAGATGACCGCGCTCGTGAAGCCGAACGGAACGTTCGGGAAGCTTTACATGGCCGGTATCAAGCCGCTGCGGTACGGCATCGTGTACCCGACGCTGATTCGGTCGATCGGCAAGAACTGGCCGCAGTACACCTGACCGCGGGTGTGCTTCCCACTGGTGGGCAACGAGTCCTTCGCAAAGGAATGAGCCGCGCACGATGACAGAGATGTCCGGTCGGAACTCTGACGAGCCCGTCGAAGGCGCCCGGGTGGCGGGAGCCGGCGAGGCGCCGGTGTCCGAGGTCGTCACGGGACCGCAGGCGGAGCGGAACCGATCGCGACGCCGGGCGGGCGGTCTCGGCCCCGGCACCCATGCGATCATCACCGGCGGCTCCAGCGGTATCGGTCTTGCGATCGCCCGGCTGCTGGCGAGCCGGGGTGCGAGCGTGTCGCTGGTGGCACGGGACGTGGAGCGGCTGGACCGGGCCGCACGCGAGCTGGAAGCGTTCGGCGGCGGTGTCGCGACGGCGTCGGTCGACGTCACGGACGAAGAGGGCGTGAACCGCGTGTTCGCGGACCTGGTCGAGCGGCAGGGGCCGTGCGACGTCCTCGTCACCTCGGCGGGGATCACCCATCCCGGCTATTTCGGTGAGCTGTCCCCGGAGGTGTTCCGCCGGGTCATGGACACCAACTACTTCGGCACGCTGTGGCCGATCCGGGCCGTCGTCCCGCAGATGGTCGAACGAGGACGCGGTTCGATCGTGGGCATCTCGTCGCTCGTCGGGATGTACGGGACGTTCGGCTACACGGCGTTCAGCCCGGCGAAGTTCGCGGTCCGCGGGCTGCTCGAGTCGCTGCGGGACGAGCTGACCACGCACGGCGTGCATGTGGGGTACGTCTGCCCGCCGGACGTGGACACGCCGCACTACGCGTACGAGCAACCACGCCTGCCCGCCGAGTACAAGGAGTTCGCCAACGCCATGGCGGTGCTCCCACCCGATCAGGTGGCGGTCGAGATCGTGCGGGGCATCGAGCGCCGCAAGTCCAGGACGGTCATCGGCGCTGCGAACCGGCTGGCGGTGACGACGTTCGGCCTGTTCCCCGGCGTACTGCACTGGTACGTGGACCGCGTGGTGCGGAAGGTGCGCCGCAGGCGTGGCGTCGCCGCCGGTGAGCCGAGTCGGGTCGACCAGGGCTCCCAGGGGTAGGGACGTCCACGGCCCGTGGGGTGCCGGGCGATGGCCGCGCTTGAGCGGCTCGCCCTGAACCGGCGGCAGCCCTCGCCAGGGACACGGCCCCGGGGCCGATGTCCCTGGCCGACCGTCGACTGGCTCGCCGCGGCCCGGGACTCGCGGCAGCGATCAGGGTGCGGGAAGCAGGGACGGACTACATCCGTTCCGGCGCGGCGATCCCCAGCAGTCCGAGTCCGTGGCCGAGGGTCCGGGCGGTCAGCCGGCACAAGGCCAGTCGGTTGCCGCGCACCGGCTCGTCGGCCTTGAGGACGGGGCAGGCTTCGTAGAAGGTGGTGAAGACGCGGGCCAGGTCGTAGAGGTAGCCGCAGAGCCGGTGCGGTTCGAGGGTGGTGCCGACCTCGGTGACGACCGCGCCGTAGCCGTCGAGCGCCAAGCCGAGCGCTCGTTCGGCGGGCTGCAGCGGGACCGTGCTGTCGACCGTCGTGTCCGGCTCGCCGGCGTGGCGCAGGATCGAACTGATCCGGGCGTGGGCGTACTGGAGGTAGACCCCGGTGTTGCCCATGAGGGACACCATGCGGTCGACGTCGAAGGAGTAGTCCTTCACCCGAGAGGTCGACAGGTCGGCGTACTTCACCGCGGCGATCCCCGCCGACTCGGCGATCCGATCGAGCTCGGCCGGGTCGAGGCCGGGGTTCTTCTCCGCGACGACCGCCCGCGCCCGCGACACCGCGTCGTCGAGCAGGTCCATCAGGCGGACCGTGCCACCCGCCCGGGTCTTGAACGGTGTCCCGTCCGGACCGAGGATCGTGCCGTAGGCGGCGTGCTCGGCGGTGACGCTGTCGGTGAGCCAGCCGGCACGGCGGGCCGCCTCGAAGACCAGCCGGAAGTGCAGCGCCTGCCGCGAGTCGGTGACGTAGATCAGCCGGTTGGCCTTGAGGTCGCGCAGGCGGTAGCGGATGGTGGCCAGGTCGGTGGTGTCGTAGCCGTACCCGCCGTCGCGCTTGCGGACCATCAGCGTGACCGGCTTGCCGTCGGGCCCGGACACCTCGTCCGAGTAGAAGACGAGCGCCCCGTCGCTCTCCACCGCCAGGCCGGCGTCGACCAACTCCGCGACCGTGTCGCCCAACATCGGGTTGTAGAACGATTCCCCGACCGAGTCCTCGGCTGTGAGCAGCACGTTCAACCGGTCGTAGATCGCGCGGAACGACCGCTCGGACTCGGCGACGATGTCCTGCCAGACCGCGACCGTGCCCGGGTCGCCGGCCTGGAGGGCGACGACCCGTGACCGGGACCGGTCGGCGAAGTCCGGGTCCGCGTCGAACCTGGCGCGCGCCGACCGGTACAAACCGTCCAGCGCCGACACCGCCGAGGTGCCGTCGGCCAGCTCGTCCTGGTGCCACGCCGCGTCCGGGTGCTCGTCGAGGTACTGGATCAGCATCCCGAACTGGGTTCCGAAGTCGCCCAGGTGGTTCTGCCGCAGCACGTCGGCGCCGAGGAATCCCACCACGCGCGCCAGGCTGTCGCCGATGATCGTCGTGCGCAGGTGGCCGACGTGCATCTCCTTGGCGATGTTGGGCGCGGAGTAGTCGACCACCACCCGGCGACCCACCTCCGGCGCACCCACGCCCAGGCGTGCGTCCGCCAAACGGGCGGCGACCTGCTCCCAGACCGCGTCACCCAGCAGGGTGACGTTGAGGAAGCCCGGCCCGGACGGCTCCACCGAGGTGATCACCGCGTCCCGGTCGAGCGCGGTCACGATCTCCGCGGCCAGGTCGAGCGGCTTGACACCGATGCGCTTGGCCAACGCCAGCGGCGCGTTGCACTGGAAATCGGCGCGATCGGATCGTCGCACCACCGGGTCCGCGCCCGCCAGGTCCTCACGGACCCGGCCGATCGCCTCCGACATCGTCGTGGCGATCCGTTCCAGCAGCGACGGCACCTCCTGGTGGTGGGCACTCACCTGACACAGCCTCCTTCGTCGAGAAACAATTGTTCCAGACCCCGGCGGGTCTTATTCCGGGGCCTCCCGACTCGGCGACCCGCGACTAATCGAGACGCAGGACGGTTTCCTCGATCTCGGCGTCCCGGGCGGGCGCGTAGGAGATCTCGGTGCCGACGATCGTGAAACCCGCTTTGTGCAAGACCCTGAGCGATCCGATGTTGTCGCTGGCGGCGCGCGCGTACAAAGGCCGCACGTCAACCGTGTCGAGGAACAGGGCCAGCGCTTGACCGGCGACTCCCTGACCCCACGCCGAGCGGTCGATCCAGTAGGTGATCTCGGTGTCACCGTCCATGATGAAGCTGCCGATGCTGCCGACGAGGCGTCCATCGCGGATCACCCCGCGCAGCGTGTTGTCGCAAGAGGCTCTCACCTTCGACATGTGGCTGTCGAACGCTTTGCGATCGTCGGGATCCTCGGCGGTGAAGGCAGCCATCCGAACCGACTCGGGGTCGCGCATCTGGTCGAACAGCGCGTCGAGGTCCGAATCCTCGATCGGCCGCAATGCCACCTCTGCCACTGGTGTTCTCCTCAATTCGGACCCGTTCCGGCTCCCGGGGGGAACGTATCAACCGCATCCGACAATTCCGGCGCGCGAGGCCGCCGACGTGGTCGAACACCGCGTCCTCGCCGTCCGGCGCCGGCTTGCGCACCCTGCCGGGCAGATCGGCTCGGCGAAGGAGAAACAGTCAGGACGGGTACGCGTGCGCCTCGGTGGCCTTGACCGCCGCCCACAGCGCGTCACCGGGCTGGAGTCGGAGGTCCGCGACGGTGGCGGTGGTGATGTCGGCCAGCACGGGCGGCACGCCGTCCAGCCGCACGCGGGTGGTGTGGGCGTGCTGCTCGATCCCCGCCACGGTGACCCGCCACGCGTTGCGCGGGCTGCCGGTCGGGTGGTCGGGGTGGAGGCTGACCGCCGTGGGCGGGAACACGACGTGCACCGGTCCGGTCGCCGGCACCGCCACGGTGAGCGTGCCGCCGGCGTCCAGCGAGACGGTCGTGCCCTGCGCCGTGCCGCGGTAGAGGTTGAGGCCGACGAGATCGGCGACGTAGTCGGTGCGCGGCCGGCGGGCGACCTCGGTCGGCGTGCCCTGCTGCACGATCCGGCCGTGCTCCAACACCACCAGCCGGTCGGCCAGCACCATCGCGTCCAACGGGTCGTGCGTGACGAGGAGCGTGTGGCCCGGGTAGTCGCGCAGGTGGCGGCCGAGTTCGGCGCGCACGTGCAGCCGGGTGGCGGCGTCGAGCGCGGCCAGGGGCTCGTCCAGCAGCAGGAGTTCCGGGCCGGTGGCCAAGGCGCGGGCCAGGGCGACGCGCTGGGCCTGCCCACCGGACAACGTGCGCGGCCTGGCCCCGGCGTGCGCCGACAACCCGACCCGGTCGAGCCGGCGGGTCGCCTCCTCCCGTGCCGCCGCACGCCCGACACCTCGCGCGCGCAGGCCGAAAGCGACGTTCTCCAACGCGGACATGTGCGCGAACAGCAGGTAGTCCTGGAACACCACGCCGATCGGACGGCGTTCGGGGGGCCGGAACGCGTCCGGCGGCGCGTCCCAGGTCTCCGCGCCCAGCCGGATGTGCCCGCCGGTCAGCGGAAGCAGCCCGGCGAGCGCGCGCAGCGCGGTGGTCTTGCCCGCGCCGTTCGGGCCGAGCAGCGCGACGACCTCGCCCGGTTCGACGGCCAGCTCCGCGTCGAGCCGGAACCCGCCCCGCGTGACCTCCAAGTGGGCGTGCAACGTCATGACGGCCCACTGATCCACCGGTCGCGCAGGGCGGCCAGCACACCGACGGACACCAGCAGCAGCACGACGCTGAGCACGATCGCCGACTCCGGATCGGTTTCCAGGGCCAGGTACACGGCCAGCGGCATGGTGGTCGTCTCACCGGGGAAGTTGCCCGCGAACGTGATGGTGGCGCCGAACTCGCCCAACGCGCGCGCCCAGCACAGCACCGTCCCCGCCACGACGCCCGGCATGATCGACGGCAGGGTCACCCGCCGGAACACCAGCCAGCGCGACGCGCCCAGGGTCGCCGCGGCCTCCTCGTACCGGGGATCGGCCGCCCGCATCGCGCCCTCCACCGAGATGACCAGGAACGGCATGGCCACGAACGCCTCCGCCAGCACCACCCCGGCCGTGGTGAACGGCAGCGAGATGCCGAACCACGCGTCGAGGTGCTGCCCGACCAGCCCGCGCCGGCCCAGCACGAACAGCAGCGCCACGCCGCCGACCACCGGTGGCAGCACGAGCGGCACCGTCACCAAGGCCCGCAGCACACCGCGCCCCGGCACGTCACCACGCGCGAGCAGCCACGCCAGCGGCACGCCGAGCACCAGGCACACCACCGTGGCCAGGCTCGCGCACACCAGCGACAGCCGCAGCGCCGCACCGACCGACTCGCTGAACAGCTGCTCCGGCAGCGTGCCCCACGGCGCGCGCACCAGCAGCCCGACCAGCGGGACGAGCAGGAACGCGAGCCCGACCACGGCCGGCAGCACCAGGACCACCGGCAGTCGGCCCCGGGCGCGGCGGCGGGTCGACGTCACGGCGCGTCGAACCCGGCCTCGGTGAGCACCGCCCGGCCCCGCTCGGACAGCACGTGCCCGATGAACGCCCGCGCGCCGCCGGACGCCTCGGCCAGCGGCGCGATCAGGTAGTCGTTGACCGTCCGGTCGGCTTCGGGGAACGCGATGCCCTCGACCTCGTCGGCCGCCGACCGCACGTCGGTCCGGTACACGAGCGCGGCGTCCACCTCGCCGAGCCGCACCTTGGTCAGCACGGCCCGCACGTCCTGCTCCAGCGTGTCCGGCCGGGCGGTGACCCCGGCGGCCTCGAACGCCCGCATCGCCGCCGCCCCGCACGGCACCTGCTCGGCGCACAACGCGATCTTGGCGTCGGCGTCGCCGAAGTCGGCCAGCCCGGAGACGCCCGCAGGGTTGCCCCGGGGCACCGCGATCTCCAGCCGGTTGCGGGCGAACGTGGCGGGTTCGGCGGCCGTCCCGCCCGCGTCGACGACCTGCGCCATGTTCGCGGGCGCGGCGGAGGCGAACACGTCCGCCGGCGCGCCCTGGCCGATCTGCTGCGCCAACCCGGAGCTGCCGCCGAAGTTGAGCACGACGTCCACGCCGGGGTGCGCGGCCTCGAAGTCCTCGGCGAGCCGGGTGAACGTCCCGGTCAACGACGACGCCGCGAACACGGTGACCCGCCCGGTCACCGCGCCACCGGCCTCGTCGGGTCCCGTCGCGCCACACCCGGTCAAGGCCGCGGCCACCACGGCCGGCGCCGCCACCAGTGCGAGCGCACGCATCAGGCCTCCGGGATCTCGACCACGACGTGGGTCGACTTGATCGAGGCGACCGCCACGCTGCCGACCTCCAGGCCCAGCTCGTCGGCCGACTCACGGCTCATCAGCGACACCACCCGGAACGGCCCGGCCTGCAGCTCGACCTGCGCCATCACCCCGTCCTTGAGGACCCGGGTGACGATCCCGCGCATCCGGTTGCGCGCCGACGCGGCCACCGTCACCCCCGGCTCGGGCGCCTCGGCCAGGCGTTGGGCGAACTCGGCCAGCTCCCGGCCGTCCACGCCCTTGCGCCCGCTGTCGAGCTGCACCTCGGTCAAGCGGCCCTGCTCGATCCACCGGCGCACGGTGTCGTCGCTGACCCCGAGCAGGGCAGCGGCCTCGCTGATCCGCAGATTCGGCACAGCGAGAAGTATAACTCCGCGCGTGCGGCAGTACGCGATCCCAGTTTCACCGCGACGGCTCCGGGTACGCCAAGCACAGCCGGTCCGATCGGAGGTGGCAGCCATGACGACCTCGAAGGAACGCGTCGGCCCCCGCCGTCGTCCCGTCCAGTCCCTCGCCCTGGTCGTCGGGGTGGTGTTCCTGGTGCTCGGCGTCCTGGGCTTCGTGCCGGGGGTGACCCACGACCTCTACCGGCTCTACTTCGCCGGCCCGGACTCCGGCGCGATGCTGTTCGGCATCTTCCAGGTGTCCGTGCTGCACAACGCGCTGCACGTGCTGTTCGGCGTGGCCGGGGTCCTGGCGGCCTGGACGTGGGGCGCGTCCCGCCTGTTCCTGGCCGCCGGCGGGTTCCTCTACCTGCTGCTCTGGGTCTACGGGTCGGTGGTGCACTCGCTGGACCACGACGGCGGCGCGGCGAACTTCGCCCCGTTCAACCCGGCCGACAACCTCCTGCACCTCGGCCTGGGCGCGGGCATGATCCTGCTGGCGGTGCTCGGCACCGTCTACGACCGCACCCACGGGCAGTACCCCGGCCGCGAGCAGCGCGGTCGGTGACGCCCGGTTGATCGGTCGACGGAGCCCGTCGCGTAAGTTCACCCAGGGAGGCGCTTGACTGGGAGGGCGTAGATGGCGAGTTCCGGAGGACGAAGGCAATTCGGGCGAGTTGACCCGTTTTGCCTGTTCATGGTCCTGCCGCTGGTGCTGATCGCGGGCATCATGGTCTGGGGTGGCCTGGGCTGGGTCGGCCTCGTCGTCATCGTCTGCGCGGCCGTCGTGATCTTGATCGACTCCTGGACGAACCGGCCGCTGCCGTTCGAGGTGCCCGACGAGGACTACGACTACGACCCGCCGCCGGCCGCCCGGGACCGCCGCTCGTACTGACGGCCCTACTAGGCCTCGGCCCTCGGGTCGTCGGCGCGCGGGGTTTCGGCGCGCAGGGTGAGGTACGAGATCTCGCTGGGCGCGAAGACCCGCAGCGGCGGCCCCCAGAACCCCGCGCCCCGACTCGTGTACAGCCTGGTGCGCTCGCCGTGCCGGCTCAGCCCCGCCACCACCGGCTGCTGGAGTCGCACCAGCAGGTGGAACGGCCAGATCTGGCCGCCGTGCGTGTGGCCGGACAGCTGGAGGTCGACACCGGCGGCCACCGCCTTCGGGACCTCGCTCGGCTGGTGCGCCAGCAGCACCACGGGATCGTCGTCACGGGTGCCGGCCAGCGCGGCGTCGAGGTCCGCGCCGTGGCCGGCTTCGCCGGAATGCGCGGCGGTGATGTCGTCCACGCCCGCGATCACCAGCCGCGCATCACCGCGTTCCAGCACCCGGTGCTGGTTGTGCAGGCTCGTCCAGCCCAGGTCGGCCATGTGGTCGAGCCAGTCCTGGGCGTTGCTGCCGTACTCGTGGTTGCCGGAGACGTAGAACCGGTGCCGCGCCCGCACGTCGCCCAGCGCGGCGGCCTGACCCCGGCGTTGCGCCACCGTGCCGTCCGCGATGTCGCCGACGTGGACGACGACGTCCGCGTCGAGTTCGTTGACCGCCGCGACCGTGCCCTCGGACCACTTGGTCCGGTCGATCGCGCCGTAGTGCGTGTCGGCCAGGACGGCGACGGTGAGGCCGTCGAACGCCTTGTCGAGGCGGGGGAGCACCACGTCGGCCCGCTTGATCCGGGGCACCCGGCGTGCCTCGTAGCTGCCGTGAGCGACCAGGGCCAGGCCGACGACGAGCAGCGACACGGCGACGAGCCGGGACCGGAACGGGTCCGCCACGTCCACGGCCGCCAGCACGAGGCGCAGCACGTGGGCGATCAGCGACCAGGCGAAGAACACCCAGGCCACGCCCAGCATCAGGTGCGCGGTGCGGGCGGCCCGGTCGGAGTGCTCGCGGCCGTGCGCGCGGACCAGGAGGAGCGGGAACGCCACCGACGTCACCACGAAGAACGCCGTGCCGACCGCCTGCACCGGCCACGGCCACTGCGCGCCCGGCGCGAGCAGCACCGTCCACGGCACCCAGAACAGCAGCGCGGTCACGGTCAACAGCACCGCCGTGAAGACGACCCGCCGCCGCGTGGGCGGGCGGGGTGGCGCGGTCGTCGTGCTCGACATCGGTTCTCCTCGACTTTACGGACCGGCGGGCTCTTATCGACGGTAACCCGCCGCCGGGCCGGTGTCCAAGTTTGCCGCTGAGGTGCGCGGAAACCCTCATCGCATGGCCGACGACGAACGCTTGACCCGTGTGCCCGAGGTGGACGTCTCCGAGCAGGAGGAGCGGCTGGCCGACTCGCAGCGGAAGATCGACGAGGCCAAGGTCGCCGCGGCCGACCTGGCCAAGACCGCCCCGGACCCGTCGCCCGACACCGACCCGCCGGAAGGCGCCTCGCCGGCGTCCTAGTCCGCGGCTCGTCCTGCCCCTGACCGACTCCCTGACCTCGCCCGGGCGGGTCCACAGTGGACTCACCCGAATGGCGGTTGCCGACCGTGAACACCGGTATGGATAGTTCGATCTTCCGTGTGGGATGTTCAGTCGATCGCCGCTTGACTTGGGGGTAACAGGGCGTGGCTCGTCCAACCCTCAGCGTGGTGGACGAGCCACTGCCGTCGACCGGGCAAGTCGGCCTGCGGCGGATCGGGTGGTTGACGCAGGCGTACGCCTGGCTCGCCGGCGTCGCGTTCACCCTGCAGCTGTTCTTCGTGGGCGATGGGCACGCCCGCCTGGTGCTGGTCCTGCTGGTGCTCGCCGTGCTGGCGTCGTGGTGGCTGCGCCCGGACCGGGACGGCTGGGTGGTGGCGTTGGTGGAAGGCCTGGTCGCCCACGGCGCGGTGTTCGTGCTGCCCAACCCCCAGCCGGTCATCGGCTTCCTGTTCGCCGTGACCATGCGGCGCGCGCTGCGCGGCCACACCGAGCGCTTCCTGCTCAAGGCGGTGCCCGCGCTGCTCGGGTACCTGTCCGGGTTCGCGGTGTGGGTCGTGGTCACGCCCGCCGCGGTGACCGGGCCGCTCGTCGTGTCCGTCGTGATGCCGCTGCTGGGTCTGGCGGTCGGGACCATGGCGCTGCACGAGACGGTGCGCTCGGCGCGGCTCCTGGAGGACGCGCACCGCACAGTCGAGGCGGTGGTGCTGGCCAGCCCGGTCGGGCTCGTGCTGCTCGACGCGTCGGGAGCGCCGCAGCTCCACAACGAGCGGGCGCGTCAGCTGCTGGAGTGGGACGCGGCCACGCCGGGGCGGGTGCCGTGCCCGCACGGCCCGGACATCTCGTGCTGCGGCGACGGCTGCCGTGCCGCCGAGGACCCGGTGGAGGTCGGCGTCACCCGTGCCGACGGCTCGACCGGTGTGCTGGCGGTGCACGCGGTGCCGGTCGAGCACGTCTCCGAACAGCACACCGTGGTCACCGCGCTGGACGTGAGCAAGCGCCGGGAGTGGGAGGACGCGCTGCGGCTGCGCGCGGAGCGGGACGAGTTGACCGGGCTCGCCGGTCGCACGCACTTCCTGCACCTGGTGGACGAGGCGCTGCGCGATGGTGAGGCGGTCGGGCTGCTGGTGCTGGACCTGGACGGGTTCAAGGAGGTCAACGACGCCGAGGGCCACGAGGCCGGGGACTGGTACCTGGTGTCGGCGGCCGAGCGGATCAGCCGGGCCATCGGCCGCGTCGCCACCGCCGCCCGGCTGGGTGGTGACGAGTTCGCGGTGCTCGCCCCCGGGCACGACGTGCGCGACTCGGCACGGCTGGCCACCCGCATCCTGTCCGAGCTGGCGCGGCCGTTGACGGGGCTGGGGCACGAGACGGTGATGCGGGCCAGCGTCGGTATCGCGGTGTCGTCAGCGGGGGCCGGCACGACGGAGCTGCTGCGTGACGCGGACACCGCGATGTACGTGGCGAAGCGGGAGGGCGGCGGGCGGATCAGGCTGTTCCGGCCGGAGATGGGGGAGCGGGTGCTGGCCCGGCAGCGGGACAAGGCCGACCTGCGCACCGCCGTGTCCGAGGGGCAGCTGGTGTTGCACTACCAGCCGATCGTGGACCTGGCGACGTCGTCCGTGGCCGGCGCGGAGACGCTGGTGCGGTGGCAGCGGCCGGGGCACGGGCTGCTCGGTCCCGGTGAGTTCATCGGGTTGGCCGAGGAGACCGGGCTCATCGTGCCGCTGGGGAACAAGGTGATGGCAGGCGCGTGCGAGCAGGCGATGCGGTGGCGCGAGCAGGGGCGGACGTTGGGGGTGACGGTGAACGTGTCCACCCGGCAGCTGTCCGCGCCCCCGTTCCTGCCGTCGCTGGACCGGGTGCTGAAGACCACCGGCCTGCCGCCGGAGCGGTTGACCATCGAGGTGACCGAGTCGGTGTGGGCCGACGGGGCGGCGATGCGCGGGCTGATGGAGGTGCGCGAGACGGGGGTGCGGGTCGCGTTGGACGACTTCGGCACCGGCTACTCGTCGCTGAGCTACCTCCAGCGGTACCCGTTCGACGTGGTGAAGATCGACAAGTCGTTCACCGGCGCCCTGTCCGACACCGGCCGCACCGCGGGCGTCGTCCGTTGCATCATCGACCTGGCCGAGGTCCTGGGCGCCGACACCGTCGCCGAGGGCATCGAGACCCGCGCCCAGGCCGACTGGCTGCGCAACGCAGGCTGCGCCTACGCCCAGGGCTACCTCTTCGGCCGCCCCGACCTCCCCGAGAACTGGGAACCGCGCGCCACCACCGCATGACTCCTACGTTCGCAACACGTGAGTCCGAGGTTCGCGTACCCCGGGTTGAACCCTCAGGATCCCTGCGCGGGGTGGCTGAGCTCCGAGCACGAGCCCTCCACCGCCACCGTCCCGCCCGGTGACTACCGCGTCGAGCCGGCGGTGATCCGGTTCCTGGACGACCCCACCCACCTCCCGGTGGCGGCGGCCAAGCTCGTCGTCTCCGCCAAGCCGGTGGCGTCCTGGGAGTTGGCGCTGACGGCAGGGTAGAACCCGGGTGCTCGGCGCGATGGCGAGGACCGTCGAGCAGCTGTACGAGACTCAGGTGACCGGGATACCGGCCGGCGGGTCGGTCGAGGTCCGCGAACCGGAGTCCGGCGCCACGCTCGTCGCGTTCGGCAGCGGGTGGGGCGACGGGATGTACCCGAGGTGGGTCGGCCGCACGGCGGACGGCGGGATCGCCTGCTTCGTCGCCGCCGTGCTCGTCCCGCACGGCGCGACGGAGGCGCGGGACGAGCACGGCGGCTGAAGATCACCCCAGGTCGGCGAGCGTGTTCCAGAACATCAACTCGTACGAGTGCAGGAGGCGGGCGGCGGGCATGGCGCCCTCCGGCTTCCACCCGGTCGCCAGGACCTGGTCCAGCGCGCGCAGGCCCAGGGCGTCCAACTCGGGCGCGGGCACGGCGAAGAAGTCGAAGAACGCGCAGCCCGCGTCGTCGAAACCATAGTGCTCGCGCAGTGCCGCCGCGATCGTCGCACAATAGCCGCCCCATTCCGCGAAGTTCGCCAGAATCGCGAGCAGGGCGTCGTGCGGATTGCCGTCCAACGTCAGCCTGGCCACGTACGACGGGTACGCCTGGCATCCCGGCAACGGCCGGTAGGCGGCCACGTCATCCGGGCTCAGACCGCACGCGGCGGCGAAATCGGCCAGCTTCGCCAACGCCAGACCTTCACCTCCCGCGACCGCTGCGAAGAACTCGCGTTGCGCGGGTTCGGTGGACTGCGCGGCCAAAGTGAGGAAGGCTCGCCAATCGCTCTGGACGATGCGGTGCTCCTCGGCCGCCAACGCCTTCAACGTCGCCAGTGGCGCCTCACCACTGGCGATCAACGGTACCAGCCGGTTCGTCCCTCCCTCGCCCCTCAGCTCCTCGCGCACCCGTTCCAGCAGCGCTTTCGCGTCCTTCGTCATCGCTCTCCCTCGTCCCCGCGTCGCACATCGCCGTCGCCTGCGGCATGATCAATGGCACTCTATCGACGTCCCTACCCATGCATATGCACGCACACGAACTTCTCGCTGGTGAAGACTCGGCAACAGGGATTGACGGAGACCCCCCTTTCCGGTCTCATGACTCCCGCCTTGTCGAACGCCAGCGTTGTCGCAGTAGAAGGAGCCGGGATTGCGCGTCGCCGGAGTCACCTCGGTCGAAAGCCGCGGAATCCCGATCGAAAAGTCGCACCGGGTGTGGATCGGTTACCTGGTATTCGGCCTGTTGGCGATCGGCGTCTACTATGCTCTACCGATCTTCGTGGGCACGGTCCCGCTGCGGGTCATCGTCTACTGCGCGGTGAGCCTGTCGGCGGTCATCGCCGTGTGGTGGGGCGTGCGGCGGAACCGACCCGAATCGCGCTCGCCGTGGATCGTGCTGGGGCTGAGCCAGGTCGTCTACGTCCTGGCCGACACCACGTTCTACGTCTCGCACTACGTGCTGAACGAGACGAGCTACCCGTCCATCGCGGACGCGTTCTACATCGGCCACTACCCGCTCGTCGTGGTCGGCCTGGTCATGCTGATCCGGCAGCGCCGCTCGAACCGCGACCTGCCCGGCCTGCTCGACGCCGTCTCGCTGACCGTGGTCGCGGGCCTGCTGTCGTGGGTGTTCGTGATCGGCCCGCAGACCCGCCTGGGCACGCCGCTGCTGGTCGAGATGGCCTCGCTGGCCTACCCGCTGATGGACCTGGTGCTGCTGCTGGTGTCGCTGCGGCTGCTGTTCGACGGCGGTCGGCGTGACGGGTCGTTCGTCCTGCTGGCCCTGTGGCTCACGGCGATCCTCACCGCCGACACCGTGTACGTGCTGCAACGCCTCTCCCACACCTACGGGGCGGGCAACTTCCTGGACGCGATCTGGTTGGCCGGGAACCTGGCGCTCGGCGCGTGCGCGCTGCACCCGTCGATGGGGCGGATGTCCCAGGCCGTCGACGTGCCCGCGCTGCGGCTGAGCTGGCCACGCCTGGCGATCCTGTCCGCCGGCGCGCTGATCGGACCGGTGGTGCTGCTGGTGCAGCACTCCCAGGGCGTGCGGCGGGACGTGCCGGTGATCGCGGCGGGCTGCGCGGTGCTGTTCGCGTTGACCGCGACCCGGCTCGCGGGCCTGGCGGTGGACCAGCGCAGCCTCGCCATCACCGACAGCCTCACCCGGCTGCGCAGCCGCCGCTACTTCGAGGCGCAACTGGCGGACGAGGTGGCACGGGCCAGGCGCACCGGCTGCCCGCTGGGCGTGGTGATCCTGGACGTCGACCGGTTCAAGTCGATCAACGACCGGTTCGGTCACCCGGCGGGGGACCGGGTGCTGATCGAGGTGGCCACGAGGCTGCGTGCGGTCGCCGGCGCCGATCGCGTGCTGGCCCGGTACGGCGGGGAGGAGTTCGCGCTGATCGCGACCGGTGTGGACGCGGAGAACCTGCACCGGTTGGCGGAACGGCTGCGGCACGGCGTTTCGCACCACCCGATCGCCGTGAGCGGTCGGCGTTCGGTGACGGTTACGCTCTCGGCCGGCACCGCCGCGTTCGCGCCGGACCACGGCACGGCGTCCGCGTTGGTGTCGGCGGCGGACCGCGCGCTGTACCTGGCCAAGGACCTCGGGCGGGATCGCGCGGTCGCCGGTGGCACAGCGCTCACCGAACACCGGGAGGACGTCGCGGTGGACTACCTGAACCAGGTCGCGGACCTGGTCGACCTGCGCGTCGCGAGCCCCGGGCGCAGCCTGGCCATCGCGGAGTGGGCGCGGACCATCGCCGAGCACCTGAAGCGCGACCCGGGCGAGATCCGCACCGCGCACCGCGCGGGACGGCTGCTGGACGTCGGCATGATCGTGCTGCCGGACGACCTGCTCACCGAGTCCGGCCCGCTGACCGACCAGCAGTGGCACCTCTTGTACGAGCACCCGGACAGCGGCGCGCGCATGGTGGGCGTGCTGCCCGACCACGGCGACGTGGCCGAGGTGATCCGCCAGCACCACGAGCGGTGGGACGGAGCAGGCTACCCGGCGGGCCTGGCCAGGGACTCCATCCGGGTCGAGGCGCGGATCCTGTCGGTGTGCGACTCGTGGGCGGCGATGCGCGCCGACCGGCCGCACCGGCGTGCGTTGACGCACGAACAGGCGGTGCGCGAGCTGCGGTCCGGGCGTGGCGCCCGGTTCGACCCGGAGTTGGTGGACGTGTTCCTGGAGTTGCTGGAGAAGCAGGTCCTCGGCGACATGGCCGCCGGTCCCGGTGCCGGCTCGGCGGCGTCGCGGGAGGACAGCCGCCTATCCTGACGCCATGTCGCGCCGGGACCTGATCACCATGACGACGGACGAGGTGCGCGCGTTCCTGGAGGCGCAGCGCGTGGTCACGGTGGCCACGATCGGCCCGAACGGCAGGCCGCACCTCGTGCCGCTGTGGTTCGTCGTGGAGGACGGCGAGCTGGTCGGCTGGACGTACCGGGCGTCGCAGAAGGTGGCGAACCTGCGGCGCAAGCCGGAGGCCACGGTGCAGATCGAGGCGGGGGAGACCTACGACGAGCTGCGCGGCGTGACCATGGAGTGCGACGTGCGGCTGGTGGAGGAGCAGTCGGAGGTGACTCGGATCGGCGCGGCGGTGGCGGCGCGGTACTCCGGGCACAGCGGGCCGGAGCTCGACGCACTGGTCGCGGCGCAAGCGGTGAAACGGGTCGGGCTGCGGTTCGCGCCCACCTCGGTCGTGTCGTGGGACCACCGCAAGCTGAGCGGTGCTTATTGAGGCTCGGCCCAGCTCGGAGGCTCGGTCCCGGTTGAGGCCGGCGCGATCCAGTTCATCAGCGGCACGATCACGAACGTGCACTGCAACGGCGTGCGGATCAACGGCGCGGGCACGTTCGGCATCCAGCTCCAGTCGCCGGGCGCGGCGTCGTTCACCAACGTCACGGCCACCGGCCTCGGTCGCGCCGGGATCTACAGCTGCCTGGGGGAACGGCTTCCAGATCACCAAGGGCGCCCGGAGCTCCGGCTGGAACGGTCCGCCGTACTGCGGCCCGTGGCCGGACCCGGTCTACGGCGACCCGACCAACCCGCCGACCAGCACCACCACCACCACCACGACTACAACGACCACGACCACGGTTCCGCCCGGCGGCAACCTGGCCCGGGGCAAGGCGGTCACGGCCACGAGCGCGAACGGCGGCTTCCCGGCGTCCGGCGCGGTCGACGGTGACGCGAACACGTACTGGGAGAGCGCGAACAACCAGTTCCCGCAGTCCCTGACCGTCGACTTGGGACGCTCCGAGAGCATCGGTCGGCTGGTGCTGAAGCTCCCGCCGCCCGCCGCGTGGGAGGCGCGCACGCAGACGTTGAGCGTGTCCGGCAGCACGGACGGCACCTCGTACGGCCAGGTCGTGGCGTCGGCCGGGTACCGGTTCGACCCGGCGTCGGACAGCCAGGTGACCCTCCCGGTGTCGGGCAGCCACCGCTACCTGCGCTTGACGGTCACCGGCAACTCGGGGTGGCCGGCCGCGCAGCTCGCCGAGTGGCAGGTGTACGCGGGCTGACGCTCACGCCGGCGGCAGTCCACCCCGCCAGGTCCGCTGGTCCTCGGTGATCCGCCCGAACAGCCGCTTGAACGCGCCGAACGCGTCGCAGCCGACGCGTTCGGCGTGGCGCTGTTCGATGGCGGCGATGATCGCGTCTGCGTGGTTCATCTGGTCGAGCCCGCGTTCGGTGGGCACGATGAGCTTCGCGCGCCGGTCGCACGGGTCGGGGCGCCGGGTGACGTAGCCGAGCGCCTCCAGCTCGTCGAGCACCTTGCCGACGACTTGTTTGTGCTGGCCGGAGCGGCGGGCCAGGTCCGTGGCGCGGGTGCCTTCGAGGTCCAGGTAGGCGAGCACCGCGCCGTGCTGCGGGCGCAGGTCCGGGAACCCCTGGCGGGCGAGGGTGTCGAACAGCTCCTCCTGCACGGCGAACAGCAGCCGGCTGGTGAGGACGCCCAGGTCGGGGTCGATCTGCTTGCGCTCGCCTCGACGCATCGCCGCTCCTTCGGTCACCCGAGGTGATAGTCACCTCATTTGACTATCACAGGGGATGACTATAACGTGTGGATCGTGATCAAGCAGCAGGAGGAGTCCACCGTGGACAGTCCCGTCAAAGTCGCGATCGTCTACTACTCGTCCACCGGCAACATCGCCGCCATCGCCCAGGAGATCGCCGACACGGCGGAGAAGGCGGGCGCCGAGGTCCGGTTGCGCAAGGTCGCCGAACTCGCGCCGCAGTCCGCGATCGACGCCAACCCCGGCTGGGCCGCGCACGCCGCTTCGACCGCCGACGTGCCGGTGGCCGTCGCCGACGACCTGGTCTGGGCCGACGCCGTGATCATGGGCACGCCGACCCGGTTCGGCAACGTGTCGTCGCAGCTGAAGCAGTTCCTCGACACGCTCGGCGGCGCGTGGCAGCAGGGCCTGCTGGCGGACAAGGTCTACAGCGGGTTCACCTCGACCGCCACGCTGCACGGCGGCCACGAGTCGACGCTGCTGGCGCTGGCCAACACGTTCCACCACTTCGGCGGCATCGTGGTGGCGCCCGGCTACACGCACCCGGACAAGTTCGCCGACGGCAACCCGTACGGCACCTCGCACCACGACGGCGGTGGCACCGTGGCGGTGGACGACACCGTGCGTGCCGCGGCCCGCGTGCAGGCCGAGCGCGTGGTCCGCTTCGCCCGCGCGATCGCTTCGGCCTGACGTTCACGCCAGGGCCGGTGCGCGACGAGTTCGCGCACCGGCCCTTTTCGCGTTGTGGCGGAAGGGGTTGCTACTTGCCCGGGTTCGGGTGCAGGCCGACCAGCAGCAGTGCGTCGAGCAGCCGGAACCAGTCGGGCTCGGTGAGGTCGCGGCCGGTGAGGTCGGCCAGGCGGGCCAGCGCGTCCAGCAGTCGGCCGGTCAGGTCGGTGGAGTCCTGGCCCGTCGCCTCGGCCAGCACCCGGACGTCGCGGCGGAAGCGGGTGCTGCGGCCCAGGCGGACCAGCGCGGCGGGCAGTTCGGCGGGCCGGTCGGAGGGCTCCTGACCGGTGTCGGCGAAACCGATGGTCAGGCGGGCGCCCAGTGCCTCCGCCAGCCGGGTCAGCGCGTCGGTCGTCGGGTTGCCCCGGCCGTTCTCCAGGTTCGCCACGTACGGCACCGAGAGGCCCGCGTCAGCCGCGACGGCGGCGACCGTGCGTCCGCTCGCGGCGCGCAGGGCTCGTAGCCGCAGGCCCAGTTCGTGTCCCACGGCTTCTATCTTGCCAGAACACCTCTCCCCATGGCTATTCTCTGAGAATAGCCATGGGGGTGGGTCGGGTGTTGCCGGCGTTGCGGATCGCGGACTTCAGGCTGCTGTGGGCGGCGCGGACGATCAGCGTGTTCGGCACCTGGCTGCTCGTCGTGGCCGTGCCCGCGCACGTCTTCCACCTCACCGGCTCCTACCTGGCGGCCGGGTTGGCGTTGGCGGCGGAGTTCCTGCCGCCGGTGCTGCTCGGGCCGGTCGCCGGGGTGGTGGTCGACCGGTGGGACCGGCGGCGGGTGATGATGGCGGCCGACGTGCTGCGCGCCGCCGCCATAGGCCTGCTCCTCCTCGCCCGCGACCCCGGCGACCTCTGGTTGGTCTACGTCGCGCTGGTGGTCGAGAGCACCGGAACGGTGGTGTTCCGGCCCGCCGTCCAGGCGCACACCCCGGTCGTCGTCGGCACCGGCACGGCGTTGAGCGGCGCCAACGCGCTGAACTCCGTCACGGACGGCGTGGCACGGCTCGTGGGCGCGCCTCTGGGCGTCGCGTTGATGAGCGTGGTCGGGTTCCGCGGGTTGGTGCTGATCGACATCACCAGCTACCTGGTCTCGGTCGGCCTGATCGCCTTGACGTCCCACCGCGCCGCCACGACCACAGCGCGCGGGGTGGGCGCGGAGTTGGCGGAAGGGCTGGCGTTCCTGAAACGGGAACGGACGGTCTCGTCGCTCCTGGTCGTCAGCAGCGTGTTCCTGGCGGCGAACGCCTCGCTCAGCGCGTTGCTGGTCCCGTTCGGGATGACCACCTTCGGCGGCATGGGGCCGGTCGGTTTCGTGATGTCCGGGCTCGGTGTCGGCTTCCTGCTCGGAGCGCCCCTGACCCGGCTGTTGGTGGACAGGCTGCGCACCGGCCCCCTGCTGACCGCCGCGCTCGTCGCGACTTCCGCGGGTTTCGTGCTGCTGTTCAGCTCGCGGTCGACCACGTCGGCGCTGCCGGCCGCAGTGCTCATCGGGTTGGCCGGGTCCGCGGTCCTGGTCGTGACGCAGACCGCCGTGCAGCGGGTGACGCCCACCGACGTGCTGGGGCGGGTCGGCGCGGTGATGTTCACGGGGGAGGCGGTGGCGACGTTCGTCGGCGCGCTGGCCGGCCCGGCGCTCGCCGAGACGACCTCACCGCGCACCGCCGCCTACGCCGCGTGCGCGATCACGTTGCTCAGCGCGGCTTACGCGGCCAGATCGACGCCTTCCGTTCACCAATCGTTCGTCCGCTGATTCGCCGCTTCCCGCGTCGAACGAGGGAAGCGGAAGAGATGATCAGTGGGGAACACGGGGGTGAGCGAGTCCAGTGAAACGCGGGTTGTCCATCGGCTTGGCCGTGGTGTTGTTGGCCGCCGTCGTCGCGGTCGTGGTGTGGGGCCGTTCGGACGACGCCGAGGGCGGTGCGGCAGGGGACCTGACCGTCGTGCGCGGCGTGATCGGGTCGGAGAAGCTGGCCTTCTTCAGCGATCAACGCGTGGTCGACGCGTTCGCCGCGCACGGCTTGAAGGTCGAGGTGGACACGGCCGGCTCCCGGCAGCTGGCCACCTCCGTCGACCTCGGCAAGTACGAGTTCGCGTTCCCGTCGTCGTCGCCCGCCGCGCAGAAGATCCAGCGCGACCGCCGGACGACGGCCGCGCACACGCCGTTCCAGTCGCCGATGGCCGTGGCCACGTTCGAGCCGATCGTCCAGCTGCTCGAAGCGGCCGGTGTGGTGGCGAAGGGCCCGGGCGACTACCAGGTGCTCGACGTGGCCGGCTACCTGGAGCTGGCCAAGGCCGGCACGCGCTGGGACCAGCTGCCCGGCAACACCGCCTACCCGGCCCGGAAGAACGTCCTGATCACCACGACGAACCCGGCCGAGTCCAACTCCGCCGCGATGTACCTGGCGATCGTGTCGTTCGTGGCCAACGGCAACGCGGTGGTCGGCACGCCGGAGCAGGAGGCGGCCGTGCTGCCCGACGTCGCCCGCCTCTTCCGCGACCAGGGGTACACGCAGAACAGCACCGAGGGCCCGTTCGAGGACTACCTCGCGGCCGGCATGGGCAAGACCCCGCTGGCGTTGATCTACGAGTCCCAGTACCTCGACCGCGTGCTGCGCGCCGACGGCTCGATCCGCCCGGACATGCGCCTGCTCTACCTGGCGCCGACGGTCTACTCGAAGCACACGCTGGTCCCGCTGTCCGACAAGGGCGACCAGGTGGGCAAGCTGCTGGGCACCGACCCCGAACTGGGCAAGCTCGCCGCCACGTTCGGCTTCCGCACGAGCGACCCGCGGCTGTTCGCCGAAGTGGTGGGGGACAAGGCGCCCGCCGACCTGGTGGACGCGGTCGAGCCGCCGTCGTTCGAGACCCTGGAACGCCTGCTCGACGCGGTCGGGAAGTGATGGACGACTTCACCCTCACCCCGCCGGAGCCGGTGACGCCGATCCCGGTGGAACGCGCGGCCGGGCTGATCGCGCTGGGCGACGACGTGCGAGTGGACGTCGACCGCCGGGCGGGGCAGTTCGCCGAACGCCTGCAGGCGCTGGACGTCCGGTCTCCGGAGTTCACCGCCGTGCTGGACGACGTGCTCGCGGTCGGCGAGGCGGACATGCGTGCCGCGGCGGGCGTGGCCGGTGCGATGCTGGACCGCTCCGCCCGCGCGATGCGGGACAGCTCGCCGCAGGTGAGGGTCACCACGTCGCTGTCCGACCTGCGCCGGACGGTCGCCGAACTGGACCCGGCCAAGCTGCCGATCACCGGCCGCAAGCTGCTGAGGGTCTTCCCCGTCACGAACACCGCGAAGAAGGCCCTCGACCGCTACCGCGCGGCCGGTGAGCCGGTGAACGCGCTGGTGGTCGACCTGCGCGACCGGCAGGACCTGCTGCGCCGGGACAACGCCGCCATCAAGGGCGAGCGGGAGCGGTTGTGGCGGGCCATGGGCAAGCTGTCCGAGGCCGCCGCGTTCGCGGAGGCGGTGGACGCGGCGATCGACCGGCAGGCCGACGTGTTCGACCTGACCGATCCGGCGAAGGCACGCGCGTTGCGCGCGGACGTGCAGCACCCGATCCGGCAACGCCACCAAGACCTGCTGACCCAGCTCGCGGTGAGCGCGCAGGGCTACCTGGCGCTGGACCTGGTGCGCCGCAACAACGACGAGCTGATCCGGGGCGTCGAACGCGCGGTGACGACCACCGTGGCCGCGTTGCGGATCGCGCTGCTGGTGAGCGGCGCCCTGGCGAGCCAGCGGGACGTGCTGGACGAGGTCGACGCGTTGCAGGCCACCACGGACGGCCTGATCCGCGCCAACAGCGACCTGCTGGACCTGCAGAGCGCGGAGATCCGCCGTGCGACCAGCGACCCGGCGGTCGCGGTGGAGACGATCCGCGCGTCGTTCGACCGGATCTACGCGGCGATCGACGCGGTCGACGGCTACCGGGCGGACGCGGTGCGCACGATGGCGGTGACCGTCGAGTCGCTGTCGGGGGAGATCCGCCGCGCCGAAGAGCACCTGCGCCGTTCGCACGACGCGACGGCCGTCGAGGGGGACCGATGAGGACTGCGCTCGTGGTGACCGGGCTCGTGCTCGCCACGCTGCTGACCGGCTGCACCGACGAACCGGATCCGGCCCAGCCCGCCGGACCGCCGGAGCCGGGAGTGCTGCGGGTGCTCGCGGGCAGCGAGCTGACCGACATGCAACCGGTGCTGGACGAGGCCGCGAAGGCCACCGGCATCGAGGTGAAGTTCACCTTCACCGGCACGCTGGAAGGCGCCGAGGCGCTGGCGAAGGGCGAGGTCGACGGGAAGTACGACGCCGTCTGGTTCTCCTCCAACCGCTACCCGGCGGGCATCCCGGAAGCCGCGAAACGCCTCGGCAACCAGGTCAAGGTCATGAGTTCGCCGGTGGTGCTCGGCCTGTCGACGTCGGCGGCGAAGAGGTTGGGCTGGGCGGACGAGCGGGTCGGCTGGGACGAGATCGCCGACCAGGCCGGGCGCAAGGCGTTCAGCTACGGCATGACCGACCCGTCCGCGTCGAACTCCGGCTTCTCCGCGCTGGTGGGCGTTGCCTCCGCGTTGGCCGGCGCGGGCAATGCCGTGGACGCGGGGCAGATCGCGGCGGTGACGCCGCAGCTCAAGAGCTTCTTCGGTGCGCAGGCGCTGTCCGCCGGATCGTCGGGCTGGCTGTCCGAGGCCTACCAGCGCAGGGCCACCGGGCAGGACCCCGGCGCGCAGGTGGACGGTTTGATCAACTACGAGTCGGTGCTGCTGTCCATGAACGCGGCCGGGAACCTGCCCGAACCGCTCGCCGTGGTCTACCCGAGCGACGGCGTGGTCACCGCGGACTACCCGTTGACCCTGCTCACGGACGCCAACGACGACGCGCGTGACGCCCACCAGCGGCTGACCGAGCACCTCCGCACGCCGGACGTGCAGCGCCGGATCATGGAGACCACGCACCGGCGGCCGGCCGTGCCGGGTGTCGAGCCGGCCGCCGCGTTCGCCGTGCGCGATCTGGTCGAGCTGCCGTTCCCGGCCGCGCGGGGCTCGGTCGACGCGCTGCTCTCGGCGTACTTCAACGAGATCCGGCGGCCGTCGCGCACGCTGTACGTGCTGGACACGTCGGGGTCGATGGCGGGGGACCGGATCGCGGACCTGCGCTCCGCGCTGGTCGGCCTGACCGGTGCGGACGACTCGCTCACCGGCCGGTTCCGCCGGTTCCGCAGCCGGGAGGAGGTGACCATGCTGCCGTTCGACACGGTTCCCGGCGCGCCACGCACGTTCACCCTGCCCGAGGGGGACCCGCAGGCCGGGCTGGCGGAGATCAAGGCGTTCGCAGAAGGGCTGGGGGAAGGCGGCGGCACGGCCATCTACGCCAGCCTGTCCCGCGCGTACGAGGTGATGGAACCGCTGGTCGCGGCCGACCCGGACCGGTTCACGTCGATCGTGCTGATGACCGACGGCGAGAACTCGAACGGATCGGGCCTGGCCGAGTTCCAGGCGTCGTTCCGCTCGCTTCCCGACTCGGTGCGGCAGGTGCCCGTGTTCACCGTGTTGTTCGGCGAGGGCAGCAGCGCGGAGCTGGGCATCGTGGCCGCCATGACCGGTGGCAAGGTGTTCGACGCGCGCAACGGCGCGCTCGGCGGGGTGTTCCAGGAGATCCGCGGCTACCAATGATCCGCTACCTGGGCTCGACCAAGAACCTCGTCGGCTGCGTCGGCGGCCTCGTCGGCGTGCTGCTGCACCTGACCGGTGTGGTCGACGGGCTGTGGCCGTTGGTGGTTGCCGGGCTGTACGGGGTGGGGGCGTTGCTGGCGCCGTCGGAGAAGGTCCGGCTGGTGCCGGTGGACGCGGTCACCGAGGCCGGGCAGCTGCGCCTGGAACTCGACGAACTGGTGCGTGGGGTGGGCACGCAGGCGTCCCGGGTGCCGTCGCCCGCGGTGGCGGCGGTGGACCGGATCGCGGCGGTGCTCGGCGACCTGGTGGCCAGACCCGACGCGTTGGCCGCCAACCCGGACCTGCGGCACGCCGTGGTCCGGTTGGCGCGCACCGACCTGCCGTTGTCCGTGCAGACGTACTTGAACCTGCCGTGGTGGTTCGCGGTGAAGCAACGGGCGGGCGGCGAGCCCAGTCCGGGTGACGAGCTGGTGACCCAGCTGGGCTTGCTGGAGGCCGAGGCGCACCGGCTGGCCGAACGCGTGTACGCGGCGGACGTGAACCAGCAGGCCGACCAGACCCGTTACCTGCGAGAGCGGGACGCCGGCGAGTCGTCCTGAACCGGCGACGACCCGGCCCGCAGTGGACCGGGCGGCGGCTCGGAGGGGGACGGATGGAGGTCGGCGCGGCGGTCGCCTCTCGGCGAGTGGCTCGGAGCGGCTCCAGCCTGACGGTATTCCGCGACGGCGCTAGGTGAGGCCCGGGGACACGGACCGCACCGACCGAACCTTCAAACGGCTCGGGCGCGTCCGGTGTTCCCGGCAGGGCGTGTCATGCGTCATCGGATCTTCACGCGTGGCTGTGGCGGTGCTGCTCGGGGTGGCCGCCTACCCGTCGTGGGACGTGCGGGTCGGGATCGCGCGGACCAGTGGGGCGATGAGCACTATTACTTCAGTGTGGACTAAATCTAACGATTGTCGAGTAGTCACCCGGCATGGAATCGGCCCCCGCCCAAGCACAAGCGCTCGGACGGGGGCCGACGATCGGGCCGTGGTCGATCGGATCGACTACGCGCAGTTCGGCAGGTGCGGGTGCTTCTCGCCGCGCTCGATCGATTCCTTGGCCAGCGTGCACTGGAGTGCGCGGTACGCGGGCTTGCGGGAGAAGTCGTCCCACATCACGGTCGCCGCGCCCTGGCCGGTGAAGAACACCGGCACCCAGGAGTACTTGTCGGTGAAGCCCCAGATCGTGAAGGAGTTGCAGCCCTCCACGTTGAGGCACGCCGACAGCGTCCGCTGGTAGTAGTCGGCCTGCTTGGCCAGCATCTCGGCGGTGGGCACGCCGTCGGCCGGCAGGTCCATCCGGACGTCCAGCTCGGTGATGGCGGTCTCCAGGCCCAGGGCCGCGAACCGGTTCAGGTTCGTCTCCAGGTCACCGGGGAAGCCGTACCGGGTGCTGAGGTGCGACTGGGCGGAGAACCCGTGCACCGGCACGCCCTGCGCGAGCAGGTCCTGGACCAGCACGTAGTAGGCGTTGCTCTTGGCGTTGACGCTCTCCACGTTGTAGTCGTTGAAGAACAGCTTCGCCTTGGGGTCGGCCTCGTGCGCCCAGCGGAACGCGTCCGCGATGATGCCGGGGCCCAGCTCGCGGATCCAGATGTTGTCGGTGGTCCGCAGGTTGCCCGAGTCGTCGAAGATCTCGTTGGCCACGTCCCACTGCTGGATGTCGCCCTTGTAGCGGCCCACGACCGTGGTGATGTGGTCGCGCAGGATCGTGCGGAGCTGGTCGGGCGTGAAGTCGCCCTGCTCAACCCACTGCGGGTTCTGGCTGTGCCACAACAGGGTGTGCCCGCGGACCGCCTGGCGGTTCTTCCGGGCGAAGTCGACGATGGCGTCGGCCATGCCGAAGTTGTAGCGGTCCTGCTCCGGGTGGATGTACTCCCACTTCATCTGGTTCTCGGCGGCCACCGAGCTGAACTCGGCCGCGAGCACCTTGCGGTACTCGCGGTCCTTGGTGAAGGGGTCGGGGTAGGGCTGCGACTCGTGGTGCCCGCCGCCGGCTGCGGCGGAGCCGATGTAGAACCCCTTGGGCGCGACCCAGCGGAGGGTGTCTTTCTTGGCGTGCCCTGCCGACAGGCCTGCGCTGGTGGGTGCGTCGGCGGCGGCTGCCACCAGTGCCAGCGGCGATGTCAACGCGATCGCGGCGAGCGCGGCGGTGGCGAAGCGGATCGACTTCATGGGGACTTCGCTTTCTCGGACGACTGCGACGGCGACTTTCGAAAGTTTCGACAGTGACCCGGTAATTTTCGAGATGCCGGACCCTAAGTCGGCTGCCGCGCGGTCGTCAAGACCTGTCAACAGCGTGTCGGCGAACCGTTGGCGGTGTGCCTGGGCTGGTCGTGCGTCTCGATTCGACGATCGGAGGTCCGGTCGGCGGTGATCTGCGGTCCGGTGGTGATCACGGTCGGCGTGCGCCCGAAAGTGTCGCCCGTCCACCCGCGTGGGGGGTCGACGACCACACCGTCCGCCAGGTCGTCCGGATCAGCGAGGGCGGGGCGGCGGTGCGCAGGGCGGGGCGGCCGTGCGGCCGAACGCGGTGCGGCACGTGACGTTCGGTGGTCAGCGGTCAGCGGTCAGCGGTCGGTGGCGGTGCCGGTCGGTGGCGAGGTGGTCGGTGATCCGGCGCCGTTGCCGGTGCTGCCGTTGAGCCGGGTGACGGTGACGCTGTACCTGGCCGGGGCGACCGGTCCGGCGACGGTCCACTGGCTCGCCGACGCGACGAGTCGGCGGGCGTCCGGCGATCACCGGGCGGACGTGGCGGCGGACGCGTTCACGGAGACGTCGTCGTCGTGGTTGTACCTGAGCGGGGTGGACGTGGTCGACTTCGCGCCCCGGCGCGAGGTCGTGGTGGCGTTCGGGGGATTGCATCACCGATGGGGCGGCGTCCACGGTGGATGCCGACAACCGCTACCCGGACGAGTTGGCCGAACGGCTCGGCGGGCGGCTGGGCGTGGTGAACGGGGGGATCGCTACAGGTCAAGACTCGAACCAGGGTTCCCGCATCCGGGATCTGAGCACGTCGAACTCGCACCCCGGCGCGTCCGGATCGAAGCCGTGCTCGATCAGCCAGCGAGACGCCACCAGGCTGCGCAGTGACCACCAGGCGCGGATCACGTCCCGGTCCGCGCCGGCGCCGTAGCCGGCAAGCAGGTCGTCCAGGCGTTCCTCGTGCCCGAGGGTCAAGGTGGCGAGGTCGAACATGGCGTCGCCGGGGGCGGCCTCGGACCAGTCGATGACGCCGGTGACCTCGTCGCCGTTCACGAACACGTGGGTGATCTGCAGGTCACCGTGGATGAACACCGGCTTCCACGGCCGAAGCGCGGCCTCGGCGATCTCGCGGTTGCGCCGGACCACCTCGGCGGGCAGAACGGCGTTGGCGAGCAGCCACGCGCACTCGCTGTCGAGCTCCGCCGCCACGTTGTCGAGCCCCGGCCCCGGCCACGGCGGCAACGGCGCATCGTGCAGCCTCCGTATGGCGGCACCCGCCGCAGCCCACGCCGCCGGCGGCGCGGCCGACGGTTCGCCGAGGACTCCGAGCGCCTTGCCGGGCACGGCGGCGATCGCGAGCACGGGCGGCTCTCGCCAGAGGACTTCCGGGGTCGGCACCGGGGCCATGGCCATCGCCCGCACCTCGACGTCGGCGTGCGCCGGGTCGCCGTCGACCTTCAGGAACACGTCACCGACGCGCAGCGTCGCGCGCCGGCTGTGGGCGACGACGACTTCAACCTCTTCCACGCCGGCAATCCTGGCGAGGATGGCCGCCGATGTCGCCCGATTTCGAGTGTGGCGGGACGCCGCTCAGTCAGGTTCCCGTACTGAACCAATGTGGGTGCCCGGAAGGTCTTCGTCGAACTGCGGTCGAACGCGCGTCGAATGGGAAGTCGTTGTCGCCCAACACTTCCCAATTGCGTGCACGTCTGGTTACAGTGCGATTTGGGAGCGCTCCCAGCCCATCCGTGGTCGTCTTCACCATGGACATCCTCAACGAGGAGGAAGCGTGGCGCTGATATCCGTCCCTGCGAACAAGAGCCTGCTCGCCAGGACCATCGCGACCGTCGTGGTCGTCGCCGGGCTCATGGCGAGTGTGCTGACCGGTGTCGCCGATGCGCACGGGTCGACCACCGACCCGCCGTCGCGCAACTACGGTTGCTGGCAGCGGTGGGGCAGTGATTTCCAGAACCCGACGATGGCCCAGCAGGACCCCATGTGCTGGCAGGCCTGGCAGGCCGACACCAACGCGATGTGGAACTGGAACGGCCTGTACCGCGAAGGCGTGGCGGGCAACCACCAGGGTGCGATCCCCAACGGTCAGCTGTGCAGCGGTGGCCGTACCGGCGGCATGCGGTACGCGGCGCTGGACAACCCTGGTCAGTGGAAGGCCGTGACCAAGCCGCGGCAGTTCACCCTGACCGTCACCGATCAGGCCCGGCACGGAGCGGACTACCTGCGGGTGTACGTGACGAACCAGGGCTTCAACTCGACGACGCAGTCGTTGGGCTGGAACAACCTGCAGCTGGTCGCGTCCACCGGCCGTTACGCGCCGGCGGGCCAGTACCAGGTCGCAGTGAACGCGGGCAGCCGCACCGGCCGCCACATCGTGTACGTGATCTGGCAGGCCAGCCACTCGGACCAGTCCTACTACTTCTGTAGCGACGTGGTCTTCCAGTAGATCGGCGGTGCGGATCCCGGCTCCCGGAGATCGGGAGCCGGGATCCCGCTGTGCCCGACCTGCCGTGTCTGATCCCCGTTGGACCCGGTCAGATCCGGCCGACGCCCGCGCCTTGCGTGACCAGAGCCTTCACATCGACGGGGGAGTCGAGCGTGTAGGCGTAGTAGGTGCGTGGTTCGACGACGGTCCCGAGGGTCTGCGGGACACCCGAGTTGACGTAGATGTTGTTTCGCTCCACCACCCGGCCCGGCCCGCTCTTGTCGTAGCCGGACAGGATCGGGTGCGCGACGTTGTCGAAGTAGTTGCCCTCGACCACGACACCGGCATCCATCGTGGACACCACGCCGTAGAGCGAGGTGCCGCTGTAGTAGTTGTTGTAGACGTGCACCGGCTCGGCGAACCGGATGCGCGGGTGGCGCTGGGCCGTGCCGTCGAAGAAGTTGTGGTGGTAGGTGACCCGCAGCTTGCCCCGGTCCAGCGTGTACGTGTCGGAGTGACCGAGCAGCGCGGTCTTGCTGGGAATCCGTCGGGCGGCATTTTCAGCGGCGTGGAGACCCACTCGGGAGTCGACTCCGGGATCGACGGCTTTGCAGGCCGCCTCACGACCGTCGTGACGTGGGCCGTGCACCGTCTCGGGGGTGCTGACTGGTCCGGAACCGCCGCCCGCCGCCTGCCGGAGTTCTCCGACGAGCTGCGGTGGTACTGGTTCCAGCGGCGCCCCCCACCAGGACTCGAACCTGGGGCCTCGCCGTTCGTAGCGGCGCGCTCTGTCCTGCTGAGCTATGGGGGGCATGGTCGTGCGGACGATAATTCCGGCGGTCGCCCTGAAGCGGTGTCGATGGCTTCCGGTTCGATTTTCGCCCGTGCATGAAAAGGGAAAGCAGCCTCGGTCGGTTTCCCGACGGGCGGCTCCCTTGGTCGAACCTTTCAACAGGTCCCGGTGGGCCCGGACTGCTCGGACGGCGTCGACGCGCGTTCGTCATGTTCCCTCCCAGGCCGGTGTGCTTCCATGATGCACACCGGCCCGCGGCACCGTCGAACCGGTTAGGAAACACCCTCGAATCCGTGCGGGTGCTCTGTCGGTCGGACGGAATCCGGGTGACCGCCGCACGTCGTCTGGTGAAGGCCATCGACCCGACCCCGGACCTCGTGGCGGCGGGTACCGGTCGTGGGCGGTGGAGCTCGCGGTGGTCACCATTGCGGGGGGGAGGAAGGCGCGGATCTCGACGGGCCGCGTGAGGCGGCCCGCCGGCGGTGCGGCCGACGTCGGCGAAGCAGGCCGCCGAAGAGCGGCGACCGCACTGCCGAGTGTCTTGCGGTGGTCGCCCGTGGCGGCTGTTTGACGTGGCCAACGCGCTGCTCGTTCGGGGTGCGGAACACCGGCGCTGGAATAGTGAACCCGGCCGGTCGTGCCGCGGGGTGGTGCCCCGAGGGTGGCGCGAGCCGCTACGCGGGCCTCGTCGGCACGGCCTCGACGTGCGCGAGATGGCGCTGGGCGTGTTCATCAGAGCGGAGTGAACCCGTACGCCGCATTGCCGGCGCGGTCGCGGGGCCGTTGAATCGGTCCCGCGACCGCCGCCGAACCGTGGGAGTCACGCGATGACCGAGCTCGTGCTGGATCCGGAGACGACCGCAGTGGTGCTCATCGAGTACCAGAACGACTTCACCACCGAAGGCGGCGTGCTGCACGGCGCGGTCAGCGGGGTGATGGACAGCACCGGCATGCTGCCCAAGACAGTGGCCCTGGTGGAGGCGGCGCGCGCGGCCGGCGTGACGGTCATGCACGCGCCCATTTCGTTCGCGGAGGGCTACAACGAGATCTCCGCCCACCCGTACGGCATCCTCAAGGGCGTGGTGGACGGCAAGGCGTTCGTCAAGGGCAGCTGGGGCGCGGCGATCGTGGAAGACCTCGCGCCGCGCGACGGCGACATCGTCATCGAGGGCAAGCGCGGGCTGGACACGTTCGCCAGCACGAACCTCGACTTCATCCTGCGCAGCAAGAGCATCACCACGCTCGTGCTCGGCGGGTTCCTGACGAACTGCTGCGTCGAGTCGACCATGCGCACCGGCTACGAGAACGGATACAAGGTCGTCACCCTGACCGACTGCGTCGCGGCCACCTCGCAGGAGGAGCACGACAACGCGCTGCGCTTCGACTACCCGATGTTCTCCGTGCCGGTGACGGCGGACGACGTGATCGCCGCCCTGCCGCCACGCTGATCAGCCGGGGTCGCCGCGGCGTTTGCGGTGCACCACCCAGCCGAAGTCGATGATCAGCACGACCGCGAGCACGCCGAGCAGCACGGCGAGCCAGGGCAGGTCCGCCCGCGCGCACAGCACGGCCGCCACGCCGTTGAAGATGATGCCGAACCCGGCCAGCCACAACCGCAGGGTCAGCGCGCTGCGCGGTGGTGCGGGTGGTGGCAGGTCGTCGTCCGGTCGGTGGGGCGGGGTCACGTCCGCCACTCCTCCTGCCAGCCGTGGTGCGTGTCGTAGGCGGCGGCGATCATCTCCAGGACCGAACGGTCCTCCGTGCGTTCGACCTCGTCGCGCAGCCACCGCGCCTTCTCCTCGAACGGCACGGCCACCTGTTCGTCCTGCGCGTGCGCCGAGCCGGGCACGAGCAGCAGCTCCCGGCCGTCGTCGGACCGCAGTATCCGCAGCCTCCCGCGGCGTTCCGCCTCGTCCAGGAGCGGTGATTGCTCCTGTTCCAGCAGCTCCTCGTCCTCGGTCAGCCGGTCCAGCACAAAACGGCGCAGGTCGTCATCCGACAGTCGGTTCGGCTCCACGTCCATGGTCAAGGGGTATCCCGTTCCCGGCCGGCCACACGTGCGACCCCCCACCGGCCGGGCACGATGGCTGAATGGACCTGGTGCTCCTGGCCGAGCGGCTGCTCGGTATCCGCTCCACCGCCGACCGGCCCGACGAGCTGCGCCGGGCGTTGGACTTCGTGCTGGACGTCGTCGGGCCGGGCTTCACCGTGGAGCGGTTCGAAGCGGGTGGCAAGCCGAGCGCCCTCGTCTACGCGGGTGGGCGCCGGCCGCACTTCCGGGTGATTCTCAACGCCCACTTGGACGTGGTGCCCGGCACGGACGGCCAATTCGGGCCGCGTCGTGACGGTGACCGGTTGATCGGCCGCGGCGCGCAGGACATGAAGCTGTCCGCGCTGGTGCTGGCCTCGGTGTTCCGCGACACGGCCGCCCGGCTGCCTTACCCGATCGGGCTCCAACTCGTCACCGACGAGGAAGTCGGCGGGCGCCACGGCACGTTGCACCAACTGGAGCAGGGTGTGACCGGGTCGTTCGTGGTGATCGGGGAGCACAGTGCGCTGCGCGTCGTGACCGAGTCCAAAGGTCTGCTCACCGCGCGGCTGGACGCGGTCGGACGTGCCGCGCACGGCGCCTACCCGTGGCTGGGGGACAACGCGCTGCTCAAGCTGATGCGGGCGGTGGACGGGTTGCTCACCGCGTATCCGGTCGCGGTGAAGGAGGCGTGGCGGACCACGGTCAACGTCGCGCGCGTCTCGTCGGGCAACCAGGCGCTCAACCAGGTGCCCGCGGACGCGACCGCGTGGCTGGACATCCGGTTCCCGCCGGAGGACGCCGACTTCACCGGCCGCACGTGCGACGAGATCGCCGCCCACCTCACCGCCCTGTGCCCGCCCGGCGTCACCGCTTCGGTCGACCACGCCGAACCGCCGCACCGGGCTGATCCGGGCGGTAGCGACGTGGTGGCTTTGCAGCGTGCCGCCCGTGCGGAGGGCTATTCGGGCGAGTTGTTGCGCAAGCACGGGGCGGCCGACTCGCGGTTCTTCTTCCAGCGGGGGATCGACGCGGTGATCTTCGGTGTCGGCGGGGACGGGCAGCACGGGGCGGACGAGTACGCCGACCTGACCACGGTCGAGCCGTACCGGCGCGCGCTGACCGCGTTCCTGGAGGGCATCGCGGAGCGCGAGGGCATTGCCGACGCGTAACGCACCGGTTACGCTTCCCGGTGTGGACGAGGTGACGGCTGCGATCGCCGACCCCGTACGGCGGGAGATCCTGGAGATGCTGCGTGACGAAGCGCGGCTGTCGGCCGGGAGCATCGCCGAGCGGTTCGCGATCAGCCGACCCGCGGTGAGCAGGCACCTGCGAGTGCTGCGGGAGAGCGGGCTGGTGCGGGACGAGACGGTGGGCCGGCAGCGGTTCTACGTGCTCGACGCCTCCCACCTGGCGCCGCTGGCAAGGTGGCTCGCCGACTTCGACCGGCCCGACCGCACCGCTGACCGGCCCTCGGGCTGGGAGCACCACCTCGACGCCCTCGAAACCGAGGTCTACCGCACCCGGCGGGAAAGCCGCCGGGACGTATCGCACGACCCATCGCACGTATCGAAGGAGAACACGGCATGACCCCCATCCCCACCGGTCGGCTGTTCCGCACCGACTCCGGTAGCGACCTGGTGCTCACCAGGAAGTTCTTAGCGCTCGCCGACGATGTGTGGGCGAGCCTGACGGAGCCGGAGCGCACCGCCCGGTGGTTCGGCCCCTGGGAGGGCGACGGTCGGCCGGGGCGGACGGTGAAGGTGCAGATGGTGTTCGAGGAGCAGGAACCGTGGGTCGAAGTGCGCATCGAGGCGTGCGACCCGCCTCACCGGCTGACGCTGTCCATGGTCGACGAGGCCGGTTCGTGGCGGATGGAGCTGCTGCTGTCCGAAGTAGACGGAGTCACCGAGCTGCGCCTGGTGCACCACTTGGACACCGAGGAAGGCATCGGCGAGGTCGGCCCCGGCTGGGAGTACTACCTGGACATGTTGCTCGCGTCCCGCGCCGGCACACCCCTGCCCTCGTTCGACGACTACTACCCGTCGCAAAAAGCGCACTTCGAGTCCCTGGCTGCCGCTGACGCCTGAGGCCGTCGACGGCAGGGCTGTAGACTGCGGATTCGGCGGAGGGCGCGTACGGTCTCAGACGCAGCGGGTTGGCAGCCACTGCCCTTCTTCGACCTTCCCGAGGAGGCTGCGGGCCGTGAGAGCAGACCGATTCGAACCCACCTTCCGGGTGGAGCGGCAAGTGCACGGCTACGCCGTCGTCGTGAGCGTGGCCGGCGAGGTGGACGCGTTGACCGTCCGCGAGCTGAAACGGGAGATCGCGGTCGGACTGGCGCTGGCCACCCCGCCCGCCCCGGTCGTGGTGGACCTGACCGAGGTCGATTTCTTCGCCGCCGCCGGCCTGAACGAACTGCACCGCGGCCACTTGGCGGCCAAGGCGGCGGGCGTGCAGTTGCGCGTGGTCGCCTGCCACCGCCACGTCCTGCGACCGTTCGAGATCAGCGGACTGGACCACGAACTGAAACCGTGCCGGACGCTGTCGGAAGCACTGGTCGTGCGCCCTCCCAAGGGCGTCCGCCGATTCACCGCGCCTGACGTGACCTACGCCGGCGGAGCCCGCTAACCGCGGGGTCTGCCGCCGAGTGGGCTGGTGGGCCGGGCAAGGCAGTGCACCCCGTCGAGTCGGCCGGCAGGGCGCGCCAACGCTGTCCACCCAGCGGACCAGTTGGGGGCAGACCGGTGCGAGCGCCCGAACTCAGCATGGTGACCCTGCTGGCCAACGAGTGTCCCGCCTCCGAGTTGGTCCGCTCGCCATGATCCTGCTGGGCGCCTGCATCGGCGCGGTCAGGCAGACGCCTTGGTTCCTGTGCTGCGCCGCCGTGCTGACGGCGGTGATCGTCGACGTGGTCCGGCGCCTGCTGTCCGAGCACGGCCGGCGCGGCGAGGACGCGGTCGCGGGTCCGGTGCTCGCCGTCGTCCTGGCGACGTCTGCGCTGGTGCTGGTCGGCGCCATCATGACCGTGCGCCTGGTCGTCGCGCCGGACCCTGATGAGGGCTTCAAGCCGGCCTTCACCGTGACGTCGGTGCTGGAGGCCGGATTCTCGATCGTGATCCCGCTGGTGGCGTTCGCGCTGCTCGTCGTCCTGCTGTCGTGGAAGGGGCAGCAGTGGGGGGCGGTGGGCCGAGCGCCGCAGGATCAGCCCGACGAAGCTCTACCTGGGCGGCGCGGCCGGGGTGTTCGTGCTGGCGGCGCTGCCGATCGTCGACCCGCTCTCCACCGACGCGTTGACCTTCGTCCGCGTCGCCACCCCCGAGTACGCCAAGGTCCTCTACGCGTGGGTCCTCGCGGTTGTCCTCTCCCGCTACGCCATCGGGTTCGAGGTTCGTCCGCCGAAGCGGACCACGGAACCGGGCGGCGGACCGTGGATCATGCGGGTGCCGGTCGGAGTGCTGCGCCGGCTGGTCGGGATGGCGCGGTGGTTGGTGGAAACAAGCACGTCGGCTATACGTTCCTGCTGTTCGCCGTCATCGCCGGGCTCGGTGTGGCCCGGAGCGACAACGGGCCGACGATCCCGGTCCTGGTGGCGACGGTGGTAGTGGTGGTGTTCCTGCTCCGCGCGCAGGTCCGGGGACCGGTTGTGGGACACCCTGATGGCGAGCCGCTCGCTCTCGCTCGCACCGGTAGCGGTCGGAGCGCTCGCCTACCTGGTCCTCCAGCTGGACTACGTCAGGGAGCGGCTTGCCAAGGCGCTGATCGAGCACGGCCTTCCGGCGCACGCCATCGACCCGTTCGAACTCGACGCGGGCGCCGACGTCGTCGTGGTGCTCCTCCCCCTGCGCGCGAGGACCCTTTCCCCTGTCGGGATCACGGCGTTGTCCGTGCTGGGACGTATCCGCGCCGATCCGCTCGCCGCCGCCGACTTCCGCAGCCGTCTCGTCGTGGCCTGGTACCTGCGGCACGCCGACCGGCTGAGCTCGTCGGCGCCGAAAATCCCTGGTCAGGTTCGCTGGAACGCCAGTGAGCTGCTGCTGGGATCCTCGTGGCGGCGCGAACTGGCCCACCACGGCGGTGACGAGCGCGCCGCCGTGAACTGCCGTAGCACGCGCGTCGAGCGCTTGGTGCACGCTGCGCCCCACGTCCGGCTGGGAGCGAACCGCGTCGCCGACGTCGTGGAGGAGCTGCGAACCCTCGACCCGACTCTGCGGCACTGCGTGTGCGTCGAGGTGGTGGACCACGACGAGGTGGTGACCCGGCGTTGGACGGGAGCGGCGTCCGTCGCCGCCGCAGCGAGAGCTGCGCGCGAGGCTGGGTGACGTCCGGTCGTAGGAGCCCGACCTCGCTCGACCTTCCCAGGCTGCCGTGCGTGATCAACCGCGAGTGGCGTGGCACGGTGGAGAACGGCGAGGTTCGCACACCGCACGCGGAGGACTTCGACCACCCGCCGTTGGACGACGAGTGGTGGGCGGGCCTCCGACACTGTGAGATGCGGCCGGGCGTCACCACGTGTAGTCCTCCCCGTCCTGGGTAGTCGGCGTGAGACTGGTGACTAGGAGGAGCACACGTGGACCCGATCAAGCCCGCGAAGGTAGTCAAAGAAGCCCTGGAGACAGCGGTGGAGAAGGTCGCGGACCTGGTCACGCCGCCGACCCCGGGCACTCCGGGCAGCGCGCCACCGCCGCTGGACCCACCGAACGAGCCGCAGCCACCACTGCCTCGCAAGCCTGATCAAGCGTCACCCCAGACGCGGACCGCGACCGGCGCGGAAACCGGCGCCGCGGCAGACGTGAGGGAACAGCAGGGCGAATACCTGACCACCTCGACGGGCACGCGCCTGTACGACACCGACCACTCGCTCAAGGCCGGTGCGCGCGGTCCGACACTGCTCCAGGACCACCATCTGCGCGAGAAGATCACCCACTTCGACCACGAGCGCATCCCCGAACGGGTGGTGCACGCACGAGGTGCCGCTGTGCACGGCGTCTTCGTCGGCTACGGCAACGCCGAGCAGGTCTGCAAGGCCGGCTTCCTCAAGGAAGGCGTGACCACGCCGGTGTTCACCCGGTTCTCCACGGTGGTCGGCTCCCGCGGCTCGGCCGACACGGTGCGTGACACCCGGGGCTTCGCCACCAAGTTCTACACCGACGAGGGCACCTTCGACCTGGTGGCCAACAACATCCCGGTGTTCTTCATCCAGGACGGCATCAAGTTCCCGGACATCATCCACGCCGCCAAGCCACACCCGGACCGGGAGATCCCCCAGGCGCAGAGCGCGCACGACACGTTCTGGGACTTCGTCTCCACGCACACCGAGGCCACCCACCACGTGATGTGGCAGATGTCCGACCGCGCCGTGCCGCGCTCCTACCGGATGATGGAGGGCTTCGGCGTCCATACGTTCCGGCTGGTCAACGCCGAAGGCCGGACATCACTGGTCAAGTTCCACTGGAAGCCGAAGCTCGGCGTGCACTCCCTGCTGTGGGAAGAGGCCCAGCTGATCGCGGGCGTCGACCCCGACTTCCACCGGCGCGACCTGTTCGACGCGATCGAGTCCGGCGCGTTCCCGCAGTGGGAGCTCGGCATCCAGGTCTTCCCGGACACCCCCGAGCAGACCTTCGAGGGGATCGACCTGCTCGACTCGACCAAGGTCGTCCCCGAGGAACTGGCGCCGGTCCAGCCGATCGGCATGCTCACGCTCAACCGCAACACCACCAACTACTTCGCCGAGACCGAGCAGGTGGCGTTCCACGTCGGCCACCTGCCGCCGGGCATCGACGTGACCGACGACCCGCTGCTGCACGCGCGGTTGTTCTCCTACATCGACACGCAGCTCAGCCGGCTCGGCGGCCCCAACTTCAACCAGATCCCGATCAACCGGCCGCACGCCCCGGTGAACGACATGCTGCGCGACGGCTTCCACCAGCACGCCGTGCACAGCGGCGTGGCACCCTACAAGCCGAACACCCTGGACGGCGGGTGCCCGTTCATGGCCGGCGTGGAGACCGGGGCGTTCGTCGAGTTCCCGCAGGCGATCCCCGAGTCTGTCAAGGAGCGGCGCGCGCCCGCGTCGTTCGCCGACCACTACACCCAGCCCCGGATGTTCTACCGGAGCTTGAGCCCGGTGGAGAAAGAGCACCTGGTGCGGGCCTTCACCTTCGAGCTCGGCAAGTGCTACGAGCAGGCCGTCAAGGAACGCGAGCTGCGGGTGCTGGCCAACGTGGACGCCGAGCTGTGCGCCCTGGTGGCCGCCGGTCTCGGCCTTCCCGCCCCGGAGGCGACCGAGGCCGTGACCGAGATGGCGCCCAGCCCGGCGCTCTCGCAGATCGGGCAGGTGTGGCCGCCGGACGGTCGGATGATCGGCATCGTCGTGGACGCCGACGACCCGGACGGACTGGACGGCCTGCACACCCTGCGCCAGACGATCACCGCGAGCGGGATGGTGCCGCTGATCATCGCGGCCCGCGGCGGGGTGTTGGAGGACGGCCTGGTGGCGCAGCGCACGTTCCTCACCGCCCGCTCGGTCGAGTTCGACGCGCTGCTGCTGGCTGCCGCGCCACCGCCCGGCCCCGACGCGCTGCCCGTCCGTGACGCCAAGGCCGCAGCCCCGGCCGCGGCCGTCGACCCGCGCGTGGTGCTGATGGTCCAGGAGTGCTACCGGCACGCCAAGGTGATCGGTGTGTGGGGGAACGCCGAGGCGGCGCTGCTGGAGGCGGGGTGCGCGGCGACCGACCCCGGGGTCGTCGTCGGCGAGACCCCGGCGGACGTGTTCGCGGAGGTCCAGGCCCTCCTCGGCACCCACCGCGTGTGGGACAGGTTCCCGGCCACCATCGCCTGACGATCGCAAGCTGATCGCAAGGTCCCGGCACGTCGAAACGGATCTCGGCGGTCACGGGACGGGCCAGAATGCAGCGGGTGAAAGACAAGGCGCCGGCCGGCGGAGACGCGGCCGGCGCCACCGTCCCGTACCGCCTGCCGAAAGCCGATAGTGACCGCGATACCCGGTGACCGCGACGCCTCTACCCTCGTGCTGATCTGCGACCACTGCGGCCGCACCTACCCGGAAGCGAACCTCGAGTGGCACGGTCTGTGGCAGGCCGCCACCGCCGCCGGGTGGGGCGGCCGTGGCAGACCGGTCGGACCCCACCGGTGCCAAGTGTGCGCCGCCTGATCGCACACGTCAGCAAGCCGGGCACAGCCGACGATCGGCCGGTGCGCTTCCGGGCCGCCGGGGCGACGACGTGGTGCGTCTGCGTGCTGGGCGCGCGCTGACCGGGTTGGTCGACCCGACGATCACGGTGCGCGGGTCGAGCCGCAGCTCGGTGCTCGCCGCGCGGTCGGAGGCGTTTCGTGGCGGTCAGCGTCATTCTTGACCACGGGTACCCGTGGTCGGGCGCCACGGAAGAAGCCGACGGCACTTCCGGGTAGTCCCGCACCGCGTGTTCGTGTCCCACGCGTAGGACAACGCGTCAGCGACGTCGGGGGTCGGTCGAACCCGTGCCGCTGAACCGGACGGTGAGCGGCGCGGTGCCGGACTGCGGGGCCGTGCCGCGGGCGAGCTGCGCCCGAGTGAGTCAGCCGGACGACGCCGTCGGGGCCGGTGGTCACCTCTGCTCTCTTCGTGCCACTTTCGTGTTGGCACGAGGGACTACGCAGGGGTGCATCCCGGGCACGGTCCGCACCCGACGGCGAATCAGCCGGTCACCGTGTCGTGTTCGGCCTTGGTCCGCGTCAGCAGGTACCCGGCCACCGCGGCGAGCGGGAACATCACCACTCCGTACACGGCGGCCGGCACCGCGAGTTGCTCGCTGCCCAGCACGGTCACCGCGACGGTGATCGCCAACGTGCTGTTGTGGATGCCGACCTCGAACGCCGACGAGATCGCCTGCCGCTTGCCGACCTTCGCCAGCCGGGGGATCAGGTAGCCGGCGGTCAGGCTGCACACGCAGAACAACACGGTGACCAGCCCGATGTCGGCCAGGTAGCCGCCGATGTTGTCCCGCTCGGCGACGATCGTGCCCGCGATCACGGCCACCAGCACCACCGCCGAGAAGATCCGCACCGGCTTGTCCGCCCGGTCGGCGAACGCGGCCGACCAGCGGCGCACCAGCATGCCCAGCACCACCGGCACCAGCACGATCGCGAACACCTGGGCGACCTTGCCGAACTCCAGCCCCACCGCGCCCTCGGACGCCGGTCCGAAGTAGTCCAAGGCGAAGTTGACCACGATCGGCAGGGTCGCCACGGCGAGCACCGAGTTCACCGCGGTCAGCGTGATGTTCAGCGCGACGTCACCGCGGAACAGGTGGCTGAAGAGGTTCGCCGTGGTCCCGCCGGGTGAGGCGGCCAGCAGCATCATGCCGACCGCCAGCACCGGGTTCAGCCCCAGCACCACGACCAGCCCGAAGCACACCACCGGCAACAGGACCAGTTGCGTGGCCAGCGCGACCGCCACGGCACGCGGCTCCCGCGCGATCCGGGCGAAGTCGCCGACCGTCAGCGACAGCCCCAGTCCGAACATGACCACGGCCAGCGCGACCGGCAGGCCGACGCTCGTCAGGGCGGAGTCCACGTCGACCACCTGCGTTTCTGCGTCGAGCCCGGCATCGGGAGGAGCCGCATCTTCTCCCAGAACGGGGCGGAATGGGGAGGCCTGACACCGGTTCGATGGCATTCGGTGATCAAGGCCGGAGGCTCACCGCCGGCGCGCCACCACCAGCGACTGGCCCGGCGACGTGGTCAACGGGTGCGTGACCGGGTCGCCGAAGCCCGCCGACGCCAGCCACCCGCCGATCTCGGCGGCCCCGTAGACCTGCCCGCCCTGGCCGTGGAACAGGTTGAGGCTGAAGACCCGGGCGAAGGCGTCGGACGCGCGGTCGGGGGAGTGCTCGTCGTGTTCGAGGAGCACCACCGCCCCGCCTGGTCGCAGGGCCGACGCCACTCGCCTCAACAGGGCCTCGTTGGCGGCGGCGGGGCGGCCGTGGACGACGTTGAACAGCAGGACGGTGTCGTAGTCCTCGCCCAGGTCGAGCGCGTCGTAGTCGCCGGGGCGCAGCGCGACGCGGTCGGACAGGCCCGCGTCCGCCACGGCCGTCGCGCCGACCGCCAGCGCGTCGGGCAGGTCGATGACGGTGGCCAGGAGGTCGGGGTGGGTCGTGCACAGGCGGATCGCGTGCTTGGCGTGGCCGCCGCCGACGTCGAGGAGCCGGGCGCCGACGGGCACCACCGAGGCGACCTCGGGCGCGATCGCGTCGGCGTGCCGGGAGAGCATGCCCTGGAACCGGCGCAGCACGTCCGGCCGTTCGGCCAGCCACGCGTAGAAGTCGATCGCGGGCTTGCCGGTGCGCACCGACTCCTCCAGACCCTCCCACGACTCGAACAGCACCACCGACCAGAAGCCCGCCACCTCGGCGTACCCGCCACCGGTCAGCCACTTCGCGGTGTCCGGGGTGTTGGCGTAGCCCTCAGGGCCACCGGTCAGGTACCCGAACGAGACCAGCGCGTCGGCCAGCAGGCCGGTGCCGCGCGGGTCGGCGCCGATGGCGGTGGCCAGCGCGGCGACCGGGCGGGGACCGTCGGCCAGCGCGTCGAACACGCCCAGCCGCAGGCCCGCCGCGACGGCCCGGTAGGCGGCGGTGGCGAGCAGGTCGTGGAACGACGGCGGCCCGTCGTCCGGCGGGAGGTGCAGTGGCATGGTCAGGCCCTTTCCGGCAGCACGCCCGCGGCGGCGAGGAAGTCCACGTGGCGGGCGATCATCTCCGCGTCGGCGGGCGGGAACTCCACCCCGCACGCCGCCGCCGCGTCCCACGTGGCCGAGCAGTCGAACACCGGGTGCGCCCGGTGCGTGGTGGTCAGGCCGAACGCCAGCGGGCCGAACGCGCTGTCCGGGCTCTCCAGCATCAGCGAGCGCCAGTCCGGGTACTCCAGCAGCCGGGTCGGGTAGCCCTTCGCGGTGAGCACTCCGCCCAGGTCGGCGTAGCTGAACCCGTCCGCCCGGTAGTAGTGGAAATCGCGCGCCCGCATCGACGGCCGGGTCGAGATACCCGCGATCGCGCCCGCCAGCCGGTCCACCGGCAGCATGTCGATCACGTCGGACGTGCGCGGCACGGCGCCCGCGTGGGCGCAGGTGGCGATCTGCCTGCTCAGGTACGACTCGGTCTTCGCGGTGCCGGTGCGCACGTCGCCCACGATCGCGGCGATCCGGTGGATCGACACCGGCACGCCCCGGTCCCGCGCGAGCACGCCCATCATGTCGGCCACCCACTTGGTGGTGTGGTAGCCGGTGTCCAGGCCGGTCGGGTCCTCGGGCCGGTCGCCCTCGGTGATCCGCTGCCGGTCGTAGCTCGCGCCGAGGAACACGCCGAGCGTCGACATCAGGTGCAGCGGCTTCGTCGCGTAGCGGGTCGCCAGCCGCAGCACGTCCACCGTGCTGCCGACGTGCGGCGGCATCATCCACTGGTAGGTGAGCACGAAGTTCATCACCGCGCCGTTGTGGTAGATCGCGTCCATGCTCTCGGCGAGCCCGTCGAACGCGGCCTCGGTCAGCCCCAGCCTGGGCTGGGACATGTCGCCGATCACCGGCACCACCCGCGCCAGCTGCTCCTCCGGCACGTCGAGGTGCGCGCGGCGCAGGTTGGCGCGGATGCGTGCGGCGGCCACCGCCGGCGTCTCCGCCCGCACCAGGCAGTGCACTTCGGCGTCCGTGCGGGTCAGGAGTTCGCCGAGCAGGTGCGCGCCGAGGAACCCGGTGGCTCCGGTGAGCAGCACGCGTTCGGCCGGGCCGGTCCGCACGGGGTGGTTCGGGGCGATGTCGTCCGGCGGGATCGCGTCCAGCTCCATCTCCGGCACGGTCGGCAGGCCGGACTTGTAGCGCTTGGCGAACGTGTGGTCCGACGCGGCGGCCTGCTCCACCACCTCGGCCAGCTCGGCGAGGTCGGCGGTGGCGAACAGGGCGCGCAGCGGGACCGTCACGCCGAGCAGGGCACGCACCTTGGCCAGCACGGCGGCGGCGATCAGCGAGTGCCCGCCCAACGCGAAGAAGCTGTCCCGGCGGCCGACCAGCGGCACGTTCAGCACCTCCGACCAGACCTCCGCCAGCGTCCGCTCCACCGGTGTGCGCGGCGGCTCGTACGGCGTGGACCGGGCGGTCGGGTCCGGGTCCGGCAACGCCGCCACGTCGACCTTGCCGTGCCGGGTGAGCGGCAGCTCCTCCAGCACCAGGACCGCGCCGGGCAGCATCGCGTCCGGCAGCCGTCCCGCGCAGAACGCCCGGAGCTCGTCCAGCTCCGGCCCGGCCGCCCCGGCACGCGGCACGAGGTAGGCGACGAGGGTGTCGCCGCGCACCGCCACCGCCGCGTCGGAGATCGCCGGGTGCGCCAGCAGCGCCGCCCGCACCTCGCCCGGCTCGATCCGGTGACCGCGCAGCTTGACCTGGTCGTCCACCCGACCCAGGAACTCCAGCGTGCCGTCCGGCAGCAGCCGCACCAGGTCGCCGGTGGCGTACATCCGGCCGCCCGGGACGGTCGGGTCGGGCAGGTAGGCCGTCGCCGTCCGCGCCGGGTCGCCCCGGTAGCCGCGGGCGGGGGCGACGCCGCCGATGTGCAGCTGACCGGGCACCCCCACCGGCGCCGACCGGAGTTCCGGGTCCAGTACGTGCGCCAGGACGCCGGGCAGCGGACGGCCGATCGGCACCGTGGTGGCGCGGGGGTCGACCTCGGCGGCGTCGACCGTGGGGTAGGCGGTGGCGCAGACCGTGGTCTCGGTGGGGCCGTAGTGGTTCACCAGCGCGACCTTCCCGCCGGTCAGCCTGGCCCACTCGGCCGCGGTCGGGATCGGCACGGACTCGCCACCGATCATCATCACCGACAGCGGGCCTGGGTCGACATCGAGGCCGTCCAGGTCGGCCACCCAGCGCTTGAACAGCGCCGCGGCCGTGTCGACGGCGGTGATGTGGTGGTCGGCGCACAGCCCGAGCAGGTCCGGACCGCTGATCGCCGCCGGTTCCGGGTGCACGACCACCGCCGCGCCCGCGCACCACGCCGGGAACACGTCACCCACCGACGCGTCGAAGCTCAGCGGCGGGATCATCAGGATCCGCTGCCCCGGGCCGAACCCGTGCAGGTCGATGAACCCGCCGGTCAGGTTGGCGAGCGTGTCGTGCTGCACCTGCACGCCCTTGGGGACACCGGTCGAACCCGACGTGTAGACGATGTACGCCAACCCGCCGGGCGGCACGACAACGGCCGGCGGCTCGTCGGCCTCCCCGGTGAACGCGTCGTCGGTGGTGTCCAGCAGCGCGCCGTGGAACCCGCCGAACCGCTCCCGGTGGCCCGGGGCGGTGATCACGACGGGCGCGCCGCAGTCGGCCAGCAGCCCGGCCAGCCGGGCGGGCGGATGCGCCGGGTCGAGCGGCACGTACGCACCGCCCGCCTTGAGCACGGCCAGCAGCGCCACCAGCGCGTCCGGCCCGGCCGTCAACGCCAGCCCCACCGGCGTCTCCGGCCCGACACCCCAGCCGGCCAGCACGTGCGCCACCCGGTTCGCCCGCCGGTCCAGCTGCGCGAACGTCAGCTCGGCGCCGTCCGCCAGGTCCAGCACGGCGGTCGTGCCGGGGCGCGCGGCGACCTGCTCGGCGATCCGCGCGAGCACACCGGGACGCACCTGCTCGACGCGCTCTCCGTTCAACCGCGCCGCCGCCTCGCGGTCGGACGCCGTCGTCGTGTCCACTTGGGACAACCGAGCGGCCGGGTCGGCCACCAGCGCGGCGAGCACGGCCAGCAGGTGGTCGGCCAGCCGCGCCACCGTGTCCGGGTCGAACAGGTCCGTGCTGTAGTCGAGGTTCGCGGGCCAGTCGCCGGCCGTCTCCCGCACGTGCAGGGTCAGGTCGAAGCGGCTCGTCGCGCGGTCCACCGGCAGGCCCCGGGCGTCCATCCCGGCCCACCCGCCGGACCCGCCGCCCCGGTTGAGCACCAGCATCACCTGGAACAACGGGTGGTGCGCCAGATCCCGGCGCGGCGCCACCCGTGCGGCGACCTCGTCGAAGCTCACGTCGGCGTGGTCCAGCGCGTCGATCGCGGTCGAGCGGGCCCGGCCGAGCAGGTCGGCCACGGTCGGGTCGCCGGACAGGTCCAGCCGCAGTGCGGTCGTGGTGACGAACATGCCGACCGAGCGCTCCAGCTCGGGGAAGGGCCGGTGCGTGGTCGGCGAGCCGATCACCAGGTCGTCCACCCCCGACCGGCGCGACAGCACCACGCCGAAGACGGCCAGCAGACCCGCGAACGTCGTGCAGCCGTGCGCGCGGCACACCTCGGCCAGCTTCCCGGCCAGCGCGGCGGGCACGGTGAACCCGTGGCTGCCGCCCGCCGTGGTGCGGTTCGGCGTGCGGGGCCGGTCCAGTGCGAGGTCGAGCACGTCCGGCGCACCGGACAGCCGGTCGTACCAGTGGTCCAGCTGCCGCCGGCGCTCACCGTCGGCGAGCCGGTCCGCCTGCCAGCGCACGTAGTCGGGGAACTGGACGCCGACCGGGTCGAGCGCCACGCCCGCGTAGACGTCACCGACCTCGCGCGCGACCATGATCAGCGACAGGTCGTCGCACACGATGTGGTGCGCGCTGAACACGACCGCCGTGTCACCCGGCCCGACCCGCACCGCCCGCACCCGCAGCAACGGCGCGACACCCAGGTCGAACGGCGTGTCCACTTCGGACACGATGAACGCGTTCAGCTCGTCCTCGCCATCGCGCGACGTGAAGGCCACGTCGGCGGGAACGTCGTCCAGCACCTGTTGTTCGGGCACCCCGTCCGTGTCCACGACCCTGGTGCGCAGCGCCTCGTGCCGCCCCATCACGGTCCGCACCGCCGCGCGCAACCGGTCCTCGTCGACCTCGCCGGCGACGCGCAGCGCGGCGAACATGACGTACGCGCCCGCGTCCAAGCCGAGCCGCCCGGTCAACCACAGACCGCGCTGGTTGCCCGACAGCGGCACGACCGCGCCTTCGGGTCGACGGGGCACGGACTGCGCGGAAGCGGCCAGTCCGCGTTCGGCGAGCAGCTTCGCCAGCAGTCGTTCGCGGTGGTCGGAGAGTCCGGTCATCGGGGTGTCCTTTCAGGCGACGGCGTCTCGTCGGCCACCGCGTCGGGCAGGTCGTCCACGGTGCGCAGCCGGGTCAGCGACCAGGCGCAGGCCGTCAACACGAGCATCAGCGCACCGACGACCAGGAAGATCAGGGCGATGCCACGTCCCTCGCCGGTGCCGATCAGCGCGCCGACGCTGCCGGCCAGCGCGCCGTCGGCGGCCATCAACGGCTCGGCCACCCCGTCGGTGAGCGGACCGATCAGGAGGTAGGCGACCGGCATCGCGGCGGTGCTGAGCATCCGCACCACCGCCAGCACCCGGCCGAGCACCGCCGGGTCGACCTTGGTCTGCAACAACGTCACGCAACACGTGTTGATCAACGGCAGGGTGAACAGGAACAGGGGCGCGGCGACACCGATCAGCCACGGCGACGGCGCGAGCGAGTGCAGCACCAGGAACACCCCGCCCAGCGCCAACCCCAGGTAGATGCCGTGCACCCGGCGCCGGGGCCCGCCCCACACGCCCATCACCAGCCCGCCGACGAACAGCCCGCTGCCGCCCACTGCCATCAGCACGCCGAGCACCGCCGGACCGGAGAACGACAGGATCAACGGCTGCACCAGCCCGCCCGCGATGGCGAACAGGAAGTTCCACACGCCGAACACCACGCACAACGCGAACAACCCCGACGCGCCGCGCAGCCACACCAATCCCGCGCCGATGCCCTCGCGCTTCCCGGCCGACGCACCCGCCGGCCGCACGGCGTCCGCCGGCAGCCGTGCCACGACCAGCGCCCCGACCGCGAACACCATCGACACGAAGTCGATCAGCAGCACGCCCCGCAGCCCCACCAGGCCCAGCAACGCGCCCGCCACCAGCGGCGCGGCGATCTGCACGCCCTGCGTGATCTGCATCAGCCCGTTGATCCGGCCCAGGTGCTCCTTCGGCACCAACGCCGGCACCAGCGCCGTGTAGGCGATGATGTGGAACGAGTTCAGCGTCGCGGTCAACGCGGTCGCCACGTAGACCTGCCAGAGCGCCAACGCGTCCGCGGTCACGGCGACCAGCAGCAACGCCGTCACCACACCCGCGCCGGAGTCCGCCAGCAGCATGATCCGCTTGCGGTCGTACCGGTCCGCCACCACGCCCGCGTACGGCGCGACCAGGATGCCCGGCACCACCGCGCAGAACTGGATCAGCACGAACGTCGTCACCGACCCCGTGCCGAGGTACACCCACACCCCGAGCACGAACGCGGTCAGCGCGGAGCCGATCACCGACACGAGCTGGCCGGCCCACACCACGGCGAACCGGCGCAGGCCGTTCCCGCCGCTCACGGGGTCTCCCCGAGCATCGCCTCGACCTCTTCCGCCGACATCCCGGCCAGCTGGACGCGCAGTTCGGCGATCGCGGCGATCCGTCCCGGGTCGTCCAACGAGGCCAGCGAGGCGGCGATCCCGGCGATGGTCGGCGCGGCGAACATCCGGCCGATCGGCACCGCCACCGCGAACGCCCCCTGCACCCGGGCCAGCACCTTCGCCGCGAGCAGGGAATGACCGCCCAGGGCGAAGAAGTCGTCGTGCAGGCCCACCTCGGGCACGCCCAACACCTCGACCCAGATGCCCGCCAGCACCTCCTCCACCGCGTCACGCGGCGGCACCCGCTCGCCCTCCGCGGCCCACACCGGCGCGGGCAGCGCCTTGCGGTCGGTCTTGCCGTTCGGCGTCAACGGGAACGCGTCCAGCACCACGGCCGTGGCGGGCAGCATGTAGTCGGGCAGCCGTTCGGCCAACCCGGCCCGCAGCCGCGCCCACAACCCCTCCCGCACCACGTCCGCGCCCGGCACCACGTACGCGACCAGGCGTTCGTCGATCGCCAGCACCACCGCTTCGCGCACCAGCCCGGAGGCCGGCAACGCGGCCTCCACCTCGCCGAGCTCGATCCGGAACCCGCGCACCTTCACCTGGTGGTCGGCCCGGCCCAGGAACTCCAGCGTGCCGTCCGACCGGTGCCGCACCAGGTCGCCGGTCGCGTACAGCCGCCGCCCCGGCTCCTTCGAGAACGGGTCGGGCACGAACCGGCTCGCGGTCAGCGCCGGCCGGTCGTGGTAGCCGCGCGCCACGCCCGCGCCGCCGACGTGCAGCTCGCCGACCACCCCCGGCGGCACCGGTTCCAGGCCCGGACCCAGCACGTACAGCCGGGTGTTGCCGGTCGGCGGCCCGAGCGCGACCGGCGCGGGGGAGGGCTCGACCAGCCCCGCCGACGACCACACCGTCGTCTCCGTCGGGCCGTACGCGTTCCACAGCAGCGCGTCGTCGCCCAACAGGTCGTCGGCCAGGTCCCGGGGCAGCGCCTCACCGCCGCAGACCCGCGTCACCACCGCGGCCGGCACCCCGCCCGCCGCGTGCAGCAACCGCCACGTCGCCGGGGTCGCCTGCATCGCCGTCACCTCGCGGTCGACCAGCAACGCGCGCAACGCCGTGCCGTCCGCCGCGATGTCCGAGGGCACGACCAGCACCTCGGCGCCCGCCGTCAACGGCAGCAGCAGTTCCAGCACGGAGATGTCGAACGACAGCGTCGTCACCGCGGCCAGCCGGTCCGCGGCGGTGAGCTCGAACAGCCGCTGGAACGACACCAGCAGGTTCACCACGGCCCGGTGCGGCACCTCCACGCCCTTCGGCGCGCCCGTCGACCCCGACGTGTAGATCACGTACGCCAGGTCCGCACCGGACGCGGGGCACGGCACGGGCTCGGGCGCGAATTCGTCCGCGTCGGCAAGACCCAGCACCGTCCCGTCGAACCGCGGCCCGTCCCGGTCGGTGACCAGCACGGCCGCGCCCGAATCTGCCAGCACCGACGCCAGCCGGTCACCCGGCCACGCCGGGTCGAGCGGCACGTACGCCGCGCCCGCCTTCCACACGCCCAGCACCGCCGCGACCAGGTCCGGGGTGCGCGGCAGGCACAACGCCACCGCCGAACCCAGCCCCACGCCGTGCGCCCGCAGCAGCGCGGCCACCTGCTCGGCCCGCGCGTCCAACTCCGCGTAGTCCAGCCGGGAGGCCGCACCGGACACCGCGGTGCCCCGTCCGGTGATCAGGTCCAACGCGGTGCGCGCGGGCGGCAGCGGCAGGTCGGTGGCGTTGTAGCCCTCCAACACCTCCCACCGCCGCACGCCGGTCAACCCGTCCAGCTCGCCGAGCCGCCGCTCCGGGTGCTCGGCGGCGGCGGTGAGCAGCGCGATCAGCCGGTCGAGGAACTCGGCGACGGTCGACTCGTCGAACAGGTCGGTGTTGTACTCCACGCCCAGAGCCAGCGCGTCGCCCTGCTGATCGGCCGCCAGCGTCAGGTCGAACTTCGCCACCTTCGGGTCGGGCACCAGCGGCTCGACCCCCAGCCCGGCCATGCGGATCTGGATCGGAGGGGTGTTGGTGAGGATGAGCTGGGTCTGGAAGATCGGCGCGTGCCCGGTGCTGCGCTGCGGGCTCAGGTGCTCCACCAGCTGTTCGAACGGCAGGTCGGCGTGCGCGAGCCCGGCCGCGGTGACCTCGCGGACGCGGCCCAGCAACTCGGTGAACGTCGGGTCGCCGCCCACGTGGGTCCGCAACGCCAGCGTGTTGACGAAGAACCCGATCAACCCTTCCAGGTCGGTGTGCGAACGCCCGGCGACCGGCGCGCCGACCACCACGTCCTCCTGCCCGGCCAACCGGCCCAGCCTCGCCGCGAACCCCGCCAGCAGCACCATGAACAGGGTGACGCCGTGCGCCCGCGCCAACTCCTCCAACGGGCCGATCGGCACGTGGCCGTACCGCAGCGCGCCCCGGTGGGTGACGACGGGCGGCCGCGGCCGGTCGGTCGGCAGGGTCAGCAGCTCCGGTGCGCCCGCGAGGTGTCGTGACCAGTAGTCCAGGTGCCCGGCGGACACGTCGGCCATGCGGTCGCGTTGCCACACCGCGAAGTCCGGGTACTGCAACCGCAGCGCGGGCAGGTCCGGCTCCCCGTCCCGCGACGCCGCGTCGTACGCCTGGCCCAGCTCGCCCAGCAGCACGGACAGCGACCAGGCGTCCGCGGTGATGTGGTGCATGCTGAGCACCAGCACGTGGTCGTCGTCGGCGAACCGGCCCAGGCTAGCCGTGAACAGAGGCCCTCGGTGCAGGTCGAACCCGATGCCGCCGCGCTCGTCGGCGAACCGCTGCGCCTCCGCGTCGCGGTCCCCGTCGGGCAGCTCGTGCGTGGTGAGGGCGGCCGTGCCGGTGGACGCGACGAGCTGCACCGGTTCGCCGCCCGAGTCCGGGAACGTGGTGCGCAGCGACGCGTGCCGGTTCACCAGCACGTCCAGCGCGCGCTGCAACGCGGCCGGGTTGAGCGGGCCGCGCAGCCGGAGCGCGATGGGGACGTTGTAGACGGCGCTGCCGGGGGAGAACTTGTCCAGGAACCACAGCCGTTGCTGGCCGAACGACAGCGGGTACGCGGTGGGCGCCGACGCACGGGCGCGCAGCCGTCGCGCCAGCAGTTCCCGCTTCCGGGCCGAGGCCGAGGCCGAGGTGGGGTCGGGATCGGGCGCGGAGGTGCGGCCGGACGCCGGGACGTCGGTCATCTGGGCTCCTGTCGGTGGATACCCCGGCGTTCACGCCGGGGAGGAAACCGGTGCTTTCGACCGCGTCGGCAAGGCTCACTTGCTGGGGTGTCGATGTGTGAGAAATGTCGTCGGGGTCGGTGGTGAAGCGGGCGTTCCGGTACCGCTTCTACCCGTCTGCGGCGCAGGAAGTGGAGTTGTTGCGCACGTTCGGGTGTGTGCGGGTGGTGTACAACCGGGCGTTGGAGGCCCGCACGCAGGCGTGGTACGGCGAGCACCGTCGGGTGAATTACATGCAGACGTCGGCCCTGCTCACCGAGTGGAAGAAGTCCGACGGGCTGGGGTTTCTCAACGAGGTGTCGTCGGTGCCGTTGCAGCAGTCGTTGCGGCACTTGCAGTCGGCGTTCACCGCGTTCTGGGAGAAGCGGTCCCGCTACCCGCGGTTCAAGTCCCGCAAGCGGGGCAAGGCTTCCGCGGAGTACACCCGGTCGGCGTTCCGCTGGCGTGACGGCCGGTTGACGTTGGCGAAGATGGCCGAGCCGCTGGACGTCGTGTGGTCCCGGCCGCTGCCCGAGGGTGCCGAGCCGTCCACGGTGACCGTGTCGCGTGACGCGGCAGGCCGGTGGCACGTGTCGATCCTGGTCGAGACCACCGTCGCCCACGCCCCGCCCACCGGCTGCGTGGTGGGTGTCGACGTTGGGATCACGTCCCTGGTCACGCTCTCGACCGGGGAGAAGATCACCAATCCGGGGCACGAGCGGCGGGATCGAAAACGGCTGGCCCGCGCGCAGCGGGCGCTGGCCCGCAAGGAGAAGGGTTTCGCGAACCGGGCGAAGGCGCGGCTGCGGGTGGCGCGTGTCCATGCCCGTATCGCCGATCGCCGCCGGGATCTGTTGCACAAGCTGACCACTCGACTCGTCCGGGAGAACCAACTGGTCGTGATCGAGGATCTGGCGGTCCGCAACATGGTCGGGAACCGGTCGTTGGCCCGCGCGATCTCCGACGCGTCGTGGTCGGATCTGCGGTCGATGCTGGAGTACAAGTGCGACTGGTACGGCCGCGACCTGGTCGTGGTCGACCGCTGGTTTCCCTCCAGCAAGACCTGCTCGCACTGCGGGCACCTGCTGGACACGCTGCCGCTGCGCGTGCGCGAGTGGACCTGCCCCGGCTGCGGGGCTTCGCACGACCGCGACGTCAACGCCGCGCGCAACACCCTGGCCGCCGGGCAGGCGGTCACAGCCTGTGGAGCCGGAGTGGGACCGACCCGGCGCTAGTCGGCGAGGCATCCGACGAAACCTCCCTTCCAGGGGAGAAGAAACAGGAACTGCCGGGCGCGAGCCCGACGGGAAATCCCCACCATTCAGGGAGGGGAGGTTGTCAAGGGGTGCTCCCGGAGCTGGTGAGTCGGTCGGCGGCGGCACGCACGTGGTCACGCAGGTGCGTGGGCACGCGGTCGCCGAATCGTTCGAGGTACGCGGCCACGGTGTCGTCGTCGTCCCGCAGGAACGGGAAGTCCGTCGGCACCATGTGCCGGATCGCGAGCAGCGGCACCGGGCTGTGCAGCGGCCGGAAACCGGGATTCCACAGGCCCGCCTTCTGCGGTGGGCCGGGGTGGAACTCGCCCAGCATCAACCCGTCCCGGGCGTACCGCGGCTTCAGCAGCTCCTGTGCCCGGTCGACCACGCCGTACTCGGTCAGGTCCGGGAACAGGATCAGCACCGTCTTGAACTGCGCGCCCGGCCCGTCGGTCGGCTCCAGCCCGGTGAACCAGTCGCGGTAGTGCAGCAGCAGCGCCGCCAGCTCGTCGGGGTGCTCCGGCCGGCCGGGGTGCACGGCCATGTAGAACAGGCCGCGCTGGAGGGACGTGTCGGTGAACGGGCACACCGGCCCTCGCCGCCCCAGGTCCGGGTGCGAACCGCACAGGTACTCGTCCGCCCACCGGAACACGGTCCGCAGCGGCAGTTCGTGCGCCGCGACGGCGTCCGGCAGCCGGGGCGCGGCGAAGTCCGCGGGCTCGACCAGGGGGTGGGCCTGGTGGGTCGGATGGATCAGCATCACGTCACCCGCCTTCCGGCTCGGGAACGGTGGGTCAACCCCGCCAGGGCCACGCCGGTCAACGCGGCCGTGACACCACCGAGCAGCCGGTCCTGGCGACGCGCCCTGGTGAGCGCTTCGCCGTAGGGGACCGTGGTGTGCGAGATGAGGGTGTAGAGCGGTACCCACGCGGTCGGGAACAACCGGTTCAGCGCCAGGTCGAGATTCTTGCGGAGGGCGAACAGCGGGGAGCGCACCTTGTCGCGCAGCTCCACGAAATTGCGCTTGGACAGCTCCGCCAGCACGTCCGTGTGCGGGCGGCGGGAGTCCTCGAACTCGGCCAGCGCCCGCGGCAGGTCGTGCGGGTGCGCGGCCAGGCACCGGTCCAGCACCGAGCAGTCCTCGAACGCGGCGTTCATGCCCTGCCCGAAGAACGGGTACACGGCGTGCGCGGCGTCGCCGATCAGCACCACCCCTCGTCCGTCTTCCGTGGTCACGTGCCACGGCGCGGTGCGCACGGTGACGAGAGAGGACGGCGGGTGCGCGAGGAACTGCTCCACCACGTCCGGAACGAGGGTGAGCGTGTCGGGGAACCGGCGGGCGAAGAACTCCCGCACCCGCCCCGGCTCGGTCAGCCCGGCGAACCCGTGCTCGCCCTCGAACGGCAGGAACACCGTCGCGGTGAGCGAACCGTCCACGTTGGGGTGCGCCACGATCAGCCCGTCGTCGCCCGGCCACACGTGCAGCGCCCGCAGCTCGGTGCGCGGCTCGCCGTCGTCGCCGGCCGGGATCAGCAGCTCCTTGTAGCCCCACTCCAGGAACTCCTGGTGCAGGTCCACCCGCCGGCCTCGCCCCAGGTGCGTGCGCACGGCGGAGAACGCGCCGTCCGCGCCGACGACGAGGTCGGCCGTGTGCACGGTCCGGTCGTCCGTGGTGACGGCGGCCCCGGCGCGGTCGACGGCGGTCACCCGGTGGCCCCAGGAGAACCCGACGCCGAGCCGTTCGGCCTCGTCCACCAGCGCCACGTTCAGGTCGTGCCGCAGCACGGAGTGCAGGATCTGGTCCTCCGCCAGGCCGTACGGCTGGAACCTCAGCGTGCCGTCCGCGAGGTGCACGGCCCGCCCGCGCATCGGCACCGTCAGCGCCGCCAACCGCTCCATCAGCCCGACTTCGCGCAGCGCCACGATGCCGCGTTGCGAGAGCCCCAGGTTGATCGACCGGCCTTCTTCCTTGGCGCCGGGGGCACGCGGATCGCCCCGCCGCTCCAGCACCCGCACGCGGAACCCGCGTCGGGCCAGGTAGACCGAGGTCAACGACCCGGCGAGCCCCGCGCCGACGACCAGCGCCTCCCGGCTCACGACTCGTCCTCGTCGACGAGGGTGCCGAGCAGTCGGTCGATCTCCGCGTCCGACAGGTCGTCCAGCTGGTCCAGCAGCGGCAGGGGACCGCGGGCAGCCGTGCCGCCGCCGAGGTTCGCGCACAGCTCCGCGATGGTCGGCGAGGCGAACAGCGTCGACAGCGGCAGGTCCACGTCCAGCGCGACGCGGACGCGGGCCAGCATCTGGGTCGCGGTCAGCGAGTGGCCGCCCAGCGCGAAGAAGTTGTCGTGCACGCCCAGCGGCGCGTCCGCGGGCAGGCTCAACACCTCGCGCCAGATCCGCGCCACGCGGCGTTCGTCCTCGTCGCGCGGTTCGACCCGCTCGACGTCGTCCGTGGTCCACACCGGATCGGGAAGCGCGTCCCGGTCGATCTTGCCGGTGCCCGTGCGCGGCAGCTCGGGCAGCACGACGACCGCCGCCGGCAGCATGTAGTCGGGCAGGCTCGCGGCGAGGTGCGGGCGGACCCGTCGACGCAGGTCGTCCTCCCCGACGTCGTCGGCGGGCACCGCGTACGCGACCAGTCGCACGTCGGCGGCGTGCGCGGACCAGGCCACGACGACCGCGTGCGCCACGTCCGGGTGAGCGCGGAGCACGGCCTCGATCTCGCCGGGCTCGATCCGGTAGCCGCGCACCTTGAGCTGCCGGTCGGCCCGGCCCAGGAACTCCAGCTTCCCGTCCGCGTGCCGCCGGACCAGGTCACCGGACGCGTAGAGCCGTCCACCGGGCGGGCCGAACGGGTCGGGGCGGAACCGCTCGGCGGTCATGCCGGGCAGCCCGTGGTAGCCCCGGGCCACGCCCGCGCCGCCGATGTGCAGCTCGCCGATCACGCCCGGCGGCACGGGACGCATCAACGGGTCCAGCACGTGCAGCGAAGTGCCCGTGACGGCCGGACCGAGCCGCACCGGGTCCGGCGCGTGCGCCACGACACCGGCCGCCGAGTACACCGTGGTCTCGGTGGGGCCGTAGCCGTCGATCAGGGTCGCGCCGTCGGCCTGGAGGTCGTCGGCCAGGTCGCGGGTCATGGCTTCGCCGCCGCTGATCCGCAGCCGCACGCCCGCGGGCACACCGCCCGCCGCGACGACCATCCGCCAGCTCGCCGGACCGCCCTGGACGACCGTCGCGTTCGCGTCGGCGATCCGTGCGCGCAACCGCGCGCCGTCCGCCACGTCGTCCGCCGGGATCACCACGAGCGTCGCACCGCTGATCAACGGCGCGAGCATCTCCACCGTGGACACGTCGAACGCCGGCGTGGTGAGGGACGCGAGCCGGTCCTCGGGCGTCAGCCGCATCAGCCCGCCCATCGCGCGGAGCAACGCGGCCAGACCGCCCTGGGTGCACCGCACGCCCTTGGGCTCGCCGGTGGACCCGGAGGTGTGGATGACGTAGGCCAGCATCCCGGGGTGTCGCGGCACGGCCGGCGGTGGCGTGTCCGCTCGGGACGCCACATCCGCCGTGTCCAGGTCGACTTCCGCCCACGGGCCGGTCAACGGTCCGGTGAGCGCCCGCGCCGCACCGTCCGTGACGAGCACCGGCACGTCGGAGCCGGTGGCCATCGCGGTCAGCCGGGCGGCGGGCCACGACGGGTCCAGCGGCAGGTAGCCCGCGCCCACGCGCCACGCGGCGAGGATGCCGACGACCATCGCCGCGCCCCGGTCCAGGCACAACGCCACCGGCTCGTCCGGCCGCGCGCCCGCTTCGAGCAGCACGTGCGCCAGGCGGTTGGCCGCCCGGTCCAGCTCGCCGCACGTGACCGCGCCTTCGACCGCCACCGCGTCCGGGTGCTCGGCGAGTGCGGCGAACACCAGGTCCGCGGCCGTCTCCACGGGCACGTCGACCGCCGGTTCCTGCCGCGAGCCGTCACCGAGCGGCAGTTCGGCGACCCGGTCGGCGGGGGAGGCGTGCACGGCGGCGGCGAACACCGCGTGCAGCGCGGCGACCGCCTCCGGCGTGAACAGCTCGGAGTCGTACTGCCAGCGGGCGGACCACCGGCCGTCCGCCTGCTCGACGGTCAGCGACAGGTCGAACTTCGCCCCGCCGTTCGCGACCGCCTCGGGCCGCAACGTGACCGGTCCCGCCGCGCGCGGCGCGGGCAGCGGCTCCACCCCGAACATCACCTGTACGAGTGGTGCGTGCGCGAGCGTCCGTTGTGGCGCGACGATGTCCACCAACTGCTCGAACGGCAGTTCCTGGTGGGCGAGCGCGGCCACGGTCGACTCCTCGGCCGCCGCGACGACCTCGCCGAACGTGGTGTCCGGGGTGAACGTCGCCCGCAGCGGCAGGGTGTTGGCGACGAACCCCACCAGGCCCTCGGTCTCCGGCCGGGTCCGCGCCGCGACCGGTGTCGCCACCAGGAAGTCCGCCTGACCGGTCACCCGGTGCAGCACGCACTGGAACACCGCCAGCAGCCGGGCGAACGACCCGTCGTGGACTTCCAGCTCCGCCCGCAGCTCCGCGCCCCGCCCGGTGGGCGTCGCCGGTCGCGGCCCGTCCGCCGGCAACGGCAGCACGGTCGGCACACCGTCCAGCGCTGCACGCCAGAACTCCGCGTCGGCGGCGAACGCGCCACCGTCCGCCTGTTCCCGCTGCCACACCGCGTAGTCCGGGTACTGCACCGGCAGCTCCGGCAGGTCGCACGGCGTGCCGGCGACCGCGGCGGCGTACAGCAGGGCCAGTTCGTCGAACAGCACCGCGCACGACCAGCCGTCCGCGATCGTGTGGTGCAGCACGAAGACCAGCACGTGCTCGCGCGGCGTGATCCCGATGAGACCGGCGCGCAGCAGCGGACCGTCGTGCAGCGCGAACGGCCTGCCGACCTCCTCGCGCACCACCGCGTCCACGTCGCTCGACGGCAGCCGCACCAACGGCACGGTCAGCGTCGCCGACACCACCTGCACCGGCACGCCGTCCTCGGCGGCGAACCGCGTCCGCAACGCCTCGTGCCGCGCCACCAGCGCGTTCAACGCCAGCCGCAACGCCTCGACGTCCAACGGGCCGTCGATCCCGACCCGCCAGCCGATGTTGTAGACCGGGCTCGCCGGCAACAGCTGGTCGACCAGCCACAGCCTGCGCTGCCCGGACGACGCCGGGAACCGGAACACCTCGTCCGCCCGCCCCTCCGGTATGACCGCGCTCACCGCTGTCCCCCCTTCTCCGGTTTCTCGGGCTTCCCCGGCCACCCTCTCCGGTCCACCGCGACGACCCTGAACTCCGCCGTGTGCCGCGAGCCCGCCGCGTCCGTCAACCACAGCCGGTCCGGGCCGGGCAGCATCTCGCCCACGCCCATCGGCGCGTCCGGCTCCTCCCGGTCCAGCGCCCGCACCGCGTGCGCGAACAACTCGACCGACGGCTGGCTCTCCAGGTCCACGTAGAACGGCTTGTGCTCCACCGGGCTCTTCACGAACACGAACCTCGGCATCCCGTGCTCACGGCGCCACGCCTGCGCCCGCAGGAACCGCGTCTCCTCGTCCGCGCCGAACGCGAACGCCGCCCGCGCGCTCGGCAACCGCCATCCCTCCCGCGCGACCACCAGCCGGTCGAGGCTGACCCTGGGCGTGTGCTCGCCGGAGGGAATCAACTTGAAGTGCTGCACCAGCTGAGCCATGATCTGGTCGCTCAGCAGCTCGACCAGGTCGACGTCCACCCGGCCGTCCCGGCTGCGCGCCACCAGCCGCCCGCCGCTCTCGGTCACCTCGCACGCGCCGACCGGCACCGAACCGCGCAGACCCGGCCCGCAGGCGTCGTGGCCGAACACGATCCTCAGGTCGTCCGGTGACACGAGCGCGTCGGCGAGCCGTTGCGGCGTGCCGCCTTCCTCGCGCGTGGTGGCCAGCACGATCCGCGGGCCGGCCATGTCGTGGCCCATCGCCGCGCGCAGCTGTGCCGGGTCCGGATGCTGCGACACGAACAACGCCGCCCGCATGGTGTTCACACCGGGGTGCACCTCGCCCAGCACCCACTGGTAGTCGCCCGCCCGGATCGCGTGCTCGTCCCGCGCCGCGATCAGCACGTCCGGGCTGTGCTGCACCGCCGCGCGCCACCCGGGCCGGGGCGCGGCGAACGCCTCCAGCACCGCGTCCCGCACGTCCGCGACCCGGAAGTGGAGGTCCCGACCGCCCGGGTGCGGGCCGAGCGCCTTGGCCCAGCGGCCCTGCAACGCCTGGACGAGCCGGCGGACCAGCCGTTCGTCCAGCCGGAAGATGGTGTCGTTGGCCCACAGCCAGAAGTCCGCCAGCCGCACCCGGTCCGAACCGGTGGCCGCCACCCGTTCGCGGTACACCTCGCGCAACGCCCGCCCGTACAGCGCCGAGCCCGCCGACGTGAACCAGCGCGCGGCCTCCAGCACCAGCGACAACGGCGACCACAGCGTGTCCACCAACGCGGGGGAGAGGGTGACGTCGAGGTCTCGCCGGCACTCCTCGTGCACCACCGTGCGACCGGCGTAGAACAGACCGGGCCGCCGCACCGCCGCCGTGCCGGTGATCGCGGTGAACTGCTCGTGCAGGACGCCGATCGCGTGCGCCAACCGGTCCGGGTCGCCCACGGCGGCGGCGACGGCGTCCCGTCCCTGCTCCACCTCGCGCAGCGCCTTCTCGGCTTCCGTCCGGAGCACCTGGTCGCCGATGGCCGCGACCTGGTCGCGCAACGCCGTCTCCGGCACCAAGGCCTCCGGCGGCACCTCCAACGACCACGCGATCCGCTTGGCCTGCCGCAGCCGCTCCAAGGCGGCGAGCACGTCGTCCAGCGGCCGGTCGAGGTCGTGCGCGATCGCGTCCGGCCTGCGCAGGCCGTCGCACGCGGCGAGCACGGCGGCGTCCACCGGGGGCAGCCGCACCGGATCGGTCATCGGGACGTGCATCGTGTCGCCCACGACCTCCACGAACGGCATCCGCCTCGGGATCGCCCACGGCCGCACGGCGTCGGTCGTCAACGCCTCGGCCAGCTGCTGCACCGCCCAGTTCTCCAGGTAGACCGTGCGGGAGCCGACCAGCCCGGGTCCGGGTTCCGCGGTGAGCCCGGCGGGCGCGTCGTCCTCGATCCGGGCCCAGCCGACCGGCCCGAAGAAGCCGATGGTGTCGTTCTTGGCGCAGTAGCGCTGGAGGTAGGCGACGACCGTGTGCTCCCAGCGCCGGTAGTCGACGTTGCGGGTGGTCGGCCGGTCGCCTGACAAGGCCCGGTGCAGCGCGTCCACGGCCGTCCGGAGGGCTGGCGGGTTCTGCCACGCCACCGCTTCGCGGAACCGGGGATCACCGCTGACCTCGCGCAGCACGTCGGCGGCGGCCTTGCGACCGGCCGCGAACCGGGCCGTGTAGTCGGCGAGCAGCGATTCGTGCCGTGCGGCGGCGTCGGCGGCCAGCGCCAGCGCCGCGTCCACCTCGCCGGTCGTGGGGGTCGCGGCTGCCTCGGCGAACCGTCCTTTCCGGACCAGCCGCCCGATCCGCCGCAACGCGGACCGACCTTCACCCTCGCTCTGGTCCTCCAGGTCCCGCAGCACGCGGAACGCCGCCCGCCGTGCCTCGCCCACCGCGTCCTCGGCCGCCAACACCGCCTCGGCCGCCCGTGCCGCGTCGGGACTCGCCACCGCCAGCAGCGGCTCGATGCCGAACCCCGTGCCCCGCAAGGCGATCCACCGCCACGCCGCCCAGTCACCGGTGCCGCCCGGCAGCACCAGGTGGTCCGCCACCGGACGCGCGGACGTGCGCTGGGCGGGCACCACGTACGCGGACCGGTCCCGCCGCGTGATCCCGGCCGACACGCCACCCCGCACTGCCCCATCCACCGCAGACGCGTCCACCACTGCCGTGTCCACCACCGAGGCGTCCACCACGGCGGCGTCCACCACGGCGGCGCACGCCGAAAGCGTCCGCGCCCGGTGCAGGTCGGCGACCGGCACGTCGATCCCGAACTCCTCGCGCACCCGGAACGCCAACCGCACCGCGAGCAGCGAATTGCCGCCCACCGCGAAGAAGTCGTCCTCTGCGAACACCTCCGGCGCGCCGAGCAGGTTCTCCCACAACCTCGCCAACCGCCGTTGCGTGGCGGTCGAAGGTCCGGTCCGGTCCGTGCCCCGCGCGCCCGGGACACGGACCGAACTCAGCGCCGCCCGATCCACCTTGCCGCTGCGGTTCAGCGGCAGCTCCGGCACCGGCACGTACCGCGCCGGGCAGAGGAAGGCGGGCAGCCGTTCCGCGACGTGCGCACGCACGTCCTCGATCTCCGCCGCGCCGGCCGGCACGACGTACGCGACCAGGTGCCTGGCCTCGCCGTCACCGCACGGCAGCACGGCCACGGCCGCGACCGCCGGGTGCTCGCGCAGCACGGCTTCGACCTCGGCCGGCTCCACCAGGAATCCGCGCACCTTCACCTGCCGGTCCGCGCGCCCCAGGAACTCCAGCACCCCGTCCGGCCGCCACCGGGCCAGGTCACCCGTGCGGTACAGCCGTCCACCCGGCACCGTCCCGAACGGGTCCGGCACGAACTTCGACGCGGTCGACGCCGGCGCGCCCCAGTACCCGCGCGCCAGCCCGTCACCGCCGGTGTACAGCTCGCCGGGCACACCCACCGGCACCGGCCGCATCCGCTCGTCCAGCACGTACACCGTGGTCCGCTGGACCGGCGTGCCGATCGGCACCGTCACGCCCACGTCCGCCGACGTCACCACGTGGCAGGTGGTGAACGTGGTGTTCTCCGTGGGACCGTACCCGTTGACCACCGGTTTCCCGCCACGCGCCCGGAGCGCCGCACGCACGGCGTCCGGCGCGAGCACGTCACCGCCGGCCAGCAACTGCTCGACGTCGGCCAGCAGTGACGGGTCGAGCTGGTGGAACAGCCCGGCGGTCAGCCACAGCACGTCCACCCGGTGCGCGCGCAGCAGGTCGGCCAGCACCGCCGGGTCGGGCGGCCCGGACGGCGCGGGCACCACCCGGCCACCGGTCAGCAGCGCGCCCCACACCTCCAGCGTGGTCAGGTCGAACGCGGTCGCGGACAGGTGCAGGAACGTCCGCTCCGGCCCGAACCGCCCGAACGTCGGCCGCGTCACCAGCCGCACCACACCCCGGTGCGGCACGGCGACACCCTTGGGTGTGCCGGTCGACCCCGACGTGTAGTTCACGTACGCCACGCTCAGCGGATGCGCGGGCACCACCGGAAACACCGGCGACTCCGCCCCCAGGTCCACTTCGGACAGCACCACCGGGGTCACGCCGCCAGGCAGCGCGCGCGGCCGGTCCGAGACCACGAGCGGCGTGCCGGACTCCCGCAACGCCACCGCGTCCCGTGCCGGGGGGTTGTCCGGGTCCAGCGGCAGGTACGCGGCGCCGGTCTTCAGCACGGCCAGCATCGCGGTCACGAAGTCGACGCCGCGGGGCAGGGACAGCGCCACCGGCCGGTCCACCCGCGCGCCCCGGGCCGCGAGCACGTGCGCCAGCCGGTTCGACCGCGCGTCCAGCTCCGCGTAGTCGAGCCACCGCTCACCGTCGAACACCGCGTCCGCGTGCGGTCGCAGCCGGACCTGCTCGGCGAACAGGTCCGGCACCGTCGCGTCGGCCGGGTAGTCGGTCGCGGTGTCGTTCCAGCTGTTGAGGACCTGCTCGGGGTCACGCGGCTCGGTCAGCTCCCGCACCGGGCGACCCGGCGCTTCGGCCATCCCCGCCAGCAGGTCGCGCACGTGCGCCAGCAGTGCGTCCGGCGCCCAGTCCGGGAACCGGCCGGTGTCGTGGATGAGCTGGAAGCTCAGGTGGGGCTCGGCGAAGGCGTACAGGGTCATCGCGTAGCCGGGGGTGCGCAGGATGCGCACCTGTCTGTCCTCGGGCGCGGACGGCCGTGCGGCCAGCACCGTGCCCAGTTCGCGGTGCTCGAACAGGACCAGGCTGCGCATCGCGTCGCGGCCCGCCTGGATCACCGACAGCGGGCACAGCTGGTGGTCGCGGGCGCGCACCGACCGTTCCCGGACCGATCGCAGCCAGTCGGCCACCGACGCGTCCCGGTGCACGGGCAGCCGCAGCGGCACGGTCGCCAGCAGCAGGCCCAGCATGTCCTGCGCGCCGTCCACGGTGCCGTGGCGGGCCGCCCTGGTCACGCCGAACACCGCCTCGTCGGCGTGCGCGTGGGTGGCCAGCACCAGTCCCCAGGCGGCCAGCACCACCGTGTTCACCGTGACGCCCGTGTGCGCGGCCAGCGCCCGCACCACCTCCGTCTCGGTGCCGGACAGGTCGAGCGCCGCGGTGGCCATGACCGGGGTGTCAGGCCCGGGGTGCTCCAGCGGCAGCGGACCGGACTCGGGCAGGCCGGCCAGTTCGGCCGCCCAGAACCGCTCGTCGGCCAGCCGTTCCGGGTGGTCGGGTGCGGTTCGGGCGTCGTACCAGCGGGCGTAGTCGCCGAAGTCCGGGCGCGGTGCGAACTCCAGCGGGCGACCGGCGAGCCGGGCCGCGTAGTCGTCGTCGATCTCGGCCAGCAGCATCGCCAGCGACCGGCCGTCCAGGATCGCGTGGTGGAACGTCGCGACCACCACGTTCCCGGGCAGCGCCACCACCCGCAGCGGCGCCGCGGACACCGGGTCCACCCCGGACCGCCGGTCGGCCGTCAGGAACCGCGCCAGGTCCGTCACCGAGTCGTCCACCCGCACCGGGACGTCGGCCGCCGGGCCCGGCCACTGCTCCATGCCTCCGTCCGCGCGCCACGCGAACCGGGTGCGGAGCAACGGGTGGCGTTCGACGGCGGCCCGCCACGCCGCCAGGTAGGCGGTGGTGTCCAGGCCGCGCGGCCAGTGCTGCACGCACTGGATGACGTCCGTCCCGGCGGACGGGTCCCGCAACCCGGCCGCGATCATTCCGCTCTGCAAGGGCAGGGCGGGTGCGAGCCGCGGCACCGAATCCGTGTGCACCAATGCCTCCCGGCGAATGTGTTTCGGGCGCGCATGACCGAATCGGCCACCGGGAATTACCGGGGGCATTTGCGGATGGCGGTACCCGCCCTATTTGTGCGGGCGTCAGGTAATGCGAGGGCGGAGTTCGCGGCGGGTCAGCCGCCGTGCGCGGCGATGTGGTCGCGGACGCTGCGCGGGCGCATGTCCGTCCACACCCGGTCGATGTGGGCCAGGCAGTCATCCCTGGTCCCCTTGGTGCCCTCGGGTCGCCAGCCCGGCGGGAGGTCCCGGTCGGCGAACCAGACCGAGTACTGCTCCTCGTCGTTCAACACGACCAGGAATTCTTGACTAATCGCGTTCCTGTCACTCATGCAGTGATCTCCTGCCCTTGGCGGATGCGGCCGGGCTTGCCGTTCACGCAACGTTACGCTTCGCGTCTCAGAATGAGGAATCCACTGAACGGTCGAACTGCTCATTAGATATGCGTGGCACGAACTATTCAACCTTCCTATGGCGTCGCGGACGGTGTTCGAGCGGTTACGCGGACGTTTCGCCGGCGGGAGTCCAGTCGATTCCCGGTCGCACCGGAATAGAATGCGTGTTATCGCTAACAGGTGAACGTGATACGGCCGAACAGCTCAAGGCGCCGCCTCCTTCCACACCCGCGCGCGTCCGAAAGAGTGACGAGCGCGGGCTGTTGAATTGAGGTCACTGCGAGTGTTAACGTTAACAACGTGGGCGCGGTACGTCGGCGGTGTACCGCGCCCATGCCTACTACCGGCTCGGCAGCTGGGCCAACGCGCGGCCGATGTCGTGCTCGACGACCGCAGGCATCCCGGCTCGGTGGGGGAAGTCGTCGTCCAGCAGCCTGAGCGGTCCCGCCACCAGCGAGAGGTACGTGGCCAACCGGTACAGGCGCAAGCGGGCGCGGTCGAGGTCGGGGTTCGCGAAGTGGCGGTAGTGGGCGCCGAACCGCAACTCCGGGAAAGCGTGGTCGGGGCCCAGCCGGCCGTGCACCAGACCGAATCGCGATCGCCGCGCGACGGCGGCGTGCCTCGCCCGCACCAAGTCCGCCAGTCGGTCCCGCACGGCGGCGAGTCGGTCGACCCTGTCGGCGGCCTCGGCGAGGTGGGTGAGCCCTTGGCGCAGGACGACGTCCTCGAAGGGGTCACGCGGCGTCGGGTCGGCGGTGTGGGCGTGCATGTCCCGCACCGCCGACCCGAGCTTGGCCGGCACGTCTTCGGTCCGCCGCGGATCGCGGGCCGTCAGGTCGTGCGCGCGCTCGAACAGCGCCAACCCCGTGGCGCGCTGGAACGGGCTTCCGCACGGCAGGACAGTGTCCGCTCCCGTCCGACGGCATGCCCGCCATGATCGCGCACGGGCACGCCGGCCGGCTCAAGGCAGGATCGAGTCGACGTAGCCGCCGTCCACGCGCACCGCCGCCCCGGTCGTCGCCGACGCCTGCGGGGACGCCAGGTACACCACCAGGTTGCCGATCTCCTCCGGCTCGATCAGCCGCCCCAGCAGGGACTGCGGCCGGTGCAGGCGCATGAACTCGCGCTGCGCCTCGTCCCACGGCAGCGAGCGGTCCACCAACTGGTAGACGAAATCCTCGACCCCGCCCGTGTGCGTCGGCCCGGCGATCACGCAGTTCACCGTCACCCCGCTGCCCGCCGCCGCCTTGGCGAACCCCCGCGACACCCCCAGCAGCGCCGTCTTGGACACCCCGTAGTGGATCATCTCCGCCGGGATCACCACGGCCGAGTCGCTGGCGATGTACTGCACCCGCCCCCACCCGCGCTCCACCATCCCCGGCAGGTACGCGCGCGTCAGCCGAACGGCCGCCAGCACGTTCACCTCGAAGTACCGCCGCCACTCGTCGTCGCTGATCTCCAACGCCGGCCGCGCGCCGAAGACGCCGACGTTGTTCACCAGCACGTCCACCTGGGGCAGCTCCGACGCCAACTCCGCCGCCCCGGCCTCGGTCGACACGTCCGCCGGCACGCCGACCAGGTTCGCCCCCGGTACGTCCTCCCGCAGCCGCGCCATCGCCGCGTCCACCGCCTCGGCGCTGCGCCCGTTCACCGCCGTCCGCGCCCCCGCCCGCGCCAACGCCGCCGCGATCGCCTCACCGATGCCCTGCGTCGACCCGGTGACCAGCGCCGTCTTCCCACTCAGATCCAGGTGCATGCCGACGATGATCGCGCAGCGGGCCCGAGCCCGCCGGTCACGAGTACAGCGCGCCCAGGAACTCGACCAACAGCCGTTCCCGCAACGCCGGACGTGCCGCAGCCAGCAGCGTGTTCACCGTCGCCATCCGCGCGGGCAGCCCGGCGTCCCCGGCCATGCCCGCCGCCGCGAGCAACCCGCCGAACTCCTCCGGGGTGAGCGAGTCCGGCTCCAACCCGCCGATGAACTCCAGGACCTCCGGCGCCACCGCCACCGCCACCGGCCCGGCCTCCACCGCCGCCTCCACCGACGCCCGCAGGTCGGCCAGCAACTCCGACTCCTGCCCGGAGTTCGCCGCCGTCACGGTCAGGTGCAGGTTCGCGGGGGAGGAGCGGTGGGCGAACTGCGGTTGCACGTACCAGTTCCGCGCCTTCATCTCGTCGGCGACGGTGAACACGTCGAAGTCGTCCCGTGACGCCGCGACCGCCAGCAACGTCGCCGAGGGCGAACCCAGCACCCGCAACCCCTCGATCTCCGCGATGCCCTCGCACAGCACCCGCGTGCTCTCCAACGCCCGCAACGCCAACGACCGGTACCCGTCGTCACCGATGTGCCGCAGCACGGCCCACGCCGCCGCCAGCGGTCCACCTGATCGGGTGGACTGGGTGGTCGAGTTGAGCATCGTGTAACCGGGCCAGGCGGCCGACGCGAAGAACTGCGACCGACGCAGGTCGGCCGACGCGTGCAGCAGCACCGACGTCCCCTTCGGGCAGTACGCGTACTTGTGCAGGTCCACCGAGATGCTGGTGACGCCCGGCACCGAGAAGTCGAACGGCGGCACGTCGGCCGCGTGCGGCAACACCCACCCGCCGATGCACGCGTCCACGTGGAAGCGCACCCCGCGCGCCGACGCGGCAGCCGCGATGTCCGCGATCGGGTCGACCACCCCGTGCGCGTACGACGGCGCGCTCGCCACCACCAGCACGGTGGACGGGTCGATCGCCGCCGCCACCGCCGCCGCGTCCGCCCGGAACGTCAGCGGGTCCACGGGCACCGCCACCACCCGCACGCCGAAGTAGTGCGCAGCCTTGTGGAACGCGGCGTGCGCGGTCTCCGGCAGCACCATCGAAGGCCGCTCGACGTCCGGCCGCGCGTCCCGTGCCGCCACCACCGCGAGCAGGCACGACTCGGTGCCGCCGGACGTGACCGTGCCGACCGTGCCCGCACCGCCGCCCAGCAGCCGCGCGGCCGTGCGCACCACGTCGTTCTCCAGGCGCAGCAGGCTCGGGAACGCGGTCGGGTCGAGCCCGTTCACCGACGCCGCCACCGCGTGCGCGGACGCGGCCAGGTCGTCCAGCCCCGGCAGCGCGCTGTCGTACACGTAGGCCAGCGTCCGACCGCCGTGCGTGGGCAGGTCACCGGCCCGCAGAGCACGCAGCTCGGCCAGAACGCCATCGGCGGACACGTCGGTCACCGGGTCTCCTCACGCAGCAGGGGTAGGGCCGCCAACGCCAGCACGGCCGGGATGACGGTGAAACCGAGCAGCGCGGCTGTCACCGCGCCGGAGGACTGCACGGCCGAGCCGTCGGTGCTCGCGACGTACCCGCCCAACGCCAGGACCAGCCCGTACACGCCCGGTCCGAGCGCCAGCCCCAACGTCTCCCCGGCCGTCCACACGCCGGAGAACAGGCCCGCCCGGGTCGTGCCGGAACGCCGTTCCTCGGCGGTGATCACGTCCGGGAGCATGGCCAGCGGGAACACCTGCATCCCCGCGTAACCCACGCCGATCACCGCCATCAGCACCAGCACCGCCGCCACCGGCAGCACCCGTGACGCGGTCAGCCCGGCCACCGCGACCGCGAACAGCACCGACGCCGCCACCAGCCCGACCCGCTTGCCGTACCGGCGGCCGACCCGTTGCCACAGCGGCATGACCAGCAGCGCGGGACCGACGAACCCGGCGAACAAGGCCGTCTGCAAGCCCTGCCGGCCCAGAACCAGCCGGGCGAAGTAGTCGACCCCCGCCAACATCGTGCCCAGGCCCACGGCCTGCACGACGAACACGATCAGGAGCACCCGGAACGCCCGCGACCCGCGCACCACCGCGACCAGGTCGCGGAACCCCGCCGCCGACGACACCCGACGTGACGCCGGCACCCGGCGCGTGCCCGCGAAGGTCGCCAGCGTGCCCACGACCATCAGCGCCGCGACCGCCACGCCCATCCCCGGGTACCCGACGAGATCGCGCACCGCCGGCGCGCCCGCACCGCTGACCAGGATCGCCAACGCCAGGAACGCCATCCGCCAGGCCATCAGCCGGGTGCGCTCGTCGTAGTCCTCGGTGATCTCGGCGGCCATCGCCACGTACGGCACCTGGAAGAACGCGTAGGCGGTGGCGCACGCCAGGAACACCAGGGCCACGTACACCGCCGCGCCCGCGCCGGTGAACGGCCCGGCGAACAGCAGCGCGAACAGCACCGAGGTGGCGAGCCCACCGCGCAGCAGGAACGGCCGCCGCACACCCGCGCGGTCGCTGATCCGACCGGCCACCGGGTTGAACAGCACGTCCCAGGCCTTCGGCGCGAGGACCAGCAGTCCGGCGACGGCGGCGGGCACGGCCAGGTTGTCGGTCAGGTAGGGCAGCAGGAGCAGTCCCGGCACCGTGCCGAACGCACCCGTGACGAAGGACCCGGTCGCGTACCCGACCCGCACCCCGCCCGTGATCCGCCGCATAGGCGGAAGAGTTTCGCATTCCAGGCCCTACCTGCGCGAGTGTCACTTCGGACTCCCGGTCAGGGCGCCGTCCGGCGGGCACCGCCCACCGGGTGGCGGTGCGAGCCGGGGGACCGGAGGCGTACCTGGCGGCCGTGACGGCAGCGGGCGCGGACCCGGCCCACATGGACTGCGTGCGCAACGTCTTCGAGCGGACCGGCGAGGGTTCGCTGCCGGAGGCCGCGGCCACGTTCGACGCGGTCGAGCGGATCACCGGGCGGCCGGCCACGTCGCTGCGGGCGTTCCTCCGACGCCACCGCGAGCACTTCGCGGCCCGACCGCGGCCTGACCGCGGCCCGTTCGCCTGACGGGGGACGGCCGCTGCGGCGTCGAAGGGGTGCTCGACGCCGCAGCGACCAGGGGACTAGACGGCGGGCACCGTGTCGACGTGGTCCACGCCGGACGTGCGGTAGCCGTTCACGCGGGACTGCACCTGGGCCGGGCTGAGCACCTGGTCCTTGGCGAAGTACACGTAGTCCACGTGCTGCTGGTACGCGCGGTCACCGGGGGCGCCGACCAGGCCGCCCGAGATGAACCACAGGTTGAAGTTGAGCGACATGGGCGTCTCCGGGTAGTACTTGTCACCGTGGTCGGCCACCTGCGCGCCGTCGATGAAGTACTTCACCCGGCCACCGGACACCTGGATCACCAGGTCGTGCCACCCGGCGTAGCTCTGCCGCTGCTCGGTGTGGATGTTGTCGGCGATCCACGGCTCGTTCTGGTAGGTCTCCCAGGTCGTCTCGTACATGATGTTGGCGGGCTCGCCCCACCCGCCGTTGGGCAGGTACTCGAAGTCCAGCTCGCCGTAGTTCGGGTCCATGTTGCTGTCCAGCGGCGTGATGGTGAAGAACGTCTGCACCACGTGGTCGCCGTCGGGGCCGTAGATCGGCGCGTCGGAGAACTTCACCCGCGCCGCGTACGTGCCCTCGTAGAACTTCCGCTGGTGGTACAGCTCCGTCTGCCGCGCGGACGACCCGTTGTTGGACGACTCCAGCCGCATCGACTTCTGGCCGTCCACGGTCGGGAACGTCACCTTCGCCGGGTCCCACACCGCTCCCGGCACGCCCGGGCCACCGGCGCCGGAGCGGACGGTCCACCCGCGCTGCGAGATCCGCGAGTCACCGGAGCTCGTGTAGTTGAAGTCGTCGAACAACGCCGGACCGTTCGGGTTCTGCGGGTTCGTCGTGGTGGTGGTCGTGGTCGGGCCGGTGCCGCCGGGCGGCGTGCCCCACAGCAGGGCGCCCGACCGGTGCACGGTCACCCGTGACCACGCCGAGTAGGTGCTCGCCGCGCGGAACGAGTAGTCGTCGGACTGGGTGATCGGGCCCCAGTTCGACCGGTAGAAGCGGAGTTGCAGGTCGCCGGTGTCGGCTCCGGGTGCGAGCGAGCCCGCGCCCGAGGTGAACCCGACCTCCAGGTACCGGTCGGCCGGACCGCCGGTCAGCGTGCCGAACGTGCCGGTGACGTTGCCGCACCCGCGCACGGCCCACGAGCAGGCGAAGCGGTAACCGACGTCGGGCGTCTCGCTCTTGAAGTAGTAGCGGACCTTCAACTCGTTCAGCGGCACGGTCGTGCCGCCGGTGTTGACCAGCTTGAACCACGGTTCGACCTGGTCGGTCGTCGTACCGGACGCGCTGGTCCGGTACTGGGCGGTGACCACGTCGGCGGCGAACGCCACCGGAGCGACCACCAGTGCGGCCACGGACACCGCTGCGGCTCCGATCGCCGCGATCATGCGTGCGGACACTGTAGTTCTCCTCAAGTCAGCAGGGTGGGACAGGGGAGCGGGCGTCGTCCTCCTTTCTGGGCAAGGGCACGGACAGCGCGCTCAGGCGGCCCGTGTGCGCGCGCATCCGTCGGGTGTAGTCGGTCCAGGAGGGGTGCTCGGCCCACAGGCTGTCGGCCAACGCGGCCAGCCGCGGGTAGGCGAGCCGTTCCAGGTGCTGCGCGGTCGGCACGTACTCCGTCCACAACGCGCACTGCCCGCCGAGCACCCCGGACGGCAGCGGCAGGTGGTAGACGTCGTGCGCGGTCACCACCAGGCCGGGCTGCCCGGCGGGCTCGTCGGGGTCGTCGGACTGGGGGTAGTCCAGGTAGGTCGAGCGGTGCGGCGCCATCACCACGTCGTGCCCGGCGTCCAGCGCCGACTGCGCGTCCGCCGCGTCACGCCACGGCATCACCACCGCGCGCGGGTCGCCGATGGGCTCCCACGACACCGGCACCCGCCCGCGCGCGACGACGTGGTCGGCCATCGCGCGCAGGAACCAGCCGTGCAGGTCGTGCGGCCCGGTCAACCCCTCGCGGCGGACCCGCCGCAGCGCGCCGGGGCTGGACTCCCACTCCGTGGTGGGGCACTCGTCGCCGCCCAGGTGCACGTGCGGGCCGGGGAACACGTCCACCACCTCGTCCAGCACGTCACGGCAGAACTCCAGCACGGCGTCGTCCACGCCGAGCACGGCGTCGCTGACGCCCCACCGCGTCCACACCGGCAACCGGCGCCGGGGGAAGTTGCCCAGGTGCGGGTAGGCCGCCAGTGCGGCGCGGGCGTGGCCGGGCATCTCGATCTCCGGCACGATCCGGATGGCGCGTTCGTCGGCGTAGGACACCAGCCCGGCCAACTCCGCGCGGGTGTACGAGCCGCCGTGCGGCACGCCGTCGCCCATGGTCTCCGCGCGCCACGCGCCCACCGACTCCAGCAGGGGGTGGCGCGGCACCGGCATCCGCCAGCCCTGGTCGTCGGTCAGGTGCAGGTGCAGCACGTTCAGCTTGTGCACCGCCATCAGGTCGACGAACCGGCGCAGCACCGCGACCGGCTGGAAGTGCCGCGCCACGTCCAGCATCACCCCGCGCCACGGCAGCCGGGGTGCGTCGCGGACGTCCACGCCGGGCAGCTCCCAGTCCGCACCGGGTACCGGCCGCGACCCCAGCGCCATCGGCGACAGCAGCTGCCGGATCGTCTGCACGCCGTGCGCCAGCCCTTGGCGGGTCGCGGCGCGCAGCACGACGGCGTGCTCGTTCACGGTCAGCGCGTAGCCCTCGTCGCCGAGCCCGACCAGCCGGTCGTCCAGCGCGAACACCACGCGCCCGTCCTCGTGCAGCGGCAGCGGCAACCCGGTGGCCGGCCGCACGAGCGAGCGCAGCAGCCGCGCGGCATCCCGGGCGCCGGGCGTGGCCCGGATCGCCGTGTCGCGGTCGAGCGCGAACCGGCCGTGCCGGTGGACCAGTCGAGTCGGTCGTGGAACGATCACGAGCAAACCCCCAGCATCAGCCTTTGACCGCGCCGCCGACGATCCCGGTGGTGACCCGGCCCTGGAGCACGAGGAACACCACCAGCACGGGCAGCATGAACAGCGTCGAGGCGGCCATGGTGGCGCCCCAGTCGGTGCCGAACGTGTTGCTGAACGAGGACAGCCACACCGGCAGCGTGCGGTCGTCCTGGTTCTTGATGATCAGCACGTTGGCGAAGGCGAACTCGTTCCACGCGGTGATGAACCCGAACAGCGAGGTCGCCAGCAGCCCCGGCGCGAGCAGAGGGAACACCACCCGCCGGAACGCCTGCGCCCGGGAGCACCCGTCCACCAGCGCCGCCTCCTCGATGTCGATCGGGATGGCGGCGAGGAAACCGCGCAGCGTCACCACGGTGAACGGCAGCGTGATCATGAAGTAGACCAGCGTGAGGATCCAGAGCGTGTCGAGCATCCCGGTGTCCCGCGCGATCACGTAGATCGGGATGAGCAGCGCCTCCCACGGCGTCATCTGCGCCACGAACACCATCAGGATGAACCCGCGCCGCCCCTTCCACCGCAGCCGCGCCACCGCGAACGCCGCGAGCAAGGCGACCACCAGCGACAGCAGCACGGCGCCGCCCGCGACCACGATGCTGTTGCGCCAGAACGACCAGAAGCCCTGCGCCGACACCGCCGTGCCGAAGTGCTCGAACGTCAGCGACAGCGGCAGGAACGTGGGCGTCTGGGCCTGGATGTCCCGGGTGGGCTTGAACGCGGTCAGCACCATCCAGTACACCGGGAACACCGACACCACGAACACGACCAGCGCGGCCACCGCGCGCAGCACCCGGCCCGTCACGAGACCTCCTCCTGCCGGTACATCTGCCGGAAGTACGCCAGCAGCGCCAGCACGAGCAGCAGCACCATGAGCATCGACACCGCCGCCCCGAGGTCGTAGCGCTGCAGCGACTGCGCGACCTGGAACGCGTACACCGGCAACGTCGTGGTGGCCTGGCCCGGCCCGCCCTGGGAGACGACCCAGATCTGCACGAAGCACTTGGCCACCCAGATCACCTCGAGGCAGGTGATCAGCCCGAACATGGACCGCAGCACGGGGAACGTGATGGAGGCGAACACCCGCCACGCGCCGGCGCCGTCCATGCGCGCCGCCTCGTACAGCTCGGTCGGCACCGTCACCATGGCCGCGTACAGCGACAGCGCCGCGAAGGGCACCGACTGCCACACGATCAGCGTCACCAGGATCGCGAAGGTGGCCGGGCCGTCGGCGAACCACGTGTAGTCGCGGTAGCCCTCGAACCCGAGCGACACCAGCGCCCAGTTGACCACCCCGAGCCGGGACTGGAACAGCCACTGGAACACCGTGGTCGCCGCGATCACCGGCGTCGCCCACACCAGCACCAGCCCGGACATCACCAGCAGCCGGGTCCACTTCCCGAGCCGCACCAGCAGCAGCGCGACCAGCGTGGACAGCACCATGATCAGCACGACGTTGATCGCGGTGAACACCAGGGTCCGCCGCACCACCGCCCAGAACTCCGGGTCGCCGAGCACCCGCGCGTAGTTGGCCAGACCGACGAACCGCGCGTTGCCGCGCACCAGTTGCGGAAGGCCGAACTCCTGCACGGACATGACGACGTTGCGCACCAACGGGTACAGCAGGAGGAACCCCATCGCCAGCGCCGTCGGCGCGATCAGCAGGTAGGGCCACCACGGGGTGCGTCGGCGGCGCGGAGGGGGAGGGGGCGGCGGGCGGTGCTCCACCGCCCGCGTCAGCGTCGTCGCCATGGTTACGCGCCCGAGTTGAGCGCCTGGGTGATCACCTTGTCCGCCTCGGCCGCGGCCGTCGCCGGGTCGGCCCCGGTCAGCACCGCGGTCAGGAACTCCTTGATCGGGTTGCGCGCCTCGACCGCCGCCCAGTTCGGCGAGTTCGGCGTGGCGTGCCCGTTGACCGCGCCCGCCGCCATGGCCGCCGCGCCGGGATCGTCGCCGACCGCGCTCGCCAGGGAGATCCGGTTCGGCACGTAGTTCATCGCCGTGGCCAGCTCGACCTGCCACTTCTCCCCGGCCAACGCCTTGACCACGGCGTACGCGCCGTCCTGGCGGGGCGAGGCGAGCGGGATGATCAGGTCGGAGCCGCCGGTGAACACCGCGCCCGGCGTGGCCGCGGTCTTGCCGGGGATGGGGAAGAAGCCCAACTGGTCGGCCAGCTCCGGGTTGGCCTTGGCGACCAGCTTCGCCGCGCCGGGCACCGCGATGAACTGCGCGACCTTGCCGGCCGCGACCACGTCCGTCTGCTGCGGCTTGGCCTCGTCGGAGTCCTTCGGCCCGTCGCCCAACGCCTGGAGCTTCTGGTAGAAGTCCGCGCCCGCCAACGCCTCCGGCGTGTTCAACGCGCCGGACCACTTGTCGCCCTCGCGCTCGGCGAGGTCGCCGCCCTCGTCCCAGACGAACCCGGACAGCACGTACCAGTTCTGGCCGGGCAGGTAGATGCCCTGCGTGTCGCCCTGGTCCAGCTTCCCGGTGGCGGCCAGCCACTCGTCCCGCGTCTTCGGCGGTGTCACGCCGGCCGCCTCGAACAGGTCCTTGCGGTAGATGACGACCCGGTTGGCCGCGTAGAACGGGATGCCGAACTGCTTGCCGTCCACCGCTCCCGGCTCGGCCAGTCCGGGGATCCAGTCGTCACCGCCCAGCTCGCCGACCTTGGCGGACAGGTCGGTGACGCCGTCGCTGGCCGCGTACTGGGCGACCTGCGTGTTGCCGACCTCGATCACGTCCGGGGGGTCGGTGCTGGCCAGCGCGCTGGTGACCTTCTGCGTGATGCCGTTCCACTCCTGGACCTGGATCTTCAGGTCCAGCTCGGGGTGGTCGCGCTCGAACTCGGTCTCGAACCGGCTGACGAAGTCGTCGGTGGCCGAGTCCTTCATCAGCCAGACGGTGATGTCCTGCTTGCCACCGGACGCGCCCGGGTCGGCACCGCAGGCGGACAGGACGACCAACGACGCGAGGAGCAGGGCGACAGGGCGGTGCGACACGTCTCACCTCTCAGCTGACCAATTGGTAAACCTCGGCGGAACCTGTCCGAAGATGGCATAGACCAATCTGGCAGTCAACACCCAGTTCACAGGCATGAGAGCGCTCTCGATCTTCACCGAAGTCGACCTGACCACTGGTCTGACATACTGGTCGGCGACGGGCAAGACGAAGCGAGGCGGCATGGCCGAACCGATCCTCAAGCGCGAACGGGTGCGCGACTACCTGCTCGAACTCATCGAGACCCACCCGCCCGGCGCGCCCATCCCGGCCGAGCGGGCGCTGTGCCGGCAGCTCTCGGTCTCCCGGCCCACGTTGCGCTCGGCGGTCGCCGAACTGGTCAACACCGGCCTGCTGATCCGCCAGCACGGCCGCGGCACGTTCGTCGCGCCCGCCAAGATCACCCAGGAGCTGGTGTCCGCGGACCGCGCGATGACGGTGCCGCAGGCGGACGGCGCGTGGACCAGCCGGGTGCTGGAGCACGCCCGCATCCCGGCCGGCGCGCGGGTCGGCCGGAGGCTGCGCGTGTCACCGGCGGCGGAGATCACCTACATCGCCCGGTTGCGCCTGGTCGACGGCGTGCCGATGGCGATCGAGTACCTGCACGTGCCGGTCGCCGTGGCGCCCGGCCTCACGGTCGAGGACATGGAGTCGGGCAACTTCTACGACCGGCTCGCCGACCACGGCGTCCACGTCAGCGACGCGGTGCAGTCCATCGAGCCGACCGTCACCAACGAGGCGGAGTCCACGCTGCTCGGCGTGCCGGTGTTCGCGCCCGCGCTGCTCTTCGAGCGGTTGACCAACGACACCACCGGCCGCCCGGTCGAGTACGTGCACTCGTTGTACCGGGGCGACCGCTACCGGATCGTGTCCCGGCTGTCGCTCGCGCCGACCGCGCCCGCGCCCGGCGCGCGGGCGGGCCACCACCCCGGCATCCCGCCCGGCGACCTGTCCTCCGGCACGGTCCGGTCGGCCACCAGGGGCGACGTCCAATGACCGGCTGACGTCAGGGGCAGGCTGAGGCCGGTGCGGCACATGACGTGGTCGCCCTGCGGCATGGTGCGTCTGCTGCCACGATGGGCGCGCCCGACACGACCCGAGGAGGACCCGGTGGCCTCTCGACTCAACCCGTACATCAGCTTCGCGGGGAACGCCCGTGAGGCGATGGAGTTCTACGAATCCGTCTTCGGCGGGAACCTCGTGCTGAGCACGTTCGGCGAGTACGGCGCGAGTGACGCGCCCGAGTCCGGGAAGATCATGCACGGCATGCTCGAAACGCCGAGCGGCTACACGCTGATGGGCGCCGACACCCCGCCCGGCATGCCGCACAATCCCGGCGACAACATCACCATCAGCCTGAGCGGCGACGACGCGGACCAGCTGCGGGGCTACTGGGAGAGGCTGTGCGACGGCGGCACGGTCACCATGCCGCTGGAGAAGCAGGTCTGGGGCGACGAGTTCGGCGCCTGCCAGGACAAGTTCGGCATCTCCTGGATGGTCAACATCGCGGGCACCTGACCGGCCGCGCCCCGCGCACTCGTACGATCGGCACGTGACGGGCGGAACGTGGTGGTGAACCGGTTGGGCGAGTTGGAACGCGCCGCGATGGACGTCCTGTGGGACCGGGGCGAGCCGGTCGCGGTGCGGGAGGTCGTCCGCGCGCTGGCCGACCGCGACCTCGCCTACACGACCGTGATGACGGTGCTGAACCGGCTGGCGAAGAAGGGGTTCGTCAGGCGCGAGGCGGGGGAGGGTCGAGCCTGGTACTACTCGCCGGCGGCCAGTCGCGAGGAGTACGTCGCCCGGCTGATGCTGGACGCGCTGTCGTTGACCGGCGACCGGGAGACCGCCCTGGCGCACTTCGCGCAGTCGATGAGCGCGCCCGAGGCGGAGGCGTTGAGCCAGGCGCTGGACGACCGGTGAACGCCGCGCTGCACCTCGTGGCGACGCTGGTGCTGTGCACGGGGGTCGCGGGTCCGCTGGCTCGTGCGCGTTGGGTGTGGCGCGCCCCGCGCACCGGCATCCTGATCTGGCAGATGCTCGGCCTGACGTGGGCGATGTCCGTGGTCGGGCTCCTGCTCGCGCTCGGCCTCGCGCCTTACGGCGCCCCGATCCCGGTCGCCCTCGGGCGGTGGGTGGCCGATGCGGTGCGCGGGGACGTCACGCCGCTCGCCGTGCTGGTGGTGCTGGGCCTGCTGTCGGCGTTGGACCTGGTGATCGGTCTGGTGTGGACGTGGTGGTCGGTGCTGCGGGTGCGCCGGCGGCACCGTGACGTGCTGGCGCTCGTGGCGCGCCGGGACGACGCCGCACCCGGCGCGCTGGTGCTGGACCACCCGCACGTGGTCGCGTACTGCGTGCCCGGTGCGCGGTCGGCCGTGGTGCTGAGTTCGGGCGCGCTGACCGCGTTGACCAAGGACGAGTTGGACGCCGTGCTGGGGCACGAGCACGCGCACGGCCGGGAGCGGCACGACCTGGTGTTGCTGCCGTTCAGCGCGTTGTGCGCGCTGCTGCCGAAGGTCCGGCTGGTGCGGTCGGCCGCGCAGGCGGTGGCGTTGCTGGTGGAGATGCGGGCGGACGAGAGCGCGAGCCTGCGCCACGGCGCCCAGCCGCTGGCGACGGCTCTGCGCAGGTTCGGCGGCGTCCGGCCGCCCGAGGGCGCGCTGGGCGCGGCCGACATCGCGGTGGAGGCACGTCTGGACCGCCTGGCGGGCCTGCCGCCGCTGCCCGGGGTCCTGCGGTGGTCCGCGCTGCTCGCAGGCCTGGTGATGGTCTCCACGCCGTTGAGCTTCCTCGTGTACTGACCCCCTCCGGGTCTTCTACTACAGCGCGTAGTGCTACGTTCTGTAGTAGTCGTCCTGGAGGGGTTCGATGATCCAAGTCCTGGCAACCGCGTTGACGGTCGTCGCGCTCGCGGGGGCGGTGTGGGCGCTCGTGCAGGCCGCGCTCGACCGCCCGATCACGTTGCGCACCAAGCCGACGCTCGGGCTCGCCGCCGTCGTCGTGCTGCTGGAGGCGGGCCTGCTGGTGCAGGCGGTCGCCGGTGTGGTCGCGATGCTCGGCACGGACCGCGAACTGGACCGCGCCACGTTCGTCGGCTACCTGATCGGTGCGGCGGTCGTGCTGCCGTTGGGCGCGGTGTGGTCGCTGGCCGAACGGTCCCGGTGGGGCGCCGGCGTGCTGGCCGTCACCTGCCTCAGCGTGCCGGTCATGATCTTGCGGCTCAATCAGCTGTGGGCCGGCCATGGGTGACCGGCTCGGGGTGACCGCCCTGCTCAGCGACTGGCTGTTCACCAGCGCGTTCGGCGTCTACATGCTCGCCGCCCTGCTGTGCTCCGCCGAGTACGCGCTGACCCGCCACGCGGCGAACCCGCCGTCCTACGCGGTGCGGTTCGGGCGGTCCGGTGTCGCGCTGACCGTCCTCGGTGGACTGCTGCACCTGGGGTCGTTGGCTCTGCGCGGTATCGCGACCGGACGAGTGCCGTGGGGCAACATGTACGAGTACCTGTCCGCGGTCGGCCTGATCGCCGTGGGCGTGTGGCTCTACCTGGTGTTCCGGCACGACATGCGTCGGATGTCGGTGTTCGTGCTGCTGCCGGTCGCGTTGCTGCTGTTCCTGGCGGGCAACCGCCTCTACACCGAAGCCGCGCCGCTCGTGCCCCCGCTGCGGTCGTACTGGATCGTCATCCACGTCGCCGCGGCGATCATGGCCAGCGGTGTGTTCCTGCTGTCCGGCGTGGTCAGCGCACTGCACCTGGTCAGCACGGGGGAGTTCAGCCGGAAGGGCAGGCCGAGCCCTCGGCTGCCGCCCTCCGACGACCTGGACAAGATCGCCTACCGCACCGGCACGGTCGGTTTCCTGACCTTGACGTTCGCCATCGTCACCGGCGCCGTGTGGGCCGAACAGGCGTGGGGCCGGTTCTGGGGCTGGGACCCGAAGGAGACGGTCGCCTTCGCGTCGTGGGTCTGCTACGCCGCCTACCTGCACGCCCGCGCGACGGCGGGCTGGCGGGGACGGCGCTCGGCGTGGCTCAACGTGATCGGCCTGGTCGTCGTGCTGTTCAACCTGTTCTTCATCAACCTCGTCGCGGCGAGCCTGCACTCCTACGCCGGGGTCGAATGAACGGTCAGCCCTCGCGGTCGAGAGGACCCCAGGCGCTGTCGGCGTTGGCCTCGACCAGGTGTTCGCACTCGGCCATCACCTCGTCCGCGATCCACCCGACCGGCCGGTGGCAGTGGACCAGCGGCTCGTTGTCCGGGCCGCGCCCGACCTCCTCGCCCTCCAACACCCACGGCCGCACGCCGGGCCCTCGACGTTCCCGCAGGTGGCGGTAGTCGTGCAGGCGGCGTGCCACCCACAGTCGCAGCGACCGGTCGCCCCACCAGGGTTCGATCGCCAGCGGGTTCGCGGACAGCCCCGGCAGGCGCCCACCGGTCAGCCCGTCGCGGCTCCGCTGCTCACCGTCCGCGTCGGGGCCACGCGACCAGCGCACGAACAACTCCCGCGCGGGCGTCCGCTCGTCGATCATCGCCACAAGGTCGTCGAGGTCGGCGAAGGTGTGCATGAGCGGGGGATTGCCCGCGAAGCGGAGGTTCGAACGCGAACGGCTCGGGTATGAGCTAAGGCATGACGGAAACGACCACTACGGCCCGGCACTCGCTGTGGTCGGAGGCCATCCCGCACGGACGGTTCCCGGTGCTCACGGGCGAGACGGCCGTGGACGTCGCGGTCGTCGGCGGCGGGATCACCGGGATCACCACGGCGTTGCTGCTCAAACGGGCGGGGCTCCGGGTCGTGGTGGTGGAGGCGGACCGGATCGGCAGCGGGGTGAGCGGGAACAACACGGCCAAGGTCACGGCGCTCCAGTCCACTGTGTACTCGACCATCGAGCGCAAGCACAGCGCCGAGGTGGCGGCCGACTACGCCCACGGCAACATGGCCGCCGTCGATCGGGTGGCGGCGCTGGTGTCCGAGGAGAACCTGGACTGCGACCTGCACCGGATGCCCGCGTACACGTTCGCGTTCGACGAGAGCGAGCTCGCCGCCGTCGAGGAGGAGGGCACGGCCGCGATCAAGGCCGGTCTGCCGCTGTCACGGGACCGCGGTGAGCTGATGGGCGTGCCGTTCCCGGTGGCGGGCGCGGTGCGGTTGGACGACCAGTTGGTGATCCACCCGGTGAAGTACGTGCGCGGCCTGGCCGAGGCCGTCGACGGTGACGGGTCGCGGGTCTACGAGGGCAGCCGGGTCCAGCGCGTGGAGGACGGCACGCCGTGCCGCGTCCACACCGACCAGGGCACGGTCGTCGCCGAACGCGTGGTGGTCGCCACCCACTACCCGATCCTGGACCGCGGCCTGTACTTCGCCCGGCTGGAGCCCGTGCGGGCGTACTGCATCGCGGCGCGCCTGCGGTCCGGCACGCCGCCGACCGGTCTCGCGATCAGCGCGGGCAACCCGTCGTGGTCACTGGCCCGGCACGGCGACCTGCTGATCGTCGCCGGGCGCAGCCACCCGACCGGCTCCTCCGAAGGCGACCCGTACGGTGCGCTCACCGCGTTCGCCGAGAGGCACTGGGACGTCGCCGAGGTCACCCACCGCTGGTCTGCCCAGGACCCGACCTCCTACGACAATTTGCCGATGATCGGCTCGTACACCCCCGGCTCGACCACGTTGTACGGCGCGACCGGGTTCATGAAGTGGGGCCTGAGCAACGGCACCATGGCCGCCGAGCTGCTGGCCGACCTGGTGGTCGGCCGGGCGAACCGGCTGACCTCGACGTTCAGCCCGCACCGGCTCACGTTGGGCGCCACGCCGAAGCTCGCCAAGCTGAACGCGAAGGTCGGCGTGGACATCGTCGGTGACCGGCTCAAGCACGCCGAGGTCGACTCGGTCGCGGACGTGCCGGCCGGGCAGGCACGCGTGGTGCGGGACGGCAGGGGCAAGGCCGGGGTGTACCGCGACGAGGCGGGCGGCGTGCACGGCGTGTCGTTGCGCTGCACGCACTTGGGGTGCATGGTCCGGTTCAACGAGGCCGAGCGCAGCTGGGACTGCCCGTGCCACGGCTCGCGGTTCGACGTGGACGGTTCCGTGCTCGAAGGCCCGGCGACCAAGCCGCTGCCCCGGCGCGACCCGTCCTGATGACGGTGGGCGTCGAGGAGGAGTTCCTCCTCGTGGACCGATCGACACGTCGTCCGGTGGCACGCGCCTCGGACGTGCTCGGACGCGTGCGAGGGCTGCCGCCGGGCGCGGAGGTCCACCGCGAGCTGAGCCGCGCGCAGGTCGAGTTCGCCAGCGGCGTGTGCGCGGACCTGGACGAACTGCGCGACCAACTCGTGACGGGCCGACGCGTGTTGGCCGACGCCGCCCACGCCGAAGGGCTGTGGCTTATCCCGTCCGGGTCACCCGTGTTCGCCGACCCCGATCCGGAGTTGAGCGCGGGGGAGCGGTTCGAGCGGATCGACGCGATGTACCGCGGTCAGGTGGACGACTACCAGTGCTGCGGCTGTCACGTGCACGTCGGTGTCCCGGACCGGGAAACGGCCGTGCACGTGGTCAACCACCTGCGGCCGTGGCTGCCGACGCTGCTCGCGCTGGGCGCCAACTCGCCGTTCGACCGGGGTCGGGACACCGGGTACGCCAGTTGGCGGATGATCGACCAGGCCGGGTTCCCGGGCTCCGGCGTGCCGCCGTTCTTCCGCACGGCCGCCGACCACGACGCGGGCGTGGCCAGGCTGGTGGACTGCGGGGCGCTCGTGGACGGGGCCATGACGTTCTGGCTGGCCCGGCCGTCGTCCCGGTACCCGACCGTCGAGGTGCGGGCCGCCGACACCGCGGCGACCGTGGACGACGCCGTGCTGCAAGCCGGCCTCACGAGAGCGCTCGTGGACACCGCGCTGGCCGGGGGAACCGCTCCGGACCTGGACGACCAGGTGCTGGCGGCGGCGGTGTGGTCGGCCGCCCGGCACGGGCTGACCGGTCCGGGCGTCGACCCGTTCGCCGCACGTCAGGTGCCCGCGGTCGAGCTGGTGGAGGCGTTGCTGGAGCACGTGTCCGACGCGCTGGGCGACGACCGCGACCGGGTGGGGAAGCTCGTGCGGGGCGTGCTGGAGAACGGGACGGGCGCCGAACGGCAGCGCCGCGCCGGTTCACCGGAAGCTGCCGTCGACCTTCTCGCGTGCACCGGCGGTCGAGCGGGTAGTCCACCGTCATGACCACTGCGGATCCCGCCGTCCACCAAGCCGTCCTGCCCACGCCGCGCGGCCCTCTGTCCGCCGCCGTCATCGACACCCTGCGCGCCGGTCCGCCGGTCGAGCTGCCGTCGCACGTGACGGCCGACCCGTACGGTGAAGACCTGCAACTGGCCCTGCACCTGTGCTACGAGCTGCACTACCAGGGGTTCGACGGTGTGTCGGACGAGTGGGAGTGGAACCCGGAGCTGCTGCGGTTCCGCGCCACGCTGGAACGGGTGTTTCTCGACGCGCTTCGGCACGACGTGCCGGGCGGCGCGGACGTCGGCGGCGTGCTGGACGAACTCCTGGTCGAGCCGGTCGACGCCGCCGGCGTGAGCCACTACCTCAGGGACCAGGGGGAGTGGTGGCAGATGCGCGAGTACCTGGTGTTGCGCTCGGTCTACCACCTGAAGGAAGCCGATCCGCACGCGTGGGTGATCCCGCGCTTGCGCGGCGGGGCGAAGGCGGCGCTGGTGGCGGTGGAGTTCGACGAGTTCGGCGGCGGTCGCGGCGACCGGATGCACTCGCGGCTGTTCGGGAACCTGCTCGTCGGCGCCGGACTGGACGACGGCTACCTGCGCTACCTTGACCACGCGCCGGCCGTGATGGTGGCGACGGTGAACCTGATGTCGTTGTGCGGCCTGCACCGGTCGCTGCGCGGGGCCCTGGTGGGCCACTTCGCCGCCGCCGAGATCACCACCGCGCCCAGCGCCGCGCGGATGGCGAAGGCGTTGGAACGGTTGGACGCGCACCCCGACTGCGTCGAGTTCTTCACCGAGCACATCGAGGCGGACGCCGTGCACGAGCAGGTGATGCGGCGGGACGTGATCGGCGACCTGCTGGCCCACGAGCCGGCGCTGGCCGAATCCGTGGTGTTCGGGGTGCAGGCCACGGAGCTGCTGGAACAGCGGCTGGGAGACCACCTGCTGGGCGCGTGGGCGGAAGGGCGGTCCGCCTTGCGCCGCCCCCTCTGAGACCCGCCCCCTTCGAGATCCGGACGCTTCGGGAACCCGCCTCCCGAAGCCCCTTCGACGACAGGAGATCCGTCAACGGCGCTTGCGGTGGCTCGTGTCGCACAAGGGATAGCGCTTGCTGCGCCGGCACGCGCACACCGCGACGACGAACCGGTCCGAGCACACCACCGTGCCGTCGTCCGTCCGCAGTTCGACCGGCCCTTCCACCAGGACCGGTCCACCGGGCACGACGGTCACCACCCGGGCGTCACGAGGCGTCGGCACGGATCACCACCAGTTCCTCGTGCTCCTGGCCGTCCGCGATGAGGTCGCGCCGGGCCAGCCACCCGGCCCGCTGCCGCATCACCGGCCCGAACGGCACGGTGCGGCGGGCCACCACCGACGCCTTCAGCCCACCGCCGCGCAACTGCCGCAGGGTCACGTCCGAATCGCACAGCGTCGAGTGCACGATGAGCCCGATTCCCTTGGCGGCCAACAACAACGGCATGACGGCGCACAACCGGTCGAGCACCGAACGTCCCTGGGGCCCTGCGTCCCACGCCCGTGCACGCCCTCGTTCCGGCAGAGCCGGGCTCGGCACGTACGGCGGGTTGGCCGTGATGACGTCGAACTCGCAGGTGCCGACCAGGTCGCCGAAATCACCGCGCCGCACGCGCACCGGAAGACCGCGCAATCGGGCGTTCACCCAGGCGGCAGCCACCGCGCGACGGCACAGGTCGACCGCCGTGACCTCACCCGCGCCGGCGAGGCCCGCGGCGACCGCCAACGCCCCGGTGCCGGTGCAGACGTCCAACACACGCCCACCCCGCGGCATGCCCGCGCCCGCCAACGCCTCCGCGATCAGCCACGTGTCTTCTTGGGGCCGGTACACGCCCGGCGGCCTCCACAACCACATGGTCTCTGGTTCCCACCTTTCCTCGCGGCAAACGACCCGGCCGAAAGGGAATGGACCGCTCCCAACGGGGAATCCTGCTACCCCGAAACAGGCTCCGACGCCCGGGAGGTCGGATGGGAGTGTTGGCTGCGGCCCGTGAAGCGGTTCGCGAACAGGTCCTGGTGGCGATGGTGCTCAACATCCCCCGGCTGCTGGGCGATCCGGCGTGGCGCGCCGCACAACCGGACGAAGGTCACGGCCTCGGTGTCATGCTGGTGCCGGGGTTCGGTTTCGGGGACCGCAGCCTGCACCTGACCGCCACGTGGTTGCGCAAACGCGGCTACGTGCCCATCGGGGCGCGGATCGGCCTGAACGTGGGCTGCACGAGCGAGTTGGTCGACCGGCTGGAACGCAGGCTGGAGGCGCACGTCGAGGCGACCGGCGGCAAGGTGGTGCTGTTCGGGCAGAGCCGCGGTGGCGGGCTGTGCCGACTCCTCGCGGTGCGCCGGCCGGAGTTGGTGCGCGGACTGGTGATGCTCGCCAGCCCGGTGCTGGACCAGTTGGGGGCGCACCCCAGCGTGGTGCGGGTCGCGCGGAAGTTGGCCAGGCTGTCGGCGGCGGGCGTCCCCGGCCTGCTGAACGAGGACTGCTTCGCGGGCACGTGCTACGACACGAACTCCACGGCGATGGGCCGACCGCTGGAGGTGCCCGCGATCGCGGTGTTCTCCCGCAACGACGCCATCGCGCCGTGGGAGCTGTGCGCGGACCCGTGTGCGGAGTGCGTGGAGGTGGACAGCAGCCACACCGGCATGGGCCTCGACCCGGAGGTGTACCGGCTGCTCGCCCCCCGGCTGGCGGACTGGGCGCGGAGCGCGCAACCCGCCGGCCTCACCGGCTGAGGCACCACGACCCGGTGAACCGCACTGTTGTGTGACCAGCGGTCCCAATAGCTTCAGTGTGGACCAATTCCTGTCGCCATCCCGAACGTTCGTTGATCATTCACTCGAACGAGTGATCTTTCATGGGATCCTCCCTGGGTGCGGCCACCCTGCGCCGCCGCGCCCGGGAGGAGACACCCAATCGTGCGACCCCTGCTGAATCCGCTCGCTGTTGTCGTTTCCGTCGTCGCCATCGCGGCGGCCCTGCTGATCCCCACCGCCGCCGCGGCCACGCCGATCACCGTCGCCCAGGCCATCGGCCAGCAGACGGGCGCGTCCGCCACCGTCCGGGGTTACGTCGTGGGGCAGCCCACCGCCACCAACACCGTCGTGCGGTCGAACTTCCCGTCCGACTACGCGTTGGCGCTGGCCGACTCGCCCACGCAGACCAGCACGAGCCAGATGCTGTACGTGCAGATCACGTCGGCGTTCCGGGCCCAGTGGGGCCTGCGCACCAACCCCGGCCTGCTCGGCGCGCGGATCGACGTGACCGGCCCGCTGACGGCGTACTTCTCGCACCCCGGCCTGACGTCGCCGACCGCGTTCGCCCACGCCGGCACGTCGCCGACCACGACGACCACCGCCACCACGACCACGACCACGAGTTCCGGTGGCGGCTACGACACCACGTACTACCGCAACGCGATCGGCAAGTCCGGCGCGTCGCTGAAGACGGCGTTGAACGGGATCATCCGCACCAACACCAAGCTGTCGTACGACCAGGTGTGGAACGCGTTGAAGGTCACGGACGAGGACCCGAACAACAGTGCCAACGTGATCCTGCTGTACTCGGGGCGGTCACAGAGCAAGACCCTCAACGGCGGTGACCCGAACGACTGGAACCGCGAGCACGTCTGGGCCAAGTCGCACGGCGACTTCGGCACCGCGACCGGTCCGGGCACCGACATCCACCACCTGCGGCCGACGGACGTGTCGGTGAACTCCACGCGGGGCAACAAGGACTTCGACATGGGTGGCTCGCCGGTGAGCGAGGCGCCCGGCAACTACACCGACTCCGACTCGTGGGAGCCGCGCAACGCCGTGAAGGGCGACGTCGCCCGGATGCTGTTCTACATGGCGGTGCGGTACGAGGGTGGTGACGGCTACGTGGACCTGGAGATGAACAACAACGTCAACAACGGCACGGCGCCGTACCACGGCCGGCTGTCGGTGCTGCTCCAGTGGAACGCGCAGGACCCGCCGGACGCGTTCGAGAAGCGCCGCAACCAGGTCATCTACGACAGCTACCAGCGCAATCGGAACCCGTTCATCGACCACCCGGAGTGGGCGGCGTCGATCTGGGGCTAGACCCCGTCCGGTCCGGTGAGAACGCCCGCCCCGCCGTCTCGTTCACGGCCGGGGCGGGCGTTGTCGCGTCCGCCGGACCTTTGCCGTTGACTCTGAACGTCGATTCTGTTCGACTGAACACGGCACCTGTTCAGAGGGGGTAGTCGTGAAGGTCGGGATCACCATCCTGCCGGAGTACCGCTGGGCCGAGGCGAAGCCGAGGTGGCAGGCGGCGGAGGCGTACGGGTTCGCCCACGCGTGGACGTTCGACCACCTCGGTTGGGGGCCACTGGTGGACGGTCCGTGGTTCGGCTCGGTGCCGACGTTGAGCGCGGCGGCGCAGGTGACGTCGCGGATCGAGTTGGGCTTCATGGTGGCGTCGCCGAACTTCCGCCACCCGGTGCCGTTCGCGCGGGACGTGACGGCGCTGGACGACCTGTCGGACGGCCGGTTGACGGTGGGCGTCGGCGCGGGCGGGTTGGGCGGGTACGACGTGGAGGTGTTCGGCGGCACGACCGCGCCGGCCAGTCGATCGCGCCGCTTCGAGGAGTTCGTGGAGCTCCTGGACGCTTTGCTGACGCGGGAGAGGGTCGACTACTCCGGTGAGTACTACACGGCCGTCGGCGCCCGTAACGCGCCGGGTTGTGTGCAGCGCCCGCGAACGCCGTTCCTGGTGGCGGCGAACGGTCCGAAGGCGTTGGCCCTGGCCGCCAGGTTGGGTCAGGGCTGGGTGACCATCGGCTCCCGCTACGACACGCTCGACGGGTGGTGGAAGTCGGTGGCCGCGTTGCCGACCCGCTTCGACGACGCGTTGGCGGCCGAGTCCCGGCCCCCCGCCTCGGTCCGCCGCTTCCTCCAGACCGACGCCGCGCCGGTCTACGCCCTGTCGAGCGTCGAGTGCCTCCACGACTTCCTGGGTCGGGCGGACGAGCTGGGCTTCACCGACGTGCTGCTCCCGTGGCCGAGGGAGTCGGGTCCGTTCGCCGGTGACGAGGCGATCCTGGATACCGTCGCCACCGACGTCCTGCCGACCCTCTCCTGACCTTCACCCGCGCGTCGGTGCGGTGCGGTGGGCGAGTCCGCGCCGTCCGGGTAGGACGAGGGCGCCGTCGGTGACGAGCACGAACCGCTCCAGGCCGGGGACGCAGACGTTGAGGACGGCCAAATGGTCGGTGACGTGCTGCTGCCAGGTCCACGCGCGGTGTCCGGCGCGGTGGAGTCGGTGCAGCAGGGTGTCGAGGTGGTCCTGCGGTGTGCCGGGCGCGTCGGTGTCGGCGAAGGCGACGTCGCGCACCTCGCCCGGTCCGGTCAGGTCGGCCAGGTGGCAGCGGTGCAACGCCGGGTGGGCGGTGGTGTGCACGCGGCGTGCCTCTTCACGCTCGGGTTCGTGGGTGGTGACGCTGTGTGCCTGTATCAGTTCGGTGAGGGCGCGTTCGGCGGCGTAGCGGGCCGACAGCGAAGCCCCGCAGCCGCGGAGGCGGGCGGGTAGACCGGCGTCCGCGGGGACGTGCGCCCAGTACGCGGGCACGCCGAGGTCGGTGGTCATGTCGATCAGGTGCACCGGTCGCCGTACCAGGTCCTGTGCGCGTCGGTGCAGTTCGGCCACGTCCGCGGGGAGGGTGTCGGGGCGCACCGCGCGCAGCGGTGCGGGCGTCGGTGCGAGGAACCGTTCGATCAGCAGCAGCGACATCGCGTCGCGCTCGATGATCTCGTTGACGGCGTGCACGGTGGCCTCGACGGGGGTGGTGCCGGCGGCCCAGCCGTTGTTGAAGCAGTAGCGGCGGGCCGCCGAGTAGTCGTAGGAGTCGCCGAGCGCGGCGCGGGCGGCGGCCAGTCCCGGGTGCAGGTAGTCGGGACTGGACAGCACCACGGGCAGGAGGCGTTGCGAGCCGTCGAGCAGGTCGCGGTAGGGCAGGCACGCCAGTGGCCGGTCGGGTCCGGCGGCCAGCAGGGCGAGCGCGGCGTCGCCGGTGAGCCCGTCGGCGACCTCGTGCGCGCCGGCGACCCGCAACCGGTCCCAGGGGATCTCGCTGCTGACGTGGTGCTCCAGCGCTTCGAACAGCGCGCCGACCCGGGCGGCGGCGTCGGTGCCCTTGCCCGCGCCGTACCCCTGGGGCGTTGGACGGCCGTCGCGGTGCAGCGCGCACCACCACGCGCCGGGGTCGTCCGGTGGCACGGGCCTCGGGTGGGCGGTCAGGCCCAACTCCTCGACCGCGTTCCGCCCGTGCCACCAGGCTCGGTCGAGGTCGACGGCGCGCTCACCGGACTGCGCGCCGATGCCGGTCCCGGCAACGCGCGCCTCGGTGGTCGGGGGTGGGCTCATGGGGACTCCCTCGGAGTGTGGTGGAGGTGCCGTGGGGGTGGTCACGCGCGGGTGGAGGGCGGTGACCGGCCCTCCACCCGCGTCACGTCAACTCGCCGCCGGCGGCGCCTGCTCCTCCAACTCCGACAGCGCCTCCTGTTCCTCCATCGTCACCGTCACCGTGTCGTCCTCGAAGCCGGCACCCCAGACCTTCCAATCCCTCATACCCATGACGAACTCCTTCCACGATGTGATCACGGGCGCGGAACATCCGTCGCCCTGTCTCCGATGTACCCGTGACCGCGCCGTGTCCGCCCGGCGACAACCACATCGACGGACAGCCACCGCGCCGAAGCGGGACCTCCTGATCGGCGTTGACTCAACGTCACACCGCGGGCGGCGCCTGGAGGCCTTCGCACGCGGCGGCGATCGTGGTGTGGACGGCGGTCAGGTCGGCGGGTCCGGTGCGCCAGTTGCTGAAGGCCGCGCGCAGGGCCGGCTGTCCGTCGTAGACGGTCGGGGTGAGGAAGGTGGTGCCGGCGGCGGCGATGCGGCGGGCGGCTTCGGCGACGCGTTCCGGGGTGGGCGAGTCGGCGAGGGTGAAGCACACGACGTTCAGCCGGACCGGTGCCAGGAGGCGCACGGCCGCCGTGTCGGCCAGGAGGTCTCCGAGCCGGTGGGCCAGGTCGACGCACCGCTCCACGATCCGGCGGTGGCCGTCCTGCCCGTGGGCGGTCAGGGTGAACCAGGCGGCGAGGGCGCGGAGGCGGCGGGAGTTCTCCGGGGTGAGGTGGACGAAGTCCGGGTTGCCGGTGGGCAGGCCGAGGTAGGCGGCGGAGTTGCGGAAGACCTGGACCTGGAGGTCGCGGCGGCGGGTGAACTGGACGGCCGAGTCGTACGGCACGTTGAGCCACTTGTGCAGGTCCACGCACACCGAGTCGGCCTCGGCCAAGCCGTCGACCAGGTGGGCGTGGTCGGGGGAGAGGGCGGCGAACCCGCCGAACGCGGCGTCGACGTGCAGCCAGAACGGGTGCCGCGACCTGAGTTCGAGCAGGGCGCGCAGGTCGTCGAAGTCGGCGGTGTTCACGGTGCCGGCGTTGGCGACGACGATGGCGGGCGTTCCGTCGAGTTCGGCGGCCAACCTCGACACGTCGACCGCCTCCCGTCCGGGCAGGGTGGGCACCGGCCGCAGGCTGTCCCGGCCGAGGCCCAGCATCGACAAAGCCTTGTAGGTGCTGGAGTGCGGTGCGCCGGAGTACACCTTCACCGGTCCGAGCGCGGCGACGCCGGACTGCGCCACGGAGACCCCGACCTGTTCGCCCAGCCATTCGCGGGCCAGTGCCAGACCGACGAAGTTCGACATCGTCGCGCCGGTGACGAAAGCACCGGAGTGGTCGTCGCCGAGTCCGAACATCGACGCCAGCCACCGGACGGTCTCCCGTTCCAGGTCCGGGGCGCTGGATCCGTCGGACGCGGCCGGGTTCTGGTCGAAGGCCGTGGCCAGCCAGTCGCCGGCGACCGCCGCAGGGGTGCTGCCGCCGGTGACGAAACCGAGGTACCGGGGACCGGCCGAGCCGGAGAAGCCCGGTGCCCAGCGCCGGGTGAACAGGTCCAGCGCGCCGGCGAAACCCACCCCGGACGCGGGCAGCGGGAGTGGTTCGGGCCGTGGTGCCGTGTCGACTGCGGGCACGACCGCGCGGGTGGGCAGGTCGGCCAGGATCGAAGCCGCGTAACGGGTCGTCGCGTCGAGCACGTCGTCCAGCTCGTCGTCCAGCACGGTGTCCAGCACGGTGTCTCCAGTCGAAGAAGGTGATCTTCGGACCCTAGGCAGGACCGCCGCCGGTGTCCCGGTCCACTTCGGCGAAAGTGGACGTCCACCGGTGTCGGAGGTGATCCCGGGGTCGTCGTGACGTCCTGCATCTGATCTTCGTCTTGACCGGGGGAAAGTCGGCCCGGAGTACCCCGAACTCGTGAACACCACCGATTTCCGGGTCACCGACGACCACTGCGGTCACGTGTGGCGTGACCAACCGGATGAACTCTCGCCGCCGGTCGCAACCTGCCCGAGTGGTGTTCGGTTCGATCGACGCTTCTTGCTCTGGGTGACTGTTAGCTTGCGGACAGCAATGAAACGAGGTGTGGAGGCAACCGTGAAACGCGTGTTCGGTGTCGTGCTCGGTGGGTTGGCGTCCGTCGTCCTGCTGGCTCCGCCGCCCCGGTGGCGCAGGCGGCCACCGGTCAGGTGGTGGTGTTCTCGGTGGAGACCGTTCCACTTGAGACGTACAAGAACCCCCATGGCTGCAAGGCACTCCCGGACGGCGCGCACGTGCTCGCCAACCTGACCGACGACGACGTGACGATCTTCAGCGACCAGCGGTGCCTCATGCCCCTGCTGACGGTGGGGGAGGGGTACGGCACGCACGTGCTGCCCCTCGGAGCCGCATTCCGCGCGTGAAGCCCGGAGCTCGACCTACGTGGGCTCTTGACCCGCCCCGGGCTCGACCCATTCGAAATTCGACCCCCTGGGCTCGCCCTTCCTTGGCTTGACCTGTGTGTCTGAAACCACCAACCGATGAAATGGAAAGGCGCACGTGTCCTTCGATCTGGTCGTGGTCGGAGTCGGCTATGTCGGCCTGCCGCTCGCGGCGGCGGCCACTGCAGCGGGTATGGCGGTGGCCGGGTACGACACCAACCCGGACGTGGTCCGCACGCTCACCGAGGGCCGCTCGCACGTGCTGGACGTGTCGTCCACCGAGCTGCGTGCCATGCGCGCCAGGGGGTTCACCCCCACGGCCGACCCTTCGGTGATCGCCGAGGCCGACGTCGTGGTGATCTGCGTGCCGACCGGGCTGGGCGCCGACGGCCGACCGGACCTGGGTGCCGTCCGCGCCGCCGCCGAGACCGTGTCGGACCACCTGAGGCCCGGGACGCTGGTGGTCCTGGAGTCGACCAGCTTCCCCGGCACCACCGACGAGGTGCTGCGGCCCATCCTGGAGCGGCACGGCCTGGTGGCCGGCGAGGACTTCCCGCTCGGTTACTCGCCCGAGCGCGTCGACCCCGGCAACCGGCAGTACGGCATCCGCAACACGCCCAAGGTGGTGAGCGGGCACACGCCGTTGTGCGCCAAGCACTGCGCCACCTTCTACACCCGGTTCGTCGACACGGTCGTGGTGGCGCGGGGCACGCGTGAGGCCGAGATGGCCAAGCTGCTGGAGAACACCTACCGGTACGTGAACATCGCGCTGGTCAACGAGATCGCCGTGTTCTGCGACCGGCTCGGCGTGGACGTGTGGGACGTGCTGCACTGCGCGGCCACCAAGCCGTTCGGCTTCCAGTCGTTCACCCCCGGTCCGGGCGTCGGCGGCCACTGCATCCCGATCGACCCGCGCTACCTGCTGGACAAGGCCCGCCGCGAGGGCGCCCGGCTCGGTGTGGTGGAGGCCGCCCGGCGGGTGGACGCGGCGATGCCGTCCTACGTGGTCGGACGCGCGGTGCGGCTGCTGATCCGTGAGGGCTTGCCGGTGGCGGGGGCGCGCATCCTGCTGCTCGGCGTGTCGTACAAGGCCGATGTGCCGGACACGCGTGAGTCCGCCGCGTTCCGGATCGCCGACGAACTGCGCGCGCTCGGCGCGGTGGTGGGCTACCACGACCCGATGGCGGGTGACGTGCCCGCGCTGGGCCCGCCCGTCGCCGACCTCGACTCCGCGCTGCGCACGAGCGACGCCACCGTGCTGCTCGTCGCGCACAGCGGCTACGACCTCGGCCACCTGGCGAGGAAGGCACGGCTGCTGCTCGACGTCACGGGCAGCGTTCCGGGAGGGGAGGTCATGCGGTTGTGAGATGACCCCCGGCCGGGGTGCCGGTCCGGATACCGGATTCGCGCGCCAGTTCTGCCCGATCCACGTTCCGACACCTTTTCACCATTTTTTCACCACTGCTCCAACTCCGAGGAGAGTCCCGAATGGTCATGTCCACGACGGTCAAGAACGATCGGCTCAAGAAGCGCTTCGAGAAGTGGGACGTCAACGGCAACGGTCGGATCGAGAAGTCCGACTACGAGGCCGAGGCGATCCGCATCATCAAGGCTTTCGGCGAGGACGAGTCGTCGCCGCAGGCGCGTGCGCTGGTCGACGCCTACATCTCGATGTTCGAGTTCCTGGCGACCAAGGCCGGCGTCGGTGCGGATGGCGCGATGACCGAGGACCAGTTCCTGAGCGTCGTCGAGGCGCAGGTGTTCGCCGAGGGCGACGCCGGCTTCAACCGGGTGGTCCGGCCGACGGTCGCGGCCATGGTGGGCCTGTCCGACACCGACGGCGACGGCGAGGTGAGCCCGTCCGAGTTCCGCAAGTGGCTGGAGGCGATCGGCGTGGACGCCTCGTCCGCCGTCGAGGCGTTCCGCACCATCGACACCAACGGCAGCGGGACGCTGACCGTGGAAGAGCTGGTGAGCGCGGTGCGCGCCTACCACTTCGGCACCCTGGACGTGCCGCTGCTCGGCCACTGACCTGACACACGCGAACGGCGCCTCGGGGATGATCCCGGGGCGCCGTTCCGCTCAGTGGGGTGGGTCAGGAGGCGGGGACGACGGCCGGGCTGAACACCACGCCCATCTCGGGTCGGAGGCCGAGTTCCGGGCCGGTGCGCGGAGTGGGGGTGCTGATCAGGATGTTGTAGTGGTTCGGGTGGTGGCAGGCGTCGAAACCGAGCACGGTGCCGACCAGCCCGCCGTCGCACCACACCTCGTCGCCCCGGTCGATCACGCCCGCGTTGGCGATCTCCACGAAACCGACGAACGCGACCCGGTCGACGCGCGCGCCCGGTGCGGTGTCGTCGTGGTCCGTGGCCACCAGCTCGTGCACCTCGCCGCGGCGCACGCAGCGGCTCGCGAACGGCTCCAGGCTCATCCCGCGGTCGTCGCGGCGGTGCACCAGGACCTTCACCACCCGGCTGCCGACCGCCCGCTTGTCGCCGTCCTCCACCATCACGCGCCCTCTCGTCGGTATGCCTCGTCCACCAGGTCCAACGCGGCCAGGCCGCCGTCCCGCCACGCGGACCGCAGCGGCACGGCCCTCGCGAAGTCGTGCAGCACGCCGGTGTACTCGTGCCACAGCGAGCCCTTGAACTCGTCGAACCCGGCGAGCATGTCCGCGTGCAGCACCGTCCCGTCGGTCAGCCGGACCGTCACGTCCTTGGTCTCGCCGGGGTGGGACCAGTCCAGCTCCACCAGCGCCGGCGCGGTGCCGCGCACGTGCAGGACGGCGTGCCGGTCGACGCCCGCCGCGCGGGTGATCCGCGCCGACTCCAGGATCGGTTCACCGAGGAACAGCCGGACCAGGTCCAGCGCGTTCGGCCCGTTGTCCGCCACGCACCCGCCGCCGGACCGCGCCGGGTCGAGGTACCAGCGGTCGCGGCCGACGTGCTCCTCGATCCGCTCCAGGTAGCGCACGGTCAGCTCGGCGATCGGCGCGCCACCGGTCAGCTTGTCCCGCAACGCCAGCACGTTCGCGTTGTACCGGCGGTGGAACGCGGTGAACAGCGCCACGTCCCGCGCCCGCGCCGCCTCGGCCACCGCCAGACCGTCCCGCAGGGTGGTGGCCAGCGGCTTCTCGACGCACACCGGCAGGCCGCACGCGATGGCGTCCAGCGCGACACCGGCGTGGACGTCGTTCGGCGCCGTCACCACCACCGCGTCCACGCCGCCCGCGTCGAGCATCGCCCGGTGGGACCGGTACGCGGGCACGCGGTGCCCGGCGGTCGCCGCTTCGTCGGGATCGCACACGGCGGCCAGCTCGAAGCGCGGGGAGGAGGCGATCGCGGCCAGGTAGAACCGCGAGATCACCCCGAGCCCCACCACGCCCAACCGGATCACGTCGGGGGTCACCCGGCCTCCCGCAGCTCCGGCGCGACCGCGCGCAGCTCCTCGTACAGCTCCTCCGGCACGGGCACGCCGTGCGCCCGCCGCCACCGCGCCCGTTCACCCTCGTGCCAGCCGGGATACGTGACCGCCTCGCGCGGGTCCACGGGCAGCGCCCGCACGACCGCACCGAACAGCGCCGACGCGTCGTCGGCGAACCCGGACCGCAGCGCGGACGGCGCGAACGCCAACGCGGTCACCCCGATGTCGTCGTCCCGCGACGCGGACGACGTCGGTCCGGTCGCCGCGCCCGGCACCAGCGCGGCCAGCACCTCGACCAGCAGCCCCAGCCCGAAACCCTTGTAGGCGCCCGTCTCGGGCGCGCCGCCCAGCCACAGCAGGTGGCCGTCACCCCGGTCGAACGCGGCCGGATCGGTCACGGGCGTCCCGTCGTCCGCGGCCAGCCACCCGGGCGGGATCTCCTCACCCGCCCTGGCCGCCGCCCGCACCCGACCCGTCGGGACCACCGTCGTGCTCATGTCCAGCACGAACGGCGGCCGGTCGCCCGCCGGGCACGCCAACGCGAGCGGGTTCGTGCCCAGCATCGGCTCCCGGCCGCCCGGCGGCGGGGCGATGCGCTGCCCACCGCAGTTCGAGACGACCAACCCCACCATGCCGTGCGCCACCGCCCGCGCCGCGTGGTGCCCGGCGCACCCGATGTGCGTCGCGCCGCGCAACGTGACCATGCCGATCCCGTACCGCGCCGCCCGCGCAGCGGCCAGCTCCATCGCCTGGGACGCGGACCACAGCCCCAACGCCTTCCGCGCGTCGGCCAGCACGGACGCGCCCAGGTCGGCGATCACCGCCATGTCGGCGGCCGGGTCCGTGCGGCCCGAGTCGAACAGCGGCAGGTACAGCCTGGTCAGGTTCACCAGGCCGTGCGTGCTCATCCCGGTCAGGTCGCCGTGGCACAACGCCTCCGCGGCGACCGCGGCCCGGTCGGGCGGCATCCCGCGCTCGCGGAAAACACCGGTGACGGTGGCCAGCAGGGTCGGGTAGGGCACCAGGACGGTCATGTTCCTCCGTTCCGCGCGAACCGCACGACGACGTCCCGGACCACGTCGGTGAACCGGTCGAGGTCGGCGACGTCGGCGTGTTCGCCGCGCGCGTGGGCGTTGTTGGCGTCCAGCGATCCGGGGCCGAGGACGGCGGTCCGCGCGCCCGGCACGTCGGCCAGCCAGATCGCGTCGCAGGTGAACGCTGGTTCGTGCGCGGGCCAGCGCGGCACGACGCCGTCCAGCAGCGGGACGTCCTGCGGCGGCAGCGCGGGCAGGCCGCGCTTGCGCCACTCCAGCCGGGTGATGGCGGCGGCGTCGACGGCGGTGCGGTGGAACGGCGGCAGACCGCGGAACCGGGTGGTGAACGCGGCCAGCCCTTCGCGCAGCGCCGCGTCCAGCGCCACGGCCAGCACCCGGGCCGACGCGGTGCTGCCGTAGGACAGGTTCAGCAGCAGCTCGCCGGTGCCGTACACGCGGTTGTGCATGCGGCCGGTGTGCAGGCCCGCCACGCACACCTGCCCGTCGGCCACCCGCCCGGCCAGCGCGCCGGCGAGGTGCTGGCCGAGGAAACCGAGCAGCACCGACGCGTTGTGCCCGGCCTGCGGCCGGTCGTCGATCGCGTCCTCGCCGCACACCCGGACGCACGCCGTCATCGCGGCCGTGGACCGGGGCAGGTAACGCAGGTCGGTGGGCTCGCAGAACACGTTGAGGCTGCCGTGGAAACCGGCCTCGACCAGCGGACGGGTGCCGAACACGCCCATCGCGCCGCCCTCCTCGCCGGACACCGCCTGGATCAGCACGCTCACGTCCCGCCCCACCGCCGGGTCGGCCAGCGCGGCGCGAACGCCGGCCAGCAACGCCACGGCCGGGCCCTTCGCGTCGATCGCGCCGCAACCGTGGAACCGGACGCCGTCGAAGCCGACCGGCTCGAACGGCGCGACCGTGTCCAGGTGCACGTTGAACATCACGGTCGGCGCGGCCTCGCCGACGCGCAGCACCAGGCTCGGCTGCCGTTCCAGGAAGTCCGGGTCTTCGGCGATCGCCTCGCGGACCACGGCGGGCACGTCGTGCCGCAGCACGTCCGCCTCCCGCGCCGCACCGAGGTGGACGGTCCGCATCCCGAAGTCCTCGGCGGCTTCCGCGTACGCGTCCATCGCGTCCCACAGGCGGACCTCGGCGGTCGTCTCCAACGGGCCGGCGGTGGGAAGGGCGAGCAGGTGGAGCAGCAGCTCCCGATCCTGGTCGATCACCGCACGAACCCGATCACCGCACCAGCCCGGCCATGGCCCGACCGGCCGCGACGAACGCGGACGCCGCGTCCGGGGCGAGCGCGCCGGAGGCGTGCGGCAGCAGCGACACGTGCGGTTCCAGCGACCAGGCGCCCCGGTAACCGTTGGCGCGCAACAACGCCACGCAGTCCGCCACCCTCGCCTCACCGGACCCGGGCAGCACGAACCGGTCGTCGAAGGCGTCCTTGACGTGCACGTGCTCGACGTGCGCGACGACCTCCCGCAGCAACGCGTACCCGTCGTAGCCGTGCGCGAGGCCGTTGCCGGTGTCGAACAGCAGCTTCAACGCCGGGCTGCCCACCGCGGCGAGCAGACCGAGCGCGCGTTCGGCGCTCATCCCCGCCCAGCCGGAGCAGTTCTCGTGCAGCAGCACGACACCGGCCGCCTCGGCACGCTCGGCGAGGATCGCGACCCGCGTGATCGCCCTGTCGCGCCACCGCCGCTCGGACAGGCCCGCGTTCGGGTACGACATGATCCGCACGTACCGGGTGCCCAGCTCGGCGCACCGGCGCAGCAGCACGTCCAGCTCGGCCAGGTCGTCGTCGAACGGGGTGGTGATCGGGCGGGCCCAGCCGCCGATCCGCGACGCCAGGCACACCACCCTGACGTCGCACGCGGCCAGCGTCTTCGCCACCACCGAGAACTCCGCGTCGTCCAGGTCCGCGATCGCGCGGCCGTCCACCGTGCGCAGCTCGATGTGCGACCAGCCCAGCTCGGCGAGCACCGCCAGCTGACCGGCCAGGTCCGGCGCCGCCTCGTCGGTGATGCCGGCCAGCACGGGCTCAGCGGACATGCGCGGCCACCGGGCCGGGCGACGCCTCACCGCGCGCGGCCGGTATCACCGGCTCGGCGCAGATGTTCTTGGCCACCGACAGCAGCTGCACCACGTCCGTGGCGAACGCGAACCCGCGCGCGTGCTGGTCGCTGGCGGCCTGGAAGAGCCGGTACGCGCGGAGCATCCACTCGGTGAGGGAATCGTCGCGCAGCACCTCGTGCTCGCTGCGCCCGTTGACGGTGACGGTGAGCTGGGAGTGGTCGTCGTCGTCGCTCACCGCGTAGTGGCCGATCGCGCTGCCCCGCTCGAACTCCACCGTGATCCGGCGCTCACGCACCGGTGACGTGAGGTCCGAGCTGATCTCCGTGCGCACCCCGCTGTTGTGCCGCAGGCCGATCCGCGCGCCGCCCATCCGCGGCACCACCACGTCGCCCACGGCCAGGTCGTACCCGGCGGCGTGCGTGACGCGGGCGCTGCCCGCGAGCCGCAGGGCCAGGGCCACGCCGTGCGGCAGCTCCACGTCGAACGCGGTCAGGTGGCTGGGCCTGGTGAGCGAGCGGCGGAAGCGCGGCTTGTTCTGCACGATCGAGATCGACCGGGGTTCGCCGAGCGTGCCGCCGCGGACCAGCTCGATGAGCCGCACGGTGAGCGAGCTGGTCAGCCACGGCTCCACGACCGCGATCCGCAGGCCGTGCTTGCGGCGCAGCCTGGTCAGCCGGGCGAGGTCGTCGGTGTCGGAGGCGAGCGGCTTCTCCGAGATCACGTTGCGGAAGCCGCGCTCGGCCAGCTCGGCCATCACCTCGGCGCGCACGGTCGGCGGTGTGCAGACGTGCGCCACCGTGTCGGACGGGTCGAGCAGCGCGGCGGCCTCGGCGAGGCTGCCCACCATCGCCAGGCCCGGCCGCTCCGCCGGCAGCCGACGCGGGTCGCACGCCACGATCTGCCGGTCGTCGAACAGCTGTCGGACCGAGGTCCGCGCCCTGGTCAGTACCGGCAGGTGCAGATCCGCCCCGGCCCGGCCCAACCCCACGACGAGTGTCCGCACTATGTGAGCCCTGTCTTCTCTCGTCCGGCTTGTCTCGTCCGGTATCGAAGGCATCGGGAATGAGTGATCCCATTGATTGACGGTGCCGACGTTGTCCTAATGGGGGTGGAGCTGTCAACACGAGGGTGCTGAATTGACCAGGAAGAGTGAACTCGGCCGCGATCGGGGGTTCGTCCGTTCGCCTGCCATACGCTCGCCCCCGGAAGCGGTGACCGCGGAGGTGAGTGCGCTGACCGTGCCATTCTTCACGCAATCGGCGACGTTTTCAGGATTGTGGCCGATAATGCGGAGGCACATTGTTGAAGTGGTCGAGAACGGCAAGTACTCGCACGGGAGCAAAGTCCTCGAACTGGAAGGCGCGCTGGCCGCGTACACCGGAGCCGCCCACGTCATCGGCGTGAACAGCGGCACCGACGCGCTGGTGCTTCTGCTGCGCGCGTGCGGGCTGCGCCCCGGTGACGAGGTGGTGGTGCCGGCGTTCTCGTTCATCGCGTCGGCGTCCTCGGTGGTGCTCGCGGGCGGGCGGCCGGTCTTCGCGGACATCGAGCCGGACGGCTACGGCCTCGATCCCGGCTCGGTCGCCGCCGTCGCCGGGCCGCGCGCCCGGTTCGTGATGCCGGTGCACCTGTTCCACCACCTCGCGGACATGACGGGCCTGGGGGAGGTGGCGCGCGAACTGGGGCTGACCGTGGTCGAGGACAGCGCCGAAGCGATCGGCATGCGCTACGACGGCGTGCACGCGGGCCTGCTCGGCGCTGGGGGAGTGCTGTCCTTCTTCCCCACCAAGACCCTCGGCGCGCTCGGCGACGCCGGCGCGGTCGTCACGAACGACCCCGATATCGCCGAGGCGGTGGGCGCGCTGCGCCACCACGGGCGGTTCGGCCGCACGATCGACAACTTCCCCGGCATCGCCACCACCACCGGCCTGGTCGGGGTGAACAGCAAGATGGACGACGTCCAGGCCGCCGTGCTGCTGGTCAAGCTGGACCGGCTGGAAGAGGACGTCCACCGCCGGGCGGCGCTCGCCGAGCGGTACGCCGAGGCGCTGGCCGGTGTGCCCGGCGTGCGGAAGCTGCCGTCGGTCGTGACCCGCCGGCGGAGTGTGCGCGGCGTGTTCTACGTGTACGTGGTCGAAGTGGACCGGCGGGACGAGCTGGCGGCGCACCTGGCCGGGCTCGGTGTCGGCACGGAGACCTACTACCCCGTGCCGATGCACCTCCAGCCGTGCTTCGCCGACCTCGGCCACCGGCCCGGCGACTTCCCGAACGCGGAGGCGGCGTGCCGTCGCACGCTCGCGTTGCCGCTCTACGCGGACCTGCCGCTCGGCGACGTGGACCGGGTGTGCGACGCCATCCGCTCCTTCTACCTCGGACGGCCCGCGTGAGCATCCCGTTCTTCCCACCGGACCTGTTCGACGGCGACCTGCTGCTGGAGGTGGTCGAGGACGTCGGCCTCGCGCCGGACCAGCGGTTCATCCTCGGTGAGCGCACGGCCGGGTTCGAGGCGGTGCTGCGGGACTCGCTCGGCGTCGCCGACGCGGTGGCCTGCGGCAGCGGGACGTCCGCGTTGACGCTGGTGCTGCACGCGATGGACGTGGGGCCGGGCGACGAGGTGATCGTGCCCGCGTACGGGTGCGCGCCGCTGGCGTCCGCACCGTTGCTGCTGGGCGCGACGCCGGTGTTCGCCGACGTCGACCCGGCCGAGGTGGACAAGCTCGTCACCGAGCGCACCAAGGTCGTCATGCCCGCGCACGTGTTCTCGGTGATGGCGGACATGCCCGCGTTGCGGCGGATCGCGACCGAGGCGGGCGTGCGGCTGCTGGAGGACTCCGCGGTCGGCCAGGGCGGTGTGCTCGCCGGGCGGCCGGCCGGGACCTGGGGTGACGCGGGCGTGTTCTCGTTCGTCCAGGTCAAGACGTTCGGCATGCCCGGTGAGGGCGGCATGGTCGTCACCGGTGACGCCGCGCTCGGCCGGGTGGTGCGGATGCTGCGCAACCACGGCCAGGACGGCACGCAGCGGTTCGTGCACCACCGGATCGGCTACAACAGCCGGTTCGACGAGGTGATGGCCGCGTTCCAGCTGCGCCGGTTCGCCACCCTGCCCGCACGGCTCGAACGGCGGGCGCGGATCGGCGAGTACTACACCGACCGGTTCGCCGGGCTGGGAGGGCGGGGCGTGCTCGCGCCGCCACCGGGCCGGGACGGGCGCTGCTTCTACGTCTACTCGCTGCTCGCCGACCGGCGTGACGCGCTGCGCGACCACCTGACCGCCCACGGCATCGGCACGCACATCTACTACCAGGCGCCGCTGCCGCGCCAACCCGCGTTCGCCGAGCACGCGCAGCCGGGCCGGGACTGGCCCGCCGCCGCGTCGGCGGCGCGGCGCCAGCTGGCCATCCCGATCCACCCCCACCTGACGGACGCGCAGGTGGAGCACATCGCCGACGAAGTGTGCCGGTTCGCGGCCACATCCGGTCCCACGGCTTGAGGAGGCCCGATGACGACGACCGTCGCGCCCGGATCCACCGGTGCGTACGTGAAGCTCGCCAAGCTCGACATCGTCGACTACTACCTCGGCGTCCTGGTGGTGTGGGCGCTGCTCGTGCCCTCGCTGCGGCTGGACGGCGGCGTGCTCGCCACGATGGCGGTGTTCCTGGTCGGCGAGGTGTTCGTGATCGTCGCGATGGTCGCCCTGGACGACCTCACCGGGTACCGGGACGGCAGTGACATCGCGAACTACGCGCCGGACGCCCCGGCCCGCAAGCTCAACCGCAAACCGCTCGTCGCGGGCACCCTCACCGAGCCTCAGGTGCTCCGGTTCGGGCTGATCACGGCGGCGGTCGGCGCGGCGGTGTGGCTGGGCGCGCTGGCGATCGCGCCGCACCGTCCGATGTGGACGATCGTGCTGGTGGCGGTGACGTACTTCTTCGCGCTCCAGTACTCGTGGGGCGTGAAGCTGAGCTACCGCGGCTTCCAGGAGTTCTTCCTGGCCGCGCTGGGCTGGGCGCTGGTCATCGCGCCGTACGGCCTGGTCACGGGTGGAGTGGACGGCGTGGTCGTCGTGCAGGCGCTCATCTTCGGCCTGGGGCCGCTGCTGTTCGGCGTCTACTCCAACACCAACGACGTGGCGGGCGACCGGCGGGTCGGACGGCCCACCGTGGCCGCCCTGACGTCGCCGCGCGGCAACATGCTGTTCGTCGTGGGCGTCTCGGCGTGCGAGCTGCTGCTCATCCTGGCGCTGCCGCTGGTCGGCGGCCCGTGGTGGTTCCCGCTCGCGCTGCTGCCCACGATCCTGATGCGGGCCAGGCAGTTGCGCGTCGGGTTCGGCGAGGACGACATCCTGCGGGCCCGGCGGATCGGCATCGACGTGCACCGGCTGACCGTGGTGACGCTGGTCGTGGTGAACCTGGTGATCCGGTGACCGACCTCGACGTGGCCGTGATCGGCGGGGGGATCGCCGGGTTGGCCGCCGCGCACGAGCTGGCGCGGGCGGGCCGCGAGGTGCGGGTGTTCGAGGCGGCGGACCACGTCGGCGGGCGGATGGCGACGCGGCGCGTGGACGGGTTCGTGGTCGACACCGGGGCCGAGCAGATCTCCACCCACGGCTACCAGCACACGTGGGAACTGCTGCGGCGCCTGGGACTGGGCGCCGTGCCGAAGGTCGGCCGGCAGGTGGGCGTGTGGCGTGGCGGCCGGGTCCGGCGGGGTGTCGCGCACCCGCTGGGCCTGCTGACCGGCGCGGGCCTGTCCGTCCGGGCACGGGTGGACTTCCTGCGGGCGACCCGGGGCCTGGGAGCGGTGGACGCCGAACGGCCGGAGACGTCCCCGCTGGGCATGGCGACCATCGCCGAGTTCGCCGCGCCGTACCACCGCGACGTGCTGGAGTACCTGTGCCAGCCGGTGGTGTCCGGGTTCTTCGGGTGGCTGCCGGAACGGTCGGCCGCGGCGCCGTTCCTGGGGCTGCTCGGCGCGATCGGACCGTCCACGGCGTGGCGCACCTACGACGGCGGCATGGACGTGCCGGCGCGGGCGCTGGCCGCGCAACTGGACGTCACCACGTCGTTCCCGGTGCGGGAAGTGGTGGCCGGGCAGGGTTCCGCCCGGATCAGCGGTGACGGCACTGAGCTCCGCGCCCGGTCCGTGGTGCTCGCGGTGCCCGCGCCCGTCGCGCGGCAGGTCCACGTGAACGCCCCGGCGTACGAGCGGCCGTTCCTGGACGCGTGCACGTTCACCCCGATGGTGAAGGCGCACCTGATGCTGGACCACCGCCCCGAGTCGCGCGAGTACCTGATCGCCGTGCCGAGGTCGGAGAGCGGGTCGGTGTCGGTGGTGCTGCTGGACCACGTCAAGCACCCCGACCGGGCGCCTTCGGGATGCGGGCTGGTCACGGTGATCGCGAGCCCGGCGATGGCGCCCGCGCTGCTCGACCTGCCGGACGACGAGGTGGTGCGCGTGCTCGCCGACGAGGCCGGGCGGTTCGTGCCGGCGTTGCGCACGGGCGTCACGGGCTCGGTCGTGCACCGGTTCCGCCACGGCCTGCCCGAGGCCACACCGCGCGCCCTGGCGTTGCGCGGCGAGTTCGCGGCCCGCGTCGGCGGGGTCGTCGACTACGCGGGCGACTGGGTGGCCTTGGCCCCGTACAGCGAGGCCGCCGTGCGATCCGGTCGCCAGGCCGCCGCCCGGGTGCTCGCCCTGAACCCGTCGGACACCGGCACGAGGAGGCAGCTGGCATGAAGCCGCACGACATGGGCACGCTGTTCGACGAGGTGGCGGAGCGGCGCACGCACACCACCGTCCACCTGGACCGGCCGTTCGACATCGCGCCCACCGGCATCGTGACGTCCGACCGCGGACCGGTCGTGGACTACACCGTGCCGCAACTGGCCAGGCTGGTGCGCGAGGCGGCCGGCTGGCTGTACGCGGCGGGCGCGCGGCGGGGTGACCGGGTGGCGGTGGTGAAGCGCAACCACTACGACTACGACCTGCTCGCGTGCGCGGCCGTGCGGCTCGGCGCGGTGCCGGCGCTGCTGTCCGGGCACCTGCCGGACGACGTGCTGGAGATCCTGCTCAAGCGGCTGGACCCGGCCGTGCTGGTGACCGACCGGGTGCTGCCCGTCGACCTGGCGCGCCGGGTGCTGTCGCTCGGCCCGCCCATGCCCGGCGCGTTGACGCTGGACGACGTCCGCGGCTCGCGGGTGCCCGTGCCCCGGCACCGGCACGACGACGACCCGCTGATCGTCAACCACACGTCCGGCACCACCGGCGTGCCGAAGCTGGTCGTGCACACCACCCGCACGATCGTGCACCGGCTGGCCAGGTTCGAGGCGGTGCGCTGGCCGGTGATCGGCGTGCGCCGCGACGACGTGGTGGCCAACGCCGGCTCTTACGCGCACGGCCGCACGTTCTGCTGGACGGCCAGTGTGTTCTGCCTCGCGCCGCGCAAGATCGTCGTGCTCAGCGACCCGGCCGCGGCGCGCCCCGTGCTGGCGCGGCACCAGCCGACGACGGTGGAGGCGCTGCCCTCGGCGTACGTGCGGTGGCAGCCCTTGGCGGCACGGCCGGACAACCCGTTCCGCGACGTCCGGCTGTTCGTCAGCACCTACGACGCGATGCACCCGCCGGCCATGCGCGCGATGCTCGACGCGTCCCGCCGCAAGCGCCCGCTGTGGATGCAGGGCTGGGGGCAGACCGAGACCGGCCCGCTGACGTTCCGGTTCCTCACCCGGCGTGCGCTCGAACGGTCGCTCGACGCGCGTGACCTGGGGCGTCCCGTACCCGGTCGGACGAAGCTGCGCGTGGTCGACCCGGTGACGTTCGAACCCGTGCCGCGCGGGCAGAGCGGGCTGGTGCTGGCGCGGACGGCGGCGCGGTGCACCGGGTACCTCGGCGAGCAGGACCGGTGGCAGGCCAAGAGCGACGGGGCGTGGTGGAACACCGGCGACCTCGCCGTGCTGACCCGTGGGGGCGCGGTGCGGCTGCTGGACCGCGAGGTGGACGCGGTGCCGGGGCTGAGCTGCCTGGAGGTGGAGGACCTGGTCGAGGACCGGTTGCCGGAGGTGGTGGAGTGCGTCGTGCTCGGCACGCCGGGCCGGCCGCCGATCCCGGTGCTGGTGACGGAAGGGCCGGTGGACCCGGCGGTGTGGCGGCGGGCGGTGGCCGACCTGCCCGCGATGGCCGATCCGCACGTGCTGGCCTGGGACGACGTGCCGCGCACCGCCACCGGCAAGGTCCGCCGGCTGGACCTGCTCACCCGGCTGGTCGGCAGCGCGGAGACGTGCGGCACCGGGCGGTGGACGTGACCACGTACGTGTTCGACCGGGCGCACGTGACCGAGCAGCACCGCTGCCTGGCCGCCGCGTACGACCCGGTGACGTTCGCCCGGCTGGCGCGGATCGGCGTCAAGCCCGGCTGGCGGTGCCTGAACGTCGGCGCGGGCGGCGGCAGCGTGGCGCACTGGCTGGCCGCGCGCGGCGCGACGGTGGTGGCGACGGACGGTCAGCCGGACCACGTGTCGCCCAGGCCCCGGTTGACCGTGCTGCGGCACGACGTGGTGTGCGACCCGCTGCCCGAGGCCGAGTTCGACCTGGTCCACGTGAGGCTGGTGCTGCGGCACCTGCCGGAGCGCGACGCGGTGCTGCGCAAGCTCGTCGCCGCGCTCAAGCCCGGCGGGTGGCTCCAGGTGGACGAGTTCGACAACTCGTACAGCCCGGTGCTGCTCGCGCCGGACCGGCGGGCCGCCGAACTGTACGAGACGTTCCTGGCGATCAAGGAGAGCGTGTTCGACGCGTTCGGCGTGGACGGCGCGTGGGGGCGCAAGGCGGCCGGCGCGATGGTGCGGGCCGGGCTGGTCGACGTGGACCCGCGGGTGGTCGTGCACCCGTGGCGGGCCGGGTCGCCGGGCGTGCGGCTGCTCGCGCACAGCACGCACATGTTGCGGGACAACCTGCTCGCGGCGGGCATGACGGACGGGCAGTTGGCGGCCGTGCGCGAAGTGCTGGCCGACGCGAGGTTCATGGCCGCTTCGCCGGTCGTCTACTCCGTGCACGGACGGCGGCCCGCGTGACGTCGACGGTGACGGCGGTGCCGTGGTCGGGGCCGGTGCACCTGCCGCTGGCCGGCGAGCTGGACGTGCAGGCCGCGTGCGGGTTGATGCACGTGCACGGACGCCGGTTCGGCCGGCCCACCGCGCTCGGCTCGGACTACGCGTCGACCGTGGCCGCCGAGCTGGACTCGATCGGTGGGCTCGCGCTCGACGTGGCGCGGCTGCGCGGTGTTCCGGTGCGGTCGGTGTCGACGTCGGTCGCGCAGGCCGCGTTGCTCGCGGTGTCGCAGTACCTGGCGGCGGCCACGGCGGACGAGCCGGACCCGGTGGGCCGGGGCGTGGGCGGGCCGCCGTTCCGGTCGGTGGACGGGGTGGCGTTCGAGGTCGAGGCGTTGGACGCGGACGTGTGGCGGCGGTTCTGGGCCGGGGTGGACGCCGATCCGGCTGCGGTGGCGGCCGGGTGGCGGCCGTTCCAGCACCGGTTCGCCACCGCGACGTGCCCGTTGCCGCCGGAGTTGACGGGGTTGACCACGAGACTGCCGATCGCGCGGCTGGAGCACGTCGCCGCGGTGACCGGTATGACGCTGGTGCGGGTGGCGCGGCGAGCGGTGGACGACCTGCCGCCGTACCGGATCCGGGCGACCGGTGCGGTGTCGGTGGACAGCGGGGCGTGCCAGCCGGGGACCTGGCCGGTGCCGGGAGGCTGCCGCTGTCCGGGCTGGTGGTGGTGGAATCGTGCCGGCGGGTGCAAGGCCCGCTGGCCGGGCACCTGCTGTGGCAGCTCGGAGCGTCCGTGGTGCGGGTCGAGCCGCCGGGCGGCGATCCGCTGCGGGGCGTGCCGCCGATGTCCGGTGACGTGTCGGCCCGCTTCCACGCCCTCAACCGCGGCAAGCGGGTGGTCGAGGCGGATCTCGGCACCGTGGCCGGCCGGCGTCGGCTGCTGGAGCTGGCGTCGGGCGCGGACGTGTTCCTGCACAACTGGGCGCCGGGCAAGGCCACCGCGTGGGGGCTGACGGCACGGGAGGTCGCTCGGGCGCGCCCCGGGATCGTGTACGCGCACGCGTCCGGCTGGGGTGACGCGCTGGGCCCCCGCCCGCCGTTGGGCACGGACTTCGTGGTGCAGGCGCACGCCGGGGTGCCGCCGTCCCTGATGACGATCGTGGACGTGTTCGGCGGGGTGGTGTGCGCCCGAGGGGTCGTGGAGGCCGTCGGCCGGCGGATCAGGTCCGGCGTGGGGCAGTCGGTGGCGTCGTCGCTGCTGTCGGCGGCCTCGCGGTTGAACGCACGGGCGTCGCGGCGGTGCACCGCGTCGTTGAGCGTGCCGGTGTGCACCGACCTGGCGGAGTTGGGGCGGGATCCGCGGTTCTCCCGCGCACTGGTGCGGGACGGGTGCGTGGTGCCGGTGTCGGCGTGGGAGTTCGGATGAGGTGGACGTCGTCCACCGGCGTCACGGTGCGGGACCTGGTGCCCGCCGAGCTGCGCCGGTCGTGGGTCGCGGCGGGGCACTGCCCGGATCGGGACCTGTACTCGCTGTTCCGGGACCGGGTGGTGGAGCACCCCGGCCGGACCGCGGTGATCGACGACGCCGGGTCGGTGGACTACGCGTCGTTGGACCGCTCCGTGCGGAGGCTGGCCGCGTCACTCCGGGAGTACGGCCCGTCCGACATCATTGGTCTCGACCTGCCGAACGGGCGGGAGGCGGTGGTGGCCGAGCTGGCGGTGGCGGCGGTCGGCGGGGTGGCGGTGCACCTGCCCGACGGCGGTTCGCCGGTGGCGAGCACGGTGATCAACGACGTGTCGGCCGCGCTGGAATCGCGCCGGGACGCTCCGCTGTCGCCGGTCGAGGTCGACCCGGAGGCGCCGGCGCGCGTGCTCGTGTCGTCCGGCTCGGAGGCCGCGCCGAAGCTGGTCGCCTACTCGCACAACGCCTTCGCCGGTGGTCGCGGCAACTACGTGCGGGCCGTGCACGGTGCCACGGCGGTGCCGCGCGACCTGGTGCTGGTGCCGCTGGCCTCGGCGTTCGGCTCGTTCGGCGCGGCGATCACGCTGTGCCGGTTCGGCGGGACGTTGATGTTGATGCGGCGGTTCGACGCGGCGGCGGCGTGGCGGGTGGTGGCCGAGCACCGGCCAACGCACGTGTTCGGCGTGCCGACGATGCTGCGCCGGATGGCCGCCTTGAAGTCCACTGCGGACAGCGCGTCGGTGCGCGCCGCGGTGTCGAGCGGCGACGTGCTGACGCCGGAGACGCTGGCGGACGTGCGGGCGGCGTTCGACTGCCCGGTGATCAACATCTACGGGTCGTCGGACGGCGTCAACTGCCACACGTCCACGCCCGAGCACGGTGTGGGACGGCCCGACCCGGCGGTGACCGACATCCGGGTCGTGGACGGTGAGATCTGCGCGCTCGGCCCGATGACACCGCTGTGCTACGTCGACGCGCCGGAGCTGGACGAGCGCCACCGCCTGCCCGGCGGCTGGGTGCGGACCGGTGACGAGGGGTTCTTCGATCCCGGCGGCACCCTGCACGTGGTCCGCCGGCTCAAGCGCGTGGTGATCCGCGGCGGTTACACCATCAGCCCGGCCGAGGTGGAGTCGGCGCTCGGCGGGCACCCGGCCCTGGCGGAGGCGGTGTGCGTGCCGGTGCCGGACCGGGATCTGGGGGAGCGGCTGTGCGCGTGCGTGGCCGTGCGTCCCGGGGACATCCCGCCGTCGCTGGGGCAGCTGACGGCGTTCCTGAGCGGACGCGGTGTGAGCCGCCGCAAGCTGCCCGAACACCTGCTGGTCCTGCCGGAACTGCCGTTGGGGCGGACGGGGAAGGTCTGCCTGCCCACCGTCACCCGACTGGCCGCCGAACAACTGTCACGAGGAGGTGGTGGCGATGGGACTTGATCCGTTCGCCGGGCCGGGGTTCGCCGCGTTGGGAGCCTTGGCCAAGGCCGTTGACGACGTGAACCTGCCGGTCGGGCTGGTCGAACTGGTGCGGGTGCGGTGCTCGCAGATCAACGGGTGCACGTATTGCACCCGGCTGCACACCGACGCCGCCGCGCAGGCGGGGGAGGTGCGCGATGTCTCCTCGTGGCGCACCTCGCCGGCGTTCACGGAGGTGGAGCGCGCGGTCCTCGCGTTGGCCGAAGCGGTGACGCTGGTGCACGACGGCCACGTGCCGGACGCCGTCCTCGACACCGCGACAAGCGCGCTCGGCGAGGTGCGGGTCCAGCAGGTCGTGTGGGTGGCGACCGTGGTCAACGCCTACAACCGGTTGGCGATCAGCGCGCGGCTCACCTGAACCCCCCCGGCGGTCGGTCAGCCCGTCAGACCGACCACGGGGGACGGGGTGCCGCCGAACGCCGTGCGGGTGAGCACGACCGCTCCGGGCGCGGCGACGAGGTGGACGTCGGACCGCGAGCCCGAGCCGTCCAGGCGGACCGGTGTGGACGTGGGCGGTGAGCCGTCCAAGGACTGCGTCACCACGGTCATCTCACGGCCGGTGTCACCGCACGCGCGCAGGTAGGTGGTGCTCGTCGTGGTGTCCGCGGAGCGTGCCGGACAGGCCTCGACGGAGAGAGGCGTGACGGTGCCGGTGACCGGGTCGAGCGCGTGGACCTCGGTCACTCCGCCGTCCTGCCGGTGCTCCAGCAGTGGCTTGACGCCCACGTCGGTGCGCACGGTCCACGGCTGTTCCGGTCGGACCAGCACCCGGCCGGTCTCGGTGTCCAGCAGACCGTGGGGCACGGCGTCCGGCGCGGCGCGCACGCCGTACATCTGCACCGCCACCGCCGCACCGTCACGAGTAGCGCGCAGCAGGACGTCGTGCCGCTCGCCGTTCTCGGGACCGCGCGGCAGCACGTGGCGCCACCGTTCCAGGCCGGTCCCTTCGTCCAGGGCCAGGACGCCCAGCGAATCTGGGCACTCCACCGGCGCGAGCACCGTCGTGCGACCCCGCGCCACCTGGCCGAACCAGGACGTGCAGCCAGCCGGCGGCGCCCACTCCCACCGCCGCGCGCCCGTGACGAGGTCGTAACCGGTGATGGCCTGACCGTCGCGCACCGTCAACACCCGGCTGCCGGGCATGACCTGACCGGTCTCGACCAGCACGGACCGGACCACCAGCTCGAAGCGCGGTGATCCGGTGTCCGCGTCCAGCACGACGACCGCCTGGACCCTGGTGTCGCGCACCGACCGGAACGACACGAGCACCGTCCGCCGGTCCACCGACGCCACCAGCGTCCCCACCGCCGCGCCGGGCCGCGCGTACCGCCACTCCACCCGCCCGTCTGCGCCGTTCAAGGCGACCACCGACCCGTCCCGCGACGCCACGGCGACCCCGTGCCCGGCCGGCACGACGTCGACCACGTCGGCCGGCGGCTGCCACACCCACTGCCGCCCACCCGGCCGTTCCGCCACGGGCTCCGCCGGGAAGTCCCGGGCCTCGCGCGTCTCGGACCGGACGACCACCGCGTCGGCGGCCGAGGGCGCGACCAGAGCCGCAGCCGCGACGACAACCACCGTCACCACCCCGCCCGGCCGAACACCCCACCGGTCCGGTGGCTCCACCACCGCCTCAGGTGGCACGGCCTGCCGTTCCGCCGCCGATCCGCCCGGCGTTCGCACCGACGCGATCGCGCCCGCAGCCACGGCGAGCGAGCCCACGGCCAGCACCGGCAGGTCGTCGCCCGTCAAACCGGTCAGCAGGTCCGACAGCAGCAGCCACCACACCGCCGACGCCAGCCCGACACCCACGACCGCCGCCGTCGCCCGCGACCACCGACGGCCGCCCAGCGCCAACGCCGCTGCCGACACCACCCCGACCGCCAACCCGATCACCGTGACGTCCGCCCCGGGTCGGGGCACCCCACCGGACAGCAACGGCGCCAACCCGGCGCACAACGCACCCGCCACCGTCATGTACCGCAGCATCTCGGCACCTCCCCGCCTGGGACGGGAGGCGGCGGTGATCCGTTCCACCTGCTGCGACGCGCGTGCGGCCGGAGGCGATGAGGCAGAATCCGGCCGGTGAGCACCAACTGGGCAGGAAACTTCACCTTCTCCGCCGCGCGGACCGCGCACCCGACGTCGGTCGAGGAGGTCCGGGCCGCCGTCAAGGCCGCAGACTCGGCGCGGGTGGTCGGCGCGGGCCACTCGTTCAGCACGATCGCCGACACCGCGGGCACGCTGATCAGCCTGGACGGGATGCCCGAGGTGTTCGAGGCCGGGTCCGGGTCGGTGCGGGTGGGCGCCGGGATGCGGCTGGCCAGGCTCGCCGAGTTGCTGAACGCCGCCGGGCTGGCGCTGCCCGCCATGCCGTCGCTCCCGCACATCACGATCATCGGCGCGTGCGCGACCGCCACCCACGGCTCGGGGAACGACATCCCGTCGCTGGCGAGCCTGGTCCGCTCGCTCGACCTGGTCGCCGCCGACGGTGGCGTCATCACCTTGAGCAGGGGAGACGCCGGGTTCGACGGCGCGGTGGTGGCGTTGGGGTCGCTGGGCGTGGTGGTGGCGGTCGAGCTGGACGTGGTGCCGACGTTCGACGTCGAGCAGCGGGTCTACGAGGACATGCCGTTCGAGGCCCTGGTGGCGAACGTGGACGCCGTGTTCGCCAGTGCCTACAGCGTCAGCGCCTTCACCACCTGGCAGGGCGTCGCCCAGGTGTTCGTCAAGCAGCGCGCCGACGCACCCGCGCGCGACCTGACCTGGACGGGGGCGACACCCGCCACCCAGCCCCGGCACCCCGTGCCCGGCCAGCCCGCCCTGCACTGCACCGCCCAGCTCGGCGAGCCCGGCCCGTGGCACGAACGGCTGCCGCACTTCCGCGCCGACTTCACGCCGAGCGTCGGCCGGGAACTCCAGTCCGAGTACTTCGTCGCCAGGGAACACGCGGCCGACGCGCTGACCGCGCTGAACGAGCTGGGCGCGGACATCACGCCCTGGCTGCTGACCTCAGAGGTCCGCACCGTCGCCGCCGACACCCAGTGGCTCAGCCCGGTGCACGACCGGTCGAGCGTCGCGCTGCACTTCACCTGGATGCAGGACGACACGGCCGTGCGGGCCGCGCTCCGCAAGGTCGAGGCGGCGCTGGACCCGTGGCGTCCGCGTGCGCACTGGGGCAAGTTGTTCGAGATGGCCGACCCCGGCGCGCGGTACGAGAACTGGGCGCGGTTCGCCGAGCTGCGCGCCGGGCTCGACCCCACGGGCAAGTTCCGCAACACCCTGGTCGACGGCTGGTTCACGGGGTAGGCCCGAGCCCGTCGGACTACAACCGCGCGAACCTCCGCAGCCCGTCGAGGTCGGGCACGACCACGTCCCGCCGCAGGTGGCTCACGACCACGCCGGCCTTGCGCAGGTCGGCGAACGCCTTCTCGGCCGTGCGCGGCTTCATCCCGGCGATCGACGCCAGCTCCACCTTGGTCAGCGGGATGCCGAGCACCCAGCCGCCGACCTCCTGCCGGCCGTGCGCGCCGACCAGTTCGGCCAGCACCCGCGCGACCCGCTCGGCGGCGCTGTGGGACAGGAAGTCGCGCCGCCGCCGGTTGGCCCACCGCAGCTGGTCGTCGATCACCCCGATCAGCTCGACGAACCCGTCGTTGCGGCGGTGCAGGAACCCGTGCAGCTCGGCGCTGGTGATCAGCCTCGCGGAGACGTCACCGCAGGTCACCACCGTCGCCGACCGCGGCTTGTGGTCCAGTGACGCCAGTTCGCCGATCAGGTCGCCCGCGACCCGGACGGTGAGCACGGCGGTCTCCCCGCCGGTGTCGTTGACCAGGACCTTCACCACGCCTTCGAGCAGCAGCAGGACGTGCGTGTCGGTGGCGCCCTGGACGATGATCTCCCGGTCGGCGGAGTAGCGGACCGCGGTGCCCAGGTTCAGCAGCTCCTGCCTGCTGCTGTCCCGCAGCCGGGCCAGCAGCGTGCCCGGCGGCCACTCGGTCGGGACGTTCTGCCGCACGGCGGGCGCGCTCGGCTTCGTCGTGGCCAGCGACCGGCCGGCGTCGGCGAACGACGCGTACCCGCGCTCGAACGACGGATCAGGCCCGGCGCCGGACAGCAGCGCCTCGCACGCCCGCCGCTGCTCGTCCAGCGCGATCGCGGCCGGGTGGTCCGGCCCGAGCGCCGACATGGACCGCATCGACGCGTCGCGCACCAGGTCCAGCAGCCGCTGAGCCTGCGCGCGGGCGCCGTCGAAGTGGGCCAGCTCCAGCTCGGCCGAGGCCAGGTTCGACGCGGCCACCATCGCGTGCGGGTGGTCCAGGCCCAGCCTGGTGCCGGTGCGGTCGCAGGCCGACCGCAGGTTGGGCAGCACGTGCCTGGCACGTTCGACCGACCGGCGCATCCTGGCCAGCTCGAACTCCGCCGACGCCAGGTTCGCCTGGGCGACCAGCGCCCGCGGGTGGTACGCGCCCAGCGAGTTCAACGCCCGGTTCGTCGCGTCGCGCATGTCCGTGAGCGCCTCCGCGATCTCCTCCGCGTCGCCCTGGTCACGGGCTATCCGGAACCGCGCGCACATCAGGTTCAGCCGCAGCACGCAGGTCTGCGGGTGGTTCGCGCCGAGCACCGCCGAGTTGCGCTGTAACGCCAGCTCCAGCGGGCCCGTCTCGGTCGATCTCACCGGTTCGACGGCCACCGCGACCGCACCGACCGCCACCGGGTCGGGCACCGGCACCGGGTCCAGGAAGTCGCCGACCACCTGGCGCAGGGGAGCACCCCGGCCGAAGGTGGTTCCCGGCACCCTGCGCCGCGCCTGGCGCGACACCATCGCGCCCGGTTCCCGCCGACCGCGCGCCACGGATGTCAGCGCCTGCTGGTCGCGCACGCGGGACGCTTCCGGGCCCGGGTCCACCAGCGCCAGCATGGCGTTCAGCAGCGCGTCCGCGGCATCGGCGGAGCCGATCCGGGTCAGCGCGCCGGCGCAGCGCAGCAGGCGGTCCACGTCCCGGCGGGCGCTGAGCGCGTCCAGCGAGCGCGCCAAGTCCACGGCGAGGCGTCGTGCCGCCTGCCGGTCCGGCGCGGACCGGGACAGGACTGCTTCGAGTTCGACCATTCGGCTGTTCATCCGGCACCCCAGTGGTTGCTCGGTCTGCGACGGCGCGGTTCAGGCGTTCGGACGCCGTGCTCCGGCGTTCGGGCGCGAGGACTCCTGCCGTCGGAGTGGAATCCTCGTCCATAGCGGCGTTATCGGTTGCGCGGAGTATTTGTTAGCCCATACCCGACATTGTTACGGCACGAATGGTCGGATGTCCGAACGCTCTCCGCAATAATGCGGAAAACCGTGCAAGTTTTTGGTCACGAATCCGTCGCCTGTCATGTTGTCACGTGATCACGGTGCGTAGGATCGTGACGGAACGCAGTCATACCGTGACGCGGTCGTGCGTGGCGATCGGCGTTCCGGGGTCGTTCCGGGGTCGTTCCCGCCGTAGCGGACCGGGTGCCGACCTGGCCCTGGGGCGTTCCGCTTACCGAAGCGGAACGCCCGGCGGCATTCCTACCTGGGCGGTTCGTCGGTCATCCTGTGGCCTCGGCAGACCCCGGTCAGCGGTACGCCGTTCCGGGGACGGATCCCGCAGTCCGCGCCGGAGTGCGCCGACCGCCCGGGGCGACCTCGTCCGCAGGAGGAAATCGATGACCGTTGCCCACGACGATCCCCACGTCGCGCGGCTCTTCGATCGCATGGCCCAGCTGGTCTCCGAGGGTGTCGGCGATCAGCTGGACATCCAGGGGGAGCTGGTGGAGCTGGCCATGGCGAACTCGCCGGACGTCGCCCGGTACTGGAAGCAGGTCGGCGTGGGGGTCGGCGTGCCGGACACCGCGTACAAGGACGGTGGACCGCACCTGTTCCCGGACGCGCCGGCGGTCCGGGTGTTCCGCACCAGCGGCACGACCGGGAGCGTCCGCGGCACCGTCCGGTACTCCCCGCTCGGGTTGGAGCTGAAGCGGCTGGCGATCGAGGCGCAGGCCCGGCGGCACCTGCGGCCGGACGACGGCGTGCGGCCCGTGGTCCTCACGTTCGTGCCGTCCGAGGAGGCCGCGCCGGAGATGGCGATCGCGTTCGACATGGGGCGGGTCGCCCGGTCGTGCGGCGATCCCGAACTGAGCACGGCCGTCGTCGGCCCGAACGGGGTCGACTTCGACCTGCTCGCGCGGCGGCTGGACGCCGCGGTGGCGGAAGGCCTGCCGGTGGCGCTGGTCGGCGCGACGTTCGCCTTCGTCAACATCTGCGACGTGCTGGAGGCCCAGGGCAAGAGCTGGCGGCTGCCGCCCGGCTCGCGGCTGTACGACGGCGGCGGGTTCAAGGGCCGCTCGCGGGTCATGCGGGTGGACGAGCTGCGTGCCACCGTGCAGCGGGTCTTCGGCATCGAGCGGCACGCCAACATCTTCGGCATGACGGAGCTGGCCAACCAGCTGTTCGACTCCTCCGACACCCCGGTCGGTCCGCTCGGCGAACGGCCCAAGGGCAGTCACCCGGCGGGCGGTCCCAAGGTCCGCGACCCGCGCACCCGGGAGTACCTGGCCGAGGGCGCCGGCCTGCTGGAGGTCACCGACCTGTCCCTGCTCGACCGGCCGTACGTGCTGCTCACCGGCGACCTCGGCATCGCCGTGCCGGAGGGCGTCGCGATCGCGGGCCGCGTCGCGGGCGGCGCCGGCCGTGGCTGCTCGCTCACCCTTGACGACATGACCGGAGGAGCCGCATGAGCGTGTCGTGGATGCCGGAGTGGGCGGCGCCGGCGGACGGCGTGCCGTTCACCCTCAGCTCGGGTCCGCACGAGTGGCACGGCGTCAGGCCCGCCGACTGGACCGCGATCGGGGCAGGACTGGAGGCCGCGCACGGTGCACTGCGGCGACTGCCCGTGCGGCGGATCGTGGAGGCCGTCGACGCGGTCGTCGACCTCTGGGGCAAGCGGGACTTCGCCGCCCGCCGTGCCGCGGTCCGGGACGCGGCGCTGGTCACCGGCATGTCGGAGGAGACGATCGACCGCGCGTTGGACGCCGAGCTGGGCAACCTGCGGGCCGAGTCGCTGCTCGCCGCGCTGACCCGGGAGCTGAGCGACCCCGAGGTGCTGGACGGGTTCAAGGGCGGCACCACGGCGGTCGGGCCGCGGACCGTGCTGGCCGTGTTCTCCGGCAACGTGCCGGGCCTGCCCGCCCGGTCGTTGGTGCGGGCGCTGCTGGTCAAGGCGACGGTGATCGCGAAGATCCCGGCCAGGGAGCCGCACTTCACCGCCGCGTTCCTGCGCACCCTGCACGACGTGGATCCGGTGCTGGCCGACGCCGTCGTGGCCACCTACTGGGACCGCGAGGACGAGGAGACGCTGGAGGCCGCGCTGGGCCAGGCCGACGCGGTGATCGCCTACGGCGGCGACCAGGCGTGCGCGGCGATCCGCGCCAAGGTCCGGCCGCACCAGCTCTACGAGGAGCACTCGCACAAGCTGTCGTTCGGCATCGTCGACGCGGGGTACGTGGACCGGCTCGGCCCGGCGGAGGTGGCCCGGCAGATCGCCGCGGACTGCAGCGACTTCGACCAGCACGCCTGCCTGTCGCCGCAGGTGTACCTGGTGCACGAGCAGCACGCCCGCGCGGTCGCGCGGCACCTGGCCGAGGCGATGCGGCGCGAGGCCCAGGACAGTCCACCCGGCACCATCGACGAGCAGGACGCCGCCGTGCTCCAGCACCGCAGGCTCGTCGCCGAGTGGCGGGCCGCCGGCTCGGACCGCAGCGAGGTCTGGGCGCCGGACGGCCTGGAGTGGACGGTCGTGCTGGACGACGCGCTGATGCCCCTCAGCGGCGCGGGCAACCGGGTCGCGCGGATCGTCTCCGTGCCGGACGTCGACGCGGCGGTGGAGCTGATGCGCCCGTACGCCGAGCACCTCCAGAACGTCGGCCTCGGCGCGGTCGGCGAGGAGTTCCGGCGCACCGCCCACCGGCTCGCCACGCTCGGCGCGAGCAGGGTGTGCGCGCCCGGCTCGATGACCAAGGCGTCCATCGTCTGGCGGCACGACGGGCAGCCGCGCATCGCCGGACTCGTGCGCTGGTGCGACATCGAGCTTCACCCCGAACTCGAAACCTCCTAGCCTGTGCCCGGGGTCACACGCGTTCGCCGTGTCCCCGTCCGGACGGGCGGGGACGCGCCATCCTCAATGGGGAGACGAGCAATGTCCGTGACGGTCACCGGCGCGCCCGGCGCGTTGGAGGAAAGAGACCTCCGCCGAGTGGCGGAATCCGTGAGCTTCATCCGGGACACGAGCACCGCGGACGCGTTGGCGGCCGTACTGGGCTCCGACGCGCCTGACCCGGTCTTACCCCACCTGGAATTCCTGCACGCCGCGGTTCTCGTGGCGGTGGACGGCGGCCCGGACGTGATCGACGTGTCGGACCTGGTCGGCGCACTGGCCGATCTCGGTGTGGCCGCACGGGAACCGGGCCCGAGCGTCGTGGTGCGGGACCGGCTCCGGCGCAGGACCGGGCAGGACCTCGACGTGCGGATCGTGCGCGGCCAGGTCGCCGACGGCCCGGGTGAGCTGGAGTTGTTCGTCGTGGCCGGTGGATCCGCGTTGTCCGACGCGGACCGCGAGGCCGAGTCGCACCTGGCGTTCCGCGCCACGAGCGACGACGAGGTGCTGCTGCGCGGCCTGTGCGGGATGCTGCTCGACGCGGGCCTCACCGCGGACGGCGGCGGCTACAACGAGCACGAGGACACGACGGTGCTGTACTTCCGCGGCGCCGTCCGGATGGAACTGAGGTCACCCGGCCACCACCACGGCCTGCTGGCGCGCCACGTCGGGCCGCCGGACCGGGCGCGCCGCGCGATGCTCGACCTGATGACCGGCGCGTGGCGGACCAGCGCGGTGGCGGTGGCGGCCGAGTTGGGCGTGGCCGACCTGTTGGCCGACGGTCCGCGCGACACCGCCGACCTGGCCGAGCGCACCGGTGCCCGGGAGGACAACCTCCGCCGACTGCTGGCGTACCTGGCGGCGCTCGGGGTGTTCCACCGCGACGGCGACGAGTGGTCGTTGACCGACGCCGGCGTGATGTTGAAGAGCGACACGGTGGGGTCGCAGCGGGACCTGGCCCGCATCTACGGCGGCCTGTTCTACCGGTCGTTCGGCGCGCTGGGGCACACCGTCCGCACGGGCGCCAGCGCGTTCAGCCACGTGTACGGCGTGCAGCCGTTCGAGCACTTCGCCGGGCACCCGGCCGACGCGCGGCTGTTCGAGGGCGCGATGGCGGCGGGCACGGCGTTCCTGGAGCTGGTGCCCGGCCTGCTGGACCTGCCGGCCACCGGCACCGTGGTCGACGTCGCGGGCGGTGACGGTCGGCTGCTCGGCCTGGTGCTGGACGCGTCGCCCGGACTGCGCGGTGTCCTGTTCGACCGGCCGCACGTCGCCGATGCCGCCGCCGACGTGCTGGCCGGGCACGGGGAACGGGCGACGGTGGTCGCGGGCGACTTCTTCCACGACCCGGTGCCGTCGGGCGGTGACGTCTACCTGCTGTCGCGGATCCTGCACGACTGGGACGACGAGCGGTGCTCGGTGATCCTGCGCAACCTGCGTGCGGCGATGGCGGAGGGCGCGACGCTGGCGCTGGTCGAGCGGCCCATCCAGGACGGGCGGCCCGCGTTGCTGCCGCTGGCGTTCAGCGTCCACATGATGGCGAACACCGTGCAGGGTCGTGAGCGCACGACGGCGGAGTTCCGCGAGTTGTTGTCCGCCAACGGTTTCACTTTGGAGGACATCCGCGAGCTGCCGCTGGACATGGCGGTGCTCGTGGCGCGCGCGACCGTGTGATAGCGCTCTCACACGGTCCGGATACTGGAAATCGGCTTCCTCGCCGCCCGCCCGGGCGGCGAGGATCGTCGGTGTGCCACTGACCGGAACGCCTGCCCCCGCCCGCTCACGACCCTTCATCCCGTTGGTGTCGATGAGCCTGCTGACGGGCGTCGGGTACGCGTTGGCAGTCCCGTTCATGTCCCTGTTCCTGATCAAGGAAGTCGGCACCGGTCCGGTCGCCGTCGGGGCGTTCCTACTGGTCAGCGCCCTGATGTCGATGGTGGTCAGCACGCTGATCGGACGGCTGTCCGATTCCCGGGCCATCCGGCGCGCGCTGCTGGTGGTGGCGGGCGCGACGGGAGCGGCGGCGTGGGCGCTGTTCGCGGTCCTGCGTGACTACTGGCTGCTGCTCGCCGTGGCGGTCACGCTGAACGCGGTGGCGTCCTCCCAGATGCCGCAGATGTTCGCCTACGCGCGGCAGTTGCTGGAACGCAGCCGCTCGGCCAAGGCCCCGTTGGCGATGAGCGGCCTGCGGATGACGTTCTCGATGGCCTGGGTCGTCGGGCCGCCGTTGGGCGCGCTGCTCATCGTCGGAGGCGGGTTCACCGGCCTCTTCGCGGCCAGCGCCGCGGTGTACGTGCTGGCAGTGGTGGTGACCTTGGCCTGGCTGCCCGAGTTGGGACCGTCCCCCGCTCCGGCGCACGGCGTGGAACGGCAGTCCGGCCTGCGGCGGGAGGTCGTGCTCGCGGCGCTGGCGTTCGTGCTCCTCCAGTGCGCGACGTCGCTCGGCGTGGCCGCGATGCCGTTGTTCATCACCGAGAACCTGGGCGGCACGACCGGTGACGCGGGCCTGGTCCTCGGCCTGTGCGCGGCGCTGGAGATCCCGCTGATGCTCGGCTTCGGCGCGTTGGCGATCCGGTTCAACCACCGGGTGCTCGTGCTGGCGGGTGGCGCGGTCGCGCTCGCGTACTACGGGATCATGCTCGTCACCGACGCGACCTGGCAGGTGATGGCCGCGCAGGTGCTGCACGCCGTGGTGATCTCGGCGGTGATGGGCGTCGGCATCTCGTACTTCCAGGACCTCGCGCCGGACCGGCCGGGCTACGCCTCCACGCTGTACACCAACACGGCCAAGACCAGCGGGATGCTGGCCGGTCCGCTCCTGGGCCTGGCCCAGCACCTCGGCTTCCGCAGCGCGTACGGCATGGGCCTGATCATGTCGGTGCTCGGGTTGGCGCTGCTCCTGGCCGCCCGCCGCCGGTGATCCCAGGGGCGTGATCGGCGCGCTGCTCGCGCGCGATTCGGTGTCCGCAGGCTCATCGTCGGCCGCCTCGCGCTTGGCGTGCCCAGGGCTTGACACGCCATCTCGGTAAGTAGAAACTGACCGTTAGTGGAAACTTACGAATCGGACGGTTGGGCGGTCCTCGGTGATCGCACACGTCGCACGATCTTCGAGCGCCTCGCCGAGCGCCCGCAGTCGGTGGGTGAGCTCGCCGCCGGGTTCCCGGTCAGCCGCTCAGCGGTGTCACAGCACCTCAAGGTGCTCAAGGACGCCGGACTGGTCGTCGACCGGACGGACGGGAACCGGCGCATCTACCAGGTCCACCCGGCCGGTGTAGCCGCCCTGCGCGCACAACTGGACGGTTTCTGGACGACCACGCTGGCGGCCTTCCACCAGTCCGTCGAACTCGACAAGGCAGGAGATCCCGTGAGCACGACATCGGAACAAGCGAGGGTGTACAAGCAGATCGTCGTATCAGCGTCGATCGAACGGGCCTTCACCGTGTTCACCGAACGCTTCGGCGACTTCAAACCGGCCGAGCACAACATCCTCGCCGCCGAGATCGCCGAGACGGTGTTCGAACCACGCGTCGGCGGCCACATCATCGACCGGGCGGTCGACGGCACCGAATGCCGTTGGGCCCGCGTGCTGGCCTACGAACCCCCGCACCGGGTGATGTTCAGCTGGGACCTCGACACCCGGTGGCAGGTCGAAACCGACCACGACAAGACCAGCGTGGTCGACGTGCGGTTCATCGCCGAAGGCCCCGAACGCACCAGGGTCGAACTCGAACACCGCGACATCGAACGCCACGGCGACGGGTGGCAGGGCATCCACGCCGGCGTCGACAACGAGGGCGGGTGGCCGCTGTACCTGCAGCGCTACGCCGAACTCCTGAAGAGCGGAGCCTGACCGCGCGAATCCTCTCGTTCGGCGGATCACGGTGTCGTGGGTCGAGTCCTCCTCGGGGGCGACGCCGAGGCAGAGGCCGCCACCGGCTACTTCACGCCGGAGGTCTTGGACGGGTCGGCGGAGGTGGCGGCGCGGCTGCCGCGCTGAGGCCCTCGAACACCGGTTCGCCGAACGAGGCTTTGCGGGCGGCCCGGCGCAGCGTGCGCAACAGCACCGGGCCGGTCGCCAGCACCAGGATCGTGGTGGTGACGGCCCGGCCGATGTCCCAGCCCAGGGACGTGGCCAGGCTGAACGCCACCACCCGCGCCAGGTTGTCCAGGATCGGGCCGCCCGGCTCGTAGGACAGGGACGTGCTGCCCGCACCCAACGCGAACGGCCAGAACGACAGGTTCAGCAGCAGCCCGTAGACGAGTGACGCGGCGGCGGCGTACGCGGCGAGCATCGCCAGCTCCGCCTTGCCCCCCAACGACGACACGCGCGACGACGGCAGCAGCCCCGCGCCCAACGCGACCCACGCCGCGCCGAGCATCTGGTACGGCAGCCACGGCCCGACACCGCCGGTGAGCAGGGCCGACGTGAACAACATCGTGTTGCCGAGGACGAACCCGAAACCGGGTCCGAACACCCGTCCGCCCAGGACCAGCAGGAAGAACACCGTCTCGATGCCCGCCGTGCCCGCGCCGAGCGGCCGGATCGCCGCACCCAGCGCGGACAGGACGCCCAGCATCGCCACGGCTTTCGCGTCCAGGCCGCCCTCGCTGACCTCGGCCAGCACGACGGCCAGCACGAGCGGCAGGAGCAGCGCGAACGTCCACGGCGCCGTCGTGCCCCGGGCGATGTCCGCGTCGGCGGAGACCAGCAGCGGCCAGCCGAACGCCACCACCGTGATCGCCGCCGCCACGCCGAGGGCGAGCGTGGCACGGGGCCGGATGCGGATCGGGGCGTTCACGGCGCCGCCAGCGCCGCGCGCACGTCCGCCACGGTCAGCCACGGCTGTGGTGCGAGGACCTTGGCCACCTGCGGCGAGAACACCGGTGACGCGGTGACGACCTCGGCGGTCGGGCCGTCTGCCACCACCTCGCCGTCGGCCAGCACCACCACGCGGCTGGCGTACTCGGCGACGAACTCCACGTCGTGCGTGGCCAGCACGATCGCGTGCCCGTCGTCGGCGAGGTCGCGCAGCGCGCCGGCCAGCCGGGTCTTCGCCGGGTAGTCCAGCCCCCGGGTCGGCTCGTCCAGCAGCACGGCGCGCGGCGACGGCGTGAGGGCGACGGCCAGCACCAGCGCCAGCCGCTGCCCCTCGGACAGGTCGCGCGGGTGCCGGTCGTCCGGGACGCCCGGCGCGAACCGGTCCAGGAACTCGCGGCACGTGCCGGCGGGCTTGCCCGAGTCGCGGTCGGCCTGCGCGCACTCGCCGCCGACCGTGTGGAGGTACAGCAGGTCGGCGGGCTGCTGCGGCACCAGACCGACCGCCTCGCGCCGCGGACCCGGCTTCAACGACGCCGGGTCGACACCGTCCACCGCGACCTCGCCACCGGACCGCTTGCCGGTGCCCTGCACCGCCCACAGCAGGCTCGACTTGCCCGACCCGTTGCGGCCCATCACCGCCACCCGCTCACCCGCCCCGACGTTCAGCGACACACCGCGCAAAGCGTCCACGGCGGAGTAGCGGACCCGCACGTCCTTCGCCCGCACCAGGTTCCCGGTCCCGGGGGCGGAGACGGCGGGCGGTCCGGCGAGCCGGTCGCGCAACGGCCCGGCCAGCCGCCGCGCGTCCCGGATGGACACCGGCACCGGCTCCCACCCGGCCAGCTGGCCCAGCCGCACCACCGGCGGCGCGACCGGCGCGTCCGCCAACACCGGGCCGGGCTCGCCCGCGACCGGCGGCAGCCCGCCGCCGGGCAGCCACACCACGCGGTCCGCGTACTGCGCGACGCGTTCCAGCCGGTGCTCGGCGATCAGCACCGTCATGCCCAGGTCGTGCACCAGCCGGTGCAGCGCGGCCAGCACGTCCTCCGCCGCACCGGGGTCCAGCGCCGACGTCGGCTCGTCCAGCACCAACACCTTCGGGTGGGCGGTGAGCGCCGCGCCCACGGCCACGCGTTGCTGCTGCCCACCGGACAACGTCGCCAGCGGTCGGTGCCGCAACTCCGCCAGGCCGAGCAGGTCCAGCGTCTCCTCGACCCGCTTGCGCATCACCGGGTTCGGCAACGCCAGCGACTCCATCGAGTACGCCAGCTCCTCCTCGACCGAGTCCGTGACGAAGCCGGCCTGCGGGTCCTGCGCCACCATGCCGACCACGTCGGCCAGTTCACGCGGCGGGTGCGTGCGGGTGTCACGCCCGGCGACGAGCACCCTGCCCGTGAGGGTGCCGCCGGTGAAGTGGGGGACCAGCCCGTTGACCGCGCGCAGCAACGTCGACTTGCCCGAGCCGGTGCGCCCGACCAGCAGGCAGAACTCACCCTCCGGCACGTGCAGGTCCACCGCCGTCAACGTCGGCGCTGCGGCGTCGCGGTAGGCGACCGAGACGTTCTCGAACCGGATCACGTGGTCACCCTCTTCCTGCTCGCGATCATGACGGGGGCGAGCGCGCACAGCAGGCCGATCGCGGGCAGCAACGGCAGTGGGGGCACGGTGAACGGCACCGTGCCCGGCGTCAGCTCCGCGCCACCCAAGCCGGCCGGCGCCAGGTAGGTCGCCAATGCCGCCACCAGCCCGGACGCCATGATCGACAGCTCGCGCGGACCCCAGGTGTCCGGCCGGTACCGGCTGCGCCGCACCCGGCGTGACCCGGTCCACAGGCCCGCGATCGCGAGCACCGACCCCACCGCCAGCATCGGCGCGCCGACGAAGGCCGGTGTGCTGCCGCCGAGCAGCCCGTACGCGCCGACGCACAGGCCCATCAACCCACCCAGCACCAGCACGCCCGTCACCACCCGGGCCTTCCTCGGCAACCCCGCCGTGCGGCCGTACCCGCGCGAGTCCATCGCCGCGGCCAGCACCAGGGAACGCTCGAACGCGTCCTCCAACACCGGCACCATCAGCACCCGCACCGCCTTCACCCCGCGCACCGCGTCACCACGCAAGGCCCGCGCCCGCCGCACCGACCGCGCGCTCGCCACCAACTGCGGCGCGACCGTCAACGCCACCACCACCGCCACGCTCACCTCGTACAGCGCGGCCGGCAACGACCGCAGCAGCCGCTTGGCGTTGGCCAGCGCGTTCGCCGCGCCCACGCAGCACAGCAACGCCGCCAGCTGGAGTCCTTGGTACAGCGCGAAAGCCAGGCCCTCGGCGCTGACCGGGCCACCCAGCCTGATACCCCTGGCCCACTCCGGCAACGGGATCTCCGGCAACGTCACCAACACGGTCGGCCCGCCGACACCGCCGAGCAGCACGTGCAGCACCACCCGGATGGCGAGCACCACCAGGGCGAACTTGAGGAACACCCCGTACGCGCCGGCCCACGGGGTGTCCTCGCGGCAGGACACGGCCACGTACCCGGCGACCGCGATCACCAGCGCGAGGAGCACCGGGTTGGTCGTGCGGCTGGCCACGGCGGCGAGGCACAGCGCCCAGAACCACCACGCGCCCGGGTGCAGGCTCACTCGGCCGCCTTGGCCCGCCGCCGCGCCGTCCACACGCCCATCCCACCCAGTGCGGCGATGACCACGAGCCCGACGACCAGGCCGACCGTGCCACCGGACGACGTCCCCGCCGTCGGCTGCACCGCGACCGCCGTGTCACCGGCGGGCGTGGTCGAACCCGTCGCCGAACCGCTGCCGGCCGTCGTCCCCGAAGACGTCGTCGGCTGCGCCGTCGTGCTCGTCCCCGACTGCTGCGGCTCGGACTGGCCAGGCTGCCCGGACTGGCCAGGCTGCCCGGACTGGCCAGGCTGCCCGGACTGGCCAGGCTGCCCGGACTGCCCGGGTTGCGTCGGCTCGGCCGGCTGATCCGGTTGCGGTGCGGGCTGTCCGGGCTGTCCCGGCTGCGGGGGCTGGCCCGGCTGAGCGGGGGGAGGTTGCGGTGCGGGCTGGGGCGGCTTCGGCGCGGGTTTCGGCGCGGGTGCCGGGGGTGCGATGCCGGGCTGCTGGCCCGCACCGAACGACCAGCCCTCCACGCTCCCCGGCGCCGGGTCGTACGCGCTCGCGCTGGTGCTGCTGTAGACCCACGACCCGCCGGGCTGCCCGTGCCAGTACGACCAGTGCGCGTCCGGTGGTGACGTGTACATGCACGGGTCGCTGCCCGGCTGGTCGTTGATCCGGCACACGAACCCCGGATGCCGGGCCGCGAACGTGTAGCCGAAACCGGCGGCGGTGAGCGCGGCCGTCCCCGACGACGGATCGCCGGCGGCGCAGCCCGTCCGCACACCACCGCCCAGCGACCGGAAGTCCACGACCACCGTCACCCCCGCGCAGTCCGCCGCCTGAGCGGTGGGCGGCGCACCGGTGATGGTGAACCCGACGACGGCCGACGCCGCGAGGACGCGCCGCCACCAGCCCGTCACGGCGCGGTGGCGGGGGCCTGACCGGGACCGCACGCCCAGCCCTCGCCGTCGCGCGCCGTCACCGCGGTTCCTGCGGTCCTTGCCGTCACTGCCGTTCGCCCGCATACCGCTTGCGCGCCAGCACGACCGCCAGCACACCGCCGACCAGCATCAACACGCCGATCCACAGCATCGGCCCGACCACCGCGCCGGTCCGGGCCAGGTCGCCCGGGCGGTCCGCCACAGCCGCCACAGTCGTCGTACTGGTGGCCGTGACCTCCGTAGCGGTCGTCGTAGGCTCCACAGCGGTGGCGCTCGTCGTGGTCGTCGTCGTGTCCGTGGTGGACGACGTGGGCGTCGTAGTGGTGGCAGGGCAGTCGAGCACTGGCGCACCGGCCGTGCCGCCCTCCGCCGTCAGGTCCGCGAAGCTCACACCGACCAGCCCGAGGATGCCCTGGGCGCTCGCGCGCTGCGCCGTGTCCCGAGCGAAACCGGACTTGTCGAGCGCGATCGCGCCCCGTTCCGCGTCGGCGGCCGTGCAGCCCACCTGCAACGACGTCAGGAACGCCGTCGCCTTGTCCGCTTCGGCCGTCCGGCCCGCCGCGCGCAGGGCCTGCGCCGCCAGACCGGTGCTGTTCGCGTTCCCCTCGCCGGTCGCCTTGTCGTCGAGGAAACCGCCCCCGGGCTGCTGGTTGGCGGTGAGCCACTGGAGCGCCTCGGCGACCGAACCCGCCACGTCGACCCGGCCTTCCGCCACGTCGGTCCGGTCGAGCGCGAGCAACGCCTGCACGGCCATCGCGGTGGCGTCCGCGTGCGGCGCGCACCGCGCCTCCTCCAGGAGCAGCGGGAAGCCTCCTTCCTCGCACTGCTGGCCGACGAGGTAGCCGACCGCTGCCTCCGGCGCACCCTCCCACCGCTCCAGCGCCAGCACCGCGAACGCCTGGCTGAACCCGTTGGAGAAGTCCGGGTACTTCGACTTGTTGACGAACCGGCCGGACGGGGCCTGCAACGCGGTGAGGCCCGCGATCAGGTCGACGCCGGCGAACTTCGTCGGGTCTTCGCCGCGCACCTGGACGGCCAGCGCCAGCTTGGCGTGCGAGCCGGCGATCGACTCGGCGGGGTCGCCCAGGTGCAGGTAGTCCAGGACGACCTCGGGCTTGGCGAGCCACGCCATCGCCTTGTCCGCGCTGTCCGACGCCACACCGGCCGCCGCGAGCGCGAACACGCCGTCCAACGTCGCGCCCTGGTCGCCGATGGTGGTGCCGGGGAACGCGAAGTGGTCGCCGTCGATCAGCTGCCGGGCGAGCCACCCGGCGGCGGCCTCGCTCGCGTCCGTCGTCACCGGGGTGTCGGGCAGACCTTGGGCGGGTGGCACCAGGGCGAGAGCGGCGACAGCGGCGGTGGCGATGACGGCGGAGGTCCGTCTCAACGACATGTTCGGCCTTTCCGGGCGCAAGGCGTGAGCGGACCCCGGCCGGACGTGATCGACTTCCCCCGGGCTCCGACCCGTTGACCTCGACGGTGTCAGGAGCGTGCACGCGCGGCGGGTGTTCGGGCTCGTCCCGGTTGGGACCTACCGTTGCGGGTCAGCGCCGGATTTCGACCGGCTTCCCCCGTTCGCGCGCGATTGCCGATCGTCCGACACCTACAATCTCCTGTCAATCGGCCTGTGGCGCGATGCTGCTCACCCCTACGTACGGTTACCGTCGCTCAGGTCAACCTGGGGAAGAGGGGTGTGGGATGACGACTCTGGCGTCCGTGCGCGACGGATTGGTGGCGTGGGTCGCACGGCGTTCGGCGACGCGGTGGGTAGTGGGCAAGATCGGTTCGAGGGCGTTGTCGCTGCTCCCGGACCGTGCGCTCGTCCCGTTGAAGCGGGACGGCGTGGTTCCGGTCGCCGAGTTGGAGCGGATGCGGGAGGCCGGCGCGGTGCACCGGATCCCGGTGCCGTTCGGCTTGCGGGTGTGGTTGGTCACTGGTCAGGAAGAAGCCAAGAAGGTGCTTTCCGACACAGGGGCGTTCAGTAACGACTACGCCCGGCTGGGTGCGGCGGTCCGCATCGAGCAGTCGCCCGGAGGCCTCGGGTTCGCCGACCCACCCGACCACACCCGGCTGCGCAAGCTGCTCACGCCGGAGTTCACCATGCGTCGGCTGTCCCGGCTCGTGCCGCGGATCGACGCGATCGTCACCGAGCGGCTGGACGCGATGGAGGCCGCCGACGGGCCGGTGGACCTCGTGCAGGAGTTCGCGCTGCCGATCCCGTCGCTGACGATCTGCGAGCTGCTGGGTGTGCCCTACGAGGACCGTGACCGGTTCCAGGAGCTGGCGGCGGCCAGGTTCGACCTGTTCGGCGGCGCGGGGCAGGCGTTGGGCGCCATCTCGGAGTCGCTGTCGTACATGGAGGAGATCGTCCGCCGTGAGCGCCGGTCGCCGGGGGACGGCCTGATCGGGGCGATCATCCGGCAGCACGGTGACGACGTGAGCGACGTCGAGTTGGCCGGTCTGGCGGACGGCGTGCTGACGGGCGGCTTCGACACGACGGCGTCGATGCTCGCGTTGGGCGCCATCGTGCTGATGACCGACGACGACGCGCGGAAGGCGATGCGTGACGACGACGCGGCCACCGGGCCGCTGGTCGAGGAGCTGCTGCGGCACCTGAGCGTGGTGCAGGTGGCGTTCCCTCGGTTCGCCCGGCACACCCTGCGGGTCGGCGAGCAGCAGATCGAGGAAGGCGACGTGGTCGTGGTGTCGCTGACGGCGGCCAACCGCGAGGAGGCGTCCGACTTCGACGCCGGTCGACCGGCGTCCGCGCACCTGGCGTTCGGCCACGGCGCGCACCGGTGCGTCGGCGCGGAGCTGGCCCGGATGGAGCTGCGCGCCGCCTACCCGGCACTGCTCCGCCGCTTCCCGAACCTGCGGATGGCCACGGACAGCCCGGGGTTCCGCACCGCGTCGATCGTCCACGGCGTCGACACCCTGATGGTCCACACGCGCTGACCCGACCGGACAGCTCGCGGTGCCCGACCGCGCGACTCGCGGGGGTGAGGTGAGAGCGCTCCCACCTCGCGAGTCCTCCACTCCGGCACCGCGAGTCGCGCGGTCGGGCACCGGGAAGTACGCGGTGGACGTTTAAGCACGGCTTAACGCTAGGTGAGTAGGTTTCACTTTTATTGAAGCCGGTCGTGGGGGACGGTGGTCCCGTGACCGGACGAGGCATGTTGCGGATGGGAGTGCTGGCCCTGCTGTGGGGGTCGGGCTTCCTGTGGATCAAACTGGCCCTGACCGGGCTGTCGCCGGTGCAGATCACGGTGATCCGGTGTGCGCTCGGTGCGGGCGTGCTGCTGGTGCTGGCCCGTGCCGGCGGTCAGCGGCTGCCGCGCGAGCTGTGGGGGCACCTGGCGATCGCCGCGTTCTTCTGCAACGCCCTGCCGTTCCTCCTGTTCGGCATCGGCGAGCAGACCGTCGACTCCGGCGTCGCGGGCGTCCTCAACGCGACCACCCCGCTGTTCGCCGTGCTCATCGGGCTCATGATCGGCAGCGAACGCGGCCTGACGCCGGTCCGCGTGGCCGGGCTGGTCCTCGGCTTCGCCGGCGTCGTGCTGATCTTCGCCCCGTGGCAGCAGGAAGGGCCGGCCGGCGTCGGCGCGCTGGCGCTCCTAGGCGCGGCGGCGAGTTACGCGGTCGCGTTCGCCTACATGGGACGCAACCTCGCCGGCAAGGGCGGCCCGATCGCGGTGTCCGCCGCCCAGTTGACCGCCGCCACGGGCCTCAGCGCCGTCATGGTCCCGTTCGACGGTGCCCCGACCACCCCCAACGCCACCGCGATCGCCGCCGTGGTCGTGCTCGGCATCTTCGGCACCGGCGTCACCTTCTACCTCAACTACCGGATCATCGAGGACGAAGGCGCGACCAGCGCCGCCACCGTCGGCTTCCTGCTGCCCGTCGTCTCCGTCGCACTGGGCGCGATCGTGCTCGACGAGCCGCTGACCGTGCGGATCGTGGTGGGGATGGCCGTGGTGCTGGCAGGGGTGGCGCTGGCACGGTCGGTCCTGCCCAAGCGCCTGCCCGAGCCCACCGAGCGTTCCCGGCCGTCCGTTGTGCCCACCGAGCGTGACGCCGGTCGCGACCGTTCGACCGACCTCCGTTGACCTTGGCACAAAGCAACCACGAGAGCTGCGCGAGTGGATCCGGCTCGACGACGCGCGGCGCACCGGTTCGCAGGTCACCACCTCCGCGACCGTGTCGGCGTCGACAGTGGTCGATCGCATCGTCCGGAACCGGCTGGCGGACAGCGAGGCAGCCGTGTCCGATGCCCACTCGGTGCTGGAAAGCGCGCTGACCGTCAGTGGGCGGCTCGGCGTTGCCCACGTGCGACGGTCAGGCACAGTGCGCCCAGTACCGCGATGATCGGCGCCCAGCCGAAACGTTCCCACGGGCTCGACGAGGCCAGGTTCATCAGCATTCCCGCGGTGAGCAGCCCGACCAATGCCCACGTGCCCACCTTGGCGATTCGCTCCGGGATCCACCGCACGCGGTAGCCACCTCGACGCAGCACCACCGCTGCGGCCACCAGCCAGAACGCGGTGGCGACCCCGCTGGCGATCCGCAGGGTGTCGGGCAGTTCGGCCGACGCGCCACCGAACGCTGCCCGGCCCAACGGGACTCCGGCAGCCAACAGCGCCTGGAACGCCGACACCAGCACGAACCCTGTTCCGGCAACGGCGGCGGCATGTCTCAGCCGGTGAGTGGAAGTTGTCGTCATGAGGTTCTCCCTGGTCGTGTTCCGGCGGTGTCGTCGAGTTCGGCGAGGGTGGACAGTGCTTCGTCGGCCCATGCCTGCGCGGCACGGGCGGAGTGTTCTCCTGCGGAGACGGTGAGCAACCAGTAGTCGCGGTCCTCGCTGTCCTGGCCCTCGATCTCCGCGCGGATCCGCGCGTACCGCTCCAGCGCGTCCTGTGCTTCGGTCAACGTCGACTGGACCAGCGTTCGGCAAGCGGCAGGGCCGAGATGACGGCCGAAGTACAGTCGTAGCAACAGTCCGTTGCGTGGCGGTGTGGCCTGCACCGGCTGCGCCAGCAACTCCTCCAGGTGGCGGATTCCCGCCGGTGTGGTCGCGAACGTCGACGCACGGGCCCGGGCCGCGTCCTGTCGGCGCACGAACCCCTGTTGTTCGAGGTTGGCCAAGGTGGGATAGATCTGGCCGTAGCTCTCGCTCCAGAAATGTCCCAACACGTCCCGGATCGCTTCCCTCAGCGCGTATCCCGTCATCGGCTGGATGCTCAACCCGCCCAACACGGCGATCTCGGTCTGACTTGCTCTCGCCATCGCACTCCTCTCTGTCAGATATATCTATCAGATACATGACTTGATCGGCAAGATGCTCGCTTCGATGGGCAACCCACCGCTCCAGGTGATCGACGTGACGCCCAGCCCCGGCCGCGAGGTCTCCGAGAGCCGGAGGGTTCCACGTTCTCGCAGGCCAGGTCATGGTCCAAGCCGCCTTGGCCGTCTCTTCAGGCTGGGCTGAATGCGACTTGTGGTGTGCTGTTCGACGCTATCGCTGTGCTTGGTGCCGTTCGAGGCGCTTCTGAAGGTGGCTGAGGGGTCATAGGCCCCCAGGCGCTCACCCCGGGCGTCATCGCTGCCGGTATCACCATGACCCGCAGGCTCGCCGCTCCTCCTGCCCGGGACCGATCGTGCCCGGCCGGGATTCCGGCACCCCTCGGGTCAGGTCTTGGCGTTGGGTTCGAGCAGTTCGGACTCCGGGGCGAGGGCCTCGGAGCGGCTGCCGCGGCGGGTGGCGGCGATGCCCGCGGTGATCACCAGGGCGATGCCGAGCAGCTGGGTGAACTGCGGGGCCTGCGACAGCAGCACGAATCCGATGACCGTGGCGATGGCCGGTTCGATGCTCATCAGCGTGGCGAAAGAGGATGCGGTCAGCCGGCGCAGCGCCACCATCTCCAGGGCGTACGGTATGACCGGCAGCAGCAGGGCAACCAGCGCGGCACCCGCGATGACGCCGGGGGTGAGCGCGGGCAGCGCCTGAGGGGCGCCGGCGAATCCGGAGCACACCGCCGCCGCGGTCACCGCGAAGGCGAGGCCGTCCATGCCGCTGAACCGGTCGCCGACTTTCTGGATGAGCACCACGTAGAGGCCGAGGCAGGCGCCCGCGCCCAGACCGAACGCGATGCCGACGAGGTCGGCCGAGGCCGACCACGGGTTGGTCAGGACCAGCACCCCCGCGGCGGCGAGCACCGGCCACAGCACGTCGACCCACTTGCGCAGGCCGATGAAGGCCACCACCAACGGCCCCAGGTACTCCAAGGCGCTGGCGGTGCCCAGCGGGATCCGGTCGATGGCCTGGAAGTAGCAGATCGTCATACCCGCGCTGACGAGGCCGAGGCCCAGTGCGACGCCGTAGTCGCCCGCGGTGCGCCCCCGCAACCGCGGGCGGGCCCAGACGAGCAGGAACAGCGCGCCGAAGCACAGCCGCAGCCAGGCGGTCCCCATGGGACCGGCGGTGTCGAACAGCCAGGTGGACACCGCGGCGCCGGACTGCACGCAAACCATGGCCGCGACGGCGATGGCACCTGCCCCGTTGACGCCGAGTTTGGTGCTCATACCGGCCTTTCGAGCGTGTAGTGAAAACGCGCGAGGGTAGCAGTGATCGACTCGGTGACGGCCTGGGACGTGGGGCCGCGGAAGCGGAACCGGGCCAGGATGGTTTCGTAGCCGCCCTTCCCGTCGAACACGTGCCCCGGTTCGGGCAGGTCCTCGGCGTAGAGGCCGCGAACGCCGCCGACCATGGACTCGCGCGACACCAGCCTGCTGCCGACCGGCTCGGGCAACATGAGGAATCCGGCGATCTCGGTGGGTTCCGACGCGGGCAGGGTGCGCGGCGGTTCGCCCAACTCGACCCGGATCCAGTCGCCGATGAGGTCGACGCCGTAGACGTCGCGGGAGACGAACGGGATCTCGCCACCGCCGACGCGGGCGCCGACCTCGAGGAAGGCCGGCCCATCGGGCTGCTCGATGACCTCGAGGTGGAACGCGCCGTCGTCGAGGCCGAGCACCGACAAGCAGCCGAAGGCGAAGTCCGCGACCCGCGCCGCCTGCTCGCCGGTCTGCACGACGGAGCCGAGCGGACGGCCGAGGGAGAAGCCGTGGCAGGTGCCGATGTAGCGGGAAGTGGTGTGGAAGACGGGTTTCCCGCGCTGCACCAGGCCGTCGACGTGCCAGATCGGGCCTTCGAGGAACTCCTCGGCCTCGTAGTCGGTGAGGTCGACGCCGGCCAGCGCGGCGGCGTGGTCATCGCCGGTGTCGAACACGAACACGCCCTCGGAGGCGGCTGCGGCGCGGGGTTTGACCACGAGCTTCCCGGGGTGCTCGGCCCAGAACGCGTCGATCTCGGCGAGGGTGCGCACGGCGCGGTAGGCCGGGGCGCGAACGCCCGCCGCGTGCATCGCCTGCTTCATCCTGGTCTTGTCGCGGAACAGCAGGGTCGCGTCGAGGCCGCGGCCGGGGGCGCCCAGCGCCTCGCGGACCCGCGCCCCGGTGAGCAGGTCGAACTCCGAGAGGGCCATGACCACGTCGAACGGTCCGACCTCGGCGGCGCAGCGGCGGGCCGCGGCGATGATCGCCTCGACGTCGTCCGGGTCGTCGACGGTCTCGACGTGGGCGGTGCCCGGCGGGACCATCCGGGCGTGCACCGGGGTGGTCACGTAGGCGGTGGGAGCGCTGTGGTCGATGTAGGCGCCGTAGTCGGCGAAGTCGTCGTTCCACCGGTTGACGATCAGAATGCGGCGCATCGGTGTGCCTCCTCGCTGCGCTGGTGGTCCCTCACGGGGTGATGGCCGTGGCGACCAGCGCGTCGGCCTCGGCGATCGCGTCGGCCAGAGCGCCGCGGTCGGGGGCACCGACGACGAGGTGGCCGAATCGTTGCCGGAAATCGGTGGCCGGGGCCAGCGGCTCGTCGGGCAGCGCGCCGACGGTCAGCTCGACGCAGCCGGGAATGGTGGCCAGCTCCCGGCGAAGACTCGCCGGGTCGGCGATCCGACCGGAGCGGGAGGTGGTGAAGAACCGGACGGCGGCCACGGCGGCGGTGGGCGTCGACGGCGGGGGCAGCGTGAGGTCGGCCAGGCAGCACAGCACCACGGTGGGCAGCGCGCGCCCGGTGACGGCGGTGACGAGCCGGTGGATGCGGTCGCCGCCGAGCCTGGCGGCGATCTCGAGCACCACCGGGCCGCTGCGGGCGAACCGGACTTCGAGGTGGAACACGCCCCTGGTCAGCCGCAGCGCGCGCACCGCGTCGGCGGCGAGGCGTTCCACGGTGGCCTGGTCGCGGTCGGACAGGTCGGCCCGGACCACGTGTCCGACCTCGACGAAGTGCGGTTCGGTGCCCAGTTGCTTCTCGGTGACCGCGAGCACGACCGGGCCGGTCGCGTCGACGTAGCCCTCGACGCTGTACTCCGGACCGTCCACATAGGTCTCCACCAGCAGGCGACCGCCGATCGGCTGCCCCATGTCGTCGAACGGCCCGGTGCGCGCGGCGGCGACGTAGCCGCGCAGCGCCGCCGCGTCGTCCACCCGGCGCACCCACAGGCTGCCCGACCCGTCGACCGGTTTGACCACCGCCGGGAAGCCGACTTCGGCGGCGACCCGGTCGAGGTCGGTCTCGGTGGCGGTAGCCGGTGTCAGCGGGAGCCCGAAGGCGACCGGAATGCCGGCGTCGGACAGGATGGCCTTCATCTTCTCCTTGTCCCGCAACGCCTCCGCCGTGGCCGGGTCGAGCCCGGGCAAGCCGAGCTTGGCGGCGGTGACCGCTGCGGCGGGCACGGCGTACTCGAAACCGGGTACCACCGCGAGCAGTTCCCCGCTCACGGCCACGCGCAGCGCGGCGTCCACGACGGCCTCGACCGAGCGGGTCTCCAGCCGGGTGTGCGTCGCCTCGCCCGCGGTGATCGCGCCGCGGACCCGCGCCGACAGCTCGTGGGTGGGCCTGCGGTCGAACACGTGAGCGTGCAGCCCGAGCCCGGCCGCCGCGGTGACCACGTCCACCCCGGACGATTCAGGCTCGAGCACCAGCACCGACCGATCACTCACCTTGACCTCCTGGTCGACAGACGGCAGGCGGGTCGCCGAGGCGGCCCGCCTGCCGGGTGGACGTCAGGACTTCGCGCCGACGGTCTCGTTGTAGAGCTGGGTGAAGTAGAGGCCGATCAGGTCGACGTAGTTGGTCAGCAGCCGGGTGGCGGCGTCGAAGTCGCCCCAGCCCTTGACCGCGCGCTCGACGGTGGACCACATGAGGTCGTCGTGGTCGTGGGACTCGTCGTAGGCGATGTGCGCCGAGGAACCCTTGACCTTGTCCTCGCCGAAGGTCTCGGCGGCGAACTTGGTGATCACCGGGTTGTACTGGTCGGAGTACCACTCCACGAACCAGTTCCACACCGTTGTGGGCAGCGGACCCTCGTTGTTGATCGAGTGGTACATGTAGCCGATCAGGTACTCGGTCGAGGAGAACGGCCGGATCCCGTCGACGTCCTCCTTGTCCAGCCCGAACTTGGCGATGTCGCGCAGGAACATGCCCTCGTGGTTGTTCTCCTCGGCCAGGTACTGCGCCAGGGTCGAGGCGAGCCGGTGGTCCTGGTAACCCACCTTGTAGAGGCCGTACGCGTCCACCTCGTTGTTGAGCCGGATCCGCAGCACCGTCTCGATCAGGTGGCGCCGGTAGTAGTCCTCGTCGATCCAGGTCCCGGCATGGAATTCCCGTGCCTTGGGGACCTTCTCGAAGAGTTGCTCGAGTAACTTGCCCGCGAGTTCTTCCATGTCCGCACGCAACATTGCGTAAACCCCATCTCTGGCAAACGTGAATGGTGGAGCGGTACCCAAGCAATAGGCGTCGTCGACTCTGCGACACCTGATTAAATTCGCTGAACTATGACGTCTGCGCAGGTCAGCCGCCCATGCGTCTTCATGCGCGCCGCTGCGGAGCCCTCCCCAGGCGCAGCACGATGATCGGCTCTGCTTGCCCCACTTACCGGCCCGACGCTACTCCAGCGCCTCCGTCGGCCGCCACCGCCGGAGGTCCGGTATCACCGGATGGAGCAGCAATTCAGAACTTACTGATGCCGTTACCGTGAGGTTGGGGCGAGAATCGGCAGTGGAATGCGGCGAATGGCTGAGACCGCGCAGGAGACCGCGGTCGGCGAAGGACCGGCCGTGGACCAACTGCTGCTCCGACTGGTCGCGGGTGGCTCCTCGATGCGAGGGCGGTGGGTCGCCCGGTGCCGGCACGTACCCGTGATCCCGCAGCTTGTCGGACACCGTCCGCGGCCGGGTCCGTCGTCGGGCAGAGGGGAGGCGGTGCAGCCGGGTTCACCGTCAACCGGTGTCCCACCAACGGTCGATATCCAGGGGCTCGCCGGGACGCTTACGTTCGTGTCCCGGGGGAGGAGAAGGCCATGACCTTGCCTGCTGTCGTGCGTCGGGTGGGAACGGCCGTGCTGACGGCCGGCCTCGTGTTCGCCTCGGCTGGGCCGGTGTCCGGGGAGCCGGACGAGGTCGGGCCGGCTGTGGCCAAGGAACGGCTGGACCCGGGGGCGCGACGCGGCCTCAGGCGGTCACCGTCGAGCACGTCGACGAGGCGCCTCGTCCGGTGTGGGATCTCGTTGCCGCACAGTCGATCCACGAAGGCGGTGCGCGGTGCACGTTGGGGTTCAACGCCCGTTCGGGAGCCGCTCGCTCCATCGTGGCCGCTGGGCACTGCGCCAGAGCGGGCAGTAACTGGCACGGTGTCGGCGGCTACATCGGCACGGGCGTCGGCTCGTCGTTCCCGGCCAACGATCACGGGCTCATCCGGGTGGCGTCGGACGCCGCGGTGTCCACACCGCTGGTCGATCGTCACGGTAGTGGTGGTGACGTCACCATCACCGGTGCCACGAACCCGTTCGTCGGGATGTCCGTGTGCTACTCCAGCCCGGTCCCGGGGTGGCAGTGCGGCAGCATCACCGGGGTCGACCAGACGGTGTGCTACCCGCAAGGCTGCGTCAACCAGCTCGCCCGCGCGTCCATGTGCGCGGAGTCAGGCGCCTCCGGGCCGCCGGTGGTCACCAATCCCGGCGCGGGCAGCACGGTTCGGGCGGTGGGGCTGGTCTCGGGCGGGTCCGGGAACCGCGCTTCCGGCGGGACAGCCTGGATCCAGCCGGTTTCCGAGCCGCTTCCGGTGTACGGGCTCACTCTGCACACCGGTTGACCCGAGTCCCGAAGCGTGTGTCGTTCGAGAAGCCATCGCTGCGGGTTAAGCCACACTCCAGGCGGGTGTCGAGCCACACGGGCAGCGCGCCCCCGTCAGGCACCCGCTCGGTGAAGGGGTTCCACCCGGCATGCGCGATCGCCGCACTGAGTAAGAGCAGGATCGCTACCGGGTGCACCCCCTCATGACGTCATCACCCAAGCGTCGTCGTCTTGAGCGGCACCTCCACGTCCGGGGACACCCCGTTCCTGCGGGAGGGGCCGGTCCGCGCGTGGGTCGCGTACATCGTCAGCCCCACGAACGAGAGGCCGCCGACCAGGTTCCCGATCACGGTGGGGATCTCGTTCCAGATGAGGTAGTCGCCGAGCGAGAAGTCGCCGCCGAGCAGGAGACCGGACGGGAACAGGAACATGTTGACGATCGAGTGCTCGAAACCCATGTAGAAGAACACGAGGATCGGCATCCACATCGCGATCACCTTGCCGGACACGGAGGTGGAGATCATCGCGGCGACGACGCCGGTGGAGACCATCCAGTTGCACAGCACAGCGCGGATGAACAGGGTCAGCATCCCGGCCGCGCCGTGCTCCGCGTAGCCGAGGGTCCTGCTCTCCCCGATCTCACCGAGCCGCTGCCCGACCTCGTTCGGTTCCACCGAGAACCCGAAGGTGACGATCACCCCGATCATGAGCGCGACGACGAGCGCGCCCGCGAAGTTGCCGACGAACACCAGCGACCAGTTGCGCAGGACCGTGCGCATCCGGACACCTGGCCGCTTGTCGATCAACGCGAGCGGAACCAGTGTGAAGACGCCGGTGAGGAGGTCGAAGCCCAGCAGGTACAGGAGGCAGAACCCGACCGGGAAGAGCAGAGCCCCGACGAGCGCGTTGCCGGTCTGCACGGTGACCGTGACCGCGAACGCGGCGGCGAGCGCGAGGATCGCACCGGCCATGAACGCCCGGATGATGGTGTCACGCGTGGACATGAACGCCTTGGCCTCACCGGCGTCGATCATCTTTCGGACGAGGTCCGCCGGGTTGACGTAGGTCATGGAAACGCCGCTCCTTCGGTTGGGGTGGTGATGGAGTCTGAGCACGGGAGGTGTCCTCCCTGTGACCGCCGTGCGAGCACCAGATCACGTCAGCCTCACTCCTGAGGTCGGTGATTTTGGCGTGATCGTTTACATCACCGCAACGAACCTGCGGAAGTCTGGGGGCACGCCGCGACCGAGGAGCGATCGTCATGACCCCGATCATGAGCAAGTCCGACGCCGCCGACCTGGTGGTCGCAGCCCGGGTGCGCAAGGGCCTGACCTGGGCGCAGATCGCCGACGAGCTCGGCGCCCCGGTCGTGTGGGTCACCGCCGCCCTGCTCGGACAGCACCCGATGACACCGGAACAGACGAAGACGGTCTGCGGTCTCCTCGACCTGGACGACGCGGTAGCGGAGAGCCTACGGGGCCGGCCCACTCGCGGTACGGACCCGGCCATCATGAACGACCCGACGATCTACCGCTTCGTCGAGGCGCTGTCGGTCTACGGACCCGCGCTGAAGGAGCTGATCCACGAGGAGTTCGGCGACGGCATCATGAGCGCGATCAACTTCAAGGTCGACATCGCGCGCCGCCCGGACCCCGACGGCGACCGGGTGGTGGTCACCTTCGACGGCAAGTTCCTCGACTACCGGTGGTGACTGGGAACCACCGTCGGCAACAGGCTGATCAGTTGTAGAACGGTTCGTACTCGCGCAGGCGTGGAGCAGCGATCAAGAGCGCACCGCCGAGCGGCACTGGGTTTCGAGGACCGCATTCAAGGACGGCCGTGTCGACCGCGACGGCGCGTGCAACAACGGCTTCGCCGCCGCCCACTCCGCTTCGGCAGGCCGAATCGCCACGCCGCCGTCGATTCGGCCTGCCGAAGCGGACTTCGACATGAGCCGTAGAGCCGAGGCCGCGGTGCGACAGCGCGCCGTGGACCACCAGCGTCGCCGAGGGTCCGGATCCTCGTCCCAGTCCGGGTCGAAGTCGAACACCTGAGGTCCTCGTGAACCCGGTGGCGCGAAGGCGTTGCGGGCGGTCCTCCGCCCTGTGCTGGATCGCGGCGACGCGCTCGTGCCGGCGTTGCGTCAGCGTTGCGGTCTCCGCACCGGCCTTCCGCCGCATGCCACCGCTCGGCCCTGGCCGCGATCCGGTCCCGGTTTCCGGTCGGCGAATCGCGCGCGCATCCGCTCGATGCGCTCCTCCCGAACGATCTCCGTGATCATCGCGCACTGCCTCCCTCGACCCGGTGGACCGGAACCGACCTGTGACCACTGACCGGGCATCTCCCGCATCACGCCGAGGATTTCCTCGAACCCCTCGTCGGTGGCGTCGCAGACGTCCCAGAAGGCCTCGACCTTCGTTTCCACCACCGGCACCAGGTTGCTGTCGCACCAATCGGACGCCGAGTGCCGGACCTCGGCCTTGACGTCATCGCTGATGTTCAGGCACTCCTTCATCAGGGTCCGCCCGCCCGTCCTCCCACGCCCGGCGGGACGGCGAGTTGCTCGCGCGGGTGATCGTGATCCACGACGAGCCGCGCGCACCTACGGCGCACCCGAACCGCTCACCGGCCCCGGCGCAGAGTCCTGGCCACCCATACCCGTGCAGCCCTCCTCGGTTCGGACGAGGCCGTGCCGTGATGTGGTCCATGGGACGCGCGCAGCGGCGGCGGTATCGGTGAACACCAGAACCGACTCATCGAGCCGGTGGAACAAGAGCCCGCCCTCGGACGTCTCCTCCAACTCGCCTGCGACCAGCAGCAGCGGCCGGCCATCGATCCGCAGGCCGACCTCGGCCAGAACGCCCTTGTCGACGAAGGCAGCCACGTACTCGACGTGGCCGGTCGGCAGTTCGGTCAACGCCCTCCAGCGGTAGATCCCGTTCCACTGCCCTTCGTCCTGGAACCTGACCTCGGGGTGCGACCGGGGCCACAACCCGAACACGTCGTGATCTTGGTGGACGCTGACGGTCAGCACGCCGCAGTGGTCCAAGGACGCCTGCAAGCCGAGCAACTGCAGACAGGGGACCTCTGGGTCGTCGAACTGGGGCGCGCCCCCCGCGACGCTCTCCCGCAGCGCCATCTCCACACCAACCCACGACTCCACGCGCCTGCCACGCAGCGATGTGAAGTCACGCGACGTCTCGGCCACCCACGCATCCCTTGCCACACCGGCAGTATGTCCGCGACCGTCGAAGATCGTCGCCGGATGTCCGCGAGATCCACGCGGCCGGCCGGCTGCTGTTCACCAACGGTCTCTGACCGCAGGACAGGCGACCGAGTCGGGGTGGACGGCGGACGTGGCGCCGTGAACGTGCTGGGCCGCTGACCGGGGCGTACGCGCGTTCGTTCCAGCCGTCGTTGCGGCAGGCGGAGTATTCCATAAGGGTGACGGAATCGTTACAGTCAGTGTCTGGGAACGCTCCCAGAAACGACAACGAAGGGGTTGTTGTGCGAAATTTGTTGGCGGCGGTAGCCGCTGTGGTATCGGTAGCGGGGTTGGTGGTGATCGGCGGGACCAGCCCTGCGGGGGCGGCTCCTGTCTGCGCCGTGGACTACAAGCTCAACCAGTGGTCGACCGGCTTCACCGCCAACGTGACCGTGACCAACCAGTCCGCTCCGGTCACCTCGTGGACGCTCACCTGGACGTTCACCGGCGATCAGAAGGTGACCTCAGGCTGGAGCTCGACCGTCACCCAGGACGGCAACCGGGTGAAGGTCGCCAACGCGGCGTGGAACGGTTCGCTGGGCACGGGCGCGAGCGCCCAGTTCGGCTTCCAGGCCACGTACAGCGGCACGAACGCGGCGCCGACCGACTTCGCGTTCAACGGTGTCCCGTGCAGCGGTGACCCGACCACGACCACCACTCCCACCACCACGAGCACGTCGACGTCCACCTCCACCACGACGTCGACGACCACCACCACGACCACGACGACGACTAACCCACCCGGCTGCGGCACGGCGGCGTTGTGCGACGACTTCGAGCAGCAGACCGGGACCACCCCGGCCGGCCGCTGGACCGTCGGCGCGGCCAACTGCACGGGTCAGGGCACGGTGGCCATCGACGACTCGGTCGCGCGCAGCGGCTCGAAGTCGGTGCGGGTGAACGGCGCGGCCGGCTACTGCAACCACATCTTCTTCGGCACCCCGGTGTCCGGGTCCGGCCCGGTGCACGGCCGGTTCTACGTCCGCCACACGACGGCCCTGCCGATGGCGCACGTGACGTTCATGGCCATGAAGGACTCCGCGGACGGCGGCAAGGACCTCCGCATGGGCGGCCAGAACTCGGCGCTGCAGTGGAACCGCGAGTCCGACGACGCCACCCTGCCGGAGCAGAGCCCGGTGGGCGTGTCGAAGAGCAAGCCGCTGCCCACCGGGCAGTGGAACTGCGTGCAGTTCACCGTCGACCCGGCCGGGAAGATCGCGACCTCGCTGAACGGCGCGCCGGTCGAGGGCTTGCAGGCGGACGGCGTGGCTACGCCCGACGTCGACCGGCAGTGGATGGCCAAGACCGGCTGGCGGCCCGCCGTCACCGACCTGCGGCTGGGCTGGGAGAGCTACGGCGACGGCGCGAACACCCTCTGGTACGACGACGTGGCCGTCGGCTCGTCGCCGATCGGGTGCTGAGGCGGACCGCTCCGTGAAGGGGGGAGGGCCGGTCGAGACCGGCCCTCCCCGTTCAGCCCGAGTGGATCAGGACGCCGTCACGGAGACGTCGTCCAGCACGAACGAGGTCTGGTAGGACCAGTCCTCCGTGCCGGTGAAGCTGAGCGTGACGCTCTGGCCCGCGTACGCGCCCAGGTTGAAGGTGCGCACGGCGTAGCCGGACGGGTTGAGGTTGGTGTAGGTCGCCAGGGTGGTCGAGCCCGCCTTGACGGTGAAGGTGTCGAACACGGCCGGCTCGTACTCCGCCGTGCTGATCTTCAGCCACAGCGACAGGGTGGTGTTGGTGCAGCCGGCCGGGACGGTGACGGTCTGGGACAGCGTCTCGGTGTAGCTGTAGCCGTAGCCGCCGATCCAGGATGAGCGGGCGCCGGAGCGCGGCGCTCCGGTCCCGGTCCACGAGCTGATCGTCCAGGTCGCGTTCGACCAGCCGGTGGTGCCGCTCTCGAAGCCGCCGTTGACCAGCTTCTCACCGGGAGCGGAGCACGAGCCTCCCGGCGGGTTGACGGTCCAGGTGAACGCGGTGCTCGCGGACTTGCCCGCGGCGTCGGTCGCCGTGGCGGTCACGGTGTAGCTGCCGGCGGTGGTGGGCGTGCCCGAGATCAGGCCCGTGGACGCGGCGATCGCCAGGCCGGGCGGCAGCCCGGTGGCCGACCACGTGTACGGCGGGGTGCCGCCGGAGGCCTTCAGCTGGAGGCTCGTGGCCGTGCCGACGTTGCCGGTCTGGTTGCCCGGCGGGGTGACCGACGGGTTGCCCGGACCGGGGTTGTCACCGGTGTTGACGAACAGCAGCCGGTTCGGCGAACCGGTGCCCGGACTGGTGATCTTGTTCGGGGTGGAGTTGGCCACCATCGCGGTGGCGACCTGCGCGGGCGTCAACGAGGGGGTGGCGCCGAGCAGGACCGCCGCGCCGCCGGCGACGTGCGGAGCCGCCATGGACGTGCCGCTGATGGTGTTGGTGGAGGTGTCGTTGGTCATCCACGCCGAGGTGATGTTCTGACCCGGCGCGAAGATGTCCGTGCACGTGCCCCAGTTGGAGAACGAGGCCCGCGCGTCGGTGTTCGTCGACGCGTTCACGGTGATGGCCTCGGCGACCCGCGCCGGGGTGAAGTTGCAGGCGTTGGCGTTCGAGTTGCCGGACGCGATCGCGTAGGTCACGCCGTCGGCGATCGAGTTGCGGACCGCGGTCTCACCGGTGATGTCGCTGCCCTGGCCCCCGAGGCTCATGTTCGCCACGGCCGGGCCGGAGGTGTGGTGGCCGGTGACCCAGTCGACGCCCGCCGCGACGCCGGCGAACGAGCCGGAGCCCTGGCAGTTGAGCACCTTGACCGCGATCAGCCGGACGCCCTTGGCCACGCCGTGGGCGGTGCCGCCGACGGTGCCGGCGACGTGCGTGCCGTGGCCGTTGCAGTCGGTGTTGTTGGTGTCGACGGTGTTGGTGCCCCAGGTGGCACGGCCGCCGAAGTCGCTGTGCGTGGTCCGGATGCCCGTGTCGATGATGTAGGCGGTGACGCCGGTGCCGTCGTTCGGGTAGGTGTAGGACGAGTCCAGCGGCAGGTTGCGCTGGTCGATCCGGTCCAGCCCCCAGGACGGCGGGTTCGTCTGCGTCCCCGTCGCCTGGACCGTGCCGTTCTGCTGGACGTACGCCACGCCCGGCTCGGCGGCCAGGCGGCGCGCGGCCCGTTCGGACAGCGTGCCCGCGAAGCCCTTCAGCGCGTGGCGGTAGGTGAAGTCGACCTTGGCGTCGTACTTGGCGCTGAGGTCGGAGGTGAGCGCGTCGACGCTCTGGGTGGACACGTCGTTGTAGACGACGATGTAGCTGTCCTTGATGGCAGTCGGGTTGTTGGCGCCGAGGATGTCGCCCTCGGCTGCTGCCGGCGTTGCGCCGGTGGCCAGCGCCATGGCCGTCACCGCCGCGCCGGCTAATGCGATCAGTGCTCGTCTTGATCCGCGAACGTCTCCCATTGCAGGGTTCTCCCTCATGCAGGGTTGCCGGCGGACCCGAATGTGACTCGGTTCCGCCGGGGAGTGGAGGTTCTGCGATCACGTTCGCGCGGACGTGATCGGGAACGTTAGAGGACTGGGTGGGGCCGGACAATCGGCCGGGCGTGGGAACGATTCGCCATGTGGCCGATGGTCCAGTGAATCATCAACGTACTTGATAGCTTCAGTGTCAACTGAGATGAGCCTTCTCCAAGACTGGCGACACCGGAGAAGGCTCATCTCAGAACAGCCAGGACGGTCAGCCGCCGACGTAGGCCCGAAGGTGGTGGGCGGTGAGCGTGGAGGCGTTCTCGACCAGGTCGGCGGGCGTGCCGGTGAACACGACCTGGCCGCCGTCGTGCCCCGCACCGGGGCCGAGGTCGATGATCCAGTCGGCGTGGGCCATGACGGCCTGGTGGTGCTCGATCACGATGACCGTGTTGCCGTCGTCCACGAGTCGGTCGAGCAGCGCGAGCAGTTGGTCCACGTCAGCGAGGTGCAGGCCGGTGGTCGGCTCGTCCAGGACGTAGGTGGACGCCTTCTCCGCCATGTGGATGGCGAGCTTGAGCCGCTGCCGCTCGCCGCCGGACAGCGTGGTCAGCGGCTGGCCGAGGGAGAGGTAGCCGAGGCCCACGTCCACGAGCCGGTCGAGGATCGCCTTGGCCTGCTTCTCGGTGAAGAACTCGCGCGCGTCGGTGACCGACATCCCGAGCACTTCGCTGATGTTCTTGCCGCGGAGCCGGTGCGTGAGCACTTCCGGCGTGAACCGCTTGCCTTCGCACTCCTCGCACACGGAGGCGACGCCGGCCATCATCGCGAGGTCGGTGTACACGAGGCCGATGCCCTTGCACTTCGGGCACGCTCCTTCGGAGTTGGCGCTGAAGAGTGCGGCTTTCACGCCGTTGACCTTGGCGAAGGCGGTGCGGATCGGGTCGAGCAGTCCGGTGTAGGTGGCCGGGTTGGAGCGTCGTGAGCCGCGGATGGGCGCCTGGTCGACGGTGACGACGTCCGGGCGGCGGGCCAGCGACCCGTGGATGAGGGAGCTCTTGCCGGAGCCGGCGACGCCGGTGACGACGGTGAGCACGCCGAGCGGGATGTCGACGTCGATGTTCTTGAGGTTGTGCAGCGAGGCGCCGGTGATCGGGAGTCGGCCGGCGGGCTCGCGGACGTGGTCGCGGAGCCGGGCGCGGTGGTCGAGGTGGCGGCCGGTGAGGGTGTCGGAGGCGCGCAGTTCGGCGACGGTGCCGGTGAAGGTGATGTGGCCGCCGTTGGCGCCCGCGCCGGGGCCGAGGTCCACGACGTGGTCGGCGATGCGGATTGTCTCGGGCTTGTGCTCGACCACGAGGACGGTGTTGCCCTTGTCGCGCAGGCGCAGCAGGAGGTCGTTCATCCGCTGGATGTCGTGGGGGTGCAGGCCGATGGTGGGCTCGTCGAAGACGTAGGTGACGTCGGTGAGGGCGGAGCCGAGGTGGCGGACCATCTTGACGCGCTGCGCCTCGCCGCCGGAGAGGGTGGCGGCGGGTCGGTCGAGGCTGAGGTAGCCGAGGCCGATCTCGACCAGGGAGTCGAGGAGCTCCTTGAGGGTGGTGAGCATGGGGCCGACGGAGCGGTCGGTGATCTTGGCGACCCAGTCGGCGAGGTCGCTGATCTGCATGGTGGAGCAGTCGGCGATGTTCACGCCGTCGATCTTCGATCCGAGGGCGGCGGCGTTGAGACGGGAGCCGCGGCAGTCGGGGCATTCGGCGAAGGTGACCGCGCGGTCCACGAAGGCGCGGATGTGCGGCTGCATGTTCTCCCGGTTCTTGCCGAGGTAGAGGCGTTGGACCTTGACCAGGAGGCCTTCGTAGGTGACGTTGGTCTTGCCGACCTTGACCTTGGTGGATTCGAGGTTGAGGAAGGCGTTCCACTCCTCTTCGGTGAAGTCCTGGAGCTTCTTGTCCGGGTCGTGGAAGCCGGATTGCAGGTAGGTCTGGACGTACCAGTTGTCGATAGTGAAGCCCGGGACGGTGATGGCGCCCTCGGCGAGCGATCTGGTGCGGTCGACGAGCTGGTCGACGTCGATGGTGGAGACGCGGCCGAGGCCTTCGCAGTGCGGGCACATGCCCTCGGGGAGGTTGAAGCTGAAGGCGCCGGCGGTGCCGACGTGGGGTGTGCCGAGGCGGCTGAAGAGGATGCGGAGCATGGTGTGGGCGTCGGTGGCGGTGCCGACGGTGGAGCGCGAGTTGGCGCCCATGCGCTCCTGGTCGACGATGATCGCGGCGCTGAGGTTGCGCAGGGCGTCCACGTCGGGGCGGCCGAGGCTGGGCATGAAGGACTGGATGAACGCGGTGTAGGTCTCGTTGATGAGTCGTTGGGACTCGGCGGCGATGGTGCCGAAGACGAGTGAGGACTTGCCGGAGCCGGAGACGCCGGTGAAGACGGTGAGCCGTCGTTTGGGGATGTCGACGGAGATGTCGGCGAGGTTGTTCTCCCTGGCCCCGCGTACCTGGATGACGTCGTGGCTGTCGGCTGGTGCTGACATCGCCTGGCTTCCCCCTGCTTTGTTTATACCGTAAAGTAATCCTTGGCACGATACTTTAGGCTGTAAGGAGTGGGCAAGTGGCCGTCTTCGCCGGGCAGGGTGACGCGGGTCGGTCGATGCGGTTGCTGTGGCGGGAGCCCGACGGGGGAGCGGGGCCCGGGCTGAGCGTGGACGTGATCCTGGACGCGGCGATCGAGGTGGCGGACCGGGACGGCATGGCGTCGTTGTCGATGCGTGCGGTGGGGGAGCGGTTGGGGCGTTCGGCGATGGCGCTGTACACGTACGTGCCGAGCAAGGCCGAGTTGGTCGACCTGATGTACGACAAGGTGTTGGGCGAGTTGCCGGCGGAGTACCCGCTGGACGGCGGGTGGCGGGTGGCGCTGCGGGCGTGGGCGGAGGACGTGCGGGCGTTCTTCCTGGCGCACCCGTGGGTGTTGCAGGTGTCGCAGGCGCGGCCGGTGTTGGGGCCGCACGAGTTCGCGATGTTGGAGACGTTGTTGCGGATCCTGCGTGCGACGGGGTTGGACGCGTCGGTGTTGCGGGGTGTGGTGGGCGCGGTGATGCAGTTCGTGCGCGGCGCGGCGGGGGTGATCGCGGACGCGCGGCGGGCGGCGCGGGAAACGGGGATGACCGACGAGGAGTGGTGGTTCTCGCGGTCGTCGGTGTTCGAGGAGGTGGCGCCGGACTTCGCTTCGAGGTTCCCGCTGTCGGCGTGGATCGGGACGGAGGAGCCGCCGGCGGTGGAGGGTGACGAGTGCGTGCCGTACCTGGAGCGGGACGCGGTGCGGAACTTCGCGGTGGGGCTGGACGTGCTGTTGGACGGGGTCGAGGCTGCGGTGGCGCGGTCGCGCGCGGGTGACGGCTGAGGGCCGTTCCGGGTGGGATACGGTGTGGCGGTTCACGCGGACTGTGGAGGTGAGACCCATTCCTGCTGGTGCATGTCGGGTCGTCTCCGGCCGCGTCGTGGCGGTGTAGGGGCGCCCGCGGTTCTCCACGCGAGAGGCGTTGCGCTGTCCATGCTGGTTCCCGATGTCGATGTGGTCGCGCGATTGCGCGCGGCGGGTTGTGTGTTCGCCGAGGACGAGGCGCGGTTGTTGGCCGCTGCCGCTCGGACGCCCGACGAGTTCGAGGTGTTGACGGCTCGGCGGGTGGCCGGGTTGCCGTTGGAGCACGTGGTGGGGTGGGCGGAGTTCTGCGGCTTGCGGGTCGTGGTGGACCCGGGTGTGTTCGTGCCGCGTCGGCGTACGGAGTTGATGGTGCGGGTGGCGGTGGCCGGGGCGCGGCCGGGCGCGGTGGTGGTGGACCTGTGCTGCGGTTCGGGTGCGGTGGGCGCGGCGGTGGCCGATCGGGTGGCGGGGGTGGAGCTGCACGCCGTGGACATCGATCCGGCGGCCGTGCGCTGTGCCCGTCACAACGTGGGGGCGGGTTCGGTCTACGAGGGTGATCTGTACGCGCCGTTGCCGGGCACGTTGCCGGGCCGGGTGGACGTGGTGGTGGCGAACGCGCCTTACGTGCCGACCGGGGCGATCGGCCTGATGCCGCCGGAGGCGCGCGACCACGAGCCGTTGGTGGCGTTGGACGGTGGTGCGGACGGTCTGGACGTGCAGCGGCGGGTGATCGCGGACGCGGCCCGGTGGTTGGCGCCGGGTGGGCGGTTGCTGGTGGAGACGGGTGCGCGGCAGGCGGCGGGGACGGTGGCGGCGTTCACGCGGGGTGGGTTGCGCGCGGAGGTCGTGTCGGACGAGGACCTGTCGGCGACGGTCGTGGTCGGGTGGCTCGACCCGGTGACCGGCTACGACCGGCGTGGTGCGGGGAGGTCGGCTGGTGGACCGCGATGAGCCGCTGATCGAGCAGGCGGGGGAGATCGGGCTGGACGAGCTCCTCCCGCTGTACGAGGCCGTGGGCTGGTCGGCGTACACGGCGACCCCGGCGGTGCTGCACGCGGCGGTCGCGGGCTCGTCGTACGTGGTGACCGCGCGGCGTGACGGCCGGTTGATCGGTCTGGCTCGCGCGCTGTCCGACGACGCGACCGTCTGCTACCTGCAGGACGTGCTCGTGCACCCCGACGAGCAGGGGAAAGGCGTGGGACGGGCCTTGGTGCGGGCGGTGTCGGAGCGCTACCGCGCGGTGCGGCAGAAGGTCCTGCTGACCGACGACGACCCCGGGCAGCGGGCGTTCTACGAGAGCCTCGGCTACACGGAGATCCACGACTTCGGCCCGCCGGCGCTGCGCGGCTTCGTCCGGTTCGACCGGCCCGGACCCGGCTGACGCCCCGTCACGCGCCGACGACGCCGTCGCTGAGCTCCCGTGCGATGTCGAGGTGCCCGGCGTGCCGTGCGTACTCCTGGAGCAGGTGGAACAGGATCCAGGCGAGGGTGGGGCGCGGCACGTCGGGTTGGCCCCAGTGGGCGGCTCGGTCGGTGAGGGCGGACTCGGCGACGATGTCGCGGGACCGGGCGCACTGCTCGCGGTAGAAGGCGCGGACGTCGTCGGTGGTGTCGTCGCCTTCGACCACCCACTCGGCGTCTTCGACCTCCGGGTCGCCGTGGGGGAGGGCGATCTCCTCGCCGCGGAAGCACCAGCGCAGCCAGCGCAGTTCCACGTGGGCGAGGTGCTTGACCAGGCCGAGGGGTGTCCAGCCGGTGGGCAGGCGGCTGGTGCGCAGTTCCTCCTCGGTCATGCCGTCGATCTTGCGGAGGACGGCTTCGCGGTAGAAGTCGAGGTAGGCGAGGAGCAGTTCGCCGGTGTCGGCGATGTCGGGCGTGGGCTCGACGGGCACGGGCAGGTGGGCCAGGACGCGCGTGCCGTCGACCTCGAGGATGGCGCCGGCCTTCCGGAGGACGGTGATGGCGGCGGTGTTGTCGGTGGTGGTGTCCGCGACGATCGAGTGGACGCCGCGCCGGGGCGCTTCCTCCACGATGCGGCGCAGTGCGGCGAGTCCGACACCGGCTCCTCGTGCGCAGCGGGCGATCCACATGCCGGCCTCGCCCTTCGCGGTGAGGCGGGCCATGCCGACGGTGCGGTCGTCCTCCACGATCTCGAACGCGTCGTCCACCATGCCCCGGTAGAACTCGCGGAACTCGTCGGGGCGGTCCACGGTCCAGCCGGGTGGCATCACGTCGTCCGGGCCGGCGTCCGCGACCGCCAGGCCGAGCAGGCGCTCCACTCCCTCGTCGTCCAACGGCCGCAAGAGGATCATTTCGCCAACTCCTTCTCCAACGGGGTCCGGAAGCGGGGGATGACGCGCACCCCGTCCAGCAGGACCGCCATCCGGTCCGCCTCCCGGGCGATCGCGTCCGCCGCCTCCGTGCCGACGTCCTCCACGAGTTGCCAAACGAGTTCACCGTCCGGGCGTTGCGCCCAACCCCCGACCACCGCGCCGTTCCACCACACGGTCGGCCCGACGTTGCCCGAGTTGTCGAACAGCTGTGACCGGTGGCGGTCGGGGAGGTACCAGCCGCGAGCCTGCCACCCCATCGGTGTGGGATCCAGTCCCGGCAGCAGCGCGGCCCACGGCTCCGGCTCCTCGACGGGGTCCACGTCGTCGGGCAGCGCGTGACCGTCGCCGGTGGACAGTCGCACCCGGACCGCGCCCACGGCGGCGAGGGCCTTGCGGACCGCGCCGAGCGTCCAGCCGGTCCACCACTTGACGTCCGCCTCGGTGTCGGGCCCGTAGGTCGCGAGCCGGCGGCGGACCAGTTCGGCGCGGGCCTCGTCGGTGTCGATCTCGGGCCACGGTGTCGCGGGCGCCCAGCGGAACTGGCTGCTCAGCCACGTGCCGAGCGGTCGGCTGCGGCGCATCCGGCCCTCGGCGGCGAGGACCCGGATGATGCGGCTGGACACGTTCTGCCGGATCTCGCGGGGCGTGCCGGCTCCGACGACCACCTGTTCCAGCAGTGCGGGCACGTCCCGGGTCAGCTCGACGGCGGTCGCCTCGCCGCGCAGCCGCAGGGCCTCCAGCGTGGCCTTCTCGACCTCGGCCAGCCGGTCGGCGTCCCAGCCGACGCCGTCGGCGAGGTACTGGAGGAGCCTCTGCCGTTCCTTCTCGGCGATCGCGGCGCCGGCGGCGGCCTGCACGACCGGGGCCGTGGCGGCGGTGACGGCGAACATCGTGCGGCGCATGCAGAGCAGCCGCTCCAGCGTGTGCCGTTCGTAGAACGCGGCTTCCACCTCGGCCGCGGAAGGCCGGTCCAGGCGGGCGCACGCGGACAGGACCACGGTGGCCGGGTCGGTGGCGTGCAGGCCCACGAGCGCGTCGGCCACGGCTTCGACGGAGGTTCCCTTGGTGGTCAGCAGGTGCCGGACGCCGAGGCGGGCTCGTCGTTGGGCGTCGTCGATCTCGGCGAGCGTCACCGCTCCATACTCGGCGATCTACCCTGGTCCGGGAAACCGGGGATGCGAAACCGGAATACCGCCGGACGAGGACGAGATGTCTGCTACGCGGCTGTTGGTGCTCGGGGTGGTGCGCGGCTACGGGCGGGCCCACGGCTACCTGATCGGCAACGACCTGATGTCGTGGGGTGCGGGGGACTGGGCCAACGTCAAGTGGGGCTCGATCTACCACGCGCTGAAGCAGTTGACGAAGGACGGCTGCCTCGCGGACCACGCCGTGCCGCCCGCCCGGACGGATTACGACATCACCCCCAAGGGGGAGTCGGAGTACCGGCGGCTCCTCGGTGACGCGCTGCGCCGGCCCGAGACGCGGCCCGACATGCTCGCCGCCGGGCTGGCCCTGCTGCCGTCGTTGGCGCGGGTGGAGGCGGTGGGCCTGCTGACCGAACGGCTGGCGGAGCTGGAGAGCCGTCGTGACGCGGCGCGCGCGCAGGCGGGGGAGTGGCGGGAGCCGGCGCACGTGAAGGAGCTGTTCGGGTTGTGGGAGCACACGGCGTCGGGCGGGGCGGAGTGGACGCGGGGGCTGCTGGAACGGCTGGAAGCCGGTGCGTACCGGATGGCGGGGGAGCCTGGATCGCCCGGGGAGGCCGGCAGCTGGGCTATACTCAAACTTGAGTAGCGAGGGGGAGCGCTGAACACAGGGTTGGAGCGGTACGCGGCCGTCTTCGAGGCCGCCGACCCGCCACGCACGTCCACGATCGCCTTCTACACCGACCCGCACGCGTCCGGACCTGCCGGTGGACAGGACGCCCTGCCTGCTGACAACGGCTCGGACCGGCTCACCATCGCCGCCCCGGACGGCTCCCGCCGCGACGTCCCCGCCCTGCGCCTGCCCGTCGCCGACGCCATCCCGTTGCTCAGCCGCGCCCGCCGAGCCCCGCACGCCCACCCCGCCGCCGCGTTCTGGGGCGCCGCCGTGGTCGTCGCGCTGCACCTCGTCTCCCGCGGCCGCGTGCGGCCCGCGGTCACCGACGGGGACTTCGACGCCTGGCTGCTCGGCCCGCTCGACGCCGCCGACCACGCCCGCGTCCGCGACCTCGCCGAAGCCATGCCCCCGCACGCCCGCGCCGTCCCGCTGGCGGGTCGCGACCCGCTCGAACTGCCCGACGCCGAACCCCTGCTCCGCGCGTTCCTGGACGCCGTGGCCGACACCATGCCGCGTGGCGCGGCGGCGGTGCACGCGGCGGGCGCACCGGCGTTCGCCGCCACCGCACCTCAGAAGGTGCCACACCTGCGGGACTGGGCCGACCAGGGCGTCCGGATCTCGCTGCGGGTCGAGGGCTTCGGCCCGTTCCGCGCCGTCGTGCAGGTGCACAGCCTCGCCGACCCGGCCCGCGTGGTGGACGCCGCGGAACTGTGGGCCGCCGCCAACCAGCGGTCCCGCGCCGACGCCACCGTCGCCCTGCGCCGTGCCGCGCGCGCCTGGCCGCCGCTCGAACGGCTGCTCGACCAGCCGGTGCCCGACGAGGTCGCGCTGCTGGACTCCGACGTGGAGAACCTGCTCACCACCGGAGCCGTCCGCCTGGCCGGCGCGGGCGTGGAGGTGCACTGGCCGAAAGACCTCGTGCGGGACCTGTCGGCGAAGGTCGTCATGGGGGAGCGGCCGAGCGACCGGCCGGCGTTCTTCGGTCCCGACCAGGTCACCTCCGTGGACTGGCAGCTCGCCCTGGGCGACGACCCGCTGACCCCCGACGAGCTGAACGTGCTCGCCGAGGCCACCCGGCCCGTCGTCCGGCTGCGCGACCGCTGGACCCTGGTCGACCCCGAACTCGCCCGCCGCGCCCGTGAACGCGCCGTCAAGCCCGTCTCCGCGATCGACGCCCTCGGTGCGGCCCTCACCGGCACGACCGTGATCGACGGCGTCGAGGTGGAGGCCGCCGCCACCGGGTGGCTGGACGAGCTGAAGTCCCGCCTCGCCGACCTCGACGGCGCTCCCGTCGCCCAACCCGCCGCGCTGCGGGCGACCCTGCGGGACTACCAGCTGCACGGTTTGCGCTGGCTGGACCGGATGACGTCGCTCGGCCTGGGCGCGTGCCTGGCCGACGACATGGGCCTGGGCAAGACGATCACCCTCATCGCCCTGCACCTGCACCGCGACGACGGGCCGACGCTCGTCGTGTGCCCCGCGTCCCTGATGGGCAACTGGCAGCGCGAGATCGAACGCTTCGCGCCCGGCGTCCCGGTCCGCCGCTTCCACGGTCCGCGCCGCGACACCGCGCACGAGGGGTTCGTGCTCACCACCTACGGCACGATGCGACTGGACGCCGACCGGCTCGCCGACGTCGACTGGGGCATGGTGGTCGCCGACGAGGCGCAGCACGTGAAGAACCCCGCCTCCGACACGGCGAAGGCGTTGCGCCGCATCCCCGCCCGCGCCCGCGTCGCCCTCACCGGCACGCCGGTCGAGAACGCGCTGTCCGAGCTGTGGGCGATCCTCGACTGGACCACCCCCGGCCTGCTCGGCACGCAGGCGCGGTTCAAGGCCCGCTGGTCCGGCCCCATCGAGGCCGACCAGGACCGGGAGGCCGCGGCGCGGTTCGCCCGCCTGGTCCGGCCGTTCCTGCTGCGCCGCCGCAAGACCGACCCCGGCATCGCGCCGGAACTGCCGCCGAAGACGGAGACCGACCAGCCCGTCTCGCTCACCCGGGAACAGGCCGCCCTGTACGAGGCGGTCGTGCGGGAACTCATGGCGGAGGTCCGGGAAGCGGACGGCATCGCCCGCCGGGGCCGGATCGTCAAGCTCCTCACCGGCCTCAAGCAGGTGTGCAACCACCCCGCCCAGTACCTGAAGGAGCCGTCGCCGAAGCTCGCGGGCCGCTCCGGGAAGCTGGAACTGCTCGACGAGCTGCTCGACACGATCCTCGCCGAGGCCGGCGCGGTGCTCGTGTTCACCCAGTACGTCGCCATGGCCCGGCTCATCGAGGAGCACCTCGCCGGCCGCGGCATCCCCACCCAGCTCCTGCACGGCGGCACGCCCGTGGCCAAGCGGGAGGACATGGTGCGGCGGTTCCAGGACGGCGGGTGCCCGGTGTTCCTGCTGTCCCTCAAAGCCGCCGGCACCGGGCTCAACCTCACCCGCGCCGACCACGTCGTGCACTACGACCGGTGGTGGAACCCGGCCGTGGAGGACCAGGCCACCGACCGCGCCTACCGCATCGGCCAGACCCGGCCCGTGCAGGTGCACCGGCTCATCGCCGAGGGCACCATCGAGGACCGCATCGCCGCGATGCTGCGCGCCAAGCGCGACCTCGCCGACGCCGTGCTGGCCCGCGGCGACGCCGCGTTCACCGAACTCGCCGACGACGAACTGGCCAACCTGGTCGAACTCAGGAGCGGCACGTGAGCGACCGCGTCAAGGGCTTCCCCGCGTTCGGCAAGGGCGTCCGCCGCGCGCGGTCGTGGTGGGGCAAGGCGTGGCTCCAGGCGTTGGAGGACACGTCGCTCGACCAGGCGCCGCTGCGGCAGGGCCGCAAGTACGCGCACGCCGGGCTCGTCGGCACCATCACCGTCAGCCCCGGCCGCATCGCCGCCACCGTGTACGACGTCGAGGACACCTACCGGACGTCCGTGCACCTGGCCCCGCTCAGCGACGGCGAGTGGAAACGGTTCCTGGCCCAGATCGCCGCCAAGGCCGGTCACCTCGCCGCGCTGCTCGACCGGGAGATGCCCCGCGAACTCGCCGACGCCGCGGCCGACGCGGACGTGCCGCTGCTGCCCGGTATCGGCGACCTCGACCCGGAGTGCACGTGCCCCGGCTGGGAACTGCCGTGCAAGCACGCCGCCGCGCTGTGCCACCAGGCGTCGTGGCTGCTCGACGCCGACCCGTGGGTGCTGCTGCTCCTGCGGGGGCGCGACCAGGACGAGGTCGTCGCCGGGGCCCGTCCCGCCACGGGCGTCCTCGCCACCGCCGCCTACGCGCAGCCGGTCCGGGAACTGCCCGACGACCCGCCGCCCGGCGACCTCGGCCCGCTGCCCGAGTTCGAACCCGCACCGGGCCTGGACGTGCAGGTGCTGCGGCTGCTCGTCGCCGACGCCGCCGCCAAAGCCCGCGACGTGCTCGCCACCGGCCGGTGGCCCGCCACCGACGACCGCCGCGACCACATCCGGATGGCCGCCACCCACCCCGCGCTGCGCGACCGCCTCGACGCCGACCCCCGCGCCGTCCGCGCCTGGCAGCAGGGCGGCTCGACCGCCCTGGACGTCCTCGAACAGCCCTGGACACCGTCCACCGCGGACACCGCGCGCGCCCGTGCCGCCTGGGACAGCGGCGAACTCCCCGAACCCGCCGTCCGGCGCAACCGCTGGACCGTCCACGACCGACAGCTGCGCTACGGCCCGGACGGCCGCTGGTACCCGTACCGCGCCACCGGCGGCGCCTGGTGGCCCACCGGCACTCCGCACCGCGACCCGACCGCCGCCTTCACCGACGCGGACGACCACTCGGTCAGCCGATGACGCCGGGTCGGCCTGGTCGGTCCCGGCCGCCGTGTTGGCGTAGCCGTCCTGGTCGGAAGCACACGCGGTTCCGGCTGGTGGTCGACGCCGGCAACTCCAGCGGGTGACCGTTCCCGCGATCCGCGGAGGTCACGGACTCCGCGGATCGCGGTAGCGGTGCGTAGCCGGATGTGCTCCTCCTTCCGTCAAACCTCGCCTCCGGGGGACGCCGCGCTACGTTCGGAAGTCTCCGACCGCTGGTCTCCCGGGATTCGTCTCGGTGAAATCGGTCGTCGTCGGTGAAGGTTCAAGCCACGTCCGGGAACCCAGAACTATTCATCGTCGACCTGCTCTTCACCGTTCGAAAGAGTGACCTCCGATCCGGTACTACGGGCGAGTTGAGAATGCTTTCATTCCGATGGGTGATCGAGGTCGCTCGTAGGTATTCACTCGCTGGTAGTGCCTGGTCTGAAGTCCGTCGCCGCCCTAACATCGTAATCGGGTCGGGGTATGACCCCTACGCTCACAATGACTTTCGGCAAACTCGTGGAGTGATACAGATGAAGGTTTCGAAATGGGCGGCGAGCGCATTCATGATCGCCATGCTGGGGGCTTCGCCCGGCGTCGCCGGGGCGTCCGACACGCCTGACGAACGGGTGCTGTGCCCGGATAACAAGGTGTGTTTCTACGTCCACCCGGACTTCATGCCGCCTTCTACCGCCGAAGACCTGTCCGACGACTGCGAAGCCGTCGATCTCGGTGGCGACACAGCCAGGTCGGTCCGTAACAGGACCGACAACTGGGTGCACCTGTTCGAGGATTTCAACTGCCAGAACTATGTCCGCACCGTGCACCCGAACCAGGCGGCCCGGGACACGGGTGACGTGCGCTCCTGGGTGGCGACGGGCGACTGACGCCGTTCCTGCGATGCCCGGGCCCTTGATCCAGGGCGCCGGCGGCCAGGCGCAGGCGGATACGGTCCGGTGAACCACCACGGCTGTGGTACCACAGCCGTGGTGGTTCACGTCCGGGAAGGGCCTCGGGCTGTGCCTAGGTGATTACACCCGGCATCACGGCGGCCGTCCGCTTGCGGCGCAGCCACACCTTGCGCGAACCGTCCCCGAACAACAACGTCCGCGACAGCTCCCACCCGGCGAACTCCGCGTGGATCGTCAGCTGCGTCGTCGCCGTGCGACGGGAGACACCGGCCGGCAGCCGCAGCGGCCGGTACTCCCAGTCCCCGTCGACCACCTCATCGCCCATCACCCGATCACCTGCATCCCTCGGCCGTCCCCGGACGCGACGAACACGCGCCCGCTGCCTGGATCAACCGCCACCGAGTCCGGCTGGCGGACCGTGGCGTACCGGTGCTTCTCCACCGGCTCGTCACCGGTGACGTCGAACCCCACGACCTCGTTGCGCCCGGTGAGGGTGATCCACACCAGGTCCCGCGCCTCGTCGTAGGCCATCCCGTACGGCGCTCCCGGCAACGGGTAGCGCAACCGCATGATCAGCGGAGCGGTGGAGAACGCCATCAGCTCGCCGCCGCGCGTGTCCACCACGAACACCCGGCCGAACTTGTCGGCCACCGCGTTCGTCGCGCCCTCGCCCGCGCGCAGCCCCGCACCGGGGCTGTCCGCCGCCGGGTCCAGGTCGAACACCGCGCTGCGCGGCCGGTCCAGCACCACCGCCGCACCGCCCACCGCGACCAGCCGGTCGGGGCTGGAGATGCCGCGCACCACGTGCCCGTCGACCGACACCTGCTTCAAGTCCCGCTGAGCCACCAACGTCGTGCCGTCGACCCGGGCCACGTCCACCGGCCCGCCCTCCACCGCGCGCTCGGACGTCGACCCGTCGGGCCGCACCGTCACCACGACACCGGCGGGCACCACGGCCTCCACCGCGTCACCGACGGCCACCAGCCGCTCCGCCGGACCGGGCAGCGGCACCACCACCGGCTCACCCGGGGTGTCGAGCGGGTACAGGGCCACCGAGGGCGGATCGGCCAGCGCCACGGCGACGTGCCCGCCGGCCACCGCGACCGACGTCGCCCGCCCCAGCGGCAGCACCCGGCCCTCCGGCGTCGCGGGCTGCTCCGGCGCCACCGCCGGTCGGGCCGGCTCCAACGTCGCCGCGAGCTGCAACGGGTCGGCCGGGTTGTCCTCGGCCGCACAACCGGAGACCAGCACGGCCCCGGTGAGCACTACCGCCGCGAGTCGGCGCAACGTCGGACCTCCCCGTTAACCCGTTCGCTCACTGCCCTCCCAGCATCCATCACCGAACCACCATCGTCACGCAGGGGGCGGGTGTTGTCGTTGGTCTGGGAGGGTGGTAGTCGCGCTCCGCCCACCCGCGCCGTCCCGTTGCGGCCACCATCCCCGGTGAGGGAAGGCGGCGCGATGACGATCGAGGAGCTGCGGAGCACCCACGTCCGACTGCTGCGGGACCGGCGGGTCGTCGACCACCTGGACCCCCGGGCGCACCCCGCCGACACGGCCCCGCGCTACCACACGTGGACCAGCGTGGCCGCCGAACCGCTGCCCGCCAGGCTCGCCCGCCTGGCCGAGGTCCGCGTCCGCCCCGCCGCCTACCGGCCCGCGCACCTGCACGACCGGCAACGCACCCTGGACGCCCTGCAACCCGAGGTGCTGCACCTGGCGCGCGCCGCCGGGCTGCCCGTCGACACACCGGTCCTCGCGGGCGTGTTCCCCACCGGCACCCTCGACGGGATCACCGTCCCGCTGCCCGGCCGCGGCGTCCTCGTCCTGGTCGACACGTCCCTGCTGGACCTGCTCGACGCCGTGCTGAAGATCATGACCGGGACGTCGCCGACCTACGGCACACCGTCCCTGCTGACCACCGAACAGGCGTCCTACGCGCTCGCGGAGGCCCTCAACGCCCACCTCTACGGCAACGGCGCGGTCCAGGCCCAACGGCTGCCCGAGCTGTCCGGGCAACGCCTCGCCCTGGCCGGCCTGATGGCCCGCCGCGCCACCCAGTTCGTGCTCGCGCACGAGGTGGCGCACCTGCTGGCCGGGCACCTCGTCCACGCCAGTCGCCGCACCGACCCCGACACGCCCGTCGGCGCGCTCGACGCGCGGTCCGTCGGCTGGCCCCGCGAGCACGAGGCCGACCGCATCGCCGCCGTGATCATGCTGCACGCGCTGGACGACCTCGGCCCCCGTGAGCTCGACGCGCACGAGCCGTGCCTGGTCGGCGCGGTGCTGCTGGTGCTGTTCCTGCACGAGGTCACCGACCGGCTCGCCGACGAGCTGGGCCTCACCGTCCCGTTCGCGGGCAACCACCCGCCCCCGGTGCGGCGCATCCACGACCTGGCCGACCACCTCGCCGGTCGCGTCCGAACACCTCGCGCGCTGGACCTCGCCGCCGACATCGCCGACTGGCTGGAGGGCGGGCTCGGCGGGGTCCGCGAGTGGTTCCGGATGGTGGGCGAGACGACCGCCTGACCCGGCGTCAGGTCAGCCGGGTCACCGCGCCGGTGTCGAGCCGGTAGCTGGCCGCGACGACCTGCAGCCCGTGGTGCGCCACCGCCGTCCGCAGCGTCACCGACCGCTCCAGCGCCAGCGACGCCACCCGCCGGGCCTGGTTGTCCACCGCCGCCGCGAGGAACCGCGCCTCGTCCGCGTCCGGCGGCGTGGACAGCACGGCCGGCTCGATCGCCCGCACCAGCACGCTCACGTCACCCGACACCTCGGCCCGGCCGCGCACCACGTCGACCGCCGCCGACACCGCGCCGCACTTCGCGTGCCCCAGCACCACCACCAGCGGCACACCCAGGTGCTCCACCGCGTACTCGACGCTGCCCAGCACGCTGTTGTCGAGCACCTCGCCCGCCGCGCGGATGGTGAACAGGTCGCCCAGCCCGTGGTCGAACACCAGCTCCGGCGGCACCCGCGAGTCCGCGCACCCCAGCACCACCGCGAACGGGTGCTGCCCCTCCACCAGCGACTCCCGCCACCGCAGCGACTCGTGCGGGTGGGTCTGGCGCCCGGTGACGAAACGGTGGTTGCCGTCCGCGAGCTTGCGCCACGCGGCGTCCGCGTCGAGGGACGTGGCCTCACCGGACCTGGACCGACCCCACCGGGGCGGACTCTGCTGGGGCGGACCCTGCTGGGGCGGACTCTGCTGGGACGGAGCCGCCGACGCGGGCACGGCGGCCGACGCGGCGGCCACGAAGGTCCCGGCCGCCGTGCCCGCCGTGATGCCGAACAACCGACGCCGCGTCACCGCGGTCGGCTCACCGCTCAATTCACGCACCGGCTGAAAGTAGACCCGGTTCGGCCTTGAAGGTGACGCAGGGTCACGCAACTCACAGGATCAATCACGGAAAGCAACATTCCGCCCAGCCTTGGTCCATTCGGACAAACGGCGCGGATCAGCCGAGCCGCCGTTCCGGGTAGCCGAACTCCACCGCGCTCACGTCGTCCAGCGCCGCCCGGATCGCCGGCGGCAACGTCAACTCCTCCGCCGCGAGCGACCCCAGCAGCTGCGCGGTGTCCCGCGCGCCCACCACAGGGGCCACCACGCCCGGCCGGTCCCGCACCCACGCCAGCGCCACGCACAGCGCGTTCGTGCCCAACCCGTCCGCCGCCGTCGCCACCGCCTGCACGATCCGCGCCGCCCGCTCCGTGCGGTGCAGCTCCACGTACCCGGCGAAGTGCGGCGACGCGCCCCGCGAGTCGGCCGGCGTGCCGTTGCGGTACTTGCCGGTCAGCACGCCCCGCCCCAACGGCGCCCACGGCAGCAGCCCTACCCGGTGGTACTCGGCCGCGGGCACCACCTCGCGCTCCACGCCGCGCTCCAGCAGCGAGTACTCCACCTGCGCCGACACCAGCGGCGTGTGCCCCGGCAGCGCCGCCGCCGTGCCCAGCTGCCAGCCCGAGTAGTTCGACACCCCCGCGTACCGGACCTTGCCCGACGCGACGGCCGTGTCCAGCGCCGACAGCGTCTCCTCCAGCGGCACGTTCGGGTCCCACGCGTGCAGCTGCCACAGGTCCACGTGCTCCACGCCCAGCCGGCGCAGCGACCCGTCCAGCGCGTGCAGCAGGGCGCCCCGTGACGCACCGCCGCCGAACGGGCCGTCGTTGCGCCGCGCCACCGCCTTCGTCGCGATCACCACGTCCTCGCGCGGCACCACCTCGCCCAGGAGCCCGCCGAGGATCCGCTCGCTCTCGCCCTCGACGTACACGTCGGCGGTGTCCACCAGCGTGCCGCCCGCTTCGGTGAACGCCAGCAGCTGCGTGGCCGCCTCGTCCGCGTCGGTGTCCCGTCCCCAGGTCATCGTGCCCAGGGCCATCCGGGAGACCCGCAGTCCGCTGCGGCCGAGGTATCGCTGTTCCACGCGGGGGAGCCTAAGGGGTGATCGAAAATCCGGCGGGTCGTGGCGCGCGCCTGTCAAGGGCGAATCTCGCCCGATCGGGGAACCGGTCCCGCGGACCGCCCTGGCCAACCAGGTTACCGAACGGTAGGGTCCCGGTCCGTGCGACTGGGACTGAACCTCGGGTACTGGGGCGCGGGCAACGATGCCGCGAACCTCGAACTGGCCAGGGAAGCGGACCGACTGGGGTACTCGGTGGTGTGGGCCGCCGAGGCCTACGGCTCCGACGCGCCCACGGTGTTGGCGTGGATCGCCGCGCAGACCGAACGCGTCGATGTCGGCAGCGCGATCCTCCAGATCCCCGCGCGGACACCGGCGATGACCGCGATGACCGCCGCCACCCTCGACTCGCTGTCCGGCGGCCGGTTCCGGCTCGGCCTCGGCGTGTCCGGGCCGCAGGTGTCGGAGGGCTGGCACGGCGTGCGGTTCGACAAGCCGCTGGGCCGCACCCGCGAGTACGTCGACATCGTGCGCGCCGCCCTGCGCCGCGACCGGCTGCGCTACGAGGGCGAGCACTACACGCTGCCGCTGCCCGACGGCCCCGGCAAGGCCCTCACCCTCACCGTGCACCCGGTGCGCGAGCACATCCCGGTCTACCTCGCCGCCGTCGGCCCGAAGAACGTCGAGCTCGCGGGCGAGATCGGCGACGGCTGGCTCGCGCTGTTCCTGTCGGCCGAGCACTCCGGTGACGCCCTCGCGTCCCTCAAGGCGGGCCGGGAGAAGGCGGGCAAGACCCTCGACGGGTTCGACATCGCCGCCACCGTGCCGATGTTCGTCGGCGAGGACTGGCGTGAGTGCGCCGACCACGCCCGCCCGTACGCGGCGCTGTACATCGGCGGGATGGGCAGCCGGCAGAAGAACTTCTACAACGACAACGCCGTCCGCATGGGCTTCGCCGCCGAAGCCGCCGAGGTTCAGGACAAGTACCTCGCCAAGGACTACGAGGGCGCCATGGCCGCCGTGCCGGTCGAGTTCCTCGACGCCACCTCGCTGCTCGGCCCCAGGGAGCGCATCGCCGACGGCATGCGCGCCTACGCCGAAGCAGGGGTCACCACACTGACGATTTCGCCCATGCTGCAAGATCTTCAGCAGGGGATCGCCGCGCTCCGCACGGCGACCGAAGCTCTGGATTTGGCAGGAGTGGGTAGTTGAGCTGGTTGCAGGCCCTAGTCCTAGGACTGGTCCAAGGACTGACGGAATTCCTGCCCATTTCCTCGTCGGCGCACGTGAGGATCGTCTCCACACTGTTCTTCGGCAACGATGCGGGCGCGTCGTTCACCGCGGTCATCCAGTTGGGCACCGAGGTAGCGGTGTTGATCTACTTCGCCAAGGACATCGGCAACTTCATCGCGGCGTGGTTCCGCGGCCTGTACAGCAAGGCCGCGCGCAAGACCGAGGACTACCGGATGGCCTGGTACGTCATCATCGGGTCGATCCCGATCAGCGTGCTGGGCTACCTGTTCAAGGACGAGATCCGGTCCTCGTTCCGGAACCTGTGGATCACCGCCACGGTGCTGGTGGTGTTCGGCATCCTGCTCGGCGTGGCCGACCACTTCGCCCAGCACCTGCGGTCGAAGCTGAAGCTCAGCGACGCCGTCGGCATGGGCCTCGCCCAGGCCCTCGCGCTGATCCCCGGTGTGTCCCGCTCCGGCGGCACCCTCACCGCGGGCCTGTTCCTCGGTCTGGACCGCGCCGCCGCCGCGCGCTACTCGTTCCTGCTGGCGCTGCCCGCCGTGTTCGGCGCCGGGATCTTCAGCATCCCCGACGTGCTCGACAGGTCCGGGTCCAACGCCGCGTCGGTGCCGCAGATGATCGTCGCCACGATCGTCGCGTTCGGCGTCGGCTACGCCACGATCGCCTGGCTGCTGCGGTACGTCTCGAAGCACAGCTACTCCGCGTTCGTGTGGTACCGGCTGCTGCTGGGCATCACGCTGATGGGGCTGCTGTCGATGGGTCTGCTCAACCCGACATAGGGTTGCCCCCGTGGCTACCGTGATCCTGCTGCGACACGCCCGGTCCACCGCCAACGGATCGGGCGTCCTCGCGGGCCGCCGGCCCGGCGTGCGGCTGTCCGACCGGGGCGAGGACCAGGCCGCGGCCCTGGTCGACCGGCTCGCCGGCGTCCCGCTCAGCGCGGTGGTGACGTCACCGCTGGAACGCTGCCGGCAGACCTTGGCGCCCCTGCTCGCCGAACGCGGCCTCGACGCGACCGTCGAACCGGACATCGTCGAGGTCGACTACGGCCAGTGGACCGGGCGGGCGATCAAGGACCTCGTCGGCGAGCCGCTGTGGACGGTCGTGCAGCAGCACCCGTCCGCGGCGGTGTTCCCCGATGGGGAAGGCCTCGCCGGCCTCCAGGCGCGCGCTGTGGCCGCCATCAGGGCCCACGACGCCCGCGTCACCGCCGAACACGGGCCACGTGCGGTGTGGCTGGCGTGCAGCCACGGTGACGTGATCAAGGCGCTGCTGGCCGACGCGCTCGGCGTCCACCTCGACGGGTTCCAGCGCATCGTGGTCGACCCGGCGTCCGTGTCCGTCGTCCAGTACACGGAGACGCGGCCGTTCGTGCTGCGCGTCAACGACAACGGCGGCGACCTGTCCGCACTCGCGCCCGCGCCCGCGGAGGCCAAGGCGGCCGAGCCGCTGTCCTCCGACGCCGTCGTGGGCGGTACCACCGGCGCCTGACGGCACCCGTTCCCGAAGCATCGCGTGGCCCCCGGACAGTGCAGGGTAGTCCGGGGGCCACGGTGCGTCCGGCCGGGGCGGGCGGCCACGTGGGACTGATCGTATTGGCGTTAACGCCCGGGTAAATGCCCTCCCGAGGGGTGGGCGGCCGGCCGCGTCGCGCCGCCGTGTGCAGGTCATTCGCCGCGCCGGCACCGAGCAGCGCTAAAACCCCAGCTCACAGCCTGTGGAAACACCGCGGAAACAAACCCTGGCAAGCGCTCGGGTGCCCTAACCGGCTAGACCGTTCGGTTCCGCCCGGAAGGACTGCGGGTGTGAGAAGTTAACGACCGCGCGTGCGCTCTTGATCACAGTCCGAGGCGGGTGACGGCGTTGTCCTCCAACGGGTTCGCCGTCCGGATGTAGCGGTGCACGGTCCGGGGGTTCGTCCAGCGGCCCTGCCGCATGATCTCCCGGTCGCTCGCCCCGCCCAGCGCGGCCTGCGTGGCGAACCCCGCCCGCAGCGAGTGCCCGCCGAACATCGCCGGGTCCAGGCCGGCCCGCAGCGCGTACCGCTTCACCACGTCCGACACCGCCCGGTCCGACATCGACCGCGTGCCGACGCCGCCGTGCCGGGTCACCGACGGGAACAACGGCCCGCGCAGCGGACCCGGCCGGTAGCCGTGGCAGCGGTGCGTCGGCGGCGGGTCGCCCTCGTTCTCCAGCAGGGCCCGCCGGTCCGGCGCGGTCAGCACGTCCACCCAGTCGGCGAACGAGCACACCGGGCACGTCGGGCGGCGGGCGCCGCGGGGGAGCACCACCCGCTGCCGGTGCGCGCCGGTCTGGTCGGTCTTCGTGACGCCCAACTCGACCAGGAGCAGCGGCTCGTGCGTGCGGGGGTCCACGTCCACCGTGACGTCCTCCAGCGCCACCGCGGCCAGCTCGCTGCGCCGCAACGCGCCCGCGAACCCCACCAGCAGCAGCAGCGCGTCACGGCGGCGCGCCACGCCCGTCGGCCACCCCGGCGGCGGCCGTTCGGCCAGCAACGCCTCCAACGTCCCCAGCAACACCGGGCGCTTGCGCCTGGGCTGGGTCTGCCGGGTGCGGCGGATACCGCGCAACGTCAGCCGCACGACGTCCGAGCGGGTGGGGGAGGGTAGCCCGCCGGCGGCGTGCACGGCGGCGATCGCGGCGGCCTTGCGCTCCAACGTGGACGGACCGAACGCGGGGGAGCCGTCGGCTTTCGTCGTGTCCGCCGCCACCGCCAGGTACACCGCGACGTCCACCGGGTCGGCGGGCAGCGCCACCCGGCCCTCGGCCTCGCACCACGCCGCCCAGCCCACCCAGTCCGAGCGGTAGGCGCGCAGGGTGTTCGGGGACTGGGCCGCCCGCAAGTAGCCGGAGAGCGAGGCCGCCTGCTCGTCGTCGAACCGGCGGCGCACCTGCTCCAGCGCCGCGTGGTCGACCAGGACGGCGTGCGTGACGCGGTCCAGCTCCGCACGCACCGGTTCGGGCAGGGTCACCTGATCACCCTAACAGTTTTAACAACTCTATAGCTTCAGTGTAGACTAAAAGATATCTTCCCCGCAGCGACTGCTATGCGAAACCGTGCGCGGTCTACAACACGCCGCCATGGCCAACATCGCTCTTCCCACGGTGGTGAACGCGTTCGCCGACCCCGTCCGACTGCGGATCGTCGCCGAGCCGGCGCGGTCCGGCGGGATCGCCTGCGGGCAGTTCGACGTGCCGGTCGGCATGTCGAACTGCCTCGCACCACCTGAAAGTCCTCCGTGAGGCCGGGGTGCTGCGCGGGCGATCGGATCGGACTGACCGCCCGCGTGGCGATACGTCACTCGCGGTGCAGCTCGCCGACCTTGGGCCCGGCTGCCTGGAGCTCCCGCAGCAGGTGGAAGTACGCCTGGTCGCCCTCGACGTAGCAGCCGTGGCCGAACTCGATCGCGTACCGGGAGCACGTGCCGTCGAGCAGCTGCGTCATCTGCGCGTTCATCGCCAGCAGACCCGGCGAGTTGTCGGTGCGCGGCATGTACTTGTCGCCGATGGCCGATCCGGCGGACGCCAGCACCACGAACAGCGCGGTGAACGCGCCGATGGCCGCCGACCGCGAGCCGGTGAGCCGCGCCCCGGTGGTCCTCGGGGCGCCGATCGCCGTGCGCCTGCGGACTTCGTAGTAGACGGCGAACCCGGTGAGCAGCAGCAGGCAGTACAGCAGTTCGGCGGTGCTGCGCGGGTAGAGCTGGACGGCCTGCTCGGCGTACATCTTGGAGCCGAAGTGGAACCGCAGCACCCACGCGCCGACGAACACCGACGCGAGCATGATCACAGCGGTCCGCTGCCGGGCCACCGTGATCGCCAGGCCGAGGCCGAGGGCGGCGAGCAGCGTGAACAGGCCGACGCCGCCGAGTTCGCCGGGCGGCGGCCAGGGGCCGGGGTCCATGCCGGGCAGGTCGCCGCGCCACATGGAGATGTAGGCGGGTTCGACCCAGGTGTCCCAGTAGAAGTAGGTGTCCTTGATGGAGCCGGACGCCAGCAGGAGGCCGTAGAGGTGTCGTGCGGAGACGACGACGAACACGACGGAGGTGACGGCGACGAGGATCAGCGCCTTGCGCAGGCCGGTGCGCCAGGGGCAGAGCACCAGGGCGGCGACGATGAAGCCGGGTGCGGACCAGACGAACCAGCCGGAGTAGATCAGGAACACGACGCCGAGCGTGGCGCCGAACGCGATGCCGGCGAGGACGACCTGGCGGGTGGTGCGGGTGGTGATCCCGCGCAGTCGGCGCAGGAAGAGCAGCAGCACCGGGATCAGCACGACCAGCATGAGGTTGGTGTAGGGCTTGTAGGGGTCGATCAGCGGCAGGGCGGGGACGATGCCGAGGCCCAGGGCCCACAGCGGGGGGAGCAGGCGTCGCCAGGTGAGGTAGGCGATGGGCCCGAACAGGGCGGTGATGCCGATGTGGAGGGCCTTGAGCGCGTACTCGGGCGGTTGGCCGGTGAGCTGGGAGTACCAGGCGAGGATGTGGGGGAAGCCGGGCGGGTAGTTGGCTTCCATGGTGCCGTGCTGCTCGATGTAGTGCGCGATGGCGACGAGTGCGCCGGAGTCGCCGTAGGTGGCGTGCAGGCCGTAGGGGGTGCCGTCCAGGGCGACGACGACGGCGCCGGCGACGAGTCCGCTGAAGAGTCCTGCGGCGGTGGCGGCGGCGATGCGTTCCACGGCGGGTGCGTAGGCGCGCCAGCGGACGCGGGCGGTGATGATGACGAGGACCGTCGCGATCACTGCGATGAGGGCGAAGCGGGACTGGAGGGCGGCGAGGCCGCTGATCTGGCCGATGCGGTCGAGCGGGTCGACGTCGACGCCGGTGGCGTGCAGCACCATGAGGGCGGCGGCGGCGAGGGAGGCGATGATCTCGGCGGTGATGAGCAGGCTGCGGCGTCGTGGGCCGCTGCGCACGGGGGTGGCGTCGGGGACGGTGGCCTGGTCGGCGCTCGACGTCGCCGGGCGGGTCTGGTCCGCTCCGGTTCGGTCCGCTCCGGGGTGGGTCGGGGTGGTGCGCTGGTCGGCGGGGGTCAGCTGCACGGCGACCACTCCGCCCCGGTGTTCACCGGTCTGGCCGGTGGCGCGTTGTCGTGTTCGGTTCGGTTTTCAGTGCACACGTTCGTCGACACACCTTCGCCCGGCGATGGACTGCTGGCCCCTGGATCCGGCCACCCGCGGCGGTGCGGAGACTGCGTCGGGGGTGGCGGCGCCGAAGCCTATCGGGGCGCGGTGTGGTGGTCGGTGCGGGCCTGGTGAGGACGACTTGTGGCCGGGTGCGGTCCGTGGTGCGGGTGGGGCGTTCTCAGGTGCGGATCCAGAGGCAGAACGGGTGTCCGGCGGGGTCGAGGTAGACGCGGACGTCGTCCTGGGGTTGGTGTTCGGCGAGGGTGGCTCCGGTGGCGACGGCGTGCGCGCCGGCGGTGTCGAGGTCGTCGACCTCGATGTCGAGGTGGGTCATCATCTGCTGGTCGCCGTCGCCTGCGGGCCAGGTGGGGCGTCGGTAGCGGGTTTCGGTCTGGAAGGACAGCCCGGCGCCGCCTTGGGGTGGGCGGACGGTGGCCCAGCCGGGTTCGTCGTCGCCGAGCGGCCAGCCGAGGAGGTCGCGGTAGAAGCGGGCGAGGGCTTGGGCGTCGGGTGCGTCGAGGACGGTGGCGCTGAGTTTCATCACGCCCTCGATTTTCACTCGCTCGTGTGATGTTCGCATTCGTGCGGGTGGGGTGGTCAGCGTTCGCCGGGGATGTGCGGCAGTTCGCCGGGCTTGGGGCCTCGGTCGCGCAGTTCGGTCATGAGTTCGCGCAGGCGTGGGTCGTCCGGTGCGAAGCAGCCCTGGTTGAGGGTGGCGGCGTAGGCGGGGCAGTTGCCGTCGAGCAGTCGGATCAGGTGGGAGTTGAAGGCGAGGCTGCCGAGGGAGTTGTCGGTGCGGGGCATGTAGCGGTCGCCGGTGGAGGAGCCGGCGGAGGCGATGAGCAGGAGTAGGGCGGTGAGTACGCCGAGGCCGAGCGAGGGTGCGGCGAGCGCGGTGCGGACGCGGGTGATGCCGTGGAGGTGGCGCAGTCCGTAGTAGCCGGCGAACCCGGTGAGCAGCAGGAGGCAGTAGAGGAGTTCGGCGGTGCTGCGGGGGTAGAGCTGGACGGCGTCGGCGGCGTACATCTGGGAGCCGAAGTGGAAGCGCAGGAGCCAGGCGCCGCCGAAGATCGCGGTGAGGGTGATGACGACGGTGCGGGTGCGGGCGAGGGCGATGGCGGTGGCGAGGCCGGTGAGGGCGAGGATGGTGAAGAGGCCGACGCCGCCGAGTTCGCCGGGTGGGGGCCAGGGGCCGGTGTTGCCGGGGAGGTCGCCGCGCCACATGGCGATGTAGGTGGGTTCGACCCAGGTGTCCCAGTAGAAGAAGCGGTCTTTGACGGAGCCGCCGGCGCGGAGCATGCCGACGAGGTGGGTTGCGGAGACGGCGACGAACACGGCGGCGGTGATCGCGACGAGGGCGAGGCCCTTGCGCCACCCGGTGCGCCAGGGGAACAGCAGGAGGGTGGCGAGGAGGACGCCGGGTGCGGACCAGACGAACCAGCCGGAGTAGATGAGGAACACCGCGCCGATGAGGGCGCCGTAGCCGGTGCCTTTGAGGACGATGTCGCGCCACGGGGTGTCGCCGGCGCGGCGCAGCCTGCGGAGCAGGGCGAGCAGGACGGGGACGAGCACCACGAGCATGAGGTTGGTGTAGGGCTTGTAGGGGTCGATGAGGACGATGGCGGGGATGACGCCGAGGGCGAGTGCCCACAGGGGTGACAGCAGGAGTCGCCAGCTGAGGTAGGCGATGGGCCCGAAGAGGGCGGTGCCGACGATCTGGAGGATCCGGAGGCTGTACTCGGGTGGGGTGTCGGTGAGTTGGGAGTACCAGGCGAGGGCGTGGGGGAAGCCGGGCGGGTAGTCGCCGACGAAGGCGCCGGTGGTGATCACTTCGTGGGCCCAGCGGGTGAGGGTGCCGGCGTCGCCGTAGGTGGCGTTGAGTCCCCAGGAGGTGCCGCGCAGGGCGATCACGAGGGCGCCGGCGACGAGTCCGCTGAACAGTCCGGCGGCGGCTGCGGCGGTGATCCTGCGGGCCAGGGGTGCGTGTGCGGCCCAGCGGACTCGGGTGGTGAGCACGACGAGGGCGAGCAGGACCACGGCGATGAGGGCGTGCCGGAGTTGGAGGGCGGCGAGGCCGCTGATCTGGCCGATGCGGTCGAGCGGGTTGACGTCGACGCTGCGGGCGAGGAGCACCATCAGTCCGGCGGCGGCGAGGGACACGGTGGCTTCGGCGGTGAGGAGCAGGCCTGCCCGGCGTGGTGTGGCGGGTGGCGGGGACGGGTGCTCGGGGCTGGTCCGCGGCGGTTGTCCTGGCGCGGTCGACAGCACCGTCGATCACTTCCTCACGGGTGTGGTGGGTCCGAATGCGGGCCGGGGGAGGGCTGGGCCGGGGCCTTCGGGAAGTGGCGACGCGGGAGCCTACTGCGTCGGTTGATCGTGGTGTGTCCACGGGGTTGGGGGGAGTGGGCGCGTCGGTGTTACTTGATCACCACGGTTTCACCCGGTCGTGCGACGGGGGCGTGGGCTCGTTCGGTGGCTTCGGCGGTGGTGAGGGTGTGGCCGATGTGGGTGAGCAGGAGTCGTTCGGCGCGGCGGCCCGCGGCGGCGGCGTCTTCGGGGGTGCAGTGGTGCGGTCCGGTGCCGTCGGCTTCGCAGAGCAGGAGGTCGGCGTCGTCGGCGAGGGTGTCGAGGGCGGGGCAGGGGCCGGTGTCGCCGGAGTAGGCGATGACGCGGTCGGCGTGGGTGGCGCGCAGGCCGAAGGCGGGCAGGCCGTGGTGGACGGCGTGGCTGGTGAGGGTGATGTCGCCGATGTCGGTGTGGTGGCCGTCGTGGAGTTCGTGGACGTCGAAGGCGGCGGCGGCCGGGTTGTGGTCGGCTCCGGCGAGGAAGGTTTCGAGTCGTTCGGCGAGTCCGGGTGGGCCGTAGAGGGGGATGGGTCTGTGCGGTTGTTCTCCGGCGAAGAGCAGTGCGTAGTAGTAGGGCAGGAGGTCGGCCGCGTGGTCGGCGTGGGTGTGGGAGATCCAGACGGCGTCGAGGAGGTCGGGCCGGTGGTGGCGTTGCAGTTCGGCGAGGGTGCCGGGGCCTGCGTCGACCCACACGGCGGTGTGTTCGGTGCGCAGGAGGTACCCGGAGCAGGGGTTGCCGGGGCGCGGGTAGGGCGTGGCGGTGCCCAGGACGGTGAGGCGGAAGGTCACGAGTCAGTGTGGCGCAGGACGTGCACGCCGGCGGCGGTTTTCAGGTAGGCCCAGGTGGTGGCGCCGGTGGTGGCGAGGCCGACGTGGGAGGCGGAGGTGCGGGCGAGGTCGTCGGGCAGGGCCACGGCGGTCCAGGTGTCGTCTTTCCAGCGGTGGAAGGCCGGTCTGGTCTCGAAGGAGTGGCGGGTGGCGCGCACGCCCCAGGTCCAGCCGGTGGCGACGCCGTGGACGCTGAGGCGGCCGGTGTCGGTGGGTGGGGGGACGGCGGTCCAGGTGTCGCCGTTCCAGCGGTGCACGCGCAAGCCTTCGGTGTCGCGCACGTGGCCGAGCCAGAGGTCGTCGGGTGCGGCGGCGGCGAGCCGGGCGATGTGGCCGCGTTCGAGTCTGGGGCCGGTGACGTCGGTCCAGGTGTGGCCGTCCCAGTGGGTGAGGACGGGGTAGCCGTAGGTGGCGACTCCGGCTCCGGCGAGGCCGCCGCCGCCGGCCCAGACGTCGTGCGGTCCGGTGGCGGTGATGGTGTGGAGCGCTTCGCGGGCGGAGGACAGGGCGGTGCGCAGGTGCCAGGTGGCGCCGTCGTAGTGCAGGGTGTCGCGGCCGGTGCCGACGACGTGCACTTGGCCGTCGGTGACGGCGGTGACGGCTTTGGCCCAGGTGATGGGTGGGGTGTCGACGGTGTGCCAGGTGGTGCCGTCGAAGTGCAGCACGAGGGGGCGGCCGGCGCTGTTGCCGACGGCCCACACGTCGTCGGGTGCGGTGGCGGCCACGCCGGACAGGCTCGCGGCGGCGGGGGTGGCGGGTAGCGTTTCCTCTCGCCAGGTCTCGCCGGTCCAGCTCAGCACCAGGGGTGCGGAGGGGCGGCTGGTGAACACGCCGGTGGTGCCCGCGAGCCACGCGTGGTGGTCGCCCGCGGTCGCCAGGTCGGCCAGTGCGGTGCTGGGTGGCAGCACGGGCACCGGCACGGGTCGGAACAAGCCAACTCCCCCTCGATGGGTCCCCCGACGCATCGCGTGGTCAAGCTCATCGGGCTCGGTGCCAATTCGCCATCCGCCGAACGGCGGCTTGTGGGGCGCAACCGCACGACCCCTGTGCGGGTCGAGCGCCGTCTGCTGCCGGCGGGGTGCCGTGTGGGCCCGCCACATCTCGGTGCGCCACATCGGTGCGCCGGCGCGCCGCGTCACGAGCCACCCTTTCGGGTTGTCCGGGGGGCCGGCGACGGGGCACTGGCCGGCCGCAGCGAGCAGGGGCTTCCTGCACGGCGTCGTCGCACGCGTCGACCCGCCGTGGTGGCGCACCAGCGCGCTGCTGAGGAGCTGCGGCGGAAGCTCCCGCGACAGGGGGCCGGTCCCGTGGTCGGCCACGCGGTCGACCTCCGGGTCGGTCGCGCGGTTCCGGGCTGCGCGGGGCTCGGGGTTGCTGTAGATCAGGACGAGGTACTTCGCCAGAACCTCCGAAAAACTCCGGCCCGGGGATGTCGAGAATGCCCAGCCAGCTTCTACGTCACCAGTGGAAGGCACCCGACGGGGGTGTCCCACCGGGGAGGAACACCCTCATGAGCCAGCACGTCCGGGTCCGTGACCTGATCGAGGAGCGGGCCGCCGCGATGCGCACGGGTGACGCCGACCGCCTCGTCGCCGACTACCTGCCCGACGCGGTCGCGTTCACCATGGTTCCTCCGCTCAAGCACACCGCGCCCGAGGTGACCGATCCGGAGGCGATGCGGGCCTGGTTCGCGACGTTCGCCACGGCCCTGGACTACGAGATGCGCGAGCTGGAGGTCGCCGTCGACGGCGGGGTCGCGTTCTGCCACAGCCTCAACCGCATGTCCGCCGTCCCGCAGGGCGGCACGGAGGCGTTCGACCTGTGGTTCCGGTCCACGGTGTGCCTGCGGCTGGTCGACGGCGCGTGGCGGATCGCCCACGAGCACACGTCCACGCCGTCCTCCGTGGTGGACGGGGAGTTCGGGGTGGCGGTGGATTCCACGCCGTAGGGTCGTGGCGTTGATCAACGCCACGACGGGAGTCGATGTGAGCAGAGTCGAGGCGACCGCGGCGCGCACGCTGCGGGCGCTGCACGTGCCGGGTGACCCGCTGGTGCTGCCGAACGTGTGGGACGCCGCGTCGGCGCGGGTCGTCGCCGACGCGGGCCACCCGGCGGTGGCGACGGCCAGCGCCGCGGTGTCCGCCGCGCTGGGCTACCCCGACGGGCACGGGATGCCCGCCGACGAGGCGTTCGCGGCGGTCCGCCGGGTGGTCTCCGCCGTGGACGTGCCGGTGACGGCGGATGTCGAACGCGGCTACGGCCTGCCGCCCGCGCGGATCGCGGAGCGGCTGGCGGAGGCGGGTGCGGTCGGCTGCAACCTGGAGGACTCGGATCCGGCCACGACGGCGATGGTCGGGGTCTCCGAGCAGGTCGATTTCCTGGCCGCCGTGCGCGCCGCGGACCCGGATCTGGTGATCAACGCGCGGGTCGACGTGCACATCCACGGCGACATGTCGTTCGACGAGTGCGTGCGGCGCGCGCTGGCCTACTTCGAGGCGGGCGTGGACTGCGTGTTCCCCATCGGCCTGCCCGCCGTCGACGTCGCGCGTTTCGTGCGTGCGGTCGGTGGCCGGCCGGTGAACGTCGGGCACGACGCGGGTCCGCCGACCGCGGCGGAGCTGGGTGCGGCGCGGGTCAGCTTCGGTCCGCGGCTGCACCGGCAGCTCATGGCGCAGTTGGCGACCGTGGTGGCGGATCTCCGCACGACCACGTGAGCTACTGACGGGTAGCGCCCATTAGGGTGATCCCCATGCATGAGTGGGACATCGACACGCGGGTCGAGGCGGCGGGGGACGGGCGGTTCACCGCCCACCTCACCGACCGGTGGAGCGGCCCGGGCGGGCGTCCCAACGGCGGCTACCTCGTCGCGTTCTGCCTGCGGGCGCTCGGCGAGGTGCTGCCGCACCCCGACCCGCTCGTGGTGAGCGCGCACTACCTGCGGCCCGGTGTCGTCGGCCCCGTCCGCGTCGACACCGAGGTGGTGCGCACAGGCCGCAGGCTGTCCACCGGCGAGGCGCGCCTGAGCTGCGGGGACCGTGAAGTTCTCCGCGTCGTCGCGTCCTACGCCGACCTGGGCGCCGCCACGGGCCGCACCCTGGTGCTCGGGGAGGCCCCCGACCTGCCGCCGCCCGACGAGTGCGTCGACGTCCACGGCGACGCGTTCCGGTCCGACATCACCGTCGCCGACCGCGTCGACCTGCGCGCGCCCAAACCGCACGGCTGGGCGCAGGGCCGCCCGACCGGCACCCCGCACACCGAGTTCTGGATCCGGTTCGCCGACGGCCGCCCCGCCGACACGGCGAGCCTCGCGTCGCTGGTGGACTCCGCCGCGCCCGCCGTCCTCGAACTCGGCGAGACCGACTCCACCACCGTCGAGCTCACCGTGCACGTGCGCGCCCGGCCCGCAGCGGCCGGTCCCGCTTCCGGTCCCGCTTCCGGGTGGCTCGCCGCCCGCGTCACCACCCGCTACCTCGTCGGCGGCCACCACGAGGAGGACGTCGAACTGTGGGACGCCACCGGGCAGCTCGTCGCCCAGTCCCGTCAACTCGCGCTCCTGCCCGCCGGATAATCGGCGGCCCCACCCGTCCCGCCCGGATATCCTCTACCCCAAATGAACCCGATGTCTCACGCTGACCTGCGCGAACGCCTGTCCGGACTGATGCCGCGGGACCAGCGCAGGCTCAGTCGCCGGCTCGACGGCGCGCGCAAGGTCCGCGACGGCGAGGCCCGCGCGGCCGTCCTCGCCGAGATCGAGGCCGACGTGGAGGCCGCCGGCCTGCGGGTCGCGCTGCGCCGCGAGGGCGTGCCGAAGATCACCTATCCGGCCGAGCTGCCCGTCAGCGCCCGCAAGGACGACATCGCCGCGCTCATCCGCGACCACCAGGTCGTGATCGTGGCCGGCGAGACCGGCTCCGGCAAGACCACCCAGCTGCCCAAGATCTGCCTCGAACTCGGCCGCGGCGTGCTCGGGCAGATCGGCCACACCCAGCCCCGCCGCCTCGCCGCCCGCACCGTCGCCGAACGCGTCGCGCACGAACTGGGCACCGAACTGGGCAGCGCCATCGGCTACAAGGTCCGGTTCTCCGACCAGTCCGGCGACGACACGCTGGTCAAGCTGATGACCGACGGCATCCTGCTGGCCGAGCTGCAGACCGACCGGCTGCTGTCCCGCTACGACACGATCATCATCGACGAGGCCCACGAGCGCAGCCTCAACGTCGACTTCCTGCTCGGCTACCTCAAGCAGCTCCTGCCGAAGCGGCCCGACCTGAAGGTCGTCATCACCTCGGCGACCATCGACCCGCAGCGGTTCTCCCGGCACTTCGGCGACGCCCCGATCATCGAGGTCTCCGGCCGCACCTACCCCGTCGAGGTCCGCTACCGGCCCATCGTGGACCCCGACGACCCGGACGCCGACCCGGACCGCGACCAGACCCAGGCCGTCTGCGACGCCGTGCGTGAACTGCAGGCCGAAGGACCCGGCGACGTGCTGGTGTTCCTGTCGGGCGAACGCGAGATCCGCGACACCGCCGACGCCCTGGCCGCGCTGGAGCTGCGCAACACCGAGATCCTGCCGCTGTACGCGCGGTTGTCGTTCGGCGAGCAGCACCGCGTGTTCCAGCCGCACACCGCCCGCCGCGTCGTGCTCGCCACCAACGTCGCCGAGACGTCGCTGACCGTGCCGGGCATCAAGTACGTGGTCGACCCGGGCACCGCCCGCATCTCCCGCTACAGCCACCGCCTCAAGGTGCAGCGGCTGCCCATCGAACCCGTCTCCCAGGCGTCGGCCAACCAGCGCAAGGGCCGTTGCGGCCGGGTGTCGGAGGGCATCTGCGTCCGCCTGTACAGCGAGGACGACTTCGACGCGCGGCCCGAGTTCACCGACCCGGAGATCCTGCGCACCAACCTCGCCTCGGTCATCCTGCAGATGACGTCGATCGGGCTCGGCGACATCGCCGCGTTCCCGTTCATCGACCCGCCCGAGGCCCGCAACATCAACGACGGCGTGCAGCTGCTCCAGGAGCTGGGCGCGCTGCTGCCCGCCGAGAAGCAGCTGACCCCGCTGGGCCGCAAGCTCGCCCAGCTGCCCGTCGACCCGCGCCTGGCGCGCATGGTCATCGAGGCCGACCGCAACGGCTGCGTCCGCGAGGTCATGGTCATCGCCGCCGCGCTGTCCATCCAGGACCCGCGCGAACGGCCGTCGGACAAGCAGCAGGCCGCCGACGAGTTCCACGGCCGGTTCAAGGACCCCGACTCGGACTTCACCGCGTTCCTCAACCTGTGGCAGTACGTGCGGGAGCAGCAGAAGGCCCTGTCGTCCAACCAGTTCCGCCGGCTGTGCCGCAACGAGTTCCTGAACTACCTGCGCGTGCGCGAGTGGCAGGACATCTACCAGCAGCTGCGACAGGTCGCGAAGACCCTCGGGGTGCACGTCAACGAGGAGCCCGCCGACCCGCGCAACGTGCACGTCTCGCTGCTGTCCGGGCTGCTGTCCCACATCGGTGTGAAGGACGTGCCGAAGCGGGATCCGGGCAAGCGCGCCTCGGCCGAGTACCTGGGCGCCCGCAACGCGAAGTTCGCGATCTTCCCCGGCTCCGCGCTGTTCCGCAAACCACCGCAGTGGGTGATGGCCGCCGAACTCGTGGAGACCTCGCGGCTGTGGGGCCGCACCGTCGCCAGGATCGAACCCGAGTGGGCGGAGAAGCTCGCCGGGCACCTCGTCAAGCGCACCTACAGCGAACCCCACTGGGAAGCCAAGCGCGGCTCCGTGGTCGCCATGGAGAAGGTCACCCTGTACGGGGTGCCGATCGTGGCCGCCCGCAAGGTGAACTACGGGAGCATCGACCCCGAGCTGTCCCGCGAGCTGTTCATCCGGCACGCCCTGGTGCAGGGGGAGTGGACCACCCACCACAAGTTCTTCCACCGCAACCGGGAACTGCTCGCCGAGGTCGAGGAGCTGGAGAACCGGGCCCGCCGCCGCGACATCGTGGTGGACGAGGAGACCGTCTACGAGTTCTACGACCAGCGCGTGCCCGCCGACGTCGTGTCCGTCCGGCACTTCGACACGTGGTGGAAGAAGACCCGCCACACCCAGCCCGACCTGCTGACGTTCGACAAGGCGATGCTGGTCAACGACCGTGCCGCCGTCACCCCCGACGCCTACCCCGACGAACTGCGCCGCGGCGACCTGACCCTGCCGCTGACCTACCGGTTCGAACCCGGCACGGCCGTCGACGGCGTCACCGTCGACCTGCCGCTGCCGGCGCTCACCGCCCTGCCCGACGACTCGCTGTCCTGGCAGGTCCCCGGACTGCGCACGGAACTCGTCGTCGCCCTCATCCGGTCGCTGCCCAAACCGGTCCGCCGCAACTTCGTGCCCGTGCCCGACGTCGCCGCCGCCGCCCTCACCGGCATCGACCCCGACGAACCCCTGCTGCCCGCCCTGGAACGCGAGCTGCGCCGGCTGACCGGCGTCGTCGTGCCCCGCGACGAGTGGCAGCTCGACCAGGTCCCCGAACACCTCAAGCTCACGTTCCGGGTCCTCGGCGAGGACGACCGTGAACTCGCCCGCGGCAAGGACCTCGCCGCGTTGAAGGCGAAGCTCCAGGGGCGGCTGCGGGAATCCCTGGCCGCCGCCGCGAGCGACCTCGCCCGCACCGGCCTCACCACGTGGACCATCGGCGACCTGCCGCGCACCGTGCAGCAACGCCAGTCCGGCATCGTCGTCACCGCCTACCCGGCCCTCGTCGACAAGGGCAACACGGTCGCGGTGGACATCCTCGACACGCCCGGACGCCAACGGCAGGCCATGTGGCGCGGCACCCGCCGACTGCTGCTGCTCAACGTGCCGTCACCGGTCAAGACCCTGCAACGCGGCCTGAACAACGCCGAGAAGCTCGCCCTGACCCGCAACCCGCACGGCGGCGTCGCGCCGCTGCTCGCCGACTGCATCGCCGCCGCCGTCGACAAGCTCCTGCGCGACGCCGGCGGACCGGTGTGGGACGAGTCGGCGTTCGCGAAGCTCACCGACACCGTGCGGAGGGGCCTGGGCGAGACCACGTTCGACGTGGTGCACAAGGTCCGCAAGGTGCTGGAGGCCGCGCAGGACGTCGAACTGCGCCTCAACGGGGTCCGCGGCCCGGTGTTCGAGGAATCGCTCGCCGACGTCCGGGCCCAGCTCGCCGGGCTGGTGCACAAGGGTTTCGTCACGGAGGCGGGCGCCGAGCGGCTCACCGACGTGCACCGCTACCTGCAGGGCATCTCTCGCAGGCTGGAGAAGCTGCCCGAGAACGTGCGGCGCGACCAGGAGTGGATGGACCGCGTCCACGCCGTGCACGGCGAGTACCGGGAGCTGCGCGCCGCCCTGCCCGCCGACGAACCGCACGAGGAGCTGGACGAGGTGCGGTGGATGATCGAGGAACTGCGGCTGAGCTACTTCGCCCAGACCATCGGCACCCGCTACAGCGTCTCCGACAAGCGGATCTTCAAGGCCCTCGACGCCGTGCCCCGCTGACGTCCCCGAATCCGGTGGAGCGGGCCGGGTGGGGGCGTAGCGGTCGGCCGGATGACCGAGTTCGCGATCCGCGGCCGCGCCGCCGAGGCGACGTACGCGGGGATCAACCCGGAGCGGGGCTACTCGCACTTCTCCAGCAGCTCCACGTGCTCGGCCGGCATCCCGTCCACGAGCCGCCGGCCCCGGTCGGTGAGCCTGATTCACACCACCCGCCGGTCGTCCGCGTCCGCGACCCCCTCCACCAGGTCCTTGGCCACCATCCGGTCGATCCGGTCGGTGATCGCCGACCCTGCACAGCCACCGCTTCCATGGTCACGGCCACCGGACGAGTCGGCAACCCTTGGAATCAAAGGCCGTTAGCCAATTCGGGTATACCTGCGCGCCCGAATCTCGCCTCAGGACTAACTAACCGGCCGTCTCGCGCCCTCTTGATGCGCAAGATTGCGGACAGGGACACAGGGGCTTCCCCCACTTTTGGACGCATACATTTCCGAACAGCCATGTGCTTCAATTGCGGCGGATCCGCACCCGGATTCCATTCGAGGGAGGAAAGCGCCGTGATTGTTTCCTGGAAACGCGGCGCGGTCGGCCTGGTCGCTGCGGCGGCCAGCGTGGCGGCACTGGTGGTCACGGCCAGTCCGGTGGGGGCTGCGGTACCTACCGCCGGGACAACGGGAATCCAGATCGAGGCAGTAAGTAGCGCCACGCCGGTCCTGGTGTCGGATGTGGCCGCCGAGCCGGGCGTCAACGCGATCTTGTACTGCGCGGTCCGGGACAATACCTTCGGATGTCAGTCGGGCTCACCGGGCGATGGCCTGGTTGTCGCCCGGCTCTATTTCGAACCGAATTTCGGCGGCTCGCAGGTGGTGGTCTTCAACCCGGCCTACCAGGTCGGTTGCAGTACGTCGACGACCGACAACGAGGGTGGGGCGAACCTCGGCACCTCGGCCAACCAGGTCAGCTCGGTGCGGACCTACAACTCCTGCGACGTCAGGCTGTACGACGGGAACAACCTGTCCGGCACGGCCAGCGCATGGCTGGACTCGGCCGGCGGCCTGGGGGCGATGGACAACCGCGCCAACTCCTTCAAGATCTCCTGATCGGCCTACCCGAACCGAAGACGTGACCGCTGTGGGACGGCGGCCTTCGGGCGCCGTCCCACAGTGGTCTTCGGGTGCCGGGCCAACCGCACACCGGGCCTACCGCTCGGCGCGCCGAGCGACGTGCTGAAACCCTGCTTTGCCGCCGACCGGCACGGCGGACACCGATGAGGGCCTGCCCGACCGTGCGCACGGTCGCGGTTCGAGCTGGGCGCCCATTCGGGTGCGCTCGCCGCGCGTCAACCGCACGAGCTCGTGCCCCTCGCGAGGAACGCGGCGCAGTTCCGGACGGATTCGACGCCGGGGCCGGATGCTCCTCGACCGTCTCGGTGTAGTCGACCGCGCTTCGTCGCACGCAGTAGCCGAAACGGTTGCCCGCGTTCCAGCAGCCGCGCCGGCCTCGTCACCCGGGCCGGCACCGCCATCGGCGAGGTGTCGACGTCGGGGCGTTGCGCGGACCACTGCGCCAACACGAGGTCGACCGCGTCGGCCATCACGCCTCCAGAGATTTCCAGCGCCGGGAACCGGACGTCACGCGCCCCACCCACAACCAGGTTCCACGATGAAATCAGCAGTCTTCCCGGCTTCCGGTCACCCCGCCGTGGTCGCCCGCCCGCGCGCGGGGAAGCCGGTCCCGAGAGGTGGCCACGGCGGGGTGCCCGGTCCAGCCGGCGTCGGGCACCGGTAGCCGCACGCGACCGCGGCCCACCGGCGGGCACTCGTCCCGACCACCCCGACCACGCACTCAGGCGCCGTGCCCACCCCGCAGCTGGACGACGACCACCGTGATGTTGTCGTGCCCGCCCGCCTTCAACGCCACGTCCACCAGCTCCCGCGCGACCTCCACCGGCGGCAGCCCGCGCGGCAGCACCGCCAGCAGGTCCTCCGGCTCCGGCACGTAGTTCCACAGCCCGTCGCTGCACAGCACCAGCAGGCCCGGCGTCTCCACCCGGAACGTCACCGTCTGCGGCGCCTCGACCCCCGAGTCCGCGCCCAACCACCGCGACAGCACGTGCGCCCGCCGGTCGGTCAGCGCCTCCTCCTCGGTCAGCACACCCTCCGCGACCAGCTGCGCCGCCCACGTGTCGTCCGTGGTCAACCGCGCCGCACCCGCACCGGCCACCAGGTAGGCGCGGCTGTCGCCGACCCAGCCCACCGTCGCCACCTCGTCCGTCACCACCGCCGACACGAACGTGCACGACGGCGCCACCTCGGCCGCCTCCGGCCGCGCCAACCGGCTCACCGCGTCGTTCGCCGCCACCACCGCGTCCCCGGTGGTCTTCTCGGCGTCCGCGCCGGACTGCAACCCCGTCAGCAGCACGTCCACCGCCGTGTCCACCGCCGTCTGCGACGCCCGCTCGGCCCGCTCCGACGACGCCACCCCGTCGCACACCACCACCGCCACACCACGCCCGCGGACCCGCCCGAACGACATCGAGTCCTCGTTGCGCCGACGCCGCCTGCCCCGGTCGCTCACCCCCGCCACACCCGGCAGCACGAACTCCACCCGGTCCCGCGCCGAGGGCCGAGCCCGCCCGCACGCCTCGCAGAACCCGTCCGCGTCGAACTCCTCGCCACCGCACGCGCACATCGGCGGCCACTGCGCGCCCGGACCGCCCACCGGCGTCCGCTGCACCCGCAGGTTGCGCCCGCACGCCTCGCAGAAGCGGTCCTTCGACGTCACCGGCGACGCGCACTCGGGACAAGACTCCATCACTACACCAACGTCCTGGGCCGGACCGCGTTCGCGCGGTCGACGAGCGCGATGCGCTCCTCCGGTGTGTCCGCCAACCGTGCCAACTGCCGGTAGCAGCGTTCCAGACCCGCCCTCAGACCCGGCTCGCTCCACTCGCAGCCCATCACCTTCCCCGCCGGCGGCGCACCGTCGCCCGGCAACGACTCCAACGCCACGCGGAGCAACTCCGCCGTCAACCCGGCCCGCCTCGCCACGTCCAACTCCAACCCCGACAGCCGCGCACCGGCCGCCATCACATCCGACAACGTCCCACCGGCCAACTGCGTCCGCACCGCGGCGACCTGCGCCGCCACGTGGTGGATCGACGTGTCCGGCACCGAGTGCAGCACCTCCACCGCCGCCGCCCGGTCGCCCTGCGCCGACAACGCCCTGGCCAGGCCGAACGCCGCCGACACGTACGCGTGGTCGGTCCGCCACACCACCTCGTAGTAGCCGGCCGCCGCGTCCCGGTCGCCCTGCGCCTCCGCGCACACCGCCGCCGCCAGCTTCGGCGCCGCCTCACCGGGCAGCACGTCGCACACCTGCTCGAACGCGGCCCGCGCGTCGTCCGCGCGGCCGTCCACCAGTGCCGCCACACCCCGGTACCAGCCGGGCCGCCAGTCGTCCGGCGCGGGCGTGCGCGGGTCGCCGTGGTGCGGCGCGGACGACAGCTCGGCGACCGCCTCGTCCTGCCGGCCGGCCTCGATCAACGCCCGCACCACCTGCAACCGCACCTCGGCCGTCTGCACCGGCGCCGCCCGCAACGCCGCCACCACCTGGTCCGGGTCACCCGTGGTCGCCGCCGTCGCCAGGAACCCGGCCGCCGCGTCGGAGGTGTCCACCTGCGGCACCGGCAGGCCCGTCGCCGCCGCCCGCAGGTCCGGCCCGCCCTCCGTGCCGAACGCCCGGCGCTCCGGCGTGAACTGCCGCGACACCCCCGGCCTGGGCACGTCGTCCTGCTGCGCCAACACCTCCCGCAGCACACCCGTGAGCTGCTCGGCCATCTCGTCGGCCGTGGCGAACCGCCGCTCCGGATCGGGGTTCGTCGCCCGCCGCAGGAACCGGTGGAACGAGTCGTGCCGGCGCAGCAGCGGCTGCTCGTCCGGACCGGGCAGCGACTCCCTGTGCCGGCCGCGGAAGTCGAACCCGAAGCTCATCACCGCCAACGCCCGACCCACCGTGTACAGGTCGGACGCCACCGACGGCCCGAGCCGGCCGATCTCGGGCGCCTGGTAGCCGATGGTGCCGTAGATGGGGGAGTGCCGGTCGTCGATGCGCCGCACCGCCCCGAGGTCGATCAGCTTCAACTGCTCCTCGGTCTGGATCACGTTGTCGGGCTTGAAGTCGCAGTACAGCAGGCCCACGCCGTGCAGGTAGCCCAGCGCGGGCAGCACCTCCAGCGCGTAGGCGATGGCCTGCGCCAGCGGCAGCGACCCGGTGTCCGTGCCGTCCGCCCGCGCCTGCTCGATCATGTCCTTGACCGACGTGCCGCCGACGTACTCCATCACGATGTAGTCGACGAGCTCGCCACTGGCCCGGTCCTCGTGCCGCACGAAGTTGTGGATCTTGACGATAGTAGGGTGCTCCACCTCGGCCAGGAACCGCCGCTCCGCCATCGCCGCGGCCATCGCGTCCGCGTCACCGGAGTCCAGCAGGCCCTTCAACACCACCCACCGGTCGCTGACGGCGTGGTCGAGGGCCAGGTAGATCCAGCCCAGCCCGCCGTGCGCGAGGCAGCCGAGCACCTCGTACTGGTCGTGCAGCACCTCGCCGGGCGCGAGCTTCGGCGTGAACGAGTAGTGGTGCCCGCAGTGCCCGCAGAACCCCTCCACCTGACCGGGCCTGCCGTCCCTGCCCCGACCGACCGCCTTGCCGCAGCTGGAGCAGAACCGCTTCGCCTCCGGGACCTCCGGGTTGGCCAGGACGGCCGTAGCCGGGTCCCGGTACGGCACCGGAGGAACCTCCACCAGCCCCGCGCCCAGCCGACCGCGGGCCGAGGAAGGTGTCGCCCCCGACGCCCGTCGAGTCCGCGCCCCCGACCCGCCGGAGCCGGCCGACCCCCTGGCGCCTCCGGAACCACCGACACCCCCCACGCCCGCGCCACCTGCCCACGGCGCCGTGCCCGGACCGCTCGCGGGACCGGTCGCGGGACCGGTCGCGGGACCGGTCGCGGGACCGCTGTCCCGTCCGGTCGCAAGGTCGCTGTGCGCGCCGGTAACGGGGCCGCTGTCCCGCATGGTGGCGCGGCCGCTGTCGGTCCCGCCGTCCCGACCGGCCTGCGGTCCGCCGTAGACACTGGTCGCCGGCCCGCTGTCGGAGCCGCTGTCGGGGCCGCTGTCGGGGCCGCTGTCGGGGCAGGCGCTGGGAGCGGAGCCGGGGGCGGACGTGGGACCGGTGTCGCGCGGGAGTGCGGCGTCGGGTGCCGGAGTCGGAGTGGTGGGGGCGAGCACCGGCGCCTCCCGACGGCAGACGTCGCAGAACCCGTCGGCGTCGACCGCGCCGCCGCACCCGGCTCGTGGACACGTCCTCATCGGGCTCATCCGGGGGCCTCCGTCCTCGCCGGCACCGCGATCTTGCCCCCGTTCAGGTCGCACGGCGCGCCGAACATCGCGTTCCACGCGTGCGGGTGCAGCGCTGGCGTCTCCGATTCCGCGACGTCCGATCCGGGGATGTCCGATTCCGCCACATCCCGAGAACGTCGTCGCAGCCCGTCGAGTGCCCCGCTGTCGCGTCCGTCCATGTCGGCCCCGGTCAGTCCCGGTACACCGGGGCCGGAGGAGGCGGGGGAGGGCCGAGCCACCGCTGGTGGATCCGCGCCCACGTGCCGTCCGCCCGCATCCGCTCCAGCAGCGCGTTGACGAAGCGCACGAAGCCCTCGTCCGCCTTCGGGACAGCCATCCCGTACGGCTCGTCGGTGAACTTCGGCCCCACGACCTTCGTGTACGGGTCCTGCGCGGCGAACCCGGCCAGGATCGTGTCGTCGGTGGAGATCGCGTCGACCTGCCCCTGCTGGAGCAGCACCAGGCAGTCCGTCCAGTTCGGCACCGACACCGCTATGGGCCCGGACGGCGCGGCGGCCACGTTGACCAGCGAACTGGACCCCTTCGTCGCGCACACCCGCTTCCCGCCCAGCGACTCGATGCCCGTCACGTCCGAGTTCGACGGCACCAGCACCCGCTGCCCGGCGTGGTAGTAGACGGTGGAGAAGTTCACCCGCTGCCACCGTTCGCAGGTCACCGTCATGGTCCGCACCACGATGTCGACCTCCCGGTCCTCCAGCGCCGGGATGCGCTGCTCGGAGTTCAGCACCCTGTACTGGATCGCGTCCGGGTCGCCGAACACCGCCCGCGCGACCTCACGCGCCATGTCGACGTCGAAGCCCTCCAACCTGCCGGAGAACGGGTTGCGGAACCCCATCTGATAGGTGTTCTGGTCCACGCCCGCGATCAGCCGCCCCCGCTGCTGGATCCGCGCCATGGTCGACCCGGCCGGCATCCGCCCCGGCTCGGGCAGCGGACCCGTCGGACGCAGGCTCGCCGTCGGGTCGCACGACGCGGGCGGCACCGCCGGCGAGCTGGGCGGCGCGGTCAGCTCCACCACGTCCGCCGGCCGCGGCAGCACCGCCGAACCGCCACCGATCGGCGGCGCGTTGCTGGGCACCGGCGCGCACGCCGCGAGCACCACGGCGAGCAACGCCGTCACCGCGGCCTTCACCAGTACTCCTTGAGCCGCTGCCACAACCCGAACGACGAGGCCGCCGCCGTCAGCAACGCCAGCACCACCACCAGCGGCACGGTGCCGCCCAACGCCGCCCGCGCCCGCCCGATGGCCTCCGTCAGCTCCGCCCGCGCCGCGCCGATGGCCTCCACCAGATCCGCGTCCAACTCGTCGAACGACGTGCCCGCTCCCGCACCTCGCGGCCCCAGCGCCAAGGCCACCGCCTCGGTGAAGTCGCCCGCGTCGTCGGCCGCCCGGATCCGGCGGTGCGCCTCCTGCCACTGCGCGTGGTGGGCGGCGGCCTCCGACAGGGTCGGCGTCCCCTCCAACGCCCGAGCCCGCGCCAGCAGGTCGGCCAGGTTCCGGTCGGAGTCCAGGTAGTCGTTCTCGTACTCGTCGCCGCTGCCGCGCGCGACCAGCGTCAACGTCTCGTCGCCCCGCGCGGTGAGCGTCGCGATCCGCGCCCGCGCCAGCAGGTCCACCAGCGTGGCCTCGTTCTTGCTCTCCGACGCTTCGTGGACCACCAGCAGGCTCGCCGTCAGCGCCCACAGCAGCGAGATCGCGGTCAACGCCGTCGCCACCACCAGACCGGGGTTGAGCACCCGGTTCGTCCGGCGCGTCAGGTACCGCTGGACCACCACCAGCACCACCAGCACCAGCGCGCCGAGCAGGAACTCCAGCCACGGCAGCGACCCGGCGTCCTCCAGGTCGCGCACCACGTTGCGCGTCTCCACCTCGTACAGCTCGCGCGCGGCGGGCAGCATCTGCGTCCGCATCACCGTGGACGCCTCACGCAGGTAGGCCGCGCCCACGGGGTTGCCCTGCCGGTTGTGGGCGCGGGCCGTCTCGACCAGGCCCGTGTACACCGGCAGCCGGTCGGACAGCGTGGACAGCGCCTCGGTCAGCTCGGGGGAGCGGGTGATCGCGCCGGTCGCGGCGGACAACGCGGCGGCGGCCTTCGCCACGTCGGCCTCGTACCGCCGTCGCAGCGCCGTCGACTCCACCCCACCGGACAGGAACGCGCTCGCCGCCGTGGCGTCGGCGTCCGCCATCGCCCGGTAGACCTCCTGGGCGGCGAACGCCAGCGGCTCGCTGCGGTCGGCCAACGCCTCCAACGCGGCCGACCGGTGCCGCACCGACAGCGCGGTCAACGCCCCGACCAGCAGGCTCACCACGATCAGCAGCAGGGCGAGCAGGCTCAGCCGACCCGGCGTGCTGCGGGCCAGGCCGGTCACCCGCCGCAGGGGACCGCGGTTCCGCTGAGCCTCGACCAGCACGACCGCCCCCTTCCCGAGGTGATCGGCGCCACTCGCCGCTCCGATAGCGTAGATCGAAATACGCCGAACGGTCCGCGATTGGCCCCAACCGGCGCGGCACGCCCGGTGCCACCCCGGGCGGCACGCACGGCCGGGTGACGCTCACCTCTCGCGGAGCCGGTCGCGCACCTCCATCAGAGCCTCGCCCAGCAGGTTCAGACCGCGCCACGTGGCCGGATCGGCCGCGCGCACGTCGTCCTCGGTCAAGCCGATGCCCCAGATCCGGTCCATCGGGCTCGCCTCGACCAGCACCCGGTCCCCGGTGCCCAGCAGGTACTCGCGCAGGTCGTCGTGCGCGCCGAACTTCGCCAGGTTGCCGCGCACGACGACGTCCACGCGCCCGGCCACCCAGGTGTCGTCGTCGAACCCGCGGACCTGGCGGCCCAGGGACTTCGCCTCACGTGGCGTGCGCGCCGCGAGGACCCGGGCGGCGGTGTGCTCGTCGCCGAACATCAGCGCCTTGCCGCACATCATGTAGTGCTCGGCCGTCCGGTAGGTGCGCCCGTCCTCCGTGAACGGCGACTCCCACCACTGGCTCAGGCACTGCTTGCCGACCGGCGCGCCGGTCCGCGCCTCGGCACCCCAGAAGAACAGATGGTCCGTCACGGCGCAGACCATGTCACACGGCACCGCTCCGCCGACGGCTTTTCCCGCACGTCCCAGCCCGGCCCGGGCGCCGGCGCGGCTCGACAGCGCGGGTCAACCGGGCGGGTCAACCGGGCGGGTCAACCGGGCGGGTGCGGGGAGCGGGTTCAGCGGGGCGGCAGGGGCAGCGGGAGGGCCGGCAGACCGTCCAGGCTCACCGCGACGTGGTCCTTGCTGTCGCAGTACGCCGAGAACTGCTCGTCGGAGCGGCGCGCGAAGTAGTCCTCGTGCAGTGTCCGCTCCTCCCGGTAGTCCATGAACGGCACGGCGAACCCGCAGGTGTCGCTGATCAGCTTCGCGGTGACCACCACGATCGCCCGCAACGCCGGCCCGTCCGCGTCACCGAACCCGGCCGCCAGCTCGGCGAACCTCGGGTCGTCCCGGAACACCGCCTCACCCGTCCCGTGCACCCGGACGATGTTCGGCGGACCGTCGAACGCGCACCACATGAGCGTGATCCGGCCGTTCTCCCGCAGGTGGGCGATGGTTTCCGCGTGGCTGCCGCCGAAGTCCAGGTATGCCACCCGCCGCTCGTCCAGCACCCGCCAGGTGCCTTTGCGGCCCTTCGGCGACAGGTTCACGTGCCCGTCCGCCGCCAGCGGCGCGGTGGCCGTGAAGAACACCGGCTGCGCCTCGATGAACTCGCGCAGACGCCCGTCGATCCGTTCGTAGGTCTTACCCATGCGGCCAGTATCGACGGCCGGTCACCCCGCGACGACCCCGTAACGCCGAACGTCGCTCACCTTGAGACCGGTGAACGACCGCACACGTCGCCACAGGTCCGACACCCCGACCGCGCCGTCGCCGCGCGACAACGCGTCCCGGTGCGCCTGCGCCGACGTCCACTCCGCGTAGTTCAGCACCCGCGTCCCGTCCGCGCTCACGTGGAAGTGCCCGGAGATCCCGCCCCGGTCGGGCTCCTCCTCGGCCGCCAACGCCGAGAGCACCAGGTCGACCCACTCCTCGGCGAGACCGGGCCGGTCGAACTCCACCGACACCAGCACCACGCACCCCACCGGCCGGTCCGGTGAGGCCAGGCCGACGGACCGGTAACGGCGGTAGACCACGCCGCCACCCACCTCGGGAGGGCAGGACCACTGGGAGTACGTGACCGCGCCACCTCCCTCCAGCGGCTCCAGCCACCGCACGTCCAGCAGACCGCCGGGGCGGGGTTCGAACGGCACGCGGCCGTCGCTGACGAGCACGAGTCCGGCATCGGCACGGGTCAGATCCATACCGCGACGCTAAGCGCGGCGGCCACGCCGTGAATCCGTCACATGACTGGTGGAACCCGTTGCACACCGTTCGGCGACGACACCCGACTCCGGCCACGGTCTCCGAAACCCGCCGTTCCCTGGTCCAGCACTACCGGCTCCGCCGCGACCCGCACGCGGTGCTGCGCCGCATGCCCGACCGGGGTCCGGCCGGGCACCCTCCTGGACGGCCCGACCACGGAGCTCGAACAGCGGATCGCCGACGCGTTCGACACCGTCTCCGTGTCCCTCTGCGAAGGCCTCGAAGGCGTGCGCGGGGCCGTCCTCGCGGGCGACCGGGGAACCATCGACGCCGCGTCGGTGTGGCGGCAGAGGCCGACTGCTCCGGCTAGCTCGACTGGCCGGTGACGGCGTCGAGCCCACGTCGCAGCAGGTCGCGTTCGGCGTCGTTCCCGGCCAGGTCCAGCGCCCGCCGGTAGGCGTCCGCCGCCTCCTCCGTCCGCCCCGCGCGGCGCAGCAGGTCGGCGCGGACGGCGTGGAACAGGTGGTAGCGGTCCAACGGGGCCAACTCGTCCACCAGCGCCAACGCCGCCTCCGGCCCGTCCACCTCGGCCACCGCGACAGCCCGGTTCAACGCCACCACCGGGGTCGGCGTCAACGCCGCCAGGTGGTCGTACAGCTCCACGACCTGCGCCCAGTCCGTGGGCGGCGGGTCGCTGTGCACGGCGTTGATCGCCGCCTGCACTTGGTACGGGCCCGGCCGGTCGCGGCGCAGGCACCGCCGCACCAACGTCCGTCCTTCCGCGACCATCCCCCGGTCCCACACCGAGCGGTCCTGGTCGGCCAACCGCACCAGGCCGCCGTCCGGACCGGTGCGCGCCGGGCCGCGGGCGTGCAGCAGCAACATCAACGCCAGCAGCCCCAGGACCTCCGGCTCGTCCGGCATCAGCTCCGCCAGCACCCGCCCGAGCCGCACCGCCTCCGCGCACAGGTCCTCGCGCACCAACCGGTCACCCGAACTCGCCGAATAGCCCTCGTTGAACACCAGGTACACCACCGCGAGCACACCGCGCAGCCGGTCGGGCAGCTCCGCGTCGCCCGGCACCCGGTAGGGGATGCGCGCGTCCCGGATCTTCGCCTTCGCCCGCACCAGCCGCTGCGCCATCGTCGCCTCCGGCACCAGGAACGCCCGCGCGATCTCCGCCGTGGACAGCCCGCCGAGCAGCCGCAACGTCAACGCCACCCGGGCCGCCTGGTTCAACGCGGGGTGGCAGCACGTGAAGATCAGCCGCAGCCGCTCGTCACCCACCGCGTCCGCCTCTGCGGGGTCCACCCCGCCGACGTGCTCGTCACGCCCGTGCAGCAACGCCGCGCGGGCGTGCTTGTCGTCGCGCGCCGACTCCCGGCGCAGGCGGTCGATCGCCCGGTTGCGGGCCGTGGTGATGATCCAACCCGCCGGGCTCGGCGGCACACCGGTCTCCGGCCAGCGCCGCACGGCCTCGGCGAACGCGTCCTGGACCGCTTCCTCGGCGATGTCGATGTCGCCGAAGACGCGGACCAGGACGGCCACCGACCGGCCGTACTCGGCCCGGAAGACCCCCTCGACCGACGTCACGCCGGCCGCCACGTCACCCGTCACGTCACTCGGGGAAGTCCTGGAGCGGACGCACCTCGACCGGCAGCGTGCACGCCACGCCCATCCGGCGGCCCCACTCCAGCGCCGCGTCCAGATCCGGCACGTCGATGATGGCGAAACCGCCGATGTGCTCCTTGCTCTCGGTGAACGGCCCGTCGATGGCGATCAACTCGCCGTTCTCGCCAGGACGCAGCGTCGTCGCGGTCTCCGGGGCGTGCAGGCCGCCCGAGAACACCCACACGCCGGCCTTGCGCATGTCCGCGTCGACGACCTCGACGTCGGCCATGATCCGCTGCATCTCCTCCGGCTCGGGGATGTCGAAGCCGGTCGGCTCGATCACGCTGATCAGGTACTGGGACATCTCGTCCTCCTCAGGTCGGGTTTCCTGCCCCCTACACGAACGGCACCCGACCGGATCGACACGTCACCGGAAAAATCGGGACGACAATTCCCAGACGACCACGACGAGTGTGCCCACCGAGTGGCAGCGTCCTCGCCCTCGCCGCCGCACGCGCGAGCCGCACGCCCTCGGGCAGGTGGCCGATGGGTAGAAGTCCCGCCCGACCCACCAGCCTCGGCGGCGGCTCGGGCGCCGGCCGTTCCGCCACGTCCAGGTTCTCCACCGGACCGGGCCCGCTCAGCACGACCGCGCGCATCATCCGTGGTGCTCCAACACCAGGTTGAGCATCCGCACCAACTCCTCCCGCTCGGCCGGCGACAGCGGCGCCAGCAGCGAGTCCTGGGCCTGCCCCAACAGCCGGTCCAGGTCGCGCAGGTGCGCCAGCCCCGACGGGGTGATCGTCACGATGTTGCGCCGCTTGTCCACCGGATCCGGCCGCCGCTCGACGAACCCGCCGTCCGCCAGTTCGTTCACCGTGGCCACCACGTCGCTGCGGTCCAGCCCGCACCGCCGGCCGAGGTCCGCCTGGCTGGCCTGCCCGAACTCGTCCAGGGCCGCCATCAGCGAGTAGTGGTAGCGCCGCGCCCCGACCGCGCCCAGGGCGTGCGACACGAGCCGGTGCGCGTGGGTCGTTGCCTGGCCCAGCAGCCAACTCGACGCGCCGCGCAGCCGCTGGGGCGCACCCGTGGTCTCCATGCGGCCGAAGTCTACCCACTTGTTGGCTATGCCAACGATCGTGTGGCCGTGCGGCAGCTCACGCGTGCCCGCCGACCGTCACCGTGCCGATGGTCAGCTCCGGCCGCCCCTCCAGGAACTCCCCGATCCGCTCCACCTGCCGGTCCAGCTCGGCCAGCCGCGCCCGGGACAGCGTCCCGAACGGCTCCACCGTGACCACGATCCGCCGGCCCGACCGCTCCTGGTGCCACACGCCCGCGACCACGCCGTCCACCAGCAGCACCGGGAAGTTGCCCGCCTGCCCGGCCGACAGCGCCCGCTCGAACGCCCGACCGGGGAACAGCACCTCACGCGGGTGGCTGCCCACCACGTACGCGTCGAAGTAGGGCAGCAGCCGCACCCCGCCCGGCGGCTGGTCGGGGAACGACACGTCGCCGCGCACCACCCACCCGCCGTCGACCTGCTCCAGGTCCGCCCGCTCGAACAGCTCGTTCACCCACCGCTTCGGCGCGGCGAGCCACTTCGCGACGTGCGTCCGCGTCGCCGGCCCGTACGAGCGCAGGTAGGAGCGCACCAGCTGCACCGCGCCGTCCTCGGCCGGCGTGAAACCGGGCAGCCACCGCTGCGGACTGGTGTAGGCGGCCTTGCGGCCCTTGTTCGGCGCGAAGCACATCGCGCCCAGGTTCGACGCCGCGCCCATCGCCTCCACCCACCGCGGCCACGGCGTGCCGCCGAACGCCTCCATCACCCGCTCGCCCGCCCACGGCCCGGTGCGCTCGACCACCGCCTCGGTCAACTCGTCACCGGTCAGCTCGGCATCCCGCAACGCGTCCGCGACCGCCGCCACCACCTCGGCGGTCTGCTCCCGGGTGAGCAGCACCGACCGCTGCGGCAACCCCGCCAACGCTCCCGTCCACATCGGCAGGTCCGCCGTCGGCAGCACGTGCACCGTGCCGCGTGGCCCCCGCGTCTTCACCAACGTCCGGTCCACCCACACCGCGTCCCGGACCTGCTGCCGGGTCAGGTTGGTGCGCAACCCGATCGACCACTCCGCCGCCGACATCACCTGGGCGTGCGCGCCGCACATCGCCCGCACCACCGCCACGGGGTCGTCCAACGGCTCCAGCAGCGAATGCCGGCGCAACCGCCGGCCGATCACCCGCTCCACCGGGACCGGACGGTCGACGTGGTCACCGCGGCTGCCGCGGGGAATCCGGATCTCGGTCACCGGACCCACGCTAGAAGCGATCCCGGACAGGACGCGTCCTGAATGGGGGCACGCCTCGATCGAGGTGCGCCTAGATCGAACCCGGATGCCCGAACTGGGCGATCCGCAGCCCGCCGCCGACCACCACCGTGTCGACCAACCGGAACCCCAGGCTCTCGTACAACGCGATGGCGGGCGCGTTCGCCGCACCCGTCGACACGATCGCCGGACCGCCCTCGGCCAGCACCTGCTCCACCAACCGCCGCGCGAACCCCAACCGGAAGTGGCTGGGCGCCACGCACAACCGGTCGATGTCCAGCACGCCGTCGACCTTCGCGTAACCGACGAACGCCACCAGCTCGCCGTCCACGTACCCGCCCAGCCACCGCAACGGCAACCGTCTGATGTCGTCCAGGGACTCGTGCAGCCCCGGGATGGCCGTGCTGCCGATGAGGTCGGCCTCCACCGCGTAGGACTGCAACGCGATCCGGTGCACGGCCTCCGCCGTCGCGTCGTCGGTCAGATCCAGGGGAACGATCATGCGGCCACCGCCTGCTCGTGGGTCGGGACGTGGGACGTAGGGCGAAGATTGCCATTCGGTGATCGCTTTAACCACGATGTCCCGCACCCCACCACGCCCGGATCGAAGTACCTCGATACGTCGTCACGGGCTCGTATACTCGGCGGGATCGCCATGACGACACCCGCGGACCTCCCACCGGACGCCTCCGAGCAGCTGCTGGAGGCGTTCAAGGCGTTGGCCAACCCGGTCCGGCTCCAGGTGCTCCACTGGCTGCGCGACCCCGAGCGCCACTTCCCGGTCGACCCGGACACCGCGGAGCAGGTCGGCGTGTGCGTGAGCCACATCCAGGCGAAGACCGGCCTCGCGCAGTCGACCGTGTCCGCCTACATGGCGTCGCTGCACCGTGCCGGGCTGGTGCGCGCGACGCGCGTGGGCAAGTGGACCCACTACCGGCGCGACGAGCAGCACATCGCCCGACTCGTCGACGTTCTCGGACGCACGCTGTAGCGCGAACGGGCCGGAAGAGCACAAAAGGCAAGGAGTCACGCACTCCTTGCCACTCCTAACTTATAGCGCACCGGGGGTCTTGCCGCAAGACCCGGGTTGTGCTGCACAGTCTCCGCTCGGAGTCGAGATACGACTTCGTTCCGAACGGGGGATCGTCGTGATCGACGTGATCGTGGCCGGCGCCGGGCCGACCGGTGTGATGCTGGCCGCCGAGTTGCGTCTGCGGGGCGTGCACGTGGTCGTGCTGGAGAAGGAGACGGAGCCGACCCAGGTCGTCCGCTCGCTCGGCCTGCACGTGCGTAGCATCGAGGTGATGGACCAGCGCGGGCTGTTGGACCGGTTCCTCGCGCACGGCACGCAGTACCCGGTCGGCGGTTTCTTCGCCGGCATCGCCAAGCCGTCACCGGACCGGCTGGACACCGCGCACCCGTACGTCCTCGGCATCCCGCAGACCATCACCGACCGCCTGCTGACCGAGCACGCCCTCGAACGCGGCGTCGAGATCCGGCGCGGCTGCGAGCTGGTCGGGCTGAGCCAGGACGACGACGGGGTGACCACCGAACTCGCCGACGGCACGCGGCTGCGCGCCCGCTACCTCGTCGGGTGCGACGGCGGACGCAGCACGGTGCGCAAGCTGCTCGGCGTCGGCTTCCCCGGTGAACCCAGCCGGGTCGAGACGCTGCTGGGCGAGATGGAGGTGGACGTGCCGCCGGAGACGCTGACCGCCGTGATGACCGAGGTCCGCAAGACCCAGCTCCGGTTCGGCGCCACGCCCCTCGGGGACGGGGTGTACCGGATCGTCGTGCCCGCCGACGGGGTCGCCGAGGACCGCACCGTCCCGCCGACCCTGGAAGAGGTGAAGCGGCAGCTGCGCGCGACCGCCGGCACCGACTTCGGCGTGCACTCGCCGCGCTGGCTGTCCCGCTTCGGCGACGCCACCCGGCTCGCCGAGCGCTACCGGACCGGCCGGGTGCTGCTGGCCGGCGACGCGGCGCACATCCACCCGCCGACCGGCGGGCAGGGGCTCAACCTCGGCGTCCAGGACGCGTTCAACCTGGGCTGGAAACTGGCCGCCGAGGTCAACGGCTGGGCGCCGGAGGGACTGCTGGACAGCTACCACGCCGAACGGCACCCGGTGGCCGCCGACGTGCTGGACAACACCCGTGCCCAGATGCAGCTGATGTCCCCGGACGCGGGTTCCCGGGCGGTGCGCCGGCTGCTGACGGAGCTGATGGACTTCGACGAGGTGAACCGCCACCTGGTCGAGAAGATCATCGCGACCGGGATCCGCTACGACGTCGGTGCAGGTGCAGGTGCAGGTGCAGGTTCGGGTGAGGGGCACGAACTGCTCGGCCGGCGACTGCGGGACGTGGGGCTGAAGCGGGGCCGGCTCTACGGGCTGATGCACGACGGCCGGGGGCTGCTGCTCGACCAGACCGGGCGGCTCTCGGTGGAGGGTTGGGCGGACCGGGTGGACCACGTCGTCGATGTCAGCGAGGAGTTGGACGTGCCGGCGGTGCTGGTGCGGCCGGACGGCCACGTGGTGTGGGTCGGTGAGGACCAGCAGGGCCTGGTCGCCCGCCTGTCGCAGTGGTTCGGGGCGGCCACCGGCGTGGCCTTCTCGCCGTCCTGACAGGACGCCGGCACGCGGCCCGGTCCCACCGCTCACGCCACGGGACCGGGCCGCGTGCCGGCGTCGTTGCCGGAGGGCCCACGCCGCTCGTATCGATAATCTGCGATACTTCGATCTGTATGAGGGTCCGGGCGGTGCGAGGGGGGAGACATGGGTTCGATCGACGGGATGGACCCGGGGCGCTTCGGGGTCTGGACGTTCGACTTCGAGGACCAGCCGGCGGGTGTGGTGCGGGAGTCCGTCCAGGAACTGGAAGAGCTGGGCTGGCGGGCGATCTGGGTCCCGGAACTCCTCGGACGCGAGGCGATGACCCACGCCGGGTTCCTGCTGTCCTGCACCCGGCGCCTCATCGTCGTCAACGGCATCGCCAAGATCTGGTTCCGCGAGCCGCAGTGGGCCCGGGGAGCGGCGTTGCTCCTGGCCGACGCGTACCCGGATCGCCACCTGCTCGGTCTCGGTTTCGGGGACGTCCGCCCGGGGGTGAAGCCACTGCGGGCGATGAGCGACTACCTCGACGCCATGGACGCGACGACCAGCCCCAACCCGCTGCCGCGGTCACCGATGCGTCGGCTGCTGGCGGCGTACGGGCCGAAGATGCTGGAACTGGCCCGTGACCGCTCCCTGGGCGCCCACACCTACCACGTGTCGGTGCGGCACACGGCGCAGGCGCGGGAGGTGCTGGGCGACGGCCCGTTCCTCGGCGTGGAACACGCGGTGCTGTTCGAAACCGACCCGGACAAGGCACGCGAGACCGCTCGCGAGCACCTGCGCCCCTACCTCACCTCGAAGTACAACGTCGCCAAGTTCCTCCGCCTCGGCTACACCGGAGCCGACATCGCCGGCGGGCGCGGCAGCGACCGGCTCGTCGACGACCTGGTGTTCTGGGGCGATGTCGACACGATCGTCGCCAAGCTGCACGGCCACCTCGACGCCGGCGCCGACCACGTCGGCATCCAGGTCATCGGCACCCGACCCGGGCAGACCGCCATGCCCCACTGGCGACACCTCGCCGACGCCCTCCTGCCGGACGCCCTGCCCAACCCGAGCTGACCGATCCTCGGTTGTGCCCCACCACTTCCTCGCAACTGCCGGCAGAACCCCCGATAATCCGACACGAGGATCTTGGGGGAGGACTCGTGCGAATCCGTGTGCTGGGACCGGTCACCGTGGGCGCCGTGGACGGGGGCCTCGGCGGCCCGAAACCCAAGGCGCTGCTGGTGGCCCTCCTGAGGCAGACGCGGCACGTGGTCGCCACCGAACGGCTCGTGGACCTGCTGTGGGACGACTCGCCGCCCTCCTCCGCCACCGCGCTCGTGCACACCTACGTGTCACTGCTGCGGCGCGGGCTCTCGGCGGCGGGACTGGCCGACGCGGTGCGCACCCGCGCACCCGGCTACCAGCTCGACGTCGAACCGGGGGAGTGCGACGTCCACGTCTTCGAGCGGGAGCACGAACGGGCGCGGCAGGCCGAACGCGCGGGCGCGTTCCAGGAGGCCCACGAGGGCTACCGGCAGGCGTTGTCGCTGTGGCGCGGCCAGGCGCTCGGCGGTGTGGACACCCGGTTCGCCATCGCCTGGGCGGACGACCTGCACGAACGCCGACTCGCCGCGCGCGACGGGTTGGCCCGGTCGAGCCTGGCGCTCGGCCGGGTCGAGGACGCCGCCGACGAACTGCGCGGACTGGTCGGCGAACACCCGTTGCGCGAGGAGAGCCGCGCCCTGCTCATGCGCGCCCTGGCCGAATCCGGGCGGCAGGCCGACGCCCTGGAGGTCTACCGCGACGGACGCCGCCGCCTGCTCGACGAGCTGGGCATCGAACCCGGCAGACACCTGCGTGACCTGCACACCGCCATCCTCGACGGCTCCCTCACCGCAGCCACCCCGACCGCCGCCGACCCGGCCGCCACCACTCCGGCCACGGCGGCGCACGCCGTGCGGACCCCGGCCAGTCCGGCCCATCCCACTCCGGCCCATCCCACGCAGACCCGCCCGGCCGTGCAGGCCCCCGAACGGCCCGTGGCCCGCACACTCCCGCCCGACATCGGCGACTTCACCGGACGCGGCGAGGAGCTGGCCGCCGTCCTGGCACTGGGCAACACCCCGCCCGACGAACGCGCCACCGCGCCGGTCGTCGTGGTGTCCGGTGCGGGCGGCACCGGCAAGTCGGCGCTGGCCGTGCACGCCGCGCACCGCCTGGCCCAGCGCTACCCCGACGGTCAGCTCTTCGCCGACCTGCGCGGTTTCGGCGCTGAGCTGAGCCCGCTCACCGCCCTGGCACGGTTCCTCACCGCGCTCGGCGTGCCCGCCGCCGAACTGCCCGCCACCCTCGACGAGCGCATCGCCCTCTACCGGCAACGCCTGGCCGGCCGGCGGCTGATCGTCGTGCTGGACAACGCCCGCAGCGAGCAGCAGGTGCGCCCACTGCTGCCCGGCGACCCCGGCTGCCTCGTCCTGCTGACCAGCCGGTCCCGGCTCGCGGGCCTCGGCGGCGCCTCCGCCGTCGAGCTTGAGGTCTTCGACAGCACCTCCGCGGTCGAGATGCTCGGCAAGATCATCGGCCGGGACCGGGTCGCCGCCGCCCCGGACGCCGCCGAACGCATCGCCGTCCTCTGCGCCGGCGTCCCGCTCGCCCTCCGCGCCGCCGGGGCGAAACTGCTGGCCCGACCGCACTGGCCGCTGAAGTCCCTGGCCGCCCGGCTCGCCGACGAACGGCGCAGGCTCGACGAGCTCACCGTCGGCGACCTGGCCATCCGGTCCTGCCTGTCGCTCAACTACGCCGAACTCGACGAGCTGCGACGCCGCGCGTTCCACCTGCTGTGCCTGCTCGACCTGCCCGACTTCGGCTGGTGGATCGCCGCGCCGCTGCTGGAGGTCGACCTCGCCGAGGCCGAGGACATCGTCGAACACCTCGTGGACCTGAGGCTCCTCGACGTCGCCGGCGTCGACGCGATCGGCCGCGTCCGCTACCGCTTCCACGACCTCGTCCAGCTCTACGGCGCCGAACAGGCCGCCGAGCACGAGACACCCGACACCGTGGCCGCCGCCGTCGCCCGTTCCCTGACCGCGTGGGTCGCCCTCGTGGAGGCCGGAGCGCGCCGCCTGCCACGGGTGGCCCTGGGCCTGCGCATCGTCCCGACCGACCGCGCCGAGACCCACCCCGACCTGATCGCCGAGGTCGAGGAGGAACCCCTCGGCTGGCTCCGGGCCGAGACCAGCGCCGTGGTCCGCGCCGTCGAACGCGCCCACGAACTCGGCGTCGACCGCGCGGCCACCCTCCTGGTGTCCTCCCTGCTGTCCTCCGCCTTCGCCATCCGCAACGAGTTCGACGGCTGGCAGCGCACCCACGAGGTCGCCCTCACCCTGGCCCGCCAGGGCGACGACCGGCGCGCGGAGACCGTCGTGCTCGCCGGCCTCGGCCAACTGCACTACGAGAAGGACGACTTCACGGCCGCGCTGACCCACTTCGAGCAAGCCCTCGATCACGCCGACGCCCTCGAAGACGACACCGCCCGCGCCGTGTGCCTGGTCGGCATCGGCACCGTGCACCGGGAACTCGGCCGCGTCACCCTCGCCCGCGACACCCTCACCACCGCCGCCGGACTCGGCGCGCGCCTCGGTGACGACAGCGTCGTGGCCGCCGCCGACTACGGCCTGGGCTCCCTGCACCGCGACCACGGCGACCTCAACGACGCCGCCGACCGGTTCCGCGACGCCGCGCAGCGGTACGCCGCGGCGAACGACCCACGCGGCGAAGCCCTCGCCGTGCGCGGACTGAGCCTGTGCCACCGCGCCCTCGGCGAGTACCGGCAGGCCGCCGAGCTGAGCGCCCGCGCCACCACCGCCCTCCGGTCCATCGGCGACGAACTGGGCGCCACCTACGCCCGACAGGCGTGGGCGAAGGCGAGCCTGCGCCTGCCCGAGCCGACCGGTCCCGCCGAGAGGACCGACCTCGCCGCCACCCTGACCGACTGCCTCGCGGTGTGCGAACGCAGCCGCGACCGGTTCGGCGTCGCCCTGGTCACCCGCACCCTCGGCGAACTGCACCTCGCCCGGGGTGACCTCGACACCGCCCGCGACCACCTGACCGCCGCACTGGACCTGTGGACCGAACTGGACCTGCGCGTCTGGCGCGCCCGCACCCTGCGCGACCTGGCCGCCGCCGACCCCGCCCGGCAGGACGCGCACTGGGCCGCCGCCCTGGACCTCCTGCGCGGCACCGGCGCACGGGAGGAACGCGAACTCGCCGCCACCACACCGCAGCAGTGGCGTGACACCGTCCGGGGCCAGGCAGAACAGCGCGGCTGAAGGAAACCTGTAGGTCCGTGAGGCGCACCTGCGCACGGCCTGGAGCCGATCTGCAGGCGTGATCACCAAGCTTCCTCTTGTCAGCGAGAACGACGACAGGAAGCGAGGTGAGACCACGATGGCCACCGCACGGACACCGAACCCGGACGCGGCCCCCGAGATCACCCGGGGCGAGATCGTCCACCGTGCGGAGAGCTGGCTGCGGGAGCCCGTGCCGTTCAGCGGCACCCGGTTCCACCAGAACGAGCACGGCATCTACCGGGCCGACGACGCCGGCTACGTGTCCATGGCCTGGGGACTGCCCGGCATCCCGCCCGACCGGCACGGCGGGCTCGACCTCGCCGGCCTCACCGCGATCAGCCTGCGGGTCCCCGGCGCCGACCTGCTGGCAGGCGATCTCCTCGTCGACGCCGGCACGCGCGTCGCGCTGTTCCACGAGTGGGCCGACGCCACCCGCACCGCCTGCTGGGTCTTCGAGCAGGCGCCGGGCACCGGCACCGCCCACCGGCTCGTCCCGCACCACACCCGTCTCGACGCCAGGCGCCACCCGCGCCTGGCCCGATGATCCCCGAAAGGACCCACCGTGTCCCACACCATCGGCTCGACCCTGCGCGGAATCCTCCTGGCCACCGCCGTCGCGGGCGGCACCCTGCTCGCACCCGGCGCACCCGCCATCGCCCAGGGCGACTTCAACGCCATGCTGATGTGCGAGACCAAGCAGAACCACCTCAAGACGACCCGCGCCGAGATCCTGGCCCGGTCGCAGAGCTGGCTCACCGAGCGCGTCCCCTACAGCCAGGCCACCTGCTACCGCAACGCCCACGGCCAGTACCGCGCCGACTGCTCCGGCTACGTCTCCATGGCGTGGGGCGCCCGCTTCAGCTACACGACCTTCGACATCCACTACATCTCCCACGAGATCCCCCGCTCCCAGCTGCAGCCGGGCGACGCCCTCAACGACTCCGACTCGCACATCGCGCTGTTCCTGCGCTGGGCCGACGCGGCGAAGACCATGCCCGTGGTGCGTGAACAGGCCGGCCCCAACGGCTCACCCACGATCGAACGCACCTGGACGGCCGCGTACGCCGGCCAGTACACGCCGATCCGCTACGACCACCTGGTCGAGGCCGCCCCACCCACCGACGCGGCGGACCCGATGTACCACCAGATCCGCAACGCCGACACCAACTGGACCGGCTTCGCGCCCCTGTCCGGGTACGAGACCGACATGCCGGGCGACGCCAAGGACGTGGCCATCGCCACCGGCCCGAACGGCACCGCGCACGCCGTGATCGTCGGCGCGGACGACCTCGTCTACCACCAGGTCCGCAACGCCGACAGCACCTGGAGCGGCTTCCAGCCGCTGTCGGGGAACGGCACCACCACGCCCGCCAAGGGCAAGAGAGTCGCCGTCACCGCCGCACCCGACGGCACCGCCCAGGTCGTCATCGTCGGGTGGGACGACCGGATCTACCACCAGACCCGGGGCGCCACCGGCAACTGGACGGGCTTCCAGCCGGTCAACGGCATGGACACCACCGCGCCGGCGGCCGGCAAGGACGTGGCCATCGACGCCCTGCCCGACGGCAGCGCGCACCTCGTGATCGTCGGCGCGGACGACGTGGTCTACCACCGCGTGCGCACGGGCGTCGACTGGACCCCGTTCCGGCCGCTCGCCGGCTACCAGACCACCGCCCCGGCCAAGGCCAAGCGGGTCGCGGTCACCGGCATGGCCGACGGCCGGGTCCAGGTCCTCATCGTGGGCTGGGACGGAAAGGTCTACCACCAGACCCGCAACGTCGACACCGCCTGGACCGGGTTCCAGCCGGTGGCCGGGATGGGCACCACCACCCCGGCGGCGGGCAAGGACGTCGCCATCGACGCCCACCCGGACGGCAGCGCCCAGATCCTCGTCGTCGGCGGTGACGACGGCATCTACCACCAGGTGCGCACGGGCTCCGACTGGAGCGGGTTCCGCGCCGTGGCCGGCATGGGCTCCGACGCCAAGGGCAGCCAGGTCTCCCTCTCCGCGGACGACAAGGGCCGCGCCCAGATCCTGATCGTCGGCCACTGACCCCGTCCCGGCGGTCCGCCGCGCCCACCCGCGCGGCGGACCGCCCCTCTTCCCGGAGAGCTGCCATGAAACTGCTCGGCACAGCCAGGCTCGTAGTGGTCGCCGCCGCCCTGGCGTTGAGCACCGCGGGCTCGTTCGCCCACGCCGCCCCCACCACCGACCCGACCGGCGACGCACCGCTCGCCACCGCGGTCACCACGCAGACGGTCACCACGCAGTCCGACTACTGGGCCGCCGCCGAACCGCGCGCCCGCGCCGTGAAGGCCGAGTACGGCATCCCCGCCTCCGTCGCCGCCGCCCAGGCCGCGCACGAGTCCGCGTACGGCGCCAGCCGCCTGTCGGCCGCGTACAACAACCACTTCGGGATGAAGTGCGTGACGGCCACCGACCCCGGCCCGATCGCCACCGGCTGCCGCAGCCTCGCCACCGAGGAGTGCCAGCCGACCTGCGGCCCGACCACCGCCTACTTCCGCGTCTACGCCTCGATGACCGACTCGTTCCGCGACTACGGCCGGGTCCTCACCACCAGCTCGTACTACGCCCACGCCCTGCCCTACCGGGACAACCCGCGCGAGTTCATCCACCGCGTCGCCGAGCGCTACGCGACCGACCCGAACTACGCCACGAAGATCATCGCGATGATGGACGCCAACAACCTCTACCGCTTCGACGTCGGCGGCGACCCGGTGCGGCAGGCGTACCCGATGTACCACCAGGTCCGCCACGCCGACAGCACCTGGACCGGCTTCCGCTCGCTGCCCGGGTTCCAGACCACCCTGCCCGGTGACGCCAAGGACGTGGCGGTGGCCGCGATGGCGGACGGCACGGCGCAGGTCGTGGTCGTCGGCGCGGACGACGTCGTCTACCACCAGGTCCGCCACGCCGACACCGACTGGAGCGGCTTCCGGCCGCTGTCCGGGATGGGCACCACCACGCCCGCCAAGGGGAAGGCGGTGTCGATCGCAGGCCTCGCCGACGGCACCGTCCAGGTCGTCATCGTCGGCTGGGACGACCGGATCTACCACCAGACCCGCGACGCGGCGGGCGCCTGGGCCGGGTTCCAGCCGGTGGTCGGGATGGGCACCACCACCCCGGCGGCGGGCAAGGACGTCACCATCGCGGCCCTGCCCGACGGCAGCACGCAGCTGGTCGTCGTCGGAGCCGACGACGGGCTCTACCACCAGATCCGCCGCGACGGCGGCTGGTCCGGCTTCCAACCCCTGGCCGGCAACGGCACGCCCACCGCGGCCAAGGCCAAGCGCGCGTCCATCGCCGGCACGGCCGACGGCGCGGCCCAGGTCGTCATCGTCGGGTGGGACGATCGGATCTACCACCAGGTCCGCAACGCGAACGGCACGTGGACCGGCTTCGAGCCGCTCAACGGCCTGGACACCACCACCCCGGCCGCGGGCAAGGACGTCGCCATCGGCACCCACCCGGACGGCACCGCGCAGGTGCTGATCATCGGCAAGGACGACGGCATGTACCACCGCGTCCGCTCGGGCACGTCGTGGTCGCCGTTCCGGGCGGTGGCCGGCACGGACGGCACCACCACCGCCAAGGGCTCGCGGGTCTCCATCGCAGGGCACCCCGACAACAGCGCCCAGGTCGTCGTCACCGGGCGGTGACCCGGGCGAGGCCTCAGGTGTGAGGGGGACGGGAGACACCCGCCCCCCTCACACCTGCGCGGAACAACCCGGCCGCGTGTTCCCTCCGGCAGGACGACGACATCCGCAGCAGTGCCGCTGTCACCGGACCTGGCAGTGTCCCTGTCCCGCCGCGGCGGGACAGGGACACTGCCAGGTCCGCCGGGACGTGCGCGACCGGTCTAAGAGTTGACTTATATAAGCCGTGCCTTCACAATTGGCCCGTGCACGCGTTCGACGTACTGGGCGACCCGGTTCGCCGGCGGATCCTGGAGTTGCTCGCCGACGGCGAGCGGGCTGCCGGCGAGATCAGCGCGGTCGTCCAGGCGGAGTTCGGCATCTCCCAGCCGGGGGTGTCGCAGCACCTGAAGGTGTTGCGAGAGAACGGATTCACCAACGTCCGCCCGGAAGGCACCCGCCGGCTGTACTCCGTCGACCCCGCGCCGCTGCGCGACGTCGACCGCTGGCTGGACCGCTACCGCCGGTTCTGGACCCAGCGGCTGGACTCGCTCGACACGGAACTGGCGCGCGGCAGACGCGCACGAGGGCCATCCGGCAGATCGTCCACCACCCCACCGGACGAACCGACTTCGGACGCGGAAGGCGCCAAGGGACGATGACCGACATCACCGACGTGCTCGACGACACCCGCCGGGAGATCGTCACCAGGCGGATCGCGGCCGGCGAGGTACGGGCCATCCGGATCCGCAGGCACTTCGACGCCCGCCCCGAGGAGGTCTGGCACGCCTGCACCGACCCGGCCCGCATCGGCCGGTGGTTCAACGGCGTGTCCGGCGACCTGCGCCAGGGCGGCAGTTACCAGATGGAACTCGGCGTGTCCGGGGACATCCTCCACTGCGAGCCCTCGACCCGGCTCGTGGTGACCTGGGCCTACGGCGACCGCGGCGCCGACGAGGTCGAGCTGCGGCTCGCGCCGGACGGCGACGGCACCGAGCTGGTGCTGGAGCACGCCGCGGTGAACGAGACCGCGGAGATGGACGGCCGGCTGGTCGACGTCATCCTCAACGACGCGGACAGCGGCGCGAACGGCCAGGGTGCGGGCTGGGAACTCGGACTGGTGCTGCTCGACAAGCACCTGCACGACGAGCAGCCCGAGGACCCCGGCGCGTGGGAGGAGTCCCCCGAGGCGCTGGAACTGGCCGACCGGTCCGGCGCGGCGTGGGCGGCAACGCTGGGCGAGTACCGGAACGCGCGCGCCTGACGGTCGCCGGCAGGCAGCGCGCTCGTTCTTCGGGCAGCGCTGCGCGTGCAGCGGGCTCCGACTCGCAGGTCCACACCACCCGGCTGCGCACCGCGGTCCGGTGGGACACCACCCGCCGCGCGAGTACGACGCCTTCCTCCCGGACAGCCCGCGTCGTCCGCGTCGTGCGCTCCAACGGGCGCAGGCGGGGCGCACGAACGCTCCGCCTGCCACGCCCAGTTCGACAAACCCGGCGAGCCCAACCCGGTCAGCCAGCCGACTGCCGCGCCAGGTCGGCCGGATCGGGCGCCGGCTCGGCGTCCACCTGCTCCTTCAGCTCCGCGTCGCCGAACCAGCAGTCCACGAACCCGTCCCCCACCCGGCCCATCCGCAGGCCCAGCGGCGGTAGTCCCGCGCGAGGTCGCTCACCGGTCCGCACCCGGCTCGACGCGGACCGTGGCCAGGTCGATGGAGTGGCCCAGCGACGGCAGGACCCGCGCGTCGCGCACCCGCGGACCGCGCAGCGGCGGCCGGGACGGTCGGCGGAACAGCAGCGGCACCACGGTGGCGTCCGCCAGCACCGCGCGCTGTGCCGCACGCCAGTGCTCGGCCTCCTGATCGGGGTGCGCCACGGCCGCCAACGCCCGGTCGACCAGCCGGCCCACCTCCGGATCGCCGTCGCGGCCCAACGCCTGCACGAACACCCGGCCGTTGCGGTGGAACCACGGCGCGGACCAGCACGCCAGCGCGGCGTCCCACTCGGCGTCCGGGTCGTCGAGCACCGCGCGGTGGCGGACGTCGTCCACCACGACGGTCCGCACGGTGACACCGGCCTTCTCCAGGTCCGCGGAGACCGCCGACGCCACCGCCGCGTCGCGCTCCACGCACACCAGCGTGAGTGCCAGATCGGCGTGGCCCGCTTCGGCCAGCCGGGTGCGGCAGCGTTCCGGCGCGCCGGTCAGCGGGACGACGGGCGTCTCCTCGTGCCCGTCGCTGCCCGGCGGGATGAGCGAACCGGCTGGCAGCACGTCGAACCCGGGCTCCGCCACCAGCTCCGCCGTGGACAGCCGGTCGAACGCCTGGGCCAGCGCCCGCCGCACCGCCGCGTCACGCGCCCGGCCGCGTCCGTTGAAGACCAGGTACGGGTCGAGTGCGAACCCGCGGGCGTCGAGCCTCCCGTCCGGCTGGAGCAGCCGTGTCGCCCACGGCAGGTCGGCCTGGTCGGCCGCGATCCGCGCGGCGAGGCCGTCCGCGTCGTCGACCGTGAACTCGATGCGGTCGACGTGCTGTTCGCGCACCGGATCGGTGTCCTTGCGCCACGAGGGGTTGCGCTCCAGCGCCATCGGGTCCCCGGGCACCGGTCGGTACGGGCCGGTGCAGCGCACGTGGTGGACGAACGCCGGGTCACCCGGCACCAGCAAGTCGTACTCCGCCGGCGCGGGGGAGAAGCACGGCAGGGTCAGCACGTCCACGAAGTCGAGCGCCGGCCGGGTCAGCTCCACCATGACGGTGGCGTCGTCCAGCGCGAACACCCCGCTGATGTCGTGCGTCGCCTGGTAGCCGGACATCTCCGCAGCGGTCGGGCCGACCCTCGCGTAGCCGGCGTGGAACTCCGCGAGGCCGCGGACCGTGCCGAGGAGGTAGGGCAGGGCGGCGTTGCGGGCCGCCGGGTGGGCCAACCGCTTGAACGCACGCACCACGTCGTGCGCGGTGACCGGCCTGGGCGGCGTGGTGTCCCACACGACGTCGGGCCGCAGGTGCACCACGTAGCCGAGGTGGCTCGCGCCCAGACCCGCGTTGTAGGTCGACGGCACGACGGTCGCGAGGTCGCCGACCGGTTCGTAGGCCTGCCAGTCCCGCAGGTCGTCCCGCGGCGGGTAGGCGAACAGCGTGCGGGCGAACAGCCGGGTCACCCTGTCCTCGATCCCGTTGCGCCAGCACACCGGGTCGACCACCAGCGGCGTCGCCGGTCCGCGCAGTCGCAGGGTGATCGGCCCCGGTCGGCCGGGAACCTCGTCGTGCCGGATCGCGGTCTCCGACCGAGTCACGGCCTCCGGCTGGTCCGCTGCCTCCGGCGGGTTCACGACATCCGCTCCGCGAGCCGGGCCATCACCGCGACCGCGCGGTCGATCTCGGCGCGGTCGTTGAACAGGTGGGTGGTCAGCCGGGCGGCGTAGTGCTGGTGCGGCGAGCCGGGCACGTCGAACTCCGTCCACCTGGTCCAGATCCGGTGCTCCTCTTCGAGAGCGCGCACGAAGGCGTTGAACTTCTTGACGTTCCAGGCGTCCTCGGGCGCGCGGAACGGGTTGAACGCGATCAGCGGCGACCGCAGCGCCGGGTCGACACCGGGCGAGTACAGCGACTCCGCGCCGAACGCCTCGATCAGCCGGCCGCGCGCGTGCTCGGCGAGGTCCATGATCCGCCGCTCGATGCGTGTCCGGCCGATCCGGTCCCACAGCTCGCACGCCTTCGCCAGCGCAGCGCCCCGCGCGATGCTGGCGCTGCCCGCGCTCTGGAGGTAGTCGCCCATGTTGCAGCTCTCCACCTTCGTGGTGGTGCGCGGCGGCGGGCTGCCGAGCATCGGGTACCAGGTCGAGATCACCGGCCAGAACGTCGGCAGCGGCAACGGGTTGTGCTCGGGGTAGACCTTGTTGCGCACGTACAGCAGGCCGGTGCCGAGCGGACCGCACTGGAACTTCGAGCCCGAGCACGCCATGAAGTCGACGCCGAGCGCGCGCAGGTCGGCGTCGAGCATGCCGGGCAGCAGCGCGCCGTCGACCACCGTGGTCAGGCCGTGCCGCTGGGCCAGGTCGCACAGCCGCCGGATCGGCATCATGGTGCCGGTGAACAGGGTGACGGCGGCGAACGCGAGCACCTTGGTGCGCGGCGTGATCGCCTCCTCGAACAGGGCGACGATCTCGTCCGCGGTGACCTCGTGCCCGGACGGCGGCGTGATCACCTTCAGCGTGATGCCGTGCCGGTTGCGGACCAGGTTGAAGTTCGACAGCACCGAGTAGCACTCGTGCGAGGTGGTGACGACCTCGTCGCCGGCGTGCAGGTCGAGCCCGTTGATCACCCGGGCGACGCCCTCGGTCGCGTTGTGGCAGATGACCATCTCGTCCACGTCGACGCCGTAGGACCGGCCGATCGCGGTGCGGTACTCGGTGAACATCGCGGGCAGGTAGACGTCCATCAGCCCGCCGGTCCACTCGCGGGTCACCCGGTCGACGGTGTCGAGCACCTCGTACGGCATCGCGCCCACGGTGCCGGTGTTGAGGTGGATGGTGGTCGGGTCGAGTGCGAACAGCTCGCGCAACCGGTCCCACGACGCGGTGCGCAGCGGATCGGCGGTCGGGTGTTCGAGGTTCGCCGTGTGGCTCACGCGGTGGCCCCCTCTGCGTGGAAGGACTCCGGAACCACACCGACGATACAGTTAATTTTAGCATAGTAAACAGCGTCCGGACGGTCGTCGCATCAGCGGGCGGGGCAGTGCCGGACAGGCACAGGAGCAGGCTCCGCGCCCCGATGTCGACCTGGTGGCTGGACCGCGCGAGCGCGGCCACCGCGGCCACGCCCAGCCGGCGGAACCCCGGCGCGTCCGGTGCCTCCACCGGCACGTGCCTGGTCACCGCGTGCCGGAACCGGCCGCTCCTCCTCGGACTGCACCACGTCGTAGTGCACGTCGGCGCCGGGCACGAGCACGTCGTCCAGGAACCATGTGCGGGCGCCGTCCGCCACGGCGGCTGGCGCGCACTGCACCGTCGGGCCGAGCTCCACCACGTCCCGGTAGCCCGGCCACAGGTCCGCAGGCGCCAGCACCTGCGGCACGCCCTCGCGGCAGCGCACCCGGAACGAGGCCAGGCCGGACGAAACGCGCTCCAGCAGCCGACCTCGCGGTCGGTGGCCTCCACCCGGACGCCGATGATGCCGAAGACCCGCACGTCCGGCCGGGAGATCCGCTCGCCGTCGCGCCGACTCCGTCCTTCGGTGAGCCACCCCAGCACCCACTCCGCGTCCGGGGCACGTGGTCGGCGGAGTCGGTGAGTCGTCGGGAGAGATGCTCTTGCGGTCGCCCTGGCCATGGATCCCGGTACAGATGGCCCGGTGAGGACCATGGCCGGCAGCGCCGACTCGTCAGCTTCCATGGACACCTCTGATGGTGCCCGACCTGCTATAGGTGTATGAAGTCAAGCGCGGACGGATTGCGGCGGACGAGGCCTTGACAGGCTGGCCGCCGGGTGGCGACGACGACGACCTGGCCCGTGCTGATCCGCGCGTCAGTACGTCGCGCAGGAGGGCCGCTTGGGCGGTCGCGCAGGACCTCGCCACCAGCCGCGACCGCACCAGCGCGGCGGCGGGTCGCGCGGTCCTGGACACCTACCTGGCACGCGGTTCCTCGCTCCGCCACCTCCGCCCGGCCCCGCACCACGTGACCGGCACCCTTCCGAGCCAGGCGTTCACCCTCATTACCGAGATCTGGCAGCAGGGCTCCGCCGCTGATCCCGGTCGACTGGAACGCCTTCCGGGATTGGGCGAATGGCCCGGCACGGCAATCCGTTGAGGTCAGGGGCAGATCACGCGGTGCGTCGAGTCGCCGAACGGCCTCACCGTGCGGGTCGACGGGGAGTCGGTGCAGCAGTGCCGCGACGAATGCTCGGTCGCCGAGGGAAAACCCGGACGGGCATTGCCCGGTTGCCGTTCAAGGACAGTGATCTGATGTCATAGCGACGGAATCTCCACATCCTCGTCCGGTCGCTCATGGGGAGCAGGCGCGGCATCGCGAACGCGTTGGTCAGACCCAGGTAGGCCGATCGAAGCAGCACAGCCGGTCATGATGCCGCGTCAGTCGACATCGCTGCGGACTTGCGGCGGCCCTGCAAGCACTGCGATCCCTCGCGCTGCGCGCGGCTCACCTGCACGGACGGAGTTGTCGGCAGAGACAGCGTCACGCCTCCAGGAGGAAGCCCGCCGAGTGCCGCAGGACGCGTAGGCGGTCTACGTCAACGGCCTGCGCCACAACGGGCCGGGCGTTCGTCGGGTGGTCGAGAACAGTCGACGTATCAGCGACGGCCAGGATCGTCCGGCGGGCATCCCGGGGGAGTTGCTCCTGGTTCGCCAGGCGGAGCGCCGCGTCCAGGGCGCGTACGGAGTTGCGACGGAAGTGGTGCGACCACAGTCCTGTCCCGCCTTCGGCCGCCGAGATGGCGGCGGAGGCGAAGCCGCGGCGGACGTAGAGCGGGTTCGCGGGGGCCTCGATGATCGACTCGCAGGCGGCGGTCACGGGCGGAACCTGCCGCAACCGTGCGCGCACGAGGCACAGGGCGTGCGCGGCATCGTGCTCGCCGCTGTGCGCGAAGGGGACGAGCTCCGCTTCGGCGGCGAGGTCGTCGGCCCGATCACGGACCAGCGCTCCGCAAAGCAGCCGGCGCGCGGGTAGCGACCACGGGCGGGTGTCCCGTGCTACGGCGTCGGCGACCTCCCAACCGGTATCGTCGCCCGCCGCGACGAGGGCAGCCGCGTACGTCACGACCGCAGGTGCGGCGCTCGTGTACGGGTCCGGTTCGACGAACAGGCGTGTGCGCCAGTCGCGGGCCAGGTGAGCGAGGTCCTGCGCCCGCAGCGCCCCGGCACCGTGAAGCAGTTCGAGCAACACGGCGACCGCGGGCTCGCCGAGGTCCTCCCTGACCAGGGCTGCCCTCAGCCCGTCCAGGTGCCTGTCGACCAGTGCTTCCCGTTGCTCGACCGCCGCGTCCCGCCCGAGCTTGTCGGCGGGGTCGAATCCGGGGCTCGGTGGGAGGCCGAGGGCGGCGCGGACTTCGTCGACCGCCGCGAGCCAGGCGTCCACCAGGGCGACGGCGTCGTGAGACGCCGCGGGATCCGGTGGGCGGGTGAGCGCTGTGGCAGGTGTTCTGGTCCAGCGGTCGGCGACGACGATCCGCAGCCACAGCGGCACCCGCTCGTCGCGCAGTGCGGCGAGGGCATGCTCTCGCCGCACACCGCCGTGCCGCGCGACCAAGCCGACCGCGACCGCCGTCACGCGGGAGTCCCCGTCACCGCTGCCACCGGCCCTGATCTCGGTGGCGAGATCGACGGCGGCGGACACGGGGTCCGCACCACCGTGTTCGACGAGATCGAGGTAGACACCCACGTCCCGTCCGGCGAGAGCCGAGGCGTGCGCGGTCCGCAGCGCTTCGGGGTCATCCCACGCGCGCAGCAGTGCGGCGTCGGCCCGTCCCCGGGCGGCCAGCGTCGAAGCCGCGTCCCGGGACCTCGGGTGGCCCACCCCGAGCGCGTGCGTGACCACGGCCGCCGCCTCGGTCCCCAGCGCCTCAAGACCTTCCGGCGAGCACGCGACGTCGAGGTCCTCGGCGGTCAGGGCCTGCCGTAGGCGCAGGGCACGCACCGCGGGCGCCAAGAGGTCCCGCATCCCGGGGTGGGCAACCACCTCGTGGACACGTGCCGCCTCGCCGTGACGCAGCGGCGCGAGCATCTCGTCGCCCAGCAGGGCCAGCCGCGTCCGCCACTCCTCCGCCAAGGCGGGATCGACCCTGGAGGGGGCGGCGTCGCGGCGCAGCACGAACACCTCGGCGTCGCTGCGTCCGCCCAGGACCGCGAATCCGTGCGGCTCCAGTCCCGCCAGTGCCCGCGCCACGACGATCCGGTCCCCGCCGAAGAAGACGCGCTGTGGCCGTACGAGGGCGCCCGTGCGGTCGAACCCGTCGGCCTGGCTGTGCCACCCGACGTACGGGTACGACCCGGGCAGTCCACGTCGCGCGAGTTCGGCCCGTGCCGCGTCGTGCACCTCATCGCGCATGACCAGGTGCGGCCCCGGCTCGACGAACACCACTCCCGGCGCTGAGCGGAGGAAACCGAGAATTCGGACGCGGTCGGACACACGAGGGAGCGTAACGACCTCGCGCATAGTCGTGCTCGCAGTACCGCAGGGTTCACCAGTGGTGACCACGCGCCGGTCAGCCCACCGTCGGCTGCGTGCTGGCCTCAGCTCCGAGGACCGGAGTTGGGGTTTCGTCACCCGCACCGGCACACCTCTCGTGACGAGGCAGCGGAGGAGCAGCGCGCTGGGTCGTACCACGCTCACATCGGCTGGATCGGTCACTGACATCCGGCGTGCGCTTCCACTGACACCTCACGTGGGCACGCGCTGACACGTTGCTGCATATGCCCAGCTCAAGCGCTGACAGTTCCGCTGCGCGCCACAAGAGCCACGGCCGTTTCCAGTCGCATACCTGGCTTCCGATAAGGTTCACTTATCGGAAGCCAGGTTTCGCCCACTCATGAGGGTAACGTTATGCGTATTAACGTTAGTACAACGCAACTCTGCTACGATATCGCCGTGACGACGACGGAGACCCCCGCGACGACCTGCAACTACCCCGGCTGCACGCGCCCGGTGTTCCGGGGAAGCGGGCCGGGGCGGCCTGCCGAGTACTGCGACCTGCCGGAACACACCCGCTGGCGTGCTTGGCGCGAGAGGCAGCGGTTGGCGCAGGGGGCGGAGGTCGAACAGGAGATCGTCACCGTGACGAAAGGCCCCCATGGGATCACCGCGGGCAAGATCAGGGCTGAGGAACTGTTGGAGCGGTTCCGGGTGCTCGCCGAGCAGATGTCGACCACGCTCACCGGGGCCGTCACGGAGCTGTCCGCGATCGCCGACCCGAGCGTGGCCGAGAGTCAGGTCCAAGCCGTCGAGGCCGAGGCCGCACGGCGGGTCGCCGAAGCGGAAGCCGCGGTCGCCAAGGAGGAACGGCGGCGGCGGGACGCCGAGCAGGCCCGCAAGGCCGCCGAGGACACCACCGAGGACGCGGTGCGTGCCGCCGAGCAGGCCGAGCGTGACGCTGAAGCCGCCTACGAACAGCGCGACGCCGCCCGCGCCGAAGCCGACGCCGCCGTCGAACGGGCCGAGCAGGAGATCGCCGCCATCCGCGTCGAGGCCGCCACCGTCGTGGACGAGATCCGGCGCGACGCGGAAGCCCGGGTGGAGCAGGCCAAGGCCGACGCGGTCGCGCACGCCGAGCAGGCCCGTCGACTCGCGGTGCGGGAAGTCGAGCAGGTCCGGGCGGACACCCAAGCCCTGATCGACCAGGCCAGGCAGGATGCCCAGGCACTCGTCGAACGCGGTCGGACCGAAGCCCAGATCCAGGTCGACCGCGCACAGGCCGACGCCCGGATCCTCGTCGAACAAGCCCGCACCGAGGCGCAGGCGAGCGTCGAACAGGCCCGAGCCGCCGCCCGCGCCGAAGCGGACGCCGCGAACGAAGCACGGGTCAAGGCCGAACGCGCCGAGCAGTCCGCCCAGGACGCCCGCACCGAACTCGACCGGGCCCGAGCCGAGCTGACCGAACAACGCGAGACCCACCGCGCCGAACTCGACCGGGTCGAGCGCGCCGCCCGCGAACGCCTCGACGCCCTCGAAGAAGCCCGCACCCAGACACTGGTCCGCGCCGAACGGGCGGAAAACCGACTCGACCGGCTGCAAGCGGAACTCGACGCCCTCCGCGCGGAGCGAAGCACCCGACCCTGACCGCACGACGTGCCGGCCGGGTCAACCCCGCCGGGCCCACGAACAACCGCACCGGAAAAGAGCAGGCTGTCGGCGGCGGGGATCTACCCACAGCCGCTCCGGACCACACCGGCTGGCGACGTCGCGCGTCATCCCCCGCGTGTCACCCCGCGCGCCGACACCCCGGAACGCAGCGGACGACGCCCCCGGACACGGCCGGGGAACGGCGTCGCTGCGCCATCCGGGGCGCCCGTGCCACCGCCGTTCAGCCGAGGGGTGCCGGTTTGCCGACCAGGCTCGTGGCCACCACCCGGTTGACGCCGGGCAGGTCCGACAGCCTCATCGCCACCCGCCGCGCCCACAGCCGCAGCGGCGACGAGGGCAGGAACCACCGCGCGCCCGACCGTGCGACCTGCTGCTTGTCCAGCACCACCGGCCGCCACGCCCGTTCGTACGCCGGCAGGTCGTCCAGGTTCTCGGCCAGCACGTACGCGCCGCCGATGCCGAGCGACGCGCCCTGTCCGGCCAGCAACGACACCGCGCCGCACGCGTCCCCCACGAGCACGACCCGCCCGGCCACCCAGCGTGGCAACTCCAGCTGCGCGACCTGGTCGTAGTAGATCTCCGCCGGACACCGCGCCAACGCACGCGGCACGACCCAGCCCAGCGACCCGTACGCCTCCAGCACCGCCGCCCGCGGATCGGAGGGCAGGTCGGGTGACGCCGTCCGGTGCACGGTGAACGCCGCCACCCGCCCGTCGCGCAGCCCGTAGAACCCGACCTGCCGGCCGATGGTGTCGGTGACGCAGAACCGGTCGGCGACGAGCGCGTGGATCTCCGGGTCGTCGAACGTGAACGCCGCCGTGTGGAACCCCAGGTAGCGAAGGTGCCCGTCGCCGAACACGAGTCGCCGCACGGTCGAGTGCACGCCGTCCGCGCCGACCAGCAGGTCACCGGTCACCGTCGACCCATCGGACAACCGGGCGGTCACGCCGGACGGCGAGTCCTCGACGCCCACCACGCCGACGCCGAACCGCAGCGTCACGCCGGCGGGCAGGTCCTCGCGGAGCGCACGCTCCAGGTCCGGCCGCATGATGCTCAGCAGCCGCCCGTCCACCGCGCTCGCGAGCCGGTCGAACCGCAGGCCGGCCACCCGGCGTCCCCGGGAGTCGACGTACGCGGCCTCCTCCACCCGGTAGCCCAGCTCCGCCAGGCGCGGCAGGACGCCCATCCGCTCGGCGGCGTCGTACCCCGGCCCGAAGAAGTCGATCATGTAGCCGGTGGTGCGCGGCCCGGCGGCGCGTTCCACCACGACGACCTCGTGGCCGAGCGTCCCGAGCCGGTGCGCCGCCGCCAACCCGGCGATCCCCGCCCCGCTGATCACGACCTTCACCGCACCACCCTCCCCAGCACCGGCACGACGACGTCCGAGGTGAGGTCGGGGGAGATCGCGCGGTGCAGCAGCACGCCGTCGACGGCCGCGGCGAGCACGGCGGCGGTCTCGACCGGTGTGGGCACGTCGCGCGATGCCAGCCACTCGGCGAGCGTGCGGCGGAACTCGACCAGCACCTCGCCGACCGCCTGGCGCAGTTCGTCGTTGCGGGTGGCGGCGAGCAGCGTCTCGGTGAACAGCTCCTGCCCGCCGTGCCCGTCCAACGCCTCCAGCAGCCGGGTCAGCGCGTCGGCCGGGGTGGACGACGTGTCCAGCAGCGGTCCGAGGTGGTTCACCGCGGATCGCAGCGCGCCGACGGAGGCCTGCACGAGCACTGCCTGCACCGAGTCGAAGTGGTAGTGCACGACCCCCGAGCCGACGCCGGCGCGGTCGGCCAGCATCCGGGTGCTGACCGCGCCCCAGCCCTTCTCGGCGATGAGTTCCGTGGCCGCGTGCAGCAGCCGTTCTCGAACCGTCATCGGGCGATCGTACTGGACGACCGCCCAAGGCGTTCGTCCAAGTCTAGATCCGGACCTCCCCGGACACGCCCGCGAACGTCAGCAGCCGTGCTCCTTCGGCCTCCACGTCGGCCTTCTGCGCGCTGCTCACCGGCCGGAACAGCTCGACGTCCAGCCCGTCGCGGGTGATCTTCCACGTGCCGTGCACGAAGCCGTCCACCAGCAGCGTCGGCTTGCCGCCGACCACGATCCCGCGCCGGTAGTCCTCGTCGGAGATGACGCGGGTGCGGTCGTCGTGGCCGAGCAGGAGGTTGTCGAACTCGGGCAGGAACCGGGCCGGCGCCGGCGTGTCGGTGTCGGGCAGCGGTCCGTCCGGCACGTCGTACAGGGTGCGTCCGCGTTCGTCGGTGAAGACCCGCAGGTCCATCGCCTCGACCACGGGCTTGAGCCGGGTGATGCCCGCCCAGGTCTGCACGTCCCGCACTGAGGCCGGTCCGAACGCGGCCAGGTAGCGCCGCACGAACTCCTCGGGTGACGTCGCCGGTTCGACGGCGCCGAGCCAGGCCGCGGGGCTCGCCCACGCCGCCGGTCCGGACTTCCCCCACACCGCGCGTGGCGGCACCTGCACGACGGGCACCAGGAAGCTGGCCGCGTAGCCGAGGGCCGTGGCGTCGTGGTCGGGCCATCGCGCGGCGAGCAGGTCGCCCAGTTCACGGCGGGTGCGGGGCTTCTCGGTGACCAGTGCGGCGGCGGCTTCGGTGAACGCGTCGATGTCGAGCCCGTCGAGCACGAACGCGAACGGCGAGGACGCGAACCGGCGGTGCAGGAACGGCCGCAGCAGCGGTTCGATCCGGCCGTGGTCGGCGGCGCTGACGAGGTGGATCGTGGCGCGGTGCAGTGATGCCCGGACGACTTTCCGGTCGAGCAGCAGGGATGCCAGTTCCTCGGGCCGGAAGTCGCGGATCCGGGACCACAGGCCGTAGTAGGGCGAGAACGGTTCCTGCGCCTGCATCCCGACGAGGTGCTCGACCACGTCGCGGGCGGGCGCGGCCACCCGCTCCAGCAGGTACTGCCGGTGCAGGGTGGCCCGGTTCAACGCCCGTGTCGTCAGCTTCTCGGTCACGACGTCACGCTATCGACGATTGCGGACAGCTCCCGTCCTTGATCGGGAGTCGGAGCGGGACGCCCGCGCGGGCGTGCGTCCCGCTCAAGCCGGTGCTGAGACCTACCCCGTGACCCGCACCGCGTCGTTGACCGACCGGCGCAGCGCGATGGCGTCCGTCCGCACGCGTTCGGGTGGTTCGTGGTCGATCAGGGTGCGGCGAATGAGGTCGGCGACGGCGGGCTGGTGCTCGGGGGTGAAGCCGCGGCGGGTGATCTCCTGGGTGCCGATGCGCAGGCCGCGGAGTCCTTCGTCGATGCGCTGCCACGGCAGGCTGATGCCGCTGAGGTAGACGCCGGCGTCACCGAGTCGCGCGGCCGCCGCGTCGCCGCCGCCGAGGGTGAGGGCGTCGACGGCGAGGTGGTGGGACCGGGTGAACTCGCCGTCGTGGCGGGCGACGTCGAAACCGTTGTCGGACAGCGCCTGGCCGAGCGCCTGGGCGTTGGCGATGCACGCCCGCGCGTAGTCGGGGCCGTGTTCGGCCAGTTCGGCGGCGGTGACGGCGAGCGCGCCGAGGCGTCCGGCGTCGTAGTTGGCGAGCATCCCGGGGTAGGCGACGTTCGAGACGCGTTCGGCCAGGTCGGGGTCGCGGGTCACGACGCAGCCGCCGGACGGGCCGCCGAACGACTTGTAGGTGGAGAACGTCATGAGGTGGGCGCCCTCGTGCAGGGGCCGTTGGAACTCCTTGCCGGCGACGAGCCCGGCCATGTGGGAGGCGTCGTAGACGAGGACCGCGCCGACCTCGTCGGCCGCCGCGCGCACCGCGGCGACGTCGTGCGGGAACAGCATCAGGCTGGCGCCGATGACCACGATCCGGGGGCGGTGCACGCGCAGGAACCCCGGCAGCTTCCCGTAGTCGATGTCCAGTTCGTCGGGCAGGTAGGGCAGGTCGACCACGGTCAGGCCGCGGATCGCGGGCACGCCCTGGGCGTGGTGGCTGGCGTGGCCGCCGGCGAACTCGGGCAGCACCGCGATCTTGTCGCCGGCGCGGGCGAACGCGGTGTAGACGGCGAGGTTGGCCAGGGTGGCGCTCTGGAGCCGGACTTCGGCGAACCGGCCTTCCATGAGGGTGGCGACGAGCATGGGCGCGAGGACTTCGAGGGTGTCCAGGTGGTCGAGGCCGACCTGGTACTTCTCGCCGGGCCAGCCCATGCTCGGCCGGCTGGACAGGCTGTGGGAGACGGCCCCCGCGGCGGTGGGGCTGAGCACGTTGGTGCCCGCGTAGAGCACGATCCCGTCGTCGTCGACCTGCGCGCAGTGCGCTTCGAGGGCTTTGCGGACGGTGCTCGCGACACCGGCGGCGGTCAGGTCGGCGGAGACGGCGGCTTCGACCTCGGCGAGTCTGCGTTGTGCCTGCGGGGAGGCCCAGGGGGCGATCCGGCTGTTCGTCACGAGTGTGCACGCTAGGGCGTGGGCGGCGGGTGGGGCGACCGTCCGGGGATTGGAGTTGTTCCTACAGTTGTCGGAATGCAGGAGTTGCTGGACGAGCTGTCCCGGGTGTTGGGACGCGGTGTGTCGGTGGACGACGTGGCGGGCCGGGTGGTCGCGCACAGCGCCCAGGCCGACGACGTGGACCCGGCGCGGGTGCGGGCGATCCTGACCCGGAGGGTGCCGGCGGACGTCGCGGCGTGGCAGGAGCAGCACGGCATCGGGACCGCGACGGGGCCGGTGCGGGTGCCGGAGAACGAAGCGCTGGGGTTCCGGCAGCGGGTGGGGTTCCCGTTGCGGCACAACGGGACGCTGGTCGGCTACCTGTGGGTGCTGGGCGAGCCGCCGGAGCCGGCGCTGGACCTGGGCGGTCGGCTGGCGGCGTTGGCGGCGCAGGTTCCGGTCGGGGAGCGGACGCCGGTGCGGGTGGTCGTCGGGTTGGAGCCGAGGGTGGTGCGCACGGTGCCGGCGGGCGACCCGGTGCCGGAGTTGCCGGGGCACGTCGGGGTGAGCGATCCGCATCCGCCCGAGCGGGCGGGGTCGGCGTACCAGCAGGCGTTGGCGGCGGCGGAGCTGGCGCGGCTGGACCCGGCGTTGCCGGACCGGGTGCGGTGGTCCGAACTGGGCGCGTACCGGCTCCTGCTGGGCGCGTCGCCGGACGAGGTGCTGGCGGGGCTGTCGGACGTGCTGTTGCGGACGTTGGAGGTGTACCTGGACTCGGGGTGCGACGTGCGGACCGCGTCGGAACACCTGCACCTGCACCGCACGAGCCTGTACTACCGGTTGGGCCGGATCGCCGAGCTGACCGGCCGCGACCTGGCCGACGGCGGGGTGCGGCTGGAGCTGCACCTGGCGTTGAAGCTGGCCCGCCTGGCGCGACGTCCGTAGCGGCCCTTGCCGGGGAGGCACATCGGCGTCGACAAGTCCACGAAGCGCTTATCCCAAGGTCCGGCGGTCGTGGTGCCGGTCACGATAAGGTGATCGACTTCGCTGGCCGACGTCAAGGAGTGACGTGCCCGACGACCTCAGCCTGCTGCTGTACCTGCCGCACCGCGAGATGGAGGACCGGATGTTCGCCGCCTTGGCGGTGGCGGGTTTCGACGACGTGACGCCCGCGCAGGCGCGGCTGTTCCGGCGGATCAGCCGCAACGGGTCGCGGTTGGCCGAGTTGGCGGAGGCCGCGCAGGTCACCAAGCAGACCGCCGGTTTCCTGGTCGACCAGCTCGAACGCGGCGGGTACGTGGAGCGCACGCCCGATCCGACCGACGCGCGGGCCCGGCTGATCCGGGTGGCCGAGCGCGGGCAGAAGGCGATCCCGGTGGGTCTGGCCGCGATCGCCGAGGTGGAGCAGGAGTGGACGGCGCACCTGGGTCAGCGGCGAATGGCGGCGCTGCGCGACGCGCTGGCCAGGCTGCGGGAGATCACCGACCCTTCGCTGTAGGGCGCACGACGTACTTCAGGTGGGTGGCGCGCGTGCCCTGGACGACGACGGGGTCGTCGAACCGGTGGGGTGCACGGGTCAGGTTCGCGAAGTAGGGGATGCCCTCGCCGAGCAGCACGGGCACGAGGCTGACGTGGACCTCGTCCACGAGTCCCAGGTCCAGCGCCTGCGCGGCGATGTCCGCGCTGGCGATCGTCACGTCCTCGTCGCCGGCGATGCGCTTGGCCTCGGCGATCCCCGCCTCCACGCTGTCGGTGAACGTGGTCGTCGTCCACTTGTCGGCGTCCTCGGGCCGGTGGTGGGTCACGACGACCACGTGGTCGCCTGCCGGGTGCCGGCCGCCCCACCCGCCGGTGTGGTCGAACAGGCGCCGGCCGCACACGATGACGGCGGTGTCCGCCAGGATCCCGCGCAACATCCCGGCGCTGTTCGCGTCGACCTGGAACGTGTACTGCTCGGCGTGGCTGGGCACGCTCACGTCACCCGCCTGGTACCAGTCGAACAGCTCGTCAACGCCGTCCTGCGGGTCCGCGATGAACCCGTCGAGCGACATCGTCATGTGGGTGAAGACCTTGCCCATCGTGGACCTCCCGCGGTTTGCGTCGGCTACGGGGTTGGAACGTCCGCGGGCGGCGGAACTCATCGGCGGTGCGATCACCTTCCTCGAGGACGGGTCCACGAGGAAGGTCCACGAGGAGGGGCTACGAGGAGGGGCTACGAGGACAGGAACCGGTCGAGCACGCGCGCGCCGAAACGGAGGCCTTCGACGGGCACGCGTTCGTCCACGCCGTGAGGCATGGCCCGGTAGTCGTACCCGGCGGGCAGGGTGAGCGGCGAGAAGCCGTAGCAGTCGATGCCCAGCCGGCTGAACGCCTTGGCGTCGGTGCCGCCGCCCATGCAGTAGGGCACGACCACGGCGTCGGGGTCCTCGGCGCGCAGGGCGTCGGCCATCGCGTCGAACCAGGGCGAGTCGATCGGCGCCTGCACGGGCGGCTCGCTCGCGATGAACTCGCGTCGCACCTCGGCGCCCAGCGCGACGTCGATCGACGCCAGGAGTTCGTCCACGGTGCCGGGCAGGGTGCGCACGTCGATCTCGGCGGTGGCGCTGCCGGGGATGACGTTGACCTTGTACCCGGCGCGCAGCACGGTGGGCGTGGTGCTGTTGCGGACGGTGTTCTCGACCAGCCGGGCGGCGGAGCCGAACCGGGCGATGGTGCCGTCGACGTCGGCGAGGTCGACGGGGACGTCCAGTGCCGCGCCGACCTGTTCGATGAACGCCTTCACGGTGGGGGTGAGCCGCACGGGGTGGTCGATGGCGGCGATGCGGGCGAGCGCGCCGAGCAGCTTGACCACGGCGTTGTCGTCGTTGCGGCGTGATCCGTGGCCGGCGCGCCCGGTGGCGGTGAGCCGCAGGTGGGACGTGCCGCGTTCGGCGGTGCCGATGGGGTAGATGCGGTGGTCGCCGACGGGGTAGGAGTAGCCGCCGGACTCGCTGATCGCGGTGGTGCAGCCGGCGAAGAAGTCGGCGTGGTGCTCGACGAGCCACTGCGCGCCGAACTCGCCGCGGTCCTCCTCGTCGGCGACGAACGCGAGCACGATGTCGCGGCGCGGACGGCGGCCGGTGCGGGACCAATCGCCCAGCACGGCGAGCACCATGGCGATCATGTCCTTCATGTCGACCGCGCCGCGCCCCCACAGGAAGCCGTCGCGTTCGACGCCGGCGAACGGCGGCACGCTCCACTCGGCGGCGTCGGCGGGCACCACGTCCAGGTGCGCCTGCACGAGCAGCGCGGGCAGGTCGGGTTCGGTGCCGGGCACGCGGGCCAGCACGTTGCCGCGGCGGGGCGCGGACTCCAGCACGGTGGGTTGCACGCCGATGGCGTCCAGGTGCGCGGCGACGAACTCGGCTGCCTCGCGTTCACCGGCGGACTCGCCGCCGCCGTGGTTGGTGGTGTCGAAGCGCAGCAGCGCGGCGCACAGGTCGACAACGTCCTCAGCCATGCGTTCCCTCAGCCATAGATACCCTCCACTGCCCCTGCGGCGATCGCGGTGACGACCTTGAACGCCTGCATCGCCAGGGTCATGGATGCTGCGTCGAACCCGACCCGGCGTGCTCCGACCTGCTGAACAGTAGGGACAACGGCCGCGGCGGCGGCGAGGTGGGTGGCGTCGAACTCGACTTCGACCCGGTGCTCGGCGACCGTGCCAGGCACGCGCCCGGCGCGGGTCACGGCGGTCCGGGCGGCGGCGGTGATCAGTTCGGAGGTCACCTTCGGCGGGGCGCAGACGGCGGCGTAGCGGCTGACGCAGTCCTTGACGGCGACGAGTTCCGCGTCGGGCGCGTAGTCGCGGGCGTCGTCGCACGCCTTGTCGTCGCCGGTCACGAGCAGCACGGGGACGCCGTGCTCCGCCGCCAGCGCCGCGTTGAGCCTGCCTTCGCTGGCAGGGACCCCGTCGAGCCACACGCCGGTGACGGAGTTCTCCAGGTAGGTGTGGGCGAGGACGCCTTCCTGGCCGGCGCCCGCGTGGTAGCCGAGGAACACCACGCCGTCCACGCCGGAGTCGATGCCCTGCATCATCGACAGCGGCTTGTGCCGTCCGGTGAGGAGCCGGGCACGGGGGTCCAGGTCCTCCAGCAGGAGGTTGCGCTGGGACGAGTGGGCCTCGTTGACGAGCAGGTCGGTGGCGCCGCCCGCGTGGGCCCCGGCGACGCAGGCGTTGACGTCGCCGGTGAACAGCCGTCGGAACCGCTGCCACTGCTCGGTCTGCGGGACGACGTCGGCGGTCCACGTGACGCCGGTCGCCCCTTCCATGTCCGCCGAGATCAAGATCCGCATGGGTTCACCGTACCGAGCTGTCGTCGCTTCTTGACGGGCACCTCACAGTAGTGGTTACTTCTTGACCTCGACTCACGGGCAGGAGGCGGTCACTGTGGGTATCCGGCGGTTCGGCGCGGTCACGGCGGCGATGGCGATGGTGGTGTTGCTCGCGCCCACACCGGCGCCGGCGCAGCAGACGGTCACGTTGAGGGTGGCGATCACCCAGCAGGTCGACTCGCTCAACCCGTTCCTGTCGATCTTCCAGGCGGGCACCGAGGTCGGCAGGCTGATGTACGACTACCTCACCGCCTACGACGTCGAGGACCAGCGCCCCGTGGAGGGCCTGGCCGACCGCTGGGAGTCGTCCGAGGACCGGCTCACCTGGACGTTCCACGTGCCCGAGGGCAAGAAGTGGTCCGACGGGCAGCCGATCACGGCCAAGGACCCCGCGTTCACCTACAACCTGATGATGCGCGACGAGGTCGCGGCCACCGCCAACGGCAGCTTCACCGCCGCCTTCGAGTCCGTCACCGCGACCGACGACCGCACCCTGGTGATCAAGACCAAGCAGCCGCAGGCCACCATGCTCGCGCTGGACGTGCCGATCGTCCCCGAGCACGTGTGGTCGAAGGTCACCGACATCGCCGAGTACCGCAACGACCGGACGCCCCTCGTGGGCAGCGGGCCGTTCGTCCTGGCCGAGTACCGGGCCAACGAGTTCATCCGGTTCAAGGCGAACAAGGACTACTGGCGCGGCGCCCCTAAGTACGACGAGCTCACGTTCACCTACTACAAGACCTCCGACGCGGCCGTGCAGGCGCTGGGCAAGGGCGAGGTGGACCTGGTCAACCGGATGGGTCCGGCGCAGTTCGACTCGCTCAAGGACAAGTCCGGCATCACCCGCAACCAGGCCCACGGCCGCCGCTTCAACGAACTGGTGATCAACTCCGGGGCGGCGACCCGCACCGGCGAGCCGATCGGCGACGGGCACCCGGCGTTGAAGGACGTGGTGGTGCGGCGCGCGATCGCCAAGTCGCTCGACCTCGACGCCATCATCAAGCGGGTCAACGGCGGCTACGCCCAGCGCGGCACCGGCCCCATCCCGCCGGTGTTCGCCGACTACCACCTCAAGCCCGAACCGGCGCACCCGTACGACCCGGCCGCCGCGAACGCCGACCTGGACGGAGCCGGCTACGCGCGCGGCGAGGACGGCATCCGCGTCTCGCCCGAGGGCCGGCGGATGGAACTGCGGCTGCTCGGGCACGCCAGTCGCGCCTACGACGAGCAGGCCGGCGAGTTCGTCAAGCGGTCCCTGGCCGACCTCGGCATCGTGGTCGACGTGCAGATCGTGTCCGACAACCAGCTCAACGAGTCCAGCACCGCCGGGGCGTTCGACCTGGTGTTCTCCGGCTGGGGCACCAACCCCGACCCGGACTTCATCCTGTCCCTGCACACCTGCGACCAGCGGCCCAACGCCGACGGCAAGGGCGGCACCACCGACACGTTCTTCTGCGACGCCGAGTACGACGCGCTCTACGCGCAGCAGCGCGCCGAGTTCGACCCGGCCAAGCGGCGCGAGCTGGTGCAGCGGATGCAGCAGCGGTTCTACGACCAGGTCCCCGCCGTGATCCTCGGCTACGACAACGCGCTGGAGGCCTACCGCAGCGACAAGTTCGCCTCGTTCCCGGTCCAGCCCGACCCCGGTGGCGTGATCATGGCGCAGAACGGCATGTGGGGTTACTACGGCGCGGTGCCGGCCGCGTCGGCCGGGCAGCCGGCCGGGTCGAACACCGGCCTGATCGCGGGTGTCGTCGGCGGCACGCTGGTCGTCCTGCTGGGCGGCGCGTGGCTGGTGAACCGCCGGCGCGGTGCGCGCGCGGAGGACCGCGAGTGATCCGCCACCTGGCGGGCAAGGTCGGCGGCGCGCTGGTCAGCCTGCTGTTCGTGGTGGCGCTGGGCTTCCTGCTGTTCCGGGTGATCCCCGGCGACCCGGTGGTCGCGATGACGCGCGGCCGTCCGGTCACCGGGGACCAGCTCGCCGAGCTGCGCGCGCGGCTGGGCGTGGACAAGCCGCTGGGCGAGCAGTTCGTGGACTACCTGGGCGCGGCCCTGCGGGGCGACTTCGGCACTTCCTACGTCTACAGCCGGCCGGTGATGGAGCTGATCGGCGAACGGATGTGGCCGACGATCCTGCTGACCGGCACGGCGACCGTGCTGGCGGTGGTGCTCGGGCTGTGGCTGGGCATCCGCGGCGCGTGGCGGCGCGGGTCGTGGTCGGACCGGATCTCCACCGGTGCGGCGCTGGCGCAGTGGGCGATGCCGACGTTCTGGCTGGGGATGCTGCTGTCGCTGGCGACCGGCGACCTGTTCCCCAGCGGCGGCATGCGCTACCCGGACACACCGCCGGACTTCCTGTCGCAGGCCCTGGACGTGGCGCACCACATGGTGCTGCCGTGCGTGACCATGATCGCGGTGGTCTACGCGCAGTACCTGCTGGTGATGCGGTCCTCGCTGCTGGAGGAGATGCACGCCGACTACCTGACCACGGCCCGCGCGAAGGGGTTGCGGGACGACCTGGTGCGGCGGCGGCACGCGGTGCCCAACGCGTTGCTGCCGACCGTGACGCTGGTGTTCCTGCACCTGGGGCTGGTGGTGTCGGGGGCGATCACGGTGGAGACGGTGTTCTCCTGGCCGGGGTTGGGGCTGTTGACCTACGAGGCGCTGACCGGGCCGGACCTGCCGCTGTTGCAGGGCACGTTCGTCGTGCTGGCGGGAGCGGTGATCACCATGAACGTGTTCGCGGACCTGCTGTACCGGGTGCTCGACCCGAGGGTGCGTGCGTCGTGACGGCGATCGTGTGGCAGCGCCGTCGGGCCGCGGCACGGGCGACGTGGCGGGAGTTCGCGTCGCAGCGGGCCGGGCTGGTCGGGTTGATCGGACTGGTCGTGATCGCGGTGCTGGCGGTGCTGGCGCCGTTCGTGACCGACCAGTCCGGGTTGGACGTGACGCGGCTGACCGCGTCGCCGTGGGAGCCGCCGTCGTCCTCGAACTGGCTGGGCACCGACCACAACGGGCGCTCGGTGCTGCTGCTGACGTGGTGGGGGACGCGGATCTCGCTGGTCGTGGGGCTCGCGGCCACGGTGTTGTCGGTGCTGATCGGCACGGTCGTCGGGATCACGGCCGCGCACTTCGGCGGCTGGGTGTCGGCGGCGCTGATGAGGTTCACCGACTTCTTCCTGGTGCTGCCGTCGCTGGTGCTGGCGATCGCGCTGTCGACCGTGCTGCCCCGCGGTCTGGGCACGATCGTGCTGGCGATCGGCGTGACGTCGTGGCCCGCGACGGCGCGCCTGGTGCGGGCGCAGACCCTGGCGGTGGAGGCGCGCCCGTTCATCGAGCGCGCCCGCGCGCTGGGCGGCGGCCACGGGCACGTCATCGGCCGGCACGTGCTGCCCGCGGTGCTGCCGCTGGTGTTCGTGAACACGACGTTGACGGTGGCGTCCGCGATCGTGGCGGAGTCGACCCTGTCGTTCCTGGGGCTGGGCGATCCGACGCGGGTGTCGTGGGGGTCGTTGCTGCACGCGGCGAACATGCACGGCGCGGTGTCGCAGCGGGCGTGGTGGGTCCTGATCCCGCCCGGGTTGGGCGTGGTGTGCGTGGTGCTGGCGTTCACGCTGTGCGGGCGGGCCCTGGAGACGGTGCTCAACCCGCGGCTGAAGGGGGAGCGGTGAGCCTGCTGGAGCTGCGGGAGCTGAGCGTGCACTACCGGGGCGCGCGGGGTGAGGTGACGGCCGTCCGGTCGGTGTCTCTCGCGTTGGAGGCGGGGCGGACGCTGGGGTTGGCGGGGGAGTCGGGGTGCGGCAAGTCGACCGTCGCCATGTCGGTGCTGCGGTTGCTGCCGCGCACCGCGCGGGTCGAGGGTCAGGTGCTGCTCGACGGCGAGGACGTGCGAGGCATGTCGTGGGGCCGGCTGCGGGCGGTGCGGTGGGCGGCGGCGTCGGTGGTGTTCCAGGGTGCGATGCACGCGTTGAACCCGGTGCACCGGGTGGGCGAGCAGATCGCCGAGCCGATGCGGCTGCACGGCGTCACCGGGTCGGTGTCGGCCCTGCTGGACCAGGTGGAGCTGCCGGCGCGGGCGGCGCGGGCGTACCCGCACGAGTTGTCCGGTGGGCAGAAGCAGCGGGTGATGATCGCGATGGCGCTGGCGTGCTCGCCGCGGCTGGTCATCGCCGACGAGCCGACCACGGCGCTGGACGTGGTGGTGCAGGCGCAGGTGCTGGACGTGCTGAAGCGGCTGGTGTCCGAGCGCGGGATCGGGTTGGTGATGATCAGCCACGACCTGTCGGTGCTGGCGTCGACGTGCGATCGGCTGGCCGTGATGCGGTACGGCGAGATCGTGGAGGAGGGTCCGGCGCGGGAGGTGATCGCGTCCCCGACCCATCCGCACACGCAGGCGTTGGCGGCGGCGTTCCCGACCGTGGGCGACCCGGCGTCGCGGCACGCCGGTCCGGGCTCCTCGCCTTCCGCCGCTTCTTCGGCTTCCTCGCCCTCCGCGGCTGCCGGCAGGCCGGTGCTGCTGCGGGCGGAGGGCGTGCGCGTGGACTACGGCACGACCAAGGCCGTGGCGGGCGTGGACCTGGAGGTGCGGGCGGGGGAGATCGTCGCGCTGGTCGGCCAGTCCGGCTCCGGCAAGACCACCCTGGCCCGCACCCTGCTGGGTCTGCAGCGGCCGTCCGCCGGCAGGGTCCTGTTCGAGGGCGTGGAGCTCCCCCGCTCGGCGTCGGGCCTGCGTGCGTACCGGCGGCAGGTGCAGCTGGTGTTGCAGGACCCGACGAGCGCGCTGAACCCGCGGCACTCGGTGTACGAGGCGGTGGCGGAGGGCCTGCGCATCCACAAGGTCGAGGGCGACGAGGCCGCGCGGGTCGCCCAGGCGTTGTCCCAGGCGGAGTTGCGCCCGCCGGAGCTGTTCTTCACCTCGCTGCCGCACGAGTTGTCGGGTGGGCAGCGGCAGCGGGTGGTGATCGCCGGGGCGTTGGCGCTGGGGCCGCGGTTGCTGGTCGCGGACGAGCCGGTGGCGTCGCTGGACGCCTCGGTGCGGGGGGAGATCCTGGCGTTGCTGCTGCGGTTGCGGCGTGAGCTGGGCCTGGCGGCGCTGGTGATCACGCACGACCTGGGGTTGGCGTGGACCATTGCCGACCGGGTCGCGGTGATGTACCGGGGCGAGCTGGTCGAGCAGGGCACCGTGGAACAGGTGCTGTTGTCACCGCAGCACGACTACACGCGCACACTGCTCGCAGCCGTTCCCCAACACCATTAAATCGGGTCAACATTTATCTCTTTCGTGGAGCCGAAAACTACCCAGGGTCGATTACGCGGAGGACCGTTTCACCTGATCAGGTCGATGAGTTGCCGACTACGTGTCGAAAAGCCGTCGATCAGCCATAGTCAGGCCGCGGGGGCGGACCGGCCGTCCAGATCCGAGGGAGTCAGTCATGACCACGGAACTCCAGCAGCAGAAGTTCGAGAAGCACTTCGACAGATACGACGCCAACGGTGACGGCGTCATCGACCAGTCGGACATCGACGGTCTGATCCAGAGCTGGTGCGTCAGCTTCGGCGTGAACCCCGGCTCGGACCAGTGGCGGGAGGTCACCCGCCGTGCCAACAGGCTCTGGCAGATGCTCGACGGGCACATCGGCTCCGACGGCGACAAGGTCATCAGCAAGAGCGAGTGGGTGGCCGCGCACGAGAACCCCGACTTCATCGAGAAGGTCGCCATCCCACTGGCCCAGGCCACCTTCGAGCTCGGTGACACCGACGACGACGGCCGGGTGTCGCTCAACGAGTGGATGACCCTCCAGGCCGCCACCGGGGTCGGTCAGCTGGAAGCGCTCGAGACGTTCCAGTCGCTCGACTCGGACGGGGACGGGTTCGTCACCACGGACGAGGCCGCCGCGGCGATCCGCGAGTTCTACCTCAGCACCGACCCGGCCGCAGTCGGAGGCCAGCTGGCGGGCCGCTTCTAGCCGCCACGCGGTGGGCCCGCCGCGTCCGGGCAGCCCGGTGGCGGCCCACACCTCTTCCAGCGCGGGTCAGCGTGGGCCTGTCGGGTGGTCGACTGGGGACGCGCCTCCGGACGTCGACACCGGGGTCCGCGACGACCCCACCGAGCGAGGCACACCGGCGTCGAGCAGGTCGCCGGTGTGCTCCTCCGCCCAAGCCGCCAGCGCCCGCACCGGCGTGAGCAGCGACCGCCCGAGCCCGGTCAGCTCGTACCGGCCGCCGACCCCGACCACCAGACCGTTCCCGCGCAGCCGCGCCAACGTCTGCGTGAGCATCTTGTTGCTGATGCCGCCGATCCGGTCCAGCAGCTCGCCGTAGCGCAGCGACTTCTCCCCGAGCGCGACCACCACCACGACCGACCAGGTGTGCCCGATGACCTCCAGGGTCGTGCGGGCGGGACAGTCGGCCAGGAACACGTCGTAGTCGCTCACCCGTCACAGGTACCGCTTCAGCTCCCGCTTCGCCAGCGACATCCGGTGCACCTCGTCCGGCCCGTCGGCCAGCCGCAGAGTCCGCGCCGCAGCCCACAGCTCCGCCAGCGGGAAGTCCTGACTCACGCCGCCGGCTCCGTGCGCCTGGATCGCCTTGTCCAGCACCCACTCCGCCATGAGCGGCGTGCCGATCTTGATGGCCTGGATCTCGGTGTGCGCGCCCTTGTTCCCGACGGTGTCCATCAGCCACGCCGTCTTGAGCACCAGCAGCCGGGCCTGCTCGATGCGGACCCGCGACTCGGCGATCCACTCCTGCACCACGCCCTGGCGGGCGATCGGCTGACCGAACGCGACGCGGGAGATGGCGCGGCGGCACATCAGTTCCAGCGCGCGCTCGGCGATGCCGATCAGCCTCATGCAGTGGTGGATGCGGCCGGGGCCGAGGCGGGCCTGGGCGATCGCGAAGCCCTCGCCCTCGCCGGCGATGAGGTTGTCGGCGGGCACGCGGACGTTGTCGAACACGATCTCGGCGTGGCCGCCGTGCGAGGCGTCGGTGTAGCCGAACACGTGCATACCGCGCTTGACCTGCACACCGGGCGTGTCGCGCGGCACGAGGATCATGGCCTGCTGGCGGTGCCGTTCGGCGTCGGGGTCGGTCTTGCCCATCACGATGAAGATCGCGCAGTTCGGGTTCATCGCGCCCGACGACCACCACTTGGTGCCGTTGACGACGTACTCGTCGCCGTCGCGCACGATGCTGGTGGCGATGTTGGTGGCGTCGGAGGAGGCGACGTCGGGTTCGGTCATGCAGAACGCGGAGCGGATCTCGCCGTCCAGCAGGGGCCGCAGCCACTGCTTCTTCTGCTGCTCGGTGCCGAACATCGTCAGCACCTCCATGTTCCCGGTGTCCGGCGCGGCGCAGTTGAGCGCTTCGGGCGCCAGGTGCGGGCTGCGCCCGGTGATCTCGGCCAGCGGCGCGTACTGGAGGTTCGTCAGGCCGCCGCCGAGCTCGGAGTCGGGCAGGAACAGGTTCCACAGGCCCTGCCTGCGCGCCTCGGCCTTGAGCTCGTCGAGGACGGCCGGGCGGACCCACGGGTCCTCGGCGTCGTGGAGCTGCTGCTCGGCGACCGGTTCGGCGGGGTAGACGAACTCGTCCATGAACCGCAGCAGCCTGCCGCGCAGTTCCTCGGTCTTGGCGTCGTAGGCGAAGTCCATCAGTGCTCCCCTGAGGTCGCGGCGAGTCCCTGCCGGACCAGCGGCAGGGTGAGTTGGCCGATCTGGTCGAACCCCGCTCCCACGGTCTGGCCGTGGGTGAAGCGGAAGTGGATGCCTTCGAGGATCACGGCGAGCTTGAAGTAGGCGAACGCCGTGTACCAGGCGAGGCCGCTGGTGTCGGCGCCGCTGCGCTCGGCGTAGCGGCGCACCATCTCGTCGGTGCCGGCGAACCCGGGCAGGGTGGGCACGGTGCCGGTGATCGGGTCGTCGTCGCGTGCGCCGATGCCGTTCCAGTACACGCACAGCAGGCCGAGGTCGGCGAGCGGGTCGCCCAGCGTGGCCATCTCCCAGTCCAGGACCGCGCTGATGTCCACCGGGTCCTCGGTGACCAGGACGTTGTCCAGCCGGTAGTCGCCGTGCACGATCGTGGCGCGGGAGGAGGCGGGGACGGTGTCGGCGAGGTGGTCGCGCAGGTCGTCGATGCCGGGCAGGTCGCGGCTGCGGGAGGCGTCCAGCTGCTTGCCCCAGCGGGAGACCTGGCGCTTGAGGAAGCCGTCCGGGCGGCCGAAGTCGCCCAGGCCGACCGCTTCCGGGTCGACGGCGTGGAGGTCGGCGAGCACGTCGACCAGCCGTTCGGACAGCGCCTTCGCCTTGTCCGGGGTCATCCACGGGCACTGGTCGCGGTGCCGCAGTGCCGCGCCGGGGACCTCCTCCATCAGGTAGAACGGCGCGCCGATGACGTCGGTGTCCTCGCACAGCAGCTCGACCCGCGGCACCGGCACGGCGGTGTCGGCGAGGGCTTTGATCACCCGGTGTTCGCGGGCCATGTCGTGGGCGGTGGCCAGGACGTGGCCCAGCGGCGGGCGGCGCAGGACCCAGCGGCGGGTGCCGTCGGTGACGCGGTAGGTGAGGTTGGAACGGCCGCCGGGGATCAGTTCGGCGGTCAGGGGTGCGGTGTCGAGGTGGGCGGCGAGCCGGTCGAGGTCCAGGCCCGGTAGTCCGGTCATGCGGCGGCTCCCCTGAGCTGGGCGATCACGGCGCGCGTGGTGTCGGCGTCGGTGTGGAGGTGGGCGTGCATGCCGACCGCCTGCGCCCCTTCGACGTTGACCGGCGCGTCGTCGAAGAACACGCACCGGTGGGCGGGCAGGTCGATCTGGTCGAGGGTGTGGCGAAAGATGCGCGGGTCCGGTTTGCGCATGCCGATCCGGCCGCTGATCACGATGGTGTCGAACAGCTCCAGCAGGAGGTCTTCGGGGTAGCCCTCGCCCCAGCTGTTGGACAGCAGGACGGTCCGGAGGCCGTCGGCGCGCAGTTCGCGGACCAGTTCGACCATCTTCGGATCGGGCTGGGCGCTGCCGAACATGCGGCGGAGCAGGCCTTTCGACGCCACCTCGCGGCCGTCGAGGGTGACGAGCTCGGCGGCCAGGAGCGCTTCGAACTCCGCGGGCGTCAGCTCGCCGGTCTCCAACCGGAACACCGGGTTGTCCGGCGCCGCCCGCCGTCCCATCCAGTTCCGCATGGTCTCGCCGTAGCGGGCCCGGTCGATGTTGTCCGAAGTCAGCCAGTCCTCGATGAAGGCGGGCACGGAGACCGTGAGCACGCCACCCCAGTCCAGCACCACCGCGTCGATGCGCCGTTCTTCCACTCCGCGAGGGTACCGACCGGTCGGTATGTAGGCAACCCACCGCGCCGCACGCGGTGGTGCCCTGTTCGCCCCCCGCCGCCCGCTGTCGCCTTACCGGGGTGCTTCTGATTGGGGCAGGGCGTTGCGCAGCCGGATGCCGCTGAACCCGAGCGTGCCGGCCACCACCCTCCGCCAGAACGGCCACAGGTTCGGCATCAGCCGCACCTCGATGCCGGCGGCCTCGTGCAACGCCAGCAGGTCGCCGACCTGCACGGGTGCGCCGAGCGGTTCGACCGGTCGGGTCGCCACGTGGGCGTTGGGCGGCTCGCCGAACTGCCGGAACGCCCGCGCGTCGAACCTGTACGCGTACAGGCGCGCCGTCTGCATCCGGCTCAGCCAGCCGAACTCGATCGCGTGCACCCGTTCGGCGCCCAGCCATGCCCGGTCGTCGGGGCTGGTGGTCGGCTCCACCCATGCCATCGCGCGCGGACACTGGCGCGGGAACCAGTAGTCGGGCGCCCGGTCGTGGTCGACGGCCCACACATAGGCCTCGGGCTGCCGTGCCGTCGCCGCGACGTGCGGCTCGAACCGGGTGATCGTCGGGTCTTCCGAGAAGTGCAGCACTTCTCCCGGCTCCGGTCGCATGGCCGGGGATCCTGCCGGAAGTCCGCCGCCGCGAGCGACCGGTTTCCGCCGGGGTCCCTCTGCCGGCCACCGCCGCGCGCGGTGGCCGGCAGAGGTTGTGGGTGTGCGTTGTGGTGGACGTGCGCCGTGCACCGGGCCTACCCGCCGTAGACCCGGTGCACGTCCTGGGATCCGACGGCGGTCGGCTCAGGCGTTGATCTCCTTCGGTGCGCCGTCGGTGTGGCCGATGGTGATCTTGCGGGGCTTCGCCTTCTCGGCGACGGGGATACGCAGCGTCAGCACGCCGGAGTCGTAGTCGGCCTTGATGTGGTCGAGGTCGAGCGAGTCGCCGAGGAACAGCTGCCGGGAGAACACACCGAGGGGCCGCTCGGACAGCTGCATCTCGACCTCGTTGTCCGTCCGGCTCGGGCGCCGCTCCGCCTTGACGGTGAGCACGTTGCGTTCCACGTCGAGGTCGATCGCGTCCGGGCTGACACCGGGCAGGTCGAACTCCACCACGAACTCGTCACCGGCGCGGTAGGCGTCCATCGGCATGGACGTGGGCCGCGACCAGGTGCCCGGTCCGGTGAAGAACTGCTGCGCCAGTCGGTCCAGCTCGCGGAACGGGTCCGTGCGCATCAACATCGGGAACACCTCCTGTTTGGTCGGTCAATGCGCTGCCACTCAGTTCTACCACGTCGTCACCTCGTTGACAACCCCACTTGTCATCTGTAGGTTGACGTCATGGCGATCGGAGATTACGAGACCGTCCGGGCGGCGGCCACCGGAGAAGACCTCAGTGCGGGGCAGGTGTTGTCCGCGCTGGTCCTGCTGCGGCGGTTGCGCGACGAGTTGGCCGGATGGGAGCCGCAGTTGATCGCCGCGGCGCGTGAGCTGGGCACGAGTTGGGCCGAGCTCGCGCCGGCGCTCGGGGTGGCCAGTCGGCAGGCCGCCGAGCGCCGCTACCTGAGGCTGCGCCCGTCGGAGCTGGGCGCGACGGCCGAGGGTCGGGTGCGGGCCGAGCGGGACCGGCGGGCGGCCGACCGCGCGGTGTCGCAGTGGGCCCGGGACAACGCCGCGTCCTTGCGCAGCCTGGCCGGTCAGGTGGGCCGGGTGGACGTGGTGGTCCGCGAGGCGCTGGCGGAGGACGACGCCGTCGCGCTGCTCGGTCCCTTGACGGCGGCCTTGGCGAAGGTCCGGGCGACCGACCCCGGCTTGGCCGCCGAGATCCAGTCGGTCAACCAACAGGCGGAGGAGGTTCGACGCGACACCCAGACGCTGCGGGACAGTCAGACACTGCGCGACAACCAGTGACGGCACGACGGGCCCGGCGACCGTGCGGCGTCATGACTCCGCGGCCCGGTCGTGACCGCCGAACCGCCGCGCCCGACTCGATCAGCGCGCCCGGCGGCGGGGCAGGCACCGGGGCTGGTTTCGGTAGTCCGGCGGGGTGATCGGCGGGTGGTCGGCCGGCGCGGTGGTGTGCCGCCTCAGGTGGTCTTGCCGTTCGACGCCGCTGTGGCGGCCCTCTCGATCTCGGCTCGGCGGGCCGCCCAGAAGGCCGCGTCGCGTGGCGGCTTGGCAGGTCCGGCCGCCGTTCCGGTCGTGCCGTCGAGCTGTTCTCGCAGGATGTCGGCGTGCCCGGCGTGCCGGCTGGTCTCGGTGAGCACGTGGACCAGGGCCGTGAACAGCATCACGTCGGGGCGTGGCCACCAGGGCACATGGCCCGGTGCGTCGATGGGAAGCGCGGCGATCGTCGCGTCGGAGTGCGCCCACACACGTCGGTAACGGGCGGTGATCTCCTCACGCGTCTCGTGCTCGGTCGCCCACATGTCGGCTCCGCGCGCGTCGAGGTCGTCCCATCGGGGCAGCGGTTCGGGGAACGGTCGGTCGAAGACCTCGCCGAAGTACCGGGACTCCGACAGCGTCAGGTGTTTGACCAGTCCGAGGAGGTTGGTTCCCGTCGTCGTCAGGGGACGGCGGATCCCGTACTCGCCCAGCCCGTCGAGCTTCGAGAGCACCGCCTGGCGGACCTCTCGGAGATCGCTGTGCAGGTACGCCTTCGCGAAGTCGTCGATCATGGGAACAAGGGTCAGGCCGGATCGGGTGGGAAGGTCCGGGCCAGGAACCCGGTGGTGAGCGTCCACGCGGTGGCGGCGGCGGCCGGGTGGTGGAACATCGGGGCTACGCGGTTGTGGAAGGCGTGGCCCGCTTCCTCCTGGACGTGGATCTCCGCGTCGGGCCGGTCGGCGAGCGCGTCGACCACGCGTTGCACGGCCGGGCGCGGGATGTAGGGGTCCCGGCCGCCGAAGTGGAACTGGATGGGGCAGGTGACCGCGTCGATGCCGGTGATCCGGTCCGGCACCGTGGAGCCGTAGAAGGAGACGGTGACGTCGGGGTCGGCGGTCATCGCCGCCTCGTAGGCCAGGGATCCGCCCAGGCAGAACCCGAAGAGGCCCGCACGTCCGGTGCGGGCACGCAGTTGATCGAGGGTGGCGACGACGTCGGACACGCCGAGGGCCGGGTCGAAGCGGGAGGCGACGTCCATGGACGCGGCGAGTCCGGCGTCGTCGTGGCCCGAGGACCAGCCCGGCGCGACGCGCCAGAACAGTTCGGGCACGGCGACGACGTAGCCGAGCGCGGCGAGGTCGGCGGCGACGGACTCCAGGTAGTCGTCCAGACCGAAGATCTCCTGGATCAGCACCAGCCCGGGCCCGTGTCCGGAAGCCGGTTCCCAGACGGGTGCGTCGAACGCGCCGTCGGCGACGTGGATCTTCACCCGAGTACGGTTACCACACCGGCGGCGCCGTCGATCTCGACCGACACGCCGAAGGGCACGGTGACTTGCGCCTCGCAGTGCCCGAAGCCGGCGTCGGCGACGATCGGCACGCCGAGATCGCCCAACCGGTCGACCAGGACCGGGGACGCGTCGCCGCAGCCCACCCACGAGCCCAGGACCAGCCCCGCGACCGGGTCGAACCAGCCTGATCGCAGCAGGCGGGTGAGGATGTGGTCGAGTCGGTAGGGCTCTTCGTTGACGTCCTCCAGCAGGAGGATCGCACCGTCGGGCGGCGGCGCGCCGAGGAGGCTCAGGTTGCCGCCGACCGCGACGCCCCGCGCCGTTCCGGGCACCATGCCGACGCCGGTGTAGGACCGCACGCCGGTGAACAGGGCGCGGTGGAGCCGGTCGCGGGCGGCGGTGTCCTCGACGAACGCCCTGGTGCCGATCATCGGGCCGAACCAGGTGGGTGTGCCGTGGTGCCAGAACCGCTCGTGCAGGGCGGTGGTGTCGCTGGAGCCGACGAACACCTTGCGGTGTGCGGCGACGGCGGTCCAGTCGACGAGGTCGACCATGCGCATGCTGCCGTAGCCGCCGCGTGCGCAGAGGACGCCGGCGACGGACGGGTCGAGCCAGGCCTGTTCGAAGTCGTGGGCGCGGTCGGCGTCGGGGCCGGCGAGGTAGGGCAGGGTCGGGTGGGTGGCGAGGACGTTCGGGGCCAGTCGGACGTCCAGGCCCCAGGTCCGCAGCCACGTCGTGCCCGCTTCGAGGAGCTCGGCGGAGCAGGGGCCGGCGGGGCTGACGACGGTGACGCGGTCGCCCGGCCGCAGCAGCGGCGTTCGGGGTGGGGCGGCGGGACCGGCGGTTGCCTCCGGCCGGGTGACCGCCGTGGGACCGGCTGCGGGACGGGCCGCGTCCGCACCGGCTGCCCGGGCTGGGTCCGGTGTCATCGGCGCAGCTCCAGGACCGGGATCCCCTCCGGCGTGAAGCCGAAGACCTGGCCGTAGAACGACAGCTCCGCCTCCAACGCCGCCACGATCGTCTCCGCCTTGCGGAACCCGTGCTGCTCGCCCTCGAACGTCAGGTACGCGTGCGGGATGCCCGTACGGGCCATCGCGGCAGCGAAGCGGTTCGCCTGCTCCGGCGGGCAGATCTCGTCCTCCAGCCCCTGCAGCAGCAGCACCGGCCCGGCGAGCCTGTCCACCCGGTGGGACGGCGACCGCTCGGCGTACAGCGCGGCTGACTCCGGCCACGGCCCTACCAGGCCGTCCACGTACCGGGACTCGAAGTCGTGCGTCTCGCCGCCCTCACCGGTCCACCCGGCCAGGTCGAGGATGGGGAACGCGACCATCCCGCACCGGTAGGTCTTCACCGACGTCAGCGACGCGGCCGACGTCCACCCGCCCGCACTGCCGCCGCGGATGCCGAGCCGGTCCCCGTCGGCGGTGCCCTCGTCGGCCAGCGCCTGCGCCACGGCGGCGCAGTCCTCGACGTCGACCACGCCCCACTGCCCGCGCAGCCGCTCGCGGAACGCCCGCCCGTACCCGGTGGAGCCGCCGTAGTTCACCGCGACCACCCCGATGCCCCGGCTGGTCAGGTAGGCCAGTTCCAGGTCCAGCACGGGCAGCGACCGCCCGGTCGGCCCGCCGTGGACGTGCACGACGTACGGCGGCTTCTCGCCCTCGGGCGCGGCGAACCCGGGGTTGCGCGGCGGGTACACGTAGGCCGGGACGTCGCCGTCCGGACCGCTGAACACGCGCTCCTCGGGCACCGGCAGGTAGGCCACCGGCAGGGTCGACTCGCCGGAGGTGTGCTCGGTGAGCGTCCCGGTGGACAGGTCCAGCGACACCACCACGGACTCGGCGGCCGGTCCGGCGGCGCCGCTGACCACGACACCGTCGTGCACGGCGAGGTGCGACTGCCACTCCGGCAGGTCCACGTCGACATCGGTGACGGTGCCGCTGCGCTCGTCGAGGACGGCCAGCTTCCCCGAGCGCAGCACGGCGTACCGGCCCGCGCCGATCGGGGCGAACCAGCGGCTGCCCAGCCGCCACAGCGGGCCGCCCAGCTCCTCGGCGCACGGGGCGAGGTTCTTCGACGTGCCGTCCAGGCCGATGCGGAACAGGTTCCACCAGCCCTCGGGGTCGGTGACCGCGAGCAGCGGCGGCGCGCCGCCGTCCGCGGGCGTCTCCCAGTCGACCTGGCAGACGGCCTCCGCGGGCCCGCCGGCGAGCACGCGGTACTCGGAGGAGCCGACCTCGGCGACGCACAGCTCGGTCCCGTCCCACGGCATGCGCGGGTGGTCCCAGCCGATCCAGGCGTAGTGGCGGCCGTCGGGCGAGAGCCGCGGTCCGCTCATGAAGTGGTGGCTCGCGCCCAGCACCCGCACCGGGGAGCCGTCCAGCGGCAGCGCGACCAGTTCGCGGCGCACGTCGGTGCGCGCGTCACCGGTCACGGTCTCGCGCACGCACCACACCTCGCCGGCGGGCCCGGCGGTGAGGTCGGCGTACCGGTATCCGTGGTGCCGCGACGGGGCGGGGGTCAGCGGCACGGGCGAGGGGTCGTCGGGGTCGACCACGTAGATCCGCTGGTCGTCCCAGTTCGTGAACGCCACGCGCGTCCCCGACGGGGTGTCCAGCACGACCCACGGCCGGCCGCCGTACTCGTGGACGCGGTTGCGCACGTTCCACGGGGGCGGCAGCACGTCCTGCCCGTCGCGCACCAGGGCGACCCTGCCGCCCTCGCCCGGTCGTCCCTCGGCCCACCAGGGTCGACCGTCGTGCAGGTCGACCCAGTAGAGGCCCCCACCGGCCGCGGCGGCGTCGGCCGCGCCGATGGGCGATGTCCACGTTCCGTACGGTGCGATCTTCACCACGCGGCCGACCCTATCCGGGTGTCCGCCCCCCGGCCGGCGCCTTTGTGCGGGAACGGTCGGGGACGACTCGAATCGCGGGGGCAGGGCTGCCGATCTTGCTCGCGTGGCCTAGGGTCGTCGTTGTCATGGCACGCGTCATCCACGTATTCCGCCAGCCCGACCGGTTCGTCGCCGGCACAGTCGGGCAGCCTGGCGAGCGCACGTTCTACCTGCAGGCCTCCGAGGAGGCCCGGATGGTGAGCGTGGCGCTGGAGAAGCAACAGGTCGCCGTACTCGCCGAGCGCATCGGCTCGCTGCTGGAGGAGGTGCACCGGCGGTTCGGCGCGGAGGTCCCCGACGTGGTCCCCGACGACCTCCGGGACACCGAACCGCTGTCGGTGCCGGTCGAGGAGGAGTTCAAGGTCGGCACGATGGGGCTGGGGTGGGACGCCGAGTCCCGCGCGGTGGTCGTCGAACTGCTCGCGATCACCGAGGAGGAGGTCGACGAGGCGGTGGTGCTCGACGACACCGAGGAGGGTCCGGACGCGGTGCGGGTGTTCCTCAGCCCGGTGGAGGCGCGGGCGTTCGCCGAACGCGCGGACCGGGTGGTGCGGGCGGGTCGCAAGCCGTGTCCGCTGTGCGCGGAGCCGCTGGACCCGGAGGGGCACGTCTGCCCGCGGCAGAACGGCTACCGGCGTTCGGACGAGGGCTGAGCCGGACGTGGGGTCGGACGTGGGTCCGGGCGACGACGGTGTGCTGGACCTGCTGGAACGGGGCCGCATCGACGTCGAGGGGCGGTTGGTGGACGCGTCGAACGCGACGCTGTTCTGCCGGATCGAGCTCGACGGCGTGACCGGGCAGTGCGTGTACAAGCCGGTGCGCGGCGAGCGGCCGTTGTGGGACTTCCCGGACGGCACGCTGGCGGGCCGCGAGGTGGCGACGTACCTGGTGTCGGAGGCGGCGGGCTGGGGCCTGGTGCCGCCCACGGTGCTGCGGGCGGGTCCGTTCGGGCCGGGCATGGTGCAGCTGTGGGTGGAGACCCGCGAGGACGACGACCTGGTGGACATCGTGCCGGCGGACCAGGTGCGGCCGGGGTGGCGTTCGGTGCTGCGGGCGCACGACCGGTACGGGGAGCCGGCGGTGCTGGTCCACGCCGACCACCCGCGGGTGCGGGAGATGGCGGCGTTCGACGTGGTGGTGAACAACGCCGACCGCAAGGGCGGGCACGTGCTGCACTCGGTGGACGGCGGCGTGTACGGGGTGGACCACGGGATCTGCCTGCACGCGGACCCCAAGCTGCGCACGGTGTTGTGGGGCTGGCTGGGCGAGGGGCTGCCGGCGGGCGCGGTGGAGGCGCTGGGGCGGCTGCGGTCGTGCCTGGACGGCGACCTGGGCGACCGGCTGCACGGGCACCTGACGCGCGCGGAGGTGCGGGCGTTGACCGAGCGGGTGGAGAAGCTGCTGGCGGCCGGGGTGTTCCCGGAGCCCTCGGACGACTGGCCGGCGATCCCCTGGCCGGCGTTCTGACCGGCGGCTCCGCCGGGTGGATCCGGCGCCGGGGACCTTCTGGCGGCAGGGGTTCCTGAGGTCTACTTGCCGGGTGGACGTCGAACTGCGCGAGGTGACCGCGGCCGACGTGCTGGTGTTCTTCGAGCACCAGCGCGACCCCGAGGCCGTGTGGATGGCCGCGTTCACGCCGGCCGACCCGTCCGACCGGGCGGCGTTCCTGGTGCGGTGGGCACGGATCCTGGCGGACGACTCGGCGGTGGCGCGGACGGTGGTGTTCGACGGCCGGGTGGTGGGGCACGTGGGGCGGTTCGCGGAGTTCGGCGCGCCCGAGGTCACGTACTGGATCGATTCGGAGCACTGGGGTCTGGGGCTGGCCACGGCGGCGTTGCAGCTGTTCCTGGAGGAGGACCCGGTGCGTCCGCTGTACGCGCGGGCGGCGGTGGACAACGTGGGGTCGCTGCGGGTGCTGGAGAAGTGCGGGTTCGTCGCGGTCGGCGAGGACGTCGGGTACGCGGAGGGGCGGGGCGAGGACGTGGAGGAGTTCATCCTGAGGCTGGACCACCGGTGACGTCGCTGGAGACGCGCATGGTGCGGCGGTTCGGCCCGGGGGTGCGGTCCTGGCTGGACGGGGTGCCGGCGCTGGTGGCGGGGTTGTGCCGGGACTGGGGCCTGGACGTGGTGCGGCCGTTGACGGGCGGCACGTCGCACGCGCTGCTGTGCGACCGCGCGGGTGAGCCGGTGGTGCTGAAGGTGACGCCGGAGCCGCTGCTCGCGGTCCAGGAGCACGCGGCGCTGCGGGCGTGGGAGCCGTCGCCGCGGCTGGTGCGGGCGCTGCGGGTGGACCCGGCGCGGGGCGCGTTGCTGCTGGAAGGGCTGGTCCCCGGCACGCCCGCGCGGGACGGACCGGGCTCGGACGCATCGGCGCTGGCGGACGTGCTGCGGGCCCTGCACGTCCCACCCCGGGAGGGGTTCCCGCCGTTGGCCGAGCGGGTGGACTTCATCTTCGGTGTCCTGCGCGAACGGTATCCGGGCGACCACGACGCGGCGCACGCGAAGGCGGCGGCGTTGGCGCGGGACCGGGTGGCGGCGACGTTGCTGCACGGCGACCTGCACTTCGGGAACGTGCTGGACGCGGGTGAGCGGGGCCTGGTGGCGATCGACCCGCGGCCGTGCGTGGGCGACCCGGCGGTCGACGCGGTCGACCTCGCCTACGCGTCCCCGGACCTGCGCGACGGCGTCGAACGCTGGTCGGCGGTGGTGGACGGGGACCGGTTGGCGGCGTGGTGCGAGGTGTTCGCCGGATTCTTCCCCGACCACCCGTCGGTCGCCCGCACGGCGTAGCGGGGTTCTGCCGCGGGGGCCGGGTAACGTCGCCGGCCGTGCGATCACACGACTACGGCCGCGACGTGCTGTCGGGCCGCAAGCGCAAGACGGTGCCCGAGGTGGTGGCCGAGGTCGGGCTGGTGGCGGAGGACCCGGCGTCGGGGTTCTGCGGCGCGGTGGTGCGCTTCGAGCACGGGCAGGTGGTGCTGGAGGACCGGCACGGCCGCCACCGGCTGTTCCCGCTGCTCCCGGCCGGTTTCCTGGTGGACGGACGGCCGGTGACGCTGGTCCGGCCCGCGCCGGCCGCCGCGACACCGGCGCGCACGGCGTCCGGCTCGGTGAAGGTCGACGGCCTGCGGGCCCGCACGGCGCGCGACAGCCGCATCTGGGTGGAGGGCCTGCACGACGCGGAGCTGGTGGAACGCGTGTGGGGGCACGACCTGCGGGTGGAGGGCGTGGTGGTCGAGCCGCTGGACGGGATCGACGTGCTGGCCGACCGGATCGCGGACTTCGGCACCGGCCCGGGGCGTCGGCTCGGCGTGCTGGTGGACCACCTGGTCGCGGGCAGCAAGGAGTCCCGGCTGGTGTCCGCGATCCACGACGACCACGTCCTCGTCACCGGCCACCCGTTCGTGGATGTGTGGCAGGCGGTGAAGCCCGCGTCGGTGGGGATCGCGGCGTGGCCGGTGGTGCCGCGCGGCGTGGAGTGGAAGGAAGGGGTGTGCGAGGCGCTGGGCTGGGGGGAACCCCGGGAGGGGTGGCGTCGGGTGTTGGCCGGGGTGTCGGGGTTCCGGGACCTGGAGACGCCGTTGATCGGCGCGGTGGAGCGGCTGATCGACTTCGTGACCGACCCCGGACTCGGGTGAAACGCCCCCTCGGGGCCTCGGGAGTGGGAGGATGGACGGGTGGCCGCGCTGATCTGGTTGATCCTCGGTGTCGTCCTGGTGGCGGCCGAGGTGCTCTCGGGCGACTTCGTGCTGGTCATGCTGGGTCTGGCCGCGCTGGGCGCGGCGGGCGCGTCGGCGATGGGCGCGGACGTGCTGATCAGCGCGGTCGTGTTCGGCGTGGTGTCGTTGGGGCTGGTGGCGGGCGCGCGTCCCGCGATCAAGCGCCGGATGGCGCTGGGCACGGGCCACAGGTCGGGCGTCGAGGCGCTGGTGGGCAGCACCGCGATCGTGGTGTCCACTGTGGACGGCCACGACGGTAGGGTGCGGATCGGCGGCGAGGTGTGGTCGGCGCGGTCGTTGGACCGCGAGGTCATCGAGCCCGGCGCCGAAGTCACTGTTGTCGAGATCTCGGGCGCGACCGCAGTGGTGCTGTCCGGGGCCTGAGTGGAGGCTGGAGAGTTGACCACCACGCTGATCGTCATCGCGGTCCTGGTGTTGTTCGTGTTGATAGTCATGGTGAAGTCGGTGCTGGTGATCCCGCAGGCCACGGCCGCGGTGATCGAGCGGCTGGGCCGCTACCGCACCACCGCCGCGCCGGGGTTGAACATCCTGGTGCCGTTCTTCGACCGGGTGCGGGCGAAGATCGACCTGCGCGAGCAGGTGGTGTCGTTCCCGCCGCAGCCGGTGATCACCAAGGACAACCTGACCGTGTCGATCGACACGGTCGTGTACTTCCAGGTGACCGATCCGCGGGCGGCGGTGTACGAGATCTCCAACTACATCGTCGGTGTCGAGCAGTTGGCGACCACGACGCTGCGCAACGTGGTCGGCGGGATGAGCCTGGAGGAGACGCTGACGTCCCGCGACCAGATCAACAACCAGCTGCGCGGCGTGCTGGACGAGGCGACCGGCCGCTGGGGCATCCGGGTGGCGCGGGTCGAGCTCAAGGCGATCGACCCGCCGCCCTCCATCCAGGACTCGATGGAGAAGCAGATGCGCGCGGACCGGGAGAAGCGCGCGATGATCCTCACCGCCGAGGGCCAGCGGGAATCGGCGATCAAGACCGCGGAAGGCCAGAAGCAGGGGCAGATCCTGTCGGCGGAGGGCGCGAAGCAGGCCGCGATCCTGACCGCCGAGGCGGAGCGGCAGTCGGCGATCCTGCGGGCGCAGGGCGAGCGGGCGGCCCGGTACCTGCAGGCGCAGGGCCAGGCAAAGGCGATCGAGAAGGTGTTCGCGGCGATCAAGGCGGGCAAGCCGACGCCGGAGGTGCTGGCCTACCAGTACCTGCAGACGTTGCCGCAGATGGCGCAGGGCGACGCGAACAAGGTGTGGCTGGTGCCTTCGGACTACGGCAAGGCGCTGGAGGGGTTCGCGAAGATGCTGGGCGCGCCGGGCGAGGACGGCGTGTTCCGCTACGAGCCGCCGGCCTACGAGAAGCCGGTGACGTCGGCGCCGGAGGAGGACGACCCGTCGGTGGCGGACTGGTTCGACACGGCGCCGGACCCGGCGGTCGCCGAGGCGGTGCGCGCGGCGGAGGCCGTCGCGCGCAAGGAGGTGCCCGGTCCGCTGGACAGCCCGTCGCTGGGCTCGGCTTCGTCGGCGCCGCTGGGCCAGGGTGCGACGCCGGCTCGTGAGGTGGGCACCGGCGGGACGGAGTCGCCGCGTTCGCTGCACGAGTGATCTTGGACATGGTGGTGGAGGGCGTCGGCGTGATCGCCGGCGCCCTTCGCCGTGGTCGGGGGCCGTGGTAGGGCGTCGTCGACGGGGTGGCGGGTGCCCGAATGGGCATCGCCCGGGAGGGCCGGCGTGCGGTTGGATGTCGCCGTGGATCCATTACCCGGTCGTGCGGCGGCAGCGCTGTCCCGTGTCGACGTCCCGTGGCCCGCCCGGTGGGACGAGCTGGCGTCGGTGGTGGCGGACCTGTCCGCCCTGGTGCGGGGTGGTCCCGGGGCGCGGGTGGTGGCGCAGGAGCTGGCCGGGGTGCTGGTGGCGGCGGCGCAGGACCGTGAGCACCGGGCGGCGTTGACCGGGCTGGTGGACCGGGTGCTGGACCTGCACGTGGTGGCGTGCCTGGCGGAGCCGCCGGACCGGCGTGAGCTGGCGTCGTGGCTGCTGTGGCTGCAGACCGGGTTCGACGAGCCGCCGGAGGTGCGGTTGGCGCCGTACGCGTCGTCGTTGGGCGAGGACGGGCTGGCGTGCTACCGGGCGGAGGCCGAGGCGCGGTTCGAGCGGCTGCCGGTGATCGGGTTCGGCGAGACCGGGCGCTACCACCGGGAGCGGTGGGCGTTGCTGCGGCTGATGGAGGAGCTGGCCGAGCACGTGGGTGACGTGGACCTGCAGGTGTCGGTGCTGGCGAAGGACCTGTCGTCGGGGTGGCACTACCTGCAGGTGGCGACGGTGCTGCGGGACGCGGGCCGGTCCGAGGAGGCGCTGGAGTGGGTGGAGCGCGGCCTGGTGGCGACGGGCGGGCGCGGCGCGGCGCTCCGGTTGGTGGACCTGGGGGTGGACGAGTGCCTGCGCGCGGGGTGGGCGGAGCGGGCGGTGGACCTGCGGAAGCGTGCGTTCCTGGTGCGTCCGGCGGTGGAGACCTACAACCGGTTGCGCGGGGCGGCGTCGGCGTGGGGTGACTGGCCGGCGGTGCGTGGGGACGTGCTGGCGCGGGTGGGTGACGGCGTGGACGACGCGTTGCGGCACGTGGTCGAGGCGGAGTCCGGCGCGCGCGACTTCGGTGCCTGAGTGCGCGGTTCGGGATGCCGTACCGCGCGACTCGCGGTGTCCGAGTGGAGGACTCGCGGGGTCAGGGATAGGTGGGTGGGCGGCGGTCGGTCCAGGGGCGGGCGCGTTCCAGTTGGCCGGCGGCGGTGAGGACGGTGCTGTTGTCGTCGGTGGCGGCGACCAGCTGCACCGCCAGCGGCAGGCCGGTGCGGGTGTGGCCGGCGGGGACCGCGGCGGCCGGGTTGCCGGTGACGTTCCACAGCGGCAGGAACGTGGTCATCCGGGCGGCGGCGAGCAGCGCGGCGATCGTGGGACGGCGGTTCAGCTCGCCGACGCGCAGCGGTGGCCGGGTCAGCGCCGGGGTGAGCAGCAGGTCGTGGTCGGCGAAGATCCGGTTGGCGTGCGCGGTGAGCTTCGCGGTCCGGGCCAGGGCGGCGCGGACGACCGGCGCGGGCAGTGACCGGCCGAGGGCGGCGACGGCGCGGGTGCGGGCGTCGAGCCGGTCGGGTCGGTCGAGCTGGTCCTCGGTGGTGACCGCGCAGTGCAGGTACCGCACGGCGAACCACGCGGGTCCGGTGAGGTCGTGCTGGTCCGAGTCGATCCGGGTGACGTCGTGACCGAGGTCGGCGAGCAGCCCGGCGGTGTCGAGGACGGCGTCGCGCACCTCGGGGTCGACGGGGATGCCGCGGCCCCACGTGCGCAGGGACACGGCGATGCGCAGCGTCCGCGGTGCGGTGACGGCGGCGGTGTGGTCGGTGCCGGGCGCGAGGACGTCGAGGAGCAGGGCGGCGTCCGCGACGTGGCGGGTGATCGGCCCGGCGGCGACGAGGCCGTCCCAGACGTCGCGCTCCGGGGCGAGCGGGACGTGGTCGCGCTGGGGCTTGATCCCGAACAGGCCCGTGCACGCGGACGGGATGCGGATCGACCCGGCGCCGTCGGTCCCGATGGCCGCTCCGACGAAACCCGCGGCCACCGCGGCGGCGGACCCGCCGCTGGACCCGCCCGGCGAGTGGTCGGGTGACCACGGGTTGCGGGTGACGCCGGCCCAGGTGGACTCGGTGTAGGGCCAGAGACCGAGTTCGGGCATCCGGGTGCGGCCGACGATGACGGCTCCGGCGGCGCGCAGGCGGCGGACGATCTCGGCGTCGGCGGGCGCGGTGGTGTCCATCGCGGCGGTGCCCTTGGTGGTGGGCAGGCCCGCGATGGCGATGTCCTCCTTGACCGCGACGGGCACGCCGAGCAGGGGCGCGTCCTCGCCACGGGCGCGGCGGGCGTCGGCGTGCTCGGCGTCGGCGAGGGCGCGGTCGGTGAAGACGACCCGGAACGCGTTGAGGCTGCGGTCGTGCCGGTCGATGCGGCGCAGGCATTCGGCGACGAGGTCGCGTGCGGTGATCGCGCCGGATCGCAGCAGCTCGGCCTGTCGGGCGGCGCCCGCGAAGCACGCGTCGGTCAGGTCCATGTGCGGACTCTAAGGCAGGAGCGGGGTGCGCGTGATCCGCTGACCCGGCAGGGGGATCGGGGTCCCGAGGGGATCAAGATCACAGGCGGATCGGCGGGGAGGACCGGGATCGGGGTCGGACGGCGGCGGAACAGGATTGCGGGAGGTGGAGAGGTCGGAGAAGAGGTGGCTGGGTCGCTGAAGAGGCGGCGGGTGGGCCGAGCGCGGAGGTGGGTCCTCAGGGCTGGGTGATCGGGAAGTGTGGTCGCGGCGGCGTCGGACGCCTCGGTGGACCAGGAAGGCCATCAGCAGGGCCGGCCAGGGGAACGGGTGGGTGAGGCGTTCCTCCCCGACTGCGACGCGGAGTCGGGTCGCGGTGTGCTCGCGGTCGGCGTCGGAGGCGCGCTGCGGGCCTGGCGGCCGGGTGCCGGGGTGTGGGGTGGTCAGGGTGTCGATGCTCCGCGCGGGCGGACGTCCCGGCGTCGGGCGGGAAGCGGTGACGGGGGATACGTCCGTCGACCTACGGGTGGGGGCATGATCGGGGGTATGTCCTCGTGGCTGGTGCCGTTGGCGGTGGCGTTGGTCGTCGTCTGGGTGGTCGTGCGCCACGTGCGCGCGTCCCGCTCGGACACGTTGCTGGACGAGCACGCGCGGCGGCGGGTGGGACCGGAGGCGGTGGCCCCGGCCGCGGTGTCGGTGTGGCGGGAGGCCAACCGGAGGTTCCGGTCGGGCGAGACCGAGGGCTTGCTGCTGCTGGCCGAGATCGGCCGGCAGGTGCCGCGACGGCGGCAGGCGGTGGTGGACACGTGGCTGGCGGCGCTGCGCGGCGGGGTGAGCCGGGGGCTGGACGCGCCGTGGCGCACGGCGGTGCAGCGGGAGCTGGTGGCGCACCTGCGGCCGGGCGACGACTTCTGGCCGGGGATGGACCTGGTGGCACCGGGCTCGATCATGGTCGACCTGGACCTGTCCGGGTGCCGGGTGCGTCGGGTGGACCTGGTGGGCGCGGTGTTCCTGGGCGACGCGCGGTTCGAGGCGACGACGGTGACGGGCGACGCCGACTTCGGGGGCGCCCGGTTCCTGCGGCACGCGCTGTTCACCGAGGTGCTGTTCGCGCGGTCGGCGTCGTTCGCGTCGGTGGTGTTCGCGGGGAACGTGTCGCTGCGGTCGGCCCAGGTGGCGGACCAGCTGGTGTTCGCGCGGGCGAAGGTGTCGGGCCGGGCGGACCTGCGGCGGGCCGAGGTGTCGGGGCTGGCGGACTTCCGGCACGTCCGGTTCGGCGGGCGGGCGTTGTTCGGCGAGGTGGTGTTCCACCAGGACGCCTGGTTCCGGCACGCGTGGTTCCGGGGGCGCACGGACGTGGGGTCGGCGTTGATCGGCGAGGCCGCCGAGTTCGGCAACGCCCGCTTCGGCCGACGCGTCATGCAGTAGGCGCCGGGGTCCGGCGCGGCGGGGGACTGGTCAGGCGCGCCGGTCGGCATCGGCTAGGGTCCCGTCCCCGTGACGAGCCGTCGGGACCTGCTGTGCGACTGTGCGATCTCGGTGTTGGCGGCGGAAGGCGGCCGCGGGTTGACGCACCGGGCGGTGGACCGGGCCGCCGGGGTGCCGGAGGGCACGACGAAGAACTACTTCCCGTCCCGCGACGCGTTGCTGGAGGCGGCGGCGGGTCGGATGACGGCGTTGCACGCGGCGGCGGTGCGGCAGCTGCGGGAGACGACACCGGCGGGCATCTCGCCGGAGCAGGTGGCGCAGCTGTACCCGGCGCTGCTGCGGCGCGCGGTGGCCGACGACCCCACGCAGCTGTTGGCGATGGTGGAGCTGTACCTGGAGGCGGTGCGCCGGCCGGGGGTGCGGGCCGCGCTGGGGCGGATGGCGGTGTCCAACGCGGAGGCCGGTGCGGGTCTGCACGCTGCGGCGGGGTTGCCGAGCACGGCACGCGACGCCGGCCTGTTGGACGCCTACTTCCTGGGGGTGGCGGTGTCGTTGCTGGCGTTGCCGGCCGAGGCGCTGCGGACGGTCGGGTTGGACGACCCGCACGCGCTCGGGCTGGGGCTGTTCCACGCCGCCGTGCCGGGCTCGACGGCCCCGACCGAGTGAACCTCGGGCGACGGGACCCGAGGCGGCCGTGCCTCAGGCGACGGGGACGAGGTCCTCGACGGCGGTGACGACGAGTTGGGTGTCCAGGGTGGGCGTCGCGCCGCAGCTCGCGGGCCGGGCGGCCGGGAGGTCGCGGGTGTCGACGGTGACGCGCCAGGACCGGCCGTCGCCGTGGCGGACGGTCGTGCTGCGGTCGCCGTCGGGACGGTCGCCGTGGGGGTGGTCGCCGTGGTGGACGGTGAGGACGTCGCGGTGTTCGCCGATCCGGTCGCGCACGGCGAGTTCGGCGGCCTGGCCGTGCGGGGTGTGGGTGGACCGGCCGCGGCAGCGTTCGGTGACGACGTGCCCGGCGGCGGCCTGGTCGAGCAGCCGGGCGGCGAACGCGGTGTCGAGCCGGCCGTACAGGTAGCCGGTGGGCAGCAGCACGCCGGTCGGGGCGAACCGGTGACCGCCGGTGTGCGTGCACTCCCACACCGAGCCGGGGCGCGCCGCCGCGAGGTCCTCGACGAGCGGACGGCCGCGCAGCGCGCAGCACGCGTCCCGACGACTGTTGGTGCACACGAGCAGCAACGGCCCGGTCACGGGGACGCCGAAGCCGGTGGAGCGACCTGCGCCGAGCGCCGCGAAGTCGAGGTCGAGCAGGGCTTCCGGAGCGATGTCGGCCCGTTCGAGCCACGACCGGCCCGGCGTGGTGGCGGCGAGGAACACGCGGCGCGGCGTGTCGTGGTGGGTGTCGGCGTGCCGGCCGGGGCGGCGGATCAGCAGCACCCGCACACCGGTGGCCGCGGCACGACGGCCGAGCTCTGCGCCGAGCACCGGGTCGAGGTGGCTCTGGGTGAGGGCGTCGCGTCCCCACGGCCCCGGTTGCTCCAGGCAGACCCAGGCGGCGGCAGTGGTGGCGGTGCCCGCTTCGGGCTCCCCGATGTCGGCGGAGATCGCGGCGCAACGCGGGTCGGTCACGGTCCCAGGGTGCCCTGGGCACGCCATTCGCGTGACACCGGGGTTCGGGTTCACGCATCCGAGCGACGAGGCGGTGGTTGTCCGTGCGTCCCGACGTGCGCGGATGGTCGCGAAGGGTGGACGCCGCGACGGCCGGGGCGGCACGTAGGTTCGACGTCGTGGTGATCACTGGGTCGACCGGCCGCGCGCGGCCGGCGGTGGTGCCGGCGGGCGGCGGTGGTGAACCCGGCCGTGACCGCACGGTCGGTGGCCGACGCCCCATCCCGGGCACACGCCGCGGCCGAACCGGTGGTGTCGGGAGTGACGGGGCCGGCGAACACGCCGGCCACCGGACGGCAACGGGTGAAAGCGGAGGTGGCGGCATGGCCGGCCTGATCGTGGTGACCGGCGGCAGCCGGGGAATCGGCGCGGCAGTGGTGCGGCGGGTCGCGGCGGACGGGCACCGGGTGGTGCTCGGCTACCGCGCCGCGACCGCCGAGGCGGAGGCCTTGGCCCGCGAGGTCGGCGGGGTCGCGGTGCGTGCGGAGGTGTCCGACGAGAACGACGTGGACACCCTGTTCGACACCGCCGCCGAACTCGGCCAGGTCACCGGCGTGGTGATCAACGCCGGCATCACCAGCCAGGTGGGCACGCTCGCCGACCTGCGGACCGAGGACCTGCGCCGCGTCGTGGACGTGAACGTCGTCGGCGCCTTGCTGTGCGCCCGACGCGCGGCCCGCGACCTGGTCGAAGGCGGGTCGATCGTGTCGCTGTCGTCCGTGGCCGCCACCCTCGGAGCACCGGGGGAGTACGTGCACTACGCGGCGAGCAAGGCCGCGGTCGACGCGATGACCGTCGGCCTGGCCAAGGAACTCGGACCACGCGGCATCCGCGTGAACGCCGTCGCCGCCGGCACCGTCCGCACCTCCATCCACGAACTGTCCGGCGTGCCGGACCGGCCCGACCGGGTCGCGTCACGCATCCCGCTGGGCCGGCCCGGCGAACCGGAGGAGATCGCCGAGGCCGTGGCCTGGCTCCTGGGCGACGGCGCCTCCTTCACGAGCGGAGCGGTGCTGCGGGTTGCCGGGGGGCTGTGAGCACCCGCGGGCCGTCCTCCGTGATCGCCACCGAGTGCTCCACGTGCGCGGCACGGCTGCCGTCGACGGTGTGCAGCCCCCACCCGTCCTCACCGGCGTAGTACCCGTCCCGACCACCGGCGTGGAACATCGGCTCGATCGCGATCGCCATCCCCGGACGCAGGGTCAGGCCACGCCCCGGCCTGCCCTCGTTCGGCACACCGGGCGCCTCGTGCATCGCCCGCCCGATGCCGTGACCACCGAAGTCCGAGGGCATCCCGTAGCCCGCGGCACGGCAGATCACGCCGATCGCGTGCGACACGTCCCCGATCCTCCCGCCCGGCACCGCGGCGGCGATCCCCGCCTCCAACGCGCGCCGGGCCGTGTCGATGAGCAGCACGTCGGCCGGGTCCGCCTCCCCGACGACGAAGCTGACCGCCGAGTCGCCGTGCCAGCCGTCCAGGTGCGCGCCGCAGTCGATGCTCACCAGGTCGCCCTCGCGCAGCCGGTAGCCGTCCGGGATGCCGTGCACGATGAGGTCGTTCACCGAAGCGCAGATCACGCCGGGGAACGGGGTTGGCGCGAACGACGGCCGGTAGTGCAGGAACGACGACCCCGCGCCCGCGTCCCGGATGACCTGGTGCGCCACCTCGTCCAGCTCCAGCAGCGAAACCCCGACCCGGGCGTGGTCTCGGACCGCCGCCAGCGCGTCGGCCACCACGAGCCCGGCGGCGCGCATCGCGTCCAGCTCGCCGGGGCTCTTCAACTCGATCACCACATGCTCCCAACCGTGATAGTAATACCGGTATTACTATCACAGCATGGTGCGACAGCCACTCACCCAGTCCGACCGCGAACGAGGCGAACGACTCGGCGAACTCCTCCGCCGCGCACGAGGCCAACGCAGCATGGTCGACGTCGCCGCCGCAGCCGGGATCTCCGTCGAAACCCTCCGCAAGATCGAACGCGGACGGGTCCCCACCCCCGCCTTCTTCACCGTCACGGCCCTCTGCGAAGCCGTCGGACTCTCACTCGACGCACTGTCCCGCGCACTCGAACCCCAACGGCTCTCCGCCTGACCCGATGGAAGACTTCGTCCGCTCGGTGACGACCCCACGCCCCGTGCCGCTCACCCCGGACATCGTCCTGCACACCGCCGACGACCTGATCGCCCTCTGGGAACGCACCGGCACCCCCGAACCACCGTTCTGGGCGTTCCCCTGGGCCGGCGGCCAGGCACTCGCCCGCCACCTCCTCGACCACCCCGAACTCGTCACCGGCCGCCGCGTCCTCGACCTCGCCTCCGGCTCAGGCCTCGTCGCCGTCGCCGCCGCCCGCGCCGGCGGACACGTCACCGCCAACGACATCGACCCGCTCGCCGCCACCGCCATCACCCTCAACGCCCGCGCCAACGACGTCACGGTCACCATCACCACCGGCGACCTCCTCGACACCACCCCCGACGTCGACGTCCTCCTCGCCGGCGACGTCTTCTACGACCGCGACATGGCCGCCCGCGTCCGACCGTTCCTCCTCGCCGCCCACCAGCGAGGCACCCTCGTCCTCGTCGGCGACCCCCATCGCACCTTCATGCCACGCGGCTGGACCCGCGTCGACACCTTCGCCGTCCCGGTCCTCCACGACCTCGAAGGCGTCGACCTCAAGACCACCACCGTCTGGAGACCCGCCACACCCACGGCGACACCCCGACCTACCGGCGATACGCGAACCCGTCCGTCGCCGCCAACACCGCTCGACCCATCCCCGGATCAGTCGCCGCGTGCGACGCACCCCGCACCACCACCAACTCGGCATCCGGCCACGCCTGCGCCAACTCCCACGCCGTCCCCAACGGCCCCTGCAGGTCCAACCGGCCGTGCACCAACACCGCCGGAATCCCGTGCAGCCGCTCCACGTCCCGCAGCACCTGACCGTCCTCCAGCCACACCTTGTGCCGGAAGTAGTGCGCGGTCAGCCGAGCGAACGCCATCTGCCACGCCGGATCCGACATCCGAGGCCCAGGCTTGTGATCCGGGTGCACCGACAGGATCGCGCCCTCCCACGCCGTCCAGTCCGTCGCCGCCTTCACCCGCACCGCCGGATCAGGCGAGTTCAGCAGCTCGTCGTACGCCGCCACCAGATCCGTCGCACCCTCGCCCGCGCCACGCCTGAACTCCGCCCACTGCTCCGGGAACAACATGCCCAGGCCGTTGTACAGCCAGTGCAACTCGGCATGCCGGCTCGTCGTCACCGCCACCAGCACGATCTCCGTCACCCGGTGCGGGAACAGCTCCGCGTAGTGCAGACCCAGCGTCGACCCCCACGACCCGCCGAACACCATCCACCGGTCGATGCCCAAGTGCTCCCGCAGCCGCTCGACGTCCGCCACCAGGTGCGCGGTCGTGTTCACCGACAGATCCGTCGAGTACTCGCTCGCGTGCGGCCGACTCCGACCACTGCCGCGCTGGTCGAACAGCACGATCCGGTACGCCCGAGGGTCGAACTGGCGCGGCATGGTGGGGGAGCAGCCCGTGCCCGGCCCGCCGTGCAGGCACACCACCGGCTTCCCGTCCGGATTCCCGCACGCCTCCCAGTAGACGAGGTTGCCGTCCCCGACGTCCAGCATCCCGTGCTCGTACGGCTCGATCTCCGGGTACATCAACACTCCTCAGATATACAACAGTGCTGTTACATTAGGGGAGTGGACCACCGACCCGCACCCGAATTCCTCGGCACCCGCCTGCGCCACCTGCTCGACCTCGTCGACAGCGGCGTCGCCCGCGTCTACACCGACCTCGGACTACCGGGCTTCCGCCCCCGCTACACCCCGGTCATCCGACTCGTCCACGCCGGGGGACCGCAGTCCATCCGCGACCTCGCCGACACCATCGGCGTCACCCACTCCGCCGTCAGCCAGACCGTCAACCAGATGCGCCGCGACGGACTGGTCGACCTCAAACCCGGCGACGACGCACGCCGGCGCATCGTCCACCTCACCGACCACGCCCGCGCCATCCTGCCGACCCTCGACGCCGAATGGCAGGCCACCACCGCAGCCGGCCGCGACCTCGACGCCGAACTGCCCCACCCCCTGGCCGACCTCGTCGCCGCAGCGCTCGACGCACTGGGGGAGCGCCCCATGCACGACCGCATCCGCGACCACCTGCACACCGACCGCACCCAACCGGCACCAACCCAACTTGCACCAACCCGACTTGCACCAGCACAGCCGGAGCCCACCCAGGTCGAGCACACGCAGCCGGACCAGCGGTAGCCAGGCCAGTGCCGGCGGGCCGGCCCTAGCCGGTTCGATGCCGGTTCGATGTAGCCGAGTCAGAGGTAGCCGAGTCAGGGGCAGCCGGTCAGCCGGTCAGCCGTAGCGCGACACCAGCTCCGCACCCAACCGCGCCAACTCCGCGCGCACCCCGTCCGACTCCACCACCTCCACCAACGCACCCCACCCCGCCAACACCTGGGCGATCATCAGGGGAGTGGGAGCCGACAACCGCAACCGCGCCCGCCCCTCCACCTCGTCCAGCACCTCACAGTGCAGCCCGAACTGATCCCGCAACACCGACACGTACCGCGCCTCGACCGACACCACCGCCGACACCGCCGACCGCCGCCGCTCCACCTCGGACACCACCCGGTCCCACGCCGACGACAAGTCGAAATCCGCCGGCCGCACGAACACCTCGTCCGTCACCCGCGCCGACACGACCCGATCCACCCGGAACGTCCGCTCACCCGCCTCCGTGCCCGCCACCAGGTACCAGACCTCGTCCTTGTCCACCAACCCCCACGGCTCCACCACCCGCTCCGACCGCGACCGCCCACGCCCCTCGTACACCAACTCCACCCGCAGGCGCCGCACCACGGCCTCCTGCAACACCTCCACCAACCCCGGCCGGTCCCGACCCACCTCGCCCCACCCGGCCATGTCCACCACCACCGCGTCCGCCGCCGCCTGGGCACCTTCCCGGAACGTCTCCGGCAACGCCCGCACCAGCTTCCGCAACGCCGCCCGCACCTCCGGCGACCCCGCCGCCGCCGGCCCCACCAGCAGGAACAACGCCTGCGCCTCCGACGACGTCAACCCGCTCAGATCCGTCCGCGCACGACCCACCAGCCGCCAGCCACCACCACGCCCCGGCTGCGGGTACACCGGCACACCAGCCGCCGACAACGCCTCCAGATCCCGACGCGCCGTCGCCAACGACACCTCCAGCTCACCGGCCACCTCGGCCGCCGTCACCTGCCCCCGCGCCTGCATCAGCAGGACAGTGGCCACCAACCGGTCCGCGCGCATGGCCCCAGTTTCCTCGGAAAAGTGCTCACTCGGTGAGCACTTTGACCGCCAGGGTGGGGAACGACAGCGAACGAACGACCGGGAAGAGGAACACCATGTTCCGCGGACTCACCACCACCAGCTTCTTCGCCGACGACCTGGACGCCGCAGCCGCCTGGTACGCGGAGTTCTTCGGCATCGAGCCGTACTTCAAGGTCCCCGGCGGCTACATCGAGTTCCGGATCGGGGACTACGAGCACGAGTTCGGCATCGTCCAGAGCGACTACGCGCCGCACGACGTGCACAGCGGCCCGGCCGGGGCGATCACGTACTGGGCCGTGGACGACCTGCGGGCCACGCTGGACCGGCTCGCCGAGCTGGGCGCCAAGCCGCACGACCAGCCGAAGGTGCGGGGAGAGGGTTACGAGACCGCCAGCGTGGTCGACCCGTTCGGCAACGTCCTGGGCGTCATGACCAACGCGCACTACTTCGACGTGCTGGGGAAGCGGCCCTGAACTCGCTAATTAACATAATGTAGATTATCGGCGTTACGGACGGCCTGGTCGACAGGGGTCAGGGCGCGTCGACTCGGACCGTCCACACAGGCCCTACACACGTCGTTCCGCGCGCCGCCGACAGCCTTCGCCCCCGCCGCCCGCGTGCACGCCCAGGTGTCGCGTCCGCACCGACGACGCGGCGGGGGCAGGCCGACGAAGGCGTGCCGGACCGGAGGGGCCGAAACCCGGCGCGCGAGCCGGCATCCCGACACACCACCGTAGAAACGTCACAGTGACGGATCATCGGTGGTGTGAGCGGCCCTGTGGGGCCGAGGCGCACGCCGGTTCCTCGCCCGAGTTGATCATCGCGGGCACCCGGACGTGCTGGGGACGCTCGGCAGGTCCACACCGGCTCGACCGGTCTGCCGCACACGACCTGCGGTGGCGACGAAGCACGCACATGCGCATTTCCGAGGCCGGATCGGTCGGCGGCAGGACGTTCGAGAGGGGCGATCCCCCGGTTGTGGCCCGAGCCCCTTCCGGATCCCTCTCTGATGGATAATGGCGATTATCCATCAATGATCTTGATTTGCGCGGGACAGACCGGGCGGGCAGGTACCCCGCACGTTGGTCATCGCGGGCGAGCTGAAGGTCGACCCCGACCGGCGCGGCGCGCCTACGCCTACGTCGCCGCCGACCGGACCTCGTCCGTCGGGCTTGCCGGTCCCCTGGGGTGCCTCGACCTCGCCATCTCCTCCTGCCCGGTCGCTCCCCTGCCAGGCGGACGCCTCCGAGCCCTGGGCCTCCTGGCCGGGCCCGGAGGCGGTGTGGATGAGGTTCGGCTGGTGTTCGACCGAGTCCCGTGTGGCGTTTTTGTCGGTGGGGTGCGGTAGGAAGATCGACATGCGCGTGCTTGCCGCTCAGGAGTCTTTCTTCCTCGCCCGTCGTCCGCGGAAGGATTCGCCGCACACGACGGCGGCGTACCGGCGTGACCTGGCAGGTGTCACGGCGCTGCTGGCGGAGGTGACGGGCACTCCCCCGGATCGGCTGGAGATCTCGGACCTGACGGGGCGGAACCTGCGTGAGGCGTTCGGGGTGTTCGCGGACTCGCACGCGAAGTCGTCGGTGTTGCGGGCGTGGTCGACGTGGAACCAGTTCCTGACGTTCTGCGTGGCGGAGGACCTGGTGCCGGGGAATCCGATGGGTGCGGTGGCACGGCCGAAGACGCCTCCGTTGACGCCGAAGCCGCTGCGGGGCGAGGACACGCCGGAGCGGTTGTTGGCGGCGGCGGCGGAGGGCGCGCGGAAGGGGCGTGACCCGTGGCCGGAGCGCGATGTGCTGGTGTTGGCGTTGGGCCTGGTGGCGGGGCTGCGGTCGGCGGAGATGCGGACGTTGACGCTGGCGTCGGTGGTGGGCCGGCCGGGTGAGCGTCGGCTGCACGTGGTGGGCAAGGGGAACCGGGACCGGTCGGTGCCGATCGAGCCGGCGATGGACCGGATCATCGAGCAGTACCTGGCGTCGTGTCGGCGGCGTTTCCCGCAGGCGCGGTTCGACCGGGGGTCGGCGTTGGTGCGTGACCGGCATGGTGAGCCGATCGGTCGGGGTGGGTTGGAGTACCTGGTGCGGTCGTGCTTCCGGTGGGCGGGGTTGCACGATCGGGTGCCGTCGGGGGCGAACCTGCACGCGTTGCGGCACACGTTCGCGACGCGGTTGGCGGAGGACGGCGCGTCGGCGTCGGAGATCATGGCGTTGTTGGGTCATGCGTCCTTGGCGACGTCGCAGAACTACATCGAGGCGACGGCGCGGGAGCGGCGGGCGGCGGTGGCGGGTAGTCGGACGAATCTGTCGTTGGCGCGGTTGCCGGACCGGGAGTGATGGGGCTCCTCTGTCGTGGTGGTGCCCCTCCCCTGGTTTGTTAGCCCGTTCAGGTGACGTACTGGTGCGGACCGTGCAGTTCGCGGGTAGTCACGTGGCATGAGGTCCGTGTGGCGTGGGGCGATTTCCTTCGGGTTGGTGACGATCGGTGTCCGGTTGTACACCGCCACCGAGGAGCACGACTTCCGGTTCCACCAGGTGCACCGGGAGGACGGTGGGCGCGTCCGGTACAAGCGGGTGTGCCAGGTGTGCGGCGAGGAGGTCGCTTACGCCGACATCGCGAAGGGCTACGAGCTGGACGACGGTCGTGTGGTGGTGATGGACAGCGAGGATTTCGACAAGCTGCCGGTCAACACGGATCACGCGATCGACGTGTTGGAGTTCGTGCCGGTCGACGAGGTGGATCCGATTTATTTCCAGAAGTCTTATTACCTGGAGCCGGACAAGGCGGCGACGCGTCCTTATGTGTTGTTGCGGACGGCTTTGGAGCGGAGCGGTCAGCTCGCGGTGGTGAAGATCACGATTCGTCAGCGGGAGACGTTGGCGATGTTGCGGGCGCGTGAGGATTTGCTGGTGATGCACACGATGTTGTGGCCGGATGAGGTGCGGAAGCCTGATTTCGAGTTCTTGGGTTCCGATGTGGAGGTTCGGCCGCAGGAGTTGAAGATGGCGTCGTCGTTGGTGGAGAGCATGGCGGGGTCTTTCGACGCGGGTGAGTTCACCGACGACTACACGGTGGCGATGCAGAAGTTGATCGAGGCGAAGGCCGAGGGTGCGGAGCTGCCGGAGCGGCCGGAGGCGGAGGAGGCCGGCGAGGTGATCGACTTGATGACGGCGTTGGAGCGGAGTGTGGAGCAGGCGAAGTCGTCGCGTGGTGGGAAGTCGGCGGCGCGGAAGCCTGCGGCGAAGAAGGCTGCTTCGGGGTCGTCTGAGGGGTCGTCGCGGAAGGCTCCGGCGAAGAAGAAGGCGAAGCCCGCCTGAGGGCGTGGCGGCGTGGGATGGGCGGGGATCTTTCGGAGTACCGGCGGAAGCGGGATCCGGGGCGGACGCCGGAGCCGGTGCCGGGTGAGGACTCGGTGTTGCCCCGGGGTGATGACGACACTTTTGTGATCCAGGAGCACCACGCGTCGCGGCTGCATTGGGATGTGCGGTTGGAGCGGGGTGGGGTGTTGGTGTCGTGGGCGGTGCCGAAGGGTTTGCCGGCGGAGCCGGGGACGATTCGGTTGGCGGTGCGCACGGAGGATCACCCGTTGGAGTACGCGTCGTTTTCGGGTGTTATTCCGAAGGGTGAGTACGGCGCGGGTGAGATGTTCATCTGGGATCGCGGTCGTTATGAAGTGGTGAAGTGGTCGGACCGCGAGGTGGATGTGGTGTTGCGCGGTTCGCGGGTGGAGGGTGAGTTCGTCTTCTTCCGTCGCGAGGGCGGTGGGGGTTCGGGCGGTAAGGATTGGATGGTGCGGCGGCGGCACGAGGCGGTGCGGGCGGATTGGGTGCCGTTGCCGGAGTTCGTGGCGCCGATGTTGGCGACGGCGGCGGCGGTGTTGCCCGGGCCTGAGTCGCGGTTCGCGTTCGAGTTCAAGTGGGACGGGGTGCGGGCGGTCGCGCGGGTGGAGGGCGGCCGGGTGCAGTTGACGAGTCGTGCGGGCAACGACGTGACGGGGACTTACCCGGAGTTGCAGGGCCTGGGTGCGCAGTTGGGTGCGACGCAGGTGTTGTTGGACGGGGAGATCGTGGCGTTGTCGGGTGGGCGGCCGAGTTTCGGTGCGTTGCAGGAGCGGATGCACGCGTCGGCGGCGCAGGCGCGGCGGTTGGTGGGGCGGGTTCCGGTGACGTTCCTGGTGTTCGACGTGTTGCACCTGGATGGTTCACCGACGGTGGAGTTGCCGTACTCGCGGCGGCGGGAGCTGCTGGAGGGCTTGGGGTTGAGCGGTGCGCACTGGTTGACGCCGAAGGCCTTCCCCGGTCAGGGGGCGGCGGTGTTGGCGGCGAGTCGTGAGCAGGGGTTGGAGGGGGTGGTGGCGAAGCGGCTGGATTCGCGTTATGCGCCGGGTCGGCGGTCGCCGCATTGGGTGAAGGTGACGGCGGTGTTGACGCAGGAGGTGGTGGTCGGGGGGTGGCGGCCTGGTGAGGGGAAGCGGAAGGGCTTGGTGGGGGCTTTGCTGCTGGGCTTGCCGGAGGGTTCGGGGTCGGAGGGTTCCGGGTCTGGGCGTGCCGTTGCGGGTGGGTCCGGTGGTGGTGGGTTGGTGTTCGTGGGGTCGGTGGGCACGGGGTTCGACCAGGCTGAGTTGGAGCGGTTGACGGCGCGGTTGTCGGAGTTGGAGGTGGAGGGGTCGCCGTTCGTGTCGGAGGTGCCGCGTGATCGGGCGCGGGGTGCGCGGTGGGTGCGTCCGGTGTTGGTGGGTGAGGTGGCGCACCGGCAGTGGACGGCGGACGGGCGGATGCGGTTTCCGACGTGGCGGGGGTTGCGGCCGGACAAGGCGCCCGGGGAGGTGCGTCGGGTTGACGGGTGACGCGGTGGTGCGGGTGGAGGGTCGTCTGGTGAAGCTGACGAACCTGGACAAGGTGCTGTATCCGGAGGTGGGGTTCACCAAGGCGGAGGTGATCGACTACTACACGCGGATCGCGCCGGTGTTGCTGCCGCACGTGAGGGATCGTCCGGTGACGTTGCGGCGGTATCCGAACGGGGTGGACGGGAAGTCGTTCTTCGAGAAGAACGTGCCGTCGCACGCGCCGGAGTGGGTGCGGACGGTGCGGGTGGAGACGCCGGGGTCGTCGCGGGGTGCGGAGTACGCGGACTTCGTGGTGGTGGACGATTTGGCGACGGTGGTGTGGTTGGCGAACCTGGCGGCGTTGGAGTTGCACGTGCCGCAGTGGACGGTGGGGCCGCGTGGTGGTCGCCGCTTCCCCGACCTGGTGGTGTTCGACCTGGATCCGGGTGAGCCGGCGACGGTGGTGGAGTGCTGCCGGGTGGCGTGCCGGGTGCGTGAGGTGTTGGTGGCGGACGGGTTGGCGCCGGTGGTGAAGACGAGCGGGTCGAAGGGCTTGCAGGTGTACGCGGCGGTGTCGGTGTCGTCGGCGGAGCGGACGTCGGAGTACGCGAAGGGGGTGGCGCAGCGGCTGGCGGGTGAGTTCCCGGGTGAGGTGGTGTGGCGGATGGCGAAGGCGCAGCGGACGGGGAAGGTGTTGATCGACTGGTCGCAGAACAATCCGGCGAAGACGACGGTGGCGCCGTATTCGTTGCGGGCGCGGGCGCGGCCTTCGGTGTCGACGCCGGTGCGGTGGGTTGAGGTGGAGCGGTGTCGGGCGGTGGAGGATCTGGTGTTCCTGGCGGACGAGGTGCGGGACCGGGTGGCCGCCGAGGGTGACTTGTTCGCGGCGGGGGAAGGGGTCGGGTTGCCGCGTTGAGTGGTGGGCGCGTGTTGAGACGGAGGCTGCGAGGTTACGAAGCGGGATGTGTTGGGTGACGTCCTTCTTGCGGGCGTGTTGAATCGTTCCTACCGGGGTCGTGTCGGTTTGACGTTCACAGCCAGATGCGGATTTCGTTCGGGTTTGCGGGCGAGTTTGCGATGGTTCGGACAAGTCGTGCTATAAAGCCATAACTCTCCCACCAGATCAGATGAAGGTCTATCGAGAATAGACTGTACGGAGGTACGGTGGATGGCACTTCTGGGCTACCGAGACGCCTTCGAGGAGCTGGCGCGGTCGTTCGACCGGAGCAGCGGGGGCCGTGGTGAGCTGGTCCTCGTGAGCGGTGGTCCGGCAAGCGGTAAAACGGAACTGTTACACGACTTTTATGCTGCGGCGGAGGCTTCGGGCGCGTTGTTGTTGAGCGCGATGGGGTCCCGCGCGGAACAGACGTTGCAGGCCGGCGTGGTCGACCAGCTTTTCCGTGGGGCCGGTTTGCCGCCCGAAGTGGGCGACCGTGTGTCTCGTTTGGTGGTTCCGCAGACGGCGCTGGCGGACGAGGGGCAATCGGATGTCCGAAGTATCCGGTCGGCTACCGCTCGCGTGGTGCATGAAATCTGCGGCATATTACTGGGTTTGTCCCGTGAACAACCGGTGGTCGTGGGAATAGACGACGTTCAGTTCGCGGACAGCTCGTCTTTGGAATTCGTGCTGTACCTGCGGCGGCGTTTGGGGTCGGCCCGGGTGCTGCTGGTGCTGAGCGAGTGGGAGCAGCCGCAGCCGACGTTGCCGCTGTTCACGGCCGAGGTGACGCGTCGGCCGCACCGTCGGATCCGGTTGGCGCCGTTGTCGTCGGCGGACATCGTGGAGGTGCTCCCCCGGTCGGTGGAGTCGGGTGTGGCGTCGCGGTTGGCGGAGGCGTGCCACCGGCTCAGCGGGGGCAACCCGATGTTGGTGCGGGCGTTGGTGGAGGACTTGGAGCACGACCTGTCGGTGGTGGGCGACGGGTTCGACGGTGGTGTGTGGCCGGCGGTGGGGACGGCGTTCCGGCACGCGGTGCTGGCGTGTCTGCACCGTTGGGAGTCCGCGTTGCTGGATGTGGCGCGGGGGTTGGCGGTGCTGGGCGACGGTGCCGATCCGGTGTTGCTGGGCAGGTTGGTGGGTGTCGCTCCGGAGGACGCGCGGCGGGTGGTGGTGATCCTGTCGTCGGCGGGGTTGCTGCGTGACGGGTGGTTCCCGCACGGGGCGGCGGCGGAGGCGGTGCTGGACGGCATGGCGGGGCCTCAGCGGGAGGCGTTGCACGCGCGGGCGGCGGATCTGCTGCACCAGCGGGGTGCGGAGCCGGCGGTGATCGCGCGGCACCTGGTGTCGGCGCATCGCGGGGTGGGCGGCTGGTCGGTGCGGGTGCTGCGGGACGCGGCGGAGCAGGCGTTGATGCGGGACGAGGTGCACGAGGCGGTGCGGTTCCTGGAGTCGGCGTTGGAGGCGACCGACGACGAGGAGCAGCGGCTGGCGATCACGAAGGTGCTGGTGCGGGCGTTGTGGCGGGTGAATCCGTTGGCGGCGGCGGTGCACATGGGTCCGTTGCGGAAGGCGATGGCGGCGGGCCGGTTGGGTGAGCGGGACGCGGTGACGTTGGTGCGGCACGCGCTGTGGCACGGCGACGAGGAGACCGCGGTGATGGCGCTGGACGTGCTGAACAGCACGCCGGGGTTGTTGGACGCGCAGACGGCGGCGGAGTTGCGGATCGCGCACCAGTGGTTCCGGGGTATGGACCGGTGTGCGGTGCCGGAGGTGCCGGCGAAGGCGGAGGACGATCCGTGGGTGGAGGCGGCGCGGGCGTTGACGTCGTTCTGGCGCGGTGGGGGTGATCCGGCGACGGCGGTGGCGAGTGCGGAGCACGTGCTGTGGAGTTGCCGGTTGTCGGACATGACGTTGGAGGTCGTGGCGACGGCGTTGCTGGTGTTGGTGCACAGCGACGACAACGACCGGGCGGCGTGGTGGTGTGGCGAGTTGACCGCGCAGGCGGTGCGGGTGGGTGCGGTGACGTGGCAGGCGGTGTTGGGCGCGATCAGCGCGGACATCGCGTTGCGGTGCGGTGAGCTGGAGGAGGCGGCGGATCGCGCTCGTCGGGCGTTGGATCTGTTGCCGCCGCAGAGCTGGGGTGTGTCGATCGGGTATCCGTTGGCGACGTTGATGCTGGCGAGCACGGCGTTGGGGCGGGATGCGGAGATCGAGGAGTTGTTGCGGCTGCGGGTGCCGGACACGATGTTCCGCACGGCGTACGGGGTGCGGTACCTGCATGCCCGTGGTCAGTGCCACTTGGGGGCGCAGCGGGTGTTGGCGGCGGTGACGGATTTCCAGACGTGCGGGCGGCTGGTGTTGGAGTGGCAGGTGGACGTTCCGGTGCTGGTGCCGTGGCGCAGTGACCTGGCGGAGGCGAACCTGCGCTTGGGGCGTGCCGACGTGGCGCGGGAGCTGGTGGTGGAGCAGTTGCGGATGCCGGGGTTGGATTCGCGGACGCGTGGGGTGTCGTTGCGGGTGTTGGCCGCGGGGAGTTCGCCCGAGGACCGGCCTCGGTTGTTGCGTGCGGCGGTGGCGAGTCTGCACACGGCGGGTGACCGGGTGCAGTTGGCGTTGGCGATGCGTGATCTGAGTGAGGCTTACGAGCGCGCGGGTGACGGTGTGGCGCGGGTTCCGGACCAGGTGGAGTCGCGTCGGCACTCGGGTGTGCTGGTGGGGCGTGGTGCGGCGAAGGCGGCGGTGGAGTCCGGTGAGGGGTCGGCGGACGACGTGTTGCGGGATGGTGCGGCGTCGGTGTTGAGCGAGTCGGAGCACCGGGTGGCGGATCTGGCGGTGCTGGGCTACACGAACCGTGAGATCAGTGCCCGGTTGTTCATCACGGTGAGCACCGTGGAGCAGCACCTGACGCGGATCTACCGGAAGCTGGGTGTGCGGAGCCGGGCGGAGCTGCCGCGGCGGTTGTGCCTGGACGACCTGAGCCCCTGCTCCTGACGGCGGTGCCCCCTGTTCCGACCCGTTGGCGCGTTTCAGTGGGTTGCGACCGGCGGCGCGCGTGCGACTGTGGCGGCGCGTCCCGACTTGTACTGCGTTCTTGTCTTGCGTGCCGGGTTTCCGGTGCGTGTCCACGACCTCTTCAACGGACCGATCAGCGGTTCACCACACCTCCAGGGAGAGACCCATGTCCGACTCGACCGCGTGCCGGATCTGCGGCGGCGAGGTCCGCGAGTTCCTCGACTTCGGCCGTCAGCCGCTGTCCGACGCCTTCCGGACTCCGGACGACTCGTCGGAGGAGTTCTTCTACCGGTTGGCGATGGGCGCCTGCGGCGGCTGCACGATGGTGCAGCTGATGGAGGAGGTGCCGCGCGACCGCATGTTCCACGAGGACTACCCGTACATCTCGCGTGGTTCGTCGGTGATGCGGGCGCACTTCGCGGCGTTGGCGGAGCGGTTCCTGGGCGGTGAGCTGTCGGGGGCGGATTCGTTCATCGTGGAGTTGGGCTGCAACGACGGGACGATGCTGCGCGCGATCGCGGCGGCGGGGCGGCGTCACCTGGGGGTGGAGCCGTCGGGCGGGGTGGCGGACCTGGCGGCGGCCGACGGGGTGCGGGTGCGCAAGGACTTCTTCGAGGCGTCGACGGCGGCGTCGATCCTGGCGGAGGACGGGCCGGCGGACGTGATCTACGCGGCCAACACGTTGTGCCACATCCCGTACATGGATTCGATCCTGGAGGGTGTGCGGACGCTGCTGGCGCCGGGCGGGGTGTTCGTGTTCGAGGACCCGTACTTCGGCGACATCGTGACGCGGACGTCGTTCGACCAGGTGTACGACGAGCACTTCTTCTTCTTCACGGCCCGGTCGGTGCGGGAGATGGCGGCGCGCAGCGGGCTGGAGCTGGTGGACGTGGAGCGGCTGCCGGTGCACGGCGGGGAGGTCCGGTACACGTTGGCGAAGGCCGGCGCGCGGCCGGTGGCGCCCGCGGTGGAGGCGTTGTTGGCGGAGGAGGCGGAGCGGGGGTTGAGTTCGGCGGCGACGTTGGAGGGGTTCGCGAAGGCCGTCGACCGGGTCCGCACGGATCTGCCCGCGTTGTTGGAGGAGCTGCGTGAGCAGGGTGCGCGGGTCGTCGGGTACGGGGCGACGGCGAAGAGCGCCACGGTGACGAACCTGTGCGGTATCGGGCCGCAGCACGTGGAGTTCATCAGCGACACGACGCCGGCGAAGCAGGGCCGGTTGGCGCCGGGTTCGCACATCCCGGTGCGCGCGCCGGAGGCGTTCGCGGCGGACTACCCGCCTTACGCGTTGTTGTTCGCGTGGAACCACGCCGAGGAGATCATGGCGAAGGAGCAGGCGTTCCGGGACGCGGGCGGCAAGTGGATCCTGTACGTGCCCGAGGTCCGTGTTGTCTGAGTGGCTTCCCGGTGGGGACGGGGGGCGGGTCGCCGGTTCCGGGCGGTCCGCCCCGCCGCTGGTGGCGGTGTTGGGCGCGTCGGGGTTCGTGGGGTCGGCGGTGGTGCGCCGGCTGGTGGACGAGGACGTGCGGCTGCGGTTGGTGTCCCGTGGTGGCCTGGAGGGTGGCCTGGAGGCGCCGTCGGGGGTGGAGGTCCGGGCGTTGGACCTGACCGGTCCCGGTGCGGTGGCGTCGGCGGTCGCGGGTGCGGACGTGGTGCTGCCGTTGGTGTTGTTCAACGGTGCGGAGGGCTGGCGGGTCGCGGAGGGGGACGGCGAGTCGGCGGCCGAGCGGGTGAACGTCGGGATCGTCCGGGCCGTGGTCGAGGCGTGTCGTGACGGGCAGGTCGTGGTGTTCCCCGGTTCGACGTCGCAGGTCGGTCCGCGGGCCGGTGAGCGGGTCGACGGTTCGGAGGAGGACTTCCCGGACACCCCTTACGACCGGCAGAAGCACGCGGCGGAGCGGGTCGTGCTGGGCACGGCGGGGGTGCGTGGGATCAGCCTGCGGCTGCCGACGGTGTTCGGGCCGGGTCCGAAGGACCGCGGTGTGGTGAGCGCGATGGCGCGGCGGGCGTTGTCGGGGCAGCCGTTGACCGTGTGGGGCGACGGGTCGGCGTTGCGGGACCTGGTGTTCGTCGACGACGTGGCGGACGCGTTCGCCGCCGCGATCGCGCACGCCGACCGGCTCGCGGGGCGGCACTGGCTGCTGGGCAGCGGGAAGGGTGTCGCGGTCGCGGAGTTGTTCGCCGGGGTGGCGGACGCGGTGGCCCGCGAGTCGGGCGGCCCGGCGGCGCCGGTGGTGTCGGTGCCGGCGCCGGCGCACGCGACCGCGATGGACCTGCGGGGCCTGGTGGCCGATCCGGGCGCGTTCCACGCCGTCACGGGCTGGCGCGCGCGGGTGGGGTGGGTCGAGGGACTCGCCCGAACGGTCGAGGCGATGACCGCCCGGCCCCCCTATGTTCCGTCGGAGGCACCCCTGTCGTATTGACGACGTTTGACCCGGTGCCCGCTCGCCGACATGCTGGTTCGGCAGTCCCGCTGCGGCAGCGTCATCCGCCGCGGAATTCTCCGAGGAGTGGGCGTGAAAGCACGGGAACTCGCCGTCGAAGGCGCTTTTGAATTTGTGCCCGAGGTTTTCCCGGACCACCGTGGTCTGTTCGTCTCGCCGTTCCAGCGGGATGCGTTCGAGGCTGCGGTGGGCCGACCTTTGTTCCCCGTCGCGCAGCTGAGCACGAGTACGTCGCGGCGGGGTGTGCTGCGCGGTGTGCATTACACCCGCACTCCCCCGGGATGTGCCAAGTACGTGCACTGCTCGCGCGGTCGGGTGTTGGACGTGGTGGTCGACCTGCGCGTCGGTTCGCCGACTTTCGGCAGGTGGGACGCGATGGAGCTGTCCGGTGAGGACTTCCGGGGCGTGTACCTGCCGACGGGGGTGGGGCATGCTTTCACCGCCCTGGAGGACGACTCGGCGGTCTGCTACCTGCTTTCCCGCGGTTACGACCCGGTGAACGAACTGGCGCTGTCACCCCTGGATCCGGAATTGGGGTTGCCGTGGTCGGATTCGTCTGCTCCGGTGTTGTCCGAACGTGATCGTGACGCGGTGTCGCTGGCCGCGGCGCGGGCGGCGGGGTTGTTGCCCGAATATCAGGAGTGCCTGCAGTCGGACCTGGCGCCGGACCGGGGCTGAACGGACGAGGAGTATTCCATGGTCGCCCCTTCGCGGCGTGCGGTGAACCTGCGCCTCTCCGAATCTTTGAACGCGCCGGGCGCGCAATTCGGGGACGTCGCGCAATTCCACGAGTGGCTGGCCGGGATGGGCCGGCACGCGTGGATGGAGGTGCGGCGCGCGCCGCTGGAGGGACTGCCGAACTGGGACCGCGACCCGGCCACCGGGAACCTGCGGCACTCCACCGGGAAGTTCTTCAGCGTCGAGCGCCTGGACGTGGACCTGCCGGGTACGGCGGTGCCCGGCTGGTCGCAGCCGATCATCAACCAGCCCGAGATCGGCATCCTGGGCATCCTGGTGAAGGAGATCGACGGGGTGCCGCACCTGCTGATGCAGGCCAAGCAGGAACCGGGCAACCCGAACGGGTTCCAGCTGTCCCCCACGGTGCAGGCCACGCGCAGCAACTACACGCGGGTGCACCAGGGGCGGCCGGTGCCGTACCTGGAGCACTTCCGGGACGTGACGGGGTCCGGCACGGTGGTCGACATCCGCCAGTCGGAGCAGGGCGCCTGGTTCTACCGCAAGCGCAACCGGAACATGGTCGTCGAGGTCGACGGCGACGTGGAGGCCGCGGAGGGGTTCTGCTGGTTGACGCTGGGCCAGATCGGCGAGCTTCTGTCGGTTCCGGACCTGGTCAACATGGATGCCCGGACGGTCCTGTCGTGCGTGCCGATCGTCGGCGCGGCGCTGCGGGACACGCTGCGGGCGCGGGACGCGTTCACCGCGGCGCTGTTGCGTTCGTTCGACCAGGAGGCGCCGACCGCGCACACCACCGGTGACGTGCTGAGCTGGATCACCGAGGTCCGCACCCGGACCGACCTGCGGGTGGACCGCGGTCCGCTGGCCGAGGTGCCGGGCTGGTCGCACGCGGACGGGCGGATCGCGCACGAGTCGGGCCGGTTCTTCCGGGTCATCGGGGTGGACGTCGAGGCGGGTGGCCGTGAGGTGGGCCGCTGGTCGCAGCCGATGATCGAGCCGGTGGGGACCGGGGTGATCGCGTTCCTGGTCAAGCCGATCGACGGGGTGCTGCACGTGCTCACCCACGCCCGCACCGAACCGGGCTACGCCGACACCACCGAGTTGGGCCCGACCGTGCAGTGCGACCCGGACAACTACGCGCACCTGCCCGAGGGGGCGCGTCCGCGTCACCTGTCGGAGGTGCTGGGCGCGGATCCGGAGCGGGTGCGGTTCGACGTGGTGCTGTCCGAGGAGGGCGGCCGGTTCTTCCACGCCCGCAACCGGTACATGGTGGTGGAGACGGAGCTGGAGACAGACCCGGCGGACCCGGACTACCGGTGGCTGGCGCTGCACCAGTACGTGGAGCTGCTGCGGCACAGCTTCTACGTCAACATCCAGGCCCGCAGCCTGCTGCTGTGCCTGACGAGCCTCCTGCCGCGCTGAACGGCCGGCGCTGAACGTACCGGCGGTCAACCCGGCCGGTGCCGGACGCCGTCGGGGGTCCTGGTTGGTCCAGGACCCCCGACGGCGCGTCACAGCCGGCTCGTCACAGCGCGGCCAGCACCGACTTCAGGGCCTCGATCACCCGGTCCTGGACGCCCGTCGGCAACGACGGGTACATCGGCAGCGAGAAGATCTCCCCCGCCAGCTTCTCCGTCACCGGCAGGCTGCCCGCCTCGTAGCCGAGGTGGGCGAACCCGGACATCGTGTGCACCGGCCACGGGTAGCTGATGTTCAACGCGATGTCGTGGGCCTTGAGCGCCTCGATGATCTCGTCACGGCGCGGGTGGCGCACCACGTACACGTAGTACACGTGGTCGTTGCCCTCGGCGATGGCCGGCAGCACCAGGTCGGTGTCGGCCAGGCCCTCGGCGTAGCGGGCCGCCACCGCGCGGCGTCCGGCGATGTACTGGTCCAGCCGCACCAGCTTGCGGCGCAGGATCTCGGCCTGCACCTCGTCGAGCCGCGAGTTGTGGCCCGGGGTGTCGACCACGTAGTAGGTCTTCTCCATGCCGTAGTAGCGGGCCCGCCGCAGGTTGGCCGCGGTGGTGTCGTCGCCGGTGATCACCGCGCCGCCGTCGCCGTACGCGCCCAGCACCTTGGTGGGGTAGAAGGAGAACGCCGCGGCCTCCCCCATCGACCCTGCGATGCGGCCGTGGTGGCGTGCGCCGTGGGACTGGGCGCAGTCCTCCATCACCACCAGGCCGTGCTCCCGCGCCAGGGCGAGCAGCGGCTCCATCTCCACGCACTGCCCGTACAGGTGCACCGGCAGCAGCGCCTTGGTGCGCGGGGTGATCGCCGCGGCCACCGCGGTGGTGTCCATCAGGTAGTCCTCGGCGCGGATGTCGACGAACACCGGGGTGGCGCCGACCGCGTCGATCGCCACGACCGTCGGCGCGGCGGTGTTGGACACCGTGATCACCTCGTCGCCCGGTCCCACGCCCAACGCCTGCAACGCCAGCTTGATGGCGTTGGTGCCGTTGTCGACGCCCACGCCGTGCGCGACGCCGTGGTAGGCGGCGAACTCCGCCTCGAACGCCGACACGCTCGGGCCGAGCACCAGCTTGCCCGAGGAGAAGACCGTCTCCACCGCGTCGAGGATGTCCTTGCGCTCGGCCTCGTATTCGTGCAGGTAGTTCCAGACGAGAACGGTCATTGCGGTCCTTCCCGTGCGCGCGCACTGGGGGTCGTCGGTGGCTTGGGGGGATCGTCGTGCCCGCCTCGCGCAAGGGGTAACCCCTAAGGTTCCTGCCTGCGCCGGGAACCGCCGACCTGCGCCGGACGGACCCCGGCTAAGGGGTGCGCCGTTAGGGGTGTCCGGGCCCGATCAGGCGCGCCTACGGTGACCACCGATCCGGCCCGTCGCGGCGAATCCCCAGGTGGGGCCGCCGCTGGGGCCGGATACCGCCGAAGGACGATCCCTCCGCCGCCGAAGAACGCAGGGACCCGCATGTCACACCAGCACTTCCTCTTCCTGTGCCACCCCGATCACGGGCACGTCATCCCGAACCTCGCCGTGGTCGCCGAGCTCGTCGACCGCGGACACCGGGTGACCTACCTGACCGCGGAGAGCATGCGCGGCGCCGTCGCCGACACCGGCGCGACCGTGCTGACCTACGACTCCCGCTACCGCGACGCCGACTTCAGCCAGGTCGCCGAGAACCCGCTGTACCTGCTGACGCTGCTGCTCGACGAGAGCGCGCGGATGCTGCGGGCGGCCGACGAGCTGCTGTCGGGCGACGTGCCCGACCACGTCGTCTACGACACGTCGATCCTCTACGCGGGCCGCATCCTGTCCCGCAAGTGGGGCCGGCCCGCGACGCAGCTGATCCCGGTGTTCGCGTCGAACCCGCACTTCTCCTACCTGAAGTCGATGTACGCGTCCGAGTCGCCCGCATCCGATTCCGCCGCGTCCGGCTCCCCTGTCCCGGCCGCGCCGCCGGTGTCGGACGGGCCGCCGCCGTGGGTGGTGGAGATGCTGGGACGCATCGGCGCGCTGACCGCCGAGCACGGCCTGGACGTCGCGCCGCAGGAGCTGTGGTGGGAGGTCCCGGACTCCAACGTGGTGACCATCCCCCGGTCGTTCCAGTACGCGGGCGACACGTTCGACGAGCGGTTCGCGTTCGTCGGGCCGTGCGTGGGCGACCGGTCGTTCCTGGGTGACTGGGCGCCGCCGGCCAGTGGCCTGCCGGTGGTGCTGGTGTCGCTGGGCGCGGTGTTCAACCAGCACGAGGGGTTCTTCCGGGCGTCCCTGGAGGCGTTCGCGGGGCAGCCGTGGCACGTGGTGATGACCGTGGCCGACGGCATGGACCCGGCGTCGCTGGGCGGGGTGCCCGACAACGTCGAGGTGCACCGCTGGGTGCCGCACGCGACCGTGCTGGAGCACGCGGTGCTGGCCGTCACCCACGGCGGCATGGGCACCGTGATGGAGGCGCTGCGCTCCGGCGTGCCGATGGTGGTCGTGCCGACCTCCGCGCTGGACCGGCCCACCGCCGACCGGATCGTGGAGCTGGGCCTGGGCGCGAGCGTTCCGCCGGAGGAGATGACCGCGCCGAAGCTGCTGGAGCTGGTGCGCTCGGTCATCGGGGACGCCGGCATCACCGCGTCCGCCGCGCGCATGCGTGACGACGTGCGCGACGCGGGCGGCGCCGGTCGTGCGGCGGACGAGATCGAGAAGTTCCTCGCCAGGAGTCGTTGATGGACGACGCGGTCGAGTTCGGTGTGCTCGGGCCGATCCGGGCCGTCGCCGACGGCGCGTCCGTGGCGGTGGGCAGCCCCCGGGAGAAGGCCGTGCTGGCCCGGTTGGTCGTGGACGCCAACCGGGTGGTCAGCGTGGACCGACTCATCGACGCGGTGTGGCAGGACGAGCCGCCCAGCAGCGCGCGCAGCCAGATCGCGATCGTGGTGCACCGGTTGCGCCGCGGCCTGGGCGGACGCGGGGTGATCACCACCGCCAGCCCCGGCTACGTGATGCGGCTGGCGTCGCACCAGTCGGACCTGCTGCGGTTCGACCACCTCGTGGCCAGGGGCCGGTCCGCCGCGGCGGACGGTGACCTGTGCGGCGCGGCGGGTCTGCTGCGGGAGGCGCTGTCGCTGTGGCGTGGCGCGCCGCTGGAGGACTTGCCGGGGCTGCGCGGCGACTCCACCCGGCTCGAACAGGGCCGGCTGGACGTGGTGGAGACGTGGGCCGAGGTGGAGCTGGAGCTGGGTCACCACGTGCGCGTCGGCGAGGAGCTGGCGGTCGTGGTCGCGGAGCACCCGTTGCGGGAACGCGTCCGCGCCCAGCTGATGCTGGCCCAGTACCGGGCCGGGCGGCGTGCGGACGCGCTGCGCACCTACCAGGAGGCGCGGCGCACGTTGATCGAGCAGATCGGGTTGGAGCCGGGCCCGGAGCTGCGCCGGCTGCACGAGCAGATCCTGCGGGACTCGCCGGCGTTGACGGGCCGCCGTCCCGCTGCGGCTCCTGCGGTGCCTGTGGCGCCGCAGGAGCCGGTGGTGGTCATGCCGCCGCCGTCGCAACTGCCGCACCCGCCCCGGCCGTTCGCGGGCCGTGACCAGGAGCTGGAGCTCGTCGACGACGCGTTGCGCGCCGGTCCGGACGCGGCGGGCACCGTGGTGCTGGTCGGCGAGGGCGAGGTCGGCAAGACGGCGCTCGGGCTGCGCTGGGCGCACCGGTACGTCGACCGGTTCCCCGACGGGCAGTTGCACGCCGATCTGCACGACCGGACCGGGGCGCCGGTGGACCCGAGCGCGGTGCTGGACCGGTTCCTGCGGGCGTTGGGGGTGCGGACCATCCCGGTGGACTTCGCCGAGAAGGTCGCTTTGTACCGCAGCAGCGTCGCCCACCGGCGGGTGCTGGTGTTCCTGGACAACGCCGCGGACAGCGCGCAGGTGTTGCCGCTGCTGCCCGGCGGTGCGCACAGCCGCGTGATCGTCACCGGTCGTGGGCCGCTGGACGACCTGGTCGTGCGGCACGGCGCGCACCGGCTGTACGTGGAACCGCTGTGCTCGGCCGAGTCGTGGGACCTGCTGGTGATGCTGCTCGGCCAGGAGTGGGTGGCGCAGCAGCCGCACGAGGCGCGTCGGCTCGTGTCGGCGGCGGACGGCAACCCGCTGTCGTTGCGGACGGCCGCGGCGCGGGTGTGGCCGCCACCGGGTCGGGGCAGATCGGGGCGAGGCAGACTCGTGGCCGCCGTCTAGCGGCCTGCCGTCCGACTCTCTGCCGTCCGACTCTCTGCCGTCCGACTCTCTGCCGTCCGACTCTCTGCCGTCCGACTCTCTGCCGTCCAACGGCCTGCGGCTTGCCCGGACCGCGCGACTCGCGGTGCCCGAGTGGACAACGCGCGCGTTCTGAGCTTGGAGTGCGGTGGCGGGCCGGTGCCCCTCCCCCCTGTGTTGTGCGGGGTGAGGGGCACCGGTGTGTCCGTGTTCGTGTCCGGTCGGCCGGGTCAGCGGGCCAGGACGGTGTTCAGCGTCGCGGTGAGGGTGGCGGTTGCGTCGGCGGTGGCCGGCGAGGTGGTGCGCCAGGCGACGTGGCCGTCCGGGCGGACGAGCACCGCGCCGGCGGGACCCACCCCGTAGACATCGGCCCAGTCCGGGGAGTCGATCGCGGCGGAACCGTCGGCGGAGATCTCCACCGCGTCCACCGTCACCCCCGTGTCGGTCTCCTTCGCCGCCTGCGCCCAGCCGCTCCCGGCGGGGGTCAGCACGGTGAACCCGACACCCAGCACGTCGAGGGTGGACACGCGGCTGCCCGCGCGGTCCAGCCACACGTGCGGCGCGCGGTGGCCGGGACGGGCGGTCGGCACGTAGGTGCGGTAGGGGTTCTCCGGCGCCGGGGCAGGGGTGCCGTCGGGGACGACCGCGGTGGAGTCGTAGTGGAAGCCCAGCACCAGTCCCTCGACGCTGCGCCGCCCGGCCTGCAGGCTCAGCGACTCGGCCATGCTGAGCTTGCCCTCCATCATGTCGAACGTGATCAGGGCGTTGCGCAGGCTCTCCTCGACGGTCCGCTCGCCGATGGGGTGCCGTTCGGCGGTGTAGCTGTCCAGCAACGCCTCCCCCGCGCCCCACCGCTGCCGCGCCGCCAGCTTCCACACCAGGTTGTGCGCGTCCTGGATGCCGCAGTTCATGCCGAACCCGCCCTGCGGGGTGGACACGTGCGCGGCGTCGCCGGCGAGGAACACGCGGTCGGCGCGGAACCGTTCGGCGACGATCGCCTGCTGCAGCCACGGCGACACCCCGATGAGGCTGACGTCGAGGTCGGGCAGCCCCACCGCAGAGCGGACGACCTCCACGCAGAACTCGTCGGTGAAGTCGTCGATGCTGCCACCGTCGGCGGGGTCGTAGCCGGTCTGCACGATCCACCGGCGGTCGTTGTCGACCGCTTCCACCGCGCACGGGATGGCGCTGCGCAGGAAGTACAGCGCGCACATCCGGTCGCGCAGCAGGTGCGCGATGTCGGCCTCGAACATGATGCTCACCATGTGGCCCAGCGGCGGCGGGCCCTGCACGCCGATGCCCAGGGCCTTGCGCACGCCGCTGCGGCCACCGTCCGCGGCCACCGCGTGACGTGCCCGCACGACCGTCGACCGGCCGCCGGACTCCACGACGGCCCGCACCCCCGACGCGTCCTGCGTCAGCTCGGTCATGGTGGTGGAGAACCGGACGTCCGCGCCGGACTGCGACTCGGCGAGGGCGCGCAGCACGACCTCGAACTTGTCCTGCGCGCAGATGTAGGAGTACGTGGGGCTCTGCGGCGCGTCGTTGGCGATCTCCGCGACCTGGTGGTGGAAGTCGTCGGCCAGCAGCGACGAACCCACCCCCACCGCGAGGCTCTCCTCGCGCGGCAACCCGACCCGTTCCACGTCGTCCTGGATGCCCCACGCGCGCACCAGCTCCATCGTGCGGGTCGACATCAGCCGCGCCTTGGGGAAGATCGACGTGCCGGCGTGCCGCTCGACCAAGACCGAGGACAGCCCGTGACGGGACGCCTCTACCGACGCGGACAGGCCGACCGGCCCGCCGCCAACCACGAGCACATCGACCTCGACCTCGTTCATGGCCGCAGCGTCGCGCACGTCCCGTGACCGGGTCAACACGATGGATAACGATGTGAAAGAGCTCCGATATGGCGCTTCGTTAGCGTCCTGCGCTACCTGAGGCGGACCGGCCGCCGCAGCGCGCAGACGCTCCCGAACGAAGATGCTGGAGTCGCCGAATGTTCACCGAAGGCTCGGTAGCACTGGTCACCGGCGGGTCGCGCGGCATCGGCCGGGCGGTCGCCCTCGACCTCGCCTCCCACGGCGTGCACGTGGTGGTCAACTACTCGAGGTCCGAGCAGCCCGCCAAGGAACTGGTCGCGCAGATCGAGGCGGACGGCGGCAGCGCGAGCACCGCCGGCGCCGACGTCACCGACGAGGCCGCGGTGCGCGCCATGTTCCAGGCGGTGCGCTCCGAGCACGGGCGGCTCGACGTCCTGGTCACCAGCGCCGGCGTGACCCGTGACCGGTTCATGGTCGTCATGGGCAGCAAGGACTTCCGCGAGACCATGGACGTCAACATGACGGGCACGTTCCTCGCCTGCCGCGAGGCGCTGCGCATCATGCAGCACCAGCGGCGTGGGGCGATCGTGACGCTGTCGTCGTCCAGCGGCCTGGACGGCGGTTTCCCCGGCCAGACGAACTACGTCGCGTCCAAGGGCGCGATCATCGCCTTCACCAAGGCGCTGTCCAACGAGGCCGCCCCGCACGGGGTGCGCGCCAACTGCGTCGCGCCGGGGTTCATCGCCACCGACATGACCAAGTCGATCCCCGCCAAGATCCGCGCGGAGTACGAGTCGCGCATCCGGCTGGGCCGGATGGGCACGCCCGAGGAGGTCGCGCAACTCGTGACGTTCCTCGCCTCGGACCGCGCCTCCTACATCACCAGCGAGACCTTCGTCGCCAACGGCGGCGGGCTGGCCTGACACCCATCCACCGGGAGATGAAGTTGAGCATCGACGAACTGCGCGCCACGGCGGCCGCGCGCCTGCAGACCTGCGCCCAGATCAAGAAGATGATCGTGTCCCGCCTCGACCTGCCGATCGAGCCGGACTGGATCACCGACGACCAGCCGCTGTTCGGCCGCGGCCTGGAGCTGGACAGCCTCGACGTGCTGGAGCTGTACGTGGCGATCGAGGCCGAGTTCGGCGTGGCGCTCTACGACAGCGACATGTCGGTGTTCGGGTCCGTGTCGCGGCTCGCCGACCACGTCAACCCGAAGCTGGCCGAGGCGAACTCGCTGACCGGGGCATGATGCGCAACGGCACCCGCCCCCGCGAGACCTCGGCGCTGACCAACGACCAGGTCCGCGAACTGCTCCCGCACCGGTGGCCGATGCTGCTGCTGGACCGGGTCGAGAAGATCGACGCGGGCGTGAGCGGTGTGGCGATCAAGAACGTCACCGGCACCGAACTGTGGTTCCAGGGCCACTTCCCCGAAGAGGCCGTGCTGCCCGGCGTCGTGGTGATCGAGGCCATGGCGCAGCTGTCCGGTGTCATCTTCTCCCTGGCCGGCTCCAGCCGGATCAGCTATCTCGCCGGGGTGCGGTCGATGCGGTTCCGCCGGCCGATCGTGCCCGGCGACCAGATCGTGCTGTCCGCACGACGCACCGCCGGCGGTGCGGGGTTCTGCGAGTTCAAGGTCGAGGCCAAGGTCGACGGCCAGGTCGCCGCCGAAGGCTCGCTCACCATCGCCGATCCCAGCAGCTCACTCGGAAGGGCCTGACAACACCATGGATTCGCTGACCTCGCCGCTGGCCGCCGTCCACCCGGAGGGCACCGAGTACGGCGCCGCGCAGGAAGCCCACGTGGCACTGCGCTACACCACGCTCGATGAGGAGTACACCGCGATCCGGGAACGCGCCGCGGTGCTGGACCTGTCCGGTTCGCGCGTGCTGGAGGTCTCCGGCTCCGACGCGACCGACTTCATGCAGCGGGTCCTGGCCCGCGACGTGGAGTACCTGACCTCGGAACGCTGCATGACGAGCCTCGTACTGGACGAGCAGGGCCTGGTCGTGGACCAGGTCGTCGTGTGGGGCCGTGAGGACGGGATGCTCGTGGAGAGCTCCGTGGGCGGCGGCGCCCGCCTGCTGGAGCACCTGCGGTCCGTCGCGGGCGACGACCGGGTCGAGATCAAGGACCTGGCAGGCGAGCGGGTCCTGCTGGGCCTGGAAGGCCCCTACGCGTGGGGTGTCGTCGGCCGCCTGGTCGACGGCGAGCTGGCCGCGCTGCCGTTCGAGTCCGTCGTGGACACCACCTGGGACGGCGTGGACGTGCTGTTCGCCCGCACCGGTGTCACCGGCGAGTACGGCTACAAGGTGCTCGTGCCGCGCGACCAGGCCGCCACGCTGTGGGCCAAGGCCGTCGAGCAGGCCACCCCGGCGGGCCACGAGGCGCTGGAGCTGGCGATGCTGGAGGTCCGCCAGCCCACCCACCACGAGCACGCCGACGGCGCCGACGTCCTCACCATGGGCGCGAACTGGCTGGTCGACATCACCAAGGAGTCGTTCATCGGCCGGGACGCGGTGCTGGCCGCGTTCTCCGGCGGCGCGACCCGCCGCACCGTCGGGTTCTCCGGCGGCGACACCGTCCCCGCGGCCGGCACCCCGGTCACCGTGGACGGCGAGCAGGTCGGCGTCGTGGTCCACGCCGTGCACAGCATCGGTCTCGGCGCGCCCCTGGGGTTGGCGCGCATGGACGCCGACCTGGCCGCCGCGGGTCTGCGGCTGACCGTCGGCGACGCCGACGTCACCACCCTCACGAGCCCTTACGTCACGCCCAAGAGCTGGAGCACCCCGATCATCTGATCGGGCAAGGGAAGAAGGAGCACGCCATGGCGCTGCGACCGGTCGTCATCACCGGGGTCGGCGTGATCTGCGCGATCGGCCGTGACCCGCAGGAGTTCTGGCAGCGGCTGGCCGCCGGTCGCAGCGGGATCACCGAGATCGCCGACGACGCGTTCCACGCGTTCGACGCCCGTTATGCCGGGCAGGTGCCCGACGAGTGGATCGACGGGCAGTCCGGTCCCTCCGACGCGCACCTGGACCGCACGTCCCGGTTGGCGCTGGTCGCGGCCCGCCAGGCGATCGCCCAGGCGGGCCTGTCCGATCAGGACCACGACCCCGACCGGTACGGGTTGGTGCTGGGCAAGTGCCAGGCCACCCCGGCCGCGGACGGCGGCTACCAGCCGATGCACGCGACCGGTGACATCGTCGCCGGTGCGCTGGGCATGCGGGGTCCGCGGATCCTCGTGTCCACCGCGTGCGCGGCCGGCGGCAACGCGGTCGGGCTCGCCAAGGACAAGATCCTCACCGGCGAGGCCGACGTGGTCCTCGCCGGTGGGGTGGACCCGCTGCTGTTCGGCACCTACGCCGGGTTCGCCGGGCTGCACGCGCTGAGCAACGAGCCCTGCGGCCCCTACAGCCGCTCCGACGGCCTGAACCTCGGCGAGGGCGCGGCGTTCGTCGTGGTCGAGCCGCTGGACCGGGTCCTGGCGCGGGGCGGGACGCCGCTGGCGGAGGTCGCCGGCTACGGCCTGTCCGCGGACGCCCACCACGCCACCGCTCCGGACCCCACCGGTCGCGGCGGTGTCAGCGCGATGCGCCGTGCCCTGGCCGACGCCGGCCTGACCCCGGAGGACGTGCACTACGTCAACGGGCACGGCACGGGCACCCCGGCGAACGACGCCATGGAGATCAAGGTGATGCGCACCGTGTTCGGTGACCGCGCGCCCCAGGTCCCCACCAGCAGCATCAAGTCGTTCCTGGGCCACACCCTCGGCGCCGCCGGTGCGGTGGAGGCGGTGGCGAGCGTGCTGGCGCTCAAGCACCAGACCGCGCCGCCGACCATCGGCTTCGAGGGCCGCGAGGCGCCGTCCGGGCTGGACTTCGTGCCCGACACGGCGCGGCCGATGCCGATGACGGTGGTGGCGTCGAACAACTACGCCTTCGGCGGCAACAACGTGTCGCTGCTGCTCACCTCCCCCCGCACCGACACGGCCGGCGCGGAGGCGGACGGCGGGTTGCCCGAGATGGACGTGGTCATCTCCGGTCTCGGCCCGGTCGGGCCGCTGGGCGTCGGCATCGCGGAGGTCGGCGAGGCCCTCGCCACCGGACGCCGCCAGGTCGGCGGGCAGCCGTCGCTGACCGGCCGCACGTTCGCGCCCCGGTCGCTGTGGCGGCACATGAACAACCTGTCCCGCATGGCGATCGCCGCGTCGCGGCTGTCGTTGGAGGACGCGGGCCTGCAGCTGTCCCGCGCGGAGGCGGAGAACGTGGGCGTCATGTTCGCCACCGCCGCCGGGTCGCTGGAGAGCACCGACGGGTTCGACGAGAGCGTCCTGGCCAACCCGAACAAGCCCGCCGTGCTGAGCTTCTCCAACGTGGTGCTCAACGCCACCGGCGGCGCGGTGTGCCAGACGCTGGGTCTGCGCGGGCCGACGACGACGATCTGCAACGGCGGCGCGTCGGCGTCCATCGCGCTGGACTGCGCGGTGGAGACCATCCGCGCGGGCAAGGCCGACGTGGTGCTCGTGGTCGCCGCCGACGAGGCGGTGCTCGCCGCCGAAGGGCTCGACGTCACCCCGTACGACCGGGTCAACAACGGTTCGGTCCCGGCCTCGGGCGCGGTGGCGCTGGTGGTGGAGTCGGCGCGGCACTGCGCCGAGCGCGGCGGCACGCCCTACGCGAAGGTCGTGGGCGGCAGCCACGTCGGCGGCGCCGGCGAGGACGAGCGGTCGTTGGTGGCGCGCAGCCTGGCGAAGGTCGACACCGGCGGCGCGCGCCTGGTGTTCGGTGCGGCGGTCGGCGACGAGCACGACGCCGACGAGGCCGCGGCGGTGTTCGACGCGGTGCCCGACGCGCTGCTGACCGCCACCACCGGCTACACCGGCGACTGCCGGGCCGCGACCGGCGGGTTGAACCTGGCGCTGGCCGCGCTCGCGGTCCGCGACGGCGTCGCACCCGCCGTGGCCGGTCTGACCACCCCGCAGGTGGGCGGACTGTCCGGGTACGTCACCAAGTCGGAGCTCGACGCACCGGTGGACCGGGCGCTGGTCCTCAGCGCCGCCGCCGGGTCGGTGCGGGGCGTGACCGTCCTGGGCGCCCCGTGACCACCGCGGCGGAGGCGGCGGCCCCGCAGGCCGCCGCCGGGACGCCGTTCGACGTGGCGGAGACCGACCGGTTGCTGACCACCACCCGGTCGGTGCGCCGCCGGCTGGACCTGGACCGGCCGGTGCCGCGCGAGGTCGTCGAGCAGGCCCTGGAAGTGGCGGTGCAGGCGCCGACGGCCAACGACCAGCAGAACTGGCGGTGGCTGGTCGTCACCGAGCCGGCGGTGAAGGAGGAGCTGGCCACCGTCGTGCGGCACGCGTGGAACTTCCACCAGCGCGAGGTGCTGACCCGGTCGGGGCGGCGGCGCAACAACGCGCAGAACCAGCGCAACAACGCCTCCGCCGCGACCCTGGTCGACATCCTGGCCCGGGTGCCGGTGCTGGTGATCCCGTGCGTGCTGGGGCGCCCGCCGGACATCGGCGCGATCGACGAGGAGTACGTGCGCACCGCCGCGGGCCGCCGCAACGTCGGCACGTGGCAGGAGGACGTGCGGCTGGGCGCCATGCGGGCCAGCAACTTCTACGGCTCGATCTTCCCCGCCGTGTGGTCGTTCCAGCTGGCGCTGCGCAGCCGGGGCCTGGGCTCCACGATCACCGGCCTGCACCTGCCGTTCGAGAAGCACGTCGGCGCCCTGCTGGGCATCCCCTCGGGGGTCACCCAGGTGTGCATGGTGCCGGTGGCCTACACCGTCGGCACCGACTTCCGCCCCGCGCGTCGGCACCCGGCCGCGGAGCGCACGCACTGGGAGAGGTGGCAGGGATGACCTCCACGGGAACCAACGGGACCGGTCCCGGCACGGGTATGGCGCACGTCGACGTGGTCGTCGTCGGCGGCGGGATCGCGGGCGCCTCGGCGGCGGCGAACCTCACCGCGAACGGCCTGTCGGTGCTGCTGCTGGAGAAGCAGGACACCTACCAGGACATCGTGCGCGGCGAGTGGATCGCCCCGTGGGGCATGCGCGAGGCGCAGCTGCTGGGCGTGGAGGACGCGTTCGGCGTGGGCGGCGCGTGGGAGATCCGCGAGTGGGTCCAGTGGGACGAGACCGTCGCGCCCGACGACGCCGAGGTCGTGGACATGACCCGGTTCGTCCCCGGCGTCGGCGGGCCGATGTCGTTCCCGCACCACACGGTGTGCGAGCTGATGGTCGAGCAGGCCCACGGCAACGGCGGCCAGGTCGTGATGGGGGTCCGGAAGGTCCGCGTCACGCAGGGCACGGACCCGGTCGTGACATACCACACCGACGCGGGCGAGCACCAGGTGCGGGCGCGGATCGTGCTGGGCGCGACCGGCCGCGGCTGCACGGTGGGCCGCCAGGTCGGCGTCACCATGGAGACCTCGGTGCACCACTGGGGCGGCGGGGTGCGCGTGTCGGGCCTGGACGACTGGCCGATGGACGTGCAGGCCATGGGCACCGAGGCCGACAAGATGTTCATGGTGTTCCCGCAGGGCGAGGGCGTCGCCCGGCTCTACATCAACTTCCCCACCACCAACCGCGACCGCTACCGCGGGCCCAACGGCATGGAGCGGTTCATCGGCGACTTCGAGCTGGAGTGCCTGCCCGACCGCGGCAAGTCCGTCTACGCCGCGGCGGTGCCCCTGGGGCCGTTGAAGCTGTGGCCGTCGGTCAAGGCCGTGCCGGAGCGTCCGCCGGTGGTGGACGGCGTGGTGCTCATCGGTGACGAGGCCGGCGCCGCGGACACCGTGCTGGGCACGGGGTTGTCCTCGGCGCTGCGGGATTCCCGCGCGGTGTGCGGCATCCTGCTCGGCGGCGACGACTGGTCGCCCGCCGCGTTCGCCCCCTACCTGGCCGAACGGGACTTCCGGATGGGCAGGCTGCACTTCGGCGCGGAGATCGTCGCCAAGCTGCACTGCGAGTTCGGCCCGGAAGCCGCCGAGCGGCGTCGCCGCGTCCGCGACCTCATGAACGACAACTTCGCCGCGCAGGTCACCGGCCTGCTCAACATGGTCAGCCCCGAGGACGTGCCCGACTTCGGGTTCAGCGAGTTCTTCGCCGAACGGCTTTTCAGGGAGACGGTGTGACCGCCAACAACAGTCTGATCAACGCCCGCGCGCAGGTCAACGGGGTCGAGATCGCCTACGTCGACCAGGGCGAGGGCGACCCGGTGCTGCTGCTGCACGGCTTCCCCGACTCGCACTACCTGTGGCGCCACCAGATCCCGATGCTGGTCGACGCCGGGTTCCGGGTCATCGCCCCGGACCTGCGCGGGTTCGGCGAGTCGTCCAAGCCGCAGGAGATCGACGCCTACTCGATGCGCAACATCGTCAACGACGTCGTGGCGCTGACCATGCACCTGGGCATCCAGAAGACGCACGTGGTGGGCCACGACTGGGGCGCCGCGGTGGCGTGGATGTACGCGTTCCTCATGCCCCGGCGGGTGGACCACCTCGCGGTGCTGTCGGTCGGCCACCCCGGCGTGTTCGCCACGCAGACGGTGCAGCAGCGCGCCGCCAGCTGGTACATGCTGCTCTACCAGTTCCCCGGCGTCAGCGAGCAGCTGTTGCGCCGCAACGGGTGGCGGCTGTTCAAGGAGATCATCGGCGGCGAGGGCGACCACCAGCGCTACCTGCGCGAGCTGGCCAAGCCGGGCGCGTTGACCGCGGGCCTCAACTGGTACCGCGCCAACCGCTCCCCCGAGGCCGAGCTGCGGGTGGAGGGCAACTTCCCGCCGGTGTTCGCGCCGACGCTGGGCATCTGGTCCAGCGGCGACAAGGCCCTGCTGGAGGACGGCATGGTCGGGTCGGCGAAGTTCGTCAAGGGCCCGTGGCGCTACGAGCGCGTCGACGACGCCAGCCACTGGATCCCGCTGGACCAGCCCGAGCTGGTCGGCAAGCTGCTGCTGGGCTTCCTCGGCACCGAGCAGCCCGCGGCGGCGGCGGTCAGCCGTCGTCGGCGGATGTAGACGTCCGCCCATCCGGACCAACGGAGGACTCATGATCGGGTATCTGTTCCCGGGCCAGGGCACGGTCCGCGTCGGCATGGGTGGTTGGCTGCGCCGCGACCCGGCGGGAGCGCGGGTGTTCGCCGTCGCCGACGACGTGCACGCCGGCCTCGACGGCGGGGGGTTGGCGGAGCTGTGCGCGCGCGGCCCGCTGGAGAGGCTGATCGCCACCGACGTGGCCCAGCCGGTGGTGACCGCGTGCAACCTGGCCGCGTTGGAGGTGCTGCGGTCGCGGGGACACGTCCCGGACATCGTCGCCGGGCACAGCGTCGGCGAGCTCAGCGCCCTGTGCGCGGCGGGCGTGCTCGACGTGGAGGCCACGCTGCGGCTGGTCGCGACCCGGTCCCGGTTGATGGCGGCACTGCCGGACGTGGGCGGCATGACCGCGGTGCTGGGTCTCACCGAGCAGCGGGTGGCGGAGTTGGCGGCGGAGGCGTCGGCCCCCGGCGAACCCGCCGTGGTCGGCCTGGTCAACGGGCCCGACAACATCGTCGTCTCCGGTGCGCTGCCCGCGTTGCGGCGGGTGGCGGAGCTGGCGGTCGACGCGCGCAAGGTGGTGTCGTTGAAGGTCGGCGGCGCGTTCCACTCGCCGTTGATGGCCGACGCCGTGGACCACTGGGCGGACGCGGTGCGGGCGACACCGATGCGGCCACCGGCCGTGCCGGTCGTCCCGAACGTCACCGCCGAACCGACCACGGACCTGGCGACGATCACCGACGCGCTGATCGCCCAGCTCACCGGGCGGGTGCGGTGGGCGGAGACGGTGCGGCGCCTGGCCGACGTGGACACGTGCGTGGAGGTCGGCGACAGCAAGGTCCTCGCCGGGCTGCACCGCGGTGTCGGCGGCCGGTGCCTGACCATGGCCGACCCCACCGCGGTGCGCAGGCTGCGGGCGGAGTCGGTGGCATGAGGCGTTGGGGCAGCGCGGCGGTCGTGCTCGACGGGCTGACCGCGCCCCGGCAGCTGGTGTGGCCGATGAGGCTGGAGGAGGTCTACTCCCGCGAGGAGCGGCTGCGCTCCGCCGCGGGCCGGACCCTCCAGCACTGGGCGGGCCGGCTGGCGGCGAAGTACGCCGTGCTGTCGCTGCTGGGCCTGCCCGCGACGGCACAGCACCTGGGCCGGGTCGAAGTCCTGCCGCAGCCGTCGGCGATGTGCGCCCGCACCACCGCGTGCATGCACGGCCACCCGCCGGGCGTGCGGCTGCTGGACGGGCTGTCCGAGGACGCCGACACGGTCGCCGGCGGGCGGATCGGCGTGTCCATCAGCCACACCGCCGACCTGGCGTTCGCGGTGGCCCTGGTGTCGGCGCGGCTGCCCGAGGACGACGTGGTGGAGGCGGTGGGCGGATGGAACTGACCGACGCGGAACTGACCGACGCGGACCTGGACTGCACGGACCTGACCGACACCGACGTGACCGGCCCGGACCCGGGCGAGAGGGACGTGACCGGCATGAACACGACCGGCGCGGACCCGGCCGGCACCAACACGACCGACGGCACGACCGGTGTGGACCTGGCGGGGGCCGCCCGGCGGCACAGCGCGGCGTGGATCGCCGCCGACCCGGCGGCGATCGCCGCGGCCGTCGCCTCGTTCGACGACCCCGACACCGCCGGCCCTCTCACCGGTGACGACCTCGCCGGCCACGTCGCCGCGGTCCTGACCAGGTTCGCCGAGCTGGAGCTGGAGACCGGCGACCCGGTCGTCACCGGCACCACGGCCGTGGTGACGTGGACGCTGCGCGCGGTCCAGCGCGACGCCTACCTGGGGATGCCCGGCACCGGCGGCGAGGTCGAGGTGTCCGGGGTGGACGTGCTGACCGCCCGGGACGGCGCGGTGCACGTGCGCCGGGTGTTCGACCGGCTCGCGGTGGCCGAGGTCCTGGGCTACACCGCGCGGTTCGTGCCCGCCGCCGACGGCGAGCGCGAGTTCGGCGTCAGCTCCCGCACCCCGGCCCGCGCGTCGGCGGCCGGCACCCCGGCGGGCGCGTTGGTGCTGACCTGGCTCGACGTGCGCGACGACGCCGAGGCCGCCGACGTGGACCTGCTCAGCGTGGAGATCGTCAAGAGCCTGCGCGCCTCCAAGGGTTTCCTCGGCGCGACCAGCTTGGACGTGGGGCTGCGCAAGTACACCCTGACGGCGTTCGAGTCGGTCGACGCGGTGCGCGCCGTGCACGCCCGCCCCCACCAGCGCGCGATGCGGCGGTTCTTCCGCAGCGGCCTGTGCACGGGGGCGGCGACCGGGGTGTGGGTGCCGCTGCGGGACAGCCTCTACGCCCGCTGCCCCGACTGCGGGTCGGTGGTGACGCTGGACCGCGAACACCCCGACAAGTCCTGCGACTGCGGGTGGATCCCCATCCCCGGCGCCCTCTTCTGATCTGGAGTGTCCCCATGACTGCCTTCACCTTCGAGCACATCCCGGGCGAGGAGTCGCGGCCCGCGGTCGTGTTCATGTCCGCGCTGTTCGCCGGCGGCTGGATCTGGGACGACCCGGTGCGGCGGCTCACCGCCGCCGGGTGGCCGGTGCTGCGCACGGTGGAGCCGATCTGCGCGGTGGACAGCCGCATCGCCGGGTCCATCGAGCGGCTGGGCGACGAGCTGCTGGCCGCGTGCGACGAAGCCGGTGTCGACGAGGTCGTGGTGTGCGCGAACTCGCTGGGCGGGCTCGTCGCGATCGACCTGGCGGGCCGGTTCCCGCAGCGCGTCAAGGGCATCGGCGTGTCCGGCGCGCCGGGCCTGACCCCGGACCCGAACGTGGGCCTCAACGTCGACAGCCGCGCCAGCGTGCAGCCCTCGGGCCCGGAGTTCGAGGACATCATGATGAAGGCCCTGTTCCACGGGCCGGCGCTGTTCACCCGCGAGCAGCTCACCGAGACCGCGGGCCTGCTGCGGCAGGGCCCGGCGATGCTGTCGATGGCCCGCAGCATCCGCGCCACCCGCACCTACCAGGTCGAGCCCGCGCTGGACCGGATCTCCTGCCCGTCGCTGTACGTGTGGGGCCGCCACGACCGGATGACGCCGATCGACCCGTGGGAGAAGGTGATCCCCGACCGTCCGGACACCGAGTTCGTCGCGGTCGAGGACTGCGGCCACATCCCGATGATCGAAGCGCCCGAGGAGTACTCCGACCGGTTGCTGGGATTCCTCGACCGGGTGGTCGGAGCGCCGGTGTGATCGACATGCTCTTCGGCGGTGTCGCGGGTGGGCGGCCGGTGCTGTTCGGCGTGGACATCGTCGACATCGGCCGCGTCACCCGCGCCATCGCCTACAGCGGCCCGGCCTACCTGCGGCACGTCACCACGCCGCAGGAGCACGGGCTGCACCCCGACGCGGAGCTGGCCGCCGCGGCGAGCGTCGCGGTGAAGGAGTGCTTCATCAAGGCGGTCGGCGGCCGGCCGCCGGGGTTCAGCTGGCACGACTTCCGGGCCCGCGGCGACGTGGACCACGCCGCCCGGGAGTGGGCCGGGCCGCTGCTGGCGGGCGCGGCCCCCGAGGTGGAGAAGACCACCGGCATCCCGTTGAGCAACACCATCGCCTACAGCGTGCACGGCGCCAGCCACGCCGCCGCGCTGACCCGGTTGGCGCCGGGGCGGCCCGCGGCGGCCGTGGTCGGCGAGGCCCGCTGGGGCTGGGCCGGCGACCGGGTCGTCGCGCTCGCGATCCTGACCGCTACCACCGAGGAGGAGCAACGATGGCCGTGAACCAGACCCTGGACCAGACCCCCCAACCCACCGCGGACACCGGAATCCGGGTCGAGCCGGGTCAGTCGATCCAGGAGGCGCTGGACCGCGGCGGCCCCGGCGCGACCGTGCTCCTGGCCGAGGGCACGCACAGCGGCAACGTCGTCATCACCCACCCCGGTGTGACGCTGAAGGGCGCGGGCTCCGGGCGCACGGTCCTGGTGCCGGGCCCCGTCGCGCCGTCCACCGTGCCGGCGCTGCACGACGCCCCGCCGGAGGTCGTCAGCGGCATCGTCGTGCACAGCGACACCGGGATCGGCGAGGTGGCCGTGGAAGGCCTCACCGTGCGCGGGTTCTCCGGCGCCGGCGTCTACGCCCACACCGTCGCCGGCCTGCGGCTGCACGACGTGGAGGCGGTCGACAACGTCGTGTGGGGCCTGTACGTGCGGGAGTCCACCGGCATCGACGTGTCGCGCTGCCGCGGCGAGAACAGCCGCTACGGCGGGATCGCGCTGGCGTTCTGCTCGCGCGCGGACGCCGTGGTCGCCGACAACGAGTGCGTCGGCAACGCCTTCGGCGTGTTCGTCGACAACTCCAGCCGCGCCCGCGTGCTGCGCAACCGCTGCCACGGCAACGCCGCCGGGATGCTGCTGCTGCACCAGGTGTACCCGGGCGAGCCCGAGGGCGGCGTGCGCGACTGCCTGGTGTCCGACAACGACGTCTACGACAACACGCTCGCCGCGGGCGGCGACGACCCGGAGGCGCTGGGCGCGGCCGGCCCGCCGATCTCCGGGGTCGGCATCGCGCTGATCGGCACCGAGAGGGTGTCGGTGGTGGGCAACCGGCTGCACGGCAACCAGCCCGGCGGTTTCTCCGTGATGCCCGCCGCGCTGGTCGTCGATTCCTCCGCGGAATGGGGTGGATCGGACGCCGTGGACAATTCCCTGGAGTGGAATACGATCACCGGGAACAGCCCGCTCGACGTGCGCATCAGCGTCGACGTGACACGCCAGCGGCTGGCCAACAACGTCGTGGGCGCGTCCGATCCGGAATCCCTGTCGGGGCGCGCCGCGGAAGGGACCCAGTGACCTCGACGCCGATGGCTTCCTTGCCCCGCACCTCCACCGCGCCGCCCGCGCTGCAGTGCACCGGGCTGACCAAGCGCTACGGAGACAAGACCGTGGTCGACGACGTGGGTTTCCACATCGACAGCGGCGAGGCCTACGGGCTGCTGGGGCCGAACGGTGCGGGCAAGACCACCACCATCTCCATGCTGGTCGGGCTGCTGCGCCCGGACGAGGGTTCGGTGCGGGTGGGTGACGCGGTCGTGGCCGACGACCCGGCCCTCGCCAAGTCCCGCATCGGCTACGTGCCGCAGGAGATCGCCCTCTACCCGGAGCTGACGGCGTTGGAGAACCTGCGGTTCTTCGGCCGGCTGCACGGCATCCCCCGGCGCGCCCTGGCCGGGCGCATCGACGAGGTGCTGGGGATGGTGGGGCTGCGCGACCGCGCGAAGGACCGGGTGGAGACCTACTCCGGTGGCATGAAGCGCCGCTGCAACATCGCCGTGGCGCTGCTGCACGAACCGTCGCTGCTGATCCTGGACGAGCCGACGGTGGGCGTGGACCCGCAGAGCCGCGTCGCGATCCTCGACGGGGTGGAGGCGCTGGTCGCCGACGGGATGAGCCTGCTCTACACCTCCCACTACATGGAGGAGGTCGAGCGGGTCTGCACCCGGGTCGGGATCATCGACCACGGCAAGCTCGTCGCGGAGGGCACCAAGGAGGAGCTCGTCGCCGGGCTGGGCAGCGCCGACCGGATCGAACTGGTCCTCGACGGCGACGTCACCCGTGCCGCGGACAAGCTGCGCGGCATCGACGGGGTGAGCGAGGCCATCGTCACGGGCTCGCACTCGGTGCGGCTGCTCGCCACCGGCGGACGGCACCTGCTGCCGGCGCTGATCGGCGCGCTGCCCGGCATCGCCGCCGTCACGGGCGTGGAGGTGGTGGAACCCGACCTCGAGGCCGCGTTCCTGCACCTGACCGGCAAGTCGCTGAGGGACTAGAGGGCGGACGCGGACGTGAGAGCCCTTTTCGTGGTGAGCCTGCACGAACTGCGCAGCCGGCTGCGCGACGGCACCGCGGTGCTGATCACCCTCGTGGCGCCGATCGCCCTGGCCACCCTGTTCGGGGTGGCGCTGGGCGGCGACGACCCGCCGCTGCGCACGACCATCGCCATCGTCGACCACGACGGCGGCGAGTTCCCCGCCAGCGTGCGCCGCGAGGCGCTGGCCGTGCCGGAGCTCAAGGACATCCTGACCTTCCGCGACTACACCGACGAGAACGCCGCCCGTGCCGCGATCGACACCGGCGAGGCCGGTGCGGCGCTGGTGTTCCCCGCCGGGTTCACCGAGAGCGTCGGCGCGGGCCGCGGCGGCGAGATGCAGGTCCTGGAGTCCCCCGACACGCCGCTGGCGGGCACCATCGCCCGCAGCATGGTCGACCGGATCTCCGCGCTCGTCGACGCCCGCACCCTGGCGGCGAAGGCCGTCCTGGCGGCCGGGATGCCGTCCGAGCAGGTCAAGGCGTACGTGGAGGAGAACGGGGCCCGCGGCCCGACCCTGGAGTTGGCGGGCGACCCGATGAGCGGCGGCGCCGTGGACATGGCCGTCTACTACGGCTCGGGCATGGCGGTGCTGTTCGCGTTCTTCGTGGCCGGCTCCTCCGCCCGCAGCCTGCTGACCGAACGCCAGCTGGGCACGCTGGGCCGCATCCGCGCCGCGCCGGTGCCCGTGTGGACCGCCCCGGCCGGGAAGGCGCTGGTCGGGTTCGGGTTGGCGCTGCTGAGCATGTGCGCGACCTGGGGGTCGTCGGTGCTGATATTCGGCGAGTCCTGGGGCGATCCGGCGGGGGTGTTCGCGCTGTGCCTGGCGCACACGTTCGCCGCGACGTCCCTGGTGATGCTCGTGGCCAGCGGCGCGAAGACCGACGCGCAGGCCGACGGCTACACGCTGGGCATCGGGTTCGTGTTCGCGTTCCTGGGCGGCAGCCTGGTGCCGCTGTACAACCTGCCGGAGTTCCTGCAGCACGCCGCCCTGCTCACCCCCAACGGGTGGGTGGCCTCGGGGCTGACCCACCTGGCGAGCACCGGTGAGGGCGTGACGGCCGTCGCCGGCCCCATCGCGGTCGTCGCGGGCATCGGCGTGGTCGCCGGGACCCTCGCGGTGTACCGCATCCGGAAGGGACTGCTCGCATGAGCGGCATGAGGCCGCGGCCGATCACGGCACTGGTGGCGGCGAACCTGCGCCGCCAGTCCAAGGACCGCGTCGGGTTGTTCTTCATCGTGGTCATGCCGATCCTGACGATCCTGTTCGTCGGCATGGCGCTGGGCGGCACGTCGGGCACGGGCGCGATGCCGGTGGGCGTGGTCGCCCAGGACTCCGACCCCGTCGCGGCGGCGCTGCTGCGGGAGTTGACGGCCAACCCGAAGCTGGAGGTCCAGCGGCACGACACCGAGGACGAGATGCGCGACGGTGTCCGCCGGGGCGCGCTGGCCGCCGGCCTGGTGGTGCGCCCGGACGACCCGTCGCTGGACCTGGTGACACCGCAGGGCAGCGGCAGCGCCCTGGCCGCGCGCAGCGAGATCGACGTCGCGGTCGGCAAGGTGTCGGCGGTGCGGGAGGCGACGCGGGCCGCGCTGGGCGCGGGAGCCACCCCCGAGTTGGCGGAGAAGTACGTGTCGGCCGCGCAGGCGGATTCCGGTGACGTCGCGATCCGCCGTTCCGGGCAGGGTTCCGACACGCCGACCGGGTTCGCCTACACGGCGCCGGCGAACCTGCTGCTGTTCACGTTCATCAACTCGCTGGCGGTGGCGGCGGCGCTGGTGGAGAGCCGCCGGATCGGCATGGTGCGCCGGGCGCTGGCCACCCCGGTCGGTCCGGGCCGGGTGCTGGCCGGCGAGGCGCTGAGCCGGTTCCTGGTGGCGTTGTCGCAGTCGCTGCTGATCATCGTGGCGAGCCGGTTGCTGTTCGACGTCCGCTGGGGTGATCCGGTGGCGGTGGCGGCGGTGGTGACGGTGTTCTGCCTGGTCGCCACCGGGGCGGCGATGCTGGTGGGCGCGTTGGTGCGATCGCCGTCGCAGGCGCCCGCGATCGGCCCGCCGATCGGGATCGTGCTGGGCATGCTCGGCGGCTGCCTGTGGCCGCGCGAGGTCGCCGGGGAGACCCTGACCACGATCGGTTACCTGTTCCCGCACTCGTGGGCGATGGACGCGCTGCTGGCGCTGTCCACCCCGGGCACGGGCGTGGGTGCGGTGCTGCCGGAGATCGGCGTGCTGGCCGGGATGGCGGCGGTCGTGCTCGCGGTGGCGCTGGTGGTCTTCCGCCGCCGCGCCCTCGCACTGCGGTAGGTCCTCTTCGTGGTTCTCGGTGGTCCCGGGTGGGGCCACCGAGAACCACGCTTCACCCGCCGTTCGGCACAGCGGTTCACCGTCCGCCCCCGGTGCCGGCAGGGACTGCTGCCGCCGTGCCCCGCGGAGGCGATGGCGGCGCGCGGGGACGACCCCGACGTGATCTCGCGGCTGTACCGGCGGGCGCCGACCGGAGTCGGTCACCTCACCCTGAAGAACCATTGCCCGCGTCGGACGTGTCGCCATAACCTGTCCTGGTCGTCCGGAAATCCGGCGGCCGACCGGGTGGTCGAATCGGGGGGTCGAATCGGGGGGTCGGCGCGAAGTCGCTGCCGAACAGGAAGATCATGGCATGTGCCGCTTCCGCGCTGTGGAAACAAATGACCCCCGGTCGCGAATTCGTGCGAACGAGGGGGAGATCCATGCGCAGGATCAGCGTTCTCACCGCTGCCGCGGCCGCGGCAGCGCTCGTGGTGGCGGCGCCGTTGACGGCGTCCGCCGCGCCGGAGTTCGCCGTACCGGCCGCCGCTGCACCGTCCGTTGCCGCTCAGGCGGTTGCGCCGGCCGCCTTGGCGCACTGCCCCAACGGTTACATGGTCGCGACCTACGACGCGAACGTCTACAGCGGCTGGAACAGCTTCCGGGTCATCGGCTCCGTCCGGGCGGGCGACGTGGTCCGCTGCAACCCGGGGTACGACCTCGGTCGCCGGTACACCGCGTGCGGCGTGACCAACGGCAACGGCTGGGTCCGGTTGATCGCCAACGACGGCACCCGCGGTTGGTCGCCGCAGGCGTGCTTCGCCGACCTGTGACCTGCTGATACGACCGTGCGCCCGGACACGTGTCCGGGCGCACCGCCATGTCACCGAGTCCGGTGGCGTGACCGGATCACGTGCACATCGGCCGACTCTGCGACCACGTGCCCGTGAACCAGCCCTGGACGCCGACGGTCGCCCACGCTTGCACCGTCGTGCCGCACGGACGCGTCTGGGTCGGACCGAAGCAGGCCCTCGTGTAGCCGCCGCTGAGGGTGCTCGGGAGGCAACTCCGGTCGTAGCTGAGAGAGCCGTTCACGTGCAGCTCGACGTGCGGCGCCTCCACGGGAACCGCCGATGTGCCGTGGTCGGAGATGATCGCCACGGCCTGGGTCGCGGTGGAGTTGACGACCACGCACGATTCGAACGTGACGTTGAAGAACGGGTGCGGAACCGGCAGCGAGCACTTGAACGCGCTGGTTCTCGTGACCGGCGCCCAGTACGGATCGGCATTCGCGGCGCCGCCGCCGAGCAGCATGAACGGCCCGATGAGCGCCGATAATGCCAGGAGCGTTTTCAAGGTGCGGATCATCTACATCCCCCTGGTCGTTTCTTGCGTCGCGGGCCCAGCCAACAGCGCGTCGCTGTCTGCACTCTGTCTGCACGCACATCGCACCATTGGTCCATGGACCTGGAACTGAGCGTGTTGGGGCCGGTCGAGGCCCGCGTCGCAGGACGCGTGGTGTCGCTGGGCGGCGGCACACCCCTGATCGTGCTCGCCGGGTTGCTGCTGCGTGCGGGCGAGGTCGTGACGGTCGACCGGTTGGCCCGGTGGTTGTGGGACGACAGGGACCCCGACAGCGTCAAGGGTCCGCTCCACAACTACGTGTCCAGGCTGCGCGGGGCGATCGGCGACCGGCACATCCACACCGAGCGCAACGGCTACCGGGCCGTCGTCGGGGCCGCCCTGGACCTCACCCGGTTCGTCGAGCTGACCGCTTCCGGCGAGGAACTGCTGGCGGCGGGCGAAGCACGCCAGGCCGCGACCCGGTTCGAGCAGGCACTGGCGCTGTGGCGCGGTCCGGCACTGGCCAACGTCGACTCGGACGTGCTCCGGCGCGACGAGCTGCCCGCGCTGGAGGAGCGGCGGTTCCGGGCCCGGGAGAACTGGACGAGCGCGATGCTCGCCCTGGGCGACCACGCGGCGGTCATCACGCCGCTGCGCCGGTGGGTCGCCGAGCAGCCGCTGCGGGAGCACCCGCACGCGCAGCTGATGCTCGCGCTGCACCGGTCCGGGCGCACCGCCGACGCCCTGGAGGTCTACCGCGCGGCCGCCACGGCGCTGTCGGACGAACTGGGGCTGGATCCGGGTCCGGCGCTGCGGCGCGCACACCACGCGATCCTCGTCGGCGACCCCGACGCGCACGCAGCCGGACCCGCGCCCGGACCCGCGGCCGTGTCGACGCCGCTGGTGCCGCGCCAGCTCCCCGCTCCCACCGGCCGGTTCGTCGGCAGGCACGAGCAGCTCGCCGTCCTGCGCTCCCTCGTGCCGACCGGCGGGCTGGCCACGATCGAGGGCATGGGCGGGGCGGGCAAGACCGCGCTGGCGGCGCTGTTGGAGGCGGTGGGCGTGCCGGAGTCGCGATTGCCGCGGGACCTGGCCGGCCGGTCGGCGCTGTGGCGCTCGGTCACCGCCGATCGGAAGCTGTTCGTGCTCCTGGACGACGCGCCGGGCAGCGAGTACGTGCGGCCCCTGCTGCCGGCCCGGGGAAACCTCGTGGTCGTGACCGGTCGCGCCGGCATGGCGGGCCTCGCGGCCCGCGACGGCGCGGTGCGGCTGCCGCTGCCCCGGTTGGCGACGCCGGACGCGCTCGACCTGCTGGGGGCGGTCATCGGCGCGGGTCGGGTGGAGTCGGAGCCCGACGCGGCCGGACGACTGGTGCGGTGCTGCGACCGGCTGCCTCTCGCGATCCGCATCCTCGGCGAGCAGGTCAACCGCTACCCGGACCTGCCGTTGGCCGAGGTGGTGTCCGACCTGGTCGCCGAGGACCGGTTCGCCCTGCTCGACACGTTCGACCTGCGCGACGGGGACGCGACGGACCTCAGCGCCGTCTTCTCGTACTCCTACCGCGCGCTGGACCCTCCCGTGGCCAGGCTGTTCCGGCTGACCGGGTTCTTCGTGGGCCCGGACGACTTCGCTCCCGAACCGATCGCGGCGGGACTGGCCGAGTGCCGCGCGGACCAGGTCCGCGCCGCCCTGGACAGCCTGGTCGCGGCGAACCTGCTCGCCCGGCCGGGACGTGGCCGGTACCGCTTCCACGACCTCGTCCGCACGTACGCGGCCACGTTGTCCGCCAGGTACGACAGCGAGGAGGAACGCGCCGCGGTCGGGGACCGGGTGCTCGGCTGGTACCTGGCCACCACGATGCACGTCTGCCGGCTGCTGTGGCCGAACCGCCGGTACGACCTGGTGGAGCCGTTCGCCGCAGGACCGGGCAGGACGTTCGCGGACCGCGAGTCGGCGGCGGCCTGGTGCGACGCGGAGGCCGCCAACCTGGTCCCGCTCGTCCACAGCGCGTACTGCTGGGCGAGGTACGCGGCGGCCTGGCAGTTGGCGTGGCTGTTGCAGCCGTACCTGATCGACCGCGAGCGGATCGCCGACTGGGAAGAGGTCACGGACCTCGGACTCGCCGCCGCCGGGGAACTGGGCGACCACCGGGCCGAGAAGGCCCTCCTCCGCGATCCCGCGGCGGCCGACCGGGTGGCCGGGGTGACTGCGGTGGCCGGGGTCGTCGACGAGTCGGCGGGTTGCCGGTCGTGCGGGTTCTCCTAGGCTGGTGGACATGCCGAAATTCGCCACCGCCGACGCCGTGTCCCGCGACGAGCTGCTCGCGTTCCTCCGGCCGCGTCACCGCGCGCTGCTGGTCACCACGCGCTCGGACGGGCGGCCCCAGGTGTCGCCGGTGTCGTGCGGGGTGGACTCCGAGGGGCGGATCGTGGTGTCGACGTACCCGGGGCGGGCGAAGTCGCGCAACGCCCGCCGGGACGAGCGGGTGACGGTGTGCGTGCTGTCGGACGAGTGGGACGGCCCGTACGTGCAGGTGGACGGGCGGGCCGAGGTGCTGGACCTGCCGGAGGCGCTGGAGCCGCTGGTGGAGTACTACCGGTCGATCTCCGGTGAGCACCCGGACTGGGACGAGTACCGGGAGGCGATGCGCCGCCAGGGGAAGGTCCTGATCCGGGTGACGATCGACCGGTGGGGTCCGGTCGCCACGGGCGGTTTCCCACCCGAGCCGACCGACTGACCCGGCGACCGACTCCCGAGACTCGTCCCCCGGTTCCCGCCCACGGGGTCACACCTTGGCGGGCACCGGGTTGCCGGAGGCGACGATGGCCCGCCGCACCGGCACGAAGATCATCAGCACGAAGCCGACGACGAAGAACACGACCAGCGAGATGATCGCCAGCCGGAACGACCCGGTGGCCTGCCCCACGCCCGCGAACACCATGGGGCCCAGCCACGACGTGGAGCGTTCGCCGACCTCGTAGAGCGAGAAGTACTGGGCCTCGCGGCCGGGCGGGATCATCTGGCTGAACAGGGACCGCGACAGGGCGTTGGTGCCGCCCAGGACGAGGCCGATGCCGGCGGCGAGCGCGTAGAACTGGGTCTGCTGCCCGGCCTGCACGAAGAACGCCGCGCCGATGACCACGATCCACACGCACAGGCTGACCATGATGGTGCGTTTCGCGCCCCACGACTTGGCGAGCCGCCCGTGGAGCATGCCGCCGAAGAACGCCACGAACTGGACGATGAGGATCGTCGTGATCAGGACCGTCTCGTCGAGCTTCAGCTCGTCGCGGCCGTACTGGGCGGAGACGTTGGCGACGGTCGCGATGCCGTCGGTGTAGATGAGGTAGGTGCCCAGGAACGCGAGGGTGAGCGGGAACATGCGCGCCTGCTTGACGGTCTGGCGCAGTTCGGCGAACCCGGCGGTGACGACCGACGCCCCCGACTCGCTGCCGTGCGGCGCCTGGTGCCGCTTGAGGCGGGCCAGCGGGATGAGCGTGAACCCGGCCCACCACAGGCCGGACAGGATGAACCCGACGCGGACGGCGCCGCCTTCGCTGAGGCCGATGGCGTCGTGGCCGATGAACAACGCCAACTGCATGCCGAGCGCGACGCCGCCGCCGAGGTAGCCGAACGCCCAGCCGCGGGCGGACACGGCGTCGCGCTCGTCGGGCCCGGCGATCTCGGGCAGGAACGCGTAGTAGACGACCACGGACGCGCCGTAGCAGATGTTGCCGAGGATGAACAGGACGACGCCGAGGTGCCAGTTGTCGCCGGAGACGGTGGCCAGGGCGATGGTGGCGACGGAGCCGGTGAACGCGAGGGCGCCGAGCATGCGCCGCTTGTTCTGGGTGCGGTCGGCGATGGCGCCCATGATGGGCAGCACGAGGACCTGGACGACCGTGGCGATGGACAGCAGGTAGCCCCACAGCGACCCGGCCGGGAAGTACGCGCCGAACAGCGAGATGTCGCACTGCCGCAGCGATCCGTCGACGCAGGCGTCGGCGCCGTTGCGGGCGGTGTCGGCGATGGCCGCTTCCTTCGCCACGGCGGTGAGGTAGCCGGAGAGGAACACGGTGACCACCGAGGTCGGGAACACCGAGTTCGCCCAGTCGTACCAGGTCCACCCGCGCTGTTCCCGCTTGCGGTCCACGGCGGGTGCGGTGCTGTCGGCCACGCTCATGGGCGGGGACTGTATATCGCCCGCCACCGGTTGGTGGTGATCACCACCAACCTGTTGCCAACCGGCCGCCCGCGCGCCATCCGGGACCGGTCCGTCAGCTTCCGGCCCACGCCCCGCGGTCGATCAGCACGTCGCGCAACCGGTCGGGGCGGTCGGTGACGAGGCCGTCGACACCGAGGTCGAGCAGCCGGCGCATGACGGGCTCGTCGTCGATGGTCCACACGTGCACTTCGAGGCCCCGGCGGTGGGCGGCCCGCACGAACCGGTCGTCCACCACGAGCAGCCGGCCCTGGTTGACCGGCACCTGAGCCACCATGCCCCGCACCGGCAGCCCGACCAGCGGCACCCGGCCCCCGGCCCACAGCGCGCCGACCGACCGCGGCCCCATCGAGGTGAGCAGGTCGGGGCCGGCGAGGCGGCGAAGCCGGGCCAGGCGCTTCTCGGAGAACGACGCGAGGCACACCCGGTGCAGGGAGTTCGTGCGGCGCAGCACTTCCAGCACGGGCACCACCGCGGAGTCGGCCTTGACGTCGATGTTGACCAGCGCGTCGGGCAGGTCCTCCAGGAGCTGGTCGAGCCGGGCGATGGGTTCCCGCCCGCCGACGTTGGCGCGCCGCACCGCCGACCACGGCTGCGCGGCGACGGGACCCGTGGCGTCGGTCGTGCGGTCGAGCACGTCGTCGTGGTGGACGACGACGACACCGTCGGAGGTGGCGTGGACGTCGGTCTCCAGGTACCGGAAGCCCTCCTGGGCGGCGCGGCGGAACGCGGCCAGCGAGTTCTCCATCCCCGCCAGTTCGGCGAGGTGCCAGCCCCGGTGGGCGAACGCCCTGGGGTGCGGTCCGGACAGGTACGGGTGCTTCACGGTCACACCGGGAGTCTGCCCTGGCGGCGTGGCGCGGCGGTGACCGGCGGGTAGCCGGATACCGTCGCCCGCCATGGAGTCGGTGACCGAGGCCGTGGCGGCGCGCCGTGAGGAAGCCAGGCACTGCGCGTGGTGCGGGCGTCGGCTGCCCGACAGCGGCCGGATCGGGCGGCCCCGCCGGTACTGCGCGCAACCGTGCCGGCAGCGCGCCTACGAGCGCCGCGCCGCGGTGCAGCGGGGCGGGTTGCCGGAGGACGCGGTGGTGCTGTCCGCCGGCGAGCTGGCGGACCTCCAGGACCGGCTGTTCCAGCTGCGGTGCGCCGCGGAGGACGTGGCGACGGCCGCGGAGGACGGCGCGGAGCGGACCGAGCTGCGGCGCCTGGCGGAGGAACTGGTCGACACCGCGCGTGGCCTGGAGCGGCTGCGCTGACCTCCGCCGCCCGGCCCTCCGGGTCGGGTGCGGGTTGTGCGGGCCGGACCGCGTCGGCTTGCCCGTTCCGCGTGGTCTCGACCATCATGGCGCGCGGGTGGCGAGGAGGGCGCGTGGACGGCAACGGCGCGTTGCACCGTGAGGTGCTCGACCGGGCCGACGTCGGTTTCGGTGTGACGGACGCGGACGGGGTGCTGGCGTGGGTGAACCCCGCGCTGGCGGAGATCCTGGGCGTCCCGGCGGGCCACGTGGTGGGCCGCTCGCTGCCCGCGCTGCTGCCCGGCGCCCCCGACCGGCCGCGGTCGGGCCTGGCGCTGCTCGCGCCCAGCGGCTACCGCGAGGGCCACCGCTGGCTCGACGTCGCCTGCCAGCAGTTGGAGGCCGACGGCCGGCTGCTGTACCGGGTCGCGGACGTCACCGCGTGGCGCGACCGCGAGCTGGAGGCGACGCACGAGGCGGACGCGTTGCGCCGCGCGCAGGTCCTGGGCCGCATGGGCACCTGGGAGTGGCACGTCACCGAGGACCGGGTCGTGTGGTCGGACACCCTGCTGGAGATGTTCGGGTTCCCGCCCGGCACGAACCTCGACTTCGACGGCTACGCCGAGCTGGTGCACGCCGACGACCTGCCGATGATCCAGGCGACGCTGGAGGAGGCGATGCGGTCGGGCGCGGGGTTCACCTACACCCACCGCATGATGCTGGCCGACCGGTGCACGGAGCGGTGGTTCGAGTGCTTCGGCGAGATCGTCGCCGACCAGGACGGCACGCCGCTGCGGGTGCTGGGCACCGCGCACGACATCACCCGGGCCCGCCGCGTGCACGACGAGCTGCTGGCCCTCGCGGAGCAGGACCCGCTGACGGGCCTGGCGAACCGGCGCGCGGTGACCCGCGAGCTGGAGCGGCAGCTCGCGGGCGGCGGGCCGGGCGCGTTGCTGCTGCTGGACCTGGACAACTTCAAGGACGTCAACGACCTGCGCGGCCACGCCGTCGGCGACCGCCTGATGAAGGCCCTCGCGACGGCGCTGCGGTCCCGGCTCGCGTCGACGCAGCTGATCGGCCGGCTCGGCGGCGACGAGTTCGCGGTCGTGCTCCCCGGCACCGCCCCCGCCGACGCCGCCCACATCGCCGAAGGCCTTCGGGACGCCGTAGCGTCGTTGCCGCTCGTCGGCCCCGCCCGCGGCATCACCGTGTCGACGGGTGTCGCCGAGTACGGGCCGGGCGACACGTGGGAACTCGTGCTCGCCAACGCCGACCTCGCCCTCTACGCGTCGAAGGCCGCGGGCCGCAACCGGGTCACCGTGTACGAGCCGGGCCACTACGCCGACACCGCCAAACGGGTCTCCGTCCTGGACCGGCTCCGCGCCGCCCTGGACGGCGGCGGCCTTGCGCTGCACGCGATGCCGATGCTGCACCTGGCCACCGGACGGACCCTGGGCCACGAGCTGCTGCTGCGGCTGGAGGACGGCCAGGACCCGTACCTCGGCCCCGCGGAGTTCCTGCCCGAGGCGGAACGCTCCGACCTGGTCCTCGACATCGACCGCTGGGTGCTGTCCACCGCGATCGACGCCCTGGTGCGCCACCCGGACCCGGGCCTGCGGTTCAACGTCAACATCTCCGGCCGCACCCTGGAGGACGAGGACTTCGGCGGTTTCGTCCTCGACCGGCTCGCCACCGCCGGGGTCGCGCCGGGCAGGCTGGGCCTGGAGATCACCGAGACGGCGGCGGTGACGAACCTCGACGCGGCCCGCGCCCTGGCGCTGCAGCTGCGCGCGTTCGGCTGCCGCATCATCCTGGACGACTTCGGCTCCGGGTTCGGGTCGTTCGTCCACCTCAAGCACCTGCCCATCACCGGCATCAAGATCGACGGCGAGTTCGTCCGCGGCATCGACGAGCGGTCCACCGACGCGGTCCTCGTCGCGGGCATCGTGGAGATCGCCCGCGGGCTGGGCCTGGACGCGGTCGCCGAGTGGGTCGAACGCCCCGCCCAGGTCGACGCGCTGCTGCGGCTGGGCGTCCGGGTCGGCCAGGGCTTCCACCTGGGCAAGCCGATCCCCCTCACGCAGGTCCTGTCGGCGCAGGCCCGCACCGAACAGGGTCATTCGGAGCAGTCACAGCGTCCGGACGGAGCATTGTCGTCCCGCATGGCGGGTGCGGAGGATGGGGCGCGTTCCTGATCTCCGCCGCCCCGCCCCCCGATGGGAAACCCTCCGCCGTGCCCGGTACCCCCGACAGCCCCGCGCGCGGTGTCCGCCGCGTCGAGCTGAGCACCACCGCTCCCGAACCGATCGCCCAGTTCTACGCCCACCTCCTCGGCTGGGTCCTGATCGCCGAGCCGGACGGCTCGTTCACCGGCTGGGTGGGCGACCGCCTCGCGCTGCGCGTCCGCGCCGGCGACCCCGCCTGGCTCGTCGTCTTCGCCGGCGCCGACCCGCGTGACCTCGCACCCGACGCCGCCGTCGACCAGGGGCGGGTGCTGCACGGCCCGTGGGCGCCCGAACCCCGCCCCGGCGAGCCGTGCTGGGTCGAGCTGATGGGCGACCCCGGTGCCGACGACTACTGGGCCGGGGAGCTCGGCTGGCAGGTCCGCGACCCCGGCGCCGAGTTCACCCTCTACGACGCACCGGTCGGCGACGACCGCCGGCCCGTCGCGGGGCGCCTCACCGCGCCGGGCGGCTGGACGTGCTACTTCTCCGTGCCCGACGCGGCCAAGGCCGCGGCCGACGCGACGGAGTTCGGCGGCAGGGTCCTGATCGGCCCGAAGGAGGTCCCCACCGGTGTGGTGGCGGCCGTCGCCGATCCGGCCGGGAGCGTGTTCGCGGTCCTGGAGAACCCGGCCGGCTGGGGCGGCACCTGGTGCGCGCCCCGCCGCACACCCGACTAGCCCCGTCCCCCGGTGTCCGCCGGTGTCCGTCGTCTTCGGCGGACACCGGCAGTCGCATTCCCGGCAGTCGCATGCCCGACGGCAGAATCCTGCAGCGGGCCGCGTTCCCAACGGCCGGACGTCCGGCCGCCGGACTGCTCAGCCGGCGGGCGTCGCCGGGGCCGCGACGCGGGCCGTCCACGGGCGGAACGCCGCCACCACGGCCACGGCGACCAGCCACGCCAGCAGCATCGTCATCGTCGACAGGCCTGGCGTGAACACCACCGACACCACGCCGACGGCGACCGCGACCGGCGCCATCGCCCACCACACCCGCGGCACCGGCGGCGCCTCCCGGTGGAACCCGAGCAGCACGGCCACCGCGGTCACCCACACCGGCAGCTGCCACAGCAGGTGCGGCCACGACACGGACCCGACCTCCGCCAGCATCCACACGACCGGCCAGAGACCCGCCACGCCCAGCAGGCCGCCGGCGACCCGTCCGGCCGCGCGCTGCCCCGCCACGAGCGCCGCGAACGCCGCCACGGCGAGCACGTCGTACCACCACACCGGCCGGTCCAGGTCCCCGTCGAACCTGGCCGCCACCGTCCACGACTGCGCCGAGACCACCAGCAGGCCCAGCAGTCCGGTCAACGCCAGCAGCCGCACCACCGCGCCCGCCGGACGCCGCACCCCGAACCGCACCCGCACGGCCAGGCCGAGCGTCGCCGCCGTCTCGCCCCACCCCGGCCACCCGTACTCCAGCTCCAGGTCGTCACCGCGGTCGGCGAAGAAGATCCCGACCATCTCCTCCTCGCGCTCCGCCCGGTACCAGGCGGGCAGGACCCGCAGCAGCGTCCGGTAGCGGCGTTCCAGTCTCGAACTCACAGCGCACCCCTCGCCCTCAGCACCGACGACGCGGCGCGCACGTTCGCCGACAGCCGTGCCACCTCCGCGGACAACACCCGCACACCGGAATCGGTCAGCCGGTAGTAGCGGCGCAACCTGCCCTGGTGCACCTCCTCGCGGTCCCGTTCGGCGAGGCCTTCCGCGACGAGCCGGTCCAGCACCCCGTAGAGCGTGCCCACCCGCAGCCGCATCCGCCCTTCCGACAGCCCGTCGACCGCGCGCACGATCGCGTACCCGTGCAACGGCTCCTCCGCCAACGCGGTGAGCACCAGGAACACCTGCTCCGACATACCTCTCACATCGCACGTTATATCGCGAAGCGGTATATCTCGTCCAGTGTGAACGGCCGGTCGCGGCAGAGGCAGCGGCACCCCCGCCCGTACCGCCCATTAGGGTGGCGCGCCGTGGAACCGATCAACACCGCACCGGACCCGACCGACGCGCTGTCCTCCGTGCCCGCCGGCGACGGCCGCGGCGCCGCGCCCACGGGCCGGCTGCGGTTCTTCTTCGGCCCCATGGACTGCGGCAAGTCGACCCTCGCGCTGCAGATCGACCACAACCAGGCCCGCCAGGGCCGCCGCGGCCTGCTCCTCGTGCGCCACGACCGCTCCGGCACGCCCACCATCTCCAGCCGCATGGGCCTGGCCCGCAACGCGCTGGAGGTGCACGAGGCCATGGACCTGCGCACCCTGGTCCGGGACCACTGGTCGCGCGGCGCCCGGGTCGACTACCTGATCGTCGACGAGGCCCAGTTCCTGTCGCCCGAGCAGGTCGACCAGCTCGCCGAGCTCGCCGACGACACCCACCTGGAGGTGTACTGCTTCGGCCTGGCCACCGACTTCCGCAGCACCCTGTTCCCGGGGTCGCAGCGCCTGTTCGAACTGGCCGACGAGCTCGACGCCATCCAGGTCGAGGTGCTGTGCTGGTGCGGCCGGCCGGGCCGGTTCAACGCCCGCGTCCACGACGGCGACGTGGTCCGCGCCGGAGACACCGTCCTGGTGGCCGACACCGCGCCGGTCGCCGCCCCGGACGGCGTGGAGATCCGCTACCAGGTCCTGTGCCGCAACCACTACCGCACCGGCGACCTCGGCCCGCACGCCGTCAAGGGCAACCAGCTCAGCCTCACCTGACCTCGCTCCCCCCGCGGCGCAGCGGTCCAGGCGGCACAGGTCGGGGTGGCGCCGGTTCGGGTGGGTGTCGGTTCAGGTGGTGGCGAACACCAGGTCCGCGTTGACGGCCACCCCGACCTTCGCGCCCGCCGCCGCGGCGGACACCACCTGCGCCATCGGGTCCACGACGTTCCCGGCCGCGTAGACACCGGGCACGCTCGTCGCGCCCCACCCGTCGATTCTCACCCAGCCCGCGTCGTCCCGCTCGCACCCCAACCCGGCCAGGACCTCGTCGCGCGGCAGGAAATCCGGCGCCACGAACACCGCCCGGCGCGGCACCAGTCCCCCGGCGGCCGTCTCGACCCCGTCGGGCTTCACCGCGTGCACCGGGCCGTCGACGATCCGGATGCCCCGCGCGGTCAACGCGGCCCGGTCGGCGTCGGCCAACGGCCGCACGGCGAAGAACACCAGGTCCGCCGACCACTGCCGGACCAGCAACGCCTGGTGCGCCGACCGCTCGTGCGTGCCCAGCACCCCCAGCGGCTCGTCGGCCACCTCGTACCCGTGGCAGTAGGGGCAGTGCAGCACGGACGTGCCCCACCCCTCCCGCAGTCCGGGCACGTCCGGCAGCTCGTCCCGCAGCCCGGTCGCCACGACGAGCCGTGCGGCGGTCAGCACCGTCCCGTCCTCCAGCACCACCCGGAACCCCTGGTCCCGCTCCACCCGGGCGACCCGTCCGGTGACGAACCGACCCCCGTACCGGGCCACCTCGTCCCGCCCGACGGCCAGCAGCTCACCCGGCGGCATCCCCTCCCGCGACAGGAACCCGTGCACGCCCTCCGCCGGGGCGTTGCGCGGCTCCCCCGAGTCGACCACCGCGACCCGGCGCCGCGCCCTGCCCAGCATCAGCGCGGCGTTCAACCCCGCCGCGCCGCCGCCGATCACCACGACCTCGTACCCGTCCGGCCTGTCGTCGTCCTCACGTCGCTCCATGTGGACGAGCATCACCCCGCTGTCCCACAATGGACAAACATTGTTGCCGAAACCGGGACACGATCATGGACAGCGCGACCGACCCGCCCGAGCTCCCGACCGACGACCCGATGGACGACGTGCTGGGCAAGGTGGGGGAACGGCTCCGCCACGTCCGCACCAGCCGCGGCGCCACGCTGGCCGACCTCGCCGAGGCCACCGGCATCTCCAAGAGCACCCTCTCGCGCCTGGAGTCGGGCCGGCGGCGGCCCAGCCTGGAACTGCTGCTGCCCATCGCCCGCGCGCACCGCGTCCCGCTGGACGAGCTCGTGGGCGCGCCACCGGTCGGCGACCCGCGCATCCGCCCGGTGCCGGTGCGCCGCGACGGCATGACGATCCTGCCGCTCACCCAGCAGCCCGGCGGCCTCCAGGCCTACAAGATGATCATCCCGCCGCGCGGCGAGCCCGATCCGCGCACGCACACCGGCTACGAGTGGCTGTACGTGCTGTCGGGGCGGTTGCGGCTGATCCTGGCCGACCACGACGTGGTGCTGGTGACCGGCGAGGCCGCCGAGTTCGACACCCGCCTGCCGCACTGGTTCGGCCCGGCGGACGACGAGCCGGTCGAGTTGCTGAGCCTGTTCGGCAAGCAGGGCGAGCAGATCCACATGCGCACCCGCCGCAAGACCTGATCCGCGAGACCCGACCCGCGTGATCGGGTGGTGCGGCACCCGCCACACTGTGCACATGACAGGCAGGGGGCACATGACAGGCAGGGGCATGACGGGCAGGCCGGCATGACGGGCAGGCGCAGCGCCGGGATCCTGCTCCACCGCGTGGTCGACGGCGAGGTGCAGGTCCTCCTGGGCCACATGGGCGGCCCGTTCTGGGCGCGCAGGGACGACGGGGCGTGGTCGATCCCGAAGGGCGAGCCGGACGGCGACGAGGACCCGGAGGTCACGGCGCGCCGCGAGTTCACCGAGGAGCTGGGGCTGCCGGTGCCCGACGGTGAGCTGGTGCCGCTCGGCGAGGTACGCCAGTCGGGAGGGAAAGTCGTCCGAGCGTGGGCGCTGGCCGCCGATCTCGATCCCGATCGGGTGATTCCGGGCACGTTCACGGTGGAGTGGCCGCGAGGTTCGGGCCAGTTCCGGGAGTACCCCGAGGTCGACCGGGTGGCGTGGTTTTCCCTGGTCGAGGCGCGTGTGAAGGTGGTCGCGGGTCAGCGTGCCCTGCTCGACCGGTTGGCGGAAAGCGTTGTTTTCAAGCAACACTGAAGTCATCGAGAGCACAAAGCGCCGAAGCGGACGTTTGGGTGTGGTGCGGATGGGTGATTCATCCTCATGTCCGCCACTGTCCACACCCGCGCCGCCACCCAGCGTGGTGACGTGGTCGAATCTTCTCGGAATGACTTTGCGTGACCGCAACCAGGACGGGCGTCGCTACTGTCGAGTTAAACCCGCCGTAACGTCGCCCTACGTGGTCGGTCTAAGCTGTCGCAGCCGCACGACATCTCCCGGGACTGCTCCATCAGTGTGATGAAGTACCCGGCAGCTTGATAACGCGTCACGAACCGGTCGCGATTGCCTCCCTTAGGAGGAAGCCTTCGTTGACGGGTGAAGGACGTCACTGTGGGCGACGATGACCGTGAAGCCGGGAACGAACGGAGCAGTCCGATCGTTGCACTCGGTGAGCAACAAGCCTGGGCCCCGGCCCTGAGCCGAGCGAAAGGACACCGCCATGGCCGACCGCGTTCTACGGGGTAGCCGGCTCGGAGCAGTCAGCTACGAGACCGACCGCAATCACGACCTCGCCCCGCGCCGGTCGGTGCGGTACGCCTGCCCCAAGGGCCACGACTTCGAGGTGCCGTTCTCCGACGACGCGGAGATCCCGCACACCTGGGAGTGCCGTCTCCACGGCCAGGTGTCGAAGATCATCGACGGTGCCGTGCCGGAGGAGAAGAAGGTCAAGCCGCCGCGCACGCACTGGGACATGCTCCTGGAGCGGCGCACGATCCCGGAGCTCGAAGAGCTGCTGGACGAGCGGCTGGAAGAGCTGAAGGGTCGGCGCACCCGCACCGCCTGAGCCGCGTGACGTGGAGGGGCCCGCCGGATTCGTCCGGCGGGCCCCTCCACGTTCGTGCGTCCCGGGACCGCTCAGCGGTTGCTGGGGGTCTTGGGCTTCGGCGCGAACAGGTCGCGCAGCTGGGTCGCGCGCCGCCGCACACCCCACTTCGTGACCCGCCACAGCGCCTCGCGGACGATGTTGCCGCTCATCTTCGACTCGCCGACCTCACGCTCGGTGAACGTGATCGGCACCTCCACGACGCGGTGGCCCAGTTCGATGGTGCGCCAGGCGAGGTCGATCTGGAAGCAGTAGCCCTGCGAGGCCACGGTGTCGAGCTTGAGGCGTTCGAGGACCTCGGCGCGGAACGCGCGGAACCCGCCGGTGATGTCCTTGACCTTCGCGCCCAGCGCGATCTGGGAGTACACGTTGCCGCCGCGGGAGATCAGCTCCCGGTACTTGGGCCAGTTGACCGTGCTGCCGCCGGGCACGTAGCGGGAGCCGAGGACGAGGTCCGCGTCGCGCAGCGCGTCGAGCAGCCGCGGCAGGTCCTCGGGGGCGTGGGAGCCGTCCGCGTCCATCTCGACGACCACGGCGTAGCCGCGGTCCAGTGCCCACCGGAAGCCCGCGACGTAAGCGGCGCCGAGGCCCGCCTTCTGCGTGCGGTGCATCACGTGCACGCGGTCGTCGGCGGCGGCCATCTCGTCGGCGAGGTCTCCCGTGCCGTCGGGGCTGCCGTCGTCGACCACGAGCGCGTGCACGTCCGGCAGTGCCGTGTGCAGTCGCCGCACGATCTTCCCGATGTTGTCCCGCTCGTTGTAGGTCGGGATCACCACCAGCACCGGCCCGAGCTCGCGGTCAGGCTGCGCCTGCTGGTCCGCCATCCGTTTCCTCCTCGCCGACGCCCTCAGCGGGGGTCGGACGCGATCGTCGTTTCATCGTCACGCTGAACGCCACGGCCAGAAGGCCCAGGGCGGTCATCACCCACTCGGGCCATGCGCCGAGCCGGGTGGCCAGCGTAGCCTCCCCGCGCAGCGGCACGGTCGCCACCAGCGCGTCGGGGGTGAACATGCCGGTACGCGCGGTGACGGACCCGTCGGGTTGGACGATGGCGCTCACCCCGCTGGTGGCGGCGACGACCACCGTCTTGCCGTACTCGACGGCACGCACGCGGGACATCGCGAGCTGCTGGTAGGTCATCTCGGTGTAGCCGAACGTGGCGTTGTTGGTCGGGATGGCGATCATGTTCGCGCCGGCGGCGACCGAGTCTCGGACCACACCGTCGAACGCGACCTCGTAGCAGGTGTCGATGGCCACTTTCGCCGGGCCCATGGTGAAGCCCTCCGGGTCGGTGCCCGGCTGGAACGTGCCGGCGCGGTCGACGGTCTCGCTGAAGATCCGGAAGAACGACCGGTAGGGCATGGTCTCGCCGAACGGCTGGAGCTGCCGCTTGGTGTAGGTGTCGGTGGCGCCGCGGCCGGGTTCGTACAGGACGACGGTGTTGCGGGGCAGCCGGTCGTCTGGGTCGATGACGACGGCCCCGACGGCGATGGGCGCCCCGATGGTCTCGGTGGCCAGTCGGATGCGGGCGGCGGCGTCGCCGTTGCGGAACGGGTCGATGTCGGAGGAGTTCTCCGGCCAGATCACCAGGTCGGGCTGCCGGGCGCGGCCGGCGCGGACGTCGTCGGCCAGCTGCAGGGTGCGCTTGACGTGGTTGTCGAGCACGGCGCGGCGCTGGGCGTTGAAGTCCAGGCCGGCGCGGGGCACGTTGCCCTGGACGGCGGCGACGGTCGCGGTGCCCTGGTCGGGGTCGGTGTGCACGAGCGCGGACCCGCCGACCCCGGCCGCCAGGGGCAGCACCGCGGCGGCCACCGCGATCCCCCGGCCCGTCCAGGTGGGCGGCCGGCGGAGCAGGTGGGCCGCGCCGAGGCCGGTCAGCGCGACGGCGAACCCGACCAGCGGGGCGCCGCCGACCGAGGCGAGCGGCAGGTACCAGCCCTCGGGCTGCCCGAACGCGATCTTCCCCCACGGGAACCCGCCGAACGGGACGACCGCGCGCAGCGCCTCGTCGGCTACCCACACCAGGGCCATCCACAGCGGCGCGCCGGGCAGGCGCGACACGACCGCCATGGCGGCGGTCCCCACGGCGATCAGCAGCGCGCACAGCAGGGCCAGGGGCAGCCAGGCGACCAGGCCGACGAACTCGCCGGTCCACCGCAGCAGCGGCGCCATGAACCCCAGCCCCCACACCAGCCCGAGCCCGAACCCGGCCCGCGCGCGCCGCCCGTGCAGCAGGACGCCCAGGACCGCGAACCCGACCGGCGCCAACCACCACGTGGTGCGGGGCGGGAAGCTGAGGAACACCATCCCGCCGCCCGCGGCGGCCACCGCGACCCGCATCAGCGTGCCGCGCAGGTCCCGGCGGCGGGCGGGGGGCGTGTCGGCGACGGACTGACCCGGCGTCACGGGGGTTGCGACCACCAGATCAGCCTACGAGCCCCCGGTCACGAACCCGCAGCCCGTCCCACACCGCTCCCCCACCCGACGGGGGTTCCTGGTCGGCGCGACGAGGGTGGACGTGCGAGTCGGGTCGAGGTTGCCCTGAGGTTGAGGTGGGGCGGACGGGGGTATCAATCAGGGTTCCCACGGATGTGGGGCGCGTCTACTGCGGGAATGGTGGAGTCATGACCACGTTGACCAGGCCTCAGGACCACAAGGTGATCGCGGGCGTGTGCGCGGGGCTGGCCGCGCGGTACGGGTGGAAGCCCAACACCGTGCGGTTGGTGTTCCTGTTGTCGTGCCTGCTGCCCGGACCGCAGTTCCTGCTCTACCTGGTGTTGTGGGTGATGATGCCCAAGCGCCCCTACTGACGGGACCGGACCAGCGCCTCGATGCCGTCGAGCACGCGTTCCAGACCGAACGCGAACGTGTGCTCGCCGTCGTAGGCCGCGCCGCGCGCCTCACCGGCCGCCGCTCCGACACGGGCGGCGGTGGGGAACCGGTCGGGGTCGAGGACCGTCGCCAGCAACGGCGCGGCGGCCTGCCACCACTGCTCGTCGCTCAGCCCGGTGCGCTGTTCGACGCGGGCGGCGTCGACGGCGATGCGGGCGGCGGCACGCACGTGCGCCAGGACGAGCGTGAGCACCGAGTCCATCTCCACGTCCGTCAGGCCGATGCCGTCCACCGCGCCGAGCTCGTAGTCGTACTTCGCGACCACGTTGGGGCCCAGGACCGCGCGGTGCCCGGCCACGTCGAGCAGCCATGGGTGCCGCAGGTGCAGCGCCCAGTTCTCCCGCGCCACCTGCGTCAACCGGCCGCGCCAGCCGCCGGGGACGTCGACGGGCCGCGCGGTCTCCCCCTGCACCGCGTCGACCATCACGTCCACCAGCTCGGCCTTGCCCGGCACGTGCGTGTAGAGCGACATGGTGCCGACGCCGAGCCGCTCGGCGACGCGCCGCATGGACAGCGCCCCGAGACCTTCCTCGTCGGCCAGCGAGACCGCGGCGGCGACGATGCGGTCCACGCCGAGGTCCTTGCGGGCGCCCCGTTCGGCGGTCCGCCACAGCACGGCCAAGGTCCGGGCGGGGTCGCCGCCGTGTTCGGTCGCCACCCGGGCAACCCTACGGGTCAGCCGGCCAGCGCCGCGCGCACGATCTCCAGCGCCTCGTCCGCGGTGAGCCCCTGCTCGCGCGCGGTGGCGGCGTAGGAGCGGGCGGCGCGCAGGACCCGTTCGCGGCTGCGTTCACCGGCGGCGCTGACGACCGTCCCGGCCCGGCCCCGGGTCTCGATGAGACCCGCTTCCTCCAGTTCCCGGTAGGCGCGGGCGACGGTGTTCACCGCGAGCCCCAGTTCCGCGGCCAACGCCCGCACGGTGGGCAGGCGGGTGCCCACGGCCAGTTCCCGCTCGGTGATCCGGCGGGCGAACTGGGACCGCACCTGCTCGTAAGGTGGCACGGCCGAAGCCGGATCGAGGCTGATCACGTGCCGATACTGGCAGAACCGCGACCGGACGCGATCCGCGGCACCCGGGCCGGCACCGCCCGGGGTGACGCTGGGTCGCGGCCCTACGACGGTACGTGGCAGGGTGGTGCCCGTGTTCCGCAGACCGCTGCTGCTCACCGTGGCCCTCGCGCTCCTCACCGGCGTGACCGCGCTCGTGGTGGTCTTCCCGCAGGCAAGGCACGTCACCGGGGTCGCGTCCCCGTACTGCACCGCCCTGCGGGTGCTGTTCGACGCCGACGAGCAGATGCGGCGCGTCGCCGAGGAGCTGCGCGACGACCCGCGGGTGCGGGAGGTCCGCGACGAGCGCACCAAGGCCGACAACCACCGGCGGCTCACCGCGGAGCTGCGCGAGGCCGGGCGCGACGACCTCGCCGACGACGCCTCGGTGGACCACATCCCGGCGTCCCTGCGGGTCGTCGAGGCGTTCGGGGTCGACGCCTCGGCGCTGGCCGACGAACTGAGGCTCCGCCACCGGGTCAACCACGTCGACGTCTGCGAGAACCCCGAGGTCCTCCAGGAGGGCGACTAGACTAGCCGGCCTTGGGCGCGACGACGGTGCCGCGGGCGCGGGTGACGACGAGCGGCGGGTCGAGGACGTCGGCGGCGGACGGGCCGCGGTCGGGGGCGGAGCGGCACACGACGCGGGCCTCGAAGTCGATCTCGCGGGACCGGGTGCCGACGCGGACGAGGGTGGCGGTGGCCTCCACGACGTCCCCGGCGAGGACGGGGGCGAGGAACTCGACGGAGGAGTAGGCGGCGAACAGGCCTTCGTCGCCGTCGGTGCGGATGAGCAGTTCGGTGGCCACGTCCCCGAACAGACCCAGCCCGTACGCGCCGTCGACCAGGGCGCCGCCGTAGTGGGCGTGCGAGTGCGGCACGTACCGGCGGTGGGTGACGGCGAATCCCTCGGTCGGGCTCACGTGTTCTCCTTCGGCTGCGCGCTCTTCTTCGGCGCGGTCTTCTTCGGCGCGCTCGTCGGCTGCGCGGTCTTGGCCGGCGCGGTCTTGGCCGGCGCGGTCTTCACGCGCGCGGCTCTCGGCTGCGCGGTCTTCGGCGGCGTGGCTTTCACCGGCGGCGTGGCCCTGGCCGGTGCGGCCTTGGCGCGCGTGGTCGTCGCGTGCGGCGGGGTCTTGCGGGACTGGATGGCGTGCACGAGGTACCCGGCCACCTCGCCGGGAGTGGTGCCGCGGCCGAACACGCGGTCCACCCCCAGCTCCCCCGCCATCAGCGGGTCGAACCGGGGCCCGCCGGCGATGAGCAGCGGACGCCGCTCCCCCATCGCCTCGTTGAACGCGGCGGCCATCTCCCGGATGTTGAGGATGTGCGCGTCCCGCTGGGTCACCACCTGCGACACGAGCACCGCGTCGGCCTTCTCCGCCCGCGCCCGCCGCACCAGTTCGGGCACCGACACCTGCGCGCCGAGGTTCACCACCTTCAGCTCCCGGTAGTACTCCAGGCCCTTCTCCCCCGCGAACCCCTTGATGTTGAGGATCGCGTCGATGCCCACGGTGTGGGCGTCACTGCCGATGCACGCCCCGACCACGACCAGCTTGCGGCGCAACAGCTTCTTCACCGTGGTGTTCACCTCGGCAGGCGACAGCAGCGGGTACTCGCGCTCCACCACCCGCACCTCGTCCAGGTCCACGACGTGCTGCACCGAGCCGTAGACGACGAAGAACGTGAAGTCGTCGCCGATGGGGTTGGAGTGCACGACCATCGCGGGGTCGACGCCCATCCGGTTCGCGAGCTGCCGCGCCGCCCCGTCGGCCTTCGGGCCGGCCGGCACGGGCAGGGTGAACGACATCTGCACCATGCCGTCGCCGGTGGTGTCGCCGTAGGGTCGGACGTGCCGCTTCACCGGGCCTCCAGCAGCTCGGACGCCGGGTTGAGGTAGTCGTCGGCCTTCTCCACGACGCCATCGGCGCCGCGTCCCCCGTCTGCGGGGCGTTTCATCAGGCCGAACGTGCCGTCGCCGATCGCGTCGAGCAACCCGTCGTCCACGATCCGGGCCAACAGGTCCACCGCCTCCCCCAGCACCTGGTGGGCGCGTTTCACGATCAGCCCGTCCGGCGCGGGACGGAAGTCCTCGGCGAGACCACCCGCCGCGTCCAGGACGTACCGGACGTTGGCCAGCGCGAGGTCCCGGTCGGACAGGAACGGGGTGACCACCGCCTCGGTCATCATCCCCACCAGCAGGATGCTCTGCCCGGTCAGCACACCCGCGAGGTTGAAGAACCCGTCCAGCAGGTAGCCCTTGAACACGTCGCCGGTCATGTGCTTGGTCGGCGGCATCCACTTCAGCGGCGCGTCCGGGAACAGCTCCCGGGCCAGCAGCGCGTGGGCCAGTTCCAGGCGGAACGACTCCGGTACCTTCGGATCGATCTCGAACGCGTGACCGAGGCCCAACAGGTGGTCGGGCAGGCCGGCTTCATGCGCGAAGCGCTCGTTGAGCAGCTGCGACACGGTGACGGTGTGCGCGGCGTCGACCGCGTCGGCCGTGGTGAGGTAGTTGTCCTCGCCGGTGTTGATGACGATCCCGGCGCGGGCGTGGACCTGCCGCGAGAACCGCTGGTCCACGAACGTGCGGATCGGGTTGATGTCGCGGAACAGGATCCCGTACATCGAGTCGTTGAGCATCATGTCCAGGCGCTGCAACCCCGCCAGCACCGCGATCTCCGGCATGCACAGCCCCGACGCGTAGTTCGTGAGCCGCACGTACCGGCCCACCTCCGCGGACACGTCGTCCAGCGCGGCCCGCATGATCCTGAAGTTCTCCTGCGTGGCGTACGTGCCCGCGAACCCGTGGTGGGTCGCGCCCTCCGGCACGTAGTCCAGCAGCGACTGCCCGGTGGACCGGATCACGGCGATCACGTCGGCGCCCGCGCGCGCCGCGTTCTTCGCCTGCACCACGTCCTCGTCGATGTCACCCGTGGCCACGATCAGGTAGATCCAGGGCCGCCGGGGCGGATCGCCCAGGCGGGCGACGAGCCGGTCCCGCTGGACGCGGTTGCGGTCCACGATCCGCAGCCCCTTGGTCACCGCCGTCGCCGCCGCCTTCGCGGCACGCTCCCGGTCACGCCCCGTGGGCAGCCGGTACCGGACCTGGCCGGCGGCGGTCGCCTCGGCCAGATCGGTCAGACCAGCCAGGCCGTGCTCCCGCAACGCGTGGAACACCGGCAGCACCACGCCGTGCTCCAGGCCGCAGTGCTCCCGCACCGTGTCGACCACCCGGTTCACCCACGGCACGTCACCCGCCCGGTGGGTCGAGTCGGCGCCGGTGATCCCGGCGAGGCGGAGCGTGGCGCGCTCGACCGCCACCGTGGTGTGGGCCTTCGCCAGGGCCACCACCGGTTCGGCGGCCCGCGCGGCGAGTTCCCGCGCCGTGGCGACCACCTTCGGGTCGAGGTCGAGCAACGCCATCAGCTCACTCCGATTTCTGCAGGGCTCGGCCCGCGTCGTAGATCGTGCGGCCACGCAGCACGGTGCGCAGGCATGTCGGCGCCGGACCGTCCAGCGCGGGCAGGGCCGGCACCCGGGAACGGGGATCGGTGGACCAGCGCTGCACCCGGCTGTCCGACGCCGCGACCTCCAACTCCCCCGCGTCCCACACCGCGTAGGTCGCGGGCGCGCCGGGCTGGAGGGTGCCGGTGACACCGTCGTCCACCCCCGCCGCACGCCACCCGCCACGCGTGTGGGCGGTGAACGCGGCCCGCGCCGACAACCCGGACCCGTCCGTCCGGTGCCGCACCGCCGCCTTGACCGCCGCCCACGGGTCCACCGCCGTCACCGGCGCGTCCGACCCCAGCGCGAGGACCACACCGGCCGCGGCCAGCCGCGAGAACGGGTTCAACGCCGTCCCCCGCTCCACCCCCAACCGCTGCGCGTACATGCCGTCCGGACCACCCCACTCGCGGTCGAACAACGGCTGAACCGACGCCACCACACCCCACGAACCGAGCTTCGCCGCCTGCTCCGCGGTGACCATCTCCAAGTGCTCCAGACGGTGCCGGCGCGCGGCGAGGGCGGGCACGCCGACCACCGCCGCGGCCTTCTCGAACCCCTCCACCACGGCCTCGACGGCAGCGTCGCCGATCACGTGGAACCCGCCCTGCAACCCCGCCTCCGTGCACGCCACCAGGTGCCGGGCGATCGCGTCGGCGTCCAGGTACAAGGCGCCCGACGTGTCGGCGTCCGCGTACGGGGAGCACAACGCCGCCGTGCGCGAGCCCAGGGCCCCGTCCACGAACAGGTCACCCGCCAAACCCCGCACAGGCAGGTCGACCGGTTCCAGACCACCCCAGTAGCCGACGACGTCAAGCAGGTCGGTGGCCAGCAGATCGGCCAAGTCCTCCACACCGGAGACATCAGGCCCCGCGCACTCGTGCACCGACGCGACACCGCGCGACGCGGCGTGCGCCAGGAACGCCTGCTGCGCCGCCCGCCGCCGCTCCGCCGGGATCGCGTCCTTCGCCGCCCCCCGCACGTGGTGGTGCGCCGCCCGGGACAGCGGACCGTCCGGCGACCAGCCGTCAGCGCCACGCGCCGCCGGAGCCAACTCCACCAACGCCGACGACACCAACGCCGAGTGCACGTCGATCCGCGACAAGTACACCCGAGCACCACCAGCCGCGACGTCCAGCTCCGCACGGGTCGGCGGACGGTTCTCCGGCCACCGCGTCTCGTCCCAGCCGTGACCCCACACCAACGGCCCCTCCGCCGCGCGCACCGCGTCCAGCAGGTCGGCCAGGGAACCACAACCGGTCAAGTCCAGCCCGGTCAACAGCAGACCGGCGGACGTGGCGTGCACGTGCGCGTCCACGAACGCGGGCGCGACGAAAGCACCCTCCAGGTCCACCACCTCGGCACCCGGGTGCAGCGCCCGACCCACCGAATCCCGACCCAGCCACACCACGGTGCCGTCGGTGATCGCCATCGCCGTCGCGTCCGGCGCCGTCGGGGAGTGGATGCGTCCCCCCACGAGCAGACGCGTCGAAGGGCCGGTCGACGCCGGGACGCCGTTCACAGTAGTCACGCCTGCTGAGTCTGCCGGTGCTCGAACAACGCCCGCACGGCAGGCTCCGCCCGCAGCAGGTCCAACGCGAACGCCGCGTGACCGGGCACGTAACCGTTCCCGACCAGCATCTCCACGTCCGCCGCCAAACCCTCCGCACCCAACGCGGCGGCCGAGAACGACGTCGCCATCGAGAAGAACACCACCGTGCCGCCATCGGCCGTGGCGAGGATCGCACCGTGCTCACAACCCGGCACGTCCACGCACACCACCGTCACGTCCACCTGCCCGCCGACCGCATCCGCCACCGCGACCGGATCACGCGCATCGGCCACCACCACCACATCGGCCAGACCGGCCCCGCGCACCGCCGCCGCCTCACGCTCCGTCGGCACCAGCGCCACCAACCGCGACGCCCCCGCCCGGCGCGCCGCGGCCAACGACAACGACCCCGACTTGCCCCCACCGCCCAGCACCAGCACCGACGGCGCCCCGTGCCGCCGCACCACCCGATCGGTCAACGCCGGCGCACCGCACACGTCCAACACCGACAACGCCAACCCCGCCGGCACGTCGTCCGGCAACACCGCCGCGATCGACCGGCCGAACAACACCGCCGTACCCGAACACGGGACCTGCTCGTCGCCACCGTCCCACCGGGCCAGACCATCGGTGATCCGCAACGGCGTCAACGTCAACGACACCAGGGTCGCGACCCGGTCACCCACCCGCAGCCCCAACGGCGACGACGGGCCCACCGCGCGCACCGCGCCCAACAACATCCCGCCCGACCCGGTGACCGGGTTCTGCATCTTCCCGCGCGACGCCACGATGTCCAGCACCGCCCGCCGCACCCCCGCGACCCCGTGCTCCTCACGCAACTGCCGGTACGACGCGGCGTCCAGGTTCAACCGCTCCACGTCCACCACGACCTCGTCCGCACCGCACTCCGGCGACGCGTCCAACCGCCACGCCTGCTGCGGCAACACCCCGGCGGGCTCGACGACGCGATGCAGACCGTACGGCGAAGTCATGGAAATCCTTCGGTCGACAAGGTCAGGACGCGGATATCTTCACGTGAACGACCGCGATTTCGCAAGTATCTGGCCGCGACCCGCTCCGTGACTACCGCCTGCGACCGCCTACGACGGCCGCACCTGACGGAACCACCGACAGTCGAACGGACCCAACTCCACCCGAGCCCGACCGCCCTTCACCTCCACCGTCCCGTCCACCAACAGGTCCACCAACTCACCCTCCAACTCCGACAACTCCACCGACACCTCCCGCTCGGCGAAGTTGTGCACCGCCACCACCGTGCCCCCGTCGATGTCCGACCGGTGCGCGAACACCCCCGGATCCGCCGTCTCCATCACCTTGAACGTCCCCCACGCCAACTCCGGGCACTCCCGGTACCGCTCGACCAACAACCGCGTCCACGCCAACAACGACTCCCCGTCCCGCCGCTGCTCCGCCACCGCGTCCCACCACATCGGCGTCCGCACCGCATCGCGACCCTCCACCTCCAAGTCCTCCGTCATCCCCACCTCCTCCCCGTAGAACAGGACCGGAGTACCGGGCAACGAGAACAACAGGCTGTACACCATCCGGATCCGCCGCGGGTCGTGCCCCAACATCCCCGGCAACCGCCGCCGCAGACCCCGCCCGTACAACTGCATGTCCTCGTCCGGGCCGAACGCGTCGAACACCTCCTGCCGCTCCGGCACCGTCAACTTGTCCAACGTCAACTCGTCGTGATTGCGCACGAACGTCGCCCACTGACAATCACGCGGCGGCACCGGACGCTCGCTCAACGCATGCGTCAACGGCCCCGCATCCTGCCGCGCCAACGACAAGTACATCTGCTGCATCCCGATGAAATCGAAACACAGGTGCAACTCGTCACCCACACCATCGCCGTCCCCGAAGAACTTCATCGTCTCCGCGTACGGCAGGTTCACCTCACCCAACAACACGCCCTCGCCATTGCGCCGCGACAAGAACGCCCGCAGATCACCCAGGTAGTCGTGCGGATCCGGCAACGCCTCGACCGGCGCCTCCAACAAGAACGGCACCGCGTCCACCCGGAACCCCGACAACCCGAGCTCCATCCAGAACCCCATCACCCGCGCGATCTCGTCCCGCACCGCCGGGTTCGCCACGTTCAGATCAGGTTGGTGCTTGTAGAACCGGTGCAGGTAGTACTGCTTCGCCTTCCGGTCGTAGGTCCACAGCGACGTCTCCTTGTCCGGGAACACCACGCCCTTGTCCGCGTCCGGCGGCGGCTTGTCCTGCCACACGTACCAGTCGTGGAACGGGCTCTTCGGATCCCGCGCGCTCTGGAACCACGGGTGCTGATCCGACGTGTGGTTCACCACCAGGTCCGAGATCACCCGGATACCCCGATCCCGGGCCGTGCGCATGAACTCCGCGAAATCACCGAGCGTCCCCAACCGGGGATCCACGCTGTAGAAATCCGTGATGTCATAGCCGTCATCCCGCTCCGGCGTCGGGAAGAACGGCATCAACCACACACACGTCACACCCAACCGCTGCAGGTGGTCGATCCGCTGCGTCAAACCCCGGAAATCACCACAGCCGTCACCGTCCGAATCGTGGAACGTCTCCACGTCCAGGCAGTACACCACCGCGTTCTTCCACCACAGGTCCGCCGTCCTGGTCAGCTTCACGCCCTCACCCCCGGCAGCACCCGGTCACCGAACACGTCCAGGAAACGCCCCTGCTCCCGACCCACGTGATGCAGGAACAACCCGTCGAACCCCAACTCCACGTAATCGCGCAACACCGCGACGTGCCGATCGAGATCCGACGACACGTTCACCACCGCCGCCACCTGCTCCGGCGTCACCCGCTCCGACACCACGTCGAAGTGCTCCGCCGTCTCCAAATCCCAGCACACCGGCGGACCGAACACGTTGCTCCGCCACTGGTCGTGCGCGACAGCCGACGCCTCCTCCTCCGACTCCGCCCAGCTCAAGTGCACCTGCAGGTACAGCGGACCACCACCACCCGCATCCCGGTACGCGCCCACCATCCGCTTCAGGTGCTCCAACGGCGCGTTCACCGTGATCAACCCGTCAGCCCACTCCGCGCACCACCGCGCGGTCTGCTCGCTCACCGCCGCACCCACCAGCGGTGGCGCCTCATCCGGCCTCGTCCACAACCGCGCCCGGTCCACCTTCACCAGACCGTCGTGCGAGACCTCCTCCCCCGCCAACAGGGCCCTGATCACGTCCACGCACTCGCGCAACCGCGCCGCCCGCACGTCCTTCCGCGGCCACGCCTCGCCCGTGATGTGCTCGTTGCTCGCCTCACCGGTCCCCAACGCCGCCCAGAACCGACCCGGGAACATCGCCCCCAACGTCCCGATCGCCTGCGCGATCACCGCCGGGTGGTACCGCTGCCCCGGCGCGTTCACCACCCCGAACGGCAACGACGTCGCCTGGAGCGCGGCACCCAGCCACGACCACGCGAACGCGCTCTGCCCCTGCCTGCTGCTCCACGGCGAGAAGTGGTCCGAGCACATCGCCGCGTCGAAGCCCACCTCCTCCGCCCGGCGGACCGCGTCCAGCAGTGCCGTCGGGTGTACCTGCTCGTGCGAGGCGTGCACACCTATGACCGTCATGCCGTGTCACGTACCCAACGCCCGTCTCCGCGACACCCGAACCGATCAACAGTCCTCCCCCACCGGACCGCCCCGCCCGCCGCACAGCCGCCCGCCGAGGGACCTCACCCGGCCCCCGCCGCACAGCCGGCCCCGCTGCGGACCTCAGCTCACCTCGGGCCGGTTCACCGGCCCCGAACCCGGACGCAGGTCCACCACACGCCCCTCGACCACCACGCCGTCCACCACCGGACCGTCAGCGACCACACCGCCCACCGCGCCGTCGACCACCGCGCCGTCCACCACCGGACCGTCAGCGACCACACCGCCCACCGCGCCGTCGACCACCGCGCCGTCCACCACCGCGCCGTCCACCACGGTCCCGCCCGCCATCGGCGACCGCCCATAACGCAGGTTGAGCACCATCTCCCGCTCCCGCGCCTCCGCACGACGCGCCATCCGCCGGCTGATCAACCGCCGCGTCGGCGGGAACAGCAGGAACAACCCCACCACGTCACTGACGAACCCCGGCACGAAGATCAAGAACCCCGCAGCCGCGATCAACACGCCGTCCGCGATCTCCTGGTGCGGCGCACGACGCGTCCGCAACGCCTCCGAGAACGCCCCGATCGTGCGAGCGCCCTCACGGCGCAACAACACCATCCCCACCACCCCACCCAGGACCAACAGGCCCAGGGTCGGCAGGGCGCCCCAGGTGTCGAAGGCCGCCACCACGGCCGTGACCTCGACCGCCAGGCCGATCAGCAGTACCGCCAACACGCGCATACCCACCCCAACGCACGAACCGCCCAAAACGCTCCCTGCCGTAATATTTACGTCGAACGGGCCATCTGGCAGCATATCTTCACGCAACTCGACGGCTAGGGAGCACGGATGACAGCGCTGCATGAGGTCACGCCCACGTCACACCGGGCCGACCTACAGCCCTACACCTACGTGCGCCAAGAGCTGGTCGAACCCGACTGGCGACGCTTCCCCGGCTGGCGCGACGTCACCGACGCCCAGTGGCGCGACGCCCAGTGGCAGCGCGCCAACTGCGTCAAGAACCTCAAGCAGCTCCGCGCCCTCATGGGCAACCTGCTCACCGACCGCTTCTACGAGGACCTGGTCGCCGACCAGGAACACGCGGCCACCATGTCGATGCTCACGCCGCCCCAGATGCTCAACACCATGGCGGCCCACGCCCCGCTGGACCCCGAGTCGTTCACCACGGCGTTCCTCGCCGACCCCATCCGCCGCTACATGATCCCCGTCCGCTCCGACCGCGACCCGGACTGGCCCAGCCACCCCCACTCCACCCGCGACTCGCTGCACGAAGCCGAGATGTGGGTCGTCGAAGGCCTCACCCACCGCTACCCCACCAAGGTCCTCGCCGAACTCGTCTCCACCTGCCCCCAGTACTGCGGCCACTGCACCCGCATGGACCTCGTCGGCAACTCCACCCCCCAGGTCCAGAAGCACAAGCTCGCCCTCAAACCGGTCGACCGCCAGGAGCAGATGATCGACTACCTCAAGCGCACGCCCGGCGTGCGCGACGTGGTCGTCTCCGGCGGCGACGTCGCCAACGTCCCCTGGCCACAGCTCGAGTCGTTCCTCATGCGGGTCCTCGACATCGAGTCCGTCCGCGACGTCCGACTCGCCACCAAGGCCCTCGCCGGACTCCCCCAGCACTGGCTCCAGCCCAAGGTCGTGGAAGGCCTCGAACGCGTCGCCCGCACCGCCTCCCGGCGCGGCGTCAACCTGGCCATCCACACCCACGTCAACCACGTGCAGTCCGTGACGCCACTCGTCGCCGAAGCCGCCCGCACCGCCCTCGAAGTCGGCGTCCGCGACGTCCGCAACCAGGGCGTGCTGATGAAGGGCGTCAACGCCACCCCAGGCGACCTGCTCGACCTGTGCTTCGCCCTCCAAGGCGAGGCGAACATCCTGCCGTACTACTTCTACATGTGCGACATGATCCCCAACGCCGAGCACTGGCGCGTCGCCGTCTGGGAAGCCCAGGAACTCCAGCACGCCATCATGGGCTACCTCCCCGGCTACGCCACGCCCCGCATCGTCTGCGACGTCCCGTACGTCGGCAAGCGCTGGGTGCACCAGCTCCACGAGTACGACCGCGAACTCGGCATCTCGTACTGGACCAAGAACTACCGCACCGGCATCGAGCTGGACGACCCCGACGCGCTCGACCGCCGGTACCCGTACTACGACCCGATCTCCACGCTCGGCGAGACCGGCCGCCAGTGGTGGGCATCGCAACCCTGACCGCGACCGCCGCCGGAAGCCCCGGGCTCAGAGCCCGGGGCTTCCTTGCTGTTGTGGGTTGTTCGCGGGTTTGCCGGACCACCGGGGTGGAATAACTTCAGTCAACACTGAAGTTATTAAGGCGGTCATGCTGTGATGATCGCTCGATTACGCCATTCCGCTGGAGCTCGTGGTGCCGGCTCGGCGCATTACGCCATTCCGCTGGAGCTCGTGGTGCCGGCTCGGCGCATTACGCCATTCCGCTGGAGCTCGTGGTGCCGGCTCGGCGCGCCGGGACAGACTGGCGGTCATGAGCGATTCAGCCGTTGTCGTCCAGTCCTACGACCTGTTCACCCCCGAGGCCATGGCCGACCCGATGGGGCTGCTGCACCGCATCCGCGCCGAGAGCCCGGTCAGCCTGGTCCCCCGGCTCGACGCGTACCTGCTCACCCGGCACGCCGACATCGTCGCCGCGCTCAAGGACCGCCGCCTCTCCCCCGCCAACATGACGCAGACCCTGTCCACGTTCAGCCAGGCCGAGCAGGACGAGCTGCTCCCCCTGCGCCAGTCGATGGAGCTGTGGATGGGCCACACCGTCGAGGCCGACCACGTGCGGTTCCAGCAGCTGCTCAAGCGCTACTTCACCCCCGCCACCGTCAACGGCTTACGCCCGCGGGTGCGTGAGCTGACCCGCGAACTGCTCGACGCGGTGGCCGATCAAGGGCGGATGGACGTCGTCGCCGACCTGGCGTACCCCTTGCCCGCCAACGTGATCGCCGAGATGCTGGGCATGCCCACCGACGAACGCGAGCAGCTCCAGGCGTGGTCGCGGGACATCCTGGCGATCTTCCAGCTCTCCGACGTCGACCAGCTGCGCCGGTCGCAGCGCAGCGTGCTGGAGATGCAGGAGCACGTGCGCGGCCTGGTCCGGCAACGCCGGGCCGAGGCGCGGGACGACCTCATCAGCATGTTCGTCGCCGCCGAGCGGGAAGGCCAGGTCACCGAGGACGAGATCGTGGCCAACTGCGTGCTGCTGCTGTTCGCGGGCCACGAGACGACCGCCGGGCTCATCGCCAACGGGCTCGCGCTGCTGTTCCAGAACCCCGACCAGCTGGCGCGCCTGAAGGCCGACCCGGAGCTCACGCCCGGCGCGGTGGAGGAGATGCTGCGCTGCGACGGACCGGCGGGAGTGATCGTCCGGGAGAGCACCGAGCCGGTCGAGGTCGGCGGCCTGGGACTGCCCGCGGGCAAGCGGCTCTACCTGGCGATGGCCGCCGGCAACCGGGACCCCGAGGTGTTCACCGACCCCGACCGCTTCGACATCACGCGCAAGCCCAACCGGCACACCGCCTTCGGCCTCGGCGCGTTCTACTGCCTGGGCGCCGCCCTGGCCCGCACCGAAGCCGACGAGTGCTTCCGCATCCTGCTCGACCGCTTCCCCGACATCCGTCCGGTCTCCGACGTCCTGGACCGCACGCCCGTGCCGCCGCTCGGGCACCGGCTCCACTCGCTCCACGTCGAGTTTTAGTCAACACTGAAGCTATAGGGACAAGCATGACATGAGTTGCGGCGCGGCCCGCCCGCCGCTCGCCCGTTCGTTGATCACGCCGCACAATGGCGGGCATGCGGAAGCCGAGGGTGTTCGTCGCGGGGCCGGTGTCGTGGAACCGACTGGTCTTCGTGGACCGGTTGCCCGAGGCACGGCCGCACACCGCGTTCGCCTCGGGTCACCGGATGGCGGTCGGTGGCACGTCGGCCGGCAAGGCGTTGAACCTCGCCTCGCTCGGCGCGGACGTCACGCTGCGGACCGTCGTGGGTGACGACGACGCCGGCCGCGCGGTGCTCGACGTGCTGGAGCGGGCCGGGGTGCACGTGATCGTCGAGGTCGCGGACGGCGCCACCGAGCAGCACCTCAACCTGATGGACCCGCACGGCGGACGGGTGTCGATCTACCTGGAACTGCCGGAACTGCGCGCCGCCCGGCACGACGAGCGGACTGCGGCGGCGCTGGCGCGGGCCGACGCGGCGGTGGTCGACCTCGCCGACCACGCCCGTCCCCTGCTCGCCGCCGCCCGCACGGCCGGGGTGCCGGTGTGGTGCGACCTGCACGACTACGACGGCGTCGCCGACTTCCACCGCGACTTCCTGGACGCCGCCGACCACGTGTTCCTCAACGACGACGCCTTCCGGAACGGGCACGGTGTGGGCGAGGACGCGTTGCCGGTGTTCCTGAAGTCGCTCGACAAGCCGGCCGTGGCCACGCTGGGAGCCGACGGAGCGCTGGGCGTGGCCGACGGCGTCGTCCACCGCGTCCCGGCCGTGCCGGTCGGGGAGATCGTGGACACCAACGGCGCCGGTGACGCGTTCTTCTCGGGTTTCCTGGTCGCCCACCTCGCGGGCGCCGACATGCCGGCTGCGATGGCCGCCGGGGCGCACCAGGCCGCCCGCTGCCTGGCCTCGCCGGGCCTGGCGCCCGTAGTCTGACGGGGTTCCAGTCGGACGACGCCGTGATCGGTGATCACAGGCTCCGGCCGGCGTCAAGGGCTTGCAGAAACCGCTTGCAAGGACTTTCCTGTCGGGGTGCGTGCGTGACCGCGACGGAGAGGACCCGACATGGACGGCGTGACCGCCAGGTTGAGCGACATCGCCGCCCAGGCCGGTGTCAGCGAGGCGACCGTCAGCCGGGTGTTCAACGGCAAGGCGGGCGTCTCGGCGGCCACCCGGCAGGCGGTGGTCGCCGCGATGGACCTGCTCGGCTACGAACGCCCGCCCCGGCTGCGGCAGCGCAGTGCCGGGCTCATCGGGCTGATCACGCCCGAGCTGAGCAACCCGATCTTCCCCGCCTTGGCCCAGGTCGTGGAGCAGGTGCTGACCAGCGCGGGCTACACGCCACTGCTGTGCACGCAGACGCCGGGCGGCTCGACCGAGGACCAGCTGACCGAGATGCTGGTGGACCGGGGCGTGGCCGGGATCGTGTTCGTCTCCGGCCTGCACGCCGACTCCACCGCCGACACGGACCGCTACACCAAGCTCGCCGGTCGCGGCATCCCGTTCGTCATGATCAACGGGTACACGGAGAAGATCTCGGCGCCGTTCATGTCCACCGACGACCGGGCTGCCATGCGGCTCGCGGTGTCCCACCTGGTCGAACTGGGCCACGAACGCATCGGCCTGGCGGTCGGGCCGCGCCGGTTCGTGCCCGTGCTGCGCAAGATCGAGGGGTTCGTGCAGCACATGCGCACGGCCCTGCCGTACACCGCCGAACAGGCCGAAGGGCTCGTGCAGCACTCCCTGTTCACGGTCGAGGGCGGGCAGTCCGCGGCGACGGCGCTGCTGGACAAGGGCTGCACGGCGATCGTCTGCGGCAGTGACCTGATGGCGTTCGGCGCGATCCGGGCGGCACGGCACCGCGGGCTGAACGTGCCGCAGGACGTGTCGGTGGTCGGGTTCGACGACTCGCCGCTGATCGTGTTCGCCGACCCGCCGCTGACCACGCTGCGCCAGCCCGTGGAGGCGATGGGCCAGGCCGCCGTGAACGCGCTGCTGGAGGAGATCGGCGGCACACCGGCGCCGCACGCGGAGTTCGTCTTCATGCCCGAGCTCGTGGTCCGCGGCTCGACGGGCGCGGGGCCGAGGTGACCGCCGGTCGGGCGAGGGCGCTGCGCATGCGGGCGCAACGCCTGACGACACCGGCCCGCTCACTGCCGGAACTGCTGCGCGACGTGCTCGCCGTGCAGGCGCAGGACATCACGGCCGCGGGTCTCGCCGTGCGGGCCCGGACCACCGGCGTCACGCCCGCCGACCTCGGCGCCGCGCTGGACTCCGGTGACGTCGTGCGGACCTGCGCCATGCGCGGCGCGGTGCACCTGCTGCGCCGCGCGGACGTCGGCTGGCTGGTGGCGCTGCTCGGCCCGGTGAACGTCGCCCGCTCGCGTCGGCAGCGCCTGGGACTCGGGCTCACCGACGAGCTGTGCGCGCGGGCGTTGGCCGGCCTGCGGGAAGTGCTGACCGAACCGCTGACCAGGCCGCAGGTCGTCGCCCGGCTCGCCGAGGTCGGCGTGGTGCTCGACCCGACCACTACCGCCGCGGCCTACCTGCTCGCCTACGCCGCGAACAAGGGCGTGGTCTGCGCGGGCCGGTCGACCTACCGGCTGCTCCCCCACTCCGACGACACCGAGAAGGGCGCCGAACCGCACGGCATCCCGGAGTTGGCGCGCCGCTACCTGCGTGCCCACGGTCCCGCCACGGTCGAGGACTTCACCGCTTGGAGCGGGTTGCCCGCCGCCGACGTGCACGCCGCGTTCCCGTTCGACGAGCTGGTGGAGGGCAAGCACGGCTGGCAGCTGCCGACCACCGACGCCGCCGACCTCGACGGCACGGTCCGCCTGCTCGGCCCGTTCGACACGTTCCTGCTCGGCTACCAGGACCGCGACCTGCTGCTGGACCCCGCGCACGCGCCGCTGGTGCAGGGTGTCGGCGGCGCTCCGATCCCGCACGTCGTGGTGGACGGTCAGGTGCGCGGCACGTGGCGGCGGCGGGACGGGCGGATCGTGGTGGAGCAGTTCGGCCACATCCCGGTGTCCGAACTCGACGCCGAGGTGGAGTCGGTGCTGGCCTGGGCGTGACCCGGCCTCCACGGATCGGCCGCGCCGGCGGTGACCCCGCCGTCCTCCACGATCACGAGCAGGGCGGTCGGTCGTCGCGATCCCGCTCGCGTCCCGCGACTTTTGCGCAAAGTCGTGCAACCCCTTGCAAGCCGGTCACCGTTGCGCCGCTTCGGTGATCTCACGCCGCGTCGACGTGACGTGTCGGTACGGTGTCCGGATGACCGACCGGGCATCGGGAAGCGGTGTCGTGCCGCGTGCACTGAGTTCATTCGTCGGACGGAAGGAACTGCTCGCCGACCTGCGTCGGCGGATCGGCGTCGCACCGCTCATAACGCTCACCGGGGTGGGAGGTGCGGGCAAGACCCGGTTGGCGCTGGAACTGGCCGCGCAGGTGCACCGCCACCACGACGACGGCGTGCGCCTGGTCGAGCTCGCGTCCGCGCGCGGCGGCGACCCGGAGTTGCTGGCACAGGTCGTGGCGAGTGCGGTGGGCGTGCCGGACCAGGCCACCACGACGCCGTTGGAGACCCTGGTCGACTACCTCGAGTCGCGGCGGCTGCTGCTGGTGCTGGACAACTGCGAGCACCTGGTCGAACCGGTGGCGCACCTCGTGCGCGCGGTGCTCGGCGCGGCGCCCGGCGTGCGGATCCTCGCCACCAGCCGGGCCCGGCTCCGGGTGCCCGGCGAGGTGCTGGTCATGGTGCCGCCGCTGGACGTGCCCGCAGAGGGCTCGCCGCTCGACCTGAGCCACGAGTCGGTGGCGCTGCTGGTGGACCGGGCCGAGGCGAGCGTGCCGGGGTGGGGCGGCGTCACGCCGGAGAACTGGCCGGACGTGGTGCGCGTGCTGCGCAGGGTCGCGGGCATCCCGCTGGCCATCGAGCAGGCCGTGGTGCGGATGCGGTCGATGCCGGTGGCGCTGCTGGCCGACCGGCTGGACGACGTGATGCGCGTGCTCACCGCGAACGACACCACCGCGGTCGAGCACCACCAGACCATGGCCGCCCTGATCGGCTGGAGCCACGCCCACTGCACACCCGCCGAACGCCTGCTGTGGGCACGGCTGTCGGTGTTCGAGGGCGGGTGCACGCTGCCCGCGGCCGAGGCGGTGTGCGCGGGCGACGGGCTGGAAGCGGACGACGTGGCCGACACGCTGGCCGGGCTGGTGGACAAGTCGATCGCGCTGCCGTCCGCCGACCGCAGCCGCTACCACCTGCTGGAACCGCTGCGCCAGCACGGCGCGGCCCGGCTGCGGGACGCGGGAGAGGTGGAGGAGGTCCGGCTCCGCCACCAGGACTACTTCCGGCGTGACGCGGCACGGCTGGCCGAGTCGTTCGTCGGGCACAACGAGGCCGCGCTGCTGGCGGCGGTGGACGCCGACATGGCCAACCACCGGGTGGTGCTGGCCGACCTGATCGGCAACCCCGCCACCGCGTACGCCGGGCTCCAGATGAGCGTCGACCTGGCTCGCACCCGCTGGTACACCTACGCGGGCCGATTACCGGAAGAGCGGCTCTGGCTGGGGCGGGCGCTGGCCGCCGCGCCGGTCGCCGCCGACCCGTTGCGGGCCAGCGCCATCGCGCTCGACGCGTGGATCGCGCTGTGCCTGGGGGTCCAGCGGGACCTGGTCGCCCGGCGGGTGGAGGAAGCCGCCGAACTGGCCCGCCAGGTGGACGTGCCGTTGGCGGCGGTGACGTTCGTGCACGGGGCGTACACCGTGATGGCGAACGGCGACCTCGACGGCGTGGAGCGGTTGCGGCAGGCGCACCGGGAGTTCGGGGACCTGGGGCCGCCGTTCGCGGTGGACCACCACCTCGCGCACATCCTGCTCACCGTGTCGCTCGTGCTGCTCGGCACCCGGGAACAGGCCGAGCCGGCCGCGGCGGACTTCCTGGCCACGTGCGAACGCCTGGAGGCGGCGTGGGGGCTGAGCTGGGCGCACTGGTGCAACGGCGTGGTCGAGACCCGGTGGGGCGATCCGGAGCGCGCGCTCGACGTGCTGCGCGAAGGCTTGCGGATCCAGCGGGCGATCCGCGACAAGTGGGGGCCGCTGTGGACGATCGAGGCGTTGGGCTGGGCGTACGCGCGGGCCGGTGACGCCCGTGCCGCCGCCCGGATGCTGGGGCTGGCGCACCGGCTGCACCGCGTCACCGGCGTCCGGGTCGGCGGACTCGTGCCGTTCTCCCGGCTCGCCGAGCACACCGTGGCGCAGGCCAGGGCGGCGCTCGGCGACGACGAGTACGAACGGGCCTACGCGAGCCGGGCCGAGTCGGTGGACGAGGCGCTGGCGATCGTGCTCGACGAGGATGACGACGTCGTCGTCGAGCACGGCACGCCGGCGCCGGACCGCCGCCCGGCCGGGCTCACCCCGGCCGAGTGGAACGTGGCCCGGCTGGTGGGTGACGGCCTGTCCAACCCCGAGGTCGCCACCCGGCTGGTGATCTCGCCCGCGACCGTGCACACCCACCTGACCCGGATCTACCGCAAGCTCGACATCGCGAACCGCCACCAGCTCATCACCCTGCTGGCGAGCATGATCGAACGGCCACCGCCAGGGGCCGTCCGCCGCAGCTCGCCCAGTCGTGCCGACATGTGAGTTCCCGTCCTGTTCGCTCTACGCGTCCAGCGCCACGTGCACGGCGGCGAAGGTGTTGGGCACGACCTTGTCGCCGCGCTCCAACTCGGCCGGATCCACCGAAAGCCGGGCTCGCGGCGCGCGTTCGCGCAACGCCAGGAGCGCGGCACGCGTCTCGATCCGGGCCAGGTGGTGGCCGAGGCAGAAGTGCACGCCGTGCCCGAACGTCGCGTGGCCCAAGGCCGCGTTGCCGGTCGCGGACACCCGCGTCGGGTCGAAGCGGTTCGCGGTCGGCCCGTGCACCAGCGGGTCGCGGCCCGCCGTGCCCAGGCCGATCATCACCACCGTGCCCGCCGGGATGACGCCGCCGGGCACGTCGACGTCGGTGGTGGCGAGGTAGTGCGGGGTGACGCGGACGGGCGAGTCCCAGCGGGCCGCTTCCTCGACCGCGGCGGACACGGTGTCCTCGTTCAACGCCTCCCACGCGCCGGGCGTGGCGAGCAGGGCGGTGGCGGCGTTGCCGATCAGGCCGGTCGTCGTCTCGTGCCCCGCCACGACGAGCAGGATCGCGGTGGTCAGCAGTTCCTCGGCGGTCATCCGCTCGCCGTCGACCTGCGCCAGCGCCATCGCGCTGAGCAGCGCGTCGTCCGGCTGCGCGCGCTTGTGCTCGATCAGGCCGGCGAGGTAGCCGAACATGGCGTCGGAGGCGGGCACGACGAGCTCGGGCCGTTCGGTCATCATCGCCGTGGTCCACTCGTGCAACTGCTCGCGGTCCTCGACCGGCACGCCGAGCAGGTCGCAGATCACCGCCAGTGGCAGCGGGAACGCCAGGCCGCCGATCAGGTCGGCGTCCTGGGGCAGGGCGGCCACCAGTTCCCGGGCCGTCTGCTCCACCGCCGGGCGCAGCTGTTCGACGCGGCGCGACGTGAACGCCTGCGACACGAGCGCGCGCAGCTTGCGGTGGTGCGGCGGGTCGGTGTTGAGCATCGACGGGCCGATGATCCGGGACAGGTCGGTGGGCCTGCCCTTGCGCGCCAACTGGTCCTGCATCGCGGCGCGCAGCGACGCGGCGTCCTTGGCCATCCGGTCGTCGTTGAGCAGGGCCTTGGTCGCCTCCAGGCCCATCGTGGTGACCAGGACTTCCAGGCCGTTGGGCAGCTCGGCCGGGTGCGCGGGGGCGAGGCGGGCCAGCGCGTCCTCGTGCGCGTGGTGCTGCCATCCGCGCAGCGGACCGCCGACAAGGGCCTGTCGGTCCGGGGCGAACTCCGCGGTCAGCTGCACATCGTCTCCTCGAATGGTGCCTTTGCGGTGCCTACTTTCCTGTGCTCGACCCGCGTCGCGCATCAACCGGGATCCGTATTGGTGCTGAGGGCGTACGGAGACCGGTGTACGTCCGCGTATACGGATGCGCATACGGAGGTTTGGTGATGCGGACCGCAGGCACGTCCGGAACGCTCGAAGGAGTTCGGTCACCCGACCACCGAACACGCCGGACGAGTCAGGCGGGTTGCCCGCCGTCCGGCAGCCCGGGGGGCGGGAGGGGCCGCGCGCACGCGGCCCCTTTCCCCGTCCTGCCCCGGTCCTGGCGCGTGGCTATGTTGTCGGGATCTACAGCTTCCGCAGGGCTTGGCGGTGATGCGATGTGCGCGAGGCGTGCGTGCATCGCTAGCCATGACGTCAGGACCGCCTCGGCGGCTGGACAGTCAGGCGTTCCAGAGGCGTCCCGGTCCGGAGAGGGTCGTTCGCCAGGAAACCGAACGTGGGAACGCAAGTGCCCGATGATGATCACGGCCCGAGATCCCGTGATCGGGCGCGCCGAGCAGCGGCCGACCGCTGTCGGGGATCCTCGGTGCTGATCGCGATCGATCAGTTCTCCCCTTCGCGGACATCCCTCCCCTGTTCGGCGAACGCCTTGAAATCCTGCATGTGCTGCTGCGACTGCTTCCGGAAGGCACTGGGCATGAGCAGCCCCACCAGCCGCATCAACAGGCCGCTGAACCGGTACTCGCTCTCACTCTCCCAGAGCGTCGTCTCCGGAGTGGACTCGGTCAGCCGATCGCGCACGACGCTCCACATCCCCGCGCCGACGACCTCGCGGTCGAAGTGGACGACGACCCCCTCGGGGATCGCGTGCAGGTCTGCCGGATCCCGGCGCGTGATCGTCTCGGTGCACTCGATCTTCCGCTGCCCCGACTGCATCACGACCCGCGACTTGGTACCGAGCTGCCCGTGCATCCCACTGATCGGCTCGTGCAGCGCCAAGCCCCTCAGCCACTTCGGCAGGTGTGCCGGGTCGGCGAGCAGCTGGGCCACCCGCTCCCGCGGCAGGGCGATCTCGATCGAGTTGGTGTGCTTCATCGCGCGCATTCCTTCCAGGTGTGGAACGACATGCTGTCGTGCTGCTCGGCCTGCTCCTCGACGGAGAGGTCCGACATTGCCGGCCGGTCCACCGCAGTGGGGATGTCAGGTCGGGTCGGGTGCGTAGAACCTGGTGGTGGCCTCGACTGCGGCCGCGACGTGCTCCGGTTCGCCACCGGCGGCCAGGTGGGCCTTGCCCCATGCCGCGGCGCTGCGCCGGATGAACTCGCGTCCTTCGGGCGACTTCGCGACCCCCTCGTGGTCGGCGGCCCCGGCACCGGCCAACAGCCGGGCCAGGGCGAGGAGAGCCAGGTCCCAGCCAACGCCGCCGGCACCGGGGCCGTAGGTCGGGAAGAGGGGCTCCTCGACGACCGCTGCGTGGACCAGTTCGAACTCGGTGTCGCCGGTCGGGCCCGGCGCCAGGCGCACTTCCACCTCGCTCGTGCCGGGCCAGGCGTCGGCGTCCGGCCCGTAGAGCCAGGACACCTTGAGCAGACGCGGCGGCTCGCACCGGAGGATCTCGCCGTGCTCACCGCCGTCCAACTCGAACTTCCCGCCAGGGCGCAGGTCCCCGGTGACCGGTTTCAACCAGCGACGCAGCCGCTCGGGGCTGGTGACGGCGTCCCAGACGTCCTCGATGTGCGCTTCGTAGCGACGCCGCACCTCGACGGTGTACGCGTCACCGGCGGGCACGCTGCCCTTGCCCATCGCCCGGTGCGCGGCGGCCAGTTCGTCCAATACGTCTTTCATGTCATGTCCCCTTCGCCGACGGATCGCTCTTTGTCCGCATCGATGCCGGACTCGTTCGGTGTCCGAGCTGCACGCCTGCCCCGGGCCAGCTCGGTCTCCAGGGCGTCGAGGCGTTGTTCCCAGAACCGGCGAAACCGGTCCAACCACGCGTCGACCTCGCTCAGCGGCGCGGGCTCGATGGCGTAGAACCGGCGAGCGCCCTCAGCCCGCACGGACGCGAACCCGCTGTCACGCAGCACGCGCAGATGCTGTGAGACAGCCGGCTGCGAGAGCCCGAACTCGGACCGGATCACGTCCGTGATCGCGCCAGAGGTCTGCTCACCGTCGGCGAGCAGCTCCAGGATGCGCCGGCGCACCGGGTCGCCAAGGATGTCGAACGCGTGCACGAACGAGGATCATACCAGCCCCCACTTATATAAGTCAGCTCTGGCATCCTGACGCCGCGATCGGCTTGAGGTTCGTCGTGGTCACAGGCTCGGAGCCGCGCGACTGAGCCAGGGTTGGACCCAGGCAGCGGCCGGCGACAAGGCCGGGTTCTCCGCCTCCGCCATCTCCCGCATCGAGCGCGGCCAGGCCGCCGACGTCGACGGCCTGGCCGGCGCCCACCGACTCGGCGACACCGGCCGCGCCGAGCACTACGCGACGATCGCGTCCTGCATGAACTGGCCACCCCGCACTGGCCAAGATCGACAACCATCCGTCCAGCCGCCTCACCGCACACCGTGCGATGACTACGCCCGGCTGACCGGCTCCCCCGAGGCGGTGGCGCTGGCGTCACGGGCGTTGAGCATCGTGCTGCGCCACGATGGCCGCCCGCACCTCGCGCAACGGATCAACATGGCCGCGATCACCGACCTGGAGGCCACCGGCCTGAGCAGCCGACGCAGCGCACGGTGTACGTGCAGATGATGTGCAGCACCGCCTACGCCGCCACGCAGGCCGGAAACAGGGCGGCGGCGTTGCAGTGGGCCGGCGAGGCCGACCGCGCACTGCGCGGCCTTCCGGAGACCCGAGGCCGGGCGGCCAACCCCGTCAACGCCACCGTGCTCACCCCGACGCAGGTCCAGCTCTACAAGGTGGACATGTTGTGGGCACTCGGGGACTCGGCGGCAGCCCTGCACGCCGCACGCGGAGTGACACCAGCCCAGTTCGCCACGGCCGTCCGGACCAGGCCGGTCAGGCCCTGATCGCCGCCCACCGGCAAGCCCCGCCGAAGTCACCGACCGACCCGCCATCCGCCGCATCGCCACCACCCTGGTCGACCGCCATGCCCGGACCGCCCAGGCGCACGGACTCCACACGATCCTGCGCGCCCACGAACTGGCCTGACCCGGCAGAGCACAAGGGCGTCAGGGAGCCACGAGCACGTCGACCAGGTCCTGCCCGACCGTGTACACGGTCGGGAAGTCCAGCGGGCTGCCCTTCCGGTGGTGTTCGACGCTGCTCAACCGCACCAGCTTCTGCCCCTGGGCCATGAACGCGGCGCAGTCCCAGACGACCTCGACGTCGGGGGCCAGGTGCTCGTCGACCGTCTCGGTGTAGTCGATCGCGCCCCGGCGCACGCAGTAGGCGAAACGGTCGTCGACGAAGGGCTTGGTCGAGGGGAAGCCGTCGGTGCGGTAGACCTGCCGATTCAGCCACGGAATCGGGTCCTGCTGATTCGGGTAGCACTTGCTGACCGCTCGGGCCTGTTTGACCGCCTCCCGGGCGGTGATCCCCTCGTAGACCGCGCTGTAGAGGCTGTAGGGCATCGTCGTGCCGTCCGGGGCTGTCCACTGCCACCGCTGGGTCCGCCCCGCGATCGCGGGCGTCGCCGCCGCCAGCTCCGGCACCGCCGCCGGATCCGGGCACGACACCAGCGGCTGCACCCCGAGCTCGGGCGCACCGACCGGCGTCAGTCCCGCCGCGGTCGTCACCGCTTCCGGCAACGCCAGCTTCCCCACCGCGGCCATCGCGACCGCCACCCGGTCCTCCGTCGGCGCCGGCGGAGAATCCGCCTGCGCCGAACACCCCGCCACCAGCACGACGGCACACGCCACCGTCACCACACCACGCACGACAACCCCCACCGTCACCACAGATTCGGCCCCGGACTGTACGCAACCGCACTCCCCCACCGCACCGGAACCAGAGATCCCTCAGGACCACCACGACGTCGACAACGATGGGATGGCCGACGCACACGACCTGTGCCGACCATTTCGCCTGCACGGTGTTCACGGCCTGGCTGCTCATGGCGACACCGACGCCCAGGTGCCTGTCGTCCACGTTCCTGCGCACGGAACCCGCGCCGTCGCCCTTCCTCGACACCGCCGTCGAAACCCTTCCCTGGCCCTCAACGTGATGGACCACGGTCAGCCCCAGGAGCACGTCCGACACCGCCCACGAGCAACCGAACCGACGCCGGCCGGAGTTCCTACCCGAGCAACCGGCCTGGGCGGTCAGTCCTTATCAGACGGGCAGGACTTCCAGCGCGCCAGGACCGGCGACGCGTCGAACCCCCTCGGTCAGGCACTGGAGCGGGTTGATGGTCAGACGGGCGCTGATGAGCACCAACGTGCGACCGGCGAAGTCACCCGAGTTGATGGTGGCCACCACGATCCCGACGTTCTCGCCGAGAGGTCGCTGGCTCAGCGTGATACCCCCGGTGAAGTGCGACGTGCCCGTGTGGTGGCCGTCCTCGTCCTCCCACTTCACGGTGCCCGTCGCGTTTGTGATCGGGGCGTTGACGGTGCAACTGACCAAGCCGGACGCGCTCGCGGTGTAGTCGCCGAAGGCGTGGTCGGGGTCGATGACCTGGTTCACACAGGGACCGAACCTCCCGTGCACGCTGACCGTGTTGAGGCGCGGCAGCACCGTCAGCCCGGGGTCGATGGTCTGCTCGACCTGGCCAGGGCAGACGACCAGGGGCGTGTCGTCCTGGGCGTGGGCGGCCTGCGCGGTGCCCGTGACCGTTGCGCACACCAGCGCGCAACCCGTCAGGAACGCCGCCAGTCGGCGGCCGGGGACGAGGGCTGAAGATTTGGCCGCGGCGAGCGCGGCCGGACGCGTGCGATCCATGAGCAGCGTTTCCGTTCCGCCGCCGAACGCCGCAGTGGTGCTGCCGGGAATCCCCACCGCGACATCCTCGGCTTCCTCGTGGGTGAGCGTTCGTCGTAGCGGCCCGATCGAGCTGCGGTTCCGTGATCGGCCGTCCGATGAGCGCTCGGGGTGGTCACGGTACCCAGATCAGGCCCTGGCCCTGAAAGGACTTCATACGATCAGCCCACCCCACCTCCCTCCATCGGACCAGTTCGGCGTGGTCGAAACCCGCCATGTGCGGAGTGCAGTTTGGTCGGAGATCATGAAGTACGGGGCGAGGGCACGTGGCTGGCCGGTGCCGTCACGCGCCGAGTACGACGAGTGGACGCGGGGCGCGCGGTCCATCTTCGCCGGCAATCCCGAGGAGGTCGCCGAACGGCTCACCTCGGTGGGCGGGATGGTGGACGTGGACCGGTACGCGATGCAGATGGACTGGTCCGGTGTGCCGCACCGGCTCGTGATGGAGGCGACGGACTGGAGTTCGCCCGGCAGGGCGCCATCACCCTGGTCGGAGCCCTGTCCAACTACGCGTCCATCGCCGCCCGAGCGGGCATCTCGCGTCTGTACGGACGCCTTGGCGCGGAACGGGCGCAGTGGGCCGTGAGGTGCCTGGACGCGCACCAGGAACTGATGACCGAAACCGACGTGGACGAGCACGACGAGGTGCGCGAAGAACTCGCCGCGGACTGGTGGACCAGCCTGGCCGGCCTGATCGAGGACCACCCGGACGCCGAGCACGACCTCCGTCGGCTGCTGGACGAGATCCGGGCGTCCCTGCCCGAAGCGCAACGGGTCTGGGTCCGGCACACCATCGTCGGGAACGGCCATGACGCTGTGTGACACCACACACTTGCCGTCGCGTCAACACGAGAATCCCGTGAACACCGGGTAAAGTCGCACGTCGGCGGTTTCGTGGCTGCGACCGCCGAGGCTGCTTGGCCGGTTCCCACCGGGTGCGGAGCAGCGATCCGACCCCTCGGAGGACTACACAGTGCGTTCGCGTCCCACCGGTGTCCGCCGGTGACCATCGCCCCCGACACCACCTTCCCCACGCTGATCGACGCGCCGGCGCTGTTCCGCGCCGGCGCCGCCGCGCCCGAGCGCACGCTGATCGACGTCCTGGCCGACACGGCGCGCCGGCACCCTCACGCCCCCGCGCTGGACGACGGCGCCACTTCCCTGACCTACCGCGAACTCCTGGACGAGGTCGCCGCGCGGAGCCGGGTGCTGGCGGCGTCCGGCGTGGGCGTCGGCGACCGGGTCGGCATCCGCGTCCCCTCCGGCACGGTCGACCTGTACCTGGCGGTGCTGTCGGTCCTCGCGGCCGGCGCGGCGTACGTGCCGGTGGACGCCGACGATCCCGACGAGCGCGCCGAACTCGTGTTCGCCGAAGCCGGCGTGTGCGCCGTGGTCGGCGAGACGCTGGACATGCGCGGCACGCCGATGGGGCTGCCGGGCGAGCCCGGTCCGGACAACGACGCGTGGATCATCTTCACGTCCGGCTCGACCGGCAAGCCCAAGGGTGTCGCCGTCTCGCACCGGTCCGCCGCCGCGTTCGTGGACGCCGAGGCCCGGCTGTTCCTGCCGGACGACCCGATCGGCCCGGACGACCGCGTGCTCGCCGGCCTGTCGGTGGCGTTCGACGCCTCGTGCGAGGAGATGTGGCTCGCCTGGCGCAACGGCGCCTGCCTGGTGCCCGCGCCGCGCGCGTTGGTGCGCACCGGTTTCGACCTCGGCCCGTGGCTGGTCGAGCGCGAGGTGACGGTGGTGTCCACCGTGCCGACGCTGGCCGCGCTGTGGCCGGTGGACGCGCTGGACGACGTCCGGCTGCTGATCTTCGGCGGTGAGGCGTGCCCGCCCGAGCTGGCCGAGCGGCTGGCCGTGGACGGCCGCGAGGTGTGGAACACGTACGGCCCGACCGAGGCCACCGTGGTGGCGTGCGCGGCCCGGTTGACCGGTGACGGTCCCGTGCGCATCGGCCTGCCGCTGGACGGTTGGGAGCTGGCCGTGGTCGACGCCACGGGCACTCCGGTGCCGATGGGCGGTTCCGGTGAGCTGGTGATCGGCGGCGTCGGCCTGGCCCGCTACCTCGACCCGGCCAAGGACGCGGAGAAGTTCGGGCCGCTGCCCGGCTTGGCCTCGTACGGGCCGGGCTGGGACCGCGCCTACCGCAGTGGCGACCTGGTCCGCGCCGAACCCGAGGGCCTGCTGTTCCTCGGCCGCGCGGACGAACAGGTCAAGCTCGGTGGACGGCGGATCGAGCTGGGCGAGGTGGACGCGGCGTTGCAGGCGCTGCCGACCGTCGCGGGCGCCGCCGCAGCGGTGCGCACCACCAAGGGCGGCAACCAGGTCCTGGTCGGGTACGTCGTCGCGGCCCGGGATTCCGATGAGGCGGAGGACTTCGACCACGCCGACGCGTTGGCCCGGCTGCGGACCGCCCTGCCCGCCGCCCTCGTGCCGCTGCTCGCCGTGGTGGACACGCTGCCCACCCGCACGTCCGGCAAGGTGGACCGGGCCGCGCTGCCGTGGCCGCTGCCGTCGTTGGACGTCGGCCTGCCCGAGGCCGCCCTCACCGGCACCGAGGCGTGGCTGGCCGAGCAGTGGACCGAGCTGCTGGGCGCCCGGATCACGAGTCCCGACGCGGACTTCTTCGCCCACGGCGGCGGCAGCCTCGCCGCGGCGCAGCTGGTCTCCACGATCCGGACCCGCCACTCCGGCGGTTCGGTCAACGACATCTACCAGCACCCGACGCTGCGGGACCTGGCCGCGCGGTTGGACGAGCTGAGCGGCCACCGCGCCGCCACCCGCGAGGTCGTGCCGACGCCGCGGCGAACCGGCGTGATCCAATCGTTGCTGCTGGTCCCCCTCATGAGCCTGGTCGGCCTGCGCTGGTCGGTGGCGCTGGCGGCGATCGGGAACCTCGTCGGCTTCACCACGCCGGTCTCGTGGTGGTGGATCGCCGCCGGGTGGCTGCTGTTCGTCAGCCCGCCCGGCAAGGTGGCCATCGCGGCGGGTGGTGCGCGGCTGCTGCTGCGCGGCCTGCGTCCCGGCACGTACCCGCGCGGCGGGGGTGTGCACCTGCGGCTGTGGACGGCCGAACGGCTGGCCGAGTTCAGCGGCGCGACGAGCCTCGCCGGGTCGTGGCTCACGCACTACGCCCGCGCGTTGGGCGCGAAGATCGGCCCGGACGTCGACCTGCACTCGACGCCGCCGGTGACCGGGATGCTCAAGCTCGGCAAGGGCAGCGCGATCGAGCCCGAGGTGGACCTGACCGGGCACTGGGTGGACGGCGACCGGCTGCACGTCGGCCGCATCCGGGTCGGCGCGGGCGCGGTGGTCGGCGCGCGCAGCACCCTGTTCCCCGGCGCGCGGGTCGCCAAGCGGGCCGAGGTCGCGCCCGGTTCCGGGGTGACCGGTTCGGTGCCGACCGGGCAGCGGTGGGCCGGTGTGCCCGCGGCGCGTGCCGGCAAGGCCGGTCGTCCCGGTCCGCGCCCGCCGCGGTCGCAGTGGTGGAAGCTGGTCTACGCGCTGACGACGTCCGCGCTGGGGCTGCTGCCGGTGGTCGCGGCCGTGCCCGCGGTGCTGCTCGTGGTGCGCGAGCCGTTGACGCTCGGGTCGGCGCTGCTCTCGGTGCCGTTGGCGACGGTGGCGTGGCTGGGTTCGTACGCGCTGCTGGTCCTGGTGTCCGTGCGGCTGCTCGGCGTCGGACTGCGGGCCGGGACGTACCCGGTGCACAGCCGGATCGCCTGGCAGGCGTGGACCACGGAACGGCTGATGAACATGGCGCGGGTCGCGCTCTTCCCGCTGTACGCGAGCCTGTTCACGCCGGTGTGGCTGCGTGCGCTGGGGATGAAGGTCGGCCGTCGGGTCGAGGCGTCGACCGTGCTCGCGCTGCCGAAGATGACCACGATCGGCGACGGCGCCTTCCTCGCCGACGACACCATGGTCGCCTCCTACGAGCTGGGCGGTGGCTGGCTGCGCATCGCCGCCGCGCGGGTCGGCAAGCGCGCGTTCCTGGGCAACTCGGGGATGACCGCGCCGGGCCGCTCGGTGCCCAACCGCGGTCTGGTGGGCGTGCTGTCGGCGACGCCGAAGCGGGCCAAGGCGGGCAGCTCGTACCTGGGCATGCCGCCGATGAAGCTGCCGCGCGCGGCCGAGCAGGGTGACCAGAGCCGCACGTTCGACCCGCCGCGGCGGCTGGTCGTCGCGCGGGCGCTGGTCGAGCTGTGCCGGGTCGTGCCGGTGATGTGCCACGTCGCGCTGGTCGTGGGTGTGGTGTTCGCGCTGCGTGCCGTGATGTCCCTGTGGGCGTGGCCGTTGTTGGCCGGGCTGGTGCTGCTCGCGGCCGGTGTGGCGGCGTGCGCGGTGGCGGCGGTGGCGAAGTGGCTGCTGGTCGGCCGGTTCCGGGCCCGCGAGCACCCGCTGTGGAGCGGTTTCGTCTGGCGCAACGAGCTGGCGGACACGTTCGTCGAGGTGCTGGCGGTGCCGTGGCTGGTCGGGTCGGCGGGCGGGTCGCCGGTGATGGCGCTGTGGCTGCGGTCGCTCGGCGCGCGGATCGGGCGCGGCACGTGGATCGAGTCGCACTGGTTCCCCGAGTCGGACCTGGTGCGGCTGGGCGACGGCGCGACCGTGAACCGGGGGTGCGTTGTGCAGACCCACCTGTTCCATGATCGGATCCTGCGCATGGACCAGGTGGAGTTGGCGGACGGCGCCACGCTCGGCCCGCACGGGATCGTGCTGCCGGGTGCGACGGTCGGCGCGCACGCGACGGTGGGACCGGCGTCGTTGGTGATGCGCGGCGAGCACGTGCCGGCGGGCACGCGCTGGCTGGGCAACCCGATCTCCGCCTGGCGATGACCGGGTACCTCCCCGATCACGGCGACGGCGGCTACCGGGTCACGCATTACGACCTCGACTTGGACTACAAGCCGCACACGGGGCGGCTGGGCGGGCGGGTGACGCTGTCCGCCGTCGCGCCGTCGCCGTTGACGCGGGTCGTGCTGGATTTCGGCCCGCTGCCGGTGAGCCGCGTGCTGGTGGACGGCAAACCGGCCAGGCACGTGCACGGCGGCGGCAAGCTGCGGATCCGCCCGGCGGGTCCGGTGAACGGGCCGTTCACCGTGGAGGTCCGGTACTCGGGTGTCGCGCGGCCGATCCGCACCCGGCACTGGGGCGAGTTGGGGTGGGACCAGCTCGCGGACGGCGCGCTGGTGGCGAGCCAGCCGGTCGGCGCGTCGTCCTGGTTCCCGTGCAACGACCTCGTGCGGGACAAGGCGACGTACCGGATCTCGGTCACCGCGCCGTCGCCGTACACGGTGCTGGCGAACGGGGTGCAGGTCGAGCGGCGCACCGGGGGCAGCAGCACGACGTGGGTCTACGAGCAGGCCGAGCCGATGGCGGCGTACCTGGCGTCCGTGCAGATCGGTCTGTACGGGCGGCTGCCGTTGGGTGGCGGTCAGGACGTGGCCGCGCCCGCCCGGCTGCTGCGGGCCGTCCGGTACGACTTCGCCCGCCAGCCGCGGATGATGGCCGTGTTCGAGGAGCTGTTCGGGCCCTACCCGTTCCAGGCCTACCAGGTCGTGGTGACCGACGACGAGCTGGAGGTGCCGGTCGAGGCGCAGGGCATGTCGGTGTTCGGCGCCAACCACGTGGACGGGCGGCGCGGGCACGAACGGCTGATCGCGCACGAGCTGGCGCACCAGTGGTTCGGCAACAGCGTCGGCCTGGCCGACTGGCGGGACATCTGGCTCAACGAGGGTTTCGCCTGCTACGCGGAGTGGCTGTGGTCGGAACGCTCCGGCGGCCCCACGGCCGCCGTCCTCGCCGAACGGGCCCGCGCCCGGCTGATCCGAGCACCGCAGGACCTCAGGATCGGCGACCCCGGCGTGGCGAACCTGTTCGACGACCGGGTCTACAAGCGGGGCGCGCTCACGCTGCACGGCCTGCGGACCCGCCAGGGCGACGTCGACTTCTTCGCCACGCTCCGCGAGTGGACCGACAGGCACCGGCACGGCACCGCGACGACCGGCGACTTCATGGCGCTGGCCCAGCGCCACACCGCCTACCCGCTGAGCCTGTTCTTCCGGTCCTGGCTGGAGGAGGCCCGTCTCCCGGCGCTGTGACCCACGGCACGCAGCACTCCAGGGCCGGTGTCCTCATACAGGGCATGACGGAAGCTCCAACGGACGCGATCGGGGTGGTGGCGTCGGCCGCCGCGCCCGGTGTCGGTCCACCCCCAGGACCAGACCCGGCGACGTCGGGCCCGGCGGAATCCGACCCGCCGGAATCGGAGTCGGACGCCGAGCTCTGGCGCACCATCGCGAGTGACGGGCCGGAGGCGCACGCCGCCTTCACCGAGCTGTTCCAGCGGCACGCCGAGGCGGTGTGGAACTACGCCTACCGGCTCACGGCGTCGTGGGCGCAGGCCGACGACCTGCTGTCGACCGCGTTCCTCAACGCCTGGCGCAGCCGGGGAAGGGGTCTGCTGACGCGGGACTCCGCGCGACCGTGGCTGTTCACCGTCACGTCCCGGCTGGCCCGTGACGAGCGCCGCGCCGGCGCCCGGCTGGCCGCGTTGCTGCAGCGGTTGTCCCGCACGACCGCCGTGCGCGACCACGCCAACGCGGTCGTCGAGGGGGACTTCGCGGAACGCCGCCTGCGCCGCGTGGTGAAGGCCGTCGACCGCCTGCCGCGCTCCGAGCGCGAGGTCGTCCGGCTGTGTCTGCTCGGTGAAATGTCCACGGCCGACGCGGCCCGGCTGCTCGGCATCGCCGAGGCCAGCGTCCGCTCCCGCACGTCCCGTGCCCGTGCCCGACTCCGCGAGCTGCTCAAGGAGGACTCCGATGACTGACCTGGACCTGCCGCCGGACAGCCCGCTGCCCGACGGCGTGCGCGCCGCCGCGCTCACCCGCTTGCGGGCCGGGTTGGACGCGCCTCCCCCGCGCCGGCTGCCCCTCAAGATCGCCGCCATCGCGGTGGCCGTGGTGACCGCGGCGACCCTGGCCGTGCAGCTCGCCGACCGCGGGGACTCGACCGGGACGACCGCTTCGACGGCGGCGGAGATCCCCGAACTGCGCCACTTCGACGCCGGCCTCTTCTACGACCTGCGCACGGGTTCCGCTCCGGACGGCGCGGCGCGGCGCTGCCACGCCAGGTCGACCGGCCTGCCTCCCGCCGACCAGTGGGCCCCGATCGCCACGGCGTCCCTGCACCGGGTGGAGTTGATGGCGTTCGAGACCGCCGCGGGGATCGTGTTCTGCGAGAACACCCCCATGTCGGTCACCGTGTCGTCGCCACAAACCGACCCCGGCGCGCTCACCGTCGCGTTTACCACGGCGACCGGCTCGATGGCGGGGTTCAACGGATCCGACCATCGGTCGTTCACGCTTGCCGCCCGCACGGAGGAGGAGCGCAAACGCGCCATCGTCGCCCGATCCGGCCGGCTGTTCCTGATGCCCGACGGCTTCGTCGCCGACGGCGTCGTCGCACAGCCGGAAGTGGTGACCTCGGCCGAACTCGTCCAGAGCTTCGAACTGGCCACGCCACCGCCTTCCCCCACCGTGGTCGACCGGCCGGTGACACCCGAGAATCGCGACAACGTCGAAGGACGCCGACTCGGCGAGTGCCTGGTCGACCAGCCGCAGCCGGTCGCGGATCCCTCCGCGTGGCGGGCCGGGCAGGCGGTCCCCCTGACCGCGACCGAGTCCGTGCAGTTGGGCCACTACCGGGACTTGCTGCTGCTGTGCCGTGAGAACCGGACCGTCGTGGTGCACGACCTCCGACGGCGCGACGCCCCGGAGTGGAGCAGGACGGTCATCGCCGGCATGACGGTGCGTGGGGTGCTGATGTACTACGACTTCTTCCAGGACGTCCAGGACGGCACCGCTTTCGCCATCTCCGACACGCGGGCCATGATCGCCGAGGTCACCGACGCGCGGGTCTCGACCGTAACCCTGGTCGTCCCCGGCGGTCCCGACGTCACGGCCGAACCCGTGGCGGGCTCCGTGGTCCTGCGGGGCCTGAAGTCGAACGACGTGGGCTCGACGGAGGCGCGGATCGTCGTCCGCGACGCCGCCGGAACCGTCCTGGAGGAAGTCACGCACGAGTTCTGAGTTCACCGGGCCCGGGTGCTTCGATCACGGTCAAACCGGGTAGCTCTCGGTCATGACCGGTCGAGTAGCGGTGTTCGCGCCGTCGCCTGAGCTGACGGTGACAGTGGAAGAGCTGGACGGCACTCCCGACATCCACATCCACGCCGGAGGGCAAGGGGTGTGGATGTCGCGCATGATCGAATCCCTGGGCGCCGAGGTGGTGCTGTGCTCGGCGTTGGGCGGGGAGACCGGGCAGGTGCTGCGGAACCTCATCGGGGTCGAGCTGAAGGCGCGTGACGTGGCCGCCCGCAACGGCGGGTACGTGCACGACAGGCGTGAAGGCGGACGTGACGAGGTGGTGCGGATGCCCGCCGACCCGCTGTCCCGCCACGAGCTGGACGACCTGTACGAGATGACCCTGATGGAGGCGCTGAAGGCGGGTGTCGCGGTGCTCAGCGGTCCCGCCGCGGACGACACCCCGGTGCCCGACTCGGTGTACGAACGCCTCGCCAAGGACCTCGGCGGCAATGGCTGCCGCGTGGTCGTGGACCTGTCCGGCGAGCGGCTCACCGCCGCGCTCGCGGGCGGCCCGACGGTGGTGAAGGTCAGCCACGAGGAGTTGGTGTCGGACGGGCTCGCCGACTCCGACTCCCTGCCGGACCTGGTCAAGGGTGCCTTGAAGGTCGCCGACTGCGGCGCGAGCGCGGTCGTCGTGTCCCGGGCCGCGGAGGAGACGCTGGCCTGGATCGACGGCGCCCTGTACCTGGTGGAGGTGCCCGATCTGAGCCCGGTCGACACGCGCGGCGGCGGTGACTCGATGACCGCCGGACTGGCCGCCGGGCTCGCCCTCGGCAACTCGATCGAGGAGTCGCTGAAGCTCGGCGCGGCGGCGGGCACGGTCAACGTGACCAGGCACGGGCTGGGCACCGGCAGCGGTGACGTGGTGCGAGAACTGGTCGACCGGGTGCGGCTGAAGCCGTGGGAGGACGCATGAGGGTGCTCATCACCAACGACGACGGCATCGACTCGCCGGGGCTGGCCGCCCTGGCGCGCGGCGCGGTGGCGCACGGGTGGACGACCGTGGTCGCCGCACCCGCCGCCGAGGCCAGCGGCACCAGCGCGGGGCTGACCGCCGCCGAGGACCACCGACGGGTCGGGGTGGAACGCCGTGACCTGCCCGGACTGGACGGCGTGCCCATCCACGCCGTCTCCGCGCACCCCGCGCTCATCGCCATGGTGGCCGCGCAGGGCGCGTTCGGCGACCCGCCCGACATCGTGCTGTCCGGCGTGAACCGGGGCGCGAACGTCGGCCGCGCGGTGCTGCACTCCGGCACCGTCGGCGCCGCCCTGACCGCCGCCATCAACGGCGCTCGCGCCATGGCGGTGTCCCTCGACGTGGGGCTGGACCTCGACGACCACCACCACTGGGACACCGCCGTCGCGGTCGCCTCAGGGCTGTTCGACCGGCTCGCGTCGCTGCCGGCCGGCACGGTGCTCAACCTCAACGTGCCCAACTGCGCCGACACGCGCGAGCCGCGCCGGGCGAGCCTCGCCGAGTTCGGTTCGGTGCGGAGCCGGGTGAAGCACACGGACGACGGCACGATCGGCATCGCCACCGTCCTGGTGGAAGGCGAACTGCCACCGGGCAGCGACGCCGCGCTGCTGGCGAGCGGCCACCCGACCCTCACTCCCCTGCGGTCGGTGGCCGAGGACCTCGACCTCGTGTTCGAACCGTCCTGATCGTCTGGTTCGCACCGGCCTAATCGTCGTCGGTGCGCTCCCCCGTCACGGGTTCGCCCTGGTCCGCGTCGGGCCTGACCAGCGCGTCCTCTGCCCCGTTCACCAAATCGGGGCCGCCCCACTGCCCGCCGTCGCTCTGACCCAACCGGTGTTTCGCCATGCTGTGCTCCCATCGATCGCCGGACTGGTACCCACTTCCGGGCGACCTCACACGCTTGACGCGGTGGCCCACGCCTAGGCTGTGGCGCGGGCCACCGACGTTCACGGTCGTGGATCAGCGGGCGTAGTAGACGTCCGGCCAGGGCGCGGACGCGGTGCCGTTCCCGATGTGGAAGCTCGGGTGCGGCGGCTGGTTGTACGCGGTGTTCTGCCACGCGATGGCGACGCGGTACATGGTGTCGTGCATCAACGTGGGGATGCGCCGGTCCGTCTGGTGCGGGGTGGAGTAGATCCGCAGCGCGGAGTTGTCCGAGGTCCGCCAGACGACCTCCTCCCGCCAGTCGCCCAGGATGTCGCCGGACAGCGCGGGGGTGGCCTTGGTGCCGTTGTTGGACGCCACGCCGCTGCCGGTGAGCAGGCGGGTGTCGCCGGAGGTGCCGTACTTGTCGATCCTGGTCTGGTCGAGCAGCTCGCGGGACGAGTCGCCGTCCCACCAGATCAGGAAGTTCGCCGACGACGGCTTGCGGCCGATGGCGGTGCCGCTGGTGTTGCGCATCTGCGTGTCCGCGCTCGACCACGACTCCGCGCCGGGACTGCCCGCGTAGATGTCCGCCGAGATGCCGCGGCCGTTGTCACCGGCAGGGGCGGTGGTCCACAGCCGCTGGCCGGTGCGGGCATCGGCGAACCAGGATCCGGGCTTGGACGAGTCCTCGGACACCTTGTAGTACTCCAGGCCCGGACGGGACGGGTCCAGGTCGCCCAGGTGCGCGGCGTCGCCGTGGCCGAGGCCCGTGGTCCAGAGGCCGCGGCCGTTGTCGTCGATGGTGGCCGCGCCGTAGACGATCTCGTCCCGACCGTCCTGGTCGACGTCGCCGATGGTCAGCGAGTGGTTGCCCTGACCCGCGTACCCGGAGTTGCCCGAGGCGTTGGAGTCGAACGTCCACCGCTTGACCAGCTGGCCGTTGCGGAAGTCCCAGGCCGCGACCACCGCACGCGTGTAGTAGCCGCGCGCCATGATCAGGCTGGGCCGCGCGCCGTCCAGGTACGCGGTGCCCGCCAGGAAGCGGTCCACCCGGTTGCCGTAGTTGTCACCCCACGACGACACGTTCCCGCGCGGCGGGTCGTAGTCCACCGTCGACCTCGCCGCACCGGTCTGGCCGTCGAACACGGTCAGGAACTCCGGGCCGGTCAGGACGTAGCCGCCGGAGTTGCGGTGGTCGGCGCTCGCGCTGCCGATCACCGTGCCGCGACCGTCACGGGTGCCGTCCGCGGTCTTCATCGCGACCTCGGCGCGACCGTCACCGTCGTAGTCGTACACCTGGAACTGGGTGTAGTGCGCGCCCGCGCGGATGTTCCGGCCCAGGTCGATGCGCCACATCCGGGTGCCGTCGAGCCGGTACGCGTCGATGAAGACGTTGCCGGTCACGCCGGACTGGGAGTTGTCCTTGGCGTTGTCCGGGTCCCACTTCAGCACGAACTCGTAGTCGCCGTCGCCGTCCAGGTCGCCGACGCTCGCGTCGTTCGCGCTGTACCCGACGCCCGGCGACTGGATCGGCACGTCCCGGTAGCCCGCGCCGAACGAGAGCGAGGGCGGGGACGCCGGCTGCTCGGACCCGTTCACGATGGCGCTGACGGTGTAGGTGGCGTCCGCGGGCGCGCCGCTGTCCAGGTAGTTGGTGGAGGCCGTGATCGGCGTGCTCGTGATCCTGGTGCTGCCCCGGTACACGAGGAAGGAAACGGTGGACGGGTCGCCGGCCAGCAGCCGCCAACTGACCAGGTTGCCGGTGCCGGAGCGGACGCTCACCACGCCCCTGTCCAGCCGCTCGGCCTGCTTGCGGCCGGTCGGGTCGGACGGGCCGGGCTGCTGGGTCGTGGAGGACGTCGTCGTGGTCGTGGTCGTCGTCGGGGTCGGGTCCACGGCACCGGTGCACGTGACGCCGTTGAGCTTGAACGTCGAGGGCACGCCGACCTGGTCGCCGGTCATCGTGCCGTTGAAGCCGAACGACGCCGTACCGCCGGTCGGGATGACCCGGTTCCAGTCCACGTTCGACGCCGTCACGCTCGCACCGTCGGAGTCGAACGTCGCGTTCCACCCCTGGCCCATGCGCTCGGAGCCGGGGAACGCCCAGGCGAGGGTCCACCCGTCGACCAGGTCGCCGACGTTCCTGATCGTCACGTTGGCGGAGAACCCGCCCTGCCACTTGTTCTGCACCACGTAGTCGACCCCGCAGCCGGGCGCCGCCGAGGCCACGCCGACGACCACCGTGCCTCCGGTCAGTGCGATGATCGCCGTGGCGGCGGCGATCGAACGCACTCTGAACGAGTTGGTGAGCACCGTTGCTCCTTCGTCGTTGTCCTGGGAGCGCTCCCAGAAGCACCTGGGGTCATGCCCCGGTCGCGACCATGACAGCACCGCGATCGAGCGGTCGTCAAGCCTGAAACGGTCAATATCCCGTCCGGTGGAACGGCCTGGAGGTGCGATCCGACCACGTCAAGCCTGTGTTGAAGCGTTCAAACGCCGACGGTCATCGGTAACGCCGGCGCGCCCTGGGCACCCGGCGACTCGACTCGCGGACGACCAACTCCGGCGCGAAGAGCACGTGCCGGTGCGCGTGCTCGGCCGGTCTCAACGTCTCCTCGATCACCAGCTCCGCGGCCGTCCGGCCGATCAGCTGGCGCGGCTGGCGCACCGACGTGAGCGGCACGGCCGCGGCGGCGGCGAAGTCGATGTCGTCGTAGCCGACGATCGCGATCTCCTGCGGCACCCGGACACCGGCCCGCACCAGCACCTGGAGCACGCCGAGCGCGAGCAGGTCGTTGGCGCAGAACACCGCGTCCGGCCGGGTGCGGGTGGAGCGGGCCAGCAACTGCTCGCCGGCGCGCTGCCCGGACACCACGTTGAGCGCCGCGACCTTCAGCTCCTCCAGCACCGCCGCGTCACGGCCGGCCTTGCGCACCGCGTCCACCGCACCCTCGTGCCGCTGCCGGGCCTGGTGGATGCGCGACGGCCCGTTGACCATCACGATCCGCCCGTAGCCCTCGGCGAGCAGGTGGGTGACCGCCGATTCGCCGCCCAAGCGGTCGTCCACCGCCACCGCGCACAGGTCGGGATCGGTGGTCGGGTGGTCGAGCAGCACCACGGAGATGCCCCGCTCGCGCAGCCTCCGCACGGGCGCCAGGTCGGTGTCCACCGGCGTGATCAGCACGCCGTGCACCCGCTGCTCGGCCAGCAGCTCCAGGTGCCGCGACTCGCGGTGCCCCGACTCGTCGCTGTTGCACAGGACCACCACGTGCCCGGCGTCGCTGGCGGTGTCCTCGACGCCGCGCGCGACGTCGGTGAAGAACGGGTTGCCCACGTCGAGGACCACGAGCCCGATGGCGCGCGGCGTGCCCGAGCGCAGCTGCCGGGCGGCGTCGTTGCGGACGAACCCCAGCTCCACGATCGCGCCCATGACGCGGTCCCTGGTGGCCGGCGCGACGACCTCGGGCCGGTTCAGGACGTTGGAGACGGTGCCGACGGACACCTTCGCGCGCGCGGCGACGTCGCGGATGCTCACCGATGACGCCACCGTGCCTCCTCGGCGGACCACAGGGTCGGGACGAACCGCTGGATCGGACCGTTTCACGGTCCAGTGGTCCAGTCCAGCGTCAGTCCAGGTGGAAGACCTCCACCAGCGGCTTCATCGCCTCGTCGGGATGTCTGCCGTCGAGCGCGACGAAGAACTCCGCCATCTCGGCCTGCCAGCGGTCGTTCACCTCGCGGTCCCGCATGCCGCGCTGGGCGGCGTCCCAGTCCGGGGTTTCCAGGTAGCCGACCAGGAGCCCGTCGTCGGCCAGGAAGAGGCTGTAGTTGCCCCAACCGGTCTCGCGCAGCGCCTCCCGCATCTCCGGCCACACCTCGCGGTGCCGTTCCCGGTACTCCTCCAGCCGCTCCGGGCGGACCCGGAGCAGGAAGCACACACGTCGCACGCCAACCTCCGCTGTAGAACGTCCACAAGCTACGGGCAGCGCACGCCGTCGTAGAACGCCACCCGCACGGTGATCTCCCGCTCCTGGCCTGGCGCCAGCACCACGGGCTCGTCCCACGCGAGAGCGGAGCCGATGCCCTGGTACTGCCCGACCCGCACGAACCACGGGTCGGTCGGACCCGACACCACTGCCGTCCACGGGCGGGCGGGGTCGCCGACGACCACCGCGAGCCACGGCGCGGTCCGGCCGTTGACCTCCTCCTCCCCCACGCCGTTCGGGCTGTGCACCCGCACGTACATCGGGTCGAGGTCGGGCAGCCGCCAGAACCAGCCGCCGTAGCCCGCGCCCGCCCGACCCTTGCTCCCGGGGCTGTGCAGCACCACGTCGCGCTCGGCGGTCAGCACGCTGGTCCACTCCAGCTCCCAGCCGCCGGTCACGACCCGGCGGCGGACGCGCCGACGTTCGCGCAGCAGGACCTCGCCCGCCGAGTCGCACCAGGCCAGCCCACCGGGACCGGTCTCCTCGACCTGGCCCAGCTCCCCCGGCACGTACCCCTGGCCGGGCACGTAGTTCCGCCCGCCCCACAGGTTGACCCCGTTCACGTCGGGCAACGCGAGGCCGATGCCCCGGTGCCACGGGTGGTCGTCCGGGTGCTCGCCGGTGACCACGACCCCGCCGAGCGTGCGCACGGGGTGCAGGGCGGGCCTCGGCACCACCAGCGGGAGGCGCACGCCGTCCCAGCCGTGCCGCGCCACGCCGGCCAGCGGCGACCACGGCACGTCCAGTTCGGCGAACGTCCGCAGGTGCTCGGCCGCCTTCGCCACCACGTGGTCGACGCCGTCGACGTCCACGCGCTTGCCGTTGCGCCGCAGCCACACCGGGTCGATCGGCGCCGGATCGGGCGCGGTGCGCACCGCCTCCAGCACCCGCATGAACCCGCCGGTCGCGGCCAGCGGCGCGTGCAGCGGCACGTCCGGGTCCCCGAGGTGGTCCACCAGGTTCCGCAGCGGGCTGTCGTGCCGGTACCGCTCCTCGATGCCGTCGACCACCAGCCGGTGCCGGGTGTAGTGCAGCTCGGCGCGCTTGCGGCTGCCGTGGACGACGAGCACCGGTTCCCGCTCGACCTCCGCGCACAGCGTCACCGCGACCACCACGACCGTGCCGTTGCGGGTGCGCAGCCGCAGGCAGGAGGTGTCGTCGGCCTCGATGTCGCGGGCGCGCAACAACTCCAGCTCGATGTCGCCCACGTCGCCCACGCCCGTGCTGCCGTCGAGCGCCAGCGCGGTCGCGATGCCGTGCGCGAACGGGTTGGTCAACGCGCCGTCCACCACCGGCACGCCGTCGAGCGTTCGACGGCCGGCCCACGGCGCGCGGGTGTAGTAGGCGTCGTCGCGGGACCACGTGCCGCGCACGCCGATGCCCTTGATCTCGCCCAGCGTGCCGGAGCGCATCAGCTCGGCCAGCCGGTGCACGGCGTGCGAGCCCAGGCTCTGGAAGCCGACCTGCACCACCCCGCCCTCGGACCGCTCGACCAGCTCGCGCCAGTCGGTGAGCGTCGGCGTGGGCGGTTTCTCCAGCAGGAGGTGCGCGCCGGCGTCGAGCACCTGGTGCGCCAGCGGCACGTGCGTGTGCAGGGGCGTGGACACGATGCCGATGTCCGCGCCGCGCATCAACGTCGACAGGTCGGCGTCCACCGGCCGGTCGCCGATGAGCCGCCTGGCCTCGTCGTCCAGCGGGTGGACCTCGCACACGCCCGCGAGCCGCACCACCCCCTCGGCTTCCAGGGCGGCGATCTCCCGCAGGTACAGCCGCCCGTAGCCGGAAGCACCGGCGAGCACCACGCGGGGCGTCACCGGACGAGACACTCGGCCCATCACCCCGCCTCCGCCTTTGAATCGGTTCAACCAACCTAGGTGAGCCGGGTCACCGACGTCAAGACACCGGATTTGCCGTCGACAGCGGAAGGCGATCCGCTCTTGCCAATTGCGTTGAAACGGTTCATCGTGTGGCGTCGTCAGGCACCTCGCGCAAAGTCGCGCTCCCTGGAGGCCTCAACATGACCCGCGTCAGACCCCTGTCCGCCGTCCTGACGGCACTCGCGATAGTGCTTTCCACAGCCCCGGCCTCGGCCGGCTCCCCCACTGAGGCCACACCCGGCGGACCGCGGCTGGAACGCCTCGACCGCGGACTGGTCGCCGCCCGCACCGCCGCCGGCGTGCACCTGAGCTGGCGGCTGCTGCGCCACGAGGCGACCGGCCACACCGACACCGGCCTCGACGGTCCGGCGTTCGCCGTCTACCGCGACGGCAAGAAGATCGCCACGGTGACCGACAGCACCAACTACCTCGACCCGGAAGGCGGCTCGCAGTACCGGGTCGCCCCGCTGGTCCGCGGCCGGCAGGGCGATCTGAGCAAGCCCGTGTCGCCGTGGGCCGGCGAGCACTACGACCTGCCGCTGAGCAAGCCCGCCGACGGCGTGACGCCGACCGGCGAGGCGTACACGTACTCCGCCAACGACGTGAGCGTCGGCGACGTGGACGGCGACGGCAGCTACGAGTACGTCGTGAAGTGGGACCCGTCCAACTCGAAGGACGTGTCCCAGATCGGGTACACCGGCCCGACCTACGTCGACACGTACCGGATCGACGGCACCCTGCTGCACCGCGTCGACCTGGGCGTGAACATCCGCTCCGGCGCGCACTACACGCAGTTCCTGGTCTACGACTTCGACGGCGACGGCCGCTCGGAGATGATGATGAAGACCGCGCCCGGCTCCAAGGTGACGTCCTACGACCGGCGCGGGAACGTGGTGTCGGAGCGGCACGTGACCATGCCGCGCGAGGACGTCCGGGCGGGCTACTCGCACAGCGACGACTACCGGCTCAGCGCCGAGGGCTACTACGAGCACGTCGTGGAGATGTTCCGCGGCTGGCACCGGCACCCCGAGGTGCTGGCGGGGAACTGGCCCGCGACGCTGGAGCAGGCGTTCGGCATCGACCCGGTGTACAGCTACCCGCTCTCCGACGTGGACGCCCGCGCGCTGGCGGACCACTTCGTCGACGTGTACGCGCCGAGTCGCAGCGCCCGCAACAACCTCCGGGCGTTCGCCGGGTTCATCGTCGACGGCCCCGAGTACCTGACCGTGTTCGACGGCAAGTCCGGCCGTGAGCTGGAGACCGTGCGGTACGAGCCCGGCCGGCACGACGACGGGCTCATGTGGGGCGACTACGCGCTGGGTCGGATCGAGCCGGGCAACCGGGTGGACCGGTTCCTGGCCGGTGTCGCGTACCTGGACGGCAAGCGGCCGTCGGCGGTGTTCGCCCGCGGCTACTACACCCGGACGACGCTGGTGGCGTACCGGTGGAACGGCCACAAGCTGACCAAGAACTGGTTCGTGGACAGCGGGTGGGTGCCGATGAGCAACCCGTTCAACTTCCCGGTTCACGGCCGGGACGGCACGTCGCCGGAGTACGGCTCGCTGGCCACGCAGGGCGCGCACTCGTTGAGCGCGGCGGACGTGGACGGCGACGGCAGGCACGAGATCGTGTACGGCGCATCGACCATCGACCACGACGGCAAGCTCCTGTACAGCTCGTCGGCCGTGCTGCCGACGGGCAGCGCGGACCCCGGCGTGGTGGCACGACTCGGGCACGGCGACGCGTTGCACGTGACGGACATCGATCCCGCGCGGCCCGGCCTGGAGATCCACATGGTGCACGAGGGCGGGACCTACGCGCCCTACGGCTACACGCTGCGGGACGCGGCCACGGGCGAGGTGATCTACGGCGGGTACACCGGCCGGGACACCGGGCGCGGCATGGTCGGCGACGTGCTGCCGGAGGAACCGGGCCTGGAGACGTGGGCGTCGGTGCCCGGCGGTTCGGGCGCGGTCGGGCTGTGGTCGGCGGACGGGCGTCCGCTGTCGGCCGCCATCCCCGGCACGAACGCGAGCATCCGCTGGGCGGCGGACCTGACCACGCAGATCGTGGACGGCGCGGGCGAGGCGACGCCGACGATCAAGGACTGGCGGCGCGGGACCGTGCTCACCGCGACGGGCACGCGGACCAACAACGGCACCAAGGGCAACCCGTCGCTCGTGGCCGACGTGTTCGGTGACTGGCGCGAGGAGATGGTGGTGCGCACGGCGGACAGCTCGGCGTTGCGGATCTTCCTCAGCACCGAGGTCACCGGGCACAAGCTGTACACCCTGATGCACGACCCGCAGTACCGGGTCGACGTCGCGCGGCAGCAGACCTCGTACAACCAGCCCGCGTACACCGGCTTCTACCTGGCCTCGGACACGGACTGGTCGAAGGTGCCGCGCTAAACGGCCCCAGTCGGCACAACACGGCCGCGCCGCACCCCCCTTCGACGTGGACCCGGTGGTTCACTCGGAGGGGGTGCGGCGCGGCCGGACACATTGGCGGGCAATGCTTCCGCGTCGACGGCGGGTCACTCGGCGGTCGGTGGCGCACCCGGTGGAATGATCGAGTCCGCTGGTGCGCCAGAGACGGAGGGACATGACCGACGCCGATTTGCCCGGGTTCTTCCACGACGCCGACCACGCCTCGCAGCGCGGTCAGCGGTTGACGCTGCTGTGGAGCAGGATCCGGCTGTTCTGCGCCATCGCGGCCGGGCTCGGCGGGGCCCTGGAGTGGAAGCTCGCCGACAACTTCCACCCGTGGGCGGCGTTGGCGCTGGTGGCGTTCTCGGTGGCGCTGGTGGTGGAGATCCTGCTGTGGACGCAGCAGCCCGAGCGCGAGTGGTACTCCGGGCGCGCGGTCGCCGAGTCGATCAAGACGCTGGCCTGGCGGTACGCGGTGGCCGGGGCGCCGTTCTCGGCCGACGTGGCGAAGCCGAGAACGTTGTTGCAGGAACGCGTGAACGAGGTGATCGCGCAGGGCGGGCAGCGGCTGCCGCTGGAGAGCGACGACCCGTTCGCCACGGCCTCGATGACGACGCTGCGGGCAGCACCGTTCGAGGAGCGCCGGAAGGCGTACCTGGAGAACCGGCTCCAGGTGCAGAAGAACTGGTACGCGGAGCGGGCGAGGGTCAACCGGCTGCGCGCGACGCAGTGGCGCACCGCGCTGATCGTCGGCGAGGTGCTGGCCGTGGTGCTCGCGGGCGGGCGGGCGTTCGGCCTGTGGGAGGTCGACCTGTCCGGCATGCTCGCGGCGGCCCTGGCCAGCGGCGCGGCGTGGCTCGGGACGCGGCGGCACTCGACCCTGGCGACCAGCTACTCGTTGGCCGCGCGGGAGCTGGTGCTGGTGCGGACCAAGCTGCTCGACTCGGACGAGGAGTCGTGGGACGCGGCGGTGGCGGAAGCCGAGGAGGCGATCAGCCGGGAGCACCAGTTGTGGCTGGCGTCCCGTCCGGTGGAGGGCTGAGCGCTTGAACGCCGCGTAGTCGTACTCATGCGGCACCGCCGGATGGACGTGGAGACTGGGCGAATGGACGAACTCGACCAGCGGAAGCGCAAACGCCCGGGTGTGGCGTTCGCGGGTTCCCTCGTGCCGATCGCGCTGCTGCTGGCGGTGATGGCGACCCACCGCGCCCAGGCCTTCGACGTCCTGGGCTGGCACGGCGGCGAGTACGCGTACCTGTTCATCGGTATCGCGTTCGGGGCCATCGTGGTGGGAGCGCTGCTCAAGACCGCCCGGCCGCCGTGGGGCTCGGTGGGCACCGGCATGATCCTCGGTGGCGTCCTCGGCGTCCTGATCGCCATCGCGGTCGTCGCGCTGTTCCTGATCGCCTTCTCCCGGATGTCCTGAGCCGTCCCGGGGTCCGCGGCCCGGTCCACAGTGGACCGGATTCGTGATCTTCTCCGTCACTCGACCGATGTCTCCGCACGACTGCGGCCTCATCGTGGGTGCATCGCACCGATGCCCGCACAACGACGTGCGGCCTCACCGGGAGGTGCACCCAGCATGATCCACTCTGTTCCCGCCGCTCGCCAGGACGACGCGAGCGCCCGTGCCGAGACGATGGCCCGGTTCCTCCGGGACGTACCCGTCCCCTTCACCCGTGTGCTGTCCCTGTGGGTGGGCTACCGCCTGCGCCGCGACCCGCGGCAGCCCGACACCGCCCACTCCCTCACCCCGCGCCAGGCCCACCTGCTCGGCTTACCACCGCACACCACCGTCACCCGGCGGGAGGGCTACCTCGTCCCGTACCTGGGCGATCAGGGCCCGCGCCTCGCCGCGATCACCGCCCTGGTGCACCGGCGGGCGCTGGAGCTCGACGAACCCGGACGCGAAGACCTCGCCAAGGGCTACGTCCCGCTCGGGATGCTGGTCGCCGACGCCCGCCGGGCCACCCACTACGCCGCCACCACGCCGACACCCGACGATCCCGACTTCGCCGACCCGCTGCCCGACGAGCCCGGCGACGTCCCCGCGCTGTGGTGCCAGGCCACCCTGCTCAGCGCCGGCCGGCCCGTGGCGCTGGTCCGGGAGACCGTCTACCGGGTGGCGTTCACCGGCCGCAGGCCACCCGACCTGTCGCTCCACCTGCCCCCGGCGCCGCCACGCCTGGTGTCGTGATGCGCGCCCGGACCTCCGCGCTGGCCGCGACGACGGTGGCGGCGGGGTCCAGCGGGTACGTGGTCGCGGCGGTGCTGACCGAGGTCGCCGCCGACCACGGGGTCACCACGGCCGCGGCGGGCCAAACGATCACCGCGTTCGCCCTGGCGTACGCGATCGGCTCGCCGCTGCTGGCGATGCTCACGGCGCGCGTCGAACGGCGTGCCCTGTTGGTGGCCGCACTGCTGGTCGCCGCGCTGGGCAACGTCGGCGCCGCGCTGGCCCCGACGTTCGACCTGCTGCTGGTGGCCCGCGTGCTGACGGCGTGCGGCGCGGCCCTGGCCACTCCGGCGGCCACCGCGGTCGCCGCCGGACTCGACCCGGACCACAAGGCGCGGGCGATGGCCGTGGTGACCGGCGGTCTGACGGCGGCCACCCTGCTCGGTGTGCCGGCCGGGCGGTTCGTCGCCGACCAGTCCGGCTACCGGGCGTCGTTCGTGCTGGTGGCGGTGTTGTGCGTGGTTGCCGCGTCGGTGGTGCGGGTCGCGGTGCCGCGGGTCCGCCCCGGTCCGGTATCGGGGTTCCGACAACGGCTGGCGCCGCTCGCCGACCCACCGGTGCAGCGACTGCTGGCCGTGTCGCTGCTGGCGTGCCTGGCCACGTTCAGCGTGTACGGCTACCTCGGCCCGATCACGGGCCGACCGGTGGACGGCGGTCACCTGCTCGCCTACGGCGTCGGCGGGGTGCTGGGCAACGTGATCGGCGGTCTGGCCGCGGACCGCCACGGGCCGCGCACGCCGTTGCTGGTGGCGCTGGGCGGCTGCGCGGCGGTGCTCGTGCTGCTGCCGGCCGCGCTGACCGGGACGGCCGCCTTCTTCGTGATGGCCGCGTGGGGCGCGTTGTTCTGGGCGTTCAACCCGCCCTTGTTCGCGGCGCTGGTGGCGGTGGACCCGGACCGGGCGAACCTCCTGCTCGCCCTGAACGCGTCCGCCATCTACGCGGGCATCGCGGGGGCCGGTGTGCTCGGCGGCGCGGTCGACGCCCCGGCCGTCCCCCTCGTGGCCGCCGTCGTCGCGGTGGCGGCCACCGCCATCGCCGCCACCGCGATCGCCACTCCGGCCCGGGAGAGGAGGCTGGTGACGCGCTGATCGGCGCGATCCGGGTTAGGTTGCCCGCATGGCCGGAAAGGTGCCTTCGGTGGAGTTGGAGGTCGGGGACCGCGTCGTGCGGATCTCGAACCCGGATCGCGTCTACTTCCCCGCCCGCGGGGAGACCAAGCTCGACCTCGCCCGGTACTACCTGGCGGTCGGCGACGGCATCGTGCGCGCGCTGCGGGACCGGCCGTGCATGATGCACCGCTTCCCGTCCGGGGTGACCGGCGAGAAGGTGCACCAGAAGCGGCTGCCGCAGGGCGCGCCGCCGTGGGTGCCGACCGTGCGGGTGCACTTTCCCCGGTACGACCGGCATGCCGACGAGCTGTGCGTGGCCGACGTGGCGGACGTGGTGTGGGCGGTGCAGATGTCGACCGTGGAGTTCCACCCGTGGAACTCGCGGCGGTCCGACACCGAGAAGCCGGACGAGTGGCGGATCGACCTCGACCCGATGCCGGACTGCCCGTTCGACCGGGTGCGGCGGGTCGCGCACGTGGCGCGCGAGGTGCTGGACGAGTTGGGCGCGGTGGGTTGGCCGAAGACGTCCGGCGGGGCCGGGATGCACATCTACGTGCGGATCAAGCCGGAGTGGGGGTTCGCGGAGGTGCGGCGGGCGGCGTTGGCGTTCGCTCGGGAGGTGGAGCGGCGCGCGCCGGACGACGTGACCACGGCGTGGTGGCGGCGGGACCGTGATCCGCGCAGCCTGTTCGTGGACTACAACCAGAACGCCCGTGACCACACGATCGCCGCCGCCTACTCGGTGCGGGGCGTGCCGGAGGCGACCGTGTCGACGCCGGTGCGGTGGGACGAGGTCGACTCGCTCGACCCGCGTGACTTCACCATCGCCACGGTGCCCGCCCGGTTCGCCGAGCTGGGCGACCTGCACGCCGGGATCGACGACGCGGTGTTCGGGCTGGAGCCGTTGTTGGACTGGGCGGACCGGGATGGCGAGGAAGTCCACGAGGAGTGAGGTTTCAGCGTTCGGCGCTGTCGGGCGCGCCTGGTCGGCGGGCGCGCCCGACATGCCCGTTACCCGCTGACCGAGGCGGAGAAGTTGTCGACAGCCAGGCCGACGCCACCGTTCCAGGGTTCGAAGCCCGCCTGGATGCTGGTCAGGTACCAGGAGCTGGTGATCGCGCCACGGTTGCGCACGTCGTTGACGAAGTCCAACACGTTGAACGACCAGGAGTTGATCGGCGAGGGCGCCACGTAGGAGATGACGTTGTTCGCGCCGTTGCTGCCCCGCCACACCTGCCAACTGCGGCCACCGACGGTGGCGTTGCCGACGGCGCTGCCGATGGGCTGGATGGAGCCCTGGCGGTTGAACCAGATCATGATCTCCATCTGGTTGACCCCGTTGGTCTTCGGCGTGGGGTCGAGCCAGATGTCGTAGGAGGCGTTGTAGGTGCCGCCGGCGTAGCGGTAGTTGATCGACGATGTGGCACTGCGGATGCGACTGACCTGCATCGGCAGGTTCGAGCCGGGGGAACAGTTGGTGTAGTGGCAGCCCAGGAACGCCGAGGGGTAGGACAGGGGCGCGCCGTTGGTCGGGGCGGAGCCCTGCTGCTGGGTGATCTGGAACCCGGTGGAGGTGACGTTGATGCACTGGGTGGCCGAAGTGCCCCACCGGTTGTTCTGGACCACGTAGCGGCCCTGGATGGTGGTCGATCCGTATTGCTGGCAGATCGTCGTGTCGGCTTGGGCCGGTCCTGCGCCGGCGAGGACCGTGCCCGCGGCCAACAGGCCGATGGCGACGAGTGCGCGGACGGTGCTTCGCATGGGAACTCCTTCCGACGGACTCGCAGCGGCGGGTGCGACATCCGAGAGACCGTTGACGGAATGAACGCCTCGGGTACGTCGCCCGACAGGGCGATATCACCTTTCCGGTGACCTACGGGGAGCGGATCGCTGGAGAACCGAGTGGCCGCGGGTGTGACAGCACCACTCCGCCCTCCTCGTCGAGGTTCTCCGCAAGTGTTCTGGGAGCGCTCCCAGAACACTTGACTGTAGCAAGCCACGCCCGTTGTGAACAGAGATCGCGCCTGCCTCCCCGGCGCACCGACCCGATGGCCGAACTCCCGCGCCGTGCGTGACCGGAGGGGTGGGCGAGCGGGGTTCAGGTCAGCAGGGCTTGCGGAGAATGGCCCCGGAAGTGCCCGCCAGCGACACCGATGTGACCTCCGCGCCGCGCTCGTCGGCGTGCGCGCTGCCGAGCCGGACCGTGACGGACCCGCTCTCGGTCCGGTTCGCGTTGACCACGACCGTGCCGCACGAGAAGTCTCGCTGGAACACGTTCCCGGCCACCGACCGGTACAGCCCCGCAGGCGTGCCGAGGTCCCAGTCGTACTCCGCGTGCCACGGTGACGGGTCGTCGTAGCCGTCGGTCTGGTCGACGTCCGCGATGGCCGCCCACTCGCCCGCCGCCATCAGGTAGCTGGCCAGCGCGTACCGGTACGGCCGGTCCTGGCCGGCGGTGAAGTGCGGCTGTACCCACGTGATCTTGCCGCGGGCCTCGTTCGAGGCGATCTCGGCGACCTGCCTGCTCCACCCCTCGGGGTACTCGGACAACAGGTTCCGGTCGTCGAACGTGAGCCACCACTCGTCGAATCCGCCGTCCAGGTGCTCGGTGTAGGCGTCCCAGGCACCGGCGTGCAGGCGGGCGTTGGACAGGTTCGCGACCGTCTTCAACCCCGCCGCCACGAATTCGCCCCGCGTATTCGCGAACATCGATTTGTACGCGTCCTGCAATGCAGCGTCGGTCGGGTACTTCGCCGGACACACGCCTTCATGATATGCGTCGCACGGGAAAAGGGCGTTGTCCATGAACACGCCGTCGAATCCGGCGGCGGTGCTGCTCTCGATCACGTTCGCCGCCCAGGTGTCCTGGTAGGCGGTGTTGCCGACGTCCATCTGCCAATGCCCGGAATAGCCGCCGTACTCGAACCGGCGTCCGTTCGGATCGAGCAAGAACCACTCCGGGTGGTCCCGTTCCGCCTGGCAGTACCCGACACCGGTCGGCAACTGCGCGTCGTCCGCACCGTTGCGGCACGCGTACGAGCGGGTGGACGACAGGTCCTTGTAGACGAACACCTGGACCGCCGGGTTCGCCGCCTTGAGCTTGGGGACCATCGCGCCTTCCCAGGCGTTGAGCACGATGTAACTGCGTCGTTTCGCCTCGGTGACCAGCGTGGCATCGGACACCGGCGTCCCGTTCCAGTGCAGCCAGAAGGACTGCACCCGCCCTCCTCCCGCAACCGCGTCGCCGCCTGTGGCACTGGAGGGTGTCACCAACGCGGATGCAGCCGCGATGCCGGCCACGACGGACAGCAGTGCGCGGCCCCTGCCGCGGCGCGCCGACCGGCGTCGGACACGGTCGTTCCGATTGCTCAAAGACATGCCGGTGCTCCCGTACGGCAGGCGGCACCCATTGTCGATCAACACGACAATGCCGATCCCACAACAGGGGACAATGGGCGCGCCCACCCTCGTGTCGGTGGCGCGAAGGTCTCCTACCGGCCAGTAGAAGAATGCGCGACCGCAGTAGAACCGTTCACCGGCCGACAGGTCAAGTAACGCACGCCACACTACGCACAAATTCGCCGTCTCTATTGGCCGAGCCTTTCGGTCAACTGGTAAAAGATCATGACATCGGTAGTCGACCGTTCACAGCGCGCACAACTTTGCGGGGATGATCCGGCTGCAGCGGCTTCCGAGTCGCACCTGACCGGTCCACCGGTCCGCCCGTCACGGCACGGCGAGCAGGGAAATCCGGGAGGGCAGGGCGGCGGAGAAGCCGTCCGCCACCGCGAGCGCCGCCACGACCTCTGCGACGGCCGGGTCGGTGGAGTCGGCAGCTCGTCCAGCGGGTGGTCGGTGAGGTCGACGCCGATCAGCTCGGTCGGCTGCCGGACCGCGCGGACCGGGATGATCAGGTCGTCCAACTCGCCGGCCAGCCGCTCGGCCTCCACCGCCTCGTCGATGGCGTGGGTGATGAACACGACCGTCTCAGCCAGTCGATCCACAGGGTCAGCTCGTCGTCCACGATCGTGCCTCCCCTCTTGGCGACGCCGGTGGACCGCCAGTACCTCAGCGCGGCGGGATCTTCGTTGCGCCCGCGCTTGGTGAGGATCTCGACCTCGCGCTCCGCCACCTGCTCGCGCGGCGTGGTCCGGCTCCACTCGATCGCCTGCACCACGCCGGTGACGAAGGTCCGCACGGTGCCCGGGTTGTCCTTGAGGAACTGCTCGGTGACGACGTACGTGCCCGCGGTGGACGAGCCGAGCACGTCGACCTCGATCTGCCGCTGCCGCACGGACTGCTCGATGCTCACCGGCGGCACCGCGATCGGCTCCACCTTCTTGATCCCGTCCGGCGACAGGCCGTTGCGCTTGAGGTAGATGCCCGGCATCGCCTCGTGGTGCGCGCCGAGGGCATCTCCGAGACAGCACCACTGGTGAAATTAGGAGCACCTCGACGACCCCGGTCAGCTCGCCTTCGCCCGGCTCCTCGCCGAACCGGCTGTTGGCCCACCCCACGGTCAAGGGTCGAGAGCACGCCAACGTGCTGCCGATCGACTCCGACCACGGCAAGGCCAACAGCCGGCACATCGACGTCACGTCCGCGGACCGGGGTGCCGGCGATCAGCATCCTGCGCGCCGTCCAGCTCCCGCCCTACGGCGGCAGCACGGTGTGGGCGAACACGGCCCGCGCGCAAGACAACCTGTCGCCGGCACTCAAGGCGCTTGTCGATCGGCTGTGGGCGGTGCACACCAACGTCTACGACTACGCGGGCCACGTCGACTCGGCCCGAATGGGGGCGTGGACGTGAAGGAGGAGGTTGACCGCGACGGGTCAGGCACAACGGTACGAGACCGAGCACCCGGCGGTGCGGGTGCACCCGGAGACCGGCGAACGGGCCTTGCTGCTCGGCCACTTCGTCAAGCGGATCGTCGGCTTGACGAGTGGGAGTCGCACGCAGTCTTCCCACTGCTCCAGGAGCGGGTGACCCGGCTGGAGAACACGGTGCGCCGGCAGTGGACGGACGGTGACGTCGCGACCTGGGACAACCGGGCCACTCAGCTCTACGGCGTCGCGGACTACGACGACGCGCGCCGCCGCCTGCACCGGGTCACGATCGCCGGTGACGTGCCGATCGGTGTCGACGGCGTCGCCAGGTTTCAGCGCAGCACGCGTGGTCGACGGCGGCCCAGCGCGATGCCGTTCTCGATGTGGTGCAGCGACTCCCGCTCGGTCCAGCCCTCGACGCCGTTGTGCGCGGACGCGGCGGCCAGCAGGAGCGACGTCGCGGTGGCCTCGTCCAGCCAGCCCGCGCCGACCAGTTCGCCGAGCCGGCACGCGGCGGTGAACACGATGTGGGCGCGCCCGCCCGGTCTCGCCTGGCGGACGCGCTCCACCTCGCCCTCCACGGCGGCGGCGCGGTAGGCGTCGATCCGGCGTGGCGAGGGCCGTTGGGCTGGGATCGGCAGGTCCTCGGGCGGCGGTGGGGTCAGCACGGCGACCAGCCACTCGGGCGCGGGCGCCACGGCGGTGTCCCGCAGCACGCGGTAGCGGTGGGGGCCGAGCAGCGAACCGGCGGCCACCACGTACCCGCCGACGCCCCTGGTGTCGACGTGCGGCGCGATCCGGCCGACGGTGTTGCCCAGCGGCACGTCCGGCGCCCGGAAGTAGCGGTGCTCTCCCCCGCTGGGCGTGGCGACCGTGTACGTGTCGCGCGGGTCCTCCGCGCCGTGCTGCCAGGCGCGGCGGGCGAACGCCTCGCGGCCGTGCGGGACGTCGAGGTCCACCACCAGCAACCCGGCGGGGCCGCACGCGATGCCGACGTTGTACGCCCGGCGTGACCACCAGCGCCTGATCCGGTCGCGGTCCAGCGTCGCCTCGTCGTCCCAGCCGCGCAGGACGGGCACCTTCCCGTGCGGGCGCAACGGCACCACGGGCCAGCCTCGTGCGGCGGCGGCCAGCGCCGCCCGGTACCTGCTCATGCTCGTTCCCCCTGGTGTCCGGGCAACGGGGGAAGCGCCACCGGTGTCCAGTCTGCCGGGGTCGGGACTGCCCGTACAGGGCCACCAGGACGCCGTGCGCCGAGCGAGCCGGAGTCCCGCCCGACCCCTTCTCGGGTGCCCACCGGGCCGCCGGACAACCCCCGTGGCCGTCCACGGATACGCGGCACGTCGAGTGGGTAGCCGACTGCAGACCCGATCGAACGGAGGCGTCAACGGCCATGACCGCGATGACGATGATGAACACCTACCCCGCCGAGATCAACCTCGACCGCCGCAAGCTGGCGGACACCATCGATGCGCTGATCGCGTGCGCGGAGGCGTGCACGGCCTGCGCGGACTCCTGCCTCAGCGAGAGCTCGGTGGCCGAGTTGACCAAGTGCGTGCGGACCAACATGGACTGCGCGGACGTCTGCGGCGCGACCGCACGGGTGCTGTCCCGCCACACCGGCTACGACGCGAACATCAGCCGCACGCTGCTGGAGGCGTGCGCGATGGTCTGCAAGTCGTGCGGCGACGAGTGCGCCTCGCACGCGTCCATGCACGAGCACTGCCGGGTGTGCGCGGAAGCGTGCCGGGCCTGCGAGCGGGCGTGCCTGGAGCTGCTGGCCTCCATGAGCTGACGGAGGTGTACCCGCTGCCGACGCGGGTAGGCCCCTAGCGGACGCGAGTGGAAGGGAGCCCACCATGCCCGATCCAGGGAGCCATGCCTACGACGTCCGCCGCACGAGGCTGCGCGCCGAGTACGACGACCGCGGCGTGCCCGACCAGAACGCCGACCGGGCCGCGAACGCGGAACTCCAGCGCGACCACCCGCCCCGTGCCGTCGGTGACCGGGCAGCCGGCCCACCCGGCGGTGGCGGCGGGGTCGAGGAGGACGGCGGCCTCCAGGCGCGCAGCGCCGCGTTCAGCGGCCACACGATGATCCCCGACCGGTACTCGTACGACGGCGGCAACACCTCGCCGCCGCTGGAGTGGTCGAACGTGCCGTCGGGCACGGCGGAGCTGGCGTTGGTGTGCGAGGACCCCGACGCGCCGAGCGGCACGTTCGCGCACTGGGTGGTCACCGGCATCCCCGCGGACGTGACCTCGATCGAGGAGGGCTCCGTGCCGCCGGGCGCGGTCGTCGGCCGCAACGGCTTCGGCGAACAGGGCTGGGGCGGACCCAAGCCACCGGTCGGCGACGAGCCGCACCGCTACATCTTCCGGGTGTACGCGGTGGACCGGCCGCTCGGTCTCGGCGAGGGCGTGACCGCGGACGACGTGCGCAGCGCGGTCGAGGGACGCGTGCTCGCCCACGGCACCCTCGTAGGCCTGTTCGGCCGCTGATCCCGAAGAACGCGGGTGGCGGACCTCGACGGTCCGCCACCCGCGCGTGCGTCAGCCCTGATCACTCCGCTGACCACCGGACCGTGCTCGTCCTTTCGTGAAGTGGCGCGCCTGTCGGTTGCCGCCGATGTCGGGGGACCGGGGCCGCCCGGATCACCGGTGCCGACGCGGTGGGCGTGCGCGAATGCCTCGCCCCGATCGGCGCCCCGCTCCTGCGCGCCGCCGTGATCCGCCCCTTCACGGCGTACTTCGCCGGTTTCGGCTACCCCGCCCTCTACGGCCGGCCCTAGGGTCGGTCCCATGGCGGAATCGGACGATCAGTACGACGAACTCGGCGAGCTCTACGAGCGCACCAAGCACATCCCGACGGGTCTGGCCGAACGCGCCACCTTCCTGTCCGCGCTGCCCGACCTGCGCGGCAGGTCCGTGCTGGACGTCGCCTGCGGCACCGGGTTCTACCCGCGCGAGTTCCGCCGCCGGGGCGCGGCCCGGGTGGTCGGCGTCGACTCGGCGGCCGAGATGATCGGCTACGCCCGCGAGGTGGAGAGCCGCACGCCGCAGGGCATCGAGTACCACCGGCACGACGCGACCACGTTGCCGGTGCTGGGCGTCTTCGACGTGGTGACCGCCGTGTGGCTGCTCGGGTACGCCGAGGACGAGGCCGCGCTCGACCTGATGATCGGCAACCTGCGCGCCAACCTCGCCCCCGGCGGCACGCTCGCCGTGCTGGTGCCCAACCCCGACGCGGACTGGGACCTGCTCGCCGACTACGGCCGCTACGGCTATGAGATCACCCGCACCGGACCGCCCGGCGTGCGGCAGCCCGTGGCGGTGCACGTGCTGGGCGAACCGCCGTTCGACTTCGACTCGTTCTTCTGGCCCGGCGACTCCTTCGAGGCGGCTCTCGCCCGCGGCGGCCTGGCCGACGTCACCCGGCACGTCACGGTGGTGCCCGAGGACGGGCGCGGCGAGGAGTTCTGGGGTCCGCTGCGCCGCAGCCCGAGCTTCGCCGTCTTCACCGGCCGCGGCTGATCCGGGGCCCGGTGTCGGACCGGGATGGCAGGATTTCCCCGTGACCGTTCCCGCTGTGCTGCGCACGCTGGCCCGTCTCAGCGCGTCCGAGCAGCCGCAGCGGGTGCAGCTGGACCTGACCAAGACCGCCGGGCTGGTGTGGCTCGGCACGGACGAGACCGCGTGGCGCGCTCTCAGCCAGCCCTCGGTGCAGCCGAGCTGGACGCCGATGCCGTGGACCGCGCGGGCGGACCAGCAGGCCACCGTCGAGCGGCTGGCGTCGTTCGACGCGTTGCACCAGGAGGACCGGCTGCTGAGACTGGGCTGGGCGTTCCTGTGCGGGCCGGCGACGGTGGGCGGCCAGCGCCGGCGGGTGTGCCTGCCGCTGGTCTCGCGGCCGGTGCGGCTGCACCACTCGGGCGGTCGGCGCTACCTGTTCCACGTCGCCGGTGACGTGGCGATGTTCCCGCTGGTCACCGACTGGTCGAAGGCGGCCGAGCTGGAGACGCGGCTGGCCAGGGGCGAGGAGTGGATCAGGGCGACGCTGGCGGCCGGCGGGTTCGGCGACGTGCCTGTGCTCGGGCCGGGGCACGACCCGGGCGGGCTGATCAGCGGGAACGACCTCGTCGTGGTGGCCGGGGCCGGGCTGCACGCGGGCGAGCCGGTGGTCAGCACCGAGCGCGGCGCGGCGCTGTACTCGTGGGCGCGCACGCGAGGGGTCGAGCAGACCGCCCTGGCCGGGCTGTACTCGTCATCGGAGGAGGACGTCGACACCGCGACGGGCGAGGTCGCCGGGGCGCTGCCGTTGAGCCCGAGCCAGCGGACCGCCGTGCTGGCCGCCCGCGACGCGCCGGTGACCGTGATCGGCGGCCCGCCGGGCAGCGGCAAGACCCACACCCTGGCCGCGATCGCGCTGGACACGGTGGCCTCGGGCCGTTCGGTGCTGTTGGCCAGCCGCACGCGCAACGCCGCCGACGTCCTCGGGGACGCGTTGCGGCGGGCCGGCGGGCCGGTGCCGGTGCTGTTCGGCGACTCCGAGCTGCGGCAGGAGATGGCCCGCGAGCTGAGCACCGGGCTGGCCGCCACCTCGGCCAAGGGCGAGCTCTCCCCCCTGGACCAGACCAGGAAGGCCGCCATCGCGGCGGTCGCGAGGATCGAACGCGCGGTCGGCGAGGCGTTGCGGGACGAGGAGCTGGTCGAGGCGGCGGTGAGGTTCCAGGCGCTGATGCCGGCCCACCGTTCGGTCGCGCCGCGCGCGTTCGACGACGGCGTGGACTTCGAGCGCCTGCACGGGCTCCTGCACGCGCGTCACGGGCTGTTCGGGCGGTGGCGGACGCGGTGGGCGGTCCGGACGGCACGGCGGCTGACCGGTGCGGCGGACGACGTGGACGCGGTGGACCTGGAGGCGGCGGTGCGGGCCGCCGAGCAGTCCGCCGCGCAGGTCAGGGTCGCCGCGAACGGCGGCACGTCGCTGGCCGCGCTGCGCGGGCTGCTCGCCCAAGAGGACGCGCGCGGCCACACCGCGATCGCCGCCTGGCTCGCCGCGCTCGCGGTGAGCAGACGTGGCGCCGGTCCACGTCGTGCGGTGGCGGCGTTGGCCACGTCGTTGCGCTCGGGACGGGCGGCGCGCCGGCGCGCGTTGGCCGAGATCTCGACCGAGCACCTGGTCCAGGCGCTGCCGCTGTGGGTGGGGACGCTGGCCGACGTGGAGGACATCCTGCCCGCCGTGCCGGGGATGTTCGACCTGGTGGTGATCGACGAGTCGAGCCACGTGGACCAGCCGCTCGCCGCGCCCGCGTTGCTGCGCGGCAGGCGCGTGGTGATCGGCGGGGACCCGCGCCAGCTGCGGCACGTGTCGTTCGTCGGCGACCACGCCGTGCGCGAGGCGTTGACGGCGGAGGGCACGGAGGCGTTGGCGGACCGGCTGGACGTGCCGAAGGTGAGCCTGTTCGACGCGGGCGCGGCGGCGGCCGGGGTGCACTGGCTGACCGAGCACCACCGCTGCGCGCCCCACCTGATCGGGTTCGCCGCGACCCGGTTCTACGAGGGCCGGATCGCGCTGCTCACGACGCACCCGTCGATCGCGGACGTGGACTGCATCGACGTCGAGCACGTGGCGGGGGTCCGCGACGCCAAGGGCGTCAACGAGGTCGAGGTGGACGCCGTGCTGGCGCACCTGCGCCGCCGGATCGCCGCCGGCGTCCGCTCGATCGGCGTGGTCACGCCGTTCCGGGCGCAGGCCGACGCGCTCGAACAGGCCCTGCTCGACCGGCTGAGCCTGGACGAGATCACCACGGGTGGGGTGCGCGTCGGCACCGTGCACGGCGTGCAGGGCTCGGAGTTCGACGAGGTGGTGGTCAGCCTCGCGCTCAGCGACGAGGACCGGCCCGCCGCCTGGCGGTTCGCCAACGACCGGAACCTGCTGGCCGTGCTGACCACGCGGGCCAGGCGGCTGGTGCACGTGATCACGTCGGCGGACGAGCCGGTCGGACTCCTCGGGGAGTACCTGCGGCACGCGGAGGTCCCGCCCGACGAGACCGAGGGCGTCCCGCCGTCCGACGACTGGACGACCCGGCTGGCGGACGAGCTGGCCCGGCTGGGCCTCACCGTCCGCGCCGGGTACCCGGTGGGTCAGTGGCGGGTGGACCTGGTCGTCGGCGAACGGGACTCGGCCGTCGCGCTGGACACCCGGCCGCACCCGGACGGCACGGCGGCGCACCTGGCCCGGTGGCGTGCCCTGCGCGGCGCGGGCTGGCGGATGCACGACGCGTTCCCCACGCGGTTCGCCCACGACCCGGCGCGGGCCGCCGTCGAGCTGGCCCAGGAACTGACCCGCCAACCCGCCCACCACTCGTGAGGCCCACGCTCACCTGGCGGATCGTGCGCGCAGCCAGTCCAAGGCGGACTCGGCGAAGGTGAGGACCGAGATGTGGCCTTCCTCGGCGAACACGCGCAGCTCGGCCGTGGGGCACCGGCGGGCCAGCCACTCGGAGTGCGAGCTGGGCACCACCCGGTCCCGGCCGCCGTGCAGGAGCAGCACCGGCGCGGACACATCGGCGGGATCGCAGCCCCACGGGTTCACGTAGGCCAGGTCGTCGTCGATCGACGCGGCCGGCCCCGCCGCCAAGGCCGGGCCGACGACGTCGTCGAACCACGACCAGTCGCCGGCGAGCGCGGCGAAGTCCGCCGGGGTGAACCCGTCGAACTCGACGCCCGACGCCTCGAACCGCTCCTTCGCCGCACGTCCCGCAGCCGCCGCGCGCAACGACGCCACCCCGGAGGGCGCCATCCCCGCGAACCAGTCGAGCCCGTCCGCGCCGTACGGGGCGACACCGGCCACGCTCACCACGCCCAGCACGCGCTCCGGCAGCAACGCGCCGCAGGCCAACGCGTGCGGCCCGCCACCGGAGTGCCCGAACACGGCGAACCGGTCGAGGCCCAGCGCGTCGGCGACGGCGGACGCGCAGGTGGCGGCGGACGCGACGTCCCGCCCCGGATCCGGCGTTGATCCCCCGTAGCCGGGGCGGTCGTAGGACACCCACCGGATGCCCAGCCGCTCGGCGGCGGGGAGCAGCGGCGCGGGCGGAGCCCCGACGTTCGGCGTGCCGTGGTGCCAGATGACGGCGAGGTCCCCGATGCCGGAGTCGTACGCGTGCAGCGTGCGGCCGTCGTGCAGCTCGACGTCGATCTCCGAGACCATCGGTGGAGGCTAACAGCGCCGATGCCGCACGACGTCCTGCCGTGTCTTCGGCCCGCGCGGACGTCCGAGCGGAGGCGCGCGACGGTGCTGTGGACCTTCAGCTGTTCGTCGCATCGCACGGCCTGTCCGGAATGTGACGCACCACCTGGTTTGGCGCGCCGGCGGAACGGCTACCTCCTGCGTGCGCCTTGAGTCGACAGGGTGCTGGAGGAGCGTGCCATGAACATGGTGGAGCTGCCGGACGACGGCCTCGACCTGGAGTTGGACGGCATGCCTTCGGTGGACGGCATCGGCGGTTGGGTGCGGCAGGTCGCCTACGGGGTGGACGAGCGGCGTGTCGCCGAGCTGGTGCTGATCACTGCGGAGCTGGTGGGGAACGCGCGTCGGCACGCCGAAGGGCCGTGGCGGGTGCGGCTGTGGCGGGTGGACGACCGCCGGGTCGTCCGGGTCGAGGTGGAGGACCGCAGCCCGAGTCTGCTTCCCGTGCTCGGCCGGGCCGACGACCCGTCGCTGGGCAACGGCCTGGTGCTGGTCAACCGGCTGTCGGTGCACTGGGGGTTCGAGCGCCACGGCGACCGCAAGGTGGTCTGGGCCGAAGTGCCGATGGGCTGAGGCGGGCGGAACCCCCGCGGCGCGCTCAGCGCAGGCCGTCCGGCGGGTTGCCGAACAGCTCGTCCACGGCCCGCTCGACGATGGTCTCCATCGTCGACATGAAGGTGGCGGAGACGTGGTTGTCGTCCAGGTACACGTAGACGTTGCCGATCACGGGCGGGCAGAGGTCCTCGGTGCAGAAGTAGTCGCTGAAGTCGAGGAAGCCGAGGTTGGGCGGCAGGTCCGGGATGCCCGCGTACGGGGGTTCCGGTGCGAGCAGGTCGGCCCTGGGCGTGCTGCACTGCGGCGCCTCGGGGCCGTGCGCGTCGGCGCACACGGACGGCCAGTAGTCGAAGCGCGGGTTGTCCCGGACGGCCGCGACCGCGATACCGGCCTCCGTGAGCCGGCGCCACCGGTCGACGAAACCCGGCGGGGTCGCCTCGGTGAGTCCGACCCGGACGTCACGGGTGCCGTTGGTCAGGACGAGATCCGGTCTCAGGTCGGCGAGTTCCTGTTCGACGTCGGCGTTCCACTTGAGGCACGAGGGGTCGCCGGGCACGACCTCGGAGTCGGTCGAGTAGGGGCACGCGCCCTTGAGCATGGCGACGACCTGCCAGTTGCGGCGTTGCGCCAGCGGGCCGAGCGCGGCCAGGTACTGCTGCATGTGGGAGTCGCCGACCACCGCGATGCGCATCTCCGGTTCACCGTCCACCGGGCTGTAGCACAGCGACAGCTCCTTGTTCCGCCGCGTGGGCACGCAGGTGCTGTCGGGGATCGCGGCGAAGTTGTCCGGCAGGGCCACCAGCGGCGGCACGATGGAGGCGTCCTCCGAGCCCCAGTACTCGAACCCCGGTTCGCGGGCCAGCGCGCCGGGGTGGTCCAGGTCGTCGACGCTCGCCGCGTACGAGGCGGCCTTGCGCTCGCTGACCGCCTGCCAACCCCCGGCCGCCACGAGCACGGGAACCATCAGGAGCACGCCGAAGCCGTACGCGCCCCAGCGCGTGGTCTCGCCGATCCGCGACCGCCGGACCGGTTCCTCCACGAAGTGGAGGGTCAGCACGGACAGCACGACCGACAGGCCGATGACGACCAGTCCGCCGTTCAAGCCGACCTCGACCCGGTCGCGGACGACCAGGTACAGCACCAGGACCGGCCAGTGCCACAGGTAGAGGGAGTAACTGAGGTCGCCCAGGTAGCGCAGGGGGCGCGACCCGAGCACCCGATCGGCTCCGAACGCGCTGCCCGTCGCGCCGGCGGCGATCACGGCCGCGGCGCACAGCGTCGGCCACAGCGCGAGGTAGCCGGGGAACACGGAGCCGACCCGCAGCACGAGCCCGCACGCGACCAGTCCCACCAGACCGGTCCACCCCAGGAGCACCCGCACACCCTTGGACGCGGTGAACCGGGTGATCACGAGGGCCAGCAGGCCCCCGAGCGCGAACTCCCACGCCCTGGTCAGCGAGTGGAAGTACGCCAGTGGCTGGTTCGCCGCGGTCAGGTACACCGAGTAGGCCAGTGACGCCGCGAACACGGCCAGCAGGCAGGCCACGAGCGCGCGGCGCGGATCGCGTCCGTCCCGGTGCGCCACGAACAGCACCAGCGCGACCAGCACCGGCCAGACCAGGTAGAACTGCCCCTGGATGGACAGCGACCAGAAGTGCTGGACGACGCTGGCCTCGTTGTGCTGGTTGAAGTAGTCGGCCGAGTCGGCGGCGAGCCGCCAGTTCTCCAGGTAGAGGACCGAGGCGACGATCTCGCGGATGGTCTGGAACCAGCGGGCTTCCGGCAGCAGCACGACACCGACGGCGATCACCGCGGCCAGCACCGTGAGGGCCGCCGGGAACAGCCGCTTGATCATCCGGCCCCACAGCGGCCCGAACGCGATCCCGTCGCCCGCCGCCGCGCGCACCAGCTGACCGGTCACCAGGAACCCGGAGATCAGGAAGAAGACGTCGACGCCGCCGGACACCCGTCCCAGCCACACGTGGTAGACGACGACCAGCGCCGCCGCGACCCCGCGCAGTCCTTGCAGCTCGGGTCGGTACCGCCGGTCCACGGCCGGCGCGTCGGGTGTGATCCGGTCCGGTGGCGCGGCGAAGCCGGTCGTGGTCAAGATCAACTCCGGGGGTCGACGGGTCGGGGACGCCGACCAGTCTTCCCGGCACACCACGCGACCGGACGACATCACCGACCGCAGGCCCTCACGCTACAGCCCGCCGGCACCGCGCCGTCAACCGGTGCCCGGGCCTGGCCACGTGGTGCGCGACGGCCCGGTCGAACCGCCGCTTCGCCGGGATCGGCAGCTTCTCGAGTCCCGCCGGGGACAGCGCGCGCACGACCCCCAGCCTGATCGACGTCGGGGTGTGCGTCCGGATCTCCGCGCCGGCCACCGGTCCGAAATCGGCGGAGAACAGCGTGCGGCCGACCACCGAGATCGACAGGTCCTGCATCACCCGGTCCACCGGCACGACCTGTGCATCCGACCGGCAATTCGCCGGCTCGGTGGCCTATGCGGTCATCGTCCTCGAATACCGGGTCAGCGGCCGGCGGTGGAACGCGGCCTGGACAATCCGGCGTTGCCGCCGGGAGAAATCACCTTTGGTGCTGACCAGCCCGTTCCTCAACGCGCGTCGCAGTTCGTCGCCGAAGACGCCCTTGTCGAACTTGTCCGTTTCACCGGTCAGCACTTGGTGCGCCAATTCCGCCGTGGTGACGACGTGCAGCGGCAGCCCGCCGCGGACGATCCGCACCACCGGGCCGCGCGACCGCAGTTCCGCTGCAACGCGAGGCGTCGTCGCAGCAAGGAGGGGGTGTGCCCGAGCAGCGGCCATCGCCACGGAGCCGTGGGGACCCCTTGTCCTCCGGAATCGGTGTCGTCGCTGGTATTCGGGCCGGACGTCATCGGGCGCCACTCCCGGGTTCCGGCGATGTTCCGGCAAGTCCACCGGCAAGGCATTGACGGCGTGCACTCTATGCACCGTTCGCACCGCGACGGGATCACGCATTAGGGTTACATCGCCGAATCCACTGGTGTCCACCCCACTCAAGAGGTTGGATGTCCTGGTGCACCTCGCCCCCGAAGCTGGAAAGGCCCGCGGAGCACGCCATGAGCGACCTCGACTGGGTGCCGGCAGGCATCGACGTCACGGTGCCCAGCGTGGCCATGACCTACGACTACCTGCTGGGCGACGCGCACAACCGCGCCGTCGACCGCCCCATGGGCGGCCGGATGCTGGTGCACGAGATCGTGCGCGAGGTGGCCCGGGGGTGCCGGGTGGTCCACGTGGACAAGGACCCGGTGGCCGTCGCGCACGGCCGGCTGCTGCCCGCCGATGACGGGAACACCACCGCCGTGCAGGCCGACCTGGGTGAAGCGGAGGACGTGCTGAGCCGACCGGAGATGGCCGGCCCGCTGGACTTCGACGAGCCGGTCGTGTTGCTCCTGCTGCTGGTCGTGCACTTCGTCCGACCGGAGGAGGAGCCCGGCGACCTGCTCGCCCGGTACCGGGACCGGTTGGCGCCGGGCAGCTTCATGGCCATCTCGCACGCCACCGCGGACGACCGGTCGGAGACCATGGCGCGGGCCGCGGACACCGTGCGGGAGAGCAGGTCGGAGGACAACCTGGTCTCCCGCACGCACGCCGAGGTGACGTCGCTGTTCGACGGCTACGAGCTGGTCGAGCCGGGTGTGGTCGGCCACGCGCTGTGGCGGCCGGGCGGCGTCGGCGACAGCGCGGACCGGGCCGAGGACAACACCCGGGTCTGGGCCGGCGTGGGGCGCGAGCCGGTCGCCGGTGGCCGCTGAGATGACCGCGCCGCTCCCCCACGACCCGGACGCGCTGCGCGCCCGCACCAAGCTGGCGAAGAAGTGGGCCTACCTGCTCAGCTCCAGGACGTTCATCCCGATGTCCACCACCGAGCTGGAGCGCAAGCTGCTCGGCCTGGTGGAACGGCTGTGCGCCGGTGTCGCCGCGGACGCGGTGGCGCAGCGCGCGGGCCGGGAGGTCGGCGAAGCGCTGGTCGACTTCAACTGCACCACCGCCGAAGGTCTCCAGGCGTCGGTGGAGGTCGTGGGCAAGGGCCTGCTCGGCATGTCCGCGCTCGCGCCGCCGGACGAGCTGCGCGACCGCGTGGTGGACGTGATCGCCTCGCTGGCCGCCGCGTTCGTCGACCGGATCAGGGCCACCACGATGGCGCAGCAGGAGCAGCTCGGCCGCTCGCTGTACCGGGCGATGCGCGAGGCCCAGGTCGAGCTGGAGCTCAGCGAGGCCCGGTTCGAGCTGCTGGAGCAGCACCTGTCCGCCGGTATCGCGATCGCCGACCTGGACGGCGGGCTGGTCCGGTCGAACGCCGCGCTGGCCCGGATCGTGGACCGGGCGCCCGCCGAGCTGACCGCGTGGTCGATGGTCGAGCTGGTGCACGAGGACGACCGCACCGGGTTGCGGGCCGATCTCGCCGAGCTGGCCGAAGGCGGCACGGTGTCGATCACCCAGCCGCGCCGGCTGCTGCGCGCGGACGGTGAGCCGGCGTGGGTGACGCTCACCCTGTCGCCGCTGCGCCGGGTCGGGGGTCCGGCGCAGGTGATGGTGCTCGCGGAGGACGCGACGGACGTCAACCTGCTCCAAGGCCAGCTCAACCACCAGGCGCTGCACGACGTGCTGACCAGGCTGCCGAACCGGCAGTTCTTCACCAGCAGGCTGGAGAAGTCGCTGCGGAAGGCTGATCCGGGCACCGGTGTCAGCGTGTTCCACCTGGACCTGGACGGTTTCTCGCGGATCACCGGCGGGCTGGGCCGGGAGGTCGGCGACCACGTGCTCAAGATCGTGGCCGGTCGGCTGCGGGCGCTGGTCGTGGAGGAGAACGCGATGGTGGCCCGGTTCGGCCACGACGAGTTCGCGATCCTGGTGGAGAACACGCCCTCCACGCCGGACGTGGTGACGATGATCCGGCGGATCAACGACCTGCTGTCCGCGCCGTTCCACTCGGACGGCCACCGGGTGGCGGTGTCCGCGACGATCGGCGTGGTGCACCGGCCGCCGCGCGACTCGTCGCCGGCGGACTTGCTCGACTCGGCCGACCTGACGCTGCGGCGGGCGAGGGGTGTCGGGCGCAGGCAGTGGGAGTTGGCCGACCGGGCGCAGGACGGCCGCGACCGGCGCACGTTCAGCCTGGCCGCGACGATGCCGGGCGCGTGGGAGAATGGCGGGATCCAGGTGCTGTACCGGCCGGTGGTGCGGCTGGCGGACGGGCGGGTGGAGTACGCGGACGTGGTGCTGCGGTGGGACCACCCCGCGCTGGGGGCGCTGCCGCACGAGCAGTGCCTGGCGTTGGCCGAGGACACCGGGCTGATCGTGCCGCTGGGCGCGTGGGCGCTGCGCACGGCGTGCGAGCAGGCGCGGGCGTGGCAGCAGGAAGAAGGGCTCGACCTGCCGGTGCGGTGGGCCTTGACGCCGAGCCAGGCGGCCGACCCCGACCTGCTGGGCGTGGTGCGGGACGTGCTGTCGGAGACCGGGCTGCCCGCGTCGTCGCTGCGGGTGGGCGCGCCGGCTCAGGCGCTGTTCGGCGACCTCGGCGAGGCGGCCGACAACCTGCGGTACCTCGCGGAGCACGAGGTGGGCGTCGAGCTGGAGGGGTTCACCGGTGCGCCCGCCGACCTGGTCCGGCTCCTGGAGGGCGGGTCGGTGCGGGCGGTGCGGATGGCGCAGTCGTCCGCCACGGAGCCGGAGTCGGTGGTGGCGCAGGCGTTGGCCGGTGTGCTGGAGGTGGTGCGCGACGCCGGCATCGGCCTGACCGCGGCCGGCGTCACGACCCCCGAGCAAGCCCGGTGGTGGCGGGAGGTGGGTGCGGACACCGCGTCCGGTCCCCTGTTCTCCCCCGCCGGTCCACCGGACGTGATCACCCGATAGCGCAAGTCGGAGCAGGCGCTGTCGGGGAGCCGCTGGCGAGGTAGCCGAACGTGATGGTCTCCCCCGGCTTGACGGCGGCGTTCCACGACAGGTTCTTCGCCGTCGCGGTCGTGCCGTCGGTGGTGATGGTCGCGCCCCAGGTGTGCCGGACCTGCCCGTCCGCGAACGGCCAGGTCACCCGCCAGCCCGCGGACGGCGAGTTCTCGTCGTGCCGCAAGGTGATCTCGACGTGGTGCCCGGTGCCCCACTGCGCGACCACGCGCATGGCCGCCGTGCAGTGGCCTTGGGTCGTCTTGAAGTCCGGCAGCTCGTCCAGCGTGATGACGTTCGCGTGGTCGTAGACGCGTTGCACGAAGTCGCGCGGGTTGGTCACGCCGTCCTGGATGAACGAGCCCGACCAGGTGACGAACCAGCTCCACCGGGCCTCGTACGCGCGGACCAGGTCGGGGTCCGGGATGGAGCCGACCTCGCCCAGCGCGACCAGCTTCCGGTCGCCACCCAGCTCGACCAGCCGCTCGTACGGGCCGATGACCGGGCCGTGGTCGCCCTGCGGCGGGTAGGAGTCCATGCTCACGACGTCCACCACGTCGTCACCGGGGTACCACTCCGGGGCGATGGAGTTCCACACCCAGATCAGGTTGTGCAGGTTGTGGTGCTTCACCAGCCGGTCGTGCAGGATCCGGTACAGCTCCTTCGCCGGTCCGGGACCCTTGGCGCCCCACCAGAACCAGCCGCCCTCGGCCTCGTGCAGCGGGCGCCACAGCACCGGCACCTTCGCGTCCGCCAGCCGCTTGAGCTGCACGGCGATCGCGTCCATGTCCCGGATCAGCAGTTTGTAGTCCGCCGACGTCGGGTCAGCGAGCGCGGCGGCCACGTCGAACGTCGTCGCTTCGGTGTAGAAACCGCGCCACCACTCCTTGCCCGGCTCGTCGATCAGGCCGGACGGCGCGTTCCAGTGCCACGCCAGCGTCACCACGCCGCCACGCCGGTCGTAGGCCAGGGCGTGGTCCACGTCCGTGCCGACGGTGCCGCGCTCGACCCGGCTCGGCGAGTAGTCCATCAGGTCCAGCCCCGCGATGGCGGGCGCCTTGCCGGTGTTCTGCTCGACCCAGTCGATGCTCGCCTGGTCCTGCTGGCCGGACAGGGTGTTCTTGCCGTAGTTGTCGGCCAGGTACCGCATGAGGCCCTTGGCCTCGGGGGTGGCGGCCGGGTCGGTCAGCGCGCCGGTGACCTGGTGCGGACCACGGGGCGCGCTGGGCGTCACCTTGATCGCGTCGATCAGGTACCAGCCCCAGTTGTTGGTGATGGTGACCGTGTTGTCGCCCGGACGCAGCAGCACCTTGCCGGCGGCGATCGAGGTGAACGTCGGGTGCTCGGGGAAGGAGACGTCGCCGAGTCCGCTGCCGTTGAGCGACAGCGACGCCGTCTTCGCGCCGTACGGCGTGGCGTAGAGGATGGTCAGGTCGTGCAGGCCACCGGGGCTGTCCGGGATCGTGATCGCGACGTTGTCCGTGCCGGTGTCGAAGCCCGCCACGTAGCCGCGGCCGGAGAAGCCCGCGACGCTGGACTCGACCACGACGCCGTTCAGCTCGCCGTCCTCGGCCTCGTGCACGCCGGGTGCGGACGGCGCGCTCGGGGCGACGCTGATCGCGTCGATCAGGTACCAGCCCCAGCCGGTGGCGAAGGTGACCGTGTTGTCGCCCTCGGCCAGCAGCAGCTTCGCGCCCGTGGCCTCGGTGAACCCGGCGCTCTCGGCGAGCGCGACCTCGCCGACCGCGCTGCCGTTGAGCGTCACCGCGGTCTTCTTGTCCCCGTTGGGCGAGGCGTAGCGAACCGTGAGGTCGTGCAGGCCGCCCGGGCTGTCGGGGATGGTGATGCTCACGTGGTCCGCGGCCTCGTCGAAACCGCCGACGTACCCGGTGCCGGAGAAGCCCTCGACGGTCGTCTCCACCACGACGCCGGACAGCACGCCGTCCTCGGCCTCGATCCACCCGCCCGGTGCGGCGGCGGTCGCCGGTGGGGCGAGCGCGAGGACTAACAGGGAGACGAGCAGCAACAACCTCACGTCGTTCTGTCCCTTCACCGTCGTTGGCAGGGGCGCGCCCCCCGTGTTTCTGGGAGCGCTCCCAGAAGTGTAGGCCGCAAAGCACGCACATCAAAGGAGTTGTTCGGCGCCGCACCCACGACGTCCCCGACCGGCCGCCTTGGCGGTGGCCGTCACCGGGAAGCGCGACTCACCCGACCGAGGCCAGCGGCAGCAGGTAGACCAGGGTGTCGTCCACCCCGTCCAGGCACAGCACGTCGTGCGCCATGTCGTCGTAGAAGCCGCCGACCAGGCCCAACGCCAATCCCGACGACGCGGCGACCAACGCGAGGTTCTGCGCCAAGTGCCCCGCCTCCGTGAACGCCAACCGCAGCGCCCGCAGGCCGTACGCCGCGCGCAGCGCACCGACCCGCGTGTACAGCCCCAGCACCGCGGGCGTCGTGGTCGGGTCCGCCCGCCCCTCACCCTCGCCGAACCACATCGACGACGCCAGCACGTCCTCCACCGGCGGCGCGGGCGCGACGCGGACCAGTGTCCGCCGCACCTCGTCCACCTCGTACACACCCGGCTCCAGGCCGGTCACCCGCAACGCCACCACCCGCAGCCGCGCGCTGTGCCGCGCCCCCGCGCTCGGGTAGGGCCGCCGACCGTCCGGGAGCGCGCCCTGCGCCGTCCACAGCAGGGTCGCCAACTGCCCGGCGTCGAGCGAACCGGACAGCGCCGCGCCACGTGCGGTGTGCCTGGTCAGCAACGCGTCGGCCAGCGCACCGGGCACGGGCGCGGCCTCGGGCAGCGGCACGTCCTGCCACCACGGCGACGCCACCGGCGGCGCGTACCCCACCTCCAGCGGACCCTGGTCCGGCACGCCCGAGTGGAACCTGCTCGCCGCCAGGTAGCGCCGGTCGGGCGCCGTCGCGCCGTCCGAGTGGAACGGGGTGGGCCCGTCCGGCGCTTCGGCCGTCATCGCCACCAACCGGCAGGCGGTTCGTTCCTCCTCCGGACCGAGCCCCAGGCGGTTGAACAGCATGTGCAGCTGCGAGGCCCAGGCGTAGCGCGGCAGGTCCGCCGCCCGCACCCGGTCCGCCCAGTACGCCACCGCACCCGTCGCATGCGATTCGAGGCGGTTCCACCGGGCGGCGAGGTGGGTCGCACGCGCCTCGTGCAGGGTCCGCGCGGCGACGTGGGACGTCACCCCCGGCGGTGCGACGGGCTCGCGCACCTGCCGCCACCCCGTCGCCAGGGACCGCAGCCACGACGCGGCCTCCACCCGGTCCAGCTCCAGCGCGATCGTCGTGGCCATCACCAGCTCCACGGCGGCGGTGAACTTCGACCCCGCCGACCGCAGGACGGCGACCGCCACCTCCGTGCTGCGGCAGAACACCCCTTCCGCGACGGGCAGCGACTCCGGGCCGCCGTACCGCTCCACCTCCGGCACGTACGGCGCCTCCCGGACGTCACCGTGCGGCGGCCAGTCGGGCGACGAGACCCGCACCGGGTGATCGGCCTCCGCTACCAGCGAGCGCACCCGACTGGCGACGTCCACGGTCGCGTCACGGACCCGGACGCGCAGGTGCGGACCGTCCTCCCAGTACCGCACGTAGAACCAGTCGGCCACACGTCCCGCCGCGCGGTGCCCGTCCAGCTCCGGCGCGAGCACGTCGGCGAGGAACGCGTCGACGTCCTCGACCGCCCACGACAGCCGCACGTGCAGGCTGGTCCACGTCATGACGTCTCCAGTGGGGTGAGGTCGTAGGCGAAGCCCGTGCCACGCGGGCGGCCGACGAGCAGCAGGTAGAGCAGCGAGTGCGACGCGGGCGCGCCGACCAGTGCCTCCAGCGGTCCGTCGTCGGTGCTGCGCGCCGGCCGGCAGAACGCGCCGGCGCCCGCTGCGGCGGTGCACACGTGCTGCGCGGTCGCACCGGCCGCGCGCAGCAGCGCCAGGTAGCCGTCCGGACCGCCGGAAGCCACGGCGGCGGCCGGGTCACCGGTCGTCACCAGCGCGAGGTTCATCGAGGCGACGTGGATCGTCCCGGGCGGATGTCCGAACACCGGCCGCAACGACGGCACCGCCGGTCCCGGTGACACCAGCCGCAGCCCACCGTCCACGGCGTACCAGCCATCGGCGACGCCCTCGACGTTCCGCACGGCCATCCGGTGCCGGAGGCCGTCACGCACGGGCGACCCGGCGGGCGGGTGGTCGACGGCCGCGACCACCGCGTGCAGCACGCTCGAAGGCAGTGGCCGGGGATCGGCCGCGACGCCACGCGGACCCACGCCCGAACTGCGAGGCCGAGCGGGAGGCGAGGGCGGAACCGGATCGGCGGCACCACCGAACGTCACGGTGACGGTCAGCCCGGACACCCGCGCGTCCAGACCGAGCCGTGCCGCGTGCTCGACCAACGCCGCCGCGACGTGCCCCACCTCCAGCTCCGCGAGCACGTCGCCGAACTCGTGGTAGCCGGGCGAGAGCCGGTCGCGGCGGCGGACCAGCTCGATCCGCGCCGGCCCGCCGACCACCGGCGTCCCCTCGCCGACCAACTCCCGCCGCACCGGGTCGAGCAGCCACCGCCCCTCCAGCACGAGGTCGACGGTGGACGCGGCCCGTGCCGAGGGGTACGCACGGTGGTCGTTGTACTGGTTCCACGGCTCCCACCGCAGCGGTGTCGCCACGTCGGTCAGCAGACGGGTCAACGCCACGCCGAAGCGTCCCCGCAACGCCGTCAGCGGCACGCGCGGCCCCGGCGGAGCCGTCGTGCGCGGCGACGTGCCGGGTTCGACCACCCGCCCCGGCCCGTGGGTGTAGGCGGCGCGCAGAGCCTCGGCGTTCACGGGAACGGGTGGGGCAGCGGAGGACCGGCGAGGCGCAGCCGGGGTATGCCGCGCGTGCGCCGGTTCAGCTCGCCGAACGTCATCGGCACCGTGCCGGGCACGATCACCTTCGCCGAGTGCAGGCCGAGCCGGTCGCGCACCACCGGGTCGCTCTGGTCGACCGCGATCACCTCCAGCCCCGACGCCGCCCACTTGCCCACGTAGTGCTCCAGCAACGCGTCCAGGTCGTCCCGTGGCACGTCCGGCACCGACAAGTCGACCGTTGGCCCGGGTACCAGGAAGTCGTACCGCTCGACGGCCTCCGTCAGGCCGTTGACGTTCACGTGGTCGTCCATGCCCCGGATCAGCCGCGGGTCGCGCAGCAGCAGCCGCAGCCGTTCCGCGTCGTAGTCGCCGGGCTCGACGCGGTAGCGCTTGGCGCCCGCCTCCACGTCCATCACCACCTCGGCCGCCGCCGACCGCATCGCCGCGTCCGGGTCCAGCCCGGCCCCGGCGGCGAAGAACGCGCGAGGCCGCCGGGACGACCGCGCGAGCGACAGCACCGAGGGCACACCCAGGTCGTTGGTGGCGTCGTAGAGCTCCAGCCGGTACCCGAGCTGCTCCAACCGGTCCGCGACGTGGGCGGTGACGCCGTCGCGCACGCGCAGGCTCCGCAACGGCGTCCGCTCGTACCAGGCCGTCAGGAACGCGTCCCGCTCGGCGACCTCGAAGAGCCCGTACAGCACGGCTTCCGTGAGGCTGTTGCCGGTGCCGCAGCCGTTGGACGTCTCGTCCACGAACCGCGCCCCTTCGCCGCGACCCCAGTACGCCACGTGCTCGGGCACCAGGACCGGCCGCCCGTGGGTGTACGACCAGCCGTGCACCCACCGGGTCCGCACGTCCGGGTGGTACGGCACGACGTGCGGCGACTCGTGGTCGGGCAGGCCGAGCCGCGTCGGGTCGAGCGCGCGGTCGCCCAGCTCGGCGTACGACGCCTCCACCACCGTGGTGACGCGCCGGGGCCGCATGCCCGCGTGCCGTTCCACCGCTTCGTACAGCGCGACCCGCTCGGCCTCGGCGTAGTCGGCGGTGCGGCCGAACCCGGCGTGCCCGCCGCCCAGCTCGGCGGTCACCGCCGCCACGGTCAGGTCACCGATGCGGTGCATCCCGGCGACCGGGCCGTGCCTGAGGTCGAACAGCTCGCGGTGCAGCGCGTCCCCCTCGGTGAGCGGGTTCGGCCCGCGCACCGTGCCGGGCACCACCGGGACGGACTCGCGGACCACCGCCTCCGGCGAATCCGCCGGCAACGGGCCGCACGTCGGGCAGCCACCGGACCGGGGCCGCACCCGGTGCTCCCCCACCGTCGCCAGGTCCGTCCGCAACGCCACCACCTTGTCGCGGTAGGCGTCCGGGTCAGCCGACACCCGCTCGACCAGCACCGCGATCAATGGCCGCAGTGACGGGGACGCCAAGCCGCCCAACCGCATCCGCCGATCCCCGCGCGGCACGGACGAGCCGAGCGTGGCCAGCCGCGCGTCCTCGGCGCAGCTCACGCACACCCCGTCCGACACCGGCCCGATCAGCACCAGCGCACCGTCGAACCGCACCGGCAGCACCGGGCCGCCCGCGCCGATCCCGTGCAGGTCACCGATCGTGTAGTCGGCCAGCTCCACCACCCGCACGGTCACCGGTCGTCCCCCGAGACCGCGAACGCCACCAGCCCGGCCGCCTCCAACACCGGACCGAGGTGCACCGGCTTGACCTCCGCCGCGAGCGCCCGCAGGTCGTCCTGGAACGCCTCCTCGCCGTCACGCAACCCGTACGGCCAGTGCCAGTCCCGGTTCGTCCACGGTGCGGCGGCGCCGTCGGGTTCGGCGAAGGGCGCGGCACCGCAGAGCACGACGGGTTCGGTGACACCGGCCTGTGCCTGCCCGGCCGCGGCCATCGCGGCGAACGCGACGGCGTCCGCCGGTCCGGCCTCGACCGCCCAGGACAGCTCCCCGCCGTCCGCCCCGACCACCGCGCGCACCACGCGCGGACCGAGCCTGGTCACCTCGACCACGGCGGGCAGGGCGAACCTGAGCGTCACGGCCTTCCACCACCGCCGGGCGGTCGGGTCGGCGGCCCACTCGTCTTCGTGCACCGGTGTGCCGCGGAGGTGCCGCACGGCCGTGCGCAAGGCCAAGCCGAACGCGTGCACCCGATCCGCGCCGAGCACCACGCCGTCCGGTGCGAGGGCACGCGCGGCGCGGAGCAGGGCGTCGAGCCGGGCGGCGTGTTCCGTGGTGCCGAAGCCGATCGCACCACCGGACGCGGCCAGCTTGACCGGCAGCTGCGGCAGGTCACCGGGCACCGGGGTGGGCACCGGCCCCAACTCCCGATCACCCAGGACCTCCACCACCGCGCCGTTCGGCTCCTGCGGCCGGACCGCCGACAGCCACGGGTGGTACTCGGCGTGCAGCGGGTCGACGCGGGCCACGAGGACGGCCTGGTGCGGCGGCCCGGTCGGCGGCACGTCGCTCCACATGTCCACCACCTCGGTGGACGGGTCGGGCAACCCGCCGACCGCGCACACGAGCCGGTGCGCCGCAGCCGATCCGACGAGCGCGGCCAACACCTCCGGCGGGGTCCCCGGCGCGCCCGCCAACCGTGCCGCCACCGCCGCCGCGTCGGCCTCCACGTCCGCGACCGCACCCGGCGCGACCACGAAACCGACGTCGGCGGCGCACCCGGCGGCAACGGCGTGCGCGGCGGCGACCAGGAGCAGACCGCTCCCGGGCCGGAGCGCGACGTCCAGGCCGGCGGCGACGAGGGCGCGGCGCGCGTGACCGGCCAAGGCGCCCTCGCCGGTCACCTCGACCGTCACGGAACGGAGCCGCCGCCATGCCTCGACCGGTGAGGGCGCAACGGATTCCAGCCAACTCGCGATGTCCGCCGGCACGTCGTCAGCCCACGACGCCGGCGCCTCCACCAGCATGTCGTGCTCGTGGAGCTGGCCGATGAGCAGTTCCAGCGCCCGTGCCACGGCCGGCGGCGCGTTCCCCGGCACGGCCAGCTGCTCCGGCGGCACGCCGTCAGCCAGCGGACCGGCCAACCGCTCCCAGATCGTCCACAGCCCCGTGCCGCCGTCGAGCGTGAAGCTGGAGCGCCACCCCCGCACGTGCAGACCGGTCGCCGTGGGCGTCGCGTGCACGATCGGCCGCAGCCGCAACACCACCGCGCTCACCGCGTCACCTTCGCCATCTGCGCGACGTGCTCGGACCACTCGACGCCGGTGACCCGCTGCACCGCCCGCACGACCAGGCTCGCGGCGAGGTAGCGCTCGACGGGCGTCACGTCGCACACCGCCAGCAGTTGGTAGAGCATGTTCGTCCCGAAGCGGTAGACGGTGACGGGCCGCTGGTAATCCGGGTGGTCGAAGTCGACCTCCCGGAGCTTGACGTGGTAGTCACTGATCCGACCGGTGTCGTCGCGGTGCCAACGCCGGATGGCCTCTTCCTCGCCCATCTCCACCGCGCGCTCGCCGAGGTGCGTCGAGTACGCGGTGGGCAGTCCGCCGCGGTCGAACACCTCCTCGATCGCCGCACGGGTGCCGTCCGTCCACAGCGCCCACGGTGTGTCGACCGTGCCGTCAGCGACACCGCGGACGGTCTGGACCACCTGATCGGCGTTGCGCTCCCACACACCGCCGAACCGTGCGCGCAGCACGCCTTCCGGGTCGCTGTGCAGCAGGAAGCCTTCCAGGTGCGACAGGAACGAGTGGTACCCGTTGACCAGGCCCGCCGGGAACCGGCTCGCGTGGGCCGTCATCGCGACCACGGCAAGCAGCACGCGCGACTGGCTGGTGCCGGCCACGGCCACGGCGTCGGTGATCGCGGGCAGGCCGAGCCGCAGACACCGGGTCCGCAGGGCGACCAGCGCGTCGGAGACCAACAGCTGCCGGAGAACCGTGAGGTCGGTCGGCTCGACCACCACCGTGTTGTCCGGGTGGATCGGCTCGTACGGCGGCGGCACCAGCTCGGCGATCCCGTTCTGCCTGGCCTGGGCGAGCATGACCGAGCGATCCAGGTCCACTGTTGACGGACGGTTGGCGAGGTGTCCGCGCAGCCGTGACGCGACGAGTTCCGCGGCCTCCTCGGTCCCCTCCAGGCGAACCCGCACGTGCGGCCCGTGCAACCAGTGCCGCTCCAGGTGCCCGGTCGCACCGGCACGTTCCGCCTCCGCGAGCGCGGGCAGCACGGCATCGCGGAGCAACGGCGCCTTCACCGGGTCGTGGTAGTAGCAGACGACGTCGGTCACGAGGCCCTCCAGTACGTTTCCGCGATCAGTTCGACCACCCGGCCGCCCCCGGCGCCGGGCACGGGCAGCGCCTCGGACAGCCGCACGCCGTCGGGGAACCGCGCCAGCAGACGCGGCAGGCAGCGCAGGTGCAGCGGGTCGCCCAGGTCGGCGTACTGCGGTTTGCCCGCCGTGAGCGCGCGTCGGTAGGCGTCGGCCGACACCGGCCCCCGGTCCGGCCCGACGAACACGTGTTCCGGCAGTCCGTGCCTGGCGCGCAACCGGGCCACGTCGAGCGCCGCCCGTTCCTCCGCGCCGACCGGCGGCGGCACGGCGAAGTCCCACGAACGGCGTGCCAGCACGACGTCCCCGTACGTCAAGCGGCCACGGGCGGTCACGTCGCCGTCCACCGTGGCGGCGCGCAGCCGGTCGAGGTCCACCCAGCCGCAGGCGAGGTCGGAGTACAGCGGCACCTGCCGGTCCGGCAGCGCCAGCGGGATCAGGAAGCCCAGGTACAGCACGTCGAGCGGGACGCCGCCGTGCGTCACCCTGACCTCGTCGGTCACCGGGTCGTGCCGCACGTCCAGCTCGTCGGCCGCCAGGTCGGCCCACCGGGCGTCCTCGCCGACCTCGCGTGCGCCGAGCAACGGGTGCAGGTTGGCGTTGAAGCCCTGCACCGGCCGGAACTGCACCGGGTTGGTGGTGTGGCGGCGCACCTGGTGCGCCACCGCGTCGCGCGCGCCGGGCAGCGAGTCGAGGAAGCGGCTGGTGAACTTGCCGAACCCGGCGTACACGCGGTTGACCACGAGCCGCCCGTCGTGGGTCGGCTGGGCGAAGAAGCCGTACGAGCCGGTGCGCCGGGTCGCCCACGCGGGCAGCAGGTCCGCGGCGGACGCCAGCACGTCGTCGGTGACCACGCCGTCGTGGACCTGCCCGGCCAGCTTGTCGCGCGCCTCCACGACGGCACGGACGTCGGGGTCGTCCAGGCCGTCGACGTTCATCGACTCCTGCCACGCCCGTGACAGCGACGCCGAGCAGTCGGCCAACGTCGCGACACCGCCCGCGCCGAACTGCTCCACGAACCTGGTCCGGATCAGCCGACGCAGCAGCACGTGCTGGTCGAACGCCACCAGCAGCGGGGTGAGCCGGGTCAGCGCGGGCGCGGCTCCCGGCGGCACGGGCACCGGCTCGGGCAGCAGCACGTCCTCGACCACCGGGGTCACGCCGGTCAGGTCCGCGCCGACCCGCTCGCCGAGTTCCCGCCAGCCGTCGGAGAGCTGCGCCAGCACGGCCGCGCGGGTCGGCGGATCGGCGGTGGCGAACGCGGCGGTGGTCGTGGCGAGCGCGGCCAGCCCGCGGGCGGTGTCGTCGTCGGTCGGCGCCAGCCAGGAGGCCAGCGAGCCCACCGCGTCCGGGTCCTGGGGGTGGATCGGGGACACCGGCACCAGCAGCCCCAGGTCGAGGGTCTTCGCCACGAACGCGCGGGCAGCGCGGCCGGCGTCCGGCGTGGTCAGCTTCAGCGCCAGCGCGGCGGCGATCCGGTCCGGTGCCAGCCCGTCCGGCCCCGCGTCCCGCAGCACCTCGACCAGGAACAGCAAGGGGCGTGACGCGGCCACGTCCACCTCTTCCTCCCGGACCACCGCCGCCCGGCCGACGCCCTCGACCGGGACGTCCCGGCGGAACAGCAGGCGGCCGTCGCGTTCCCGCAGGGCCGGTGCCAGCCGGTGCGGCATCCGCCGGCCCAGGGCGTCGACCAGCCTCGTCACGAGCAGGCGGTGCACGGCCGGATGCGACACCGGTTCCGCCGCGGGCCACGGTCCGTCGCCCCACACCCCCCAGCCGACGTGCGTGTACCAGGACAGGGGGCTCGTCTTCGAAGTCGCACGCAGGGCGTACCGCAGCACGGTCGGCTCCGCCTTGCGCGCCTTGCGGTCCGGCTCACCCAGGCCTCGCGCGGTGCGGTCCAAGCCGTGCAGCAGGTCGGGGCCGGTCAGCACGCTCGCGCGGCGCAGAGCATCGCTCGCGCACACCTCCGCGAGCCACGTGCGGGACGCGGCCAGGTCGTGCGGCCACTCCGCCAGCACGACGTCCACCGCCCGTGCCAGCTCCTCGTGCGCTGCCAACCACTCCGCCAGCAGCGGCACCCGTTCCGCCAGAGCGCCCGACACCGGGGAACGCGGGGCGCGGCCGTTGTGCACGTCGCGGCGCAGCGGCAGGACGACCTCGCGGTGGAACGCGGTCGAGTGGCCGGCGGCGCTGTCGTGCAGGGAGTCGGCGAGGTCCGGCGCCAGCTCGGCGATCCGGGTCTCGGCCACCACCACCGCGTCCAGGCCCGCCCGGAAGTCCGAGGGCGCCGGTCGGGGGTGTGGCAGCGCGGCCACCCGGACCAGCGCGTACGGCGCGAGTTCGGTGGTGGTGCGATCACTCGCCATCCGGTGCTCCCCCTGGTGTGGGCCGGGAGCGCCCGCACGGACGCTCCCGGCTCCGGCTCGGAACTACGACGGCAGCTGCGGCTGCTGGCAGCAGCAGCACGAGGTGCTGCTGCACGAGCAGGCCGCCGCCGAGGCGCCGGTCTCCGGCAGCGCGACGGCGTCACGCATCGCGGTGACGGCCAGGTCGCCGAGGTCGAGCTCCGAGTCGTCGAAGGTCAGGTCCATCGGTCACGTCCCTTCTGGAGAGGTGCGGCGGGACCGGTCGGCGCGCCGCGTCGGGTGGTGCTGATCAACCCGCCCGCGATCGTCCCCGGTCCCGTCGCGGCGACCGGACCGCACCGCGCGAGGCGTTGCGGTTCTCCGAATCGGGATGCTGCGGGATCGTCCGGTGCCTCCCCGCGGTGCGGGCGTCGAGCCGCACGCTCCCACCTGCCGGTATACGTCCGGTATGCGTTGCGCCGTACGGTGGTTCGCGGCATTCGGCCCCCCGCCGCCCGCCTCCGGCCGGACCTACCGTGTGAGGTGGCTGATCGGGTTCGACGTGGGGAGATCCGGGGTGTCGGTCCGTTCGACGTCGCACGTGCGGCGGGAAGTCGACATCCGGCTGTTGGGCGGGACCTCGGTGGGCGGGCCGAAGGCGGTCGCCGTGGTGCCGGGCGGGGTGAAGTCGCGGACGTTGTTGGTCGCGCTGGCGCTGGACGCCGGTGCCGCCGTGTCCACCGAGCGCCTGGTGGACTACCTGTGGGAGCGGGAACCTCCGCGCAGCGCGCTCAAGAACCTCCAGCTGTACGCGTCACGGCTGCGGCGCTGCCTGGACACGGCGAACGCCGGCTTGTCGCGCCTGCTGGCGCACGTCGGCCACGGCTACCGGCTGGACGTGCCCACCGAGGCCGTGGACGTGCTGTGCGCGGGCGCGTTGCTCCGCCGTGGCATGGACTCCCTGCGCCAAGGCGATCCGCGCAGTGCCGTCACGTCGTTGACCACCGCGCTGTCGGGGTGGCCGGTCGACGGACTGGTCGGGCTGGTGCCGTCCGCTCCGGCCACGGCGGTGGCCGCGTTGTGGCGGGATCGCCGAATCGCCGCCGTGGAACACCTGGCGACCGCGAAGGTCGCGCTCGGCGCGTGGGAGGAGGCAGCCGACCTCCTCGCAGCGCACGCGTCCGCCCACCCCACCCGCGAGTCGTTGCAGGTACTGCTGATGCGCGCGTTGGTCCACCTGGGCGACCGCGTGGGCGCGATCGACGTCTACCGCCGTCTGTGGCGGGTGCTGGACGCCGACCTGGGCATCAGGCCCGGCGGAGAGGCGCGTGCGGTGTTCGAAGGGTTGTTCAGCAACGCGTAGTCCCTGCCCTCGGAGGAACACCTGGGTCCTGCCCACCAGAGAACGCACAGGTCCTGCCCCTCAGAGCATGGAGTCGACGTGGGTGGCCAGCTCGGCCGGTGAGGGGTGCGCCCACACCTCGGCCGGTGTCACCGCGATGTCGAGGTCGACCCGAGCCTGCGGGTCAGTGCCACCGCGAGCAGCGAGTCCAGACCGACGTCGGTGAACTCGCCGTGCGACGCGATCGCCGGTGGCTCGGTTCCGAGGTCCCCGCAGCGCTGATCAACCGAAGGGATCGCCGCCACGGGGAGGTGGCGGCGATCCCTTCGGTTGATCAGCGGGTCGAGCGGATCAGGATGCGGGGATCATGACCTTGTCGATGACGAACACGGTGGCGTTGGCGGTGGGGATGTTGCCGCACAGCACCTTCGCGCCGTTCACGGTCACGTTGTCGCCGGAGCCTTCGACCTTGAGGGTGCCGCCCTGGACGGTGGGCAGGTTGGCGGAGGAGAGGATGCCTTCCTTGTCCATGCGCTGCGGCACGACGTGGTAGGTCAGGATGCCGGTGAGCTTGGCCTTGTCGGCCAGCACGGTGTTGAGGGTTTCCTGGCCGAGGGCTTCGAAGGCCGGGTCGTACGGCGCGAAGACGGTGTACTTCGCGTCGGCCTTGTTCAGCGTGTCGACGAGGCCGGCTTCCTTGACGGCGGCGACGAGGGTGGTAAGCAGCGGGTTGTTGCTCGCGGCGGTGGCCACCGGGTCGTCGACCATGCCGTCGAGGGAGCCCTCGGTGTCCGCGGGCAGGCTGGCGCAGCCGGCGCCGAACACGTCCCCGGTGGTGGTGACGCCGTCGCCCATCGCCGCACTGGTGGTCGTGGTGGTCGTGGTGGTGGCGGCCGGGGTTGTGGTGTCGGGAGCCGCTTCGCCGCCGCCGCTGCTGCAGGCGGTGACGGAGATGAGGGCCGCGGTGAGGACGCCGATCGCGGAGGCGAGCCGGGTGCTGCGCATGGTGTTCACTCCTTTGAGGACGATTACCGGAACTGTGTTTCCCGGCCTGTCACTGGTGTTTCGACGCCGCCGGCCCACCGGATTGGTCGATCCGCGGGATTTTCCGGGCCGGTTGCCTTCGTGCTGGTCAGGGTTGTGCGGTGAACACGATCGTGTGCCAGCCGGCGGCGCCGTCCGGGATCGGCTCGGCCCGGTCGGCGGTCTGGGTGTAGCCGGTCCGGTCGGTGGCCCGCGCTTCCAGGGTGTGCGAGCCGGCGGGGAGTTCCAGCTCCGCCCGCCACATCCGCCAGGTGTCGATGTTGACTTCCCGGCTCAGGGTCGCGGGCTGCCAGGGGCCGCCGTCGACGCGGACCTCGACCTTGTCGATGCCCCTGCGCTGGGCCCAGGCCACCCCGGCGGCGACGAACGTCCCGGCGGGCACGCGTTCGAAGGCCTTGGGCCGGTCGACGCGGGACATGGTCTTGATCGGCGCGCGGCGCGCCCAGTCCCGCTTGACCCAGTACGCGTCGAAGTCGGCGAAGGTGGTCAGCTCGGCGTCGACCAGCCACTTCGTCGCCGAGACGAACCCGTACAGGCCCGGCACGACCATGCGCACGGGGAAACCGTGTTCGACCGGGAGCGGTTCGCCGTTCATGCCGATGGCCAGCAGTGCGTCGCTGCCGGGTCTCATGATGTCCTCGACAGGGGTGCCGCAGGTCCAGCCGTCCACGCTCCGAGTCGCGAGCTGGTCCGAGCCCGGGCGGACGCCCGCCTCATCGAGGATGTCGCGCAGGGACACGCCGATGAAGTTCGTGGTGGAGATGTAAGGACCTCCGACCTCATTGGACACGCAGCACAGGCTGATGGTCTTCTCCACCAACGGCCGGTCCAGCAGGTCGTCGTAGGTGAGCACGAGTTCGCGGTCGACCATGCCGTGCACGCGCAACCGCCAGTCCTGCGCCCGCAACTTCGGCACCGACAACGCGGTGTCCACCCGGTAGAAATCCGCGTTCGGCGTGATGAAGGGAGGGGTTCCCTGACCGGCGAAGTCCGCGCCCGCCGGGATCGGCGGCGCGGTCACGCCGGGGGTGAGCCGGATCGACCGGCGGGAGGCCTCCACGTCGACCCGGCCACCGAGGAACTGCCCCGCCGCCGCGGTCGCTCCGGCCGCGGCGGCCACGGCCGTGGAGGTGATCAGGAAGCGGCGGCGCCCCAGGCCGGGAACCGACCAGTCCACCGTCCGCGTCGCGCCGGCTCCGTCCACAGTGTCCTCGACGGCCCCCGGGCCGGCCGCCGGCGGGCGGGGCGCTCGCGACCGGGGTGCGAGCCGGTGCAGCCACCTGAAGACCAGGACACCGACGACCAGGCTGGCCAACGGCGCGAGGGCGGCGGTCGTGCCGAGGGTGGGCCGCGCGAGCACCGCCGCGACACCGACCACGCCCAGCGCGAGGGCCAGGAGCGTGCCCGGCAGCGGGCTGCGGCGGGACAGCAGTCCCGCCACGACCGCGCCGGCGGCGATGACGAAGGCCATGCCGGCCAGCAGGACGATCTTGTCGTCCTCGCCGAACGTGCGGATCGCGAAATCCTTGACCGGGTGCGGTGTCAGGTCGATGGCGGTGTTGCCCACCGCCAGGAACGGCGAGGCGAACGGGTCGATGAGCGCGGCGACGAGGTGCCCGGCGGCCAACGCCGCCCCTACCGCGATCAGGCCCGCCGCGGCTGCCGCCCACAGCGGCAGCCGCGGCACCCCGGGATCGGTCTTCTGCCTGCGTGTGGTTGCGTTCACACCAGGAGTTCGTGGCCGACGACCCCGCGGATTGCCCGTGGCGATCAGGTGTTCTCGGACGATCAGGTGTTCCCGGAGGAGCGGGTGTTCTCAGACGAGCGGGAGGACCACCACGGTCGGCGTCGTGGGCTCGGCGGACCCGCCCTGCGGTTCCACGGTCAGGCCCACGGCTTCCCTGCCGGTGAAACCACTCGCCAGCAACGGATCGGGCTGCCCGTCGGCGGAGGGCTTGAGCAGCCCGGCCGAGCGCGGTCCGTCAGGCCCGATCAACCACATCTGGTAGGTCCGGTCCTCGGGCAGTGGCGCGAGGCCCTGCGCCAGGAACAGCACCTCCCCCTCGGCCGACGACGCCACGACGGTGCCCGTGCCACCGCCCGCCACCTCACCGCGGACGAGCTTGGCGTCCGGTGCGGCCAGCAGCTCGGCGACCTGGGTGTTGTAGGCGTTGACCTGTTCCAGGGCCTGCAGGTCCCGTTCCAGTCGACGGTTGACCTCCAGGCTCTGCACGCCCAGCATCACGGCGACCGCGATGCCCGCCGCGACGGCGAGCGCTGCCGTCCGGCGCACCCACCGACTCCGGGCCGTGGACCCGCCGGAGTAGCCGGGCTGCCCGTTCGGGTGGGTTCTTCCCGTTCCGGTGTGGACTGTCTTCGGGTGGTCGTCGGTCTCCGGCGGCAGCTGCCGCGTGTCGGCGACGGCGGCCAGCACCCGGTCGCGGAGGTGGGCGGGAGGCTCGACGGCGGTGGCGCCGGCCAGGAGCGCGGTGGTCTCGCGGAGTTCGGCGAGTTCCTGCGCGCAGCCCGAGCAGCCCTCGACGTGCTCCTCGAAGAGGCGGCGTTCGCCCTCGGAGACGGCGTCGAGCGCATACGCTCCGATCAGCGTGTGCGCTTCGGCTCGCGCGGTGTCGTCGGTCATCGGGTCACCCCCAGGCAGTCTCGGAGTCTGATCAGTCCGTCGCGCATCCTGGTCTTCACCGTGCCCAGCGGGATGCCCAGCACGGAGGCCGTCTCCGGGTAGGTGTAACCCTGGAAGTAGCCCAGCAGGATGGACTCCCGCTGCAACTCGGTCAGCGCCGACAGGCACCGCTGCACCTGCCGGCGCTCGATCCGCGCGGCGACCTGCTCGCTGACCGCGTCGAAGGGCGTCTCGACGTCGCGGCGGGCCGCCAGGTCCTCGCGCCGGGTCGCGGCCTGCGCCGAGCGCACCCGGTCCACGGCACGGCGGTGCGCCATCGTCATCACCCAGGCCAGGGCGCTGCCGCGTTGCGGGTCGTAGCGGGCTGCGGTGCGCCACACCTCGACCAGCACCTCCTGCGCGACCTCCTCGGACTGCGCGTGGTCCCGCAGGATCCGCACGACCAGGCTCAGCACCCTGCCCGCCACCACGTCGTACAACCGCTCGAACGCCTTGTCGTCACCGCGCGCCACCAGGCACAGCAACTCCTCGGCGGAGGCGTCGCCCGTGTCACCGGAGCCGCCGGCCGATACGGCTTGGAGCTTGCGCTCACGCCCTGCCATCGTGTCCCTTCCGATCGACCCCGCTGCCCAGTCCACGACGTCGCCCTCGCGCGGACGGGCTCCTGGCCGGCCACGCGCGGCGTTGCCGTCACCTGGTGGTGTAGGCCTTGCCCCAGGTGCGGTCCGCCGCCACGCCCACGCCCATCAGCAGCAGGGCGCTGGCGAAGTGCAGGCCGTGGTCGGCGGCGTTGAGCGCCAGGACGTTCAGCGACGTGCCCCCGATGACCAGGCCGAGGACGCCGACCAGCAGGTACACCGCCCCGACCGCGGTGTTGACCTTCTTCGACACCTCGTGGCCGACGAGGGCACCACCGATCAGTGCACCGCCGACGAGCAGGTGGACGACGTTGTGCAGGCCGTTGACGGCGAAGACCCCGAGCAGGTGGCCACCGTGGGAGCCGGCGAACGCGTGATCACCGGACACGGCGAACCCCAGCAGCCCGACCAGGACGTACACCGCACCGAACCCGAGACCGACCAGCTGGTTGACCGAGCGAGACATGGTTCCTCCCGGAGTGATTGTGCTGTCCTCCCTGCTTCGGCGCCGGTCGAGCGGCGGATTGGTCGATCGCGGAAGTCGGTCGACCGGAGCCCGGCTCGGCGGCGACCATCGCGGTCCGGGAGGCACCAGGCGCAGGGCCGCACCGCGCCTACCGATCGCCCAAGCCCTCCCCCGTCGATCCGCGACAGCGGATTCGCACGCGCACACGCGCCACAGTCGTGGCCATCCGCCCCGGTTGCGCGCTCCGTCCCCCGTTCGACAGGCTCACCGCACGACGTCGACATCTTGGGGGGAGCCGGTGGGCGTTCTCTTCGTCACCTTGATCGGGCACGGCCACATCACGCCGACGCTGGCGCTGGTCGAAGAGCTGGTCGGGCGGGGTCGACAGGTCGACTACGCGACCGGGGCGGAGAGCGCCGGAGCGGTCGTGGCAGCCGGGGCGAACTGGGTGCGGCTGCCTGAGCCCCTGCCTTTCCAGCCCGTGGAAGGTGACGTCATGGCGGCCTGGTTCCGGCACTACTTCGCGGCCATGCGCGCGACCTACCCGGTGCTGCTCGACCGCTGCCGGACCCATCGGCCCGACGTGATCTGCTACGACGCCACCAATTGGCCGGCCCGGGTCGTGGCCGAGGAGCTGGACATCCCGGCGGTGCGCTGCGTGCCGCACCTCGCCTCCAACGAGTCCTTCGCGCTGATCGCGCCGGACTCGGCCTCCGTGATCGAGGACGACTGCGCGCGGTTCGCGGCCGAGCACGGCGTCAGGCTCGACGTGGCGGGCACGCTCGACGCGCCCGAGGAGCTGAACCTGGTGTTCGTGCCGAGGGAGTTCCAGCCCGCCGGGGACACCTTCGACGAGACGTTCCAGTTCATCGGCCCGCTGCTCGGCAGCCGGGGCGCCGAACCGTGGGCGCCGAGGCATCCCGACCTGCCGTTGCTCTACGTCTCGCTCGGCTCGGTCATGACCGACGCGGCGTTCCACCGGTCCTGCGTCGAGGCGTTCGGCGACGGGGCGTGGCAGGTGGCGATGAAGGCCGCCGACGTGGGGCCGGTGCCCGCGACCGTGGACGTGCGGAACTGGTTCCCGCAGCCCGCCGTCCTGCGACGGGCACAGGCGTTCGTGACGCACGCCGGGATGAACTCGACGATGGAGGCGCTGCACCACGGCGTGCCGCTCGTCGCGTTCCCGCAGACGCCGGAACAGGCGGCCAACGCCGACCGCATCCGGGAACTGGGGCTGGGTGAACGCTTGGAGCACGTCGAAGACCTGCGGGAGGTGGTCGAGCGGGTCACGGCGAGCAGCGCCGTCCGGCAGAACGTCGACCGGATGCGGGCCGCGATCCACGCCAGTGGCGGCGCCGGGCGCGGTGCGGATCTTGTGTGCGGATTGCTGCGGTAGCGGGCGGAAAGGACAGCCGGAGCAGCCACGGAGGACGATTCGCCACCTGGTGCGGCCACGACCCCGCGTTCGCCATGGAAGCACCCAATCGAGCTACAGCCCATTTGCCGGGCCTTTACTCGGCAGCGGTGCTGCCCGATATACTGGGCGCGAGGGGAGTACTTCCCAAGCGTCTACCCGGTCAATACGGACATCCCGATCGGTGTCCCCGGGAGGCCACCCGCAAGCGGGTGAAGGAGACCTCGAACAGCGACTGTTCGAGGAGGTTCCGTGCCCCTGTCAGCGGCGGTCCCCGCGGGCCAGGTGGAATCGGTCGGGTCGACGGGCTTGTGGTTGGTCAGCATCACCGTCCTGGTGGCTCTGCTGATCGCCGATTTCGCCGTCACCCACCGCCCGCACGAGGTGTCGCTGCGGGAAGCCGCCGGGTGGTCGGTGTTCTACCTCGCCCTGCCGGTGGTGTTCGGGGTCTGGCTGTGGAACGCCTTCGGCAGCGACCGGGCACTGGAGTTCATGACCGGGTTCGTGGTCGAGAAGTCGCTGTCAGTGGACAACCTGTTCGTGTTCATGCTCCTGCTCGCCGCCTTCGCCGTCCCGTCCGACGTGCAGCAACGCGTCCTGCTCTACGGCATCGTCGGTGCCCTCGTGCTGCGCGGCGTGTTCATCGCGGCCGGCGCGGCGATGCTGGCGGCCGGGACGTGGGCGTTCCTCGTGTTCGGGCTGGTGCTGTTCGCCTCGGCGATGAAAATCCTCCACGCGGCGGTGACCGGCCTCGTCGTCGACCCCGACGTCTCCCGGATGCGGTCGGTCCGGCTGTTGCGCCGGCTGATGCCGGTCACCGACTCCTACCACGGCGCGCACATCACCGTCCGCGAACACGGGCGACGTGCGCTCACGCCGTTGGCGGTCGTGGTGGTGGCGGTCTTCGCGACCGACGTGGTGTTCGCCGTCGACTCGGTGCCGGCGGTCTTCGGCATCACCGAGGACCCGTACCTGGTCTTCGCCACGAACGCCTTCGCCCTGCTCGGCCTGCGCGCCCTGTACTTCGTGCTGCACAACGCCCTCGCCAAGCTCATCCACCTCAACCACGGGCTGGCGATCATCCTCGCGTTCATCGGGCTGAAGCTGGTGCTGCACTGGGCGCACGGGATCTGGCCGGCCGTGCCGGAGATCCCCACGCCGGTCTCCCTGGCAGTGATCATCGGCGTGCTCACCGTCGTCACGCTGACCAGCCTGACCACCCTGCGCAACCGGCAACGTGCCGAGGCCCGGACCCACCCGCCGGGCGACAAGGCCACCACACCCCGGGACTGACCATGCTCTTCGAGTGGCTCGTCGACGTGCTGATCACCACGGTCCTGACCGTGCTCGTCCTCGCCTCCCTGGTGATCACCTGCGCCGCCATGCAACCACCGCGCGGACCACACGCCTGACGACGCCGTGCCTGCCCGGACGGTCGCGCCCACGTCGCGGCGCCCGTCCGGGCATCCCGGAGGCACAGGTCCGGGCGTCTCGGTGCCTGCGGGCCGTGAGCATTCGGACCGTCACCGGTCCTCCTCCCGGGTGGTCTCCGGGGGCAGCACCGCCACCGGGCACCGCGCGCTGTTGACCGCCGCGTGGCTGACCGAGCCCAGGAACGCCCGGCGCACCGCGCCCTTGCCGTGGCTGCCGACGACCAGCAGACCGGCATCGGCCGACGCGGCTCGCAGCGCGTCGGCCGGCGGACCGGCGACGGCCGTCAGGCGATGCCGCACCCCGGGGTTCCGCCGCACGCACTCGGCCAGTTCGGCGCCCACCGGGCCCCAGCCCTCACGCAGTGCCGCCTCTTCGCGGCTCTCCACCGGCTCGACCGCCGTGGCGGCACCGCTGGAGGCGTGCACGACGGTCACCTCGGCACCGTGCCGGGCGGCGAACCCGAACGCGAACCGGACGGCCCGCCCGCTCACCGCCGACCCGTCCACGCCCACCACGACCGACCCGCGGTCACGCTGCTCGTCGACGGCGGCCTCGTCACGGACGACGACCACCGGCCACGGGCACGACCGCGTGAGCCGCTCCGCGGTGGACCCGAACAGGAATCGGGCCACACCACCGTGGTCGGAGTGGCCGACCACCACGAACGCGACGTCCTCCTCGGCCAGGACCACCGCGTCGACCGGATCGCCCGAGACGGCCTCCGTGCGCACCTCCACACCCGTCGCCGCACGACAGCGCTCGGCGAGCCCGTCGAGCATGTCCGCGGCCCACCGCCGCGTCGGCTCCTCGACGGCGCCCGGTTGCATGGCGCCCACCGGCATGTGCGCGTGCCCCTGGGCGTACACGGGCCAGCGCATCCCGTACACCAGCAGCAGCTGCTTGCCGAAGACCGCCGCCTGCCGAGCCGCCCACCGGGCGGCCCGCTCCGACGTCTCCGTCCCGTCCACGCCGACCACGATCACGTCATCGATCGCCACGTCCACGAACTTCCCTTCACCAAGCCGGTCGAGTTCTGCCCGGTCACCGATCGGGCTTGGTCACCTCACGACATCAGTGCCGAGCGGCGTCAACTCGCCGGCGTGGAGGCCTCCGGCGACGTGGTCGCCCCGGCGGAGTACTGGTTCTCGGCAGCCGTGGTCGTCGTTTCCGCGACGGTGGTCGTGGTCGTCGCGCCGTTGTCGGCGATCGGGTTGTCGTCGTCGGCACCGCACCCGGTCGAGCCCACGGCCAGCGCGACCGCTCCACCCACCGCCGGCGCCCCGTCGAGAGATGCTTCTCCGCTCCTGCCCCTGTCGTCGCTCCCCTCTCATCGGCCGGGTTCCCGTGGACCGATCCGTGAACCTTGCGGCCACCTTGCGGACCCTCTTGTTCGAAATCGACTCCTGTGCCGGTCCCTGTCAATGCGGTGTCCCTGATCAATGCCGTCTCCGTCAGCCGGGACAGCTCGTGGGCGGCACGGCGCCGTCCTCGGCGACCAGCGCCTCGACCGTGGCCTCCCCGGCGTTCTCGAAGATGAACGTCAGCGGGACGGTCGCGCCCGCCACCACCTCGTCGGAGAAGTCCACGACACGCAGGTGGTAGGCCGGCTCCACGCCGTTCGACTCGTCGACGACCTCCCCGGTCGGCACGGGAATGCGCGGCACGGTCTTGCTCGTGCCGTCGCAGTCCTCGCCCGTGCGCAGTTCCACCTGGTCCGCGCTCTGCGTCCGCACGCCCAGCAACGCGTCGGGCCGTTCGGAATCGCCCACCATCGCCAAGCGCACCACCGCGTCGTCACCGCGCTGGTAGGAGCCGTCGCCAGGCGCCTCCACGACCACGTCGCGCAGCACGACGCCGCCGACCCGTGCGTCCGTGCCGGACTGGTCGTCCTCCGGCCGCGGCTCACCGCACGATGCCAGCACCGCCGCCACCACCGCGCCGGCGACTCCCAGGGTGCCAATCCTGTTCACCCCGTCCGGCTACCCGGACCATCGGGCGCGGACCCGACCGGATGCCGTCGTCAGGTAATCGCAAGGTTCCCAGGTGGTGCCGCGAGCGGAATGGCTGTCCATTCTTCCTGCGTTGTGCCGCAAAGGACCTGACGACTTCCTGACGATTATTCGACGGACAAAACGGCCGCGTTATGCGTTTGACCAGCCGGCACATCGGGTATGAATGCGCTGTTGTCGTGTGCCTCGAACCCAGTAGCGAAGGGCGGGCCGATGAGCACTGTCGATTTTCCGCGGAACAGCGTCGATCTCGTCCTTCCCCACAACCGACTTCCCGCGGCGCACCTGCTCGAACTGGTGGCCGACGCGGTGGCGGGCGTCGACGGCGACCCACTGGTCAACCTCCAGGTGGTGGTCGCGCAACTGGTGGCCAACTCCTACCGGCACGCCGCCGCGCCCAGGCGGTTGCGGCTGTGCCGACTGCCCGACCGCGACCTGGTGCGGGTCGAGGTCGACGACGGCAGCCCGAGCCGACTACCGGTCCTGGGCAGGTTCGACACCCTCGCGAACGGCCGCGGCCTGCTGATGGTCAACCGGCTCTCCGTCAACTGGGGACACCGGTCCGGCGCTGACGGTAAGACGGTCTGGGCCGAGGTGCCGCTCGTCTGAACCGCCCGACCGGCATCCAAGGCCGGCGTGATGCGGCACAAGCTGACCGGTGAGGCCGGCTCCGAACCGGGTGCCGGCTCCACCGTCGAGCCGAACGAGTCGATGATCGCCGGCTCCATGGCACACCAGGCGGTGCAGAAGGCAAGGACCTCACCGGCCGCGACGGACCGACGTCCCCGTGACACCGGGTGTCGCGCGCCGGAGGTCACGAGGAGACCCCCGGTGCGCCCTGCAGCGTGCCGGGTTGTGACGCGGTGTTCGTGAACCGAAGGGCGACACGTGACCTCCGGCGGCTTGTGCGCTGCTCTCGACGGTGACCTGCACAGGCGGGGAAGCCGGTGGCGTGGTCGTGTCCGTGGTCCGGCGGGCGCGGTCGGCGTCGTGGGAACAGCGCCGCTGATCGCTCGCAGGGCACGGCGGAGGCGGCGTTCATGACGGTGCGCACGGCCGGTGCGGACGGATGACGTCCGCATCACCGTGCGGCTGGACCGGAGGGGCAGTGGACCCCTTTCCACAGGTCGGCCCGCACAGGAGACGACGCCCGGTGACCTCGGACGGCCCGGCGCGCCCGCCGCCTTCCGATCGGCTTCCGATCGGCTGGAGGCGTGTACCGCGACCCGGCCCGGGTAGTCGCCGGGTGGCCAAGGACGACGGTGTTGAGGAGGAACGGCAATGTCCGAGACGGTCGGCGACTACGTGCTCGCGAGACTGCGCGACTGGCGGGTCGACCACGTGTTCGCCTATCCCGGCGACGGGATCAACGGCTTGGTCGCCGCTTTCGGCAAGGCGGACAACGTCCCGAGGTTCGTCCAATCCCGGCATGAGGAGATGTCGGCCCTCCAGGCGGTCGGCTACGCCAAGTTCAGCGGCAAGGTCGGGGTCTGCATGGCGACGTCGGGCCCCGGCGCCATCCACCTGCTCAACGGGCTCTACGACGCCAAGCTCGACCACGTCCCGGTCGTGGCGATCGTGGGCCAAACCGCGCGCAGCGCCATGGGCGGCAGCTACCAGCAGGAGGTGGACCTCCAGTCGCTGTTCAAGGACGTGGCGAGCGCGTACCTGGTCGAGGTCAACGTCGCCGAGCAGCTGCCCAACGCGCTGGACCGGGCGATCCGCATCGCCGAGACCGAACGCGCCCCCACCGCGATCATCATCCCCAGCGACCTCCAGGAGGAGGAGTACACGCCGCCGCAGCACGAGTTCAAGCACGTGCCGTCCAGCCCGCCCAGCCACGCGCACTCCGTGATGACGCCGGCCCAGGACGACATCGTCCGCGCCGCCGACGTCCTCAACTCGGGCGAAAAGGTGGCGATCCTCATCGGGCAGGGCGCACGGTCGGCGGCCGAGGAAGTGGTCCAGGTGGCGGACCTGACCGGCGCCGGGGTGGCCAAGGCGCTGCTCGGCAAGGACGTGCTGTCCGACGAGCTGCCGTTCGTCACCGGCGCGATCGGGTTGCTGGGCACCCGTCCGAGCTACGAGCTGATGCGCGACTGCGACACGCTGCTGATCGTCGGGTCGAACTTCCCCTACACGCAGTTCATGCCGCCGTTCGGGCAGGCGCGCGCGGTGCAGATCGACATCGACGGCAAGTTCATCGGGATGCGCTACCCGACCGAGGTGAACCTCGTCGGTGACGCCAAGTCGACCTTGCGCGCGCTGCTCCCGCTGCTGGAGCGCAAGGCCGACCGGTCGTGGCGCGACACGATCGAGGAGAACGTCGGCAGCTGGTGGAGCACCATGGACCAGCAGGCCGCGCTGGACGCCACACCGGTGAACCCGATGCGGATCGTGTCCGAGCTGTCCAGCAGGGCGCCGGACGACACCATCTTCACCGCCGACTCCGGGTCGGCCGCCAACTGGTACGCCCGGCACCTGCGGATGCGCGGGACCATGCGCGGGTCGCTGTCGGGCACGTTGGCCACGATGGGGCCGGGCGTGCCGTACGCGATCGGGGCCAAGTTCGCCCACCCGGACCGGCCGGTGGTCGCGCTGGTCGGCGACGGCGCCATGCAGATGAACGGCTTGGCCGAGCTGATCACCATCGCCCGCTACCGGGGCCTGTGGTCCGATCAGCGCCTGGTGGTGTGCGTGCGGCACAACAACGACCTCAACCAGGTCACGTGGGAGCTGCGGGCGATGGGTGGCGCGCCGAAGTTCGAGGAGTCGCAGAGCCTGCCCGACGTGGACTACGCAACCTTCGCCCGGTCGCTGGGGCTGGACGCCGTCTCGGTGGACTCCCCCGACCAGCTCGGGGCGGCGTGGGACCACGCCTTGGGCACGAACGCGCCGACCGTGCTGGACGTCCGGTGCGATCCCGAGGTGCCGCCGATCCCGCCGCACGCGACGTTCGACCAGATCAAGTCGGTCACGGAGGCGGTGCTCAAGGGTGACCCGGAGGCCTGGCACCTGATGGCGCAGGGCATCAAGACGAAGGCGCAGGAGCTGGTGCCCGGCAAGCGATGAGGCCGCGGTGCCGGCCGGCCTGCGGGGTCCGGGGCCTGTTCACCCAAGCGGGCCCCGGACGCACGTCAGGGCCGCCGTGCTCCTCACCCCACCCCGCGTGGTCGCGGACCACGTGAGCGTGCCGTCGCCTTCCAGGTCGGGCGCAGGGAGGCGGTGGGCCGACACGTCCACCCGGTCGCGACCAGCGGATCCGGCACCACGGGCACCTCCCGCACGTCGTCATCGTCGGGAGTTCGCGGTCTCCGGGGGCAACACCGCGACGGGGCACGGCGCGTGGTGGACGACCTCCCGGCTGACCGAGCCGAGCAGGGCGCTGCTCGGGGCTCCCCTGCCGTGACTGCCGACCACCAGCAGCCCGGCGGTGTCCCCGGCGGCGAGCAGGACTTCGGCGGGCGCGCCGCTGCTGGTGTGCACCGTGGTGCGGACGCCGGGGTAGCGCCGCGCGCAGTCCGCGAGTTCCGCGTCCACCACAGCTCCGAGTCCGGCGTCGGTGGCCGTCTCGACGACCTCCGCACCGGCGTCCACCCGGTCGTCCGCCCGCACGACCAGGACCTCGGCGCCGTGCCGCGACGCGAAGTCGACCGCGAACCGGACCGCGGCACCGCTGACCGGCGAACCGTCCACACCGACCACCACCGGGCCCGCCACCCCGTGCTCCGGGACGACCGCCTCGTCCCGCACGACCACGACCGGACACGGGCACGGGCGGGTCAGCCGGATCGCGGTCGAGCCCAGCAGCAGCCGTGCCACCCCACCTCGATCGGAGTGGCCCACGACGACGAAGGCCGCCTCGTCGGCGCCGAGGACCACGGCGTCCGCGGGCTCGCCCGCGGTGATCTCCGTCCGCACGTCCGCACCGGCCGCGCGACACCGCTCGGCCACCGCGTGGAGCATGTCCTGGGCCCAGCGCCGCACGGACTCCTCACCGGCGACGTCCACCTGGAGGTTCAGGTACGCGTGCCCGTACACCGGCCGGCCCATGCCGTACACCAGCACCAGTGACCGGCCGAACACCACTGCCCGCCGCCCGGCCCAGAGGGCGGCCCGCCCGGACGCCTCCGTGCCGTCGACACCCACGACCAATGGCCCGCCGGCCATCACCACCGACTCCTCCCGCGCAGACGTCGACCCGGATCCGGAGCGCTTCACCATGGCCACGCCCACGAGCGAGGAGCCTGCGGCCAGCAACACCACGGCCGAGCTACCCGCCAACCACCCGAGCGGCAGCAGCACCAGCCGGAGGACGGCCAGAGCCTCCCACGACCGGGCCGGGCGTCATCGCGGTGTGGACATCGTGCTCAGCGCCTCGGCCAGTCCGGGATCGGCCGCGGTGAGTTCCCGTTCGACGTCCGCCAGGCGTTGTTCGTCGCCGTGGTCTGCTGTGGCGCCCACTGTCCGATCACCTCCCGTCCCAGAGCCCCGGCATTCCCGCGAGGACGAGCGGAAAACCCGGGCGGGCGCGCTATCGCGGTTCCGTGGGCGAACCGTCAGGCGCGGGCCGCCGCGAAGCTCGGGTCACAGCACCCCGGTGGTCGCCAACAGGAGGGCGACCGCAGGCAGGAAGTTGTTCACCTGGTGGGCCACCACGCACGTGAGCAGGTTGCCGGTGAACACCCTGGCGAGGCCGATCGGAATCGACAGCACCAGCAACAGCGGCATGCGCAGCAGCTCCAGGTGGGCCACCGAGAACACCACGGTGGTCACCGCGAGGATGACCCAGCGGTTCCACCGCCAGTGCTCCAGCGCGCGCCACAGCACACCCCGGAAGATCAGTTCCTCGCCCAAGGGCGCGACCAGCCACACGATGAGGAAGGCCGCCACCGCCGGGACCAGGCCCAGCTGCCGCCCGGCGAACGCGTCGCCCACCGCCGACGTGGCGTCGTCACCGCCCACCCAGCCCGCCCACAGCGCCGCTGCCGGAATCGTGAGGAACAGGCCGCCGAACCCGTACGCCAGACCCAGCCCGATCACACGGCGGTTCCAGCGGAACGCCAGCTCGCGCCGCACGCGCCCGGCTTTGGGCCCGCCGCCCAGCAACGCCGTGCCGCCCACCGCGGCGAGCGCCGCCAACGACGTCGGCACCACCAGCAGCGTCAGCAGCGGCCACGGTGGCAGCCGGTCGCCCTCCAGCAACGCCGGATCGGCGATGGCGAACGGCACCAGCACCAACGCCGCCGCCAGCACGAGGACCAGTTCCGCGACGACGAACAGGGCCATCATCGCCAGCCCCGCGCGCAGACCGCGGCCCGGTGGCGCGCCACCGGGTGAGGGCTCGTCCGGCGGCAGCCCCGCGCTCTCGTCCGAGGACCGGGTGGACCACCACGACGACTTCATCCGTCCTCCTCGACGCACTGGCCGCGGCGGCCGCGCGACGCCGAACGCGAGCCCGGCCCGGTGGCCCTAGGCCACCTTCAGCAGTTGCAGCGATCGGCGCACAGCTCCGTCGCGTGAGATCACCCTGAAGTCACGGCGGGTCCGTCCGGCGCGGGCGATGCCCCGCCCCAGCACGGCCAGTCCGGACGCGCCGAGGTACGACACACCGGACAGGTCCACGAGCAACGACCTCGCCGCGTTCTGCTCGTCGATCGCCTGCTGGAGCACCGGCGCCGTCAGCATGTCGATCTCCCCGCTGACCTCGATCACGGTGGGATCGCCGACTTCGGCCGACTGGACCGTGACGGTGAGGTAGTCGAGCGTCCGCACCTGCGCTTCTTGTTCCACCACGGGCCTCCCTCACACGTCGGTTGATCTGCGTGCCGCAACTGTTGCATGGGGCAACAACACCCACAACCGGCCGTGAGCCAAGCGATCAACGCCCGCCAGGTGGAGGATGACGCCGACACACCCGTGCGCGTCCGAAAGGGACCGGTGGCCGACATGGCTCGATTCAGGATGTTGAACACGAACGCGAGCCGCAACTACGCCGTCGTGCTGGACTCCGGCGACTCCGCGATGGAGGAGTTGCTGGCCTTCGCCCGGGAGAGTCGCCTCCAGGCCGCGTCGTTCACCGCGATCGGGGGGTTCAGCGAGTGCACCCTGGCGTTCTTCGACGTGGAGTCGCGGCAGTACCTCGACATCCCGGTCGAGGAGCAGGCGGAAGTGCTCTCACTGATCGGAGACATCGTGCGCACCGAAGACGACGACTGGCAGGTGCACGCCCACGCCGTGCTCGGCCTGCGTGACGGCAGCACGCGCGGTGGCCACCTCAAGCGGGCACTCGTGCGGCCCAAGCTGGAGGTCGTGCTGACGGAATTGCCGAGCGGTCTCAGCCGCCGGTACGACACGGGGACCGGGCTGGCGTTGATCGACCTCGACGAGGAGTCGCTCGGCGAGGAGTCCCCGGCGCGGGACCGCGACCCGCTCCGCCACGGCCTCGCACCGCCGACCGACCGCTGACCTCCCGGCGCATCGCTCGGCCACGCCGCTCGGCGCGCCTCGACGGTTCACCGGCCTCCGCTCCGGGACCTACCGGTGCGCGCGTCGCTGGGCGTGCAGGATGGTGACGATGCTCAGCCACGGGACGTCGCGCGGCGCCACGATCCGCACCACCGCGAGCACCGCGACGGCGGCGCCGATCACGATGTCGTGGCCGCGCGCGGCACTCCCGTCGGGGTAGTCCAGCACCGACGGCGCGAGCAGCAGCCAGACGCCGGCGAGGAGCGTCGCCGCGCTCGCCGCGCTCGCGCCCAGTGGCGTGTGGTCGGCCCGCGTCCGTTCCGCCGACCGGCGCCCGCGCGTGGCGCGGTCATCGGATCGTCGGCCCACCATCAGACCTCCCCTTCGCCGGATCCGGTCCTGCCGCGGCTGCGGTAGGTCGCGAAGGCGCTGAGCAGTGCCATGGCGATCACCACGCCGCCGACGACGATGGCGTTCACCGCCGCCGTCGTGGAACCCGGCCACGGCTCGTAGCCCAGCACGACCGGCGCGAAGATCAGCCACACACCGAGCACCACGTTGACCAGGCTCAGCCACGGCAGGTGGCGCGGCGCCAACGACCGCACCAACGCCAGCAGCGCGATCGTGCCGCCCACGACGATGTCGTGCCAGTAGCCCTCGAACCCCTCGCTCGCGGGCGCGTAGCCCAAGGCGAACGGCGCCAGGGCCAACCACACCCCCGCCACGAACGCCACGCCGCTCGCCATCCCGGCCGAGGCGGGTTCGCGGGCGCCGTCGACCGGCGCCAACCCGGCGATCGGCGCCGAACCGTAAGGGGGCATCACGGGCTGGTTCCCCTGCGCGGCGATCGGCATGGGGTCGAGTTCCTCGCGCCGCCGGGAAGGCGGTGGTTGATCGGGCATCCGAGAGGTCATCCGTCCTCCTTCGTCGTCCGCTGGTGTGCGCTCGCGGAACGCGTGTTCGCAGCCGATCCGCACCCAGCGGCTACCCACCGGCCACCCGGCCGAACACCGACACCGGGTCGTCAGGCAATCGCAAGCCGCGCCGGTGCCGGTGCCGGTGATCACGGTGGAGGTTCCTCCTGCGCCCGTCGCGGCACCGCTCGCATGGCGTGGTCAGGGCGGACGACCCACCACACCAGCGCCGTCCACATCACGGCCAGGAGCACTCCACCCAGCACGTCTGTCGGGTACTGCGCGCCGGTGTAGAGCCGCTGGACCGCCACCAGGCCGGACACGACGACCGCCACGGCCACGAAGAACCACCGCCACCACCGGGACGTCGCGGAGAAGACGAGCAGCGCCGTGGCGCCGTAGAGCGCCACGGCCGCCGCGACGTGGCCGGACGGGAAGCCGGAGCCCGGGGACCGGTCCGAGGCCACCAGCGGCACGTCGGGCCCCGGCCGCGCAACCGACACCGTGGTCAGCAGGACCAGGCTGATCCCGCCCACCAGGGTCGACGCCAGGAAGAGGACCGGCGACCAACTGCGGCTGAGCGCCAGCGCCAGCGGGCCGACCACGAAGGCGGCACCGACGACCCAAGCGGTGCCACCCAGTTGGCCCAGCGGCACCAGGACCACGTCGAGCCCCGGCGAACGCCGTTCGGTGAACCACTGGACGACCGCCGCGTCCCACGCCGCCGCGGACCAATCGCCCACCACGAGCCGTCCTGCGCCGTAGAGCACACCCGCCAGCACTCCCCAGCCGACGACCAGTTCCGCGACGCCGCGACGCGGGAGCACGGTCCCCGAGCGCGGTGCGGGCCGGATGTCCGGAGCCGCCTCCGGAGCCACTCCCTCGGACAGGGGCACCTCCGGCACGCCGACCTCGGCCCGCCAGCGCCGGAACACCGCGGCGGTCAGCACCAGCCACACGGCGCCGAGCAGCCAGCCGCCCAGCACGTCGGTCGGGAGGTGCACGCCCAGCACGATCCTCGTCACGCCGATCACCACCACGACGAGCGCGGCGGCCCCGGCCGGCGCCCAGCGCGCCGAACGGCGGACCACCGGCAGGAACACCAGGACCAGCACGCCGTAGGTGACGATCGAGCCGAGCGCGTGACCACTGGGGAAGCTCGGACCGGGTGCGAGCGACACCGGCAGCTCGACGATCGGCCGCAGCCGGACGACGAGCTGCTCGACCACCACGCCGAGCACCGCCGCACCGAACGCGGTGACGGCCACGTAGATGGCCACCCAGAGCTGGCGCCGCACGAGCAGCCACCCGACACCGACACAGGTCAGCCACAGCAACGTGGCCATGCCGCCCAGCGTGGTGACGCCGTGCAGCACCTCGGTCAGCACCTCGTCGCCCGCCACGAGCCCGGTCAGCGCGTCGGCGACGGCGCGGTCCAGGTCCCGCAGCGGCGCCCAGCGGAGCCGGACGGACACCACGAGCAGGGCGAAGCCCACACCGGCCGCGGCCATGAGGACCAGCAGCGCCACCGCGCGCAGGGCGAACCGCTCGACCGGGACGGTCAGCGGCGCGACGCGCTTCGTCCCCTTGGTCACCGGGCCGTGTGCTTCCGGCGCCCGCGGTCCTCGTGACCGCGTCGGGCGGACGACCCGCACGCCGTCGCACCTCCGCTCGGACCTCGCCACCGGACGGGGCGGGTCTGCCGACCCGGCCGGTGGGGATCGCCGTGCTCGTTCGCCGCAGGTGACATCGGGCCTCCCGGAAGGTGCTGGTCTCCCCGAGCGGGTTCCCGCTGACCTGGTCCGAAACCTTGCGTTCACCTTGCGGAACGGCCCGCCGGCCCGATCACCGACGACGACCCGGCCCACGGCGCGCGGTCGGGTCGTTTGCCCAGCCGATCACCGGGTACGGCTGCACGGGCACCGAGTCGACGACGATGGAAGGTTGGCGACGCATGACGACGCACATCCTGGACCCCGGCCCGCTCACCGACGTCCAGGTCGGCATGGCGGTGCTCGACAGCGGCGGCGAGCAGGTCGGCACGGTCGCAGCGGTCAAGTTCGGCGATCCCGAGGCGGTCACCACCGAGGGCCGACGAGGTCCGCGAGGGGTCGGTGAGATGGTCAGGGACACGTTCGTCGGATCGGAACCCGACGTGCCCGCCCAGCTCGCCGAACGGCTCCTGCGCACGGGCTACGTCAAGATCGACGCCAAGGGCTTCTTCGCCACCGACCTGTACGCGGACGCCGATCAGGTGGACCGGGTCGAGGCGGACACCGTTCGGCTGGGCGTGCCGCGCGACGGGCTGATCCCCAAGGCTTGAGCGGCCCCAAGGGTTGAGCGGCTCCAGGGATTGAGTGGCACGGTGGCCGTGCGGGTACCCACGGCCCCAGGACGCCGACCGTGGCGAAGGAGGCTCCATCGATGAGCGCGGTCCCACCGCAGACCGAGGACAAGCGGTTCTTCGGACACCCTCGAAGTCTCGCCCACCTGTTCGGCGTGGAGATGTGGGAGCGGTTCTCGTTCTACGGGATGCAGGGCATCCTGACCATCTACCTGTACTACTCCGCGGTCGAGGGCGGGCTCGGGCTGTCGGAGGCCACGGCGACGAGCATCGTCGGCGCGTACGGCGGGGTGGTGTACCTGTCGACGATCGTCGGCGCCTGGGTGGCGGACCGCCTCGTCGGTTCCGAGCGGGTGCTGTTCGGCAGCGCGGTCCTGATCATGTTCGGCCACCTCGCCCTGGCCCTGCTGCCGGGGTTCGCCGGGGTCGGGGTCGGGTTGGGCGCGGTCGCGTTGGGCAGCGGCGGGCTCAAGGCCAACGCCACCGCCATCGTCGGTTCCCTGTACGCGCAGGGCGACGAGCGGCGCGACGCCGGGTTCTCCCTGTTCTACCTCGGCGTGAACCTCGGCGCGTTCACCGGGCCGCTGCTCACCGGCCTCGCCCAGCAAGAGCTGGGCTTCCACTACGGCTTCGGGCTGGCCGCCGTCGGCATGGCCGCCGGTCTCGTCCAGTACTCGCTCGGCCGGCGGAAGCTCCCCGACGCGGTGAACGTCGTGCCGAACCCGCTGCCCGCCGGCCGCAGGGTGCTGGTCGGCGCGGTTGCCGTCGCGGTGGTCGCCGCCGTGATCGGGCTGGTCGCGACGGGGGTGATCACGCCCGCCAACCTCGCCAACGTGACGGTCGTGGTCATCCTGGGGGCCGCGGTCGCCTACTTCGCGGTCATCCTGTCCAGCGGGAGGATCACCCGGGTGGAGCGCAGGCGGGTGTTCAGCTTCATCCCGATGTTCCTCGCCAGCTTCGTGTTCTTCGCGTTGTTCCAGCAGCAGTTCACCGTCGTGGCGATCTACGCGGACCAGCGGCTGGACCGCACGTTCTTCGGCTGGGAGATGCCGGTGTCGTGGGTGATGTCGATCAACCCGGTCTTCATCATCCTGCTCGCCGGGGTGTTCGCGGCGCTGTGGACCAGGCTCGGGCCGCGGCAGCCGTCCTCACCGGCCAAGTTCGCGCTCGGCACGGTGCTGATGGGCTTGGCGTTCCTGCTGTTCCTGCCGATGGCCGGCGGTACCGGCAACACGACACCGCTGGCGATGCTCATCGTCATCCTGCTGGTGTTCAGCGTCGCGGAGCTGCTGCTGTCACCGGTCGGGCTGTCGCTGTCCACCAAGCTCGCGCCCGCGGCGTTCCGCACGCAGATGGTGGCGTTGAACTTCCTGTCCATCGCCCTCGGCACCGCCACCGCCGGGTCGCTGGCCAAGTACTACAGCGTGGACGACGAGGGCACGTACTTCACCTTCGTGGGCGGTGCGGCGGTGGCGTTCGGCGTGCTGCTCGCCATCTCCGTTCCGCACATCCGCAAACTCATGGGCGGCGTCCACTGACCGCCCCGCCGCGCCCCACTCCCGCCACGACGCGCGGTCAGTCTTCGAACCACACCTTGGCCCAAACGGTCGTGTGCTCGGCCAGCGACACGACGCCCCACTGCTCGGTCAGGGCTTCGACCACCAGCAGCCCGGCGCCGAGGGGCCATCCCGCGCTCTGGTTCTGTGCGGGCGCGCGGTTGCGGACCCGGATGGTGAGCGTTTCGATCCACCGGTCCAGCACGAGTTCCAGGACGTACGGCGGCTCGCCGTAGCGCCAGGCGTTGTCCAGCAGCTCGCCGACGACCACCCCGACCAGCAGGGCCTCGTGGCCGCGCCAGTCGTCCATGCGGTCGCGCAGCCACAGCTCGACCTCACCGCGTGGCGGCGAGCCGCGGTCGTCCATCACCAGGACGACGGTGTCGTTGCCCGTGCTCACCGCCGACCCCCACGCTCATCAGGCCGGCCAGGCGCCGGCACACGGGATGGGTGCTCGAAGTACACGTCCCAGCATCGCACCGGGCGGGCGACATGAACCTGGCGATTGTCTTGCAGTTGTCCGCCCCGGGTTCACCCGAACGCCGTGCCGGTCACCTGGAGGGAACCGACCGCCCCGCGCCGAGCGGGGAGAGCACGAGACCCGCGCACCGAAGCCGACCGCTGCGCCGACGCCTTGGACCCGGGGCCGCGTGGTGCGTTCGATGCGTGCCATGAGGTGCTCGCGAGCGCACGGCGTCCACAGTGGAGCAAGTCCACAGTGGAGGGCGACGATGCGCTGACCCGGTTACGCGCCTTGAGGTCCTGGACGCAGCCAGTCGACGATCCGGACGAACGTGTCGTCGTGGGTGGGCCGATGGCAGGACAGGAACGGGACGTGCGCGGGAGGTCGACCGCGTCCTCAGGGAACCCCTCGCGCTTCGGGCGTGGTCAGCCGGCCAGCCGCCGTTCCGTGGCCGCCAGGTACTCCCGCAGTGTCCGGCGGGACCGGATGAGCGTGTCGATCTGCTCGTCCAGCCCGGTGATGCGGGCCCGCAGCAGGTCCAGGGTCTCCGGGCAGGGCTTGAGGTCGGGGGCCTCGCCGGTGACGCACGGTCGGAGGTACCCGATCTCCTGGGTCGACAGCCCGGCGTCGAGCAGTTTCCTGATCTGGGTCACCACCAGCACGGCGTCGTCACCGTACTCGCGGTAGCCGTTGCCGCGACGGTCGGACACCAGCAGGCCCTGCGCCTCGTAGTACCGCAGTTGGTGCGCGTTCACGCCGGCCCGTCGACTGAGCTCCCCGATCAGCACGCGAATTCCCCTTGACCTTCATACCGGTGTGAACGTTGACGATTGTGCCACCGATCAGAGGAGGAGCACATGGTGCACACCGGCACACCCGTCACGGTTCTGGGTCTCGGGCTGATGGGCGGCGCCCTCGCCGGCGCGTTCCTGCGCGCGGGACACCCGACGACCGTGTGGAACCGCACGGCGGCCAAGGCCGACGACCTCGTGGCCCGGGGCGCGACGCTCGCCGGGTCTCCGGCGGCGGCGATCGCGGCCGCCCCGCTCGTGGTGGTCTGCGTGTCGGACTACGACGCCGTGGCGGACGTCCTCGACGGACCGCTCGACGGCCGGGTCGTGGTGAACCTGACCTCGGGCACGCCCACTCGTGCCCGGAGGCTCGCCGAGGAGGTGGCACGTCGCGGCGGCGGCTACCTCGACGGCGGGATCATGGCCGTCCCCGAGGCCGTCGGCACGGCCGAGGCCGTGCTCGCCTACAGCGGGCCACGACCGCTGTACGACGCCCACGAGTCGACGCTGGGCAAGCTCGGCACGGGCCTCCACCTCGGTGACGACCCCGGGCTGTCGGCCACGCACGAGATGGCCACGCTCATCCTCATGTGGGGCATGCTGAACGGTTTCCTCAACGGCGCCGCGATCCTCGGCACGGCCGGCGTGTCCGCCACGGCGTACCTCCCCATCGCCCGGACTGCGATCGACACGGTGGCCGGCTGGCTGCCCGGCTACGCGCAGCAGGCCGACAGCGGCGGCACCTACCCGGCCGACGACGGCACCATCGACACCCACCTGGCGGCGATGGCGCACGTGGTCGAGGAGAGCGAGTCGCTCGGGATCAACGCCGAACTGCCGAAGCTCGTCAAGGCACTGGCCGAGCGAGCCGCGACCGCAGGCCACGGCGCCGGCGGTTACGTGGCGCTGGTGGAGCAGTTCCGCAAGCCGTGAGCCGCGCGGTGAGACCCTCCGCAGCACCCGCCCCAGCTCGGCGACCGCCCGCCGCCGGTCCGGCCACTCGTGCATGCTCAACGTCGAGACGACCAGGTCGACGCTGTCGTCGAGGTGGGGCAGGGCGGCCACGTCCGCGACCTGGAACGTGATCCGTGACGACACGTCCCCGGCGGCGGCCTCGGCGATGTCGACCATGTCGGCGGACAGGTCGACACCGCCGAGCACCACGTCCGTGCGACGGGCCGCGATCTCGCGCAGCAGTTGCCCCGGCCCTGTGCCGATGTCGAGCACCACGGCGTCCGGTGGCGCGAGCGCGGCGACGTCGGCGGCGACGTGCCGGTACAGGCCGCCGAGCGCGCGACGGGCCCGCCGGTCGTAGGACGTGCTGCGCCTCCGGTCGAAGTAGCCGGTTCGGGAGCGGTCGGGCACTTGGTCCTCCTCGCGTGGTCGACGGCAGTTGCCGGTGGTCGACGTGGTCGACAACACCGCCGACTGTGCAAGTTCATGTCGACATGAAGTCAAGCGAGGAGTCGTCGATCGGCGAGCCGGCCGACCGGTTCGGTCTGGCCACGCACGTGCTGCGGCACCGGGAGGACGTGGGGCTGCTCGCACCGCGACGCCACGCGAACGGCCGGCGGCGCTACGGACCGGCGGACGAGGCGCGGATCGCGATGATCCTGCTCGCCAAGGACGCCGGGCTGGGCCTCGACCAGGTCCGGCTGCTGTTCGCCGCCACCGCCGACCGTCCGACCCGACGCGCCCTCTTCCGCGAGCACCACGACCGGCTGGCCGAGCGGATCGCCGCGCTCCAGGCCTCCCTGTCGGTGCTGGGGCACGCGATGGGCTGCGAGGCCGAGGACATCACCGCGTGCGCGGACTTCCAGGCGAGGATCGCCGCCCGCATCCCCGGCTAGATCCGGCCGTGTGAGCGATAACAGCACCCACAGCCGGAGCACTGATCGGCGCAACCGCTATCGCAGGACCATGGCGCCAGCGCATCTTGAACATGAACGATCTGGCCTGTTAGCGTTCACATGACGTGGCGGCGGTCACACCGACCTGCCCACCGCCTCGGCGCGACCGCACCCGCTCCCGAACACGATCGGAGTGATCCATGCGTCGACGAACGACCACCTCCGCGGTGTTGTGCCTCGTCACCTCCTCCACGCTCCTGCTGTCCGCCACGCCCGCGAACGCGGCCGAACTGCCCACCGGTGCGCGGTCGCTGGAGTCGGTGAACTTCCCCGGCCGCTACCTCCGGCACAGGGACTACCTGGGCCTGTTGGACCCCGTGACGTCCGCCAGTTCGGCGCAGGTCAAGCTGGACGCCACCGTCACCGTCACCTCAGGTTTGGCCTCGCCGTCGTGCTACTCCTTCCAGGCGGCCAACGGGCAGTTCCTGCGGCACTCGGACTGGCGCGTGCGCCTGGAAGCCAACACCGGCACGGCGCAGTTCCGCGAGGACGCCACCTTCTGCGCCACCACCGGATCGGTCACCGGCTCGGTGTCGCTCGCCCCGGTCAACCGCCCCGGCCACCGACTGCGGCACCGCAACTTCGAGCTGTGGGTGGACCCCTACCAGGACACCGCCCAGTTCCGCGCCGACAGCTCGTTCCGGCTCACCGCGCCGTGGACCCCGAAGACCACCAAGGGCCCGGTCATCCCAGGCCTGTACGCCGACCCGCACATCACGAACTTCAACGGCCGCTACTACCTCTACCCGACCACGGACGGGTACGCGGGCTGGTCTTCGCCGTACTACAAGGCGTTCTCCTCCACCGACCTGGTGAACTGGACGGACCACGGCGTCATCCTGGACCACGGCCCCGACGTCTCCTGGGCCGACAACTCGGCCTGGGCGCCCGCCGTGGTGGCCAAGAACGGCCGCTACTACCTGTACTTCAGCGGCGGCGCGGCATCCGGCGACACGGGCAAGCACCTCGGCGTCGCGGTGTCGGACTCCCCCACCGGTCCGTTCCGCGACGCGCTGGGCAGGCCGCTGATCCGCTCGGGCGCGTACTCGGGGCAGACCATCGACCCGATGGTGTTCACCGACGACACCGGTCAGTCCTACCTGTACTGGGGCAACGGGGCCGCGCACGTCGTCCCGCTCAACGCCGACATGACCTCCTTCGACCCGGCCAAGGTCCGCACCATCACCCCGAGCGGCTACCGCGAGGCGGCGTTCGTGTTCAAGCGCAACGGCACCTACTACTTCATGTGGTCGGAGAACGACACCCGCGACGAGGACTACCGCGTCGCCTACGCCACCGGAACGTCCCCGCTCGGCCCGTGGACCAAGCGCGGCATCGTGCTCCAGAAGCGCCTGGAGCTCGGCATCAAGGGCCCCGGCCACCACTCCGTGGTCAAGGCGCCCGACAGCGACACCTGGCACATCGCCTACCACCGCTTCGCGGTGCCCGCCGGCAACGGCACCAACCGCGAGGTGACCGTCGACCGCATGACGTTCAACGCCGACGGCACCATCAGTCCGATCGTCCCGACGCTGTGACACGAGGAACCCATGCCACGAACACCGACAAGACTCGCCGCGCTGCTCGCCGCCGTGACCATGCTCTTCACCACCTGGTCGGTGACGACCGACAAGCGGGCCGAGGCGCTGGAACCGTTCACCGGCTACCTGATGGCGCACTTCACCGGCGAGCACGCCAACGGTGAGCAGATCTACCTCGCGCACAGCCGCGACGGCCTGAACTGGACCGACCTGAACAACGGCGCACCCGTGCTCCTGTCCACCGTGGGCACCCGTGGCGTGCGCGACCCCGCGCTGCTCCGCTCCCCCGCGGGCGACCGGTACTGGATCATCGCCACCGACCTGCGCATCGGCAGCGGCACGTCGTGGTCCGACGCGGCCAACCGCGGCAGCACGTCGCTGGTCGTGTGGGAGTCCACCGACCTGGTCAACTGGTCCGCGCCACGCCTCCTCAACGTGGCGGCCGGGATCTCCGGCGCGGGCAACGCCTGGGCGCCGGAGGCGATCTACGACCCCGCGTCGGGCGACTACGTCGTCTACTGGGCCACGAACGCGACCCTCAACGGCGTCAAGAAGCACCGGATCTACTACGTGCGCACCCGTGACTTCCGCTCGTTCACCTCGCCGGTGCTCTACATCGACCGGGGCACGGGCCAGGGCATCATCGACACCCAGATCATCGAGTCACCCGCGAGCGTGGGCGGCTACCGCTTCTACCGCGCCTCCGCCGACGGTCACATCACCGTCGAGGGCAGCAACTCGATCCTCGGCTCGTGGACCACCATCGGCAACCTGTCGCACATGGGCATCTCCAACGGCACGGGCGGCGGCAACGTGGTCGAAGGCCCGATGTGGATGCAGTTCAACGGCCGCAACCAGTGGGCGCTGTGGCTCGACCAGTACGCCACCGGGCGGGGGTACATGCCGATCACCTCGACCAACCTCGGCAGCACCCGCAACTTCCAGAACGTCACCGGGTACAGCCTCGGCGCCACGCGCAAGCGCCACGGCTCGATCCTCAACCTGACCGGGGCCGAGGAGAGCCGCGTGCTGGCCAGGTGGGGCACCAGCGCCCAGGTCAACCGCATCCAGTCGTACAACTTCCAGGACCGGTACGTCCGCCACGCCGACTTCGACGTGCGCATCGACCCGAACGTGAGCCCGGCCCAGGACGCCCAGTTCCGCGTGGTGCCAGGTCTGGCGGGGTCGGGGACCGTGTCGTTCCAGTCGGTCAACTTCCCCGGCTACTACCTGCGGCACAGCGACTACGACTTCGCGCTCGCCACCGACGACGGCTCCGCGACGTTCAAGGCCGACGCCACGTTCCGCCAAGTCGCCGGGCTCGCTTCGTCGTCCTGGTCGTCGTTCCAGTCCTACAACCACCCCGACCGGTACATCCGGCACTACGCCTACCAGTTGAGGCTCGACCCGATCACCGACGCCACCGGACGCTCCGACGCCACCTTCCGACTGACCAGCTGACACGACCGACTACCTGACACACCCGGAGGGGTGGGCGCGCACCGCGCCCACCCCTCTCGTGTCGCCCACGTCCGGGGACAGGTCCGCGTCGGTCGTGGAACGGATCTCCCTCGCTGCGGCTGCCTTCCCGGGATACCGGCACCACGGCTCGTGGTGTGCTGCGGCAGTCCAGCGTCGCCCGGTGTCCAGGTCGAGCCGATTCGGCCGGTTGCGGCGCTCGTGCGGTGCAGTGACCCGCGTGCGGCTAGCCTGCCGGCGTGGGCCGCCACGAGGCGGTCGGCGGGTGTGCGACGGAGGACGACGCGGAGGGTCGATGCACGGCGAGCCGGAGCGGTCGCCGGACCGTGAGCCGGATTACCGGTTCACGCTGGCCAACGAGCGGACTTTCCTGGCGTGGATCCGGACGGCGCTGGGGCTGCTCGCGGGCGGTGTGGCGGTCGGGCAGTTGTTGCCGCCGTTCGCGTTCCCCGGTGCGACGCTGCTGCTCGGCCTGATGTGCATCGCGCTGGCGGCGGTGTTGGCGGCGACCAGCTACCCACGGTGGCGGGCGGTCCAGCGGGCGATGCGTGCCGGGCAGCCGTTGCCGGGCAGCCGGGTCATGCTGGTGCTGGCCATCGGCGTGCTGGTCGTGACGGTGACCGCGGGGATCCTGGTGGTCGTCGGATGAGCGATGCGCGTGATCCCGGTCTGCAACCCGAGCGCACCGACCTGGCTTGGCGGCGCACGGCGTTCAGCGCGGCGGCGTGCTCGGCGTTCCTGCTCCAGTCGGCGGCCCGCGCCGGATGGGGCGTCCGCGTGGTGCCCGGCGTGCTCATCGCGGTGGTCGCGGTCGTGGCGATGTGGCGGGGCGCCGGCACCGGTCGACAGGAGTCGCGGGCGGAACCCGGTTCCGGCCGCCTGTCCCGAGTGGTCGGTCTCCTCACCACGCTCGCCTGCCTGTCCGCCACCGCCCTGGTGCTGTGATTCCCCGGGCAAGACCATTACCCCCGACCCGGAATCAATTCCCCACAATGAGGAATTTCCATCCGGTTGCGCTCTCCCTATTGGCGCAGTAGCCTCCGGAAGAGATGACGACGAAATGCCACACAGGTATTAGGGGTCATTTCCGGGGGACTCATGCGCACCATTGTGCTCATCGTTCTGCTCACCTTGACCGTTCCCGTACCGGCTGCCGCGGAACCGGGAACGAGCTGGTTGGCGCGATCACTGGCCGGTTCCGTCAGCACCCGTGACGCGATGTCGTCGGTGCGCGCTTTCGACCTCGCGGCCCGCACCAGCGGCGGCAACCGGGAGGCCGGGACGCCGGGGTTCGAGAAATCACGCGCGCACGTGAAACAGCTGCTGGAGCGCGCCGGGTACCGGATCACCGAGCAATCGGTGCCATTCCGCTCCTTCACCGCCGACACCGAATCACTGACCACCGACCAGGGGGCGGCCCGGGTGCTCATGGCCCAGTACGGGCTGTCCGCCGACGTCGACGGCACGATCGCCCGCGCGGCGGACGCGGGGTGCGCCCCGGCCGACTACCCGGCCGGCACCGCCATCGCCGTCGCGCCCTCGGGCGCCTGCACCACCGCGGCCAAGACCGTCGCGGCACAGACCGCCGGGGTGCGGGCACTGGTCGTCTACGACGTCACGCCGGCCGTCGACGCCATCATCCGGCGGCAGGCCTCGGGCGCGGTCCTGCCTGTCGCGTTCACCAGCGTGCGCGTGGCGGAGTCCCTGTCCGGCCACGGCGTGCTGCGCCTGAGCGGCCACGCCGTCGACAGCACCACGGTGAACGTGTTCGCCGAGACCTCCGGCGGACGCGCCGACCACGTGGTGATGGCGGGAGCCCACCTCGACAGCGGCGCGGACGGCCCGGGGATCAACGACAACGCCACCAGCGTCTCGGCGCTCCTGGAGACCGCCGCGCGCCTCGCGCCGCACCAGCACCGCGTGCCGAACAAGGTGCGGTTCGCCTTCTGGGGCGCCGAAGAGCTGATCAACATCGGCTCCACGCACTACGTCGCCACCCGCACGCCGCGGGAGTTGGCCGCGATCCGGCTCTACCTCAACTGGGAGCTGATCGCGTCGCCGAACTTCGTCCGGTTCGTGGTCGACGGCGACGACAGCGACCACCCCGACACCGGCGCACCGGCCGGGCCGCCCGGGTCGGGCACCGTGGAAGCCGTGCTGTCACAGGGCTACCGACTGCAACGGCTGCCCTTCCGCACCGCGGACCTCGGTGACATCCGCTCCGACCAGGAGCCGTTCGCCCGCGCGGGGATCCCCGTCGGCGGCGCGTTCGGCGGGGTGCGGGGCATTAAGACGCCCGAGGAGGCCGCCGTGTTCGGCGGCACCGCGGGACAGCCCTACGACCCGTGCTACCACCAGCCCTGCGACGACCTGTCGAACGTGCACGTCGGTGCGCTGGGCGAGGCGATGCGGGCGATGGCCTGGGCCGTGGGCTGGTTCGCCGTAGACGACACCCTGTCGAACCGGGAGGAGGTGGCCACCGTGGACTACCCCCACTAGCAGCCGCTGAGTCGTGATCGTGGTGGGGCGCGCCCGCCGCGTCCCACCACCACCACGAGGAGGACCAGGTGACCGGCGTGTTCGCGCCCCTGTCGGAAACCATGCTCGCCGATCCGCACGCCGTCTACGCCAGACTGCGCGCGGAAGACCCCGTGCACCGGCACGACCAGCTCGGCGCCTGGGTGCTCACCCGCCACGACGACTGCACGCGGGTGCTCAAGGACACCGCCGTCTTCGGCTCGGACCCGCGCGCCCTGGGCAAGCCGATACCCGACACCGTGCTGAGCGTGCAGACCCTGGACCCGCCCGAGCACACCGCCATCCGCCACCTGTTCCTCGACGCCGTGCGCCGCCGCGAGATCACCGGCTGGGCCGAGGGCGTGCGCCACGCCGCGAGCGAGCTGCTGGCCGGGCTGGACGGTCCGGTCGACTTCGTCACCGACATCGCCGAACCCCTCGCGCTGCGAGCCGTCTGCGACCTCTACGGCGTCCCCGTGCCCGCAGACCACGACCGGCTGCGGACCGCGTCGCGCACGTTGGTGCTGGGCATGGACTCCGGTCTGGACCCCGCCCGGCGCGCCCCGTCACTGGCCGCGCGCGAAACGCTCAACACCATGATCGACGCGTGGCGTGCCGACGCTCGGCCTGACGGCGTGCTCGCGCAGGTCCCGGCGCGCGACCACGTCCTGCGCAACTCGCTGCGCGCGGTGTTCGACGCCGGCTACTCGACCACGGCCAACCTGCTGGGCAACGCGGTGGAGTGGTTGCTGGCGCACGGCGCCCGCACCGGCGCGGAGCTGTCCGCGCTGGACGGCCGGGCGGTGGAGGAGCTGGTGCGGCTGGTCGGTCCCGTGCAGGTGGTCAGCAGGCACTGCAAGGCCGACGTGGAGCTGCGTGGCAACCGCCTGCGGCGGGGCGACGTCGTGATCACCGTGCTCGCCGCCGCCAACCGCGACCCGGAGGTGTTCCCCGATCCGGACGAGGCGCGCTTCACCCGGTCCCCCAACCCCCACCTGGGTCTGGGGCGCGGCACGCACTCGTGCTTCGGCGGCCACCTGGGCAAGCACGTGCTGCTGGCCTTGCTGGGTGCGTTCGCCGACGTGCGGGAGATCGCCTCGGCGGGCGCACCGGTCCGACGGCCCACGGGCACCCAGCGCGGCCTCGACCGCCTACCGGTCCACGTCGAACCCCGGGTCACCGCTGGTGGGAGCGGAGTTCCACCTCACCGGCACCGCGTCAGCGGGTGATGCGCAGGAAGGCGTGGATCGTCGTGCCGTGCGGAGTGGCGTGGGTCCGGACGAGATCGGCCAGCTGGTTGATCATCAGCAGGCCGCGCCCGCCTTCCTGGTCCGGGGGCGCCGGTCGGCGGCCGGCCAGGGGGTCGGCCAGGTGGCCGCCGTCCTGGACCGTGCAGACCAGGTGGAGCCCGTCCCGCCAGATGCTCAGCCGGCAGTCGCCGCCGGTGTGCCGGAGGCTGTTGCCCACCAGTTCGGTGGTGATCAGCGCCAGGTCGGCCGCCCGCCCGGCGGGGAGGCCGAGGTGTTGTGCCTGTTCGACGGCGAAACGGCGGGCTTCGCGGAGGCCGGTCGTGGCGATCTGGAGGACCACGGCGTCCGGAGCGGTGTCCAGGGACTCGTTGTAGCGGCTCACGACGGCGTCCGGGGCGTAGTGGTCGCTGTCGTAGCGGCGGGTGGTCTCCCACACCAACGGGTGGGTGGCGAGCGCGTCGGTCAGCACGTGGTCGTCGAGCGAGGCGGTGTCGTACGGGCAGGCGATCGTGACGTCGCGCCCGGCGAAGGCGAGGTTGATCAGGGCTTCGTGCTGCGCGCAGGCGGGGTACTCGACGTCGCTGCGACCGGCCCAGATCGGCTCGCCGATGATGCGGGCGTGCTCCGCGGGGTGTCTGTCGGCGAACCGGCGCAGCACGGCGGGGATGATCCGGCCCGGGTTGCGGCCCTCGACCTCCATGTCGAGCAGCAGCACGTCGTCGGACGCTCCACCGAGGGCGTCGCGCAGCAGCTCCAGCCGGCGACCGGGCACGGCCGCGGCGACCGGGTGACCCTGTTCCAGGCCGTCGGTGACGAAGGGCACGAGCAGTTCCAGGTACTCCTCGTCGGAGGCGTAGAACACCGCGGGGTGCACGAAAGCACCCAGGGGCGGCACGTTCATGATCGTCACGCGGCACGCTCCACCAGGACGTTGTCCAGGTCGAGCAGGTCCACCAGCGTGGCCACGCCGGGCCAGGCCGCGCGCAGCACCACGGACGCACCGCGGTCGGCGGCGTGCCGTGCCAGGCGCAGCAAGCTGCGGTGGTCGACGAAGGTCAGGTCGGTGGCGTCGAACACCAGCCGTCCGCGGCGGGGACGGAGGTCGGCCCGTTCCAGGGCCAGGGCGAACAGCTCGCCGTCGGTCGGGTCCACCTCGCCCCGCAGGACGGTCACCCGGTCATCGGCGGCGTGCAGCCTGAAGCCGGGAAGCGGGCTGTTGGTGTTCGGGTGCATGCAGGCGACCTGCGCGAACGCCTGGTCGTCCACCTCCGCGACGGAGTAGGCGCACATCGCCGAGAGGGGTCGTTCGGTCATGCAGTGGTCGATCTCGTGTTCGTAGCGGGCGAAGGCCGCCAACTGGTCGGGCGTGCGCACCAACGCGCTGCAGTCGGCGACGACGCGGAGACCGGCGAACCCCGCGGCCAAGGCCGCCTCGGTGGCCTCGGTGTAGGTCCGGACCTGCGCGGCGGCCCCGATCACCGTGCCGACCGGGTAGGCGGCGTCCAGTGACATGACCTGCGCGGCACCGGTCCGCCGCGCCTCTTCGATGCCCTCGATCCCGTCCAGGTCCGCGTCCAGGGCGTCGACGTCGCCGGTGCCGATGTACCGGACGCAGTACCCCATGGCGAGTCCTTCGGAGAGGAATGCGCGGGCTTGGTCGCGGAAGTCCCCCGCGTCGTCGTACCGCCAGCACACGTGGTCGTGAGGACCGAATCCGCGCCCGTCGTCCACCAGCCCGGATCTCCGCACGCCCACCAGCTTAACGGCACCCCCGGCCATTCACCCATCGGTGGGTAGTGGCCGGGACGTCGCCGATCAGAACGTCCGCGGTGACGATCCGCGGCGCGTCCGGGTGGTCGCCCGGTGCCCGGACGAGCGTTCAGGCCGGGCGGCCGGCGTGCAGCCGGGAGTACGGCCCGTCGCCGCGCAGCAGCTCGTCGTGGGAGCCGATCTCCTGGATCGAGCCGTCCTGCATGACGACGATGCGGTCGGCGTCCTGGATGGTGGACAGCCGGTGCGCGACCACGAAAGTTGTCCGGCCGCGGACCAGCCTGGCCAACGCCTGCTGGACCTGGGCCTCGGAGTGGGTGTCCAGGGCGGAGGTGGCCTCGTCCAGGATCAGCAGGCGGGGGTTGCGGAGCAGGGCGCGGGCGATGACCAGGCGTTGTCGTTGGCCGCCGGACAGGTGGGTGCCGCGGTCGGCGACCGACGTCTCCAGCCCGTCCGGCAGGTGGTCCACGAAGTCGAGGGCGTTGGCGTCGCGCAGGGCCGCCCTGATCGCGGCGTCGTCGGCGTCGGGCATGCCGAAGGCGACGTTCTCGCGGACGGTGCCGTCGAACAGGATCGGCTCCTGCGGCACGACCGAGATGAAGCGCCGGTAGGTGCGCAGGTCCAGCCCCGCCATGTCGACGCCGTCCAGCAGGATCCGGCCGGACGTGGGGCGGATGAAGCCGATGAGCAGGTTGAGGACCGTGGACTTGCCCGCCCCGGACGGGCCGACCAGCGCGATCGTCTCTCCCGGCGCGACGGAGAGGGTGAAATCCCGCACCGCCGCCCGGCCGCTCCGGTCGTAGGCGTGACCCACGGCCTCGAACTCCACGGCCCCGCCGACCCCGGTGACCTCGGCCTTGCCCTCGTTGTCCTCCAGAGCGGGGACGCGCAGCACCTCGCTCGTGGAGCGGACCGACTCCAGCCCCTTGGAGATCACCGGCGCCAGGGCCATCAGGGTGGCCAACGACGTGGTGGACGTGGTCAGGAAGGCGCTGAGCATGACGACGTCGCCCGCCGTGATGCCCCAGACGCCGTAGTAGGCGATCAGGGCCGAGCCGGTCAGGAAGAGCACGCCCAGGATGTTGAGGAAGACCCACGACAGCGAGGCCACCCGGCCGTTGAGCAGGTCCAGCCGCAAACCCGACGCCAGGACCCTCCGCAGCGTGTCGTCCATCCGGCCCAGGGCGTGGCCCTCCAGACCGTGCGCGCGGGTGACCGGGATCAGCCGGGTCATCTCGTTCACCCGGGCCGCCAGGTGCTCGACGTCCTGGCGGAACACCTCGTTGCGGTCGCGCAGGGACGATCGCACGCGCAGCACCACCAAGGACGCCAGCGGCACGATCACCAGCAGCAGCGGCAGGAACTCCGGCGCGCGGACGCCGACGACCGCCAAGCCGCCGATCAGGACCGTGGCCGCGCCCATCCCGGTGTCGGTCGTCTGCTGCACCATCTGCTCGACCGTCTCGACGTCACGGACGACCTTCGCCTGGAGCACGCCCGCGCTGGTCCGGTTGTGGTAGCCGATCGACAGCTCCTGCAGCCGGGTGCACAACGCGGACCGCAGCTCCGTCCCCGCCCGCCGCACGCTCCCGTGCAGCAGACGGACGTAGAACAGGTGCAACGGGTAGTTGACCACCAGGATCAGCATGATCACACCGGTCGCCACCCACATCCCGGCCAACGGCAGGCGCTGCACCACCGTGTCGACGATGGTGGCCGTCACCAGCGGGAGCAGCCAGACCGGGCTGTGCTTGACGACGAAGACGGCCAGCGCGCCGCTCAGCCGCCACCGATGGGGGCGGAACAGGTGACCCAGGGCACGAAAGGGTCCTTCGCCCAGGTCGTGTCCTCGCGGAGTGTCGGACGAGGTCACTGAGCGGTGGTCCCTTCATCGCCGGCCGGGTCGACCGCCCCGGCCCTTGTGGCTGGAAAGCGCTTTCCTGATTGTCCGGAGGCGTGCCGGCAGTGTCAAGCCGCCTGCCCACCTACCCGCCCCGCTGCGCCGTCATCGAGGTGGGCGGCGACCCTGCGGACACCAGCGCCCGCACCCGCTAGTGCCGCATCAGGCAACGTTCGCCCTGTTGACGACTGCGCGTAGGTGTTCGTCCTGGGCGTGTTTGTTTCGCCAGATGATGTAGCGGCGGATCATGCTGCCCTGCTCTTTGTGGCTGGGGTGGTCGGTGCCGTCGAGGGTGAAGTAGCGCAGGGCCGTGAACTGGGCCTCGATGCGGTTGAGCCACGACGAGTTGGTCGGGGTGTAGGCGATCTCGACGTTGTTGGCCTCGGCCCACTCGCCCACGCGCCGGTCGACCCTGGTGGTCAGGTGCGGGGCGTAGTTGTCGCACACGATCGCCAGGCGGACCGTCGGCGGGTGCAGCGTGCGCAGGTAGCGGCAGAACTCCAGGAACTTCGTCCGGTTCTTGGTTTTCTTGATGTGGCCGTAGAGCTTGTCCGCGGCCAGGTCGTAGGCGGCGAACAGGTGCCGGACCCCGTGCGGGCGGGTGTAGGTCGCCCGCCGCCGTGGTCTGGGCCCGCGGTCGGGGTCCTTGTGCCTGCCGCCGCGTTCGGTCCACTGCCGGCCGGGATGGGGCTGGAGGTTGAGCGGCCCGAACTCGTCCAGGCAGAACACCACCTCCGGTTCGCCCGCCTCGGGGACGACCTCGCCGTCGGCGATCGCATACAGGTGTTCCACCCGTGCCTTCTTCGCCTCGTAGTCCGGGTCGCGGGAGGTCTTCCAGGTCTTCACGCGTTGAAAGGTGACGCCTTCCTCGCGGAGCAGGATGCGCAGGCCCTCGTGGCTGATGTCGTCGACCACCCCCTCGGCGACCAGGAAGTCGGCCAGTTTGGCCAGGCTCCAGGTCGAGAACGGCAGGCCGTGCTCGACCGGCCCGGACTTGGCGATCTTCTTGATCTCGCGGCGCTCGGGCAGCGTGAACGTCTTCGGCCGGCCGCCCTTGTACTTCGGATACAGCGAGTCGAAACCGTCGGTGTTGAAGTTGTGGATCACGTCCCGGACCCGGTCCGCGCTGGTGAACGTCACATCGGCGATCCTCGCCACCGGCATGCCCTGCGCGGACAACAGCACCATCTGCGCCCGCCGCCAGGTCACCACCGACCCGGTACCCCGGCGGACGATCCGTAGCAGGCGCCTGCCCTCGCCGTCATCGATCTCGCGGACACGTACCCGATCTGCCACTCACCCAGCCTGACGGACACGCACCGCCCGGAACAGGACCCGAGCGGCGTGTCAGGTCAGGGCGAACGTTGCCTGATGCGGCACTAGTCGGTCTCCGCCGCGCTGCCGCCGGTGCGCGGCCGTGAGATCCCCACCGAGGCCGGCGTTCATCCCGGAGAGCAGGAAAGGCCGTGCGCGGAACGGAGACCGGCTCGTAGGCCCCCGTTCCGGGACAGCGAGAGGACTGACCGCCGCGACCGGCGACGACGTGCCGGAGATCCCAGGCCTGCTCCGGAAGGCCGGGTGCGACGTCCGGTCGGTGGCGGCTGGGGCATCGACGCCCTGCTGGGGAGGCAGACCCGACCGCACCGGGACCTGGACGTCATGCACCGCCACGAGCAGGAGCCGACCGTCGTCGCGACTCTCGCCGAAGCCGGCTCCGGCGAATCGCTCGGCTGGTGCCCCGCGCGTTTCGTCGTCACGGACGCGAAGGGACGCGAGACCGACCTGCACCCCTTGGCCTTCGCGTCCGGTGGAAGTGCCACCCAGTCCTCGCTGGACCTGGAGCGCCCGTTCGCCTAACCGGCAACGTGCTTCGTCACCGGCTCGATCGAGCACCACACCGTTTCGTGCCTGTCCGCCGCCGACCACACCCCCGTGTGGATCAGCAGCCGCCCGGTCGGCTGGGCGGCGAGCAGCACGACGTCGAGGGCCATCCCGCCCAGCAGCGGGCCGTACCGCCTGCGGCGCGGGACGCTCCACAGCTGGGTCGGGCCGGTCTCGAAGGCCGGCAGCACCAGCCGCCGGTCCACGCCGAACCGGGCGCGCTACCGGCGAACGGCGGGCGGTGGAGGCGGCCACCCGGGCGGCGCCGAGGCGCGTTCGCGGTCCCGGTCTCGACGCCCTCCGTGCCGATCTGGTGCGGTGAGCCGCTATCCCACACCCCGCCCGCGAGGTCCGGTGGCACCGAGGAGGTCCGCCGCTCGGGTCGCCCGTCCGCACCGCACGACCGGTCGCCGGAGACGGCGATCACCCAGGGACCGGTCGTGAAGATGGACGGCAGTCGCGTCGGTGTTGGCGGCGGTGGCCGGCGTGATGTTCACCGGGTTGTCGTTGGAGGCCACCCGTGCGCAGATCGCGGTGACCGAACAGGGGCAGCTCACCGACCGGTTCACCAAGGACCTGACGGGCATCTGCCTGGCACGCGCGAACCTGGCCCACGCGAACCTGCGCGGCGCCGACCTCGACAGCTCGGACCATCACCACGCGATCCCCAGCGGGGTGACGTTCCGCGACGCCGACCTCACCGGCGCGAACCTAAACCCGCGACCGTCTGGGGCATGGACGTGAAGGCGCGAACCCCTCCGGCGCGGCCGTGTGCGGCGTCGACCTCTGCGGCGTGCGGCGGAACCACCGAACGGTCGTGGACGGCGTGCTCGTCGACGAGCGGACGTTCAACGCGTGGTGCCGCTGACCGTCAGCGGTCAGCGGCACGCGGACGCCCGGTCACGTCCGGACCAGGTCCGCGACTGCCGCCTTGGCGGTGGGGCCGACGCCGATCAGGGTGGCCGAGGCGGGGCCGGTCCAGTCGCCGTAGCCGAGCAGGCGGAGGCGGGGTTCGGCGCGGACGTGGCCGTCGCGGTCGCGGAGGTGCAGGGGTGTGAGGTGGTCGAGGGCGGGGCGGAAGCCGGTGCACCAGATGACGACGTCGGCGTCGGCCACCAGCCGGCGGTCCAGCGGTCGGGCGACGAGCAGCCCCCGGTCCCGGGCGTCGCGCACGGGTGGGACGGCGACGATGTCGCCCAGCGCGCCGACAACGCCCGGCCGGTGGGTGGCGATGTCGAACAGGGCCTTGCCGTCGATCTCGTCGGGCAGGTAGCGGGGCGGACGGCGGGTGATCCAGGTCAGGTCGACGTGGTCGGCCAGATCGGCGGCGATCTGCGCGCCGGAGTTGCCACCGCCGACCACGACCACGCGTTGCCCGGCGAACTCGCGTGGGTCGCGGTAGTGGACGGTGTGCAGTTGGCGGCCGTGCAGACCACTGGCGGCGGCGGGGATGAACGGGCGCCACCACGTGCCGGTGGCGCTGATCACGGCGTCGGCGAACCGTCCGTCCACGTCGTAGCCGCCGTCGACGCGCCGCACCGAACGAACCCGGACCGAACGCTCGACCGGCAGTTCGTACCGCTTCTCGTAGGCGGCCAGGTAGTCCACTACATGGTCGGCGGTCGGGTAGCCCTCGTGCGGGAAGCGCGGCATCGGCCGCCCCGGCAGCGAGCTGTGCCGGGCCGGGGAGAACAGGCGCAGCGAGTCCCAACCGCGCAGCCACGCGCCGCCCGGTTCGGGTTGGGCGTCGAGGATGGTGAAGTCGAGCCCGGCGCGACGCAGGTAGTAGCCGGCGGCGAGCCCCGCTTGGCCGCCGCCGATGACGATGACGTTCAGCGCCGTTCCACCTTCGCGTCGCCCAGCGGGCCAGTCCGAGCACCTGACCCGGTACGCGACCGTACCGGCGCTGCGGTCGAACGCTCAGCCGGCCCCCCGGGCTGACGACGTGCCACGGTGTCGAAAGTGGTGCGTCGGCGGTCAAAGCATGGGCGACCCGTCCGTCGCGCGGGCTGGAGGACGAACTGGAACGGCACCGGCGCCATCGGGATCGACGTCACGGTCCGGCCGGTGCGCGAACAACTCGTAGAGCTGCACCGGGCCGACCCGGAAATGTGCGGATAACGCCCGGCCTCTTCCCGGTCCAGGTCGAACGGAAGACCGTGCCCGCACCGGCTGTTCCGCTAGGGTTGGCCGCCACCGCACGTCGTCGGGTGAAGGACAGAACTGTGGTCGACGCTGTTCAGGTCAGGGGAGTATCGCACCGCTACGGTGGATTGACCGCGTTGCACGAGGTCGACCTGGATTTCCCACCCGGTGTGACAGCGGTGCTCGGACCCAATGGCGCGGGGAAAAGCACACTCCTGGGGTTGCTGTCGACCGCTTTACGGATCCGACACGGCTCCGTCTGCGTCGACGGGATCGACAGCGCCCGTGACCGGAAACGTTATCGGACCCTGGTGGGTTTCCTCCCGCAGACTTTCACCCTCCCGGCCAACCTGACGGTCGGGGAATTCCTGGCCCTCACCGCTTGGCAACGGCTGGTCCCCCGGCGGGACAGGGCCGAGGCGGTGGACTCCGCCCTGGAGGCGGTCGACCTGCGCCGCCGGCGGGACAGCAGGATCTCGCAGCTGTCCGGTGGGATGCACCGCCGGGTCGGCATCGCCCAGGCCGTCGTCAACCGGCCCGAGGTGCTCCTGCTCGACGAGCCGACCGTGGGGCTCGACCCGCGCCAACGCCGTGGCCTGCACGACCTCGTCCCCGCGCTCGGCCGGGAACGCGCCGTCGTGCTCAGCACGCACCTCACCGAAGACGTGGCCGCGATGGCGGAGCACGTCGTGGTGCTCGACGCGGGCACCGTGCGCTTCGACGGCACGGTGGAGGAGTTCACGGGTGGACGCGGCCACACGGCCGCCCACATCGACACCGCCTACGACGCCCTGGTCGAGGCAGGAGACGATCGATGAGCCCGCTGCTGATCGCGCTGCGCCGCGGCACCGCGCCCGTGGCCGTGCCCGTCATGGTGCTGCTGGGCGTCTACGCCGGCAGTCGCGGCGGTTCCTGGTACGTGGACTGGGGGTGGACGTCGGGACAACTCCAGCAGCACGGCGTTCTCCTGGTCCCGCTGACGGCGGCGCTCGCGGCCTGGGACGCCTCGCGTGATCGCCGGACCACGTCGCCGTCGCTGACGCGCACCTACCCGCGCTCGCCGATGTCCTGGTCGTTGCTCAACTGCGCCGGTGCGCTGCTGGCCGGCCTCGCCGGGTGGACCGCCACGTTCGTGACGATGGCGGTGAACGTCCGGGGCAGCGGTGGACCGTACTGGTCGGTGGTGCTGCTGGGCCCGTTCTGCGTCGTGGCGGCCGTGCTGATCGGCGCCGCCGCCGGACGCCACCTGCCCCGCTACCTGGCCGCACCGGTCATCGCGGTCACCGTCTGGCTGGGTCTGGCATTCGGTTCCACCAGCACCGATCCCCTGATCTCCCGGCTGAGCACGGTCAACCGGGAGTGCTGCGACGTCGCCTCCCAGCCCATACCGGCCACCGTGACCGGACAGTGGTTGTGGGTCACCGCGTTGGCCGTGGCCGCTGTCGCCGTGCTGACTTCGCCGCGGCTGCTCGGCCGCCTGTCGCTCGCCGCCGCGGCGACGGTGACCGCCGTCGCCGCGGTGACCCTGATCCACAGCACCGGAGGGCAGTTGACGGAAGCGCGGGCGGCGACGGCGGAGGCATGTGGAACCCGTGACGGGATAACGGTGTGCATGTGGCCGGAACACGCCGCCGACGTGGACGTCTGGATCGACGCGGTGATCCGGTACCGGGAGCTCTTCGCCGATCTCCGTCAGCCGGCACAGCTCTACTTGGAGAACGGCCTGCGTCCGGGGACCGACGTCCGGGCGATCGGCGCACGGAGGATCGGCGCCGTCCGTCCCGGCATGACCGGGCCCGCGATGGTGCGCACGATCGCCCAGGACCTGTTGTTCCCCGTGCCGCCCCCTTGTGCGGCCACGGGGAACGGCTCGCGCCCCTATCCCGCCGCGACAGCGGACGCGTTGCTGAGAGGTTGGCTGGCGCAACGGGTGACGCCGGACGCGTCCGCCGCCCAACTCGTCCCGCCCGACCAGGCCCCCCGACTCGACCGGTTGACCAGCAGTCCCGTCGAGCGGCAACGGCAGTGGTACCGGGAACTGGTGGCAGCGCACGGCGACTGCGACACGCCCGCTCCGACATTGCCGTGACCATCGCGTGGTTGTGGCTGCGCGCCCATCGCTGGCCCGCACTGGCGGCGACGTGCGGCGCGACGGCCTTGGTGGGCTTGCTGTTCGGCGGCGACCACGTCCCGCTCCCCTCGTTGGCCGACACCCGCCGGCTCAGCGTGCCGTTGGGGCAGTTGCTGCCCTTGGTGCTCGCCTCCGCCATCGGACTGCACAGTCGCACACCGACCACGCTGTTCCACGTCGCACCGCGCGCGCCCATCGCACAACGGGCGGCCCTGGCCGGCACGCTCCTGGCCACGGCGATCATCGCCTGCGCCTCGGTGCCCGACGGCCTGGCCGCACTGCGCAACACCCTGGGCCTGGGGGGCATGGCGCTGGTCGCGGCGACAGTGGCCGGAGCAACGCGCAGCTGGACACTGCCCCTCTGCTACCTCATGGCCTGCCTGCTGTTCGGCTCACGCGTCCGATCAGGTGCGGGTGACGGCAGTCGGACGCAGTGGTGGGCGTTCGCCCTCGCAGAGGCGAGGGACCGCAACGCCATGGTGTCGGCGATCGCCTGCTGCGCGGTCGGCCTGGTGCTGTTCGTGCTGCGCGGTCCCCGTGATGAGGTGACCTCCCACGAGTAGCGCCACCCGCCGCCGTGACCCCGGTCGTGGCGGTCGGTCGGCTCGCCGGCGCATACCTCGCGAACCGACCGGAAACCGGCAGTGGTCGGCGGTCACGGCAGCGGCGACACCCTCCAGACCGCCTGAACACCTCCGACGACTAACGCGAAACTGATCGACTGGTTGACGACAAGCGCAAGGTCACCGAGATCCTTGACGCACGATACATCCGATCTCTAACCTTCGACGCGTCCTGTCGTACGGCGAAACATGGGTGTACGAACATGCGCGTTCAACGAAGAGCGTCACGGCGATCGACCGCCGTGACGGGTGTGGCGACGGCGCTGGCAGTGCTCGCGTCCGGCACCGCCACCTCGTCCCCGGACCGCGGCGCGGACGAAGATGGTGATCGACCAGGATCGGCGGCGGGGCTCACGCTCTGGTACGACGAGCCGGCGACCCACTGGGAGTCCCAGTCGCTGCCCATCGGCAGCGGCGCGCTGGGTGCGACGGTGTTCGGCGGCGTGCAGGACGAACAGCTGCAGTTCAACGAGAAGACCCTGTGGACCGGTGGTCCCGGCTCGCCCGGCTACGACTTCGGCAACTGGCGCACGCCGCGGCCGGACGCGATCAAGCAGGTGCAGGAGCGGATCGCCGCCGAAGGCCAGGCGGACCCGAACTGGGTCGCGTCGGTGCTGGGCCAGGGCAAGACCGGTTTCGGCGCCTACCAGACCTTCGGCGACCTGCGGATCTCGCAACCGGATGCGCCGCAGGACGTGACGGACTACCGGCGCGGCCTGGACATCGCCAACGCGACCGCGGGCGTCACCTACACCTCGGGTGGCACGACGTTCACCCGCGAGTACTTCGCCTCGGCGGCCGACGACGTGATCGTCGGCCGGTTCACCGCGGACAAGTCGGGGCAGATCGGCTTCACGGTGTCCATCACCGCGCCGGACAACAGGTCGGGCGTGCGCACCGCGAGCAACGGCCGCATCACCTTCGCGGGCAACCTCGACGACAACAACCTGCGGTTCGAGTCGCAGGTGCAGGTGCGCAACGAAGGCGGCACCCGCACCGACAACCCGGACGGCTCGGTCACCGTGTCGGGCGCCGACGAGGTCGTGCTGGTCCTCGCCGCGGGGACCGACTACTCCGACCAGTACCCGACGTACCGCACGGAGGACCCGCACCGAGCGGTCACCAAGCGGACCGACTCGGCCGCCCGGAAGAGCTACCGGTCGCTGCGGGACGCGCACGTGTCCGACCACCGGGACCTGTTCGACCGCGTGTCGCTGGACATCGGGCAGGAGATGCCCGACATCCCCACCGACGAACTCCTGCGCGCCTACCGCTCCGGGACGCTGTCCCCGGCGAACAGCAAGGCGCTGGAGGCGCTGTTCTTCCAGTACGGCCGGTACCTGCTGATCGGCTCGTCCCGGACAGGCGCGCTGCCGGCGAACCTGCAGGGCGTGTGGAACAACTCCACGTCACCGCCGTGGAGCTCCGACTACCACACCAACATCAACCTGCAGATGAACTACTGGCCCGCCGAGACCACCAACCTCTCGGAGACCACAGCGCCGCTGTTCGACTTCGTGGAGGCCCTGGTCGAGCCGGGCACGAGGACGGCCGAGGAGATGTACGGCAACGACGGCTGGGTCGTGAACAACGAGACCAACCCGTTCGGCTTCACCGGCGTGCACGACTGGGCCACCGCGTTCTGGTTCCCCGAGGCGGGCGCCTGGCTGGCCCAGCACCACTACGAGCACTACCTGTTCACCAAGGACGAGAAGTTCCTGCGTGAGCGCGCGTACCCGGTCATGAAGTCGCTGACCGACTTCTGGCTCGACGAACTGGTCGTCGACCCGCGCGACGGCAAGCTGGTGGTGAGCCCCAGCTTCTCGCCCGAGCAGGGCCCTTTCTCCGCGGGCACGTCGATGTCCCAGCAGATCGTGTGGAACCTGTTCACCAACACCCGCGAGGCCGCGCAGGCGCTGCGGGACGAGGCGACCGTGAAATCCACCGGCGACGTCCTCGCCAAGCTCGACCCCGGCCTGCGGGTCGGCAGCTGGGGTCAGCTCCAGGAGTGGAAGAGCGACTGGGACGACCCGGACAACGACCACCGGCACGTGTCCCACCTGTTCGCCCTGCACCCCGGCCGCCAGATCACGCCGAAGGACGACCCCGAGCTGGTCGAGGCGGCCAAGGTGTCGCTGATGGCCCGTGGTGACGGGGGCACCGGCTGGAGCAAGGCGTGGAAGGTCAACTTCTGGGCCCGCCTCCTGGACGGCAACCACTCCCACAAGATGCTGGAGGAGCTGCTCAAGAACAGCACCCTCGACAACTTGTGGGACACCCACCCACCGTTCCAGCTCGACGGCAACTTCGGCGCCACCGCCGGGGTCGCGGAGATGCTGCTCCAGAGCCACGGCGGCTCGATCGACGTGCTGCCCGCGCTGCCCGATCTCTGGGCCGAGGGCTCGGTCAAGGGGCTCCGCGCCCGCGGCGACGTGACCGTGGACGCCGAGTGGACCGGAGGCGTGCCGACCAGGATCACGCTGCACCCCGGCCAGTCCGGTGAGCTGAAGGTGTCGAGCGAGCTGTTCACCGGCCGCTTCCGGCTGATCGACGCCAAGACCGGTCGGGACGTGCGGTTCCAGCGCGACGGGAACACCATGTCCTTCCAGGCCTCCAAGAAGCGCGAGTACATGGCCCTGTCCGGGGCGTCGGTGAAGGTGGCGGTGCCCGCGACGGTCGTGGGCGGCACCCCGTTCGAGGTGGAGGTCACGGTGTCGGCACTCGACTCCGCCCTTCCCGGGGCGACCCTGGCGCCGGCCCTCCCCGAGGGCTGGACGAGCACCCCGGCGCAGCAGTCCGTTCCCGCGATCCCCGCCGAGCGCTCCGAGAGGTACGCGTTCACCGTGACGCCGCCGTCGGACGCGGCGGCATCCCAAGGGATCGAGGTGGCGTTGAGCGGCGACGGTTGGACCGCCAGCGGTGTCGCCTTCGCGCGCGTCGAGCCGCCGCCCCCGTGCGCGGTGCCGCCGGCCGACACGCCGCTGGTGGCGTGGGACGCCACGTCGGGCGCGGTGGTGGAGGACCGTTCCGCGGCCCACCGCGACGGCGCGGTCGTGGGCGCGGCGGTGTACGACCCGAACGCGCCCTCGGGCTCCGGGCTGGTGCTCGACGGCCAGACCTACGTGCGGACGGAACCCACGTCGCTCGGCTTCCTCCGGGAAGCGACGTTCGCCGCGGAGGTGAAGGTCGACGGATCGGGCCACTACCGGCGCCTGTTCGACTTCCAGCCGGGCGGCGACCCGGGCACCGACGGTGTGCTGATCGACCTGACACCGTCGAACAACGTGCGGTTCATCGGCGCGGGCCTGAACGTGACCACGGACGCCGTGGTCCCGACAGGTCGTTACGTCGACCTGGTCGTCGTGATGGCCGACGACGGCCGGATCGACGTCTACGTCGACGGCGCCCGCGCCGGAGGGGCACAGGTGCCGGCGGACGGCATCGACGGCTGCGCCACCCGGGAACTCCGCTTCGCCGCCGACCAGGCCGGCGGCCAACGCCTCATCGGAGCCCTGGACCGGGCCGCCATCATCCCGGACGCGCTGTCCGCCGAGGAAGTAGGCGCCTGGCGCACCCGCGCCTTCGGCTGACCACGACACCGCCGGGACGACCGACCCACGGCGGCAGGTGACCGGCCACGGCCCGGCTCGCACCTTCGCGAGCCGGGCCGCTTGACGTCCCGCTCCCGTGGTCGAGCCGGACCCCACGCGAGCCGGTCAGATCCTGCGAACCGGTCAGTATGCTGCAGACCTTCCGTGTCCCGACGAGGAAGTTGAGCCGATGCCGGTCACCGACGAAGCCATCGAGAAGATCAAGGGGATGATCGTCAGCGGTGAGCTGGGCCCCGGCGACAAGCTGCCACGCGAGGCAGACCTCGCCGAACGCCTCGGGCTGTCCCGCAACTCGCTGCGCGAGGCCGTCAAGGCGCTGTCGTTGATCCGGGTGCTCGACGTCCGCCAAGGCGACGGCACGTACGTCACCAGCCTCCAGCCCGCGTTGCTGCTGGACGCCCTGGGGTTCATCGTCGACTTCCACCAGGACGCGTCGGTGCTGCACTTCCTCGAAGTGCGGCGCATCCTCGAACCCGCGGCGACCGCCACGGCGGCGATCTCGATGCCGGACGAGGACGTCCGGGCGCTGCGCGCGACGCTGGAGTCGCTGCCGGAGGACGCGGGCGTCGAGGAGCTGGTGGCCAACGACCTGGAGTTCCACCGCCGGATCGCGGAGGGCTCGGCGAACCCGGTCCTGTCCTCGCTGCTGGAAGGCATCTCCGGGCCCACGGCCAGGGCGCGGATCTGGCGTGGCCTCACCGAGGAGGACGCCGTCCGGCGCACCCGGGAGCAGCACCTGGCGATCCTGCTGGCGATCGAGGCCCGGCAGCCCGACCTGGCCCGGTCGTGGGCGACGGTGCACATCGCCGGCGTGGAGATGTGGTTGCGCAGCACCGTGGGCTCACCGGCACTGGGCGGATAGGCGTGCGGTGCGAGGTCGCCGCGAGAACGGCGGCGCCTCGCACGGGACGCACGGGACAGGGCGGGAACACGGCGCAGGCTCGTGTTCCCGCCCTGAGTTCGAGCGGTCGGCGGGTGGTCCGCTACGGCGTGTCCGCCGGGTCATGATTGTGTTTTGTCGGGTGTGGCGCGGATCCAGTCGATGGTCTCGACGATGTCGTTGGTGGCCTGCCAGTGCAGGGCGAGCTTGTCGTATCGGGTCGCGAGCGCGCGGAATTGCTTGCGGCGGTTGAACCCCCGTTCGACCTGGTTGCGCCGCTTGTAGGCATCGGCGTCGAAGGACGGGCGCCGTCCGCCGGCCGACCCTTGCGCAGCCGGTTGGCGACCTGATCCCGTCGCTGGGGAATCACCGCCTGGATCTTCCGACGCCGCAGCGAGGCCCGGTTCGCCCTGCTGCCGCAGGCCTTGTCGGCGGTCAGCGAGTTCGGTCGCTTGCGGGGCCGGCCCACACCACCGGGCCGGGGCACGGCGACGGCCTCCAGCAACGCCTCCAACTGTCTGGTGTCCGCCGCCTGGCCGGGCGTGGTGCGGGTGGCCAGTGAACGGCCCCGGCCGTCCGCGATAGTGTGGATCTTGGACGTGAGGCCGCCCCGGGACCGGCCCAGGCCCTGGGCTGCCCGGGATTGCTCCGGGGTCAGCCCCCTTTTCGGGCGCCGGCCGCGTGCTGGTGGGCGCGCACGATCGTGGAGTCGGCCTGCGCGTCCCAGTCGCTGTCGCCCTCGGCCTCGGCGCGGCCCTGGACCTGCCGTTTCACCCGCGCCCACGTCCCGTCCACGGCCCACCGGCGATAACGCTCGTAACAGGTCTTCCACGGCCCGTACCGCTCCGGCAGGACCCGCCAGGGCGCGCCGGTGCGCATCCGCCACAGGATTCCGTTGACCACCCGCCGACGGTCACCCCACCGGCCACCCCGCCCAGGCTTCGGGCCGGGGAGCAACGGCCTCGACGGTCCCCTGTGCGCCGATGCCCGCGTTGTTGACCAGCACGTCCAGCCCGCCGAGCTGGTCGGCGGCCTGGTCGACCGCCTTGCTGACCGACGCGGTGCCGCTCACGTCCACGACGATGCCGATCAGGGGTCCGGGGACGTCCTGGGGGTTCAGGTCGAGGCAGGCGACCGCCGCGCCGCGACGGGCAAGCAGCATCGCGGTGGCCAGGCCGATGCCCGACGCACCGCCGGTGACCACGGCGCGGAGTCCGGTGAAGTCGGTCATGACGCGCTCCGCCGGTCGGCCGCCGACCACACCGGACCGGTCGGGTAGGCGAAGCGGGTGATGGTGTCGGGGTGCATGGCCGCGCTGAAGCCCGGCGCGGACGGCGCGGCGTAGCGCCCGTCCACGATCCGCACGGGGTCCACGAAGTGCTCGTGCAGGTGGTCGACGTACTCGATCACCCGGTTCTCCATCGACCCGGACAGCGCCACGTAGTCGAACATGGACAGGTGCTGCACCAGCTCGCACAGCCCGACACCGCCCGCGTGCGGACACACGGGCACGCCGAACTTGGCCGCCAGCAACAGGATCGCGATGTTCTCGTTGACACCCGCCACGCGCGCGGCGTCGATCTGCAAGTACGAAAGCGCACCCGCTTGCAGGAACTGCTTGAACACCACGCGGTTCTGCACGTGCTCCCCCGTGGCCACGCCGATGGGCGCGATGGCCTGGGCGATGGCGGCGTGGCCGAGCACGTCGTCGGGGCTGGTCGGCTCCTCGACCCACCACGGGTCGAACGGCGCCAGCTCGCGCACCCACTCGATCGCGGTGCCCACGTCCCAGCGCTGGTTGGCGTCGACGGCGATGCGGATGTCCGGGCCGACCGTGCCGCGCGCGATCCGCATGCGGCGGATGTCGTCCGCCACGTCGGCCCCGACCTTGAGCTTGATCTGGGTGAACCCGTCCGCGACCGCTTCCCGGCACAGCCGGCGCAGCTTGGCGTCGTCGTAGCCCAGCCACCCGGGTGACGTGGTGTAGGCCGGGTAACCGGAGGCCAGCAGCTCCTCCCGGCGCGCGGCGCGGCCGGGCTCGGCGCGGACCAGGATGTCCAGCGCCTCGGCGGGGGTGAGCGCGTCGGTGAGGTACCGGAAGTCGACCAGCTCGACCAGCTGCTCCGGGCTGAGTTCCGACAGCAGCAGCCACAGCGGCTTGCCCGAGCGCTTGGCCTTGAGGTCCCAGAGGGCGTTCACCACGGCGGAGATCGCCATGTGCATGACCCCCTTCTCGGGGCCCAGCCAGCGCAGCTGCGAGTCGTACACCATCTCGCGGTACACCCGACCCATGCCGTCCACCACGGACTCCAGGTCCCGGCCGACCACGTAGTGCTTCACCGCGTCGATGGCCACGGCCTGCACGTCGTTGCCCCGGCCGATGGTGAACGCGAAACCGTGGCCCTCCAAGCCGTCGGGGGCGTCGGTCGTGATCACGACGTAGGCGGCGGAGTAGTCCGGGTCCGGGTTCATCGCGTCGGAACCGTCCAGCTCGCGCGAGGTCGGGAACCGGAGGTCGTGCGTCGTCAGCCCGGTGATGGTCGGCCTCATGCCTGCCCCACCTCCTGCCGCTGCCTCCCGAGACCGTCGATCTCGACCTCCACCACGTCACCCGCCCGCAGGTACGGCTTCGGGTCCGGCATGCCGAGGGCGACGCCCGCCGGCGTGCCGGTGTTGATCACGTCACCGGGCTCCAGGACCATGAACCTCGACAGGTACCGGACGATCTCGGCGACGCCGAACACCATGTCGGAGGTCTTGCCGTCCTGGCGGGGCGTCCCGTTGACCCACAACCGCAAGCCCAAGGCCTGCGGGTCGGGCACCTCGTCGGCCGTCACCAGCCACGGGCCCAGCGGGTTGAACGTCTCGCAGGACTTGCCCTTGTCCCACTGCCCGCCGCGTTCGAGCTGGAACTCACGTTCCGACACGTCGTTGGAGATCGCGTAACCCGCGACGCACACCATCGCCTCGGCGTGGGTGTCGAGGTAACGAGCCGTGCGGCCGATGACGACCGCCGGCTCGACCTCCCAGTCGGTCTTGACGCTCCCCCTCGGCACGAGCACGCGGTCGTTCGGACCGACCACCGCGTTGGGAGCCTTGAAGAACACGACCGGTTCCGCGGGCAGCGGCGCACCGGTCTCGGCGGCGTGGTCGGAGTAGTTCAGGCCGATGCAGACGACCTTGCCCGGACGGGCGACCGGCGGCCCGATCCGCTCCCCGGGATCGACCACCGGGAGCGCGCCGGCGGCCAGTGCCGTCCGAATCCGGTCCAGGCCGTCACCACCGAACAACCCGCCGTCGATGTCGGACACCACCCCGGAGACGTCCCGCACGTCCCCGTTGTCGTCCAGCACTGCCGGACGCTCGGCTCCCACCGCTCCTACTCGAAGCAAGATCACTCGACACCATCCCCGCCATACATCGGACCTATGCGCGAAAGGTATACCGGTGTCCTGAGGTGCGCAATGGAAGCCGCCAAATAGATCGGATGTATTGCAGTCGCGGTGACTGTCTGAGCAGCCCCAACCGCCTCGGGGCCGTCGACGACCGGCTCATCCGCCGCTCTTCCACACGTCGTCCGGCACCGGCAGGCGAACCCACCGCGCGGCGGCGTGGGCGTGGTCGACGGCGCCGAGGCCGGTCACCACGGAGGCGACGGCCGGGTGGCGCAGCGAGAACGCCATGGCGGCGTGCGGCAGCGTGGTCCCGTGCCGTTCACAGGCTTCGGCCCACGCTCGTGCTGCCGTGCGCACGTGGTCCGGTGCGGGTCCGTAGTCGAAGTGGGCGTCGTCCGGTGGCCGGGTCGGGCCAGGAGGCCCGAGTTGAACGGTGCGGCGGCCAGGACGGAGACGCCGCATTCGGCGCACGTGTCGAGGAGGGGCCGCGCGGTGCGGTTCACGAGGGTCCAGCGGCCGGCGACCATGACGACGTCGACGTCGGTCTCCCGGACCGCCCGCAGCGACGCCTGCCACTGGTTCATCCCCAGCCCGACCGCGCCGACGACCCCCTGCTCGCGCAGGGCGGCCAGTGCGGGCACGGCCTCGGCCAGCGCCTGGTCGACGTGGTCGTCGGGGTCGTGGACGAGCACGATGTCGATCCGGTCGACCCCCAGCCGCTCCAGGCTGGTCTCGATGCTGCGCAGCACTCCGTCCGCGCTGTAGTCGCGCACGCGCGTGAGGTCGTCGGGGACGTCGAACCCGCCGTGCGGGAGGTCGGAGCCCGTGGGCGCGGGGTTCGGTTCGAGCAGTTGTCCGACCTTCGTCGAGATGACGTAGTCGTCGCGCGGACGGCTCGCCAACGCGGCGCCGAGCCGCCGTTCGGACAGGCCCAGCCCGTAGTGGGGGGCGGTGTCGAAGTACCGCACCCCTTCCGCCCAGGCCGCGTCGACCGCCGCGCGGGCGACGTCGTCCGGTCGGGCGCGGTAGAGGTTGCCGATCGGGGCGGCGCCGAAGCCGAGTTCGGTCACGGTGACGCCGGTGGTGCCGAGCGGGCGGCGTGGAAGTTCCTGCAACGGTGCTCCCGGAGGTCGGGTGGAAGTCGGTGGTGTCGTGCACGAGGTCACGAGCTCCATTCCTGCGCCGCGGCTCCGTTGCACGTCCGGAGCTGGAGGTGGTTCCGGCGCGCCGGTGCCGCCGTTGGCCACGTCGACGCACTTGCCGCCAGCGCCGGTGATGGAGCCGTCGGGCCGGAGCGTCCACACCTGGTGTGGACTGCCCGTGCAGGTCCACAGCACCAGTGCCGCGCCCTCCCTCGACGAGCCGCCCGCCGCGTCCAGGCAAGCGACCACCGTTGCCGACGATCAGGCCGTTCGGGCTGTCGAGACCCACCGCTGCCCGGAGCTGCGGTTGCAGTCGGCGATCTGCACAGCGGTGCCGTTGGTCGCCCTTCATGAGCCGCCGATGGCACTAGACATCGGATCTATACCCCATCAGATAGGTATCCTGCTGACACCTCTCGGGTTTGACAAGTAACTCCTCCGATGTAAGCGGACCGTACGGTCTCGGCCACGCAACTGCGGAGTGGGCGCACTTCCGGCTGCTGATCACCACGAGACGGCCGGAAGTGGTCAGCGTCGAGGTCGCCGGTCGTTCGCAGATGTTCCCCGCCTGTTCGCCCAGGAGCGACCATCGGCGGGTTGACGGTGTCGGGCCTGTGCCGGGAACCTTCGGTGCCGGCCGATGATCTCCATGTCAGCGGCCGGTTCCGCCGCCGTGCCACTCGACACCGGATGGAGGGCGTGGTCGTGGTGACCGCCCAGTCTGCGAATCAGACCCGTAGGACCTCCCGCACGAGCGCGAGGCGGACCGCCTTCAGACTGCTGGGCGCGCTGGTCGGCGCGACCCTGCTCACGGCGCTCGCCCCCGCGATCGCGTGGGCCGAACCCCCGCTCGCGCTGCCCGCGTCCTCGGCCGCCGCCGACGCCAAGTGGCAGCCCGCGTTCGACTACGACACCGATGGCTGCTATCCGACCCCCGCGATCTCGCCGACCGGCGCGGTGGCCACCGGCCTGAAGAACTCGGGCGCTCTCAACGGTCAGTGCCGCGACCGGTCCGACCTGGACAACACGAACTCGTACTCCCGCTCCAAGTGCAACAACGGTTGGTGCGCCTACCTCTACGACCTGTACTTCGAGAAGGACCAGGCCGTGCCGCTGATCGACTGCTGCGGTCACCGGCACGACATCGAGCACGTGGTCGTGTGGGTCAGCGGCGACCAGGCGCAGTACGTCTCGACGTCCGCCCACGGCCGCTACTCGACCTACCCGCGTTCCCGGGTCGCGTGGGAGGGCACACACCCCAAGATCGTTTACCACAAGGACGGCGCGGGCACGCACTGCTTCCGCCTCGCGGGCGCGACCGAGCAGCCCGAGAACCACTACCGCGCCTGGCAGTACCCCGACCTGGTGAGCTGGGACCACTTCCCCGCCGGCATCCGGGACATCCTGGTGAACGCCGACTTCGGCAGCGCGAGCCTGGCCATCAAGGACAGCGCCTTCGCCTACAACCTCGGCCTGGCCAAGCCGAGCGGCATCCCGTTCGACCCCAACGCCTGACGGAACGCCGCGGCTACCGACGCCCATGTCGTCGGTAGCCGCGGTCGTCGTCGGTGCACGGGATCGTGGCCGCCCGGTCGTGCTCCGTCCGGCGGCTCGGAAAGCCGCCCACCGGCTGGTCGACACCGCCCCGCACGAGCGGCGGCGTTCACCGGCGTCGCCCGTGCGGGACGAGGGCCAGCCGGAGGCCGCGCGGCGCGTTCAGGACACCCCGTGAGGACGTGGGGGCGCGGTGTGGCAGCACGTGGTGGGTGGCGAGGACGGTCGCGAGGGCGACGACGAGTTCGGCCGTGGCCAGGTGGGAGCCAGGGCAGAAGCGGGGGCCCAGCGCGAAGGGCAGGTAAGCGCCGGGGGTCGGGCGGGAGGTCGGGCGCCAACGGTCCGGGTCGAACCGGTCGGGGTGGGGGTGGCCGGACTCGTCCCGCTGGTTGACGTATGGGCTGAACAGCAGCTCGGCACCGGCCGGGAAGTCCAGGACGGAGGCGTCGAGCACCCGCCGCAGCTGCCACACGGGCGGGTGCAGGCGCAGGACCTCGCGGACGACGGCCCCGCACAGCGGCAGGTCGGCGCCGCCGGGGTCCGGATGGGTCGCCACTTCGCCCCGCACCCGCTCCTGGACGTCGGGGTGCAGGGAGAGTTCGTGCAGCGCCCATGCCAGGGCCGCGGCCGGGACGTGGTGGCTCGACAACAGCATCGTGCGCACCGCCAACGCGGTGGTCCGCTCGTCGAGGCCCGCACCGGCCAACGTGGCGACGAGCCCGGCCGAGGGCGTCCGAGCGCGGAGGTGCTCGCGGACGGCGGTGTGGGCGGCGAGCTGGGCACGCAGCAGACGACGTCGGCGGGGTAGTGGCGGGCGCGCCCGTTCCGCGGCCGACAGCTCCTCCCCCACCAGCCGGGCGAGGGTCGGGGAGGTACCGCCCAGGACGTAGTGGGTGTTGACCGTCGACATCAGGTCGACCGCTCCACCCAGCACGTCGAAGCTCGCCGCCGACGCCCACCCGGTGACGGCGTGCCGCGCGTGCGAGCTGATCACCGGGGCGAACCGGGCGACGGCGGACGCGGTCAGCTCGGGGTGCATGGCCCGGCGTGCCGCCATCCAGAGCCGCAGCCCGTCCGGGCCCCAGGACGTCGCGGCCGTGCCCTGCTCGGTCCTGGCGGTCAGCGCGTGCCTGCTCGCCAGCAGCCGCTCCGTGGCCGCGAGATCGGTCACCAGCCACGCGCCGGGGTGCAGCTCGACCACGCCACCACCGCTTCGCGCCAGGACGGTCAGCGCTCGACGCGGATCCCTCATGCCGGTGGGGTCCTTCCCGGGCCGCCGGAGTCGGCGACCCGGGAGGAGGACCGGGTCACACCGGCGGGTAGGAGTAGTACCCGAGATTGGCGAAGCGACGACGACGCACGATCCTCTTGAGCAGTTTCACCACAGGCTCCTCATCGTTGATGAGACCCAGTGTTACTAGATGATCACTCTATGTCAACGACGGGCAGCCGGGTGCTCGGCGCGCGCCGTGCCGGGCGGGACCGTGACGGTGAGGCTGGTGCCGGTGCGGGCGGTGACCGGGGCGAGCAGGCCGTTGATCCGCACCAGGTTGTTGGCGAACTCGGGGTCGGTGTTGGCGACGCTCAGCGTGACGGCCGTGCCGGACGTGGCGGTCTTCGGGGTGAAGTCGGCGAGCGCGGGCCGGTCGTCGCCGATGACGAGGATGCCGTCGAGGGTGGCCGTGCCGTGCGGCGAGATGACCGAGAGCGGACCACTGGTGGCGCCTTCGGGGACTGTGACGACGAGCTTGTCCGGTGCGGCGGAGGTGACCGCGCCGGACGTGCCGTTGAACCGGGCGCTGGTGCCGGTGGCGGCGAAGCCCTTGCCGGTGACCGTGACGGAGTCGCCGGGGCGGACGCGGCCGGGCACGGCCGACAGGATCGCGACGGCGGGGGTGCCGAGCCGTTCGACGCCGGTGGTGTTGCCCACCGCGTCGTAGCGGTAGCGGGCGACCGAGCCGTCCGCGGTGACCACGCCGACGAGTCGGCCGAGGGCGTCGTAGGCGTAGGACGCCGGACCGGGTGGCGGCTCCGCCTGTGCCTCGGCCTGCGCCGGGGCGGGCGTGCTCGCGGGGCGCGGCGTCGCGGGCGACGGCTGGGCGGAGGAGTACCCCGCAGCGGAGCCGGCGACGGTGAGGAGCGCCAGGAACAGGGTGGAGAGGCGTCTTGTCGACCGCGGCACGTTGTCTCCTCGGGCCGTTCGGGCGGGGCGCGGGCAGGGGCACTACCCCGGCCGCGAGAGGACTCGGCCGGTCGGACGACACAGCGCGCAGCGGTGAGCAGGGGTCGCTGCGCATGACGTTTCGCGGCGGGTGGCGGGTTCATTACAGGAGTCACCCGAACGTCGCAGCGGGGCGGTCCTCGCCGGGGTGGCGGACTACCCGTTCGTGCAGGTCAAGCTCGTTTCGGTGACCCAATTGCCCGGCTTCGAGTCACCGCAAGGAGGTCGTGCAGCCCAATGGCGCAACGTCGGATCGCGGTTATCCGGGTATTCCACGCGAGGGCGGCACGAGCACGGCCATGGCGATCGCTCGTGGCACCGTCCACCGGGGTGCGCCGGCCGGTGACGCGGACGGTGGCGCGGACGGTGGCGCGGACGGTGGCCTACTGATCGGCGGCGGGGAGGGCGGACCCCCATGGCCGTCACCAGTCCACAATGGAGGGGAGCGGACCACCAGGCCGGCGTCCGGGTCCGGGCGAGCAGCCGGGCGGTCCCTCGGAGGCACCGACAGGTGGACCCGTCGTCGTGCCGTCTCGCGGTCGCTGCGGTGTACTGGCCTCGACACGTCGGGAGCAGGAAGGACGCCGTGGTGGAACCGGACATCGTGGTCGTCGGGGCGGGGCTTGTCGAGGTCGGTGGTCGAGTGCGCACGGACCCGGTCGACGGGTTCCGGCTGGACCGGGCGTTCCCGGTGCCGCAGCCCTCCTGCCCGGAGGTCCGGCCAGGCCGGTCCCTGTGCCGCTCGGTGCGGTTCGGCGGGGGCCGGCACGCGTCCGGCGCCCGCAGGGACGACCACCGGGTCACCGCCGACACCACCGAGACCACCGGCGCTGTCCGGCACGACGTGCGCGACGGCGTCCGGTGAACGGCGGGGCACCGACGCGGTGCGTGGTGTTCGGGGCGACGGGGTACATCGGCGGTCGCCTCGTCCCGGAACTGCTCGCCGCCGGGCACGAGGTCCGCGCCGTCGCCCGGGACACGCGGAAGCTCGCGGACGTGCCGTGGCGCGACCGGGCCGAGATCGTCACCGGCGACGTGACCGACGCGGGGAGCGTCGCCGAGGCGATGCGGGGCCGGGATGTCGTGTTCTACCTGGTCCACTCGCTGCACCTGCACGACTTCGTCGACGTGGACCGCGCCGCGGCCCGACTGGTCGCGCAGGAGGCCGCCGCCGCGGGCGTCACGCGGATCGTGTACCTGGGCGGCATCGCCCCGGACACCGGAGAGCTGTCCCCGCACCTGGCTTCACGCCGGGAAGTGGGCGAGATCCTGCTCAAGTCCGGCGTGCCCACCGTCGTGCTCCGGGCGGCGATCATCATCGGCTCCGGCTCCGCGAGCTTCGAGATCCTGCGCTACCTGACCGAACGCCTCCCGGCGATGGTCACCCCGAGGTGGGTGCACAACCGGATTCAGCCGATCGCGGTGCGCGACGTGCTGCACTACCTGACCCGGGCGGCGGACCTGCCCGCTGGGGACGACCGCGCCGTCAACCGCGCCTTCGACATCGGCGGACCCGACGTGCTCACCTACTACGAGATGATGCGCCGGTACGCGGTCGTCGCCGGCCTGCCCAGGCGGCTCATCCTGTCGGTGCCCGTGCTCACCCCCTGGCTGTCCGCGCAATGGGTCAACCTCGTCACACCGGTCCCCCGCAGCATCGCCGTGCCGCTGATCGAGTCGCTCATCCACGAGGTCGTCCGCCACGACCACGACATCGCCGGGCACATCCCGGACCCGGACGGCGGCCTCACCCACTACGGGACCGCGGTCGAACTCGCGCTGACCCGGATCCGGAACGCGGACGTGCCCACCCGCTGGTCCGACGCGAGCGCACCATCCGATCCGCTGCCCACCGATCCGGAGTGGTCCGGCGGCAGCGTCTACGTCGATCGCCGCGAACGGCGCACCACCGCCGACGCCGACACCCTGTGGCAGGTCGTGGAGTCGATCGGCGGCGAGCACGGCTGGTACTCGTTCCCACTCGCCTGGTCGGTGCGCGGCTGGATAGACCGCGTCGCCGGCGGCGCGGGGCTCCGCCGCGGCCGGCGCCACCCGCACCTCCTGCACACGGGCGAGGCGCTCGACTGGTGGCGGGTCGAGCACATCGACCGCCCACACCTGCTGCGGCTGCGCGCCGAGATGCGCGTCCCCGGCAGGGCCTGGCTCGAACTCACGGTCACCCCGCACGAGCGCGGCGCGACCTACACCCAGCGCGCGATCTTCGAACCGCACGGGCTCGCCGGGCACCTGTACTGGAAGTCCATCGCACCGTTCCACGGCGTGGTGTTCGGGGGGATGGTCCACAACATCACCGGAGCCGCGGAACAGGGAATCCGGACCTGACCGGACGCCGGACGACCGCCGCGCGACGGTCCGTGAGCCGCGGCGACCGCTTGTCATGCGGAACCGCCCGTGCGCTTCTACTGTCGACGAGAGGTGGAGCCACGGAGGTGCGATGAGAAGCCAGTACGAGTACTTGGCCGTGCTGGCCGCGTGTTTGCTCGTCACCGCGCCGCTGGAGTGGATGGGACGCGGCGTGTACCGCCGTGGGCGGGACGTGGTCCGCGCCGTCCTGCCCGTGTTGCTGGTCCTGGTCGTCTGGGACGTGGTGGCGATCGCACGCGGGCACTGGAGCTTCCACCGCGACGGCACGACGGGTGTGGTGCTGGGCGGCGTCCTCCCGATCGAAGAGGTGTTGTTCTTCGTGGCCATCCCACTGTGCGCGTTGCTGACCTACGAGGCCGTCCGCCGGTTGTTGCGCGATGGCTAGGGAGTACCTGCTGGCCGCGCTGACGACGGCTGTCCTGGTGGTGCTGCTGGAACTGCTGGTGCTGCGCACGGGGTTGTTCCGACGCCCCGCGTACTGGGTCACGATGGTGATCGTGCTCGGCTTCCAGGTCCCGGTGGACGGGTGGCTGACCAAGCTCGACGCGCCCATCGTGCTGTACGCGGACTGGGCGATCAGCGGTGTGCGGGTGCCCTGGGACATCCCGGTCGAGGACTTCCTGTACGGCTTCACGATGGTGACCGCGGTGCTGCTGCTGTGGGAGCGGGCGAGGAGTGCGCATGACGCGGTTGACCGCCACTGAGGTGTCGGGGTCGTTCGACGTCGCGGCGAAGGACTACGACCTGCTGGTCGGCATGAACCCCGGTTATCACCGGGCGTTGCGGACGTCCGCGCGAGCGCTCGGTCTGCGGCCGTCCGGTCCGGGAGGAGGCGGAGCCGGGCCGCGCGTGCTGGACCTGGGCTGCGGCACGGGTGCGTCGACCGCCGCGCTGCTCGACGTGTGCCCGGACGCCGAGATCGTCGCGGTGGACGCGTCGGCCGGGATGCTCGCGCGGGCACGGGCCAAGCGGTGGCCCGACACCGTCACGTTCGTGCACAGCCGCGCCGAGGACCTGGACGTGAGCGGGCCGTTCGACGCCGTGTTCGCCGCCTACCTCGTGCGCAACCTGCCCGACCCCGATGCCACGCTGCGCGCCGTCCACGGGCTGCTGAAGCCGGGGGCGCCCCTCGTCGTGCACGAGTACTCGGTGCGCGACTCCCTGCTGCGCACGGCGATCTGGACCGCACTGTGCGGGCTCGTCGTCGTACCGGCCGGTCTGCTGCTCACCCGCGACCGCACGCTCTACACCTACCTGTGGCGCAGCGTGCTGCGGTTCGACGGCGCGAGCGCGCTGCGGGACCGACTGCGGCGCAACGGGTTCGTCGGCGTGCGGAGCCGTCCGGTGCCGGGCGGGCAGCTCGGCGCCGTGCACACCTTCATCGGCCGGGCGCCGGCGCGGGAGCACTCGTGACCTTCCGAGACCCCAAGGCGGTGCGAGTCTCAGCGCCGGCCGGACGCGCGAGGTTCGACGGGGACGTCCCCACGGTGGTCGTGGTCGGCGCGGGCATCGCGGGACTGGCCGCCGCGACCATCCTGGCCGAGCGCGGCGCCAGGGTCGTGGTGTGCGAGCGCGAGCACCACCTCGGCGGCCGGGTGGGCGGGTGGCCGACCCGGCTCGCCGACGGCAGCGAGGTCACGATGACCCGCGGCTTCCACGCGTTCTTCCGGCAGTACTACAACCTCCGCGCGTTGCTGCGCCGGGTCGACCCCGGTGGTGGGGCGCTGGTCGGCCTGCCTGACTACCCGCTGTGGCACACCGGCGGGCACCGGGACGGGTTCGCCGGGCTGCCCACCACCTTGCCGTGGAACGCGCTGGCCTTCCTGCGCCGCAGCCCGACGTTCCGGTGGTCCGACCTGCCGTCCGTGGACGCGCGCGCCGCCCTGCCGCTGCTGGACGTGTCGGTGCCCGAGGTCTACCGGGAGCTCGACGGGCTGGACGCGGCGACCTACCTGGAGCGGATCCGCTTCCCCAAGCCCGCGCACGTGCTGGCGTTCGAGGTGTTCTCGCGCAGCTTCTTCGCCCATCCGAGCAGCATGTCGGCGGCAGAGCTGGCGGTGATGTTCCACATCTACTTCCTCGGCTCGGCGGAAGGGCTGCTGTTCGACGTGGCGGCAGACCCGTTCCCGCACGGCCTGTGGGAGCCGCTCGGCCGCCACCTCGCCGAGCTGGGCGCCACCGTGCGCAGGGGTGTCGAAGTGCGGTCGGTGGAGCCGGGCGGGTCCAAGCGGTTCGCGGTGGACGTGTCGGGCGACGTGCTCGACGCGGACGCCGTCGTGCTGGCCGCCGACGTGCCCGGTCTGCGCCGGGTCGTCGCCGCGTCACCCGGCCTCGGCGACGCGGCGTGGCGCGAGCGGATCGCGGACCTGCGCACCGCGCCGCCGTTCCTGGTGTCGCGGTACTGGCTCGACCGACCGGTGGACCCGGACCGGCCGGGCTTCCTCGGCACCAGCGGCTACGGCCTGCTGGACAACGTGAGCGTGCTGAACCACTACGAGCACGAGGCTCGGGCGTGGGCCGCGCGCACCGGCGGTTCGGTCGTGGAGCTGCACGGGTACGCCCTGCCGTCCGACGAACCCGATCCCCGCGCGCGGCTGTGGGAGCAGCTCACCGAGGTCTACCCCGAGACCAAGCGCGCGGGTGTCGTGGACGAACGCCACGAGCTGCGCGCCGACTGCCCGCTGTTCCCCGCCGGCGGCTTCGCCCAGCGCCCCACCGTGCGCACCCCGGACGACTTCGTCGTGCTGGCGGGCGACCTGGTGCGGATCGATCTGCCCGTCGCGCTGATGGAACGCGCGGCGACCACGGGGTTCGCGGCGGCGAACCGGCTGCTGGGCCGGTGGGGCGTGGCCGGGACGGAGCTGTGGAGCGTGCCCACCGCCGGTCGGGGGCCCGTGCTGCGCACCGTCGCCCGCCGTTGGGGCCGGACCCCTGCGACAGGCAGCCGGGCGTAGGCCGTGTCCCGGTGCGGGGCGTGGCGAGGTCGCGCCGGTCCGGTCACGACCTCGCCGCGCCCGCACCGGGACCTAGTTCGCCTCTCCTGTCAGCGCGAACGACCGCAACCGCCGGGTGGCCGCTACCGTGCCCGCCACGACGAACACCGACGCCATGGTCAACGCGGTCGCCACCGACATCGTCGAGGAGATCAGCGGGGTGTCGCCGATCGCGTCCGCGATGGCCGTCGCGTGCCGGCGGATGCTGAACACGCGGGCGCCGTCGACGAACGACACCAGCAGGTTCTCCCACAGCACGATGTAGATCAGGCCGACCGCGACCGGGCGCTTGGCCATCACGCTCAGCGCGAGGAACAGGGCGCTGTAGGCCAACGCGCCGAGGGCCGTGCCGACGACCAGGCCGCCCGCCAGCGTGCCGGAGCCCGCGACCAGGGCCGCGACGGCCAGCGGCAGGGCGGTGGCCACGGTGGTCACCAGCCAGGCCACCAGGAGCTTGGACAGGATGATCTCCGAGCGCGGCAGCGGCTTGGTGATCAGGTGGGTGATGGTTCCGTCGTCGATCTCCAGGCCGAGCACGCTGCTGCCGACGATCAGCGCGGTCAGCGGCAGGATGACCGAGAGTCCGAGGTTGGAGAAGACCAGCGGGCCCCAGTCGGACGGCGTCACGTACTCGTCCTCGCCGGCGACGCCCAGCAGGGTCAGCCCGATCAGGATGATCGGCATGGGGAGCAGCAGCAGCACGCGCCTGCGGCCGAGGAGCGCCCTCGCCGTGAGGGCGATGATCGTCGGGTTCATGTGGTCACCAGGTAGGAGAAGACCTTCTCGAGGGACTCGTCCGAAGGCAGGATCGTGGTCAGCCGGATGTCCCGCTCCTTGGCGAGCTTGGCCAGGGTGCGGGTGAAGGTGCCGTAGTCGCTGGTGTGCACCTGGAGGCCCGCCGCGGCGATGCTCACCCCGGAGACCGACGGCTCCGCCATCAGCGCTGTCGCGAGGAGGCGGTCGTCGGAGGAGGCGATGGTGAACACGTGCGGACGGGTGGTCATCAGCCGCCGGATGTGCCGGTAGTCGCCGGAGGCGGCGAGCCTGCCCGCCACGATCACCTGCACGGTGCCGGAGAGCTGCTCGACCTCCTCCAGGATGTGGGAGCTGAACACGATGGTCCGGCCCTCCGCCGCCATGCCGTCGAGCAGCTCCATCATGTGCATCCGCTGCCGGGGGTCCATGCCGTTGAACGGCTCGTCCAGCAGCAGCACGTCCGGGTTGTGCACCAGCGCCGCGGCGACCCGGCTCCGCTGGCGCATCCCCTTGGAGTAGGTGGAGATCCGGCGGTCCTGCGCGTCGCGCAGGTCCACGGTGTCCAGCGCGGCGCGGGCGGCGGCCGCCGGGTCGGGGAGCTTGTGCAGCTTGGCGCCGGCCAGCACGAACTCCCACGCGGTGAGGAATCCCGGCACGCTCTCGCGCTCGGTCACCAGGCCGAGCTTGCGGTACATGGCGGGGTTGGCCCACGCGGGCTCACCGCCGATCACGACCGTGCCCTGCGACGGGGCCAGCAGGCCCGCCATCAGGTGCAGCACGGTGGTCTTGCCCGCGCCGTTGGGGCCGAGGAGGCCGGTCAGTCCGGGGCCGATCGACAGGGTCACGTCGTTGACCGCGACCACGTTGCCGTACCAGCGGGAGACGCCCGCGAGTTCGACGGTGTTCATGACTTCATCCCCTTGTACCGCCACACGGCGGCCGTCGTGCCGAGCGCGGCCAGCGCGACCGCGACCAGGCCGTACACCGGTCCCATCGAGCCGATCGCGACGAGGCGGACGTCCGCTCCGAACAGCCACTGGTCCACGCCGTTGAGCAGCCTCGTCGGGTCGAGCAGCCCGGCGAGCCGGCCGATCGTCCCGGAGTCGAGTTCGCTCAGGACACCCGAGATCGGGGCGGTGAGCAGGAAGACGCCCATGATCATGCCGGTGGCGAACACCCGGCGCCCCGACAGCGAGGCGATCGGCAGTGCCAGCGCCGCCAGCAGCGCGGCGTGGACCGCCGCGGCGACGAGGCCGACGAGCAGCCCGCCGACCTCCTCCAGCACCCCCGGGACGCCGTCGTCGGTGCTGAAGGCCATGCCGATGAACATGATCAGCATGGGCGCCGCGAGCAGCAGGAACGTCGCGGTGGCCAGCGCGGCGACCTTCGTCAGCGCGTAGCTCGACCGGCCCAACGGGCGGGACAGGTACAGCTGCAGCAGGTTCGTGCGCAGGTCGACCGACACCAGCTCGGGCGCGACCACGGCGACGAACACCGTCGCGGCGAAGGTGAAGGTGGAGGCGATGCCGACGTAGTCGAGCACCGGCTCGGGCGACTGGCTGTTGATGATCACGATGATCAGCGACGCGATGCCGGCCAGGCCGATCAGCCCCATCGGCAGCACCTTCGCCCACGGGCTGCGGCCGATGCCGTAGGCGCTGCGGACACTGTGGACGTACAGCGCGCGGGCCGAGTAGCCGCGGCCGAGCCTCGGGCCGGTGTAGCGCTGGTAGCCGATGTCGTGGATGACGCCGGACTCAGACATGGGACACCTCCTCGGCCGGACGGTCGCGGAACAGGTCGGCGACCTGGTGCCGCTGGCGTTCCAGCCGGTGCAGGCAGAGATCGAGGTCCGCGACGGCGTCCCGGATGAGGTCGTACACCGCGCCGTTGTCCTCGCCGAGGCGGACGGTCAGCACGCGGTTCTCACGGCGCACGTCCAGGCCTGCGGCGGTGAGCGCGGCGGCCAGCCGTTCGGCGCCCTCGTCGATCTCGACGACGAGCAGGTCGTTGTGCTCGGTCATCGACGACAGCGTCGCCGAGCGCAGGAGGGTGCCCGCGTCGATGGCGACCAGCGACGTGCAGATGCGCTCGATCTCGCCGAGCAGGTGGGAGCAGACCACGACCGAGATGCCGAACTCGGTGCCGATGCGGTGCACCAGGTCGAGCATCGCCCGCCTGCCCGCCGGGTCGAGCCCGTTGGTGGGTTCGTCGAGCAGCAGCAGTTCGGGGTCGTGGACCAGCGCCTGGGCGAGCTTGACCCGCTGCTTCATGCCGGTGGAGTAGCCGCCGATCCGGCGGTAGCGCTCCTCGTAGAGCCCCACGTGCCGCAACGTCTCCGACGCCCGCTCCCGCGCCGCCGCGGCGGGCAGACCGCTGACCCGGGCCATGTGCGTGACGAACTCGGCGGCGACCATGTCCGGCGGCAGGCAGTCGTGCTCGGGCATGTAGCCGACCTTCGCCCGAACCTGCTCCCCGTCGGCGACCGGGTCGAGTCCGAGCACGCGGATCCGCCCGCTGGTGGGCGTGAGCAGCCCCAGCGCGAGCTTGATCAGCGTGGTCTTCCCCGCGCCGTTGACCCCGACCAGGCCGACGACACCCGCCTCGATGTCCAACGTCAGGTCCGCCAGGGCGGTCACCTTGCCGTCGTAGCGCATTCCCAGCGCTGTGGTCTCGATGAGTGGCACACGAAGACCCTATGGCCGCCGTCCGCGCACCACATCCGGCCGTCCCCTGAGTCCGGCGGTCCCTCGACCCCTAGGGGTCGGCGGCGGAGGCGCGGACGGGGTCCACGATCAGGCGCACGGCGTCGGTCAGCGTGGCGGGCCGCCGCACGGACTCCGGCAGCGCGAGCCCATCCCAGCCGGGGCCGGCCACCACCACCGCTCCCGTGCTCCGGCGCAGGTCCTCGATCGGCACAGCTGCGGCGAAGTCGACGTGGTGTGCCCAAAGCACGACCACGGCCGGGCGCAAGCGCTCCACCGCGTCGTGCAACGCCGGCGGCGGCACCCGTGCGCCGAGGCTGCGCCACAGGCGGTCCTCTTCGGACAGCGCGGCGCCGAGGGCTTCCAGCGCCAACGTGTGCTGTTCGTCCGGCGCGCACGACAGCAACGCGGTCAGCACGCCGTCGCGGTGCGGGTAGGGCACGGCGCGCAGCGCGTGCAGCAGGCCCGCGCTGGCCAGGTGCTCCACCTCGACCCCGTCTCCGCGCCGGTGCACGCGTTCGCCCAGCTCGATGAGGAATGGCGCCAGCACCGCCTGCCAGGCCGCCACGACGCCGTGCGCCGTGATCAGTTCGGCCGCCAGCCGGCGCACCCGGGGCTCGTCCAGCCGGTCGGCGGCGGTCAGGAACCCGCGCCGAGCGGACCGGGCCGCGTCGGCGGTGAGTTCTGGCCTGGCCGGCTGCGGGGAGGCCGGGGCGTGCTCCCGCGACTGCCAGGCCGCGTCGGCGGGTGCGACCCCCTGCGCGGTCAGCGCGATCATGCGCCGCAACTGGTCGATTTCGTCGTCGCGGTAGCGGCGGTGACCGCCGGCGGTGCGGTCGGACGGCCCCAGCCCGTAGCGCTGGTCCCACGTGCGCAGCGTGGTCGGCGAGATGCCGAGCATCGCCGCGACGGCGCGGGGTGTCCAGCTCATCGACTGCGGGCTCACTTCCTGGCGCGTTCGGAGAGCATAGCCCTCAGCTCGCTCTCGCCGAGGCCACCCCAGATGCCGAACGTCTCGTGCACCTCGAGCGCGTGCTCGCGGCACTTCTGCATCACCGGGCACCGCCGGCAGATGGCCTTCGCCATGGCTTCGCGCTGCTCACGGGCGGATCCGCGCTCGTTCGGCGTGTGGAAGAAGTAGACGCTGTCCATGCCGCGGCACAGACCGGAGAGCTGCCAGTCCCAGGACTCGGTGACCGGGCGGGGCAGGCGGGAGAGCTCGGGCATGGCGCACGTCCTCTGCGAGTCGACAGCGATGACGAGCCCAGCATAAATTCGACTCAGAACCGATTCAAGTCGAGGCGCTTACGGCTGTCGGTCGAGTCAGGGCGTGCGTGACGAACTGCGTGCCGACGCCCTGACGCTGGAACTGCGGGACCAACCCCAGCGGAGACAGCGACAGGACGTCCACGACACGGCGGGCGGAGCAGGCACGACGCCATTGCGCGCCGGGTCGTCAGTCGGGGAACGCGCCCCTCGACCGGAGGGCGTACCGGCGCTCGGCGTAGGCCAGGTCGTCCCGCCACAGCCGCGCGGCAGCCCACCGCATCACCGGCCGCACCGCCGGCGCCACCCGCCTGACCAGCGCGAACCCGCGTCGTTCGGACTGCGCGATGGTCGCCTCGACGACTGCCGTCCGCCCGAGGTCCAGCGGCGTGGCGTGGGTCTCCACCACGCTGCCCTCCCCCTCGCCGGAGACGATGCGCATGACCACCGTCCGCGGCTCGGGGCAGGTGAACTCGGCGGTCACCGGCACGCCGAGCCTGCCGACGACCCGGAACGTCACCTCGACCAGGAAGCGGTCCCGCTCCGCGGTGGGCGTCTCCAGCACCCGGAGGTTCGCGAACGCGTAGGGGTGGAACCACGCGCCGTGCCACGGGTCGAGCCGGTTCGCCATCACGTCCTCGGGCTCGCAGCGGCCGATCAGCGTCGCGACCGCGTCGAGCGCTCCCCCCGCCGGACGTGCGGGCAGCACCGGCTCGGGCAGCGGTTCCTCACCGCCGACGTCGTCCAGGCGCACCCAGACGAGCACGCCGTCGTCGTGCGTGGGGAACGGGCTCCACCCGCCGAACCGCTCACCGCCCAGTGCGAGACCGTGCCAGCGGCAGACCACTCTGCCGCCGGTGACCTCGCCGTCGCACAGCGGTGCGCCCAGGTGCGGGCACGAGCCGGGACCGGCCATCAGCACGTCACCCGGCCCTCGCCACAGCACCACCTCACGACCGGCGACGGTGCGGCCGAACGGCTTGCCGCGCACGACGTCGCGGCTCGCGCCGACCACGAACCAGTTGCCGGAGGGTCGCGCGGTGGCCCGTTTCAGCGCCGCCTCGATGAGCGCGGGTTTCGCGTCACGCCAGGTCGGTTCCTGCTGCGACCAGCTCGGGCTGGTGAACGTGCGCAGCGGCAGGCGGTCGGGCATGTCTTCCCTCCGGTGGTCAGGCCGTGCGGGCGAGCACGGCCCTGGCGAACGCGGGCAGCGCGACCGCGAGGCGTCGGCCGTTCGACACCGCGACGCGCCGGGACAGGACGTCGTAGTCCGCTTCCTCGACCAGGTCGAGGATCCGTCCGTAGAGCCGGTACGCGGTGCTCACGCACGGCCGCGACCGAGGGGCGAGCATCGCGATGCCCGGCAGCGCCCGCGCGTAGACCTGGCGCGTGCGGTGGACCTGGTCGCGCAGCGCCGCCCGGATCCGGCCGTCGACCCGGCCGGCGGCGCGGGCCCACCGCAGCCGGTCCCGGTCGACGCCGGAGGCCGCGAGTTCGTCGGCGGGCAGGTACACCCGGCCCCGGTCGAGGTCCTCCCCGACGTCGCGGATGAAGTTGGTGAGCTGGAACGCGATCCCGAGCGCGGCGGCGGCGGGCTCGGCCTCCTCCCTCGGCACGACCGTCCCGAGCACCGGCAGCACCTGGAGGCCGATGACCGCCGCCGACCCGTGCACGTACCGGATCAGGTCGGCGCGGGTCGGGTAGTCCGTGACGGTCAGGTCCATCCGCATGGACGCCATGAAGTCGTGGAAGTGCGCGGCGGGGATGTCGTGCCGGCGCACGGTGTCCGACAGCGCCGCGACGACGGCATCGGGGCTCGTGCCGAGATCGAGCGCGGAGGTGAGGACGGCCTCCACCGCCGCGAGGCCCTCGACCTTGTCCGGCAGTCCACTGTGGACGTCGTCGACGATGTCGTCCACCCGCCGGGCGAACCCGTACAGCGCGTGGACGGCGGGCCGCTGCTCCGGGCTGAGCACCCTCGTCGCCAGGTAGTACGTACGCCCGTGTTCGGCGTTGAGCGAGCGACACCGCCGATAGGCATCGCGGAGCGGTGGTTCGGTGATGCCCGCGGCATCCAGTTCCCGGTCTGCGGACATTCGTCGGCGTCCTCTCCGCGATGGCACGACCTCACGCTAAGTCCGCCCGCAGCGGTCCGCACGACCAGCGCCGCTCGTCGTGCGGACCACGGGTGGCGCTGCTTAGCTCGGATCCACTGAGTTTCGACCACCACACGAGGGAGCGACGATGTCGCTGTTGGCCGGCGTCGACACCCGCACGCCCACTCCCCCGGAACCCGACTCGTTCCCGGCGCGGTTCGCCGGCGCACTGGACGGCTTCTTCCGCACCCGCACCGGGCTCGACGCCGCGCGCGACCTGGTCGAGGAGGTGCACTCGCTGGCCCTGACCGGCGGCAAGCGGATCCGGCCGGCGTTCGCGTGGTGGGGCTGGCGGGCGGCCGGGGGCGAGGCACGTGGTGAGGCGGCCGAAGCCACCGTCCGCGCGTTGGTGGCGTTGGAGCTGTTGCAGTGTTGCGCCCTGGTGCACGACGACGTGATGGACCGCTCGCCGACCCGGCGCGGCAGGCCCTCCGCGCACGAGGAGTTCGCCGCGCGGCACCGGCGGCGCCGGTGGTCCGGCAGCGCACGCCGCTACGGCGACTCCGCCGCGATCCTGATCGGCGACCTCGCGCTGGCGTGGGCGGATGACGCGCTCGTCACGGCCGGGCTGCCCGCCGACGCGTTGCAGCGCGCGTGGCGGCCGTGGCAGCGGATGCGGACGGAGATGATGGCCGGTCAGCACCTGGACCTGCTGGCCACCGCCGGCCGGGACAGCTCGCTGGAGGGCGCGTTGCGCGTCGCGGCGCTGAAGACCGCCGCGTACACCGTCGAACGGCCGCTGCACCTCGGCGCCGCGCTCGCCGGCGCACCGGCCGACGTGATCGGGTGCCTGCGCGAGTTCGGCCGCGACATCGGCGTGGCGTTCCAGCTGCGGGACGACCTGATCGGCATGTTCGGCGACCCGGCGGTGACCGGCAAACCCGTCGGAGAGGACCTGCGGGAGGGCAAGCGCACCCCGCTGATGGCGATCGCGATCGCCCGCGCCACCGCGGCGGGCGACCACGCCGCCACCCGCACGCTGCTCCGCTGCCTCAGCGGTGTGCCCCTGACGGACGACTCGGTCGCCGCCGCGCAGGCGCTGCTGGTCGACCTCGGCGCCGTCCGGGCAGTCGAGGAGCACATCGACGCGCTGGCCGCACGCGGGCTCGCCGCGCTCGGACGGGCGGACGTCGACGACGTCGCCCACACCCACTTGGCAGAGCTGGCGGCCAGGGCCGTCCGCCGCCGCGACTGACGGGGGAGACACCGTGGCACGCGTGGTGGAGGGCCGCACCGACTCGGTCGTCGTGGTCGGCGCGGGGCTGGCCGGGCTGTCCGCCGCGCTGCACCTGCGCGGGGCCGGGCACGAGGTCACGGTGCTCGAACAGCGGAACCATCCCGGCGGCCTGGCGGGCAGGCTGGACGTGGCCGGGCACCGGATCGACACGGGACCGACCGTGCTGACCATGCCGGAGCTGTTGGAGGACGCGTTCGCGGCGGTGGGGGCACGGCTCTCCGACCACCTGGACCTGGTGCCGCTGCACCCGGCCTACCGCGCCGAGTTCGCCGACGGCAGCACCCTCGACGTGCACAGCGACGCCACCGCGATGGAACAGGCGATCGCCGAGTTCGCCGGCGACCGCGAAGCCGAGGGCTATCGCAGGCTGCGGGCCTGGCTGACCCGGCTGTACCAGGTCGAACGCGACCGGTTCATCGGCGCGAACTTCGACTCGCCGCTCGACCTGCTCGGCCGCGACCTCGTCACCCTCGCGCGGCTCGGCGGCTTCGGCTCCCTGTCGCGGGCCGTGGGCCGGTTCCTCCGCGACGACCGGCTCCGCCGCGTGTTCACGTTCCAGTCCCTGTACGCCGGGGTGTCCCCCGCCGACGCGCTCGCCGCCTACGCCGTGATCTCCTACATGGACACCGTGGCCGGCGTCTGGTTCCCGCGCGGCGGCATGCGTGCGGTCCCCCAGGCCCTCGCGGACGCCGCAGCCGCGGGAGGTGTCCGGTTCCACTACGACGCCGAGGTGGTCTCGCTCGACCGCGCCGGCCCACGGGTGACCGCCGTCCGCACCACGACCGACCGCTTCCCGTGCGACGCCGTCGTGCTCGCCACGGGTCCGGCGCAGAGCACCCGGTTGCTGAACGGCGGACCACGCCGCCCGTTCCCGCTGAAGTGGTCACCGTCCGCAGTGGTGGTGCACGTCAGCGCCCGGCGGCTGGTCGGAGCGCCTGCCCACCACACCATCTCGTTCGGGACCGCGTGGGAACGCACGTTCGACGAGATCATCCACGAGGGCCGCCTCATGAGCGACCCGTCCGTGCTGCTCACCACCCCGACCCTCACCGACCCCGGGTCCGCTCCGGAGGGACGGCACCTGCAGTACCTGCTCGCCCCGTGCCCGAACCTGGACGCCGCCGCCATCCGGTGGGACGTGACCGGCCCGCGGTACGCCGAGGAGGTCATCGGCGAACTCGTCGCCCGCAAACTGCTGGACACCGACGTCGAGGTCCTGTCGGTCGTCACGCCCGACGACTGGGCCCGGTCCGGCCAGGCTGCGGGAACCCCGTTCTCGGCGGCCCACACCTTCGGCCAGACCGGCCCGTTCCGGCCGCGCAACCTGCCGTTCCGCGACGGCAACACCGTGCTCGCGGGCAGTGGCACCACACCCGGCGTCGGCATCCCGCCGGTGCTCATCTCCGGCCGGCTCGCCGCCGAACGGCTCCGGCGACGGTGACGGTGACGGTGACGGTGACGGTGACGCGAGGACATCGCGGCGGCGGCTCGCCCTCGTTCCGGGCAGCAGCCGGTGACCGCACGACCGGAGCCGCCCGCCGCGTCAGTCCTTCAGCGGGTCGTGGCCCCAGTTCATCAGCGAATAGCGCCACCTCGTGTGCTCCACATCCCCATCAGGGCGCTGCGCGAGGTGCCGGTGGACGTAGCCGACGACCTTGCGCATGTGCGCGTGGTCGTCCTCGGTCAGCTCCCCCTTCTTCTTCCGCAGCACCTCCACGATCCGCCTGCCGGACTCGTGCCCCACCGACTCGCCACCGTCGGACTGCCCGACGGACCGGGACTCGTCGGTCTCCAACCACCGCGTCAACTCCGTCGCCGTCATGTTCACGGCGTCGTCGAACTCACCGGTCACGAGTCGTCTCCCAGCGCGCCGGGCTTGTGCACCGCGTCCTTGCCGGTCTTGTCGCTGCGCACCCGGTACTGCGGCTCCTCCTCCGACGCCCGCACCTTCCTGCCCGCGGCCTCGGTGTCCTCGGTGATCTCCTCGACGACCTCGCCGTGCACCGTCTGCCCGTGGCTCGACCAGGTGACCTCGTCACCCTCGTGGAACTTCTCCTCGTCCATGGGACCATCCTGTGCCGCCACGCCGGACTCCACACGTCGGCTGCGCGCCGGTCAGTCGTGGGACACGCTGTTTTCACCCGGTCGACGGGCGATCAGGTCAGCACCCGGTCCCCGTTGAGGACCGCGAGGTACTCGGCCTGGCTCGGCAACGTGGCCGCCAGCTCCCCGCCTGCTCCCGGACCTTCGCGAACTCGCGTCTGGCCGCCTCCTGCGGCAGCAGGTCGATCGCGGAGCGGTGCCCACGGGGAGGTGCCCGCCCAGACCGAGCAGCATGACGTTGTAGGAGTAGGCCTCGAGACCGTGGTAGTGCGGGTACACGGACGCGGGGGCCGGCAGCATGCTGGACCACAGGTCCAGGCGCGGGACAGTGGCGGCGGCGGGCACGGCCGGCGCGGGCGGTTTCCTGGCCTGATCCGGCCCGGCCCGGTCTCAGCCCCGCAGGAGGCCGCTCCGCGTGGTGCGGGGAGACATCACCATGGCCTCCTCGTCGTTGGGGGCCGCCACGAGCCCTGCCCTCACCTTGTCCAGCATCGCGGTCTCGTCGAGCACGCCGTGCCGGACGAGGAAGGGGTAGGCGCCCTGGATGAAGTGCGCCCAGACCCGCATGACCGTTTGCACCTCGACCATGGTGGCCCAGTAGTCCGAGCCGGCAGGCGCGTTCACGACGTCGGCGAACCCGGGGTCGCCGTCGCGGCCCGCCAGGTGCCTGCTCAGGATCTTCGACCTGAGCGCGGAGACGTCCAGCAGGGCGACGGCGGCGTCCACAGCGGTCGTCCGGTCGGCATCGGGGACGACGGGCTGGGACGCGGCCTGGTACCGCGCCTCCAGCCCGCGGAGCCTCTGCAGGTAGGTGCCCTCGCCGCCGCCGCCGGAGCGGCTGTCCCCGGCGGGCCGGCCACCGGTGGCCGAGCAACTGGCGTTGTAGACCACGAGGTATCCCTGGAGGAGGCTGCCGGCCACCGGCGTCCAGTCGTGCACGGGCATCTCCATGCTGCCCGTCTGACGCGCGATGGCCTCGACCTGCTGGAACAGGTTCCTCCAGTCGCTCCGCAGGTTCTCGGTGACCGGCTCGCTGCTCGTCAGCATCGCGAGCCCGTCCTGCACCCAGCGGACCACTTCGTCGAGGCGCTTGCCCTGTTGACGCTCGGTCGCGGCCTTGACCAGGCCCCACGCCGCGAAGTGCGACTTCTGCGGGTCTTCCTGCGCCTTCGGCCGTCCGGCCGTGCTCATCAGGACGCGGGCGAGGACGACGTCGCCCGGTCCGAGCGGCATCATGGGCTGCTGCGCGTCCACGGCACCGAGGTTGACGAAGACGTCGACACCGAACCCCGCTTCGAGCCTGCCCGCTCGGAGCCGCCAGGGGTACGTGGCGTTGCGGGTCCCGAGGTTCGGTGCGGGAAGCCCGACGGGGCTCGGGTGGAAGGAACTACCCCGCTGAGCGGGCAAGTCTCCCAGCTGGGCGGCTACGAGCGGGAACGCGGTGTGCAGGGTGGTCCAGAAGTTCCGGTTGGCGGCGCTGAGGTTCGGCTCGGGCAGGCTGGGGTTCGGCTTGTAGTCCTGGAGCTTGGCGACCGCGTCGAGCGCGGTCCCGAGGTCGAACCCGGCGTCGTCGTCCCGCAGCAGCGCCTCCTGCACCTCCAATGTGCCCATGGCTCCGCCCTCGTTGTCCCCCGTGGCCTCCCCGGAGGCGTAGGCGGTCATCGGGCTCAGCTGGTAGGTCTGCACGAAGGAGACGAGCAGGGCGGACAAGGCGGGCTGCCACAGGTGCAGCGGCCTCGGGTGGTTCTTGATGTCCGCGACCAGCGCCCGCGTCTCACCGAGCAGCCTGGTGAAGTGGCCCACCACCGGGGGGCGCTCGACCGTCACCGCCAACCCGTCGAACTCGTTCAGGGCCGCCTCGAAGTAGGCGACGAACCGTTCGGCGGTGATGCCTCCCAGGTTCTCCAGCGCCCTGCGGGTGAGGACCCAGGCGGTGGTGTGGGACTTCTGGCCTTCTTCGCCGAAGCGCGTGAATCCGCGCTCCCGGCCGACCTGCACGTCGGTCACCCTCACCGCGTCGTAGGCGTACTGCTCGTTGGCATCGGGCATCCCGCTCTCGGTGTTCGTGACGGCGACGTAGCCGAGAAAGGCCGTCGGCGGACGGGCCGGGTTGGTCCACTGCTCGTGCTGCTCGGTGGGGTCCATGCCCTGAGGTCCGCCGAAGCGCTGGACGGCGACCGCGTCGTGGTCGTGGGTGTGGCCCGCGGCGTGCGACGCGTCGTCCACCGACCGCGCCACCGGCACCGGATCCGCCATCACCCGGGCGGCGTTGGCCTCGGCGGCGCGCTCGAACCGGTCCGACGGGTCGCTCACCCGCACGCCGTCCCCTCGGTCGGTGCCCGCCACGCTCCCCTGCCGCTGCTGGATGACGTGCGTCAACTCGTGCGCCAGGGTGTGCGGGTCGCCCCCGCCCCGCCCGATGACCACGTGGTTGTGCGACGTGTAGGCGTGGGCACCCAGCTCGGCGGCGGAGCGCTGGGCGGCGGTGTCGGTGTGCAGCCGGACGTCGGAGAAGTCGGCGTCCAGCCTGGCTTCCATCTCGGTCTTGGTGGACTCGTCGAGCGGGCGACCCGGCGACCGCAGCACCTGGTGCACGCTCGACCACCTCCCTTGATCGGTCGCGGCGGGGTCGTGCCGGCGCTGGGCGGCCAGCATCCCGACCACGGCGGCATTGCCGATCGTGCGTTGCAGCGCCGGCAGCGCGTCCGGCGCGAGCCCGCCGGGGTGGAGGGCCGACACCGCCCCGCTGTCGGCGACCGGTTCCGCCGCGCGTCGCGCGGGACCGTCGAGGTGGTTGATCCGCTCCGGCTCGTCCCGCGCGTGCATGCCGTCTCCGTTCCACAGCAGTGAAGGCTTGTGTGCACGTGTCTAGCGGCGTGGCGGACGGCCGGGAATGGCGTGGAGGGCACTCCTCGGGCAAGCCGGTTGCCCTCCACGACGAACCCTTGTGGCACGGAGCGCGAACGGGGTCAGGTGATCGGCTCCACGGTCGATGCTCACGCCGCGGTCGACTCCCGGCACAACAGGTAGCGCCACGGGTCGAACCACCCCTTCTCGAACGCCTTGCGCAGCAGGGGGAACCGGCCCGTAGCGCAGCATCTCCTGCCCGGCCGAACTTTCCGCCGTGACGACTTCCCAGCCGGTGAACCGCGCGCGCACCTCCTCCTCCCGCGCGCCCTTGAGCACCGGGTGGTGGGCCAGGGCGAGCATCAGCACACAGCGCTCCCGGGTTGGCGCGCCGCGTCACGCCGGGCACGTAGCGGTCGTGGTGACACGGCGTTACGGTGATTGCGCCGAGCAGGGCCATCCGCATCAGCGCCATCCCCGGATCATGGCCACCTCGAACCGTCCCCGCGCGTCCGCTCCGACGCGGTTTCCCTTGCTCCACAACCCAAGTCGCATCCGGTGGTGTTCCGGCGCGGGAGGGCTGATCGATGGCCGGGCTCGTCACACCGCGACTATGCTGGCCCCACGCGACCACAGGAGGCACAGCCATGTCGATCGACGTGCAGCAGCCGAGGGTGCATGACCTGGTGGGCAACCACATCCTGATCGGCGGGATCGCCGGCGGGGCGTTCGAGGCGGGCTTCAACTACCGCGTCCACGAGGGCCACGACGAGGTGACCGGGTTCTTCATGGCCGGCGACGGCGCGGGCGGCCACGGGCAGTTCCAGGTGACGGCGGACGTGTCGGCCGCGAGCTTCACCCTCGACCGGGTGTTCGTCGAGGTCTTCCACGTCTCGCCCGAGGACGGCGCCGAACTCGACAAGGTCGTCGTGCCCGTGGTGCTCGGGCCGAAGATCGTGCCGGACTACCGGACGTACGTGGAGCACGTGGTCACGTCCGGCGAGACGCTGTGGGCCATCTCGACCCGCTACTACGGCGACGGCAACCTCTACCACCGGCTCGTCGCGGCGAACCCCGGCGCCATCACCGACCCGAACGCGATCAGCCCGGGTGACGTGATCAGGGTGCCGCAGGCGTAGGGAGGGGTGAGGCTTCTCCAGCCTCCCAGCCGCCCAGCCGCCGACCGCACGCCGTCCGACCACGAATACCACCGGCTTGGCAGTCCACTGCGGACAGCCGCTGCGCGCACCTGTGCCGGGCGTGCCACGACGGTCACGGCCCAGCCTTGACCCACTCCTCCTCCCACGCGGTCTCTTCGGCGGCGCTGGCGGCGCTGTTCAGCCTTTCGACGTCCGTCTTCGGCACCACCACGGCCACCAGCTCGGGTGTATACCCCTCCCTCCGGGCCGGGTAGTTGACCTGCTCACACCGCCACAGCACGCCGGCGCCGCTCTCCTTGACGCACGTCTGCTGCGGGTAGTGCGACTTGCCGACCTCGATGAAGCCGTAGACCCGGTCCTCCCCGCCCACCGAGGTCACCGTCAGCGTGCGGGCGATCGGCTGTGGTGGACCGGTCGGCTCCGGCGAATCGGTCGGCTCCGGTGAGCCGGTCGGCTCCGGCGGCAGTGCCGCGGCCGACGTGATCTCGCCGGTCGGCACGGCCGGTGCCTGCTGAGCCGGCTCGGGCGAGCCCATCTCGTAGCCGAACACGAACATCGCTCCCAGCAACACGAGTGCCGCCACCAAGACCGCCGACAGGAGGGGCCGGTGGACGTCCACCCGTCCGCTCGGCCGCCCCGCACGCCCCAGCCTGGACCGGCGGTACCGGCCACGTCCGGGTTCCCACCGGTCGATCGCGGCCACCGCGATCCCCATCTCGCCGATGTCCCTGGCCGCCAGGCCGACGACCTTCGCGAGCTGCCCGGACCTGCTCTTCCTGATGAGGTCCACCGCGTGCCGCTGCGCGTCCTGGTCCCGCCGGAGGTCCTCCAGATCCGGCCCGTACACCGCTTGCAGCACGCTCAGGAGGTCGTCGTGGGCGTAGGCCTCCATCTGGTAGGCGATCTTGTCCAGCAACTGCACGCCGACTTCGTCGCGCACCTGCCCGCGAACCTCGGGGCCCTGCTTCGACAGCTCGCCCAGCTCGACCCGGAGCCGGTCGAGCGACCCGCTCTCGCGCAGCCGCCGGCCCCACAGCTTGCCGAGGCTCTGCACCTCACGTCCGCTCCGCATGCCCTCCACCGGCAACGACTGGACCGGTCGCACGCTGTCACCCGACTGGGGCCGGGGGCCGACGCCACCGTGGTCCGTCCCGGGGTATGTCGGCGCGAGAACCGGGGCGCCGCGCAGCAAGGTGCCGACGAGCCGGGACGCCAGGGCCCTGGACGCGCTGTCCTCCGGTTGCCGGCGGAGGTCGACGACCGTGCGGTGAGCGACCCCCAGCCCCGGCACCTCCGGCAGGAACACGATCTCCGGCAGGTCTCGGACGGTGCCGTCGTGGCGGTGCTCGTACGTCGAGTACGACCAGCTCCGCCGGTACCCCTCCCCTCGCAGGTACTCCCCGGCCGCCGCGCGAAGGCCCCACACCATCGCCGTCCGGCTCTGGTCCGGACAGCCGATGACGCTCAGCGGAACGGTGGGCTGGTCGAGCAACCGGGCGAGCACCTCGACCAACTCGTCCTCCATCGGCGCGACCAGCTCCGGCGACCACCGCGTCCGACCGGCGACCTCGGCGAGGTCGCGGACATCGATCGCGTCGAGTCGCCCGGACGGCGCGTCGGACCGCCATCCGTCCCAGTTCGCCAAGCCGAGGGACAGGGACACGTCGAGAGCGGCGGCGGGCCCGATCAGCACGTGCGCGTTCCCGCGCCCTTCGGAGTGCCCGTAGGCGAACCTGCGCACGATCGCCGCCGTGCGGTCCGTGAACTCGAGGTACGACAGGGCGCTCGCCGGCACCACTCCCCCCGAGCCGTGGAGGCGGGTGTGCTCCTTGAGCCGCGCACCCCATTTCGACTTCTCGGGCTCCACGAACGAGCAGGCGGTCATGGTGTGCTTGTTCACGCCGTAAGGCACGCCGAAGAAGGCCTGGTGGACGGTGTCGTCCGGATGGGCAGTGGTCATGGCATGCCGACCTTCCCCGCCTCGGGGCCGGTGATCAGCCCGGTCATCGCGAGGATCGCGACCAGCGGTTCGAGCACCCTGGTCGGGTGGAACCCGTGCGGAAAGTGCTTCTTCGACGGGTCCTGCGGGTCGACGGGCACCGCGTCACCGCCGCTCGCGGAGACGAAGTGCAGCGTGCACCGGGAGAACTCGTCGAACGGGTGCAACGAGGCCGCGGCCCCGACGTGGTGCAGGTAGGCGTACACGTCCCTCGTCTCGGCTCGGATGCGGTCCGCGTTCAGGTCGGTCTCGTCCCCCCGGTGCAGCCAACGCTCGGCCGGCGGCACGTACCTCAGCCGGTCGGACTTCGTCACCGCGATCACCGCCGCCGGTCGACTGCCGGACAGCTGGCCGATGGCCTGCTCGAACGACCCGTTCTCACTCGCCGCCGACGACTGCCCGGTCTCCAGGGGGTCCTCCGAGGCGTGCACGAAGATCACCGCGGTCGCGGCGATCAGGAACCGGTTGGCCCGCGGGTCGGTGCTCTCCAGGTCTTCGCCCGCGACGTCGAAGAACGTCACCGGGCGCTGACCACCGGGACCGCGCAGCAGCAGGATGTCCGCGGCCTCCACGATGCCGCTGCCCGTGCCCGCGAGCGCGTCACCCCGCTCGAACGGCACGATGAAGTCCTCCCGGAACTTCCGGTGCCGGCGGAAGTCCAGGGCGCTGACGGTCACCCCGTGCGCCGTGAGCCCGTTGAGGTAGGCCTGCCTGATCATGGCGGTCAGCAGGTGGGTCTTGCCGGAGATCGGAGCGCCCACGAGGCCGATCACCAGCGGGTCGCCGTAGTCGGCGTAGGTCGCCGGCAGGTAGTGCTCCGCGGTGTCCTCGGACGGGTTCGGGCACAGCCGGTACCCCTTGCGCACCAGGTTGTCCCGCTTCGCCCGGGGCAGCGCCGAGACGTCGACCACCTCGTACCGGTCGTTGCGCTCGTCGTGGAGGGAGATGAGGGGGTCGTCGGGCCACACGAACTCGTCGGCGCAGACGGGGCACCGCACCTGCCGAGGCGGCCGAACCCGCAGGGGAGCGGTCATGTCGACACCACCACTCCGATGATCAGCACGCCGACCAGGAACACCGCCGCCAGGAGCTGGAGGAACCACTTCTCGCGCCACGTCGGCAAGGTGGGCCGCACCGCGGCCGACTCGGTCGCGGACGCGGTCGGTCCGCGCTTGCGGGCGCAGACCCGCTCGAACAACGCGCGTCCGTCGGCGAACCGGGCGTCCGGGTCGACGCAGGCGGGCACGTGGTTGTCGGCGTGCATGCGGCCGAGCAGGTCCCCGGCGGACGGCCGCAGCTCGACGGGGTTGTCGAAGACGGGGTCGAGGAGTTCCCGCAGCCGCTGCGGATCCCGGCTGCGGTCCTGCCGCGTCCCGCCGATGTGCAGCGCCCTGATCTGCAGCGCGGCGCCCCACACGTCGTCGCGCTCGTCCACGACGCCGGTCCCGGCGGCCTGCTCCGGCGACCGGACCGCCGAGCCGCCCCCGCGCCGCGGCTCGCCGACGCGTTCGGCGGACTCGAAGTCGACCAGCTGCACGTGCCCGTCGTCCCAGCGCACCGAGTCGGCGGTCACCGCGCCGTGCACGACACCCGCGTTCGCGGTGAGCTGCACGGCGCGGAGCAGTCCGCTCTCGAACTGCCGGCGGCGGGTGTCGTCGAACCGGGGCAGCTCCGGCGACGCGGGCGCTCCGACGTACTCGCGCAGCAGCACGAACGGTTCCTCGGCGTCGATGTTGTACGCCACGAGCTGGGACAGCTCGGCCGGGTACCGCTCGGGGTAGACCTGGCCGAGCCGGGTGCCCGCGCGGATCTCGTTGTGCAGCAGGTCGTACAGCCGGGGGTTGCGGCTGCCCGCCGCGCGCGAGACGTACTTGCGCACGTACAGCCGCCCGTTCACCTTGACCAGCCGCTGTTCCAGCGCGGCTCCCGGCGTGACGAACTCGTTGAGGTCCTCGACCTCGATCTCGGCCAGCACGCCGGTCACGTACCGGCAGCGCACCACCTCGGTCATCTACCGCTCACCACCCAACACCTGACGCACCGACTCGGGCCGCAACGGCAGCAACCGCACGGCGCCGACGAAGTCCCCGCCCTCGCTCCACACCACGCCGGCGTCGGCAACGAGCGCCTTGTGCGCGCCGTCGCGTTCGAGAACCCGCCGCAGGCGCGCCGGGGCGAATCGGACCAGGCCCGGCTCGGTGGCGGTGCTGAGGTAGCCGAGCTGACCGCTGCGGCACAGCTGCGTCATCTCGCTGCCGCCGTCGGAGCGCAGCGCGGCCAACGCGACCGGCGACTCCGCCCAGACCCGCCCCATCAGCGCGTCCCGGGGCCCCTGGTCGTGGCTGAACCTGGTCCCGGCCATCAGGCCGTCGCGCCGGACGTCCACGCCGTACTCGGCGAGCAGCCGGTCCAGCCGCTGGGCGTACACCCCCGATCGCGTGGGCATGACGGCCGCCGCCGCGGGCCAGGCGGGCTCCAGCGCGCTGCGGCAGACGCCGACCAGGTCGCCGCGGACGACGAGGTACAGCTCCCGGGGAACCGGCCGCACCATCCGGGCGTGGTCGCCGGTCGAGTCCTCCGAGGCCACGAAGAGCCGGTTCCCGGCGTGCTCCAGCTCCGCGGCGATCTCGTCCAGTCCGCCCGCGACCTCGGCGGCAGCGGCGGCGAGGGCCCGCCGGCGCAGCATCGGCAGCCACTCGCGTGCCGTCACCTCCTCGGCGATCCGGGTCAGGTCGCCGACGGCGGCGCGCAGGTGCGCCACCTTCAGCCGACCGCGCCAGTCCCGCACCGCCGAACGCCAGCCCAGCACGACGACCGCCGCGCTGACCAGGACGGTCAGCACGGCCACGACCAGGGTGACCCACGGCGGCAGGTCCGACGCCCGCCCGACCGGCTGCCCGGCGGACACCTGCCCGGCGACGATCCCGGACAGCATCCCCAGGACGCCGGCGAGCCCGTACGTGACCGCGGCCGGCGGCAGTGCGGCCTCCAGACCGAACTCCGCCTCCTGCCCCGGCCGCCGCGCCAGCAACAGCCACCCCGAACCGAACCACGCCGCGGCGAGCAGACCGCCCGCCACCCAACCCGGCCCGCCGGCTCCGACCAGGAAGGTCAGCAGGGCACAGGTCACGAAGATCAGCGGCAACGTCACCAGCGGGAGCGGCCACATCCGGAACGCCGGCACCTCCAGGCCCAGCGGGCCGCGCCGCCGCACCTCGTCCAACGCCGCGGTGCACCCCTGCGGCCCGCTGTTCGCGGCCACCAGCCGCAGGTCCTGGGCCAACGCGGACAACGGGGCGCCTTCGTCGAGCCGCGCGTCGACCGCCTGCTTCAGGTCCGCCGCGATCTCGCCGCCGTCGGCCTCACGAGGATGCGGCACACCGAGCGCCACCACCTCCTCGAACGACGGGCGCCCGACCTGGAGGTGGCCGTCCATGCGGTTGAGCAGTTCCGCCACCGCGCGCCGGTAGTTCTCCACCGCCTGGCCCGCCCAGACCACCTGGCTGCCCAGTCGTTCCGTCGCACGGGGTGCGTAGAGCAACGCCTTGACCGTGCCGAGCGTCCGGGACAGCTCGGCGACCTGCTCCAGCCGCCGGGACGCCTCCACCCGCGACGCCTGCACCGGCCCGGACAGCACGGCTCCGTCCCGGCTGCCAGGCAGGTAGGAGCGGCCGATCGACGCACCGAGGTCGTGCGGCGCCGAGTGCTCCGACGCGCACAGCGACCGGACCGCCGCCGCCCGCGCCTCCGCCAGCTCGACCGGGTCGGCGACGCCTTCCAGCAGCCGGATCCCGGGGTTGGCCGCAGCGCCGGACAGCCCGTCGGCCACCGCGACGACCTGGTCGAACAGGGCCGGCACCCGCAACGCGGCGACCAGGCTGTCCAGGGCGTCGCCCGGCTGCTCCACCGGGCGCGGGACCGATCGCTCCGGTGCCCAGTCCACTCCGCGCGTGTCACCGACCCACAGGACGGTGGCGTGCCGCAGCGCCGGCGGAACGGAGAGCACCACGCCGTCCAGCGGGTTGTCCGTGCTCGCCTCGCCGACCGCGACGCACACGACGGCCGTCACCATGTCCTCGGCCACCAGCGACAGGTAGGTCTCCGCGTGCTCGACCAGCGCACTGGCGTGGTCGATGACCACCACGCCGCCGGCCACCTCGTCCGGCGGCTCGGCATCCGGGTCGCGCAGGTCGACCAGAACGATCCTCGACGTCTTCATGCCGGTGCGCCACCGCCGAGGCCCTGCGCGAAGTCCACCTGTTCACGCAGGTCGAGCAGGTTCTTCACGGTGGCGCCGACGCGCTGGTCCAGCGCGGCCGGCAGCGTCTTCGACCAGAAGTCCCGGAAGACGGCGAGCTGGGGGTCCTGGCCGAGCACCCGGTGCTGCTCGGCCTCCTTGATCTTCAGCAGCTCCAGCGCGGCCAGGTCCACGATCGTGCCGAACTCCGGTGCGGGCGGCGCCGGCGAGCGGTCCGCCTGTGCCGGGGTCGTCGACATGAGCCTGGACGCGAGACCGCGCCGGCTCGGGTTGTCGTCGGTGAGCACCCACCGCTCGTACGCCTGCAGCACGCTCGCCCACGACGACAGCGCGCCGATCGGTGTCAGCTCCAGCTTCATCGACACAGCCTCCCGGCTGCCGATCAGCACGGTGATGTGGTGCGGGCTGACCGGATCGCCGGAGACCTGGACCTTGCCGTCCCACGCCGCGCAGAGCAACCGGTGCAGCACCTGCTGCCGGTCGTGCTCACCCATGAGCAGGTAGTCGTCGTCCTGGCTGAGCCTGCGCCGCCAGGCCAGGGTGTCCTGCGGCTGCGGGTGGCGCTGCGCCTCCGCCCAGAGCTTGATCACCCGCCGCAGCTCGGGCACCTCGGTGATGCCCATCGAACTGCGGTTGAGCACCACGATCATCGAGTCGGCCTGCACGGCGCGGAACTCGGGCTCGCCGACCATGTCGATCGGCAGCGAGACCTCGCGGCGCAGGAACCTCTCGATGTCCGCGTTCTCCTGCGCGGCCGGGTAGGTGAACAGCACCTTGAGCGGCGCGTGCCCGTCCGGCGCGAAGCCACCGGGCACCAGCTCCGCCAGCTTCTGCCGGAACCTGTTCAGGTCCGCCTCGGCGACCGTGTTGTTGTCCCGCCGTTGCGCCGCGTTCGCCAGCAGGTCCTCCATCCGCGGCACCAGCGCGGGCCGGGTGCGGTCGCCGGGGCGCACGCATTCGGCGACGGCCTCCTTGATCCGCTGGCGGACCCGCGCGACCGCGGCCTCCGGGTCCTTCTGCCCCGCGACGAACGCCTCGGTCCAGCCGTCCTGCCCGAGGATCAGGTTGAGCAGGTGCCCTTCGTGCGCGTTCGGTCCCAGGTGGTGCGAGAAATCTTCCTTCAGCCGCAACAACACCGTCTGGTAGAAGCCCTCCAGGCCGCGGTCCTCCTGCGGCAGCAGGTACGTGACGCCGACGCGCGACTTGTAGAGGTCCTGCGACCGCAGGTCGAACTGCGCGGAGTCGTTGCGGGCGTGCGTGACGAACGCGTCGTGGATCTCCCGGAACTCCTCGACGAACGCCTGCCACGGCCGGTCCCACAGCCGGTGGCTGTCGTTCCACGCCGCGTTCCAGATCCGCCGCGACTGCCAGGCGTACCAGGCGTCCTGCTGTCGCATCACGGCCTGCACGGGCTCGTCGACGATCCGCAGCCGTTGCATGAACTTCTTCTGCAGGTTGTTGGGCAGCGGAGCGGACGCGGCGTTCAGCCCCGGCGGCGCAGCGGGCGGCACCCGCCACGTCTCCAGCAGCGAGCGGAAACCGCCCTTGTCCACCGACTCGGCCAGGTCGCGGTGACCGAACACGGTGCGGTGCAACCGGAACAGGTCGAGCCCGCGGAGCAGCACCCTGGCCGCGGCCGACGGGTTGAACTGCTGCGCCAGCGTCGCGACCGGCCCGCCGAGCTTGTCCTTGTCCCGGTCGATGTTGGCGCCGATCAGGCCGGCGCGCTCGGTCAGCGCCGCGATCACCGGCCCGTAGCCGACCGGGTTGCCCTGCGGCGGGATCCGGGCGGGCGTCGCCTCCAACAACGGGTCGAGGCCCGCCGCGCTGATGAACTGGCGGATGTGCGCCTTGTTCGTCTCCGCTGCGCCCGGCGGCACGAGCAGCTCGTTGACCGCGTTGGCGAGCAGGTGCGAGCTGACCACATCGGTCAGCTCCAGCACCGGCGTGGTCAGCGCGGCCACCGCACTCGTGGTCACGCCCCGGCGGCCGACGCCGGTGTCGGCGGTGGCGTGCCGGTCCACCTTGCTGTTGATGAAGCCGTCCGCGAAGGACTGGTAGGGGCGGTTCGCGCCGTCCTCGTCGTCGTCCTGCTCGGTCGGGCCCGCCCCGATCAGCGAGGTCATCAGCGAGACCATCGACCGGTTGAGGTCGTCGCGGCGCACCCCGCCGACCGGTCGGCCGAACAGGAACGCGGTCTGCACCGTGTTCGGCTCCAGCTGCACCTGGTCCAGCTCCGGGTAGCGGACGGACACGGCGCCGTGCGTTCCCCTGTGGTCCAGGGCGTCCGGTGAGCCTTGCGCGTTCTGGTCGTCGATCAACCGGAAGAGGTCGACCAGCGCGGAACCCGCGTTGAGGCTCGCCGGACGGCCGCCGCCCTGCCCGTCGTCGAACGCCGAGGGCATGAGGACCAACGGGTAGATCTCGGCCTGCTTCCCGCCGCGCTGCATCACGTCGCCGATGAGGTGCAGGTAGTCGTAGAAGATCCCGCTGCCGGTGCCACCGGCCACCGAGAACACCACGAACACGATCAGCGTGTCGACCAGCTGGGTGCGCTTGCCGCTCACCACGTAGAGGTCGCCGGCGGACTCGTTGATGTCCGCCAGCGCGTCCTTGATCCCGAGCAGCGCGGTGTCCGGATTGCGCCGGATCGTCTCGAACAGCACGCCACGGCCGACGGTCGGCAGCTGACCCGCGCCGTGCACCAGCGGACCGATCCGCGGATCGCTCTCCTTGGAGGGCAACCAGCGGATGGCGTCCTCGTCCATGTTGATCCGCAGGCTCTGCGCCACGTCGGCGGAGTTGCGCAACCGGGCCGGCACCAGGTCGGCGATCTGGTGCATCGTCTTCTGCGCCGCCTGCTCGTGCTCGCGTCCCGGGACGACCTCCCGCCGAACCCGTTGCAGCTCGTTCGCGCTCAGGTCGGCGTACACGAACTGCAGGCACGACGGCAGCTGGTACGGCAGGAAGTTCGGGTTCTGGATGTCCGCCAGCAGCCTGGTGCCGTCCGGGCCGCAGAGCTCCTCGCGCAGCCGCTTCTCCAGCTCGGCGCCGACCTTGCAGCCCGTCCCGCCGAGTCCGACGAACATCATCGGTTGATAGATCCTCATTACGGCACCGTCCTCACGGTCGCAGGCCGGACAACTGTGGTGGTCATTGGCTCTTCCCCCGACTGGATCACCCGGTCAGGCGAACGGGTTGTTCGGATCGACGGAGGACGTGCGGTCCGGCGCCGGTGCGCGATCCCCGGTCCCGTTGGCAGGGCCGCCACCGAACGGGTCGGGCGGCACGGGGTGCGACGCCGTCGACGTCGGGGAGAACGGGTCGCCGCGCGAGCCACCGAACGGGTCGGACGGTGGCACGGCGGCCGGCGGCGAACCGCCGACGCCCGCGAACGGGTCCGAGGTGGACGTCCCGAACGGGTCGGCGGGCGGTCCGGCGACCGCACCCCCGACCGCTCCGAGCTCGTCGGTGACGGAGAGGGCCAGGTCGTCGCCGATGTCCCGGCGTTCGCCGAGGGCCAGCAGCACCGGCCGCTCCCCCGGCGCGGTGAGCGTGATGTCGGGGCCGGCGCGCCGCACCTCGTACGCGTTCGCCTCGCCCTCACCGGCGTGCAGCAGTTGCAGCCCGGTGAAGTCGTCGTGCAGGACGAACCTGAACACCTTGGCGCCCGGGTCGCGCGGCGCCAACTCCGAGGTGGGGAACCCGGCCTGCCACAGGCGGCCGACCAGCCCTCGTACCTTGGCCGCCTCGTTGCGCGAGCGCAGCCACAGCGCCAGGCAGACCACCGCGACCAGCAGCAGCACCGCGAGCGCGATCCACCACCAGAGGTACTCCTCCAGCAACCCCGGCTCGGGCGTGACCTCGACGGCGAGCAGGCGCTCGGCCACCGGCGCGTTCTCGGCGTCGACCAGGCGGAGCTTCGCCCCACTGGGGCCGACCTCGGTGTCGGCGCCGAACCGCAGCGTGAACGGCACCTCGGTCTTGCCGGGCGCTGCCTCCAGGGTGGCCGGGTCCACGGTCAGCGTCGTGCCGGCGGTGAGGTCGCCGACGTCCAGCCTGAACCGGGCCGGCCTCCCGGCGTTGTTCTCGATCGACACCGTGCCGGACACCGCGCCGCCCGGCGACACGGTCGCGCGGTTGCTGTCGAACAGGATCTGCGCCTGGACCCGGGCCACGTCCTCGAGCACCTTGGTCGACAGCACCCGGGTGTCCCCGCCGACGCCGATCCCGGTCACCTGACCGGTGAAGGTCAGCTCCCCCGAGGCGCGCTCAGGCACCTTGAGCCGCCCGGCGAACGTGCCGTCGCCATCGGGGTCGGCGAGCATGACCTCCTGCTCCGGAAAGCCGGAACTGCCGGTCATGGCCGTGACGAAGGTCAGGTCCTTCAGCGTCTCGGGGTCGGTGATGGCGCTCCCCCGCGCCCACACCTGCATCTCGACCTCGACCTCCTGCCCGGCGGCCGGCTGAGGTGGGGCGCTGGTCAGGTTCGCCTTGACGGCGGCCTGGTAGACGACGGTGGCGGCCACTTCCTGCGCGGGGACGTCGGCCGAGGACAGCCGGACGGTCCAGCGCCCCGGCTCCGGGTCGGTGATGAGCAACGACTCCGTCTCGGTCGACTGCCCGGCGAACTCGAAGTCCGACCCGCCCGCCTTCGGCGCGGGCTCGCTCGCGCCCGGCGCCCGGTACTCGACCTGCACCCGAGCGTCACGCTTGTACACGAGGATCGACGCGTCGCTGGCCACGGCCGGGATGTCGACCACCAGCTCGACCGAGCCCCCGGTGGGCAGGGTTCCGCCGACCGGCGGGGTGATCTTGACGCAGCTCGCCGAGCTGAGCGCGTTCGCGACCGCCGCCCTCAGCTCCGCGACATCCGGCACGACCCGCTCCTGCGGGTTGGGCGCGGCCGGGGTGCAGCTCACGCCCTTCGCGAATCCACGCAGGGCAGCGATGTCGACCTCACCGAATCCGAGCGGCCAGACCTGCGCCCCGGCTTTGTCGAGGTCGCCGAGCACTTCCTTGACTTTCGCGGCAGCCGCGCCATTGCGCCGGTCCGGGGTGTCGCCCCACGACGGGCTGCCGGAAACATCGAGCTTGCCGTCGGTCAGCAGGAAGACCACCTTCTTGGCCGGCCCGTCCGCCTCGACAAATCCCAGGGCCTGTCGCAACGCGGTGGCGTGGTCGGTTCCGTCGCCCTCCTCGTCTTTGCGCTGCCGCAGCTCGCCGATGCACTTCGCGAGGGCGTCGCGCTGCTGCGCCGAATCCAGCTTGTGCGGCGGGCACACGACGTCGACCGCGCTCTGGCCCTCGCGGTCGGAACTGCCGAAACCGACCACGGACACCACCGAACCTGGCGCCAGCACGCTCGCCGCGATCGTTCGAGCGGCCTCTTTCTCCGCGACGATGTCGGCGTCGCCGAGGCTGCCCGACTGATCGACCAGCACGACGACCTGGAGCGCGGGCAGCGCGGCGGGCGAATCCTGTCGCGCCGCGGCACCGGGTGCCACGAATGGCGGAGTCACCGCGCAGAGGGCGACCACCGCTGCCACCACAGCACGTCGAAAGGTGTTCTTCCCGCGATATTCCATGCGGCCCCGCCAATCCACGTTCATGCTTGCGTCAACCGCGCCCTATCGGATACAGCCCAGATCGCCGTGTGATCGGGAGTCGTTACACCGAAGTCAGCGGATGCCGCTTCGAACGTACTGCGACCAGCCTACGGAACGCTGCCGTCCCGATCAGGTGCCAAAAACTGGTCAAAGAGGTCGCCATTCTGACCAGTTTGTGGCCAATACCGGTGGGCACGCCCCGCAAAAATGCGGGCCGACTGCTTTTCGCAAAATTGCGGAAAGCACCACGAGGCGGCACCCGACGGCGAGAACTCCTCGGTTTCGAGTCGCATGCGCGCGTCTCGCTGCCGTGCGCGTGCCTCGCCCGCCGTGTCACTCACGGTCGAGCAGGAGGACCAACACTCCCGGTGTCAGCACAATTGGAGTAACGCGGCACGGGGCGTGGACGGGGCAGGTCAGGTCGATCGACCCACGCGGGCTCAGACGCGCGGCTTGGCCTCGACGGGAACCCAGTCGTGGTGCTTGCCGGCCACGTCGTCACCGGACGAGATGCCCCGGATCCGGCGGAGCACCCACGGCAGCACGTGTTCCCGGTAGTAGCGGGTCTCGACGCGCAGGCTGCGACGAGAGGCCGGGCTCGGGTCGACGGCGTGCGCCTCGGTGGTGTGGCCGAGAGCCATCAGGACGAGGGACGCGACCCGCTGGTGGCCGGCGGCGTTGAGGTGCAGCCGGTCCGGCGACCAGTACTCGGCCCGGCGGACCTCGACGTCGTTGAACGCGTCCACGAACAGGACGTCGTGCCGGGCGGCCAGCTGGGCGATCGCCGTGGTCAGCACCTCGCCCCGGCGGTGGATCGTGCGGCCGAACGGCAGCCGCTGCGCCGGGTTGGCCCCGCTGAGCAGCACCAACCGCACACCGGCCGACGCGCAACGCCGGATCGCCAGTTCGGTCAGGTCGACCAGTCGTGCCAGGTCGACCCCGGGTCGCATCATGTCGTTGCCGCCACCGTTGAGGGTGAGCATCGTGGGCGCCGGCGACAGGGCCAGCGCCGCGTCCAGCTGGGTGGTGGCGATGGGTTCGAGCAGGCGGCCCCGGACGGCGAGGTTGGCGTAGTGGACCGTCTCCCCCGAGGCGACGGCGAGGCCCGCCGCCACCAGGTCGGCCCACCCCCTGGGCGAGCCGTCGGGGCGCTCGTCGCCGACCCCTTCGGTGAAGCTGTCGCCGATGGCCACGTATCGCACTGCCGCTGCCTCCCCGCTGGAACGTCACACCAGCATATGGAGGCGTTCGCGGACGCCTCGGCAGAGGTGACCCAGCACACCCGGGCGGACGCGCGCGTGCCGCCCCCCTCAGGATCGCCCGCGCGCATCGCGCAGTGGTCGGTATTCGAGGGTGGACACCCGCACCGGGCCACCTGCGCCGGTGATGACGACGGTGGCGGCGGCCGGAGGGGTGAACACCTGGCTCGTCAGGGTGGTCGAGCCGTCCTGGGCGAACACCTCCACCGAGCCGCGGTCCACGTACACCTGGAGACGGAGCGCGCCGTCGCGGAGGGGGACGGTGGCGGTGTCCGCCGACGGGAACGCCGGGTGGAAGTCGACGTCGCCCGAGGCGGTCCGGTCCAGGGTCAGCTGTTCGGTCGCCGGGGTGTAGGTGAGGCGGGTCGTGTGCCCACGACCGCACAGGAGGTCGATGACCACGGCGTCCGCGGAGATCGAGTCGCAGGCGACGTCCAGCCGGTAGGGCGGGGCGGCGTCGAAGGAGCGCGGGGTCGTCAGGGTGAACGGCAGCATCGAGAAACCCGGCTGTTCCAGGGCGCCCAGTTCCGCCACCGGCCGCTGCACGAGGGTGACCACTCCCCCCACCGTGGACAGGGACAGCTCGCGGGGCAGCGACATCGACCCTCGCCACGGGGACGTGGGCACGCTCGCGGCGTAGTCCCAGTTGCTCATCCAGCCCAGCAGGACGCGGCGGGCGTCGGGTGCGTTCTCGAACGTGACGGCGGCGTACAGGTCACGGCCCCAGTCCAGGCGGCGGAAGCCGTCCGGGGAGGCGGTGAAGGCGACGCCGTCGAAGTCGCCCACGAAGTAGCGGGTGGCCGAGCCGTTGCCCTCGTGGTCCGGGTTCAGGCTCACCACCAGCACCCAGGCCGACCGGGCGGGATCGCCGTCGACCGGCAGGGCGAACAGGTCCGGGCACTCCCACAGGGACTCGACGCCGTCGACGGGGCCGAAAGTGCTGAGGTGGTCCCAGTTCCTGAGGTCGTCGGACCGGTGGAAGACGACCTCCCGCGCCTCCGCCTCCACCGCGACCATCAGCCAGCCCACCCCCGGCTGCCACGACACCTTGGGGTCGCGGAACGCCTTGGAACCCCGGTCGAGCACCGGGTTGCCCGCGTACTTCGTCCACGTCGCGCCACCGTCGCCGCTGTGGGCCAGCGACTGCGCCTGCTTCCCGTCGGAGTAGGCGCTCGTGTAGACGGCCACCAGGACCGGCTCGTCGCCGACCCCGAACCCCGAGGAGTTCCGGTGGTCGACGACGACCGATCCGGAGAAGATCTCCTCGTCGTCCCCGCAGGGGATGGCGACGGGGTGCTCGGTCCAGTGCACGAGGTCGGGGCTCGTGGCGTGGCCCCAGCTCATGTTGCCCCAGCCGTCGCCCTCGGGGTTGTGCTGGAAGAACAGGTGGTACACGCCGTCGTGGTGCACCAGGCCGTTCGGGTCGTTCATCCAGTGCCGGTCCGGCGTGAAGTGGAAGCCGGGCCGGTACCGGTCGATGTGGTCGCTCAACTGGCTCGCCGATCGTCGAGGCGACGTGGGTCGACGTCGATGCGTCCCCACGCCCCGGTGTTGTGGTCGATGATCTCGCGGTCGGAGGTGGTGCGGGACCGGTCGGCAACGCCTACCCGCGGCGCGCGCCCGCCGAGTCGCGCTCCACGGGCGGGCACTCGATCCTGACCAGGGCGTGCTCCTCCACCCGTTCCAGGCCGAGCAGCAGGCGCACGCCCGCGACCCCGAGCTCGTAGTGCGGCAGCGCGACCGTCGACAGCGGCGGGCGCAGGTGGGCGGCGATGACCTCCTGGTTGTCGAAGCCGACCACCGCGATGTCGTCCGGGATGGACAGGCCGGCCTGCCGCAGGCCGTCGTAGAGGCCCATCGCCACCCGGTCGTTGTGGCAGAACACCGCCGTCGCGCCCTGCCCCAGGATCTCCGGGACGCAGCCGTAACCGCCCTCCTGGTTCGGGATGGCGTCGAAGACCAGGTCCGGGTCGAACGGGATGCGGGCGGCCTCCAGCGCCGCGCGGTAGCCCTTCAGCCGACCGTCGCGGGCGGGGGCGGCCGTGGTCGTGTTGACGAACGCGATCCGCCGGTGCCCCCGGTCCACGAGCATCCCGGTCGCGGTGCGCCCGCCCTGCTCCTCGTCCGGGACGACGGCCCGCGAGTCGCCGTCCGGTGAGAAGCAGTTGACGAGCACGAAGTTCGTCTCGCGCAGGGCGGTGGGGACGTCCGCGGCCCGGTGGAACCACGTCGAGTACAGGATGCCGAGCACCTTGTGCTCCAGCATCATCGAGATGGCCTCGCGCTCCGCGGACTCGTTGCCCTCGGTGTTCGCCACCAGCAGCACGAACCCGTGCTTCCACGCCTCGTCCTGAGCCCCGCTGATGATCTGCCCGGCGAACGGCGTGGTGGCGATCGCGTCGGCGACCAGGCCGATGAACCGGGAGCTGCCCTGCACGAGGTTCTTGGCCAGGGCGTTCGGGCGGTAGCCCAGTTCGCGGATGGCCTCCATGACGCGGCGGCGGGTGTCCGCGCCGATCCGGGCGTCCTTCTTGTTGTTGACGACGAGGGACACGGTGGCGACGGAGACACCCACCGCTGCGGCCACCTCGCGCATGGTGACCGGGTTCGAGGCCGGACGTGGTTCCGTCATCCTTTGGTGGCTCCCTGTTCCAACCCGTAGATCATCGCTTTGTTGAGCACCAGGAAGGCGAGCAGCAGCGGGGTGATCATGACACACACGGCCGCGAAGGTGGCCGTCCAGTCGACCTTCCCCATCGCCCCGATGTAGTTCTGCAGGCCCAGCGGAATGGTCTTGAGCCCTTCCGACAGCACGAAGGTGTTCGCGAAGACGAAGTCGTTCCAGATGAAGATGCTGTTGACCATCACCACGGTCACGACGGTGTTCTTCGACATCGGCAGCGTGATGGAGCCGAACACGCGGTACGGCCCGGCGCCGTCCAGCGCCGCCGCCTCGTACATCTCGCGCGGGATGTACTGGAAGAACGACGAGAACAGGTACACCGACATCGGCAGCGCGAAGCCCGCCAACGGGATGATCATCGACAGGTGCGTGTCGAGCAGGTCGACCGAGGCGTAGTCGATGAACAGCGGGACCAGCGCGATCTGCACGGGCACGATGATCCCGATCAGGAACAGTCCGCGGACGACGCCGGCGAGCCGGAACCCCAGCACCTGCAACGCGTAGGCCGCCATCATCCCGAGCAGCACGATCAGCAGGTTCGCGCCCGTCGTGACGATCAGGCTGTTCAGGACGTACGTCCCGATGTCGCCGGTGGCGAACGCGCGGGTGTAGTTGTCGAAGGTGATCGACTCGGGCAGCCCGAACGGGTTGCCTGCCGCGAAGTCGTCCTCGGAGCGCAGGCTGGTCAGCACGAGCCACGCCAGCGGGTAGACCTGCACCACCACGATCACGGCGATCAACGCCGTGGACAGCGTGTGGTGGACGCTCGGCTCGCGCCGCGGTCGAGGGGCCGGGCGCTGCTTGCGCGGCGAGGCGGCGGGGGCAGGTGCGGGTCGCGTCATCACGCGTCCCCCTTCCGTCCGAGCAGGCGGACGATGAGCCAGACCGCGACCAGGCACTCGACCACGATGAACACCGAGATGGTGCTCGCGTAGCCGTACTCCGTGCTGGTGAACGCGGTCTTGTACATGTAGGTGGTGAGCAGCTCCGAGGATTGCCCGGGACCGCCGTTGGTGAGCAGGTAGGGGATGTCGAAGCCGCGCAGCGCGAACGTGGCGGCCATGATCGTCGTGGTGATCCAGACCGGCCGGATGTACGGGAAGCGGATCCTGGTGAACACCTGCCACCGCGACGCGCCGTCGAGCCGGGCCGCCTCCTCCAGCTCCTTCGGCACGGCGAGCAGCGCGGCGTAGATGATCAGCATGTAGAGGCCGGTGAAGCGCCACCCCTCCGGCGCCGACACCGCGGCGAGCACCGTGTCGGTGTCCGACAGCCAGGAGCGCCGCAGGTCGCCGAGGCCGACCCACCCGAGCACCCGGTTCAGCAGGCCCTCGGGTTCGAGGGAGTAGATGCGCTGGAACAGGAACGCGATCGCGACGGTGGAGATCACGGCGGGCAGCAGGTACAGCGTCTTGACGACCTCCCGGCCCCGCCGCAGCGACGTGAGCAGGCTCGCCACGACCAGCGCGCCTCCCAGTTGCAGGACGAGGCAGATGGCCAGGTAGACGAGCGCGTTGAGGAACGCGTGCCAGAAGACGTCGTCGCCGGTGAGCATCCGGCTGTAGTTCGCCAGGCCGACGAACTCCATGTCGCTGATGCCGTCCCAGGAGAAGAAGCTCAGGAACAGCGACTGGACGATCGGGAAGAGCACGGCGACCCCGTACAGCAGCAGCGGGGGCACCAGGAAGATCAGAACCGACAGTCGTGACCGGCCGGGGATCATGGTGAGGCCTTTCGGGTGGGGCCGCCGGGCGGGACCGGGCAGCGCCCCCACCGCCTATCGGGAGTTACTTGAAGAACCTGGGCGCGTTCTGCGCGATGGTCGAATCCATCGTGGACGTGAACTCCGCCGGCGTGGTGCCGCCCTGGACCAGCATCACCAGCTCCTGCTGCAACCTGGTGTTCGACGTCGGGTCGAGCTGGGTGTCCCACGGCATCGCGAGCTTCGACCCCAGGTCGTCCGACTGCTCGATCGCCTTCCGGTACAGCGGTGTCGCGTTCGCCGGGATCGTCGTCCGCACGTCCTTCGTCGGTGACAGGGCGCCGGTGGCCGCGTACTCGGCGGGGTAGCGCTCCAACGCGAACTTCAGGAAGTCGCGGACCAGCGGGTCGAACGTGGCCGAGTTGACCGCCATGCCGATGCCCGAGCTGACCACGTACTCGTTGGCCGCGGTGACCGAGTCCGGGCCGGCGGGCACGGTGAAGTAGTCGATCTGGTCACGCACGGCCGGGTTCAGCCTGTCGGTGGCGAGGCTCGCCAGCTCCCAGGTGCCGATGTTGTAGAGGGCTGCCTTGCCCGACGTGAAGAGGTCCTGGGCGTCGGAGTAGCCCTGCGCCGAGAAGCCCTCCTGGAAGCACTGCGCCTCGCCCAGTGCGCTCAGCCAGTTCACCGCCTTCTGACCGGCGGGGTCGGCGAACGTCGCCTCGCCCTTCTTCAGCTCCTGCACGTAGTCCGGCCCCGCCACCCGGAACGGCTGGTAGGCGATGTACCGCTCCAGCGGCCACTGGTCCTTCCCGTTGAGGGCGATCGGCGTGATGCCCGCCGCCCGCAGCGCCGTGCACATCGCCGGGAAGTCGTCCAGCGACTTCGGCGGCTCCACACCGGCCTGTCGGAGAAGCGCTTTGTTGTACCAGAAGAACTCCAGCTCGAACTGGAACGGGATCATGTGCAACGACCCGTCGTCGAAGCGCTGGTAGTCGACGGCGTTCCGGCGGTAGTCGTCGTACACGCCCACGCTCTTCAGCAACTTCTCCGCGTCGAGCATCCGACCCTGCTGGGCGAGCTTGCGGGCGAACGGCGTCGCGTCGGTGTCGAACAGCTCGGGGAGCTTGTTCGCGGCGGCCAGGGTCTCGTACTTCTGGATGTAGGACGGCCGGTCGGGCGTCGTGATGAGGTTGAGCTCGAAGCCCGGGTGGTCCTCCGCGTACTCGGCGGCGAGCTTCTGCATGATCGTGATCACCGCCCCGTCTGCCGGCCTGGACAGCAGCCAGGAGATCTCGCGGGGCACGACGTCGCCCTGAGGGTCCACGTCGGACGCGTCGCCCGGCTGCCGGCCGCCGCCGCACGCGGCGAGCACGAGCACGGCGACCGCTGACGCGGCTACCGCTGTGAGGGTCTTCTTCATCGCCCTTCCATCTCCTTCGACAGGGGTGGGTGTTCAGACGTCGGCACGGGTGCGCAGCTCGAAGTCCCGGAAGGTCGCGCCGCCCTCGCCGAGGAAGACGCCGACGCGACCTTCCGGGCGGTCGTGGATCCGGGTGCTGAGCGCGATCCGGCGGTCGAGCACCACCACGCACAGGTCGCCGTCGACGACCAGTTCGAGGGTGTGCTCCCCCGCCGGCAGGTCGCACGGCCGCTCCAGCTCGATCTCGAACGGGACGTCGCCCGAGACCTGCCACTGCGCGTCACCGGTGCGCGAGCGGGGCCAGCGGTCGAAGACGAGCCGACCGCGCTTCGGTTCCAGCCGCACGACGTACGACCGGTCGCCGTCCGCGGTGGACCTCAGCAGCACACCGCACTCCGTGGTGCCCGCCTCGATGTCCAGCACCACCTTCGCGTAGAACCGCGAGGGGGCGTCGTCGGCCGAGACCACCGCCGCGTACCCGTCCGGGGCGTGCAGCCTGGTGGGCAGAGCGACGTCGAACGTCGGCGTCGTGGCTTCGGTGAAGCTGTCCACCAGTTCGTCGGGGAACCCGAACGCCAGGGCGCCGTCGGCGTCCTGCCGGGCCTCCAGCGCGGACAGCGTGCCCGCCCACTGCCAGGGGCCGTCGTCGCGCTGCCCCTCACGGGTGGCGATCCAGCCGAAGAAGAACCGCCTGCCGTCGCGTTCGGCCGTCTTCGAGGCGTAGAACGCGCGACCGTCGACGGTGTCGCGCTCGGGCACGGTCCACGGGCCGTCCGGGCTCTTCGCCATGCGGTAGCGGGTGGTGAAGGACTCGGTGAACTCGGAGTACACGAGGTACCACCAGTCGCCCCACCGGAAGACGTCCGGGCACTCGTGCGTGACGTACCGGCGCGGGTCCCAGAACGGCGGCGCGGGTTCCCAGGACACCAGGTCGGTCGAGACGCACTGGGCGATCACGCCGCGGCGGCGCTCGGGCCCGGCGGTGTGCCGCGCGGCGAGCAGCATGCGCCACCGGCCGGTCCGGTCGTCGCGGAAGACGAACGGGTCGCGCCAGTCGGCGGTCTCGTAGCCCTCGCCGGCGCCGAAGGTCGACTCCGGGTGCTTGACCCAGGTCGCCATGCCATCGGTGCTGCTCGCACGCATGACGAGCTGGAGCGGGAGGCCGTCCGCACCGAGGTGGTCCGGGTTCTGGCCGGTGTAGAACAGGTGGTGCGTGCCCTGGTCGTCACGGACGACGCTACCCGTGTACGCGTTGAAGTCCGCGTCGTCGGGGCCGCCGTTGGCCAGCGCCACGCCCTGGTCCTCGAACCGGACGAGGTCCTTGGTGATCACCAGGCGCCACGGCGTGCCCGGCTTCGGGGTGTCGCGGACCTCGTGGAGGTAGAACAGCCAGAACCTGCCGTCCTCCTCGAAGGGGATGACGTCGCCGACCCATCCGTCGTCGGGCTGGAAGAACACCGGTTGTGCCATCTGCGCTGGTTACCCGTCTGCTTAAACGTTTGACCAGGCGGACAGTAGCCCACGTCACAGGCGAGATCAAGCGTTTAACCAGAGCGAGCGGTGGACGCCGCGGGTGAGCCGTGCCCCTGCGGTGCGCGCCCACCGCCGATCCGCTGCGGTGGGCGCGCACCTCTCGAACGGCCTCGGTCAGGGCAGGACCCACTTCTGGTTGGCGCCGCTGTGGCAGTCCCAGATGTGCAGCACCGTGCCGTCGTTGCTGCTGACGCCCGCCGCGTCCAGGCAACGCCCGGACTGCGGGTTCCTCAGCGCGCCGCCGGACTGCGCGACCCACTGCTGTGCGCCGCTGCCGTTGCACGTCCACAGCTGCGTCACGGTGCCGTTCACCGTGCCGCCGCCCGACACGTCCAGGCACTTCCCGAGCGCGCGGATCGTGCCGTCACCCGGCAGGGTCCACCTCTGCGCGTTGCTGCCGTTGCAGGTCCACAGCTGCACCTTCGTCCCATCGGCGGTGCCCGAGTTGGAGACGTCCACGCACTTCCCGCCGATGCCGGTGATCTGGCCGGCGCGGGTGGCGGAGAGCTCCTTGACCCGGATGTTGCGGAAGGACGCGTCGTCGCCGTTGCCGTGGTTCTGCAGGCCCACGTGGCCCTGCTGCAGGCTGCGGACGGGATCGGTGTTGGTGAAGTCGTTGATCTTCACACCGTTGAGGAACACCTGCAGCCGTTCGCCTTCGACGAGCAGTTCGAAGGTGTTCCACTCGCCGGGCGGGTTGAGCGCCGCGTCCCGGGCGGCGATGTCGGCGGCCTTGTAGCCGTACACCGAGCCGGTGGTCCGGTCGGGGGCGTCGGTGGCGTCGATCTGGATCTCGTAGCCGTTGTCGACCGCCGACCACGGGTCGTTGCTAGCCGGGAAGCCGATGAACACGCCGGAGTTGTCGTCGCCGGCCAGCTTCCAGTCCAGCTTCAGCGAGTACGACCGGAACTCCTTGGCCGAGTGCCACAACATGCCCAGACCACCGTGCGAGGTGAGGGTGGCGTCGGCGACGGTGAAGCCCCCGGGACCGGCCTGGCTCCACCCGTTCGTGTTGCTGCCGTTGAACAGCGACGTGTAGCCGTTCTCCGGCCGGCAGTCGGCGTCGGTCACGCCGGCCGCGTAGCGGATCCCACCGAGCAGGTGGGCGCGGAAGCCGGGCTCGGCGTAGGTCTGCTCCGTGTGCCCGCCGGCGGTGAACCATGACCGGCCGCCCTGGTAGGTCTGGCACCACGCGATCGGGTGATCGCCCATGTTGCCGCCGGAGTAGGTGCCCTCGTCGAGGCGGGCCAGCACGTGCACGTTCGCCCGCGGGTTGGCCTGGAAGTTGTACCACTCGTCGGTCCGGACCCAGTCCGTGCCGAGGTGGGAGGTCGAGGCGTGCGCCCGGTCCTCCACCCGCACCGTCGCCTGCTGGATGGCGGGGTGGGAGTGGAAGTACCCGCCGACCAAGCCGCCGTAGAACGGCCACTGGTACTCGGTGTCGGACGCGGAGTGCACGCCGACGTACCCGCCCCCGGACCGCACGTAGGACTCGAAGACACCCTGCTGGGTGTCGTTGAGCACGTCACCGGTGGTCAACAGGAACACCACCGCCCGGTACTGGGCCAGGTTCGCGCCGGTGAAGGCCGCGCCGTCCTCGGTGGCGTCGACCGTGAAGTTGTTCGCGGCGCCGAGGTCGCGGATCGCCTGGACACCCGTCGCGATGGACGAGTGGCGGAAGCCCGCGGTCTTGGAGAAGACCAGCACCTTGTAGGACGGGTCGGCGGCCGGCGCCGGGGCCGGGGACACGGCCAGGACCATCACCGCGGACGTGACTATCGCCACCGGCACGGATCGCAGTCGGAACATCGGTTTCTCCTTGTTCTGGTGGTGGAGGGCGGTCAGGGCAGGACCCACTTCTGGTTGGCGGCGCCGAGGCAGTCCCAGATGTGCAGCACCGTGCCGTCGGCGCTGCTGTTGCCCGACGCGTCCAGGCAACGCCCTGACTGCGGGTTCCGCACCGTGCCGTCAGCCTGCGGAACCCACTGCTGGGCGCCACTGCCGTTGCACGTCCACAGCTGCGTCACCGTGCCGTTCGCCGTGCCGCCGGCCGACACGTCGAGGCACTTCCCGAGCGCTCGCAGCGTTCCGTCGGCGGACGCGGTCCACTGCTGGGCGCCGGTGCCATTGCACGTCCAGAGCTGCACCTTCGTCCCGTCCGCGGTGTTCGCACCGCTCACGTCCACGCACTTCCCGCCGATCCCGGTGATCCGGCCGGTGCGGGCGCCCGTGGTGAAGGTGAACTCGTCCACGTCGAACAACGAGCCCGAGCCGCCCCTGAACACCAGGTAGAGCGCGGTCGTGCCGGCGGGCCGGTTCGACAGGGTGGTGGTGACGTCGGTGTACGTCTCCCAGCCACCCGTGACCGGCACGGTGACCGAGCCGAGCAGCGTACCGCCGGCCGAACCGGCCCGCACTTCGATCGTTCCGCCGGCCCCGGCCGACGCCACCCTCGCGGTGAACGACGTCGCGTTGGAGAGCACGTAGGGCTGGAACGCGATCCAGTCGCCGTTGTCGATGTAGCCGACCGTCTTGCCGCCGTGCGCGGGACCGTGGTCGACGACCTGCGTGCCGCTGGAAGTGCCGTGGTGCTCGGCCTGCCTGGTCTTCGGCTGGGTGACGTGTTGCGCGTGCGTGGTGATGCCACCGTTGTCGGTGTACTCGGCGTCCCAGACGCCGAAGATGTTGGCGTTGGGGTCGTGCTCACCGTCCTGCGGCGTCTGGACGGTGCCCGAGCACCCCGTCGCCTCCGTCAGCTTGTGGCCGTGCGAGTCGTGCCCGAGGACGTAGCTGAGCTTGACCCTCGTGCAGTCGATCGTGCCGTCCTCCGGGTCGGTGACGCTGATCCGGAACGGCACCGCGTCCCCGAAGGAGAACAGCTGCCCGTTCTGCGGCAGGTGCAGCGTGACGACCGGGGCCGTGTTGCCGACCGTGATCCGCACGCTCGCCGTGGCGGTCCGGCCGGTGCTGTCGGTCACGGTCAGCGTGGCGGTGTAGGTGCCGTTGCTCGCGTAGGTGTGCTGCGGGTTCGCCGCCGTGGACGTGCCGCCGTCGCCGAAGTTCCACGAGAACGTGATCGGGTCGCCGTCCGGGTCGGACGAGCCGGCGGAGGTGAACGCCACGGTCAGCGGAGCCTGCCCGGTGGTCTTGTCCGAGGCGGCCTTGGCGATCGGCGCGAAGCCGCCCGACACGTGCTCGATCCGGTACAGCGCGGAGTTCGCGTCCCCGCTGAACCAGCCGGTGCCGTAGTCCAGCACGTAGAGCGCGCCGTCCGGGCCGAACGCCAGGTCCATCACCTGGGTGCCGGTCCACGGGAAGTCGTTGATCGCGCCGGGGGTCCCGTCGGTGTTGACCGCGATGTCCTTGATCCAGCGCCGGCCGAACTCCGCCCCGAAGAAGTGCCCGTCGTAGGACTGCGGGAACTTGACCGGGGAGTTCAGGTTCGGGTTGTACCGGTAGACGGGACCACCCATAGGCGACTCGCTCCCGCAGCCGAACGCCGCCAGCGAGCAGCCGTCGTACTTGATCCAGGCGGCCTTGGCAGCCGGCAGCGACTGGAGGCCGGTGTTGCGCGGCGAGTTGTTCGTCGGCCCGCCCGCGCAGTTGTACTTCGCGCCGGAGACACCGGTGGCGAAGTTGTGGTCGTTGTAGGTCTCGGCGGTGGTGTTGGACCCGGTGCAGTAAGGCCAGCCGTAGAAGCCGGGGCCGGTGATGCGGTTGAACTCCACCTGGCCCGCCGGACCGCGCGCGGGGTTCGTCGAGCCCGCGTCCGGCCCGTAGTCGCCGAGGTAGACGACGCCGGTCGCCTTGTCCACGGTGAACCGGAACGGGTTGCGGAAGCCCATGGCGTAGATCTCGGCCCGGGTGCCGGAGGTGCCGGGCGCGAACATGTTGCCGGCGGGGACGGAGTAGCCGCCGTCGGCGTTGACCTTGATCCGCAGCAGCTTCCCGCGCAGGTCGTTGGTGTTGCCGCTGGTGCGCTGGGCGTCGTAGGCCGGGTTGCGGTTGGTCCGCTCGTCGAGCGGGCTGTAGCCGTCCGACGCGAACGGGTTGGTGTCGTCACCGGTGCTCAGGTAGAGGTTCCCGGCGGCGTCGAAGTCGATGTCACCGCCGACGTGGCAGCACATGCCGCGACTGGCCGGCACGTCCAGCACCACCTTCTCGCCGGCCTGGTTGAGCGTGCCGTCCGCGCCCAGGACGAACCGGGACAACCGGTTGACACCGTTCCAGGCCGAGAAGTCGGCGCCCTCGGACGGCGCGTCGCCGGCCGGCGTGGACAGCGGGGGCGCGTAGTACAGGTAGACGTGGCGGTTGGTGGCGAAGTTCGGGTCGGCGGCGATGCCCTGCAGGCCCTCCTCGTCGTGGGAGTACACGCTGAGCTTGCCGGAGACCTTGGTGTTGCCGGCGGCGTCGGTGAACCGGACGGTGCCGTCCCTGGACGTGTGCAGGACCGACCGGTCGGGGAGCACGGTCATGGAGATGGGCTCCCCCATCTCGGCCGCGCCCTTGGCCAGCGTGACCTGCTGGAACGACGGTGCCGCCTCCGCCGTCGCCCCGACCTGTGCCGAGGCGGTCCGTGACGCGGCGGTCTGCGACGAGGCGGTTTGGGGTATGGCGACCGCACCGGCCACCAGGAGCAGCGCGGCGGCCCCGAGACGAGCGGGTGCGCGCAGAGATGTGGTCATCGTGACGACGTCCTTCCGAACTTGGCTGTCCGACGGGGAATCGGGGTCACCGGACGGGGGTCCGCCGGCCGGCAGGGTGGCCGGCGGACCCCCTGGACCGTTCACTCAGGGCAGCACCCACTTCTGGTTGGCGGCGCCGAGGCAGTCCCAGATGTGCAGCACCGTGCCGTCGGCGCTGCTGTTGCCCGACGCGTCCAGGCAACGCCCTGACTGCGGGTTCCGCAGGGTGCCGTCAGCCTGCGGAACCCACTGCTGGGATCCGGTGCCGTTGCACGTCCACAACTGCGTCACCGTGCCGTTGACGGTGCCGCCGAGCTTCACGTCCAGGCACTTCCCGAGCGCGCGGACCGTGCCGTCGCCGGGCAGCGTCCACCGCTGCGCGTCAGTGCCGTTGCAGGTCCACAACTGCACCTTCGTCCCGTCGGCGGTGCCCGCGTTGGAGATGTCCACGCACTTGCCGGCGATGCCGGTGATCTGACCGGTGCGCGTGCCGACCATCGCGTTGAGCGTGTACCAGGCCTCTGTGCTCCACAGCGACTGGCCGGACTCGGACGCGAACGGACGCGGCGAGCGCAGGTGGACCACCCGTCCGCCCTGCAGGCCGGACAGCATGACGGTGACCTTCTTCCGGTCCGCCGACGGCGTCGCCGAGACCACCGTCAACGACTGCTGGTCGAGTTTGGGGCCGCCGTAGCTCGCGGTCGGCTGGTAGCGCCACTGCGTCGCCCGGTACTTGGTGACCAGGTCCTGCGCCGTCTGGGCCGACAGCGGTTGGGTGTACTCCAGCTCGAAACCGCCCTGGACCGCGCGCATGGCGACGATGTCGAACGCTTCCGCGCCGTTGGGCGCCAGCTTCTGCAGCCCGAAGTTCAGCTTGCCCGGCTGCCCCCAGTTGCCGCCCGCGCCGATGCCACCGGTGTAGAGGGCGCCGTCCGGGCCGAGGCTGATCCGGTTCACACCCGCTTCGAGCCCCTGCGTCATGCGGAACACCGCGCCCTGGTACTCGCCGTTGACCTTCTCCAGGAAACCGCGTTGCAGGCCGCCGTAGGTGACGTCGCCGAAGACCATCTGCCCCGCGAACGGACCCGTGGTCAGCTGCACCGGGTTGCTCGGCGAGTTCGCGATCTCGTTCTGCGGCAACCACAGCACGGGCGCGGTGACCGGACGGGCGTCGAACGGGCCGGCCGGGTTCGTGTAGTGGTTGAAGAAGCGGTCCTGCTTGATGTGCACCAGCTTCGAGGACGGCAGCCAGCCGCCCTGGTTGTCGGTGACGAAGATGTCGCCCTCCGGACCCCAGCCGATGCCGTGCGGCGTGCGCAGTCCACCGGCGACGTAGGAGACGGCGCCGGTGTTCTTGTCCACCTTGATCGTGGTGCCGCGGTTCGGCGCCGGCTGCGGGTCGGTCGTCGCGCCGCCGTAGTTGATCGACACGGACAGGTTCAGGTAGAAGGACCCGTTCTGGTAGAGCATGCCGAACGCGAACTCGTGGAAGTTCCCGCCGAACGGCCACGTCGCCACCGCGCGGTAGTCGTCGGTCACCCAGTCGCCGTTGGTGTCGTTCAGCTCGGTCAGCCGGTGCTTCTCCGACACGTAGAGCTTGCCGTCGACGTACTTGATCCCCATCGGCTCCTTGAGGCCACTGGCGATCTTCAAGGTCCGCACCTGTGCCGGACTCGTGGCGCCGGTGACGTTGCTCAGCAGGTGGACCTCACCGAGCTGGTTGTTCGAGCCTCCCCAGGTGGTGATCGCGAGCCGGCCGTCCGGCAGCCAGTCCATGCCGCTGACCTGCGGTTCGAACCCGGGTGGGCGCAGGTTGGTCAAGGTGTGGGCGGGGTGCACGCCGGTCAGCGGCAGGCCGTCCCCCGGTGTGTCGCCGCCGCCCTGGCACTCCTTGCGCCCGGGAGCGGTCACCCGCACCACGCCGGAGTCGGTGCTCAGCGCGGAGTTCGGCACGAGGCTGAACCCGGTCGCGCCGGGTGGCTGCCACTGCAGGGTGACCTGCTGACCGCCTCCGGCGTCGAAGTGGTCGATCCGCAGCGCGTGGTAGCCCTGGCCCAGTGCGATCGAACCGTCCTTCGCCGAGGCTCCGTGCAGTCCGTCGTGGTCGACCACCACCGTGTCGTCGATCCGCAGCCGGGAACCGTCATCGCTGATGAGGCGGAACGCGTAGGTGCCGGCGGCGGTGATGGAGATGTTGCCCGTGACCTCGGACGCGAAGTTGTCGCCCAGACCGAACTCCGCGGTGGTCGTCCAGTTGATCGTCGGCATCAACTTGTCGATGTTGGGCGTCTGGCCGGGCTTCAACGTGCAGAGCTTGGTCAGGGCCGTCTGCAGGTCGTAGACCCGGAGCGTCACCCCCGGTTCCTGGGGCGGAGGGGCAGCCGCCTGAGCGGGCGCGGCGGCGGAGAGGAACGCGGTCGTGAGCAGCGCGGTGGACGATAAGAGCGACCCGGCGGTCCGCAACCACCGGGTCTTCCGGGCAGGGGACGGCATGGCGGTGTTCTCCCTTGGATCAGCGAGTGAGCAGGGACTCGACTCGGCAAGGGGTGGGCGGAGCAGGTGCTCCAGAACCTGATGTTGTTGCGCAGGTCACATCAGCGAGCTGAACGTAAGCCCACTTTTGTACGGAGTCAACGAAAGACTGTTCAAGATAGACAAAAGTGCGCTGAATGGCGGCGCCATCTTAGGACGTTCAGCGCTGTAGCCCTGCGGGACCGGCACCCGGCACTCACGTCCACTGAGGACTTGTCGAAGACACGCGCAAGAGACCGGCATCCCGTTCGATGTCGGTCTCGTCGCAGCTCTTGCCCGGATGATCAGCCCACCGTCCAACCTCCCCTCCCGGTACCGGAACAGCCAACAGATCACTATGGCGAACGGTAAAAACCGTAACGGCGGACGTCAATCAAAAGTCGCACCGATTATGGCGACTTCCGGACATATGGACAGCTCACTCCGGTTGACTGTCGTGCTCGATCCCGAGGGCGCGTGTCGGACAGGTCGCCACGGCCTGTCGCACGGCCTCGTACTACTCCCGAGGTGGGGGTTCGGGGTGCGGGACAGGTCGAACTCGTGTGGCCGGCCGATGGCGGTCTCGAACAGCCGGGCGAGCACGTCTTCCCTGGTGTGGCCGACCAGCTCGGGGTCGTTCCAGCCGGTGCCGACCGCAGCTTCGTGGGCGGCTCGTCGTCAGGTCGGCGGCCGCGTCGAGCAGTTCCACGCGAAGCGTGGAGCGCGACCGTGCGGCGAAGCCCTGTTCCGTCGACTTCGCCCTCCGGTGCGTCGCGGTCGCGGTGACCGGCAAGTGGCCGGCACTCGACCGGGACCGGGTCGCCGTGACCGCCGAGGCGGCGATCCTGCTCGCCGTCAGCAACATGGTGCTGCCCCTGCACCCGGCGGAGCGGGTGGCGGAGCAGACCTCGGCCCTGCTGAGCAAGTTCGTCGAGCGGCCGGCCGTCGAGCGGCCGACCTGAGTCCGCCGTCGACGGCGCCCTGGTCGCGGACGAGGCCGTCCCGGGCGCCGGTGGGAGGCGCCCGGGACGGGTCGAGGCGCGGGAGCGCGCCCAAGGGGTAGGACGACGCGCTCCCGCGCGTTCGGGGTGGACCGACCGTCAGCGGCGGCCGTGTCCCAAGCCGAGGTCCAGGCCGAGGCCCAGCCCCCGGTCCAAGCCGAGGTGGCCGCCCAGGCTGGCGCGGAACGTGCCACAGGCGGCGGGTGACGTCGCTTCCAGCGGCAGGGACGGGTCCAGGTCACTGGGGGCGCTGCCGTCGTAGGCGCCGCTGCCGTTGGGGTCGATGCCGTGCACGACCAGCACCGCCTTGCCGTTGCGGATGTCGCTCGCCACGTCGGCGGTCACCGTGATGCTGCGCCGGTAGTCGTAGGAGGAGCCGTCCGGCGTCGGGAAGCGGTCGATGGCCAGGCCGCTGGCCGGGCTGGTGTCCCCGCTCGTGGTCAGCGAGGTGCCGATGTGACCGTAGAACGGGTGCCCTTCGGTGGTGTTCACGATCCCGTCACCGCTGGTGTCGGCACGCTGTGACGGGCACCGTCCCTGCGCGCCGATGTGGATGTGCTGGGCGTGCGGCGCGTTCGCCAGCACACCGCGCACCCGGAAGGCGATGTCGACCTGGTTGCCGCGCAGGACGAGAGCACCGTGCCCCCGTGCGCCGCTCTGGTTGAGCTGGCGGAGCTCCACGGTGGCCACCGTGGTCCCACCCCCGCCACCGGACCCGGTGCCGTGATCGCCTTCGTGCGCCGATGCCACGCCCGGCGCGGCGAGGGTGATACCGAGAGCGAGGAGTGGAACCGCCGCGCGTGCCGCCTTGGTCTTGAACGTCGTCATCGTTCGTTCCTTCCGGAAGGGTCGAAACGGTGTGGCCTGTACCCGCTGTTCGACGCCGTTCGCCCTCCGGATTGCCCTCTTCCGCAAGTCGTCCACCGACCCGACGCCCGTGGCCGCCACCAGACCGCCGTGTCGGATGGCACCCGCGTGGGGTCGCCGTCGAGGTTCGGCGGAGCGCCAGTCGGCCCTCAACGGCTGCCGCTGAGCACGGCGACGAGTCGTTCGTGCGGCAACGCGTGCGCGACGACTCCGTCACGACCGACCATCGTCCGGCCTGCCAGCAGCGCGTTGAGGATGGCTTCCTCGACCGCTTCCACGACCGCGTCGAACAGCGGTCCGATGTGGCCGTCCGACAGCATCCCCCCGGGCTGCTCGCGCGGCAGGTCGGCGCCGAGCCCACCGGCCTCGATCCGCTGGGCGACCCTGAAGGCGATGACCAGGTCGCCGCTGGTGGGTTCACCGGTGCCCCCGGTGCGCGCGACACCGAAGCCCGCGCGGTGCGCGATGCGGTCGCACCGGTACGGCAGCAACGGCGCGTCGGTGCCGACGACGATGATGATCGACCCGCGCCTTGCACCGGCGCGGAAGTCTCCGGCGGTCCGGGCAGCGGCACTTCGTCCGGGCCGATGAGGCGGCCGGCCGGCACGCCGTTGACACTGAGCCGTTCCCGGCGGCCGTGGTCGGCCTGCACCAGGACACCGACCGCGTGCCCGTCGACGACCCGCGACGCCGTGCCGATGCCGCCCTTGAAGCCGTGGCAGACCACGCCGGTGCCCGAACCCACGGCGCCTTCGACGACAGGACCGCCGGTCGCGGCGGCCAACGCCTCGTGCAGGTGCTCCAGTCTCACGTGGAAACCGTTGACGTCGTTGAGCAGCCCGCCCCAGGTCTCCCCGACCACCGGCAGGCACCAGTACAACTCCCCCGGCCCCCGCACCCCCCACCTCGGCGGCGACGAGGGCGTCACGCACCACCCCGACGCTGTGCGTGTTGGTCAACCCGATCGGAGCGGGCAGCGGGCGGGGCGGGCGCGTACCGACCCCCGACCGACCAGCCCCACCCCAGCCCGCCGACGACCACGGCCGCCGCACCGGCCGTCAGCAGGAACCGGCGGGAAACGCACGGGGAACCGACACCGGTGCACAGTCACATATCGAGTATCAATGTCACAGGGCGATCCGCAGCGATGGCGCGATCGACCGAAAGGGCGTTCAGGCGGCTGCCGTGGCGCGGTCACGTGGCCGCACCGAGGTCAGCGCCGCGATCCCGAGGACCAGCGCCGGCAGCACGAAGGAGATGCCCGGCCCGAGGCCGAGAACCAGCCCCCAACCCGCCATCAGCAGTGCCACCACCGTCGTGACGAACCCGACGGCACGGCCGGCGAGGTCCGCGACCGCGACCGCCGACGCGGCGACCAGCGGAACCCCGAGCAGGACGGCGGTGGCGCCGCCGCTGTCGGACCACGTCTCCGGGAGCAGGGCCACCGAGATCCCGACCGTCGCCGCGACCGCGGTCCACCGCAGCGCCCGGCCGATCGTGCCGGGAACCGCCCACCGACCGCGCAGGCGGACGAGCACGGCGGCCGTCAGGAACAGCGCGAGGCACGCGCCCGCGACGGTGGCGATCATCCCGGCACCCTCCAGTGCGACGAGTCCCGCGGGTCCGCGACCCGTGGCCCAATCCGAAGGTACGGCACCACGGCCGGAACGCCGGTGGGACGAACCGAAGCGGCTCGTCCCACCGGCGTTCGAAGAGCACCACCCGTCAGGTCACGGGTAGTTGACCAGGTTGCTGGGCACGGTGCCCGGCTGCGTCACCCCTCCCACGTCGTTGATCACGCGGTTGATGAGGCCCTGGTAGTTGAGCGAGACGGTCGCCATGTTGTGGAACTTCACGCCGGGCGTGTTGGGCACCTCGAACGCGTGGTACGAGCTCACCGAGGGGTTGACGTTGAAGAAGCAGTAGCTGCCCAACCCCCACGCCTCGTGCGTGGTGACGTTGTTGCCCACCTTGTACGCCGCGTACCCGTTGACGCCCGGCGCGCTCATCCAGGACGCCTGGTTCGGCACGTCGTAGGGCATCTCGTTCTGGTAGAAGATCGTCCTGCCGCCCTGGCCGTTCCAGATCACCTGGTGCTTCTGGTAGTGCTCGACGAACAGGCCGGTCGCCAGGACGTTGTTGCCGTTGACGATGAGGCCCGTGTCGCCCGTCGCCTCCGTCCACCCCCACGTGCCCGCGTTGCCGTGGTCGGCGCGCCAGGCCCAGATGTGGTCGATGACCACGTCGTTGCTGTTGACGATCAGGCTCGTGGTCGCCTTGCCGGCGATCGCGCCGCCGATGCGGAAGAACACGTCCTGCAGCGTCGTCGGGTTGGTCGCGTGACCGGCGTTCGAGCCCGCCGGGCCGACGGTCAGCAGCGCCGCCGAGTTGGTGGTGCCCGCGTCGAACAGGATGCCCTTGATCCGGACGCCGTCGACGTCGGCGACCTGCATGGCGTTGACCCCGTTGTCCGGGATCAGGGTCGGGTAGCCGATGCCGAGGACGACGGTGTTCGCCTTCGTCACGTTGAGCGTCTGGTTGAGGTGGTAGATGCCGGGGGTGAAGAAGAGGTTGCAGCCGGCGGCCAGCGCGGAATTGATGGACGACGCGGTGTCGCCCGCCTTCACCACGTAGAACTGGCTCATCGGCAGCGACGTGCCGGGGGTGCTGCCGTTAGCCCAGCTCGCGCCGGACGCGTTGGTGCGCAGCGAGGGCTGGAACACCCGGTACTTGCCCGCGGCGTCGAGGTAGAGGTAGGGCACGTCACGGGAGACCGGCGTGGTGGCCAGGTTGGTGTGCGGCGGGTTCGGGAACGCGGTCGGCGGGGCGCCGGTCGTGCCCGAGAACACCATGTTCCACACGCCGCCGGCCCAGCTGCCCAGGTTGCTGTCCTTGGTGTACCACTGCTGCTGCGAGACCGACGACGTCTGGCCGGAGACCTTGCTGTCGGCGATGTAGCCGCCGCTGGCGAAGCCGTAACTCGCCGGGTAGAGCTGGAGGTTGCCGCGGATGTCCATCCGGCGGAACGGGGCGGCCTGCGCCACCGCCCAGCGGTTGGAGCCGCTGCTCGGGTTGACGGCCATGTTCTCCGCCGACCGCCAGAAGTTCTGCAGCGCCACGCCCTGGTCGGACTCGTTGAACGCGTCGACCGTGATGTCACCGTTGATCACCACGTCACCGGGGTTGCGGCCCAGGCCCGCGACCGAGGTGTAGTAGCCGACGTCGTCGTGCACGCTGTAGCTGCCCGGCTTGAACAGGTGCGCCACCCGCCGGTTGGCCATCTGCGCGGTGATCGTGTCCTTCTGCGCGTTGAAGTCCGCGTCGAGCTGCGCCTGGATGGTCGCCATGGGCATGCTCGGGTCGAAGATGCGGGTGTTGGGGCCGAAGTCCGGGACGTCGGATTGGGTGGGGCACCCGGCCGAGGTGCCGATCGTGTAACTGGCACTGGCCACCGTCGAGTTCGTCAGGCCCGACTTCAGGGCGATCGCGTTCACGGTCCTGGTGGTGGGCACGCTGATCGGCCCGCTGTACGGCGTGGAGGACGCGGTGGGAGTGGAGCCGTCCACTGTGTACCGGATGGTGGCGCCCGAGGTGGCCGTGGAGATCGTCACCGTCTGCGCCGTCGAGTACGTGCCCGTCCCCGGGCTGAACGTCGGCGTGGCGACCCGGGAGCCGACGCTGCCGTGGGTGTAGCTGAAGTGCGGCGTGTCGTACTGCGGGCCGCTCTTCTCGTAGGTGAACCAGTAGTCCAGCACCGTGCCGGCCGTCAGGGAGCCGACCGTCCGCTGCCACGTCCCGGCGTTGTTCGTCATCCGGAAGTTCTGCTGGCCCGCGCCGGAGGCGATGTAGTGCACGTCGACGTAGAGCGCGGCCGTCGTCGGCCTGAAGTCGATCCGTGCCTGGGAAGCGTCGAGCTGCGTGACGCCCTGGGTGTAGTCGGCCTCTGCCGCGGCGGTGCCCACCACGGTGAGCAGGGCCGTGGACAGGGCCAGGACGAGCGCGGCCAGGCGGGTGCGCCGGCGCGACCGGCGACGTAAGGGATTGTGAGGGCTCCGGATCACTTGGTGCCACCTCCGTGCAGGGGGAACAGCCGATGACCTGCGTGAGAGCGCTCTCACAGCTCGAGACTAATACGGCAGCCCCCTGCCGGGAAGAGGTGCACCGCAGAAACAAGCCGGAATCCGGAAACCCAGGCGCAACCCGGCATTCGCCGTGCCGAACCTCGCATTCGGCCCACCGGCCCGGCGGCCCGGACGCACGTGGCCTGCTTTCGAACCGGCAACCGGGCCGCCCAGTGACCCAGGCCGACCCCGCATCGTTCGCATGCGGAAGATGCCGGAGCGCTCGGCGGTCTCGGTCGGGTAGCACCTTGCTCGCCAGGCGCGCCACGTGCATCGTGATGGCGCCGTCCGCGACGGCGAATTCCGGCCCGCCGGCTTTCCAAGGCAATAGGGAGCTTCCCGCGCACAACGGCACGAAGAACAGGTGCACGACCGGCTCGGCCAGGGTGATCCAGCAGCGTCAGAACGGTGTGCAAGCGGACCACGGGGTTCTCGCTGCGGTCCACGCGCTTCCTGTTCCGCGCGGCGTGCCGGCTCCGGCGAGTCGGGGTGGCGCGCGCTCAGCTGGAGCCGATCAACCTCCCACGAACTCAACCCGTCCACCGCGAGCACCCAGCGATGACCGATTACCGCTTGACATGGGGGATGAATTCCTTCGCACCACCAGCCTCCGACCCACCGTCGAGTGCGCTGGGCGACCGGGAGGTCCGGTCGCCCAGCGCATTCCGGTGACCACCGGTGGCAGCAGATCAGCCCACCGGTACGGGGTCAGAAGCCCCAGAGCCGCCAGGTCTGGTTGCGCGGGATCGACTGACCGGCCGGGTTGCAGGTCCACTGGTGGACCTGGGCGTGTGCCGCCGTGGAGATCTGGCTGATGTCGACGCACTTGCCGCTGTGCCGGGCGACGAGCTGGTAGTCGTGCGGATCGTTGCCCGAGTACGTGACCTTGCGCAGGGTGAACTGCTGGTTCCGCGCGCCGGAGAGGCAGGTCCACTGCTGCACCGCCGCGCCGTCAGCTCCAGACACGCCGTTGACGTCGAGGCACTTGCCGGTCTGCTGGTTGACGACCGTGTAGGTGTCGGCGACCCCGGCCACGGGCCGGAAGTCCCACAGCTGCTGGTCGCCGCCCTCGCAGTAGAACTGCTGCTGCGGGTTGCCGTCGGCGGTGCTGAGGTTCGTGTTGTCCAGGCACTGCTGCGAGTGCTGGGCGACGGCCACGGACGCGACTCCCCTGCTCGACGGCGGGAGCAGCGTGATGGTGAAGGTGTCGTCGGCGTCGGTGTGCGGCAGGTCGACCGTCGTGGCGTTGCCGGACAGCGTCACGACGGAGTTGCGGATGGTCTCGGGTCCCTGGACCGCGCCGCCGCCGTTGTACGGGATGCGCTGGACGACCACGCGCACCTGGTTGTTCTGCACGATCCCGCTCGTGGCGTCGAGTCGCTGGAGCCCGACGCCGATGTTGCCCGTGGTGCCGCCACCGCCGACCAGGATCTTCGCGCCGCCGTTCGCCTTCGTGGCGAACGCGTCGTAGGCCTGGCTGGGCGTCACGGAGACGATCTGCCCCGTCTGCGAGCCGTAGTAGCGGTAGACCCACCACTCGCCCTTGGGCAGGTGCTGTCCCGCCGAGTTGCGCGTCAGGAGGTTGGCCAGGTCGTTGTGCAGGTTCCCCGCGCTGCCCCAGTGCGCGCGCAGACCGTCGGCACCCGCGCGTTCCAGGCGGGCGATGTACCAGGATCCGTCACCGGGGTTCTGCTCGTCGGGCGCTCCGTACTCGTTGATCTGGTACGGGCGCGGGTGCGGGATGCCCCGCGCGTCGAGCGTGGCGTTCGCCGCCGCCACGTTGGCCACCGGGTCGCCGGGCAGGGAGTGCCAGCTGATGATGTCCGGGATCGTGTTGGACGAGCGGATGAAGTCGAGGTACTGGTTCCACCACGCCCCGTTGGTCGTCGGGACGCCCGCGAAGCTCGGGCCGACGATCAGCTGCTGCGGGAACGCGGCCCGGACGCGGTGGTACGTGCGCCGCCACAGCTCGAAGTACTGCGCCTGCGACCGGTTCCAGAACAGCCCCAGGTTCGGCTCGTTCCACAGGTCCCACTGCACCGGGACGCCCGTGGCCCGCACGTCGTTGATCACGCGGGTGAGGAAGTTCTCGTAGTCGGTCCAGTCGCCGTTGTCACCGGGGAAGCGGGAGATCGGGTAACTGTCCGCTCCCCACAGGTCGTGGGGCAGCAGGACGAACTCGCCGCCCAGCGAACGGGTGCGCAGGAGTTGGGCGCGGGTGGCGTTCCACCGGCGGTCGTACTCGCCCGCCACCCAGCCGCCGGGGGCGTCGAGCTGGGCGCCACCGGCACGCATGGACCGGAACTTCAGGTCGCGGTAGAAGTGGTCCGCGGGACCGGCCGCGTCCTCGGTCATGCCGTAGATCCACCCGGACGCCCGGTAGGTCGGGGAACCGCCGGCGACGGCGAAGTTGACGGAGATCGACTCGTCCCCGGCCAGAGCGACCGGTGCGGGCGCTACCACGGCCGATATCGCGGATGCGACGACGGCGATGGCCGCGACGAGACCACGGCCTCGCCGTCGTGCGGGTGTGAGGGTCATGCGTGACTCCTTCGTCGGAAGTGATGGGCGTGCGGGGGTCGGGGACTCGGCGTTGGACACCGGCGTCCCGGGATGGGCTTCGGTCGAACCGGCTCGGCTACTTCGCCGACGTGGTGGGGTGTTCCGGGGTGACGGCCGCTTCGGCCAGTCGGGCCTCGGCCTCCGCGGCGAGGAGCAGGTACGCGCTCGCGGTCCAGGTGTAGGCACGATCGCGCAGGCCTTCCCCGGTGAGCGCGTCGAAGTTCTCGGCGAAGCCGCTCTTCTCGCACACCGCCCGGAAACGGGCGCTGACCTGGTCGGCGAGTTCGACCGCGCCGCCCTGGCGGAGGCCGTCCTCGATGAGCACGGTCGACGGCGCCCACACGGGGCCTCGCCAGTAGCCATCGGCCTCGTAGTGGGGCGAGTCGGGCCGTTCGGTGGCCGGGCCGACGGCGGTCAGGTGCCGGGTGACGCCCTCGGCGAGCTTCGCGTGCACGTCCGGGGGCAGGTCGGCGCCCAGGACGACTGGCATGAGGTCGAGCAGACTGGCGGTGGTGCGTGTCGTGCCGTCGAGGGCACGGCCGGTGAACGCCGTCCCGTTCCACAGCGTCGTCAGCATTGCGTCCAGCATGGTTCCGGCTTCCAGCTCCCACCGCACCGCGGCGGCCGGGTCATCGATCTCCCAGGCCAGCCGGGCCAGTTCCCGCAACTGCACCACGAGGAAGGCCGCGAGGTCCGCGGACTGCACGAGCCGCTGCTCATCGAAGACGGTGGAGTTGTCCCAGCCGCTGTCGTTGCCGTGCTCGTAGTGCGGGAACGGCTCACCCGGCGCGCGGCGGTGGTCGAGCCAGAACGTCGTCCACGCCTCCAGTTGCCGGTACAGCAGCGGCAGTTCGGCGGCCGGGATGCCGCCGGGCAGCTTCGACCGCAGCTTGGCCACCGCCCAGCCGTGGATGGGTGGCTTGACGAAGTTGTGCAGGACCTCCGCGTGCGTGATCGAGTCCGGCAGCGCGCCTTCGGCGGTCTGGTGGTCGAACACCACCTGGAGCTGGTCCCACGCCAGTCCGGGCGCGCCTGGCGCGAGCGCGAGGGCGTTGAAGCAGTGGTCCCAGCTCCAGACCTTGTCCATCCAGTTCTTCGACATCAGCACCGCCGGCCGGCGCACGAAACCGGCCGGGCCGACCGTGGCCGACCACAGCACGTAGCACGCCATCTCGGCGGCCGGGGTGCGGTCGGAGCGCCAGGGCGCGACCTCGTCCACGAACCGGTCGAAGGAGCGCCGCGAGGTGGCCACCACCTCGGAGAACGTCGTGGTGGTGGAGAACCGCCCGCGCGCGGTCGTCATCTCCTCCACCACGAGTTCCCACTCCCCGCCGTCCCCGCCGACGACGACCGCCCGTTCCGCCGTGCCGAGCGCGCAGTCACCCGCTGAGTCCTCGTGTCCCGTCAGCACGGTCACCCGGTAGCGGTGCCCTGTCTCGTAGGAGGTGAAGACGTACGACGAGGTGACGGGGTCGCGGAAGAAGTGCGTTCCGGTGAACGGGGTCAGGGTCTCGTCCGCCGCGGCGATGCGCAGGCCGAGGCCGTTGCCCGAGATCCGGAGCGCCGAGGGTGACTCGAACGCCGCCGCGACCCTCGCCCGGCCGGCGCTCCAGGTGAGCAGCACGGGGCTCGCGTTCACCTCGGCGGAGACCCTTGCCCCGGCGAGCACCGGCACCAGGGACAGCACCGCGTGCATGCCGTTGCGGTGGGACACGAGGTGCAGGTCCTCGGCGTACTCGGCGAGCCCCACGACCGCGGAGACGCCGAACCACGCCCCCGAACAGCTGAACGGGATCTCCCGCACCGAGAAGTCGTCCACAAAGGTCCCTTTCAGTCCTTGACCGCGCCCGACGTGATGCCCGCGGCGACGAAGCGCTGGGCCAGCACGAGCAGCACGGTGGCGGGCACGGAGGCGACCACGGCGGTGGCCATGATCGCGTTCCACTCCTGGTTGTTGTTGCCGATGTAGCGGTAGATGCCGAGCGTCAGCGGCTGCATGGAGCCCCCGCTGTCGAGCGTCGCGGCGAACACAAAGTCCGACCACGCCCACAGGAACGCGAACAGCCCGGCGGTGACCAGCCCGTTGCGGCTGGCGGGCAGCACCACGGACCAGAACGTGCGGAACGCGCCCGCACCGTCGATGCGCGCCGCCTGCACGATCTCGTCGGGCACCGCGGCCATGAACGAGGTCAGGATCAGCACGGCGAACGGCACGGCGATCGTCGAGTCGGCGAAGATCAGGCCCCACACGGTGTTCGTGATGCCGAGCTTGACGTAGATGCCGTACAGCCCCAGCGCCATGATGATCCCGGGGATCATCTGCGCGACCAGCAGCACGAACGTCAGCGGCCCCCGACCTCGCGGGCGCAGCTTCGCCAGCGAGTACGCCGCGGGCGCGGCCAGCACCAGCGTCAGCGCCACGGTTCCCAGCGCGACCACCAGGCTGGTGCCGAAGTAGGGCAGCTGCTCGTCCAGCACCCGCGCGTAGCCGTCGAACGTCGGGTCGCCCGGGAAGAGGTCCGGCGGCGACTTGCGCATCCGTCCCGGCGGCGTGAGCGAGACGTTGACCATCCAGTAGACCGGGAACAGCATCACGGCGGTGAGCAGCAGGCCCACCGCGGTGCGCCACCACGACCGGGTCACGACGCCTCCTGGTGGCGTTGCACCCGCACGTACACCAGGCCGGCGACCACGGCGAGCAGGATGAGCACGTTGCCGACAGCCGAGCTGGGTCCGAAGCGGGGCAGCATGCTGCCGAACCCCAGCTCGTAGGACCAGGTGGCCAGGGTGGTGGACGACCCGCCGGGGCCACCGCGCGTCATGATCCAGATGATGTCGAAGACCTTCAGCGTGTAGACGAGGCCGAGCAGGAGCGTGACCGTGGAGACGGGCCGCAGCATCGGGAAGGTGATGTGCCGGAACGTCTGCCAGGAGCTCGCGCCGTCCAGGGCGGACGCCTCGTGCACCTCCGCGGGGATGTTCTGCAAGCCGCTGTAGAGCACCACGAGGTTGAACGGGATGCCGATCCAGACGTTGGCGACGATCACCGACACCAACGACCAGTCCGGCGAGGTCAACCAGTTCACTCCGTCGAGCCCGGACCACGCGAGGGCCGCGTTCACCACACCGGCCTCGCTGTTGAACATCCACGCCCACGTGGACGCCGACACGATCAGCGGCAGCAGCCACGGCACCAGGAACAGCGCGCGCAGCGTCGCCGACAGCCGGAAGTTGCGGGAGAAGAACACCGCCATCGCCAACCCGATGGTGTACTGGAACACCAGCGACACCACCGTGAACACGATCGTGTTGACCATCGCGGTGCGGAAGACCGGGTCGGCGAACACGGCCGCGTAGTTGTCCAGTCCGATGACCTGCGCACCGCCGTGCACGAAGGTGCGGACGGTGTAGTCGCGAATGCTCAGGTCGACGGTCGTCAGCAGCGGATAGCCGTAGCACAGCAGCAGGTAGGCGACGAGCGGGACGAGGAACGCCCAGCCGACGAGGTTGCGGCGGACCACGGCGCTACTTCGCCGACGCCGCAGCGCTCTGGGCGTCCTCGAGGGCGTCCGCCGCCGGCTTCGACCCGGTCAGCACCGCCTGCACCGCGGTCCACAAAGGCTGTGAGATCCGGGGGTAGCGGGTGCCGAGGCCGTCGCTGGTACGCCCCCTGGCGGCCCGCACGGCATCGACCCAAACCGCGAGTTCCGGCTTGGCCGCGACCTGCTGCTCCTGCACCGATCCGATGGCGGAGACGTAGGTCAGCGCCGTGTCGGTGGCGAGCACGGTGTCCGCGCTGGTCAGGCAGTTGGCGATCGCCGCGGCGGTCGCCTCGCGGCCTGCGGAGCCCTGCACGGGCACGGTGACGAACTCGCCGCCGGTCGGCGCGGGCGCCACGCCGCCGTCACGGGACGGGATCGGCATGACGCCGTGCTCGAAGCCCAGCTCCGCGGCGTTGCCCAGCTGCCACGTGCCGTTCTCGGCGAACGCGTACTCGCCGGTGGCGAACTCCTGCCAGCTGGTGGTCTGGGTGTTGCCCACGACCGAGTTCGGCGCGTACCCCTTGTCCAGCCAGGACTTCCACAGCTCCACCGCCGCCACGGCCTGAGCCGAGGAGAGGTCCGTCAGCTCCGCACCCGCGCCCCAGAACCACGGCAGGAACTGGAACGAACCCTCCTCGGTGCCGATGGCGGAGAACGTGATGCCCTTCTTGCCCGCACCCGCGACCTTGGCCAGGGCCGCGTCCAGCGACGCCCAGTCCGTGAGCGACGCCGGGTCGACGCCGGCCTGCGCCAGCACCGCTTTGTTGTAGTAGAGCGCCAGGGTGTTCGCGCCGATCGGCACCCCGTACGTCTTGCCACCGGCCTCACCGGCGGCCACCAGGTTGGGCGAGGCCGGCGACGCGTCCAGGCCGGTGTCCTCGTTGGCCTTCAGCACCCCGCCCTCCGCGAGCGTGGAGACCACGGGGTTGTCCACGACCAGCACGTTCGGCGCGGTGCCCTGCTGTGCGGCGAGCAGCACCTTGTTGGTCAGGTCGGAGGTGTCGTACGCCTGGCGCTCGACCTCCACACCGGCCTCCACCCCGCACTCCTCGATCACCTTCGCCCACTCCGACGACCCGTCGAACTGCGGGTACGGGTCCCACACCGCGAACGGGCCGGCGGTATCACCACCGGTGTCCCCGGCGGAGGAACACGCGGTCAGGGACAGTCCCGCCGCGACCAGGGCGGTGGTCACGCGTCGACTGAACGGGGAGCGCTTCATAGCGGAGGTCCTTCCAGGCGGCTGCGCCGACGACTGTCGAACCTCCATCGAACCGGTTCGACCACGCAATGTTTCGACAACGTATCCGCAGGGGTCAACCGGCGCAAGACCTGGCTTCCGATACCATCAGGATTCGTCGAACCGGTTGGACGGAGAGCACATGAACATCGGTGAGATCGCCAAGCGCGCCGGCGTGTCCCGCAGCACGGTGTCCTACGCGCTCAGCGGGAAGCGGCCGGTGTCGGCGGCGACCGCACAGCGCATCAACAACGTGATCGCCGAGCTGGGCTACCGGCCCAACGCCAGCGCGCGGGCGCTGGCCGAGGGGCGCACCCGCACGTTGAGCCTGGTGATACCGCCCGCGAGCAGGCGGCTGACCGACGTGCAGCTGGGCTTCGTGGCGAGCGTCGTGGAGGCGGCGGCCACGCACGACCTCGACGTGCTGCTGTCCCCCAGCGGCGGCGACCACGACCGGTCGTTCGAGCGCGTCGTCACCGGCCGCCGGGTGGACGGCGTGATCCTGATGGAGATCCTCCTCGACGACCCGCGCGTGGCCCGCCTGGAGCAGGAAGCGCTGCCGTTCGTGACCATCGGGCACGTCGAGCGCCCCGGCGCGTCGTCGTGGGTCGACGTCGACTACGCGGAACTGATCACCCGCTGCGTGCACCACCTCGCCGACCTCGGCCACCGGAACGTCGTGCTGATCAACCGGTCCGACGAGCTCGTCGCCGCCGGCTACGGGCCCGCCCTGCGCTCCTCCACCGGGTTCCTCACCGCGGCCGAGCAGCGCGGGCTGACCGCGCACACGGTGTGCTGCGCCGACGAACCGGCGGCGGGCCTGGCGTGCTTCGAGGAGATCCGCGGCCGGTGGCCGGAGGTGACGGCGGCGGTGACGATCAACGAAGCGGCGCTGCCCGGCCTCCAACGAGCGCTGCGCCGGGCGGGCCTCGACGTGCCGGGCGACTTCTCGATCACCGGCGTCATCGCCAACCGCCTGGCGGAGGACTTCCACCCCCCGTTGACCGCGGCCGACGTGCCCGCCGAGGAGATGGCCCGACTCGCCGTCGACCTGCTGGTGGAACGGATCGCCGACCCCGACGCTCCGCCCCGCAACGCGCTCCTGCAGCCGGTCATCTCGCTGCGGTCGAGCACCGGGGCCCGCCACCGGTAGCCCGTGGGTCCGACCGGATCGGCACTGAGGTCGGTCATCGCGCGTCGAGTTCCAGTGCCCGTGGTACCGGGACTGATCGAACCGGTTCGACCGGTGTTCCGCGACCTCGGGATGTCGGGTTGACCATGGTCGACCTCCCGGCACGGCACCGGGGCGTCACGACGACCACCACGAGAAACCGGTGTCGACGCGCCCTTCCCCACCGTCCACCGGCGCGTGGCTCGCGGGCCGGTCGTGGTCGATGCCGCTGTGCCGCTGAGGGCCGCCCCGCACCTCCGCCACGGCCTCCGCCACGGTGGATCGCAACCCCAGCAGCGCGTCGACCTCACTCATCCGCATCGGCTGCACCACCGTGCGCTGCCCGGCCGCGACGGCGAACGCCACCTCCAGCTGTTCCGCCCGCTCACGGACCTCGACGAGCACCGCGATGCCCATCGACCCGAGGAACCCCACACCGGTCAGGTCCACCACCAAGGCCGCACAACCGCCGTCCAGGCAGGCGAACAGCTCCTGACGCACCAGCCGGTAGGTGTCGGTGTCGATCTCGCCGTCCACCTCCGCGAAGACCACCCCTCGGCGCCTGGTGACCTTGACCGTCACCTCCGACCGATCCACATCCCTGTCCACAACACTCCCTCGTTCACCGCGAGCACAGCCGGCACCCGGTACGACACCGCCCCGGTCCGACGACGCCCTGGCCCGATGGCGGCAACCGGTGACCGCCGTCCCGGTGCCGCCTCACCCTCACCGGCTCGGCCATCACCGCGGCCGGACTCCGCGGACCAGCCGGCCGATCACCGATGGCACGCTCACGCCCACCCACCGGGGTCGAGCGCCGGAGGGCGACAGTCACCCCTTCCCTTCGAACCTCGCCCGGCCCGACTACCCACCTCTCGCCCGCTCGACACATCGCCCGGCCCCGGGCGGTGCCCGCCGGCCGGGACCACAGGGGAACGGCACGGACCGGGTGGCCGCATCCCACACCGCCCATTCGGCCATCACGCGAGCGAACGAGCCCGCACAGCGCTTGGCCGCGACCCCGGGGCGGGTCGACGTTGTCGGGATCGCGCACAAGGACTACGACGCGATGATCGAGCCGGAGGACCACCGGTGGAGCGAGGGCAACCTCGCCATCAGGGCGCCTGGGCTGAGCGGGCCGTGGCGAGAGCTACGTCGAGATGACCGGCGCGTGGAACTCCTGAGCACCGGCGCAGCCCGACCCGCCTGGCCCGATCCCGGGCGTCTCCGCAGCTCAACGCTTGCATCCGGTACTCGGGTACAGGTTTACCGTGGAGACATGGCAACAACAGAGGCCGGCCAGGGCCAGGCTTGGGTCCCGCAGGCGTGCACGCTGCCGACCGCGCAGCAGCCGCTGCGGGTGGCCGAGTTCGACACCTTGTTCACCACTGCGCTGGGCGCGGTGCACCGCGCCGAACCAACGCGGCTGCGGCTGACGCTGGACGGCGCACCCGAGGTGGAGGTCGCCGCACGGGAGCTGGCCGACCGGGAAACCCGGTGCTGCTCGTTCTTCGTCTTCACCTTCTCCCGTACCGGCGACGGCGGTGCGCTGTACGTGGACGTCGAGGTGCCCAAGGCGCACTTCGACGTGCTGGACGGCTTGGCCGAGCGCGCACAGGCGGCCGTGTCGGCCCCACCCCGCGGAGGGCCGGCGTGATGAACGGCTTGCGCACGGGCCAGGTCGCCGAGGCGGCCGGGGTGAACATCCAAACCCTCCGCTACTACGAGCGGCGCGGTCTGCTCGCCGAACCAGCGCGCAGCCTGGGCGGACACCGGCTCTACCCGCCGGAGGCCGTCGTGACCCTCCGGGTGATCAAGGCAGCCCAGCGGCTCGGCTTCACCCTGGACGAGGTCGCCGACCTGCTCGAAGCCGGTCGACACCGCCATGGCACGGCGGATACCGGGTTGCAGGTGCGGGCCCGGGCGAAGCTCGACGAGGTGGAAGCGCGCATCGCGGACCTGCGGACGATCCAGACGGCGTTGCGGACCGCGCTGGACGCGGGGTGCGATGACCTCGTCGAGTGCGCCGCCAGCCCATGCTGCCCGTTGCCGTTCGTCGAGCCGGCCGGGCACCCCGGAGGATCCCGATGACGAGCACCGGTGGACACGCCCCGCCTACGGTCGGGTCAGGTCCGCCGCGCAGCAGCCGCATCAGCGCGGCGCTCGCCGCCGCAGCATGCTGCGCGGCTCCCCCGCTCATCGGCGCCGGAGTCCTGACCGGCGTGGGCGCGGCACTGCCCACCAATGTCTCCATAGGACTGGCTGTCGGCCCGCGTCGGCCGACCGTCGGGTGTCGTCGGTAGGTGTCGATAGGCTGCCGGGGTGGAGGACGGCAGCCGGCAGGGCTCGGGTGTGGACGGCAGGGCTGCCAGGTGGGCCGGTCATCGGGAGAAGCGGCGCGCGGAGATAGTGGCCGTTGCCCTGTCCGCCCTCGCCGAGCACGGTCCGTGGGCGTCCACCGAGCAGATCGCGGACCGCGCGGGGGTTTCCCGCCCGCAGTTGTACCGGCACTTCGCCGACGCCGACGACCTGCACGAGGCTGTCGCGCACCGCGTGGCGGAGGTGTTCGCGGCGGCGATCACGCCGGAGTTGGCCCGTCCGAGCGGCAGTGCCCGGCAGATCATCACCCGGATCGTGGGCACCTTCGTGTCGTGGATGGCCGACAACCTCGCGCTGTACGACTACATGGTCGCCCGCGCGGTCGGGCTCGCGCCCGGTCGTCGTGGGCAGGCGGCCGACCTGCGGGTCCAGGTCGCGGAGCGGGTCCGCGAGCTCCTGACCGCGTACACGGAACTGCTCGGAGCGGACCAGCGGCCCGTGGACACCTTGGCGTTCGGGGTGGCCGGGATGGTGGAGTCCGCGACGGTGCGGTGGTTGGCGGTGCCCGGCGAGCTGGACCGGGACCAGCTCGTGCAGCGGCTGACGTCCGCCACCTGGGCGCTGATCGACGACGTGCTGACCGACGCCGGGATCGAACTCGACCCCGATGTCCCGCTGCCCGGACTGCCCGGCGACCTGGCGTAATCCCATCGGGTGATGTCATCCGAGAGGCGTGGAGTCCGCGACACCGCCCGCGGGACCGCATCGTTCGAGGACACGGCACTTCGTCCCGCCCCGGACCCCTGCACACGCTGCGCCACGTCTCAGAGCTGTCAGTATCCGACGCCACCAGGTAGCTGATACGTTGCCGTACCTGCTACATCACTGTCCGCGACGCTGCGGTCGCCTGTCGACGACATCGGCGCGAGAGCGCCGGCCACTGCGGCGGAAGGAGTCCCCGTGACCGAGTTGACCGCTCCGGCGGATCACCCGGTCCGGGCCCGGCACCCCTCCGATGCCAGGGCGGCGGCCGTGACCGTCGCGGACCGTCACCACGGCCACCTGTCCCCGCGACAGAGGGAAGTGCTGGAGATGGTCCCCGCGGGCATGACGTCGGCGGCCATCGCCGAGGCGCTCGTGCTGTCGCCCGAGACGGTCCGCACCCACGTGGAAGCCGTCCTGCGCCGACTCGGGCCCAACGGCCGCGCGCACGCGGTCCCACTCGCCTACCGCAAGGGTCTGCTGTCACGAATCCCGACCACTGCCTGATGCGCGTTCCTCGCCGTGCGCGGACGCGATCCGCCTGAACCTGAAAAGCACCGCCCGAGAGACTCGTGATGACGGACCTCAAGCCTTGGCAACACCAGCAGCCGAACGAGGAACGCGCCCAGTTCCTGAGCCGCTTGGCGCACTCCTGCTACCGCTGCGGTCGTCGCGAGAACGACCTCGGCGCGTTGGCCGAGCATGAAGACCGGTGCACGGGCGGGGACACGCCGTCAGGACCCGCCGAGATCACCAACGGCGTGGTGACGCCGGCCGACTGTGCTCCGTGACCTGAGAGCATCGACCAGTTCATGCCGGGGCAGGAAGAACGGCAGCGCGCCTGAACACGCACACCCGCCGCCGGACCCGGTGGCCGCCACCGGATGGAGATCATCATGGACGGCGCCGACCAGCACTGCTTCACCGCGGCGTCGAAAGTCGCCTGCGCCGCACGGGCCGCGGTGAAGCGGTCCACCCGAGTTGCGATCAGGCCGCTGCACAGGTTCCGCAGCACGTACTGCGTGCCGCTCCGCCGGAGTTGTCGCACTGCTGGTTGCGGCCAGTTCGGCCTCGTCATCGGCGACCGAATCGCGGACGTAGGGGTGGCCGGGCCGGATCAGGGCCGGGCACCCGGCCGGGCCTTGGAAGGCCGCGATGCCGCGCGCCGCTTCACGGTCGGACTGTGCCGCTGCGGCGTGGCGTTCGGCGGGTACCGCTCCTCGATCGCGGCCCACGCTCGGGCGGGCGCGTCGCAGACGTTCTGCCGGAAGTCGAGGTACGACACCTTGATCAGCGGTTCAAGCTTGATCCAGCTCGCTTTCTCCGACCACGGGTGCCAACCGGCGGACAGCGCCAGGTAGCCGGGCCGGTCGCCCTGGTCCACGCTGGTGACCTTGAGGACGTACGCGTGCCGGCCGAACGTGCTGACCACCACGCACGGCCGGTCCTTGGCCCGTTGCCCGCCCTCGTCACAAGACCCCTCCTCGAACGGCACCAGCGCAGACCAGATTTCGCCGCGCGCCGGCCGGGCGGGTTCGCCCTGCCAGACCACCCCGCCGCCGCGCCGCGCCGGGGCGGGCGCGCCCAGTGCCCGATCCAGCAGCCGCGAGCCGATGATCCACGCCCACAGGAACACCACCACCACCGCGATCCGGAACGGATCCACCTCGCGGACGCCGACGTGCATGGGGTCCACCGCGAACCACGTCACCGCGCCCGACAGCGCCAACAGCACGACCACCCGCGCGGCGGCCCACCGGAGCCGCAGTCGGACCCGCCGGTGCCGCAGCACGACCCACACCGCTGCCACCGGCGCAGCACACGCGTTGACCAGCAGGAAGTGGTTGCCCGCCACTCGTCCGGGGTCGTTCTGCGACAGCCACAGGTACACCGCGGGCAACGACAGGTACCCGGCGGCGAGCCACTGGGCGACGAACTTCCCGATCAACCGCACCACGTGCTCCTCTCGCGGCAACCGCCCTCGCGGCAAGCCGTACGCCGTCGTGTCGCTCCGCCCGGGAGGCGCGTTACCGCTCCGGTCTGCGCGCCGCGTGCCGCAGGCGAGGTCCGTCCCGCGTCACGGCCCGCTCCGCAGTGATCATGCTGGTGGACTCCCCGCACCCGGCGGGAACCCGTCGTGCCGAAGTGTTGCGTGACCTGAACAGCGCAGCGGCCCAGCCCGCACCGGCCACCGCTGAGCCAACTGGACCGCGCGGTGGCCGACCGCTCAACAGCCTGGTCACCGACAACGGAGTCGTCGTCAACGCGTTGGAGCGGTGACCACCCTGGGTGGAACGCCCATGCTGGTGTGGCTGCTGACCGTGGGCACGGCCTGGCTGCCGATCCGGCGCCAACCGCTGTCAGCGGTCTAACGCGGTGGTCACCGAACTGGGCGCGTTCGTGAGCCCTGGAACCGGATCAACACCCGCACCCGCGCACGTTGTCGCACCCCTGGCGAGGTGTCACCGAACTGCTGACCGCCTGGGTCATGCTCCTCGGCCTGCTCTACGGGACCGGACAGCTCGTCAGCGTGGGGCGGACGGCGGTCCGGCACTGGCGTGGGACCAAGCGCTGACGCACTGGGTGATCGACCAGCGCTCACCGCTGCTGAACACCATCGCCGGGGTGGCCGGGCAGTTCGGCGACCACACTGGGTCCTGCCGCCGTCCTGGCGGTCGCGCCGCTCGCGCTCGCCCCCACCCGCGATCGGCGACCGGTGCTGTTCGTCGGCGTCGTCCTGGCCGGCGAGATCACCCTGTTCCTGGCGTCGTCGTCGGCTGTCGACCGGCTCCGCCCCGACGTCGCGCAGCTCACTCCCACCTCCCGCCCTCCCCTCCGGTCACGTGGCGGCGTCCTGCGGCCTCTGCACCGCCACCGCGCTCGTGGTCGTGACCGGCACACGTCGGTGGTGGCGGTGGCCTGCCGTGGGGATGGCGGTCGTGCTGGTCGTGGCGGTGGCGCGTGGTGCGACTGTCGCATGCCGCAACGCTTCCCGATGTGAGCCACCATCTGTGTCCACATCGGACAACGTGGAGCAGGTCGACGTGCCGCTGTTCCACCCCGACCGGCCCCTGGTCGCACGGGTGCGCGTGCCCTCACCCCGGTGCGACTCCTGACGACGTCCTCGCGGCCAAGGCGATCTGCGCGGCCTCGGGCACGGTGGCGCGGACTTCCAGCAGGTCGATGACGCCGGTTTCGGTCAGTGGCGCCAGCACGACGCGTTGATCGGTCACCACGGCGAAGCCCGCGCCGCACCGCTGGGCGCGGTGTCGGGCTTCGATCAGCAGCGACAGGCCGATCGAGCCGAAGACCACCACGCCGCTCAGGTCGAGCACCAGCGCCCCGGGCCGGCGGTCCAGCCCGTCGACCACCCACCTCCGCAGCTCATCGCAGGTGTCCATGTCGACGTCACCGTGCACGGTGACGACCACCACACCGTGGCGCGAGGTCGTCTCGACCCTGATCACCGCGCCCAAGTCCACCCGACTGTCCATGACACGCGCCTCCCGCAGGACACCGGCGATTCCGCACTGGGCAGGATATCGCTCTGATCGGCCGTGATGGCACGCGGTCGCGCACGAGCGCCCGGTTGGCCCAACCGGTTCACGGCACCGGGACGACGGACCAGTGAGCCCGCCGCACGTCATCCGGCTCGCAGGACGGCGAGCAGAACACCCCAGGAGTGAACGTTGGTCGGTGGGACATCCCACCGACTCGGGTCGACGGCAGTGGTGCTGGCGGTCGACGCCGTCGACGCCGAAGCCGGCCGCTCCACTGTGGACGGTCTGGAGGCGCGGCGTGCGTCGCCCGGAGGCGCTCCGGAACGACTCCGGCGTCGGCGGTCACCGGCTCGTTCCAACCAGAGGTCAGCGTTCGCATGGATCCGCAACCGGGGTACACGGCGGACGGGGTGGCGCGATGGACGAGCGGTCGCGTCGCGGCATGGGGACGCGGTGGACGGTGGGGGTGTGCGAGCGGCGTTCGGTGAGGAGGACTTCGACGGCTTTCGCGCCCAGCTCGTAGCGCGGGAGAGCGATGGTGGTCAGCTTCGGACGCATCCAGCCGGCGAAGGGGTGGTCGTCGAAGGAGACGACGGAAACGTCGATCGGCACGGTGAGACGGGCATCCGCCAGGGCTTGGTACGCACCGAACGCGATCCGGTCGTCGAAGCAGATCAGGGCGCGAGGCCGTGCGCGTTTCAGCAGGTCTCTGGTGGCGGCGAAGCCGTACTCCGGCAGCCACCAGCGGCACACCCGCGCGCCGGCGATCTCCACGCCCGCCGCACCGAGCACCTCGCGGATGCCGACGAGGCGCTGGGCGGCCGTGACCGAGCCGGGTGGCACGTCGTCCGGGCCGACGCCCGCGCCGACCAGGTGGATGCCGTCGCGGTGCCCGGCGTCCAGCAGCGCGCGTGCCGCGGTCCGGCCCGCCTCGACCTCGTCGGGCACGACGACGGACAACGAGGACGGCCGGTCGGGCAGGGCGTTGAGCAGCACGGCGCGGCCGGTCTCGATCCGGTCGGGCACGGAGACGAGCCTGGTCTGCATCGCCGCGTACACGATCCCGTCGACCTGGCGGTCGAGCATGGCCTCGATGAGGCCGCGCTCGGACTCGACGTCGCCGTCCGTCTCCCCGACGAACAGCAGGACGCCGAGTTCACGGGCCGCGGCGAGAGCGCCCCGGACCATGTCCGCGACCGGACCGGACGTGGACAACGTGTCGGAGATGAACCCGACCGTATGAGTGCCGCCGGTGCGCGGTCCGACGGACAGGACCTTGCGCCGGTAGCCCACCGCCTTCGCGGCCTTCCGCACGCGCAGTTCGGCGTCTGTGGAGATCCTCAGGTCGCGACCCCGCCCGGACAGCACGAGTGACGCGGTCGTGATCGAGACGCCGGCCGTCTTGGCCACGTCGGCCAGCGTGACCCGTTGCCGGTTCACCGGGACCTCCCGCACACGAAGATCCGAACGGCCTGTTCGGAACATGGACGTACAGGCAGACGACCCAGCGGGTTCGGATGAATGTTTTGGTGTTGACGCCTGAACTTTCGGGCCAATGTAACGGTGCTCTCGTAGCGCGTCAACGCCGCGCCGACGGTCGAGCATGAGCGCTGCCGGTTCCACGCAGCTCAAGGTGTCCACGGCCATACGGGCGAGTCCAGCGCTCTGAGCTGCTCCGTCTACCTTCGGGTAGACCGTTCGACCTGACATCGCCGACTTGCCGACCCGGTCGGCTTGCGAGACCGAACGTCAGGCGAAGTGGCACCGGTTGTTTCGGCGTTTCGACCGGTGGCCCGGCGCGGGCAAGGTCACCGACGAGGGGCGGACGTGCTGGCGCGGACGACGAGTTCGGTGGACAGCACCAGGCGGTGCTGCGGCAGCGGCTTGCCGTGCGCGAGGTCGATCACCATGCCGGTGGCGGTGGCGGCCATCTCGCCCAACGGCTGCCGGATGGTGGTCAGGGCGGGGATCATCCACTGGGCGGGCGGGAGGTCGTCGAACCCCACCACGCTCAGGTCGTCGGGAATGCGCAACCCCGCCTCGTAGACGGCTTGGTAGACCCCGAGCGCCTCGCCGTCGTTGCCGGTGACCACCGCGGTCGGCGGATCAGGGAGGCGCAGCAGCTCACGGGTGTGCTCAAGGCCGTCCACGATCTGGAAGTCGCCCTCACGAACCAGTTCCGGGTCCACGGGCACGCCGGCGGAGTCCATCGCCGCGCGGTAACCGTCCAGCCGCGCCCGACCCGACAACATCCGGGTGGCACCGGTGATCACCGCGATCCGCCGGTGACCCAGCTCCAGGAGGTGGCGGGTCGCCGCCAGTCCGCCGCTCCAGTTGTCCGCGCCGACGGACGGCATCCCGTGCGCGGGTTCACCGGTCGGGTCGACCAGCACCACGGGGATGTCACGGCTGCGCAGCTGCCGGTGCTGCTCGGGCGTCGGTCCGGAGAAGACCGCGACGACACCGGTCGGCCGTCGCGCCAGCACGCTGTCGACCCAATTCCGGTCAGGGATGTGCCGACCGTGGAGCTCGCTGAGGGAGATGGTCAGCCCGTGTTCGGAGACGACGCGCTCCACCCCCTTGACCACCTCGACGGGGTACGTACCCGCCAACTCGTGGAACAGCACCTCGACCAGCGGCGACTTGCTCACCTTCTTCTGCCGCCGGTAGCCCTGCTCCCGGAGCAACCCCTCCACCAGGGCGCGGGTCTCCGCGGCGACCTCGACGTGTCCGTTGACCACCTTGGACACCGTCGCCGCCGACACGCCCGCCAACTCGGCGATCCGCGCAATGGTGATCCCGCTGTTGCCGGCGGAACCCGAGCCGGACCTGGGGGTGGAGACCATGGCGCGAGTCTAGCCACCAGACCGGAAAGGCCAGGTCAACGAGGCGCGCCGCCGGGCGCGCCGTGGACGCGCGGCCGGCGTGTCCACCGAACTCGCCGGTCAGGCCCGAGGATGGCGTCACGCGGGTGCATCCGGTCGGTCGCGGCGGCGACGGCCTGAAGGCGGTTCGCCACAGGAAGGGGTAGTCCGCCTCGCCGTGGGCGCCGACGCTGAGCACGGTGTCGGGGGTTCTCGGGGTCACTGGGACGCAGGGCGGAGGCCGCCGCGTTCAGGCGGCTCGTGAAAGCGCTTACCGCCGATCGGCGCAACGGCAACGATCCAGCCTCGTCAACGTGTTGGCCATCCACGGCAAGCGCTTCGCGTTCCCTTGCCCGTGCGCCCGCGACCAGCTGCGCCACAAGGGCGACCAAGGCCACCCCGACTGACATGCTGTGAGCGCTAACAGGACCGACTCATCCGCGCTCGCCGACTTGCCGGCACGGGGACAGTCCCCCATACTCCGCCAGATTCGCGAAACTGGTAGCGACCTCGCCGCCTGCGGCGATCCCTCTTCCCTGCCTCCCGTTACTCCCTGTTATCGCTAACATTGCCTGCTCCCGGAGTATTGCCGCGCCCCGGTGCCGGGGTTACGGTTCGGGACGCCGCTCCTCCACGCCCGGAATCCGGCCGGGCCTCGGAGCACGCTGGGACCAGCTCGCAAGGAGGCGAGGCATGGCTGTGCGCGCATCACGTGGCCGGGCGGTAGCCGTCGAGCGGAACCGCCCGACGCGTCGAACCGGCAGAAGACCGGCGCGGGCTCTCGAATAGCCCTTCTCCACCGAGTCCGGTCCCGACACGGACCGGCGTGCGCCGTCGAGCCCGGCCTCCCCCTGCCCGATCCGGCTGGCCGTCCGTCGTCTGATCACCCCGCCCTGCGACGGGTGGCCGGTGGCCCGCCGAGGTCGTTCCGCAGTGGGCCCCGGGTGCGGTGGCACGGCCCTCACCGTCATTCCGCCCTCCTTCAACACCCTTGGAGCTCTCTCGTGTCCCCTTCGCTGAGCCGTCGTGCTCTGTTGCAGGCCGCAGGTGTGACCGCCGTGGCGTCCGCGCTCCCCGCCGCCATCGGCAGCGGCACGGCGTCGGCCGCCGTGGTGCCGCCCGTCCGGGGTGACATCGGCGTCTCGGCGCACCCGTTCGACTTCGGCCAGGTGCGCCTGACCGCGAGCCGGTGGCTGGACAACCAGAACCGCACCATGGCGTACCTGCGGTTCGTCGATGTCGACCGGCTGCTCTACAACTTCCGCGCCAACCACCGCCTGTCCACCAACGGCGCGGCGGCGCTGGGCGGCTGGGAGGCGCCGAACTTCGAGTTCCGCACCCACAGCCAGGGCCACTTCCTGACCGCGTGGGCGCAGGCGTGGGCGGTGCTGGGCGACACCGCCTGCCGCGACAAGGCCAACTACATGGTCGCGGAGCTGGCCAAGTGCCAGGCGAACAACGCCGCCGCCGGGTTCAACGCCGGTTACCTGTCCGGGTTCCCCGAGTCGGACTTCACCACCGTCGAGCAGGGCACGCGCAAGGGCGTGCCGTACTACTGCCTGCACAAGACCCTCGCGGGTCTGCTGGACGTGTGGCGGCTGATCGGCAGCACGCAGGCGCGCGACGTGCTCCTGCGGTTCGCCGGCTGGGTGGACTGGCGGACCGGCCGGTTGAGCTACAGCCAGATGCAGATCACGCTGCGCACCGAGTTCGGCGGTATGAACGAGGTCCTGGCCGATTTGTACCAGCAGACGGGCGACGCCCGGTGGCTGCGCGTGGCGCAGCGGTTCGACCACGCCGCCGTTTTCGACCCGCTGGCGGCCAACCAGGACCGGCTCGACGGGCTGCACGCCAACACCCAGGTGCCCAAGTGGGTCGGCGCGGCACGGGAGTACAAGGCCACCGGCACCACCCGCTACCGCGACATCGCCACCAACGCCTGGAACATCACCGTCGCCGCGCACACCTACGTCATCGGCGGCAACAGCCAGGCCGAGCACTTCCGCCCGCCGCACGCCATCGCCCGGTACCTGCTGCCCGACACCGCCGAGGCGTGCAACACCTACAACATGCTCAAGCTGACCCGCGAGCTGTGGCAGCTGCAACCGGACAACGCCGCGTACTTCGACTACTACGAACAGGCGTTGCTCAACCACCTCATCGGCCAGCAGAACCCCGCCTCCGCCCACGGCCACGTCTGCTACTTCACCGCGCTCAACCCGGGCGGACGCCGAGGCCAGGCCGGTCCCGTGGTCGGCGGCGGCAGCTACAGCACCGACTACGGCACGTTCTGGTGCTGCCAGGGCACCGGCATCGAGACCAACACCAAGCTGATGGACTCGATCTACTTCCACAACAGCACCACCCTGACGGTGAACCTGTTCCTGCCATCGGTGCTGACCTGGTCGCAGCGCGGGATCACGGTCACCCAGACCACCACCTACCCCGCGAGCGACACCTCCACCCTCACCGTCACCGGCAACGTGGCCGGCTCGTGGACCATGCGCGTGCGCATCCCGGCGTGGAGCGAGGGCGCGACCATCAGCGTCAACGGCGTCGCGCAGGGCATCACCACCACGCCCGGCACCTACGCCTCCCTCACCCGGAACTGGACGTCCGGCGACACCGTCACCGTCCGCCTGCCCATGCGGGTCATCATGCGCGCCGCCAACGACGACGCCGGCGTCTCCGCGATCACCTACGGCCCGGTCGTGCTGTCGGGCAACTACGGCAACACCTCGTTCACCACCCTGCCCACGCTCGACACCGCGTCGATCACCCGCACCAGCACCACCGCGCTGGCGTTCACCGCTGTCGCCAACGGGTCCAGGGTGAACCTCGGACCGTTCTACGACGCCCACGGCCACAACTACACCGTCTACTGGCGCGCCGCCGGCCAAGGCGGCACGACCACCGCCGGTTACCGACTGGTCAACGCCGCCAGCGGCCTCGTGCTCGGTGTGCAGGACATGTCCACCGCGGACGGCGCACCGGCGCTGCAGTGGAACGACACAGGCACCCCCGACCACAACTGGGCGCTGGTCGTCGACGGCTCCGCGGTGCGGTTCCGCAACGGCAACAGCGGCAAGGTGCTCGGCGTGCAGGACATGTCGACCGCCGACAACGCCCGCGTGCTCCAGTGGGCCGACACCGGCACCGCCGACCACCGCTGGACGATCCTGGACAACGGCGACGGCACCCACCGCATCCGCAACGCCAACAGCGCCAAGCTGCTGGGCATCCTGGGTGGCTCCACCGCAGCCGGCGCGGTGGCGGCCCAGGACCCCGACAACGGCAGCCCGGACAACCGGTGGCGCTTCGTCCCCAACGGCGCTCGCCGCATCCAGAACCTCAACAGCGGCCTCGTGCTCGGCGTGCGCGACATGTCCACGGCGGACGGCGGCCTGGTCGTCCAGTGGGACGACAACGGCACCGCCGACCACCTGTGGACCGCGATCCCGGACACGGGCGGCTACCTCAAGCTGCGCAACTCGCACAGCGGCAAGGTCCTCGGCGTCGAGAACGCCGCGACCGCCAACGGTTCCCGCGTCCTCCAGTGGGCCGACAACGGCACCAACGACCACCTCTGGCGACTCCGCTACGGCGCGAACGGCTACTTCCGCATCCAGGGCGCCAACGGCGGTCGCATCCTCGGCGTCACCGGCGCCTCGGCCACGGCCGGCGCGCAGGTCGTCATCTGGGATGACAACGGCACCAACGACCACCTCTGGCGCTTCATCTAGAACCGGTCCGGTCGGGTGCCGGTCCACAACCGGCACCCGGCCGGTCGAACCAGCTCCGCATTCCGAGAGGAACACCATGCGAGTGCCCTTGAAGAGGAAGAGCACCAGCCTGCGCTCGCGGTTGCGAGCCGCGTGGGTGGTGCCGCTGTCGATAGTCGGCATCGCGGTCCCGGTCCCGGCCGCGTCGGCGGCGGTGGTGGACACCAGCGCCTCCTACGTGCTGGTCAACCGCAACAGCGGCAAGGCACTGGACGTCTACAACCGCGCCACCGACGACGGGGCGCGGATCTCGCAGTACACGCGCAACGACGGCGCGTGGCAGCAGTGGCAGTTCGTGGACTCCGGCGGCGGCTACTACCGGCTCAAGTCCCGGCACAGCGGCAAGGTCCTGGACTTCCCGTCCACCGGGGACCGGGCCGGGCTGATCCAGCGGGCCGACAACAACGGGGCCGGCCAGCAGTTCCGGCCGGCCGACTCCGCCGGCGGGTTCGTGCGACTGCTCAACCGCGCCAGCGGCAAGGCGGTCGACGTGCTCGACTTCTCCACCGCCAACGGCGCGCAGCTCATCCAGTGGCCGGACACCGGCGGCGTCAACCAGCAGTGGCAGCTCGTGAAGCTCGGCGCCGACACCACCTCGCCGACCGCGCCCGCCAACCCCCGCACCTCGAACCTCACCTGCACCTCGGTGACGTTGTCGTGGTCGGCGTCGACCGATGACGTCGGCGTGGCGGCCTACGACATCTACCACGACGGCCAGCACATGACCTCGGTGCCGGGCATGGCGCTGTCGGCGAGCCTGACCGTCGTGCCGGGAGCCACCTGGGGCCTGTACGTCAACGCCCGCGACGCCGCCGGCAACGTCTCCCAGGCCAGCCCCACCGTGACCATCACCGTGCCGCAGTGCCAGGCCGACACCCAGCCGCCCACCACCCCCACCGGCGTGACCGCCACCGCCGCCGGCACCACGGTCACCGTGCGCTGGGCTGCGTCCACCGACAACGTGGGCGTCACCGGCTACGACGTCCTGCGCGACGGCACGCAGGTCGGCTCCGTCACGGGCGCGACGGCCGGCTCGTTCACCGACAGCGGCCTGGCCGTGCGCACGCGGTACGAGTACCAGGTGCGGGCACGCGACGCGCAGGGCAACCGGTCGGCCGCGAGCGCGCCGGTCGCGGTCACCACCGGCGACGCCTGCAGCACGGCGCTGTGCTCGGTCACCAGGGTCGCCACCGACACCGACCTGCCGTGGGGCCTGACCACCCTGCCCGACGGACAGGTCCTCTACAGCCGCCGCGACGCCTTCGACCTCGTCCGCCTCGACCCCGTCACCGGCGCGAAGACCAGCATCGGACGCGTGCCGGGCGTGGCGGGGACCGACGGCGAGGGCGGCGTCATGGGCATCGCCGTCGCGGCCGACTTCGCGACCAACCCCTGGGTGTACGTCATGCACACCAGCCCCACCGACAACCGTGTGGTGCGCATCCGCTACACCGGCGGCGTGCTCACGGGATCGCCGCAGGTGCTGCTCACCGGCATCCCCCGCAACAAGTACCACAACGGCGGCCGGCTGCGGTTCGGGCCGGACGGCAAGCTCTACGTCGCCACCGGCGACGGCCAGAACGCCAACTGGGCCCAGGACCGCGACAACCTCGCCGGCAAGGTGCTGCGCATCAACGCCGACGGGAGCGTCCCCGCCGACAACCCGTTCGGCAACTCGGTGTGGAGCTACGGCCACCGCAACCCCCAGGGCCTCGCCTTCGACTCCCAGGGCCGGTTGTGGGAGCAGGAGTTCGGCAACAGCGTCATGGACGAGACCAACCTGATCGTGCGCGGCGGCAACTACGGCTGGCCCCGCTGCGAAGGCACCTCCGGCAGCTGCGGCGAACCAGGGTTCATCGCCCCGAAGCACACCTACCCCGTGGCCGCCGGGTCGTGCAGCGGCATCACCGTCGTCCGCGACACCCTCTACATCGCCTGCCTGCGCGGGGCGCGGCTCTACCGGGCCGACATCAGCGGCGACAACCTGACCAACGTCCAACAACACCTCAACGGCACCTACGGGCGGCTGCGCACCGTCGAGCCGTCAGCCGATGGCGGGCTGTGGGTGACCACCAGCAATTCCGGCGACAAGGACAGCATCCCCGACAACAGCAACGAAAGCATCCTCAAAGTCACCCTCGGACGGTGAACCGACCGCGGGGCGGGTCGACCGACCCGCCCCGCGGCCCGGCGTCCGCATCGCGAAAGGCGGTCGTCAGGACCCACCACCGAACGCCACACCGTCGCCGGACACGAGTGCTGACCGCAGCGGCGCTCCTCGCTGCGACCGCGGTGACACCCGCGGTGGCCAACGCCGCACCGGCCACACCGTGCACATCAGGAGCGACCTACGGTCCGCCGTTACCCGCCGTGGCCGTGACCGCCCGGCTCATCCGCGGTGGGTTCGACTTCCTGGAAGGACTCACCTGGAACCACCGGACGGGCACCCTGCTGCTGTCGAACATGCAGAACCCCGCCGGTCCGCAACGCGTGGAGCCGTCCGCGGTGCTTCGGCACACCCCGCCGGCCACTTTCCAGACGTTCATCGCCGATGCCGGCAGCAACGGCCTGGCGATCAGCCCCGACTGAGCGCACCTGCTCGCCGCCACCCATGACGACCGGACCATCTCGTCCTACCGGCTGGCCGACCGCGGCCGCACGACCATCGCGGCCGACCACCTCGGTCGGGCGTTCAACTCCCCCAACGACCTGACCACCCGCCACGACGGAACCACCTACTTCACCGACCCGTCCTTCCAGCGCGGCAGCCGCGTCGACGAGCAAGGCGGTCGGACCGGTGTCTTCCGCGTCCGCGACGGCGTGGTCACGCTCGTCGACGGCACGCTGGCGCAGCCCAACGGCATCGTCCTGTCCCCCCGACGGCACGACGCTCTACGTCGGGGCATTCGGCAACCACGCGATCGTGAAGTACACCGTCGCACCGGACGGCACGCCCGGCAGCCGCACGACGTTCGCCGGCGTCCGCACTCCCGACGGCGCGACCGTCAACTGCGCGGGCAACGTGTACTGGGCCTCCTACGAAGACGGCCTCGTGCACGTCTTCTCCCCCGCCGGGGTCGAGCTGGGCACGATCCCGGCCGGTCGCAACACCACCAACGCGGCGTTCGGCGGGCCCGACGGACGAACCCTCTACATCACCTCAGGCATCGCGGGCGGCGGGTTCGGCCTGTACCAGGTGCCTCAACCTGCCGGGCAACCACTACTGACCGGATCGCCCGGCTTCACCCGTTTCGGTCAGGATCCCGGTGCCCTGGACGATGCAACCGCTCCGTACGCGCCGCCTAGGTGCTCCCCACCCCGAGAGCTGGGGTGGGGAGCACCTGGGCGGACCATGCGACCCGCCCGGTGCTCACGGTCGGGGGTGTTCGCCGGTCAGGTGGTCGTCAGCCGACGATCCACTGCTGGTTGGCCGCGCCGGTGCAGGTCCACTGGCGCACCTCGGAACCGGGGGCGGTGCCGAAGTTGTAGTTGTCCAGGCACAGGCCGCTGTGCCGGTTGACCAGCGTGGTGGTGCCGTTGGTGGTGGTCATCCGCCACTGCTGGACCGCCAGGCCGTTGCACGTCCACTGCTGCACCACCGAACCCGCCGTGGTGGCGAAGTCCTTGTTGTCCAGGCACAGTCCGCTGTGTCCGTTGGCGACGGTGTAGTAGCCGTCGCCGACCGGGGTCAGGTACCAGTCCTGCACCGGGAGGTCGTTGCACGTCCACTGCCGCACCTCCGCACCCGGTGTGGTGACGAAGTTGTAGTCGTCCAGGCACAGGTTGCTGTGCCGGTTGCGCAGGTGCGCCTGCCTGGTGTTGTTCACCTCACCGGAGGGACCGGCCAGCACGGTGGAGGTGGAGACGGGCACACCGAGGTTCGGGGTGCCGTCGGCGTTCCACGAGATCTTCTGCACGCGCGTGGTGCGGGTGGTGCCGCACCCCTGGGACGCGGAGGAGTTGGCGTGGTAGGCGATCCAGGTCTCCGTGCCGTCGGGCGAGGTGAAGAAGGAGTGGTGGCCGGGGCCGAACACGCCGTTGGCGTCGCTGCGCTGGAAGATCGGGTTCGGGAACTTGTACCAGGACGCCGCCGACAACGGGTCCCCGCCGCGGTACTCCAGCATGCCGACCTTGTAGTTGGGACCGTTGCAGTGGCTGCCCGAGTACGTCAGGAACGTCCGGCCGCCCCGCTGCAACGCGAACGACCCCTCGTTCACCGCGCCGTCCTGCCGCTCCCACGCCAAGGTCGGCGCGGAGATCCGGGTCCCGAACGCGGAGGCGGTGTAGGGGTTGGACATCGGCGCGATGTAGAGCGACTGCAACCCGTCGGCGTGGAACGCCGAGAAGTGGAAGTACAGCGCGCCGTTGAGCTTGAGCACCGCACCGTCGATCGCCCACCCGTTGTTCGGCATCAGGTTCAGGATGCCCCGGTAGGTGTAGGGGCCGGCAGGGTCGTTGCCGGCGCTCTCCAGCACGTGGGTGCGGCGCGGAGCACCGGCCAGCTCCACCGAGTAGTACAGGTACCAGCGGTTGTTGATCTGCTCCAGGTGCGGCGCCCACATCACCGTCCCGCCGGAGCGGAACACCAACTGCTCCGGCGCGCTGCGCAACCCGGCGATCGTGGACGCCTTGCGCATCACGATGTCGGAGGTCCAGGTGGTGGCGACGTAGTAGTAGTTCCCGTTGAACTGCACCAACGTCGGGTCCGCGCTGTTGGGCGCGGGCACGACCGGGTTGGTGAACGACGGACCGGGTGCGGCTTCGGCTTGTTGCTGGCTGATCGGGCTCAGGATCAGCCCGGCGACGACGGCGGCGACGAACGACATCGCCCGCCAGACCGTTCCTCGACGTTGAGCGAACAGCACAATCACTCCTCAGGGTGTACGTGGAACAGGGGGTTCGGTGGCCGCGGTGCGGCTCCAGGCGGCGCTCCAGTCGTGCGCGGCGAGGCCGTTGCGGGCCCATTGCAGGACCTCGGCGCACGGGGCGTCGCAGTCGTCGCCAGGGACGGGTCGGGCGCTTCGTCCGGGTGTGGTGCCGAGCCGCATCGGTGGTTCGCGGTGTGGGGTTGTCGACGGCTCAGAGGAGAAGGACCAAGCGGAGTGGTGATGACGTCTCACCGATCGACCTCACGGCTTCCTCCTTGAAGCGGTGACTCACATCACGTCCTGGTGTTAACGCTAACAGGGTTGGGTGGGCAACTCAAGAGCCACCGGTGACCGATCACACCGCAGGCCAAGCGGCCGAAGGCCGGCAGCACTGAGCCGCGAATCTCTTCCATGGGAGGCGAACTCGATGGTGGGCCCAAGGTCGCCATCGCGACAACGAGCCGTGGGCCGCGTGATCTCCCAGCGGTCACAGGCGCGCCGCAATGTTAGCGCCAACATTTGCGCAAGCCGTCGTGGACCAGCACAGATACGTGCGTTCCTCCGCCTTCCCGGCGAAGCACTCAAGCGGAACCGCCGGCTGCAACCCTGCCTACGTCAGCCGGCACCGACCTCGTCCTGATCCTCACCGGCTTGCACGCGATCCGTCACGCCGCCATCGACTTCGCCCGTTCGTCTGGGGTCGAAGCCTGGTCCTGGCTGGGAGTGGCGGGTGGTGACTCCGGGCACCGTCCTGCGATCGAGTCGGCGTCGGGTCGCGAACAAGTCGACCTACCGAACGCTCCGGGCCCCCCGGCCGACGTCACCGTGGTGGCACTGATCGCGAGACCGAGCGAACGGTGCCCGACGGCCACGCCCTTGGGACGTCCGGTCGACCCGAACGTGTAGATCACGTAGGCGATGTCGGACTCGTGGCGGCGCGCGCCGGACGGGTTGCCCGCGGGGCAGTCCGCGATCGCTTCGAGCCCGTCCGGCTCGTCGACTCGTCGACACCGAAGAAGTACCGCCCTTGGTCCAACTCGCCGATCGGGAAGACCCCCTTCCCGATCAGCCTGTTCCACAGGCCGAACCTGTCGTCCTCGCCGAGAGCGAGCAACGGGTCGAGTTCGACCGCCTCACGCGCCTCGTGATCCCGTCACCGCCGTGACGGAAGACGAGGCCGCCGAACTCGGCGAGGAACGCCTCGGCCGCGTCGTGGTAGGCGAAGCCGGACTCCACCAGTGGCTCGCGCCAACCCGACGTGTCCCCCTTCCGGCCGGGCTCCCACCCGGCGTAGCACAGGACCTGCTCCAGCCCTCCGGGATGGTCGATCACGCTGTCTGCCCCCGCCAGGAAGTCGAGCAGGAAGTGTGCCTCCGGTGCAGCGCAGCTCCTGCGCGTCCCCACCGGATCTCGGGAGGGCTCACTCCGTGAGGCGGAGTGACCATGGGGTGGCGCCGCGGGTGTGGCCGTGTACGACCAACGCCAGGAGCACTGCCAGACCTGCGGCAGTCCAGTGCGTCGCAGGTCCCGGGTAGCCGGTGACAGGCAGGACGGCGTCTGCGTTCGGCACCAGGTGGTTCACCACCGCGCACCCGAGGTAGAGCACCAGTGTGGTTCCGCCGGCCAGTGCCGGTCCCAGCAGGGGGCTGAGGCAGAACGCGATCCCGGCGAAGACGAGGTAGTTGGAGACCTGCCACGCCCAGGGCACGTCCGCTGGTACCCGTGTCGATCCGAGCACGAGGATCACCAGGGGCAGCAGGATGCCGGACAGCGCGCAGAGGACCGAGACCAGTGACGCGCGGTGGGAACCCACTCGGTCCCACTCCCACAGGCGTGGTCGCAGCACCGCCGCGGTGGCGACGGCTCCCACCACGGCGCACAGTTCCGGGAAGGGCAGGCGGTTCTGCGGCACGGCCGCGGACAGGTGGACGACCACGGCACGGGCGCCCAGGAGGACGCTCAGCAGGCTGAGCGCGACTGTGAGGGCCACGGCGACGTGGAACGACCGCGATGCCAGAACGACGCGGATCACCGGCCGGTGAGCGTTTCGGGTGTGAGCCCGCAGCCGGCGATCCGGTCCCCGTTCGCGGCGATCCACCGCTGGATGGAGGAATCGGGCACACCGGTGAAGACGTTGCCCGGTCCGGCCGTCCCGTCGAGCCAACGGCCGAGGTCGGCGGCCAGACGGACCGATTCGGGGTCGGCCGCGCCGCGGAGTTGGTGGCAGGCCCCGAGACCGGAGAGGACTCCGACCGCCTGGACCGGTCGGGTCTCCGAGGGGTTGTGCGGTTGGACCGGGACCCAGAGGACGGTGTCGCGCGCCTGTTCCCGCCACACGTCCGTTCCGTTGACGGGCCGTCCACGCAGGGCCTCGTCGTAGACCCTGGTGAACGGCGCGGGGCCACCGTGGCGTGTCAGGGCGGCGTCCGTGGCGGCGATCATGATTTCCAGCCGCGAGCGGTGTCCCTCGTGCACGCAGTACTCGACCCCGTTGACCGCTCGGCACACCGAAGGGTTCTCTGCTTCGTAGACGAACAGGGCGGGTTTGGACAGCAACGGCGGCACGACCAACACGGCGGGAAGCAGAAGCGGCAGCAACGCCATGCCGCTTCCGCGGAACCGGCGGTTCGCGCGGTGTCGGCGCACGAGTCCGGCGGTGGCCCACACGACCGCGACGATGGAGGCCGTCAGGAACGCCAGGCGGTAGACGACGAAGGGAGTGGACTGCACCACGCCGAGCACGGGCTTGATGTGCAAAACCGGCGCCAGTGCCGAGAACGTGTCCCCGCCGCTGCCCAGCGCGGTGGCGCCGAACAGGAGCACGAAGGACAGCGGCGCGGTCATGGCGGTTCTGGTCACCGCGCCGACCAGGTAGCCGATGGCGGTCGCCAGCACCAGCCCGAGCACCCCGGTGAGCATCGCCCCGAGGTCGGGGCCGCCGTGCTCGGCGCCGGACATCGTGACCACGACCAGTGGCAGGAGCCCCAGCAGGTAGGCGCCCACGAACACACCGATGAGCAGACCCAGGTGTCGCGCGACCGTCTGCCTGCCCGCACGCGTGGCCGAGGGCAGGGCGAAGATCCGTGACGGCGGTAGCAGACGCCCGGCGAAGTAGGTGGCCGCCGCCGCCGCGATCGGTGCGGTCAAGGCGTTCTGCTGGTGGAACTCGGCCGAGGTCTGCACCCACTCCTGATAAGGCCACGCCCGCATGGGGCCGGTGGCGGCGAGCACGACGCCGGTGATCGCCGATGCCGGCAGCAGGACGGGCCAGATCCCCAACGGAGACCGCAGGCGGACCCGAGGGACGACGGCGGCGCCGTCCGGTCGCGTCGGGCTGGACGTGCGCAGGTCAGTCACGGTCCGCTCCCAGTTTCGCGACCAATGCGTGGTAGGCCCGCTCGAACGGCGAGCCCAACACCCCTGAAGAGGGCGTGCTGTCGACGAGTTCGGTCAACTCCGCTTCGGTGCCGTCGAAGGCCAGTCGGCCCTCCGCGAGAACACCGACCCGTTGGCACAGATGGGAGATGTCCTCGATCAGGTGCGTGGACAGCAGCACCGTCCTGGTGCGCCCGATGTCGGCGATGACTTCGCGCAACCGCATCCGCTGAGCCGGGTCGAGCCCCACCGTCGGCTCGTCCAGCACGAGCAGGTCCGGATCGTGGGCGAGCGCTGCCGCGACGCCCAGCCGCTGGCGCTGTCCACCGGACAACGTCCGCACGCGCGCTGCCGCCAAGTCGTCCAGTCGTACCGCTGCCAGCGCCCGGAGCGCCGCGTCGGCGCATCCACGCCGGTCGACGCCGTTGACCCATGCCGCGTACGCGACGGTGTCCACCACCCGCATCCCGCCGACGAGCGAGAACCGCTGTGGCACGAATCCGATCGTGCCCGAGGAGGAGCCCTGGAACCGGACCGCGCCGGAAGCCGGCTTCTCCAAGCCGACCAGCAGGTTGAGCAGCGTGGTCTTGCCCGCGCCGTTGGGACCGAGCAGTCCCGTCACCCCGGTGTCGATCGTCCAGTCCACTCCCGACAACACCGGTTTCCTGCCATATCGAAATTGCACGTCATCGATGACTATTCGCACGTGATAGCGCCGATCCTGCCCGATTGCCCCGTTCGGAAGCTTGTCACCCTAGCAGGTGCGGATCAAGCCGATCAGATCTCATTTCCCGCCGAACTGATCGTCCAAGTGCACTGGCAGTCGCATCCGGTGCGCCCCAGGAGGGAGCGGCTCACCGATCTGCGCACCGCCAAGCGACTTGAGCAGCGCAACGCAGAAACCATGCAAGGGATTCACACGATCGGCGCGCAATGTAGGAGCCAAAGCAACGCGAAATGGAGGAAATAGCATGATCACGAAGACACGGACACCCCGACTCATCACCGCAGTCCTCTGTGGCGTGATCGTCGATGTCCGTGGTTCAGCCGATGCCGGTTGAGCGGACGTGAGCAGCGCCAACAGGCCCGACGCCGACGAACTTGTGCGCGACCGGTTCGGTGGTTTCGCTCGCCGACAGGCTGCCGATCCGCGAGCTGCCCAGGGTGAATGCCGAACTCAAGTACGTGACGAGCAAGGGAGAAAGGTCACCCCGGCGACGTGGTGGAGCGGGCGCGGTCACAACTTCCTGATCGGCGCGAACTACGCATCTACAACCAGAATCCAGTACGACAACGGCACGTGGTCTCCGTGGGCCGGCCTCGGCGGCACGGCCAGGAGTGGCGTGTACGCCGTGAGCACCTCCTCTTCGATCACGGCCAAGGTCATCGGCACCGATGGCGACTGGTGGTGCAAGACCCTTCCGTACGGGAGGAGTCGGGGCAGTTGGCACAGGTGCTGATCAAGCGGGTGGTGGTGACGCCATGGGGGAAGGCCTCCTCGGAGGCTGACAGGGGGCACCGTCTTCCGGTGAGGCTCACCACCACCCTCCAGCGGGTCGGCCGGCAACGTGGCCGACCCGCTGGAGCACTTGGTCTGATCACCAGCCCGGTGTAGGTGTGGAACGACCTCTTGGTGTCCGACGACAGGCCGTTGACGTCGGGGGTGGGCGTGCGACTGGTGACTGGTGACTCGCAGTGCGCCTCCCGTCGCGGGGAAGGTCAACCCTGCAGCGGCTGCTTCAGCTGCGGCACCCGCTCCGCGCCGTAGAGCGTGCCGAGCGTCGTGTCGACGAGCTGCTCCACGGTCACGCCACGCTCCCCGGCAACGGCCTCCAGCGCCTTGTACCGGCGGCCATCAGCGGCCGGAGGTCGAACCGCCAGGAGCCGTCCTCCTTGTGGAACGGCAACTCCACGCCGGCGGACTCGCCGCGCGAGGTCATGTCCGCCTGCGCTGTGCCGCCGTCCACGACCACCGTTCCCAGGTCGACGTTGTCGAGGCTGTTCTCGCTGATCAAGCCCTTGTCCACGGCGGCGGACACCAGCTGCTCGGCCGACATCCCGCGCAGTTCGACCGCGTCGAACTCGGCGCGCAGCACGTAAACCATGGCGACGCCGTCCTTGGCCCGGGCAGCCTCCTGGTAGTCGTCGAAGGCCTTGCGGACCGCCTTCTCCTCGACCGCAGCATCGCAGCCGTGCCGACCACCGTGGCGGTGCCCTGGTTCGACCGCGTCGCGGCTACGAAATGTGCGGTTCCGCGCTCGTGGGCGCATACGGAAAGTGTCATCGCATTTCGCCCGTTCGGCACATCACAGCGCGATTACAGTGTGGGTCTGGCCAAGTCCCGGACGTGGGGGTGCTTCGATGAGGACGATGGGGATCGGGGAACTGTTGTCCGCGGCGCGGCGATCCCTCGCGGGCGTCGTCGTCGCGATGTCGGTGGCGGTCGGGGTGGTGGCCGCCGCTCCCGCGGCCCAAGCCGCAGAGGTCGAGTTGCTGTCGTGCGTGGGCAACGGCGCCAACGCCTACCAGCCGGGGGTGACCGCGCAGCCCAGGGTCGTCTCCATCACCTCCAGCGCGGACTACAGCTCCTGCGTCTCCAGCGGGTCGCCCGTGATCAGCTCCGGTGGGTACGCGATCACCGCGAACGGTCTGGTGTCGTGCCTGGGCGGCGGCGTCTCCATCACGGTGACCATCACCTGGAACACCGGTGAGACCACCACCGTGGCCGCGGTCGGGCTGGTGGTGCTGCGCCCGGCCAACGAGGTCGTCGTGGTCTACCAGGGCACGGTGACCGCGGGCAGGTTCACCGGAGCCGCCGTGGTGATGACCGCCGCGCTGCTCAACGCCACACCGGCCCAGTGCTTCACCCCCGAAGGCGTCACCGGCAACAGCGGCCCCGCCAACATCACCATCACCCAGCTCGCCTGACTCGACTGCCATTGCAGGTCGATTCCCACGCCGACGGCACGCTGACCGGCTGCGTGTCCCCAGTCATCCCGACGGTCCTGTTCCCCCGGCCTGCCGACCACGCGTCGACCCGTGGACGTGAGCGTGCGCGGCGTCCTCTCGTGCACCGACGTGGACCGCATGTGGTGGATCTTCGGCGAGCACGGGGTTCACCGGTCGCCCGGGTCGGTCATCGTGCCGTGCTCGGTGGGCTCGTGGGCGGAGAAGCGGCGCAGCGTCGGGTTGAGGGTCGCGAACAGGCTGAGGAGCGCGATCCCCGCCGCGCACGCGAGGATCGCCTGGTCGCCGGGGAGCACTTCGACGATCAGGCCGCCCAGCGCCGGTCCGGCGACGGCGGCCGTGCCGAGGGCCACGCTCATGACGCTGCTCAACCTGCCGCGCAGCTCGTCGGGGGTCAGCAGCAGCTGGTAGGTGGTGATGGTGGTGTTCGCGGTCGGTGCGACGAACGCCATGGCGGCGAACAGGGCGCCCATCAGGTAGCCGTTGTCAGCGAAGATCGCCAGCGGGATCAGGCAGGTGATCACCCAGAAGACCCCGACGACGGACACGTACGGCCTGACCACCCGGTGCAGCGTCGGCGCGGCGAGGGCGCCGAGGATGCCTCCCGCGCCGAACATCGCGGCCATCACGCCGATCTGCCCCGTCGGGACGCCCCGCTGCTGCGCCAGCGCGATGACGAGCAGGTAGAAGGCCTGGAAGAACAGGTTGAGGCCGATGGCGCACACCGCGATCACCCGGATCAGGGGTTGTCCCCCGATCCAGCGCAGGCCGTCCAGCACCTCGCGGTGGAAGTTGCCCTTCGGCGCGGGCTTGCGCTTCCGCGCCGGCAGCCGGACGAAGATCAGTGCGATGAACGCCGCCACGTGCGCCACGGCCTCCGCCGCGAACGGGAGCCAGCGGCGTGCCGCGAACAGGAAGCCGCCGAGCGCGGTGCCCAGCAGCTGCCCCAGGTAACCGCGGGCCGAGTTCATCGCCACCGCGGCGGCCAACTGGTCGGCGGGCACGATCGCGGGCAGGCTCGCCTCCTCGGCGGGTTCGCACAACGATCGGCAGACGCCGAGGACGACCACGACCGCGATGATGTAGGGCACGCTCGCGAAGTCCCACCACAGGGCCAGGACGACACTGCCCACCGCGAAGGCTTGTACCGCCTCGCAGATCAGCATCACCTTCTTGCGGTCCCACCGGTCGACCAGGGCTCCGGCGGGCAGCCCGGCGAGCAGTTGCGCCGCGGCGCCGGCGGACAGCACGAGCCCGGACAGCACCGGAGATCCGGTCAGCACCAGCACCAGCAGCGGGAACGCGATCGTGGACGCGCTGGAGCCCGCCTCCGACAGGGCCTGGCCGATCCACACGAGCCGGTAGTCGCGGTTGCGCGACAGCGGGACCGTCGGAGCGGTCACGACGAGTCCCGGCAGTCCTGCGCGATGCGCTGGAGGGCGTCGAGGAAGTCACCCGCGACCCGCTCCACCGTGGACTGCTCGTGCCGGTCCGGCTGGTAGTCCCAGGAGAACCGGAGCTGCCCGGCCGAGACACCTCCCACGAGCTCCAGCAGGTGCGAGCCCCGGTCTGCGGGATCGCCCTCCTGCCCGATGGAATCGCGCGCGGCCCGGTACAGGCCGCCGTCCGCCTGCCCGGTGGCGCTGTCCCACTGCCCGAGGTAGTTGAACACGACCTCCGGGCGGCCGCACTCGGCGTCCAGCCGCGCCCGCGCCTGCGGTGAGCCGAGGTAGCGCAGCGCTCCGAACCCGAGGCCGTTGCCGGGGATCGTGCGCGTCTGCCTGCGCACCGCCTTCACCAGGTCGCGCCACGAGGGCTCGCCGTCTGGCACGGTGAGCGCGACGGGGTACATGGTGGTGAACCAGCCGACCGTGCGGGACAGGTCGACGCCGAGGATCTCCTCCCGGCCGTGGCCCTCCATGTCCAGCGATACCGTCCGCCGTCCGGTGAACCGGGACAACGCCCAGGCCAGCGCGGCCAGCAGGACGTCGTTGACCCTGGTGCGGTAGGCGGTCGGAGCGTCGTGCAGCAGCGCGTCGGTGTCCTCCGGGCTCAACACGACCTGCAACGTCCGCGGCGCGGTCCCCGGCCGCGGTTCGTCGTGGTCCACCGGCAGCGCGGCCCCTTCCAGCGCGGCGGTCCAGTGGTCCAGCTCGTGGTCGAGCCCGCCGTCGGCGACGTACCGGCTCAGCCGTCCCGCCCAGTCCTGGAACGAGGTGGTCTTCGCGCCCAGGTCGACGGCGTCACCGCGCACCGCCTGGCGGTAGGCGCTGTCCAGGTCGTCCAGCAGGATGCGCCAGGACACGCCGTCGATCACCAGGTGGTGGGCGGCGAGGAACAGCAGCGGCGGCCGTCCGTCGCCGGACCGGAACAGCACCGCCTTGAACAGCAGCCCGCTGTCGAGGTCGAAGCCGGCCTGCACGTCGTCGGCGACCTCCTCCATCTCCGCCTGCCGGTCCGGCTCGTCGCCCTCGGACAGGTCGTGCCGGTCGAGCACGACGGTCCGGTCGACCGGCGCGTTGTCCTGGTGCCACTCGCCGTCGACCCGGCGGAACCGCATCCGCAGCGCGTCGTGGTGCACCGGCAACGCGCCCAGTGCCCGTTCCAGCGCGCCCTCGTCCAGGTCCTCGGTCAGTTCCAGCAGCATGGACTGGTTGAAGTGGTGGGGCTTGGCGGTGTGCGTCTCGAAGAACCACTGCTGGATGGGCGTGAGCGGCACCGGGCCGACGACCGCGCCCGGGTCGACCGGTCCGACGTCCACCGACGTGACGACGGGGGCGAGGGTCTCGATCGTCTGGTGCAGGAAGATGTCCTTGGTCGTCAGGCCGATACCGGCCTTCCTGGCCCTGGAGACGACCTGGATGATGAGGATTGAGTCGCCACCCAGCTCGAAGAAGTTCTCCCGCACGCCGATCCCGCCGACACCGAGCACGTCCGCCCAGATCCCGGCGAGCGCGGTCTCCAGCGGTGTGCGCGGCGGCACGTGCGGGGACCGGTCGTCCTGGACGACCTCCGGGTCGGGCAGCGCCTCGCGGTCGAGCTTGCCGTTCGCGGTGGTCGGCAGGGCCCGCACGGCCACGAAGGCCGACGGCACCAGGTAGGCGGGCAGCACCCCGCCCAGCGACTCCCGCAGGTTCTCGGCGCTCGGCGTGGCGCCGGTGGCCGGGACGAAGTAGGCGACCAGCCGGGTGCGTCCGTGCTCCCCGTCCTTGGCCAGGACTGCGGCCTCGGCCACGTCCGGGTGGCGGAGCAGCGCCGACTCCACCTCACCGGGTTCGACGCGGAAGCCGCGGATCTTGACCTGGTCGTCGGCGCGGCCCACGAACTCGACGGTCCCGTCGACCCGCCACCGCGCCACGTCCCCGGTGCGGTACATCCTCTCGCCCGATCCGGTGAACGGGTCGGGCAGGAACCGCTGCGCGGTCGGGCCCGGTCGGTTCAGGTAGCCGCGGGCGACGCCGGCCCCGGCGATGAACAGCTCGCCGGCGACGCCGACCGGCACCGGCCGGAGAGCGCCGTCCAGCACGTAGACCCGCGTGCCGTCCAACGGCCGCCCGATCGGCACCACGTCCGGCACGGCCGCCGCCTCCGACATCGCGAACGACGTCGCGAACGTGGTGGTCTCCGTGGGTCCGTAGCCGTCCACCGCGGTCAGGCCGGGTGACGCTTCGAGGACCCGCCGGACGGCCGCGGCCGGGACGACGTCGCCGCCGGTCCACACCTCGCGCAGACCGGCCAGGCAGCCGGGGTCCTCCTGGGCGATCGCCCGGAACAACCCCGCCGTCAGCCACAACGCCGTCACGCCGTGCTCGGCGATCACGCGTCGCAGCACCTCGGCGTCCACCTCGCCCGGTGGGGCGACGACCACGCGGCCGCCGTTGAGGAGCGGCGTCCACAGCTCGTAGGTCGAGGCGTCGAACGCCTGCGCCGAGTGCACCAGCACCCGGTCGTGCGCGCCGCCGCGGAAACGCCCGTCCGCGGCGAGCGCGACCACGTCCCGGTGCCGCACCGCCACGCCCTTGGGCATCCCGGTCGACCCCGACGTGTACATGACGTACGCGAGGTTGTCCGGGTGTGCCACCACGTCGGGACGGGTGTCGGGCTCGTCGTACAGCCCCGCGGCGTCCAGCACGAGCACGTGCCCGTCGTGGACGTCGGCGGCGGTGGCCTGCCACGCCCGGTCGGTCAGCACGACCCGTGCTCCGGTGTCGGCCAACAGCACCCGCAACCGCTCGGCGGGCGCCCTGGCGTCCAGCGGCACGTACGCGCCACCGGCCTTGACCACGGCCAGCTCGGCGACCACCAGGTCGACCGAGCGCTCCACCAGCAACGCCACCGGGTCCTCGACCCGCGTGCCGAGCCGGATGAGCCGGTGTGCGAGCCGGTTGGCCCTGGCGTCCAGCTCGGCGTAGGTCAGCACCACCTCGCCGGCCACCGCCGCGGTCTCCCCCGGCGTCCGTTCCACCCACTCGGCGAACGCGTCCGCGACCGTGGCCGCCGGCGCTTCGCCGGTGTCGTTCCACTCCCGCACCACCAACCGGTGCTCGTCGGGCCGCAGCAACGGCAGCTCGCCCAACGCCCGATCCGGGTCCGCCGCCGCCGCCGCGGCGAGCAACACCCCCAGGTGCCCCGCCATCCGCTCCACCGTCGTCGCGTCGAACAGGTCGGTGCTGTACTCGACCGCCCCGTGCAGGACGTCGTCGCCTTCCCGGAAGTGCAGGGTCAGGTCGAAGTTCGCGGCGGTGGTCGGCAGCTCCAGGTCCTCGACCCGCAGGCCGGGCAGGTCGGGTGTCCCGTCGAGGTTGTTCTGCAGGACCACCATCGCCTGGAACAGCGGCGTGCGACTGGTGTCCCGGACGGGCCGCAGCTCGTCCACCACGCGTTCGAACGGCACGTCCTGGTGCGCGAACGCGTCGAGCACGGTGTCGCGCACCTCGCCCAGGAAGTCGCGGAACGACCGCGATCCGTCCACTGTGGAGCGCAGCACCAGCGTGTTGACGAAGAACCCGACCAGGGACTCCAGCTCGGGCCGGTCCCGACCGGAGGCGACGGTGCCGACCGCGATGTCCTCCTCCCCCGACCAGCGGGAGAACAGCACCTGGCAGGCGGCGACGAGGGCGGTGAACAACGTGCCGTCCTGCTGCCGCGAGAGCGCCTTCACCCGGTCGACCACGTCCACCGGCACCGTGAAGGCGTGCACCGCGCCGCGGTTCGTGCGGATCGCGGGCCTCGGCCGGTCGGTGGGCAGCTCCAGCGGTCGCACCCCGTCGAGCTGCTTGCGCCAGTACCCGAGTTGTTCGTCCAGCACGGGGCCGGTCACGCGGTCCCGCTGCCAGACGGCGAAGTCGGCGTACTGCACCGGCAGTTCGGGGAGGGCGGCGTCCGCACCGGTCAGCGCCGCCCGGTAGCAGGCGCTCAGGTCGCCGGTGAGCACGCCGTTGGACCAGCCGTCGGTGATGATGTGGTGCATCATCAGCAGCAGCACGTGGTCGTCGTCGGCGAGCCGCAGCAGGCTCGGGCGCAGCAACGGCCCCCGGCCGAGGTCGAACGGCCGCCCGCTCTCCCGCGCCAGGACCTCGGCCAACTCCGCCTCGCCACCCGGCACGTCCCGCAACGGCACGTGCACGTCGTGCGGCGGGTGCACCACCTGCACGCCGTGCCCTTCGACCGTCTCGAAGGTGGTGCGCAGCGACTCGTGCCGCGCGACCAGCGCGGTCAGCGCCGCGTCGAGCGCCGCCGTGTCCAGCTCGCCGCGCAGCCTCAGGATCGACGGCGACAGGTAGTCGGTGCTGTCGGGCTCGAACTCGTCCAGGAACCACAACCGCTGTTGGGCGAACGACAGCGGCAGCGCACCGGTCCGCGGCACCACCGGGATGTCGGGGTCCTCCTCGCCGGTCCGCGCCGAGACGAGCCGAGCCAGGCGTTCGACCGTCGGCTCGCTGAACACCGCTCGCGGGGAGACGGCCACGCCGAACTCGGCGCGCAGCCGGGACACGACCCGGATGCTCAGGATCGAGTCGCCGCCGAGTTCGAAGAAGTTGTCGTCGACGCCCACCCGCGGCACGCCCAGCACCTCGGACCAGATCCGGCAGACCTGCTCCTCCGCCGGCGTGCGCGGCGCCCGGTGGACCGAGCCCGGTTGCGCGTCCGGCGCCGGCAACGCGCGCCGGTCCACCTTGCCGTTGACGGTCGTGGGCAACGCGTCCAGCGCCACGAACGCCGAAGGGACCATGTAGTCGGGCAGCCGGTCGGTCAGCCACGACCTCAACTCGACGGGGCTCGTCCCGCCCGGGACCACGTAGGCGACGAGCCGGTCGCGGTCGTCCTCCCGCCGTGCGACCACGACCGCCTCGGCGACCTGGGGGTGCCGCACCAGGGCGGCTTCGACCTCGCCCGGTTCGATCCGGAAACCGCGGATCTTGACCTGGTCGTCGGTGCGGCCCAGGTACTCCAGCCGGCCGTCTGCCCGCCTGCGGACCCGGTCGCCGGTGCGGTACATCCGCGACCCCGCAGGAGCGCCGGACGCGGCGGCGAACGGGTCGGCGACGAACCGCTCGGCGGTCAGGCCGGGTCGGCCCAGGTAGCCGCGCGCGACCTGGGCGCCGGCGAGGTGCAGCTCGCCCGGCACGCCCGGCGGTACCGGGTTCAGGTCGTCGTCCAGCACGTAGGCGCGGACGTTGTGCAGCGGCCACCCCACCGCCGGACTGCCGGCCTCCACGCGGCACGACAGCGCGTCGACCGTGCACTCGGTCGGGCCGTAGAAGTTGTAGGTGGTGGTGTCCGGTGCGGCGGCGAGCGTGGTCCAGAGCGACCCGGTCAACGCCTCGCCGCCGAGCATGAGCACGCGCGGGCGGTGCCGGTCGTTGTCGAGCAGGCCCGCCGGCAGGAGTTGCCGCACGTAGGCCGGTGTGACGTCGAGGAAGTCGATCCCGCGCCCGGCCACGTACTCCACCAGGGCCTCCGGGTCGAGGCGGGTGTCGTCGTCCAGCACGTGCAGCTCGTGGCCGGCGGCCATGAGCACCGGTCCCTCCAGCGACGTGTCGAAGGAGAGCACGGCGCTCAGCGCGACCCGCATCCGCTCACCGCCCGCGAACCCCTCGCGGTGGCTGTGCAGCAGGTTGACCAGGTTGCGGTGCTCGACCAGCACCCCCTTGGGCCGCCCGGTCGACCCGGACGTGTAGATCAGGTAGGCCGAGCTGTCCGGCCGCAGCGGCGTCGTCCGCTCGGCGTCGGTCAGATCGCCGTCGCCGTGGCAGGCCACGTCCGGGACCTCGGTGAGCACCACCGCCGGCGCCGCGTCACCCATCAGGAACGTGACCCGCTCCGGTGGCAGCGCCAGGTCGAGCGGCAGGTACACCGCACCGGCCTTGAACACCGCCAGCACGGCCACGACCGCGTCCGCCGACCTCGGCAGGGCGAGTGCCACGACCCGCTCCGGACCCGCGCCGAGCGACACGAGGTGCCGGGCCAGCCTGTTCGCCCGTGCGTTCACCTCGGCGTAGCTCAGGGCCTCGTCGCGGAACACCAGAGCGGTCGCGTCCGGTGTGCGCCTGGCCTGCGCCTCGAACACCTCCGGGAACGTCAGGTCGGGCACGTCCAGGGCGGTCCGGTTCCACTCCACCAGTTCGAGGCGGGCGTCGTCCTCGGTCAGCAGCGGCAGCTCGCGCCCGTCGGCCACGGCCTCCAGCAGCGCGACCAGGTACGCCGCCATGCGCTCGACCGTCGCCGCGTCGAACAGCGTCCGGTCGTAGTCCAGCTCCAGCCGCAGCCGATCGCCGATGTGCGCGCTCAGGGTCAGCGGGAAGTTCGTGCTGTCCAGGCCTTGGACGTCGAGGACGCGGACCTGCTGCGTGGCGTTCGCCAGCTCGTCGACCGGGTAGTTCTCGAACACCACGGCGCTGTCGAACAGGTTCGCGCCGGCCGGCAGGTCGCTCCACGCCTGGAGCTCCGCCAGCGACACGAAGTCGAACGAACGCGACCCGCTCTGCGCCTCCTGGAGGTCCCGCAGCCAGGACAGCACGTCCCGGCCCCGGTCGACGCGCACCCTGGTGGGCACGGTGTTGATGAACATGCCGACCATCGACTCGACACCGGGCAGGTCCGCCGGCCGGCCGGACACCGTGGTGCCGAACACGACGTCGGGCTCACCGCTGTAGCGCGACAGCAGCCGCGCCCACATGCCCTGCACGATCGTGCTGACGGTGAGACCGGCACGCCGGGCGACCCGGTCCAGCCGCGCCGACCGGTCGGCCGACAGCTCGACCGGGACGGACTCGCTCGACTCCGTCCGGTGCGCTTCGACGGGAGGGCGGTCGTAGGGCAGCGGTGTCGGCGCCTCCAAACCGGCGAGCACTCCGCGCCAGTGCCGTTCGGCACCCACCCGGTCCCGCTCGCCCAACCACCGCAGGTAGTCGCGGAACGGGCGGCGGGACACCGGTTCCGGCCGCCGTCCACCGACCTCGACCGCGTACTGCTCGCACACCTCGGCGAGCACCTGGGCCAGGCTCCACCCGTCCAGCAGCACGTGGTGCGCGGTCCAGACGACCAGCACCTCGTCGTCCGCGGTCCGGGCGACGACCAGCCGCAACAGGGGCGGGCGGGTCAGGTCCAGGCCGGCCGCCAGGTCGTCGGCGAGCACCCGGTCCAGCGCGTCCGCGCGTTCCCGCTCGGACAGCCGCCGCCAGTCGAGGTGCCGCACGGGCAGCTCGACCCGGCGGTGCACCACCTGCACGGCCTCGTCGACGCCCTCCCACACCACGCTGCTGCGGAGCACCGGGGTCCGGTCGACCACGCGTTGGCACGCCGCGCCGAACGCGTGCGCGTCCGCCACGCCGGACAGCAGGAACCGCAGCTGGTCGAAGTACGCCGTGGAGTCGCGGTCGAGCAGGCTGTGGAACACCATCCCGGCCTGCAACGGCGTCAACGGGTAGACGTCCTGCACCGACCGGCCGTCGCCGGCGATCCGGTCCACGGCCGCCTGGTCGAGGCGGGCCAGCGGGAAGTCCGAGGGCGTGCGCCCGCCGGCGTCGGGCCGCGCGCAGTGCGCGACGATCTCGCGCAGCGAGCGGACCATGCCCTCGGCGAGGTCGCGCACCGTCGCCTCGTCGTGGACTCCGCCGGAGTACTCCCAGGACAGGTGCAGCTCGCCGTCCTCCACCGCGCCGACGACGTCGATCAGGTAGGGGCGGGTGCTCTCCGCGGGCGCGTCCTGGCCGAGCGCGGGTCCGCGGCCTCGGATCAGCCCCTTGTCATCGGTGCCCACGTCCCACTGCCCGTGGTAGTTGAAGCTGATCGGAGGCAACGCGGTGTCGCTCAACGCGCCGGTCGTGCCCAGGTAGCGCAGCGCCTCGTAACCGAGGCCGCGGCGCGGCACGGCGCGCAGTTGCTCCTTGACCGACTTGAGGAGGTCGCCCCAGTCCGCGTCGGCCGGAACGTCCAGGCCGACGGGGAACTGCGAGGTGAACCAGCCGACCGTGCGGGACAGGTCGACACCGCGCAGGACGTCCTCCCGGCCGTGGCCCTCCATCGTGACCGAGGCCCGCGCACGGCCGGTCCACCGCGTCAGCACGCGGCCCAGGGCGGCCAGCAGCACGTCGTTGGCCTGCGTCCGGTACACGTCCGGCACCCGGTGCAGCAACGCGTCGGTGTCGTCCCGGCCGAGCCGGACCGTGACGGACCGGGTGGAGCCGACCGTGTTGGGGCCGTGGCGGTCGACCGGCAGGTCGAGGTCCTCGCCCTCGGTGAGAGCGGTCCAGAACGGGAGGTCGTCGTCCAGTCCCCCGTCGCGCACGTGCTCGGCCAGCAGGTGCGCCCACTGCGTGAACGCCGTGCCGACCGGCTCCGGGTCCTCGCCCCGGTACGCCGCCTCCAGGTCGCCGAGCAGGACCCGCCAGGACACCCCGTCCACCACCAGGTGGTGCGCGGTGATGAACAGCCGCGGCAGGCCGGTCGCCCCGCCGGTGAACAGCACGACCCGCACCAGCGGGCCATTGGCGATGTCCAGCGAGCCCCGCGCCTCGGTCGCCACCCGCTCCATCTCGTGGTGTCGCTCGTCGGAGCCCGCGGCGGACAGGTCGTGGGTGCTGAAGACGTCGTGCGGTTCGACCGACGCCACTTCCTGGTGGCCGTCGCGGAACCGCAGGCGAAGGCTGTCGTGGTGCGCCACGACCGCGTCGACGGCTCGGGCCAGTGCCGCCGCGTCGACGTCCTCGGCCAGCTCCAGGAGCACCGACATGGTGAGGTGGTGCGGGTCGTCCGGGCGGGTGCCGAAGAACCACCGCTGGATCGGCGTCAGCGGCGCGGGCCCGGTGATCACCGGTCGGGTCGACTCGGCCGGCGCCCGCGTCCCCACGACGGTGGCCAGCTCGGCGACGGTCTGGTGGGTGAACACGTCCTTCGCGGAGAGGTCGAGGCCGGCCTGTCGACACCGGGACACCACCTGGATGCTCACGATGGAGTCGCCGCCGAGCCCGAAGAAGTTGTCGTGCACCCCGACCCGCTCGACTCGCAGCACCTGCGACCAGACGCGGGCCAGTTCGCGTTCGACGGGGGTGCGTGGCGGCACGTACGCCGACTCCGGTCGCGCGTCCGGTGCGGGCAGCGCGGCGCGGTCCAGCTTCCCGTTGGCGCTCAACGGCAGCGCGTCCAGCGCCACGAACGCGGCGGGCACCATGTGCGCGGGCAGGACGCGGCCGAGCGACTCGCGCAGCTCCTCGGCGCTCGGCTCCTCCGACACCGGGACGACGTAGGCCACCAGCACGGCGTGGCCGCGGCCGTCGTCCCGGGCCACCACGGCGGCTTCGGCGACGTCCGGGTGGCGCAGCAACGCCGACTCGACCTCGCCCGGTTCGATGCGGAACCCCCGCACCTTCACCTGCTCGTCGATGCGGCCCAGGTACTCCATCGTGCCGTCCCCGCGCCACCGCACCAGGTCACCCGTGCGGTACATCCGCTCGCCCGGCTCGCCGAACGGGCAGGCCACGAAGCTCGACGCGGTCAGACCGGGCCGGTTCAGGTAGCCCCTGGCCAGGCCGGCACCGGCGACGCACAGCTCACCGGCGACCCCCACGGGCACCAGCCGCAACCCGCGGTCCACCACGTGCAGACGGGTGTTCCAGGCCGCCCGGCCGATGGGCACCGGCCCCGGCGCCAGGGGCTCGCCCGGTTCGATCCGGTGCTCCATGCACCCGACGGTCGCCTCGGTCGGGCCGTACTCGTTGATCACAGCCGCGGTCGGGTTCACCCGCCGCCACTCGTCGACCACCTCGCCGAGCAGCTGCTCACCGCCGACGACCAGGTCACCGGTGGGCGACAGGTCGGCGGGCACGGTACCCAGCAACGGCAGGTGGCTGGGCGTGGCCTTGAGGAACGTGGCCGGCGCTCCCCCGCCGGCGTCCTCGGCCAGCTCGCTCACCCGGATGCGGCCACCCGCCAGCAGCGGCCCGAACAACGTCGTCACCGTCAGGTCGAACGTCACCGGCGAGTGCAGCACCGCCACCCCGCCCAGACCGGGGTAGACCTCGGTCGCCCACGTCAGGTAGTTCACCGCCGACCGGTGCCCGACCACCACGCCCTTCGGCCGGCCGGTCGAACCCGAGGTGTAGATGACGTAGGCCGGGTTGTCCGGCGACAACGGCCCCCTGCGGTCCACATCGGACGGATTCGTGTCCGGGTAGCTTCCAGTGCCGCGCAACGAGTCCACGCCGTCGAGCACCACGACAGGCTCGGCGTCCTCCAGCGTCGCCGCCACCCGTGCCGCCGGGTAGGCCGGGTCGATCGGCAAGTACGCCCCACCCGTCTTCACCACCGCCAGGACCGCCACGACCAGCTCGACCGATCGCGGCAGCACCAGCGCCACCAGCCGCTCCGGCCCCGCGCCCCGCTCGATCAGCCGGTGCGCGAGCCGGTTGGCCCGCGCGTTCAGCTCCGCGTAGTCCAGCTCCACGCCCGCACAGGTCAGGGCGATCCGAGCGGGACCACGGGCGACCTGCGCCTCGAACAACCCGGGCAGGGTGGCCGCCGGCACGTCGACCACCGGCCCGTTCCAGTCCACCAGCAGCCGCCGCCGCTCCTCCTCCGACACCCACGGCAGCCGGGACAACGGCTCGTCGGGGTCCGCCGCTATGCCTTCCAGCAGCACGTGCAGCCAGCCGACCACGCGGTCGATGGTGGCGGCGTCGAACAGGTCGCTGTTGTAGGTCACCACGCCGGGCAGGCCGCCGTCGTGCTCCTGGAACTGGATCAGCACGTCCACGCCGGCCGTCACCACCGGCGGCGTCAGCTCCTCGACCGCGAGGCCGGGCAGGTCGACCACCGGCTCGGAATTGTTCTGCAGGATCACCATGGCTTGGAACAGCGGGGTGCGGCTGGTGTCCCGGACGGGCTGCAACTCGTCGACGACCCGCTCGAACGGCACGTCCTGGTGGGCGAGCGCGGTCAGGACGGTGTCCCTCACCTCCGCCAGCAGGTCGGCGAACCCGCGTTCCTGGTCCACCGCGGAGCGCAGGACCAGCGTGTTGACGAAGAAGCCGACCAGTCCTTCGAGTTCGGCGCGCTCACGGCCGGAGGCGACCGTGCCCACGGCGATGTCGTCCTGCCCGGACCAGCGGGCGAACAGCACCTGGCACGCGGCCACCAGGGTCGTGAACAGGGTGCTGTCGTGCCGCCGGGACAACGCCTTGAGCCGCGCGGTCACCTCGTCCGACACGCGGAACTCCACCAGGGCGCCGTTGCTCGTGCGCACCGCGGGCCGAGGCCGGTCGGTGGGCAGCTCCAGCACCGGGACGCCGTCGAGCCGGCGGCGCCAGTAGTCCAACCGCTCGTCCAGGCCCGCGAGGTTGTCGCGCTGCCACACGGCGAAGTCGGCGTACTGCAACGGCAGGGGCGGCAGGGTGTCGCCGCGGTAGAGCGCGCTCAGCTCCTCGGTGAGCACGCCGGTCGACCAGCCGTCGGTCACGATGTGGTGCAGGACCAGCACGAGCACGTGGTCCCGGTCGGCCGTCCGCAGCAGCCGCACCCTCATCAGCGGACCCTCGCGCAGGTCGAACGGGCGCCTGCCCTCCTGGGCCAGGACCTCGGCCAGCTCGGCCCCGGGCACGTCCTCGGCCCGCACCCGCACCTCGCTCGGCGGGTGCACGACCTGCACGCCGTGGCCGTCCACCGCGTCGAACGTCGTGCGCAACGACTCGTGACGGGCCACCAAGCCGGTGAGCGCGGCGTTCAACGCTTCCACGTCCAGCTCGCCGCGCAGCCGCAGGATCAGCGGGGACAGGTACTCGGTGCTGTCCGGGTCGAACTCGTGCAGGAACCACAACCGCTGCTGCGACAGCGACAGCGGCAGTCCGCCTTCCCTCGCCGCCACGGGAACGGGCCCGCGTCCCGGCTCCGCGCCCGTCGAACCCGGCACCGTCGAACCCGGCACCGTCGAGACCAGCCCGGCCAGGCCCGCCACGGTCGGCGCGGTGAACAGGGCGCGCGGCGACAGCTCCACGCCGAACGCGGCCCGCAGCCGGGACACCACCCGGATGCTCAGGATCGAGTCGCCGCCGAGCTCGAAGAAGTTGTCCTCGACGCCGATGCCGGGGACGCCCAGCACCTCGGTCCAGATGTCCGCCACCTGCCGCTCCCGGTCGGTGCGGGGCGCGACGTGGTCGGTGCGGGACGCGGTCCAGTCGGGGGCGGGCAGCGCACGTCGGTCGACCTTGCCGTTGGACGTCTGCGGCAGCGCGCCCAGCGCGACGAACGCGGCGGGGACCATGTAGTCGGGCAAGGTCCCGGCCAGCCACGACCGCAGGTCCGCCACGTCGGGCGCGGCCGTCCCGGTCGGCACGAGGTAGGCCACCAGCCGCTTGACCTCGCCCGCGCCGTCCTGCCGCGCGACCACGACGGCCTGGTCCACCCCGGCGTGGCGCACGAGCGCGGCCTCGACCTCGCCGGGCTCGATCCGGAACCCCCGGATCTTCACCTGGTCGTCGGTGCGCCCCAGGTACTCGACCCGGCCGTCCGCCCGCCACCGCGCCCGGTCCCCGGTCCGGTACATCCGCGAGCCCGGTGCGCCGAACGGGTCGGCCACGAACCGCTGCGCGGTCAGACCGGGCCGGCTCAGGTACCCGCGCGCCACCTGCGCGCCCGCCAGGTACAGCTCACCCGCCACCCCGACCGGCACCGGCCGCAACGACCCGTCCAGCAGGTAGGCCCGCACGTCCCGCAGCGGCCGGCCGACCGCCGGGCGACCGCCTTCCACCCGGCAGGACAGCGCGTCGACCGTGTTCTCGGTCGGGCCGTAGAAGTTGTAGCTCACCGTGGCCGGTGCGTCGGCCAGCCGCCGCCACAGCGACTCCGTGATCGCCTCGCCGCCCAGCATCAGCACCCGCGGCGCGCGTTCACCGGTCAACAGTCCGGCGTCCACGAGCTGGTGCGCGTAGGACGGGGTGAGGTCGAGGAAGTCGATGCCGTGCCGGGTCACGTAGTCGACGAACGCGGTCGGGTCGAGCCGCACGTCGTCGTCGATCAGGTGCAGTTCATGCCCGTCCGCCATCAACACGGGCCCTTCCAACGACGTGTCGAAGGAGAACACGGCCGACAGCCCGACGCGCAGCCGCCCGCCCCCAGCGGCGGCCACGAAGCCCTCGCGGTGGTTGAGCAGCAGGTTGACCAGGCTGCGGTGCTCCACCACGACGCCCTTGGGCCGGCCCGTGGAACCCGAGGTGTAGATCACGTACGCGGCGTGGTCCGGCCGCAGCGGCGAGAGCCGGTCCGCGTCGGTCAGGTCACCCGAGTCCTGACGCGCCACGGCGGCTCGCGTCTCCGGCGCGTCCAGGACGGCGTCGGTGACCACCAGCACCGGGGCCGCGTCGGCCAGCACGAACTCCAGCCGGTCCGCGGGCGAGTCCGGGTCGACCGGCAGGTAGGCCGCACCCGCCTTCCACACCGCCGCCATCGCCACCACCATGTCGACCGACCGGGGCAGCGCCAGGGCGACGACGCGCTCCGGCCCCGCGCCCGAGGCCACGAGGTGCCGGGCCAGCCTGTTGGCGCGCCCGTTCAGCTCGGCGAAGGTCAGGCGTTCGTCCCGGAACACCAGAGCCGTCGCGTCCGGCGTCCGCCGCACCTGCGCCTCGAAGAGTTCCGGGAACGCCTTGCCGGGCGCGGCGGCGGCCGTGTCGTTCCACTCCACGACCACCCGCCGCCGCTCGTCGTCGGTCAGCCAGGGAAGTTCGGCCAACGGCCGGTCGGCGTCGGTGGCGATCGCGTCCACGAGCAGCCGGAGGCGGTCGACCATCCCCCGGGCGGTGTCCCGGTCGAACAGGTCCGGGTCGTAGGCCAGGTCGAGGTGCAGCCGGTCGTCCAGGTTGGCGCTCAGGGTCAGCGGGAGGCTCGTGCTGTCGCGCGCCGTCACCTCCGCCACCCGGATGCCGCCGACCTCGACGACGTCGTTGAGCGGGAAGTTCTCGAACACGACCACGCTGTCGAACAGGCTCGCGCCGGCGGGCAGGTCGCTGCACGACCGCACGGCGGCCAGCGACACGAAGTCGAACCGCCTGGACTCGGTCTGACCGGACTGGAGGCCGCGCAGCCACGCGAGGGCGTTCTCGTCGTCGCGCACCAGCGCCCTGGTCGGCACCGTGTTGATGAACATGCCGACCATCGACTCGACGCCCGCCAGCTCGGCGGGGCGCCCGGAAACGGTGGTGCCGAAGACGACGTCCTGCTCGCCGCTGTAGCGGGACAGCAGCAGCGCCCAGGCCCCCTGCAGGACCGTGTTGACCGTCAGGCCGTTGCCGCGGGCGGCCCGCAGCAGCCGTCGCGACTGCTCGACCGACAGCTCCAGCCGCACCGCGTCCGACGACTCGGTGGCGTGGGACTCGGTGGGTTGCCGGTCGTAGGGCAGCGCGGTCGGCGCGGAGAAGCCCGCCAGCACCTCCCGCCAGTGCCGCTCCGCCTCCCGCCCGTCCTGGGCGTCCAACCAGCGCAGGTAGTCGCGGAACGGTCGTCGGGACACCGGTTCGGGCGGCGTGCCGCCGACGATCGCCGCGTACCGCTCGCAGACCTCGGCGAACACCTGGCTCAGGCTCCAGCCGTCCATCAGCACGTGGTGGAAGGTCCAGGCGAACAGCACCTCGTCGTCGGAGAGCCGGGCGATGGCGATCCGCATCAGCGGCGCCTCGGTCAGGTCGAGGGTCGCGGAGGCGATCAGCTCCGCCTTCCGGTCGCGCTCCTCGACGGACAACGCGCGCCAGTCGTGCAGGGTCGTCGGCAGGGTGACGTCGCCGTGGACGACCTGCAACGGCTGCTCCACGCCGTCCCACACCAGGGCGCCGCGCAACACCGGCGTGCGGTCCAGGACCTGCTTGCAGGCCGCGGCGAGGGCCTGCTCGTCGCGGACCCCGGACAGCCGCAGCCGGACGTGGTCGAGGTAGGCCGTGGAGGCGGTGTCGACCAGGCTGTGGAACAGCATGCCCGCCTGCATCGGCGTGAGCGGGTGGATGTCCTCGACCGACCGGCCGGTGCCGACGAGGCAGTCCACGGTCGCCTGGTCCAGGCGTGCCAGGGGGAAGTCCGACGGGGTGCGGCCACCGGCGTCGGGGCGGGCGCAGTGCTCGACGATCTCCCGCAGGGCCGCCAGCACGTCCTCCGCCAGCCGCCGCACGACCGCCTCGTCGTGCACCTGCTCGGAGTACAGCCAGGTCAGCTCCAGCTCACCGGCGGCCACCACGCCGACGACGTCCAGCAGGTGGGCACGGGCGTTGCCGGGCGCGGACTCCCGGCCCACCGGGGCGCACCTGGCCCGGTACAGCCCCATGTCGTCCGCGTCCGACGCCACGTCCCACTGGCCGTGGTAGTTGAAGCTGACGCGCGGCCACGGGTCCTCGCGCAGCGCGGCGGCGGGCGAGTCCGACGCGCTCAGGTAGCGCAGCGCCCCGTAACCGGCACCGCGCCGCGGGACCGCGCGCACCTGCTCCTTCACCGACTTCAGCACCGCGCCCCACCCACCGGGCACCCGGTCGTCCGCGGGCACGTGCAGAGCGAACGGGAACTGGCTGGTGAACCAGCCGACGGTGCGGGACAGGTCGAGGTCGTCGGGGACGTCCTCGCGGCCGTGCCCCTCCAGGGTGATCAGCACGCGGTCACGGCCGGTCCACGTGGTGAGCGCGCGGCCCAGCGCGCTCAGCAGCACGTCGTTGACCTGCGTGCGGTAGACCCCCGGCACCTGGTGCAGCAGCGCGTCGGTCTCCCGGCGCGGCAACCGGACGGTCACCTCGCGGACCGACTCGGCCGCGTTGTCGCCGTCGTGGTCGACCGGCAGCTCGGCCGGCGCGGACCGGGCGACCTCCGTCCAGTAGTCCAGGTCCTCGTCCAGCTCGCCGGCGCGGACGCGCTCGACCAGCCGGTGCGCCCAGCGGGTGAACCCGGTGTCCACCGGGTCGAGCGCGACCGGTTCACCCGCCAGCACCTGGTGGTAGGCCACGTCGAGGTCGCCGAGCAGGATGCGCCAGGAGACGCCGTCGGTCACGAGGTGGTGGATGGTGACGAACAGGCGTGGGCACCGGTCGTCGCCCAAGTGGAACAGCAGGGCGCGGATCAGCGGTCCGCGCTCGATGTGCAGTCCCGACTGGGCGGCCGACGCCGCGGCCTCCATCGCCTCCCGCTGCGCGGGAGCGTCCGAAGTGGACAGGTCGATGACTCCCAGCACGCCCTCGGACGGCGTGGGCAGCACTTCCTGCACCCACCGGTCCCCGACTGCGGAGAACCGCGTGCGCAGCGCCTCGTGGTGCGCCACGACGGCGTCGAGCGCGGTGCCCAGCGCCCGCTCGTCGAGGTCCGGCGTCAGCTCCACGAAGGTGGACTGGGTGAAGTGGTGCGGGTCGGCCGGGCTGGTGTCGAAGAACCACTCCTGGATGGGGGTCAACGGCGCGGGGCCGATGAGCGGCGCGTCCACCGCGGCCTCGCGGACGGGCCGCACGTCGGAGGCCAGCTCGGCGATCGTCGGGTGCAGGAAGACGTCCTTGGACGTCAGCCGCAGGCCGGCCTGGCGGGCTCGGGCGACCACCTGGATGCTGAGGATCGAGTCGCCGCCGAGTTCGAAGAAGTTGTCCTCGACGCCGACCCGTTCCACGCCCAGCACCCCGGCCCACACGCGGGCCAGCTCCTGTTCCACCGGCGTGCTGGGAGCGACGTGGCGGGACGCGTCCGGCCGGGTCCGCGGCGCGGGCAGCGCGCGGCGGTCGGCCTTGCCGTTGGGGGTCAGCGGCACCTCGTCCAGCGCGACGAAGAGCGCGGGCACCATGTACTCCGGGAGGTCGCGCTTGAGCCAGGCCCGCAGGTCGGCGTCGTCCGGCGCGGCGCCGCCCGAGGGCACCACGTAGGAGATCAGGCGGTTGCGGCCGGCGTCGTCGGGCCGTGCGACGGTGACCGCCTCGGCAACCCCGTCGTGCCGCATGAGGACGGCGTCGATCTCGCCCGGTTCGACGCGGAACCCCCGGACCTTCACCTGCTCGTCGATGCGGCCCAGGAACTCCATCGTGCCGTCCCCGCGCCACCGCACCAGGTCACCCGTGCGGTACATCCGCTCGCCCGGCTCACCGAACGGGCACGCCACGAAGCTCGACGCCGTCAAGCCCGGCCGGTCCAGGTACCCCCTCGCCAGACCGGCACCGGCGACGCACAGCTCACCGGGAACCCCGATCGGCACCAGCCGCAACCCGCGGTCCACCACGTGCAGGCGCGTGTTCCAGGCGGCCCGGCCGATCGACACGGGCCCCGGCGGCAACGGCTCGCCCGGTTCGATCCGGTGCTCCATGCACCCGACGGTCGTCTCGGTCGGCCCGTACTCGTTGACCACGGTCGCGGTCGGGTTCGCCCGCCGCCACTCCTCGACCACCTCACCCACCAGCTGCTCGCCGCCCAGGACCAGCTCACCGGTCGGTGACAGCTCGGCGGGTACGGTGGTCAACAGCGAGAGGTGGCTGGGCGTGGCCTTGAGGAACGTGGCCTGCTCCCCCGCTTCGACGTCCTCGGCCAGCTCGCTCACCCGGATGCGGCCACCCGCCAGCAGCGGCCCGAACAACGTCGTCACCGTCAGGTCGAACGACACCGACGAGTGCAGCACCGAGACGCCACCCAGACCGGGGTACACCTCGACGGCCCACAACAGGTAGTTCAGCACCGACCGGTGTTCGGCCACCACGCCCTTCGGCCGGCCGGTCGAACCCGAGGTGTAGATGACGTAGGCCGGGTTGTCCGGCGAGAGGGGCGCACTGCGGTCCACATCGGACGGATCGGTGTCCGGGTAGCTTCCGGTGCCGCGCAACGAGTCCGCGCTGTCGAGCACGACGATCGGGGCGGCGTCCTCCAACACCGCCGCCACGCGTGCCGCCGGGTAGGCCGGGTCGATCGGCAAGTACGCCGCACCGGTCTTCACCACCGCCAGGACCGCCACGACCAGCTCGACCGATCGCGGCAGCACCAGCGCCACCAGCCGCTCCGGCCCCGCGCCCCGCTCGATCAGCCGGTGCGCGAGCCGGTTGGCCCTCGCGTTCAGCTCCGCGTAGTCCAGCTCCACGCCCGCACAGGTCAGGGCGATCCGAGCGGGACCACGGGCGACCTGCGCCTCGAACAACTCGGGCAGGGTGGCCGCCGGGAGGTCGACCACCGGCCCGTTCCAGTCCACCAGCAGCCGCCGCCGCTCCTCCTCCGACACCCACGGCAACCGGGACAACGGCCGGCCCGGCTCGGCGACGATCGCGGACAGCAGCAGCACCAGGTGTCCGGTGAAGCGCTCGATCGTCGCGGCGTCGAAGAGATCGGTGTTGTACTCCAGCGCCCCGGTCAGCGCGCCGTCGCGCTCCTCGAACTCGACGGTGATGTCGAAGTTCGCCGACCGCCGGGACAGGCCCATCCGCTCGACGCGGAGCCCGGCGAACTCCGGCGCCTCGCCCTGGGAGTTCTGGAGCAGCACCATGACGTCGAACAGCGGGTTGCGGCTGACGTCGCGTTCCGCGCGAACCGCGTCGACCAGGTGTTCCAGCGGCGCCTCGTCGTGGGCGAAAGCCTCCTGCACGGTCCTCTTGACCTCGTCGAGGAAGTCGCCGAACGTCCGTTCCAGGTCCACCTCGGACCGCAGCACGACGGTGTTGACGAAGAAGCCGACCAGCCGGTCCAGCTCGGGTCTGCTGCGGCCGGTGGTGACCGTGCCCACGGCGACGTCCTGCTGCCCCGAGTAGCGGGCCAGCAGCACCTGGCAGGCCGCCACCAGCGCGGTGAGCAGGATCGTGCCGTGTGCGCGGGCGAGGTCGCCCAGTCCGGCGGCGACCTGCGCGGGGACCTCGAACGGGTGTACCGCGCCGGCGGACGTCCGCACCGGCGGGCGCGGGCGGTCGGTCGGCAGTTCGAGCGGCGCGACGCCCGTCAGCCGCTGCTTCCAGTAGTCCAGGTGCGCGCCCAGCGCGTCGTCGGACAGCCGGTCGCGCTGCCAGGCGGCGAAGTCCGCGTACTGCAACGGGAGCGGCGGTAGCGAGGCCTCCTCGCCGACCAGCGCCGCGCGGTACAGCACGGCCAGTTCCTCGGTCAGCACGCCCATGGACCAGCCATCGGTGACGATGTGGTGCGCGGTGAGCAGCAGCACGTGCCCGTCGTCGGCGACGCGCACCACCAACGCCCGCAGCAGCGGTCCCCGCCGCAGGTCGAAGGGCCGCGCGTACTCCTCGGCGAGCACCGCGTCCAGGTCGTCGCCCCGCGCCAGGTCGAGCACCGGCACGGGCAGGTCGAACGCGGGGTGGACGACCTGCACACCGCTGCCGTCGACCTCGTCGAACGTGGTGCGCAGCGACTCGTGGCGGGCGACCAGCCCGCGCAGCGCCTCGGCCAGCGCCGGCACGTCGAGGCGTCCGGTCAGGCGCAGCGCCAGGGCGCTGTTGTACCCCGACCCGCCGGGCTGGAACTCGTCGAGGAACCACAGGCGCTGCTGGGGGAAGGACAGCGGCAGCGGCCGGTCTCGCCCGACTGCTCCGATGGTGTCGGCCTGCCTCACCTGGCCCGCCAACCGGCGGCGCATCAGCTCCCTCAGGTGCGGCGGCAGGGCGGAGATGCGCTCTTCCATCGATGACGACATGGTCTTCTCCCTCACAGGTGCTTGCCGGCGTCGTCACCGAAGGCGACTCGTTCCAGTTCGATCAGGACCTTCTCCTCGACCACCCGCGCCAGTGCGGAGACCGTGCGGCTGGTCAGCACGTCGTGCGGGGTCAGCGGCACGTCGAACGCGGCCCGGCCGCGCGAGGTGACGAGCAGGCTGCGCATGGAGTCGCCGCCGAGGGCGAAGAAGTCGTCCTCGACGCCCACCCGGTCCGCTCCGAGCGCTTCGACCCAGATCGCGGCGAGCACCCGCTCGGTGTCGGTCCGGGGCGCCACGTACGCCGCCGCCGGCAGTGCGTCCACCGGGGCGGGCAGCGCCGTCCGGTCCACCTTCCCGTTGGACTTCAACGGCAACCGGTCCAGCACGACGAACGCCGAAGGGACCATGTAGTCGGGCAGGGACCGCGCCGCGAAGGCCGCCATCTCCTCGGCGTCGGGTGCCCGCGCCCCGCCGGCGGGCACGACGTAGGCCACGAGCCGCTTGGAGCCGGGGACGTCCTCCCGCGCCATCACCACCAGCCCGCCGACGTCGGGGTGGCGGCCCAGCACCGCTTCGACCTCGCCGAGCTCGATCCGGAAGCCGCGCAGCTTGACCTGGTCGTCGGCACGACCGGTGAACTCCAGCACGCCACCGGGCAGCCACCGCACGACGTCGCCGGTGCGGTACATCCGCTCCCCCGGCTCGCCGAAGGGGTCGGCCAGGAACCGCTCGGCGGTCAGGCCGGGTCGGTCGAGGTAGCCGCGGGCCAGCCCTGCGCCGGCGATGTGCAGCTCGCCGGGCACGCCGACCGGCACCGGGCGCAACCGGTCGTCGAGGACGTAGGCACGCATGTTGTCCATCGGCGCGCCGATGGGCACCACGTCGGGCACCTCGCCGATGTCGGACAGCGGGTGGCAGGTGGCGAAGGTCGTCGTCTCGGTCGGTCCGTAGACGTCCACCACCACGAGACCGGGACAGGCCTCCATCACCCGGCGGATCGCCGACGCGGGCACGACCTCGCCGCCGGTCCACACCTCGGCGAGCCCGGCCAGGCAGTCGGGCGAGTCCTGGGCGAGGACCCGGAACAGCCCGGTGGTCAGGAACGCGACGTCGACGCCGTGCTCGGTGATCAGCCGCCGCACCAGGTCGGCGTCGAGGTCGGTCGGGGGCGCCAGCACCACCCGGCCGCCGCGCAGCAGCGGCGCCCACAGCTCGTAGGTGGAGGCGTCGAACGCCAGCGGCGAGTGCACGAGCACGCTGCGGTGGGCGTCGAAGCGGCGGTCGAACGACAGCGCCACCACGTCCCGGTGCCGCACGGCCACGCCCTTGGGCGCACCGGTGGAGCCGGAGGTGAACTCGACGTAGGCCAGGTTGTCCGGGTGCAGCGCGACCACCGGCCGGTCGTCGCGCTCGCCGGACGCGTCGACCACCACGACCCGGCCGGCGTGGACCTCGCTCGCGGTCGCCCGCCACCGCTCGTCGGTGAGCAGCACGGACGAGCGCGCCTGGTCTAGCACCAGCCGCATCCGCTCGGCGGGCGCCCGGACGTCCAGCGGCAGGTACGCGCCGCCCGCCTTGGCCACCGCCAGCACGGCCACGACCAGGTCGGCGGACCGTTCCAGGAGCACGCCGACCCGGTCCTCGGGGCGGACGCCCAGGTCGACCAGCCGGTGCGCCAACCGGTTGGCCCGCACCTCCAGCTCGGCGTAGGTCAGCGACACCCCGTCCGCCACCACGGCGGTGGCGTCGGGCGCCCGGTCGGCCTGCTCGGCGAACAGGCTCGCCACCGTGCCCTCGGGCACCGGGTGGCGGGTGGCGTTGTGCTCCACCACCAGGTCCCGCAACTCGGCCTCGCCCACGACCTCGACGTCGCGCAGGCGGCGGTCCGGGTCGGCGGCCAGTCCGTCCAGCGCGCGGGCCAGGCGGTCCGCCATCCGCTCGACCGTCGCCGGGTCGAACAGCGCCGGGTCGTAGCCCAGGGCGATGGACAGCCGTTCGCCTGGCCGGACACCGACGCTGAGCGGGTAGTTCGTGGTCTCGACGGCGTGCAGGTCGCGCATCGCCAGGCCGTGGACCGACGCCGCCTCGTGGTTGACCGGGTAGTTCTCGAACACCAGGATGCTGTCGAACAGGCTGACCCCGCTCGGCACCTCGCTCCAGCCCTGCAACTCGCCCAGGGGGACGAAGTCGAACCGCCTGGCGTCCGCCTGGGCCGACTGCAACCGGCGCAGCCACGGCACCACGCCCAGGTCGTCGGCGACGTCCACCCGGACCGGCACGGTGTTGATGAAGATGCCGGTGATGGTGTCCGCGCCCGGCAGGTCGGCCGGTCGGCCGGACACCGTGGAGCCGAAGCACACGTCGTGCCGGCCGCCGCAGCGCGCGAGGGTCAACGCCCAGCCGCCCTGCACGACGGCGTTGAGCGTCAGGCCGTTGCGCTGGGCGAACTCCCGCAGTCGCCCGGTGTCCGCACCGGACAGCTCGGTGATCACCCACTCGGTCGAGCGGGTGGCGTGGGAGCGCTCCGCCGGCCGGTCGAGGGGCAGCGGGGTCGGCGTCGCGAACCCGTCGAGCACCCGGCGCCAGTGGTCCTCGGCCTCGCGCGGGTCCTGCTCGGCGAGCCACTTCAGGTAGTCGCCGAAGGGGCGTCGCCCGGTGGGCTCGGGACGGCGACCGCCGGCGAGCGCGGCGTGGCAGGCGAAGACGTCGGACAGCACCTGGAAGACGCTCCAGCCGTCCAGCAGCACGTGGTGGAACGTCCACACCACACGGACCTCGGTGTCGGACAGGCGGGCCAGCACCACCCGCAGCAGCGGCGCGGCGGCCAGGTCGACGCCGGCGGCCCGGTCGAGGTCGAGCAGGTCCCGCAACTCCCGGTCGCGGGCGTCGGGCGACAGCCCGGTCCAGTCGAGCTCACGGATCGGCACGGCCACGTCGCGGCACACCACCTGCAACGGCTCGTCGACGCCCTCCCAGACCACCCGGCTGCGCAGCACCGGCGTCCGCTCGACCACCTCGCGCCAAGCCCTGGCCAGCACGGTCGAGTCGGTGACGCCCTCCAGCACGAACGAGAGCTGTTCGAAGTAGAGCCGCTGGTCGCCCTCGGACAGGCTGTGGAACAGCATCCCGGACTGCATCGGGGTCAGCGGGTAGACGTCCTCCACCCCGCGACCGTCACCGACGAGGCGGTCCACCGCCGCCTGGTCCAGCCGTGCCAACGGGAAGTCCGACGGCGTCCGCCCACCCACACCGGGACGAGCGCAGTGCTCCACCACCTCGCGCAGGGCATCCGCCAACTCCTCGGCCAACCGCCGCACGGTGGCCTCGTCGTGCACCTGCTCGCTGTAGTACCAGGTGAACTCCAGCCGCTTGCCCTCCACCGCACCCACCACGTCGAGCAGGTGCGGCCGGGGCGTGTCCGGTGCGGCGTCCGAGCGCAGGCCGCCGGTCACCCGGAACGCGCTCCCGCCGGAGGACTCGGACCAGTCGAACCGCCCGAGGTAGTTGAAGCTCACCGCCGGGTCCGGCTGCTCACCCGAGGTCTGCGCCAGGTGGCGCGACGCGCCGTACCCGATGCCGCGCCGGGGCACGGCCCGGAGGAGTTCCTTGGTCGACTTCAGCGCCGCGCCCCAGTCACCGGGCTCCCGGTCGGCGTCGGGCACGTTTAGGACGACCGGGAACATCGTGGTGAACCAGCCGACCGTGCGGGACAGGTCGACGCCGGGCAGGACCTCCTCCTCGCGGCCGTGCCCCTCCAGCTCCACCAGCACCCGGTCTCGGCCGGTCCACCGGCCGAGGACCCTCGCCAGGGCGGCGAGCAGCACGTCGTCGACCCGCGTCCGGTAGACCGCCGGCACGTCCTGCAACAACGCCCGCGTCAGCGCCTCGTCCAACCCGACCGAGACGGTCCGCACGGTGTCGGCGGTGTTGGCGCCCCTCCGGTCCACGGGCACGGTCGGGTCCACGCCGGCGGCCACCGCGCTCCAGTGGTCCGCCTCGTCGGCGAAGCCGCCGGACGCGGTGTGCTCGGCCAGCCGGTGCGCCCAGTCCCGGAACGACGTGGTCCGGTCCGGCAACCGGACCGGCTCACCGCCCAGGGCCTGCCGGTACGCGGTGTCGAGGTCCTCCAGCAGGATCCGCCAGGACACGCCGTCCACGACCAGGTGGTGCACGGCGAGGAACAACGTCCACCGGGCCGCGCCCAAGTCGGCCAGCACGGCCTTGACCAGGGGCCCGCGACCGAGGTCGAAGCCGCGACGGGCGGCGTCGGTGACCGCGTCGAGCCGCCGCTCGGGGTCGTCCGCGGCGGACAGGTCGTGCACCTCCAGCACGTCGACCGGCTCGACCGGCGGGATGTGCTGCCGCCACCCGCTGCCGGTGCGCTCGAAGCGCGTGCGCAGCGCGTCGTGGTGGGAGAGCAGGGCGTCCAGTGCCTGCCGCAGCGCCTCGCGGTCCGGTTCGCCGGCGAACTCCAGCAGCACGGACTGGTCGAAGTGCTCCGGCCGAGCCGGTCCGGGGTCGAGGAACCAGTGCTGGACAGGGGTCAGCGGGACCTCGCCGCTGACCGGTCCTCGCGGCGCGGTGTCCGGCACGCCGGTCACCGGGGCTGCGGCGGCCAACGCGGCCACCGTGGGGTGCGCGAAGAGGTCCCTGGGCATCAGCCCGAGGCCTGCTTGCCGGGCGCGCGACACCACCTGGATGCTGATGATCGAGTCGCCGCCCAGCTCGAAGAAGTCGTCCTCGACGCCGACCCGGTCGACACCGAGCACCTGCGCCCAGATCGACGCCAGCGTGCGCTCGGCCTCGGTGCGCGGTGCGACGTAGGAGGCACCGGTGCTGCCCCAGTCCGGGTCGGGCAGCGCGTTGCGGTCGACCTTGCCGTTGCGGTCGAGCGGCAGCCGGTCCAACGCCACCGACGCCGAGGGCACCATGTAGTCCGGCAGCACGTGCCCGAGGAAGCCCCGCAGCCCGGCGTCGGACGGCTCGTCGCCCTTGGGCACGAAGTAGGCCACCAGCCGCTTGCGCCCGGCGTGCTCGCGGAGCACGACGACGGCCTCCGACACGTCGTCGTGGCGCAGCAGTGCGGTTTCCACCTCACCCAGCTCGATCCGGAAGCCCCGGATCTTGACCTGGTCGTCGGCGCGCCCGACGAAGTCCAACTCACCCGCCGCGGTCCACCGGACCAGGTCTCCGGTGCGGTACATGCGGGAACCGCCCCCGGTGAACGGGTCGGCGGGGAACCGCTGCGCGGTCAGGCCGGGCCGTCCGAGGTAGCCGCGGGCGACACCCGCGCCGGCGATGAACAGCTCGCCCACGACACCGATCGGCACCGGCCGCAGGTCGCCGTCGAGCACGTGGACCCGCGTGTTGTCCATCGGCCGGCCGATCGGCACGACGTCGGGCACCTCGTCCACCGAGGTCATCGTCCGCTGCGTGGCGAAGGTCGTGGTCTCGGTGGGTCCGTAGACGTCGACGACCACCAGACCGGGGCAGGCGGCCAGCACCCGGCGCATCGCCGTCGCCGGGACGACCTCGCCGCCGGTCCAGACCTCGCGCACGCCGGCCAGGCAGTCCGGCGCGTCCTGCGCCACCAACCGGAACAGCCCGGAGGTCAGGAACACGCCCGTCACGCCGTGCTCCGTCGTGACCCGCCGCAGCACCTCGACGTCGAGGTCGCCGGCCGGGGCCACCACGACCTGACCGCCGTTGAGCAGCGGCACCCACAGCTCGTACGTGGTGGCGTCGAACGCCGACGCCGAGTGCAGCAGCACCCGGTCGTGCCCGCCGCCCCGGAACCGCCGGTCGGAGGCCAGCGCCACGACGTCCCGGTGGCGCACCGCGACGCCCTTGGGCTTGCCGGTCGAGCCGGAGGTGTACATGACGTAGGCGAGGTTGTCCGGGTGCCACCGCACCTCGGGTCGCCCGCCCGGCTCGTCCTCCAGCGACCCGTCCACGAGCACCGCGTGCCCGTCGTGGACCGTCCGGGCGGTGTCCTGCCACGTCGCGTCGGTCAGCAGCACGGAGGTCCCCGCCTCGGCCAGCACCACCCGCATCCGGTCGGCGGGAGCCCTGGTGTCCAGCGGCACGTACGCCGCACCGGCCTTCACCACCGCCAGCTCCGCCACGACCAGTTCCACCGACCGCTCCACCAGCACCGCGACGCGGTCCTCGGCGCGGACGCCGAGCCCGATCAGCCGGTGGGCGAGCCGGTTCGCCCTGCTGTCCAGCTCCGCGTAGTCGAGCCGCACGCCGTCGGCGATCAGCGCCGTGGCGTGCGGCGACCGGTCCACCTGCCGGTGGAACAGGTCCGGCAGCGTGCCGGCGGGCAGGTCGTGGCCGGTGTCGTTCCACGCCACCAGCACCTGGTGGCGTTCGGCGTCGTCCAGCGGGGACAGCTCCGAGACCGGCCGGTCCGAGGCGTCCGGGATCTGCCCCAGCAGCACCTCCAGGTGCCGGCACACCCGCTCGGCCGTCCGCTCGTCGAACAGGGCCGGGTCGTAGTCGACCGCGATGGACAGCGCCCTGCCGGGCGTCGCCATGACGGCGAGCGGGTAGTTGGTCGGCTCGTGCGCGTGCACGTCGTGCATGCGCAGCCCGTGCTCGGCGGGCGCGTCGGCGTCGAACGGGTAGTTCTCGAACACCAGGATGCTGTCGAACAGGGCGCCGCGGCCCGGCAGTCCGCTCCAGCCCCGCACCCTGGTCAGCGGGACGTGGTCGAAGCGGCGGGACTCGGCCTGGTCACGCTGGATCCCGCGCAGCCACGACGGCACGTCGACGTCGTGCGGCACGGTGATCCGCGTGGGCACGGTGTTGATGAACATGCCGACCATCGACTCGACACCGGCCAGGTCGGCGGGCCGACCCGAGACGGTGGTGCCGAACAGGACGTCGGACGTGCCGCCGTAGCGGGCCAGCAGCAGTGCCCACGCGCCCTGCAGGACCGTGTTCACGGTCAGCCCGTTGCGCCGGCTGAAGTCGCGCAGCCGATCGGTCCGCCCGGACGTCAGCGTGACGCCGACCGTCGCGCCCGACTCGGCGCGGTGCGCCTCGACCTGCTGCCGGTCGAACGGCAGCGCGGTCGGCGAGTCGAACCCGGCGAGCACCCCGCGCCAGTACCGCTCGGCTTCCGCCGGATCCCGGTGGTCGAGCCAGTGCAGGTAGTCCCGGAAGGGACGCCGCTCGGGAAGCGCGGTGGGCAGGCCGCGCGTGATCGCGGCGTAGTGCTCGCACACCTCGGTGAAGACCCGGGCGGCGCTCCAGCCGTCGAGCAGCACGTGGTGGAAGGTCCACACGACCGCCACCTCGCCGTCGCCCAGCACGGCGATCGCCAGCCTGGTCAACGGGGCGGCGCCGAGGTCGAGGCCCGCGGCGCGGTCGCGGTCCAGGAACTCCCGCAGCGCCCGTTCGCGGGCGGTCTCGGACAGCCCGGTCCAGTCCAGGTGCGCGACCGGCAGGGTGACGTCCCGGCGCACCACCTGGAGCGGTTCGGGCAGCCCTTCCCAGACGACCTCGACGCGCAGCGCCGGCGTGCGGTCCACGACCCGCCGCCACGCGGTGGCCAACGCCTGCGGGTCTGCCACACCGGACAACCGCAACCGCACCTGGTTGAAGTAGGCCCCGGACGTGGACGTGCCGACGAGGTTGTGGAACACCATCCCGGTCTGCATCGGGGTCAGCGGGTAGACGTCCTCCACCCCGCGACCGTCACCGACGAGGCGGTCCACCGCCGCCTGGTCCAAGCCCGCCAACGGGAAGTCCGACGGCGTCCGCCCACCCACACCGCGACGAGCGCAGTGCTCCACCACCTCGCGCAGCGCATCCGCCAGCCCTTCGGCCAACCGCCGCACCGTGCCCTCGTCGTGCACCCCGTCGCTGTAGTACCAGCTCAGTTCGAGGCAGCCGTGCTCCACCGCGCCCACCACGTCCAGCAGGTGCGGCCGCGGAGCGTCGGCGGCGCTGTCCAGCTCCAAGCTGCCGTGCACGGCGTGGACCAGCTCCCCACCGGCTGACGACCAGTCCAGCCGGCCGAGGTAGTTGAAGCTGATCCGGGGAGTGGGCGCGCCGGACAGGGCGGTCGCGCGCAGCGCGCCATACCCCAGGCCCCGGCGCGGGACCGCGCGCAGCTGCTCCTTGACCGACTTGAGCACGCCGCCCCAGTCACCGTCCGGCACGTCCAGCGCGACGGGGAACATCGAGGTGAACCAGCCGACCGTGCGGGAGAGGTCCACGTCGTCCAGCAGGTCTTCGCGGCCGTGGCCCTCCAGGTCGACCAGCACGCGGTCACGGCCCGTCCACTCGGCGAGGACCCGCCCCAGCGCGCTCAGCAGCACGTCGTTGACCTGCGTCCGGTACACGCCGGGCACGTCCCGCAGCAGCGCCCTGGTGGTCCGCTGGTCGAGCCGCACGGTCAGCGCGCGGGCAGAACCGGCGGTGGCGGCGCCCGGGTGGTCGACCGGCAGCGACGGGTCCGCACCGGTGGTCGCGGTCCAGTGGTCGGCCTCGTCGTCGAAGCCGCCCGCCTCGGTGAAGGCCGTGAGCCGCCGCGCCCAGTCGCGGAACGACGTCGTCTTGGCGCCGAGCCGCACCGCCTCGCCTCGCGTCGCCTGGCCGTAGGCGGTGGTCAGGTCCTCCAGCAGGATCCGCCAGGAGACGCCGTCCACCACCAAGTGGTGCACGGCGAGCAACAGCAACGGTCTCCGTCCGCCGCCCAGGTCGAACAGCACCGCCCTGAGCAGTGGGCCGGTGGCGAGGTCGACGTTCGCGTGGGTGCGGGCCTTGATCGCCGCGACCGCCCTGTCCTGCGCCGCGGAGTCCATGACGGACAGGTCGAGGCGGGTGAGGACGTCGAGCGGCTCGACCGGCGCGTTGTGCTGTCGCCACCCCTGCCCGGTGCGCGTGAAGCGCATCCTCAGGGCGTCGTGGTGCTCCACCAGCGCCCGCAGCGCCCGCCGGAACGCCTGTTCGTCGAGCTGCTCGGTCAGCTCGGCGAGCACCGACTGGTCGAAGTGCTCCGGCCGCACGGCGTTGGTGTCGAACAGCCAGCGCTGGATCGGGGTGAGCGGCACGTCGCCGGTCACCTCGCCCTGTTCGGCGGTGACCGCTCCTGGCTCGACCACGGCGGCGACGAGGCCGGCCACCGTCGGGTGCCGGAACAGGTCGCCGGGGGTGAGGGCCAGCCCGGCCGCGCGCGCCCGCGACACCACCTGGATACCGAGGATGGAGTCGCCGCCGAGCTCGAAGAAGTCGTCCTGGGCGCCGACCCGCTCCACGTTCAGCAGTTCCGCCCAGATCCGGGCGAGCTCCGCCTCCGCGCCCGCGGCCGGCGGCACGTAGCCGCCGGTCACGCCGGCGCCCCAGTCGGGTGCGGGCAGGGCACGCCGGTCGACCTTGCCGTTCGCGTCCAGCGGCAGCGCGTCCACGGTGACGAACTCCGAGGGCACGAGGTAGTCGGGCAGCGCGCGGGCGAGGAACTCGCGCAGCGACGCCGCTTCAAGCGGCTCGGACACCGGTGTCACGTAGGCGACGAGGCGTTTGCGGCCGGTGTCGTCCGGCCGCACGACGGTGACCGCCTGGGCGATGCCGCCGTGCCGCGTCAGCGCGGTGTCGACCTCGCCCGGTTCGATCCGGAAGCCGCGGATCTTGACCTGGTCGTCGGTGCGGCCGACGAACCCGACCGTGCCGTCGGGTCGCCACCTCGCCACGTCCCCGGTGCGGTACATCCGCTCGCCCACCCGGCCGAACGGGTCCGGCAGGAACCGCTGCGCGGTCAGGCCGGGCCGGCCCAGGTAGCCGCGGGCCACGCCCGCGCCGGCGATGAACAGCTCACCGGCCACCCCGATCGGCGTCGGGGCCAGTTCCTCGTCGAGCACGTAGACCCGCGTGCCGTCGAGCGGTCGGCCGATCGGCACCACGTCCGGGACCTCGTGGGAGTCCGACATCGGGTGCGAGGCGGCGAACGTCGTGGTCTCGGTGGGGCCGTACCCGTCCACCACGGTCAGCCCCGGACAGGCCCCGAGCACGCGCCGCACGGCGGCCGGCGGGACCACGTCACCGCCGGTCCACACCTCGCGCACGCCGGCGAAGCACGCCGGGTCGTCCTGGGCGAAAGCCCGGAACAACCCCGCCGTCAGCCACAACGCCGTCACGCCGTGCTCGCTGATCGCGCGGCGCAGCACGTCGACGTCCAGGTCACCGGGCGGAGCGACGACCACCCGGCCACCGTTGAGCAGCGGCACCCACAGCTCGTAGGTCGTGGCGTCGAACGCGGACGGCGAGTGCAGCAGCACCCGGTCGTGCGCGCCGGCGCGGAACCGCCGGTCACGGGCCAGCGCGGTGACGTCGCGGTGCCGCACCGCCACGCCCTTGGGCACCCCGGTCGAGCCGGAGGTGTGCATGACGTAGGCGAGGTTGTCCGGGTGGGTCGTGACACCGGGGTCGGTGGCCCGTTCGTCCGACAGGTCCTGGGCGTCCACCGGCACGACCTGTCCACTGTGGACCTCGTTGGCGGTGTCCAGCCACACCCGGTCGGTGAGCAGGACCCGCGCACCGGTCTCGACCAGCAGCACGCGCAACCGGTCGGCGGGCGATCTGGTGTCCAGCGGCACGTACGCCCCACCGGCCTTCAGCACGGCCAGCTCGGCGACGACGAGGTCGACCGAGCGGCGCACCAGCAGCCCGACCGGGTCCTCGACGCGGACACCGAGACCGAGCAGCCGGCGGGCCAGCCGGTTGGCGCGCGCGTCCAGCTCGGCGTAGGTCAGCGCCGTCCCCTCGGCGATCACCGCGGTGGCGTCCGGCGTGCGCCGCACCTGCTCGGCGAACAGGTCGACGACCGTCGCCGGCGGCAGCTCGCGGCCGGTGTCGTTCCAGCCCTCCAGCACCTGCCGCCGCTCGGCCGGACCGAGCAGCGACAGTTCGGCGAGGGGCCGGTCCGGGTCGGTCGCGATCGCGTCGAGCAGCACCCGCAGGTGGCCCGTCATCCGCTCGACCGTGCTCGCGTCGAACAGGTCGGTGTTGTACTCGACCGAGACGTCCACCGAGTCGCCCCGCGGCCAGAACTCCACCAGCAGCTCGAAGCGGGCGGCGGGCCTGGGCAGGTGGTGCTCGGCGATCAGCAGCCCGTCCACCCGCGTCGGCCGCACCACCTCCTGTTGCAGCAGGACCAGCGCCTGCACCAGGGGTGTCCGGCTCGGGTCGCGCTCGGGGCGCAGCTCCTCGACCAGCCGGTCGAACGGCACCTGGTCGTGGGCGAACGCGTCGAGCATCGTCTCCCGCACCGCCCCCAGGAACCCGCCGAACGTCTGCGAGCGGTCCACCGTCGACCGGATCACCACGGTGTTGACGAAGAACCCGACCAGGTTCTCCAGTTCGGTCCGGTCGCGGCCGGACGTGGCGGTGCCCACGGCCACGTCGCGGCGGCCGGCGTAGGTGGACAGCAGCACCTGGACGGCGGCGGTGAGGGTCATGAACAGGGTGGCGCCGTTGCGCTGCCCCACCGTTGCCAGGCGGTCGACCAGTGCCGCGGGCAACGCCTCGCGGTGCACCGATCCGGAGGTGGTGCGCACGGCCGGTCGGGGACGGTCGGTCGGCACGTCGAGGGCGTCGAGGCCGGCGAGTTCGCGCCGCCAGTGGTCCAGGTGCCCGTCCAGGGCCGGGTCCGCCAGCCGTGCGCGTTGCCACACCGCGAAGTCCGGGTACTGGATCGGCAGTTCCGGCAGCGCGGCCGGGGCTCCTCTCAGCGCGGCCCGGTACAGCTCGACCAACTCGTCCACCAGCACCCTGACCGACCACCCGTCGGTGACGATGTGGTGCTGGTCGAGCAGCAGCAGGTGGTCGTCGGCGGCGAGCCGCACGAGCACCGCCCTGGCCAGCGGACCACGTCGCAGGTCGAAGGGCTCGGTCAGCTCCGCGACCAGCACCTCGTCCAGGGCGGTGTCCGGGCCGACGGTCAGGTCGACCACCCGCAGCGGCAGCTCCCCTCGTGCCGCCACCACCTGCACGCCCTGGCCGTCGACCGTGTCGAAGGTCGTCCGCAGCGCCTCGTGCCGGGCGACCAGCCCGTCGAGCGCGGTCCGCAGGGCGTCGGCGTCGAGGGCCCCGGACAACCGCAGCCCGACACCGGTGTTGTACTCGGAGCTGCCGGGGTTCAGCTCGTCCAGGAACCACAGCCGTTGCTGCGCGGGCGACAACGGCAGCGCCCGATCGCGGGGTGCGCGCGGGATCGGAGGGGTCGCGTCGGTGGGCAGCCGGTCCGCCAGCAGCTCGGCCAGGCCCGCGACGGTCCCCGCTTCGAACACCGCCCGCGAGGAGAGGTCGACGCCGAACGCCGTGCGGACGCGGGAGATCACCCGGATGGCCTGGATGGAGTCGCCGCCCAGGTGCAGGAAGTCGTCCTCGACACCGGGCTCCTCCCCCAGCACGTCCGCCCAGATCGCCGCGACCGCCTTCTCCGCCTCGGTGCGCGGCGCCGTGCGCCCCGCGGACGCGCCGCGGCCGGGAGCGGGCAGGGCGCGTCGGTCGAGCTTCCCGTTCGCGTTCAACGGCAGGCGGTCCAGGGTGACGAACGCCGAGGGCACCATGTAGTCGGGCAGCGACCGCAGGGCGAGCGCCCGCAACTCGTCGGCGTGCAGCGGCCCGCCATCGGTGGGCACGACGTACGCGACGAGGCGTTTGACGCCGGGTCTGTCCTCGCGGGCCACCACGGCGACCTGCGCGGTGCGCGGGTGCCTGCCCACCACGGACTCGATCTCGCCGACCTCGACCCGGAAGCCGCGGATCTTCACCTGGTCGTCGGCCCGGCCGATGAACTCGAACACGCCGTCAGGACGGCGCCGCACGAGGTCTCCGGTGCGGTACATGCGCTCGCCCGGCCCGGCGAACGGGTCGGCGAGGAACCACTGGGCGGTCAGCCCCGGCTGGTTGAGGTAGCCGCGGGCCAGTCCCGCGCCCGCCACGAACAGCTCACCCGGTTCGCCGGCCGGCACGGGCCTGAGGTCGTCGTCCAGCACGTAGGCCCGCTTGTCGTCCAGCGGCCGCCCGATCGGCACCACGTCGGGGACCTCGCGGACGTCCGACATCGCGTGCGCCGTGGCCATCACCGTGACCTCGGTGGGGCCGTAGGCGTCCACCACCACCAGGCCGGGGCAAGCCTCCAGCACCCGGCGGACGGCGCCCGCGGGAACCACGTCACCGCCGGTCCACACCTCACGCGCGCCGGCGAGGCACGCCGGGTCGTCCTGGGCGACCATGCGGAACAGCCCCGCGGTCAGGAACACGCCCGTGATCCCGTGCTCGGCGATCATCCGCCGCAGCACGTGCCCGTCCACGTCACCGGGTGGGACGATGACCACCCGGCCACCGCGCAACAGCGGCACCCACAGCTCGTAGGTCGAGGCGTCGAAGGCCAAGGGTGCGTGCAGCAGGACGCGATCGTGACCGCCGCCGGAGAACCGCCCGTCCGAGGCGAACGCGACCACGTCCCGGTTGCGCACCGCCACGCCCTTGGGAACCCCCGTCGAACCCGAGGTGTGCATGACGTACGCGAGCGTGTCGGGGTGCGGACCGACCAGGTCCCCCGCCGGCTCCGCCACCGGCGGGTCATCGGCCCGCACCACGACCACGTGCCCCGGGTGCAGCGCGGTCGCCGCGGTCTCCCGGTCGTGGTCGGTCAGCAGGACCGGCACGTCCGCCGCCGCCAGCACCGGCCGCAGGCGATCGGCCGGCGCGCGCAGGTCGAGCGGCAGGTACGCCCCGCCCGCCTTCACCACGGCCAGCAGGGCGACCACCAGGTCGACCGAACGCTCCATCAACACCCCGACCGGCCGCTCCGCCCGCACACCGAGCCCGGTCAGCCGACGGGCCAGGCGGGTGGCGCGGTCGTCGAGCTCGGCGTAGCTCAACGCCACGTCGTCGGCGACCACCGCGGTGGCCCGCGGCGTTCGCCGCACCCACTCGGCGAACAGGCCGGGAACGGTGGTGATCATCGGGTTCCCCGCGGGCCGTGGCGGTGCGTGGTGAGGCGACATGTGCGGTCCACTCTTTTCGGGCGCGGCGGAACCCACGCGAAAATGATCGGCGAGAATGGGCGGGCCGGGTTGGGCCCCGATCTCAGGCGGCTTCTCGCGCGCGCCGCCTCCGGGCGGCCACCCGGCCGCCGATCTGGATCCGGTCCACCCGGCCGTCGCGGGCGTTGCGCAGGAAACGGCCCGCATAACCCTGTTCGCCGGTGGTCACGTCCGTGACCGAGAACACGAGGCCTTCGTAGAGCGTCAACGTGGCCGCGGAATCACCGTCGACGACCAGTTGGACCTGGTCGCCACGAATGACGGCCGAGTACACGGTGTCGCCGTTGACATAGTCACCGACGCAGTCGCGCGGTGGCGCTATCCGGCGTTCCTCGCCCGTCAACGCGTGGTAGGCGCTGATGTTCAGCCCGGTGGACCGCAGCTCCGCGCCGAGGTCCCGCCACATCGCCGAGCCGCTGCCCGCGTTCGTGGTGAGCGCGATCACCGTGCCCCCGGTCGGGTCGACCCGGAGGTAGCACGACGTGCCGTCTGCCATGCCGTCGTGACCGAGCCAGGTGGTGGCGCCGCTGCGGAACAACGCGAGCCCGAGAGCCCACCCGTCGGCCAGGCCGAACGGGTCCGCGTAGGGGACGGGGCGGCGCATCTCGGCCAACTCGGCTTGGCCCACCGGGCCTGCCGCCGTTCCGCCGTGCTCGGGACTCAGGTGCATCCGGCCGAGCGCGACCAGGTCCGAGGCGCTCAAGGCCAGTGCGCCCGCCGGCGCCTCCGCCGGTTCGAGCGTCTGCTCGACCTTGCGGACCAGGCCGCGTGCCCGGTTCACCGCGTGGCCGGTCGCCACGGACGGCGCGGACGCCGAGAGGTCCGGCGTCACGATGGAGGCGGCGGTGATCCCCATCGGCTTGAGCACGATCGCTCGCATGGCCTCCCACCAGGTCATCCCGGTCAGGGCTTCGACCAGGTGCCCGGTGAGGACGTAACCGAGGTTGGAGTACGAGAAGCCGACGCCCGGCCGCTGGAGGGTGTCCAGGAAGCAGTCGCCGAGCGGGAAGTGGTCGGCCTCCGTGGGCGCGATGTGGTCGGCGGCGAGGCCCCCGGTGTGGCTGAGCAGGTGGCGCGTCGTGAGCAGGTCGACGAGGTCACCCGAGATCCGGTGCATCTCCGGCAGGTACTCGGCGACCGGTGCGTCGAGGTCCAGGTCGCCGTCGGAGACGAGCGCCATGAGCAGGGTGGTGGTGAAGGTCTTCGTGATGGAGCCGACGGGCACCTTGGTCGAACCGCTCATGGGTTCGCCGGTCCCGTGCTCCCGTTCGCCTAACTCGTACGTCCGCAACTCGCCTTGGCGCAGGACCGCCAGCTGGGCGCCGGTGACGTCGTTGCCCCGTGCGGCCCTCTCGAATCTCTCGGACAGGTCGTCTGAAGACATTTTTCCTCACTGATGGAGATCACTGATGGACATCACTCATCTCAACCCCCATGCTTGACCAATCCCCTCGATTCGAAACATGTTCACATTTCCCGACCCGGCCCCTCGGTGATCCCCCGGCCGCTCGGATGGCAACCCAGTACACGTCATGATGAATCGCGGGACCCATGCTCACCCTCACACCCCGTATGCGCGACCGCCAAATGGGTGGTAAGTCGCCGATCGTGACAATGAATAGATGATCGAGGTAAATAGACAACGCAAAGCATCCACCCTCCCTTGCAGATTCACCCGAACGCCATGTTTGGACCGCACCCTCCGCAGTCGTGCGAGATAACCGCCCCACTAATGCGAGGAAGACTCCGGTCAGCGTTCGCAAATAGCCGCGGGGTCCCGCGTACGGAAACTCACGCGGCCGATACAGTCCGACGCGGTCGGAAGGCTGCACCTACGTCCCCTGCGTCGGCTCGCGCCGAACACGCCGGTCGACCGCCGGGCGGGTCTGGAGGCACAGGATGACGGCACGACTCGATGGTGCGTCCCCGGTGGTGGCCGGGGTGTCGTTCAGCGCGGCGTCGTTGGCCGGGGCGCGCTGGGCAGCACGCCACGCCCTTCAGCGGGGCCGCGGCCTCCGGCTGGTGCACGCGTGCCGGGACCTCGCCGAGGTGCACGCCGCCCGAGCCCGCCTGGACGAGCTGGCCGCGCGATTACACGAGACGTCACCGCTCCTGGGCGTCTCGGCACGCGTGGTCGTCGCCTCCGCCGGGCGCGCCTTGATCGCCGAGTCCCACACGGCCGACATGATCGTTGTGGGCGGGCCCGCCCCGGACGCCGCCAGCGTGCTCGCCGCCACCGTGAGCGCGCGGTCCCGGTGCCCGGTCACCGCCGCCCCGGCCGACGTCGGGTCGGAGCACCCCGCCCCGACCGACCGCCCCGTGGCGGTCGGCATCAGCGGCGACGCCCTGGCCGAGCGCACGTTGCGCGCCGCGTTCCTCCTCGCCGCGGCCTTGAACACCGGGCTGCGGGTGGTGTGCTGCACGCTTGACGACCACTCCGCCGCGCCGGTCGCCATCCCGGACATCGCCCAAGCCGCCCTCTCCGCCACCCAGGCCTGCGCGGTGCACCACCCCTCCGTGCCGGTGGACGTGCGGATGGCCAGGTCACGCCCCGCCACCGGCCTCGCCCGCCATGCCGTGCTCGCCTCGATGCTGGTGATCGGCTCCAGCCCGACCGCCACGGACACCTCCACCGGCCACCGGCTGCTGCGCCGCGGAACGGGCCCGGTTGTGCTGGTGGGACCGCTGGTCGTCGTCCCCCGGTCGGCGAGCGACAGCCCTCTCCCCCCGGCGAAGTGACACCGGCGGTGGACGCGGACACCCTGCCGGGCCCATACCCCGGACAGCGAGCCCGCCGACCCCGTCATCGGCAAGACCCACAACCGATCTCGACAGCTCCCTCGCCGGCGTCAGCTCCGGCAGTCCCGTGGGGGAAGACCGATCCACGCGTCCGGCGGCCCGCTGACCGCGCGATCGTCGGCGGGCTACAACCCCGCGTACGCGAAGCAGTACGCGAGCGCCTGGTTCCGGTACAGGTAGGACAACAGCACGTCGCCCTGCTCGCCGGGTCCACCGCCCGGGTGCAAGTCCCAGCCGACGACCTCGTCGTCCGGGACGGTGCTGCCCTGACTACCGCTCTTGGGATTGGCGTACATGCCGTAACAGGTCGTGCCCGCCGACAGCACCTTTCCCATCACCGACCGCCCGGATGACACCCTGCTCCTGGAGGCGCGACCTCTACCGCTCCGACAAGACCGGAATGGCAACACGACCCTGTGTGTCGGCCGACGCACACCGTCTCCGGAGGGAGGACCGCTCGCAGTGGACGCGGTGGATCAGAAGCTGTCGGCCAGCGGCTGCACCAGGTGCCGTAGGTGGGTCTCCAGGTCCTCGGGTTGGTAGAGGTCGGGGTTCGCGTCGATGTGGATGAGCAGACCGCGCTGGTCCGGCTCGGGGTAGATGATCACGGACAGGTCGGTGACGGGGCCGTTGTTCAGGTTCCGCTCCAGCACAGGGCTTCCCGCCAGTGCCATGTCGTACCCCCTGGCCCACGCGTTGACCTTCGGTCCGAGAAACGGCACGGATCCCGAGGCGTCGCGCAGCAGGTCTTCCACTCGGCACCGCTGGTGCCGCAGGCAGGCGCGGAGTTCCCGGACGACCTGCGGGACCAGGTCGAAGGGTCCGGCGGTCGGCGGCACGGACAGGCGCACCGGTATCCGGTTGGCGAGCACGGCGGTGCCGCGCCGGGCCAGCGGGCCGAGCCGCCCGGTGACGGGGAGCTGGAGGATCACCTCGGGAACACCCGCCCGCCGCGACAGGTAGTGCGCGAGCAGGGCGGTCATGATCGCGGTCAGGCTCGCGCCGAGAGTCTTGGTCAGCGCCTGCGCGCGGGGCGGCAGGTAGCAGCTGCGGCGCAGGGCTCTGCGGTAAGGCGGTGCCGGGACACGACCGGCGAGGTTCACCGCCTGGTAGGGCTCGCTGAACCGCCGTAGCCAGAACTCCCGGTCGAGGGCCGCTCGGGCGGATGCCTCGTAGCCGCTCTCGTCGGCCAGCAGCTCTGCCAGGGACGGGAAACCAGACGGCGGTGCGGAGTCCGGCGCGGCGTACAGCTCGGCGATCCGCCGTCCGATGAGGACGGAGCCGTAGGCGTCCAGCACGAGGTGGTGCACCTTGCGGAACCAGAGGTGCCGGTCCGGTGCCACCCGGAACAGGGTCTCACGGCACAGCGGGCCGTCGAGCAGCGGCATCGGCCGCTCCAGCTCGGCCACCATCATGGCCTCGGCCACCGCGTGCGGATCGGGTTCGGCGGCGGCGTCGACGAGCGGTATCGGCCAGGATCGCGGGTGGGTCACGACCTGGCGCGGGCCGTCGTCGCCCGCCTCGAACCGCACCGCCAGCGACTCGGCTTCGACGGCGGCGCGGTGGACCGCGCGGGCGAACCGGTCAAGGTCCAGCGGGCCCGCGATCTCCAGGTAGCCGCCCAGGTTCCACAGTGGAGAAGTGGGGTCGTCCTCCTGCATGGACCAGATCGCCCGCTGGGCCGCGGTGAGCCGGTGGGTCACGACACCCGGACGGGAAGGGTCTCGAAGGCCCGGATGGTGAAGCCGGGACTGCGCCGCTTCGGCTGCCCGGCGAGCCGCAGCGCGGGGAAGCGGGCAAGGCAGGCGAAGGCCACCGCCGCCTCCATCCGCGCCAGTCGCGAGCCCAGGCAGTGGTGGATGCCCGTGCCGAAGCTCAGCGACCGCACCCCCGGCCGGGTGATGTCGAAGCGGTCGGGGTCGGGGTAGCGGTCGGGGTCGCGGTGCGCCGAGCCGTAGACCAGGGCGACCACCGCTCCGATCGGAATCGGCACGCCCGCGACGTCCAGCCGCTGACCGGCTACGCGGGAGTTCACCTGCACCGGGCTGTCCCAGCGCAGCACCTCCTCGACGGCCGCGTCGGCGCGTTCCGGCTCGGCGGCCAGCAGCCGGGCCTGCTCGGGGTGGGTCGCGAGCGCGTGCGCTCCGTTGCCGAGCAGGCCGACCGTCGTCTCGAACCCGGCGAGCAGCAGCCCGGCCAGCATGCCGGCCAACCGGCGGTCCGACAGCGTCCCTCCCGGACCGGTCAGCTCCGCGATCAAGCTGGACACCACAGCGCCGTCGGGCCTGCGCCTGCGCTCGGCGATGAGGGCCAGGAAGTAGGTGATGAGCCGGTCGTGGCTGTCGACCATGCGCCGCTTCTGCCTACCGGTCAGCACGACCTCGAAGAAGAGCGAGAACTCCGCCACCATCTCGACCAGGCGCGGCAGGTCGGCTGGTGGCAGGCCGAGGATCGTGGACATCACCACCATGGGCAATCGGTCGAGGTGCGGTTGCAGGTCCACGACCGCGCCGTTCGCGCCCCGGCGAACCACCTCGGCCAGTTCCCGTTCGTACTGCCGCTCGACCACCGGACGGAGGCCGTCGACCACCGCGGGCGCGAAGTGCTTCACCAGCACCTGCCGCGAGGCCGCGTGCGCGGGCGGGTTCCGGTACACCGGCCACTGGTCGATCGAGTGCAGGACCTGTTCCGGCCACCGCCCCAGGCGGCGCTCCTCGTGCAGGGCGCTGTCGATGACCAGCAGCCCGCGGTCCCGGTGCAGCGCGGCGCAGTCGGCGTAGCCGTTGACCAGGAACATGTTCAACGGCGCGAAGTGGTGCACCCGACCGTCGTGGCGGAGCGCGCGGTAGACGGCGTACGGGTCGGGGCAGGAACGCGGGGACAGCAACGAGTGGATCAGCCCCGCCGGTTCCGGCACGGCGCCTACTGGATGACGGCCGCGTTGCCGGCGCCGATGGCGTTCGGCACCCCGGGTTCAGACAGGCACGCCAACGGGGGCGGGGGGACGATGACCGACTCGCCCGCGAAGGCGGCGCCCGCGTACCGGCCCGCCGAGATCGTCCCCCTGGTGATCGAGACCATCTCGTCGTTCGGGCGCACCGAGCGGTTGACGACGTAGTCGACGGTGCTCGTCTCCCCGGTGGGCGACCAGGTGATCTCGATGGTGCCCTCGGCATCGCCCGCGGTGCAGCTGAATGCGGGGCTGGTCGCGTGGAAGGTGAACGTGGCACCGTTGATCTCGGCGTCGCCGACGCAGGGGCCCAGATCGCCGCTGCCGGTGATCTCGGTCGGCCTGGGGGTCGTGGTCAACCCGGGGGTGAACTCGGACGAACCGCTGCCGGGCCCGCAGAACACCAGGGTGGGCAGAGCGGCATGGGCCACCGGCGCGTGCGACGCGAACGCGACGATGATGGCGGACAGTGACGACAGAACGGCGAATCGATGCATGCCTTCTCCCCTGCGCTGCCGGCCAGGTCATCGGCCTGTTCGCCAGCGTAGGACCGGGTTCGCCCAGCCGCACCGCCCGGATCGGATGACACGGACGCACGAAAGGCGACAGTCCGCGTCACCCGCGTCACTGCCAGTGACCGGGTCAGTCGCGGTCCGGCCGGTGCACACGCACACCTCGTTGCCCCCCCGGCGGCGGCCTGGACCCAGAACGCGCGCCGCCGGGCCGCTGATCAGCGTCCCGCCAGCGCGTCCACGACCCGCTGATCCGCCTCGTCGTGCGCGACGATCAGGCTCCACTGTGGACGCGGTTGTGCTGCGGCCGTGGCCGGTCCATCCGCTGGAGCCGGATCGCCGGTTCCCGGCCGAGCGGGTCGGGCGTTCGCCGAGTCGGTGGACCGGGGCTGCAACACCGTGCGGATCTGCGCGATGCCGCTGCTGCTGTCCGGCACCGGCATCGACACCTCGGCACTGCGATTCGGCCCGTCGGGCGGCAGCTACGGCAGCCGCGTGCGCCGGTACGACGTCGGAGCACCCACCGCGCCGCCATGCGACAACAGCTCACCACCTGACGCCGCCGCCGACCGGGCAGCTGAGACCGGCGTGCCGCTGGTGTTCAGCGAGGGCTGGATCGACTACACCCCCACTGCACGGCACCTTCCAGGAAGGCCCCATCGGAGCCGAGTTCTGCCGCACCGCAGCAGCCGAAGCCGCCGGGTCCGTCTCCTGGTGGGACGACTGCGACCGAGGCCGAAGTTGACGAGGCGCCAAATCGTGACTCTGGTTCAAGCCGGTGCGAAGCCGGTCGGTCACCCCAAGCACCGCTCAAGCCGGAAGCGCTCGGCGTGAGCGGTGACGCGCGTGGCCCGGTGTCCACCCGGAGCTCATATCTCCAGGTTCCCTGGTTCGACCCCGGGACGCGCGACCGGATCGCGACCGGCCACGTCAACGGCCCGCCCGACACCCTCAGGCGATGGCGCCGGCGCCATTGACAACCAGCACGCCGGAAACCTCGCCGACGACCTCGGAACGCGTATGGAGTCCTTGCGCTTCCTACCCGCGACCTCGACACCAAGTACGGCCAGGGGTTCGACACCGTCCGCTGGTGCTCGGCGGGTGGTCAGCGGGACGGCAGGATGATCCACAGTGCGATGTAGATCAGGAACTGAGGGCCGGGCAGCAGGCAGGACAGCACGAACAGAATTCGGACCGTTCCGGGCTTCAGACCCCATCGCTGCGCCAGGCCGGCGCACACGCCGGCGATCCTGCGGTTGTCGACCGGCCTGCTCAACGTCGAACTCGTCATGTCCGTCATCTCCGTCATGGGGTTGTGGGTTGTGGGTCCAGTGCACCGCGATGCCGCCCCGCCGCGTCGGGTGGCGGGGCGAGCCGGTCCGGGACGCGGAGTTCAGCCGAGGTCGTCGGTGTCGAAGGTGGCGCAACGTGCGGGGTCACCGGTCTGGTAGCCGGTGGTGTACCACTTCTGGCGTTGGGCGGAGGTGCCGTGGCTGAACTGGGTGGTGTCGATGCGTCCGCCGAGTTCGCGCTGGATGTAGTCGTCGCCGATGCGGGAGGCGGCGTCGAGGGCGTTGGCGACGTCCTGGTCGGTGACGCCGATGATCAGGGGTTGGCCGGAGGCGGTGGGAGTGGTGGTGGCGTGGTGCGCCCAGGCGCCGGCGTAGCAGTCGGCCTGCAGTTCCAGGCGGACGGAGTCGGAGGTGGGGCCCTGGCGGGTGCGGACGCGGTCGGTGGTGCCCATCAGGTTCTGGACGTGGTGGCCGTATTCGTGGGCGAGGATGTACGCCTCGACGAACGGGCCGCCCGTGGCGCCGAACTTCTGCCGCAGTTCCTGGAAGAAGGTCAGGTCGATGTAGACCTGCGCGTCGGCGGGGCAGTAGAAGGGGCCGACGGCGGACGTGGCGTTGCCGCAGCGGGTCTGCACGCCGCCGGAGAAGAAGTTCGTCTGCGCGGGCTGGTAGGTGCGCCCGGAGCGGGCGAACTGGTCGGTCCAGAAGGCTTGGGTCGAGTTGATGAAGGCGACCGCGCGGCAGTCGGCTTCACGGTTGGCGTCCGCGCCGGTGCGGCACTTGGTCCTGATGGCCTCGGAGCCGACCTGTTGGCCGCGGTTGACGTCGCCGAACCCGGGGCCGGCGGGCAGTTGCGGGGTGCCACCGATCTGGGAGAGCACGAAGTAGATGATCAGGCCGACGATGCCGAGTCCACCGCCGCCCAAGGTGGCCCGGCCACCGATGCCGCGTTGGTCGGTGACCTGGGAGGTGTCGAGTTCGGCATCGGCGTTGAACTGCACCCGCGTGTCCTTTCGGTGCTGTCGAGCAGGGTTCGGGCGGATGAGTACCGCCGAGGGCGGCGCGGCGCACGATCAGGGTGGTCGCGGGTACCGGGTGACGCGGTGTGGTGCCGGCTGCGCGTGGTGTGCCCGGCTGGTGGTCACTCCTTCGGGGACGTCTGGTCGTTCTTGACGTAGGTGGGGTGCAGGTGCACGGGCTGCTGGGCGCGTTTGGCGCGGGCACGGAGGTTGAGGAACTCCACCAGGATGGAGAAGGCGATGGGGCCGTAGACGTAGCCCTTGGGGATGTGCTGGTCGAAGCCTTCGGCGATGAGGCTGCCGCCGATGAGCAGCAGGAACGACAGGGCCAGCATCTTGACCGTGGGGTGCCGGTTGACGAACTCGCTGATCGTCCTGGCCGAGACCAGCATGATGACCATCGCGACCACGACGGCGGAGATCATGATGCCGAGTTCGTCGACCATGCCGACGGCGGTGATGACCGAGTCGAGGGAGAACACCACGTCGAGCACGAGGATCTGGGCGATCACCGAGGCGAACGACACCGCCTTGCGGGTGCTGCCGTGTTCGGCGCCTTCGAGTTGTTCGTGGATCTCGTAGGTGGCCTTGCCGAGCAGGAACAGCCCGCCCAGCAGCAGGATCAGGTCACGGCCGGAGATCTCCTGCCCCAGCGCGGTGAACAGCGGCGCGGTCAGGCCGATGACCCAGGACAGCGACGCCAGCAGCAGCAGTCGGGTGATCAGCGCCAGGGACAGGCCCAGGACGCGGGCGCGCTGCTGCTGGTGCGCCGGGAGGCGGCCGGCGAGGATCGAGATGAACACGACGTTGTCGATGCCGAGCACGACTTCCAGCAGCAGCAGGGTGCTGAAAGCGATCCACAGCTCGGGGCTGAGCATCCATTCCATTGTGCGGGCCTATTCCTTGTCCCCGGTGGTGACCGGCGGCGGGCATTGACGAAGGCGGCGGCGCGGCAGGCGTGTCATGGGAGTGGCCGCCTGCCGCGCCGGTCTGGTGGGGGTGTCAGATCCGTTTGCGGCCGTACATGCCCGCGGCCAGGGCGACGCCGCCCGCGGCGAGGGCGACCTGGATGATGATCTCGATCCAGTCGATGCCGCGCGTGTCGCCGACACCGAGGGCGTTGGCCAGCAACGTGCCGACGATCGCGGCGATCACACCGATCAGCATGGTCAGCCAGATCGGGATGTTCTGCTTGCCCGGCAGGACGAGCCGGCCCAGCGCACCGATGATCAGACCCACGACCAGTGCGCTGATGAGTCCGGAAACAGGCATGTCCACTCCTTGCACGAGGGTTGGGTGAGCTGCACTTACCCGATCGGCGGAGGAATCATTCCTCGAAGGCCATGTCCTCGCCGCCGCCGTCGTCCTCGAACGCGTCGTCCAGGACTTCGCCGAGGATCATGCCTCCGACGACGCCGGCCGCCGCGCCGGCGACGACGCCGCCCATGCCGGAGCCCCGGTGCTGCCCGTGGTGGCCGCCGTGGTGGCCGTAACCGGGCTGACCGTAGGCGGGCTGGTGGCCGTAACCGGGCTGGCCGTAACCGGGCTGGCCGCCGAAGGCGGAGTGGCCGCCGCGTTCGGCGATCTGCGCCATCCACTGGTTGATCGCCGAAGCCCAGTCGGTGTTCATCGCGTCCTGGTGCGACACGTGGAAGCGGCCGAACGCATCACTGCCGGAGGAGAACATGCCCCCGCGCTTGTCGGCCTCCAGCACCACCACGAGTTCGTGCGGGTTGGTGACGAAGGTCAGCTCGACCTGGTTGATCCGGCCCGCGTACTGGGCGGGCGGGAAGAACTCGATCTCCTGGTAGAAGCCGAGTTCCTGGTGCACGCCGTGGATGCGGCCGGCTTCGACGTCGGCGCTGCGGAACTGGAACCCGAGCTGCCCGAACGCCTCCAGCACGCGGTCCTGGGAGGGCAGCGGGCCGACCAGGAGCGGGTCGAGGTCGCCCTTGTCGGGGGCACTGGAGATGACCAGTTCGGTGCGCACGCCGACGGTCATGCCGGGCAGTTGCTGCCCGCCGACGGCGGTGATCGGCGTCTCCCACGGGAGCGGGAGCTGGAAGGGCACGGCCATCGGCTGACCGGCCGGCACCCGAACGCCCTGGGCGACGACGACGCGCAGGAACTCCGAGACCCCGTTGAACTCGTGGTCGCCGTGCTCGACCTCGACCCGCGTCACGAGCGACAGCACGATCTGGTCGATGTTGGCCTCGTTGCTGCCGCCCTGGATGCGGACCTGGCCTGTGATCACCTGGCCGGGGGTGGCGTGCGGGGTGTCGAGGACGGTGTCGACGGACGGTCCGCCGACGCCGAAGGCGCTGAGCATCCGTTTGAACATCAGGATTTCCTTCCGGAGGGTACGAGTGCACGGGTGGAACCAGGTGGGGTGTCGGTCTCGTCCTCGAAGTCGCCGATCAGCTCTTCGAGGAGGTCTTCCAGGGCCGCGATGCCGATCACACGGCCCGCGTCGTCCGCCACCAGGGCGAGCTGCGCCCGGTCGGCGCGCATGGCGGTGACCGCGCCCGCGACGGGCATGGTGGCGGGCAGGGTCAGCGCCGGGGCCATCATGTCGCGGGCAGTGGCCCGCCGCCCCGCGACGGTGGCGCGCACGGCGTCGCGGATGTGGACCAGGCCGATGTAGTCCCCGTGGACGTCCACCACCGGGAAGCGGGAGCGCCCGGACTCGCGGCTGCGGCGTTCGACCGCCAGGGCGCTGCTGTGCTCGGACACGCTCAGCGCGTCCTCGATCGGCACCATCACCTGCGTCAGGGTGGTGTTCTGCAGTTGCAGCATCCGGGTCAGCAGCCGCTGCTGGCCTTCGGGGATCAGGCCGTGCTCACCGGACTGGCGCACCAGCATCCGCAGGTCCTCGGGCCGGTGGGCCTGCGCCAGCTCGTCCTGGGGCTGCACCTTCATCGCCCGCAGCAGAGCGTTGGTCACGCCGTTGAGCCCACTGAGGATCCAGCGGACGGAGTGCGCGAACGCGCGGAACGGCAGCGCGAGCAGCAGCGCCGAGCGTTCGGGGTGGGAGATCGCCCAGGACTTCGGGGCCATCTCGCCCACGACCATGTGCAGGAACACCACCAGCACCAGGCTCAACGTGAACGCGATGCCGTAGGACACCCCCGACGGCAGACCGGTCGCCAGCAACAGCGGGTCGACCAGGTCGGCCACCGCGGGTTTGGCCAGCGCGCCCAACCCCAGCGTGCACAGCGTGATGCCCAGCTGCGCCCCGGCCAGCATCAGCGACAGCTCGCGGATGCCGGCCACGGCCGCGCGGGCCGCGCGACTGGTCTCGGCGTCGGCTTCCAGGCGGTGGCGCTTGGCGGCGATGAGCGCGAACTCGGCGGCCACGAAGAACGCGTTGGCCACCAACAACACCAGCGAGACGAGCAGCGACCAGGTGGTGCTCATCGGACGTCCTCCCGGTCGGCTGTGCGGGCGGTGGCGCGGATGGCGAGCACGATGCTGTCGGGCACGTTGCGCGCGACGGCGGTGACCCGCAGCGACACCCCGTCCAACTCGATCTCGTCGTCCACCTGTGCGATGCGGCCCAGCCGGCTGAGCACCAGGCCGGACACGGTGTCGTAGGTGTCGTGCTCGGGCAGCTCCACACCGGTGGCGTCGGCGATCTCGTCGACCCGCATCCGTCCGGGCACCCGCCACACCCCCTCGCCCAGCGGCTCGATGACCTGCTCGACCGGGTCGTCCTCGTCGTGGATCTCCCCGACCAGCTCCTCGGCCAGGTCCTCCAACGACACGACGCCGGCGAACCCGCCGAACTCGTCCACCACGCACGCGAGCTGCCGGCGCTCGGCCCGCAGCCGTTCCAGCACCGCGGGCAGCGGCAGCGAGGAGGGCACGACCAGCGCGGGCGAGGCGATGTCACCGATCGGCGCGTCCGCGCGTCGACCCGAATCCACGGTCAGCACCTCGGCCAACCCGACCACGCCACGCAGGTCGTCCAAGTCCTCGCCGAAGACCGGGAAGCGCGAGTGGCCGGTGTCCAGCAGCTCCACCACACGCACGACCGGCTCGTCGGCGCGGACGGTGTGCACCATCACGCGCGGTGTCATCGCCTGCTCGGCCACCAGTTCCCGGAAGCCCAGGCCGCGGTCGAGCAGGCGGGACAGCTCCGCGTCCAGGTGCCCCTCGCCGCGCGCGTCGGTGATGATCTGGCGCAGGTCCTCCGGGGTGGCGCCCTGGGGCAGTTCCTCCACCGGTTCGATGCCCACGGCGCGCAGCAGGCGGTTGGCCGCCGCGTCGAACAGCCGGATCACCGGACCGGCGACCTTGAGGTAGGCCAGGGTGGAGGTGCTCAACGCCTTGGCCAGCGGTTCCGGGCGGGCGATGGCGAAGTTCTTGGGCAGCAGTTCGCCCAGCACCATCTGCACCACGGTGGCGAACACCAGCGCCACCACCATCGACAGCGACACCGCCACGGCCGCGGACAGGCCGGTCAGCCCCAACAGGTCGGCCAGCCCGGTGCCCAGCAGGGGTTCGGCCACGTACCCGGCCAGCAGCGCGGTCACCGTGATGCCGAACTGGGCGCCGGAGAGCATGAACGACAACTTCTGCGTCACCCGCAGGGCCCGCTCGGCGGCCTTGTCACCCGCCTCGGCCATCTGCTGGAGACGGCCCCGGTCCACCGCCATGTAGGCGAACTCCTGGGCCACGAAATACCCTGTGGCCACGGTGAGTGCCACGATCGCGAGCAGGCCGGAGAGGATCAGCACGGCACACCCGCCACGAGCAGGGAATCCATGATCAGCCGGGTCCCACCCGGCCGACTACTAGAAGGCTCTACGTCGACGTCTTCAGGCATACTTCACGGTAGCACGTGGCACTGTACGGTTGACGATGAGTACACGGAGGTGAGACCAACAGTGACCGTCGTCCTGCTCAAGATCGGCGAACTCGCCGCCCGAGCCCAGGTCAGCCCCCGCACCGTCGACTACTACACCAGCATCGGTCTGCTCACCCCGGCCAAGCGCACCGCGAGCAACTACCGCCTCTACGACCCGTCCGACGTCGAACGCATCCACCTCGTGCAACGCCTGGAAGTCCAAGGCGTTCCGCTGGAGGAGATCGCCGCCGCCCTCAAGAACCAGCACGCCGACGTCGGCGCGATCCTGGACCGCATCGACGAGGACCTACGCACCCTGCAGGCTGCTGCGGAAGCGGCGTCGCCGGAGGTGAACGGCCTACTGGCCGCGGTCGCCACCCGCGTCCACTCCCTGATCACCGTCGCCCTGCAGATCCCGCCCGACCTACCCCTTCCCTGACCCGCGCAGCAGCCGAAGCCCCAGACCTCGGTGATCGCGTGGTCCCCCACCGCGAGCACCTCGATCGTCCAGCCCGGCACCGTGACGCCATCGCCCGGCCCCGCGCCTGCCGACAACCTCGTCCACGCAGGTATCCTGGTACCGAATGCCTCGATAACGCGTGTGGGCGCCGCTCGTCGGCCACTGGGTGAGGATGCCCGTCGCGTGCGAGAAGACCGTTTGACCGGTGACCCCTCCGCGTCACTTCGACCCTCGAAACCGACACCTCACCGGGGTCACCGGCCAGTTCACTCGTTGCGGAATCGACTCAAAATCTCGTCGCCAACACGGTCCACGTCATCCATGGTCGACTTCTGGCACCCCACACCTCCGCTCCGATCGGACACCGCCTGCCGGAGTTCTTCGGAGAATTCCCAGGACCGCTCGGGCACCGACCTGCGGCCCGGGGACGGTTCACGCCACCTCGGACCGCACCTGGTCCCACGTCTTCGCGATGCCGACCTCCAAGCTGGTCGGCTCGGGGACGTCGAACTCGGCGAGGAACCGGTTCGTGTTCAGCACCGACGTCTGGACGAAACTCGGCGGGCAGGGCACCCGGGTGATGTCCAGCGGCAGGCCGGTCACCTGCCGGACGGTGTCGAACACCGCACTGAGCGGGGTGCCGACGCCGCTGCCGAGGTTGTAGGTGTCCTGGGTGTGGCACTCCCAGACTCGCAGGACCATGTCGATGAGGTCCGGCAGGTAGATGTAGTCGCGCACCATGCTCCCGTCGCCGAACTGCTCCAGCGCCAGGCCGTCGCGCGCGGCACGCAGGGCGATCGGGATGATGCCTTGCTTGGCGCGCGGCTTCTGTCCCAGGCCATAGGGGTTCGAGATGCGTAGCGACACCGACTTCAGCCCGTGCTCCAACTCGAAGTAGCGGAGGTAGTTCTCCAGCGAGACCTTCCCGATGCCGTACGGGGACACCGGGTTGCGCGCGCACGGTTCGTCGTGCGGCGGCTCCGCCGTGCCGTACACCGTGCCACCGGAGGAGGCGAAGAAGACGCGCTCGACGTCGTTGGCGGCGCACAGGGAGAACAGTTCGACGCCGGCCGTCATGTTCGTCGTGACGTCGTGCATCGGGTCGCGGGAGGACACGCGGGGGTTGGTGAGCGACAGGAAGTGGAAGACGTCCTGCGCGCCGGCGACGGCTGCGGCGAGGCTGGTGCGGCTCAGCAGGTCGCCCTGGAAGACCTTGACGGTGGCCGGAAGCCGGTGCCGCGGCCCGGTCGAGTAGCGGTCGAAGGCGCGGACGTTCGCACCGCGGTCGAGGAGTGCGTCGACGAGCGGCGCGCCCAGGAACCCGTTGGCCCCGATGACGGCGACGGTGCGACCGGCGAGATCGGTCAAGACGTCACCCCACCTTGGTGCCGGCGAGGCGGCTCGCTTTGTCGAGCCGTTCGGATATGCGCATCGCAGCCTCCGCGAGTTCAGGTGGACCTTCGATCACGAAATCCGAGTCGAACGTCGCGAGCAGCCCGAGAAGGCCGCCCCACGACCACGCCCCCATCGTGATCCTGGTGGTTCTGTCGTCGATGCACTCGATGTTCGCCCCGCCCGGAGCCCATTTCGCGACGAGTTCGACGGGGCAGTCCATCCGGACCGTGCCGCGACACGGCCACGAATCGGTGTTGTCACCCCGGTCGGGTTGCAACTGGATGAACCGGGTGACGTCGTCGGAGGGGAACTCGCGCGGCCTGAACCGCCACCCCGGCAGCCGGAGGTCGTTGATGCGGTCCAGCCGGTACGCGTGCCACGAATCCTGCCGCTGGCTGAACGCGATGAGGTACCAGCGCCCCGACCACACCACCAGCTTGTGGGGTTCGGCGACGACCTCGACGTCGGCCGCGGACTCGACCGACCCGGTCCGGTACTGGAACTTGACCAGCTCGCAACCCTGAGCCGCCGAGCTGAGGGCGGCCAGCAGCGCCGGGGCGACCTTGGGCGGTGCGAGGTCCCAGGCGTTGTCGATCTGCTCCACGTCGAAGGTCTTCAGCCGCCTCGCCAGGTGCGGTGGCAGCAGGTCCTGCACGGTCTGCAGCGCTCGTCTCGTGGCGTCGTCCAACCCCTGCACGGAACTGGGCGCGGTTCGCAGGGCGACGGCGATGGCGATCGCCTGCTCGTCGTCGAACACCAGGGGCGGCAGCTGCGGGCCGGGTACGAGCCGGTAACAGCCGCCGGGGCCCTTGCCCGCGTCGACGGGGTAGCCGAGTTCGCGCAGCCGGGTGACGTCGCGCCGCACCGTGCGCGTGCTCACCCCCAGTCGCTCGGCGAGCTCATCGCCCACCCACTCCTTCTGACTCTGGAGCAGGCTGAGGAGCGCGAGGGTCCGGGTGGCTATCTCCGACATGCTTCCGACAGTAGGCAAAGTAGAGGACAGGATCTGTCACCTACTGGTGCCATAGTTCGCCCTGGCCGCCGGGCCCGTCTTCTGGAATCACACGAATGGGTGTATCGCGGCGGGCCGCCTCATCGACTCCGAATCGAGGAAAGAAATGTCCACACCACCGGTTCACGAACCTGCACCGAAAAGCGCCTGGATGGGCCTCCTCGCCATCTCGCTCGGCGTTTCTCTCGTGGTGGTCGATTTCACGATCGTCAACGTGATCATCCCGCCGATCATCACCGACCTGGGGATCTCCTCGCTGGACGCGCAGTGGATCCAGGAGTCGTACGCCATCGCCCTCGCGGCGTTGTTGCTGGTGATGGGCCGGTTGTCGGACCTGCTCGGCGCCCGGAAGCTGTTCCTGGCCGGTACGGTGGTCTTCGGGATCGCGAGCATCGCGGCCGCCGTCGCGCCGAGCGGCGAGCTGCTGATCTGGTCCCGACTCGTGCAGGGCATCGCGGGCGCGGTCATCCTGCCCACGTCTCTCGCGCTGTTGAACTCGACGTTCCAGGGCCGCGACCGCGGCAAGGCGTTCGCCATCTGGGGTTCGACCATCGGGGCGGCCGCCGCGGTCGGGCCCCTGCTCGGCGGCTGGCTGGGCGAGTACTCCTGGCGCTGGGCCTTCGCCATCAACATCGTCGTGGTGGTCCTGATCATCCTGGGCGTCCTCAAGTACCTGGCCGCCTCGCAGACCCAGCCGGGGAGCCTCGACGGCATCGGGGCCGTGCTGTCGGTGCTCGGCCTGGGGCTGCTCGCGTTCGGCCTGATCGAGGGCCGCAACTACGGTTGGTGGGAGTCCACCCGCGAGTCCGGTCCGCTGGGCATCTCCTTCGGCGGTCTCTCGGTCGTCCCCGTCGCGCTCGCGGTGTCGGTGGTGTGCCTCGTGCTGTTCCTCGCGCGCCAGCGGAAGCTGACCCGGACTCGTCGGCCGGAGCCGCTGATGGACACCGAACTGTTCTCCGTCAAGTCGTTCAGCTCCGGCAACGTCGCCAGCCTGATCATCAGCCTCGCGGAGTTCGGCATCCTCGCCGTCCTTCCGCTGTGGCTGCAGTTCACCCTCGGCTACTCCACGCTCCAGACCGGTTTCATGATCGCGGTCGTCGCGGTGGGCAGCTTCGTCGCCAGCGGCGCGAGCTTCGGGATGGCCGCGAAGACCACGCCCGTGCGGCTGGTCCGGATCGGTCTCGTCCTGGAGGCGGCGGGCCTGCTGGTGTTCGGCGTCCTGGCGCGATCCGACTCCAGCTGGTGGATCATCGCCATCGGCATGTTCCTCTACGGCACCGGCGTCGGTTTCGCGACTGCCCAGGTGACCAACGTCGTTCTGGTGGACATCGCGCCGTGGAAGGCGGGCCAGGCATCGGGCATCCAGAGCGCCGCGCGTCAGCTCGGCTCCGCGCTGGGCATCGCGATCCTGACCACCACCTTCTTCAGCGTCCTGACATCGAGCACGTCGGAACGCCTGCGGCGTGACGGTGTTCCCGCGGGTGACGCCGAACGGCTCGCCGGTTCCGTCGGCGACAGTGCGGGCGCGGCCATCCCGGGCTTCGCGCAGAACCCGGCGACCGCCGACGCCGCCGCCGCCGCGCGCGAGGCTATGACCTACGCCGTGCAGATCAACGGCTACACCTGCGCCGCGTTGCTGGTGCTGGGCCTCCTGGCGACGCTGCTGATCCCCGGCAGGACCGCCTCGTCGGCCGGAGGGGCTTCGGAGTGGTCCGCCGCCGAGGCGGCTCCCGGAGCGCCGGACGCGAGGTGATCAGGGCCGGTGATCCGCCGCGGCCGTCGAGATCGGGTGCCGCCGGCGAAACTCCAAGATCCCGCCGCCTTCCCCCGGCCATACCTGTCGCCCGCGGTCCGGCGCGACGAACATCTTTACCGAACCGAGCACCTTCCGTCGGACCGGGCTCGGGTCGCACCCCGAAGGGACATCATGACCACCAGCGACGACACGCGGACGCCGCCTCGGCCGGCGCCGAGCCTCCGGCTCCTCGACCTCCTGATGGGGGCTGGAGAGCGGGCGTCATCAGCGCCTTCGCCGAGCTGGGGATCGCCGACGCGCTGCGCTCGGAAGCCCTGACCCCACAGCAGTTGGCCCACCGCATGGGGCTCGAACGGTCCGCCCTCTGGGCGACGGCACCGAGCGGGTCATCGTGTGCGACTTCTCGCGCCCTTTCACGTCCCAGGGCGCGCAGGCCACCCACGAGGAGGTCCGGGCCGCCTACGCGAACGTCGCCGGTGAGCCGTTGGCCGATGGCGAGTGCTTGTGGGCCAGCTCGTTCACCGACGCCTCCGCGCTGGTTCGAAAGTACCGCAAGGGAGGCGTGTTCCTCGTCGGCGACAGCGCCCACACCCACCTGCCCGCCGGCGGGCAGGTGGGTGTGGGCGTGTCCATCCAGGACGCCGTGAACCTGGGCTGGAAGCTGGCGGCGGTAGCCCAGGGCCGGGCGCCTGACTCCTCCTGTTCGCGGTGGACGCCGCGACGCTGGCCGAGCGGGCGGACTCTGGTGCTGGCGATGTCGGAGCGCAGGTGCGATCGGCGTTGTGGGACATCAAGCCGACCACGCAGAACAGGTCGAGTTAGGGTGGCCAGGACATCGAGTTCTCCGACGACCGTCGACCAGGAGAAGTCATGGCAGAGTTCAGCCAGTCCGACGATCTGCGGAGAGCGGAGTTCGTCGATGCGGACCTGCGTGGTGCCCGCTTCGTCAGAACCGACCTGTCCGGTGTCGTGATGCGGGGCGTCCAAATGGCGCAGGTGGAGATCGACGCACCGTGGCTCTTCGACGGCGACGGGTTCTTGCGTGTCAACGGCGTTGACGTGATCCCCTTCGTCGACGCTGAACTCAACCGCCGCTTCCCCGGCCGCGCCGAACGGCGCGCCGCGGTTCCGGATGACCTGCGCGCGGCCTGGGCAGCGCTTGAGCGCACATGGGCGGTCACTCTTGAGCGCGTCGCGGCGATGCCCGCCGGCGCAGTCGACGTTTCCGTGGACGGGGAGTGGTCGTTCGCGCAGACGCTGCGGCACCTGGTCCATGCCACGGACATGTGGCTGGGCCGGGCGATCCTGGGGCTCGAACAACCATTTCACCCGCTCGGTCAAACGGACTCCGGCACCGAGGGCGGCCCCTGCCAGGACATGTCGACCTCGACGACCACACCGTCATACGCTGAAGTGCTCGAGGTACGGGCGGGACGCGTTGCCATGGTGCGCGACTTCCTCGCAACGGTCACACCGGAGGAGTTGACCGCGAAGCGCGGGAACCCCCACGATCCCGAATACCCGGAGACAGTCCTCTCGTGCCTGCACGTGATCCTCGAGGAGGAGTGGGAGCACCACCGCTATGCCGTGCGCGACCTCGACGCGATCGAGGCGAAGCCCGACGCATGAACCGGCGTCGGCCTACGTGCGCCACGTCGACCGTCCGACTCGACCAGTTCGTCTTTGACACCTCCTGAGCCGAGTGCTGGTCGTACGCAGGCGGCTGAACAGGTCTGCCGCCGGACCGACGACGTGACCGCGTCCTACATCTCCCGTAGTCGCGACCTCGGAGCACCCTCCAGAACATCGTGGACCAGCGGCACAACGGCAGCTACGCCGGTCCCACGCCCATCACGGTCGCCAGCACGTCCGACGCGGTGCGGATGCGAGTGCCGGAAGCCGAAGTGGAACTGGAAGTCCCGCGGCGCGGTCCTGACGTCGGGGATGTTCCGCACCGGCCGGCTCGGCTTGGTCTACACAGCGCTCGCGGGCGCGGACTAGTTGGGCTGTAACGCCGAGTGCTGACCGGCTCTGCCATCGCCCGTCCACGACGATGGCCGGTGCCGAGCCCTTCGTCCGGGCTTCGCCAGCAGCACCGGCGCACCGATCGAGGCTGACCGCCTGCACCGTGCCGGCAGGCGCGTACCGATTGAGCATGGTCTTGACGCGGCCCGAGTCGGTCCCGAAACCCTGTGGCGGTGACGTCGCCGGGTGGTGATGATTGCGAACCATGACCACCGACATGTTCGTCGATCCGGGGAGCGATCCGCGGGTCGAGCCGCCGGGGCGCGGGGACGAGCGCGAGACGTTGACGGCATTCCTGCGATGGCAGCGGGGGACGTTGGAGCTGAAGTGCGCGGGGCTCAGCGCCGGGCAGCTCGCGCTGCGGGCGGTGGAGCCGTCGTCGATGTCGCTGTTGGGGCTGGTGCGGCACATGGCGGACGTGGAGCGCGCGTGGTTCCGGCGGTTCCTGGCTGGTGACGACTCGCCCGGGCACTTCGACGCCGAGCCGGACGAGGCCTTCCACGGCGCGGTCGACGATCCGGCGGTGGTGGCGCACGCGTGGTCGGTGTGGCGGGCCGAGGTGGAGTTCGCGGATCGGTTCGTCGCCTCGGCGCCCGATCTGGAGATCAGCGGTGAGGACCCGTGGCGGGGACCCCTGTCGCTGCGCTGGGTGCTGACACACATGGTGGAGGAGTACGCCCGGCACAACGGGCACGCCGACCTGCTGCGCGAGCGGATAGACGGGGCGGTCGGGCAGTGAGTTCGCCGATGTCACCGGGGTGGCTGTCGCCGACAACGGAAGCCAACCCCTGTCGTCCAGGCGACCCGATGATCCACAAGTGGGTCGCCTCGCCGATGTCGACCCACAAGTAGCCGATGAGGGGACGGGCGAGCTCGCACCAGGTAGGGGTGGACGTCGACCTTCTCGGGTTCGAGGCGGAGCTCGGCCCATGAGCCCCAGTACGGCACCTCGACGTCGACCTACGAGCAGTTGAGTTCCCACCGGAACTCCTCGTCCAGTTCCCACTCGACGTGGTGCGCGCCCAGTGTCGCCTCCAGCGGGTGGCCCAGTGCGCGAAGGGATCCGAGAACGTAACCGTTGACATCGTCCGGCGCGAGGCTCGACACTCCCACGCCATCCGCCCAAGCCCGAACGACTCCTCAGGGCATGGGGAGGCGACCCCAGACGACCTTCCGGTCGTCCTCGTGGCGCACGCCCCAGTCGTTGCAGATCGTCTCGACCATCTTCATGCCGTTGCCCCGGTTCGGACTGATGCTGGAGGACCCGACGACGGGGGTGCGGTCGGGGGTCGCGTCCCGGACCTCGACGACGAGTTCCGGTCCGCGATCCGGGTGCACTTCGCGGTGCAGCATCAGGTGCCGGGGATCGTCGGCGTGGTCGCAGGCGTTGGAGGCCAACTCCGTCGCCACCAGCCGCGCGTCGTGGACGAAGTCCTCGTCGTGCATCTGCAGCGCCTCGCCGACGCGGTCGCGCACGGCTGCGAGGTTGTCGCAGTGCAACGAGGCCTCGATCTCCACCTGGCCGGTAGTCCGACCCTCGTCGGCGTGGCCGTCCGCGCCGCGCTCGTCCTGCGGAATCGTCGCCGCCTCGCGCGACGCGGTCACGGTGTCCGCGTCCGGAAGGTCCCCAGTCGAGGGGTGATCAGAGGCGGAACTGGCATCGGTCACGAGACCAGGTTGCCCGGAACCGGTCCAACCCATACCCGATTGAGCCATTCGCCCCAACTCCACGGCGAGATCCGGGCACGGTGCGGACCGGGAAGGGGCGCAGCCTCGCATCCCGATCCGCACCGCGCAGTCCAGACCGGCCCGCCGCTGGCTGCTCAACGCACGCGCAGGTCTGGTTTCGGAACCCCCAGAACGTGGTTCCCACCGCGCCTCGCGCAAGCGCGGCCACCCTGGTCTACCCGTCGTCGCATCGGCTACACATCATCGGCTGTCGAAGTTGAACGGGCGGTCGACATGCCCCCACCCGTAGCCGAGGAGCCGGCCTCCGGCCCTCGACGACATCGTCGAACAGCCGACGGCCGAGGTTCACGTCGTGGACGCGCCACCCGCCGCGCGGCGGAACCTCGTGGCGAGGCGATCGAACGCCACCGCGAGCTCGTCTCCGTCGATCACCTCGATGTCGACGTCGAGCTGCGCCATCCACAGCGCGAGCCGGTCCGGGTCGTCGGAACCCAGTTCGACATGGCACGTGGACTCGTCGACCACCTCGATGTCGACGGGGATGTGGATCTTCGCGGCGACCTTGGCCGCGGGAGCGCGCACGAGTACCCGGGCGCGGTACTTCCAGGCCCCCTTGCTGACGCGTCCGACGACGTACTCGACGACACGGTCCTCCGGGATCACGCGCGGGCGGAACCGCGCACCAGTCGGTGCGTGCGGAACCATGCGGTCGACACGGAAGACCCGCCAGTCGTCACGGTCGAGATCCCAGGCGAGCAGGTACCAGAGCGCTCCCCAGCTCACCAGCCGTTGCGGTTCGGTGTGGCGCGCCTCTTCCCTGCCACCGGGCTTGGTGTACCCGAACCGGAGCCGTTCGTGGCCGCGGATCGCGGCAGCGACCGCGCCGAGGACCGAGAGGTCGAGCGGCGGCCCGACCCCTGGCACAACGCTCGTCGCCTCGCGCACCGCCTCCACCCGCCGACGCAGACGCGAGGGCAGCACCTGCTCCAGCTTCGCGAGCGCGGTGAGCGACGTCTCTTCGACGCCGAGCCTCTGGGTCACGACCGCACCCAGTCCGACCGCGACGGCGACGGCCTCGTCGTCGTCGAGCAGCAGTGGGGGCATCGCCGTCCCGGCGGCCAGCCGGTACCCGCCCGCGACGCCGGGGCGCGCGTCCACGGGATAGCCGAGCGACCGCAGCTTGCCGATGTCGGCGCGCACAGTCCTCGTGCTCACGTCGAGCCGGCCGGCGAGCTCGGAGCTCGTCCAGTCGCGCTTGAGCTGGAGCAATGACAGCAGTTCGAGCAGGCGGGCCGAGGTCTCCAACACGTTCTCCATCATTTCAGCAATTGCGGAAGCCAGCCTGCCGCATTGCCTGAGAACGTCCGTGTCATGAACGAAGACAACGCACTCACACCGTTCCGCGTCGACATCCCGCAGGCCGACGTCGACGACCTGCGCAACCGGCTGGCACACACGCGCTGGCCGACCCCCGTGCCGGGCCGGGACGATCGCGCCGACTTCAGCCGCGGCATCCCGCTGGTGTACCTGAAGGAGCTCGCCGAGTACTGGCGCGACGGATTCGACTGGCGTGCGCAGGAGGACAAGCTCAACGAGCACGAGCAGTTCACGACGGTCGCCGACGGCCAGACGTTCCACGTCGTCCACGCCCGATCGGCGAACCCGGAGGCCACCCCGCTGATGCTGAACCACGGCTGGCCGGGCTCGTTCGTCGAGTACCAGCGACTCATCCCGCTGCTGACCGATGAGTTCCACGTGGTCATCCCGTCGCTGCCCGGCTTCGGGTTCTCCACCCCGCTGTCGGGCACCGGCTGGGAGTTGGCGCGGACGACGGACGCCTACGCCGGGATCATGACGCGTCTCGGCTACGAGAGGTTCGCGGCCCACGGCACCGACATCGGTGCGGGCACCACCGGCCGCCTCGCGGCACTCCACCCGGAGCGCGTCATCGGCACGCACATCGGCAGCGACCCCCGGTGGCTCGGGTTGGTCGGGGACAAGCTCCCCTACCCCGACGACCTGTCCGATGACGAGATCGCCCAGATCGAGGCGGTGCGCACCGAGGCTGCGGCCGAGCGCGGGTATCTCGGGATGCAGAACCACCGTCCCGACACGATCGGCGCGGCGCTCACCGACTCGCCGGTCGGTCAGCTCGCGTGGATCGCCGAGAAGTTCAAGACCGGGGCCGGCGGCACCTACCGGACGCCGGACGAGTCGGTCGACCGCGACCAGCTCCTCACGAACATCAGCCTGTACTGGTTCACCCGCAGCGGCGCGTCGAGCGCGCAGTTCTACTACGAGGGCGAGCACTCCGGACTCGACTACTTCGCCATGGCCTCCGGCGTGCCGTCCGGATGGGCCGTGTTCGACACCCACCCGCTCATGCGCCGCGTGGTGGACCCGTGGAAGGCGATCGGCCACTGGAGCGAGTTCACCGAGGGCGGTCACTTCCCCGCGATGGAGGAGCCGGAGCTGCTCGCGGACGACATCCGCACCTTCTTCCGCGGCATTTCCTGACCCCCGCGTCAGGGCCGGCGGGCCACGAAGATCCATTCGAGGCCCGGCCGGTCCGGCGCGTCCAAGGCCTGCCCGCTCAACGGTCGACCGACCAATCCGTTCGGCATCGATTCCTGACGGGGTCGAGCGGAGCCGAGTCCTCGACCGCCAAGCTCTTGAGTCGCCGCCTGCGCCTTACGACGCTGGACCAGTCGAAGTCGATGTTTTGTTCATTCGACACTGAAGCCATCATGGCCGTTGACCAGTGGTCCACTCGGCGTTGAGCGAGGCGAATGGCCGAAGACGCGGCAACGTGATCGCGGTCGGCGCAGGCGCGCGGTGTCGTTCAGCGTCCGCCCCGGTGAACTGGTCGCGCTCACCGGTCCGTTCGGTGCGGAAAGACCGCGTGCGCGCTGTCGGCCGTGCGTATGTGGGATCCCGATACCGGCCGCGTCAGCCTGGACGGCGTCGACCTCGCCGAACGGGCCGACGACGACCTGCGCGGCGCGATCAGCGCCGTCCCCCCAGGACCCCGGTCTCCTCGCCGGCACGATCGCCACCGACATGGGACTCGGCCGCCCCTACGCCGACGAGGCCACCACCACCGCCGCGCCCACCTCGACCGACGACGACGTCGGCGTCCTCGTCATCTCCCATCGCCCGCTGAGACCGGACCGTCGAGCTGCGAGAGGGGCGGCGCACCGGGTGATCCGGCCGCCGCCCCAGTCGACTCCGTCCAGTCCTGGTCCCCAGCTTCCCCCTCGCGTCAGCCGACCCGCTTGCGACGTGCCAGGACCACCGTGGCGATGCCGGCCGCAGCGAGCAGCACGGCGACCACCAGCACCGTCCCCGTGGAACCGACACCGGTGGAAGCCAACCCGGTCGGCTTCGGCGCGGATGCCGCCGGTGAGCTGGTCGGAACCGGCCCGGTGGTGGCAGGAGTCGTGGTGGAGGTCGTCGGGGTGGTGCTCGGGGGTGCGCAGGCTCCGTTGGCCGTGGGGTCGACGTCGCCGACGGCGATGGTGAAGACGTCGCTGTCGGCGACCGTGCGGCCGTCGGCGAGGGTGGCGACGACTTCGATGGTGATCCGGTAGGCGCCTTCCGCGCCGAAGCCCCAGTTGGCGTGGGCGTGGGTGCCGAGCGGCACGGTGAGGACGTCCGGTAGCCCGTTCCCCGAGTCCACCAGCACGCTCGGGGTGATGCCGGTCAGGAAGATGCCGAGGCGGCCGGGGCCGTCCACGGCGGTGACGCGGAGGTCAACGCCGCCGGTGACGTCCTGGGGGCTGAGGGACTCGGTGTTCCAGCCCGCCCACACGATGCCGGGGATCTGGGTTTGCGGGATGAGCCAGACCGGTGCGCCCGGTGCGCCCAAGAACGAGTAGGCGGGGTCGGCGGGCACGGTGTTGCGCGCGGCGGGGACCAGGTGCAGCACGACGTCGGACGGGTCGCGCCACACGGCGCGGTCGGGTCCGGCGGTGCCGTCCTTGACCCGGGTGGTCAGGTCGCCGTCGAGGATGCGTGGCGCGACGAGGTCGACGTGCCCGTCGTCGAGGACCACGCACGACGTGGGTGGCGCGGTGGTCGTCGTCGTGCCCGTGGTCGTGGTGGACGTCGTGGTGGTCGTGGTGGTCGTGGTGGTCGTGGTGGTTGCGGTGGTCGTCGTCGTTGTGGTGGTCGTGGTCGTCGTGGTGGGCGGTTCCGTTCCCGTACCGGGTTTCACCGCCGTGGGGTCGACCGCGCCGACGGCGATGGCATAGGTCGTGGTGTCGCGCAGCGGCGTCCCGTCGGGGGTGGTGGCCGTGACGGTGAAGGTGAGCCGGTAGACGCCCTCGGCGGTGAACGTCCAGTTGGCGTGGGCATGGGTGCCCAGCACCAGCGGGTGCTGCTGCGGCAGCGGCAGGGCGGTGTCGAACGCTCGCGGCAAGGGCTCCCCGACCGGACCGGTCTGGAACACGGTGAGGGTGCCGGGTGCGGCGCTGCCGGGGAGGTCGCCGCCGATCGCGTCGAGGGTCCAGCGCACCGAGTCCGGGTCGACCTGGTCGGGGGTCAGCGCCTCGGTGTTCCACCCGGCCCAGACCACGTCGGGGTCCTGGACTTCCGGGATGAGCCACAGGTCGCTGCCCACCGGGCCGAGGAAGGCGTACTCCGGGATGTCGGGCACCTGGATGTGCGACTCGGGCTTGACGTGTGTGACCACCTGTTCGGGGTCGCGGACCGTCGGCGGTGTGGTGTTGCCGTCCTTGTAGCGGATGTCCAGTGCGCCGTCGACGACGACCGGCGCGAGCAGGTCCACGTGCCCCACGTCGACGACGGCCGTGGACTCCTGGGCGAAGGCCGGGGCGAGGGCCGGGGCGAGGGACAGCGCGGCGAGAGCCGCGACCGCGGAGGCGGCGACCGCGGCTCTCGCGCGGGTCGGGGTGGTCACGGGTTCTCCTTGGCGGGACGGCGGCGGGCGAGCGCGAGTGCGGCGACGCCCGTGACGACCAGGACGAGCGCGAGACCGGCGGTGGCGTGCAGAGCGGCCGGACCGGTGGACGCCAGGCGGTTCGGCGTGCCGGTCTGCCGGTCGGTGTTGCCCGGCTGTTGCTGTTGGGTCGGGACACCGGCGCCGTCACCGACTGCGAAGGTGAGGGTTTCCGTGTCGGTCAGCGGGCCGTTCGCACCGGGCGCCGAGACCGCGAAGGTCAGCCGGTAGCGGCCGGGTTCGGCGAACGCCCAGTTGGCGTGCGCGTGGGTGCCCAGCGGGACGGAGAGGTTGTCCGGCAGGCCGTCGGCGCTGTTGAAGATTATCTCCGGCGCGCCGAACGAGCCGGTGGTGAACAGGCCGAAGGCGCCCGGCCCGTCGACCGCGGTCAGCGTCCACGTCACCGGGCCCGACACCTCGGCCGGGCGCAGTTCCTCGGTGTTCCAGCCCGTCCACAGCAGGTCGGCGCGCTGGGTCTGCGGCAGCAGGAAGATCTGCTCGCCCGCTCCGCCGAGGAAGGACAGCGCCGGTTGCGCCGGTAGTTCGGTGCGCGCGGCGGCCGTGACGCGGAACTCGACGTCCGCCGGTTCGCGCCAGGTCGTGACGCCGGTGGCCGTGCCGTCCTTGACCTGGACGTGCAAGCCGTCCGGCAGCAGGCGGAGCGCGACGGCGTCGACGTGACCGCGGTCCAGGGTGACCCGACCGGTGGCCGTGGGCGGCTGCTGCGCCGCGGCGACCTGCGGTCGTGGCGCGGGAAGGGCCGGCAGCTGCGGGAGTGCCCGGAACTCGGCGGCGACTTCCGGCTGGTCGGCGTCGGGCCGGTCGGCGTCGGGCCGGTCGGCCTCCGGTCGGGCCTTCTCGGTGACGACCAGCTGGTAGTCGCGCTCGACGACCAGCGGCCGGCCGTCGAGCGCGTGGGCCGCGGCTTCGACGCGGAGCAGGTGGTCGCCCGGGGCCGGCACGTCGACGCTCAGCGTTCCGCCGGCGGCGACCGGGACCGTGACCGGATCCCCGTGCGGCACCTCTACCCCGGACGTGTTCGTGAGAGAGGTGCGCAGTCCGACCCGGTCCCCGAAGACGGCGCCGGGTTCGATGGCGGTGGTGTCCCAGCGCAGCACCACCCGTTCCACCTCGGTGGTGACGACCAGGGCGTCGGGTGGTCCGTCGAGCGCGAGTCGCCCGGCTTCCACGTCCAGCACCGCGTCCGCGGTGGAGACGTCCGGCGGGGTGGTCGGTTCCGGGTCGGCTGTCGCGACGGGTGCCGTCATCAGCAGTGCGGCGGCCACGCCGAGCAGCGCGCCGGTCCGGGTGGGGGTCACGACTTCTCCTCGGCGAGGGCGGCGGGGACAGCGGTCCGGCGAGGCCGGGTGAGCAGGCCGTGGCGCGGTGCGAAGAGCCAGCACAGCAGGAAGATGGCGGTGAGGGTCAACACGATCAGGCCACCCGCGGCGAGGTCGAGCGCGTAGGACAGGTAGAGGCCCAGCACGCTGCCGCCCGCGCCGATCAGCGGTGCCAGCAGCATCATGGCGCCGAGGCGGTCGGTGAGCAGCCTCGCCGCGGCGGCGGGGGTGACGAGCAGGGCGAGGACCAGGATGTTGCCCACCGCCTGCAACGAGATCACGATGGCCAGGGTCACCATCACGTGCAGCGCCACGTCCAGCCAGAACACCGGGAGACCGACCGCGCGGGCCTGTTCCCGGTCCAGCGTCGCGGCCACGAAGCGGCTGTTGAACAGCGCCGTGCACAGCAGCACCGCCGCGCCGATCACCGCGACCGAGACCACGTCGGAGTCGCTGATGCCCAGGATCGAGCCGAACAGGAACGACTCCAGCGAGCCGCCGTAACCGGGGGCCGTGCTCAGGATGACGATGCCGAGACCGAAGGAGGCGGCGAAGAAGATCCCGATGACGGAGTCCTCCTTGAGCCTGCGGTTCTGCGAGAACACCGCGATCAGCAACGCGGTGATCACGCCCGCGACCGCTCCGCCGAGAACCAGGTTGGTGCCCAGCACGAAGGCGACCGCGATGCCGGGGAAGACGGCGTGCGAGACGGCGTCGCCGATGAACGCCATGCCCCGCAGCACGACGTGGCTGCCGATCACGCCGCAGACCACGCCTGACATCAGCGCAACCAGCAGCGCGCGGCGCCAGAAGTCGTACTCCCACGGCGCCGTCAGGAACTCCAGGAACGCGGTCACCCGGTCACCCCCAGCGCCTTGAGCAGTTGCTCGGCCCGGTCCAGGCCGAAGGTGCGCAGCCAGATGTCGGTGTCGGCCAGCGCGGCGGGTTCGTCGTCGGCGATGACCGTGCGGTTGAGCAGGCACAGCCGGCTGCACAACGTGGTGGCGGCGGCGAGGTCGTGGGTGGTCATCAGCACCGCCACGCCCTCGTCGCGCAGTTCGGTGAGCAACGTGCTCAGCAACTCCTGGGTGGGGGCGTCGATGCCGGTGAACGGTTCGTCCAGCAGCAGCACCCGCGGCCCCAGGGCCAGCGCGCGGGCGACCAGGACCCGTTGCCGCTGGCCGCCCGACAGCTCGCCGACCGGTCTGGTCCTCAGGTCGGCCATGCCGACGCGGTCCAGGGCATCGGCGACGGCTCGGCGGTCGTGGGCCGTGCGGCGGCGCAGCAGCCCGGTCAGGTGGGTGCGGCCGGTGGCGACCGCGCCCTCGACCGTGATCGGGAAGTCCCAGGCGAACTCGTGGCGCTGCGGCACGTACCCCAGCGATCCCTGCGCCCGGCGCGGTGAGCGACCACCGACGACGACCGAGCCCCGGTGGACCGGGACCAGGCCGAGCGCGGTGCGCAGGAGGGTCGTCTTGCCCGCGCCGTTGGGGCCGATCAGGCCGACCAGCTCGCCCTGGCGCAACCGGAAGTCCACATCGGACAGCACTTCCCGGCCGCCCAGGTGCACGGTCACGCCGGTGATGTCGAGGACCGGGTCAGTCATCGCTCCTCCCGGCGGCCCGGCGGGAACGGGCGATGAGCGCTGCCGCAGCCCCGGCCACGAGCACACCACCCACCGCGATCCACAGCCAGGGCGGGCTCCCGGCCGCGGTGTCGGCGGGCTGCGCCGCGGTCCGGACGGACGGCGGGGTGCTCTGGCCGGTGGTGGCGAACGCCGTCGTCGGGTCGCCCGGTCCGACGTGCACCTTCAGCGTCGCGCGGTCCGCGCGGCCGTCCGCGGTGGCCATCTCCACGTCCAGCAGGTAGGCGCCGGGCGCGGTGAACACCCAGTTGCCGTGCACGTGGGTGCCGGCTTCGACGCCGGTCTCCTGCGGGTAGGGGCGGTCACTGCTGAAGATCGTCTCCGGCGTGCCGAAGTTGCCGGTGAGGAACAGCTCGAAGCGGCCGGGGCCCTCGACGCCGTGCAGCCGCCAGTCCACCTCCCGGCCGACCACGTCGGCGATGCTGGGGTCCTGGGTGTTCCAGCCAGGCCACACCACTTCCTGGTCCTGGACCTGCGGCAGCACCCAGATCTCGCCCCCCGGCGAGCCGAGGAACGCGTAGGCAGGGTCGTCGGGAACGGCGGTCTTGGCCTTGTCGGCCACCTGGAGCACCACGTCGGCGGGTTCGCGCCACACCGGGCCGTCACCGGTGTCGTCGCGGAGCTGGAGCGTCCACTGGCCGTCGACCAGGCGGGGACCGAGGTCGACGTGACCGTCGGCGATGACGACCGGGGCCTCGGCGTGCGCGACCGGCTGGACGAGCAGGAACGCCGCGACGGTGGCGAGCACGACCTGGATCAGGCGAGGCACCGGGCGATCTCCTCCGCGTTGTGGCGCATCATGTCCGTGTAGCTCCGGGCGTTGTCGTCGAAGGAGTCTCCGTAGAGAAGGCACACCTGGACGCCTTGATCGCGCGCGACCTGGGTGAGCACCGAGCCGCGCTGCGCCAGGTTGGGTTCCATGAACACGGCGGGCACCTTCAGGTTGCGGATGGTCTCGGTCAGCTTGCGCACGTCCTCGACGCTGGGTTCCTGCGCGGGGTTGGGCACCACGAACCCGGCCACGGTCATCTCGTAGGCGCTGGCGAAGTAGCCGAACCCGTCGTGCGTGGTGACCAGGTGGCGGCGGTTGCGGGGCACGGCGGCCACGGTGGCGCGGACCTGTTCGTCGAGCTCGTCGAGCCGGGCGAGGTAGTCGCGGGCGTTGCGGTCGTAGTCGGCCGCGCCGTCGGGGTCGGCGGTGCGCAGCGTGTCGCGGATCAGCTCGGCGTAGGCGCGCCCGTTGCGCACGTCCTGCCACAGGTGCGGGTCGATCTCACCGTGCACGTGCTTGCCCAGCACCGCCTGCGGCAACTGGTGCACCGACGCGCCGCCGCTGCCCAGGAACGCGAACCGGGCGTCGTCGGGCACCGTGGCGATTGCCTTGTTCGGCACCTCTATGACGGCCGCCGAAGCGGGCACGACCTCCTGGGTGGTGCCGCCGGCTCGGTCGTTGAACGTGTACAGCTCGCCGGTGTCCAGGTCGACCGTCAGGTCCGTGTGCCCCTCGTTCAGCACCGTGCCGGCGATCCCGGTCGGGTCGACGCCCACCGCGAAGGTGAAGGTGCCCTCCCCCAGTGGCACGACGTCGCCGCCGTTGTCGACCAGCGCCGCCCGCAAGGTCAGCCGGTAGGTTCCCGGTGCGGTGAACGCCCAGTTGAGGTGGGTGTGCGCGGCGGGCGGCAACGTGGTGGAGTCCACATCGGACAGGCCATCGCCGGAGTCGAAGTACACCACCGGCTTGCCCAGCGACTCCGTCAGGTAGGCCACGAGCTTCCCCGGTCCCTCCACCGCGGTTGCGGTCAGCCGCACCTCGGAGGTGCGCGTGGCACCGCGCTGCTTGCCGTCGCCCCGCACGCGCAGTCCGAGCCAGAGCACGTCGAGCCCGACGTTCTCCACCAACGGGATCACGTGCGCGCCGTAGGTCTCCGAGGCCTCGGCCAGCGAGACGTTCGGCGTTCCCGCGCGCGCGTTGGCGTCGATGGCCTTGATCAGGCGCTGTTCCTCCAGCAGCAGGTGGTTGGTGAACGTCACGTCCGCCGCGGCGACCTTCTTCGCGTCGGCGGGCGTGGGTTCGTAGGAGTGCGGGTCACCGCCGGGCGGCACCAGTGAGTCGACCCGGATCCGGTCTCCTCCGACGTTACGCACCAGGTCGGCCAGGATCTCCGTGGTGGCGACCACGGACAGGTTGTCACCACCGCCCTGTCCCCCCGCCGAGGTGCAGGCGGTCACGGTGAGCAGGACCGCGCACAAGGACGCGGCGGCCCGTGAGGGCGCACGCACTCGCATGTCTTGTCGAACCTCCAGACACCCGTCACCTGACCGGTGGGGGTATCGCGAACCTAATACCAACGACAACCGTTTTCAATACGCCATCCGGCCCTGATGATAACGATTGTCATTCGCCACACTGGCCCTCCCGTGCCTCGACACACCGAACCGACCCGAACCAGGACGACGACGATGAACACGACAGACCAGGACAACGCCACCGGCCCGTCGACGGAGGACCCCGCCGCAGCCGAGGCCGTGTTCCTGGAGGCGCACCTGGCCCTGCTCGCACCGCTGGACGTCCGCCCGGGAGACGTGGTCGCGGACATCGGCCCCGGTGCGGGCGCGGTCACAGTCACCCTGGCCCGGGCGGTGGGCGACACCGGCCGGATCTACGCGGTGGACAACGACCCCGCGATGCTCGACGCGGTGGCCCGCTCGGCGCACGAAGCCGGCGTGGCCGATCGGGTTCGACTGGTCCTGCACGACTTGGAGCAGGGTGTGCCACCGCTCCAGGAAGAGGTGTCCGCGGTCTGGTCGGCGGCGTGCGTGCACCACACCCGCGACTGGGCCGCGACCGTGGCCGGCCTCAGCGAACTGCTGCGCCCCGGCGGGGTGCTCTGCGTGGCCGAGGGCGGACTGCCCACGCGGTGCCTGCCGTGGGACGTCGGCATCGGGCGACCCGGACTGGAGACGCGCCTGGACGAGGCGCACAACCGCTGGTTCGCCGACTGGTTCCACAGCCGCCCCGGCCAGGCGCGCCAAACCAGGGGGTGGGTGGACCTGCTGTCCGCCGCGGGCCTGGCCGAGGTCACCAGCAGCAGTGCCCTGGTGGACGTGCCCGCCCCGCTGCCGGAACACGTGCGCGTCGTCGTCCTCGCCGAGTTCGCGGCCCGCGTCGACCGGGCCCGCCCGTTCCTCACCGAGGAGGACACCGCCACCTGGGCGCGCCTGCTCGACCCCTCGGACTCCGCATGGGTGGGACAGCGCACCGACCTGGCGCTGCTCACCGCCTTGTCCGCCCATCGGGGACGGGCACCGCATGGAGGCTGACAGCTCCCGGGGACAACTCGCCCTCGGATGCCGGCTCCCGCATCCCGAGAAGTGGTCCGTTCGGTCGTACTGAAAACGATAATCGTGTGCAACCCTACAGGCACGGTCCTCCCGGGCCGCCCCACCTGCACGATTGGAGTGCAACGACCTTGCGCACGACTGCACGCATCGCCCTGCTCATGGCGGCGGTGACCGGCCTGTCCGGCCTCGTCGCCGCACCGGCCACGGCCGCCCCGGTCGTCACGCTCGACTCCGGCCACGTCGACGTCTTCGGCGTCGCCTTCGAGGACGGCGAGTTCGACCTGCACGTCCACGACGAGGGCTCCGAGGCCGAGTACGCGCCCTCCGAGGTCCTGCTGGTCGCCAAGTCCGCGGCGAAGACCACCGTGCCCGCCGACCCCGCCTACGCCTTCCTCGGCGCACCCGGCGCGCCGGTCTGGGTGCTGCCCGAGATCGAGGACCCGAACCTGCTGTGGCCCGGCATCGCCACGGAGGAGGTGGAGCCCGGCGTCTTCGTCGACGGCTCACTGCGCCTGAAGGTCACGCGCGTGCACGGCCCCGGCGACTTCAGCATCTTCACCACCGACGCGGTCGGCGCGCCGACCGTCCTGGTCGACAACGGCAACGGCCTGCCCGACCGCATCGACCTGACGGCCGGCAGCCACATGCACGCCAACTGGGCCTTCGAGGCGGCCGGCTACTACCGCGTCACCGTCCGCGCCGTCGGCAAACTGGCAGCGACCGGCGAGCGCATCGTGTCCGCACCCGCCACCTACACCTTCAAGGTGAACAAATGATCGCCCGCCTCACCGCCGCGGCGTTCGCCGCCGGACTCGCCCTGCTCACCACGGGGACCGCCCACGCGGCGGTGACCATCTCCTCCGGCCACGTCGACGTCATCGACGTGGACTGGACCGGCACCGCGCTCACGCTCGACCTCCGCGACGGCACCGTGTCACCCGCCGTCGACCGCGACCCGGCGACGGTGACGCTCAACGCCGTTCCGGCGAGCAAGTCCACCGTGCCCTCCGGCAGCGCGTACTCGTTCCTCGGCGCACCGGGATCGACGTTCTGGGTCCTGCCGCAGAACTCCGCGAGCGGAATCCTGTGGCCGGGCTTCGACACCAGCGGCGTCCCCACCGGCGCGCTGCTGAACAACTCGCTGACCGTGAAGCTCGTCTCGGTGACCGGTCCCGCCGACTTCAGCGTCTACACCACCGGATTCGGCGGATCGGTGAGCGTGTGGTTCGACAGCGGGAACGGCCTGCCCGACAACCGCACCCTGGCGATCAACAGCCACGCACACGCCAACTGGGCCTTCGAGGCGGCGGGCACCTACACCGTCACCTTCGAGGTCACCGCCACCACGGCGACCGGCACCGCCATCACCACCGGACGGAAGGCCTACACCTTCACCGTGCAGCCCTGACCCCCACAGAGGTCTGATCCACCAGGTCCGCGGTGCTCACCGTTCGGTGAGCACCGCGGACCTTCGTGCATCGACGGCGTGCCCCTTGTCCGGCAACGGGATCGTGACGGACCAACCACTCACGGCTACAGTTGAAAAGGATTATCATTTGAATTAGCGTGGCGGCATCGAGTCCGGTGAAGAGGGAGACATGCGTTCCCGCACAATGAAGCTCCACGCACGCGAGCCCTTCGCCTCCAGGCTCACGCGTGTCGCGACCGCCCTCCTGATCACGATGTCCACCACCTGCGCCACGGCGATGGCCGACGAGGGGCCCGCTCCGACTCCACCGCAGCGGCAGTCGCTCTCGACCGGGCACGCCGACCTCGTGTCGGTGTTCCTCGAAGCGGGTTCGTTGGTCGTGGCAGGACAGTCCGATGTAGACCGGGTGGTCACCCGGTTCGACCCCGCGCGCACCACCGTGAACGTCACCGACGCCGCACTGCGGCCCGCGCCGGGTTCCCCGGCCTACGCCTTCCTCGGCGTCCCGGCCGGGACGCCGGTCCACGTGGTCCCGCAGGCGTTCCACCCCGGGGTGCTGTGGGCCGGGTGGAACACCGAGTCCGTGCCGCGCGGCGCACTGGCCGGTGACGCGGTCGACATCACCCTCCGCGAGGTGCGCGGGCCTGGCCGGGTCGAGGTCTACCTCAGCGGTGTCGACGGACCCGAGCGGGTCTGGAGTTCGCACGACCCGGGCCTGCGGACGTTGCGCGTGGCGGTGCCGACGCACGCGCACGCCAACTGGGCGTTCACCGCGCCGGGCGTCTACGAGCTGGAGTTCGCCGCCTCCGCCACCGCCTCGTCGGGCGCACCGCTGACCTCCGCTCCCGCGCGCTACGTCGTCGCGGTGGGCCCTCACACGACCACGCCGACCACGACGACGCTCGACGTGACGGACACCGGTAACGGATCGCGACTCACCGGCCGGGTGGCCGGCGGACCCGCACACCTGCACGGCGGCGTTCCCGCCGGGTGGATCGAGTTCCACGCCCACCACCCCGATCACGACGAGGTCGTGGGCCACGTGGCGGTAGGTGGCGGGCAGGCCGTGCTGGAGGTTCCCGACAACGCCACCGCTCTCGCCCACACCGCGCGGTTCGTGCCGGAGGTCGCGGACCTGGTGGCGCCGTCGTGGTCACCTGCCGTCGCCAACCCGAGAGCCCCTCCGGGCACCGCCGTGGTCGGCGTGCGCGACCGCTATGCCCTCGGGGAGACCATCACCGCCACCGCCCTGGTCACGCCACCTCGCCCCGACCACACCGTGGCTTGGTGGACCCGGGAAGGCACGACCACCACGCCACGGGGAACCGGTGAAACCCTGGCCATCACGGCCACCACCGACCTCGACGGCGCCGAGCTGGGTTTCGACCTGGTGGACCCGGAGGGGAACACCGCGGCATCCGCTCAGGCCGTCGACCTCCGCGTCGACCCCACCGCTACTCCGACCACGTCGACCACCCCGGTGCCCACCACCGCACCACTCCCGACGACCGTGCCCGACACCCCGCCATCCGCACCACCTTCGACCGGCACGGCCGCACCGTGCGTCGCGACCGAGGTCACCCGGACGTCCGAGGCCGGAGCAGCGGAAGTCGTTGCCGACGGCCACTTCGACTACGGACCGGTGGTCGAGAACGGCGCACTCACCGCGAGCATCGAGGACGACCGCGACGGGACACCGGCGTGGCGTGATCCGGCCGGGTACGTGTTCCACCTGACCGACGCCGCGCGCACCACCCCGCCGGCGGGCTCGGGCCACGACTTCCTCGGCCCCGGTCCCGTGTGGACGATCCCGCTGACCCAGTCCCCCGGTGTGCCCTGGATCGGGTGGAACACCCAGCACCCGTCCGTGCCGGCCGCGCTCGCCGGGGACATCACCATGACCTTGGAAAGCCTGGAGGGCCCCGGCCGGCTCGCCGTGTACGGGCAGGACCCGTTCGGCAGCGTCGGCACCCGCCACTTCGGCACCGTCGAAGGCTTCCCACGATCCACCACCGTCCCGGTCGGCCGCTCCGGCGTCCACGTCCACGCCGTGTGGGCCTTCACCGCACCGGGCGCGTACTCGGCCGACTTCTCCTTCAGCGGCACGGTGGACGGCCGACCGCTGTCCGCGAAAAGCACCCTGGCCTTCCACGTCGGGCCCGGCGAACCCGCCGCCGCCGCCGCCGTCGTCGAGACGGTCGGCCGCACGGCGAGTGGACAGGAGTGCGCGCTCGGCGCACCCGGTCTGGCGAGCACGGGGCTGGGCGGCGAGCACCTCCCGGGACTCGCCGTCGCCGCCGCCCTGCTGATCCCCCTGGGCCTGCTCCTGACCAGCCTGGCGACCTTGGCCGCCGCCCGCCGACGTTCCTGACACCACTCGCGAGGAAGGAGCGCCTTCCCCGTCCGGCGTCCCCGGACGTCATCCCCACCGCGCCGCGCCCTCCCGGGCTCGGCCAGAACCGAGGAAGAACCTTGAACGCAGTACGAGACCGCACGACCAGACGCCGGGCGAGGCGGCACACCGCCGCCCTGGCCTCGGTCACCGCGCTCGGGCTCGCCCTGGGCTCCCTGACCGGAACAGCCCACGCCGAAGCGCCCTACGCCGACAAGCAGGTCGTGTCCGAAGGCCACATCGACGTGTTCTACGTCGACGTCGTCGACTCCGCCCACACGCTGGTGGCGCACACCGGCGCCGGCAACGTCGCGCCGGCCGACCTGGTGATCCAGGCCAAACCGTCGGTGGCCTCGCGCACGGTCAGCGCGACCATCGCCGGCCTGCCCGGCTGGAAGCCGCAGGGCGAGACCTACTACCTGCTGCCGCAGACGTCCCAAGCCGGTCAGGTGTTCGGCGGGTTCGGCTACAGCTCGGCCGTCACCCGGGGCACCTCGGTGACCTACGACCTCGACTCGGTCGAGGGCCCCGGCGCGCTCGCGCTCTGGCAGAACTCCGAGGACGGCCCGAACGTCTTCCTCGCCTCCGCCGAGGGCGGCCCGAAGTCGTTCACCAGCGTGGCCGACCACGAGCACGTCAACTGGGGCTTCACCGAGCAGGGCGAATACCGCCTGACCGTCCGCGCCGCGGTCACACCTCCCGGCGGCGCCACCACGCAGCTACCGCCCGTGGTCTACACCTTCTTCGTCGGTGAGGAACTGCCGCAGGACCCGACGCCCGACCCCGGCACCCCGGCCACGCAGCTCACCATCACCGGCCTGGGCGCGCACTACCACGCCGGCGGCGTGGCTGCCCTGACCGCGGTGCAGACCCCACCGACCGGCGAGGAGCACTACCACTGGTTCACCCGCGCCGCCGGTGAGGTCGAGTGGTCGGTCGTGCCGGGCGCGCTCACCGGCAAGTACGGCTTCGTCGTCCGCACCGCCGACGACGACCGCGAGGTCAAGGTGGTGCTGTACGACCACGACCACAAGGTGATCGCCGAGTCCGCGCCGGTCGTCGTCGACGTCGACGACCACGGCAACGACCCGGTCAACGGCCCGACCATCACCACGACGCTCAGCGCGCAGGAAGGCGTGCTGGCGATCAGCGTCGCACCGGAGAACCGCGAGGTGGACCTGGGCGCGCTCACGCTGAACCCGGCCGCCGACCGCTACACCGCCGCCGGCGCGCTCAAGCCGATCACGGTCACCGACACCCGGGCCGACAACCCCGGCTGGAACGCCTCCGGCCGGGTGCGGGCCTTCACCACGGTCGACGGGCAGCAGCTCGGCGGCAGGTACCTGGGCTGGACGCCGACCGTGCTGTCCTCGTCGGCGAACCAGACCGTGACCGCCGGCCCTCAGGTCGCCTCCGGCTTCACCGCCGGCACCGGCCTGGCCACCTGGTCCCAGCTGGGCACCGCGGCGGCCGGCGCCGGCCGCGGCACCGCCCAGCTCGGCGCCGGGCTGAGCCTGGAAGCCCCCGCCGATCTGGCGCCGGGCACCTACCGGGCCCTGCTCATCCTCACCGCCATCTAGGTCACCCCTCGGTGCGGGTCCGCCCTTCGGCGCGGACCCGCACCGCCCTTTCCGCGCTGGAGCGCTCGTGAGAATCCTGCTGGCCGCAGCCCGCCGCGCCGGAGCCGTCCTGGTGGTCGCCGCCTTGCTGCCGGTGCCACCCCTGGCGGCACAACCTTCAGAGGGCGGCGGCGACCGGCAGACGTGGTCGGTCGCACCGGCCTCGGCCGCCGGGCCCGACGGCCGTGCCCGGTTCGACTACGTCGTGGAACCCGGGATGCGGTACGACGACCACCTCGCGGTGCGCAACCTCGGCGAAGGCGACATCGCGCTCGACCTCTACGCCGGCGACGCGGTCAACACCGGCACCGGCGGGTTCGACCTGCTCGCCCGCGACGAGGCGTCCACAGTGGTCGGGAACTGGGTCGCCGTCTCCGCGCCGCAGGTCGTCGTCCCCGCCCGCGACACCGTCGTCGTGCCGTTCAGCGTCACGGTCCCCGCCGACGCCGAACCCGGCGACCACGTGGGCGGGCTCGTCGCCGCCCTGACCACGGGCGGCGACACCCCGGTCGAAGTGGAGCGCCGCGTCGGCACCAGGCTCTACGTCAGGGTCGCCGGTCCGATCGACGCGGGCGTTCGGATCGAATCGGTGACGCCGTCCTACCGGGGCACGCCGAACCCGGCGGGGACCGGCGAGGTCGACGTCACCTACACCGTCGTCAACGACGGCAACCTGCGCCTGTCGCTACTGCCATCGGTGGGCCTGAGCGGCCTCTTCGGCCTCGGCGAGCGCTCGACCACCGGCGAGGTGCTGCCGGAACTGCTGCCGGGCAACGCCGTCACGCTCACCCAGACCGTCACCGACGTGGTGCCGCTGGGGCCGCTCGACGTCCGGGTCACGGCCGAGCCCGTCGCCTCTGCCACGCAGTCCCTCGGCGGCGCGGTGGAACCCGCGACCGCCGACACCTCCGTGTGGGCCGTGCCCTGGACCGCACTGGCCGCCCTGGCGTTGTTCCTGGGAATCGTCTTCGCGCTCTGGCGCGTCCGCAGGAAGATCCGGGCGCTGCGGAGCGGTCCGATGTGAGTCGGTGCTCGTCGTAGTGCTCGCCGTGCACGGCGTGGCGGTGGCCGTCGTGCACGTAGTCCACGTGGTCGCCGTGCGGAACAGCCACGTGGCCGCGACCCTCACCGTGGGCATGGGCGTGGTCGGCGTGTTCAAGGTGCGCGGTGGTCATGAACGACCCACCTTTCGATGTCCCGGGCTCCCTGTCACCCGTCTGCCTCAACGCCCCATGCCGCACCTCCACCGCTCACCCGAACGGCCGAGCACCCTCGATTCGACCTTGGTGAAAGTGGCTGTCGTTTACGGTGTGGGGCATGGACACCCCCGTCATCCTCGTGGCCGGGTTGGGCGCGCACGTCGTCGCCGGGGAGGTGCGGCGAGCGCTGCCGGGCTCGGTGCTGGTGCGGCACGACCTGAGCGGCCGGCCGAGGGCGTGGTGCGGCGGTGTGTCGACGGGGTGTTGACCGAACTGCGCCTGGAGCACGGCTGCGTGCCGTGCTCCAGGCGGCTGGACCTGCTGCCGCTGCTGCGGCGGCTGAACGGACCGGCGGGTGGACGAAGTGTGACGGGCCGCCGGCGCCGCGGCCTGGGACCGCGAAGTCGGCGACCGGGTCCAGGAACTGGTGGTTTCCGCCGTGCTCGGAGATCCGGGTCGGCTCTGCCCGGTCGGTCACCGGGCACCACTCCGGTCACTCGATCAGCTTGTCGCCCAGGGTCTCGCGCAGGAACTCGATGCTGCGCTCGGCCTCGTCGACCCGACCGCACTCCACGCTGAGGAAGATCTCGCGGTCCAAGGGCTCCAGGACCTCGAACACCCGTTCCCAGTCGACCATGCCCTCGCCGAGCGCGCAGCCCACCGGGGTGCCGGTGACCAGGCCGCGCTCGTCGGCGCTGTGCTGCTCGCTGATGTCCTTGGCGTGCATGTGGACCACGCGGTGCTTCACGCGGTCCAGTCCCTCGTACAGGTCCTCCAGCGCGGCCAGGTAGAAGTTGCCCGTGTCGAAGTTGACGTTGATCCACGGCGAGGGCGCGAGGTCCGCGATCGCCAACAGCCCTTCCGAGGTGCAGCTGAAGGTCCCGTGCGGTTCGATGCACACGTTCACCTCGTGCCGTTCGGCCACGAAGCGCGCCTTGGTGAGGGTGTAGCGCATCATCTCGTGGGCGAACGCGTCGTCCATCCACTCCGGCTTGATCATGTCATCGGTGTTGACGAACTTCGCCCCGCACGCGTCGGCGAACACGATCGCCCTGGTCAGCCTCGGCACCGCGGCTTCCGGCTTCATCAGCGGGCTGTGGCCGCTGATGCCGGACACGCGCACGCCCGCCCGGTCGCAGATCTCCTTCATCAGCAACGGGTCCTCCTCCATCGAGAAGGAGTGGAAGAAGTCCACCTCGCTGAGCAGGTCCCACCCGGTGTGCACCATCGGCTCCACCCACCGGTAGCCCAGCTCGGCCGCTTTCTCGACGCCCCACTGGAAACCCTTGGCGGCATCCTTGATGTACTCCATGTTCAGCGTCGCGCGGTACCTAGCCATGGGTGAGGACCTTCCCTTCGCGGTGCGCGTCCACCGAGGACCAGTGGGCGTGCATGGATTCGAGCACGTCGTCCAGCCCGTGCCTGGGCTGCCAATCCGGGTAGTGCTGCCGGAACCGCCGGGTGTCGGTGATCCAGCACTTGACATCGGCGAAGCGGGGCTCGGGCAGGTAGCGCACCGGGATCTCCCTGCCCACCAACGCCTCGCACTTGGCGACCGCCTCCAGCACCGAGCAACTGCGCTCCCGTCCACCGCCCGCGTGGTAGACCGCGCCAGGACGCGGGTCGAGGTGGAACTGCCAGAACATCTCGACGAGGTCGCGCGCGTCGATGTTGTCCCGCACCTGCTTGCCGCCGTGGCCGAAGATCCGGTACTCGCCGCCTGTGACCGCCGTGCGCACCAGGTGTGACAGGAAGCCGTGCAACTCCACCCCGGCGTGCCGGGCACCGGTGATGCAGCTGCACCGGAACACGCCCACCTTCATGCCCAGGTGCCGGCCGTACTCCTGCGCGGCCAGGTCCGCAGAGAGCTTGGAAACGCCGAAGAAGGTGCGGTCGGTGGCGTCGAGGGCCATCGACTCGTCGATCCCGTGCCGGTGGTGGGGGTGGTCGGGGTGGAAGTCCCACCGGGTGTCCAGCTCCACCAGGGGCAGCGAGTTCGGGATGTCGCCGTAGACCTTGTTCGTCGAGGTGTAGACGACCGTCGCGTCGAAGCAGTGCCGTCGAGCCGCTTCCAGCACGTTCACCGTGCCGACGGCGTTGATCGCGAAGTCGTCCAGCGTCCGCTCGGTGGCCCAGTCGTGGCTGGGCTGCCCCGCGGTGTGCACGATCAGCTTCACGTCCGAGCCGTAGAGCCGCAGCACCGCGTCGACCGACGCGGCGTCGCGGATGTCCAGCGTGTGGTGGCGGTAGTGGGGGATGGCGGACATCTCGCTCGCGTTCCCGCTGACGTCCCCGTCCGCACCGAACAACGTCCTGCGCATCCCGTTGTCCAAGCCGACGACCAGGTCGAACCGGGGCGCGAACATCCGCACCGCCTCGGTGCCGACCAGTCCGGCGGAACCGGTGATCACCAAGATGTCCATGCTGACCGCATCCTCGTCCTCCGTTTTCGGGCACGGTCGAGCCGTGCGGCGGGGTTGGTGGTCACGAACGCCATCAGGCGCCGATGTCGACGGCTGTTCGCAGAGGTGGTGTAGTGCGCGTTCCGGCGGGTGAGCGCTTCGGCTGGGCCAACCGGGGGACGCGTGACCCAAGGATTGGCAACGGTTCGGGAGGTTGCAACCACTGCGTGGAGGAACGCCCGAAGACCCCTTGCACGTATGCCCGAACGGGAAACCGGGTGAGCCGCCTGCTGCCCCACGGCCACCGGGTGGAGGAGTGCGTGGCCCACATCGCGGTGCCGGGGATCGGGTGGGCTCCGGTGGCCCGCAACGGTGGTGGCGGCCACCGGCGAAGTCCCCGGCATCACGGTGGTGTGCGAGGCCCGGGGTCGCCGGCGGTCCGGGGTCGCTTGGCCCGCTGGAACGCCTCGATGTACTTGGGCAGCTCGTCCAGCGCGCGTCGCAGACGCCCTCCGGTGACCTGTTCGTGGAACACCGCGTCCACGACGACGCGCTCCACCCGCGGGTGGGCTCGGCGGAGGTCGCCCAGTGCCGTGCCGCGCAGCAGGTCGATCACCTCCAGGTGTTCGGTGATCGCGTCGAGCGTGCGTTCCAGGCCCTCGATCACCCGGTCTGCCTCCGCGGGCTCCAGCACCAGCCGGCCGTCGACGGCGAGTCGCAGGTAGAGGTCGCCGGCGAACACCGGGTCCTGGTGGTCCTCGAAGTCGTCCTGGTCCCGGTTCACCAGCCGGACACGGCTTCCCCGGGAGGCGCCGGCGGAGTGCGGGAACCGGTGAGGTGCGGGTGCGGGGCCATGGTCGGCCTCCTTCTCGAAGAGGTCTGCCGAGCCGATCACGTGCTCGACGTCCGAGGACCACCCCGGCACGCGCCTGTGCACGTCCGGACCGCGCACCTTGCCCGGACGTCCACCGACCGATCGGTCTGCCCGCGAGCGGTCACGGGTCCTCCTCAGCTCGTCGGTGGATCAGATGAGGCCCGAGCGGACCGCGTACGCCACCGCGTGCGGCCTGTTGCGCAGGTTGAAGCGCGCAGTCACCCCGTAGATGACGCTCTTCACGGTGCGCTCGGAGTAGGACAGCTTGACCGCGATCTCGGCCGTGTCGAAGCCGTCGGCCATCATCCGCAGCACTTCCACCTCCCGCGGCGTCAGCCGGTTGCACGGGGAGTCGCCGACGTGCCCCATCAGCTGGCGCTGCAACCGCTCCACGTCCTTGATCAGCGCCCCGATCAGGTTGGGGGGCATGAGCCCGTAGCCGGCCGCTGCCGTCATCACGCTCTGCCTGAGCCGTTCTGCGGTGGCCGCCACCTTCGGCAGCACGGCGACCACGCGGCACTCGACAGCCGTCGCCAGCTCCGACTCCTGCAGTTCCGTGACGACCAGCACCACCGGTGTCCCCACCTCGGCCGCCGCCCGGCGCATGCCCGCCAGGACGTCCCCGCTCAGCCGGTCCGCCGCCACGACCGCGACCTCGGCCAAGTGGCCCTCGCCCCTGGGCAGGAGCACCATGTCGGGGAAGGGTTCGAGGTGGCCGACCAGACCGGCCATGGTCAGCGGGTCCGCCGCTTGAAGTGCCACTTTCACCCTGCGCACTGCTGCCTCCGAGGATCCGGGTCTGCTCTGCGTCGAAGTGTGCGACGCGGTCACCACATGCCGTCTGAAGCCGATCTACAGACGCCCTTCACGGTTCTTCGGACCGCGAAGGGACGTCATCGCCCCAACGGGCAACCTCCTCTGCACGAGCCGCGCCGACGTGCCGCCGCGGGGCCTGCGCCGGACAGACCCCCGGTTACGGTTGGGCGGTGTGGGCGCGGGGTCGGGAGAGACGAGCCGTCAGGGCGCTGGTGGCGCACCTCGACCGCGTCGACCAGACCCCCTCCGCGCTGGTCCCGGTGATCGGCGCCGCTGTCGGCGCCGTCGGCTGCGCGCTGACCGTGGACGGTCGGCGGTCCGCGTGGGGTGTCGACGGCGGCGGTTGGTGGGTGGCGGCCGTCGAGCACGGCGGGGAGGTCCAGGGCGAGCTGGCGGTGAGCCCGGCGTCCACCGGGCCGCTGCCCGAGCTGGTCACGGCGCTCGGCCCGGTGCTGGCCGCCGCGAGACTGGGCGTCGAGGCCGACCGGCTGTCCCGCGAGGCGGACGCGGCGGCCCTGGAGCTGACCGATGGCCGGTGGCGGGCGGCAGCCGAGATGGACCTCCTGCGCCGCGGCCTGGAACGCGACCTGCACGACGGCGCGCAGCACCACCTGGTGGCCCTGCGGATGTCGGTGGCGCTGCTGGAGCACGCCATCTCCACGGGCGCGCACGACACGGCGCGGCGGCTGCTGGGGCCGCTGGCGGACAAGCTCGACGCCGCCGAGCAGCTGATGGTCGACACGGCGTCGGGCGTCTTGCCCGTCGCGCTGGTCGTGGACGGGTTGGCGGCGGCGCTGAGGGCCGCGCTGGCGCAGCACGATGATGTGGTGCTCGACCTGGACGGCGACCTGCCGCGCTACCCGGCTGCCGTGGAGTCGATGGTCTACTTCGTGTGCCTGGAGGCGGTGAACAACAGCCACAAGCACGCGCCGGGGGCGTCGGTCCGGGTGGCGTTGCGCGACACCGCCGAAGGGCTGTGGTTCGAGGCCCGCGACGACGGGCCGGGGTTCGACCGGGTGCCGGGGCACGGAGGACTGCACAACCTGGTGACGCGCGCGGCGGCGGTGGGCGGCGCGGTGCGGATCGACTCCGCGTCCGGAGTCGGCACCGCCATCACCGGTCTCGTGCCGCGCTGAGCAGGCCCTCGCACGTCCGCACCGCAACCTCGCACACCGAGCGGAACCGGCCCGGGACCTCGGCCAGCACGCGCCAGCGCCCGGCCGCCGCGACGGCGGCCGCCCGGACCTCGTCGTCCCCGGCGTCCGCGGGCAGTCCGAGCCGTGCCCTGGCGTCGGCGCCGTGCAGGCCGAAGATCCGCTCGCACTCCGCCCGGAGCCCGGCGGGTGCCGGCAGGCCGGACTCGACCGCGTCGAGCGTGTCCAGTTCGACGATCTCGTGCGCCTCGGCGCGGATCCGGTCGACCTCCCGCCGCAGCGGGCCCGACGCCAGGCCGGTGACCGACACGAGCGCACGGCGTGCCGCGAGCAGGTCGGCCCTGGCGGCCAGCCGCCGGGTCAGCACTTCGCGCAGGGCGGCCAGGCCGCTGGACCGCACCAGGGTCGCGGCCAGGTCGGCCGGTCCGCCGGCGGCGCGTGCGGCCGCGACCGCCACCCGCAGGTCGTCGCCGGCGAGTCCGCCCACCGCTCGTGGCTCGGCCGACCGCAGGGCGTGGTACCGCTCCTCCCCCGTGGTCACCGCGAGCAGCGCGAGCGCGGGGCGCACGTCCGCCTCGACCAGGTCCACCCGCTGGCCCGCGGTCCGCAGGCCCAACCGGAACTGCGCGTCCGGCGGTGTCAGGCACAGGACCGCGTCGGCCGACCAGCCCGTGGTGATCTCCACCGCCAGCGTCCGGTCCACGGGTCGGGGGTCGTGGACGATCGCCAGGCCGCGCAGCAGCGGGGCCCTGCACCAGGCGGACGGCCACCGGACGTCGTCACCGTCCAGGACGTCCCCGGACGGCGAGGCGCCGTCGAGCAGGGCGCGGACCACGTCCGCGCCACCCGGCCCGACCACGACCAGCCTCGGCGGCTGACCGAGCCGGTCGGCCACGGCTTCCCACGGCGCCCGCTCGTCCGCCGCCTGCCAGCCCTGCTCGACCAGGAGCCGCACCCGGTCCACCAGACCGGCCACCGGCACGGCGGGCGCTGCCGCCGGACCGATCCGCTGGGACAGCCGCACCGCGACGGCAGCGACACCGCTGTCGACCTCGCACTCCAGTTTCCCGCCCAGCGCCGCCAACCGGGCCGCGTCGTCGGCGAGGTCGGCGCGCAGCCGGTCCGCGGACCACGGCCACTCCGGCGCGGTCACCTCGGCCCGCAGCACATCGCCGTCCCGACCGAAGAGGACACCGACCGGGGTTGCCGGATCCAGGCCCGCGAGCAGGTTCAGCACCGCGGCGCAGGCGTGGTAGAAGCCCGACTCGACCTCCCAGCCCACCCGGCGGCCGAGGTCGCCGCCGAACCGGACCGGTCGGCGCAGGACAGCGGCCAACTCCTCCAGCGCCGCGCGCGGACCGTGTTCGGGCAGCATCGCCGGGTGCACGCCGCGCACGACGGTGCGGAAGGCGTCGATCAGGTCGTCGAGCGCGTCACGGAGGTCCGCCGCCTGCCCCGGCCCAGGACCAGCGGCTCCGGTGCCGAACTCGTCGTCAAGCCGTGCGACCCGGGCCCGCACGTCGGTGAACCCGCGCCCGGCCAGGGTGGTGATCGAGCCGACCAGCCGCCGCCGCTCCAGGTCGCGCACCTCGGCCAGCCGGGCCCGCGCCACGCGCAGGTCGGCGGACAGGTGGGCGGCCCGGCCCGCGGCGCGGTCGCGGTCGGCCCGGAGCCGGTCCAGCCGGGCCGCCACGCCCAGCCAGGTGGCGGTCTCCCGCCACACCGCCCGGTCGCGCTCGTCCAGTCCGGACGCGGCGATCAGCACACCGCCACCGCCGGACACCGGTTCGACGCCGGACACACCGGGCAGCGCGACCACGGCGGCGAGGTCCGCGCCGAGCACCCGGCCCGGCGGCAGCGGCGGCCAGGACGCGATCACCGCGCCGGTCTGCTCGCAGTACGCGACGTGCCCGCCGACCAGTTCGGCCAGGTTGCGGACCAGGGCGGGGACGACCAGCGCGTGGGGCGTGCGCGCCACCACCCGGTGCGGCGCGCGGTCGGCCCGGTGTCGGGGTGCCACGGCGGCTACCCGTCGATCCGGCGGGCCCGCAGGTACGCGAGCACGGCCAGCACCCGGCGGTGGTGGGCGGACGGGTCACCGGGCAGGTCGAGCTTGGTGAAGATCGCCGCGATGTGCTTCTCCACGGCCTTCGCCGACACGAACAGCTCCTTGGCGATGGCGTTGTTGGTCCGCCCCTCCGCCATGAGCCGCAGCACGTCCGACTCGCGCTCGGTCAGCGTGGCCAGCGCGCCGCCGTCCCGTCCGGCCGGTGCCTGCACGAGCCGCTTGGCGAGCACGGGCTCGATGACGATCTCGCCGCCGGCGATGCGCGCCAGCGTGTCGCCGAGCACCTGCACTCCCGCCACCCGCTCCTTGAGCCGGTAGCCGATGTTCTCGGTGCCGATCTCCAGCACCCGCATCAGGTAGTGCGTCTCGGCGTAGTGCGACAGCAGCAGCAGCCCGACCTCCGGTCGCAGGGCGCGGATGCGCTCGGCGGTCACCAGCCCGCCGTCCGGCTCGGGCGGCATCCGGATGTCCAGCACGGCCACGTCCACGGGTTGGGTGGCCACCAGCGCCAAGAGCTTGTCGCCGTCCGCCACGCACCCCACCACCTCGTGCCCCGCCGCCTCCAGCAGCAGCACGAGCCCTTCCCGGAACAGCGCCCCGTCCTCCGCGATCGCTACGCGCACCGGACCACCGCCCAGTGGCGCCGGGGAGAACCCCCGGTGCGCTGGTCGCTGACCACCTGGACGAGGACCAGGTGGCGTCCGCCGCGCACCCGCACGGTCACCGCGGACTCGGGTCGCAGCGTGCGCAGGTGATCGGTCAGCAGCAGGCACACGCGGGACGCGGTCGCGGCGTCGATGGGGTCGGGCGGGACCTCCAGCGCGAGCGCCAGGCCGCGCCGCTCGGCGACCGCGTGCAGGGCGGGTCCGAGGCCCGCGCTGGTCAGCACGGACGGGTAGAGCGCGTCGCCCACGTCCCGCAGCTCGTCGAGCACGAGCCGGACGGTGCCCTGGACCGCGTCCACCTTCCCGCGCGCCCGCGGGTCGGTGATCGCCACCGCGATCAGGCCCAGCTCCAGCGCGAGCGCCGAGACCCTCAGCGCCGGGCCGTCGTGCAGGGCGCGCTCGAACTCGCGCCGCAGGGCGGTGGCCTCGCAGGCCGGGGGTCGAAGCCAGCGGGTCCGCCCGAGCAGCCCGCGCACCAGTCCGATCACGCCACCAGCGTGGGTGCGCGCGCGAGAAGGGGCAAGGTGGCCGGCCCGAAGGGGCAGTAGGGATTTCCCTACCGCCTCACCGGCCTCCTCGTGCGTGAGGATCACCGTGGAACGCCACGCAGGGAGGTTCGACGTGCGGTACGGGCTGGGTGTTGATCTGGGTACGACGTTCACGGCGGCTGCCGTGTCCGGGGAATCCGGCACGAGGGTGCTGTCCCTGGGGCGGAACGTCGTCGCGCCCTCGACCGTGTTCGCCACCCCGGAAGGGCGGCTGCTGACCGGTGACGCGGCGGAGATCGCGGGGGCGTCGGACCCGACCCGGGTGTCCCGAGGGCACAAGCGCAGGCTCGGCGACCCGACGCCCATCGTCATCGGCGGCACGGCCTACTCGCCCCAGGTGCTGATGGCCGCGCAGCTCCGTGACGTCGTCGCCCTCGCCACCGCCCAGGAAGGCACGCCACCGGACACCATCGTCCTCACCTGCCCCGCGGTCTGGGGTCCCTACCGCCGCGAGCACTTCGACCAGGTGCCGCACCTGGCCGGTCTGCCCGGCGCGCACATCGTCACCGAACCCGAAGCCGCGGCCACCCACTACACCGTCGAACGACGACTCGGCACCGGCGAGACCATCGCCGTCTACGACCTCGGCGGCGGCACCTTCGACGCCACCATCCTCCGCGCCACCACCACCGGCATGGAAATCCTCGGCACACCCGAAGGAATCGAACGACTCGGCGGCATCGACTTCGACGAAGCCCTCCTCTCCCACGTCGACCAGCGGTCCGGTCAGGCGCTGTCCGCGCTCGACCCCACCCGGCCCGACACCGCCACCGTGCTCGCCGCGGCCCGCGCGCTCGTCACCGGCGCCAAGGAAACCCTCTCCACCGAGCCGGACGTGACCCTCACCGTGCCGCTGCCCGACGGCAAGCGCTCCGTGACCACCACCCGGGTCGAGTTCAACGAGATGATCCGGCCCTCGGTCGCGCTGACCACCGAGGCGTTGCAGCGCACCGTGCACTCCGCCGGACTGCGGCCGGACGACATCGCCGCGGTGCTGCTCGCGGGTGGGTCGTCGCGCATCCCCCTGGTGCCCCAGATGGTGTCCGAGGCCTTCGGCACCCCCATCCGGGTCAGCCTGCACCCCAAGTTCACCGTCGCCCTCGGCGCGGCGGCCATCGCGCGCTCCACGACCGCCGCCACACCCTCGCCCGCCGTCGCACCTGTTCCGCCGACCGCGGCGGCGACCGGTCGCCGCCGGTCGCGGTGGCTGGTGCCGGCGGTGGCCGCGGCCACCGCCGTCGTGGTGGGCACAGCGGCCACCGTCTGGTCGCTCTCCGGGGACGACGAGCCGACCGCCGCGCCCGCGCCGACCACGCAGCCTTCTGCGACCACGCACTCCGCGGCGACCTCGACCAGCCGCGACCCCGGCTCGCCGACGGACCTGCGACTGCTCGACGGCGAGGCCGTCGTCGCGCCGTACGTCGGCATGGTCGGCTCGCCGGAGAACTGGGCGGGCACGCGCGTCGAACCCGACCGCGCGGTCGCCCACACAGCCGTGTCGGCGACCGCGTCCCCGGCCGGCCTGCGCACGACGTGGAACGGCAGCGGCTCCGGACAGGTCTACCTCCAGAACACCGAGGGCGGCGCCGACCTGCGCCGCTTCCTCGACGGCGGTGGCGCGATCGTGCTCGACCTCGTCGTCCACAGCCGGCCGGCGGACGCCACCTCGCTCTCGGTGCACTGCACGTTCCCGTGCGCGTCGGAGGTGCCGACCACCTCGGCGTTCCGCGAGCTCCCGGTCGGCCGCGAGTCGACGGTGACGGTTCCGGTGTCCTGCTTCACCTCCACCGGGCTCGACATCGGCCGCGTCGACACCGCGTTCCTGCTCAGCACCGCCGGCGCGTTCGACGCCACGTTCACCCGAATCCGGTGGGTCGCCGGGGCCGTCGACGCGCCCGCGTGCGACGAGCTGGGCTGATCACCGACCGACTCCCGGAGCGCCGGCCGGCGCCGGAACGTCCTCCGGCACGAGCAGGCACAGGTCGTTGACGGTGGGCGACGGGATGTGCCGCATCCGGCGGGCGTGCCGGGTCACCGCCTCGTCCAGGACCTGCCGGGCGTAACGGCCGTTGCCGAACGACTCGCCGCGCGGGGCGGCGGCGAAGTGACCGCGCAACGCGGCGACGGTCGACCCCGAACACTCGTAGCCCGCTTCGTTGGCGTGCTGGTTGAGGATGGTCACCAGCTCGTCGGTGGTGTAGTCGGCGAACCTGACGCGGTGCGAGAACCGCGACGACAGACCGGGGTTCGCCGCCAGGAACCCCTCCATCTCGCGCTCGTAGCCCGCCGCGATCACCACCACCTCGTCCCGGTGGTCCTCCATCAGCTTCACCAGCGTGTCGATGGCCTCCCGGCCGAAGTCGTGGCCGCCGCCCGCCGAGCTGGACAGCGTGTAGGCCTCGTCGATGAACAGCACCCCGCCGCGGGCGCGGTCGAACGCCTCGGTGGTGCGGCGGGCCGTCTGGCCGACGTACTCGCCGACCAGGTCCGCCCGGCTCACCTCGGTGACCTGCCCCTGGGCGAGCACGCCCAACGCGGTCAGCAGCGAGCCGTAGAGGCGGGCCACCGTCGTCTTGCCGGTGCCGGGCGGCCCGGCGAAGATCAGGTGCCTGCTCAGCGACGGCACGGGCAGCCCGGCGGCCTGCCGCTGCCGGGCCGAGGCCAACAGGTCCACCATGCCCGCCACCTCGACCTTGACCTCGTCCAGGCCGACCAGCCCGCGCAGCCTGCCGAGCAGCTCCTCCACGCGCTCCTCGTCCACCCGTCCCGCGCCCGCGCCGACCGCGGCGCCGGGCAGCGGCCCCAGGTCCTCGGGCATCAGGCGGGTCAGCGCGACCGCCGTGGCCGTCTCGTCCTCCGCCAACCGGTACGCCTGCCGGCCGATCATCTCCTCGAACACCTTCCGCGCGGTGCGGCCGTTGCCGAAGGCGGCGTCGCGCGGCAGGTTCGTGAAGTAGGTGTGCAGCGCGGCGCGGGTCTCGAACTCCAGCCGGTACTGGTTGCCGGAGCAGAGCCCTTCGACGATCGTCACCAGCTCGGCCGAGGAGTAGTCGGTGAACTCGACGCTGCGGGAGAACCTGGACGACAGACCGGGGTTGGCGGCCAGGAACGTGCGCATGTCGTTGGTGTAGCCCGCCACGATGACCACGACGTCGTCGCGGTGGTCCTCCATCAGCTTCACCAGCGTGTCGATGGCCTCCCGGCCGAAGTCCGGGCCACTGCCGCCGCTCTGCGCCGCCAGCGTGTACGCCTCGTCCACGAAGAGCACACCGCCGAGCGCCGCCTCGAACCGCTCGGTGGTCTTCAGCGCCGTGCCGCCGATCACCGACGCGACCAGGTCTGCCCGGGCGACCTCCACGAGCCGGCCGGTGCGCAGCACGCCCAGGGCGGCCAGGATGCGGCCGTACAGGCGGGCCACCGTCGTCTTGCCGGTACCCGGAGAGCCCGCGAAGACCAGGTGCCGCCCCATCGGCGGTGACGGCAGGCCCGCGGCGGCCCGGCGTTCGGCCATCTGGTGCAGCCGCACCAGGGTCTCCACCTCGCGCTTCACGCCCGCCAGCCCGACCAGGGCGTCCAGTTCCGCCAGCAGCGCGTCCAGGTCCTCGTTCACGAGGGCGCCACCGCGTCGTCCGGCCTTCTCCACCACCGGGGTGTCCCCGACGGCCCTGTCCCGCGCCGGCTCGGCGTCCTCGACGGCTCCCCTCAGGTCTCGGCCGCGGTTGCGCTCGACCCGGCAGCCGCGCACGCGCACCGGGGCGGAGGTGAGCACCGAGACGCCGTCCCCGAGGTTGTCGACCACGTCGCAGTCGAGCAGTTCACCGGACGCGTCGGTCTCCCAGCGCGCGCCACCCGCGCAGCCGCGCACCGAACCGCCGTCCACCGCCAGCCGCGCGCCACCACGTGCCAGCAGGCCGGGGCCGTTGGTGGCCGAGATGTGCGTGGCGACCAGTGCGACGTCGGCCTGGTCCTCCGCGAGGATGCCCGCACCGTCGCCGCCGGTGACCGCGCAGCGGGTGATCTTCGCCTTGGCGCCACCGGCCACGAGCACGCTGTCGTGCCCGGCACCGCGGATCTCGCAGTCGGCCAGCTCGATCGAGGAGTTCTCCAGCACGTGCACGGCGTGGCCGCGCGGCGAGTCGACCACGACCCGTTCCAGGACGGCGGACGCGCCTTGCACCACCACGATCGCCTGCGCCGCCGTGCGCTCCACGCGGCAGTCCCGCAGCACCGGTTCGGAGCCCGCGCCGACCAGCAGCGCCACACCGTCCACATCGGACACTACGGTGCCGGTGAGGGTGAGCCTGCTGTCCGCTTCCAGGACGATCGCGGCACCGGTGATCCGGTGGACGCGGCAGTCCTCCAGGAACCCGTCGGCCCGGTCGGCCGCGAGCACCGCGCCCTGCGCGTCGGTGATGACGCAGTCGACCAGCCTCGGCGTGCCGCCGGCCCGCGCCACGACGGCGGTGGTGGCGATGGACGCCAGCGTGCAACCGCGCAGCTCCGCGCGGCCGCCGTCGAACACCAGCAAACCCGCGCCGGCGCCGTTGCCGATCCGGCAGTCCCTGGCGCGCAGGTCCGCGCCCCCGCGCACCGCCACGGCGACGGACGACTCCGCCGTCACCACGCACTCCTCGGCGTGCAGCGTGCCACCGGCCAGGTCCACGGCCGCCTCGCCGCCGCTGTGGGCGAGCACGATGCCGGAGATGGTGGCGCGCTCGGCGCTCAGCCGCAGCACCGGGTCACCCGCGGACTCGATCCGCACCTCACCCGCGGCGCCCGCGCCGGACAGGGTGATCTCGCGGTCCAGCACCACGGCCTCGGCGTAGACGCCGGGGCGCACGGACACCACGTCGCCGTCGCCGGCCGCGGCGATCGCGTCGCTGATGGTGCGGAAGCAGTCCGGTTCGGTCGGCGAGACACCGAGGACCGAGCGGACGGCGTTCACCCGGCCCGCCACAGCGGTCCCTCCTCGTGGACGGGGGTCAGCGCGGCCCGCACGCGGTGCCGTTCGAGGTGCGTCAGGGCGCGGCCGGGCCTGCTCGACGCGGCGTGCTCCACCAGTTCGGGGTCGGGTGACACGAGGTGGCGATCCAGGTAGTAGTGCGAGGCTGCGGACCACACCCAGTCGCCGTCCGAGCGCAGGTCCACCGGAACCGCCCCGGTGGCCCGGGACAGCACGTCGTCCAGCGGGTCGGCAACCGGCAGCACGACCTCGCCGCCCGCGAGGAAGTCGAGCAGCCGCTGCCGTTCGTCGGCCTCGACGAGCAGTTCGCGGGTATGGCCGAAGTAGGGGCCTCGGGCGGGCTCGGCCCCGTCGAAGGTGCGGGCGACCCGGACCGGGACGGCGGGTTCGGCGCTCCACAGCAGCGTGGCGGCGAGCAGGGCTGCCTGGTGGTAAGCGGGCAGCACGGCGTCCGGGGCGAACACCTCGACGCGGGGGGACTGCTCTCCGCGGGCGGCCAGGGCCCCTTGCAGCAGGGCGGCGAGAGCGGGCAGATCCGCTCCGGACCGCGCCTGCACGAGGTACACCGGGTCCGTGCCGGAGCGCATCGCGCGCCAGCACGCGGCGACGGGCTGCGGTGCGAGGACACCGACCACCGCGCGGTCGGTGTCGGAGCACGGGTCGTCGGGCGGCTGGAAGCTCCGGCCGGCCGGTTCCCCACCCGGGTCCGCCCGTTCGAGCGCGGTGATCAGGCCCTCCAGTCGGCCGTGGTCGCCGGCGGCCAGCGCTTCACGGGCGACCGCCAACCAGCCGTCGGGCACCTGGCCCGCCAAGTCCAGCAACCGGGTGTGCGGGTCGGCGGTGCGCGGTTCGGGCACGGTGGGACTCCTTCCGTTGTCGTGTCACGCGATCGGCAGGTCGCCGCGCCACCGCGCGACGTCCTCGGTCCGCTCGCTCTCCTCCACGGCCCGCAGCCGGGCGAGCGCCTGCTCGTCGGGCGTGCCGTCCTCGCCGAGCAGCACACGCCGCCCTTCCACGGCCAGCACCCGCAGGCGGGTGTGGGCCGGGAGCACCACGTCGTCGCGGCGGTCGTCGAGCAGTCCGTCGAGGCGGCGGGCGGTGGTCGTCCAGATGAGCAGTTCGGTGCCGGGCAGCCGGTGCGGGAGCGGTGCGGCCCCGGCGAGGACGGGTGCGCGCAGGCTCAACGCCGTGCCGACCCGGTAGCCGTGGTCGGCGGGCGCGGCTCGCACCACCACCCCGCGCCGGGTGGGCAGCCTGCGCAGGCCCGACGCCAGGCACGTGTGGAAGTCCGCGTCGTAGTCGTCGGCCGGGTCGAACGCGAAGACCCGCACCACGGCCAGTTCGGCGGCCGGCGCGGCGGAGTCGGCGGTGCGCAGACCGGGGCGTTCGGCGAGCAGCCGTGCGACGGCCCGGCCGGCCACGTCGTAGCGGGTGCCCAGCGCCGCCCGGACCTTGGCGCGCTGCTCGGCGGTGCTGCGGGCGTCGACGGGGATGGACACCGGCGCCGGTGCGGCTTCGGTGGTGGGTGCGGCTTCGGTGGTCGGTGCGGCTTCGGTGGTCGGTGCGGCTTCGGTGGTCGGCGGGGCTCCGGCGATCGGCGGGGCTCCGGCGATCGGTGCGGCTGTGGTGATCGGTACGGGGTCGACGGGGGCCTGTGGTGACGGCCTCGGGCTCGGGGGTGCGGTCACGGAGGCCCGCGCGGTCGGCAGGGGTGCGGGTAGTGGGGTTCGCGCGTCGGTTGTCGGACCCGCCTCCACCAGGCCGGGTTCTGCGGAGGTGGGAGCGGGTGGCGTCGGGTCGGGCGTCTGCACGACTACCGGCTGCGGTTCGGCGGGCGGCGGTGGGGTCGGAGCGGGCGAGATCGGAGCGGACGGCGTGGAGGGCTGCGAGATGATCGGTCCCGGCGTGGCCGATGCGACAGCCGTCGATGACACGGGTTTCGGCTCGATGACCGTCAGCTGAGCGACCGTCGGCTCGGTGACCGTCGGCTGGGCGGGCGTCGGCACGATCAGGGGCCGGCGGGGTGCGCCCGTCCTCCGGCGGAGAGGTGGGTGTTCGCGTTCGGCCTGCCCGGGTGCGCCGACGACGGGATCGGTGCCCACGACCTCCCTCGGCGCCGGCGAGCGGTCGGGGGCCCACCTGCGGCGGGCCAGTGGCGCCCGGCGCGGCGGGACCGCGACCTCCGGCGGCCCGGACGGCAGCTCGACCGCCGCGATCGGCGACCGCGCGGCGAGGATCGGGGCAGCGGGCAGGACCCGGCCGTCCGCCGTGATCACGACGGTGGCCCGCCGGGGGTGCGGCACGTCGGTCAACCGCGAGACGGCCGCCTCGGCGAACGCCGACACGGGCACCAGCCGCAGGTGTTCCCGGGCGTCCTCGGGCAGGTGACGGACCAGGTCGTCCAACGCCTCCACCACCGGACCGGGCACCTCGCGGTCCGCCGCCACCACCACGTCGGCGGTCGGGCCGGTCCGGCCCGACCACTCCGGGTCCGGCACGAGGTCGTCCGGACGCGCCAGCAGACCGCGCGGCAGCACGTCGAGCCGCCAGCCCTCCGCCAACCGGTAGGCGGCGGGCGCGACGAGGGTCATCGGCGGCACGGGAGCCACCCAGCGGTCGAGGACGGGCGCGACGCCCGGCAGGTGCACGCTCTCCACCGCGAACGGCCGCCACGTCGGCCTGCCCTCCTCGTCCGGGCACACCGGCCGGTCCGGGCCGGGTATGCCGTGGAGGGTCCGCACCGGGGCGTCCAACTCCTCGGCCAGCGCTTGCGCCAAGTCGCAGCCATAGGACACGAACACCGTCCGGTCCCGTGCTTCTCCCGGCAGGGAGCGGAGCAGCGCCGCCACGGCGGACACCTCGGGGGCGGGTTCGCCCGGCGCGCCCGCGACGACCACGAGCCGCTCGGGATCGGGGACTCGGAGCCGCAGCGGGTCGTCGGGGCGGTCGGGCACCCCTTCCGCCCGCACCCAGAGGCCGAGCGGGATCTGCGTGACGGACGGGTCCGGCTCCTCCGGCAAGTGCTCCTGCCACCAGGGCGCGGGGTGGCGCGGACCGCGACGGCGACCGCTCGACCCCGGCCGGTACGCCACCCAGCCCGCGTTCCTGCCGGACACGAACACGTTGCCGCCCGCCAGGGCCTCCAGGGCGTTGTCCGGCGCGACGACCTCGACGCCCAGCCGGTCGGCCAGCAGCCTGGCCGGTGGCACGGCTCCCGCTCCACCCGCCGCCAGGTGCGGTGCGAGCAGTCGCACGCTCCCGGACACGTGCTCGTCCAGGTCGGCGACCACCCACGGGTCGACCCTCGTCACGGCGGCCACGGCGGACCTGCCGACCACGACCGCCGTCCGGTTGCGCTCGGGCGGCAGTGCGGCGGCCAACTCGGCCGCTTCGCCGTCCTCGCCGGACGTGGCCACCAGCAGCGCGTGGCCCACCCGCGCCACGGTGATCGCGTCGTCCACGGCGTCCTCCTTCCCGGGCTCTCACCAGTGACACGCGCCGGGTGGGACGGGGAGTTCACCCGGCCACGGGCAACGGCCGTCCTCTCGGCGGGAACTTCAGCTCACGCGGCTCCTCGCCGTCCGAACCGACCACCAGCGCGACGAGGTCCCGACCGAGGACGGCAGCCAGGTCGGCCGCCAGTTCGGCGGTGACGACCGCGCCGACGAGCCGCAGACCGCCGAGGCCGGGCACGAGCCGGGCCGACAGGTCGTGCAGCACGACTTCCCGTCCCGCCGCCACGTCCAGGCGCATGCGGTGGACGTCCACGTCCCGGTGGTGCAGGACCAGGTGCGCCAGCCGCTCGCGCTCGGTCGCCGCGCCCTCGGGCCCGAGGCGTTCGACGTCGGCGCGCAACGCGTGGATGTGACCGTCCACGAAGGACAGGTAGGACGACCAGTCCGGATCGGGCGAGGACGCGACCCGCTCGTACTCCGCGACCACCTCCGGACCGACCCCTTCCTCGACCGGCGGCGCGGTGAGCGGCGCGTGGACGATGAACCCGCCGTCCGCGTCCACCGGGATCGCGTACACCCGGTCCAGGCCCTCGATGGCGTCCTCGGTGGCGGGTCGGGAGGTGCCCGCCTGGGCGTCGACCAGCGACACCGCGCCGTGGTGGTTGACCACGTTCCACACGTGGCCGACGGAGCCGCGCGGGAAGCCGATGACCACGGCGTCGGAGCCGTGCCCGGCCCGCGTCACGCGGTCGATCACCTCCCGCAACGCCTCCGGCCCGCGCCCGATCCACTCCGGCGCGTACGGGGTCTCCTCGTACGCGGCCCGGACGGAGCCGGGCACCAGCTCGTCGGTCGGGCCCGCGCCCGCCACCCTGGGGTTGCCCCGGTAGGTCGAGTCGAAGGCCAGCGCGGCGTCCAGGCAGTTGACCTCACGGCCCAAGGCCGAACGGTCACCGTTGACCAGGCTCAACCACCGTGACGGGTCGGTGAAGCGCGTGCCGGGCGGGACTGCTTCCAGCAGGGCCTCGGTCTCCCGCGGCGAGGGCGGGACCAACCGCTGGGGCAGCGGGTGCGCGCGGCGCGGCTCCCTGCGGGTGACGGGCCCGGACTCGGCCTCGAACTCGTCGCGGCGGCGCTTGGCACGCCTCTCGTTCCCGGCTGCCGGAGCGGGGACGTCCACCTGGGCCGGCTCCGGCGTCGGGGCCCGCTCCGGCGTCGGAACGTGCCGGTGACCAGCGATGGCGTCCGGCGAGTAGGGCGTCGCGACGCCCGGTCGGTACGGCCGGTAGGTCGGCGCGGTCTCCCGGCCGGACGCGGACGAGTCCCCGCCGGGCCGGTATGGCCGGTAGGTGAACGCCGGCGGCTGGGTGCCGGTCCCCGGCGTCGGCCGGTAAGGCATGTAGGTGCGCTCGGTGGCCGGCGACGGCGCGGCATCCGCTCGGGTGTCGGAGATCCCCGTCTCGGGAACCGCGATGTCCGGCACTTCGGTGCCGACGACTTCGGCATCAGGTTCGGTGACATCGGGCGTGGTGAAGTCCGGCACGGTGCCATCGGCCGGCCGCGGTGCCGATGGCACGACGACCGGCGGGTTGTCGAAGACGCTGCGCCCGGTCTGGAAGCCCCTCGTCCGACCCCACTCGACGAACTGGTCCGCGGACAGGTAGTCGAACTGCGACTTCACCGGATCGCTCAGCACGAACAGATGTTCGCCGTCGACCTCGGTCGCGAGCAGGGCCATCGCGTGCCCCGGTTCGGCGAGCAGGATGCCCGCGCCCGCCTGGACGTCCTCCCAGAACCGGTCGACCGCGTCGCGGTCGAGGAGGCGCCGCGAGATCGGCACGCGCGGATCGTTCCACCGCTGCTCGGTCGACTCGGCGCGCGGGTCCGGTGCGAGGTACCGGAACGAGGCGTTCAGCACCGCCGTGTCCGGCATGCCCGTCGCGCGGCGGGACGGCCGGTCGAGGCCCACGGGCAGCAGCAGGGGGATGCTCAGCTCCCACGCGCCGGGGATGACCTTCCTGGTCAGCACCGGCGGTTGGCCGTTCTTCAGGTCCAGCACGGCGGCGAGCTTCTGCATGGTGCGCCCCCACTGCTTGGTGAGGTTCGCCCACTCGCGGCGGGCCGACGGATCGCTGTGGTTCGCGGTCGCCAGCTCCCGCGCCCTCGACTCGATCGAGTCGAACTGCCGGTTCGCGTCGTCGATCCGCGTCCGCACCATGTCCCCGACCGTGCGGCCGAAAGTCCGGTCGCGGGCCGCGAGCTCGTCCGGCGGAGCCGAGTGCAGCTCCTCCAGGACGCGCTCGACGACGCCCCTGCCCACCACGAGCAGCCCGGCGGTGGTGGGAACCTTGCCGCGCAGGACGGTGTTCACCGCAGCCGCCGCGCACGTGTTCATGAAGTGCTGCTCGTCGTGACCGGTGGCCCCGAACAGGGAGTCGACCAGCGCGGCCGGGTTGTCCAGCAGCAGCTGGAACAGCGCGTCGTCCTGGACGGCGGCACGTCCCTCGGCGTTCAGGTCCACCAGGCCGAGGCGCGCGAAGCGCTGCGGCGTCGACTCGGCGGGGTCGAACCTGATGCCCTCCACGGTGGAGCCGTCGGCGTGGAACGGGTCGACGCCCCGGTCGAGGTTCACCGAGATGTCCACCAGCACCTGCCGCAGCCGGTCGACCGTGATCGGCTGCACGACCACGCGCTCCCGCACGTCACCCAGCCGCAGGCGGGAGTTGTCCGGGACCGCCCGTTCCCGGGAGGGCACCAGGGACGCCGCCAGCACCGCGTCGTTCACCATCGTCCGCACCTGTTCGCGGACGACCGGGTCGGGCACCGCGCGCAGGTCGCGGTCGAGCTGCGCGAGCGCCTTCGACACGTCGTCCGACCCGAGCACCCTGGACGTGTGGTCCTCCAGCCTGCCGCCGTCGGCCATCGACACCAGGTCGGCGAGCCGGTCGGACAGCACGTCAGACCCCAGGGCGAGCGTGTCCAGGCCACCGAGCGCTGTCCCGTACCGGTCCGCGAAGTCCCGCGCCGCCCGCGGGAGGTCGGTGCCGCCGTCCGACCGGGTCACGGCGGATGGTCCGTCGGACCGCGCGGGGAGTTCCGGGCGGACGAGGTCCACGATGGCCGACCGCCGCCGGTCATCGAGCGTGGGGCCGGCGCTGCGCGGCTGCGGGTCCCGCCCGGCGGCGACCACCTCGGTCTTCAGCCGCTCCAGGTCGGGACGGACGCCCGCCTGCCTGCCGTTCTGCTCCCGCAGCACGTTCACGAGGGCGTCGCGCACCGCCTCGGCACGGGCCTGGCTGGTCCGCCTGGCGTGCGTCCGCGAGTTGCCGTACCCGGTGATCCTGACCCCGGTGTACGGGCTGCCGGTCGCGTGCTGGTCCGCCAGCTCGCGGTGCAGGCTGTCACCGATGTCCTGGATGACCTCGTGCGCACCGGTCGTCAGCTCGGCGTGCCGGGTGAAGGGGACCACGGCGGAGTCGATCCGGTTCGGCAGCCCCGCCACCGATGACGCGTCCGAGCCCGACTCCGAGCGGTCCGACTCCGCGTCGGACACATCGGCGTCGTCCCGGCCGGCGCTGCCCGGGTTCCCGCCGCTCGGCAACGTGTCGAAGTGCCCGGCCAGCGCCTGCGAGAAGTCGACGGCGGTCTCGTGGCCACCGCGCAGGTACTCCCAAGACACGAGCGCCAGCACGTCGTTCCACCGTGGAGTGCTGCCGTCGCGGGACAACATCGGCACGTCGTGCGTCTGAGCGATGACGTTCGTAGCGCGCTCGTCGAGGATGGCGCGGTCGGTGTCGCTGAGCTCGCGGAGCGACGACCACGCCTGCTCGGCCCGGGCGCGCACGGTGTCGGCGGTCCAACCGTCGATCTCGACGCGGCTCGCGCCGAGGTCGTCGAACACAGGGGCCGTGCCGCCTTCGAGAGTGCGCTGGAGCTCGTCCAGCTCGCTCATGATCGGAGCGACGTCTTCCGGGTACTGGTTGCCGGAGCCGTCGTCGGCGTGATCCGGTGCGAAGAGGCCGTCGTCCGATTCCGCGTCGGTGTTGCGGACCGTCAGCTCACCGCGACCACGCCACGGGAAGTCGTCGGACGATTCGCTGTCACTGCTGTAGGCGGAAGGGATGCGGCCGTTCCCGGGCTCGGACTCCGACGAGCTGTCCACCCCGTCCGCATCGGCGTTGCGAACCGCCAACCCGCCACGTCCGCGCCATCCCACCTCCTCGGACGACTCCGATTCCGCTTCCGACTGCGGTTCCGACTCCGGCGAGCTGTCGGACTCGCTGTCCGAAGCCCTGTTCGCCACCACCAAGCGCCTCGGTCCCGGCTCGCTGTCGCTGCCGCGCCGTGACAGCTCCCGCCCCGCGTTCGTGCCCTCGGACGGTGCTGTGTCGCTGTCGCTGTCCGAGGGCTCGGAGTCCTCGGGTGCGGACCGCGACTCGTCGGCCGTGGGCACATCGCCGTCCGACGGGCTCGAGGAGCGGGTGGACGAACCCGCCGGCACGGGCGGGAGCTTGTCGATCAACCGTCGTGGCAGCTTGACGTGCAGGGTGGTCTTGATCCCGGAGACCTCCTTGAGGAAGTCCCTGGCGAAGCTGACGCAGTTGTACTGGAGCAGGTTGTACTTGCGCTCCATCGCCGCCAGGGCGTACAGGTAGCCCTTGACCAGGTTCTCCGCGTTGGTCTTGTACGGCCCGACCACCTTCGTCCCGCGCGGCAGGTTCCCCATCGGGATCTCGTCGCGGATCTGGCCCTCCACCCGCACGAACGGGGTCAGCGCGCCCTGCCGGACGTTGGTGGACGGCCCGAACCCGAAGGACACCTCGGGTCCCCTCTTCGGCAGCTTGACCGTGATCCACGCGTGGCCGACGTCGCCGCGCAGGTTGTCCATCCGGTTCAAGGAGCCGATGTCCGCGACCACGAAGACGTCGATGTTCCGCCGCTGCTTGTCCGGCGCTCCCTGGATGTGGTCCATCAAGGGCCGCATGCGTTCCACGAAGTCGACCAGCGGCTCGTGCTCCGGGACGGGCCGTCCGTCCGGATCCGGTTCCGCCTCGGATCCCGAGTCGGTGTCGGTGTCGGAGTCCCAGTTCTGCCACGCGTCGACGGGCTCGACGCGTCCGATCGGGGCGGGCTCGTGCGGCGGCCCCTGCCGGTCCTGCGGCGCGCCGTCCTCGGATTCCGCGTCGACGGCCCGGCGTCGCCGACCTCGCCGGAGTTCCTCGGGCCCGACCTCGCCACCACCGCGCAGCACGGGTGCCGTGCGCGTGGTGCCGATGCCCGCCGCGATGTCGCGGGAGAGCTGCGTCGTGCGAGCCGTGTCACCGTCCATCAGGTCGAAGGAGAGAACGGTCAGCACGTCCTCGACGACGGATCGCGGCAGGTCGGGCCGGCCGGTGAAGTCGTGCGTGAACAGGGCGATGTTCCTGGCCCGCCCCCGGTGGTGCCCCTCCAGGTGGCCGCCGAGCAGGCCCATCATCGTCCGGGCCAGCCGGGCCTCGTCGCTCAGCCGGTCCGGGGTCCAGGGGCGGTTCCCGGCCGGATCGGCCGGAGCCGGGTCGGGGCCGTGCGGCGACGGCGTCGTGGGAGCCTCGGTGGCCGGGGGCACGTCGGTGGCCGGGGGAGGCGGGTCGGCGAACACCAGGGTCGGCGCTTCACCGGGGCTGAAGCGGATCAGGGGTTCGGCGTCGGGCGCGTCCTGGCGGTGGCGGTCGACGATGTCCTGGTAGATCTTGTGCTGGAAGTCGCCCTGCGGTTCCCAGTACATGTGCGCGCCGTGCTGCACACCGGTGTTGCGCCTGGTCAGCCGCCACACGTCCAGTTCGTAGTCGGCGAGGTCGAGGGGTGTGCCGTCATCGGGCCGGCGGATGTGGAACACGTCGTGGTCACCGGTGATCGGCTTGTACCCGTCCGGGGTGCTCATCTCCACGGTGCCGGACGTGGGGTCCACCCGGTAGCGCCCCTCGGCGGCGAACTGCCGGAACTCCTCGGCCAGTTCCCGGAACTCTCGACTGCGGTTCCGGTGGCGCTGCACCAGCCGGTCGCGCAGGCCCGGGTCCAGTTCGGCCACGTCGTCGGGCAGCGTCGGCTCGAAGTACCCCACGAGGCCGACGTGCTCGCGGGACGCGCCCAGGTAGGTGTCCAGCTCGCTGATCGTCTTGGCCTTGATGTCCTTCGGCTTGGGCGCGGCGCCCTGCTCCAGCCACTTGACCGAGTCGGGGTTGGTCGGCCGCACGTCGTAGGTCACGTTGAACCGGTCGGCCAGCTTCTGGAGCCGCCGCTGGTTGATCTCGGGCATGCCGAACTCGTCGCGCAGGCGTTCGGGCGTCAGCGGGCCGGGGTCGGCGGGGCGGGGCGAGTCCCACCGCGTCTCCCGCAAGTGCGCCGGACGGGGTGCGGTCTCCACGGTGTCGTCGAGCGCGTCGAACAGGTCCTCCACGAACGTGGGTGAGACGGTCTTCACCGGGTCGAGCCGCGGCGCGTCGCCGCGAGCGGTGCCGGCCGGTGCGCTCGGCGGGACGGCGCCGGGTGTGATCGGCGCGGACGGGGGCTGGATCGTGGACGACTCCAGCGCGCGCATGTGGTTCTCGAGCAGCCACAGGTGGCGCGGTTTGACGGAGGCGTCCGGCTCGTCCAGGCGGTGCGTCATCGGGCCGCTGTCGTCCACGACCCGGCCCTGGCCGTCCTGGTGCTGGAAGACCGGGACGCTGCCGTCGACCTCGAAGTACTCGTCGTGCAGACCGAGGAAGTGGCCGATCTCGTGCCCCAGGGCGCCGGGTGAGCTGTCGGTGGGCCAGGTGAACTGGTTGGGGCGACCGGACGGGGTGACGTCGATCTGCGCGTGCGCGTCGGCGGGGTCGGTGACGAATTCCACCGTGACGTGGAACTGCCCGCCACGAGGCAGTCGGTTGCCCCGGTTGAACAGGGACTCGACGCCTTGCCGGGTGCGGGTGCGCAGGTCGGCCACCTGCCGGTCGGTGACGCTGCCGTCCGGGTTCAGGTGCAGCTTGACGGTGAAGTCGCGGACCCACGCCCCGCCGACGTCCAAGTCGCGCAGGTCGTAGGCGATCAGACCGCGCCACGCCTTCAGGTCCACCTGACCGGCGGTGATGGTCGAGGTCTTCAGCAGACCGCCGTTCTCGCCGCGCACGGTGCTCGTGATCGGCACGTCGCGGGCAGCCTCGATCGCCGTCGAGTCGACGGCGTCGGGCAGGGCGTCGAACCACGACGGAGCACCCGCCGCCGTGCTGTGCCGCCAGCTCGGCTCGTCCAGGACGGGGTGAGAGCCCTGCGGTTCGGCGGAAGTGATCACCTCGTTCACGATCCGGTCGCCGACGTGCGCGGGCGGCGGCGTCCAGTCCGCGGGCCGCCGGAGGTCCCACCGCACGTGCACGTCGGTGCCCGTGCCGCGGCCGTCCGGGCGGATCTCCGCGTGGACGCCCCTGGCGTCGAGGGCGGCCGCGACGGTCCGGGCGTTCGCGCCGGACACCTCGACCGCGGCGGGCTCGTAGCCGTTGCGGTCGCGCATCGCGTTGGTCTCGGCGACCTCCGCCGCCAACAGGTCGATCCGGGCGTTCTGCTCCTGGCTCAGGTGGGTGCCTGCGGGCCCGTCGAACGACCACTCCGGGTCGGGGCCCGGTGCGGCGTCGTCACGGGTGCGGGCCGGGGGGCGTGGCGTGTCCGGCGCGTCGACAGGGGGAACCGGTGTGTCCGCGCCCCCCTCCGTTGAGGGGGCCTGCGGTGCGGACACCGTGCTCGACGCGGGAGCCGTGCTCGGCGGTGCGGAGGTCGTGCCGGGCGTCGGGAGCACCATCTCACCGACCACGCCGCGACGGCCCTGCTCGCGGTCGACGCCGGGTGCCAGGCCGCGGCCGTGGGATTCCGCCACCACCCGGATACGGTCCCCGGTCAGCGGGGACCGGCCCGGCGGCAGGTCGCGCTGCCGGTCGGCCAGCATCAGGTCGATCTCGCGCCGGACGAACGCCGCGGCGACGTCCGCGCGGTGCCGGCTGTTGGCAGCGGGGTGCGAAAGAGACTTGCTGTGGCCGTGCAGGTGGACTTCCGGCAGCGGCAGACCGTTGCGGTGACGCCACAGCGCCGCGTTGACCGCGTCGCGGGCGAGGGTCCTCAGCTTGCCCTCGCCGGGTGGGACCGCCTGACCGTCGGCGACCGCGGTCACGTCCAGGTCGCGCGCGTCGGGCATCGAGACGACGTCGGAGGACGTGGCGTTGTGCGACACGGTCACCGCCACCAGCGGGTTCGCGAGCTGCATCGTGAACTGCGGCGTGTCGACGTGGCCCCACTTGTCGAAGAACGTCTCCCCCGGCGCCTTGCTGTAGTGGTTGATGAACCACATCTGCCCGAGCGGTGGCAGGCTTTCCGGCCCGGCGAGCGCGGTGATGCTCTGCCGGGCGATGTACTCGCTCCGCTGGCGCGCGGTCTCTGCCGCCTGCCGCGTGCCGGGGTCGTCGATCCTCGGGTCGAACAGCGTCGCGCGGGCCTCGCGGAGGTCGATGAGCGCCTGCACGAGGTTCTTCCGCGCGTCGCTCGCGTCCGGGTCGGCGCGGAGTTCGTCCTGGATCTTCCGCAGCTCGTTCCCGTGCCGCCTGAGGTTGTCGCCGATCGCCCGGTCGAGGACGTACTTGCGCGCGGCGCCTTGGCGGACGACCTCCAGGGTGAGCTGCGACTTGCCGTCCGCGCTGTCCATCACGACCGAGCCGAAGTGGTAGCCCCACACCCGCGTCAACGCCTCGCCCGCGTCCGAACCGGGTACGGGCCGGGCGAAGTTCAGGCTGTAGTCGGGCGTCGGCTCGACCCGGGTGCTCGGCTTCGCCGCGGCGATGGACTGGGCGATGTACGCCTCGCCGGGGTTGGCCCAGGCGTGCTGGTTGACGCCCAGTCGCCGCGCGGCCTCGTCGAGCCGTGCGCGGGCCTCCGTGCCGGGCCTCAGCGCGGTGCCGTAGACCCGACCGGGCATCACCTCCCTGGTCCTGCCGCCGTTCTGCCGCGCCATCGCGTCGACGGCCGTCTCCGGGCGGAGACCGTCCGGCGGCGGGTTCTCGGCCGCGTTCGCCAGGACCTCGGCCAGCTCGTGCGTGCCGCGGAACACGTGCGGCCCGCCCTCGCCGATCCTGGCCAGCACGGCCGGGGCGTGCACGTCCGCCGGGCGCAGGACGGCCTGGCTCTGCACGCCGCCGATGATCTTCTGCGAGAACTCGCTGCACACCCCGGGCGGCTGGGAGCGGAACGTCGGGCGGACCATGACCAGCTCGGTGCCCACGCCGTTGCCGTCGAAGCGGATCCTGTTGCCCGGCACGGGTTCCAGCCGGAGGGTGCTGCCGACCTCGCCGAGCCGCGCGTTGCCCTCGGTGACGCGGTCCTCGGTGGCGTAGAACTCCTTGAAGTGCCCCTCCTCGGTCCGCTGCGGCACGGCGAGCGTGCCGTCCGACGAGAACACCATCACCGGCTTGTCCACCGGTGTCCGCTCCACCACCGGCAGCACGGCGGGGAAGCCGGTGCGGGTGGTGAGCGTGGTGGCCTCCGCGTGCCGCGTGAACGGCGGCACCACTCCGTCGGTCACCACGGTGTAGTCCAGCGTCACGATCGGCGCGTTGGAGGACGACAGGTTGCCGTCCACGACGACCGGGCGCGCGGCGTCGACGCCGGGGACGGAGTCGACGCCCGCGCTGGACACGGAGCGCGAGTCGGACTCGCTGTGCGCGCGCAGCGACTCGTTCTCCATGTCGGCGGTCCGCGCGACCCCCGTCTCCGGGTCGACCGTGACGACGTAGTCGGCGTTCCCCGCGATCGCGATGTCGAGGTCGCTGCGGACGGTGTCCGCCGGGTGCTCGGAGCGCGGCGAGTCCGCGAGGCCCAGGAGTTCGGCGTAGGCGGCGATCGTGTCGGCGTCGGCCGACGCGTCGTGGCCGGCGAGTGCCCTCAGGTCGGTGAGCGTGTCGATCTGGACGGCCTGCGGCCTGCCGGCTCCCGGACGACGGTGCGGGCGTGGCTGCGGTTGGTCCGCGTCGGCTGCGGGGGACGTCCGGTCGGGCGTGTTCCGGGCCGGCCCCTGGCCGTCGCGGTCTCCGGTGGGCAATTGTTCCGGGTTCCGGCGGGCGTTGTCGGGATTCCCGGCGGGGTCGAAGCCGCTGCCCCCGCGCAGCACTGGCGTCGTCCGGGTCGTGCCGATGCCTGCCGCGATGTCACGGGAGAGCTGCGTCGTGCGGGTGTTGTCGCCGTCCTGGTCGGCGTCCATCAGGTCGAACGCGAGCACGGCCAGCACGTCCTCCACCAGGGCCTGCGGCTCGTCGGACCGACCGGTGAAGTCGTGCGTGAACAGGATGATGTTCCGGGCGCGCCGCCGGTGGTCCTCCCGCGAGCGGTCGTCCAGCAGCGCCATCACGGTCCGGGCCTGCCAAGCCTCGTCGCGCAGACGTTCCTGGGTCCAGGCACCGCTCTCCGCCGAGTCGTTCTGAGCCGGGTCGGCGGCAGCCGGGTCCGGGGCGGCAGGGTCCGGGGCGGCAGGGCGGGTGGTGGACGGGTCGGTGGCCTGATCGTCCTGGCGGGGCTCGGAGGAGTGTGCGGGCGCGGTGTCGGGTGTGGCCGGTGCGGTCTGGTCGGCGTCGGACCCGGCGTCGGACCCGGCGTTGAACTCGGCGATGCGCCGCTCGACCTCGGCCTTGGCCTCCCACCACCTGGACTGCTGCTCGTCCGCCGCGGCACGGGCGGTGGCGAGGTCCTGTTCGGCGGCGGTGATCCGGTCGCGCAGGGACTGCCTGGTGTCGAGGGCCGACCGGTGCTGACGCCCGGCGTGGTCGTGGACGCGCTCCGCGCCTCGCAGGGCACCCAGACCCTTCTTCAGGCCGTCGCGCGCGGCACCGGCGGCCTCGCGGGCCTTCGTGTGCTCGTCCACGGCCTCCTTGAGCGCGTTCTCGGCGTCCGCGACCGCCCGGTTCGCGTCCTTCGCCGCCTTGCGGGCCTCGGTCTCCTCGCGCAACGCGGTCGAATGCGCTTCACCGGCCGTCTTCAGGTCTTCGCGCAGGACTTCGAGCGCACGCCGCCTGACGTCCGTGGCCGCCTCCGCGGCGGCACGCCCGTCGTCGTCGGCCTTGCCGGGCGCCTCCTCGCTGGCGCGCAGGCGCGCTTCAGCCGCTTCGACGTCGGCAACGGCGGTGTCGACGGCCCTCGCCCGCGTCGGCACGTCCTCGGCGCGCTCGCGCAGGGTCTCGTCGGCACGCGTGGCGATCTCGCGCGCCTTCCGCAGGTCCGACGTGAGGTTCTCGACCGCCGTTGAGGTTCTTTCGACCTGGTTGTCCGCCTCGTCGGCAGCGGACTCCAGCCTCTGGACCGCATCGGTGCCGGTGCGGACGGCCCGCGTCGCCGCGTCCACGTTGGACCGGCCGGCCGTCACGTCGGCCTCCGCCTTGGCGACGTCCGCCGCGAGCTCCTGCGCGAGGTCCTGCAAGGCGTGCCGGGCGTTGTCCACCGCCACCTCGGCCGACCGCCACGACTTCGCCGTGTCGCGCACGGCGTCCTGCGCGGCCGACAGCTCGCCCCCGATCTTCCGCCCGAGCACGTTCTCCAGGTCCGACAGCGGCATCCTCAGGTCGGCGGAGCCCTTGACGACCAGGTCGTTGACGCTGGTCCTACCACCGAGGTCGGCGACGAAGCGGTACTCGACGTCGACCTCGACCAGGCCGGTGCGGCCCTGCGGCTTGAGGTTGCGCAGCACGTTGGCGGTGGGGCCGGACGACTGCGACTCGGCGTCCTGCCCGATGTGTCTGGCCTCGATGCCGGTGGTCGAGAAGGTGGGGGTGCGCACCGGGTCCGGGCTGCCGTCGGCGTGGTTCTCCTGCTTGCGCATGCCACCCGACACGACGGCGACCGAGAAGTCGGCGGTCTCCGCGTGCTGCACGTCGTGGGTGGTGGCGAGGACGGTGCTCTTCGGCGCCTCCAGGTTCACGGTGTCGCTGAGCGAGTCCAGCCTCGGGTTGGCGAACTTCGCGTGCACCTTCAGCTTCGCGTGCTGCGACGGGAGGACGCTCGCCTCGTGCAGGCCGGGCACGTCCAGCGCCGCCGCGGTCATGTCGGGCAGGTTCGGCTGGAGGTTCTCGGAGCTGAGCGCGGACAGCAGTGCGTTGAGCGAGCCGGTGCCCTTGCCGGTGATGCCCGCGCCCGCGCCGGCCCTGCGCAGCGCCTCGATCGCCGCACGGCGCACGTCTGCCGCGCCGACCAGGGCTTCGACGGACGCGGTGGACGGCGGGGTGACGGGGTCGCCCGACTGCTGCCACGCCTTGACCTCGTCGGGCCGCCCGGCGGTCGCGGGCTTGTTCTCGACCGTCGAGCCGTAGCCGGGCCGGGGCTCCGGGTTCACCCGCACGCTGTCCGCGTGGATCCGCACGCCCAGGTTCTCCGGGTTGCCGCGGGCCCGGCCGAGGACCTGGTCCCCGCGTTCCACCACCAGCTCGAAGCGGATCGGGACGTCGAACCTGGCGGCGGGGCTGCCGCCCGCGCGCAGGTTGTTCGCCTGCCCGGTGGCGGACTTGGTGATGGTGCTGCCCCGCGCGCGCCCCATCGTCGCGCCGGCGCCCGCGCCCGCCGAACCCGTCACGGGCTCCGACGTCGGGCCCGACGGGTTCGCGACTCCCGCACCGCCGGTGCGCAGGCCCGCGCCCCACGCCGTGCCCCTGCCCTTGCCGGTGGCCGTCCGCTTCGCGCCGAGGATCGTGTGCTCGATGTCCCGGCCGTCGTTGACGACCCGGTCGAACTTCGGCGGCCCGGCGTACGCCTTGAGCGTCACCTGGTAGGTGTCCTTGCCCATCACCGCGCCGGGCTGGTGCAGCAGCAGCGGCACACCGCCGTCCAGCGCGCTGTCGATCAGGGACTTCACGCTGGTGGACGACGTGAAGTCGACCAGGCGGCGGAGGTTGTCCATCGAGTCGTCGAGGACCGAGTCGGGGAGGAGCTTGTCCTTGAGGAGGCTCTTGGTGTTCTCGCCGAGCTGCTCGGCCAGGTCGGACACCACTGACGACAGGTCCGGCACCTCGTGGACGAGGCTCAGCCCCAACGCGCTCGGACCGCCGCGCGGGTCGAGCCGCTTGGGTCCGGAGAGCCGGCCGAAGGACCGCGGCTGCTGCGGCGGGACGTCGCGCAGCAGGTTCAGGCCGCGGGCGGCGTCCTCGCTCAGCCGCAGGTACACCGCACCCGGCTGGGTGAGCGACCGGCCCAGCGCGTAGGGCGTTCCCCGGTAGGCGACGTTGCCGCTGCGGCTCTCGGCCACGATGTCGTACGTCACGTCCATCCGCACCAGCACCGTGCGGTCGCTGGGCGGCGTCACCAGGTTGCGGTCGACGCCACCGCCGACCTCCGCCACCTCGGAGGTGCTCCTGAGCCAGGGCACCCAGCGGGCGGCGGCGGTGAGGCTGCCGTTGGACCTCGCCGTCGTGGCCCCCGGCTTGGCCGACATGCCGACGTTGCCGGACAGCTCGACCGACTTGGTCCTCGTGGTCGACCCACCCGCCTTGAACCCGCCGGTGTCGGCGTGCTCCGTGCCGGTGTTGTCGGAGATCGACACCACGGCCGGGTTGCCGAGCCTGGCGGTCACGCCGATCGCGCCGCTCCGGTCGGTCATCCGGCGGCTGTACTTCAGGGCGTTCTGCTCGACGCCGGTCTCGACCAGCCGGCGGAGGTTCGCCTTCAGGCCCTCGGGGCTGAACAGCCGGTCGATCCGGTTGCGGGACTCGGTGCCCGGCAGGGTCAGCGCCCGGTCGCCGCCGGAGACCTGGTCGAGGAGCGCGATGGCCTCGTCGCGCAGCTCCCGGCTGTGCACGACCGCCTCGACGTGCAGCCACTCCGGCTGGGGCGGCCTGGGGGCGGCGGGGTTGAGCAGGTCGCTGATCCGCGTGTCCTTCGGCAGCGGGGTGGTCCGGTGGTCGTCGGGGTCGAGCGCCGGGGGCGCGACCTTCAGCGTCGACCCGTCGGACAACCACAAGTGGATCCTGCCCCGGATCAGCGGCAGGATCCTCGGGGTGTCCGGGTCGGCCGGGTCGAGGTTTCCCGACAGGTCCACCGTGCGGGCCACCGTGCGGCTGGGCGGCACCTCGGTGACCGGTGTCGCGGGCGTGACCAACCGGCCCTGGGTCCTGGTGCGGCTGAACACCGTGACGTCGACCTGGAACTCCACGTGGTGCTCGAACACCTGGGCGTCGGGGCTGCCGGTGTTGAGCCACGTGCTGTTCACCGTCGGCCCGGCGGCGGTCTTGACCGAGGTGCTGGAGGAGTACTTCACCCCGCCGCCGGCGATCGGCGAGAACACCGAGGCCCCGGCGGGCTTGGTCGCGCCCGCCCGCGCCTCGACGCCGGCGCTCCAGCCCTTCGTCGTGGCGGTGGAGCTGTCGAGCCGTGGGCCCGCCGAGGACGAGCCGCGCACGTTGCGCGCGTCCGCCTGCCCCAGGTGGCTGCCCGGTCCGAGCTTCGCCTTGACCGTGATGTTGACGTAGTCGTTGGTGAAGTGGCCCCTGCGCTTGAGCCGGACCTGCACACCCGCGCCGAGCAGGCTGTCCATCTGGGACCGCAGCGCGGTCGGCGACAGCTCCGTGTCCAGCAGGCGCTGGTTGGACATCTGCACGGCGAAGTCGTGGCCGTTCCAGCCGGTGGAGCCGCGGACGCCGTCGGTCCCGTTCCACTGCGGCAGGAAGTCCTCGAACCCGTCCAAGCCGGCCAGCAGGGACTCCACCTGGGCCTGGACGTGGTTGACGGGCGTGAACTCGCCGACCTTGGCGTTGCCGACGGCCAGGCCGCTCGCCAGGTACGGCGGCTCGAAGCGCGGCTCGGCGGTCGGCTTCGCGATCCCCTTCGGCGTGCCCTCCGGCACCGGCAGGCCCTGCGCGGCGGCCTCGGGCAGACCGATCCTCAGGTACGTGGTCGCGGGGACCTTCAGGTCGGGCCCGTGGGGCGTGCGGATCTCGACGTCGGCGTTGACCCGGTACAGGCCGGTGGCACCCTTGATCTGGATGCCCGTGCGGTTGGTCGTGGCGGTGCCCGACGTCGACGACTCGGCCGTCCGCGCCGAGATGCCGCCCACGAGGCCCGCGGACCCGACCGTGGCGGCTGGTGCGCCGACACCGCCGCCCACCGCCGCGTTGACGTCGACGCCGCTGCTGGTGGAGGTGGTGACGGTGCTGCCCATCGCGGTGGACTCGTGCAGGCGCAGTTGCGCCGAGTCGTGCGTGCCGAGCAGTTCCGCGTCGATCAGCGTGGCCTTGATCTTCACGGCGCTCGCGCGGCTGCCGTGTGGGCTGAGCAGGTTCGGCGAGGTCACCCAGCCGTTGAGCATGGGGCCGAGGTTGCCGCGGATGCTCGTCGGGCTGAGGAAGTCGCGCAGCGTCGAGCGGCCCTCCGCGCCGAGCTTGGTGATCGACGGGTGGAGTCGCGCCGAGACGTCCTCGAACAGCTTGTCCGCGCCGGTCATGGTGACCGCCTCGGGCACGGGGTGCTCCAGCTTGACGCCCCACTCGGGGTCGTCGGGAGTGGCCCTGCCCTGCCCGTGCTCGCGGTTCAGGTTCAGCAGGTCGTCGGCGAACTGCACGACCACGTCCACCTCGCCGGCGTCGTCGCTCCTCACGGTCGTGCCGTCCACCGGGACGCCCCGGTGGTCGATCAGCGCCACCGAGTACTGCACGGGGAGTTGGACGATCGTGGACTTCTCCCCCGCGCGGATGATCCGCTGGTCGACCGCGGCCGTCGAGGTCGTGGTGGTGGTGACGGGGGTCGCGAGGGGCGCCTTGACGCCCAGGGAGCCGTACGCGCCGACGCCCTGCGACGCCGTGGCGCCGATGCCGATGTCGTTGCCGGTGCTCAGGTTCTTCGTCGTGCTCGTCGTCGTACCCGAGTTCAGCCACATGTCGACCTTGGTCGTCTCCGCGGGCGTGGACGACGCCTCGTCCACGTCGACCGGCGGCTTCATGGTGGCCTTGACCTTGACGTCGAACCAGTGCGGGCCGACCCGCACCTGGAACGGGCGGCCTTCACCCAGGAACGACTCGAAGTCGGTTTCCAGCACCGCGCCGATCTCCATCACGCCCTTGGGCGTGCCACTCGCGTGCCGGGACAGCAGTTCGGCCACCGCCGCGGTGACCCGCTCCACACCGCGCAGGTCGACCGCGGCGACCGTGCCCAGCGCCTGGCTCTGCTGGACGTAGGACGGCAGCGCGAGCGACGGCAGCACGTCGTCGACGGGCGGGGTGACGACGATCATCGGGATGTCCCGCTGCTGTCGCCCGACGGGCACGTGCGGCGCGGGCTCCGGCTGGTCGGGGGGACGTGGGCCGCGCTCGGGGTCGAGTGCCGGGACGGGCGGCGTGAGCTGTGCCGTCGACGGGGTCGGACTCGGCGGAGCGGGAGTGCGCTCGGGGCCGGCGCTCGCGGGGGCGGGAGCCGAGAGGACGGGGATCGCCGAAACGGGGGTGGCTGGGGTTACCGCGGGAACGGAGGTTCGGGAACTGGTGGTCGGCAGGGGTGCCCGGTCGGTGGTGCCGCGGGACGTGCGGGGTACTCGCGGGGTTTCGGCGGGTCGGGCGGTGGCGCCGGGATTCCGGGACGAGGTCGACGGCTGCGAGGTCGACGGCTGCGAAGTCGACGGCTGCGAGGTGTCGGCGGTGCGGGGGACGGAGGCGGGCTTGCCGTCGGAGCGCGCCGAACCGCCCTGCTCAGCCGTCGGGGGCGCGACCGCCGTCGCAGCGGGAAGCGTGGTGGGCGTCGGGGCGGGCTGTTGAGTTCCGGTGGTGCCGGGAGTCGCGACGACAGCCGGAGCGCCGGGTTCCGGCGTGCTCTGGTCGACGCGGGAGTTCGAGGTGGTCGACACCTGGTCGTCGCCCTGATCGGTGCTCGGCTCGGGCTGTTGGCGAACCGGCTGGTCCGGTGATGCCGGGACCGACGCGTCCTCCGCTGCGGGCGCGGGGAGCGCCTGATCCGACGCGGGCTGGGTGACGGCTGGCTCAACCGACTGCGGTCCCGGTCCGGGAACGGGTGCAGGTGTGGGTGCCGAGCCCTCCGCGGGCGGGGTAGCCGTAGGTGGCGGAGCACCCGCTTCGCCAGTGGACGGTGTGGCCGTAGGCACCGGAGCACCCACCTCACCGGCCGACGGCGTGACCGCAGGCACCGGAGAACCGGCCTCATCAGCGGGCGGCGTTGCCGGAGGCACGGGAACGCCCACCTCGCCAGCGGGCGGCGTGGCCGAAGGCGCGGGGACACCCACCTCGGCCGAGGTCGGGGCTGTGGTCGTCGGCACCTGGGCGGCCGGGTCGTCGACGGGCGACGTGGTGGCGGGCGACGTGGTGGCGGGCGCGCCCTGCCGGTTGGCCGGCGTGTCCGTGCCGGGACGCGAGGTCGGTGCGGGAGGCTGGTTCCCTCCTCGTGGTCCGCCCTCGCCGGCCAGGGACGTCGGGTCGGGGCCAGGCGGCTGCGGGGTGGGAGTTCCCACGACAGGCACCGGCACGGGAACCGGCGTGTCCCCGGCCCTCGGAGGCGTGGAGTCGGCGGGCGGGACGTCGTCGTTGCCCTCCACCCTGTCCGGCGTCGGGGGCGCGGAGGGATCACGGTGGTCTGTCGAGTACGGGTTGTCGTTGCCGAGGTCCACACCGACCTGGTCCACAGCGACCTGGTCCACACCGACCTGGCCGTCGCCGGCCGGTTCGGTGTCGACGTCCCGGCGGTCGTCGTTCGAGGGCGGGTCGTCCGGCCCGTCGCCGCCGTGCGTGCCGTCCGGGCGCGGTGGCACCGGACCCGGTCCACTGCTACCCGTGGACGGGCCGCCGATCAGGTCCGTCGTCCCCGGCAGCGGACCGCCGTCGCCCGCCGGCGTGTCGTTGCCCGCGGTCTCCTCGCCGGTGCTCTCCTTGCCGGTGCTCTCCGGGACGACGTCCACCGGCGGCGGGGTGGTGTTCGGACCGGGGCCGTTGCCGCCGCCGAGCCCGAGGCCGATCTCGTTGCCGATCACGTTGCCGGCGCCGGAGACCATGCCGGACGTCGTCGAGTACGGGTTCAGCTCGAACTCGCCCTCGGTGATGTACTTGTAGAGGGCCTCGGTCAGCGTCTCCTGGAGACCCTCCACGCCGATGTCGACGATGGCCTCGGGCAGGTCCTTGTGCCAGTCACGGCCCTTCTCGACCTTGCCGAGCCAGTTGTCGAGGCCGCCCCTGGTCCCGTTCGCCAGGCCCTTGCCCACACCGGACAGGAACGGCGAGATCGCGCCGCCCAGGGCGCCGACGCCCGCGGAGTTCCCGGTCTTGTCGGTGTCCCACTCCTTGCGGCTGCCCGTGCCGAACTGGATGCCCTGCGCCAGCACGTCGATGACGAGCTGGAACGCGACGCCGAACGCCGCCGCCTGCATCAGGCGCAGGAACAGGCGACCGAGCAGGTGCCTGAGCATGGACCGCACGATGGACACCCGCGCGGCCAGCCAGGCCATGCTCGCGCCGCCGGTCCAGAACGCCATCGAGGTGGCCCAGGCGATCTCGGCGATGAGCGTCACCAGGGTGATGATCGAGACGAGCTTGACGTACTCGACGTCCAGGGCGAGCTTGCGCAGGAACTTGGCCATCATGCGGAACTGGCGGTCCGCGTTGGCCAGGTGGTTGTTCTGCCCCTCCACGAAAGGCGCCATCCGGGCGGCGAAGGCCTGCTCGGCCTGACCGTGGAAAGTGGTCCTGATGGTCACGACGGCGTGCTGCACCCGCGGGGCGAGTTCCCCGCTGAGCCGTCCCGCGGCCGTGTCCCAGGCATCGGCGAGCGCGCGCAGGTGGTCCTCGTTGGCGTCGGGCCACTCCTCGCCGGTGAGGACCTGGAACAGCGTGCGCACCTCGTCGGGCACCATCAGGGCCATCAGGGCACTCCTAGATCTTGCCGGTAACGGTGTTGGCGTCGCCGACTGCGTCCTCGAAGGAGCGGGACGTCTCGACGGTCCGGTCGCTCGCACCGCCGAGGGTCTCGTTGAGCAGGCCGAGGAACTTCACCGCCCGCTCGGCGGTGGGGACGTAGTTCTTGTCGAACATCTCCCCCATCTCGCCGGTGCCACCCGCGTTGCCGTACGCGAGGGTGGAGCCGATGAGGTCGTTGCAGATCGCGATCGCCAGCCGGGCCGTCGCCTCGACGTCCACCCCGCCGCGCCGCAGCGCGTCGACGTCCACGGTGATCCGGTCGTTCACCGCGCCCACCTGCCCGCCGTGACGTCCTCGATCGCCGCTTCGAACAGGCCGTCGAGGTCGAGCCCGCCACCCACCAGCCGCTCGGGGTCCAACCCGGCGGGCACCAGCCCGGACATCAGGCTCGTTGTCTGCTCCGCCGCCTTGTCCTGGGCGCGGTCGACCACCTCGACGAGCCGGGCCGCCAACTCGTGCGGGGCGAGGTCGCGCCAACGCCGGCCGGAGAACTTCAGGCCGGTGAGCCTGCCCCGGCCGTCGACGGTCGCCTGGATGAGCCGGTCGTCGCTGGTCACGGTGGTTTCGGCGGAGTTCAGCCTGGTCAGCGCCTCCGCGATGCGGCCCTGCTGCTCCCGCAGGTCCGCGAGGGCCGCCGTCATCTCGTTGTGCAGCGGGATCGACATCCGCTCCTCCTCCTCAGCTCGTGGTGCTGTCCGCGGTACGGCCCTGACCGGCACCGGTCGCCCGGTCCCGCGGTGCGGCGGAGCGGACGTGGACGTGGGTGGGGACGAGCACCTCGTCCGCTTCGACGTCCTCGGCGTCGGGCCTGCCGATCACGCCGAGGCCGACACCGGTGTCGGTGCCCCAGACCTTCTCGTCCTCGGACAACCAGGTCTGGCGCTCGCGTTCCTGTTGTTGCTGCTGGTTGCCCTGGAGGCCACCCATGCCGCCCATCATCGGCGGCATGAACGGCATGCCCCCTCTGCTGTCATCACGGCTGCCGGTGCCCGAAGGGTTCGCCTGACTCGTGAGGCCGCCGCTGTCGCGGCCGAACGGATCGGTGTGCCCCTCCGGCGAGCCGGCGAGGAAACCGGTCTGCCCCGAGCCTGGACCGGGACCGCCGAAGCCGTCCTTGCCCGAGCCGGGAACGTCGACACCGGCCTGTCCCGTGCCGGTGCCCGAGCCGAAGCCGTCCAGCCCGGAGCGCGGCGGGCTGAAGCCCTCCAGGCCCGCACTGGCGAACGTGCCCGCGCCGGCGCCGTCCCGGTCGTCGTCGGGCAGGCGCGGGGCCTCGACCAGCGGGGCGTCCAGCAGCGAGCCGGTGGGAGGCTGCCCGGGACCGAGGCCGGGGCCGAACCGCATCCCGCCGTCGGAGCCCAGGTCGGGCAGCGGATTGTCGGGCAGCGGGGCCTTGTCCGGGGTGGGCGTCGGCGACCAGCCGTCGATGTCGTCCAGGCCCGGCAGCGGGTTCCCGATGCCGTTGCCGTTCCCCATTCCGATGCCGTTGCCGTTGCCGGGCAGATCGAGGTCGTCGAACGCGCCATTCCCGTTGCCGGACTTCCTGCGCTCCTCGTCCTGCGGGTTCCCCGGGTTCCCCGGGTTGCCGAGCCGGAAGGCCGGCAGCAGCGGCATGGCCCCAATCCCGCTGCCCTGGCCACCCTGACCGCCCTGATCGCCGTGACCACCGGGACCGTCCAGACCGTTCAGGCCGTCGCCGAGTCCGCCGTTGCCGAGGCCGCCGTTGCCGCCGAGGAAGTTCTGGCCGTTGCCGGAGCCCAGACCGCCGGAACCCAGACCGCCGGAACCCGAACCGCCGAAACCCTCACCGAAGCCGTCGCCCAGACCGCTGAAGCCGTTGCCGCTGCCGCCTGAGCCGCCGCCAGGACCACCGAAGCCGCTGCCGGAGCCAGTGCCGTCGCCCTCGGTCTTGAAGAAGGCGTTCCTCAGCTCCTCGTTGGCGCCCTCGGGGTTGGGCGGTCCTTCCGGGTCCTTCGGGTCGGGCGGACCTTCGTACTCGATCGTGAACTTCTGCTCGTTCTGGCCCTCGCCTCGCCCTTCGCCCTTCCCGTCGCCGTCACCTCCGTTGCCGTTGCCGTTGCCGTTGCCGAGGATGTCGTCCAAGCTCGGCCCATTACCGCCACCACCACCACCGCCACCGCCGCCGAAGCTCGGCGGCTTGCTGCCGACGGTCGGGGGTGGCGTGGTCTTCAGGTCGCCGAGCGACCGGGTGGCGCGGTTGTGGACCTCGGTGAGCCGGGCGAACTCCTCCCGCGCCTTGGTGTCCAGCTTCGCCAGCTCGTTGCGCAAGTAGGTGCTGATGGCGGCGTTGACGGAGTCCCAGAAGCCCTTGGTCGAGATGTCGCCCACCAGCTGCGGGAACCCCGGCGGCAGGGGCGTCTGGCCGGCGCTGGTCGAGAAGTACCGGGACATGGTCTCCCTGATGTACTGCTCGGCGTCGGCCCGGCTGCCGAAGTCGTCGAGCACGTAGTAGCGCTGGTCGCTGTACTCGGCGTCCTTGTACCTGACGAACAGGCCGGAGTTGCGCAGGTGGTCCATGACGCTGCTGCTGATCGCGGTCGCGGCGTCGTGGGCGGCGTTGAACAGGAACGTGTTCGACTCCCACCACACGTACGCCATCGCCTGGCCGAACCGCCCCAACGCCTCCGCGCTGTCGCCGAGCGCGGTGGGCGTGGCGGGCTTGCGGTCCTCCATGATCTGGTCGCGGAGGTCGTTGAACGTGAACGCCAGCGCCTCCAGGTTGACCTTGATCGCGAACGCGGCCTTGCCCTTGAACGCGGAGTCGTCGGTGTCCATGCGGGACGCCCAGGCCTTGGTCGTCTCCAGTCCGCCGTCGAGCCACGACACGTACGTGTCGACGGCGCGCTTGGCGTCCCACAGGCGGGGGACGTCCATCATGCCCAGCCTGCCGGCGGCGAGTTGCTGCGCCACCTGCTCGATCTCGGTGACCGCCGCGACCCAGTTCCGGAACGCGGCCTGGTTGTAGTTGACGCCGAAGTAGTGGACGTCCCAGGCCCGGTAGGACATGTTCGCGGTGGAGAAGTCCTGGGCGAACTGGAACCAGCCGTCGTTCCCCGCCGCTCCCGAGATGTCCGCCAAACCGTGCAGGTCGGCGCCGTACCCGGTGACGGCGTGAAGGATCTGCTCGAACGTCGCGCGGGCGTAGTCCCCACTCGGTGGAGCGGTCGGCGGCGCCATGGTGTTCTCCTTCCGGTTCCGCTGCTACTTCTCGTCGCCGTGGCCGGGGTTGCCCTCCGGCCCATTCCCGGGGCCGCCTCCGGACCCGCCCGCGCCCGGACCGCCGATGCTGCCGAGCTGGAAGTCCGGGTACTCGGCGATGAAGCTGCTGATGTCGTAGTCGGCGAGGTCGTCGGTGTCCTTGAAGACGCCCTTCGCCGCTTTCAGGGCGTTGCGGAACTTCACCAGGGCCTGGCGGAGCGACTCGGTCTTCTCCTCCACCGAGCCGCCGAACTCCTTGCCCTTGTTGAGCAGGTCGAGGGCGGGCTTCCACTCGGGCGAGCCGGGGACGACCGTGAAGTCGCTGTTGAGCGGCACCGGGCCGGAGCTCGTGGCCTTGTGCAGCAGGCCCTGCTCCAGCTCGTCGAGCACCGCGATCAGCTTGTCGTACATGGCTTCGTCGAACGTGATCTTGTCGGTCATCGCCGTCCTCCTCCGGGATCGATCGGGGCGCGCGGGGCGCGTCGGGGTCCACTGATCGCTCCACAGTGGACCCCGACGCCGCGGGCGTTCAGCTGAGCATGATCCGCGCGCCGCGGTTGTCGCCGTTGCCGAAGATCTCGTGCACGTTGATCGAGGACAGGGTGTTGATGTTGAGCTTCTCCGCCATCTGCTGGTAGGCGGTGCTCCACTGGGTCTGGAGGTCGAGCCACAGGGGCGTGGCCTTGCCGTCCGTGGCGGTGGTGATGCCCTTCAGCACGGTGTTGAGGCCGTCCAGGATCTCGCCGACCGATTTGACGTGCATCAGGAGTTGCTCGTTGAGTTCGAGGTAGCCGTTGTTGTCGATGTCGAACGCGGTCATGGTCGGTCCTTCCGGTGGTGGGGTTCGCGGGTCGGGCGGATCAGCCGGCGGCGTTCGCGCCGCTGTCGGCCTCGTTGTCGGTGGCGCGGTTGGCCTGCAACAGGCCGTTGGCCTTCTCGTTGAGCAGGTTCAGGTTGGTGACCACGCGGCCGAAGTTGCTGTTCCAGTCGGACAGCGCCATCGACAGCTTCATGCCGGACGTGGAGTTGTTCACGCTCGGGAGCTGCCCCGCGATGCCGAGCACCCGCGAGTTGACGGTGGTCATGTTGTCCACCGCGGTCCGGGTGGCGTTGATGATGGACAGCAGGGTCGCGTCGTCGTATGCGTAGCGGGACACGGTCTTCTCCTCGGATCGGGTGACGGGTCAGGAGATGCGGTCGAGCACGGGCCCGGTCGGCAGCAGCGCGAGCAGGTCCGCGGGGACCGTCGTCGCCGAGTCGACCGGCAGGCCCAGGGCCGCGGCGGCGTCCGCGCTCGCCACGGGGTACTTGGCACCGGATTCGGTGATCAGGTGGACGCCGACGCCGGGCACGCCCGGCGCGGCGCGGGTGCGGGCGAGCAGGCCCGAGCCGGGCGTGATCTCGACCCGGTCGGCGGTCCGGCCGTCCCGGGTCACGCCGGGTTGGCCGGCGGTGCGAGCGGGGCCCGCCGGAGGCGGTGCGACGACCAGGGTCGCGGTGTCGCCCGCCCACCGCGCGCACGCGGAATCGCCGTCGAGCGCCACCGGTGACGGTGGTTCGGGCGGCAGTTCGGCCTGCCACGACGGCGCGGGCAGCACCGCCTGACCGGCCAGCTGGGCAGGCGTGATCTCCAGCACCGGCAGGCGTTCGGCGTCCGGGTCGGCGGCGACCAGGGCGGCCACCGTGGCGGTGACCGGCACCAGGCCGGTCGGCGCGACCACGAAGTCCGCCGCGCCCACGGCGTCCGGCACGGACACGAGCTGCCCCGAGGTCGTGGGCCGGCCGCCGACGACGGGTCCCGCGCCACCCCGCCGCAGCTTCGGCGCGCCGAGGTCGGGTCCGGCGGCGAATACGGTGATCCACGTCTCGTCGACCTCCAGCGCGGTGCCCGGGTCGAGGCCCAGGGCTCGGGGCGCCCACGGGGCGGTGACGCGGAACCTGCGGTCGCGCCACACCAGGTGCAGCTCGCCGGCGGCACGCACCAGCACGGCCCGGTCGGCGGGCGCCTCGCGCACCCCCGGCGCCTGGCCGATGGTCAGGGCGATCCCCGGGCCGCTCTTCGCGGTGGTCGCGCAGGCCGTCCACGGCGGTGCGCCACCGGCGGAGGGCAGCGAGTCCGGCGCGCCGAGGATGCCGACGGGGGCGCCCTGCGGCGTGCCGGCGAGGTCGTCGGCGCCCACCTTGACGACCTTGAGGTCCTTGCCCAGTGCCAACCGCGCGGAGGCGTAGTTCAGCACCGGCCGCAGCCTTCCGCCGGCCAGCAGGTACCGGTTGCCGGTGTCCTCGTCGACGACCAGCGCGCCCGGCTCGCGCCACTTGTCGCCGCCCTTGCCGGTGAGCAGGCCCGCGACCAGCACGCCCGCGACCACCAGGACGGCGATCGCGATGCCGCCGAGCACCCCGGTGGAGGTCCGCCGCACCGGCCGCTCGGCCGCGTCCGGGTCGGCGCGCAGCACCGCCGAGTCGAGCCTGCCGACCAGGAAGGAGTGCGCCTGGACCTGCTCGCGCCTGTCGTACACGGGTTCCGTCCTCTCCGATCGGGTTTCCGGGCGTCTACTGGTGGCACGTCGCCGGGTCTCGCCGGGGTTCACGCCCCGGCGGTTCGCCTCGCCACGACTTCGCGCGGCGGGTTCAGACGAAGGCGTCCCGGAGCGCGCCGTACACGCCTGTCAGCGACAACAAGAGCGGGACCACGGCAAGCGCGCACGCCCAGTGCGCCAGATCACCCCAGCGGCCCCAGCGGGGCACCAGCCTGCGGCCGGGCAGCACGTGCGCTCCCGCCACCGCAGCCGTCGCCAGCAGAAACAGTCCACAGAGGACGCATAGCCACCCCGTCGGGCCCCACCGGTCGGCCCACACGCCGGTGAGGACGACCAGGCCGACCACTCCGGGAGCGAGCGCCGACAGCCGGTGCCAGGTGCCGGTGAGCTCCCGCGAGTGCAGCAGCAGGACAACCGACACGACCCCGGCGAACGCGGCGCCGTCCCACACGGGTCCGAGGGCGACCACGACCAGGCCTCCCCCCAGCAGTGCTCCCAGCGCCACCAGGAACGCGGTCAGGTGGGCGTCCGCGCGGTCCGCACGGTCGAGCACGTCACCGCTGGGCAGCGGGTCGAGGCCCTGCTGGAACTCCTCGGTCGTCGTCGGCACGGGTTCCACGGCGAGGCCCGCCATGCGGGTGGCCACCGTGGGCACGACCTTGGTCAGCGGCAGCGCCACGGTGAGCACGATCGCCGCCGCGGCCGTGCCGCCCAGGTCGGTGAACGCGGCGATGGCCCCACCCACGGCGGTCAACGCGCCGGCCGCCGACACCGCGAGGAACGCCGACGTCGCCACGCGGGCCACCGCTCGCACCGCCGCGGCGGCCACGGCGACGGCGACACCCGCCGCGAGCACGCCCGGCCCGGTGGTCCACTCCCCCGGCGGCGCAGCGCCCGCCGGCACGGCCAGGCCCGCGACCGCCGCCGACACCACGGACACCGCGCCGAAGACGACCGCGGACGTGCGGTCGCCGACCGCGTGGGCCAGGGCGGCGGCACCGCCGAGCAGCCCGCACGCGAGCGCGCCGGCGCCGATCGCCACCGCCGTCCCGGAGCCGGCGAGGGCGGCGACCACCACGGCCAGCACCGCGCACACCCCCGCCAGCGCGACGCACGTGCGGCGGGTCAGCGCGGGCCGCCACCTGTCCTCGCGCCGGGAGAGTCCGGTGTGGACGCCGTCGACGAGGTCGTCGAAGTCGACCATCGGCAGCAGGTCGTCACGTGGTCGCAGGTGGAGCAGGTCGCCGTCGTAGAGCCCGGCCGCGGCCGTGCCCTGGTCCTCGTCCAGCGGTGGTTCGCCGAGGCGTTGCAGCACCCAGCCGCCGTGCCCGAGTCCGCTGGTGGCCAGCGACGGGTCGAGGTGGCCGAGCACGGTCGGCATCAGGTCGGCGATCGGGACGTGGGCGGGGACGGCGAGCTCCACCCGGGACGTCGGCCCGCAGATGGCGAGCCTGCACATCTCACCGGAGCCCGCGGTCACTGCGGTCGCCGGGGGCGCCGCGGTCGGATTGGTGGCCATGCCTCGACCACGGCTCCGGGCACGCGGAAGGTTCGCGTCGTCCGGCGCACGGGTCTCCCGGACCTCCGGTGAACCCCCGGACGGGCCGCCGCACGTGTACCGCGTAGGGGCGGGACCAGACCGAAGGAGCCGAGCGCGATGACCACGACGTTGTTCCGCAGGCAGGGGCGTGAGCAACCGCCGGAGATGCCGGGCGGCGAGCTGTCGCTCCAGGAGCCGCCGGTGTTGCCGGAGACCGTCGGCGGTGGCCTCGGCCCACTGCTGCTCATGGTGCCGATGGCGCTCGGCAGCGCGGTGATGATGGTCTTCATGTTCGGGCGCTCGAACATGGGGATGAGCCTCGGCATGGCCGCGATGATGGGTCTGATGATGCTCGGCATGGTGTTCAGCCAGGCCGGCCGCGGCGGTGCGGAGCGCCGCAGGCGGATGCGCGGCGAGCGCCGCGACTACCTGCGCTACCTGGGCCAGACCAGGGCGCAGGTGCGTTCGGTGGCCCAGCGGCAGCGCACGGCGCTGGCCTGGCGGCACCCGGACCCGTCGGGGCTGTGGTCGGTGGCGATGACGAACCGGCTGTGGGAACGCCGCGCCGCGCACGCGGACTTCGCCGAGGTGCGCATCGGGGTCGGTCCGCAGCGGCTGGCGATGACCATGACACCGCTGAGCACCAAACCGGTGTCCGACCTGGAGCCGCTGTCGGCGCGTGCGCTGCGCCGGTTCATCAACGCCTACACCACCGTCGCCAACCAGCCCACCGCGCTGTTCCTGCGCGGCTTCGCCCAGGTCCGGTTCAGCGGCGACGAGGAGGCCGTGCGGGGCGTGGTGCGGGCCGTGCTGGCGCAGCTGGCGACGTTCCACTCGCCGGAGGACCTGCGGGTGGCCGTGTGCGCGAGCGCGGACCGGGCCGAGCACTGGGACTGGGTGAAGTGGCTGCCACACGCGCAGCACCCCACCGAGCAGGACGGGGCCGGGCAGGCGCGACTGCTGGCCGACGGCGTGGACGAGTTGACCGAGCTGCTGGAGACGGAACTGGCCTCCCGCGCCCGGTTCGAGGCGGGTGTCGCGCCCAGCCGCGAGGAGCCCTACGTCGTGGTGGTGCTCGACGGCGTCGAGGCCCCGGTGGAGGCGCGACTCGCGGGTGCGGGCTACCGCAACACCGTCGTGCTCGACGTCTCCGGCGGGCTGGGCGGGACCGGTGGCCGGTCGAGGCTGCGCCTGGACGTCACCGCCGAGCAGGTGCACATGGTGCGCACCGACCGCACCGGCCAGGCCGTCCGCACCGCACTGTGCAAGCCCGACCTGCTCAGCCGCCCTCGTGCGGCGGCACTGGCCCGCGCCGTCTCCCCCTACCGGCTGGGCGGGACCACCGACACCTCGGAGTCGATGGTCGCCGACTTCGACCTGCCCCGGCTGCTCGGCGTGGCCGACCTGGACGAGCTGGACCCGACCACACTGTGGCGCATGACGCCCGGCCGGGACAGGTTGCGCATCCCGCTGGGCGTCGCGGAGGACGGCTCGACCGTGGAGCTGGACATCAAGGAGTCCGCGCAGGGCGGCATGGGACCCCACGGGCTGCTGATCGGCGCGACCGGCTCCGGCAAGAGCGAGCTGCTGCGCACCCTCGTGCTCGGCCTGGCCATGACGCACTCCCCGGAGATCCTCAACTTCGTCCTGGTCGACTTCAAGGGCGGCGCGACGTTCCTCGGGCTGGACCGGCTCCCGCACACCTCGGCGGTGATCACGAACCTCGCCGACGAGGCGCCGCTGGTCACCCGCATGCAGGACGCCCTGCACGGCGAGCTGGTGCGCAGGCAGGAGTTGCTGCGCTCGGCGGGCAACCACAGCTCGTTGCTGGACTACGAGCGGGCCCGCCAGTCCGGCACGCCGCTGGACCCGCTGCCGACGCTGGTGGTGATCGTGGACGAGTTCAGCGAGCTGCTGGCGGCCAATCCCGACTTCGCCGAGCTGTTCGTCATGATCGGCCGGCTCGGCCGCTCGCTCGGGGTGCACCTGCTGCTGGCCAGCCAACGCATCGACGACGGGCGGATGCACAAGCTGGAGAGCCACCTGTCCTACCGGATCGGCCTGCGCACGTTCTCCGCGATGGAGAGCCGTTCGGTGATCGGGGTGCCGGACGCCTACCAGCTGCCCAGCGCGCCGGGCAACGGCTACCTGCGCAGCGACGTGGCCACGCTGGTGCGCTTCAAGGCGGCTTACGTCTCCGGCAAGCACCGCAGGCGCACCCGTGAACAGCGCCAGGAAGAGGTTCGGCGGCAGGTCGTGCCGTTCGGCGTCTCCCGGCTGCCGCGGGTGGCCGCACCGGAGCCCAAGCCCGCCGAGGTCACCACCGAGACCGGCGACTCCGTGCTGGACGTCGCCGTGAACCGGCTGCTCGGCCGGGGCGCGCCCGCGCACCAGGTGTGGCTGCCGCCGCTGGGCGCGCCGCCGTCGCTCGACCAGCTCCTGCCACCGCTGGTGCCCGACCCCCACCTGGGCCTGGTGGCGGCGGGACGATCCGCTCACGGCGCGCTGATCGTCCCGGTCGGCGTGGTCGACAAGCCGTTCGACCAGGTCCGGGACCTGCACCTGGTCGACCTCTCCGGGGTCGGCGGCCACGTCGGCATCGCGGGCGGGCCGCAGGCGGGCAAGAGCACGGTGCTGCGCACCCTGATCACCGCGCTCGCGCTCACCCACACGCCGGCCGAGGTCCAGTTCTACTGCCTCGACTTCGGCGGCGGCACGCTGTCCGCCCTGGACGGTCTGCCGCACGTCGGCGGGGTGTCCAACCGGATGCAGGCTGAGCGGGTCGCCCGCACGATCGCCGAGGTGCAAGGCGTGCTCGCGCACCGCGAACGGGTGTTCGCCGAGCACGGCGTGGAAGGCATGGCCGACTACCGGGAGCGCCGGGCGGCGGGCGAGTTCGCCGACGACCCGCACGGTGACGTGTTCCTCGTCGTGGACGGCTGGGGTTCCCTGCGGGCCGACTTCGAGCAGCACGACCAGACCGTCCGGCAGCTGGCGCAGCGCGGCCTGTCCTACGGGGTCCACCTGGTGCTGACGGCCGGTCGCTGGTCGGACATCCACAGCGGACTGCGCGACCAGCTCGGCACCCGGCTGGAGCTGCGCCTGGGTGACGCGATCGACTCGGTGATCGACATGCGCAGGGCGGCGCAGGTGCCGAATTCGCCCGGCCGCGGCCTGACGCCCGAGAAGCTGCACTTCCTCGCCGCCGTGCCGCGGGTGGACGGCCGGGCCGGCGTCGACGGGCTGGCCGAGGCGACGCGTGAACTGGTGCAGGCGGTGGCGGAGAGCTGGACGGGGCCCGACGCGCCGGTGGTGCGGATGCTCCCGTCCGTGCTGCCCGCCGGGCGGCTCCCCGCGCCGGAGCGCGGACCGCGGGTCGCGTTGGGCGCGGGTGAACTGGACCTGCTGCCGGTGTGGCACGACTTCGCCGCCAAACCGCACCTCACCGTGCTCGGTGACACGGGCAGCGGCAAGACCGCCGTGCTGCGGCTCCTCGCCGCCGCCATCCCGCGGGTGTACTCCCCCGAACAGGCGCAGGTCGTCGTCGTGGACCCGAGGCGGACGCTGCTCGACAGCGTTCCCGAGGCGTACCGGCGCGGCGTGGCCGTGTCCACCTCGGCCGCGGCCGAGCTGATCCGCCCGGTGGCGGCCGAGCTGAAGCAGCGCGTGCCCGGCGCCGACATCCCACCCAGCCGCCTGCGCGAGCGGGACTGGTGGTCCGGCCCGGAGGTGTTCGTCGTGGTGGACGACTACGACCTGCTGACCGGTGCGATGGGCGGCCCCCTCGACCCGCTCGTCGAGTTGCTGCCGCAGGCGGGTGACATCGGCCTGCACGTCGTGCTGTCGCGCGCCGCGGCGGGTTCGGGCCGCACGTCGATGGACGCGGTCGTGCGCAGGCTCCAGGAGTCGAACACCCCGGAACTGGCGCTGTCGATGCCGCCGAACGAGATGCCGCTGCTCAACGGCGTCCGCGGCCGTCAACTGCCACCGGGACGGGCCGTGCTCGTGACCCGCCGCGACGCCACCGGCCTCCAAGTCGGCTGGACGGAGGAGCCGTGAGGGCGGGCCGGCACGCCCTGGTGGTCGGCGTGGTGATCGGCCTGGTGCTGGGCCTCACGACGATCCCGCCCGCCCGGGCCGCCGCGCAGTGCGCTCCCGCCGAGGAGGAGCCGATCGACACCGAGTCCTGGGCCCAACGCCGGATCGCCGCCTCCCGGGTCTGGCCGCTGACCGAGGGAGCCGTGCGGGTGGCGGTGGTCGACACGGGTGTGAGCGCGACCGCGCCCGCGTTGGAAGGTGCGCTGCTGCCCGGCGCCGACGTCGGCGGCGGACCTTCGACCGTCGACTGCTCCGGCCACGGCACGTTCCTCGCCGGCCTGCTGGCCGCACGCCCCCGGGACGGTTCGCCGTTCGCGGGGGTCGCGCCGGGTGCGCGGGTGATCCCGGTGCGGGTGACCGACGACCCGGCCGAGGTCGACCCCGCCCGGCTGGCGGCGGGCGTCCGGGCGGCGGTGGACGGCGGCGCGCGGGTGATCGCGGTCGGCCTGGTCACGGCGGTCGACCACGCGGCGCTGCGGGCGGCGGTCGCCGAAGCGGTGGCGCGCGACGTTGTCGTCGTCGCCTCCGCAGCCACCGGGGAGGCGGGGAACCGGTCGTACCCGGCCTCCCTGCCCGGGGTGGTGGCGGTGGCGCCCGTCGGCGCGGACGGTGCGGTGCGGACCACCCCGTTCGGCGCCGAACCCGCGCTGGCCGCGCCCGCCGACGGTCTGGTCGGCATCGCACCGGGAGGCGAGGGGCACCGGGTGGGCTCCGCGCCGGAACTGGCCGTGGCGTACGTGGCCGGCGCGGCGGCGCTGGTCCGCGACTACCACCCCGACCTGACCGCCCCGGAAGTCGTCGGCCGACTGCTCGCCACCGCGGACCGCCCTTCCGGCCGCGCACCCGACCCGGTGGTCGGCCACGGCATCGTGGACCCGGTGACGGCGGTGACCGCGGTGCTGCCGCGGGGCCACCCCGCCCTCGACCCCGTCGCCGAGCGGCTGGAAGTCCCCCTGCCGACCCGACCGGACGCGGCCCCGGCGCGTCGGGCGCTCCGGTTCACCGCGGCCCTGCTCGGCGCGGCGCTCCTGCTCGGAGCCGTCGGCGCCCTGGTGGCGCTCGGACGCCGCCGCGCTGGGGGAAGCCCTACCCCTGCCGCGGGGGAAGCCCGCTGAAGGAATCGGGAAAGCCCGTGCGAGCGGAGGGTCTGTCCCACCGACCCCAGCGTCCCGGAACGCGACCCTGATCAAGGGAAATCGCACAACGGGAGGAACGCGAATGTCCGCCTTCGAGACCATCGTCAGCGCCCACGGCTCCGCGCTGCTCGCCTACGCGAGCAGGCTCACCGGTGACCGCCACCGCGCCGAGGACGTCGTGCAGGAGACCTGGGTCCGGGCCTGGCGGAACCAGGAACGCCTCACCGAGGACCGGGGTTCGGTCCGGGGCTGGCTGCTGCGGGTCGCCCACAACATCGTGGTCGACCAGCACCGCAGCCGCCGCGCGCGGCCGACCGAGGTCGAGATGCCCGAGGGCGACTTCGCCGTGGTGCGGGAGTCGAGCGACGACGTGCTCAACCGGATGGTCGTCGACTCGGTGCTGGACGTGCTGCCGTCGCCGCACCGCGCCACCGTCGTGGAGGTCTACTTCGCCGACCGCACCGCCGCCGGCGCCGCCGAGGTGCTCCGCGTGCCGGTCGGCACCGTGAAGAGCCGCGTGCACAAGGCGCTGCGGACGCTGCGCCAGACCCTGCCGGAGCCCTCCGCGCTCGAAGCCGCGTGACCCCGGTCGCACTCGGGAGCACGAACGGGCACCACCGTCCGGACGAAGGGGCAGCGGGGACGTCCCGACCCCCGGCACGGTGTATCCCTTGTGGCGGAACGCCACTACACGTCGAGAGGGGTGTCCACAGTGGGGTACGGACTCGGTGTCGATCTCGGCACCACGTTCACGGCGGCAGCCGTGTCGGAGAAGACCGGCACGCGGATGCTGCCGCTGGGCCCCGACGTGGTCGCCCCCTCGGTGGTGTTCGCCGGCCCGGACGGGAAGCTGCTGACCGGTGTCGCCGCGGCCGGCCAAGCGTCGACGGACCCGACCCGGGTGTCCCGGGGGCACAAGCGCAGGCTCGGCGACCCGACGCCCATCGTCATCGGCGGCACGGCCTACTCGCCCGAGGCGCTGATGGCCGCGCAGCTCCGTGACGTCGTCGCCCTCGCCACCGCCCAGGAAGGCACGCCACCGGACACCATCGTCCTCACCTGCCCCGCGGTCTGGGGACCGTACCGCCGGGAACAGTTCGAGGAGGTGGTCCGCCTGGCCGGTCTGCCCGGCGCGCACATCGTCACCGAACCCGAAGCCGCAGCCACCCACTACACCGTCGAACGACGACTCGGCACCGGCGAGACCATCGCCGTCTACGACCTCGGCGGCGGCACCTTCGACGCCACCATCCTCCGCGCCACCACCACCGGCATGGAAATCCTCGGCACACCCGAAGGAATCGAACGACTCGGCGGCATCGACTTCGACGAAGCCCTCCTCTCCCACGTCGGCGGACCGGCCCTCACGGCCGACGCGGACGTGCTGCGAGCCCTGTGCGCGCAGGCGAAGGTCGGCCTGTCGAGCGAGCCCGACGTCACGGTCGCCGTCCCCACCGAGGACGGCACGCGGACCGTCACCGTCACCCGGCGGGAGTTCGACGAGATGATCCGGCCCTCGGTGGCGCAGACCATCGAGGTTCTGCGACGCACCCTCGTCTCGGCCGGGCTGGAACCGCGGCACCTGACCGGCGTGCTGCTCGCGGGCGGGTCGTCGCGCATCCCCCTCGTGCCCCAGATGGTGTCCGAGGCCTTCGGCAAGCCCGTCCGGGTCGGCCTGCACCCCAAGTTCACCGTCGCCCTCGGCGCGGCCGTGATCGCCCGGTCGGCCTCCGCGCCGGCGCGGTCCGTCACCGGCCCGGCCGCGAGACCCCGCCGGCTGGTGCCGGCCATGGCGGTCGCCGTGGTGGTGGCCGTGACCGCGGCAGTCGTCGTCCTGGCCGCGGGCGAGCCGCCGGATGACGCGAGGGCGGACGTCCCGGCTGCGGGTTCCACCACCACGTCGACCACCACCGGCTCCACGTCCGGTTCGACCACGACGGCCTCCACCACGACCACCGCGTCCACCACTGCTCCCGCCACCACCACCGCGCCGACCACGACCGCGCCCCCGGCGGTTCCCGCTCGGCAGTCGGTCATGGCGCGACCGGGCCTGGACGTGTACACCGGCCGTGACGGGGTGTCGTACCGCTCCATGCTCGCCACCTCCGTGGACGGCTGGGCGGGCACGTCCATCGGCGACGACCGCACGGCCGCGACCGGTTCGATCTCCGCCGCCCCCGACGGTCCGGGCGGTCTGCGGGTGAACTGGAGCGGCGCCGCGTCCGGACAGCTGTACCTCCAGCACACCGACGGCGGCTCCGACCTCGGCCCCTACGCCGACGGCGCCCTGGTCGTCGACATCGTCGTGCACCAGCCGCCGACCGCGACCACGGCTCTCTCCGTGCACTGCGGCTACCCGTGTGCGGCGGAGCTCGACGCCACCTCGCTCCTCCGACGCCTCCCGGTCGACGTCCAGCGGACGCTCAAGGTCCCGATCAAGTGCTTCACCGCCGCCGGGCTCGACGTGCGGAAGGTCACCACGCCGTTCCTCGTCGCCACCTCGGGCCGGTTGGACGCCACGTTCGGACACGTCCGGTGGGTCGCGGGGGCAGCGGGTGACCCGGACTCGACGCCGTGCGCCGACCTGGGCTGAGCCGATCCGCGGCACGGGTCCGGATCCCGACCGGTGCGAGGATGACGATGCGGTTGAACAGCCCGTCCTGTCGCACGTGCGGTGGGGCCGGTGGGTGTCGTCGATCGGAGGAGCCGTGTCGGAGTCGGGGCGCTTCCCCCTGCGGGTCCAGGTGTTGGGACCGGTACGGGCGTGGTCCGGCGAGCACGAGCTGCCGCTGGGCTCGAACCGCCGGCAGGCGGTGCTCGCGGTGCTCGCGGCGCAGCCCGGCCGACCGGTCCCCCGGCGGGCGTTGATCGCCGGCGTCTGGGGTGGCGAGGTCCCGCCGAGCGCGACGGGCAACCTCCACACGTACCTCTCGGGGTTGCGGCGGGCGCTGGGTCCGGCCCGCGACCTGCTGGTGTCGGACGCGCACGGCTACTCGCTGCGGCTGGACCGGGAGTCGCTGGACAGCGCCGTGTTCGACCGGTGCCGCCGGGAGGCCCGGCAGCGGCACGCGGCCGGTGACCTCCGCGGCGCGGTCGCGCTGCTGGACGAGGGTCTGGCGCTGTGGGCCGGTGAGGCGTACGCGGGGGTGCGCGGCCCGTTCGCCGAGCAGGCCCGCCGCCGGCTGGAGGGCGAGCGCCTCGAAGCGGTCGTCCTGCGTGCCCGGACCCGGCTGGAGCTGGGCGAGCACGCCGGTCTGGTCCCCGAGTTGACCGACCTGGTGCGCCGGCACCCGCTGGACGAGTCGCTGCACGAGCTGCTGATGCGCGCGCTGCACCGCGGCGGGCGGCACGCGGAGGCGCTGGAGGCGTTCCGCACGGCCCGCTCGGCGTTGGCGGCGGAGGGCGTGGAGCCGGGGCGCGACCTGCGCGACCTGCACCAGCTCATGCTGGCCGGCCCGTCGCAGCGCGACGTCGAGGTGCTTCGGGTCGGACCGCCGCGTGTCACGACCGGTGCGCTGTCGGGTCGCGCCGCGGAGCTGGCGGCGTTGACCGGCGCGCTGGACGGGGTGCTCGACGGCCGGGGACGGGCCGTGTGGGTCGAAGGGGAGTCGGGCATCGGCAAGTCGGCGCTGTTGACCGCCGCGCTGGTCCGGCCCGACGACCGCCCGCACCACCTGGCGTGGGCGGTCGCCGACGAGATGGGCGACCGGTTCCCGCTGGCGGCGGTGTTGGACGCGCTGGACGTCACCCCGAGGTCCCGTGACCGCAGGCGCGCGGAGCTGGCCGCGCGGTTGCGCGCCCCGGCGGCCCGGCAGGGCTGGAACCGCACGGCGCCGGTGGACGAGCTGCTCGGGTACGTGGCCGAGCTGTGCGCCACCGCGCCGCTGGTGCTGGTCGTGGACGACCTGCACCGGGTCGACGACGCCGGCCTGCTGTTCTGGGACCGGCTGGTGTCGGCCACCGGGCACCTGCCCCTGCTGCTGGTCGGCGCCACCAGGCCGACCGGGTCACGTGACCGGTTGGCCCGGCCGCGACGTGGCGTGGAGAACGGGAACGGTCTGCTGCTGCGGCTCGGACCTCTGCCCCAGGGCGATGTCGAGCACCTGGTCGGAGCGATGGTCGGCGCCACGCGAGGACCGGCGCTGCGGTCGCTGGCGTCGTCGGCGGCCGGGAACCCCCGGTACGCGGTGGAGGTCACCGGGATGGTGTGGCGCGACGGCGGCTTGCGGGTGGTCGACGGCGAGGCCCGACTGGACGACGGCGGCGCGCTCGACCGGCTCCGCGACGGCACGACCGTGCTGGACGACCTGTCCCAGGACGCCCGGGAAGTGCTGCGGTCCGCCGCGCTGCTGGGCGCCCGGTTCGCCGTCACGGATCTGGCGACGGTGACCGGGCGGTCCCCCGTGCACCTGCTGCGGGTGCTGGACGAGGCGGTCGCCGCGGGGTTGGTGGTCGTGTCCGAGGACCACTTGGCGTTCCGCCACCCGTTCGTGCGGTGGGCCGTGTACCGACGGGTGCCGCAGTCGCTCCGGACGGCGCTGCACCGCGAGGCCGCCGAGGCCCTGGCCGGCGCCCGCGCTCCCGTCGAGCGGATCGTGGAGCACCTGGAGTCCGCGACGGTGGACGCGTGGGTGGCCGGCTGGCTGGTGGCGCACCGCGAGGAGGCGGTGGAACGCGCGCCGCTGCCCACGATCGACCTGCTGCGCAGGCTCCTGGCCACCGGGCTGGTCGACGGGGCGGACCGGACCGCGCTGGCCATGGTGCTGCTCCGGGCGCTGTTCCGCCTCGGGCACGACCTGCGCGCGGAGGCCGCCGACGCGCTGGCCGGGGTCATCGGCCCCGACGACGCCGCCGAGGCACGCCACCTGCTCGCGCGCACCCGCCACCGCCAGGGCGACACGGCAGGCGCCGTCGCCGTGCTGGAGGCCGCCGTCCGGGTGCCCGGCACCTCGGCGATCTGGCGCATCCGGCACCACGCGTTGATCGCGGACCTGCACCGCGGCACCCTGGCGGATCCGGCCGATCTCGACGCCTGCGCCGAACGCGCCCACGGCCGGTCAACGGCCGCCGGCGACACCTGTGCCGCCGCGTACGCGTTGCAGAACAGGTGGTTCGCCGCATCGGTCCGCCGTGACCACGAGAGCGCGCTGCACCGCGTGGACGAGGCGCTGGCCCTGGTGGACGACGACCCCGCGCTGGCCCCGGCGCGGTGCGACCTGCTGGACAACCGCGCCTTCACGTTGCAGAACCTGGACCGGCTGGACGACGCGGCGCTCACCCTGCGCCGGGCGCGCCAGGTGATCGCCGACCACGGGCTGCCGGCCGGGATGGCGATCCCCTCGGCGGTGCTGCGCTACTGGTCGGGCGACTGGGAGGGCGCGCTGGTCGAGATGAGCGGGGTGAACAGCGACTCGCCGGGCACGGCGTTCTACGGCATCCGGGAAAGCGGGCCCGGCCGGGTCCTGCTGCACGGCCTGTCGGCGCTCATCTCGATCCGCCGTGACGAGTGGGACAACGCCCGGGTGCACCTCGACGCGGTCGAGTCGCCCACCGCGCTCACCGGGTCGGAGCGGGACAGCGCCGACTTCCTGCTCGTGGCCACCGCTCTGGCGGCCGAACGCCGGGGCGCGCCCGACGAAGCGGTCCGGCTGCTGACGCCCCTGCTGCGCCCGTGCGAAGCGCCGATGGTCCTGCGCCACCAGTGGCTCCCGCTCGTGGTGCGACTCGCGCTGGAGACCGGTGACGACGACGTGGCGCGCCGAGCCGTGGAGGTGGCCGAGGGCGAGGCCGCCGCGGAGGTGACCCCGGCCCGCGCCGCCGCGGCGTCGGCCCACTGCCGGGCGCTGGTCACGGGTGATGCGGAGGCGATCGCGGCCGTCGCCGACCACCACGGATCGGTCGGCCGCGTGGTGGAACGGCTGGCGGCGTTGGAAGACCTCGCGGCCACGGACCACGACCGCAGCGCCGAGGCTTCGGCCGAGGTGGAAGCGGGATACCGGCGCCTGGGCGCCCGCTGGGACCTGCGCCGCGTCCGACGTCGTCCCGGCTCGGGGGCCTAGCCGGGGAGCGGGCGCAGCCCGATCCCCCTGCTGCGCGCCAGTTCACCCGCCGCCGCCCGACCGCGTTCGCCCGGCACGCCGAGCACCGACAGCCGAACCCGGCGCAGCACGGCTCCGTCCAGCCGGTCCAGCAGGACCGACACCACCGTCCACACCTCGTCCGGCAGGGGTTCACCGGGATCTCCGACGGCGACCACCACCACCGCCGGGTCCACCGCCGCTCCGACGGGCACGGGGAACCCGGCCCGATCGGCCCGTCGCACCCACAGACCGCTGCGCATCACGCCGACCACCCAGCCGTCGGTCACCCGGAACACCCCAGGCCCGCAAGCGGAGAGGTCCGGGTGCGGCGCACGCCAGCGCAACGGCACCGCGGACCTCCCTCCTGCCAGGCACCGGATCTCCTGGAGGAACGGCGTCCACGCCGGCCGGCCGGCGGAGTGCAGCAGGAACTCGACGCGGCCGTCGCGCACGACGGGCCTCCCCTCCACCACCGTGACGGCGGTGCCGAGCATCCCGGCGACGGCACGTCCCAGCGCCACCACCTCCTGCCCGCTCCCGCACACCAGGCGTGCGGTCGCCGCCACTTCGACCGGCAGGGTCGCCAGGTACGCGGCGACGTCGTCGGCGCGGACCGGCGCGCCGCCCGGCACCCCCGCGACCACGGTGAGCCGACACGGGTCCGGCGGCACCGCGTGCCACTCCGAGCCGGACGCGGACACCCCGGGGCGCAGCAGCACCCCGGCCGGGATGTGCTCGACGACCAGGTCACCGTGGACGGCGGAGGACTCCGGCGGCGGCGACTCCTGCCACCGGGGCTCGGGATGCCGCGGCCCCAGGGCGCGGTCCGCCTCGCCCGGCGCGTACCGCGTCCACCGACCCCGCCCACCCGCCACGAACAGGGTGGTCCCGACCAGCGTGACGGCCCCGGACGGCACGAGCAGCGTCACGTCCGCACGTTCGGCCAGCCGACGCCACCAGGCCGGAGCGGCGTCCGGAAAGCCCTCGTCACCGACCAGACGCACCTCCCCGAACCCGCGCTCCGCCGCGGCGGTCACGACGTCGACCACCTTGTCGAGCACCTGGCGCCCGGTGACCACGACCGACGCCGGCACAGCGGGCAGCGCTCCCGCCAACTCCCGCAGCGCCGGGTCGCGGCGCCGGGCGGGGCGCACGACGACCGCCTCCCCGACCCGCTCCACCACGACGTCCCGCCCCGACGCGCGCAGACCCCGGCCCGCGCGGACCGGCGGCAGGACCGGGGTGGAGCGCACCCCCCGACGCGACACGCTCATGCGGCGTCGACCACTGGGCACATCTGGTCTCCTAGATGATTGATTCCAAGGGTTAGTGGTCGTAGGCGGTCAGGGAGCGCTTGATCGGCTGGTCGGTGTGGTCGTTGTGCCAGATGGCGGCGGTCAGGGCGAGGATGCGTTGCAGGACGCGGGCGATGACCCCGGTGGGTGTGCGTCCGCCGTGTCGTTCGAGGTCGAGTTGGGCTTTGAAGGTCTGGTTGATCGACTCGATGGTCTGGCGCAGTGGTTTGAACAGGGCTGCGCCGGGCCGTTCGGCTTCGCCTTTGCGTGCCGGGCGCAGCAGCCGGAGGCCGGTGTCGGCCAGGGCGTGTTCGAAGTCGCGGCCGTAGTACTGCCGGTCGGCGATCAGGACCTGGCCGGGACGCTCGACCGCGAGCGTCGGGTCGGCGTCGAGGATACCGAGCAGGGTGGTGCGTTCGTCGGCCTTCGCGCCGGTCAACGCGAAGGCGATCGGCAGGCCGCCCAGGGTGCAGACCAGGTGCAGCCGCAGGCCCCAGAAGAAGCGGGAGTGCGAAGCGCAGTAACCGTACTCGGCCCATCCGGCCAGGTCGGAGCGTCGCGTGGTCTCCCGCGACCGGCCGCACTCCACCGGCGTGGAGTCGACCACCCACACGTCGTCGGTCCACAGTGCGGTGTCGACGGCCAACAGCCGGATGACCGCCTTGACCAGGCCGGACGCCTTGCGCAGCCGCTTGTTGTAGCCGGGCTGTAGGGGCAGGTAGCGGAACAGATGCCTTAGATGCGCGCGGGCGTGGCGTAACCAGCGGGCCTCGGAGGTGAATCCGAGCAGGGCCTGCATCACCGCCAGGGTGACCAACTCCGCGTCGGTCAGGCGGGGTCGCAGGCCGACCTTCGGACGCCACGGCGCGAGGTGCGGCGCGTCCCTCAATAGGTCGTCGGTTCTGACATAGAGTGCGGTCGCGAGGGTGTCAATGTCGGTCGTCACAACCCGTACATCGACACCCTCGCCCCACATCTCCAGGTGCCTACCCCTTGGAATCAATCATCTAGACGGACAACGGATCACCGCCGCACGACGTCGCGGCGCACCACCGCGTGCGGGTTTCCGCCGAACATAGGTCAACCGGACGCCCTGATCGCCGCCCACAGCGGACTGTGCCCGTCGAGCGCCCGGGTTCTGCCCGAAGCGCCGAAGACGCGAGCGCCCCGTGCCCGATCGCGCGCCGTGCCCTGCCCGATGGATCCGATTCGCAGTGCTCCCGGCCACACCCCGTCCCGAACGAGGGGCGATGGCGCTACCGGACCGAGGTCGCCACCTGATGTTAATCTTGGCCGCGCACAAGGTAGTTACGCTCGGGCCCACCCCTCACCGCCTTGTCCGCCTTCGATCCCGGGGACGAGCCATGTCGCCTGCTGAGCCGTTGTCCGCGGAACTCCTCGGACCCGTGCGGGTGTTCCTGGGTGGAGCCGAAGTCGACCTGGGCGCCGCCCGCAGGCGGGCGGTCTTCGCCGTCCTCGCCCTGCGCGCCGGCCAACCGGTCCCGCTGGACGACCTGGTCGACGCCGTGTGGGGCGGCGAACCGCCGGCCAACGCCGAGGCGTCGATCTACACCTACATCTCCGGCCTGCGCAAACTGCTCGAACCGCACCGCTCGGCACGGTCGACTCCGGCGGTCCTCGTCTCCACCGGTTCCGGCTACTCCCTGCGGCTCGGCCCGGAGTCGACCGACGTGGCGCGCTTCGAGGCCCACCGGCGGCGCGCCGCGTCGATGGCCGCCGGCGCGGCGGTGAAGGAGCTGGACGAGGCGCTGGCGCTGTGGCGCGGTGAGGCGCTGGCCGGCGTGCCCGGCCGGTTCGCCCGAGCACAGCGCGCCCGGCTGGACGAACTGCGGCTCGTGACGGTGGAACGCCGTGCCGAATTGGCCCTGGAACTCGGGCGGCACGCGGAGGTCGTCTCCGACCTGACGACGCCGGCCGCCGAGCACCCGCTCCGCGAGGGCCTGCGGGCGCTGCTCATGACCGCCCTGCACGGCGCGGGCAGGCACGCCGAGGCGCTGGAGGTCTTCCGCGACACCCGGCGGCTGCTGGTGGACCAGCTGGGCATCGAGCCCGGCGCCGAGCTGCTCGCCGCGTACCAGCGGCTGCTCCAGGGCATGGTCGCGCCGGCCGCGCCGCTGCGCGCCACCATCCCGGTGCGCAAGCCGCCCGCGCCGCCGAGCGTCACCGGCCGGCAGCCCGAGCTGGACGTCGCGCGCCGGGCCGTGGACGACCTCGCGGCCGGGCGGGGCGGCAGCGTGTGGGTGGAGGGCGAGCCGGGACTGGGCAAGTCGGCGCTGCTGGCCGTGCTGCTCGCCGAGGCCGCGAGGCGGGGCCACCGGGTGGCGTGGGCGGAGGCCGACGAGCTGGGCATGAGGTTCCCGCTGCGGGTGCTGCTGGACTGCCTGGAGGTGACCACCACGTCGACGGACCCGCGGCGCGCGGAAGTCGCCGAGGCGCTGATCGCGGCGGGCGGGGCCGACCCCGAGCCGGAAGCCGTCGGCCGACTGGTCGACCTGGTCGCCGAGCTGTGCGACGACGGTCCGCTGGTGCTCGCGGTGGACGACCTGCACTGGGTGGACGGTGCGAGCGCCCTGGTGTGGCACCGGCTGGTGCGGCTGGCGCACCGCTTGCCGCTCCTGCTCGTCGGCACGTGTCGACCGGTGCCGCGCCGCGACGACCTGGACCGGGTGCGCGACGCCGTTCGCGGTTCCGGTGGCGAGGTGCTGCGGCTGGCGCCCTTGGCCGAGGAACACCTGGTGGAGCTGGTCGCGCGCCGACTGGCCGCCGAACCGTCCGAAGGCCTGCGCGGGCTGCTCGCGCAGGCCGGGGGCAACCCGTCGTACGCGATCAGCGCCGTGGACGACCTGCTGGGCCGGGACGTGGTGCGGGTGCGTGCCGGGATCGCCGACCTGGTGGACGAGGACGCCGACCGGACGTGGTCGGCCGACGCCGTGCCCGCGGACCGCCTGGACTTCCTGTCCGCTGACGCGATCGAGGTGCTGCGCACCGGGGCGCTGTTCGGCATGGAGTTCGCGATCGGCGACGTCGCCGTCGTGCTGGGCCGGGCGCCGTCGGACCTGGTCGCCGCGGTGCAGGAGGCGATGTCGGCGGGCGTGCTGGTCGAGTCGGGCGCGGAGTTCGCGTTCCGGTACCCGCTCGTGCGACACGGCCTGTACGAGGGCGTGCTGCCGCCGGTGCGCGCCGCGCTGCACCGGCAGGCCGCCGAGGCGCTGGCCGACGCGGGAGCGCCCGCCGTGCGGATCGCCCGCCACGTCGCCGCGTCCGTGCACGTCATGGACGCGTGGAGCGCGGCGTGGGTGGCGGACAACGTGCGCGAAGTGATGCTCGCCGATCAGGACCTGGCCGTCGCTCTCGTCACGTCCGCGGCCGACCGGCCGTCGCTGACCGAGGCGCAGCGCGACCGGTTGACGTCGTGGACGGCGTGGCTGAGGTTCTGGCAGGGCAAGCGGCCGGAGAGCGAGGCCAGGGCCGTGCTGGCCCGCACGAAGGACCCGCACCTGGCCGCCGAGATGCGGTGCGTGCTGGCGATGCTCCACCTCGGTGAGGGTCGGGTCGAGGCGGCGGCGGGCACGCTGCGGGTCGCCGTGGAGGACGAGGCCACGCCGGAGCCTTGCCGGACCAGGCAGGAGGCGCTGCTGGCCGACGTCCACCGGTCCGGGTTCGCCGACCTGGAGACCGCCGAGTGGTACGCGCACGACGCCATCAGCCGGGCCGAGCAGTCGGCCGACGGCTTCGCCATGAGCCACTCACTGCGGGTGCTGTGGCAGATCAGCACCGCCCGACGCGACCACGTGGAGGCGTTGGCGCAGGTCGACCTCGCGCTGACCATGATCGGCGATCCGCAGGACGTGCACGAGCTGCGACCCGTGCTGCTGGAGAACCGGGCGTTCTCGCTGCAGAACCTGGACCGGTTGGAGGAGGCGGGGCAGGCGCTGCGCGCGGCACGTGCGAGGGCGCGCCGGGGTCCGAGTGCGGCGTTCCTGCGGGCGGGCACCGCGGTGCACGAGTTCTGGACCGGTCGGTGGGACGACGCGCTGACCGGGGTCGGTCACGTCGCCGACGTGGTGAACCACCTCGGCATGCAGGGCCACGGCGCGGCGCTGCTGGTGCCGGGCCTGGCGGCGCTGATCGAGGCGCGGCGGGACCGGTTCGACGAGGCGCGGTCGCACCTGCTGACGGTGGCGGAGCAGCCGATGGTGCTGGTGGCCGACCAGGAGCACGCGGACTTCCTGCTCGTCGCGCGGGCGTTCGTCGCCGAGTGCGGTGGCGCGGACGTGGCCGAGGTGTTCGGCCACCTGGAGCCCTTGCTCGTCGACCGGCCGGGCCACGTGACGCTGCGGCACCAGTGGATGCCCAACGCGGTGCGGTCGGCCCTGTCGGCGGGTGCGCGGGACCTGGCCGAGCGCGCCCACCGGGTGTGCGTGGACGAGGCGGCCCGTGAACGGGTGCCCGCGCGGGCGTTCGCGGCCGAGGCGCGCAGCCGGGGCTTGCTGCTGTCCGACCCGGAGCCGCTGCGGGCCGCCGTGGCGCGGTACCGGATGGTCGGGCGGCCGGTGGAGTTGGCCGAGGCGCTGGAGGACCTGGCCGTGGTGCTGGCAGCCGCCGGAGCCCGGGTCGAGGCCCAGGACGCGCTGAGGGAGGCGGTCGACGGGTACACGGCGTTCGGTGCGGTGCGCGACGTGCAGCGGGCCGTGCGACGGGTGCGGTGACGGCCCGCCCGCCACCCGCTGCCCGTCACCCGCTGCCCGTCACCCGCTGCCCGTCACCCGTCACCCGTCACCCGTCACCGGCGAGCAGGAACCCGGTTCGCCCAGCCCGCCACTTCGTCCTGCGTCGCGCGGCGGACGTGGTCGGCGTTGAACCCGGCCAGGCAGGTCCGCCGCTTCACGTCGTCTCCGGCGCACCGGTGCCGGGCGGCGCCGCGAACGCCATCGGCTCGGCGGGCAGGTCGGGCAGGACGTACCAGCACTCGCCGGTCTCGGCCGAGGCCAGCGCGGACTCGAACGCGGTGACGACGGCGGCCACGTCCAGGACGGTCAGCCCCAGGTCGCCGATCATGGCGCGGAACCCGTCGATGATCGAGGTCTCCGCGAAGCCGGGGCACAGCGCGGTGATCCGGATGCCCTCGTGCGCCACCAGCGGCGCGTACGACCGCACGTAGTTGACGACAGCCGCCTTGGTCGCGCCGTACACCGGGTCGAACGGCACCGGGACCAGCCCGGCCAGACTCGACATCGCCACGATCGTGCCGCCACCACGGGCCCTCAGCGCCGGCACGACCGCCTCGATCCCGAAGACGACGCCATCGACGTTCGTGGCGACAACGCGCCGGTACCGCGCCGCGTCGAACCCCTCACCGCCGGTCACCACACCGGCGTTCAGGCAGGCGACGTCGAGCCCGCCGAACCGGCCGACAGCCACGTCGACAGCGACCCGGACGGCGTCCGGATCCGTGACGTCGCACGAGGTGAACACCCCGCCGACGTCCTCCGCGACCGCCTCGCCGCGCTCCACGTCCACATCGGCCACCACGACGCTCGCCCCGCGGTCCGCCAACCGCCGCGCGATGGCCGCGCCCAACCCGTTCGCCGCACCGGTGACCAGCGCGACCTTGCCGGCGTACTCGTTGTCGCCCATCCGACGTCCTCCTGGTCCGATCCCTGTGAACCGGGATCCTGGCCGGCCACGACCCGTCCGGCAACGCACAACCACACCCCCGTCCCCTCCGCGCCCCACAGCTGCCCGAACAGGCGACGTCGGGACGGCCTCGGGTGAATCGGCCCACAGAACACCGCTCGACGTGCGGTTCTGCCGGTCCCGTTCGGACACTGGAGGGGTGAGCCCCCAACCGCTGATCTCGCCGACCCGCATCTACGTGGAGCCGGCAGCCGCCGACCTGCCGCGTGGGCGTGAGGTGCTCGACCGCTTCCCCGACGCGGAGCGGGTGCGGGTCGACAGCCACTGGAACATCCCCGAGCTGCACGGCGACGAGGCCAACGCCCGCCGTTGGGTGCGCATCAAGCAGGAGGCCTTGGTGCTCGGGGTGAAGAAGTCGCTGAGCGCGCGGCCCAACGGGCGGTCGGCCCACTTCATCGCCCCGTCCACGGCCAACGGGTGCGCCATGGCCTGCGCGTACTGCTACGTGCCCCGGCGCAAGGGCTACTCGAACCCGATCACGGTGTTCGCGAACATCGAGAAGATCACCGGGTACCTCACCCGGCACGTCGCGCGGCAGGGTCCGATGACCGAGCCCGGCCAGGTGGACGACCACGCGTGGGTGTACGACATCGGGGAGAACTCCGACGCTTCCGTGGACGCCCTCATCAGCGACAACGTGCGCGACCTGGTGCACCTGTTCCGCGACCTGCCCACCGCCAAGGCGTCCTTCGCGACCAAGTACGTCAACCGGGACTTGCTGGACTGGGAACCGCGGGGCCGTACGCGCGTGCGGTTCTCCCTGATGCCCGAACGCGCCGCGAAGCTCCTCGACATCCGCACCAGCCCGATCTCCGAACGCCTCGCCGCCCTGGACGACTTCCGCGCCGCCGGGTACGAGGTGCACGTCAACCTCAGCCCGGTCGTCGTGCACGACGGCTGGTTGCAGGACTGGCGCGAACTGCTGGAGGCGCTGGGCGACGCGATCTCCCCCGCGACCCGCGACCAACTGGCCGCGGAGATCATCATGCTCACCCACAACCAGGCGCTGCACGAGGTGAACCTCCGCTGGCACCCGCGCGCCGAGGACGCCCTGTGGCGACCCGACCTCCAGGAGCCCAAGCGAAGCGAAGGCGGCGGTGTCAACGTCCGCTACCGGCGTGGCCTCAAGAGCAGCCTGCTGGACGAACTGCTGAACCTGATCACCCACCACGCACCGTACCTCCGCGTTCGGTACGCCTTCTGAGACCGGGCCCGGCTGAAGCCGTGAAGGCTCGCACCTCTTCCCCCATCACCCGGTCCCGCTGGACCCGCATACCGCGAGCGGGCCGCTGCGACCGCAGTTCGCTTCCGACCTCTCGACTTGGCCGCTGCACACGCTCGGCTGCACGTTCGACAACCCCGACCTCGTCAACCGGGTTCTCGGGTACTGCTCCTGCCAACCATTCCCCACCGTGGAGACGCGCGACTGACCGACGTGCAGACAGCCGGCGCAACCGGCCGGACGATTCCACGAGTGCTATTCACACCGGCCCGGCGGCGCGTCGGGAGTGGTCCTGCTCAATTCTCGTGAGATCACGATCCGTGGCCCGGAGTCGACAGTCTCCGGGCCACGGAGGTGGAGCTGCCAAGACCAGGACGGCGGTGTGGCCGCGTGGCCGTCGACCACGCCTTGGACCCCGACGCCCTCGTGGTCTCAAAGCCCTCGACCTACGACAGCCCGCCGACGCGTTCGATCGCGTCGGTGGTGGTGGGACACCAACCAGGATCGTGCGTCCGGCGGTCACAGTGCCGGTCTTCTCCAGCAGCGCGAGTCGGCGTGGCGAGACCCAGGGCGCCCGGGGCAAGCACTGATCAGCACCGCCACGGCGGCACGGGAAGCAGCCGACACCCCTCCATCGGCACCTAGTGCCGCATCAGGCAACGTTCGCCCTGTTGACGACTGCGCGTAGGTGTTCGTCCTGGGCGTGTTTGTTTCGCCAGATGATGTAGCGGCGGATCATGCTGCCCTGCTCTTTGTGGCTGGGGTGGTCGGTGCCGTCGAGGGTGAAGTAGCGCAGGGCCGTGAACTGGGCCTCGATGCGGTTGAGCCACGACGAGTTGGTCGGGGTGTAGGCGATCTCGACGTTGTTGGCCTCGGCCCACTCGCCCACGCGCCGGTCGACCCTGGTGGTCAGGTGCGGGGCGTAGTTGTCGCACACGATCGCCAGGCGGACCGTCGGCGGGTGCAGCGTGCGCAGGTAGCGGCAGAACTCCAGGAACTTCGTCCGGTTCTTGGTTTTCTTGATGTGGCCGTAGAGCTTGTCCGCGGCCAGGTCGTAGGCGGCGAACAGGTGCCGGACCCCGTGCGGGCGGGTGTAGGTCGCCCGCCGCCGTGGTCTGGGCCCGCGGTCGGGGTCCTTGTGCCTGCCGCCGCGTTCGGTCCACTGCCGGCCGGGATGGGGCTGGAGGTTGAGCGGCCCGAACTCGTCCAGGCAGAACACCACCTCCGGTTCGCCCGCCTCGGGGACGACCTCGCCGTCGGCGATCGCATACAGGTGTTCCACCCGTGCCTTCTTCGCCTCGTAGTCCGGGTCGCGGGAGGTCTTCCAGGTCTTCACGCGTTGAAAGGTGACGCCTTCCTCGCGGAGCAGGATGCGCAGGCCCTCGTGGCTGATGTCGTCGACCACCCCCTCGGCGACCAGGAAGTCGGCCAGTTTGGCCAGGCTCCAGGTCGAGAACGGCAGGCCGTGCTCGACCGGCCCGGACTTGGCGATCTTCTTGATCTCGCGGCGCTCGGGCAGCGTGAACGTCTTCGGCCGGCCGCCCTTGTACTTCGGATACAGCGAGTCGAAACCGTCGGTGTTGAAGTTGTGGATCACGTCCCGGACCCGGTCCGCGCTGGTGAACGTCACATCGGCGATCCTCGCCACCGGCATGCCCTGCGCGGACAACAGCACCATCTGCGCCCGCCGCCAGGTCACCACCGACCCGGTACCCCGGCGGACGATCCGTAGCAGGCGCCTGCCCTCGCCGTCATCGATCTCGCGGACACGTACCCGATCTGCCACTCACCCAGCCTGACGGACACGCACCGCCCGGAACAGGACCCGAGCGGCGTGTCAGGTCAGGGCGAACGTTGCCTGATGCGGCACTAGGCAGAAGGCGAGTGTGCCGATGGCCAGGGCGATCACGTCCGCACGACCACCCCAGAGATGCGGCCGGCCAAGCGCTGGGTCTCGGCCTCGCCGTTCTGTGCGTCCACAGCCGGCTTGGCCAGTGCCGTCGGTGCGCTGGACGGCGAGGTTTAACGACGTCATGCCGGGTGTGCCGGGGAGTCAACGTGGCTGCCGCAGACCAGGACAACCAGCGGTGTCTTTGCGCCATCCGAGCCTGTGCGCCGATTTCGAGCACCAGTGGACTTCCGGCACGGACGCAGATCAGGCCGAGTGGACGCGGATGTACCGCCGAGCGGCCGACACACTTGCCTCTGAATAGCGACCCGGATAGTTCGGCGTTGACCGTCGGATGAACAGAACTGCGGCCGTTCAGGCGACAACTCCGGTAACACGCTGTAGTTCCGTTGCCGACGCACCACGGTACCCATCGACGCGAAGTCACCCACGTTGAAGTCATGGGTGACTTCGCTCCGCTCTGCGGACGCTGCGCGCTACTCGTTGATGAGCTGCTCACGCAGGATGTCGGCGTGCCCGCAGTGCTGAGCGAGTTCCCGCAACACGTGGAGGTACACCCAGCGCAGCGGGAGCGGGCCGCGTCGGTTGCCGCGGACCGTGTCGTCCAGTCCCAAGGACGACGTCGCGTGGCGGGATGCCTCGCATGCGGCGCGGTGTTCTCGCCGGACGGTGGCGATGGTGTCGTCGTCGTCGAGGACGAACGACTCGTCCGGTGTCGCGGGGATGCCGATTTCAGCACGCGCGCGGCAGGTGACGGCTTCGTCGAACCAGACCTTCTCGACGAAGGTCGCGTGCTTCACCAAACCCAGCAGCGTGGTCCGGGAGGGCACCAGCGATCGGCGCACCTGTTCCTCGGTGAGCCCGTCCAGGCAGCGGTCGAGGGTACTGCGGTGCTCGTCGAGGAACACCTCGAACTGGGCACGAAGAGGCTGGTCCACAACGTTCTCGGCGGACGCCGCTGGGGATGCAGGCATGTGCGAAGCATCTCAAACCGGTCCCAGGAGCACCCACATCGGCAGAAGCGAACGTTCGCCGGCACTTGGCCTGCGGCGTGGCGAACGGACGCAGTGCCTGGTGGACGGTCCTGCCCCGAGGCAGTCACCGCGAAGAACGTCACGTCGACCGTGGTCGAGTCACCGACGAGGACGTCACGCGAACGGCTCCACGGCAGCTCCGTCGCGCCACGTCACGCACTCCGGGCCGTCGCGCGCCGATCACCGGAAAGCAGACGATCGGGGGTTTCATCCGGGTGGCCGCTCCTCCTAGCGTCGAAGTCAATCGGAAACCCTGCTCCCGGCTGCCCCTGCGGTCCGGGATTTCCGGTGAGGAGCGCACCACCATGAGAATTCTGCGAATGGCGGGGCTGGCCGTGCTCACGGTCGCCGTGGCCGGGTTGTCGATGACGACGGCGTCCGCGCACGACCCCGACACACCCGAAGGACAGGCGGCGGTCCGCGCGTTCATGGCCGACCACCGCCCGGCCGAACGGCACGCCGTGGTCGGCACCGCGGCCGGTGTGCCGTGCGTGAACGGCAAAGCCGACATCTACCCCTGCAAGAACGTGGACCTGCTCAGCGTGCTGCCGTTGTCCGGCATCGGCGGTGGCAACGGCAACGACATCTGGGGCTGGACCGACCCGTCCTCCGGCAAGGAGTACGCCATCGTCGGCCGCACCAACGGCACCGCGTTCGTCGACGTGAGCACGCCCACCTCACCCAGGTACCTGGGCAACCTGCCATCCAACGGCGGCAGCAGCAGTTGGCGCGACATGAAGGTCTACAAGAACCACGCGTTCATCGTGGCGGACGCCATCAGCGGCCACGGGATGCAGGTGTTCGACCTGACCCGGCTGCGCACCATCACCACGCCGCAGACGTTCTCGGTGGACGCGCTGTACCGGGAGTTCGGCCCGGCGCACAACATCGCGATCAACGAGGAAACCGGTTTCGCCTACGCGATCGGCTCCAACACCTGCAGCGGCGGACCGCACATCGTCGACATCCGGACCCCGAAGTCGCCGACCAGGGCCGGCTGCGTGCCCCAGGACGGCTACACGCACGACACCCAGTGCGTCGTCTACCGCGGTCCGGACTCGGCGTACGTCGGCAAGGAGATCTGCTTCAACTCCAACGAGGACACGTTGACGATCGTCGATGTGAGCAACAAGGCCACGCCGGTGCAGATCTCGCGCAAGTCGTACTCCGGCGCGCAGTACTCGCACCAGGGCTGGCTGACCGAGGACCAGCGCTACTTCCTGATGGACGACGAGCTGGACGAGTCGCGCGGCACCGACAAGCGCACCAAGACCTACATCTGGGACCTGGCCAGCCTGCGCGCCCCGGTGCACACCGGCACCTACAACTCCCCGGCCACCGCGATCGACCACAACCAGTACATCAAGGGCGGGTACTCGTACCAGGCCAACTACCAGGCGGGCCTGCGCATCCTGGACGTCGGCAGGGTCGCCTCGGCGCAGTTGAGCGAGGTCGGGTACTTCGACATCTACCCCTCCGGCGACACCGCGAGGTTCAACGGGGCGTGGAGCAACTACCCGTACTTCGCCAGCGGCATCGTGATCGTCAGCGGCATCGAGCAGGGCTTGGTGGTCGTCAAGCCCAACCTCGGTGGCGCCGAGCCGCCGCCGGGCGCGAGGTTCGAGAACACCGCCAACGTGAACATCCCCGACAACGGCGCGGCGGTCACCTCCGAGGTCACCGTGACCGGTGTGCCGGGCAACGCCCCGCCGGCGCTGAAGGTGGACGTCGACATCAAGCACACCTACCGGGGCGACCTGGTCGTCGACCTCGTCGCACCGGACGGGACCGCGTACCGGTTGAAGGGTTCGAGCTCGGACTCGGCCGACAACGTGCTCACCACCTACACGGTGGACGCCTCGGCCGAGGTGGCGAACGGTGCTTGGAAGTTGAGGGTGCAGGACGTCTACAGCGCCGACACCGGCTACATCGACGCCTGGGGCCTCCAGTTCTGAGGTGAAGCCCGGTGCGTGGTGGACAGCGCCGTCCACCACGCACCGGGTCCGCTGCCGTCCCGCCGGACGTGAGGAGTGACGATGCGCGACCTGCGCTTCACCGACTGGGTGTTCGTCGTCGTGGCCGTGGTGATCGTCGTAGCGGGGGCGCTGACGTTGTTCCGAGCCACGCCCACCCCCTCGCACTACGCGCACCAAGGGGCCGCACCCGCCGACATGGTGCCCGCCGCCCACAGCGACGGCCTGTCGGAAACGGAGAGCGGCTACCGGTTCGAACGGGTCACAGTGCCGTCCGCCCGGGGCCCGGCCATGCCGGTCGCGTTCCGCATCCTCGGGCCGGACGGGCAGCCCGAGACCCTCTTCCTGGACAACCAGACCAAGCAGGTGCACTTCTTCGTCATCCGCGACGACTTGCACGTGTTCCAGCACGTGCACCCGACGCTGGTCGGCGACACGTGGCACACCACGGTCACGCTGGAGGACGGCGGCGCCTACCGGATGTTCGCCGAGTTCGTCCCGCTCGACACGGAGGACCCCCGGCACCCGGTGGTGCTCGGCGTCCCGTTCAGCGTGCCCGGTGACACCACCCTGGCGCCGGTCCCCGCGCCTGCTGCCGAAGCGGTGACCAGCGGCGGGTTCACGGTGACCCGCGTGGACGAACCCTCGCAGCCCCAGCGGATGCGACCGCAGACACTGCGCTTCTCCATCCGGACCCCCGACGGTGCCCCGGTCCGCGCACTGGAACCGCACCTGGGCGCCCACGGACACATGACGGGGTTCCACACCATGCTGCTGTCGGCCACGCACCTGCACCCGGTCGAACCGCTGGGTGCGCCGCTGGTGGACGGCGAGTTGACGTTCCAGGCGGCGTTCGCCGACTTCGGCGAGTACCGGCTGTTCCTGGAGTTCGCGCACGGTGGAGTAGTGCACACCGCCGCGTTCACCATCGCGGTGACGTGATCCGCTGAGCCGATCGGTGGGCAGGTACACCGATCCGGAACCAACCGGTTGAGCCGAACCGGTCATCCTGGGAACGAATCGATCCGGTGCGGTGTCCCAGGCGCAGTAGCTTGGCCCGATCGCCACGTCGCCGGAGGCGAGCGGATGACCGGTCCGTTGGCCAACGCGCAGCGCTTGGTGGACGACTGGGAGCGCGACGCGGAGGAGAACGCCGCCCGCTACGAGTCGATGCGGCAGGAGGTCGAGCGGATCTCCACCACCGCGTCGGCCGCTGGTGGTGCGGTGAGCGCGACCGTCGGCCTGAACGGCATCCCCAGTGCGGTGACGATGACCGAGGGGGTGTACGCCGACGCCGACCTGTTCGACCTGGTCACCGCCTGGCAGCTGCTCCCCGTCACACCCGCCACCCGCGCTGCGACCGTCCCCGGCCCCGCACTCCCGCTCACCGCTATTGGCTCGCTCCGGACGCTCCACCCCCTTGTGCCGCTACGACGACTCACCCGGCTCCACCGCCCACCGCCGACCCCGACCTTCCCGACGACGACTTCCGCACCGCGCTCACCACCTACTTCCACCTCACCACGCCGACCGCCGTCACGGCGATGGAGGACGGCGACCCCGGCATCCTCGCCCGACTCTTCACCCTCCGCGACACCCTGCGCCCCGACCACGGCCCCACCACCCGCCGCACCGCACTCCGTGACACCTCACGAACCTGATCGACTTCTACACCTGACGTCGACAAACCCCGGCGCAGATCAGCGGCGACGACGCTGGAACTCGTGCCACGGCAGCATCTCGGGCACGTCGGCGCGCCCCCGCCAGGGTTCCGCCGAAGCCGAAGAGCACACCGCGAACCACGCGCCGCCCCTTCAGAACCGTCCGGCGCGGTGCGGGAAGTAGTCCTCCAGCACACCGTCGCGCTCCACGTCGACCGTGGCGCAGTGCAACCCACCGCCGAACGGCGCCACCGCCCGGAAGGGCACCGGCACGACCTCGAAGCCGAGCCCGACGAGCTGATCGGCCAGCCGGACCTCCTCCGCCTCGACGCACAAGGTGTTCGGGTCGAGGTTCAGCATGCTCACCGCGAGCCACGGGGTGCAGACGACAGCCTCATCCGGTGCTCCCACCTGGCCGGCGCAACGGCCTCCACCACCTCCCAGCCGTTGACCTCGAAGTACTTGGCCAGTTCCGGGTCGGCGAGGCGCTCACCGCTGTGCAGCACCAAGCCCGGGCGCACCGGCACGCGGATTCCCGGACGGTGCCGGACCACTACGAGAACCGGACCACACCTCAATACGCCGTCGACCGGCCAACCGGCTCGGTGCCGGTTTCCTCCTGCGCTATGACGTTTCAGCCAGCCGGGCATTCGCCGAGTGCTGCGGGCTGCAATACAGGGGACCGGATCTCGGCCTGCGCGGGCGACCAGGGCACCAGAAGCACACTCCGAAGGATTGCGCCAGCATTTCGGAAACTGTTCGAAATAGTTGACCGACGTCGGCGATCTCCCAACAATCGCAGTAGCGAATTGCGTCTCAACAGGCGATCCAATCCCCGTCTCGACACCACCCGCACTTATTCCCCAGCCGGCCAGGAGGTCCCTGTGACCCGCAAATCAGGGCGAGGCTCGTTCGTCCGCCTCGTCCTCGCCTTCGCCCTCGTCGCCACCGTCGCAGTGGCCATGCCGTTGACCGCGCGGCCTTCCCACGCGGCCACGCTGCTGACCACCGTGCAAGCGGAGTCCATGACCAACGGAGGCGGCTGCACAGCGCTCCAACAGGACCGCGCGGTCTACTACTGCAACAACGACAGCACCTACACCTCGTACGCGTTCAGCCAGGCCGGGCGCTACAGCGTCACGGTCCGAGGTGCGTCCAGCGCTGCCAACACGGCCGGTATCAGCGTGCTCGTCGGAGGCGCCAAGGTCGCCGGACTCACGTTCACCGGGACGGCGTTCACCGCGCAGTCGGCGATCTTCGACCTCACGTCCGGAGGCGCCCAGGAGATCCGGCTCAAGCTGGAGACCGACAACGGCCAGAACGACACCCACGTCGATTACATCGAGGTGTACCACGAAGGCGCGATCCCGCCGCTGCCACCGGCGCCGAACCCGCCGTCGACCGGCGCGTTCGCCAGCGGGGTGTACCGCAACCTGTTCCGGGAGTGGGACCCGTCGCTGACCGACGCGGCCGTCACCGCCAAGCTCAACACCTACTGGGATCACTTCTTCACCAGCACGGACGACACCAAGCGCCTGTACTACCCGGCCGGCTCCAACGCCAACGGCGCGCTGGCGTACATCAAAGACACCGGCAACGACGACGTGCGCTCCGAAGGCGTCAGCTACGGCATGATGATCGCCGTCCAGATGAACAAGAAGGCCGAGTTCAACGCCCTGTGGAACTGGGCGAAGACCTACATGCAGCACAAGACCGGACCCCGCTCGGGCTACTTCTGCTGGCAGGCCGACTTCACCGGGTCGTGCCGGGACAACAACCCCGCCTCCGACGGCGAGGAGTACTTCGCCACCGCCCTGTTCTTCGCCGGCCACCGCTGGGGCAACGGATCGGGCATCTACGACTACACCACCGAGGCCAACGGCATCCTCGACGAGATGCTGCACAAGGAGGACATCAACGGCGGCGTCGTGGACAGCGTCACGAACATGTTCAACCGCAACCAGAAGATGGTCGTGTTCGTGCCGTACGCCACCGCAGCCACGTTCTCCGACCCGTCCTACCACCTCCCCGCGTTCTACGAGCTGTGGGCCAGGTGGGCGACCGGCTGGAACGGCAACCAGGCCGCGGACCGCCAGTTCTGGCGCGACGCCGCCGCCCGCAGCAGGCAGTTCTTCGCGCAGGCGACACACCCGACGACCGGCCTGAACCCGGACTACGCCGAGTTCTCCGGCGCGCCGAACAACACCGGCAACCACGGTGACTTCCGCTTCGACGCCTGGCGCACCTCGGTCAACTGGGCGGTGGACCACGCCTGGTGGGCCGCCGACGCCAACTCCAAGACCCTCACCGACCGCATGCAAGCCTTCTTCGAGACCCAGGGCGTCAACGCCTACGTCAACCAGTACTCCCTCGCCGGGAACCCCTTGTCCTCCGACCGCTCCCCCGGTCTCATCGCGTCCAACGGCGCCGCCTCGCTGTCGGCCACCAACGCCCGCGCGTGGAAGTTCGTCGAGGCCATGTGGAACCTCCAGCCACCCACGGGCCAGTACCGCTACTACGACGGCCTGTTGACCTTCATGGCCATGCTGCACGCCAGTGGCAACTTCCGCATCCACAAGCCGGGCGGTGCTGTCGTCGACACCCAGCCGCCGACAGCACCGGGCAACCCGACGTCCTCGTCGAAGTCGTCCACCAGCGCGACGCTGTCCTGGTCGCCCTCCTCCGACAACGTCGGCGTCACCGGGTACACCGCCTACACGGGCGCCGGCACGACCGGCACGGCGGGCTGCACCGACGTCACCACCACCACCTGCACGGTCACCGGCCTCTCACCGAGCACCACGTACGTCTTCACGGTCAAAGCCCGCGACGCCGCCGGCAACACCAGCGCGGCGTCCACGAGCGTCTCGGTGACTACCAACACACCGTCGACCACCGCTCCGGCCGCGCCGTCGAACCTCACCGCCATCGCGGCACCCGGCTCCATCGCCCTGAACTGGCGCGACAACGCAGGCGACGAGACCGGCTTCGTCGTCGAGCGGAGGGTGGGCAGCGGAACGGCGTGGAGCCGATCCGGATCAGTGGGTGCCGGCGTCACCGGGTACCACGACAACTCGGTGACCACGGGTACGCGGTACAGCTACCGGGTGCGAGCGAGCAACCAGGCCGGAGACTCGGCCTGGTCCAACGAGGCGACCGCCACCGCCGTGGGAGCCGGCACCGGCAACCCCTACCAGCAGGTCGAGGCCGAGTCTTACGACACCGGCTCAGGAGTCACCACGCAGTCGTCCGACGGCGGAACCGTGGTCACCTTCTCCGGCGCGGGTAGCTACATCGCGTTCCACAACGTGGACTTCGGCTCCACGGGGGCGAGCCGCGTGCAGTTCCGCGTGGCCGGCGCCTCGCCCGGGGTGAACGTCCAGGTCCGCGTCGGCAGCACCTCCGCCTCCCCCGCCTGCACGGTGTACCCGGACGGCAACGGCACCTGGCACGTCAAGTCGAACTCCTGCTACCCGAAGGTGACGGGACTGCGGACCATCTACATCACCGTCACCGCACCCGTCCGGATCAACCACCTCACGTTCGCGTCCTGACCCGGGGGCACGACGGGCTGCTCGTCTGCGAGCGGCTGTCCCATCGAGTGCGCCGGGGTGCGACCATCACAGGTCGCACCCCGGCGCGGCGATGCCTTGACGCCACGGTGGACTGTTTCGCGTTTCCGCTGCAAGGGAACCCGGGAGTGTCGGCTCGGGCGATGGAGGGTGTATGCGGTGTCACTGACGGTGAACGGCAACTTGCTGGCGGGTCGCTACCGGTTGCTGGACACGGTGGGTGTCGGTGGCATGGCCGAGGTCTACCGGGCCGAGGACGTCGTGCTGGGCCGTGAGGTGGCGGTCAAGGTGTTCCGGCCTGGTTGGGACGACACGGCCAGGCACCGGTTCGAGACGGAGGTCCGCACGCTGGCCGGGCTGTCGCACCCCGGCCTGGTGCCGGTCCACGACGCCGGCACCGGGGGTGACACGCCGTTCCTGGTGATGCGGCTGGTCGAGGGGCGCACCCTGGGCGCGGAGATCGCCGACGGCCCGTTGCCGGTGCGACGGGTGCGGCGGCTGGGCGCCGAACTGGCCGAGGCCCTGGCCTACGTGCACGCGCAAGGCGTGGTGCACCGTGACGTCAAGCCGTCCAACATCCTGCTCGACGCCCACGACAGGCCGTACCTCGCCGACTTCGGTGTGGCCCACCTGCCCGGCGCGACCAGGCTGACCCGCACCGACCAGCTGGTCGGCACCGCCGCCTACCTCGCTCCCGAACAGGTCCGCGGCGCCGACGTCGACCACCCCGCCGACATCTACGCCCTCGGCCTGGTCCTGCTGGAGTGCCTCACCGGCCACCGCGAGTACCCCGGCAGCGAGGTCGAGGCGGCCGTCGCCCGCCTGCACCGCTCCCCCGCGCTCCCCGAGCACCTGCCGGCCGACCTGGTCGACCTGCTGTCCTCGATGACCGCCTCCGACCCCGACCAGCGGCCGACCGCCGCCGACTGCGCCCGTGCCCTCCGGACGGACCCGGCCGACGACACCGTCCCCGCTCCCGCTCCCGTCCCCGCTCCCGTCGCTGTCGTGGACACGGCTCCGATCAAGGCGCCGCGCTCGGCGCGGATGCCCCGCAAGGCGCTCCTCGCCTCGGCCGCAGCGCTGTTGGGCACGGTCAGCATCGCGTGGGCGCTCACACCCGACGCCCAACCGGTGAACTCGGCACCCGTGACCGCACCTTCGGCCACCTCGTCTTCCAGCGCGCCGACCGCGATCTCCCCCTCACTTCCCCAGACCGCACCGCCGCAGACCGCGGCACCGGCGACGATGCCGGCTCATCAGCCCACCGCCCAGGTCGACACCGCCACCCCGGCTCCAGCCCTCCCGGAGGTGGCGCGGCAACGAGGTGGACCGGCCAAGGAGAAGCCGCAGCCGCCAGGTAAGGGGAAGAAGTAGCCGGTTGCCCCACCCGGTGTGGGCAGGTGCCGCGACCGGCGGTAAACGTCGGAAAGTCGACATCAGGTCGTTGATGCGAGGTCGTCAAACGTGGGTCGGCCAGCGTTGTCCCGGCTCTTTGACCACCCGATCGCCGACGGCGAAGCCACGGAAGACTTCGGGCGTCACCCCGACGCTGATTGTTTCGTCGTCATCGGTGCGCACCACCAACCAGAAGTCGTAGCCGACGCTCCTCCCGGTGACGACCTTCTCGTGCCGCCGCTCGACGACGTGGCCGCGAAACATCTGAGCCGCCGTCGCGGCGACCCGGTTGCCGGGGAACGCCAGCAGGGCGAAACCGACGCAAGCCACAGCCACCAAGGCCACCACCGCTTCGACCGGCATCCCCATGTACAGGTCTTACCCCGGTCATCGGCATCGATACGCCACCCCTCGACCTGCACCCGTTCGGACCAGTCGCTCACGTGAGCCGCCCGGCGCGCACACCAAGAGGCCCCCGCAGTCAACGGTCGGGATGTCCGCATACCGATACGAACGGCTCCCGGTGCACTGGCCGTATCCGCGTTCGACCAGCCACATGGCAATGATTCCGATGCCGGTGCGGAGCCGATTGCTCTCGTCGAGCAGGCTGTCCACCGCCCGTGCCGGCCTGGCATCGGCTCGCGTCACCGAGGGGCGTGCTCGGGCAAGCGGCGGCCGGTAGGTGAACGACGGTGTCGCGGGCCTCGGGTGGGAACTTGGTGGGCGGAGGGTTGGTAGTCACCCGATTGGGGTAACAGTGGGTGCCGAGGCGTGTCCGCGTCCGGTGCAGTCCTGACCAGGATGCCCCATCGATCGACTAGGGACCACAGCGATGAGCAGCCACAACCTCCCCGTCGACGGTTCCGTCGTGCACAGCGGCGACACTCTCCCCGCCGGTCACAACGGCACCGAAACTCGTGCCCAGACCAGCGCCGCTCCGCCCGCTGACGTGGTCGCGACCCCGATCTACGACGAGTTGGCCGCCCGCTTCGACCTGCCGAACGGCCGTGAGGGCGCAGAGCGCAGCGCCGACCCCGCGCCGGTCGGCACAACCCCGTCCGGTGCCGTCGAGGTGGACGAGGAATCCATTGCCGTCCGTCCGGCCTGCTGACGAACCGCCGGTCATCGGATCGAGCGCAGGTTGGGGCGCATCGCGGCGGTGCCGGGAACGTGTCGACGGGCTGAGGGAGTGGACAGCCACCCGCACCCCTCACCTTGTCGGCTTACGGGTGCAGTTCCATCACGGCTGCGGCACGTCCGTGGACCGGTTCGCTCCGTCCCGGACCTGCCGTGGCGGCTGGCGGGACAGGCGAGCGCCGTCGACCCTGTCCGGTCACTTCCAGGTGATGGCACACGACACCGCGCGGGTGTTCATGCTGCACCGACGCCCCGGCTCCTGCTGGTGATCGGCTCGTGTTCGACGGTGATGCCGGTTGGTCGTGCGCTCGCTCAGGCCTACGGTGGGGTGCCGGGCTGACCGGTGCGCCCGGGAGTCGCTGGGCGGCAACCGTGAGGCGGTCGGGCGTGAGCGTCGAGAAGGATCCCGAGCCGCTGGTCCTGGGCTGGACGACCGAGCAGATGCCTCCCCTGGTGCAGGTCCGACAGTGGACGGCCACCGCGCTGGGGGACCTGGACGACGACCACCTGGAAGCGGTGCTGCTGATCAGCACCGAGTTGTTGACCAATGCCTACGAGCACGGCGACAGCCCGTACGGGGTCCGCCTCAGACGCGGCCGGGTGCCGTGCCGGGTGCGGATCGAGGTCGACGACACCTCGCCGGACCAGCCGGTGGTCGGACGCTCCCGGCTCGCCGACACCCGCGGCCGGGGCCTGATCATGGTCGACAAGCTGTCCTGGAAGTGGGGCGTCTCCCCTCTGCCCGGTGGGGGCAAGACCGTGTGGGCGACCATCTCCTGTGATCAGGAAGGCTGGATCCCCTGCACGGGGGACACCTGAGTCCACGCCCGCACATCGGCATGAGCGCCCGTTGGAATGCACGTCACGTCGGTCGGGGCTGGTGGTTCCACCCGGCCGAGGCGTGGACGACGCGCCTGGCGATCTCGGCGTCGAGTGGGCTCATGTCCTCACCGACGGCGTCCGACGGCGGCCACCACAGGAAGTCGAGCACCTCGTCGTTGACCAGCAGTCGGGGCGCGTCCTGGAGCCGGACGCGGTAGACGGCGAGGAGTTCGTGGCGGTCCGGGTTGGTGAGATCGAACTCGGCCACCGCGACGCCGTCCGGTTCCGCTCCGTCGATGCCGGTCTCCTCGCGGAGTTCCCGGACCGCGGCCTGACGTGACGTCTCGCCAGGCTCGCGTGCTCCTCCCGGGAGCTCCCACTGCCTTCGCCAACTGTCGAACACCATGAGCACGGCGCCCGCGTGCTCGGCCACGACCACGGACGCCGGTACGGCCGCCCGATCGTCCAGGCGCTCCAACTCCACCTCGGTGACGACGCGAAACCCCGTCAACGCGTTGCCTGCCCGGTCACGGATCGGAAGCGGAGCCACGAGAACCATGCAACCGCGACCACGAGCGACCTGCACGCTGAACCCCGACGGGCGGCGATGCCGCAGTGAGCACGTGCTCACCGGCAACACCCGCTTCACGGCATGAGCGGATGCTTGCCTCGTCTCGGGTTCGCGCGATCATCTCTCCATGAGGTGGCTCACCGGCGCGGGCACAGCGGCCGTTCAGGCGTAGTCGCGCAGCGTGCGCGCAACGTCGTGCGGCGACGGCATCGCGGCCACCTCGGCGGCCATCGCGCGGGCCGCGTGGCGCACGGCCTCGTCGGTGAGCAACCGCCGTGCCTTCGTCGCGATCGCCTCAGCGGTCACGTCCTCGGCCAACAGGTGGTCGCCCAGGCCGGCGGCGGTCACCACCTCGGCGTTGTTGAACTGGTCGGCCGCCTGCGGCAGGACGAGCTGCGGCACGCCCGCGCCGAACGTGCCCATCGTGGTGCCCGCGCCGCCGTGGTGGACCACGAGGTCCGCGTGGGGCAGCAAATCTGCTTGGGGCACCCACGGCAGCACCACGACGTTGTCCGGCAGTTCGCTCAGCGCCTCCGGATCGACCTTCGGTCCGGCGGCCACGAGCACCCTCCCGCCCACCACCGCCAGGCCTTCGACGGCGGTGCGCAACAGCGCCGCCTCGCTGAACGCCGTGCCCAACGTCAGGTACACCAAGGGCTCCTGGTGCTCCACGACCCACGACGGCAACTCGCCCGGTGCGGCGAACGCCACCGGCCGCAACGGAATCCGGTGCACCGACGAGGCCAGGAACGCCGGGTTCTGCACCGAAGGCGGGCAGATGTCGAGGTACGGGTGGCCCAGCGCCATGGAGTCGGTCCGGGGCACCTCGACGCCCAGCTCCGCGCCGAGGGCGGTGAGGTAGTCGCGCGCGGGCTCGGCGAAGTCGGGCTCCTGCCACATCCGACCGTACGAGTGGCACAGCGCGGGCACACCCGCGACCTTCGCGGCCAGGCCGGCGCCGGGGTTGCCGAACTCGTGCACGACCAGGTCTGGCTTGCGCTCGGCGAGGACCGGCGCGAGCCCGGTGGCGAAGCTGCGCGGCAACACGGAGGCGAACGTGAACGCGACCCGCTCGGTGTCGACGTGGCTCGGCGTCTCGGGCCTGGCGCCCGCGATCGCGGACTCGAACGCCTTGCCCGGCGACATGCCGCCCCTGATGTGCTTGATGCCGTGTGCGGTCAGGACGTCCGCGAAGACCTTGCCGGTGAAGTAGTCGACATCGTGGCCGAGCTCTCGCGCGGCGACGGCGAGCGGCAGCAGGGGGAAGGTGTGCCCGTATAAACCCAGGCTGGAGAAGAGGATTCGCACGGGTGCAGAGCCTAGGTACTCCGGCCACACTTGGCGACTATGTGCGTTTCCGCTGGTAGTGGCTCTACGTGATCAGTTCGGACTATGTTCTCGAAGGCAGCCGGCCGAACAGTCCGGCCGCCGGTCGGCGTGACGGCGAGTGGGATGCCGGTGGCGTCCCACTGCCCCGGGCAGAACACCGCTCCGGTCGCGGCGAGAGGTGACCACCGGAGGTGATCGTCGGCGAACCGGCCGACAGGCACGACATGCGGTCCGCGACGGAGTCGGTCGTAAAGGGGCCGGGGCGTCGGTCATCACCGATCTGCTCCATGCGCATTCTCGCCACGCTGCCGGTGCGGTCGGCCGGTAACACGACGGCGCTCCTGAAAGATTCGTTTTTTCACGGGCGGAACGTACGGGAAATAGTCGGGCGCCCATCGGACCCCGCCGAGTTCCTGGCGGTGGCGCGCGACGTCGGGTCGCGCACCGGTGGTACGGGTAATGGTTCTTCCGGTGACCGGACCCGACTTCTGCGGCCACGTTTGGCCCACGCCGTCCTGGCACCGCCGTGGCCGGCACACCGCTGGACCGACCGGAGCAACGTCCCGCGAAGTGCGCGAGAAGACCTTGCGGATTCACGAAATCACCTTCTTGAAGGCGTTCGCTCTCCTGTGCTTGGATGCCTTGGGGCACCTGACCGGCCGGTTGAGGGTCGGCGTCCATTCGGGGTCACGAGAACTGCGGCAATGCGCCTGCGGTCAATTCGACGAGCGGTTGGTCGACGAACCGCACCACCGAAGGACTCGCGGGAGCGCCATGACGACAGGAACACCTCCCAGCGCGGGGTCCGCGACGGCCGGGTTGCGCGCCACGTGGGCGAACTGGGTGGACGAGGCGGTGCGGTCGCGGTTGCGGATCGCGCGCTTGCTGCCGTCCGGGGGCGTGGGACTGGTCGTGTTCCTAACCGTGCTCAACCTCGCCCTCGGCCTGTTGCCGGTGGGCTTCGTGGTCGCGACGAGCATGGTGGTCGGCGAGGTGCCCGCCGCGGTCGACGGCGGGGTCGGCAGCGCGGCCTGGGACCGGCTGACCTCGATCTTCCTGCTCGCCGCCGCCGCGTTCCTGCTCACGCAGGTCCTCACCCCCGTGGGCAACGCCCTGGGCCAGCAGTTGCGGCGACGGGTCGACAGCGCGCTGCGGAACGACGCGATGGCGTTGATGCTGCGGCCGGTCGGCATCGGGCCGTTGGAGGACCAGCGCACGCTGGACGAGCTGAACGAGGCCGTGCGCGCCTTCGACCGCGACTGGGGCACACCGGGGCAGGCGTGCGCCGGCATGGTGGCGCTGGTTGCCCGCTACACCCGCCTGGTGGCCCTGGTGGTGGCCATCGGGCTGACGATCGGGTGGCCTGCGGGGCTCGGGGTCGGTGCGGCGGTGTCGGCGTTCCGCTACGGCCAGCGCGGCGGACTGCGCAAGTACTCGCGAGTGGGACGCGACCTCATCGGCAGGATGCGCGAGATCGGCTACCTCAACGGACTCACGATGACCGACGTGGCGGCGAAGGAGATCCGGATGTTCGGCCTCACCGGCTGGCTCGCGGATCGCTACGCGGCCGTGTGGGAGACCGTGCGCAACACCTTCGAGCGGGCGCGCCGCCGCGTCTACCTGACCCCGTACCTGCTGCTGACGTCCGTCGGTCTGCTGCTGGCCGGTGCCGCGATGGTGCACGCCGCTCAGCTCGCCGCGACCGGTCGGGTGAGCCTGACCGCGTTGGCGCTCGGGGTGCAGGCGGTCGCGATGGCGATGTCGCTCGGCGGCCACTACTCCGAGTCGGACACCAGCACGCAGTTCGCGATGCAGTCGCTGACCGCGCTGCAACGGTTGCGCGACCGGCTCGCCGAGCTGGACGAGGGGCAGCCGCGGCCCGGTCGGGTCGAGGTGCCCGCGGGCACGCCCGCCGGGTCGCTCACCTTCGACCGCGTCGGCTTCCACTACCCCGGTTCGGACCACACCGTGCTCGACGGCATCGAGCTGGAGCTGCCTGCCGGGCGCTGCACGGCGGTGGTGGGGGTCAACGGTGCGGGCAAGACCACACTGGTGAAGCTGCTCGCGCGGCTGTACGAGCCGACGTCGGGTGCGGTGCGCGCGGACGGCGTGGACATCGCGGAGTTCGACCCGGTGCGGTGGCGCCGCCAGGTCGGGGTGATCTTCCAGGACTTCGTGCGCTACGAGTTGACCGCGGCGGAGAACATCGCGCTGGGCGCGGCGCACGTGCCGGTGGACCGGGCGGTGGTGCTGCGTGCCGCGGAACGGGCCGGGATCGCCGACGCGCTGCTCGCCCTGCCCGGTGGCCTGGACACGCCGCTCTCGCGCGCCTACCCGGGCGGGACGGACCTGTCCGGCGGGCAGTGGCAGCGGATCGCCATCGCCCGTGCGCTCTACGCCTTGGAGGCGGGTGCGACGGTGCTGGTGCTGGACGAGCCGACCGCATCGCTGGACGTGCGCGCCGAGGTGGCGTTCTTCGACCGGTTCGTGGAGCTGACGCGCGGAGTGACCTCGCTGCTCATCTCGCACCGGTTCTCCAGCGTGCGGCGGGCCGACCACATCGTGGTGGTGGACGGCGGGCACGTGGTGGAGCGGGGTTCGCACGACGAGCTGATCGCGGTGGGCGGCCACTACGCACGCCTCTTCGCCTTGCAGGCGAAGCGATTCGCCCGAGGGCTGGACGCGGAGGACATGGAGGAGACCGACGCCGTGGAGGACGACGCGCTGGACGGCGGCACGGCCCCAGGGCACCCGGCGGACCAGCCGGCGCTCGATGGGGCGGCGGCGCCCAGGCAGGCCGCGGATCGGCCGGCGGCGAACGGCGCGGCGGCGGACACGGCCGCAGCGGACGCGGTGGCGGAGGGGGTCAGCCGGTGATCGACGTCGTCCGCGGTGGCTGGGAGTTGCTCCTCATCGCCTGGCAGGAGAGCCGGTACCGGTTGGTGCTCGCCGTCGTGCTCATGATCGCCCAGGCGTCGGCTATACCGCTGGCCGCGCCCGCCCTGGCCGCGTTGGCCGACTCGGCGCTGGCGGGAGACGTCCGGGGCGCGTCCGTGGCGGCGGTGCTGGTCGTGGTCGCGGTGATCGCCGCGCTGACCGCCGGGCACTTCGCCCACATCTTCTACTTCGAGCTCGGCGACCGCGCGGTGCCACGCCTGGAACGCGAGCTGATCGAGATGACCAACGGCTCGGCCGGTCTGGAGCACCACGAGCGACCCGAGTACGCCGACAAGATCCAGGTGCTGCGCAACGAGCTGCACCGGGCCGGGTGGGGTTCGATGGAGGGCCTGCTGAACAGCCTCGGGCTGCTGGTGGCGATCTCCCTCACCGCGGTCCTGCTGGCGCGGCTCAACCCGCTGCTGTTGCTGCTGCCGCTCGCGGCCGTGCCGCCGGTGCTGCTCGGGCGGCGGGCGGAGTCGATCGTCAACGGCGCGCGCGAGCGTTCGGCGGCGCCGTCCCGGCACGCCAAGCACCTCTTCGGGCTCGTGGCGAACGCGGCGTCGGCCAAGGAGCTGCGCGTCGGCGGGCTGGAGTCGGAGCTGCGCTCGCGCCAGCGCCGGGCCTGGGACGACGCGTCGGCGCAGCTGTGGCGCGGTGAGCGCCGGGCCGTGCTGCTGCGCACCGGCGGAGAGCTGTTCTTCGCCGTGGCCTACGTGTTGGGCACGCTGCTGGTGCTGCGTGACGCGGTGGCCGGCCACCGCAGCGTGGGCGACATCCTGCTCGTGCTGACCTTGGCGTCACAGGTGAACCAGCAGGTGACCTCATCGGTGGCCACGATGCAGGAGATGCAGCGCACCGGACGCGTCATGGCCAACGTGCGCTGGGTCCGCGCGCTGGTGGCGGGCCAGGCGCCGCCACCCCCCGACCGGGACGTGCCCCGACGCATCCGGGACGGCATCGAGCTGCGCGGCGTGTCCTTCACCTACCCGGGCACCGACCGTCCGGTCATCGCCGACGTCGACCTCACCCTGCCCGCGGGCAGCACGGTCGCGTTCGTCGGTGAGAACGGCGCGGGGAAGACCACCCTGATCAAGCTGCTGTGCCGGTTCTACCCGGCCACCACCGGCACGGTCTCGCTGGACGGCACGGACTTCACCCGCTTCCCCGTGGACGAGTGGCGCGCCCGCATCGCCAGCGGGTTCCAGGACTTCGCCCGGTTCGAGCTGCTCGTCCGCGAGAACGTCGGTGTCGGCGAGCTGACCGAGATCGACTCGGCCGACGCCGTGCACGACGCCCTGCGCCGCGCACACGCCGAGGACGTCCTGGACCACCTTCAGGACGGTATCGAAACCCGGCTCGGCAAGACCTACGCCAACGGCGTGGAGCTGTCCGGCGGGCAGTGGCAGAAGCTCGCGCTCGGCCGGGCCATGATGCGCCGCGAGCCGTTGCTGCTCATCCTCGACGAACCCACCTCGGCGCTCGACGCGCAGGCCGAGCACCGGTTGTTCGAGCGGTACGCGGCCGGCGCGCGTGAGGTCGGCCGGCGGACCGGTGCCATCACCTTGCTCGTCTCGCACCGGTTCTCCACCGTGCGCATGGCCGACCTCATCGTGGTGGTGGCCGGCGGACGGGTGGAGGAACACGGCTCACACGACGAACTCATGACCGCGAACGGCCTGTATGCCGAGTTGTACTCGATGCAGGCGGCGGCTTATGCGTGACGTGTGGTCGACGGCCGACGTCGAGCGGTTGGCCGCCGAGCGGTCGGCCCCGGACGTGTGGGACTACATCGCCGGCGGCAGCGGTGAGGAGGTCACGCTCGCCGCGAACCGGGCCGCGTTGGACCGGGTCGCGGTCGTGCCGCGGGCGCTGGTGGACGTCTCTGCCTGCGACACGGGCTCCGAGCTGTTCGGTGTCGCGTCGACGCTGCCGCTGGCCGTGGCTCCGATGGCCTACCAGCGGCTGATCCACGACGGTGGCGAGCGCGCGGTCGCTGCCGCCGCGGCGGCGGCCGGTGTGCCGTACGTCGTGAGCACGCTCAGCTCCGACCCGATCGAGGACGTGGCCGCGGCGGGCGGCACGACGTGGTTCCAGCTGTACTGGCTGCGCGACCGCGAGCTGGTGGTGAAGCTGCTGCGCCGTGCCGAGGAGGCGGGGTGCGGTGCGGTGGTGCTGACGGTCGACGTGCCGGTGCTCGGGCGGCGGCTGCGGGACATGCGCAACGGGTTCGGGCTGCCGTCGTGGGTGAAGCCGGTGAACACCGACGGCGAGGTGGGCGACCGGGTGGAGGGTGACTCGGTGATCGCCCGGCACACCAGTGCGGTGTTCGACCCGTCGTTGAGCTGGCGTGATCTGGAGTGGATCCGGGCGCACACGACCCTGCCGTTGGTCGTCAAGGGGGTGCTCGACCCGGGGGACGCGGCGCGGGCCGTCGACCTCGGGGTGCAGGGTGTGGTGGTGTCCAACCACGGTGGGCGGCAGTTGGACGGTGCGGTGGCGAGTGCCGTCGCGCTGCCGGGGGTCGTCGCCGCGGTGGGTGGGCGGTGCCCGGTGCTGCTGGACAGCGGGGTTCGCAGCGGGGTGGACGTCTTGCGGGCACTGGCGCTCGGGGCCGCGGCGGTTCTGGTCGGCAGGCCCGTGCTGTGGGGGCTCGCGGCGGGTGGTGAGGAGGGTGTGGCAGCGGTGCTGGACGTGCTGCGGGCCGAGTTCGAGACGGCGCTGCGCCTTGCGGGCTGCCCGGACGTGCCCTCGGCCCGCCGCCTGACCGTCGCCGAGAGTCCGGCGCTCACGGCGCGTGAGTCCTACGAACGGAGCACGTGAGTGCAACGCTCACACCGAACGCCCCGCGTGGACGCGGTACGACGGTTGGGTGTGTCGCCACCGATTGTGTACAGGTGACGCCGCAGGTTCGTCGAGCAACCCCGGGACGGCCCTGTCCGCGAGCCCCGTCCCGGCGACTCAGGCCACCGACACCGCTAGCCGTGAGCGTTGGCCTCGTCCTCCGCGGACGTAGGACTCTCGACACGTGGACGTAGGACTCTCGCGTCGACCGCGAGGTACCGGCGCAGGAAGGTGGCGACTTCGGCCCTGGCTTCACGTGCCGCGTCCGCGACACCCGACATGGCGAAGAAGCCGTGCGCCACACCGTCGTAGCGCGTGGCGACCACGGGCACACCGGCCTCCCGCAGGCGTTCGGCGTACTGCTCCCCCTCGTCGCGGAGCGGGTCGTGCTCGGCCGTGATCACGAGTGCCGGCGGCAGCCCGGTGAGGTCCTCGGCCAGCAGCGGCGAGACCAGGGGGTTGCTTCCGTGGTCCGGGCTCGCCAGGTAGTGGCTCCAGTACCAGGCGACGGACCGGCGGTTGAACGCGGCGGGGTCGTCGTTGACCCGCATGGACTCCGTCTCGCCGCGGTGGTCGGTGTTGGGGTAGACCAGCACTTGCGCGGCGAGCGCGAGTTCGCCCCGGGTGCCGAGGGCGGTCACGGCCGCCAGGTTGCCGCCGGCGCTGTCACCGGCCACGGCGAGGCGGTCGGGGTCGACGCCGAGGGAGGCGGCGTTCGCCGCGATCCAGGACACGGCCGTGCGGCAGTCGTCCACGGCAGCGGGGAACTTGTGCTCGGGCGCCAGGCGGTATCCCACGGTGATCACCTGGCACGGCACCGCGTTGGCCAGCGCGCGGCATATCTCGTCGGACGTCTCGATGCTCCCGAGCGTCCAGCCGCCGCCGAAGAAGTAGACCAGGGTGGGCATGGGCTCGGCCGTGCCCACCGTGCGGTAGATCCGGATCGGCAGGTCGCCGTCCGGTCCGGGCAGGTGGCGGTCGGCAACGTGGTGCACCGGCTCACCCTGGCCCGCCGCCGCCCGGATCGCCGCGAGGTCGGCCTTCCGGGCTTCCTCGACCGAGAGCGTGTACAGCGGCCGGACGCTCTCGGGCGTCGACCGCACCTGCGGGTCGGGTGACATGCGGACCTCCCGTGGTCAGTGTTTCAGCACCTTCTGGATCGCGGCCGTCAGCTGGGCGCGGTCGGGCTGCACGGCGTGGTCCAACGCGAGGGCGAACGGCACCACGGCACCGTCCGGCCTGGTCACCCGGACGGGTGGGGCGAGCAGGTCGAACCGCTCGGCGGCGGTGGCGAGGACCTCGGCCGCGATGCCGCACATGCGGTTGGAGTCGTCGACCACCACCAGCCGACCGGTCCGGGCCACCGACGCGGCCAGCCCGTCCCAGTCGAAGGGGTACGCGGTGCGCGGGTCGAACACCTCGACCGACACCTCACCGGCCAGTTCCCCGGCGACCGCGAGCGCGTCGTGCACGAGGTGCCCGACCGCGACGACCGTGACGTCCTCGCCGTCCCGGTGCACCCGCCCGACGCCGAGCGGCACCGGGGCCAGCGCGTCGAAATCGACGTCCACCCGCACCCCGAGCGCCGCCGCCGGCGCGAACACCACCACCGGGTCGTCGTCCCGGATGGCGGTGACCAGCAGGCCGTAGGCGTCCTCGGGTGTGGCCGGCACGACCGTCTTCACACCCGCGTGGGCGAACAGGGCGTACGGGTGGTCGGAGTGCTGCCCGGCCCAGCCGGTCTTCGACCCGGAGCCGGGCACCAGGTAGGTCACCGGCACTCGGGCCTGGCCGCCGGTCATGAGCGAGAACTTGTGCGCCTGGTTGACGATCTGCTCGAACGCCAGGTACAGCAGCGCCGGGATCTGGAACTCGATCACCGGACGGCGGCCGAGCAACGCGGCTCCGGTGGCGAAGCCGGTGAACGCCTGCTCCGACAGCGGCGTGTCCAGCACCCGGTCCGGTCCGAACCGCTTGAGCAGGCCCGCGGTCACGTTCGAGACCGCCACGCGGACGTCCTCGCCCAGCACGAACACCGCCGGGTCGCGCGCCATCTCGTCGCCGAGCGCCCGGTTGAGCGCCTTGTGGTAGGACAACCACGGCATCACCCACCACCGCCCGGACGCGCGCGCATCCCGGTGGCGTACAGGTGGTCGAGCGCGCCGACCGGGTCCGGGTGCGGGCTGCCGAGCGCGAACGCGACCGCCGTGTCCACAGTGGACTCGACCTCCGCGTCGACCCGTTCCCGCTCCGCCGCGGTCACCCGCACGCCCTGGATCACCACCGGGTCCCTCTGGCGTCCACTGTGGACCTCTTCGTCGTCGCGGTAGCGGACCCGGGCCTTGTGCTCCCACGTGTGGTGCGCGTCGAACCGGTAGGTCAGGCACTCGACCAACGACGGCCCGCCGCCCGCACGAGCGCGGTCCACCGCCTCACGTGCCGCGCCGAGCACCGTCCGCGGGTCCATCCCGTCCACCGTCACCGAGGGCATCCCGAACGCCGCGCCGCGCCCGGTGATCGTGCCGGCGACCGCGTCGGCGACGGTCAGGGTGGTGGCGTAACCGTTGTTCTCGCAGACGAACAGCACCGGCAGCCGCCACAGGGCGGCGAGGTTCATGGCCTCCAGCAGCACGCCCTGGTTGACCGCACCGTCACCGAAGAAGCTCACCGCGACCTGGTCGCGGCCCGCCTGCCCGGCGGCCCAGGCCGCGCCGGCGGTGATGGCGCCGTTCGCGCCGACGATCGCGTTCGCGCCGAGGATGCCCAACCCGAAGTCCGCGGCGTGCATGGACCCTCCGCGCCCCCGGTTGAGCCCGGTGGCGCGGCCGGCCAGTTCGGCGAGCACCCTGGCGGGATCGGCGCCCTTCGCGAGCACGTGCCCGTGCCCGCGGTGGGTGCTCGTGATCATGTCGTCCCCGCGCAGCGCCGCGCACACCCCGGCCGCGACGGCTTCCTGGCCGGTGTACGGGTGGATGCCGCCGACGATGTCGCCGGAGTGGACGAGCTCGACCGCCCGTTCCTCGAACCGTCGGATCAGCCGCACCGTCCGGTACAGGCCGATGTCGGTGTCCGGTGCCGGCTGCACCATGGTCAGGCGCGCCACACCGGAGGGCAGAACTCCGGGTCGGCGTAGTCGGGCCTGTCGTCCGCGGTGCGGCGCACGAGGGAGTCGTGGTTGTAGAAGGCGGGGCTGCCGTCGGACAGGGGGAACTCGCGGTAGGCGTTGTCGCCGTCCTGGAGGTGCAGCGAGATGGCCTGCCGCGGCCGGGCCGCGCGGTTGGGTCCGCTGCCGTGGTAGGTGCGGCAGTGGTGGAAGCTCATGTGCCCCTTGGGTATGTCCATCGGGATCTTCGTCACCCGGGTGCCGTTGTGCGCGGCGTTGACCGAGAGCAGGTTCTCCAGGTGGTTCGCGTCCCGCTCGGCGAAGTGCTTGTTCGCGCTGTCGTCCGAGCCGACCTCCTCCCAGCGGTGGCTGCCGTCGACCATGGTGATCGTGCCCAGCTCCTCGTCGCAGTCGTGGAACGGGATGAACGCGGTGAGCATCGCGTCCGAGGAGGACGACAGCCAGTAGTGCTTGTCGAAGTGCCAGGGCACGACGTTGGACGGCTCCGCGGCGATCGGCGGCTTGTAGATCAGCGTCGACTGGAACACCCGGATCTCGTCGGCCTGCGCCAGGCGTGCGGCCACTGCGCCGAGCAGCGGCTTGAGCAGCGCCTTGGCGATCGGGTCGCTCTCGTAGTGCACGTAGTCGTTGTGGCGCTGCACGTCACCGTTCTCGGGCGTCCAGTAGGCCAGCCGGGGAGGTCGGGTCGGCAGCCGGCGGCTCCGCTCACCCGCGTAGTACCGGTCGACCGCGGCGGCCAGCTCGTCCACCTCGTCGTCGGAGAAGAGCTTCTTGGAGAGGTACCAGCCGTGCTCGGCGTAGAACCGGACCTCGTCGTCGGTCGGGAGCAGGGCGCGCTCCTGCTCGGTCAGCGTGAACTCGTGCACCGTGGTCTCCCCTTCAGCCGGCCGTCGTGCCGGACAGTTCGCCCCGCTTCGCCTCGTACAGCGCCTTGATGTTCCCGCTGCCGAAGGTCAGCGCGCCCCGCCGCTCGATGATCTCCAGGAACAACGTCCGGCGCACGTGCATCGACTCGGTGAAGATCTGGAGCAACTGCCCCCAGTGGTCCCGGTCGACCAGCACGCCGAGCTCGCGCAGCTCGTCCAGCGGCGCGTCCAGGTGGCCGACCCGCTCTTCGAGCGTGTCGTAGTAGGTGCTCGGCGTGCCGAGGAACCGCACGCCCCTGCCGCCGAGCGTGCTCACGGCCTTGACGATGTCGTCGGTGCCGAACGCGACGTGCTGCACGCCGGCGCCCGCGTGCCAGGTCAGGAAGTTGTCGATCTGGCCGGGCCGGCGTTGCGGGTCGGGCTCGATCAACGTGAAGGTGACCTGCCCCGACGAGCTCTGCACCACCCTGGAGTCCATGCCCTGGCCGCCGACCTCGACGTACTCCTCGAAGATCTGCGTGAAGCCGAACACGTCCACGTAGTACCGGGCGGTCGGGGCGAGTCCGCCGGCCGGCACGCAGATCGCGATGTGGTCGATCACGCGCAGCACCTTGTCGTCCGTGTCCGGCTCGGGGTCGGTCACCTCGATCGCGCCGGGCAGGAACGCGCGCCGCGAGCCGTGCCGCTCGACCAGCCGGTGCGTCACGTCGGAGAAACCGGACACCTCGGCCACGACCACCCGCTGGTCGTGCCCGCCCGGCCCTTCGGTCACGTACTCGCGTGGCGGCGACACCGATTCGGCGCCGCGCTCGGTGAGGCCGCGGTAGGCGGCTTCGACGTCGTCCACACCGATCCCGATGACCGCCACGCCGTCGCCGTGCCGGCGCACGTACTCGGTCGCCGGGTGGTCCGGGGCCAGACCGGTGGTCAGGACGACCTGGATGTCACCCTGCCGCAGCAGCAGCGACCGCCGGCCCTCCAGCCCGGTCTCGGGGCCGCCCTGGCCGCAGACCTTGAACCCGAACGCGGTGCAGAGGTAGAACGCCGCCTGCCTCGCGTCGCCCACGTACAGCTCGATGTGGTCAATCCCGGAGGTTTTCATCAGGCATCCCGATCACTTCCCGGAGCACGTCAGCGGCTCCCGAGACGGTGGTCATGCGGCTGTACTGGCCGCTGTCGAGTTCCATGCGCACGCCGTAGCGCTGTTCCACCTGGTTCACGAGCCAGGCCAGCTCCATCGACTCGATCAGCTCGGGGACGTCGTCCGCCGGTCTGCCGTCGAGGCCGGCGAGCATCGCCAGGACGTCGTCCCGATCGGGGGCGTGGTCCTGGCCCACCGCGGCACTCCGTTCCCCGCCGTCCCCGTCCCCCACTGTCCTCATCGGATCACCTTCCACCACGCGCGACCTCGCGGAGCACCGAGCGGTCGCGCACCAGCTTTCCCGTCGTGGTGCGCGGCATCGCGTCGAGCACGTGCACCCGGCGTGGTCTCTTGTAGGCGGCGAGCCGTTCGGCCAGTCCCGCCTGGACGGTCGCCGCCGTGGCCGGGGCGTCGAGTTGCGCGTAGGCCGTGATCACGTCGTCGTTCAGCACGACGGCCGCGATCACCCCGGGCAGTTCGGCCAGCGTCGCCTCCACCTCGGTCAGGTCGACCTTCAGGCCGCCGACCGACACCTGCGAGTCGAGGCGCCCCTTGACCGTCACCAGGCCGGTGTCCGGGTCGACCGTGCCCGCGTCCCTGGTGCGCAGCCAGCCGTCCGCCCACCGCTCCGGGTCCGACAGGCCGACGTAGGGCGACCGCGGCCGGCTCACCAGCAGCTCGCCGTCGCGCTCGACCACCGCGAGGCCCGGCGCGGGGGTGAGCGCGGGCCGGTGCTCGCCGAACAGGTCGGTCGCGATCACGCCGACCTCGGTCATCCCCCACATGTTGCCCAGCGGCACGCCGTACTTGCCGGTGAAGGCGGTCGCGGTCGCGGCGGGCACCGCTTCGCCACCGGTGGTCATGCGCCTGAGCTGCGGCAGGGACGGAGGGTCCACGACCGACGCGAGCAGACCGATGTGGAACGGCACGCCCAGCACCGTCGCCGGTGTGGCTTCGCCCGCCACCGCGTCCAGCACGCTGTCGCCGGTGAGCCGTTCGGGCGGTCTGATCTGCACACCCGCGTGCAGGCCGTAGAGCAGCGCGCCGACGAGTCCGAGGACGTGCACCATCGACGCCAGCACGATGATCCGCTCGCCCGGCAGCGGCACGCCGTCGATCCGGGTGTACCGCTCGACCTCGGCGATCAGGTCGGCGGCCGTGCGGCCGATCACCTTGGACGGTCCGGTGGAGCCCGAGCTGAACTGGATCACCGCGTGCGGTGTCGCCGCGGGACGGCCGGGACGTGCCGTGACGGTCTCCTCGACCTCGGCGAACGCGCTGAGCGGTCCGCTGGTGATCCGCCCCGGTTCGACCACCACCTGCGGTGCGAGCCGACCGAGCGCGGCGTCGACCTCGAACGCGGTCAGGCGGTGGTCGAGGAGGCTGACCTGGGCGCCGATGCGCCACCCGGCGAGCAGGTTCGCCACGTAGGCCACCGACGGCGGCAGGCGCAGTGCGAGCGACCCGCCCGCGCGCAGTCCCGCCTCCGCCAGGCGCGCCTGCCGGTCCGCGACCATCCGGCGCAGCGCGGACCGGTCGACCGGTTCTCCCGAATACAGGCAGACACCGTCGTCCGCGCCGCGGAGCAGGATTTCGTCCACCCATTCCGGACTCGTCTCGAGTTCGAATCCAGGCGACGCCAGGCCTTTTGTCATCAGGTCTCCCGCCTGGTTCCGCACAGCGCTTCGAAAAAGTTTCGCAGAAGTTTCGGATCAATCACGGTCCGCGTGGGCAGAATCGTACGTCACGGTTCACCCGACGCACTATCGGCCAATCGGCCGCGATGGATCACCACGTTCGCCGACCGGGCGCACGTCATTGACCAGTGCGGCCAGCCGATCGAGGCCGCGGTCGATCTGCTCGACCGAGACGACGCTGCACGAAAGGCGCAGCGCGCGAACTCCCGAACTTCCGTCGTAGAAATGGCCCATTGGTGTCCACAACACGCCGTAATCACGCGCCGAGCGTTCCAGGAGCCGGTCGTCCACCACGAACGGGACGGTGACCACGACGAAGAACCCACCGGTCGGCACGGTCCAGGTGACGTCCGACCCGGGTGGGAAGCGCTCCGCCAGCCCGGTCACGAGGTGCCGCAGGTTCCGGTCGTAGAGCTGCCGTTCGGGGGCGGTCGCACCGGTGAGGCGGCAGCCGTGCGCCAGCAGCTTGCCGCCGACGACGGCCTGCGCGATCGGCGACGTGTTCACCGTGAGCATGCTCTTGATCTTCGACAGCTGGTCGGCGAACAGGCCGATCGTGCCGTCGGCGCCGGATACCCGCTGGTCGGCGACCACGTAGCCGACCCGTGCGCCGGGCAGCACGGACTTGGCGAACGAGCCCAGGTAGACGACGCGACGGTCCGCGTCCAGGGCCTTGAGCGTGGGCACCCGGTCGGCGTCGCCGTGGAACAGCCCGTACGGGTTGTCCTCGATCAGCAGGACGTCCTCGGCCGCCACGACCTCCAGCAGGCGCTGCCTGGTCGCCAGGTCCAGGCTCAGCCCCGACGGGTTGGCGAAGTCGGGGACGACGTAGCAGGCGCGCGGCCGACGACCGGCGACGCGTTCCCGGCGGATCACCGCGACCAGGTCCTCCAGGTCGATCCCGTTCTCCCCGGTGCGGACCGGGCGCACGGGCAGGTCGACCAACCGGGCCGCGCCGGTCAGCCCGACGTACGTCGGCGATACCGCGAGCAGCACGTCGCGTTCGTCGGCACGCAGCGCGCGCAGGACGAGGAACATCGCTTCTTGGCAACCGGCGGTGATCACGACCGATTCAGGGTCGACCGGGATGTCCTCGTCCAGGCGCAGGTTTTCCGCGACCAGTTCGTGGATGATCCCCTTGGTCCGACCGTACTGCAATACGGTGCGCCGCACCTGTTCCTCGGTGAGGTGCCGGGCGAGGTGCCCGGAGAAGATGCGCAGATATCGGTGCACGTCCTCCAGTTCGAAGAACTCCTCGCTCGGTCTCCCGGCGGCCAGCGGTATCGCGTCCGGATAGTGGATCGCCACCTCGTTGAGGAAATTCATCGAGTTCAGGGCGGGGTCCTCCAACGCGCCGAACAGCGTGTCGGTGGCCAGGTCGGCGACATTCCCGGCGGTGGCCGGCGACGCGCTCACCTCCCGTCACCCCCGGTGGACCGGCGGCGCTCGCGGGTGGCCATGACGGCGCGGAGCAGGTCGTCCAACTCGTCGTCGGACAACTGCGCCAACCGGGCCGCCCGATCGGCTTCCGCCACCCGGTCCGCTTGGGCGGCCTCCAACTCCGCCGACACGAACTCCGCGAGCGCCGCGATGGTCGGCGAGGCGAAGATCCGCGGAAGGACCAGGGTGACGCCGTAGGTGTCGGCGACGAGCGAGGCGAACCGGACCGCCGTGAGCGATCCCCCACCCAGGCCGAACAGGTTGTCGTGCACGCCGACGTGTTCGATCTCGGGGAGCAGGCCGACCCAGGTCTCGGCCATGGCCCGCTCGATCTCGACCCGCGACGGCACCGGACTCACGTCCACTTCGGTCTTCGCGGTCTCTGCGGCGGCAGGCCGGACCGCGCCGTTCGGCGACAGCTCGACCAGCGACAGCTCCGTCCGCGACGATTCGCCCGGTGACGGCTCGGTCGCCGCTGACCACGTGTCCTCGGGAACCGGCACCAGCAGCTCCGACACCGCGCCGTCCACGGCCGCGTGCTCCAGCACCGCAACCACCGACTGCAGCAACCAGTCGGCGAACCCCGAGTCGGTGCGGTGGTCCAGGGTCAGTGCGCCGTTCTCGTCCGCACGCAGGTCGAGATCGGCTTCGGCGGCGTCCGTCAGGACGACCCGGCTCCGCACGGTCACGCCGGGAAGGTCCAGCGCGGGCGCGGCAGGCGGCGGGAAGGTGAACCGCACCGCGCCGGAGAGGTCGACACCCAGTCCTCCAGCGAGCACCGTGAGCGGGACCTCGTCGTGCGACAACGCTTCTGCCGCGGCGTCCCGCACCCGGACGAGCAGGTCGGCGAAGGTCGGCTCACCCGCCAAGGACACCCGGACGGGAACCACGTCGGCGAACGGGCCCGCAACCGACTCCAGCTCCACCCGGATGCGACCACTCACCGGGAGCCCGATCACGACATCGGTCCGGTCCGCGTACCGGGACAGCACCACCGCGTACCCGGCGAGGAACGCCGTGGACAGGGTGGCGCCGACCCCCTCCGCCACGGCGGCCAGTCGCCGGACCGCAGCCGAGTCGACCACCGCGGTCAGCGATGCGGCACGGTGTCCGGCCGGGAGCCGCAACGGTCCGGGAACGTCGCGCAACACCTCGCGCCAGTGCTCCAGCTGACGCGCCAACTCCTCACCGCGCAACCGCTCACGCTGCCACACGGCGTAATCGCTGTAGTCCATCCACGACCGGTGCAACGTCGACGATCCGTCAGAGTACGCAGTGGACAGGTCGGCGAGCAGCATCGCCAGCGCGGAACCATCGACCACGACCCGGTGCGCCGCCAGCGCGAACAGCCACCGGTCCGCACCGACCTCGATCACCGCGGCCCTCAACAAGGGCTCGCGCGAAAGGTCGAACGGCCGCTCGGCCAGTTCGGCGGCGATCGACTCGGCCCGCTCCACGTCACCGGGCAGCACGACGTGCTCCACCACCACACGCCCCGTCTCCGAGACGACCTGCTCCCCGGAGGCGGTGACGTGCGTCCGGAGCGTCGAGTGCCTCGCGGCCACGACGTCCATCGCCCGTTGCAGCGCGACGGGGTCGACCGGACCGTCCAGCCAGGTCGCGTGGGACAGGGCCGCGGGCAGGGAGAGCGCCCACTCCTGTGCGAACGACAACGGATACCGCACGAGCTACCTCCCGTGTGGCGCGTCCGCCAAGACCTGTTGGCGCATCAGGAACTTCCGCACCTTCCCGGTCGGTCCGACGGTCAGCCGCCCGTCCGGCGCCACGTCGACCCGCCGCACCGTCCGCGCCACCGCCTCGCCGAGCGCGGCCCGCACCGCCTCGCCCCGGTCCAGGCCCGGATCGGCCCCTTCGTGCAGCACCAGCAGCACGTCGGTCACCGGAGTGCCGTCGTCCTGCTTCGACGCGAGCACCGTGCAATCGCGCACGTCCGGACAACGGGCCAGGACGCGCTCCTCGGACAACGCGGTGTAGAGCCAGTCACCGTCGCCGAGGTCGATCGCGTCGTTGACCCGGTCGAGGTGGTAGTAGTAGCCCTCCTCGTCCCGGTACATGAGGTCGCCGGTCAGGTAGTAGCCGTTGAGGCGGCTGCGGTAGGTGGCGGTCGAGTCGTTCCAGTAGCCGGGTGCGATCGTCGGCGACTTGAGCCCGCACTGCCCGACCTGGCCGACCGGCACCTCCTCGCCCGTCGCCACGTCCAGCAACGCCACCTCGGCGAACGAGTACGGCTTGCCGACGCACCGGTCGTAGCGGTCGCTGCCGGGCCGGTGGCTGATGGCGAACGCGCTGTGGCCCATCTCGGTCGAGCCGAGCGTGTCGATGAACTTCGAGCCCGGCTCGTCCACCACGCCGTCCGGGGTCCACACCGGGTGGCTGCCGACCGCCACCAGCTTGCGGATGTGCGCCTCGTGCGCGCAGTCGCCGGTGCTGGACCAGTTGCGCACCGATCTCAGGTCGCGCTTCGACAGGTCGAACCGCGCCAACTCGGCCCACGTGACGGCGAAGCCGAACACACCGGTGGGTCGCCAGCGCTCGATCGCGTCCAGCACCACCTCGCCGCTGCGCTCGAAAGGCCCGCCCTGCGCGGACAGGCACAGCAGCTCGTAGCCGTTGCACAACGCCTGGTTCACCACGATGATCCCGGCGGCGTGCGCGGCGGGCAGCACGGACATCTCGCGCACCTGGCCGTGCGGCCTGGCCTCGGTGAGCCGCACCGCGCGCACGGCGGCGAACAAGCTGTCGTGCGAGTGGACGACCGGCGTCGGCATCCGGGTGGTGCCGGAGGAGTGCGTGATCACCACGGGGTCGTCGCCGTGGTGGCGGTAGGGCGGCGGTGCCTGGTCGGGGTCGCCGGTGCCGGTCTCCGACGCGTCACCCAGGACGGGTACGCCGAGTTCGTGGTCCCGCAGCGCCGCGTGGTCGGCGTCGACCAGCACGCCGACGCCGCGCAGCCGGCGGACGAACTCCGCGGCGACCTCGATCGGCATGCTGCCGTTCATGAGCGCCGGGATCGCGCCGAGGTGGTTGAGCGCGAAGAAGTTGAGGAACACGTCGGCCGCCGAGGTGACGAACACCGCGACGGGGTCACGTCGGCCGATCCCCTTGCGGGCGAACCAGTCCGCCCGCGCCGCGACCCGATCGGCCAGGTCTCGCAGCGACAGCGGGGTCCACGCGGGTATGCCGTCCACGGCGACGTCGAAGGTCATCCGCGGGGCGTCGAGGTCGGCGCCGTGCTCCACCAGCATGGGCAGCACGTTGCCCGCGCCCACCCGCATGTCCTGCGCCAACGCGGTGCGCAGGTTCGCCCCGCTCATCAGACCTCCCGGTTGCGCAGAACGGTGGACCGCCGAACGGTCGCCGCCGACTCGGGTTCCCGCATCGGCGGCTGTGTGGGTTCGGACGGTGTGAGGTGTCCCGCCGACTGCGACGCCGACCGCAGGTCTCGTGAACCGGGCGTGGGGCGGACGCTGACTACTACTCAGAGACTATGTTCGCGATTCCCCAGTGGCAATAAGGCTTTCGGACGCGTCCGCGGTCGGTTCGGGCGACTTCGGGTCGGCACGGGGGCGGGGCGGTGCTCCCCCACCGAGGCGGGCGGAGATCGCGGCCCCGATCCGAGCGACCGGCGCGGGCAGCAGCATGTGCTCGTGCAGGCAGTCCACTTCCACCACGTCGACCGGTCCGGCCACGTGGGAGTCCCATGAGGCCACCTTCGCCTCGGTGGTCCGCTCGTCCTCGGTGGCGGAGAGGAACAGCACCGGGCAGCGGACCCGGCCGGGGAGATGGCGTTGTGCCACCGCGAGGTTGTTCCTGATCACGTGCGGCAGGGCGAGCAGCTGGCGATCCGGCCACTCGTGCAACCCCAACCCCGGCCGACCGCGGACCACGTCCAGCATCCGGCGCACCGGGGCGGGGTCGTCCGGCTCGACCACTGGCTGGTAACCGAACTCGCGGAGCACGAAGTCGCACACCAGCCACAGGTTGTCGTCGGCCACGCTGAGGCTGTTCGGCAAGCCGGGCATCGCGTCGCCGATGACGAGCAGGCCCACCTCGTGGCCGCGCCGCTCCAGTTCTTCGGCGATCGCGTGCGCCGTGTTGCCGCCGATCGACCACCCGAACAGGTGGTACGGGCCGTGTGGCTGGGTGAGCCTGATCTGGTCGGCGAAGTCCCGGGCCACCTCGGCCATGTCGACCGGCAGCGGTTCGGGCCTGCGCAGTCCGCGCAGTTGCAAGCCGTACACCGGGTGCTCGGGCACGAGGTGCGGCAGCAGCGCGAGGTAGCACCAGCTCGCCCCGACCAGCGGCGGCGCGCAGAACAGCGCCGGCCCGGCACCGCCTTCCCGCAGCGGCAGCACGAGGTCGAGGACGCCACCCGCGCGGCGGATGTCGGCCCGCCGCTGCCTCGCCCACGCGAACTCCTCGGCCCTTGGCAGCGCCTTGACCCCGGACCCGTCCACCAGACCGTCCTCCCGCTCGCGTGTGGTCACGTGCCGGACGCCAACTCGACCAGGTGGGCCGCCGCCGCGGCGGCTCCACCGGCGGCGGTGAACTCCGCCCCGATCCGACGGGCGTGGCGCCGGTAGTCCGGCTCGTCCAGCACCGCTCGCACCGCGGTGTCCAGCTCGGCCACCGTGACGTCGAGGATCGGCACCTCGATGCCCGCGCCCGACCGGGCGACCTGCCGCGCCAGCGCCACCTGCTCGGCCCGGACCGGTGCGACGACCATCGGGACCCCGAAGGTGAGCGCTTCGTTGACCGCTCCTCCGGCGTGGCACACCACCGCGTCCAGCTTCGGCATCAGGTCCAGCATCGGCACCAGCTCGGCGGTGATGGCGTTGTCCGGGAACGACTCCGCGGCCACCCCGGAGGTCACGAAGATCGCCTGCACCTCGTCCGCCATGGGTGCCAGCACCGCCGCGGCCCGGTCGTAGAAGTCGCCGATCATGTGGCCGACCAGCGTGCCGACCGTGACCAGCACGTGCCTGCGGTCCGAATCCCAGAGGTGCCACGGGAAATCGGGCGCGTTCGGCCTGGCGCCCAGCGCCGCGCCGGTGAGCACGCAGCGGTCCGGCAGCACCGCGTCGCCCACCAGTCCGGGCGTCATCAGTGCGATCACCAGGTGCGGCGAGAACCGGGGGTCGATCGGCGCGTCGGACAGGCCCGCCATCGCCACCGCCTGCGCCATCTTGTCGGCCAGGTAGTCGTCGAACCCCACGAGGTCGGCCGGCGGGGTCAGCTCCAGCGTGCCGGTGCACAGCGTCGCCCACGGCACACCGTGTCGGTGCGCCACCAACGCACCGGCCAGCGCGTACTGCTCGGCGACCACGACATCCGGCTTGTGCTGCAGCACCGCCTCGTCGACAGGGCCGAGGGTGAAGCGGGTGAACGGGATCAGGTAGCCGTCCCACATCGCCCGCACCCCGGCCATACCGGTTTCGTCGTAGCGGCGGTAGGCCCGTGTGCCGGTGGTGTGCACCGTCGCATCCGGGCCGACCAGCGGGCGCAGCACGTTCTCCGGGCCGCACCAGACGACTTCGTGACCCGCGCGGGCGAGTTCCTGCCCGATCGCGAGCATGGGGTAGAGGTGACCTTGCAGCGGCAGTACGACCAGCAGGAACCGCGACACCGCAACATCGTTGCACACATTGACGTTGCCGGGAACGACGTGGTGGGATCCCGCAGTGTGACCGCTCTCGACTCGGTGTCGGTGTACACACCGGCTTCCCGGGTCCCCATCGAGGACTTGGCCGGCCCGCTCGGCCTCACCAACATCCAGGTCAGGCTCTTCCGGCGGTTCCACGGACTTGACCAGGTCCGGCTCGACCCGGACCGGTCGCCGGTCGAGCTGCTGCGCGCCGCCGCCGAAGGGCTCACCGAGCTGCGCGGTCAGGAGCACCGGGTGCGGTACGTCGTCCACGGCCGGGCGATGCCGGTCGTCGTGCCGTACCCGCACAACCCGCTGCACGAGGTCTCCCGTCAGCTTGGGCTCGGTCACGCGCTGACTTTCACCGTCACACAACAAAGTTGCGCAAGCGGGCTGCTGGCGGTCGACCTGGCCGGTCGGCTGCTCGCCGGTGACCACGACGACGCCTTGGCGCTGGTGCTGACCGGTGAGAAGGCGTTCACCCGCCACGCGCGGTTGCTGCCGGGCACGTCGTTGTTCGCCGAGGGCGCGTCCGCTTGCCTGGTGAGCGCCAACGGGCGGCGCGACCGGATGCTGTCCTTCGTGTGCGCGCAACGCGGCGAGTTCGACGGCGAGTTCGGCGATCGCGAGGACGAGTTCCAACGCCAGTACCGCCCGGCGCTGGCCGAGGTGATCAACCAGGCGGTCGCCGAAGCGGGGCTCGCCCTGGACGACATCCGGTTGGTCCTGCCGCACAACGTCAACGTCGTGACCTGGCAACGCCTGTGCTCGCTCATGGGCTTCCCGGTGCGGCGCGTGCTGCTGTCGAACGTGCCCGACAACGGCCACATGTTCTGCACCGACGCGTTCGCCAACTACCGCACGGCCCGGGAGCGCGACCTGCTCCGCGAGGGCGACCACTACCTCGTCGCGACCGTCGGCGCCGGAGCCGGGGCGACGTTCTCCGCGATGGTGTTCCAGCACTGATCCCCCGTCCCTACCCAGGAGGCCGACATGACCGCACCCGACGCCCAGGTCGACATCGCATTGCGGGACCGCGTGGTCCAGGCCATGACCACCGTCCTCCAGCGGCTGGTCGAGCGCGAGGAGCCGATCACCGAGGACATGCACATGGCCGACGAGCTGGGGGTCAGCTCGTCGCTGGGGTTGGAGCTGCTGCTGGAGGTGGAGGAGCAGCTCGGCATCCAGATCGACGTGGAGCGGATGCGCCCGGACGAGTTGCTGACCGTCGGCGAGCTGGCCACGTTCATCGCCGGTCACAGCCGGCCCTGGTGATGCGCCTGGTCCGCGCCGGGCGCAGGGCTTTCACCGGGAACGCCGACGTCCTCGCCGGCGACGACCACCGCGCCCAGGTGACCGACTACTTCGCGGACCTGGCCCGGCCGTTCGGGGCCGCACCCGTCGCCGAACTGTCCGGTCACTCCTACGGCGAGATGGCCAGGGCGTTGGTGGCGGAGGTCGTGCCCGCGGCGGAGCCGGTCGACCTGCTGGTGCTGGCGTTCTCCATCCACGACGTGTGGCCGGGGCGGGCCACCGCGACCTACCTCAGCCACGTCTGCCCCGGCACGCCGATGTCGTTCGCCATTTGCGACCAGGGCAGCGCGTCGCCGTTCACCGGCCTGCGCGTCATGCGGGACTACGGCGTGCGGCGGGCGCTGCTGGTCGTGGTCGAACAGGCTTCGCTGCCCTACGAGTCGACGGCCGCGACGCCGCTGGAACACCGCGGAGTGGCCATGCTGTACGAGGACGGGACGGACGCCCGGGTGACCGATGTCCGCCAGTACCCCGACGTGGACCCGGAGGCCGTGCCGGGGTCGGCTCTGCTCGCGGTGGACGAGCTGTCGGCCGGTCACCCCGGCGCGCGGGTCGTGCTGAGCGATTCGCTCGCCGCGTTGTGGCCGGACCGCCCGGACCACACGCGGGCACCGGCGGGGCAGCCCACCACCGGGGTGTGGTGGCACCTGGCCGAGTCTCACGACGGCTCAGTGCTGGTGGGCGACTACGACCAGGAACTGCGCTACCTCTGCTTCGCCGTGGTGGCGGCCCCGTGATCCTCGAACGAGGACGTGGTGGGCACCGGCACGACTTCTCTGACCACAGTGGACGGACGAATCGGAATCCGGGAAGTCACCGCGGCCCGGTGACGGCGGACCGGGGGCGCGCCCCGGTCGGGACGTCCGAGTGGAACGCGGCCTCGATGGCCACCTCCTCCACCGCGCGCAGCAGCGCTTCCACCCGCTCCGCGGGGAGGGCGTCGATGTCGGTGACCATCTGGAGGTACACGGTGTCCGGGTGGTCCTCGATGTTGACGAACAGCTGGTCGGTCCACCGGTACACGAACTTGTTCCACTTGAGGTACGTCTCGGGCAGCTTCGCCCGGATCTCGTCCTCCGTCGTGGCGGGGGCGCCTTCCACCGCGTCGGCCCGGGTCCTGGTGCTGAACCGCCGGTCGTTGACCCGGCACGTGATCCGGGCCGGGTAGCCGCGTTCGGCGTCCAGGCGCGCGGCCAGTGCCTCCAACTGGTCGGGGTCGTAGTACGCGTGCATCAGGGCCGATGTCGTGGTGTGGCGGGCCTGCGCGATCACGTCGTCGACCGTGCCGTCGAGGTCGAGTGTGAGCACGGCGTTCTGGACCACCGAGCCGATGACGTCGGCCAGCCCGGGCCGGTACCGGTTGCCCGCAGCCAGGTGCAGCGTCAGGGGGTTGACGCCGGCGGTCCGGGCGATCGCGGTGGCGATCACCGCGAGCAGCACCCGTCCGGTGTCCGTGCGGGTCCGCCGGGCGATCTCGACCACGGCCAGGTAGGCGGCCCGCGACTGGAACCGCACGTTGCGGCACCGCCGCCCCGCCTCGTAGTCCGACACCTCCGGCGCGCCGAACGTCAACGGCGGCAGGGACCGGAGGTGGCCTTCCCAGTGGCGCATCGCCCGGTCGCTGGTCCTCCGCATCCGCGGCGTCGACTCCAGCCGGGCGAGGTCGGCCAGCAGCACCGCGCCCGGGTCCACCGGTCGGCCGACCAGCTCGCCGAGGTCGAGGTCGGTCATGAGCAGCAACGCGCCCACGCCGTCGGCGACCAAGTGGGCGATCGTGAGCACCATGTACACCGCTTCGCCGCGATACTGCATCACGCCCATGCGCAGCGGCCACGGCGTGTGCTGTTCCAGCGGAGCCGCCATCCACTTCAGCCACAGCTTGTTGCCGTGGTCGACGGCGTCCTGGCGCTCGACGTCGTCGGCGAAGGTCATGACCTCCAGCTCGATCTCCCCGGACCCGTGCACCACCTGGCACGGTTTGCCGGCGTCGTCGGTGCCGAACCGCGTCCGCAACGCGGGGTGCTTGCTCATGAGCCGGCCCAGGCGCTCGGCGACGTCGGAGACGGTGAGGCCCTCCGGCAGGTAGTGCGCACCGCTGATGTTGTACGTCCAGTCGCTGTTGCGCATCTCCTGGAGCAGGGCCTTCTGGCCCCAGCTCAGCGGCGCGGTGCCCTCGCCCGGCCCGGAGAACGGCACGGCGACCCGGTCGTGGACGATCTGCTCATCCATCAGCACTCCCGAAGATCACGCTCACGTTGTGGCCACCGAAGCCGAACGAGTTGGACATGACCGCGTCGACCCGGGCCGCCAGCGCCTCACCGCGCACGTGGTTGAGGTCGCAGGCCGGGTCGGGGTCGTCCAGGTTGTGGGTCGGTGGGAGCAGCCCCTCGCGCATGGCCTTGATGGCGATCGAAGCCTCGACCACACCCGACGCGCCGAGCATGTGCCCGGTGATCCCCTTGGTAGAGCTGACCGGTGGCACGGCGTCGTCGAACACGCTCCGGATCGCCGTCGCCTCGGCGGTGTCGCCCGCCTTCGTGCCGGTGCCGTGCGCGTTGAGGTAGCCGATGTCGCCTGTGGTCAGTCCGGCATCCCGAAGTGCGATCCGCATGCTCTCCGCCGCGCTGGAACCGTCCGGCCGGGGCGTGGTCGGGTGGTGCGCGTCGCTCGTCGCGCCCCAGCCGAGCACGTCGGCGTGCACCGCGGCGCCGCGCGCCCGCGCGAAGTCCGGCCGCTCCAGCACCAGCACACCGGCACCCTCGCCGAGCACGAAACCGTTGCGGCGCCGGTCGAACGGGCGGCTCGCGGTGGTCGGGTCGGGCCAGCCGCGGGCGAGGGCGAGGGCGTTGCCGAAGGCATCGGCGAACGTCGGGAACAGCGGCGCCTCGGTGCACCCGCACACCACCACGTCCGCTTCGCCCGACCGGAGGATGCGCATCGCCTCGCCGATGGACTGACCGCCGGCGGCGCACGCCGTGCCGGAAGACGACGTGTAGCCCCGGATGCCGAACTTGATGGCGACCCGTGCCGCCGCCATGTTGGGCAGCACGCCGGGCAGCAGGAACGGGCTGACGCCCAAGCGGCCGCGCCGGGAACGCTCGACCGCCTGGTCCGCGAGCGTGGCGAGGCCACCGACCCCGGAGAGCACGACCGCGACGCGGTACGGGTCGACATCCCGGCCGACCTCGATCCCGGCGTCGGCCAAGGCGTCATCCGCTGCCCGCACGGCCATCACGATCGAGCGGTCGACCACGCGAGCTTCCTTCGGTGGTATAACGCTTTCCGGGTCGATGAGCGGGCCGATCGCGGCCACGTCGACCACTCCGTGCAGCGGGTGGTCCTCCGGCGGGCGCACGATGCCGGACCGACCGGAGCAGACCGCCGTGAAGACCTCGTCGACCGTGGTGCCGACCGGGCTGACCAGCCCGATGCCCGTCACGGCAACGCTTGCGCTCACGTCGCCGTGGCGATCCGCGCGCGCCGGGCCACCTCGACGCAGAACTCCCCGACCGTCATGGCGGCGAACCGCTCCGCCTCGTCCTCGTTGAACCGAACGCCGAAGTGGTCCTCCACCCGCAGCGCGAGCTCGGCCATGGCGAGCGATTCCAGGTCGGCGCCGGCCGGGCCCAGCACCGTGTCGTCGTCCATGTCGGCGGTGCTGTACTTCATGACCGTCAACGAATCGAAAAGGAACTGGCGGATCTCAGCGTTCATGGCGGAGCTTCCCCTCTCCGGGAGGTCAACGGGAATCTGCCCCACCGGGGCCGAAGTCGTCAAGCACCAACACATCGCTGAATACGGGCTATGGACCGATTCCGCAACAGACCGCAGAATGTGCGCCATGCCCTCGGCGACGCTGGACCTCGTGACGCACGAAGAGGCCTCGTCCCGGTCCCCCGCCCTGCACCTCGTCGGGGGCCTGACGTTGTCCTACGGCGACTTGGCCGCCTTGGTCGGCGAGGTCGAGCGGTCCCTGCGCCACGACACCAAGGCGTTGGTGCTGTGCGCGGGCGACCGCGACCTGCCCACGCTGCTGGCCTATTTGGCCGCAATGAGGCTCGGCCACGCGGTCGCGTTCATGCCCGCCTCGTCCGAAATAGTTTCGGCGTACCAACCGGAATTCGTCGTGCCGGGTCCCGGTGGCGTGCCGGATCTGGCCGACCTCGGCTACGTGCCCGGCGAAACGGCGGGAGGTTCGCCGGTCCTCCGCAGGCGTTCGGCGCAACCGGCGTGCGACATCTTCCCGGACACGGCACTGCTCCTGTCGACCTCCGGATCGACGGGGAGCCCCAAAGCGGTCCGGCTCTCCTACGACGGTGTGGCCGACAACTCCGAAGCCATCGCACGCGTACTGGACATCACCGCCGCCGAACGCGCGCCGACCACCCTTCCCATCACGCACGCCTACGGGTTGTCGGTCCTCAACAGTCATCTGCGGTCCGGCGCCAGTATCGTGCTGAACGACCGGACGCCGCTCTCGCTGGCCATGTGGGACCACCTGGCCAGGGCGGGCGCCACGTCGTTCGCCGCTGTGCCGACGACCTACGCGGCGTTCGGCCCAGCGCACCTGAACCTGTTGGAGCGCACGGAGATCCGCACGATGACGCAGTCCGGCGCGCGTTTGCGCGACGAGCTGACCATGCGGCTGGTGCGGATGATGGAACGGCGGCAGGGCCGGTTCTTCCCGATGTACGGCCAGACCGAAGCCACCTCGCGCATCGCCTGCCTCGACCCGGCCGACCTCCCGGACCGCCTCGGCTCGGTCGGGACGGCGGTGCCCGGCGGCGTCATCACCATCGCACCCACCGAAGCGCACGACCGGGCCGCGCCCGGCGAGGGCGCCGTGCACTACCGGGGTCCGGGCGTCATGCTCGGCTACGCGACCGGTCGCCACGACCTGGGCCGGGGGTCCGAGGTGGACGTGCTGGACACGGGTGACCTCGGTTACCTGCGCGACGGTTACCTCTACCTCACCAGCCGCACCAAGCGGATCGTCAAGGTGCTCGGCGTCCGCACGAGCCTGGACGACCTGGAGCGCGTGGTCGAGCGGCCCGACCACCCGTCCGCCGTGGTCTGCGGCGACGACGACGTGGTGTACCTGTTCGGCGCGGGCGACCCGGCCGTGCACGAGCAGCAGCGGCGGCAGCTGGCCGAGGTGCTGGGAGTGCCCAGCCGGCACGTGGCGATCCGCCAGGTCGACCGCGTGCCCCACACTCCCGGCGGCAAGATCGACTACCGGGCGCTGACCGCGGCCGTCGACACCCAGGAGGTCGGGCAGTGGAACTGACGCACTGGCGACAGCTGGCCGATCGTGGAGCGGACCTCGTGCTGTGCCTGGACTTCCCCGGCGGTCGGGCCACGGCGGGCTTCGCGGAGCTGGTGTCGGGTGTGCCGGTGGACGCCTGCTTCCTGCACCTGGCCCAGCCCCGCTCGGGGCCGCTCGACGCGTGCGTCGACCGCTGGGTGGGGGACGCGGCGTCGACCGGCCGCCCGGTGCGCGCGGTGCTGGGGTACTGCGCCGGGTCGTCGCTGGCCACTTGCGTCGCCGACGCCGTGGCCAAGTCCGCACCGACCCCGGTGACCCTGCTCTTCGACGCCGAGGCGACCACCGCCGGCTCGCTCGCCCACCAGTTCACGTCCACCCTGGAGACCTCCGCGGACCACCTGACCGCCGAGGAGCTGGACGGCGCGCGCGCCTTGGCGGACGGGCTGGTCGAGGCGCACTCGGACGACCTGCCCCGCATCGCCGCCGCGCTGGTCGACCGGTACGACGCGGTGATGGGTGAGGTCGCCGCACGGCTGTCGCTCAACCAGTTCTTCCGGCAGCAGCTCACCAGCGGGTTCACCGCCTACGTGGAGTACATGCTGCTCGCCGCCCAGGGCCGGTTCGACATGCGCTCCGGGACGCCGTTGTTCGTGTCCTCCGAGGAGCACGAGCCACCCGTGGACGGCGCACGGCGCCTCGCGCTGGACGTGGGCCACGCCGACCTGCTGCGCGAACCCGCGGTGCACGATCTCGTCGCCGAACTGCTGATAGGAGAGCGCCCGTGGTGAACGTGGCCGAGATAACCGACGTCCTGTCCGCGCACCCCGGTGTGAGCCGGGCCGGGGTCGCCGTCGTGCGCCACGACGGGCGTGACGTCACGATCGCCGCCGTCGAGCTGACCGAGTACCTGAGCGGTCCGGTGCTGCGCAACCACGTGCGGCAACAGCTCGGTGAGGACTGCGGGCTCAACGGTGTGCTCGTCGTGGACCGGCTCCCAATGGCGGACGGCGCGGTGGACGCCGAGCAGCTGGCGGCGGCCGTCGCAGACGGCAGGTGCACCCTGTTCGAGGACCCGCGTGACGACGTCGAGCGGCGGGTGGCGGCGATCTGGTCGGCGCAGATGGACGTGCGGCTGGTCGGCGCGACCGACGACTTCCTGGAGCTGGGCGGCGACTCGCTGTCGGCGCTGGGCATCATCGCGGCCCTCGAAGCGGAGTTCGACCGGCCGCTGGACGTGTACGAGTTCATGACCGCGTCCAGCGTCCGGCGGCTGGCCGAGATGCTGCGGTAGCGATGACCCTCTCCGTGCACCGGCGGATCGCCGACGTCGCCCGCGCCGAACCCGGTCGGACGGCCCTGATCGGGTTCGCCGCCGACCTGTCCGAGCAGACCCTGTCGTGGGCCGAACTCGCCGAGTCGGTGCAGGACGCGGTGGCCGCGCTGCGGGCGGCGCTCGACCCGGACGTGCCGTCGTGCGTCGTCGTCGAGGCGGCCAACACCCTGGCCGCGGCGACCGGCATCGCGGCGGCGCTCGCGGCCGAGGTGCCCGTCTTCCCGCTGAACCCGGCCACCCCCGCGGCCGAGCGGGACGTCCTGTTCGGACTGCTCGGCCGCCGGTACGGGCACGTCCACCTGATGGACGCCGGGAACCGGCCGGGGCCGGCGATCGTGTCGGCCACGCCGCCGTCGACCCGGGACGGCGCTGCGGCCTACCTGCTGGCGACCGGCGCGAGCACCGGCGTGCCGAAGGTCTCGGCGCGACCGGGGCCGCTGCGCTACGACCCCGCGCGGACGCCGTCGCTGGTGATCCGGCAGACCGGTTGGCGGACGGGCCAGCGGCAGCTCATCGTCGGTCCGCTGTACCACGCGGCGCCGTTCACCGCGTTCGTGGACGCGCTGCTCGACGTGAACACCGTTGTGCTGCAACCGTTCTTCTCCGCGCAGTGGACCGTCGACCTGGTGCGACAGCGCCGCATCGAGTGGGTGCAGCTGACCCCGACGCACATGCGCGAGATCCTGATGCTCGCCGACCCCGACCCGGCGGCCTTCGACAGCCTGCGTGCGCTCCTGCACACCGCGGCTTCCTGCGACGCGGACACCAAGCGCGGGTGGATCGACCTGCTCGGCCCCGAGCGGGTCTTCGAGCTGTACGGCGCGACCGAGGGCATCGGTGTGACGCTGGCCCGTGGCGACGAGTGGCTGGCCCGGCCGGGAACGGTCGGTCGCGGCGTGTTGACCCAGCTCCGCGTCCTGGACGACGACGGCGCACCGGTGGCGCCCGACGAGGCGGGCACCGTGTTCATGCGCACCCCCCAACGGGTGGGCCGCTCCGACTACCTCAACGACCAGGTCGTCCGCACCACCCCGGACGGGTTCGCCACGGTGGGCGACCGCGGCAGGCTCGACCGCGACGGCTACCTCTACCTCGAACCCCGCGACCACGGCACGATCAACGTGGGCGGCGAGAAGGTCGACCCGAACGAGGTCGAGGCCGCGCTGCTGGCCCACCCGGCGGTGGTCGACGCCGTCGCGCTGGCCGTTCCGCACCGGACCCTCGGGTCGGTGGTCGGCGTGCAGGTGGTGCTGCGACCCGAGGTGAGCGTCCGCAAGGCCGACCTCGCCGCGCACTGCGGTCGGCGGCTGGCCGGCTACAAGATCCCGAAGCACTTCACGTTCGTCGACCGACTCCCCCGCTCCGCGGCCGGGAAGATCCAACGCTGGCGGCTCGCCGCCGATCACGAGGGCGGTGCACCCACACGATGAACCCGACCGTGGACGATGTGCTCGACACCGGCTACCGGCGCCCCCGCGACCCGGTGGAGCTGTGGCTGGCCCGGCAGTGGCAGGAGGTCATCGGGTTCGCCGTCGGCATCCGGGAGAACTTCTTCGAGCTGGGCGGCAACTCCCTGGACGCGGCCCGGGTCGTCAACGCCGTGTTCGAGGAACTGGCCGTCCAGCTGCCTTTGAACGTGATGACCGAGCACCCCACCGTGGAGAGCCTCGCCGCCCGGCTGCGCGACCACAACGGGCAGCTGTCCGACCCGCTGGCCCTGATCCAGCGCGGCGACGGGACCGCTCCCCCGTTGTTCCTGGTCCACCCGGCCAACGGGCAGGTCGGTGCGTACGCCGGGCTCGCGCAGGCGCTGGGCGAGGACTTCACCGTGTTCGGGCTCCAGGCGGCCGGGCTCTACTCGGATGTCGACCCGGTCGCCTCGGTGCGGGCCATGGCGCAGACCTACGTCGAAGCCGTCCGCGCGGCGCGGCCGACCGGTCCCTACCTGCTCGGCGGTTGTTCGACCGGTGCGTCGGTCGCCCACGAGATGGCCGCCCGGCTCGCCGAGGACGGCGCCGAGGTGCGGCTGCTGGCCCTGGTCGACGCCGAGCTCCTGGACGTCGGACCCCGGTTCGACCAGCCGCCCGGTGACCTGGTCGCGGTCCTGGACCGGTGGAAGGAACTCGACCTCGTGCCGTCGGACGCGACCCCCGAGTTCGTCAGGCGTTCGGCGCGCGTGTGGCGGGCGAACGAGGATGCCGTCCGCGACTGGGAACCCCGGCCGTACTCCGGTCCGCTCGACGTCTTCCTCAGCCCCTCGGGCGACCGGCCGGCGTTCGCGGCCTGGCCCTCGGCGGCGACGCGCGAGCACACGCCGCAGGGCGGGGACGTGGCCGGCGCGCTGCGCGGGTTGATCGGCTGACCGGGATGAGCACCTCGACCGACGCCGGTCAGCGCAGGCGGCGCATGCGGCTCACGCCCGTCGACGCCGTCCAGGTCAGCTCCACCGGATCGCGAGCGGCCGAGGGACCCGTCACCCTCGGCCAGCTCAACACCATGCAGTGGTTGGAGGACGACGCCGACCACCTCGCCGCGGTCCTGCGCGTCGAACTTCCCGTGCCCGCCGGGAGGTCCGTGGACGACGTCGCCGAGACGGCCGCCGTGCTGGTGGCCAGGCACGAATCCCTGCGGACCACGTACGTCCGGGGCGAGGACCCACGTCAGGTGGTCGCGGCGACCGGCGCGTTCACGCTCCACGTGTGCACCCTCGGCGAGGGTCAGTGGGGGCCTCGCGACCGCTCGGCGGTGGCAGGGAGGCTGCTCGCGTGGTTGCGGGAACGTGGCGACACGGCGGCCACCACGCTGCGGATGGCGGTGGCCACCGACGAGCACGGCACGGTCATCGCCTGCGTCGCGGGGTTCTCGCACATGGCCGTCGACTTCGGCTCCATCGAGGTGCTCAAGCGCGAGTTCGCCGAGATGGTCGCGCACCCGGACCGCCGGCAGGTGGGCGAACCCCGCCACCAGCCGCTGGACCAAGCCGAGCTGGAGGCGACGCCCACCGAGCGACGTCGGACCCGGGCGGCGAACGACTACGTCCGGGAGCTGGCGCGGCGGCAACCCCGCTGCCTGCTCGCGCTGCCGGGAGCCAGGCCGTCCGGCGAGTCGCTGGCGGTGGAGCTGTCGTCCCCGGCCGCCGCGATGGCGGTGCGACAGGTGGCGGCACGCACCCGGTCCAGCCGGTCCTCCGTCGTGCTCGCCGCGACGTGCGCGGTGCTGGCGCGGCGCACCGGCTACCGCGAGCTGGTGTTCCCGTCGCTGTCGAGCAACCGCTTCGACCGCCACCTGGTCGACTTCGTCGGTTCCCTGGCGCAGGGCAACCTCGTCGCCGTCGAGGTCGGCGACCGGAGCTTCGACGCGCTGGTCAAGCACACGTGGGCCGCGGTGCTGGAGGCGAGCAGGCACGCCAGGTACGACGGCGTCGAGCGTGGCGCGTCGGACGACCGGATCCAGCACGAACGAGGCATGCACTTCTTCTACGACCCGTTGTTCAACAACCTCATGCACGAGTCGTGGTCCGGGGTCACCGCGGGCGTCAAGCACCGGCCGGAGGAGATCACCGCCGCGCTGCGGCAGACGGAGCTGCGGTGGCGTCCGGTGCCCCGCAACGGGACGCCAATGCGGTTCGGCCTGGACGAGGTGGACGGCCGGGTCAGGCTCGACCTGTGGAGCGCGGACACCGGGCTGGTGCCCCGAGCCGAGATGGAGTCGTTGTTGCTGGCCGTCGAGCGCCTGCTGGTCGGTGCGGCCGGAGGGGACCTCGACGCCTCGCGCATCCGCGAGGTCACCGGCCTGGACCCCATCGCCCGCACGCCCGACTGGGTGCTGGTCGACTCGTGCTGGGTCGACCTCGCCGAGGTGCAACAGCTGCTGGACGAAGCCCTGGAGCCTTCGACGGCCCGCATCTTCGGCTCGGTCGACGGCCGCGACCTGGTCGCCTACCTGACCGCGACCGACGCCGTGCGGACACCCGAACAGGCCCATGCCCGTTGCCTGGCCGCGCTCCCCGGCCGCATCAACGCCCTCACCCCACGCCACTACGTCCTGTGCCCCACCGCCCCGGCCGACGCGACGGACCCCGCCGTGTGGCCGGCACCCCTCACCACCGGCACCGGGCGTTGATCACTGGAAGCCCCGGGCCGAGGGCGGGCACCGGGGCAGCCCTTGTCGGTTCCCGGCGGGTTCGAGCGGTGTTGCTTCCGCCGAAGAGCGCGCAGCCGAACGTGCTGACCAGCCGTAGTGCCGGGACGAGGTGTTCTCCCCCGGCGTCGTCGCGGAAGGTCACGGTCGTCGCGCGGCAGGCGCCGTGCGGACGGATGGGATGGGGTGGAGGCGAATGACCACCGGTGGCTTCTCGTCGAAACGGCTGGTTCGAGTGCGAGAGCTGCTGGAGCGCCACGTCCAGTCCGGCTTCGTGCCCGGTGCGGTGGCCGTTCTCGCCCGCCACGGCGAGGTGCACGTCGAAGCAACGGGCACCCTCGCCTTCGAGGGCACGGGCTCGGGGACACCGATGGCGGCCGACACGATCTGCCGCACGGCCTCGATGACCAAGCCGATGGTCGCCGCGTGCGCGATGATGCTGGTCGACGACTGCACCCTGCGCCTCGACGACCCGGTCGACGACCTCCTCCCGGAGCTGGCGGACATGACCGTGCTCGCCGATCCCCACGGGCCGCTGGACGACACCGTCGCGGCGCAACGCCCGATCACGCTGCGGGATCTGCTGACGTACACCTGCGGCATCGGCATGATGCCGACCCGTCCGGGGAAGGTCCCGATCTTCGACGCGTTGAACGCACTCGACTACACGTCGCCGGATGCGTGGATGCGCGGGCTGGGCGAGCTTCCACTCGTACACCAACCGGGTGAGCGCTGGATGTACGACACCGCCTCCAACGTGACCTGCGTCCTCATCGCCAGGGCTACCGGCACGTCCTTCGGGGAAGCGTTTCGCGAACGGATCTGCGATCCGCTCGGAATGAAGGACACCGCCTTCAGCGTGAGCGGCGCGGACATCGCCCGGTTGGCGACGGCGTACCACCGCGACAGTGCCGCCACCGGCGAGGCGGTCGTGGAAGACGGCCCCGACGGGCGGTGGAGCCGACCGCCGGCGTTCGAATCAGGTGGAGGCGGACTCGTCTCGACCGCCCAGGACTACTTCGCCTTCGCTTCAGCTCTGCTGGCCGGCGGCTCCCACCGCGGCCGGCGGGTGCTGTCGCGACCGTCGGTCACGCTGATGACCCGCGACCACCTGACCTCGGCGCAGAGAGCGGCCTCCGGGTTCTGGCCGGGGTTCTTCGACGGGATGGGCTGGGGTTTCGGGATGTCGGTCCTGACCCGCCCCAGCGGGCTCGGCCCGTCGGTCGGCAGCTACGGGTGGTCCGGCTTCTACGGCACCGCCTGGTACAACGATCCCGCCGAGGACATGACGGCGATCTTCTTCATGCAGCGCGGGCACTCGGGTGACCAGAGGTTGCCGATATGGCACGACATCTGGGCCGCTGTCTACCAGGCGATCGACGACTGACCTCGGGGGAGCCGCCCCGAACTCCGCCGTCAACGGACAATCCCGCTCGAAGTTGTTCCGGGTACGGCCGTGGTGTCCGGACTACCGACGCACCCACGGCGAATCACTCGTGCTCGGCATCGAAGTCGCCCCTCCACCGCGTGGCAGATCCTCATGCGCACGCACATCGTCGGCGGCCTCGTCGTCGAGTGCGGACATGTCGCCTGACCAGCAGCAACGACTTTCGGGCGGCAGGGGTCAGTTCAGGCTGACGATGCTCGCGTTGAGGGCGGTGGCGAAGCCGACCCAGGCCAGGTAGGGCACGAGCAGCAGGGCCGCCGCGAGGTGCTTGCGGGCGAACGCGGCGATCAGGGCGATGATCACGATCAGCAGGGCGATGATGTCGACCAGCGCGAGCCCGTACCGGCCGGCGGCGAAGAACAGGGGCGTCCACGCGGCGTTGAGGAGGAGTTGGACGCCGAACAGGGCCAGCTCCGGGCGGGTGCCGTGCCGCTTCCAGAACAGCCAGCCGGACAGCGCGATCATCACGTAGAGAGCTGTCCAGACCGGGCCGAACAGCCAGGAGGGCGGCGCCCAGGACGGCGTGCGGAGCTGCTCGTACTCGGCGGAGGCCGACGCGGCGGACAGCGAGCCGATCACCGCGACCGCGGCGACGGCCACGACGAACACCGCCAGTCCGACCAGGGGTCGACGCATCGTCAGGTGAGCCACCGGTCCAGGCTAGGCAGGCCGTGCGCGGTCCGCACGACAGGCGGGGCCGGGAGGCTGCGCTCGGTCTCGCACGCGAAGTCAGGCAGGTTGCGGGCGGCGGTAACGGAGGCGGCCGTGGGCGAAGCGCGGCAGCGGGCGGCGGGGATTGGCCGCCCTCCTCGCGTGCAGGAGCAGGTCAGCGCCACAGCGCCGTCGCCCCGGCTGTACTGGCCGCGGTCGAGGTCCACGACGACCTCGCTGGTGCTCGCGACGGTGGCCGGCTCACCGTCTTGCAGCAGAATGATGGTGGCCTCGTCCACGCCGGGCACGGCAGTCGTGACCTGCTCGCACACCCGGTGCAGCAGGATCGAAGCCTTCCTCTGTGCCCAGCGTGATGGGCAGTGATTCCAGGGCACCGGTGACCTCGTCGAGCACCTGCGGCCACGTGTCATCCCGGACGGGTTCCATGGCGGATGCTCCTGTCGGTCGCGCCGAGCGGACAGGAGCCCCTGCGCGACGGGGCACGATTGATCGAACGACACCGCCACCTCGATGACCGCCACGGTGACGGTGTGGTTCTTTGCCGGCCGCGCTGCTGCCGGTCCTGATCCGGGCCGGTCGGACCGGCTGCTGAAGGCCTCCACGTCGACGGATCCGGCTCGCGAGGATCGCGCCACCCACACCTCTCCACGAGAACCTGCCCGGACCGGTCCGCGAGGGCGATCACCTCGTCAGTGGGTCCGATCGAGACGTGGTTACCCTGACCGCGCACGGGTTGCTGCCCGCGCAGGTCGCACGTCAGCAGCAGCGGGAACGGGGTGGGGTGATGACCGAGCCGGGTACGGGCGGCGCGGACGAGGTTCTCCAGCGGCTCGACGAGGTCACCGGTGCCCTTGCGAGTCTGTCCCGGGTCCTGGACGAGGAGGAGGACCTGTCGATCATCATGGACCGCGTGTGCCGACAGGTCGTCGGAGCGATCCCCGACGCGGACCTGGCCAGCGTGACCGTGCTGCGCGACGGCACCCCGGATTCCCTGGTCTGGACCGAGGAGCGCACCCTCGCCGTGGACCGCGCGCAGTACGAGGCCGGTGAGGGGCCCTGCCTGGAAGCCGCCGCGTCCAGGACGGTGCAGCGCGTCGACGTCGCCGAGGCGGCCGACCGGTGGCCCGCCTTCGCCGAGGCGGCGAGCGAGCTGGGCATCGGCAGCTACCTGTCCGCGCCGCTGTGCATCGACGACGAGTACCACGGCTCGCTGAACCTCTACGGCAGGCAGACCCACGGCTTCCGCGAACTCGACGCCGCACTGCTGGAGCTCTACACCACCGCAGCCGAGGCGGCCCTGCGCAACGCCCGACGCTACCTGCGTGCCCGCGGACAGGTCGCCCAGCTGCAGGAGGCGATGACCTCGCGGGCGGTCATCGACCAGGCCAAGGGCATCGTGATGGCAGTCCACCGCATCCCCGCCGACGACGCGTTCGCGCTGCTGGTGGACCGGTCGCAGCAGGAGAACCGCAAGCTCCGCGATCTCGCCGAGCACTTCGTCGACGACGCCACCCGACCCGAAGCCTGAACGACCACCGGGGCGGGCGTTCCCGTCCCCCACCGCCATCGTCCCACTCCACCAACGGCCTCGTCCGAGTCGCCCTCGGCGGACCGGCACGCCCATCCGCGCCACACGCAGGAAGCGCTTCGGACCTGCTGGTGACCAATCCGGGTGGACACGCCGACTACCGGAATCCGCAGCGGTGGCACACCGCGATGTGCCCGCCCGGGGTGGAAACCGAGAGCTTCGCGGGCGAACGCGCCCGTTCCGGCGGTCGACCACCAAGAGCGCGAGGTCTACGTGGACCGCACCAGGAAGCAGATCAAGGACGCTCCCGAGTACGACCGGGACGACACGGACCGGGACGGCTACCGCTCAACGCACCGGGATCACCACGGCGAGAGCTTCCGGTCGGCCCCGCCGATGATGTGACCCCTCCGGGCGGTTCCGCGATTCGGTGGACCGGATCGCGGACACCACCGCGTGGCGGCGGCAGCCGGCCAACCGCCGGGTCAGCAGTCCCTTGCCCTCGTCAGCGCCCTCGCGGTTCGCCTCCTGGGCGCGGGGGAAGAAGTCCGCCAACTCGCTGTCGCCCGCGCGCTCCGCGTCGGCGATGTAGGTCTCCGACCGCAGCAACGGTGTCCGCCTCAAGCACCTGGGCGCCGTCGCCGTCAGGCGTCGTCGGGCGGTCAGGCGTCGTCGCAGTCAGGCGTCGGTGTCCCAGGGTCGTCGTCCCGCTTGTCGTCGGGCGATGACGAGTCCGGTTCACCGAGTCCTTCCTGCTGTTCGGTGGCGGGCTTCACCTCTCCCGCACGCACCGCTTCTTCCTCGGGACCGGCTCCGGTGATGTCGTCCATGCCGGTCCGGTACCCGCCTCCCTGGCCGCGAAACTCGGGCGCGACTTGGACCAGCGCGGCGGTGACCTCGGCGCCTGAGGTTGGCGGGAGCCTGCCGACCACCCCGCCCACCCCACCCCGGTCGGCGGGCCGGGCGTCGCCGTGGCTACCGCCTCGGGGGGCACCGGTCTGGTCGACAGCGACGCCCGTGTCGTCACCGGGGCTGTGCGCTCAAGTGCCGGTGATCAGCGGTTGCGGCCGGACAGCGCGTCGCGCAACCGGTCGATCAAACCCGTGCCGGGGTTGAGCAGGAGGTTGGCCGGGGGCCTGTCCGGGGCCGCCGGGTGGGGGCGGGTGGGCGCGACCTTCTTGGCCGCGATCACCTTGCGCCCCAGCTCCTGGAGGTCCTCGGCCGAGCAGCGGGAGGCCAGTTCGGGCAGGAGGTCTTCCTCCTCGTCCTTGATGTGGTGGCGGATCTCGCGCATCAGCTCGATCAGCAGCTCGTCGAAGCGGGGGTCGGTGGGCTCCACGCCCTCCAGTTCCTTCATCACCCGCTCCGCCTCGGCGTGCTCTTCGATCTCGTGATCGGCCACCTCGTCGCCGTTGGGCAGCACCTTGCGCGCGGCCGGGTACATGAACTGCTCCTCGGCCACCGAGTGCCGCACCAGCTCGGTGATCACGTGATCGGCCAACGCCCGCCGGTGCTCGGGCGTGCCCTGGCCAGACTCCAGTTCCCGGAACAGCCGCTCGACCTCGCGGTGGTCCGCGGTGATCACGCGAACCAGGTCCGTGTCGTGCTCGCGCTCAACGGTCACGAAATCCTCCTCGAAACGCCGGGTCATCACCGCCGCTTACCCGAGCCGGACGGGTTCAACCACCTGTCACCCCCGTCGGGCACGGACGGTCGCGTCACTTGTTGCCGGGCTCCTGGGTGCGGCGTTCGACTCGCTGTGCCCATTCGGCCGGACCACTCCTCTTGTCAAGTCCTGGCGGAGTCGGACGCCCACAGCCGGTCGGCCGGGTCGACCACGATGCTCTGCACGAAGATGAACCCGCTCTCGTCGTCATCGGATGACGGCGCGTTCCACGCCCGGTCGGGGAACGGCACCTCGACGCCGTCCGGTGTGCGACGCGCTCACCCCGGTGGGCATCGGGCCGCTGAACTCGTGGACCACTTGCAGCTCGCTCACCCGGGCGCTCTCACCGGACGGGCGGGTACTGGTCCTGCTTGAGCAGCCGCGCCAGGTGCGCGGCGTTGTTCGCCAGCTTCTTGTTGGTCGAGGCCACCGGGTCCGGGGTCCGCTCCAGCTCCAGGTAGTCCTTGGGCGTCATCGCCTCGTTGTTCCAGTACGTGCCGCCGCTGGCGGGGATGGTGAAGCCGACGTCGTTGAGGGCTTGGAAGCAGTCGGCGATGATCTTGTGCGCGCCGTCCTCGTTGCCGACCACCGCCACCACCGCGACCTTGCCGTAGGTCAGCAGCCGTCCCTCGTCGTCGGTCTCCGACAGTTCCGCGTCCAGCCGCTCCATCACCCGCTGGGCCACGCTGGACGGGTGCCCCACCCACGTGGGCGTGGCCAGCACCAGGATGTCGGCGGCCAGAACCCGATCCCGGATCATCGGCCACTCGTCACCCTGGCCCATGTCCTTCTCCACGCCGGGGCGCACGTCGTGGTCCACGACCCGGATGAGGTCGACCGCCACACCGTGGGCGGCGAGTTCGTCCAGCACCTGACGGGCGAGTTTGTCGGTGCTCGACGGCTCGGACGAGGGCTTGAGGGAGCAGGTCAGCGCGAGCGCGGTCAACGTCGTGGGAGCCATGCACGGGGCCTACCCACTCAATTCGGCACCAATCGGCGCGGCGTCCGGGACTCCGTCGAGCACCCGATCGCGGATCACCCGTCCGTGGACTCGTCCGGGCCCTGACGCCGTGGAGTGCAGGGAGGCATCGCCAGTCCGGCTCCGTGGAAAGCCGGCCGCCGGTGGAGTGCCGCCTCGTCGGCGCCCGGCCACGAGGCGAGCCGGCCGAGGCGGATGCCAGCCGCCTCGCACGCACCGCCTCCGGCACGGGAAGCAGGTCGTGGTCTTCCAAGTCATCGAGTGCAGGGCGGCTTTGGGCGCGCGGTCGTGCGGCAGCTCACTGCACAGCCACGTCGTTTCGCACCTCCCCGTCCCTGCACGGTCCACATCACGCGTAGTCACGGCGAAGCGGAAGTGCAGACGACCGACGCCGGGGTACTCAGCGACCATGACGCTCAACCCGATCCAGGTCCAGAAGTACCTCTCCGGTGTCGACTACCCCGCCACCAAGGACGACATCGTCGACACCGCCCGTTCCCAGGGCGCTGACGACGACACCCTCGACGCCCTCCGCAACCTGCCGCGCGACGACTTCAACTCCCCCAACGACATCAGCGAAGCCATCGGCCAGCAGAACTAGAGACCCGGACGGTTCCGGAAATGTGCTGCGGCACGAACGCGACTGCTGCCCATGGCGGCGTCGCGCACCGCCACCCCTGTCGGGCCCGTCGGCCACCAGGTGAGCCGACGGCTGGACTTCGACGCGGCGATGACGCCGACCACCCGGCACAAGTTTTCCTCCACGCCGGCAAGCAGGGACGCGGCGCGATGCCGTCGACGCAGGGCGATGTGTTCGCCTGGTGGGCCGTGATCGCCGTCGCACCGCATCGGGTGATCGCCGGGCCGTGATGACGATCTCGCTTCTGGGTAGACAAGCCCCGACCCCGCACCATCGGCCGGAAGGACAGCCATGATCGCCGACGAGAACCCCGCGAACAGACGCAAGCCCGCCGAGCCGTCCGATCACCTGGTGCTCGAACTGGTCGGCGAGGTCCCTGATCTTGCCGGAGTGCGGAGTTGGACGGGCGACGTCCTGGCCGATCTCACCGAGGACGAGATCGCCGACGCGAAGTTGGTGGTCTCCGAGCTCGTGACCAACGCCTACCAGCACGGACAGCATCCGTTGCACCTGCGGTTGCGACGCACCCGTGCTCTGATCCGCGTGGAAGTGACCGATCTGTCACCGCGATTGCCGGTGGTGGGTCGATCCTCGGTCCGGGTGACGCGCGGTCGCGGGATGGTGCTCGTGGACCGGCTGTGCCGACGCTGGGGAGCCGTGCGCCACGCGGTGGGCAAGACAGTGTGGGCCGTTCTGGCTCGCCGACCTGGGCACACCTCCGCAGTGTCGACCGGTTGACCCAACCTACCGTCGTCAGAGCGGTCACCGCGGTGGGATGGACGGCGGTCCCGCTCGACTGCACGGACCAGTTTGAGAGGTCGAACCGCCCGCGCGCGGCCCGGCCGACGAGCTGGCCGCCGCCGAGCGGGACGAGGTGGTCGCAGAACCCGGCGAGGTCGGCCACGACGTGCGAGGACAGCAGCACGGGTGGCCTTCACATCCCGCAGCGGGTCCAGGTCCGCGAGCGGCTCGTCCAGCACCAGCAGGTCGGCCCGTTCGCCCACCGCCAGGGGCGAGCGCCACCAGGGTGCGCCGGCCGCCGGACAGCCGGTCCACGCGCTGGCCGTGGGCGATGCCGTGCGCGCGTGTCAGTGACTCGTCCCGGGCCCGGCGAGGATTGGTGGCCGCGCCGAAGCGAAGCATGTCCGCCACGCTCCAGCGCCGGTACAGCGGCTTGTCCTTCAGCTGGAGCGGGTTTCCCCGCTGCGGTCGTGGTAGGCGGCGCGGACGTGGCCGGTCAGGGCCTGCCGAACTCGGCGTGCCATGTCTTCCACGCCGTCGATGTCGTACCGGCTGAGCGACGAGTCCATTTCGTCGGTGATGAGGTCGACTTGGACGGCGACGGCCGTTCGCTGGTCCTCGTCGCGGGTGGCGGCGGCGACGTCGCGCAGCATCCGGAGCAAGGCGTTCAGCACGGTGGGTTCGCGGCGGCCGTACCGACGGACCTGACCGCACGCGAGGTCGAGGTAGTAGGTGATGTCGCGGTCCGGCACCACGACCCGCCCCACGGTCTGGTCGTCCTCGTGGAGGGTTCCACCGAGCCGTCGACCGGTGATCTTCACCAACAGGTCGGACATGTGGCCCACGGCGTGGATCGCGGTGACTGGATCGTTGATCCCAGGGGACAGCGCCTTGACCGCGATGTCGGTGAGCTGGCGGAACCCGAACGCCGCGTCCTGCTCCACCGTGCGCTCGTAGTCGAGCACGACGCTCATCCGCACGCCGGCCTCCACGTCCACGAGATCCACGGGTCCGCTCCGGCGGCTCCAGACGGACGCGAGCGGTGCGCCGCGCACCACGTGGTCACCGGGACGTGTTTCGAGTTGGATCAGGACGTCCGCCGTCACGGCGGTACGGATCAGGCCGTTCACGTCGACGAACCTGACGAAGCCACTGGAGTCGGCGTAGACCGGCTCGCCCTCGCCGTCGACGTCCAGCTCCTCTGGCGGTCGGGGGCGTGGGTCACCGTACTCGGGGTAGAACTTCTTGATCGCCCGATCGGTCTCGTCGTGGACGGCGCACATCATCGTGTCGACCCGCAGCACACCCGCGATGTGGGTGATGAAGGTCAGGATGGCGATCAGCACCGCGATGCTCGCGCCGAACGCGATCACCAGCGTCAAGTCCGGAACCGACTCCTCGTGGCCGACGTAGCGCAATGCCGTGATGGCGAACACGAAGGCGCTCACCAGCACGGTCAACACCGCTTTGATCACCCGGTCGCGCTCGAACTCGCGCAGCAGGCGCGGTGAGAACTGCTGGGAGGCCAACTGAAGCGCGACGACGATCAACGTGAACGTCAAGCCGGTGACAGTGATCACCGAGGTGGCGAGCGATTGGAGGAAGGCCGTGGCGGAGTCCAGGCCACCGGGCCACCCGAGCCAGGCGAGTGGGTGCGGCCGGTCCAAGCGCACGGGCACCGACAACAGCGCGCAGAAGAAACCCGCCACACCTCCGCCACCGGGCCACAGCCACAACGGCGTTCGAGAGCGTTCCGCGCTGCGCTGCCTGGCGCTGTTCCTCGCCACAGTGTCAGCTACCCGAAGCAGCGACGCCTACGCCACTAGATCGCACGTGAACCTCGCCCGCACTCCGATCGGGTGATTCTGCCTGGTGATCCGGCTGCCACGAGTAGTTGTCGGGGCTCTTGCCTGACCGGAGCGAGGGGTGACGGATACCGGTTCGGGGAGTACCACGCGCCGTTGATCGCCTCGCAGTCGGCAGACGGTCGTCCGGGCCACGCCGGGCCGAACCTCGCGGAGCCGGCCGCCGGCCTGGGAAAGACGCTCGGGCCCTGAGTCGCCGACTCGTGCAACCTGTGCCACGGTGGAAGAAGCGCCGCCGGGCGGACATCGCGTCAGGTCTCATCGACGCGGTCGCACTCCCGTCGCCCACAGCCGCTACCGGGCACGAGCACGAGCCCCTGGCTGCCTCGTAGCACAAGGATTCGCTCGGTCGCGGAGGAGGCCCCGTGCCCAGGACCCAGGAAGTCGCGCGCCGGAGGAGAACCATTCCCGAGGGGATCAGATGACCACTGTCGACGCACAGCGGGGGTCGACGGAGCCGCGGCCGGCCGCCCCGCCGGTCGACCGCGCGGAACCCGCTCCGGGGGTGCTCGTGCTGAGGGTCGCCGGCGCCGTGCGGACTCCCTTGGCCGAAGCCGCGCAGCGGTGCCTGGGCGAGTCGCCGAGGGTGCTGATCCTCGACCTGTCCCGCGCCACCGGTTTCGACGGCCACGGGGCCGCGCTGGTGGTGGAGGTGCGCGCCCGGGCGCGGGCCCGCGGCGTGCCGGTCGAACTGGTGGTGTCGACCTACGAGGTGGCCAGGGTGCTCCGCTTCACCGACCCGGACGCTCTGCTGGGCGCGTGGCCGGCGCTGGAGCCGGTCCTGACCACGGTGTGCCCGGCCACTGACGCGACTGGCGAACGAAGCAACGACGACATGCGCGGAGGATCTCGATGACGACAGGCTTCAACCCTCTCGAACACCGCGGCATCCCGCTGGACCGCCAGGTCCGGAACTGGCGCGAGCTCGACGTGGACCCGATCGACCCCGACCACAGCGATCCGTACACCCGGTGCCGGATCATCACCATGAACGGCATCGAGGTCGAGGCGTTGCTGTTCAGCCACCAGTTCGCCCGCAACTGTGCGGACATGGAGGTGAAGCGCCAGCTGGCCGAGGTGCGCTACCTGGAGCAGCAGCAGCAGAAGGCGGTCAACTGGCTGCTGCCCGGGGTGTCCTCCGCGCTGGAGACCACGATCGCCTACGAGCAGGTCGCGGTGGACCTCACCGCGTGGGTGGCGCGCATGGAGCCCGACCCGTACCTCAAGCAGGCGTACCAGTTCGGCGTGCTGGAGGACTTCGACCACCTGTACCGCTACGCCAACCTGTACGAGATGATCCAGCGCCGCAAAGCCGAGCGGATCGTCGACGACCTCACCGAGGTCATCCCCGGCAGGCCGACGAAGTACCACCACCGGCACCCGGCCGACAACGTGCGCGAGCCCTACGACCGCAGCACCGCGGCCCCGATCTCCAAGCTGCACGCGCTGACCATCATGTCCGCCGAGCAGCAGACCATGAACTTCTACATGAACGTCGGGCCGGAGTACATGGAGCCGATCGCCCGGCAGCTCTACCAGGAGATCGGTCTCATCGAGGAGGAGCACGTCACCCACTACGAGTCCCTCGTGGACCCGGGTGAGACGTGGTGGGAGCGGCTGGTCAACCACGAGTACAACGAGTGCTACCTCTACTACTCGTTCATGCAGACCGAGTCCGATCGCCGGATCAAGGCGATCTGGGAGCTGCACCTGAACATGGAGCTGGAGCACCTGCACCTCGCGTGCGAGCTCATGCGCGCCCACGACGGCCGCGAACCGGAGGAAGTCCTCGCACCGGAACTTCCCGCGCCCGTGACGTTCGAGCCGAACAAGGAGTACCTGCGCGAGCTGCTCGACACGCAGATCGATCTGACCACCCTGGGCACGGGTTACGTCCAGGAGGCGCACGAGCGGTTCGAAGCCATGCAGGACGCCTTGATGGGCGGCGAGCTGCCACCGAGCGAGCGCGTGATCGACATGCACCGCGAGCAGTTCGGCACCGACTACCGGCACGCCACCGACGGCGAGCACCCCGTGCCCTCGCTGCGGCAGCAGCACACCACCAGCTGACGGAGGCACGATGACCACCACATCAGAGCCGGACACCGAGCGCGACGCCGACGTCGTGGAACTGCTGATCGGCCAGCACATGGAGATCCGCGACCTGTTCGCTGAGGTCCAGTCGTCCACGGGCGAGCAGCGGACCTATGCCTTCGCCCGCCTCGTCCGGTTGCTCGCCGTCCACGAGACCGCCGAGGAGATGGTCGTCCACCCCGCCGCGCGCCGCAGCGTCGACGGCGGTGACGCCATCGTGGAGGACCGGCTCGCCGAAGAGGAACACGCCAAGGAACAGCTGGCCCACCTGGAGTCCATCGGCACCGAGGACCCGGGCTTTCCCGAGGAGCTCGCCCGCCTGCGTGAGGCGGTGTTGCAACACGCCCACCACGAGGAGGCCTACGAGTTCCGCTACCTGCGTCAACAACACGACCCAGAGCAACTGCGCCGCATGGCGACCATGGTCCGGGCGGCCGAACGCGTGGCGCCGACGCACCCGCACCCCAGCACCCAGTCCGCCACCGCAAACCTCGTGGCAGGCCCCGCGGTCGCCCTGTTCGACCGCGTGAAAGACGCCATGCGCTCGGCGCTGTCCGACGAGCGGAAGTAGAGGGACCGGCCACCAAGCCGACGTCCACCCCGTGCCGCCCCAAAAGTCGCCTTTGCCGGCAGGGAAGTGCAGCAGGGAAGTGCAGGCACGGTCCGACAGGATCTGTCGCACGTCCGCGGCGACTGCTCGTGGACCTCGATGGCCGGAGAGCCGGACGCGGTGACATGGACTGCCGCCCAGCGGGTATCCGGCGGGCATGCTGATGCGCTCGCTGGGACAGGGTGTGCTCGCCGGAGCCGCCGGGGTGGTGGCGATGACGATCGCGGAGAAGGTCGAGCAGAGGTTCACCGGCAGACCGAATTCCCACGTGCCGGCCCGGGTGCTGGAGCGGCTGACCGGTCTGCCGGAGCGGCGCTCGCGGGCGCGCAACCTCGGGATGCACTTCGGCCAGGGCGCGTTGTTGGGTGTTGTTCGGGCGCTGATGGCCAATGCCGGGCTGCGGGGTCCGGTCGCCTCGGCGATGTTCGCGGTGGTGCGGTTGACCAACGACCAGATCCTGGAGAACGCCACCGGCGTCGGCGCGCCGCCGCAGACCTGGCCGCGCGGAGAGTTGGCCGTGGATCTGCTGCACAAGAGCGTGTACGCCTTCGCCACCGGAGCGGTTGCCGACGCGCTGGCCGCGCGGAACGGACCTGGTCCCGGTCAACAGCACGCCGCGCTGCGCCCCGGTCGCCACTCCGATGTCGGACCGATCGCCTGAACCGGCCGGTAGAAACACCCGCAGCCGGGCCGCGGTCACGCACCCGCTGTCGGGAGGGCGAGCGCGTGACCGCGGTCGAGGTACGTGACCTCAGTGCCCGGCCGGCGGCGGCGCACCTCGCCGACGAAGTCCGACAGCGGCGACTTCATCACGCCGTAGTCGTCGAAGTGCACGGGGACCGCACGTCGCGGACGCAGCATCTCCAGCAGGTCCACTCCCTGCTCGCCGTCCATGGTGAGCAGCACGCCCAAGACCTTCGTGCCGCCCAGGTGCACCACCGCCAGGTCGATGGCCGGGTAGTGGTCACGGATCTCGCGCAGGTCCTCGTGCACGAGCGTGTCGCCGCTGAGGTAGATCCGGAAGGCCGGCGAAACCGGGGTCGCCCGGTACTCCAGCAGCGTGCCCATGACCGGTGGCAGCACCTTGGCGAGCGCACCGAGGGCATGCCGACCCGGCAGCGAGGTCACCATCAGGGAGGCGCCGTCCTTGACCATCGTCACGTCTTCCCACGTCCGCAGAGCCACCGGCTCGCGGAACCCCCGCCTGCCCAGGCGCCGCGCGGCGTGCGGAGTGGTCAGGATCGGCAGGTCGCGGTCCAGTTCGCGGCTCGCCACCCGGTCGAAGTGGTCGCCGTGCAGGTGGGACAGCACCACGGCGTCCAGCCGCGGCAGCTCGCCGACGTTGATCGCCGGGTCTGCGCGGCGGCGGGAGATCAGGCCCTGCCCGATGTGCGTCCACTGGCCCCGCCGCAGGAAGTTGGGGTCGGTGAGCACGGTGAACGGTCCCAGCCGCAGGACCGTCGTCGCGTTGCCCACGAAGAACAACGAGTCCGACGCACCGGACGTGGTATCGCCGACCATGTCAGGCGGTACCGTCGTCGCGTCGCGGATCGGTCATGGTCTCGCCTCCTCGTTTCGGGGCCATGCAGGAGAGCGGGTACCCGGCGACCGGCCGTCGACTCCTGGAACTCCACGGGTTCCGCCGGCACCGTCGGCGACGATGCCCCTGCTGTGCCGTTGCCCCGATCCGGCACGACCACCCCGGGTTGGCGCGAATGGCCCCCATCGAGACCTGGCACCCGGGTACCCCAGTCCCGTGTGGAGAACGGGCGCGGTGCGAACCGAACGACGTCGCCCGGTTCGCACCGCGCGACCAGACCGCCGTGGGCGCTGTCTGCTCAACGACACCGCGTCGAGCCTGGCCCACCGCTTGCGCGGTCCCGCCGTGCCTACGGCACGGCACCGGCAGGCTACCCACCAGGACCGGCCTGAACACCCGTGCCACCGGTGTCGTCGATCGCGTGCCGAGAGCGGTCGTCGCGACCACTGACGACCTGCCACATTCGCGACCGTCTCGCATTCGGCCGGAGGAGGGAGGACAGTGGTGGACACCACGGTTCCGTCGGTGCCCGTCCTCGTTCCGGAGGGCCGGCCGGTGTCCGAGTGTCGTGCGCGTATCAGCCGACGCCCGAACACCGCTCGCCATGATGGCGGCGGAGCGCAACGGCGGTTTTGAGCACTTGACGAGATGGGACGGTCACATGGCCCAGCAATCGACCAGCCGTTCCCGGAACGGAAACGGGAGGTTCGCCGTAATCACGGAAAGTCACGACCACGACGACTTGGCGCAGCACTTGAGCCAGGTGGCGCTGACGCTGCACCAGCAGACCAGCACGCAGGACACTCTGGACGAGATCGTGCGGGCGGCGGTGGAGACCGTTCCCGGGGCACGCCACGCCGGGCTCATGATGGTCCTCACCAAGCACCGGGTGCGGACCGTGTCGGTGACCAGCGACCTCCCCGGCCAGGTCGACCAGATCCAGTACGACACCGGACAAGGCCCCTGCCTCGATGCCCTCTACCAGGAGAAGGTCGTCAGCATGCCCGATGTCGCCCAGGAGACGCGGTGGCCCGCGTTCGCGGAGCGGGCGGCGCTGCTGGAGGTGTCCTCCATGCTGTCGTTCCAGCTGTTCGTCCAGGACGACGATCTCGGGGCGCTCAACCTCTACTCGCCGGACACCGAGGCGTTCGACGAGGACTCCGCACGCGTCGGGTCGCTGTTCGCGAGCCACGCCGCCGTCGCCCTCGCCGCCTCGCAGGAGCGCGAGCACCTCACCGAGGCGATGCAGACCCGCGACCTGATCGGACAGGCCAAGGGCATCCTGATGGAACGCCACAAACTCACCAGCGACCAGGCGTTCACCCTGCTCGTGCGGGCCAGCCAGCGGGCCAACCTCAAACTGCGCGACCTCGCCGACAAACTCGTGCACACCGGCGAGCTGGCCTCCCGGCCCCGCGGGACCTCCTGACCTGCACGGCGGGCCGTGCGCTCCACGACCGGGCTCGTGGCCTGATCGCGGAGACGCCGTTCAGGCGACGCCGTGGTGCTGGAGCCACAGTTCGAGCACGCCGACCAGCCACAGTTCGTTGCCGCCGACCTTGGTCGGGTGGCCGTTCGGGTCGTCGAGCAGCGCCTTGACGTAGTCGGGGCGCAGGACGCCGCGCTGACGAGCCTCAGCGGAGGACAGGACGGCGCGCACCATGTCCAGGACCGCACCGTCGAGTCGGGTGAGGGCGGGGACGGGGAAGTAGCCCTTGGGGCGGTCGACCACCTCGACGGGCAGCACCTCACGCCCGATGTCCTTGAGGATCGCCTTGCCGCCCTGGCCGGACTTGAACTGCGGCGGACACGCCGCCACCAGTTCCACGAGGTCCTGGTCGAGGAACGGCACCCTGGCCTCGACGCCCCACGCCATCGCCATGTTGTCCACCCGCTTGACCGGGTCGTCAGGCATCAACAGGTGCGTGTCGGTCCGCAGCACGGCGTCCAGCGCCGTGTCCGCACCCGGCCGGTCGAGGTGGGCGGCGAGCAGGTCCCCGCTGGCGTCGCCCTCGGTCAACCAGTCGGGGTGCAGGATGTGTGCGAGGTCGTCGTGGTCGGCGAACGCGTCGTGGAGCACCCGCGCGGCGCCGTGCCGCGGCGCCGCGGCCGCGGGCTGGTGGTAGCGGTAGCCGCCGAAGACCTCGTCGGCGCCCTGGCCGGACTGCACGACCTTGACGTGACGGGCCACCTCCCGGCAGATCAGGTGGAACGCGGTGACGTCGTGGGTGCCCAGTGGCTCGCTCATCGCCGCGACGGCGTGCCTGACCGCGGGTGCGAGTTCGTCGTCGTCGATGCGCAGTTGGTGGTGGTCGGTGCCGAACTTGTGCGCGACGGCGTCGGAGTAGACGAACTCGTCGCCGTCGAGGCCGTCGCGGTCGGTGAAGCCGATGCTGAAAGTGCTGGGTCGATGCCCCTCCTCGGCCAGCAGTGCGACCAGGAGGCTGGAGTCCACTCCCCCGGACAGCAGCACGCCGACCTCGACGTCGGCGACCGTGCGTCGTCGCACCGCGGTGCGCAGGGCGTCGCGCACGGCCGCCTGCCAGTCCTGCGCCGTCCACCCGGCGTGCTCGGGCCGCCGGGTGTAGGTCGGCTGCCAGTAGACGTGGTCACGGGGCTCGCGGCCCGGTTCGAGGACGCGGATGGTGGCGGGAGGCAGCTTGCGCACCCCGCGCAGGATCGTGCGCGGCGCCGGGACGATGGAGTGCCACGACAGGTAGTGGTGCAGGCCGACCGGGTCCAGGCTGGTGTCCACGCCGCCGCCGGCCAGCAGGGCGGGCAGGGTGGAGGCGAAGCGGGTCCGGCCCGGCAGGTCGGCGACGTACAGCGGCTTGATCCCCAGCCGGTCGCGGACCAGCAGCACGCGGTCGCGCCGCTGGTCGACCAGGGCGATGGCGAACATGCCGACGAGGTGCTCGACGAATCGCTCGCCCCAGCGGTCGTAGGCCTTGAGGACGATCTCGGTGTCGCTGGTGGACGTGAAGCGGTACCGGTCGGACAGCTCGGCCCGTAGCTCCTTGTAGTTGTAGATGCACCCGTTGAAGGCGACGGCGAGTTCCAGTTCCGCGTCGACCATCGGTTGGGAACCGGTGTCGGACAGGTCGATGATCGAGAGCCTGCGGTGCCCGAGGGCCACCCGCCCCGCCGACCAGTGGCCCTCGCCGTCCGGTCCGCGTGATCGCATCGCGACTGTCATCCGGGTCACGGCGTCGAGGTCCGGAACGTCGTTCCGGCCGGTCGCGACCTCACCGGCGATTCCGCACATGGTCCACCTCGGGTGACTCGGCCAGCAGGACGGAGCTGCGCTGGGGTGGAATCCGTGTACCCCGATCATGGGCAACCAAGCACCACGGACACGAGCGAGCTGCGGTTCCCGGTTCGGGCGCGGGGTCATACCCACACCGGACGCCGCCGAAACACAGATGTGACGAGCAATGGCTTGACGCGGGCGGCTCGCCGGCTTGGGGTGTACGCCATGCCCTCCCCGTCCGCCGCGCCGCCGGCTCGCGACGAGACCGACCGGTGTCCGGAGCTCGACCTGGACGCGGCCACGATCCCCCGGCTGGCCGACCGGATGGACGCCGGTGCGCTGACCTCCGTCGAGCTGACCCGCGCCTACCTGGACCGCATCGCCGCCGTGGACCGACACGTGCGGTCGGTGCTCTTCGTGAACCCCGAGGCGTCCGACCAGGCAGCCGAGAGCGACCGACGACGCGCCCGCGGCCAGGCGCTCGGACCGATGGACGGCATCCCGGTGCTGATCAAGGACAACATCGACACCCGCGGCCTGGGCAGCACGGCGGGGTCGCGGGCGCTGTGCGTGCCGCCGTCGGACGACGCCGAACTGGTCGGACGCCTGCGCGCGGCGGGGGCCGTCGTGCTGGGCAAGACCAACATGTCGGAGTGGGGGAACTTCCGCTCCGCGTGGTCCACCTCCGGCTGGTCGGGCGTGGGCGGGCAGACCCACAACCCGCACGTGCTGGACCGCAACCCCTGCGGCTCGTCATCGGGCTCGGGAGCGGCGGTCGCGGCGTCGTTGGCGCAGGTCGCGGTCGGCACCGAGACCAACGGCTCGATCGTGTGCCCGTCGAGCCAGGCCGGCGTCGTGGGGTTCAAGCCCACGCACGGCCGGATCAGCGGCGACGGGATCGTGCCGATCTCGACGCGGCAGGACACCGCCGGCCCCGTGGCGCGGCACGTCGTGGACGCCGCGATCCTGATGTCGGTCCTGGAAGGACACGGGGTGGACTACGCCGCCGCGCTCACATCCGACCCGCTGCGCGGTGCGCGCGTGGGCGTGTGGCACAGGGCGGGCCTCGACGCCGAGGCCGACCGGGTCGTCCGGGAGGCAGTGGACGTGCTCGGGCGCCACGGCGCCACCGTGGTCGAGGTCGACCTGCCCTACCAGGGCAGGATCGAGGCCATCGGGCTGCCCGCGCTGGTCGCGGAGTTCAAGCACGACCTGGAGGCGTACCTCGCAACGCGGACGGGAGTGCCGCGGACCGTGCGGGAGCTGATCGAGTTCAACGAGGCGGACCCCGTCGAGCTGAGCAGGTTCGGCCAGGACCTGTTCTTCGAGGCCGCGAAGGCCCCGCCGATCACCGACCCGGCCTACCTCGACCAGCGCCGCACCGCGACAGACCTGGCGCGCCGGTCGATCGACGAGGTGGTCGAGGCGCACCGCCTGGACGTGATCATGGCACCGACCAACGGCCCGGCGTGGCGGACGGACTACGCCGGCGACCCCGCCGGGCTCGGCTCCTCCACGCCCGCGGCCGTCTCGGGCTACCCGAACGTCACCGTCCCGGCGGGCTTCGCCGGTCCGCTGCCGATCGGTGTGTCGTTCATGGCGGGACACGGGGCGGACGTGACGGTCCTGCGGTTCGCGGCGGCGTTCGAACGCGCCGCGCCGGCGCGGCGGGCGCCCACCTACCTGCCCACCCTCCCGTAATCCTCGGAGTCCGCGCGTTGGGCGGTGCCGTCTCGACCGTCACGCGGCGGTTTCCGGGAGCCAGTCGTGGCCGGTGTCACGGGCCAGGAGCGCCACCACGTCCTCGATCCGTCCGCGTCGCCGGAACGCCCGCCGTTGGCGGACGGCGCCGTTGCCGTTCTGGAGGACCTTGGTGGACAGTGCGTTGACCGCCCGCAGGTCCCCGGTGCGGCGCAAGGCCGGTCGGACGTGGCGGATCAGCCGCCGCAGCAGGTGGGCGGCCGGGACGCGGCGGTTGCCGAACAGGTCGATCCCGTCGCCCTCGATGCCGTCGTGAGCGGCCCGCCAGTAGGCCGAGCGCAACGCCTCGGTGGTGACCGGCAACCCTCGATCACCTCCGCGGATCGCCCCGAGGGCGGTGATGACCAGGGCACGCACCAGGGCGGCGAGCAGGACCGACTCCTCGACGGTGGCGGGCACGTCGGAGACCCGCACCTCGACGGTGGGCAGGTGGTCGGAGGGCCGCACGTCCCAGTACACCGTCCCCGGATCCAACACCGCCCCACTGTCCATCATCATGTCCAGCACCGCGTCGTAGTGCCGCGCGGACGTGAAGTACGGCGGCGCGCCGGAACACGGCCACCGGCTGTTGAGCACCGACCGCCAACTCGCGTAGCCGGTGTCGACACCCTGGTGGACCGGCGAGTTCGCGGTCAACGCGAGCAGGACCGGCAACCAGGGCCGCAGGTGGTTGCACACCTGCACCGCGGTCTCCCGATCCGGCACGGCGACGTGCACGTGACAGCCGCACACGCCGTGCTCGGCGGCCAGCAGACCGAACCGGTCCCCGATGCGCCGGTAGCGGTCGGAGTCGCTGAAGGACTGTCCCATCGGTCCGGTCAGGGGCACGCCGACCGCCAGCAGCCGCGCCCCCGCCCGCAGGGCCGCCGCCGAGGCCGTCGACCGCGCGGTCAGCAGGTGCCCGCGCACCTCGCGCAGCGTCCGGCACACCGGCGTGTTGCTCTCCACCTGCACACGGGTCAGCTCGGGCTGCAGGTTCACACCCAACCGCCCGGCCAGGTCGACGACCTCGCCGGCCACCGGAACCGGCAGGCCGCTGCCGGGGTCGACGACCAGGAACTCCTCCTCCACACCCAGGGTCGGCACGTCCGCACCAGGAAGAGGGTCCTCAGCGTTGATCATGGTGTCCTCACCGGTCGTGGTCAGCACGCGAGTGCGCCCGCACACGGGCAACCGCATGGGTGTCGGCACACTGCTTGACCGACGAGGAGCCCTTCCGGGGCCTCGTCGAATGAACCCGAGACCCCGTCGGGGATCACGGAATACCACTCACGAGTGCGGACAAACCGGGTCTGACCGGTTCCTGGGGCTCCCCCGCGGAATCGTGGTCCGCGTGGGCTGGGGCTCAGCGGGTGTCCGCCGGCCACCGGTGGCTCCACGTAGGACAGGTGGCCACCGAGCGCGCCGCCCGCGCCGAGGACAACCAGCCCGATCAGCACCCACGCCGGGGCGGACCCGGCGCTCGCAGCACCGGGGGCGAGAACGTCCTCCGCGATGGCCAACCGCTCACCTCCGTGAAACGAGGGGTCGGTCAGCCGTCGGCGGCGAGGAGGTCGTTGACGAAGCGCTCGGCGAAGTCGCGGAGCTTGACGTTCCCCCGCTGCGACCGGTCGACCAGCATCGCGAACGCCTCGTCGGCGCTCACCCGGTGCACGGCCATGACGATGCCCTTGGCCTGGTCGATGACCGCCCGCGAAGTCAACGCGTGCCGCAGTCGAGCCTCCTGCTCACGCGCGCGCAGGTAACGACGGGCGTTGCGCAACGCCGCTTCGGCGGCGGTGGCGTACAGCTCCAGCAGCGCCGCGTCGAGCGCCCGGAAACCGTCCGCCCGCTCGCTGTAGAGGTTGAGCGAACCGGGGGTCTCCTCGTCGACGCACAACGGCGCCGACAGGTAACCGGCCACGCCGAACTCCGCGGACTGCTCGGCGAAGGTCGGCCACCGGTCCGGCAGTTCGGCCGCCACCGCGTGCACGACCTCACCGGTCCTCGCGGCTTGCAGGCACGGCCCTTCCTCGGCCCGGTACTGCGCGAGGTCCACTTCCCACGCTTCCTGCCGGGTCTTCGCTCCGGTCGTCGGACCGTCGTCGGCCAGCAGCGTCACGCTCACCATGTCGGCACCGGGCATCGCGTGCACGACCTGGCGGCAGATCCGGTCGAGGATGACCGACAGGTCCTCCTCCTCGTCCAGGACCACGGCCAACCTCTCCAACGCCCCCGTGACGTCGTCCAGCCGCCGGACCAGTGCATCGGCGACCTCGTCGCCCGCCATAACCCGCTGTCTGCCGCCCATCGCCCGCCTCCTCGGTCGGTGCCGGCCACCGTCGCGCTCCTGTGGACCGGTGCCGGAACCGCTGTCCTCACGCCGATTACTTGCCCCTTTTGAAACGTCGTCACACTTGCCGGGCAGCGGTTGGCGCCACGCCATCGCCGCGCTGCGCGCCGGACGTGATTGGACCTGTCGTCCACGGGTGCGTCACGGGACCAGACCACGGAGGTGCCCGCGATGGCCACCCGGGAGCGACCGGGGAACCGCGCGGATCAGGACTCCGGGTCCGCCCCGGAAACCACCTCGCCGGACGCGGTTGCGCCCGGGTGGGGGCCGCCGCAGCCTGATCACCACCGACCACGAGGTGACCCGGAAGGGGGCCGAACAACGTGATGCGCCCGGCGACGCTTGCGGGTTGCCGAGCCCCGACACCGAGGCCGCGTGACCGGCTGGGATGAAACCCGAGCCTCACCGCCGCAACGACGGCCCCCAGTCCGCGTCCAACCGTGGTAGGAGCGTGGGTTGTGTCGTCCGAGCCTCTCCTCGCGATCGCGGGTCTGCGGGTTGAGCGCTCATTGGTCGGTGATGGCGAGGCTGTGCCGGGTGGCGGCGGGCGGTGAGTGCGCTTCGTCCAACAGGTCCCGCAGTGGACGCCACAGGGCGGGTGCCGCGGCGAGCACGTCACCGCTGCCGGGCCACGTCTGCGACGACGTGCCGACGAGGTCCCCGACCGTGCCGCCGGCCTCCTGCACGAGCAGGACGCCCGCGGCGCAGTGCCACGGTTTCAGGTCTGCCGCCCATAGCGCGTCCGCGCGTCCGGTGGCGACGCGGGCCAGCGCCGCGGCGGTGCTGCCACCACGCCGGACTTCGCCGACGCGCGGCACGAGCGCGTCCACCGTGCGGCCCGCGAATTCGCTGCGCCCGTCCGGAACGACCTCGACGAGGGCGCGGGTCAGGTCCCGTTGTCCCGGCAGCGGCGCGAAACCGTCATTGGTCATGGTGCCGCCACCCAGCCGGGCCTCGGTCAGCACGCCCACCGCCGGCTCCGACACCACACCGGCCAGCAGCGTGCCACCCGGCGCCGCGGCGGCCACGCTGACCGCCCAGTCCGCCCGTGCGTACAGGTAGTCGGCGCTCCCGCCGATCGGGTCCACGATCCACCGGACGTTTGTGCGGCCCACGGTGCTCCGCTCCCGGCCGAGGATGCCGTCAGCGGGCCGTTGCCTGGCCAGGACGGCTCGAATGGCTTGATCGGCTTCGCGACGGGCTTCGGCGATGAGGACGTCGGGCGCGGCGTCCTCCTCCACGAAAAGGCGGTGCGCGCGGTGGCGGTAGAAGGTGGCAGTGCGGCCTCCCGCCTGCGCGGCGGCACGGGCGACGGCCAGCAGCTCATCGAGGTCCACGGCACTCACCCGTGCGGCCGGTCGGACTGCGATCGAGGTGGAGGGTCGGCAGTGTCGGCGGTGTCTCGGTCATGTCGGTCCTGGAGTGGTCGGCCCGCTGCCCGGGCGGTGGGGTGACCGGGCCGCCACAGGCGCGCCCAGCCACCGGGGTGGTGGGGGCCGGCGCCTGTTCGACCGACCTGCCGAGGAACTGATCGGACGACGACGTGATGCAGCGGTGCCGTCCGGTCGACCACCGGATACCACCGCCGTCGACGGGCAAACCCGGCCCGTGAGCCCTACTGCCCGGCCGGCCGCGGACGTGTGACGTGAAGGCAGGCCGGCGCCACCTGGGAGGGCGTCCGCGACCGGTCGTCGACCGCGTTGAAGGGCCCGTACACCGGGCTGGACCACCCCGAGGCGGTGCAGACTGCCGAAACCCTCGCCATGCTCACCGCCGCACGGGAGATCGACGGCGCGGCGGAGGCCTCGGCCGCCACGTGACCCGAGGGTGGATTCGCCAAGCAGAGGAACCTCGCCGCGCTCATCAAGGCCAAGGCCGGCCTGCGGGTTGCCGCGGTCGACGTCGACGGGTGAGACATGCCTTTGCCGACGTCAACGTCGTGCTGATGAGCGAGTTCGGCCGCCGCGTCGAGGGCAACGGCAGCTCAGGCTTCGACCACGGCGGCGGTCGTCTGATGAGCCTGCTGGGCGGTGGCCTGCGCGGCGGCCGCGCGCACGGGTCCTGGCCCGTCCTGGCCGCCGATGCGGCTCGACCACCACCATCTTCCCCGACCACGCCCAGCAGGACCTGGGCGTCTTCGCCTGAGTCACCCGTGATGCGATCCGGAGGAACACGGCTGACCACGAGGTGCGCCGCGTCCGCTCCCGCCAGGAGTCGCCGCAGCCTGGACACGCGAACGTGGGTTGTGCGCGCGGTGGCAGGCGGTGCGTCCCCCCACAACACGTCGATCGACCGCTCGCTGCTGCCCAGCCGGTTCGCGTCCAGCACCAGCAGCGTCCGCTGCCGCAACGCGGGCACCTGCACCGCCTTCCCGCCTTGAACCACCCGGGTTGCCCCAACACCTCGGACCGAACGGTGCCGGTGCTCGCACCGCCGGTCCGCCGCCCGACATCGCGGAGCCCGTCCTGGTCGCCCCCATGCTTCCTGCCCTCCGCGAAGTTGCCGCACTCGCCCGTCCGCATCGTGAGCTCACCCCCACCGCCCCGGTACCCGGCTCCTACCTATGGCCCCGCGCTCGAACGGACGACGTCATCCCCGGCCGCTGCCACCGTTCCGGTCATAGCCCTCTGGCGGATGCGGAGTTCGTCCGAACGCCGGCGGACGATCGGTGCGGCTGCTCACGGCGACGGACCGCCTCCTCCAAACCCACACCGTCGTGCACCTCGCCCTCGAATCCCGCCACGCGCGGTCCCGACATCCCCGCCGGCCGCACCTTCGCCATGTCAACTTGCTTCTCGGTGTGCAACAAGCCCCCATTACCACGAACGGTGAATCCGCTTCCCAGCCGTCCGGGCCTCGAACCCGCCGCCGGGGCCCTCGGTCCTCCCCAAGGCCCCGGCCGCACCCCCCGGGTGGGTCCGTGCCGATTGATCCGACATCGGCCGGTACCTCGATGGCGTTCCGACGACACCCCACGTCGACGTCGGAACGTCCCGTCTGCCGGCCGCGAAGGACGGTCGACCGGCGGGGGGTGCACCACAATCGAGACACCCCCTGGACACCGGTCGACCAGGCACGTCCCGGCAACCGTGTTCGAAGCCTGCCGCATCCGCCGGACAGCGCGCAGACGCGAGACGTCTGCTCCAGGCTCCCGTTCACGAGGACAGCCGGATCGCTACTGTGAGCGGGAGGAATCTCGAAAGGTCTGCGAGTCGCGGCACGACCGGATCGTGATCGGACGTAGGGGGACGAGGGTTGGCTACGCGCGCGGACTTCCGCGTTCTCGGCAGGCTCGAGGTGGTGGCGGACGGGCAGCTGATCCAGGTTTCCGGGGTGAAGCAGCGCGTACTGCTGGCGTCACTCCTGCTGCGACCCAATGAGGTCGTTCCCGCTGACGCACTGGTATCCCACCTGTGGGGCGAGCACCCGCCGCGCACCGCTCGCGCGACGCTCCAGACCTACGTCCAACGGTTGCGCCGCACCCTCGGCGGCAGCGGGTCGCTGGCGACGAGCCCGAAGGGCTACCGGATCACGGTCGCCCCCGAGGAACTGGACCTCCTGCGGTTCCGCACGGCGATGCTGCGGGTCGACCACCTGCCGGACCCGGCAGAGCAGCGCCGGACGTTGAGGTCGGCACTCGGCGAGTGGCGCGGACGTCCACTGGCGGACGCGGTGTCCGACACGCTGGAAGCGGAACACCTGCCGCTGCTGCACGAGGAACGCATCAAGGCGCTGGAGCGGCTGTTCGACCTGGAACTCCGCCTGGGCAACCACCGTGAAGTCATCGGCGAACTCCAGCTCCTCACCACCGAGTTCCCCCTGCACGAACGGCTCTGCGGTCAGTTGATGCTCGCCCTGCGCCGCGCGGGGCGGCAGGCAGAGGCGTTCACCGCGTACCACCGCCTGGCGGCGACCCTGGCGGACGAGCTCGGGGTGGATCCGGGCGACGAGCTGAAGTCTCTCTACCAGGCCATTCTCGTCAACGCGCCGGACGTCGCGACGCCGGACGTGGCGGATGCCGCGCCGAAGGTCGTGGTCGATTCCCCGAGGGGGGCGATACCCCGGGAGCTGCCGGCGGACAGCCGCGATCTCGTCGGACGGGACGACGTCGCGCACGTGGTCCGCGGCCTGGTCGCGCCGGGTGATCAGGAGCACCTCCCGGTGGTGCTGCTGTCCGGGCCTCCGGGCGTAGGGAAGACCGCACTGGCCGTTCACGTCGGGCACGGCGTCGCCGGGCAGTTCCCGGACGGGCAGCTCTACGCCGACTTGCGGGGACACGTCACCGGGTCGGCGCTGGAACCGGCGCAGGTGCTCGCCCGCTTCCTGATCGCGTTGGGCGTGCCCGCCAAACAGGTCCCGTCCCAGCAGGACGTGCTGGTGCCGCTGTACCGGACCACGATGGCCTCACGCCGGGTGCTCGTGGTGCTGGACAACGCGGCGAGCGCGCAGCAAGTGCGTCCTCTGCTGCCCAGCACGCCGGGGTGCGCCGTGATCGTCACCTCGCGACGGGAGTTGCGCGGGCTCACCGCCGACGGGGCGGAGCCGTTCCGCCTCGAGGTGCTGTCCGAAGGGCAATCACAGCGGTTGATCGTCGGCGCCATCGGGGAGGACCGGGTTGCCGCCGAACCCGAGGAGGCAGCCGAGCTGGCCGCCCTGTGCGGGCACCTGCCGCTTGCCCTGCGCATCGCCGCGGCGAACCTCGCGGCTCGCCGAAGTTCGTCGATCGCCTCTTTCGTGGCGGCGCTGCGCGACGGGAACCGGCTGCGCTCGTTGGAGATAGAAGGCGACACGGACTTCGCGGTGCACACCGCGTTCGAGCACTGCTACGCGCAGTTGGAACCCGAGGTCGCGCGGGCGTTCCGGCTCCTGGGCCTGGTCCCGGGGCCGCACTTCACCGTCGACGCGGTGGCGGCGCTGTTCGGCGTGCCGCGTGCGGAGGCAGCGCGCGACCTGGACAGGCTCGACGTGGCCAACCTGGTCAGCCCGCACGGCGAGGCTCGCTACCGGCTGCACGACCTGCTGCGGCTGTACGCGAGGGAGCAGTGCGAAACCGTGCCGGCCGCCGCGGTCTCCGAGGCCAGGAGGCGCCTGTACGCCTTCTACCTGCGTCACGCGCTCGCTTCCGCGGACTTGCTGTTCCCGATGTGGCTGCGACTTCCGCTGCCGTCCGAGGACTGCGAACCGACGGGGGCGGAGTTCGACGGGGTGGCCGAGGCCGTCGCGTGGATGGACGCCGAATGCCTCAACATCGTGGCCGCCGTCGAAGACGCGGCCTCGGACGGGTTCGTGCAGTGGGCCTGCTCCCTGGCGGAGGCGCTGCGTTCCTTCCTCATCACCCAGGGCCGCTACCTGCACGAAGGTCGCGGTGCCGGCATGCGGGCGTTGCGGGCGGCGGTCGAGGCCGGTGACATCGCCGCCCAGGCATCCATGCACAGCACACTCGTGTCGTTGTGGGTGCGGCACAACGACCTGTCGCAAGCGATGAGCCACTGCCGCTCAGAGCTGGACTGCCGGCGCGCGATGGAGTCGTCCGAGGGTGAGAGCCGGGCGCTCATCACCCTGGGCAACCTGCACCTCGCCACTGCCAGGGTCGACGAGGCCGGTGAGTACGTGACCCAGGGCTTGAGCTTGGTGGGCGTGGACGGCAATCCCGCGCTCCGCCGGTTCGGCCTGCTGAACCTCGCGTTCATCGAGCTGCACCGTGCGCGCCTGGACACCGCCGAAGCGAGCGTCCGGGAAATCCTCGCCGAATCCGGAGCCGGTAGCGAACACGTGTCCGAGGCGGAGGCCCGCAGCATCCTCGGTTCCGTCCTGCTGCTGAGAGGACTCTGCCACCGGGCGATAGGCGAACTCGGGGTCGCCCGGGAGCTCTGCCGGAGAGGCTCGATACCGCATTACGAATCCACCGTGCTCTCGCGTTTGGCGGACGCACACGCCGAGCTGGGGATCGTCGAGGCCGCGCTCGACTTCGCGCAGAGGGCTGTCGTGATGGCGCAAGCGGCGGGCGTCAGGAATGTCGAGGTGGAAGCGCGGACAAGCCTGTCGAGGGCCTGCCTCGCGGCGGGGAACTACGCGGAGGCGCTTGACCAGAGCGAGCAGGCACTGGCCCTCTGCGAGCGGAGCGTGGTCTGGCACAACTTCGCGCAGGCGGTGCTGACCGGTGCGGAGTGCGCTCGCCACGTCGGCGACCTCGTGCGCGCGCGGGAATCGGTGCGCGAAGCGCTCGAAGTCAGCCGGGAGTCGGGACAGCGAACCGTCGAGGGGCGGGCGCTCACCGAGTTGGCGACACTCGACCTGGCGGACGCGGAGTTCGCCGACGCGGCGACTGGGGCCCGCGAAGCGGTCCTGATCCACGGCCGAGCCGGCGCGGTGCCGGACGAAGCGCGTGCGTCGCACGTCCTGGGCAGGATCCTGCTCGCCCAGGGTGATCAGGTCGGAGCGGCGAAGATCTGGGCCGGCGTCGAGAGGCGGTTGGACCGGACCGAGATCGGCCGCGACGCCCCGATCAGAGTCCTCTTGCGACGCTCGCTCTCCTCGTAGCGGCCGACGACCGGCCCGATGCGGACCGGCCTGCTCCTCCCCTTCACGCCACGTTGCCTACGGTCGACGCTCGTCGGGCGGCGGGGTCGGTGCCGTCGACCGGTCGGGGACGATGCCGGTCACCGGACCGCCCGGAACCCGCGCGTGGAGGGCACGAGCGCCGCGGCGGCGGGTGCAGCGAAGCAGACGGCGGCACAAGCGGCCAGCACCGGTCCGGAGCCGAAGTGGTCGATGGCCGGTGCGATCAAGACCAGGCCGACCGGGGCGAGGCCGTAGGACAGCAGGAAGTCCAATGAGGACACCCGGGCGAGCATGCGCGGGTCCACCTCCCTCTGGGTGGCCGTGAACCACGGCACGTTGAACAATTCGATGCCCACGCCGGCCACGACGTAGGCGACCACGATCACCGCGGCCGGGACGGGCAGCACCAGGCTCAGCGGCACGAACCCGTAGCAGGCCAAGCCCACCAGCGCGGCCCACCCCCGGGCGCGAGGCGTCCAGCGGGCGATGACGAGCGCGCCCACCAGCGCGCCGACGGTGTAGGCGGTCAGGGCGGCGGCGAGCACCGCCTCGGTGCCATAGCGGTCGCGGCTGATCAGCGGCAGCGCCACGCCGGTGGCGGAGTAGCCGGTGGCGATGACAGCGGTGAGCGCGCCGAGACCGGCGAGGAACCACGGGTGCCGGCGGGCTTCGCGGACGCCGTCGAAGAAGTCGGTGGTGAAGCGGGTCTTGGCGGTCGGTGTTGTCGGGCCCTGCCGGCTCCCGGCCGGTGGGATGAGCGCGGCGCCCAACCACAGCACACCGGTGGCGATCACCAAGGTGGGGGTGTCGACGATCACGGCGAGCAGCGCGGTGAGGCCGGGCGCCACCAGGGTGGTGACGCGTACGGAGATGGTCAGCGCGGCGTTGGCCTGCTGCCGCTGCTCCCCGGCGACCACCTCGGCGGTCAGCGCCTGGAACGCGGGCCGGCAGGCGCCCTGCCCGGCGCCCACGACCGCGGCGGCCACCGCCATGAGCACGACCGAACGCCCCATGCCCAGGGCGATCACGGGAGAGGCGAACCCGGAGACCAGACCCGCCCAGAGCACGACCCGGCGCCGGGAGTGCCGGTCGGCCAGCACCCCGGCCACGGGCACGGCGGCGAGGAACCCGGCCGTGCGGGTGGCCAGCACGATGCCCAGCTCCACCGTGGTGATCGACCGCTCCAGCACCGCGAGGCCGAGGATGAACGGCAGCGCCCAGGTGGCGAGCCCGGAGCCGGTGGTGCCGACCCAGAGCCGCAGGAAGGACGGACTCCGGAACACCGACCGCTTCCCGGTCGGCGCGATGTCGTGCACCACACGGACTCCTCTTCACAGCGGACTTGGTTTCGGATGATTGTCGTTCAGGGTGGCGGTTCCGTCGTCGGGCACTGGGGGGCCATGTCGCGTTCCGCCCGGTTGGTGTCCGTTGGGTGTCGTCGCAGTACGCCGACGCGTACGCGAAGATCCCGGTGCTGCCGCCGAAGGTGCTGACCGCGGAGCCGTTGCGGACCGCGCGCTCATCAGCGCCGCCTGCGCACCGCTCACCACCACGCCTGGAGCGGCACGGGCCCCGTGCTCCCGCCGTGCAGGCCACCATTGCCGATGTTGTCGGCCTGCGCACGGGAGGCGTTGCCCGTCTGATCGGTGGTGCCGTGCTGATCGGTGTTGCCGTGGTCTGAGCTGCGGGGAGGGTGGCCCGATATCGTTCCCCCATGATGGGTCTCGGCGCTGCGCTGGACCGCTGGTGATGGCGATCGTCGCCGGTGTGCTCGCGTTGGTTCTGGTCGCGGGCTGCGGCTGGGTGATCGGCATGGGCGGTGTCGGCGATCTGGTGGCGCGGTCGACCCCGCTGGGGAAGCTGGTCGCGTTCGCGGGAGTGCTGGTGTTGGTGGCGGCCGCCGCGTGGACGGCTGGTTCGGTGGTGGGACCGATCGGTGGCCCTCCCCCGTCGGTGGTCCCGACGTCCGACCACAGCGGTGACAACGGACACGGTGTCCGACCGTGATGACCGCGACCCCGAACCGTCCTGGTGTTCGCCCGACGAGGCCACGCCCCGGACCGGACGAGCCGGCCGGATCCGGCATGGCGTTCAAGCGGCTCGCTTCCTGCTGACCGGCCGCAGGTGGCGCAACCCGCCGTGCGGGCCCGAGCGCTGTCCGGGCTCGTCGTCGTCCACGTCGTCGTCGACGTCGACCCCTTGGTCCGGCAGGGTCTCGACGGGGGTGCCGTCCTCGGGGGCGCGGTGCGTGCGGCGCACGACCACCAGCAGCACCAAGCCGAGCAGGAGGAAGACGTGCGAGGTGATCCGGGGCGGTGCGACCGCTCCGGTGACGAGGTCGTTGACGGAGAACGGCACGAGCACCGCGACGAACGCCGCGACGACCGGGAGCACTCCGACGACCGCCCTGGGGCGCAGCGCGGTCCAGAACAGGCCGAGGCCCAGGGCGAGGTTCCACGCGGTGCTCTCGTTGAACAGGTGCGTCGACGTCTGACCTCCGCCGGTGTGCCCGCCGTGGTCGGCAGCGCTGTTCACCCCGAACACCTGCGCCATCCCGAGCGTGAGTTGGGCGAGGGCGACCCCGGCCAGGCCCATGCGCCAGTACCAGCCGCGCGTGGACCGTGCCACCGGCGGTGTCGGAGGAGTGGCGCCGAGCACGGCCGCGGTGAGGTCGGGGACTTCCGTCGCAGGGCGGACCCGCAGGCTCCGGGTGAGTGCCACCGCCCGCTCATGCCATTGCCGGCAGTCGGCGCAGGAGGCGAGGTGCGCGTCGGTCTCCCCGGCGGGCCGGGGTTCGGCCTCGCCGTCGACGCGCGCGGAGAGGGCTTCGCGGCAGGTGTCGCAGTCCACGTGGAGATTGTCGCCCAGGAAGCGCCGGAAGTTCCCGTCCACCGGCAGGCTTGCCTCGCTCGATCGTGTCGACGTCGAGCGAGGCACCCGGTCGTGGCGCCGCGGCGGTACCGGGATATCCCTGATCAGTGGGCGTTCCGTCCTCCGGTGCGTCGGAGGGCCAGGCCGATCACCCCGTCGAGGACGAGGAAGGCGAGCAGGCTCAGGCCGAGCAGGGGAACGGCCCAGCCGACGGCGATGAGCACGAGCGGTGCGGGGATGACGAACCACAGGGGCAGCTGCTGCCAGGTTCCCCGCCTGGGTGCGGTGCCCAGCGGTGCGTGGCGGTCGGCGCGGGCGGGGCGGCGCTGCCACCACATCCGGTAGCCGAGCACGATCAGCGCGAGCAGTCCGGCGGCGAGCAGGAACAGCGCGATCTGGTTCGCGACGCCGAACAGCCGGCCCATGTGCGCCTGGATGCCCAACGTCGACAGCTTGGCCAACAGCGGCCGGTCGGCGAAGTCGGCTCGTGCGGTCACGGTCGAGGTGTCGGGGTCGACGGCGACCTTGTCCAGGCGGACCGGCCAGGTGTTGTCGACCTGGGCGGCGGTCCACGCGGTGCCGGGCCCGCCCGCCACGTCGAGTTGCAGGGGTCCGTCCAGGCCGGCGTCGCGGGCGGTGACGAGCACGCGGTCGAACGTCGCCGGGTCCACCGGCCCGCTGCCCTGCGGTGCGTCGCCGTGTCCGGAGTGCCCGTCCGAGCCGGTGCTGCCTTCGGCGCCACCCAGGCTGGTGTCCAGGGCCGGGGCGGTGGCGTCGAGCGCGGTCAGGGCGGCGCTGAAGTTCTCCCCGGCGTAGGTCGACCAGGTCAGGCCGGTGGCCGAGAGGAACAACGCGCCCAGCAGCACCCACATCCCGATGCTGCCGTGCCAGGACCGGGTTCTCCGCACGCCCTTGGCGCCCTGTTCGGGTGCGATGACCGCGCGGACCTTGCGGCGAGCGGTGCGTTGCCGGACCAGCCACAGCGCCACGCCGACGACGGCGATCACCCACAGCCAGCTCGCTGCCAGCTCCGAGTACAGCCGGCCCGGTTCGCCCAGGTGCAGGTGCCGGTGCAGGTCGTCCAGCCAGGTCGTGACCGGGGTGGACCCGAACCAGGTGGTCAACTGGCCTTGCACCTGCGCGGTGTAGGGGTCGACGTATACGGTCTGGTCGTAGTCCTCGGCCAGTCCTGGCAGGGAGAACACGACCTGTGTCGTGGCGTCGGGGTCGTCGGCGGTGAGCACGGCGGTGACCGCGCCGTCGGGCAGGGCGGCCTGGGCGGCGGCGACCTGCTCGGCCAACGGGCGCGGCGCGCCGGCGGGTGACGACACCTCCAGCACGTCGTCGTAGAGCACGCCGTCGAGCTGCGGCGTGAGCGCGTAGAGCAGTCCGGAGAATGCTGCCACCAGCAGGAACGGCGCCACCAGTACGCCGGCGTAGAAGTGCAACCGACGCAGCAACGGCAGCACCGACACCCGGACGGGATCGGGGGCCTTCCCGGTTCGCGCGTCGTCGACAGGGGGAGCGGACACGGAGCACCTCTGGTGGGGGACGAAGGGAACACCTGCCCACTGGTCGGACACGGACGCCATCGGGTTCCCGTCAATTTCAGAGAACCCTGGCGGCACGCGCGGAGGGCCGGTCGTCCCCTTGGCCGCACCCTCCGCTTCCTGCCCGCCGGCGTCAGGAGCGGTGCCGGCGCTCCGATTGGCCGGATGCGTGACGGCCGTGGTTCCGGCGGTTCACCACATCGGCCACCGAACGGCGTGGCGCGGGCCGATCACCCGACCTCGACCGACTTGTCGTCGCCCGTGGCGCGCAGCAGGTCGTCGCGGGCGCGGGCGACCCGGGAGCGGATGGTGCCGACGGGGCAGCCGACGACCTCGGCGGCCTCGGCGTAGGGCAGACCCAGCACCTGGGTGAGGACCAGCGCCTCACGGCGGTCTGGGTCCAGGCCGTCGAGCAGCATGTTGAGCGCGACGGTGTTCTCGAAGCCGGTGTCGACCGCCGCGCGGTCGGCCTCCTGCTCCCAGTCCGAGCCCGGTGACAGCCGAGGGCGCGACTGCGCCGTACGGATGTGGTCGACGACCACGCGGCGGGCTATGACCAGCAGCCAAGTGCGTGCCGAGGAACGGCCGGCGAAGCGGCGCAGGCTCGGCAGGGCGCGGGCATAGGTCTCCTGCGCCAGGTCGTCCGCGAGCCCGACGTCGGACAGGTGGGCGACGAAGCGCCACACGTCCCGTTGGGTGGCGCGCACGAAGTGCTCGAGGGCGTCGCGGTCGCCGGAACGCGCTGCGAGGGCCCAGCGCGTCACCTCGTCGTCGGAAGCTTTCACGATTCCGAATCGTAACGACACGGTGTCGGGAACTGGTGAGCCGAATGGAGCGACTATTGGTACGTGGATTGCCAGTCCTGCCGGGAAGCGCTCGGCCCGCCTGGGCGGCGAGGCCGAGCTCGTGCCCACCGCCGCGACGCACGCGCACCCCGGCAGGGTGCACGCCTGCACCCAGTGGCGGGCGAGCGCACAGGCGGACACGCCGGGACGGTCGTCGGCAGGTTCCCGTCCGTGGTCCCGGCCGGCCGCAGACGCCAGGACGATCACCGGCAAGTCCAAAGTGGACTCGTCGCCGGTGAGGCACGCCAGACGGTGCCGCGGCGCTCGCACTCCAAGACCGTCTCTACCCGTTGGGCCAGTCGTGGACCGAGGAAACGCTCGACCAGCCACAGCAGCCACGTCCAGACCGGAGGTGACGCCGCCGCCGGTGACCCTTGGCCACCTCGACGCGCGCGCCGAAGCTGGAGGTCGCGGTTCCTGGTCGACGCTCCAACCATGGACCTCCCGATTCCGCTCCCTGTCCATGAAGTCGTGCCGACCCCGCCGTTGGTTCCCGGCACAACTCGCGTTGCCCGATGCTGGAGGCAGTTCGAAGTGGCGTACCTGCCCGAGCGCTACGTGCCCTCCGGGAGGATCATCACAGCGGCCGGCGTCTCGGCGGGCATCGACATGGCGCACACCCGGCGTCGCTGAGCACGCGACGGCGAGGCCGGCGCGTCGACTTCGGTGAGCAGGTGTTCCCCGCCTTGCGGTAGAGGTCGGCGAGGCGCTCGGGCTGGACCCAGTGCAGGGCGGTGGTGGACACCGCGGCGTCCCACGGGCCGCCGACCTCGTCGGTCCAGCGCGACGGCACCGTTGACACGACGGCCCACTTCTGCGCCTCCACAGGGACGGACGCAGGTGCCCCGGATCGCGGATCCGGGGCACCTGTCACGGCAGAGGGGGCTTGTCGGAGCGTCCACTGCCGAGTTCGGAGCCCGACGTCAGACGGCGGGCAGGGTGGGGCGGCCCTCACGGGCGGCGTCGAAGCGGCGGGTCACGTCGGTCCAGTTCACCAGCGACCACAGCTTCTGCACGTAGTCGGGGCGCACGTTGCGGTACTGGAGGTAGTAGGCGTGCTCCCAGGCGTCGAAGACCAGCAGCGGGCTGGTGTTCATGCCGATGTTGCCGTGGTGGTCGTAGACCTGCTCGACCACCAGCCGCCGTGACAGCGGTTCCCAGGCCAGCACGCCCCAGCCGGAGCCCTGCACCAGCGTGGTGACGGCCGACAGTTGCTTGGCGAAGGCGTCGAAAGAGCCGAAGTGCTCGTCGATCGCCGCGGCCAGCTCGCCCTCGGGGCGGTCACCGCCGTCGGGTGACAGGTTCTCCCAGAAGATCGTGTGCAGCACGTGGCCGGACAGGTTGAAGGCGAAGGTCTTCTCCAGCCCGACGATGCCGGAGAAGTCGTCCTTCTCCCGGACCTCGGCGATGCGCTCCAGGGTGTCGTTGGCCCCCTTGACGTAGGCGGCGTGGTGCTTGGAGTGGTGCAGCTCCAGGATCTCGCCCGTGATCGCCGGCTCCAGCGCGGCGTAGTCGTACGGCAGGTCGGGCAGCTGGTACTGGCCCACGCGTGCTCCCCCATCACTCGGGTGTCTGTTGCCAGTAGATCGTAACTGCCAGAGATCTGCAATAAGACCTGGTCTCAAAACTTAAGGGTGTGTCACTGCGTAACCTGCCGGTCCTGGTCGTCGATCGTGGGCAGTCATGGCGAAGACGACGCAGCAGCGGCGGGTCGAAGACCGGCGCTGGGAGCTGATCGAACCCCTGATCCCGTCCCGACCAGCGCCGCGCGGTCCGGGTGGGCGGCCCCGGATCGATGACCGTGCCGCGCTAGAGGGATCTTGTTCGTGCTCGACACCGGCTGCCGCTGGCGAGACCTACCCGAGCAGCTCGGATGCGGTTCCGGGCACACCGCGTGGCGGCGGTTACGTGAGTGGCAGGACGCTGGTGTGTGGGACCGGCTGCACCAGCTCGTGCTCGACGAGCTGTCCAACATCGACGAGCTCGACTGGACCAGAGGCTGCATCGACGCGGTGTCGGTGCGGTCGAAAAGGGGGGCGAGCTGACCGGCCGCAGCCCCACTGACCGGGGTAAAGCCGGCTCCAAGTACCACGTTCTGTGCGACGCGAACGGGCTACCGCTGCACATCATGTTGTCGGTGGCAAACACCCACGACAGCATGCTGTTCGAGCCGCTGCTGGACACGAACCCGACCGTGCGTGGCCACCACGGCCGGGCGAGCCGGCCACGATGCCGACCGGACAAGTTGCACGCCGACAAGGGCTACGACTACCGCCGCTGCCGCCGCTACCTGACCCGCCGCGGTATCAAGGTCCGTATCGCCCGGCGCGGGATTGAGGGCAAGTCCCGCCTCGGCCGGGTCCGCTGGGTCGTCGAACGCACCACCTCCTGGCTGCTGCGGTTCAAACGCCTCGGGCTGTGCTACGACCGGACCGAACGCACCACGCCGGCGCTACTCACGCTGGCCTGCACCGTGATCAACGTCCGCCGACTCATAAAGATCGAGCTCTGCGACCAGGTCCAACGCATCCATTCACTCGTTGGGGATACATCGGTGGCTCTGTGTCGTTGGGTGGGGTGACTGGTGAGCTTCTGAGCGCGGAGCAGGTCCTCGGGTCGGCACGGGGCCCCCGTCACCACGAGGGAGATCGATCTTCCGGAGGAGGCTGCAGCCGCGTTGCTGACGGCACCATCGACGGGGATGAACGAGCACTCTCGTCGGGAAGTGATCAGCCATCGGTGGGGCCGCCTCTTCAGAGGCGTTCGATGCGGTCGGCCTGCGGGCCCCGGTCGCTCTGACGCACCGCGTACCGGACCCGGTCACCCTTCTGCAGCGGCTCCGACCCCATGACCACGGACACGTGGGCGAAGAGATCGTCGCCGCCTGCGTCCGGGGTGATGAAGCCGAAGCCGCGGTCGCCGTCGTAGCGCGCGACGACGCCCTCGCCGCCTCGTACGGGCACGTCCCGCGCGGCCGGCCCTGCGGCCGCGGCAGGTGCCGACCGCTGCGGCGCCGTCCGGGGCTCGGCGCTCCGGACCAGGTGCACGTCGCGGGCCTGCGGGCCCTTGTCTCCACTAGCCACCTCGTAGGCGACGCGGTCGCCCTCCGCGAGCCACGTCAGCCCCTCGGCCAGGGCCTGGGCGTGAACGAAGATGTCCCCGGCGCCGGAGTCGGGGTTGATGAAGCCGAAGCCCTTGTCCTCGTCGTACCAGGCCACCGTGCCGTCGGCACCGTCCGAGATACCAGCCGCAGCGGGTGAGCCGGCCCCTGCTCCCAGCGGGATCACGTGCCCGGCCTGCGGGCCGCGCTCGCCTTCGACGATCAGGAATGCCACCCGCTGCCCCTCGGTGACCACGCCGCCGGTCACGATGGCGGAGCTGTGCACGAAGATGTCGGCGCCGCCGCCGTCCGGCGACGCGAAGCCGTACCCCTTGCCCGGCTCGTACCAGTTGACGGTGCCGAGCAGGCCCACGGCGCTGCCGGTGGCCGCATCGGCGGTGACGCGAACGCGCAGCGCCTGGGGCCCGCGGTCGTTCTCGCCGACCTCGAACACCACGGCCTGACCCTCGCGGAGCACTTTCGCGCCGCCGTCCTCGACGATCTCGGAGGCGTGCACGAACACGTCCGGCGAGCCGTCCTCGAGCGCGAGGAAGCCGAAACCACGTTCGGCGTCGAACCAACGGACGGTCCCTTGCGGCATCAAAGGCTCCAGGTCGAGAGGGCGGGCACTGGCCCCCAGTCTCTCTGACGGACTTCCGGTCCGTCGGGCCGGGCCCACGGGCGGGCGGTGCGGAGCCAGGGGCGGGCCGTTGGTTCACCTAGCGACACGCCGAGTTTTGCGACCAGGTCTAAGCGGATGACCGTGGGTGCCGCGTGTCATGGGTGCTCGACCACCTCAGGAGGCAGTCGACATCCTCGGTGCCGCTGAGGGAGCAAACGCCACCGCAGACCCGTCGCTCACCGGCGGACGACCTCGCCCGCGGATCACCGCACGGTCCCGCGCTCTCCCGGCGTTGCACACCGCGCGAACACCCGTGCCGGCCGGCGCGGCTCCCCCGCGGCCACTGGCGTCGCTGTCACACCGCCGCGTCGACGCGTTCCCCGGCCCGGACCAGCGGGGTGATGCCGCCCGCTGCCGCTTGGGCGCGGTGCAGGGCGAGTTCGGCGGTGGGGCCTTCGGCGAGGACGATTCCGGTGCACGACCGCTGGTCGGTCAGGTGCTCCAGCACATCACCGGGGCTCGCGGTCGGGTACCACTCGGGGTGGCCGGGCAGGTCGGTCAGGCGGTCCAGTCCGCTCCATCCCTCCAGCACCCCGGCCTCGCGGGGGTAGAGCGCCACGAAACCGGTGGCCGTACCGCTCCCTTCCGCACCGTCGAGCAGGTCGGGTCGCGTGCCGAGGGCGATCTGGACCATCGCGTCGTAGGCGTTGCCGCCCAGGGCACGGCACAGTGCTTCGCCGACCAGCGCGCCGCCGATGCGGGCGTTGATCTCGACGACCTCGGGGCCGCGGGTGGTGAGGACGAACTCGGTGTGGGCGAAGCCGCGCTCGTGTCCGGCCGCCTCCAGAACCCGGCTGATCCAGTCGCCCAGTTCGGCGAGCTCGCCCTCAGGGAAGGCGACCGGGAACGCGGATGCATCCTCCCGGCGCGAGGGCTCGGGCGAGAGGACCCGGCTGAGCACGCCCAGCAGCCGCGTCCGCCCTTGCCAGGTGATGGTCTCGGCGCTGTAGAGGGGGCCTTCGAAGTAGGGTTCGGCGACCAGGCGGCCCTTGAGCGGGGTGGCGGCGGCCTCCAGGAGGGCGGCGTCGCGTTCGGCGGACGAGCGCACCAGCCACACCGCCCGGGAGGACGTCCCGGCGGAGTCCTTGAGCACCAACGGGAACACGTCGACCGAAACGGGGTCGAGAGGGCCGCTGCGGCTCAGGCCGTGTTCGTGCAGCGCGGCGCGGACGGCGGCCTTGTCCCGCAGCACGCGCACCGCATCGGGGGCGGGACCGGGCAGGCCGAGGCGGGCGGCCAGTTCCGCCCCGGGCAGCGCCCAGGTGTCGGTCGAACTGATCAACCCGGCCAGGTCGCCGATGCCGCGCAACGCCCGCTCGCACGTGGTGACGTCGGTGGTGTCGACGTCCACGACGCGCAACCGGTCGCCGTGTCGGGACAGCTCATGGGTGTAGATCGAACGGTCGCCGGTCAGCAGCACGAGGTCGTGTCCCGCAGCACGGGCCGCATCGGCGATCCGGCCGAGGCCGAAGGTGAGGGCTTCCAGCAGTACGAGAGTCACGGCACGGGATCCTTCCGGCGTTCCTGAACGGGCACGAGCGGCCTGTACGACCGGCGTGCCCAGTCGATCACGGCCCACGGCGGAACCAGGTCCTCCAGTTCGGCGATCTCCACGGGAGCCAGCGAGGTGGGGTCGAGTGCCTCGCGGTGGCGGGTGAAGACCCTCTCGGTATAGCGGTGGCCGGTGTCCGCGCCGAGGACCACGTGCGTGCGGACGGGGTCGCGCTGGGCCTCCCAGGACGAGACCAGATGAGCGGCGCCGGTGGACAGGCCGGCGAACACCGCGTGCCGGCGCATCAGGTCGACGGTGGCGGCCATGGCGTGTCGGAAGTCCAGCCAGTGGATGCGGTCGTAGAGGTGGTGGTGGACGTTGTCGAAGTGGATGGCGCTGCCGATGCCGGCGATGATGGCGTCGGGGTCGGTGAACCGGTCGCTGCCGAACGTGACGCTGCCGAAGGGCTGCACGCCCACCAGCCGCATCAGCGGGTCGTGCTCGCGCAGCGCGCGGGTGAGCCCACCGGTGGAGGCCCCGGTGCCGACGCTGCCCACCACGGTCAAGGACTCGCCGGGCAGTGCCCGGACCAGCAGGCCGGCCAGTTCGGCGTAGCCGAGGTGGTGCACGGGGTCGTGGTACTGCCGCATCCAGTGCATGTCGGTCCGCCGGGCGAGCAGCTCCCGGACCCGCGCGACCCGCCTGCTCTGGTCAAGGCGCAAGTCGTCCGAGGGCGGCATCTGGTCCACGGTGACGCCGAGGATCTCCAGCTGGGCGCGCATGGTGTCGTCGACCGTGGTGGAGGCGACGATGTGGCAGCGCAGCCCGTAGCGGTGACAGGCCATCGCCAACGCGAGGGCGTAGATGCCGCTGGAACTGTCCACCACCGTCTGCCCGGGGCGGACCACCCCGGTCTCGACCACGTGTCGCACCGCGCCGAGCGCGGCGTAGACCTTGAGGGTCTCGAAGCGGACCAGCACGGTGTTGGGCGTGAGCCGGATGAGCGCCGGCGTCTTGATGGCGTCGGTGACGTGCTCGTGGACCGGTGGCGCCACGGTGTTGGGGTCGAGCACGGTCCTCACCTCCCGGTCGAGCGCGGGCAGCGGGTCGTGCCCGGCGTCTCCGTCGTGCGTGCAAGGATCATGGTCGAGCCCTTCCGGGGTGTGGTCGTGTGGTCGAGCGGCGTCGGTGGGTCGTAGGCATGCGGGCGCCACGTCGGTCCGCCCGGTGGTTGCTGGTCGAGAAGCTTCCCCGGAGCCGGTCGCCGTCGAGGTGCGGTGCGCGACCCGCCGCTCGCGAACCAGGAGTGGACCTCGGGGTCTTCGTGCCGGCGCATGTCCCTCCACGCGGTCGGCCGCCGTTCGGTGGCCACACCGCTCCAGTCCTACTGGTCGTCGGCGAGGCTTCGCCGGTTCCCGCAGCGGTGGAATCCGTTGCCGTGCTGGGAACGTCCCCGGGTGGTTGAACGACCACTGCTGGTGACGACCGGATCCCGGGGATCGGGGACACCGATGCGACCCAGCAGGCCGGATCGAGGAGCGGGGCGCACCGCCCCGCGGACCTGATCGCATGCTTCGCGGTGCCGGTGCCCGTCGCGGTCATCTGCCAGATGCCGGGCGTGCCGGTCGCCGACCGCGACCGGTTCACCGGCTGGATCGACGTCGCGCCGGCCGCCACCGCGTTCTCCAGCGAGGAGATCCACGACGCGTTCGCGAAGTCGAAGGACTACGTTGCCGGCCTGGTCGCCGACCGCCGCCGCGAACCGGGCGACGACTTGCTCGGCGCCCTGGTCGAAGCACGGGACACCGAGGACCGGCTCGGCGAGGGTGAGTTGGTCGTGCTGCGCGTGCCCCTGCTCCGCAGGCCGAACCTGCCCAGCCTGGACCGGTGGCTCACCTGACGATGCGTCGACCCCCTGGTCGGACTGGCGGTGTTGGTCATGGCCGTCGCCACTCGCTGTCGTCCGCCGCCTGACGAGCCACGTCTCGCCTGCGGCGGCGAGCACCGGATGAAGGATTCGACCGCCGGCGCTTGTCGGAGATCATCGAGGAAGCCGTCGAGGAGGGCGCAAGGTGATCCTCTTCTCCTTCTTCCTCGAAGCGCTCGACATCGCGCCGGCGGCCGGGCGATCTCACCATCGGCCCGCTGGTCGGCAAGGTCCCGCCGCAGGGGCGTCAGGCGATGGTGGACGAACTCACCGAACGGCGGGGTCCCGCCGTGCTGCTCAGCCGGATCACGACCGGCAGCCTCGGTCCCGACGTCCAAGCGGCGTCCGTGGTCGTCATCGCCGATCCACAGTGGACACCCGGCACCGAGGAGGCACCAGACGACCTACAACGGATCGACGGCTGAGGACACTAGACGTTGAACTGGACGTCGATCACCCGCGACCCGGCCTCGCGCCACGCACCGGACGCGCCGAGGTCGTTGGTGACGCACATGCGCTGCAACCACCGGTCCCACCCGTCATAGCGCGGAGTGAACTCGGAGCGGGCGTGCACCGCCTGCCGGTTGTCCACGACGAGCAGGTCGCCCGCAGTCAGCGCGACGTACGACCCGACCTCACCGACGGCCTTGCGCAGCGCCTGTAGCGCACGGTTTCCAGCGTCGGTCTCTGCCACCATCAGGTCGAGGTCGTAGCACAGCTCGGGGTCGTACGGGTTCCCGTTCAGCACCGCGAGGAGAGGGCCATTGCCCTGTTCCATGTTGCGGCTGCCGAACGAGAAGTCCACGCCCGTGCGGAACTGCTGCTGCCGCAGCTCCCACCGGTCCTGGAGCGACAGGTGCTGCATCACCATCCTGATGCCCGCGTTGGAGGTCCGCGCCTTGGCGTCGTGGTCCTGGCGCAGGCACAGCAGCAGCACGTAGTCCGGCTTGAACGGGTGGAACGCGGCCTCGGTGTGGTAGTCGAGCAGGATCGTCGAGCTCTCGGAGGACAGCTTCTCCGCGTTCTTCCTGGTCGGCACGACGTTCTGGTAGAGGCTGCCGCGCTTCTCCTGCGCGTAGGCGAACGGCTCGCCGAGCGCGCACGCGGTCATGGCCAGCCAGAACTCGGACTCGAACGTCTTGTCCGGGTGCGCGTCGGTCTCGCTCGGCGTCCTCGGCACGTTCCCCACCGGCAGGTTGCGGATCAGCAGCGCCCCGTAGTCGTTCGAGCGGGACTTGAACGTCGTAAGCGCGGTGCGCAGCTCGGACGGCATCGCGAAGAACGCCGACCGCGTCACGTCGAGGAAGTCCTCCGTGCGGCTCCAGGGGTTCAGATCGGCCGTCAGGTACTCGTCGAGCACGGCCGACAGCTCGTCCACCGCCGGGGCGACCAGGTGCTCACCCGGCACCGCGGTGATGTCGCCGACCGGCGACGTGCTGCGGGCGCAGGTCGTCACCCGGGCAGGCGCGGCGGCGACCTCCTTCAACTCGACGTCGCTGAGCGGCGTGCCGCCCAGCAGGGCGACCAGTCGCGCGAGTGCCTGCGCGTTGTTCCTCGCGGCGATGAAGGGCGCGGCGAACACCTGGTCCGAGGACACCACGACGACTCGCCTACCACCGTCGTCGAGGTATCCGACGAGTAACGAGTCGCCGTGCCGGCACAAAGCCTTCCATCTGCTGTCGGCCCCCACGAACGCGGTCGGTCGGGAAATGTGCAGCGTGATCGGCGCTTGCCCATCAGCGACGTCCTCCAGCACCGCGGAAATGCTATTGCGCCGCAGGTGCGGCTGATCCTTCCTTGGTTCGCCCGGAAGTTTGACGAGCGCGCCCAGTCCCAGTTCCCGATAGATTTTCTCATTGTGCTCACCGGGCCGTGCGACGATGAGCGTCGGCCCTCGCTCGATCACCGCGTGGATGTCCTCCGCGGACAGCCGATCACCAGCGACGATGGTCACGTGCTCGGGATCCGTCCCACCACCGTCGGATTCGGCCGGCCTCACGTCGATGCCCGCCGGTTCCAAGACCTCGGCCCAGTGCCCGGTGTACTCGGACGCGTAGGCCCCCCAGTTGCCCTGCCCCGCTTCAGAAGTCGCCGCAGGACTGCCCACCATAAGTTTTGCATGCATAGCACGACTACAACACCGGTACGAGACGTGACGCATATAAGACGTACACGGCGAAATCGTGATCGACGATACGCTCCCGGGAACAAAGGCATGGTGAATTCCGCCGCGCGCCGGGACGCGATATCCCGGTGCGGCACGGCCCTCCGGAGGTGTCCGGGGCCGTGCCGCACCGCGCGCGCGGGTCAGACGAACACGCGGTCCTTGGTCTCCGGCATCCTGGTGAACACCACTGCGGAGATCAGCGCCGCCGCGCTGACGTACCACCCGAGCAGCGCGGGGTTGCCGGAGTGGACCATCAGGGTGGCTACGAACGGTGCCGAGCCACCGAAAGCAGCGACCGTCAGCGAGTAGGGGAAGCCGATGCCCGTGGTCCGCACGCGTGGCGGGAACATCTCGGACATCGCGGCGGCGCACACCGCCGTGTAGCCGGTGAGGAACACCATCCCGACGACCATGACGATCATCAAGCTCCAGAACGAGGTGTCGAGCATGGTGAGCAGCGGCACCGGCAGCACCGTGAAGCCGACCGCGGAACCGACCAGCAGAGGCTTGCGGCCGATCCGGTCGGACAGGACGCCGGCGATCGGCTGGATGACGGTGAAGACGACGAGCGCGATCGTGCTGACGGTGAGCGCGCGTGCCGGGTCGTACCCCTGGGTGATGTCGGCGTACGTCGGCAGGTACACCGCCCAGGCGTAGAACGCGATCGTCGGGCCGATCGTCATGCCGACGATCATGGCGGACTGCCTGGGGTGCTCGCGCAGGAATTCGAAGAAGCCCGGCCTGCTCACCTCGCCGCGGCTGATGCGTTCGACATCGGCATGGGTCTCGACGGTGCCTCGCCGGATCCACAGCCCCACCAGGCAGGAGACCGCGCCGACGGCGAAGGGCACGCGCCAGCCCCACTCGTGCATGGCGTCCGAGGAGAGGAGGTTGGACATCAGCGCGGCTGAACCTGCGGCGAGCAGCTGGCCGAGGTTCGACCCGACGTAGCAGTAGCTGGAGTACAGCCCCCTCCTGCCTGGCGGCGCCGACTCGACGAGGAACACCGATGAGATCGCGAACTCCCCCCCGACCGCGAACCCCTGCCCCAGCCGGATGACCAGTAGCAGCAGCGGCGACAGCACGCCCGCCTGCTCGTAGGTCGGCAGCATCGTCATCATCACCTGGCCGACGCCCATGATCGTGACGGTCAGGACCATGGCCGCGCGCCTGCCCCTGCGGTCGGCGTACACCCCCAGCACCAGGCCGCCGATCGGCCGCATCACGAACCCGACCGCGAACACCGCCAACGTGGCCAGCAGCGGCACCAGCGAGTTGCCCTCGCTGGGGAAGACCTGGTTCGCGAAGTACACGCTGAGGTACGAGTAGACGAGCCAGTCGTACCACTCGACCACGTTGCCGCTCGACGCGGCGAGCACCTGACGTAACTGAGCCCTGTTGGGGGTGATGGTCGTCATCCCTGCGCGCCTCCGCATGCAGATGCCACGTCAAAGTCACGTAACCCTTGCCCATTGTGTTACAAATAGTCAATAGACTGCTTCAGCAGCGTAAAAACGGACACGGGAGGCAGCTTGGTGTTCGAGTTGGACGCGCTGGACCGGCGCGTCGTCGCCGGTCTCCAGGTCAACCCCCGCGTCTCCTGGGGCGAGCTCGGGGATGCGCTCGGCGAGCATCAGCGCACCGTGGGCCGCCGGGCGCAGCGGATCTTCGACGCGGGCGTCCTGCGCACCACCGCCGTGCCCGACGACCTGCTCACCGGCCTCGGCACCCCGATCCACGTCGGCCTGCGCACGACGCCCGGCACTGCCGACGGAGTCGCGGCCTCACTGGCGGCCAGGGCCGACACCCGGGGCGTCTTCGTCATCACCGGCTCCCACGACGTGTGGTGCGAGGTGGTCGGCGACCTGGAACGCCGGCACGACGTGCTGGCCAACGAGCTCCCGACGATCGACGGCGTGATCACCACCGACAGCCGGGTGGTTCTGCACACGTTCACCACGGTCGCCGAGTGGCACGCGCCCTACCTCACCGACGCCGAGGTCGCCGTGCTCCGGTCCCACGCCGAGCCGGTGGCGAAGACACCCGGCGAGCGCGTGAAGCTCGACGACGTCGATCGGCGGGTGATCGAGCTGCTGCGCACCGACGGGCGGATGAGCTTCACCGCGATCGCCGAGCAGCTCGACGTGTCCGTGCCGACCGCGGCCCGCCGGGTCGCGCTGCTGCTGGGCAGAGGACTGCTGCACATGCGCGCGGAGATCGACCCGAGACTGCTCGGGCTGACCGTCGAGGCGCAGATCGGGGTGAAGACCCGCGCTGCCGACATCGACGCGTGCGGGCGCGCGCTCAGCAAGCACTCGGGTGTCCGCTACTGCGCGGCCCTCACCGGTGACTACAGCCTGCTGCTTGAGGTGTGCCTCATGCAGGAGTCCGAGTTGTACTGGTTCCTCAACGAGATCGGCGCGATGAAGGAAGTCGTCGACGTCAGCGCCGAGCTCATCACCCGCGCGTACAAGCGCGGGAGCCTGGTCACGCGGACCGGCTCGTGACCGCGGGCAGCGCGGTGGACGAGGTCGCGGAGCTGTGTTCCGACCTGATCCGCATCGACACCACCAACTCCGGTGACCCGGACGGGCCGGGTGAACGCACGGCCGCCGAGTACGTCATGGGCAAGCTCGACGAGGTCGGGCTGACCGCGACGTACCTGGAGCCCGCGCCCCGCAGGGGGAACGTGGTGCTGCGGATCCCGGGCACCGACCCCGCGCTGCCCGGCCTCCTGGTGCACGGACACCTCGACGTGGTGCCTGCCGATCCGGCGCGGTGGTCGGTGCACCCGCTGTCCGGGGAGCTGCGCGATGGCGCGATCTGGGGCCGCGGCGCGGTCGACATGAAGAACATGGACGCGGCGATGCTCGCGATCGTCCGCGAGTTCGCCCGCACGGGACGCCGGCCGCTGCGCGACGTCGTGTTCGCCTGGCTCGCCGACGAGGAAACCGGCGGCGAGTTCGGGTCCGACTTCCTGGTGGCCCACCACGCCGAGCTGTTCAGCGGCTGCACCGAGGCGATCAGCGAGGTCGGCGGCTACTCGGTCGAGGTGGCACCGGACTTGCGGATCTACCTCGTGGAGAACGCGCAGAAGGGCCTAGCGTGGCTCCGCCTGGTCGTCGAGGGCAAGGCGGGGCACGGCTCGATGCTGCACGCCGACAACGTGGTGACCGAGCTGTCCGGTGCCATCCACCGCATCGGCAAGCACACCTGGCCCCGGCTCCTCACGCCGACGACCGAGCGGCTGCTGCGGGAGATCTGTGACGCAAGCGGCGTTCCCTTCGAGGAGAACGACCTCGACGCGACCATGAGCCGGCTCGGGGCCGTCGCCAGGTTCATCGGAGCCGCGCTGAGCAACACGGCGAACCCCACCCGGCTGCATGCCGGGTACGCCACCAACGTGGTGCCCGAGTCGGCCTGCGCCGAGGTCGACGGCCGGTTCCTGCCCGGTCTGGAGAAGGAATTCCTGGAAACGATCGACCGGCTCGCCGGCCCGTCCACGCGGGTGGAGCTGATCGACTTCGAGTCGGCGATGGAGGTGCCGTTCGACGCCCCACTGGTGGAGTCGATGCTTGCCGCGCTGAAGACACAGGACCCCACCGCGAGAATCGCGCCCTACTGCCTTCCCGCCGGCACGGACAACCGCGTCTTCGCCAAGCTCGGTATCAACGGCTACGGATTCATGCCCTTGAAGCTGCCCGGCGGGTTCGACCTCGCCGCGATGTACCACGGAATCGACGAGCGCGTTCCGGTCGATGCGCTCCAGTTCGCGGTGAAGGTACTTGACCGGCTGTTGACGACCTACTGAACGGAGGCGAGTGACGTGACTGCCCAGCTCTGATCCCACTCGCCACCCGAACCTTTGATCACCCGGCGGCGACAGTGCCGTTCCGGGATTTCGGCCTGTACTGGAGTTCGGTCAGCAGCATGGCGGCGAGAATCAATCCGGCACCGACGAAGTTCAGCGTCGTGAAACGGTCACCGGCGAGCCAGTAACCGAAAAAACCGCCGAAGACCGGCTCGAGCGCGAAGATGAGGGCGACCCTCGTCGGCGACACGTTGGCGGCCTGCGCCTTGGTCTGCACGAAGTAGGCGAAGGCCGATGCGACCACCGCGCAGACCGCCAGCGCGACCCAGATGTCGCCGTTGGCGGGCCGAGTCAGGTTGTCGGTGAGCCCGCTCCACGCGAGGGCGAGCACCCCCACCGTCGCGAGCTGGACGAAGGTGAGCCTCGCGGGGTTGACGAGGGCGCTCACCCTGCTCAGCGTGATCACGTGCGCCGCGAAGGCGATGGCGCAGCCGAGCACCAGCAGGTCGCCGTAGTGCACCTGGAAGCCGCGCATGGTGAGCAGCGCGAGACCGATCGCGGCCAGCAGCACGCTGACCACCTGGCGAGGCCTCGGCCGTACCCGGAACGCGATGAACAGCAACAACGGCGTGAAGACGACCGACATCCCGGTGATGAACGCGGTGTTCGACGGGGTGGTGCTCTCCAGCCCGAGCGTCTGCGCGGCGTAGCCGACGAACAGCGCTACACCGGCCAGCGCGCCGCCGGTGAGCTCCGTGGCGGTCATCCGTCGCAGCACCGGCAGCAGCACGACGGCCATCACCGCGGCAGCCCCGAGGAAGCGGTAGGCGACGAACGCGGAGGGGTGCATCGTGGCGACAGCGTCGTGGATCGCGACGAAGGTCCAGCCCCACACCGCGGTGATCCCGACGAGCAGCCAGGCCCACAGCCTCGCGCCCGGCAGCTCCCGCTCGGCTTCCAACCGCACGGCGTCCCCCGTGCCCGCCGCGCCGGTCACCGGGTCGTTCCGGCAAACCGAACGCACTCGAACACCTGAGCGCTGCCTCTTCGCATCGGTGACTTCCCCCTCGTCGCACGTGACGGTTCCGGATCGGCGCGACACCCCTCGCGAAGTCGTCCATTCGAGTACGAATACGGAGGGGGTCGGTTCACTCCCGAAACGCCACGAGTCAGCACGCGCGACTCTCGCAAACAACCGTGGTCGAGCAGTCGCAAGACATGCTACAGTAGCAGATGCAAGGGTATAGGTGCAACGCGGGCGCATCCACCGGAGGGTACGATGTGGACACTTCGGCGCCAAGCGCAGCCCGATCCCGCGGTCGGCATCACCTGCTTGACGAACCGAATGTCCCGCTTGGGCGGATCGGCACCCCCTGCGAAACTCGACCGGCCATGCGAATTCGCGGACCCGCGTCGACCCGAGCTTTTCCCAGGTCGCCCGCAGGCAGCACGGGAAAAGCGAGCGGGAATGACATCAAACCCCTCGTCCCGGGAAGAACCCGTGCCCGGCGCATGAAATGCATTCAAGAAAGCTGAGAGGAAAGACTTGTCGATGCAGTCGCCCAGCGTGATCACCTACCCGTGTGGCGAAACCCAGTGCACCGCCGAGGTGATCGCGGTCGTCCCGCTCCCGTCCACCGACGGCGACTCGGTGGTGGTGCTGGACCGCACCTGCTTCCACCCGCTTGACCACACCTGGCCGGACCAGCCGTCGGACGCGGGCCACCTTCTGGTCGGCTCCGAGGAGATCCCCGTGATCGACGGGGTCACCTGCGCGTTCGACGCCGACGGCGAACTGGCCATCGGCGAGGCGATCCCGGCACGACGGGGCGACGACGGCTACCGGTTCGTGGTCGGTCACGTGGTCCGCGTCGCGTCCGGCGCGCTGCCGGTGGGCACCAAGGTCGAGGTCAGGGTCGACGAGGGTCTGCGCGCCGACCTGAGCGCGGGGCACTCGGCCTGCCACGTGGCGGCGATGGCGCTCAACCAGGTCACGGACGGATACTGGAGCAAGGAGTCCCGCCGCGACTCGCGCGGGTACGCCGACTTCGACAACCAGTTCGTCACGACCTCCCGCATCGGCCGCCGGAAGAGCACGGACACCTACCGCATCGGGAAGTCGGCCCGGAAGAAGGGTCTGCGGGCGCAGGAGGTGCTCGACGCGCTCCCCGCGATCGAGGCCGAGCTGAACGAACTGCTGCGCGACTGGGTGGCGGCCGGCGGCGCGATCACGCTGACACCCGAGGTGTGCGCGCTGGACGCCAAACGGGAGTGGAGCGCAGACCTCGGCGGGAACACGGCCACCATCCCCTGTGGCGGCACCCACCTGAGCGATGTCGCCCAGCTCTCCGGTCTGTCCGTCCAGCTCGTCGCCGAGGACTCCGGGATCACCATGCTGACCGCGGTGGACTGACCACGGTCGGGCGCGGGGCAGGCGCCACGACGTCCGAGTGGAGGGTGTGCCGCTGCAAGGGGGATGTGAATGCACTCCGCCCGACTGCGAGTCGTCGACCGAGGTCACGGCTCCTACGTCTACTGCGACGACCTACCACCCTTGTGCGCGGGCATGGTCTGCTGCCTCGGTGGAGGCCCCGCCTTCACCGCCTCCGGCGCCGAGGTCGCGCTCCCGCCGCTGGCGTTCCGGATGCTGACGTTCCTCGCCTCCGCAGTCGGCAAGGACGTCAGCATCGCGCGGATCGTCGACCACCTCTGGGCGGCCGGCCCACCGGCGTCGGCGAGGGCGAACGTCCGGTCGTACGCGTCGCGCATCCGCAGCGTGTTCGGGCACTCGGCGCTCGTCCGGCGGCACGAGAGCCTCCGGCTCGTCCCGGCCGTGGTGCCGAGCGACGTCTACCTGCTGCGCGTGGCGCTGGACGAGGTGCCGGACGACGTCGAGCGGCTGGCTTCTCTGCTCGACTGCCTCAACTTCGCGCTCGCCGACGGGAACGCGGGTGACCCGCCGTCCGGAGAGATCCGGTGGTCTGTGCTCGCGGCCCGGTTCGTCACCGACTGCTTCAAACGCCTCCCCGCGCCGGAGCGCGGCGTGCTGCTCCCCGTGCTGACGACACTGCGGGAGCTGGACCCGCTGAACGAAGGGCTGTGCGCGCTGCACATGCGCGTGCAGCAGGGGCTCGGCGACCGGGCCGCAGCGCTCTCGCTGTTCGCCGAGCACCGGTTGCGGCTGTCGACCGAGCTCGGCATCTCCCCCTCCACCGAGTTACAGGAACTGAACCGGACGCTGCTCGCCACGGAGTACGAGGAGACGCCGCAGCCGGTGCACCGGGTGTTCGAACTGCCGTCCGCGCCCGAGGTCTTCCTCGGCCGCGCCGACGACGTCGACCAGGCCGCCGCGCTGCTGATGCGAGAACAACAGGCCGGCAAGGTGCTGCTGATCCACGGGCAGCCTGGCGTCGGCAAGACGGCGTTCGCGATCTCGCTCGGGCACCGGCTGGCCGACAGCTTCGCCGACGGAGTCGTGTACGTGGAGATGCACGGCAACTCCGGCGGCAAGTACGACCGGAGTGCCCTTCTGCGGGTGCTTCTGCGGTCGCTCGGCATGCCGCTCGCCGAGCTGCCCGACGAGGTCGACCGGATGGAGGCCACCTACCGCTCGCTGCTGCACTCGCGGTCCCTGCTCGTTGTCCTCGACGACGCGCCGAGGGGGTTCGACTTCTCCGGCCTGATCACCGCCAGCTCGCGGTCCGCGCTGTGCATCACCGCGCGCGAGCCCAACCTGTACGTGCCCGCGCGACGCCACCTGCGGCTGTCCGTGCTGTCGCTGGACGTGGCCGCGCAGATCCTGCTGCAGAACGCCGGCCTGGCGGCGGACGAGACCAGCACGGAGATCGCGCTGAACATCGTGTCCTCCTGCGGCGGTCTCCCGCTCGCCTCGCGGATCATCGGCGGCCAGCTCGCCACCGACTCGCTGCTGTCGCTCGAGGACGTGCAGCGCCGCGTGCGACGGCCGAGGATCCTGCTCGACAGTCTGGAGTACGGCAACCTCAGCGTGCGGCGCGTCATCGAGGCGAGCCTGGACAACCTCGACGAGCGCGGTGTCCTGCTACTCGCGCTGATCGTGTCCGCAAGGCTGCCGTGGATCGACGCGGACATGGTCGAGGCCGTGCTCGGCCCCGACGTGGAGTTCTCTCCCTCGAACATCGAGGCGCTCGTCGCGTACCGGATCGTCGACGTGCGCGGCACGGACCGGGCCTCTTACCGCTTCCGGATCCACGACCTGGTACGCGAGGTGGTCAAGGACTCCCTGCCCACCATGTGCAGCGCCCCGCGCGAACTCGATGCCGCGGTGTTGCGCCTGCTGGAGTGGTTCCTGGACGCGGCGCTGCGGCAGCACGCGCTGCTCATGGGCAACCAGCACTTCAACCTCGTCAACGTCCCGGCCGATCCCGTGGTGCCGCGACCGCGGCAGAGCTCCGGCTCACCCGCGGAGTGGATCGAGTGCTACGAGGAGGTGGTGGCGAGCCTGATCGAGGTCGCCGCACGGGGCCGGTGGACGAAGCAGGCGTGGCAGCTCGCCGTCACCTGCGCCGTGTTGTTCGAACACACCCACTCCCTGTCGACGTGGCGAAGAACCCACCTGGCGGCACTGGCGGGCGCCAGGCGCCAGGGCGACGCGGTCGGTGAGGGCGCGGTGCTGCTCGAACTGGCCGAGCTGGACTTGATGCCCGGCTCCGAGGCCAAGGCGGAGCGCTGGCTGGGAGAGGCGCTTTCCGTCTTCCAGAGAATGGGGCACCGCAGGGGCATCGGCATCGTCGAGGAGAAGCTGGGCCGCATCCGGTTCCTCCAGGGCCGGTTCACGGACGCGCGCCGGCACCTGCGGGCCGCGGTGGCGCACTTCGACCAGCTGCAGGACAAGGCGAGCGCGGCGCTCGCCAAGCGGTTCCTCGGTCAGTGCTACGCGGAGGCAGGCGACGTCACGAACGCCGACACCTGCTACGCGGAGGCGCTGGCACTCGCGGTCGAGTCCTCCGCACGGCGCCTCGAAGGCCAGATCCTCAACCACATGGCATCGCTCGCGATCATGCGCGGACAGCTGGACCGGGCGCAGGAGCACTGCGACAGCGCCTACCAGATCTTCGACGAGCTGGGAGGGGCCGGTGACAGGGCGCACGTGGTGTGCACCGAGGGATTCCTGCTCGCCGCGCGCGGGGACATCAGTGACGCCTACGCCACCGCGGTCCGCGCCGAGCAGCTCGCCCTCAAGTACCGGGACCAGGTCATGCTGCGGAATGCGCGATCGCTGATGCGTGAGCTGTCGTCCGTGCTCTCGGACCGGCACGGCTGAGTGCTGAGTGATCCCTGGGGATCCTCCAGCGGGTGCGGCCGGCGTGCGGCAGAGGACGGGGTGAATCGACCGGCGGCCGAACCTCGTGCCTGCCGGTCCCCCAGTGCAGCGCAGTGGTCACGGTGCCGCAGTTCGCGCGGAGGACCTGACCGATCGGCAGGCCGCGCACGCGGTCGGGTCACGGATCGGCTGGAAGTACCTGCTGGAACCGGCGCTGTCGCGCACGGGCTTCGACTTCACCGGGCAGCGCGGTTCCGACAGTCTCCCCCGGGTGACCGGACTCACCGCTGCCCGCTGGTCCGGTGACCGCCCGCATGGGGTGGAATGCCTCGGTGAGGGGTGGATACCCCAGCATGACGATGACAGTTGATCGAGGAGTGCTGCGTGCCGGTTCTGGACGAGAAGTTGGGTGACATCTACGACGAGGTGCTGCGTCGGAACCCCGGCGAGGATGAGTTCCACCAGGCGGTGCGCGAGGTGCTGGACAGCCTCGGCCCGGTGGTGGCCAAGCACCCGCAGTACACCGACGCGGCGGTGATCCGCCGGTTGTGCGAGCCGGAGCGGCAGATCATCTTCCGGGTTCCCTGGGTCGACGACTCCGGGGCCGTGCGGATCAACCGCGGGTTCAGGGTCGAGTTCAACTCGGCGCTCGGGCCCTACAAGGGTGGGCTGCGGTTTCATCCGACCGTGTACCTCGGAATCGTCAAGTTCCTCGGTTTCGAGCAGATCTTCAAGAACTCGCTCACCGGGATGCCGATCGGTGGCGGCAAGGGCGGCTCGGACTTCGACCCGAAGGGCCGCTCCGACGGCGAGGTCATGCGCTTCTGCCAGGCGTTCATGACCGAGCTCTACCGGCACATCGGCGAGCACACCGACGTGCCCGCCGGGGACATCGGGGTCGGTGGTCGGGAGATCGGCTACCTGTTCGGCCAGTACAAGCGCATCACCAACCGCTACGAGTCCGGTGTGCTCACCGGCAAGGGGCTGACCTGGGGCGGTTCGCAGGTGCGGACCGAGGCGACCGGCTACGGCACGGTGTTCTTCGTCGAGGAGATGCTGAAGGTCCGCGGCGACTCGTTCGACGGCAAGAAGGTGGTGGTCTCCGGGTCCGGGAACGTCGCCATCTACGCGGCGGAGAAGGTCCGCCGGCTCGGTGGCACGGTGATCGCCTGCTCGGACTCCAACGGCTACGTGATCGACGAGCGGGGCATCGACCTCGACCTGCTCAAGGACGTCAAGGAGAAGCGCCGGGCCCGCATCTCGACCTACGCCGAGACCCGGTCCGAGGCCCGGTACGTCGAGGGCGGGTCGGTCTGGGACGTCCCGTGCGACATCGCGCTGCCCTGCGCGACGCAGAACGAGCTCAACGGACGTGACGCCGCCACCCTGATCGGGAACGGGTGCACCATCGTCGCCGAGGGCGCCAACATGCCGTGCACACCGGACGCCGTCCGGCTGTTCGTCGACGCCGGGGTCCTCTTCGCCCCGGGCAAGGCGGCCAACGCCGGCGGTGTGGCCACCAGCGCCCTGGAGATGCAGCAGAACGCGTCCCGTGACTCCTGGAGCTTCGATCACACCGAACGGCGGCTCGCGGACATCATGCACGGCATCCACCACCGCTGCCTGGAAGCTGCGGACCTGTACGGCAAGCCCGGCAACTACCTCGCCGGGGCGAACATCGCCGGCTTCATCCAGGTCGCCGACGCGATGCTCGCCCTCGGTGTGATCTGAACGGCGCGGCTCCCCGCGCTCGTGGGCCGGGCACCGATCCGGGTGTGCTCCCGGTCCGTTCTGCGCTGTGGAACGCCGATCACAACTCCCCCGGCGCGCTGAACTCCTCCTCACCGGCGGCGGCATCGCCGGACACGGACACCTCGGCTCCGCGGGCAGCGCTGATCGTGAGCGGTATCCGGCATCCCGCAGTTGGCGAAGGCATGTCCGGACCGTCCGCACATGCCGATGTGGGGACGCCGGATGAGGGGTCCGTCCATCGCTCGTGTCGAAGTCCCGCCCCTCGGCCTTGAAGCCGGTTCGAAAGCGGAGCCGGCTTCAAGGCCGCACGGGGGTCAGAGCCGTATCGTGGTGAACAGGGTGGTGCCGTCCACCGCCTTCCGGCTGCTCTCGGTGAAACCAGCGTCACCAAGTCCGTTGTGGGTCTGGTCGCCGGGATCGCCCACGACCGCGGCCTGCTCGACGTGGACGCACGGGTGGCGCGGAGCGCTGCGCTGCCGCAACTCCGGCACGGCCGCGGCCCCGAGATCCGCTGGCGGCACCTGTTGCAGCAGACCAGCCAGTGGGACGGAGAACTCTGGGGCAAGCCCGCAGCGGTCGACGCGATCGACCGCACCGACCCGTCGGCACACAACACCGCGTCGCCGAGTTCGGACAACGCATCCGCCCGGCGGGTCGGACACCCGTAGAACTCATCACCCAGGCCGGTTCGCGTCGGGCGGCCACTCCCAGCGGACGCCGAACTGTCCCGGACCGAAGTCGAGCACGACGTGGTGCGCGGTCCGATCCTCGTCCAGCTCGACCGGGCGGTTCTTCTCCACGCCGTCCAGCACGGAGTACCGCACGCACCGCGAGGGCAGCGCCCGCGGATCGAACCGGACCTCCAACAGGAATTCGCGGACCGGCGTGCGGCACCGGCGCTCGAAGACGAACGAGGGTCGCGGCGATGGCTCGGTGACCTCGTGCTCGATCAGGATCGTCTCGTGCCGGGCGAGCGCGCGGGGGAACAACAGCTCCGCGGCCATGAGCCCCTGCCGCTTGTCCGCGTGGACCCGGCCTACACGGCAGTTGCGCACCGCCCGCAACTCCGGCACGTCACCACACGGGAAGTCAGCCTCGTGGATGACGACGATCCGGTCGATCCCGTGCTCCTCGGCGCGGAGCACCTGCCGGGTCCACCGGACGTCCTGCGACTGGTCGGCGGCGACGTGGACGCGGTCGTGGCCGCTGAGCCGGGTGAGGCCGCTGTCGTGGCTGAGGTCCAGGCCCCGCAGCAGGTGCTCGACCGCCTCGGCCTCGGGGAAGAACGCGCTGCCGACCACCGCCGGCCGCGGCCGGGACGCGATCCGGCCGCGGGGCTTGGGCGGGTCGAGCAGCGCCGCCAGCTCGCCGCGGGGCACCCCCACGATCGCTTCGAGGTTGCACAAAGCCTTCAGCGACGCCGGGCGCTCCGGCCGGGTGCGGCCGGACTGCCAGTAGCTCAGAGTGGCGGTGCTGACCGGCGTGTCGAGCCGGCGCAGGCGGTCGCACAGCCGCTCCAACGTGATGCCGCGATTCTCGATCGCGGCGCGGAGTGCCCGGGAGAACTCGTCCTGTCCGGTCGTCACCCCCGCACAGTAAGCGGCGCGGTTCGACAGGGAAAGGTCCTCTCGTAGGTTGAGCGCGCGGCGCCCGGATTGGTCCGGGCGCCGCGCGTGGTGGTCGGGCGTCAGCTCGTGGCGAGCGAGGTGTCGTCGATCATGAAGGACGTCTGGAGGTTCGAGTCCTCGGTCCCGGTGAACTTGATCGTGACGGTCTTGCCGGCGTGGGCCTTCAGGTCGAGCGACCGCTGGACGTACGCCGTGCCCTCGTTGACGTTGGAGTACGTCGCCAGCGTCGCCACGACCGCGCCGGTCGAGTCGAGGACCTGCACCTTCAGGGTGTCGTACACGACGTTCCCGGTCTCCGCCGAGTCGATCCGCAGGTGGAACGACAGGGTGGCGGCGGTCGTGGTCGCCGGAATGGTGACGGTCTGCGACAGCGTGTCGGTGTGCGACCGGCCGTACCCGTTCAGCCACGCCTTCCACGAGCCGGTGCGCGCCGGGTAGGTGGCGTCGGTGGTGATGACGCCCGACGTGGAGGCCCAGCCGGTGTTGCCCGACTCGAAACCCGGATTGGCCAGCAGCTGGCCGGTGGGCGGGGTGCCGCCACCGTCGCCTAGAGAGCCAATGGTCTTCTCGGCGTCGACCAGACCGGCGCCGCAGCCGCCGGAGCAGGTGCCCGGGATCGGCCGGACGTTCTGCTTCAGCAAGCTCTCGACGGCGCTGGGCGACAACGACTTCTCACCCAGCACCAGGGCGACGAGGCCGGCCACGTGGGGCGCGGCCATGCTGGTGCCCTGGTAGTACTTGTAGGTCTCGCTGCCGGGCGTGGTGGTGCCGGTGTTCATCGTCGACAGGATGCCGTTGCTGCCGTCGGCGGCCGTCCAGGTCTCACCGCCGGGCGCGGCGACGTCGACGACGGTGCCGTAGTTGGAAGCGAAGCGGCCGTCCGACCGGAACACCGACCGGTTGCCCTCCCGGTCCAGCGCAGCGACGGTGACGACGTTGTTGCAGTTGGCCGGCTGCGAGTTCGAAGCGTTCTCGTTCGAGTTGCCCGCCGCGACGACCACGGTGCTGCCGCGCCCGACCGCGCTGTTGATCGCGTTCTGGTAGGTGGAGCTACAGGTCCCGCCGCCGCCGAGGCTCATGTTGATGACCTTGGCCGGGTTGGGGTTGGCCGGGACGCCGCTGACCGTGCCACCGGACGCCCAGATCACCGCGTCGGCGATGTCGGACAGCGAACCGCCGCAGCGGCCCAGCACGCGGGCGTGGACCAGCTTGGCCTTGGACGCCACACCGGCCACGCCCTTGGCGTTGCCGCTCACCGCGGCGATCGTGCCCGCGACGTGCGTGCCGTGCCAGGACGAGTTCGTCCGAGGGCTGCCCGGGGAGCACTCGTTCTCGACCGGGTTCCAGTCCCCTTCGTCCTGCGGGTTGGAGTCGCGGCCGTTGCCGTCACGGGAGACGAACGTGTCGCTGATGAAGTCGTACCCGCCGACCGTGTTGCCGTCGAGGTCCGAGTGGGCCGTGCGACCGGTGTCCACCACGGCCACGGTGACGCCCGCGCCGTCCGCGGTGTCCCACGCCTTGGGCAGGCGCATGCCCGCGGTCGCTTCCCAGTAGTGCCACTGGTTGTTGTACTGGGTGTCGTTCGGCGTGGCGGTCGGGTAGAAGCGGACGTCCGGCTCGACGTATTCGACCTCGCTGCGGGCGGCCAGCGAACGCAGGAATCCGCGGGCCTGCTCTCCGGAAAGCTTTTTGTCCGTGCGCACGACGTGTCCGCCGACCGCGAGTTGCCGCACTTCCTCCACCGACACGCCGTGCCGCTCGCCGGCCGCGCGCAGGGCACGCGCCCGGTGGGAGGCGGAGCGACCGGCCTCCGACCGGGGCTTGAAACCGACGATGTACTGCTGGTATTCCGCGCCCGGGGCGACGTTCTCGGTGAAGGCCCGGCCGGACGGTCCCTCCGGTTGCGCCTGGACCGTGCCGTGGGCGGTCGCGGCGAAGCACGACACGACTGCGGACACAAGAACCAGACGACGGATATTTCTACTACTCACGAGAGGCACTCCTTGATGTGCAGGGAAGGAATCGGCGAGGACGATCCCGCAGGGGTCTGCAAATGGTGCGCCGCTATTCGCGGTAGCGGAAGAATTAATCGTTAAGGGCGGAAAGCGGCGGTCGCTCGCCGAGGATGCCCGAGGCCGCGCCGTCGAGGCGGGTCGCCCGGAGCGTGATCGTCAACCGCCGGTCCTCATCGCGCTCCGCAGGGTTGTCCGCCTCCGGGCGTCCTACTGGCAGAGCGCGGTGGAGAGGCGGGATGGCCGTCGCGCCACCTGGCCGGCACGCGAACTGCTGCTTCCGGTTCGTCGACGACCACCGGGACTCGGCCGATCCGGGGTCGAGATCAAAGGCTGCGTAGCTACTACGACAACGACAAGTCGTGATGTGCGAGTTTCCGGTGGTGCGCGAAGCAGCCGTTCCGGGTCCGGCACCTGGCTCGCCGCCCTGATCGCGCACCGCTGCCGGGCGCTGGAACGGGTGCGCTTCCTCTTGGCGACCGGGACCACGCCGGTGGGAGTCCGGCCGAGGTCGAGTCGCTGATGACCGGTGTCGTCGACGAGTTCGGCCTGATCACGCTGGTCGGCTCGATCACCGGGCTGTCGGTGCTCGGGGCGGCGGCGATCCTGGCCCAGACCGGCGACCCGACCCGGTTCGCCTTGGCCCGAGCCCTGGTCGAGCACGCCGGCCTGGCGCCACGGGATACGTCCTCCGGGCCGTTCACCGGCCGCCCAACTCACCGGTCAGGGCCGTCCCGGGCTACGCCTGACCGCCTGGCGGGCCGCCTGGGGAACACAACGCGCCAACCCCGCCCATGCCGCCTGCGTCACCTGCACGTCGTCGTCGCCACAGGGCGAGTCGGAACTCTGACATCGCCACCCACGGCACCACACCGGCCACCGCGGTCACCGCGGCCTGAACCCGGGCGACCGCGGCCACGCGCAGGGTGGGGGCGAACCTACGCGGCGTGGAGACACCTGCGGGTGACCTCGCCTCTCATCACGGGCAGCCCCACCCGTCTTCACACAACCCGATCACACGCTGCCGGGAGCACCCCCATGCCGCACGTGTGCGATCGTGCGGGATTCGGTCCGATCACGGGTGTGCGAGCGCGTCCCAGAAGGCCAGGTTGTGTTCCGTCGCCCGGTCGAACGGGCCGATTCGGCGGAGGTCGAGGCCTTGCACATACGGCGTGGTGTCCGCCGGGTCGACGCGGGGCCACGCCGGCAGGCCGGGCCGGTTGGGATTGCCGGTGGTCGCGAAGCGGACCCAGTAGTCGATCATCCGGTCGCCGAGGCGGCGCTGTGCGGAGGTCAGCCGTACGTCGTCGGAGCGCAGGTCGAACAGGTACCGCAGCTCGGAGCCGTGTGCGGCGAGCGGCTCGACACCGGACGGGAACTCGGGGATCGCCGGTGCCGTGCGGTCGAGGAACTCATACGCGTACACCGGGACCTCGGCCGCGAACTGGCGATCCGCGGCGCGTTGCAGCCACGCCCAGTCGAGGTCGGTCATGATCGCGGCCATTGCCTGCACCGCGGAGCCGGCGTGCCCCTCGATCGGGTACCGCTGTGCGACCGCTGCGGCGTGTGGACCGAAATGCGCGGTCAACGCGGTCATGTAGCCATCGGCACCGAGATCGGGGAACAGCAGCGGTGCGAAGAACGTGCCCTCGTCGCGCGTGGTGCCGGTCAGCAGCGGCACGTGGTTGAACCGCCCGGCCGGTACCGCCACCGCGGGGTCCTCCGGCAGCACCGCGTTCCCGAAGGCAGGCAGGGGAAACGCCGGCGCGGCGAGCAGGTCCGACACCGGCTTGCCGCGCAGGCACTCGAGCGTCGTGCACCCCAGCCCGGCGGCGACGCTCTGGCCATGCCCCTGGTGCCACTCGTGCGGCACGAACAGCGGCACGTCCAGCATCGGCCGCAAGTCCGCGCCGGCGAACGAGCCCAGTACACATGGCGTGCTCTGGGCGATCGCCCGCTGGAACAACCCGGCCGCGCCCGGTGACGCGAGCTGCGCGCACACCGAGTGCGCACCGGCGGACTCCCCTGCCAGGGTGACGTTGTCCGGGTCGCCACCGAACTCCGCGATGTTTCGCCGCACCCAGCGCAGCGCCGCCTGTTGGTCCTCGATACCGAACGCGCCGCCGTTCGCGAGCCCGGGAAAGCCGAGGAAACCGAGGTTCCCCAGCCGGTAGTTGACGGTCACCACGACCAGACCGCCTCGCTTGACCAGCCGGGTCGGCTGGTAGTCGCTACCCGCGCCGTTCATGAGCCCGCCACCGTGTAGCCACACCAGCACCGGTGCCTTCCTGGCCACACGCGGTGCGGTGACGTCGAGATGAAGGCAGTCCTCAATGACGCCGGCCGGTCGGCCGCCGACACTCGCTTGAGGACAGCGATTGCCCGGTCGGGTTGCGTCCAGTGCACCGGACCACGGCACCGGCGGCACGGGCGAGTGCCAGCGCAGGTCACCGACCGGCGGCGCGGCGTAGGGAATCCCCTGGTAAGAACGGACATTCGCGTTCGTGGTGCCCCGCACCAGGCCGGCATCGGTACGCACCACGAGGTTGTCGCTCGCCACGGCCGGCGCGGCACCCAACACCAAAGCACCGACGGTGCCCACCGCTCCCAGGAGTCGTTTCATGATCCAGACAGTGACATTCCGGGTTCACCGGACACATCAACCGATCGGTTGACGATCAGAGTCCGGTCGGTCGACGGCCGGCGACAGGCGCGCCGCACGGATGGCCGGGTACGAGGCCGCCAATCACGCCGATCACCAGCATGATCAGAGACAAAAGGGCGACACGTCCACGGAATCTCCTCCACACGGGTGCCGACGGTTCTCCGAGCACGTGGGCATCGACCCCGGATACAGGGCCGGGCATGCGCTCCATGACGGCGGCTCCGGCGGCTCCCTCTCCACGCGCATGGCACGGCGACCGCGAGGTGCTGGTGCGGCTGCTCCGCGCGAGCGCGACGGCTTGCGCACGGTGAGCACCTCGGAGCCGATGGTGCTGCGCTCCCAGGCGTCGACTGGCAGATCACCAGGGACGACCGGCAGGAGACCGCCACCGCGATCGTCCGACCGCGCGGGGGTGTGCCGATCCTGCCGGGTCGTGCGCTGCGGCACGGACGACCTGTCCGACGCCCCTGGACAAGCCTGAGTGGCGAGCATGGGCGGGCGCGAGGGGCGGACTGGCAGCGACGTTCGCCCGGTGCCAGTCCGCGCGGATCAAGGTGGGCCCGCCGCGTTCTCCGACTGCCTGAGCATGTTCACGGCGTGGTCCAGGCGATCGTCGAACGGGCTGTACTCGGCCCGTCCCCGGCGTCAGCACTGCGGTAACCGATCATCGGGATGCCTCGCAGCAGCCGACCGGGTTCGACACCGCTGTCACAACGAAGCGCTCATCGTAGGTGTGAAACCGGTGCGAGTTGGGCAACCCGGTGTGTGTAGCGATCACGCCGCGTCAAGAGACGGCGTGGCACGAGGACAAGGAACCACAGTGGGCATCCTGGGTTGGATCGTTCTGGGTCTCATCGCCGGCGCCATCGCCAAGGCCATCATGCCCGGCAAGGACCCCGGCGGCATCATCATCACCATGCTCCTGGGCATCGTCGGCGCCATCATCGGCGGATTCATCGGCCGCGCCATCTTCGGCTCCGACATCGGCAGCTTCTTCGACCTGAGCACCTGGCTGCTCGCCATCCTCGGCTCCCTGATCGTGCTCGGCATCTACCACGTCGTCACCAAGCGGAGCCACCGCGCCCACAGCTGACACCGCACCACCGCACCACTCGGGCCCGCCGGTCATCCACCGGCGGGCCCGACCCATGTCCACCGAAATGGTTCAGTTGTCGTGCCGGTCAGTCGGTGGTCACAGCGCCGGGTGGGCGTTGGCCATGACCTCGTGGAACTGAGCCGAGAACCAGTGACCCGGAAGCGGGCGTCGGCCAGGGCACCCGAGGGGCTGTTGCCGTGTGCGCGAAGCCGCACTGGCACAGATCGTGCTCTGACCGCGGTCCTGACCACCGATCTCGGGTACCCACCCTGGCAGGCGGCGGGGCGGACTGGTGTCCTGTCTCGGCGCTGCGCGGCCCGCTACGGGCACCGCGGCGCTGGCCGACCACGCGGCGCTCATGGCCGGTAGTACCTCGTGGTCGGCGCCATCACACGCCGGAACGGTGTGCTGTGGACGCGATGCGGCAGGTGACCGACGAGCCGGGTACGGCGGTGGCCTGCCATCTGTTGCAGGCGGCGGACCCGGTCGGCTGTCGGCGGATGGGTGCGGAACAGCGCGGCCATGCCATTACCGGCGAGTGGATTGGCGATCATGAGGTGCGACTGCGACGCGTGCGCCGGGTCGGCGGCCAGCGGCAGGCGCCGCACACCGGCCTCGATCTTCTCCAGGGCGGCGGCCAGGGCCAGCGGGTCACCGGACAGCTCCGCGCCGTCGGCGTCGGCCTGGTACTCACGGCTGCGGCTGACGGCGAGCTGGATCAGGCCGGCCGCGAGTGGTCCGAGGACCAACATGAGCAGTGCGGCCAGCGGGTTGGGCGCCTCCTCGTCGTCGGAGCCGAACGGCAGGAACAGCGCGAGGTTGGCCAGGGAGGTGATGATCCCGGCGAGCGCGGCGGCGACGCTGGAGATCAGGATGTCGCGGTTGTACACGTGCGACAGCTCGTGGCCGAGCACCGCGCGCAGCTCGCGCGGGGTGAGCAGGCGCAGGATGCCCTCGGTGACGCAGACCGCGGCGTGGGCGGGTGAGCGGCCGGTGGCGAACGCGTTGGGCTGGCCGAGCGGGCTGATGTAGAGCTGTGGCATCGGCTTGCCCGCGGTGGTCGCCAGTTCGCGCACCATCGCGTACAGCTCGGGCACCTGGACTTCGCTGACCGGCTGGGCGGCCATGGCCCGCAGGGCGAGTTTGTCCGACCAGAAGTAGGCGGCGCCGTTCATCGCCAGGGACAGGGCTATGGCGACGAGGAGTCCGGGACCGCCGCCGATCCAGTAGCCGGTGGTGAGGATGAGGGCGGTGAGCAGACCGAGCAGCAGCGCGGTCTTCAGTCCGTTGTGGTAGCGGCGCATCGTGTCTTCCTCCCTTCGTGCAGCGATGTGTCATGCGCCGTGGTGGTGTGTCATGCGCCGACGAAGGCCGGCGGGTTGTCGAGGGCGTCCACGCCCGGTAGGGGATCGGGGTTGTCGTAGTCCACGGTCAACCCGGTCTCGTTCAGTCCGATGTGGATGGTGGCGCCGTCGTGGACGTCGCCGCCCAGCAGGGCGCGGCCGATGCGGGTCTCGACCTCGCGGGCCAAGAACCGGCGCAACGGCCGGGCCCCGTACACCGGGTCGAAACCCTGGCGGGCGATGAAGCCGCGGGCCTCGTCGGTGAGGCCGAGGGTCATCCGGCGTTCGGCGAGCCGACCTCGCAGCTCCTGCGCCATCAGCTCGACGATGCGTTCGATCTCGTTCTCGGTGAGCGGTTTGAACAGCACGATGTCGTCCACGCGGTTGAGGAACTCAGGAACACGCCCAACAGCAACCCGAACCACGCCCCCGCCGCGGCGCCCAACCCGGCTGCCCTGAGGTGGGTCAACCGGCCGAGCACGTGCTCCACCATGCGCAGCCCGACCCCGACGATCTTCGTGTGCCCTACCGGGAACCCCCTGTCCGACAGGGAGTCCACGGCGCGCTCGGCGTCGGCGTAGTTGTCGAACGCGGCCACGGTCACCGTGTCCCGCACCGGCACCGACGTCCTCGCCACAGTCCTCGTCATCACTCCTCCCTTCATCACCGACTTCGGACTTCCGTAGTGCCGAACGCTCGCGCATCTGCCGGCGGTTCCCGAACTTGCGTCTAACTCGCTCAACTTGATCGGTTGAGCAGCCGACGACCGGCATCGCCACTGGGACGCGTACGGGCCGCAGCCGCAGGCGGGCCGTCGGCCGGGGCGGACAGCCGGCCAGTTGGCGGCCGAGCCAGTCCCGCAGGGCTTGCGCGGGCTGCGCGCCCACGACGCGGTCCCGCTCCGTGCCGTCCACCATCTGGACGAGCGTGGGGATGCTCCGCACGTCCGACAGGCCCGCAATCCTCGGCGCCTCGTCGGCGTTCACCTTGACGACCTCGAGCCGTCCGACCCGCTCGCGTGCGAGTTGCGCCCACGAACGGTGCGACCATCCGGCACGAGCCACAACACCGCGCCACACATCGACCAAGACCGGCAGCGCGCTGCGCCGGACCACCGCGTCGAAGTCATCGTCACCCGCGTGTCGACCAGTTACGGCAGGTCGCACGCCGAGATCGGCGAACCGCTGCCCCAGCTCGTGCAACCGGTCCCGACCAGGAGCGGGGACCATGTCCTGCCCTTCTCGACATGACGAAGCCGGCCGACGCGCACGGCGGGAAACCGCGCACGACGACCGGCTCTCCCCGCGCTCACCGGCGCCACCGCGTCGTCAGGACACCGGGCGGCTCGACACGCCGCAGGTGCCGGCCGAAGGGCATCCGCGCGTGGAAGGCCGCGTCACCAGGGCGCTCCGATGAGCACGGGGCATCACCGCGTGGCGACCCGAAGATCAGGCGTCGATCGCCTGCCGCTCCGAGGTCGTGCCGGTGATGGAGATCTTGCGCGGCTTGGCCCGCTCGGCGACCGGCACGCGCAGGGTCAGCACGCCGGCGTCGTAGTCGGCCCTGATGTTGTCGGCGTCGAGGGCGTCACCCAGGAACAGCTGCCTGCTGAAGCTGCCGGTCGGCCGCTCGCTGAGCACCGTCTCGACGCCGTCGCCGCCGACCGCGTTGCGCTCCGCCTGCACGGTCAGCACGTTCTTCTCGACGTTGACGTCGATCGACTCCGGGCTCACGCCGGGCAGGTCGAAGTGCACCACGAACTCGTCACCGGCACGGTAGGCGTCCAACGGCATCACCGGCGACCGCGACAGGCCGCCGCCGAGGCCACTGCCGAACCACTGCTGCGTCAGCCGGTCCAGAGCCTGGAACGGATCAGTACGCATCAGCATGGCGTTCTCCTCCTTCCCTTCGTGATCAGGCGCCCCACGTCGCGGACAACCGCGCCGCACGGGGGCACCACATCGCTGACACCACTCCGAACGCACTCGCCCTCACACTTGTTTCCGACTGTGATGCAATTCACATCGCAGACGCTTGCTGGACCGTGTCGAGTGTGAGTGTGCAGTTCAAGGCGCTGACGTGACACTCCGGGACGCGTAAGTTCTCACGTCCTGGGAACAGCCGTCGTCACGCTGCGCGTTGCACCGGGTGTCGGTGCTTGCTCCGATGCCCGGGATCGGGGCCCGACACGGAGCATCTGATCCGCGCCGACGTCCGCGGCCGACCGCTTCGGGGTGCGGCGGTCGCATCACGGTGGGACGGGACGGCGACAGCTCCTCACGCGCTCGCCGTCCCGTCCCCCACCGCGGGTCCCAGGGGGTTTCTCACGCGGCCCGCGCCAGGGGACGCGTGAGGCGTGGCCCGGCACCCGGTTCACGCCGTACGGGAGTCGCCACCGCGACCGCCCGCTGGACCTGCCCTGCGGGCACGACCTCTGCACCGGCGAGCAGGTCCAGTCGGCGCAGCGTTTCCGTCAGATGGCCACGCGCCCCGATGATCGCCGCGGGCAGACCCGTCACATCCCGGACGCTGGCCAGGAACACCCCGAACCCGGTGAAATCCAGCCGGCGGACCCGGCTCAGGTCGATCACTACCTTGCCCACACCTGCGGCGCGCACCCGGCGGAGCCAGCGCGACAGGTGCCCGCAGACGTGTTCAGCCTGCTCCGGGCTCGGACGCAGGACCCACACGGAAGCATCCGTCCGGCCGTCCGGAGACCGGGCCGCACACCCATCTGCGGACACACCGACCACCGGACCGCCACCGGACCGCCGCGCACCAACCGCGGTTGGACGAGGCCGCGCCGAGGTCGCGATTGCCATCAACACCACCTCCAGGATCGCCGACGTCGGGTGAAGCAACCGCTTCACAGCGAAGACGTGTCCGCCTGCCCCGGTGTTCCCCGCGCCTCGAACCGACCCGACGCTCAGGCCCTTCCCGATCGCGGTTGAGTCGAGAGGGCTCAACTTCGGGAACACAGGGCCGCTCATGTTCGTTCTGTGGCACGAGAGCGCGTACCGCACGCGCTCGACCGACACGAAGTTGATCGTTTGGAGGTGGAGCCATGACGCTGCCGGCCGTGCGATCGTCCGGCCCCGTGGGCCGCTGGGACCCGTTTCGCGAGTTCGAGGACCTCTACCGTCAGCTGGGCCGCTGGATGGACTCGGTGGCCGGACACCTGGACGACACCGTCGCGACATGGTCACCGTCCGCCGACGTGACCGAAACCGAGGACGCGTACCTGGTCGGGGTCGAACTGCCCGGCGTCAAGCGCGACGACATCTCCATCGACCTGGTCGGCAACGAGCTGGCCATCAGCGGCGAGCTCAAGGAGAGGGAGCGGCAGGGCCTGTTCCGGCATCGCACCCGCCGCACCGGCCAGTTCTCCTACCGCGTGACGCTGCCGCACGACGTCGACGCCGACAAGGTCGAGGCCAACCTGACCGACGGCGTGCTCACCGTGCGCGTGCCCAAGAGCGAGGCGGCCAAGCCACGACGCATCGCCATCACCGGCAGGTGACACCTGCCGCCGGCAGGCCCCCGGGCTCGCCCGGCCCAGGGCTCGCCGGCCGGGGGTGCGCTGGGTCCGGCGGCAAACGTCGCACGCGCTCCCTCACCACCGCCTAAGGACAACCGACCGATGGAGGCGACCCCCATGACGACCGCGACCACCACCCCGTTCCTGCGCGCGCAGCCGGCCGTCCTGCCGACACCGCCCACGGGATGGCCGATCGGCTCCTACGCCACCTACGCCGAAGCCCAACGCGCCGTGGACCACCTGGCCGACCAGGACTTCCCAGTGCACGACGTCACCATCGTCGGCGTCGAACCGATGATCGTCGAGCGCGTCACCGCCCGGTTGACCTGGCGCCGCGTCCTGGCCGGCGGTGCGGCGTCCGGCGCCTGGTTCGGCCTGTTCGTCGGCCTGCTGCTCGGCGTGTTCAGCACCGGACCACTGCCGGCGCCGCTCCTGACCGGGTTGCTCACCGGCATGGTCTTCGGCACGACCTTCGCAGCCGCGGGTTACGCGTCGCTGAGAGGCCAACGCGACTTCGCCTCCACGACGCAACTCGTCGCCGGCCGCTACGACGTGCTGTGCGAACCCCGCCATGCAGAGAAGGGGCGCGACCTGCTGGCCCGACTCGCCCTCACCGCGCCGTCAACCCCCTGAGAACCGGAACCTGACCCACAGCGTCAACCGAAAGGAGGTGGGTAGGCATGTGTGCCCATCCCGTGCACGGCGCTCTGCGGTCAGGCGACAGAGGGCTGCGTCGGGCCGCCGCCTCGCTGCGGCGAGCCACGTTGTCCGCGGACTCCCTCAGGTGCGCGGTAGGGCGGACCCGGCGGTTGACGGCCGAACTGGCCACCCTCGCCGACGCGCCGGCCGACCAGGCGCAGGCGCTGCCCCCGGCCGAGACGGTCTCCGACCAGCGCCCCGGCAGCGCTCCGGTCGACCAGACCATGCGGGAGATCGCCGAGGACCTCCGCACCGTGGCCCGCCACCTGCACACCGGTCATCTGCTGCTGGAACCGGCCGACGACGACCTCACCCACCTCCGGTCGCAGATCCCCGCACCGGGCAATCCCGGCCCGAGAACAGCCCGACACACACCGACGGCGCGCTTATGCCGACCGCCTACCCGCACCACGGCCAGGTCTTGCCGGTTGAGACACCAACCGGCAAGACCACGAGGAAACGGGCGCAGCGCCGGAAGGCAACTTGAAGGATGCCGATGGACTCCGAACGCCCGGACCCGCTGGAGCGCCTGGACGCCACCACCGCGGCGATCGCCGCGACCGTCAACGCCGCCGCCGGAAACAGTCCCGCGACACGTCAGAGGTCGCCCACTCCGCCGCGTCCGGTGACCGCCGACGTGGCGCACGACATCCGCAACGGCAAGGCGGTGCCCGTCACGTAGCCCATCGGCCCCGTGGGCGGCCGCGACGACGATGAAGCGTCGGCGGCGGCCCGACCGGTCGGTGCCGTCAGCAGCCGGCTCAACACATGCCTGCTCCTGAGGTTGGACGCCCCATACGTGCGGGAGCGCGTTTTCCTACGCCTTGGCTGCGCTCCCGCGCCTGGCGTCCGAAGGCACCCGGATGGCCGTGTCCGCATCCGCCACGGTCCCGAGTCACATCAGCCGCCGGATGCCTGGTCTCTTCCGCGCCAGTCCAGGGCGACGACCATGGCATCGTCCTCTGGTCCGGAGGTGTGCCGGTGCCCGGCCAGCTCCTGCAGGATCGCGCGGGGCACCTGGGCGGCGGGCAGGAGGCGGGTGGCGTTGATGGCGCGCGCCAGCGCGCGCTCGCCGTAGCGCTCGCCGCCGGTCGAGGCGACGTCGTAGACGCCGTCGCTGACGAAGACGAGACGGTCGCCTGGCAGCACCTGGAACCTCTCAGCGGTGTACGGCGTGCCGTCGAACATTCCCAGGGGCATCTGGGCTTCGAAGGCCACCGGTCCGACAGTGCCGTCGCGCAGCAGCCACATCCGCGGCGAACCGGCGTCGATGACGTCGACGCGGCCGTTGGCCAGATCGAATTCCAGCAGCAGCACGGACACGTGCGCCCGGCCCGCGTACTGGCCGTAGACGGCCTGGTCGGCCAGGGCGGCCTGGTCGGCGAGCGGGGTTCCGGCGCGTCTGGCGTTGCGCAGGGCGTTGACCGCGAGGTTGGTCAGCAGCGCTGCGTCGATGCCCTCCCCCATCCCGTTGGTGACCGTGAGCGTCAACCGGTCCGCGGAGGTGGACCAGTCGAAGTTGTCGCCGTGGATGGCGTAGGCGGGTTCGAGTTGGGCGCCGATGCTGTACTCGGCGCGGGCGCAGGCGCGGCCCGGCAGCAGTTGCCACTGCATCTCGGCGGCCAGGGTGAGCCGGTTGGCGCGTCGGGCTTGGAGGTAGAGGTCGGTGTCGCGTTCGGCGACGATGATCTCGTGCGCGAGCACTTCGCTGACCTGGGCCAGCGCCTCGAGCACCACGTCGTCCGGCGCCTGGGGCAGGCTCACCGAGAGCACCCCGAGGCGGTCGCCGCGCACGGTGACCGGCAGGTGGACCACGACGCCGGACGGCTGCCGCCGCTCGACGTGCGGCTGCTGGGACCCGAAGGCCTTGCCCGGCTCGCTCGTGCCCGTGGGCACGGGGTGTGCGGTGTAGGGCAGGACGGAGACCGGCTGCAGCATGGTGAGCGCGTAGTCGGCCATCAGCAGGTCGACGGTGGTGGCGCCGAAGCGCCGTGCCAGCTCGGTGCGGGTGACGTCGAGCAGTTCGTGCGGGGCGGCGTTGCGGAGTAGGCGCTCGACTTCGAGGTGTCTGCCGTCGGCTGGTGCGGTCATGGGTGCCTATCTTCTTCCGGTGGCTGCCGCACGGTGGTGACGGACGAGCGCAGGCTGACAGAGCGCGGCGTGGATGCGAGAGTGGGAAGTGTGAACCGGTTCCGCCCTCGCTCCGACCCCGATGAGGCGCTCAATGTTCTCACCGAGGTCTTCGAGCGCATCGAGGTGATGTGGGAGCGGAGTCGCGAAGTGTCGTCTGCGCCCCTGTCGGCCTCGCAGCTGCGTGCGATGTTCGTACTGGAACGCCTGACCTGCATGAACCTGCGCACGCTCACGGAGGAGCTGGACTCGACGCCCCCGTCGATGAGCCGGTTGTGCGACAGGTTGGAGGCGGTTGGGTTCCTGGAGCGGTCCCTGAGTCCCAACAGCAGGCGTGAGGTCGAACTGCGGCTGAGCGAGCGGGGCCGGGTGTACCTCTCGGATCTGCGCAAGCGGCGCAGAGAACACGTCCGAGGGCTGATCGAGGCGATGCCGGTGTCGGCTCGGACAGCGATGACGGACGGCCTGATCGCACTGCGCGAGACCGCTGCGGCGCAGGACACGCCGCACGAGGAGTCGGGCACGCAGTCGGCGTAGCGCCCTGCGCAACATGATCGCCTTCTGACTGCACTCCACGCGGAACCGCTGCCCGCCGGGTCGCCACTACCCTGCTAACGTTTGTCGAGAGACAATAGTTTAGCAATCAGGCATTACCCGCCGGAAGGAGTGGTGGACGGTGGCCACCGAAGGCAACCCGATCGTGCGAGAACTCCTGGTCAAAGTTCTCGTCACGCGGGAGGCGGACATCGTCGACCACTGGGTGCGAGCGCAGTTCGACCGCGCGGTCTCCACTGCCATACCCGCAGAACGCGAACTCCGATCCGAAGCGGCCGACATCCTCACCGCCCTGCGGGACGGCCTGCTGATCCAGCTGCCGGTGGACGAGGTAGTCGAACGGCACGGACCGACCCGCGAAGCCGTGGTGCAGCTATCGGTGCGGCGGGCCCGCGCGGGCGTGGACCCGACCACCACCGCGCTGTCCACCCTGGCGTTGAAGGACGCGCTGCTGGACGCGGTCCGGGCGGAAACCGACGACCCCGCCGTGCTGTTCGCGGCCGCGACCACCCTCAACGGCCTGCTCGACGCCGCGGGCGCGTTGACGTTCGCCACCTACGTCGGGGGACGTGAGGAGATCATCCGCACGCAACACCGGCAGATGCTGGAGCTGTCCACCCCGGTGGTCCGGTTGTGGCGCGGCGTGCTGGCGGTGCCCCTGATCGGCACCCTCGACAGCACCCGCACGCAGCTGGTGATGAACGGGCTGCTGGAGGCCATCCAAACCGACGAGGCGCCGGTGGCGATCATCGACATCACCGGTGTGCCGACCGTCGACACCGTGGTCGCCCAACACCTGCTGCAGACCGTCACCGCAGTCCGGTTGATGGGTGCCGAGTGCTTCATCAGCGGCATTCGGCCGGCTATCGCCCATACCATCACGCAGCTCGGCATCGACCTGTCGATGATCACGACCAGGGCCACCCTGGCGGACGCCCTCGCCGAAGCCATCCGGCTGCTCGACGTGGACTCCTCCGACCAGGCGCCCGATCGGGTGCGGAGCGTCCTGTGACCGCGCGGTCGTCGGCCGGTGTGCCCGTCATCCGACTCGGCGACATCCTGTTGACGGGTCTGCTCGACGACATCGACGACCGGACCGCCCTGCGGTTCACCGAGGAACTGACCGAGCGCATCGCAGGCGTCGGTGCCCGCGGCGTCGTGATCGACATCTCCCGGTTGCAGATCATCGACTCGTTCGTCGCCCGCATGCTGACCGAGGCCGCAGCGGCGGGACGGCTGCTGGGCGCGCGGATGATCGTGGCGGGGATGCGCCCGGCGGTCGCCATCACGCTGTGCGGCCTCGGGCTGAGCCTGACCGGCGTGGAGACCGCGCTCAACGCCGAACGGGCCCTGGCCGCGCTGGGCTGGCAGAGGGCTCCGGCCCGCGACGAGCGCGGGAGCCGGCCACATGCGATCAGGTGAACTTCCGACCGTTCACCGAGGCGTCGTCGCCGAGTCGACGCACCCGGTGCGCGACGAGCCCGACCTGCTCCTCGCCCGGCACGCCGTACGTGCGGCCGCGGTGGCGGCGGGCTTCGACCTGGTCGCGCAGACGAAGATCGTGACCGCCGCGAGTGAACTGGTCCGCAACGCCTACATCCACGGCGGTGGCGGCACGCTGACCATCAGCACCGTGTCCAGCCCCCACGGCAGGCGCGGGCTCCGACTGACGGTTCGCGACAGCGGGCCGGGCATACCGGACGTCCAAGCGGCACTGACCGACGGCTTCAGCACCGGCGCCGGCCTGGGGCACGGCCTGGGCGGTGCGCGACGACTGGTCGACGAGTTCACCATCGACACCACACCCGGCGCGGGCACGACCGTCACCGTCGTGCAGTGGGTGACGTGACCGCACCGTCGACACGGGAGATCCGCATCGACCACGTGAGCGCCGTGCACGTGGCCGCCAGGACGGCGCGGGCCCTCGCGACGGAGGTCGGCCTGCCCGGCGTCCTGCCGGAGCACGCCGCCGTGATCGCCTCCGAGCTGGCGAGCAACCTGGACAAGCACGCCGTCGACGGCACGATCCACATCCAGCCGCTGCTACTCGACGCCGGAGTGGAGATCACCTCGCACGACCGCGGCCCCGGCATGACCGACCTCCGCCGGTGCCTCGCCGACGGCCACACCACGACCGGCACGCTCGGGGTCGGCCTCGGCGCCGTCCGCCGTATGTCCACCGAGTTCCTCATCACCACCGCGCCCGGCGAGGGCACGCTCGCCGCCGCGAGCCTGCGCGCGCCCGGCGAACCCGATCGGGCCGTCGAGATGGGTTACGCCGTCCTGCCCGCCGACACCGAGCAGCACAGCGGCGATGCGGTGGCGGTGCACCACGACGAGGACGTCACCACGCTGCTGCTCGTCGACGGGCTCGGCCACGGTGAGCCGGCGGCGGAAGCGGCTCTCACCGCTGCCGACGTCTTCCACCGCAACCCGACCCGACCGGTGTGCGACACGGTGGAGGCGTTGCACCGCGGCATCAGGCACACGCGTGGAGCGGCAGCCGCCGTCGTCCGCGTCGAACGCGGCCGGCTCTCGTTCTGCGGCGTCGGCAACATCACCACCACCGTGCTGTCCGGCGCGCGTGACCGCCACCTGCTCAGCCGTCCGGGCGTGGTCGGCCTGCGCGTCGACCGCCCGACGGTGCACGAGATCGACCTCCCGGCCGGCGGCACCGTCGTCCTGCACAGCGACGGCATCGCAAACCACTGGCTGCTCGACGCACCCGGGCACACCGCCCCGCCGCCGCCCCTGCTCACCGCCCGGCTCCTGCGCGACCACCGCAACCACCACGACGACGCCGCCGTGCTGGCCGCCCGATTCAGAACCTGTTCCCCATGAGCGCCGACATCCCCACCGCCCGCACGGACACCGACACACCGCACGCCCTGCGAGCCCGCCTGCGCCACCTGTGCGACGTGCACGGCGTGCCGGTCGAACAACGCGCCCGGCTCGTCCTCAGCGCGACCACCCTGGCGGGCTCCACGCCCGAGGCCGCGGTCACCTGGCACCTCGACCACGGCACCACGCTGGTGATCACGCTGCACGTGCCCGCACCCGTCGGCACCGCGATCGATCTGCCGCTCCCACCCGAGACGACCACCGGCACCGACATGACGTGGAGGCTCACCGTCCCGGAACAGCCGGCCGTCCGACACACCGGTGCCACCGACGACGACACGGCCACCCGACAGGAGCTCCGCGCGATGATCGCCCGCGCCGACATGCTGGAACGCCAGCACCGCGATCTCAAGCACGAACTCGCCGAAACCAACAGCGGCGTCGTGGCCATGTACGTGGAACTGGAAGAACGCGACGAACGCCTGCGCCGAGCCCACGCCGAGATCTTCCGCGAACTCGAAGACGCCCTGCGGCCACCGGCGCCCACCGTTCCCGGCGTCGAACTGGGCGTGCACTACCAACCCGCCGGCCAGTACACACCCACCGGCGGGGACCTTTACGACTGGTTCGTCCTGCCCGACGGCACCCTGCACATCACCGTGGTCGACGCCGTGGGCCACGGCGTCACCTCCACCCGCAACGCGATCAACGTGACCCACACCGTCCGCACCCTCGCCATGGAAGGCCACCGCCTCGACGACCTCGTCCAACGCACCGCACGGATCAACCCCGCCGCCATGGCCACCGTCCTGCTCGCCCGACTCGACCCGTCGACCGGAGACCTGCGGCTCGCCAACGGCAGCCACCCACCGGCCCTGCTCGTCCGGCCCGACTCGACCACCTACCTACCCACCCCCGGCCGCGGCATCGGATTCCCCGACCCGGGCAGCAACGGCGTGCTCACCACTCGACTCGCCCCCGGCGACCTGCTGTTGCTCTACACCGACGGCCTGATCGAAAGCCGCGGCGAGGCCGACCACGACGAGGTCCGCCTCACCCACACGGCACGCCAGCACGCCAACCTCCCCGTCACCCCTCTGGTCTCCGCCGTCGTCCACGACATGCTCAACGCCGTCCGCTACACCGACGACACCCTCCTGCTCGCAGTCCGGTACACCGGCAACCCCGATCCCAGGCACCCTCCCGCCGCGGCGGTGCGGGACCCCGAGCACTGCTACTCCGGGGTGGACTCGCCACTACCCGGCGGTGCCCGACCACTACCCATGATCGGTCGACACCGGCGACCTCGGCCGGCGCGCTGACGACAATCCCGCCGCATGGTGGCGCCAGCGGCTGACACCACAAGACAGCCCGCGGCTGTCGCCGATCCGCACACGTCTCTTCGCGCCACGGGCTACAGTTGCCGCTATTCTGCGGCGACAGTGGAACAGGCCCGCGGTTCGACCTGCTCGACGCCGGTACGTCGGCTCCAGCGAGTCCGGGGAACGGACGACATGACTACCAGCCTCGACGCAGGTGGGCGTGGTTACGACCACGCCGCCGTCTACTACGGCTCCTACGACGAACTGCTGGCCGTGGTGGTCCCGTTCGTCCGCGCCGGCGTGGACGCCGCTGAGCCGACCGTGGTGTCGCTGGCGAAGCACAAGTCCGACCTGGTGCGCGCCGCGCTACCCGACGCGTCGGACGTCGAGTTCCTCGTCGCCGACGACCTCTACGCCCGGCCCGCCGCCGCGATCAAGTCCTACCGGGACCTCATGGCCGGGTACGTGGCCGACGGCGCGAGCCGGATCCGCATCTTCGGCGAGGTCCCCCGCTCCGGTCTCGGTGCCACGTGGGACTGGTGGGCTCGATACGAGGCGGCGGTCAACCACATCTACGACGAGTTCCCGCTGCGCAGCATGTGCGGCTACGACACCCGCGACACCCCGCGGCACGTCTTGGACGACGTCGCGCGGACCCATCCCTTCGTGGCCACCGCCGACGGACGGCACCTGACCAACGACCGCTACGTCGAGCCGCGTTCGTTCCTCACCGCGTCACGGACGATGACCGATCACGCGATCCAGCACACGCCACCACTGGTCGGCCTGACCGATCCCACACCGGCCGAAGCCCGTCGGGCTGTCCTGGCGACCAACCGGACCAGCCTGTCCTCCGACGAGATCGATGATCTGTCGCTGTCGGTGACCGAGGTCGTGACCAACGCCCTGCGTCACGGCCGCAGACCTGTCCAGGTACGTGCTTGGTCGGACACCGCACAGCTGGTGGTGACCGTCCACGACTGCGGCACCGGGCCCTCGGACCCGTTCGCGGGTCTGCTGCCCGCACCGGACCGGTCGACGGGCGGGTTCGGCCTGTGGCTGGCTCACCAACTGTGTCACCACGTCGCCTTCGCCGGCGACGAACGAGGCTTCACCATCCGCCTCACCATGGGCGAGCCCCACCCCGCCACCTGAGCACCGAGAGCCCGTTCGTCCAATGCGCCTCAGCGCGGCGGCCCTGGTCGGGTCCGGACGGCTCCCGATTTCTTCTTCTTCACCTCATGATCCGCTGGGAGCCCGCGGACAGCACCGTGACGTCCTGAAGGGCTCTCGTGCGACCGTGGAGCGCACCCCGCCCGCTTCAGCCGGACTCGGTCCCGTTGTCCCGCGCGGGCGAGGCGGTGTGGATGTCGGCGCCGTTGTCGGCCTGGCGTTCGGTGCGGCCGGGGCCGTGCCAGTCCAGGCAGAGCACGGTGGCATCGTCCTGGAGGTGATCGCCGCAGGCGTGCCGCACCGCCCTGGTGGCCGCCCGCACCACCTCCCGGGGGTGCAGCCCTTCGGTGTCGCACAGCAGCGCGGGCAGGTCGACGCCGGCGGCGTCGCGCTCGAACATGCCGTCGGTGATCAGCACCAGCCGGTCGCCGGGCCGCAGGTCCAGCCGCTGCACCCGGTACTCGTGCTGCGCGACGCCGAACAGCAGGTCGACCTTCAGCCCGACCGGCTCCACCACGCCGTCGCGCAGCAACAGCGGTACGGGGTGACCGGCGTTGACCAACTCACCTACTCCGCTGTTCAGGTCCACGCGCATCAGCAACCCGGTCGCCAACGACCCACCGCCGTGCTCCAGCAACGCCTGGTTGGCCCGCTCCGCCTGACCGGCCAGGTCGCAACCGGCCCGGCGCGCCCCGCGCAGCGCGCCGACCAGCAGGGTCGCCGTCAGCGCCGAGGCCACGTCGTGACCGACGGCGTCGGTCATCGACACGTGCAAGGTCTCGCGGTCCAGCGTGTAGTCGTAGGTGTCGCCGCCGATGTCGTCGGCGGGCACCAGACCTCCGGCGACGGTGAACTGACCCGCCTCGCAGCAGGACGCCGAGGGCAGCAGCTGGTGCTGGATCTCCGCGGCCAGGCTCATCGTCGTGGTGCGGCGACCGGTGTGGTACAGGTCGGTGAAGCGGCGGTCGGTGAGGATGACGTAGGCCAACGCGTGCGCGGCCTCACCCAGCTGCGCCAGCAACTCCTCGTCCAGGGCGGGCACGGTCGCTTCCAGCACACCGACGCAGTCGCCGCGGTTGGTCACCGGCAGCACGACACGCACGCCGTCGCCGTCCTGCTCCCGCCTCGGCTGCTGGGTGCGCAGCACCTCTTCGTAGGCGCTGCCCCGCAGGTCGACACGCTCAGCATCACGCCCGTCCAAGTCCAGCGAGGTCGACGTCAGCCGCACCAACTGCTCGTCGACGAGGTCGGTCAGCAGGTACGACACGTCGAAGGCCCCGAACCGCTTCGCCAGGTCACGGGCGACGACCTCGACCGACTCCCCCGGCGGCGCGCTCTCCGCCGCCGCCAGCACATCACCGGTTCCCACCACGCCACCGTCCACGGCGACCTCCGACCACTCGGGCGTCCACCCAACCACAACCGCCGACCCGCCTGAACACAACGAGGCCATCCGCGATCCCCCGGGCCGCACACGGCCGTCTACTGGGACGAAACGAGGTGGCACGCGTCCGCCCACCCATTCGCGCTTCGGTCCCTGCCTTCCCGACCACATCCGCCGCAGGTCGGGGAACGTGTGCCTGGGGATGCGTTATGTTGGCCGCCTGGAGGGTGTTGAGCAGCACAGCATCCCGGTTCCCAGTTCCGCCCGGTCCTACAGCCGTCGTGCGGAACGCGGCCTGTCGAGGGGTGCATCGATGACACGTGACCAGGACGTCTCCGTCCGCGCACTGGCTGCCGAGTTGACCGAGATGGGCAGGCTGGTGGAAGACGAGGACCACGAAGCGGTCGGGCGCCGGTTCACCGAACACCTGGTCCGCGCCGTCCCGGGCTGCGACTTGGCTTTCCTCGCGGTCGACCGCGAGGGCGAGGTCGATGTGACCGCGAGCACCGACCACCCGCCGCTCGACCTCGCCGTGGACGAGGGCGACCCGGTCCGCGAGGTGCTGCGCTACCGCGAACCGCGCCGCCTGGGCGACACCGCGCAGGACCACCGCTGGCCGCTGTTCGCCTCGCGCCTGGCCGTGCACGGCCACCGCAGTTGCCTCGTGCTGCCGCTGCCCACCCTGCACTCCCCCACCGCCGCGGCGGTGCTGCTGTCGAAGGAACCGCACCGGTTCAACGACCACTCCTACGACATCGTCCTGCTGGTCGCCCTGCACGCCGGCGTCGCCCTGGACAACGTCGAGGCGCTGCACCACAGCAAGCAGCTGGTGGGGCACCTGACCACAGCCCTGGGCACCCGCCACACCATCGGCCTGGCCCAAGGCCTGCTGATGCGCCACTTCGCCCACGACACCGACCAGAGCTTCACGCTGCTGCGGCATGCTTCCCAGCACGCCAACCGCAAACTGCGGGACATCGCCCAGGACCTGGTGGCCGCCCACGAGCGCGGCGAACTCGGCGAAGCGCTGGCCCGGCACCGCATCCCAGGACCTGACGGCGTCCTGATGTGACCGGGGCGGTGGCGGTGGCCGACGGTCGATTGTGCCGGCCGGTGGTAGGCACGTACTGTCGGTATCGGCGCGTCCTCACGGATCCGCCGCGGAGCGCCGATACGGGTTGAGCAGCAGCTCGGTTGCCGGTTCTCGTAGGTTCCGACGAGAGGCACCCATGCTCGACACCACCGGGATCGCGACAGTCGACACCACCCCGCATCACGACGTCCCCGTCGTGGTCGTGACCGGTGAGGTGGACTCCACCAGTGTCGACCCCGTGCGGGTCCACCTGTTCGACCAGCTCGACCGCTGCCCGCGGAGTGTGGTGCTGGACCTGTCCGGCGTGGTTTTCCTGGGTTCCACGGCCCTGCAACTGCTGGTCGAGTCCGCCACCCGCGCGGAGCGCGCGGGCACGGCCCTCGTAGTCGTGGCGAACCACCGCGCGGTGCTGCTGCCGATGCGGATCACCGAGCTGGACCGGGTGGTGGCCGTGCACGCCACGGTCGACCAGGCGGTCACCGCGGTGCTGTCGCGCTGACCACCGGTCAGCCGGCGGGCGGCGGTGCGGAGCAGGGCACCTCCGCCCACACGGTCTTGCCCCGTTCGTGGAACTCGACGCCCCATGCCGTGCTCAAGTACGCCACCAGCACCATGCCCCGTCCGCGGTGCTCACCCAACCGCGACTTCTCCACCACCACCTCGCCGTGGGTCGCGTCGAAGACCTCGACTCGCACCGAGCGCGGTTCCGATGACCGGTGCAGTCGCACTCGACGCGGCGCCTCGCCGTGGTCGTAGGCGTTGGCCACCAACTCGGTGATCACCAGCAGGCAATCACCCAGGTCGTCGTCGGTCAGACCGGACAACACCTCCCGCGCCCAACCGCGCACCCAGGTCAGCGGTGGCACTTCGTCGGCCAGGTCCATGGTGGACGAGCTGGGCCGGCCCGCATCCTCCTCGAGCAGCGTCACAGTCCTCACGCGCCTCTCCGCCGAAGACGTTGGACGGCGCGAAAATACCCACCCGCCCTGTTCGTCAACCATGCCGCGACTCGGGCCACCACATCCGACCCCTGTGCCGGTGTTCTCGACCGCCCGCGTCTCAGGCCGGCCGCGAGCCGTCACTAATGCCCTGACCTGCGGCGATCAGGCTCAGGAATGCGTACACGGTCGTACCGTGAGCGCTGGTGTGGACACGGACCAGATCGGCGAGCTGGTTGACCAGGAGCAGCCCACGGCCGCCCTTGTGCCCCGGCGCGCGCGGGCGGCGGCCGGCGAGGGGGTCTGCCAGGTGTCCGCTGTCCTCGACCGCGCAGACCACGTGGCCGCCGGCGTGCCAGATCCGCAACAGACAACCGGCTCCGGTGTGCCGGAGGCCGTTGGTGGCCAGTTCGGTGGCGATCAGCTCAAGATCGGCGACCCGCTCGGCGGCCAACCCCCACCGTTGTGCCCGTGCGGCGGCGAACCCGCGCGCACCGCGGATGTCCGCGGTAGCGGTGACGGGGAAGCCCGCGGTATCGGGAGCCATGTCGAACGGTCGGTTGTACCGGCTGACGATGACGTCGGGGTCATACCGATCGCTGACCCCGCGATGGGTGCCGTGCCACACCGCGGGGTGGGTGACCAGGGCATCGTCCAGGACGCGGGGGTCGAGAGCCGATGTGTCGTACGGGCAGAGGATGGTGACGTCACGGCCGGCGAACGCCAGGTTTATCAGCGCCTCGTGCTGGGCGCACGCGGGATACTCGGCGTCGGTGCGGCCGGCCCAGATCGGTTCACCGACGATGCGCACGTGGCCGCTGACGTGGGTGTCGGCGAACCGGCGCAGCACGGCGGGGATGATCCGGCCGGGGTTGCGGCCGGCGACCTGCATGTCGAGCATCGGCACGTGGGTAGCGGCGTCGCCCAGAGCGTCGTGCAGCAGCCTCATCCGTGCCCCGGGCACCGCCACGGCGACGGGCTGTCCTGCGGCCAGGCCGTCCAGGACGAAGGGCACGAGGGTCTCCACGTACTCCTCGTCGGAGGCGTAGAAGAAAGCGGGGTGGACGAAACCTGCCGACGACGGCGCTTCCAGGGTGGTCATGCGACCGTCTCCCCGTGCCCGTCGCGCGGTCGCGGATCGGCTCGGTCCGAAGTCGGAGCGAACGGCTTGCTGGTGGACATGTCCACCTCTCCGCCTAGGACGGGCATCGGGGCAGCCGCTGTGCGCGGACAGGGACCGATCGCCACGGAGTGGGCGTTCGAGTACACGCACGCGACCTGCGCGAATACCCACTCCTCTACGTCCGGGCCAGCATAGCCGCATATCGCTGAGAGTCGAACGCGGTGTCTCGGTGGCTGGTGCCCGCCGCGGGATTCAGGACGTCGAGAGGGGCAACCGGCGTGACTCGCCCGTCGCCCTGCCTGAGGTCTTGGGCGGCCTGGAGCTCGGGGACACGGTGGTGGTCGATGGCGTCGGCGGCGATACGCGTGGCCCCACCGGCCCTCGCACCGGGAACGGGGTGGACACGTGCTCTCGGGACGGGTCGGCCACTGCGTGAGTCGCCAAGGACAGTCGATGCTCCCGCAAGTCGGTGAACGGGCGCAGAAGGCTGTCGGGGCGGGTGGCGGCGTCGGCGGCCAACTCCATCAACCGCATGCCGGATTCCCATCCGGCTCTCGTCGAACGGGTCGGGAAGGCACCCGTTGACGACGCGATCGTGGGCGAGGTGGTTGTCCACCCCGGCGCGGACGCGCCACACCACGGTGCGGGCGTGCCCGAGCGTGCTGTGCTCCAGCACGGGCGCGACGGTGTCGAGGACACGCCGGGCCAGGTGTGGCGGAAGCGGGGCGGGGGAGGCTGCGGGCGTAGTCCAGGCACTCGTGGGCCAGCAGCTCCCGGATTGCGCTGCGCCACTCCGCGCCGCGGTTGCCCGGATCTCCGCCGCCGTGGTCGTCCTCGACCGCCGACAGCGTGGTGGAGGTCCGCGCAGCCGAGCGGTCAGGTGGTCAACGCGGTAACGGGAACGACCCGGGGCTGAACGCCGCCGTTGTTCTCCCTGATGTGCTGCCTGCTATTCGGCACGCGCCTGCGGCGCACCGCCGGAGGAGGCATGTCCGGCTACCTTCGCAACGACCCCGCGACAGGTGAATACGCGATCTCACCAGTCGGCACCCCTGCCAGCGCGTCGCCACTCTCTCATGACCCGCCGGGACGCCATCGCGGCTGGCGGCTTCATGACGGCGTCGGCATGTCGATCGCGACGTCGACCCCGATTGACCAGTCGGTGACCGGACGCAGGCACTCGACGTCCAGCCGGGCCCTGACCCGGCCGGACGCAGCGAGAACCGAGGACGCCGCCTCGGCAGCGCGGAAGTCCCGCCGTGAGCAGCTGAGGAAGAGGTTCGACACACGATCGGTCCTGCCTGTGACCGTCCCCGGTAGGTCCCCGATGTGGGTAGTCGTCGACGGAGCCGATCAGGGCCCTGCTTTTGTAGTGGCGCGACGGCATCTGCCGCCGCCACAATCGACGAGTGTCCACCCACGACCTCCTGCGCCGGCAGTTCGACCTGACCTGGGCACTGTTCGAGTACCACCTCGAACGGCTCACGTCCGAAGACCACCTGTGGGAACCTGCCGGTCTGGTGTGGACGATCCGGGACGGAGCGCCGGACTGGGCCGAATCGGAGCCGGACCCGACGCCCGTTCCGACCATCGCGTGGGTGTCCTGGCATATCGGGTGGTGGTGGTCGGTCACGATCGACCACGCGGCCGGGCGTCCGACACGGGAACGCACGGACGTCGTGTGGCCCGGCCCGGAGTTCGTCGCGGACTGGCTGCGCGGCCTGCGCGACGAGTGGCTCCAGCTGCTGCCGGGGCTCGACCTGGCCGCACCGTCCGACTTCCCGCAGCCCGGAGGAACGGTCGGGCACACGGCGGCATGGGTGAACGCCGAGCTGATGAAGAACGTGGCCGAGATCGGCCAGTTGCGCCTGTTGCGGGCTGCCGGCCGCTGTCCTGGGTCGTAGTGCGCCGATGGAGGCGGCACCCCCTCGACCTAGCGCGTGTTTCAGATGTGGCGTAGCCAGATGTTGATGGCGGCGATGTCGATGGTTGCCTGGTAGCGGATGGCGAGTTTGTCGTATCGGGTGGCGACCGCCCGGTGTTGTTTGAGCAGGTTGATGCCGCACTCGACGGCGTGGCGCTGCTTGTAGACCTGCCGGTCGATCGTCGGTGGCCGTCCACCGTGGGAGCCTTTGGCCTTGCGGTGGGCGGCCTGGTCGCGGGGCTGGTCGATGGTCGCCTTGATCTTTCGTCGCCGCAGGTAGGCGCGGTTGGCCTTGGAGCTGTAGGCCTTGTCCGCCAGGACCCGGTCCGGCCGGGTACGTGGTCGACCACCGTCCGGACGCGACACCCGGATCGCCTCGATCACCGGCACGAACTGCGGGCTGTCGCCGCGTTGCCCCGCGGTGACCAGCAGCGACAGCGGTTTGCGGCCTTGTTCGCAGGCCAGGTGCAGCTTGCTGGTCCACCCGCCCCGCGACCGCCCCAACCCGTGATCGTCCGGTTCCGTGCCACCGGTCGGTGTGTCGGGCGGTTCGACCTGGAGATCCCCCTTTTACGCGCACCGGCGGCATGCTGGTGCGCCCGCATGATCGTGGAATCCACGCTCACGTCCCACACGATCAGCCCGTCGGCGTCCGCACGGGTCTGCAGCGCGGCCAGGATCGCTTGCCAGACCCCGGCCCGCTGCCACCGTCGGAACAACCCGTAGACGGTCTGCCAGGGCCCGTACTCGGGCGGGAGATCCCGCCACGGAGCACCCACCCGCACCCGCCACCGGACGCCGTCGATCAACTGCCGCTTACTCCACTTCGGGGGACGTCCCGGCCTGACGCCGACGGGTAACAGTGGTCGCACCAGTGCCCACTGCGCGTCGGTCAGATCGAACCGCCCCGCTGCCGCTACGCTGGCCACGAGGTCTCCGGTACTGCGGTTTTGCTTGGTCGCTAAACCATCTACCGGAGACCTCGCCACATTCCGGCCACCGACACGCCGCCAGCCACCTCACCTTTGAAACACGCGCTAGGCCTCCACGTGATACCCGAATGCCTGCGCAGTAGAACCAGCTATGATCTTCGACCGGCTGACGCCGAGAAACGAGCACGACACGGGCGTACGTCATCGACCTGGACGTGCCGCCGAGGATGCCGGCTACCGCTCGCCACCCGGCAAAATCGGCCGTCGCTCCCCCGGTCTACGACCGCAGGCGCTCCCGAGGTGGTGCGCGCTGATCGACGAGTACGGGCAAGCGACCTGACCGGCAGCGATGCCTTTCGAGCGGCACCGGTCGAGTTCCGCGAACGCGCTCGGCAGCCAGGCCGGGACAAGCGGCTCAGGCAGGCGGCGGACCGGACAGCGCGGTGCGCCGCAGGGCGGGCAGGGACTGGATCAGGAGGTACCCGAGCACGCCGCCCAGCGTGTTCGCGAGCAGGTCGTTGATGTCGACGCTGCGCCCGCTGCGCGCGACGACGTAGATCAGGAGCTGCGTCACCTCGATCGACGCGCTGAACGCCAGAGACAGCGCAGCCACCCGCCCCGCGCTCGGGGCTCGCGGCGACACCAGCGGGAGCAGAACGCCGAACGGCACCAGCATCACCACGTTGAGCGCGAACGACGGCACGTCCGCGGTCAGCAGCGGGAACCAGTTGACCTGCTCGTACCACGGGGTCTGGTCGGCGTACGGGCCCTGCTGCACGTCGATCGGGAACAGCGTGAAGTGCACGACCCCCGCTACGTACGCTCCGACCGCCGCCCGGATCACCCAGTGGCGCCCCGTCCACCCCGGCCGACCGCGCACCGCACGTGCCACGAGCACCGCGCCCCACAGCGCGAGTGCGGGCACGAGCACGTACCACGATTCGATCCCCACACCCGCGTAACCGACGTCATCCCACACCTGCGGACCTCCTGACTGGACTCGGTGCCAGCGTGCGCCGAAGCGCGCCGCGCGGACCTCCGTCCTCAGGCGGGTCTTGCGGGTCCGCCTCCTCCTTTCGGCGGACCCCCTTGCGAGGGATCCGGCGATCGCGCCCGGTCCTTACGCTGGCCGGGTGCGGTTCTTCCTCCGAGCAGCAGTCCCCTGGCTGGCCGCCGCGTGCGTGCTGGCCGCCCTGGGCGTGGTCGACCTGTGGCTGGGCGAGTTCAGCGGTCAGGACAACACGCGCCTGCCGTGGGCGGTGGCGATGGTGGCGGTGGCCTTGTGCGCCGGTTGGCCCGGCCCGCGCGGTCTGCCCGCGCTCGCGGCGGCGCAGGCCGCCGGCGCGGCGGGCATGTGGTGGGCGACCCGACACGACCAAGCGGTGGAGATGCCCTTCACGCTGTCCGCGACCGCCGCCCTGCTGGGCGTGCTCGGCCTGGTGGCGTGGCGGGGAGATCCCCGGTGGACGACCGTCGCGGCTCCTGTCCTGGCGGTGTCCGTCCTGGTCCAGCCGCTGCGGGGCGACGTCGAAGACCTGCGGACGACGGTCGGCGTGCTCGTGCTGGCGCTCGGCGTCGCGGTCGCCGTGGCGGCCGGTCTGGTGGCACGCTCGGCCGCCGCCGCCCGGACTCGGCAGGTGCAGCGCGCCCGCGCCGCGCAACGCGCCGAGTTCGCCCGCGACCTGCACGACTTCGTCGCCCACCACGTCGCCGGGATCGTGGTGCACGCCCAAGGCGCGGCGGCGGTCGCCCGCACCGACCCCGAACTCGTGCTGTCCGCGCTCCGCGAGATCGAGCACGCGGGCACCGAGGCGGTGGACGCCATGCGTCGCGTGGTCGGCCTGCTGCGCGACACCGCCGATGACGGGGCACCCGGGGTCACCGAGGTGCCCGCCCTCGTGGAGAGCTTCCGCCGCACGTCGGGCCTGCTCGGCGACCTTGACGTGCGCGGTCCGTTCACCGACGTGCGCCCCGACATCTCCACTGCGGCCTACCGCGTGGTGATGGAGGCGTTGACCAACGCGCGCAAGCACGCGCACGGTGCCGGCGCCGTCGACGTGTCGGTCCACCGCACCGGCAGCCACCTCGAGGTCCGGGTGATCGACAACGGCCGTCCCGGCCCCGAGCACACCGGCGGGTTCGGACTGCGCGGCCTGCGCGAACGCGTCGTCGCGGCGGGTGGCACCCTGTCCGCGGGCCCGGCCCCACGCGGCGGCTGGGCGGTCGAGGCCAGCCTGCCGGTCGGGAAGGAAGCATGACGATCACCGTCCTCATCGCCGACGACCAGGCGATGGTCCGCACCGGCTTCCGCATGATCCTGTCCGCCGAACCGGGCATCGAGGTCGTGGGCGAGGCCGTCGACGGCGTGGAGGCCGTGGCCCTGGCGCGGGACCTCGTTCCGGACGTCGTGCTGATGGACATCAGGATGCCCCGCCTGGACGGCCTGGCGGCGCTGCGCCGGATCAGCGGCCCGAAGGTCGTCGTGGTCACCACCTTCGACGATGACGAGCACGTGCGCGAGGCGCTGCGCCACGGGGCGTCCGGTTTCGTGCTCAAGACCTCGGGCGCGGCCCTGCTGGTGGAGGCGATCCGCGCCGCGGCGTCGGGCGAGGCGCTGGTGAGCCCGGCGATCACCGTGCGCCTGCTCCGGCAGCTGGCCGGTCGACGTCCTGCGCCTCGCGAGATGCCGCTCTCGCCTCGGGAACTGGACGTGGTGCTGCTCGTGGCACGCGGTCGCACGAACGCCGAGGTGGCGCGCACCCTGCACGTCACGGTAGGCACGGTCAAGACGCACTTGGCGGCTGTCCAGGCGAAGCTGGGCGCCCGCAACCGCGTGGAGATCGCCGCCTGGGCGTGGGAATCAGGCCTCCTCGACGCCGAGGGGTGAGCGGCGGGATCGGCTCGGATCGCAGGGCGTGCGACTGTGGCGACCGAGGCGATCATCCGTCTACGACCCAATCACCGCCAGGATGACAAGGCATCGACGGTCAAGCCGACAACCACGGCCCGCTACAGCACCGCGAAACGCGTTCGGTGGTGCTCACGCACGTACACCTGAACGTGAAGTTCGACGGGAGCCACCGAACCTGTCCAGGAAATGTTGGCAGGTGCAGGTCCAGGTGCCCGGTGGCCGAGCTCCACGGCGAGGTCGATCAGCGGTGTTCGACAAGCTCGCTCGCCACCGGACGGTGCTGGTCGTGGTCGACCAGCCCGCCGCCATCGACGCCCTGCCGGTCGCGGTCACCCGCGTCCTCGGGTACCAGGTCGCCTACCTGCACGACCTGGCGATGCGCCGCACCGTCGACCGACACCCCGGCCGAACTCGGCGTGCTGGTCGGGTTCGACGACGGCCTGGCCGCCGAAGCCACCCGCCTCTCCAACCGCGTCCGCGGCCTGCTCACCGGCATCCACCCCGTCCACAGCCCGTCAGGTCGGCGAGACCCTCACGAGCGAGCCCGGCCCGGCGCCTCCGGCGGGCTACGACTGGTGATCAGCCTGCCGGCCCGACCCGTAGGCCTCTGCGAGTCGGAACCTCAGGGCAATCATGTGGTCAGGCGTTGTCCTGGAGCATGGCCAGGGTGAGGACGGTGTCACCGATCCCCCAGCCGCCGTCGGCGACCTCCTCGACGAGGATCATGGTGTTGGGCCGAGCCCGGTCGCCGTAGATCTCGGCGTAGATCTCGGTGGCCCGGTGGACGATGGTTTCCTTCTGCTTCGCGGTGAGGGAGCCGGCCGGCACCTTGAAGTTCGCGAATGGCATGTTTTTTCTCCTTCTGCTGTAGGCCAGTGGCTGGCTTGGGTGGGTAGTAGCTAGCTGCGATGCTGCCGATGCGGCGGTAGGACTCGGCCCTGATCCGGTCGTTCACGGCGGAGACGATGTCGCTACCGTCGTGACTGGGGTCGGCGTGGGCGCGGAATGGTCGTTGCCGGTGGGCAGGTCGATCACGCATGCGACGCAGAAGCCGCTGGACGCAGCCGTGATCACGACGACCTCCCTGTCGGTCATTGCGGTGACCTCAGACGATTCCGCCGTTGGCACGCACGACCTGGCCGTTGACCCAGTGTCCCTGGGGACTGACCAGAAAGGCGACCACGGCGGCGATGTCGGCAGGCGTACCGAGCCGCTCCAGCGGTGGCTGGGCCGCCAGAGCGGCGACGGTCTGCTCGTCCTTGCCGTCGAGGAACAGCTCGGTGGCGGTCGGGCCGGGGGCGACGGCGTTCACGGTGACGTCCCTGCCGCGCAGCTCCCGCGCCAGGATCATCGTCAGCGCCTCCACCGCACCTTTGCTCGCGCTGTACGGACCGTACTGGGGAAAGGCGAGCCCGACCACGGAGGTCGAGAACGTGATCAGCGCACCACCGGGCCGCAGCCGGCGCGCGGCCTGCTGAGCGACCACGAACGTGCCGCGGATGTTGGTGCGATGCAGGTCGTCCAGAACGGTGAGGTCGAGGTCGACCACAGTGGACAGAACCAACTTGCCGGCGGCGTGCACCACCACGTCGACACAGCCGAACGTGGCCTGGGCCGCGTCGAACAGCGCGGCGACGGCGTGCTCGTCGGCCACGTCCGCCTGGACGGCGATCGCCCGCCCACCCGCTTCCTCGACCGCGTGGACCGCGTCGTCGGCCAGGTCCTCGCGTCCGGCGTAGCCCACAACGACGGCACAGCCCTCCGCCGACAAGCGGGTCACGATCTCGCGGCCGATGCCGCGCGAGCCGCCGGTCACGACGGCGACCCTGGATGTGGCCCCGGTCATGGTGCTGCTCCCTCCATCCGGTGATGGGTCCACCATGGGGCCGCCGGCCGCGCTCAACCAGTTGCCGTTCACCCAGGGGATGACAACCCCTGGCAGGAGCCGGCGGGACGGCGGAGGATAACGACGTGAACCTGGCTGAGCTCGGCGCTTTCCTGAAGTCGCGACGCGACCGGATCCGACCGTCGGACGTCGGCCTGCCGACCGGTCAGCGGCGGCGAGTGCCGGGGCTGCGCCGGGACGAGGTGTCCCAGTTGGCCGGCGCCTCCGTCGACTACTACATCGAGCTCGAACGGGGCAGCGGTGCGCAACCGTCCGAGCAGATGCTGGCCGCGCTGGCCCGAGCGCTGCGGCTGACGTTGGACGAACGCAACCACCTCTACTACCTCGCCGGGCGCCCGGTTCCGCGCTCGGGCAGCCCGGCGGCGCACGTCCACCCCGGCATGCTCGACCTGCTGGACCGACTGACCACCACACCCGCGCAGGTCATCACCGACCTGCACGTCACGCTGGTGCAGAACCGGCTCGCCGTCGCGCTGCTCGGACCCGCGCCCAGCACGACGGGCATGGAGGCGAGCTTCGTCCACCGCTGGTTCGCCGACCCGTCGGCACGCTCGATCTACCCGGCCGAGGACCACGCATACCATTCCCGGACGTTCGTTGCCGACCTGCGCGCCGCCGTCGCCCGTCGCGGCGGACACGACCAGGAGGCCACTCAGCTCGTGGTCGACCTGCAACGTCACAGCCCGGAGTTCGCGACCCTGTGGGAGCAGCACGACGTCGCCGTTCGCCGCAACGACCGCAAGCGAATCATCCACCCGGGCCTGGGCACCGTCGAGGTCAACTGCCTCAACCTGTTCAGCGAGGACGGCCACCAACGGCTGCTCTGGTTCACCCCCGCTGTCGGCGCCGTTTCCCTGGAACAGCTGGAACTGCTCGCCGTCCTCGGTACGCAAGAGCTCGCACCCGAGCGGTCCTGACAACGACCCGGTGTCAGGGCTCCGCTCCTTCCGGAGGTGCTCATCACCGCCGCACCCGCACCCACGTCCGGAACACCCGACCTCAGAGCCGGGCTGCACCTCGTCACCGCGGGGCGATGTCGGTGCAGTCGACCTTCTTGTCCGGCAGCCGGCCGGTGGTCAGGAACGTCACCGTCGCCTCGTCCACGCACGTGGAGCCCTGGTGGTAGACGTAGTGCCCGCCGTTGTCCGCGCCGACGAAGGCCGCTCGCTCGCCGAGGACCTGGTACAGCCCGAGGCCGTCCTCCCACGGTGTGGCGTTGTCCCTGCGGTTCTGCAGGATCAGCGTGTTGCGCGGTCCCTTGTCCGTAACGCGGACGGGCTCTTCGATCGACTTCGGCCAGAACGCGCACGCCCAGATGTTGGCGGGCATCCCCGCGGTGAGCGGCCAGGCCGTGCGGTCCTCTGCGGTGCGGCGGGCGTAGTCGTCGACGTCGTCGGACCAAGGCGCGTCACCACAGGTCAGTGCCAGGAACATGGTGGCCTGGTTGTCGGCCGGCACGCCCGGGGTCGGCGGCGGTGCGGTGAACACCTGGCGCAGCACCTGGCCGTCCGCCTCGGTGAGCGTGCCGTCGGCCAGCCCGACTGCGGCCTTCCAGAACTGCGCGAGCACCGGGAGGGTCCCGTTGTGCAGCAGGAGGCTGTAGGTGACGGTGCGCAGCATCGATCCCGTCAGTGCCAGTGGGGTGCCGGGGACGGGCGCGGGGGTGCGGTCGAGGCGGTCGGCGAGTGCGAGGTACTTCCGGGTCACCTCGTCGACGGTGCCGCCCAGTCCGAGCGTGGCGTGCTGCGCCGCGGCGACCCTCGCCGCGTCGGGGAAGCGTTCCGACATGGCCTTGCCCCAGTTGTCCGTCGCGTTGGCCCAGACCTTCGTGGGGTCGACGTTGCCCTCGAGGACCACCCGGTCGGTGCGCTCCGGGAACAGTGACCCGTAGACGGTGCCGAGGTACGTGCCGTAGGACTGGCCCCAGTAGGAGATCTTCTCCTCACCGAGCGCCGTGCGGATGCGGTCCATGTCGCGGGCCGTGTTGGCGGTGGTGAAGTGCCGGAGCTTCTCGCCGGCGTTCGTCGCGCACCGTTCGGCGTCGGTGCGGGCGTGGTCGACGTTCGCGGTGATCGAGCCGTCCGCGGCCGGGTACGGGAAGAGACCGGCGAGAGACGGGTCGTCGAGGCCGCAACTCTGCGGGGTGCTGTGCCCGACCCCACGCGGGTCGAAGCCGATCAGGTCGTAGGCCGCCAACACCGAAGGCGGCAGGGTCGGCGCCACGACACCCGGTGCGTCCAGGCCGGGCAACGCCGGGCCGCCCGGGTTCAGCAGCAGGACACCGCGGCGGTCACGGGACTTCGCTGCCGGCAGCGTCGAGACGGCCACCTCGATCTTCTCGCCGCCGGGGTTCCGGTAGTCGAGCGGGACCTCCACCGTTCCGCAAGTGAGCCGGGGGTCGCGGCCGGCACCCTCGGCCAACGCCGGACACGTGCCCCAGGTGATGCGTGGCGTGGCGGCCGACTCGGCGGCGACCGGTGGTGCGTCCTCACTCGTCGCGTCTTCTTCCGCGGCGGCGTCACAGGCCGCCACCGCGGCGACGGTGAGCGCCACCGCGACCACCACCCTGGTGAACCTCCGGGGGATACCGGCTCCCGCTGGCCGTTGCATCGTCTTCAAGGCCCTTGCCCTCCAGTTCTCGGCGTGCCGCACGCGCTGACGCCGTCCCAGCGAAACTATGGGACACCGCAGCCCCACGAATCCCCTTGGTGTGGACACTTTCCTGTAGTCCTCACGGGGGACAGCGGCCTGCGGCAGCCGTCGCCCGATGCGGGGCGCGACGGACTGCGCGGCGCGGACACCCCTGCGTCGTGCCGGCACTGCGGCTCGATACCACGCGGTCGTCGTGCCCGGCCATATCCCGGTACGCGGCAAAGATCTCCGAGGGTTCTGCGTCGAGCGCCTGTCGGATCGGATCGCGCGCGCCGGTGTCCGTCGGGCTACTGGCCGTGACCCGGCCGGCGGTCATCCCATCGGAAACCTCACCGTCACCGGGAGGCGCAGGTGAAGGATTCCGCGTCGTCGGCATCGCGCGGGGACAGCTGCCCGCGGATCTGCACACCGAGGCCACCGAGCTGGTGCGGGACCGACTCGGCACCGCCGAAGCAGCGAAGCAGACCGACTCAGCGCCCTGACCCGGTTGACCAGGAAGGTCGGGCGGGTGCGCCGGCTCTCTTGACCGCCGACTTACCGCTCTACTATGTTCCTAGGAAAGGAGTAAAGGGGATACCGTGTTCGTCTTCCGGCTCGACACCCACTCCGGCGTGCCGCCGTACCTGCAACTCGTCCAGCAGGTCCGCCAGGCGGTGCTGCTCGGCTTCCTCCAACCCGGTGACCGCCTTCCGCTCATCCGCGAGGTGGTCGAGGACCTGGCGATCAATCCGAACACCGTCGCCAAGGCGTACCGGCAGATGGAGCAGGAGAACCTGGTCACCGGCCGGCCCGGCCAGGGCACGTTCGTCAATGAACAGCAGTCGGCCGCGATGTCGGCATCGACGTACACGTCGCTGCGCCGCGGCCTGACGACCTGGCTGCGCCGCGCCTACGCGGCCGGCCTCGACGAGCAGGCGGTCAACGCGCTCCTTACTTCCGTCCACCAGCAGACGAGGAATGAGGACGTGGGGTGACAGCGACCGAGTTCGCGCTGCGCACCGACGGTGTGGGCAAGCGGTACCGGAAGGGCTGGGCGCTGCGCGACTGCACCCTGGCCCTGCCGGCGGGCGGCGTGATCGCCTTGGTCGGGCCGAACGGCGCGGGCAAGACCACGCTGCTGCGCCTGGCCGTCGGGTTGCTGGCACCGAGCACCGGCACGGTGGAGGTCCTCGGCCACGACGTCACCGCCAGCACCCCGCAAACCCTGTCGCGGGTCGGCTTCCTGGCCCAGGACCACCCGCTGTACAAGCGCTTCACCGTCGCCGAGATGCTCCGCTTCGGCCGGGCCTGCAACCTGCGGTTCGACCAGGGGCTGGCCGAGCGCCGGCTGGCGAAGCTGGGCATCCCGCTCGACCGCAGGGCCGGCACGCTCTCCGGCGGGCAGCAGGCCCAGGTCGCGTTGGCTCTGGCCCTGGCGAAGCGGCCGGACCTGCTCGTCCTCGACGAGCCGGTGGCCAGCCTCGACCCGCTGGCCCGGCACGAGTTCCTTCAGGTCCTCATGGGCGCGGTGGCCGAAGGCGGGGTGACCGTCCTGTTCTCCTCGCACGTCGTGCACGAGCTGGAGCGCGTCTGCGACCACCTGGTCGTGCTCAACCACGGCCGGGTCACGCTCACCGGTGACATCGACACCCTCCTCGCCGAGCACCGGCTGCTCGTCGGCCCGCGCACGGTCACCGACCTCGACCGGGCCCGCGCCGTCGTGGAGGCCGTCCACAGCGACCGGCACACGACCCTGCTGGTACGCGACGGCGCGATCCCCGCCGCGCCCGGGTGGCAGGCCCGGCCGGTCGCGCTGGAGGACCTGGTGCTGGCGTACCTGCGCCGACCGTCCGAGCCGAGCGCCGCGGTCGCGTCGGGGGGCGCGGCATGACGTGGTTGATCTGGCGCCAGCACCGGACCGAGGTCTGCGTCCTGGGTCTGCTTGTCGGCATGTTCGGCATTGCCCTGCTCGTGCTCGGGACGCAGGCCCACGACCTGTTCCCCGGCGGTCCCGCCCGGTGTGCGGGAGGGGCCGGTGTCAACGAGGACTGCGTGGCCTCCTTCCGCCGGCTCGACGAGGAGTACGGGTACGTCGAGAACCTCCTGGCGGGCTTCTACCTGGTCCCCGTCGTCATCGGCGCGTTCCTCGGTGCGCCGCTGCTCGCGCGCGAGCTGGAGGACGGCACCTGGCAGCTCGCCTGGACGCAGGCCGTGCCGCGGATGCGCTGGCTGGCGGCCAAGCTCGCGGCACTGGCCGGCGTCACCGTCACGCTCACCGGGATGTTCACCGCGGTGCTCACCTGGTTCCGTCAGCCGTTCGACGCGTGGGAAGGGCGGTTCCAGTACGACGCCTTCGACGTGGAAGGAATTGTTCCGGTGGCGTACGCGCTGTTCGCGTTCGGCGTCGCCACCGCCGCCGGGGCGATCCTGCGGCGCAGCCTGCCCGCGTTCGGCGTCGCGTTCGGGGCGTTCCTCGCCGCCCGGATGCCGGTGGCGCTGTTGGCCCGCCCCGCGTACGCCACCCCGCTCACCACGATGGAGCCGGTCCCCGTCGGCGGCTCGGAGGACCAGGCTGGGCACCGGCCCGTGCACAGCTTCGCGGACTGGATGATCGAACACGGCTACGCGGACGCCACCGGGCGCAGGCTGAGCTGGACCGAGTACCACGAGCTGGAGGACGCCGCCAACCGGGCCGGCACCAACCTCAACCAGTTCCTGCACTCGCGGGGCACCCAGCAGTACGGGGTCTACCACCCGGCCGACCGGTTCTGGACGTTCCAGCTCATCGAGGCGGCCCTGTTCGTCGCCGTCGCGGCGGTCCTGATCGGTGTGGTGGTGTGGCGGGTGCGGCGCCGTGTGATCTAGTGCCCTGACCACGAACGTTCACGACGTTGGTCGACACGCTGTTCGGCTTGTCGGCCGGGCGGCGTGTCGACGTTCACGCCGTGTGGGTGGCAGAGCCGGACTTCCCCGACGACAACAACGGAACTCCCGGTGGAACGGCGCATGGTCACCGTCCGATCCACCAGCAGTTCCCCTGTCTGCGCACCAAGAGCCTTCGCCCGACCAAGTCGGGTACAGCACCTGGCAAAGCTCTATCAGGACGTGCGCGAGGACGTGCGCGCCGGATCGCCGGTGCCGCGCTTAGCGGACCGCAGGTAGCGCGCCAGCCCGTTGAGCTTCTGGTCGGCGATGAACGTGGACCGCTCGTTGATGATGACGTCCTCCGCATGTCGGATGCACGCCCACGCCGAGTCGCCCCACGGGTCGGCGACCTTGACCTCGACGGGGTTGTCGCAAGGGCTCGACAAGCCGAGCTGGCACGTCCGGGGGTGCTCACCGTCGAGGTGGTCGGCCGCGAGGTGCCGCAGTTGGCCCGCCAACTTCGCCGACGCGGTGGCGTGTGCGCCGGGGACCTCGTCCAGGCCGCGTTCCGCGCGCACCGCTTGGATGGCGGCCAGGCGCAGCTCCAACTGGTCGGCGACGATCCCGGCCAGCGCGGTGAGCGTCGCCAGCTGGGCATCGGTGACCTCGCGGGGTTCGCGGTCGATCACGTTGACCGTGCCCAGCCTGTGCCCGTCGCCGGTGATGATCGGGGCGGCGGCGTAGAAGCGCAGGCCCAGCTCGCCGCGCACCAGCGGGTGGTCGAGGGTGCGGGGGTCGACCGCGCCGTCGTTCACCACGTACGCCTCGTCCTGCAACACGGCCGAGGCACACAGGCCGGGCTCGGTACCGATCTGGGTGACGCCTGACAGACCGTGGCAGGCCGCGAACCACACCCGATCGACGTCCACGATCGTCACGGTCGCGATCGGTGTGCCGAAGACTTGCGCGGCCACGCGGGCGACGTTGTCGAAACTGCCGTCGGCGGGCGCGTCCAGGATGTGGTAGCGGCGGACCGCCGACAGGCGCTCTGGATCGGTGTGGGTGAGCACGCATGCAGGATAACTGACGATCACCGCAGGCCCGCAGTGCGAACAGTCCTATAGCAGCAGGTCGTGGAGGCAGTCCTGCCACGCTCCGCACGCGGTCGGCCGGTCGCGATCCGTCCGAACCGTCACCCCGTGGCGGTTGTCGGCCCGTGGTGGCCGAGGACTGCGACCGAGGACCGCGTCGCGACACACCTCGTGCGCTGCGGAAGCTCCACGCGTGGCGGCTCTACGAAGGGACGGGACGGCCGTGCGGGACGAACCAGTCACGACCGCGTTCACCGGCACCCCCGGCGGCCCCGCTCCCGCCGAGATGAACGGTCAGGCCGTTGAGGTCGAACCGCCGGAACGACTCGCCGAACTCCCCGCGGGTCGGCAGGGGTACCGAGCCGCACATGCTGCCCAGCGGAAACTCGTCGTCGGATCCGACAGGTGCACTCCAACTCCGCCGGCACCCCCATACACCGACACCGAGGGGATGACCGGCTGCGCCGATGCCTTCGTCGGCGAATCGCCCGACGCCGAGGCGCTCGACGCCATCGTGCGCCGGATCAGCGGGTCCTTCGAGCAGGTCGACCGAGCTGAGCCGTGCGTACGCACTCTCCTGGACGGCGCCCACCGTGTAGCCGGCGAGTACCAGCGTTGCGTAGAATGGAGGGAATGCGCAGGTCGGGACTCGTGGATCACACGCGTGGGCTGGGTGCACACGACCACGTGTGCTGGCGGTACGACGACGTACCGGAGTTCGACGCCCGCGTGCGGGAGTTCCTGCTCGACGGCCTGCGGCGAGGCTACCGAGTCCGCTACGTGGCCTCCGGCGACATAAACGCCCTGGTACACGACCTGCGCGGGATCGACGGCATCGACCGGGCACTGCGAGAAGGTGCCGCCCAGGTCACCTCGTTGGAAGCGATGTATCCGGTCGGCGCGGTGGTCGAGCCCGAGGCGCAGGTCCGGGCCTACGCCGCCGCCACTGAAGCCGCCGTGCGCGACGGGTACGCGGGGTTGCGGGTGGCAGCCGAGGCCACTCCCCTGGTGCGCACCTCGCAGCAGCTCGCCGCCTTCGCCCGCTACGAGCACCTGGTGGACCGCTACATGGCCGAACACCCGTTCTCCGCGATGTGCGCCTACTCCTCCGCGGAGATCGACGACTCGGCGTTCGCCCAGCTGGCGTGCCTGCACCCGAACACCAATGCGCGGTTGCCCGGTTTCCGGCTGCACGCGGTCGACGATCACGTCACCGCGCTCGGCGGCGAAGTGGACTCCTACACGGGCGGCCTGTTCACCCAGGCGTTGGACCGCATCGACCTGCGTCTTCGGGACGGGGAGCTGGTGCTCGACGCCACGGGGCTGACCTTCATCGACCACAACAGCCTGCTGCGCCTGGCCGACCACGCGGCACACCTCGGTGCGCCCCTCGTCCTGCGCGCCTCCTGGCCTGGCTTGGCCCGCCTCGTCGACCTGCTCAACCTGGGCAACGTGCACGTGGAGCACGCCGCATGACCGTCTCGACGCCTCCTCCCGGCGGGTTCGTGCACCCGGCCTTCTTCTACAACTCCGACGAGGAGTACCTGGGCGCACTCGTGCCCTTCATCACCGACGGGCTGACCGAAGGGCAGCCCGCCGCCGTGGCGGTGCCCGGCGCGAGGCTGCGGCTACTGCGCGAGGCCTTGGGCACGGCCGCGAACGACGTGCTGATGCTGGACATGGAAGTGGCGGGCCGCAACCCCGGCAGGATCATCCCGACCGTCCTGCGACGGTTCGCCGACACCCACCGCGCCGGGCACGTGCGCATCATCGGCGAGCCGATCTGGGCCGGCCGCACCGAACTCGAGTACCCCGCCTGCGCACAGCACGAAGCTCTGATCAACCTGGCCTTCGCCGGACGCGACGTCACCATCGTCTGCCCCTACGACACCCGGACCCTCGACGACCACGTGCTGGCCGACGCCCTGGCCACACACCCGACGGTGTGGGACGCAGCCGGGCGTTGCGACAGCGACCACTACGACCCCCACGCCGTGGTCGATCGCTACAACCGACCACTGCGAACCGCCCCCGACGCCACCGCCCTCGTCATCGAGACCACCGCGGACATCCGCGACGTCCGTCGACTCGTCACCGACCAGGCGCGACAAGTGCACGTGGACGCCGAGCGGACAGCCGACCTCGAACTCATCGCCACCGAATTGGTGACCAACAGCCTCCGGCACACCGGCGCCGGATGCCGAGTGCGGATCTGGCGCGATGAAGAACACCTGATCTGCGCGGTCGAGGACGAAGGACGCCTGACCGACCCTCTGGCCGGTCGCCGACCAACCGAACCAGGGCAGCTCGGGGGCCGCGGCCTCCTGCTGGTCAACCAACTCGCCGACCTCGTGCGGACCCACGCCACCAGCTGCGGCACGACCGTGACCGCTTTCCTGCGCCTGAACCGGTGACCGGCGCGCGTCTCGAGGTGCTCGACCTCGCGGCCGGTGTCCGCTGGACAGCAGGAAGCCGGCACATCCACCGACAGCGCCTCGGGCCGCAGGATTCCGGATGGCGGTTCACGGGACCGTCACCGCGATTGGTCGGCCGCGGTGCTGCACGTCAATACCCCGCGGATCAATCCTCGGACGCACGATCAACGAGTACGAACCCGCGAACAGCCCCGGAGATCCCAGGTTTGCCCGGCCCGAACGCCGACGCGGACTGCCCGTCGACCAACAGGTCCGGTAACTCGTCCCGGACCCGCATCGCGAACGTCTTCCGAAACGCCGCCATGGCCACCGCCGCCCCACAGACGAACGCCAGACCGACACGGCGGGCGGTGCGGCCCGCCAGTACCGCTATCGGCCCGCACCGCGTTGCCGGAGGGCGGGCGCTGACCGTTCAACGACCCCGGATCCACCTGGCCGGAACCTCTGCGGGGCCCTCGCCGCATCCCCTCAGGAAACGGCACTGACAGTGCTACCCGGATGCAGACGGTTAGACCTTCTCGGATGCGGGTTCGGTCGGTGCCGTGGCGGACACGGTGGCAACAGCCTGGTCGACGTCGGGATAGATGTCGAACACCTCGTCCAGTTGGGTGGCCTTGATCGAGCGCAGCACGGCACGGTGACCGGCGGCCACGACGAACCGGACGCCGCACCGTTCCGCGTGCCTGGCGGCCTCGACCAACAGGGCCAGGCCGCTGGAGGCCAGGAACATCACCCCGGTGAGGTCAAGCACCACGCGGTCGGAGGCGCTCTCCAACCAGGCCAGCAGTTCGGCGCGCACCGTGTCCACGCTGCCCATGTCGATCTCGCCCGTCACGCGCAGCACCGGCACGCCGCCGACCGTGACGGCCTGCGCCGAGACCGCCTCGAACGCCTGGTCCTCGCTCATCCGCCAACCCCTTGTCTTCCCGGTGCACCACTTGCGGCGGGGCTGTCACTTCAACCCGATCAAGCCACATCGACAACGGCAACAGTAGCCGCGGCTCGCCACGTGCACAGCACCAGTAGCACCGATGACGCAACACCATTTGTACTGCTCACCAAGCGTGACGAGGGATTGGGAGCGTGCCCCTGTCGCCCTGGCGACCGTGGTCGATGGACCGCCTGGCCCGTGGGGAGACAAGCACCGGGGGCCGGGGGGCGTGCCCCTATCGCCACGCGTCCATCCCGCGACACGCGCCCAAGTGATCAGGCCGAGACCTGCGTTTACCGGCGCGGTGACGGTGTCCATCACCTCGCTCCTGGGACTGTGCGGAACAGGCGAGCAGTGCTGGCCGGAGTCGTTGTCGACGCACGAGATGATCGTCGAGACGCTACGGACTGTGCACGTGAATCGGCTCTGTGGTGGCGCTCGCGGTTGCCGCGCCGGCTCGGCGCTTCCCTCACACCGCGGCCGTGTCGGCGGTCGGCCAGCATGAGAGGAGTCGTTCGCCGCGCACATCGACACGGCCGAGCAACGAGCACGTGTAGATGCCGACGGGCTGGTCAGCCATGATTGTTCGTCACGACAGCCAGGCGATCGTGTGAGCGGGGCTTTGCCGGCGGAAGGGGATTCAGGCGGTGGCCGACAGTGATGCCGCGGAGGCGGGGCGGGTGAGCTTCGCACTCCATCTCGACGCGCGGTCTCCGCAATTGGGAATGGTGCGCCGCTGGGTCGGCCAGGTCTTGGCCGACGTGGACGAGAACGACCTGGACGACTGCGTGCTGGTGGTGAACGAGTTGGTGAGCAACGCGTTCGACCACGCCGATGCTCCTCGCCGCGTCCGGCTGCACCGGTTGGAGGGGCCGTGCGTCGTGCGTGTCGAGGTCGATGACGCGTCACCCGATAGGCTTGTCCTGGGCCGGTCTCGACTGGGCGGTAGCCGTGGCCGCGGCTTGATCATCGTGGAGCGTCTGTCCAAGGACTGGGGAGTCGTCTCGCACACGGAGGGCAAGACCGTCTGGGCCGAGATGCCCTGCTCGATGGCCACGACCCGCGCCGACGACGGATAGGCGTCAACCGTGCGCGGCGCCCGCCGGGTGTCAGCCGTCCGATTCCGATGACACAATCCGATCGCACCGAAGTACGCCGTGCCATTCAATTGATCTCGTGGCTGGCGGCGCGGGCACGGATCGACCGGTGGACGGTGTTGAGCTTGACCGCACACATGACCGCCTACATCGATGGACACAGGGAGCGATCCGGGGTCGAGCCGATCTGCACGGTCCTGCGTGAGCAGGTGTGCCCGCACCGACTCGTCGCCCGGCAACGAGGACGGTTCGACGAGTCGTAACTCTAGTCGACACTGAAGTTATAGAGCCGACCTACGCCAAGTCGTGTCCGTGCTGTCGACCGTCCTTGGCGGCCTGATCGACGAGCACGAACTCACAGCCGCTGAACAGGACCGTGTCGTCCCGGTCGGCCAGACCCGGCCGGGTTGCGGACGGCGCGGCGAGCGAGTGCGCGGTGCGTGCGCGGCGTGGAAAGGCGGCGGGCGGTGACGTGCACCAGCTGACCGCCGTGCGACGGCTCGAACGGCGGTTCGCCGCGCAGCAGAGCGCTGGAGGTGTCGGCCCCTCGCCCTGTCGGGAGGAGGCCGGGAATGCCGTGCCTGAGAGGTCGCCGGGCAGGACCTCTCAGTGGCGCAGGTCGTGTACCGGGCCGGTGGCGTGATCGGTGATCTGGTCGGTGATCGTGTACGGCATCCCCACGGGTGGCCACAGATCGTTCAGGGACAGCAGGACCTGGTGATCGCGATGTGAGCCGTGGTCGTGGACGGTGATGGTGACCTCGGAACCGACACGGTGAACACGTCGATAGGTGAGGTCGGTGTCCCGGTAGTCGACCAAGGCCATCGCATGGCTGCCCAGCCGTACAGCAGCTCCGCCCACGGGTCGAACCGGTAGGGCTGTTCGGCGAACGGCGGCACGGGCGGCGTGGCCAGTGCGCGGGCCAGGTCGTCCATACCTGCCGCTACCGGCACCGCCACCGTCCCGGCCTCGGTGGTCAACGCCGCTCGCCGTCGGCGAACTCGACCGCGTCCACCCGACTGCCTGCCAGGACGAGGGCGGCCAACTCGGTGAGCAGGGCGCCCTCGCGCCGGTATCGAGCCGTGGTCATCGGGTCGATGCTGGATGTTGACCGAGTTCTTCACCCAGTCCGGGCAGCGGACGGTGCCGAGGCAGAACGCGGTCACGATGCCGAACGCCTTGGCGTCGGCGCCCGCGTGGTTCTTGCGGAAGTCGTGCCCTGCGCGCACGACCTTCTTCTCCACCACCTTGCAGGTACGCCACGGCCCCAGCCGCTGCAGCGCACCCGCAGCACGTCGGTGTCGTAGTTCCACGTCGTACCGCCGATGTGGGTGCGGACGCGCGGCCACTTCGTGGTAGCCATGACGGCCCGCTCGGTGAGGTTGTGCTTCCAGTAGACCTTGTCGAAGCCGAACCCCTTGTCGGTCGCCGCGTTGTAGTAGCCGCGGCGCAGCACGAACGGGGTGCCGAGGCGGTCCTGCCACTGCCACAGGATTTGGTACATCGGGTAGCCGGCGGTCGTGGCCCGGGCCGCCGTGATCTCGGGGATCTCCGGGTCTTCCGGACCGGGGTCGGTGTTGGGCTCCGACTCCGGCGCCACAACGGGTTCGGCCTGCTCTACGACTCTCAAGGAGAACTGCCCGGCACCTACTACGACAACCGACCACCAGGCCACGACCCAGACCGGACGAGTGGTGCTCCCGACCCCAGCTCAAGGGATCCGAAGCCTTCCATGGCCCTCCTCCACCGCTCCGGAATCAACGCGAGTCGGCGTGAGCACACGTTTCACGCGCGGCTCGGGTACCGGCCGGTGAGCTGACCGGGGCAGGAATCCCGACCCCCGCTCCGCCTGGCGCGGACCGGGGGTCGGGAGGCCGTTCCCGGGAGGTCACCGCAGTGCGGTGAAGAACGTCCGGATGTCGTCCACCACGACCTCCGGGACCTCGAGTGCGGCGAAGTGGCCGCCCTTCTCGAAACGGCTCCAGTGCACGATGGTGGAGTTGTCCCGTTCCGCGAACACCTTGATGGTCTGGAAGTCGTCGGCGAACACGGCCACGCCGGTCGGGGCGGCGTTCACCGGGACGGGCTCGTCGGCGTGGGCGGCCGCGTTGTCGAAGTAGGACCGGGCCATGCCCGCGGCGGCGTTCGCGAACCAGTTGACCGACACCTCGGTGAGGATGGTCTCCAGCGGCACCAGGGACGTGCCGTTGCCGAAGGAGTTGAACAGCTCGCTGTAGGCGAGCATCCCTATCGGTGAGTCGCTGAGCCCGGCCGCGACCGTCTGCGGCCTGCTGGCGTTCATGGTGTTGTACCCGCCGACCTTCTGGAACCACCGCATGTGCTCCAGACCGGCGTAGTCCCGCGGTTCGAGTCGTTCGAACTCCGCGGGGTCGCCCGACGGGAAGGAGAACAGTTGCAGCACGTGCAACCCCAGGAAACCCTCCGGGGCGAGGATGCCGAGTTCGCGGGCGACCATCGCGCCGTGGTCGGAGCCGTGGACGCCGTAGCGCCGGTAACCGAGCCTGCGCATGAGGGTGTCGTAGGCGCGGGCCACGCGGGCGGTGGTCCAGCCCGATTCGGTGACCGGGTTGGAGAAGCCGAAACCGGGCGCGTCCGGCACGACGACGTGGAACGCGTCCTCGGCGCGCCCGCCGTGGGCGACGGGGTCGGTGAGCCTGCCGATCATGTCGAGGTAGTCGACCGACGAGCCGGGGTAGGTGTGCGCTAGCAGCAGCGGCGTCGCGCCCTCGTGCGGCGACTCGACGTGGATGAAGTGGATCGGCTGGTTCTCGATCTCGGTGACGAAGTGCGCGTGGGCGTTGATGCGCTCCTCGGCGGCGCGCCAGTCGAACGCGCGCCACGCCGCCACGGCCTCACGCAGGTAGTGGTTGGGGGTGCCGTGCTCCCAGGTGTCGCCCGGTGCCGGCTGCGGCAGGCGGGTGCGGTCGAGGCGACCGGTCAGGTCGTCCAGCTCGGCCTGTGTGACCTCGATGCGGAAGGGGCGGATCTCCGTGTTCGTCATGACACAGACGCTAGAGTTCCTATAGGAAAGGTTCGTTCCTATAAGACGGAGGTCGACACGGTGACCGCGGACACATCGGCGCGGCTCCTCGCGCTCCTGGCGCTGTTCCAGTCGCGCCCGTCGTGGAGCGGCACCGAACTCGCCGACCGGCTGGGCGTCACGACCCGCACCATCCGCAACGACGTGGAGCGCCTCCGCACGCTCGACTACCCCGTCCAAGCCACCCGCGGCGCGACGGGCGGCTACCGGCTCGGAGCGGGCGGCAAGCTCCCCCCGCTGCTCCTGGACGACGAGGAGGCGGTGGCCGTGGCGATCGGGTTGCGCGCCGGCCGCGGCATCGCCGGGATCGAGACCTCCAGCGCCCGCGCGCTGGCCAAGCTGGAACAGGTCCTGCCGCCACGCCTGCGGCCGACGGTGGACGCACTGGCCTCGGTCGTCGACCACGCGCCGGAAAACACCGACACCGACGCCCCGGACCCCGAGGTCGACCCCGCCGTGCTGCGCACCATCGCGACCGCGATCCACGACGTCGAGTGGTTCCGCTTCGACTACCGCGACACCTCGCTGCTCGTCGAGCCCTACCGCCTGCTCGCCTGGAAGCGACGCTGGTACCTCGTGGCCCGCGACCCCTCCAGTGGCGAGTGGGACGTCTACCGGGCTGACTGGATCACGCCACGCATGCGCACCCACCGCCGGTTCGCCCCCAGCGCCCTCCCCGACGAGGACTACACGAGCTTCACCATGCGCCGTGTCGCGTTCAGCGGCTGGCAGGTGCACGCACGCCTGCGGGTCGACGCGCCGGCCCAGGCCGTCCTCGACCGGATCCACCCGGCCGTCGGCGTGGTCGAGACGGTCACCGACACCACCTGCGTCCTCGTCACCGGCGCCGACTCCCTGGACACCATCGCCGCCTACATCGGCATGCTGGGCATGGACTTCACCGTCGAGTCGCCCAGCGAACTCAGACCACTGCTGCACACCCTGGCGGAGCGCTACGCCCGCGCCTGACCACCGCAACCACCCCAGGGAGGTGCGGCGTATCCGGCGAAGCGGTCCCAGTCCCCGGTGCGCAGAGACTTCTCCGACCTGTCGCGGACACAGTCGTTTACCCCCGACAGGCTCTCGGTCCTCGGCCCGTCGTTCGAGAACACCGGTTCCCCGACCAACCGATCGACCTCGGTGCGAGGATCATCCAGGTCCGACATCATCCCACCTTGATCACTCCCGCATCGAGCACTCTGCCGTTGAGATAGGGGGTTGACCGGGTTGTGCCTCCGCGTGCGGCAGGGGCACGCCGACGTCGGCCAGGACGGTCACCGCGCGTCGAACAGCGAGGGCAGGCCGGTGTTCATCACGGTCGTCGCGAGGGTCTCGCCTCATGCGGCGGGTCGCCGTCATCGACCGACACGATCACCCGCGCGACGCCCGCCACGTCCAACAACCGCATGTCACCGCCGGCGAGGCCCCGCAGACCCGGACCGCGGTCAAAGGGTGTCGAGCAGTGGCTGTGCGCACTCGCTCAGGCCAGGAGCGTGCTCGTGTCACGCGGACACCGCCTCGACCACTGGTCGGCCGAGACGTGGTCCGCGTCCAACGACACGATGGTGCTCAACGCCATCCAGCACTTTCTGATCGAGGCGATCGCCCCGCGAGCCAGCGAACTGGCCCACGCGACGTTCTCCCCGCACTGATCACGCACCTCCTCCGTCCAGTGGTCGGAACCGTCGACGGCGGGTGGGCTGCACACCGGAACCCACCGTGGCGTCGAGCGTGCCGGATCAGGTATTGCTGCGGGCAGCGCTGATGTCGGCCAACCCGGAGAGCGAGTCCTTCTCGATGGCGGCGTCCCCCAGGGACAGCACGCCGACCGGTCGACCGTCCTCGACGACCGGGATGCGGCGGACGGCGTTCTCCCGCATGCGTGTCACGACGATGTCGACGTCTTCGTCCGGGGTCGCGGTGACCAGTTGGTCGCTGCACACATCGCTCAGCCGGCAGGCGGACAGGTCGTCCCGGTCGGCCAGGCCGCGGACGACGATGTCCCGGTCGGTGACGATGCCGCGCACCTGGTCGCCGTCGACCACGAGGATGTCACCGATGCCCTGGTCGCGCATCGCCTGCGCAGCCTCCCGGACCGGTGTGTCCGGCGCCAGGGTCACCGGGCTGGTAGTCATCAGATCGCGCACGTGCTGAGCCATCCTTGTGCTCCTCCTGATCGAGGTCGCGAAGCGAGTCGTGGTCCGTTCACGGCTACCCACGACAGCGCGAACCATTCGTCTCGCGAGCACGCGGCCCAGGAGTACCCCGGCCCAGCCGAGTGAGCGGGAGCCCAGGCGATCACCTCACCTGCCGGTCGGATCCCCGGCGCGCTCGCCCAGGCGGATGATCAGGAGAAGGGCTGCGGTCCTGCTTGCACCGCCACCCGTCCACCGATCTCGTCACAGTGGTCCACATCCGCTGTGATGGTGGCGACCGCCTGTGAGGGTTCGGCGGGGTCGGCGTGGGTATGTCGTCGGCATGCGAACCGGGGTTCTTGTCACGGCAGGCCGCCCGTGGGCAGGGTGCCGATTCACGCGGTGAGCCGGCATCGGAACAACGGGTTCACCCCCGAGTCCAGCTTCGCCGGCGGCACGCGGATGCACGCCGGGGTGCTCGGGCCGGCCGGTGCGCAGGACGTGGTGTGCGTGCCCGGCTTGGGCTGCTCCCACCGCTACTTCCTGCCACTGGCACGACTCCTGGCACCCGACGCACGGGTGGCCGCGGTCGACCTGCCGGGCTTCGGCCGCTCCCCCGGGCCGCGCGAGCCGCTGGACGTGCGGGGTCTGTCGCTGGCGCTGGCCGACTGGCTGCGGGCCACCGGACGAGGCGGCTCGCTGTTCGTGGCCAACTCCGGCGGCTGCCAGGTCGTCGTGGACCTGGCCGTGCACTCCCCCGACCTCCTCGGCCCGGTCGTCCTCATCAGCCCCACGATGGACCGGCACGCCCGCTCGGCCGCGCGGCAGCTCGGGCGGCTGCTGGCCGACATCCCACGGGAACGGCCGACGCTGAGCCTGGTGATCGCCCGCGACTACCTGACCTGCGGCCCGCGCAGGTTCGCCCTGACGTTCCGGCACCTGGTCGACGACCCCATCGAGCACAAGCTCCACCACGTCCACACCCCGGCCGTCGTCGCGCGCGGCAGCCGCGATCCGATCGTGTCCGCTGAGTGGGCCGCGGAGGTGGCGGCGCTGCTGCCGCACGGACGGCTGGTCGAGGTGCCCGGCGCCGGCCACGCGTTGAACTACTCGGCCGCCGACGAGCTGGCCAGAATCACGCGTCCACTGCTCGCAACCGCCGACGGCAACTGCTGAGCGGCATTTGCGACAAGCACACCGTCCGCGGGGACGGACCGGATCGTGCTCCGATAACGCGGTCGCGGAATCGTTCTTCGCCGCCTCCAGACCGAGATCGGGCTTCTACCGTCGATGGGGTCGATCGGTGACTGCTACGACTGTGAGCGCCGCCTTGACCGGAACTGGTCGCGCGACGTCGGCGCGGCCCGGTGGTGCGAGCCGCGCCGACGTCGCGCGTGATCAGCTCGCCGGGCAGGGGGCGCCGGGGCGGGTCAGGGTGACCCTGGCGTGGCTGATGACGAGTTCCACGCCGCTGAGCAGGCGGACGCGCAGGGCGTTGACGGCGATGCCGGCACCGCCCGCGAGCGACCTCTGCTCGTTGACCACGACGGTGGCCACCAGCGGGATGGTGATGGCGAGGTCGACCGCGGGGTTGACGACCGGAACGCCGTTGACCTTGAGGTTGACCAGCTCGACGGAACCGGCGGTGGTGACCGCGCCGGTGCCGTCCTCGTCGGCGACGGCGGTGGCGCGGATCTCGTCGGCGGTGATCAGTCCGCCCAGCAGGGAGACGCCCGCGGTGCGGGCACTCGCCGTGGCGGCGCGTTCACCGTCGCTGTCGATCACGCCGATAGCCTCGGTGTCGATGACCCCCAGCGAGCCGATCCCGGGGAGGTCGGCGCCGAGGAGCTGGTCCTGGTTGACGTCGGGCTGGGTGGTGCAGTTCAGGTCGGAGGGCGCGAGTGGGCCGACGCCGATCAGCGGGGCGGTCAGTTTGCCGCCGTGGGCGTGGGCGTCGAACACCAGCACCGGCGCGATGAACCGGATCGAGGCGCACCCCGGCGCGTCGAGCCCGACCCGGGCGGTGAGGTCACCGGCGCAGGTGGTGTAAGTGCCGGGGACGGCCGCGGTGACCACGAGCGTGATGGTGCACGAGACCTGGCCGGTGGCCAGCGCACCGGTGGCGGTCACCGCGCCGGCGGCGGTGGAGGCGGTCGCGTCGGTGCAGTCGGTGGTGGGCTGGGCGATGGCGGTCAGCCCGGCCGGGAGGTTCGCGGTGAACGACCAGCCGTCCTTGACCAGGAGGTCGGTGGTGTTGGTGACGGTGAAGGTCAGGGTGGCCGTCTGGCCGGTCTGGGCCGGGGGCGCGCTGTAGCCGACGTCCAGCTTCGGCGTGACGTCCAGGACGCGGATGTTGTCGAAGGCCGCGTCGTTGCCGGTTCCGCTGCCCTGGGCGTTGACCAGTTGCAGTCCCAGGGAAGAGCCGCCGAACAGCACGGGCCGGTCGCTGGTGAAGGTTCCCACGGAGGTGCCGGCGATGACGGTCGTGGCGTCGGCACAGGGCTCGATCGGGCTGGTGAAGGTGGGCACCGCTGTCGCGCCGTCGAGGAGGTAGAACTCGAACAGGGCATGGTTGGCGAAGCAGTTCTGCTCGGCCGCGTCCACGGAGAAGGTGAGGAACCGGTCGGAGGAGGTGAGCGGGATGGGCTGTTCGGTGCGCAACTGGACCTTGTCCGCGCCCGGGTTGCCGGCGGTGTAGGCGGTCACGGCGTGGTTGGTGTCGAGGTTGCCGCCCGACCACTGGCCCAGGACCGCGGCCATGTCCTTGACCGACTGCCAGTTGCCGACGCTGCACCCGCTGCCGGGCGGTGGCGTGGCCGACTGCTGCCGCGAGGCGAGCCAGCCGTTGCACGCGGTCAACCAAGCGGGGTCGGCGTCGTAGGTCTGACCGATCGGTGGTGCGCCCGTGTAATCGGTGAGCAGCACGGAGGTCGCGTCCTGGCCGGTCTCGAAGTCCTCGGCGAACACCACCACCGGCTCCTGCGGCACGCCGGGTGCCGCTGCGGCGGGGTGGACGGCGGCCAAGGCGGTCGTGAGCGGCACGGCCAGCAGGACCGCGGTGATCGCGGACAGCGCTCTGCGCCGGAACCGGCTCGATGGGGACTTGGGCACCAGTGGACTCCCTCGTTCAGTGCGATGTCGGACACCAGTTCCTTCGTCACCGCGTGATGCGCATTAGCCGGTGCCGGGCATCCACACCCGCACGGCCGCAGGTACTCCACCCGATCGCCCCAAGCGGTCCGGCGGTCGACCACCCGGACGGACACGGCTCGCCCCTTCGGGTGATCGGCACACGATCACGCCGCGAACATCCGGATCGTGAGCGTCACCACGGCGGAGGCCCACCCTTCTCCGGGGGTGACTCGACCACTACGACCCCACGCCGTGGTCGATCGCTACAACCGACCACTGCGAACCGCCCCGGACGCCACTGACCTGGTCGTCAAGACCACGGCAGACATCCGCGACGTCCGCCGACTCGTCGTCGACCAGGCGCGACATGCACGACTGGCCGCCGAGCGGACGGCCGACCTCGAACTCATCGCCACCGAGTTGGTGACCACCAGCCTCCGGCACAACGGCGCGGGATGCCGAGTGCGGATCCGGCGCGACGAGGAACACCTGATCTGCGCGGTCGAGGACGAAGGACCCCTGACCCTCTGGCCGGTCGCAGATCACCGGACCCGGGACAGTTCGAGGGCCGAGGGCTCCTGCTGGTCAACCCACTCACCGACCTCGTACGCACCCACACCGCCGCCTGCGGCACCACCGTGACCGCCTTCATGCGCATGATCCGGTGACCGGCGCGTAACGGCAGCCCAAAGCCGCACCTGTGCGGTGTAGTTCCCGCACGACCCGGGTAACTGGCGTAGTGCCGCAACGAGCGATCGCACGGCGGTAGGGCCGCTTCCAGCGGTCTCGGTCCAGGCGGCACAGTGACGTTGAACAAACCAGCGCCTGTGCCGCCTGGGTTGCGCGACGCGCCGTTCCCCGCGACCGGGCGGCACGGTGAAGTACGGCAGGTCGGGGCGTTGAGGATCTCGCCAGCGGGCGGAGGGCCTTGCGCCATGACCATCCGCGACGATGTGGCACTTGCGGCCCGCGACCTCCTTCCGCGGTCCAGTCCCGCGGGGCCCGGCCGGCGCGGTCTCCGCGGCGCCCCGCGACTGGGAGTTCACGACCGCCGCCGACGGCGCCGCCACGGCCACGGTGGACGGTCCGCGATCACTCCCCGGCGGTGCTCCTCCCACCGCCCCACCCGACCGGCTGAGCACACCGGATCGGGCAACATCGAACCCGACTCCGACAACGTCCGATCTACCAGGAGGTCCCTCGTCCGCGCGCCGAAGGGCTTCACCTACTCAAGCTCGGGAACAGGTACTCGGCCCTGTCGTCGCGCATTCCTCGACCCCACTCTCATCTGGAACCGGCGACCTCTGTTCCACGCCCTGCGTGGAACAGAGGTCGCCGGCACTTTCACAACACACCGGTATTGCCAGGACATCGCCAACGCACGACCGCTCAGCCACTGTGACAACGAATCACCGATCAAGCAGGACTCACCCGGTTCGGCGGTCGTCGACGGTATTTCCGGTGAGCACAGCATTCGACGGCGTGTCGGATGGGAGGTTCGTCCGTTTATGCGTCGGTTAGGTTCAGCTGGCCGCTTGCAGTTGTTCGCCGTCCTCCGCGACCACGCCGGACCGGGCCAGGATGTCCAGGATCACACGCCGGGACCGCGTGATCTGGTTCAGCGACTCGTCCAGCCGCTGGACCTCCTTCATCAGGGTTGCCACCAGGTTGGAGCAGGGCAGCACCCGCGGAGTCGCGTCGAGCGTGCAGGGCATCAGATCGCGAACCGTTTTCAAGGACAGGCCCGCGCCCAGGAGAGCCCTGATGCGCTTCACCGTGTCGATGTCGGACTCCTGGTAGTGGCGGTAACCGTTCTCGCTCCGCTCCGCCGAAAGGAGACCTTGCTGTTCGTAGTAGCGGAGTAATCGGCTGTTGACACCGGTCCGCTCGGCGAGCTCACCGATCAACATGTGAACGTCCTCCGGATGTCGTCACTTGACCTTGACACTGATGTTAACCCTTAGTGTCCCGTGCTGTGAACGCACCAATCATCCCCGAAACCTCCCTGGCCTACGACAGCCACGGCGAGGGCCCTGTCAGCGTGATCTCCCACGGCGTGCAGACCGTCGCCGGCCACTGGGCGGCGGTGGCGAGCGCGCTTCCGGGGCGGACCCTGGTGGCCAACCGGCGTGGCCGCACCCCCAGCTGCACGCTGGGCGACGACTACGACCTGGGAACCGAGGTCGCCGACCTGAACCGGGTGCTCGACTTCGCCGGACCCGGCGCCGTCCTCATCGGCCACAGCTACGGCGGAGCGATCGCCCTGTTGACGGCGGCCGAGCGCGACGACCTGGGGGCCTTGGTCCTGTACGACCCGACCCTGCCGCTCGACAAGACCGCCGGCGAGGCGACTCTCGGGCGGGTCTCCGACGCGCTCGCCCGCGGTGACCGCGACGAGGCGTTCCGCGTGGTCCTCGCCGAGGTCGTCGGCGAGGCACCGGAGAACATCGAGGCGTTCCGCACCGGGGCGCCCGACGACTGGGCGGCCATGCTGGAGCTGGTCGAGACGACCCACCTCGAGCTGGCGGCGCTCAACCGCTTCGACTTCGACCCGACCGTGCTCGACAGGATCACCGTGCCGACCACGGTGCTGCTCGGCGAGCTGAGCGACCGCGAGCCGCTGAGCTTCGGGCCGACGTCGCGGCTGGTCGCCGAGCGCGTCGGCAACGCCGAGCTGGTAGTGCTGCCCGGCCAGCACCACGTCGCCCACATGCAGGCGCCCGAGGTGCTGGTGGAACGCATCGGCGCCGCCAAGGGAGTCGGCTCCGCGCTCTCCGCCTGATACCCCTTCCGACGAAGAGGAGAAGCAAGCCATGCGTGCGATCGTGCTGCGTGAATATGGCGATCCGCACTTGCTCACCGTTGAGGAGTTGCCCGAGCCGCGTCCCGCGGACGGGCAGATCCTGGTGCGCACCGCCGCCGCGGCGGTGAACCCGGTCGACCTGCAAGTGCGCTCCGGCGCCCACGCGGCCAACGTCTCCGCGGGTTTCCCGATGATCCTGGGCTGGGACCTCGCCGGAACGGTGGTGGAGGTGGCGCCGGACGTGACCCGGTTCGCGGTGGGCGACCCGGTGATCGCGATGTCGGCGCAGATGGCCACAGGTGTGGGCACCTACGCCGAGTTCGTGGCGCTGGACGCGGCGCTCGCCGCGCCGGCGCCCACGTCGGTGCCGTTGCGGGACGCGGCCGCCCTGCCGCTGGCAGGGCTGACCGCGGACCAGGCCCTGGACGTGCTGGACCTGGAGCCGGGCGCCCGCGTGCTGGTGGCGGGCGCGGCCGGCGCGGTGGGCTCGTTGGCCGTGCAACTGGCCGTGCACCGCGGTCTTGAGGTGATCGGCTTGGGCCGCGTGTCCGACGTGGACGCCATCCGCGAGGCTGGCGCCACCACGGTGCTGGTGGCCGGAGAGGTGATCCCACCGGGTGTCGCCGACGGCCTGCTCGACGCAGCGGGGCTGCCCGAGGCGATCACCGGCGTGCGCGACGGCGGCGTCGCGGTGTCCATCGTGCCCACGGCGGCACCGGTCGCCGAGCGCGGCGTCGAGGTCCGGATGTCGTTCGTGGAGCAGGACGGCGACCAGTTGGCGCACCTGGCATCCCTCGTGGACAAGGGTGTGCTCGCCCTGCGCGCCGGCACGGTGCTCGGCTTCGCCGACGCACCGGAAGCCCACCGGCGCCTGGCGGCGGGCGGCAGCCGCGGCAAGCTGCTGCTGGACCCCGCCGAGGGCTGATCACCCCCACAACCCTGCGCGAATAGCGGAGACGATCGTGCCCTTGTCCTTGTTCGCATTGATGCTGTGCGTGCTCAGCGTGGGTACCGCGGAATCAGCTGTCGCGGGCATCCTGCCGGAGATCTCCACCGACCTGGGCGTGTCCCTGCCCTCGGTGGGCCTGCTGTTCTCCGGCTACGCCGCGACCGTCGTGGTCCTCGGTCCCGTGCTGACGATCGTGACCAGGAAGGTCCCCGCCAAACGGCTGGTGCTGTGGCTGATGGCGGCCTTCGTGGCGGGCAACCTCCTGGCGGCGCTGGCGCCGGGGTACGGCGTGCTGATGGCGGGGCGGATCGTCTCCGCCCTCGCGCACTGCACGTTGTTCGCCGTGAGCATCGTCATCGCCAGCAGCGTGGTCGGCCCGGGGCGCCAGGCGTCGGCCGTGGCGAAGGTGGCCCTCGGCCTCAACCTCGCCACGGTGCTCGGCGTCCCGGTCGGCACGCTGATCGGCCAGCAGTGGGGCTGGCGGGCCACGTTCTGGGCCGTGCTGCTGGTCTCGGTCGTCGCGGCGGCCCTGGTGGCGGTGTCAGTCCCCGAGCCGCCGCAGGCCCCTGCGGGTTCGGTGGCGGGCGAAGTGCGGGTGCTGCGCCGCCCACGGGTGCTGCTCGCCGTGGCGATGACCGTGCTGGCCAGTGCCGGCGCGTTCACCGCCTACACCTTCATCGCACCGCTGTTGTTGACCGTCAGCGGGTTCGACTCCGAATGGGTGACCCCGCTGCTGCTGGTGTTCGGGATCGGCTCGATCCTGGGCAACGCGATCGCGGGGAGGTTCCCGGAACATGCCCTGATGCCCGCTCTGGTCGCAACCCTGGGTGCAATGACCCTGGTGTTGCTCGGCATTGCCGCGGTGGCCGACGGGCAGCTACCGGTGACCATCGCACTGGTTCTGTTCGGGGTTACCTATTTCGCGCTCATACCGCTGTTGCAGGGCCGCATCCTGGCTTCGGTGAAGGATGGCGCACCGACGCTGGCGCTGGCGTTGAACATCTCCGCGTTCAACATCGGTATCGCGACGGGCGCGTGGTTCGGTGGCAGGGTCATCGACGCCGGGCTCGGGCTGCGGGCGGTCGTGGTGGCTGGAGCGTGCCTGAGCGCCGTGGCCGTGGCCGTCGCCATCAGGGAATTCCGGTTCGACCGCCGGGCCGCGCACTCCGTCCGGGAACAGCACGAATCAATGGTGGGCTGAGTTCGTTCGAGTGAGGTGGTGGATGGCCCAGGCCATCCACCACCGTTTTCGCATGCCCTCAATCAGGCACATTTGAATTGCCACACAGTGATGGCGATCACCATGGAACGATGCATCGAATTCGTTGTGCGGCTCTCGGCAGCCTGCTTAGAATCGATCTCGCCGAGAGGTTGGCCAGAGTGCCGGTAGCTCACCGGGTGAATCCCGACCCGGCCCAACTCTCAATCTCGCGCTCATTCTTTCCGGGCAGTGTCGCCTCTGATTTTTGGCGGAATTCCCTCGACCGCATGGAGGAACCATGTTCGTGACGTCGGCTGTGGGCTCCCCCACCGAGAAGAACTTACCGGCGGGTGCCGGTGCAGGGCTGTTCGTGTTCAGCAAGCAGGTCGACTCCTGGGTGGTGACCGCTCAGAAGCCCGTCCAGTACGAGGTGCGCTTCTGCGACGACCTCTTCAACCCGGGCAAGCGCGACCTCATCGACGCGGGCGGCACGTCCGCACCCGGCACGCGGACGCGGCGGTTCGTCGTCCTCGACGCCAACGTCGACCTGCTGCACGGCGACCGCATCCGCGAGTACTTCGAGTACCACGGCGTGGAGACCCGGCTGTGCGTGATAGCGGCCAACGAGACCACCAAGGACTTCGGGACCGCGGCCCGGATCGTCGCCGAGATCGACGAGTTCGGCATCGACCGCCGCCGTGAGCCGATCATCGCCATCGGTGGCGGCGTGCTGATGGACATCGTGGGCCTGGTCGGCAGCCTCTACCGCAGGGGCACGCCCTTCATCCGGGTCCCCACCACGCTCATCGGTCTGGTGGACGCGGGCGTCGGCGCCAAGACCGGGGTCAACTTCAACGGCCACAAGAACCGGCTGGGCACTTACTTCCCCGCCAACCTGACCCTGTTGGACCGCTCATTCCTGGCCACCGTGGACAGCAGGCACATCGGCAATGGCCTCGCTGAGATCCTCAAGATCGCCCTGATCAAGGATGCCGAGCTGTTCACCCTGCTGGAATCGCACGGCGAGCTGCTGGTGGACGAGAAGTTCCAGGGCACCACCGCCGTCGGCGACCAGGTCGCGGGCGTGGTCCTGCGCCGGGCCATCCACGGCATGCTGGAGGAGCTCCAGCCGAACCTGTGGGAGACCAAGCTGGAGCGCTGCGTCGACTACGGGCACACGTTCAGCCCGACGATCGAGATGCGTGCGCTGCCGGAGCTGCTGCACGGCGAGGCGGTGTGCGTCGACATGGCGCTCACGACGGTGATCGCCCACCGCCGGGGCTTGGTCGGCGAGATCGACCGCGACCGCGTCTTCGACGTGATGCACCGCATCGGCCTGCCCAGCTGGGACCCGCTGCTGGAACCCGAGCTGCTGGCCAAGGCGCTGGAGAACACCGTGCGCCACCGCGACGGCATGCAGCGCCTGCCGCTCCCGGTGGGCATCGGTGACGTGGTGTTCGTCAACGACGTCACCCGTGACGAGCTCGCCGACGCCGTCGCCGAGCAGCGCGAACTTGGTCGGACCAAGGCGTTCGACGGTGTCTGAGCGGGCGCACCAGGCCCCCGTGCCGGTCGCTGACGTGCGCGGGGTGACCGACATCCGGGGAGTGCACGGCGCGGAAGGGCTCAGCCACTGGAAGTGCCTGGCCTCCCGCCGGGACCTGCGCGGCGAGTGGGAGGCGGTCGAGCTGGCGCGGGTCCCCGCGGGCGGGATGTCCGGCGAGCACCGGCACACCCGCACCGAGGAGGTCTACTTCATCGTCACCGGCGAGGGCGAGATGCTGCTCGACGGCGAGCCGCACGAGGTCCGGGCGGGCTCGGTGGTCCTCACCGGCCTGGGCACCGTGCACGGGCTGCGCAACACCGGCGACGACGACTTGGACTGGATCACCATCGAGGTCCTCGCTCCGGCGACCACCGCCGTGCAGCGCGGGCAGGGCCCTTTCACCGCCACGGGAACCGCGAAGTCGAGGGGAGGCGGAGTGAACGCGGAGGTTCACGACCTGAACGAGGGACCGGTCGACACCCGGTCGGTCTTCACCGGACCGTTGCGCAGGCTCGCCGTGCGGGACAGCGAGCCGGGCGCCACGACCACCGTCAGCGCCGACGGGGTCGAGCACACCCTGTTCGTGCTCGCCGGCTCCGGCACGGCCACGGGCGGCGGGGGCGAGGTGCCCTTGGCGCCCGGTGTGTCGATCACCCTGCCGCTGGGCACCGGTGTGCGGGTGGAGGCCGGCGCGGAAGGACTGCGCTACTTCCACGCCGAACTCGACGTGCCCGCACCGCGTGGCGGTCGGCCGTGATCGTCAACCACACCGACTCGCCCGCCGTGCTGCGGACGCCCGACGGGCCGCCGCACTCGACGTGGCGATGCCTGGCCCGGCGCGGGATGCTGCACAGCGAGACCGAGATCGTCGACCACCTGCGGGTCGCGCCCCACGACTCCCTGCCGCACCACGCGGACGACGTCGTGGAGGAGGCGCTGTACGTCGTGGCGGGTGGCGGCGAGGTCGTCGTGGGTGAGCGCGCCCTGCCCGTGCGGCCGGGGCACGCCGTCCTGCTCGGTCCCGACGAGACGGCCCGGCTGGTGGCCGGGCCCGAGGGCGTCGAGCTGATCAGCCTGCGCACCATGCCGCTGCGCGTCAGCTCCGCCCTGCCGCCGCGCGTCCCGGAACTGGTCGAAGCCCACCGGTAACCCGTTTCCCCGAGGAGAGAGCTGTGTCCGTTTCGGAACTGCCCGGCTCCACCGCCCGGCTGCCGGGCTGGCCGACCGGGACCATGCGAGCGGCCGTGCTGCGCGGCGTCGGCGCCGTGGCCGTCATCGAGCTGCCCGTGCCCGCACCCGTCCCGGGCACGGCGCTGGTGGCGCCGCGCCTGGTCGGCCTCTGCGGCACCGATCTGGAGCTGCTGCACGGCACCGCCGCCTACGTCCGCGATGGCCGCACCGGTTGGCCGCACGTGTTCGGGCACGAGTGGGTCGGCGAGGTCGTTGCCGTCGATCCCGACGCCCGGGGGCACGTGGCGGTCGGTGACCGCGTCGTGGGCCACACCATGATCTCCTGCGGGCTCTGCCGGTCCTGCCAGTCGGGCCGGCGCAACAACTGCTCACGGCTGGTCGAGGTCGGGCTGTACGGCCAGCAGGGCGCGGCGGCGCAGTACGTGCGGATGCCGGTGCACGCACTCAGCGTCGTGCCGAGCGGGGTCTCCGACGCGGAGGCGGCGCTCGTCGAACCCGCCGTCACCGTGATCGGTGGCTTGGAGTCGGTCCGCTGCGGCCCCGGCGACCGGGTGCTCGTGCTGGGCACCGGCACGATCGGTCTGCTGGCCGTCCAGCTGGCGGTCCGGCTCAGCGGATCGGTCGACGTGGTCGGCGTGGACGAGGCGGGCCTGGCCGCGGCCGCGTCGTTCGGCACCCGTCGCGGCTACGGGCCCGGCGAGGCCCCGCGTGGCGCGTACGACGTCGTGGTCGAGGCGTCCGGCGCCGACGTGGCGTTCCTGGAGGCGCTGGAACTGGCCGCCGTGGGCGGCCGGGTGAGCGCCATCGGCGTGCCGTCCAGGTCCGTCGGTCCCATCGACGCCTGCGACCTGGTGCTGCGCGGCGTCAGCGTCCACGGCGTGCGCCACGGCCTCGACCACTACGACCGCGCGCTGTCGCTGTTCGCGGGCGGCGCGCTCACCGCGGCGGGCATGACCAACCCCCCGATCCCGCTCGACCGGGTGACCGAGGCGTTCGCCGTCCTGGAGCACGGGCCGCGGATGGCGCCGAAGGTCGTGCTGGCCCCCTGACAGCACCTGGGCCCGGCGCGATCCCCGGCGCCGGGGCCACAACGGATGCCACACCGACGAACACGAGGAGGCAACGCAGATGTCCGCACCCATCGCCGTCGTCACCGGTGCCAGCTCCGGCATCGGCGCCGAGATCGCGTCCGCGCTCGGCGCGGCGGGGTACGACGTGCTGCTCGGCTACGGCCGCAACGAGGCCGCGGCCAAGGAGCGCGCCGGCCGCATCACCGCCGACCACGGCGTGCGCACGGAGACGGTGGCCCTGGACCTGACCGACCCCGGCCGCGCGGCCGAGGCGATGGACCGGGCCGCGGAGTCCTTCGGCGGGATCGACGTGCTGGTCAACAACGCCGGCGTGAACCGGCGGGCACTGGCGGTCGAGGAGACCGACGAGGACTGGCACCGGGTCATCACGGTCAACCTCACCAGCCCATTCGTGCTGGCCCGCGCGGCGGCCAAGCGGATGATCTCCCAAGGCCGTGCCGGCCGGATCATCAACATCACCAGCTGCCACGAGCACTACCCGATCGTCGGCGGCAGCGCCTACTGCACCAGCAAGGGCGGACTGGGTGCGCTGACCAAGGTGATGGCGCTGGAGCTGGCCGAACACGGGATCACCGTCAACGCCGTCGCGCCCGGCGAGACCGCGACGCCGATGAACGGCGTGCCCGAGGGCGTCGACGCGGCGCGGATCGGCAGGCCCGCCATCCCGGTGGGCCGCCCGGCCCGCAGCAGCGAGGTCGCCGCGCTGGTGGTGCACCTGGCGTCGCCCGAGGCCGCCTACACCACCGGCAGTTCGGTGGTCATCGACGGCGGCCTCGGGCTCACCGCCGCGATGGCCAACGCCGCCCGCGCCGGACAGCTCTGACCGACCCACCGCGACGAACCAGACGAAACCAGCACACGGCAGGAGGAGATCGATGACCCAGGCCGCGATCCGGGCCACCGCCGGGCGGTCCCGCATCCCCACCATCCGCAACGTCGACCACCTCGCGTACACCGTCCCGGACCTGGCGCAGGCGGTGGAGTTCTGCACCGAGGTGCTGGGCGCCGAGGTGCTCTACCACCTGGGCCCGGTCGAGGAGCCCGACTCCGACTGGATGACCGTCCAACTGGACGTGCACCCGCGGGCCAGCACCCGCATCTGCCTGCTGCGCCTGGGTCCGGTGACGAACCTCGAGCTGTTCCAGTACACCTCACCGGACCAGCGCACCGAGCGCCCCGCGGACGGCGACGTCGGCGGCCACGAGCTGGTGCTCGACGTGGTCGACGTCGAGGCCGCGCACACCGCTCTGGCCGGATTCGCCCCGACCGCGATCACCACCGAGGCGGACGGCCCCACGGCGGGGGTGCGCTGGTTCGAGATCCGCACCCCCTGGGGCATGGCGCTCCGACTGCGGCAGGTCCCCGCGGAGCTGCCGTTCGAGCACGAGGGCGGCCCCCGGCTGTTCCGGCCCGACCCGGCGGGGTACCGCGTGCCGCAGGCCGTCCTGCCGGGGCTGCTCGGCGTCAGCCAGGTCGGCTACACCGTGGCCGACCTCGACGCCGCCGTCGAGTTCCACGTCGACGTGATCGGCGCGGCCGTGCTCCACCGCACCGACGACGCCGCGGTGCTGCGGCTGGGCCCGGTGACCAACGTCGAGCTGCGCCGGTGCACCTCCGGGCGCACCGAGCGCCCCCGCAACAGCGATGTCGGCGGGCACCACCTGGCGTTCCACGTGGAGGACCCCGAGGCCGCCGCCGCGTACCTGCGCACGGTGCCGGGCGTGCGGGTGCTGGGCGAGGTCCAGCTCATCGACGACGGCGGCCCCATCGACGGCGACCGCTGGGTCTACTTCAAGGCGCCCGACGGCTTCCAGATGGAGGTGTTGAACATGCCGCCCGGCATGCCGTACGAGCGCCACACCACCGCGCGCAGGTTCGGTCCGGCACCGGAGTGGCGCGTCGACTGACCCGTGCGCGACGGGTGAGAGGGGGAAACCATGATCTGGCACGACATCTTCGTCGACGCGGCGGCGGTCGAGCTGCCCAGGCTCCTCCCGGTCGCGGAGGCCGTCGCCGCGGGCGAGTACGACGCGGAGGAGGCGGCGCGCAGCCGGATGCGCTCGGTCGCGGTGAGCGACAAGGCCGCGGCACCCGAACTGGCCGTCGCCGCGGCCCGCGCCGCGCTGGCGCGGTCGTCGGTGCCGGCCGCGGGCATCGGTCTGCTGATCCACGCCGACTGCTACTTCCAGGGCACCGAGTTCTGGAACACGGCGGCGTTCGTCCAGCACCAGGTGCTGGGCCACGGCGAGACCGTCGCGTTCGAGCTGCGGCAGATGTCCAACGGCGGCATGTGCGCGCTGGACGTCGCCGCGGGCCTGCTGACCGCGCGGCCCGACTTCGGCGCCGCCCTGCTCACCACCGGCGACCGCTTCGGTGACCGCGGCTTCGACCGGTGGCGCACCGACAAGGGCCTGGTCTTCGCCGACGGAGGCACCGCCGTGGTGCTGAACAGGCGGCCCGGACCGCTCCGCCTCGTGGCCACCGCGGCGTACGCGGCGCCAGAGCTGGAGGGTCTGCACCGCGGCACCGGGTTCGCCGAGGGTTTCGAGGAGGCCAGGACCGTCGACCTCCTGGCCAGGAAGGAGCAGTTCCTCACGACGATGCCCGTCGGCGAGGTCGGCGCGCGCAACGCGGCCGGCATGATGACGGCGGTGAAGCGGTGCCTGGCCGAGGCCGGGTCCGATGTAGACGAGATGGCCCTGGTCGCCGTCCCGTTCTTCGGCGCAGGACTGCTCACGCGCCAGTGCCTGGAACCGATCGGCGTGCCCCTGGAGCGCACGCTGGGGGACTGGGGCTTGGAAACGGGGCACCTCGGCTCCGGCGACCAGTTCGCCGCCCTGGCCAAGGTGCTCACCGACGACCTGCTCGCACCCGGTCAGCGGGTGCTGCTCGTCGGTGTCGGCGCGGGGTTCACCTGGACCTGCGCCGTGCTGGAGAAGTGCTGAGGACCGTCCTGTCAGGACGGTCGTTCCGCATCGCCCGGCCCCGCTGTGGCCGGGTTGAACACGAGAGAAAACCACCCGAGGTCGCACATGTCCAACCTGTCCCGCCGGTCCTTCTTGGGCGGAGCCGCCGCTGCAGGTGCTGTGTCCCTGCTGCCGGCCGGCAGCCCAGCCGCAGTCGCCCATCCCTCACCCGCCGCCCCGGGGATGAGCGCGGCGTCGGTCGCCGTCACGGCGGCCGACGCCCGGTACCCGGACCTGGTTCGGGGCGCGAACTTACGCTGGGTCGGCCAACCGGACTACGTCCAGCTGGTCGACAACGCCGACGCCGTCGTCAAGGCGGTGCGGTCGGCGGTCGATTCGAACACCCGCTTCGCCGTGCGCAGCGGGGGCCACTGCTACGAGGGGTTCGTCACCGATCCCGAGAACCGCGTCATCATCGACCTGTCCTGCATGAACCGGGTCGGCTACGACGCGCGGGCGCGTGCGTTCTCCATCGAGGCGGGCGCCACCCTCGCCGAGGTCTACGAGACGCTGTTCAAGCAGTGGGGCGTCACCATCCCCGGTGGTTCATGCCCGTCGGTGGGAGCCGGTGGGCACATCGTCGGCGGTGGCTACGGCGCCCTGTCCCGGATGCACGGCCTCACCGTCGACCACCTCTACGGCGTGGAGGTCGTGGTCGTCGACCGCGACCGCAAGGTGCGCAAGGTCCTCGCGACCAGGGAGCCCAACGACCCCAACCGCGAGTTGTGGTGGGCGCACACCGGTGGTGGCGGCGGCAACTTCGGCATCGTCACCCGGTACCTCATGCGCTCGCCGGGCACGGGCTCGACGAACCCGGCCGAACTGCTGCCGCGCCCGCCGTCCAACCTGATCGTGCTCAACGTGACCTGGCCGTGGGCGGACTTCACCGAGCGGACCTTCGCCCGGCTGGTCCGCAACTTCTGCACCTGGCACGAGCGCAACTCCGCGCCGGACTCGCCGTACACCGGGCTGTTCAGCCAGCTCAAGCTGTTCCACAAGTCCCAGGGCAGCAACCTGCTGGTGGCCCAGGTGGATGCCGACAACCCGCGCGCGGACGAACTGCTCAGCGCGTTCCTCACCGAGATCAACCGCGGGGTGGGTGACGTCCCGGGCGGTCCCACCATGCGGGTCAACGAACGCAGGCGCCTGCCGTGGTTGCACGCGGTGTGCACGTGGCCGGGCTTCGCCGGCCTGGACGCCACGCAGCGGTTCAAGGACAAGTCGGCGTACCTGCGGCGTGGGTTCACCGACGCCCAGATCGCCACGCTGCACCGCCACCTCACCGACCCGAACTTCGGCAACCCACTGTCGCTGCTGCTCCTGGCGGGCTACGGCGGCCGGGTCAACGCGGTGGCCCCGTCGGCGACGGCGGTGCCGCAGCGCGACTCGATCCTCAAGCTCCAGTACCTCACCTTCTGGCTGGACGAGGCCGACGACCAGCCCAACATCGACTGGGTGCGCGCCCTGTACCGGGACGTGCACGCGGACACCGGCGGGGTCCCGGTGCCCAACGACATCACCGACGGCTGCTTCGTCAACTACGCCGACGCCGACATCGGCGACCCGGCGCTCAACACCTCGGGCGTGCCCTGGCACCAGCTGTACTACAAGGACAACTACCCGAGGCTGCAGCGCGTCAAGGCGACCTGGGACCCGTTGAACGTGTTCCGCCACCGGCAGTCGATCCCGCTGCCATGAGAGGTCCGCGCCCGTCACCCGCGGCGGGCGCGGACCACACCCCCTTCCCCGCACCGCTGAGCGGTGCGCCGCAGACGACGTGGAGGTGTTGTGGCCGACCCCGGTTTCCTCGTCCTGCTCGGGCCCGACTACGCAGGCAAGTCGACGGTGATGCGCGCGCTGGCCGCGACGCGACCGGACTGGCGGCTGCTGTCGGTGGACGACGAGTTCCTCGCGCCCGAGCACGGCGTCGTGTCGACGCTGAAGTCCAGCCTGGTCACCGACGTGCTCCCGGCGATGGGCAAGCACCACTCACCCGACTTCGTGGCCGCCCTGCTGAACACCGCCGTGGTGCACCTGCGCGACCAGCTCCTCGACCGCGGCCCGCACCAGCCGGTCGTGGTCGACTCCTACTACTACAAGATCCTCGCCAAGTGCCGCCTGGTCGGTGCGGCAGCCGACCCGCTGTTTGCCTGGTGGCGCTCGTTCCCGCAACCGCGCAAGGTGCTGTTGCTCGACGTGGACCCGGGAACGGCGTGGGAGCGCAGCGGCCGGGGCGCGCGGGCCAACGGATTGGAGTTCCACGGCGCGCACGTGGACCGCGACTCCTTCACCCGCTTCCAGGCGGACCTCCGGACCGCGCTGCTCGACGAGGTCGCGCACCTGCCGGTCGAGGTCCTGCCGCCCGCCGACCCGGCCTCGACCGCCGAGCGCGTGCTGGAGGTGGTACGCCATGGGTTCGCCTGAACGCGGTTGGAGCGCCGAGCACATCCGCGGCTACCGCGAGCGCGTCTTCAGCGAGCGCGAGCGGCTGCGGCGCTCCCTCGGCGAGGCGCGGTCCTGGCAGCAGCGGGTGCTGGAGGACCTGCTGGAGTTCAACGCGGACACCGAGTTCGGCCGCAAGTTCGGCTTCGCGTCGATCCGCGGCGTCGACGAGTACCGCCGTGCCGTCCCGCTCCACGACTACGCCGCGCTGGAGCCGTGGATCGAGCGCATGGCGGCGGGCGAGTCCGGGGTGCTGACGGCCGACGACCCGGTCGTGTACTTCACCAGCAGCGGCAGCACGGGCGCGCACAAGAAGATCCCGGTCACCCGGCGGTTCATGCGCACCAGCTTCTTCCCGTTCTTCTACGCGGCGTGGGCGTCGATGGCCGAGCACCACCCGGACGTGCTGGCCCGCGCGGACGCCGTGCTGAACCTCAAGCACGACCCGCTGCCGGTGCCGCGGACCACCGCGAACGGCCGCCCGCACCTGGGCGCGAGCCAGGTCGACTTCGGCGCCGCGTTCGGCGAGCCCCTCGCGGCCGAGCCCGGCACCTCGGCCGCCTGGGCGACGCTGCCCGCGGCGGTCGCGCCCGACGACCACCTGGAGAAGGCGTACCTGCGGCTGCGGTTCGCTGTGGCGGCCGACGTGCGCTGCGTCATCGGCATCAACCCGGCCGTCGTCGCCGCACTGCCCCACCAGCTGGAGACGTGGTGGGAGCGTCTCGTCCGGGACGTGCGGGACGGCACGGCGGGCGGTGAACGGATCACCGACCCCGACCCGGCGCGCGCGGCCGAGCTGGAGGCGCTGGCCCGGGTGTTCCACCCCGTGCGCCCCGCCCACGTCTGGCCGAACCTGCGGGTGGTGTTCTGCTGGACCGGCGGTGTCGCCTCCCTGTACCTGCCGCGCCTGCGGGAGGAGTTCGGCATCGGCGTCGACGTGCTGCCCGCGCCGCTCGCGGCCTCCGAGGGGCCGACCGCGGTGACCCTGGACCGGCACGCGACGGCGGGCAGCCCGGTGGTCACCGCGTCGTTCTACGAGTTCGCGCCCGCCGACGAGCCGATCGGCCCCGACGTGGAGACGCTGCGGCTGCACGAGCTGGAGGTCGGGCAGGAGTACCAGGTCGTCTACAGCCACGTCGGCGGCATGTACCGCTACGCGGGCGGCGACGTGGTGCGCGTGGTCGACGCGCCGGGCGACGTGCCGCGCGTCGAGTACGCGGGCCGGGCCGACGCGAGCGACGCGGTCGGCGAGCGGCTGCGCGAGTCCCACGTCGTCGGCGCGCTGTCCACCGCGCTGGACGAGACGGGTCTGGCGGTGCGCAACGCGTCCTGCCGGGTCTCGCCCACCACCGACGGCACGCCCGGTTACGAGTTCGCGGTCGCGCCCCTCACCCGGTGGAGCCCGGACGAGGTCGAACGGGTCGCGCGGCGGCTCGACGCGGCGCTGGGCGCGCGGGCGCCCGGCTACCGGCGGGTCCGCGCCGAGGGCGCTTTGGCCCCGGCACGGCTGCGCACCATCTCCGCCAAGGCGTTCCAGGACGACTGGCACGCGCGCGTCGCCGAGGGCACCAGGCCCGCCCAGGTCAAGGACCGGCTGTTCCGCCGAACCGACCGCGAGTGGGACCGGTTGGTCGGCACGCGGCCCCAACCCGAGGAGTGAGATGATCGAGACCGGTGCGCTGCTCGACTCGATCGAGCGCACGGCCCTGCTGACCGCCGCGCTGCGCGCCGCCGAGAGCCGCCGCGAGGACCGCCTCTACGTCGACCCGTACGCCGAGGCGTTCGCCGGGGAGATCGGCCCGCGGCTGTTGGCGGAACTCCGCGCGGTCACCTTTCCGCCCGACCGGCCGCGCACGCTGCCCAGCACACCCGACTACAACGCGATCCGGACGCGGTTCTTCGACGACTTCCTCGTCGGAGCCGCCGCCCGGCCGGGGATGCGCCAGGTCGTGATGGCTCCCGCGGGCATGGACTCGCGACCGTTCCGGCTGTCCTGGCCCGACGGGGTGCGGGTTTTCGAGGTGGACCGCCCGGCCGTGATCGCGTTCAAGGACGCCTTGCTCGCCGGCGAGCGGCCCGCCGCGGACCGGGCCGCGGTCGCGGTGGACCTCCGGGACGACGACTGGGAGGACGCGCTCGCGGACGCGGGCTACGACCCGACCGCGCCCTCGACCTGGCTGCTGGAAGGGCTGCTCTACTACATCCCCGAAGCCGACGTGCACCGCCTGCTCGACCGGGTCCGGCACATCACCGCGCCGGGAAGCCTCGTCGCCGCCGACATCGTCAACGCCTCGGCGCTGACCCTGCCGACCATGCGCGGCCTGCTCGACGTGTTCGCGGGCTGGGGCTGCCCCTGGCTGTTCGGCTCCGACGAGCCCGAGGCGCTGTTCGCCCGCCACGGCATCGACGCCGTGGCCGTGCAGCCGGGCGACCCCGAGGCCGACTACGGCCGCTGGCCCGACCCGGTGCCGCCGCGCGAGGTCCGGGACGTGCGCCGGGTGTTCTTCGTGCACGGCGTCAGGAAGTAGGCGACCACGATGGCTGAGGTCGTGATCGCGGGCGGCGGCGTGGCGGGACTGGCCGCGGCGCTCGTGCTGGCGAACGACGGGCACCGCGTGGTCGTCGTCGAACGCGGCGCGCCGCCGCCCGCCGGACCACCCGACCTGGCGGGCCGGCTCTGGCACCGGCCCACGGCGCCGCAGACCGGGCACTCGCACACGCTGACGTCGTTGGGCGTGGCGGTGCTGGAGGACCACGCGCCCGCGCTGCTCGCCGACCTGCTCGACGCCGGGGCGCGTCTGGTCGACCTCACCGAGGCGATGCCGCCCGACGAGGGTGCGCCGCGCCCGGACGACACCGAGCTGCGGGCCCTGGCGTGTCGGCGCACCACCTTCGACGTGGTGCTGCACCAGCACGTCGAAGCGCACCTGGGCGTCCGAATCCTCCACTGGACCCGCGTTCTCGGCCTCCTCGTCAGCCCCGACGGCGACCGGGTGCAGGGCGTGACCACGGACCAGGGGACGCTGCCCGCGGACCTGGTCGTCGACGCCACCGGCAGGCGCGCCCTGGGCAGGCGGTGGCTGGAGCGGCTCGGCGTCGTGCTGCCCGCAGACCTGACCTCGCCCACCGCGACCCGCGCCCACACCCGCTTCTACCGGGGGCCGAGCGGTTTTCTCAACCGCGGCAACGCCGCGGGCGTGCTGGCCGACCACTTCGCGGGCGTACTGCACCCCGGCGACAACGGCACGTTCTCGATCGCGTTCGGCGTCCTGCCCCAGGACGCCGAGCTGCGCCGCCTGGGCGATCCCGACGCGTTCGACGCGGTAGCACGCGTCACCCCCTGGGTGGCGGACTGGGTGGTGGCGGGGCGCGCCACGCCGATCTCCGGAGTGCGGACGATCACTTGTCCGCCGAACGCCCTGCGCACCCTGGCCGTCGCGCCGCCGTCGGCGCCGTCGGGGCTCGTGCCGGTGGGCGACGCCGCGTGCGTCACCGACCCGCTGTTCGGGCGCGGCATGTCGTTGGCGCTCGCCCGCGCCGCCGAACTGCCCGCGCTGCTGCGCGAACACCCGCGGGCGGGACGTGACCTGGACCTGGACGCGGCCCGCGCCGCCGAGCGGCTCCTCCTGCCGTGGTACCTCCAGGCGGAGGAAGAGAGTGAGGTCCGCATCGCCCGCTGGCAGGCCGCCCTGGCCGGCGAGCCCGTGCCGCGGACACCGACCACCCCGCTCCGCTCGGCCGCCGTCGCGGCGTCGCGGGACCCGGTCGTCTGGCGCGGCGTCACGCGCGTGCTGATGGGGCTCCGCACACCGGACGAGGTGTTCGCCGACGAGGTGTTCGCGGCGCGGGTGCGCCGGGCCACCGCCGACCCGCCCGCGCCGCCGCACCGCACGCCGGACCGGGCACAGCTGCTGGCCACCACTCGGTTACCGGGGAGGGAAGATGCTTACGCTGGAAGCGCACCGCGCTGAGCGGTCCACCGCCGCGGTCCGCCGCGACCGCGCCGCCACCGGGTCCACTCGACGCAGGGTGCTGCTCGCACCCGTCACGATCACCCCCACCAAGCCGCTGACGCCGAGCCACCTCAAGGGCCTGTTCTGGACCGACGTCGCCTACCGCGCCACGCGGCGGCTCGCCGACGTGACCTACCGCAGCAACCGCACCGCGTTCGACCCCTGCGAGCAGACCCTCGGCTTCTGGGAGTACCTCGACCGGACCCTCGGCGACACCGACTACTCCGGCATGTCGGAGGACGCCGTCGGCGAGCTGTACCGGCGCTGGCGCGCGTCGGGCGAACGCGCGCCCTTCGCGGCGTGCGCCCCCTACCTGGAAGCGATCGAACAACACGGCTGGGTGCACCCCGCCAGCGCACGCCTGCTCGACGCGTGGGCCGGGCAGTACCGCCGCCTCGGCCTGCACGACCCGGGGCTGACCGCGCACCAGCCGCCGGGTCTGGGCCTCGACGAGGCCGTGGACCGCCTCCACTCCCTGGGCATGTGCCTGGACCTGCGCGCGGACGGCGGCCCGGTCTACCTCGACGCCACCCGGGACGGCATTCCGCTGCGGCAGATCGTCGCCGCGGACGGCAGGCCCAACTACCTGGCGTGCGCGCTGCGCGACCTGATGCCCCTGGCACCCGACCACGACGAGGTCGTGCTGCTCCACGACCGGGAGCTCGAACCGGACTACCTGCTGCTGCAACGCGTCCTGTCCCGGCTCGGCCCCGCCGTGCACCGGGTGTCGCTGGGGCGGGTCCCCATCGACGGGCGCATCGCCTCGGCCCGGCACGGCGGCTGGCGAGGGCACGGCGCGGGCGCACTGCTGGCCGAGTTCGGCGACCGGTACGACCCGGCGGTGCTCCGGCTGGGCATGCGGCTCTACTTCATCGCCGTTCTCGGTCCCGGCGACCACGACTCGATCCGGCACGACCTGCTCGACCGCTCCTTGGCCAAGGCCGCGCGGCTGCTCGACTCGGCGGACGACGTCGGCCCTGGCGAGGTGTCGGCCGCGCTCGCGGCCCACCGCGGCGCGAAGGGCGGCCACCTGCACGTCGATCCGTACCGGCTCACCAGCAGCCTGCTCAACCGACGCCGCGGCGCGCCCGCGCGCGAACTGCTGGAGGAGGTCTACACGTGACCATCACCCAGCAGGTGCTGCGCGACCACGTCGCCCAGCGCATCGCCACGGCCCGACCGGACCTGGCGCGGCTCCACGACCTGTCCACGGTGGACGGGCTGGCCGGTGTCGAGGCGTGCGTCGCCGAGGACGGCACCACCGTGGTGGCGGTCGTGCGCCGCTTCGACCTGGTGTCGTGGACGCGCGGCACGGTCGCCTTCGCCGCCGGCCTGGACCCGGAGCGGGCCGCGAAGTGGCGTCGCTCGTTCACCAGGACCGTCTTCCTGGCGGGAAACCCGGTGAACCTCGTGGACAGGTTCGCCTTCGCCCACGTCGACGACATCGGCTCGACGGCGTGGACCGCGCCGGCCCCCGGACCGGTCCACGCGCCGCTGCGGCGGCTGCTGCGGACCTTCAGCGGTTCGCGCGAGGTCGCGCCCTCCGGGGACGTCCTGATCGACCTGCCGGGCGGCGGCGGTGGCCGGCGCGCGCGCCGGGTGCTGTACCTGGCCGGCTCGGGCACCACCGTGGAGCGGTTCATGGTGCACATGAACCACCTGCTGGTGGAGGCCGTGCTCGACGGGATCGTGTCGCCCGGTGATCGGCTCGTGGTGCGCCGCGTGCCCCGGCTGGTGGGCGTGCCCGGACCGTTCGACGCCCTGCGGGTCGACATCGACCCGGTCTGCCCCGGACGGCTGCGCGCCGTGATGGGCCTGACCGAGGAGGGGGAACGTGCCTGAGTTGAGGTTCGGCTACCACGGCTCGCGGAGGTCGCCCCTGGCGCTCGCCACCGCGGCCGGTCTGGCCGCCGACGAGGTGGAGCTGGTCGAGTACGACGTGCGCGACCCGTTCACGCCGCTGAGGACGGGCCGGGTGGACGTCATGATCACCAAGTTCGACCAGCGGGAACCCGACCTGCACTACAGCGCGCCGGTCGCGGTGGACCCGCGGGCGGTGGTCGTGGGGGTCGGGCACCCGCTGGCCGACCGCGCGGAGGTGTCGGTGGAAGAGGTGGCCGACCACCTCCTCTTCCACCGGCCCGGTGACATGCCCGTCGAGGCGTGGGACCAGATCGTCCCGCCCACCACGCCGGGAGGCAGGCCGCTCCGCCGCGGGGTCGAGCTGACCACGGTGGCGGGGATGATGCGGCTGATCGCCTCCGGCACCGCCGTCCACCTCACCGTGCTGTCCATCGCCGACATCGCGCCGCCCACCGTGCGGGTCGTGCCGGTGACCGACCTGCCACCCGCGTCCGTGCAACTGACCCACCTGCCCGGCGCGGCGCAGCGGGTGACCGACTTCGTCGCCGCCTGCGAGGCGGCCGGCGCGCTCCTGGGAGTCGCATGAGCGCCCCCGTCGTGCTGCTGCACGCCCTCGCGGCAGACGAGGGCATGTGGGCCGGGCAGGAACGGGCACTGGCCGAGTCCGGGCATCCGGTGCTGGCCCCGAACCTGTACCGGCTCGCGGACCGGGTGCCGGGCCCGCCGTCCGTCGCCGGGCTCGCCGCCGCGCTGGCCGACGTCCTCGACGCATCCGGCTTCCGGCGCGTCGTGCTGGCGGGCTGCTCCCTCGGCGGTTACGTGGCGATGGCGCTGGTGCGCCATCGCCCCGGGCTGGTGGGCGCGCTCGCGCTGCTCGGGACCAGGGCGGACGCGGACGACCCGGCGACCCGCGCACAGCGGCTCGCGTTCGCGAACCGGATCGCCGACCCGGCGTCGGCGCGCGTGTTGACCGCGGCCACCGCGCCGAAGCTGCTCGGCGCGGGCACCAGGCGGCGCAGACCGGAACTGCTCCGGCACGTCGAAGACGTCGCGCACGCCGTGCGGGCCGGGGACGTCGCCTGGGTCCAGCGCGCCGTCGCCGACCGCGAGGCGGCCCACGATGTCCTCGCCGGGTTCGCCAGCCCCGCCGTCGTGCTGGTGGGCGCGGAGGACGAACTGGTGTCCGCTGACGACGCCCGGCGCGCGGCGGGATCCCTGCCGCACGGGCGGCTGCGGATCGTGCCCGACGCCGGTCACCTGTTGCCCCTGGAAGCCCCCGACGCCATCCGACACACCCTCGAATCGCTGCTCGCCGACGTTGAACGGGAGCCCGCATGCTGACCGCGACCGACCACGCCGACTGGGGGTTCACCACCTCCACCGGGCTCGCCTTCACCCGGGCCGACATCGTCGGCGCCCACTTCGAGGCGTGCGCCACCACCTACCTGGGCCTGCTGGCCCGCGTCGGCGTCCGCCCCGGCTGGCGCGTGCTCGACGCGGGCTGCGGGACCGGGCGATTCCTGCCCCACCTCGCGGACCTGGTGGGCGGTGGCGGCGCGCTGTCCGCGGTGGACCTCGCGCCCGAGAACGCCGAACAGGCCCGTGCCCTCGCCGCGGACCTGCCGTGCCCGGTCGAGGTGCGGCAGGGCGACCTGACGGACCTGCCCTACCCCGACGACGCCTTCGACGCCGCCTGGTGCGCCAACACCACGCAGTACCTCGACGACGACCAGCTCCGCCGCGCCCTGGCGGAACTGCGCCGCGTGGTGCGTCCCGGCGGGCTGGTGGCGGTCAAGGACCTGGACGCCACCGCGGTCACCGCCCGACCCGGACCGCCCTTCCTGTTCACCGACTTCTTCCGGGAGGCGGCCAGGACCTCCGGCTACGCCCGGCAGCTGCTGCGCGCCAGGGATCTGTACCGCCACCTCGCGGAGGCCGGCCTGGCCGACGTGCGCCAGCACACCGCCCTGTCCGAGCACTACGCGCCCTTCACCCCGGCGGAGAGCGCGTTCTACGGCGGGTCGTGCGCCCGACTGGCCGCCCAGGCCACCGCGGCCGGCCCCGCCCCGGACTGGCGGCCGTTCCTCGACCCTGCCGATCCGGCCAACCCCCTCAACGCCCCCGACGCCTACATCTGCGAGGGCAACGTGCTGGCGGTGGGCACGGTGCCGTACCGGGCGGTGACCTGAAAGAGTCCGTCCGCGCGCTACCCGCAGCGACCTGCGCCATGGACGCCTGGGCATCTTCCGCCAGGTCGAGTGCGTCAGCCAACGACGCGAACGGGAGATCATCGACTGCCTGGCGCAGCGCGGTCACCACCGCACCGACACCGGCCAAGCCCGCGCCTGCCGTGAAGCAGCTCGGCCCGTGGTCGGACGGGGTCGCGCGCAGGCACGCCGGCAGGTCGGCCGCCGCTCCGGCACGCAGCGCGGCCTGTGCTGCGGCGAAGCAGGATCCCCTCGTGCAGTGCCCGCAGGACCGCGTTGGTCCGGTCCCTGGCGCCGAGTTCGAGCAGGATGGTCGAGACGTGGTTCTTCACCGTGACTTCGGCGAGCAACAGGGCCGCGGAGATCTCGCGGTTGTTGTAGCCCTCGGCCACCAGCCGCAGCACCTCACGCTCGCGCTCGGTGAGGTCCTTCACGGGCACGGCACCAGTCGCGACCGGCGACAGGCCGGAGCGGATCGCCCGCAGCAGCCGGTCGGTGACGGACGGGGCGATCAGGGTCCCGCCGCCGGCCAGGGTGTGCACCGCGCGGGTCAACTGTTCGAACGTCACGTCCTTGAGCAGGTACCCGCGCGCCCCGGCGTGCAGCGCGTCGAGCACGAGCGAGTCGTCGTCGAAGGTCGTCAGGACGAGCACCGGGACCTCGATGCCGCGCTCGCGCAACTCGCGCACGTCGGCCAGCAGGTCCCTGGCGACCTGGTTCGCCCGGTCGACGTGCGTCCGCGCCTGCTCCTGCCCGCGGTGCCGCGCCACCTCGGGCGGTCGTCGGCTCGGCGGCTCCGAACAGGACCGGCCCGCCGACCGCGACCGACACGACGAGCATCGCCGGCCCGGACCACACCTCCGGCCCTACTCGACGCATGACACCTCAAGTTTCGGCGCACCACCTCGCCGGTGCCGAAAGTCATGGTGTGGCTTCCTGACCATCGGCACAGGCGCACCGCCGACCGCGCCACCTGGCGTTCCGGCCCATGAGCAGCACGACGGTCGCGATCGTGGCCGAGAACCTCCACAAACGGTACGGCGACACGGTCGCGGTCGACGACCTGAGCCTCCGGGTCGGCACTGGCGAGGTGCTCGGCATCCTCGGCGCCGCAAGATGATCACTTTCGACTCAATACCACGAGATAAAAGTTTAGCGCTGACCCCGTCATTCCTATGGTGTAGACGCCGCGCGTAGCCGCTCGCCCAAATCGGGGTCAAGCAGGGACTGGAGAGGCACTGTCCGCCACTAGGCCGTTAGCCTGACGGCAGGCGCAGGACCAGCGAAGGCCCGCGTGTCTCCAGGATCGATACGGGGAGCTCATGTCCGTTTATTCGGTACGCGCGCGTTTTTACGCAGCGTCTTCTCGATTCATTACCCGAACGAGTCGCTTTCCCCGGTTGGGGGTGACCGTCGCGGTGCTCGCCGTAGTGGCCGGCACCGGTTTCGACGCCTCACCGCGGTGGCCGACCCGAATTCAGGTGTTCGTGGCCAACAGCGGCTCGGACAACGTCACCGTGTACGACACCCGGCTGGGCAAGGTGACGGCCACGGTGGGTGTCGGCGACTACCCCGCGGGTGTCGGCGCGCACCCGGCCGGGCACCGCGTCTACGTCACCAACGAGTCCTCGAACACCGTCTCGGTGATCGACACCCGGACCCTCGCGGTCATCGCCACCGTGCCCGTGGGCCCCAACCCCTTCGGCGTCGCCGCCACACCCGCCCACGCCTACGTCACCAACTTCGGCCGCGACGACGTCACGGTTGTCGACACCGCGACGAACGCGCCGGTGAAGAGCATCCCCGTCGGCCGGTTCCCGCACAGCGCGGTGGCCAGCCCGGACGGCTCCCGGGTGTACGTGACCAACAACGGCGCCGACAGCGTCACGGTCATCGACACCGGCTCGCAGACGGTCGTCGGCACCATCCCGGTCGGCGTCTTCCCGGCGGGCATCGCCATCAGCCGGGACGGCAAGCGCCTGTACGTGGCCAACACCGGCAGCGACACGGTCACCGTCATCGAGACGGACGGCAACCGCCCGAGCACCACCACCAAGGTCGGCGACGCGCCCCTCGGAATCTCGGTCACCCCGGGAGGCCGGGTGCACGTCGCCAACACCGGCTCCAACACGGTCAGCGTCCTCGGGCCCACCGGCAAGCCCATCGAGGTCGTCAAGGTCCAGCGCATGCCCGAGGGCTCCGGGGCTGCGCCCGACGACAGCTTCGTCTACATCACCAACACGGGGTCGGGCACCGTGTCCGTGATCAACGCAAAGAACGGCAAGCCAGCCGCCCCGTTCGCCGTCGGCAAGTCGCCCGAAGGCGTGGCGGTCACCTCCTGACGGAGGGCCAGGCCGCAGGGAACTCGACGGTCGCCCGGCCGGCAGATCCTTCAGGACACCGGAATCGATCCCACGCCCGACCGCGCGTGGTGCGCGACTGCTGCGCGCCCTGCGCGCCCAACGTGGTCGACCGACACCACGAGAAGAAGGACGAGCGTGGCCGGGGGTCGCGATCGCGGTAGGCCCGCACAAGCGCAGTCACGCTGGTGGCCGTCTACGGGGTAGGACGCAGACTGACTGAGCTCTTCCGACCGCATGCAGGGACGACTGGACGGTGTGCGCCCGACGGCACCGGTACTCCACACGAACATGTCAGCGTTCCCGCCCACTGCGCAAGTGACTTCACGCGAAAGGGGTGTCTCCGATCATGCTGACGCGGCCCACGTGGTCCAGCAGCGCGCCCGTGGGCTCGCCACCGGGGCCGCGCCACCCGCCCGTCCTTGACCAGCTCGTCGACGAGGCGTCGAGCCGCCGGTTCAGGACCGGCTGAACCGATCGCCGGCGGTCGGTGCAGGGTGGAAGCTGCTCGTCTCACGCTACGCGGCGACGCCGTCGAACGAGAAGCGCTGGTTGTCCTGACCGTGGCAGGGGTACTGGCGGATCTCCGCGCCGTCGTCCAGGGAGGCGTACTCCACCTCCAGGCACTGTCCGGTGTGGTCGGAGACGAGCTGGTACCCGTACTCGGCTTGGCCTTCGACCCGCCACTGCTGGGCGGGGTCGCCGTCGCAGGCGCGCTGGACGACGTCACCGCCCTCCTGGGCGGCAGGCGCCGCCTGGAGGCACTTGTCGGTCGCCTGGGACCAGAACGACCACGAGCCGTTGCCGGAGGAGGCGGCGGAGAAGCGCTGGCTCACCCGGCCGTCACAGGTCCACTGGACGATGTCGGCGTCGTCGCCGGGGTTCGCGTCCAGGACGTCGACGCACTTCTGGCTGTGCACCGGGACGATCAGGTACTCGTACGGTTCGGTCTTCGCCGTGGCGGCCGTCGCCGAAGCGACCAGCGCGGCGGCGGCGGCCAAGGCGGTCATCGCGGCCCCGCGGCCGGTGAAACGGGACATCGTTCGGTCCTCCGGGAGTGGTCGGCAGGTGCTCGACCACCACCATGCCCACATCCACCGGCCACACGCGGCGAAGTTCACACCGCCGTTGCACACCGACCACCCGTCGAGGTGACGCACACGTCCCGACACCGCCACGGCACGCCGGTGGACCGTTCGGACGCATGGAACCCAGTCGTCCAGGTTAGCGAGGGCCGCCGTCCCCGTGCCGGGTGCGGCGGCCCTCCCTCGTGCGACGTGGACAGGCTCGCCGGCCGGAGGTCAGCTGGTGCAGGGGTTCCCGTTGGGGTGGACCCCCGTGCCGTGGATGTCGGCGTGTGCTTCACCGATGACCACGTCGGCGAGCAAGGTGTCCAGCACCACGGCCCGTTGGGTCACCGATGTCGCCGTGGTCTCGGTGCTGTTGAGCTTCAGCGAGCCGATCACCAGCGGGATGGTCAGCGGCGCGGACCCGACGGTCGTCGGCACACCGTTGATCTTGAGGGAGGCGATCGTCGAACTACCCGAGAACCGCGGAGCCAACCCGGTGCCACTGGGCGCGCACTCGACCGCGGCCTCGGACTTGATCACGCCCAGCTCGATGATCAGGCCGAGGGTGCTGATGGTGGTGGTGTCGACCTTGGCGTTCGCGGTGGCGTTGTCGCCCGCGGCCGGAGGTGCCGAGGTGAGGTCGTCCGGTGTCTGGTCGGTGGTGGCGGACAGCACCTTGGCGTTGACCGCCAGCGCCCCGGCGTTCAGACCGACCTGCGCCAGCGTCTCGCTGTCGTCCACGCAGGGCACGTCGGCCGGGTTCGCCACCACAGGCTCGATACCGACCACGTTCAGCGCACTCGCCCGGCAGGAGAACACGCCGTCACGGTCGTCGTCGACGATCGTGCCGACACCGACCGCGTCGGTGATCGCCGCGCCGCCGGCCGCGGCCAGCGTCACGGTGAACGTCTCGTTCAGCTCGTCCACCGTGTCGCCGACCACGGGAACGATCACCAGCTTGGAAGTCTCGCCCGGCGCGAAGGTCACCGTGCCGGCGGTAGCCGCGTAGTCCCCGGGCGCCACGGCGGTGGCGTCGGCAGTGGTGAAGTCGACCGTGACCGGGTTCGGGCTCGGCCGGTCGAGGCTGACGGTGAAGGTGGCGGGTGTCGTGCCCGCGTTGCCCTCATCGACGGTGACGTCGTTGATCGACAGGCCGGGCACGTGCACGGTGTTCTGCTCGATGAAGCCGCGCGAGGTGCCGTCGACCAGGAAGTCGACCGTGCAGTGGTAGGTGCCGGCCGGGGTGCCGGGGTCGACCGTGATGGTCTCGGTGAACTCGGCGACGTCGCCGCTGTCCACGGTGCGGCTCGCGGGCGCGAAACCGATCGTCAGCTGCGGGTCGCACGCGGTGATCGCGGGTGTGACGGTGACCTGGACGGCCTGGATGCCGTCGATGATGGCCTGCGCCACCTGGTTGGCCGGGACGTTGTTGAGCAGCACGCCCCCGGTGGCGTCGACGATCGCGCCGGCCTGCCCTCCGGCGTCCAGTCCGCCGCCGGACGGTCCCATGTTGACCGCGATGACGCGGATGTCGGCGGCCTGCAGCGCGGCGATGGCGTCGGCCAGGGTGTGGCCCAGGCTGGGGTCGTGGGAGGGCGCGTCGCCGAACCACGCCACGATCCGGGTGCCGTCGGGGCGGAACGCGATGGCTCCGCTGCCGATCTCGAACAGGGCGTTGATCGCGGCTTCGGGGAAGTCGCCGCCGCCGCTCGCGACCCAGGCGTTGATCCCGTTCTGCACGGCCGTGGCGTCGGCGGTGAGGTTCTGGTTGACCCGGAAGGCGAACGGGTCCCCGGCGTCGCGGTACTCCGAGACCGCGAACCGCGCCGTCGGTTGGGCGTCGAGCACCGCGTTGGTCACGGCACCGGCGTTGTTCCGGACGTCGGCGATGGCGCCGCCCATGCTCCCCGTGGTGTCGGCCAGGAACACCAGGTCGGGGTTGGGCGGGACCGCCGGGGTGGTGACCGTCTTGGCCACCGTGGTGCTCGCGCCGGGGCCGAGGGTGACCTCGACGTCACCGGGCTCGACCTGGGCCCCTGCCTGTGGTGCCGCGCTGATCGCGACCGTCGTGGCCCATACCGCCAGCGTGGCGGTGGCCGCCGCCACGGATCGGCGCAGCAACGAGCGTCGCCGCGTATTGGAATAGGACATGGGTTCCCCTCATCAGATACGTCCTGGCACTGTGCCCGGGAGTTCGGACCCGGTAGCGAGCACTGACTGCGGACCGGTTCGACGGACCACTTGCGGACCGTTCCCACGAGCGTGGAAGCTGAGCGGACCAGTAGGTCAGGACGACACAGCCGGGGTTGCCGGGAATCCCTGGAAGGATCCGCCGTTGGCTCTGTCACCGCCCCGACCCGTGTCGGCGGGACACACGGCCGGCAGGGATCCGCCGGCCACTCCACCCGGACCTCCGGCGTTGCCGCTGCCTCCCACGGCAGCACCGGCGACCGTTCTACGTCCGAGCGCGTCAAAAGAACGGACAATCGTGTACATCGACCCTCCCTGTGGAGGGGCATCTACGTGTCGCCGCAAACCGGAGGGTGAATCGCGAGTCCACCCGGCCGTCGTCCCGCCAAGGCGGCGGATCACCCGTCGATTCGACAAGCAGAAGGCATTGCCCCCATCATGGAAACGTAACAGGGATCATTGCCCCCGCAGGGATTCCGGCCAAGCCTCCAGCGGTGTGACACGAAAAGTCGTGTCACGACACCGACGGTGTGATCAGTGGTCCCGTCAGGTGACGACACCCCATTTCTACGGTCACTTCCGGCCCACAGCCACAATTTCTGCCCCGCCGACCCCTCTACCGGACCGGACCGGAGCCGCCAGGCCGTCGGCACACCACCTTCCGATCCGAAGACCCCATGGACGCACGACGAGGAACCGAGTCTTCCCAGTAACCGTGCGGTGGCATCACTTGGTCAACTGTCGTTGAGCGGGCCGTCCAGTGATCTCGTGTTGCAGCAGGACAAGCGCCGTCCCGACGACGCGCAGACGCTCAGGGACTCATGTCGCGCACGGCCGTGCCGCACACCGGAAGTCCACAAACGCCACCCGAGAATGCGGGACGTCCACGGCGGCCCTGAACGACCAGTACCGGCACGTAGCCGCCCACCACAGGCCAGGGCCCGCAACGCCCCCTCCCCCAGTCGTCGCGGCCGCGAACGACAACTGGTTCAGCGGTACCCCTTGCGCGTCACCGGAGGTCGGCCACCGATCACCCACCGTCGAACGCGACCTGGGCCGCTCCGGTCTTCTGCCCGGGAGCGGGCAGGGTCGTGGAGCCGAGCGTGCCCTCCAGTTGCTCCCATCGCGTGACCAGGTCCGACATCATCAGCATCAGCACCTCGGGGAAGGCTTGCAGGAAGCTCTGGTACCGGTAGTGGTCCAGGTAGAACAGGACCACGTCGTCACCGAGCGCCGTCATCGACGTGGTGCGGGCGTTGAAGAACAGGTCGTAGTGGCCGAGCACAGCTCCGCGGCCCACGACCGCGCGTTCGTAGATCCCACCGAAGTCGACCTCCACCTCACCGCCGGCCACGATGAACACCCCGTGCGCGGCATCGTCCTCGCGGCAGATGACATCACCCGCGGCGAACGGGATCTCGTCGAACATCGAGGCGAGGGTCTCCAACTCGGAGGCCGCCAGTGAGGCGAACAGCCGCACCCCGTACGGGTCGACTCCCTCGCGCAGGCACGCCACCCGCTCGGCCAGATCACGCTCATCGATGTGCGTCATCCGCAACCGTGCGAAGCGCAGCACGCGGTCGGTGTTGCGCGACTGGCGGCGAAGGGTCCCGGCGCTCGGCGCGGTGTAGAGGGTCGGGTCCCCGCTGATCCGCGCGGCTTCCCGCAGACCGGACTCGTAGGCGCTGTGCACGCAGCCCCAGTGGTAGGGATTGGTGCCCTCGCCGGCGAAGAACAACCGATCGCCGACCGGCTCGGCCAGCGTGCCGATGTCCTTCGACGAGGAGCCGACACCGATGCAGGTGTACGAGCCCCGGGCGAACGGGTCGGACGACCACGCGGTGCGCGAGATGTGCTCGGGCGCGGGCGCATCGGCGCCGAACAGGTCCTCGACGATGGTGCCGGCGTAGACGGCGGCGTCCCGATCGGACCAGGTCTCCGCCTCACGGCCGAGCGAAGCACCCAGCAGCAGCACCAAGACCGGCTTGCCGTGGGACTTCCACATGCTGATGACGACCGTGGGGTAGCGATCGGTGTCACGGCACAGGTAGCCGAACACGTACTGGTCCCGCGGCCAGAAGGGCTCGCGGTAGTGCAGGGCGATCTTGTTGAGGGTGCCGAAACCCAGCCGGGCGATCGCCGACCGCTTCGCCTCGGGCAACGGAGGCTCGAAGCGCACGACCCCGGCCTTGAGCACGCCGAGCGGCACGGTCACCAGCACCCTGTCCGCCTCGAAGTCACCCCGGTCGGTGGTGACCCGCACCGGACCGGCACCGGTGTCGATCCGCGTGACCACGTGACCGAGCCTGATGTCCAAGCCATCGGCCAAGGCGTCGACCACCGACTGGTAGCCCTGGTGCAGGACGCTGTCGCCGTAGCCGTAGACCAGGTAGCCGTCCTCCCAGAACTGCAGGGACAGCCTGTCCGGGTCCTCGGCGACGTCCTCGCGCAGCAGCACGTTGAGGTGGTAGCGGACCGCCTGCTCGTCCTCGGAGGACAGCCGGCGCTCGGTGAGGATCCGGCGCAGGGCCTCGCCGAGCGAGATGTCGGGGTGCTGCTCCTTGCGCGCGACCGCGGCCCGCTGCTCGAGCTCGTGCAGCACGTCGTCCGCCAATTGCAAGGTGCGGCTCTTGTGGCGGTGGGTGGCCAGGCGGCGATCCGCGCCGAACAGGTCCAGGCTGTCGAAGCCCCCGGTGTAGGCGCTGTCGCCGCCCACGTAGCTGTAGGGGATGCCCAGGTCCTCGACCAGTTCGGCGATCGGGTTGCCGTCCGTGCCGTGGATCCAGTGCGCGCCCAGGTCGACCCCGTGCTCGTCGGTCCGGATCCGGCCGCCGACACGGTCACGCGCCTCCAGCACCACCACGTCGTGACCGAGTCCGCGCAGCGCCCGCGCGGCGGCCAACCCGGACATGCCGGCACCCACGACGATGAGGCTGGGTAGATCGTGCGCGTCAGCTTTTCGAGACATCATTTGATTCTCCGGCAGTCGGCGCAGGCGCCGACATACCCGGATCGAGTGCTTCCGGTTGGTCCCTCCGGGTCGTCCCGGAGGGCTGGGTCAATCCTCAGTGGGCGTGTTCCCGCGGAGTGCGGGTTGATCCGGTGTCGGATACGGCGTGGCCGCTGACGACACCAACGACACGTGGACGGGGACTTCGGTGGAGCGGGTTGTGTCTACGGCCTTGACCTTCCCCGCCCATCCGGCGGCGACCGCGGCGGCGACCGCTGCTCGCCGCCGCGGTGTCCGTCGTGGTCACAGTTCGCAGTTGGCCTCGTTCTCGACGTTGGTGCAGGTGTCGAGGCTCGGACCGGCGTCGGCGGTGTCGGTGCCGGTCCCGCCGTCGATGTTGTCGATGTTGCCGACGACGAGGCTGATGAAGTTGGCGTTGCCGTTCTCGGCGTCGCCGTGGACCACGTCGTCACCCGGTCCGGCGTCGATGGTGTCGCGGTGGCCGCTGGTGACCGCCTTGGCGCCCGAGGAGGAGTTCAGGGTCTCGTAGTCGCCGTAGATGGTGTCGTCGCCGTCGCCGCCGGTGATGGTGTCGTTGGAGGTCTCGGCCGTCACGGGTGCGCTGACGCCGAGGTTCGCGGTCTGCGCGTCGCCGTAGATCGTGTCACCACCCCCGCCGCCGGAGATGGTGTCGTTGAGGTTGCCGATCAACACCGCTCCGGCCAGACCCGCGCCCGTCCCCACGGTGATGGTCCTGCCGTAGCCGTAGATGGTGTCCGGGTCGTCGCCACCGATCAGGGTGTCGTTGAGTCCGACGATCCCGCCGGAGACGGCCGTGATCGTCACGTCGAGGAACCCGCCGGAGATGACGTCCGATCCCGGGCCGCCGTCGATGTGGTCGTTGTCGGCGACGTAGGCCGCCGAGACACTGATGACCCCGGTCCCGGAGTTGCCGATCAGCACGTCGTCACCGGCCTCGCCGAACACCCGGTCGGAGAGGTTCTCCAGAGGGCCGGGGCCGGGCAGACCCGGGAGGACGTCGGGCACCACGACGAACTCGCCGTAGACGGTGTCGTCGCCGTCCCCGGCACACACGCGGTCGTTGCCGGCCAGCCCGACGATGGTGTCGTCCCCGCCCAAGCCGACGATCACGTCGTCACCGTTCGTGCCGGTGAGGGTCTCGCCGCTCGCGGAGCCGACGATGGTCGCGGCCATTCCGTCACAGGTCGTCGTGGCGTGCGCGGCAGGCACACCCACCAACGACCACGCAGCCGCCACCGCCACGGTCACCACCGCACCGACGGACATCTCGATCCTGGACTTACGCACAGCGTTCTCCTTCCCCACCGCTCAACGCGGAACCGGTGATCACAATGAGAGAGCTGCGCAACTCCTCCATGTCATCGCGCGTATCCGGCACGACGTTACGGCGACATACCCGACACGTGCGAGGAGTAGTTGAGCCGGAGGAATGTCATGACACTCGAACCGTGCACCAGTCGACTCCGCACTTATGCGGCAACAACACCCACCCCCAGTTTTCCGCCGCAAGCCGTTCAGCCTATTGCGGACGAGCGCAGTGATCGCGACTCGTTCCACCCGTCGCGCCTTCCGGGAAATGGGAAGCCCCATGCGTCTGCGCGCATTGAGGTTTTCCCAACAAAACAGCCGAGGGGGGATCGCCATTAGCGCCGGAGTGGGTGCTGACCCGCGAAGGGCGTGAGCCGCTGGTGGGACAAGGCTCGCGAAGATCATGTCCCGGACACCAAGGGCTCACGTGATCGCCTGTTCTGCCGTGCTCGACGTCCCGCGCCATTGGTGGGGTTCCCCGGCCGGCCTGGTGGCCGTCCGACCCGCGTCACCTCGCCGCGATCGCCGCCGGGATCGTCGACCGCCGTATGCTCCGGGCGGCCCGAGCCCTTACTGGCACAGGCGTCGGTGACTCTCCGCATGTCAGGCCCCGGTGCAGCGGCAATACCGGAGTGCAGTAGCAGCGCACAACTTTGTGTTGGGTTCCGCTGCGCATACCGGCGTTGCTCACCCTTCCGTGTCTGATTATCGGGTGAGTGGAGAATAGTTTCTGTATACGACCGGCCACGCCACCGAAGATCTGCTCACACATCGACCACCCGTAAGTGGGCCACGGTTCACCTGAACAGTGGCTAACCAGGCTCGGGACGTCGCGATAGACCTCATACCGTTCCCGAAAATTCCTGACGAATGAGGTTGCCATGAGCCTGCAGCGCGTGATCACCGACGAGCACGATTTGCAGATCGCCCCTGTCTTCGCCCAACGGATCGACGAGGACGTCATCCCGAAGGGCAGGCTGCCGGAGGACCCGATGCCCGCGAGCGTCGCGGCGGGCATCGTGCACTCGAGGCTGTTGCTGGACGGCCGGGCGGCGCTGAACCTGGCCACGTTCTGCACGACGGCCGCCGAGCCGGAACTGGAGCGGATCTACGCGGACACCGCCGCGATCAACCTCATGAACCGCGAGGAGTACCCGGCCAGCTCCGACATCGAGCAGGAGTGCATCAACGCGCTGGCGAACCTGTGGCACGAGGACGACGGCCGGTTCATCGGCTGCTCCACCAGCGGAAGCTCGGAGGCGGCAATGCTGGCCGGACTGGCCATGCTGCGCCGCTGGAGGGAGCAGGGCGGTACCGGTAAGCCGAACATGGTGTTCGGCAGCCACGTGCACGTCTGCTGGCCGAAGTTCTGCAACTTCTGGGACGTGGAAGCGCGCATGGTGCCGCTCGAAGAGGGTCGCACGACGCTGGACCCGGCGCTCACCGCGGAGGCCGTGGACGAGAACACGATCGGGGTCGTCGCGGTGCTCGGCAGCACCCAGGACGGGCGCTACGACCCGGTCGCGGAGATCGCGACCGCGCTCGACGCCGTGGCGGCGGACCGTGGCGTGGACGTACCGCTGCACGTCGACGCGGCGAGCGGCGGGTTCGTCGCGCCGTTCCTCGACGTCGACTTCGCCTGGGACTTCGCGCTGCCCAGGGTGGTGTCGATCAACGCGTCGGGCCACAAGTTCGGCCTCGTCTACCCGGGGTCGGGCTGGTGCTTGTGGCGCGATCCCGAGTACCTGCCCGAGTCGCTGATCTTCGACTGCAACGTGCTCGGCGGCCACCACCCGACGTTCACGCTCAACTTCTCCCGGCCGGCCTCCGGTGTGATCGCGCAGTACTACCAGTTCCTGCGCAACGGGTTGGCCGGTTACCAGATGATCGCGCAGCGGTGCCAGGAGGTCGCGCGGCAGGTCGCGAAGGGCGTCGAGGCCGTCGGGCCGTTCGAGATCATCGGCGACGGCGAGGACCTGCCGGTGGTGGCGTTCCGCCTGCGCGACCCGGAAGCCTCGGGCTTCACCGTGTACCACCTGTCCGAGGCGCTCAAGAGCGAGGGCTGGCACGTGCCCGCCTACAGCCTGCCGCCGAACCTGGAGCACGTGCACGTGCTGCGCGTCGTGTGCCGGCAGGGTTTCACGCTCGACCTCGCGTCGAAGTTCCTGGAGAGCCTGGCCAAGCACGCCGACCGGCTCGGGAGCCACCCGTTCCCGCTGCCGGAGGCGACCGCCCTGACGTTCGCGGACTGACACCGTGGTCACGATCGCGGAACTGGAGACCGACCCCTACCCCGTTTATGCCCGGCTGCGCCGGGACGAGCCGGTCAGTTGGGTGCCGGAGGCCCGTCAGTGGCTGGTGACGAGCTGGCGCGACGTGCACACCGTCCTGACCGACACCGAGCGCTTCACCACCGACCAACCGGCGTCGCCGATGCACGGGCTGTGCGGTGGGACGCCCATGTTGTTGAGGGAGGGCGAGTCGCACCAGGACGTGCGGGAGGCGTTCCGGCACGACTACGACGCCCACCGGGTCAACGACTACGTGGACACGATCGCCCGGCCGGTCGCGCACCGCGTCGCCGACGAGGTGTTCCCGGCCGGGTCCGTCGACCTGGCGGCGGACTACTTCGAGCCGATCGCGGCCATCGCCGAGGCCACTCTCCTCGGGGTTGGTCCCGGTGGTGCGGACACGTTGCGCCGCTGGGGGCAAGCGCTGACCGGGGTGGCGAACAACTTCGGCCGCGATCCCGCGGTGGACGCCGACGCGGCCGCGGTGATGGCCGCCGACGCCGAGGTGACCTCGGCCGTCCAGCGGTTGCGGGAACAGCCGGACGGATCGGTGATCTCCCACCTGCTGCACGCGAACCGGCGGGGCGAGGCAAGAACCGACGCGGACGTGCTGCCGGTCCTCAAGCACATCGCGCTGAGCGTGATCGAACCCGGCTGGCTGGCCGGTTGGACCCTGGTGGCGCTGTGGTCGGCGCCGGACCAGCTCGCCGCGGTCCGCGCCGACCGGGCGCTGCTAGGCGTGGCGGTGTACGAGGCACTGCGGTGGAGCGGACCGGTAGGCGTGCTGGGCAGGCGCACCACGCGGGACGTGACGCTGGGCGGGCGGGACATCCCGGCGGGGAGCATGGTCGCCGCGGCCATCGCCTCGGCCAACCGGGACGAGGCGGAGTTCACCGATCCTGACCGGTTCGACCTGCACCGCGATGTCCGCATGCACCTCGGCTTCGGCGTCGGACCACATGACTGCCCGGCGCACCCGCTGGTCACCGCCGTGGCGCGCACCGCACTGGACGTGCTGCTGGAGCGGATGCCCGGCGTGCGGCCGGTACCGGGTTGGCAAGCGGCGCCGCACGGCTGGAAACTGCGGCTGCCGGGGCCGATCGACGCGGTGTGGGACATGGCGGAGAGGAGGGCGTCGTGACCCGATCGACGACGGAGGAGTCACTGCTCGCGCAACTCGACGCCGACCCGTACCCGGTGTACGCGCGGCTGCGGGCGCAACAGCCGGTGTTCCTGCTGCCCGAGGTCGACCAGTGGCTGGTGACGCGCTGGGACGATGTCCAGCGCGTGCTCACCGATCCCGGGACGTTCACCACGGACAACCCCGACGCGCCCGTCGTCCGGCTCTGCGGTGGACCTCCGCTGATGAACCTCAACGGCGCCGTGCACCAGGACTTGAGGCGGGCGGTCGAACCGGACTACGCGCCGCACCGCGTCAACGATCACGTCGACTCCATCGTCCGCCCCTGGGCGGAGAAGCTCGCCGCCGAGCTGGCCCCGGCCGGTCGCGCGGAGCTGGTGTCGGCGTACTTCGAGCCCGTCGCCACGCTGTCGCACGCCCGGTTGTCCGGTGTGGACACCGCGGAGGCCGACCGGCTGCGGTGGTGGGGCATCGCGCTCATCGACGCGCTCACCAACTTCAGCCGCGACCCGGCGAAGCAGACCGCGGTGGCGGACGCGATGGCAGACTTGGACGACGTCCTCACACGCGCGGCGGCACGGGTGCGGGCCGTCCCGGACGATTCGGTGCTCTCGCACGCCTTGCACGCCCACCGCCCGACCGGCCACCCCCGGGCGGAGTCGGATGTGCTGCCCGTGTTCAAGCAGCTCGCGCAAGCGCAACTGCAGGCGGGTTGGGTCGGCGCGTGGACGCTGAGCGCGCTGCTCGCCGACCCGGAGGTGCTCGCCGAGGTGTCGGACCACCGGTGGCTCGTCGGCGCCGCCGTCAACGAAGCGATGCGGTGGACGCCGCCGCTGGGCAACGTGACCAGGCGGACCACCCGCGCGGTGACCCTCGGCGGCGTGGACGTCCCGGCCGGGGCGACGCTGTCGGTGAGCGTGGCATCTGCGAACCGGGACGAGCGGGTGTTCGACGACCCGGACCGGTTCGACGTGCACCGCGACGTCCGGACGAACCTGGGTTTCGGCGCGGGGCCGCACGGGTGTCCGGCGTTCCCGTTCGTGATGGCCGTTGCACGGACGTCGGTGGACGTGCTGCTGACCCGACTACCGGGTCTGCGGTCCGCACCGGGCCGGCGACCGGCGCCGCACGGCTGGAAGCTGCGCCTGCCCGGCCCGCTGGACGTCGTCTGGTGACCACGTCGATCCGACCGGTCGGTGCGACATCGTGGCAGAGCGGCGTCGGACACCGACCCGCAAGACCACGGACGCCGGATCCCGTCGACGCCGTGCCTGCCGAGAACCTCATCCATGCAGGTTGAGGGCACGCAGAGCGCGCGGGGCCGGAGTGGTGGATCCGTGCGCCACGGTGAAAGCGGCGGGCTGAACCAGTGCGCAACCTGCTACAACCACCGCCGCCCACACCCACCCCGACAACACACCCCACCACGACCGGACCACCCGATCGCAGACGCGATGCTGCTCGTCGATCAGTCCGCCGACCAGTTCTCGGCGGACTGATCGACGAGTACGAACCACAGCAGCGTAAACCCAGGTCAGGTCATGTGACCGACTCTGGCACATCACAGGGTTCGACGCGGCGCCGTTGAGCAACCAGCGGCCGCGGCGGTCGCCGCAGATCACGCTCGACGAGCACGCATCTCGGCCCACACGGTCTTGCCCTCCACCCGAGCGTCGACACCCCACTCCTCGGACAGACGTTCCACGATGATCAACCCACGGCCACGGCTGCCACCCAATCGCGACCGACCCAGCACAAGCCCGTCGGGTGACGCGTCGTCGGCCTCGACACGCACCACGCACAGCCCCGACGACCAGCGAAGACGGACACGACGAGGACCGTCGGCGTGGTCGAACGCGTTGCTCACCAACTCGTTCACCACCAGCACGCAGTCCTCCAGGTCGTCCTCGTCCAAGCCGGCCAGGACCTCTCCGACCCAGCGCCGCACCACTCCCAACTGCGCAGACGGCGCGTCGAGAGCGAGAGCGAACGACACCTCCCCCACCCCTGCGGCGTCACTGTCGCCCACGCGCCCCTGTCCCCTTCCACCGGCGAAGGCCCCCGCTCACACGATCGCCCGGCTGTCGCGACAGACAATCATGCCCGACCAGCCGGCTGCCGCCTACCCGACCAGACGGCGAGGGATCACCCACCCGGTGCGACGACGGCGCGGATGAACCGCTCGGCTGCGGCCCGCAGCTCGACGTTCTCCACCTGGGACTGCTTGGCCAACATCGCGAACGCCTCCTCGGCCGAAACCTGCGCACCGCCATCAAAACGCTCCTTGCCTGGTCGATCACGGGGGCGAGGCGAACGCCGTTTGCAGGTGTTTCGCCTTCTCATGTCCGACAGGGGTTCCTCAGGGCATGGAGAGACGACCCCAAACGATCTTCCGGTCCTTCTCGTGGCGCACGCCCCAGTCGTTGCAGATCGTCTCCACCATCCTCATGCCGTTGCCCCGGTTCGGACTGACGCTGGACGACCCGACGACGGGGGTCCGGTCAGGCGTGGCGTCGCAGACCTCGACGACGAGTTCCGGTCCGCGATCCGGGTGGACTTCGCGGCGCAGCATCAGGTGCCGGGGATCGTCGGCGTGGTCGCAGGCGTTGGAGGCCAACTCCGTCGCCACCAGCCGCGCGTCCTGGACAAAGTCCTCGTCGTGCATGTGCAGCGCCTCATCGATGCGCTCGCGCACGGCGGCGAGGTTGTCGCAGTGCAAGGAGGTCTCGATCTCCACCTGGCCTGCGGTGCGCCCCTCTTCGGCGTGGCCGTCCGCGCCGCGCTCGTCCTGCGGAATCGTCGCCGCCTCGCGCGACCCGGTCACAGTGCCCGCGTCCGGAAGGTTCCCGGTTGAGCGGTGATCAGAGACGGAACTGGCATCGGTCACCGGACCGGGTTGCCCGAAACGCGTTCAACCCACACACGCTTAAGCCATTCAGTCCAATTCCGGACCACCCATCAGTCCACATCCCGCTCGGAGAACCAGCTCAACACACGTCTCCCCCGACCAGCGAATACCCCGGAGTTCACCCCCGACGATTCGCCGTCGTCGCCACCTCCGACTCGACGCCCACGCACACTGGGCCGAACTCATCGTGACCGACCGGCCACCAACGCCTCCACGACCTACACAACTGACCTGACCAGCCGAACACCGGAAGGAGAACCCGCAACCGCCACGTGCCAAGGCCTGAAGCCAGGCCGTCAGCCACGCGAAAGATCCGGGCTGACCGTGCACGAGGTCGTCAGGGTGTTCTCGGTCCAGGCGAGCACCTCCACCCGCATGAGGCCCTCGTCGGGATGTTCGCACTCCTGCACGGAGCCTCCAGCCGGAAAAGCACGGCTGCTGCGCATCAACGACATCCACCGCCAGGCCCGAGCCCGGCGGCTGGGCAACCGGCAGCGGACGGACAACACGTCGATGCGACGCGACTACCAAACCCAGAGCCTGTCTCCGGACTGACAGCCTCGGAAGGAGCGACCATGGCCGGACTGTCGGTGACCTGGAACCTCACCGGGCCCGGGTGGGCCGACATCGTCACCGCCGATCACCGGGCGGAGGCCGAGGTCACCGCCTCCTGTATCACCGCCGCCCCCGAGGACCTCCTGACCGCCGTGCCCAGGCTCGTCCTCGGCGAGAACGAAACACGAGCGCAGTTCGAGGCGGAACCGACGTGTGGATCCGGCTGCTCGAACTGCCCGATGGTCGCAAGCACGACAATGCCGGCACCGAGGTCTGGTCGAGTCAGCAGACCGTCGACGCCGTCGCACGGGCGGTGATCCGTTGCTTCGACGAGGTAGCGAGGAAATACGGGGAGAGCGCATACCGCAGCAAATGGAACGAGCACTTCCCTCGTTCCGAGCTCGAATCCCTCAGGGCCGCTTGGCGTGCGAGCCGAAACACCGAACCCGCCTGAGCTGCACCGAACCGTCGTGATCCTGAGACGCTGCCGATGAGCGACTGCCGATCACCCACTTGGTCGATCGACGGCGAGGGCGAGCTGTCTGCAAGGTGAATCAACAAGACTGGCCTCCGTGGGCCGAAGGCCGCTCACGCCACGGTTCCGGCCGCCTTGAGCATTGGGGCTGGGTGGCGCTGTGAAGGAGCTGTGCGTGCCGACTGTGGAACGGAACATGCACCGACGGCTCGATTGGGAGTCGGTGCGAGGCTGTGGACGTGATCTCGTACGGGCCACTCGCCTGCTGCGACGCGACCCCGGACGCCGGAGCGTTCCTCCGAGACCCGAACGCATCGTGGTCACGCTGTCGACGATTCCCCAGCGCGTGCGACACCTACGGCCGATCCTGCGGAGCCTGCTGGACCAAGCGACCCCAGCCGACCGCGTGGTGCTGACCTGGCCGACGCATTCCCTCCGCACGGGACGACCGTATCCAGCGCCTCCCGACCTGCCCCGCGGGGTGGAGCTGTTGCGGTGTGAGGACGTAGGGCCCGCGACCAAGCTGCTGCCGGTGCTGCGCGCCGAGCCTGGTTCCGCGATCGTCGTCGTCGATGACGATTACCTCTACCCGCAAGACTTCCTGTCGACCTTGCTGGCCGCGCACCGGATCAGTCCGGACGCCGCTGTCGGCATCCGCGGCCAGCTGGTCGGTCGGTGTCTGACGGACTCGCGCTACCCCGTCTACGTGCACGGCATGGGGTTGGCCAGTCCGAAGCCGGTCGACGCGTTGATGGGGATGTGGGGTTACCTGATTCCTCCTCGGGCGTTGGATGACGCCGTCCACGACTTCAGTGGCTGGCCGGAAGAGATGCGGTGGCAGGACGACATCTGGATCTCGGGACATCTGGCGCGGCGTGGAGTGGAGCGGTTGGTCGTGCCGATCAGCGGTATCCCTGTCAGATCCCCGAATACGCTTTCTGCCGCCCTGCATCACACCGTCAACCGATCCGGCCACAACGAGCGCATCGCCAAGGAGACGTTCCGGAACTGGTGGCAGCCCGCGTGATCGTGGCGCAATCGGAAGGCACAGCCATGGGTCTCGCAGGCGAGATCGTCTACAGATGCACGAACCTCGTCGTGAAGGCCGCACCGCTGTTGATGGGCGTGCGCCTGCGGATCGACGGCCGCCACAACCTTCCGACGACGCCGGCCGTGATCGTGTCCAACCACGTGTCCTACCTCGATCCGTTCCTCATCGTGCACGCCTGTTACGAGGCGGGGCTGAGAGTCCGGTTCCTGGCGTTGCCGTCACAGGTCACGTCGAAGATCACCGGACCGTACATGCGCGCCGTGCGGAGCATCCCGATCGGACGCGACGGCGGCAAGTCGGCTTACCGGGGTGCCCTCGAGGCGTTCCGGCGTGGTGACTCGGTCGGGGTGTTCCCGGAGGGCACCGTCGCACGGTCGTACGCGCTGCAGGAACTGAAGTCCGGTGCGGCCCACATCGCGATCGATGCGGGCGTGCCAGTGGTGCCGGTGGCCGTGTGGGGGCCACAACGGCTGTGGACCACGGGCAGGCGGGAGGTGTCGCGCCGGGGCGTGCCGGTCACACTGCTGATCGGCGAGCCGTTCCGGCCGGGCGCCGGTGACGGACCCGGGCAGGTCACCGCGGAGCTGCGGCGGCAGATGCTCTCGTTGCTGGAACGGGCACAGCGCGAATACCCGGATTCCGGTTCGGGGCAGTGGTGGCAGCCCTGTCACCTCGGCGGCACCGCGCCCACACCGGGTGAGGCCGAGGCGATGGACGCCGCGGACAACGCGGCGCGTGCCCGATGATCAGTGCTCCGAGATGAACTCGCGCAGGAGCCGGTCGACCTCGTCCGGCTTGCGGATGGAACTGAGGTGACCGGCCCCCGGCACCACCACGAACCGCGCTCCGGGGATCAGGCCGGCGGCCTTCCTCTTGTGGCGCAACGGAACGAAGTGGTCGTCATCGCCCGCGATCACGAGGACGTCCGCTGCGCCGAGCGCGGCGGCCCCGGCGGTGTGGTCACAGGTGGAGGCATCGGCCAGCAGTGCCAACAGGGTCATCGTCCTCGTCGACGTGACCAGTCGCCTGACCATCCGCGCCGGCCCCGGCCGCTTGCGCCGGGTCTGGCGCCGTTGGTGCGGCACGGCGTGCCTGCGCTCCGACATGTCGGTGACCAGGCGGCGCAGCGGAGGCACCGCCAGCCACAACCCGCGGGCGATGGCGTCGGCCAGGGTTTGGGGCAGCCGCATCGCGATCACGTTCCACTTGGCGGGCACCGTGTCGAGCAGTGCGACGCCGATCACCTTGTCCCCGAACAGATTTGGCCGTTGCGCAGCCAGGGCGTACAGCGCCATGCCGCCCATGGAGTGGGCGACTACGATCACCCGGCCGCCGGGTGCGACCGCGTCGATCACGGCGCCGACGTCGCGACCGATCGCGGCGACCGTGGCGTGTGCGACGTCGCAATCCGTGGAACCGCCGTGGCCCCGATGGTCGAAGAACACCAGCGTCGCGAGGTCGGCGAGGGTGTCGTGCTGGCGGCTCCAGTAGACCATCGTGGTGTTCAGCCCGTTGACGAACAGCACAGTCGGCCTGTCGGCGTTGTTCGCGCGCACTTTCAGGTGCAGCGTCGCGTTGTCCTCCGTGGTCACCCGCGAAACGAGACAACAGCCTGTGGCCGCGATTTCTCCGTCTGCCTGCACGAACACCCCTTCGGTCGACGATGGCGGAGTACGCATTCGCCGACTGTCGCTTGCCAAGGACCGCAGGCGAGTAGATCATGCGCTGCACCGTGTCGGAGGACGGAGTCACCTTGGTGATCATGCACCTTACCGACGTGTTCGCGCCACGGGTCGGGGGCATCGAGGTGCAGGTCGAGTCGTTGGCACGAGCACAGGCGGCGGCCGGTGAGCAGGTCGTGGTCGTCACGAGCTCCTCGGCGGACGGAGACGACGGATCGTTGCCCTTCAGGGTGTTCCGGGGCTCGCGCGCCAGGGACGTGCGTGCGTTGTTATCGGAACTCCGCCCCGATGTCGCGCACATTCACCTGAGCGTGTTCTCCCCGTTCGCAATCGGTGCGGCGAGGCGCGTGCGGTTGCTCGGCGTGCCGGTGGTGCTGACCGTGCACAGCATGTGGGACATGCCAGTGCGCTGGTGGTACCGCGGTGTTGGCGCGGTCGGAGGGTGGCGGCACGGGTTCGTCGTGACGTCGGTCAGCACCGCCGTGGCGGCGCAGGTGGAACGAGCGCTGCCACGCGTGCTGAATGTCGTCGTCCCCAACGGTATTTCCGTCGAGGTGTGGCGCGCTCCCGCCCGGCGGTCCACGGGTGTGCACGTGGTCTCGGTCGGCCGCATGGCGGTGCGGCGCAGGCCCTTGCTGTTGTTGAAGGTGCTGCGCCGGACGAGGGAGCGGCTCGGCGGTGACGTGGAGTTGCGGGCGACCTTGGTGGGCGCCGGCCCGCTGTTCTCCGTGATGGCGCTGTACCTGCGTCGCCACCGGATGACCGACTGGGTGCGGCTCACCGGCCGTCGCGACCACGCGGGGGTGCGGGAGGTGCTTGCCGGCGCGGACATCTACCTGAACGTGACGACGAGGGAGGCGTTCGGGCTGGCCACGCTGGAGGCGCGGACCGCGGGCCTCCCGGTGATCGGCCGCAGCGATACCGGCGTCGGCGACTTCATCGCGCACGGCGAGGAGGGTCTGCTCGCGACAACCACCGGCGGTCTCGTGGACGCGCTGACCCTGCTGTCCCGTGATCGGCGGCTGCGGGACCGGATGTCGGCGCACAACCGCGCGCGCATGCCCGACGAGTGCGCATGGCCCGCGGTGCTTGAGCGTGTGCGGCGGTGCTACGCGGTCGCACGGCAGGTGCCGGCCGTCGGCGCGGCCGCGTGAACGCCGCTCTGCACCAGGCCCGCATCGCGGTCAGCAACACCGGACATCTGTTGCAGCGTTTCCGCAACAGCACCCCTGCCAGCGCGGTCCACGACCTCGTGCGGGCGGCGCGGCTGTTCCTGCGTGATCCGGCCACGCGACCGCCGGTGTCACGTCCTGAGCGCGTGGTGGTCACCCTCACGACCGTGCCGGACCGCCTGACGTACTTGCGGCCCGCTCTGCGCGGCCTGCTCGACCAGACCAGTCCGGCGGATCGCGTGGTGCTGGCGTGGCCACGGCAGTCACTCCGGACGGGCATGCCGTATCCGTCGCCACCGGCATTGCCACGCGGTGTGGACGTACTGCACTGCGAGGACGAGGGACCTGCGACCAAGTTCCTGCCCGTCCTGCGGGCCGAACCGGACGCCGTGCTCGTCGTGGCCGACGACGACGCGATCTACCCGGACACGTTCGTCGAAGACCTGCTGCGCGCGCATCGTCAACGGCCGGACGCGGCGCTCGGCCTGCGCGGCCAGCCCGTGCGACTCGGGGTCGATCCTCGCTATCTGGGCCACGTCTACGGCACGGCTGTGCGGTCCGCGGTGGCGGTCGACGTCCTGATGGGCATGTGGGGTTACCTGATCCCGCCTGGCGCGCTCGACGACGCGGTGCACGACTTCGACGGCTGGCCGCCTGAAGTCCGCTGGCAGGACGACGTGTGGATCTCCGCGCACCTGGCCCGAAGGCAGGTGCCGAGGCTCGTTGTGCCCGTGCGCGGCGTTCCGGTGGAGTCCAGGGCGGCGTTCGTCGGGGCCCTGCACCACACCGTGAACCGCTCCGGGCGGAACGAAGCCGTCTCCTTCGAGACCTTCCGCGACTGGTGGTGACCGTGATCGCCGACGACGGCGTCGAGTTGCACGTGGAGATCGACGATGAGGCCATGTCGGAGGCCCGCTCATCTTCGTCAATGGCCTGAGCCTGCCGATCACGGCCACCGTAGGCGACACCTCTGGCGAGGGTGGAGCTGCTGTCGCACACCAGATTCCCCTATGACGTCTGGTGGTGGCCGAAGGCGGCTGGCATGCGAGCCACCGCAGGAGTGCCGAGCCGGTGAACTCCGTGATCAGAGGGTTGGTGAGCCATGTGCGTCCGCCACAGGCAACACCATGGCCGAAGGCCTGAGCGGGTCGTGGAACAGCTCCTGCTCGGCGGGCTCTGTTCCCGGCGCGAACCGAGGCACGGCGGCGCCGCACACCTGCACCCGCAGGCGGTGTCCACGGGCGAATCGATGCGCCGCCGGCCACAGCTCGACCAGGATTCGTCGCACCCCTTCGGGGTCCTCGCCGGGGCCGAGTCGGCGCAGGCCTTCGCAGACGTTGATCGACCGCCCGTCCGGGCGCACGTCGCACAGCCGCACGACGAAGTCCGTGTCGTCCCGGCTGGCGCGGACGAAGAGGTCCGCGGTCACGGTGCCGATGACGTCCATCGGCTCGGTGAGCGGGGCGCTGGTGTACGTGAGCACGTCCGGCCGTCGTTCGATCCGCCGGTTGTCGTGCGGCCGGGAATCGCCGACGATCACCGGACCCCTCGGCGCGGGAGTGGGGTCCTTGGGAGAGTACGTGAAACAGTCCGGCGCCGAATCGGCCGGATCCTCCCGGCCGAGCGTGTGATCACCGGTGAGGTGCCACCGCGCCGAGGTGCCGGGCGGCGGCCAGTGCGGGTAGTTCCGCCATTCCCGCGCACCCGTGACGAACAGGCGCACCGGCAGGTCGCGCACTGCGTGGCCGCTGAACAGGTGGGCGCGAAACCAGTACAGCGCCTCGCGATTGGCGGTGACGAGCTGACGTGGGTCGTAGTGCGCCCACGGTCCGACGGTGAGGTGCGGTTCGTGCCCATTCGCCCGCATGGCCTCGTAGTCGCGGATCTGGCCGGGCAGGAAGATGTCGTACCATCCGCCGACCAGGTGCGTCGGCGGCAGCTCGGCGCGATGGGCGACGGAGCTGTGGTCCAGAGCTGTCCTGAGTGGACTGCCAGGACCGGTGTCGGCGATCACCGCCTGGTAGAACGGCACCGCCACCCCGTTGGTGAGGGTGTCGAGCTCGGTCAGCGGTCGTCCGGACCGGATGGCGCGGCGGGCTCGCCAGGGTGCCATGACCGCGGTCCTGAAGCTGTTGTTGGACACCCAGATCAGCAAGGACTCGAGCGCCGTCGAGCCACCGAAGAAGATCGTACTGGCGATCGACGACGCGGAGACCTGTACCGACATCGCCTTGAGCTCGGGTATGTCCGCCGCGACCGCCCAATGGCAGAAACCCAGCGCACTCATGCCGTGCAGCACGAGCGAGCCGTCGAACCAGGGCTGCTCACGCAACCACGCGACGGTGTCGAGCCCGTCCTGCCGCTCGCGGTGCAACGGCAGGAACTCGCCCGGCTCCCGCGCGCCCTGCACGACGACCTGGAACCCGTTGCGTGCGAAGAACCGGCCGTAGAACGAGCCGAGCGGCCTGCGGCCCATCGGGGAGCGGATCAGCACGGTGGGCCAATAGGAGCCCGCTGTCGGCACGTACCGATCGGCGAGCAGGCGGGTGCCGTCGGCCATCACGACCGGCAGATCCCGCTCGACACGGACACTTCGCTCGCGGCGCAACGAGATGGGCGTGGACAACTGCGGATCACCTTCTCCCCGGCGGGGAGGTTATCAGCAATGATCAAGTGGATGGCGCAGCCGCGCTCCAGCAGGCAGGTCCCGCCGGACGTACCACTCGGTGCCCAGCGTCAGCCGGAAGAGGGACGAGGGCAGCCGGAGCAGGGCGACGAGCGTGCGGGTGCTTTCCCCACCACCGGCCTGACTGCCGTGGCAGGACATGCTCGCGCGCTTGGCCCGCACGTACCGGCGCACGTTCACCCGGTGCGTGATCTCGTCGCGCGGACTGTACTTCCCGGCGAGGACATCGGCTCGCATGCCGGCGGGCAGCAGACCGAGCGCGCCGGCGAACCTCATGCCGCGGAGCAGCAGAGCGCGGTCGATGGTGGCCTCGAGCACTATCGGCGTGCCTGCCAGGCGTGTGGCGGCCACCCCGACCTCGTGCACGCGGACGTGGTCCGGATGTCCATATCCACCAACGGGGTCGTAGATGGTGACCAACTCGGCATCCTCATCGATGAGCAGCTCCGCGAGGCGGGCGGCGACATCGGCGATGGGCACCTGGCAGAACGCCTCCAGAGCCGTGCCGATCATCCCGGAATCGCGGTAGCCGAAGAACTCCACCCGCTCGACCCCGAGGGCCCGCGCCGACGACAGCGCCTCCGCACGCCGGACCCTGCCGAGTTCGTCACCCGCCAGAGCATCCGCGAGGCCCGCCTCACCGTCCGTGGCGAGGACGAGGACGACCCGGTGGCCCTCCGCCGCCAGCCGCGCCATCGTGCCCGCGGTCAACAACGCCTCGTCGTCGGGATGAGCGTGAAAGAAGACACAGGTGGACCTCACCCGGTGAGGGTGCCACAGGACGAGGACGGCGCATGCTGATCAACCGTGACTTCCGGCTGCCGTGGGCGGGCCAGGTCGTCTCCGAGGTCGGCGACTCCCTGTTCACCACCACCCTGACCTTGTGGATCGGCACGATCCTTCTCGGCGAAGAACGCGTCGCGGGGCAGCATCTGTCCGGCAGGTCCGGCAGGTCCGGCGCACGAAGGCGACGTAGGTCCGGGTTCGGCATTACACTCGCCGTACGAGACAGCGCCCTGGTGGTCGAACACACGTTCGGACGTTTCCAGTGGGCCTTCCGGTCGGAGGATCGTGAGACAGCAGTGACCGCAACGGTCGGCAGACAGCGGCGCCGGGTCCGGGAGATCGGACCGGGCGATCACCTGTGTTTGTCCTTCGCCGATGACGCGGAGCAGCGCACGACGGTCACCGAATACCTGTCGACCGGCTTGGCGGCCGGGGACAGGGTGCTGTACTTCGCCGATCGGCAATCCCCCTCCACGGTGCTCGGGTGGCTCACGTCCACCGGGGTCGACACCGGGTCGGCCCTGCTCGACGGACAGTTGCGAGTGGTCACGGCCGAGGACTCCTACCTGGCAGCCGGCCGGTTCACCCCTGCGGCCATGATCGCCACCCTGCGGCAGGAGGTCGACGACAGCCTGGTGTCCGGCTTCCGCGGCCTGCGGGTGTGCGGGGAGATGAGCTGGGCGCTGCGCGGGGTCACCGGGAGTGAGCGGCTGGAGGACTACGAGCGCGAGGTCGACGAGGTGTTCACCGGACGGCCCATGTCGGCCATCTGCCAGTACGACGCGAGGCTGTTCCCCACCGATCGGCTGGAGACCTTCCAGCACTGCCACCGCGGCTCGGTGGAGCCCGCGCCGCTGCACAGCGACAGCCTGCTGCGGGTGATCCCGGCCGTCCGGTCCGGCGCGCGCTGCCTGCGGGTGATCGGTACGGTCGACCAGCGCACCAACCACCACCTGGCCAGAGTCCTGGACGCGGCCGTCGACGGATCCGGCGACCTGGTGGTGGACGTGAGCGCTACGGAGTTCATCGACATCGCCGGCGTGCGCGCCTTGGCCGACACCGCCGCCCGCTTGGGCGGCGACCGCACGCTGCGGGTCGAACACCTGGCGCCCGCGCTGCGCGAGGTGTTCCGACTCGTGGGCTGGGACCGCACCCCGGGACTGGTCCTCGTCACGGAAGGCACCACCGCATGACCGACACCGCGGACCTCCCCGGGCTCGTCCACCAAGGCCTGATCTACGACACCGACGAGCAGTTCCTGGCCGCAACCGTGCCGTTCTGCCTGGACGGCCTGGACCGGGACGACGCCGTGCTGGCGGTCACCACGACCGCCAACATCACCCTGCTGCGCGACAGCCTCGGCGACGATGCCCGGCGCGTGGAGTTCGTCGACGCCGACAGCTGGTACCGGGCCCCCGGCCGCACCCTGGCCGCCTACCACCGCTACGTGGACGACCGGTCCGCCCGCCACCAGCGGATACGCATCATCGGTGAGCCCGTGTGGCACGGTCGTGACCCCCTGGCGACCGCGGAGTGGACGCGGTACGAATCGGTCATCAACCTCGCGTTCGCCGACTCCGCCGCCTGGATCGTGTGCCCCTACGACACCAGGGCCCTACCGGAACAGGTCGTCGCCGACGCACGCCGCACCCACCCCGACCTGGTCACCGGGCCGGTCGCCGAGCCCAGCCCCGCCTACGTGGACCCCGCACTGTTCTGCGGCGAGTCGGAGCACCGACCCACAGCCGGCGAGAAGAGCGCCGCCGGCATGCGCTTCGGACCCGACCTGTCCGCGGCACGCCGCTTCACCGCCACCAATGCCGCGGCGCTCGGCCTGCCGCCCGCCGACACCGCCACCCTGGTCATCGCGGTGAACGAAGTCGTCGCCAACGCTGTCGAACACGGCGGCGGGAGCGGCCGGCTCTCCCTGCACCGCGCCGGCCGCAGGATCACCTGCGACATCACCGACAACGGCCCCTCCCCCCTCACCGACTGGTTCACCGGCTACCTGCCGCCGGACCCCGCCCGAACCCGCGGCCACGGCCTGTGGATCGTGCGCCAGCTCTGCGACCTGATCGAGATCCACCCCACCGCAACCGGCACCACCGTGCGACTCCACCTCGACATCACCTGACGACCCGGACCACCCGGCCGACGCGCGCCCGCCGAAGTCCTCAACGTGCAGGTCGAAGGCATGCGAACCCTAAGTGCTCGTAGGTAGCGGTGGCGCCCAGGGGTGGCCGCGCTGCGAAGCGCGTTGCGGGCTGGTGGCGCCCGAGCGGTTCGGCGGCATGGACCAGGGGCTGTCGGCGGTCGTGCAGATCGGGGAGGTGACCTGCGGGGAACCGGAGCAGTGGCTGCCCGACCACCCCGTGCTGCTCGCCCGAGCGAGGCAACCGCTCGCGCCGTGCCTGCTCAACCCGGCCGAGGCCCTGAGCCGCGAGTGCATCGCCGCCGCGCCTTCCGAGAAGAGGTAGGACGCGCAGTACTGACGATGTCGACTTCCCATTCCGGTCGGACGTCCTCACCGCGCGTCCGCCGCTGACGAGCCACCTCTGGACGGACACCGGAGGTTTCCAACCCGACCGCAGACCCGGCGGCGTTGAGCTGCACGAACGACAAGTCCGCCGCGATCCGGCGACTGAACCCCGGCTCGGCAACGGGTGGGCGGCGGGGTGCCTCCCACCCGTGGTCGTTGCGTGCTACCCGTTGTGCGCGCTGACGACGGCGAGTTGGCCGCCGAAGACGGACTGGTAGAACTCCAAGCGGCGGGGGCGTCGCCGCGGAAGTTCAGGTGGGCTGTGGCCATGACGGACACTGGCAGCCGCGCGGCTGGAGGTCAGCCCGCGCACGGTGCGCCGCGACGCCGACCGGCTGCGCGAACTCGGCTACCCATCGCCACCACCTCCGCCCGACGAGACAGCGGAGTCTCGTCGGTGCGACGGTGTTTCCCGCATCCGCATCGCCGAGGTCCGGTGACCGTGGACGGCCTGACCGGCACCCCGAAGATCATGAACACCGAGGTTGGCTCGATGGCGTCAGTAGGTGCCGGTGTGGTGTTTGAGGGCCAGGAGCTTGTGGCGGTACATGCGGCACAATGCGACCAGGAGGTGGACCTGCTCTCCGGGGTCCAGCGGGCGCAGGTGCTCCACGAGGTCGTCGGGGTGCAGGTCGGCGTCGGTGCCCAGACGCTGGTTGAGGATGTCGCGGGCGAGGCGGTGTTCGCGGTCGCCGATGGCCAGGCGATCGACATCGCGCAGGTCGTAAGTCTCAGGCAGCGGGAAGCGGACGAGCGCCTCCGGGTAGCGGGCGGTCATGAGCTGCACGGCGATGTTGACGAGGCGCGCCACCAGTGCCGCCGTCCGATCGAGGTCGTCGAGCATGACCGCCAGCTCGTTCACCGTGACCGTGTCGGGTTCGAACGCCGGCGGCGAGTCGATGTCGACGTCGAGCCGGTGCAGGGCCAGGGTGATGTTGTCCAGCACGCGCTCAGGATCGACGAACACCTGCTCTTGACGGTCGGTTTCGACGCTGGCTCGCGGGTGCCACGGGTCGAGGAACTCCCGCACCTCCCTCTCCCCGTAGACGCCGGGGTCGGGTAGAGGTCGTCGGGAACTCGGGGACTGCTCCACCACCCTGCCTCCTCATGCCGTATCGCCGCCAAGTCGCCACACTGCCGCCGCCGGCGGCGGCAGTGCCTGCGGTGTCTCAGCCGGTATACCCGCTACGGGACCGTAGTACGAAAAACAGGGCTGCGGATCGTGCGTCGGAGGAAGGCGGAAGGCGGTCAAGTCGTCGAACCGGCGACCTGATCAACGAGTACGATCCACAGCAGCTCAACCCCAGGTCAGACCATGCGCCGACTTCTGGCACCCCACAGACGTCCAACGCCCGGGCCGGCATCGCGCGGGCCAGTACGGGTTTGGTCGCGAGCTCCACGGTGTCGGGCACCGCCGGCTTCCGCCACCCGATCAGCGCCAGGTCCGCGGACACGTGGGTCCGGTCCGTTGCCGAGTGCTCGGCGTGGGCATGCACCAGCACGGCCTGCATGTCGTTGTCCAAGCGGCCGCGCAGCACGTTCGTCTTCCCTGCCGGATGAGGGCAGAAGCCGAACCGCTGAATCTCCGAGGTGGCCCCTCAAGCTGCCGACCGGGCGGCATCCGGCGCGCAGCTGGACCCACCCCAGGCAGTTCCTCGCCCTCCAGCTGCCACCAGCCGGAGTATCCCCCCGGCACCACCGCCAACTTCTTCGCCCACCCGGCCAGCTTGCCAAGCCAGGCCACGACGGCGGCCACCGAACTGCGATCGGAACCGCAGCACCCGCTCCAGGCGTCGCCGATTACGCCGATGGTGTGGCCGCTGAGGAAGTACCAGACCTGGTAAGGAATCGACGTGTGTGTGAGCGGCAGGTAGTCCTAGTCTCGGTTGATGCTTACCGAGGACATCCGGAGTGGTCTGAACGTCGCGTTGAACGAAAGCCGGTTCCTGTCGGTGCAGGTCGATCGCGCGGTGCGCAGTGCCATGGTGTGGTTCGAGGTGCTGACCTTGCCCGAGGATGGACCCCCGCCAGCCGACACCGTGGTGGCCCTCGCCGTTCGAGGGGTGGCGCGTGTCGCGGTGTCGTTGCGCGAAGGGCGGTGGGACAACAGAAAAGCCGCAGTCACGCCGGTCACGCTCGACCGCCTCGACGCCGTGGTGCGCGAATTCGGCGGATCAGCGATCTATGGCTGGGACTTCATTGATCCGCCAGATGAATCCTGGGTGCATTGGCGTGAACGGTTGAGCCTGAACGAGGTGCTGTCCACGGAGGCGGCAGGCCACGTGTTGAGCCTGTTCCAGGAGGGCGTAACCCTGAGTCGTCACCTGGACCTGCGGTTGTGGTTCACCGAATTGAGCGTCGTTGACCGGCACGGCCAGAAGATCGAGCTTGAGCAGTTCGTGGCGGGCGGGCTGCGGTGGTGGGACGCCTTATACGCAGGCGATACTCGCACCGATGGTCACGGCATCGTTCCGGGGTGAGCGTCGGCCTGCTCGGCCGGAAGGTACATGCCATTGACGTGATGGGTGTCGGCACACTGCTCGACCGACGAGAAGCCCTTCCGGGGTTTCATCGGATGAACCCGAGGCCCCGTCGGGGGGACCACGGAATACCACTCACGGCCAGGGGCGAACCGGGTGTCGGACACCAGAACCGTCACCGGGATCGCCGAGTCGGACTGCCCGAGATCGTGATCCGTGCGCGAGGGGCTCAGGCGGTGTCCGCCGGCCACCGTTGGACGCCGGCGGCCTGCGCGTAGGACAGGTGGCCGCCGAGCGCGCCGCCGGCGCCGAGCACCACCAGCCCGACCAGCACCCACGCTCGGGCGGAGCGATGTCCGTGGCACCGGGTCGAGGCGAGGAAGCAGCCGGCGGCGAGCGTGTTCCCGATCGCGTGCAGGAGACCGACCCGCCGCTGGCGGACGTCCAGGCGGGAGAAGTCCGCCAAGCCGACGAGCACGGTCGGCGGCGTCGCGGCCAACCCGATCCGCACCAGCCGCCGTGCGGCGGCGTGGTGGCCGCTCACGTCGAGGACCGCCGAACACACCCACGCCCCGATCGGCACCGTCACCAGCAGCGGGTGCACGGGGTGGCCGAGCCACGCACCGCGCAGCAGCCGGTCTGCCCGGCCTCGGCCTACGACCCGCCGCACGGCGCGCGCGATCACGCCGGCCGGTGCGTCGACGGCATCGAGCGACTCGGCGGCGTGCAACGCCCGGCGCAAGCTCATGCGTCCCGAATACCCACCGCCTGCTCGCTGAACCGGCGACTCGCCGGAATCCGCGCTCACGGAAACCTACTGCGCGGGCCGTGGGTGGTGAAGGCATCGACGCCGGCGCGGACGCGGAACGGTTCCAGGTCGGCGCGTTGACGTGCGGCCCGCTCTATCAGGTGGTCGAAGTCGACACCGGGCAGGCGTTCCCGCAGCCCCGCGAGGTCGCGCAGGGTAGTCCAGAGCTGCTTCTTGCCGTCGATGCCCATCGCGAGGAACTCCAGCTCCTCGAACCGGCTCAACGGCGAGTACGACGTCAGCCGGCCGTTGCGCTTGAACCGACCGAGGCGTTCGGCACCGAACGCCAACCCGGTCTTGACGGGATTGGTACGCACCCCGAGCCGTCGCATGATCGCCCGGAACGTCTCGACGTCCTCCGCGATGGCCGTCGCGACACCGCCCACCGCAGCCCCGAGTTCGGTGCCCCGGTTGTTGCGCTGGGCACGCCGCGCCAGCTCGCGCCACAACACGCCCATCGCCAACTGGTCCCTGAGGTAGATGCCCAGAAAATCGTCCACGAGCACGAGGTACCCAGCCCGCCGTCCACCCGAACCCCTCGTGACAGCAGCACGCGCACGCTGACGACACCGCGGATCGGACCGCCCGTCAGTCATCGGCGGCGAGGATGCCATCGACGACGCGCTCGGCGAAGTCGCGGAGTGTGACGTTCTCGCGGTGGGACCGGTCGACCAGCATCGCGACGCCTCCGCGGACACCCCGTGCACCGGCCGCCGTGGTGTACAGCTCCAGCAGCGCCACGTCGACCGCCCGCACACCGTCCGCACGCCCGCTGTAGAGGTTGCGCGAACCGAGGCCTCCTCATCGACGCGCAACGGCGCCGACAGGTGACCGACCACGCCGGAGGACGGTCACCGCGTGCACGACCTCACCGGTCCGCGCGGCGTCCACCTCGCCGCGATCCACGTCGGACGCGAATGGACCCGTCGTCCACGGGTACGCCACAAGGCCCAGACCACGGAGGTCCCACGATGGGCACCCAGGAGCGACCGGGGAACCACGCGGCACACGGCGTCGAGCCCGGACCGGAAACCAACCCGCCGGACCAGAACCCCCGGAACTGGGGCCAACGCAGCCTGATCACCACCGACCACGAGGTGATCCGGAAGTGCGCCGAACGCCGTGGTGCGCGCCCGGCGACTCTCCCCGGACACGGTGACCGCACGGCGGTGCTGCGGCTCGACCTGCCCGGCTACGGCAGCCACAACCTGCGTCACATCGGGTGGGACGAGTGGTTCGCGATGTTCGACGCCCGCCGGCTGCACTTCGTCTACCGGCACCAGCGCTCGGACGGCTCGCCCAGCAACTTCTTCCGGTTGGAAAGCCCGGGGAACCAGGGCCGGTGACCGGCTCAAGTGGACGCGAGCCGCACCGCCGCGACCGCGGCCCGCACCGTCGGGTGCAGGGGCAGTGCGGTGTCGACCTGGCTCATCCGCAGTGGCCGCAGCACCCGGTGGTTGTCCGCGACGACGGCGAAGGGGATGCCCTGCCGTGCGGCCCGGTGCCGGGTGTTGACGAGCAGGGCGATGCCGGCCGAGCCCAGGAAGTCGACCTCGCTGAGGTCCAGCACGATCGCGCCGGGACCGGTGTCGAAGACGTCGTCCAACGCGGCCGTGACGGGCCGCTGCGCCGCCGCGTCGAGTGAACCCGACACCCGGACCAGGGCGATGCCTCCGTCCACGTCGACCCTGGTCGAGGTGTGGGTGGTGCGCTCTGTCATCTGAGCCTCTCCTCGCGATCGCGGAGTTGGGGTCGGGCGTTCATCGGTCGGTGGCGGCCAGGCCGTGCCGGACGGAGGTGGGCAGGCCCCGCGGTGGATCCCACAGGGCGGGTGCGGCGGCCAGCACGTCGCCGCTGCCCGGCCACGTCTGCGGTGACGTGCCGACGTGGTCCCCGACCGCACCCCCGGCCTCCTGCACGAGCAGCACACCCGCGCCCGGTGCTCCCCTCACGGCCGAGGACGCCGTCGCTCGGCCGCTGCCTGTTCAGGACCGCCCGGATGGCTTGATCGGCTTCGTAGCGCGCTTCGTCGATCGTGCGGCCTCCCGCCTGGGCGGCGGCGCACGCGACGGCCAGCAGCTCGTCGAGGTCGACAACGCCGTGGCGTGAGGTCGGTGATGTGTCGGTCATGTGGGGTCCTGGAGTGGTCGGTCCGCTGCCCTGGCGGCGGGTGACCGGGCCGCCACAGGCACGCCCAGCCACCGTGGTGGGGCCGGCGCCTGCTCGACCGACCTACCGGGGAACCGGTCGGACAACGCGATCACCGCGCGATCCGATCGACCCTGGAACACCCCACCCGCGATGCGCGAACCCTCGCCCGACAGCGCTGCGCGAGTCCTATGGCGCGGTCGGTCGCGGGCGTGTGACGTGCAGGCAGGCCGCGGTCATGAGCAGCAGGCAGCCCGCGAACACCATCGGCAGGTAGACGGCTGCTCCGCCGACCACCAGGGCGATGCCGAGCAGCGCCGCCGACGCCCTGGTCGAGGTCCGGTGCGCGGGTCGCCGGATCGTGGTCCGCCCGGAGAGCGCGCAGGCCAGCGCCGGGTCGGTGGCCTCCAGCCAGCGCTCGATCCTGCGGAGTTGACGACGCTCGTACCGGGTCATCGGGTCCTCCTCCCCACGCCATCAGTCGTCGTGCTTGGTTTCACGGTCGGTTGGGGCGAGGTACTTCTCGGTGGTCGGGTCGACGCCGGTGTCGTCCTGGTCCCGGTTGAGCACGGAGTAGTGGGATTCAGTGCGCATGCGCTCGACCATGTGCGGGTAGTGCAGCTCGAACGCGGGCCGCTCGGAGCGGATGCGCGGCAGTTCGGTGAAGTTGTGCCGCGGCGGCGGGCAGCTGGTGGCCCATTCGAGCGAGTTGCCGAAGCCCCAGGGGTCGTCCCGGCCGGCGGGTTCGCCGTAGCGGTAGCTGCGGAAGACGTTCCAGATGAACGGCAGGGTCGAGGCGCCGAGGACGAACGAGCCGATGGTGGAGATGGTGTTGAGACCGGTGAACTGGTCGCTCTGGAGGTAGTCGGCGTAGCGGCGCGGCATGCCCTGGTTGCCGAGCCAGTGGTGCACCAGGAAGGTCAGGTGGAAGCCGATGAACGTGGTCCAGAAGTGGATCTTCCCCAGTTTCTCGTCGAGCATCCGGCCGGTCATCTTGGGGAACCAGAAGTAGATGCCGGCGTAGGTGGCGAACACGATCGTGCCGAACAGCACGTAGTGGAAGTGGGCCACGACGAAGTAGGTGTCGTGGACGTGGAAGTCGATCGGCGGCGAGGCGAGCAGGATGCCGGACAGGCCGCCGAACAGGAACGTCACCAGGAAGCCGACGCTGAACAGCATCGGTGACTCGAACGTCAGCCGGCCCTTCCACATCGTGCCGATCCAGTTGAAGAACTTGATGCCGGTCGGGATGGCGATGATGAACGTGGACGCGGCGAAGAACAGCAGCAGCACCGCGCCGGTCGCGTACATGTGGTGCGCCCACACGATCACCGAGTACAGCGCGATCGCGATCGTGGCGTACACCAGGCCCTTGTAGCCGAAGATCGGTTTGCGGGAGAACACCGGGAAGATCTCGGAGACGATCCCGAAGAACGGCAGCGCGATGATGTAGACCTCGGGGTGGCCGAAGAACCAGAACAGGTGCTGCCAGAGGATGACTCCGCCGTTGGCGGGGTCGAACACGTGTGCGCCCAGGTGCCGGTCGGCCAGCAGCCCGAGCAGGGCGGCGGTCAGGATCGGGAACGCCACCAGCACCAGGATCGACGTGATGAGGATGTTCCAGGTGAAGATCGGCATCCGGAACATGGTCATGCCCGGGGCGCGCAGGCAGACCACCGTGGTGATCATGTTGACCGCGCCGAGGATCGTGCCCAGGCCACCCACGACCAGGCCCGAGATCCACAGGTCCGCGCCAACGCCGGGGCTGTGGATCGCGCTGGACAGCGGCGTGTAGGCGGTCCACCCGAAGTCCGGCGCGCCGGCGGGCGTGAGGAACGAGCTGACCGCGATCAGGCCGCCGAACAGGTACAGCCAGTAGGACAGCGCATTGAGCCGGGGGAACGCCACGTCCGGCGAGCCGATCTGGAGCGGCAGGATGTAGTTGGCGAACCCGAACACGATCGGCGTCGCGTACAGCAGCAGCATCACCGTGCCGTGCATGGTGAACAGCTGGTTGTACTGCTCGTTGGACAGGAACTGCAACCCCGGACGCGCGAGCTCCCCGCGCATCAGCAACGCCATCAGCCCGCCGGCCAGGAAGAACGCGAACGACGTGGTCAGGTACATCAGGCCGATCATCTTGTGATCGGTGGTGCGGAACAGGCGCAGCAACGCCGATCCCTTGAGACGGGGCCGGGCGGCCCCTCGGGGGACGATCGGGGTCGGTTTGAGCGTCGTCATGACCATCCTCGACTCACTGGGGCGGTGCACGGGCCTACCGGCGCCACCGACCGCTTCCGCACTCCGCATTCGGACTGGGACCGCCGGCGACGCGCCCGACTACCCCGTTCCGGCCCGCTCACACACCGGTGTCCGAGATCCACCTGTCCGCAGCGAACCGACGCGCCGACGACGAGTTTCGCGCCCGACAAGCCGACCACCGCCAGGCCGAGCCCCGCACCGCCGTGGCTTCCGGTGGTGTCGACCGACGTGGTCCCCCACGTACCCGCTGCCGAAGTGGCGGGAGTGCATCCGACCCGGTGAACCGGGCGCACCCGGCGCGTCGCCGAGGCTTCCTCGGTCACCGGCACGGGAACCGCCTCGACTGTCGGGCCGGGCACCTCGGCGTTCGGCATCGACCGGCACCTCATGCGGTCCGGGACAACGGAGTCACCGCTGCCGTCGCGTACGGCACCAGTCGACGGGTCAGGTCCGCGTGCGCTTGGCCGGTCGACCCGTACCCGGCATCGGGATGCCGGTCGCCACGGAGCAGCGCATCGACCCAGCGTGCCACCGCCCGCGGCCCGGGCAGGAGGTCCGAGCCGAACCACGCCTGCACGATCAGGTCCTCACCGCTGTGCGTCTCCACCGCCGCCGCCCAGCCGCTGCGCTCGTCCCACAGCAGCGCCACCTCGCGGTCCGGGAAGGCCGGGAGCCTGCGGTCCAGTTCCAGGAACATGGTCGCGGGTCCTTCGGCCTGCACGTATGAGCACTCAGGGGAGAGCCCGAGCTCACGGGTGACCGACTGCGCGTAGCCGCGCAGCGCCCTGACCAGGAAATCGTTGCACTGCGATGTCATCCTGCGTCGCCGCCTTCGTCCGACCATCGGGTGAACGCGCCGGCTTCTTGACGCACTGACTCAATACCCCACACGGGGCGACGAAACCCCCCATCCGGGTGACGTACCGGTGGCTGACGTCCGACGTCGCCGCCCGACCCCTCGGTGCCGATTGGCGGCGAGGGTGCTCGTCCGGCGGCGCGGCGGGAGCACAGCCGCAGTTTCGTCCCCACGGGTGTGACGACGGCGTGGAGAGGGCAAGAAGTGGTACGTGAAATGGGCCGGCGGCGCCCGGTCGGCGGAGGAGGCTGGGGAGATGGGCGGACAGCGGGATGGAACCGGTGACCAGGTCACGAACGGGGTGACTTGTCGAATCGACGAAGTGACAGGAGCGTTGGCGGAGCTGTCCGCGGTCCTGGACCAGGAGGAGCAGTTGTCGGTCGTCCTGGACCGGGTCTGCGTCCAGGTGGCCCGAGCCGTTCCGGGAGCGGACGCGGTCAGCGTGACCGTGCTGGGCCCGGACGGTCCGAGGACCGAGGCGGCGACCGGGCGGCCTGCGCTGGACGTGGACTCCGCGCAGTACCGCACCGGGGAGGGGCCCTGTCTTGAGGCTGCCCGGACGGGCCAGGTCCTGCAAGCGGTGGTGAGCGCGACGTCGGACCGGTGGCCGGCGTTCTCGGCGATGGCCGAGAGGTCGGGCATCACCGCCTACCTGTCGGCTCCGCTGCACGTCGACGAGCAGCAGTCCGGCTCGCTCAACCTCTACGGCACGCGGGACCGCGGATTCGAAGAACTCGACGCGGCGTTCCTGGAGCTGTACACGACCGCCGTCGAGGCGGCGTTGCTCAACGCCCGCCGCTACCTGCGGGCTCGTCGGCAGGCCGCCGAGCTGGGTCAGGCGTTGACCAACCGTGCGGTCATCGACCAGGCGAAAGGGATCCTCATGGCGGTGCACGAGATCACTGCGGACGAGGCGTTCGCGATGCTGGCCGAACGCTCCCAGCGCGAGAACGTCAAGCTCCGCGACCTGGCCCAGCGCTTCGTCACCGACATCACCGGCAGCGGCGGTCGAGCCGACCGGGCAGGTGAGGCCCCGGTGCCCTCGTGACGACCTCGCCGTCCACCACGTCGACGTCCGGCTCCCCTTCGGACACACCTCCACCGTCGTTTGACGGTGTTCCCGCCGGGCATACCGTCCGAATGCGACGTCCACTTGCTCTGCTCGACAACTCGCTGTCCGCGCTGGTCGAGGGCTACGCCTGGTTGCCCGCCCGCCGGGCCCGGTCGGCGTCGGGGGCGGCGCACACCAGGGTGCTGGGCCAGCGCGCGGTCGGGTTGTGCGGCCCGGACGCGGCCCGCTTCTTCTACGACGAGGACCACGTGCGCCGGCACACCGCGATCCCCTGGCCGGTGCAGAACACGCTATTCGGCCGACGCGCGGTGCACACCCTCGACGGTGACCGGCACCGCGCCCGCAAGAACATCTTCCTCTCGGTCGTCAACCGGGCGACCGCGCAGTCCTTGGCCGACGGCGTCGGCGCCTCCTGGGACGAAGCAGCGGCTTCCTGGGAACCGGGGCGGCCGGTGGTCTTGTTCGACGAGGCGGCGAGGGTGCTCACCCGAGCCGTGTGCCGGTGGGCCGGCGTCCCGCTCGCCGAGGCCGAGGTCCCCGCCGTGGCCCGGGACCTGGTGGCGATGGTGGACGGCTTCGCCACACCCGGTCGCCGGCACTGGCGGGCCCGCTCCGCGCGGGGCAGGCGGGAGGCGTGGCTGGGTGGCCTGGTGACGCAGGTCCGCGACGGCACGCTGAGCGTGCCCGCGGGGTCGGCGCTGGAGGTCGTCAGCGCTCACCGGGAGGTCGACGGTGAGCAGTTGTCGCCCCGACTGGCGGCGGTGGAGCTGCTCAACGTCATCCGGCCGACAGTGGCGGTGTGCTGGTTCGTCGCCTACGCCGGGCACGCGCTGCACCGGTGGCCCCAGCACCGGCAACCCCTGCGTGACGGGGACCGGGACTTCGCGCTGGCCTTCGCCCACGAACTGCGGCGCTTCTACCCGTTCGCCCCGTTCATCGGTGGCCGCGCGGTGCGCGAGCTGACCTGGTGCGGCGACCGCATCCCCAAGCACGCGATGGTGCTGCTCGACCTGTGGGGCCACAACCACGACCACGACCTGTGGGGCGACCCCTACGCGTTCCGCCCCGAACGCTTCCTCGGCCGTGACATCGGCCGGTTCGAACTCGTGCCCCAGGGTGCGGGCGACCCGGAGACCAACCACTGCTGCCCCGGCGAGCCACTGACCGTGGCCATCCTGCGCACCCTCGCCGTCCGGCTGGCCCGGACCGACTACGACGTGCCCGAGCAGGACATGACCATCTCGCTGCGACGAGTTCCGGCACGGCCCAAGAGCGGATTCGTGTTCGAACCGACGGGTACGGCGTCACACTGCCCACGACCGGCGTCATCACCGTGACCGTGCCAATCGGCGCATCGACCTGACCGCCGGATGGTGTTCGCGGTGTCCAGCGCAGAGACGGTCCGGTCGGCCCGCTGACGCGGCTGGAGCAGTCGAAGCACATCGATCGCGATCGGTGCGACTGCCTGTCGCCTGCTGGTCGAGGCGCCGGTACAACGCCTGATCGGCTTGTACTCGGTGCAGTGCTACCAGTAGGTCGTGGGCTCGCGCGTTCGGGGTGGGGGTGTCAGGCGGCGTTGTGCCCGGCTGCGCGTCGGCCCGCCGGCGCTGTCGTCGGCCGGGCAGGCGTCCGCGTGGTCGGCCTGTGCCGGGTCGGGTGGTCAGTCCGGTGGTTCGACCGCGGCCGCGTCGTGGCTGACGTCCTGGCCGGTCGGTGTCGTGCGCTCGACGTCCGGAACCCGCACGTCCGGGTCGTCCAGGTCGTCCAGGCCTGGCGTGCCCGGGGAGTGGGGCGGGTCGGGGTTGAGCGGTGCGTTGTCGCCTTCCGTCATCGCACGCGGTTACCCGGGCGGTCGCCGGTCAAGCGGCTGGATCGGGTGATGTCGGAGTAGCGCCGTCACCAGGTCGGCCACGGGTGCGCAGGGTGACGGAGGGCACTCCCGACGGGGAACACGGGCGTGCGCGGTGCCGTTGTACGAGGTGGTCGGTGCGGTCCGTGTCCCCCGGGCCTCACCTGTAACGCCTTCGCGGAACACCGTTCGGCTGGAGCCGCGTCGTGCCACTCGCCGAGAGGCGACCGCCGTACCGACCCTCGATCCCCTCGACCCGCCCCGGTCGCTTGCCTCCCCCCAGCGCGGCCAGGGGCTGCCCGCCTCCGGCCGCACCTTCCCCCAGGGCGACCGGAGGCCGCTTCTTCTCCCGGCTATACGCCGGGCCGCCTCACCGGCGTGGGCGGGAACGTAGAGATCGTCGTGCTGGTCAACCAGTCGTCATCGCTGAACGGCAGCGCCGGCAGATCGGCCCGGGCACGCTCGGAAGCCTCGACCTCGACCACGTCGTGGTAGACCCCGGGCAGGGTGACGCGGCCTCCTCGTCGTGCAGCCGTGAACGGTTCCTCGTGGTGGACGTGCTCGGCACCCCCTCGGGCCGGTACCGCGAACTCGGCCGGACCACTGCCCTGCGGTTCGCCCGGTCAGGAGTCGCTGGGCGTGCCCTGGGGACCGTGCGGGACCAACTGCTCCTTCGACGAGGTCGGCGTGCGGTGCAGCAGGCCGTCCTCGTGCTCGGCGTACTGCCCGGTGTGCGACAGCGGGGGCGAGTACGCGTGGATGGTCACCGTCGGCCCCGCCCTCGGCTCGCGGCGCATCCGGTGGATGAAGGTGTTGTCGAAGCGGAACCCGTGGCCCTCGGTCGCGACGGCGCCGGTCGGCCGTTCGCCCAGGCGCAGCTGCTCGTGCCTGATGGCCCCGCACGCCACGTACACCGCACCGCTGGAGTGGTCGTGGTCGTGGTACCCGGTGTCGTGCCCGTCCGCCATCCACGAGATCGCCCACACGTCCAGGTGCTCACTGGTGAACACCTCGGTGTACGTGCGGTCGTCGACGGTGGTGCGCAGGCGATCCCGCCACAGTCCGGGCCGCTTTCCCACCGCCTCGGCGATGCGGTCCAACTCCTCTGGCCCCAAGATGCGATTCGGCACCTCGAACGGCAACTGGCGACTCATGTGACCTCCTCGACGGGAAGAGGCAGCACGCCCCACCGGCCGCACCACCACCCGATACGCGACACGCCAGCTGCTTGACGTGACCACTGGGTACCCCAGTCGTGATCGGAAAACCCGCGCTCACCGGAGAGGACACCGACCGGGGCCTTGCGTCGTGACGCCGCGGCTTGGCCCGCGTCCAGTGCGGCCGGCGCGCCGGCCATCCGCACGCCGTCGCGCTGTTGCCCGAGCAGGGGTGTTTCGGGTCGGTGCCGTGACGGTGACGACGCAGCACCCTCCCGGTCCGACGTACTCACTCAGCACAGCCGCCGTGAGGTCAAGTGCGCGCAGGAGCGCCGGACCGGGATAATCGGATTCCCGGCACTCCCCGATGAGGCCGGGGCGCGTCCGCGACGTACCGCGTTCGTGCGCGAGGTCGCCGAGGCGGTGATCACGGCCGGCACGTGGTCCGGTGCAGCGGTACTCCTGCGGCAGCGAGGACGGATGTTGAACGGGCAGCGTCGAGACCGGCTGGCGCGGATGGTCGCGGAACGCGTGGCCTCTCCTGGTCGCGGCGGGTGGGCGCAGGCGCTGTGCGAGGTCTGCGCGCAGTCCCTGACCGGGGTCGACGCCGCCACGGTGACGCTGCGCAGCCATTCCCGCGCGCAGGAACTGCTCGGCGCGAGCGACCGCTGGGCCGGTGTGCTGGACGAAGCCCAGTACACCGTCGGCGAGGGCCCCGGGATCGAGGCGTTCGACACCGGCGGGCCGGTGCTGGTGGCGGACCTGAGCGCGCACCGCGCGCAGTGGCCCGGGTTCGCCGACCTCGCCGAGGAGGAAGGGCTGGCGGCGGTGTTCGCCTTCCCGCTGCAGCTGGGCGGGATCAGGCTCGGGACGCTGGACCTCTACCGCCGCCGACCGGGGGGCCTGCCGCCCGACGTGGTGGCCGACGCCGCCGTGCTGGCCGATCTGACGGTCCTGTGGCTGCTCGACCACAGCAGCACCTCCGACGGCGGGATACGCGCCGAGGTCTCCTACCAGGACGTCAACATCGCCACCGGCATGCTCTCGGCCCAGTTGCGGATCAGCCTGGAGGACGCCTTCGCCCGGCTGAGGGCGCACGCGTTCGCCGGCCGCAGGTCGGTGCTCGACGTCGCACGCGACGTGCTGGCGCGGCGCCTGCCACTGGACCAGCTCGCGGACTGAGCCGCCACCGCGCGCGGCGAACGCGCGACCGGCCGTATGCTTCGGAGGTGCCCGCCCCCGGACAGATCGCCGCCGCGTTGAGCGAGATCACGGCGAAACTGGTCGACGGCCACGACGCCGACGCGGTGCTGCGCATGGTCACGGCCGCGTGCACGCGGTTGCTCGACGCCTCCGCCACCGGCGTGATGCTGGTGGACCCCCGCGGCGGCATCAAGGTCGTGTCGGCCTCCGACGAACGCGCCCGGTTCGTCGAGCTGCTCCAGTCGCAGATCGACGAAGGCCCCTGCGTGGACTGCATCCGCCACGGTGTTGTGGTCAACGCCGCCGACCTGGCCCGGGAATCCGACCGCTGGCCCGAGTTCACCCCCGCCGCGACGGCCGCCGGCTACCACTCGGTCCACGCGATCCCGATGCGGTTGGACGGCCGCACCATCGGCGGGTTGAACGTGCTCTACACCGGGACCGCGCCCTGGGAGCGGTGGCAGGAGCAGCTCGCCCGCGCCCTGGCCGACCTGACCGTGCTCGGGCTGTCGCAGGAAGGCGACTCGAGGCGCGGCGACCGGCTGGTCGAGCAGACCTTGACCGCGATGAACGACCGGGTGCGCTTCGCCCACGCGACCGGCATGGTCGCGGGTGCCCTCGACCTCGACCCCGAACGGGCGAGCGCGCTGATCCACCAGCACGCCGCCGAGCACGACGCACCGGTGCGCGACATCACCCGCGCGCTCGTCGACGGCTCCCTCGATCCCGCCGCCGTCGCTTCCCCCGCCGATGCGCACCGGAATCGGCCACCGGCCGGCTAACGCCCGTCCCAGTCCGGATCGGCCCAGTCGGGATCGGCCCGCCCGTCCGCCGCCGCGTCGACGATCGCCGCCATGCGCGCCGCCTCCGCCCGGCAGTGCGCGTCGTCGTACCGGGCGGAGAACCGCTCGTCGGCCGACGCCGGATCACCGCCGCCCACCCCTCCCTCGACGATGCCGACCGCCTCGTAGAAGACGCTGCGGCTGACCACCTCGTCCACGATCCGCCGCGCCGCGGCGACGCGGTTGACGGGACTGCCATCCGGGTGCGCCATCACTCCCACCCTCCTCCTCACCTCGCGCGGACGCCACCGTGTAGCGACGTTCCGCCGTCCCGAATGGACGGTGGGTGACCACCACCCGGCAATCCGGCCATCAACGGGTCGACCCGGCCGACAACCGAACAACGCGTGAGGCACCGCACCGGACAACGCCGACCGCGCTACCTCACCTCATACGGTCAACCGACCCGCGACCTGCCCGCCCCCGTCCCGGATCGCCGGTCGCCCGACCGAAAATCGATTGTCCGACAAGGAATCCAAGACCCAGTCGGCATCAACTGGGGTTTCGCAGGAGCCACCCCCTGCCCGGCGGTCTGCCGCGCCCGCGCCGCGCCGGACTCGTACCGCGGTCGAGTCACCGCATCCGACTCCTCGCCCCGTCCGCGCTCCGGTCCCGGTGGGTCCGACCCGGTCCCGTCCCGCCGATCGGTTCCGGCCACAGGCACGAGCGGTCAGGCGGGCCCGGGCTCGCCCCGCGTCCCATTCCTGGCGACCACCTCGACGATGTTCGCGATGTTCAGCACGAGGGTGCTGCGGTCGGGCCGGAGCACCGGCACCCAGGCGCGTTCGGTGAAGGGGTCGACGAGCACCGGCCCGACGACGATGCCGCGACCGAAGGCGGACGGGGCGGACACGTCGGGATCGAGGAAGGTGATGACCGCACCGTGGTCGAGGAGATGTTCGTGAGCCATGACGTCGCCCTTCGGACGCTGGAGTTGCGCCGACTGCTTGACGTCCCGGTCGAGTACCCACGACACGATCGCGCCAACCACGCCCTCACCGACGAGTCGACCGGCGGCCCCAGCCGGGGCGTGACCTACTGACTGTGTGCCGCGCACCCCACCAATGTGACCGCCGAAGGACCCGAACGTGCTCGGCAGGGCTAAGCTGCGGGAGCTGAGGTTCTTCGTGTGCACTGGCTGGACGGTGTGCCACCTTCGCGGCATGCCGATCCCGTGCGACGTCGAAGGGACCTCGCCGCGGGGAGGATGCGGCGCGTGCCTCCCGTTCGCCTCACAGCGGCCCGCAAGGGCGCACACCACACCGCCCCCATCACACCGCCCACGCGGCGGGACGTGACGACGGAGTGCGACACCGGTTCGTTCTGTGTTTGTCCTCGTGGACGAATCGCTTCTGCTCGGCGCGGCCGACAGGAGCATCAAACGTGGGAACAAGACAAGACGAGTCGTGGCCGTCGGTGCTGGACGAGGTCGCCAACGCCCTGACCGGGCTGACCGCCGCGCTCGACGGCGTAGAGTACCTCCCGGCGGCACTGGACCGGATGTGCAAGCAGGTCACGCAGGCGATACCGGGTGTCGACGAGGCCAGTGTGACCCTGATGGCCGATGGACGACCCGGCACCGCGGCCGCCACCGCCGACGTCGTCGCGGAGCTCGACCGCGCGCAGTACGGCCTGGACCAGGGACCCTGCCTGGAGGCCATCCGCACCGGCACACTGGTGAGGAGCTCGATCACCGACGCGGCCGACCGGTGGCCCTGGTTCGCCCGGGACGCCGACGCGGCGGGCTTCGGCAGCTTCCTGTCCGCCCCACTCGCGGTCGACGTCGAACACACCGGCAGCGTCAACTGCTACAGCCGCAGCGGACACGGCTTCACCGAACTGGACGAGAAGCTGCTCGACCTCTACACCGCCACCGCCACCGCGGCGCTGACGGCCCACTCCCGCTACCGACACGCCGTCGACACCACCGAACGACTGCGGGCGGCACTGGACAATCCCCCGATGATCGACCACGCCAAGGGCATCCTCATGGCCACCCACCGGATCAGCGCCGCCGAGGCCACCCGACTGTTGGTCGAGCAGTCGCAACGCGGCGACACCACGGTGCACGACACAGCCGCCCGACTCGTCGCCGACACCACCCGCACACCACCACGACCGCCGACAACCTGACACGACTCCCCACCGCCGGCCGGCGTTGTTCGATCAGGGCGCGCACGGTCGCCGTCAGCTTCGGCAGCTCGGTGTTCAGGAGTGACGTTCGGGTGGCTTCGTCGCCGACCTGCTCGCTCATGGCGACATCGACGCCCAGGCTCCAGCCGCCTGCACACCAGCGGGGGGGCGCGCCAGGAAGACCGACCGCACCGCTGTGTTCATCAAGGCCGGCATCACGTTCTGCCGCCGGCGGACGCCCGCGTGGTGTGGAACTGGTGGCCCAACCCGCCAGCAGGCTCGGCTATGGACCGTTGCCGGCCGGTGGGCTGGTGTGCGCAGGCGGAAGGACGAGGCGACCGCGAGCTGTGGCCGTGCTCAGGCGGACGACCAGCTGATCGGGAAGCCGATCCGGCGGACGTCGTCCGCGATGGCGGCCAAGGTGGTGGCGGGGTTGAGCGCGGCCACGACCTCGGTCGTCAGCGGACGCCCGGCATAGAGGTGGCGTACCGCCTCGATGTCGACCGGCTGCTGGTAGTAGTCCTGCGCCCAGTCCTGGAACGCTTCAGGGCTGCCGTCGATGAGCAGGTCGAACAACCAGTCCGCACCGTCCTGGGCGTCATCGGGAAAGGCGATGTCGCCGTGCCGCCACCTGTCGTCACCCGACTCGCGCCACAGGCAGACCGTCACGCACGGCGTGCCCTCGTCGGTGAACGCGGGTTCGTCGACCTGCGCCCGGAACACCTCCGGCACGGAGTCGGTCACGCCGGGCCACGGCTTGCCGTCGTCGGTGGCGTACGGGCTTACCGGCGACTCGTGGTCGAACCCGCGCACGTACGCGCCGGAGGCGGTGAACACGATGGAGTACTCGTTGCCACAACCGTCCTTTTGGGAGGCCAGTTCTTCGCCGGGTGCCCATGCGGGATCGTAGGAGTGGTGGCGGTCCTCGTTGTCCGGGTCGAGCACGGCGTCCAGCACGGCGAGAACGCGACACAGGTCGCGCAGTTGGGGAATCGCGGGCAGCTTGTCCGCGATGTCGTAGGCGGTCATGCGCACATTCAATTGCGGCGTGCGGCGGACTGCTCCTCCGGGGTCCACTGACGCTGTCCGGCCCCCTGATCGCGGGGACCGCAGAGCCCCGAGCGTGCGGTCGCGGGAGCGCTTCCTGGGCGAAGTGTTCCAGCTCGTCTTCGTGAACCCCGATCCCCCGGCCTGTCCGACCACCGGAGTCGGCACCGTCTGCGGCCCTCTGACGATGACCTTCACCGGCTGACCGGCCTCCGCCCACCACACTGCCGAACAGTTGCCGGCAGGCACGCACGACAGCGGCGTTCCGGCATCCATGAGAACTGCTTGCGGCGAGACCCCGTGCTTGGGTGCTGCGTCGCGGAAGTGCGGAGTCGTCGGCGCGCTTTCGCGTAGAACGGGAATATCTTTTCACCGGATGGCTCCTGTCGCTTCGCACGCGCCCTCGGTACGAAGAACAGGCCGAAGCCCCTGTTCGTGTGATCGGAGCCCACCTGTGACCACCTCCGCGCAGCACACCTGGACCGCCACCCCGACCACCGCCGACGAGTGGCTCGACCGCGCCCGGGAGGTGGCCGCAGTGCTGGCCACGGACGCCGTCGCCCGCGACCGGGCCGGCGCCACCCCGCACGCGGAGGTGGCGTTGCTCAAGGACTCGGGACTGGTCACGCTGCTGGGTCCGGTCGAGCACGGGGGCGCCGGGCAGGACTGGACCACCGCCTACCGGGTGATCCGCGAGGTCGCCGTGGGCGACGGTTCGATCGGCCAGTTGCTGGGCTACCACTACCTGTGGTTCTGGACGCCCCGCCTGATCTCCACCTCCGAGCAGATCGCGGCGGTGGAGCAGGCGGCCACCCGCGATCGGTGGTTCTTCGGCGGTGCGGTCAACCCGCGCGACAGCGACCTGACCGTCGTCGACGAGGGCGACGAGATCGTGTTCACCGGGCGCAAGTCGTTCTCCACCGGAGGCAAGGTCTCCGACGTGACCGTGCTGGAGGGAATGCTGGAGGGCACCGACAAGCACGTGTTCGCCATCGTCCCGTCCCACCAGGACGCGATCGTGTTCAACGACGACTGGGACAACCTCGGCCAGCGGCTCACGGAAAGCGGCAGCGTGCAGGTCGACGGCGTGCGCGTGCCCTGGTCGGAGGCGGCCGGTTACGTGGGCAAGGAGTTCCGGCCGCGGGTCTACAACACGCTCAACGTGCCGCTGCTCCAGTTGGTGTTCACCAACTTCTACTTGGGCATCGCCAAGGGCGCCCTCACCACGGCCGCCGCCTACACCCGCGACCGCACCCGTCCCTGGCCCTACGCCGTCGACGTCAAAAAGAGCGCGGTGCAGGAGTTCCACGTTCTGGAGACCTACGGCGACCTCCAGTCCAAGCTGTGGGCCGCCGAAGCCCTGGCCGACCGCGCCGCCGAGCTGATCGAGGCGATCAACGCCCATCCCGACACCGTCACCGAGCGCGAACGCGGTGAGGCCGCCGTCGTCATCGCCGCCGCCAAGCAACGCGCCATCGACACCGGCCTGGAGATCGGCACCCGCGTCTTCGACGTCACCGGCGCCCGCGCCACCGCCAACACCGTCGGCCTGGACATTTACTGGCGCAACATCCGCACCCACAGCCTGCACGACCCGATCGCCCACAAGCGCGCCGAGGTCGGCCGCTACGCGCTGCTGGGCGAGCTGCCCGAACCCACCTGGTACACGTGACCGAGCAGACGGCCGATGACTCCTGCCCCGTCCTGCTTGTGCCTGGCGGGGGCGATCGTGCAGGACGGCGCGACCGGCATGCTGTGCCATCGCCCTGCGCCACACTGCCGATCCGCGTTGATCACACGCCCCGAACCGCGTCGACATGATCGAAGGGAAGCTCCTGGTGGCCATTCGACCTTTGCGGCGATCCGGCCACCAGGAGCCTCGCCATGACAGTGGCGCAGAGCGGGACAGGCGCTCGCGCGACTCCGCGAGGCTGCCACCCGTTTCCAGGAGGTGCGACAGCAGGACGCGCCGGCTGCACTCCGACAGGGCCACCGCGGTGTGGACGGCGTGAGGCCAGAGCCGGGCAGCGACCCCTTGGCCGGTTCGCGGTCCGTCAGGAGCGCTGGATGGTGAGTGTGGTGGGTCCGGTCATGCTCGCCACCCCGCCGGTCAGGCATTGGAGGGCGTTCGGTGTCACCAGGCTGACCACCTGCACGGCACCGGCCGGGGCGAACCCGCCGGCCGTGATGACTCCGGTGTTGGTGGTGACCACGGCAGCGCCCGCCGCGTTGGAGGTGGCGTTGTACTGGAACTCGCTGGGAGCCACCGTCCCGCCCCAGGTGAACGTCCGCCGTGCCGCTCCGGCGTCGAACAGCGTCAGGCAGGACGCGGTCAGGCTGAACGTCTCCGCGTAGGTCCCGGTCACCGCGCCCGTGTTGGTGCACGAGGGAAAGACGCCGCTGACGGTGATCGTGGTCTCCCGTGGGGTGAAGGTCAGCGGTGGGGCGAAGGTGGTGGCCTCCGTGCCCACGCAGACCTGCTCCACGGTCGCGGCCTGAGCCGGCGCGGTGGACAAAGCGCTCACCAGCACCACCACCACCACACCGCCGACCAGTCGTGACAGCCTCATCAGCGAGCCTCCTCCGAGATCGGACACACCATGAGGTCGTCGGGTCCGAGCTGTCGTTAGCGGATCAGGCCGTGCTCCACCCGAATGGCCGCCGGCCGATGCGGTGTCCGTCACCCGCACCGTGCCCTGTTGCGACCGCGGTACCGGCACGCGACGTGGGGATTGGGCCTTGTGCTCCTGGTCCCGATCGTGGTGGCCTGGCCCTGATGATCGTGTGGATCACCGACGGTCTGCTCTGATACGAGGCTGCGCCGTTGGTGGGGTCGGCGGCGGTAGCACGACTACGGCAGCGAGGTTGATCGGCTGCTCGGCAACGCGCCCGGCTACTACCCGCTGCACAGCTGGTGAGCCAGAGTCGGCACCTGCCCGGTGTCGGTCCATCATCGCTTCCGCCCTGCCGCCTCGCTGTTCTGCTCGGCCTCCGCCGGCATCCGCTCGAACGGCTCACCAAGACCACCACGAGAGCGCGGTCCGAAACGGGTGTGGGGAGGCCCCGCTCGGTGAGCGGGGCCTCCCCGGTGCCGGGACTCAGCCGACCGGAGGCGCCATCGTGAACCAGTTGAAGCCCTCGACCAGCGGCTGGCTCTCCCCGGTGTACACCGTGCCGGACAGCTCCCAGCGCTCGACGGAGCGGTACGTGCCGGGCTGGAGGCTCTCGTCGACCGGCGTCGTCTCGTCGTCCTTCACGGGCAGGTACTCGTAGACCGAGCGGCGCATCAACGTCACGCTCAACGCCTCGTAGGCGGACTGCGTGTCGAGGTAGCCGGGCTGGCCGTGGTCGGCCGCACGGCCCGGGTCGGCCAGCTTGAGCTGCACGAAGTCGCCACCGAACGAACCCTTGGCCGAGACGACCGTGACCAGGTGCCCGCCGTCGCGCTTGAGGCTGTTCTGCGGACCGGCGACGTAGCGGCCGTACCACATCTGCACCGGGCCCTGGTTGAGCTTCTTGGCCAGGTCACCCGCGAAGTCCGGGCTGGTCGCGGTGCTGACCGCGCCGGTCGCGGTCGACCAGCCGATGTCCCTGGCGGGCTTGGTGGCGATGTTCCACGCGGTGCGCAAGTTGGTCGAGTTGGTGCCGTCCTCGACACTCCACTTGGAGTCCGTGGCGATGCGGCCGATCGAGTTGGTGACGATGCGGTAGTCGGCGGGGTCCTTCGGGTCGAGGTTGCCGACCTTGGTGGTGAGCCAGCCGACCGGCGCCTTCTTCTCGTGGCCCCAGTAGTGCAGCACGTTGTAGAGAGACGAAGGGCCGCAGTGGGTGCCGCCGTTCGCGGCGAAGCCGGCGCGGAACTGGTCGACGTCACTGACTCCGCACTGCTTGACCTCGAAGTCGGGGCCGGTGACGTCGGCGAGCTTCACGCACGGCGGCGGCGTTCCGATGACCGGGTTGGCGACGGCGAGGCCCGGAGAGCCGAGGGAGCTGACGGCGGCGGTGGCGATGGCGGCGATGACGACCTTGCGCAACATGGGGTTCCTACCTCCTGTGGAGGGGGCCACCTCCCGTGGCCCCTTCGATAGGAGAAGCTTGACCTGCGCAAACGTCGAGGGCATGAGGGTTGATCCCTCAACGTGAAGTGGCAAAAGATGGGTGTATCAGGCCTACCCCCACCCGACTCCTACTCAGTCAGGCGAGAGCTTTCGCCAAGTCGCGCCGGCCGCTGATGCCGAGCTTCGTGTAGATCCGGCCCAGGTGGTTCTCCACCGTCTTGGGCGTCACGAACAGCTCCTGCGCGATCTCCCGGTTGGCCCGCCCGGTGGCGGCGAGGTCGGCGACCCGGCGTTCGCTCGCGGTCAACGCCTCCGCGCCCGCGAGCAGCAGCCGGCGGGGCCGGTCGCCCAACGCCTCCAACGCGTCCACGGCCCGCGCGCGCAGCACCGTCGACCCGCACGCCGCGGCCAGGTCGATGGCCAGGTGCAGCGGTTCCCGCGCGTCGGTGCGCCGGCGCGCCACCCGCAGCGCCTCGCCGAGGTCGACCAGCGACCGCGCCAGCTGCAGCCGCGACGGCGACGCCTCCAGCACGTCGACCGCCGACTCCAGGAGTTCCACCCGGCGACCCGGGTCGGAGTGCGCGAGCAGCCGCAGCGCGGCGCCGATCTCCGTCGCGGCGCCCCACCTCCGGGCCAACGCCAACTGCTCCTCGGCCAACGCCAGCGCACCGGCCTCGTCACCGAGGAGCATCGCCGCCCGCACCGCCGGCTCACGCCATGGGATCGTCGGCGGGTCCAGTTCGGCGGCCAGCATCGCGTCCCGCTGGAGGTGCGCCTCGACCAGCGCCGAGCGCGGGTCACCCTTCGCCAGCGCCAGCAACGCACGCGGCTCGTGCAGCCAGATCGTCGGCATGATCTGCGGCGCGTCGGGGTGCTCGACGTCGAACGCGGTCAGCACCGCCGCCGCTCCCGTCAGGTCGCCCCGCTCGAACGCGACGTAGGAGAGGAAGTGGGTGGCCGTCGCGCGCAGCGCCACCACGTGCGGCGCCGGGTCCTCGTCGCGCACGGCGGCCAGCACTCCCTCGGCCTCCGCCGCCACCTGCGCCATGTCGCCCAACCGCCAGTTCAGGTACGCCGCCGAGTTGGCCACCATGGCGAACTCGACCGGCGAGCCGTGCGCCCGCACCCGCAGCCGCGCCCGGTCGATCTCCCGGCGGGCCTCGTCCACGCCGTCCGCGGCCATCAACGCGAGCAGCGCCACCACCCACGCCACCATGGCGTCGATACTGCCGGTGGCGTCGTCGAAGTACGCGCCGTTCGACAGCGCGCGCAACGCCGTGGCGGCCACCTCGGACGACGCCCGCACCTCGTAGCGGCCGGTCTGGGCGAGCAGGCCGAGCAGGGTGCGCTCGTCGGGCGTGCGGCCGGCCAGCGACGCGTGCCCGCGCAGGTGCTCGGACGCGGCCTGGCGGTGGCGCGGCGAGAACGACCGGACGACCGCCAACCTGGCCTCCAGGTGCAGCCGTCCGGCGTCCGGGCCACGTGCCGCGATGGCGTCGGTCAGCTCGGCGATCGCCGCCTCCGGCCCGTCCACGGCGGCGGTCGCGGACGCGGCGGCGGCCAGCAGTTCGGCGTCCGGCATCGCGGCGGCGGCGGCACGCAGCTCGCGGCGCGCCTCGGCGGCGTCACCCATGCGCAGCAACGCCCGGCCCAGCGCGGCCCGCAGGCCCGCGTCGTCCGGCTTCTCCTCCACCGCTCGCCGCAGGTGCGACGCCGCCGTGTGCGCGTCGCCCGCGGCCACCAGTGCGACGGCGGCGTCCCGCAGCACGTCCACCGCCTGCGGCAGGCTGCCCTTGGGCGCCCGCGCGAGGTGCGCGGCGATCCGGTCGGCCGGGGCCTTCGCCTCCCACAGCCGGGTGGCGGCACGCGCGTGCAACGCCGCCCGCGCCACCGGACCCAGCTCGGCCAGCACCGCCTCGCGCACCACCGGGTGCACGAACTTCAGCTCGTCGCCGGTCAGCACGTGCGCCGCGACCAGCGCTTCGACCGCGCCCGGCAGACCGGCCTGCTCCACGTCGGCGATCGTGCCCGCAAGCCACGGGTCGCTGCCGGTGCCCAGCACGGCCGCCGCGCCCGCCAGCCGCACCGACTCGGTGGGCAGCCGGCCGAGCGTCGCGCGGAACACCGTGCTGGGACCGAGCTTGCCGACATCGGCGGCGGTGCCGGGCGCGTCCAGCGGCAGACCCAGAGCGTCCAGCTCGTCGACGAGCACACCGGTCAGGAACGGGTTCCCGGCGCCGGCCGCGTGCAGCGCCGACACCACCTCCGGGGTGGGCCTCACCCCACGTGCCGCGACCAGCTCGGCCAACCCGTGCGGCGTGAGCGGGCGCGGCAGCAGCCGTTCGGCTTGCCGCGACACGCTCAGCTGCGCCAGCGGCCCGGCGTTCGCAGCAGGCGGGCGCGTCGCCACGACCAGCGCGATCGGGAGGTCCGCGATCCGCCGGGACAGGTAGACCAGGAACTGCGCCGACGACAGGTCGGCCCACTGCGCGTCGTCCACGGTGATCAGCAGGGGTCGGGTCGCGGACAGGTCCACGGCCACCCACCACAGCGAGTGCAGCGTGCGGGCCAGTTCCGCCTCGCTGGGGTCCGCGGCGGCGGTGTCGAGCGCCCGCAACGCGTCGCCGGACGGTCCGGCCAGGATCCGGTCCCGGATCTCGCCCCGATACCGGGACACCGACCGCTCCACCAGCTGCCGCACCACGCCCCACGCCATCGCGCTCTCCAGGGCGTCGCCGACTGCCTGGATACGGCCGAACCCGCGCTGCTTGGCCAACGCCCTGGTGTCCTGGACGAGCCGGGACTTTCCGATGCCCGCCCGGCCCTCGATCACCACCACCCGGCCGTCGCCGGCCGCCGCCGAGTCGAGCGCTGCCGTGATCCGCTCGAGTTCCCCGTCCCGTTCGAGGGTGTTCATCCGACCAGGCGGGACAGGGAGTCGGGGTCGCGCAGCGGCCGGCCGTGGCCGAACAGCACCAGCTTCGGCCGCAGCTCGGCCAACCGCCGCATGGACGCGCGGTTGCGCTCGTCGTCGTAGGTGAGGAACTTCGGCGGCGCGGACGGCCGCAACACGTTGAAGAACACGTCGCCGCACAGCAGCACGCCATCGCGGTCGCGCCACAGAGCGATGTGGCCCGGCGAGTGGCCGGGCACGTCCAGCACGGTGAACCCGGCGACCTCGTCACCCTCGCGCAAGCCGCGAGCGACCGGGTGGGCGTCCGGCATCCGCATCCGCGCCATCAGCGCCGGGACGAGACCGGGGCCGATGGCGGGGGTGGCGGTCGCGATCGCCTCGGCGTCCCGCTCCCCCGTCCACAGCGGCACGTCATACCGCTCGCAGAGCGAGTGGCTGGAGCCGAAGTGGTCGGGGTGTGCGTGGGTCACGACGTGCGCGGCGAGCGTGCGACCGTCCAACTGCCGGGTGATCCGCTTGTAGGCCGCGGGAGTCCCCGCGTCCACGAGGACGTCCTCCACCAAGTAGGCGTTCACCAGGTGAGGAGGACGACCGAGCAGCTGGTGTACTCCGGGAGCCAGGGGTCGCACGCCGGTGATCCTAGCGTCCGCGCAGTTCACTGTGGATGTGCGCGGCTGCCGCCCGGTGCCGGACGTGCGGGTGGTCGTCAGCGTCAAGATGCGACCGAGTCACCGGAGTGGTTGGACGCCGAGGCGTCGAACCTCGTCGCGGGGACGGCGCACGGGCCGAACACGGCACGCCCCGTCACGTATGGCCGTTGGCCGACGCACTGCGGGCACACTTCCGGTTTCGCGGGCATGTCCGGACTGGCTCTCGGCCAACACTGCCGGGCGAATACGACCCACCGGCGCCTCAATTGTTCACAAGTGTGATCAGCACCCGTCGATTCTGTTCACAAGTATGACTGCCCGCATTGATACCGCAGCCGGTCGATGATCAGTTTGATGGTGTCTGACCTGGGCGTTCGATCCTGTTCGACACTTACTGGACGTCGGCCTCAGAAACCGTTATTGACCGGCCACTTCCGGACCATCTAGCATTCGACGGGAAGGCGATTTCCCACAACGACGTGAGGAAGCACCTCGGACGCAAGGTATTGGCCAGCGCGTGCCAGCGCATTTCTCGCCAGCGGGTTCCGCCCAGCGTGAATAGTCGCCACCGCCGGTTCCGGCGTCCAGATAAGCCAGAAGCGGAGTACTCGATGAATGTTCAACCTCAAACCACGCGCGCCGCACGGCCGCGCGGCGTGCGATGGCGCGCGGGCCTGGCAGCGGCGGCGGGCGCCACGGCGTTGGCCGCCACGCTCGTCGCCTGGCCGATCACGACCGCTTCGGCGGCGATCGGCGCGGGCACGTACACCGTGAAGAACGCGGGCACCGAACACTGCCTCAACGTTCCCAACGGGACCACGACCGCGGGCGTTCAGCTCCAGCAGGCGGCGTGCGGCACGGCGAGCAGCCAGCAGTGGAAGTTCACGGCGGTGAGCGGCGGGTACCGGATCAGCTCGGTCGCCACGGGCCTCTGCGCCGGTGTGCAGGACGCGTCCACGTCGGCGGGCAAGGCGATCCAGCAGGTCGCGTGCACCGGCGGCCCCGGCCAGACCTGGACGGCGACCGCGAGCGGAAGCAACTACCGCCTGGTCGACACCAACAGCACGAAGTGCATGAACATCAAGGACAGCTCCACCGCCGTCGGCGCGGTGGTGCAGACCAACTCCTGCGACAGCGTGGCCACCAAGCAGTGGACGTTGACCCCGGCGAGCGGTGTGCCGACCTCGACGTCGACCTCTACTTCCACGTCCACCTCGACGTCCACCACCACGACGACCTCGACGTCGACCTCGACCACCACGACGTCGAACCCGCCGCCCACGGGCGCAGCGACCGGCTACGCGTCCGCGAACGGTGGGACGACCGGCGGTCAGGGTGGTGCGAAGGTCCGGGCCACCACGGGAACGCAGATCCACGCGGCCCTGTGCAGCCGGGCCAGCCGCTCGACCCCGATCATCATCGAGGTCGAGGGGACCATCAACCACGGCAACACCACTCAGGTGTCGGGCGGCAGCTGCTCGACCGCCTCGAACGTGATCGAGCTCAAGCAGATCAGCAACGTCACGATCATCGGGGTGGGCAGCGGAGCGGTCTTCGACCAGTTGGGCATCCACATCCGCGAGTCGCGCAACATCATCATCCGGAACGTGACCGTCCGGAACGTCAAGAAGTCCGGTTCCCCGACGTCCAACGGCGGTGACGCCATCGGCATGGAGAGCAACGTCCGCAACGTCTGGGTCGACCACACCACCCTGCTCGCCTCGGGCGGTGAGTCGGAAGGCTACGACGGCCTGTTCGACATGAAGAACGACACCCAGTACGTGACCCTGTCCTACAGCACCCTGCGCAACTCCGGCCGCGGCGGGCTGGTCGGGTCCAGCGAGAGCGACCTCTCCAACGGGTTCGTCACCTTCCACCACAACCTGTACGAGAACATCGACTCGCGGGCGCCCCTGCTGCGCGGCGGCGTGGGCCACATGTACAACAACCACTACGTGCGCCTCAACGAGTCCGGCATCAACTCCCGCGCCGGTGCCAAGGCCAAGGTGGACAACAACTACTTCAAGGACTCCAAGGACGTCCTCGGCACCTTCTACACCGACATGGCCGGGTACTGGCAGGTCAGCGGCAACATCTTCGACAACATCACCTGGTCGGCCCCCGGCAGCGAGACCAGGCCCGCCGGCCCCGACGTCAAGTCCACCACCACGGTCAGCATCCCCTACAGCTACAGGCTCGACCAGACCAACTGCGTGCCTGGCATCGTGAGCCGCACGGCAGGCGCCAACACCGGCATGCAGGAGTCCAACGGCACCTGCTAGTGCAGGGCTTCGCACGGCGGCTACCGAGCCACACCGGCCCGGTAGCCGCCGTCTCGACGTGAAGGCCCGAGCGCAGCACCGCCGCCGGGTCACGGGCGGCCTCGCCGCGATGCCACCGGGCGCCGACTGGCCGCACGCGGCTCAGTGACCCCGACGTCGTCCGCATGAAGGAGCCGTGGTCCGAACGTCGGACGGCGGGACCGCCGTCACACATCGTTGAGAACCCCGAACGCTGTGCCTGCGTATAACCCCATCCATGCAGGTGAGAAACGCGGTCAGGACAAGGTTATATGGCCGATTTCTGGCACCCCACAGGCAGCTCTGGGGCGTCGGGACGACAGGATTCGACCTTGCGGTCACTGCCCGACCGCGATCAGGAAGACCTACCCGTCGAGGTCAGTGGTGCCACCGAGCTCGGGCATCGGCTTGATCCTGGCGGCACTGTTCCACTGCGTGGGCGTTCGCGACAGCCGCGCGGTAGGCGGCGTGGAACCCCAGGACGCTCCACGCGCGGGCATGGGGGGCGAGGCGTGAACTGTGGTCGGGCCAGTCGGTGACCTGCCGCGTCCAGGACTTCTCCGCTGCTCCCGCGAGGCGCGGGAGCAGCAGGAACGCGAGGTCGTCGAACGAGTCGACCGTCTCGCACCAGATCGCCGCCTCGACACCGGCGATCCGGGCGCCGGCAGCCGCGAGTTCCGGCAGGGTGCTCGGGTGCCAGTCGAACGCCTGCCCAGGGCTGCGCGGCACGTAGTCCCCGTGTCCCACGCGACCCCTCCTCCGCTCAGCACCCTCGTCGGCCGCAGCGTCCGCGTAGGGGCGGTCCAGGTACAGCATCGTGTTGGAGGACACCAGCACCGGAACGCCTGCTGCGGCTGCGGTGGGCACGTCTTGTGGGGCGAGGGCGAACAGCCGGGCCGCGTCGTCGATCACGGGGTGCAGCGCGGCCGGTGCCCGTCCTTTCAGCTGTTCCGCGTCGAAGGGGTTGTCGGGGCCGATCCAGTACTGCAGCACGTCATCACCGTCCAGGCAGTCCGCCCGGGCGGCTTCCTGCCAGGCAACGACGCGCTTGCCGCGGGAACGCAGCAGCGCGTGCGCTTCCCGGACGAACCGTCGGTACGCCTGCACCGGCATGCCGAACGGCTCGTCGGCCCCCAAGTGCACGAACGGCCCCGGTGCCAAGTCGATGAGTTCGTGGAGCACGTCCCTGGTGAAGGCGACGGCCTCGGGGACATCGGGATCCAGGTAGCGCACGTACGGGTGAACAGGGTCAGCGCCGCCGCCCAGTTCCGGGTAGGCGTTGAAAGCGGCCAGCACGTGGCCGGGCACGTCGATCTCAGGGATCACCGTGACGTGGCGCTGCGCGGCGTACTCGATGATGTGGTCGAGGTCGTCGCGCGAGTAGAACTCCGCGGTGGCGCCGGGGCCGGTGAGTCGGGGCCAGGCGGGCGTCTCGACCCGCCACGCCTGCGAGTCGGTCAGGTGCAGGTGCAGGACGTCGAACTTGTACCAGGCGAGGAGGTCGACGACGCGGCACACCTCGTCGGGTGGGAAGAAGTGGCGCACGACGTCGAGCGAGAGGCCGCGCCACGCGTAGGCGGGTCCGTCCTCGATCGTGACGCCGGGGACGGTCAGTGCCGGGTCGACGAGTTGGAGCAGGGTGGTGAGGCCGCGGAAGGCGGCTTCGTCACCTGCGGCCTCGACGAGCACGCCCTCGGGGCGGACCGTCAGCCGGTACCGCTCATCGGCGGGGGCCGCGCGGGGGTCGACCCCGTCCGGTTCCGGCAGGTGCGCCAGTCCCAGTGCCTCGGGGTCGCCCACGACGACCACGACGTCGGCTCGCGGTTCCCCGTGCGGGACCACCCGGACGTCGAGGCCGTGCAGGCGTTGCGCCCAGGTCGCGAACCAGTCGGTCACGCACTGGGCGAGGCCGCGCGGCACGGCCACGGTGACCGTTCCCATGGGCGCGAGCGTGAAGGGTTCCGCCCTGGTCGTCTCGACGTGCGACGGGAGCGGCACGAGGGGGAGGTCCGGTGTCATGCGTTCTCCTCCGCCCGCCGCTGGTCCAGGGCGGCTCGCCGGGTCCGCTGTACCGCGGGGTCGGCGACGGGGGCTGACAGCAGCAGTCGCTGGGTGTAGGGGTGCCGGGGCTCTGTGGTGACCTGTCCGGCGTCTCCGGACTCGACGATGTGACCGCGGTGGATGACGTTGACCCGGTGGCTCATGTAGCGAACCACGGACAGGTCGTGGGAGATGAACAGGTAAGCGACCCCTGTCTGTTCCTGGATCTCCAGCAGGAGGTCCAGGACCGTGCGCTGGGTGGTGAGGTCGAGCGCGGAGACCGGTTCGTCGCACACGATCAGCTTGGGGCCGATGGCGAGCGCCCTGGCGATGGCGACGCGCTGGCGCTGCCCGCCGGAGAACTCACGTGGAAGCCGCTGGGCCACGTCGGCGGGGAGGGCGACGCGGTCGAGGAGGTCGAGGACCCTGCGCCGAGCCTCCCGCCCCGGGATGCCTTGCGCGTGCAGCGGTTCCGCGAGCGTGTCGCCGACCGGGATGGACGGGTTCAGGGAGGCGAAAGGGTCCTGGAAGATGACCTGCAGGTCGCGGCTGAGCCGGCGACGCCGCCGGTTGGAGGCGTGCTCGATGCGCTCGCCGAGGAACTCCACCGTCCCGTCGTGCACCGGGGCGAGGCCGAGGACGGCCCGTCCGATCGTCGTCTTGCCGGAGCCGGATTCGCCCACCAGGCCCACGGTCTCGCCGGGGCGGATGTCGAGCGAGACGCCGTGCAGGACCTCCACCCGCGGGGCGCGCCACCCCTTGCCGGGGAAGGACACCCGCAGGTCGCGGATGTCGAGGACGCGCGGTCCGGGTGGCGGTGCCGCGGTGGTCGGCGGCTCGGGTGACGCGGTGCTCATGCCGGGACCTCCGTGCCGTCGTCGGCTCGGGGCGCGACCCAGGCGGGCCTGGCGGGGGCGTCGTCGAGCACGGCGTCGATCAGGGTTCGGGTGTACGGGTGACGCGGGTCCGCGAGGACCTGCTCGGTGTTGCCGGTCTCGACGATGCGACCGGCGTTCATCACCGCGACGCGGTCGCAGAGGTCCGCGACGACGCCGAGGTTGTGCGTCACCAGCAGCACGCCCAGGCCACGGTCGGCTTGCAGTCGGCGGAGCAGTTCCAGCACCTCGGCCTGCACGGTGACGTCCAGCGCGGTGGTCGGCTCGTCGGCGATCAGCAACCTCGGGTCGCAGCTCATCGCCCCGGCGATGAGCACCCGCTGTGCCATGCCCCCGGAGATCTGGTGCGGGTAGGCGTGGAAGACCCTCCGGGGCTCGGCGATCTCCACTTGCCGCAGCAGCTCCAGCGCGCGCTCGGCTGCGGCCTTGCGCGAGAGCCGCAGCCGCAGCCGCATCGGTTCCACCAGGTGGCTGCCGATGGTGAAGGCCGGGTCGAGGTTGGTCATGGGCTCCTGCGGCACGTAGGCGACCACGTCACCACGCAACGCGTGGTACCCCTTCTCGGAGAGCCCGACGACCTCCGTGCCGGCGACGAGGATGCTGCCCCGCGTGACGCGGCCGCCCTCGGGCAGGATGCCCAGTACCGAGAACGCCGTCTGCGACTTGCCGGAGCCGGACTGGCCGACCAGACCGACGACCTCGCCCTCGGAGACGTCCAGGTCCACTCCGCGCACCACGTCGACGGCCGACGTGCCGGCGCCGTAGGACACAGCGAGGTCGCGCACGGACAGCAACGACGCCCGCGGCCCGGCATCGTCCCGTGTCGCGGGTGCCACCACGCGGGCACGTCGGGCGGCCCGCGGCTTCGAGGGCATGGCGTCCCCGTCCTCCAGGACGTCGCGGAGCGCGCTCGCCAGCAGCACGAGCGCGGCGCTGGTGATGCCGAGCGCCAACCCGGGCCACACCATGAACAGCGGGCTGCGCTGGACGTTCTGGAACGCCTCGTTGAGCATGGCGCCCCACGTCGGCAGGTCGCCGCTGCCGATGCCGAGGAACTCGAGCCCGGCCTGCAGGCTGATGGCGATGCCCGCGACCAGGGCGGTCTGGATGATGATCGGCGCGCGGACCACGATGAGCACGTGCCGGGCGATGATCCGGCGGTCGCGCAACCCGGACACGCGCGCGGCGTCGACGTACAGCTCACCGCGCACGTTGGCGACGATGCCGCGCACGAGCCGGAAGAAGCTCGGCGCGACGAGCACGCCGAGGACGACCATGAGCACCCACATGGTCGGGCCGAGGATGGCCCGCGACGCCAGCAGCACGACCATGGCGGGCAGGGCCATGACGAAGTTGCCGACCCAGTTCGCCAGCGCGTCGAACCACTTGCCGTAGTAGCCCGCGACCAGGCCGCTGGGCACCCCGATGGACAGCGCGACCGCGAGGGCGATGAGCGCGCCTCCGAGGGTGTTGCGGCCGCCGTGGAGCAGTCGGGACCACACGTCGCGCCCGGCGGAGTCGAACCCCAGCGGGTGTCCCGGCTCCGCCCCGGCGAACGCCTTGCTCAGCTCCGCCGCGCCGGGGTCGTCGGTGGACAGCAGTGGTGCCAGCAGCACCGCGCCACCGATCAGCACGAGGACCAGCGTGGAGATCACGGCCTGCGGGTTGCGCAGGAACCGCCGGGACCGCTTGGCGCGGCGGGGCGCCGCCGCGCCGGCCACCGGGTGGTTGTCTGACATGAGCGCCTCGCTCATGCGGCCCTCGCCTTCGGGTTGAGCCAGCCGACGAGCAGGTCGACGACCAGGTTGATCACGACCACGCAGACGACAGTGGCCATGACCAGGCCCATGATGACCGGGGTGTCGCCGCGCGTGGTGTAGGTGACGGTCATGGAGCCGATGCCCGGCAGGCCGAAGATCTGCTCGACCAGCACCGCGCCCCCGAGCAGGCCCACGAACTGCATGCCGAGCACGGTGAGCGCCGGTGCCGAGGCGTTGCGCAGCACGTGGCGGAACAGCACCCGCCCGGGCGGCAGCCCCCGTGCCCGCAGCGTGCGGACGTAGTCCTGGCGCAGCACGTCGATGACCGAACCTCGCACCTGCTGGGAGACGCCGGCCACGGCCGCCACGGACAACGACAGGATCGGCAGGGTGACCGTGGACAACCACCCCGGGACCGATGTCGTCAGCGGGATGTACCCGATCGCCGGGAACCACCGCAGCTGCACGGCGAAGACCAGCACGATGACGAGCGTGACCAGGAAGCCGGGCAAGGCGTACCCGACGACGCCGAGCACCTGCACGAGCCGGTCGACGGCCCCACGGCGCACGCCCGCCCACACCCCGAGGAGGAAGGCGAGCACCGCGGTGACGAGCGTGACGCCGAGCATCAGGCTCAGCGTCACCGGCAGCCGGTGCCCGATGGCCGTCAGCACGTCCTCGCTGGTGAACCACGACGTCCCCAGGTCACCGGCGAGCGCGTCCGCCAGCCACCGCGCGTAACGGGCGAGGACCGGCTGGTCGAGGCCGAGCTCGGCGTTCTTGGCGTCCACGGCCTCCTGCGACGCGGACTGCCCCAGCAGCTGCCGCGCCACGTCGAGGGTCGGGATCGACAACAACACGAACGAGACGAACGAGACGACGAAGAGGAGGAAGACGCCCGCGGCCAGGCGGCGGGCAGCGAATCCGGACATGGTGAGCGGCCTCCTGGGGGGACCCGGTTCCCTCGGCCTCAGGCGGCCGGCCGGTAGTTGTAGAGGGACGGCACCGCCATGCCCGACTGGGGAAGTGCCGTGACACCGCTGTCGGTCACCAGCGCGTAGGTCATCCGGTAGAACGGGACGAACCAGGCGTTCTCGACGAGGTTGCGGTTGAGGGCCCGCAGGTCGTCCCGGGCATCCTCGGCCGAGGCCGTCCGGATCCTCGGCACCAGCGCCCGCACCGTTTCGTCGGTGTAGCCGAAGAGGTTGAACGTGCCCGGCAGCACGAGGTCCTTGATGACCAGCCAGTCGCTGGCCTGCTGCCCGAGGTTCATCACGAAACCGGAGAACTCGCGGTTCTGGAATACCCGCCGCAGCGCGTCGCCCTGGTCGACGTCGACCCACGTGAGGGTGATCCCGACATCGGCGAGGTCGGACTTGAGCGAGGAGGCGATGGCTTCGGTGACGATGGAGGTCATGCGCGGCATCTTCAGCTCGAAGCCGTCCGCGTGGCCGGCCTCCGCCAGGAGCCGCTTGGCCTCCTCCGGGGCGTGGGCGTAGTGCGAGTCGAGGGCTTCGTCGTAGCCGAGGGAGTCGGTGCCGAAGACCTGGCTGGTCACCACGCCCTTGCCCCGGCGGATCTGCTCCAGCATCGTCTTGCGGTCGATCGCGTGGTTGAGCGCCTGTCGCACCTTCACGTCGGCGAGTTCGGGCGTGACCACACCGGCGCGGTCGAACAGCAGGATGCCCTGGTAGTCGAAGTTGATCGGGGTCGTCGTCAGCCCGGCGGCGCCTTCGAGGGCCGCCTGCTGGTTGGCGTCCTGGACGACGGCGGTGTCGATCTGGCCGGTCTTGAGCCCGTTGACGATGGCCGTCTCGTTGTCGAACACCGTCATGGTGACGCCGTCGAACGGCAGGCGCTCGCCCCAGTAGCTGTCGGCGCGCCGGTAGACCCACTTCGTCCCGACCGTGGTCTGGGAAGCGTCCAGTTCGTACGGTCCTGTGCCGTCGGGCGTGGTCTTCAGCTTCTCGGCGTCGGCGAACGCCGCGGGGTTCGCGATGAGGCCGGCGGCGTCGGACAGGTAGTAGAGGTAGGCCGGGTCCGGCGCGTCCAGGTGCAGCACCACGTGGGCCGCGTCGACCACCTCCACCTGTTCCAGACCGGACAGCCACTTGGCGTTGGCCCCGCTGCTCGCCTTGAAGCGCTCCAGGTTCGCCTTGACCGCCGTGCCGTCGAACGGCGTGCCGTCGTCGAACTTGACGTCACCGCGCAGCGTCAGCGACAGCTTCGTGCGACCCGCGTCCCAGGTCCACTCGGTGGCCAGCATCGGCCGGTAGGCGCCGTCGGGCTCGCGCTTGAGCAGGGAGTCGTAGGTGGCCTGGAAGAAGGGCAGCGCTCCGCCGACCGCGGTCACCGGGTCGAGGCTCTGGGGGAAGGTCATCGTGGCGATGTCGAGCGTCGGATCGCTCTGCCCGGCCGTCCCGCCGCCGGCTCCGGCGCATCCCGCCAAGACGAGGGCGGCTGCCACGACGCCCGCCGAACCGGCGGTCGGGAACCTGCGGATCCTCATGGGTCACTCCTGTTCTGAGCAGCCGGGCTTCCTTGCCCGAGAACCGATCTCGCAGAACTAACCATATGGTAAGTTCTGCCGGGCGACATGGTAGGCACACCACCACGCAAGATGTCCAGCACGCTTTCGCATCACGGTGCTGCCCGACCGGGACCCGACCCACGAGGAGACACGATGACGAGCCCGGATCTCGACCACGTCGCCAACGACCGGCCCGCGCCCGCTCGCCGGTACACCAAGGGCGACCGCACCAAGGAGCGGATCGTCGAAGCCGCCGCGGACCTGTTCTCGAAATCCGGCTATCTCGCGGTGTCCCAACGCGACATCGCCGCTCAGGCGGAGATCACCCACGCGGGCCTGTTGCACCACTTCCCGGGCGGCAAGGACGAGCTGCTCATGCAGGTGCTCGAACGACGCGACGCCGACGACGCCGCCGTCCTGTTCGACAAGCACCTCGACGCCTGGGGACACCTCGACCAGACGGTCCGCATCGTCGAGCGCAACGCCCGCACGCCCGGGCTGGTCGCGTTGTACGCCAAGCTCTCCAACGAGGCCAGCGACGTCAACCACCCCGCCCACACCTACTTCCGCCGCCGCTACGAGATCCTGCGGGAGCACTTCGCGGCGGTCCTCGGTGAACTCGCGGACCGACACGGCGGGCGTCCCGGTGTGGACCCCGACGTGGCGGCGCAGCAGCTGATCGCGCTCCTCGACGGGCTGCAGACGCAGTGGCTGCTCGCCCCCGAGGCGATCGACATGCGCGCCCGCCTGGTCGACTTCCTCGCCCTGCTCGGCGTCGACACGACCGCCTGGCGCACCGACTCGGTTTGAGGCCCACCGGCCGGCACGCTCGGACGCCACGACCGGCCTACCCCCACCCCCACTCATGAGGGAGACCGCACCCATGCCCGACGAGATCGACCGCTCCACCCCGATCGAGCTGAAGGCGTCGCTGACCTCGGGCAGCGACACCTGGCACTCGACGGGGGTGCCGGGCGTCGTGCGCCCGTTCCTGCTCGCCGACGGGCCGCACGGGGTGCGCCGCCAGCGCGAGGGCGGTGACGCGCTCGGCATCGGCAACAGCGTCCCGGCCACGTGCTTCCCCCCGGCGGTGGCGCTCGGGTCCACGTGGGACCCGGCGCTGGTGCGCCGCGTCGGTGAGGCCCTCGCCGTGGAGGCGGCCGCCCTGGAAGTGGACGTGGTCCTCGGCCCGGGAATGAACCTCAAGCGCTCACCTCTCGGTGGGCGCAACTTCGAGTACTTCTCCGAGGACCCGCACCTCACCGGTCGGTTGGCCGCCGCCTACGTCGAGGGCATCCAGTCCGCCGGAGTCGGCGCGTGCGTCAAGCACTTCGCGGTGAACAACCAGGAGACCGACCGCATGCGGGTCTCCGCCGAGGTCGACCAGCGGGCCCTGCGCGAGGTCTACCTCCGCGCGTTCGAGCACGTCGTGCGTACCGCCCGCCCGGCCATGGTGATGAGCGCCTACAACCGGATCAACGGCGTCCCCGCGAGCGAGGACCCCTGGCTGCTCACCCGGCTGCTGCGCCAGGAGTGGGGCTTCGACGGGGTGGTCGTGTCCGACTGGGGCGCGGTCGACGACCGGGTCGCCGCCCTGCGCGCCGGCCTGGACCTGGAGATGCCGCCGACCGGCACCGACGACGAGGTCGTGGCCGCCGTCGAAGGGGGCGAGCTGGCCGAGTCCGCGCTCGACGCCGTGGTGGAGCGCCTGCGCCGCCTCGAAGCGAGGCTCGGCGCGGCCAAGGAGCCCGCCTCCGAGCAGGAGCTGGCGGCGATCCGCGACCGCAACGCCGACCTGGCCCGGGACGCCGCCGCGCGGTCGGCGGTGCTGCTGACCAACGACGGCGTGCTGCCGCTGGACCGCTCGTCGCGGGCGTCGGTCGCGGTGATCGGCGAGTTCGCCCGCACGCCCCGCTTCCAGGGCGGAGGTTCATCCCGCATCGTGCCGACCGGGGTGAGTTCGGCCCTGGACGTGCTCACCGCCCGGTTGGGCGACGACGTCGTCCGGTTCGCGCCGGGGTACGCCGTGGACGGTTCCGGCGACGAGGCGCTGGCACGAGCCGCGGTCGAGGCCGCCGGAGCCGCCCACGTCGCGGTGGTCTTCCTGGGACTGCCCGAGAACGCCGAGTCCGAGGGCTTCGACCGCACGACGATCGACCTGCCCGCCGACCAGGTCGGCCTGCTGGAGCGGGTCGCCGCCGTCGCGCCCCGCGTGGTCGTCGTGCTGTCCAACGGCGGCGTCGTGTCGGTGGCCGGGTGGCAGCACCACGCCAACGCGATCCTGGAGGGCTGGCTGCTCGGACAGGCGGGAGGAGAGGCCACCGCGGACCTCCTCCTCGGTGACCGCGCGCCCTCGGGCAGGCTCGCCGAGACCATCCCCCTGCGACTCGCGGACCACCCCAGCTACCCGACCTTCCCCGGCGCCGACGGGATCTCGGTGTACGGGGAGAGCGTCCACGTGGGGTACCGGCACTTCGACGCGGTGGATCGGCCGGTCGCCTTCCCGTTCGGACACGGCCTGACCTACACCCGGTTCGAGTACTCCGACCTGCGGGTGGTCGAACACGCCGAGAACACGTGGGAGGTCGCGTTCTCGGTGACGAACACCGGTGACCGCGACGGCCGCGAAGTCGCCCAGCTCTACGTCGGCCCTGCCGGAGCAGAGCAGCCGACCCGCCCCCGCGCGGAGCTGCGCGGCTTCGCCACGCTCGACCTGCGCCCCGGCGAGACGGCCACCGTCACGCTGCCGCTCACCGCCGCCGAACTGCAGACGTGGGACGCGCGCGGGCAGCGCTGGACCGTCCTCCCCGGCGACTACGCCGTGCGCGTGGGAGCGTCCTCGCGCGACGTGCGGCTGCGCGCCTCGGTGCGCAGCGACGGCGACCGCGTGCTGGCGCCGCTCACAGCGCAGTCCACGATCGCCGAGTGGCAGGCCGACCCCGCGGGTCAGCAGGTGCTCGCCGCGCTCCTCGGCCGGGTGTCCCTGGCCGGTCGGGCGTCGTCGGTCGCCCCCGAGCTGGTGCGGATGTTCCTGTCCATCCCGCTCGACAAGCTGCGCTCCTTCGGCCTCGGCGTCACCGCCACGACCGTGGCCGACCTGGTCGCCCAAGCGCGGGCCCGCCAGGAGGAACTCATCGCCGCCGGCGCCTACCGACGCCCGTGACCCCCTCGCGACCGCAGCCAGGAGACACCATGACGAGCACCTTTCCCGACGGCTTCCTGTGGGGCGCCGCGACCGCCGCGCACCAGGTCGAGGGCAACAACACCAGCAGCGACCTGTGGGCCGTCGAGAACGCGCCGGACACGATCATGCCGGAGCGCAGCGGAGACGCCTGCGACAGCTACCACCGCTGGCGCGAGGACCTCGACATCGTCCGCGACCTCGGCCTCAACTCCTACCGGTTCGGCATCGAGTGGGCGCGCGTCGAACCCGCGCCCGGCCACACCTCGCGGGCACAGCTCGCCCACTACCGCCGGATGATCGAGGGTTGCTTCGAGCGCGGCCTGACGCCCGTGGTGACGCTGCACCACTTCACCACCCCGGCGTGGTTCCGCGCGGCGGGCGGGTGGACCGCGGAGGGCGGCGTCTCCCGGTTCCGCGACTACGTCCGGTCGGTGCTGCCGATCCTCGACGGCGTCGAGTGGGTGTGCACCATCAACGAACCGAACATGCTCGCGATGATCAGCGCGATGCTCAAGCGCGGTCAGCGGCACGAGAACGTGGCCGGCGCGATGCCCCCGCCGGACCAGGACGTCGCCGACGCGCTGATCGCGGCGCACCGCGTCGCACGCGAGGAACTGGCGGCACTGCCGCAGGTCCGCTCCGGCTGGACGGTGGCGAACCAGAACTTCCAGGCCGCGGCAGGTGCCGAGCAGGCGACCGCGCAGTGGTCCCACTCCCGGGAGGACCAGTTCCTCGACGTCGCCAAGGACGACGACTTCATCGGCGTGCAGGCGTACACCCGCGTCGTCATCGGACCCGACGGCCCGCAGGACCCGGAGAGCACGCGCAAGACGCTCACCGGCTGGGAGTTCTACCCCGAGGCGTTGGAAGGGGCCGTCCGCCACACCGCCGGGCGGGTCGGCCCCACCGTGCCGGTCCTGGTCACCGAGAACGGGATCGCGACGGCCGACGACGCCGAGCGGGTCGAGTACACCCGCACCGCCCTGACCGGGCTGGCACGCGCCATGGCCGACGGCGTCGACGTGCGGGGCTACCTTCACTGGTCGCTGCTGGACAACTACGAGTGGGGTTCGTGGACCCCGACCTTCGGCCTGGTGTCCGTCGACCGTGAGACCTTCACCCGCACGATCAAGCCCAGCGCGCGCTGGTACGGCGAAGTCGCCCGCTCCGGGCGGATCTGAACTCGGCCCCCCCGGGGCGGTACTACGACATCACTCGCCCACCGGCCGTCCACCGCACCGACGCCGACCGTGACCGGACCGGCCGCCGGGAGAGCCAGGGAGTCCGTGTTGCTTCGCCGTCACCTGGCCGGCGATCCGGTGGAACTGGTCGGCACCTGCCGGGGGCGCAGGTGCTGTCACTGAACGACTCCGCCGCCTGCGGCTCGCGGCGCGCGCAGTCCGGGGGCATGCCGCGACATGGCCCAGATGACGACGACGTCGTGAGCCGGTGCCGACGTCGTGCTGCGGCTCGGTGCGACCGCAGGTACAAAGTCAGGGGTCGAGCATTGCGCCGCGCCACCCCTGTGAGGAGCCCTCCATGACCTCACCCGCAGACCCCGGCGACCAGGCGGACCTGCCCGCGAGGACGTCGACGCTCGACGCTCGGCCGAGCACCGGCGCCATGACGGAGTGGGTGCGGCGGACCCCCTTGCTCGTGCTGGGGCCGGCAGTGGTCGTGGTGTTCCTCGTCGTCGTCAGCACCTTCCTGCCCGCTCCTGTGAACGTCGTCGGCGCCACTCTGTCGTCGTTCTCGGCGCACACCGCCATCGCGTCCTTCTTCCTGGTCGCGGCGGTCGGGTGGCTGTGGTGGCGTCGACGGACCAGGGCGCGAGGGGTGCTGGTCGTCCTGGCCGTCCTGTCGCTGGTGGGGGTCGCCGTGATCGGTGGAAGGCAGTTGGCCCTGGCCGGCCGCGAGGAGGTCGACCTCGACGTGGGAGCGCTGCTGGACCTCCCGGGTGGGAGCGCCTCACCCGACGAGGACGTCGACTACCTCCGCTCCGAGGGGCAAGACCTGTCGCTGTCGGTGTGGCGACCGGCCGACGGCGGTGGAGGCGGCGCGCCGGTCATCGTCATGGTGCACGGTGGGGGCTTCATCTCGAGTTCCCGACTGGAGGGCACGCCGCCCGCGCACGCGCGCTGGTTCGCCGAGCACGGGTACCTCGTCATCAGCGCCGATTACACGCTCTCCACCGACCAGCGTCACCTGTGGGACGTCACCGAGCAGCAGATCGGCTGTGCGTTGGCGTGGGCCGGGGCGAACGCACGGCGGTACGGCGGCGATCCGGCGCGGTTGATGATGATCGGCGACTCCGCCGGCGGCAACCTGGCGCTCCAGACCGCCTACAAGGGCAACGCCGGTCGACTCCGTTCCAGCTGCGGCGGCGAGCCACCTCGGGTCGACGCCGTCAGCGCCCTGTACCCCGTCAGCGACATGGCGCAGCTCTACGCCAACGAACCATCCAGAACCTTCGCCGAGCGGTATGTCGGAGGGAGTCCCCAGCAGTACCCGGAGCGGTACGCCGCCGCCACGCCGGCGAATCACATCACCCCTCGGACGCCGCCCACCCTTCTCACCATGGGGACCTCCGACTACATCGTGCCGCCCGACGGCACCCGCCGGTTGTACGACCGGCTCCACCGCGACGGCGTCCCCTGTGACCTGATCGAAGTCCCCTACGGTCAGCACGTCTTCGACGCCGCGCCCGGTGCGGTGGGCACCCAGGTGTGGCGTCAGGCCACCCTGCGCTGGTTCGCGGATCACGCGTCCGCGGTTCTCCCCCGGTGACCGGGCGTTGTGCGAGGTCACCGCTGGCTCGAACGAACGCGCCCTGGCGTTGACCACCGTTATCCGCACTGATCGCTCAGGCCCTCGGGTGTTCCGCTCTCGACCTCATCGGCAGCATCACTGGCCTGCAGGTCACCGCAGGTTTCCAGGACGCGGAACTCCTCGACCGCCGAGCCCTTCACGTCGACCGTAGGGCGCGGCCGGTGAAGACGAACTCGTCGCCCTCGTCGACGACGACCAGGTCGTTGTCGCGCGGTTGAGTGCGCCACCGAGGAACTACCCCGAACAGGTGGCCCGCTTCCTCCACCGCGGACACCTGTTCGGGGGTGGCGATCAGGCGGGCCGTCCAGGACCACAAGTAGTGGTAGCCCGGCAACTGACCGATGTAACCGTCGCCTGCGGTGATCTCGCGGCGACTGGGAACCGCGTCGACGGCGAAGTGCGCGGCGACCACGAGCCCGGTCGGGCCAGCTCTCGGCGGTGGTCGGGGTGGTGGTCCAGCCGCACTCCGCAGAGATATTCCACTTCACGTGAAACCACACCGCACCGGTCTCCGCAGTTCTGCGGCACACAACAACCACGCACGGTGTTCTGCCACAAGCCGATCAGCCGATTGAGAGCGGACGCCGGGATCGCAACACTCAACCCTCCCTTCGGATCCCGGAATGGAAACCCCATGCGTCTGCGTTCACTGATCGTCGCCCTGGTGGGCGGACTCCTCGGAGCCGCCGTCCTGTCCCCCGTGCCCGCTTCCGCCTCGCCGTCTGTGGTGGACGTCAACTGCGCCCTGGGCACCCAGGTCGGCACCTACTCCCCCGGCATGACGCTGCTGCCCAGGCACATCGACTTCCACGCCACCGGCACGCTGGGCGGCTGCGTGTCCCCCAGCCACCCCGAGATCACCGGCGCCACCTTCACCTCCCTGGTCAGCGGCACGTTCAGCTGCCTGGCCGGCTCCACCACCAACACCTCGACCTACCACTGGAACACCGGGCACAGCAGCACCGTCCGAGGCGGCTTCGAAGTCAACCTCAAGCCCGGCGGCACCACCGTGCTCGTCCTGACCGGCACCGTGGTCGACGGCCTGTTCCACGGCGCCACCGTCGTCCAGAGCAAGGTCCTGCCCGCCACCGACCTCACCGCCTGCCTCACCCCCCAAGGGCTGACCAGCGTCAGCGGCACGGTCACCTTCACGGCCGTGCTGTGAACCGACCAACACCGCGGGCGAAGGAACCCTCAATGCCGTCACCGTGGAGGTGCAAGCGTTGCGAAGAATTCGAAGTGTGCTGGTCCCAGCCGTACTGATCACATCGTCCCTGCTGCTCCCGCCGTCCATCTCGCACGCGACCCCAGGCGATCTCACCTGCGCGGAGACCCAGTCGGTGGTCTACTCCCCCGGCCTGCTGAACACGCGTCGGACGGTGGACGTGAGCGTGCACAACGTCCTCTCGTGCACGTCCCTCACCGATCCGGCCGTCACGGGAGGGCAGGTGCAGGCGACCATCCACGGCCTCGACCGCTCGTGCACGGACATCGTCGCCTCCGGCAGCGGCTCGTACACCATCACCTGGAACACCGGCGACACCAGCACGATCAGCTACAACCGGACCGCCAACTACGTCCTGGGCACCCTGGTCATCGTCGAGACCGGGACGGTGACGGCGGGCAGGTTCACCGGCGACTCCACCACTCACATCGTCGAACTGCCCAACCTCGACCTCCTCGCTTGCCTCACCGAACCGGGACTCACCGCCGCCTCAGGCATCGGCACCTACGTCTTCGCCTGACTGCCGCGTCCCGGGTGCCGGCCTGCGACTTCCCTTCAGGTCGGCGCGTCAGTCCGAACCGAACTCCCGCACAAGACGGGTGCAATGAACCGTCGGGAATGATCATGTGTCGTCGCCGCTCCACCAACACCGGCTACTACGCCTACCCGACGGTGTGACCCGCTTCGCCCGGACCGGGCGTCACGCCGGTCCGGGCGAAGTCGTTTCCGCGCGCAGGCGAGGAGCGATGACCGAACCACTCGACACGGTGACCGCGGCGGCGAGTTCCGGTGGGGCGTCACCGACATCGAACCCGATTCGTGCGGACAACCGGACCCCAAGACCGAGCGCCTGTTGACGAGCAGGAACACGTCTACGGCCCGACAACGCCTGGGCGGCATGCCCACAAACACCACCACGCCGCCTGGCCTGCACGGATGATGTTTTCGGCAGGCACACCGTTACGAGCCGGCCCGTGCCCGGCCGTGCGCGTGCCCGGCCGCCCGCGCCGCGCGGCGCGTTCTCCATCTTGACGGCCTGACCGCGACGGACCCACCCGCCGCATACGGCAGGGCGCCAGCCCTTACAACGGGTCCGACGCTTCTCCTTCACACATCGGCGGCTGTGGACCCCACCTGAGCGATTCAGCCTCCGCGCCCATCCGGACATGATCGACTCGTCGCCCATCAGGGGCGAGGTTTGCCCAGTAGGGGCGGGGCAGGTTCGACAGTCGGTCGCCACGCTGCCCGTACAGCTGCCCGGAGGCGGGCGTCGGCACACCATCTCACCGCGTGTATCAGGAGGTGAGGAGTCGGCCGCGCCCGTCTAAACCTCTGCGAGAACGATCACACAACGGTGATCCCGGGCAACTTCCGCAAGTGGACGATGTACTGCGATTGCGTCCGCCTCCGGTCGTCCACGGCGCGCCGGTTCCCGCAGCAACATTCACCTCTGCTATGGCGGAGGAATGCGTGGGTCGCTATGTTCGTCGATCGGGGTGGGCAGCCGCACGGCGCGCGACGGACGCGCCGTCTTATCAAGCGAAATCTCATCAAGCGAAGGTGAGCGCACCTGTCATGACCGTCGCCACGTCTCAAAGATACATCTCGCTCAGTGTCGCTGCTTACCTCGCAGCATGGGAGCATCTCGAACTTGGCCCGATGCCGATCGTGTTGCATGTCAACGGTGACGAGGTCGACCGCAGTGTAGGCCGGAAGGAATTGACAGACCTCGGCGTGATCGCGGAGGGTGGACTCGTCTCATGGCTGACGGCCGCGTTGGAGCTCGTCGCCGACCCTCCGTGCTCGGTCGACCTGAGACTGGGCATCGGTCGCTCGTCCGTGAGGGCGTTGGCGGCCTCCGCCCCGGAAGACCGCGGGGTGCTGGCAATCCTGCGGGGCGGACTGCTTGCGATCATCGAGTTCCCCGATCGCCGCCCCGCCGCGCACCTGGTCGAACTTGTTCCGCCTTACGAGGTCGACGGCGTCCACCTGCGCGGTTGGTTCGGCGCTTCGTTCGTCGACACCACCGGCAGACGACATCGCGTCCGAGACGTGGTCGATTTTCGCGACACACCCGCCGGTCGACTGCTCGGATGCGGCGAACCCGCCGGACCCGGCGATCTTCTGCGCCACGTCGAAGCACTGCTCGAGCAGCGCCGATACGAGCATTGAGTGTCGACGCCCGGACGCCTGCCCGGCACACGCGAAGGAGGCCGTCGCGGGAACGGAAGGATTCCCGGTGAAGCTGATCGCCCGGCCCGTCAGCCGATAAGGCGACCGACGGGCCGGGGGGTGGACGCGCGCACGGGGGGGAGAGAGAGCGCACGCGCCCGAACTCCTCGACACCCCCAGAAAGGCCGTCGAGGCGCGGCCAACCCTGGTGCAACGCACCAGAAATACCAAGTCGCGACCCAGTTGGTCGTTCTCGCTCGACGAACCGACCTCGGCAATACGAACCATTCTCCCGCCACAGGCGGAGGCACGTTCACGCCGCAAAAAATGGGACCGCTCCCGCTCTTGACTCGACCACGGAGAAGTGCAATCGCGCTCAGCCCAAAGGACTACTCGACCTGCGTTAAGGGCCTGGCGATCCGCACCGGTAGGGCGGGACGATCGCTGAGGTGTCGATCGCCATGCAGCGGGCCCGATACTTGCCGCTGAGATGGGCTCGATCAGACCCCGGTCCCGTACTCGCCGTGGATCTTCACCGGTGCAGTGGAGACACGGGTGTCAACCTGGGGGCGCGTTCCTCGCCGACGGAAGTCGTCCACCGCCCGTGTGCCTTCTGATCGGTTCCGGGCACCGAGGTGGGTCGCAACCGCCACCGGATGATCGCCACTGCGGCCTGGGCGCGATGCCTCGACCGTGGCCTGCGCAACGGCCCGAGCGGTGGTCACGCGGTTCCACCTGATGGCGCGAACAGCGGCAGCAGGCGTCGCAGCAGCGGCAGGACGCCCGCCCGGACGTGCCGTCGACCGGTCAGGTAGCGCCGAAGACCCGAGGCAGTTCCAGCACGGCCACCGGCAGGCGCGGACGGACGGCTTCGCGTGCCACGCGCACCTGGTCGAGCCGGCTGCGGACGCAAGGGTGGCGGTCGGCCAACGCCAGGCCCGGACGGGCGCGGTGGGTTGCGGTCAGGTTGGAGCCGTGTGCGACGGTGCCGCGGCAGCCAGCGCGGCGCACAGCGGTCAGCAGCCGCCGGCCCGCTCACCGCCAGTCCCTCCAAATGATGATCATGTCGATGCCTTCCGCGCCCGTACTGGCGTGCCGACCTCCTCTCGAGAACCGGCTGCGCGTGAGCCGGCCGGAACACCCAGCCCGCTACACCTGATCCGCCGGCGCGGCGAGGCCGGTGACCCGGCGGTGCGGTCCGACCTGCGCGCCCTGCTGTCCGACCAGGTGCGGGTCTTCAGCCCGGACCACCCCGCCGTCCGGGGCCGTCGACCAGGCGGTCGAGCTGGGCACGGCGGCGAATCGCTCTCCGAGCGTGACATCTGCAAGCGCTCAGCGTTACCGATGATGCTCCATTCAGGCGGCAGTTAATCCACTCGGCCGGTCCAGGAGTTCCCTGTCAAGTCGGCGTGTTGATCTGTGCTGCTGATCGAAGTAGCCGTGGTGGTGCTGCTTCCAGGCGGCTCGGTTGGCAGAGGACAGGGTGCCGCGCAGGTGAACAGTGCGGTGGCCGGGTCGTTGTGGTCGAGGTTGGAGTCTGCGGCTGCCGGTTCAACCATTCGGGCACTGTGTGTACACGAACGATGACGGATTGTCAGCAATGCTGGAGGGCGAGTTCGTGCCGCGTCCGCGCGTTCCAGCGTCGAAGGGATCTGTCATGGCATCTCCGACCACCGAATCCGCCACGGCCGGCACCCCGCACCAGGAGCGGTTGGAGCGGTTGCGCGGTCGCCTGCGGGTGAGCCGCCGACCAAGCGGTCCAAGCGGTCGGGGAAGTGGGTGGCCGGTTCCAAGGGGGCGAACCTGTCCTCCTGGGTGGCGCTGCACTGTGCCGCGCGCCGGGCCGCGGGGCTGAGCTGACCGAGTTGGAGACGGCGTTGGTGCGGGCCCTGCGGATGATCGCGGCCACCGACGAGGAGGTCCTGGACTACGGGCGCCTCTACCGGGAGGAGGACCGCTCTGCGCTGTCGCCGCGCACGCCGTCGACGTCCCAGTCCGCCCGCCGCAACAACCGCTGCACCCCCTCCGGCGACACCTCACCGGCCTGCAACATCGACCACCACAACGATCATGATTCACTACCCGACAAGCAAGTCTGTTGCAGTATCAGGCCGGACTCCCGTCGAACGCGGCATTGCACGGCTGAACTCCTGGCGAATCTTCCGCAGGTCACACATCAGCCCCAAGCGCATGACCGCATCGCCAAGGCCACCCTCACCCCAGAGAGGCAACGCTCAAAGGATTTCTGATTACACCCGAACGGTGGATTCACCGACGAAACCCGCCGCGGAAGACAGCACCATATGCAAGCCTCGTGCTGAGGCCCTTCCCGCGATCCCGGCGGATCGGCGAGCGGCGTCGGATGTGGTCAATGGCAAAGCGAAGGGTGATCCTCGTATGCGGCGTACGCGGACGGGTCAACAACGCGGCGAGTGGGCGCAGTTGGCGGCGGGACCGCTCGGAACTACGGGAATCCCTTAGAAGTTCATGGGCGGGCGCCGCGATGCTTGCTCGCCTCAGCCCTTCAGCTTGAACTCGGATTCTGAGCTGACCCTCGTTTGCCAGTGGCAGTGGCGGGCTTTCGGAAGCCATTCGATCACCTTCCATTCTGAGGGCTGGCGGGATCTGCCACCGGACTGTTCTGCCGTAAGCGGGGTGAGGTCACCCCAGGCGCGAAAAGGGGTATCAATGACATCATACGGTGATACAGACCAGATGATTTTCCCGGCCGGTGCCGCGACGCAGACCAGCGCCGCAGAGGCCGCGAAAGCCGAGTGGGATGCCGTTATCGTCGGTGGCGGCATGGCAGGTTCCATCGTCGCCGAGCAGCTGAGCCAAGCAGGCTACAAGGTGCTGATTCTCGAAGCCGGCCCCGGCAAGGACCTGGACCTCGCCGAGTACGAGTCGTACCTGTCGCGGTTCTACGGCGCAGTCATCAAGGACAACCAGTCTCCGTACCCGTTCAACCCGAATGCCCGGATGCCCAGGAGCACCGACACCATGCCGGTGCGTCCGGACACGCCCCGAGACGACTTCTACCTCGTACAAGAGGACAAGTACTGTACGGACACCACCTTCACTCGGGTCCTCGGCGGCACCTCCATGCATTGGGAGGGGAAAGCGCTGCGCATGCTTCCCGAGGACTTCAACCTGCAAACCAAGTACGGCCAGGGCCTGAACTGGCCGCTCAGCTATGACGACCTGGAACCCTACTACCGGCAGGCCGAAGCCGAACTGGGCGTAGCCGCCGAAGTCGAGGACCAGGCATACCTGGGAATGCATTTCCCCAAGGGATACGTGTTCCCGATGCACCGCATGCCGCCGTCCTATCTCGACCAGACGGTCGCCCAAGGCGTGGACGGCATGCGGGTCAACCTCGCGGACGACGATTACACACTTCAGGTACGGAGCTTTCCGCAAGCCCGTAACGGCGTGCCAAACGCCGCGTACGACGGCGGCAAGGGCTTCGTCCCGGTCGGCGCGGTGAGCACGAGCCAGGCGGAAGAAGGCGAGCGCTGCCAGGGCAACACCAACTGCGTCCCGATCTGCCCCGTGCAGGCCAAATATCACGCGGGAAAGACACTGGCCAAGGCGCTCAGCAAGGACAACGTCAAGATCGTGATGCAAGCCGTCGCGTCCAAGGTCGAGATCGACGACCTGGACCGGCGGGTGACAGGGATCACCATCAAGAACTACCAGTCGCTCGACTCCGACAGTTACGAGACATACACGGTGAAGGGCACCGTCTACATTCTCTGCGCGCACGCCATCGAGAACGCCCGGCTTCTGCTGGCCTCCGACATGCAGCGTATGAGCCGCAGCAAGCTGATCGGCTGCAACCTGATGGACCACGCCTACCTGCTGTCCTGGGGCCTGCTGCCCAAGCCGGCCGGCACGATGCGAGGCACAACCTGCACGAGCGGGATCACCGACCTGCGCGGCGGGCGATTCCGCGGAACCCAGGCCGGATTCGGCGTGGACATCCACAACGACGGCTGGGGGTGGGCAACGGGCTCGCCCTACACGGACCTGGTCGAACTCGTCGACAAGCAGGGCCTGCGCGGGCCGGAGCTGCGCAGGACACTCGGGAACCAGATCTCCCGACAGCTCCTGCTGGCCTTCATGATCGACCTGCTGCCCGACAGGAGCAACACGGTCACTGTGGACGACCGATACAAGGATGCCATCGGCAACTTGAAACCGGTCGTGTCGTTCAAGATCCCGCCCTACACCATGCGGGGCGCCGCGTTCGCCCGCAAGCTCGCGACCGACATCTTCGACAAGCTCGGCGTTGATGACAGGACCGAGTACGACCAGAAGCGCTACAGCGCCGTCGAGCACGACGGCCAGTGGTACAACATCGTGGGCGGCAACCACCTGGCGGGCACCCACATCATGGGAACAGACCCGACGAACTCCGTGGTCGACCACACCCAGCAGTCGTGGGACCACGAAAATCTCTATCTTGTCGGGCCTGGCAGCTTGCCCTCTATCGGGACTTCCAACATCAGCCTGACCATGGCGGCGCTCGCCTTCCGCAGTTCGACCCACATCGTCAGGTACCTGCGTGCCGCGAAGGCGCCGGCCACCGTCCACAGCTAGACGGCCAACAGATCGGCGGGTCGAACGCGACACCCGCCACCGCCACCGCCACCGCCCACGATCGGGGGAACATGTCCATTTCAGAATCCCTGTCCGTTTCAGCATCGGAACCGTCCCAGGCCTCCAAGATCCAGACCCTCGAGGAGCTGCACGAGTACCTCTACAAAGGGCTCCAGCTGGAGCATGCAACGCTCCCGCCCTACCTGACCGCCCTCTACTCGCTACACCCCGGGAAGAACTCGGATGCCTGGCACGTCATCAGGGTCGTGGCCGTCGAGGAGATGCTGCACCTCACCCTGGTCGCGAACGTCCTGAACGCCGTGGGCGGGACGCCGGACCTCACCAAGCCCGGCTTCGTGCCGAACTATCCGACGCGCCTGCCGTGTGGTCCGGATTACTTCGAGGTGCATCTCCTACCGTTCTCGCGCGAGGCTCTCGACACGTTCCTGAAGATCGAGAAGCCCGCGCAGGCAGCTAACGAGGAAGACAGGTTTGTATCGATGGAGTGGGCGACCCTTGGACTGACGTCCAACGGTTCGGCGCCGCGACCGGACGAATTGGCAGAACTCGAGGAGTCCGGCACCATCCTCGGCCTCGTCCCCAGGGACCCCACCCAGCGCTTCCGGAGCATCGGTGAGTTCTACGAGGAGATCAACCGGGGGATCAACCACCTGGAGGACCAGGCCCGTAAGGCAGGGACGACGATTTTCACCGGTGATCCCGCTCGCCAGGTGACCCCCGAGTACTTCTACTCGGGTGGCGGCGATGTGATCAAGGTGACGGGGAGGGACACCGCAGTCGCGGCGCTCACTCTCGTCGCGGAGCAGGGCGAAGGGCTGTACGGCGGCATCTTCGACAACCAGGATGAAATCGCCCACTACTACAGGTTCCAGCAACTGGAGAAGGGGCGGTACTACAAGAAGGGCGACAATCCAGGCGAGCCTTCCGGCCCGGATCTGAACGTTGACTGGAGTGCCGTCTACCCGGTGAAGCCGGACATCAAGCTCGCACACCTCGCGGGAGACCCGGAACTCCTGGCGGCGGCCAAGGAATTCAACAAGTCCTATGCCACCTTCCTCACCGGTATCAATCTCGCCTACAACGGTCAGCCCGAACTGCTGCTCAAGGCGGTTTGGGAGATGTTCCGCATTCGCGACAGCATGAACCGCCTCATCCGCAACCCGCTCACAGGGCATCCGGGGGCGAACGCCGGCCCGACATTCGAACTCTAGACCGTCGAAGGAGGAGGCACCGTGACGCAAGGAACGACCGCAGAAGAGAAGCTACGGGAATTCGTGAAGTTCTCTGCCACTGTGACCGGGTTCAGCGAGTTCGACCTATGGGGGACCGGTCAGGCGGAGGCCTACTACGAAACGGTCGTGGATCAAGAAGGGCCGGATGCGATCCAGAACGCGATCTTTTCCGATCCCTGTGCCGTCCCCGCCGATCCAGTGGTGCAAAGCATCATCAAGCTCTGGTACGTCGGCGTCTGGTACGGCCCGGACCTGGCGGGACGTGTGGACGTGGCGGCCTGGACGGCACCCGGCCGGAGCGGTGCGAAGCCCGCCGCCCCGGATGACAGCCAGCCCGAGGAAAACCAGCCCTGGCACGCCGTGTCCGGACAGGGCCAGCCCGGGGAAGACCGCGCGCACGCCACAGACGGACGCAAAGCCTTGTTCGTCGTCTCCCCCGAGGCCTACACCGAGGGGCTGTTGTGGCGGGCGATCGGTGCCCACCCATCCGGCGCGAAGGCGCCGGGCTACGGGTCGTGGGCCAATCCGCCCACATTCGAGAACTACCAGAAGGAGCAAGTGCAATGACCAGTACTGTCCCGAACCTGGGTCGCGACAAGGTATCACTCGGCGTGACGCCGACCCTGTGGTGGAACGACGACTTTCCGCTGATCGACATCGGAATACCGTTCGAGCAATGTGTGAGCGAGATGGCGCTCGCGGGCTTCCAGGGCTGCAGTATCGGCCACAAGTACCCGGCCGACCCTGCGGTGCTCAAGGAGGCGCTCGACCTGCGCGGCCTGAGGGTGTCCGAGCCCTGGGTGAGCACCTACTTCACCATCGGCGACAAAGATCGGACCGTCGAAAATTTCAAGAGGCAGCTGGAGTTCCTCAAGGAAGTGGGCGGCCAGGACATCGTGGTGGCAGAGTTCGGGCAGTCGTCACACCTGCAGCCCATCCCCGTTTTCAAGCACCGCCCCCATTTCACCGAAAAGGACTGGGATCTCCTCACCGGCGGGCTCGACGAAATCGGAAAGCTGGCCGCGGACAGCGGGATGCGGCTCTGCTACCACCATCACATGGGCACTGGTGTGCAGACGGCCGAGGACATCGACAGGTTGATGGCGGGCACCAACCCGGACCACGTGCATCTGCTGTTCGACACCGGGCACCTTCAGTTCGCGGGCGACAACCCGCTCGAAACCGCGGAGAGGCACAAGCAGCGAATCAAGCACGTTCACCTCAAGAATGTCCGCCAGTCGGTGGCCGAGAAGGTGAGGAGCGACCACCTCTCCTTCCAGGAGGGAATCTTGCAGGGCGTCTTCACCGTACCCGGGGACTCAGAAGGCGTTATCGACTTCGAGCCCATCCTCTCGACACTGGGGGAAGCCGGCTACGAGGGGTGGCTGGTCGTCGAGGCCGAACAGAACCCGGCGACGGCATGCCCGCTGAAGTACGCCAAGATGGCCCACGCTTACCTCACCAAAGTCCTGGGATGGTAACGATGAGTACACGCGACATCTATCTCAGCTTCTTCATGTTCACCGTCAACCTGCACCCGGATGATCCCCGGTACACCGAGGTCATCGTCAGGCACATGAAGGAGCTGCAGTACATCGGGTACACGGGCTTCGACATGCCCGTTTTCCCTAACGACGCGGGCAACCCCCAAGCGGACGTGCCTCGCTACGAGAAGCTCAGGGAGGCTCTCGACGCAGCCGGCTTGGAGGACGTAGGTCTGACCACCAACGTGGCCACCACACCAGCCTACGATCCCACATCGCTGCACCCCGAGGAACGCGAGGCAGCCTTGGCTTACCTCAAGTCCCGGGTGGACATCACAGCGGCCCTGCGCGGCACCATCTTGGCTGGCCCGGTCCTGTTCCCCTACAACGTATTTCCCACACTCAACGGCAAACCGCTGTGGAGTGACGCGCTGCAGGACTGGCTGCGGCCCCGGTACGATGTCGCGCAGCCGATCTTTGAGCGGCTTGGCGAATACGCGGCAGAGAAGGGCGTCCAGGTCGCCATCGAACCCGTCGACCACTGGGAGACACCAGCCCCGAACATGGTGCGCGACGTGCTCGACTTCCTTGCCGGCGTGCGCAGTCCGAACGTCGGTGTGTGCGTGGACAGCTCCCACGTCGTCCTCGGCAGCAGCGGCCCGGATGCGTACCGCAGCGACATCCAGGATGCCGCCGACCAGCGGCGCCTGCACTACGTGCAAGTGTCCCCGCCAGATCGCGGCGAGGTCGCGGACAGCTGGATCCCCTGGCGCACGTTCCTCGATCCGGTCCTGCCCGTGTACGACGGACCGCTGCTCATCGAAGTCTTCAACGCCATCCCGGCGTTCCTCACTTCATTGCGGCTGACAAGGCGGAAGTTCTGGATCCCCATGGAGGACGAGCCAGTTCCGGGCGTGCCGAGCGCCTACGAGGTTGCCGAGCACGGGATCAAGAAACTGCGATCGGAGCTGGCCACGCTGCACGCGGCATGACCCGAGCTGCTCATCGGTCAAGACGCCGTGAACGTCAGGTCGAGGATCGACGAGGGAGCTGCCGATGCCGCGGGCACGTCCGCTCCCGTCGACTGACGTCTGCGGCGTAGGCCGCCCAGTCCCCGCCTGATGCCTGTTGCCACTGGACGGCCACTTCGGTGGCGAGGGTGAACAGCGCGGACCGGCGGAGTGCGGACCGCCGACGACAGTCGCCGCATGGGCTCCAGCAGCGTGGTGCGCAGGCGGTGCTGTTCGGCGGGCGGGGTCGCCCGGTCGCTGTGGTGGCGAAGCTCGGCCAACCACCACGCCACAGTCGACCACTCCAGGTTGGAAAGGGCTCACTGCCTATGTGAGTCGCTGTCAGTCGCGACCAGAACCGGAGGGAGCACTGGAACTCCCGTCGCTTCCGGTGTACCCACCGGAGCACTCGGAAGTGATGAGTTGGATGCCCGGAATACTCGGAAGGCCGGCCAAACCCCCGGAATTGCCGCTACAAGCCTGGAAGCCGTCAACCACAGCACCGAAGGTGTCGTCGTCAACGACGACACCGGTTCCACCGACGACCACTTCGCCGGCCGTGGCGGTGTCGGTGGACACTGCCACGTTCGAGACGAGGTGGGAGAGATCGAGGTCGATGACCGGTTCGGCGCTCGCTGTGGCGGCGTTGCCGACAAGGGCGAGGACGCCCGCCGCCGTCACTGCGGCTGTGGTGAGCAGGAGTCGCATGATGGCGCCTTTCCTTGATCTGGATCTTGGGAGGTCAGCGAGGTGTGTCGGTGACCTTCCGCCGTGGGGTTGCCTTCTCGCCACATGTCAGACCGGGTCGAGGACGCTTCATCCGAAGAGGTGACTCCGTGACCGAGGTGGCGCGGGACACTGCGGCCTGCATCGTGCGGACGCTGTAAAGCACCTGGGGACCGGCCCACTCAGGGCCGCTTCCCGAGCGCACGACGGCGGACTGCACAGCAGAAAGGCCGGCGGGAGTTCTTTCGACCGACGACGACGTGGGGCACACCGCTTCCACGTCCGAGTGATTCCGGTGGCCCAGGGCGTCGTACGCCGTGATGGGGTCAACCCAGGAGCGGAACGGTTGCGCGATCCACGTGACCGACGAGGAGACGGATGGAGTCGCCGCCGCAGTGCGGCGGTGCGACGAGAGGAGTCATCATGCGCCGGATGACGATGGCGGCTGCCGCCGGAGCGGTCGTCTTGTGCAGTGCGCTGGCAGCGGTGGGAACCGCGTCGGCCGAACCCGATGTCACCCTGGAACAATGCGTACGGGGCGGTGGCGGTCCGCTCATCAGCCTCGACGAAAACGCCAAGATCACCGCCGAGTGCAGCGGCGGGCGCTACGACGGGCATCGCCTGATCCTTCGCCGCTCCTGAACCCACACCCGGCACCGTCTCGACGCGGACTGCGGCAGGGCTGATCGGCCGATGACGTCGCAGCGTCGTCGGGTTAGGCAGTGGGGTTGACCCGTTTTGACGGACAGGGCGGCATAATGCGTACGCATCTACAGAACAGCACAGGCGATTTCCGACTCGCAAGTCCGGCAATATCCCGGGTGTCCGCCCTCAGTCGAAGCCAATTCACTCCCTCGTCCTCGCGCGCACGGCGGGACGGGTCGGCCTGTCGGGCCACCCAACCGTGGTAGGTGGAGAGGCGACACCGAGGACCCCGAGGACGAACTCGACCCCGAAGCGGCCGCGAAGCTGCTCGACGAGCTTCACGACCGTCTCCGGGTCGGGTCGGGTTCCGCCGCCAGGAAGCGGACGCCGGCTGGAGGACCTCGTTGGCGCGATTGAGTTCCGCGTTCTCCTTGCGGAGCCGGCGCAGCTCCTCGGACTCGGTGGTCGTGGACCGGTCGTCACGCTGTCCGCGGTCGGCCTCGTCCTGCGGATCCAGTTCCGCAACGCCTCATGATGCACGCCCAGCTGCTCGGCCAGGCGCCAGATCACCGGCTTGGGGTCCGACTCCCGGTACAGCCGGACCGCACGGGACCTCGACTCGTCCGGGTACTCGTTCGGTGGTGCCACGGACGACTCCCTTCAGGCCCTATCGGACCATGTCTGGAAAGCCACCGGGCTACCCCCGGGGAAGCTCATCTCGCCCTACGACCTGGCGGCCAGCTACGCACGTCGGAGCGGGTCACCCACCGGCAAGGGTTTCTCGCGCACGCGAGACCCGCCCCGGGCGACGGCCGCAACGTGGTCTCGGGCGGGGCCACCAGCTCGGACGCCGAAGTCCTGCCCGACATCCTCGCCGACCTCGGCCCCGCTGATCGTGGCCCGCTTCACCACGAGCAGTGCCAACCATTCCCGGTCCGGGCCAAGTGCACCACCTCCCGCGACTCCGCGCGAAACGTCGGCTTCCCCCACGAGTTGCTCGAGCTGCGGCTGCCCAACCGCGCCGAGCGGCAGGAACCGGCCTGGGACAAGCGCTACGCGGTGCGCTCCGGTATCGAGGGCGCCGACCGTACCTGCATACGAGTCGGAACCTCACTCGACGGACCCGGCGGCCAACCGAGGCGTGATCGGCCGCGCGTCGACCGGTGGCCGCGGCACGTCGGCCCGCGTCCGAATGACGTATTGCCAACAAGGCGAATTCGTGCAGTGGGCGACCGTGGACATCGCTTGTTGCATCGGGCAACCGATTGGGATAAGTTTCGTACCGCTGTCGGAACTGCCAGAAATCCGCGTCCGGATCGTTGTCGATAAGGCCTTTGCTGACGGTCATGAGTAATGTTCTGATGGTGCCCGTTCATCTGGACGCACTGCACTGTCCCAACGACAGGGCGGTGGTTCAGGCCAGCGCGGACTTCAGCAGGCTGCCGTTCAGTGACGGCATCGCCGATCTGAATTCCGGCTTCGCGCAGATCAGCGAGGAGATTGTCGCACGGCCTTTCCAGGACGAGACCGCGCTGTTGCATTCCGGTGTACATCTGCACTGGGCGTTACCCGACGCGTTGACGCACGGTCGCCATCGGTCGGACGACAATGGCGGCCATCGCACCCGGTTTCCGGCCGTGCCGAACCGCTGGCTGGTGCGACGGCGGGCTGCGGGCGCGCTGGTGGCCCGCGCCTGGGTGGTGGAGAGCGACTACGTCCACCCCGACGGCCTCGGCGGGGTTGCGGGCGTCGCGGTGCCCTACCCCGCAGATCCGGCACGCGGACGTCACCAGCCGTTTCGGTTCCTGGGCCGCACGCTGCCCCTTGAGGCGTGGCAGCCGCTCGACACAGCCGCCGAGTACGTGACCACGTTGACCGCGGTCGGCTTCGAACTGGCCGGTGGCGGCGGTTACAGCGAGCCCGCGTTCGCCGCGCTGTACCCGAACTGCCACAGCGTGTTCGGCTTCCACGACGGGGAGATCGGCGCGACACTCCCTACCGGACTCCGGTACGACGTGGTCGGCTGGTACGCCGACGTCGACCAGGACTTTCTGCACACGGTGATCGCGGAGCCGCCGGCCGGTGACGCGGACGCGCTGCCGGACAGGCTCAAGCAATACGCGTCGTGGACGTTCACCACCCCCACCGGCGCCGAGTTCCCCGACCGGCTGGTGTGCTACGCCAGCGTCGGCTTCGTCCCGCCGGCCCGGCCGGTGCCGCGCACATCGGCGTCGGTGGCGTTGGGCAATACCGGGACCGAGGCGCTGGCGACCGCGTTGGCCGCCGCGCTGGAACCGGACTTCCGCTTCGAACTCGAGGACACGCTGGAGGCGGTCCTGCTGGCGCCGCGAGTCGCGCACCAGAAGCTGGACGTCGCCGCGCGGTTCCGCGAACTGCGGCACGAGAAGGGGTTCACGCCGCACCGCGGCGAGCAGCACTGGACCGTACGGCCGATCACCACGGCACCGGAGACACTGCCGGCGGACGCCGAGCGGGGCCAGACCCAGGTGGCGGTGGACCTGCCGCCGGCACTGGCCGGTCTGCTGGCCGAGCTCAACGAAGCCCAGGCCGACCGGGACCGCGCCGCCAACGAACTGGAATCGGCCCGCCGCCAGCTGTTCGCCGACTGGTACAAGTACCAGATCTGCGCCTATCCGCCGGAGGGCAGCGGCGACAGCTATCCCGACATCGACCAAGCGAAGGCCTTCCTGGAACGCAAGGACCTGCCGGCGGTGGCCGCACTCGCGGCGGCCATCGAGCCGGGCACCGACACCCCGGAGAGCCGGCGGCGGGCCGCGTTCGCCGCCACGGCGAGGGCGTTGGACGCGTTGAACGCGCAGGAGCCGTTGCAGGACGCGAAACTCGGCTACACACTGGTGCCGCAGGTGGCACCCCGCTTCTGGCAGCCCACCGATCCGGTGGTGCTGCTGACCGGCGACGAGGTGCTGGCGACCGAGCGGCACGGCCAGGACGGGCGGTTGCGCGACGACGGGCTGCTGGAGTGCCACGTGGTCGCGGACACCGAGGTGCGCGGCGCGCTCACCGGTGACCAGCGGGCGCTCACCGCGTTGATGGACGGCCTGCGCGGCCACGAGAGGCCCGACGGCGGCGTGGCGTTCCGGGACTCGGACGGCGCACCGTGGAACCCGTTCCAGCTGGAGTGGCAGGTGGAACTGTTCCCCCTGCGGGACAAGGGAAACATCCAGCCGCAAGCGGACAGCTACGACACCGGCTTCATCACGGCGCACTACGGCCTGTCCGAGCGCGACCCGGACCTGGTGCCGGCCGACGGGTCGAAAGCGGTCGCCGGTGCGGTCACCGCGTACGCCGGGTCGGCGTTCCTCACCAAGCACGCCGGCCAACGGCTGGGGCGCGGCCTCGTGGAGTACCTGAACAACGAGGTGATGCCGGACTACCGGCGGGACGTGCCGGACGCCGGTGAACCGGCGACCGTGATCGACGCGCTGCGCGCCTGGTACGAGCGCGAGCACGCGGCGGACCTGGCCACCCCGGCCGGGCGCGCGGCCGACCAGGCCTACACGGTGATCCGGGCCTACGAGGCGCTGCTGGGCATGGGCTACCTGGCCCAGTCGCTCGGCGGTTTCAACGACGCCCTGCTGATGCACCGCCAGGTGAAGCAGCTGCCGATCGGTGACCCGCTCGGTTTCGCCGAGTACCGCGCGTTCGCCGAGACGGTGAACCGCGCGGTCGGCACCGGCAACCGCGGCGCGCCCGAGCCGCTCAACGACTTCAACCCGATCCGGTCAGGGGGGTTGCGGCTGTTACGGCTGCGCCTGGTGGACACCTTCGGCTCGACCCGTGACGTGCCGGTGGAGACCATGGTGCCCGCGGAATCCCTGACCACGCCGGACAACCCGGCACTGGCCACGCTCCCGCCCCGGCTTTCGCAACCGGCGCGGATCGTGTTCCGTTGGCTGGCCGCGGATCTGGACGTGCGGACCAACGACCACCCGACCACCACCCCGGTGTGCGGCTGGGTGCTGCCCAACCACGTCGAGACCAGCCTGATGATCTACGACAACGCCGGCCGGGCGCTCGGGTCGCTGGACCGGCTCGCGGCATGGCAGGCCGCGCCCGGTGGCACCGGCGTGGCCACGGTGGCCGGCATCCCCAACCCGCACCTGCGGTCCACCGTCGCCGACATCCAGGCCCACGGCGTGGAGTTCCTGTCCCAGCTGATGGGTGCGGTCGACACCGCGCTGGACAACATCGAACCGGAGACCGGGGACCAGCACATCGACCTCGCCGTCCTGGTCGGCCGGCCGATGGCGCTGGTGCGCGCCGAGCTGGGCATCGAACTGCTCGGCCGGCCCGCGGTGCACCAGGGGTGGAACCAGTTCCGCCAGGACATGGGGCGCAACGCGCGGGACCACGACGGGTTCACCCGCGTCGAGTTCCCGCTACGGCTGGGCTCGCACCGGCACCTCGGTGACGGGCTGGTCGGCTACTGGCTGGGCGACGACGGCACGTTCTACTCCCCGCAGCCGGACATCTTCGAGCACTCGGCGTTGCGCACCTACGCCGACGAACCGCTGCTCGTGAAGCAGGCGATCGACGACCCGAACCGCGTCGTGCGCATGCTGGTCGACCCGCGCGGAGCGGTGCACGTCACGTCGGGCATCCAGCCGGTGAAGTCGATCAGCATCCCGCCGCCGATGTACGCGCCGGCGTTGGCCGCCATCGAGGTGTTCTTCCCGTGCGCGCCGCTGTTGACCGATCCGGGCACGGTGAGCCTGCCGCTGCCGGTCGAGCCGGGCTACCGGTGGACCTGGCTGGCGCGCGAGCACGGCGAGTGGGCCGAGGTGTCGCAGGCGGCGAGCATCGGCCGCGCCACCTTCGTCGAGGTGCTGGCGACGCGGCTGTGGGACCACCTGGTCGACCCGCATGTCGCTTGGCTGCGTCCGGTCCCCCGCGCCACCGGCGTGACCCGCGCGGTCACCACCGCCGAGCGCGCCACCGCGGTGCTGGCCCCGGAGTTCCGGGCGCTGACCGACCGGGTGGAGACGGTCCTGGCGCCGCTCGGCGACCACCTGCTCAAGCGCGACGCGGCGACCGCCCACTTCGCCGAGGTGATCGGCGTGCCGATCTGGCAGGCGTTGCTGGCCGCCGACACCGGCTGGCTCGCGCCGCTGCCCGGCGATCCGTCGCGGGCCGTGGTGACACCGAAGGACGGCCGACCGCGGCGGACGCTGGCCGGTGCGCTGGCCGGGACCGGTCCGCTCGTGGACGAGCTGCTCGACCTCGGTGCGGAACGTGTCGGCCCGACGAGCACCGAGGCGACCTTCGGGCCGCCCGTGGAGCTCCGCTCGGGCTGGTTGAAGTTGCGTCGTGACAGCTGACAGGAATCGAACATGACACAGGAGATCCGGCTGAACTTCAACGTGGAGGAGACCAACACCGTGCTGGAGGCGTTGGGGCAGTTGCCCTACGTGCGGGTGCATCTCCTGATCGACAAGGTGCAGCGGCAGGCCACCGCCCAGTTGCGGAGCGCGGACGAGGAGGAGGGCGGATGACCACGTTCGACAGCCAGCTGCTGCTGCACCTGCGGCTGGACGCGCTGCCGGGCGGCAAGGTGGTGGACAGCTCCAGCCACGCCAGGGCGACCACGGTGGTCGGCACGCCCCGCGTGGTACCCGACGACCGCTTCGGCAGCAGCGTGCGCTTCGGCGGCAAGGACCACGTCCAGGTGGCCGACGTCACTCCACAGGCCGGCGGGCACAACCCGGTGCTCAGCGTCACCGGCTGGGTCCTGCTGGACGCCCTGCCGACCGCCCGGTCCTGGCTGCTCACCCTGGGCCAGGCCGCCACCGGCGCATTGCACTGGCAGATCGACCCCGACGGCCGCACCCATCTGGGTGTGTGGGGCAACCCGGGACAGCTGGCACCGACGCTGCCGGTGGGCGTGTGGACGCACATCGCGACCGTGTACGACGGCAAGACGCTGCGCGCGTACGTCGACGGAGCCTTGTGGGACAAGCCCGTCGCCGCGTCCTTCAACTACACCAGCTGGCGGTTCGGGCTGGCCAAGCGGGAGCTCGGCGAGGCCAACCTCGTCGGCCGGGTGGTGGGCGTGCGGGTGTATGAACGCGCGCTGTCCCAAGAGGACGTCCAAGTGGTGGTCGACGAGGACCAGAGCGCGATGGCCGCGTTCCGGCACAGTCACCCGCTCGCGTTCAGCCTGCACGACCCGGACGACCAACCGGTGCTGGCGATCGTGGACGACCCGGCCGGTCACACCATGCGGCTGGAGGTCACCAACGAGGCGAGCCAGGCCATCACGTTCACTCCGGTCGACCCGGCCACCGGCGGCAGCCACCTGGAACTGCGGTTCCGGCCCGGCACCCTGGCGCCCGACCAGGTACCCAAGATCACGATTGCCACGCCGGAGGGTTGGACCAGCACCACGAGCACCGCGGTGGACGGCACCGTGGCCTTCGCGCTGGCCGGCGAGGACCGCCGCGAGATCAAGCCGAACGAGACGCTGCGCTTCACGTTACACGGAATCGCGGCCGACGGCCGCGGTGGCACCCGCGGCACCCGGGTCCAGCTCAGCTACGCGAACCTGTACTACCCGGACGACCCGTCGGCGCTGACCGGCAGCCGGGTGCAGTACCTCAACGTCGTCAACCGGCGCGGTCAACAGCAGATTCCCTTGGCCGTCGGGTTCATCGGCACCAACACGGTGCTGCGCGACGAACAGCGGAAGACGGTCCTGCGGCTGCGCATCGCGAACGTCGGTCGGAGGGCGATCCCGCTCACCCCGAGCGGCCTGCCGGAGCCGACCGCGCTCGTCCTGTCCTTCGACACCGCGCATGACTGGGCGATGGGCACGCCGGCGCAACTGGCCGCGTTGGCGATCACCGCCGACCACTGGCGGACCGAGGTGCCCAGCGAGGAGGGGCAGACGATCGCGTGGCGGCTGACCACACCGACCCAGGTCGCGCTGGCGCCGGGGGACTCGATCGTCGTCACCGTCGACGGACTGCTGGGCTGGCCGCCGTCCGGGCACAGCAACCTGTACGTGCGCCACGAGAACGTGCCCGGCCACTGGGACGGCCAGACGTCCGTGATCGTCGAGCGGAGTCCGTTGGTCACCGACGACGTGACCGTCGGCGACCAGGTCGACGCCCGGGTGGGCATCGGCACCCCCTCACCGAGGGCGAAGCTCGAGGTGGCCGGCGGCGCGATCATGCCGAGCCTGGGCAAGGACGCCACGGCGGGCCTGCTGTTCCCGTCCGTCGCCGGCACCGAACCCGAGGACGGGGCGTGGCTGCGTTACTACTCGATCGCCGGCAACGCGGCCACGCTGGAACTCGGCACCGGCAGCGAGGCGGGCCACGACATCGCGCTGATGCCGTCCGGCGGTGTCGGTGTCAACACCAGAACGCCGCGGGCCCGGCTGCACGTGGTGCACACCAACCAGGACGCCAACGGCAACTCCCTCATGCTCGGCCCGCTCAACCAGTCCCACCTGCGCTTGGGCTACCACCAGGACTACAGCTGGATCCAGTCGCACTACGGCAAACCGCTGCGCATCAACCCGTTGCGCAACCGGGTCGGCATCGGCGCGGCACTGCCGGACGCGACGCTCGACGTGTCGCGCGGTGACGCACCCGGCGGCACCGCGCTGTTCCGCGGCAGCAGTCGGATCTCGCACTTCAACCACAGCACCGACGAGCACACCTACATCCGCGGCGGCAAGGCCGGGTCCAACGTGTACCTCAACGACGACGCGGGCAACGTCGCGATCGGCGGCACCGACCCGCAGGGCAACAAGCTGTTCGTCAACGGTGTCACCAAGGTGACCGGCCTACGGGTGAACAGCGGCTATACGTTCGGGCGGATGCAGGCGGGGCAGGCCAACGCCGGCACAGGCACCAGTGGGGTCAACGAGGCGCAGTTCTCCTTCCCCGAGCCGTTCGGGAGCATTCCGCACGTCATCGTGGTACCGCGCAACGAAGCGCTGTACCCGGACACGTTCGCCGTCACGGTGGCGGAGGTCACCACGTCGTCGGTGAAGGTGAAGCTGTTGCGGCTGGACTCCTGGCAGGCAAGCTGGAACCAGCGGTTGCGGCTGGACTGGATCGCGTGGGAGTGAGCGACGATGCCATGGACCGTGGACATCCACCACATGACGGTCAACGGTGCCGGTGACGCCACCCTGATCGTCGCGCGCTGCCCGGCCGGCAGCGGCCGTCCGCCGCAGTTCCGGACCGTGCTGATCGACTGCGGTTCGAACTCCGGTTTCCTCGCGCTGAACAACTACTTCAACACCGTCATTCCGGCACGCCCCATCGACGTCCTCGCCATCACGCACTTCGACGACGACCACTTCGGCGGCTTCGCCGGGCTGCTGGGAATAGCGGGCACGACCCGGTTCGACAACACGCTCGTCTACGACGTCGGCCAGCTGCCCACCGCCCGGCTCCAGAACACCACCCAGGACCAGCACGGGAACAAGGTGGCCAACAACAGCGACTATCACTACTACCGCCAGGCGGCGATCGGTGCCACGCGGCGACACGTCACCCGGAACGTGAACAGCTTCTGGATCGCCTCCTACGACGTGAACGACGCGCCGATCCTGCCGACCGCGGCGAACAGCCCGCTGGTGGCCGGCTACCTGTCCCCGGACTGGCTGCTGGGCAAGGACATCATGTGGGGCAACGGCCTCACCGGCGCGGGCGGTGAGGGACCGTGGGCGGAGAACCCGCCGGCGGGGGCGCCCACGCTGCGCTGCATCGCGGCCAACAAGTGGGTGGAGCAGGTGGCGGACGGGCCGAGGTTCGTCTCGGCAGTGGACATCTACGACGGCTACCGGAAGTCCGACCAGTGGATCGCCAACCAGGACAGCGCGAAGAAGCAGGACAACGAGAAGAGCCTCGCGTTCCTGCTGGAGTTCAACGGCTTCCGGTACTACGTCGGCGGGGACATCTACCGCCTCCAGGAGGACGGCGGCTACGCGCGGAACGTCCATCCGCCGCAGTGGCAGCCGGGTATCAGGACGCGGCTCAACCCGAACGGCACGGCGGCCGGCCGGGTGCTGGCCATGAAGACCAGCCACCACGGTTCCGACACGTCGTCGTCCGCGGACTTCCTCCACACCATGCGGCCGGCGGCGGCGTTCATCTCCGTCGGCGAGCGCAACAAGTACAAGCATCCGCACCCGAACACCATGAACGCACTGGACGGGTACCCGGAGGTGCCATTCGGAGCCAACAAGGCCAACCTCCATCCGGCGGCGCCGCCACCACCGCCCCGGCCGCCCATTCCCAACTACCTCACCGGCTACCAGGATCCCGCCTCGACACCGCCCGAGTCGTACGGCGGCGACCAGTCGATCGTCGCCGGCCCGCCCGACGGCTGGGTCAAGCTGAGGGTCACCGAGGACCAGTCCCGACTGGACTCCCGCGGTCAGCTGTACCGAGGCGTGTTCGCCGTGGTGAACGCCATGACGGCCCCGCTCACACGCGTCTTCGACCCGCTCGTGATCGCCGAGGCGGCCGTCATGTACGGGCCGTTGGGCGCCTGCGCCGTGGCAATGGTCCTTCCACCGACCATCGCGGAGAACACGCTGCTGATGGTGGCGCAGACCGGCGACAAGATCAACGACCAGAACGGGGTGGTTCCCGGCTTGGTGACTACCGGGGTGGCCAGGGCCGCGTTCGACAGCAACCCGGTCCACGTGGCGAATGCGGTGGCCGGGGTGTCCCCCGGCGCCGCGACGCGCTGCGGCCCTGGGACGGCCGCGGTGATCGGCGCCGCTGTGACCGGCCAGCAGGCGGACCGGATCGCCGCCGCGGCCACGAGCGCGATCCCGCCGGCGAGCGCCGCGGCGGCCGGGGCGGCCGGAGTCGCCGGGGCTACCGCGTACACCCGCACGGACGGGACACCGGCCGGCTACGCCGCGGTCACCGCGCTGGCCGCCGCCGGCCACGGCGCCGACCAGGCGCAGGCGGCGGTGCTCGGCGCCATCGTGGGCGCACTGGCGGCCCAGAGCAGCGCCAACGACACCACGCTGATGGTGACCACGGCGGCGCTCGCCGCTGGGATGCACCGCGCCGACGCCGCGATCCTCGGCGCGGTCGCCGGCGCCTCGGCCCGCCTGGGCAGCTCCTACGTCGTCACGGCGGCCGTGCGGGCCGCGCTGGGCAAGATCGGCTATCCCAGTGCCGGTATCACGACCATCACGAAGAACGCGGGCGACCAGGCCACTCAAGTGCCGCCCGCCCTGTTCAGCGTCACCTATCTGGGCGGCAACAAAGCCATCACTCACAACGGTTGACGACATCACTCACAACGGTTGACGAACGGTCACCTCATGACGAGCAGCATCGCGACACTGGCCGACCTGCGGGCCCACTTCGAGCAGGCGGTTGCCGACCGGACACTGGTCATCACCGCGACCAACGGCGTGGTGGCCCGGCTGACCGGCTTCGTGGCGTCGCTGCCGGAACGGCGACTCATCCTGCGGGCGCCGAGCTTCCGACTGACCGACACCGAGCTGACCACCGAAGCCACGGCCGACGAGCAGTGGCCGACCAGCGACACCGGCGACCGGCCGCTGCACGTCACCGGCGTCCAACTGGTGTTCCGGCGGCCACCGGACTTCACCGTCGAGTTGACGCTCACCGGAACGGTCACCGTCGACGGCAGGGACCTCGGCGTGACCGGTCTGCTCGACCCGAAGGACGACCGGGTCACCGTGACGCTGCCCACCGGCAACCCGTCCAGGTCCCTATCGCTGGCCGCGCTGGCCGGCTTCGTCGCCGGACACGCACTGGACGAGTACCTGCCGGTCGGCGTCGCCGTCCTGGCCACGGTGCCGCTGTCGGGGCTGCGGATGGCGTTCGGCTACCGGGCGGCCGAAGCCATGGAGATCACGACGACGTCGACGTTGAGCGACGCCACCTGGCCGGTGGTCCCCGACCTGATCACCCTGAAGAACATCGCCGTCGACCTGACCAGCAGGTCGGTCGCGCTGCCGCAGCACAGGGCGACAGTCGGCGGGAACGTGCACGGCACAGTCCACATCGGACAGGATTTCCGGGTCACCGCCGCGCTGACCGGTGACAACGCCTGGACGCTGGAGATCGTGCCGGCGGACGGCGACCTGTTACCGGGCATAGACGCGCTGGCCAGGCTGGCGGGCGGCGCCGAGGTCGCAAAACAGGTGACGGACGGCTTCCAGGCACTGGGGCTGGAGCGGTTCAGCATCGACGGCGTGCGAATCGGTTTCGACCTGGACACCGAGTCGCTGACGCACGTGGCGATCCGGGGCAGCGTCACCATCGACGGGCTGACCTGTGACGTAGAGATCGGCCTGCCGATGTTCTCACTGCAATGCATGCTGTCGCCGAAGACGCCGATCGACCTGAAAGCGTTGGTGACCAAGTACTTCCCCGGGGTCAACAACTTCCCGGCCGTGGCCGTCACCCGGCTCGACATCGTGGCCGTGCCGAGCATGTCGCACTTCGAGCTGGCGGCCGCGATCGTGGGCGACTGGCGGTTCGACGTCGGGCCGATCCCGGTGGGCTTCCACGAGTTCCTCCTCCGCATCAACAAGAACGCCATCGGTGTCACCGGCTTCATCTCCGCCGGCTTTTCGCTGTTCGACGCCGACTTCGAGGTGATCGCGAACAACCCGACGGCGGGTGGCGGCTGGCAGTTCACCGCACGAAGCGTGCCGGGCAAACCGCTCACCATCAAGGCGATCCACGCCCACATCGCGGAGATGTTCGGTGTGGACACCATTCTGCCGGCTGCCATCGAGGGGTTGTCGCTGGCGAACCTCGGCATCTGGTTCGACACGTCGACGGGTGACTTCAACTTCACGTGCGAGGCCGACTTCCCGATGGACGGCACGACGGTGGACATCACCGTCACCATCCGCCTGAACAAGACCCCGACGGGTTACCAGAAGACGTTCGGCGGGCACGTCACCGTCGGCACGCTCGTGTTCGACCTGGCCTTCCAGCAGGACGCGGCGTCCACGGTGTTCGCCGCGGTGTACTCGCACACCGGCGCGCAGCAGCCGCTCAAGATCGCCGACCTGGTCGCGCAGCTGTCCGCGTCGGCGGCCGGACTGGTACCGGCCGACCTGACCATCGACCTGCGGGACGTCGTGCTCGCAATCAGTGCCGGCACGCCGCCGGCGTTCGTGCTCGGCCTCGAACTGTCCGCCGAGCTCGGCCTGTCGGAACTGCCGTTGGTGGGCAAGGACTTCCCGCCGGACCGCAAGGTGGGTCTGGACAGCCTGCGGGTGCTGGTGGCGTCGCGGGTGTTCACCGTGGCCGACATCGGCGCGATCAACAAGATCATGCCGGCCACCGTGCCGCCGCTGCCCGACGCGAGCAAGGACGCCACCCAGGACGGCGCGCCGGTCACCCCAGACGCGGTGGCGCTGGCCGCCGGTGTCACGGTGTCCGCGCGACTGCTGCTGGGCGGCACCGACACGGCCCGGACCCTGAGCCTGCCCGCCGGCCCTGTGGCCCCCGGTACCGCGGTCGCGACGAGCGCCGGCGTGCCGGCGGTGACGGCGTCGGACGACACCCGCTGGTTCGACGTGCAGCGCTCGTTCGGCCCGGTCTACTTCGACCGGATCGGCCTGTCGTACCGGAACAAGACGGTCGAGTTCCTGCTGGACGCCGCCCTGACCGCCGCCGGGCTGACAGTGTCACTCGACGGGCTCACCCTCGGCTCGCCGGTCGACCACTTCTCGCCCACGTTCGACGTGCGCGGCCTCGGCATCGACTACCGGAACGAGACGGTGGAGATCGGTGGCGCGCTGCTGCGCACCACGGTCACCGAGAACGGCGTGTCCCACGACGAGTACGACGGCGCGGCGCTGATCAAGGCCGAGGGGTTCACCGTCGCCGCGCTCGGCGCCTACACGTACGTGGGCGACGCGCCATCGCTGTTCGTCTACGCGGTCCTGGACGCGGCACTGGGCGGTCCGCCGTTCTTCTACGTCACGGGCCTGGCCGCCGGCTTCGGCTACAACCGCGCCATCGTGGTGCCGCCGGTGACCGGGGTGGCCGACTTCCCGCTGGTCACCGCCGCGCAGAACCCGCAGCCGATCACCGGCGCGGCCAACCCGAGGCAACTGGTCCAGGACGCCATCGCCAAGATGCGGACGTCGATCCCGCCGACGCCGGGCGCGTTGTTCCTGGCGGCCGGGATCAAGTTCCAGTCGTTCCGCATCATCGACTCGTTCGCGCTGGTTGTGGCGGACTTCGGGAAACGCCTCGAACTGGCCGTGCTGGGCCTGTCCACCGTGGTCGCGCCGACCCCGGAGGCCGGCACGTCCGTCACGCCGCTGGCCGAGATGCAACTGGCGCTCAAGGCGAGTTTCGTTCCGGACGAAGGCTTCCTCGGGGTCATCGCGCAGCTCACCGAGGCGTCGTTCCTGTTCTCCCGGAACTGCCACCTCACCGGCGGATTCGCCTTCTACTCCTGGTTCTCCGGTGAACACGCCGGGGACTTCGTGCTCAGCGTCGGCGGCTACCACCCGCTGTTCCACCCGCCGGCCAACTATCCGTCGGTGCCGCGGCTCGGCTTCAACTGGCACGTCGACTCGCAACTGATGATCAAGGGCGACGCCTATTACGCCCTGACCCCGGTGGCGCTGATGGCCGGCGTGCACCTGGAGGCGGTCTGGCAGAGCGGCAACCTGCGCGCCGCCTTCATGGCCGGTGCCGACTTCATCGTCGCCTGGCAGCCCTATTTCTACGACGCCCGCGCCTACGTGGACATCAACGTGTCCTACACGTTCGAGTTCTTCGGCACCCACAAGATCGAGGTGGACCTGGGCGCGGACCTGCACCTGTGGGGGCCGGAGTTCGCCGGCACCGCGCACATCACGCTGGCCATCTTCTCGTTCGACGTGGCCTTCGGCGCCCGGACGACGCGGGCGCCCAAGCCCATCGGCTGGTCGACGTTCCACCAGTCGTTCCTGCCCGCGGCTGGCCAGTGCGATGTGGCGGTCAGCGCCGGCCTGTTGACCAAGGGCACCGCCGCGACGACCGACCTCGGCGTGCTGGACGCGCAACGCATGGTGCTGCTCACCAACACCGTCGTCCCGTCCACCGGTGCCGTGGTGCACGGCTCCCTGGCCATCGACCACCTCTACTACACCGGGGATGCCGGCACGCCGGTGTTCGCGCCGTTCACCACGACGGTCCGGGACACCACACCGACGCAGACGCCGACGGACCGGTCCAAGCCGGCCGGCGCGGTCGCTGTCGGACCGATGGGCATCAAGCTGCCGGGCCACGACGGGGCGCACCTGAAGTCGACGCTGACCATCGCGATCACCAGGGGCACCGAGTCGATGGCGCACCACTTCGCGTTCACGCCGGTGCTCAAGCACGTGCCCGCCGGCATGTGGGGCGAGCTGGGTGAGCACCTGCGCCCCGACCCGAACGACCCCACGCTGGTGGATGACGCGTTGGTGGGCTTCGAGATCCGGCCGGCCGTCGCGCCGCTGGAGGGCAGCGATCCGGCCACCGCCGGCGACCTGACGCTGTTCCAGTACCACCTGCCGACCCTTCCCGGTGGCAGGTACGAGGTCACCGTCACCCAGGACGTCACGACCGACGACAACGAGGGCGACCCCACCAAGCGGAAGATCCCGCCGCAGCGGTTCGGCGGTGGCGGCGATTTCACCATCGCCGGCACCCGCCCGGCGCTCGCACCCGACGAGGTCTACGCGGTCTACCCACCGGACGGCGCGCTCGGCGACTACTCGACCGACCTGCCGCACGTCATCCTCAACCACAGCACCCTGCCGTGGCAGGAGGCCGCCGACCCGGACCGGGACGACCTGCCCTGGCTGGCGTTGTTGCTGTTCGACGACGCCGACCGGCCGACCCCGCAGGTGACCACCGTGGGACAGCTGCGCAAGCCGGTCCCGGGCGTGGTGTTCCCACCGGACAGCCTCGGCGACACCCAGGCAGACGGCGACCAGGTGACGGTGATCGACGTCCCGTTCGCACACCTGGGCAAACTGCTGCCCGCGCAGGACGCGCACCGCCGCGACCTGGCACTGCTCGGTCACGTGCGGCGCGGCCCGGACGGCACCGAGCGGGCGGTGATCATCGGCAACCGGCTGCCCCGCGTCGGCGCGGCACACGTCGCGCACCTGGTGTCCGTGCGCGGCCGGTACACCCCGTCCGGTTTCGACCCCCACGGCGCCACGGACACCAGCACGGTCCGGCTGGTCAGCCTCGCCAGCTGGCGCTTCACCTGCACCGACACCGACCAGGCCGCGCTCGGCCTGCTGCGGCACGTCGCCACCCGCGCCGGCGCGTTACGACCCACCGCCGCCGACGACCGCGCCGAACAGGGCTACCTGCGGATCCGCCACACCACCAGCACCGGCGACCGGCAGGACGCCTGGTACCGCGGCCCGCTGGCCCCCCACGCGGTCCCGGTCGAACAGCTCAACCTGCCGGCGCACAGCCCCGCCGACCTGATCCCGCCCGGCGCGACCCCCGACGTCAGCCGGGCCACCGCCTGGCAGCTCGGCCAGTTGTTGGCGTTGCGGAGCAAACCGTTCGCCGCGGCCCTCTACCGTTGGAAGCGGGCAAGGGCACAGCTGCGCAAGTCCGGCAGCACCGACACCCCGCCGATACCGGCCGCCGTGACCACCTGGCTGAACGACATCGGGCTGTTGCGCGGCGTGCCGTTCCACCACCTGGTGCCGGACGAAGCCATGCTGCCGGTCGAGTCCGTCCGATTCTGTTCGGTGGACGCCAACTGGCAGGCCTGCCTGCTGGACGGTGCGCTGAGCATCGGCCGCGTCACCGGGTCCGACGTCAAGCAGGACGAGACGCTGGCCACCGACCTACGTGCGGTGGCCGGCGACGCGCTCAGCCCGTGGACCCGGCAACTGCTCGGTGCGGAGGGCTCCGGTGCGCACAGCGGCATCCTGCTGCGGTCCGCCGTGGTGGCCGGCTGGCCGGACCTGGTGATGGCGGCCACCGCGGCCGGCAAAGCCGTCGACACGGTTCGGCAGGACACGTTGTCCGCCAACACCCTGTTCGCGCTGTTCGACGGCGAGCTGACCGACCTGTCGATCCGGTTCCACACCCAGGTCCTCCACTTCGGGCTGGGCTCTGCCGCCGAGGACTGGGAGCGCGACGACCGGGTCGTGGACATGACGGCGGTGGCGACCACCCGGATCGGCCCGGCACTCGCCGCCAAGGCCGCGTCCGCGCAACTGGCGGCACAACTGCTCGCCATCCCCCCACACGTGGACATCCACCGGCCCCAGTGATCCCCGCGGCCGACCCGATGAGCAGCGCGACGGCCGTGTCGGCCACCTGTGGGGTGCCAGAACTCTGCACTGGGCTGCTGAACTGGTGATCGTGCACCATGGACGGCAGGGGCGTGATCGTGGGCGTGTTGCGGGTGGCCCAGCTGCTCGCCGACCCGGCCCACCTGCCGAAGTGGCTGCGGGGCTTGGCGTTGCACGAGCCGATCAGCGGGCTTCATCGCGCATTCCTTCCAGGTGTGGAACGACATGCTGTCGTGCTGCTCGGCCTGCTCCTCGACGGAGAGGTCCGACATTGCCGGCCGGTCCACCGCCGTGGGGATGTCAGGTCGGGTCGGGTGCGTAGAACCTGGTGGTGGCCTCGACTGCGGCCGCGACGTGCTCCGGTTCGCCACCGGCGGCCAGGTGGGCCTTGCCCCATGCCGCGGCGCTGCGCCGGATGAACTCGCGTCCTTCGGGCGACTTCGCGACCCCCTCGTGGTCGGCGGCCTCGGCACCGGCCAACAGCCGGGCCAGGGCGAGGAGAGCCAGGTCCCAGCCAACGCCGCCGGCACCGGGGCCGTAGGTCGGGAAGAGGGGCTCCTCGACGACCGCTGCGTGGACCAGTTCGAACTCGGTGTCGCCGGTCGGGCCCGGCGCCAGGCGCACTTCCACCTCGCTCGTGCCGGGCCAGGCGTCGGCGTCCGGCCCGTAGAGCCAGGACACCTTGAGCAGACGCGGCGGCTCGCACCGGAGGATCTCGCCGTGCTCACCGCCGTCCAACTCGAACTTCCCGCCAGGGCGCAGGTCCCCGGTGACCGGTTTCAACCAGCGACGCAGCCGCTCGGGGCTGGTGACGGCGTCCCAGACGTCCTCGATGTGCGCTTCGTAGCGACGCCGCACCTCGACGGTGTACGCGTCACCGGCGGGCACGCTGCCCTTGCCCATCGCCCGGTGCGCGGCGGCCAGTTCGTCCAATACGTCTTTCATGTCATGTCCCCTTCGCCGACGGATCGCTCTATGTCCGCATCGATGCCGGACTCGTTCGGTGTCCGAGCTGCACGCCTGCCCCGAGCCAGCTCCCAACCACGCGTCGACCTCGCTCAGCGGCGCGGGCTCGATGGCGTAGAACCGGCGAGCGCCCTCAGCCCGCACGGACACGAACCCGCTGTCACGCAGCACGCGCAGATGCTGTGAGACAGCCGGCTGCGAGAGCCCGAACTCGGACCGGATCACGTCCGTGATCGCGCCAGAGGTCTGCTCACCGTCGGCGAGCAGCTCCACAATGCGCCGGCGCACCGGGTCGCCAAGGATGCCGAACGCGTGCACGAACGAGGATCATACCAGTCCCCACTTATATAAGTCAGCTCTGGCATCCTGACGTCGCGATCGGCTTGGAGTTCGTCGTCGTTCGCGGACTCCACCGCAGCCGACGCCTGCTTCACCGACTGCGGAACATCGCCCTTCCACAGCAGGCGGACGGTGTTTTCCGGGATCGACGGAACACACCGATCTCGGGCGGCCGAGCGGACGGGCGTCACGGTCGAGGTGCTGTCGGCTCCCTACTCGAAACAGTCCCGGAACGGCCCGTACTCCGGGAGAGCCGCTGGCGGCGGTGGCGGTGTGTTGGCATGGCGACCGGTGACGGACATGGATGACTCGGAGTCGGTACTGCTGTCGGTCAGGTGTTGGTGTAGTCGGCATGTTGATCGCCTTGATCCTCACTCGGGTTGGGTCGGACTGGTCGGTACGGGTGGGAGTTGTGCTGCGGTCGGGTGGTTGTCGGTCGCGTGGTGCCGAGTTCTGGGATGGTGGTGGTCCGAGCCTTGGGGGCGGAGGGAACGACCGTGACGGTTCAGCGGTAGTCGAGGTGTCCTGCGGAATGGACGAGCCCGTGGAGCGGCACCGAGACGTACGTTCGACCGGATCGGGTGATCAGCGGACTCCGGTCCGCATCTGCGGCCGTACCGCGGGGTGGGCGACTGAGAACCGGAACTTCGGAACGCCGGCCGCTGGGGTTGTCGGGGATCGACGGCGCGCACGGCGTGATCGTGGCGCGCTGTTCACCGCACCGAAGCCACACCGGCTGCCGGGTGTGGCTTCGGTCCTGTCACCGAGCCGGTGCCCGGAATGCCGCGCCCGATCGGATCCCCTCCCCACGCGGACCTGAAGGGCGTCGATAAGGGCCAACAGCGAGCCATGTGCCGTGAGGAACGTGTCGTGGCGCCACTACGCCGGCCGGCGAGCCGTCTCCGGATGGATCGAGCGGGCGGAAGGCCTATCCGCATATGAAGACTTCCCGGAGAACGGAGCACGACCTGTGGTTCTGCATGAGTCGGCTGCCTGCGAGCCGATCGCCATCATCGGGATGGGCGGCCGTTTTCCCGGTGCTTCGGATCCGGAGGCGCTGTGGCGGCTGGTGGTCGAAGGCCGGGACGCGATAGCCGAGGCGCCTGCCGACAGGCCATGGTTCCGCGAGCTGCACGACACCAGGCCCCGTGTCCCGGGCAGGGTGCCGACCACCCGGGGTGGCTTCCTGCCGGACCTGGACCGCTTCGACGCGGCGTTCTTCGACGTCGCGTTCCGCGAGGCGCGACGGATGGACCCGCAGTTGCGGCTGCTCCTGGAAGTCGCTTACGAGACGGCCCAGGACGCCGGTGTGGGGATGCGCCGGTTGGCGCCGCGTGCCCGGACGGGCGTGTTCGTGGGCAGCGTCTACGGCGACTACTGGCAGCGGCAGCTGGCGGACCTGACGGGGCTGGACTTCTACGCCGAACTGGTCGCGGACGCGCGTGCGGCGCTGTCGGGGCGCCTGGCGTACGCGTTCGACCTCCGGGGTCCCGCGCTGACGGTGGACACGGCGTGTTCGTCGTCGCTGGTAGCGGTGCAGCTGGCGTGTCAGAGCCTGCGGTCGGGAGAGTGCGAGGTCGCGCTGGCCGGGGGTTCGAACATCATCCTGACTCCGTACAGCAGCATCACGTTCGGTCTGGTCGGAGCGCTGTCGGCGGACGGTCGTTGCAAGTTCGGCGACGCCTCGGCGGACGGCTACGTGCGCAGCGAGGCGGTCGGCCTGGTCCTGCTCAAGCCGCTGGCCCGCGCGGTCGCCGACGGGGACCGGGTCCGGGCGGTGGTCCTGGGCGGCGCGGTCAACAACGACGGTTTCTCCGGCGGTGGCATGGCCGCCCCGGCGGTTGACGGGCAGGTGGACGCGTTGCGCACCGCCTACGCGAACGCCGGGGTCGATCCACGGGAAGTGGCCTTCGTCGAGGCCCACGGCACGGGCACGCCGGTGGGCGACCGGGTGGAGCTGACCGCCCTGACCCGGGTGCTGGGCCCTCGGGACGAGGGGCGGCGTTGCCTGGTCGGCTCGGTCAAGACCGCCGTGGGCCACACCGAGGCCGCGGCAGGCGTGGTGGGATTGATCAAGGCGGTGTGGAGCCTAAAACACCGCACCGTGCCGGGAACCCCGCGGTTCACCGAGCCGAACCCGGTGCTGGACCCGGCAACCTCACCGCTGTGGCTGCCCACCGATCCGGTCGTCCTGCCCGACAGCGGAGAGCCGCTGCTGGCAGGCATCAACAGCTTCGGCGCCACCGGGACCAACGTCCACCTGGTGCTGAGCTCCGCCCCGCGGCCACCCGCCCCGCAGCGATCAGGGGAGAGTGGTGGACGGCCCGCCATCCTGGCGATCTCGGCCCGTTCGGCGGACGCGTTGCGGACGTTGGCCGGTCACTACGCGGACCTGCTGGACCCGGACGAGGGCCATGCGCCCGCGCTGGACATGGTGTGCGCGGCCGCGGCCACCCGCCGCGACCACTGGGAACACCGGCTCGCCGTGACCGCATCCACCGCCACCGCCACGGCGACGACGCTGCGCGAGTTCTCGGCCCGGCGGCAACACGCCGCCACCTCGTCCCCCGTGGAAGGCAGTTGGCAACGCCCGCGGGTCGTGTTCGTCTTCCCCGGCCAAGGCTCCCAGTGGCACGGCATGGGGCGCGAGCTGCTGGCGGGCGACCCGGCGTTCCGGGAGAGCCTGCGGGCCTGCGACGCGGTGATCCGGCAGCACGCGGGCTGGTCGCTGGTCGACGCGCTGCGCGATGACGACCCGGCCTGGTTGCGGCAGACCGCCAAGGTGCAGCCCGCGTTGTGGGCGATGGGTGTGGCGCTGGCCTCGACGTGGCAGGCGTGGGGTGTGACGGCCGACGCCGTGCTGGGGCAGAGCCAGGGCGAGATCGCCGCCGCGCACTGGTCGGGGGCGCTGAGCCTGGAGGAGGCGGGTCGGCTGAGCTGCCTGCGCGCCGGGCTCATCGACGAGTCCGCCCCGCCGGGTGCCATGTGCTGGGTGGAGCTGCCCCACACCGCGATCCCCGCCCTGCTCGTCGAACTCGACGCGACCGCGTCGATCGCGGTGGTGGAGGGCCCCGGTTCGACCGTGTTGTCCGGCGCGGTGCGGGACGTCGAACGGATCGTGGCGGGCTGCGAACGGCGCGGGGTGTCCTGCCAGCGCGTGGACGTCACCTACGCGGCGCACAGCCCGCAGATCGACCCGGTGCGGCAACCACTGCTCGCCGGACTGGCCGGCCTCGCGCCGGGCGAGACCGCGGTCCCGTTCCTGTCCACCGTCACCGGCGGTGAACTGCCCGGGACGGCGCTGGACCGCGACTACTGGTGGCGCAACCTGCGCGAGACCGTGCGGGTCGACCTGGCCGTGCGGGCTTGGCAGGACACCGGGCCGGTCGTGTTCCTGCAGATGGCGCCGCACCCCGTGCTCGACACCGCCCTGCGCGACAACCTCGCGGACCGCGGCGACGCGCTGGTGCTGGGTTCCCTGCGCCGTGGCCGTCCGGAACTGGCGGGTATGCATGAGGCTCTCGCCGCCCTGTACGCGGCCGGGTGCGACCCGGACTGGCACCGGGTCCACGGCGGACAGGAAGCGCTTCTCGACCTGCCCCGCTACCCGTGGCAGCGCAGCCGCCACTGGCACCAGGCCGACGGCTTCCCCTGGCCGCCGATCGGCCGCCCAGAGCCGCTGTCCGCCGACACCGCGACCCGCGTGGAGGAACCAGGCATGATCGACACACCACAGGCCGCGACACCTCCCGACGCCGCGCCGCTCGACGCGGCGTCCGCGAAGGAGGCGCCGCCGCACCCGTGGCTGGCCGAGGTGGTGTCCGGCGGGCCCGGTGTGGTGGTGCTGCGCGGCGGGCTCCACCGCGAACGCGACCGGTTCCTGGTCGGCCACCGGGTCGCCGGTCGACCGGTGATGCCCGGAGCCGGTTTCGTGGAACTGGCGTTGGCCGCGGCGCGGCACCTGACGGATGGCCGGTGTGAGCTGCGCGAGGTCGCGTTCCACGAATTGCTGCTGCTCGACGAGGTCGGACCGTGGGACGCGGAACTGCGCGCGACCGCTGAACCCGACGGCGACGGCTGGCGACTGGACATCGCCGGCCGTGCCGGCCCGGACGGTGAGTGGATCAGCCACGCCACCGCCCGGCTGAGCGCCGGCCTCCCTCATGACGCGCCCGCCAACACCGAGCTGCCCGCCGCGGTCTCGCGGCGATGTCGGGACTGGCAGGCCGGAGAGCGCTTCTACCGGGACAACACCCGGGCGGGCAACAGCTGGGAGGGTGCCTTCCGCGGCATCGCGGAACTGTGGCGCGGGGACGGCGAGACGCTGGCACGGTTACGGCCCGCGCCCGAGAGCGACTTCCTGTTCCACCCCGCAACGCTCGACAGCTGCCTGCAGGCCGTCGTCGCCGCGGTGCCCGCCCTGCGGGACGTCGGTGATCGGGGGTTCGTGCTGACGGGCATCGAGCGGCTGCGCATGTACCGGGCGCCGTCGTCCGCGACGTTGTGGAGCCGCGCCGAGCTAGCCTCGACCGACGACGGGATGCCCACCGTGGACGTCACCGTCGTGGACGACAGCGGCACGGTGTTCGCCGAACTCACCGGCATACGTGCCCGACCGCTGGTCGCACCCGCGACGTCGGTTGCACCTGGAACCGACCTCAACGGTTGGCGGCACACCCTGAGCTGGCGGGAAGTGCCGGCCACGCCGACGCCTGCCGATCCCGGCCACTGGGTGCTGTTGTGCGCGGGCGACGACGTGGACGCCGCTCTGGCCGACCGGCTGGTCGCGTCCGGTTGCGGGGTCACCACGATCGGGCGGAGCACCGGGTCCGGTACCGACGGCGTCCACCACTTCCCCGCGGACCCCGAGTCGGAAGCGGACCTGGTGCGGGCGCTGTCCGAGGCCACGCGCCGTGCTCCGGTACGTGGCGTCGTCAGTCTCCACGCCCTGGCCGCCGGGCCGGACGACGACGCCTCCGTCCGCGCGGTCCAGTGGACCGCCACCGACCTGTGCACCACCGCCCTGACCCTGGCCAGGGCCGTCCGCGACTGCCTGCCGACCGCGACGGCCAGGCTGTTCCTGCTCACCCGCGGTGCCCAGAGCACCGGCGGTGAAGACCGGTGCCAGGCCCCGTGGCAAGCCGTTCTCTGGGGCCTCGGACAGGTCCTGGGGCGCGAGGAGAGGAGCTTTCCCACCGTGCTGGTCGACCTCGACGAGGATCACGCCGGCGCACCCGAGGAAGCCTCCGACCTGGCCGCCGCGCTGCTGTCCGCCGGTGCGGAGAACCAGTTGGCGCTGCGCGGACGGCGACGGCTGGCTCCCCGCCTGCTGCGTGGTCACGACGGCGGTGGGCAGCCGGAAGCCGTCGTGCTGCACACCGACGACGGGATCACCGGGCTGGGCCTGCTCCGCGAACCGCGTCCGGCTCCCGGACCCGGCCAGATCGAAGTCGAGGTCACCCACGCCGGTCTCAACCACCGCGATGTCCTCGCCATCCTAGGGGCCATCCGGGGCGAGGAACGGTCCCCCGGCCTCGGCCTCGGCCTCGAATGCGCCGGCAGGGTCAGCAGGGTCGGCACGGGCGTGCACAGCCATCAGGTGGGCGATGAGGTGCTGGCCTACGGCTACCCGCTGATGCGCTCGCACGTCGTGGTTCAGGAGTACATGGCGGTCCGCAAACCGGCACGCCTGAGCCCCGCCCAGGCCGCTGCGCTGCCCCTTGCCCACATGACCGCCTACCACGGCCTGGTCGAGCTGGCCCGCCTGCAGCCGGGTGAGCGGGTGCTGATCCACTCCGGGACCGGCGGCGTCGGCCAGGCCGCCCTGGAGATCGCCCGCTGGCGCGGGGCCACCGCCTACGCCACCGCCGGCAACGCCACCAAACGCGACCTGCTGCTCAAACTCGGTGCCGCCAGGGTCGCCGACTCCCGCTCCCCCCGGTTCGCCGAAGAACTCCTCGACCCGGCGCAGGGTGACCGCGGTGGCGTCGACGTCGTGCTCAACACCCTGGTCGGCGACGCCGTCGAGGCGAACTTCGCCCTGCTCAACCCCTGCGGCCGCTACGTCGACATCGCCAAGAACGACATCGCCGCAGGCCGTCCGCTGTCCATGGCGGTGTTCTCGCAATCCCGCTCCTACCACGCCATGAACCTCCTCGACACACACCGACACGACCCGCAGCGCCTGGGCACCCTGCTGCGCAAGGTGGTCGACCTCGTCGACACCGGTGAGCTTGCTGCGCCCAATGTGCGGGTGTTTCCCGTCGAGCAAGCCGAGGAGGCGTTCACGCTGATGGCCCGCTCCGGCCACACCGGCAAGCTCGCCCTCTCCTTCCCGACGCCGGTCCCCTTCCCACCGGTCCCCTCCACGCCGCACTCCCTCACCCACGACAGCCGTCGGCCGGTTGTCCGACCGGACGCGACCTACCTGGTGACCGGCGGGCTCAGCGGCATCGGCGGCCTGTTCGCACAGTGGCTCGTCGACCAGGGCGCACGGCACCTGCTGCTCACCGGGCGCTCCGACGTCACCACCGGCCCCCGTGCCGCACTGCTCACCCGGCTGCGCTCCACGGGTGCCGAGGTCGAGTACGCGGCGGTGGATGTGGCCGACCCCGACTCGATGGCAGACCTGCTGCACCGCCGGGAAAGCGGCGGAAGTCCGAAGGTCTGCGGGGTCGTGCACTCGGCCGCCGTGCTCGACCCCGCTCCCGCCCTGGACCTGTCCAGCGAGGACCTCGACCGCACCCTGCGGCCCAAGGTCGCCGGGGGTTGGGCCCTGCACCGGTTGTTCCCCGACCGGGAACTGGACTTCTTCGTGCTGTTCTCCTCCGCGGTGTCCCTGCTGGCGGGTCTGAGCGTGGGCAACCAGGTCGGCGCCTACGCCGCGGCCAACACCTTCGTCGACGCGCTGGCCGCCCACCGCCGCGCGGCCGGGCTGCCCGCCACCGTGGTCAACTGGGGGTACTGGACGGAAGTCGGTTTGGCCGCCCGGCTCAGCGAACAGAGCGGACACGATGTGCGACCGGCCGGGATGGCGGCGATCCGCCCCGCCGACGGGCCGCGGTTGTTCGCCGCGGTGCTGGCCTCCAGGGGCCGCATGATCTGCCTGCCCGCCGATTGGCAGGCCTACGCCCGCGCCTACCCCCACGACACCGACGTTCCCCTGCTGAACGAATTGCTCAACGGCCACGACACCGCCACGCCACCCCCTACCCCTCCTGCCGCTCCTCCTGCCCTTCCACCATCGCCGGCCTCACCGACACCGGCCGAGCCGCTGACACGACCCTGGCCGCCGCCACCACCCCTGGCGACACCGCAGCGCACCTCGACCACAGCGGTGGACGCGGCGACGGTCGAGGACTGGCTGACCGCGCAACTTGCCCGCGTCCTGGGCATGCCGCCGGAGCAGGTCGACCGGACCCGTCCGATGAGCAAGCTCGGCCTGGATTCCCTCATGGCCGCCGACCTGCGCAACCACCTGCGCCGCCACCACGGCTACGAGCTGACCATCCCGCGCCTGCTGGAAGCGACCAGCCTGCGCGCCCTCGCCGCCGACCTCGCCGCCGACGCGCCCCGGGACGCTCCTTGAGCACCGCCACGGGCCCGCACGCGGTGCTGCTGACCGGTGCGACCGGCAGCCTCGGCGGACACCTGTGCGCCGAACTGCTCACCCGCACCCCGGCCACCGTGTACTGCCTGGTGCGCGGTTCCGATCCGGCTGCGGCCCAGCGGCGGCTGGCACAGCGCCTCGACCAACTCGACGACCCCTTGGGTCTGCGGGAGCGGCTGGTGGCCGTGGCCGGTGACCTTCGGCAACCCCGTCTCGGCTTGTCCGCGCGCGGGTACGACGCGTTGGCCGAGAGCGTCGACACGATCCTGCACTGCGGAGCCGGGGTGAACCTCGCCGCCTCCTACGACCAACTCGCACCGGACAACGTCGACGGCACCGCCAACATGATCGCCTTCGCCGAACGCGGCGGTGAGCTGACCGGGCGCACCCCGCTCTTCCACCTCGTCTCCACCCTCGGCACCCTCATCGGCGCGCGCCAGGCCGGGTTGGACGACGTCGACGAGCGCACCCCGCACTCGCCGGCCCTGGCCGGCCACCTGGGCTACCCCCGGAGCAAGACCGCCGCCGAGACCGTGCTGCGGACCGCCGCCGAACGCGGCCTCCCGATCACCGTCATGCGCCCCGGTGTGGTCACCGCCCACTCCCGGACCGGGCGCAGCTCCGACTCCGACGTGCTGCTGCCACTGCTGCGGGCCGCCGTCGCGATCGGAGCGGAGCCGGTGAGCGGCGCGGCGGTACCCGCCGACATGATCGACGTCGTCGCCGCCGGCATCGCCACCCTCGCCACCCACCCCAGGGCACGAGGGCACACCTTCCACCTGGTCCGGCCGCAACACCTCGTGCTGTCCGACCTCTTCGACGCGCTCCGGCGCGCCGGCCACCGGCTTGACCCGATGCCCCCGCACCAGTGGTGGCAACGTATTGACGAGCAGTCATCGGACCCGGCGGTGTTGCCGATGTCCGCCCTGTCGGAGGTCGGCCGGTACATGCTGGCCGCCGACCCGCTCCACCGCCCACCCCGCATCAGCTCCGACGCGACCTGGGAGGTGCTGACCGACCTCGGGTTCCGCGCACCACCGCTGGACGCGCGATTCCTCGACCTGTTCGTCACCGGCGTCACCGCACAGGGCCTGCTGCCGTCCGCAGCCGACCCGCCCCGTTCACCACCGGCACTCCCCCCGACCCGAGTGGACGCGGAACCACGCCGGTCGGCCGTCGGTTCACCGGCCCCTCGCACCCGGTCGGCGACGATGATCGGCGAACTCTTCAACCCAGCGTCGTTCCACGACTGCGGGCCCGGCGCCGCCACGGCCGCCGCAGCCTGTGAAGCGGCGGGTCGGGACGGGTTCTGGGTCGCCGAACGACTGCACGACCCCATGCTTACCCTGGCCGCCGCAGCGTCCGCGACCACGACGATCGACATCGGCACCTGCGTGCTGGTCGCACTGGCCCGCAGCCCCATGACCGTCGCCGCGTCCGCCAACGACCTCCAAGCCCTCTCCCGAGGCCGCCTGGTCCTCGGCCTGGGATCGCAGATCCCCATCCACCTGACCCACCGCTTCGGCATGCCCGCCGACCGCCCCGCAGCACGGATGCGCGACTACGTGGCGGCATTGCGCGCCATCTGGGACTGCTGGAACCACGACCGGCCATTGGACTTCCGGGGCCGGTTCTACACCCACACGCTCATGACCCCGTACTTCACCCCGACTCCCAACCCCCACGGCCCGCCCAGGATCTTCCTGTCCGCCGCCGGACCACGCATGGCCGAACTGGCGGGAGAGATCGCCGACGGACTCGTCGCACCGCCCTTCTCCAGCCGACGCCACCTCACCGACCTCCTGATCCCCGCCGCGGCACGCGGCCTGGCCAAAGCCGGCAGATCCCGCGAGTCGTTCACCGTGCTGTGCTGCCCCCTCGTCGCCACCGACCCCACCGAACACGACCACACCGCCGCCGTGCGACGCACACGCGAACAATTGGGCATGTTCCTCAGCTCACTCACCTACCGCCCAGTCCTGGAACTGCACGGACTCGGCCGGCTCGGCGACCAGCTGACCGCCGTGACCCTCTCCCCGGGCACCGACAAATGGCGCCGCGTGGGCGACCTGATCGACGACACCACCCTGGACCTCTTCGCCATCACCGCACCACCACAGGACCTCGACGCAGCACTGCACCACCGCTTCGACGGGCTCGCCGACCGCGTAGCCCCGCACATCCCACCGGTTACCGCAGGGACCACGAGCACCGCGAAGCCGACAGCCATCTGACCGCCCACTCAGCTCACCCGGCTCGACATCCGCCGACTGCAACGACCGGGTGGCATCCTCAACGAGTACCACCAGGGACTGTTCCAAGATCGGCTCTGGCGCACTTCAGGTGGTGCGGTGGGCTCCTGTGGGGTGCCAGAACGCTGCGCTGCGGCGCTCAGCTGCGGCGATCGTGCACCATGAGACACAAGGGCATGATTGTGTGCTGTGACGTTACGACTGCTCTACCTGGTCTTCGTCCGACTCGGTGACCGGCTCTGCAGGGTGAGGGCGGTGCGGAAGTGGCTGCGGGCGGTGTCGTGGTCGCCCAGTTGCGCGGTGTACCAGCCCACCGCGTTGTATGCGTGGGCTTGGCACAGCGAGACGTCGAGGCCGAGGAAGAGGTGCAGTGCCCGGGTGGTGTGGTGCAGGGCCTTGCGGGGGTTGCACCGCCTCAGGATCCTGGCGAACGTCTGGTGGGCATGGGCCTGCTCGTAGGGACTGTGATGTTCTCCAGCGCGGTTGATGGCGTGAAGCAGGTGCTCGGTCGCCTCCTCGTGCAGTCCGACATCAGCGCAGACGCGGCCCAGCTGTCGGTGGGCGACGATGCGGGTGACGGGGTTGGGCAGGTGTGCGGCGGCATGTGCGGCGGCCCGCCACATGGTGAGGCGATCGTGGCGGTGGCCGCGCCGGTGGCAGAAGGTCTCCGAGGACAGGGCCAACCACCACACGGCGCGGTGGTGATGCAGGGGGATCGCGGCGCGCTGAGCGGCGAGAAGGCAGGCGCGTTCGGAGTCGAACCAGGCCGTTGCCGACGCACGTGATCACGGAAGGGGCCTTCCATCTGCCGGGGACGGCCCTTTCCGCATTAGGGTGGCGGCCCAATGGAACTTACCGGCTGCTCCTACTGCTACACCGTCGACGAGTTGGCGGTGCTGGCGGGTGATCCCGCGCTGGCGCCGGACGACCTCGTCGGCGAGTTCGCGCGGGAACCGTTCGACCACTGGGAGCCCGAGGAGTGGCGGTGGCTGTGGCGGCGGTACGCGCACCGCGTCATCGCGCTGGTCGGCGCGCGGACCGTCGACGTCGGCCTCACGCTCCAGAGCCTGGGGCGGCACTTCGCCGACCTGTCCTCGTGGCCGGACGACGAGCGCCGTGCCGTGGACGACGCCCTGGGATCCGTGTTGGCCCAGGCCCTTGGTCGGTGGTCCACGTACGACCTCGTGCAACTGCTTGGCGGGTTGGCCTGCGTGTACGACGACCTCCGCCCGTGGTTGGCGCGGCTCGACGGGCCGGCGGCGGAGGTGGGGATCGTGCACCTGGCGCTGCGCTGGACCACGGACCTGTTGTGGGAGGACCATGACTGGTTTACTTGGTGGTTCGCCGACGACCCCGTGACGCCCGTGCGAGAGTGGGTGGACGGCGTCAGGCCGCGGGTCGAGCGGTTCGCCGCCGCGAACCCCGGCTGCAAGACGGCGCGCGACGCGCTGATCGCCTACGACCACCTGGACCGGGGCCTGCCGAGCCCTTGGTTCTACCCCGGCGCCGGCTGGGACCGCTGGCAGCGGATGGGATTGCCGGGCAGCTACGGCTGGCCGGCGCCGAGCACGGGTTCCAGGTAGCCGCGCACGCCTGGCCGCTCGGTGTGCCCACCGTCGCCGCGGGCAACAGCCTGGCTTCCCTCGGGTCGCGCCCCGTCGCCGACGATCCGTTGACACGCGAGTTCGGGGTGTACGGGCACGGCCCCGACGCCGGACGGCTGATGGAACGGGTGCTGAAGCGCATCCGATCCTGGGACGGCGAGAGCCCGTGGGGTGCCAGAATTCTGCACTCGGGCGTCGAGCTGCGGTAATCGTGCGTCACGGGCTGTAAGGGCATGATCGTGGGCGGTCGCGTCGGCGAGGTGGCCGGACGCGGCGCAGGTCGGGCTCAGCGCAGGCCGATCGCGGGCAGCCAGCCGCGTGGCGCACCGGTCGCGGTACGCAGGACGGCGAGCACCCCGGAGGCCCCGGTGAGCAGGGACATGTCGATGCGCGCGAGGTCGGCCACCTCGTCGCCGCGCTCGCGCAGGTGGGCCACCAGGCGGTGGCGCAGGGCAGCGGTGTGCGGGAGCGCGGCGTGGGTGGTGAACGCGTCGGCGACGGCCAGCACCCCCGCCGCGCCGTGGCAGACGCTCAACCGGTCGCCCACCGTCTCGCCGCCGAGGTGGAAGGACTCGTCGTAGTGGTCGCACAGCGACCGGATCGCGGCCACGCCGAACGCCGTGAACCGCGGCTCGTCCACCGCGACGCCGGTCTCCCACAGCGCCCAGGCCGCGCCGGGGCAGCCGTAGCACCAGGCCTGACGGGCGACGGCCCGCGACGGCGGCGCGACACCACCCGCGTTGGGCCACGTGACGACGCCGCGCGGGTCATGGTGGGCCTGGGCGACCAGCCACTGGCCGAGCCGGCGGAGCGCGTCGCGGACCTCGGCATCCGCCGACCTGTTCGACCCGCCGGCGCGCAGGGCAGCGGCGAGGGCCACCGCGACCCCCGGCACGCCGTGCGCCAGCCCGGCGTTCACGCGACCCTGCATCCAGGCCAGCAGCTCGTGCCCGTCGTACGCGGTGCACCGCAAACCCTCTGGGCCCTCGGCGCACAGCGCGGCCAACCGGGCGGCGTACGGGCCGACCTCGTCCCGGTGATCCGTCGGGACGCAGTGGGCCAGCAGTGCGCCGGCCGGTCCGGTCACCAGGTCGTAGTCCCGGAAGCCGAAACCGATGTCCCGGTCCAGGTCCAGGGCGGCCCGGCGCAGCGCCGCGCCGACCGAGGCCGCGGCCCGTTCCAGGGGTGGGTGCATCGCGGCGAGCAACCGCAGCCCCACCAACTGGCCGGCGAGCCCGCCGAACAGGCCGGGGCGCCCGTTGGCCGACTCCCGCAGCCCGGCCAGCCACGCCCGCGCCACCCGCGCGACCGTCGAGTCGTCCGGGGCCAGGGTCGAGGCCAGCACGACCGGTCCCGGGTCGGCGCTCGGCCGCCCGTGCTCTGCCCACTCGCCCAGGACGTCGTGCGCCAGGTCGTCGACCAGGGTGTGCGTCACCGGACTCCTCCTCACCGGTGGGCGGGCCGTCGCGGACCCGCCCACCACCGCGCTCGGCCGTGCTCGACGCCCGGCCCCGGACCAGTACGGCTACTCGCCGCTGTCGCAGTAGGCGAAGATCGAACACAGCAGGTTGCTGCACTGCGCCTCGCTGAACGCCATCGGCTCCGCCGGAGTGGCGTGCCGGACCTCGCTGATGCGCTCCTCCAGGTCCGCGATGAGGGTGTCCAGCTCGGTCGTTTCCAGGATCACGTGGTCCATCTCGTTGTCTCCCTTCGCACTGCGTCGGCCACGAGGGCCGTCCCCACCCGGCTGGGTGGGACGTTCGCGTCGTCGTCCACCGGCAGGCGCACCAGCAGCTGGCACGCCAGGCGGTCATCGACGTCGTGGGCGGTGTCGACCACGGGGGAACCGGTCGGGTCCGGCAGCATCTCCACGAGCACCAGCTCGTCGCCCGCGCCGAGGACCCGGTCGAGCACGCGCAGCGCCGGCAGGCCCGCCAGGTCCACCGGCACCTGCCTGCCGCCGGGCACGCCGGCGAACACCCACCGGGGCAGCGACCGCGCCCGGGTGAGCCGGCCCAGGGCGCGGAACCTCGCCTCAACGCCCGCGTCCGGGGGCCAGAGCTCGTCGCGGCACACGCGCCACTGGGCGCGGCTGACGACCACCGGCCCGACGGTGACGCGCGGCAGGTGGCGGCGCCCGGGGAACGCGGTGATCGCGTGCGGCCGATGCCAGCCACGACGCCGCGCGCCGCGCGGTCCGGCGGCCAGCAGCAGGCCGAGCGCGACGTCCCACGGCGCGACCGGCGCGCGGGTGGCGTGGTGCACGGGCCACAGCCGCTCGCCGTCCGCTTCGGCGATCACCTCCCCGCCCTCCCGGCGCAGGGTGATCGCGTGCAGCGGGAGGTGGCGCCCGGGGTGGTCCTCCCCGAAGTACGGGAGCGGGTCCGGGTCGCCGGTCCACAGGTCGGTGTGGACGGGTCGGCGCACGGTGTTGGCCGACCGCGCGTTGTGCGGCGGCACCAGCACCTCCACCAGCCGCCCGCCCGCCGTCCGCTCGAACTCCCGCAGGAACTCCCGGTGTGCGACCACCCCGTCGGGCTCTACGCCGTGCAGCAGCCGCAGCCCCCAGGCGAACCGCGCGTCGAGGACGCCGGCGGGCACCGCGCAGTCCAACACCGCCGCCGGACCACCAGCCGCCGGACCGCTGGCCGGCAGGGGCCGTACCAGGCAGTCCACCGGCCAATCCCACACCGGCCGGGGCGCACCCGCCGCGTCGAGCACGTCCTCGGTCAGGTCCACCACGCCGCCCGGCTCGTCCGGGAGGTCCGCCCAGCGCCGCAGCACCTCCGCGTACCCCGAACGGGGATCCCGCGGCACCGGCCACGTGCCGGGGTCGGTCGGGCGCGGGGAGCGGTCGACCAGGGCTCGACGCACCAGGTCCGGCACAGGGATCGGCCGCTCGTCCACCACCCGCCGGATCGGGCCGGGCGCGTCCGCGGCGAGCAGCGCGTCGAACCGGCGCAGCACCCCGACCGCCGCGCGCACGTCGGGGACCGGCATCGCCCCGGTGACCCGGCGGTGCACGTCCAGGAAGTCCTCGCCCACCCGCGCCCGCGCCCGAGCCGGACCCCACGCCGACACGCGCTCGGCGACCCGCCGACCGTCCCGCAGCACGCCGAGGTCCACGAGGTGGCGCAGAAACCCGGTGAGCGCCTCGCGGCCGGCCGGGTCGTCGGCGCGCGGCCCGAGCAGCGCGGTCAGCACCTCGTCCGGCGACCGGGGCCCGCCGGCCAGCACGCGCCGCACCGCGCCCAGCGCCGGGGTGTCCCTGACCCGCACCTCGCGCAGCGGCCCGGTCGCGTCCTCGCGCGGCGCCCAAGTGACCAGGAATCCGTCCTCCGACCAGTGCAGCCCGGTCAGCGACAGCCCGTCGCGCGGCGCGCGGGCGGTGTGCACGTTGGGCGTCTCGACCGTGGCGAACGGACCGGCGGTCAGCGTCCCGGGGCCGCCCGCCGGCGCCGCCACGTGCCCGAACCAGCTGCGCGGCGTGGTCTTGACCGCGCCGCGCGCGATCAGCCGCCACAGGTGGTCCGCCCGCTGCCGCAGCCGCTTGCCGCTCCACGTCTCACCGGCCGCGAGCCGCCGCCGCACGTCCGCCACGACGTCCGCGGCGTCGTGCGCCAACGCGGCGGAGCCGACCGGCGACGACCGCAGCAGCCGCCACGGCAGCCCCTCCAGCCGGCGCTGCTCGGCGGCCAAGTCGTCGCGCAGCCCCGCCTCGCCCTGCGCCAGGTCACGGACGCGCACGACCAGCCGGTCCAGCCCCACCGCCGACGGCAGGTCAACACGGGCCGCAGCGGACCGGGCGAGCGCAAGGACCACCTCGTCGGGCAACGCGCGACCACCGTGCGCGGCCCGACGCACCCGCAGCACCGCCTGCCGCTCGGCCTCGGTCACCTCCGGCCGCGGCACGACCCGCTCACCCAGCCGCACGGCCAGCGCCCACCCGTGCTCCCGGCACGCGGCGGCCTCGGCGTCGACGTCCGCCAGCGCGGCGAACAGCCCTGGGCACGCCCCCGCCGACCACATCGCCGCAGGCAGCCCGGCCAGCCGCAGCAGCACCGCCCGATCACCCACGGTCCGGCTCCGGCGTGCCGAGTGCCTCGGCCAGCAACACCTGGCGCTCACCGGACAGCGCGGCCCGGTTCCAGTGGAAGACGACGTGGAACGCCGCCGCGTGGCGCGGACCCGGCCCGCCGCCGTAGCCGTCGAAGAACTCCGCCCGCCACCGCCCGCCGACCTCCAGGGCGCATTCCCGGTGCCGGACGACGACGTCCCGGGCCCACCCCGGCAGCGACCCGGCCAACCGGGCCTGGTCGTGCCACAGCTCCCGCAGACCCCCGACGGCGGCGGCCAGCCCCGCCTGGCCGCGCACGGCATCGGGCAGGCGGCGGCCGGCTTCGCAGCGGACCCGGTCCCACACGTCGCGGTCCTCCCAGCCGACGATCCCCAGCCCGTCGAGCACGGCCCGCGCCATCAGCAGCGAGACCGCCCACGCGGGGGCCTCGCGCGCGTCGGTGCGGCGGTGCACCCGCAGCCAGGCCACCGAGTCCGCGGTGAACAGCTCGTGGGCGTAGCGCAGCGACGCCCGCCCGCCGAACAGGCCGGCCTCCGCCTCGTACGCGGCGGGCACGACCTCCCTCGTGACACCACCGGCAGTCAGCCCGTCGGCCCAGCTCAGCACCCGTGCGGCCAGCGCCTCGCGGCCACCGGGCGGCGCCTGGAACCGCACCCGCAGGCCGGGCGGCTTGTGCATGAAGAAGAATCCGGTCGCGCCGCCGTCCGCGAGCAGGGCCACGGCGAAGTCGTGCAGCGCACCGTACAGCGCGGGATCACGCGGGATGGCGGGCGCGAGCCCGACCTGGACCCACCGGTGCTCGTCGGGCGGTCGCCGCAGCGCGGCCAGCCCGGCGGCGAGGAACGCGCTGCGCGCCTCGGCCAGCTCCGGGTCCGCCGGCTCCGGGTCCTGCCCCCTGCCGTCCAGGGCCCACTGGCACCCGGCCAGCACGTCCGCCAATGCCACCAACCGCCCGCCCACCGGCACGACGACAGCGCTCGGCGGTGCATCGGCGCCGAACAGGAAGCCACGTGACATCGCCCATCCCTAGATAGGTACGCCACCAGGAATACAACATCGGCGGGAACCTAAACGCGCACGTCACCGTGCTTCACCGCATCGGATGGGCACGGACCCCGGTCGATACCACCAGGGTCACCCGACCGGTGAACCACTCGTCGGGCAGTGACGGACAGTCGACGGGGGAGATCGCTTGACCCTGACACCGTGACAAGGTCTGCACTGGGTGCAGGAGGTGGCCCCCACCAACCCGAGACACAGCAACCCACCGGACGCAAGCCTGCTCGACGCGTTGGGCGCGCCGACCGCGCCTGGTGTGATCGCCACGGCGGTGTTGCGGGCGCTGGCCGCGCCGCCGGACGGCAACAAGCCCGAGAGCGTGGGCGGACACTCACGGGTCGCGGCACACGAGGGCGGCGGGCTCCACCTCACCGACGACGAGTTGGATGTGCTGCGCCCGCCTCCGGCCCCGCCGCGCGGCGCGTTGTCTGTAAGCGCAAGTCGTCGATCAGTCCTCGCGCGGTCGGACTCGGCGGATCGTGCGATGCTCGCCGCGTTGGTGCGACGCCTCCCGACTGGTTCCGGATCGCCCGTTGGTGACGCCGGGCACCATCCCGCGGTGGCATCGACGGCGGTCGCACGGCACCACCACGCAGAGGTGCCAGATCCCTCCCGGTGTCAGGAGTCCGCATCCGCCTCGTGTTCGTGTACCGGGACGGTCTGGACGAGTCCGCTGATGCGCAGGACGCGGATGACCGGGCCGCTGGGGTCGACCACCAGCTCGATCGTCCGGCGCTGAGCCTGTTCGAAGAGGACGTCGATACCCGCGCTGTCGAGGTAGGTGACAGTGCACAGGTCGATGACGAGAGCCGCATCAGACGTCGAAGCGTTGTCGATGGCTTCCCGGAACAGGGGTGCGGTGGCGAAGTCGATTTCCCCGGTGACGATGAGCCGAGCCGTGCCGTCGGCACGGTCGAGCAGCGTGGTGACCAGCTCATCGGTCATCGCCGAGCCTCTTTCGCATCGTGACGGTGGTGCCGTCGGGCCTGTGGTCGATGTCGACGGAGTCCATCATGGCCTTCATCATCGCGACGCCGCGCCCGCGGGTGGTCGGGGCGTCGGTCGGAGGTTTCCAGGTCCCGGTGTCGCGGACGACGATGAGGAGTCCGTCCACGTCGTGGCGGATGTCGAGGACGACCGTCCGAGTGGCGTCGGATCCGTAGGCGTGCTCGATGGAATTGGTGCAGGCTTCGCAGACGACGAGCAGGACGTCGTCCACCGCCTCCTGGTCGAGCCCGACATCGACCAGCCACGGGCGCAGCTCCCGGCGCAACGGCGCGAGCCGCGTCGGGTCGGCCGGCAGCGAGACGGTGAACTCGTCCACCGCCCGCGGTGGGTGGCGGTAGACCAGCAGGGCCACGTCGTCGGCTCCGCTCTCACCGGACAGGAGCTGCTCGATGATCTCGTCGGCGAGGGTGTCCGGGGACAGGTTCCTGTTCACCACCGCCGAGGCCGTGAACAGGCTCAGCCCCACCTCCAGACCTCGTCCGCGCCGCTCCACCAATCCGTCGGTGTAGAGCATCAGGGTCGATCCCGGCGTGAGGATCGCGGTCGCCTCGGGGCGCGTCGCCACCGGGATGGTGGCCAGCGGCACGGAACCGGCCTGCTCCAGCAGTTCCGCGCCTCCGGCGGCGTCGATCAGCAGGGCCGGTGGGTGGCCGGCGCTGCTGTAGCGGACGGTGTGGCCGTTGGTGTCGATCAACGCGCAGAACACCGTGGTGCACCGTGCACCGGGGATGCGCAGGGCGAATTCGTCGAGCACGCCGAGCACCTCCCCAGGTGATTTCGCTTGCAGCAGCAGGGCTTGGGCGGCGCTGCGGAGCTGGCCCATGACCGTGGCGGCGTGCAGGCCGCGCCCGACGCAGTCTCCGACGACCAGGCCGAGCACCCCCTGGCCGAGGTCGACCACGTCGTACCAGTCGCCCCCGACCTCCAGCGGCCGCTCGGCGGGCAGGTAGCGGGCCGCCAGCCCGTCCGGCAGGTGCACCGGGCTGAGAATGGCGCGCTGGAGGACCGTGGCCACCTCGTGCTGATCGTCGAACAGGCGCGCCCTCTGCAGGGCCAGCCCGAGGTAGTCGCAGAGAACGCCGAACAGGGCACGGTCGTCGGCCGACAGAAGTCTGGGCGGATCGAAGTGGACCCACACCGCCGTCCGGTCCCCGGCGGGCGCTCCCATGCCGACGCTGGGCTGGGTGGGCACGGCCGAACCCGCCTGCGTTTCCGCGCCGGGGCTGTCGTCCGGTTCCACGTGCAGCCCGTGGTTGCGGCGGATGTGGTCCAGGGCTGCCCGCATGCCCTCGGGCAGTGATTCCCAGGACGGCGTCGGCGGATCGGCCAGCACGTCGGTTCGACCGTCGCCATCCCACGACGCCTCGACGACCTGCTTGGCGCTCCACACCTTCCGCAGCTCCGCCAAGCCCGCCACGAGCACGTCGTGGACGTCGCTGGACTGGGCCAGCCTCGCGGTCAACCGGGCCAGTGGTCCGGCGCGGTCGATCGAGCGCAGCTGGGGGGTGATGTCCCTGGCCGTCCCCACGAGCATCCGGTCGCCGGTACGGGGGTCGTCCAGCGCGTCCAGCGACAGTGAGATCCACACCCGGTGACCGTCACGGTGGCGGAACGGCGCCTCGATCCTGCTGCGGCCGTCGGTCAAGGCCGAGGCGATCGCCGCGTCGACGTGGTGCCGGTGTTCCCCGTCGGCTTCGGCGTCGGGCCACCACGGGTGCGCAGCGGTGTACGGCGCGCCATGCTGGCCGTAACCCGTCAGCTCCTCGAAGGCGGCGTTGACCTCGATCACCGCACCGCTCGGATCGGTGATGAACACGCCGTCCTGGATCGCGGCGACCAGGGCCGAACGCCACGCCGACTCGTGGTTGCGCGATCGGGCCAGTTCGAGGTTGGACCGGACCCTGGCCAGCAGTTCGAGCGAGGAGAAGGGCTTGACCAGGTAGTCGTCCGCCCCGGCGTCCAGTCCTTGGATCTCCGCGTCCTCCCCCGCCCTGGCCGACAGCAGGATCACCGGGATGGTGGCCGTGGCCGGGTCCGACCGCAGCGCTTCGAGCAAACCGAACCCGTCGAGGCTGGGCATCATGACATCGGTCAGCACGAGATCCGGTCGCACGTCGCGGGCCAGCTCGAGCGCCTGCCTACCGTCGGCCGCCACCAGCACCTGCCAATAGGGGCTGAGCAAGCGGACCAGCATCTGCCGGAGATCGGCGTTGTCGTCGACCACCAACACCTTCGCCCCCAGGGCGCTGCCCGGCAGCGGGTGCGCGGGCGGTGCGCCGAGAGCCCGGGGATCGGTCGCCTCCCAGCGCAGCGCCTCCTCCAGGTATGCCGTCGCCTGGCGCGGACGTGCCGCGGGCGCATCCGCGACCGGCGCGGCGGTGTTCGGCACTCCACGACGCGGTATCCGCACGGTGAACGCGGTACCCGTTCCCGGCTCGCTCTGCGCCGACACGGTCCCGCCGTGCAACGCGACCAGTTGGTGGACCAGCGCCAGGCCGATCCCGCTGCCTTCGTGGGAACGCCCCTCCGTCGACCGCACCCGGTGGAAGCGCTGGAACAACTGCGGGATCTCATGCGCGGCGATGCCCACACCCGTGTCGGCGACCCTCAACTCGACTCCGTCAGCCCCGGCCCGCAACACGACGTCGATCCGACCGCGGAGGGTGAACTTGAGCGCGTTGGACAGCAGGTTCAACACGATCTTCTCCCACATGTCGCGGTCGACGAACACGCCGTCGATACTCGCGAGGTCCGTCCGGAGCTCCAGGCCCGCGCGCCGGACCGCGGGCGCGAAGGACGCGATGATCCCACTGGTGAATCCGCCCAACTCCGTCTCGACCGACTCGGGCCGCGCCCGTCCCGCCTCGATCCGGGAAAAGTCCAGCAGGTCGTTGACCAGGCGCCGCAGCCTCGCCGCGTTGCGGCGGATGGTCTCCAACCGCTCGCGCTGAACGGGTGGGAGCGGGTTCGCGTCGTCGGCGAGGCCGTCCTCGGCCGGGCCGGCGATCAGCGTCAGCGGTGTGCGGAACTCGTGGCTGACGTTCGAGAAGAACTCGGTTTTGGCCCGGTCGAGTTCGGCCAACGCCTGGGCGCGGCGGCGCTCGTGGTCGTAGGCACGCGCGTCGGTCACCGCCGTGGAGACGTGACCGGCGACCAGGGACAAGAACGACAGGTAGTCCTCGTCCAGCGCACGGTGCGGGCTCACACCGGCCAGCAACACGCCTGCGGTGTCGTCGCTGCCGGAGGCCGCGATGGGCAGTGCCACGACCGAGTCGGGCAGCGTGTCCGACATCGTGCTCCACCCCGGTGTCAGCAGGCCCGCGCACCGCTCGGCCATTCCCCTGGTCACCCGGATCGCGCCCGACTCGACCACGTCCCACATCGACCACGGATCCCGCTCCCGCACCACCAGCCGCAGGTGGTCGTCGTGCCCCTCCACCAGCCCCTGACTCGCGACGAGCCTGGCGATCCCGTCACCGCCGTCACACAGGTGGATCGACGCGAACGGCAGGTCGGCCCTGTTGCGGGCCAGCACGTCCATGATCGCGAGGCATGCCTCGTCCGCACTGCGCGACTGCGAGGCGGAAACCTCCCCCAACTCCCGCAGCGTCCCGAGGCGGCGCTCACCCAGGACACGCGAGGTGGTCTCGGTGACGGCGGTGAACACCCCGGCCACGCTTCCGGACCCGTCCCGGATGGCGCTGTAGGAGTAGGTGAAGTACGCCTCCTCCAGATAGCCGAACCGGTGGGCGGGCAGGAGCTGGTCGTCCGACCACGTCGCCTCGCCGGTCTCCAGCACCCCGCGCAACTGCTTGCCGATGATGTGCCACATCTCCGGCCACACCGACTCGCCTGGACGCCCCAGCGCCGGGTGCTTCTCGGGTCCCAGGATCGGCACCCACGCGTCGTTGTAGAGCAGCACCAGCTCGGGGCCCCACCAGATCACCATCGGGTGACGGGAGGACAGGCAGATCCCGACCGCCGTCCTCAGGCCGGCGGGCCAGCTCTCGATCGGCCCGACCCGCGTGGACGACCAGTCCAACGCCACCACCCGACGGGCCATCTCACCGCCCGATCTCAGGAACGACAGGTCCGCAGGCAGATCGTGCACATCAACCAACTCCCGAACCGTCCCGTCCCGTCCCGTCCCGCGCCACGCCACGCCACGCCGGCATCCGAGCCGACCGCAGCCGTCGGCGGAGTACCCACAGTAATCAACACAACCACTACGCCCGGATACGACGACCCGGGACGCCCCATGGCCACCCGCCGGCAGGACCGTGACCATCACCGCAGCCCTGGGCAGGCACGACGATCCGTGAGCCGATCGGCTCCACCTCCACGTCATCCCGACGGGTGAACCGCCGTACCGGCAACAGCCGCCCAGGGTTGAAGTTTCACCGGATACCGCCGTAACGTGGTGGTGCCCGGTGACGTCGCGGGCTGTTCGCGGAACGTCTCCCGGGTCCAACAGCGTGCCCGGACGACCGTTCCCTCTGCCACGAGGCGAAGGGTGGTCCCGCACGTGGACGACCAACTCATCGACATCGGCCCATGGGCCGACATCACACACACCGAGCAGGACGGCGTGCTGGTCACCAGCGTGACCGGCGAGGTGGACCACGACAGCGTCGAGGTGATCAGCGCGGAACTGAGCGTTCGCCTGGAGCAGCGACCGGCCGGGTTGGTGGTCGACCTGGAAGGCGTGGCGTTCTTCGGCTCGCTGGGCGTGACGGCGATGCTGAAGGCGCACGAGCGGGCGACCCGGTTGAGTGTCGGGTTCGCCGTGGCCGCCAAGCAACGTCCGGTGCTCAGGACACTGCACATCACCGGAACGATCGAGGTGCTGCGGGTGCGCCCGACGCTGCGGGAAGCCCTCGACCTCGCCCGATCAGCCGCATAACCAGCGAAACGCCGAACTGCGACCGGGCGAACTGGATCACACGCGCCATGTCGCCCACCTGCGACCATCCGCCGGGTTCCCGGGTTGCATTCGGCTGCGAACGGGTCGGCGCGGTGCGTGGGCGCAGGCTGCTCGACACACCACGCCGGACCTGGTCGGATCACCCCGGACGGCGACCCTGCTGTGCCCTGCGCAGATGCCGGCGCGCCCGGTTGCCCGAACGGGTTCTCGTCACACCGGAAGCGCTACACCACCGATTCACCGGGAGTCGTCGCGGTGGAGGCCGCGCGATGCAGCGGGATCGCCACCAAGGCCCGGGTCAGTGTCCCGAACAACGGCAGGACCCTGTTCATGCCGCTGACCTCCAACGACTGCAGCACATGCCTCTGCCAGGCCACCACCGCGAAGGTGACGTCGTCGCGCACCGCCCGCTGTCGGACCTGCGCCACCAAAGACACACCTACCGAGGCGAAGAAGTCCACGCCCGACAGATCGAGCACGAACCCGGCCGGACGGGCGTCCAGCCGGGCGGTGACCTCGGCCTGGAGGACACCCACCGTGCTCATGTCCACTTCACCGCTGACCTGGACGACCAGGACGTCGCCGATCTCCAGCGCCCCGACGCTGATCCCCGGCCGGTTCCCGTTGAGCTGCTGGTCCACCGGTAGCACCCTTCTGGCTTCTCCACGTCGCGGGCACCGAGCACGGATGACCCGGGCACCGCGACACCTCGGCTCCTGCCGCCTACCCGGGCCGACCCCAGCGAAACGGCGTCAACTCGACCGGGTGAACGACCACCGCCGTCGCCCCCGGTTCACCATCAGCAGGCCGTGACCGTGTTCCGGTGCGGCCAACCTCCCGAAAACCGGCAGTCGGGACAGCATTCGGCAAGCATGGGGTACGTGTCGTTGTGCGATGCTTCATCCGATAACAGGCGTTGCGACCAAGAGGGGGTGGCGGAGGTGGGTGTGCCGCGGCAGGAGAGGTCGTGGACTCCGGCCGTGGTGGCAGGCGGACGGGACGAGGCACCCGAGTCCGACGTGGTCGAGGCCGCGCGGATGGCGGCGGTGCGCCGCTTCGACATCCTCGACACCCCGCCCGACGGCGCGTTCGACCGGGTCGCGCGGTTGGCCGCCCGCTGGTTCGACGTGCCGATCGCGTCGGTGACGGTCGTGGACGACGACCGGATCTGGTTCAAGGCCGCCCACGGCCTGGACGGTGTCACCCAGATCGGGCGTGATCCGGGCTTGTGCGGGTCGGCGATCATGTCCGACGACACCTACGTGGTCACCGACGCGGTCAACGATCCGCGCGCGTGCGACAACCCGCTGGTCGCCGGGGCGCTCGGGGTCCGGTTCTATGCCGCCGCGCCGATCACCACCGCCGACGGGCACCGGCTGGGCACCGTCAACGTGATCGACACCAAGCCGCGCCGGATCGACGAGGCGGGCATGGCCACGCTGCGCGACCTCGCCGCGGTGGTGCTGGACGAGTTGGAGCTGCGGCTGTCGGCGATGCACCGGCTGCGGCTGGAACGCGAACTGCGCGAGCAGGCCGAACGCGACCGCGCCGAGATCGAGTCCTTCGCCACCACCCTGCAACGCAGCCTCGTCCCGCCCGCGCTGCCCCGTATCCCCGGGCTGGAGCTGGCCGCGCACTACCGCACCGCCTCCGCCCGCCTGGTCGGCGGCGACTTCTACGACGTGTTCCCACTGACCGGCGGCCGGTGGGCCGTGGTGCTGGGTGATGTGTGCGGCAAGGGCGCCGCGGCGGCGTCGCTGACCTCGTTCATCCGCTACACCCTGCGGGCCTTGACCGTCCAGCACGACGACCCGGTCACCGTGCTGTCCGAACTGAACACCGCGATGATCGCCGAACAGAACCTGGACACCCTGCCGAAGTTCTGCACCGCTGCGTTCGCCGTGCTCACCCCACACCACCACGACGACGGCGGCGGCGACCGAGACGGGTATTCCCCGACGGAGTTCGAGGTGACCGTGGCCGCAGGCGGTCACCCACCGCCCTACCTGCTGCCCGCAGCAGGTGGCGTGCAGACACTGGCCACCCCGAACGGGATGCTGATCGGCATGCTGCCCGACGCGCGGTTCATCACCTGCACCGCACGCCTGCGCCCCGGTGACGCGCTGGTGCTCTACACCGACGGACTCACCGAAGCCCGCACCCACGCCGGCGAGGAGTTCGGCGAACAGGCCCTGGAGGAATTCCTGGCCACACGCACCGGATGCGGTGCCGCCGAGTTGACCGGACACCTGGTCACGCTGCTGGAGCAGTTCGACCCGCGCCGCGCCGACGACGTCGCCCTGCTCACCCTGAGCATTCCGCAGACCTCGGTACGCGTGGAAGCCACCGCAACCACCGAAGGCGTGGACAACGCATGACCCCTCAGCCTGCGGTCACCGTCGCGCTCACCACTGCCACCGACGACCAGGTCGTCATCGGCCTCGGCGGGGAGATCGACCACGCCACCGCCCACCGGATGCACGACGACGTGCTCGCCCTGGCCCACGGCGGCACAGTCCACCTGATGCTGGACTTCTCCGGCGTCGCGTTCTGCGATTCCTCGGGGATGAGCGCGCTGCTCGGAATCTGGCGGCGCCTGCACGCCCACGGCGGCACCCTGGCCGTCACCGCCGTGCCCGCCAACATCGCCAAAGCCCTGCGCGTCGGCGGCCTGGACCAGATCATCACCGTCCACCCCGCCTGACACCACGCGCTGTCGGGCTCTGTTGCCCGATTCGCCTGTGCGGCGAGGTCGAGTCTGTCGGGGTGGCTGGTGCTTCACCGGTTGGGTGATGTGCCGCCCCTGTACCTTGCGCCTGCCGACAACTCCGTCCATCCGATTTGAGGCCAAGGGGAGCGCAGGAGGTCGAAGTGCTCGGGTACGGCCGCAAGTCCGCAGTGCCGTCGACTGACGCGGCATGATGACCGGCCGATGCTGCTCCGACCGGCCCGCTCGGCCGTGACCAACGCGTTCACGCTGCTACGCCTTCCGCCCATGAGCGATCGAGACAACGACATGGCGATTCCGGTGCTACGGCACCGGATCACCGTCCTGGATCGTCAACCGGGCAACGAGCTCTCGACCTGCACGCCGCCACGCCTCGTGCAGCACCTGGAACTCGCCGACGACCCCGGAGGTGTACTGCCGCGACTCGCGCACCTGCCGCATCACGTCGGCCGGGTGCCGCCACACGTCCATGGTGACCATGGCGGTCATCTCGCCGGAGGAGTACCCGACGACCGCGTCGGGCCGCACGCCGAGCACCCCGCCGGTCACCCGGCGGTGCAGACCAGCGAGCGCTCCGGCACCCACATCTGCCTGAACGCCCGGGGTAGCACGGAGTCCGCGCCGGGTGTCCGGTCCAGCAGGTCGTGAACCGGCCCGTACCGGTCTTCGAGGTCGGTCACCAGGTCGTGGAAGGCCAGCAGCAGGTCCGCGCCCATGCCGCGGTAGGCCGTCGCGGCGTTGCCGAAGGCGAGAGCCACCTCCGCGGTGAGCGGGTGGTCCCGGTACACCGCGTTGTCCGGTCGCGGACCGTCACCCGACAACCAACGCCGAGCAGCTTCCTCGACCTCGCGCAGCAGCGTGCCCCTCGGTGGACCACACCACCAGCCGAGCCGGGCCGCACTCGACGGCCGACCGGAACGCGACTCCCACGTCCGCGCCGGCCTCGCCGCACTCCCGTCCCGCTTCGCGCTCATCACCGTGATCGCCGCCGAGATCATCGCCTCCCTCGGCGCCGCCGCCCTCATTCGGTGATCGAGGACGCCAACCGCGGATTCGCTTCCTGGGCGCCACCGCGCGTGCCGGGCGGACAAGACATCCGATAGGCGTAGGAGTCAAGTCGCAGCTGTGGTGAGGACCGGGAAGGCTGTGGTCTCGTCGTAGTGTTGGCGTGTCTACAGGCAGTGGCAGAGGCAGCCCAGGAAGCGGTTGAACAGGTCGTGGAAAGCGGCGGCGTGGCCGTCGCCGTTGGGGCGTCGCCGGTCGTAGTGCGCTCGGGCGCCGGAGCGACGTCACGATGAAAATGGCTCAGTGATCGAGTCGCCAGCAGAGACGCGCCGTTGCTCGCCGGATGAGTCATCGAAACTATTTGATCAACACCATCGAACTGCAGCGGCTCACACGCAGGCCAGCGCCACGCCGTGGCGTCGATTTCGACACCCTCCACCCCGAACCGTTCGAACAGTGGCCACCGCTGCGGCGGCGGGCGAAGGTCTCGCTTCCGGCCTCCGCCCGGCGTTCCGCACACAGTGGCGGGTGCCGCACTGGTCACCGAGGAATGGTGCGAGGCCTGTACGGCGGGCGTCGCATCTCGTACTTCCCGATGCTGGATTCGTGTTCCAGTGTCAGGCTGATGTCGTCCAGCCCTTCCAACAGGCGCCACCGGGCGTTGTCATCGAAATCGAAATCAGCCGTGATCCCCTCGGCGCGAACCTGGCGGTTGAGCAGGTCCACGGTGATCTCGGCCGTGGGGTCGGCCTCGGTCAGCTCCCAGAGCCGCCCGACGGTCCCCTGCGGCAACTCCACGGTCAGCAGACCGTTCTTGAGGGAGTTGCCGCGGAAGATGTCGGCGAAGCGGGAGGAGATGACGGCCTTGAACCCGTAGTTCTGCAGCGCCCAGACTGCGTGCTCGCGCGAGGAGCCGGTGCCGAAGTCCGGACCGGCCACCAACACGGTGGCGCCTTGGCGGACGGGCTGGTTGAGGACGAACTGCGGGTCCTTGCGCCAGGCGTCGAAGAGCCCGTCCTCGAAGCCGTCCCGGGTGACGCTCTTCAGCCAGTGGGCAGGGATGATCTGGTCGGTGTCGACGTTGCTGCGACGCAGCGGGACGGCCCGGCCGGTGTGGGTGGTGAAGGCTTCCATGGTGTTCAGACTCCGGCGGTCGCGGGGAGTTCGGGCAGGTCGGCGGGCGAGGCCAGGTGACCCAGGACCGCAGTGGTGGCCGCTATCTGCGGGGAGACCAGGTGAGTGCGGCCGCCTTTGCCCTGCCTGCCCTCGAAGTTGCGGTTGGAGGTGGACGCGGCCCGCTCGCCGGGAGCCAGTTGGTCGGGGTTCATGCCCAGGCACATGGAGCAACCCGCGTGGCGCCACTCGGCGCCTGCGGCGGTGAAGATCTTGTCCAGCCCTTCCTCAACGGCTTGGAGGGCGACGCGCACCGACCCAGGCACGACGAGCATCCGCACCCCGTCGGCCACCGAGCGGCCGCGGAGCACGGCGGCTGCGGCGCGCAGGTCTTCGATGCGGCCGTTGGTGCAGGAGCCGAGGAAGACGGTGTCCACCGCGATTTCCCGCAGCCGCTGACCAGCCGTCAGGCCCATGTACTCCAGCGCCTTCTCGGCCGCCAGCCGCTCGCTGGGGTCGGCGAAGGCTGCGGGGTCGGGGACGGAGCCCGACAGGGGAGCGCCCTGCCCCGGGTTGGTGCCCCAGGTGACGAAGGGGGCAAGGGCGGAGGCGTCGATGACGACCTCGCGGTCGAAGGTCGCGTCGTCGTCGGTGCGCAAGGTGCGCCAGTCGACGAGGGCTGCATCCCAGTCGACGCCCTTGGGTGCGTGCGGGCGGCCCTTGAGGTAGGCGAAGGTGGTCTCGTCCGGGGCGATCATGCCGGCCCGGGCGCCTGCCTCGATCGACATGTTGCACACGGTCATCCGGGCCTCCATCGAGAGCTTCTCGATGGCCGGGCCGCGGTACTCGATGACGTGGCCCTGGCCGCCGCTGGTGCCGATCCTGGCGATCACGGCCAGGATCAGGTCCTTCGCCGTGACGCCGGGAGGCAGTTCGCCTTCGACCGTGACCGCCATGGTCCGGAACGGGGACATCGGCAGTGTCTGGCTGGCCAGGACGTGTTCGACCTGGCTGGTGCCGATGCCGAAGGCGAGAGCGCCGAACGCGCCGTGGGTGGAGGTGTGGCTGTCGCCGCAGACCACGGTCATCCCCGGTTGGGTCAATCCCAGTTGCGGCCCCACCACGTGGACGACGCCCTGCTCGACGTCGCCCAGCGGGTGCAGCCGGACCCCGAACTCCGCGCAGTTCTTCCGCAACGTCTCCAGCTGAAGGCGGGAGACCGGGTCGGCGATCGGTTTGTCGATGTCGATCGTAGGGGTGTTGTGGTCCTCGGTCGCGATGGTGAGGTCGGTGCGCCGCACGCGCCGACCGGCCTTGCGGAGTCCGTCGAACGCCTGCGGGCAGGTCACCTCGTGCAGCAGGTGCAGATCGATGAAGAGCAGGTCTGGCTCGCCCTCGGCACGCCGGACGACGTGGTCGTCCCAGACCTTCTCCGCCAATGTCTTGGCCATGAACTTCCCTCCGAGCGAATGGACGAACCGGAGCCGGATCGGCGCCGGGATTCACGCTGCGCTTACTCGAAGTGCCTCGTCTCGCGAGACACCGGTGAAATCCACCCGCCGCCCGCGTCGGCCGCAGCGCCTGGATGCCGCGTGCGCGGCAGGCAGCGGTGGACAGGGCGGCTCAGCCCGCCAGGCGAGCGGCGAGTGCGTCGCCGATCTGCTCGGTGCTGCGGGGTGCGGCCGGGTCGCGCTCGGCGAGGTCGGCGGCGACGGCGGCCTCGACCCGCTCCGCCTCCTGATCGAATTCCAGGTGGCGCAGGAGCAGCGCGACCGACAGCACGGTCGCGGTCGGGTCGGCCTTGCCGGTGCCCGCGATGTCCGGGGCGGAGCCGTGGACCGGCTCGAACATCGAGGGGTAGGCCCCGGTGGGGTTGATGTTGCCGCTGGCGGCGAGGCCGATGCCGCCGGTGACGGCCGCGGCCAGGTCGGTGAGGATGTCACCGAACAGGTTGTCGGTGACGATCACGTCGAACCGCTCGGGCCGGGTGACGAAGGAGATCGTGGCGGCGTCGACGTGCAGATAGTCGGTCGTGACGTGGGGGTACTCGGCGGCAACCGCGTCGAAGGTGTTCTGCCACAGTTTGCCGGCGTGCACCAGCACGTTGTTCTTGTGCACCAGGGTCAGCTTCCGGCGCGGCCGGGTGTCGGCGCGCTCGAAGGCGTACCGGATCACCCGCTCCACCCCGTAGGCGGTGTTGACGCTCACCTCGGTGGCCACCTCGGCGGGGGTGCCGGTGCGCAGCGAGCCGCCGTTGCCCGTGTACGGACCCTCAGTGCCCTCCCGGACCACGACGAAGTCGATGGCCGGGTTGCCGGCCAGCGGGCCGACGGTGCTCGGGTGGAGTTTGCCGGGGCGCAGGTTCACGTAGTGGTCGAAGGCGAAGCGCAGCTCGAGCAGCAGGCCGCGTTCCAGAACGCCGGAAGGGACGGTGGGGTCGCCGATGGCGCCGAGCAGGATCGCGTCGTGCTGCCTGAGCGACGTCAGCTCGGCGCCCGGCAAGGTCTCCCCGGTGGCGTGCCAGCGCCGGGCGCCGAGATCGTACTCGTTGGTCTCCAGCTTCACGTCCTGAGGAAGCGCGGCGGCCAAGATTTTCAGTCCTTCTGCCACCACTTCCGGACCGATGCCGTCACCGGGGATCACCGCGAGGCGGATGCTGCGACTGTGCGGCATGACATTTACCTCCTTCATCCGTATGTGTGATGCCTGATTTCCGAGGATTTTCTCTCCGAGCCCAGAACAGGGCTGCTCACTTGTCGAGGGCCTGCCGATGTGCCGCAGCTGGTGCCAGGCCGTTGTCGTCTGCCTCTGATCCGCGGGTGTTCACGGGCTCCACGTACGAAGAAGCGGACGTCGGGCACTCAGGCGACGGGCTCGGCCACCGCGGTCTGCGTGGCGTGCGGTGCGGACAGCTTCTCGTCGCGGACCCGTCGAGCAGCGGCCAGCGCGGCCCTCTGTACCGCTTCCGCCTCCTCGGCGTCGATGCCCACACCCCACAGGGAACGCCCGCCCAAGGTGGCCTCGCAGAAAGCGGCGTACCCGGGACGTCCCCGGAGTCGCTCCACGGTGACGCTCTGGACCGTGCCGTGGATCTTCTGGGCGGCGAACGCCCGGCCCACCGAGTTCTTCCAGTCACCGGGTGCCAAGTCGGCGGCGGAGATCTCCGGGACGCCCGCCCCCGCCTCGTCAGCCTCCGTGCCCGATGCCACGTACCGCGCCGCGAAGAGCTCCCACAGCTCGTCCGCGCCGACCTCGCCACCTCGCCGCTCGCAGAACTTCTGCATGACGTGGGCGAAATCGATCTGCAACGGCCGGGGGAGGGCCAGGCCCTGCGTGCTGAGCAGCAGATGGGCGATGCCGCCCTTGCCTGACTGGGTGTTGATGCGAATCAGCGCCTGGTAGCTGCGCCCGATGTCGCGGGGATCGACGGCGAGGTAGGGCACGTCCCAGACGGCGTCGGGGTTCCGCTCCTCCTCGCGGGCCTTGAGGCCCTTGGCGATGGCGTCCTGGTGCGTGCCCGCGAAGGAGGTGTAGACGAACTCGCCCGCCCACGGATGGCGGGGGTGAACGGGGATCTGATTGCACTCCTCGACCACGGCGCGGATGCCGTCCAGGTTGCTCAGGTCCAGCATGGGGTCGACGCCCTGGGAGAACAGGTTCATCGCCAGGGTGGGCAGGCATACGTTGCCCGTGCGCTCGCCGTTGCCGAACAAGCACCCCTCCACCCGGTCGACGCCGGCGAGGACGGCCAGTTCGGATGCCGCGACGGCGCTGCCCCGGTCGTTGTGCGGGTGCAGGGTGAGGATGGTCCGGTCGCGGTGCGCCAGGTGCCGACACGTGTACTCGATGCGGTCCGCCAACTCGTGCGGGGGGAAGCACTCCACTGTCGCGGGCAGGGCGATGCGGAGGGTGTGGTCGGTGCGGGGAGCGCAGTACTCCAGCACCGCGTTGCAGATCTCCACGGCGAATTCGGGTTCGGTCTGGCTCCAGGACTCCGGCACGTAGGACAGGTACAGCTCGGTCTCCCGCAGCTTCTCCTGGAGCTGCACGGCGTGCCGGGTGCCCTTGAGTGCCAGCTCCACGATCTCCTCGCGGCTGGCGCGGAAGACCACCCGGCGCTGCGCGACGGAAGTCGGGTTGATGTACTGCAGGATCGCCCTGGGGGCTCCGCGCATCGCTTCGACGCTCCGGTCGATGGCGTCGGTCCGCATGGAGCAGAGGACTTGGATGATGACGTCGTCGGGGATGGAGTCCGTCTCGATCAGGTGTCGCACGAAGTCGTAGTCGTCCTGGGACGAGGCCGGGTAGCCCACCTCGATCTCCTTGAACCCCATGGACACCAGGAGGTCGAACATCACGCGCTTGCGACTGACGTTCATCGGCTCCAGCAGGGCCTGGTTGCCGTCGCGCAGGTCCACGCTGCCCCACAAGGGCGCGCGTGTCAGTTGCCGGTTGGGCCAGGTGCGGTCCTCCAGCCCGATCGGCTGATAGGGAACGTACTTGTGCACCGGCATTCCGCTGGGCGTCTGCGCGCCCATGTCCTGGGCGCGGAAGTCGCGGTGCTCGTGTGGTGAAGGGCTCATCTCTTCCTCGATCCTTCGATCTTCGGCCTTCGTGGTGCCGCGCCCCGCCGGTGCGGGCGAGGTTTCGGCACGAGGATGCGATGTGGTTCCAGCGGATCGCGAGCGGGAGCGCGGCGGCCTCCGCCCGCTCACGAGTCCTATGGGGACTTCGCACCGCTCTTCGGCGACACGTCCCCGGTGGAGGGCGGGGAGGCGGTCGTCACCCTCCGATGAGTCCCGGCCGCGTGGTGGCGGGTCGACCGGCGTGGTGCCTGTCGAGCCACGCGGTGGGGAGCAGACCGCCCACGTAATCGTCCCGGATGGCTCGCTTGTCGTACTTGCCCACCGAGGTCTTGGGCACTGTCGGCATGACCGCCCAGCGCTCGGGCACCATCCACGCGTCGAGGCGTTCAGCCAGGAAGTCACGCAGTTCCAGGAGGTCGATCTCGCTGTGGCGCAGTGACACGGCGGCCAGCGGACGCTCGCCCCAGCGGTCGTCGGGCACCGCCACGACGGCTGCCTCGATCACTGCCGAGTGCTCCATCAGTGTGTTCTCCAGCAGCACGCTGGAGATGATCTCGCCCCCGGACTTGATGACGTCCTTCACCCGGTCGGTCAGCCTCAGGTAGCCGTTCGCGGTGATCGCCCCGACGTCGCCGGTCCTCAGCCACCCGTCCGCGGTGAAGTTCTCCGCCGGCCGCTCCTGGGCAGCCCCGGTGCCACCGTGGTAGGCGGAGGTCACGTCGGGACCACGCAGCTGGAGCTCTCCGGTGGCCACGCCGTCGTGGGGCACCGCGGCGCCGTCCGGGTCAACGAGCCTGAACTCCGCTGATGTCGGGAACCGCCCCTGACTGACGCGGTAGGCCCATTCTTCGTCGGCATCCGCCTCTCTGGGTGGCACCGCCGCGGTGATCATGCCCATCGTTTCGGTCATCCCCCAGCCGTGCAGCAGCTCGATGGAATGCCGGTCCCTGTATGCGGCGATCAAGGCGGGCGGGCAAGCGGAACCACCCACGTACGCCCGCGTCAGGCTTCCGGTGTTGTAAGTGCGGGTGTCCAGTTCGTCCAAGAGCGAAGACCAGACGGTGGGGACGGCGGTGCTGAGGGTGGGCCGCCCCTCCTCGATCATTCGGGCGAGGGACGCGGCTCGGGTGAAACGATCAGGCAGCAACAGCTCGGCGCCCGTGAAGAAGGCCGCGTGTGGGACGCACCATCCGTTCACATGGAACATGGGCCCTATCGGGAAGAGGGTGTCGTGCGGGCTGATGCCGAACTGGCTCGGCGCCACCACCTGGGAGCAGTGGAGATATATCGAGCGGTGGCTGTAGACCACTCCCTTCGGCTTTCCTGTGGTGCCGGTGGTGTAGCAGATCGTCGCGGCGGTGCGCTCGTCCAGCCGCTCCTCCCAGGGGTAGTCACCGGGGTAACCGCTGATCAGCTGCTCGTAGTCATGCACCTCACCGGCGAATCCGGACAGCGCCTCACGCCCTCCACCGCCGGCGACGACGATGTGCCGCACGGTCTTCGGCAATCGCGCGAGCAAGGGGGTGAGCGACTCCACCAGGCCCGCGTCCACGATGATCACCTCGTCACCGGCGTGACCGATGGTGTAGGTCAGCTCCTCCGCGGGCATGCGCCAGTTCAGGGTATGGAGCACGGCGCCCATCCCGGGGACCGCGAAGAAGAGCTCGAGATGACGAGCGTTGTTCCACATGAAGGTGCCGATGACGCTTTGCTCGCTCTCCAGCCTGGCACCGGGGCGCACACCCAGCCGGTGCCGGAGCGCGTGTGCCAGGCGGGCCGCCCGTTCACCGACTTCCGCGTAACTCCTCCTGTCGAACCCCTTTCCATTCCACGTGGCCACGTCGGAGGAAGCGTGGACCGTGGCTCCGTAGCGCAGGATGCGGGCGATGGTCAGCGGAGCGTCCGGCATCGTGCTGAACATAATGTGCCTCCGGAATTCGATGCCTGCGGCAGGGGCGATGATTCGCCGAGCGGCGCGACCGTTGGCACGAAACTATTGCCGTGTTCTCCCCACCTGCAACCCCGCGCACCTGTCTCACGTGGCCGCAGATCGGAAGGTCACGTAGCCGGCACCGGCCACATTCCACGGCTATCCCCAGCAGTTCAGCGCCGTCGTCGTCGACCCTGCACAACATCCGGACCGGCCCTGGCAAACGCGAAACAGGATGAGGGATGATCGACATCACGGATCACCCCATGTGAACCCGACTTTTCCCAACTGCCACATGAGACGAGAGGCGATTGCCGCACTGGTGGTACGCGGGGGGCCGCGAAGCCTCACCTCGCTTCCGCTGTGCACCGAGTACATCCCGCACAACGACGACGACGCTCCGACAACAAACGCACCCGCCGAACAGCCACTATGGTCGCGATGGCAGGGTCGAGCACCGAACAGGGACGTGCGCCTTCGTGAGGTCACCGAGAGGGGTAACGGAGTGCACCACCATGAGCCGGTCCACAGCACGTCCGAAAGCCGCAAGTCCGGAGGACGGTCGCCGACACATCTTCTTGCCGGTGCAGGGCGACTTGAATGGCCACCGCGCGAGCACCCGATGAGCACGGGGTGCTCCAGACCCGGAGCCTGATCCGACGCTCACACGAACCCGCGAGCGTTACCGGGGAGGGTCGGGATCGGTTGGCCGCAGTCGTAGGCGGAGGTGCACCGCAATGGCCGGTGGGCGCCGGAAATGCCTTGAGGACGTCACGCCACTCCTCGACGCCACCTCTCCCGCCGTAGATCAAGAGGATGCTGCACCCTCGCCTGATCCCAAGTCGGTCGGGCCACACGGCACACGGTGGCCCGACATTCCTCCACTCCTGACTCGCTGACGGCGGACACGCCGGAGGTCCAGCGCGAAGTCGTTCCGCGCGACGTGGTGTGCGCTGGCTCGCGGCGTGCCACCCGAGGCACGGAGAGCGCGGGTTGTGCCGCGACCGGATTCGCACCCTTCCCCACATGGCTGCGAACTGAACGGGGCACCGCCGCGGGATCGGCTCACCACGTGATTCCGGAACGCCACCGGCCCTGTGATGTGCTTCACCCCAAGGACGTCCCCCAATCTCAGCCGGGTATCGAGAATATCGCCGCACACGCCTCTGAGCTGCGATGACGCGGTGCGACAACACCCACCCCCTCGACATCTGCAGGCATTCCTACTTCCGTGTGAACCGGTCGCCTCGATTGGCGTAGTCAATTCCTGGTGAGTCCGGATCGAACGTATTCGCACATATAGGGAAACCTCATGTTCACCCCATCGGGTTATATGCACCCACCACTTCGGAGTACTTAGCTTGACTCGTCCGGTGCCTGCACCCCAGCGGGCACGAGCAGGCAAAGACCAAGGAGGGAATTGTGCAGGGTGAGTACCTCGTGCGCATCAATACCCTCATCCGCCCGGAGCGCCCGCCGACCGCCAACCTCGATCGCGGCGGCGCTTCGGGTCCACCCTCGCTCACCGTCCGACCCGACAAGTCAGTGCCAATGCCTGTGAGCTCAGACCGGGCCGGGCCGGTCTCGTGCTCCGACACCGACCGGCAGATGGGTTGGCGCTTTGCCGACGTCTCCGTCCGCCGACTCCGCGGTTGACACCTCGATCGATTCCAGGCGAATGCGGCCCAAAAGAATCAGCTCGCCGCGGTAGTGCGTGCGCAATCGATTCCCGTAAAAAAGGTCCGGTTCGGGACTCGCGTACATCCCATCTCGAACCGGTCCAACTTCGTCACAGGAGCGGACGCCCGGACGAGTCACGGTTTCACGGGCCACAGGTGCCCGGATCCGACTGCAGACAGGGAGATGTGACGGCATGGGCGCGCGACAACTCGCCGGTCGAGAGGCGAACGATCGGCTGCGGACGGTGATGGACGAAGCGGGGTGCTCCAACACAGGGCTGGCCCGCCGGGTCAACGTGTGCGGCGCCGAACACGGACTGGACCTGCACTACGACAAGACGTCGGTGTCGCGCTGGCTGAGAGGACAGCAGCCACGAGGTCGTGCGCCGATGGTCATCGCGGAGGCGCTGAGCCGCAAGCTGGGCCGCGTGGTGACGGTCGACGAGATCGGCATGGCCGCCGAGCCGGGTACCACTCCGACCGCGGGCCTGCAGTACGAGCCGACCTTGGAGGTAGCCCTGCGGGAGGTGCGCGCCCTGTGGCGCGCGGACGCGAACCGCTTCGGCGCCCCGGAGGGAGAGCGCCTGCCGACGTCCGTGCTGGTGCAGCCCAGCCGTGACTGGCTGATCACCGAGCCCGACCCGGAGGTCGCGTCGTCGGGGCCGTTCACCGTCGGCACGGCGGACATCACGGCAGCGCGAGCGACGGCGGCGGCCTTCGTCAGCCTCGACCGGTGCTTCGGCAGCGGTAGCATCCGCCCCGGCGTGGTCCACTACCTCGACAGCGTCATCTCCGATCTCCTCACGGGTTCCCGTGAGGAGATCATCGGGCGGCAACTGCTGGGCATCGCGGCGCGGCTCACCGAGCTCTCCGGGTACATGGCGGTCGACACGGGGCAGCCCGGTCTCGCGCAGCGCTACTACATCCAGGCACTGCGGTTGTCCCAGGCGGCGGACGACCCCGGGCTCGGCGCATACGTGCTGGCGTCCGGCATGAGCCGCGTGGCGCTCCTGTCGGGAAGCCCGCGCGAAGCCGTCCAGCTGGCCCGCGTCGCCCTGGAGGGCGCGAGGAGGCGGGGCGCCCGGATCGCGGAAGCCGTCTGCCACGCGGCCGAAGCCCGCGGCCATGCGCTGCTGGGGGACGCGTACACCAGTGACAGTGCCATCAGGAAGGCTGTTGAGGTGCTGGCGCAAGTCGATTCCGACGAAAAGCCGGAGTGGAGCAGGCATGTCGACCGGTCCTACCTGGCGGAAGAACAGGCCCGTTGCTTCCTGGACCTGGACCGACCGGTGCCTGCCGCGCGGTGGGCGTTGGAAGCCCTCCGGGATTGTCCCCCCGACCGGACGCGACGTCGGGCGCTCCGGCTGCTGCTGGTGGCCTCGACGCAGCTGCGACTGGGAGAAGTCATCCGGAGCCACAACACCGCCACACAGGCCGCAGAGGTGCTCGACGGGCTGCGCTCGGCGCAGTGCACGGAGGACTTGAAGGAGCTCTGCGGTCGTCTCCAGGCGTTGGGGCATGAGGATGAAGCTCGCGCTCTGCTCGAAAAATCCGGAGGAGATCGCCACCTTGCCTCGTGACGGGATGCGGGCGACCGCCACCTACCCGTCACTTCTCCCCGTGGTAGGCGCGGTACCAGCCATGTCGCAGGCACAGTGTGAGTCCCGGAGGTGCGCGGATCGCCCGTTGTGCGCACGCGCGCTGGAGCGCAGCAGGTGCCATTGAAAGCATCGAGTGCTTCCTCGAACTGATGTCTCATGTGGCCGCAGTCCTCCCCCGTCATCCGAAGCGCCGAGGCCGACCGAACAGCTGTCGGCCTACCTCGGACCTGCGCTTCGAGTGATGAAGCCGAAGTGCTGCGCAGTACAACCGCCGGTGTGCCACGCGAGACGGAACGCACAGGTTGTCACGACCGTCCGCAGTGTCGAACATTTTCAGTCATGACGAGAAACCTCGCAGAGCGCTTGGTGCCCGACACGTTGTGGAACTTGGTCGCGCCGTTGATCCCGGGGTTCGTCCCGCGTCCTCAAGGAGGCGGCACCGGCGCCCTCGACGATCGCGACGTGTTGGCCGCCGTCGTCTTCGTGTTGACGAGCGGATGCGCGTGGCGTCATCTGCCTTCCTGCTTCGCCACGTCGCCGGCAACGGCACACCGCCGCTTCACCGCGTGGAGTGAAGCGGGATTGTGGTCGGGGATGCGACAGCGTTTGGAGAACACCGACCTCGGTGACGACGGGGAGTGGGCCGCGACGATCATCGACGTCGCCCTCGCCCGGACGAGCACCCGTTCCACCCCCGTCGGCACCGGAGCGGGAACGACCCGGTCGGTACCGCGGAACCGGGCCATGGCGGTCGAGCCCGTCGAGTACCGAACGTCACCACGACACACGACGTGAGACGACCGCCTGTTGTCGCGTTCGTCGGCGACCATGACAGACCAGCCGCTCGCGCGACTACCGCACAACCTCCGCGCTACCCGGAGTGCGCCCGCGCGCCTCCGGGCTTCCTGCGCGCCTGCCCGGGCGACGTGAGCCCTCCTACATTCTTGCTGAGAACATGCTGGCCGGAGGTCGGCTGCGGATCACGGGAAGAGTCCTCGACTCTCCGCCTCCCGGAATGAGGAGCGATATGAGTTCGTTCGGCCTCAGCGCGCCCATCACCATTCTCGGTTCGGCGGGCTTCGAGCATGAGAAGGTCATGATCTGCCAGGATCGGCAGTCGGGACTGAAAGCAGCCATCGCGATCCACTCGACCGTTCTCGGCCCAGCGCTGGGTGGAGCGCGCTACCGCGAGTACGGCAGCGACGAAGAGGCCATCGTGGACGTCCTCAACCTGTCGCGCGGCATGTCGTACAAGAACGCGGTTGCCGGCCTCGATTTCGGTGGGGGAAAAGCCGTCATCATCGGTGACCCGGCACGAACCAAGTCCAAAGAGCTCCTGCTGGCCTTCGGCAGGTGTGTGGCGTCCCTGGGCGGCTCGTACGTGACGGGCAGCGATCTCGGCACCACCACGTCCGACATGGACGTGGTAGCCCGTGTCTGCCAGTGGACGGCGAGCCGTTCCCGGAAGGTCGACGGAGTCGGCGAGATGGCGCTCTACACCGCCCGCGGCGTGCTCAACAGCATGAAAGCTGCGGCATACCACCGTTGGAGCACCTCGTCGCTCCGCGGCCGCACAGTCGGTGTCGCCGGAGTGGGCGCGGTAGGGCAGCCGTTGGTGGAGCTGCTCGTCCGGGAAGGCGCATCGGTGATGATCACTGATGTGAAGGAGGAGCCGCTGTCCCGGGTCACCGCGAAGTTCCCTCAGTGCAGGGTGGTCGACAACGCCCAAGCCCTCGTCCGGAGCCCAGGACTGGACGTCTACGCCCCGTGCGCGCTGGGCGGGGTGCTGGACGACGACACCGCACCGGTGATCACAGCCGAAGTGGTATGCGGCGCCGCCAACAACCAGCTCGCCCACCGGCGCGTGGAACGGCAGTTGGCCGACCGTGGTGTCGTCTACGTACCCGACTACGTGGCCAACGCAGGTGGTGTGATCCACGCGGTCGGTGAACTGCAGGGGCACTCGGTGGACGAGACCTCGCTGAAGGTGGAGAAGATCTTCGACACCACGCTGGCGGTGCTGAACCGGGCGGAACTCACGGGCATCATGCCCGGCGAGGCCGCCGACGGCATCGCCGAGCAGCGCATCACCACCGCGGCGCAGGCACGTGCGGCAGGCGCGAAATCATGAGCGGGGTGACGCGACGAGCCGGACACGGGCCATGCCCGGGAACGGTGATGTGGCTACCAGGTCCCGCAGGGCGACGCGGTGAGGACCACAACCGACGTAGTGGGCGACGTCGGCCGGCTCGGTGATCGGGTGGCCGACGAGCCAGCGTTGCCTCTCCGGTCCGGTCGCCACAGGATGCGTAGCGGCACCTGCGCTCGGTCGGACTCGCACGGCCCGTGCGTCGCGACTTCCGCCGGCATTCGGCCCGTCCGTGGGCCTCGTCGGCGATCACCCACCTGAACGGCACCCCGGCGTGGCGCGACCAGATCATGTACTCCAGGGCACCCAGGACCAGGTCGGTGTCACAGCTGTCGGAGGTCTTCCAGCCGACGATCCAGTCGGGCAACGAGTCGCACACGGCCGCGAGCCGGAAGGTGCACTCGCCGGTGCGAATCCGGCTGGCGTCGGCCACCCGCGACCGGTCCGGCACAGCTGCGCTGAAGTCCCAGTTCACCCGATCGGGTTCCGGGGTGGCGCGAGGATCCGGCCTGGTCTATCGAACGCGCCACCATTTGCGCAGGATTGCGCCCCGCCGCCCGGCCTGACGCATCAGCCGCTTGATCCGTTTGCGCGGCCACTACGGCGCAGGACCTGGTGCACTCGCGCGCTGGCGTAGGTGCCGCCTGAGGCGGCGCGGATGACGGCGACCTCAACGGTGGTTGCATTGCCCTCCAGTCCGGGCCGGGACGGTCGGCTCGGCGGGCCATCCAGCCGTATAGGTGGAGGAGACGACGCCCGGGTCCCGAAGGACGCACTGGATCCCGAAGCTGATCCACGAGCTTGACTACTGCCACCGGATCGAGGTCGAGTCCGGCCGCGAAAACGCGGACGCGGCCTTGAGGATGTCATTGGTCCGCTTGAGCTCCCCGTTCTCCCACCGCAGTCGGCACAGCTCCTCCGACTCGTCGGTCGTCGGTCTGTCACCCCGGTCGCTGCGGCCGGACTCGTCCTCCCTGATCCGGTTGCGCGACGCCTCCCGGTGCACGTTCGCCTGCCCGGCCAGGCTTCGAAGCACGGCTTGGGATCGGCCTCCCGGTACAGCAGGACGACACGAGCCTTCACCTCACCGGGGGACCTCGACCGAACATGGACCAGACCGGGCATGTTCGACGCCACCGCGGTGGTCGGGTAGTTGCGATCAGATACCGGCAACCACGGACGGAACGTCACTCGCCGGCGGTCACCAGTTCAGCAGCGTGACGGGCGTTGACCGGTCAGGCCGATCCGGCACCGCGTTGGTCGGAGAGTCGGTCAGGTGCTGGTGATCTTGGCAGCGGGGATGGTCAGGCGGGCGTTTCCGAGGTCGGTGTTGACCACGGTCACGTCGGTGAAGGTGAGGCTGGGCAACACCAGCGGTGGAGGATGAGCCGGGGTGAAATCGACAGGGAGGCCGACCGGGCCGACCAAGCTCAAGGTTCCCTTCAACCGCAGGGTGAGCAGCTCGATGCGGTGACCGGTGGCGGTCGAGACGCTTCCGGGTGGTGCGGTGATCGTACCCAGGTGGCCGTCGATCAACTCACTCGTCTGGACCAGGCTGGTGATGTCGATGCGGCTGGCGGTGAACCTGAGCACCTCGACCGTCACGCCACCCACCCTGGTTGTGCTCACCCCGTGGTACTGCAGTCCGCTCAGCTGAAGGACGGAGGCCGTCAGCACCCACACCCGGCCGGACGGAGCAGCGGTGGTGGTGGTCGAGGGGGAAGCCGCCGGGGCACTGACCATCGCGCCGACGAGGAGGACCACCACCCCCGCCGCCCGGGTGCGCGACGAGCCCGGGCCGTCTTCCTGGCCGCGATCCCGCCCGTCAGCGGACGGAGGCGCCCACGAAAGGGCCAACGCCCCACCTACGAGTCCCAGCGCAGTGCCCACCAGGAATCCGCCGAGGTTGCTGTTGACCAGCGCGATCAGCGACACGAGGATCGCGGTGACGCCGGCCGCCACCCGGTACTGCGGCCTGATCCACAGCGACACCGCGCAGATCAGGAGCAGAGCGGCGATCAGCAGCGCCGACACCCCGCCGATGGTCCTGATCGAGAGCACGAGGTCGCCCAGCCGGAAGGAGGCGTACGGCGGCAGTCCTATCGCGACGGAGGCGGGCAGCAGGAACACGCCGGCACCGAAAGGCCGTTGCCTTCGCCAGCTGCGGAATCCCCGCCATCCGGCCCTGACCCGTCCGAGCGGCCCGCTGCTCACCGCGGCCACCGGTGGCCGCAGGTGGACTCAAAAGCATTCATTCTTGCCACTCCTCAGCGACATCGCGAGGTTCTTCAGCCGCAGGGTCTGAGCAGTGGTGCTCCAAGCCGTTTGCCGGAGTTGGCCGATCGTCGCGCCGTCGGCCTGCAAGCCGAACGATCCCGGCCTGCCCTTCGCCGCTGCCGGTCCCTTGGACAACTGAGCGGCGTCGATACCGATGTGGGTGTCGGTCAGGAGGAGATCGCCGGTGAGCGAGGCGATGCCGATGATGATGTCCGTGGACTCCATCGCTGCGGGCCCACCCGAGGTCAGCACCAGGGTGACGTCTCCGACCAGGGGCACCTTCGGCAGGAACACCGACTGGCAGAAGTTGTCCATCCTGGCCTTGCGGAACGCCCCTACCGCGACTGCGTGGGCCTCGTCGGCACCCTGGTCGACGTCTCCGTACAGGACGAACCCCTCACCCACCAGCTTGTCCGCGCTGATCTTGAACGCGCTACCGGACACCGCGAACGACGCCGCCAGCGCTCCCTGCGACAGTCCGGTGAGCAGCAGTGCCGCTCCGGCCAGCGCCATTCCGAGGATCCCGGCGAACCGGGCCCACCTGGTCCTTCCTCGCGATTCCGAGCGCTTCATGTCCCCATCCCTTCCTCGGTCGCCCGGCAGTCGGGCGGAATTCTGTGCGCGGTGCGGACCGCGACGACGTCGCGGCACCTGTCGGCCCGGCGACTTGCCGCTAGCCGCACGCGGCCCGGCGCACCGCGTTTCGCAGGCCCGGCTGACGAGGGGCTTCTACCTGCCCGGCGGTGCCCGCCGTGACCGCGCGCCGGGCGACGCCTCGCTCCGTGGTGCGGAGTCGCCGGCGACTCATGACAACTTCTTGCCGAGCGCTCGTCCGGCGATCCGGCCCGAGAAGATGCACCCGCCGAGGAACCCTCCTTCCAGGGCGTGGTAACCGTGCACTCCTCCGCCGCCGAACCCGGCCGTCTCACCGGCCGCGTACAAGCCGTCGAAGACGGATCCGTCCGGCCGCACCACCTGCGAGTCGAGGTTGGTCTGCGCCCCGCCCAGGGTCTTGCGGGTGAACAGGTTCAGCCGGATCCCGTACAGCGGCCCGTGCGCGGGGTCGAGCAGCCGGTGCGGGTGGGCGGTGCGCATCAACCGCTCGACCTTGTACCGGCGCACGTTGTGCATCGACATCAGCTGCATGTCCTTGGTGTACTCGTTCCGCACCTGCAGGTCGCGCGTCACGGCTTCGTGCTCCACGCGCGCGAGGTCCAGCGGTGTTCCGGGGGTGAGCGCGTTCATCGCCTCCACGAGCGAGGGCAGGTTCCGGCGGACCACGACGTCCTCGCCCCATTCGACGAAGTCGCGCACCGACTTCATCAGGCTCTTCTTCAGCCGCAACGGCAACAACGCGTAGTTCTTGCCGGTCAAGTCGGGGTTCTCGGCGGAGCCCGACAAGTCGAACTCCTTGTCCAGCATCGTCTGGGTCATGATGAGCCAGGAGTGCGAGTGGCCGCTCAGCCCCATGTGCTGCAGCACGGTCCCGGACGTGTGCCCTGGGAACAGCGGCGGCGGCAGTCGCCGCCCTGCTGGGTCCAGCCACAGGGCCGACGGGCCGGGCACGAAGTGCGACGCGTGGCGCGGCCAGGTCGGGCTGTGGTGCTTGAGGCCCTCGGAGTAGTGCCACATGCGGTCCAGGTTGACCACCGAGCCGCCGGCCCGTGCGGTGATCTCCAGCATCCGCCCGTCGACGTGCGCCGGCACGCCGACGAGCATCGACTCCGGAAAGGCGCCGAGGCGGTCGGTCGGCCAGTGGGCGCGCACCATGTCGAGATTTCCGCCCATGCCGCCCGAGGTGACGACCACCGCTTGCGCTCGCAGGTCGAACGTGCCGACCTCGTGCCGGCTGGAGGGCGCGCCGCGCGGGGCGTCCGAAGGCTCCAGCAGCGCGCCGCGCACACCGACCGCCGCTCCACCCTCGACGACGATCTCGTCGACCCGGTGCCGGTGCCTGAAGCTCACCGAGCCGCGTGCGGCGGCGTCGAGCACGGGGTCACGGAAGATCCGCACGAGTTCGGGTCCCGAACCCCAGACGACGTGCGCCCGGGGCACGGAGTTTCCGGGCCCGGTCGCGGTGCCGGCCCCGCGCTCGAACCAGCCGACGTTGGGCATCAGGGTCAACCCGAGCCCGCGTAGGTAGTCGCGCATGCCGCCGGCGGCGAAACCCAGGTACGACTCAGCCCACGCGCGAGCCCAGCGGTCCTCGAGGTCACGGTCGAAGCCCGCCGTGGCCAGCCAGTCCGACAACGCCAGTTCCAGCGAGTCGTTGATGCACAGCCGTCGCTGTTCCGGCGTGTTCACCAGCAGCAGGGCACCCTGTGCCCAGTGCGCCTGCCCGCCGAGGTTGGCTTCGTTCTCCTGGTCGACCACGAGCACCCGTCGCCCGAACCTGGCCAGTTCGAAGGTCGTGACGAGCCCGGCCAACCCGGCGCCCACGACGATGACGTCCGCCACGTCGCTCATGACAGCTCCTCCCCGCGGTCCTGAGCGGCGCCCACATCGGCGAGGAGCCGGCGAACCGCTCGGACCAACTCCTCAGGAGCTTCCAACGGCAGGAGGTGGCTGGCACACGCGACCAGCGCCAACCGCCCGTGACGCAGTTTCAGGCGAGCCGTGATGGCCTGCCAGAAGGGAACTTGCGGGTCCTGGAGTCCCCAGACCACCAGGGTCGGCATCGGCAGCTCGTGCAACCGGCCCAGAACCGGGTTTCGCTGCCCGAAGAGGCCGATCGCAGCGCGTTGCGAGCGCACGCTCGTCTCCAGCGCCACCGGTGTGGATACCGCCCGCTCCTGGCTCGACCACCAGGCCGCGTGAATGCGCCACGGTCGGCGCGCTCCGATCAGCGCTATCGCCGCGACGTACAGCCGGGGACCCCACGGCAGCGCCGGGATCAGGCACGCGGTCAGATCCCCCAAGGGGGTGACGGACTGCAGGATCGCGATCGGGTTGATGACGCGTCCTAGCCCGGCGGAATTGACCAGGACCAGCGCCGGCACCCGACTCGGTTGTTCCAGAGCCGCGTGGATCGCCACCGCTCCTCCCAGCGAGTGCCCGATGAGCACGGGTCGCCGCAAGCCGAGTTCCCGGGCGAATCGCCACAGGAAGCTCGCGAGCGCCGGGATGGAGGCGTCGCTGGTCGGCTCGGTGTAGCCATAGCCCGGCAAGTCGACCGCGACCACCCGGTAGTGGTCTGCGAGGCCCTGGATGACGTCGTACCACTGCTCGGCCACGGACGCTTCACCCGGAACCAGCAGGACGGGTGGGCCGCTGCCTGCCTCCAGGTAGCGGGTGGCGGTGCCGTCCACGTCGGTCCAATGCTCCTCTACCCCTCGCGCTCGCTCATCGGTGGAGGTGGTCATGGAGTTCTCCTCGTTGAAGGGGGGACGCTGGGAACCACGCGGCGCGGAGACTCGACACCCGTACGGGTCTCCTTCGACTGCCGAGAGCATCGACGGACGCACCGCGCAGGGCTGGCGGACAGGCACACTCGATGCGTTTGATGGCGCGCACGTCGCGTGGCCGCACGCCCGCTCGCACGGGGACGATCCGTGCTTCTGCTGCCGCCGGACCGGCTCCGCTCGGCGTTGCTCACGCCACCCACTTCGCCCTGTCAGGACGGTTGGCGGTCAAGCGGAGGAACCCCTGTGGCACATCCTCCTTGCGGAGGAAAGCCTCGATGAGGACGAGGCGGTCCGTGGTGGTGACGGCCCGGGCGAGCGCCTTGTCCAGGTCGGCAGGTCTGCGGGCGGACAGCACGAGCGGGTGCGGGACGCCGAGCGCCGCCGGCACCTCGGGCCAGTGCCAGCGGACCACGTCGTTGTAGGGGGCCCGCAGCCCGTTGGTGATCCGCTCGACCGTGTAGCCGTCGCTGTTCACCAGGACCACGATGGGGTTGAGCCGGTGACGGCCGATCACGCCGAGCTCCGGCGCGGTCAGTTGAGCCGCGCCGTCGCCGACGAGCAGCACCCCGCGGCGGGATGGGTCAGCGAGCTGCCCGCCGAGCAGCGCGGGGATGGAATAGCCGATGGATGACCACAGCGGCTGGGAGATGAAGCGGGCCCCGTCGGGGAAACGTGGCTCCGCCGCGCCGAAAAGCGCCGTGCCGCTATCGGCGTAGACGGCGTGGTCGGGCCGCAAGGCCTCGCCCACGGCTTTCCAGAGGTAGGACTGGGTCAGCGGGGTCGCGGATCCGCACAACGTCCAGCCGAGGGCGGCAGCGGAGTTCTTCACCGCTGTCAAGATGCTCGCCGGCGAGTCCCGCCGGCGCGGCGTGGTGACGGGCGTTCGAACCGGTCGCCGCTCCTTGATCAGCGAGGTCAACGCCGTCAGCGCGGCGGCCAGTGGCACGCCGGGGAATTCCACGCCGTTCACCCGAGCGGTCGCCGGTCCGAGGTCGATGGTCCTTCCAGGATCGAATTCGTGCGTGAACTTGCCGGTGATGTGATCGGTGAGCAGCACACCCGCCATGATCAGCGGGTCCGCGCGGTCGATGGTGGCCCGGACACCCGCCTCGCTCATCGCACCCGCGTACAGCCCGAGGAAGCCGGGCGTCTGCTCGCTCACCACCGTCTTGCCGGCCACCGTCGTCGCATGCGGCAGCGGACCGGCGGCCACCAGCGCGGCCAGCTCCGCGCGGGCGTCGAACCGGTCGACCAGGAAGTCCGCCAGGACCGCGACCTCGTCCGACTCGGCGAGCCGCGCGCGGGCCGCGGTGCGAAATGCCTCCAGGTTGTCCGGGTCGGCTGCCTTCAGGTCCGGTGGCTTCAGCGGCGGAAGCGGGAATGCGGGGCCGAGGGCAACGTCGCGCGGTACTCGCAAATACCCGGGCCGCCTTTCCCGCAGGCAGGCCGTCACCACGCGGTCTACCTCGGACAGGGCGTCCTCTGGTCGCAGCACGGCGTCGGCGCACACCACCTGCCGGTGCGCTCGGGCGAACCGGTCGAAATCACCGTCCCCCATCGTGTGGTGGACCGCGCTGCCCTCCCGCTCGGTGGTCGTGGTCGGCCCGATCGCGATGTGGAGCACCGGTACGCGCTCGGCGTAACTGCCCGCCACGCCGTTGATCGCGTTGAGCTCACCCACGCCGAAGGTGGTGAGCAGCGCACCGAAGCCGTTGACCCGCCCGTAGCCGTCGGCGGCGTACGCGGCTCCCAGCTCGTTCGTCGTCCCGACCCACTCCACCCGCGGGTGGGCGACCACGTGGTCGAGCACCTTCAGGTTGTAGTCCCCCGCCATGCCGAACAGGTGCCGCACCCCCAGGGCACTAAGGCGGTCCAGGATGTGGTCGATCACCGTGGCGCTCGTTTCCGGTCGATCGGTCGTCATGTGCTTTCCTCTCTCGGCGTGGAACCCGGCGTCGCACCGGTGTTCCGCCGGGACGCGGTGCGCCTGGCTCGCCCGGCGTGCCGGACGGTGCAGGCGCGTTGTGCTGCAGTCATGTGCGTGTCGAGGCCGCGCATGACTGCTCCCATCGCGGGGACCGCGAGGTGCAGCTTCGGGTGGCGGTTGTTGCCCCACACGAGAGTCCGGTGAAGCCCTGGTGGTCCTCGACTCGCGGATCCTTGGCTCCGCGCCACCGACCGTATGCGGCGACGCGACGCGCGTCGCCCGTCGAAGCCGTCTCGCGTGGTGTGCCGATCCGCCACGCGTCACGCACTCGTCTTCGGTGCCTCATCGGGACACCTGCCGTTCTGGCTCGCGCGTCCGACCCGCCGCAGCGAAGCGCCGGGCGGCGGCCCACGACAGGTTCCGCCACGTCAGCCAGCACCCACTTGAGACAGCGCCGTGTTGGAGCCCACGGCGGCTCGGTCGGGGCGCGGACCCGACCGCGAGCCACCCCGCCACACCTTTCACACCTCCCGTGACCCCCGGTGACACAACGACCCGTCCATGCGCCCTGTCGAGGCGCACCGCGCACTTCTACGTTGTTGCTCGAGAAGTGGATGCCAGGGGCTCGTAACCCCCTCGCCGCCCTCCGCTGCGGCGCGCTCGCGACGGCGCCGCAGCGTCCGCTCCCACCACGGCGAAATCCGGTTGGGCCGATGATCCGTTGAGGAGCACGACCAGTGGAATCGCACGATCGCGAGACGAACGTCCCGGACGGGTCGGGACCGCCAACACCACAACCGGACGCCGGAGCGGGGCGGTGGTTCCGCGACTTGCCGGCGGCGATCGGCGCCGGACCGGACCCCAGCGACGAACGGTTCCACGACGCCGCCTGGAACTCCCCCGGTTACCGGTACCTTCTCCGGACGTACCTGGCATGGCGCCGACTGGTGCTGGCGAGCGCCGAGGCTCCATTCGTGCCGGCGCGGCGCCGGTCGCAAGCGCGGTTCCTGGCGGAGGTCGTCACCGAGGCGGTGGCTCCCGTGAACACGCTCATCGGCAATCCCGCGGCGCTCCGCCGCGTCGTGGCCACCCGCGGCGCGAGCGTGGCCCGCGGCACGATCAACTTCCTCGACGACGTGGTGCGCCGCGGCGGCCGCCCGGCCAAGATGTCCCCTGGCGCTTACCGCCTGGGCGTGAACCTGGCCGCCACACCAGGTCGGGTCGTGCACCGCGACGACTTGATGGAGGTGCTCCAGTACGAGCCACAGACCACCGAGGTGCATCGGGTTCCGCTGCTGCTGATCCCCGCTTGGGTGAACAAGTACTACATCTACGACCTTGCCCCACGCCGCAGCGTCGTCGAATGGGCGGTCCGGCAAGGGTTCACGGTGTTCGCCGTCAGCCAGCGCAACCCCCTGCCCCACCACGCGGAGATCGGGCTGGACGAGTACTTCCACCGGGTTCCGCTACGCGCTCTGGACGTGGCGCGGGAGATCACCGGATCCCCGGAGGCGCACTTGGTCGGGGTGTGCGCGGGCGGGGTGCTCGCCGCGTCCCTCGCCGCCCGGCTCAAGGCAACCGGTGAACCGGGAGCGGCGTCGCTGACGCTGCTGATGTCCGCCCTCGACCACCCCTCGCCCGACGACCAGAACCAGTGGTCGGAAGTCGAGATCAAGCTGTTGACCGGTGTCCTGTCCAAAAGCGACGGACTGGTGGATGCCGACCGGATCAGCCTGCTGTTCGACCTGCTGCGCTCGCGGGACACGGTGTGGCAGCCGTCGATCTCCGGCTGGCTGCTGGGAGAGCGGCCGCAACCCTTCGACATCTGGGCGTGGAGCGAGGACGGGGTGGACGTGCCCCGTGTCCTCTTCGAGCAGACGCTGCGGTTGTCGGTCGACAACACGCTGGCCCGCGGCCGGCTGCTGATCGGTGGGCAACCGGTGAACCTCGCCAACGCCACCCAGGACGCCTTCGTGGTCGCCGGTGTCCGGGACCACATCGTTCCCTGGCAAACGGTGTACCGCAGTGCGCGCTTGCTCGGCGGTGATGTCGCGTTCCACCTGGTGCCGTCCGGGCACGTGGGCAGCATCATCAGCCCGCCGCGCCCCAAAGCCGCCTACCGGGCGGGGCTGAGCCCCCTGCCGGACGATCCCTCGGTGTGGTCGAACGGCTCGGTGTCACGACACGAGTCCTGGTGGCAAGCCTGGACCCGGTGGCTCGCACCCCGTTCGGGACCACTTGTCCCCGCCACTGCCGTGGGGAGCGACCGGCACCCCGCTGGCGTCCCCGCTCCAGGCCAGCACGTGCGATCGCGTTGATCGGCGCTCCGAGCCCTCGTGGCGGCAGCCGCACTTCGGTCATCGAGCACAACGACACCAAGGAGTCGACCCATGATCTTCGACCGGTTCCGCTTGGACGACAAGGTCGCGGTGGTGACAGGCGCCGGTCGCGGCATCGGTGCGGCGAGTGCCATCGCGCTCGCCGAAGCCGGTGCGGATGTCGTGCTCGCCGCGCGCACACAGTCACAACTTCTCGCGGTGGCAGAGGAGGTGCGGAGGACGGGTCGTCGAGCGATCGTGGTGCGAAGCGACCTGTCCGACCCAGGTGCCGCAGCGGCGCTGGCCGGTAACGCCGAGGCCGAGTTCGGCCGGATCGACGTCGTGGTCAACAACGTCGGCGGGGGTCGGCCCGGTCCGCTGGCGGGCAGTTCAACAGACTGGTTGGAAAAGGCCTTCCGCTTCAACGTGTCCACTGCGGACGCGTTGACGCGTGCCGCAGCTGAGGTGATGTTGCGCGGCGACGGCGGCGCGATCGTCAACATCTCGTCCGTGGTCGGACGCCTCGCCGGTCGCGGGTTCCTCGTCTACGGGACGGCCAAGGCGGCGTTGATCCACTACACCCGCCTCTCCGCTGCGGATCTGTCGCCCCGGGTCCGGGTCAACGCCGTGGCCCCGGGGACCGTGCTCACGTCGGCGTTGCAGAAGCTGGTCGGTGAGGGAACGATGCGCGAGCGCATCGAGTCGGCGACCCCGCTACGGCGTATCGGCGATCCGCAGGACGTCGCAGCCGCGGTTCTCTACCTCGCCACGGACGCGAGCTCGTATATGACAGGGAAGGTGATCGAGGTCGACGGCGGATTGCACGCTTTCAACGTCGACTTGGACCTCCCCGACCTGTGAGGGCTTCCCACGGCACCAGGTCGATGCGACGGTCGCCGACGTCAGGATCAACGGCACCGGCGGCGCCACCGAGTCGTTCGACGACGACGGCGGCGGCGGAACCGTCACCAACGCCAATTCTCACGGCATCCACTTCACCCTCGTCTCCGCGGACGCTCCGCCGGCAAGGGCGCGGAGGCGACCGCTTGCGCCAGGTCGAGCAGATGGCGGGTCGTCCCGGGCTCCGGCAACCGCACCCGGCGCAAGTGGTTGCGCAGCTCGAAGGTCTGGTCCACCAACCAGAACGGGCGAGGAGTCGATGCCGTCCCCCTGAGTCGGGGGCGGGATCGACTCCACCCCCAGCTCTAGCGCGTGTTTCAGATGTGGCGTAGCCAGATGTTGATGGCGGCGATGTCGATGGTGGCCTGGTAGCGGATGGCGAGTTTGTCGTATCGGGTGGCGACCGCCCGGTGTTGTTTGAGCAGGTTGATGCCGCACTCGACGGCGTGGCGCTGCTTGTAGACCTGCCGGTCGATCGTCGGTGGCCGTCCACCGTGGGAGCCTTTGGCCTTGCGGTGGGCGGCCTGGTCGCGGGGCTGGTCGATGGTCGCCTTGATCTTTCGTCGCCGCAGGTAGGCGCGGTTGGCCTTGGAGCTGTAGGCCTTGTCCGCCAGGACCCGGTCCGGCCGGGTACGTGGTCGACCACCGTCCGGACGCGACACCCGGATCGCCTCGATCACCGGCACGAACTGCGGGCTGTCGCCGCGTTGCCCCGCGGTGACCAGCAGCGACAGCGGTTTGCGGCCTTGTTCGCAGGCCAGGTGCAGCTTGCTGGTCCACCTGCCCCGCGACCGCCCCAACCCGTGATCGTCCGGTTCCGTGCCACCGGTCGGTGTGTCGGGCGGTTCGACCTGGAGATCCCCCTTTTACGCGCACCGGCGGCATGCTGGTGCGCCCGCATGATCGTGGAATCCACGCTCACGTCCCACACGATCAGCCCGTCGGCGTCCGCACGGGTCTGCAGCGCGGCCAGGATCGCTTGCCAGACCCCGGCCCGCTGCCACCGTCGGAACAACCCGTAGACGGTCTGCCAGGGCCCGTACTCGGGCGGGAGATCCCGCCACGGAGCACCCACCCGCACCCGCCACCGGACGCCGTCGATCAACTGCCGCTTACTCCACTTCGGGGGACGTCCCGGCCTGACGCCGACGGGTAACAGTGGTCGCACCAGTGCCCACTGCGCGTCGGTCAGATCGAACCGCCCCGCTGCCGCTACGCTGGCCACGAGGTCTCCGGTACTGCGGTTTTGCTTGGTCGCTAAACCATCTACCGGAGACCTCGCCACATTCCGGCCACCGACACGCCGCCAGCCACCTCACCTTTGAAACACGCGCTAGAGGGCGTCCGCCTGTGCGGCGGCCAGCGCGTGTTCCACCGTGTCGTGCAGCGGCAGCAGTTTGTCCATCGCGGTGACCGTCAGCGAACGGCGCACGGCGCGGCTGGCCACTACGTGGACCGGTCGGCGCTGGAGCGACGCGTTGTGCACACGGATGTGGCCGAGTGCGGCGATGCCGGAGGAAGCGAAGAACGTCACCCCGGACAGGTCGATCACCAGGGCTTCCACGCCGCTGTCCAGCAGGTCCACGCAGCGTTCGCGCAGCTCGTCGCTGTTGACCATGTCGATGTCCCCGACGACACGGACGATCACGGCGTCACCGTGGAGGTCGGTGGTCAACTCCGGAGTGGGCGAGTCGGCAGCATTCACCGCACCATCATGACCGCACCTGCGGTCCGGCACAGCCCCTGCCCGCCCTGGAAATGGGCGTCGCAGTCGGTGGTGAAGGGCGCGGTGCGGGCTCACGCAGCCCACACGAGCCTGCACCGCGCGACCAGACCGCCGTGGGCGCTGTCTGTTCAACGACATCACGTCGAGCCTGGCCCACCGCTAGCGCGGTCCCGCTGTGCCCCCACGCGCATCGACCCGCTGCCCGAGCTCGCCCGGCTGTGCCGCGAACACGACCTCTGGTTGCACGTCGACGGCGCGCACGGGGCCGCAGCCTCGATGACCACCAGGGGCGCGCCGCCCTGGTCGGGTTGGACGAGGCGGACTCCGTCGTCATCGACCCGCACGAGTGGCTGTTCCAGCCCTACGAGATCGGCTGCCTGCTCGTGCGGGACCCCGCCACGCTGCACCGGGCGTTCGCGCTGGGCCGGTTCCGCGCGCAGGCCGGGTACCTCGACCTCACCCGCCCCGACCTCGGCGAGGTCAACCTGTCCGACCACGGCGTCCAGTTCACGACCGCCGCCCGGGCGCTCAAGCTGTGGTTGTCGTTCAAGGGCTTCGGCGTCGCCGCCTTCCGCGCGGCCATCGACCACGGACTCGACCTGGCCGAGCACGCCGCCGAACTCGTGGAGCGGAGCGACGAGCTGGAACTGCTCGCCGGACCGAGCCTCGGCATCCTCTGCCTCCGGTACCGGCCACGGGCAGCGGACGGCGCCGCGGACCTCGACGCGATCCAGGCCCGGATCGCGGAGACCGTCAACAACGGCGACCGGTTCATGATCGCCACGACCGGCGTGGACGGCCGCCGCGCCCTGCGGCTGTGCACCATCAACCCCCGCACCACCCCGGCCGACGTCGACAGCCTCGTCGTTGACGTTCTGGAAGCGGGCCGCGCACTGGAGTGACCAGCCTGCTCGCCCGACACCGGCCGCCCGGGACCCGGCGAGCAGCGCCTGCACCCCGAACAACCGGTGAGGGCCGACCGGCAGGACGACGGGCCCTGCGCGTTGCCGAGTGCCGGTGGGTGGCGCGGCTGCGGGCTCGCCGGCCACTCCCCCGGTGTGCGCCGCGCCGCGTGGCGAGTCGGGGCGACTGTCCGGCGGCTGGGCCGTGAACCGGGCCGCCCACCGCGAAGCCGATGGCTCCCCGGCGGACGGTCACCGGCCTTCGACGCCGAGGTCTACCCCAGTGTCACGCGGTCGAGTGCGCCACCGACGTGGGGCGAGCGGCAGGGGCCGAGCCACCTGCGCGGGCGACGCGGTTCGGTCCGGACGGGCGGCGGTCAGTACCTGATGACGACGCAGCCGTTGCCTCCGACGTCGCCGGTGTACCCGCTGAACACACCGCCGTTGGCGCCGTTCCCACCTCGTCCGGTGCCGGCCGCGCACTCGGACGGCACCGTCGCGCCAGGTGCGCCACCCGCACCTCCGCCGCTGCTGAGGACACCATTGCCGCCGGTGGCGCCGTTCGCGCCGGGGGTGGTGGTGGACACGGTCCCCGCGCAGCTCACCGAGCTGCTCCCTGCTCCCCCCACGCCGCCGGTGTTGTCACCGAGCGAGCCCTTCCCACCGTTGCCGCCGCCACTGCTGGCCCGCACGGTCGTACCGGTGGTGATGCTGGAGCTCCCACCCCACGCTCCGGCCTTGGCCTGGTAGACGCCCTCCCGCGGGCCACCTCCGGCACCGCCGGCGCCGACCGAGATCTTCAGGACGGTGCCCGAGGTGACGGTCAGCGTGCAGCTGGCGTTCGCGCCGCCCCCGGCACCGCCCCCACCGGGCCCGGGCACGGGGAAGAACCCCCAGCCGCTGCCGCCACCCCCGCCGCCGGCTCCGACGACGTGCACGGTGACCGCGGTGACGCCCGCCGGCACGGTAAAGGTCGGGTTGCCGGGGTTGGTGTAGACCATGACCGAGGCCGCGTGAGCCGGCGTCGCCACGGCCAGCGGGAGCAGCAGCACCGTCAACGCCACCGAGGTGAGCCCTCTTCGGCGGGTGGAACGGCCGGACGGATCGACGAGTGACATGAGTCCTCCTTGGATTGGCCAGTGGTGTTCACGTTTCGCGGGCGTGCACGGCAGTCGTCCGGAACGAGGACGTGCCGCAGCCGACGACGGGAGCCGCGCCCAGGCAGCGGGGGGTCAGGTGCACCACGCGAAAGCTGTCGCATCGGACTCCGATCACCTGGGACCCGTCGAGGCGATTCTTCCTTCGTACCGGAAGGCCGCCTGAAACAACAGGTGCAACGAGGTTGATTCACGCTCGCACGACGAAGAATTCCAATCAACATCGAATCCGGTAGCACCACGGCGAATCGGGTGACCCTTTTTTCTATGTTTGTCTCCTACCATACGACCCTGCCTCATGTGACAGCAAGCGATAGAGCAAGTCGCCATCCCGACCAAATCGATCAACACCACCCGAAGAATGTCCGGAGAGCTGGTGGACCCGCGTGATGACGTCGAGGGCATGCACTTGTTCTGGAGGCCGCTGCCTCTAGGAGAACCGGCGCTTCGTGGACGCGACGGGCATCCACCGGGCGGTGCTGCCGTGCACGCCGCCAGCGGTGATGAAGCTGCTGGGCGAGGCTGGCCCGTTCCGCGGCGCGACTCCGAGTGCCAGTGCAACACGGATAATGAAGACAGGTATTATGCAATGATCAAACGCATTCGCCGACAGCACGTGGTGTCGAAGTCCTACCCGAAGGGTTTGCCTACGAAGCCGGCCAGTTGCGTTCGGCGGGTCGGCGCCGCGGCAGACCAGGGCGTGTAACGCGGTCGGCTTGTCGGCGTGCAGGTCGTCCAGGACCGGTTCACCGGGTGTGGTCGGGATCGCCGACACGCCGAGCATGTCGTCGCGCCGCTGGTGCTCCTCGCGTCCGGCCAGGGCCAGGCGGTCCGGGACATCACCTCGTTGATGCAGGTGAGCGAGGACTACGTGGTCGGTGAGGCGGTCCGTGAACGGATCTGCCTGATCGCCCGCACTGCGCCCGCCGACTGGGGCATCACCGCGTTCTCGACCTGGTCGTTGTCCAAGCTGCGCGACCATCCGCTCGACCGCGGCACCGTGGCCGCGGTCAGCCGGGAGACGCTGCGGCGCAGCCTGCGCGACGCGGGCGTCTCCTGGCAGGTCACCACCACCTGGAAGGCGTCCACCGACCCGGATTTCCTCGCGAAGATGCACCGCATCCTCGACCTCTACGACCATCCGCCCGGCGACGGGCGGGTGGTCTGCGTCGACGAGTTCGGACCGCTCAACCTGATGCCGCGCAAGGCAGGGCCTGGCGACCCGCCGGGTCGCCGCGCCGATTACGGGCGACCTACAACCGCCACCACGGCGGGATGCACATGCTCGCCGCACTCGACCTGACCACCGGAAAGATCCACTACCGCATCCGGTGCCGCAAACGCCACCGCGAGTTCCTCGACCTGCTCAAGACCCTGCGCGCCCGGTGGCCCGACCAGCGGCTCCACCTGGGCATGGACAACTTCTCCCCGCACCGGCACCCCGACGTCCGCCAGTGGGCCACCGACAACGACGCCGAGTTGGTGTTCCTGCCGACCTACTCCAGTCGGCTGAACTGGATCGAGGCGGAGTTCGCCGCCCTGCGCTACTTGGCCCTCAACGGCACCGACCACCTCTCCCACGCCGAGCAGAACGCCACCATCGGCTCGTTCATCCGTTGGCGCAACGCCCGAGCCCGGCCCAAGACCGGCTTCGCCACCGACTCGCCCATCCGCACCTGGACCCATTACCCGGCCAAGGCTGCGTGACGCGCCACCAGCAACAAGCGCGACCGGTCGGCCCGGACTTCGCCGGGGGCCCGTTTCACCGGGTGGCCGTCGGGCACCGCCATCCTCATCACACCCCGCAGTCGACAGGCCGCCGTACCCCGAGGC